>NZ_JAAAXJ010000001.1 GCF_009910705.1 Microvirga arsenatis
TAGGGTCCGTCATGGCGTGGTCTCCAATGGGACCCTGGCGCTCCAACGCCCGAATCCCGTTTTGTGGGCTTCAACACCCGGAGACTACGCCACCCTCTCAAAAGTCCACCACATCCCAGACGGCACCATGACGGCAACCGCAATACTCTTGGCGGAGCTACAAAGACTAATGGGCGGCGCCCTGCCGCCTGGGCAATATGGCGGCACACAAACAGTGGTAGCCCCGATCGCCGGAGGCTCATCGTCCACATCAGGCGGATCCACTGGAGGCAGTGGAGGAGGCTCAGGTTCACCGTCTCAGGGCGATGATGATGCGGATACGGTCATCACGGCGACAGCAGATGGTATCATCACGACGATTGATAGGCTTGCCGACGGCTCAAGCAGGGTAACCGTTGAGTACCCCAACGGTATGGTGGTCGAGACAATCCAATGGGCGAGTAGCGACAGAATGTCGGTGTATACGGAGCGCCAGGATGGGTCTTATGACTTTAGGTCCTACAATCCCGACGGCTCATTACGGGCGACGGGGAGGCTGGATGCCGCAGGCAACTATGAGGCGCGGAGCGCAGATGGAAGCTGGGTCCGGACGCGCAGTGCCGATGGGTCAGGAACCCTTGAGCTGCATCGCACCGATGGTACGCATGTGTCGCAAACGTACAACGCAGATGGTTCGTATACGTCTGAAACCCGCGCCGAGAACGGAACGCTCCTCGGCCGGCGCGCTATCGATGCGAACGGCTATGGCGAGGTCTTTCGCGCTCAATCCAATGGTTTGAACATCACCTTTCGTGTACGCGAGTATGAGACCGAGCATGGCGAGACACGTGACGAAATTCTGTCCGGTACGGTCGAAAATCGGGATAAATCGCTGTGGGACCAAGCCAGTGGTGCTGCGCGAGGGATTGTCGACTGGATCGTGAATGAGACGGTCAATATGTGGGAACGCCCCTCCCGTGAGGAAAATCCCGAACCCGAAAGCGACGTTCCCAAGGATGCAGTCGTCCAGTTCTCGATTGGCGACTCAACCTATCTTCTGACCGCCCTGAGAGGCACCGAACAGGCTGATCAGCTGACCTCGAGCGGCTTGCTGGCAGGGTTCGGCGGAGCGGATACTCTGATCGGAGGGAACAGGGGCGATTCCCTCTTTGGTGGAGTTGGGGACGATGTGCTGGACGCCGCGAGCGGCGACAATGTCCTCGACGGTGGAGAGGGCAATGATCGTCTGTTCAGCGGAATCAGCGCAGACAAGCTTGTTGGCGGTGAGGGCTGTGACACGGTCAGCTACTATAATAACACCAATAGATCTGTAAAAATCTATCTTTGGGATGTGTCGCGCAACCAAGGCGCAGCAGCCGGTGATATGTATGTAGACGTCGAGGTGATTGACGGAACGCGGTTCGATGACGTGATTGAGGGAGACGATGCGAACAACGTCTTCTGGGGTGACAACGGCCATGATCGCCTCAAGGGCTTCGAGGGCAATGACGAACTCTTGGGCGGCGCTGATGACGACCTGCTCGAGGGCGGTGTCGGTGCGGATACCCTCAACGGCGGCTCGGGCATCGACACCGCTTCTTACGCCGACGCTAAGGCAGGCGTGCGGGTGGATCTGGGCAACGCCGCCCGCAACTTGGGCGAGGCTTATGGCGACGTGTTCGTCTCCATCGAGAAGGTCATCGGCTCGGCCTACAGCGATGTGATCGAGGGCAGCTCTGCGGCCACCGACACCAGCTCCGACGAGTTCGACGGCGGCGAGGGGCACGACCTGCTCAAGGGGTATGGCGGGGTGGACACCCTCAAGGGCGGGAATGGCGACGACCAGCTCGCCGGCGGCACGCGGGGCGACATTCTCGACGGGGGCGTGGGCTACGACTTCGCCGTCTACACCGATGCCGTGGAGCGGGTGGTGGCGGACCTGGCCAACGCGGCGGCCAATCAGGGTTTCGAGGCCCAGGGCGACGTGTACGTGTCGATCGAGGGCCTGAAAGGCTCGCGCTTCGACGACCTGCTCCATGGCGATGCCTCCGGCAACGCGCTCGAGGGGCAGGACGGCTCGGACCGGCTCGAGGGCCGGGCCGGAGGCGACTGGCTCCACGGCGGGCAGGGCTTCGACTTTGCCGTATACTGGAGCGCTGCGAGCGGAGTGACGGCGAGCCTGCTCGCCGGCTCCGGCAGCGCAGGCGATGCCTTTGGGGACACCTATGTCTCGATCGAGGGGCTGGAGGGCTCAGGCTTCGGCGACACGTTGCAGGGCGACGTCCTGGCCAACACCCTCTACGGCTATGGCGGCGCCGACCTGCTGCAGGGCGAGGGCGGCAATGATTACATGGAGGGCGGCGACGGGGCCGACACGGTCTCGGGCGGCGAGGGGCTGGACTGGCTGCTGGGTAACGCAGGGGCGGACCTGTTCCGGTTCGACACGCGCCTGAGTGCCGGCAACGTGGACACCCTGGCGGATTTCAGCGTGGCGCAGGGCGACCGGATCGGGCTCTCGGCGAGCGTGTTCGGCTCCCTGCCGTCGACCACGGTGATCGACATGGTGGGCGGCCTGCCCGTGGGGCGTACGATGCTCAAGAGCAGCGCCTTCACCGTGGGAACTGCCGCTACGGCCTGGGAGCACCGGATCGTGTACGATCAGGCGACAGGGGCGGTCTACTTCGACGTGGACGGGGTGGGCGGCATCGCCCAGGTGCAGTTCGCCAAGGTGGCGGCCGGTACGGCCCTCACCGCAGCCCAGTTCCTCCTCGTCTGATCTCAACAAATCAGACTTCCGCGCAAAGGACGAGCCGGCCCACACAGGCCGGCTCGTTGTGTATCAAGTCAGGCTCGGTCGCTCGGAGCCGGGACGACCAGGGAAGACTCCGCTCGGGAAAAAGGAAAAGCCGGCGCTCCATTTGCGCCGGCGCCGGCATTTCTTGAGGTGGACTATCAAGCCGCCTTGTCCGCCAGCGCGATCTCGGCGCTGGTGTTCTCCGTCAGCGGCAGGTGGACCAGCACGATGGTGCCGACGCCCTCCTGGCTCTTGATGCGGAGAGAGCCGCCGTGGAGCTCGGTGAGCGAGCGCGCGATGGCGAGGCCGAGGCCCGAGCCCTTGTAGCTCTTCGAGAACTCGGTCTCCACCTGCTCGAAGGGCTGGCCGAGTTTGTGCAGGGCATGCGCGGGGATGCCGATGCCGTTGTCCTCCACGTAGATGTTGACGGCATTGCCGGCCTGGCGCGTGCGCACCGTGATGCAGCCGCCTTCGCTCGTGAACTTGGTGGCGTTCTGGAGCAGGTTGACGAGGATCTGGTGCAGGGCGCGCTCGTCGGCGGGCACCACGATGTCCTCCGGGCTGACGTCGACGGTGACGGAAAGGTTCTTGGCCTTCGTCTGCTCGCCCACAAGCTTCAGGGCGCGCTGGATCGAGGCATGGACCTCCATCGGCTGCTTGGTGAGCGACGTGCGGCCCGCCTCGATGCGCGACATGTCGAGGATGTCGTTGATCACCGACAGGAGGTACTCGCCGCTGGAGCGGATGTCGGCGCAGTATTCCTCGTACTTCTCGGAGCCGAGCGAGCCGAAGATGCCGCTCTGCATCACCTCCGCAAAGCCGATGATGGCGTTGAGCGGCGTGCGCAGCTCATGGCTCATGTTGGCGAGGAACTCGGACTTGGCGCGGTTGGCGCTCTCGGCCTGCGCCTTCTGGTCGAGATAGCGCTCGGCGAGATCGGCGAGCTGGTGCGTCTGCGCCTCGAGCTTCTGGCGCGACTGCTTGAGATCGAGAACGGTGGCGATGAGCTCCTTCTCGGATTCCACGAGGCGGTGCTCGTGGCGCTTGAGCGCCGTGATGTCCGTGCCGACGGAGACGTAGCCGCCGTCCTTGGTGCGGCGCTCGTTGATCTGCAGCCAGCGGCCGTCCTGCAGGCGCGCCTCGAAGGTGCGCGCGCCCACATCCTGCTGCTCGCGGCGCAGGAACTGGTGCTGCACCTCCGGCGGACGTCCCATGGCCATCACCTCGGCATAGGACTTGCCCTGCAGCTGCGCGTCCGGAGGCAGCTCATGCAGCTTCTGGAACTTGGAATTGCAGAGCACGAGGTTGTTGTTGGCATCCCACAGCACGAAGGCCTCGGAGATCGCCTCGATGGCGTCGTGCAGGCGCGCGTCGGCCTTGGCGGTCTTCTCCTCCAGGCCGCGCTGCTCGGTCACGTCCACCGCGATGCCCACGAGATGGCTCGCCGCATCGTCGGGATCGTTCATCAGCTCGGCGCGGGCGCGCAGCCACACCCAGTCGCCGGTGATGCTGCGGATGCGGAACTCGTAATCGACGAGCGACGTGCTGGCCGAGGCGAGCTGCTCCGCGAGAGTGAAGAGATCCTGATCCTCCGGGTGGATCATGGCGTTCACTTCGCCGAAGGAGAGGAACTCGTCCTGCCGCTCGTAGCCGAGAAGCTCGTACATGGAATCGGACCAGTAGATTCGGCCGCGGCCGATGTCCCAGTCCCACAGGCCGCAGCGGCCGCGGTTGAGCGCGGAATCGATCCGGTCGCGCACCTTCTCGCACACCTCGTCGGCGGCCCGCGCGCGGTTCGCCTGCATCACATAAGCCACGCCGATCCCGAGCAGAACCATGATCGTCGCGCCGAGAAGCGACACATGGCCGATGGTGCGCGTCCACCAGCCCGAGAGAATGTGCGGCATGGGCTGCACAAGGGCGATCTGGCCGGAGGAGGCGGGCAGGGCGCGCACGGTCCCGAGCCCTTCCGTGCCATCGGGAAAGCGGATCGTCATGACGCCGGCCCGGTCGGCGAAAAGCATCAGGGGCTGCGCGTCGCCGAGAATATCGGCGAGTTTGGCCGGCGGCGATTCCAGGGGCGGATGGACTGCGAGGATGGTGCCCGCCTGATCGACCAGCATGAGCATGCGGCTCTGCGTGAGGGCGCTCGGCGGCATGTCCTTGGCGAGATGCTCAAGTTGCGCCGCGGCCTGCGCGCGGTCCGCCGGAGGGCGGATCGCGCCGAGCTTCGCAGCGGACAGGGAGGCGATGATGTCGATGTCGTTGATGGCGTCGAAGAGCGTGTCCTTGCGACCGTCGCGGATCTGCACCCAGGCGCTGCCGGCGAGAGTCACGAGAAACAGGATCAGGACGGCCGGAACTGCCAGCCGCAGCAGGGGCTCATATCGCTCAAGTCGCCGATAAGCCGGGTTCGCGTCCGATCGCGTCACCCCGAGAATCGTACCCGCGCGTGCGGGTACGCATGCGGTCGCCGCCCCCGCCATGCGATGCTACCTCCGGAACCATTGTCGTCCTGTTTCGGAGGACGTGCCGCATCTCTCCGAATCACTAACAATAGAATCTTGAGCGGGTGATTTGTCTAGTTAGTAGAAGCCGAAGGTTAATAAAAAATTTCCTATCCGGGATTACCCTGGGGAAATCGCGGAAAACCTCGCAACCTCTTCAAACGCATAGGTTATTCCGATTGCCCCGCGTCGAGCGACCGGCTCACGATGTCGCCTACGTCGCGGGAAAGATTGGGCTTTTGCGCGATCGACCGCAGGGCCTCCTCGGCCTGTCCGCGACGGGTGTTTTCCATCATCCGCCAGGTGCTGAAAGCGGTCAGCAGCCTTGCCGCCAACTGGGGGTTCAACTCGTCCGCGCGCAGCACGATGGAGGCGAGGAACCGGTAGCCTGCGCCGTCGGCCCGGTTGAACTGAACCTGGTTCAGCATGGCGAAGCTGCCGATGAGCGAGCGCACGCGGTTCGGGTTGGCCATGGAGAAGGCCGGATGCTGCATGAGGGTCTTCACCCGCTCCAGGGTCTCGTCCTCCGGGATCGCCGCCTGCAGGGTGAACCACTTGTCGAGCACCAAGGGTTCGTTGCGATAGCGCTCGCCGAAGCGGGCGAGGGCATCCTCGCGCGCCTGGCCGGGCAGAGTGGTGAGGACGCCGAGCGAGGCGAGGCGGTCCGTCATGTTGCTGGCGGAGTCGAACTGCGCCGTCGCAAGCGCTTCGCCCTCGGCAGGATCGGCCGCGGCGAGGAGGTCGAGGGAGGCGTTGCGCAGGGCGCGGCGGCCCGCACTCGCGGCGTCCGGGCTGTAGGGGCCTGAATCGGCGAGCGACTCGTAGAAGCGCCGCAGATGCTGCGAACACCCGGCGCCGATCCGTCGGCGCATGGCGCTGCGAGCCCGGTGAATGGCATCCGGGTCCACATCCTTGCCGATTTCCTGCGCGATATCCGCCTCGCTCGGCAGGGTGATGACGAGGGCTGCAAAGGCGGGGTCCGTGAAGGCGTCGCTCCCCATGAAGGAGCAAAGAGCCGCCGAGAAGGCGTCCGCCTCCGCGTCCGCCACCGATCCTCCCGTCGACAGGGCCACCAGCAGCCGCATGGCCACGGTCTGGGCAGCCTGCCAGCGGTTGAAGGCATCCGTGTCGTGCCGCAGCAGGACGAGCAGTTCCTCGTTCGGCAGGTCGAGGGAGACCTTCACCGGAGCCGAGAAACCCCTGAACAAGGACGGAACGGGCTTGGGCGACACCTCCGCGAAGGTGATGGTGTCGGAGGCCTTGTCGAACAGGAACACGCCGCGTTCGTCCACCCGGTCGCAGGCGGCACTCAGCGGCGAGCCGTCATGCGACACCAGCCCGAGCGCGACGGGAATGGCCATGGGCTGCTTGGTCGACTGGCCCGGCGTCGGAGGTGTGCTCTGCGCGAAGTCGAGGCGGTAGGTCCGCGCCGCCTCGTCGTAATGCCCCTTCACGCTCACGCGCGGCGTGCCGGCCTGCTCGTACCAGCGCGCGAAATGGCTGAGGTCCCGGCCCGTGACATCGGCAAAGGCGTTCAGGAAGTCCTCCACCGTGGCGGCCGTGCCGTCGCAGCGCTCGAAGTAGAGATCCATCCCGCGCCGGAAGGCGTCGGCGCCGATGATGGTCTTGAGCATGCGGACGATCTCCGCGCCCTTCTCGTAGACGGTGGCGGTGTAGAAGTTGTTGATCTCGCGGTACTGCGTCGGGCGCACCGGATGGGCGAGGGGGCTCGAATCCTCCAGGAACTGCCGCGCGCGCAGGGTCTTGACCTCCGCGATGCGGTGCACCGGGCGGGAGCGTTCGTCGGAGGAGAATTCCTGGTCGCGGAAGACCGTCAGACCTTCCTTGAGGCAGAGCTGGAACCAGTCGCGGCAGGTGACGCGGTTGCCGGTCCAGTTGTGGAAATACTCGTGCGCGATGATCGCCTCGATATGGGCGTAATCCATGTCGGTGGCCGTTTCGGGCGAGGCGAGCACGTATTTGTCGTTGAAGATGTTGAGACCCTTGTTCTCCATCGCGCCCATGTTGAAGTCGGACACGGCCACGATGTTGAACACGTCGAGATCGTATTCGCGGCCGAACACGCGCTCGTCCCAGCGCATGGAGCGCTCGAGCGCATCGAGGGCGTAGCCCGCGCGGTCCTCCTTGCCGGGCTCCACATAGATCGCAAGCTCCACCTCGCGCCCGCTCATGGTCTTGAAAGCCTTGGCGACGCGGCCGAGGCGCCCGCCCACGAGAGCGAAGAGATAGGAAGGCTTCGGGTACGGATCGCGCCAGACGGCATAGTGCCGGTTCGGGTCGTCGGCCGCTCCGCTCTCGACGAGGTTGCCGTTGCCGAGGAGCACCGGCACCTCGTCGCGCTCGGCCTCGATGCGGGTGGTGTAGACGGACAGCACGTCAGGGCGGTCGAGGAAATAGGTGATGCGCCGGAACCCTTCCGCCTCGCATTGGGTGCAGTAATTGCCGCTCGACCGGTAGAGCCCCATGAGCTTGGTGTTCGCCGTCGGGTTGACCTCGGTCTCGACGGTCAGCGTGAAGGGCTGGCGGGGCGGCTGGGCGATGGTGAGCGCGTGCGGGCTGGCCTCGAACTCCTCGCCCGTCAGGACGCGCCCGTCGAGGGCCACGGAGTTCAGGTTCAGCTCATCGCCGTCGAGCACCAGGGGCGCATCGGGGCGTCCTTCCGGGTTTGGCCGGATGGCGAGGGTCGCGACGATCCGGGTCTGGGTGGGATGGAGCCTGACGTCGAGCTCGACGCGGTCGATCAGGAAGTCGCTGGGCCGGTAATCCTCAAGGCGGACGATGGGCGTTGTCTCGGTGCGCATCCGGTACTCGTCTGAAACTGAATTACGTTCAAGCTAGGGCCCCGGGGAGAGACCGCCAGTCTGCTTGAGGCAGCACCTGTTAAAAGTCACCTGATCTTGAGCAAATCCAAGGCTTTTTCCGCACAACAAAATGGTACCCCTTGATCTCCCGGGGAAATACGCCATCACGTAGCCGAACCCACCGGAGACGATCATGGAATACCTGCACACGATGGTTCGCGTCTCGAACCTCGAACAATCCCTCGACTTCTTCTGCAACAAGTTCGGACTGGTGGAAGTCCGCCGGATAGAGAACGAGAAGGGGCGCTTCACCCTGGTCTTCCTGGCGGCTCCCGGCGACGTGGAGAAGGCCAAGGACACCAAGGCGCCGCTCCTGGAGCTCACCTACAACTGGGACGAGCACGAATACACGGGCGGCCGCAATTTCGGCCATCTCGCCTACCGGGTCGACGACATCTACGAGACCTGCCAGCGGCTGATGGATGCGGGCGTCACCATCAACCGGCCGCCCCGGGACGGCTACATGGCCTTCGTGAAGACCCCGGACAACATCTCCATCGAGCTGCTCCAGCGCGGCGAGCCCAAGCCGGTGCAGGAGCCCTGGGCCTCCATGCCCAACACGGGCACCTGGTAGGCTCCGCCCCCGCGGCGGCGAGCCCCTTGGCGAAAAAGTCTTGCTCCGCCATTCTACCCGGCCCACCATAAGAAAGCCGGGTCGAACCGGCGGAGGAACACAGTGCTACGAGAGACGATCCGCTTCTGGCGGCAGGGACGAGCCGTCGAGGTCGCAGGCTTTCACCCGCGCACCACGCTCCTGGACTACCTGAGACTCCAGGAGCGGCGCGTGGGCACCAAGGAGGGCTGCGCGGAAGGCGATTGCGGCGCCTGCACCGTGGCCCTGGGCCGGATGCGGGGCGGACGCGTCCACTACGAGCCGGTCAATGCCTGCATCCTGCTGCTCGGCCAGATCGACGGGGCGGAGCTTGTCACGGTGGAGGATCTCGCGGCGGGCGGCACCCTGCACCCGGTACAGGCCGCGATGGTGGAAGCCCACGGCTCGCAATGCGGCTTCTGCACTCCCGGCATCGTGATGAGCCTCTTCACCCTCTACCACGAGGGCGCACGCCCGCTCAGCCGCGAGGCCGTGAACGATGCGCTCGCAGGCAATCTTTGCCGCTGCACCGGCTACAGGCCCATCGTGGATGCGGCGCTCCGGGCCTGCAGCGCGGCGCCCGAGGACGGCTTCTCCGCCGCAGGCGATCGGACGGCGCAGGGCCTCACGTCCCTCGCCGATGGGCGGGACGTGTTCATCGGCAGCGAGGAAAGGTTCTTCGCCGCGCCGGCCAGCGAGGATTCGCTTGCCACGCTCTATGCCCGGCACCCCGACGCCACGCTCGTCGCCGGCTGCACGGATGTGGGCCTGTGGATCACCAAGGGCATGGCCGAGATCGAGAAGATCATCTGGCTCGGCCGCGTAGCGGAGCTCGACCGGATCGAGGAGACGGCCGAGGCGCTCGGAATCGGTGCCACCGCCACCCATGCCGAGGCGCGGCCTTCCCTCGCACGCATTGACCCAGACCTCGACGAGCTCATGCGCCGCTTCGGCTCGCTGCAGGTGCGCGCCTCGGGAACGGTCGGCGGCAACATCGCCAACGGCTCGCCCATCGGCGATCTCGCGCCGGCGCTGATCGCGTTGGGCGCGACGCTGGAGCTGCGGCGGGGCGAGGCCACGCGCAGCCTGCCGCTCGAAAGCTTCTTCATCGCCTACCGCAAGCAGGATCGCATGCCGGGCGAGTTCGTGCGCCGCGTGAGCGTGCCGAAGCTGAAAGGCAACGAGGTCTTTCGCGCCTACAAGATCTCCAAGCGCTTCGACGAGGACATCTCGGCGGCGATGGGCGCATTCAAGTTCACCCTCGATGGGCGGCGCATTGCGCAGGCGCGGGTTGCGTTCGGCGGCATGGCGGCGACGCCGAAGCGGGCTCCCGAGACGGAGCGGGCCCTCGCCGGCCTCTCCCTCGACGAGCCCTCGACCTGGGGCGACGCCATGGCCGCCATCGCGCGCGACTACCAGCCCCTCGACGATCACCGATCCTCGGCCGCGTATCGCGCGACGGTGGCGCGCAACCTCGTGTTCAAGGCCCTGAGCGAGAGCGCGTCGGGCGAGACCCGGGCCACGCGCATCATCGGCCGGCGCGAGTCGCTTGAGGCGGCGGAGTAGGGCCATGAACGAACAGCCGAAGCTCGCCGGTTCCACCTCCCCCTTGAGGGGGGAGGCCGCGCCGCAGGCGCGGGAGGGGGTGGGAAACGCGACCTCTCAAGACGTCGCGCTGCCACCCCGCCCCGGACCGCTCACGCGCTCCGACCCTCCCCCTCAAGGGGAGGGTGTTGAGGTTCTCCGCCACGTTCGCCAGCCCCTGCCGCACGATTCCGGCGTGAAGCACGTCCAGGGCGCGGCGCAGTACATCGACGACATCCGCGAGCCCGAGGGCACGCTGCATATCGCCATCGGCCAGTCGCCGAAGGCGCGGGGACGCCTGATCTCCCTCGACGTCTCGGCCGTGCGCGCGGTGCCCGGCGTCGTGGCGGTGCTGACCGCGGCGGACATCCCCGGCAAGAACGACGTGTCGCCCGCCTTCGGCGACGATCCGCTCTTCGTCGACACGGAGATCGGCTTTCTGGGCCAGGCCCTCTTCGCCGTCGTCGCCACGAGCCGCGACATCGCGCGCCGCGCCGTCAAGAAGGCGGTGATGGAGATCGAATTCGAGACGCCGAGCGTCACCGTGGAGGATGCGCTGGAGCGCGGCGAGACCGTGCTGCCGGATTATGCTTACGGCCGCGGCGATCCCAACGCGGTCATCGCGCAGGCGCCGAAGAAGCTCGAGGGTCAGTTCCGCATCGGCGGGCAGGAGCACTTCTACCTCGAGGGCCAGGTCGCCATGGCGATCCCGGGCGAGGACGGCGACATCCATGTCTATTCCTCGACCCAGCATCCCACGGAAGTGCAGCATGTGGTCGCCCGCGTGCTCGACATTCCCGATGCCTATGTCACCTGCGAGACCCGCCGCATGGGCGGCGGCTTCGGCGGCAAGGAGAGCCAGGCGACGCAATGGGCCGTGACCGCAGCGCTCGCCGCGCGCGTGACGGGGCGCCCGTGCAAGATCCGCCTCGACCGCGACGACGACTTCATCCTCACCGGCAAGCGCCACGACTTCCGCTGCGACTGGGCGGTGGGCTTCGACGGGGAGGGGCGCATCCAGGGCTATGCGGTGGATCTGCTCGCCCGCTGCGGCTATTCGGCGGATCTTTCCGGCGGCGTGGTGGACCGGGCGATGTTCCATGCGGACAATGCCTATTGGATGCCCGCTGTGCGCATCGCCTCGAAGAGGCTGAAAACCAACACGGTCTCCAACACGGCGTTTCGCGGCTTCGGCGGTCCGCAGGGGATGCTCGCCATCGAGCATGTGATGGACCGGATCGCCTGGGCGACGGGCCGCGATCCGCTCGACGTGCGCTACGCCAATTTCTACCGTCCGGGCGAGAACGTCACGCCCTACGGCATGGAGGTGGAGGAGACCGACACGCTCGTCAATCTCGTGCGCTCGCTGGAGGAGACGTCGAACTACCGCGCACGCCGGGAGGAGATCGCGGCCTTCAACGCCTCTTCGCCGATCATGAAGCGGGGCATCGCGCTGACCCCCGTGAAGTTCGGCATCAGCTTCACGCTCACGCACATGAACCAGGCCGGCGCCCTGGTGCATGTGTACCAGGACGGATCCGTGCATCTCAATCACGGCGGCACCGAGATGGGGCAGGGGCTCTACATCAAGGTAGCGCAGGTGGTGGCCGAGGAGTTCGGCATCGCCATGGAGCGCGTGCGCATCACGGCGACCACGACAGCGAAGGTGCCCAACACCTCGCCGACGGCGGCCTCCTCGGGATCGGATCTCAACGGCATGGCGGCGAAGGTTGCGGCGGGCGCGATCAAGAGGCGCATGACGGCTTTTGCCTCCGAAGCCTACGGCGTGCCGGAGGATCAGATCGCGTTCCGTGACGACCGGGTGTTCATCGGCAACCAGAGCTTGTCCTTCGACGAGCTCGCGAAGAAATGCATCGCCGCCCGCGTGCCGCTCTCGGAGGCCGGGCATTACAAGACGCCGAAGATCACCTGGAACCGGGAAAAGGGAACCGGCCGGCCCTTCTTCTACTTCGCCTACGGCGCGGCGTGCTCCGAGGTCATCGTCGACACGCTCACCGGCGAGAACCGCCTGCTGCGCACGGACATCCTCCACGATGTCGGACGCTCCCTGAACCCGGCCATCGACATCGGGCAGATCGAGGGCGGCTTCGTGCAGGGCATGGGCTGGCTCACCACGGAGGAGCTGGTCTTCGCCAAGGACGGCCGCCTGCTCACGCACGCGCCCTCCACCTACAAGATCCCGGTCGCTTCCGACGTGCCCGCCGCCTTCAACGTGGCGCTCTATCCCAACACCAACCGGGAGGAGACGATCTACCGCTCGAAGGCGGTGGGCGAGCCGCCGATCATGCTGGCCAACAGCGTGTTCTGCGCGCTGGCGGATGCGATTCATTCGCTCGATCCCTCGAAGCCCGTTCCGCTCAATGCGCCCGCGACGCCCGAGGCGATCCTGCGCGCCTGCGAGGCGCTGCGGGGGAGGCCGATGGGGTGAGGGTCTGGCACCAGCTCACCGATTTCGTGCAGCGGCACGGAGCCGCCGCCCTCATCACCGTGCATGACGTGAAAGGCTCCGCTCCCCGCGAGGTCGGCGCGCGCATGGTGGTGCGGCCCGACGGCGCCTTCCACGGCACCATCGGCGGCGGACAGCTCGAATTCCGCATGCTCGACATCGCCCGCGAGATGCTGATGGCGGGACGCGGCCCCGCGCGCATCGTCGATCAGGCCCTCGGGCCCGACCTTGGCCAGTGCTGCGGCGGGCGGGTGAAGATCCTGATCGAGACCTTCGACGGCCGCGACATGGAGGACCTCTCAGGCCTCACGGAGGCCGAGGCGGAGGGCGGGCTGTTCGAGCTCGAATGCCGCCTGGAGGACGGCCGCGTGAAGCGCGACTTCGCCTCCGCCGTCGGCGACGACCGCTGGACCGGCTGGCGCGAGACCCACGGCGAGGCGCGCACGCCCGTTCTCCTGTTCGGCGCGGGCCATGTGGGGCGCGCGCTCGTGCTCACCCTCGCGCCCCTGCCGTTCGCGGTCCGTTGGCTCGATGACCGGGAGGGTGCCTTCCCGTCCCATGTGCCGCCGAACGTGAGGGCGGTTCGGATGCGCGATCCCGCGGCGGAGATAGACGGGGCGAGGCCGGATTCCTTCATCCTGGTCATGACCCACGATCACCCCCTCGACATGGCCATCACCGTGGCGGCCCTGAGGCGGGACTTTCCCTATGTGGGCCTCATCGGCAGCGCCACGAAGCGGGCGAGGTTCGAGAAAAGGTTTCGGGAGCTGGGGCTGCCCGAGGCGAAGATCCGCTCCCTCGTCTGCCCCGTCGGGCTTCCCGGCATCGCCGGCAAGGACCCGGCGGTGATTGCAGCCTCCGTGACCGCGCAGCTGCTGCAGGTGCGGGAGCAGGGGCGTCTTGCCGGAAACCTCTCGCCTCCCGCCGCCTCCAACGATAGATAAGCGTCCATGAGCACCAGCAAACCCGAAGATCAACGCTATCTGGCGCGCGCCGTCGCCCTGTCCCGCGAGCATATGGAGGGGGGCGAGGGAGGCCCGTTCGGTGCCGTGATCGTGCGCGACGGCACGATTCTGGCCGAGGGCTGGAACCAGGTCACCTCCGCCAAGGACCCCACGGCACACGCGGAGGTCACGGCGATCCGCCGCGCCTGCCAGGCGGTGGGCGACTTCTCGCTCGAAGGCGCCACCCTCTACACGAGCTGCGAGCCGTGCCCCATGTGCCTGGCCTCCGCTTATTGGGCCCGGGTGAGCCGCATCGTCTATGCCAATACCCGCCAGGATGCGGCCGAGATCGGCTTCGACGACAGCCTGATCTACGACGAGATCTCCAAACCCATCTCCGAACGGCTGATCCCCATGGACCACCTGCCGAGCCTGGAGGCCAAGGCCGTGTTCGACGCCTGGGCGGACAAGGACGACAAGATCGCCTATTAATTTCCGGCCAAGCCGCTTATCTGAGCCTCACCCGATCACAGACCGAGACCAGCCCATGCCCCGCGTCACCACCATCGTCCGCAAGCCCGCCGTGAAGGCCGACCGCGTCGTCGACACCATCACCCTCGACCACGCGGCCCGCAACCGCCGCCACGGCACGCTGAGGGGCGAGGGCGGAACCGAGATCCATCTCGACCTCGATATGGAGACCACCATCAATGACGGCGACGCCCTGCGGCTCGAGGACGGGCGGCTCGTCCAGGTGAAGGCTAAGCCTGAGTCCCTGCTCGAGGTGAGGGCCGAGAACCCCTTGCGCCTCATGCGCCTCGCCTGGCATCTCGGCAGCAATCACGGCCTCGCCGAGATCGCGGCCGATGCCCTCTACATCGAGAACAACCCGGCGCTGGCGGAACTCGCCCGCGGGCAGGGCTGCACCGTGACCCCCGTGGAGCGGCCCTTCCGGCCGGAGCGCAGCACCCATGTCTGCGACCATGACCACGGGCATCACCACCATCATCACGGGCATTCCCATGGCCATGACCACGGGCATGCTCACGGCCACGATCATGCGCACGATCACAAGCACGGTCACGACCATCATCACCACGATCACGGCCCCGGCTGCGGATGCGGCCACCATCATGGACACAAGCACGACCACTGATCGGTCCTGACGCTCTCGACTATGTCCAAGACCACCCGCGCGACCTTGGCCCTGCAGCAGGCGGGCGTGCCCTTCACGGTGCATTCCTACGCGTACGATCCGAACGCGGAGCGCATCGGCCTGCAGGCGGCGGAAGCCATGGGCGCCGACCCGTCGAGCGTGCTGAAAACCCTGATGGTGCTGGTGGACAACAAGCCCGCCTGCGTGATCCTGCCCTCCGACCGCGAGGTCAACCTGAAGAAGCTCGCCGCGGCCTTGGGCGGCAAGGCGGCCCAGATGATGAAGCCGGCCGATGCGGAGCGCATCACCGGCTACCATGTGGGCGGCATCAGCCCCTTCGGCCAGAAGAAGCGCGTGCCGACCGTGCTGGAGCAATCGGCCTTCGAGCACGCCGAGGTGTTCATCAACGGCGGCCAGCGGGGGCTGCAGGTGAAGCTCGATCCGCGCGCGGCGGCTGAGGTGCTGGGCGCGAAGGTGGCTGGGGTGGTTTGAAATCTCCCCAGCCCGTCGTGGCCGGGCTTGTCCGGCCGTCCAGGTTTTTCACCTGCCTTACTGTCATTCCGGGCTCGACCTAGGGTCGCCCCGGAATGACAGCGAGAAGCCTGCCTATTTGCCTTGAGGCCATCGTACCCATATGAAAAGGCCTGTTTCCTTACACCCGACCAACCGCTCTGCCGAAGATGACCCAAAAGTTCTTCACCGTGGCCCCCATGATGGACTGGACCGACCGGCATTGCCGGGCGTTCCATCGCGTCCTGTCGCGCCGGGCGCGGCTCTATACGGAGATGGTCACCACGGGGGCGGTCATTCACGGGCCGCGGGAGCGCCTGCTCGGGTTCAGCGCGGCCGAGCATCCGGTGGCGGTGCAGCTCGGCGGGTCCGATCCGAAGGAGCTGGTGGAGGCAGCGAAGATCTGCGCTGATTTCGGCTACGACGAGATCAATCTCAATGTGGGCTGCCCCTCCGACCGGGTGCAGAACGGCCGCTTCGGCGCCTGCCTGATGCAGGAGCCGGTACTGGTGGGCGAGTGCGTGGCGGCCATGAAGGCGGCCGTCTCCCTGCCGGTGACGGTGAAGTGCCGGATCGGGGTGGACGATCAGGACCCGGAGGAGGCCCTGAACCGCCTCACCGATTGCGTGGTGGCGGCCGGCTGCGACGAGCTGACGGTCCATGCCCGCAAGGCCTGGCTGAAAGGCCTGTCGCCCAAGGAGAACCGGGACATTCCGCCCCTCGACTATCCCAGGGTCTATCGCCTGAAGCAGGCCCGCCCGGATCTGCCCATCGCGATCAACGGCGGCATCAAGACCTGGCCCGAGATCCACGAGCACCTGAGGCACGTGGACGGCGTGATGCTCGGCCGCGCGGCCTATCAGGAGCCGGAAATCCTGCTCGGGGTCGATCCCGGGCTCTACGGCGAATCCGCGCCCGTGGCCGATGGTTTCGAGGCCATCGCGGCCTACGAGCCCTACATCGCGGAGCAGCTCGAAAAGGGCGAGCGCCTGCACAACATCACCCGCCACATGCTCGGCCTCTTCACCGGCCGCCCAGGCGCGCGCGCCTATCGCCGCCATCTCGCCACCGAGGCCGTGAAGCCCGGCGCGAACCTGCAGACCTTGAGGGATGCGGTGGCGCATGTGCAGCGGGAGACGGCGGCACTCGAGGCGAGACTGGCTGCGGCGGAGTAACGTTCGGTCGTCATCCCGGGGCTGCGGAGCAGAACCAGAGATCGCATGACGAGTGTGGCTCCTTGACCTCTCCCTGAGGGAGAGGTCGCGCCTTCAGGCGCGAGTGAGGGGTTGCGCCCTCTCCGGAAAGACCTGTAACCCCTCACCCCAACCCTCTCCCTCAGGGAGAGGGAGTTTAGAGCTATATCCTGCGCCCGATCCCGGATCGGGTCCGCCGTCCGGGATGACAGCGCATCAACCGGCGCTATCCTTCCCCCGCAGGATCAACCGGTTGCCCCGCACCTCGTAGGATTCCAGCCGCTCCAAAAAACTCATGCCGAGGAGATTGGCGTGGAGCACGTCCGCGCGGGCGATCAGCGCGCGGACGTTGCGCGCGGTGATCGAGCCGACGGTCAGGCTCTCGATCACCACCGGAGCGGCGAGCGCGGCGCCGTTGGCGGTGGAGACGGGAACGGAATAGGTCAGCGTCTCCGGATTGAAGCCGAGGGCCGCGGCGTTCTCCGCCCGCAGGACCACGGTGCTGGCGCCGGTGTCGAAGATGAAGCGGGTCTCCCGTCCGTTCACCTTAGCCTGCACCAGGAAGCTGCCGTCCATCCGGCGCGCCGCCACCACCTCGCCCCCCGGCGCGACGACGGTGCGACCCACCGCGATGTCGCCGATGGCGCGGTCGAGCACCGCCTGCAACTCGTCGCGGGAGGCATAGGTGACGAGGAGGGCGATGAGGATGCCGCCGCTCGCCGCGACGGCCTGGATGCCGTAGGTCCAGTGCCGCACGAAGCCCTCGACGATGCCAGCCGCCATGATGAGGCAGACCCCGCCGAACCCGAGGAGGCCTGCGGCCTCCAGGGCCGGGAGCGGTCCGACCGGGTCCTCGGCGAAGAGTCCCGCCAGGAGGGCGCCGATCAGGAGAAGCAGGCCTGCGCCGCGAATCCCCGGCATCATCGCGCCTTGTCGGGCTCTGGGGCGAAGGGGGATTCGAGGGAGAAGGCCAGGCGCATGCGCTCCGGCAGCTCGGCCATGATCTTCTGGCGCTCCTCCTCCGTGATCCGGTACCAGCGGGTGATCTCCTCGCGCGTGCGGCCGCAGCCTTCGCAGAGGCCCGTCTCGGAATCGAGGGTGCAGACGCGGATGCAGGGGCTGGAAACGCGGGTCATCCTGGAGCGCTTTTTTAGCGAAGTGGGTTCCGGTTCGCCGCCAAAAAGCGCGGCTGGGCAAAGACTAAAGCTGCTTCCACGTCAGTGGAAGCAGCTCTCGTTCATGTCGTCACGCCGGAAGCACGGTCAAGAGGCCGATCAGCGCAGCGATCTCCGCCACCTGCTGCGCGGCGCCCGCGATGTCGCCGGTCTGCCCGCCGAGGTGGCGCCTCGCGAAGGCGGTGAGGGCGAGGCCCGAGAGGGCCGACAGCACCAGCATCAGGGCGATCCCGGACGGCGGAAGGCCGCCGGGCAGGCCCAGCACGACCGCGATCGTGCCAGCGATGCCCGTGGCGAGCCAGAACGAATCCCGCGGCGGCTGCCCCACCGCGCGGGACATCCCGTCGGCCCGGGCCGGGGCGAGGAAGGCGAGGGGCATCAGGCCCGCGGTGCGCGAGAGGGAGGCAGCGATCAGCACCGCCGCAACGGCCGCCGCCCCATCGGACCGGGCGACGATCATCGCCAGGGCAGCGATGCGCAGGAAGAGGGAGAGGACCAGGGCCGAGGCGCCGAAGGCGCCGATGCGGCTGTCGCGCATGATCTCCAGGCGCCTCTCGCGGGTGGCGCCGCCGACGCTGTCGGCGGTATCGGCCAGGCCGTCCTCGTGCAGCGCCCCGGTCGCCAGCACCATGGCAGCCACGGACAGGGCCGCGGCGATCCAGGGGCCGAGATCGAGGAGGAGGGCGAATCCCAGCACGGCCGCCGGCAGGAGGCCGATGAGGAGGCCGGCGAGGGGAATC
Organism: Microvirga arsenatis; assembly: GCF_009910705.1. GTDB lineage: Bacteria > Pseudomonadota > Alphaproteobacteria > Rhizobiales > Beijerinckiaceae > Microvirga > Microvirga arsenatis. The sequence goes on from NZ_JAAAXJ010000001.1 coordinate 18,524, forward strand.
AGGCGCGCCAGCCGCGGGAAGCTCGGCAGCGCATGGGCGTCCTGCTCCCAGGGCAGGGCCGGCACCGGAAGCCGGGAATAGAAGCGGACGCAATGGGCTAGGTCGATGGCCGCCGCCCGCCAGCCGCTCATGGTCGCCGCCTCGCCCCGTTCAATTTGCTCCGACATGCTTCACCCCGCGTGGATCGGCCGTTATAGGTCACGCCTCCTCGCGTTCTGCAATGCCCCCTGAGCCGGAGCCCTCCATGTCCGATGCCGTGTCCTCACCTTTCGACGATATCCGCCGCCTGATCACGACCATGCCCGGTCCGGACGAGGCCGCCGTCGAGGCCGTGCGGATGCGCGACCGGCAGCTCACCAAGCCCGCCGGAAGTCTCGGTCGCCTCGAATGGATCGCCGAGTGGCTCGCCGCCTGGCAGGCCAAGCCCACGCCCAGCGTCGACCGTCCGCTCGTCTGCGTGTTCGCGGCAAGCCACGGCGTGACCGCCAAGGGCGTGTCGGCCTTTCCCTCCGAGGTGAACCGGCAGATGCTGGAGAACTTCGCGGCGGGCGGGGCGGCCATCAACCAGATCTGCGCGGCCTATGGGCTCGGCTTCAAGGTGTTCGATCTGGCCATCGACATGCCCACCGGCGACATCACCGAGGCCGAGGCCATGGACGAGAAGGCCTGCGTCGCCACCATGGCCTTCGGCATGGAGGCGATCGCCGGCGGCACCGATCTCCTCGCCATCGGCGAGATGGGCATCGGCAACACCACCATCGCGGCGGCGATCTACACGGCGCTCTATGGCGGGCCTGCCGAGCACTGGGTCGGGCGCGGCACGGGGGTCGACGACGAGGGGCTCCGCCGCAAGGTCGCGGCGGTCGAGGCGGCCATCGCCCGTCACGGCGACCATCTGAAGGACCCGCTCGAGGTGCTGCGCCGCGTCGGCGGGCGCGAGATCGCCGCCATGGCGGGCGCGATCCTGGCCGCGCGCCTGCAGCGCATTCCCGTGGTGCTCGACGGCTACGTGGCGACCTCCGCCGCAGCGGTTCTCCATGCCATCCATCCCTCGACCATCGACCACTGCATCGCAGGGCACCTGAGCGCCGAAGGCGCGCACCAGGACGTGCTCGCCCGCCTCGGCAAGATCCCGCTGCTCGCGCTCGGCATGCGCCTCGGCGAAGGCTCGGGCGCGGCGCTGGCCGCCGGCCTCGTGAAGGCGGCGGCGGCGATCCATCGCGACATGGCCACCTTCGGGCAGGCGGGAGTGTCCGAGCGTCTGTCGTGAGGTTTCGACGCCCCGGCTCCCGGCGGAGCGGAGCCACCTCCCTGATGGTCGCGCTGGCGCTCGCCGGCGGAGCCGCGCTCGTGCTGAAGCCCAGCGGGCGCACGCTCGAAGGCCGGGCCCAGGTCACCGACGGCGACACGATCCGCATCGGCGAGACGCGCATCCGCATCAAGGGGATCGATGCGCCAGAGCTGGAGCAACGCTGCTCCCGCGCCGGGCGCTCCTATGCCTGCGGCGAGATGGCCCGGAGGGTGCTGATCGATCTCGTCGCTGGTGAGACGGTGCGCTGCCGCGCCGCCGGCCGCGACCGCTACCAGCGCATCCTCGCCCGCTGCACCGTCGATGGGAACGACATCGGCACCCGGATGGTGGAGAGCGGCTGGGCGGTTTCCTACGGGCGCGACTACGACGCCGAGGAGGCGCGAGCCCAGGAACGGGCGGTAGGGCTGTGGGAGGGCGAATTCGAGCGGCCGCAGGACTGGCGCAGGGAGAACGCTTCGGGCGGCTGACCTCAGCCGAGGGCCGCCGCTCCGAGGGATGCCGAGAAGGTGAGCAGCACCAGCGCCGCGCCGCGCTGGACGGTTCTCGGCCTCACGACGAAGCCCGGCTTCGCGAGGGCGGAGCCGAAGCCGATCCAGGCGAGCGCGATCGGAACGATCACCGCCGCGAAGGTCGTCATCGCCTGCAGGAAGACGTCCGGGCTCCGGAAGGCCGCTTCGGGAAAGATCACGGCGGCGAAAAGCAGGGCTTTCGGGTTGAGCAGCGTCGCCGTGAAGACGCGGCGCGTGCCGAAGCCGGAGGCGCCCAGCGCCTCTCCCGCCCTCGACCACAATCCCCAGGCCACCGCCACCAGATAGGCCGCGCAGGCAAGCCGCAGGGCGGGCTTGAGCCAGGGCAGCCCGGCCGAGACCGGTTCGAGGAACAGGCCCCATCCGGCAATGGCGAGCGCATATCCGCACAGCTCCGCAGGCACCAGCGGCAGCGAGCGGCGAAAGCCCGCCTGGGCGCCCGAGCTTGCCAGCAGGGTGTTGGTCGGGCCCGGCGTCGCGAGGATCGCGGCGACGGCCGGGACGAAGGCGAGAAGGTCGATCATCGGATCGCTTCTACGCATCGCCTTCGGCGGGCGCCTTGATCCGCCTCAAAAGGTCGCTTCGACGGTGGCGCCCGGAATCCCCATCTGTCCGGCATGGATTCCCTGCCGAATTTCGACCATCTGGCCGCCCAGCTCAGGGCCTGCCGCATCTGCCGCGACGCGCCGCGCTACGGCACGGCCCTGCCGCACGAGCCGCGCCCGATCATCCAGGGCAGCGCCGCCGCGCGCCTGTGCATCGCGAGCCAGGCGCCCGGCACCCGGGCCCATGCCAGCGGCATCCCCTTCGCGGACCGTTCGGGCACGCGGCTCCGCCACTGGCTCGGGCTCGACGAGGCCGCCTTCTACGACGCCTCCAAGGTCGCCATCGTGCCGATGGGCTCCTGCTTTCCGGGGCAGGATGCGAAGGGCGGCGATCTCGGCCCGCGCCGGGAATGCGCCGAGGCCTGGCGCCGGCCCCTCTTCGAGGCGCTGCCCAATCTCGGTCTCGTCCTGCTGATCGGCCAGTACGCGCAGGCGTGGCACCTGGGGAGCGGCTTCAAGGACGGGCTCACCGAGACGGTGAGGGCCTGGCGCGAGATCCTCGCCGACCCGCGAAAACCCAGGATCCTGCCGCTGCCGCATCCCTCCTGGCGCAACAACGGCTGGCTCAAGAAAAATCCCTGGTTCGAGGCCGACCTGCTGCCGAGGCTGCAGACGGAGGTTTGTGAACTTCTCCAAGCCGCCGATAATAAAAAATAATAAATCTGCAGAAATATATTTAAACGTTAATATGAAATAATAGCGATATTGCGATAAATATTTGGAACGATATGTCTTCAATAGCGTTTATCTAGCATATATCAGGTGATTTCATGACATATGTTCATTCCCATCAAGACGGTGGCTTCTTCGAAGGACGCTCCATGCGCACGGTACGGGCACGATGGAGTCGTCTGTCCATGTTGGATCTCGCGCAGATCAAGACGAAGGACCAGCTGATCGCCAGGGTGGAGGAACTCTATCCGTTGCCGACGGGGATTGCGGCGCGGGACGTGGAAATCTGGCGCCTGGATCGCCGTTCCTGATCGGGGCCACCGGCTTCATCGACCGCAAGGATGCGAACGTCCGTTCGTGTATGGCGGCCTGCACGGACGTCATGCTCGAAGGGAACATCCTATGAAAACCCATCACTACGCCGTCGGAGATCGCGTTCTCTATACGGAGCAGCGGTTCCCCCATCTGGTCTGCAGGCAGCCCTACACCATCGTCGGGTGCCTGGATTCAAGGCGGCCCGAGCCGCAATACCGGATCCGCTCGAGCTCTCGCCCCTTCGACTGCGTGGCGGGCGAAGACGAGCTCAGCCAGGTTGCGTCGCCTGTCGGCGTCTATCGGGCAGCGGAAATATCCGGTCTTCTGGATTTCCCCACCATGGATGATCCTGCGAACCTCAATCTCGTTCCCTGGATGCACCTGCCGCGCAGAGCCCGGCACAGGAACGAGCAGGTTCGCCTGTTCAGGCAATAAGGGTCCTTCCGCCCGCCGCGGCATCCCGCCCGATCTTGCTCTCTGAAGGAGTTCCTCATGTCCGATTATCTCTATGCCTGCGGCCAACTCGTAACATTCACGGCCAAGCGTTTCATCGGTCCCGCGTGGACCGGAGCCTTCGTCATCACCAAGCTGCTGCCCTCGGGCGGCGAAGAACCCCGCTACGAGATCAAGAGCACAGGGGATACCTACAGCCGCGCAGCGCGGGAGAGCGACCTGACGGCTCGGTTCGACGTCTCACAGGCCACCGACCTCTGAGGCGCGGAGGGTCCGAACCGGCCCGCGGCGAAGGCCGTTGATCATCGGCCGTTGGACCGTCGGCCCCGGCTGTGCGGACTGCATTTTGCCGGTTCTCCCATCGCGAATCCGTACTATGTTCGAGCTCGACGATAAGGAGCTTTGACAGCATGAGCCCGACGACCCTGCGCTGCACCGTCGACGGACCGGTCGCGACGATCACCCTCGCGCGGCCCGACAAGATGAACGCGTTCAACGCCACCATGCATGCCGAGCTGCGCGAGGCCCTCGACCAGTGCGAGCGGGACGAGGCGGTGCGCGTGGTCGTGCTGACCGGGGAGGGGCGCGCCTTCTCCTCCGGCCAGGACCTCACGGTGGACCTGAGGCGCGACGAGCAGGGCCGCCTCGACCTCGGGCCTGCCCTGGAGCGGGACTACAACCCGCTGATCCTCCGGCTCTCCGGCTATCCGAAGCCCACCATCGCGGCGCTCAACGGCCCGGCCGTCGGCGCCTCCATGAACATCGCGCTCGCCTGCGACATCGTCGTGGCGGCCCGCTCCGCCTATCTGCAGGAGGCCTTCGCGAAGATCGGCCTGATCCCCGATGCCGGCGGCACCTGGATCCTGCCGCGCCTGATCGGCCCGAAAATGGCACTTGCCCTCATGCTCAGCGCCGAATCCGTTCCGGCCGAGGAGGCGCAGCGCATGGGGCTCGTCTACAAGGTGTTCGACGACGCCTCCTTCGCGGTCGATGTGGCCGCCTTCGCCGCGAAGCTCGCCGCCGGACCGGGGCTCGCCTATCGCCTCACCAAGCAGGCGGTGGCGCAGAGCCTGACGAACGATCTCGAAGCGCAGCTCAAGCTCGAGGCGAAGCTGCAGAGCGAGGCAGGCTCCAGCGACGACTTCATGGAGGGCGTCGCCGCCTTCCGCGAGAAGCGTCCGCCCCGGTTCCAGGGACGCTGAGGAGACAGGCCCATGCGTCCGACCTACTGGATCCTCGGCCTCGCCACCTTGAGCATCGTGATCGGGATATTCATGTCCCGCGACCCCGAGCGCGCCGAACGCCTGTCGCAGATGTACCGGGACGCGGCCCTGACCGGCGAGGCCCGGCAGATGGCCATCATGGGTCTTGCCGTCGCGATCGGCGCCTTCGTGGTCTATCTTACCATGACGCGGCGGTGAATTCGCTTTCGTTGTTTCTGCTGGCTCGCAATGCCCTCCTCTCCCTGTGGAGAGGAGTTGGAAGTGAGGGCCGACACCAGCCGATTGTATGAGAGAGCACAAAGGCTGCCGCAGCCATACCTCTCCCTCAGGGAGGGGTGAGGAAGCGCCTCACCTGCATAAGCCGTCCCGTTTTGTTCACGGTGCATTCAACTGCCTTGGCCTTATTCTCAAGGCATGATCCCGTCACAGCGGGTCGAAGAGGGGCTTGAACCGTGTCTTCCCTGAAACGTGCTGTCGTTTTTGCTGCGTTTGCCTTGATGGCCGCCTTCGGTCAGGCCTCGGCCGCCTTGGCCCAGGATCGGCTCGCCCTCGTGGTCGGGCAGGGCGCCTATGGGGGACGCGGGCTCCCCACCACGGTCAACGATGCGGGCCTGATCGCCCAGACGCTGACTAGCGCCGGTTTCGAGGTGATCCAGGGCCGCGATCTCAATGCCAACGACCTGCGCGCCCTCGTCCGCAGCTTCCTCGACAAGGCGCAGGGCCTTGAGCCCGGCTCCGCCATCGCGGTCTACCTGGCGGGCCACGGGGTGCAGCTCGAGGGCGAGAACTACCTGCTTCCGGTCGACGCCCGCATCGAGCGCGACGTGGACGTGCCCATCGAGGGTTTCCGCCTCTCCGACCTCGTCCGCTCGCTCGAGCGCAGCCCGGCGCAGCTGCGCATCGTCGTGGCCGACATGGCGCGGGACTATCCGCTTGCCGCCACGGGCGAGCCGGTCGCCAAGGGGCTCGCGCTGATGGAGCCGCCGGCGGGCTTCCTGATGGCCTTCTCCTCCGCGCCCAACATCGTCGCCGCGGACGGCCCTGGGCCTTACGGCGCCTATGCCACCGCGCTCGCCGAGATGATCCGCCAGCCGGGCCTCCCCCTCGACGAGGTCTTCGCCCGCACCCGCCTGCGCACCCACGAGGCCACCAACGGCCTGCAGATTCCCTGGCATGCGACCAATCTCGGCGGCGCCTCCTTCGTGTTCTTCGAGCCGGCGGAGGCCTCGGCCCGGCCCCTCGTGCGCGAGGTGCGCCGGATCGAGGACGTGCCGCCCGAGGAGGCCTATGCCATCGCCGTGGAGCGGGACACGATCCCCGCCTACCAGGACTTCCTGCGCCGCTATCCCGACCATCGCCTCGCCCGCCGCGTGACGGCGCTGCTGGCGGCGCGCCGGGAGGCCGTGATCTGGCGCCGCACGCTCGTCCGCAACACCCGCGAGGCCTATTGGACCTATCTGCGCCACTACCCGAACGGCCCCCACGCCGCCGATGCCCGCCGGCGGCTGGCCCGCCTCTCGGCTCCCTTTGCGCCTCCCCAGGTTTTCGAGGAGGTGGTCTACGAGGATCTGCCGCCCCTGCCGGAGGTGGAGCGGATCGAGGTCGTGGAGGTGGTGACCATCATCCGCGACGTGCCCGCGCCGCGGCCGCCGGTCTATCTCCTGCCGCCCCGCGACGAGGACGAGGACTTCATCACCATCATCCGGGAGCCGCCCCCGCCGCCGGTGATGGCCGGCGTGCTGCCGATCCCGGTCGCGATTCCCGTTCCCTACAGGGCGCGGCCGCCGCGCTGGTTCTACCAGCCCATCGCCCCGGTCACCCCGCGCGGGCCCATGGCCATCCCCGTCGCCGCGCCGCCGGTCTTCGACGCTCTCATGGGCGGCGGCGGACCCCGCCCGCGCCGTGCGCCCCGTCCGGAGCAGCCCCAGGTTCCGCGCCAGCCGGGGCTCGCCGCCCCGGTGCGTCCGCTCCCGGTTGCGGTCGATCCGCGCGGGCCGCGCGAGGAGAGGGGAGTTCGGCCGGGCACGCCCGTGACCCGGCCCGCCAGCCTTCCCGCGCGCCCGATTCCCCTGCTCGACCCCAGGATGCCGCGCCCGCCCGTGGATGACGGGCAGGCCGAGCGCCGGGACCGGCGGCCGGTCCTGCGCGACCTCGAGCAGCGAGCCCCCCGCCCCGAGGCTCCCGTCCGCGATGCCGTGCGCCCCAGGGATCCCCGGCTCGATGCGGGCGAGATCCTCCCGCGCGAGCCTCGCCCCGACCGTCCGCGCCTCGGCGTGGAGCGCCCGGACCGGGAGAGGATCGAGCGCGATCTCGAACGCCGCGATGCCGCGCGGCCCCTGCGGCCCGGCCTCGACCGGCCGGGCTTCATGCAGCCTGTGCCGGAGGAGCGCCGTCCCCGGCGCGAGGCCGATGTGCCGCGCCCGCGCCTGGAGCGCCCCGACGCGGCGGAGCGCCCGGGCAGGGACAATCCCGTCCGCGCCATGCGGCCCTCCTTCGACGAGCCTCGCCCCGACCGCCCGGTGCGGATCGAGCCGCGCGGCAACGACGATGCGAGGCGCGACGAACGGGCGGAGCGCCGGCTGCGCCAGCTCCAGGAGGAACGCTTCATGTCGCGTCCCGTGCCCCGGGCGGAACGACCCGAGGCTCCCGCCTTCCAGCCGCGTCCCATGCCGCGGTTCGAGGCGCCCGTGGAGCGCCCCCGGCCGCCGCGTCTCGACGTGCAGCGCGCCTTCCCCGAAGCGCCGCGGCCGATGGCCCAGCCGCGCCCCGAACGCATGGACCGGCCTCAGTTCCGTCCCGAGCCCTCCGGCGGCGGGCGGCCCAACAGGGGCGACGATGGCCCGCGCTGCCGTCCCGGACGGCCCTGTCCCGAGGTCCGATGATGCAAAAACGCCGGAGCCCCGGGCTCCGGCGTTTTTCGATGCGGGCAGATGAGCCGGTTGCTTACTTTTCGAGCCGGGCGATGAGGCTCGACGTGTCCCAGCGGTTGCCGCCCATCTTCTGGACCTCCGCATAGAACTGATCGACCAGGGCCGTGACCGGCAGGCTGGCGCCGTTCTTGCGCGCCTCGCCGAGCACGATGGACAGGTCCTTGCGCATCCAGTCCACGGCGAAGCCGAAATCGAACTTGCCCTGGTTCATGGTCTTGCCGCGGTTCTCCATCTGCCAGGAGCCGGCGGCGCCCTTGGAGATCACGTCCAGCACCGCCTCGATGTCGAGGCCGGCCTTCTTGCCGAAATGGATGCCTTCCGCGAGCCCCTGCACCACGCCTGCGATGCAGATCTGGTTGATCATCTTCGTGAGCTGGCCGGAGCCCGCCGGCCCCAGGAGGCGGCAGGCGCGGGCAAAGCTCATGATGACGGGCTCGGCCCTGGCGTAGGTCTGCGCATCGCCGCCGCACATCACCGTGAGCACGCCGTTCTCCGCGCCCGCCTGGCCGCCGGAGACCGGAGCGTCGATGAAGCCAAAGCCCTTCTCCTTGGCGGCCGCATCGAGCTCGCGCGCGACTTCCGCCGAGGCGGTGCTGTGGTCGACGAAGATCGTGCCCGCTCCCATGCCCTGGAAGGCGCCGTCGGGGCCGAGCGTCACCTGGCGCAGGTCCTCGTCGTTGCCCACGCAGGCGAACACGATCTCCTGGCCCTCGGCGGCCTCGCGCGGGGTCGCGGCGGCGCGGCCGCCATTCTCCGACACCCATTTCTCGGCCTTGGCCCCCGTGCGGTTGTAGACCGTCACGTCGTGTCCCTTCGCCTTGAGGTGGCGCGCCATGGGATAGCCCATCACGCCGAGCCCGAGGAATGCAACCTTCGCCATCGTCCGCTCCCTGGAATATTCTTCAGTTCTAAAAAGTGAGCGTGCGCCGGTCAAACGGCTCTACTTGATATCGAAGGAAAAATATTTGGCGCGGATCCGGTCGTAGGTTCCGTCGGCCTTCACCTGGGCGATGGCGCGGTTGAACCGCTCGCGCAGGGCCTCGTCCTCCTTGCGCAGGGCGATGCCGTAGGCCTCGCGCCTGTAGGCGGGCTCCGCCGGCGCGTCGCCGAGGATGTGGCAGCAGCCGCCCTCCCGGCTTTCGAGGAACTTCGACAGGAGAAGCTCGTCGGCGAAGACCGCATCGATGCGCCCGACGAGGAGGTCGAGATTGGCCTCGTCGGCCTTGGCGTAGAGGACGATCTCGGAATCCTTGTAGAAGGTCTTGAGATAGGCCTCGTGATCGGTGCGCTCGATGGTGCCGATCTTCTTGCCGGCCATCGCGGCAGGCGTCACCTCGCCTGCCGCCGTCTCCTTCGATCCGATGAACACGGCGGGGATGCGGTAATAGGGATCGGAGAAGGCGACGCGCTTCTGGCGCCGCTCCGTGATCTCCAGCGACGACATGATCGCATCGTATTCCCGCTTCAGCAGGCCTCGGATGATGCCGTCCCACTCGTGCTGCACGAGTTCGCATTCCGCCTTCATCGCCTCGCAGAGGCTCTTGAGCAGGTCGACCTCGAAGCCCTGGAGCTCGCCGTTGCCATCGATGAAGTTGAAGGGCGGGTAGGCCCCCTCGACCGCGACGCGGATGACGGTCCTCGGCTGCGGCGCGGCTTCCTGGGCGGCGGCGGCGAACAGGCCGAGCCCGAGGACCAGGCCCGCGGCAGCCGCCAGCTTGCGGGCCATGCTCGCCATCCCGCGCCTAGCCACCCGTGACGCTCATGTGCCGGCCGACCGCCGGGCGGGCGTGGCGCCGGTCGATGACGAAGTCGTGGCCCTTCGGCTTGCGGGCGATGGCGTCCACGATGGCGCGTTCGAGCTGGTCGTTGCTCTCGGCATTGCGCACGGGCGTGCGCAGGTCGGCGGCGTCCTCCTGGCCCAGGCACATGAAGAGCTGGCCCGTGCAGGTCAGCCGCACCCGGTTGCAGCTTTCGCAGAAATTGTGCGTCATCGGCGTGATGAAGCCGAGCCGCCCGCCGGTCTCCTTCACCCGCACGTAGCGGGCCGGGCCGCCGGTGCGGTAGTCGAGGTCCTCCAGGGTGTAGCGGGCGGCAAGGCGGGCGCGGACCGCCGAGAGGGGCAGGAACTGGTCGATGCGCTGCCCGTCGATCTCGCCGAGCGGCATCACCTCGATGAGGGTGAGGTCCATGCCCCGGCCGTGGGACCATTCCAGGAGGCGCTCCAGCTCGTCCTCGTTGACGTCCTTCAGCGCCACCGCGTTGATCTTGATGCTCAGGCCCGCCGCCTGCGCGGCGTCGATCCCCTGCAGCACCTTCGGCAGCTCGCCCCAGCGGGTGATGCTGCGGAACTTGTCCTCGTCGAGGGTGTCGAGGGAGACGTTGATGCGCCTCACCCCGCAGGCGGCAAGATCCTTCGCGTAGCGGGCCAGCTGCGAGCCGTTGGTGGTGACGGTGAGCTCGTCCAGGGCGCCGGAATCCAGGTGCCGGGAGAGGGAGCGGAACAGGGTCATGATGTCCCGCCGCACCAGGGGCTCGCCGCCGGTGATGCGCAGCTTGCGCACGCCGCGGCCGACGAAGACGGAGCAGATGCGGTCCAGCTCCTCCAGGGTGAGCAGGTCGCGCTTGGGCAGGAAGGCCATGTCCTCGGACATGCAATAGACGCAGCGGAAGTCGCAGCGGTCCGTCACCGAGACCCGCAGATAGGTGATCGCCCGGCCGAAGGGGTCGAGCAGGGACCGGCCGGGGGCGGAATTCTCAGGCTGGGCCGGGAGGGCTCCCATGGCGGAGAGATCCTTGTTCGCGCACGCTTGCGTTCAACTTGCTCTTCAAGCAGTTAGCGTGAAATCGCAAACCAGGGAAGGGGCTGAGCCTATGACATCGGAGCGCTGGCCGACGGAACTGCGCCTTTCCAGGGACAGGCGCACCTTGAGCATCGCCTTCGACGACGGCGCCGCCTTCGAGCTTCCGGCCGAGTATCTGCGGGTGACGAGCCCCTCGGCGGAGGTCCAGGGGCACAGCCCGGCCGAACGCAGGACCGTGCCGGGCAAGAGGGATGTGGAGATCATCGGCGTGGAGCCGGTGGGCAACTACGCCGTGAAGCTCGTCTTCGACGACCTGCACGACACCGGCATTTACGGCTGGGACTATCTCTACCGGCTCGGGGCGGAGCGGGAGGAGAAGTGGCGGGCCTATCTCGACGATCTGGCGGCCAAGGGGCTGTCGCGGGATCGGGGGCGGTGACAGGGAGGTCATTCTCTCCCCGCTTGCCCGTCATCACCGGCCTTGTGCCGGTGATCCCGATCGGAAAAGCTTGGCGCCTCACATCATGGGGATGGCCGGCACGAGGCCGGCCATGACGTGCGTCGTTTCTGATCGGGGGAACTTACCGCAGCACCACCACGCGCGCGCCGACCTTGGCGCGGTTGTAGAGGTCGACCACATCCTCGTTGGTCATGCGGATGCAGCCGGAGGAGACCGCCTCGCCGATGGTCTCCGGCTCGTTGGAGCCGTGGATGCGATAGATGGTGCTGCCGATGTAGAGGGCGCGGGCGCCGAGCGGGTTGTCGGGACCGCCCTTCATGTAGCGCGGCAGGTCGGGGCGGCGCCTGAGCATGGCCGCCGGCGGGCGCCAGTCGGGCCATTCTCGCTTCATGGTGATGGAATGGGTCCCCGCCCAGGTGAAGCCGGGCCGGCCCACGCCGACGCCGTACTGGACGGCCTGTCCGTTGCCGAGCACGTACCAGAGGCGGCGCTCGCTGGTCGACACGACGATGGTGCCCGGAGCATAGCGTCCGCTAAAGGAGACAACCTGCCGCGGAACGGGGGAGGCCTGAGCCCTGAAGCTCTCCTCCACGGTTGAGAGCGGCTGGCGGGTGAGCGGATCGATGGCGGTGAATGCCGCAGCCGGCGTCGCCGTCGCGACGAAGGCGCAGACAAGCCCGGAGAGGGCAGCGCGGGTGCGTCCCATTATTGCCTCGGATAAAACATGGTTTCGACGGGTATGTGTCTGCTAGAACGCAACAGCCCCGCTTCGGATCCCATGAATAGCCCCGACCGGCTACAAAATCCTAGTGCGAAATTGCCTCAATTCCGCCACGTCGTAAGCAAGCCGTTAAAGCCGAGGCGCCACATTCCGCGTAACAAAATACTTCGGGCCCGCGCTGCTTCTTTGGCTTGACGCCGGGGGCTCGGCGCCTTTAGAAGGCCCTTGTCAGGGCGCGTAGCTCAGCGGGAGAGCATTCGCTTCACACGCGAAGGGTCACAGGTTCAATCCCTGTCGCGCCCACCATTCCTTCCTGACGGACAAGCTTCACAAGTTCGTGTGCACGCAGCGCGCCGGCACGCTTTCATGCGCGTCAGGCGGCCAGGGGCCGCATCAGGCGCTGGACGGCGGGAAACAGCTCGTCGAAATGCTTGATCACGAGGTCCGGCCCCAGCCGCTGCACCGGCACGTCGGTGTAGCCGAAGGGCACGGCGACGACCGGGACGCCGGCGTTCTGCGCCGTGACGATATCCGTGCGCGAATCCCCGATCATCACGGCCCGCTTGGGCGAGCCGCCCGCCCGCTCGATGGTCAGCGTCAGGTGCCGCGGGTCCGGCTTGAAGTAGCGGAAGGTGTCGCGGCCGCAATTGGCCGCGAAGCGATGGCCGATGCCGAGCTCGTGCAGCAGCTTGACCGAGTGCTCCTCCACCTTGTTGGTGCAGACCGCGAGGAGGAAGCCGGCCTCCTCCAGCCGGTCGAGGGCCTCGATGACGCCGGGATAGAGCCGGGTCCGCACGCAGATGTTCTCCCCGTAATGAACCATGAACTGCCGGAACAGGGCTTCGAGATGGTCCGGGGTCAGCTCCTTGCCGGCGGCCTCGAAGCCGCGCTGGATCAGGGCCCGGGCGCCGGCGCCGATCATGTCGCGCGCCTTCCTCAAGGGCAGGGGTGCCAGCCCCTCCTGCTCCAGGATCACGTTCAGGGTTCCGACGAGGTCGCCGGCCGTGTCTGCCAGGGTTCCATCGAGGTCGAAGACCGCGATGGGCGAGACGTTGTGCGGGGTATCAATGGCCATGAAGGTCGGCTACCTGCTGGGGGCAAGGGAATCAAGCACGGGAATGATAAGGTCTCATGGTTGATTCGTTCTTACCGGATGGAGTGTTGAATGCGGCCTTTTGGTTCCGCGGCGTTCATTTCCGCAGCCCTGGCGTTCGGGGGCTTTTCCGCCTCCGCCCTGGCTGCATCCTATGATTTCGTTCCCGCTCCCCAGACCGACCTGAACCGTATTTATAGGATCGATCGGATCACCGGCGAGGTCAGCTCCTGCCAGTACGGCCTTCAGGAGGGCACGATCGGGGTGACCCTGTGCTTCAGCGCCGGCGAGGGCGCGGGCCCCCAGGCGCCCGGCGAGTACGGGCTGGTCGCCTCCCGCCACGAGCGGGAAGGGGGCGTGTTCCGGGTCAATTACCGCACCGGCCAGATGAGCATCTGCTACGTCTTCGACGAGCGGGTGGTCTGCACGCCCCAGACCAATCCCTCGCCGACCACCTCGAGCGCGGCGCCGCCGGTGTCGACGCCGAGCGTGAGCCCGGGAACCGGAGCCTCGCCGCAGCGTCCCTGATTGCTCCATGCGGGCGTTCGGCGATCCTTCATCCGTGAAACGTTCTTTCTTCCAGGCGCTCCGGCGTGCTAGAGGCGGGCCAAGAGGCCCCGCAGGCCGGAGCGAACCCAGTTCCAGAGGATATCCGTGAGCGACACTCTCAAGCGCGCCGCAGCCGAACGGGCTGCCCAGCTCGTCACAGACGGCATGAGGCTCGGTCTCGGCACCGGCTCGACGGCGGCGCATTTCGTCGCGGCCATCGGCGCCCGGGTCCGGGGCGGGCTGAAGGTCGTGGGCGTCCCCACCTCGGAGGCCACCCGCGAGCAGGCCCTGCGCGAGGGCATTTCCTTAAGCACCCTGGACGAGACGCCCGACCTCGACCTGACGGTCGACGGAGCCGACGAGCTCGACGACGACCTGCGCCTCATCAAGGGCGGCGGCGGCGCGCTCCTGCGGGAGAAGATCGTCGCCTCCTCGAGCCAGCGGATGATCGTGATCGCGGACGGATCGAAGCGGGTGCCCAAGCTCGGGCGCTTCCCGCTGCCCATCGAGGTGGTGCCCTTCGGCCTCACGGCCACCGAGCGCGCCATCGCCCGGCTGCTCGACTCCCTCTCCATGACCGGCGAGCTGCGCCTGCGGCGCGCCGCCGACGGCGCGCCCTACGTCACGGATGGCGGCCATTTCATTCTCGATGCGCATCTCGGGCGCATCGACAAGCCGAACGTGCTTGCCTCGACGCTGAACAACATCCCCGGCGTCGTCGAGCACGGTCTTTTCCTGGGCCTTGCCACCGGCGCGATTCTCGCCACCGCTGACGGGCTCGTCGAACTCGGTCAGCTCTGACCCTGAAGCCATGACGATTGGAGCCTTAACAATGATCCGCAACGCCTCACGCCTGGCCGCGACCTCGGTCGCGCTGTTCATGCTCGCCAGCCCGGTCTTCGCCCAGGCGCAGCCGAGCGCCAGCCATCTCGCCCTCGCGCGCGAAGTCGCCATCAGCTCCGGCATGACGCGCTCGTTCGACGCCATGGTCGAGCCGTTCCTCGAGCAGCTGCAGCAGATGAACGTGACCCGCCCGGAGATCAAGAACGACCTCACCCAGGTCGTGGCCCAGCTGCGCCCCGAGCTCGAGCAGCACAAGCAGAAGATGGTCGACAACGCGGCCAAGGCCTTCGCGAGCCGCCTGTCCGAGGCGGAGCTGCGGGACATCTCCAATTTCTACAAGTCGCCCGCGGGCATGAAATACGTTCAGGTCCAGCCGGGCGTCCTCGACGACATCGTGCGGGACCTCGCCACCTGGACGCAGCAGACCGCGCAGTTCGTCATGACCCGCGCCCGGGAGGAAATGGGCAAGCGCGGCCACCAGCTGCAGTAAGCGGCGCCTGAAACCGCTGACAATGCGAAAGGCCCGGGCAATTCCCGGGCCTTTCCTGTTGGAGGATCAATCTTCGACGGCCCTGAACCGCCCCAGCCCCTTGAGGAAGAAGGGGGCGACGAGGGCGAGCAGGGCGATGGCGAGAAGCGTCGCCGAGATCGGGCTCTGGAGCAGGGTCATCGGATCGCCCAGGCTGATCGACAGCGCCCGGCGCAGCTGGCTCTCGGCAATGGGCCCCAGGATCAGGCCGACGATCACGGGGGCGATGGGATAGTCGAAGCGCCGCATCAGGAAGCCGAGCGCGCCGAACACGGTCAGCATCATGAGCTCCACCGGGGAGGGATTGGCCGCGATCGTTCCCATGGTGGCGAAGACCAGGATGCCGGCATAGAGCCAGGGCTGGGGAATGGCGAGAAGCCGGACCCACAGGCCCACGAGCGGCAGGTTCAGCACGAGCAGCATGCCGTTGGCGATGAACAGGCTCGCGATCAGGCCCCAGACCACCTCGGGCCTCTCCGCGAAGAGCAGGGGGCCCGGGTTCAGGTTGTATTGCTGGAAGCCGGCCAGCAGCATGGCGGCGGTGGCTGAGGTCGGCAGTCCCAGGGTCAGAAGCGGGACGAGGGTGCCCGCGGCGGCCGCGTTGTTGGCGGCCTCCGGGCCGGCCACGCCTTCGATGGCGCCCTTGCCGAAATCCTCCGGGTGCTTCGTCAGGCGCCTCTCGGTGGCATAGGAGAGGAAGGTCGGGATCTCGGCGCCGCCCGCGGGCAGGGCGCCGATGGGAAAGCCGTAGGCCGTGCCGCGCAGCCACGGCTTCCAGGAGCGCTTCCAGTCCTCCCTGGTCATCCAGAGGGAGCCGCGGATCGCCTCGAGCCTCTCCTCCTGGATGTGGCGGCGGGAGGCGACGTAGAGCGCCTCTCCCACGGCGAAGAGGCCCACCGCCAGGGTCGTGACCTCGACGCCGTCGTACAGCGCCTGGACGCCGAAGCTCAGGCGCGTCTGGCCGGACAGGAGGTCGATGCCCACGAGGCCGAGCATCAGGCCGATGAAGAGGCTCGTCAGGCCGCGGATGGGAGAATCGCCGAAGGTGGCGGAGACCGTCACGAAGGCCACGCACATGAGCGCGAAGTAATCCTCGGGCCCGAAGCTGACGGCGATGTCGACCAGGTAGGGCGCCAGAAGCGTCAGGCCGAGCGTCGCGATGGTGCCGGCCACGAAGGAGCCGATGGCGGCGGTGGCGAGCGCGGGGCCGCCGCGTCCCGCCTTGGCCATCAGGTTGCCTTCGAGGGCCGTGGCCATGGAGGCGCTTTCACCCGGGGCGTTGATGAGGATGGCCGTGGTCGAGCCGCCGTACATGCCGCCGTAGTAGATGCCCGCGAACATGATGATGGAGCCGGCGGGATCGAGCTTGAAGGTGATCGGCAGGAGGAGCGCCACGGTGAGCGCCGGCCCGATGCCGGGAAGGACGCCGACGGCGGTGCCGAGAAGGACGCCGATGAGCGCGAACAGGAGGTTCATCGGCTGGATGGCGACGGCGAGGCCGCCGGCAAGGGAGGTGAAGGCTTCTTCCATGGCAGGCCTCAGAACAGGCGCTCGAGCGGCCCGGCCGGCAGGGACAGGGTCAGGAGCTTGACGAAGAGCAGGTAGATGACGGCGGCGATGGCGGCGCCGATGCCGAGATCGGTGACGAAGGCCCGGCGTCCGAAGGCCGTGGAGGTCGCGGCAAAGAGCAGGGCCGTGCCGATCATGAAGCCGCCGCCGAAGGCGATCAGGGCGATCAGGCAGGCCAGGGCCCCGAGAACGAGGACGATCGGCTTCCAGTCGAGGCTGTCGCGGGCGGGAAGATCGCCGCGGAAGGCGGAGACGGCGTTGCCGACGGCAAGCAGGGTCAGTCCGGCCGAGACGATGATGGGCATGACCTTCGGGCCAAGGTCGTAGGGGGAGAGGATCTGAAGGGAGCTCATGTCCCACCAGACGAGGCCGGCGAGAAGGAGGAGGACGAGGGCGATGACGAGGCCCGCCACGTCGATGCGCCGCTGGGAGGAGAAGGCCATGGCAATTCCTAAAGAAGAAGCGCCGCGCTTTCGGAACGCGGCGCCTCAGGCGTCATTCTAGGCTTGAGCTTAGGACTTCACCAGCCCCACGGCGGTGAGCACTTCCTTCGTGCGGGTCTGCTCTTCGGCAAGAATCTTGGCGAAGGCATCGCCGGAGACATAGGCGTCCTCCCAGCCCTTGGCCTTCAGGATCTCCTGCCACTCCTTCGACTTCGCCATCTTGTCCATGGCCTCGGTCAGGGCCTTCTTCTGGTCGGCGGAGATGCCGGGAGGCGCCACGACGGCGCGCCAGTTGGCGATCTCGAGGTCGATGCCCTGCTCCTTGATGGAGGGCACGTCCACATTGGCCGTCTTCTTGGCCGAGGTGAGGCCGATGAGGCGCAGCTTGCCGGCCTTCACCTGGCTCTCGAACTCGCCGTAGCCGGAGATACCGGCCGTCACCTTGCCGCCGAGGATGGCCGCCAGGGCCTCGCCGCCGCCGGAGAAGGGGATGTAGTTGATCTTGGTCGGGTCGGCACCCGCAGCCTTGGCGAAGAGGGCCGCAGCGATGTGGTCGACGCCGCCGGCCGAACCGCCGGCCCAGGTCACCTTGGCCGGATCGGCCTTGATGGCGGCGGCGAGGTCCTTCGCGTTCTTGATCGGCGAATCGGCCGGCACCACGATCGCCTCGTATTCCGTCGTCAGGCGGGCGATGGGCGTGGTCTGGTCGAGGGTGACGGGCGACTTGTTGGTGAGCAGCGCGCCCACCATGACGTAGCCCATGACCATGAGCTGGTTGCCGTCGCCCTTGGAGTTGTTGACGAGCTGGGCGATGCCGATGGAGCCGCCGGCGCCAGGAACGTTGGTGACCTGCGCGCTCTTGGCGATGCCCGCCTGGGTCAGGGCCTGCTGCATGGAGCGAGCCGTCTGGTCCCAGCCGCCGCCCGGCGCTGCCGGAGCCATGATCTTGAGCTCCATCTGAGCTGCCGCCGATGTCACGAATCCCGCTACGGCCGCCGCAGCGAGCGCGCTGCGCCAAAGACCTCTACGAAACTGGCTCATACTGTTTCCTCCTTCGACGCCGGATCGGTCCGGCCGTCCTGCGGCAGAGCCTAAGGCTGCTTTCCGAGGGGGGCAAGCGCCGGAGCAGGGGCCCGGATGCGGTATTCGTCGGAGGTGCGGCTGCGCGGCAGACATATGATGCGCTCGGTCCTTTATTACAGGCGAGGCTTCGCGTAAGAGCGTAACTCATGAGCACCCCTCACGCGACCATTCCCGGCAGCCTCGGGCCCGCGAACCATGCGCGCCTGGCTCACGGGTTATGGAAGGCCTCGGCGCTGGTCTTCGTCGCCATGCCCGTGGGAATGGTGATCGCCCACCGCTCCAGCCCGGCCTTCATCGTTCTGAGCGCCGCGCTGGCCCTCGCGGCGGTGGCGGCGGAGGGCCGGCTGCGCCCGCTCATGCGCGAGGCCGCGTCCATGCTGGCGTCGCCGCTGGCGATCGCCGTGCTCGCCTTCTTCGGCTGGTGCCTCATCTCCATCGGCTGGAGCGAGTTCAAGGCGGTGTCGCTCAACGCCTTCGGGGAGTTCTGGCTTCCCATCGCAGCAGCCTTCGTCCTTTCGCTGACACTCGCCCGGCGGATGCCGCGGCGGATGTTCCGGCTCCTGACCTGGGCCTTCCTGATCGCCAGCATCATGATCCTCCTGGAACTGGCAACAGGTCTGGCCCTCCGCAGGGCGATCGGCCTGCGGGCGGATTCCTTCATCTTCAACCGTCCCGTGCTCACGCTCCTGATGCTCGTCCCCCCGCTGATCGCCTGGTTCCTGAGCCGGGGACGGCGCGGCTGGTTCTACGGTCTGGGGCTCCTGCTGGTGTTTTCCGCCACGACCCTCCGGTCCGAGAGCGATGCGGCGGTCCTGGGCCTTCTCATCGTCGGGCTCAGCGTGCCGTTCGCCTGGTATGCGCCGCGGGCGACCTGCGCGCTTGCGGCCCTGGCCTTCCTCATCGCCATGGGCATCTCGCCCATCGTCGGGCCGATCACGAACCACCTCATTCCCGCCTCGGTGCACACAATGCTCGCCAGCGGCCATTCCCGCGAGCGGGTCGCGCTCTGGACGAGCTTCGGCGCCGCTGTGCGCAAGCAGCCCTTTCTGGGCGGCGGCTTCGGCGTGAGCCCCCGCATGGCGGAGACGGCGGTGGCCCAGAAGGTGCCGGTCGATCAGAGGCGCATGCTGGCCATCGGCCATCCGCACAACGCCGCCCTGCAGATCTGGAGCGAACTCGGGGCGGTCGGCGCCGTTCTGGCCTTGGGAATCATCTTCCTGATCCTCTACCATGTGGCGAGGCAGCCCCGCGCCATCGGCAGCGTGTCCCTGGCCCTGATCGCCGGCGCCGCGCCGGTGGCCCTAGTCGGGCACGGCGCTTGGCAGGGCTGGTGGGCGGCATCCCTCGGGGCTGCCATCATATGGCTCCTCGTCATCGCCAGGCTTCGTTCGGAGAGCAGATTATGACCCCATTCGATGTTGATCTCTTCGTCATCGGAGGCGGGTCCGGCGGGGTCCGTGCTGCCCGCATCGCGGCGGGCTACGGCGCCAAGGTCATGCTCGCGGAGGAGTACCGGGTCGGCGGGACCTGCGTGATCCGGGGCTGCGTGCCGAAGAAGCTGATGGTCTATGCCAGCCGCTTCGCCGACGAGTTCCACGAGGCGGAGGGGTTCGGCTGGAGCGTCGGGGAGACCCGCTTCGACTGGGCGACCCTGATCCGCAACAAGGACAGGGAGATCGACCGGCTGGAGGGCATCTACCGGGCGAACCTGGAAAAGGCGGGCGTCGAGATCGTGGACAGCCGGGCGGTGATCGAGGACGCCCATACGGTCCACGTGCTCAAGACCGGCGCCCGCATCCGCGCCCGCTACATCCTCGTGGCGGTCGGCGCCCATCCGACGATGGATCCTCCCATTCCCGGGGGCGAGCTCGGCATCACCTCCAACGAGGTCTTCCATCTGGCGACGCAGCCCCGGCGCATCCTGATCGTGGGCGGCGGCTATATCGCCGTGGAATTCGCGGGGGTCTTCGCCGGGCTCGGCAGCCGGGTCACGCTCCTGCACCGGGGCGACAAGCTCCTGCGCGGCTTCGACGAGGATGTGCGCGACGCGCTGGGCGAGGCCTACCGGCAGCGCGGGATCGATCTTGTCCTGGGCAGGACCCTGTCCCGCCTGGAGCGGACGGGGGAGGGCATCGCCGCCACCTTGAGCGACGGCTCGACCCTCACGGTCGATCAGGTGCTCGTCGCCACCGGGCGGCGGCCCAACACCAAGGGGCTCGGCTTGGAGACGGCAGGCATCGCCGTCGACGAGGTCGGGGCGATCCCGGTCGATGCCTATTCCCAGACGATCACCCCCTCGGTCTATGCGGTGGGCGACGTCACCAACCGGGCGAATCTGACCCCCATCGCCATCCGCGAGGGCCATGCCTTCGCGGACACGGTGTTCGGGGGCAAGCCCACCATCGTGGACCACGACCTCATCCCGACCGCCGTGTTCTCGACCCCGGAAATCGGGGTGATCGGCTGCGGCGAGGCGGCGGCCCGGGCGATCTACGGGGACATCGACGTCTACAAGACCGCCTTCCGGCCCATGAAGGCCACGCTCTCCGGGGGCAAGGACCGGGTCTTCATGAAGCTCATCGTGGAGAAGGCCACCGACAAGGTGGTCGGCGTCCACATCATGGGGCACGACGCGGGCGAGATGATCCAGCTTGCCGGCATCGCCGTCACCATGGGCGCCACCAAGGCCGATTTCGACCGCACCGTCGCGGTTCACCCAACGGCAGCGGAGGAATTGGTCACCATGCGCACGCCGGTGGTGGTCAAGAAGCCCGAGGCGGTGGGGTAAAGAAACAGGGTGGTAGCCGAGGGTTATAGCGTGAGCTTGATCCACAATGAACAGACCAAGCTGACGGCCACGGCGCTCAACAACGTTGCCGTCGCATTCGTGATTGCCGGCTTCGTGGGGCCGATGGTGGCCGTGGGCTATGGGTCGGACGCGATGCCAAGGGATGCGATCGCCATCCTCGTGAGCATCATTTGGCTTTTCGTCGGCTTTATCCTACATTCCCTAGCGAAGTTGATATTGAGAGACCTGAAGCCATGACCCTCCTGGAAGCCTATGTCTATTTTGGCATCCCGGTCATTGCCGTTGCGATGGGGTTTGGCGCCCTGTGGATGTCCCGGCGCGAGAGCCGTCAGCGCCACGCACGCTAGAGATCATCTTTTCCACGACCTGAAGTGGGGGCTTGGCCGAATTGCCGCGGCATGCGTTCTCCCCAGGCATGGTGTCGCTCCGACGCACTCGCCTTTTCGTTCATGTCGTGTATAGGTGCCGTTCCATGCCGCTTGTTGCGGCGCACGATGAGCATCGAAGAAAGGACACGGGGGTTTGTGTCATGACCGAGCGGTGGACGCCCGACAGCTGGAGAAACAAGCCGATCCAGCAGGTTCCGGCCTATCCGGACCTTGAGGCGCTTGAGAGCGTCGAGCAGCAGCTCGCCGGCTTTCCTCCGCTCGTCTTTGCGGGCGAAGCCCGCAAGCTGAAGCGCGACCTCGCCAAGGTCGCCAAGGGCGAGGCCTTCCTGCTCCAGGGCGGCGACTGCGCCGAGAGCTTCGCCGAGCATTCGGCGGACAACATCCGCGACTTCTTCCGCCTGTTCCTGCAGATGGCCGTCGTGCTCACCTATGCGGGCGGCTCGCCCGTGGTGAAGGTCGGCCGCGTGGCCGGCCAGTTCGCCAAGCCGCGCTCGGCCCCGACCGAGACCATCGACGGGGTGGAGCTGCCGAGCTACCGCGGCGACATCATCAGCGACATCGCCTTCACGCCGGAGGCCCGCACGCCCGATCCGCGCCGCCAGCTCATGGCCTATCGCCAGTCGGCCGCGACGCTCAACCTGATCCGCGCCTTCGCCACCGGCGGCTATGCCAATCTCGAGAACGCCCATCGCTGGATGCTCGGCTTCGTGAAGGATTCGCCGCAATCCTCGCGCTACAGCGAGCTGGCCGAGCGCATCACCGAGAGCCTGAACTTCATGCGGGCCATCGGCATCGATCCCGAGACGCATCCCGAGATGCGCTCGACGGATTTCTACACCAGCCACGAGGCCCTGCTGCTCGGCTACGAGGAGGCCCTGACCCGCGTCGATTCCACGACCGGCGACTGGTATGCCACCTCCGGCCACATGCTCTGGATCGGCGACCGCACCCGCCAGGTGGACCATGCCCATGTGGAATACATGCGCGGCATCAGGAACCCGATCGGCCTCAAATGCGGCCCGTCGCTCTCGCCCGACGGGCTGCTCCGGCTCATCGACGCCCTGAACCCCACCGACGAGGCCGGCCGCCTGACCCTGATCTGCCGCTTCGGCGCCGAGAAGGTGGCCGATCACCTGCCGGGCCTGATCCGCGCGGTGCAGAAGGAAGGCCGCACGGTGGTGTGGTCCTGCGATCCGATGCACGGCAACACCATCAAGGCGGCCTCCGGCTACAAGACCCGGCCCTTCGAGCGCGTCATGGGCGAGGTGCGGGACTTCTTCGCCATCCACCAGGCGGAAGGGACGCATGCGGGCGGCATCCACCTGGAGATGACCGGCAAGAACGTGACCGAATGCACCGGCGGCGCCCGCGCGCTCACCGATGCGGACCTCTCGGACCGCTATCACACCTATTGCGACCCGCGCCTCAACGCGGAGCAGGCGCTGGAAATCGCGTTCCTGACCTCGGAGCTCATCAAGCGCGAGCGCCAGTCAAGGGAACAGCCCACCGCCCTGGCGGCGGAATAAAGGATTGGTCGGACTAAGAAAAAGGGGCGCTTCCGGCGCCCCTTTTTCTTTTACGCATACGCTACACTACAGTAATCGAACTCAGCTCAGCCATCCCATGAAGAAAAGGATCAGGATGATCGGCAGAGGAATGCCGATGAGCCAAAGCAAGCCGCCTTTCAACATGTCAGTCTCCCATGTAATTCGTGTGGGGACAACGAACTGGGCTGTTGCGAGTTCCGCAGATGTGATCGCCGGGCATGAATTTGCCGGCGCGCGAGCTGGAATACCCCGCTCCATTGCTGCCCCTTCGGGAGCGCGCTAAATCCTTGTCCGCCATGGCCCAGAAAAAGCTCAAGATCGCGCTCGCGCAGCTCAACCCCATCGTCGGCGACGTGACCGGAAACGAGGAGAAGGCTCGCAGGGCCCGCGCGGAGGCGTCGCGGATGGGGGCGGATCTCGTCATGTTCTCCGAGCAGTTCCTGGCGGGCTATCCCGCCGAGGACCTCGTGCTGAAGCCCGCCTTCCAGGATGCCTGCCGGGCGGCGCTGGAGCGCCTCGCCCGCGAGACGGCGGAGGGCGGTCCGGGCGTCCTCATTGGCCTGCCCTGGCGGGAGGAGGGGGCCCTCTACAACGCCTATGCGCTCCTCGACGGCGGCACGGTTTCCGTCCGCTTCAAGGTCGATCTGCCCAATTACGGCGTCTTCGACGAGAAGCGCAATTTCGAGGCCGGTCCCCTGCCGGGGCCGGTCAACTTCCGCGGCATCCGCCTGGGGCTCCCGATCTGCGAGGACATCTGGGCAGGCGACGTGGTCGAGTGCCTCGCCGAGACCGGGGCGGAGATGCTGCTGGTGCCCAACGGCTCGCCCTACTGGCGGGGCAAGACCGAGGAGCGGTTCAACATCGCCGCCGCCCGGGTGACCGAGAGCGGCCTGCCGCTCGTCTACCTCAACCAGGTGGGCGGCCAGGACGAGCTCGTCTTCGACGGGGCCTCCTTCGTCCTCAATGCGGATTGCTCGCTGGCCGGCCAGCTCCCGGCCTGCGAGGAGGCCATTGCGCTCACCGCCTGGGAGAAGGGGGACGAGGGCTGGGCCTGCCTTGAGGCGCCCATGGCCCTCGCGGAGGAGGGCGAGGAGGCCGACTACGCCGCCTGCGTCCTGGGCCTGCGCGACTACGTGGAGAAGAACCGCTTTCCTGGCGTGGTGCTGGGCCTCTCCGGCGGCATCGATTCCGCGCTCTGCGCCGCCATGGCGGTGGATGCCCTCGGGCCGGAGCGGGTGCATGGCGTGATGCTCCCCTACCGCTACACCTCGCCGGAATCCCTGCGCGATGCGGAGGCCTGCGCCAGGGGGCTAGGCATGCGCTACGACATCCTGCCGATTGCCGAACCCGTGGAGGGTTTCGAGGCTGCGCTGCAGCCCTTGTTTGCAGGGCGGGAGCGGGACATTACGGAAGAAAACCTCCAGAGCCGCGCCCGAGGCACCATGCTCATGGCGATCTCGAACAAGCTCGGGTCCATGGTGGTGACAACCGGCAACAAGTCCGAGATGTCGGTGGGCTACGCCACGATCTACGGCGACATGAACGGCGGCTTCAATCCGATCAAGGATCTCTACAAGACGGAGGTCTACAGCCTGGCGCGCCTGCGCAACCGCTGGAAGCCGAAGGGGGCGCTGGGTCCCGACGGCATCGTGGTCCCCGAGAACATCCTTACCAAGGCGCCTTCCGCGGAGCTGCGCGAGAACCAGACGGATCAGGATTCGCTGCCGCCTTACGAGAGCCTCGACGCGATCCTGCGCGGGCTCGTGGAGGAGGATCTGCGCGTCTCCGAGATCGTCGCGAGGGGCTACGACCTGGAAACGGTGAAGAAGGTCGAGCGCCTGCTCTCCACCGCCGAATACAAGCGCCGGCAGGCGGCGCCCGGCGTGAAGGTCACGCGCCGCAACTTCGGCCGCGACCGCCGCTACCCCATCGTCAACCGCTACCGCGACCAAGGGCTGGAGGCGCACCGGGCCGACGAGGCCCTGGATCGCGCCACGGGCAGGCCGCGGATGAGCGGCGCGGACATGTAGGCAGGCATGTCTGCCTCACTTTGGGGCCAAAGCGGGTCCATTGTGTCGATCATGCTCCCGGGGGTGAATTCCCGGCGGCGGCGTGTGGGTATTCCAGGGGCGAAGCATGCACGGGCGCAAAGGGTTGGAGCCTCGTGCGCAATCTCGATCGGAAACATCCCATGGACATCGAGCGGCAGGTGGCAAGCCACTATACCCGAGGCGGGCTCGAAGGCGCGATCCTCGACGCACTGGCGAAGAGCGGGAAGAACCCCGACAAGCTCGCCAATACGGATCTCTCGGGCATCGACGAGTTCCATCTCGGCTGGTACGCGGAAACCGACGAATTCGCGAGAGAACTCGGTTTCTCGCGCGATTCCCATGTTCTCGACGTCGGCTCCGGCATCGGCGGGCCGGCGCGGCATCTCGCGGTCGCGCTCGGCTGCCGGGTGACGGGGATCGATCTCACGGAGGAGTTCGTCCGGGTCGCGGCCTCGCTCACAAGCCGCTGCGGGCTCGCGGATCGGGTCTCCTTCCGTCAGGGAAGCGCCCTGACGCTACCCTTCGAGGATGGCACGTTCCAGGGGGCCGTGCTCATGCATGTGGGAATGAACATCGCCGACAAGGCGACGCTCTTCTCCGAGATTCGGCGCGTCCTGAAGCCCGGCGCGCGCTTCGGCGTCTATGACATCATGCGGATCGGCGAGGGCGAGATTCCCTATCCCATGCCCTGGGCGGCGACGCAGGCCACGAGCTTTGTCGAACGGCCGGAGACCTATCGACGGCTTCTGGCGGCCAACGGCTTCGAGATCGAGAAGGAGCGCAACCGGCGCGACTTCGTCCTCACGTTGGGGCGCGAGATGCGCGAGAAGGTCGCGAGGGAAGGCATGCCGGCCCTGGGTCTCCATGTCCTCGACGCGGGCATGCCGGAGCGCATCGGCAACGTGATGGCCGTTCTCGAACGCGGCACGATCGCTCCCGTCGAGATGATCGCGCGGGCGATCTGAGGCGTCTTAAGGCCCAGGTCGGGTCGCAGGCGGGCCCGGGAGGGCTCGTGCGAAAAGCAAGGAGGCATCGGGGTGAAGGGCTTAGCGGCTCTTGCGCGGCGCGCTGCCCTTCGCCATAGGGTTGGCCCATGTCCAAGCCCATCGTCCGCTTCGCCCCGTCCCCGACCGGGCACATCCATATCGGCAACACCCGCGTCGCCCTGCTCAACGCGCTCTATGCGCGGCGGGAGGGGGGCACCTTCATCCTGCGCTTCGATGATACGGACCTGGCGCGCTCGAAGCAGGAATATGCGGATTCCATCGAGGCGGACCTGCACTGGCTCGGCATCCCGCCCGACGTGATCGTGCGCCAGTCGGAGCGGTTCGCCCTCTACGATGCCGCGGCCGAGCGGCTGAAGGCAGCCGGGCGCCTCTACCCCTGCTACGAGACGCAGGAGGAGCTGGAATTCCGCCGCAAGCGCCAGCTCGCCCGCGGCCTGCCGCCGATCTACGACCGGGCGGCCCTGAAGCTCACGGACGAGGATCGGGCGAGGCTCGAAGGGGAGGGGCGCAAGCCCCACTGGCGCTTCCGCCTCGATCCCACCAACGTCACCTGGGACGATCTCGTGCGCGGCCATTGTCACGTGGATTGCGGCTCGCTCTCCGATCCGGTGCTGGTGCGCGAGGACGGCACCTATCTCTACACCCTGCCGTCCGTGGTGGACGACATCGACCTCAGGATCACCCACGTGATCCGGGGCGAGGACCATGTGACCAATACGGCGGTGCAGATCCAGATCTTCGAGGCGCTCGGCGCGAGCGCCCCCGCCTTCGCCCATCACAGCCTGCTGATCACGGCGAGCGGCGAGGGCCTGTCGAAGCGCCTCGGCCACCTCTCGGTGAAGGGCCTGCGCAATGCCGGTCTCGAGCCGCAGGCTGTGGCCTCGCTCGCGGTGCTGGTCGGCTCGGCCGAGGCCGTGCGCCCCATCGCCGATCTCAACGAGCTCGCCAGGCTTATCGACTTCTCCCACATCTCCCGCGCGCCGGCGAAGTTCGACGAGAGCGAGCTGGAGCACCTCAACGCCCGTCTCATCCACGAGATGCCCTATGAGGCGGCCCGCGAGCGGCTGGCGCAGCTCGGAGCGGATGAGGGCGAGGCGTTCTGGAACGCCGTGCGCGGCAACCTGACCAAGCTCCGCGATGCGGCGGAATGGGCGAAGGTGGTGCGCGGCCCCGTGGCGCCGGTGATCGAGGATCGCGCCTTCATCGGGGCTGCCGCGGACGTGTTGCCGAGCGAGCCCTGGGATGCCTCCACCTGGAAGGCCTGGACGGAAGCCGTGAAGGCCGCCACCGGCGTGAAGGGCAAGGCGCTGTTCATGCCCCTGCGACTCGCGCTCACCGGGCTCGACCACGGGCCGGAGCTTGGCGCGCTGCTGCCGCTGATCGGACCCGAGCGGGCGAGGGCGCGGCTGGCGGGGCAGGCGGCGTAGAAGCTGGCGCGTTTCCCTCCCCCTTGCGGGGAGGGATGAAGGGTGGGGGTGGCGCGACCGGGTGAGCGGTGGCCCTGCCAGCCGCTGTACATGCCTTGCGTTTCAGGCTTCGGGGAAAGTGTTTCGACTTTCCGACCCCCACCCGGCCGCTGGCGCGGCCACCCTCCCCGCAAGGGGGAGGGCACAGCGCGCAATGCTTACGCCTTGATCCGGTACCCCGTCCTGAAGATCCACCCGATGGCGGCGAGGCAGAGCAGCATGAATGCCAGCGTCATGCCGAGGCTGATGCCCACATCCACGTCGGCGACGCCGTAGAAGCTCCAGCGGAAGCCGCTGACCAAATACACGACAGGGTTAAAGAGAGCGACCGTCTGCCAGAAGGGCGGCAGCATGTTGATGGAATAGAAGCTGCCGCCGAGGAAGGCGAGCGGCGTGACGATCATCAGCGGCACCACCTGCAGCTTCTGGAAGCTGTCGGCCCAGATGCCGATGATGAAGCCGAACAGGCTGAAGGTGACGGAGGTCAGCACCAGGAAGGCGATCATCCAGAGCGGATGCGCGATGGAGAAATCCACGAAGAGGCGCGCCGTGACGAGAATGATCGTGCCGATGATGATCGACTTGGTGGCGGCCGCCCCGACATAGCCGATCACGGTCTCCACCGCCGAGATCGGCGCGGAGAGGATCTCGTAGATGGTGCCGGTGAATTTCGGCATGTAGATGCCGAAGGAGGCGTTGGAGATGCTCTCGGTCAGGATCGAGAGCATGATGAGACCCGGCACGATGAAGGCGCCGTAGCTCACGCCCTCGATGCTGGCCATGCGTGAGCCGATGGCCGAGCCGAAGACGATGAAATAGAGCGAGGTGGAGAGCACCGGCGAGGCGATGCTCTGCATGATCGTGCGCCAGGTGCGCGCCATCTCGAACAGGTAGATCGCCTTGATTCCGTAGAGGTTCATGCGCGCCCCCGTACCAAGCTGACGAAGATCTCCTCGAGCGACGACTCGGAGGTCCGCAGGTCCTTGAAGTCGATGCCGTGCTCGTTGAGGCGGCGCAGCAATCCGGCGATGCCCGTCTCCTGGGTCTGCGTGTCGAAGGTGAAGACGAGCTCGGTGCCGTCGGCGGAGAGGCTGAGGTTCTCCGATTGCAGCTCGGGCGGAATGGAAGGCAAGGGGCTCTGCAGATGCAGGGTGAGCTGCTTCTTTCCGAGTTTCTGCATCAGCACATGCTTGTCCTCGACCAGTATGATCTCGCCCTTGTTGATCACCCCGATCCGGTCGGCCATCTCCTCGGCCTCCTCGATGTAGTGGGTGGTCAGGATGACCGTGACGCCGTTGTCCCTCAGACGCCGGACCATCTCCCACATATCCCGCCGCAGCTCCACGTCGACGCCGGCGGTGGGCTCGTCGAGGAACAGGATGGTGGGCTCGTGCGAGAGCGCCTTGGCGATCATCACCCGGCGCTTCATGCCGCCCGAAAGCGTCATGATCTTGCTGTCGCGCTTCTCCCACAGGGAGAGGTCCTTCAGGATCTTCTCCAGGTAGGCCGGGTTCGGCGGCTTGCCGAAGAGGCCCCGGCTGAACGTCACCGTGGCCCAGACGCTTTCGAAGGCGTCCGTGGTGAGCTCCTGCGGCACGAGGCCGATCTTCGTGCGGGCGGCCCGGAAGTCCCGGATGATGTCGTGGCCGTCGGCGGTGACCGTGCCGGTGCTCGGGTTGACGATGCCGCAGATGATGCTGATGAGCGTCGTCTTGCCGGCGCCGTTCGGCCCGAGCAGGGCGAAGATCTCGCCGCGGCGGATCTCCAGGTCGACCGTCTTCAGGGCCTGGAAGCCGGAGGCATAGGTCTTGGAGAGGCCGGACACGGCGATGATGGGGTCCGACGCGCCGGCGGACCGGGACAGGTGAGGGGAATCGAGCAGCTTCATGCCGGCGTCATAACATGGCAGGCCGAGGTGCGGAATGGAGGCGCTTGCGCCCCTCCGTCCTCATCACCGGCCTTGTGCCGGTGATCCCAATCCGAAAGACGCTTTTCGTATCGAGATGACCGGGACAAGCCCGGTCATGACGTTAGGGAAATTTTCAATTCTGGACGTTCGGAACCGGGATCACGTTGGGGGCGATCACGCGCACCGTCTGCTTCTGGCCGTTGCCGGCCACGACCTCGCGGGTCGCGCCCTCGCCCTTCGCGACGACGGTGCCGGTCTCGATCGATTGCGGGCCGATGCCCGCCGATTCCCGGCTCGCGGTCGGGGCGGCGGCGGCGGTCTCGGCGGCTTCCTTGGCCTCGTCGTCCGCCTTCTTGTCGGCGGCCTTGCGCGCGGCCTGCACCTTGGGGCGCGACAGCTCCTCCGCCTTCTCGGCGGTCACGATCAGGTCGCCCTTGCGCTGCTGGAGCATGCTCTCGGCCTTGCGCAGGACGACGGCCCAGCTCTCGTTCGGCTTCTTGCAGGCGCAGTTCTCGTCGAAGGTCTTGCGGAACTTGAAGGCGTTGGCCAGCGCCGTATAGGGCTGGTTCGAGGAGAGCGAGACCGCCCGGCTGAGGCCGTTGTCGCCGCCCGGATAGGCATAGGCGACGGTCTCCGTGCCGGGGCAGAGGGACTGGCACATCTCGTTGGCGCTCTGGCCGCCGCCCGGCGGGGTGGTCAGGGGGAAGAATGAGCCGTCGCAGGTCCGCACGCAGATCAGGCGCCCGCCGCCCATGGCGGTCTGGCCCTCGTCGGCGATGATCGGCTGCCCCTCGGGCATGATCTCCTGCTGGGGCTGCTGGCGCGGGCCGCCGAACAGCTGCTCGAAGAAGCCGCGGGGATCGGCGGAGCAGGTCTGCTGCACGGCCACCTGCAGCTGGCGGCGGCGGGCGTCGATCTCGCCGGCGTCGACGGCCTGGGCGGCGAGGCGGGCATAGCCGGCCTCGAGCTGGCGGATCTGCCCGGCGATGGAGCCGCATTCGGCCGGGGCCGGGCCCGACAGGAAGCCGAGGGGGCCGCGCTCGCAGCCGATGTTGCGGTAATAGGCGACGAGGCGGTTGATCTCCGCCCGCTGGGCCTGCATCTGGCCCGTCGGTGCGTTGCCGCCGCTGCGCTCCAGGGCCGCCAGTTCCGCCCGGAAGCGTTGGCATTGCGCGGACTGGGCGAGGGCCGCCTGCCCCGCGGCCAGGAAGGCCGTCAGGGCGATGAGGGAGCGGAGAAAAGATGTCTTTGTCATGAAGCTGATCGCAGAACCGGTCCGTAGGGCACCATATGCCAGGCTGGCATGTCATGTGACGCCCGAATTTGACCCTATTGTGATAACGCCTTGCTCACTTCGACCGCAACTGTATAGCTTTCGTGCGACAGCGGCTTTCGAAGAG
This sequence comes from Microvirga arsenatis, assembly GCF_009910705.1. Classification (GTDB taxonomy): domain Bacteria; phylum Pseudomonadota; class Alphaproteobacteria; order Rhizobiales; family Beijerinckiaceae; genus Microvirga; species Microvirga arsenatis. The sequence goes on from NZ_JAAAXJ010000001.1 coordinate 49,230, forward strand.
ATCCTGCATGTACTCCCATACGACGGTTGGAGCAAATGACCTTGCCCGAGCGCGGGCCTTCTACGAGGCGGTTTTCGCCCCGCTCGGCCTTGAGATGGTGTACTCCGACGACACGTACCTAGCCTGGGCAGGGCCTGGCAGGCCACCACAGTTCTTCGTGGGCAAGCCTTTCAACGGCGAGAGATCCAGCCCAGGCAACGGGTTCATGATCGCGCTGCTCGCGCCCAGGCGAAGCGCCGTCGATGCGTGCCATGCGGCAGCCCTGGAGCAGGGCGGAACGGACGAAGGCAGACCGGGCCTGCGGCCGCATTACCATAAAGACTACTACGGCGCTTACTTTCGCGATCTCGACGGCAACAAGATCTGCGTCGTCTGCCATCAGCCCGAATAGCCTCTCGTCAAAGGCCTGAACCATCCCCACATGAGAGCGTAACGGTGGGAGACGAACCGACGATGCTTGCCCGAATCGCCTTAGGCTTGACCCTTACCCTGGCTGCCGCAACCGGCGCCGCGGCCCAGGAGCCGGACCTGATCTTCAAGAAGTCCACGGTGTGGCGGGCCCTCACCCCCGACGACAAGCTCGCCGTGTACGGGATCGACGATCCCGCGGTGGAGGGCGTGGCCTGCCACTACACGACCCCGGAGCGCGGCGGCATCTCCGGCACCCTGGGGGTGGCGGAGGAGGTCTCCGACATCTCGCTCGCCTGCCGGCAGGTGGGCCCGGTGAAGTTCAGGCAGAAATTCGGCCAGGGCGACGTGGTGTTCAGCGAGCGCCGGTCCCTGATCTTCAAGAAGATGCAGATCGTCCGCGGCTGCGACGTGAAGCGCAACACCCTGGTCTACATGGTCTATTCGGACCGGCCCATCGAGGGCTCGCCCAAGAACTCCACCTCGACCGTTCCCCTGATGCCCTGGGGCACCGAAGTGCCGCCGAAATGCGGTGAGTGGCTCAACAAGTAGGATGGGCGAAGACGGGCCGGTCGGACATTCATCAGGAATCCTGGAGGTCGGTTGAGGACAGGAACTACTCTGGTCGTCATGGCCGGCCTCGTGCCGGCCATCCCGATCGGAAAAGCGCTGCGCTTCAAGCAATCGGGATCACCGGCACAAGGCCGGTGATGACGTGCGGGTGAGTATGCAACTCCCCTCAGACAGAACCTTCGTTCAGCAGCAGCCTCGCGGCCGTCGCCCACATGATGAGCCCGATGGCGACCTCGAGGATCCGCCATGTGGCCGGCCGGGCGAAGAGGGGCTTGAGCAGGCGGGCGCCGAAGCCGAGGGAGAAGAAGAAGGTGAAGGAGGCCAGCACGGCCCCCGCGCCGAACAGGCCCTTGCCCCCGTCGAACTGGGTTGAGATCGAGCCGATCAGGACCACCGTGTCGAGATAGACGTGAGGGTTGAGCCAGGTGAGGGCCAGGCAGGTGAGAACCGCCCGGCGCAGCCCGCCCGGCGCCGCCTCGGAGGGCCTCAGGAATTCGGGCTTGAACGCCGCCATGAAGCTGCGGGCGCCATAGGCGAGAAGGAAGGCGACGCCGCCATACAGCAGAACCGTCTCGGCCCAGGGCAGGCTTGCGCTGAGTTGGGCGAACCCGGACACCCCGGCCAGGATGAGCACCGCATCGGACAGCGCGCAGGTGAGGCACACGGCCAGCACATGCTCGCCGCGCAGGCCTATGCGCAGGACGAAGGCGTTCTGGGCCCCGATGGGAAGGATGAGGCTGAGACCGAGGAGGAAGCCGGCAAGGAGAGGGGATGTCATGTCGATGGTCCGGGAGGGAGTCGACGCTTCCTAGGGCGGGCTCTAGGATTAGGACAGTTAAAGTCTCTCAAGCCGGTTTAGAGAAACTGATCCGATGCTGGACTACGCCCTCCTCTCCGCCCTCGCCGCCGTGGTGCGCACCGGCAGCTTCGAGCGGGCGGCCGAGCAGCTGAGCGTCACGCCCTCGGCGGTCTCCCAGAGGATCAAGCTCCTGGAGGAGCGGATCGGGGCCGTTCTCGTCGTGCGGGGCCAGCCGTGCCTGGCGACCGAGGCCGGGCAGCGCCTGTGCCAGCACGTGGAGCAGGTGGCTCTCCTGGAAAGCTCCCTGCGCCAGAGCCTGCCCGGGCTCCAGCCCGAAACCCGCCCGGTGACCCTTCGCATCGCAGTCAATGCGGACAGCCTCGCCACCTGGTTCATCCCGGCCATGGCCCAGACGGACGGTTTCCTGTTCGACCTCGTGGTGGACGACCAGGACCACAGCGCCGAATGGCTGCGGCGCGGCGAGGTGGTGGCGGCCGTGACCTCGCACGGCAAGCCCATCCAGGGGTGCAATTCCCACCCCCTGGGCACCCTGCGCTATCTGGCGACGGCCAGCCCGGACTTCGTGAGGCGTTGGCTGCCGGATGGGCTGAACGAGCGGTCGGCGGCCGGCGCGCCGTGCCTCGTCTTCAGCCGGAAGGATCAGCTGCAGGCGATCTGGCTGCGGCGGGCGCTGGGCGTGGATGTCAGGCCGCCCGTCCACTGGCTGCCGTCATCCCAGGCCTTCGTGGATGCGGCTCTTGCGGGACTGGGCTGGGGGATGAACCTGGAAACGGTGGTTCGGGACCATATCCGGGCAGGGCGCCTCGTCGCGCTGGAGCCGTCGGAGCCCCTGGAGGTGCCGCTGTTCTGGCAGCAGAGCCGGATCGTCGGTCCTCTGCTGGCGGATGTGACGCGGGCCGTCCTGGGGACGGCCCGAACCCTGCTGGCCCCGATGGGGCCGCCCAAGAGGTCGTGAGGCCTCAGTTCGAGCAGGTGACGGAGACCGGCGGCTGCTTCGGGCCAAGGGACGCCTTCTGGATGGTGCCCGTCACCTCGTCGGGCGAGACCTGCCGGAAGGCGACGGCCCTGGCGTAGCCGTGGGCCTCGCACCAGGCGTTTGCCACAACTTGGCCACAAGCCTGGTTTGAGATGAGGCATTCCGCAACGCCATAGCCGTCGGCGGCGGGAACCATGAAGGTCGCTTCGGTCGAGGAGGCCTTGGTGCCGTTGGGAAGCAGCGTCAGGGACGCGGCGGCAAAAAACACGACAGTACCCATTCCGAGCATGGCGAATGCGCGGCGCATCGAAGACCTCATTGGTTGAACTCGTGCCAATATGTCACGAGTGTGCGTGAACAAAGCTCTAACGCGCTTGGCCGGAACGCGTTTCATGCGGCCCTGCAAATTAAACATGATTACCAAATCGGTAATCTTGACGTCTCCGGCCTGAAAAGGCATTGATGGCTTCATGAACACGGCAACGATCCTCATTTCCGGGATTATTTGCGGCTAGCGCACTTCGCTGGCTGGAGCCGTCTCGTTCTCGTTCCAAGATCGAAACCACCCTCCGGCCTGCGGCCTGACAGGGGTATGGTTTCATGGCGGTCAAGCTTCGCCTCTACAACACGCTGACCCGGTCGAAGGACGTTTTCGTCCCGATCGACCCTGAAAACGTGCGCCTCTACGTCTGCGGCCCCACCGTCTACGACTACGCCCACATCGGCAACGCCCGCCCGATCATCGTCTTCGACCTTCTCTTCCGTCTGTTGAGGCATGTTTACGGCACGGAAGCCGTGACGTATGTGCGCAACATCACGGATGTGGACGACAAGATTAACGCCCGCGCGGCCCGGGATTACCCGGAGCTTGCCACCAACGAGGCGATCCGCGTCGTGACGGCCAAGACCGAGGAGCAGTTCCACGCCGACATCCGGGCTTTGGGCGTGCTCATGCCGGAGGACGTGAACGAGCCGGGTAAGCCGGCGCGCTTCGTGGAGCCCCGGGCGACCGAGCATATCGACGAGATGCGCATGATCATCGAGCGGCTGATCGCGCGCGGGGCAGCCTACGTGGCGGAGGAGCACGTGCTCTTCTCGGTCGCGGCCATGGGGAGCCTGACGAACGTGCCGAAATACGGCGCCTTCTCGAAGCGCTCCCTCGACGAGCTCCTCTCCGGCGCCCGGGTGGACGTGGCGCCCTACAAGCGCGACCCGATGGATTTCGTGCTCTGGAAGCCCTCCGGCCCGCAGGATCCCGCCTGGGCCTCGCCCGCCGGCATCCGGACGCCCGGCCGCCCCGGCTGGCACATCGAGTGCTCGGCGATGGCATGGCGCCACCTCGTCCAGGCCTTCGAGACGCGGCTCTCCTGCGCCGATCCGACCGAGCGCGAGATCTTCGACATCCATGGCGGCGGCATCGATCTCGTCTTCCCGCACCACGAGAACGAGATCGCGCAGTCTTGCTGCGCCTTCGGCACGCCGCGCATGGCCAATGTGTGGATGCACAACGGCTTTCTGCAGGTCGAGGGCGAGAAGATGTCGAAGTCGCTCGGCAACTTCTTCACCATCAACGAGCTGCTGCAGGATTGGCCCGGCGAGGTGCTGCGCTTCAACATGCTGCGCACCCACTATCGGCAGCCCATCGACTGGACGACGAAAGGTCTCGAGGAAAGCGAGAAGACCCTCGACCGCTGGTATGAGCTGGCGGGCAGGGGCGAGGCGGCTTTCCTCTCGGATCAGATCGTCGATGCGCTCAGCGATGACCTCAACACGCCGAAGATGCTGGCGGAGCTCCATGCCCTCGACGGGCAGGGGGCTCACGAGGAACTCGGCGCGAATCTGCGCGCGCTCGGATTCCTGCTCGAAGGAGCCGAAGCCTGGAAGGCACGCCGGCAGGCGGCGCTCGGCGTCGATCCCGCACAGGTGGAGGCGCTGATCGCCGCCCGCAAAGAGGCGCGTGCGTCGAAGAACTGGCCTGAGTCCGACCGGATCCGCGACGAGCTCGCGGCGATGAACGTCGTGGTGAAGGACAACAAGGACGGCACCACCACCTGGGAGGTGGCGCGATGAGGTGCGGCCGCGGGCACAATCACCCCTCTGCTTCCCTCTGTCCTCATCCTGAGGAGGCGCGCAGCGCCGTCTCGAAGGATCGTCCAGTGCCCTCTGGATCATCCTTCGAGACGCAGACTGCGTCTGCTCCTCAGGATGAGGGGATTGGAAGACATTGTCGATCAGAGGGGACACGCTGATGGGACAGGCCGTGCCGAAGCCGGGGCTTCGCCCCTTCCTGCCCTCCGACCTGCCCACGCTCGTCGAGATCTTCGAGGAGAGCATCGCGGAGCTTACGGGCGAGGATTACAGCGAGAGCCAGCAGGAGGCCTGGATGGCTCTTGCCGAGGACGATTCCTTCGCCGAGACGCTCGCGAAGGGCCTCACCCTGGTGGCCACCCTGGAAGGCTCGCCCGTCGGCTTCATTGCGCTCAAAGGCGGCGAGCAGATCGCGCTCTTCCATGTGCATCCGGCCGTGGCCGGGCAGGGGATCGGCACCATGCTCTACGATGCGGTGGAAAAGCTCGCCGGCGCGCGCGGCGCCACGCGCCTCGTGGCGGAGGTGAGCGACAACGCGCAGCCCTTCTTCCAGAAGCACGGCTTCCAGCCGCAGCGCCGCAACACCATGCCGCTCGGCGACGAATGGCTCGGCACCACCACCATGGAAAAGCGCCTGGCGCCGCCCGAAGACAGGACCTTGTCGTCATGAGCCGTGAACGCGTCTATCTCTTCGACACCACCCTGCGCGACGGGGCGCAGACGACGGGAGTCGATTTTTCGCTCGAGGACAAGAAGGCGATCGCCGTGCTCCTCGACCGGCTCGGCATCGATTACGTGGAAGGCGGCTATCCGGGGGCGAACCCGCTGGATACCGCCTTTTTTGCCGAGAAGCGCACGAGGAATGCGAAGTTCACGGCCTTCGGCATGACGAAGCGCGCCGGGCGCTCGGTGTCCAACGATCCCGGCGTCGCGGCCCTCCTCGAAGCGCAGGCCGACGCGATCTGCTACGTCGCCAAGTCGTGGGACTACCATGTGCGCGTGGCGCTCGAGACCAGCCTCGAGGAAAACCTCGCCGGCATCCGCGAGAGCGTCGAGGCTGCCCGCGCCAAGGGGCGCGAGGTGCTCGTCGATTGCGAGCATTTCTTCGACGGCTACAAGGCCAATCCCGACTACGCGCTCGCCTGCGCGAGGGCTGCCTATGAAGCCGAGGCGCGCTGGGTGGTGCTCTGCGACACCAATGGCGGCACGCTGCCCCACGAGGTGACGCAGATCGTCTCCGCCGTCGCGAGGGTGGTGCCGGGCGCGCATCTCGGCATCCATGCCCACGACGATTGCGGCTGCGCGGTGGCCAACTCGCTCGCGGCCCTGGAGGCCGGCGCGCGCCACATCCAGGGCACGCTGAACGGCCTCGGCGAGCGCTGCGGCAATGCCAACCTCATCACCCTCATCGGCGCGCTGAAGCTGAAGGCCCCTTACGCGTCCCGTTTCGATCTCGGCGTCGCCGACGAGGCTTTGGGCCAGCTCACCCATGTGTCGCGCCAGGTGGACGAGATCCTCAACCGCCAGCCGAACCGGCACGCGCCCTTCGTGGGATCGAGCGCCTTCGCCACCAAGGCGGGCATCCACGCCTCGGCCGTGCTCAAGGACCCGCGCACCTACGAGCATGTGGAGCCGGAAATCGTCGGCAATGCGCGCAAGGTTCTGGTCTCGGACCAGGGCGGCCAGTCGAACGTGCTGGCCGAGCTGAAGCGCTGCGGCTTCGAGCTCGAAAAGGGCGATCCGCGCATCGCCCGCGTGCTCGACGAGGTGAAGCGCAAGGAGGCGCAAGGCTTCGCCTTCGAGGGGGCGGACGCCTCCTTCTACGTGCTCGTCAAGCGCATGCTCGGCGAGGTGCCGGCCTTCTTCGACGTGGAGCGCTTTTCCGTCAACGTGGAGCGCCGCTTCAACGCCCTGGGCGAGCTCGTCACGGCGTCGGAGGCCATCGTGAAGGTGCGCGTGGGCGACGAGGTGCTGATCTCGGCGGCCGAAGGCAACGGCCCGGTGAACGCGCTCGACGTGGCGCTCCGCAAGGACCTCGGCAAGTACCAGCACCTGATCGAGGACCTGGAACTGGTGGACTACAAGGTGCGCATCTACCAGGGCGGCTCGGACGCGGTGACGCGCGTGCTGATCGAGTTCACCGACGCCACGGGCGAGCGCTGGACCACCATCGGCGTCTCCCCCAACATCATCGACGCCTCGTTCCAGGCGCTGACGGACTCCATGATCTACAAGCTGTTGAAGGGCGGGGCAGCGCTTTAACGCGAGGAGCCAAGGTCATTGTCCCTCCCCGCGAGGGAAGGGTGACTCTCCGCACGGGGTAGGTACGTCAGAACCGGCTCTCGATCGCCTCTTCGTTGCCCACGATCCCGACCCGCCGGGCGGCGTTCTCCAGCATGGGGATCACCTCCTCGACGCGCTCGGCCACGAGGTAGTTCAGCTCCAGGCCGGGGCGGATGAAGCCCTGCTCGCGCATGTGGGCGATGAGGGTGAGGAGGGGCTTCCAGAAGCCCTTGATGCTCAGCATCAGGATCGGCTTGGTGTGCCGGCCGAGCTGCGACCAGGTCATCTGCTCGACGAGCTCCTCCAGCGTCCCGATGCCGCCGGGGAGGGCGACGAAGGCGTCGGCCTTCTCGAACATCAGGCGCTTGCGGGTGTGCATGTCGGGGACCACGATGGTCTCCTGCACGTCGTCGAGGAGCTTCTCGCGGGATTTCAGGAAGTCCGGAATGATGCCCGTGACATAGCCGCCGTGGTCGAGCACGGCCTGGGCCACCGTGCCCATGAGGCCCACATTGCCCCCGCCATAGACCAGGTTGATGCCCCGCTCGGCCATGGAGCGACCTAACGTTACGGCATTCTCGGCGAAAATGGGATCGTCGCCGAAGCCCGAGCCGCAATAAACGCAAATGGATTTGATGGGTTTGAAGGATGACATGGGCATTTCGGGGAAGCGGGGAGCCTCCCGCGCTGAGTCGTAGAGCATTATTTTGTCCTTTATGGCCGTAGCCTTTTGAAAGATAAACGGTTTAAATGCAGGAAAGTGCCGCGTTCGAGAAAAAGCACCATGGCGCATCCAAAAGAGTTGAAGGGCACGATCGCGCTTCTCGGCGCTGCGGCGGCTGCCGTCGTCGCGGTTCTCGTCGGCGTGCTGTACTGGTCGTGGCAGGGGACCCCCGAGGCGCCGAATGCAGCTCCCGTCCAGACGGCGCAGCCCTCCGCTCCCGCGCAGCCCGAGGCTTCCCAGCCGCCCCAGCAGGCCGCCGCGAAGCCCGAGCCGCCCCCGGCTCCGGCCAAGGATGCCCCCGTCGTTCCCTCCTTCGATCTGGTGCGGGTGGAGCCCAACGGCGACAGCGTGATCGCCGGCCGCGCCGCCCCCGGGGCGACCATCGAGCTCATGCGGGGCGATCAGGTCCATGCCCGCGCCGTCGCCGATGCCTCCGGGCTGTTCGCCATCGTGCCGCCGCCCCTGCCGCCGGGCTCGCATCAGGTGGCGCTGCAATCCATCGCCCCGGACGGGACGCGCCAGCGCTCCGAGCAGAACGTCACGGTGGTCATCACGGATGCCAAGTCGCGCCCGCTCGTCGCCCTGACCTCCCCGGACAAGCCCACGGTCGTCCTGTCCAATCCCGAGCCGCCGGCCAAGGCGGCCGAGGAGCCGAAGCCCGAAACCAAGACCGCCGAAACCAAGACCGCCGAGGCCAAGACCGCCGAGGCCAAGCCCCCGGAACCGCCTGCCCAGCCCCCGGCGGCAGCCGCGCCGACGGTTTCGCCTCCGCCGCCGCTCGCTCCTGCGGCCCCGCCGGCCGCCCGGCCGGAGATCAAGATCGTCACCGTGGAGGCCGAGCAGGGCAAGCTGTTCGTCTCCGGCCAGTCCGCCCCGGGCGCCACCGTGCGCCTCTATCTCAACGAGAGCTTCATCGCCCCCGGCGGCGCGGGCGGCGACGGCAAGGTGTCCTTCTCCATCGGCGCTGGCGTGAAGCCCGGCGACTACCGGATCCGCCTCGACGACGTGGACCCGGTCTCGGGCCAGGTCCGGTCCCGGGCGGAGGTGGGCTTCAACGTGCCCGTGCAGATGGCGGCCGCCCAGCCGCCGGCGGCCGCTCCCCCTCCGGCCCCGGCGCAGCCCGCACCCGCGCCCCAGGCCTCCGCCGCACCGCAGGCGCAGCCCTCGGCGCCGGCCTCCCGCGAGGCGGCTCCCGCAGCGCCGCAGGCGCAGGTGGCCGATGCCGGAACCGTGGTGATCCCCAACATCAACACCGCCATCGTGTCCCGGGGCGACAACCTCTGGCGCATCAGCCAGCGGGTCTACGGCCAGGGCCTGCGCTACACGGTGATCTACGGCGCCAACCAGGACCAGATCCGCAACCCGGATCTCATCTATCCGGGTCAGGTCTTCGTGCTGCCGAACGAGCAGCCCAAGAGCAACTAGCCGGAGCAACCAGCCGGGCGGCCCGCCCGGCGGGCCGACGCGCGCTCAACAGGAGATCGCCCGGGGCAGGGTGAATTCATCCGGGCGATCGCCTATATCGAGGCTCTCGCGTTCGATCGGATCCTTAAGCCTATGCCCCCCTCCACCGCCGTCCCCCCGACAGGCGCAGCCCAGCCGAAGCCGAGCGGACTGACCGCCACCTGGAAGAAGCTCTGGCCCTATATCTGGCCCCATGGGCGCCCCGATCTTCAGCGGCGCGTCTTCCTGGCTTTCGCCCTGCTCCTGGTCGCCAAGGGCGTCACGATGGTCACGCCCTTTGCCTTCAAATGGGCGACGGATGCGCTCGTGGCCGTCACGAGCAGCGGCAACCAGGCGACGGAGGCCGCCGCCACGGCCGGATCATGGATCTGGAAGGCGCCGATCCTGCTGACCGTCATCTACGGCGTCACCCGCATCCTCATGGCGGTCCTCACGCAGGTGCGCGACGGCATCTTCGCCAAGGTCGCCATGCATGCGGTGAGGCAGCTCGCCCTGCAGACCTTCGAGCACATGCACCGCCTCTCCCTCCGCTTCCACCTGGAGCGCAAGACCGGCGGCCTGACCCGCGTGCTCGAGCGCGGCCGCGAGGGGATCGAGGAGCTCTCGCGCCTTGTGGTCCTCACCCTCCTGCCGACGATCCTCGAATTCGTGCTCGTGCTGGGGCTGCTCGCCTGGGAGTTCAACTGGGTCTATTCGGCCGTCGTCTTCGTGATGGTGGTCGTCTACCTCTACTACACCTACAGGGCGACCCAGTGGCGGATCGCGATCCGCAAGCAGATGAACGACTCCGACACGGACGCCAACACCAAGGCCGTCGACTCGCTCCTGAACTACGAGACGGTGAAGTATTTCGGCGCCGAGCAGCGGGAGACCGCCCGCTACGACCGCTCCATGGAGCGCTACGAGAAGGCCTCGACCCAGACCTACACCTCGCTCGCCGTGCTCAATGCGGGCCAGGCGGTGATCTTCTCCATCGGCATGGCCATCGTGATGGTTCTCGCCGCTCAGGACATCATGGCCGGCAACGCCTCCATCGGCAGCTTCGTGCTCGTCAACGCCATGCTGGTGCAGCTCTACATCCCGCTGAACTTCATGGGCATGCTCTACCGGGAGATCAAGCAGGCCCTGATCGACATCGAGGACATGTTCCAGATCATCGACCGCAATCCCGAGATCCAGGACAGGCCCGGCGCGAAGCCCCTCGCGGTCAGGGAGGGCGTGGTGCGCTTCGAGGACGTGCATTTCGCCTATATCCCCGAGCGCCCGATCCTCAAGGGCGTGAGCTTCGAGGTGCCGGCCGGGCACACGGTGGCCATCGTCGGCCCCTCGGGCGCCGGCAAGTCCACGATCTCGCGCCTGCTGTTCCGCTTCTACGAGCCCACCAGCGGCCGCATCTTCATCGACGGCCAGGACATCGCCGAGGTGCAGCAGGCCTCCTTGCGCAAGGTCATCGGCATGGTCCCGCAGGACACGGTGCTGTTCAACGACACCATCGGCTACAACATCCAGTACGGCCGCTGGGACGCCACGCCGGAGGAGGTGAGGGAGGCGGCCCGCCTCGCCCAGATCGACCGCTTCATCAGCCTCCTGCCCGAAGGCTACGACACTCCGGTCGGCGAGCGCGGCCTGAAGCTCTCGGGCGGCGAGAAGCAGCGCGTGGCCATCGCCCGCACCATCCTGAAGGCGCCCCCCATCCTCGTCCTCGACGAGGCGACCTCGGCGCTGGACACCTTCACCGAGAAGGAGATCCAGGACGCCCTCGACCGGGTCAGCCGCGGCCGCACCACCCTGGTGATCGCCCACCGGCTGTCCACGGTGATCGGCGCCGACGAGATCATCGTCCTCGACCACGGACGGATCGTGGAGCGCGGCGACCATGCCAGCCTGCTGGCCCTCGGCGGGGTCTATGCCGCCATGTGGAACCGCCAGCGCGAGGCCGACGAGGCCCGCGAGGCCCTCAAGCGGGCGGAGGAGGAAGAGCGCAGCCCCGAGAGCGTGGCCGGTTGACGGAAGCCCTTTCGCCTGCCATCCCCACGCAAACTCTTTTGAGGCTGTGAGAGAATGACCGACATCCTGGAATCGATGCGCCGCATCTTCGTGCCGATCCACAAGGAGGGCTATCCCTTCATCCTGATCGCGCTGTTTGCGACGCTGGTGCTGGCCTGGCTCTGGTCGCCGCTCGGCTGGATCGGGGCGATCCTGACGGTCTGGGTCTGCTACTTCTTCCGCGATCCGCCGCGGGTGACGCCGATCCGGGAAGGCCTCGTGGTCTCCCCCGCCGACGGCCGGGTGAACCTGATCACCACCGCCGTTCCGCCGGCGGAGCTCGACCTGCCGCCCGAGCCCATGACCCGCATCTCGGTCTTCATGAACGTGTTCGACTGCCACGTGAACCGCTCGCCGGTCACGGGGCGGATCACCCAGATCCTCTACACGCCGGGCCTCTTCCTCAATGCCGAGCTCGACAAGGCGAGCGAGGACAACGAGCGCAACGCCCTCGTCATCGAGACGGCGGGCACCAAGATCGGCGTGGTCCAGATCGCCGGTCTCGTGGCGCGCCGCATCGTCTCCTTCGTGAAGGTGGGCAATCACCTGAGCACCGGTGAGCGCTTCGGCCTGATCCGCTTCGGCTCCCGCCTCGACATCTTCGTGCCGCTCAACGCCCAGGTGCTCGTCGGCCTCGGCCAGACGGCCGTGGCGGGGGAGACGGTGCTCGCGGATCTCACGGCCAATGAGCCCGCGCGCGAGTACCGGGTGGGATAGGGCCGGTTGCCGGCCAAGCTGGCAACCCCTAGATGTGATGGCATGAGCGATCTTTTTCCCCCCTTCGCCCCCGATCCGAACGAGCCGCGCCGCCGGCTCTTCACGCCGGTGCCGGTCCGCGTCATCATCCCGAACATCATCACCCTGATCGCCCTGTGCCTGGGGCTCACCGCGATCCGGCTGGCCTTCGAGGGACGCTACGAGCCGGCGGTCGTCGCCATCGTGGTGGCGGCGCTGCTGGACGGGATCGACGGGCGGGTGGCGCGCATGCTCAAGGGCACGTCCCGCTTCGGCGCGGAACTCGATTCGCTCGCCGATTTCGTCAATTTCGGCGTCACGCCGGCCCTCATCCTCTACAGCTTCCTCCTGAACGAGCTGAAGGCGGTGGGCTGGATCGCGGTGCTGGTCTTCGCCATCGCCATGGTGCTGCGGCTTGCCCGCTTCAACGTGATGCTGGACGATCCCCACCGGCCCGAGTGGAAGAAGAACTTTTTCACCGGCATGCCGGCGCCCGCGGGGGCCCTGACCTCGATGCTGCCCCTCTACCTGTCGTTCCTGGGCGTACCGATGGGACCGGCCGCCGCGCCGATCGCGCTCGTCTACCTGCTGGGCTTAGCCTTCCTGATGGTCTCCACCATTCCGGTCTATTCGGGCAAGACCATCGGCCTGAAGGTGCCGCGCCAATGGGTCCTGCCGATCTTCGTTCTCTCGGCGGCGGTCTTCGGGCTCCTGGCGAACTTTCCCTGGGAGATGCTCACCGCCATCTCGGTGCTGTTCCTGGGCTCGATTCCCGTAAGCGCCATGCGCTACCGGCAGCTCGACCGCGCCCATGCCCAGCCCGCGGCCTCCGAGCCGGAGCCGCCGGCTGCTTGATTCATTATCGCCTGGTGCCATGTTGTCACCGGGTCCAGGGCATCGGACCCAAAAGTGGATCTTCACTTTTGGGATCCATCCGATGCTCATTCCTTGAAGGGCACATCGTGTGGACCGGAAAACCGGATCCACTTTTCCGCACGATGCGCTAACCTGAGCCTTCCCGAAGCGTGGAGAGAAAAGTGGCGTCGTCTTCCGAGGTGTCGAATCCCAGTGCGCGGCCGAAGCTCGTTCTCGCCTCCGCCTCGCCCCGGAGGCTCGCTCTCCTGCAGCAGGTCGGGATCGAGCCCGATGCCCTCCTGCCCGCCGACATCGACGAGACGCCCCTGAAGAACGAGAGCGCCAAGGAGCTCGCCAAGCGCCTCGCCCGTTCCAAGGCCGAGGTGGCCCGCAAGGTGGCCCGCGGCCGGGACGAGCTGCGGGATTCCTACATCCTCTCCGCCGATACGGTCGTGGTGGTCGGCAAGCGGGTCCTGCCCAAGGCGGAGGTGGCGGACGAGGCCGCGGCCTGCCTGCGCCTGCTCTCGGGGCGCGCCCACCGGGTCTACACCTCCATCTGCCTGATCACCCCCAAGGACACCGTTCGCGAGCGCTTCGTGGAAACGCGGGTGCGCTTCAAGCGCCTGTCGCGTGACGAGTTCGAGCGCTACCTCGCATCCGGCGAGTGGCGCGGCAAGGCCGGCGGCTATGCCATCCAGGGGCTCGCCGGCACCTTCGTGGTCAAGCTCGTCGGCTCCTACTCGAACGTGGTCGGCCTGCCCCTTTACGAGGCCGTGGCCCTGCTGGACGGGGAGGGCTATCCCGTCCGTTCCAGCTGGCTCGAGGCCGCGTGAGGCCCTTCCGCCCCGGGGCAGGGCGCCGCCTTGCGCCGGGCGGCGGCAGGCACCACGTTGCCGGTAACCGAGGGAGGTGAGGATGAACCCTGCCAACGAGAACAAGCCCCTGGCATCCTCCGGCAAGTGCCCGATCTGCGGCAAGCCGGCCGAGTCTCAGTACCGGCCCTTCTGCTCGAAGCGCTGCGCCGACGTGGACCTGAACCGCTGGCTGTCCGGGGGCTACGCCATTCCGGCCGTGGAGAGCGAAGAGGTCGACGAAGACGAAAGCGAGCGGGAAGCCTGAGCGGCCGGTCGAAGGGAGAATTTTTCTCCGCCGACCCGCTGGACATGCGTTCCATGTCTGACTATACACCCCTCCACGACGCGCACGGCTTCGCCGCGCATCGGATGCCCAGGTAGCTCAGTTGGTAGAGCATGCGACTGAAAATCGCAGTGTCGGTGGTTCGATTCCGCCCCTGGGCACCACTCCTCCAAGATAAGCGGCTGGTCCTGTTCTGGTCTTAGGATGGGTCCTCGCGTGGGCTCGGGACTACTCCCAAAGTCATCCCAAGAAACCTCTTCGCTTTGCCGCTCGCTGCAGTGATAGACTTCGAGTATCGTGGAGCAGGTCGCAACTCTGACATCCCCATGCAAGCGCGGCTGCCCTAGCGTCTTCAGCGCCAGCTCCTTCTCAAGATCGTAAGCTGAGCGGTGTGAGAGGCACTGTGTGGTTTAGGTCGCAGTCTGCCGATAAATAAAACCAGCGCCAATACATCAGAGGTCCTGGCTCGAACCTATGCTTTATCAGACGAGGCTGCTTAGATCTAAGTTATTATAATCAGAAGAACAAATTGATCCGAGTTGTTTAGCTGCAACAGTGTCCCAAAATCGTCGCATACCTCCCTCTTATGCGGTAATCCCTTAGAGACAAAGTTCTCAGAACCAGTTACACGGTCCGCGGGACTATCCCAAAGATTGAATAATTTTGACAAGGGGTGACGCGATGGCGACGACGCCAAGTGCATTTTTTAAGGACAGTGGGGCGCCTGAGGCTGTCTCTTATGCTTTGAAGAACGGGGCAAAGAGCTTCACGAAGCTGTATCCGGGCACGGCGAGTGCCGATCAGTTCGTGGGGACGAAGGGCAACGACATCTTCGTGCTCGGCGCTGGCGATAAGATCAAGTCGTCCGGTGGTGGCTATGATGCGGTCGTGACCGATCAGAGCTTCAGCATCGGCGGTACCGGCATCGACGCCGTCAAGCTGACCGGCTCGACCAATGCCAGCGTCACCGGCGACAATGCCGACAACAACCTGTTCGGCAACGCCGGCGCCAACACCATCAAGGGCCAGGCCGGCGAAGATGTGGTTGCCGGCGGAGCTGGCAACGATCAGCTCTATGGCGGCGCGGATGAGGATACGGTCCTCGGCGGCTCGGGTGACGACAAGGTCTACGGCGACGCCGGAGAGGATCTCGTCCGGGGCGGCGAAGGCAATGACAGCGTCTATGGCGGCTCCGACGACGACAAGGTCTACGGCGACGCCGGCGACGACAAGGTCTACGGCGATGCCGGCAACGACAAGGTCTACGGCGACGCCGGCAACGACAGCGTCTATGGCGGCGCCGGCAACGACAGCGTCTATGGCGGCGCTGACGATGACAAGGTCTACGGCGACGCCGGCAACGACAAGCTGTTCGGCGGCACGGGCGACGACATCCTGACGGGCGGAAGCGGCAACGACACGATCGTCGGCGACAAGGGTTCGAACACCTTCCTGGGCGGCTCGGGCCGCGACGTCTTCGAGATCGCCAAGCAGACGGGCGAGATCGACACGATTCGCGATTTCCGTGCCGGTCAGGACGTGATCGATCTGTCCGACACCAGCGCAAACAGCATGCGCGACCTGAAGTTCGCTGCCGACAAGGACGGCACGATCATCACGGTGAAGGGCGGCGTTCAGATCAAGCTCGTCGGCTTCGATCCCGATGAGATCAAGAGCTCGTTCTTCGACTTCTAATGGATAACCGAGTGGGCCAGAATGAAGCGACGCACCCTCATGGTGCTTCGGTGGCTTCTGGCCCACTCTGGTGCGTGCCCGTTGCGGCAGGCATCGTCGCGGTTTGGCACAATCTCTCGCCTGAGCTCGACATCGTCGGCCTTGTCGGTGGAGCAGGTCTGCAGACGCCACTCGAGCGGCATCGCATCTTCTCGCCGCAATTTTCCACCAACTTCTACACGATCTCCGGCCATGGTCTTCAGGACGGGCAGCATCTTCGCGTGATCCTGCGAGGAGGCGATGGGGCCGATGTCGAGCACACGCTCGAACTCAGGCTGGCGCATTGGCAGGTCGAAGGCACGCCGCAGATCGTCTCCTTCATCATCTCCCGCATTCTCTCGAAGCGCGCCGCCTCAGGCGATCATGAGACGCTCGAACGCTTCCTGTCGCTGGCCAGCTCGTGGAGATCCTCGGCCCGCCTCAAGGCGCAGATCGGCAACCATTCTCTTTATGAGTTCGATGTGGCAGCGCGTCATCTCGCGCAGCGGCAGACATGTTTTGTGCTGAGGCAGGGGAGGCTCACGCGCGAGGTCGTCGACAGCTTCGGCGACAATGACAGCAGCATCTTCAGGATCTCGCAGGGATCTCCGGAGCGAGCTTACGCAGATCTGGGCGGCGATCTGGTTGAACTCGCGTTTGCCGACACCTCCGTTGCCGCTCAGGACACGGTGGAATGGCTGAAAGGCTTGTCACCATCGGCCAAGAGCCGTTTGCTGGACTGTCTTTCGGCCGCTTCGGAGGCCGAGCCTATCGGTCTTCCGGCCTATGTCACGGCTTCACTGAAGACAGCGATCTTTCCCTTGAGCGAGCCTTCTTCGGAGGCTGCCGTCGAAGGTTGCTTCGAGGCCTCAGGCTCATTGTTCGTGTTTCTGCGGGTAGCAGGCACGGCGGCTCTGGACGACGTACGGCTCGAGCTTTTCGGAGGGGCAGGAAGCGCGCATCGTCGGACCGATTTGCTGACCTGTTCAGTCGACTCCGCAGAAGCCCTGCCTGCGACTTGCATCGTCGTGAAAGCCTGCCTTGACGGGAGACAGGCTTCCGCGTGCAAGGTCATCCTTCAGATCGAAGGGCGTAGCATCCAGCACTGGGTTCACGTTCAACAGGGCGGCTCAGCCGAAAGCCTCGGCTTTGCTCGTAGGTTCTGGCCTCTTGCTGACAGGGACGATCATTACCTAACGGAAGTTGGAGTGCCGTTCGCGCAAGCTTGGGCGCGGCATCCAGTCAAAGAGTTAGCGCGGATCGTCAGACTGGGAGCCCGTCAGAACGCGAGTTCCACGGTTGATCTGCAGATCTTTGCCGGAGCCTCAATCGAGCTGCTGCACGGAACGTTGATTGGCTTGAAGGCCTCTGTTCCTCGTGGCCAAGCCCTCAGGATAACGCTTCCCTCCAGCCATGATATCGAGGCGAGGTGCTCAAAAGCGATTGAATGGGCGGAACGTTACGGAATAGATGGCGAACTCCAGATTCTACCGGCCAACGCACCCGATTCCGCGGCAGCAAGCCTGAGGTTGCGCCCATCTGCGGAGGTCGCGGTTGCGATCAGAGCCGGCTTCATCCCGCCCGGGGCAGGCTGGTTGGATGAGATCGTAGAGCAGATCGTGCAAAGACCCGACACGTTCCTTGTGGGCCTGGCGCCAAGCCGGATCCCGTTCGGGCTCGCCCTGGATAGGCTCGATCCGGAAACGCTGCTTCGTCTTCTTGCCCATGACGCCATTGCGGCCATTGCGGCACCGGCTGGCATGATGGGCCGTATCGTCGATGAGGCTGTCTGCCATACTCTTGCCGGATCTTGGATAGAGAGGATCATCGAGGGGTTTAGGCAGGGTGTGAAGGTCATGCCGCATGCCGCCCTCGATTTCCTGGAAGTCGATGGCTCCAGGGATCACGATAGATTTGGAATCGAAGTCGACGGGATCTCTTTGTCGCGCGAAATCTGCGCGACAGAACACCGCGACATGCCCACAAGCCCTACGAACGTGCTAAGCGTCTGATTTGGGTGACCGCCCCGACATCAGTCCAAGGTCGGAAGTATTGGATCGAGCATGAGCAAGAAGCCTGGCGAAACCATCGTCGCAGAAGCCCTCCGGCATTGCAGGGCTCACTTTGCTTATGCGCTCGGTTTCAACGTTTTCATCAACATCCTGCTCCTGGCCTACCCGATCTTCATGATCCAGGTCTACGAGCGGGTGCTCAGCTCGCGCAGCATCGAGACTTTGATCGTTCTGAGCACCGGC
The DNA here is from genome assembly GCF_009910705.1 of Microvirga arsenatis. Classification (GTDB taxonomy): domain Bacteria; phylum Pseudomonadota; class Alphaproteobacteria; order Rhizobiales; family Beijerinckiaceae; genus Microvirga; species Microvirga arsenatis. The sequence continues at coordinate 67,307 of NZ_JAAAXJ010000001.1, forward strand.
TTGGTGATCGCTCTCATCTTCAAGGCCGTGTTCCAATGGGCGAGGGGAGCACTGTTCGTCCGTGCCGCCGTGCGGCTGGATCGGCTGCTTGCGGATCGAATCCTGACGGCCCTGATCGAGCGCAATGCCGGCGGGACGTCATCGGAGGGCAGCCAGGCCCTTCGGGATCTCGATTCCTTCCGGCAGTTTGCGACCGGTAAGGGCGCCCTTGCGGCGATCGATGCCCCCTGGGCTATCCTTTTTGCGGGCGTGCTGCTGATCCTCGATCTTCAGGTCGGGCTGGTTTCATTGGCCTGCATCCTTCTCATGGCCGTCGCGACGATTGCCAATACCGCGCTGACAAAGCGCGCCATCGCCGAGTCCTCGCAATATTCGAACAAGTCATATGGGTTTGCCGAGGCCAACCTGCGAGGCTCCGAAGCCATCGTTGCCATGGGCATGGTCGGATCGGTCGTCGGCAAGTGGCGCCATCTGAGAAATCCCGGCCTGGACACTCAGGTGAAGACGAGCCAGGTCGGCGTGCTTTTCAACGCAATTCTGGGCTCGGCGCGGATCCTTGTTCAGGCCGTCATCATGATGGCTGGCGTGATCGAGATTCTCTACAGCGACGCGCCTACCGGGATGCTGTTTGCCGCGCTGATCGTGGCCGGCTTCGCCATGAAGCCCATCGATCAGCTGGTCGCGGCCTGGGACGATTACATCCCCGCGCGCCAGGCGCTGAAGCGCATCGAGGCTCTGCTCTCGGAGACGCCCCGCTCGCGAGCCGGTACGGCTCTGCCGAAGCCGCAGGGCCATCTGACCTGCTACAACCTCTACTACATACCCCCCGGAGGGGAGCAGCCGATTCTGTCGAACGTCAACCTCGCAATCCGGCCGGGAGAGTCGCTCGGCCTCATCGGCCTGAACGGGTCCGGCAAGACGACGCTCGCGCGCCTCCTCGTCGGCAATCTCAAGCCGACGCGCGGCCAGCTGCGCCTCGATGGCGTCGAGCTCTGGTCTGCAAGCCGCGAGGATATCGGCCGGCATATCGGCTATCTGCCGCAGAGCATCTCGATCCTGAGCGGCACGGTGGCCGAAAACATCGGCCGCTTTGGCAAGCTCAGCGACGAGGAGGTCGTCGCGGCGGCCAAGGCCGCCGGCGTCCACGACATGATCCTCCGTCTGCCGAAGGGCTACGATACGGAGATCGGGGAGAACGGGCATCCGCTGTCCGGCGGCCAGCGGCAGCTGATTGCCCTGGCGCGGGCCATCGCCGGATCGCCGGCCCTGGTGGTTCTGGACGAGCCGAATTCAAACCTCGATGGACAGGCGGAAGAAGCGCTGGTTGCGTGCATTGCGGGCCTCAAGCAGCGCGGCATCACCTGCGTTCTGATTACGCATCGACCGACGCTGGTGCGCGATCTCGACCATGCGGTCGTTTTGAAGGATGGGCATGTGGTCAGCGCCGGTGCGACGGAAAACGTCTTCAAGCGCCTCGGCCGCCCGGTGGTCGTCAGGAATGCCTCCGGCAACGGAGAGGAAGTGGCACAATGAGCATGGCATCCTCGCTTTCGAGCGGCAGCACGATCGACGCCGGCTTCGACTCGCCGCGCGCGCCGCTTCTGATCGGCGGCATTGCGGCCGTGCTGATGATCCTGATCTTCGGCGTCTGGGCTTCGATGATGTCGGTCGCCGGAGGCGCGGTCGCCAACGGCAAGGTCGCTCTCGAGGGCAATCGCAAGGCCCTGCAGCATCGGGAGGGCGGGACGGTCAAAGCCATTCTGGTGCGCGAGGGACAGCGCGTCGAGAAAGGGCAGCCGCTGATCGAGCTCAATCCGACGGATCTGCAGGCCGAGGTCGCGATTCTGGACAGTACGCGCGTGGCCACCATCGTGCGGCTCGGGCGTCTTCGGACCGAGGCTCGGAACGAGAGCCAGATACTCTGGTCGTCCGATGTGAACGCACTGCGCGATCGGGTTCAAGCCCGCTCCATCATCGATCAGGAAACGGCCCTGTTCGAGGCCCGGCTCACCGCCTATCGCGGCAACATCAACCTGCTCCGCCAGCAGATCGAGGGTCGTGAGCGCCAGATCGCCGGCCTCGAGGCCCGCCTGGTCGCCATGCAGAGCCAGCTCACCTCCGTCGATCAGGAGCATCTGTCGCTGCTGCCGTTGGTGGAAAAGGGGCTCATCGCCCGGCCGCGCGTGCTCGCGCTCGAACGAACCTCCGCTTCCCTGACCGCCGACATCCAGACCATCAGGTCGCAGATCGACGCGGAACGCAGCAGCATCCAGCAGGCCGAGACGCAGATCGCGCAGCTTGAAAAGGACCGGCGCGAGGCGGTGGCGAGAGAGATCGCCGAGATGGAGGCGCGCCTCGCCGAAGTGGCGCCGCGCCTGACCTCGGCCAGCGAGCGGCTCCAGAACACCACCCTCGTCGCGCCGGAATCCGGCTATGTCTATGGCCTTGCCGTCTTCAACCCGGGCGCCGTCATCGCTCCCGGCCAGACGGTGATGGAGATCGTGCCCTCGACCGATGCGCTGGTGCTGAGCGTCGAGATCAGCCCCAAGGATGTGGAGCGGGTGCGCAGGGGCCAGCATGTGACCGTGCATCTCCTGGCCTATTCGCAGCGCTACCAGTCGGTGATCAAAGGCCGGCTCGACAAGGTTTCCGCCGACCGGTTCGACAACCCGCAGACCGGAGCCAGCTACTATCGCGGCACGGTCAGCATCGCTCCGGGCGAGCTGCAGCGGGCTCAGGTGGAGCTGGTGCCCGGCATGCCCGTCAATGTGGTGATCGAGACCGGCGAGCGCACCATTCTGGAATACCTGCTCGATCCGATCTTCCAGGTGACGGATTACGCCCTGCGCGAGCGGTGATCGCGCAGGCAGAACCAGAGAAGGGCGAGCCCACCGGCTCGCCTTTTTCATTGTGTCAGGAGATCGAGATAGCGCGGGAAGGTGCGCGTCTTGAAGTCGTAATGCTCCAGCACGGTCTCTCTGGCGGCCTGCGAGAGGCGCCGGCGCTGGGCCGGGTCGTCGAGCAGCTCGCATAGGGTGTCCACCAGCGCCGCGCGGTCGAAGAAGCCCACGCTGCGCCCGTTCTCGCCGTCCTTCAGAACCTCCAGCACCGGGCCCGTGGCGGAGCCCAGCATGGTGCAGCCGCAGGCCATGGCCTCCAGAAACGACCAGGACAGCACGAACGGGTAGGTGAGATAGACGTGCACGGACGAGACCCGCAGCAGATCGAGATAAGCGTCGTAAGGCAGCTGGCCCAGGAAGTGCACGCGGCTCATGTCCAGATCGGCGCCGACCTCCTCGAGCATCACGCGCTTCCAGCTCTGCCCGCTCGCATGGTTCTGCCCGTAGCTGATCTCCTCCCGGCCCACCAGCACGACCTGCGCCTTCGGCCGCCGCTTCAGGATCTCCGGCAGGCTGCGCATGAACACATGGAAGCCGCGATAGGGTTCGAGGGAGCGCGATACGTAGGTCACCACCTCGTCGGCCTGGCTCAACACCGCGCCGTTCGGCAGGGCGAAGGCGGCGGCGGGGTTGGGCGCCGCATGGGCCGTGTCGATGCCCTCGTGGATCACCTCGATCTGCGATCCGATCTGCGGCGGGAACAGGCCGGCCTGCCAACGGGTCGGCGTGACGCAGCAATCCGCCGCCGCGAAGGCCAGGAGATTGGTGGCATTACGCAGGGGAACGGTGCGCAGGTCGCGGCTGCGGACCCTCAGCTCGGGATCGAAATCGAGGTCGCTGTCTTGCGCGCGGTAGAAGTATTCGAGATAGGCGATGAACCGGGCCTCGGGAAACACCTCCGGCACGAACAGGGCGTCGCCCCAGCCCGGATGCGCCAGGATCACGTCCGGCCTGAAGCCCTTGTCCTTCAAGGCTTGCGCGAGATCCGCCACTGTGCGCCCCCGGCGCGCGTGCTCGGCGAAGTCGGTGCCGAGAGGAAACGCCGCCTCCGCCGGCCCGGTCGGGTGCGAATAGCCCCGGTAGGTGATCCGCTCCGCCCCGCCGGACCCCCGCTCCCCTTCGCCGATCCCCACGATCCGCCACTCCTCCCGCCCCATCAGCTCCTTGGCGAGCCGCTTGAACTGGCCGGGAAAATTGGGGTGGAGGAGGAGGAGGTTCATGGGAAACCGATTACGATACGGATGTATAGATCAAGTTACAGCGGGAAGCTAACAGGTTGTATCTACTCAAGCTTAGCTCACATCGGACTTCAAGATTCTCCATTATTCTCCCGTTGCGTCATACCGTCATATGATATCAAGCAGAAGCTCATGAGATGGAGCTTGCTCATTAGTAGATGATTCGCTTATTTCGATAACACAACTTCCTCGTTGGAAGTGCCTTTGCGATGTAACCACGGCCGCTTAGGGCTCAACATCAATTTGAACGGAATGAATGACGTGACGACCCTCTACCCAACCAATAAAAAAAAGCGGATCTGCCTCGTTACTGAAGAGATCGCTGGGTTCGGCGGTTCAGGCGGCATTGGTGCAGCTTTTGAAGAGTTGGCTGTCAGCCTTTCCGTAAATGGTTACATCGTTGATATCCTGCATGCTCCGATCGCACCACCGTCTGAAGATGAGGCCCGCCGTCTATTCGAGCGATTTATGCGGGACAACATCCAATTCATCTCTATGGACTTCAACCGGTTCGTTTGGGGAGGGGAGGCTCATGAGAAGCGTGCGTATTCGGTCTATGAGACCTTGCGTCGAATGGTGCCGCATTATGATGCCATTCATTTTCATGACTACAAAGGCTTGGCGTATTTCTGTTTGGCAGCAAAGCGCCAAGGATTGGACTTCCAGTCAACCGTGTTGGTCGTGCAGGCTCACGGGCCAACACGATGGGCCCTTGAAGCAAACAAGTCCCTCTTTACCCATCAGGATCAGATCAAAATCGATTTCATGGAAAGGAAGTCGATTGAACTGGCAGATTTCCTGGTAAGCCCCAGCCAATATCTTGTCGACTGGATGGTGTCTCATGGATACGCCCTTCCAGCGCCGGATCGCGTTCACATCATCAAGAATGTTTGTACTTTAGCGACGCGTTTCTCACGAAGCCTGGCATCTGAGGCTCCTGTGGCGGCCACCCCAGCCAATGAGATCGTGTTTTTCGCACGTCATGAAGGCCGCAAAGGGTTCATCGAGTTCTGTAAAGCTGTCGACTCAATTGCTGGTATTCTAGCCGAGCGCCAGATCACGGTGACATTCCTTGGCAAGCTTGGAGAGATAAATGGTCGTCCTTCCGGCGTCGAGCTGACGAATCGCGCAAAGAATTGGAAATTCCCGATCAACATTCGCACCAAGTGGGATCGTTATGCCTCGCTGAACTATCTGGGTAGCAATCCCCGTTCAGTGGTTGTGATCCCATCGCCGGAGGAAAACTCTCCATACACAGTGCTTGAAGCTGTTGTGCTTCGGAAGCCGGTTATCACCTCCATTCACGGCGGCGCCCGTGAACTGATTGACGCAAGCTTGCACGACCAACTCCTATGCCCAATCACTCCTAAGGATCTTGCCGACAAGCTTCTGCAAGCGGTCACCGTTGGATTGCCTGGTGCTCTGCTCGATGAGACACCCGAGAGCATTGAGAAGCGCTGGGCTGAATTTCACAATAACCTGCCGGCGCCGACACCTGTTGCCAAAGTGACGGAGAGGGTCAAGAAGCCAAAGGTTGTATTGGGCATCACTCATTACGAGCGTCCAGACAAGCTCTTGGAGGCCCTTATGTCGGCCGCCCGACAGACTTACGAGAATCTGGAGATCGTAGTAGTCGACGATGGCTCCAGCAAACCCGAGACACTTGAGAAACTGGCAAACATCGAGGTTCTGCTCAAGCGGCTTGGAGGCCGCTTGATTCGTCGGGAGAATGGCTATCTTGGAGCTGCACGCAACACGATCGCCAAGAACACGAAATCCGACTATCTGGTTTTCCTTGATGATGATGACCTTGCCTTCGACACGATGGTGGAAACCCTTGTGCAAGCAGCCGAGGCAACCAAGGCGGATATTACGGGATGCTTCAACCTCTTCATGGAAGAGGTTCGTCGTCAGAAGGAAAAGCCGGCCATCATGCCGGAAAAGTTTGAACAAAAGTTGAGCTATGCTCCAATTGGTGGGCCGCTATCGATCGCTTCTTATGAGAATACCCTTGGTGCAGCTACGGCGCTGATCCGACGGAGGCATTTCGAGAAGATCGGCGGCTACACTGAGATCTATGGAGTTGGGTTCGAAGATTACGAATTTTATCTTCGCTCGTTGCAAGAGGGCGCTACCCTGCAGATCGTACCTAGGGCTCTCTACCTTTACGAGGTTGGACGTCCAAGCATGATCTCCAACACGTCTGCGATGCAGAATTACCAGCGCATCCTTGATGCTATTGATCTGTCGAAGAATCATTCCGAATGGCGGGATTTCATTGAACTTTTCACAGGTCGCGAGGCTCTCATGAATAGCCTGAATCGCATTGAGTGGGAGTACAGAAGTGACCCGCTCAGTGCGCATCTGGTACCTTTGCGTACGAGCAACAATGCGACTTCTGAATATGCTGAGATGCTCGCAACCTACGCAGAGGCTATTGGAGCTCCATTTCTCGCTCAAGCATGGAGAGCTTCGACGAAATCCGATCAGCGGAGTCCGGTGCAAGGCATGGCTCTGGACAACACGCATGATGAGCCGATCCGTCTCATCGCACGGCAGGAGGTCGAAGTGCCTCAGCCGGTAGTCGCTTCTGGTCTGACATTCGAGGATGCAGGTATCCTCCTTGATCTTTCCATGCAGCGCGCTGAAAAAGCAGCAGCTCATTTGGCAGACCTGCTTATGCGCAGGCAGGTGATTGACCTCACCTTGGCTGAACTCGTCCGCGAAGCTGTCCGCCAAGCCGGCAGCGATCTAGGCTCCAATGCATATAGGCTCCTCCTAGATCGCCTTCTTGAAAGCAAGATTCAGCCAGAGCATCAGATTTCGGTCGCAACTTCAGCTATTCTGATTGCGCAAGGACATTCGGATAAAAGAACTATTCATCAGATCATTGAAGCGCTTTTCAGAGCCGATGAAGCGGACTACTTCCAAGCCCATCCTGAGGTTCAGCAGATGGTGAAGGTAGAGAAGCGATTTGTAAGCGGTCTGCACCACTACAAGGAGCATGGACTCATTGAGGGTGAAGAGGGTTATCAGCGCCTCTTTGCGCTTTGCGCCGAGATGCGTAAGGCCAAGGGGTGGGAGGTGACTCCTTGGACAATTGGGGATGTTTTCGGTGTTTCTGGCGCCATTCCACGTGGCCAAGAGCAGCGACGTATATTCAAAATTGCTCCGAAGGCTTAGCAGGCATTTCATTAACGTTGAGCATGCTTGTTCTTCTGGGGCTGAGTGGAACTGCACCTTGTTCATGGCAGTTCAAGTGAGGATTGAACGTGACTGAGATTTTTCTGCGCAGCACCCGACACTCCTATCCTTCAGATCCTGTTCAGAAGCGCTTTGAGGCTGCGGTATATAACACTGGTAACTACTTCTTTGAGGAAGCTGTTGCCAGCCATATGCCTTATCTTGAAGTCCATAACACTCTTGAGGGGCTCCCGCAGAATATCACCCGGCTCGTCTTGTCGATGTCAAACTTCATCAGCCCAGCTGCTGATCTCACAGGCTGGTGCGAGGAGCTAGAGTCTCGCAAAATCGACCAAATGGTAATGATTGGTGCCGGCGCTCAATCATATCGCTACGATGATAGCATTGAACTCAAGAAAGAAACGAGACGCTTTCTCGATCTGCTGGCCGATAAGAGTATTTCTATCGGTGTGCGAGGCTTCTATACAGCAGAGATACTTAATGATTTTGGGATCAAAAACATCGAGGTAATTGGCTGTCCCACTGCGTTTTGGAACGACTTTCCAGATGTCCGTCCTTTCAATGGTTCTGCGTCTGGAGAGCCGCGGCTAGCCATACATTGCACGCCAGATGGTAATTTCCGAGATGCTGTTGGGGCCTTATTCAAGCATGGGTTTGAACATAAGGCAGACTATATCATTCAATCTGAAGGTTGGATGATGCCTTATATTTTGCCGGACATGCCAAGTCTTCGAGAGCAGTACGAAACCGATACGCACTCTCGATACTACACACACGGCTACCTTTCTCACGATCAATTTGAGAGCTGGATGAGTGGCCATGCTCAAATCTATTTTGGCATGACCTCATGGATCGAAGCGATGAAGGGCTATGACTTCGTTTATGGATCTCGCTTCCATGGCAATATGGCTGCCATCATGGCCGGAACACCAGCACTTAATATGCCATTCGATACCCGAACGCGTGAGATGGTCGAGTATCTTAATCTGCCACATATCCCACTCGAGGACTTTGAAGCAAGTTTTTCACTGGAAGACTTGGCTGAATTCGCAGACTTTTCTCTATTTAACTCAAGCTACCCACTGTTGCGTGAGCGCTATATTTCGTTCCTATCGCGTAATGGGTTGGAGTTTGGAAAGAAAATAGGAGATCGGGCTCAAAGGGTAAAACGGAATAATCTCGACCACCTTGAGCAGATTGCATCCCAGGTTGATGTGCCTCCATCACTTTTGGAGCGTGAGTCGAAGTTACGACGGCGCGATGAATCGGTATCTATTTTATGAGAAATATTACTTGTGCTCAGAAGAGTAAGTCTGAGCGGATGGCAACTATAACTTGTGTACACTGCGCGATGTTAGTTACTAAATGACGCGAGATTGGCAGGAACTGAGACACGTACTGCTTGAATTCCAGTGTGGTCCATTCCCTTAGATGTGCTGGATTTGCTGGTGGGCCAAGGCGAGGGGACAGACCGCGATCAGCAAGGAGTTCCAATGCTGGTGTCGAAATCACCACAATCTTGGCAGATGACTCACCGATCGCGCTGAGAAGGACATCGGGATCCGACAAATGCTCAATTACATCAGAGCAAATGACGATATCTGAATCGAATAACTCAGAAGTGATCTCTTCTCCACTGTGCCAAATCCGGTCTGGATATTTCTGACGCAGAAAGCTTAAAGCAGGCTCTATCTCAACACCGGCAAATTCGACGTCACCAAAGTATTTTATAAGCTTGAAACCGGAGCCGCAGCCAAAATCGACGGCCTTCTTACATCTATGTTTGTCGAACAATTCACGAGCTAATTCATAAACTTCTCTCTGCCACTCATCGCGGTACCTACGATCATCAAACGGCACACCTTCGCGGCGCGAGATGTACTCGGGATGAAGGCAGAACGGTGTCGTATTCATGGACTTTCCCAGTACATCTTGCCTGTAGCTTACGCGCGATCAATATCTACAAGCAAACTCATAAGGCCCGGTTGCGTTCACGAATTTCCTGCCTGCGCTGAGCTATGGTCGTGGTGGGCTTCTCGCTTCTCTACGAGGACAACACGATCCAGCATCTGGGGATGACCTTCCCGCGCTCCTCCGCCATGGGCAATCTGCTCGTGGCGGATCACCCCATGAAGGGTCTGCCCTTCGACCTCTACGACGGTGACGCGATCCGCCCGGCCCAGGCCGTCACGGCGGCGCTCATGGCTCTGTCGAAGGACCTCTTCCTGGCACTGAACGGGTTCGACCTGCGCTACGAGCGCGGCGACTTCGAGGATGCGGATCTCTGCCTCCGGGCACGCCAGCTCGGGGCCGAGATCCAGGTTCACGTCCATCCCGGCCTGTACCACCTCGAACGCCAGTCCATCCCGTCCATGGGAGACGACGATATCAGAGCCATGGTCACCTACATGAACTGCGCGGAATTCAACCGGCGCTGGGAAGCGGAGCTGACGCGTCCGAAGCGCGTGTTCAAGGTCTCCGCGCCCAAGGCGCCGGCCTGACCGCCCATCGTCTCCGAAAGGCGCCCAGGATGTGCGTCGGTTATCCATTCAGCAGATAGGTTCTCCCACATGCGCGTCATGGTCCTTTCACACGGGCATCCGGATCTCGGGGCTGGCGGCGCCGAGCGCGCTGCCTATTCCCTGTTTCAGGCGCTCAAGACCGATCCGACGGTCGAGAAGGCCGTATTCGTGGCCCGCGCGGAGCACGATGCGATCGGCCATAGCGCCTTCTTCGGCAGCTTCCGCGGCCGCCCTGACGAGATCCTCGCAGCCCCTCCGCCTGTGGACGGCCTCACGTTCCAGAGCCAGAACTACGATCTGCTGAAGCAGCTCATCCAGGAACTCATCCGCCATGTGCAGCCGGACGTGGTGCACATCCACCACTTCATCTACTGGGGACTCGACATCTTCGAGCTGTTCCGGGAAGCCGGCGTCCGCGTCATCTTCACCTTCCATGAATATGCGGCGATCTGCGCGCATTTCGGTCAGATGATCAAGACGAACGGCCGTCTGTGCTATGCCGCCTCGCCGGCGGAGTGCAGCGGGTGCTTCCCGTCGATCAGCGCCGGCAAGTTCTTCGTGCGGGAATCGATCCTGAAGCAGTTCTTCGGCAACGTCGACATGTTCGTCTCGCCCAGCGCCTTTTTGAAGGACCGCTACGTGGCCTGGGGGCTGCCGGCCGAACGCATCGCGGTGATCGAGAACATCATGGATCAGGACGTCCTCCGGAAGGTCCGTTCCCTCTCGGATCGCAAAGTGCTGCGCGTGGAAGGCGACCGGCGCCTGACACTCGCCTATTTCGGTCAGATCAACCCCTACAAGGGCGTCGATGTGCTGCTGGAGGCATGCGCCTCGTTGCCGAAGCGCACGCGCAAGCGCATCGAGGTCCGCATTCACGGCGAGAACAAGCATTTCCGCGACACCGATTTCGGCCGCAAGGTCGATCGTCTTCTCGAGGAAACGCGCGGTGTGGTCCGCATGATGGGAGCCTATCGCAATCAGGAGGTCCTCGACCTCATGCGGGGCAGCGACTGGATCATCATTCCGTCCATCTGGTGGGAGAACTCGCCCATCGTGATTCAGGAGGCCCGTATGGCCGGTCGGCCGATCATCTATGCCGATATCGGTGGGATGGCCGAGAAGGCGGACCCCCGGGTCGACCTGCCTTTCTCCGCCGGCAGCCCGGGCGCCCTTGCGGACGTCATCCGCTACCTGGTGGAAGCGGAGGCGCAGGGTGACAACGCAGTTCTCTCGGCTCATGTCGAATCGCGCCTGACCTCGGACGCCGAGAATTATCGTCGCCATATGACCCTTTACCTGGGCGAGGCTTCGGAGCCCGTGAAACGCAGGCAGCTTGCGAGCTAGAGGATTTTTCGGCGACGTGGATCCGGTTCGCCGTCAGAAATTCAGCTCAGGCTGTGCGGTCCTTTCGAAGGCAAGCATGGAGCCTCTCTCGTTCACACGGTCTCTCCAGACGACGATCCGGGTTGTTTCTCCCGCTCACGGACGCAGCTTGGATTTCGTCGCCACGATTGTCGTCGCAGGCGCGTAGGCTTTCAGCGCCTGCCCGAAGAGGGTGCCGATCAGGAGGCCCGCGACCACGATCAGCGGCAGCTGGCGCCAATCGATCCCTGAACCGGCTTTCATTCCCTTCATGAGATGCTCCCGCCCCAACTCTGCTGCTCGCGCCAAGACATCGAGTGTGCCACGGCGAATGATAACAATGGGTGTGCCGAAGGCCATGCGGCCTTCGACCCGACGAAATGCCTAGAGCATGAAATAGGATTTCGAGACGCTGGCGACACCCTTCAGGTAGACCGAAAAGTCCGCGCCGCCGTCGCCGTCGACATCGCCGCTCACGAGATACCCGCTTCCGTATTTCTCGGAGCGGAGCTCGCCTGCACGGTCCTGGAACGCAGCCTTGCCGATGAAGCGGAAAGCCTGGTTGCCGGCGGCCGTCGCATTGGCATCGATGGCGCGCAGATCGATCCTGTCCCCCTGCGAGAACGAGAAATCCTGGATCGTGTCCCGTCCGCTGGACGAGACCGTGCTGTCCCGGATGGACTTGAAGGTGAACGTGTCGGCGTCGAGCCCGCCATAGAGCTTGTCGGCGCCCTGGCGCCCGTAGAGCACGTCTCTGCCGGCGAATCCTTCCAGCCTGTCGTTGTAGCCGCCGCCGGTGATCCTGTCGTTGCCCGAGAGAACGGACCGGAAGATGCCGCGATCATCGGAGGTGGAGAAGGTCGAGGCCGCGTTCACCAGGCTGGTCACCGGGACGGATCCGCCGTCGAGAGAGGCCACCTTCCTGCCGGAGACGATGGACGCGTAGCCCGTCACGACGCCGCCCGTCGGAACCCCGTACACGTCATAGGTGAAGCCATAGCCCCTGAACTCGTCCCGGTATCCGATGTCGTAGTAATAGGCGGAGAAGCGGGTCGAGGTTCGGATGTAGTCGTCCGCGTAGAAGAGGTTGCTCAGGTCGAGGTCCGACAGCTTGAACCCCCACGAGCCGTTCCAGGTGAGCGTCGCCATTCTTTTCCCCTTCGTTTAGAGGGGATTTTTAACGTCCGCCGGGATGGGACGCAATTCCGCAAAAGAGCTAGGGGCCCTCTGTCTGCAAGGCCGATCAGCCCTTGCGGCTGCGGATCTCCTGCAACTGCTCCATGAGGGCCTTCAGGGTCTCGGCCGCCTTCACGCCGCGGATCGCGACGACGCCGCGGTCGATGGATTTGCCGTTCTCGTCCTTCCGGCCATTGAAGAAGGCGTCCCGCTCGGCCTTGGACATCTTCAGGAGGGCTCTCACCTCGCACTCGACCCGCCATTCCTCCGACCAGGTGTTCACGGGCTGGCCGGTGAGCTCGGAGAGGGCGGTGGTGCTGCGGGAGTAGGGGGCTTCGTCGGTCATGCGCCAGCTTATCGCACGGCCAAGATGAAAAGATAGTTTCCTGTTTACCCCTATAGGGGTAGAACAGAGGGCCGCCATGGGAACAATGGTGGGGTTCCGGTTTTTACGGACTATACCAGATGGGATTAGGACGATGGCCAAATTGGAGAGAATGAAAGCCATCATCGTCGATCAGTGGCGCGACGAGGAGATGGCCTCATCCGCCTGCTACGGCGTCGAAGCCTATGCCAGGCGCTGGCCCCACGTGCTCATGGTCAATGACTGGGACGTCTGGGACGGGAGCCGGAAACATCTCAGGCGCGAGGTGATCGGCTGGCTCAACCAGCAGGGTGCATCCTGGGACTTCTACCATCTGCTCGATACGTGGGGCCTGATCGGGTTCGAGGATCCGGAAATGGCAGCGCGCTTCAAGCGTCGCTGGTCCGGAATGATCAAGGCGGTGCCGTCCTCCTCGTCCCGGGGCTGGAACCCGCATCCGCTCAACAGCTCCTTTGCGCCCTCGGAGGACGATCTGAGGTCCATGGGCAGCAAGGCCGGCCGCCCTGGGGCGGCCGGCCGCTAGTGCACGCCCTCCGCCTGCATGGCCTCCACGCGGATCTCCTCGGTCAGCTGCGCCTTCAGGCTTGAGAATTCCGGCGTGGTCTTCATGGTGTAGTGCCGCGGGTGCGGCAGCTCGACGGGGATGTCGGCCTTGATGCGCCCGGGACGCGCCGACATCACAACGACGCGCGAGGCGAGGAAGATCGCCTCCTCGATGTCGTGGGTGACGAAGAGCACGGTCTTGCGCTCGCGCTCCCAGATGCCGAGCAGCAGCTCCTGCATCAGGCCGCGGGTCTGGTTGTCCAGGGCTCCGAACGGCTCGTCGAGCAGAAGAATCTCCGGGTCGTTGGCGAGCGCCCGGGCGATGGCCGTGCGCTGCTGCATGCCGCCGGAGAGCTGCTTGGGGTAGTGGTTCTCGAAGCCGCGCAGGCCCACCTTCTCCGTGTAGGAGGCGACGATCTCCTGGCGCTGGGCTTTCGGCACCCCCTTTTCGCGCAGGCCGTAGGCGATGTTCTCGGCGATCGTGAGCCACGGAAAGAGGGTGTAGGACTGGAACACCATGCCCCGGTCGGCGCCCGGGCCCTTGATTTCGCGCCCGTTGAGCAGCACGCGCCCACCGCTCGGCCGGTCGAGGCCCGCCACGATGCGCAGGAGCGTGGACTTTCCGCAGCCGGAGGGGCCGAGGATGGTGATGAAGTCGTTTTTCGCCACCTGCAGGTTCGTGGGTTCGAGCGCCCGCACGGGTGCGCCGCCGCGCACGCCGGGAAACACCCGCGAGACATTGTCGATCTGGAGGATCGTGCTGCTCATGCGAGCCTCCACGGGAAGAGCTTGCGGTTGAAGGCCTTGAACAGGAAATCGGAGATCAGGCCGATGATGCCGATGACGATGATGCCGAAGATCATCTGGCCCGTGGCGAGCAGCGCCTGGCTGTCGATGATCATGTGCCCGATGCCCGACGACGAGCCGATCAGCTCCGCCACGATCACGTAGGTCCAGGCCCAGCCGAGCACGAGGCGCAGGATCTCGGCGATCTCCGGCGCGTTGGCGGGGATCAGCACCCGCCTGACCACGCCCCGGTCGCTCGAGCCCAGCGTGTAGGCGGCCTCGACGAGGTCGCGGCGCGTGTTGCCCACGGCCACCGCCACCATCAGGATGATCTGGAACACCGAGCCGATGAAGATCACGAGGAGCTTCTGCATCTCGCCGATGCCGGCCCAGAGGATGAGCAGCGGCACGAAGGCGGAGGCGGGCAGGTAGCGCGCGAAGGACACGAAGGGCTCGAGGAAGGCCTCGAAGGTCTTGTAGGCGCCCATCAGGATGCCGAGCGGCACCGCAATGATGGCAGCGAGGATGAAGCCGCCGACGACCCGCCAGACCGTGACGCCGATATCGCTTAAGAATCCGAAGCGCGTAAGCAGCAGCCAGCCGTCCTGCACCATGGTGATGGGATCGGCCAGGAAGGTGCGCGAGACGAAGCCGCCCAGCGTCGCGAAGGCCCAGGCCGCCACGAAGAGGACGAAGAAGGAGATGCCGAGCGTGATGCGCGTGCTCTGGCTGACGGGTTCGAGGGGACGAGGCATGGGATCTGCTCTGCGGGCCGCACCACAGGTTCGGACCGCCAGGATGGTGAAACGACCGGGCGGCCCGCACGGAAGCGGGCCGCCGGAAGAATGCGTTACTGGATGAAGCTCGTGTCCGCCAGCGCTTCCATGTCCGGCTTCTGCTTGATGACGCCGGTCTCGAGCAGCAGGTCGGCGGCCTCGGCCGAGAAGGTCCTGAACTCGCCGGCAAAGAACTTCTTGTTGGCCTCGCGGTCCTGCCAGCGCAGGTACTGGGCCGACTTGCCGAAGGCCTCGCCGGTCTGCTTCACGTCCGCGCCCATGATCTCGTAGGCCTTGGCCTGATCCTTGGCGATCATGTCGAGGGCCTCGAAATAGCTGTCGGCCAGAGCCTTCGCAGCCTTCGGGTTGTCGGCGAGGAATTTCGGCGTGCAACCGAAGGTGTCCATCACGGCCGGATAGTCGAGGGTGGTGGCGATGATCTTGCCGGCCTGGGGCGCCGCGCGCACGGAAGACAGGTACGGCTCATAGGTCATGGCCGCATCGTTCTGGCCCGCGATGAAGGCCTGGGCGGCAGGACCCGGCTCCATGTTCACGACGGTCACGTCCTTCACGGACAACCCGTTCTTCTTCAGCATCCAGGACAGCACGAAATAGGGCGACGTCCCCGGCGCGGAGGCCGCCACCGTCTTGCCCTTGATGTCCTTGATGGAGGCGACGTCGTTGCGCACGACCATGCCGTCGGCGCCGTAGCTCTTGTCGAGCTGGAAGATCTGCTTGGTGGGCACGCCGTTGGCGTTCCAGACGATCCAGGTCTCCACCGTGGTGGCGGCGCACTGGATGTCGCCGGACTGGATGGCGAGGTGGCGGCTTGCCTGCGGCACCTTCTTGATCGTCACGTCGAGGCCGTTCTTCTTGAAGATGCCGGCCTCCTTCGCGAGCGTGAGCGGCGCGAAGCCCGTCCAGCCCGAGATGCCGATGGCCACCTTCGTCTCCTGCGCCGAAGCGGATCCTGCCGCCAGCGCCAACACGGCCAAACCACCCAATACCGCCTTCATTGCAGCCTCCATTGCTTCGATCCTCTGACCCGTCATGTCTTCCGCCCTTCGAGGGGATCTCAAGATCCCTGCACCGGGCATTCTTTTTCCGAGCGGGCGAATGGCACCATGACGAAGCGGCAATGTCAAATGTCTAGACATTTAAATATGCTGCTGTTTTGGGCATCATCCGCGGAAATTGCACTCCTATCTCGGTGTGTCCGACGCGATCTCGACGAGGATCGCCCGGCCGGATCCGGAGAGCAGGATGAGATCCTGCGGGGCCTCCAGCATCAACGCGTCGAGCACCTGGAGGGAATGGATCGTCGAAGCCACGGTGACGTCGAAGGAGCCGTCGAGCGCCACGAGGAAGGCGACGCTCGTGCCCTCCGCCAGCAGCGCCACGCCCGATTCCACGAACCGCGTCCGGTGCCGGAACAGCCCGCGCCGGGTCATCACGTTGAGGTCGCGGATCGGTCCCGCGAGAAGCCGCCCGGCGGTCGTGTCGTCGCCGGAGAAGGAGAGCTTGGGAGAGTCCCTGTCCAGCCGGTAGGCGATGCCCTCCACGTTGAGCTCGATGCCGCTGCCTTCGACCACGATGAGCGTGCGGTCGATCCCCGGAAAGACCGAGAACGGCCCGTCGGAGGCCACATCCGCCAGGCTGATGCGCCAGCCGAACGTGTCGAAGCCCGAGCCCTCCGGAAAGGCGGCGACCTCCGCGGTGGTGCCGCCGCCGTTCTTCCAGGGAACGCGCACGAGATCGTGGTTGCGGATTACCCGCGCCGCCATCAGCCCAGGCTCGGCAGGTTGAGGCCGAACTCGCGGGCGCAGTCGATGGCGATGTCGTAGCCCGCATCCGCATGGCGCATCACGCCGGTGGCCGGATCGTTCCAGAGCACGCGCTCGATGCGCTTGGCCGCTTCCGGCGTGCCGTCGCAGACGATCACCATGCCCGAATGCTGCGAGAAGCCCATGCCGACGCCGCCGCCATGGTGCAGCGACACCCAGGTGGCGCCCGACGCGCAGTTGAGGAGCGCGTTCAGGAGCGGCCAGTCGGAGACGGCGTCCGAGCCGTCCTTCATGGCCTCCGTCTCGCG
Source organism: Microvirga arsenatis (assembly GCF_009910705.1). Classification (GTDB taxonomy): domain Bacteria; phylum Pseudomonadota; class Alphaproteobacteria; order Rhizobiales; family Beijerinckiaceae; genus Microvirga; species Microvirga arsenatis. The sequence continues at coordinate 84,291 of NZ_JAAAXJ010000001.1, forward strand.
GTTCGGGCTTGCGACCGAACCGGAATCGAGATGGTCGCGGCCGATCACGATGGGCGCCTTCAGCTCGCCCCTGGCCACCATCTCGTTGAAGGCGAGGCCCAGGCGGTGGCGGTCGCCGAGACCCACCCAGCAGATGCGGGCAGGCAGGCCCTGGAACTTGATGCGCTTCTGCGCCATGTCGAGCCAGTTGTGCAGGTGCTTGTTGTCCGGCAGCAGCTCCTTCACCTTGGCGTCGGTCTTAAAAATGTCCTCCGGATCGCCCGAGAGGGCGCACCAGCGGAACGGCCCGATGCCGCGGCAGAAGAGCGGGCGGATATAGGCCGGCACGAAGCCCGGGAAGTCGAAGGCGTTGTCGACGCCTTCCTCCTTCGCCATCTGGCGGATGTTGTTGCCGTAGTCGAGGGTCGGCACGCCGGCCTTGTAGAAGTCGAGCATGGCGCGCACGTGCTCGGCCATGGATTGCTTGGCGGCATGCTCCACGGCCTTCGGGTCGGTCTCGCGCTTCGCCTCCCATTCGGCCAGCGTCCAGCCCTTCGGCAGGTAGCCGTTGATGGGGTCATGCGCCGAGGTCTGGTCCGTCACCGCGTCGGGACGGATGCCGCGGCGGTAGATCTCCGGGAAGATCTCGGCGGCGTTGCCGAGGAGGCCGACGGACACGGGTTTCCTGTCGCGGCAGGATTGCTCGATGATGGCGAGCGCCTCGTCGAGGGTGTCGGCGCGCCGGTCGAGATAGCCGGTGCGCAGGCGCATCTCGATGCGGCTCGGCTGGCACTCGACGGCAAGGCAGGAGGCGCCGGCCATGGTGGCAGCGAGCGGCTGCGCGCCGCCCATGCCTCCGAGGCCGCCGGTGAGGATCCAGCGGCCGGAGAGATCGCCGTTATAGTGCTGGCGGCCCACCTCCACGAAGGTTTCGTAGGTGCCCTGCACGATGCCCTGGGTGCCGATATAGATCCAGGAGCCGGCCGTCATCTGGCCGTACATCATGAGCCCCTTGCGGTCGAGCTCGTGGAACTTGTCCCAGGTGGCCCAGTGCGGCACGAGGTTGGAATTGGCGATGAGCACGCGGGGCGCATCCGCGTGGGTGCGGAACACGCCGACGGGCTTGCCGGACTGCACGAGCAGGGTCTCGTCCGCTTCCAGGTTCCTCAAGGCCGCCACGATGCGGTCGAAGCTGTCCCAGTCGCGCGCGGCGCGGCCGATGCCGCCATAGACCACGAGCTCGCCGGGCTTCTCGGCGACCATCGGATCGAGGTTGTTCATCAGCATGCGAAGCGGTGCTTCCGTCAGCCAGCTCTTGGCGGACAGCTCGGTGCCGTGGGGAGCGCGGATCACGCGGGCGTTGTCGATGCGGGTCATGGGACGATCCTCAGGCTTTGGATTGGGCGAAGGTGAGACAGGTCTGAAGGATGAGTGTGAGCGCCGCGCGCATGGGCGCCGCATAGGCCTCGTCGTAAGGGGTCGGCCACTGGCCTTCCGAGACGGAGCCGAGGGGCTCGCGCATGTAGCCGCGGCAGGCAAGCTCCATCTGGACGGCATGCACGCCTGCCTCGGGCCTGCCCAGGCTGCGGGTGATGTAGCCGCCCTTGAAGCGACCGTTGACCACATGGCTGAAGCCGCTGCCGACGCAGATCGTTTCGATGGCTTCGCTCAGCGCGGGCGAACAGGTGACGCCGCCATTGGTGCCGATGTTGAAATGGGGCAGGGTGCCGTCGAAGAGGCGCGGAATGACCGAGCGGATCGAGTGGCAGTCATAGACCACCACATGGGCGTGCCTGGAGCGCAGGCGCTCGATCTCGGCGCGAAGCGCCGCGTGATAGGGGTCGAAGAAGCGGGCGCGGCGACCGGCGATCTCCTCCGCCATGGGCTCGGTGCCCGGCCTATAGAGCGGCTCGCCGTCGAAGGTGGTGGTGGGGCAAAGCTCGGTCGTCGCCTGTCCCGGATAGAGCGAGACGCCGGACGGGTCGCGGTTCACGTCGATCACCGTGCGGGAGATCGTTGTGCGGATCACCGTGGCGCCTAAGCCCGCGGCGAAATCGTAGAGCCGCTCGATCCACCAATCCGCATCCTTGCGCGCGAGCCAGGGCGAGACGAGGCCGCGTTCATACGCGGCCGGGATCTCGGTGCCGGTATGCGGCAGGCTCACCACGAGGGGCGCCTCGCCGCGGACGATCGTGAGCCAGTCGGGATGCTCGCTGCTCATGCGGCTGCCTCATCCGCCACGAGCGGCAGCACGTCGCCACCGACAGCGTCCGCAAGCTCTCCGGAGGCCACGAGGGCGGTCGCCACTTCCATCTCGGGCGCCATGTACCGGTCGTCGTCGAGATGCGGAACTCTCGCGCGCAGCAGGGCGCGGGCGCGCTCGAGGCGCTCGCTCGAGGTCATCGGCGCGTGGAAGTCGCAGCCCTGCACGGCGGCGAGGTACTCGATGCCGATGACATTGGCGGCGTTCGCCGCCATCGGCAGGAGTCTGCGGGCGCCATGGGTCGCCATCGACACATGGTCTTCCTGATTGGCGGAGGTCGGGATCGAGTCGACGCTTGCCGGATAGGCGCGCTGCTTGTTCTCGGACACGAGGGCCGCAGCCGTCACCTGCGGGATCATGAAACCGGAATTGAGGCCGGGCTTCGGCGTCAGAAAGGCCGGCAGGCCCGACAGGGTCGGGTCGACCAGCATGGCAATGCGCCGCTCGGCGAGCGAGCCGATCTCGCAGAGCGCCATCGCGATCATGTCGGCAGCAAAAGCCACGGGCTCCGCATGGAAGTTGCCGCCGGAGATGATCTCGCCGGTTTCTGAGAACACGAGCGGGTTGTCGGAGACGCCGTTCGCTTCCGTTGCGAGCGTCTCGCCCGCCTGGCGCAAAAGGTCGAGCACCGCGCCCATCACCTGGGGCTGGCAGCGCAGGCAGTAAGGGTCCTGCACGCGGTCGTCGTTGGTGAGGTGAGAGGCGCGGATGGCGCTGCCCTGCATCAGGGCGCGAAGCGCCGCCGCCACCTCGATCTGCCCGCGATGACGGCGCAGCTTCTGGATGCGCTCGTCGAACGGCCCGTCGGACCCCTTGGCCGCGTCGGTCGCCAGCGCTCCCGTCACGAGGGCCGCGCGGAACACCCGCTCGGCCTCGAACAGGCCCGCGAGGGCGAGCGCGGTCGAGACCTGCGTGCCGTTGAGAAGCGCAAGACCCTCCTTGGGGCCGAGGGTCAGCGGCGTAAGACCGGCGCGGGCAAGGGCCGCCTCCGCCTTCATGCGAACCCCGTCCACGAAAAATTCGCCGACGCCCATGAGGGCTGCGGTCATGTGGGCCAGCGGTGCGAGGTCCCCTGAGGCGCCGACCGAGCCCTGGCCCGGAATGACGGGGATGAGATTGGCCTTCAGGCAGGCGGTCAGGTGCTCGATGGTGGACCAGCGCACGCCCGACGCTCCTTGAGCGAGGCTCGCGAGCTTGAGCGCCATGACGAGCCGCACGACGGACGGCGGCAGAGGTTCGCCGACGCCGGCCGCATGCGAGAGCACGATGTTGCGCTGGAGCGCCGCGAGATCCGCGGTGCCGATGCGCACGCTGGCGAGCTTTCCGAAGCCCGTGTTGATGCCGTAGACCGGATCGCCCTTGGCGACGATGGCCTCGATGGTCTTGGCTCCCGCCTCGATGGCGGCGCGGCAATCCTGGTCGAGGGCGATGTCGGCGCCGAAATAGATGCTACGCCAATCGGCGAGAGAGACGGAGCCGGGATGAAGCATGATGATTTGTGTCACTGTCCCCTCCAGACACGGGCGTGAAGCGGGTTGAAGCCGATGCGGTAGACGAGCTCCGCGGGCCGTTCGATGTTCCAGATGGCGAGATCGCAGCTCTTGCCGGGTTCGAGCGTGCCGATCTCGTCGAGCTTGCCGAGGGCGCGGGCCGCCTCGCGCGTCACGCCGGCGATGCATTCCTCGACCGTCAGGCGGAACAGCGTCGCACCCATGTTCATGGTGAGCAGCAGCGAGGTGAGCGGCGAGGTGCCGGGGTTGCAGTCGGTCGCGAGCGCCATGCGCGTGCCAGCCTCGCGGAACGCGGCAATCGGCGGAACCTTCGTCTCGCGCAGCATGTAGAAGGCGCCCGGCAGCAGCACCGCCACCGTGCCGGCCTTCGCCAGGGCGGCGGCACCCTCCTCGTCCGTGTACTCGAGATGGTCGGCGGAGAGGGCGCCATGCTCGGCCGCGAGCTTCGCGCCATGCAGGTTGGAAAGCTGGTCGGCATGGAGCTTGATCTTCAGACCCAACGCCTTCGCGGCATCGAACACGCGGGCGGTCTGCTCCGGCGAGAAGGCAATGCCCTCGCAGAAGGCATCCACCGCATCGGCCAGACCTTCGCGGGCGAGAGCCGGCAGCATCTCGCGGCAGACCGTGTCGATGAAGGCGTCCTTGTCGCCGTTCGCCTCCGGCGGCAGGGCATGGGCGCCGAGAAAGGTAGTGGAGACGGAGACGGGGCGCTCATGGGCGAGGCGCCGCGCCGCCCGCAGGCACCGGGCCTCCGTCTCCAGGTCGAGGCCATAGCCTGACTTGATCTCGATGGTGGTGCAGCCCTCACTGATGAGATGGTCGAGGCGGGGCAGGGCGCTCGCAACGAGCTCATCTTCGCCCGCCGCACGGGTCGCCTTCACGGTGGAGACGATGCCGCCGCCGGCCCGGGCGATCTCCTCGTAGCTCGCCCCCTTGAGGCGCAGCTCGAACTCATGCGCCCGGTCGCCGCCATAGACCAGATGGGTGTGGCAATCGACGAGCCCGGGGGTGATCCAGCGGCCCTCGCAGTCGATGCGTTCGGCGGCATCCCAGCCTGCGGGCATGTCCTGCGCCGGTCCGGCAAAGGCGATGCGTCCGTCTTTCGCAGCGACGGCTCCGCTCTCCACGATCCCGAGACCGTTGCCCCTGAGCGTGGCGAGGCGAGCGTTGAGCCAGACCCGGTCGAAGCGCATGTTCCTGCTCCGGTGAGGTTCCGATAATGTCTATACATAATCGCGAATGATCGATATTGTCTAGACGTATTCGATCGGCTCTGATGGTCGGGCGGCGGCATGGCTTTTTGGCGGCTGCCGCTTCTCAGCAAAGGTGACAGCGATGCGCAGGCTCATTCTCGATCATGCCCTCCTTGCCCGCGGCTGGGCCCGGAATGTCGGTCTCGACATCGAGGGCGGCACGATCGCCGCCGTGCACCCGGAGGCCCCGGCCGAGGGACGGGAGCGCGTCGCCGGAATCGCGCTGCCCGGATTGCCGAACCTCCACAGCCACACCTTCCAGCGCGGCATGGCGGGCCTTGCCGAGACGCGCGGGCCTCAAGGAGACAGCTTCTGGACCTGGCGGCAGGTGATGTACCGTTTCCTGGGCTCCCTCACGCCGGACGATGTGGAGGCCATCGCGGCCTTCGCCATGATGGAGATGCTGGAGGGCGGCTTCACCGCGCTCGCCGAGTTCCATTACCTCCATCACGAGGCGGAGGGCCGCCCCTATGCCGACATCGCGGAACTGTCGGGTCGTATCGCAGCAGCCGCGCACGAGACGGGCATGGGCCTGACGCTGCTGCCGGTGTTCTACGCGCAGGGCGGCTTCGGCGGGGCCGCGCCGACGGAAGGGCAGCGGCGCTTTATCAACGACGTCGAGAGTTATGCCCGCCTGCTCGAGGGTGCGCGGAAAGCCGTTGCCGGTCTTGACGATGCCGTTGTCGGCATCGCGCCTCACAGCCTGCGCGCGGTCACGCCCGAGAGCCTTCGCGCAGTCGTCGCGATGGCAGGCGAGGGGCCGATTCACATCCATATCGCCGAGCAGGTCAAGGAGGTGGAGGATTGCCTCGCCTGGTCGGGCCAGCGCCCGGTCGCATGGCTGCTCGATCATGCGCCCGTCGACCGGCGCTGGTGCCTGATTCACGCCACCCATCTCGACACGCAGGAGGTGAAGGGCATCGCTGCAAGCGGGGCAGTGGCGGGCCTGTGCCCGATCACCGAGGCCAATCTCGGCGACGGCATCTTCGAAGGGGTCGATTATCTGTCAGCCGGTGGGCGTTTCGGCGTCGGATCCGATTCCAACATCGAGATCAGCGCGCCTGGGGAACTCAAGCAGTTCGAATACAGCCAGCGGCTCAAGCACCGGGCCCGCAACGTTCTGGCCGAGCGGGAAGGGCAGTCGACTGGGCGCAGCCTCTACGAGAAGGCGCTGGCAGGCGGGGCGCAGGCGCTCGGCCGGCGGATCGGCGCCATCGCCGAGGGGCATCGCGCCGACCTCGTCGTGCTCGATGCGGAGCATCCCGATCTTGCAACCGTGTCGGGCGACCGCTGGATCGATTCTTACGCGTTCGTGGCCGGCAGGGCCGCCATCGATACGGTGTTCGCTGCGGGCAAGGCCGTGGTAAGGAGCGGCCGGCACGTGAACCGCGCGGCGATCCGCGCCCGCTACGCGCGCGCCATGGCCCGCATCCTGGCATGAAGGAGGATCCCGCCGGCATGAAACATCTGCACCAGCGCATCCGCGACGACATCGAGGCCAGGATCATGTCCGGCGAATGGGCGCCGGGGCACCGCATCCCGTTCGAGCATGAGCTGATGGCGGAATACGGCTGCTCGCGCATGACCGTGAACAAGGTGCTCTCGACGCTCGCCGCCAACGGCCTCATCACGCGCCGGCGCCGCGCGGGCACGGTCGTGGCGGAGCCGAGCAGCCAGCAGGCGGTGCTGCAGATCCAGGATTTTGCCCTGGAGGCCGCGCGTGCCGGCGTCGAGTATCGCTTCAAGATCCTGAGCCGCTCCGTCGAGCCCATCGACGTCGCCGCCGCGCAGCGCACCGGCCTGCCGGCGGGCACGCAGATGCTCTGCCTCTCGACCCTGCATGTGATGGACAATGTGCCCCAGGCCTTCGAGCAGCGCCTGATCAACCTCGCCACCGTGCCGGAGGCGGGCACGGAGCCGTTCAAGGACGATCCGCCGGGCACGTGGCTTCTGCGCCGCGTGCCTTGGACGGATGCGGAGCATATCGTGCGCGCCGTCAACGCGGACGGCACCATGGCGAAGCGGCTCCAGATCCAGTCGGGCGCGGCCTGTCTCGTGCTGGAGCGGCGCACCTGGCAGGCAGGCGCCTTCGTCACCGAGGCGCGGATCACCTATCCCGGCGACCGGCACCAGCTCGTCGGGCGCTTCTCGCCGGTCGCATGACGACGCGCAGCGGCGATCCGGGATCGCGTGCAGGAGAGGGCGCAGGCCACCCTCTCCCGCTGCGGGGAGAGGGCGAGGTGCGGGTAGGTGCAATGTTCTCACTTTGTTCTTGACTTCGGCTGCAAGCTGGGCTATATCATGGCTCATCCTCGTCCGGTGAGGGGCGCGCTCGCGAGGCGTCGCAGATGCGGGACGGGGCGCGGTCCCGCCGCAGGTCTCGCACGCCTGTGGTCGCGGGAGGCCGATCCTGGCTTGTTCCAGGTCCGCCTGAAAAGAACCGCGCGTGACGAGCAGTCCGGCTCTCACACTCACCACCATCACCCATCGAGCCGGGCTGCCCCAAGCGCCACCCTCGAGCAACCCTGACGGCCCGCAGCTCACGCTGCGGGCCCGAAGGCGCTGGCTCTGTGACAAGAGAAACGAGCCGCGACCCTCCCGCATGGAAGCCAAGGAGGCCGTGAAGCTCTGTGCCCCATGCAGTCGGGATCGCGGCTTCGACAACCTTTATGCGAGCGCGGAGCGCAGATCCTCGATCAGGTCGTCCGCATCCTCGATGCCGACCGAGAGGCGCACGAGGCCGTCGTCGATGCCGAGTTCGGCCCGCACCTCCGGAGGCACCGAAGCGTGCGTCATGATCGCCGGATGCTCGATGAGGCTCTCGACGCCGCCCAGGCTCTCCGCCAGCGTGAAGAGCTGGCAGCGTTCCAGGAAGCGCGTCGCGCCGTCGAGCCCGCCCTTGATGCGGGCGGTGATGATGCCGCCGAAGCCGCGCATCTGGCGCTTGGCCAATTCGTGCTGCGGATGCGAGGCGAGACCCGGATAGATCACGCCGTCCACGCCTGAATGGGACTCCAGAAACTGCGCAATCTTGAGCGCCGAGGTGCAGTGCCGCTCCATGCGCAGCGAGAGGGTCTTGAGACCGCGCAGGGCCAGGAAGCTGTCGAAGGGACCGGAGACGGAGCCGACCGCGTTCTGCAGGAACGCGATCTTCTCGCGAATCTCCTGGTTCTGGCCCACGACGACCACGCCGCCCACCATGTCGGAATGACCGTTCAGGTACTTCGTGGTGGAATGCACCACGATGTCGAAGCCGAATTCGAGCGGGCGCTGCACATAAGGGCTGGCGAAGGTGTTGTCGGCCACGAGCCAGGTGCCATGCCCGCGCGTCGCCGCAGCAATGGCCTCGAGATCGGCGAGCTTCAGGAGCGGGTTCGTCGGCGTCTCGACCCAGACGAGCTTCGTGTTGGGGCGCAAGGCCGCCTTCACGGCATCGGCATCGCCGAGATCCACATAGGTGATGTCGAGCCCCGCCGATTTCCGGCGCACGCGCTCGAACAGGCGGCGCGTGCCGCCATAGAGGTCGTCCGAGGCGACGATGTGCGAGCCGTGCTCCAGCATGTCGAGCACGGTGGCGCTCGCTGCAAGTCCCGACGAGAAGGCGAAGGCGGCCGAGCCCCCTTCGAGATCCGCGATGCAGCGCTCGAAGGCCATGCGGGTCGGGTTCTGCGAGCGGGCATATTCGAAGCCCTTGTGCACGCCGGGGCTCTCCTGCGCGAAGGTGGAGGTGGCGTAGATCGGCATCATCACCGCGCCGGTGGTGGGATCCGGCGACTGGCCCGCATGAATGCAGCGGGTGGCGAAATCGAGCTGGTTGCGGACGGTCATTGGGGCTGGATCCGGAAGAAGTTGATGAGATCGATGCGGGTGGCGAGGCCCACGAAGGCGTCGCCATCCACGATCACCGGCACGAGGCCGGCGGCGAAGAGGGGCAGAAGCTCCCGGACGGGAGCATCGGCGGCGATGGTCTTGAGGCGCGTCACCATCACGTCGCGCACCGGCTTGTCGAACACGCCCTGGGGCGCGCCCTCGTTCGCCACCAGCGCATCGAGGATGTCGCTTTCGTCGATCAGCCCGACCACGCGGCCGTTCTCGATCACGGGCAGCTGCGAGATGTCCGACGAGCGCATACGGGCGAAGGCCGAGCGCAGGGTCTCGCCCGGCGAGACGAAGACGGTGGCGCCCTCGCCGAAGGGATTGATCACCACGTCGCGGGCCGTGCCGGTGACCTTGCGGTCGAGCCAGCCCTCCTGCGCGATGAAGGCATCGTTGAACACCTTCGACAGGTACTTGGCGCCCGTATCGCAGACGAGGGTGACGACCCGCTTTGGCTCGGTCTGCTCGCGGCAGTAGCGGAGAGCCGCCGCCAGCAGCGTGCCGGAGGAGGAGCCTGCCAGGATTCCTTCCTTGCGCAGGAGCTCGCGGGCTGCCGAGAAGCTCTCCTTGTCGGTGATGGAATAGGCCTTCTTGACCAGGGAGAGATCGCAGTTCGGCGGCACGAAGTCCTCGCCGATGCCTTCGACAGCCCAGGAACCGGCCTCGGTCATCTGCCCGGTCTCCACCAGCGGCGCGAGGATCGAGCCCGCCGGATCGGCCAGCACCATGGCGGTTTTCGGCGAGGCCTTCCTGAGGAAGCGCCCGACGCCGGTGAGCGTGCCGCCGGATCCGACGCCGACCACGACCGCGTCCACATCCCCATCCATCCCGCCCAGGATCTCGGGGCCGGTGCTCGCTTCATGGGCGGCCGGGTTGGCGGGGTTCTCGAACTGGTTGATGTAGACGGCGCCCGGCGTCCTGCGGGCGATCTCCTGGGCGAGGTCCTGATAATAGTCCGGGTGACCCTTGCCCACGTCGGAGCGGGTGATCACCACCTCTGCGCCCAGAGCCTTGGCGTGGAGCACCTTTTCCCGGGACATCTTGTCCGGCACCACGAGGAGGGTGCGGTAGCCCTTGCTCGCGCCGACCAGCGCCAGCCCGACGCCGGTGTTGCCGGCCGTCGCCTCGACGATGGTGCCGCCGGGCTTCAGCCGACCATCGGCTTCCGCCGCCTCGATCATGGCGCGGGCTGGGCGGTCCTTGATGGAGCCGCTGGGATTGGCGCTCTCCAGCTTGAGGAAGAGCCTGCAGGGACCGGCATCGAGATGCGTCACCTCCACGAGAGGGGTCCTTCCGATCAGGTCCAGAGCTCCATGAGCCGCCATTTCACGTCTTTCTTATGTTTAATCTAGAGCGTTGGCTATTGCATATGTAGAATTTTCTTCTCCTTATAGCTGCCGACGTGAATTGTCACCTGGCTCAGCGATCACTCAACTGCGATCCGCACCCTAGGGTCCCGAAGAAAAAGCCCCGCCTTTTAGGGCGGGGCACGGTGCTGTGTGGGGTGAGGGATGTCAGACGATGAGGAAGTCCTTGAAGGTGAGCTTCAGGTTCTTGCCGAGCTGGGCGAACTCCACCGCCTGGCGGGCGCCGGAGCCGTCCGCATCGTAGGACAGCACGCCGGTGGTCTTGTTGTAGATCAGGTAGTCGTCGCGCTCGCGCGCCCGGCTGCCGATCACGAAGAACTCGCTGTTGAGCTCGGCCGGAGCGGCGAGGCTGCCGGCGCCGAGCTTCCGGAAGATGGCGTTGTCGAGCCACAGGCTGTCGGCTGCGACGCTGAAGTCGACGATCCGGTCGAAGCTCACCGCCCGGTCGGTGCTGGCGCTGCCCAGCCGCGCGTTGAACACGAAGGCATCCAGGCCCCCGCGACCATACAGGGTGTCATTGCCGGACCCGCCGAAGACTGTGTCGTTGCCCGCACCGCCTCCGACGGTATCGGAACCCGTGCCTCCATGGACCCAATCATCCCCGTCGCTGCCCGCAACCCGGTCGTTGCCGCTATCGCCTAAGACACGGTCGTTGCCGGCCCCGCCGTCCACGCTGTCGTTGCCGGCCCCGCCGGATACCCGGTCATTGCCCGAATGGCCGTTCAAGCGGTCGTGCCCCGAATTGCCGTAGAGACTATCGTTGCCACCGAAGCCCCTGATGACGTCGTGACCGCCCATGCCTTTGATGATGTTGTCGGCACCGCTGCCATTGAGGATTTCGGAACGGTTCGTGCCCGTCCGACTCGACACGATCGGGGAAGGGGCGGGGGCAGGCTGATTGCCGGGTTGTGCGCCGCCCGAGCCGCCACCTGGATTGCCCGGATCTGGCGGAGTGGTCGGCTCCCATGTGTCGCCGACGAGACGCCCGTCGGCGAACTGCAGGATCTCGATTCCCCTGAGCGCATCGGTGCCGGAGGTGCCGCCGGTGATGGTGCGGTCGGAAAGCGTGCCGGTGATCGCATAATCGGCCCGATTGCCGGCATACACCGCCGTATCCGTGCCGATGCCGCCGTCCAGGGTGTCGTTGCCCAAGCCTCCATCGAGGGTGTCGTTGCCATCCGCGCCTGTGAGCTTGTTGGCCTGGTCGTTGCCCAGGATGGTGTTGTCCAGGGCGTTGCCGGTTCCGTTGAGGGCTGCCCCGAGGAGAGTCAGGTTCTCGACGTTCTGCGCCAGGACGTGGGAAATGGTGCTGACAACACGGTCGAGTCCCTCATCGGCATTCTCGACAACGACATCCCCGGTATTGTTCACGAAATACGTATCGTCGCCGGCCCCGCCGATCATGCGGTCTGCGCCCGCCAAGCCGTCGAGGACGTTGGCGCCCGAGTTGCCGGTCAGCACGTTCGCGGACGCGTTGCCGGTGGCGTTGATGTTGGCCGATCCCAGAAGGGTGAGGTTCTCGACATCCTGCGTGAGGGTATAGCTGATGGTGCTGTTGACCGTGTCCACGCCGCCGGCGCCGAGGTTCTCCTTTTCGATGACCACATCGCCCGTCGAGTCGATGTAATAGGTGTCGTTGCCGTCGCCGCCCTGGAGCTCGTCGTCGCCACCGCCGCCATCGAGAGTGTCGCTGCCGCCGAGGCCCTTCAGCTCGTTTCGTGCGCCATTGCCGAAGAGCTTGTTCGCGAGTTCGTTGCCGGTGCCGTTGATGACGGCGGTCCCCGTCAGGGTCAGGTTCTCGACATTGGGGCCGAGGATAAACTTGATCGACGAGAAGACGTGGTCGGTGCCTGCGCCGGCATCCTCGATCACCACGTCGCTCGTATGATTGACGGTATAGGTGTCGTCGCCGCCGAGGCCCTTCATCTCGTCGCCGTCGGGCGTGCCGACCAGGTTGTCGGCGCCGCTCGTGCCGACGACGGGGTTGAGATAACCGGGAACGGACACGAAGCCGGACACCATGCCGTAGATCGTATTGGCGTCCAGGAAGGTGCCTGTCGGCCCGCCGTCGTCATTGGTCGGCTCTTCCCGGATGCCGTAGCGCGACCGGATCGCACCGTCGGCGTAGATCGTGTTGTTGGTGATCCGCGTGTTCAGCGAGTAGTAGGTCAGCTGGGAATAATCGTCGTCGAAGCGCAGGCGGATGTTGATCTCGTCGTAGACGCCATTGGCCTCCTGCGAATTGTTGTAGACGCGGCTCGAGTCGACGGTGACGTCCTTCGAGCCTTCGATCCTCACGCCCTGGCGCTCGTTTCCATAGATCCAGGCGCCTTTGATGAGGATCCTTTCCGAGAGCTTGACGAGAATGCCTTCCTTGCCGTTGTTGTAGTATTGGCCTCCGATGATCTCGACGTCCGAAACCCAGGGGATGATTGTCGAGCCCACAGGAGGGATGTTCCCGCGCTGGATGGTAAGGCCGGCTCCGCCCGCCAGCTGCCCCTGATACAGGTATCTGTAGCCGTTGTCGTAGGCGAGGTTGTCCTGCAGCTTAAGGCCCTTGGTCTCGTTCTGGATGTTGAAGCCGTGACGGTCGTTGTTGTAGGCCTTGTTGTTGATGTAGACGCCGCCGCGGACCGCATCGGCGACGAATCCGTCGAGGCCGTTGTTGTGCGCGGTGCTGTTCTTGATCACCATGTTGTAGGTGACTTCATGGGGGTTGAGGCCGTAGGCGGTGCAGTTCCTGACCTCGACCCCGTCGATGGTGATGTTCTTCTGGATGCGCCCGCTGCCGTCTTCTTTGACGCCGCAGATGAAGCCGGCTTGGTGGTCCGTGTTGTTGGCGCGGTTGCCGTCGATGATGAGGTTCGAAACCGTGACGTTCTCGACCGTTTCCAGCTTCGTGCGCACGATGCCGTTGATCCTGGCATCGAAGTGGTTCTCAAGCTTGACGATAGACTCCCGCGTGCCCGAGCCCGTCAGCTCGATGCCTGAGGGGAGTTCGATAGCGCCCTTGGAGGGATTGGTCTTGTCGCCGGTGACAACATAGGTGCCCTTGGCAAGCTGAACCTTGACTGGAGTCTTCGTAGGATCAGCGAGATAGGCTTCATAAGCCTTCTGAATGGCGTTGTTGATGGCCGCCGTATCTTGCTTTGCCTTGCCGGTGGGCCCTTTGACAAAAATAGTGGCCATTCTCGAAATCCTTACGAGTAGACCCGGCTCGGGACACCAGCTGGGGCTTGGATGCTCGAACGAGGGGGAGTGGCGATCGGCAGAGATGACGAGCCGCCGCGATATTGCGGTGGCGCATCAGCTGGAAAAGAATCCATATTCGTCAGACGCGATGTGCTCGAGGGCGCTTCTTCACCCAGCATGCGAGATCCTGCACGAGCCGAGGTGCAGGCGTGGAGGTGATCTGATAAGCAATGCGGCATCGATGATTCAGCGTTGTCTCGGACGTTCAAGATTGGGATTCTACGATCAGCGAGACGAATGGATATTATCTACTCAAGGTATGGCGCGGTTTATTGAGGGGTAACCACTCGGAAGCTTGGCTTTCCCTCCCGTTGTACTTCATCGCGCGCCAGTAACAGAAGTGCCCCGCCTTTTGGGGCGGGGCACGGTGCTGTGTGGGGTGAGGGATGTCAGACGATGAGGAAGTCCTTGAAGGTGAGCTTCAGGTTCTTGCCGAGCTGGGCGAACTCCACCGCCTGGCGGGCGCCGGAGCCGTCCGCATCGTAGGACAGCACGCCGGTGGTCTTGTTGTAGATCAGGTAGTCGTCGCGCTCGCGCGCCCGGCTGCCGATCACGAAGAACTCGCTGTTGAGCTCGGCCGGAGCGGCGAGGCTGCCGGCGCCGAGCTTCCGGAAGATGGCGTTGTCGAGCCACAGGCTGTCGGCTGCGACGCTGAAGTCGACGATCCGGTCGAAGCTCACCGCCCGGTCGGTGCTGGCGCTGCCCAGCCGCGCGTTGAACACGAAGGCATCGCCGCCTGAGCCGCCATAGAGGCGATCGTTGCCCGAGCCGCCGAAGACCGTGTCGTTGCCCGAGTTGCCGAAGACCCAGTCGTTGCCGCTGTCGCCTACAACCCAGTCATTGCCCGAGCCGCCATCCGCGGTGTCGTTACCGGATCCGCCATACACCCGGTCGTCATTCCCTTGGCCGTACACCCGGTCATTGCCCAAGCTGCCGCTGACCCGATCATTGCCTAGGCCTCCGTAAAGCTGATCGTTGCCGGATTCGCCGTAGACCGCATCGTTGCCGCTGTCGCCATAAACCCTGTCGTTGCCGGTGCCGCCATAGAGGCTGTCGTCGCCGCCCAGACCTCGAATGAAGTCGTTGCCGCCCATACCCTTGGTGAAGTTTTTGGCATCGCTGCCGGTGAAGGTCTCGGAACGGGACGAGCCTGTCCTCCTCTCTGTGGGCTGCTCCGGAGCCGGAACGGGCTTCGGTTCCCAGACATCGCCAACGAGGCGACCATCGGCGAATTGCACGATCTCGATGTCATCGAGCGTGTCCGTGCCGGAGGCACCGCCGCTGATCGTGCGATTGGTCAGCGTGCCGCTGATGACGTAGTCGGCACGGTTGCCGGCATAGACGGCCGTGTCCGTGCCGAGGCCACCGCTCAGGGTGTCGTCGCCGCCGCCGCCGTCGAAAGCGTCGTCCCCGCCCACTCCGGTGAGCTTGTTCGCCAGAGCGTTGCCGATGATGACATTGTTCAGCCCGTTGCCGTTGCCGGTAACGGCGGCGCCGATCAGAACCAGGTTCTCGAGATTGTCGCGAAGCGTCGAGGTGCCCAGTGCACTGTAGACCGTATCGGATCCTGCATTTGCTTCTTCGGTCACCACGTCGCCGCTGTGATCGACTACATAGGCGTCATGGCCTAGGCCGCCCGCCATCAGGTCGGCGCCGCCCTGGCCGTCGAGGACGTTGTTGCCTGCGTTGCCGATCAGGCGGTTGGCCCCCGAGTTGCCCGTGGCGTTGATATTGAGGGAGCCGAGCAACGTCACGTTCTCGACTTCCTTGAAAGCGGAAACCGAGTAGCTCACGGAGCTGTAGACGGTGTCGATGCCGCCGGCCCCCAGATTTTCCTTCTCGAGAATGACGTCTGCTGCGGAATCGACGTAATAGCTGTCGTTGCCGTCGCCGCCTTCCAGGCTGTCAGCGCCTGCGCCGCCGTCGAGAATGTCGGCGCCCACGCCGCCCTTGAGGGTGTTGGCACCCGCGTTGCCGATGATGATGTTGTTGAGCTCGTTTCCTGTGCCTGTCGCTGCACCTGTTTGGAGCACAAGGTTCTCAACGTGAGCTTCCAGGGTGTAGTTGATGTAGGCGTAAACCGTATCGTTGCCTTCACCAGCCTTTTCGATCGCCGAGTCGCCCGAATGGTTGACGACGTAGCTGTCGTTGCCGAGCAGGCCAGTCATCTCATCGCCGTTGGGGGTGCCGACCAGGGTGTCGTCGCCGTTCGTGCCCGAAACGGGATTGGCCTGTCCCGGAACCGAAACGCCGCCGCTGTCCATTCCGGTGATGGTGTTGTTGGAGACGACAGTGCCGGTCGGTCCGCCGTCGTCGTTGGTGGGTTCCTCGCGAACGCCCCAGCGGGCATTGACTGCGCCGGTGGACGAAATCGTATTGCCGATGATCTTCGTGCCGGTCGAGTAGTAGGTGATGCCGGTGACCGCATCCGCGTCGAAGCGGATGTTGATCTCGTCGTAGGCGCTGTCGCCCTCCTGCGAATTGTTGTAGATGTTGCTGTTCTGAACGGTGGTGTTCTTGCCACCCTCGATCTTCACGCCCTGGCGCTGGTTGCCATAGATCTTGGCGCCGTCGATGGTGACATTCTCCGCCATGTTGACGAGGATGCCTTCGCGGGCATTGTTGTAGTACTCGCCGCCGATGATGCGCACCCCATCCGGCCATTCGATGTTCTCGGAACCGCGCTGGACGACGATGCCTGCCGATCCGTTCGCATAGGCCTTGTTGCCTTCCATCAACAGATTGGTCGTAGACGTGGTCACGTTGAAACCGTGCCGGTCGTTGCTGTAGGCGATGTTGTTCCGGTAAACGCCGTCGACGATGTAGTCGGCCACGAATCCGTCGAGGCCGTTGTGATGCGCGACGCTGTTCTCGATCGTGAGGTTGACGGTCTGCTCGTGCGGGTCGAAGCCGTAGCCCGAGCAGTTCATGATCTCCACGCGGGACACATGAATGTCGGCGTCCTGCTGCGTGCTGCCGGGACGTACGCCCGTATAGAAGCCGTCGATCTTGCCGGCCGTGCCGTTACGGTTGCCGTCGATGCTCAGATCGAACAGGCCGACATTGTTGGTGACTTCGTCGAACGGCGTGCGCACCACGCCCGTGATGTCTCCGACCCAGTTGGTAGCGACCTTGAGGACGGTGTTCCCCATGCCGGCACCCTGCAGAGAGGTGCCGCTGAGCAGTTGAATGGCGCCGTCGCTCTTGTCGCCCGTGCCCGAGACGATGAAGGTTCCGCCCGTGAGGACGACGGTGACTTTACCTCCGCCGGGATTGGCAAGGTACGCCTCATGGGCAGCCTTAAGAGCGGCATTGATGGCTGCAGTATCGTCGGTGTTGTCGTTTGCAGTCGCGCCATAATCAGCCGCGTTGATCGTCATCGCCATTTTGGGATTTCCTCTCGATGAAGAACTTTCGCCCGATTAAATGGCGGATTCTTCATCAAGAGTAGTAGGTATATCCTTTCAGGACCGGTCGATTTGGAGCTAACTATTTCTGTGGGGCGAGGTAACTACTTAGGTGTAGCAAGAAGCATTCTCATATCCACTGGGATTAGGCCGGTGCGCACTGAGAGCAGGAGCTTGGGCGGAATTGCCTCATTTGAGCATGTCGAAGAGCCGGCCCGAGAACTGGGCGATCAGGATCAGGACGATGATGCCGATGAACCACAGCCAGGAACCGGATTTCTCCGGCTTACGGGGCTGGGGCGGTGCCTCCTGGGGCGGAAAGAGCGGCACGGGAGGCGCAGGCAGGCGCTCGATCAGCTCCGCCGATGCGGCAGGAATGCTGCCTGCCGTTCCGATGAAGCGGAAGCTCACCGGAATGCCACCCACGAACCCGACCTCCGCCGGCTGGATCGCAGCCTCATAGCGAACCCACCAGTATTCCTTGCGATCATCCATTCTGCACGGTTCCAGTTTCAACAGGCTACCCTAACGCCTAACCGGCTCGGTTTGATCTGGAAAGCCGGAGCCGATACAGCCACACTGACAACAGGTTGAAGAATGCTTTGAGGAGATCCCATGAACGTCCTCGTCACCGGTGGGGCAGGGTATATCGGCGGCCATATGGTTCTGGCTCTGCGCGATGCAGGGCACAACCCGGTCGTGTTCGACAACCTGTCGACCGGCTTCCGCTGGTCGGTTCCGGAGGGGGTTCCCCTCGTCGTCGGCGATGTGGGCGATCATGAACTGGTCCTTCGAACCCTCCAATCCCATCAGATCGATGCCATCGCCCACTTTGCGGCCAAGCTTGTCGTGCCGGAATCGGTTGCAGACCCGCTCGGCTACTACCTCAACAACACGGTCAAGAGCCGCACCCTCATGGCGGCGGCGGTGGCGGCCGGGGTCGAGAAGTTCGTGTTCTCGTCGACCGCGGCGGTCTACGGCAACGCCTCCGACAAGCCGCTCGGCGAGGATGCGCCTCTTGCGCCTCTTTCTCCCTACGGCAGCTCCAAGCAGCTCACCGAGGTGATGCTGCGCGACGTGGCCGCCGCCCACGGCATGCGCTACGTGACGCTGCGCTACTTCAACGTGGCGGGAGCCGACCCGGCCCTGCGACACGGCCAGTGCACGGAAAACGCCACCCATCTCATCAAGGTGGCGATCCAGACGGCGCTCGGCCTGCGCCCCCACATGGAGATCTTCGGCACCGATTATCCGACGCCGGACGGGACCTGCATCCGCGACTACATCCACGTCACCGATCTGATCGCGGCCCATGTGCTCGCCCTCGAGCACCTCGATCGGGGCGGCGAGAGCATGGTGGTGAATTGCGGCTACGGGCACGGCTATTCCGTCTCCGAGGTGATCGAGACGGTGCGCAAGGTCTCCGGAAAGCCCGTAGAGGCACGCTTCGGGTCGCGCCGACCGGGCGATCCCGTGACCATCGTCGCGGATTCGGGCCGCATCCGCTCGAGGCTCGGCTGGGAGCCCCGGCTGGACGATCTTGCCACCATCGTGGAGCATTCCCTGCGCTGGGAGAGCATGCTCCGGGAGCGGAACCTCAAGCTGTGAGATCCACCGGATCCTCCATCCCGCTAAGACCGGGTTAAGAACCTCTGCCTCAAATGCTCATCAGGACCGGCTGCCGATTCCCGGCGGCCGCATCGGTGACGCGGAGGCAGGCATGGGCGAGGGCAGGGGAGCGGGCATCAACGGAGTTCTGCTGCTGGGCCGGCTGCTGCTGGCAGGCTGCTTCCTGCCGGCGGCCATCGGGCGGGCTGCGAACATCTCGGGGTTCGCCGTCGCTCTGACCATGAAGGGCATGCCCTACGCGGATGTCGTGGCGACCCTCGTCGTCCTGGCCGAGGTGTTCGGGCCGTTGGCCCTCGTCTTCGGCCTGGCCCCGCGCCTGAGCGCCGGCGCGCTGATCGCTGCTCTCGTGGTGACGACCGGAACCCTCCATCGCTTCTGGGACTATGGCGGCCTCACGCGGCAGGCGGAGCAGGCCGTGTTCCTGTCCCATCTCGGCGTTCTCGCCGGGCTCCTCTTCTATGGCCTCGTCGGGCCCGGCGGGTGGAGCTGGCAGGCCTGGTGGCGGGGGCTGCAGGGCCACGGGAAGCCTGTCAGAGGCAAGAAGCGGCAGCCGTCCCGCCCGCGCAGCCCGAGGCCCAAGCCCGCTCCCGTCCGCCAGGGCATGGATGACGAGGAGCTCGCCGATGCGGCGTGAGAGGAAGTCGCGAGCCGTTTCGGACGCACCACCCGCCACGGCCAAGGCTCCTGCCTTCATTCAGCCTCTAATCGAGGCGATAAACTCTTGACGAGCCATGCTTTTGCGCATGGGCTCCGGTGACTTTTCAGGTTAGCAGTGGCGTCATGCTCCATTCGTCCTTGCGTTGCATTCTTGGCCTTGCCGTCGCCCTGGCATGCGCGGCTCCCGCTGCGGCCCAGCAGCCCTCCGATCCGCTGACCCGTTTCCTCGACGGCATCTTCAAGAAGCCGTCTCCTCCTGCGAGCGCGCCCCAGGCGCCGCCGCAGGCCGAGCCCGCTCCCCCGGCGGCCGCGCGGCCGCAGGCTCAGCCCCGGCCGCAGCCGAGGGCCGCGGCCCCGAAGCCGCAGGCGCCGGCAGCGCAGCGGACGGCGAAGCCCCAGCCAAAGCCCCAGGCCGAGCCGGGTCCTGAGCCGCGCACGGCGGCGAAGCCGCAGCCTGCCGCCGCGCCCTCAGCGGACGTCAAGCCGGCTGCGCCCGAGCCACCGAAGCCGGCCCCCGCACCGCCCGCGCAGACGGTCGAGGAGCCCAGGCCCGCAGCACCTGCTCCGGCCCCGGCGAAGGTCGCCGAGCCGCCGAAGCCTGCCCGATCCACGCCGGCTCAGGCCGCTCCCGCCGCTACCGCCGCTACCGCCGTAGCGGCGCCTCCGACCGCTCCCACTCCGACCTCCCCGCCCGGGCCGAAATCGCCGGAGGAGGCGCTCGACCGGGTCAACGCATATTTCAACAGCATCGATCAGCTGTCGGCCACTTTCGTGCAGAAGAACCCCAACGGCCAGCAGGCGGAGGGGACGCTCTCCCTGCGCCGCCCGGGCCAGTTCCACTTCGCCTATGCGCCGCCGAGCACCCTCGAGGTGGTGTCCGACGGCCGGAATGTGGCGATCCGCGACAAGAAGCTCGGCACCAACGACGTCTATCCCGTCGGCCAGACGCCCCTGAAGTTCCTCGTCCAGGACAATATCGATCTGTCCCGGGATACCAAGGTTCGCGACGTGCAGGTGGGGCGCGACGGAGTGGTCACGGTCCGCTTCGACGACAGCGCCACCCTCGGCGGCACGTCTAAGATCACCCTGCGCTTCGACACCCGGGCCAATGCGCTCAAGCAATGGACCATCATCGACGCCCAGGGCTACGAGACCACCGTGACCCTCTCAGGGCTCAACGCAACCTACCGCAGGGATGTCCGGGCGGGGCAATAGGCTCTTCCCGTGGACAGGGGGAAGTTTCTGGCGCGCAGGATCTGGCATGGGCGGGAATTCTGGCTAGAACTCCGGCAGTCACGGCCCCTCGAAACCCTTGGCAGATGAACATGGTGGATCAAGCAGCCCTCGAAGCCTATGCCGGTTACGTCCTGGAGGACGCCACCATCCCGGAGCTGCCGAACCACTACCGCGGCAAGGTGCGCGACAATTACGACCTGCCGGACGGGCGACGCATCATCATCGCCTCCGACCGGCTCAGCGCCTTCGACCGCAACCTCGCCGCCATCCCCCTGAAGGGCCAGGTGCTGACGCAGACGGCACGGTTCTGGTTCGAGCAGACGGCGGATATCTGCCCCAACCACGTGATCGAGTATCCCGACCCGAACGTGCTGGTGGGCCGCAGGCTCACCATCCTGCCCGTGGAAATCGTGGTGCGCGACTATCTCGCCGGCACGACGGGCACCTCGATCCTCTCCCTCTACAAGAAGGGTGAGCGCGAGATGTACGGCATCCGGCTGCCGGACGGGATGCGCGACAACGAGAAGCTGCCGCAGACCATCGTCACGCCCACGAGCAAGGCTTTCGACGGCGGCCATGACGAGCCGCTGACGCCTGCCGGGATCGTCGATCAGGGTCTCTTGACCCGCGAGCAGTGGCAGACGGTCTCGGATTACGCGCTTGCGCTTTTCGCGAAGGGCAGGGCAATGGCCCGCGAACGCGGCCTCATCCTCGTCGACACGAAGTACGAGTTCGGCATCGACGAGAGCGGCACCATCATGATCGCCGACGAGATCCACACCCCGGACTCGAGCCGCTACTGGTTCCTGGAAAGCTACCGGGAGCGCTTCGAGGCGGGCGAGCGCCCCGAGAGCTTCGACAAGGATTTCGTCCGCACCTGGGTCGTGGCGCGCTGCGATCCCTACAAGGACGAGATCCCCGAGATCCCGCAGGACGTGGTGCTCGAAACCTCGAGGGTCTACATCCATGCCTTCGAGCGGATCACCGGGCAGACTTTTGCCCTGCCGGATCCGAACGTGCCGGTGCTGGAGCGGGTACGAGAAAATCTCAAGGCGTATTTCTGAGAGCTGTTGACGATCGCGCTTCGCACGCGTAGTTTCTCGCCCATGATCACCGGTCGCACCAGCTTCGTGAACTATTTTACGCCGTCCCCATAGGGCGGCTCCGTTCGGTTGCGACCAGACGTGCGATGCCGCCGCTCCCGGCGGCATCTTCATATGGTGATCAGGTCTCCGGGCAGCGGCTCCCGCTAAAATCCCAGGAGACAGACATGAGCACACCTCAATCCGAATTCCTGAAGACGCTCACGGAGCGCGGCTTCATCCACCAATGCACCGATCTGGCAGCGCTCGACGAGCGGCTCTCGGCCGGACCGGTCGCGGCCTATATCGGCTTCGACGCCACGGCCGACAGCCTTCATGTGGGCAGCCTCGTGCAGATCATGGCCCTGCGCTGGCTGCAGAAGTGCGGCCACAAGCCTGTGGTGCTCATCGGCGGCGGCACCTCGCAGATCGGCGATCCGAGCTTTCGCGATGCGAGCCGGCCGCTGCTTGAGGCTGAGCAGATCGCAAGGAATGCTGCGGGGCTGAAGCAGGTCTTCTCCCGCTACCTCGCCTTCGGCGACGGGCCGACCGATGCGGTGATGGTCGACAATGCGGACTGGCTCGACCCGCTGCGGTACCTGCCTTTCCTCCGGGATTTCGGCACGCATTTCACCATCAACCGGATGCTCAGCTTCGACAGCGTGCGCCAGCGGCTCGAGCGGGAGCAGCCGCTGACCCTGCTCGAGTTCAACTACATGGTGCTGCAGGCCTTCGACTTCCTGGAGCTGTCGCGGCATCATGCCTGCGTGCTGCAGATGGGCGGGTCGGACCAGTGGGGCAATATCGTCAACGGCATCGAACTCGCCCGCCGCATCGACGGGCGACGGCTCTTCGGCCTGACGACGCCGCTCATCACCACCTCCGCCGGAGCCAAGATGGGCAAGACGGCGGGCGGGGCCGTGTGGCTCAATGCCGAACGCCTGACCCCTTACGAGTTCTGGCAGTTCTGGCGCAACACAGAGGACGACGATGTCGCCCGCTTCCTGCGTCTCTTCACCGAATTGCCCCTGAACGAGGTGCAGCGGCTCGGGCAGCTGAAAGGAGCCGAGATCAACGAGGCGAAGCAGATCCTGGCTACCGAGGCGACGCGGCTCGCCCATGGCGAGGAAGCCGCGCGAGAGGCTGCGGACACCGCACGCCGCGTCTTTGAGGAGGGCGAGAGCGCCTCAGGTCTGCCGACCGTCGAACTCCCGCGGGCCGAACTCGACGCAGGAGTCACCGTTGCGCAACTCCTGGTCCATGCGGGCCTCTCGACCTCGAGGAGCGACGCCCGGCGCCTGGTGCTCAACCAGGGCGCCAGGCTCAACGGAACCCTCGTGCAGGACGCGGATTTCCGCATTTCCGCAGAGGATCTCGCCGATGGAGCGTTGAAGCTCACCGCCGGCAGAAAACGACACGTCCTGGTCCATGTGAGCGGCTGAACGTCATGGAGGAACGGTGGCCTCGCGCAGGCTGCCGTTCCTCTGCGAGGAGGATGATTTCAGAAAGTCCTTCACCAGCTTCGCCACGCCGCGGGGCCGCTCGACCGGCAGCATGTGGGTCTCGTGCCTGAACAGCGCGAGCCGGGCCGAGGGAATGGCGCGCGCCGTCTCCTGAAGGGCCTCGACGTCGAAGAAGCGGTCCCTCGTGCCGCCCACGATGAGGGTGGGAGCCCGGACGCGGGAAAGCCACGAGGGATCGCTGCCGAAATCCTCGCCGGCGACCGCGCTGAGGCCGCGAACGATGATGGCGGGATCGTTCATCATCTCGTGCAGGCGCGGGCGCTCCTGCCTGAACCGCAGGCGCATCAGCCAGTTCAGCCACGGGCGGCGGAAGACGAGGCCGAACTCCTCCAGAAAGCCCTGGAAGTTGCCCTGCCACGCGCATTCGATTTGCCGGTCGATGCTGCGGCGGCCTTCGGGCGAGAAGCGGTGCGCGCTGACCAGGAGGATCAGCCGATCCACGAGGCCGGGATGCTCCGCCGCCAGGCGGGCCGCGACGAAGCCGCCGAAGGAGATGCCCATGATGATGGCTGGGCCGGTCTCGTCCTGCAGAATCTGCGCGACGTCCCGCACGATCGTGTCGAGCGAGTAGTCGGCCGGAGGCGACTGCTCGTAGCCCAGGATGTAGATGGCATGGTCGGAGGGCAGGAGGCGCGCGATGCGCCTGGCGTCCCGGATTGCGCGCGCCGGCGTCGGGCGCCTGACGAAAGCCTGCCCGCCGTTGAGCACGACGATGGGGCGGGAATCTCCTCCCGTCCTCACATAGGGGATCCTGTTCAGGAAAAGACCCGATTGAACGTTCTTCATGATGGGTTGCCCCGTCGGAGGCAGCTGCGGCTGGGTTTCGTGCCGCAAGGCAGCTGCCGGGTCGCAAAAACGCCTGCTCGCATGCCCCCGCGCAACGGTCGCGCGGGAGGGGCCGTCAGCCATACGGCTGAAACGTCATGGAGGAGCAGGGATGGAGCCGGCGGACACTGGAAGAGTGGCGACGGCTGGCGGGCCGGGACCACGTTCGTAATCCCGGCCGATTTCGACGTCAATCGCTCCGGTTGGGATTCGCCTGTCAGCCTGCGAACGATACAGCCGGCAGGCTCTCCAGAGCTGGCTTGGCGAAGAGGAAGCCCTGGAAAAGGTCGATACCCGCCTCCGCCAGGATCGTCAGCTCGTCGCGTGTTTCCACGCCCTCGGCGATGATCGTGATGTCGAGGGCGCGGGCCATGACCAGGATGCCGGCGAGAATGGCTTGGCGCGCCGCCGAGCCGGCGATGCCGCGGATCAGCTCCATGTCGATCTTGATCAGGTCCGTCTGGAAATTGGCGAGGAGATTGAGGCCCGCATGGCCCGCGCCGAAATCGTCGATGGCGGTGATGAATCCCAGGCGCCGGTACTCCGCGATGATGCGGGCCACGTGCTTGGTGTCCGCCATGCGCTCGTTCTCGGTGAACTCGAACATGATGCGCCGCGTATCGAAGCCGACGCGGCGGGCGGTTTCGAGGGAGGTCCTGATGCAGGCTGCCGGCTCGTAGACCGCGTTCGGCATGAAGTTGATGGACAGCCGCGTGTCCTCCGTCTTCGGGAAGAGCTGCCCTGCCAGCTCGATGGCCTTCACCCGGCAGGCCTGGTCGAACTTGTACTGCCGCTGCTCGTCGACCTGGCTCAGGATCGACCCTGCCGACTGCCCCTCGGTGCCGCGCACGAGCGCCTCGTAGCCCCAGATCGCCTGCCGCCGGAGGTCGATGATCGGATGGAAGGCCATGGTGAAGGAGAAGGGCAGCGCCACGCCGTTCCGGCACCCTCGGCACCCTGCTTCTGTCGTCTTCACTGGAGCGTCCATGCCCTTCCCGCGCGCAATCCGCTCAAGAGTGGGCGCAAAGTCTTGAGATTGCCCTAACGGAAGATTTCTTCTGTCGAACCCGGACCGGGCTCAGGCCGTGCCGCGGGAGGAGCGCTCGCCTTCGCTCCTGTGCCGGTCCCAGGGCCAGCGCCCCTCGATCTCCACCTCGAGAGAGAAGCTCAGGAAGGTGCGGATCAGCACGATGCCCCCGAGGATGAGAAGGCTCTGGAGCGTCGGTTCGATGGCCACCGTGCTGATGATGTCCGCTGCCACGAGGAACTCGAGACCCAACAGGATGGCGCGTCCCAGGTTCGAGCGGTAGAGCGCGAAGGCCTCCGCGCCGGATCGGCCCCTCAGGACCTGCCAGAGCACGGCGATGCTCGCGCCCAGAAGCCCGAGAACGATGATGGCGATGCCGCCGATCTCGATGGCGCGCGTCATCAGCCTCAGCGCCGGGGAAAACCACTCGTCCATGAAAGCTCCCATGTCTCCGCCCTCAGCAGAGATTCATAGGACGCGCGGCCGAAGCCTCCAGAGGCCAGCCGAAGGCGGGGATCAGGTAAAGCCGGGCTTGCTCGGAAGCCCCATGCGCTTGAACATCATCACCACCGGGCACAGGCCGGTGAAGGACGCCTGCACCAGATGGGCGCCGAGAATGCCCGTGAGCCAGAGCCAGTTGATGTTGACGGTGACGGCGAGCAGCACGCTGACGATGATGAGCCCGCCGACGGTCAGGAGGATCGCGCGTTCGACTGTCATGACCATGCCTCCAGCAGAGACGGCATGATCTTACACCCGGGCCCATGGGTCACCTAAGAAAAAGGGCTACCCGGCAGGATAGCCCTTTGCCTGTTCCAGCGGGTGCGGTGGCGGTCAGTAGGCCGACGACACGCGCATCTCGTTATCGGCATCGAACATGCGCTGCCCCCGCAGCACGACCACGGGGGAGCCGACCGGCACGCGGTTGTAGAGGTCGATGATGTCCTGGTTGAACATGCGGATGCAGCCGCTCGACACGGATTCCCCGATGGTCCAGGGCTCCGTGGTGCCGTGGATGCGGTACATGGTGTCCCGGCCGTTGTCGTAGAGGTAGAGCGCGCGCGCCCCGAGGGGATTGTTCAAGCCGCCCGGCATGCCGCCGGCCCAGGGGGCGTTGCGCTCGGGCTCGCGCCGGATCATCGCGGGCGTCGGGGTCCAGCGCGGCCACTCGGCCTTGCGGCCGACCCGCGCGCGCCCGCTCCAGGCCAAGCCCTCCTTGCCGACGCCGATGCCGTAGCGGATCGCCCGGCCGCCCTCGCGGACGAGGTAGAGATACCGGGCATCGGTATCGACGACGATGGTGCCGGGTTCCTCGCGGCCGTAATAGGCCACCTCCCGGCGCAGGAAGCGCGGGTCGACCTCGGAAATGTCCGTAGCCGGCAGCGGGTGCGGCTCGTCCGGGCGCGGCCCGTACATGGCGGCATAGACGGGGTCGATGCGGCGAACCGCCTGTTGAACGGGCGGCTGCGTCGAGACGCAGGCCGCAAGCGCCACCGGAAGCAGAAGGGTGAGGAAGCGGAGTGCCTTTCGCAGCAGGGACGGAATCGGAAGCGGCGCAGCAAACATCAGTTGGGAAACCTGCATTTTCTGGTTCTTGGCTGTGACCGTCGGCCCCGGAGGCGACGGCGGTGCTCAGGCAAAGACATAGTCTCGGCCGTGACGAGAAGGTGGATCTCGCATGGCCGGAATGTGGCAAACACCCGCTGTGGTTTGCAAGACACAGTGTTTTGATCGCATCGATCCAATCGAGCCGCCGCGGGTTAACCCGTAGACAAGAACCTGTCATGGTCCTGCCTTATCCAGCCTGCGAGCGAACCGATGCAGCCCCTCTCGATACAGATGCTGACGATCTGCGGCATCTCGGAACTTCCGGACCAGCGGGAGCGGTCCGTCACGCATGTGCTCTCCATCCTCGATCCGGATCATCCGGACCCGGAAGCGTTCGAGGCCTACGATCCCCATCACCGGACCGTGCTGCGCTTCCACGACATCATCGCCCCCGTCCAGGGCATGATCCTGCCGCAGCCCGAGCACGTCGAGGCGGTGCTGCGCTTCGGCGATGCCGTGGCGGAGGGGCGGCACGGTCGGGCCGAGGGGCACCTTCTCGTCCACTGTCATATGGGCGTCTCGCGCTCGACGGCCGCGATGCTGACGCTCCTGGCGCAGGTCCATCCCGACGAGAACGAGGATCGGCTCTTCGAGCGCCTGGTCGAGATCCGGCCGCAGGCCTGGCCGAACTCCCGGATGGTTGCCTTCGCCGACGACCTTCTGTCCCGCAACGGGCGCCTCGTCGATGCGCTGCGCCGGCACTATGGCCGCCAGATCCGGCGCATGCCGCGCTACGTGCAGATCATGCACGACCTCGGCCGCAGCCGCGAGGTGGAGATGGCGGCCTGATAAAGGCCGTCACTCGGATCGCCTACCGCGCTGCGGTCTTGCCCAGCACGCCGAACTTCGCGTCGGGCTTCGCGGCAGCGGGCTCGGCGCCGTCGCTCGCCAGCTCCTCCAGGATCGGACAATGCGGACGCGCGTCGCCATGGCAGTTCACGGCCAGGTGCTTCAGGGTCGAGGCCATCTCCTGCAGCTCCCGGATCTTGCGCTCGAGCACGCCCACATGTTCGAGCGCGATCGCCTTCACGTCCTTGCTCGCGCGCTCCCGGTCCTGCCAGAGCGACACGAGGTCGGCGATCTGCTCGACGGAGAAGCCGAGGTCGCGCGCCCGGCGGATGAAGCGCAGGGTGTGCACGTCATGATCCGAATAGACCCGGTAGCCGGATTCCGTGCGCAATGTCTTCGGGATGAGCCCGATGGATTCGTAGTAGCGGATCATTTTGGCGGAGACGCCTGAGGCCTTGGCGGCCTGTCCGATATTCATGCGACACCTTCAACAGTTCGGGCGGCAGGGGAGGCCGCCCGCATGGATGCGATGGGAGCCTTGAAGCGGCGCAGCCGCAGGGCATTGCCGAGCACGAAGACGCTGGAGAGCGCCATCGCCCCGGCTGCGAAGATCGGCGAGAGCAGGGTGCCGTCGACCGGGTAGAGCACGCCCGCCGCCACCGGGATCAGCAGGACATTGTAGGCGAAGGCCCAGAACAGGTTCTGGCGGATGTTGCGGATCGTTGCCTTGGAGAGCGCGATGGCGTTCACCACGCCGCGCACGTCACCCGACATGAGCACCACGTCGGCGCTCTCGATGGCGATGTCCGTGCCGGTGCCGATGGCGATGCCGGTATCAGCCTCGGCGAGCGCCGGCGCGTCGTTGATGCCGTCGCCCACGAAGGCGATCCGGCCATGGGCCTGCCGCAGGCGCTTCACCGCCTCGACCTTGCCGTCGGGCAGGACTTCCGCCACCACCTCGTCGATGCCGATCCGCCGCGCGATCGCCTCGGCGGTCCTGCGATCGTCGCCGGTGATCATGGCGACCTTCAGCCCGAGGGCGTGGAGGGAGGCGACGGCCTCGGGAGTCGAGGGCTTGATCGGGTCGGCCACGGCGACGATGGCGGCGATCCGGCCGTCGACGGCCGCATAGAGCGGGCTCCTGCCCTCGGCTCCGAGGCGGGCGGCCGTGTCGGCGAAGGCGGCCACGGACAGGCCGCGCTTGGCCATGAAGCGGTCCGCGCCCACATCGACCTTCCGTCCCTCGACCCGTGCCGAGATGCCGAAGCCGGGCACGGCCTCGAAGTCGTCAGGAGAGGGCAGGGCGAGGCCGCGCCCCGCGGCCGCCGCCACGATGGCCTGGGCGATGGGGTGCTCGGAGCGGCTCTCCACCGCGGCGACCAGCCTCAGGGTCTCCGCCTCCGCGAATTCCGGGGTCGTGACGAAGTCGGTGAGCTCCGGGCGGCCCTGGGTGAGGGTGCCCGTCTTGTCGAGGGCGACGACGCCGATCTCCTTCAGGCTCTGCAGCGCCTCGCCCTGGCGGAAGAGCACGCCGAGCTCCGCCGCGCGGCCCGTGCCGACCATGATCGAGGTCGGGGTGGCGAGACCCATGGCGCAGGGGCAGGCGATGATCAGCACGGCGACGGCGTTCACGAGGGCGAAGGTGAGGGCCGGGTCGGGGCCGAAGACGAGCCACACCAGGAAGGTGAGGGCGGCCGCTCCCATCACGGCCGGGACGAACCAGGCCGTGACCCGGTCGACGAGAGCCTGGACCGGCAGCTTCGACCCTTGGGCCTGCTCGACCATGCGGATGATCTGGGCGAGCACCGTGTCGGCGCCGATGCGTGTGGCGCGGAAGGCGAAGGTGCCGGTCCTGTTGATGGTGCCGCCGACCACCTCCGCCCCTTCGGCCTTCTGTACGGGCACGGGCTCGCCGGTGATCATCGACTCGTCCACGAAGGAGGAGCCCTCCACGACCTCGCCGTCCACCGGGATCTTCTCGCCCGGGCGCACCTGCACGACGTCGCCGGCGAGCACCTGATCGAGGGGGACTTCCATGGCCTGGCCGCCGCGCACCACCCGGGCGGTCTTGGCCTGCAGCCCCACGAGGCGCTTGATCGCCTCCGAGGTGCGGCCCTTCGCCTTGGCCTCGAGGAAGCGCCCGAGCAGGATCAGGGTCACGATGACGGCGGCGGCCTCGTAATAGACATTGGCCATGCCTGCCGGGAGGAGGCCGGGCAGGAAGGTCGCCGCCACCGAATAGGCATAGGCCGCGCTGGTCCCCAGCACCACGAGGGAGTTCATCTCGGGCGACCTGCGCAGGAGGGCGGGCACGCCCTTGCGGAAGAAGCGCAGGCCCGGGCCGAACAGGACGAGGGTGGTGAGCGCGAACTGCAGGTGCCAGCTCGTCCGGTGCCCGAGGGTGCCCATGACCCAGTCATGGATCGCGGGGACGAAGTGGGAGCCCATCTCGAGCACGAAGACGGGCAGGGTGAGGACGGCTGAGATGGCGAGCGAGCGCCGCAGCTCTGCGATCTCCGCCTCGCGGGCAGCCCGCTCCCGGTCGGCGAGGTCGCGATCTGCCCGGATGGCCTCGGCCTCGTAGCCGGTCTGCTCGACGGCAGCGATGAGGCGCCCCGCCATGTCGGCGCCTCCCAGATAGCGGATGGAGGCCCGCTCCGTGGCGAGATTGACGTTGGCCGCCAGAACCCCGGGGACGCGCTTGAGCGCCCTCTCAACCCGGTTGACGCAGGAGGCGCAGGTCATTCCGGTGATCTTCAGCTCCATCGCGCTGTCGGAAGGCTCGTAGCCGGCCGCCCGAATGGCCTCGGCCACTGCGGCCGGCGTCGCCGCGGAGGGCGCGAACTCCACGTGAGCCTTCTCCGTCGCGAGATTCACGTTTGCGGCCAAAACCCCTTCGACGGAGCGGATCGCCTTCTCGACACGCCCGACGCAGGAGGCGCAGCTCATCCCCTCGATGGCGATGTCGAGCGTGTCGGCAGGCACATGATTGGCGGTCATGATCGAACTCCTGAAACCCTATATGGGGATGGGTTTAATCCTTCCAATCATGGGAAGGTCAAGCGGGTTTCGGCGGCCTCTCCGTGCCAGGAAAACCCTTGGAACCCTGCCGGAAGCTGTGTCATTGATCCCACACGTTTTCCGAACGGGCTGCACCGGCGGGGCAATTCCCGCGCCGCCGTGTGCGGCGCCTTCACCGATCACTTCTGATTTGAGCCGGTACCGACCTTTGCAGCATAGCGACCTCCCGGGGCGAACCCTTCGGATCCTCACCTACAACGTCCACCGCTGGCTCGGCACGGACCGGCAGATCTCCCCGCAGCGCATCGCCGAGGTGATCGCCTCCTGCAACCCCGACATCGTGGCCCTGCAGGAGGTCCGCGTCGGTCGGGTGCGGGCGGGGGAGGCGGATCAGGCGGCGACCGTCGCTTCCTTCCTCGGGATGGACCTTCACTTCCAGCCGACGATCCGCATCCTCGGCGAGCAGTACGGAATCGCCGTTCTGACGCGCCACGCCTCGCGGCTCATCAGATCCGAGCGCCTGCCGACCCAGTCGACGCGCCCCTCCTTCGAGAAGCGCAGCGCCTTATGGGTCGCGGTCGAGGTCGAGGGCCGGACGATCCAGGTCGTCAACGCGCACCTGTCGCTCCGCTCGGGGGAACGGCGCACCCAGGCGGCCGCCCTGGTGGGGCCGGACTGGATGGGACACCCGGACTGCGCCGACCCGGCCGTGCTGCTGGGCGACTTCAATGCGCCGCCCTATTCGCGCTCCTACCGCCTGATCGCGAACCGGCTGCGCGACGCCCAGCTCTCCAACTCCTTCGGCGAGCCGCAGCCGACGTTCCACACCCGCGCCCCCGTGCTGCGCCTCGATCATGTCTTCGTCACCCGATCCATCGACGTGATCGATGCAGGCCCGGTGCGCAATCCGCTGACGCGGGTGGCGTCCGACCACTTCCCGCTCCTGGCGGAGCTGCGGGTCCGCGAGCCTTCACGGCTGACGCCCTCGGGGCAGGCACGCGCAGGGGAGCTGCTGTGACCCTTCTGCCTGCCCGTTGAAATAAAGTATCAATTAGTCGTATGCCGCCTTGAAAGTGCCATGGAGTGACGCAGAAATGGCGCCTTATGTGATGTTATAAAATGCACTCCCGCAGGGGCGCGGGAAGAAGGATCGCAATGAAGCTTTACTATACACCAGGGGCCTGCTCCCTGGCTCCCCGGATCATTGCCTGCGAGGCCGGCCTGGAGATGGAGTATGACAAGGTCGACCTGAGGACCCAGACCACCGCCTCGGGGCGGAATTTCATCAAGATCAATCCAAAGGGCCATGTCCCGGCCCTGGCGCTCCACACGGGCGACATCCTCACCGAGGTGCCGGTGATCCTCGAATACCTGGCCGATCAGGTGCCCGCTGCCCGATTGCTCCCGCGACTGGGTTCACTGGAGCGCTACCGCGTCAGAGAATGGGTCGACTTCACCGGCTACGAGCTCCACAAGGGCTTCGAGCCGCTCTGGGTCGCGCCGATGCCGCCCAAGGCCCGACAGCTGGCGGTGAACCACCTTCAGCGCCGCTTCGCCTATCTCGACGGGTGCCTGCAGAAGCGCGCCTACCTCGCAGGCGAGCACTTCACCGTAGCGGACGCCTATTGCTTCACCGTCCTGAGCTGGGCCCGTTTTCACCGGCTCGACCTCTCGCCCCACGCGGCCTTGGCGGAGTACATGCTGCGCGTCTCCGCGAGGCCGATGGTGCGGCGGGCCCTGCAGGCCGAGGGACTGGTGCCACAGGTCTGATCCTTCGACCGTCTCCCCTGCATCCTGAGGCGGGATGGCCCTTGCCATGGATCGGCGGGGCGGATAGGCACCCGTTGCCATGCTTCCCGTTTCCGTCTTCATCATCGCCAAGAACGAGGCCGACCGGATCGGCGCGACCATCCGCGCCATCCGGGGGCTGACGGATGATCTGGTCGTGGTGGATTCAGGCTCGACCGACGGAACCCCGGCCGTGGCCGAGGAGCTCGGCGCCCGGGTGATCCACAATCCCTGGCCGGGCTACGGCCCCCAGAAGCGCTTTGCCGAGGACCAGTGCCGCCACGACTGGCTCCTGAACCTCGATGCGGACGAGGAGGTCTCCCCGGAGCTTCTGGCGGAGATCCGGGCCCTGTTCGCGGAAGGCGAGCCGGCGTGCAAGGCCTATGCGATCCGGATCGCCGAAACCTATCCGGGAGAAAGCGCCCCGCACCCGCTGGCCTACCGGATCGCGCCCGTCCGGCTGTACCACAGGAGCGTCGGCCGCTACTCGTCCTCCCTCGTGCACGACCGGGTCGACCTGACGCCGGGAACGAAGGTCTGCAAGCTCAAGGGCCTCGTGCACCACAGGTCCGTCCGGTCCATCGGGGATCAGCTCGCCAAGCTCAACAGCTATGCCGAACAGCAGGCCATCGATCTGGAGGTGAGGGGGGTCTCGATCCCGACCTGGCGGGTGTTCTTCGAGTTTCCCGCGGCCTTTCTCAAGGTCTATTTCGGCCGCCTTCATTTCCTGCGCGGCACCTACGGCTTCCTGATCTCCATGAACTATGCCACCTGGCGCCACCTGCGCCTGGCGAAGCACTACGAGCGCAAGCGTCTGAGCGCCCTGAGGCGCGCGAAATCCGGAACGGAAGCGCCGCTCCCGTCCTCGGACGGCCTCAAAGAGCGGCGATAACCTGGATCTCGAGCTTGTAGCGCGGGTCGGCCAGCCTGGATTCCACGCAGACGCGCGCCGGCGCCTGTCCCGGAAGCACCCAGGCATCCCATACCGCATTCATCCCGTCGTAGAAGGCGATGTCCGACAGCCAGATGGTGGCGTGCAGGAGCCTCGACTTGTCGCTCCCGATCTCGCTCAAGGACTGCTCGATCTGCCCCAGGACGTCCCGGGTCTGATCCGCAATCGAGCCGTCCAGGGTCGTCTCGGGAACATAGCCCGAAAAATAGGCCCGGTCGCCGAGGATCACGAGATCGCTGTAGCGCGCCGCCACGCCGATCCGCCGGATGTCTGTCATGGGGCACTCCTGCTCGTTCGAAGGCTTGCGCAGCCCCCTACCACATTGTGCATGGCGCGGCAGCGTGAGATCGAGAGCGCTGGGTAGGGATGACGGGAAATGGCGGAGACGGAGGGATTCGAACCCTCGATACCCTTTTGGGGTATGCTCATTTAGCAAACGAGTGCCTTCAGCCGCTCGGCCACGTCTCCAGGCGAAGGGCGCAGGATAAAATCCCGCTTCGCAGGTGGCGCAATAGACGCGAACAGGGATCTTTCGTCAAGGTGCAAAATGCCCCAAGGACGGAGCAGCGTCCGGTCGAGCCTGGGGATGTCTCATGCGTGCAAGCGGCTTCAGGAGGCCGGAGCCGCCTCGACCTCCGCGTAGAGGTTCCTGATCTCCTCGAGGCTGCGGATGGGAGGACCGGATTGCCTGACGATCACGGCGCTCAGCTGCCTGAACTTGTCGTCGGCCCAGTCGTTCACGACGAGAGCGACGGCATCCCGGAGCGGCAGGGTGGCGATCCTGCCGGCGATCCCGGGAGCGGCGGAGCTCTCGAAGGGCCGGGGCAGGGCGAGAAGATCGACTATCTCGTCGAGATCGTAGGCCGTCGTCACTAACGTCTCCAAAGAATCGCATGAACGAATCCGGGCAATTGGACATCCAATTGTGGCAACCGAATGCCCAAGCTTGCCGGAAGCTTGCCTGTGTTTTCGGGGCGAGCCGCCCCGCCGGTCAGGCGGGACAGGGCTCCTAGTTGAGGCTCGTCTTTCTGCCTTGGTCGCAGAGCGGTGCGCGGATATCCGAGAGCATCTCCGTTTCGTCGGGAATGATGAGCACGGAGACCGCATGGCCCGTCGAGGCCAGCGAGTCCGCCGCATCGAAGGCGGAGCGCTCCGCATCCTGGCGCGTTGCGAAGGCGCTCTGCTTCCGGTCGGAATAGGTGACCAGCCACTCATCCTGAAACTTGAAGACGACGAAACGGTCCGTATGCATCGGCTCCTCCTTCACCCGGTCGAACGACAGGGTGCAGAAAGGCTAGCCGATCATGGCCGTTCGCGGACGAAACGATGGGGGTAGGACGCAGCGCAAAAGGATAAAAATTCCCAGCCCGTCGGAGCCGCGCCGCACGTGCTCCTCCGAGCCGCCGCAGCGGCCCGGAGGAGCGCTGCGGCGGCCTATTCGACGTGGACGGGAGGTCCTGCGCTCGAGGGGCGGGTTTGCGGCCGCCGTCAGGAGCGGCCGAAATCGCTTTCGGAGGGGATGCGCCCCTCCGGCGTGTATCGGTCGACCGCCTGTGGCAGCTCCCGCGAGAGGCGGGCAAGAAGCTCCTCGCGCGACAGCCCTGTCTGCTGGGTGAGGGTCGCGAGCACGTCGGGGTCGATGGCCCGTTCGAGCTGCTGCGGCTGGACTTCCTTGTTCGGCCCGGTGCCGACCCAGGACTCGGCCACGTCGCCATGGCCGTTCCGGCGGAAGCTCTCGACCAGTTCGCCCAGGCCGCCGCTGAGCAGGCCGCCGGGGCTGGAGCTGCCCAGGCCACCCAGGAGGCCGCCCAGGCCTCCCAGGCCGCCCTGCTGCGCCTGGCCTTGTCCGCCGGGCAGGGCCCCGCCTTGCCCCGATGCGCCGCGGAGCATCTCGGCGATCTTGTCGCGATTCTGGTACCCGGCGATGGCGAGAAGCCCCAGAAGGGCGGTCATGGATGGGAAGCCACGGCTCATATCGATCCTCCTCAATGGATGCACGGGAATCCCTGCGGCGCCAAAAGGGTTCCGCAAACAGGTCCGGCCGGCGCAATCGATCTCTTGTCCGGCGATGCGCCAGGACGGGGCACCTCCGGCGAGCACCGCCGCTCAAAGGTGGAGCAGTCCATAAGGGCGCTCCATTCCGTGTCAGCTGCAACCTATGCTTGACGCCGCCCATCGGAGGCCCGCTCGCATACGATATGCGAGCTGCAATGGCTGCGCTGACAATGCGTCCAGTAGGGCTGAGCCTGCCGCCGATGCCGATGCGTAAACCCGCTGAGAACGCTCCGAGTCGCTCGCGGGACAATTGCCCCTGACAAATCGTGCATGGAAGGAAAAGGCCATGGAAGAGGAACTCCGGTACATTTTTTACGGTGGCGTCGAAGGTTCGTTTCAGCGGACCGATCTCGCTGATCTCTCGCTGCTCGCCGCTCCGTTCGGTGCAGCGGCCTTCGGCTACACGGAAGGCCAGCTCGTGACGGGGTATATCAGCTTCACGGGAGCGGCCCTCGATCTGGTGAAGGCGGGCCTGCCGCCGGATCCCCTCACAGTCACCGAGATCCCCATCGGCACCGCAGGCCTCGACGTCTTCTTCCAGCAGCCCCTGGTCGGAGATTACACGGAGGCCGATCTTGCCGGCATCGACGATCCGATCCGCAATTCCGTCGATATCAGGCTGACCGGCTCCCCGACCGATCCGATCGAATCCCTTGCCATGCGCTTCAGGGATGACGGGCTAGGTGTCGGCGGGTTCATCGGCCAATTCGGCGGCACCTTCTCCAGCAACGGCGGTGCCCAGGCTGCCGTGGACGGCATCTGGCTTCCCGAAAGCATCGTTCCGGACTTCAAGTCCGGCACGTCCGGGAACAACAGCCTGCGAGGCGATGCCGAGTACAACTTCCTCGCCGGCCTGTCGGGCAACGACACGCTTTCCATCAGGAACGGCATCGGCTGGGCCTGGGGCGGCAACGGCAACGACACGATCAAGGGATCCGAGGAGGGCAGCGCCAACCTGTTCGGCGGCGACCACCTCTATGGCGGAGCGGGATCCGACAAGATCTACGGTGCGCGCGGTGGCGACGTCATCGAAGGCGGCGGCAATGCCGACGATCTGCGGGGCGAGGAGGGCGACGACGTCGTCGGAGGCGGCGTCGGCAACGACACGGTGAGAGGCGGAAGCGGCAACGATTTCCTGGGCGGCCAGAGCGGGTCCGACCTGATCTATGGCAATAGCGGCGACGACAACATCGATGGCGATTCCGGCAGCGACACGATCGACGGAGGCAGCGGAAACGACTGGATCCGTGGTCGTGCGGGGGACGACCACCTGCGCGGCGGGCCCGGCAGCGACACCTTCGTGTTCGATATGCCCAATGAAGGCGACGACACGATCTACGGCTTCCAGAGCGGCATCGACAAGATCAACATCGCATCTGCCGGGCTGACGTTCGATCTGCTGATCGGGACCGCCGTCGTCGCGGACGGTGACGTGACCCTCACCTACGGCGCGAACACGATCACCTTCGTGGACACGGCCCTGTCGTCGCTTCTGTCGACCGACTTCAACATCGTTTGACGCTGCTCAGGGCAAGATCTTCCTGAGCCACCTGCCTCCGAGCGCCCCGGACAACCGGGGCGCCTTTTGCTGCCTGCCGCTTCTGACGGGAGCGAAGTACCGGTTGGCAGATGTGCTGAAGCCTCTACGTTACCTGGCGTCGTCCGAAACATGATGCCAGCGATTCGGACGGGCGGAGGGTGAAAGGTCCAATGGCAGCGTTCGACGTGGCGGTGATCGGCCTGGGGGCCATGGGCAGCGCCGCCCTCTACAATCTCGCCCGCCGGGGGCAGCGCGTGATCGGCATCGAGCAGTTCGAGCCGGGGCACGACAAGGGCTCCTCCCATGGCGAGAGCCGGATCATCCGGCTCTCCTATTTCGAGCATCCCTCCTACGTTCCCCTGGCGCGCCGCGCCCTGGAGAAGTGGCGCGAGCTGGAGCGGGCCTCCGGCGAGACGATCCTGACGGTGACCGGCGTGCTCGAAGCAGGCCATCCCGGCTCCACCATCGTCAGCGGCTCGCTCGCAGCCGCCCGGCAGCACGGACTGGTCCACGAGGAGCTCGGCGCCTCCGACATCCGCCGCCGCTTTCCGGCCTTCCAGGTTCCGTCGCATTGGAGCGGCCTGTTTCAGCCTGAGGGCGGTTTTCTGCGGCCGGAGCTTGCCATCCGGCAGTTCGTGCGGCTGGCGGAAGGGCATGGGGCGGAGGTTCGCGTCCGGACTCCCGTGACGGCCATCGAGCCGTTCGGCGCAGGCGTGCGCGTGCGGACGGCAGGCGAGGTGATCGAAGCCGGCACCGTGATCGTCGCCGCCGGCGCATGGATCGGCGATTTCGCGCCCGGGCTCAAGCCGCATCTCAAGCTGACGCGGCAGGTGCTCGGCTGGTTCTCGCCGCTCGAGCCGGCGCTCTTCGCGCCGGAACGCTGCCCTGTCTTCCTGCTCGAGTCCGAGGAAGACGCCTGCTACGGCTTTCCCGACTTCGCGGGGACCGGCGTCAAGACAGCATCTCATCGAGAGGGCGCGCGCCTGACGGCGGCGGGCGATCTGAATCAGGATGGGGATGCGGACGACGAGGCGCAGATCCGACGCATGCTCGCCCTCGCCATGCCCGGCGCCAATGGGCCGCTCCGGCAGATGCGCACCTGCATGTACACCCGCACGCCGGACGAGGATTTTGTAATCGATTACTCGCCCGCCGATCCGAGGATCGTCCTGGCTTCTCCCTGCTCAGGGCACGGCTTCAAGTTTGCCAGCGTCATCGGGGAGGTGCTCGCCGACCTCGCCCTTGGAGCGACGCCGGCGAGCGACATTTCCCGTTTCCGGATCGACCGTCTGGCGGCGCAGCCTGCCTGAGCCGGCGAGGGCTCAATCGCGGGCGGTGGCGGCGTCTGCCTTCTGCGCCGGAACGAGGTGCTCGATGGAAACCCATTCGGTGCAGGCTCGCAGGATAGGGGCGAGATAGGCGCGGTTGCCTTCGATCTCCACCACGCGGCAGGAATAGGCCCTGCGATCGCCCGGAGGGCGGTAGATCACGGTGGCGCCCGGCCTGATGGTCTCGTCGGGAGCAGGCGGCGGGCAGTCCCTGGTTTCGGTCCCGATCCGCACATTATCCTGCGTGAGGGAGGCCTGCCGCCCCGCCCGGTAGCGTTCGAGCGCCTCGATGGCCACCCGCGCCCGGTCGCGGTAGCGGTCGCAGACGACCCGCATCAGCGTTCCCTTCTCGCGCCCTGGATACCAAGTCACCCCTCCGATCTTAGCCAGCTCTTCCGCTACGACTTCGATCTCTTCCTCAGTCATTGGCTACAATCCCTCATGAGCAGTCGTGATGTGCTCAGGTCTTGTGAATGCACCGATGTGACCTGCTCCATCGCGTGCTTTAGCCCCTATGATTCTTTCCTTTTCTCGGACGCTTGGCGTTTCGGTGTCGTCGTTTGTGTTAGTTCCGGTGAGAGGACAGTTGATCAGGCCCGCAGCTGCATCATGCGTTCTTGCAGCACGGCGAGCTGCTGGATGTAGGGCTCCCGTCTCTCGCGATGGCGGGCCTTGAGCCTTTCGAGAGCACGGAGCTCGAGCGTGGAGTCGGGCACCGCCGTCCTCAGCTTCTCGCGCTCTTTCTCGTAGTCGAAATCGATGTCTGCGAGGGTTGCAAGAAGGGACTGGAGCAAGGGCTGGTAGGTGGGTGAGTAGATCCTGGGAAGGAAGGCCCCTTTGTCGCTTTCTTCTTTATGAAACTTAGTATCGCCCATGCTATTCCTCGCATTAACTTTGCGTTAAACGAGCTTGAGGATACTAACGTAGAGTTACTCCGTCTGTTGGGAAGCCGACAGTGCCGGGAGAAAACCTGCCCGCAGATCACATCCATGTGCTTTTCCGCACTCCAAGGGCTGCCGTTCAAAGGGAACGACGTTTGAACGATCCCGGCAGGAGCTTCTCGAAGCTTCTATACACGGTGTGGTAGCACTCGCAGGCCGTCTCCTCGAGACCTGAGCGGTCGGTGATTCGGATCGTGCCGCGGCCTTGGCTGATCAGCCCTGCCTTCTGCAGAGCACTGGTAACGCTGCTTACCGTCGAGCGCTGGACTCCGAGCATTTCGGCCAGGGCTTCGTGGGTGAGGGGAATGTCGTCGTTGTCGGTCCGGTCGCGGGTGCACAGGATGGCGCGGCAGCAGCGAGCCTCCACGCTATGCACGGCATTGCAGGCAACCGTCTGAAGGGTCTGTGCCAGGAGGGCCTCCGTGAAACGGAACAGAACATTGCGCAGCTTCGGCCTGTTCGCGATTGCCTCGTTGAGGCGGTCCAGCGCAACGCGTGAAGCGGTTCCGGGCACCTGTGTGATGTAGCGGCCGAAGGACTGGCGGGTGATGAAGGCGCTGATGAAGCCGAAGGCGCCCTCCCGGCCGAACACGGCCATCTCGACCGATCCGCCGCTCCGGAGAACCGTGACGAGGGAGACGATGGCATCATGAGGGAAGTATGTGTGCCGGATGGTTTCCCCGATCTCGTAGAGAACCTTTCCACGGGGCAGATCGATGACTTCGAGGTGAGGTTCGAGCCAAAGGAAATCCTCGGGCTCCAGAGCGGCGAGGAGCCGGTTGCTCCGATGAATTGCGGCCTTCGCACCGTTACTCATGGCAGGGTGTCACCGCGTCGCGCAGATCGTCCGCGCAGGAAATCGGGCATCTCGATCCTAGCATGATAGCACAGCTTCGAGGCGGGTAACGAAATTATGTGTATCGAACAGGTTGCGAGCCTGCCTTGGCCTCCTTTCGGACAACGATCCTCGATCTGCACCGTTAGCGATCGTTAGCAGACAAACCGTTTACGGCCTCGTTTGTGCCATCGGAAAGCTGACCTGCCTCCAAAGAGCCGGAACGGCTTGCCTGGAGGCTTCTCGGGGCGCCCCTGCACCCATGTCATAGGTCCGGCGCCCGGCATGCGCGAAACGGGTTTACCAGCGGTCCGGATAGCCTCAGCATGGTTCCCCATCGAATCCGCCAGCGAGAGAGCGCCCCCTTGAGCATGCCACCGTCGCCGCACCGATCCGCTCAGGATTCCTCGCCCGATCTTGCCGATTGGTCCGGATTTGCGCTTCTGGAATCCTTTGCGAACCGCAGCGTGTCGCCCGTCGAGGTGGCGAAGGCCGTCATCGCGCGCATCGAGGCGTACGAGCCGAGGCTTCAGGCGCTCTATGCCTTCGATCCCGAGGCCGCGCTCCGGGATGCGAAGGCATCGGAGCAGCGCTGGTTGAAAGGCGAGGCGAGGGCTCTCGACGGCATCCCCGCGACGATCAAGGAGAACATCGCCACCAGGGGCACCCCCGTGCCGCTCGGCACGGCCGCGCGCCCGCTCGTTCCGGCCGCGGCCGATGCCCCTTCCGCCGCGCGCCTGCGCGAGGACGGCGCCGTCCTCCTCGCCAAGACCACCATGCCCGATTACGGCATGCTTTCCTCCGGTCTCTCCAGCTTCCACCCGCTCACGCGCAATCCGTGGGATCTGTCGAGGAATCCGGGCGGCAGCTCGGCGGGCGCGGGCGCCGCGGCCGCGGCCGGATACGGACCGTTTCATGTCGGCACCGATATCGGCGGCTCGATCCGCCTCCCGGCCTCCTGGTGCGGGGTCTTCGGCCTCAAACCGAGCTTCGGGCGCATTCCCATCGACCCGACCTATTACGGCCGCGTGGCAGGGCCGATGACGCGAACCGTGCGCGACGCCGCGCTGATGATGGCGAGCCTCACGCGGCCCGATCCCCGCGATCCCATGAGCCTCCCGTACCAGGATCTGCCGTGGCTCGATCTCGCCATCGACGTCAGAGGCCTGAGGATCGGCGTGATGATGGAGGCCGGAATCGGCCTCACCCTCGATCCCGAGATCCGCACCGCCGTCGAGCGGGCCGCACAGCTCTTCGCCGCTGCCGGCGCCGTCATCGAGGAGGTGCCTCCCTTCGTCACCCGCGAGATGCTCGATGGGCTCGACGATTTCTGGCGCCAGCGCGCCTGGGCGGATATCGGCGCCCTGGGCGAGGAGGAGCGCGCCAAGGTCCTGCCCTATATCCGCCAATGGGCCGAAGGGGGCCGGAACCTGACGGGAGCCCAGGTCTATCACGGCATGAACCAGATGATGGCGATGCGCCACGCGGCGGTCGCCGCCACGCACCGTTTCGATTTCGTGCTCTCGCCCGTGGCGCCTTGCGTCGCCTATGCGGCGGAGCTCGCGTCCCCGATCCATGATCCGGAGCGGCCCTTCGAGCATATCGGCTACACGGTGGCCTTCAACATGTCGGATCAGCCGGCCGCTTCGGTGAATGCCGGCTTCACGAAGGCGGGCCTGCCCATCGGCCTCCAGATCGTCGGCCGCCGCTTCGACGACGTGGGCGTGCTGCGGCTCTCCCAGGCCTGGGAGGAGATGTGCCCGGAGAAGCGGCCCTGGCCGAGGCTCTCCTGACAAGGGCGACATCGCGGACCGCGCCGCCGGGTTTCCCGGCCGTGTGCCTGCTGCTAAACAGCCGCCATGACGTACAAGGTTGCCGCCCTCTATCAATTCGTTCCGCTGCCCGACTTCCGCGAGATCAAGGACCCGCTGCACCGGATCTGCCTCGACCTCGGGATCAAGGGCACGCTGCTGCTCGCCCATGAGGGCATCAACGGCACCGTGGCCGGAACGGAGGAGGGCATCGACGCTCTCATGAACGAATTGCGGGAGGGTGCGCTCTTCAGGGGCCGCCTCGACAATCTGGAGCTGAAGTACTCCGCCGCATCCGTGATGCCGTTCAGGCGCATGAAGGTGCGGCTCAAGAAGGAAATCGTGACGCTCGGCGACCCCCAGACCGATCCTCTGCGCCGGGTCGGCACCTATGTCTCGCCCGCAGAGTGGAACAGGCTCCTGGACGAGCCCGGGATCGTGCTCCTCGATACCCGCAACGACTTCGAGGTCGCGATGGGAACCTTCGAGGGTGCGGTCGATCCCCGGATCAAGCGCTTCAGCGAGTTCAAGGACTTCGTCAGGAACGAGCTCGATCCCAAGCGGCACCGGAAGGTCGCCATGTTCTGCACCGGCGGCATCCGCTGCGAGAAGGCGAGCGCCTACATGCTGAACCAGGGCTTCGAGGAGGTCTTCCACCTGAAGGGAGGCATCCTCAAATACCTGGAGGATGTGCCGGAGGCCGAGAGCCGGTGGAGGGGCGAGTGCTTCGTGTTCGACGAGCGCGTCGCCTTAGGCCATGGGCTCGCCGAGCGTTCCGGCGAGGCAGGGGAGCCCGCTGATGACCGATCCTGATTCCCTCAGCAGCCGCATCGAAGCCCTGGAGGTGCGCGTCGCCTACCAGGACAAGGTGATCGACGAGCTGAACCAGGCCGTCATCGACCAGTGGAAGAAGATCGACGCCCTCAGGCGCCACCTCGCCGAGGTGCTGGATCGCGTCCAGGAGGTCGAGGACAGCGCCGGCAGCCCGGCCGCGCCCGAGCCCCCGCCGCCGCATTACTAGGACTGAACCCGGTCACCCGGGCTGCACAGCCGATCCCGGGTCGCGCCATGCTTCTGGCGCGACCGGTCCTCCCCAGGAGGGGCGGTGAGCCCGTGCTCGTCCTGCGTCCAATCCCGGATTTGCGTTATGCCGTTAGGGAATGACTGGAGCCTGAAGTCATCCAAAAAAGCCAAGCTGGCACCCGGTTCCCGAGAGTGCCAAAAATTTTTTCCGCCCCCTCTTGAACGGTGAAGCTTATTCGACCAAATCATCGATCGCGGAGGCCATGGGAGGCTCCGTTGAAACGATTAACATGCTGAATTCATTGGAGGAAGCTTCATGAAGTTCCGTCCTTTGCATGATCGGATCGTCGTCCGCCGCATCGATGCCGAGGAGAAGACGGCCGGCGGGATCATCATCCCCGACACCGCCAAGGAAAAGCCCCAGCAGGGCGAGGTCATCGCCGTCGGCCCCGGCGCCCGCAACGAGCAGGGTCAGCTCGTCCCCCTCGACGTGAAGGTCGGCGACACCGTCCTGTTCGGCAAGTGGTCGGGCACGGAGGTGAAGATCGACGGTCAGGATCTCCTCATCATGAAGGAGAGCGACATCATGGGCGTGCTGGAGCAGACCGCCGCCCAGAAGAAGGCCGCCTGAGGCAAGAATCTCCCATCAGAGTCACATATCGTTACGTCTCATCAGGAGTGACGAACAATGGCTGCTAAGGAAGTCAAATTCGCACTGGACGCCCGCGAGAAGATGCTGCGCGGCGTCGACATCCTCGCCGATGCGGTGAAGGTCACGCTGGGCCCGAAGGGCCGCAACGTGGTGATCGAGAAGTCCTTCGGCGCTCCCCGCATCACCAAGGACGGCGTCACCGTCGCGAAAGAAATCGAGCTCGCCGACAAGTTCGAGAACATGGGCGCCCAGATGGTGCGCGAGGTCGCCTCGAAGCAGAACGACCGCGCCGGTGACGGCACCACCACCGCGACCGTGCTC
This sequence comes from Microvirga arsenatis, assembly GCF_009910705.1. Lineage (GTDB taxonomy): Bacteria > Pseudomonadota > Alphaproteobacteria > Rhizobiales > Beijerinckiaceae > Microvirga > Microvirga arsenatis. The sequence goes on from NZ_JAAAXJ010000001.1 coordinate 127,842, forward strand.
GCCCAGGCCATCGTGAAGGAGGGCGCCAAGGCGGTTGCCGCCGGCATGAACCCGATGGACCTCAAGCGCGGCATCGACATGGCCGTCGAGGCCGTGGTCGCGGATCTCAAGAAGAACGCCAAGAAGGTCACCTCCAACGACGAGATCGCCCAGGTCGGCACCATCTCGGCCAACGGCGATGCCGATGTCGGCCGCATGCTGGCGGAGGCCATGCAGAAGGTCGGCAACGAGGGCGTGATCACCGTCGAGGAAGCGAAGTCGCTCGAGACGGAACTCGAGGTCGTCGAGGGCATGCAGTTCGACCGCGGCTACCTCTCGCCGTACTTCATCACCAACGCCGAGAAGATGCGCGTGGAGCTGGAGGATCCCTACATCCTCATCCACGAGAAGAAGCTGTCGGGCCTGCAGGCCATGCTGCCCGTGCTCGAGGCTGTCGTTCAGACCGGCAAGCCGCTGCTCATCATCGCCGAGGACGTGGAGGGCGAGGCTCTGGCCACCCTCGTGGTCAACAAGCTGCGCGGCGGCCTGAAGATCGCCGCGGTGAAGGCGCCTGGCTTCGGCGACCGCCGCAAGGCCATGCTTGAGGACATCGCCGTTCTCACCAAGGGCCAGGTCATCTCCGAAGACCTCGGCATCAAGCTCGAGAACGTCTCCCTGCCGATGCTCGGCCGCGCCAAGAAGGTGGTGATCGAGAAGGAGAACACCACCATCGTGGACGGTGCTGGCGACAAGCGCGACATCGAGGCTCGCGTTGGCCAGATCAAGGCGCAGATCGAGGAGACCACCTCGGACTACGATCGTGAGAAGCTCCAAGAACGCCTCGCCAAGCTCGCCGGCGGCGTCGCGGTGATCCGCGTCGGCGGCGCCACCGAGGTCGAGGTGAAGGAGAAGAAGGACCGCGTGGACGATGCCATGCACGCCACGAAGGCCGCGGTCGAGGAGGGCATCCTGCCCGGCGGCGGCGTCGCCCTGCTGCGCGCCTTGAAGGCCCTCGATAGCGTGAAGCCCGTCAACGACGATCAGAAGACCGGCGTCGAGATCGTGCGTCGCGCGCTCCAGGCTCCCGCCCGGCAGATCGCCATCAACGCGGGCGAGGACGGCTCCGTCATCGTCGGCAAGGTGGCCGAGGCCAAGGACTACTCGGCCGGCTGGAACGCCCAGACCGGCGAGTACGGCGACCTCTACAAGTTCGGCATCATCGACCCGGCGAAGGTCGTGCGTGTCGCGCTCGAGGACGCCGCCTCCGTTGCTGGCCTGCTCATCACCACCGAGGCGATGATCGCCGAGAAGCCGAAGAAGGAAGCGGCTCCCGCCATGCCCGCCGGCGGCATGGACTTCTAATTCTCGCTCCCATCAGGCGAACAGGACGGCGCCGCACCAGCGGCGCCGTTTTTGCATCATTGGTACCTTGACGCGACAACTCGTTCTCCGGAAAACGATCCTGGGATCGGATGCATCAGGGGGAGAGTCCGGTGAGAATTTGGAGGCATGCGGGAATCGTGAGCCTGCTCGTCTGCATGCCTGTCCATGTCGGCGCGCAGGGGCTGCAGGGCAGCAGCGGGTCTCGCGTGTACACGGTTGCACGGGAGCGCACCATCCCGCTCGGGCAGCACTATTCGTCTCAGAACTGCGCCTTCACCGGTGTTCCCCAGGTGATCGTTCTTCAGAACCCAGGTCTTGGAACCATCAGCCAGGCCGTCGTGCAGACAACCGTCGAGACCACGCCTCTGGATGCATCAGGCAAGCCTCGGCCCGTCTCCCACACGGAATGCGCTGGCAAACCCATGACCGTTGTCGAAGTCCGCTATACCGCTGGATCGACGAGAGGCACCGATTCCTTCAGCTATCAGCTCACCTATCCGGGCGGAAACACGGGCCGGATCGATGCACGGGTCACCGTCAAGTGATAGCGCCAATCCGATCCCGAGTGGCAGAAATCTCTCCTCGCTGAACTGGACCTTGGACACCCGATCCGACCGCGACGCTGCCCTATGGCGTCTTAGCCGAGATCGATTGCTCACGCTCGCGGCTGTCGATCCTCGAATCCGGTGTTGCGCCTCGGTGAAGCATGGTGCTGGGCCGATGCCCGAACCCATGCTTCACATGCAAGCTTTGCCTGGATCTTCTGCATTGATCTCATGGCTCGTTTCGGACGCCGGGCGGTTGGAATGCATGGGCGCGATCCGGCCGCCGGAAGTGTATCAAGCGCATCAATAGGTTGGCCTGGAACCATCCCGGAGACGGGTGATTGGCTCGACGTGAGCCGCCGCGCATGAGGGATGTCGGCTGAAACTTTAGTCTAACTTTACTGAGCGTCACCGATCCCCTGTTACCGGGCCTTCCTCACAGCGCGACATGCCCTCGAACCAGGAGGAGGCAATCATGAAACGCCGCAACTTTCTCGCCGCGGCCGGTGCAGGCCTTGCCGCCGGCACCATCGCCAAGCCCGCCATCGCCCAGTCCAATCCGGAGATCCGCTGGCGCCTGACCTCGGGCTTCCCGAAATCCCTCGACACCATCTATGGCGGGGCCGAGTTCCTCTCGAAATACGTCGCGGCAGCCACCGAGGGCCGCTTCCAGATCCAGCCCTTTGCGGCCGGTGAGATCGTCGGCACCTTCCAGGCGGCCGATGCGGTCGGCGGCGGCACCGTCGAGATGGCGCACACGGCAGCCTATTACTACGTCGGCAAGGATCCGACCTTCGCAGCCGCCGCGGCGCTGCCCTTCACCCTCAATGCGCGCCAGCTCAATGCCTGGCACTATCACGGCGGCGGCATCGGCATGGTCAATGAGTTCATGGCCAAGCACAACCTGTATGCGCTGCCCGGCGGCAACACCGGCACCCAGATGGGCGGCTGGTTCCGCAAGGAGATCAAGACGCTGCAGGACCTGCAGGGCCTGAAGATGCGCATCGCCGGCATTGCCGGGCAGGTGATGCAGAAGCTCGGCGTCGTGCCGCAGCAGGTGGCGGGCGGCGACATCTATCCCTCGCTCGAGCGCGGCACCATCGACGCCGCCGAGTGGATCGGCCCCTACGACGACGAGAAGCTCGGCTTCCAGAAAGTGGCCCCGTACTACTACTATCCGGGCTTCTGGGAAGGCGGCCTGACCATCCACTTCCTGTTCAACAAGCAGAAGTGGGAATCGCTGCCGAAGCATTATCAGGCGATCCTCGAATCCGCCTGCATGGCCGCCAACATGGACATGCTGTCCAAGTACGACGCCAAGAACCCGGCCGCGCTGCGCAGCCTCGTGGGTGCCGGCGCCCAGCTGCGTCCGTTCCCGGTCGAAATCCTCGACGCCGCCTATAAGGCGACGAACGAGGTCTATGCGGAGATCTCGGCCCAGAATGCGGACTTCAAGAAGATCATCGACTCGATCCGCGCCTTCCGCAACGAAGAGTATCTCTGGTTCCAGGTGGCCGAGTACGCCTTCGACACCTACATGATCCGCGCGCGCACCCGCGGCTGATCATATCCGGCTTTGTCCCAGGGACCCGGCGTCGAGAGGCTCGATGCCGGGTCTTGCTTTGGCTGCATCCCATGCATGGCTCGATTGCGGGAACGGGCAGCTCTTTGACTTGCGCAGCGGAGGCGCAGACCTGATCTGTTGGATCGGCGCTCCTGCCAGACGCTTTCCAAGGAAGCCCATGCCGCCCTTCTCCGTTCTCGACCTCGCGCCCGTGCCCGAGGGCTTCACCCCGGCCGATGCCCTGCGCAATACGCTCGATCTGGCGCAGCACGCCGAAGCCTGGGGCTACAACCGCTTCTGGCTCGCCGAGCACCACAACATGGTGGGCATCGCCAGCGCGGCGACGAGCGTGGTGATCGGCCATGTGGCCGCGGGCACCCGGACGATCCGGGTGGGCGCGGGCGGGATCATGCTGCCGAACCATTCGCCGCTGGTGATCGCCGAGCAGTTCGGCACCCTGGAGGCCCTGCATCCGGGGCGCATCGATCTCGGTCTCGGCCGGGCGCCCGGCACCGACCAGCGGACGCTGCGGGCCCTGCGCCGCGATCCCACCGCCGCCGATACCTTCCCGCAGGACGTGCTGGAGCTGCAGGCGCTTTTGGGGCCCGTTCAGCCGGATCAGGCGATCCAGGCCGTGCCGGGGGCAGGCTCCGACGTGCCCCTCTGGATCCTGGGCTCCAGCCTCTTCGGGGCGCAGCTTGCGGCCATGCTGGGCCTGCCCTATGCCTTCGCCTCTCACTTCGCGCCGGGTGCCCTGATGCAGGCGCTGCAGGTCTATCGGGAGCGCTTCCAGCCCTCGGCCCAGCTCGACCAGCCCTATGCGATGGTCGGGGTCAACGTGATCGCGGCCGACACGGACGAGGAGGCGCGCCGTCTCTTCACATCGGCGCAGCAATCCTTCACCAACCTGTTCCGCGGCGCCCGCGGCAAGCTCCAGCCGCCCATCGACGACATCGAGAGCTACTGGACGCCGCAGGAGAAGGCGCAGGCCATGTCCATGCTCTCCTGCTCCTTCGTCGGCTCCGCGCAGACCGTGCGCGCGGGGCTGGAAGGATTCATCGCCCAGACCGGCGCGGACGAGCTGATCGTCGCCGCCGCGATCTACGACCACGGCAAGCGCCTGCGCTCCTACGAGATCCTCGCGGATGTGTGGAAGGCGATGAGCAAGGCGGCTTAGAACGCTCGACAACTCTCCTCCCTCATCCTGAGGAGCAGACGAAGCCTGCGTCTCGAAGGAGTTTCCAGAGAGCACTGGAGGCTCCTTCGAGACGGTCGCTCAAGCGACCTCCTCAGGATGAGGTTGAGTTCAGTCTTTTCATACTCTCAAGCCCCTGCACCTCGCCCCTTCAGCGTCGGATCCAGGGCATCGCGCAAACCGTCGCCGAGAAGGTTCAGGCCCAGCACCGAGAGCGCGATGGCGATGCCCGGCGCGATGGCGAGGTGCGGAGCCTGCGAGAGATAGGTCTGCGCGTCGCTCAGCATCCGGCCCCAGCTCGGGTTCGGCGGGCGCACGCCGAGGCCCAGGTAGCTCAGGCCCGCTTCCGTGAGGATCGCGAGCGCCAGCTGGATCGTCACCTGCACGATCAGGGCGCCCGCGATGTTGGGCATCACGTCTTCCCAGGTGATCCTTAAGGGATGCTTGCCGATGGCGCGCGCCGCCGCGATGTAGTCGAGGGTCCAGACCTGGAGCGCGACGCCCCGGGTGACGCGGGCGAATACGGGCACGTTGAACACCGCGATCGCCAGGATGGCGGCGAGAGGCCCGGAGCCGACGAGCGCGCCGATCATGATCGCCGAGAGCACCGCCGGGAAGGCGAAGACCACGTCCGACACGCGCATGGCGATCTCGTCCGCGAGGCCCTTCCAGGCGGCGGCCGCGCAGCCGATGGCCGTGCCGATGGCGGCGCCGAGAAGAACCGCGGGCCACGCGATGGCGAGCGAGTTCCAGGCGCCGACCATGAGGAGCGATGCGACGTCGCGGCCGAAATGATCCGTGCCGAGAAAGCCCACCTCGCCGGGCGCTTTCAGGCGCAGCGCGACGCGCACGCGGGTCGGCACCTCCGGCGTCCAGGCGAGCGACACGAGGGCGGTGACGACGAGCAGCGCCGTGAGGATGCCGCCGGCCACGAGGGCGGCATTGAGCGGAAGACGCGCACGCTTCGTCATGCCCGGCTCCGCAGGCGCGGGTCGAGGATGGCGTAGCCGATGTCGACCAGGAAGTTCACCACGATCACGAGGCCGGAGAAGATCAGCACGATGTCCTTGATCACCACGAGGTCCCGCTGGTTGAGCGCCTGATAGGCGAGGCGCCCGAGGCCCGGCAGGTTGAACACGTTTTCCACCAGGATCGCGCCGCCGAAGAAGAACGAGAGCTGCAACCCCAAGATCGTCGTCACGGGAATGAGCGCGTTCGGCACCACGTGGCGGCGAAGCGTCGATCCCCTGTCGACGCCCTTGGCGCGGGCGGTGCGCACGAAATCCGCGCCGATCACCTCGAGAGTGGCCGAGCGCGTCACACGGGTGAGCACCGCCGCCTGGGGCAGGGCGAGCGCGATTGCGGGGAGCAGCAGCGCCTGGAAGGCCGGCCCGATGCCGGCGCTCCAGCCGGGAAAGCCGCCGGCGGGAAACCAGCCGAGCCAGGTGGAGAAGAACAGGATGAAGAGCAGGCCGATCCAGAAGTTCGGCACCGCGACGCCCATCTGGCTGAACACCAGCACCGCGCGGTCCACCACCCCGTCACGGCGCGCGGCGGCGGCCACGCCCAGGGGCAGGGCGATGGCGGTGGAGATGAGGATGGCGAGCAGGCTTAAGGGAAGCGTCACCGTCATGCGCTCGGCGACCAGCGTCGAAACCGGCATCTTGTAGGTGATGGAGGTGCCGAGATCGCCGTGCAGGATCCCGCCGATCCACTGCAGGTAGCGCAGCAGCGCCGGCCGGTCGAGCCCGAGCTCCTGCCGCAGGGCCGCGAGCGTATCCTCCCGCGCCGCCGTGCCGAGCATGATGGCGGCCGGATCGCCGGGGAGGACCTCCAGGATCAGGAAGATCGCCAGCGACACGAACAGGAGCGTCACGACGAGCGAGACGAGGCGGGAGAGGATGAGGCGGAGCATGAGTTTACGCGCGGCCTGCCCCCTCCCCCTTGCGGGGAGGGGTAGGGGTGGGGGTGGTATAGCTGGGTGAGCCCCGCGCGGAAATGTGCACTGTATCGTCCTTGTGCTCTCTCCTGCGAAAGCGATGCCCTGACTTTGCGACCCCCACCCTCAATCCCTCCCCGCAAGGGGGAGGGAACCCGCGTTCAACGCGGCCAGAATCGTGTCCAGAACACTCTCGATCGCAGTCATCACTTCCCTGTTCGTGAACCGGATGACCCGGAAGCCATGGCTGTTGAGATAGCTTGTTCTGTGCTCATCGTGAACAGCCTTGGCATCGTACCCATGCTGATGACCATCGACCTCGACGACAAGTTTCGATGTGAGGCAGCAAAAGTCCGCTACATAAGGCCCAATTGGAACCTGACGGCGAAAGTGCCCTTTCTCAAGGGGCAGACGTTGCCGCAGATGCCACCAGAGTTTTCTATCAGGTTCCGTGAGGTTCCGACGCAAAGAACTCGCACGATTCCGTTGCCTCTTTGAGGGCCTCTTCGACAGGTCTGTGATCCAGGCCTTTGTCATGGCTCTGCCTAAACCGGCAGATCACTCCGTCCACGAAACCTCGGTCACGTCGTTGGACGGGATCGGGGAGTTCTCCCACAGGCCCTGCACCTTCGCGTTCCACACCCCGAGCTTGGGCAGCTGGAACAGGAAGAGGGCCGGCACGTCCTCGGCGAGGATCTTCTGCGCCTCGGCGTATTTGGCGAAGCGCGCCTTCTCGTCCGTGGTCTTGGAGGCCTCGGCGATCAAGGCTTTGAACCTGTCGTTCTTGTAGTTGAAGTAGTAGTTGTCGCGGGCGAAGATCTCGATGTCCAAGGGCTCCGTATGGGAGACGATGGTCACGTCGTAATCCTTGTTGCGGAAGACCTCTTCGATCCACTTGGCCGGGAACTCCGTGGGGACGATCTTCAGCTCGACGCCCACCTCCGCCAACATGGCCGAGAGCAGCTCCGCCGAGCGGCTGGCATAGGCCATCTGGGGCGACTTGATGGTGATGGAGAGCCCGTTGCCGAAGCCCGCCTCCTTCAGGAGCGCCTTCGCCTTCCCCACGTCGTAGGGAACGACGTTCGTGGTGTCCACGAAGGCCGGATGGTTGGGCGAGAAGAAGCTGCCGATCGGCTTGCCGAAGCCGGAATAGGCGCCCTCGATCAGCGCCTTGCGATCGACCGCATGCATGAGCGCGCGGCGCACGCGCACGTCGTCGAAGGGCTTTTTCGCGCTGTTGAGGCCCGCGACCGTCTCGCCCTCCGTGTTGCCGGCCACCGCCTTGAAGCGGGTGTCCTTCTGGAACGCGGCGAAGAGCTCCGGCGCACCGAGATTGGGGAAGGCGTCCACATCGCCTGCGCGAAGGGCGGCAACTTGAGCCTGCGCGTCGCTGATGAAGCGGAAGGTGACGCTTTCCAGCTTCACCTTGTCCTTCTGCCAGTAATCGGGGTTCTTGGTCAGCTCCACCCGGTCGCCGCGGGTCCAGGACTTGAACTTGAACGGCCCGGTGCCGACCGGGTTGGAGGCGTTGGCGGCCGCCGTCTCCGGCGCCACGATCACCGCATCGCCCCAGCCGAGATAGTAGAGGAAGTTGCCCGAGGTCTCCTTCAGCTTAATCACCACGGTGGCGGGATCGGGCGTCTCGATGTAGGCGATGGGCGCGAAGATCTGCTTCTGTGCGTTGGTGGATTTCGGGTCGCGGGCGCGGTCGAAGGCGAACTTCACGTCGGCGGAGTCGAAGCTCGTGCCGTCATGGAACTTCACGCCCTCCTGCAGGCGGAACGTGTAGGTCAGCCCGTCCGGAGAGACTTCCCAGCTCTTGGCGAGCAGGGGCTGGACCTTGCCGTTCCGGTCGATCCGCACCAGGCCCTCGTAGAGATTGACCCAGGTGACCTCGCGGATGGCGACCGGGGCGGCGATGGTCGGATCGAGGCCCGGCGGCTCGATGGGCATGCCCACCACCAGGGAGGTCTTGGCGGCCAAAGCCGGAAGAGCGCTGACGGAGAGGAGGAGGGCGGCGGTCAGAAAACGCTTCGTCATCGGGCTTGAACTCCATCCGGTTGGTCCGCAAAAGGCCGCGGGTCGCCTCAGCTTACGCAGGACCGCGCCGGATGGAAGACCGTCATTACCGATTGTTCACTTAACTTGGGCGGCCGAGGGGCCTATGCCGCTGAGGGATGCTGGCCAAGGAAAGGCATTGAGATGGCTCATGAAACCGCACGGGTGCCCACGACGAGCGGCGCCCGCTACCTCCAGCAGCTCTGCAAGCACTGGAGCCACACGCTGGATGTCGAACTGTCCGAAACCGAAGGAATCGTCCGGTTCCCGGCTGCCGTGGCCACCATGACGGCGGATCCCGAGGCCCTCACCGTGACAGTGGAAGCGGAGGACGACGGGACGCTCCAACGGATGAAGGGCGTGGTCGGCTCGCATCTCGACCGCTTCGCCTTCCGGGAGGCGCCGCTTCCGTTCGAATGGAAGGCAGGCTGAGGCAGTCGTCTCAGCCTGAAAGCCGCTACTCCGACCGAAGACCCACCAGCCTTCGCAGCGCTTCGGCCCCCCGGACGCGGCCGAGGTATTCCGCTTCCTCGAGCGGCGTTGCGCATTCGTCGATCCGGGTGCGGGCGTTCGGATCGGCCCCGCGCTGCAGCAGGATCTCGACGGCCGCCGCATCGTCCATGCACGCCGCCTGATGGAGCGGCGTGTAGTCGTTCACCCCGCGCTGCTGGATATCAGCCCCATAATCCAGCAGCAGCTTCAGGCGCTCATGCCTGTCCGGCTGAGGCGAGTCGAGGGCGGAGAAGAGCGAGGGAAACCCGTTGCCCGGATAGTTCGGATCGGCTCCGAGCTCCAGAAGCTCCTTGACCAGGGAAAGGGGGCCATGAACGATGGCATGGTCGAGGCAGTACTCCTCGAAAATCGTGATTTCATAAGGAAGCTGGCCATTGGGGAAGTTCGGCGGATCGCCGAGGAGAGCCCGGATGGCCTTGAGATCCCCGGCCTCGATAGCCTGATGAAATGCCAGCGACAGTTTCGGATCCATCCAGCCAACCCTTCCCGTACGGGTTGCCGGCGAGGCCCCGAACTCCTGTCACGGTATAGCATGAGTTCGGCTTAGATGCACCGGCCTCCGTCCACCTCCAGCACCACGCCGGTGATCATGCTGGCCTCGTCGGAGGCGAGGTAGAGGGCGGCGTTGGCGATGTCCTGCGGGGTGGAGAAGCGGCCGAGCGGGATCGAGCTGACGAAGAGCTCGCGCTTCTGCGGCGTGTCCTCGCCCATGAAGGTGGCGAGCAGCGGCGTATCGCCGGCGACGGGGGCGAGCGCGCAGACGCGGATCCTGTGGGGGGCGAGCTCCACGGCCATGGACTTGGTCATGGTGTGCACGGCGCCCTTGGTGCTGTTGTACCAGGTGAGGCCGGGGCGCGGGCGCAGGCCCGCAGTCGAGCCCACATTGATGAACACGCCGCTGCCCTGGGCCTGCATCAGCGGCACCGCGGCCTTGGCGAAGAGATAGATCGACTTCACGTTCACCGCGAAGACCCGGTCGAACTCGTCCTCCTCGACCTCCAGCATCGGGCGGTTGCGGTGGCTGATGCCCGCATTGTTGACGACGATGTCGAGCTTGCCGAAGGCGGCGACGGTCTTCTCCACCGCCGCGTTCACGTCGGCCGCCTTCGACACGTCGGCCGCAAGGCCGATGGCGCCGGCGCCGATCTCCCCGGCGGCGCTCCTGGCGGCGGCTTCGTTGATGTCGACGATGGCGACCTTCGCACCCTCGCGGGCGAAGGTCTGCGCGATGCCCAGACCGAAGCCCGACCCGGCGCCCGTCACGAGCGCCACCTTGCCTTCAAGGCGATTCATGGTTCTTCCCTACCTTTGTGACTGTCGTTTTGTCATACTCCGCCCTCATCCTGAGGAGCGGACGAAGTTTGCGTCTCGAAGGAGCCTCCAGTGCTCTCCGGATCCTCCTTCGAGACGGTCGCTCAAGCGACCTCCTCAGGAGGAGGGCAGTGTTTTCCAAACCTGCTTTATCCGTGCGCGACGACGAGCGTGCGGGTCGTCGTGAACTCGATCAGGCCCTCGAAGCCCTTCTCGCGGCCATGGCCGGAACGGCCGAAGCCGCCGAAGGGCAGCTCGATGCCGCCGCCGGCGCCGTAGCAGTTCACGAAGACCTGGCCGGCACGCATGGCGCGGGCGACGCGGGGCGCACGCATGGCATCCCGGGTCCACACCCCGGCCGCAAGCCCGTAGGGCGTGCCGTTGGCGAGCCGGATCGCCTCCGCCTCGTCCTCGAAGGGGGTTGCCACCAGCACCGGGCCGAAGACCTCCTCCTGCGACAGGATGCTGTCGTGCGGCACCGGGGCGAGGAGGGCGGGGGCCACGTAGTAGCCGCCGGGGGGCGCATCGAGGCACACGACGCCCTCCGCGACGATGGAGAGTCCCTCGTTGCGGCCGCGCTCCAGGTAGCCCATCACGCGGCGCTGCTGGGCCTGGTTGATCATGGGGCCGAGATCCGGCTCGCGCTCGGGATGGCCGGCGCGCAGGGTGCGGAAGCGCTCGGCGACCGCATCGACCACGTCCTGGAAGATGCCGCGCTGGATCAGCAGGCGGCTGCCGGCCGAGCAGGTCTGGCCGCCGTTCTGGATGATGGCGCTGACGAGGGTGGGCAGCGCCCGCTCGAGATCCGCATCGTCGAACACCAGCTGCGCCGACTTGCCGCCGAGCTCGAGGGTGACGCCCACATGGTTCTTGGCTGCTGCGATCTGCACCGCCGTGCCGGTCTCGGGGCTGCCGGTGAAGGACAGGAAGTCGATGCCCGGGTGGCCGGCGAGCGCCGCGCCCGCCGTGCGGCCGAGACCCGTCACCACGTTCAGCGCGCCGTCGGGCAGGCCGGCCTCGCGGGCGAGCGCAGAGACGCGCAGGATCGTCAGCGAGGCGTCCTCCGCCGGCTTCACCACCGTGGCGTTGCCGGCGGCGAGCGCGGCGCCCACCGAGCGGCCGAAGATCTGCATCGGGTAGTTCCAGGGGACGATGTGCCCCGTCACCCCGTGCGGCACCCGCTCGACGCCGACGAAATGGGTGTTGAGATAGGGGATCACGTCGCCGTGCAGCTTGTCGGCGGCGCTGCCGTAGAACTCGAAATAGCGGGCGAGCGCGATCGCATCGGCGCGCGACTGGCGCAGGGGCTTTCCGTTGTCGCGGCTTTCCAGCAGCGCAAGCTCGTCGGCCCGGGCTTCGATCAGGGTCGCGAGCTTCATGAGCAGGCGCCCGCGCTCGGTGGCGGTCAGCCTGCCCCAGGCGCCGTCGAGAGCCGTGCGCGCAGCCGCGACGGCCTCGTCGATATCCTGGGGCGTTCCGGCTGCGATGCGGGCGAAGAGCGAGCCGTCGACGGGCGAGAACACGTCGAGGGTCATGCCGTCCGAGGCGGGGCGCTCGCGCCCGCCGATGAGATTCTGGAACACCATGTGGGGCGCGATGGGCGCGCGGACCTGATCGTTCACGGGGCGTCTCCCTCAATCATCCTGTTCATGCCCGGCACGGCGGCCAGGAGCTGGCGGGTATAGGCATCCCGCGGATGCGCGAAGAGTTGCGCGGTTTCGGCCATTTCGACAATCCGACCTTTTTGCATGACAGCCACGCGGTCGCAGATCTGGGCGGCGACCCGCAGGTCGTGGGTGATGAACAGGATGGCTAGCCCGAACTCCTCCTGAAGCCCTTTCAGCAGCTTCAGGATCTCGGCCTGGACCGACACGTCGAGGGCCGAGACGGCCTCGTCGGCCACCAGCACGTCCGGCCGCATGGCAAGCGCGCGGGCGATGCCGATGCGCTGGCGCTGGCCGCCGGAGAACTCGTGCGGGTAGCGGTCCACGGCCTGGGCCGGCAGGCCGACCTTCTCCAGCAGGATTTTGGCCACGTCCAGCGCCTTCTCCGGACTCTCGCCTTGCGTGACCGGCCCTTCGGCGATGATCCGGCCCACGGTGCGGCGCGGGTTGAGGGAGGCGAAGGGGTCCTGGAACACCATCTGGATCTTGCGCCGGTGGGGCCTCAGGCTGCGCTGGGAGAGGGCTCCGAAGGACACATTCCCGATGGCGATGGCGCCGCCGTCGGGCTCGATGAGCCGCAGGACGCAGCGCCCGACCGTGGACTTGCCGGATCCGGACTCGCCCACGAGCCCGAGCGTCTCGCCGCGGCGGATGCTGAAGCTCACCGCATCCGCCGCCTGGACCTCGCGGCCTTTGCGGAAGAAGCCGCGCCCGCCATAGGTTTTCGTGAGGCCGTCGACTTTGAGCGCGACGGGCTCGCCCGCCAGAACCTTCGGCGCGGGCGGGGTCAGGGACGGCACCGCTGCCAGCAGCCGCCTCGTATAGGGGTGCTGCGGGCGGGTGAGCACCTCCTCGGCCGTTCCTTCCTCCACGAGTTCGCCGTGCTGCAGCACGGCGACCCGATCGGCGATCTCGGCCACCACGCCGAAATCGTGGGTGATGAACAGCACCGCCGTGCCCTTCTTGCGGCGCAGGTTGTCCATGAGCCTGAGCACCTGCGCCTGGGTGGTCACGTCGAGCGCGGTGGTCGGCTCGTCGGCGATCAGGAGCTTCGGCTCGAGCGCGAGGGCCATGGCGATCATCACCCGCTGGCGCTGGCCGCCGGAGAGCTCGTGCGGATAGGCCTTCGCGATCAGCTCCGGGTGCGGCAGGTTGACCTCGGCGAGGAGGTCGAGCACGCGGCGCTCGCGCTCGGCAGGCGTGAGCAGGCCATGGGCGCGAAAAGTCTCGGCAATCTGGTCCGCCACCCGCATCACCGGGTTCAGCGAGGTCATGGGCTCCTGGAACACGGTGCCGACCTCCCGGCCGCGCACGTCGCACCAGCCCGCCTCGTCGAGGGAGAGAAGATCGCGTCCGCCGAGCCGGATCGAGCCTGCGAGAACCTCGACTCCCCGCGGCAGCAGGCCGATGGCGGCCATGGCGGTCATGGACTTGCCCGAGCCGGATTCGCCCACCACGCAAAGGGTCTCGCCCGGGTTGATGGAGAGCGACACATTCCGGATCGCGTGCTGCCTATCGGCCAGGGCGGGCAGGCCGATGGAGAGGCTCTCGATCGACAGCACGGGGGAGGGGCCGTTCACCATCAGACTCCTGCGCGGGTGGCAAAGGGTTATCCTTGCCATCTCTCACGCTCCGTCAATCCGTCTCCTCCGCCCTCATGTTGAGAATGGTGTCCGCTCCGCCATATGATGGCCTGACCCAAGGCGGAGCCCCAGCACGTGCACGATGCCGTTCCCGATCCCGTGAGGGACAGGCTGCAGATCTGCTTCCAGGCGCAGCGGCGCGCCCTTGCGGATGAGGGGGCGCTGTCGCCCGAACGGCGGGACGAGGCGCTCGCACGGCTCGCCGAGGCCATCGTGCGCCATGCGGACAGCTTCGCGAAGGCCGTCGCTGCGGATTTCGGGCACCGCTCCGCGCACGAGACGAAGCTGGCCGATCTCTACCCGGTCGTCGCCAGCCTGCGCCACGCGCGAAAAAACTTCCGCCGGTGGATGAAGCCGCGGCGGCGTCCGATCCGGCTCATGTTCCAGCCCGGATCGGGGCGGGTTCTCTATCAGCCTCTCGGCATGGTGGGCATCGTGAGCCCCTGGAACTACCCGGTCCAGCTCGCGCTCTCGCCGCTCGCGGGAGCGCTGGCGGCCGGCAACCGCATCATGCTCAAGCCGTCGGAGCTGACGCCGCGCACCTCCACGCTGCTGGAGGAGGTGATGGCGGAGGTCTTCGATCCCGCGGAGGCGGCCGTCGTGCAGGGCGGGCCCGACGTGGCGCGGGCCTTCACGCGCCTTCCCTTCGACCATCTGCTCTTCACCGGCTCCACGGCCGTGGGGCGCCAGGTGATGCAGGCGGCCGCCGAGAACCTCGTGCCGGTGACGCTGGAGCTGGGGGGCAAGTCGCCGGCTCTCGTGGCGCCGGATTTCCCCCTCGCCAAGGCGGCGGAGCGGATCGCCGTCGGCAAGCTCTTCAATGCCGGCCAGACCTGCATCGCGCCCGACTACGTGCTCGTGCCGCGCGAGCGGGAAGAGGCCTTCGCCGCGGCCTATGGAGCAGCGGTCGCAAGGCTCTACCCGACGCTTGCGCAAAACCCCGACTATACGGCCATCGTCAGCGAGCGCCACTACGAACGCCTCCGCCGCCTGGTCGCCGATGCGGAGGAGCGCGGCGCGTCCGTGCACGAGATCAATCCGGCGGGCGAGGCCCTCGACCCCGCGCAGCGCAAGCTCGCCCCCGTGGTGCTCACCGGCGTGCCGGACCATGCGCAGGCCATGCGGGAGGAGATCTTCGGGCCTGTGCTTCCGGTCGTGGGTTACGACGACGTCGAGGGCGCCTGCCGCTTCGTCGGCGCCCGGCCGCATCCCCTGGCGCTCTACGTGTTCAGCCATGACGCGAGCACGGTGGACCGCGTGCTGGCCAGGACCCGTTCCGGCGGGGTCGCGGTCAACGAGACGCTCCTGCATTGCGTGCAGGAGGAGCTGCCCTTCGGCGGCGTGGGCGCGAGCGGCATGGGCGCCTATCACGGCGAGGCGGGCTTCAGGACCTTCAGCCATGCCCGCTCCGTGTTCCGCCAGGCGCGCATCAACGGCGCCGGCATGACGAAGCCGCCCTATGGCAGCCGCATGAACCGCCTCCTGTCTATGCTGCTGCGCTAGCCGCCTGTCCGAGGGGCACGGAGATGTCGTAGGCCACGCCGCTCTCCGCGAAGTTGAGCACGATGTAGCCCCCGAGCTCGCCCTCGATGCTGCGGCGGATCAGGCGCGAGCCGAAGCCCTGGCGCTTGGGCGGCGCCACGGGAGGACCGCCGCTCTCGGTCCAGTGGATGCGCAGCTGGTCCGGCCGGTCTTCGTAATGGACGATGGCCCACGTCATTTCGAGGCGGCCCGCATTGGTGGAGAGCGCGCCGTACTTGGCGGCATTGGTCACCAGTTCGTGCAGGACGAGGCCGAGATTGATGGCATAGCGCGCCGGCAGCTTCACGTCCGGCCCCTGCAGCACGACGCGCTCGTCGCCGGGCTTGCGGTAGGGGGCGAGCTCCTGCTCCGCCACGTCCCGCAGCTCCGCCTCGCGCCAGGACTGGCGTGTGAGCAGGTTGTGCGTCTTCGACAGGGCGAGCAGGCGGCCCTCGAAGGCTTCCCTGAACTGCTCCGGCGTTTCGGTGGTGCGCAGGGTCTGGGAGGCGATGGACTGCACCGTGGTCAGGGTGTTCTTCACCCGGTGGTTCAGCTCGTTGAGGAAGAAGCGCTGCTGCTCCTCCGCATGCTTCTGCTCGGTGATGTCGTGGAAGATGCCGACGAAATAGACCGGCCGCTTGTGCGTATCGAGGAACACCCGGCCCTTGGAGTTGATCCAGCGGATGCTCCCGCTCGGGTGCCGGATGCGGTACTCGTCCTCGTAGTCGCCCAGGCTCTTGATGGCGGCACGCCACTTCTGGACCACGCGCTCCATGTCGTCGGGATGGATAATTTCCTGCCATTCCCTGGGGTTCATCGAGGAGGTGGCCTCGGGCAGGCCGATCATGGCGGCCGCCCGCGCCGACAGGGCGCCGACATTCTTGTCGGGATCGTACCACCAGGTTCCCATATGGCCCGCCTCGAGGGCGAGCCGGGCCCGTTCCTCGCTGAGCTGAAGGGCCTGCTGGCGTTCGTCCACATCGTCCATGAGATCGTTGAACGCCCTGGCGAGAATGCCGAACTCGCCGGATTTTCCGGGAAGCGAGATGCGCGCCCGGTAGTCCCCCCGCCGCCACGCCTGGATGCCGTCGGTGATCTGCTCGAAAGGCCGCGTGATGAAGGCTCGGCTGAGCAGGGCGGACAAGGACAGCGCCATGATGAGCGCCGCCGCGATCAGCATGAAGCCGCGCTGGGCCGCCTGGTTGATCGACGCGAAGGCGACTTTTGTCGACAAGCCGACATTGATGTAGATGTCCTTCGGCGGCAGATCGAGAGGGATGTAGCCCACGATCCGCTTCATCCCGTCGATGCTCAAGGTCTCGGCCGTGCCGGCGGATTTCGCCCGCGCCTGAACGAGATAATCCTGCGGCAGCAGCTTTCCGAGCATTCGCTCCGGATGAGGGTCCTGCACGATGACGATGCCGTTCCGGTCGGCAATGGTCACGGATCCCTCTTGGGGAACGGTGCGCTCCTTCACCTTTTCGGCCAGCCACCTCAGGTCCAGCGCCGCAGCCAGGACACCGACCACGTCGCCCCTGTCGTTCCAGATCGGCAGAGCGAGGGGGAGAACGGGATGAGGGGCGAGGCCGCCTTCATCGAAGACCGGCGTGTACTCGCCGATGACGAAGCCCCTGTTGCCCAGGGCATTGTGGAAGTAGCGGCGGTCCGCGAAGTAGTGCTGCGTGTCGATGGTGCCGGTCGGCCGGCAGCGGATATGCCCGCTGATGTCCATCGCCACGATGGAGAGAATATAGGGCACCCGCTCCTGGATGGCCTTCAGATAAGGACTGCAGGCGGCCGTATCGAACGTGCGGATGGACTGCGTTTCGTCCACGGCGAGCAGGAGACCCTGGACTCCGTCGAAGATCCGCTCGAGCTCCGCACCCACCACTTGAGCCTGCCGGATGGCGAGGTCGTTCACCTCCGCCTCCCGGGCCCGGCGAAGGGAGACTTCAGTGTAAGTCCAGATGACGATGGCCGGCAGGACCGAGATCAACGCCAGGAGGAGCAGACGCTTCGTCAGTGTCATGCAAACGCTCAGCTTGTCCTCAGCAGGGGAGCACAAAGATCGAGGACCGTCCACCCCGTAACAGACCGGAGGCGTCTTGCATCTGCGACCAAGAGGTGTCAGGGGAGCAGGAATGGCGCCTCCTCCTCTTCTGACCCTCCAGGACATCGCTCTCACCTTCGGCGGCACGCCCCTCATCGAGAGCGCGGACCTATCCGTCTCCCCCGGCGAGCGGGCCTGCCTCGTGGGCCGCAACGGCTCGGGCAAGTCCACCCTTCTGAAGATCGCCGCAGGGCTCATCGAGGCCGATCGCGGCAAGCGCTTCGTCCAGCCGGGGGCGACCGTGCGCTATCTCGCCCAGGAGCCCGATCTGACGGCCTATCCGACCACGCTCGCCTACGTGGAGGCGGGCCTGGGGCCGGGCGACGACCCCTACCGGGCGCGCTATCTGCTGGAGCAGCTCGGGCTCACCGGCGCGGAACGGACCACCGACCTGTCCGGCGGCGAAGCCCGCCGCGCGGCGCTCGCCCAGGTGCTGGCGCCGGCACCCGACATCCTGCTCCTCGACGAGCCCACGAACCACCTGGACCTGCCCGCCATCGAATGGCTCGAAGGCGAGCTGAAGAGCCTGCGCTCCGCCCTCGTGCTCATCAGCCACGACCGCCGTTTTCTCGAAAACCTCTCCCAGGCCACGATCTGGCTCGACCGGGGCCGCACCCGACGCATGGAGCGGGGTTTTGGCCATTTCGAGGAATGGCGCGATCAGGTGCTGGAGCAGGAGGAGGCGGAGCACCACAAGCTCGGGCGCAAGCTCGTGGCCGAGGCCGACTGGCTGCGCTACGGCGTCACCGCCCGGCGCAAGCGCAACGTGCGTCGCCTCGGCAACCTCCATGCCATGCGCCAGCAATACCGCGAGCGCCAGCGCGCGGTCGGCACGGTCAGCATGACCATGGCGGAGGCCGAGCAGTCCGGCACCCTCGTGGTCGAGGCGGAGGGCATCTCCAAGTCCTACGGCGAGCGCCCCATCGTCGCGAACCTGTCCCTGCGCGTCCTGCGCGGGGACCGGCTCGGCATCGTCGGCCCCAACGGCGCCGGCAAGACCACGCTCATCAACATGCTCACGGGCGTTCTGGAGCCCGATGCGGGCCGCGTGCGGCTGGGCTCCAACCTGCAGATGGTCACCCTCGACCAGCGCCGGGCGAGCCTCGACCCGGGCGCCACCGTGGCCGAGACCCTCACCGGGGGGCGGGGCGACAGCGTCACCATCGGCGGCCAGACCAAGCACGTCATCGGCTACATGAAGGACTTCCTGTTCTCGCCCGAACAGGCGAGGACCCCGGTGGGCGTGCTCTCGGGCGGCGAGCGCAACCGCCTCATGCTGGCCCGCGCCCTGGCCCAGCCCTCGAACCTCCTGGTGCTCGACGAGCCGACCAACGACCTCGACCTCGAGACCCTCGACCTCCTGGAGGAGATGATCCAGGACTATTCCGGCACCGTGATCCTGGTGAGCCACGACCGCGACTTCCTCGACCGCACGGTGAGCTCCGTTCTCGTGTCGGAAGGCGAGGGGCGCTGGATCGAGTATGCGGGCGGCTACACCGACATGGTGGCCCAGCGCGGACGCGGCGTGCAGGCGCGCATCGTCGAGAAGGAAGCCAAACCGAAGAACGCCGAGAAGCCGGCCGTTGCGGCTCCACCTCAAGGAAAGCGCAAGCTCTCCTTCAACGAGCAGCACGACCTCAAGACCCTGCCCAAGCGCATGGAGGAGCTGGAGGCCAAGATCGCCAAGGTCCAAGAGATCCTCGCCGATCCGGACCTCTATTCCCGCGACCCGGCCCGCTTCCAGAAGGCCATGGACGCGCTCACCCAGCTGCAGGCGGACCTGCACGCGGCGGAGGAGCGCTGGCTGGATCTGGAAATGCTGCGGGAGGAGCTGGAGGGGTAACGGGACTCCTGCCGACAGCTAGGCTGCTTTCCCGTCACCAGCTCGCAAGAGCGGCCCAGATGTGGCACCTGCCGTGATAGCATCCCGTAGAGCCACGGCAGAGGCCAGAATAACGCCACCATTTTAGATCGCTACTCTATCGAATTTTCCACAATTTGAGCTTGCTTACCCATCGTAAGTTATATAAC
Organism: Microvirga arsenatis; assembly: GCF_009910705.1. Classification (GTDB taxonomy): domain Bacteria; phylum Pseudomonadota; class Alphaproteobacteria; order Rhizobiales; family Beijerinckiaceae; genus Microvirga; species Microvirga arsenatis. The sequence continues at coordinate 147,298 of NZ_JAAAXJ010000001.1, forward strand.
AACGTTTCATTGATTCACTTGCTCGTTTTAGCACTTAGGAGCAGCGAAAATGGCCTACACCATTATCACCACCAGCCAGACAAGCACTTTTGTCGCGAATCCGGGCAGTTCGGTCGTGCTGGCCCAAGGTGTATCTATTGCGCCCCCAACAGGCCTCGGAATCTCCTGCTCCAGCACACAGACTCGATTGGATCTAAGCATTTACGGCTCAGTCTTTTCAGACATCACAGGTGTTGGAATTACCGGGGGTCTGAATGAGGTTACAATTGGCCATACTGGGGTCATTCAGGGACGGCAGTGCGGAATATCCGTCTCGGAAGGATCCAACCGGATCACCAATAGCGGCATGGTGACGGCATTCAATGAGTTCCGTTTCAATGAAGTAGCAATCGCCTGCGGTGGAACCGTAAACCGAATCCTCAATGATGGGACGATTTCCGCTCAAATCGGCATTGTTCTCGGAAGCGCAGGATTGGAGGGTGATCAACATATCACCAATGCTGGAGTTATTGAGTCTCGCCAAAATCTCGAAGCCATCGTCGTATATGGCGGTGGAGCCTCCATCGTGAACACCTCGACCGGTGTGATTAAGGGCTCGATCGTATTGGCTTCAAGCCCAAATGGTTCAAATATCAATACAATCAATAACGATGGAACTATTCTTGGTGGAGGCCAGGAGCCGATCATCAAAGGCTCGGATACACGGGATTGGGTGACCAACCATAGCCAAATCTTCGGATACATCAGCTTGAATGATGGCAACGATCGCTATGAGGGTCGCTTGGGCTTCATCAGCGGGCGGATATCCCTCGGTCATGGCGACGATGTCGTCCTAGGAGGAACAGGCAACGAGACGATCGATGGCGGAGACGGTGGTGACGTGATCGATGGCGGCGACGGCGTCGACACGGCGGTCTACGAGTTGGGCGGGTCCCACGTGATCGACCTGCGGCTCACGCGCCAGCAGAACACGGGCGAGGGTCTCGATACGTTGATCGATATCGAAAACGTGGAGACCACCGGGGGCGGTAACGACCATCTCATCGGCAACGGTCTCGCCAATGTCTTGCGTGCGTATGCCGGCATCGACAGTCTCGATGGCGGAATGGGTGACGATACGCTCGATGGAGGCGAGGGCAACGACGCGGCACTTTTCTCCGGGACTGCCGGCGCCACCGTGGATCTCCGGCTGCAAGGCACCGCGCAGGACACCGGCTACGGCTTCGACACGCTCACCGGCATCGAGACGCTCGTGGGCGGCGCGGGCGACGACCGCTTCATCGGCGACGGCGTGGCCAATCTCCTGTCGGGCTCCGGCGGCAACGACATTCTGGAGGGCGGCTCCGGCGACGACACGCTGGACGGTGGCGCCGGTGTCGATACGGCCGTGTTCTCCGGCGCGAGAGCCGCTTACCAGATCACGCCGGACGGCGCTGGCGGCGCGACGGTCGTCGGTCCCGATGGCACGGATGTGGTGCGCAGCGTGCGCTTCCTCCAGTTCGCCGACGGTGTGATGGCGCTCACCAACGCAGCCCCGACAAATCTGGGTCTCTCCACGCAGAGCACGGTGGAGAACGCCCCGGTCGGCAGCGTGGTGGCAACTCTCCTGGCCCAGGATGCCGATGGCGACCGCATCACCTACAGCCTGGGCGCAGGAAGCCCCTTCGCCATCGTCGGCAACAGCCTCGTGGTGGCCCAGCCCCTCGATTTCGAGGCCGCCCGCCAGCACAGCGTGGTGGTGCAGGCGCAGGACGATTACGGCGGGGTGACCAGCCAGACCTTCACCATCGCCGTGAACAATGCCGTGGAAACAACCCCGTTCGTGCTGCGCGGCGGGGCCGGGGCGGATGGGCTGCAAGGGGAGGCCGGCCATGACACGCTTTATGGCGGCGCCGGCAGGGACCTCCTCGCGGGCGGCGCGGGTCAGGACGTGTTCGTGTTCGACACCCGGCCAGGGAGCACGAACGTGGATTCCATTTCGGACTTCTCGGTTCCGCAGGACAGCATCTGGCTCGACAATGCTGCGTTCGGGGCGCTGGGCGGCAAGGGCAGCCTCGCCCGCCCGCAGAAGCTGGCGTCGGATGCCTTCGTGAGCGCTGCGCGGGCGCAGGACCGGGAGGATCGGATCGTCTACGACAAGAAATCCGGCAAGCTCTACTACGATCAGGACGGGACCGGATCGAAGGCGCAGGTTCACATCGCCACCCTGTCCAAAGCCCTCAAGATGACGGCCGGCGACTTCTTCGTCATCTGAAGCGAGGCCCCGCAGCATCGGAGCGAAGGGCCCTTGCCCTTCGCTCCTCTAATCGGGTTCCAGGGTGAACCCGGCCTTCAGCACGACCTGGTAATGGCGCACCTCGCCGTTCTCCACATGGCCGCGGGTCTGGATGACCTCGAACCAGCGCAGGTTCCTCAGGGTCTGGCCGGCGCGCCGGATCGCCGTCTGGATCGCATCCTCGATGCTGGTTTCGGACGAGCCGACGAGCTCGACGACCTTGTAGACGTGATCATCCATGGGAGGCTCCATTGCTTCTGCAGGGAATGGACCTAGAGCATCGCTGGAGAACGCCTATGGTGCCCCGGTGCCGGTCGCTTCCATGAACTCGATCCGGTTGCCCACGGGGTCCTGGACGTAGAAGCGCCGCACCTCGGGAATGGCCCCGTCCCAGGCCGGCTCGTGGCCCGCCTCGGACAGGGTCCGCGCCAGGGCGTCCAGGTCGGCGACGGCGATGGCCGGATGCGCCTTGCGGGCCGGGCGGAAATCCTCCTCGACCCCGAGGTGGATCCTGACCGGGCCGCTCTCCAGCCAGAGGCCGCCACGGGCCGCCAGAGCCGGGGGTTTCGGCACTTCCGCCATGCCGAGCAGGCCGACATAGAACGGCCTGCACCTGTCTTCCGCCCCTTTGGGGATGGCGAGCTGGACGTGGTCCAGGCGCAGCATCACGCTTCCTTGCGATAGGCTACGACCTCCTGCTCGATGGCCCCGAAGATGGAGTGGCCGTCCTTGTCCTTCATCTCGATGCGGATCGTGTCGCCGAACCGCATGAACGGGGTTCTGGCCTCGCCGTGGAGGAGCGCCTCCACCGTGCGCAGCTCCGCGATGCAGGAATAGCCCAGGCCCCCGTCTGCGATCGGCCGGCCGGGGCCGCCGCTCGGATCCCGGTTGGAGACCGTGCCCGAGCCGATGATCGTGCCCGCCCCCAGAGGCCGCGTTCTGGCCGCGTGGGCGATCAGGGTCGGGAAGTCGAAGGTCATGTCCACGCCGGCATTGGGCCGGCCGAAGGGCTTGCCGTTGAGGGTGGACAGGAGGGGAAGGTGCAGCCGCCCCCCGTCCCAGGCATCGCCCAGCTCGTCGGGCGTGACCGCCACCGGCGACAGGGTGGAGGAGGGCTTCGCCTGGAAGAAGCCGAAGCCCTTGGCGAGCTCGCCCGGGATCAGGTTGCGCAAGGAGACGTCGTTGACGAGCACCACGAGGCGGATGGCCGCCGCGGCCTCCTCGCGGGTGGCGGCCATCGGCACGTCGCCGGTGATGACGGCCACCTCGCCCTCGAAGTCGATGCCGTGGGCCTCGTCGAGGGCGGGAATCGGGTCCCGCGGGCCGAGGAAGGAATCGGAGCCGCCCTGGTACATGAGCGGGTCGGTCCAGAAGGATTGGGGCATCTCAGCCCCGCGGGCCTTGCGCACCAGCTCCACGTGATTCACATAGGCCGATCCGTCGGCCCATTGATAGGCGCGGGGCAGGGGCGAGGCGCAGTCGTGCTCGTGGAACCGGAAGGTCGGCACCGATCCGTGCTCGAGCTGCTCGGCGAGGTCGCGCAGGCGCGGCTCGACCCTGTCCCAGTCGTCCAGGGCTTGCTGAAGCGTCGGAACGATGAAGAATGCATCCGTTGCGCGGGTGAGGTCCTTCGACACGACGACGAGGCGGCCATCACGGCCTTGATTGAGGGAGGAGAGCTTCATTGCCACCGACCGGGTTGTTATGGTCCACTCAGCTTGCAACGAAACGCTTTCCGGGGAAACGCCAATGACGACGATGAAGAGAAGAAACTTCCTGAAAGGCGCCGGCCTCGCGGCGGCGGCCGGCACGGTGGCGGCTCCCGCCATCGCGCAGACGCAGCCCGAGATCCGCTGGCGCCTGACCTCGAGCTTCCCGAAATCCCTCGACACGATCTTCGGCACGGCCCAGACCTTCGCCAAGTACATGGCGGACGCCACGGACAACAAGTTCCAGATCCAGGTCTTCGCCCCCGGCGAGATCGTCGGCGGCCTGCAGGCCATGGATGCGGTGCAGAACGGCTCCGTGGAATGCGCCCACACCCCCACCTATTACTGGGTCGGCAAGGAGCCGGCGCTGGGCATGGGCACCGGTCTCCCCTTCAGCCTCAATGCGCGCCAGCTCCATTCCTGGTGGCATTTCGCCGGCGGCAAGGAGATCATCAACGAGGTTCTGGCAAAGTATAACTGCACCTCCCTGGTCTGCGGCAATTCCGGCACGCAGATGGGCGGCTTCTTCCGCAAGGAGATCAACACCGTCGAGGATTTGAACGGCCTCAAGTTCCGCATCGGCGGCCTCGGCGGCATGGTGCTCGCCAAGCTCGGCGTCGTGCCGCAGCAGCTCGCGCCCGGCGACGTCTATCCGGCCCTGGAGCGCGGCACCCTCGACGCGGCCGAGTTCGTCGGTCCCTATGACGACGAGAAGCTCGGCTTCCTGAAGGTCGCCAAGTACTACTACGCCCCCGGCTGGTGGGAGGGCGGCGCCATGCTGCACCTCGTGGTCAACCAAGCGAAGTGGAACGAGCTGCCGAAGCACTACCAGGCGATCATGCAGAATGCGGCCGAGGCGGCGAACAACTGGATGCTGGCCAAGTACGATGCCGTGAACGGCCAGGCCCTGCGCCGCATGGTCGGTGCCGGTGCGGAGCTGCGCACCTTCTCGCCGGCCATCATGGAGGCCTCGCTCAGGGCGGCGAACGAACTCTATGCCGAACTCTCCGCCAAGAACGCGGACTTCAAGAAGGTCTACGACTCCATGGTCGCCTACCGCAACGACGTGCTGCCCTGGTGGCAGCTCAACGAATATGCCTTCGACACCTTCATGATCCGCACCCGCGGCCGGGTGTGATTGCGAGCGCCCTACGTCCAAAGCAAGCGATATGGCCGGCAGGACCGGCCGCATCGCTTGCTCTCGTCACTCTTGCCAGTTTCTTCGGGGCAGAGTGGTGGATCCTCGATCTTCTGTCTCACTTCCGGCTGCAATGGCTTGCGGCGAGCATCATCTGCCTTGTCGCGGCCCTATGGACATCCTCCCGAGCGGCCGCAGTCCTGAGCATTCTCGCACTTGGTGCGAATGCAGTGCCGGTCGCACCCTATATTCAGCTCGTTCGCGACGCCGGAAGCATCGGCACGGGCCATCTCCGGGTCATGACGTTGAACTTGCACGGTCGCGGCACTCGCCCGGAAGCGTTCCAAGCGCTCGTCGAGCAGTGGAAGCCCGACATGATCCTCCTCACCGAGCTGCCGGAGGATGGAACCCCGCTCATGGAACCGCTGGCGAACCGGTATCCCCATCGTCTCGCCGAGCGCAACGGATCGCCCTTCGACGTCGTGCTGCTGAGCCGGTGGCGGATCGAACAACGGTCGATCGATCGGAGCGCAGCCGCGTTCCTCCCCGTTCTTTCCGTACGGGCCTGCGATCCTCACCGAGCAGGTCTGTGCCTGACGCTCGTCGGCCTTCATGCGGCGCGTCCCTTGGGACGGAATCTCCGGCTTCAGGAGGCTCAGCTGAGGATTGCCGCCGCCGCTGCACGAGCAGCCTCGACGGGGGATGTGGTGGTGATGGGCGACCTCAATCTCACGCCCTGGTCCCGGGGTTTTCGTCGGTTCGCCGAGCAAGCGGGCGTGAGGGACAATCCGCAGGAGAGGGACCTGTCGGCCACATGGCTGTCCCGGCTTCCCCTGGCAGGGCTCATGATCGACCATGTCCTGACGGGGACCGGCATTCGGATGCTCCGAAGTCACGTCGGGTCGGATGTAGGCTCCGATCATCTGCCTGTCATCGCAGATCTGGCCCTGAGCGGTTGAGCTGCTTCGAACGGATCTTGACGTAGCGTCACATCAATCTAGTTGCTTCTGCAACGAATTCCGGTATTGGTTGCAGAGTCAACGATTGGTGGAGCGATGGCAGCTGGATCGGCGGCGAAGAAGCGGGTTCCCGAACCTCTGGTGGTGCTGGAGGAGTTCCTGCCCTATCGACTCAACGTTCTGGCGGGGCTCACCTCGAGCGCCCTTGCGCAGATCTATGCCGAGCGCTTCGGCCTCTCGATCCCCGCCTGGCGGGTCATCGTCACCCTCGGACAATATGAGCATCGCACGGCGCGAGACATGGCGCCCGACGGCGTCATGCACAAATCCACCGTATCGCGGGCGGTCTCGGCGCTCGAAAAGCGGGGGCTCGTGGTCCGCCGCCCGAATCTCGACGACCGCCGGGAGGAGCTTCTGGCCCTCACGCCGGCCGGGCGCGCGATCTACGAGGCGGTGGCGCCGCAGGCCCTGGCCGTCGAGGAGCGCCTGCTCTCGGTTCTCAGCCCCCAGGAGCAGAGGACGCTCTCGTCCTTGATCGACAGGCTCACCCGGCAGGCGCGGCAGCTCGCGCCCCACGGCAGCGAGGAGGACGAGGCGTGAAGCTCTACACCTATTTCCGTTCGTCGGCGGCGTACCGGGTGCGGATCGCCCTCAACCTCAAGGGCGTCTCATACGAATCCGTCCCGATCAACCTTCTCAAGGGGGAGCAGCGCGAGCCGCGATACGGGGCGGTCAATCCGCAGCATCGCGTGCCGTCCCTGGACATCGGCTCAGCAATCCTCATCCAGTCCCCGGCCATCCTGGAATATCTCGACGAGACCTATCCCGAGCCGCCCCTCCTGCCCGTCGGTGCGGTGAACCGCGCCAAGGTGAGGGCCATTGCGAGCCTGATCGCCTGCGATATCCACCCGCTAAACAATTCCGGCACGCTGGCCTACCTCAAGAACCGGCTGGGGCACGATCAGGCGGCTGCCGACGCATGGTATGCCCATTGGGTGCGCGAGGGTTTTGCCGCCATCGAGGCGATGCTCGGGGCCGGCCCCTATGCCTTCGGGACCCGGATCACGCTGGCCGACATCTACCTCGTGCCGCAGGTCTTCAACGCACGCCGCTTCAACATCCCGCTCGACGCCTACCCGAAGATCGTCGCGGTCGATGCGGCCTGCGCCGAGCTCAAGGCTTTCCGGGGCGCCGCGCCGGATCGCCAGCCCGACGCCGCGTGACGAAAGATTGCATCCGCCGAATGGCGAATGCGTTGGTTTCACATGCAAAGACCTCCCTGACGGGAGGCATGACAGGAGGAAGACCATGGGACCGTTCCCGCACGATGCGCCGCCGGCCGCCATTTCCGAAGAAAACCCCATGGGGACGGACGGTTTCGAATTCGTGGAGTTCTGCCATCCCGACCCGCAGGCCCTGGACCGTCTCTTCACGCAGATGGGCTTCAGCGCGGTGGCCAGGCACCGCTCGAAGAACGTGACGCTCTACCGCCAGGGTGACATCAACTTCATCGTCAATGCACAGCCGGGCTCCTTCGCGGAGCGCTTTGCGGCGCAGCACGGACCTTCCGCCCCCGCCATGGCCTTCCGGGTCGCGGACGCGAAATATGCCTATGACCGGGCCCTCTCCATGGGGGCCAAGCCCACGCAGACGCAGGTCGGCCCCAACGAGCTCGAGATCCCGGCGATCGAAGGCATCGGCGGGCTGCAGATCTATTTCGTGGACCGCTACGGCGCGAAGGGCTCGATCTACGACGTGGATTTCGAGTGGCTGGGCGAGCCCGATCCGAAGCCGAAGGGCGTCGGCCTCTACTACATCGATCACCTGACCCATAACGTCTATCGCGGACGGCTGAACGAGTGGGCAGGCTTTTACGAGCGGCTCTTCAACTTCCGCCAGATCCGCTACTTCGATATCGAGGGCAAGCTGACGGGCCTGCATTCCCGCGCCATGACGAGCCCGGACGGCAAGATCCGCATCCCGATCAACGAGGATGCGGGCGAGACCGGGCAGATCGAGGAGTACCTGCAGGAATACAAGGGCGAGGGCATCCAGCATGTCGCCCTGGGCTCCCACGACCTCTACGAATCCATCGAGACGCTCATTGCCGCGGGCCTCGATTTCATGCCGGCCCCCAACGACATCTATTATTCGCGGGTGGACAAGCGCCTGCCGAACCATGGCGAGCCCCTGGACCGACTCCAGAGGAACGGCATCCTCATCGACGGGGAGGGGGTGGTCGAGGGCGGCTTCACGAAGGTGCTGCTCCAGCGCTTCGGCAAGACCGCCATCGGGCCGATCTTCTTCGAGTACATCCAGCGCAAGGGCGACGAGGGATTCGGCGAGGGCAACTTCAAGGCGCTCTTCGAATCCATCGAGGAGGATCAGATCCGTCGCGGCGTCCTGAAGCCGAAGGTGGCCTGAGGCCGCAGAATCCACGATTCGCGAGGAGGCCGGGTCCGTCCCGGCCTCTTTTCTGTTCGGAACGCGCGAATCTGCCGAAAATGTGAAGCGCGTTATGCACAGGGCCGCGCTGAATGTGGCTGGCGCCGAGCCTGGTCCGGACGGGGACGTCCGGCAGAGCAGAGTGAGAAAGCCCTTATTTCTTAACGCTTTGTAAAAAAAGAGCCCCGAAACCTAACAAAGGGTAAAGCCCGTCGTCAGGAGCGTTGCCTTTGTGCAACATGCCCCTGAAAAGCCCCGTCCGCCGCCCATTTTGCGCCTTCATTCGGTTGCTTGCGGGGCCGTCCTGGATAATGTGGCTGCAGCGACGGGGGCACCCCAGTCGTGATCCTGGTGGGTTCGATCGAGAAGACGAGCCGCCGGGTACTAGGGGAAAAGGGACGTGTCGGGAGCTTCGTAGAAGCTGTCGAAGCACAAAAACCCGGCCCCCCAGGGTCTCGAAACTTTGGAGGTTTAACCATGAAGCTCGTTAAGAGCCTCTTCCTCGGATCGGTCGCGGGTCTCGCGGCTGTTGCCGGGGCTCAAGCTGCCGATCTTCCCGCGAAGAAGGCCGCTGCTGTTGAGTACGTTCGCGTCTGCTCCACCTACGGAGCCGGCTTCTTCTACATCCCGGGCACGGAAACCTGCCTGCGCGTCGGCGGCCGCGTCCGCGCCGAGTATCGCTACGTCGAGCCGCTCTCCCGCGCTGAAGACTCCATCGGCTTCCGCGCCCGTGGCCGCGTTCAGCTCGATGCCCGCACGGCGACCGCTTACGGCCTCCTGCGCACCTTCGTGCGTCTCGAGATCACCCGTAACACCGGCGTTTACGCTGGCGGCGGCGTTGCTTCGGACGCCCAGGCTGCTCAGGCCTTCATCCAGTTCGGCGGCCTCACCGCCGGTCGCGCTCCCTCGTTCTTCGTGAACCAGGACCTGCCGACGGGTAACTGGGGTGGCGTCGTGGGCTTCTACGACTTCCCCGACGTGAACCTGCTCGCCTACACCTTCACCTTCGGCAACGGCTTCTCGGCCTCGATCTCGCTTGAAGACGGCGAAGGCACGAACGTTGCCGACGCTCCGTACTTCTCGCCGGCTGGCGAGCGCTTCCCCGACGTGGTGGCTAACCTGAAGTATGCCGGCACCTGGGGTTCGGCTCAGCTCTCCGGTGTGGTGCACCAGCTCCGCAGCGTTGCGATCACCTCGGGCGGCGTTGGCGTCATTCCTGACACCGAGTATGGCTGGGCCATCTCCGGTCAGGTCGGCGTGAACCTGCCGATGCTCGCTGCCGGTGACGCTCTGTTCATCGCTGCGACCTACGCCGACGGCGCTCTCAGCTACCTCGGCCTCGGCACCAGCGCCAGCGTCGGCACGGTTTCCGCGCCCGTCGCTGAAGCCTACTACAACCCGGCTAACGGCGAGATCGAGACCGGCTCCGGCTGGGGCGTGTATGCTGGCCTGCGCCACTACTGGACTCCCCAACTGCGTTCGAACATCTTCGGTTCGTACGTGAACGTCGAGTACGATGCGTCCGGCACGCTCGTCGGTCTCCCCGACTTCCACGCTTGGACGGTCGGCGGCAACCTGATCTGGTCGCCGGTTTCGGGCCTCGATATCGGTGTGGAAGTTCTCTACCACAACATCGACCGCGACCCGACCCTGCTCGTTCTCGGCAACGACGACGATCGCTGGGAAGGCCGTCTGCGCATCCAGCGCGACTTCTAATCGGCTCGTCTGATTGGACAGGAAGACCCCGGTGGCAACACCGGGGTTTTTCTTTTGGGACGCATCGCGCACGGCGCGATGAAAAATGCCGCCTTTGCCGAAGAGGCGGCATTTTCGCGCTTGAATGTCTGTGTCGCTTAAGCCGAGGCTTCCGTTCGGAGGATGAAGCTGCGGATGGTCTCGATCAGAGCGCCGTCGAGAGCAGGGGCATGGCCCTGGCCGGGCACGGTCACGGCGTCGAGGCGCGGATGGCGCTCCTGCATCGCCTGCACCGTCTCGGCCGACAGGAGATCGGAGAGGCTGCCGCGGATGACCAGGACCGGAAAGGGCTTCAAACCCTCGAAGAGCGGCCAGAGGTCCGGGAGCGGCGCCTCGAGGTCGAGGCCCTCAAGGGTCTTCATCAGGCTGGCGTCGTAGTTGAGGGACAGTTTGCCCTCGCTCTCGCGCCAGGTGCCTCGCGCCATCGCCACCCATTGCTCGTCCGAAAATCCCGGGAACTGCGATCCCGAAATCCGGCGCAGAAGCTGCACGCCTTCGTCCAGGGTGCGAGGGATGGGCAGCTTGCCCACATAGCCGCGAATCCTCTTCAGCCCCTCCGCTTCAAGGACGGGGCCGACATCGTTGAGGACTGCGCCTGCGATGAGGGTCGGACGAGCGGCGCTCAAGCCCATGGTAATCAAGCCGCCGCGCGAGGTGCCGACGAAGACGGCCTTATCGATGCCTGCGGCGGCGAGCACCTGCAGGGTGTCGTTCAACTCCACCTTGACGTCGTAGTGCCGCCAGTCCGGGTCCCAGTCGGAGCGCCCGCGGCCGCGATAATCCAGCGACAGGACCCGCCGCGGCCGCATGACGTCGCTGCTCAGGGCCAGGGCCAGGTCGTGGAAATCCTCCGATGAGCGCGCGAGGCCGGAGAGGCACACCACCGGCAGGGCGTCGCCCGTCTCGGGCCCGTAGTCGCGGGCATAGAGGCGCAGGCCATCGGCTGCGGACACGAAGAGGTCGCGGTAGGGTTCGCTCATCTCAATCCACGTTCATGATCTCGCAGAACGGGATTTAACACCATCACTGGGTGCCTGTCGCATCCGCGGTCGCAGGAGCGGCCGGAGCAGGCTTCTGGTTCAGGCGCTCCCGGTAGACACGGAGATTTTCCAGCACGCGCTGAACGTAGTTCCGAGTCTCGTAGAACGGAATGCGCTCCACCCAATCCACCTCGTCCACGTCGGGCTTGCGAGGATCGCCATAGGACCGGACCCACTTGATCACGTTGCCTCCGCCCGCATTGTAGGAGGCGAAGGCGAGGATGTGGGAGCCTTTCCAGTCCTCCATGAGCTCGCCCAGATGCGCCGAGCCGATCTTGGCGTTGTACGACGGATCCTCGATCAGCCGCTTGAGGTCGAACCCGACGCCGAAACGCTGAGCGGTTCTCTTCGCGGTCGCCGGCATGAGCTGCATGAGCCCGCGGGCGCCGGCGCTCGAGATGGCGCGCGGGTTGAAGGCGCTTTCCTGCCGGGCGATGGCATAGATCATCGCGGTCTCGACCTCGTCGCCCACCGGCTGGAAATCGGGAATGGCCGCCAGGGGATAGGCGTGCTGGTCAAGGGGAAAGCCCCGCTGCAGGGCGATCTTGCCGATGGCAAGAACCGCGCGCGGGTTCTGCTGCGAGGCGGCGAGGCTCGCCAGGGCGTCGAGCTTGCCCGGGTCGCTCAGGGTCTGGGCCAGATCGGAGTAGAGGCTCATGGCGAGGTCCTGCTCGCCGATCTGCTGCAGCAGCCGGACGGCTTGGACCGGAACCTGCGCGTCGAAGGCCCTGCGCTCGTCCTCGGTGAGGGGATCGACCTTTCTGAGCGTGATGCCGAGGCCGAGCTTCTCCCGCGCCAGCTGGCCGTAATAGGTCGTCGGGTTCTCGGCGGCGCGCTGGTAGAACAGCCGGGCGTCCTGCTCCTGCCCGGCCGCTTCCGCAGCCCGTCCCTGCCAATAGGCAACCCGCGATTGCGAAATGGGAGTCGAAGCGGTCCTGGCGACCGTGGCGAAATGCCGGGCCGCCACGGCCGGTTCGTTCAGGAAGCGCAGGGCGATCCAGCCGGCATGGAACTCCGCCTCGATCTGCTGCACCGGCGATTCGGCGGCGTGGTGGCTCGCCACCTCATAGGCGGTTCTGGCATCGCCCTTGTCGAGGAGCTCGCGCGTGATCAGGCGCTGCTCGGCCCACCATTCGTCGCCGTCGACCCGGAGTTCCGGATCCCGCGGCGCCTGCTTGATGATGGCGGCGGCCTCCACCAGGTTGTTGCTGCGGCGCTGGAGCAGGGCGCGCGAGAACAGATAGGAAGGGTCGCTCCGGAGGGAGGCCGGAACGGCGGCAAAAGCCTTCTCGGCTTTCTTCTTGCCCTGGAAGACAGCCATGCGCGCCTTCACGAGGAGCTCGTACTCCTTGCCCGCACGGCCAGCCGCCCGCTGGGCCCCACCCCAGTTCTCCTTCAGGAGGAGCCGTTCCATGCGGAAGCGGTGGTCGGCCCGGGCGAGCACTCCGGGGAAGCGGTCGAGGATGCGTCGCTCGATATCGGGTCCGAACGTATCCTCGCGCCAGACGTGCCGGATCTTGTCGTCGGCCTCCGTGTCGCGGCCCTCCGCCTTCAGGGCGAAGGCCAGAGCCAGGCGCCCGCTGACGGTGGCCGGCGGCTGCTTGGCGAAGAAGGCGAGCACCTCGGAGGGCGGCCTGCGGTCTGCCAGCAGCGCATCCTCGCTGCGCCTGCGGATCTGGTTCGTGACCGGCCAGTCCGGATAGTCCCTCTGGAAGGCCATGATCCGGTCGAAGCCCATGGGGAGGCCGCTGCGGATGGCGAACCATTCCGCGAGGGCGTGCGCCGCCGGCTGGGCGAGCTTGGTCTTGAGGATCTGAGCCTCGGTCAGATCGTTGTCCCTGTAAGCCTTGAAGATTCCGGTCAGGTGTTCCAGGTCTCCCGGAGCCGGATTGGCAGGTACGAAGCTTTCGAGGCTGGCCGGCGGAGGGGGCTCGACCCTGGCGCCCGGCGTGTCGCTGGCATGAACGGCGAAGGTGGAGAGTTGGACAAGCGCGACCGATGTCAGAAGACCCATGAAAGGACGCATGTTGAGACTCACCCGCAACCCCTTTGCTGCCGCCTATCCCTTATTGTGACGACGTTTCTCTTGAGGAAACACTAAGTGCCGAGCTAGGACAACTCCCCGAACGAACGTTTGCGCCCATGCGCCGCACCCCCTATGTGTTAAGCCCTCGTGGCCTCCTGACCCGGCCCGGGCATTTTATCGAGGACGATCATGACCCAGTTCAAAGGCTCCATCACGGCACTGGTGACCCCCTTCAAGGATGGAGCCGTGGATGAGGCGGCGTTCCGGTCCTTCGTCAGCTGGCAGATCCAGGAGGGCACGAACGGGCTCGTCCCGGTGGGCACCACCGGCGAGAGCCCCACGCTGAGCCACAAGGAGCACGAGCGGGTCGTCGAGATCTGCGTCGAGGAGGCGAAGGGCAGGGTGCCCGTGATCGCCGGCGCCGGCTCCAACAGCACGGCCGAGGCGGTGGCCTTCGCCAGGCATGCGGAGAAGGTGGGCGCCGATGCGGTGCTGATCGTCACGCCCTACTACAACAAGCCGACGCAGGAGGGGCTCTACCAGCACTACAAGGCGATCAACGACGCCATCGGCATCCCGATCATCATCTACAACATCCCCGGCCGCTCGGTGATCGACATGTCGGTGGAGACGATGGCGCGCCTTTACGAACTCAAGAACATCGCCGGGGTGAAGGACGCCACCGCCAACATGGCCCGCGTCAGCCTGCAGCGGCAGATGATGGGTCCCGACTTCATCCAGCTTTCCGGCGAGGATGCCACGGCGCTCGGCTTCATGGCCCATGGCGGGCATGGCTGCATCTCCGTGACCTCGAACGTGGCGCCGCGCCTCTGCGCCGAGATGCAGAACGCCTGCCTCAAGGGCGACTACGCCTCGGCCCTGAAGGTGCAGGACCGGCTCATGCCCCTGCACACCAACCTGTTCATCGAGACCAATCCGACGCCCGTGAAGTATGCCGCTTCGCTCCTCGGCCTCATGGAGGATACTGTGCGCCTGCCGCTGGTGCCCGCCTCCGACAAGGCGAAGGAGGCCGTGCGCTCGGCCATGGTCCATGCGGGCCTGATCAACGCATAAAAACAGCTCATGGCAAAAGATCCGAAGAGCCCCAACCGCGTCGTCGCCGACAACAGGAAGGCGCGGTTCAACTACGAGATTCTCGACACCTACGAGGCAGGCATCGCCTTGACCGGCACCGAGGTGAAATCCCTGCGCCAGGGCAAGGCAACCATCGGCGAAGCCTATGCCGGGCCGTCGGGCGAGGAGTTCTACCTCTTCAACGCCTACATCCCCGAATACCTGCAGGCCAACCGCTTCAACCATGAGACCAAGCGCCCGCGGCGCCTGCTGCTGCACAAGCACCAGATCAACAAGCTGATCGGCGCCACGCAGCGGGAGGGTTTCACGGTGATCCCGCTCAAGATCTATTTCAACGACCGCGGACGCGCGAAGGTGGAGCTGGGCCTCGGCCGGGGCAAGAAGCTCCACGACAAGCGCGAGACGGAGAAGGAACGCTCCTGGAACCGGGAGCGGGCGCGGCTCATGCGCGAAAAGGGCTGACGCTGCGGCATAACGCGCTAGATCCCCTCCGGCGCATTCTCAGGAGGAAGGCATGGCGTCGGTTGCCCTGGTCTCGGTTCTCGGCCCCGATCGGGTCGGGCTCGTTGCTGCGATTGCGGAACACCTGTTCGACATCGGCGTGAACCTGCGCGACACGACCTTCGCCGCGCTGGGCACCGGTGCGGAGTTCGTTGCGCTGTGCGAGCTGCCCTCCGGCTTGCGGGCCGACGAGGTGGAGGCGGGGCTGAAACGCCTTCCGGAACTGGACGGTGCCGAGATCCGCGCCGTTCCCTATGCCTTCGACCCGAGTCCCGGCCCGGCAGGAAGCGTCACGCATCGCATCGCCATCAGCGGCGGCGACCAGCTCGGCCTCGTCGCCCGCCTCGCGGAGGTGTTCCGGCAGTACGAGGCCAATATCGTGCGTCTCGAGGCCCGCAAGCTCTCCGACGCGGAGGGCGGGCTCTACGTGACGCGGTTTGCCGTCTCGATCCCGGCGGACCGGACGGATCTCTGCCTCGCGACCGTCGGCAATACGGCCGGCGCCCTGGGCCTGAGCTGCGAGGTCGAGGAGAGCTCGCTGTAGGCAAAAGAAAATGGCCGGGAGAGGCCCGGCCATGATCGCATTCCGGTCCGTTGCGTCTCAGACGTCGTAATCGTCGTCCTGCGGCTGGCGAATGCCATAGCGGCTCTCGAGGGCGCCGCTGCGCGGGGGCTGCTGGCGCATGCGCTCCTGCCGCTCGCCGTTCTCGTTCAGGGTGCGCTGCGGCCGGTCGGACGGATCGCGGCCGATGCGGGCGGCGAGCTGGGCAAGGTCGAGGAACTCGTCGGCCTGGCGGCGCAACTCGTCGGCCACCATCGGCGGCTGCGTGGTGACCGTGGACACCACCGATACACGAACGCCGCGGCGCTGCATCGCCTCGACCAGGGAGCGGAAGTCGCCGTCGCCGGAGAACAGCACCATGTGATCGATGTAGGGGGAGAGCTCCAGCGCATCGATGGCAAGCTCGATGTCCATGTTGCCCTTGACCTTGCGGCGGCCGGCCGAGTCCACGAACTCCTTGGTCGGTTTCGTGACCACGCGGTAGCCATTGTAGTCGAGCCAGTCGATCAGCGGGCGGATGGACGAATATTCCTGATCTTCTACAAGCGCGGTGTAGTAGAACGCTCGGACCAGCGTACCGCGGCTCTGAAACTCCTTCAGGAGGCGCTTGTAATCGATATCGAAGCCGAGAGTTTTCGTGGTAGCGTAGAGGTTGGCGCCGTCAATGAAGAGAGCGATCCGCTGCTGGCCTGACATAAGTATTCTCTGTTTGCGTCTGCCGGAGCGGTATAACAACCTATATTATTCAAGCGACATCTATTATTTACGCAAGCAATTGAATTGCGCGAAAAATGTATGACGTGCCTTGCAACAGGCTGCTATTAACCCTTCGGACCAGTAACCCTGACAATGGAAAATACTTAATGGCGTGTAAATTCCAAGAGTCAAGTTGTCGGAACCAAGGCAGTCAAGCCAGTGTGTGACAAATAAACAGCTATTTATGATTTGAGGCTGCGGCTGCCCGGTTTGACGGCCGGAAGAGCGGCCAGTTCGGGCGGCAGCTGGTCCGGCGCATAGGCCGGAATGTCGAGCTGGACGAGGGACACCAGCGGCACGCCGAGATCCGCCTTGCCGCCCGAGCGGTCGATGAGACAGGCGGCGCCGAGAATCGTTCCCGGATGCTCGCGCAGGGCTGCCAGACATTCCCTAGAGGAAAGTCCAGTCGTCACGATGTCTTCCACCATGACGACGCGCGCGCCCTCGGGAATCGTGAAGCCGCGCCGCAGGACGAAGACGCCGTTCTCGCGTTCGACGAAGATCGCCTTGCAGCCGAGATGCCGCGCCGTCTCGTAGCCCGGCACGATGCCGCCGACGGCCGGCGAGACCACGTAATCGACCGGCCCGAACGTGCCCCGGATCTTCTCCGCCAGCGCCCGGCAGACCCGCTCGGTCCGCGCCGGATCCTGAAACACGAACATCTTCTGCAGAAAGACCGGGCTGTGCAGTCCCGACGAGAGAATGAAGTGCCCCTCCAGCAGCGCGCCTGCGGAGCGGAATTCATCGAGAACGTCGTTCGGGGTCATGGAGCGCCTCCTGCTTTATGGCTGTTTGGCAGGGGGCCGGGCGGGAGGCAAGGGGATTTAGCCTCCGATCGCCAGCACCTTCAACGGCCTTCGCGGCACAGATCGGAGGTCCCCAGCCTGAGGCCCGTCAGTGCTGCCGGAACTCAGGTCACCTGGCTGAGCCACCGCGGCAGTTCCGCCAAGGACGACAACTCTGCAAACCGCGGATGGTCGGTGGGGAGCGGCGCGTCCTCGTGGGCCCAGACGAGGTGGAAGGGGATGAGCGCGGCATAGCTGCCGGCTTCGAGGGCGGGCAGAACGTCCGAGCGTACCGAGTTGCCGGCCATGGCCGCGTGCTCCGGGCCGGCGCCGTGGCGGGTGAAGATGCGGGCATAAATCTCCGCCTTCTTCTCGCTCACGATTTCGACGCCCGAGAAGAAGTGGCCGAGGCCGGAGGCGGCGAGCTTCGATTCCTGGTGGAAGAGGTCGCCCTTCGTGATCATCACCAGCTTGTACTCGGCAGAGAGAACCTCGAGCGCCTCGTGAACGCCCGGCAAGGGCTCCACCGGGTGGTTCATCATCTCGCGGCCGGCCGCCAGGATCTCCTGCAGCACTTGGGTCGGCACCTGCCCCTTGCTGACCTCGAGCGCCGTCTCCAGCATCGAGAGCGTGAAGCCCTTGGCCCCATAGCCGTAGAGCCCGAGGTTGCGCTTCTCCGTGGCCTCGATCTCCTTCTCGAGAGTGCCCGCATCCACGAAGTCGGCGAGCAGTTCGTTGAAGCGCCGGCGCGTCAGCTGGTAGAAGGTCTCGTTGTGCCAGAGCGTGTCGTCGGCATCGAGGCCGAGAACGGTGATGGGCATGGCGCGGCTCGCTCCTGGGGCTTGGATCCAGCCCTATCTATCCTGCCTGCAGGCCTGCACGAAAGCCTCGAAGAGCCTGTTGCCCGGATGATCCTGGGTTGCGAAGGCCTCCGGGTGCCATTGCACGCCGATGGCGAAGCGCCGTGAGGGAATCTCGACGGCCTCGATCACGCCGTCCTCCGCCCTGGCTGCGGCGATGGCCGGGCCAGGCGTCTCGACCACCGCCTCCTGATGGCGGCTGTTCACATCGAGGCGCGTCGTGTCCAGGATCTGGGCAAGCCTCGTGCCGGGCACGACCTCGACGGCATGGATGGTGCTGCGGTTGTTGTGGTCGAGGATGTGCGCGCCGGCCTTCCGCACTTCGTGCACCATGCGCCCGCCGTGGAGGCAGGCGAGCATCTGCATGCCGTTGCAGATGCCGAGCACCGGCTTGTCGCGGTCGAGAAAGCCGCGCATGAGCGCCTGCTCGACCTCGAGCCGCTCCGATGCCGGGTAGCGGGATTCGTCGCCGGGCACGTACCAGTCGCGGGGAAACCGGATGCGCCCGCCGACGCTCATGAAGCCGTCGAACTCCTCGACGACGGGAGCGACCATCTCCGGCAGATAGGGAATGCCGAAGGGAAGACCGCCCGCGCGATGAACGGCCGTGAAATAGGCTTTCGCCATGTCGTAGCGGGTGCCGTCGACGCTGGTGTTCTCGTCCATGATGACGGCGATGCGGGGTTTTCGCGACATGGGTTTTATCCGGTGACGCGGTCCACGCGGCTCACCACGCGCTTGGCGCGCAGCTCCCCGATGATCGCGTTCAGGTGCTTCAGGTCCCAGACCGTGAGGTCGATGGTGATGTCGGTGAAGTCGTGGGTGCGCCGCTTCATCGACACGTTGTCGATGTTGCCGTCGTGATCGGCGATCACCTGGGTGATCTGGGCGAGCGAACCGGGCTCGTTGATCGACTGCAGCTTGATCCGCGCCGGGAACCGCTGGGCGGAACCCGATTCCAGATCCCAGCGCACGTCGACCCAGCGGTCCGGCTCGTTGTCGAAAGCGGCCAGCGAGGGCGACTGGATCGGGTAGATGGTGACGCCCTCGCCGGGGGTCATGATGCCGACGATGCGGTCGCCCGGCACGGCACCGCCCTCGGGGGCGAAGCGGATCGGCACGTCCGTGTTGAGGCCGCGGATCGGGATCCCGCCCGTATTCTCGCCCGCGCCCTTGCGGGCCGCGCCGTCGGGCTGTCCCGCGCCCCTGCCGTCGCTGCCGGCGCGCCGCTCGTCCAGGTAGTCGGGATAGACCGCCCGCACCACGTCGCCGGAGAACATTTCGCCCCGGCCCACCGCCGCGAGCACGTCCTCCACGGAGGCCCGCGCCAGGCGGGGCAGGGCGCCCTTGAGCTTCTCGTCGGAGAAGGGCCGCCCGGCGCGCTCGAAGGCGCGCTCCAGGATCTGGCGGCCCAGGCCCGTATATTGCCGGCGCACGGCGGCGCGGGTGGCGCGCCGGATCGAGGCGCGCGCCTTGCCCGTGACCACGAGCGATTCCCACGCGGCCGGAGGGGTCTGCCCCTCGGCGCGGATGATCTCCACCTCGTCGCCGTTCTGCAACTCGGTCAGGAGCGGCGACATGCGGCCGTTGATCTTGCAGCCCACCGCCGTGTTGCCGACATCCGTGTGGACCGCATAGGCGAAGTCGATGGGCGTCGCGCCGCGCGGAAGGGCGATGAGGCGGCCCTTGGGGGTGAAGCAGAACACCTGGTCGTGGAAGAGCTCGAGCTTCGTGTGCTCGAGGAACTCCTCCGGATTGTCGCCCTCCGCCAGGAGGTCAATGGTGCGCCGCAGCCACTGATAGGCCCGGCTTTCGGTGGCAAGCCGGGAATTGTCGTTGACGCCCTCCTTGTAGAGCGCGTGCGCGGCGATGCCGTATTCCGCCACCTCGTCCATGTCCCAGGTGCGGATCTGCAGCTCCACGCGCTGGCTGCCGGGGCCGATCACGGTGGTGTGGATGGAGCGGTAGTCGTTCTGCTTCGGGGTCGAGATGTAGTCCTTGTACCGGCCCGGCACCATGGGCCAGCTGGTATGGACGATGCCGAGCGCCCGGTAGCACTCATCGACGGTGCCGACGATGATGCGGAAGGCGAAGATATCGGAGAGCTGCTCGAAGGAGACGGATTTGCGCTCCATCTTGCGCCAGATCGAATAGGGCCGCTTCTGCCGCCCGGTGACCGTCGCCTCGATCCCCTGCGCCCGCAGCTTGGTGGTCAGGGTCTGCTCGATCTCCTCGACCAGCTTCTCGCTCTTGGTGGAGAGTTCGTTCAGGTGGCGCCGGATCGCCTCGTAGGCCTCCGGGTCGAGGTTCTGGAAGGAGAGCTCCTCCAGTTCCTCGCGCATCTCCTGGATGCCCATGCGGCCGGCGAGCGGCGCATAGATGTCGAGGGTTTCCTCGGCGATGCGCTTGCGCTTCTCCGGCGGCATGAACTGCAGGGTGCGCATGTTGTGCAGGCGGTCGGCGAGCTTGACCAGGAGCACGCGCACGTCGTCGGCGACGGCGAGCAGCAGCTTGCGGAAATTCTCGCCCTGCGCCGCGCGCTTGGAGACCAAGTCGAGGCGCTTGATCTTCGTCAGTCCGTCGACGAGGGCACCGATCTGAGGCCCGAAGGTCTTGTTGATCTCCTCCAGCGTCGCCTGGGTATCCTCCACCGTGTCGTGGAGAACCGCGGCCGCGATGGTGGCATCGTCGAGCTTCAGGTCGGTGAGGATGGCCGCCACTTCGAGCGGATGGCCGAAGAACAGGTCGCCGGAGGCGCGCTTCTGGTTGCCGTGGGCCATCATGGCATACACGTAGGCACGGTTGAGAAGCGCCTCGTCGGCCGAGGGGTTGTAGCGCTTGACCCGCTCGACGAGTTCATACTGGCGCATCATTCGGCCGACATCTCCTTTGGGCCCGGTCGATCTGACGAAAAGTCGGGAAGATATTGAAGATATTGTACAACGTCTTCTGACCGCAAGCTGAATAGCGTGACGCAGGGCAGGCATGCGGCTCGTGGTTAAGGTGTGCAACAAAAAAGCCCGGCACCGGGCCGGGCTTTTCGAAAGAGTCTTGAAGACGCCTACTCCCGGTCGTCGTCGTCCGCGCTGCTGCTCGGGGGCACGAGGCCTTCGAGGCCGCGGAGGAGGTCTTCCTCGCTCATGCGGTCGAACTGGACGTCCGCGTCGTTGTCGCCGCCCGTGGAGGGGGCCGCGGCGGTGTTGCTGAGCATCGGCACGGCCTCGGCCTCCGGCTCGTCCACCTCGACATACTTCTGCATGGAGTGGATGAGCTGCTCCTTCAGGTCGTCCGGAGCGATGGTCTCGTCCGCGATCTCGCGGAGAGCCACCACCGGGTTCTTGTCGCGGTCGCGGTCGATGGTGAGGGGCGAGCCCGACGAGATGAGGCGGGCCCGGTGGCTGGCCAGCAGCACGAGCTCAAACCGGTTGTCGACCTTGTCGATGCAGTCTTCGACGGTCACGCGAGCCATGCGGGGCTCCTTCTTCAGTCATGAGAATATCGGAAGGGGGACCGGATACACCGGTTGGCCTGAGAAAACAAGAGGATGCGTTCTCCGGCAGGGACTTAACGTTGGGTGCGGCCGCGCACGGCGGCGGTACCCCCTCCTGGCTAGGGTTCCTTACGGTCAAGCCTGGGAGGGTTGATCTTGAGAACCTTGAGTGCAGTCCTGCAAAGCCTCGCTCATGCCTTGTACGGGGCGCTGAGGCACCTGAGCCTGTACCGGCCCCCCGTCAACCGGCAGATGCTGCGCGGCTGGCGCCGTCTCATCTTGTAACAGCTCAAGTTCGAGGCTGGGCGCTCCCAGCCTTGACTCTCTGTGCTGCGGGTGCGAGTCCCGCGCGGATTCGTTGAACTGAAGGTTCCGTTCCCGATGAAGCGCGCATTCGTTTTCCCCGGCCAGGGCAGCCAGACGGTCGGGATGGGCAAGGCCCTTGCCGACGCCTTTCCGCAGGCCAGGGCGGTATTCGACGAGGTGGACGAGGCTCTCTCCCAGAAGCTCTCCACCCTCATGTGGGAAGGCCCCGCCGAGGAGCTGACCCTCACGGCCAACACCCAGCCGGCCCTCATGGCGGTGAGCCTTGCGGCGATGCGGGTCCTCGAGGCCGAGGCGGGTCTCGATCTCAGGAAACATGCCGCCTACGTGGCCGGCCATTCGCTCGGCGAATATTCGGCCCTTGCCGCTGCCGGCAGTCTGTCAGTCTCCGACACAGCGCGCCTCCTGCGCATCCGCGGCAACGCCATGCAGAATGCGGTTCCCGTCGGGCAGGGCGCCATGGCGGCGCTTCTCGGCCTGGAATACGATGCCGCCCTCGAGGTTGCCCGCGAGGCAGCCCAGGGCGAGGTCTGTGACGCGGCCAACGACAACGGCGGCGCCCAGGTGGTGGTGTCCGGCCACAAGTCGGCAGTCGAGCGGGCGGTGGCCATCGCCCAGACCAAGGGGGCCAAGCGCGCCGTGATGCTCGCCGTCTCCGCCCCCTTCCATTGCGCCCTCATGCGTCCGGCGGCGGACGCCATGCGCGAGGCTCTGGCCGGCGTGACCGTGAACGCTCCCGTCGTGCCGGTGGTCGCCAATGTGGAGGCCGGCCCGGTCACCGACCCGGCGGCGATCCGCGACGCCCTGGTGCGCCAGGTCACCGGCACCGTCCGCTGGCGCGAGAGCGTGGCCTTCATGGCCGCGCAGGGGGTTGATTCTTTCTACGAGGTGGGGGCGGGCAAGGTGCTGACCGGCCTCGTGAAACGGATCGCGGCGGGCGCCTCGGGCGCCGCCATCGGTACCCCCGAGGATGTCGCCGCCTTCAAGGCGTCCCTGAACGGATAAGAGGAGCCCCGCATGTTCGATCTCACCGGCCGTAAGGCCCTCGTCACCGGCGCCACGGGCGGCATCGGCGGCGCCATTGCCCGCGCGCTCCATGCCCAGGGCGCGACCGTGACCCTCTCCGGCACCCGCCGGGCCGCCCTCGACGAGCTGGCGAGCGCCCTCGGCGAGCGCGTCCATGTGGTCGAGGCGAATCTGTCCGACAAGGATTCGGTCGAGGCCCTCGTGCCGGCCGCCGAGGCGGCCATGGAGGGGCTCGACATCCTGGTCAACAACGCGGGCGTGACCAAGGACAACCTGTTCATGCGCATGAAGGACGAGGAGTGGGACACGGTGATCGCCGTGAACCTGACCGCCGCCTTCCGCCTCTCGCGGGCCGCCGTGAAGGGCATGATGCGCCGCCGCTACGGCCGCATCGTCAATATCGGCTCCGTGGTGGGCTCCACAGGCAACCCCGGCCAGGGCAACTACGCCGCCTCCAAGGCCGGCCTGATCGGCATGACCAAGGCGCTGGCCGCCGAGGTGGCGAGCCGCAACATCACGGTGAACCTCGTCGCTCCCGGCTTCATCGAGTCGCCGATGACGGACGTGCTCAACGAGAAGCAGCGGGAAGGCATCCTGGCCACCATCCCCATGGGCCGCCTTGGCCAGGGGGACGAGATCGCCTCTTCCGTGGTTTATCTCGCCTCCCAGGAAGCCGCCTACGTGACGGGCCAGACCCTGCACGTCAACGGCGGAATGGCCATGTTCTAAAGGGACTTAAGGCCTTTTCCGGAATCTGTTTGAAGGCGCCGGCACCCTCTCGCCAGACGGGATAAGCTTGTGTTAAGCATGATCCCGATCAGGTCAAAGGGGTTGACCGGCGCTTAAAAATGCGGCTTTGCACGGCGCAGGGTAGCCGTTTCAGCGTTGTCAGCTGAGCAGCTGATCTAAAATTGATTTCTTGAATCCGCCCAATCCTGAGGCGGCAGCCACTGAGGAAAGAACGATGAGTGACGTCGCTGATCGCGTGAAGAAGATTGTTGTCGAGCACCTGGGCGTCGAGGCCGACAAGGTGACCGACAATGCCAACTTCATCGACGACCTGGGCGCCGACAGCCTGGACACGGTCGAGCTGGTGATGGCGTTCGAGGAGGAGTTCAACGTCGAGATCCCTGACGACGCGGCCGAGACCATCGTCACGGTCGGCGACGCCATCCGCTTCCTCGAGAAGAACGCAGCTTAAAGAGCTTGCAAAAGGGCGTCGGGTGACTCATCCGACGCCCGAATTTTATCGATCGATAGGGCAGGAATTCATGCGCCGGGTAGTTGTTACAGGTCTTGGCATGGTCACTCCGCTGGGCAGCGGGGTCGATGCTACGTGGTCGCGCCTCATCGAGGGGCAGAGCGGCGCCGGAAAGATCACCGATTTCCAGGTCGACGACCTGGCCTGCCAGATCGCCTGCCAGATCCCGCGCGGGGACGGCACCGACGGCACCTTCAACGCCGACGAGTGGATGGAGCCCAAGGAACAGCGCAAGGTCGATCCCTTCATCGTCTATGCCATGGCCGCCTCCACCATGGCCCTTCGCGACTCCGGCTGGGAACCCAAGACCTATGAGGAGCAGTGCGCCACCGGCGTGCTGATCGGCTCGGGCATCGGCGGCATCGGCGGCATCTACGAGGCCTCCGCCACCCTCATCGAGCGCGGCCCGCGCCGCATCTCCCCCTTCTTCATCCCCGGCCGCCTGATCAACCTGGCCGGCGGCTACGTGTCCATCGAGCATGGCCTGAAGGGGCCGAACCACGCGGTGGTGACGGCCTGCTCCACCGGCTCCCACGCCATCGGCGACGCAGCGCGGCTCATCGCGCTCGGCGATGCGGACGTGATGGTGGCCGGCGGCACGGAATCGCCGATCAACCGGCTCTCGATCGCGGGCTTCGCCGCCTGCCGCGCGCTCTCCACGAACTTCAACGACGACCCGACCCGCGCCTCGCGTCCCTACGACAAGGACCGCGACGGCTTCGTTATGGGCGAGGGTGCCGGCGTCGTGGTGCTGGAGGAGTACGAGCACGCCAAGGCCCGCGGCGCCAAGATCTATGCCGAGGTCATCGGCTACGGCCTGTCGGGCGACGCCTACCACATCACCTCGCCCTCCGAGGACGGCGACGGCGCCTATCGCTGCATGGCCGCGGCCCTGAAGCGCGCCGGCATCCCGGTCTCCGACATCGACTACGTCAACGCCCACGGCACCTCGACGCCTCTCGGCGACGAGCTGGAGCTGAAGGCGGTGGAGCGGATCATGGGCAATGCCGCGGGCAAGCTCTCCATGTCCTCCACCAAGTCGGCCATCGGCCACCTGCTGGGCGCCGCGGGCGCCGTCGAGGCGATCTTCTCGATCCTCGCCATGCGCGACGGCATCATCCCGCCGACCATCAATCTCGACAATCCGTCGGTGGAGACGGCTATCGATCTCGTGCCCAAGCAGGCCAAGCGCAAGGACATCAACGTCGCCCTGTCGAACTCCTTCGGCTTCGGCGGCACCAACGCGTCGCTGATCTTCCGTCGCGTATCTTGAGGATGGCGGCCGTCCGTTACGGCTTTTCGCCATAATCCCTGCTAGGGTGTCGGCGGACCGGCAGGACCGCCGGCCTGAGACCAGAAAAGCGGCGTAATGTTCGGACGAAAGAAAAAGATCCTCCTCCCTCCTGTCGACGAATCCGATGCCGGTTCGTCGCAGCCCCGACTGGCTCCCCGGTCCCCGAGCGAGGCGATCAAGCCGGCCGTTGCGCCGCCGCCGCCGCCGAAGCTGCGCCGCCGCCGCGGCGGCATGCTGTCCCTCTTCAGCGGATTGCTGACCCTGCTCGTGGCCGTGGCGATCGCCGGCGTCATCGGCTTCTCCATGGTCCAGCAGGAAGTGACGGCGCGAGGGCCCCTGCAGAGCGACAAGGTCGTGGTGATCCCCCGCAACACGGGGACGGGCGAGATCGCCCAGATCCTCAAGCAGGAAGGCGTCATCGAGCAGCCGCTCCTGTTCCAGGCCTATGCCTACATGAACCGGCAGCGCGGCCAGCTGAAGGCCGGCGAGTTCCAGTTCAAGGCCGGCACGAGCGTCGAGGAGGCCATCGACACCCTCATCCAGGGCAAGGCCATCCTGCACGCGGTGACGATCCCGGAGGGGCTGACCAGCGAGCAGATCGTGGCGCGCCTCTACGAGCATGACATCCTGACCGGCGACGTCACCGAGACGCCGCGGGAGGGATCGCTTCTGCCCGATACCTACAAGTTCGAGCGCGGCACGACCCGTCAGCAGATCATCAACACCATGCAGGCCGCCCAGCGCCAGGCCATCGAGCAGATCTGGCAGCGCCGGTCGCCCGACCTTCCGATCAAGTCGCCCCAGGAACTGGTGATCCTGGCCTCCATCGTCGAGAAGGAGACCGGGCGCGCGGACGAGCGCACGCGGGTGGCCGGGGTCTTCATCAACCGCCTCATGAAGCGCATGAAGCTCCAGTCCGACCCCACCATCGTCTACGGGCTGGTCGGCGGGAAGGGCACCCTCGGCCGCGGCATCCTGCGCAGCGAGATCGAGGCCGCCACGCCCTACAACACCTACGTCATCGAAGGCCTGCCGCCGGGCCCCATCGCCAATCCGGGCCGGGCGGCGCTCGAGGCGGTCGCCAATCCCTCCCGCACGAAGGACCTCTACTTCGTGGCGGACGGGACGGGAGGCCATGCCTTTGCGGAAACCTACGAGCAGCACCAGCGCAACGTGACCCGCTGGCGGCAGATCGAGAAAAGCCGGCCGGCGCCCGACGCCAACGTGGATCGGGCGGTGCCGGAGGCCGATCAGACCAGCGTGCCGGCGGGCTCCGCGCCGGAACTGCGGGGGACCGCCAACGCGGCGCCGGGCTCGGGTGCGCGCCCCACGGGCCGACCGGGCCGGGGCTTCGACGCGAGCGAGGGCACCGACAAGGACCCGCTCAGGAACAAGACTTTCGACCTCAGCAATCCCAAGAACGTGCCGCCCCTGCGCCAGCCCTGAGCCGGACATCCTTGCAATCGACTCTTCCGTCGGCGCGCATTATGGTCGCGCCGATTTTTCATTCCCTCCGAGGTTGAACGCATGTCCATTGCGAGCATGACCGGCTTTGCCCGTGAGGCCGGCGTCACCGGCAGTTATCAATGGGCCTGGGAGCTCAAGACGGTGAACGGGCGCGGGTTGGAGGTGCGGGTGAGGACTCCCTCCGGCCTCGATTCCCTGGGCGAGGAGGCGCGCGGGCAGATCCTCAAGGCGCTCACCCGCGGCCAGGGACAGCTGAACCTGTCGCTGAGCAAGGCCTCCTCCGAGCCGAAGCTGCGGGTCAATCAGGAGGTGCTGCAGTCGCTCCTGTCCGCCATCGGCGGCCTTGCCCTTCCGGAGACCGTTAAGCCCGCCTCCCTCGACGGACTTCTCTCCGTGCGCGGCGTGGTCGAGCTCGATGACGATGCGGCCGACCCCATGCAGGACGAGGCCCTGGTGGCGGCGCTCAGGTCCGGTGTCGGCGCCTTGATCGATGCCCTCCGGGCCGCGCGGCTGAAGGAAGGGCAGGCGCTCTCCACGGTCCTCGGGCAGCAGCTCGACGCTATCGGGCGCCTGGTGGACGAGGCGGAGGCGGCGCCCGCGCGCCGGCCGGAGGCGATCCGCGCCCGGCTCGAGGCGCAGATCGCCGAACTGCTCGACGGCAAGGCCGCCTTCGACCCGGCGCGCCTGCACCAGGAGGCGGTGCTGATCGCGGCCCGTGCCGATATCCGCGAGGAGCTCGACCGTCTTCGCGCCCATGTGGAGGCCGCGCGGGGCCTGCTGCAGGAGGGCGGCCCGGTCGGCCGGAGGCTCGATTTCCTGGCGCAGGAATTCGGTCGCGAGGCGAATACCCTGTGCGCGAAAGCCAACGACGTGTCCCTGTCGCGGATCGGCCTTGAACTGAAAGCCGTCATCGAGCAATTCCGCGAGCAGGTTCAGAACGTGGAGTGATGCGGTGAGCCAAGATTCCAAGCCCCTGGTCGGCCGGCGCGGCCTCATCCTCATCCTGTCCTCGCCCTCCGGCGCAGGCAAAACGACGCTCACGCGCAGCCTCGTGGAGGAGCGGGCGGGCGTTCTCTCCGTGTCCGTCACCACGCGCCCCAAGCGGCCGTCGGAGATCGAAGGCAAGCACTACCACTTCATCGACGTGGAGGAGTTCAAGGCGATGCGCGATCGCGATGAACTCCTGGAATGGGCCGAGGTGCACGGCAACTTCTACGGCACGCCGCGCAAGCCCGTGGAGAAGACGCTCGCGGCCGGCCAGGACATGATCTTCGACATCGACTATCAGGGCACCCGTCAGGTGCGGCAGAAGCTGCCCGACGATGTGGTGACCGTCTTCGTGCTGCCCCCGAGCTTCAAGGAGCTGAAGGCGCGCCTGGAGCGGCGGGCGGAGGATGCGCCCGAGGTCATCGCCAAGCGCCTTGCCAATGCCCGCGTCGAAATGGAGCGCTGGGTCGAGTACGATTATGTGATCGTCAACGAGGATCTCGGCAGGTCTTTCGAGAGCCTCAAGGCGATCCAGGCCGCCGAGCGGCTCAAGCGCGACCGCCTCGTCGGCCTCTCGGACTTCGTGGAAGGCCTGCTCGCGGAAAAGATCGATTAGACAGCCCGCTCAGACGAGCGCCAGCCGGTTCCGGCGCTCGTGCCGGGCGATGGCATGCCCGATCAGCACCTCCATCAGCTCGCCCTGGGGCAGACCGCCGGCCTCCCAGAGCTTCGGATACATGCTGATGGCCGTGAAGCCCGGCAGGGTGTTCACCTCGTTGACGAAGAGGCTGCCCTCATCCTTCGGATCGAGGAAGAAGTCGACGCGGGCCAGCCCTTCGCAGGCCAGAACCTTGAAGGTCTCGACGGCAAGCTCCTGGATGCGCCGCGCCCGCTCGGCGGGGAGTTCGGCCGGAACGCGCAGGAGGGCTCCGTCGGTATCGATGTACTTGGCGTCGTAGCTGTAGAAGCCGTGGCTGTCCGCGGGAACGATCTCGCCGAGCGGAGAGGCCTTGATCTCGCCGGCGGCGTCCTCCAGCACGGAGCACTCGATCTCCCGCGCGCCCGCAACGCTGCGCTCCACCAGCACCTTGCTGTCGTAGCGGAAGGCACGCTCGCACGCGTCGCCGAACTCTTGCGCGGATCTGGCGCGGGAGACGCCCACGGAGGAGCCCATATTGGCCGGCTTCACGAACAGGTCGGGCGTGCCGAGGGCCTGAACCGCCATCCGGTAATCGACGCCGGTTCGGGGCGTTAGGGTGAGGAAGGGAACGACGGGAAGGCCGCTGTCGCGCAGGAGGCGCTTGGCCACATCCTTGTCCATGCCGGCAGCCGAGCCCAGGACCCCGGAGCCGACATAGGGCACGTTGGCGAGCTCGAGGCAGCCCTGGATCGTCCCGTCCTCGCCGTTGGGGCCATGGAGCACCGGCACCACCGCGTCGAGGCGAAGCGTTCTCGGGCCGGATTCATCGCCAAGCACGATCATCTCGCCGGCGCCGCCCGGGAGCAGGGCCACCTGGGGCGCCCCCTCGGGGATTTCCAGGGACTTGGCGCCCCGGCCGCCGCCATTGCCGCTGTCGCAGAGGAGCCAGCGCCCGTCCCGCCCGATGCCGATGGGGACGATGTCGTACCGATCAGGATCGAGGGCGCGCAGCACGTTGGCGGCCGAGAGCTTGGAGACCTCGTGCTCCGCGGAACGGCCCCCGAACAGGAGCCCGATCGTCTTGCGCGGCTGCATCATGCCCGCTTCTCCTCTCGTGGCCGCCCAGGGCCGGTCATACGAACCCGATCATGGGGGAGGCGCGGTTAAGGTCCCATGAAGGGTCTCCGCCAATCCCGTCGAGCGGCTGCATATAGGCCGTATCGGGGAAGAGGCGAGTTTCGGATCGCTTCAGGTCCGCGATCCGCGGGCGGCATCCAAGGCATTGGCGAGGGCCACATACCCTTCCACCGGAATGTTCTCGGCCCGGATCGTCTCTTCGAGCCCGGCCGCCCGAATGATCGCCGCTGGATCCGGCGCGAGGGATTTCAGGCTCTGGCGCAGCATCTTGCGGCGCTGGCCGAAGGCTGCCCGGGTGACCGCCTCCAGCGCTTCGAGGCGACAGGGCAGAGGGTTCGCCCGTGGGGTCAGGTGGACGACGCTGGAGGTGATTTTCGGCGGCGGAACGAAGGCGGAGGGCGGCACGTCGAAGAGGATGCGCGATTGCGTCCGCCAGCCGCAGAGAACGCCCAGGCGCCCGTAGTTCTTAGGTTCGCTCTCGTCGGCGACGATGCGCTCGGCGACCTCGCGCTGGAACATCAGGGTCAGCGAAGCCCACCACGGCGGCCATGCCTCGACCGTGAGCCAGCCGGTGAGCAGGGCCGTGCCGACATTGTAGGGGAGGTTGGCAATGATCCGGACGAGACCGCCGCCGACCATAGGGCGCGGATCGAACTCCAGGGCGTCCGCCTCGACCACCTCCAGGCGGCCCGGATAGCGCTCGGCGATCTCGGCGAGCGCCGGCATGCAGCGGGTGTCGCGCTCGATGGCGATCACCTTCCGGGCGCCTGCCGCCAGGATCGCCCGGGTCAGGCCGCCGGGGCCGGGGCCGACCTCGATGATTGTGGCCTCCTCCAGCGGCCCCGCCGAGCGGGCGATGCGGCTGGTGAGGTTGAGGTCGAACAGGAAGTTCTGGCCGAGCGACTTCTTGGCCATGAGGCCATGGGTGCGGACCACCTCGCGCAAGGGGGGAAGGTCGTCGATCTGGCTCATGGGGCCCCCAGACGGGCGGCGAGCCTGATGGCGGCGATGAGGCTGTCGGGCCGCGCGATGCCCTTGCCTGCGATGTCGAAGGCGGTGCCGTGATCCGGGGAGGTGCGCACGAAGGGAAGCCCGAGGGTGACGTTGACCGCCTCGTCGAAGGCAATGGTCTTGATCGGGATGAGAGCCTGATCGTGATACATGGCCAGCGCCGCATCGTAGCGGCTGCGGGCGCGGGCATGGAACATGGTATCGGCGGGCAGGGGACCGGCTGCGTCGATGCCGTCCTGGCGCAGGATCTCGACGGCCGGGGCGATGACGCGCATGTCTTCCGTTCCCATCGACCCGCTCTCGCCCGCATGCGGGTTGAGGCCGGCAAGGGCAAGCCGCGGCGCGGCGATGCCGAAGCGCTCCCTCAATTCCCGGGCCACGATCCGCCCGGTTGTCACGATCAGGTCCGTGGTGAGCGCGGAGGGCACATCCGAAAGCGGAATATGAACCGTGACGGGCACGACGGCGAGCTGCTCGCTCCAGAGCATCATCACCGGATGCCAGCTCTCCGACCCCCCGTCCGAGGCAAGCGCCGCCAGGAATTCCGTATGGCCCGGGTGCCGGAACCCGGCCTCGTAGAGCACGTGCTTGGCGATGGGATTGGTGACGACGGCGGAGGCCTCACCCGCTCGCACCAGCCGCACCGCAGTCTCGATGGATTCGATCACGGACGGCGCGGAGGCTGGATCCGGCTGGCCCGCCCGGGCCGAGACTGCGGCGCTCAACGGAAGGACGGGGAGCGCCCGTGAGAAGATGGCGTGGACCTGCGAGGGCTGGGCAACCTGGATCGGAACATTCCAACCGAGGGCCGTTGCGACCCGGCCGAGATGGTCGGGGTCCGCAACGACCGCAAAGGGCGGGAGAGAGGCCCGCTCTCGTTGAAGCCAAGCTTTGAGGGTCAGTTCCGGTCCGATCCCTGAGGGATCACCTTGCGTCAGCAGGAGAGGGCGCCGATTCAAGCCTGACACAGGAGCGCTTCACCATCACTCATCGCTGGAGCCGCTGAGCCTCTGGCTGTAGCCGACCTCGCCGAGCGAGCGCAGCTCGAGGCTGAAGGCGACGGTGTGGTTCTGCTCCTTCTCGCCCGAAGTCAGGGTGATATCGCGCGGCGTGATGCTGTAGCTGACCGAGAAGGTGGTGCATTCGTCCATGTAGCCGAGGCCCAGGGACATGCCGGCCACATAAGCAACCTTCTCACGGTCGTAGACCGCGGTGGCCGGATTGGCCGCATAGGCTGCCAGGAAGGTCTCGCGGGCGACGAGGTAGCGGTCCAGATCGAGCAGGATAGAGCCCGACACGTACCAGTTCGGCGTGATGTCCCAGCGGGCGGTGCCGAGCAGGCCCTCGCGGCGGGTCGGGAAGCCGATGGCGGGCTGAGCCTCGTAGCGGGCATAGGTCAGCGAGGTCGAGACCGGCAGGTAGGGGTTGAAGTTCGCCCGGATTCCCGCCTCAAACCGGTTCAGGCTGAAATCCTCCTGATCGAAACGGCCTCGAGTCACGAAGGCGAAGTTGGCGTTCGGCGAGATCTGGAACCGGCCGACATAATCCGAGGCGCGGGACTCGAGTCCCGAATCCAAGCCAACATTGGCCAGATCGCCTTGGCGGAACGAGTTGCGGCCAGCGAGCTGATAGGATTGTCCGAACAGCACGTTGGCATAGAAGTTGTCGGCGCCCGTGACCGTGTACTGCAGGCCAAGATTGGCGCGCACGCCGCCCTCGGCCCGGTCGTAGCCGGAGAACTTGTCCCAGTCGAACAGCGACGTATCGTCGAAGACGAGGCTCTGGGCGTCCTCGTTCGGCAGGCTGCCGATGCGGGTCTCGTTCGGGCGGGCGATCACCTGGGCAATGGGCTCGAGGATCTGCTGGCCCGAGGTGCCGAGGCTGGCGATGAAGGGATAGCGGTACTCCAGGCCGATGGCCGGTGTGGCGCGGAAGAGGTAATCGTCATCCGTATCGATGAAGTTGGCGAGATTCGGGTTCTGGTAACCCTTCCGATCGGGATCGATCCAGAAGCTGTCGGCCCGCAGATAGGCGAAGGGCGTCCAGACCTGGCCGATGGGATCGATGAATTCCCGGCGCCACGAGGCGGTCACCGACGCTCGCGAGGTCGAGCCGCTGATGCCGCGCACGAGGCAGGCGGACGGATCGAAAACGATGCAGGTCCTGGCAATGCCGAAGGACGTCGTGTTGAACCGGGACAGCGGATCGAACTGGGCAGCCTCTCGGGAGAGGCTTGTCACGTTCACGTCGAGGGCGAACTCGCCGCCGATGGTCGAGGGCGTGAAACGCTTGTTGTAATCGACCACCGGAGCCACGACCGGCTGCTGCTTCTGCCAGTCGAAGGTTGAGAGCGTCTGGAAGTAATAGCCGCGCGCGTCGAAGAAGGACCGGTCCCCCTGACCCTGGAGGTAGACCGTCGAGACTGATTCCTTGACGTAGTAGTTGCTCAGGCTCTCGCTGCGGATGCGATAGTTGGTGAGGAACCACTTGTCGGAGACAAGGGCGATGTCCCAGCCCCAGCGCCAATGGTTGTTGATGTGGAACTCGCCGGCCGTTTCCAGGGATCCGCGGAAATCGCGATCGCCCGGCCCGAAGGGCGAGGGCAGGAACGCCTCGGGTTCCGCCTGGTCGATTCCGGCGGCGCGGATGTTGTAGGAGCCGGTTTCGAGCCGGTGGCGCCATTCCACCTGCCCGAGCAGGCCCTGCCGGCTCAGGAAGGTCGGCGTGATCGTCAGGTCGTAGTTCGGAGCGATCGCCCAGAAGAACGGGATCGAGCCGCCATAGCCCAGCGTGTTGGAATAGATGTATCGCGGAGACAGGAAGCCCGTCTTGCGCTTCACGGTGGGGTCCGGCGTCCAGAAATAGGGGAGGTAGGCCACCGGGATGCCGAAGAGCTCAAGGGAGGCATCCTCGTAGTAGATCGTCCGCTCGCTGTTGTTGTGGATGATCTTGGCGGCCTTCACCTGCCAGAGGGGCGGGCGCTCCGGATTGTCCTTGCAGGGCTCGCAGGCGGTGTAGGTGCCGCGCTCGAAGGTGGTGGTCTCGCCTTCCGCCCGCTCGGCGCGGGGTGCCGTGAACCGGGTGGTGAGCGGCCGGCCCTGCTCGACGGTCGTCTGCACCACCCGCAGGGAATCGATGAACCCGTTGCGGAAGTCGTCGGTGAGCTCGAACCGGTCGCCGGTGGCGACGGTGCCGTTCGCCTCGGTCAGGCGCGCATTGCCCTCCGCGAAGACGCGGCCGGTGTTGCGGTCGTAGGTGACCCGGTCCGCCTGGAGGGTGCGCCCCTGGTAGTTCATCTGGACGTCGCCGGCGGCCGAGATCGTGTTCCGGTCGTTGTCGTAGATGATCTCCTTGGCGTCGACCAGGAGCCGGTCCTGGCCCGAGCCCCTCTGGGCGCGGGCGCTGATGGCGTCGTTCAGGGTGGCCTGGGCGAGAGCAGGCATCGACCCAGCGGCAGAAAGCATAGCCGCTGCGACCGCAGACGTTGCGATCGTTGTCTTGAGACGCCGCATTCGCACTCCTTCGCAATACATCCTGGCGAGGACGGTCAGCCGTCCTCCTGGTGCAATAAGGCCAAGGTCCCCAGAAGGCTGCCTACTACAGCCGGGAACCAGGCCGCAACAAGGGAGCTGATGATTCCGGAGGCTCCAAGCTCCGCCATTAGCTCAGTGGCGACATAAAGCACGAACCCGGCCGCGACGCCACCCAGAACCATCATGGCTACACCACCAAATCGAAAGAATCTTAACGATACGGATGCAGCCACGAAAACCATGGCGATGAAGAGAAGGGGACGGGCCAACAGAAGGTCGTAGTGAAGGCGATAGGTGGTCGTGTTGATCTCCGCCTGCTCCATGCGCTCGATGGTTTCCTTGAGGTCCCAGAACGGAACCGCATCGGGATCGACGAAGCTCTGTCGAACCTGCGAGGGCTGGAGGCTCGAAGCGATCAGGTAGCGGTCGTGGGATTGCGGCTCCTCGGTGGCGGAGAGGACCCTGGCGTCCTTCAGTTCCCAGAAGCCTTCGTGCAGGACCGCTTCCCTGGCCTCCACCCGGTGGCTGAAGGTGCCCGAAAGGTCGAAGGAATAGACCGTCACGCCATAGAGGGTCGGCGAATCCGTGGCCGAGCCGGTGCCCCGGAGAATCGCCTGCCCGTCCAGGCTCTTCTGGCGGATCCAGATCGGCTTCTCCCGGGTCTGGACGGCCCGGGAGGAGAAGATGCTGCTCTCCAGGGCGGAGGCCCGCTGCTTCAGGACGGCGGAAACCGGATTGTAGACCGCCACCGACAGGATGCCGATCAGGAGAGCGATCAGGAGGCCCGGCTGCAGGAACTGCCATGCGGAGATGCCGGCGGCCCGCGCCACCACCAGCTCGAGCTTGCGGCTGAGCTGCAGGAGGGCCGCCATGCTGCCGAAGAGCACCGCAAAGGGCATCACCTGCTCGGCGATGGCCGGGGTCCGGAACAGGGCAAGCCGGGCGATCACCCCCGTCGTCGCGCTGGGCGCATCGCCCGCGCGGCGCATGAGCTCCACGAAGTCCAGGGTATAGACGAGGGCGAAGACGGTCGCGAAGACCAGGAAAATGGTTTTCACGAACTGTCGCGAGAAATAGAAGCCCAGGGTTCGGCCGATCAGCATGCTCACGCCTTCTGGGCCGCCGGGGACCGGGATGGGACCGCATTGCGGAACGAGGCCGCGACCTTTGCCCAGAGGGAGCGCATGGCAGGGCCATTCAGGATGAGCAGAAGGCTGACGACGATGCCGGCGAGCGGGATGCCGTACATCATGACGACCGCCACCGGGGTTCGGGCGACAGCGCTCGAGGCGGCAAAGCCGAGGATGCGCAGGACCACGATGGCCACCACGGCGCCGGCAATGGCCAAGCCGCGCCCCTGACGGGTCGTGCGGGGCTCGCCGAGGGCGGCGAAGGCGATCATCATCATGGCGAGCGGGTAGAGCCAGGAGGAGAGGCGCTCGTGCAGCTCCGCCCGGAAGCGCCCGCGCTGTTCCTGATAGATGACCTCGTTCTTATTGGGGAACATGAGCTGCATGGTGCTCCGCTCCCGCGGCTTGTAGACCACCTCGCCCCCCTCCTTGTTGAAGGCCGAGAGGTCGACTGCATAGCGCTCGAAGGCGACGATGGAGGAGTCCCGGCTGCTCGGCTCCTTGCGCTGGACGCTGCCCTTCTGGAGGACAAGATAGGCCGTGCCGTCCTGCTCGACCGTCTGGCCGCGCTCGGCGAGATAGACGACGGCCTTGTCCTTTTCGCGCAGGTCTTCCATGAAGATGCCGAGGAGAGCATCCCCCTGGCGCTCGCGGTAGTGGAAGGTGATGCCGTTGTCCAGGCTGACGAACTGGCCCTCCTTGGCCATGGTTCCCACGAAATCGGCGCGGATCTTGGTGAAGAGCTGGCGCATCTCCTGGAAGCTCGCCGGCATGAGGTAGATCGAGATGATGCCCACGACGATGCAGACGAAGGCGGACAGCGCCAGGAACGGCCGCAGCATCCGTTGCGGCGCCATGCCGCCCGCGCTCATGACGATCAGCTCGGAATCGCCGTTCAGCTTGTTCAGGGTGTAGAGGGTGGCCAGGAACAGGGCCACCGGGGCGATGACGTTGATCAGGGCTGGAAGGGACAGGCCCGTCACGGTCAGGAAGATCACCAGGGTCTGGCCCTTGCCGGTCAGGAGATCGAGTTCCCGCAGGGCCTGCGTGATCCAGATCACGCCCGTGAGGGCGACCAGGCACGCGGCGAAGGCATTGAAGGTGTTCTTGAGGATGTAGCGTTCGAGAAGTGTCATAAGGCCCTTCGCCCCTGGGGCGCCGGCTCCCCAGGTACCCTGTCACATGATCTCAAGCAAGACAGCCGTTTTCAACAGCCCGAGATTGCGTCGTTTTCGCGGCAGCTTTCCCGTTCCCGGGCGTGCAATATGCTATATGTCCCCAGCCGTCAGCGCCGCAGCCGGCCCGAAGACCGGACCTGTGCGTCACAACAAAGAGGATTTCATGGCCGACAGCTTCAAAATCGACTTCCAGGCCCACGGCAAAGTCGAATCCGGCGATCTCATTGTGTTCGTTGGCGAAAATCTCAAGCCCGCCGATGCCGTCGGAAAGCAGCTCGGCCGGAAGGCGGTCGACCTGATCGCAAGGGCCGCGGCAGCCGAGAGCTTCAAGGGCAAGGCGAAGTCGGCCATGTCCATCGTCGTTCCCGAGGGCCTGCCCGTGGACAGGCTCATCGTTGTCGGAACGGGCGGCGAGAAGGACGGCAAGGACATGGACTTCGTCCAGCTGGGCGGTCTCATCGCCGGCAAGGTGAACGGCAAGCTCGCGACGGCAATCCTCGATCTGCCTGGGGTCGAGGTCACGCCGGATGCGGTGGCCGACATGGCCCTCGGTGCCCAGCTGCGCCGCTACAGCTTCGACCGCTACAAGACCAAGAAGAAGGACGAGGATGACAAGAGCGGCGGACGGCTGGTCTTCAGGGTGGCGGATCCTGCGGCGGCCAAGAAGGCCTACAAGGCCCGCGAAGGCGTCCAGCAGGGCGTGATCCTCGCCCGCGACCTCGTGAACGAGCCGCCGAACGTGCTCGGACCGGAGGAATTCGCCGCCCGCGCCCAGTCGCTGACCAAGCTCGGC
Organism: Microvirga arsenatis; assembly: GCF_009910705.1. Lineage (GTDB taxonomy): Bacteria > Pseudomonadota > Alphaproteobacteria > Rhizobiales > Beijerinckiaceae > Microvirga > Microvirga arsenatis. The sequence continues at coordinate 184,475 of NZ_JAAAXJ010000001.1, forward strand.
GTCGAGGTCGAGATTCTGGATGACAAGGCCATGAAGAAGCTCGGCATGGGGGCGTTGCTCGGCGTGGCCCAGGGTTCCGTGCGTCCCGGCCGGGTGGCCATCATGCGCTGGAACGGCGGCAGGGCGAACGACAAGCCCATCGCGTTCGTCGGCAAGGGCGTCGTTTTCGACACCGGCGGCATCTCGATCAAGCCGGGCGCCGGCATGGAGGACATGAAGGGCGACATGGCGGGCGCCGCCTGCGTGGTCGGCCTCATGCATGCCCTGGCGAGCCGCAAGGCCAAGGCCAACGTGGTCGGTGCCATCGGCCTCGTGGAGAACATGCCCGACGGCAACGCCCAGCGCCCCGGCGACATCGTCACCACCATGTCCGGCCAGACCATCGAGATCATCAACACGGACGCCGAGGGCCGACTGGTTCTGGCCGACGTGCTCTGGTACGTGCAGGACCGCTTCAAGCCCAAGTTCATGATCGATCTGGCGACCCTGACCGGCGCGATCATGGTGGCGCTCGCGCAGGAATATGCCGGCCTGTTCTCCAACAACGACGAACTCGCCGAGCGCCTGATCGCGGTCGGCAAGGCCACCGGCGAGCGCGTGTGGCGCATGCCGCTGGGTCCCGAGTTCGACAAGATGATCGAGTCGAAGTTCGCCGACATGAAGAACTCGGCCGGCCGCTTCGGCGGCTCGAGCACGGCGGCGGCCCTGCTCCAGCGCTTCGTCAACGACGTGCCCTGGGCCCACCTCGACATCGCCGGCACCGCCATGGGCTCGCCGCATAACGAGATCAACAAGGGCTGGAGCTCGGGCTGGGGCGTGCGCCTTCTCGACCGGCTCGTGCGCGAGCATTACGAGGCCCGGTAATCCTACATAACGTCATTCCGGGGCTGCGCAGCAGAACCCGGGATCGCTTGACGAGAATGGCGCTTGATCCTGACAACGATCCCGGATCTTCGCTTCGCTCCGTCCGGGATGACAGGGGTATTATGACCGAGGTCCTTTTCTACCATCTCCAGCATCAGCCGCTCGAGGCCGTGCTGCCGACGCTCCTGCAGAAGACGCTGGAGCGGGGCTGGCGCGCGGTGGTGCAGGTGACGACCGAGGAGCGCATGTCCGCCCTGGACGATCACCTGTGGACCTTCACCGACGAGAGCTTCCTGCCGCACGGCACGGACCGCGAGGCCCACGCGGCGGACCAGCCGATCCTCATCACGCTCTCGGGCGCCAATCCCAACGGGGCGTCGATCCGCTTCCTGGTGGAAGGCGCCGACCTGCCGGAGGACATCGCCGCCTACCAGCGCCTGGCGATCCTCTTCGACGGCAACGACATCCAGGCCCTCGCCTTGACCCGCGACCAGTGGCGCGCCGTGAAGGAGGGCGGCCACGACGCCACCTATTGGCAGCAGGACGAACGCGGGCGCTGGCAGAGAAAGGCGTGAAGTTCCGACAGTGCAAACCCTGGAGCCCTCATCCTGAGAGACCGGTTCATAAGGCGCGTGAACTCTCCTCCCCCTTGTGGGGAGGAGTGGGAGGTGGGGATGTGAGCGAGTGCCTATCAAGGTCTGGCGCCGGCACCCCCAACCTTGATCCCTCCCCACAAGGGGAAGGGAAACAGGCAGTGCCTCTTTTATGAGCCAGCCTCTCAGGATGAGGGTTGAGGCTGATCTGCAAGATGGGAACACGAAGACTTCATCGCCCAAATCCTTGCCCTAGAGGGCATGACCTCCAGTTTCAGGCAGGCCACAAGGATAGATCGATGATCCGAAGCCTTCGCCTTGCCCTCCATGCTGCCCTTGCCCTCTCCCTTGCGATGCCCTTCGGCGCCGGCGCTCAGGAGCAGCAGCCTCAAGGGCAGCAGCAGGAGCAGCGGCGCCCGCGGCCGGAGGCGAGGGATTCGCAGGCGCTGCCGCCGGAATCGGTGACGCGGCACAGCCTGCAGCTTCCCGGGCGCACCCTGTCCTTCACCGCCACCGCCGGGCACCTGACCCTGACCGACCAGGGGGGCGCCCCCCAGGCGGAGATCGGGTTCGTGGCTTACGCGAAGGACGGCTCCGATCCGGCTTCGCGGCCCGTGACCTTTGTGGTCAACGGCGGGCCGGGGGCCTCCTCGGCCTACCTGCACCTTCTCGCCATCGGGCCCTGGCTGCTGCCCCTCGACGGGCCCGCAATCAGCCCCTCGGCCCCGCCGGCGCTTGTGCCGAACGCGGAGACCTGGCTCGACTTCACGGATCTTGTCTTCATCGACCCGCCGGGGACCGGCTACAGCCGGGTGACCGGCGGCGATCAGGTGCGGGAGCGGTTCTACTCGGTCCAGGGCGACATCGACGGGCTTGCGGCCTTCGTCACGCGCTGGCTGAAGGAGAAGGGCCGGCTCGTGTCCCCGAAATTCTTTGCGGGCGAGAGCTATGGCGGCTTCCGCGGGCCGCTGCTGGCGCAGAAGCTTCAGAGCGACCAGGGGGTGGGCTTCAGCGGGCTCGTGCTCGTCTCGCCCGTCTTCGACTTCGACTGGCTCGACCAGGGCTCGGGCGCTCCCTGGACCAGCGCCGCGATCCTGCCATCCCTGGCCGCGGCCAATCTCTCCCGCCAGGGGCCCGTGTCGCGGGAGGCGCTGAGGGAGGCCGAGGCCTATGCTTCCGGCGAGTACCTCGTCGACCTCATGCGGGGGCTTCAGGACAGGGAGGCGGTCGAGCGGGTGAGCCGCCGGGTGGCGGAACTCAGCGGGCTCAGCCCCGAGGTGTCGCGCCGGCTTGCCGGGCGCATCGACATGAGGGCCGCTCAGAGGGAGCTGCGGCGCGGCTCGTCCGAGATCGTCAGCGCTTACGACACCAACGTCGCCATCGCCGATCCGAACCCGAACGCCCAGGTCTCCCGCTTCGAGGACCCGGTGCTCGACGGCATGACGGCGCCCCTGTCGAGCGCGATCGTCCATCACCTGACCCATACCCTGAACTACAAGGCGGAGGGGCGCTACAGCCTGCTCAACGGCTCCGTCAACGGCGCGTGGCGCTGGGGCGGAGGCCGAAACGGCCCGGAGAACCTCGACGAATTGCGGCAGGCGCTCTCCCTCGACGGCAGGATGCGCGTGCTCGTCAGCCACGGCTTCACCGATCTGGTGACGCCCTATTACGCCTCGCAGCTTCTCCTGAACCAGCTGCCCGAGCTCGGCCCGCAGAAGCGTGTGGCGCTCACGGTTTACGAAGGCGGCCACATGTTCTATTCGCGGCAGGCGTCGCGGCAGGCCTTCAAGGCCGATGCGCAGCGGCTCTTCGAGGAGGCCCTGCAGGCAAGGGCAGGCGAGTAGGGGAATCGACGATGATGGGGGCGAAGGTTCTGGTGAGCGTGGCGCTCGTGGCGCTGGCCGTGTCCGCGTGCAACAGCACGCGCAGCAGCCAGGCCCCCGCCGCAGCCATGCCGATGGCAGCGGCTCCGGCTGCTCCCGCTGCGGCAGGCCCCGTCATCGACGGGCCGCTTCTCGGCCCGGACGGACGCTGCACCGGGACGCCGGCGGGGACGGCCACCGCCATCGAGCCCGGCATTTCCGAATGCGACCTCGTGCGCCTCAAGGGCAAGCCCGCCACCGACGTGCTCGTGGGCGAGAGCGGCAAGGGGCAGCGCGAGGTGCAGGTGCTCTATTCCGAGCCGGGCGGCCGCGAGCTGTACTTCTTCGTCGACAACCGGCTCGACCGGATCGTGAAGCCGTAGGCGCAGTGGCTGCCTCGCGGCCGCGTCAATAGACCTCGAACTCCCGGTAGGTGCGGCGGTAGCCGTCGTCATCCTCGCGGTAGCGCCGGTCATCCCTGCGGTACTCCCGCTCATAGCCGCCGTAATCCTGCCCGTAGGCGCGAGGCGGCCTGCGATAACCGTCGTCGTATCCGCCATAGCCGCGGTCGAAGCCGCGGTCATAGCCGCCGCGGGCCACGAAGGCGCAGCGCTTCACGATGCCGGGCGCCGGGTCGCCGAAGACGCGGTTCGAGCAGGGAACTCCGCCGCCGCGCACGAACATCTCGACGCTGCGGCCGGGCACGCCGTAGATCACGCGGGTCGGATAGGGGACGCGGCAGAACCCATGCTCCCGCGCGCAGGGCACCAGCCCCTGCGCCTGGGCTTCCGGCAGGGTCCCGAGGAAAGCACCGGTGGCGAGCACCGCAGTGGCCAAGATCGCACGAAGCATGGTCGTTCTCCCAGATGAGGGCCTCACTGTACGGACCACAGGATGAATGCCGCCGGAACGCTGCGGTTGCGCGGCATTCAGGTGCCGGCATCCTTCAGGCGCCGGCCTCTTCGATCTCGCCGCTGACCATCAGCCATTCCTCCTCGACCGAGGCCAGGGTCGCGGCCGCCTCGGCGCGCATGCGGGAGAGTTCGGCGGCCTTCGCCGGGTCCTTCTGGAAGGCGGTGCCGTCGGCGAGCGCCGCATCCACCTTGCCGATAACCTCGGTGAGCTTCGCCATCCGGGCCTCGAGCCCCTCCAGCTTCTTCCTGAGGGGCGCGAGGGCCGCGCGCCGTTCGGCGGCGGCGCGGCGCTCGTCCACCTTCGAGCCGGCGGGTGCCTGCGGCCTGTCGGAGCGCTTCCCCGGATCGAGCTCGCCGGAGAGCACGAGCTGGCGGTAATCGTCCATGTCGCCGTCGAAGGGCCTCACGCTGCCGTTGCCGACGATCCAGAGCCGGTCGGCGCAGGCTTCGATCAGGAAGCGGTCGTGGCTGACCAGGATCACGGCGCCGGTGTAGTCGTTGATCGCCTCCATCAGGGCCGTGCGGCTGTCGATGTCGAGGTGGTTGGTCGGCTCGTCGAGGATGAGCAGGTGAGGGCCGTTGAAGGCGGCAAGGCCCATGAGCAGGCGCGCCTTCTCGCCGCCGGAGAGGGCCGAGACCGGCGTGTCGGCCTTGGCGCCCGGAAAGCCGATCTGCGCCGTGCGGGCGCGGATTTTCGCGACCGGCGCGTCGGGCATGCGCTCGGCCACATGGTCGTAGGCGGTCGCCTTCGGGTTCAGCTCGTCGAGCTGATGCTGGGCGAAATAGGCCACGTCCATGCGCGTGGGCGTGCGCATCTCGCCCTTCATGGGCGCGAGCCTGCCGCCGATGAGCTTGCAGAAGGTGGACTTGCCGTTGCCGTTGGAGCCCAAGAGCGCGATGCGGTCGTCCGGCGAGATCGTGAGGTTGAGGCGGTCGAGCACGATGCGCTCGCCATAGCCCACGGCGCCGCCTTCGATGGTGATCAGCGGCGGCGCGGCCGGGCGCTCCGGCCCCGGCAGGTTGAAGGGCAGCACGTCGTCTTCCACGATGGTGGCGATGGGCTCGAGCTTTGCGAGCCGCTTGACGCGCGACTGCGCCTGCCGGGCTTTTGAGGCCTTGGCCTTGAAGCGATCCACGAAGGCCTGCAGGTGCTTGCGCTCGGCCTCCTGCTTGGCCGCCATCTTGGCGGTCAGTTCGCGCCTCTCCGCATATTGCCTGGCGAAGGAGGTGTAGCCGCCGCGATAGATCGTGAGCTTGCCCCTGTCGAGGTGCAGGATGTGGTTGACGCAGGTGTCGAGCAGCTCCCGGTCGTGGCTGATGATCAGCACCGTGTGCGGGTAGCGTCCGAGATAGTCGTAGAGCCAGAGCGTGCCTTCCAGATCGAGGTAGTTGGTCGGCTCGTCGAGGAGCAGCAGGTCGGGCTCGGTGAAGAGCACGGCGGCGAGCGCCACGCGCATGCGCCAGCCGCCGGAGAAGTCCGAACAGGGGCGGTTCTGCGCCTGCGCATCGAAGCCGAGGCCGTGGAGGATGGCAGCCGCGCGGGCGGGGGCCGAATGGGCGCCGATGTCGGTCAGCCGCGTCTCGATCTCGGCGCGGCGCAGGCCGTCGGCGGTTTCCGCCTCGGCGAGCAGGGCGGCGCGCTCCTTGTCGGCGGCGAGCACCACGTCGATGAGCCTCTCCGGCCCGCCCGGCGCCTCCTGGGCCACGGCCCCGACCTTCATGCCGCGGGGCAGGGTGACGGTGCCGCTCTCGGTGGAAAGCTCCCCCTGGATGATCCTGAACAGGGTGGTCTTGCCCGCGCCGTTGCGGCCGACGAGCCCCACCTTGGCGCCTGTCGGCAGGTTGAAGGAGGCGCGGTCGAGGATCAGCCGGTCGCCGATGCGGTAGGTCAGGTCGTTGACGTGGAGCATGCCGCCTTTTGGCGCGAGACGGGGGTGCTGGCAAGCCGTTTGGAGGCAGGGCTGGCGCGCCGTTACCGGCTTCCTAGAATCTATGCTATAGCCAAGGATCGCGTACAGGGGGAGAGGATCGATGGCACGGCTTGCAGGGATCAAGCTGTTCAAGGGGCTGGAGATCGAGCTCGAGCGCTTTGAGGCGCGGGCTAATTGGCGCCGCTTCGATCCCGACGAGGTTCTGGTCGATTTCGACGAGCCCTCCACGGATGTCTACTTTCTCCTGTCCGGCGAGGTGCGGGTGCTCATGCGCACCGCCTCCGGCAAGGAGGTGATCCTCTACGAGATGAAGCCCGGCGACCTGTTCGGGGAGCTCGCCGCCCTCGACGGCGTGCCGCGCTCTGCGAACGTTACGGCACTCACCCGGGGCGAAGCCTGCGTGATGCCGGCTTCCGTGTTCAAGGAATTGCTCTTCTCCCATCAGGCGGTGGCGGAGCGGCTCTTCTGCCTCATGGCCTCGCGCATCCGCGAGCTGAACGCGCGCTTCATGGAGCAGACGGTGCTCGACCTCCGGCACCGGCTCTACTCGGAGCTCCTGCGCCTGTCGACGCCGCGGCAGGACAAGTCGGGCGAGCGGGTGATCACGCCGCCGCCCTTCCATCACATCGTCGCCGCCCGCATCGGCTGCCGCCGGGAGCAGATCACCCGCGAGTTCACCATGCTGACCCAGGAGGGGCTGATCGAGCGCACGAGGGGCGCCCTGATCCTGCGCCAGCCGGACGTGCTGAAGGCCCGCGTCGCCGAAGCCATGAGGACGGACGGCTAGCCTGCTTCCCTCGGCCGGGACAAAGGCCGTCCTTCGGTCATGGCCAGGGCGGTGGCGGAGAGCATCGCCGTCATGCCGAGGGCTTCGGGCCAGCCGAAGGCCTCGTTCGCAAAGGCGACGCCGACGGCGACCGCAACAACGGGGCTGACGAACGAGTAGAGCCCGGCCCGGAAGGCGCCCCAGTCGCGCACCAGCCAGAGATAGATCGAGAATCCGCCGAGCGAACCGCCGAGGACGAGGATGGCGAGGCCGAACGCCGCGCGCGGGTCCGCGAGCCCGGCGAAATAGGCGGGATCGTAGCCCTCCACCAGGAGCGACACGGGAATGAGGCCGAGCGCGCCGATGCTCGTCTCCCAGAAGGCAAGGGAGATCGGGTGCATCGTCTGCATCAGCGGCCGGCTGACCACGGCGCCCCAGGCATAGCTCAGGGTGGCCCCCGCCACGGCGGCGAGGCCGAGAAGGGCTCCCTCCTGCCCGCTGCCGGTGCGGCCTGAAAAGAGCATCACGAGGCCGAGTACGCCGAGCCCGATGGCACCGACCCGGCGCAGGGTGATCCGCTCCTGCCGGTAGAATGCGGCGACGAGGATCACGAAGATCGGCATGAGCGCAAGGTTGACGATGGAGGACAGGCCCGTCGGCGCCCTCGCCACGCCCCAGAAGAGAAGGCTGTAGCAGCCGGTGGTGATGAGAAGGGAGGCCACGATCACCCGGCCGGGCTGGTTCACCTTCAGCGGCAGGCCGCGCGCGAGGATGAAGGCGAGGTAGCAGAGCCCGGCGAGCAGGAACCGCATGGCCGCGAGAAAGATCGGCGGCACGGCCTCGGAGGCGATCTTCATGGGCAGCCAGGTGAGGCCCCAGATCAGGGCCATGAGGGCGAAGGCCGCAATCCTCCTCGTCTCGCTGCCCTGCCGCCGCATTCGCCCACCCTCCCATTGCTCGCGGCTAACCCTAGTGGAGGGCAGGGCGCCGGGAAAGCGGCTCCACCTAGGGCCGTGGAGCCCCAGGGCCGTAGGCCGCGAAGAACACGCGCACCGCATGCTCCACATTGGCCCTGATCTCGTCCGGAGTCGGCGGATCGCCGACGGCAAAGAGTTGGCGGCGCATCAGGCCGGAGACGCAGAGGTCCAGGAAATGCTGGGCCGCCACACTGGTATCCGCGATCGAGAGGCGCCCGGCCTGGACTTGGCGGTCGAAATAGGCGGCGAGGCGGGCGGTGCCCTGGCGCGGGCCGGCTTCATAGAAGGCGCGGCCGAGGGCAGGGAACTTCTCCGCCGCGCCGATCACCATGCGGATCGAGGAGATGTGCTCCGGCGTGCCCATGCGGCTGAGATAGGTATGGCCGAGCTGGGTCAGGACGGAGCGCACGTCCGGATCGTCCGCATCCAGCTTGAAGAGAACCTCGGCGAGCCCCTGCTTCTCCTCGGCCGTCAGGGCCGCGAACAGGCTCTCCTTGCTGTCGAAATAGACATAGAGCGTCCCCTTGGAGACGCCGGCCGCCTTGGCGATCTCGCCCATGCTGGCGCCGTCGAAGCCTCGAGCCAGGAATACCTTGCGGGCACCCTCCAGGATCTGGCGGCGCTTGGCGCTCTCGGTCCCATCCTCCATCGCATCGGGGAGTTCCCGATCCTGAGGGCTGTCATGCGCGGCACTCATAACTGCAATCATTTCCTGTTTCGACTATTGACCGAACGGTTCGGTCAAATCATATATGTTCAGGCCATCAAGGCAGATCAAGGCTGTAACGGCAAGCCTGATCCTTTTGGTCCTTCGGGCTTCGAGCCGGCTTTGCAGAGGTTCACATGGCTTACCGGGAAGAGTTCGATCAGGGGGCAAAGGTCGGTGCCGGGTCCGCCGGGGAAGGGCACCCGGCGTCGATGGTCCAGCCTGAGCAGAGGTCCGATGACACGGCTCCGGCCCGGAAGAAGGCGCGCAGCAAGAAGCCGCTGCTCCTCGCCGTCGTGGCGGCTGCGCTCGGCTTCGGAGCCTACGAAGGCTATGGCTGGTGGACCGATGGGCGTTTCATGGTTTCGACTGAAGACGCCTATGTGCAGGCCGACATCACCATCCTCTCGGCCAAGGTGTCCGGCTACGTCCAGTCGGTTGCGGTCACGAACAACCAGAGCGTCAAGGCGGGCGACCTGATCGCTAAGATCGACGACGGCGACTATCGCCTGGCGCTCCGTTCGGCCCAGGACAAGCTGTCGACGCAGCAGAGCGCCATTGCACGCATCGGCCGCCAGATCGAGGCAGGCCGCGCCTCGGTGGCCCAGGCGCAGGCGCAGATCGCCGCCGCGCAGGCGGATGCCGAGCGCGCCGAGAGCGACTACGCCCGCCAGCAGCAGCTCGCCCGCTCCGATTTCACCAGCCGTGCGGCGCTGGAGAACGCCAAGGCGGCCCGCGACCGCGCCGTAGCCAATGTGCAGAGCGCGCAGGCGGCCCTTTCCGCTGCCAGGGCGAATGTCGACGTTCTCGCCGCCCAGCAGACGGAGGCCCAGCGCGTGGCCGCAGAACTGCAGACGGCTGTCGAAAGGGCCGAGCGCGACCTCTCCTTCACCGAGATCCGCGCGCCGGTCGACGGCGTGATCGGCAACAAGGCCATGGAGGTCGGCACCTTCGTGCAGCCCGGCGCTCGCCTTGCAGCCCTCGTGCCGCTCGCGAGCGTGCGCGTAGATGCCAATTTCAAGGAGACGCAGCTCGCCTCCCTGAAGGTGGGCCAGAAGGTGCATATCGAGGTGGACGCCTTCCCCGATGCCGAGGTCGTCGGCACGGTGGAGAGCGTGTCGCCGGCCTCGGGCGCGGTGTTCAGCCTGCTGCCGCCGGAAAATGCCACCGGCAATTTCACCAAGATCGTTCAGCGCGTTCCCGTGCGCGTCTCGGTCGATCCAGCCGTCGTCCGGCAGGGCATCCTGCGTCCGGGCCTCTCGGTGGTCGTCGACGTGGACACGCGCGTCTCGGCCGAGTCTGAAAAGACGGCGAGCCTCAGGAAGTAAGGAGCCATGGCCGCTTCAGCCGCGATCGCGGGCAAGCCGCAGGGCGCCGTGCCGGCAAGGCCTGCGCCCGTCGGCGCGCGCAGGACCTTCGCATTCTTCTGCATGGTCTTCGGCATGTTCATGGCGATCCTGGACATCCAGATCGTCTCGGCCTCCCTCGCCGAGATCCAGGCCGGCCTGTCCGCCTCCTCGGAGGAGATCTCCTGGGTGCAGACGAGTTACCTGATCGCGGAAGTGATCATGATCCCGCTCTCCGGAACGCTGTCGCGCGTGCTCTCCACGCGCTGGATGTTCGTGATCTCGGCGGGCGGCTTCACCTTCATGAGCTTCCTGTGCGCGACGGCCACCAACATCGAGCAGATGATCGTCTACCGGGCGCTGCAGGGCTTCATCGGCGGCGGCATGATCCCGACCGTCTTCGCCTCGGCCTTCACGGTCTTCCCGCCCGAGAAGCGGCCGGTGATCTCGCCGATCATCGGCCTCGTGGCGACGCTCGCGCCCACCATCGGCCCGACCCTCGGCGGATACCTGACCGACCTGTTCTCCTGGCACTGGCTGTTCCTGGTCAACATCGTGCCCGGCATCCTCGTGACCATCTCCACCTATCTCCTGGTCGATTTCGACGAGCCGGATTTCAGCCTCTTCAAGTCCTTCGACTGGGCGGGACTCGGCTTCATGGCCGCCTTTCTCGGCAGTCTCGAATACGTGCTGGAGGAGGGGCCCCTCAACGAGTGGTTCCAGGACGAGATCGTGCTGATCCTGACGATCGTCTGCGTGGTCGGCGGCCTGGGCTTCTTCTACCGCGCCTTCACCGCGAAGCAGCCCATCGTGGACCTGCGCGCCTTTGCGGACCGAAACTTCCTCGCAGGCTCGTCCTTCAGCTTCGTCATGGGCATCGGCCTCTACGGCCTCACCTACCTGTACCCGGTCTATCTGGGGAGCGTGCGGGGCTATTCGTCCCTGCAGATCGGCGAGACCATGTTCGTGTCGGGTGCGACCATGTTCCTGACGGCGCCGGTCGCAGGCATCCTGTCGCGGAAGATGGATCCGCGGGTCATGATGGGCATCGGCTTCGCCGCCTTCGCCTTCGGCACCTGGATGATGTCCGGCCTCACCAAGGACTGGGATTTCTGGGAACTCTTCGTGCCCCAGATCTTCCGCGGCGTGGGCCTCATGATCTGCATGGTGCCGATCAACAACATCGCTTTGGGCACCCTTCCGCCGGAGCGGATCAAGAACGCCTCGGGGCTCTACAACCTGACCCGCAACCTGGGGGGCGCCGTGGGCCTGGCGCTCATCAACACCATCCTCAACAACCGCCTGGACCTCCATCTCCAGCGGCTGCGGGAGAGCGTCAACTGGGGCCGTTCGACGGCGGTCGAGACGCTCGATGCCATGACCCTGAAGTTCCATGCGCTCGGCACCGATGCGGGAGCGGCCGCGATCAGGACCCTCTCCGACATGGTCCGTCGCGAGGCGACGGTCATGTCCTTCGCCGACGTGTTCCTTCTGCTGACGATCCTGTTCCTGGCGCTGGTTCTCGCCCTTCCGTTCATCGAGAAGCCCCGGGCGGCCCCTGCCGGGGCCGGCGGCCACTGAAGCGCCCTTCGATGATCTCGTGCCCGGCCTCACTTCGGGTTCCCTTTGTGCCGCGGCCTGCGTGAGGATTGCCTGCTGCCCCAGCGGCACGGGCTCGGGCGGCCGGGGTCGATGGAACCGTGCAAAGGACAGGGGAGGAGGACTTTTAAGCTGTTGTTCTTGCAGCCCAAACATCCTAGTTTGCGCGCTGGTTTTTCTCAGACAGGTGAAGTTCAAGCATCTTGCCTCCTCCATCCCGTCAGTCCTCCTCCGTCGGCGCCGTGCGCCGCTCCTTCGCCCCCTGGGCGAATCCCGACGCCAAGCCGCTCATCCGCTTCGAGAACGTCACCAAACGTTTCGGCGAGGCCGTCGCGGTCGATCATCTCTCCCTGGACATCTTCGAAGGCGAGTTCTTCTGCCTGCTGGGCCCCTCCGGCTGCGGCAAGACGACTCTCATGCGCATGCTCGCCGGCTTCGAGGCTCCCACCGAGGGCACGATCACCCTGGGCGATCAGAACCTCGCCGGCGTGCCGCCCTACCGCCGCCCGGTGAACATGATGTTCCAGTCCTATGCGCTCTTCCCGCACATGAGCGTGGAGAAGAACATCGCCTTCGGGCTCAAGCAGGACGGCCTGCCCAAGGACCAGATCGCGGATCGGGTCGGCGAGATGCTGCGCCTCGTCCAGCTCGAGAAGCTCGCCCGCCGCTATCCGAGCCAGCTCTCCGGCGGCCAGCGCCAGCGCGTGGCCCTGGCCCGGGCGCTCGCGAAAAGGCCCAAGGTGCTCCTCCTCGACGAGCCCCTCGGCGCCCTCGACAAGAAGCTGCGCGAGGAAACCCAGTTCGAGCTGATGGACATCCAGCACGATCTGCACATGACCTTCGTGGTCGTCACCCACGACCAGGAGGAGGCGATGACCATGGCCGACCGGATCGCGGTGATGGACCACGGCCGCATCGTGCAGGTCGCCACCCCGGGCGAGATCTACGAACAGCCCAAGACCCGCTTCATCGCCGAGTTCGTCGGCGACGTGAACATCATCGAAGGCCATGTGCAGGGGCAGGAGAACGGCCTCTGGCGGGTGAAGACGCCCTCTGCCGAAGTGCCGCTCACCATCGACGACCCGGACGAGGTGCTGCATTCCGGCCAGGCGGTGGCGATCGCCGTGAGGCCGGAGAAGATGGTGATCCAGCGCGACCCGCCGGGGCCGGACGCCATCAACGTGCTCACCGGCGAGGTGTGGGACATCGGCTATCTCGGCGACTGGACCGTGTACCGCGTGCGGCTCGCCACCGGCGAGATCCTGCGCGTCACCCGCGCCAACGCCTCCCGCTTCGTCGAGAACCCCATCGACTGGGACGAGCAGGTCTACGTTACCTTCGCGCCGGATGCGGCGGTGATCCTGGCGGAATAGCCATGATGGAGCGCTCCTTCACGCGGCGCCTCGCCGCAGGCCTCGTGCCCGCCGTGCCTTATCTCTGGCTCGGCGTGCTCTTCCTCGTGCCGTTCCTGATCGTGCTCAAGATCAGCCTCTCGGATCCGGCGGTCTCGCAGCCGCCCTACAAGCCGGTCTTCGAGTGGGGCGACATGGCCGCCTTCTTCGGCGATCTCGACCTCGAGAACTTTGCGCTGCTCACCGAGGATGACCTCTATTTCAGGGCGACGCTCTCCTCCGTGCGCATCGCGGCAATCTCGACCGCGCTGCTGCTCCTCGTGGGCTTTCCCATCGCCTACGGCATGGCGCGCGCGCCGGAGCGCTACCGGGGGCTCCTCGTCGCGGCGATCATCCTGCCGTTCTGGACCAGCTTTCTGATCCGCATCTATGCGTGGGTGGCGATCCTCAAGCCCGAGGGCCTGCTCAACCAGGCGCTCATGGGCGCGGGCCTCATCGCCGAGCCGCTCGACATCCTGAACACCGAGACGGCGGTCTATATCGGCATCGTCTATGCCTATCTGCCCTTCATGGTGCTGCCGCTCTACGCCACCCTCGAGAAGATGGACGACACGCTGCTCGAGGCGGCGCTCGACCTCGGCTCCACGCCCTGGCGCTCGTTCTGGACCATCACCGTGCCGCTCGCCATGCCCGGCATCATCGCCGGCTCGCTCCTCTGCTTCATCCCGGCAGTCGGCGAGTTCGTGATCCCGGACCTGCTCGGCGGCTCGGAAACGCTGATGATCGGCCGTCAGCTCTGGAGCGAGTTCTTCTCCAACCGCGACTGGCCCCTGGCCTCGGCGGTGGCGATCCTGCTGCTCGTCATCCTTGTGGTGCCCATCGTGATCTATCGCGACGTCGAGGCCCGGCGGGTGGAGGTGCGGCCATGAACCGGCGCCTGAGCGTCTTCAACGTCACCTCGCTCGTGTTCGGCTTCGCCTTCCTCTACCTGCCGATCCTGCTGCTGGTGATCTATTCCTTCAACGCTTCGCGCCTCGTGACGGTGTGGGGCGGCTTCTCGACTCAGTGGTACGGGGCTCTCTTCCGCAACCAGGCGCTCATGGAGGCGGCCTGGGTGACGCTGCGCATCGCGCTCCTGTCCGCGACCCTCGCCACCGTTCTCGGCACGCTGGCAGCCCTTGCGCTCACCCGCTACGGGCGCTTTCCGGGACGCACCCTCTTCACCGGCATGGTCTATGCGCCCATGGTCATGCCCGAGGTCATCACCGGCCTGTCGCTGCTGCTCTTCTTCGTGGCCGTCGACCTCGACCGCGGCTTCTGGACGATCACGCTGGCCCATACCACGCTCACCATGTGCTTCGTGACCGTGGTGGTGCAGTCGCGGCTGATGACCTTCGACCGGTCGCTCGAGGAGGCGGCGATGGATCTCGGCGCGCCGCCGCTGCGCACGTTCTTCTCGGTGACGCTGCCGCTGATTGCGCCCTCCATCGTGGCGGGCTTCCTGCTCGCCTTCACCCTGTCCATGGACGACCTGGTGATCGCGAGCTTCAATGCCGGTCCGGGAGCGACGACCCTGCCGATCCGGATCTACAGCGCGGTGCGGCTCGGGCTGTCGCCGGAGGTCAATGCGGCTTCGACCATCCTGATCGGGATCGTGACCCTCGGCGTGATCTCGGCGACGCTGCTGAGCAAGCGCTCGGTCCTGCGCTCACGTCGAAACGCTCATTGAGCCGTGGCCTGGGGGCGCTGCTCGTTCGCGGGCACCCGCTGCGGCGGGAAAAGGGGCTTGGCGGCGCCCGACCGCTCGATCAGGGACCGCACCTGGGGCGCGACCGCCACGTTGTCCCAGTCGCCCGTGACGTCGAACACGAGGGCGGGGGACTGGCTCGCCGGCGCGCTGGCCTGCGAAACGTTCGCGGTGACACGAAGCTCCCGCTCGATCAGCAGGATCTGGCCGCGGAGCACCGCCTGCACGGCGGGTCCCTGGAGCTGACCCTCGACGATCTCGCCGATTCCGTTCTTCACGGCGATCTGGGCCTCGGCCCTGTCGAACGGGGTGCGGCCGCCCTTCCAGTTGAGGGAGGCCAGGAGCGGCTTCTGCTCGACCCGGCGCAGGGCGTCCTGAAGGGTGATGCCGACGAGCTCGCCGTCCTTCAGTTCGATGGAGGAGCGCCCCTCCGCCTGGCGGATCACATCCGCCGGGTTCCGCCCGAGGCCTTCGAAGCTGAACTGGCCCTGGGCCCGCCCCGTGATCCAGCGCGGCTCGCCCATGGCGGCCAGGAAGGGGGCGATCTTCACGCCCGAGAAGGTGCCCTGGCTCCTGAAATCGACAAGGCCGTTCTGGGCTGCAAGGGAGAGACGGCCCTTCAGGGTGCCGTCATAGAACGCCGCCCGCCCGATGGAGGCCTCGATCCGGCCCGGCTGCACGAGAACGCTGGCCGCCATGTCGTCGAGGCTCAGGCGGCCGAGGTTGGCCGTGGCGGCCGACAGGCGCAGATCGAGATCGGCGCCCGTGGTGCGGGTGAGGTCGATGGCTTCCTCGCTCCAGGAGCCGTTGGAGGTCTGGGCTTGGGCGAAGGGAGCGAACAGATCGGAGAGGTTGAGCGAATCCGCAGCGAGCGTACCCGTGACAACGGGGCGTTCCGTATCGAAGCGCACGCCCAAGGTGCCTTCGAGCTTGTCCGCTCCGAGGGTGAAGGCGACGGCGGGCCAGGACAGGCGCCGGCGGTCCATGGAGAAGTCGCCGCTGATCGATACCGAGTGGAGTAGAGGCCCGAAGGGCAGCTCGACGCCGCTCCAGCGGGTGAAGTCGCGAACGGACGTCGCCTCGATGCTGCTCTCGCCCGTCAGCCGCGGCGTGTCGCCGAGCTGCGCTTCCCCCTCGGCCGCGAGGCGGGCGGAGCGGGAGGACAGGGAAAGGGAGAAGGGGCTGATCTTGTTCGAGGCGAGAAGGTCCGGGAACACCGAAGCCCGCTCGAGGGTGACCAACTCGTCGCGCCAGAGGGCCGATCCCACCACCATCAGGGGCTCGGACGGGTCCGTCCAGCGGATGACGGCGTCGATTCTGTCCAGATCGGCGTTCTTGAGGTCCGTCCAGCGCAGGGCGGACTTGCTGACGATGAGCCGGCGGGCGTGGGGCTCGGCGGCCCGATCCCTGAAGAGGCCTGCCCAGTCGATCGCCCGGAGCTTCTCGATGGAGGCCGTGATGCGCGTCTGGGTCAGGTCGAAATCGGAGAGCTCGATACGGCCGAAGAGCAGGGGCAGGAGGCGAAGCTCGCCCCTCAGGGTGCCGCCCTCGGCTCTGAGCGCGTCACCCGGGGCCTGGAGCGTCACGTTCTCGAACTTGACGCGGGGGATGGGCAGGACCGCGAAGGTGCTCCGCCCCCTGACCTCCAGGTCGAGCCCGTACCGGTCCCTCACATGCTCCCTGAGCTCCGCCGACAGGCCGCCCCCGGGCAGCGTCCAGGGGGATGCGGCCGTCCCGAGAACGGCAAGCGATATCAGCGCGATGAGAAAGACGACGCGGCGGGACATGAGATGAATGTTGTAAACCTTGGGGCCTGCTCTGCAAGCAATGGAAGGCGGTATTCGCAGGCAAGACCGAAATCACGACTCGTTTCCATATATCCATACGAAGGGATTGTCTAAATTGAGGCCAGGTTGCAGGGTGGCCGCCATTCGGGCCGGATCGCCCCGCGGATCCATCCGCGGGCGACCCGTCCGGCTTTCTCGGGCGCAGCGTCGGGCAAGCGAACCGGGTCCGCGCCTCCCGAAGGCGCCTCGGAACGCTTCGAACGGGCATGAACGCTGCCCATAAGGAGGGGATTTGATGGACAAGGTTTACAGCGATGCGCGATCGGCGCTGGCTGGGTTGGTGAAGGATGGCATGACCATCATGGCGGGAGGCTTCGGCCTCTGCGGCATTCCGGAGACGCTGATCGAGGCGATCCGTGATTCGGGGGCGAAGGACCTGACCTTCATCTCGAACAATGCGGGCGTGGACGGCATCGGTCTCGGCCGCCTGCTGGAGACCCAGCAGATCCGCAAGATGATCTCGTCGTATGTGGGAGAGAACAAGCTCTTCGCGCAGCAGTATCTCTCCGGGGAGCTGGAGCTGGAATTCAATCCTCAGGGCACTCTCGCCGAGCGCATCCGCGCCGGCGGCGCCGGCATCCCGGCCTTCTACACCAAGACCGGGGTCGGCACCCTCATCGCCGAGGGCAAGGAGGTGCGCGAGTTCAACGGCGAGAAATACGTCATGGAGACGGGTCTCTTCGCCGACATCTCCATCGTCCATGCCTGGAAGGGCGACACGGAAGGCAATCTCGTCTACCGGAAGACCGCCCGCAACTTCAATCCGATGATGGCCACCGCCTCGCGGCTCACCATCGCCGAGGTCGAGCACCTGGTGCCGGCCGGCGAGATCGATCCGGATTGCATCCACACGCCGGGCATCTTCGTGAAGCGCATCGTCCATGTGCCGAACCCGGTCAAACACATCGAGCAACGCACAACCCGCAAGCGCGCCGAGGCTGCGGCGCCTGCCGGAGCAGGGGAGGAAGTCTGATGGCCTGGACCCGTGAGCAGATGGCCGCCCGCGCCGCCAAGGAGCTGCGCGACGGCTACTATGTGAACCTCGGCATCGGCATCCCGACGCTGGTCTCCAATTTCATCCCGAAGGGCATGCGCGTGCAGCTCCAGTCGGAGAACGGCATGCTGGGCATGGGCCCCTTCCCCTTCGAGGGCGAGGAGGATGCGGACCTCATCAATGCCGGCAAGCAGACGATCACGGAGCTGCCGACCACGAGCTATTTCTCCTCCGCCGATTCCTTCGCGATGATCCGCGGCGGCCATATCGACCTGTCGATCCTGGGCGCCATGCAGGTGGCCGAGAACGGCGACCTCGCCAACTGGATGATCCCGGGCAAGATGGTGAAGGGCATGGGCGGCGCCATGGACCTCGTGGCGGGCGTCAAGCGCGTCGTCGTGGTCATGGAGCACGTGGCCAAGGCCAAGGACGGTTCCGTGGAGCCGAAGCTGCTCAAGAGTTGCACTCTGCCGCTCACCGGAGCGGGCGTGGTCGACATGGTGATCACCGATCTCGGCGTCTTCACCATCGACAAGAAGGGCGGCTCCGGCATGACCCTGATCGAGCTCGCCGAAGGGGTGACGGTGGATGAAATCAAGCAAAAGACGGAAGCCGAGTTCAAGGTAGCCTTGAACGGGGGTCGGTCCAACGCGGCGTAGGTCAAAGCGCAGATGAAGGGAGAGCGGCCCGGGAGGGCCGCTTTTCTTATGGGCTGGAGCTGCCCGACGAAGCTTCCGCCTCGGCTCTCTTCGGATGGGCCTCGGCGCTGCGGACGAGCTGGATGACAGGGATCAGGCCCACCAGCACGATGACGAGGGCGGCGAGCGAGCCGTCCTCGAACCGGCCGCGAGAGGCATAGGTGTAGACGAGGGTCGAAAGCGTCTCGGTGTTGAGGGGCCGGAGCAACAGGGTTGCCGGCAGCTCCTTGATGCAGTCCACGAAGATCAGCAGGGCGGCGCTCGCCAGGGCCGGACGCATGAGCGGGATCTGGATCGTCCAGACCATCTCCCGCCGCGAGGCGCCGAGCGTGCGCGCCGCATCCTCGAGGCTCGGCGAAACCCGGTCGAGGCCCGCCGACAGCGAGCCGGTCGCGATCGACAGGAAGCGGATCACGTAGGCGATGACGATGCCGCCTGCAGCTCCCATGAGAAGGAGGCCGAGGCGCTCGCCGGTCAAGGTGCGCCAGATCATGCCGATGAGATTGTCGAAGCCGACGAGCGGCGTCATGAGGCCCAAGGCGAGCACCGTCCCGGGAAGGGCGTAGCCGAGGCCTGCCGCGAAGAGCGCTCCCTTCGTCAGGGGGGTCTTGGACAGCCGGGCGGCCGAGACCATCATGACGGCCACGACCAGCGTTGCCGCCGTCGCAACGAGCGACAGGCCGATGGTCGTCAGGAAATGAGCCAGGAAATCCGCATCCAGCTGCGTGAACAGGCTGCCGCGCAGGGTCTCGCGCAGCAGGAATCCCGTCGGCAGGATGAAGCCCAGCACGGCCGGCACCGCGCAGAGCACGGCAGCGAGCCAGGCGCGGCCGCCGACGAGCGGAACGGGATGCACCGTGCGATGACGCTTGGGCGAAGGGGCGTAGCGCCGGTCCCGCCGGCCGTAGCGCTCGATCAGGATCAGGCCGACCACGAAGGCGAGCATGACGCAGGCGATCTGGGCCGCGCCCGCCAGGCTGCCGCGGTTGAGCCAGGTATTGTACACGGACACCGTCAGCGTGCGCACGCCAAGGTACTCGCTCGCGCCGATGTCGTTGAGCGCCTCGAGCAGGGCGAGCGAGACGCCGACGGCAAGAGCGGGCCGGGCGAGGGGGAGCGCGATGATGCGGAAGAGCTTGATCCTGCTCGCGCCCAGGGTGCGCGCCACCTCCAGCATGCTGGCGCTCTGCGTCAGGAACATCGCCCGCGCCGCAATGTAGATGTAGGGATAGAGCACCACGGACATCACGAGGATGCAGCCGGGCAGGGACCTGATTTCGGGAAACCAGTAATCCGCTCGCGACCTCCAGCCCATGAACTCGCGCAGGGCCATCTGCACGAGGCCGGCGGAGTCGAACATTTCCACGTAGATGTAGGCGGTGATGTAGGTGGGCACCGCGAGCGGCAGCGGCAGGAGCCAGACCAGCATGCCGCGGCCCGGGAACCGGTGCGCGGTGACGAGCCAGGCGGTGGTGATGCCCATGGAGCCTGCAACGACGGCAACGCCCGCCAGGAGGGCGAGCGTGTCGACGATGCTGGACGGCAGCACATTGGCGAGGAGGTGCGGCCAGATTTCCGCATCGCCCTCGGCCGCGATGCCGATCAGGGAGGCGAGCGGCAGGAGAACGAGCATGCCGACAGCCGCCACGGCGGCCGAGAGCCACCACGGGATGCGCTTTGCCTTTCGCCGGGGCGAGGAGCGGAATGCGGTCGGGGCTTGGACGATCACGGTTGAACGCAAACGGCGCCGCCGTTGCCGGCAGCGCCTCTCTGAAGTGGAAGTGGGCGGCTGATGCCGCTCACCGTCTTATTGATCGAAGCCGACCTTGTCGACCAGCTCGCTGGCCTTCTTGCGGAGCTTCGCGATCTCGGCGATCGGCACGTTGTCGGCCTTGAGCTCGCCGAAGGAGGCGATGGTCGGGTGGATCTTGATGCCGGCCTTGATCGGGTATTCCGAGTTGAGCTCGGCATGGATCTGCTGCGACGCGTCGGAGACCATGTACTCCATGAACTTCACGGCATTGGCCTTGTTCGGAGCGTTCTTCGCCAGCGCCAGGCCGGAGACGTTCACGTGGGTGCCGCCGCCCTCGAAGGTGGGGAGGATCACGTTGATCGCCTGGCCCCACTTCTTCTGCTCCTCGTCCTTGCCGTTGAGCATGAGCGAGACGTAGTAGGTGTTGCCGACGGCGATGTCGCAGACGCCGGCCAGAATGTCCTTGGCCTGCTCGCGGTCGCCGCCCGAGGGCTTCCTGGCGAGGTTGGCCTTCACACCCTTCAGCCATTCCTCGGCCTTGGCCTCGCCCTTGTGGGCGATCATCGCGGCGATGAGGCTGACATTGTAGAGGTGCTGGCCGGAGCGGATGCAGACCTTGCCCTTCCACTTGGGATCGGCGAGCTCCTCATAGGAGATCTTGTCCTGCTTCACGCGCTCCTTGGAGGCGTAGACGACGCGGCCGCGCAGGGCGATGCCGAACCAGTGGCCTTCCGGATCGCGGTAGGCGGCAGGAATGACCTTCTCGAGGGCGTCCGACTTCACGGGCTGCGTCACGCCGTAATCCTTGGCGGCCTGGAGGCGGCCGATATCGACCGTGATGATCACGTCGGCCGGGCTGTTCGCGCCCTCGGTGCGGATGCGCTCCTCGAGGCCGTTGTTGATGAATATCGTGTTGACCTTGATGCCGGTCTCTTTCGTGAACTCGTCGAGGACGGGCTTGATCAGGCCGGGCTCACGGGTGGTGTAGATGTTCAGCACTTCCTCGGCCGAAGCCGGAAGGCCCGTCCCCGCCAGGGTGCCCAGGGCAGCCGCACCGAAAAGCAGGCCGCGCGCAAACGAGATGTTCGCCATCATAGGTTCCTTCGAAAAAAATCGATCCAGGTCGGCGTAGCGCCGTGACCCGTTGATGCCGCAGGAACCATGATCGATCTTTGCGGTCAATCAAAAAACAAATCAAATCAATAACTTATAGAAATTCTAAACTGCGGCCTCCTTGTAGGAATTCTAAGCTGAGGCCGCTTTCTGCACCGTCTCGACCTGGGGCAGCGCGGCGCGCAGGCGGGCGATCTCCTCCTCCATTCTCTGCATGTTGTGGAACAGCCGCTCACTGGACAGGCGCAGGAAGTAGAAGCCGAATTGCGGGTTCTGGAAGTAGAGCTGGCGCACCTCGTCATAGGAGATGCTGAGCACCTCGCCCCCCTCGATGCATTCGAGAGTCTGTGTGCGGGTGTTGTCGGGCGAGAGGAAGCCCATTTCGCCGACGACCTGCCCCTGGACCAGCTCGATGCCGATCTCCTTGAGGCGATAGCGCCCCGAGAGCGTGTAGAACATGCAGGTGGCGACATCGCCCTTGGCGAAGAGCACCTCGCCAGCCTTCGTCTTGCGGCGGGTCATGAAGGGCTTGAGCCAGTCCATGGACAGGTCGCTCTTCGAGGCCTTCTTGACCCGCTTGATCAGGCCCAGCATTTGGTAGAGCCGCACGCTGTTGAGCGGCAGCAGAATCAGGTTCACCACCAGGCTCGGATAGTTGTGCGTGAACGACGAGAAGATCAGCGAGCAGATGTTCGCTGCAATCCCGATGCAGCGCAGCGGGATGATGGTCTTCATCGCGCTGCCCGTGATGGCAAGGGCTGCTCCGAGCCAGCCGATTGCCTCAACCCATGTCATGGAAGTCCATCCCGCTGTTGTTGGTTTGCCGCAGGGTCATATACCACCGGCACAGGAAGCGGCGCCAGCTACGCATTGGCGCATGATGGGATGCTCTTTCGAGGGGTGTCCGGCCCAGCTCAGGGGCGGGGAGCGGCGCCCTGGCCCGGAACGCTGAGCCCCCGGCGCTGTGCGGGGCCGGCGGCCCCTTGGCTCGTCCCGCGCGGCCCTGTTTCCCGGGCGATGGACGGGGGAGGCGGGACGGGATCGCGCGGCAGAACGCCGACGGGGGTCGTCGATGCGACGCAGCCGCTCAAGGCGGACCCGGCCAGCAGGGCGGCGGGAAGGGCGACAAGGAAGCGCATGTCTTGCTCCATGGGAATCGCGGCTGAAGCTAGACCATACGTTGGGGAAGTCGAGTCGGGGAAATCCACACAAAATCGCGCCGCTGGGCCTCCTCCCAGGGACCGGACCGCCTAATTCATCCTGCATGGCTTCGAAGAAGGCTTGATGAGGAGCGTTTTCGCGTGCGGATGCGTCGACCCGAGCTTCGGACAAGGATGGGCCCGCAGGTTTCCGGAGTTCTGCTGACGGCCTTCCTCTGGGCCGGGCCTGCTGCCGCCAAGTGCCAGGATGCGCCCGGACCGGGCGTCGACTGGTCGGGCTGTTCGAAGGCACGCCTGGTGCTGGCGGGCGAGGACCTGACGGGCACGATCTTCACGCGCTCGCTCCTCACCCTGAGCGACTTCGCATCTTCGAAAATGGCCGGCGCGAACCTGAGCGAGACGGAGATCAGCCGCACCCGGTTCGAGGGGGCCGATCTGTCGCGGGCGAATTTTACCAAGGCCCTCGGCTGGCGCGCCAATTTCGGCCAGGCCAATCTCACCGATGCGGTGTTCGTCTCGTCCGACATGAACCGGTCGAACTTTGCCGGAGCGAAGGCAGCGGGGGCGAACTTCAACAAGGCCGAGCTGAACCGGTCGGATTTCAGCGGTGCGGACCTCACCGGCGCCAACCTGTCGAAGGCCGAGCTGGCCCGGGTGCTCTTCCAGAGCGCAAAGGCCGCAAAGGTCGATTTCAGCTACGCGAACCTGTCGCGCTCCCGCCTCGACGGGCTCAATCTGCAGGGCGTCAACCTGACCGGCGCCTATCTCTTCCTGACCCAGATTGGTGGTGCCGACCTGAGCGGGGCCACGGGCCTCACCCAAGCCCAGGTCGATGTCGCCTGCGGCACCCCCGAGACCAAGCTGCCGCCGGGTCTGGTCGCGCCGAAATCCTGGCCCTGCAAGGAGGAGGAGTGATGCGCCCGAGCCTCTGTCGAAACCAAGATTCAGCGTGGCCGTTGATAGGGAGGGGCGGAGCCGCAGCAGGGGCTCTGCTATCCGGCCGGGGCTGTTTTCGTAAAGGAGTGCGCTCAGCTTGACCACGCTCAAGGAATTCGAGGAAGCGCTGCGGGAGCAGGGGATGCACATGGCCCTCGCCATCCTGCAGAAACTTCGCGAGCGCGATCGCAGCAAGCGCTCGATCGCTCCCGCCCGCCGGATTGCCGGGCGCAAGATGACCCCGGATCTGGCCCGGCGCATCCTGGAACTCCACGCCACCACGGAGATGACCCAGCAGGAGATCGCCTTCGAACTGGGCGTCAATCAGGGGCGGGTCAACGAGGTCATCAAGCGTGGCAAGTGGCTCGACGACAACCCCGCGGCGCCCGAAGCCGTGGCGCGGGACAAGGCGAAGGCCCGCATGGGCGAGACGCGGCTTCGGAAGCGGGCGATGAGCAGGGAGGCTGGGGGCGCGGTGTCCGACAAGAGGCGCCCGGCGGCCGCGAAGCCGGGCAACCCGGCCCAGCTGATGCTCGGCGATCTCTAGCGGCTTGGGTCATCGGGTGCAGCCCCTTGGGCTGGCAGCCAGGTCACAAGAAAGGCCGCGACCGTCCCTCGAGAGGATCTGTGGTCGCGGCCCCCGGCCCGTGATTGCCCCCACGGGAAGCTCTGCCTTAGACTCAGAAAACGTGACCTGAATGAGGCGCTGGTGAGACCTGAAAATTTTTTAAGATTTTTTCGGAACCAACTCGGAGCACTGACGTTAATAGGCATCTCCGGTCATTTTTGCCCCTACGGCCGGACACCTTAGAGCACCCTTTTGGGTGCTCTTTCTTTTTCTGCTGTTGGAAAACCCGGGTGCTTCGAATCACCCACAAGCTTGAGATTATGGGCTGCGAGTCAGCGGTTCAAGCTTGGCCTTTTATGCGTTCTCGCAAAGCCCGATTGCCGCAGTGAAAGGTCGATCTCAGTCGTACTTCCGCTCGTCCGCAATGACCTTGCCGTCATTGGGGATGGTGCCCGGGGGGACGAGGGCCACGGCACCCTTCAGCTTCGCGACGCCCTGCAGCGTTGCCGCAACGGCAGCCGCAAGGTCGTCGCTCGGCGCCGCGGTTTCCGCGTTCAGGGTCATGACGTCGGTTTCGCCCTCGCGGGTCACCACGAGGCGCAGGCGGCTCAGTTCCGGGTGGCGGCGGCCGATCTCCGCCACCTGCTCGGGGCGCACGAACATGCCCTTGACCTTGGTCGCCTGATCCGCCCGTCCCATCCAGCCCCTGATGCGCATGTTGGTGCGTCCGCAGGGGCTCCGGCCCGGCAGCACGGCGGTGAGATCGCCCAGCGCCAGGCGAATGATGGGATGGTGCGGATCGAGGGTCGTCACCACGATCTCCCCGACTTCGCCCTCCGGCACCGGGTCTCCCGTGCCGGGCCGCACGATCTCGACGATGATGTCCTCGTTGACGACGAGGCCTTCGCGGGCGGATGTCTCGTAGGCGACGAAGCCAAGATCCGCCGTGGCATAGGCCTGATAGGCTTCGATCCCCTTCGCGGAGAACTCCTCCTGCAAGGATTTCGGGAAGGCCGCGCCGGAGACGAGCGCCCGCCTGATCGATGAGACGTCCCGTCCCGCGGCCGCCGCGCCGTCGAGCAGGATCTTGAGGAAGTCGGGCGTGCCGCAATAGGCCGCCGGGCGGTAGGCTTCGATCAGCTCGAATTGCTGCTCCGTGTTGCCGGGGCCGGCCGGAATGACGGCGCAGCCCAAGGCCCTCGCTCCGGAATCCAGGATGAAGCCGCCCGGCGTCAGATGATAACTGAAGGTGTTGAGCACCACATCGCCCTTCCGGAATCCGGCGGCGAAGAGCCCGCGTGCCGAACGCCAGGGGTTGGAGGTGGCGGATTCCGGCTCGAAGATCGGTCCCGGCGAGGTGAAGAGACGGCCGAACGAGCCGGGCGCCTCGGCCACAAAGCCGCCGAAGGGGAGGGCAGCCTTCTGCAGGATCGGCAGTTCGGCCTTACGCAGCAAGGGTAAGGTTGCCAGAGCCTCGCGGCTCGTGACAGCGGCAGGGTCGATCCCCCTCAGCCGCTCGGCATAGGCTGGCGAACGGATGGCCTGCCTCAGAATCTCAGGCAGCTGGGCGAAGAGCGAAGTCTCACGCTCGGCGGGATCACGGGTTTCGAGAGCGTCGTAGTGATCAGCCAAGGGCGTGTCTCCCATTCAACAGAAAGCTGTTTCGGAGAGGTCGTCGGAGCTGCCCGATGACCTCTCCGTAGCGTGCCGGCGCAGGCCGAGCGTTAAGCACGGGCCATATGCGCGTTTGCGATGGACGCCTGCAGGGGGTCCGGCCCGAACTGGTTCGGCCCTACGGTGCCGCGCTGGCAGAAGAACACGATCAGCACGATGGCGCCGACCACCGGAATGAAGCCGAGAAGCAGCCACCAGCCTGACTTGTCCGTATCGTGCAGGCGGCGCACGCCCGCAGCAATGCTTGGAACCAAGAGAGCCAGCGTGGCGATCAGGTAGAGGACCGGGATGTCGCCGAAGATTGCGGAGTCCAGAACGCTGGCGACGATGTTCGCGAGCACCATGAACAGGAAGAAGTACCAGTACTCCGAACGCTGGGCGCGTCCCGAGAAGGCGGCGTACTTGTTGAGACAGGTTTTGACTGCTTGTGCGAAATCCATTGAATGCCCCCAGCAAGGTATCGCGTGAGCAACTCATCGCTCACGAGACCGGACCGTAAGAAAAGCTATGACGTAACGTCAAGTGCGGTTTGGCACATCCCCATATCAAGCCAGCCAGCGCTTGCGCCGCTTGTAGCTCTTCACGGCGCGGAACGACTTGCGGTCGCCCTCCGACACGCCGAGGTAAAACTCCTTCACGTCCTCGTTCTCGCGCAGCATCTGCGCCGGGCCGTCCATGACGAC
This sequence comes from Microvirga arsenatis, assembly GCF_009910705.1. Lineage (GTDB taxonomy): Bacteria > Pseudomonadota > Alphaproteobacteria > Rhizobiales > Beijerinckiaceae > Microvirga > Microvirga arsenatis. The sequence continues at coordinate 210,558 of NZ_JAAAXJ010000001.1, forward strand.
GCGTCCGGTCTCGAGGATGTAGCCGTAGGTGGCGTATTTCAGCGCCATGTTGGTGTTCTGCTCCGCGAGGAGGAATGAGACGCCCTCCGTTGCGTTGAGCTTGCGCACGATCTCGAAGATCTCCTCCACGATCTGCGGCGCAAGGCCCATGGACGGCTCGTCCAGCAGGATCATGGAGGGGCGGGACATCATCGCCCGGCCGATGGCGCACATCTGCTGCTCGCCGCCGGAGGTGTAGCCCGCCATGGAGGTCCGCCGCTGCTTGAGGCGGGGGAAGTATTCGTAGATCGCCTCCAGGTCGCGCCGGATGGCGGCATTGCCGTCGCGCCGGGTGAAGGCGCCGGTGAGCAGGTTCTCCTCGATGGTGAGATGGCCGAAGCAGTGCCGGCCCTCCAGAACCTGAATGCAGCCGCGGCGCACGAGCTCGTTCGGGGAGAGCTTGTCGACGCGCTCGCCGTTGAACTCGATGGAGCCCTTGGTCACCTCGCCGCGCTCGGCGCGCAGCAGGTTGGAGATGGCTTTGAGGGTGGTGGTCTTGCCCGCGCCGTTGGCCCCGAGCAGCGCCACGATGCCGCCCTTCGGCACGGTGAGCGAGACGCCTTTCAGGACGAGGATCACGTGGTCGTAGACGACCTCGATGTTGTTGACCGTGAGGACGGTTTCGACGGCTGAAACAGGTTGTGCGGCGGCGGTCATTTCAATCTCCAGGCCCTCTCCCCTTTGCGGGAGAGGGTGCCCTGCGAAGCAGGGTGGGAGAGGGGCTGTGCTTGTGATTAACTGCCCCTCTCCCGGCTCACTTCGTTCGCCACCCTCTCCCGCGAAGGGAGAGGGCAGGGTTGCACTAGCTCGCCTTGTCGCAGGCTTCCGTGCGCTTGGGCCAGCCGGCGTTCTTCTCGGCATAGTCCTTCGCGGCGGCCTCGAGCTGGCCGCGGACGCGATCGGTCATCGGCTCGATGGGGTTGGAGATCTTCACCCACTTCGTGCCGTCCCATTCCTGCATGAAGGCGGCGCGGTGGCCGTTGTGGTCCGAGCAGGAGAGAACGAGCTGGTCGGTGAAGCCCTCGAGGCCGAGCGCCTTCAGGCGGGCCGGATCGAGCTTGATGTTCTCCATGCCGCGGCGCACGTCCTCGCCGGTGACCACCTTCTTGCCGGTGATCTTCTGCGCCGTGGCGATGCCCTCGGCGATCAGCAGCGAGTTGTAGATGCCGCGGTTGTAGAGAAGCTCGCCGACCTTGTCCTTCGGAGCCTTGGAGAGGCCCTTGTCGACCACATGCTTCTGGATGTCCTGAATCGCGGGGAAGTTGGCGCCCACCGCATGCCAGTTGAGCATCTTGAAGCCCTTGGCTCCGGCGCCGCCGGCGCGGGCGTCGTCCTCACCCGGCCACCAGATGGAGTAGAACTTGTCCATCGGGTAGCCCGAACGCACCGCTTCCTTCACCGCGGCGCCGTTCATGGAGCCCCAGCCCCACATGATCATGTAGTCGGGCCGGTCGCGGCGCACGCTGAGCCATTGCGAGGACTGGTTCTGCATGTCCTGGGCGGCCACGGGGTAGAGCGCCACCTCGAAGCCGATATCCTTCGCCATTTCCTGGAGCAGCGGAATCGGCTCCTTGCCGAAGGCGGCGTCCAGATGCAGGAAGCCGATCTTCTTGCCCTTCAGCTTCTCGAGGCCGCCTTCCTTCTCGCCGATGTACTTCACGATCATCGACATGCCGTCCCAGTAGGTGGCCGGCGGGTTGAACACCCAGGGGAAGATGTCGCCGCGGGCCGAGGCCGAGAGGCCGTAGGCCATGGAGAGGATCGGGATCTTGTCCACGGAGGCGCGCGGGATGAGCGGCAGGGTGATGCCCGTGGACCACGGGTTCACGATGACCGGGTTCTTGCCCTTCACGGACTCATAGCATTCGACGCCCTTCTTGGTGTCGTAGCCGGTCTCGCACTCCTCGAGCACGAGCTTCACGCCGCCGATGCCGCCGTCGCGCTCGTTCAGCATGCGAAGATAGTCGTGCATGCCGTCGGCGATGGGCGTTCCGGATCCGGCGAAGGGGCCGGTGCGGTAGGTGAAGAGGGGAACGTAGACCGAGTCCTGCGCGAGGGCAGGCAGGGCAGTGCCGGCGAGCAGGGTCGCCACGGCTAGTCCTAGACCAAACTTGCGAAACGACATGTTTCGTTTCCTCCCGTTGCATCGGCCGGAGGGCCGAATTCTTGTTCCGTCGTCTCCTTCGATCCGCCGTTCAGTAGGGGAACGGCCAGACCAGGAGCTTCTGCTTGCCGATCTGCCAGAGCCGCGCGAGGCCGTGCGGTTCGACGATCAGGAAAAAGATGATGAGCGCACCCACGATCATGAAGCGCAGGTGCTCGATCACGTCGGCGCCCACCGAGATGCCGAAGGGCGACAGGATCGCCGGCAGCACGATGCCCAGCACGATGGGCAGGATGAAGATGAGCGCTGCGCCGAAGAACGAGCCGATGAGGCTGCCCAGTCCGCCGATGATCACCATGAAGAGGATGAAGAAGGACTGGTTGATGTTGAAGACGTCGTATTCCGCGCCGCCATACCAGAGAAAGACGAGGAGCGCGCCGGCGACGCCGCAGTAATAGGACGAGACGGCAAAGGCCAGGAGCTTCGTCTGCAGGGGGCGGATGCCCATGAGCTCAGCCGCCAGATCCATGTCGCGGATGGCGATCCACATGCGCCCGATGCGGCCGTGGACGAGATTCGAGGCGAGCCAGGTGAGCAGGATCACGATGGTGAGCACCACGAGGTAGCGCGTCTGGGGAGTGGCGGTCGCGCCGACGATCGGGATGCCGAACAGGGTGCGCAGCGGCGCATCGAGCGCGCCCGAGACGTTGTAGTTCACCAGCCACGGGATCCGGATGAAGCACCATTGCAGGAAGAACTGCGCCGCGAGAGTCGCGACGGCCAGATAGAAGCCCTTGATGCGCAGGGAAGGCAGGCCGAACAGGGCGCCGATGGCGGCAGAGAAGAAGCCGGAGACGAAGATCCAGACGATGACGTTCACCTCCGGAAAGGCGGTCATCAGCTTGTAGCAGGCATAGGCGCCCACGCCCATGAAGGCACCGGTGCCCAGCGACAGCAGGCCCGTATAGCCCGTGAGGATGTTGAGCCCGATGGAGGCGAGGGAGAACACCAGGAAGGGGATCATCACCGCCTGAAGCAGGAAGCTGTTGCCGATGAAGGCAAGAGCATAGGCGGCGAGGATGATGAGCCCGATCCCGATCCGGTCCTGGCGCAGGGGAAAGATCGCGCTGTCGGCGACGTAGCTGGTCTTGAACTGGCCGGCCTCGCGGTAGAGCACTGGCAAACCCCTTTTAAATGCGTTCGATGATCTTTTCGCCGAACAGGCCCTGCGGCCTGTAGAGCAGGAAGATGAGGGCGATCACGTAGGCGAGCCATGTCTCGACCCCGCCGCCCACCAGCGGCCCCCAGTAGAACTCCCCGATCTTCTCGCCGACCCCGATGATGAGCCCGCCGATGATGGCGCCGGGAATGGAGGTGAAGCCGCCGAGGATGAGCACGGGCAGGGCCTTCAGGGCGATGATCTGGAGCGAGAAGGAGACGCCGGAGCGCGCGCCCCACATGATGCCGGCCACCAGCGCCACGATGCCGGCGGCAAACCAGACGATCACCCAGATCTGGTTGAGGGAGATGCCGACCGATAGCGCCGCCTTGTGGCTGTCGGCGACCGCGCGCAGGGCCCGGCCGATGCGGGTCTTGGAGAAGAACACCGCCAAGAGGCCGATCATGATCGAGGCGATGACCGCCGCGGCGATGTCGAGGTGCTGGAGGCGCACCCTTCCACCCAGCATGTCCAGTTCAGTCGTTCCCTGCGGCAGGAACAGCGCGTCGGTGATCATCTCCTTCGGATTGCCGCCGAAGATGAGTTCGCCGAAGCCGATGAGGAAGTAGGTGAGCCCGAAAGTCGCCATGAAGAGGATGATGTCGGGCTGGTTGACCAGCGGTCGCAGCACGATCCGCTCCACCAGCACGGCCAGCACGAGCATCGTCACGGCCGCAAGGATCAGGGCCAGGAAGGCCGGCACGCCCTTCTCGTAGAGACCCACCAGGGTCAGGGCCGCAAACACGACCATGATGCCTTGGGCGAAGTTGAACACGCCGGAGGCCTTGAAGATGAGCACGAAGCCCAGCGCGATGAGCGCATAGAGCACGCCGGAGACGAGCCCCTCCCAGAGGGTCTGGATCAGGAGATCCGGCGCCTCACCCATGAAGACGAACGGCTCGATGAGAATCTTATAGAGAATGTCCATCGCCCGCCCTCAATGCGCCACGCCGAGATAGGCATCGATCACCCGCTGGTCGCCCTTGACCTCGGCGGGCGTGCCGTCGGCGATCTTGCGCCCGTATTCCAGCACCACGACCCGGTCGGAGAGATCCATCACCACGCCCATGTCGTGCTCGATGAGGGCGATGGTGGTGCCGTATTGCTGGTTCACTTCGAGGATGAAGCGGGACATGTCCTCCTTCTCTTCCAGGTTCATGCCGGCCATGGGCTCGTCGAGGAGCAGCAGCTCCGGCTCCATGGCGAGCGCCCGCCCGAGTTCGACCCGCTTCTGCAGCCCGTAGGGCAGGCGTCCTACCGGGGTTTTCCGGATGTGCTGGATCTCGAGGAAGTCGATGATCTCCTCCACGACGCGGCGGTGCTCGACCTCCTCCCTCATGGCCGGACCGTGCCGGAAGAGCTGCCAGAAGAAGTTGGAGTTCATCTTGATGGAACGCCCGGCCATGATGTTGTCGAGCGTCGACATGCTCTTGAACAGGGCCACGTTCTGGAAGGTGCGGGCGATGCCGCCGCGCGCCGCCTCGTAGGGGCGCATCTTCGGGCGCTTCACGCCCTTGAAGGTGATGCGCCCCTCGGTCGGGTAGTAGAAGCCGTTGATGCAGTTGAGCATCGAGGTCTTGCCCGCGCCGTTGGGGCCGATGATCGCGCGGATCTCGCTCTTGCGGATGTCGAAGGACACATCGGTGAGCGCCTTCACGCCGCCGAAGCTTAGCGACACGTTCTCGACCGCGAGCAGCACGTCGCCCTTGGCGAAGACGGGATTGTCGGGCGCTCTCATTCTGCAGCCTCCGGTAGGGGCGTCGTGTGTTCGGCCGGATACAGCTTCATGTCCCTGATCTTGACCCGTGCGGAGATGACGCCCTTGCGGCCGTCCTCGAACGTCACCTCGGTCGAGATGTCGGCCTCGGTCGAGCCGTCGTAGAGCGCATGGATGAGGGGAGCGTAGCGGTCGGCGATGAAGCCGCGGCGAACCTTCTGGGTACGCGTCAGTTCGCCGTCGTCGGCGTCGAGTTCCTTGTGCAGGATGAGGAAGCGCTTGATCTGGGCGCCGCCCATGCGCGGCTCGGCGGCGAGCGAGCGGTTCACCTCGTCCACATGCTTCTCGATCATGTCGTAGACCAGGCGGTGACCTGCGAGCTCCTGGTAGGAGGCATAGGTGACGCCGTTGCGCTCGGCCCAGTTGCTCACCGCCACGAGATCGATGTTGATGAAGGCCGCCACGTAATCCCGGCCGTCGCCGAAGCAGACCGCCTCCTTGATGTTGGGATAGAACTTCAGCTTGTTCTCGACATATTTCGGCGGGAAGAGCGAACCGTCCCGCATCTTGCCCACGTCCTTGGCGCGGTCGATGATCTTGAGATGGCCGTTCTGGTCGAAGAAGCCGGCATCGCCCGAATGCACGAATCCGTCGGGCGTCTTCGTCTCCGCCGTCTTCTCCTCGTCCTTGTAGTAACCCACGAACACGCCCGGCGAGCGGTAGAGCACCTCGCCGTTGTCGGCGATGCGGATCTCCACCTGCGGGGCCGGGCGGCCCACCGTGTCGGCGCGGATCTCTCCGTCCGGCTGCATGGTGATGTAGACGGATGCCTCGGTCTGGCCGTAGAGCTGCTTCAGGTTCACGCCGATGGAGCGGTAGAAGCGGAAGATCTCCGGCCCGATGGCCTCGCCGGCCGTGTAGCCCACCTTCACCCGCGTCATGCCGAAGCGGTTGCGCAAGGGGGCATAGACGAGTACGTCGCCGAGCTTCCAGAGGAAGCGGTCCCACAGGCCGACGCCGGGCTCCCGGTTCAAGATCCTCTCGCCCACCTTGTTGGCGTGGTCGATGAAGAAGTGGAACATGCGCCGCTTGAGCGCGCTGGCATCCTCGATGCGCACCATGGTGAGCGTGAGCATGCTCTCGAAGATGCGCGGCGGGGCGAAGACGTAAGTGGCGCCGATCTCGCGCCGGTCGTCTGCCACCGTCTCCGGGCTCTCGGGACAGTTCACGCACAGGCCCGCCAGGAACGCCTGCGCATAGGAGAAGATGTGGTCGCCGACCCATGCGATCGGCAGATAGGCCATGATCTCGTCGGTCTCGTCCAGCTTGTCGAATTCGCAGCCGATCCGGGCGGCGGCAATCACCGCGTCGGAGGTGAGCATCACCCCCTTGGGGCGGCCCGTCGTGCCGGAGGTGTAGAGGATGATGGCGAGGTCCGAGCCCTTGCCCTCCTGCAGGACGCGCTCGATCCCCTCCGCCTCCTTCGGATCGGCCAGGCGCGCACGTCCCTCCTCGACGACGGATGCGATGGAATGCAGGCGGCTGTGGTCGTAGTCCCGCAGGCCCTTCTGCTCGTCGTAGAGCACGTGCTGAAGCTGCGGCAACTGGTCCGACACGGAGAGAATCTTGTCGACCTGCTCCTGGTCCTGCACGGCCGCATGGGTCACTTCGGCGTGGCTGAGCACATAGGCCATCTCCTCCGCGACCGAATCCGCATAGACCGGGATCGGGATCGCCCCGAGCCACTGGGCGGCGGCGATGGTCCAGTAGAGATAGGGACGGTTATAGCCGATGATGGCGATCTTGCCGCCGCGCTTCAGGCCGAGCGCCTGCAAGCCGCTGGCATAGGCCCGCACGATCTCGTGTACCTCGCCCCAGGTCCATGATTGCCATATCCCGAGGTCCTTGTGCCTGAACGCGGTGCGGTTCGGGCGTATGCCCGCGTTGCGCACAAGCAGTTTCGGGAATGTGTCTGCGCGCGCATCTGCTGCCGTCGTCAAAGACGTCAACCTCCCTGGCATCCGCGCAATGATATCGCGCGGGATGGTTCCGTTCCCTCTCGCGCAGGGTTGAACCCTTGCGCCTGACCGGTCGGCGCCGGCCGTGCCCGTTACGGGCTTGGTTGGGAGGCATTCTGTCGTGCCGGGGCAGGGACGGCAAGGTGCCAGCCACCGCTACCATGGGATAATGCCGGGCTGTTGCGGGAGCCTGCTTGTTCCGGCTCCGCCTGCAGCGCTCACGGCACGGCTGTCATGGCGGCGGGCTCGATCTCGTCGGCTCGCACCAGGCGCTCGATGCCGACCGTGTTCTTGATGCGGTAGACCGGCGTTTCGCCGGGATGGGAGACGAGGCAGACGATGCAGTAGGTGCGGCGGTCCGAGGCGCCCGAGGCGGGCCTCGTGACCCGAACGAGCTGGCCGATGTGAAATGCCTCTTTCATCGACGTCTCCATTTCCTGAGGCCCGCTGCCGGAGCTTGGAAGATCGGGTAGGCCGGGTCTCGCTTTCTCGAGCCTCCCGTCAAGCTTCGGCGCCGTTCATGTGCCTTCTCGGGCTTCGGCCGGGATCAAGAACGATGGCTGGGGCGAAACGATGGCGGAGCGTCCTTTCCGGTCATCCAGGGGCATGATGTCGTGCCGCTCCCGATGCGCGAAAAGGACCCCGGGCGCCATCGCGCCCGGGGCTCTCTGCACGGGAGGGGAATGGCGGCTACTGAGCCGGCGGGGCCGGGTTGGCGCGCGGATTGGCGGGGGCCGAGTTGTTGGCGGGCTGGTTCGCGTTGTCCGTGCTGCCGGTCTGGTCCGGTCCGTCCTCGCCGCAGGCGGCGAGGGCGAGCAGGGCGGCCAAGGGCAGGATCAGCTTCAAGCTCATGTTGGTCTCCTCTCATGGACCTGTTCAACTCCAGCCCGCCCGGGAGGTTCAGGCGGGCTGGATCGGCATCGTCACCGTGAAGCGGGCGCCGGAAGGGGTGTTGGGGCCGGCCTCCACCTGGGCCTGGAGCTGACGGGCCGTGTTCACGATGAGGCGGGATCCGAGGCTTCGCCGGTTCTTGGAGAGGTCGAAATCCGCCGGAAGTCCCACGCCCAGATCCGTCACTTTGAGCCGGAGCTGCCCGCCTTTTGCCGAGAGGCGCACCTGGACCGGCCCGCCGCCGCCTTCCGGGTAGGCGTACTTGAAAGCGTTGGTGACGATCTCGTTCAGCAGGAGGCCGAGGGAGATCGCCCGGTCGATCGAGATCATGACCGGGTGGCCGTGAAATTCCAGGCGGTGCTCCACTGCGGTTTCCTGCAGCTTGCGGCACAGGTCGTTCAGGAAGCCGCAGAGATCGACGCTCTCCGCATCGTATTGCCGCCAGAGCCTGTCATGGATCTGCGCGATCGTCTGGACTCGGGCATAGGCATCCTCCAGCGCCTGCCGGGCTTCGGCGCTCGCGGTCGAGCGGGACTGGAGGCCGAGCAGGCTCGCCACGAGGGCGAGGGAGTTCTTCACCCGGTGGCTGACCTCCTGGGTCATGAGCTGGCTGCGCTCCTCGGCCTCGCGCTGCCGGGTCACGTCCGTGCCGGTGCCGAACCAGCGGAGGATCCTGCCGTCCGCATCCCTGACGGGAAGGGCGCGGGAGAGGAACCAGCGGTACTCGCCGTCGCGGCCGCGCAGGGGGAAGGTGTCCTCCCAGTTTTCCCCGGTTTCGAAGGCGTGACGGATCCGCTCGACCACGCCCTCCACGTGGTCCGGGTGGTGCACAGCGCGCCAGCCCCAGCCGCGCATCTCGTCCAGGGTGGATCCCGTGTACTCGAACCAGCGGTCGTTGTACCAATAGACCGCCCCGGAAGGGTCCGCCATCCAGGCGAGCTGCGGGATTGAATTGGCCAGGGTGCGGAAGCCCTCCTCGCTTTCCTGCACGGCTCTCTCCATCCTGATGCGCTCCATCGCCACGCCCAGGATGTTGGCCACGCCTCCGAGGAAGGTGATGTCGGCCTGCGTGAACTTGTTCTCCTGCGGGCTGTCGACCTCCAGCACCCCGTACGACCACTCGCGTCCGCGGATCGGCACGTTGATGGCACGCCGGACGCCATGCTCGACCATGATCTGGGAGGCGCGGAAGCGGTCCTCGCCCTCGGCGGCAGCGGCTCCGAGATGGCTGGAGATCACGGCCTCGCCGGTACGAAAGGCATAGCCTGCTGCCGATGCGATGTCCGAGCCGACGAGCGCATGCCCGACCAAGCCCGGCCGCCACCCGACGCCCGCACGCAGGAGGAACTTGTCGTCCTCGGGGCGGTATTCGAGCACCTTGGACAGCTCGCTGCCGAGACCGTTCGCGCTGACGCGACAGGCCTCCTGCAGCAGAAGGTCGAGCTCGGTGGCCTGGAGCGCAAAGAGAGCGAAGCCGGCGAGAGCCTCCTGCTGGCGGAGCCTGTAGGCCAGCTCCTCGGATCTCTGCGACAGGGGCAGGAGTTCGGGACCCTTGGGATGCGATGGGCTGATGCTCACGAACCGGACCCGACGCGATGGAGACGGGGATAGCGACTATTCCAAACGCCCCTGCCCGCCGCTCCGTTCCTCAGGCGACATTCCCAGCATGCATGGGTCGGACCCTTCGACATCTGGAACAGCCAAAGGGATGGCGAATTGACTCGGACTGGAAACCTCGCCCTGCGATCCAGGAGGCTGGGATGTTGAACGGCATGCGTGTTCTCGTCGTCGAGGACGATCCGGCCATCGCCACGGACATCAGCGACCTCATCGAGCGCGCTGAAGGGGAGGTGGTCGGGCCCGTCGGGTCCCTGCGCGAGGCCCGGCAGACGGTCAAAAGCGATCAGGCGATCGACGCCGCCGTTCTCGACGTCAACCTGGGGGATGGCGACATCACGCCGGTGCTGGAAACCCTGCGGGCGCGGCACGTGGGCGTGGTGGTCTATACGGGCGCCAGCGGGCTGCCGGCCGGCGTGGGCGAGCGCCATCCCGACATCGTCGTGCTTCAGAAGCCCGTACAGCCCGGGCGCATCGTCGGCGAGATCCAGCGTGCCCGCCGCGCCGTGAGCGCCGCCTGAGCCTGGGCCATCATTCCCACGCGATGGCGTGAAAGAAGCTGCCGGTCACGAGGCCCCGGCGATGGCCGGCGGTGCCGAGATCGTTGCCCTCCGCATCGGCGATGGAGGCGAAGGCCGCCTCCCGCGACGGGTCGCTCCCCGTCACCGAGGCGTAGTGGAACTCATGCCCGACGAGGCGTCGGCCCGCCGCTCCCAGCACGCCGTCATGCAGCAGATGCGCCACCCGGTAGCCGAGATGCATCCGCCGCTTGGCGTAGCTCGTCTCCACGGGCAGCAGATCCGCCATGGCATGGACGTTCCCGTCGCCGTCCTCGAGGGACCGGCCCAGCACCATGTAGCCGCCGCATTCGCCGTGAACGGGCCGGCTTTCGGCGAAGCGGCGCAGGCCTTCGAGGAAGCGCCGCGCACCCGCGATGCGCCCGGCGTGAAGCTCCGGGTACCCTCCGGGCAGCCAGCAGACATCGCAGTCCGACGGGGGCGTCTCGTCCGCCAGCGGCGAGAAGGTCACGACCTCCGCCCCTGCGCTGCGCCAGGCCGCAAGCACGTGCGGATAGACGAAGGAGAAGGCCCTGTCGGAGGCCAGCGCGATCCGCTGCCCGGGGGGCGGCACGGGGATTGCGCGCCCCGCCGTTTCGAGCCGCGTCGGGCGGGCGAGGGCCACCAGGCGGCCGAGGTCGAGAGCGGACTCCACCGCATCGGCGAGGCGTTCCAGCCGGGCGTCGAGTTCCTCAGTCTCGCCGGCCTGGACGAGGCCGAGATGGCGCTCGGGCAGGGCGAGGTCGGGGTTGCGCATGAGCGCGCCCAGCACGGGCAGGCCGATGCGCGCCATGCCGTCCTCCACCAGCCGGCGGTGGCGCTCGCTGGCGACCTTGTTCAGCACCACGCCGGCCACTTCGATGCGCGGATCGAAGCGGGCGCAGCCGAGCGCGACGGCGGCCGCCGATTGCGCATGGCCGGAGACGTCGAGCACGAGGATCACCGGCCAGCCGAACAGGGCGGCGATATCGGCGCTCGCACCTGTGCGGCCGGTTTCCTGGCGGATCCCGTCGAAGAGGCCCATGGAGCCTTCGGCGATGACGATGTCGGCGTTCCCGGCGGCCCGGGACGCAACGGCTCCGAGCAGAGCACCGCTCATGGCGAAGCTGTCGAGGTTGAAGCTGGGTGCGCCCGTGGCGGCGGCGTGGAAGGCCGGGTCGATATAGTCCGGCCCGCATTTCACCCCGCGCACACGTAGGCCCCGGCGGGCGAGCGCCCGCTGGAGGCCGAGCACCACGGTGGTCTTGCCCGAACCGGAGCGCGGGGCGGCGACGAGAAGGCCGGGGCCGAGGCTCACTGGGCGGCCTCGCTGCCGAACTCGAGAAGGTGGTTGGCGATGGCCGCGCGGAAGGCGGCGATCGCTCCGACGGCGACGATGGCCGGCGAGCGGATGTGACCGTCCTCCGCAAGCTTCGGCAGGCTTTCGAGCGTTGCCTCCACCACGCTCTCCTTGGAGGTCGTGGCGCCGTGGACGGCGATGGCGGGCGTGTCGCCGGGAAGCCCGCCCTCCATGAGGCCCTGCACGATGGAGGGGAGGCTAGACACGGCCATGTAGAGCACGATGGGCGCGCCGGTGCGGGCCAGCGAGGTCCATTCGAGCTGCGCGTCGGGCGCAGGGTGGCCGGTGGCGAGGATCACCGCGTGGTTCGCCTTGCGCATGGTCGCCGGCACCCCATGAATGGCAAGCGCGGCGAGGCCGCTCGATACGCCGGGAATGATGCGGAACGGGATGCCCGCCTCCGACAGGGCCAGGGCCTCCTCGCCGCCGCGCCCGAAGATGAAGGGATCGCCGCCTTTCAACCGCAGCACCCGCTTGCCCTCGCGCGCAAGCTGGATCAGACGCTCGCAGATGTCGCGCTGGGACGCCGAGGGCCGCCCGCCGCGCTTGCCGGCAAATTCCAGGGCGGCGCCTTCGCGGGCGAAGGAGAGCACGGCCGGGTCGACCAGCGCGTCGTAGACGATGACATCGGCCTTTTCGAGGGCGTTCAGGGCGTGGATCGTGAGCAGGCCCGGATCGCCCGGGCCGGCGCCGACGAGCCAGACCGTGCCGGGGGCGAAGGGCGGCGTGAGGCGGGAGAGGGCGGTCATGAGACCCTCCGGCTGTGCCTGGGAGCCGCGATGTGGGTGTTGAAATTCATGGCGACGTTGTAAGAGGGCGCATGGACGAGAGCAAACCCGCCGGATCGCTGCGCCGTGGCTGGACCACGGGCGCCTGCGCCACGGCGGCGGCCAAGGCGGCCTATATCGGCTGGCAGGCGGGCGAGTGCCCGGATCCCGTCGAGATCGTGCTGCCGGGCGGGGCGCGGCCGGCCTTTTCCCTGGCGCTTGCGGAAATCATCGCAGGCGGGGCGCGGGCGGGTGTCGTCAAGGATGCGGGCGACGATCCCGATGTGACCCATGGCGCCCTGGTGATCGCGACCATCCGTGCCGGAGCGCCGGGCTCGGGCGTGACGTTCCGTGCCGGGGAGGGCGTCGGCACGGTCACCCGGGCCGGTCTTCCCTTGCCGCCGGGCGAACCCGCCATCAATCCGGTGCCGCGCCAGATGATCCGCGACAACCTGGAGGAGGCGGCGCGCAGCCTCGGCGGGGCTACCGACATCGAGGTCGAGATCGCCATTCCGGGCGGCGAGGCCATCGCGCAGAGGACGCTCAACCCGCGCCTCGGCATCCTGGGCGGGCTGTCGATCCTCGGCACCACCGGCGTGGTGGTGCCCTATTCCTGCGCGGCCTGGATCCACAGCATTTACCGCGGCATCGACGTGGCGCGCGCCGGTGGGCTCGACCATGTGGCGGGCGCCACCGGCTCCACCTCCGAGAAGGCCGTGCAGGCGCTCCATGATCTGCCGGAGCAGGCTCTCATCGACATGGGCGACTTCGTCGGCGGCATGCTGAAGTACCTGCGCCGCAATCCCGTGCCGAAGGTCACCATCGCGGGCGGCTTCGCCAAGATGACCAAGCTCGGGCAGGGGCTGCTCGACCTGCATTCGCGCTCCGGTGCGGTCGATCTCGACTGGCTCGCCGAGCGTCTTGGAGAGACCGGCGCGGATGCGTCCGTCGTGATGCAGGCACGCAGCGCCAATACCGCGCTCGAGGTGCTTGAGACTGCCAGGAGCCTCGGCCTGCCGCTCGGCGACGTCGTGGCGCAGCACGCGTGGGGCACAGCCGCCAAGGCCCTGCGCGGCGCGAGCATCGCACTCGAGGTCGCGGTGTTCGACCGCAACGGCCAACTCGTGGGCCGCGTGCCGTTCCATCCGGTTGTCTGAAGGCGCGCGCCTCATGGGCTCTCCCCGCGGGTGCCCGGGCGAAAGCGCCGGTCGTAGCCGGTCGAGTAGAGCGCGCTGTCGCGGAAGCCCCGCGCGTCGAGGGTGCGCCCCACCAGGATCAGCGCCGTGCGCTCCAGCTTCTCCGCGCGCACCATCGCGGCGATGGTGGAGAGCGTTCCCTTGATCACCCGCTCGTCCGGCCAGGAGGCACGCCAGACCACGGCTGTGGGGCAATCCGCGCCGTAGGCCGGCAGCAGCTCCTCGACCACCTGCTCGATCACGTGAATCGAGAGATGGATCGCGAGCGTCGCCTTCGTCTGCGCGAAGGTGGACAGCCGCTCCGTCTCGGGCATCGCGGAGGCGCGTCCCGACGTGCGGGTGAGAACCACCGACTGCCCGATCTCGGGGACCGTCAGCTCGCGCCCGAGGGCCGCCGCCGCCGCTGCGAAAGCGGGGACGCCGGGCGTGATCGTGTAGGGGATGCCCAAGCCGTCGAGCCGCCGCAGCTGCTCGCCCATGGCACTCCAGATGGAGAGGTCGCCGGAATGCAGCCGCGCCACGTCCTCCCCGTTCTCGTGCGCCCGCACGTACTCGGCCGTGATTGCGTCGAGGTCGAGAGGCGCCGTGTCCACGAGGCGGGCACCGGGCGGACACCAGGAGAGGATCTCCGGCGGCACGATGGAGCCCGCATAGAGGCAGACGGGGCAGCGCTCGACGAGCGAGCGTCCACGCACGGTGATGAGATCGGCGGCGCCGGGGCCGGCGCCGATGAAGTGAACCGTCATGGGTCGGTCTCCGAGCGGGCGAGGGCGCAGGTGGCGGAGGACGAAGCGATGCGCTCCAGGATGAGCTCGGCCCGGGGCCCTGCGGCTGCCAGCGCCGCCGCCTCCGCGACCGATCCGACCCCGTGGGCAGCGATGGAGCGCGCCGATTGCGTGCGCACGCGCGGCGCTGCTTTGGCAAGGTCGGACGCCGCAACGGACGATGCCATGGCATTCAGTCTCCGGGCCGCTTCCGAGAAGGCGGGCAGGGTGGCGAGAACCTCGATGGTCGCAAGCCTGCTCAGGCTGTCGGGTGCAAGCGCCGCGCGTTCCAGCGCCAGCTCCACGAGCATCACGATCTCGTCTGCGGCGACGCCACGCCTGAATCCTACGCCTGCCACGATCATGGCTTCGTCACCACCCATTGCGTGACGGGCATGGCCGCCCGCCAGCCGTGCATGGAGCCGACGGACTCCAGGCGCGAGAGCGCGAGGCGCCGCATGATGCCGCCATGCCGGCTGTAGAGCGTCCCGAGCAGCGTCTCGGTTTCCAGCGTCACCGCGTTGAGCACGAGGCGCCCGCCGGGCTTCAGCGCCGACCAGGCCGTGTCGAAGACGCCGGCTTCCGATGCGCCGCCGCCGATGAAGACCGCGTCCGGCGCCGGCAGATCGGCCAGCGCTTCCGGTGCGCGGCCGATGCGGATGTCGAGCGCCGTTGCGCCGAGTTCGAGCGCATTTCGCCGCGCCCGCTCGGCCCGCTCGGGCCGCTCCTCGATGCCGATGCAGCGGCTGCGCGGATGGCGCAGGCACCATTCGATGCCGACGGAGCCGGCGCCGAGGCCGATGTCCCAGAGCAACTCCCCTGCCTTCGGCGCCAGGGCCGCGAGGGTCAGCGCGCGGATCTCCGCCTTGGTGAGCTGACCGTCGTTGTCGAACCACGCATCCGGCAGTCCCGGCGCGAGGGTGACGATGCGGGCATCGTGCGCTGCCGCAACCTCGATGGCGATTGTATTGAGCGGGTCGATACCGGCCATCTCAAACGCATCGGCGCGCGAGTGGCGGATGCGCTCGCGCGGGCCGCCCATGGCTTCGAGCACCGTGATTCTTGAGGCGCCCATGCCGCGAGCCTTCAGGAGTTCCGCAAGTTGTTCCGGCGTCGATCCGTCCCAGGACAGGGCGAGAAGACGTGCGCCGGGCTGCAGATAGGGGATGATCCGCCTCAGCGCCCGCCCGTGCAGGCTCACGCAATCGCAATCCGGCAGCGACCAGCCCATGCGCGCGGCGGCGAGGCTGAAGGCCGATGGGTGCGGGAAGCACACGATCTCCTCCGGCGCAATCAGGCGCGCCAGCTCCGCGCCGACGCCGTAATGGAACGGATCGCCTGTTGCCAGAACGCAGGTGGGCCGGCCGCGGCGCGCCAGGATCATGGGATAGCCCTCCGCGAAGGGGCTTGGCCAGGCCTGCGTCCGTGCCGGGAGGGGCGCCGCCAGGGCGAGGTGACGCGCGCCGCCGATCACGAACTCCGCCCGGTCGAGGGCGGCCAGAGCCGCGGGGGAGAGGCCCGCGCGCCCATCCTCCCCGATGCCGATGATGGTGAGCCAGGGAGCCTCAGCCATGCTCGACTCCGCCGCGGAGTTGGGGGAAAAGAGGCGCATGCGCATCCTCATTCTGGGCGGCACGACGGAAGCCGCCGCGCTCGCGGCGCGGCTCTCCGGCCATCCCGCCTACAGCCCGATCCTGTCCATGGCCGGGCGCACCAGCGACCCGCGGCCCCTGCCGGTTCCAACCCGCATCGGCGGCTTCGGCGGCGTGGAGGGGCTCGCCCGCTTTCTGGTGCAGGAGCGGATCGAGGCGGTAATCGACGCGACGCATCCCTTCGCCGCCATTATGTCCCGCAACGCTGCCGACGCCTGCGCGCAGGCTCAGGTTCCGCTGCTCGCCCTGCGCCGTCCGCCCTGGACCGCGCAAGAAGGCGACCGGTGGATTGAGGTGGGGACCATGGAGGAAGCCGTCAGTGCATTGGGCGAGGAGCCCCGCCGCGTCTTCCTCACGGTCGGTCGTCTCGAACTCCCGCCCTTCGCAGCCGCGCCGCAGCACACCTATCTCGTGCGCACCATCGAGCCCATCGGCGATGCGCTGCCGGCGCCGAACGTCATCGCGATCCGGGACCGCGCGCCTTTCGACGAGGCGGCGGAGCGCGCGCTCATGGAGCGCGAGCGGATCGAGGTTGTGGTCACGAAGAACTCCGGCGGAGCCGCCACCTATCCGAAGATCGCCGCGGCGCGAGTCCTCGGGCTGCCCGTCGTCATCGTGGCGCGGCCCGAGAAGCCGCGCGGCGTCGATGAGGTTGCCACCGCCGAGGCGGCTTTCGATTGGCTCGAGCGCCGTCACGGCCGCACCCCGTAGAAGCGCGGCGTGTAGACCCAGGGCGCCGCACCCTCGTGCCGCTCGATCAGCCGCGTGGTGCTTGCGCCGATCATCACCAACGTGGACATGTCGGCCATGGAGGCCTCAACCTCCGAGAGGCTCAAGATCCTGATGCGCTCATCCGGCCGCATGACGGCGCGGGCGAGCACGATCGGCGTATCCGGCCCACGCATCTCGGACACGATCCTGAACGCGGCGCCGAGCTGCCAGGGGCGCGCGGATGAGATCGGGTTGTAGAGCGCCACCACGAAGTCTGCCGTCAGCGCCGCGCGCAACCGCGCCTCGACCACCTCCCAGGGCTTCAGGTTGTCCGAGAGCGACAGGGCGCAGAAATCGCCGCCCAGGGGAGCGCCGACGCGTGAGGCTGCCGCGAGCATCGCGGTGATGCCGGGCTCCACGCGGATGTCGAGAGCGCGCCATGCGGGGTCGCCGTTCTCGATCGCCTCGAACACGGCTGCGGCCATGGCGAACACGCCGGGATCGCCGCCCGACACCACGGCGACCCGTGCGCCGCTCGCGGCAAGATCGAGCGCGAAGCGCGCCCGGTCGAGTTCCACGCGGTTGTCCGAGGCGTGCCGGCGCTGGCCGGGCCGCTCCGGCACGCGGTCCACATAGGGTCCGTAGCCCACGAGGTCGGTGGCCGAGGCGAGCGCCTCCGACGCGGCCGGCGTCAGGTAGCGCGGATCGCCCGGGCCGAGCCCGACGACGGTGACGAGACCCGTCATACGCGCCTCCCTTGCCCCGGCACGATGACGAGCGAGAAGTAAGGGGCGTCGAAATCCTCGGTCAGTTCCGGCAGCGGAACGATTCTCTCCTCCGTCATGGTGGCGCGCTCCACATAGATGGCGCGCTCCAGAAGGCCTGCGGTAGCGAGCGCTCTGCGGACCTTCGGGAGATTGCGTCCGAGCTTCATCACCACGGCGGCATCGGTGCAGGAGAGTCGCCGCGACAGTTCGGCCTCCGACAATGTTCCGGGCAGGACGGTGAGCACGTCGTCGCCCCAGGTGATCGGCGCGCCGGCGCGGGTCCAGGCGCCCGACATGCCGGAAACGGCGGGCACGACCTCAATCGAT
This sequence comes from Microvirga arsenatis, assembly GCF_009910705.1. Taxonomy (GTDB): domain Bacteria; phylum Pseudomonadota; class Alphaproteobacteria; order Rhizobiales; family Beijerinckiaceae; genus Microvirga; species Microvirga arsenatis. The sequence continues at coordinate 228,243 of NZ_JAAAXJ010000001.1, forward strand.
ACCCTGTCCTTGAGGCGCCACCACAGATGCATGAAGGAGCCGTAGAAGAAGGGGTCGCCCTCGCAGAGGACGGCAACCGTGCGGCCGGCCTCCGTCTCCGCGAGAAGCTGCGCGGCGGCGGCCTCGTAGAACGGGTTGAGGGCGGCGGCGTAGTCCGGGTGGTCGGCGGGGATTTCGGTGGTCACCGGATAGACGAGGGCGATCTCCCGCTCGTGGTTGGCACCGACGACCGCATCCGCGATGCTGCGCGCGTTGCCGCGCCGCCCGCGCTTGCAGAAATGGACGAGCCGGTCGGCCGTTTCCAGCACCCTGCGGGCGCGCACGGTCATGTAGTCCGGGTGTCCGGGACCGAGGCCGAGGCCGAAGAGGCGGATGGTGTCGTTCATGGCCGCCTCACTCCACCGGGCTCGCGAGGGCATTGACCGCCGCCGCCGCCATGGCGCTGCCGCCGCGACGTCCGTGCACGACGAGATACGGCACGCGCCCGTCCCGGGCGAGCGCCTCCTTGGACTCGGCCGCACCGATGAAGCCGACCGGGATGCCGATGACGGCGGCGGGCTTCGGCGCTCCGGCATCGAGCATCTCGAGCAGGTGGAAGAGGGCGGTGGGCGCATTGCCGAACACCACGAGCGCGCCTTCCAGCCGCTCGCGCCACAACTCCATGGCGGCCGCCGAGCGGGTGTTGCCGAGCTCGGTGGCGAGCGCCGGAACGCGCGGATCGTCCAGCGTGCAGACCACCTCGTTCTTGGCCGGCAGACGGGAGCGGGTGATGCCGTTCGCCACCATCTTGGCATCGCACAGGATCGGCGCACCGCGCCTCAAGGCCGCCTCCGCCGCTTCCGCGAAATCGGGCGAGAGCTCCACATCGCGCGGCAGGTCTGTCATGCCGCAGGCATGGATCATGCGCACGACCACGCGCTCGGCGGTGCCTGAAAAGCGGGTGAGATCCGCCTCGGCGCGGATGATCGCGAAGGAGCGGCGATAGATTTCCGCACCCTCGCGGATGTAGTCGCGGGGGGCGCTCATCGCGGATTGCCCGCAAAGGCAAGGCGCAGGTCGTCGGCGGGTTTCAGCGGCAACAAACGGGTCATGAGATCGTCGATGGAAAGATGGAGGAGGGGCGCGTCGCGGGTCGAGCCGCCCGGCACCGCGTCATAGCGGCCATCGGGGCGTCCCACCAGGGTGAGATCGGCCCGGCCCGGATGAGCGCAGCCTTTCGCGCAGCCAGAAACGTGAAGAATGACGCCCTGCTGGAGGAGGCTTTCGCAGGATTGTGCCATCCGCATCGCATCGGCAGGTGCCGGCACCCAGGCGCTCCCGCAATCGGGCTTGCCGGGGCAGGCGATCAGGGAGAGGCGCGGGTCCTGCGCATCGGTGATGAAGCCGGCGCCATGGGCTTCGGCGAGAAGCGGCGCCATCGACTCCTCCGCAATCCCCGGCAGCAGGAGGCCGCGCGTGAAGGAGAGGCGGATCTCGCCGTGGCCGAAGCGCTCGCTCCAGGCCGCGGCTTGCGCGATCTGCGCGGCGGTGCAGCGGCCGAAGGGGAGGGCGAGGAGAGCGGCTTGCCCGTGGTTGAGAGCCATGGCGCCGGCGCGGGGAGCAGCGGGCCGCGGCGGCGGCGCCGCAGCCGGTTCGAGGGATGCGCGCTCCGACAGCGCCTGCACGAGGTCCGGTTCGAGATCCCGCAGCCGCCGTGCCTCGGTCCGGCCCGCGCGCCGCATCTCCGCGAAGCCTGAGAGGACGGCGCATGCGGCATCGGGCCCTCGCGCGTGGGAGGCGGTGCCGATCCAATGCAGGCCGCCGGGTGCGGCCGCGCCGAACGCGACGGCATTGTCGGCCGTCGCCACCAGGTGGAGATCGGCGCCGACCGGATCGAGCGGCATCGCGCCACCGCCATCGACGGCCACGAAGACCTTTGCCGGAAGGCCCTCGACGGCACCCGCCATGGTTTCGATATCACGCGCCAGGGTCGGCGCATCCCAGCGGTCGAGCGGGTCGAGGCCGGCCAGCGGCGACAGCACCGTCAGGCGGTTCGGTCCATCGCCCTCCGGCTCCGCGAGGCCTTCGCGGTCGAGAAGGGCGAGCAGGGGAGGATAGGTCTCTTCCTTCACGCCGCGGATCTGCAGGTTGCCGCGGGCGGTGACGTCGAGATGGCCGTTGCCGTGTTCATGCGCAGCCTGGGCGACGAGGCGCGCCTGGTGGGCGGTAAGCCTGCCGCCGAAGGGTTGCAGGCGCACGAGCAGGCCGTCGCCGGTTGCCATCGGGCGGCGCACGCCCGGACACCATCCCCTGCGTGCGATGCTGGCCTGGGCTCTCATTCGGCGGCCTCCCTGCGTCCATCCTCGAAGAAGGCTGCAACGGAATTGAGGCGGCTCTCCCACAATCCTCGCCGGCGCGCATCGGCCAGCCGGTCGCGGATCGCCTGAGCGGCGGCGGGATTGGCTGCCGACAGCTGCGTCCAGGTCGCCTCGTCCGCGATCAGCGCGGTGAAGACGAGGTCGAGGCTCGTGGAGGATACGGCCTCCGTCGTGGCGGCAAAGGCGAAGAGCGCATCGACGCCTTGGGCGATCTCCGCCGCGCCGCGCCAGCCGTGGCGCAGCTGCCCCGCGATCCAACGCGGGTTCGTCAGGCGTCCGCGCACGAGCCGATCCACGTCTTCCGAAAGGGTGCGGGCCTTCGGCGCCTGCGGGCGGCTCGTGTCGAGGCTGTAGAGAGCAGGAGCCGCACCGAGCGTCTGCGCCGCCGCCGCGAAGCCGCCGATGGCATCCGCGGCGGAATCGCCGTCGAGAATGTCGCGCTCGGCCACGTCGCTCACATGGACGAAGGCCTCCGCCTGCCCGACCCGTTGCGGGAAGCTCGCATCCAAGCGGGCCTCGCCGCCCGCGCCGAGCGCATGGGAGGTGCCGTCCAGATAGGTGCGGCCGAGATCGTTCTTCGTCGCCCATTCCCCGTCGAGGGCCTGCGCGGACACGCCCGCGCCATAGGTGCCGGGCGCGGAGCCGAACACGCGCGCGAGCGCCTCGCCCCGGCGACGGGCGGCGGCGAGTGCGTTCCACTCGTCGTCCTCATCGAGCGCCGCGACCGCGCGGGCCGCCTGGTCGAGGAGCGCGATCTGGTCCGGAAAGGTGTCGCGGAAGGCGCCGGAGACGCGGACCGTCACGTCGGCGCGGGGGCGGTCGAGGAGCGGCTGCGGCACGATCTCGAAGCCGGTCAACCGCGTCGAGGCATGATCCCAGGTCGGGCGCACGCCCATGAGCGCGAGGGCGTGCGCGATGTCCTCGCCGCCCGATCGCAGCGTCGGCGAGGCCCAGAGGTCCATCACGATCCGCCGCGGCCAGTCGCCCTGCTCCTGCAGGTGGCGGCGCACCACTTCCGCCGCAGCGCGCCAGCCGAGCTCGGTGGCGGCGCGGGTGGGGATGGCGCGCGGATCGAGGGTCGCGAGGTTGCGGCCGGTGGGCAGCACGTCCGTCTGCCCGCGCGAGGGCGAGCCGGAAGGTCCGGGCACCACGAAGCGGCCGTCGAGCGCCCGCAGCAGGCCCTCGCGCTCGCCTGCCGCGCAGGCATCGAATCCGTGGGGTGCCTGCCCGAAGACATGCAGCCCGTCGCGGATCGTCACCTCGCCGAGATCGCACAGATGCGCATCGAGGCGGGTCAGGGCCTCGTCCATCGGCATGGCGTGCTCGACGCCGCAGGCGGCCGCCAGCCCGCTGGCCTGCGCGCGTTCGAGGATCTCCTTCGCCACGAGCTCCGCGCGTCCGGGATGCAGCACCTGGGCGGAGGAGAACTCCTCCACCAGCTCGCGCAGGGCCGCGGCCTCGCCGTGAAGACCGGCTGCGCCGGTTTGCGGCGTGAGATGGCCGAGGGTGACGGCGCCGATGCGGCGCTTGGCGGGAGCGGCCTCGCCCGGATCGTCGACGATGAAGGGATAGATCACCGGCACCGCGCCGGCGACGAGGCGCGGCCAGCAGGTGGGGGAGAGCGCCACCGCCTTGCCGGGAAGCCACTCGGTCGTGCCGTGGGTGCCGAGATGGACGAGGGCGTGAATCCGCTCCAGCGACCTCAGGCCGACATAGAACGCGAGATAGCCGTGGCTCGGGGGGCATTCGGGATCGTGATAGAAGCCCTTGCGATCCAGGCCATGGCCGCGATCGGGCTGAAGCGCCACGAGCACATTGCCGGCGCGCACCGCGCGGAAGCGGAAGGCATCCTGCTTGAAGGCAGGATCGCTCTCGATGCTGCCCCAGCGGGCAACGATGGCGGCTTGCTGCTCGGCGGGGAGCGTATCGAGCCATGCGCGATAGGCGGCGAACGGAACCTCGAACCTCGCTTCGCCTTCGGTGAGACGCGGCATCAGATCGTCGCCGGTGAAATCCCGCTTCGCCTCGTAGCCGGCATCGCGGAGCAGATCGAGGATCGCGCAGGCACTGGCCGGCGTGTCGAGTCCGACGGCGAATCCCGCGCGCCCGCCGCGAGCCGGGTAGTCCGAGAGAACGAGCGCCAGCCGGCGCTCCTGGCGCGGCGTGCGGGCGAGGCGCCCCCAGGCGGCGGCCATGTCGGCAATCGCGTCGATGCCCCCGGCATCCGGCGCCTGCACCCGGCGGGAGAAGGCGAGCGCCGGATCGGAGGCTTCTTCCGCCTTGAACGAGACGGGACCGGCCGCGATCCGCCCGTCGAATTCGGGCAGGGCGATCTGCATGGCGAGATCGGCGGCGGAGAGGCCGCGCGGCGAGGCCTCCCAGGCCTCCCGGGGGGTGCCGACGGGAATGGCCTGCAGGATCGGGCAATCGGCCTCGTCGAGAACGAAGCTGTCGTCGTCGCGGGAGGAGAAGGCGGTGGTCGTGACGATGATGTCAGGGCGGCGCGCCCGGATCGTGCGCCGGAGGACCGCCACAGCTTCCGCGTCCTTCAGGCTCGATACCGCCAGCACGAGCGGATCGATGCCGCGTTCGGCGAGAGCCGTCGCCAATGCGTCGACGGCCTTTGTGTCGCCGGAGAGCACGGCGGAGCGGTAGACGAGGATATAGGCGAGGGGGCGCTCGCGGGAGAGGCGGGCGAGTATGGCTTCCGGCTCGACGATGCAGCCGGAACCATTCCCACAGCCCTCATCCTGAGGAGCCTGCGGGGCAGGCGTCTCGAAGGAGCCTCCAGAGAGCACGGGATCCTCCTTCGAGACGCAGCCTGACGGCTGCTCCGCAGGATGAGGTTCCTGAGTGGAAGACCGGTCTTGCTGCAACCCTCCTGCCATCCACGCGAATGCGCGCGGCGCGGCACGCGGCGGCTCGACGGCGGCACCGCCCTTGCCGATCTCGGCGCCGATGCGTGCGAGCAGGCGTTCCATGTTGTCGATGCCGCCGGCCTGGAAATAGGCCTCGATCTCGTCGCAGAGAGCCTGCGGAACGGTGGCATAGGCTGCAAGCCGCGGATCGGGGCGGTCGTCCCCGGGCAGCACGGCGAGCTTCACGCCGTGGGCGCGGCAGGTCTGCGAGAGGTGCTCGATGCCGTAGCGCCAGTAGTCGAGCCCACCGAGGCAGCGCACGAGGACGAAGCGCGCCTTCGATGCCGTCCTGTCGATGTAGAGGTCGACGGAGAGGGGGTGGCGCAGGCGGCGCAGGGAGGCGAGGCGAAGCGAGGGGCCGCCCCGTTTCAGCCGATGCGCGGCCGCCAGCGCGCCGAGGTCACTGTCCGCGAACGAGAGGACGACGATATCCCCGGGCGGCTGCTGGAGGTCGATGGCCTCCGCGCCTTCCTCCAGGGATACCGTTGTGACCGCAAGGAGGTGCATGTCATCCCGCGCGCAGAGCCGCTTCGACCGCCTTCACGTCGAAGCCCTTGAGGCCGATGACCACCATGCGGCCGTCGCGCGCCTCGCCGGCCTTCCAGGGCCGGTCGAAATGATGCGCGATGCGCTGGCCGACGCCCTGCACCACGAGGCGCAAGGGCTTGCCGTCCACGGGCGCGAAGCCCTTGATGCGCAGCACCCCCGCGGCCTCCGCCGCGCGCTCGACGCGGGCGACAAGAGCTTCCGGCGTGGCGACGGGACCGACGGGGATCGCGACGCTCTCGAAATCGTCGTGGTCGTGATCGTCCGCCGTCTCGTGATGCGAGGGGCGGGAGTCGAGATCGGCTTCGGCCGCGGCGCCCATGCCGAGCAGCACTTTCGGATCCACCCTGCCGTGAGCGGTCTCGATCACCTTCACGGCCCGCGGCAGGTGCCCATTGATTTCGGCGAGAACCTTCGATTTATCGCCGGTCTGCATCTGGTCGGTCTTGTTAAGGATGATGAGGTCGGCGCAGAGGAGCTGGTCCTCGAAGACCTCCTCCAGCGGGTTCTCGTGATCGACGGAGCTGTCGGCCGCGCGCTGGGCTTCGAGCGCGTCCGGATCCTCCGCGAAGGCGCCGGAGGCCACGGCCGGGCCGTCCACCACGGCGATCACCCCGTCCACCGTCACGCGGGAGCGGATGTCGGGCCAGTTGAAGGCGCGGACCAGGGGCTTCGGCAGGGCGAGGCCGGAGGTCTCGATGAGGATGTGCTCAGGGGGGGTGGGCCGGTTGAGCAGCGTGTTCAGGGCCGGCACGAAATCGTCCGCCACCGTGCAGCACAGGCAGCCGTTGGGCAGTTCCACGATGTCTTCTTTCGTGCAGCCCTCGATGCCGCAGCCCTCGATGAAGGAGCCGTCGAAGCCGAGATCGCCGAACTCGTTGACGAGCACCGCCAGGCGGCGCCCGCCCGCATTCTCGAGGAGGTGGCGCACCAGGGTGGTTTTGCCGGCGCCGAGGAATCCGGTGATGATCGTGCAGGGGATCTTCGAGAGATCGCTCATGAAAGCTTGCCTTCCGGCGGCGTGTCTCAAGCCGCGCTGTCTGTCTTGAACGGGGGAATGCGGGCAACGACGCCCTTGCGGAACGCCTCCGGCCGCTCGCGCCAGGGCACGAGGCCGTCGGCGGTTGCCGCATAGCGGCGCAGGCCGTCGAGGATGGTCTCGACCGAGGTCTCGGCGTTCAGGTCGCCGTAGATGTAGGTCCATCGTCCGGGGCCGGAGACCGCGATGGTGCAGGGACGCTTGCAGACGGAGAGGCACTCGACCGCCTCCACCCGCACCTTCGGGGCATCGGGTTGCTCAAGCGCCTCGATCAGCGCCCGGTGGAGGATCGCACCGGGCCGCAGCGCCCTGTCGTCCGGGCCACCCGCCTGACGGCAGGTGACGCAGACATGCAGGCAGATCTCCTCGGGGGATGAGACCATGGCTTCAAGCCGTGCCGATCAGGCGGAGGCTTGCAGCGACAGGACCAGGGTTGCCGCGCCCATCGCCGCGACGGCAAGCCCGGCGAGGCGAAGCTGGAGCGAGGCTGCAAGGGAGGCCTTCGCGAAACGCTGCGCCAGGAAGGCAATGCCGGTGGTGAGCGCCGTCTGAACCGCGACGAGGCCGACCAGATAGGCGGCGAGCGGGGTCGATTCGGCGCCGATGATCGACTCTCCGAGGGCATAGCCATGCACGGCGCCGCCGGCGGCGAAGAGGAGGGCGGTCAGAGCATAGGGGAGGGTGGTCCGGATCGTCGCCGCAAGGCCGATGATGACGACGCTCAGCGCCACGAGCGTCTCCGCATAGGGCAGGTCAGCGCTCATCAGATGCAGGCCGACGCCGGCCGCCATGGCCACGATCCAGAAGGCCGGGAGCGTGAGGCCGCGGGCGAAGCGCGAGGCGACCAGGCCGACGCCCACCAGGGCGGCGAGGTGGTCGAGACCGATGACGGGATGGCCGAGGCCCGAGAGCAGGCCCTGCGCGAGGGTCTCCGGCGTCATGCCGCCCATGGGATGGTGGGCAAGGGCCGGGGTCGCGGCCATGAGGCCGGCGAATGCGAGGGCGAGGAGGCGGGTCTTGGGCAGAATCGGTGCGGTCATCGTTCTCTCCGTCGGGAGACTCAAGGGGCGAGAGTCTGGTGCGCTTCCACGGACGGAACCGAACGACCGAGGGTCATTCGACTACGGTCACCGCCGGCACACCCCGTCCGACAGACCCGATAGAAGCAAAGGCTGACGGCAGGTCTCCTGGCTCGCGGGTCGATGCTTTTCGCCGCCTTCCCGGGATTGCATCCCAGTGGCATTTGGAGCGAAGGCTCGCCGCTTACAGTTGCGGGGGCAGCCGCGGTGTCTCACCGCATTCCCTTTTCACCCCGTTGCCGGGGCACCGTCGTCACCATGCTTATCTGGCCGGGAAGGATGTTTCAAGCCTGCGCCTCGGGCATGGCCGGCCTTGAAATCCGGCCGGAGCCTGTTCATGGTGCGGCCCTTCCACAGGAAAGCAGGCCGGGATGACCCAGGACGAAGAGGCGCGCCACCGCGCCAAGATGATCAAGCGCAAGGAGGTGCAGGACCGGGAGGTCGCCTCGAAAACCATCGAGAAGGGGCTGCTCATCGTCCATACCGGTCCCGGCAAGGGCAAGTCGACGGCGGCCTTCGGGCTGATGCTGCGGGCGCTCGGGCGCGGCTTCCGGGTCGGCGTGGTCCAGTTCATCAAGGGCGCCTGGGAGACGGGCGAGCGCATGGCCCTGGACCGCTTCGCCGATCAGGTCGAGTGGCACACCATGGGCGAGGGCTTCACCTGGGAGACGCAGGACCGCTCCCGCGACGTGGCGGCGGCGGAGCGCGCCTGGGCCAAGGTCAAGGAGCTGATGGCCCGCGAGGACATCCGCCTCCTGGTGCTCGACGAGCTCAACATTGCCCTGCGCTACGAGTATCTGGATCTGGCCGACGTGGTCGAAACCCTGAGGCGGCGCAGGCCCGATCTCCACGTCGTCGTGACCGGCCGCAACGCCAAGCCGGAGCTGATCGAGGCCGCCGATCTCGTCACCGAGATGACCCTGGTGAAGCACCACTTCGCCGCGGGCGTGAAGGCGCAGGAAGGCGTGGAGTTCTAGATGCGCGCGCTGATGATCCAGGGCACCGGCTCCAACGTGGGCAAGTCGCTCCTGGTGGCCGGCCTGTGCCGGGTCTTCGCGCGCAGGGGTTTGAGGGTCCGGCCCTTCAAGCCGCAAAACATGTCGAACAACGCCGCCGTCACGGCGGATGGCGGGGAGATCGGTCGCGCCCAGGCGCTGCAGGCGCAGGCGGCGGGCGTGGCCCCCAGCGTCCACATGAACCCGGTGCTGCTGAAGCCCCAGAGCGAGATCGGCTCGCAGGTGGTGGTGCAGGGCCGTGTCGTCGGAACTGCGAAGGCGCGCGAGTACCAGGCCTGGAAGCCGCGCCTGATGGAGGCCGTGCTCGACAGCTTTTCGCGACTCTCCGAGGAGGCCGACCTCGTTCTCGTCGAAGGAGCGGGTTCGGCGTCGGAGGTGAACCTGCGGGCCGGCGACATCGCCAATATGGGCTTTGCCCGCGCGGCGGACGTGCCCGTGGTGCTCGTGGGCGACATCGACCGCGGCGGCGTGATCGCGAGCCTCGTGGGCACCAAGGCGGTGCTCGACGAGGCCGATGCCGCGATGATCCGCGGCTTCATCGTCAACCGCTTCCGCGGCGATCCGGCCCTGTTCGACAGCGGCATGCGTTTCGTCGCCGAGCGCACCGGCTGGCCGGCTCTCGGCCTCGTCCCGCATTTCGCCGACGCTGCGCGCCTGCCGGCGGAGGACGGTCTGGGATTGCGGCGCGAGGGGCGCAAAGGGGCCGTGCGCGTCGCCGTGCCGGTCACGCCCTGGATCTCCAACTTCGACGATCTCGATCCCCTGCGCGAGGAGCCGGGCCTCGAGGTGCTTCTGGTCGAGCCGGGGCAGCCGCTGCCGGCCGATGCGGCGCTCGTCCTGCTGCCGGGCTCGAAGACCACCATCGACGATCTTCTGTTCATCCGCGCGCAGGGCTGGGACATCGACCTCAAGGCGCATCTGCGCCGGGGCGGGCGGGTGCTCGGCCTCTGCGGCGGCTACCAGATGCTGGGACGGCGCATCGACGATCCGCTCGGCATCGAGGGGGAGGCCGGCCGCTCCATCGAGGGGCTCGGGCTTCTCGATGTTGCGACGACGCTCACCGCGAAGAAGCGTCTCGTGGCCGTGACCGGAACGACGATCCCCGATGAGGTGCCGTTCTCCGGCTACGAGATGCATATCGGCGAGACCTCGGGGCCGGATGCAGCTCACAGGCCCTTCGCGCAATTGGCGAACGGGCAGGCGGATGGTGCCGTCTCGGCGGATGGGCGCGTGGCGGGCACTTACGTGCACGGCCTGTTTTCGGATGACCGGCAGCGAGCGCGGTGGCTTCGGATGCTCGGGACAGAGACGAGCGATCTCGCTTACGAATCCCTCGTCGACAGCATTCTCGACCGCTTCGCCGATCATCTGGAAGCGCATCTCGATTGCGAGCGGCTTCTCGCGATCAGCGGGCGATGATCCAGGCGAGCAGCGCCGATCCCGCCGCGAGGCCGAACAGCAGGGCACAGGCCGTGCGGTAGAGAGCAAGTGCCCGATCGATGTCGTCGGCCGTTGCTTCCGCACGTCCGTCTCCCATCCAGCGGTCCTCGACGCGCACGTCGCCATAGACGCGGGGGCCTGCCAGGCGCAGGCCGAGGGCTCCCGCCATCGCGGCCTCGGGCCAGCCGGCATTGGGCGAGCGGTGATGCGGGGCGTCCCGCCGGACCGCGCGCCATGCCCGGGCAGGCGAGGCTTCCCGGTGGAGAGCGGCTGCGGCAACGATCAGCAGCGCCGAGAGGCGCGAGGCGGGCAGGTTCACCAGATCGTCGAACCGCGCCGTCGCCCAGCCGAAGGCCTCGTGCCGGGGGGTGCGGTGGCCGATCATGCTGTCGGCGGTGTTCGCCGCCTTGTAGAGAGCGGCGCCGGTGAAGCCGCCCAGCCCGAGCCAGAAGGCCGGCGCGACGATCCCATCGGAAAAATTCTCCGCGAGGCTCTCGATGGCGGCCCGGGAGACGCCCGCCGCGTCCAGGCTCTGCGGATTGCGCCCGACGATCATCGAGACGGCCCGGCGACCGCCGTCGAGACCGCCCTCGCGCAGCCCCTGCGCCACCGCCGCCACATGCTCGTGGAGGCTGCGCTGGGCAACGAGGCTGCTGGCGAGGATAGCCAAGATCACGAGCCCCGCGAGACCGAGCGGGCGCAGAAGCATCTCGACCGTCGAAACCGTCAATCCCGTCACGGTCAGGAGAGCAAGCAGGGCGAGAACGCTCGCGCCGCGCCTCCGCCCGAAGGACCAGCCTTCCCGGTTCAGGGTCCGGTCGAGCATCTTGATCAGCCGCCCGATCCAGGTGACGGGATGCCCGACCGCCGTGTAAAGGCGGGTGGGATAGCCGAAAGCCGCCTCCGCCGCGAGGGCGAGGCTTAAGATGAGAAGGCTGTCGGAGAGGGCCATGGGTGGAAAGGATGAGTGAGGCGCGGATCTGGCACGGGGGCGACCTGGACGAAGCCCGGCGGCTCTTTCCGGGGGCACCCGAGCCGTGGATCGACCTGTCGACGGGGATCAATCCCATAGCCTATCCGGTGCCCGCCCTGCCAGCCTCCCTGTTCGAGCGGCTGCCGCTGCCTGCCGACCACCGCGACCTGGAGGCTGCCGCGGCCGAAGCCTATGGGGCGGCGGATCCTGCCATGGTCGTAGCCGCGCCGGGAACGCAGGTTCTCATCAATCTCCTGCCTCTGCTCCGGCCGCGATCGCGCGTCGCCATCCTGGGACCCACCTATGCCGAACATGCCCAGGCCTGGCGCGCCGCCGGGCACGAGGTCAGCGAGGTCGCCTCGCCCGAGGAGGCCGACCGGGCCGACGTCGTCGTGCTGGTCAACCCGAACAACCCGGATGGCCGCGCGGTCGCGCGCGACGTCCTGCTCGCCTTGGCGGAGCGCCTCCGGAGCCGGAGCGGCTGGCTGGTGGTCGATGAGGCCTTTGCCGATTTCGATGCGGACGAGACCATCGTTCCCGCTCTCCCGAGCAATGCGGTGGTCCTGCGCTCCTTCGGCAAGACCTACGGGCTGGCGGGGGTCAGGCTCGGCTTCGCGATTGCCGCCGGGGATCTGGCCCTGCGGTTCAGGCAAATGCTCGGGCCATGGTCCGTCTCGGGACCGGCCCTCGCCGTGGGGCGGCAGGCTCTGCGGGACCGGAAATGGCTCAACGCGGCGCGGGAGGGGCGAGGCCAGGATGCACGCCGCCTCGACGCCCTGCTGCAACCCTTCGCCAGCGGGCCGCTGCGCGGCACGAGGCTCTACCGGCTCCTGGAGACCATGCGGGCGCCGGACCTGTTCTCCCATCTCGGACGAAAGGGAATCTGGGTCCGCCGCTTCCAGTTCGATTGCCGCCTCCTGCGGTTCGGCCTGCCGGGATCGGCGGTCGCATGGGAGCGCCTGTCCGGTGCATTGGGCGAATTCGCATAAATATAGATGGCGAAGTCCCGAAGTAGACTAGGGAAAAGAAAAGCCGCGACCGGCATTGCTGCCAAGATCGCGGCTTGTGTCCGTGTCTGCCCCCAAAACACGGAAGTGTTATTTAAAACTTCTTTCGTGACTCTTGAGCCAATTGCTCTCGATCAATAGGATCAGGTTATAAGCCGATTTCATCTTGTTTGGGAATAGTGGAAATTACGTAAGACGATCAGTTAAGCTTGCTCGAACCTTGCGTTATGGACAAGGCTGCGGCCGATTGAAATAAAGTTTCGGTTGAAAAACAGCCATTTTCAGGCGCGAGCACGGCCGAGCTTGGTCGTGAATACTCAACCTCCTGACATTTTGACGCACCGGGCTGCGCCGGCCCTACGAGGTGCAGATCCCCTCCGAACAAAGAGGCTCACCGTGAGGGTCATCTCGCCGGAACCTCGGACTCGTGCCCGAGTTCAGCCTTCGCATTCGTCAGGAGAGCTTCATGAACCCTCGCAACTGGACCGCCCTCGCGCTCGTGGCGCTGGCGGTCGTCGTCATTTTCTTCGCCCTGCGGGAAACCCACTCCGATCCGGAGAACGCGCCGGGCCGCAGCGCCGGCAAGGAGACGATCAAGCAGATCCCGTCCAATCCGGATACGGTCACGCCCCGCTAGTCGCGGCTAGCGGCTGAGTCGCTGCGGACGGCGCAGCCGCTTCGCATTGGCCCGCACCTTCCTGCGGTACCCCTTCACCACCTTGTGGGCCGATCCGCCGGCCGCGATCACGGCGGCCGCTTCGGCGAAGGCGGTTACCTTCTCCGTCACCATGAGCAGGTTCTCGGCAGGGGATCCTTGCCCGAGGGCGGCCTGCGACAGACGGGTCCAGATCACCGTCTGGGCCTCGAAGGCCAGCATCGTGGTGTCGGTGGCAAGCTTCATCCAGGGTATGAACATCGGGCGTCCCGCATGGTGTCTGTTCCTCGTCAACGCATCGTTGCCCGCTGCGATCCAGACACAGTCCCGGTTCAGCCCTGATGGGCGGCAGGGTCGTCCGAAAGAGTGCACGGGGATTCAGGGTGTATTTCAGAAGCGGAGGCGTCGGATTAGCATAGGTAAAGATGAATGGGCGAAAAACCTTCGCTCATTTCTCAGGGCGGGCAGGGGGAAAGCGTGCCCCGATACTATATCGACATCAGAAGCCATTTCGGCATCGACGAGGACCCGAGCGGGATCGAACTGCCCGACATCGCGGCCGCCGAGGCCGAGGCCCTGAAGATCGTGCGGGCGCTCCTGCAGCATTGGGCCGCCATGCCCCCGGATTACAGCAGGGACATCATGATCGAAATCGTCGGGGAGGACCTGCGCCCCGTGCTCATCATCCCCTGCTTCGACGCAGGGTTGAGACTGCAGGACTAGGCTGACATCGGGCTGAAGCTTTGGGTGCCGGCCGGTCGCCGACGTGTGCCTCTCACCTTCTCGGACGAGCTGTCCCTCGATGCCGCGCCCTCTTCAGGCGCGGCACAGGAAAGGCAGATGCATGCTCAAGGGCTGCCCGCCCAGCTCACCAGTGAGCTTTCGGGATGAGTGTCCGTCGGAACCGCGACCCGCACGGGTGCGGGAGGATTGGCCCTGGTCATGCAGATTCGCATGTGCCCGCGACGGGCATCCTTGATGGTGGCCCGGTAGTCGCTCAAGGACATGTTGCGGGTCCGGTAGATCAGTCTCGTCTCTTTGTAGCAGGCATCCCAGCGCGCTTTCCCCTGGGGTGTCGAAGCCCACCCTCCGCTCTGCGCAAGGGCGCTTCCTGGGAGGAGAAGGGATGCGGCAAGGGCGCATAGACTCAGAATACGCATGGACGGTGCTCGCAGTGTGAGTGATGGCTCACTTCTGGGAATATAACCGCCTCACGACATGAGTGTCCCCAGCAAGGACGCGGTTCAAAAGGAGATCTCCTTTTGAACCGTTGAAGGTTTTGGGGGGTAGGCCTGCGGCTCACCCTTCTCCAGCAGGGTTACGACCCGGCGTTTCAGGGAAGCTGGCAGCAGATCAGGAACGCTGCGAGGGCTGCCGTTATGGCCGTCGCGATCAAGCTTCCATCGACCGCACGGTCGAGCAGGAAGGTGCGTTTCAGCCGTCGCTCGAACAAGGCGCTCCTCGCAGGCAGAACTGGCGATAGCTGCTACCTGTGGCGCGGATTTGCAAAATCAAGCGTTCGGCGCCTTCGACCAAAGTTTCCCATCGGGTTCTGCTCACGCTTCGGAGCAAGCTCGACCGCTCCCGCTTGACAGGTCTGGCACCGGACGCCGTCCGATGATGCGGCCCTCTTCGAACCTTCAAGCGAATTTTGGGGAAACAGACTGGAATGGCTGGGGGACCTGGATTCGAACCAAGACTAACGGAGTCAGAGTCCGCTGTTCTACCATTAAACTATCCCCCACCGAAGCTGCTCATGCCTCCGATCGTTCGGGAGCGTGTCCCAACGGCCGAGGTCTCGATCAGCGCCTGTGGTGGCGGTGAGATAGGAGGCTTTTGGCGTGGCGTCAAGCCTGGAAATCGACGCCGGGAGGCGCTGCAATCCTTCCTGCACGGCCTGGAGCGGCGGGAGGCGGATCCGCGCCTCATTCGTTCATGGCGCCGCCTCCGGGTGGGGTTTCCATCCCGAGGCCGGTCCTGGCGGCCGCCTCGTCCTCCGCCTCCGCCGCATCGGCGGCGATCCGCTCGTAGCGGTCCAGCGCTCCCTGCAGGATGTAGGCGGCGGCCATCTTGTCCACCGCGTCCGCCCGCTTGGCCCGGGAGGCATCCGCATCGAGGAGGGTGCGCGTCACCACCATGGTGGACATGCGCTCGTCCCAGAACAGCACCGGCAGGGGCAGGAGGGGCTTGAGGTTGCGAACGAAGGCGCGGGTCGCCTGCGAGCGCGGGCCCTCCGTCCCGTCCATGTTGAGCGGCAGCCCGAAGACGAGGCCGCCGACCTCGTAGCGGGCGACGAGGTCCTTGATCCGTCCGACATCGGGCGTGAACTTCACCCGCTTGATCGTCTCGAGGGGCGTCGCGATCCGCCGCTCCACGTCGGAGAGAGCCAGGCCGATGGTCTTGGTGCCGAGATCGATCCCCATGAGGCGGGCGCGCGGAGCCAGGCCGTCGATGAAGGCGACCAGCTCGTCATCCTTGGAAATCATGGGCCTCCTCCTCGTGCCGCCTGCGGGAACACAGCCAGTATAGAGGAAGTCGCCCGGCGTCGAGATCAGGCGGCGCTGCTGCTCAGGTTGGGTGAGGAGGGGGCGGGGCTCGCAGCGCCGGTTCGGGAGGGCAGCGCTTCGCCGCTGCGCCGGAACAGGTGGCAGAACTCGCGGGTCAGGTCGAACCTCACCGTGCTCCCCACCTCGTGCCGGGCATCGCCGGGCTCGCGGATGGTGAGGCGGCCCTGGCCGGCATCGACATGGAGAAGATGATTCTCGCCGAGCTCCTCCACCAGCTCGACGCGGCCGCCGAGCGCGCCCTCGGAGCGGATCCTGACGTGATCGGGCCTGATGCCGAGGGTGACGGGCTCTCCCGTCGTCACGCCGTCCGGCTGGACCGGCACGGCCAGGGTGCCGCCGCCGGGCAGGCTCACGAGAACCTCGCCGGGTCCGAGGCCGGCGACCTGGCACGGGACGAAGTTCATCTGCGGCGAGCCGATGAAGCCCGCCACGAACAGGTTGGCCGGGCGGTGATAGAGATCGAGCGGCGTGCCCACCTGCTCGATGCGGCCCCCGTTGAGCACGACGATCCGGTCGGCCAGAGTCATCGCCTCCACCTGATCGTGCGTGACGTAGATCATCGTCGCACGCATGTCGTTGTGGAGCTTGGCGATCTCGATGCGGGTCTGCACGCGAAGCGCCGCGTCGAGGTTGGAGAGCGGCTCGTCGAAGAGAAAGACCTTCGGCTCCCGCACGATGGCGCGGCCGATGGCGACGCGCTGGCGCTGGCCGCCGGAGAGCTGGCGCGGCTTGCGGTCGAGGAGCTGCTCGATCTGCAGCAGGCGCGCGGCCTCGCGCACCTTGCGGTCGATCTCAGCCTTCGACGATTTCGCCAGCTCCAGCCCGAAGGCCATGTTGTCGTAGACGTTCATGTGCGGATAGAGCGCGTAGGACTGGAACACCATGGCGATGCCGCGCCTGGCGGGCGCGAGGTCGTTCACCCGCTGGCCGTCGATGAGGAGGTCGCCCGCGGTGATGTCCTCCAGCCCTGCGATGAGGCGCAGGAGCGTCGACTTCCCGCAGCCGGAGGGGCCGACGAAGACCACGAACTCGCCGTCGCGCACATGAAGGTCGACGCCGTGGATCACGGCGGTGCGTCCGAAGGATTTATGGACGTTCTTGAGAACCACGTCAGCCATTGGGCAGCATCCTTGACTAACCCTTCACCGCGCCGGCCGTGAGGCCCGCCACGATCTTGCGCTGGAACACGAGCACCAGCGCGATGATCGGCAGGGTCACGATGACGGAGGCCGCCATGATCGTTCCCCAGGGCAGCTCGTAGGCCGTCGAGCCGGTCATGAGGGCGATGGCGGGCGGCACGGTGCGCCGCTCGTTCGTGAGGGTGAAGGTGAGGGCGAAGAGAAACTCGTTCCAGGAGACGATGAAGGCGAGAAGCCCCGTCGTGACGGCCGCCGGCGCCATGAGCGGCAGGAAGACGCGCCGCACCACGATCCAGGGCGTCGCGCCATCCACGAAAGCCGCCTCCTCGATCTCCTTCGGCAGCTCGCGCATGAAGGTGGTGAGCACCCAGATCGTGAAGGGCAGGGTGAGCATGAGATTGGCGAGGATCAGGCCCGGCAGGGTGTTGTAGAGCCCGAGGCTGCGGATGAGCTCGAACATGCCGGACAGCACGGCCACCTGCGGGAACATCGACACGGCGAGAATGGTCATCAGCAGAAGCCCGCGTCCCCGGAAAGGGATGCGCCCGAAGGCATAGGCTGCGGTCATGCCGAGCGCCAGCGAGATGGCGACCACGGATCCGGCGACGATGATGGAATTGAGAATGTTCTGGCCGAAGGGCTGGCGTTCGAAGACGGCGATGTAATTGGTGGGATCAAAGCGCTCCGGCAGGTAGGCGATGGTGAACA
Organism: Microvirga arsenatis; assembly: GCF_009910705.1. GTDB lineage: Bacteria > Pseudomonadota > Alphaproteobacteria > Rhizobiales > Beijerinckiaceae > Microvirga > Microvirga arsenatis. Next base: position 245,687 of record NZ_JAAAXJ010000001.1, read on the forward strand.
GCGCGGCGCCCGAGCGGAAGGACGAGATGATCGCATAGTAAAGCGGGAAGAGCGCGAAGAGGCCGATGGCGATCACGAGAAGCCAGAAGCCGATGCGGGTGACGATTTTCATCGTGGATCCTCCCCGAGGCGCACGCGTCCGGCCGCCAGGGTGATGACGACAATGATAGCAATGATGAGGAAGATCAGCGTAGAGGCGGCGGAACCCAAGCCCACCTCCTGGAAATCCACGAGCTGCTGGCGCGCATAGATCGACATGGACGCCGTGTCGCGCGCGTTCGAGGTCAGCACGTAAATGAGATCGAAGACGCGCAACGCATCGAGGGAGCGGAAGATCACCGCAACCAGCAGGGCCGGCTTGATCAGCGGCAGGGTGATGCGGAAGAACACGCGGATGGGGGAAACGCCGTCGACCTTGGCGGCCTCATAGATGTCCTGCGGCAGCATCTGCAGGGCTGCCAGGATGAGCAGGGCCATGAAGGAGGTGTGTTTCCAGACATCCACCATGACGGCGGCCCATAAAGCCGTATCCGCATTGGCCGTCCAGGTCATGGGCGCAGCGATCAGGCCGAGGCGTAACAGGAGATCGTTGATGACGCCGAACTGGTCGTGGAGCATCCAGTTCCACATCTTGGCGGACACGATGGTCGGGATCGCCCAGGGAATGAGGATGATCGCCCGCATGAGGCCGCGACCCGGGAAGGCGGCGTTGAGGATCAGCGCCACGATGATCCCCAGCACGGTCTCGATGGACACGGAGACGAGGGTGAACCACACCGTGTTCCAGACGGAATGCCACCAGTCGGGATCGGTCAGAAGCCCGAGCCATTCGCCGTCGTAGTTGGCAAGGTAGTTCTCGAACCCGATGAATTCGTAATCGCTCAGGTTATTGAGGTTGGCGTCGGTGAAGCTGAACCAGATCGTCCGCGCCAGGGGCCAGCCGGCGATGAGCGCGAGGATGATCAGGCTCGGTGCGATGAAAGCCCAAGCGGACCGGATGCGCGACCGCGTCAGTGACGAGCGTCGTCCCCGTGCCTGTTGCGGCACGGAGACGTTTCCTTGAGCCACCGCACTGGTCATGCCTACTTCCAGCCGTCGCGCTTGATCCGCTTCAGGTCACGGTCGAGGCGGCCCAGCGCCTGCGCGGGCTCGGCGCGCTTCGACAGCACCTGATGCACCGCGTTGAAGAACTCGGTCGAGACCTTGTTGTAGTTCTGGCCCGTCGCGGTGGCGGGGCGGGCGACCGCGTTGGTGAACACGTCCACGAGATCGCCGATGAACGGGTTGGCCCTGGCGATGTCCGCATCGCTGTAGAGCGACACGATGGTCGGGTTGAACGAGCCCTCGACCGCACGGCGCTTCTGCTCCTGCTGCCCCGTCAGGTACAGGACGAGATCGGTCGCGGCATCCGCATTCTTGGAGTACTTGGACACGGCGAGAAGCTGTCCGCCGAGGGTGCCGGCGTGGCGCCCGTCGGGGCCGCCCTTCGGCAGGGGCGCGATGCCGACCTTGCCCTTGATGGTGCTGTCGGCCCCTTGCGCCAGCGCCCAGGCATAGGGCCAGTTGCGCATGAAGGCGGCGTTGCCCGCCTGGAAGACGCCGCGGGATTCCTCCTCCGTGTAGTTGAGCACGCCCTCGGGCGTGACGGTGCCGACCCAGCCGGCGGCGGTCTTCAGGGCCTCCGCGGCCTTGGGGTTCTCGATCGTGACCTCGCCCTTGTCGTCGACGACGGTGCCGCCGCCGAAGGAGGCCACCCATTCCAGCGCGTTGGTGGTCAGGCCCTCATAGGCGCGGCCCTGCCAGACATAGCCCCAGAAGTCGCCGCGCCCCTCCTTGCGCTCGCCGTCCTGGATGATGCGGGCGGTCTCCGTGAGGTCTGCCCATGTCTGCGGCACCGGGCGCTTGTACTTGTCGAGAAGATCCTGGCGGTAGTAGAGCAGGCCCGCATCGGCGAACCAGGGCATCGCCATCAGCTTGCCGTTGACGCGGCTCGTCTCGACCATGGCGGGCAGGTGATCGTCGATGTCGGCCGCGCCCTTGGCGGAGAGGTCGACCAGGTGATCGGCCAGGATGCCGGTCCAGACCACGTCGATCTGGAACACGTCGATGTCGGACGCGCCGGCGGCCAGAAGCTGCTGGTAGAGAGCGAGCCGCTCGGTGGCGGAATTGGGAGTGGAGACGATCTTGACCGTATTGCCAGTCCTCTTCGCCCAGGCATCGACGCCCTGCTTGCAGATCTCGTGCTCCTTGCCGAGCGCGCTGCACGAGATGGAGATTTCGACCGCCCAGGCGCTGGCCGAGGCAAGGATTCCGGCGGCAAGGCCGAAGCTGGCGATGAGGCGTGGCATGGCTATCCTCCTGCAGGCTTGATGTTTATTGCTTAGCTTCTTAAAGCCCGACCCTGCGTTTTGTTCCTTTGGAACATGGTCGGGCGCAAAAGCCGCTCCATTTCATCTGGCCGAAAACGAGGGACTTTCCATGAAAATCACGTGGTTCGGACATTCCGCCTTCCGGCTCGACTTCGCCGGAAAGGCCGTGCTCATCGATCCCTTCTTCACGGGAAACCCCGCCTTCCAGGGCGACAGGGCGAAGATCGTGGAGGGCGTGTCCCACATCCTCATCACCCACGGGCACGGGGACCATGTCGGCGACGCCCTCGACATCGCGAAGGCGACCGGAGCCAAGGTGGTCACGAACTTCGAGCTCTGCATGTACCTGGCCAAGCAGGGGCTCGGGAACTTCGATCCCATGAACACGGGCGGCACCACGGACCAGGGCGGATTCACCGTGACCCTGGTCCGGGCGGACCACTCGGCGGGCCTCGTCGAAATGGACGTGAACTTCCCGCTCGGCAACGCCAACGGGGTGATCGTGAAGGCGCCCGGCGAGCCGACGATCTACCACATGGGCGACACGGACATCTTCGGCGACATGGCCCTGATCGCCGAGATCCATCAGCCGGACGTGGTGATCGTGCCCATCGGCGACCGCTTCACCATGGGCCCCGAGGTGGCGGCTCTGGCGGTGGAGCGCTACTTCGGCCGCGCGAAGGCGGCCATCCCCTGCCACTACGCCTCCTTCCCGCCGCTGGTGCCCAACGCCGACCGGTTCGTGGCGGCCCTCGACGGCAAGGGCATCCAGGTGGTGGTGCCGCACAAGACGGTGGGCGTGACGGTTTAGGGCCTACCCTCCACGTCATCACCGGCCTTGTGCCGGTGATCCCGATTGCATGAAGCGCCGAGCCTCGCATCATCGGGATGGCCGGGACAGGCCCGGCCATGACGGAGAGGGTGTCATCCCCGGCGAGCGGAGCGAGGGAAGGGGATCCATAGCGCCAAACGTGCAGGTGGCTTCCCTTCCCCTCCGATGGCTGCGCCATCTCCGGCCGGGAATCACAATGAGGAGCCCACATCCGCCGTTGCCCCCCGGCGCGGGCGGGTGCTATAGCCCGCGCCAGCAGATATCCAAGGGGTATGACCATCCATGTCGGTCGATGAGAAAACGGTCCGCCGCATCGCCCATCTGGCGCGCATTGCCGTGACGGATGAGGAGGTGCCCCATCTCCAGGGCGAGCTCAACGCCATCCTCTCCTTCGTCGAGCAGCTCAACGAGGTTGACGTGGAGGGCGTCGAGCCCATGACCTCCGTCACCCCCATGGTCATGAAGAAGCGCCAGGACGGCGTCACCGACGGCGGCTATCCGGAGAAGATCGTCCGGAACGCTCCCGCCACGGAAGACAACTTCTTCCTCGTGCCCAAAGTCGTTGAATAGCAACGTCATCCCGGCCGCAGCGCCTGCGGAGAGCCGGGATCGCCAAAACCAGTATCGCTTCCAGACGATCCCGGATCGCTGCAGGGCAGCGTCCGGGATGACGAGGATGATCCAGTGACCGAACTGACCCATCTCACGATTGCCGAGGCCCGCGACGGCCTGAAGGCCAAGTCCTTCTCCGCGACCGAGCTCGCCCAGGCCCATGTGGAGGCCATCGAGAAGGCGAGAGCGCTCAACGCCTATGTGCTCGAGACGCCCGAGAAGGCGCTCGCCATGGCCAGGGCTTCCGACGAGAGGATCGCCAGGGGCGAGGCTCGCGCCCTCGAGGGCATACCGCTCGGCATCAAGGACCTGTTCTGCACGGAGGGCGTGGTCTCCACCGCCGGCTCGAAGATCCTCGCCAACTTCAACCCGCCCTACGAATCCACCGTCACCAAGAATCTCTGGGACGACGGCGCGGTGATGCTCGGCAAGCTCAACATGGACGAGTTCGCCATGGGCTCCTCCAACGAGACCAGCGCCTTCGGCCCCGTCGTGTCGCCCTGGCGGCGCGAGGGCTCGAACGTGAGCGCGGGCGCCTCCGGCCAGGTCGAGGGCACGCATCTGGTTCCCGGCGGCTCCTCGGGCGGCTCGGCGGCGGCCGTCGCTGCCCATCTTTGCCTCGGCGCCACCGCCACCGACACGGGCGGCTCCATCCGCCAGCCGGCGGCCTTCACCGGCACGGTCGGCATCAAGCCGACCTACGGGCGCGTCTCCCGCTGGGGCACGGTGGCCTTCGCCTCCTCCCTCGATCAGGCAGGCCCCATCACCCGCACCGTGCGCGACTCGGCCATCATGCTGCGCTCCATGGCGAGCCCCGACCCGAAGGACACCACCTGCGTGGATCTGCCGGTGCCGGATTACGAGGCGGCCGTCTCCCGCGGCGTGAAGGGGCTGAAGATCGGCATTCCGAAGGAATACCGGATCGACGGCATGTCGCCCGAGATCGAGAAGCTTTGGCACCAGGGCGCCGAATGGCTGCGGGCTGCCGGCGCCGAGATCGTCGAGGTGTCGCTGCCGCATACCAAGTATGCGCTCCCGGCCTATTACATCGTGGCCCCCGCCGAGGCCTCCTCGAACCTCGCCCGCTACGACGGCGTGCGCTACGGCCTGCGCGAGAACGGCCGGGACATCGTCGATCTCTACGAGAAGACCCGCGCCGCCGGCTTCGGCCGCGAGGTCAAGCGCCGCATCATGATCGGCACCTATGTGCTCTCGGCGGGCTATTACGACGCCTATTACGTTCGGGCCCAGAAGCTGCGCACCCTGATCAAGCGCGACTTCGAGGAAGTCTATGCTAAAGGAATTCACGCCATCCTGACACCGGCCACCCCGTCCGCCGCCTTCGGCATCGGCGAGAAGGGCTCGGGCGATCCGGTCGAGATGTACCTCAACGACATCTTCACCGTGACCGTGAACATGGCCGGCCTGCCGGGCATCGCCGTGCCGGCCGGCCTGGACGCCCAGGGCCTGCCGCTCGGCCTCCAGCTCATCGGCCGCGCCTTCGACGAGGAGACCCTCTTCGCCGCAGGCCAGGTGATCGAGGATTCCGCCGGCCGCATCAAGCTGCCCCAGGCCTGGTGGGCGTGAGCGGCGTGGGTCCGACCGTCCCCGTCGTCACCCTCTGGGACTGGCTGCCCGCGGCCTTCGATCCGGTCCTGATCCTCATCGCGGTCTGGCTCGGCTGGAAGGCCGACCAGTTCGGCAAGGTCCTGATCGTCGCGCTCGCCGCCTTCGGCGGATCCGTCCTCGTGTCGTGGACCGTCAGCGGCTTAGGGCTGCCCTGGGTCGCCCCGGTGCGCTCGGACGGGCTGACGCTCTTCCCCGTCCGCTGGATCGCCGCCATGCTCTGGGCCAGCGGCGCCTATGCCGCGAAGAGGCTCGCGAGAGGCTAGGTCTCGGCGAGCCCCGCGCCGGAACCGGCCGGGTTGCCGAGGGCGGTGGCGATTTCGGCGAGCGTCGCCTTCTCGGCATCGCTGACCGCAATGCCGCCGAAGCCGAGGAATCCGCCTTCCTTGCCGGCCTCCGCCGATTTCTGCGCCACGCTCCACAGCCAGGATTTGAAAGCGGCCGCCTCGTCGGGCGCCTTGGCGTCGAGCAGGCTCGAGATCGCGTGCAGTTCCTCGATGGCCTTGCGCTTCACGTCGGCAAACTGGCTGCCCTTGAACTGGCTCTGGAACGACTCGCGCACGGCATTGCGCGTCTCGGCGTTGGTGATGTCGTCGGCCACGGCCTTCACGAGGGGCGTGGCCTGGGCGTCCTGTTTGGCCTCGAGCAGGGCCCAGCCGCTCGACATGGATTCCTGCAGCAGGCTCCACAGCCCGCCCGGATCCGCCGCGGTGATCGCCATGCTGGCCACCACGGGGCTCGCGACGAGGCGGGACCATTCCTCAGGGGTGAAGTTCGACTTGCTCGCCATCTCGGGCTCCTGACGTGCGGGCGGCTGGAAGGGCTCGTGCAAGCGTAACCGCTCACGAGTCCGCCGGGTTCCTTGCGCAGGCGGGGAGCGCGGGGCCAAAAGGAATGGGCCCGACCATGAGGTCAGGCCCATCCTGCGCAGTGTGACGCGAGACGTTTCGTTACTGCTGCGGGGCCGGGGTGGCCGGAGCGGCCGGAGCCGGAGTGGTCGGGCGAGCCGGAGCCGAGGTCGAGCCGCCAGCAGCGCCCGAGCCGGTCGTGCCGGTGCTCGGCGAAGAGCTCTGCGTCTGGCCGGCCGTGCTGCCGGTCGTGCTCGGCTCGTTGCTGCCGCCATCGTAGAACAGGAAGGCGAGCAGACCCAGCGCGATAACAAGACCGCCGATCACGTAAGCAAGAGTGTTCGAGCCACGGCTCGAGTTATCGTAGACATTCGTCTCGCGATTGTAGACGTTGGGTTCGCGATCCATGGGATCCATAGCCATTTTCGAAGCTCCTTGACCGTTTTACCTCCCGTTCAACGCCGAACGTCGGGAGCGGTTTCATCGGAGCGTGGCAATTATTGTCGATATCTGTGCATAAATTGGTTCTCATCTTAACAATTGAGTCATCATTCTGAACGTCCATTCATCTTGAGGGGGGTTGACCCGTTCAAGCGCCGCTCGTACTCCGGGCTTCAAACGGCGAGAAATAAAGGCGCAAGGCTCATGAACGCTCCGGTCAACCCCAAGAAGCTTATCAAAGGCGCGACAGGCGACTGGGAGATCGTCATCGGCATGGAGATCCATGCCCAGGTGACGAGCCAAGCCAAGCTGTTCTCCGGCGCCTCGACGGCCTTCGGCGGCGACCCGAACAGCCACGTTTCCCTGGTGGACGCGGCCATGCCCGGCATGCTGCCCGTGATCAACGAGGAATGCGTGCGCCAGGCCATCCGCACGGGGCTGGGCCTCAAGGCGCAGATCAATCTGCGCAGCACCTTCGACCGCAAGAACTACTTCTACCCGGACCTGCCGCAGGGCTACCAGATCAGCCAGTACAAGAGCCCCATCGTGGGCGAGGGCGAGGTGATCGTGGACGTGCCGGAGACCGGCGAGACGATCACCGTGCGCATCGAGCGCCTGCATCTCGAGCAGGATGCGGGCAAGTCGATCCACGACCTGCACCCGACCATGAGCTTCGTCGATCTCAACCGCTCCGGCGTGGCCCTGATGGAGATCGTGTCGAAGCCGGACCTGCGCTCGGCGGACGAAGCCCGCGCCTATGTGACCAAGCTGCGCACGATCCTGCGCTATCTCGGCACCTGCGACGGCGACATGGAGAAGGGCAACCTCCGCGCCGACGTGAACGTCTCCGTGCGCCGCCCGGGCGAGGAGTTCGGCACCCGCTGCGAGATCAAGAACGTCAACTCCATCCGCTTCATCGGCCAGGCCATCGAGTACGAGGCGCGCCGCCAGATCGCGATCCTGGAGGACGGCGGCACGATCGAGCAGGAAACCCGCCTCTACGATCCGGGCAAGGGCGAGACCCGCTCCATGCGCTCCAAGGAAGAGGCGCACGATTACCGCTACTTCCCGGATCCGGACCTGCTGCCGCTCGAGTTCGACCAGGCCTATGTGGACGAGCTGGCGCGCCACCTGCCGGAGCTGCCCGACGAGAAGAAGGCCCGCTTCATGGCCGATTACGGCCTCACGCCCTATGATGCGGGCGTGCTGGTGGCCGAGCGCGCCTCCGCCGACTTCTTCGAGGAGGTGGCGAAGGGCCGCGACGGCAAGGCCGCCGCAAACTGGATCATCAACGAGCTCTTCGGCCGCCTGAACAAGGAAGGCAAGGACATCTCCGCCTCGCCGGTTTCGGCCGCGCAGCTCGGCGCCATCATCGACCTCATCGGCGAGGGGGTGATCTCCGGCAAGATCGCCAAGGACCTGTTCGAGATCGTCTTCACGGAAGGCGGCGACCCGCGCGAGATCGTCGAGAAGCGCGGCATGAAGCAGGTGACCGATACGGGAGCCATCGAGAAGGCCGTGGACGAGATCATCGCCGCCAATCCCGACAAGGTGGAGCAGGCGAAGGCGAAGCCCACGCTCCTCGGCTGGTTCGTCGGCCAGACCATGAAGGCCACCGGCGGCAAGGCCAACCCGCAGGCCCTCAACGAGATCCTCAAGAAGAAGCTCGGGATCGAGTGATCAGGAGCCTTCGCGTGGGGCAGCGGCATAGGGACGGCGCATGAGCGCGTGCGGGCGGTCTGGCGGCGCTTCTGCCGTTTCTCCGGGAGCGCCGCACTGGCCGTTCCTCGACCTGCTGCGCTGCGCCGCCGCCTTCCTCGTGCTGTTCGGGCACACGCGCGGGCTGCTCTTCGCAGGGTTTCAGGACGTCGCCCAGGCTGACCTCGCGACGAAGGCGTTTTACTTCCTCACCGGCATCCACCGGGAGGGCGTTGCCGTCTTCTTCGCGGTGAGCGGCTTTCTGGTCGGGGGCGCGGCATGGCGCGCGATCCGCGGCGGGCGGTTCGATCCCAAGTCTTATCTCCTCAGCCGCTTCGTCCGCATCTACCTCGTGCTCCTGCCGGCTCTGGCCCTGACGCTGCTGCTCGACGGGACCGGACGCGCTCTTCTGACCGATACCCGTTTCTACGGCGAGCGGCCCCTCATGCCCATCGGCCTCACCTCGGAGTGGAACTGGACGCAGATGGCCTGCAACCTCGCGGCTGTGCAGGGCATCTTCTGCAGGCCGCTCGGGCCAAATCCGCCGCTCTGGTCGCTTGGCTACGAGTGGGTTTTCTATCTCCTGGCCCCGCTGCTCTTCGGCCTCGTCCTCGCCAAGTGGCCCGTTTTCGTGCGGCTGTGCGCGGCGGCGGTCCTCGTTGCGGGTGTGACCTGGTTGGCCGGGGGCTTGATGAAGTGGGTGCCGTGGCTCGCGATATGGCTGGCAGGCGCAGCCGCGGCGCAGTCGGCGCGGGGCGGGGCCATGCCCATCGGCATCGGCCTCGGCGGCATCGGCTTGATCGGCATCGGCCTCGTCGTCTCACGCCTGCAGGTGGTGCCGCCGGTCGTCACCGACCTCGCAGTCGGCCTGGGAACCGCCCTTGCCATCGCCAATGCGCGCCTCCTGACCTGGTGTCCGCTCCAGCGGCCCGTGCGTATCGGAGCCGATTTTTCGTACTCGCTCTATCTCATCCATGTGCCGGTGACGGTCTTTGCCGGAGCCCTCCTCGAGCGGTTCGGCTGGCCGGCGGCGCTGGTCCAGCCCGGCTTCGTCGCTTATGCCGCCTTTGCAGCCCTCGTGGCCGTTGCGCTCGTCGCGGCGCATCTCTTCGCTCAAGCGACGGAGCGCCACACCGACAGAGTCCGCCGAATCCTCACCGGTCGGCGCCGATCCGCTGCGACCGCTCTGTCGACGACGATCGGGTGATGAAATGATCCAACACCAGGCTGCGTTGCCCGACGAGCCGAGACATCCTTCGGTGCGCCCCGTTCGCGACGAGGACGCGCAGGATCTCTTCGGGCTGATCGCGATCTGCTATGCCGAGTATCCCGGCTGCTTCGTCGATCCGCATGGCGAGCTGCCGGATCTCCATGCGCCCAGCACCTCCTATGCTGAGACTGATGGGGCGTTCTGGGCGGTCGAGGACGAGCGCGGACGCGTCTGCGCCTGCGTGGCCGTGGATTTTCCGGAGGATGGCACGGCCGAACTGCACCGGCTCTACGTTCGCCCTGATCAACGCGGACGGGGTCTGGGTTCGCTCCTTGTGCGGCAGGCGGAGAGCCACGCGCTGGCCAAGGGCGCCACGCGCATGATCCTGTGGTCGGACACGCGCTTCGTCACGGCCCACCGGCTCTACAGGCGGTTGGGATATGTGCAGGAAGGCCGGAGGCAGCTCGAAGACATATCCCGGTCGGCGGAGTACGGATTCGAGAAGCGGCTTTGATTTCGAGAGCCGCAGATACACGTTGCACTGCCATTTCGGGATTGCTCAGGCGGAGGGCGACGCGGAAGGCCGCGCCAAAGGCGTCGCAATTCATGGGCACGACGTCCCAAGGGATGCGAACATCCTCGCCCCTCATTTTGCACTTTCAGTGGTTATGGAGGCCGGGCTCCGCTGAAAGCCCTAACATGACAATCAAGATGGGCATCACGGAATCTCATAAACCGAAAGCTCTTCCTTGAGCCCGCGCAGAGCTGTCCTCTGTAGCGTCGGTTGAAGGCCCTGCTTCTCGATGATGCGCGAGGCTCCTGCATTCTCGACCACGGAACCCGTCGCGAAGATCGAGCGCGACATGGCGAGCCCCTGTACGCGGGAGGCGATGTTTACCGTCTGGCCGAAATAGTCCTGCCGGTCGTTCAGCGTCACGGCGAGGCACGGCCCTTCATGGATGCCGATCTTGAGCAGCAGGTCCTCGCTTCCACGCTCCTCGTTGAGGCGGCGCATCGCCTCGCGCATCCGCAGCGCAGCCGAGATTGCATGGTCTGGGGTCGGGAAGGTGGCCATCACCGCATCGCCGATGGTCTTCACCACTGCGCCGGACTCGGAGGCGACGATCTCGTTCAGAACACGGAAGTGAGACCGAACGAGGTCATAAGCCACAAGATCGCCCACGCGCTCGTAGAGCTGGGTCGAGCCTTTCAGATCGGTGAAGAGGAAGGTGAGGCTCATGATCTTGAGGCGCTGATCGACGTCGAGGGTTTCGGTTCTGTAAAGGTCCCGGAACGTCTGGTTGGTGAGCAGGCGCTTCGCCGTCAGAAAGGAACGGCGCCGCTTCAGCATGTGGTGCAGGGCGTCGCTGGCTACCCAGACCGAGGGCAGGGCGCGCCTGTTCGTTCGGTTCTCGATGGAGATGCGCAGAGGGCCTGGACGCATGACGAGAGTCTGGTTCTGCGGATGTGTTTCATTGATCACGAGCGACAGGCTCTGACGCTCGCGGGTCGACTCGCCCTGCACGTCGATGAACTGAGCCGCGTGGGTGACAGGCTCGAAAACGATCACGAACTCCTCCGGGAGCTGCAGGGACATGATCGCCCGTTCGCCAGGCGGGAGCTCGACAGCGTCGAGAATGATCTCGTCCATCATGCGCTCGAAACCTCCGGGTAGGTCGAGGCCGGAGCCCCAGAAGATCTGGCGCATGTATTCGTGCATCGGAAGGCTGTCCGGGTCGTGAGCGGCGATCTTGCGGATCCGTGGGCTCACCGTGAACGTCACCTCCACCATCTCGTCGAGGGTCGGCTCGTAGCCTGCGGCGCAGAGAGCGCAGGTGTACTCCTCCCGGTTGACCGATTTCAGGCTCATGCCGGTATCGAGCACGCCACCGCATCCCGGGCAGAGAACGTTCCATGACATCTCGAACAGCCCGAGCCTTGAGGCGTGGAGGAAGGCGGAGATCACGCGCTCCTCGTCGAAGCCGTGCTTGGCCGCGAAGGCAGGCGCATTGATGCGGCTCAACTCATGGTCCGGCGCAGCCTGGATCATGCGCTCGAAGGCACCGACGATATCGGCATCGGCAGATTGCCGGAGGATTGTGAGAAGTTTTTCGTGCTCGTTCATAGGGCAGCCTCCGTCGGGGCAAGCCGGCCCAAGGCGTCATGGTCATGCGAAACGCTCGCCGGCACGTCGCGCAACAGCGCCTCCGGCCGCATGTCCCAGCAGGACAGGGTGCACCTGCAATCTGGCAATGTCAGGGCAGCCAGCCGGGAGGCGGCCGCCGGTGGGAAGGGCTTACGCCTCCGCCACCCCGTATTCCTCCGCATACCGGTTGGCGACCCGGGTCTGCCAGAGGCAGAGGATGGGCGCGACGGCGAGCTCCACGATCAGCCCTCCCAGCATGAAAAGGGAAGGGACACCCGTGAGCGCCAGGCCGATCAGGCGGCTCAGGCCCCCGATCACCACGAGCAATGTCAGCAGCCGAAAGCGGCCGGTGCGGATCTCGATGGAGGGCAGGGTGCTCCAGAAGCCGAGGCCGATGCCGAGCAGCAGGCCCGAGAGATAGCGGAAATGGCTCTCCGCCGAGACGCTCACCGCATCGCCCGTGAGCGCCTGACCGAACAGCACGCCGTAGAGCCCCGTCCCGACGGGAATGACGGCCAAGACGGCGACGGCCTGCTGCAGGAGCTTTCGTTCGCGTTCCATGCCCGGCATGAGATCTCCTATCTGTTTGCCTGCTTGAGAACAGGTGCCGCGCCGATGGCGACGATCACGCCGATGAAACCCATCACCAGCGAGATCCCGCCGATCACCAGGGCCGGCCCTTCCGGGCCCGAGAACAGGCCCACCAGCAGCCCGGCCAGAGGCTGCGACAGATTGTTGACGGTGATCATTGCACCGGTGGTCTTGCCGAAATCCTTCTGGGGAATGATCTTCTGGCGCAGACTCCTGAGATAGATGGTGAACATCCTGTCGAAGCCGAGGACGAGAACGTAGCCTGCGGCATAGATCCCGTAATTGGGGCTGATGGCCGTCAGCAGGCCGCCGATGAAGATCGCCGTGTAGCCAATCGCTCCCATTGCCCTCAAGGGGATGATGACGTGCGCCAGGACTGTCAGGATCGCGATGCTCGCGACGGCGCTGGCGGTCTGCAGAAGCGCGTAGCTCTGCTCGGACTGCCCATGAATGCCCGTCACCATCGCGGCGGAAGTGGCCAGCGTCGCGCCGAAGACGAAGTTCAGCCCGGCCGACAGCGCAGCGGCTCGTCTCAGTCCGGGCAGATGCCAGATGTGCTTCAAGGCGATGCGGAAAGGATCGACCCAGCTGTCATGGGCCGCCTCCGGCGGGGCGAGCTCGATCCGGCTCGAGCGATGCCACAGGGTGAGGCCCAGATCCGCCAGCAGGAACAGGAACGCCGTGATGCCGACCACGACCTGCCATGGACACAGGCCGAGGAGGGCGGCCGCCAGCAACGGCCCGATGACCATCCCGAGCTGGTCGCCGAGCTGCGAGTAGGACAGGACCTTCTCGAACCGCTGCTGCCTGAAGATCTGCGGCAGCATCACCTCGCGGGCCAAGAACCCTTGCGTCGAGAGGATGCCGCAGACCGCTGAGAGAGCGACCAGCCAGCCGATGCCACCAAGGAGCTCATGGCCGGCAACGCCCACGGCGCAGGTGAGCAGGCGGAACCTCTGGCTGATGACCAGCAGGGACATCGGCGACCGGCGGTCGCACAGGATCCCGCAGACCGAGAACAGCAGGTAGCGGGGCAGGGTCTCGATGAAGAAGGCCAGCCCCGAGAGGGAAGCGCTCTGGGTGATCTGGAACACCACGAGGGGGACCAGGAACAGCAGCATCTGGTCCGCCAAACGGGCGAAGAAGAGGGACAGGAAGAAGGCGAAGTCCTTGGCGCGCACTGGGATTCCCCCGATCGACCGGTGCGGCCGTCTCATGCAATGATCTGTCATATAATCTGCCTGTGCTCTGCGCTAGATCACGGCTCTTTGCCGGGAGGTTCTTTCCTGTTCGAAAAGAGCCGTCTAGGGTTGCGGGCATCAGCATCGCTTCAGGGGCTTCCGACATGCCGGCACGGTTCGAACTCAATGGCGTCTTCCTGTCCGGACCGACCTATAAGGTCGGCCTCATGCTGGCCTTGGCGGGCGAGCCCTTCGACTACGTGCACGTGAACCTCATGGCCGGCGAGCACAAGCAGCCGGCCTACCTTGCCAGGCAGCGCTACGGACAGGTTCCGCTCCTGGTCGATCGCAACAACGGCCGCCACCTGTGCCAGTCCGCGGCGATCCTGGAATATCTGGCCGACACGCTGGGCAAGTTCGGCGGCGCGACCCTGGACGAGCGTCTCCAGGCCCGGGAGTGGCTCTATTGGGACTTCGACCGCCTGGCGCCGTCCATCTACCGATCCCGCGGCATCCGGGCCGGGTTCTTCAAGGGCGGGGAGGAAACCCTCGAGCTCTGCGCGACCAATGCGGCCCTGGCGCTCAAGACCCTCGACCGGCACCTGTCGGGCAGCAACTGGATCGTCGGCGAGAACGCGACCATCGCGGACATCGATATCTACGGCGTGCTGGTCTATGCGGCGGATGCTGCCGTCGATCTCGCGCCTTACGCCGACGTCACCGCCTGGGTGAAACGGCTCGAGGCGCTGCCCGGGTTCAGGCGCCCCACGGACCTGCTGCCGCCGCAATCCCGCGCCGCCGCATGAGCGTCCTTACGATCCGCGAGGCGCAGGCGGACGATCTCGAAGCGATCATCCGCCTGCACGAGGAGGACGAGATGGGCCAGCATGGCGATGCTTGGCTGCCCGAGACGAAGCCCGCCTACGAGGCCGCCTTCGCCGCCATCCGGCGCAGTCCCGAGAACCGGCTGTTCGTGGCGGTGGATGGCAGCGAGATCGTCGGCACGTTCCAGCTTACCTTCATCCCCAATCTCACCGGGCGCGGCGCTCTGCGGGTGAAGGTGGAGAGCGTGAAGGTCAAGGCTGCGCGCCGTTCCGCCGGCATCGGCGCCAGAATGATGGCCTTCGCGGAGGAGCATGCCCGCGCTCAGGGCGCGCGGGCGATGGAACTCACCTCCAACAAGGTCCGAAAGGACGCCCACCGCTTCTACGAGCGCCTGGGCTTCTCCCGCAGCCACGAGGGCTTCAAGAAGAAGCTGTAAGGCCCCGTCAATTGAGCGTGCGGATCTCGTGGCGGGCGGTGCCGGGGGGGCCTTTGCGGATCGTCACGCTGGCGCCCTGGGCGAGGGGATGGGTTTTGAGAACCCGCTCGACGGCGCGGTACATCGCCTCCGCGTCCCGGCCGTAGAGATAGATGATCGTATCGGTCGGCCCGCGGGCATGCCCATCGAGGGAGCCGAAGTCGCCGAGGGCGATCTCCAGTTGAGTCTCGAAGCCCGATAGGCCGTATTCCTCGTAGACGGCCGGGGGAAGCGACTGGCCGTCAAGGCGGATGAAGAGAGCCTGCTGGGGCGGCAGGGGCCGGCCGGCAGGCGCGGACTCTCGGCCGATGATGCGGGACAACCAGCTCATGGAAACCTCCGGTCCGAGCGGATCGCTCAAGCCTTCGCGCCTTCCTTCAGGCGCTTGTTGCAGCTACTCCAGAAGGCGGGCCATTTCATGTCCTTGGCCACCTTGCCGCCGGCCTTGGCTTCCTTCCATTCGAGGCTGCACCTGCTCATGCGCTCGCGGGCGGCCGCCTGGGCCGCGCTCGGCTCCTTCTTCGCCTTGGTCTCGGCCGCCTGCGCGACGCCGGCCAGCGCCAGCGTCATCACGGCGGCAAGGGCGGAGCTTGCATATCGGTTGGCCATCGAATCACCCCCAGCGTGATTTTCTAACGTTATAAAGTATGTGAATCGAAGCGGCGCCGTATGCAAGCCCTCTGGGAGTTACCGTGGGTCGTTCCTGCCGATTTTCGTTGCAGGCGAGGGTGACAGGCGCGATCTATTGTCCCCACGTCCTGTCTCACGGACCCCTGTCGTCACCGAAGGAGAGGCTTTCCATGGCGGATTCCGCGCAGCACCCGATCGATCTCTATTACTGGCCGACCCCGAACGGATGGAAGATCACCATCATGCTCGAGGAGTGCGGGCTGCCTTACGCGATCCATCCGGTGAACATCGGCAAGGGCGACCAGTTCAAGCCGGAGTTTCTCGCCATCTCGCCCAACAACAAGATGCCGGCCATCGTGGACCATGACGGACCGGACGGCCAGCCGATCTCCGTGTTCGAGTCCGGCGCGATCCTGCAATATCTCGGCCGCAAGACCGGGCGGTTCTATCCGCAGGACGAGAGGAAGCGCGTCGAGGTCGATCAGTGGCTGTTCTGGCAGATGGGCGGCTTCGGCCCCATGCTGGGCCAGACCCACCATTTCCGCATCTATGCGCCGGAAAAGGTGCCCTACGCCATCGAGCGCTACACCAACGAGACCAACCGGCTCTACGGCGTTCTCGACAAGCGCCTCGCGGACCGGGACTTCGTGGCGGGCGAGTATTCCATCGCCGACATGGCCATCGCCCCCTGGGCGAAGCTCTGGGAGCGCCAGGGCCAGAACATCGACGACTTCCCGAACGTCAAGCGCTGGCTGGAGTCGGTTCTGGCCCGCCCGGCGGTCCAGCGCGGCATCGCCGTGAGCTCCGGGGACCGGGACAAGACCGACCTGACGGACCCGAAGGTCCAGGCCGTGCTGTTCGGGCAGAGGGCGCGGTAGCAGCCCGATCGAGCGTCATCCCGGACGAAGCGTCGGCGGAGATCCGGGATCGCGTTCGGGATCGAGCGCATGTTTCCCTCCCCTCAAGGGGGAGGAGGGTTTCCAGCGCCACTCTCTTCGGACGATCCCGGATTCTGCTCCGCAGCCCCGGGATGACGCTGCCGTCTCAAATCATCAATTCACCTTCGCCCAGGTCTGCGACCGGCAGATCAGGCCGCCGAGGACGCAGCCGGAGAGCTGCATGGCCTTGCCGCCGGCAAAGCTCATCTTGCCGGTATAGGTCTTCCCGTCCTTGTAATTGTAGAGCTGGCCGGTGAAGCCGTCGCCGGAGGGCTGGATGTTGGAGATCATCTGGACCCCCACCAGGTTGCGGCCCTTCAGCTTCGGATCCGGATTGTTCACGTCCTTGGCCTCGCCCTGCACGGAGATGATGGTGCCGCAATAGGCCGCCCCGCACTTGGCGATGCGCACCCGGGTGTCGCCGCTCTCGCTGAGATAGGTGCCGCTCGGGTCGGCGGGCTGGGCCTGCACGGGCAGCGCAAGCAGGACGAGACCGAAGGCGGCAGGAATGGCGTGTTTCATTCAAGGAACTCCCTCTGGGCCGGTCTTCGCCGGACCGATGGGGAGGAGATTAGGGGAGGCGGCCAAGCTTTCCAAGCGGGCAGGGCAAAAGGCGCTTGAGGCCCGGGGGGCTCGCCGCTATAAGCGCCGCACTTCCCATTCCCTCTTCATCAGAAGCGAGTTGTCATGGCCATCGAGCGCACCTTCTCCATCATCAAGCCCGACGCGACCCAGCGCAACCTGACGGGCGCCATCAACGCCGTCATCGAGCAGGCCGGCCTGCGCATCGTCGCCCAGAAGCGCATCCTCATGAGCCGCCGCGAGGCCGAGACCTTCTATGCGGTCCACAAGGAGCGCCCCTTCTTCGGCGAGCTCGTGGACTTCATGATCTCCGCTCCGGTCGTCGTGCAGGTTCTGGAGGGCGAGAACGCCGTCGCCCGCTACCGCGAGATCATGGGCGCCACCAACCCGGAGAGCGCCGCCGAGGGCACGATCCGCAAGCTCTACGCCAAGTCGATCGGCGAGAACTCGGTCCACGGCTCCGACAGCCTCGAGAACGCCAAGATCGAGATCGCCCAGTTCTTCTCGGGCAACGAGATCGTCGGGTAAGTTCCTGGGAACAACTTTCCCTTACCGATCAGGCCGCCTTCTGGCGGCCTTTTCTATTGTGAGGCCGTTACCCGTTCTTTCCCCTCCCCCTTGCGGGGAGGGGCAGGGGTGGGGGTAGTGCGACCGGGTGAGACCTTTCCGTCATGGCCGGGCCTGTCCCGGCCATCCCGATACGGACAGGTGAGGCGCTTCAAACAATCGGGATCACCGGCACAAGGCCGGTGACGACGCTGAGGGCGTCATCGAGAGCCGCGCTCCACCGTCCCGACCCCACCCTCAATCCCTCCCCGCAAGAGGGAGGGAAGAATTGGCGGCCTTTTCATTTTCCGCCCTTTCCCTCATCATGCGCCCGCCATGAACCAAGCTCCCCGCATCGAACGCCGCGCCTCCGTCTGCCCGCATGACTGCCCCTCGGTCTGCTCCCTCGAAGTGGAGGTGATCGACGGGCGCACCATCGGCCGGGTGCACGGAGCAAAGTCCAACACCTACACGGCGGGCGTGATCTGCGCGAAGGTGGCCCGCTATGCGGAGCGCATCCACAACCCGGATCGGCTGCTCTATCCCCTGCGCCGCACCGGCCCGAAGGGCTCGGGCCGGTTCGAGCGCATCTCATGGGACGAGGCGCTGGACATCGTGGCCCAAAAATTCCTGGAGGCGGAGCGGGAGTTCGGCACGGAATCCGTCTGGCCCTATTACTATGCCGGCACCATGGGCTACGTGATGCGCGACGGCATCAACCGCCTGCGGCACGTGAAGAAATATTCCGGCCAGTATTCCACCATCTGCACCGCCATGGCCTGGACGGGCTACGTGGCCGGCACGGGCCATCTGCGGGGCGCCGATCCGCGCGAGATGGCGGTGTCCGACTGCATCGTGATCTGGGGCACGAATCCGGTTCACACCCAGGTCAACGTGATGACCCATGCGATGAGGGCCCGGAAGGAGCGCGGGGCCAAGATCGTCGCCGTCGACATCTACAACAACGCCACCATGAAGCAGGCCGACATGGCCCTGCTCGTGAAGCCGGGCACCGACGGCGCGCTCGCCTGCGCGGTCATGCACGTGCTGTTCCGCGACGGCTATGCCGACTGGGATTATCTCGAGCGCTACACCGACCACCCCCGCGAGCTGGAACAGCATCTCAGGACCCGCGACCCGGCCTGGGCCTCAGGGATCACCGGGCTGCCGGTGGAGGAGATCGAGGCCTTCGCGAGGCTCGTGGGCACCACCAAGCGCACCTTCTTCCGACTCGGCTACGGCTTCGGGCGCCAGCGCAACGGCGCGGTCAACATGCATGCGGCCCTGTCCATCCCGGCGGTGACGGGCGCCTGGCAATACGAGGGCGGCGGCGCCTTCCACTCGAACAGCGGCATCTTCCATTGGAACAAGGCGCTGATCGAGGGCCACGACGCCATCGACAAGAGCATCCGCGTGCTCGACCAGTCGCAGATCGGCCGCGTGCTCACCGGCGACGCGGAGGCGCTCTGCAACGGGCCGCCGGTCAAGGCCATGCTGATCCAGAACACCAACCCGGTCTCGGTGGCGCCGGAGCAGGAGCTCGTGAAGCGGGGCTTCGCCCGCGAGGACCTGTTCGTCTGCGTCCACGAGCAGTTCATGACCGAGACGGCGCTGATGGCCGATATCGTGCTGCCCGCGACCATGTTCATGGAGCACGACGATCTCTATTCCGGCGGCGGGCACCAGCATTTCCAGGTCGGGCCGAAGCTGATCGACCCGCCCGGCGAGTGCCGCTCGAACCACGAGGTCTTCCGCGGCCTCGCGCAGCGCCTGGGCGCCGAGCATCCCGGCTTCGCCATGGAGCCGCGCGAGATCATCGACTGGACGCTGCGCAATTCCGGCTGGGGCAGCCTCGAGAACCTGGAGGCGCATGTCCATTTCGATGCGCAGCCGCCTTTCGAGGAGGCGCATTTCCTCAAGGGCTTCGCCTATCCGGACGGCAAGTTCCGCTTCAAGCCCGACTGGACCCGGGTACCGTCGTACAACAACGGCCCCATGGGACCCTGGGCGAGCATGCCGGCTCTGCCCGATCATTGGGGTGTGATCGAGGCGGCGACGGAGGAGCATCCGTTCCGCCTCGCCACCAGCCCGGCCCGCAACTTCCTCAATTCCAGCTTCACCGAGACGCCGACCTCGCTGGAGAAGGAGCGACGGCCCGAGGTGATGATCCACCCGCTCGATGCGCAGCCGCAGGGCATCGTCGACGGCGACTGGGTGAAGCTGAAGAACCATCGCGGCGAGGTCTATCTGCGCGCCAGGCTCTTCGACGGGGTGAGGCGCGGGGTGCTCATCGCCGAGGGCATCTGGCCCAATGCCGCCCATCCCTTCGGCCGCGGCATCAACACGCTCACCGGCGGGGATCAGGTGGCGCCCTACGGCGGGGCCGCCTTCCACGACAACCGGGTGGCCTTGGAAAAGGCCGATCTCGACCCGTCCCTGGAACCGCCGGTCGCCCGCAAGCACCATCGGCCCGAGGCGCTCGTCGGTTGAATTTTGGATCAAGACAACTCTGTCCTCATCCTGAGGAGCAGCCGTGAGGCTGCGTCTCGAAGGAGCTTCCAGAGAGCACTGGATCCTCCTTCGAGACGGCGCTTTCGCGCCTCCTCAGGATGAGGACTGAGAGGGGATTTAGGAAACGGCTTGGTCAGACCTTCTTAAGCCTGTTGCCAGCTCACCCTTGATCCCGAACGGCCAAGCCTATTCTAAGGCTCGGCACGATTTTTATCCCTGAGGGAGCATCCATGACTTCGATCGTTCGTACGCTGCTCGTGGCGGCGGCCCTGTCCTTGAGCGCGACCGCCGCCTGGGCGGCCGCCTCCAACATGCCGACCCAGTACCAGCCCGATCCGGCGCTGAAGACCGAGAGCATCGGCCAGCTGCGCGCCCGGGTGAGCCAGGCCTGCACGGTCATTCAGGCCCGGCTTCAGAGCGAGGCCAGCGAAGCATCTCTCAGCCGTGCCTGCGAGTGCTATGCCGGCCGCACCATGCGCTCCTTGAGCCCCGACGAGGTGCAGGCCTATCGCGACACGGGCGTGTTCAACGACAGCGCCCGCCAGAAGGCGCTCGCGGCGCTCGACGCCTGCAAGCTGCCGCGGCCGCAGATCTAAGGAATGCCGTCATCCCGGACGAAGCGCAGCGGAGATCCGGGATCGTGAGCCGAAGATGGCGCAATAACTCTCCTTCCCCTTGTGGGGAGGAGGTGGAGATGGGGGTGAGCGATAGCCTATGCAGGTGAGGCGCCGTTTCACCTCTCCCTCAGGGAGAGGTCGGACCGTCAGGTCCGGGTGAGGGGTGACAGCGCCCTCCGGATACCGCTCTCCCCCTCGCGTTCGCTCGACCTCTCCCCGCCGCAGGTCGGGTGTTCCCGACCTGCGCCCCAGAAACGGATCTCGGGAACACCCGAGATCCGGGGAGAGGTGAACCTGCGCCACGCTGGTCCAGTTCAGTGCTCACACCCCCACCCTGGCCCTCCCCACAAGGAGGAGGGAAATAGCGCCACATCCTGCACCCGATCCCGGATCGGCTTCGCCGTCCGGGATGACGATTCCGGGTCAGTTCGGCGAATGCAGCGCTGCGCCTGCGTCCCATCCGCGTGCGAACGCCACGCGCCCGTCCTCCAGCCGGGCCGTTCCGTCGCAGATCATCCGCAGGGCCTGGGGATAGAGCCGGTGCTCCTGCACGATCACGCGGGCGGCGAGGCTTTCCTCCGTGTCGCCCGGCACCACCGGCACGGCGGCCTGGGCGATGATGGGGCCGGCATCGAGCTCCGGCACCACGAAATGCACCGTGCAGCCATGCACGAGCACGCCGTCCGCCAGCGCCCTACGGTGGGTCTGGGTGCCCCGATAGAGGGGCAGGAGGGACGGGTGGATGTTGACCATGCGGCCCGACCAGCGCTCCACGAACCTCTCTGTGAGCACACGCATGAAGCCGGCCAGGCAGATGAAGGCGATGTCGTGCTCGCGCAGCGCCGCATCGAGCGCCCGCTCGAAGCTCTCCCGGTCGGGAAAGGCCTTGTGGTCGATCGCGCAGGTCGCGATCCCGGCCTCCTTCGCCCGCTCGAGGCCCTCCGCATCGGGGCGGTTCGAGAGGACGAGGGCGATCTCCGCCGGGAAGTCCACAGCGCGAGCGGCCTCGATCAGCGAGGCCATGTTCGAGCCGCGGCCCGAGATCAGGATGGCAACGCGGCGGCGGGTCATCGGAGCTTCAGGGATCCCGAATTCTGCACGCGCTCGCCGCCCGCATGAGCAATGGTCTCGCCGATGCGCACCGGGCTCTCGCCGGCCTGCCGAAGGCGCTCCACGACGGCGTCCGCCTGATCGGCGGAGGCGACAACGATCATGCCGATGCCGCAGTTGAAGGTGCGCAGCATTTCGGATTCCGCCACGCCTCCGGTCTTGGCCAGCCAGCCGAAGACGGGCGGGACGGCGATGGCATCGAGGTCGAGGCGCACGCCGACGCCGTCGGGCAGCACGCGCGGGATGTTGTCGGGGAAGCCGCCGCCGGTGATGTGGCAGAGCGCGTTGACCCCGTCGCCGCCTCTCAAGACCTCCAGCAGGGTCTTCACGTAGATCCGGGTCGGCTCCAGCAGGGCCTGGGCCAGCGTCTTGCCGGATGCGAAGGGAGCGGGCGCATCCCAGGCGAGGCTAGAGCGCTCGACGATCCGGCGCACCAGGGAGAAGCCGTTCGAATGGACGCCGGAGGAGGGCAGGCCGATCAGCACGTCGCCCACGCTCACGTCCTTCGGCAGCAGCGTCCCGCGCTCGGCGGCGCCCACGGCAAAGCCCGCGAGGTCGTAGTCGCCCTTGGCGTAGAGGCCGGGCATCTCCGCCGTCTCGCCGCCGATCAGCGCGCAGCCGGCCTGCCGGCAGCCCTCGGCGATGCCCCTGACGATCTGGACGCCGATTTCGGGCGAGAGCTTTCCGGTGGCGAAGTAGTCGAGGAAGAACAGGGGCTCGGCGCCCTGCACGATGATGTCGTTCACGCACATGGCCACGAGGTCGATGCCGATGGTGTCGTGGATGCCGGTGTCGATGGCGATCTTCACCTTGGTGCCGACGCCGTCGTTGGCCGCCACCAGGATCGGGTCCCTGAAGCCCGCGGCCTTGAGGTCGAACAGCCCGCCGAATCCGCCGATCTCCGCATCCGCCCCGGGCCGGCGTGTGGCGCGCACCAGGGGCTTGATCTGGTCGACCATGGCATTGCCCGCGTCGATGTCGACGCCCGCTTGGGCATAGGTCAGGCCGTTCGTCTGCTTCTCGGTCGTCATGGCTCACCCCGTGTTGAGGGGGCAGTAAGGCGGGAGGGGGCGGGAGGCAAGGAATTTTGCGCCCTGTCGACAGCGTCATCCCGGACGAAGCGCAGAGAAGATCCGGGATCGTGAGCAGAATAGAACGCGCATTTCCCTCCCCCTTGCGGGGAGGGGCAGGGGTGAGGGTGGTCAGACTGGGTGAGATCTTTCCGTCATGGCCGGGCCTGTCGCGGCCATCCCGATGCCGTGTGGCGCGGCGCTTTCCGCATCGGGATCACCGGCACAAGGCCGGTGACGACGCTGAGGGCGTCATCGAGAGCCGCGCTCCATCGTCCCGACCCCCACCCTCGATCCCTCCCCGCAAGGGGGAGGGAAGCCCGCGCCACACTCGTCATGCGATCCCGGATCGGCTCACGCCGTCCGGGATGACCCTGTTCTCCCACCGTTATCCCCACCCCTCCGACGCCCCGATTGAACTCCGCCCCCCGAGCGTCCATCATCGCCCTCGATGACCATTCCCAACATCATCACCATCGGCCGCCTCATCCTCGTGCCAGTCGTGATCGTCATGATCATGCAGCAGCGGTGGGCTGCGGCCTTCGTCCTGTTCGTGGTGGCGGGCATCTCGGATGCGGTGGACGGGTTCATCGCCCGCCGGTTCGACATGCGGAGCGAGTTCGGGGCCTATATCGACCCCATCGCCGACAAGGCGCTCCTGGTCTCGATCTACGTGACGCTCGCCATCGTGGGGGCGATCCCGAGCTGGCTTGCCATCATCGTCGTCTCCCGGGACGTGATGATCGTGGCGGCCGTGCTCCTGTCCTGGGTCATGAGCCGCCCGGTCGAGATCAAGCCTCTCCTGGTCAGCAAGCTCAATACGGGCGCGCAGATCGCGTTCGCGGCCTTCGCGCTTGCGGCCAACGCCTTCGGCGCGGAGCTGGCGGGGTTCGAGGAGGTCGCCATGCTGCTCGTGGCGACCTTGACCGTCGCATCGGCCGGTGCCTATCTCGGGGGCTGGCTGCGGCACATGGGAGGCTGAGAGCCTAAGCATCGGACCCAAAAGTGGATTCGCACTTTTGGGATCGATCCGATGCTTTCTTCTGGAGTGAGAGCATCGTCGAGCGCGGAAAACCGGGTCCACTTTTCCGGACGATGCTCTCAGGGTATGGAGTACCGATGACGGTCCAACGGCAGATCGGGTTCTGGATTGCGGCGCTGGTCCTCGCGGTGCTGCTGCTGTTCGTCCTGCGCGGCATCCTGCTGCCCTTCGTGGCGGGCTTCGCCCTGGCCTACCTGCTCGATCCCCTGGCCGACCGGCTGCAGAAGGTCGGCATCGGGCGGCTCGGCGCCAGCCTGCTGATCCTGGTCCTGTTCGTCCTGATCTTCATCCTGGCCCTCGTGATCCTCGTGCCCTTCGCGGCCCAGCAGGTGGGGGCCTTCGTGGAGCGGCTGCCCGGCTACGTGACGCGACTCCAGGAACTCGGGGCCGAACAGCTCGGCCCGCTCATCCGGCGGCTCGGAATCGAGGAGGTGCTGCCGGCGGCGCCCCCCTCCGTGGGCAACCTCATCAGCCAGGGCATCGCCTGGATGACCACCTTCCTGCAGGGGCTGTGGTCCGGCGGGCAGGCGCTGATCGGCATCTTCTCCCTGCTGGTGGTGACCCCGGTCGTGGCCTTCTACATGCTGGTCGACTGGGACCGCATGGTCAGGACGGTGGATTCCTGGATGCCCCTGCGCCACCGGGACACGATCCGCGCCATCGCCCGCGACATCGACCGGGCCATCGCCGGCTTCGTGCGGGGCCAGGCCCTGGTCTGCATCATCCTCGGTTCCTTCTATGGGGTCGGCCTTGCCCTCATCGGGCTGAACTTCGGCGTGCTGATCGGCATGACGGCGGGGCTCTTGAGCTTCATCCCCTATGTGGGCTCGCTGACCGGCCTCATCCTGTCGGTCGGCGTCGCCATCGTGCAGTTCTGGCCGGACTGGGCCATGATCGCCGCGACGCTCGGCATCTTCGTCTTCGGCCAGTTCGTGGAGGGCAACATCCTCTCGCCCAAGCTCGTGGGAGATTCGGTCGGCCTGCATCCGGTCTGGCTCATGTTCGCCCTGGTGGCCTTCGGGGCGCTCTTCGGCTTCGTCGGCCTGCTGCTCGCGGTGCCGCTCGCCGCTGCCATGGGTGTCATCGCCCGCTTCGCCCTGCGCCAGTACCTCGCAAGCCCCCTCTATCGCGGCGCCGATCCGGTGATCCTCAAGCCCCGGATCGAGGCCGAGCGGAAGGCCGATCTCGATGCGTGAGGCGCCCAAGCAGCTCGCCTTCGACCTGCCCCTGGATCCGCGCTTCGGGGCCGAGGACTTTCTGGTCAGCCCCTCCAACGAGCAGGCCTACGGCCTCATCGAGAGCTGGCCCGCCTGGCCCGACACGATCCTCCTCCTCGTCGGCCCCAGGGGCAGCGGCAAGAGCCACCTGGCCTCGATCTGGGCCACGAACGCCCATGCCTGGACCGTCGATGCCTCCGCCATCACCCAGGACAAGGTTCCGCACCTGGTCTCCAACGGCGCGCTCGCCATCGAGGACATGGACCGCGGCGAGCGGGACGAGGCGGCTCTGTTCCACCTCCTCAACCTGGCGCGGGAGAAGAGGGCCTCCCTCCTGATTACCTGCGAGACCCTGCCCGACCGCTGGTCCCTGAGGACGGCCGACCTCCTGTCCCGCCTGCGGCTCGCGCCGAGCGTGGCGCTCGATGCGCCGGACGACGCGCTCCTCAAGGCGGTGCTGGTCAAGCTTTTCGTGGACAGGCAACTCGTGGTCGACACCTCCGTTGTCGACTATATTGCCCTGCGGATCGAACGCTCGCTCGCCAAGGCCTCCGAGATCGTGGCTCTCCTCGACCGGGAGGCTCTGAGCCGGGGGCGGCGCGTGTCGCGGGCCATCGCGGCGGACCTCCTTGGCGCCGCTCAGGAAACGGATGAGAACGAGTGAAGCCCGAGACCAACGCCCTGTTGTCGAACCGTCGTGAAACCGTCACGAAGCCCAGAGCAAAACGAGCTCCGAAGACCGAAGCGGCGGAGAACGAGGTGCGCAGCACAATTGCCCTGAAGGAGCTGGAGACGGTCAGCGAGGATCCGCCGCCGAAGGCTCCGCCGGATATCGAGCTCGACGGCGCCGTGCTGCGGC
The DNA here is from genome assembly GCF_009910705.1 of Microvirga arsenatis. GTDB lineage: Bacteria > Pseudomonadota > Alphaproteobacteria > Rhizobiales > Beijerinckiaceae > Microvirga > Microvirga arsenatis. Next base: position 271,663 of record NZ_JAAAXJ010000001.1, read on the forward strand.
GCTTCCCCCAGCGCTTCATCAACCGCGAGCTGTCCTGGCTGCAGTTCAACCGCCGCGTGCTGGAGGAGGCCTCGAACGGCCACCATCCGCTCTTGGAGCAGCTCCGCTTCCTGTCGATCTCGGCCGAGAACCTGGACGAGTTCTTCATGGTCCGCGTGGCCGGCCTGCGCGGCCAGGTCCGCTCGGGCGTCGCCACCATGTCGCAGGATGGGCTCTCGCCGCAGGAGCAGCTGAGCCGGATCTCCGCGGAGGTCTCCCACCTCGCCTCCGACCAGCAGCGCCGCTGGCGCGAGCTGCGCGACATGCTGCTGGAGGAGGGCATCGTCCTGGTGGAGGGCGCTGGCCTCACCAAGGCCGAGGCCTCCTGGCTCGAGGACTACTTCCTCAACCATGTCTTCCCGGTGCTCACGCCGCTCGCCATCGATCCGGCGCACCCGTTCCCCTTCATCCCGAACCTCGGCTCCTCCATCGCCCTCAAGCTGGTGCGCCAGAGCGACGGCAAGGTGCTGAACGCCCTCATCCGCCTGCCGTCCCGGGCGGAGCGCTATGTGCGCCTGCCCGACTTCGCCGAGACCGGCGCCACCCGCTTCATCGCACTCGAGCAGATGATCGTGCTCTACACGAGCAGGCTCTTCCCCGGCTACGAGGTGCAGGGGCAGGGCGCCTTCCGGGTGATCCGCGATTCCGACATCGAGGTGGAGGAAGAGGCCGAGGATCTGGTGCGCCTGTTCGAGACGGCGCTCAAGCAGCGCCGCCGCGGCAGCGTGATCCGCCTCGAGGTCGAGGCGGCGATGCCCGAGGACCTGCGCCTCTTCGTGGCCGAGGAGCTGGAGGTCTCGGACGACGAGGTCTTCGTCGTCGAGGGCATGATGGGCCTGCGGGATCTCTCCCAGCTCGTGGCGCTGGAGCGCCCGGACCTGAAGTTCAAGCCCTACAACCCGCGCTTTCCCGAGCGCATCCGCGAGCACAGCGGCGATTGCTTCGCGGCGATCCGCGAGAAGGACATCATCGTCCACCACCCTTACGAATCCTTCGACGCGGTGGTGCAGTTCCTGCGCCAGGCCGCGCGCGATCCGAACGTGGTGGCGATCAAGCAGACGCTCTACCGCACCTCCTCGGACTCGCCCATCGTGGCGGCGCTCGCCGAGGCGGCGGAGGCCGGAAAGTCCGTGACCGCCCTTGTCGAGCTCAAGGCGCGCTTCGACGAGGAGGCCAACATCCGCTGGGCCCGGGATCTCGAACGCGCGGGCGCTCAGGTCGTGTTCGGCTTCATCGAGCTGAAGACCCACGCCAAGCTCTCGATGGTCGTGCGCCGCGAGGGCAGCCAGCTCATCACCTATTGCCACGTGGGCACGGGCAACTACCACCCGATCACCGCGCGCATCTACACGGACCTGTCCTATTTCACCGCCGATCCGGTGATCGGCCGGGACGTGTCGCGCATCTTCAACTTCGTCACCGGCTATGCGGAGCCGGCGGAGCTGGAGCGCATGGCGGTCTCGCCTCTCACCCTCAAGAAGCGCCTGCTCCAGCACATCGAGGAGGAGGTGGCGCACGCGAAGGCAGGACGGTCCGGGTCGATCTGGGGCAAGTGCAATTCGCTGGTCGATGCCGACATCATCGATGCGCTCTACGATGCGTCCGCTGCCGGCGTGCAGATCGACCTCATCGTGCGCGGCATCTGCTGTCTCAGGCCCGGCATCAAGGGCCTGTCGGAAAACATCCGGGTGAAATCCATCATCGGGCGCTTCCTGGAGCACACCCGCATCTACGCCTTCGGCAACGGGCACGGACTGCCCAACACGAAGGCGCATGTGTACATCTCCTCGGCGGATCTCATGTCGCGCAATCTCGACCGGCGCGTCGAGGCGCTGATGCCGATCGTCAATCCCACCGTGCACCAGCAGGTGCTCGACCAGATCATGCTTGCCAATCTCCTCGACAACGAGCAGAGCTGGACGGTCCTGCCCGACGGCACGAGCCAACGGGTGGCGCCCGCCAAGGGCGAGGAACCATTCAACTCCCACAAGTATTTCATGACGAATCCAAGTCTGTCGGGCCGTGGCAAATCCCTCAAGACCTCCAGCCCCAGGGCGCTCGCCAAGAGAGGACAGCGCTAGCATGCCGGCTCCCAGCATCGAAGCTCCGGGCCGTCTCAGGCTCGGCCGCCCCGTCGCCATCATCGACATCGGCTCCAACTCCGTGCGCCTCGTGGCCTATGAGGGCCTCTCGCGCGCCCTGACGCCGATCTACAACGAGAAGGTCCTGTGCGGCCTCGGCCGCCACGTGGCCACCACCGGCCGCCTGGACGACGAGGCCGTCGACCGCGCCCTGCGCGCGCTCGCGCGCTTCCGCGTGCTCTGCCAGACGATGAACGTCTCGGATGTCTTCGTGCTCGCCACCGCGGCGGCGCGCGATGCCTCCAACGGGCCCGCCTTCCTGGAGGCGGCGGCGAAGGCCTGCGGCCAGCCGATCAGCCTGCTCTCCGGCGCCGAGGAGGCGCGCGCCTCGGCGCTGGGCGTCGTCGCCGGCTTCCACGAGCCCGACGGCATCGTCGGCGACATGGGCGGCGGCAGCCTGGAGCTGGTGGAGGTGCAGGGCTCCCAGGTGGGGCAGGGCATCACCATGCCGCTGGGCGGCCTTGCCCTGCAGGATGTCAGCGGCGGCTCCCTGAAGAAGGCCCAGAGGATCGTGCGGGATGCCCTCGAGCGCGCGCCGCAATACCTGGAAAACCTCCATGGCCGCACCTTCTATGCGGTGGGCGGCACCTGGCGTGCGCTGGCGAAGCTGCATCAGGCCGCACGCGACTATCCGCTCCACGTGATGCACGGCTACATCCTCGATCCGGAGGATCTCGACTTCCTGCATCTGGTGGAGGAGGCGGACGCCAAGACCCTCAAGGACATCGAGAGCGTCTCCGAGGCCCGGCGCCCGCTGCTGGCCTATGGCGCCATCGTGCTCGAGGAGATCATCCGCCTCGGCGAGCCGAAGGAGGTCGCGATCTCCGCCTTCGGCGTGCGCGAGGGCGTGCTCTACGACAAGCTCGACCCTCAGGTCCAGGAGCGCGACCCGCTCCTCGTGGCGGCGAGCGACCTCAATCTCCTGCGCTCGCGCTCGCCCCGGCACGGAGAGGAGCTCTGCCAGTGGACGGAAGCGTTCATCCAGAGCCTCGGCCTGCCGGAGACGGAGTACGACACGCGCCTTCGCCGCGCGGCCTGCCTGCTCGCCGATATCGGCTGGCGCGCCCATCCGGACTACCGGGGCGAGCAGAGCCTGAACCTGATCGCCTACGGCGCCTTCGCCGGGCTCGACCATCCCGGCCGCGCCTATCTCGCCCTGTCGATCTTCTTCCGGCACGAGGGCCTGTCACCGGACAAGGTGAGCTCGCGCATCAAGACCCTTGCGGGCCCGCGCCTCCTGGAGCGCGCGCGGCTCCTCGCCGCCCTCATGCGCATCGCCTATCCCGTCTCGGTCGCCATGGAGGGCATCCTGCCCCAGGCCCCGCTGCTCGCCCGCGGCAACCAGGTGGTGCTGCAGCTGCCCGCCCACATGGAGCCGCTCGCCAACGAGCGCCTCATCGGCCGCCTGCGCGCGCTCTCCAAGCTTCTGAACGTGGACGCGATGATCGAGATCGTGTGACGCGATGGCCGAGATCAAGACCCTCTCGAGCCGCATCGTCTACGAGAACCGCTGGATGCGCGTCCGCGAGGATGCCATCGAGCGGCAGGATGGTTCGCCTGGAATCTACGGCGTGGTCGAGAAGACGGATTTCGCCGTCATCGTGCCCTTCGACAACGGCCTGATCCATCTGGTGGAGCAGTATCGCTATCCGGTTCGGGGGCGCTATTGGGAGCTGCCGCAAGGCTCGTGGGAAGATGCGCCCGGCACCGATCCGCTGGATCTCGCGCGGGCCGAGCTGCGCGAGGAAACGGGGCTGACCGCGGCCACGATGACCCACGTGGGGCATCTCTACGAGTGCTACGGCTACTCGACCCAGGGCTATCACATCTACCTCGCCCAGGGGCTGCAATCCGGCCACGCACAGCGCGAGCAATCCGAGCAGGACATGGTGAGCCGCGCCTTCCCGATCGGGGAGGTGCTGGCGATGATCACGGAAGGCATCATCAAGGATGGGACGACGGTTGCAGCTTTAGGAATGCTGCGGCTGAAGGGGCTGCTTTAGAGACATCTCACAAATGTGAAGCAACCGCTCCCGCAGCATCGATGGAGTCGTCAGCGACGCGGTTGTGCCGGTCAACGGCATCACTGAGCGTGCAGGAGTTCCTTGGCGTATTTTACCGCGTCCTCCAAAGCCTGCGCTCTCAGCTCGCTCAGCTGCTTCTTCGGGTCGTCGAGGAACTTGGAACGGGCCTCGTTTTCGATCTCGGGCCTGCAGATGTCGAGCATCATCGTAATGAGCTTCTCCTGATCGACGAGCTGACCCTCGCGCAGGGAGCTGGCAGCCCGCAGGCAGGCCTGGGGCGAATGCAGGCCAGAGTCCGGAGCTTTCGAGGCCGGCACTGCCGTTGCAGGCGAGGCTTGGCGGGATTCGGTCTTCGCCGACGCTCTTGCCCGGACAGCCGAGGCGACAACGTTGCGCTTGACCACGTCTCGAAGCTCATCGCGAAGATTGCTGGGGGCAGGCCCCTTCAACCGCGACAGCTCGACAGCGGCATCCAGAGCCGCTTGAACCTCCTTGTTGCAGATCGTCATCGCTGCGCCTGCCAGCACCTCGGCTCCTTCGGAGGAGGCAACGAGGCTGGCCAGCTCATTGCTGGTGCAGGCATACATGCGGTCCCGCAACAGGTCTCTCGTCCTTTCGGCTTCCTCGATGCGTTTTCTCAGGACGAGGTTCGCCTCCTCGACCTCGGCAGCACGGCGGGCAAACGCATCCTTGAGCCTAGCGGTAATCGCACGGGGAAGATCGTCGAGGTAGGGACCTCTGAAGAAAGTCGCGCCTGTGCCGGGTCCATAAAGACGGTCGTGAACGTCGATCATGGTGGCAGCGGCGGCGGTGCAGGAATCCCTGACGGTGTTCAGGGCATCGTACCAGCGCCCTTCCCGGGCGAGATCAAGGCTCGTCGTGTTCGTTCCGATTGCCTGGGCATAGCAATCTGTCGCAGCACGCACATAGGGCAGGTGAACCCTTCTCTTCTGCTGCTCCGTCATCTCCTGTCCGAAAGCAGGAAATGCGAGGAGGAGAGACAGTGCTGCAATGAGTTTTGCGCCGAGATTCATGCCGTGCCAGCCCTAGGACAATAAGCTAGCACACATCCATACCAAGTCGAGGCTGCTAGCCGTTTTAGTCAATCTCCCTCAGCCTCACCCGCCCGCGCTCGAGCACCAGCCCGAGTTGGCCGTTCTTGAGCGCCAGGGCCTTCTCGCCGAACAGCCTGCGGCGCCAGCCGTGCAGGGAAGGCACGTCCGCATCGTCGCTGTCGGCGATGGCCTCCAGCTCCTCGACGGTGGCGATGATCTTGGGCGCCACGCCCTCCTGCTCGGCCACCGCCTTGAGCAGCACCTTCAGGAGGTCGACCACCGAGCCGGTGCTGTTGCGGCCGCGGCTGCGCTCCGGCAGGGGGATCGTGGCGGGATCGCGGGCGAGCGCCCGCTCCACGGCCTCCAGGATCTCGCCGCCGGTGCGGGAGCGCTCGAAGCCGTTGGGGATGGTGCGCAGGCGGCCGAGCGCCTCCACGCTGCGCGGGGCGGCGGTGGCGATGTCGATGATCGCGTCGTCCTTCAGGATGCGCCCGCGGGGCACGTCGCGGCTTTGCGCCTCGCGCTCGCGCCAGGCGGCGATCTCCATGAGCACCGCGATCTCGCGCGGCTTGCGCAGGCGCCCGGCCAGCCGGCGCCAGGCATTGTCGGGGTCGGCCTGGTAGGTCTCCGGCGAGGTGAGGATCGACATCTCCTCGGCGAGCCATTCGAGTCGGCCGTTCCTCTCGAGCTGGGCCACCAGGCCCTCGTAGACCTTCACCAGGTGGGTGACGTCGGAGAGCGCATAGGTGAGCTGCGCGTCGGTGAGGGGGCGGCGCGACCAGTCGGTGAAGCGGGAGGACTTGTCGATCTTCGCCTTGGCGAGGTCGTTGACGAGCTGCTCGTAGGACACGGAGTCGCCGTAGCCGCAGACCATGGCGGCGACCTGGGTGTCGAACAGGGGCTCGGGCACGATGCCGCCGAGATTCCAGATGATCTCCAGGTCCTGCCGGGCCGAGTGGAAGACCTTCACCACGTTCCGGTCTGTCATGAGCGCCATGAACGGCTCCAGGCTCATGCCCTCGGCGAGCGGGTCGACGAGCACCGCATCGGCCGGATCGGGCCCTGCCATCTGGATCAGGCAGAGCTTGGGATAATAGGTGGTCTCGCGCAGGAATTCCGTGTCGACGGTGACGAACGGGTGCTGGCTGAGGCGGCGGCAGGCGGCGGCCAGGGCGTCGGTGGAGGCAATCAGGTCCATGGGGCGTTCATAACGCATCCTGGAATGGCCCGCGAGTCCGTCGTCCAGCGATCCACCGCTTGCTCCGGGGCCTATACAGCCATGCAGGTTGACTTGGCCCCATAAATGATTGTTATCATATAACACTGGCTCCTTGCCAGGGAATGCCGATACGGCATCCAAACCATCAGGGGGAGGTCTTCATGAAGACCATGATCGTAATGAACACCGACGAGACTCCGGTCGAGCTCAGCGAGAAGGAACTCGCCGAGGTCGGCGGCGGCCGCCGGATCATCCTCTACTAAGTCCTTGCCGGCCGTGCCGGCGTGGGGACGGGCGCAGTCTCAGGGCTGCGCCCTTTTTCGTGTCAGCCCCGTCCGAGGCTGGAGGAGTGCCGCGCCGCGTCCGCGAAGGCGAGCGTCTCGCCGTCCAGCGGCGGGGAGACCCGGCCCTCGCGCAGCACCACGATCCGGTCGGCGGCGCGGATCGTCTCGGGGCGGTGAGCGATGACGATGCGGGTGATCTTCAATTCCGCCAGCGCCCGGTTCACCTCCCGCTCCTTGTCGAGGTCGAGGCTCGACGTGCCCTCGTCCATGAACAGCATGCGCGGGCGGCGGTAGAGGGCGCGGGCCAGGAGCACCCGCTGGCGCTGCCCGCCCGAGAGGGTGGTGCCCATGTCGCCGATGAGCGTGTTGTAGTTCATGGGCATCGCCATGATCTCGTCGTCGATCCCGGCGATGCGCGCGCAGTCGCGCATCCAGTCGAGGTCGATCCGCGCATCGAAGAAGCAGATGTTCTCGGCGATGGACCCTGAGAGCAGCTGATCGTCCTGCATCACCACGCCGATCTGCGAGCGGAAGGCCTGGATGCCGAAATGCGCGATCGGCGTGCCGTCGATGAGCACTGCGCCCTCCAGCGGCTTGAACAGGCCGAGCATGATCTTGAGCAGCGTGGTCTTGCCGCCGCCGGACGGGCCGGTGACGGCCACGAACTCGCCGGCTTCCACCTTCAGGTTCACGCCCGAGAGCACCTCCGGCTCCGTGTCCGCATAGCGGAAGCTCACGCCCTTGAGCTCCACCGCACCCTGGATCGGCCGCGCCACGAGGCTCTCCCCGTGCCGGTCCTGCTCGCGCTCCGCGAGCGCGATGTCGGAGAGGCGGTCGAGGTGCAGGTCGAGCATGCGGTACTGGATGCCGGTCTCGATCAGGTTGGTGGCCTTGGAAAGGAACTGCTCCTTGTAGGCCATGAAGGCGTAGAGCATGCCGATGGTCATGTCGTTCGCCATGATGGCCTTGGCGCCGAGCCAGACCACGAGCACGTTCTCGATGCCGTAGATCAGGTCGTTCGCGGTCCTGAAGCCGATGGTGAGGCGGCCCTGGCGGATGGCACGGCTGATCGAGGCGGCATAGCGGTTCTGCCACACGGCCTCCCGGTCGGCCTCCCGCCCGAAGATCTTGATGCTCTGGATGGCGCGGGCCGTCTCGATGAAGGTGGTCTGCTCCTTGGCCGCAGCCTCGATCATCTCCTCCTGCCGCTGGCGCAGAGCACGGTAGAGGGCAAAGCGTAAGATGGCGTAGAGCGCCAGCGCCGCGAACACGATGCCCGAGAGCGCCGGGCTGTAGATCAGGATCATCGCGAGCGTCAGCGTCGCCATCACCCCGTCCACCAGGGCCGCCACCAGCCCTTCCGAGACCAGCCGCTGGATCGGCTCCGCCGAGCGGAAGCGCGAGACGAGATCGCCGATATGGCGCTTCTCGAACCAGCTCAACGGCAGGCGCACCAGATGGTGGAAGAGGTTGGCGCCCATCTGGAAGTTGAGCGCGCCGCTCAGGAACAGCAGCACGTGCGAGCGCAGCCACTCGGCGCCCACATGGATCAGCATGAGCAGGCCGAAGCCCAGCGCCAGCGCGGTGAGCAGGCCTCCGTCGCCCTTCATCACCGCCTCGTCCACGGCGAGCTGCATGTAGAAGGGCGCGGCCAGCACCACGAGCTGCAGCACGGCGGAGAGCACCAGCGCCTGGGCGAGCGCCCGCTTCACCCCGCGCATCCGGCCCCAGAGGGCGGTGAGGCTCAACCGGGAGGTCTCCTTCTTGCGCTCGAAGGATTCCGTCGGCGTCAGCTCCAGGGCAATGCCGGTGAAGTGATGCCCGACCTCCTCGAAGGTCAGCGTGCGCACGCCCAGCGCCGGATCGTGGATCACGACCTTGCGGGCGCCGACCTCTTTCAGCACCACGAAGTGGTTCATGTCCCAGTGCAGGATGCAGGGCAGCTTGATCTTGCCGAGCTGCGCGGGCTCGAGCCTCAGGCCCCGGCCCGTCATGCCCAGCCGCTGGCCCATCACCAGCACGTCCTTGAGGGTGACGCCCTTGAGCGAGATCGAGAACAGGCGGCGCAGCGCCATGAGGTCGACCTCGCGCCCGTGATAGGTGGCGATCATCGCGAGACATGCGAGACCGCATTCGGCGGCCTCGGACTGGATGATCGCCGGCAGGCGAGGGGAGCCGAAATAATCGAGCGTGGCGGAGAGCTTCACATCCGCCCCCTCACGCTGATGAGCGGCTCGAAGAGCCAGGCGACGAGAGAGCGGCCCTCCAGCACGATGTCGGCCTTGAGGGTCATGTCGGGCTGCAGCGGCACCTCGCGCCCGAAGGCATCGACGGCCTGCCGGTCGAGGCGCACGGTGACGCGGTAGGCGGGCTCCGTCAGGGTGGTCCTGCCGATGATCTCATGGGGCGAAAGCACCGCCTGCGAGACCGTCTCGACCGAGCCACTGATCGTGCCGAAGCGCTGGTACGGGAAGGCATCGACCATGAGCCGCACCCGCTGGCCGGGCTCGACGAAGCCGATGGCCCGGCTCGGCACGAAGAGTTCCGCGAGCAGGCTCGCCCCGTCGGGGAGCAGGGTCAGCAGCGGCTTGTTGGGATCGACGATCTGGCCGGGGGAGGCCTGCAGCGCGGTGACGCGGCCGGCGATGGGGGCTGCGATCACCTGCGCCCGCTGGCTTTCCGCCTCGGCGCGCTGGCGCTCCCGGTCGGCGAGGCTGAGGCGCAGCTGCGCCAGGCGCTCCGCCTGCTGGACCGGCAACTGCTCGCGCTGGAGCAGGGTTTGGCCGAGCTCCTTCTCGGCGGCGGCCATGTCCCGGTCGATCTCGGCCACGGACTGGCGGCGGGCCAGCAGCGCCTCGTCCTGCTCCTGCAGGGCGGCGCGGGTGCTGTGGCCCTGCTCGGCGAGGCGGGCGACGGTGGCCCGCCGCTCCTCCGTCACCTGCACGCGCTCGGCCATCAGCCTGCGCTGGGCGGCGAGCGCGTCCCGCTCCGCCCGGACGGAGGCGATGGCCGCGTCGAGCCGCCGGATCTCGTTCGCGGTCCGGGCGGGGTCCGCCTCGATCTGCTCCTTCAGCACCCGGATCTGGGTGTCGAGGGAGGCGAGAACCGCCGCATCGAGGGTGCCGCCGGCCTCCAGGCCCTGCCGGGAGGCCACCGTGAAGAGGGGCTGGCCCGCCGCCACCCTGTCGCCTTCCCGGACCTTGAGCTCCGTGACCACGCCGCCGCGCAGCGCCGCGACCCGCACCGCGCCGCCCGCCGCGACGAGGGCGCCGCCCGCAGTTTCCTTGCGGGCATATTCGGCCGTGCCGAGAAACAGGGCGATCGCCCCCATGCAGGTCAGGATGAAGCCGCCGAGAAGCTGCCAGGAGAGCGGCGCAACGGCCAGCGACACGGACGAGTGCTCGCCCGCGGCTGCCGCAACGGCCTGTGGCCGGAACAAGGACCCCTGGGCCACCCCAACCCCCGACGCAACATTGTTATGGGACTATGTTGCAGAAAGGGCCGGTCGGCACAAGGGAGAGAGAAGGCGAGGGAGCCGGCCCGGCTCTTCTGTCGCAGAAGAGGGTAAACCCGCGCGAGCGCTCACGATATCTTCCCTCCCCCTTGCGGGGAGGGCCAGGGTGGGGGTGTCGGCGCTGACCTGGACAAGCGTGGCGCAGGTTCACCTCTCCCCGGATCTCGGGTGTTCCCGAGATCCGTTTCTGGGGCGCAGGTCGGGAACACCCGACCTGCGGCGGGGAGAGGTCGAGCGAACGCGAGGGTGAGGGGGAGAGCGGGTGCCGGAGAGGGCTGTAACCCCTCACCCGGACCTGACGGTCCGACCTCTCCCTCAGGGAGAGGTGAAACGGCGCCAAACATTCACAGGCTATCGCTCACACCCCCACCTCCCCAAGGGGGGAGGAGAGGTGCCCGCGCCTGACAGGCCGGGCTTCCCGGATGAGAATGTCTCGCCGGATCCGCTATGCCCCGGCCTGCACGCGGGCGAGGTGCCGCTTGCGCGCCTTGGCCTGCCGCTCGGCGAGCTTCATGAGCCAGTCGAGGATGTTGTGCTCGACCACGAGCCCCGTCTCCGCATCCTCCAGGCGCTGGATCCGGTCGACCCGGAAGCCGCGGTAGCCGTCCTCGGTGAGGATGTCGATGCCGCCCAGAAGCATCTTGCCCGGACCCACCTTCAGCTCGCGCGCCAGCACCCAGCGCCGGGTGGCATTGCCGGCCTGGTCCACATAGTCGAGCTCCAGCGCGCCCTCCAGCGGATAGACGTGCCAGGCGCCCTCGATCCGCTCCTCGACGGGAGCGTTCCGGGCCGGCTTCAACAGGGATGTCGCAAAGGTGGTAACCATAGGAAGAATATGGGGTTTCACCCTTTGTTCCGCAAGGATTTCGGGGGTGCTGGGGGGCAGAAAGTCGCTTGGAAAAGATGACCTTTAATCGTTCGACGCTTAGCGCTTAGAACTGTGGTGACGTTCTATAATCGTCAGACAAGCCAAGCCGATCGCTGAGGCAAGCAGCACCGCTGCCCAAAAGGTCGACCAAAGGCCCGAATAAGCAGTCATCAGCCGCGCCCCTGTCGGCTCAGGCAGCATCGCCGGAAGGATCGTGAGCCCAGCAGAGAGATAGAGAGCGGCATAGACCGCCCACCAGATCCGCTTCAACCGATTGCGCCCGGGCACTCAATCACCTGCTCTGTCTTGGATTAGAGCAGAAGGGCCTCCGCTGGAATCCTTCGGATTGAGCGGGGTTTCCTGACGTAATCTGACTCTGATGAATTCGATGAAAGCAGGCGTGAGCACGAAGAGAATACCCAACTTTCCAGCTTCGGAAACGGAAAGACTTGTATGATAGCCGAGCAGCCCGAGCGAAAGAATATAGGCAATGGCTGCTATCCCTGTGTGCTTGAACACCCGGTTCTCATCCATATCATCAAGGCCTTCTCTGGAGCCGGCTAGGCCGCCTTTTAGGGACCCCCACACCAGCAAAAACAAGAGTACTATGGCGATGAACAAGCCAATCAGGGGAGGAGGCTCATAGACATGCTTCTCAAATTGTCGAATCCAGAAAAACGAAAGTAGTGCAATCGGGAATGCTGCCCGCTTGAAGCGTCCGATGTTGCGCGAGGGCAGTGTTAGATGCTCGGCCACGCCGCTAGTCCCTACAAATATCTATAATAATATATCATAAAATTGCTGGTCGTGATAGTCTTTCTCCACGAGTTGAGAGTTTCCATGCTGTCGTCAGGCGAGTTCTGTTTGGCCTGGACCGTCTTGCAAGCAGATAGGGGATTTCTTCCCTGCTATTCCGACTCAATCCTCTTCTTTAGGAAGGTTATTGAGTTTGTAAGATACAGCATGCAGATCGAGGTTCTCGAGGAGGCTAACCCGCCCGGCGCAGAGGACGTGACGGCCGGCTTGCGCGCTCACGTGATCGAGAAGACCGGCCCCTTGCCGTTGATCCCCCTGACCCTGCTCCTGCGGGACGACGAGAACCGGGTGCGCGGCGGCATCCGGGGCGCCATCGCCCTGTGCTGGCTCCAGGTGGACCATTTCTGGATCGACGAGGCCCTGCGCGGGCAGGGTTACGGCTCCCGCCTGCTCGACATGGCGGAGGAGGCCGCCCGGACCCACGGCGCCATCGGCGCGCAGCTGACCACGTCGACCTTCCAGGCGGAGGAATTCTACCGGAAGCAGGGCTATGCCGAGATCGGCCGCCTGAAGGACCGCCCGCCCGGCCACGACCGGATCTGGATGGCCAAGCGCTGGGGCTGAAGGCCAGGGGCTTAAGGGCTCTTCCTGAGTCGACCGCTGCCGCTTGAAGGACATAGGATCCCGAGGCGCCGAAGGTCGGATCGGGAAGGAGCGGTCGCATGAGCGAGGAAGCACACCCCACCGCACCGGCCCTGCGCCGGGAGCCGGCGATCCGCAGGATCAGGCGCGCCGATCTCGTGGATGCCTTTGCGGCGGGGCTGCGGGACTTTCAGGCCCATCCGGCCTTCGGGCTGTTCTTCGGCGGCGTCTATGCCCTCGGCGGGGTGGCGATCCTGGCCTGCGCCTTCCTGTGGGACCTCGTCTATCTCGTCTATCCGCTGGCCTCCGGCTTCGTGCTGATCGGGCCCTTCGTGGCGGTGGGGCTCTACGAGGTCAGCCGGATGCGCGAGCAGGGGCAGGCGCCGACGCTCTCCGCCGTGTTCGGGGCGATCTGGGCGCAGGGCGGCAGGGAGCTCTCCTGGATGGCCTTCGTCACAATCTTCCTGTTCATCATCTGGATGTATCAGGTCCGCCTGCTGATCGCCCTGTTCTTCGGGCTCCACGGCATGCCGGCCGGCACCTTCCCGGGCGTGCTCTTCACCACGCCGGAGGGACTCGGCTTCCTGGCGGTGGGGCACGCGGTCGGCGCGGTCCTGGCCCTCGTGACCTTCTCCATCACCGTCGTCTCCTTCCCGCTGCTGCTCGACCGGGAGGTGGACTTCGTCACCGCCATGATCACCAGCGTGCGCGCCGTGGCGAGCAACCCGGCCGCCATGCTGGGCTGGGCTTTATGCGTCGTCCTTCTCCTCTTCGTCGCCGCCCTCCCGGCCTTCCTCGGCCTGATCGTGGTCCTGCCGGTGCTCGGGCATACGACGTGGCACCTGTATCGGAGGGTGGTGGGGTAGTTCGCTGCTCCTGTCCGTCATCACCGGCCTTGGTTTGGCGATCCCAATCGGTGAAGCCCGTATCTCCCTCCCCCCTTTGCGGGGGAGGGTGGCGAGCGGAGCGAGCCGGGAGAGGGGGAGTACTGGGTGAACACGGCCCCTCTCCCGGCCTGCTGTGCAGGCCACCCTCTCCCGCTGCGGGGAGAGGGCGAGGACGAGGGTTCGGGCCTGTGCAATGTTCTTACTTTGTTCTTGACTTTGTTCCCGACCTTGGCTATAGGTGGTGGCGTCCTGCCTCGCGAGGGACGCGCCCGAGGCGTCGGTTGCGGGGGCGGGATGCGGTTCCGGCCGCTGGCGGGAAGGACGTTGTCCCGTCATGCCGGGGCTCTGAGCGGAGGAGGAGGCGCAGGGCGGCTGTTCGGGCAGCGCCGTGGGCCTGGCCTCCCAAGCCTCGCCGGCACCGGTGCACCCGGGGCTGCGCATGACGGCGCCGTAAAGCTCTCTGAGGGTTCGTCCCTGATGGGCTGGAGCGCGAGGCTCAGGGCCGAAAAGCTGCGCGCGGGAGGCAAGGTGCTTCCCGTCCGGGCGGATCTCCCGTCCCGACCCGATCCTTCGCCCGCTCCGCCGGAGTGCAGCGAAGCAGCCTTGCCTCCCGCGCTTCCCTCAAAGCCGAACGAGACAAGTCACCACCAGCCGGCAGCCGCCACCCCAGACCGGGGAGGGAGCGCCCCCTCGCGGGCTCGATTTCAGCCTTCCGCCTTGACTTCCCCCGCCTCCCATGGATGTTGCGCCTCAAACCGAACCAGCAGGCCTTTTCCCATGTCCGCCTCCATGCACCGTTACCGTTCCCACACCTGCGGCGCGCTCCGCGAATCCGATGTCGGCGGGGTGGCCCGCCTGTCCGGCTGGTGCCATCGCATCCGCGACCATGGCGGCGTGCTGTTCATCGACCTGCGCGACCATTACGGCATGACCCAGTGCGTGATCGACCCGGATTCGGCCGCCTTCAAGATGGCCGAGACCGTGCGCTCGGAATGGGTGATCCGGGTCGACGGCAAGGTGCGCAAGCGCCCGGCCGGCACCGAGAACGCCGAGCTGCCCACCGGCATGGTCGAGGTCTACATCACCGACATGGAGGTGCTGGGCCCGGCGGCCGAGCTGCCGATGCCGGTCTTCGGCGACCAGGAATACCCGGAGGAGACCCGGCTCACCTACCGCTACCTCGACCTGCGCCGCGAGAAGCTGCACGCCAACATCATGAAGCGCGGCGCGATCATCAACTCCTTGCGCACCCGCATGCAGCAGAGCGGCTTCTTCGAGTTCACGACGCCGATCCTGACCGCCTCCTCGCCGGAGGGCGCGCGCGACTTCCTCGTGCCCTCGCGCATCCATCCCGGCAAGTTCTACGCGCTGCCGCAGGCACCGCAGCAGTTCAAGCAGCTGATCATGATCTCCGGCTTCGACCGGTACTTCCAGATCGCCCCCTGCTTCCGCGACGAGGACCCGCGCGCCGACCGCCTGCCGGGCGAGTTCTACCAGCTCGACGTGGAGATGAGCTTCGTCACGCAGGAGGACGTGTTCCAGGCCATGGAGCCCGTGATCCGCGACACCTTCAAGGAGTTCGCGGACGGCAAGCCGGTCACCGAGACCTTCCCGCGCATCCCGTATTTCGAGGCCATGCTGAAATACGGCTCCGACAAGCCCGACCTGCGCAACCCGCTCGTCATCGCCGACGTGTCGGAGGTGTTCACCCGCGAGGACGTGACCTTCAACGCGTTCAAGAACGTGATCAAGTCCGGCGGCGTGGTGCGCGCGATCCCGGCGCCGGGCGCCGCCTCCCAGCCGCGCTCCTTCTTCGACAAGCTCAACGACTGGGCCCGCACGGAAGGCGCGCCCGGGCTGGGCTACATCGTGTTCGAGGAGGAGGGCGGCCAGATCATCGGCAAAGGCCCCATCGCCAAGTTCATCCCTGAGGCAGCCCAGGCCGCCATCCGCGAGAAGGCCGGCATCAAGGCGGGCGATGCGGTGTTCTTCTCCGCGGGCGCGGAGGACAAGGCGGCCTCGCTCGCCGGCAAGGCGCGCACCCGCATCGGCGACGAGCTCGGCCTCATCGACAAGGACCGCTTCGAGTTCTGCTGGATCGTCGACTTCCCGCAATACGAGTGGAACGAGGACGAGAAGAAGATCGACTTCTCCCACAATCCGTTCTCCATGGCGAACTACGACCACGACGCCTTCATGGCGCTCGACCCGTCGGACAAGGACACGATCCTCAAGATCACGGCCTTCCAGTACGACATGGTCTGCAACGGCTACGAGATGGCCTCAGGGAGCATCCGCAACCACCGTCCCGACCGGATGGTCAAGGCCTTCGAGATCGCCGGCTACGGCGAGAAGGAGGTCATGGAGCGGTTCGGCGGCATGTACCGCGCGTTCCAGTACGGCGCGCCGCCCCACGGCGGCATGGCCGCGGGCGTGGACCGCATCGTGATGCTGCTCTGCGGCGCGCAGAACCTGCGCGAGATCACGCTCTTCCCCATGAACCAGAAGGCGGAGGACCTGCTGCTCGGCGCGCCCTCCGACGTGACGCCCAAGCAGCTGCGCGAGCTCCACATCCGGCTGAACCTGCCGGAGAAATGATGCGCTCGGCTCTCTGCCTCGGCCTGATGCTCGCCGCTGCGCCCGCCCTTGCGGAGGACTGGCCTCCCAGGATCGGCGCGGAGCTTGCCGAGCGCCGGGCCCATTGCAGGGAGAGCGGCGGCGAGGCGCGGATCGCAGGCCCGTTCCTGCGCCGGATCGATCTCGACGGCGACGGACGCGACGACTTCGTCATGGACGATGCGGGCTTTCGCTGCTCGAAGGGAGCGCCGCTCCATTGCGGCTCCGGCGGATGCCAGGTCCAGGTCTTCCTCGGCGGCGGGACGGATGCGCGCCCGGTCTTCGCCGAGCTGGCGCAGAAGGCCGTGCTGAAGGGCAGGGTGCTGGAGCTCTCGCAGCGCCGCGGCATGCCGGCGATCGTCGTGCGGTTCGAGCGCGGCTGCGCCATCCGCTCCGATGGGGAGCGCACTTGCTAGGCTCCCCCGTCACCGCCATCGTCGTCGCGTTCGACAGCGCCCATGCGCTGCCCGAATGTCTCGGTGCGCTGGCCGCGGACGCTGTGCCGGCGATCGTGGTCGACAACGCCTCGGCGGACGACAGCGCCGCCATCGCCGAAAGGCACGGGGCGCGGGTGATCCGCAACGCCCGCAACGAGGGCTACGGCCGCGCCAACAACATCGGCGCGCGCGCGGCCGAGACCGAGTTCGTGCTGATCGTCAATCCGGACTGCATCGTGGGGAAGGGCGCCGTCGCTGCGCTTCTCGATGCGGCGCGGCGCTATCCCGATGCGGCGCTCCTCGCGCCGCGGATCGTCGAGCCCGACGGTCGCGTGTTCTTCCAGCCGCGCTCCCTGCTCTCGCCCTATCTGCACAACCGGCAGGGCAGGCGCGTTCTGCCCGAGGGCGAGGCCTGCGCGCCGTTCTTCTCCGGCGCCTGCTTCCTCATGCGCCGCGAGATCTTCCACGCGCTCGGCGGCTTCGACGAGAACATCTTTCTGTTCTACGAGGATGACGATCTCTGCCGCCGCGTGGCGGATTCCGGCGCCGCTCTGGTCTACGTGCCGCAGGCTCTGGTGCGCCATGGGCGCGGCCGCTCCAGCGGCGACAAGCCCGGGCGCGTCTTCACCTCCCGCTGGCACCAGGCCTGGTCGAAGGCCTATGTGAGCCGCAAGTACGGCCTGCCCGATCCGGCGCCCGGCATGTTCGCCGTCAATGCGCTGAAGGCGGCGGGCGCGAGCCTGACCTTCCGGCGGAAACTGATCGAACGGTATGCCGGCTCCGCCGCGGGAGCCCTGGCTTTTCTGAAGGGCAGGACGGCCCTGGAGCGCGAGAGAGTGTCATGAGAGTGCCTGCATTCCCGAACCGCGCCCCCAGCGTGTCCGATGCCCTGTCGCAGGAGGCCAACAACTTCGCCATCATCCGCCTTGCGCTGGCCCTGGCCGTCGTGGTCTCGCACGCCTTCAGCGTCACCACGGGCGCCGTTGCCGACGAGCCGCTCTTCGCCTCCACCGGCTTCACGCTCGGCGAGCACGCGGTGAACGGCTTCTTCGCCATCTCCGGCTTTCTCGTCACCATGAGCTTCGACCGGCGCGGCTGGCGCGATTATGCCATCGCCCGGACGCTGCGCATCGCGCCCGGCCTCGTCGTGGCGGTCCTCGCGGTGTCGCTCCTCCTCGGCGCCGCGATGACCAGGCTGCCCTTGGGCGAGTATCTCGAGAGCCCGGCCCTGCGCCGCTTCATCCAGTCGACGCTCCTGAGCTTCAAGAGCAACAACGCGCTTCCCGGCGTGTTCGCCGACAATCCCTTCAAGTTCCCCATGGGCACCGTGTGGACGCTGAAATACGAGGTCATGTGCTACACGGGCGTGTTCGCGCTCGGCCTCGTCGGGCTCCTGCGCTCCCGCATGGCCGCCATCGCCCTTCTGCTGGGACTGGCTCTCGGCCTCGCGGGGCTCGACTTCTTCCGTCCCGACGCACCGAAAGGTGTGGAGACCGCGCTGCGCCTGCCGCTGATCTTCGCCCTCGGCGGCGCCCTCTACGTGTGGCGCGACCGCGCCCGCCTGTCGGGCCTCCTCGTCGCGGCGCTGGCCCTCGCCACCTGGCTGGGCGCCGGAACCTTCCTGTACAAGACGCTGCTCTTCACCGGCTCCGCTTACGGCATCCTGTGGCTCGCCCTCTCGCCCGCGCTCACCCGCTTCGCCTATGAGCCCAGGGCGGACCTGTCCTACGGCACCTACCTCTATGGCTGGCCGATCCAGCAGAGTCTCCACGCGCTCTGGCCGGGCGCTTCGGCCTGGGTGCTGCTGGCGCCTTCGCTGGCGATCACGCTGCTGGTGGCGGCCCTGTCCTGGATCCTGGTCGAGAAGCCGGCGCTCGGGCTGAAGGCCAGGGCCCTCGGCCGCCGGACCCTCAAGACTGTTGAGCCCGCAGCACCCTGACGGCGGCGATCAGCTCGCGGATCCGGTCGCTCTGCAGCAGCGGGATGAGGGTGGCGATCTTCTCCCGCGGCAGGTTCCACCATTGCACCTCCAGGAGGGCCGCGATGGTCTCCTCGTCGAAGCGGTAGCGGATGATCCTGGCCGGGTTGCCGCCGACGATGGCATAGGGCGGCACGTCCTTTGTCACGACCGCATGGGCGGCGACCACGGCGCCATGCCCCACGGTCACGCCCGACATGATGATCGCCCCGGAGCCGAGCCAGACGTCATGCCCGATGGTCACGTCGCCCCGGGAGGAGTGGTAATCGTCGCTTCGGGGCGCCGAGGGCCAGAGCTCGCGGAAGGCGGAAAACGGATAGGTGGTGCCCCAGTCGGTGCGGTGGTTGCCCCCGAGCAGGATCTCCACCTTGTCGGCGATCGAGCCGTAGCGGCCGATGGTGAGCTTCCGGCCCGACTCGGGGAAGCGCACCTTGGGCTTGCCGTAGGTGAACTCGCCGATCTCGTAGCCGTAGCGGGCGATTCCCTTGGCGAGGTGGAGCCGCGTCTGGTTGTGCGGGTTGCGCCAGTTTTTCAGGCGATGGCCAAGTTTCATCGTGGCAGCCCTGCGGGAGAAGAACATTGACGGCAGGGGGGAAGCGCGCGCACAAGAACCTCCGAAGCGTTTTGACCGGTGCAAGGAGCGTCAGGGATGGGAGAGAGCATCTCGCAGGATCTGAAATCGGGAGCGATGTTCTACCATCAGCATCCTCGTCCCGGAAAGCTCGAGATCCAGCCCACGAAGCCCCTCGGCAACCAGCGTGATCTTGCCCTGGCCTATTCGCCCGGCGTGGCGGCCCCCTGCGAGGCCATCGCCGCCGATCCGGCTCAGGCCGCCAACCTCACCTCCCGCCAGAACCTGGTGGCCGTGATCTCCAACGGCACCGCCGTGCTGGGCCTCGGCGACATCGGCCCGCTCGCCTCCAAGCCCGTGATGGAGGGCAAGGCCGTCCTGTTCAAGAAATTCTCCGGCATCGACGTGTTCGACATCGAGATCGCCGAGAAGAACGTGGACAAGCTGGTCGAGGTGATCGCGGCCCTCGAGCCCACCTTCGGCGGCATCAACCTCGAGGACATCAAGGCTCCCGAATGCTTCGAGGTCGAGGAGCGGCTGAAGGCCCGCATGGGCATCCCGGTCTTCCACGACGACCAGCACGGCACCGCCATCATCGTGGGCGCCGCCGTGATGAACGCGCTGGAGCTTGCCGGCAAGCGGATCGAGGAGGTGAAGATCGTCACCTCCGGCGCCGGCGCGGCCGCGCTCGCCTGCCTCAACCTTCTGGTGTCCCTCGGGGCGAAGCGCGAGAACATCTGGGTCACCGACATCAAGGGCGTGGTCCACGAGGGCCGCAACGAGCTCATGGACCGCTGGAAGCAGGTCTATGCGCAGGATACCGACGCGCGCACCCTCGACGACGTGATCGCGGATGCGGACGTGTTCCTCGGCCTCTCCGCCGGCGGCGTGCTCAAGCCCGAGATGCTGGCCAAGATGGCCCCGCGCCCGCTCATCATGGCGCTCGCCAATCCTTACCCTGAGATCATGCCGGAGGAGGCGGAGGCCGCGCGCCCCGACGCGATGATCTGCACGGGGCGCTCGGACTACCCGAACCAGGTCAACAACGTCCTGTGCTTCCCCTACATCTTCCGCGGCGCCCTGGATGTGGGCGCCACCACCATCAACGAGGAGATGAAGGCCGCCGCCGTGAAGGCCATCGCGGGCCTTGCCCGCGAGGCGCCCTCCGAGGTGGTGGCGCGCGCCTATGGCGGCGAGGCGCATCCCTTCGGCCGCAAGTCCCTGATCCCGAGCCCGTTCGATCCGCGCCTGATCCTGCGCATCGCCCCCGCCGTGGCGAAAGCCGCCATGGAGTCCGGCGTCGCCACGCGTCCGCTCGCCGACCTGGAGGCCTATGCGGAATCCCTGAGCCGTTTCGTCTTCCGCTCCGGCTTCATCATGAAGCCGCTGTTCTCGCAGGCGAAGGCCGATCCGAAGCGCGTGATCTATGCGGAGGGCGAGGACGAGCGGGTGCTGCGCGCCGTGCAGGTCATCGTCGAGGAGGGCATCGCCCGGCCGATCCTGATCGGACGCCCCAACGTGGTCGAAGCGCGCATGAAGCGCTTCGGCCTCTCGATGACCATCGGCCAGCATTTCGAGCTGGTGAACCCTGAGGACGATCCGCGTTATCGCGACTACGTCGCCTCCTATGTGGAGGCTGCGGGCCGCAAGGGCATCACGCCGGATGCGGCGCGCACCCTCGTGCGCACCAACTCCACCGTCATCGGCGCGCTGGCCGTGAGGCGTGGGGATGCGGACGCGCTCATCTGCGGCCTCGAAGGCCGCTTCCAGTCGCGCCTCAAGCACATCAAGGACATCATCGGGCTGGCTCCCGGCGTGAACGAGATGGCCGCCCTGTCGCTGGTGATCACCTCGAAGGGGGCCTACTTCCTCGCCGACACCCATGTGCAGTTCGACCCGACCGCCGAGCAGATCGCCGACATGACGATCGCCTGCGCGAGCCACGTGCGCCGCTTCGGCATCGAGCCCAAGATCGCGCTCCTGTCCCATTCGGATTTCGGCGCGGCCGACAGCCGCTCCGCTCTGAAGATGCGCGACGCGCTGGCCTGCATCAACGAGCGTGCGCCGGATCTCGAGGTCGACGGCGAGATGCAGGCGGATACCGCTCTGTCGCAGATGCTGCGCGACCGGGTGAATCCGAATTCGCGCCTGACGGGCGAGGCGAACGTGCTGATCATGCCGAATCTGGACGCCGCCAACATCGCGTTCCAGTTCACCAAGATGCTGGCGGATTCGCTTCCCGTCGGCCCGATCCTCATCGGCCCGGCCAAGCCCGCCCATATCCTGACCCCGTCGGTGACGGCGCGCGGCATCGTGAATCTCACGGCCATCGCGGTCGTCGAGGCGCAGGCGTCGGAGCAGGATCAGCCGATGCTGATTTGAGGGTTTAAGAACGCAATTCTGTCATTCCGGGGCTGCGCAGCAGAGCCCGGGATCCATAACCGCTAACGGTGCAGAACAAGGCGCGACGTGGATCGCCAATGTCTGAGCTGCTGTGGTTATGGATCCCCGCCTTCGCGGGGATGACACCTAAGGCGAAAAGGGAGGCAGCCTCACTCCGCCTTCGCCGTGATGTTCAGCTTGTCGAGCATCGCCTTCGGGTCGGGGGCCAGCATGGCGTCCATCACGCCGAAGCCCGAGGGGTTCTTCGGCTGCGCATCCACCGTGAGCTTGCCGGGATTCGCGATGAACCGGGCGACGGCGGCTCCGAGCGTCCTGGCCTGCTCCGAGCCGCCGAGAAGGGAGGAGAGCACGGCGGGCGCTGCGGCCGCATAGACCTGCTGCAGGGCTTCGGGCTTCGTCTTCTGCTCCTTGGCGGCCTTGGCGAGGTAGCGCATCAGCAATCCCCGGTCCTCAAGCGTCACCTGCGCCGCCTTGGCCTTGGCTCCGATCAGGGCCGCGGCTGCGGTCGCCTGGTCGGCGCTGAACAGGTCCTTGCTCACCTGGCCGATGGTTCCCGTCAGCGAGAGGCTGCCCATGTCGAGAACCTCGAGGGAAACCTCCTCCAGGGCGATCTCGCTCGATGCCTCGTTCCAGGTCGCGGACACGGCATAGGACGTGTCGATGCTCCTGTAGCCCAGAGCGGCAAGCTCCCTTAGGGCATCGTCGTTGCTGCCTGAAACGACCGGGATGACCCCGTTGCGCATGGCGAGCCGGACCTTGGTCGGAATGCCGTTGACGGGCCTGTCGGCTGTCACCTCGACATCCTTGACGGTCAGCTTCACCCGCTCGCTCGTCTTGCTCTCCTTCTTGAGCACGTCCACGTCCAGGTCCGAGACGCGCAGGGTTCCCAGGGTCGGGATCAGGCTGCGCATCGTGGCATGGTCGAGATCGTCGAAGCTCTTGCCCTGGAGGTTTTTCAGGCCGTCGATGGTCTGCCGAAACGAGAAGCCGGTGACGCTGAAGGAACCGAGCTTCATGCGGTTCTCCTTGTCGGAGAACTCGAGGCCCTCGAAACGCATGTCCGCCGGCCGGGTCTCCGTGCCGCCGGTATAGGCGATGCGGGCGATGCGAGCCTGGCCCTGCGAATCCTTGGCTTTTGACTCCGTCGTGATGCCGGCGGCCTCCATGAAGCCGATCTGGAACGCGTCGAGGAAGTCGGCCATGGCGGGCAGGAGGCGCGCCTGGTCCTCCTGCGAGAGATCCTGGCGCTCGCCCATCTCGGTAAGGAGAGCCATGGTGCCGCTCCAGGAATCCTTCGTCGGACGCGCGAGGAAGTCGCGGCCGCCGAGGCGGGCGATCTTGAAGGTGATGCCCTCCCGGCTGTCCTCCATCTGCACGTTCTCGAGCGAGAACGCCCCGTAGATCTTGGCCAATGGAGCGGAGGGGCCCTCGGCCTTGGCCTCGTAGAGCCGTGCCATGGCCGCCAGGTCGGTCTCGCTCAGGGTCGTCCGGCCGCCGGTGATCACGACCTTGTCCTTGGTGCCCGACGATTCCATGGCCATCCCCTCGATCAGGGTCGAGGCGATGCGGCCCTGGGAGACGTCCGTCAGCACCGTGTTCCGGTAGGTGGTCGTCTGGACCTCCTTGCCCAGGGTCTGCTTCACCTGCGCCTCGGGAATCGTGACCTGCTTCGCGCCGACGCGCCGGAGCCTGTTTTCCATCGGCTCCGTCGAGGTGGAGGAGAACAGGGCCTCGATCTCGGCCCGGGACGAGGTGACGCCCGAGAACTCGATGCGCTTCGCCTCGAAGGCGGTGCGGCCGAAGGTGAGGCGCACGTTCTCTAGGCTGAAGCTGTCGGCGGATTGCGCGAAGGCGGCGCTCCAGAGCGGAACCCTGACGGCTCCGACCGCGATGCGCTGGCTGTCCTGGCCGACGGCCAGGTCACGAAGAATGGCCGGTTCGACCGAGAGAGCGGCCGAGCCTGCAAGGAGAGCGAAGGCGCAGACGCCTGCACGATACCGAAAAGTCATTGTTTCTCCCAAGGCCGGCCGATCCGGCGGAGCCAGTCTTAGCCTAGGGCGGCCCGGTTGGGGAGAGTAGGGTGTTCTACAACGAGAACGAGGTGCCGCAGCCGCAGGAGGCGGTGGCGTGCGGGTTCTCGATCCTGAAGGACTGGCCGATCAGGTCGTCCACGAAGTCGATCACGGAGCCGTCCATGTACTGGATCGAGACCTCGTCCACCACCACGGTCGCCCCGTCCTTCTCGATGACGAGGTCGTCCGCCTGCCGGGTCCGGTCCACATCGAAGGCGTATTGGAAGCCCGAGCAGCCGCCTCCGTTGACGCTGATTCTCAGGTGCGAGCCGGCGGGCTCCGAGGCCATGATCTCGTTGATGCGGCGGGCGGCGCGGTCTGTCAGGGTGATAGCGGTCATGGGCACTTCCAGTCCTCGTGAGGACGTAATTCTTGCATAGCCTGTCAAGAGCAAGGTAAGTGCGCCCTGACAAGGCTTCAACCCGGGGAAATGTGTGCAGCCCTTTGGCGAGAGATGGCGAGCCCCTTATGCCTGCGATCCATGGGGAAGCCGCGGGCGGCTGTTCCCTGAGGCCGTCTCACCGACCCGCAGCGAGTTCCAGCGCGACCGGGACCGGATCATCCACTCCTCGGCCTTCCGCCGCCTCAAGCACAAGACCCAGGTCTTCGTCTATCACGAGGGCGACCATTTCCGGACCCGGCTGACCCACACCATCGAGGTGAGCCAGATTGCCCGGGCGCTGGCCCGGTCCCTTGGGCTCGACGAGGATCTGGCCGAGGCGCTGGCGCTCTCCCACGACCTCGGCCACACGCCCTTCGGCCATACGGGCGAGGATACGCTCGACGAGTGCATGGCGGATTTCGGCGGGTTCGACCACAACGCCCAGGCCCTGCGGGTCGTCACCCGCCTGGAGAGGCGCTACGCGGAATATGACGGGCTGAACCTGACCTGGGAAACCCTGGAGGGGCTGGTCAAGCACAACGGGCCCCTCCTCGACGCCGGGGGCGGGCCGACCCTGCGCTACGCCGCTCGCGGAGTGCCCCTGGCGATCCTCGAATACAACGCCCAGCAGGACCTGGAACTCGCCACCCACGCCGGCGGCGAGGCTCAGGCCGCGGCGATCGCCGACGACATCGCCTATGACGCGCACGACATCGACGACGGCCTCAGGGCCGGGCTGTTCCGGATCGAGGATCTGCGCGAGGTGCCGTTCCTGAACGAGCTCCTCGCCGAGATCGACGCCCGCTACCCGGGGCTCGACCTCTCGCGCCGGATCCACGAGCTGACCCGGCGCGTGATCACCCGCTTCGTGGAGGACGTGGTGGCGGAAGGCGACCGCCGAATCGCGGCCCTGTCCCCGCGGACGGCCGACGACATCCGGGGGGCAGGGGAGACGGTTGTCTGCTTTTCCAAGCCCATGACGGAGGCGGATGCCTCGATCAAGCGCTTCCTCTACGCCCGCATGTACCGCCACCCGGACGTGATGCGCGTCCGCGCGCAGGCCGACGACGTGCTGCGGGACCTGTTCCGCCGCTTCAAGGCCGAGCCGGAACTGATGCCGGAGGAGTGGCAGACCGATCTGCCGAGAGACGACGAACCGCGCCTGGCCCGGCGGGTGGCGGATTACATCGCCGGCATGACGGACCGATATGCGATCCTCGAACACCGGCGCCTGTTTGACGTGACGCCGGACTTGCGTTAGGCGCGGCTCAGTCTTTTTAAAGCCTTGAAACGCAACCCTCATCCTGAGGAGCCGCGAAGCGGCGTCTCGAAGGAGGGTCCAGAGAGCACTGGAGACGCCCTCGTCCTTCGAGACGGCCTGCCGGCCTCCTCAGGATGAGGGCTCAGGAAGCGTTTTCCGGCTGCGGTCGGGCCGTGGCGCCCAATTGAGATGAGTACCATGAACATTTTCGGGCTGTTCGAGAAGCGGGTTGCGGATGCGCTTGGCCGGTTGGCCGAGGAGGGTAAGATCCCGGCGGGGCTGGACGTCAGCCGCGTCGTGGTCGAGCCTCCGCGCGACCCGTCTCACGGCGATCTGGCCACCAATGCCGCCATGGTGCTGGCCAAGGAGGCGCGCATGAACCCGCGCGCCCTGGCCGAGCTTCTCACCGCCGATCTCGAGACCGACCCGCGCGTCACCAAGGTCGAGGTGGCCGGCCCCGGCTTCATCAACATCCGCCTTGCGCCCCAGGTCCTGCACGAGGTTCTCCGCGCAGCGGTGGTGGACGGCGCCGGTTTCGGCCGGAGCGGGCAGGGGGCGGGCGCCGCCGTCAACGTGGAATACGTCTCGGCCAACCCCACCGGCCCGATGCATGTGGGCCATTGCCGCGGCGCGGTGTTCGGCGATGCCCTCGCCGGGCTGCTCGATTTCGCCGGCTACAAGGTCACCCGCGAGTACTACATCAACGATGCCGGCGCGCAGGTCGATGTCCTCGCCCGCTCGGCCTACCTCCGCTACAGGGAAGCCCTGGGGCACGAAATCGGGGAGATCCCGGAAGGGCTCTATCCGGGCGACTACCTCAAGCCCGTCGGCGAGCGGCTCGCGAAGGAGCATGGCCGGAGCCTGCTCGACAAGCCGGAGGCCGAGTGGCTGCCGCTGGTCCGCGAGACATCCATCAACGCCATGATGGACATGATCCGCGACGATCTCGCGGTGCTCAACATCCACCACGACGTGTTCTTCTCCGAACGCTCCCTGCAGCAGGGGAATGGCGGTGAAGTCGCGAAGCTGATCAACGAGCTGAAAGCCCGCGATCTCGTCTATATGGGCCGGCTCCCGCCACCGAAGGGCCAGAAGGACGAGGATTGGGAGGACCGGGAACAGCTCCTGTTCCGCGCCACCGCCTTCGGCGACGAGGTGGATCGCCCGCTCCTGAAGTCGGACGGCTCCTACACCTACTTCGCCTCCGACATCGCCTATCACCGCTCCAAGTTCGAGCGCGGCTTCGCCACCATGATCGACGTGTGGGGGGCCGACCACGGCGGCTACGTCAAGCGCATGCAGGCGGCCGTGAAGGCGGTCTCGGATAACCAGGCCGATCTCGACGTGAAGCTCTGCCAGCTCGTGAAGCTTTTGCGCGGCGGCGAGCCGGTGAAGATGTCGAAGCGCTCGGGCGACTTCGTCACCCTGCGCGAGGTGGTCGACGAGGTGGGGCGGGACGCCACCCGCTTCATGATGATCTTCCGCAAGAACGATGCGACCCTGGACTTCGACCTCGCCAAGGTGGTCGAGCAGTCCAAGGACAACCCGGTCTTCTACGTCCAGTACGCCCATGCCCGCTGCGCCTCGGTGTTCCGGCAGGCGGCCGAGGCGTTCCCGGGAGCGGATCTCTCGGCCTCCCAGCTCGGGAAGGCCGATCTCTCGATCCTGAGCGACGAGGCGGAAATGGAGATCGTCCACCGCATTGCCCAGTTCCCGAGGATGATCGAGGCGGCGGCTCAGGCTCACGAGCCGCACCGGGTCGCGTTCTACCTCTACGATCTGGCGAGCGCGTTCCATAGCTTATGGAACAAGGGCAAAGACTTGCCGCAATTACGCTTTGTTAATCTAACTGATAAAGATTCAACACAAGCGAGGCTCGCTCTCGTGCATGCCCTCAAGGGCGTGCTCGCATCTGGTCTCGCAATCCTGGGCGTTACGGCACCTGACGAAATGCGATAGTGTTTCCCGAAGCGGATCAATCGCTTAGGGCGCTGTTGCCTCGGGTTCTGTCACGTCGTGCCGGCGGAGCAGCAGGTGCTCTTGTCGCGTAACTGGAGATCCGGCGCATGAGCGAATCAGTGAAGCCCCGTTTTGCCGTCGACCTCAGCGAGATCGAGCGGCAACTCGCCCAGGCGGGCACCCCGCAAACCCAGCATGGCTCCGCCGTGCGGAACGATCCGCTGGCGGAATTGGCCCGGATTGTGGGGCAGGACGACCCGTTCCAGTCCATTCTGGCTGCCGACGGTTCCGGCCGTCAGCGCCAGCAGGCCGCCTCGGCCGACGATCTTTTTGCCGTCCGCGACAATGTGACGCCTCTCTCCCGCGAGACCTCGGCGCGTCCTCAGCAGGCGGCTCATGCGGCATCCTCCCCGAACCTTGGCGGCTACGCGCCGAGCCAGGCCCGGGCCGAGCCGGCCTATGCGCCTCAGGGGGCTCCGCAGGCTCAGGATGCCTATGGCAACGGTGCCTACCCGCACGACTACTACCCCGATCAGGCGGATCAGTACGCGGACGATGGCTACGACATGGCGGACCGGATGGATTATCCGCCGGTGGAGAGGGCTTCCTCCCGCAAGGGGCCGATCGCCATTGCGGCCGTGGTCGGTGCCCTGGTGCTCGGCGGCGGCGGAGCCTACCTCGCGTCCGGCTCGGCCTCCATCACGGGCGGCGAGCCGCCGCTGATCAAGGCGAGCAACGAGCCGACCAAGATCCAGCCGCAGAACCCGGGCGGGGTCGAGATCCCCAACCAGAACAAGCAGATCTACGAGCGCGCCAGCCAGGACGCCGCGACCAAGGTGGTCAACCGCGAGGAGCAGCCCGTCGACGTGAAGCAGGCGGTGCGCATGAACGGCGGCGCCGTGGCCGACGCGACCGGCGGCACCGTTCCAGGCGGCACGGTCAAGCCGCAGCAGACGGCCAGCCTGAACCTCGGCGAGCCCAAGAAGGTCCGCACGGTCACGATCCGTCCCGATGGCACCGTGGCGGGAGAAGCCCCGGCCCCGCAGCCGGCGGGACCCGCGCCGATGGCCCTGCCGCCCCAGGCGACTTCCGCTCCGGCTCCGACCCAGACCGCCTCGGCCCAGCCCAGGCCTGCGGCCAGCACCCCCGTGGCTGCGCCGGCCACGCCGGCCGCAACGCCGAAGCCTGCTCCGGCGGCGGCAACTCCTGCCGCGGCCACGCCCGCTCCGCAGAAGGTGGCGGCCGTGCAGCCGACCGCGCCTGCGGCTCCGGCCGCCGCGGAGACGACCCCGACCGGCGGCTTCTCCGTGCAGTTGGGCCTTGCCAATTCCGAGGCGGCAGCCCAGGCCACCTTCGCGTCGTTCCAGCGCAAGTATTCCGACCTGGCGGGAATGCCGGCGATGATCCGCAAGGCCGAGGTGAACGGCAGCACCATCTACCGCGTCCGCGTCGGGCCGCTGTCGAAGGACGAGGCCTCATCCCTCTGCTCCAAGCTGCAGGGCCAGGGCGGCCAGTGCTTCGTCGCCAAGAACTGAGCAAGCTTGGCGGCCGAGATTTCTTGACCCTGCCGAGCAGGGGACGTAAGGCGCGGGTATGACCACCCGCGCCTTTATTGCCGGATGCTCCGGCCTTGAGCTCACCCCCGACGAGATCGCCTTTTTCAGGGAGGCGCAGCCGTGGGGCTTCATCCTGTTCCGCCGCAACGTGGACAGCCCCGAACAGGTGAGGGCGCTCTGCGCATCCCTGCGGGAGACGGTCGGGCGCGCGGATGCCCCGATCCTCATCGATCAGGAGGGCGGCCGGGTTCAGCGCATGGGACCGCCGCACTGGCCGAAATACCCCTCGGGCAGCACCTATGGCCGCCTCCACGCCAACGATCCCCTGGTGCAGCGCGAGCTCGCCCGGCTCGGAGCCCGCCTGATCGCCCACGACCTGCGCGCCGTCGGGATCACGGTGGACTGCCTGCCGGTCCTCGACGTGCCGTCGCCCGGCGCCCATGACGTGATCGGCGACCGGGCCTACGGCAAGAGCCCCGACCGGGTGGCCGTGCTCGGCCGGGCGGCCGCCGAGGGCCTGCTCGCCGGCGGCGTCCTGCCGGTGATCAAGCACATGCCGGGCCATGGCCGGGCCGGCGCCGACAGCCACCTGGCGCTTCCCGTCGTCGAGGCCTCCCGCGAGGAGCTCGAACGCCACGATTTCGCGCCCTTCCGCATGCTCACCGACATGCCCCTCGCGATGACGGCCCACGTGGTCTACACGGCCATCGACCCGGAGCGGCCCGCGACAACCTCCCGCATCGTCATGCAGGAGATCGTCCGCGGCCATATCGGCTATGACGGCCTGGTGATGACCGACGACCTGTCCATGCACGCCCTGTCCGGCTCCTTCCGGGAGCGGACCGAGGCCGCCTTCGCGGCAGGCTGCGACATGGCCCTCCACTGCAACGGCAGCATGGAGGAGATGACCGGCGTGGCCGAGGCCGCCCCGGTCCTGGAGGGCGACGGCCTGCGCCGCGCTACCGCTGCGTTAGCGCGCATCGCCCACGAGCCGGAGCCCCTGGATCCTGTGGATGCCAGGGCAAGGCTCGATTCTGCGCTTGCGGCGGTTGCCTAAAGCTTATGAAGCTTCCCAGCGGAGTGAGTTGAGTACGGCGGATGGCAAAGCCCTTACCCTTCGAGGATGTCGAGCTGAACGAGCGCGCCGAGAGCGAGCCGGCCCTGTTCGTCGACGTGGACGGGTTCGAAGGTCCCCTGGACCTGCTGCTGGAACTCGCCCGCCGCCAGAAGGTGGACCTCCACCGCATCTCGATCCTGGCCCTGGCCGAGCAGTACATCGCCTTCATCGAGGAGGCGCGCCGCCTGCGCCTGGAGCTGGCGGCCGACTACCTCGTGATGGCCGCCTGGCTCGCCTACCTCAAGTCGCGCCTGCTGCTGCCCGAGCCGCCCAAGGGCGAGGAGCCGAGCGCCGAGGAGCTGGCCTCGGCCCTTGCCCTGCGCCTGCGCCGCCTGGAGGCGATCCGCGAGGCGGCCAAGCGGATGGGCGAGCGCGCCTGGCTGGGCCGGGACGTGTTCGCCCGCGGCGCCCCGGAGCCGGTGGTCGTCAACAGGGACGCGCGCTACGAGGCGAGCCTCTACGACCTGCTCAAGGCCTATGCCCAGCAGCGGCAGATCCGGTTCAACTCGCGGGTGTCCCTGCACAAGCGCAATGTCTGGTCCCTGATCGAAGCCCGGGAGGCCCTGGAGCGCCTGGTCGGCCACCTGAGCGACTGGGTCACCCTCGATACCTATCTGATGGAATACATGGTCGAGCCCGCCATGCGCCCGACCGTCCTGGCCTCGGCCCTGTCCGCGACGCTCGAAATGGTGCGCGAAGGCAAGCTCACGATCCGGCAGGACGAGGCTTTTGCTCCGGTCTGGGTCAAGCCGGTTGCCGATCGGCCCGAGGCGGGAGTTGGAGATGCTGCCTGACATGCAGGAAGAAGCCCCCGAGACGATGGACGACGAGGCTCCCGAAGTCAGCCAAGGGCCCGATCATGTGCCCGATCACGGCGAAGCCATGCGCATCGCCGAGGCGCTGCTGTTCGCCTCCGCCGCTCCCTTGAGCGCCGAGGAGCTCACCGGGCGTCTGCCGGAAGGGGCGGACGTGGAGAAGATCCTCCACGACCTGACCGAGCTTTATGCGCTGCGGGGCGTCAACCTGGTCAGGGTTGCCGGCAAGTGGGCCTTCCGCACGGCGAGCGACCTGTCCTTCGTGCTCGCCCGCGACGTGGTCGAGCAGCGCCGGCTGTCGCGGGCCGCCATGGAGACGCTGGCCATCATCGCCTATCACCAGCCGGTCACCCGGGCGGAGATCGAGGAGATCCGCGGCGTCGCCACCTCCAAGGGCACCATCGACACCCTGCTCGAAACGGGCTGGATCCGCCTGAGGGGGCGCCGGAAGGTGCCGGGCCGCCCCGTGACCTACGGCACGACGCCGGCGTTCCTGGAGCATTTCGGCCTCGATGCCATCGAGGACCTGCCGGGCCTCGAAGAGCTGAAGGGGGCCGGCTTCCTGGAGGGCCGCGTCCCCTCGGACTTCTCGGTGCCGACGCCCTCCGATGCGGAGGCCCTGCGCGAGGACGAGGACCCCCTCGACGACGATCTCCTGCAGCCTCTGGACATGCACCAGACCGAGGCGGGCGAGGAATGACGGCCAGGCCCGCCGGCTCCGCCCTCGACCGGTTCCGCCTGCCCCGGTGGGGCCAGCGCGGCACGGCAGGGGCCTCGATCCCGGCCCAGCTCACCTTCGAGAACATCGTCCAGGCCTATGGCAGCCAGCGCGCCCTCGACGGCGTCTCGCTCACCATCGAGCCGGGCGAGATCGTCTGCCTGCTCGGCCATTCCGGCTGCGGCAAGACCACCCTCCTGCGCATCGCGGCGGGCGTCGAGGCGCCGACCTCCGGCCGCGTCCTCATGGATCGCCTGGAGGTCAGCGGACCGGGGGCCTTCCTGGAGCCGGAGAAGCGGGGCATCGGGCTGATGTTCCAGGACTACGCCCTCTTCCCGCACATGACGATCCTGCAGAACATCATGTTCGGCCTGAAGGATCTTTCCGCCTCCGAGGCCGGCATCGCCGCGCGTCGGGCCCTGTCCCGGGTCGGCCTCGAGCATTTTGCCGACGAGTACCCTCACACGCTCTCCGGCGGCGAGCAGCAGCGGGTCGCGCTCGCGCGCTCCATCGCGCCGCGCCCCGGCGTGCTGCTCATGGACGAGCCGTTCTCCAACCTCGACCGGCGCATGCGCGACGCCATCCGCGACGAGACCGTCGCAATTCTGAGAGAAACCGGCGCTACGACGATCGTTGTGACCCACGATCCCGAGGAAGCCATGCGGATCGCCGACCGGATCGTCCTGATGCGGGCGGGAACGATCATCCAGCAGGGCGAAGCCGAGGAGATCTACCGGCGACCCGCCAGTCTCTTCGCTGCGCGGTTCTTCTGCGACTTCAACGAGCTCGAGGGCGTGGTCCGCAACGGGCAGGTGACCTGCCCCGTGGGCGTCTTTCCCGCGCCGCATCTGCCGGACGGCGCGGCCATCGTCTGCGTGCGCCCGCAGGGGCTCAGGCTCAAGCCCGCCGGCTTCTGCCTGCCGGGCCGCGTGGTCTCCCGCCGGTTTCTGGGCGAGGTCGATCTGGTCCATATCGACGTGCAGGGCGTCGACCGCCCGCTCCAGGCCCGCATCCACGATCCCGCCGGCGTGAGGGAGGGGCAGGATGTGGGCATCGAGGTCGAGACGAAGGATGTCCTTGTTTTCGCCGCGTCCGACGCATAGGTTGACGCCGAGTTATTGACCAAACGCCGCGCCGCTCCCGGCGCAGGAGGATTGCCATGGGTGGCACGAGTATCTGGCACTGGATCGTTGTGGGTCTGATCGTTGTCCTGCTCTTCGGACGCGGCAAGATCTCCGATCTGATGGGCGACGTCGCGAAGGGCATCAAGGCCTTCAAGAAGGGCATGTCCGAGGACGAGACCGCGGCGAAGCCCGTGCAGCCCGCCGAGCCGGTTCGGACCATCGACCACCAGAACGGTACGACCACCACCACTGTGACGACCGACCACAAGGTCGGCTGAGCTTCGGGCGCCGCCCCTGGGTGGCGCTCTTGTGTGAGTACCCGAGGGCAGGTTCGAGGCCGCGTCATGTTGGACATGAGCTGGGGTGAGATCATGGTGATCGGCGCCGTCGCGCTGATCGTGATCGGCCCGAAGGATCTGCCGAAGGCCCTGCGCACCGTGGGGCAGGTGACCGGCAAGCTTCGCCGCATGGCGGCGGAGTTCCAGGGTCAGTTCCACGAGGCCATGCGCGAGGCCGAGCTCGACGACGTGAAGAAGCAGCTTCAGGGCATGAACGAGTCCGTCTCGTCCCTGAACACGAGCTTCAACCCGATCCAGACCATCCGGGACGAGATCAAGACCTCCATCGAGGCGCCCGTCACCGAACCGGAGAAACCGGCCGCCCAGGAGGGGGCGCCGGAGGCTGCCTCCGAGGCCGCTCCGCTGTCCTCCGACGCCTCGGTCCAGGCGGTGGTGGAGGGCCGGGTGGCGGCCCCCGCGAACGATCCCCTGGCCGATCTGCCGCCTCCGCCACCGATCGACATCGACCCGGCGGCGGACATCGCCGAATCCCTGCGGCGCGAGGCCGAGTACGAGGCCCAGCAGGCGGCTCTCGCCGCGCAACTCTCAGAGAAACCGGACGCGAAAGTCGGATGACCACCGCCGTTGAACAGGACGAGGTCGAGGCATCGCGCGCGCCTCTGATCGAGCATCTGACCGAGCTGCGCTCCCGCCTCATCAAGGCGCTTGCGGCCTTCGTGGTGATGTTCTTCGTCTGCTTTGCAGTCGCCAAGTACATCTACAATGCTCTGGTGTGGCCCTATGTGCTTGCCGTCGGCTCGCCCGAGGCGGCGCGTCTCGTCTATACCCACGGCCTCGAATACCTGTTCACGCAGATCCAGGTGGCGGCCTTCGGGGCAGGCTTCCTCGCCTTCCCGGTCATCGCCATGCAGGTCTACAAGTTCGTGGCGCCGGGCCTCTACAAGAACGAGCGGCGGGCCTTCCTGCCCTATCTCGTGGCGACCCCCATCCTCTTCGCGGTCGGCGCGGCCTGCGTGTACTTCATCGCGATGCCGCTCCTCATGCGCTTCTCGGTCGGCATGCAGCAGCTGGCGGTGGAATCCGGGCCGACCATCGAGTTCCTGCCCAAGGTCAGCGAGTACCTGTCGCTGATCATGACCCTGATCTTCGCCTTCGGCATCTGCTTCCAGCTTCCCGTGATCCTGACCCTGCTGGCCCGGGCCGGGATCATCGATTCGCAGTTCCTGAAGGACAAGCGGCGCTACGCCATCGTCATCGTCTTCGTGATCGCCGCCGTTCTCACCCCGCCGGACGTGATCAGCCAGTTCGCCCTTGCGGTCCCCACCTTGCTTCTTTACGAGGCGTCCATCTTCTCCGTCCGCATGGTCGAGAAGAAGCGCGCGGAAGCCGAGGCCGCGCGCGCGGCAGAGGAATAGGGAGCGCAAGCTCCCCGCACCGGCCGCCACATCCTCGGCACAAGTTGAAGGGCGGTCTTGTCGAAGGGGCGGGGCCGCTTCACGAGGCAGGTCCCATCCGATGCACGACATCCGTTCCATCCGCGAGAATCCCGCGGCTTTCGACCAAGGCCTCCGGAACCGGGGCATGGAGCCCTTGTCCGCGCGCCTGATCGCCCTCGACGACCGGCGCAAGAGCGCCGTCTCGGCCCTGCAGGCCGCCACCGAGCGCCGCAACGCCCTCTCCAAGGAGATCGGCCAGGCCAAGGCCAAGAAGGACGAGGCTCGGGCGCAGGAGCTGATGGCCGAGGTCGCCCGGATCAAGGAGTCGATGCCGGAGCTGGAGGAGGCCGAGCGCGCCGCCGAGAAGGCCCTGTTCGAGGCCCTGGCCGGCATCCCGAACATCCCGAAGGCGGAGGTGCCTGTCGGCGCCGACGAGCACGGCAACGTGGAGCGCCACCGGGTGGGCAACCCGAGGAACCTCGCGGCCGCGCGGCAGCATTTCGAGATCGGCGAGGCCCTCGGACTGATGGATTTCGAGACCGCGGCGAAGCTCTCCGGCTCGCGCTTCGTGGTGCTCAAGGGCGGGCTCGCGCGCCTGGAGCGGGCGCTTGGCCAGTTCATGATCGACCTGCACGTCACCGAGCACGGCTACACGGAGGTGAACCCGCCGCTGCTGGTGCGTGACGAGGCCATGTTCGGCACGACGCAGCTGCCGAAATTCGAGGAAGACCAGTTCTGGGCCTTCCCGGGCAGCGCGCTCTGGGAGATCGTGTCCGCCGCCCTCGACGGCCAGCCCCGCGAGGCCGTGGCCAGGATGGTCAAGGACGCCCGCTACGGTCTGATTCCGACCGCGGAGGTGACGCTGACGAACCTCGTGCGCGAGCAGATCCTTTCCGAGGAGGAGCTGCCCCTGCGCTTTACCGCGCTCACCCCGAGCTTCCGCGCCGAGGCGGGATCGGCCGGTCGCGATACCCGCGGCATGATCCGCCAGCACCAGTTCGTGAAGTGCGAGCTCGTCTCGATCACCACGCCGGAGACTTCGGCCGACGAGCACGAGCGCATGCTCGCCTGCGCCGAGAACGTGCTTAAAAAACTGGAGCTGCCGTTCCGCACCATGACGCTCTGCACCGGCGACATGGGCTTTGCCTCGACCAAGACCTACGACATCGAGGTCTGGCTGCCGGGGCAGGGGGCCTATCGCGAGATTTCGAGCTGCTCGGTCTGCTCGGACTTTCAGGCCCGCCGCATGAACGCCCGCTACCGCCCCGCGGGCGAGAAGCAGCCGCGCTTCGTGCACACGCTCAACGGCTCCGGCCTTGCGGTCGGCCGCACGCTGGTGGCGGTGCTGGAGAACTATCAGAACGAGGACGGCAGCGTCACGATCCCGTCGGTGCTCCAGCCCTATATGGGCGGCGTGACCCGCATCGAGCGTCAGGCCTGAAGCATGCGCATCCTCTGCACCAACGACGACGGCATCCATGCTCCGGGGTTGAAAACCTTGGAAGCTATTGCTCGCGAGTTGTCGGACGATGTCTGGGTGGTCGCGCCGGAGACGGACCAGAGCGGCGTCGCCCACTCGCTCTCGCTCAACGATCCCTTGCGCCTGCGCGAGGTCTCCAGCCGGCATTTCGCCGTGAAGGGCACGCCCACCGATTGCGTGATCATGGGCGTGCGCCACCTCATGCGGGACGCCAGGCCCGACCTGGTGCTCTCCGGCGTGAACCGGGGGCAGAACGTGGCGGAGGACGTGACCTATTCCGGCACGGTGGCGGGCGCCATCGAGGGGACGATCCTCGGCATTCCCTCCATCGCGCTCTCCCAGGCCTATGGCCCGGCGACGCGCAATGCGCCCCGCTGGCAATGCGCCGAGCATCACGGGCCCAAGGTGGTGCGCAGGATCCTCGAGGCCGGGATCGACAAGGGCATCCTGGTCAACGTCAACTTCCCGGATTGCGAACCTCAGGAAGTCGAGGGGACGGCTCTCGTCAACCAGGGCCAGCGCACGCAGGAGCTCCTGCGCCTCGACGAGCGCCGGGACGGGCGCGGCAACCCCTATTTCTGGATCGCCTTCGAGCGGCATCCCTTCACGCCCGGCAACGGCACGGACCTCTGGGCCATCGCCAACCGGCGCATCGCGGTGACGCCGCTGCGGATCGACATGACCGACGAGCCGACGCTCACCCGCTATGCGCAGGCCTTCGGCTGATGGGGATGCGGACGCGATGAACGAGAGCCTGCCGTCCCTGCCCGAAGCGGAGGCCCGCGACGAGCAGGCGGCCATCGGCGCTGCCTCCTTCATCCTGTCCCTGAGGGCCAAGGGAATTCGTGATACAGCCCTGCTGCGCGCCATGGAGCTGGTGCCGCGGGAGGTCTTCGCCCCGCGCCGCTTCACGGACCTCGCCCGAACCGACGTCGCCCTGCCGCTGCCCTGCGGCCAGACCATGACGGGCCCCGCCACCGTGGCCGCGATGCTGCTGGCGCTCGGCGTTCAGCCCGGCCAGCGGATCCTGGAGATCGGAACCGGCAGCGGCTACGTGACCGCCCTGCTGGCACGGCTCGGGGCGGAGGTGACCTCGGTCGAGCGGTTCAACACCCTGGCGGAGAGCGCGGCCCAGCACCTGAAGATCGTGGATGCGGGCCGGGTGCGCCTGGAGGTGGGAGACGGCCTGGCGACGCGGGTTCGGGACCGGTTCGACCGCATCCTGCTCAACGGGGCCCGCCCCGAGATCCCGGAGGCCGTCATCTCCCTGCTGCCGCCCGGCGGCCGCCTGGTCGGAGCGCTGACCCTGGAAGGGATGCCGCGCCTCGTGACGATCGAGCGCGACGGGAAAGGGGACCTGGGGCAAAGCCTCGGAGGATCGCTGCGAATCTCTCCCCTCGTCACCGGAGTTGCGGCCACGCTCTGACCGATTCGAAAATATTCGAACACGGTTGCGACAAAATGGTTGCCGTCAACCGTTACTTAACCTGAACAGGCTTTTAATGGCCCCATCGAGTTGCGTTCGGTTGGGGTTGAGTGATGCGGTTGCGTACAGGTTCCAGGCATTGGGTTGCGGTGTCTCGGATCGCTCTGGTGGGCTTGATCGGCAGTGCGGCTGCGGCATGCAGCACGGACACGGCGCGCTTCTCGCAGAGTCCCTTCTCAAACCCCTTCGCCGCCAGCGAGCGGGTGGAAGGCGCCTCCGGCGCTCCCTCCCAGCCCCAGGCATCCCCGTCCCACGCCGCGGCCCCCATGCCGACGGCCCCGGTCCAGGCGCAGGCCCTGCCGCCCGTGCAGACCCAGCCGCTGCGCACCGTCGCCGCTCCCGCTGCCATCCAGCCGCGCGCCGTTCCGGCCGCTCAGACCGCTTCGGCCCAGCCCAAGTTCCGCCTCGTCGACACGTCCAAGGTTCCCGCCGCCACCACGCCGGTCGCCACAGCGGAGCCCGCCAAGCGCGTCCGTCCCGGCATGACCTCCACGGCGCAGGCTCCGGCTCCGGCGGCTCCCGCCTCCGGCAAGGCGGCTCCCGTGCAGGTGGCCTCCGCGACCGACGAGCCCCTCGTCTCCGCCCCGAAGCCCCTGGTCTCGGCGCCCAAGCCTGCGGAGCAGCCCAAGGTCGCGGCTCTCGCCCAGCCTGAGCCCGTGAAGCCGGCCGCCGCCGTCCAGCCGGCTGCTCCGGCTCCGCAGCCGGAGGCCGCCAAGGCTCCCGCGCCGGAGCCCGAGCAGACCGCGAGCGTGTCGGGCGACTTCCGCTGGCCCGCCCGGGGCCGCGTCATCGCCGGCTTCGGCGCCAATGGCGGCAACGAGGGCATCAACATCGCCGTGCCCGAAGGCACCCCGGTCAAGGCAGCCGAAGCGGGCGTCGTGACCTATGCGGGCAGCGAGGTGAAGGGCTACGGCAACCTCGTTCTCATCCGGCACGAGAACGGCTACGTCTCGGCCTATGCCCACAATGCCTCGCTCAACGTGAAGCGCGGCGACCAGGTCAAGCGCGGCCAGGTGATCGCCACCTCCGGCCAGACCGGCAACGTGACCTCGCCGCAGCTGCACTTCGAGATCCGCAAGGGTGCGCAGCCCGTGGATCCCCTGAAGTATCTCGGCGGCTGATCCCGGACGCAATTTCGGTCGGCGTTCGACCTTTGGCGCTGACCCGATGAGGGGACGGTGGAGCTCAGCCACCGTCCCTTTGCCGTTTCAGATCGCCTTTCCGAGCCGGCCGGCGAGATCCTGGATGAACTGCCAGGCGGTGCGGCCGGAGCGGGCCCCGCGGGTGGTGGCCCATTCGAGGGCCTCGGCGCGGATCGCCTCCCGGTCCGCCTCGAGGCCGAGATGGTCGACATAGCCGAAGACCATGTCGAGATATTCGTCCTGGCTGCACTTGTGGAAGCCGAGCCAGAGGCCGAAGCGATCGGACAGCGACACCTTCTCCTCCACCGCCTCGCCGGGATTGATCGCAGTCGAGCGCTCGTTCTCCATCATGTCGCGGGGCAGGAGGTGGCGGCGGTTCGAGGTGGCGTAGAAGATCACGTTGTCGGGCCGGCCCTCGATCCCGCCCTCCAGCACCGCCTTGAGGGACTTGTAGGACGTGTCGTCGGCATCGAAGGACAGGTCGTCGCAGAACACGATGAAGCGGTGCGGGTCTGTCCGCAGGAGGCCCATGAGCTCGGGCAGGGTCTCGATGTCCTCCCGGTGGATCTCGATCAGCTTCAGGGGCCGGGCCTCGGCGGGCCTGGCATGATTGATCTCCGCATGGACCGCCTTGACCAGGGAGGACTTGCCCATGCCGCGGGCGCCCCAGAGCAGGGCGTTGTTGGCCGGCAGGCCCCGGGCGAAGCGCCCGGTGTTCTCCGCCAGCTGGTCCCGCACCCGATCGATGCCGCGCAGCAGGCTCATCTCGACCCGGTTGACCTTCGGGACCGGGGAGAGCCTGCGGCCTGCCGCTTGCCAGACGAAGGCGTCGGCGGCCGTAAAATCCGCGTGAGGCGAGGCCACGGGGGCGAGGCGCTCAAGGGCAGCGGCGATGCGCGTCAAAAGCGCCAGGGTTTCAGGAGAATTGAGGTCTGCGGGCATGTCGAACACGGTGATCCGGGGTGGGTAAGGGGATTGCTTAGCGCGGAAAGCGTCAAACGGTCCACGGAGAGGCCTTTGGAAAGTCTGGCATCGGACCCAAAAGTGGAAGCCACTTTTGGGGGCAATCCGATGCTTTCTTCTTAGAAAGGCACATCGTTGGGCGCGGAAAACCGGTACCCACTTTTCCGCACGATGTGCCTGCAACTTCATTGATTTCGCGGACTCGATGGGTATAGTCCGCCACGCTTTGAATCCCGTCCGGCGCGGGTAGGCCCGAAAAGTGCCTGCCACGCGCCTTTATCCATGGAGAGCCGCTTGTTCATTTCGCCTGCCTTCGCACAAGGGGCCCCTGCCGGGGGCGGAACGGAGATGATCCTTCAATTCGTTCCGTTCATCCTCATATTCGTCATCATGTGGTTCCTGATCATCCGGCCCCAGCAGCGCCGGGTGAAGGCCCACCAGGAGATGATCAAGAACGTGCGCCGGGGCGACACGATCGTCACGTCGGGCGGCATCATCGGCAAGGTGACCAAGGTCACCGAGGACGCGGCCGACATCGAGATCGAGATCGCGGAGGGCGTCAGGGTGAAGGTGGCCCGGGCCATGATCTCCGACGTCCGTTCCAAGAGCGAGCCGGTCAAGGCCTGATTGAGACAAGGCCGGCCCGTTCCGGAGCGGACGGGCCGGTTGGCCGCATCGGCATGCGGCAGAGAGTGTGAGAAAGGTTGAGCTGACGATGCTGCGCTTCTCCAGATCGAAGATCATCGCCACGGTAGCGGTCATCGTGATCGGCCTGCTTCTTGCGGTCCCGAGCACCATGACCCGCGAGCAGCGTCAGGCCTATCTGAATGCCATCCCGAGCTGGGTTCCGTCCTGGCTCGTTCCCTCCCGCGCCATCGTGCTCGGCCTCGACCTGCAGGGCGGCTCCCATGTCCTCCTCGAGGTGGACCGGCAGGACCTGCTGCGCACCCAGATCATCACCCTGCGCGACGACGTCCGCCGCATCCTGCGCGACACCCGCGTCGCGTCCCAGAACGGCATCCAGACCGTCCAGCGCGGCGTGCAGATCCGGGTTCCCGACGCGGCGGACCGCGAGCGGCTGCTGCCGCGGCTGCGCGAGCTGGCGCAGCCCGTGGGCAACGCCATGCTTGGCCAGACGGGCGGCAACACCATCGAGATCAACACGACCCCGGACGGCGTGATCACCCTGACCTATACCGAGGTCGGCATCAACGAGCGCGTGCGCCGTGCCGTCGACCAGTCCATCGAGGTCATCCGCCGCCGCGTGGACGCCACCGGCACCACGGAACCCAGCATCCAGCGCCAGGGCGCCGACCGCGTCCTCGTCCAGGTTCCGGGCTTGCAGGATCCGCAGCAGCTCAAGGCGCTGCTCGGCGAGACCGGCAATCTCGAGTTCCGCCTGCTGGCCCAGCCCGGCGCGACCGATGTGGACATGCTGCCCATGCAGGATGCGGGGGGGCAGCGCGTCCCGGTCGAGCGGCGGATCATCGCCGAGGGCGGCGATCTCGTCGATGCGCAGCCGGCCTTCGACAGCCGGACCAACCAGCCCATCGTCAACTTCCGCTTCAACATCCGCGGCGCCCAGCGCTTCGGCCAGGCGACGACGGAAAACCTCGGGCGCCAGCTCGCCATCGTGCTCGACAACCAGGTGATCTCCGCGCCCACCATCCAGTCGCCGATCACCGGCGGCTCGGGCCAGATCTCCGGCAGCTTCACCGTGGAGCAGGTGAACAACCTCGCCGTGCTGCTCCGCTCCGGCGCCCTGCCGGCCAAGCTCACCATCGTCGAGGAGCGCACCGTCGGCCCCGGCCTCGGACGGGACTCCATCGAAGCCGGCAAGATGGCCACCTATGTCGCGGCCATCTTCGTGATCATCTTCATGTTCGCCACCTACGGCCTCTTCGGCCTCTTCGCGAACATCGCGCTCCTCGTCCATGTGGGCCTCATCTTCGGCCTCATGTCGGTGCTCGAGGCCACGCTGACCCTGCCCGGCATCGCCGGCATCGTGCTCACCATCGGCACGGCCGTGGATTCCAACGTGCTGATCTACGAGCGCATCCGCGAGGAGGTCCATGCGGGCCGGTCCATCGTGTCGGCCATCCAGGCCGGCTTCGACCGGGCCTTCGCCACCATCGTCGATTCCAACAGCACCATGGCGATCGCGGCCGTGATCCTGTTCTTCCTCGGCTCCGGCCCCGTGCGCGGCTTCGCGGTCGTGTTCATTCTCGGCATCCTGACGACGGTGATCACCGCCGTCACCCTGACGCGCATGATGATTGCGCTCTGGTACCACTGGATGCGTCCCAAAGCTCTTCCGTTCTAAGGAGTGCGTATCGTGCGCCTCGTCCGCCTCTGGCCCGAAAACTCCCATTTCGACTTCATGCGCTTCAGGCGCTTCTCGTTCCCGTTGTCGGCGCTCATCTCGGTGCTGACGGCGCTGATGCTCTTCACCGTCGGCCTGAACTTCGGCATCGACTTCAAGGGCGGCACGCTCATGGAGATCCAGGCCAAGTCCGGCCAGGCCGATGTCGCCCGCATCCGCAGCACCGCCGAGGGCTTCGGCTTCGGCGACGTTGAGGTGCAGGAGTTCGGCAATGCCGGCGAGGTCTCGCTGCGCTTCCCGATCCAGCCGGGGGGCGAGGCCGGGCAGGCGGCGGTGGTGCAGAAGGCCCGCGACACCTTCGGCGCGGATTACGAGTTCCGCCGCGTGGAGACCGTGGGACCGCGCGTCTCGGGCGAGCTCGTGCAGTCCGGCACCATCGGCGTCGTGCTCTCGGTCATCGCGGTTCTGTTCTATCTCTGGTTCCGCTTCGAGCGGGAGCTCGCGGTCGCCTCCATCATCGGCACGCTGCACGACATCGTGCTCACCATCGGCTTCTTCGTGATCACGCGGCACGAGTTCAACATGACCTCGATCGCGGCGATCCTCACCATCGTGGGCTACTCGCTCAACGAGACGGTGGTGGTGTTCGACCGAACACGAGAGCTCATGCGCCGCTACAAGACGATGCCGACCGAGGAACTGCTGAACCTGTCGATCAATCACACCATGTCCCGCACGGTGATGACGGCGGCCACCACCGCGCTCTCGCTGCTGGCGCTGGTGCTGTTCGGCGGTCAGGCGATCCAGGGCTTCGCCCAGGTCATGCTCTACGGCGTCATCATCTGCACGTACTCGGCCATCTGCATCTCGTCGCCGATGCTGATCTATATCGGCCTGCGCGGCTCGGAAGCCGTGAAGGTTCCGGAGGGCAGGGCCGCCGCAGCGGAGTAGGATCATGAGCTCTGGCCGCCTCTACGACGGGTTTTTGCCAGGCCGTTACCAGTTCGATGCCTATGGCAATGGCGGCTTCCGCTTCGCGGACATGTCCCATCGGGGCTCGCTTCTGGCGCTCCCGTCCGGGATCAGGGCCTGGCCTGTCGCCTCCCTGGCCGACCTGACGGACGAGGCGCTCGATCCGATCTTTGCGGAGGGCGACGCGCTCGAGCTCCTGCTCCTCGGGACCGGCGCCGAGATCGCGGCGCTCCCGGCGGCGTTCCGGGCACGCTTCAAGGAGGCCGGGATCGGCCTCGACGTGATGCAGACGGGCGCGGCCGCGCGCACCTACAACATCCTGCTCGCCGAGAACCGCAAGGTCGGCGCAGCCCTGATCGCCGTTTAAGATGGCGGAGGCCCACTCCAATTTCGCGCATTGCGAGGCGCTCGTGCGCGAGGCCGATCCGGACCGCTACTGGGCGAGCCTCTTCGCGCCGGCCGACAAGCGGCCGCATCTTCACGCGCTCTACGCCTTCAATTTCGAGATCGCCCGCGTGCGCGAGGCGGTGCGGGAGGCCCTCGTGGGCGAGATCCGCCTGCAATGGTGGCGCGATGCCCTGCAGGGCGAGGCGCGCGGCGACGTGCGGGCCAATCCCGTAGCGGCGGCGCTCGACGACACCATCGTGCAGTTCCGGCTCCCGCGGCAATCCCTCGTCGACCTCATCGATGCCCGGATCTTCGACCTCTACGAGGATCCGATGCCGAGCCTCAACGACCTCGAAGGCTATTGCGGCGAGACCTCCTCCAGCCTGATCCAGCTGGCGAGCCTGATCCTCGCCAGAGGCACGAATCCCGGCACCGCCGATGCGGCCGGGCATGCGGGCGTCGCCTATGCAATCACCGGGCTGCTGCGCGCCCTTCCGATCCATGCCCGGCAGGGGCAGCTCTATCTGCCGGCCGACATCCTGGAGCGTCACGGCGTCGTGCGCGAGGACATCGTCACCGGGCGCGGCGGGCCGGGTCTCGCGAGCGCCCTGGCCGATCTGCGCGCCGTCGCCCGCCGTCACCTCGAACGGGCGCGCGCGCTGCGCACGACCATTCCCGATGCCGCCAAGCCCGCCTTTCAGCCGATCGCCCTGGTGGAGCCCTATCTCAAGGCGATGGAGCGTCGGGACTACGACCCGTTCCACACCATGGTGGACATCCCGCAATGGCGCCGCATCTGGGCGCTCTGGCGCGGGCCGTTCTAGAGAACCGCACACTCTTCAGCGTCATCCCGGACGGAGCGCAGCGGCGATCCGGGATCGCGTGCAGGATGGAGCACTGTCATCCCGGGGCCGCGCAGCGGCGATCCGGGATCCATACCGCTGACGCTGCAAAAAAGGCGCGACGCTGTTCGCCTCTTCTTGAGACGTCATGGTTATGGATCCCCGCCTGCCGGGGATGACAACGTTGAGGTTGGAGAACCAAATAGTGAGAGCGATCCCGGATCGGTTGCACCGCCCGGGATGACGGCCGGCGCTACTCCGCCGCCGCAGGCAACGCGCTGCCCGAGAGCCAGGCCGCGAGATCTGCGCGGGCCCGGTCGGTCAGCGCCTTCTTCCTCGCGATCGCCTTGGCCGAACCGCGCAGGCGCTTGCCGTCCTCCGCCTTGGGAGCGCGGTCGAGGGGCGGGAACAGGCCGAAATTGACGTTCATCGGCTGGAAGGAGCGCGGCCCCTCGTCGATGGTCTCGATGTGCCCGCCGGTGATGTGGTTGATGAGCGCGCCGAGCGCCGTCGTGTGCGGCAGCGGCCGGATCGGCCGTCCCAGCCGCTCGGCGGCGGCGAAGCGGCCGGTCATGAGGCCGACCGCCGCGCTCTCCACATAGCCCTCGCAGCCGGTGATCTGGCCGGCGAAGCGCAGGCGCGGCATGGCCTTCAGGCGAAGCGTGGGGTCGAGGAGCTTGGGCGAGTTGAGAT
Source organism: Microvirga arsenatis (assembly GCF_009910705.1). Classification (GTDB taxonomy): domain Bacteria; phylum Pseudomonadota; class Alphaproteobacteria; order Rhizobiales; family Beijerinckiaceae; genus Microvirga; species Microvirga arsenatis. The sequence goes on from NZ_JAAAXJ010000001.1 coordinate 316,124, forward strand.
AGGTGTTGCGGTGGATGCCGCCGAGGCGGGCGAACTCCGCGTTCTCCAGGCCCGGGATCATGCGAAAGATGCCGGTCTGGGCGCCGTATTTCAGCTTGGTCTGGAAGCCCACCATGTTGAACAGGGTGCCCAGCGCATTGTCCTGGCGCAGCTGCACGATGGCGTAGGGCTTCCTGTCCGGGTTGCGCGGATCGGTGAGGCCCACCGGCTTCATGGGGCCGTGACGGAGGGTCTCGCGGCCGCGCTCGGCCATGACCTCGATGGGCAGGCAGCCGTCGAAATAGGGGGTGTTGGCCTCCCATTCCTTGAATTCGGTCTTCTCGCCGGCGAGCAGCGCATCGACGAAGGCATCGTACTGCTCCTTGGTCATGGGGCAGTTGATGTAGTCCTTGCCCGTGCCGCCCGGCCCGACCTTGTCGTAGCGCGACTGGAACCAGGCGATGTCCATGTTGATGGACTCGCGATAGACGATGGGCGCGATGGCGTCGAAGAAGGCGAGCGACGTCTCGCCCGTGAGATCGAGGATGGCCTGCGCCAAAGCGGGCGAGGTGAGGGGGCCGGTGGCGATGATGACGGAGGACCAATCGTCCGGCGGCAGACCCGCGATCTCGCCCCGCTCGATGGTGACGAGGGGATGGGCCTCGAGCGCCGCCGTCACAGCCGCCGAAAAGCCGTCGCGGTCGACCGCCAGCGCGCCGCCGGCGGGCACCTGGTTGGCATCTCCCTTGGCCATGATCAGCGAGCCCAGGGTGCGCATCTCCTGATGCAGCAGGCCGACCGCATTGGTCTCGGCATCGTCCGAACGGAAGGAGTTGGAGCAGACGAGCTCCGCCAGTCCATCCGTCTTGTGCGCGTCGGTGCCGCGCACCGGGCGCATCTCATGCAGCACGACGGGAACGCCGGCCTGCGCGATCTGCCAGGCGGCTTCGGAGCCGGCGAGGCCGCCGCCGATGACGTGGATGGGTTCGATGGTGCTCATGGTCATTCTCCCAAGCGGCTTTGTTGACTCCCTCGGGAGCCCTGGTCAAGCTGGGCAGGTCTGCTGTCGGAAAGGCTGTCAACGCCATGCAATCCAAGCGTCCCGTGGTCCTTATTACAGGCGGAAGCCGCGGCATAGGGGCTGCGGTGGCGCAGCTTGCGGCGCAGCGCGGCTATGACGTGGCCATCACCTACCGGTCGGAGCGCGAGGCGGCGGAGCGGGTGCTCGCGGCGTGCCGCGCCGCGGGCGCGGCAACTGCCGCCTGCCAGGGCGACGTGGCCGTCGAAGGCGACGTGACCCGCATCTTCGACGAGGCCGAGGCGGCTCTGGGACCGATCTCGCATGTGGTCAACAATGCAGGCATCACGGGCAAGTCGAGCCGGCTGGCGCAAGCCTCCTCCGAGGCGATCCGCGCCTGCATCGACATCAATGTTCTCGGCGCCCTGTGGGTGGCCCGCGAGGCGGCCCGGCGGCTCCCGAAGACCCCAGCCGGAGCGCCGCGGACCATCGTGAACATCTCCTCCGTGGCAGCCTCCCTCGGCAGCCCGAACGAGTATGTCTGGTATGCCGCCTCCAAGGGCGCCATCGACTCGCTCACCATCGGTCTGGCGAAGGAACTGGCGCCCGAGGGCATCCGGGTGAACGCCGTCTCGCCGGGCATGACGAAGACCGAGATCCACGAGCGCAGCACCCAGGATGCGGGGCGCCTGGAGCGGCTGCGGCCCCATATCCCCCTCAACCGGATCGGCGAGCCGGAGGAGATCGCGGAAGCGGTGCTGTTCCTCATGTCGGACGCCGCCTCCTACATCACGGGGGCGAATATCCCGGTTTCGGGCGGACGGTGAGCCCAGACAGGCGAAAGCCCGCCGGGAGGCGGGCTAGGGCCTTATGCTGCACTGCAGCAAAAATTTACGCGACAGCGTGCTCGCGAGCGATGCTCTCGATCTGGAAGCGGGAGATGCCGAGATCGTCGAGTTCGCGGTCGGAGAGCAGGGACAGCTCGCGGACGGTCTCGCGATAACGCATGTAAGCACGGACCTTGGAGAGGATGTAGGACACGAACATGGGAAGCTCCTTGTCAGTTACCGGTCCCTGTGACCGGTGGCCTTTGTTCTTGCGTGTGCAGTGCGGATATAGGCGTGTGCACTGCAAAAGAGGAGCGGTAATAATGTAGGGCTGTTATGCTTTAGTAGCATAACGGCCTAATGACCCGTTAACCCTAGTGCCGTGTGGACATGGCTGTCTGCAGATCCTTTGCCAGGCTTCCGACCTCGATCCGGTCCCTGGGCAGAGCATGAGGGTAGGTTTCCTGAAGCCAGGTGATCAGCTTCTCGCGGATCTCGTTGCGCAGGTCCGACGAGGCTCCGGACGAGGCGGCGCTCACCAGGCCGCGCAGCTGGATCGACCTCTCCTGGGTGTCGGTGACGTGCAGGACGCCGACTTGCCCGTCCCAGTGTTTCGACTCCTTCAGGAGTTCATGGAACTTCTGCCTGACGGCTTCGATCGGCGTGGCATAGTCCACGTACCAGAACACGCTGCCGAGGATCGAACTCGACTGCCGGGTCCAGTTCTGGAACGGCTTTTCCATGAAGTAGGAGAGGGGCACGACCAGCCGGCGCCAGTCCCACAGCCGGATGACCACATAGGTCGTCTGGATCTCCTCCACCGTGCCGAACTCGCCTTCGACCAGCACCTCGTCGCCGAGACGAACCGGCTGGGTGATGGCGAGCTGGACGCCCGCGATGAGGTTGGAGAGCACCGGCCGGGCCGCCAGGCCGATCGCCAAGCCCGCAACGCCGGCGGAGGCGAACAGGCTCACCCCGTATTGCCTCACGGACGGGATCGTCATCAGCATCGCCGACAGGGTGAGAAATCCTAAGCCGAGCACGACCGTCCGGCGCAGCAGACGGACCTGGGTGAGGAGCTTGCGGCTGAGCACGCTGTCCTCGGACCCCCTGAGCGCCCGGCGCAGATAGATCTCCGAGGCGGTGTTGACGATGGTGATCGCGCTCCAGCCGAGGAAGATGATGAACCCGAACAGAAGGCCCCTCTCGACGAGATCGTAGGCGGGCAGGCGCTCCGGCAGCCCCTGGAGAACGACCCCGAGGCCGGTGACGAGAAGGCCCAGGCGGGTCGGAGGCCCGATCCTCCTCAGCAGCTTGCGGCCGAACTCCGAGAGGCGGCCCCTGAACGCCCATTGCAGGACGCGCATGGCAAGCGCATGGACGAACACGAGCAGGAAGGCGGCAGCACCCAGGACCGCCAGGCTGACGAGCCAGTCGGGCCAAAGGCCCTGCCACCGCGCGAGAGCGTCGGAAATGGTTACGGTGATGTTCTGCATGGGAACGCAACGCGAGGCCGGTCCAGGGTTTCCGCCCCTGAGACGATCTGCCGTTCCCAAAAAGAACGGCCCTGCAATGCAGGGCCGCTCCTCGTCGATTCCTTCAGGCTCAGAGAATGAAGAAGTCGCTCTTGCTCAAGGAGAGCCCCGCTCCCAGCTGAGCGAACTTGACGGCGGACGTGCCGCCGATGCCGTCAGCATCGTAGAGCAGGTCGCCGGTCCGCTTGTTGTAGATGATGCGGTCGGATGAATCCTTTGCCCCCGAGCCGGTGGTGAAGGCGCTGGCCGAGAGCCACCCGTCCCTACCGACGCGGGTGAAGGCCGCGCTGTCGAGCATGATGGTGTCGTCGAGGGGGCGGAAGTCCACGATGCGATCGGCGAACGCTCTCGACGGGCGGGCGTCGAAGGTGAAGTAGTCCTTGCCGGCGCCGCCGGTCATGAGGTCGCTGTCGGAGCCGCCGTTCAGATAGTCGCTGCCGGTGCCGCCATTAAGGGTATCCCGGCCGGAGCCGCCGTAGAGGTCGTCGTCGGCGGCGCCGCCGAAGATGCTGTCGTGGCCCGAATCCCCGAACACGATGTCGTCCGCGGCATAGGAGTAGACCACGTCGTTGCCGGTGCCGGCGCGGATCACGTCCTCGTAGTCGTTGCCGTAGAAGGTGTCGTGGTCCGAGTTGATCCTCACATACCAGCTGTTGGCGTCGAGGGCCGCCTCGCTCGTGTAGAGGTCGAGGTCCTTGATCGACAGGACCAACTCGCCCCCGTTGTAGTAATGGAGATCGTCGATGACGATCCCGTAGCCGCTGGTCCAGTAGGAGACGGTGAAGTAGTCCACCTGGGAGCTGCCGTAGAGCTCGTACTCCGCATAGGAATCGCCCTCATAGGCAAGCTCGACCGTGATCCAGGGGTTGGATCCGATGAATGCCCAGCCCGAGCTGCTGGTGCTGGACATGTTGAACCCCATTCCAGCAGCGTTGGAGGCGTTGAAGATCGCCATGTATGCCTGTCCTCATGAAACAGCCGACAGAGCTAAGCTAGAACCTTGAAGGTGAACTTAAGCTGTACGCCGCCAGTGCTCGTTATTCAGCAGTCTGGTAAAGATTCGATTGATGTCCGCCACCGCCGGGTCTTCGTCGATTCGCGCTGCTGCCCCACGCGTTATGAACAAACGTTCATCTTCAAGTTCCAATGCTTTCGAGATCGCGTTTTCTTGAGATTGTTTGGAACGGTCGCCGGTAGTTTGCGTTCACCCCGCACCTTTACAGTATTGGAGATGGCCCATGAAGAAAATTGCTCTCGGGGCCGCCCTTCTCTTGTTGAGCAGTGCGGCCTATGCCCAGACCTCCACCCAGCCGAGCGGCAGCTCGTCGTCGCAGGCGCAGTCCTCCGACTCGAAGGTGATGCTGCGCAACCAGTCCGGCAGCGGCAGCAGCGCCCAGACCGAGACCACCGGCGCCACCCGAAGCGAGTCCTCCGGCACGCAGACCAGCGTCCGCTCCCGTGAGGAAGGAAGCACCCGCGTCGGCGTGGGCGTCGAGACCCGCGAGCGCACCGGCGTGTCCGTCCGCTCCCGGACGGTGCGCGAGGTCGAGGAGCCGAGCGTCTCGGTCACCCGCCGCCGCACCGTGACGGCCGTCGAGGAGCCCGACACGGAAATTCGCCGCACTGTGATCAAGAAGAAGCCCACCAAGAAGGTCGCGGTGAAGAAGGCCAAGCGCACCAACAAGGTTGTCTTGAAGAAGCGTCGCTACCAGGTGGTCGACGAGCCGGTGGAGGTGCGTCGCCGCACCGTCCGTCGCTATGAGGTCGACGAGCCGAGCGTGACCGTCAACCGCCGCGCCACGATCCGCCGGACGGAGGAGCGCTCCCCGAGCGTCGGAATCTCCGTGGAGCAGCGCCGCTCCAACGACGTGAACGTCTCGACGACCCGCACGCGCTCGTCGAACCCCGACACCACCGGCACGGTCTCGACCCGCAGCCGTACGGATGTGAACAGCAACTCGACCGGCACGTCCTCGAACAGCGGCAGCACCTCGACCTCTCCGCGTCTGCCGCAGCAGGGCGGCTCCACCTCGGGCGGCAACGCCAAGCCGAGCGAGTAAGCCCAGGCTTCGTTCCAGCCGAAGGGGCCGGTTCTCCGGCCCCTTTTTCATGCAAGCACCCCTTCAGCAAGGCGGCAGTGGAGCCGGGCTGCTTCCGCTATCCGTGAAGACCATGAAGGAAAATTCTGCGGATACCGACGTATATTCGAGAATTAAGGGCGGGAACCGATCGCAAACATCGAACTTAAACATGCAGATCTATTCTGGAGCCGATCCATGAAGAAAGTTCTTGTCACGATCAGCGTAGCCCTGTTGGCTGCCACATCTTTCGCCGGTTCTGCCGATGCCCGTCCCGGGAAGGGCAAGGGCCATGCCTATGGCCACGTCAAGCACCACAAGGCCGAGCGCTACGTGGTGAAGCGCCGGAACAACAACAACGCGGCCATTGCCGCCGGCATCACCGGAGCGATCCTCGGCGGGGCGCTCGCCACCACCGCCCGGCCGGCCTACCGCACCTATGAGCAACCCTCATACCGGGTCTACGAGGCTCCGCGCCGGAGCTATTACCGGGAAGAGTATTACGACTACGATTACTGAGCCGGTTCGAAGGGCGCCCTCGGGCGCCCTTTCTTCTTGCGCGGCTACCGACGCAGGTCGCCCACGGCGATCACGGCCCGGAAGGGGCCGTACTCCGTCTGCTTTCTCACATCGAGCTGGATGCGCGCGCCTGCCTGCATCCGCACGGAGTCGGACGCGCGAAAGCGGGACGATCCGGCCAGGGCGTCCGCCCGCACGCGGCCGCTGATCCGCACGCAGGTGTCCGAGGCCTGAAGCTGGGCGAAACCGGGAGGGCAGGGCGAAGCCGCCTGCGAGGGGCTCGCCAGGGCCAGGCTGGACAGGGCGGCGATTGCGGCGATCCACTTCATGGTGACAAGCGTAGCCTTCCCTGTCCCAGCCGGCAAGACGTCGGGCGGGTATCAGGCGCCCTCGGTCCCGCTGCGGCGGCCATAGGAGGCGGCGACGTCCTCCCGGTCGACCTCCACGTGGAACTGCTCGGCCTTCGGGCTGTAATCCTGGATCGCCCCGATCCCATAGCGGTAGGCGAGCTCGCCTCCGAGCCAGCCGCTGAAGAACAGCAGGGCCGTCTGGATCCCGGACAGCCAGATGCCCCAGCCCTGGACCCCGGCCGCCGGATCCTCCAGGCGAACCCCCACATTGACGAGGGCCAAGGCGACCACGGCGAGGTTGGCGATCATATGCGTCCAGGATATCCAAAGGTTTCGCACCCGGTCGATGGTGACGAAGTCGATCATGCCGGGAACGGCCGCCACAAGAGCCGTCACGATGCCCGCGATCAGCAGCCAGTAGGAGGCCTGAGCCCAGAAGGGGTCCTGGACCGCCAAGAAGGCGATGTCGGTGCCGAAGGCCCCGATCAGGAAGGCGACGGGAAAAACGATGAGCATATGGTGGAGCGGGTGACCGGCGATGGCTGCCGTGCTCTGCACTCCATGACGATGATACCTGCCCATGACGCTGCTCCTGTGACGCTTGCCTGAAAGAAATGCTCCGGCCAAGCCTTCGTTCCGGCCCATGAGAACGGCCATGGAACATGATGCTGGACATTCCCGCGGCCATGGGAGATAGCGAAGCCGCCTTCCGCAGGGGAAGTGCCCGCAGGCCGGATCTCGGCGGTGGCTCGCGAGCGGAGACGGCTATCCCATGGTCCTAGACCCAGCCTCCCTCACCGTCGCCCTGGTGCTGCTGACCGCCGTGCTCGGCACGCTGCTGATCTTTTCCTGGACCCTGAATCGCAGGCTGAGCGCGCTCGTCTGGTGGGGAAGCGCCTTCTGGCTTCTCGTGCTTGCGATCGGCTGGGCGAATCTTGGACGCGGGCAGCCGAGCTACTCGGTGCTCCTCCTGGCCAATGCGCTCGGCATCCTGTCCTACGGAGCGCTTTACGTGGGCTGCCGCGTGTTCAACAGCCGGGGCGGCATCCTGCTCCCGGCCACCCTCGGCGCGATCGTCTGGATCGCCGCGTTTCCGTTCATCTACGGCTCCCAGGGGCTGCGCCTGCTGCTGGCCTCGGCGATTACGGGGGTTTATGCGGCGCTCTCGTCCTGGGAGCTGTGGCGCCATGCGCCGCAGGCCTTGGCGTCCCAGCGCGTGGTGGTGCTGCTGCTGGCCTGCCTTGCAGGCTTCAACGTCATGCGCGGGCTGCTCGGCCTCTCCCTGACGTCGGTGCCCTGGATCGACGGCTTCGCCCAGCGCTGGTCATCCGAGATGGCTTTGTTTCTCGTCGTCCTGTGCCCGACCCTGGCCTTTATGTTCCTGGCCATGTCGAAGGAGCGCCTGAAGCTCGAGTACAAGCAGGCGGCCCTGGTGGACGAGCTGACCGGCATCCCCAACCGGAGGGCGTTCCTGCAGGGAGCATCGAGAATGCTCGATCGCCTGAGCGATCGGCCGGCGAGTTCGCTCCTCTTCGACCTCGACAATTTCAAAGCCATCAACGACCGCTACGGCCACGAGGCCGGCGACCGCATCCTCACCCTCTTCGCCCGGACGCTGGCGGAGCACCTGCCGAAGGGGAGCTTCGGCCGTATGGGCGGCGAGGAGTTCGCCGCCATCCTGCCGATCCGCGAGCGGGAGGCCGCCGCGCTCGCGAACCGGATCCGGGGCGCCTTCGCGGCGGCCGGCATGGCCGCCCTCGATGCCGACGCCGAGGTGACGGTGAGCATCGGCTGCGCGACCGCATCCCAGGCGAAGCTGGAGGATCTTCTCCGGCAGGCGGACCAAGCCCTCTACCGGGCCAAGGAATTCGGCCGCAACAGGGTGGTCACGGCCTGAGATCCTCGCTCAGTAGCGGTCCAGCTCATCTTCTCGGGGCAGCCGCCCCTCGGGCGTGAGCTGATCGACGACGCCCGGAAGCACCTGGGAGAGCTGCGAGAGAAGATCCTGTTGCGGCATGCCCGTCTGTTGCGACAGTTCACTGACCGTGTCCGGGCCCAGCGCCTCCTCGAGCTGGTTGGGGGCAATGGACCGGTTCTCGCCGGTGCCGACCCAGGAATTGGCGATGTCCCCGTGGCCGGACCGCTGGAAGCTGTCGAGCAGCCCGCCCAGGCCGTTGGCCAGGATGCCGCCGTTGAGGCCGCCGCCTGAACCGCCCAGGAGCCCTCCGAGGCCTCCCGAGCCGCCACCCAGCAACCCGCCGAGTCCGCCGCCACCGCCGCCGAGGAGGTCTCCGAGACCGCCCGAGGATCCGCGGCCGCTCATGGCCTTCTGGGCCAGCAGGGCCAGCACCGCCATCATGATCGGGGACATGCCCCCGCCACCCGAGCGGCCGCCCAGGGCCCCACCGAGAGCGCCGCCGAGGCCGCCGCCCATCATGCCGCCTCCGGAACGCCCTCCGAGGACATTTCCAAGAACCTGCTCAAGCAAACCCATCACGATGCTCCTTCATAGGTGTCGATGCTCAACGGGACGGGGCGGATGAGGTTTCAGCTTGAGCACATGAGGTCGCCAAGTCTTCCGCCGGACGCGGCTTGTTCGCGCCCCGGCTGACGAAAAGACGGGCGGAGGGAAAAAAATGCAGCCATGCCCTTGCGTTAAGGGCTTCGCAAGGGGAATGTGTAACCGTTCCTATGGGCAAGACTGTCGGGGGCAGCGTGACGGACGAAGAGATCGAAGCGGTTGCGGAGGAGCTTGCCAAGGCGGGCGGCCTCTCGTGGTATCCAGGTCGCACACGCGGCGTGCTCCTGAGGCCCGTGAGCGATCGCTACCGGGACAGGGCGCGGCTGGCCATTGCCGCTCTCGAACGGGTGCGGGCCGGTCAGGCCGAGCGCGAGGCCTCCGAGCGGCCTCGGCAGGCGGTGCCGTCGGGCGGGCCCGACCGGATTCAGGTGGGGGGTATCGTGGTCTATCGCCCGCCCGGGGACCAGCGGGCGATCTCCTGCCGGGTGGAGAAGATCGAGGGCGGTCGGGCTTATCTGGTGCCGGTGCCCCGTCCGGATATTGGCTGGGTCTCTTTGGAGAGCCTTTACCCCTCGGAGGGAGAGGCCTCTACCAAAAGCGAATGATGCCCAGGAGCCGGAAGGTTCCTTTCCTTAACACTGGAAACCCGTTAGCACAGTCCATCCTGTCCGCGGGGGTGGATGGTCTGATATGCGCTGCTACTTCCACCTTGTGAACCACTTCGAAGAGATCGTCGACAACACGGGCATCGAGGTCCCCGACCTGGAAAGCGCCAAGGTCGAGGCTCTCCTCGCCATCAGTGAATTGCGACAGGAGATCGGCGAAGAGGCCGAGGACTGGTCCGGCTGGCGGCTCGACATCGTGTGCTCGCAGGGCACGCTTCTTCACTCCATGCCCCTGCTCAACACCCTGCATTGAGCGTGCTGCCGCGCTTGGCCTGAGCCGTCCTTCCCGTACGGGTCTATGCGCTCGCCTTCAGCGCCAGCGGGCCGAGGACTCTGTCGATCGCCGCGCTCAGTTCCGCCGTGTCGTAAGGCTTGCGCAGGATCGTGAAGCCCTCGTCCATGGCCGCCTGGGCCATGCTGCTGTAGCCGGTGGCGAGCAGCACCGGAAGCGACGGGTGCTGGCTGCGGACGATGCGGGCCAGGTCGACCCCGTTGAGGTCTCCCGGCATCACGATGTCGCTGAACATCAGGTCGAAGCCAGCTCCGGGGCGCAGGGCGGCAAGAGCTGCGCGGGCGTCCGTCACATGGGTGACCCGGAAGCCGATCTCCTCCAGGTTCGCGCGCGTGACCTCGGCGATGGCGGCGTTGTCCTCCACCAGAAGCACATGGCCCTGGCCGCTGCGTCGCAGGGGTTCCGCTGCAGGGCCGGAGGCGCCCGCAGCCGCCTCCATCGTGCGCGGCAGGTAGAGGGTGATCGTGGTCCCGCGCCCCTGGGTGGCAAGCGCGGTGGCCGTTCCGCCCGACTGCCTGGCGAAGCCGTAGACCTGGCTCAGGCCGAGCCCGGTGCCCTTGCCCACCTCCTTGGTGGTGAAGAAGGGCTCGAAGACGTGGGGCAGCACGTCTTCGGGAATGCCGCAGCCGGTATCGGTCAGACTCAGGGCCACGAACTCGCCCTTGAGGCCGATGATGTCAGGATCGTCCAGCGTGGCGTTCCATGCCTCGATCAGCAGGCGGCCCCCCTGGGGCATGGCGTCCCGCGCATTGACCGCGATGTTGAGGATGGCGAGCTCCAGCTCGTTGAGATCGACCTTGGTGTTCCACAGGCCCGGCGGCACCTGCATCTCGATGGCGATGTCGCCGCGAAGCGACGAGCGCAGGATGTCGGAAAGCCCCGGCAGATAGCCGGAGAGGCTCACCACCTCGGGCTCGTGGGTCTGCTGGCGGGAGAAGGACAGCAGCTGGCGCACGAGGCTCGCGCCGCGCACCGCGGCGGTCTCGATGGCGTCGAGCGAGCGCTTCTGCCGCTCCTCGGCCGGATAACGCCGCAGGCGGTCCACGTTGCCCTTGACCACCATCAGCAGGTTGTTGAAGTCGTGCGCCACGCCGCCGGTGAGATGGCCTACCGCCTCGAGCCGCTGGGCCTGCTTGAGCGCGGCCTCGGCCACCTCGCGCCGCTCCACTTCCGCATGGAAGCTGCGGGTGCGGCGCAGGGCGTAGAGGCTGATGGCGAACAGGCCCAGGGTGGCCGGCACGCCGAACGCCAGGAGCTGCTTCATGCCCGACCACAGGTTCCGCCACATGTTGGCGGTTTCGATGCCGGTGGTGACATAGAGCGGATAGCCCGGCACGCGCCGGTAGCCCAGACGGCGCTCGATGCCGTCGACCTGGGAGAGGGTGGTCAGGAAGCCCGCCTCGTGGTTGTTCTGGATTGCCGGGAGAAGGCTGTTTCCGGGGGCGAGCTGCGCGACGTCGTTCTCCCGGAACGGATAGCGGGCGAGAAAAACCCCGTCGGCGCGCAGCAGGGCGATCGAATCCGCGAGCCCGCGCGAGATGCGGCCGTAGAAGTCGCGGAAATGTTCGGGGCGCACGGACACCGCCACGATGCCGTTGAAGCTTCCGTCCGGGCTCGGGCGGCGCTGGCTGACCACGAAGAAGCGGATGTTGCCGATCTTTGCCGTGATGGGCCTGCCGATGAAGGTTCCGGAATCCTGGTCGACCTGTGCCTGGAAGTAGTCCCGGTCCGAGTTGTTCAGGCCGCGCGGGACCGGCAGGACGGTGCTGGACACCAGGGGATGTCCGGCCTTGTCGAAGACCCAGATCGCCTCGATCTGCGGAAGCGTGTCCTGGATGCGCCGCAGGCGGCGCTGGAGACGGGCCTCCTCTGCGAGGATCTGCTCCGGCGTCAGATCGCGCATGACCTCGTTCGTCTCGGATATGGTGCGCTCGACGGTCTGGAAGGCCTTGAGGCTGTGCTCCTGGACCACGTCGAGCGCGCGCTCGATCCGTTCGTCGGATTGCTGGACGATGTGCCGGTAATCGTCCCAGGCGGTGTAGGCGAAGAACGAGGCCGGCCCCAGGAGGCTTGCCACCACGAGGAGTTGCAGCGGCCAGAGAATGGTACGGCTCTTCGGCGTGATGCGACCCAAGATGGGAACTTCCTTGTCTGGCCTGGCGAAGGGTGCCCTTCAGTCTCGGGTTTCGTTCGGATTCCTGCGTGCAGGAGCGGCTTTCCTGGCCGAAGCCGGAAAAGTCAGGGGGAGATATAGTGGTGCAGGGGCCTTTCAAGGCTTCGCTGAGGGCCCCGGCGAGCTTTTCCACCGCTGTCTTGGCCCGTAGGAACGCCCGAGCGCGACCGCGCTCCCGGCCAGCGCCGCCTAAGCGTGGCAATTAAGGATAGGATTCTTAGGAAACCTTCGCACGCTGAAGTTGATATGACAGGATCCCCATGCCGGATTCTGCAATAGGCGATCGGGAGGGGAGACGTCATGAAAGGGGTTTCTGTCGCGCGCTTGTGCGCCCTTGGGTCTGTAACCGTCTGTGCAGCCTGTGCGACGCCCGCGCCGCAGGTGATGCGTTCGGCAACGGTCGACCAGATCGTCAGGCAGGTGAAATGTGAAATCGCTGCGGGCGTGGCGGGCTCACGCTCGAAGGACGCCCCTCGCCGGGTGAAGGGGTGGGTCGCAAAGAGCGTTCTGCAGCTAAAGACGGACCGCATCGCATCGGCAGGCGGCTCGTTCGGCGTGACGCCGCTTGCGCCCGCGCCAAGCCTCAACCTGTCCTTCGCTTCAGGTGAAGGCTTCACGGAGACGAGCGAGATCACCTTCGTTGACGATCTCGACACCATGGGGCGTCCCAGATGCCCCAACGGAGAAACCGAGCCGGAGCCATACAACAATCTCGGCCTTGCCGCGTGGCTGCAGGAGAGCCTCGACGCATTCGAAGCCGACAACAAGACCAAGTTTCGGCAGCTCGGCCGCACCATCATCTTTACCGCCACGGACGAGGGCTCGGGAGGGGTGAGCTTCGCGGTTGCGCCAGCTTCCCTGAGCCTCAGCGCCGCGCGGAAGCGCAGCGACACGAACACTCTCGTGGTCGCGCTGGCTGAGCCGCCCGGGGAGACGGTCTATCAGGTGAAGATCATCGGCGGGACGGCCTCCGACGGGACCAGAACCCTGAGCACGGGCGATCCGGCTCGCGGAGTTCCGGCCCGGCCGCCATTTCTGAGAACATCCCCGATTCCGCAGGGGACGATCGAGAACCTGAACCGGATGCTCGACCGCCAATTGCAGCGGCTTCAGTGACCCGCGGTGCAGCGGCACGCCGCTGCGGGCCGCTCAGGAACGCTGCCACCAGCGCTGGACACGATAGGAGCTGGCGGCCTCCTCCAGAAGGCTCGGCGTCGGGCGAACGCCTTGCTCCTGAAGCATCTTGTTGGCGATGACCTTCAGCAGCAGCTCGGTTGGACGCTCATTCCCATCGAACAGGTCGAGAGGCTCCTGCGGACCAAACGATGTTCCCCGGGTCATCTGCGCCGCGACGAGGCTTGGACAATTGCAGGCCTGGCACTGGCGGGCGCTCGGCGCCTGCCCAGGCGGCGGCTTGCGGCACACAAAAGAGCCTGAAGCCTGGGCGCTTCCCCGACAGGATGGACGCCAGATGTTGCCGGCTCCGTCGCTCTTGCGTGGAAGGCTTCCGAGGGTATCGCACCAGGGCGAATAGATCTCCGCAATCTGGAGCGCCGAACGGGCGCCGAGTTGCTCTGCGTAGCGCCGGTATACGTTCATCATCGCGACGATGGACCATTTGGGATGATCGAAAATCGCATGGCCCGCGCTGTCCCGAGCCCCGCGTCGGGTCATGAATGTGGTGCCGGAGTAAGGCTCCCGACCGGGCTGTTTGAGACAGCCGTAATTGTTCATTCTCAAGCACCGGGAAAAGCGTGCCGTCGTACAGGAGAATGGCTGCCCATTCGAGCGCACCAGATACCGTTCGGCATGCCGACACCAATCCTCCCTCTCAGGAGGATCAAGAACTTGGGCGCTGAGGGAAACAGTCGCTGCAAGAAACGCGATCAGAAAGAGGCAGGCTCGCTTGAGCATGGGCAGGTTCCTCCGCCCGCCGAGCTTCCTTCCGATGATGAATTTCCGCAATCTCTAGTAGTGGTTATTCCCTTGTATCTTTCGTCGAAGAAAGGACGAGCGCAAGCACAGATTGCAGTGCGGCAGGTGCGGCCGGCCTGCCATGAGCACGAGGCGCTGCTCCGCCGCCTTACTCCGCCGCCTCCTGTCGCGTCACTCTTTTCTTCGGCGCTTCTTTCTTGGCAGGCTCCTTCTTCGCAGCCTCCTTCTTCGACGGCCTGCGCTCCAGCACCTCCTTGAGGAAGCGCCCGGTGTGGCTGTCCCTGGACTCGGCGATCTCTTCCGGCGTGCCCTGGGCGACGATGCGGCCGCCGCCGCTGCCGCCCTCGGGGCCCATGTCGATGACCCAGTCGGCGGTCTTGATCACCTCGAGATTGTGCTCGATCACCACGACCGTGTTGCCCTGGTCCACGAGCTCGTGCAGCACTTCCAACAGCTTCGCCACGTCGTGGAAGTGGAGGCCGGTGGTGGGCTCGTCGAGGATGTAGAGGGTGCGGCCGGTGGCGCGCTTGGAGAGCTCCTTCGACAGCTTGACGCGCTGCGCCTCGCCGCCGGACAGGGTGGTGGCCTGCTGGCCCACATGCACGTAGTCGAGGCCGACGCGGGCCAATGTCTGCATCTTCTCGCGGATCGACGGCACGGCCTTGAACAGCTCGCGGGCCTCCTCCACCGTCATGTCGAGCACGTCGGCGATGGATTTCTCGCGGTACTTCACTTCAAGAGTCTCGCGGTCGTAGCGCTTGCCCTTGCACACGTCGCAGGTGACGTAGACGTCGGGCAGGAAGTGCATCTCGATCTTGATCACCCCGTCGCCGGTGCAGGCCTCGCAGCGCCCGCCCTTCACGTTGAAGGAGAAGCGCCCCGGTCCGTAGCCGCGCGCCTTCGCTTCGGGCAGCCCCGCGAACCATTCGCGGATCGGCGTGAAGGCGCCCACATAGGTGGCCGGGTTCGAGCGCGGCGTGCGGCCGATGGGCGACTGGTCGATGTCGATGACCTTGTCGAGATGCTCCAGCCCGTCGATGCGCTCGTGCGGGGCCGGGTGCTCCAGTGCGTTGTTGAGCTTGCGCGCCACGGCCTTGTAGAGCGTGTCGATCACGAGCGTCGACTTGCCGCCGCCGGACACGCCGGTGATGCAGGTGAAGGTGCCGAGCGGGATTTCCGCCGTGACGTTCTTCAGGTTGTTGCCCTTCGCGCCCACCACCTTCAGCATGCGCTTGGGGTCGCGCTTGCGGCGCTTTTCCGGCACCTTCACGGCCAGTTCGCCGGTGAGGTACTTGCCGGTGAGCGATTTCGGGTTCTTCATCACCTCGTCGGGCGTGCCCTCGGCCACGATCTGGCCGCCGTGGATGCCCGCGCCGGGGCCGATGTCGAACACGTAATCGGCCTGGAGGATGGCGTCCTCGTCGTGCTCCACCACGATCACCGTGTTTCCGAGATCGCGCAGGCGCTTGAGCGTGCCGAGCAGGCGCTCGTTGTCGCGCTGGTGCAGGCCGATGGAAGGCTCGTCGAGCACGTAGAGAACGCCGGTGAGGCCGGAGCCGATCTGGGAGGCGAGGCGGATGCGCTGGCTCTCGCCGCCGGAGAGCGTGCCGGAGGCGCGGGCGAGGGTCAGGTATTCCAGGCCCACATCGACCAGGAAGGTGAGGCGCTCGCGGATCTCCTTGAGGATGCGGCCGGCGATCTCGTTCTGCTTCTTCGTGAGCTTCTTCGACAATTCCGCGAACCAGACCTGCGCATCCTTCACGGACAGCGCCGTGGCGTCGCCGATGTCGAAGCCGGCGATCTTCACCGCCAGCGCCTCCGGCTTCAGGCGCTTGCCGCCGCAGGCCTCGCAGGGCGTCTCGCTCATGAAGCGGCCGATTTCTTCCCGCGCCCAGTCGCTCTCGGTCTCCTTGTAGCGGCGCTCGAGATTGGGGATCACGCCCTCGAAGGGCTTTCTCACCTCGTAGGCGCGCAAGCCATCGTCATAGGCCATGCGGATGGCCTCGCCGTCCGAGCCGTAGAGGATCACGTCGCGCACCTTCTCCGGCAGCTCCTCCCAGGGCTTCGTCATGGACGCCTTGAAGTGCTTGGTGATCGCCTCGAGGGTCTGGCCGTAATAGGGCGAGGTGGACTTGGCCCAGGGCAGGATGGCGCCGCGCTTGAGCGAGAGGCTCTCGTCCACCACCAGCGCCGGGTCGATGCGCATCTCGTGGCCGATGCCGCCGCAGGTGGGGCAGGCGCCGAAGGGGTTGTTGAACGAGAACAGGCGCGGCTCGATCTCGGGGATGGTGAAGCCGGAGACCGGGCAGGCGAACTTGGAGGAGAAGACGATGCGCTTCGCCTGCCCCTTCTCGTCCTTCTCGTCGGCATATTCGATGACCGCGATGCCGTCGGTCAGCTCCAGCGCCGTCTCGAAGGAATCCGCGAGGCGCGCCGCGATGTCGGCCCGCACCACGATGCGGTCCACCACCACGTCGATGTCGTGCTTGAACTTCTTGTCGAGCGTCGGAGCCTCGTCGATGGCGTAGTATTCGCCGTCGATCTTCAGGCGCTGAAAGCCCTTCTTCTGGAACTCGGCGATCTCCTTGCGGTACTCGCCCTTGCGGCCGCGCACCACGGGGGCGAGCAGGAAGAGGCGCGTCTTCTCCGGCAGCTCCAGCACCCGGTCGACCATCTGGGAGACGGTCTGGCTCTCGATGGGCAGGCCGGTGGCGGGGGAATAGGGGATGCCGACGCGCGCCCAGAGCAGGCGCATGTAGTCGTAGATCTCGGTGACGGTGCCCACCGTCGAGCGCGGGTTCTTGGAGGTGGTCTTCTGCTCGATGGAGATGGCGGGGGAGAGGCCGTCGATCTGGTCCACGTCCGGCTTCTGCATCATCTCCAGGAACTGGCGGGCATAGGCCGACAGGGACTCCACGTAGCGGCGCTGCCCCTCGGCATAGATCGTGTCGAAGGCGAGCGACGACTTGCCGGAGCCGGAGAGCCCCGTGAACACCACGAGCTTGTCCCGCGGGACCATGAGGTCGACGTTCTTGAGGTTGTGCTCCCGCGCCCCGCGCACGGAGATCACGCGCGCATTCGGATCGCCCGCCTTGGCGCGGTTGAACAGATCGTCGAGTTTCGCCATTGCCCGCTAGCCTTCTGAGAGGTGCCGGCTCGATCCGGCCGGTCCCCGCATATGTGACGCCTCACCCGCCCGCGCAATGTGGCGGATGATTCCAGAAGCAGGATCCTAGAACAAAGAGGGTACGAAGGGCAATGGGGTTGCAGTCAGCACCGAGGCATTCCGTCGGAACGTCATGATGAGGCTGGTCGAGGTGCGTCAGCGCACATGAGGAACTCAGGGCAGCGCGATTCCCACGATTTGACCTTGCAACAAAATCAAACAAGACAGATAGCAAAACGAAATAACATTATAAAACGGGGGCTCGTTACGCAAGGGAATAAACCATGACAAGACCGACACTCTGGGGAAACCAGTTTCTCCTCAACACGACCATCAAAAAGGACCAGGAGGATATGAAGATTCACGCCCTGAAGAACGGCACCTTTCTTGCTGTTTGGACGGATTACAGCAGGACCGGTGGCGATACCAGCGATGGTGCCATTCGCGGGCAGATCTTCAACGCCGACGGGAGCAAACGCGGCGGCGAATTCCTGATCAACACGACAACTGTGAGCGCCCAGTCCCGTCCCGACGTCACTGTGATGGAGGATGGCCGTTTCGTGGTGGTCTGGCGTGATCACTCATCCGGCGAGGGCTCCAGCATCCGAGCCCGCTCCTATCAGGCTGACGGGACGGCTTCAGGCAATGACGTCGAGCTTTACGGATCAAACTCCTTCCACAGCATCAGGCCATCCGTCGCCGCGCTGTCGAACGGCAACTTGGCCCTGGCGTTCACGGACCCCGACAACAACGTTATGGTCAGGACCTTCAATGCCTCCTTGCAGCGCGTTGGAGCGGACATCCAGGTCGACACTGACAGCATAGGTCTCGGAAATCCCGTTATCGTCGCGATGCAAGGGCGATACAGCGTCACGTATGACGGGTTCAAGGGCAATGTTGATTCAGTTTACCAACGCTCTTTCAACAATGATGGAACTGCAGTCACGGCGTCGGAAATTGTCGTGAACAATGGCAGTGCTCCTGCTTTCGGTTCCGAGTCTACGATCCTGAGCAATGGATCAAGCATTGTCGCCTGGTGCGAGGCGGGGAGCGAGAGCCACACTGCGATCAAGGCACAAATCTTCAACCTGGACGGTTCGGAGCGCGGTGGCGAAATCACTATCCAAACCGGCACGGTCGTGGACTTCAGTTCGATCGACGTCACACACCTTGCCGATGGGGGCTTCGCCATCTCGTATCTTCTCGATGACGATCAATCGAATTCCGAAGCTCTATACCTTGCAACCTTCGATGGAAGCGGAAAACGGGTCTCAGACGATATCCTCGTCGATCAGGTCTATGAGCCCGGTACGACAAACCTTTCCACACTGGCCGATGGGCGGATCGTGGTGGCATGGGAGGAGTGGGCCAGTGCGTTCGATAACCAGGACCTCGGCATCCATGCTCAGATCGTCGATCCCCGCCAGAAGGCGGTTAGTCTGACTGGCACGGCCTTCAATGACCAGTACATCGGAACCCGTTTCAACGATCAGCTCAAGGGCGCCGCCGGCGACGATCGCCTGGAAGGAGCCGAGGGCAAGGACACGCTGACGGGCGACGCCGGAAAGGACGTGTTCGTCTTCAAGAGCATGCTCAACGCCCGCACGAACAAGGACAAGATCACCGACTTTAATGTGAGGGATGACTCGATCTGGCTCGACAGCGCAGTGTTCACCAAGCTGGGTCGCAGCGGCAGCGAGGATAAGCCGGCGCAATTGAAGAAGGCATACTTCACCATCGGCGACAAGGCGAAGGACAGGAACGACTATCTCATCTACGACAAGGCTAAGGGCGTGCTCTTGTATGATGCGGACGGTTCCGGCCAAGGCAAGGCGGTGGCAATCGCGACCCTTTCCAAAAACCTCAAAATGACGAATGCAGACTTCTTCGTCATATAGGCAGGCCAAGGGGCAGGGCGGTCTGATGCCGCTCTGCCCTTTGTTCATCCGAGCCTGCACAGAACGTCCCGCTTAGCCTCGATCTCCCACAACACAGCGGGAAAAATGATTCCGAGGTCAAACACGACGACTTCTTCGTCATCTGAGCCCCGGCTGCGGGGTGAGGCGGCCTGACGCCGCCTCATTGGGTAGGTTCGTGCGGAACCTGCTGAGCCACCAGCTTGCAAAAAGCGAAAGGCCCGCCGGGTGGCGGGCCTTGAGCGTATGAGCCTGCCTCAGACGTTCAAAACGAAGTCCGTGGCCTTGAGAGCGGCCTTGTTGGCAAGGGTTATCAAGAATTCGGGATTGAATTTCGTCCCGGTCCCGTCGAGGTCGACATAAAGCTTGCCGTCGTCCGTATCGTACAGTAACTGCGCCAGGGTCGATGTCGATCTCGGGTCGGCTCCGACGACGAGCAGATTGGTCGTATCGAAGGTGGGGGTGACCATCTTCCCCAGATCGGGATCGAAGTAGTCGAAGCTCTCGGCGCTGACGAGGAAGAAATCCTTCCCTGAAAAGTCAGCGATCGTCGCTCCCGAACTCCGAGACAGGGTGAACTGGTCATCGCCTCTGCCGCCGACGAGAGTCACATCGCCGAAGCCGCTCAGTCTGTCGTTGCCCGCACCGCCGTCCACGACGATGCCATTTCCTGCGATGTCGTCGTCGTCTGCGTAGGCCCGGAGTCGGTCATTGCCGGAGCCGCCGTAGACCGCGCCGGAAACGCCGGAGCCTTCGATCGAATCGTTGCCCTTCGAGCCGGTAACGGCGCTGCCGGCTCCCATGTCCTGGATGACGGCATTGACCTTCTCGAACTGACCAGCCCTGATGCCGAGGTAGCCGACATCCGCGGCGCTGTTGCCGGTGATTTTCGAAAAGTTGATGGAATAGACTAGGTAGCCGGACGAAGCATTGGCGAACTGGACATTGAGCGTGTCCACACCCTTGCCGCCCAGGGCGTAATCCCCGCTGTCGGCCAGGACGGTATCGTTGCCGTTTCCGCCGAGGAGACGGTCCCGGCCCGGCAGGGGCGGCGTCGTGGGATCCGTGACGATGAAGGGGTCGCGGCCGTTGAGCATGTCGTCCCCGTCGCCGCCGGACAGGTAGTCGGTGCCGTCTCCGCCGTTCAGGTCGTCATCGCCCTTGCCGCCGTCGAGACGGTCGTTGCCGCCATTGCCGGACAGAAGATCGTCGTCCTCCCCGCCGTAGAGCCTGTCGTTCCCATCGCCCCCGCTGAGGTCGTCCCGGCCCGCATCCCCATAGAGGCTGTCGTTGCCCTCGTCGCCCGAGAGGGAGTCCCTGCCGTCGCCCCCATGCAGCCTGTCATTGCCGAGATTGCCGTAGAGGCTGTCGCGACCCAGCCCGCCGAGGGCCCTGTCCGATCCATTGCCGGTATAGACCGTATCGTTGCCGTCGCCGCCGGTCAGGCTGTCGTTGCCGTCGAGCGCGTAGATGAGGTCGTCGCCGCCGCGGCCATCGAAGTTGTCGTTGAATTTC
The DNA here is from genome assembly GCF_009910705.1 of Microvirga arsenatis. Taxonomy (GTDB): domain Bacteria; phylum Pseudomonadota; class Alphaproteobacteria; order Rhizobiales; family Beijerinckiaceae; genus Microvirga; species Microvirga arsenatis. The sequence goes on from NZ_JAAAXJ010000001.1 coordinate 336,613, forward strand.
GAGCCGAAAAAGGAATCGTCGTCCGCGCTTCCCTTAAGGGCTTTCCTCTTTGTGGTGATGCGAAAGATGGCCATGGAGGTCTCCTGACTAAGCCAGGAATTTATGCCATGTTATTACGCAACGCTCAACCGATGATGGTTCTGGCTGAAAATTTCTTCGCGCTGTGGGAGGCCGATCCGGATAGGGCGGTCGTTATGGACCGCGATATAGCATGCCCGATAACTGGGGACAGGCCTGTGCAGAACTGACCCCTCGGCTTGCCCCTGGTCCCCTCCGGCCCCAGAACAGCCTGACGGAAAGAGGAGCGGCGGCGATGGCTGGATCTGTGAACAAGGTGATCTTGGTCGGCAATCTGGGGCGGGACCCTGAGGTTCGGCGCCTGGGGAGCGGGGAGCCTGTGGTGAACCTGCGGATTGCCACGTCCGAGACGTGGAAGGACAAGGCTACCGGCGAGCGCAAGGAGAAGACCGAGTGGCACTCGGTGGTGATCTTCAACGAGAACCTGGCGCGGGTGGCGGAGCAGTACCTGAAGAAGGGCTCGAAGGTGTATGTGGAGGGCCAGCTGCAGACGCGCAAATGGACGGATCAGAGCGGTCAGGAGAAGTACACCACGGAGGTTGTGCTGCAGCGCTTCCGCGGCGAGCTGACGATCCTGGACAGCCGCGGCGGCGGCTCCTCCGACTATGCCGACGAGGAGCAGGGCCAGATCCGAAGCGGCGGCGATTTCGGACGGGGCTCCCAGGACCGGCGGCCGGCGCCTGCCTCCTCCAGTGGCGGCGGTGGCGGCTCCCGCTACAACGACTTGGACGACGACATTCCGTTCTAGGATCTGTCGCAAGGACGTTGCCCGGCAAGGGCCGCCAAACCGGCGGCCCTTTTCATTGGCCCGCCTTGGGCAGAAGATCTTGTTTCTCGTGATAACGTTACGTTATAAATGGCTCTGACGAAACGAACGGAGCCCTCCAATGAGTCGCGTTGTTGCACCCTCTGGCGAGACCCAGGTTACGATCTCTGCAGGCAACGATCAGCGGCCATCCGTTGCCGTTCTCGAGGATGGAGGCTGGATAGTCACGTGGGTGGCGCTTACTCCCGACGGGCTCAATTCGGAGATTTACCAGCAGCGCTACGATGCCAATGGACAGGCCCTTGAGCAGGCGGTCATGGTCAACAGGAGGGCTGCCGGCTTTCAGGGAAACCCTGCCGTGGCAGCGTTGCCGGACGGCGGTTGGGTCGTCACATGGGAATCCGATACGGTAGATGGCAACGGTTATGACGTTTGCCAGCGGCGTTACGACGCCTCTGGTCAGGAGATCGGTCCGGAGAGAATAGTCAACTCCGTTGCAGCGGGCGGCCAGCAGGATCCGTCCATCGCGGTTCTGGCCGATGGCGGATGGGTGATTGCTTGGCGCGGGGACGATGAGAACGGAGACTGGGACGTTTTCCAAACCCGCTTCGACGCCAATGGTTACGAGGTCTCGAGCACCGTCGGCCGCGTGAACACCCATACCGGCGACGTGCAGTTCAACCCTGACGTCACGGCGCTGGGGGACGGGGGCTGGGTTGTGACGTGGACCTCCAGTCCTCAAGATGGCTCCGGAGGCGGCATCTACCAGCAGCGGTACAACGCTTCCGGCGTGGCGGTCCATGGCGAGGTGCGGGTCAACACCATTGCGTCAGGGGAACAGATCCAGCCTTCGGTTGCGGCTCTCGCGGATGGCGGTTGGGTCGTGACATGGTCCTCGCGGGCCCAGGATGGATCCGGGTACAACATTCATCAGCAGCGATATCACTCGAGCGGTTGGACGCTCGGCAGGGAAACCGTGGTGAATGTCGCAGGGGCCAACGAGCAGATCATGTCCGACGTGAAGGCGCTGCCGGACGGGGGATGGCTCGTCACCTGGGAAAGCGTGGGCCAGGACGGCTCCGAAGAGGGGATCTTCCAAAGGCGCTACTCGGCAACCGGGCAGCCCGTCACGCAAGGCGACATTCAGGTCAATACCACGACGACCGGCGCACAGAAGATGGCATCGGTCAGCATGTTGCCGGATGGAGGCTGGATCGTGACATGGCAGTCGCACAGCTCCACCGGCGCTCCCGGGGAGATCTACCAGCAGCGGTTCACCGCAGCCGGTGAGAAGGTGGGGCCGACCACGCCCACGGCGCTCGATCTCGTGCCGCAGGCCGTGGCCGAAGGCTCAGCCTCCACGGCATCTGCCGGCTCCTTGTCCGTAGGGGCTTACGTCCCCGATCACGCCTTCGCCTATCGCCTCGTGGACGACGCCGGCGGTCGCTTCCGCATCGAGGGCGACCAGATCAAGGTCAAGGATGGAGCCAGGCTCGATTACGAGCAGGCGACGAGCCATCAGGTGACCGTCGAGGTCCGGGATGCTGCGGGCGCGACCCTGACGAGGACCTTCACCATCGCCGTGACCGACGTCGCCTCAGAGAACCTGGCCGGCGGCGCGGCGTCCGACGTGCTGAAGGGCGGCTCCTTCAATGACGTCTTCAGCGGCGCCGGCGGGGACGACACGATCTATGGCGGCTTTGGCCACGACAGCCTGCGGGGCGATGCCGGCCGGGACGTGTTCGTGTTCGACACCAAGCCCAGCCAATCCGCGAACAGGGACAAGATCGCGGACTTCACCGTGCGCGACGACAGCCTCTGGCTCGACAACGCGGTGTTCACCAAGCTCGGCACGAGGGGCACGGACGCCAGCCCGGCGCAGCTCAAGAGCGGCCACTTCGTCAAGGGCTCGGCCGCCAAGGACAAGAACGACCACGTCATCTACGATGCCAAGAAGGGCGTGCTGCTCTACGACGCCGACGGCTCGGGCAAGGGCAAGGCGGTGGAGATCGCCACCCTCGCCAAGCACCTCGCCGTCACCCACAAGGACTTCTTCGTGATCTGACACGTCGGAGAAGGGCAAGGGGTAAGTTGCTGATTCCAATGGGAAAAGCTCTTGTCCTCGGAGGGAGGACCTTTCACTCAGGAGAGCGCCTTCAGGTTTGCAAAACGGAAAACTAACCTTGCGTTAGTTTGCGGAAGCTGCTCATGTAGGGGGAGCTTCGGGAGGCTCGTGACCCGGAGATTGAGACGATTTCCAAGGCTGCTTTTGCGTGCACTGCTTTTTCCATCTCGTACACACGCATGAACGGATCCTGGACGAGACAGGAATAGAGGTCTCAGATCTGGAAGCGGCTCATTATTATGCCCTCAAAGCCATTCAGGAGTTGAGGCAGGAGGGCGACGAGGAGACCGATTGGGACGGCTGGCAGCTGCAGGTCACCGATGCCTCCGGCAGGATTCTCCTGGAGATCCCCCTGGACACGGCGCAGCATTGAGAAAAGCCGGGAGCATGTGCACCCGCGCGCCTGCGGCTCGCCGCCTTGACCCAAGCGGGTGACACCGGGCATCGAGGCGGCTATGAAGGATCAGGCGGCGTGAGCCGCCTTTTTCGTGAGCCCGAGAATACCTGAAAGCGCCATGACCCCTGCTTCCCTCGACACGCTCTTCACCTGGATCCGCACCGAGAGCCCGACCTCCGACCGGGCCGGCGTCAACCTGATGATGGACCTCGTGACCGCGCAGATGCAGGACGCGCCCGTGGCGGTGGAGCGGATCCCGGGCACGGACGGCCTGGGCGACGTGCTGGTGCTGCGGGCGGGTCCCCGGACGGACGAGCCCGGCATCCTGGTCATGTCGCATCTCGACACGGTGCATCCCATCGGCACCATCGAGCGCGACCTGCCGCTGCGGATCGAGGGCGACCGGCTCTACGGGCCGGGCATCTACGATATGAAGGGCGGCGCCTGGTTCTGCCTCGAGGCCTTCAAGGACGTGGCCCGCCGGGGCACGGCGGCGCGGCCCGTCACCTTCCTGGTGACGCCGGACGAGGAGATCGGCTCGCCGATCACCCGGCCCATCATCGAGGCTCTCGGCCGCCGGTCGGCCTATGCCCTCGTGACCGAGCCCGCCCGCGACGGCGGCCAGATCGTCACCGCCCGCAAGGGCGTGGGGCGCTTCGACGTGCATGTGGAGGGCAGGCCGGCCCATGCGGGCTCGCGCCACAAGGACGGGCGCAACGCCATCTACGAGGCCGCGCGACAGATCCTCGCCATCGAGGCCATGACCGATTATTCCCGCGGCATCACCACGACGGTGGGCATGGCCTCCGGCGGCACGGCGATGAATACCATTCCGCAGCATTGCCGCTTCTCCGTGGACCTGCGGGTCGAGACGGTCGCGGATGGGGAGGCCGTGACGGCGGCGATCCTCGGGCTGAAGCCCCAAAATTCGGATTTCAAGGTCACCGTCACCGGCGGCATGAACCGGCCGCCCTATGAGTGCTCGGAAGCGACGGCAAGGCTCTTCGACCACGCCAAGTCGCTCGCCGCCGAGATCGGCTTCGATCTCGTCTCCGCGCCCCGCGTCGGCGGCGGCTCGGACGGCAACTTCACCGCGGCGCTCGGCGTCCCCACCCTCGACGGCCTCGGCATCGACGGAGACGGCGCCCACACGCTCCAGGAATACGGCCTCATCTCCTCCATCGCGCCGCGCCAGAAGCTCATGACGCGCCTGCTGGAGACCCTGCGCTGAGCATGGTCGCCATCAGCGATCTGCGCGAGAGGCCGGACTTCGCCGACACCGTGGCGGACCGGGTCTGGCGCGCCTTCTGGAAGGATAACGGGCATCCTTTGAGTCTGTTGGCCGGCCTCGTTCAGGAGAGCTTGCGCGAAGGGCCGATTCCCACCTGTTTCGTCGCCCATGAGGGAGCACTCTTCCTCGGCACGGCCTCGCTGATCGCCTGTGACCAGGAGGCGAGGCCTCACTACACCCCATGGATTGCGGCCGTCTGGGTCGAGCCGGAGCAACGGAGCAGAGGCATCGGCGCGGCGCTGGTGAAGGCCGCCACACAGGCTGGGCTCGCCGCGGGCGCGAGCCGCCTCCACCTCGGCGCGTCCGCACACCGCCGCTCGTTCTATGAGGCGCTGGGCTGGTCCGTGCTGGAGGCCGATGTGCCGCGCGAGGGGATGTTCATTCTGGCCATGGACTTCGACCAGATGTCCGGCCTGTAGAGGGAAGGCACCTACAGCGCCGGCGGCTGCAGCAGCGCGAGGACGCCGTTGATGATGAACTGCACGGCAAGCCCTGCGAGGATCACGCCCAGCAGCCGGCTCAGCACGATGTTGCCGGTCACGCCGAGCATGCGCGAAACCCGCTCGGCGGCCATGAACACGGCAAAGCAGCTCGCGACGCCGAGCCCGATGAGGACGATGAGGAAGCCGAGATAGACCGGGTTGCCGTCCGCCCGGCCGGCGAGCAGGATCGTCGCGGTGATCGCGCCGGGTCCGGCCATGAGCGGAATGGCGAGGGGAAAGGCGGCCACGTTGCGGATGTGGTCCTCGGTGATGGCGATGTCGGCCGTGTGCTGCTTGCGCTCGTTGCGGCGCTCGAACACCATCTCGAAGGCGATCCAGAACAGGAGCAGCCCGCCCGAGATGCGGAAGGCGGGGATGCCGACGCCGAGCAGGCGCAGCAGCACCTCGCCGCCGAGGCCGAAGAAGGCCAGGATGCCGAAGGCGATCAGGCTCGCCCGCACGGCCACCCGGCGCCGCTCCGACGCATTCATGCCCCGTGTGAGCGACACGAAGATCGGGGCGAGCGCCGGCGGGTCGAGGGTGACGAGCAGCGTGACGAGGGCGGCGGAGATGTAGTCGAAGAGCATCGGCTGGACCTTATCGCAGGCTTTGCGTTATGGCGTTGCGGGCCGGATTTGGCGAGGGGGCGGGGCCACGATGTTCACTGTTTTGGATCGGATCAGCCGGCCGGGCGACCCGGCGAAGGCCAACGAGGACATCTGCGGCGTCTCGGGCGACTGGGCCTGGGTGATCGACACCTCGATCTTCCCCGGCACCCCGCCGGTCATGCACGAGACGAGCGACGCCGCTTGGCTCGCCGCCTTCGCGGATGAGCGGCTTTCCAGCCTCGCGCCTCGGGCGCAGGACGGCGCCTCCCTCCTGCGCCACGTCATGGAGGAGGCCCGCACGGCCTACCGGGCCGTCGCGCCCCGGGAGCGGCACGCGGATTTCGCCGCCTGGCCCCTCGGGGCGACGACCCTGGTGCGCCGCAGGGGCAACCTGCTCGACGCCTGGACCTTCGGCGACACCACGGCCTATATCCGCCAGCCCGATGGGGCGGTTCGGGTTCTCGGCGATGCCCCGGGCCTGCGGGAGGCGGAGGCCGCCATGGCGGCGAGGCTCATGCGGGAGGCGGGCTCTCGGCCCACCGCCATCCTCGGCGAGCCCGTGTTCCTGGCCTGGCTGGGCGAGCGCCGGGAGCGCCAGCGGAAAAGCGGCATCCCGGCGGCCCTCCTGAGCCTCAACCCGGACGCCGCGGACCGGCTCCGCCACGAGACGGCTCCCTGCGAGGACGGCACCGCAATCCTCCTCGCCTCCGACGGCTTCTCGGCCCTGGTCGATCTGTACCGGGCGATGGACCCGGAGTCTCTCATGGAAGCGGCGCTCACCTCCGGCCTGGAGCCCCTGGTGACCCTCGCGCGGGAGATCGAAACGGAGCGCGATCGGGACGGCAGGCTCTATCCGCGGTTCAAGGCAAGCGACGATGCGACGGCGATTTTGGTGAGAGCTTAGGCGAAGCAGGTTTAAGGGGTATATTGTTTCTATATATTGTGTAGTCTCGCGGGCTCCGAACTACCTCAGTGTTTCGAGGCCCATATGTACATTCGCCGGTTCCTGATGGCCTTCTTTGCCTCAGCTATCCTGACGCCCGTTTTTGCTCAGACCCAGCCGCAGGAGATGCGGCGGGAGCCTCTGATGACCGTCCTTGGAAAAGGAAAGCACGAGGTAAGGCCGGATCTCGCCCGGGTCGCGGTTACGGTGACGACTGAGGGCAAAACGCTTGAGAGCGTCAACAACCCGCATCAGGATCGAGCGACCCGCGCCCTCAAAATTCTCGAGGGCCTCCAATCGCTTGGGCTCGAAATTGAGAAAAGCAACTATAGGGTCGACGAACGCCGGGTCCAACGCCCGATACCGCCCGTTCAACCAGGCCCAGGGCAGCGATACGAGAACCTCGTGGAGGGTTACACCGCAACAACAACCTTTTCGCTTAAGATTGCAGCCATGGACAAGCTGAACGAGATTGTGACGAAGGTGACCGACAGCAATTTGTTTCAGGTTCACTCGGTCAGATTTCAGGTTGTTCAAGAACGGATGGCCCTCAATCAAGCGAGGCGCTCTGCCATGCTGGACGCAAAGGAACAGGCGCTTGCCTATGCGGAGCCTGTCGATTTGGAGCTGAAGGAGATTATTGCGATCACCGACGGTGAGGCGGAGGCTCCAGACGGGTATGCCGACATGCCTATGCGACGTGCAACTTCACCCAATTCTACAGTACAGATCATACCTCCCGCCACCTTGGAGTTTAATGCTTCCGTTAATGTTACATGGCGGATTGCTCCACGAGGCTTTTGACGCTTCATATTCCCCGCTGATGTTGCAGCCAGGAACGACACGCTCTTTGGATTGCAACGCTCTCCGTTATTCTCAGGCCAAGCTGCAGGTTAGGGGGATCCACTCACATCATGCGCACACCGTGTCATCCCTCCCGGCCTAACGGCCGCTACGGATGACATGGGGCAGTGTTCTCACTTTGTTCTTGACAGTTGCTCCAAGCTCGGCTATATCGTTGTTCATCCTCGTCCGGTGAGGGGCGCGCTCGCGAGGCGTCGCAGATGCGGGACGGGGCGCGGTCCCGCCGCAGGCCTCGCAATCCTGTGGTCGCGGGAGGCCGACCCTGGGCGCTGCCGCAGGAGGTCCGCCTGAAAAGAACCGCGCGTGACGAGCAGTTCGGCTCTCACACTCACCACCATCCCCCATCGAGCCGGGCTGCCCCAAGCGCCACCCTCGAGCAACCCTGACGGCCCGCAGCTCACGCTGCGGGCCCGAAGGCGCTGGATCTGTGAAAGACTCACCACCTGCGTCATCCCGGGGCTGCGCGGCAGAACCAATGAGGCGCTCTTTCCCTCCTCCTTGTGGGGAGGGTCAGGGTGGGGGTGCCGGCGCAGGACTCGACCAGCGTGGCGCAGCCATACCTCTCCCCGGCGGGGAGAGGTCGAGCGACAGCGAGGGTGAGAGCGGGTGCCGGAGAGGGCTGTAACCCCTCACCCGGACCTGACGGTCCGACCTCTCCCTCAGGGAGAGGTGAGCCAGCGCCAGGCCTGCATAGGCACTCGCTCACACCCTCCCCTCCATCTCCTCCCCACAAGGGGGAGGAGGGCCGCCGGGCACTCGGTCCGGGAGACCAAAGACAAGTCTCGGGCAAGCCCGGGGCTTGTGGGGGGAGGGCTGCCAGCGTCACACTCGTCCAGCCGTCCCGGATCTCCGCCGAGGCTCGGCGGGGTGCGTCGGAAGCACCATCGAAGCCAATGGAATCAGGAGGTTAGGGAAAGCCCCTGAGACGGTTTCTCGGCCCGTGCGCGGGCTGGCGAAACCGCCGCAGGCCGGCGCCCGTCCTCCGCCCCGCTCGATCCGCCAATAAGTTGCTGAAACGTAAACGGATTTCGGCCCTGTCCTTGTCTCTGGAAAACCCGTCAAAAAGCTTGAAAACGGCCGCATTCTCCCCCATGTAAGAGCCTGATTTTCATTGGATTCGCGGGCCTGCCGGACGGCTTGACGAAGCGGCACAGCAAGCCGCCTCTCGCGAAGGGGCAGACCGACTTAAGAAAGACCAACCTTGACCGATCCGAACGATATCCGCTCCGGCGGCCCCGCGGGGGACCAGCCGGCGAGCGACATCAAGCTGATCTCCATCGTCGACGAGATGAAGCGCTCCTATCTCGATTACGCCATGAGCGTGATCGTGAGCCGCGCTCTGCCCGATGCGCGCGACGGCCTCAAGCCCGTGCACCGGCGCATCCTCTACTCGATGCACGAGAACGGCTACACGCCCGACAAGAAATACGTGAAGTCCGCCCGCATCGTCGGCGACGTGATGGGTCAGTACCACCCGCACGGCGACAGCGCGATCTACGACGCCCTCGTGCGCATGGCGCAGGACTTCTCGCTGCGCCTCATGCTGGTGGACGGGCAGGGCAATTTCGGCTCGGTGGACGGCGACCCGCCGGCGGCCATGCGCTACACCGAGTCCCGCCTCGCCAAGGCGGCGATGCCGCTTCTCGACGACATCGACAAGGACACGGTCGACTTCACCCCCAACTACGACGAGTCCAAGGAGGAGCCGGCGGTTCTGCCGGCGCGCTATCCGAACCTGCTCGTCAACGGCGCGGGCGGCATCGCGGTCGGCATGGCCACCAACATGCCCCCGCACAATCTGGGCGAGGTCATCAACGGCTGCCTGGCCTTCATCGACAATCCGAACATCTCCGCCGAGGAGCTGATCGAGCACATCCCCGGTCCGGACTTCCCGACCGGCGCGCTCATCCTCGGCCGCTCGGGCATCAGGTCCGCCTACACCACGGGCCGCGGCTCCATCGTCATGCGGGCGAAGTCCGAGGTCGAGGAGATCCGGAAGGACCGCGAGGCGCTGATCTTCACCGAGATCCCGTACCAGGTGAACAAGGCCTCGCTGATCGAGAAGATCGCGGAGCTGGTGCGCGAGAAGAAGATCGAGGGCATCGCGGATCTTCGCGACGAATCCGACCGCGACGGCATGCGCATCGTGGTCGAGATCAAGCGCGACGCCATGGCCGACGTGGTGCTCAACCAGCTCTACCGCTACACCCCGCTGCAGACGAGCTTCGGCGCCAACATGGTGGCGCTCAACGGCGGCCGCCCGGAGCTGATGACGCTCAAGGACCTGATCAAGGCCTTCGTCGACTTCCGCGAGGAGGTGGTCTCCCGCCGCACCAAGTTCCTGCTCAACAAGGCCCGCGAGCGCGCCCACGTCCTGTGCGGCCTGGCCATCGCGGTCGCCAATATCGACGAGGTCATCCGCCTCATCCGCACCGCGCCCGATCCGAACGCCGCCCGCGAGGCGCTCATGGGCCGCGACTGGCCGGCGCACGACATCGCGCCGCTGATCGCCCTCGTGGACGACCCGCGCCACAGGATCAACGAGGACGGCACCTACCGTCTCTCCGAGGCCCAGGCCCGCGCCATTCTCGATCTTCGCCTGCAGCGCCTCACGGCTCTCGGCCGGGACGAGATCGGCGACGAGCTGTCTAAGCTCGCGGCGGAGATCTCGGACTATCTCGACATCCTGCGCTCGCGCGCCCGCATCATGGGCATCATCAAGAACGAGCTGACCGAGGTTCGCGACGCCTTCGCCACCCCGCGCAAGACCCAGATCGTCGACTGGGATTCGGACGTGGACGACGAGGATCTCATCGCCCGCGAGGACATGGTCGTCACCGTGTCCCATGCCGGCTACATCAAGCGCGTGCCGCTCTCCACCTACCGGGCGCAGCGCCGCGGCGGCAAGGGCCGCTCGGCCATGACCACGCGAGACGAGGATTTCGTCACCCGCCTGTTCGTGGCCAACACCCACACGCCGGTCATCTTCTTCTCCTCCGAAGGACAGGCCTACAAGGAGAAGGTGTGGCGCCTGCCGCTGGCGGCTCCCAACGCCAAGGGCAAGGCCCTGGTGAACATGCTGCCGCTGGCCCAGGGCGAGCGCATCACCACCATCATGCCGCTGCCCGAGGACGAGGCGTCCTGGGACAAGCTCGACGTGATGTTCGCCACCTCCCGCGGCACGGTCCGCCGCAACAAGCTGTCGGACTTCGTCCAGGTCAATCGCGGCGGCAAGATCGCCATGAAGCTGGACGAGGGCGAGCACATCGTCGACGTGCAGATCTGCTCGGAGAACGACGACGTGCTGCTGACCACGGCCAACGGCCAGTGCATCCGCTTCCCGGTCACGGATGTGCGCGTGTTCAAGGGGCGCGACTCCATGGGCGTGCGCGGCATCAAGCTGGAGGACGGCGACGCCATCATCTCCATGGCGATCCTGCGCCATGTGGAAGCGACCGGCGAGGAGAGGGCGGCCTATCTCAAGATGCGCCGCGCGGTCACCGGCGAGCAGATGGGCTCGGATGCCGATGCCGCGGACGAGGCGGAGGAGGCTTCAGGCGAGAACTTCTCGCTCTCCCAGGAGCGCTACGCCGAGATGAGCGCGCAGGAGCAGTGCATCCTGACGATCTCCGAGAAGGGCTACGGCAAGCGGACGCTCTCCTACGAGTACCGCATCACGGGACGCGGCGGCAAAGGCATCACGGCCATGGCGGTCAACGGCCGCAACGGCAAGCTGGTGGCCTCGTTCCCGGTCGAGAACTCCGACCAGATCATGCTCGTCACCGACGGCGGCCAGCTGATCCGCGTGCCGGTGGACGGCATCCGCGTCGTCGGCCGCAACTCTCAGGGCGTCACCGTCTTCTCCACCCGCGACAAGGAGAAGGTGGTCTCGGTGGAGCACATCGAGGGCGAGGACGACGAGAACGGCGAGGGCGCCGACGACGCCACGACGGAAAGCGGCGAGGGTGCGGAGGAGTAAGAGCCCCCGCTCAATGAAGAACGCAGAACCCGCCGGTGCGAGCCGGCGGGCTTTTTGTTGATGCGGCTCACCGCTGCGTCACTACCGGTCCTGAATCGGGAGCTATTCCTTCGGGTAGCTCAGGGCGAGGCTCCTGATGCTTGGTTTGGCAGCCCGCATTGCGGGCGAGTTGGAAGGGAACTGCCTGTCGCTGGCCACAGCAGTCAGAGCCGCTTCCGGCGCCTTGTCACTGGTCCCGAAGATCGGATCGAAGCTGCACCCACCGGGAAGCTTGCCGAGCGCGCCACCGTTCCAATCATCGATCCTGCCGCCGTAATCCCATTCGAAACCATAAAGAGTGAAGGGCCTGCCGTTCGCCTTTTCGACAGCTTCGAGGGAAGCGCCAATGCGAATCCCTTGCGGGCCGCTCCAGCCTGAGCCTTCCAGGTCGATCCGGGCAGGGCGCCGAAGCCTCTTCTCGTCGGACCATAGCACCACCAGGCGGCGGGCCGGATCCTTGGGGAAGACGATGCTCGCCCTGACTTCCAGACCCTCAGGCTCGTAGACCGTCTCCTGAAGGACATTGGCGGCACCGAACGCGGCGACCAGGCGCTTGTGATCCGTGTCCCTGGCGAACGGCCCCTGGCAGGCAAGCTCATCAGCAAGCGTTTGGCTTGCCGTCACGAGGGGCGCTAAAAGAGCTAGGGCGAAGCGCAGCACGGTTCGAGCCGTTCGGTCCGCGCTTACGAGAGGCTCGCCAGAGCCGCCGGGCTGAGCACGGCGATTGCGGTCGCGAAGACGACGAACAGGCGGAACATCATGGCGGCTCTCCTCAAACCCTGACCTAGGGTTAGCTGGACTATTCCATGCTCCTGTCCAGCCCGCCGTGCGGTGGCGCACCGCTTGCAGGGACGCCTCAATCCCGCTACGCCTTGGCGCATGACCCGCACCGCCCTCTATACCGGCAGCTTCGACCCCGTCACCAACGGTCACCTGGACGTTCTGCGCCAGGCCTGCAGCGTGGCGGACAGGATCGTGGTCGCGATCGGCGTCCATTCCTCGAAAGCGCCGGTCTTTTCGGCCGAGGAGCGGGCGGACATGCTGCGCGAGGTCTGCGGGCCGATGCTCCAGGAGAAGGGAACCGCCCTGGACGTGGTGACCTTCAACGATCTCGCCGTGGACGCCGCCCGCCGGCACGGCGCGACGCTCATCGTGCGGGGGCTGCGCGACGGCACGGATTTCGACTACGAGATCCAGATGGCCTCCATGAACGCCGCCCTGGCGCCGGAGGTGCAGACCCTGTTCTTCCCGGCCTCGCCCGCCGTCCGCCCCATCACCGCCACGCTCGTGCGACAGATCGCGGCCATGGGCGGCGATGTCTCGGCCTTCGTGCCGGGGCTTGTCGCCGAGCGCCTGAAGGCCAGATTCAGGCGGCCATAAGTTTTCACCGTCCACAAGGGAGACACCCATCCATGAAGCGTTTGCTCGCCGTCGGAGCGCTCGTTCTCGCCGGCCTCGTTCCGGCCGCCGCCCAGCAGGCCACGGATCCCCAGAACACGCTCTTCCTCGACACCAAGGACGGCCGCATCACCATCCGCCTGCGCCCGGATCTCGCCCCGAAGCATGTCGAGCAGATCAAGACCCTGACCCGCCAGGGCTTCTACAACGGCGTTCCGTTCCACCGGGTGATCGAGGGCTTCATGGCCCAGACCGGCGACCCGACCGGCACCGGCACCGGCAAGTCGAGCCTCCCCAACATTCCGGCCGAGTTCACCCAGACCCAGTACAAGCGCGGCTCCGTCGGCATGGCCCGCGCGCAGGACCCGAACTCCGCCAACAGCCAGTTCTTCATCTGCTACGAGGGCTGCGGCCCGCTCACCGGCCAGTACACGCTCTTCGGCGAGGTGGTCTCCGGCATGGACGTGGCGGACAAGATCAAGAAGGGCAATGCCGCGGCCAACGGCATGGTCTCGAACCCCGACAGGATCGTGAAGGTTCAGGTGGCCGCCGACGCGAAATGATGCGTCCCTCGACGGCATGCGCGGCGCGGCGGCGCGCCGCCGCGCTCCTCCTGGCGGTGACGGTCGCTTCCCCGCTCGCAGCGCAGGGGCTTGCGCCCGCGACCGACCCGGATGAGGAGGAGCGCCGCCCCCCGCGCAGCCTGCCGGAGGGCCTGAGGGGCACGATCAGGCCGCGTCCCGAGGCGCCGGGCATCGGGCGGATCGACCGGATCGCCGACATCTTCCAGGCGATTCAGTCCTGCTGGCGCCCCCCGGCCGGCAGCGGTTTCTCGGGCCAGGAGATCACCTTGAGGCTCAGCTTCAAGCGCAACGGCGAGGTGCTGGGCCAGCCGCGGATCACCTACTACAAGGAAGGCACCCAGAAGGACCAGCGCGAGCCCTTCGTCCGAGCCGTGCGCGAGGCCTTCGAGCGCTGCACGCCGCTTCCGTTCACGGAAAGTTTCGGCCGGGCCATTGCCGGGCGCATCTTCTCCTTCCGTTTCGTCGATGCCCAGCCTATGTGAGCGGGCAGACTATTCCTTTCCAAGCCAGCACAGGAGACCCCGATGGCAGATCCGGAAAACACCCTCATCATGGAAACCACCAAGGGCCGCGTCGTCATCGAGTTGCGCCCCGACCTGGCTCCGGGACATGTGGAGCGCATCAAGACGCTCGCCCGCCGCGGCTTTTACGACGGCATCGCCTTCCATCGGGTGATCGAGGGCTTCATGGCCCAGACGGGCTGCCCGCACGGCACCGGCACCGGCGGCTCCGACCTGCCGGACCTGAAGGCCGAGTTCAACGCCGAGCCGCATGTGCGCGGCACCTGCTCCATGGCCCGCACGAATGCCCCGCATTCCGCCAACTCGCAGTTCTTCATCTGCTTCGGCGACGCCCGCTTCCTGGACAAGCAGTACACCGTCTGGGGCAAGGTCACGGAGGGCATGGAGAACGTGGACAAGATCAAGCGCGGCGAGCCCGTGCGCGATCCCGACCGCATCGTCTCCATGAAGGTCGCGGCGGACGCGGCGTAGAACAATCCGTTGGGCGTCATCCCGGGGCCGCATCGCGGAACCCGGGATCGCATCACAGGATAGAGTGCCATTCTCGTCACGCGATCCCGGATCGCCTTCGGCGTCCGGGATGACAGCTGAAAGCAACCATGCGCGTCGACCTGTTCGATTTCGAGTTGCCCGAGACCAGCATCGCGCTCCGCCCGGTGGAGCCGCGCGATGCCGCGCGCATGCTCGTGGTCCGGCCGGAGAAGGGCGTGGAGGACCGCATCGTCCGCGACCTGCCGGACCTGCTGCAGCCCGGCGACGTGCTGGTGCTCAACGACACCAAGGTCATCCCCTCCCGGCTCTACGGCCTGCGCATCCGCGAGGAGACGGCCGCGCGCGTCGAGATCATGCTGCACAAGAGGGAAGGCGCCGACCGCTGGCGCGCCTTCGCCCGGCCGGCCAAGAAGCTCAATGTGGGCGACCGCATCCGCTTCGGCGAGTCGTCCGAGAGCGCTGCCTGCGAGCTCGTGCGCCTCGATGCGGAGGTGGAGGAGAAAGGCGAGGGAGGCGACGTGGCCTTGCGCTTCTCCTTTGCCGGCGCGTTCCTCGACGAGGCCATCGCCCGGCTCGGGGAGCTGCCGCTGCCGCCCTATATCGCGGGAAAACGTCCGACCGACGACAAGGACCTGCGCGACTACCAGACCGTCTACGCCAAGGACGAGGGCGCTGTTGCGGCTCCCACGGCCGGCCTGCACTTCACCGAAGATCTCTTCCGTCGGCTCGACGCGCGCGGCATCGCCCGCCACTTCGTCACGCTCCATGTGGGCGCGGGCACCTTCCTGCCCGTGAAGGCGGAGGACACGGAGGAGCACCGGATGCATGCGGAATGGGGCTCCGTGTCGGAGGAGACCGCCAGGGCGCTCAACGAGGCGCGGGCGCGGGGAGGGCGGATCGTGGCGGTCGGCACCACCTCCTTGAGGCTCCTGGAAAGCGCCGCCCGGGAGGACGGGACCGTTGCGCCCTTCTCCGGCGATACCTCGATCTTCATCACGCCGGGCTACCGCTTCAAGGCGGTGGACGTGCTGATGACCAATTTCCACCTGCCGCGCTCGACCCTGTTCATGCTGGTCTCGGCCTTTTCGGGGCTGGATTGCATGAAGGCGGCCTATGCCCACGCCATCGAAACAGGCTATCGCTTCTACTCCTATGGCGATGCGAGTCTGCTGTTTCGGCGTTGATACTCCATGTCATCCCCGGCGTGCGGAAGGGGATCCCCTCTTGGACAGAGATTCTGAATGACCACCGAGACCTTCACCTTCACCGTCACCAAGACCGACGGGGCGGCGCGCACCGGCGAGATCCGGATGCCGCGCGGCGTCATCCGCACGCCGGCCTTCATGCCGGTGGGCACGGCCGCCACCGTGAAGGCCATGTATCCCGACCAGGTGAAGGCGCTGGGCGCCGATGTGGTGCTCGGCAACACCTACCACCTCATGCTGCGCCCCGGCGCGGAGCGGGTGGCGCGGCTCGGCGGGCTGCATCACTTCATGAACTGGCCCTATCCGATCCTCACCGATTCCGGCGGCTTCCAGGTCATGTCCCTGTCGGCCCTGCGCAAGATCGACGAGACCGGCGTCACCTTCCAGTCCCATATCGACGGCTCGACCCATGTGCTGACGCCCGAGCGCTCCATCGAGATCCAGGGCCTGCTCGGCTCCGACATCCAGATGCAGCTCGACGAATGCGTGAAGCTGCCGTGCCCCGACGAGGTGGCCGAGAAGGCCATGCGCCTGTCCTTGCGCTGGGCGGAGCGCTGCCGGGTCGCCTTCGGCGAGCAGCCCGGCAAGGCCATGTTCGGCATCGTCCAGGGCGGGGCGGTCGAGCGGCTGCGGGTCGAGAGCGCTAAGGAACTCGCCGCCCTCGACCTCAAGGGCTACGCCATCGGCGGCCTGGCCGTGGGCGAGCCGCAGGAGGTGATGCTGCGCATGATCGAGACCGTCGAGCCGCACATGCCGAGGGAAAAGCCCCGCTACCTCATGGGCGTCGGCACGCCGGACGACATCGTGGAGGCGGTGCGCCGGGGCGTCGACATGTTCGACTGCGTCATGCCCACCCGCGCCGGCCGCCACGGGCAGGTCTTCACCCGCCACGGCCGCATGAACCTGCGCAACGCCCGCTTCGCCGAGGACACGCGGCCCCTCGACCCGGAGTCGAAATGCGTCGCATCGAACACCTATTCCAGGGCCTATCTGCACCACCTCGTCCGTTCCAACGAGATCCTCGGGATGATGCTGCTCACCTGGAACAACCTGGCCTATTACCAGGAGCTGATGGCCGGCCTGCGCAAGGCGATCGCCGAGGGGCGGCTCGAGGACCATATCGGCGAGGTCAAGGAAGGCTGGGCGAGGGGAGAACGCGACAGCAAGGCCGAGCAGGGGCAGCACGCCAACAACATGGCCATGGCGGCAGAAGGCTGATTTCCGGCAATCCTTGTCGTTTTTCCTGCTTGTCTTGAAAGACAACCCCGTTTTCACCCCGGCCTTGAGGAAAAGGCCGGCTCAGGGGGCTTTTCGATTGACCTTGGCCCCGAGAGCCCCTATCTCGGGCCACTCTGGGAGCGCGTAGCTCAGCCGGTAGAGCATCTGACTTTTAATCAGAGGGTCCTGGGTTCGAGTCCCAGCGCGCTCACCACCTCCCCGAAAAATCTCCCGATCATGTGCGGCCATCCGGCGGGCCGCCCCGTCTGCATGGCCGATCCCCCGGGTTGGCCGTTGGCTTCGGAACGGCCTCGGCTCCCCGCCGAGAAGCTTCCTGCGGAGTTGCGCGTTCCGGAACCTTAGCGCTTCGGGGCCTTGCGGGCTGCCCTTTCCATGCCCCTGGGGTCGTTCTCGACCCCTTTCTTGAGCACCTTGGCTGCAGCCTCCTGTTCCTGTTCGAGGGGAGCGGGGATGGGTGCGGTGTCGCCTCGGGCTTCGAGGCCTTGCTCCTTCGGCTTCCGGCTTCCCGCCTTCGCGGCAGATTTCAGGGAGCGCAGAGCCTCGGGCTGCTGACCGTCCTGCATACGGTTGGGCATGGGTGCGTTCCTTCCAATCGGCGTCATCTCCGCCTCGCAAAGGCAATTCCCGTCGAGGCTTGGCGTTCCCTTGGCATGGCACCGCGCCCCCCTGCTGCTGGCGCTTTCGAGCTGCCTGTATCAAGCCGACGCACTTTTCACAGGTATCACCTCCGATTATATGCCATCCTTCCCTGATCCTTGATGCTTGTGTCGGATGGTGGAGCGGAGCCCATTCTGCTCATATGCTGCGCCCGACCACTTCGGATGATCGATGCTCCAACAGCCGCGCCGCTGGCGTATGCTCATTCCTCTTGCGACCCTGCTGGGCGGGGCTGTGGTCTCGATGCTCGTCGCAGCGAGCCTTTGGAGCGTGATCGACGCACGCGACCGCATCAGCTTCGAGCGGAGGGTGGACCAGACGCAGGATGCCATTCGCGACCGGCTCGACACCTACATTACCCTGCTGCGCGCCGGCGCGGGCCTCTTCAACGCCAACCGGCTCGAGGTCGATCGGGAGGCCTTCAGGGCCTTCGCGGCCGGGCTGCGGCTGAACAAGGATTATCCGGGCATCCAGGGGATCGGGTTCTCGGCCCGCGTCCTGCCGGATCAGCGTGAGGCCTTCGTCCGGGCGCAGCGCGAGGGAGGAGTGCCGGGCTTCCGGATCTGGCCCGATCACCCCCGGTCCGAGTTTCATTCCATCATTTACCTGGAACCGCTGGATTCCCGGAACGAAGCCGCCATCGGCTTCGACATGTTCACGGAGGCGACGCGCAGGGCTGCGATGGAGAGAGCCCGCGATACCGGGCAGCCTGCAGCGAGCGGCAGGGTCGAGCTGGTCCAGGAGATCGACGAGGCCAAGCAGGCCGGATTCTTGCTCTATGTCCCGGTGTATAGGGGTGGGGAGACGCCCAAGACAACGTCCGAGCGGCAGGCGATGCTCGCCGGTTTCGTCTACAGCCCCTTTCGCGCCGGCGATCTGTTCACCGCCATCCTGCAGGGCGGGCGCAATCCGGGCTTGGAGCTCCAGGTGTTCGAAGGCGAGCCTTCCCCGCAGAATCTCCTGCACCGGTCCGGCCCGCGCGAGACCGGGGGGCAGGGCGAGCGGGCTGCCCGCTATACGGAGACCCGCACGCTCGACGTTGCGGGGCGTCAATGGACGATCGCATACCGCAGCAGCCAGCAGCTGGAGATGAGTTCCAACCTGTCGCTCATTCCCCTCTTCCTGGCCGGCGGCCTGCTCGCAACGATCCTGGTCTCGGCGGTGCTCTGGGCCGAGGTCAAGGCACGTTCCGCGGCCGACCGGACGAGCCGGGAGGCCCAGGATCGCGCCTTGGAGCTTTCCGTGCTGAACCGCACCGGCGCGGCCATTGCGGCGGAGCTCGATCTGGAGCGCATCGTGCAGCTGGTGACGGATGCAGGCGTCGAGCTCACGGGCGCTCAGTTCGGGGCGTTCTTCTACAATGTCGTGAATGCCCAAGGCGAGGCGTACACCCTGTACACCTTGTCGGGCGTGGAGCGCGAAAGCTTCTCCAGGTTTCCCATGCCTCGCGCGACCGCGGTGTTCCACCCGACCTTCGTGGGCGAAAGCATCATCCGGTCCGACGACATCCTCCAGGATCCCCGCTACGGGAAGAACGAACCCTACAAGGGGATGCCGGAGGGGCACCTGCCGGTTCGCAGCTATCTCGCCGTGCCGGTCGCCTCGCGTACGGGCGAGATTCTGGGAGGCCTGTTCTTCGGTCATCCCGAGCCCGGCAGATTCAGGCCGGAGCACGAAAGTCTCCTGGTCGGCATCGCAGGGCAGGCTGCCGTTGCCATCGACAATGCCCGCCTGTTCCAGAACGCCCAACGCGAACTCGAGGAGCGCCGTCGGGCGCAGGAGGGGCTGCGGGAAGGCGAGGAGAGGCTGCGGCTGGCCCTGGAAGCGGGCAGACTCGGCACCTGGGAGCTGGACATCCCCTCCAACCGCCGCCTGCTGTCGTCCCGGTCGGCGGAGATCTTCGGGGTTTCGGCGGAGGAGCTCCTCGAGCGTGAGGCCTGGCAGGCCGTGATCCATCCTGACGACAGGGACCGGGTCAACGAGGCCTTCCGGCAGGCGCTGGAGGGGGGAGCGTCCTACCGGGCGGAATTCCGCGTTCTGGCGAGGGACGGGCGGGAACGCTGGGTCAGCTCGCAGGCGATCGTGCACCGGGACGAGGCTGGGGCCCCCCAGCGGGTCGTCGGCATCCACCAGGACATCACCGAGCGCAAGCGCTGGGAGGAGCACCAGATGCTCCTGATCAACGAGCTGAACCACCGGGTGAAGAACACCCTGGCCACCGTGCAGTCCATTGCCGGCCAGACCCTTCGGAGCGCCTCGTCCATGGAGCAGGTGCGCGAGGACCTCGAAGGGCGGCTGTTCGCCCTGTCCCGCGTCCACAATGTCCTGACCCGTGAGAGCTGGGAGGGGGCCAGCCTCCGCGAGGTGGTGGAACAGGCCGTTGAGCCCTACCGCCGGAGCGACGACGACCGTTTCCATGTGGCCGGAGAGGATGTTCGACTTTCTCCCCGGATGGCTCTGGCCATTGCCCTGGCCCTGCAGGAGCTGACGACGAATGCGGTCAAATACGGCGCCCTCTCGAATGCGACAGGGATGGTGCGCATCACATGGAGGATTTCCGGCGCCCCGACCCGCCGGCGCCTCGTGCTGCGCTGGGAGGAGGCCGGCGGGCCGGCTGTGGACCCGCCCAGGCGCCGCGGCTTTGGCAGCCGCCTGATCGAGAGAAGCTTCGCGATGGAGCTGGGCGGCCAAGCAACCATCGAGTTCCTGCCCGAAGGGGTCAGGTGCACGGTGGATGCGCCCCTTGCCTGAGCCTGCCTGCGATCAGGGCCTTCGTCTGGCCCCTCCAACACGGTTCAGCACCTCGCGTGGAATGCCGTGATGCTTCACCACCGCGTCCCAGTCCCGGAGCCCGCACAGCTCCCGCTGGATCATGAAGGCCCAGACCCTTTCGGCAGCCGCGTCCACCAGGTCACGACGCCGGTCGCCACGGTTCTCGCCAGGCGTTTCGGCGTCGAAATTCCGCAGGGCCGCGAGAGCCTGGTCGACCTGCTGCCCAAGCGTTCCCAGGGCATGCGCCTTCTGCTCCCGGATCTCGTAGTCCAGCACGGTCCAGCCGGTTTCGCGCTGGAGCCCCGTCGATAGGCTCTGAGGGAGGCGAACTGCCATTCCAGGTCTCCGCAAGCGTGAAGATGCGGGAAAGATGATGTCGGCTTTCCCGCGGGCAAACGTGACACCCTGGCGCAAGACGCAGCAGGACGCCGGCGCCTAGAGCTGATTCCTCTGACGTGGAATCAGCTCTAGTCTTTCCCCAGACGCACTTTTTGGCGGCGAACCGGACCCACTTCGCCGAAAAGCGCTCTAGCCGCCCGGGCGCGGCTCGACACGCTTGGCCGCTGCCATCTCCCGTTCGGCGATCTCCCTCACAGCCCTGTCCGCGAAGAGCCGAAGCTCGGCCTTGTCGCCGCGGGAAAACGTGCGCGGTTTCCTGTCGAGCAGGCAAAAGGCGCCCAGGCGAATGTTCTTCATGAAGATCAGGGGAGCCCCGGCATAGAAGCGGATGTGGGGCTCGCCCGTGACGTAGGGATTCTGCCTGAACCGCTCGTCGGCGAGCGCGTCCTCGACGACGAAGACCTCATCGCTCAAGATCGTGTAGTTGCAGAAGGCGGGGTCTCTCGGGGTGTCCCCCGGCTCCAGCCCCTGCGCGGCCTTGATGCGCTGGTAGGTCCTGTCGAGAAGGCTGACGAGGCACATGGGAACGCCGAAGTGCTGCCGGGCCTCGGCGCAGATGGCATCGAGGACGGGGTCCGGTTTGGGATCGAGGGCACCGGTTTCCAGAAGAGCCTGCAGGCGCTCTTCCTCATGAGGACCGGTCGGGAACGACATCGCTTACCATCCTAGGCCAATGACCAATACAGGCCTTCGTCTCGCCGAGGCGCGACGAAGCCGAACATACACTCGCATCCGCCGCTGCCTAGCCCAACTCCGCCATAAGGGTAGTCCTGTCCGCCTTGATGACGCGAATGAGTTAATGCGGTGTCTTTCATGAGCGAGCCTGATGTGCGGAAAAACCATTGTCCGCACCAAGGAATGCGGCGCGCACGGCATGCCATGCCGGCTTTCTCCTGAACGCCCGGTCCAGAAGCAGCGGCCGTTGCCGGGCGCCATCCGGCCGCGGCCTGAAGGCGTTGAGCCAGGTCGAGAAGTCGGCCAAGCCCCAGGTGCCGACGGCGAGGACCCGGCTTTCGTCCAGAACGAGGTCGAGATAGGCGCGATACGTATCCGCCACGATGCGATCGCGCTGCCTGGGATCGCGCGGGCAGAGATGATCCGACACGTCCATTTCGGTGATCATCACGCTCAGCCCCATCCCTCGGATCGTGCGAAGGAAGGCTCTGAACGCGGGATGCTGCCGAGGCTGTTCCAGGGCCGTGAGGTGGGACTGGATCCCGAGGCAGGCGATGGGGGTGCCCCTGGCCAGTTCCCGTTCAAGCAGGTCGATCATGTGCCGGCGCTTCCGCTCGGCTTCCGGCCCGGCATATTCCAGGCCCATCTCGTTGAGGACCAGGATGGCGCCGGGATCGCGGGCAGCAGCCGCGCGGAAGGCGGTCTCGATGTAATCGGGCCCGAAAGCCGCGAGAAAGGGGGACACCCGCAGGCCGTCCTGGCGGCCATGGGCCGGTTCCAGTGGCTCGTTCACCACATCCCATGAGCGCAGCCGGCCTGCATAGCGGGCGACCGTCCTCTCCAGATGCCGCAGGGCCGCCTGGGCGAAGTCCATGCTCTGATTGGCGCGCCGGCTTTCCGGGATCGCCTCGTGCCACCAGAGAGTATGACCGTGAAAGGCAAGGCCGTTGTCGGCTGCAAAGGCCATGAGCCTGTCGGCAGCGGAATAGTCAGGCTCATGGGGATGCCGGCCGATCACATCCCATTTCAACTCGTATTCCGGCGTTACTAGGTTGCAATCGCGCAGAATTGCACGGGTCAGCGGTTGCGCGGAAAGGTCCGAGGTGCAAAGAGCGGTGCCGCAAAGCAGGTTTCGTCGGGCGGCGGCGCTCGACAATCTGTGCTTGTTTGGTTCATCCTGCGACATCCATTCCTATTCCCCTCAACTGAGTACCGCATCAGTCCCAAACCCGCCAAAGTTCTCCCAGATCCCCTGCACATGAAGATTCGTCACACCCTGCTGATCCTCACGGCTATCCTCGGCATCGCCCTGCTGGTTGCCGTGTCGGTGCAGATCCGGGAAGAAATTCTGGGCTATGAAGCGACCGAGCGCATGGTGGCTTCGAATGCCGTGCGGGAGCAGCTTCTGCTGGGAACGGACGCGCTTGCCAACGAGCGAAGCCTGACCTTCGTGCTTCTCATCGAGGATGATGTCGAGAATGGCCGGCTCGAAACCCTGGGGGAGGCGCGACGCCGCGTCGACGGGTTTCTGCAGGCGGCAGAGAATGAGCTCGCCGCAGCCCGTTCCGCCTTGAGCAACACCGATGAGAGCCTGGCCTCGCTCTCGCGTGCCCGTCGGGACATCGTCGCCCTGCGCGATCAGGTGGACGAATATCTCAAGCCCGACCAGCCGCGACCGCGCGGAGAATTCGCTCCCCGCTGGTTCCGGCAATCCTCCATGGTCATCGAGGAACTGCAATCCTCACGCTTGACCCTGCTGCAACGCGAGCGTCCCCTGCAGCCAACCTTGCGAGCCGAGGCCAACCTGAGGACGTTCGGCGGCATTCTGAGCGAAAGCATCGCGCGCAACCAAGCCTTGCTGGCGCGCGCTCTGAGAAATCCGGATGCTGCCAGCAGCCTCGATCTGGAGGCGATTGGACGCAATGCCGGACGGGCGGGGCTCGCCTGGGAGCTGATCGAAGGCCAGAGGGCGAGCCCTCTGACCGAGCCGGTCAGGGCCGCCATCGCCGCCAGCCATGAGGATTACGATTCCACCCTTGCGCCCCTCCAGCAATCCCTCCTGACGGCCTTGCTGAGCAGGGTGCGTCCTGGCCTCGACTCGGGACAATGGTACGAGGTCGCCGGCCGTTCCTTGCAGTATGTCGCGTCGATGCAGAAGGAACTGCTGCGCAGTTCCCGGGAGCAGCTTCAGGCTGAGCTGCGGCGCGCTCAGCGGTCGGTTCTGCAGTGGTCCGGGCTGCTGCTTCTGGGCGTCGGAGCCGTCGCCGGAAGTATCCTCGTGGTGCGCCGGCGGATCGTGCAGCCCCTGGAGAGCCTGAGCCAGGCCATGCTCAAGCTGGCCGACGACGATCTGACCATCCCGCTCCCGCGGGTGAACCGGGCCGACGAGATCGGCGAGATGAACGACGCGTTGCGCGTCTTCAAGGCCAATGCGATCCAGCGGGAGAGGGCGCAGAACGAGAAGCAGGTGCTCCATGCCCGCCTGCGGGATGCCTATCGGCAGCTTCAGAAGGATCTCGAGGCCGCCGCCGTCATTCAGGGCGCCATGCTTCCCCCGCCGGCCCGGATCGGCGACGTGCAGTTCCAAGGCCTCTACCGTCCCTCGAGCCATATTGCCGGGGATACCTACAACATTCTGCGTCGCACGGACGGAGGGATCGGGTTCTTCCAGGTCGATGTGGCAGGCCATGGGGCCGCGGCGGCGCTGGTCTCCGTCGCCTGCCATCACGCCCTGTCGCAGGCCATCCTGACCCGGAACCAGGGAACGCGGCTGGATGAAATCGCTGCCCAGATCAACGACGACTGGCCCGACGACCTTCCGTATTTCACGATGATCCTCGGCGAGATCGATCCCCGCTCGCGCAGGGCCAGACTCGTCCAGGCCGGGCATCCTTCCCCGCTGGTGATCAGGTCCGACGGCACCGTCGAGCCGATCGGCGAGGGCGGTCTCCCTGTTGGCATCATTCGGGCGGCCACCTACGAGACGCTCGACTTCGCATTCGAGCCCGGCGATCGCATCCTGATTTATTCCGACGGCCTGATCGAGGCCGAGAACCCGCAGGGGGAACAGTTCTCGGAAGCACGGCTGCGCAAGCTGGTCGGCGATCATGCGTCAGCCGACGCTCCGGCCCTGCTCGGTATGCTCGATGATGTGTTGCGCAACTGGCGCAGCTCTGAAACCCTGGATGACGACCTGAGCGTTCTTGCCCTGGAGCGCTTACCCGAAAGGATCGAGGCTGATGCTGTCCACTGACCTGCGCAACAACGTCCTTGTCGTTCGTGTGGCTGAGAAGCGGATCGATGCCGGCAAGGCTCCCGCCTTCAAGGACGAGATGGCACGGTGCATCGATGCCGGGCAGAGCCAGATCGTGCTCGACCTGAGCAGCGTCGAGTTCATGGACAGCTCAGGCCTCGGGGCCCTGGTCTCCTGCCTCAAGCGCCTCGGCCCAAGGGGCAGCCTTGCGGTGGCGGGGGCGGGCGGCGCCGTCGGCCGGCTGTTTGCCTTGACCCGCATGGATCGAGTCTTCGCCCTTCATCCGGATGTCGAGACGGCGGTCGAGCGGCTTTCGGTCTGAGCGCTCAGGTAAGGGAAAGGAACGGGATGGTCTCCTCAATCAGCCTTGCGATCGACAGCGATCTCGACAAGGTCTCCCTCATCGCGCGGGCCGTTCGCGCCCTCTGTCAGGACCTGATGGAAGCGGAGGATCTGGACGCCGTCGAGTTGAGCCTGGTCGAGGCGATCAACAACGTGATCAAGCACGGCTATCAGGGAAAGAGCGGCAAGGACGTGCAAGTGGCAGTCGGCCTGCAATCGGACCGGGTCGTGATCGACGTGATCGACCATGCCCCTCCGATGGCGCCGCAGGTGCTCGAGCAGAACTCGGACAGCCTCTTCGCCTTCGACGAGGCGGATCTGTCGAGCATTCCGGAAGGGGGCATGGGATTGGCGCTCATCCGCATGAACATGGACGAGGTGGAATACCTCTCCAGCGACACCGAAAACCGCCTTCGCATGGTGAAGCGGATCGCTTCCCCGACTTCCTAGTCCCTAGCTCCTGGCCGTATCGAGATTGGCGATCCGCTCCTGAAGCGAGGGGAAGGCGATGGCTGCCGCTCCCAGCGCCGCATCGAGGAGCGGATTCGCCTCGCCCTTTCTGCGCTCCATATCCGTCAGGACCCGCTCGACCCGCGAAAGGCCGTCCTGCGGGGCCAGGATGCCGATTTGGACGGCGGACGAGAGGGCGACGAGAAGGGCTGCCCGGTTCACCGCGGCGCCGGGATCGGCAGCATAGGCTTCCTCCGAGCGCTGGAGATTCCTTCGCACCGCCGTGTCCAGGGCCGGAGGGATGGAGGCCGGAGCATTCCGTTGTCTGGCAACTTCCGTTGCAACGCGGCTCTGAATGCGCTCTTCCGTGTCCAGGGTTTCAAGATAGATGATGATCCCTGTCGAGATGGCGAGCGCAACGATGAAGGTGAGCTGTCCCCGGGCCTTGAGGAGGCCTTCCTTGAAAGTCAACGTCGAGCCTCCGGTAGCCTCTGAACGCAAAACTGGATCCGTCTGCCTCGTCCATAGCTAGAGGAGGGACGGGGAGATTGAAAGCCTGCGTCTGCACAATTCAACAGCAACGCTGGGAGAGGCTCGTCCATCGCCTGGAGCTTGCGAGGGAAGCCGCCGGATCCGGCCGCCTCCGGACGATCGGGGTTGGATTTCAGGACCCGCTCTTCTAGATCAGGAGCGACGAACTGAGACGATTCGGGCTGGGGCCACAGCCTCGGGCGTCCAATGAAAGGCGAGCAAAGCAGGGCCTCATGAGTGTTCTGACGTCAGGGGCAGCCCTCTTCATCCAGCCTCACTACGACGATGTTCCGCTGTCATGCGGGGGGACTGCTGCCCTTTTGGCCAGAGGCGGGCATAGCCCCTGCATGATCACCGTCTTCGCCAGCGAGCTTGTCGATGAGATGGTGGGCGAGTTTGCCGCTTGGAAGCATGAACGGTGGAAGGTAACCGATGCGGACCAGGTTCAGGCGGTCCGGCGCACCGAGGATGCGGAGGCAGCCCGCACTCTGGGGTGCCCTGTGCGCTGGCTCGGCTTGCCCGATGCGATCTATCGCGGCGACCGCTATACGTCCGACCCGGAGCTCTTCGGCTCGTTGAAATCCGAGGAACTGGAGCTCGCCGCGCATCTGGCGGAAGAGATCCGGAATCTGCCGGAGTGGCGCGACGGCATGCGGGTCTTCGTTCCCCTGGGCGTCGGCTCCCATGTGGACCACCAACTGGTGTTCGAGGCCGGCCGCCGCCTCGCGTCCCTGGGCGCCCACGTTTATGCCTACGAGGATTGCCCCTACGCCATTCATACTCCTGCTGGAGTCGAGGCTCGTCTTGCCAAGCTGGGCTCCGCCGTCGGGGAGCCTGTGATCGTGCCGATAGGGCAGGCGCTCGAGACCAGGATCGAGGCGATTGCCTGCTACCGGTCACAAGTTCCGGTCATCTTCAGGTTCACGGCAGATTTCCGAGGCACGGTCGCGGAATTTGCATTAAGGACGGGCGGGGGAATCGAACCCGCCGAGCGGTTCTGGCCCGTTCGGCCGTTGGACGGTGAAGGATGATTCTTGAAGTCGAGCAACTGCAGACGGACACCACGCTGATCCGCTTGAAGGGGCGTCTCGATGCCGCCGCCGCTCCCGATTTGCTGGCGCACCTGAACGAGGCCGTCGCGGAAGGCAGGAACAGCTTCATCATCGATCTGGCGGAAGCTTCCTTCATCGACAGTACAGGGCTTGGCGCACTCGTGTCCGGGTTCAAGGCAGCTCGCAAGTCTGGGGGCGATCTGCGCCTTGCCGCACCCAGCCCACAGGTCCAGCGTCTCTTGCGCTTGACCACCCTCGATCGGGTCTTTTCAATCGTCGAAACGCCGCGAGCGAGCCAAAGGCCGTGATCGCGCCCTTCCGGGCCTATGCCTTGACGCCCTCGACGATGGCAGCCTCGTAGACAGGATCCGGCTGCCAGTAGGCCGCGCGGATCACGGGCAGCATCGACAGGGCGTTGCTGAGGCCCCAGACCGTGTTGGCGATCATGGCGCCCAGGGTATAGCCCTCGCGACCCGTTCCGTAGCAGGCCCAGCCCCAGATCAGCCCCAGAACGGTGAGAGCGGCCACTCCGATCTGCCACCGGACCAGACGGCCATAGGTTCCGACCTGCCGATCCTTCGGGGTGACGGGGAAGGATATCTTGCGGCCTCTCACCACGGCCCAGAGCGCCTGAAGGTTCAAGGGGAACATGGCCAGGTACCAGGCCCGGCCCTTGGCGTTCGAATTGCCCCACATGGCGACGAGCTGCGAGAGTTCGTTGAGCAGCAGGAACGGGGTGATGTGGAGGAAGAAGTCGAGCGAGTAGCCCGCGACGGGAGCGATGCCCGAAAAGAGGAAGATGATGGGCGAGATCAGGAAGACGACGTTCCAGATCGGCGACAGGTAGGAGTAGAAGGTCGAGCCGTACATCAGCTTCTGGGGAAGCGTCAGGCCGCGGCGGAACAGGGGGTTGTCATGGGCAAGGATGTCCAGGGTGCCGCCGGCATATTTGAAGCGCTGGATCGTCCAGCTGAGAAGATCGTTCGGCGACAGCATCTTGGACTGAACGACGGGGTGCAGAACGGATTTCCATCCCCGCTCCCGGTCGCTGTGAAGCACGATCGAGGTGTAGATGTCCTCGGAGACATGAAACTTGTAGGGCTGGAACTCCTCCTCCAGCGCACTCTGCCAGCGCATGACGTCGCTGATGGACTCCGAGATGGCGGCCTCGCCGGTGAGTTGGCGTGCCGCCTTCTCGTTGCGCCCGGCTGCGGCGCTCACCTGGTCCGACCATTGCCGGAGCGCTGCTTCCATGACCGCCTCACGGCGGTGGATCGAGCCCGCGCCGCAGCAGAAGCTCGCATTGGCCCAGTTCCGGCGGCGCAGGATGACATCGAAGAAGAGCTGCGGGTCGTTGGCGAACGGATCCTCGCCGAGCTGAACCGGTCCGAACATGCGCTCGAAGAGCCTGCCGATCCCGCGCCCCACGGCGCCGAGCCGCCGCTCCAGGGCCGCCGGCAGGGGGATGCCGGGCGGGATGTCGTAGAACCAGTGGGGGGTCTGGACCCAGGCCACCTTGGGATCGCGGAAATAGCCCAGCGTCTCTTCCAGGAAGGAGGGGAAGGGAAGCATGTCGGCGTCGCAGATCATGATGAAATCGCCCGACGTGACCGCCATGGCGTTCCTCAGGTTGCCGGCCTTGAATCCCACATTGTCGGAGCGGGTGATGTAGTTCACCCCTTCCTCTCGGGCGACGGCCTCCATGGTCGGCCGCTTGCCGTCGTCGAGGACATGGATCTGCAGGTTGAGAGGGTGGGGGTAGGTGAGTTTCTTGGCCGCCTGCAATCCGGCCCGGACGAGTTCCGGATCCTCGCTATAGGTTGCGAAGAATACGTCTACGGAAACGGGCCGGTCCGGAGTGGTGGGATCGTCGGAGCAGTCGCGGGCGCTCACGGGAAGGGCTCCCCGTAGCGGGGACTTCGCCGACCAGAGATTGATGGTGAAGAGGACGAGACCGATGAACGAACCCGTCTCCGCGATCAGGAGCGGAATCGAGAACCATAAGGCATCGAAGTTGAGGGACTTCAGCCAACGCCAGCCGATGTACCAGGCTCCGAACACGAGGCTCGCGGTGCATAGGAACTGCCAGACGGTCTCGTGCAGGGGCGAGTACGGCAGAGGGGTCCAGGGAACCTGAGTCTGGAAGCGGGAGGCAGGACGGGGCAAGAACGGCATCTCCGGGAAGGCGGGACAAGGCCTCTGGTCTGAGAAGGAAACTAGGCTACTTTGTAGGAAATAAACCGGTGCAGGCTGAGCGACTCCCACCAAGAGCGATCTTTACCTGCTGTCAGGGTAAATTCCAGATAGTGATCTTGCCCACCATAGTTCGCGATTCGAGACCGAGAGACGATGTTCCCCTGCAGACTTGCCCTTCGTATCTGTGTTGCAAGTCTGCTCATCCTGCTGGGAAGCGGGTCGATCCTGTCTCCCGTTTTTGCCCAATCGCCTGACGAGGTGGTGGAGCAGGCGCGCCAAGCCGCCTCCGTCAACGACAACAGGGAGGCCGCCCGCCTCTTCGAGCAGGCGATCAGCCTTGCTCCCGGACGTCGAAACGAGCTGTTGCTCGAGTACGCCGATCAGGTGACTTATTCCGGCAAGCCCGCGGACGCGGTGCCCCTCTATCGCGAGCGGCTTGCAGACAGCACTCTCGACCCCTCGATCCGGCAGCGGGCAGAGCGAGGTTTGGCCTTTGCCCTTCTATGGAGCAGCCGGTTCCAGGAGGCGATCCCGGCATGGGAGGCTCGGCTGCAGGCCGATCCGGCCAGCGACGAGGCCAGGAGGGCCCTGTCCGATGCACTGGTGGGCGCGGCCCGGCAGGCAGCCGACCGTTCCGAGAATGCCGGCGCCGTGGCGCTGTTCAGGCGTGCGGTCGAGACGGCGCCCGAGCGCCGCCAGGAACTGCTGCCCGAGCTGGCGGATCAGACAGCCTATGCGGGCCAGCCTGCTCAGGCGGTTGAACTCTATCGCGAGGCTCTGCGGGATGGCAGCCGTGCGGCGGATCAGGCGCGCCGCCTCAGGCGCGGCCTTGCCTTCGCTCTCCTGTGGAGCGGTCAGTTCCCGGCCGCCGTGAGCGCCTTCGAGCAGGCGCTTCAGGGGATTCCGGACGACCCACAGGCCCGCCAAGGCCTCGCCGAAGCCCGGGCCGGTGCCGACAGGGCACGTGCGGCTCAGACGCCGCCTGCCCAGGCGGCGCCGACTCCTGTGCCGCGCCGGGAAACGCCTGCCGAAGCAGCGATTATTGCGGCTCGCGACGCGGCTGGACGGGGCGCCAACAAGGAGGCGGCGTCGCTGTTCGAGCGTGCCATGTCCCTCGATCCGGCAAAGCGGTCCGAGGTGGCACGGGAATACGCGGATCAGCTGGCTTTTTCGGGCGAGCCGGGCAGGGCGGTTCCGGTCTACAGGGAGGTTCTCGCCCGCAAGGACCTCTCCGCTGAGGACCGGCAGCGGGTGACCCGCTCGCTGGCCTTCGCCCTGCTCTGGAGCAGCCAGTTTCAGCAGGCGATCTCTGCCTGGAGCGAGATCCTGCAGGCGAACCGCAACGATGCGGAGGCTCGCAAGGCGCTGTCCGACGCCTTCGTGGGCGCCGCACGCCAATCGGCCGAGCGCACGCGCAATGCGGATGCCGCTTCGTTCTTCCGCCGAGCCATCGAGACATCGCCGCAGCGCCGTCAGGAGCTCCTGCCCGAATACGCCGATCAGACCGCCTATTCCGGCAACCCTGCCCAAGCGGTGCCGCTCTACCGGGAGGCTTTGCGTGAAGGTCAGCGTTCCGAGGCCGAGCGGCGGCGCCTTCGCCGCGGCCTCGCTTTCGCGCTTCTCTGGAGCAGCCAGTTCCGCGAAGCGGTCACGGCCTGGCAGGCGATCTTCCGGGAGGACATGAGGGACGAGGAGGCGCGCAAGGCGCTCTCCGATGCCCTGGTTGGTGCAGCCCGCGAGGCTGCCGGGC
This sequence comes from Microvirga arsenatis, assembly GCF_009910705.1. Classification (GTDB taxonomy): domain Bacteria; phylum Pseudomonadota; class Alphaproteobacteria; order Rhizobiales; family Beijerinckiaceae; genus Microvirga; species Microvirga arsenatis. The sequence goes on from NZ_JAAAXJ010000001.1 coordinate 367,701, forward strand.
GGACGCGCAATGCCGCGGCGGTCAACCTCTTCGAGCGCGCTCTCGCCATCGCGCCCGGCCGCCGCAGGGAATTGCTGCGGGAATATGCGGAGCAGGTGCTCTATGCGGGCCAGCCGCTCAGGGCCATTCCGTTGTTCCAGGAGATCCTCGAGCGGACGGATCTCACCGCCAGGGAACAGCGCGATGCGCAGCTCGGGCTCGCCCGTGCCCTCGCCTGGAGCGGTCAGCAGAGGCTTGCGATCCCGGTGTTCTCGGCGATCCTGACATCCAATCCGCAGGACGTGGAGGCGCTGATCGGGCGCGGCAATGCGCTCAACGACATCACGGACCATAAGCCGGCCCTGGTGAATTTCGAGGCGGCCCTCGTGCTTCAGCCCGGCAATGTGGAAGCGATCCGCGGAGCGGCGACCGCCGAGCGCTCCATGGGGCTTCCCCGCGCGGCGCTGGCCCGGCTGGAACCGCTCATCGCAAGCGGCGACAGAAATCCGGCTACCCTGTTCATCGCCGCCCAGGCCCGCCAGGAAATGGGCCGGCCCGACCTGTCGGAAGATCTCGCGCGCGCCGTCCTCGTGCAGAAGCCGGGCGATGAGAGGGCTCAGCGGCTACTCGAACAGCTTGCCTTGGAGCGCAGACCCTTGACTCAGGTCGAGGCCTGGTACGCAAGGCGTTCCGATGATCTGGCGATCTGGTCCTTTCAGGCGTCCCACGAGATGACCTTCAACGACGGCCTCACGAAGCTGGCGCCGCAGGCCCGGATGCTGCGCTACAGGGGCGGGGACTTCCCGAACGTCGAGATGTACGGGATCGGCCTGTCGGGCAGGCACCGCTTCAACGACTATCTGGAACTCAAGTCATCCTTCTTTCTGAACCTCGAGGACGAGTCTCGCCGGAACAGGGCGGACGGCCAGGAGGATCAGGACGTCACCTTTACGCACGACACGACCGTGAGCCTCATTCCGTCCGATGTCTTCCGGTTCGACCTTGATCTCGCCCGGCGCTATGCCGACGAGAATACGCGCTCGATCGTCAACGACATCCTGGCCGACGATATCGGGGTGTCGGTCGATGTGACGCCGGACAATGCGACCCGCATCAGCGCGCAGGCGATCTACAGCCACTATTCCGACGGGAACGAGCGGGCGTGGGGGCAGATCGAGGCCGCAAAGCGGTTTAGCGCCAATCCCTATTTCTGGCTTGGTGCCCGCTACACGACCTTCGATTTCGAGAAGGTGGTCGACAACGGATACTGGAATCCGGACCGCTACCAGGCTCTGGAGGCGACCCTTCACTTCTACGGCCCCTTGGCCGAACGATGGTGGTTCGACATCCAGGGTGCCGCCGGATACGGCTGGAGCGATCCCGGGGAGGGGGGCTTCATCTCCTACGCTGCCGCCCGCCTGAACTATGACCTCACCCGGCAGGCTTCGTTCTCTCTTTACGCCAACCACCTCGTCTCCTACGCGCGCTCCTCGGAAGACGACGGGGGCTTCGGTGGCAACGAGGATGACGAGCCGTTCAGCCGGTGGTCCGTCGGCGGGCAGCTGCGGGTGCGCTGGTAGGGCTCACCTTAGCTCGAAGGCCGCCCCGATCGTTTGAAGCTCCATGCTCCTCGCGCCGGAAGCGCGGCAGGTCATGCGCTGAAAAGCTCCGGATGCTCCGCTTCGACCCGGGGCAGGGCCCGAAGGATCTCTGTGAGATGCAGGCGCATGGCCTCAGCCGCCGCATCCTCGTTGCGGGCGTCGATGGCGGCGACGATGTTGCGGTGCTGGTCGATCAGGGGCAGCATCGCTTCAGGACCGGGCAGGGTGAGCTGACAGACCCGGTCCATGTGGGCCTTGATGTCCTGCACCGCTTCCCAGGCCAATGGGCAGCCGGCCCCCTCGGCGAGCGCAATATGGAACAGCTCGTCATAGCGCTGGAAGGCATCGTGGTCGTCACGCCGCGCCGCGTGCTCCTGCATCTCGATCAGATCGTCGATCCGCTGCCGGCTCTGCCGGTCGAAGGATGAGCAGGCCCGCCGGACCACAGCGGTCTCGATCGCCTCACGCACGAAACGGGCTTCCATCATCTTCCGAACCGAGATCTTGACGACCACCGTCCCCCGCTGCGGCTGTATCTCGACAAGGCGCGTACGGGCGAGGCCGATCAGTGCCTCCCGGACCGGCTGGCGAGAGACCCCATGGCGCTCGGCGATGTCCTGCTCCGAGAGGCGACTGCCGGGAGGGAGCTCCAAGGCAATGATCGAACGGCGCAGCTCGCTCTCAATGCGCTGGGCAGCGGAGCCCTGGGTCGTGGAAAAATGACTGTTCACAGCGGTTCTCATGCTTTTGGCGAGTTGCTTTATATATTAGTGGATACTACCATACAAGTGTCGGCCAGTAAGCTGCGGGAAGCAGCAACCGGCCCGGCTCCGGTCGAAAAGGTACCTGAACCGAAGGACGGCAAGGCCGCAAGGCCGAATTCAAAACGACAGAAAATCTGAGGAAGCCCAAGGAGAACACAATGCTATCCAGACGCACTCTCGCCGCGGCCACCCTTGGTCTGTGGGCGGCTCTTGCGAGCGGAACCGCAGGCGCGCAGACGACCCTCCGCTCCGCCGACATCCATCCGGATGGATATCCCACCGTCGAGGCGGTCAAGTACCTCGGATCCCTTCTCGAGAAGAAAACCAACGGCCGCTACAAGATCCAGGTCTTTCATTCGGCGCAGCTCGGGCAGGAGAAGGATACGATCGAGCAGACGCGGTTCGGCGTGATCGACCTGAACCGGATCAACATGGGCCCCTTCAACAACCTGATCCCGGAGACCCTGGTCCCCTCGCTGCCTTTCATCTTCCGGTCGGTCGAGCACATGCGCAAGACCATGGATGGACCCATCGGCGAACAGATCCTGAAGGCCTTTGAACCGCATGGCCTTGTGGCGCTCGCCTTCTACGATTCGGGAGCGCGCTCCTTCTACAACTCGAAGCGCCCCATCAACTCGCCTGCCGACCTCAAGGGAATGAAGGTGCGGGTGATCCAGTCCGACCTCTTCCTCGACATGGTGAACGCTCTTGGCGCCAACGCCACGCCCATGCCTCCCGGCGAGGTCTACTCGGCGCTCCAGACCGGCGTCGTGGACGGTGCCGAGAACAACTGGCCGAGCTACGATTCCTTCCGCCACTTCGAGGTGGCCAGGTTCTATTCGCTCACCCAGCATTCCATGTCGCCGGAGGTGCTGGTGATGTCGAAGAGAAGCTTCGACAAGCTCTCGCCCGAGGATCAGAAGGCCCTGCGTGAGGCCGCCAAGGAATCGGTGGTGAAGATGCGCGAGCTCTGGGAGGCTCGTGAGAAGGAAGCCGAGAAGAAGATCCGCGCCAGCGGCAGCCAGATCAACAATGTCGACAAGCAGCCCTTCATCGACGCGATGAAGCCGGTCTACGAGAAGTATGCCAAGGACGCCAAGGTCAAGGATCTCGTGGCGCGCATCCAGGCGATGAACTGAGTTCGGTCCTCCCGGACCACCCTGGGCCGGTCTCGGCCGGCCCTCTTTTTCTCGTTGGAGAATTTGAACGATGCGCGCTGGTCTTGTCGCGCTATCCCGGATCCTTGCCGTCGTGAGCCGGGCGGCCTTATGGATTTCCGGGGTCGGCCTCATTTTGATGACCGCTTTCGTCGGTTGGCAGGTATTCGGGCGGTACGTGTTGAACGAGTCGCCGAGTTGGACGGAGCCGGCCTCGCTGCTGCTCATGAGCTGGTTCATCCTGCTTGGCTCTGCCGTCGGGGTGAGGGACGGCAATCATCTCGGTTTCGAGATCGCCCTCCACTACGCTCCCCAGGGCCTGCGTCGGATCATGCTTGGCGTCACCGAAGTCCTCGTGACGATTTTTGGTGTGGCGATGGCGTGGTACGGAACCGAGCTTGCCGTCGAAACCTGGTCGGCGGCCATGCCCGGCCTGCCGATCCCCCAGGGCCTCGACTACGTTCCGCTCGCGGCCGGCGGCGCCCTGATCGCCCTTTTTTCGCTGGAGAAGTTCGTTCGCCTCCTGTCGCTGGGGGAAGACGTGCCGATGGTGCGCGTGGACGAACCTCATCTTGTTGCCGTGAAGGATTGACGCCATGGAAATCTGGGTTCTCTTCGGCGTCTTCACGCTGCTGCTGTTGATCGGCACTCCCGTCGCCTTCTGTTTGGGCATCGCATCGCTGGCCACGATTCTCTACATGGGCTTGCCGCCTGTCGTGGTGTTCCAGCAGATCAATTCCGGCATGAATGCCTTTGCCATGATGGCAATTCCGTTCTTCATCTATGCCGGCGACCTGATGATGCGGGGCGGCATCGCCGATCGCTTGATCCGTCTGGCGGCGGGCTTCGTCGGCCACTTGCGCGGCGGTCTCGGCCAAGTGAACGTCGTCGCTTCCACCCTCTTCGGCGGCATCTCCGGCTCGGCCATCGCCGATGCTTCTGCGATCGGCGGCATCATGATCCCGCAGATGGAAAAGCGGGGCTACGCCAAGGATTACAGCGTCAACGTCACGGTCAACGCTGCGATCATCGCGCTGCTCATCCCGCCCTCGCACAACATGATCATCTATTCGATCGCGGCAGGCGGCACGATTTCGGTGGCAGATCTCTTCACCGCCGGCGTCGTCCCGGGCCTGCTTCTCGCCGCCGCCTTGATGATCACCGCCTATATCGTTGCGGTCCGGAGGGGCTATCCCGCCGATCCTTTCCCTGGGTTCCGCCTGCTGGCCTACTTCTTTGTCTCCGCGGTCCCGGGCATTCTGCTGATCTTCATCATCTTCGGCGGCGTGCGCTCAGGCGTGTTCACGGCAACGGAGAGTTCGTGCATCGCGGTGTTGTATGCTTTGCTGGTGACTCTCTTCGTCTACCGCGAGATGAACTGGGAAAACTTCGTCGAGGCGACTCTAGGCGCGGTGCGGACCACCGCCATGGTCCTCCTGGTCATCGGCACGGCCAGCGCCTTCGGTTGGCTCATGGCCTTCCTGCAGGTGCCTCAGGCGACGATCTCGCTGATGCAGGCCTTGTCGGACAACCCCATCGTCGTCCTGCTGCTCATCAACGTGATCCTGCTGGTGCTCGGCACCTTCATGGACATGGCGCCGATGATCATCATCTGCACCCCGATCTTCCTGCCCGTGATCAAGGCCTTCGGCATCGATCCGGTCCATTTCGGAGTGATCCTGATCCTCAATGCGGGCATCGGGCTCAACACGCCGCCGGTGGGCTCCGTGCTCTTCGTCGGCTGCGCGGTGGGCAAGATCTCCATCGGCGAGGCGATGAAGACCATCTGGCCCTTCCTGGGGGCGAGCGTCCTCGTCCTGCTCCTCGTCACCTACATTCCCGGCCTGTCGCTCTGGCTTCCGGCCCTGTTTCGCTGACCATTTTTCTCAAAGAGGCACCGATGACCATCGAAATCCGGCAGGTATGCCATCCTGAGGCCGTCCGTCATTTCAGTGCGGCCGAACTGCGCCGCCACTTCCTCATCGAGACGCTTTTCGTTCCCGGTGAGGTCAAACTGACCTACAGCCACATCGACCGGCTGGTGGTGGGCGGCGCGACGCCGACCGCCGGTGCGATCAAGCTGGAGTCCCATAAGCAGATCGGCTCCCCCAACTTCCTCGACCGCCGCGAGCTCGGCGTCGTGAATCTCGGCGGTGCGGGGCGCGTGCAGACGGATGGGGACCTTCATGATCTTGGCCCCCGCGATGCCCTCTATGTCGCCATGGGCACGAAGGATGTCCGCTTCGAGAGCCTCGATGCAGGCAATCCCGCCAAGTTCTATCTCGTCAGCACTCCGGCGCATGCGCGGTTTGAGACGGTGAAGATCGGTCTCGACCGTGCCCGCCGCGTGGACCTCGGCGATGCCGCTAACGGCAATGTCCGTACGATCTTCCAGATGATCCATCCGGAGGTGTGCCGCTCGGCCCAACTCGTGCTCGGCATGACGCAGCTCAAGCCGGGGAGCATGTGGAACACCATGCCGGCCCATGTTCATGACCGCCGTTCGGAGGTCTACGTCTATTTCGATCTCCCGCAGGATGCCCGCGTGTTCCATTTCATGGGCGAGCCGGAGGAGACCAAGCATCTCGTCGTCGCCAACGAGCAGGCGGTTCTTTCCCCCGGTTGGTCGATCCATTCGGGAGTCGGCACCAGCAACTATGCCTTCGTTTGGGCGATGGGTGGTGACAACCAGGATTTCACCGACATGGATATGGTGCCGATGGGCACCCTTCGATGAGAGGATCGTGATGAGCATCTCCTTCGACCTCACGGGAAAGACGGCCCTCGTCACCGGTGCAAATACCGGTCTCGGCCAAGCCATTGCCGTCGCGTTGGCCCAGTCGGGTGCCTCCATCGTCGCAGTCGGGCGCTCGGCCATGGACGAAACCGAGCGCTTGTGTCGCGATGCGGGCGCACGCTTTCACCCTATCCATGCGGATCTCTCAAGCCTCGAGCCCATTGATCGCATCGTCGCGGAAGGCGCTGAGTTCGGCAGACGGATCGACATCCTGGTCAACAACGCCGGCATCATCCGGCGTGCGGATGCCATCGAGTTCACGGAGAAGGACTGGGACGATGTGATGAACGTCAATCTCAAGTCGACGTTCTTCCTCACGCAGGCCGTGGCACGAGGGATGATTGCAGACGGGGCAGGAGGCAAGATCATCAACATTGCCTCGCTCCTGTCCTTCCAAGGAGGCATTCGGATCCCGTCATACACGGCGAGCAAGAGCGGGCTTGCCGGTCTGACGCGCCTGCTGGCCTGCGAATGGGCATCCAGGGGGATCAACGTGAATGCCATCGCTCCCGGGTACTTCGTGACGAACAACACCGAAGCGCTCCGCAACGACCCGAAGAGAAGCGCTGAGATCCTGGGACGAATTCCGGCAGGGCGCTGGGGGAATCCAGCCGATCTGGGCGGTGCAGCCGTGTTCCTGGCCTCCTCGGCGGCGGACTACATCCACGGTGTCGTGCTGCCGGTCGACGGCGGCTGGCTCGCCCGTTAACCACGAACAGGATGACCGATGAACCGCAAGGGTCATGTCTTCGCATTCGACAACGAAATTGATTGGGAAACGGTGGGGGAGGGCATCCGGCGCAAGGTTCTCACCTACGATTCCGGGGTGATGATGGTGCGCGTCGCCTTCGAGGCCGGAGCCATCGGCGCGGCGCATTCGCATCCTCACGTTCAGTGCAGCCTGGTGGAAGAAGGCGTCTTCGACATCACCATCGAGGGCCGCACTGCACGGCTGGTGCGCGGCGACAGCTTTCTGGTTCCCTCCAACGCAGTCCACGGAGCCGTCGCGGTCGAGGCGGGCGTTCTCCTCGACGTATTCACGCCGATGCGGGACGAGTTCGTCTCCTCGAACCCCTGAGCCTCACCCGGCAGTGGGCTGAGGCGTCGTCGGCGTGACCGGAATCTCCTGAGGGGTCGTCGGCGGCACGCCGACAGGCTCGCCCGGCGCCGGGATGCCGCCCGGACTGGGAGGCGGCACGCCGACAGGTTCCGGCTGAGGCGACTCGGATGGCGTGGGCGGACTGACCGGCGCAGGGTTCGGATCGGCCGGAGTCGGCTCAGGATAAGGCTGGTTCGGCAAGGGAATGGGCATTCGGGGCTGCTCCGGTCCAGATGGCGCGCTAGGGCAATGCCCGGAGCCGCGGGAGGTTGCGTTTATCGAGCCTTCGCCTGCTCCCGAAGAACGCCTCCTGTCTCATTCGATGGTGGCCACGCTCATGTCGCCTTGCTCCGAGAGGCGGGGGCCGAACTGCGCGGTGCTGACGGTCGGGCGGCCGGTGATCAGCTCCGCGCAGCGGCTTCCCATCATCATCGCGGGCGCGTTGGTGTTGCCCGCATTGATGTTGGGCATGGCCGACAAATCGCATACGCGCAGGTTCTCGATCCCGCGGACGCAGAGCCTGGAATCGAGGACGGCCATGGGGTCGCTCGCCGTCCCCATCCGGCAGGTGCCGCTCGGGTGATAGTTCGTTTTCACGAAGCGGCGGCAATGCTTCAGGATCGCCTCGTCGCTGAGGTCATTCGGATCGGGGATCGAGATGCGTTCGATCCGCTCGGCAAGAGGGCTGGTCTGAAAAGCGCGGATGAAGTAACGCTGCCCGTCGATCATCGCCCGGGCGTCATCGGGATGCTTGAGGAGGTTAGGGGACACGAGCGGCATGTCGTCGGGATTGGCCGAGCGCAGGCGCACGTAGCCTCGCGACTTTGGCTTCACCACGACGGTGGTGATGGTGAGCCCATAGGTGTCCTCGACGAGGCCCAGCGTGTCGCGATCCAGATAGATGATCGGGACGCAGAAGGCCTGGATCGTCGGCTCCGCATCAGGATCGGTCGGGTTGACGAAGGCGCCGGCCTCGACGCCTGCGGAGAGGATCGGCCCCGTGCCGAAGAGCCGAAAGTGGATGCCGTTGAGAAGCATCCGCCAGCCGACGCCCTGCCTGTAATAGCCGTAGGGTCCGTTGGCCTTGGCGATGAGAGGCACTTCCGGGTGATCGATGAGGTTCTCGCCGACGCCCGGCAGATCCGCGATGCAGGAGATGCCGTGCTCCTTGAGTTGGTCCGCAGGGCCGATGCCGGAAAGCATGAGAAGCTGCGGCGTCACCAGCGCTCCCGACGCCACGATCACCTCACCGTCGGCATAGACGGTATGGTCCAAGCCCCTGGCGTCGCGATAGGTGACGCCCACCGCGCGGCCGTTCTCGATCTCGATCCTGCGAACGCGCGATTGAAGGCGAATGACGAGGTTGGGGTTGTCCGCGAGCGGGGCAAGAAAGGCATAGGCCGCACTGCTGCGTTTCCCGCGTCGGTTCATGAACTGGTAAAAGCCCACGCCCCGCTGCTTGGGACCGTTGAAATCAGGATTGAACGGCTCACCCAGGGCTTGGACCGCCTGCACGAACCAACGCGACATGTCGTTGATGTGACCGGGATCGGAAACGAGGAGCGGCCCGTCGGCACCGTGCAGATCGTTGTAGAGCCTGTTATTGCCCTCCATGGTGCGGAAGTGGGGCAGCACATCGGCCCAGCTCCAGCCGGGGTAGTCGTTCTCCCCATGCAGCATCTCGTGCCATTCGTCATAGTCGGAGGGGCGCCCGCGCATGTACACCTGGGCGTTCACCGATGACCCGCCGCCGAGCACGTTAGCCTGCGGAATGTCATGGACGCGGCCGTCCAGGTGCTCCTGCGGCACGGTCTGATGGTACCGCATGTACTTGCTGCCGTTGATCATCTTGAAGATCCCAGGCGGCATGTCGAGAAGCGGATGGCGATGAGAGTATCCGCCCTCGAGAAGAAGCACGCGGCGGCCTTCATTGACGAGCCGCGCGGCTGCCACGGAGCCTGAGGAGCCGCCGCCGACGACGATATGGTCGAAACGCTCTTTCATTGAGGCACCTTGCCAATGCGTATCAGGCGGTCCAGCCGCCATCGATGACATGAAGCTGACCGGTCGTGTAGGCCGAGGCGTCGCTCGCCAGATAGACAACGAGGGCTGCGATCTCCTCGGGTGTTCCCAGGCGTCCCATCGGCTGGCGCGCGATGAAGGCGGCACGAGCTTTTTCGTAGTCGCCCTGGGCTCGCATGCGGTCGTGAAGGGATGGCGTCTCGACCGTGCCCGGGCAGATGGCGTTGCAGCGAACGCCCTTCGTCACGTAGTCGGCGGCGATGGAGCGGGTGAGCCCGGCGACTGCAGCCTTCGTGGCGCAATAGGCTGCACGGCTTGCGACGCCTTTGACCGCACCGGCGACCGAGCTCATGTTGATGATCGATCCGCGGCCTTGCTCCAGCATTCCAGGCAGATAGGTGCGGATCATGCGGAACATGGCCGTCACGTTGAGATCCATGGAGAAAGCCCAGGCCTCGTCGTCACATTCGAGCAGGGAGCCTTGATGCACGGTGCCCGCACAGTTGAAGAGCACATCAACCGGGCCGGTCCGGGCATGAGCCGCCTGGATGGACGAGGGATCGCGCACATCGAGAGGCAAGGCCGTAATGGACGGGTGCTGCTCGGCCAGCGAAACGAGAGCCGCTTCGTTGATGTCGGTTGCAAAGACCGCGGCGCCGGCATCGGCCAGGGCGATGGCTGAGGCGCGGCCGATTCCCTGGGCTGCCGCCGTCACGAGGGCGGTGCGTCCGGCGAGAAGAGAAGGTGAGAAAACATCCATGGCGGTCGTTCGACCCCTGAGTTGGTGAGCTGCGCATCACGCCTTGATCTTGGCCAGGCCCTGCCAGTCGAAATCGATCCCGTGGCCGGGGCGATCCGGTGCCAGCGCGAAGCCCTCCTGAATCGTGAGAGGCTCGGCGATGTAGCGCTCCAGGCCAAAGCCGTGAGCCTCGAGATAGGAGCGGTTCGGACAGGCGGCGAGGAGATGCACGGTCACGTCGTGGGCGCCGTGGCTGGTGACGGGTAGGTTGAAGGCCTCCGCCAGATGAGCGATCTTCATGAACGGCGTGACGCCGCCGCAATTGGTGACGTCCGGCTCCGGATAGGTCACCGCGCCGCCGGCTACATAAAGCTTGAACTCCCAAAGCGTGCGCAGGTTCTCGCCGGCGGCGATCGGCAGTCCGCCCTCGCGGACGATGCGGGCATGCCCCGCCGGGTCGTCGGGAATGGTCGGCTCCTCGAGCCAGGTGAGGTCGAAGGGCTGCAGAGCACGCGCGGCACGGATGGCGCCGTCCACGCTCCACTTCATGTTGGCATCCACCATCAGCGGAAAGCCCGGGCCCAGGTGCTCGCGCATGGCCTTCACGCGTTCCACATCTTCGAAGAGATTGGCGCGGCCGACCTTCATCTTGATGGCGCGGAAGCCCTTGGCGAGATTGTCGTCCGTTTGCCGCAGGAGCTTGTCGAGGGGCAGTTCGAGATCGATGCCGCCGGCATAGCAGGGCACCTTGGGATCGAAGCCGCCGAGCGCCTTCCAGAGCGGAAGGTTGGCCCGCTTCGCCTTGAGATCCCAGAGCGCCATGTCGAAGGCCGACAGCGCCAGAACCGTCGGTCCGCCGCGTCCGCCGTAATGAAGCGCCCACCAGGCCTTGTGCCAGAGGCGCTCGATCTCGTCGGCCTCCTCGCCATCCATGATCTCGGGCAGCTCGCGGGCGAGAATCGTATCGATGGCGGCTCCATTGCGGCCTACCGTGAAGGTGTAGCCGACGCCCTCCGCTCCATCCGAGTCGCGGATGCGAACCGTGTTGAGCTCGAAGGCCCGCATCTCGCCGTGCATGGAGTCAGTCAGCACGGTCGGCAGGGGGATGCGGTAGAAGCCGGGTTCGATAGAGGTGATCCGGGGCATGGGGTCCTTCACTTCCTCAAGGGTGGTATGTCGAGCCGTCAGGCGGCTTCTTCGGCGCGCATGCTCAACCGCGCCTGGATGGCAACGACGAGCAGCAGGAACGCGCCGCGGATGACGGACTGCCAATAGGCAGAAAGGCTGATCCAGCCGAGGCCGTTCTCGAAATTCAGGATGTTGAAGATCAGACCGAGGAGGAGCACGCCCGCGAGGGTCGAGCCGACGGAGCCGACGCCGCCGGTCAGCAAGGTGCCGCCGACCACGACGGCCGCAATGGCAAAGAGCTCCCAGCCGACACCTTCGATGGGTTGGCCCGCCCCGAACTGCGCCGCGAGGATCACGCCCGCAAGTCCCGACAGGCCGCCACTTGCCAGATAGACCACCGCCTTCACCCGGCTCGCCGGCAAGCCCATGAGGCGCGCTGCGTCCTCATTGCCGCCGATGGCCAGGACCGTGCGGCCGAAGGAGGTGAAGTTGAGGATGAGGGAGCCCAGGAGATAGGCAATCAGCGCGATCCAGGCCGGAATGGGAAAGCCGAGGAAATCGCCCTGGCCGAGTTCCACGAACCCCGTTTCATAAGACACAGAGACCGATTGGTTGTCGGCGAGCAGCAGCGCACAGCCGCTTGCTGCCAGCATGGTGGCGAGCGTCGCGATGAACGGGAGAATGTTGAGCCGGGTAATGATGAAGGCGTTGCAGGCGCCGACAGCGAGCCCGGCCGCCAGTCCCCCGAGAAGTCCCGGCATGACTCCGTAGGAAGAGAGCAAGGCTGCGACAACGCTGCCGAGGGCTGCCGTCGACCCCACTGAAAGATCGATGCCGCCCGTGATGATGACGAAGCACATGCCCAGCGCCACGAGGGCGAACATGCTGTTGTAGCGGAGCACCGAAAGGACATTGAACGTCCCAAGGAAGTTTTCGTAGCGCAGCCAGCCGAACAGGATCAGCGCCACGAGCGCCAGAAGCACGCCGTAGCGCCCGATGCCCTGAAACAGTTTGAGGGAGGTGGTGCTCATCTTTGCCCTCAGCGATGACTCTGGCGCTGCAGCCAGACGGCCAGAACGATGATGATGGCCTTGGCCACGAGCGCGGCGGCATCCGGGACGCCGTTAGCGAGAAGCGTGTAGCGGACGAGCTGGATGATGAGCGCGCCGACGAGGGTGCCGATCACGGTCGCCCGCCCGCCGGTGAGGAGCGTTCCTCCCACGGCGACGGCCGCGATGGCGTCGAGTTCCATGCCGAGGCCGACGAGGTTGGCGTCTGCAGCGGAGTTGCGGGCGATGACGATCAGCCCTGCGATGCCGGAGAGAAGACCGCTGATGAGATAGACCCGCTGCTTCACGGACGCGACGGGAATGCCCGCAAGGCGTGCAGCCTTTTCGTTGCCGCCAACGGCAAGGATCTGGCGGCCGAACACGGTGCGCCTGAGCATCCAGGCTGCCGCAGCCACGATGACGATCATCAGGATCGCCTGAAACGGGATGCCGAAGGCGCGCCCGAGACCGATGAACTGGAAGCTCGGCAGGTTGAAGACCTGCAGATTGCCGTTGGTGAAGACCTGCGCGATGCCTCGCCCGGCGATGAAAAGCACCAGGGTCGCAATGATCGGCTGAATCCGCAGGCGCGTCACGAGCCAGCCGTTGAACCAGCCGAGAGCGCCCGCGACAAGAACCGGCAGGACGAAGGCGAGTGCGATGCCGATGGCAGGGTGGGGCAGGGGAAAGAGCTTTCCAAGGAAGATCAGGGGCGCCAGGGCTCCGGCGATGGCCATGAGCGCGCCGACCGAGAGGTCGATTCCTCCTGTGGCGATGACGAGCGTCATCCCGACGCCGACGATCACGATGGCGCAGACCTGGGTGAGGTTGACGTTGAGCGTCTGCCAGGTTGCGAAGTTCGGTGTGATGGCGAGGTTGACTAGGATCAGGAGCGCCAGCGCGATCCAGGCACCATACTTCGTCAGCATGCTCTTGATGTCGAAGCGAGGCGCTCCTTGCGCGGGCGGGAGGGTGGTCGCCGTGTCAGCCATGGTCCGCCTCCCTCTTGCCTTCATGCCCATGCGCCATGGCAGCCATGACCGTCTGTTCGTTGATCGCCTCTCCCTTGAGTTCCGCGACCGTGCGCCCGTCCCTGAGAACGAAGATGCGGCTTGCCGCCTCCACCACCTCTTCAAGCTCCGAGGAAATCATCAGGACACCGAGGCCCTGTCCTGCCAGCTCCCGGATCAGGCTCAGGATCTCGGCCTTGGCGCCGACATCGATGCCTCGGGTGGGCTCATCAAGGATGAGCAGCTTGGGGTTCATGCAGAGCCAGCGGGCGAGCAGCACCTTCTGCTGGTTGCCGCCGGAGAGTTCACGGATGCGCTGTTCCGGCCCGGAGCAGCGGATGCCAAGGCGCCTGATGAACTGGTCGACGATTTCCCGGCTGCGCGCCTCGTCAACGATGCCGCGTCTGGCCAGCTGCGGCATGAGAGCGAGCGTCAGGTTCTCGCGCACCGACATGTCCGGAATGATGCCTTCGAGTTTCCGATCCTCGGAGCAGAAGCCCATGCCGGCCTTGATCGCGTCCGAAGGGGCGTGAACCGCATTGATGCGGCCATCGAAAGCGATGGTGCCGGCATCCGGCTTGTCGGCCCCGAAGACGGCGCGGGCCGATTCCGTCCGGCCTGCGCCAAGCAGGCCCGCCAGCCCGACGATTTCTCCCGGCCGTACATCGAAGCTGACATCGCGGACCATGCGGCCGGCAGCAAGACTGCCGACTTTCAGAACCGGCTCACGCGCGCTGCCATCGGCTTCAGCGGTATGACTCCCTTCCTGCAGCACCTGGGTCAGCTCTCGCCCAAGCATGGAGGTGACCAGGTCGAGCCGCGACAGCTGCGCCATGGAAGCCACCTGCACGGTGCGGCCGTCACGCATGATGGTGACCCGGTCGCAGACAGCATAGAGCTCGTCGAGCTTGTGGCTGACGAAGATCACCGAGACCCCCTCGGCCTTAAGCTGGCGAATGACGCCGAACAGCACCCCGACCTCGCGCTCGTCGAGAGAGGAGGTGGGCTCGTCCATGATGACGAGCTTGGCTTCGAACCCGATGGCGCGAGCGATTGCAACCATCTGCTGCACGGCGGTCGGATAGGCCATGAGCGGACGGCGCACGTCGATCTCGATGTTGAACCGAGCCAGCAGGCTTTTCGCCTCTGCGTGCATGGCCGGCCAGTCCAGGAGCCCGAAGCGGCGCTTCTCCCGCCCGAGACAGATGTTCTCGGTGACGGATCGATAGGGCACTAGGTTGATTTCCTGGTAGATCGTGCTGATGCCGGCACCCTGAGCCTCCTGGGGTGAGGAGAACTCCACCGACCTCCCGTCGAAGAGGATCTCGCCCGCATCCTTCCTGTAATAGCCGGTCAGAATCTTGATCAGCGTCGACTTGCCGGCGCCGTTCTGGCCGATCAGCGCATGGACCTCGCCTTTCTCCACCACGAGCTCGGCCGAGCGCAGGGCCGGAATGCCGGCGAAACGCTTGTCGATGCCCTGCATGGAGAGAAGCGGCGCCATGGAAGCTCCGTTCATGGATCAGGCCAGACGAAAAGGTGCTGCCCGCAATCGCGGGCAGCACTTCATCAGTCAGTATGCGTCGGCAATGAGCTGAGCCGCGTTCGACTTGTCGAAGAAGCGGTCGGTGTTCACCACCCATGGCTCGATCTGCTCGCCCTTGGCGTAGCGCATCATGGTCTCGAAGGCCTTGGGCCCGAATTTCGGGTTGCATTCCACCGTCGCGAGCATCTTGCCGTCGATGATGGCCTGCAAGGCATCGCGCGTGCCATCGATGGAGACGACGATCACATCCTTTCCGGGTTTCTTGCCGGCCGCTTCGAGGGCTGCGATCGCACCGATCGCCATTTCGTCGTTGTGCGCATAGATGGCGGTCGCGTCGGGGTGGGCCTGCAGCAGCGTCTCCGCCACCTGCCGACCCTTGTCACGGGCGAAATCGCCGGACTGCGAGGCCACGATCTTCATGCCCGGATGAGCCTTGATGTAATCCTCAAACCCTTTGCGGCGGTCATTGGCCGGCGAGGAGCCGGTGGTGCCTTCGAGCTGAATGATCTTGGCATTGCCGCCCATGGCCTTGGTGAGGGCTTCGGCAGCGCGCTTGCCTTCGTCCACGAAGTCCGAGCCGATGAAGGTGACGTAATCCTTGCCGGCTTTGGCGAGGCTCTGGTCCACGTTCCGGTCGAGCAGAATGACGGGAATGCCCGCGCGTTTGGCCGCCATGACGGCCGGGATGAGGGGCTTCTCTTCGCGGGGAGCCAGGAAGATCAGGTCGACGCCCTGGGCGATCATCGAGTTGACGTCGGCCACCTGCTTGGCTGCGGAGCCGGCCGCATCGGTATAGACCAGCTGGTGACCGAGCTTGGCGGCCTCGGCCTTCATGCTCTCCGTCTGAGCGATGCGCCACGGATTGTTCGACTCGGTCTGCGCGAAGCCGACCTTGTACTTCTCCTTCTGCTTCAGCTTGGGCAGCTCCTGCGCCGACACGCCGCCGAGGCCCAGACCAAGGGCGGCCACACCTGTTGCGAGTGCAAGAAAAGTCCTTCTCAGCATCATCTTCCTCCATCAAGGTTCTGCCCCGTTGGCGGGGTTCTTTCGGTATTGCTGCAGCTCTTTCACGGCTGCAGGCCGTCACCAGCGGACGTAAGTCGTCTGCTTCCGCAGGTATCCGTCGAAACCGTACTTGCCGTCCTCGCCGCCGAGGCCGGAATGCTTCCAGCCGGTGTGAAAGCCCTGAACGAGCTCGCCGCAGGGACGGTTGACATAGAGTTCGCCGAAGGAGAGCTCCCGCGAGAGCCGCATCACCCGGCGCAGATCGTTGGTGTAGACATAGGCCGAAAGGCCATAGCTGCTGTCGTTGGCGAAGCCCAGAGCCTGCTCGAAGCTGTCGACGGTCATCACGGGCGCAACCGGGCCAAAGATTTCCCGCTGCATGACCGATGCCTCGTTGCTGTCCACGCGCAGGACGGTGGGCTCGAACCAGTGCCCGCGGGCAAATTCGCCCTCCTTCAGGCGCCGCCCGCCCGCGAGAACCTCAGCTCCGGCCGCGATCGCATCGTTCACGATCTCCTCGACCTTGTCGACTTCGGGTCGGTTCACCTTCGGCCCCATGTCAGGGTTTGTCATGGGGTCGGCAAGGCGCATCTGCTTCACGCGGGATACGAACTTGTCGAGGAAGGGCTCCGCGATAGCCTTGTGCAGATACATGCGCTCGTTGCAGGTGCAGATCTGCCCACAATTGGTAAAGCGCGAGACGATGGCCGCTTCCACGGCCGCATCGATATCCGCGTCATCCAGAACGATGAAGGGCGCTTTGCCGCCGAGTTCGAGGCGGACGACCTTCAACTCATGAGCGCCCGCTGCGTAGATCTCGCGTCCGGCGCGGACGCTGCCCGTCATGGTGATCATGGCGCTGATGGGCGAGCGCACCAGGGCATCTCCCACACTGCGTCCGTCGCCCGTTACCACATTGAGCACGCCCTTCGGAATTCCGACTTCACGCGCCAGGCGAGCGATCTCGAGAGCCGAGAGAGGCGTGGATTCGTGCCCTTTCACCACCATGGTGTTGCCGGCTACGAGGGCAGGGCCGATCTTGCGTGCTGCGAGCGCTGCCGGATAGTTCCAGGCAGTGAGTCCGACGACCACCCCGAAGGGCACCCGGCGGATCCAGACTTCCTCGTTCTGAAAGTCCGACGGAAGAATGTCGCCTTCGATGCGGCGCGCGCTCTCGGCGGCGAAGGTCAGGAAGGTGATGACGGCATCGATCTCGCCTTCGGCCTGGTTGAGGGGCTTGCCCTGTTCCTGAACGACGATGCGGGCGAGGTGCGTCTTCTCCCGTTTTACGGCGGCGGCGAGATCGGTCACGTAGCCGGCCCGGATGATGGGCGGCAAGGCAGCCCAGGCCGGCTGAGCGCGCCTAGCCGCCTCCAGGGCATCGATCGCATCCTCCACCGTTCCGGCGGGGACGGTGGCGAAGACCGCTTCGTTCGCCGGGTTTTCGACCTCGGACCGTGCATCGGCACGGCCGTCCGTCCAGGCGCCGTCGATATACATCTGGTAGTGGGTCAGGGCCTCGCCACGACCGGACAGGATCATGCCGGTCATGGCTGTCCCCCGCACGATCCTCGGGCGGGAAGCTGCAGGCTAGAGTTCGACAGCGGGTTGCCTTGGGATGGCGTCACCAGTCTCTCCTCCCTGTACGCTCAAGCGGAGCAGTGTCAAACCAAACGCCAGTTACTGATCTATTTGGTTCGACCGAAGGGAGGATGGTCGGAGAGCACTTGCCTGTCAAGGGTCTCGAAATCAATCCCGAGCTGTCCCCTCCATTTGTTTTGAGGAGGGAAATTCGAGCCTCTTTTCCCTAAACAATTCTACAAAGATAGATTTTGGTCAGACCATATGCTACCTGTAAGAAGCTTACGGATCGTCTTTGGCTCCTTAGCCACAGAGACTCGAAGAATTAGGCGGCAAAATCGAGGTGACCATGGACCAGAGCGAAAAGCTGCATGGCCACGGGGCAATAGGGGCGCGTCGGTCGGATGCGATAGCGGCCGAGTTGGCGCAGATGATCCAAAATGGAGGCTTCCAGGAGGGTGAGCGGCTCCCGGCCGAGCGCGACCTGATGCAGCGTTATGGCGTGAGCCGTGCGGCCGTCCGGGAGGCGATCATCACTCTTGCCAATCGCGGACTCATCGAGACGCGCCTTGGACACCGTCCCATCGTGCGCAAGCCCGACTACGAGATTGCGATCGACAAGGTGGGGAATCTCGTCGGCCATCTCGTCGTGGACAGGAAAGGGGTCTGGAATCTGTTCGAGACCCGGATCTTCCTTGAGGCGGCGCTGGCACGCTGGGCGGCAAAGCACGCGAGGCGCGACCACCTTGAGGAACTCCGTGCCGCCCTCGAGACGAACCGGGAGGCGATTGGCAATTCCTCCCTGTTCGACCAGACCGACGCCGCTTTTCATGCGGTGCTCTACCGAATCCCCGGGAATCCGATCTACCCCGCCATTCACAAAGCCTATGTGGAGTGGCTGACCCAACATTGGCGCTCGATGAGGCGCGGTGCGGACATCGACCAGATGAACTATGCCGGCCACGAGGCCGTCCTCGAGGCTATTCTCGCACGCGACCCGGATTCGGCCGAGGAGGCGATGCGACGACACCTGACGGCGGCATGGGAGTTCGTGAGGTCCACCTTTCCGTCGAGCAACTGAGACGGTCTCCTTGTAGCGGCAGGCGGGTGCAGTAACATCCGGCAATGGGCAGTCATCATGGCGTCACGAAAGCGCCGCTAGAGATCCGCCCAGGAGGAAAGATCATGAACCGCTTTGCACTGCTCGCATCCGCCGCCATCATTACTTCGACGACGAGTGGGCCATCCCTGGCTCAGGAGAAGACCCTGACCGGCGCGCCGACTATCGTTGTCGCTCACCGTGGCGCCAGCGGCTATCTGCCCGAGCACACGCTCGAGGCCTACAAGATGGCGATCGACATGGGAGCGGATTACATCGAGCCCGATCTTGTGGTGACGAAGGACGGCGTGCTGATCGCCCGTCACGAGCCGATGCTGAGCGGCACCACCGACGTGGCGAACAGGCCCGAATTCGCATCCCGCAAGACGACCCGCAAGGTCGACGGCGTCGAGACCACCGACTGGTTCGCCAGCGACTTCACCCTCGCCGAGATCAAGCAACTGCGCGCCAAGCAAGCGATGGCGGATCGCGATCAGTCCAAGAACGGCCAGTTCCAGATCCCAACCCTTCAGGAGGTGATCGACCTCGCCAAGAAGGAAGGCTCGGCAAGGGGCAAGACCATCGGGATCGCCCCGGAGACCAAGCACTCCACCTTCCATGCCGCCCTGGGGCTTCCCATGGAAGACCGCCTGGTGACCGTTCTGAAGGAGGCAGGATGGGCCGATGCGTCTGCACCCGTCGTCATTCAGAGCTTCGAGGTGGCGAACCTTAAATATCTGAACACGCGTATCGACGTGCGGCTGGCACAGCTGCTGGATGCTGACGACGTGGACAAGGACGGCAACATCGTACTCGCGGCACCTTACGCCCAGCCCTATGACTTCGTGGTGGTCGGCGACAAGCGCACATACAAGGACCTGCTCACGAAGGAAGGCTTGGCCGAAGTGAAGTCCTATGCCGACATCCTGGCGCCGTGGAAGCCCTACATTCTTCCCACCAAGCAGGTCGATCAGAACAACGACGGCAAGGCCGACGACCTGAACGGCGACGGCAAGACGGACGAGCAGGATCGCGTCCTTGCAGCCCCGACGACGGTGGTGAAGGATGCGCACGCCGCGGGCCTCCAGGTGTTCACCTGGACCTTCCGCAACGAACCGAAGCGCCTGGCCTCGACCTTCAAGGGCGATCCCGCGGCGGAGTACAAGGCGTTCTACGCCCTCGGGGTGGACGGCCTCTTCAGCGACTTCCCGGACACGGCCGTCAAGGCGCGCTAGACAAGACGATGCCTTGATCCAGCATTTAAGAGGCCCGGCAGCAGGAGCGTTGCCGGGCTTTTCATTTGAACCGGGTGCGGAGCAGGAGAGGAGGCCTGTGGCAGAGCTCAAATCAAGTGACTACGAAAGCGGTTTTACGGACGTGTTACTCCCGAAGCGGCTGTCCTTACATTCTCTGTGCTGGGAAGTACTGCCTATGCGCCGTTGTGGCAGTAAGCGGAAAGAATATGGTGAAGCTGGACTTAGCAAGTCTGGGGGAACGAATCTCATAGTCCAATAACGATCAGAGCAACGTAGACGCCAACTGCATAATGAAGGCATCGAAATGACCTATGTGAAATCGATTTAAATCGATTTCGCAAAGTGCTTTTTATGCTCAAATCTGAATTTTATTACGGGTGGGATCTGTTCTTCCAAGCGGAGCGGCAGGTCCTGTTACCGGATCCTTGGCGGCTGTCGGACTTTCAGGCTGATAGCTGCCGTTGCGTTGCTGCTGAACGTTCGGGGCTGACTCGTCCTCGTAAAGAAGGGGTCGTTTGCTACGGCTCTATCCTTGGAGGATCACGTGACTACTTTCACCATCACATCTCCAACGGCCGGGGGCGCTTTGCCCTCTGGCTTCACGCAGGTTGGAGGTATCGTCCTTGACCTGATCGGATTGAATGGCGTCCGCATCGTCAGTCAGCTGTCCGCAAGCAGCCTCTTCTCCGGCACATCGTCGTCCTTGTTCACGATTGGAACCCAAACCGGCTTTACTCCTGCCGTCTTGGCCGCACTGGGAGGGGGTCTTTCGCAAGTCGCCGTTCGTATCACGTTGTTTGATGGTGACACATCTCCTGGGGATTTCGATCACAAAGACAATGTGTTGTTTCTCGATAACGTGGAGCTCGGCAACTTCAGCGATATCGAAACCCAGCAGACGACGAGCGACGGGATAACCGCTCTGCAATCTGCTCCTCCAAAGGGCTTTGAAAATAACGAGTTGAGAACCGGGTGGTTTTACTCGAACAATGCCACCGTGCTGCAGAACATATTCACGTCGCTCCAGGATGGCTCGCTTCAGTTCCGCTTCCAGGATTCCGACTCAGGTGACAACGTTCTTGATTTCACGCAGGGCGTCTCAGGCGGTCTCATCAATGTAGGACAGCCTCCTGCACCGGCTAACACGCCACCCGTCAGCGCTGCCGACGCCTATGCGACGAACGAGGACGTGGCGTTGGTGGTGGGGGCGCCGGGTGTTCTCCAGAACGATACGGATGGAGAGAACAACACCCTCACGGCCGTTCTCGTGTCAGGTCCGGCCCATGGAACGCTCGTCCTCAATGCAAACGGCTCGTTCACCTATACCCCGAATGCCAACTACAATGGATCGGACAGCTTCACCTACAAAGCCAATGACGGAACGGTGGATGGTACGCCCGTCACCGTGAACCTGACCGTCAATCCCGTGAATGACGCGCCGGTGATCGTGACCAGCACGCTCAACCCCGCTCTCGGGGCCTGTTCCACAGGCGCAGTTCTCGGACCTGATGACCTGTCCTCGACCGATGTGGACAGCTCGACACTGACCTATACGGTCGACAGCCTTCCGTCCGGCGTCTTGCTCATCAACGGTGAGATGGCGGGCGCGGGCGATACGTTCACGCAACAGGACATCAACTCAGGCCTCGTGCAGTTGCTCGGAGGCCCCAATCAGACAGGCGACAGCTTCAACTTTACTGTGCGGGACGGTGACGGCGGAGCAACATCCGGTACATTCAACGCTCCCTATGCCGCCTACGATACCGTCCAGACCGCTCCTCAATGGGGTGGCTACTGGGGCGGCAACGGCAACGACTACCAGCTCGGCACGGCCAATGCCGACAACATGTCGGGGGGGAATGGCTGCGACCTGATGGTCGGTGGCGACGGCAACGACCAGATGCACGGCCAGGAGGGCAACAACCGCCTGTTTGGGCAGGGTGGCGACGACAACCTGTCCGGCGGCGGCGGGAACGACCTGCTCGATGGCGGAGCGGGCAACGACCAACTGCATGCCAATGGTGGCCACAACTGGCTGTTCGGCGGTGGCGGTGCCGATACCATGTCGGCAGGCGAGGGCAACGACCGGATGTGGGGCGGCGGCGGCAACGATACCATCAATGCCAATGGCGGCCATAACCGCATCGATGCCGGCGGCGGCAATGACACCGTCACGGCGGGTAATGGCGACGACACCATTATCCTCGGCACCGGCAGCGATGTTGTCTACGCCAATGGCGGCAACAACAAGTTCAAGCTCGGTGGGATCGCCGGCGCCATCTCGGACGGGGACGATCAGTACACGGGCGGCTGGCAGGCCGACAAGTACGCTCTCTACCTGCATGATCGGGACGGCAACGAGGCCGGATGGGGCAATGACGTCATCAACGGCTTCCGGATCTCGGAGGGAGATCAGCTTGTGGCGTTCAACCCGGCCGCCGGTTTCTGGGACGATGAGACAAGTCTTGCGTCTCTCATCGACTCTGGCTTCGTCAGCGGGACACGCGGCACGGGTGGAAATGCGGGTGACCTGACGCTGAACTTCGGCATAGGCGCAGTCCGGTCGTCTGTGACGATGAAGTGGTTTTTCTGGGACAACGGAAGCTTCGGCACGACGAATGGCAGTTCGTCGATCTCCAATGCCCAATTGATCAGCATTCTCAAGGCAGCGGTCCAGGACGGTGGCAGCATAGCCAGCGGCTCGGATTTCCTGACCGAAGCTCACAACTATGTCAGCCGCGACTTCATGCTCGCCTGAACATCCGGCGCATCGCTGGTGAGAGCCGCAGTGCCAACTTGGGGCCTGGCCTTCGGGCCAGGCCCTTCGACGACTTGTACAAGATCCTTTCGAGGTATTCACCCAATGCCCCTTTGTTGGCGGAGTGGGTCGCCGCTCCAATAGGAAGCGAGGCTGGGGCTGCCCAGACCTGCCGATAGTTCACGGAAAACCGCCCGAACGAGGGGCTGCACGCTTTCAGGTTAGCTCCCCATGGCCGTCGTCACCTTCAACAGCAACATGCCGATGGGCCTCCGGCTTCAGGCGTTCTTCACGCCCATCGTCAGCGGCAGCCTCAGTATCAAGGGGGCAGAGAGCGCAAGCTTCAAGGTCGTCATCTATCAGTCGCCTGTCGACATTCTTTATGCAGGACCTCAGCTTTCCGAGGCCGAGGGAAGCGCCTCATACCTGCGGTTCGGGCCTCAAGACGCACCGTGGATCACCTATGGCGAACCTGATGGTCCGGTGCTGTTTTCCTACCAGGACCTCGCCAAATTCCATCAACAGGGTGCGCTGGCCGCCGCCTTCGTGATGAGCGGCAACGATCGTCTCGAAGGCTCCGACCAGGGCGACCACCTGGAGGGCTACGCTGGGGACGACCTTTTGGAGGGGGGCAGGGGAGCGGATACCCTCGATGGCGGACCCGGCAACGATATCTACAGGGTCGACACAGCGGACGACCGCATCTTCGAGGCCGCCGGGCAGGGTTATGACGTGGTTCACACGACCGCAAGCTTCGCGATGGCCCTGGATGCCGAAATCGAAGAGCTTCGCGCGGACGGTTCGGCGACATCCCTGTCGCTTACGGGCAACGGGTTTCGCAACCTGATCGTCGGCACATCGGCGCATGATCACCTCGACGGAAAGGGGAGCGCCGATACGCTTGTGGGAGGTGCGGGCAATGACCTCTACATCGTGGACGACGCCTTCGACCTGGTCGTGGATGGCGAGAACTCTGGCCATGACACGGTGATCGCCCATGCAAGCTATGCCCTGGGGGAGAACATCGAAATCCTGAAGGCCGGCGGCGGGCTCGCCAGCATCGGTCTGATCGGCAACTCCCTTTCGAACGAAATCGTCGGAAACCTGGGGGCGAACTTGATCGATGGTCTTGCCGGCCATGATGCGCTGTACGGGGATGGCGGCAGCGACAGGATTTTTGGCGGGCTTGGGGATGACGCTCTCTATGCCGGCATCGGAAACGATCTCCTCTCCGGCGGCGATGGTGCGGACCAGCTCTACGGCGACACCGGGCGGGACACCCTGGAAGGGGGTGCCGGAAGCGATCGGCTCTATGGGGGAACAGGCGACAACAGATTGGCGGGGCAGGACGGAAACGACACGCTCTATGGAAGTATGCACCTCGACATTCTCCAGGGCGGCGCCGGCAACGACCGGATCTTCGGTGACTCAGGTAACGATCATCTGGAGGGCGGAGCGGGAAAGGACATTCTCTCGGGCGGTTGGGGCAAGGACATCTTCACCTTCAGGGACCGGCTGAGCGCCACTACGAATGTCGACACCATCGCCGACTTCAACGTCAGTGACGACACGATCCGGCTTGAGAACAGCATCTTCCGCAAGCTCGGAAAGCCCGGAAAGCTCAAGCCCGACCTTTTCACGATCGGCAGCAAGGCCCAGGACGCTAACGACTACCTGATCTACAGCAAGAACAAGGGCCATCTTTCCTACGACGCCGACGGCTCGGGAACGAAGTACAAGCCGATTCTCTTCGCCAAGCTCAAGAGCGGGCTCGCATTGAGCGAAAACGACTTTTACGTCCTCTGACGCGCCGGCCTCGCCCTCGATCATCCTCAGGATTAGACTTAATTTCCGGATCGCTGAATCCGAATACCACCATGAGATGGTCAATAGTGGTAATGGCCAAGCTTTGTCGGCTTCGTCAGGAGTACCGACTCTGACTTCAAGATAAGCCTGTTCGAGGAATAGTTTCTGAGTCTCATTCCGGCATAACTTGGCCACACCTGCAGTGAATTTCACTCACATCGGAGGGGGCCAATGCTGCGATTTCTTTCGCGCGGATTGTACTTGCTGACATCGTTACTGGCGCTGTTTCTCGTTCTGCAGCCTGTTGGAACGGAAACTCAATGGGCCATCGCTATGATGTGCCTGGCGGTGATGGCGGCCATCAAGCTTCTCAACCTTCAGGGATACTGGCGCCATCTCTTCTTCACGCTCGGTGCTCTCCTCGTCCTTCGATATGTCTATTGGCGCACGACCGCGACCCTGCCGGACACGAACAATCTCATGGATTTCGTGCCCGGCATCACGATCTATGCCGCGGAGATGTTCTGCGTGGTCATGCTGGGATTGAGCCTCTTCGTCATCTCCCGTCCCATCCAGCGCCCCCGTGCGCCGCGGCTCTCTGATGTGGAGGCTCCCACGGTCGACGTGTTCGTCCCATCCTACAACGAGGATGCGGCCCTTCTCGCTATGACCCTGTCGGCCGCGAAGGCGATGGACTACCCGAGAGACAAGCTCACCGTTTACCTGCTCGACGACGGCGGAACGGACCAGAAGGTGCAATCCGCGAACCCTGCCATCGCGGATGCCGCCCTGCGGCGCCGGGAAGAATTGCAGGTGCTCTGCCGCGAGCTCGGCGTCGAGTATCTGACCCGGTCGCGAAACGTGAATGCCAAGGCGGGCAATCTCTCCAACGGGCTGCTTCATTCCAAGGGCGATCTGGTCGTCGTCTTCGATGCGGATCACGCTCCCGCCCGCGACTTCCTTGTGGAGACGGTCGGGTTCTTCACACGGGATCCCAAGCTGTTCCTGGTCCAGACGCCGCATTTCTTCATCAATCCCGATCCCGTCGAGCGAAACCTGTCGACCTTCGACCGCATGCCTTCCGAGAACGAGATGTTCTACGGCATGATCCAGAAGGGCCTCGACAAGTGGAATGCTTCCTTCTTCTGCGGCTCCGCCGCCGTTCTTCGACGCAGCGCCCTTGAGCAGGCGGGAGGCTTTGCCGGAACCTCGATCACGGAGGATTGCGAAACCGCTCTCGAGCTCCATGCCACGGGCTGGCGGAGCCTGTATGTGGACAAGCCACTGATTGCAGGACTCCAGCCCGAAACCTTCGCCGCCTTCATCGGTCAGCGCACGCGCTGGTGCACGGGCATGATGCAGATCTTTTTGACAAAGAACCCTCTGCTGAAGCGGGGCCTCACCCTGGCGCAGCGGGCTTGCTATCTGTCCAGCTGCATGTTCTGGCTGTTCCCGCTCCCGCGGATCACCTTCATCTTCGCTCCGCTCCTCTACATCTTCTTCAATCTCAAGGTTTATAACGCGACGGTCGGCGAGTTCGGGGCCTATACCTGCGCCTATCTCGCCGCCGCGATCCTGCTCCAGAGCTATGCCTATGGGCGCTTCCGCTGGCCCTGGGTGTCAGAGCTCTACGAGTACGTTCAGTCGGTTTATCTTCTGCCGGCCATTCTCAGCGTCATCAAAAATCCTCGCCGTCCCACCTTCAACGTCACTGCCAAGGGCGGATCGGCGGGCGAGGATCGTCTCTCGAGCCTGGCATGGCCGTACTTCCTGATCTTCGGTATCCTCTTCGCCGGTGCGGTCACGGTAATCTACCGGCTGCAACATGAGCCGGAATCGACGGGGATCCTCCTGATCGCGGGCCTGTGGAACCTGTTTAACCTCTTCATGGCCGGGCTGGCCCTCGGTGTCGTCTCCGAACGCCGTGAGCGTCGCCAAATGCATCGTGTGCCGACCCAGGGACGTGGAATGCTTCAGATCGACGGTATTTCGCTGACGGCGCAGATCCTCGATGTCTCACAGGGCGGCATGCTGATCCGCCTCCCCGGGACGAGCCCCCTGCGGATGCAGTCTCAGGCGCGTCTGGCGGTGGCGTCGCCCAACGGACGGGAGGTCAGCTCCGTCCTGCCGATCAGGCTTGCCAATGTGCGCTTCGAAAAGGACAGCCAACTGGTCGGCCTCGGCTTCGGCGAGTTGCAGCCCTCCCATTACCGCACGATCTCCGAGCTGATGTTCGGCGATCTGCGGCTGCTGCGCAACGCACGCATGGCCCGACAGCGCACAAGGAGCATCCTGGCCGCCACGGCCGAAGTGATGGCATGGGGCTTGGGCCATACTTTCCGCGGGGTGAGCTTTGCTCTCTTCCGGCGGGGAGGGACTGCCGAAACGCCTGCCGCCCAGGGCTCGTAATCCATCGCATCCGCCTTTCCCTGCTTCTCCTCAGTCTCAGGAGCATTCCATGCGCTCTCTTACGGCGATCACCATCCTCATGTCGCTTGCTGCCACCAACGCCGGAGCCCTGGATGCTCCGCGTGCTCCCGGAGCGGCGAGCATTGCCTCTCTCACGCCTGTCGCTCCTGAATGGAGCCGACCGCTCCCTGTCTCTGCGGAGGACACCCGCTTGATCGGCGAGGCCGCGACCCGGGAATTTCCCATCTTCCTGACAGCGGGCGAGGCGGCCCGCATGGCTAAACTTCAGCTCGCCTACCGCAATGCGATTTCGGTGATGCCGGAGACCTTCAGGCTCACGGTCAGGATCAACGACGTTATCGTCGGCGAGACTGCGATCCAGAACGCCAACCAGACGGAGACCTTGAGCCTGAACGTGCCGGTCGGCGTTCTGCAGGCGGGCTTCAACTCCGTTCGCGTGAGCGTCCGCCAGAGCCATCGCGTGGATTGCTCCGTCAATTCCACCTACGAGCTTTGGACCCAGCTGATGCCGGAGCAGAGCGTTCTGTCCTTCGCCGGGGCCTCGGGCGAGATCCGCGGCCTGCAGGACATCGCTGCGGTCAATCTCGGCCGGGATGGAACAATCCCCATTCGGGTGAGGACGCCGAGCAATCGCGAGCCTGTCGAGATGAGCCGCGCTGCTCGGGCCGTACAGGCTGCCGTGATGCTCGGCCATTTCACCTATCCCCGGGTGGAGCTTGCATGGGAGGCGAAGAACGAGCCTGGCCTAGACGTGATCGTCGGCACGGCCTCCGAAATCGCTCGCGCCATGGGCCTGAAGGTTCCTGGGATCGGTCCGCGCCACCACCTGCAGCACGACGTGCAGAACGGCAGCGTGACCCTGATCGTGACCGGCGATACCGAAGCGGAGCTGGACGCAGCCCTGGATACCCTTTTGCAGCAGGCAAAGGAGGTTGCGCCTCAGGGCTCGGCCGCTGGGATCCGCGCCCTGAAGAATGCAAGCGGCTGGCAGGTCGAGGGGGGCGAGACCATCACCCTCGCAGATCTCGGCGGCGAGTCCGAACCGTTCCGCGGACGTCTTCACCGCCAGACCGTCCGCATCCAAATGCCGTCGGATCTCTTGGCGGCGGACTACGACCGCGTCGTTGTGTCCACCGATGCCGTCTATGCCGCCGGCCTCCTACCCACGAGCAAGATGATCATCCGGGTGAACGGCGCCGCGATTGCGGATGCACCTCTGGCGAATGCCGCGGGCGACGTTCTCGGCAAGCGGTCCTTCTTTCTGCCGATCAGCACGTTCAAGCCGGGACTGAACACGATCGACTTCGAAGCGGACACCCGAACGGCGGCCGATGCGAAATGCTCGCTTGAGGCCCTGGTCGATCAGCGCGAGCGCTTCCTTCTCTCCGGCACGACCGAGATCTCGATCCCCAGCCTGGGCCGGGTCGGGGCCCTGCCCAACATCTCGTCGGTCATTCCCGGCGGTCTGGCGCGGCTCTCCCGCTCCGCGGACCTCACCGTCTTCGTGCCAAAGGCGCGCCCCGAGGCTGTGGAGACCGCATTGACGGCGCTGGCCAAGATGGCAAGCGTGTCCCGCGACGAGACCAAGGTCCGATTCGCCTTCGACATGGTACCGGCGGGGACGCCTCATGTGCTCGCTCTCGGTGCTTATGACGACATGCCTGAGGCGACCCTCAAGGCTGCCGGCCTCGATCCGGAGAAGCTGCGGCGGATCTGGCGCCATCCCGCCACGCGGGCGCCGGCCGTCGCCGCGACGATGCCTCGCGTGCAGGTCGCGTCGGTCGGAGAGGTCGTCGAACTGGCCCCGAACGGCCCCGGCGGCAGGGTGAATGTCGACAGCACCGGAAGCCTCACGCTCGCCGCGTCGCCCGGTGCACCGTTGCAATCCTCCAAGCTGCTCAAGGTTTTCGACAATGAGAACACTGGCTGGTTGCAGGATCACGTGAAGTCGGCATTCGCATCGGTCACGAAGCTGGTGTCCGGATCGGTGAGCCACGCGAGCCTTCTGGAAACAGGGCGCCGGGAGGACCTGCCGCTCACCGAGGCGAGCACTCTCGTGGTTGCCCAGGGCGCGAGGACGGAAGGACTCGGAGAAGGATGGCAGGGCAAGCTGCTCCCGAGGGTCAGCTCAACGACCGTGTTCGTCGCGGCTAGCGCCGAACATCTGTCCCATGCCGTGACCGAGATCCTCTCTGGATCGCTCTGGCAGCAATTCGTCGGGGACGCGGCCGTCTATTCTGCCAACAACCGTTCGGTCAGCACCCGTGTCTCGGAGCATATCCTGCTCGTGCCCACGGAAGCATGGAGCCTTCAGAACATCCGCCTGATCGCTGCCGGATGGCTGTCCCGCAACATCCCTATCTACCTCGGAGTTCTCCTCGGCCTCTTCGTCATCATGACCGCATTCATGCAATGGGCCCTGCGCTCCTCGGGGGTACGCGAGTCATGATGGTGAAACGGGCTGGAATGGGTCTTGCGATGCTCATCTCAGCGGTTGCGATCCCGGTGGGAGCGATGGGAGCCGGTCTCGGGTCCGAGAAGATGCAGGCGCCAGGGATTGGGCTTGCCTCCAATTGGCTCGAGACTGCGTGGAGCGCCTA
This sequence comes from Microvirga arsenatis, assembly GCF_009910705.1. GTDB lineage: Bacteria > Pseudomonadota > Alphaproteobacteria > Rhizobiales > Beijerinckiaceae > Microvirga > Microvirga arsenatis. The sequence goes on from NZ_JAAAXJ010000001.1 coordinate 397,127, forward strand.
TAAAAAGCGCTTCGTCCGGGGCGGGCGCGTCGTCGACGACGTGAACCGGATCAGCCACAGCGAAGGGCAGGGTTATGCCATGCTCATCGCCGTCAGGGCCGGAGACCGTGCCGCTTTCGACGAGATCTGGCAATGGACGAAGCGGGAGCTCTACATCGATGCCAGCGGCCTTGCAGCCTGGAAATGGGATGAACGCTCCGCCCCGAAGGTAACCGACAGGAACAATGCATCCGATGGAGACATCCTCATCGCCTGGGCTCTGGCCGAAGCCTCGGACCGGTGGGGAACGCTGGAGCATCGCGAAGCTGCTCGGGACATCGTGCGCGCCATCGGGCAGGGCAATGTCGTCTCTACTCCGGCCGGGCCTGCGCTCCTTCCTGGGCGGGTCGGCTTTTCGCCGGAGGATCACGCCGATGGCCAGGTCCTCAACCTGTCCTACTGGGTCTTCCCAGCTTTCGAACGGCTCAAGCGGCTCGATCCCACAGTGGACTGGACCGCGCTCCAGGCAACGGGGCTGAAGCTGCTGCGTGAGGGCCGGTTCGGGCCGCTTCGCCTCCCGGCGGACTGGATCGCCATCGGCTCCGGCCCTCCGGCTCCTGCCAAGGCCTTCCCGCCGCGGTTCAGCTACAACGCGATCCGCATCCCGCTCTATCTCGTGTGGGCGAAGCTCACCGCACCCGAACTCCTGCGCCCATTCGCGGGTCTCTGGAACGACGAGCTGAACCTCGGACCCTTCGAGGTCGAGCTGTCATCGGGCAGCGCACTTCAGACCTTCGGCGGCAACGGCTTCAAGGCCGTGGTGGCCGCGGCGAAATGCGCGCTGCACCAGGAAAAGCTGCATCCCTCCCTGCGGCGGGTCGAAGCCGACACCTACTACTCGACCACCCTTCACATCCTGTCATTGATCGCTCTTCAGGAAAGGTATCCGGAATGTCTATGAATCGCATGGCCCTTCTCCTCGGCTGCATCGGCTCGACGGTTCTCATCGCGTCGGGGGCTCTCTCGGCAGGCAAACCGGGCCAGCAGCCGGGACTGCTGCTGAGCCAGCCCGACAATGCGGCATCCGAAGCCCCCTTCGACCTCAAAGCACCGCTGCCGGACAACACAGGCGCGAAGAGCACTTCTACGGGCGGGCTTCTGATGTCGGGTCCGAACCCGAACCCAGCGCCGCTTTCACAGCCCCTGGCACGCCCGGCAAGGGACGCTTCCGCGAAGGTGGATGAAAGCGCGCTGCGCTTCTACGCCTCCCAGAACGACTCGGCGCGCGTGGCCATGGAGATCAAACGGATCAAGGCGCTCAACCCGTCCTGGGAACCGCCGAGCGACCTGTTCAGCGAAGCCGGCGATCCTGCCGTCGAGCAGAAACTGTGGGATCTCTTCGGCGAAGGGCGCTACGACGAGATCAGGATCGCCGTGGAGAACATCCGGAAGGCGGATCCGAACTGGCGCCCCTCCGAGAAGCTCGTGCGGGAGTTCGATCGGGCACAGGTTCGCCTGCAGTTGATCGCCGCCTCGGATGCGAAGGATGCTCATGGCGTTCTCGCCATAGCGGAGGCTCAGCCCGCCATGCTGGTGTGCGCGGATGTCGATGCCATGTGGCGCGTGGCAGAGGCTCTCATCCAGACGAGCCAGGAGGATCGGGCGCAGGAGCTCTACAAGTATATCCTGACCCGGTGCCCTGATCCGGCGGAGCGCCTTGCAACCGTGCAGAAGGCCATGGAGCTGCTGCCCGTTCCTGCGGTGAAAGCGCTCATGGCTGCCGCTCGCTACCGCAACGATAACGGCAAGGCGCTCGAAACCGCGCAGCTCGATCTGATGCGCCGCCAGATCGGCGCTGTTGCGTCGGATCCTGCGGCGGCGCCCGTGCCGCCTGCGGATCTCAAGAGCTTCGAAAGCCTCGTCAAGCAGAAGAGGATGTCCAACGACGCAGACCTGCTCGGCTGGCACTACTACTCCCTGAAGTCCTGGTCGACGGCGGCGGAGTGGTTCAAGCTGGCGATGGGATGGGACAGGCTGCCCAAATCTGCTGAAGGCTATGCGCTTGCGCTGCGCCAGCAGGGCCAGCTCGCAGAGGCCGAAGCCCTCGCTTATGAATGGCGCAACGCCTCGCCGCTGATCGCCAAGCTCTTCGTCGAGATCGTCGCGACGGCGCTCACCCAGCCGAACCCAGCCCCCTTCGACGAGGCGCGGCTTGCGCGGATGGAGGAGATGGTCTCATCGACGAAGTCGGCGAACGGAGGTCAGGCGCTCGGCTGGTACTACTACAACAAGAACAGCTTCCCCAAGGCGCGCCAGTGGTTCGAGGCGTCAGTCACCTGGGAGGCGAAGGAAACGAACGTTCTCGGCCTCGCCCTGGCGGCGCACCGGATCAACGATCGTGCCCTGTTCCGAAAGACGGTCACTGATTTCGGCAAGCAATATGCGGCCGTGGCCGCTCTGCAGGCTTACGACAAGCCGCAGGGTGGAACCGGGAAAGGCGGAGCCCCCCGGCGCAGCGGAGGCGGCGGAGGCGGAGGCTCGTCGCAGGCGAGCCAACTCGCCAATGCCGCCGTGGAGCAGTTCAAGAACGGGCATTACCGGGAGGCTCTCGCGACCCTGGACAGGAGGGCAGGCGTTGCCAGGGAGGACCAGGGCCTCGGAGTGCTGCGCGGCTGGGCGCTCTACCATCTGAACCAGTACGACAAGGCGCGCGAAAAGTTCGCCGAACTCGACCGGAAGCAATCCACCCGCGATACCCAGTATGGCCTCTATTATACCGGAGCCGCCCTGGATCCGGCCCATATCGGCGACTGACCGCAGCTTCAGCCGCTCACCTGCACCGGGCTCCACCCCGGTGCAGGTTCCGCGCTCCGAAATCTACTGGCAGACGTCCACCCACTCGGCTGCAACCAGATCGGCCATGCGCTGCGGGTCGATGCGCAGAGCCGTATGGATGGCACCTGCGGCGGGAACCACCTCGTCAAAGGATTTCAGGGAGATGTCGCAATAGACGGGCAGGGGCGTTGCCAAGCCGAAAGGGCAGACGCCTCCCACAGGATGCCCGGTCAGCGCCTGGACCTCCTCCGCATTCAGCATGGAAGCCTTGCCGCCAAAGGCGGCTTTGACCTTGCGGTTGTCGAGCCGCGCGGTCCCGCTCGTCACCACCAGAAAGCTTTTGTCGCCGACCCGGAGGGACAGGGTCTTGGCGATTCTCTCAGGCCCGACGCCATGAGCCTCCGCCGCTTGGGCTACGGTGGCGGTGCTGACATCCATCTCGATGATCTCGATATCCGGTGCATTCTGGGCCAGGAAGGCGCGGACGGACTCAAGGCTCATGGCCGAGTGACTCCTTTGGGTGCGGATCAGGGAAGATGAACCGGTGAGGACGACGGCGATTCATTGCCATGAAACGTAACCGTCTCACAAGGGACGCGATCCTGGCATGTGAGCGAATCGTGTCCTAGCGCTCGTTCTCCGGGTAGTCCGCTCCACGGCTCGTCTCGGCCCATGCCTCGATTTCCGTGAGGGTCTCCTTCAGCTTGTTCCGGATGCCCTCCAGGGCGATCGAGCCCAGAACGAGGTGCTTGGGCGGGCTCTCCGCCTCAACGGCCTTGATGATCGCCGCAGCGGCCCGTACGGGATCGCCGGGTTGCTTGCCGCTGTAGCCAGCCGTCGCCTCCAGTCTTGCACCGACCGTCTCACGATAATCGTCGATTTGGGGATGCCGCTGGTGGAGCGAGCGGCCAGCCCAATCGGTGCGGAACGGCCCGGGTTCGACGCAGGTGACCTTGATCCCGAGCGGCGCAACCTCCCTGGACAAGGAGTCGGACAGACCCTCGACCGCATGCTTGGTGGCGGCATAATAGCCGGAGCCTTCATAGCCGATGAAGCCCGCCTGAGAGGAGATGTTGACGATATGCCCGCGCCGGCGCGCTCTCATGCCGGGGAGAACGGCGCGGGTCATGGCGGCGAGACCGAACACGTTCGTCTCGAACTGCGCCCGTATCTCCGCGTCGTCTCCTTCCTCGATGGAGGTCTGGTAGCCATATCCGGCATTGTTCACCAGCACGTCGATGGCGCCGAACCGCCTCTCGGTCTGCTGAACGGCCGCCGCGATCTCGTCCTGCCTCGTGACATCGAGTGAGAGCGCGAGCACTCTGTCCTCGTAACCATTCGCTAGGTCTTGCACGCGCCCCGCATCGCGGGCCGTCACAACCGCGCGCCATCCCCGCTCCAGCACCAGGCGCGCAAGTTCCCGACCAAAGCCCGTGGAGCAGCCGGTGATGAACCAGACGGGATTCTCATTGAGCGGCATGGGAGGCTCCTGTGTCATGCATGGGGAAGGCGGGGCATATAGGGCATGGGCCGTTGCCGAATAGCCCGTGCCCTCCCTTACGGGCGCTCGAAATCGGCAAGCGGCTCCTCGTAGATCGCGGTCAGGAGCCGTCCATCTCCCCGGACCACGCCGCGATACATGCCTGAGCAGTTGAAGGGCAGGGACACGTTGCCCAACCGGTCGACGGCGATGATGCCGCCAGAGCCGCCGGCGGGGGCCAGCATGTCCATCACCACGGCCCGCGATGCCTCCTCCAGGGACTGGCCCGCATGACGCATGCGGGAGGCGATCTCGTGCGCCGCAGCGTAGCGAATGAAGATCTCCCCATGGCCCGTGGCCGAGACGGCGCAGGTTTCGTTGTCCGCCCAGGTGCCGGCGCCGATGACGGGACTGTCGCCGACCCGGCCCGGGCTTTTTGCCGTCATGCCGCCGGTGGAGGTGGCAGCCGCCAGGTTGCCGTGCCGGTCGAGAGCCACCGCGCCGACGGTGCCGTGCCTGCGCGATTCGTCCTGATCGTCCGTGCCGCTCTTCTGCATGGCGAGGGTTTCCTGAAGCGCCTGCCACCGTTGCTCGGTGTAGAAATAGGCGGGTTCCTCGAAGGCGAGCCCGCGCTTGCGGCAGAACGCCATTGCGCTCTCGCCGATCAGCAGGACATGGCCGGAATGCTCCATCACGGCCCGTGCCGCCAGAACGGGATTGCGCGGGCCGCAGATTCCCGCGACCGCTCCTGCTGCCCGGTCTCGGCCGTCCATCACCGCCGCATCCATCTCCTGCTTACCGGCAGAGGTATAGACTGCGCCGCGGCCGGCGTTGAACAGAGGCTCGTCCTCCAGCACCATGACGGCCGCCGAGACTGCATCGAGCGCGCTGCCGCCATCGGCCAGAACCGCGCGCCCTGCATCGAGGGAGCGGCGCAGCCCGGCATGGTAAGCCGCCTCCCGCTCAGCCGTCATCTTGTTGCGCAGGATCGTGCCTGCGCCGCCATGAATTGCCAGGGCGAAGTCGTTGCCGGATGAGATGCTGGTCATGATGTCACGGGTCCGATGGGATAAAGGGAGTCGAGCATGGCAGGACGGTGGTGGCCGTCGCGGCCTTCCATGGAGCCTGCCGCGACGAGGGCATCGAGAACAGCCTCCTGCGTGGCGTCGGCCATCGCCTCGAAAAGCTGGTCGATTCGGTTCTCGTTCAGAATGCGGCAACCGACCAGGGCCGCTGTCGCGTCGTGGGAGAGGATGGTGCCGGTGGTGAAGCCCAGGGCGATATCGCCGCTGCCATGGCCCCAGAACGACCCGAGACGTGCGAGTCCGACACCGGAGCGGCGGATAACCCGCTTGAGCTGGCGGTCGCTGAGCGGAATGTCCGTGGCGGCGATGACGATGATCGACCCCTTTTCCGTATCCTTGCGATCTGCCGGGCTTTCCGGCCCTGCGATCAACCTGCCGTCCGGCAGCCGAAGATCGCCGGGTCGCCCGAAATTGGAGAGAACAAGCACGCCGAGGTGATAGTTTCCTCCATCCAGGTCGATGCGGCGGGAGGAGGTTCCGATGCCGCCCTTGAAGCCGAATGTGCTCATGCCGCATCCGGCACCGGCAGAGCCGACGTCGAATTGCGGCGATGCGCTGTCGATGGCAGCCCTGGCATCGGCTTCCGTGACGGCGAGGGCCTGGATGTCGTTCAGGTAGCCGTCGTTGCACTCGAACACGAGCGGGTTCGCCGTCGCGGTCCTGCGGCCGATGTCGGGATTATGCTCGACGGCATGGCGCACCAGGGCGGTGCAGCAGGTGCCCACGGACAAGGTATTGGTGAGGAGAATGGGTGTCTCGATGGTGCCAAGTTCCTCCACCTGCACCAGACCCGCACTCTTGCCGAAGCCGTTGAGGACATGAACGGCCGCGACGGGTTTCTTTCGGTAGAGGTTTCCCGCATGGGGGATCACTGCGGTAACCCCTGTCCGGATATTTCGTGCAATGAGGGTTCTGTGCCCGACGCGCACGCCGGGCACGTCCGTGATGCCGTTGAGCGCGCCTGTCGGCAGATCGCCGCAGGCAAGACCGGCATCGCGAGCGCGGGCAGGGTGCTCGCTCACGGGCACTCTGCCTTCACGAAAGCTGCGATTTCCGCATGGGTGGCGATCCACACATCCGAGCGCTGGGTGATCTCCTCGAGGAGCTTTTCCAGGATCCAGATGCGCGAGCGGTAGCCGGTGACGTGCGGGTGCATGGTGAGGAGGAACAGGCCTCCCTCCTCGTAGGCCCGCTCGAACTCCCGCAGGAAGATGTCGAAGACGGCCGTGGGCGGGGTATACGGTCGCAGCCCGTTGAAACGGTGCATGTTGAAATAGACCGCATCGTCGCGGATCCACTCCACCGGGAGTTCGACGATGCCGGTGGGCTCGCCGTGCTCGAGCAGCTCGTAGGGATCGTCGTCGGCCATGAGCGATGAATCGTAGAGAAGGCCGAGCTCCCGCTCGATGCGCAAGGTGCTCGGGCTGAAGTCCCAGGAGGGTGTGCGCAGGCCGACCGGCCGCACGCCCGTGACGCGCTCCAGCGTATCGGCTGCGCGGAACATGAGGTCGCGCTCGACCTCGTAGGGGAGTTGGCTGTTGAGCTCATGGATCCAGCCATGAATCCCGATCTCATGCCCCTCGGAAACGACCCGGCGCTGTTCGTCCTCGTAGAGCAGGGCGGCGACGGCCGGCACGAAGAACGTCGCCTTCGCGTCGTGCTTGGCGAGGGCGTTCAGGATCCGCGGCACGCCCTGACGGTTGCCATACTGGCCCTGGGACATGCGCCCGATGGACTTGCCGCCATCGCGCAGCTCGTTGGTCTCGTGATCCGAGTCGAAGGAGAGGGCGACGGCACAGCGCGCGCCGTTCTTCCATTTCTGCGGCTTCATGGAGCGACCGGCGCGCACATGATCTACCTTGCTGCGCCAGATCTGCTCGCTCCATGCCCAGGGCTGGGTGCTCATATCGTCCATCGTACTTCAAATCCTTATCTGCGATACTCGACCGTTCGAGCGGCTGGTCAAGAGCGGCCGCCATCCACTGAAATGATCTGCCCTGAGATCCACTCGGCGGCGTCGGACGCCAGGAACAACACGGTGTTCGCGATGTCCTGCGGCGTACCGAGACGGCGTGTATGAATGCTCTCCATCAGGCGCGCCTGGCCTTCGGGTCCGTAGCTCTCCCACTGACGCTGGGTCGCGGGATTCGAAAGCACGAAACCGGGCGCCACGCTGTTCACCGTGATGCCGAAGGGGCCCAGCTCGAAGCTGAGCTGCTTCGTCAGGCCGACGAGGGCGTGCTTCGAGGCCGTATAGGCCTGGATACCGGTGAGACTCGGGCGCAGGCCTGCGCCCGAGGAGATGTTGACGATGCGGCCGAATCTTTGCCGCTTCATGTGGGAGGCCACCGCCTGCGAGCACCAGAAGGCGCCATGCACATTGGCCTCGAACAGCACGAGCCATTCCTGCTCGCTCACCTCTTCCAGGAGCTTCGCCACCTGACCCCGAACGCCGCCGGCGCAATTGACGAGGATATCGATGCCGCCGAGATCCTCCGCCATCTCGCCGAACGCGCGGTTGACGGCGCCTCTGTCGGCGAGATCCAGGGTGCGGGTCGCCTTGGCCCCTGCCTCTCTCGCAATGCGCAGACCGGCTTCGTCGAGATCCAGCGCCCAGACATGAGCGCCTTCCGCGGCGAGCGACTGAACGATGCTGCGTCCGATGCCCTGCGCCGCTCCGGTGACGGCGACGCGGCGATTGGTGAAATCGAGTTTCATGGGGTAAGCATTTCGTCGAGAGTGGACCAGGATTGCTCGCGTCGCCCGTCCTCGATGTCATGAATGAGGCTGACCAGCTTGCGGATGGACGGCGTCGGGATCCCGGCATCATGGCCGAGGTCGGCAATGATCGCGATCTGAGCGTCGACCTCGGTCTTGCGCTTGCGCACCGCAAGATCGCGCCAGATGCCGGAATGGGTCTTTGCGGTGTGCCGGTTGAACTCGGCCATGTCGGCGACGGATCGCCGTGCCGCCGCCTCATCGGCGCCTGGCATGAAGGCGTCGGGATCGAAGCCGTTGAAGCCCAGAGGCTTGACGCCCCGGGCCTTCGCCACTGCCATCACCTCCTGCCCGAGCCGGTGGTACACGGGAAAATGCCGCTCCGACGCAAGGTTCTCCGACATGGAGGCATTGGTCAGGGCCGTTGCGAAGAGCAGGGAGCCGTAGCCGAGCTTGCCCCAGAGATAACCCCAGATGTTGTCGGTCAGCACCGCCTTCGGCTCGAAGATCGACAGCAGGCGGTGATAATCGCGCACCGCGTCGGTCACCTTGCCATCAATGCCACCAACCGCAACGGCGGCCCGATTGCCGAAGAGGATGCGGCCCGGCTCCAGCCAGTCGGCGCCGAAATTGACGAAGCAGCCGATGGTCCGCTCGGCGCCGATCTCCTCGGCGATCACGATCTCATTGAGCCCGTTCTGGGCCGAGAGCACAGTGCCGTCCCCGGCGAGATGCGGCTTCAGGGCGCGCACCGCCTCACGGGTGTGGTGCGCCTTCACGGCCAGGATGATGCGCTTGAACTGTCCGGTCACCTCGTCGGGCGTGGCTGCCTTCACGGATTGCCTGAAGGTCTCCACAGGCCCCTCGATGAGGAGCCCGTCGCGGTTCATCGCCTGCACATGCGGCTCGACGATGTCCACCAGCAGCACATCCTCGCCGGCTCGGGCGAGATAGGCGCCAAGAGTGCCGCCGATGGCACCGGCGCCCCAGATCAGGATCGTGTTCTCGGTCATCACCAGTTCTCGATCAAGGCACGGGTTTCATCGACCGCCACCGACCAGATGGCGTGCATGTCCTCGTCCGGCCGCTGGAAATAGCCGCCGAAGTTGCCGTCCTGGAGGATTTCGCGCACTCCCTCCGGGCCGAAGGTGCGCATGCGCTCCAGGTCGACCATCGGCTTCTGGTGGGGCGGCTGCTCGATACCGGGCAGGCGCGTCCAGGGGAAATTCTCCATCCAGGAGGCGTGGGAGGCGACCGGATCGATCTCCTTCACCTTCTCGAAAGTGCGCGGGGCATTCCACCAATTGTGGAATTTCACTCGGCATTCCGGATTCTGCCCCATCCACTCGATGGCAGCCGTATGGCCGGGGGTGTTTCCGCCATGGCCGTTCACGAAGAGGATGCGGCGGAAGCCCGTGCGCTTGAGCGAGTCGAGGATATCGGCGATGATACGCAGATAGGTTTCCGCCCTCAGCGAGACGGTGCCCGGATAAGCCATGAAATAGGGCGTGATGCCGTAGGCCTGAACAGGAAAAACCGGAACGCCGGTCGGTTCGGCAGCCTCCAGCGCCACGCGCTCAGCGAGAATGCTGTCGACGGAGAGGCTCAGATAGGCATGCTGCTCCGTGCAGCCGAGCGGAACCACGGCGCGATCATCCGTCTTCAGGTAATCCTCGACCTGAAGCCAGTTCATCTCACTGATTTTCATGAAGGCATTTCCTCTTGCGAAGCACTGGTCGAGCGCAGGCGCTCGACGATGGGGAGCAGCGTGACGCGGATGGCATGCGGGTCCGGCACGTAGCGGAATTCCATGGCTTGGCGCCCCGGCGGCAGCAGCTTCCTGACCGTCGCCTCGGCGCCGCTGGCGTAGATCGCCACGTCTACCTGCGAGAGAAAGGCTGCGAGATCGGGCGCGGTGATCAGGCGGACATGCACATCGGACACATGAGGCGCGAAGCGCAGGACGCCAGGCTTCATGAGAGCCGTGAACTCGGGGAAGATGGACACGATCCCCACCCTGGCCATGGGGTCGATCATGGCAAGCTGCGCCCGCGTCTCCTCAGCCGGGATGAAGCTCAAGCCCACGACCGGAATGCCGCTCGGCACGAGGTGCTCAACTTCACCGCGGCGATGGGCGAGGGTGACGCAGATGTCGCAGGGCAGGGGGAAGGTCTCGCCCCTGTGCAGGGCGTCCACCGTCGTCACAACGATCGTATCGTCCGGTCCGAGATGGTCCTGGATCCGGTTCGCATATTGCTGCGTCGTCTCGACGAAGTTGCCGACCATCACAACGCGGAGCGGCCGCGTCGGCGCCGGTCCGCGCGCAGCACGCGCATTCACGAGAGACGAAACCACCGAGGGGGAAAGGCCCAACTGCTCGGCTTCGTTGAACAGAGCCTCGATGCGTCGCTGGATCTTGCGGATCGCGTGCGAGCGGAGACCGTCGCTGTTGTGTCCGTCGCCCACGTAGGTGCCTGCACCGGGTTTGGCCTCGATGAGCCCGGCTTCGCGCAACTCCCGATACACCGTGGCTACGGTCATGTGCGCAATGCCGGCCCGCTCCGCCAGCTCACGAACCGAAGGCAGGCGCTGGCCGGTGGGCAATTCCCCGAGAGCGATGCCGAACTCGATCAACCCGCGAAGCTGCGTGCTCAAGGGGACGGGAAGGGAGCGGTCGAGCGCGCCTGCCAAGTTGGCAAGGATGCGCTCGTCGGGCGTCTGTTCCACCTCGTTAGAACGGGTAGCCTCGTAGGTGTCGGACATTGGTTGGAGTTTAGGCACGGTGCTGTTGACTTTTCTTAATAGAGTGACCTACCGTTCTAATCGATAAGAACACCTTGGACGAAAAGCCAGGGTCTTAGCAAGAGGGGAAGTGAATTGAAACAAAAGTTCAAACTCGGCGGTGCGCTCGCCGCAGCTCTCGTCCTCGGCAACGTCCTAGGTGGGAGCGTTTCGGCGCAAACCCTGACCATGGGCCTTCGCGCCGGCCCCGACTCCATCGACCCGCACTGGTCGACGCTCGGCAGCCAGGCCGAGGCCCTGCGCCACATCTTCGATACGCTCGTCATGTCGGATGAGAATCTGGGATTGAAGCCCGGCCTTGCCACGTCGTGGAAGCCGATCGACGACACGACCTGGGAGTTCAAGATCCGGGAAGGCGTGAAGTTTCATGACGGCTCGGAGCTGACGGCCGAGGACGTGAAGTTCTCCATCGACCGCATTCCAGTCGTGACCGGCCCGATGAGCATGACCATCTACACGAAGCAGGTGGCGGAGACGAAGGTCGCCGACAAGTATACCCTGCACGTGAAGACGAAGGCTCCGGCCCCGACCCTTCCGAACGATTTCATCCGCCTCTTCGTGGTTTCGAAGTCCATCGGCATGGAGGCTCGCAACGAGCAGTTCAACTCCGGCAAGGCCGCCATCGGCACAGGCCCCTACAAGTTCGTCTCCTGGGAGCCGAAGGGCGACCTCGTCCTTGAGCGCAACGAAAATTACTGGGGCGGAAAGCAGCCCTGGCAGAAGGTCATCCGCAAGGAGATCCCGAGTGATCCTGCCCGCATGGCGGCACTGAAGTCCGGTCAGGTCGATCTCGTCAACTACGTGCCGGCGACAGACTACGCCGCCATGCAGAAGGACAAGGCGGTCGACACCTTCGTGGCCGACTCCGTCTATTTCCTGAACCTCACCCCCAACGTGAAGGAGACCTTGCCGCGCAAGGTAAAGGTCGACGGCAAGGAGATCGACGCGAACCCGCTGCGCGACCCCAAGGTGCGTGAGGCCCTGGACCTCGCCATCGACCGCAAGACGCTCGTGCGCGTCGTGCTCGAAGGCCTGGGTCGTCCCGCCAACCAGCTGATGCCGGCCAATTTCTTCGGCGGCAACAAGAACCTGCCTGAGAAGCCCTACGATCTGGCGAAGGCCAAGCAGCTCCTCGCGGATGCAGGCTATCCCAAGGGCTTCGAGATCGACTTCCACTGCACCAACAACCGCCTGCCGGGCGATGCCGCCGTGTGCGAGGCGCTCTCGCAGATGTGGGCCCGGGCCGGCTTGAAGGTGAACGCGAACGCTCTCAACGGCACCGTGTTCTTCCCGGCTCAGCAGAAGGGCGAGTTCTCGCTCTGGATGAGCGGCTGGGGCACTCTGACCGGCGAGGCGAGCTACACCTACGGCTCCCTGGTGCATACGGCCGATCCGCAGATCGGCCTCGGCGCCTTCAACAAGCAGGGCTACTCGAATCCCGAAGTGGACAAGCTGCTGCAGGAAGGCGCCCGCACCATGGATGACGCGAAGCGTCGCGCCCTCTTCGAGAAGGTGACGGAGATCTCCATGAACGACCGCGCGCTGATCCCGACCGTACAGATCCAGACGGTCTGGGCCGCCAAGAAGGGGATGCTGACCATTCCGGCCCGGGTCGATCAGGAGACGCTGGCTTACGAGATCAAGCCGAAGAGCTGATCTCGATACCGGCCAGCCGGCGCATGCCGGCTGGCTTCCTACGGAGGGAAAGCAATTTCCCTCCGGACTTTTTGTCGATGCAAGTTCCGGAGGGACGTGGCTCCTGGGCCCGCCTCTCCCGAACAACTGAACTCGATGCACGAGACAGCATGATCGGTTTTCTCATCCAACGCGTTCTGCAGGCCCTCATGGTCGTGATCGCCATGTCGATCATCGTATTCCTGGGCGTCTATGCCATCGGAAACCCGATCGATGTCATGATCGACCCGGCATCGGACCAGGCGCTTCGCGAGGCGCTGATCCGGCGCTACGGCTTCGACCGCCCGTTGTTCGAGCAGTATTTCATCTTCATGAACAACATGCTGCACGGGGATCTTGGCGAGTCCTTCATCTACCGGCTGCCGGTGCTCAACCTCATCCTGTCGCGCCTGCCGGCGACGCTGGAACTCGCGCTGACGGCGATGCTGATCGCCACATTGCTCGGAATTCCCCTGGGTCTCTGGGCCGGATACAAGCCGGAGTCGATGTCCGCCAAGGCGATCATGGGCTTTTCGGTGCTCGGATTCAGCGTTCCGAGCTTCTGGGTGGGCCTGCTTCTGATCATGGTGTTTGCGGTCGAGCTCGGCTGGCTTCCTTCGGGCGGCCGGGGCCCGACGACGGAAGTGTTCGGCATGAACCTGTCGATCACGTCGCTTGAAGGCTGGAGCTACATCATATTGCCGGCCTTCAACCTCGCTCTGTTCAAGCTCGGTCTCCTCATCCGCCTGACGCGGGCCGGCACCGTCGAGGTGATGAGCTCCGACTATGTGCGCTTCGCCCGCGCCCAGGGCCTCTCCGAAGGCAAGGTGGTCGGCCTTCACGTGCTCAAGAACATCTCGATTCCCATCGTGACGGTCTTCGGCCTCGAGCTCGGCTCGACCCTTGCCTTCGCGGTGGTCACGGAGACGGTCTTCAACTGGCCGGGAATGGGAAAGCTGATCATCGATTCCATCACCGTGCTCGATCGGCCCGTCATGGTCGCCTACCTCATCCTCGTGGTGTTTCTCTTCGTCATGATCAATCTTGTGGTCGATCTCATCTACGGCCAGCTTGATCCGCGCATCCGCGTAAAGGCCGCATCATGAGCAGCTCCGCCGCATTGACTCTGCCGGCCGAGACCGGCTGGACCCGGTTCTCCAATTTCTGGTCCGACTTCCGTCAAAGCCCGGTGGCCGTCGCAGCGCTGTTCGTGGTCGTCGTCGTGATCCTCATGGCGGTCCTCGCGCCTTTCGTGGCGCCGCAGGATCCATACAACCAGGGGGCGCTCGACCTCTTCGATGCACGGCTGGAGCCGGGCGAGACCGGCTCGGGCGGCTACGTGCACTGGCTCGGCACCGACGCCGCCGGGCGCGACATCCTCTCCGCCATCCTCTACGGCCTGCGCACGAGCCTGATCGTCGGCGTCATGGCCGGCACCCTGGCGCTGATCCTCGGAACGACGGTCGGTCTCATTGCCGCCTACTACGGCGGCCGGGTCGAAGCGCTCATCATGCGCATCATCGACCTGCAGCTCTCCCTGCCGGCGATCCTGCTCGCGCTTGTTCTCGTCGCACTTCTCGGGCAGGGACTCATGCAGCTCGTCGCTGCCCTGGTGGCAGCCCAGTATGCCTACTTCGCACGCACCACCCATGGTGCCGCCAGTGCGGAGCGGCGGAAGGATTACATCGAGGCTGCGCTCTCGACGCCGCTGCCCGCCCGCCACGTCCTGTTCCGCCACCTCCTGCCGAACGCGCTCCCGCCCCTGATCGTGGTGGCGACGGTGCAGGTGGCGAATTCCATAGCGCTCGAGGCGACCCTGTCTTTCCTGGGGCTCGGCCTGCCTCTGACGCAGCCGTCGCTCGGCTCGCTGATCTCCAACGGCTTTCAGTTCCTGCTGTCGGGCCGCTACTGGATCTCGATCTATCCCGGCATCGCCCTGATGCTGACCGTGGTTGCCATCAATCTGGTGGGCGACCAGGTTCGCAACGTCCTGAATCCGAGGCGCAGCCGATGACTGAAGCCGTCCTTCGCGTCAAAGATCTTCAGACGCAGTTCCAGACCCGGGCCGGCGTTCTCAAGGCCGTCGACGGCGTCAGCTTCGAGGTGAGGCGCGGGCGCATCCTCGGCCTTGTGGGCGAGTCAGGGTCCGGCAAGAGCGTGACGGGCTACTCCATCCTCGGCTTGATCGAGCCGCCGGGCAAGATCGCGGGCGGCGAGGTTCTCCTGAACGGAAAGGATCTGACCCGCCTGAAGGGCGAAGCCATGCGCAAGGTGCGCGGCGCCCAGATCGCCATGGTCTTCCAGGACCCGATGATGACCCTCAACCCGGTTCTCAAGATCGGAACGCAGATGATCGCTGCGGTGCGGGCGCATGACAGGGTATCGCGGAAGGCGGCCCGCGCAAGGGCTCGCGATGCCCTCGCCAAGGTTGGAATTCCGAGCCCCGATGAACGGCTGGAGGCTTACCCGCATCAGCTTTCGGGAGGTATGCGCCAGCGCGTGGCCATTGCCATCGCCCTCCTGCACAATCCGGCCGTCATCATCGCGGACGAGCCCACCACGGCACTCGACGTGTCCATCCAGGGACAGATCCTTGCCGAGGTTCGACGCCTTGCGGACGAGACCGGCACCGCCTTCGTGTGGGTGACGCACGATCTTGCCGTGGTGTCGAGCCTCGCCGACGACATCTGCGTCATGTATGCGGGCCGCGTGGTCGAAAGCGGCCCGGCTGCCGACGTGATCGCCTCACCGCGCCACCCTTATACCGCAGGGCTCCTCGCCTCCGTTCCGGCCGAGCACGAGTTAGGAACGAAGCTCCCGCAGGTTCCCGGATCGACGCCTTCCCTGGCGAACCTGCCGCCCGGCTGCGCCTTTGCGCCGCGCTGCGCCAAAGCCGGCCCTGCCTGCACCACCACGCCGCCCGTTCAGCACTTCGAGGACGGCCGCACCGCCCTCTGCCATTACCCCATCGAGCCCGTTTCATGCCAGCCGCTCTCCTCGACATCGACCGCGTATCGAAGCGCTTCATAAAGCGCCCCAGCCTCGGCGAACGCATCGCCGGTTTCCTCGGTGCAGGCCGGTCGACGGAGATCGTGCGTGCCGTGACGGATGTCAGCCTCAGCGTCGGAAAAGGCGAGGTCGTCGGCCTCGTGGGTGAATCCGGCTGTGGGAAGTCGACGCTCGGGCGCATGATCGCCGGCATCTATACGCCGAGCGACGGCAAGATCCTGTTCGGCAACGCGCCCGTTGCCAGGCAGCAGGGAAGACGCACGCAGAAGCTGACGACGCGCGTGCAGATGATCCACCAGGATCCCTTCGCCAGCCTCAATCCCCGCATCCGGATCGGCGATACGGTCGCCGAAGGTCCCGTGGCGCACAACATCGTCAAGGGGCGCGAGGCGGATGCCTACGTGTCCGATCTGCTGGAGCGAGTGGGGCTTGATCCCAGCTACCGCAGACGATTCCCGCACCAGTTCTCCGGCGGCCAGCGCCAGCGCATCGCCATCGCCCGCGCACTCGCCATGAAGCCGGACCTTCTGGTGCTCGACGAGCCGGTGGCCTCCCTCGACGTCTCCATCCAGGCTCAGGTCCTCAACCTTTTCATGGACCTGCGCCGCGATCTCGACCTTACAGGCATCTTCATCAGCCATGATCTCGGCGTGGTGCGCCACGTTTCGGACCGGGTGGCGATCATGTATCTCGGCCGCATCGTCGAGCTGGCGCCGACTGCGGAGCTCTATGCCCGCCCGAACCATCCCTACACCCGCGCTCTCTTCGACAGCGTCCCCCGGGTCGGCGTCGGCAAGAAGGATTTTCGCCCCATCGCCGGCGAGATCCCATCGCCGCTCAATCCGCCGAGCGGATGCCATTTCCACCCCCGCTGCCCCTTCGCTGGCCCGCGCTGCAAGCGGGAGGCTCCGCCCCTGGCCGGCATCGGCCCTGGCCGGCTCTCCGCCTGCCACCTCAACACCGGCGGCACCGAGTAGACCAGAGACCGAGAGAAATGACCCAGCAAGCTTCCCTCGCGGCGCTCCAGGAGCGCATTGCCGCCGTCAACGACGTGCTGAACGCTACGTCCCTTCTGACATGGGACTCCCGCACGATGATGCCGGCCGGCGGCGCCGAAACGCGCGGCCATCAGATCGCGACCCTGACCCGCATCGCCCGCGACCTTCTCCTGGCTCCTGAGACCGAGAGCGCTCTCGAGAAGGCCGAGCGGGCCGTCGAGGGACTGCCGGAGGGCGCGGCCGAGCGGCGCATGGTCGAGCAGACCCGCCATGCCGTCGAGCACCACCGGAGCGTCCCGGGCTCGCTGATCCAGGAGCGTGCGGCTCTTCGCACCGTGGCACAGGCCGCATGGATCGAAGCACGGTCGAAAAGCGAACTCGCGATCTTCGCTCCCCACCTTGCGCGGACCGTCGAGCTCTCCCGCGCCTATGCCGATTGCATCGGCTGGACCGAGCATCCTTACGATGCCATGGTCTCCATCTACGAGCCGGGCGAGACCGCAGCCAGCCTCAAGGCGCTGTTCGGCCGCTTGCGGGCCGGTTTGCTGCCGATCCTCGACGTGGCCCGCTCGCGGCCTCAGCCGCGCTCGGATTTCCTCTTCCGGGATTTCCCGGAAGAGGGGCAGCGCGCCTTCGGCCTGAGCCTGGCGGAACGGCTGGGCTACGATCTCCAGCGCGGCCGGCTCGACACCACCGTTCACCCCTTCGAGGTGTCTTTCACGCGCAACGACGTGCGCATCACCACCCGCTACAACCGGAACTACCTTCCTGCCTCCATCTTCGGAACCGCTCACGAGACCGGCCATGGCCTCTACGAGCAGGGAGTCGATCCGGCCTATACGCGCACGACGCTGGCAACCGACCTCGTGGGGCTCTATGCGGTCGGCGGCACCAGTTTCGGGGCCCATGAGTCCCAGTCGCGGCTGTGGGAAAACCACATCGTGCGCAGCCGGACCTTCTGGGAAAAACACTTCCCCGAGCTTCAGCGCTATTTTCCTCAGCAACTGAGCGATGTCAGCGCAGAGGAGTTCTACCGCGCCGTGACGCGGGTGGAGCCCGGCTTGATCCGCGTCGAGGCCGATGAGCTGACCTACGACTTCCACATCATGCTGCGCGTCGAAATCGAATGCGCGCTGATGGACGGGTCGCTCTCCGTGTCTGACCTTCCCAGCGCCTGGAACGCCACGATCAAGCGCGATCTTAACCTCACGGTTCCCGATGATGCCAAGGGAGTCCTGCAGGATGTGCACTGGTCGACGGGGTATATCGGCTCCTTCCCGACATACACGATCGGCAACATCATGGGCGCGCAGGTGATGGAGACGCTGCGGCAGCAGAACCCGGCCCTCGACGCCTCGATCGAGGCCGGTGACTACGCTGTGCTCGCTGAGGAGCTTCACACCCGGATCTGGCAGCACGGCCGCCGCTTCATGCGGGACGAACTGCTGGAGCGCGAGACGGGACGCCGCCTCGATCCGGCGCCCTACCTCGCCTACCTCAGGGGCAAATACGTTTCCTGATGGAGGGCATTTGAGAAGCTGCGTTGACCCTGCATACAAGAGCGCGGTGCTCAAGACAGACGGCTTCTTCAGCCACACGCCGAAGCCAGGTTTTTCCGGCGCCGACAGCTTCACCTATACCACCAAGAGTGCCTAACGCGACTCCGATACCGGCACGTCTACCATGCGGGTGTTACAGCCTCGACGGCTGCGGTAAAGTTTGCAGTAATCGAAAACATGGTCCAGGCCTCAGCCGCCGACTTCATCGCAATCCAATGTAACCTAAGCACTCGCGGAGCCGTTCAACCCGGAACGGCTTTCCATAGAGGCACATGCATTGAAGAAAAGCCTAACCAGTCTAACGCGCCATATCGCTATCCTCGAGGGAAAATGCCTCTGCCACAGTATCGGCGCCGAGCATCTCCTTCGCACTGTGGCCGGCTCCTTTCGCAACAACTAGACGCCAGCGAAGGTCCCAACCTTTGGCCAGTGCAGTTGATTTTGCTAGATTGAATGTGAAGTAGCCTCGTTCCAGCCGGGTTGCACCTTGTCTCACTGCCGTGGGGGACTTCAACAGGTTTTTATCACCGGTATCATTCTTGCCCAGATAGATCGTGATCGGAAGTTCGAGGTAGGCCTTCAAGCGCTCTTCTTCCTCTGCCGGGCTGAAAACTCCGCCCAAACCATAAGGCGCCGCCTCACTGGTCGATGGAAGAACATAGGTTGAGGGATTTGCAATCACGATCTTCAGGGCGTCTAGGGGTGGGTAGAATGCTGCCACGCGCGACAAGAATTGCGCACCAGCCGAGTGGCCGAACAAGTAGTATGGGATTTTTGGTTTTCCTTCTCGGAACCTTGCCCACCGGATAAGGTCCGGGACGAGTGCAACGGTCCATTGGTCGCGAGGTTGAACGTGTTGCCCTCGAATGACACCTCCTCGTTGATACTTCCAAGCCGGGAAACGCTCTTCATCCAAATGCGGAGCAAAGACGATCATGCAACTCTGGTCTGCGAACTCACGAGCAGAGTTGCGATAGGAGAGAGGATCCCGGTCGATGCCATGAAATACAAATAACAGTGCGGAGACTTCGCAGCCCTTCGGACGATAGGTGTAGACTGTGATCGGAGTCCTACGAAGGTGCGCAACAACCCTGTCGCCGTCATGATCGCGACTATATCCGGACGACAACCCGGGAAGGCTGAAAATTCCAAGAACTAAAACCGTATAGATAAATATTATACGGCACTGTGCATCGCTGACTATTTTCGAAAGCTTAATGTGTGCAAGCACCTGAATCCATTGTCGTTGTTTGTCACATGTATGATTCTGACGCGAATAGACTCGTCCGGATCAGTTTATGTACATTTACGGTTGGGACCCTGGCGTGGAATTTGGCTTCGAATGCATTGACTCAACTAACCGAGTCCTGATGTTCCTCGATTACGGTTTATTGGCATTGTCTCGACCCTGACGAACGGATCCATCTCATCGGTGTCCCCACCATAGCCGCCGATCATACCATACTCGTCCTTTATAGTGCGTCTGTAGGGAAGTGAGTGCGGATCTTCCTGATTGACCAGGAGAGTAGGCTTCCTTCGCAGCCTAAGGAGACCGACTTGTTGTGCCTTCTGCTTCACTTCCATACTCAACGCGAGAACGGAATCCGGCGGAAGCTGCGTTACTCCGATGCGATCGAGCAGTCTCGCGAGATCAAAAGGCGTAGCGTCCAATGCCACTGCCTGTCCAACCAACAGTGCTAGATCTCCACGAGGTATAGTAATGCTGTGCAGGAACTCGGGATGATAGGTACCCTTGCGTATCCTTGGTACATTAAGCTCAATCCGGCCCATTCCTGTGTCCCAGTACCGACGTCTATATCCGCTTCGATGATTGGTACGACTTGGGCAGCGCTCCCTTACCTTAGCGCCGCAGATATTTGTGATTTCTAGCGTCATTACCTTCTCAGCGAGGGTCTTTAGCAGTTCACATACATCACCCTCATGAGCAGGCTTTGCAACAAGTGGCCTAAAGGTAGGCTCATCTACCATGACCCGTATTCTGTATGCATCCGAAGGCAGGTCGTCTCCTCTTTTTGCAAGATGCGTCCGAGTGCCTCTGGCTTCGAGATCTTTATCAACTACGGCTGAGTTCATTATGAGAGGCGTAAGCGCGCCATCCTGGATCTCCCAAGGCGTGTACACGCGGACTCCAGTTGACCGTTCAGCCTCCCGTACCATCAGAGGGGATTGAGTCAGGCGGCCGCTGATGGCAAATACGCGATGACCAGCAGCCCTCAACATATCGACTCCGCACTTCGCTCCCATCGAGTCATATGCGGCAAATACAACGCCAACACAGTCAGACCATAAATCTTGTGCTTGCACCACTTCGGAAGTTTCCAGGTGTTGTAACCCATCAGCGACTTCAACGACGGCTACTTCGCAGCCTTGCTGTGCAGCGCTGCGGATAAGACGGTTCGTTGAGCCAATAATCTCCTCCAACGGAATAAGGTAAGTGCTCGCCAGACCGCCATCGGTAAAGTCAAGTACAACGTCCGCTCCCGCATCGCGCACAATCCAAAGGTCGTTTCCAGCTCCTGTTCCAGTAGCCTTGATTGCGGCAACCCGAATGCCCGATGCCTTAAGGCCTCGGACCAGCGAGGTCGATGTGAACGTCTTTCCCGCATTCATCGATGTACCCAGGGAGAGAACGACTTTCATAGGTGCTACAGGGCCAGATGCTTGGACTGCAAAGTCTTTTAGGTTCAGGCGCTTGCCTTTGGTGTCGCCTATAAGACCGATAGGAGAAATGCGCGTCGATGGAATCATCCTTTCGTTGCGGCTTAATTCGCAGGACGCGATTCCGCCTGCTGCGACCAGGTCGCAACTGCTCAAGTCTTCACCAATTTCGGCTTCGAACTGGTCAGGAGCATACCGATTTCCGTAGCATACGATGACTTCGTCGCCAGGGAACAAGTGGGCGCGACGCCCGGTCGTCAATTCAATTCGTCTTTGTTTGCCGAGTTCATCGATGCGGGCCAAAACCAAGTCACCGGATGTGGGTGCATGCGTGGGATCGGTAATCAGAGTCGACATCGCTTCAGGATTAACTCGACGGGTTGTGTATGCCCGCTTCGCAGAAGCAACACGATCCACTGACAGTCGTTGCACGGCCATTTCTAGCCTCCAGAACTGCCCCTCATCGTGTGGCACTTGCCGCATTCGACATTCCTCAGGTCAGCCTGACTTTCATGCACTTGTCTGTCAACGTGTAAGCTAAATCACTAAAGTATTACCTTTGTAGATATGCTTCTGTAAGCCGAACTCGGTATGACATGAGCAAGAGCGCACATGCCAGCATCTCGAGGCGGTGATCGACTGCTACGAAATGCGTCTAAAACCAGTAGCCTTTGTAGTATCTAATAATAGTGCGTGATGGATCCGGCTATCTTCCCGCCTGCGCTCCTGAGGCAGTCTTCGTCCGAGGCTGGAACAGCGGCTTTGATGGTTCGTCATCCGATCTGCTCCGGTGGAGATCGAACCGCCGATATGAGGCCTGCCGTCGGTAACCATTCCGCTTTAAGGTCTTGCGCATGGGGAGACGGGGCTGCTCCATTCGGAGATGATCTCGATCCTCTCGAACGACGGATACCTCACGCAGCGTTGTTGCCTTCTCCGTGCATGTTCTCTGAACTGGCGGCTCCCGAGGGTGAGATCAGCTGCCACCTTGTTGAGGGCAGCCATCCCTTGAGCCAGAAACAGATGTGTCTACTGGCGATCATCCAATTCAATGCGTCGCTGCTTACAGAACTCCACAAATCTTAGCCAAAACAATGTCGCCAGATGCAAGAACAATCGCCTGTGTGTCATGAGGCATGCCTTAGTGGCTGGGCATTGCGGATACAGCAGCACTCATTTCAAAGTACTCATCTCGATAAGGATCTATTGGCTTAATCACAACGTAGTATCCAGCTAAAATTCTCGTCTGCACCGGGCGTTCAGGATTGAGAACTTAACGTGAAACGTAGTATATCTTCTTGCGCTAGCAGCGCCATGCAACTGGATGAGGATCATCGTCAGATTAAGTCCTTTCTGTCCAATTGGAGCAATCCGGCATTAAGCCGCTTGTCAGAGCTTGGCTGCTCATGTGTTCAGGAGGAGGATCCGAGACAGGCCTTTCGGCCTACCTAATGTCATCATGAATGGGGCATCCGTCGCTTTATACGGAAATGCAGGGCTCGCATGTCCAGATCCAGAAAGAGACTTTCCGTTGAGAAGAACGACGTTGTGCATCTGGCATGGCGCGCATCTTCCTGGGGTATTATCTCAATAATTGTTTTTAGTATATTTCTGAACCTTTTAAGGTTTGTTACTCCATTATACATCATCCACGTATTCGATCGAGTTCCGGCCAGCAGGAGCGTCGAGACGCTCGTTCTTCTCACGATGATGGCTCTTCTAGCGATCATTACGGGCGTAGCCTTGGATGTAGTCCGAAAACGTATGTTGGGACTCTGGGGCAAGTGGATTGAGGAGCAATTTGGTCAATTCTTCGTCTATCGCGGTCTGAGCGAAAAATCGGTCAGTCAGCCACGGTCGGTGCAGGAGTTGCTCGACGAGTTATACAGACTGCGCAGTTTCATTGCGAGATCCGCTGTGCGTTGGATCGATGTCATCTGGGCGCCTCTTTTTGTTTGGGGAGTCTATCTGATCAGCCCGTTGCTTGGTAGCATTACGCTCGCCGCGATGTTCCTTGTGATCGCTTTAGGCCTATTACAGGAATCCGCCACACGCGAGCCGCGGCGCGCTTCCCGAAAAGCTGCGGCAGAGGCTGGTGATATCGTGCTGAACGCGGAGCGGAAGTACGAAACAATCAGTGCATTCAGCATGGCTTCCAACATATCCACCCGGTGGCGTCAGACAACAGCAGCTCACTTGCATGAGCGTGAACGGGCAGAGGCTCGCTACACCTTCTACCGGTTGACCATGAGGGGTCTTGGCGAATGCCTGCGCATCGGCTTGATCGGCGTCGGCGTATGGCTGTTTCTCCAAGGATCTCTCACGCTCGGAGCCGTCTTCGCGGCAAGAATCCTAGGCGGCTATGGATATAGATATGTCGAAAGAGCGGTGGGGAGCTGGAGGAGCTTAAAGGACGGTATGGCCGCATACCGAAGCCTCAAGGCTCAACTAGAGATCGACCACGACAACAGCGTATCAATTCATAGTGCGACCTCCAGTTCCGCGCTCGTGATCGATCAGTTGAGCTTTCGCTATCCAGGCCAGACAAGCTACGTGCTGAGGAGGCTGAGTTTGACGCTCAATCCAGGCGAACTGCTGGTTATTACCGGCGGCGCCGGAAGTGGAAAGACGACGCTGTCACGTTTAGCCGTAGGTCTCCTTGAGCCTCGCTACGGGCAAGTTCGACTTGGCGACGTCGAAGTCAGGCGACTTCCACCCGATGTGCAAATGCGAATGATCGGTTACTTGCCACAGCACACCGAGCTTTTCCGAGGGACTGTCCGCGAGAATATTGCGTGCATGGGCGACGCGGATTTCGATAATATCGTTCGTGCGGCAAAACTGGCCTCTATTCACGAGGTTCTGGTGGGTCTTCCGCAAGGGTATGACACCCTCATTGGCGAAGAGACGATCACCCTCTCCGGAAGCGAGCAGAAACGAATCGCACTGGCTCGAGCAATCTATAGGAGGCCACGTCTGCTCGTTCTGGACGAGCCCGCGGCAAACCTGGACAGGCGATCACGAAACGCTATGGAGGCAGCGGTGTCGGAGTTAAAAGCTGCAGGGTCTTCCATTATCGTGACGCAAGCGACGAAGTCGTCGCGGTGGAACGCGATGGCGGACAAGTTCCTGATACTCGGCGGTCGGACAGCCGAACTCTCGGTTGCTCCCTCTAAAGGCAGTCCAAAGGTATCTGAATTGAGGAGGGTCAAATGAGTGTGGATGCGCCGGTTCGAGAAGAGTACCGACGCCCGATTCTTCTCCCTCTGAGTGGCGCCAAAGGAGCGGTATGGTCCTCCCCGCCGTTTAGCGTGAAGCTTATTCTATTAGGGCTCGGAGTTATTTCAGCGTTTTTCGGAATCTTCTCGACCTGGGCCATCCTTGCTCCTTTGGAGAGCGCCGTCAGGGCATCCGGTGTCGTCGCCGTTGATACAAGTGTCAAAACCATTCAACATCTCGAAGGAGGAATTGTTGGAGAGATCTTGGTGCGTGAAGGGCAGCAGGTTAAGAGTGGGGATGTCCTCATCAGGCTGCAGCAGCAGATTACGGCCGCTACGTTGAACCAGGTTGAGGCAACATACTATCTGGCGCGTGCAACTGAGGCTCGTCTGGTCGCAGAACGCGACAATGCGGCAGTAATACGAGTCCCCAAAGAGCTTTCCTCAAGGATAGATAACGACGTCATTCAGGATGCGGTAGCTGGACAGCAAAGTATTTTCGAGAGCAGACGCAAGCTGATCAGCCAGCGCCGGACCATCATCGCTCAAACGATCGAAGCCCTTGAAATCGAGATAACCGGCTTAGAAGGACAACTTTCATCGTCAAAGAAGCAACTCGAACTT
This sequence comes from Microvirga arsenatis, assembly GCF_009910705.1. GTDB lineage: Bacteria > Pseudomonadota > Alphaproteobacteria > Rhizobiales > Beijerinckiaceae > Microvirga > Microvirga arsenatis. The sequence goes on from NZ_JAAAXJ010000001.1 coordinate 421,787, forward strand.
ATAGACGAGGAGCTTCGTGACGCAAGTAAGCTTCTGGCACAAGGATTGACGAACAAGCCGCGTGTACTGGCCCTCTGGCGCAACAAAGCTGAAATCGAGGGTCAAATCGGCAGCTATATGGCCTCGATCGGAGTCGCACGGCAGCGCATGGGCGAAGCTCAGCTCAAGATCGCCGAACTGGATGCCTCCGTCTCCAAAGAGGTGGTCGAGAATCTTGAGCGTGTGAGATCGCAGGCATATGAGGCCGCTCAGAAGCTTGCAGCCGTTAAGGACATCTTGCAACGCACCGAGATCCGCTCCCCGATCGATGGTGTAGTCGTCGGCCTGAAGGTTCACACAATTGGCGGTGTCATCACTGCGGGACAAGCATTGCTTGATATCGTGCCCAGCAATGATAAGTTGGTGGTCTGGGCATCCATAGACCCAGACGATATCGATCAAGTCAAAGCTGGACTTCCTGCAACGATTTGGCTTTGGGCAATTAACCGCCGGCACCAAGCGCCGATCGACGGTCTGCTGCAGAATGTATCTGCGGATCGGCTGGTCGATTCGAAGACCGGCCAGCCATATTACCTGGCCCGCGTTGAGTTCGAGGGCAACTCTGGAGATGATCAAAAGATTGTCATTCATCCGGGCATGAGCGCCGACGTCATGATCCGCACGGGCGCGCGAACATTCTGGCAGTACATTTCTGCACCTATCACTCAAACCCTGCGACATGCCTTCAGAGAAGGTTAGAGGGTATGAGATTCATCTCTGATGGCTTTCGAGCTCTCTATACGGCAGGAGACAGATTGTACCCTGTTCAGGGCAAGTAGATTCACGGCGTGGGTGTATCTTTCCACTACTGGATTACCCAGGTGCGATGCATTCAAGGTAATGATCACGTGAAGCGCACGGTTCGCGATCGCTTGTTCTATCCGCCACAAGAATGGATCGAAGCCCATGTTCGACTATCGCATCCGGCACGTGCGAGCAAAGCATTCTCGCGCCTGATCTTCTGATGTCGGCTTTAACTCGTGCGGCAGGTCGGATAGCCTGTTCTCCTACAAGGAAACTGCTCATCGCATCCGCGGTTGCCTTTGTCGAGCTGGTCTTGTTCTCACCTCATGACCACAGAACGTCTCCTGTGCGTGAGCTAGGAGAAATGCTGTCTGCTCCTGCGGGCAGACACCGAGCCGAAGCAGTCTGCGATCCGATGCGCATCATGTGTCAGCTACATCTGGTTTGCTGCGCCGCTTCACGTGCAGGCCGATCGTCAGAGTGCCTAAGGAGTGCGTATCGAAATGATCTCGGATGATTTTCTCAGGCGCGCTAAACCCGTCTTCGGACCCAACTCATTCAGCGAACACCGAGCTGTAGCTTTACCCGCTCCTTAGAGCGGCATCATCCGTCATGATTTTGCCTCAATGAGCTTGGAATAGCGTAACTCAGATGTTGAGGCTTTGGCTTTGGCATCAAAGGTGCCGCAAGTTGATCGTGCTTTTAGCGGCGGCCATACTGTGATATGCATCTAATATAGTTTCTTCTCAAGAATATTAGAAAATTAATGTAATATGGAAAGGATAAACAGCATCAGTGAGATCATTGAGGTAAAAAATCTGTAGACTATTATATTAATACTTATTGTTAATAAATAACTATTAAAGATCACCTTAAAGGCTCGTATGAAGGGTCAGGGTGAGATTTGGGGCAACACAATGGCAGTTTCCTATGCTCGCATCACTAGCACCGGTGATGCAAACGTCGACGGGCTCTTTCACACCTACAAGTGGGATGCCCAGAGCCTTACATTCAGCTTCCCAACTTCCCGCTCACAGTTCGGCAGCAGCTACAGCGCTGCCAACGAACCCGCTAACGGCTTCCAAGCCATGAACGCCGTGCAACAGGCGGCCGTGCGCAAAATGCTCGCCGAGATAGAGGGCTTCACCAACCTCTCCTTCAGCGAGGTCTCCGGCGGCGCGGGCGTGCTGCGCTGGGGCGAGACCACCACCGTCAAGGATGCGGAGACCACCTCCGCCTGGGGCTACCGTCCGGGCACCAATCCCGGCGAGAACGGCGGCGATGCCTGGTTCAACCTGTCGGGCAATGCCATGTATGACAGCCCGAAGCTGGGCAACCGTGCCTATGCCACCTTCATGCACGAGCTCGGGCACCAACTTGGCCTCAAGCATCCCCACCAGGACATGACCGCCTTCGATCCGATGCCGCGCGACTACGACAACCGCAACTACTCGGTGATGAGCTATGAGCGTGTCTCCGGCGGTGACGTCCAGTCTTACATGCAGCTCGACATAGCCGCCCTGCAGCACATGTACGGCGCCGATTTCACCACCAACGGCGGCAATACGGTCTACCGCTTCTCAAATACCACAGGCGAATTCTTCATTGACGGCATGAGCCAGGGCGTTCCGGTCAAGAACGAGGTGCTGCGCACGATTTGGGACGGCGGCGGCACTGACACCTACGACCTGTCCAACTACACCACCGCTCTCAAGATCGACCTCAACCCTGGCGCGTTCTCGACCTTTGGCACGCAGCTTGTTGCGGGCGCAAAGGGCAACTTGGCCAACGCGCTGCTCTATAAGGGCGATGCCCGCTCTCTGATCGAGAACGTCAAGGGCGGTTCTGGGAACGACACCATCGTCGGCAATCAGGCCGCTAACCGGCTTGAGGGTGGCGCAGGAGCCGACACGCTCACCGGCGGAGCGGGCAGCGACACCTTCGTATTGCGCAAGGAAAGCACCCCTGACACCATCCGGGATGCGACGGCCGGCGACAGGATCGACGTCACGGCCTGGGCTTTGTCTGCGGGTCAGCTGACGATCGTCCAGGACGGCACCCGCTGGGTGGTTACGGGCGACCAGGCCGATGAGCGGGCGTATTTCGCCACCGCAGTCACGGCGGATCAGTTCGTGGGATTGAGCGGTGCGTCGGCACCAACGCCCACACCAACGCCCACGCCCGCACCCACGCCCGCACCGACCGACAAGGTCTACGACTTCAACAGCGCGTCCGAGGCCAATAACGCATCGCTCATCACCACCTACGTGAAGGGCGACCGGTTCGATCTGAGCACGATCGACGCCGATGTCACGGAGGCCGGCGATCAAGCCTTCACTTTCCTCGGAAAGGTTGGCTCGTCGGCCTTTACGGATGCGGGCGAGCAGATTCGTTACCGGCACGATCTGGCCAACAACCAGACCCAGATCTACGGCAGCAACGACCACGACAGCTACTACGAGTTCCGGATCGAGATCAAGGGCCTGCACGACTTCACAGCGGCCGACTTTATTTTGTGATCCAAGCGAACTTTTTTCGCCAATGAGAACGGGACGCTTCAGGCATTTGTTCTCATCGTGACTTAACCCGGCTCATCCGGGAAGGTGCGGCCTTGGTCTGCTGACCGAGGCCGCATTTCATTTTTGAAACATTTAGAGCAAGTCTGAGAATGGCTGCAGGTGGGCGATGTGGCAGAGCATGACACTGCGCATGGCATAGCCCATTCGGATTACACCACGGGTGCAATGGCAATCGTAGTCTCAGGCTAACAAACTGATCTCCATATAGGCAGGATAGACGCTTGGCGACACAGAGGTGATCCCATGTCTGAATTGTTGCTGTGGACGCAAGGCGCTCTCAAAGGCGCCTTGGAGTTTATGATGGCCATGCCTCTCTGGATGGCGTTAGTATTAGTTTCTGCCCCATCTCTCGTTGCGGCGCTGACCCGAGACATCATTATCCTATTGTCAACCGTCGTCCTTAGCATCTCAGGCATTCTCCTTGGTGCTCTGTATGGTACGACGGCTGCACTGCCGTTGATCCTTGTGACCCTTTGCGCGACCGTTCTCTTGGCTTTTCTCGCTTTCCAACAACAACGCTACGCAGCAGCGCTCTCCGAGATTCATGTACGCATAAGCCACATTGACGGGCAGATAAGTGATTTTCTCAATAATGCTCACGAGCGCTTCAGCATCTTAGATCAAGAGTCGGAGGATGCTCGAGTCGCTTTTCGAGAGGCCAGATCTTCATTCGAGCGGATGCGAAAAGCTTACTTGCGAATGCAGAGATCCTTAAATGACAAGCAAGCCTCCGTTCCGCGCTCAAAGAGTGTGATCTCTCCCTTTCCCTCTACTGCGTCAGTCAGTGCAATCAGGAGCGATCTGGAAAAGTCTGATGAGCCTGCTTCGGATCCGGCTTCTCCCAGACTGCCTCTTGCGGTCAAGATATCGGCAGATTCAGAATAGCCGTTGCGCTTCAAGGTCCTTCGGCGTCGAAGGCATAATCGTAATGCGCTCGAACCTGCCCCTCGATAGATACTAGGGCGTTGCGTTGCCGCAAAGTCTCTGAGCGAAGCAGTCCGGTTCAGTCGTAACGATCAACCGGCAGCTGAGATAACGCTCTCTTGTTCAGCAAAAGCAGTCGCAATTCGGACTGGTTCGGTTTGCTGGCCTTTTGATGCGCAACCAAGCGATGTTGGGAAGCTTCCAGGCACCACCAAGGGAGTAGACCGCATGCTATCTAACAGTGAAACGACGATTCAAGTATATTTGATGGCGCGTTCAGTTGTTGCAATGATCTCCAATATCTTATGGAGCACTCTTTATCGGTTGATCTCACAACAACGCCAAGGGGTGGGGCTAGTCAAAGAGAACTGGGCTGGTTACGCGCTAGTGGAAGCAGCCTTAGCATATGATCTGCCGCCAGGAACGAGGGGACGCAGGGTATGCTGACCATTCCAAGTGATCTATCGGGCCTCAGGAGGATAGAGGTCAGTGACTATAAGAGTTTTGCGGAGGCCTCCGCTCAACATCAAGCGCAGTCTTGGCTATATTATTTCCCGTATTTGTACTTTTCTGGAATGTGCGCGGATAGTCGTGCTTTATTGTTTGAGCAGATGGATGGGTCGATCCTGGTCTACGTACTTCAGAAGAGGGAAGGGGGACTTAGGCTGAGCCTCTTTCTACCCCCATTTCCCTTTGCCTCGGCTCCATTGCGGCGCGCCCTGGAACGTGTGCGGGACTTCAATCATAGTCAGGCGAGCCGGATTGTGCGCGTTCAGGAGAATGACGCGTTAGTACTGTTGCGGGAGGGTCTCCAAATTAAGCATCAATACGATGAGTATGTATATGACTGTGCGGCGGTATTGGCGTTGAAAGGTAGTTCCTTTGAAGCCCTCCGCAGAAAGATCAGACGCTACGCAAACGACCGAGATGTCAATGTAAGGAAGTTCCGAAAAGAAGATCAACAGATCTGTTTGAGCTTGCGCAGGAAATGGTATGAGAATTTGCTGAACTGCGGGGTAAAAGTCGGACTCTACAATAAGTTTACCCCTGAGTGCTTGGCACGGTCGGAAGTCTTTACGGAAGACGTCCTCATTGGCCAGGTCGTCGAAGTTGGCGGAACAATTCGTGCTTTCTCGTTTGGCGGGGCGATCAATCAATCCTATGGCAGCATCTTCATCACCATTTCGGATCACGACTTTCCAGGGCTTGCGTATCTGCAACGCTATCATTTGATGAAAGCACATCCGCAACTTGTCTATTTCAATGATTTTTCTGATAGTGGTCGATCTGGGCTAGCTCAGATGAAGCGCACCTTCAGGCCGGCAAAAATGCACGGGATGTACTCGGCTAAAACCCACTGATACCCAAACTTACATCAAACAATCAGCAGATCCCGCTATGCATCGCGCAAAGTTTCTGAAAGTTGTCTCTTCCCGCAGAGTGAAAACTCTGTTGGAGGTTATGAGACAGGGCAACCAGTAATATTGAATGCAAGCTCCTACCGAAATAGGTTGCATCGGCAATTGTGCTGCAAGCACCAATGTCGCCGGAGCTTAGGATCAAGTGCATTGAATGTTCATGGCCTGAATGCGTCATTGTGTTTGACGACTTGTGGGTTGAATCAGATGGGAGCACGATCAGCCAGATAGAGATTGATTACCCAGATTAGTCAGCGGAGATAAGGCCGTTAACTCGGAATAACTATGGGTCAATCTGGTGTGAGCAACTTGCATCTATATGATTTGAACGATGGCTGCCAGAATCAGGTGAGTAAATGAAGCGACCTGATAATCCTCTGAATGAAGAGACAGGTGCAGAAAGCTTCGTCCGCGCTTGGTTCCCGTCATGCGAACAAACTGGCCGGAAAAAAGGATCGCTACTTCTAACCTTTCTTCGTGAGCATAATAAATTCTACAATATCGGTCCGAGGTCGAGACGTCGCATTCTTCAGGACAAGTTCTTGCTTTCAGCTTTTTTGGCAGGCATTGGCATAAGCGCGCCTGTCACGCGGTGGATTGTCGTTAAGAACATTGCTTTCAGCCCTCAAGGGCAACGAATTCCCACCAGAGATCTGGTTCCTCTGCTGAGTACTGGGCGATGGTTTGTCAAGGCTCGTTCGGGGAGGGGTGGCAAGGGCGCCTTTCTGCTCGACAACGGAATAATCCGAAAGGCGGACGGCAGCACGGGAGCAATAGGCGAGACCAACCTGCTTAAGCTCCTCAAAAGCCATAAGAGCATCTTGGTGCAGGACGTGGTGCTTCAGTCCGAAGACTACTCTGTGTTCTCACCCTCATCGCTCAACACGATCCGCTGCCTCACCTACCTCACGCGGTCAGGCGAGGTCCAAATCGTGGCCGCCACTCTGCGGATGGGCACTGGGAGTTCCGTCGTCGACAATGTCTCACTTGGCGGAATCTACTGCGGCATCGATTTGGACAGCCATCGCCTGATCCATGCTGGTCTCATAGACGAGGGCAAGAATCTTGGCAGTAAAAGTTTCGAGAAGCATCCCACCAGTAACGTTGTACTTCCCGGATATAAACTCAATCGCCTTGACGACGTCTTCGCGATCTGCAAGTCGGCTCATGAGGCTCTTGGCGGCCCCATGACCGTCGGATGGGATGTCGCCATGACCGATTCAGGGCCATGTATCATTGAAGGCAATGCAAGCTGGACGACGACATTGCATTCGCTGACAGATCGAAGTGTCAAACAGAGGGTTTCGAAGCTCCTTCTCCGCGACTACAAGTTTTTAAAACCTGGTTATCGTGCCGGCCAATCACATATAAAGCGGAAAAGCCTCGCAACCGTAGTTTTTCGCGTTAAAGGCAGGGTTCAAGGAGTCGGCTACAGAAGGTGGGCCTCCAGGCTTGCGAGGGAGAAGGGTCTCCGTGGACAAGCATTCAATCTCGACAACGGAGATGTCGAGGTCATGCTCACTGGCCCCTTATGGCTGATCGAGTTCGCAGTCTTCGCTTGCATGAGTGGTCCACGCAAGGCGAAGGTAACCGGGGTTGAGATCCTAAGCCTCCTGCCACTCACGCAGGCAGATGAGGGCAGGCAAGCACCTGCCCGTATCGTGAAACCGACACGCTCCGCACCAAGTCTGCCGGCAAAGACCTCATCGCTACAGACCGATGATCGAGAAATCGCGGCTTACATCCACGACATCCGTTACGAGGATATTCCAGCGGAGGTCACGGAGCGCGCGAAGGTTTTGCTGCTCGACAGCTTGGGCATGATTGTCCTGGGCTCGAGTTATCCGGTTGCAGTTCCGATTACGAATATCGCACGAGAAACTGCAGGTGGGCAGGAGGCGGCTATTTTCAGAACGGACTTGCGCCGGTCAAGCCAAATCGCAGCATTTGCAAATGCTGCTTACATGCAGATCCAGGATTTAATTGACGAAGACGGAATTGCTATTGCAGCAGGAGCATCTGCGCATCCGGGACGCATTGTCATCCCGACAGCTCTCGCCGAGTGCGAGCGTCGTAAGGCTACCGGTAAGGATCTCTTGACGGCTCTCGTCATAGGGTACGATGTAGCCGGTAAGATACGGGGCCAATCTGTTGGAACGAAAAGCTCCTACTGCGCCGCTGCCGCCATTGCCGCGCGTCTGCGGGGACAGTCGATGGCTCAAATATCGACCGCGATGAGGCTGGCGGGCTATGCCTCACAATCTCAGGTCGGTAGCAGGGTGCCTGCCCATATAGCTCCCTATTCAAGAGGTCTATGCGCCCGCATTGGAATTGAGGCGGCCATCGCTGCCGGGGCTGGTCAGGAGGGGCCGACACTACGGTACGACCCTGCTGTCTCATCAGGTTTGACGGAGCGAGGGCTAGGTACTCGCTTCGAAGTCATGAGTGTTTATCTGAAGGGGGATTCAACGAACCTCCTAACGCCGGAAGAAGTCACGCTGAAGTTCCGGTCCAATGGGTCTCCTGTTCTCGGACAGGCCACGGCTGAGAGAATCGTTCAGATCGTCCAGAAGATCGAGGCTGCTGAGAGCCTTCAGGAACTCGTGGACTGCCTTTGCATGAACCCCGACAATCCAACGGACCTCCTCAAAGGAGACAGGGAAGCTTCCCTGAGCACCAGAAGAGAAGCCTTGTCGACTAGGGCCATAAAAGATACGAGGTTAAGCTTCCAGAGACGCTATTCGAAGGATTTCCAGGATGAGGCGGTTCGGCTCGCCCTGACGAGCGGCCGCAAATATCACGAGATTGCTGCGGATCTTGGAGTTGGCCGATCGACCTTGCGGCACTGGGTCAGTCGCCGCCGCGCGGGTGAAATCGAGCATCCGCCGGCGGGACGGCAGGATAACATCGTCGCTGAGCAAAACCTGATGCGATGACAATGGATAATCCTGAGCGAAACTGCAGCTGTTCCAGCGCGGGTGAGATCGAAGGGATCCGAACGTTGAATGCGGGAGCGGGTCATCACATCGGCATCGAGGCACGGCTCGACAAGAGCAGCCTCGGTGCAGTTTCCGCCGTCGTGGCTATTTATTCATTGAGAGCGTTCACGGACGAAAGCATTGTGAAAATCCGGAGACGCGGTGATGTCTTACGCAATTCGTATCATGCGCTGCCCCGGGTGCGGCAGCATCAGACGTTGCGAAAGCAGCGCCAGGAACGGTCGCTCCTCCGCGCCTGAGCGCGCAGCAGGATCCAATTCGGAGCCCGCTACCGATTTTGAAAGGAGCGAGCACGCTACTTTCTGTTCATGCCTGCCTTGCAGGCCAACGAGCCAGACCTGATTAGGCCGGCGTCGGTAAGACCATAAGAGAGGTAGCTATGAGCAATTTAATCGCAGGCATAGTGAGAGGCATCTGGTCACACAATGAACGGCGCTATTACCAGGAAGCTCTTAATTACTATGACCAAGTGATCTACATCGACCCATCGCGCGTAACCTACCACCTGGATCGAGACTCACGCTCAATCCATATCGAGCATAATGGTCACTCGCTCAATGAACTCTCTATGCTCTACACCTTTGGCTACGCCGGCGACACGCTGATGCTCGTGAAGTTCATGCACGCCATCGGATGTCCGACTTCCGATCCTTACGACCTGATCAGCCGCAACGGGCTCGGCAAGGTAAACGATTTGACGACTTTCCTGGAGGCAGGCGTAGGAACCACCGCTCACATCCTAGTCTCCCAGAAAACTGCCATCACATATTTGCAGAACCTCAAGGCCGATAGCTTTCCACTCATTCAAAAGCCAGTTACGGGTAACAAGGGACGAGGTATCAAGAGGCTCGGCAATCTTGAAGAGGCTCTGAAGTCCTGCAAGTCCCATTTTGGACGAAGCAGTAACCCGCTCCTGCTCGAACAGTTCATGCGGTACATAAGAGAGTTCCGCGTCTATGTCATCGACGGCAGACCCGTCGAAGCTTATGAGAGACAGAAGCGGGAGGGAAGCGTTGTCAGTAATCTGCACCAGGGCGGATCCGTTCTCGCGGTGGAAGACGGACTCAGGCAAGAGTTGTTCGATCACATCTCATCAAGCTTGGCGGAGAGATTGAGACAAGGCATCTACGGCGTCGATCTCGCGATTACCGACCAGGGCAATATTCATATTATCGAGGTCAATCGTACACCGGGATTCTCTGGTCTTGAGAAGCTGGGCTTGACGGCACTGCCACGCCTTGCGCATGAAGTGATCGTAAAGCGCGCTCGCAGGTCGGAGGCGGTCCTGCGAGCTAAGAGCGGGCGCGAGTACGTCATCACTCTGCTCGGGGATACCAATCCCGGTGACAGTTACTGGAAGCGAAACAAAGCTACAGAAACGCAGAATGGAACGAAATTCAGGAGTGCCGAAGCAAGTGTCCGTAAGCTTCGCGACATGCTAAAATCATCGGACTATACTGTCGCCAATCTCGAGGTCTGCCTCACAGGGCGGAGAAAATCGCAGCTGGCGGGTATAAAGCCGTATCTCGACTATGCCTCGCCCAAAGCCACGATGCGGCTGCTCCGCAAGCTCCGAGTAACCGCGGTCTCGCTCGCTAACAACCACAGTATGGATTTTGGACCGGAAGGTCTGGCTGACACCATCCATGCTCTCACCTCTGACGATATGCAATTCTTCGGTGCGGGACGCACAGAGATAGAGGCAGCCGAAGCCGTTCACCACTACGCTTTGGTTGACGGCCTGACTGCGCACTTCATCTTCGTGGGTGGATTCGAGAACAGGCGGAACCATCAGCAGTGGGGCTATTATGCGAAGTCTAATGCTGCAGGCGTCAATATGTGGTCCAAGCAGGCAGTACAAAAGCAGCTGTCTGCTCTGCGCAAGAACTACCCGGATGCGTACATCATCGCGTTCCCCCATTGGGGCAGCAACTATCAATATGCGTCAGAGCGTCAGAAGCGTCTAGGGAAACTGCTGTTCGATGCTGGTGCCGATCTGGTGATTGGACACGGATCGCACATGATGCAGGAGTTTGTCCGCTACGGAAGCAAGTGGGCGGTATATGGCCTCGGGAATTTTATCTTCAACTCTCCTGGCCGGTTCGCGACCCACCGTGTCTTGCCTTTTGGGCTCATAGCACGCCTATGCTTGCGACATGACAACGGGCATTGGTCTGCCGACCTCAACTTGTACCCGATTCAAAGTGACAACACAGCGACTTCGTACCAGCCGGACTTCGTGACAGAGCACGAATTCGAGCGTATCCTGAATTTCCTGATGCCTACTGGCAAGAACAGTCAAGGTCTTGAGGCCACGGTAAGGAGCGGAAAGGACCATTGGGGCTACTACTTCTCTCTGACGTTATCACTGCCGAAGGGGCTTTGGCGATCCCAGCCTGCTGAGATTCTGGATCACAAGCCTCCTCGAAGCGAGACCGGAAGGATGAATCAATGCGAAGAGGAGTCATTCTCGCGTCTGTAGCGATAGCTTTGACCCTACTGCTTAGCTTCCTCTTACTGACTTCCGAGCCCCACGCCCAGTTCGAGAGAGCGGAAACAGTTTACCCGTTTGTCGATGTCGCTCATTTCAACCCTGATGGTAACTACCTGCCGGTCCCACGCTGGAGACGTTTGCTGTCGCCGGACCAAATCGGTTGGTCTCCGACGAAGCTTGATGCCGTGAGGGCTTATGCCGGCAGTGCCAGGACTGATGCGTTGCTCGTTGTTCACAAGGGGCTCGTGATTCTCGACTACGGTCGATACCAGTCGAAGTTCCCTCTGCACTCAGTGCGCAAGAGCCTCATGAGCGTGGCATACGGGACCTATTATGATGATGGTACAGTAGACATTACTAAGAGCTTGGAAGAGCTTGGTATAGATGATGTCGGCGGCCTTTCGAAGCAGGAGAGACAAGCAAAGATACGAGATCTCCTGACGTCGACATCAGGCGTCTACCATCCTGCAGCATATGAAACAAAGGGAATGCGTGAGCGACGCCCGGCTCGCGACAGCCATAAGCCAGGCGAGCATTGGTTCTATAACAACTGGGATTTCAATGCGCTCGCGACGATATTGAAGAGGCTTACATCGGACGACTTCTTCGAGGCATTCGAGCAGCGTATCGCAATACCTATAGGGATGGAGCACTTCAGTACGGAGGACGGGCGCTATTACTATGAACGGGACAAGTCGGAGCATCCCGCTTACCTTTTTCGAATGAGCGCCCTCGACTTGGCGCGAGTCGGCTTGCTGTACTTGAGGAATGGCGAGTTCGGTGGCCAGCGTATCGTTTCGAAAGAGTGGGTGGACCGCAGCACCTCGGTTCAACATGCCTGGCGGCAGGAACAGCCGACCGCCGGTTACGGCTATATGTGGAAAGTGACCAAAGACGGCTTCTATGCTGCGGGCCGGGGCGGTCAGCGGCTCTATGTCATACCCAAGCGCGATCTGGTCATTGTGCATCTTGTCAACACGGATGGCGGCAAGAGAGTCAAGAACAGCAGCGTCCGTAATCTCTACAGAATGATACTTGACGCCCATCGGACGCCAGCCACAGGGGAGCCTGACGAGCAGGAAGAGGACGATGACGCCTCGGATTGAGATGAAACGCAGATCGCGCAGTCCGGTAGGGCAGGAGCATGGCTCTGCCCGTGGCGGCAGGTAAACGTTGACACTCCCTGCTATGGAGTCGTCGAGCACTGCGCTCGCCCGCGCAGCGCAGGCTACGCCTGTATCCACCCCATCATCAGTTGCTTGTCTTCAGCGTTCGCCGTAAACCTTCGCTTGAACGCTGCAAGACTCTGTCGCCCTCCCGCATCGCCGGCGTTTATCCACACGCGGTCAGGATACAGCTTGGAACGCGCTTGGGCGATCAAGGGAGCTACGTCATATTCATTGTCACCTCTGCCGTACACATAAGCGATCCATGATGCGGCGAGATGGCTGCCGATGCCGTAGCCGATCACGTCCCCGTCGAGCATCACCGCCACATGACGCACGCCCAACGGCTCCAGCAAGGGTAGGTTCTCGAGCGTCCAGATCGTGCGAGCTCGTTGCAGCGCAGGTCTGCCTTTAGCTTTTACCCCTGCGTACCAGCGAGCATTACATGCCAGCACGCGAGCCATGTTGTTTGGGTCGATCGGTTCCAGGTGTGCACCTGCCTTCAGAAGCTTGCGGATGTTTCGGCGAGCCCCCTGCAAAGAGGATCCGAGCATCTCGGAGACGGTCTCGCGGTGCCACACGAATTCCTGTTGGCTCCTGACGACGGTGAGGCCGTTTCGCCAGCCTTCCTTACGCTCACTCGGCACATACCCCAACCGGCTGCCCAATTGGAGTGCTGCGACCTCCCGCTTGAGGACATGTTCGTATTCCTCCCAGTCCGACACCAAGGGAAGGATCTTGGTTGCCTTGCGTAGGCGCAGAAGAATACAGTCCCGCTTGATCTCCTCTGAAGCGCCGCAGGCGAAATCCAGGGCCAGATCTAGCAAATTCATTCGGTAGGGCGGCCCGCCTAACGACTCCAGGTTCCGCCCCCACTCGGCGGCCCGTGTAAAGGTCTCCCGTTCGAGCCAGGAGCGCTCCATAACAGCCAACCCCGACCTCTCCGGTTTCGGCAACCGTGCCAGCCGTTCCCGTGCGCGAGCATGGTCCGGCTGATCTGTGAGGATGTGACGATAGAGCTGCTCTGCCTCGCGAAAGCGTGAAAGCTTGCGCAATTCGGCGGCCACCTCCAGTTTCAGGTTGGTGCGAGACGGCTTGGCAGCGAGGGCAGCTCGGTAGTAACTTAGAGCCGCTCGCGGCTTGCCACGTGCCCGCGCTATCGAGCCGAGGCCAACCAGGGCCCGCACCAGTGTTGGATGTCTCTTGAGGAGATCTATATACAGGGTTTCCGCCTCGTCCAAGCGGGACAAAGTCCGAAGCTCCCGGGCCATCTCAAGCTTCGGCTCGATGCGGCGGGGTTTGGCAGCCAATGCGGCTTCGAAATAACCCAAGGCAGACGGTGCGTCACCACGTTGCCGGGCGAGACGGCCCAGGTTCAGCAGGGCCCGGTGATCGGCGGGCTCCATTTCAAGAATGATCCGATGGACGGCTTCCGCTGCCTTGCGCAGCGCCGCAGCCACATCGACAGAGGGCTGAACGGGAGCCTGCGCGCCACCATCTGCCAATACAGACTGACTGCCAGCATCTGTCGCAGAAAGAGAGTCTATCTCCGCAGGTTGAGGGATCATGCCGGCCTCCAGCAACAATGCGGTTAAAGCGCTTCTTCGAAACTCGATCCGTCCCTATTGCATACCGACGCACGGAAACGGGACTTGCTACTGAAAACGCTTGTTCTGATATTGTCCACGTAGACCTCACTACGGCTAGAGGGGGCATCACATTCGATCCAGCTATTGCGAGGTACAACAAATGCACGAACCGCAGCACGCTGGCGCATTCAGAGAGATGGACATGGAGGAAGTCAGGTAGCGTTGGGTTCTTTCGGACTCACCGGGGAGGAGCTGATCCTGAAGAGACTGCCTTGGGAAGCTATTGAGCGTCATGGCAAGGCGCACGAGCGCTTTTCGAGGCGATGTTGCTCGCACTGGAATTCGGCATCCGGTCTATCGCTTGAGCCAAGGAGGCAGGATCTGTAGCCCTGAGCGTGGCCTCTTCCTTCGATGCGCCAACTCACCGCCAGCTCTATGCGGTTAAGCCGGCATTGTTGATGCTTGTTCATAGAACAACGGTGACTGCTTTGGCCATCAGCAATATTAATCAATTCGAGGATTATTACGATAATTCTGAAGATTGTATGTAGCCTACCCTAGGATTTATTCGTAGTCATAAGACTTTAATTGTCGTAATACCTCAGAGTAGTAATCGACTGGTCTAATATAGCTGCTATGCTCCCGGGGTTATGAACGGGAGAGCAGATATGGCAATAGATCCCATTCTTGTTGCGCCGCCTTCTGAGAGCGCTCAAGCAAATACGGATGCCATCAATGCCGCGATAAGAGCAGCAAATGCGGCGTACCTGCGGAACCCTTCGGCTGGGCCTGTGACCGTCCAGCTCGCTGAAGGTACGTATGTCGTCACTGCTGATCGTAACAACGCCTCGAAGGGTGCTGTTGAGCTGATGTCTGGTGTCACCTTAGCTGGTGCAGGTGCTAACGGTGCGCGTGACACGATCATAAAGTTGACAGATCACTTCGATGCGAGGATCAACGGCATCGTTCGCACGAAACTGGAAACAGTTGATAATGTCACGATCAAGAACCTAGTGATTGATGGAAATCGCGCTAACAACATTGGCCATCAAGCTGGTTTTATCTGTGGCATCAAGGAAGACGGCTCCGGTCGCAAGCAAACGAACATCACTATCGACAATGTGGAAATACAAAACTGCAACGCCTATGGATTTAACCCTCATGAGTTGACTTACAGTATGACGATCAAGAACTCCATTGCGCACAACAATGGGCTTGATGGCTTTGTCGCTGACGCTGTCGTGGGCGGGATTTACGAGAACAACAAGTCTTACGATAACGACCGTCACGGGTTCAATATTCAAAACGAAACGAAGCACTTGGTGCTGAAGGACAATGAAGCCTACAACAATGGCTTCCGCTATATGTATAACGGCACCTGGGCAGGCGGAGCAGGCCTTACTGTTCAGCGTGGAAACATCCCGCCTGCAGACTCAACGGAGATTCCCTGGGTCACGGATATCCAGGTCATCGGCGGGTCCTATCATCATAACGGCAAGGAAGGTGTGCTGATCAAGCTCTCCGACCATGTCGACCTTGATAAGGTCGATATCTACGGAAACATGCGCCAAGGGGTTAGGATCGAGGGTTCGACGCATACTGTCGTTCAAAACAGCCGGATCTTCAACAACTCGCAGGCGGCAGACAACCTCTACGACGAGATCAATATCCGCCTGCGTTTCGATGATGACTACAGCCAGCGGACTTACTATTCCACCGATACGCAAATCTTAGGCAATACAATTTATTCGAACGGTTCCATCAACGCCCGATATGGCATCCGCGAGGAGAGCACGAACGATGACGGAGGTCCTACCAGGACGGTGCTTTCCGGCAACAGCATCTCTGGAATGGACACAGGATCCATATCGGTCCCAGGTTATAGCAACGTCTGGCTCGGGGATGCTGGCGACAACGTGATTGATGGCACCATCGGCGCGGATGATATGCGCGGATCTGGCGGCAATGATACATATACGGTCAACCATTCAGGCGATCTGGTCACGGAGCGTCCGGGTGAGGGTTCTGTCGATCACGTTCTCTCATCGATCACCTATACACTGACTGCTAATGTGGAGAACCTGACCCTTACAGGTAGCCGCGCCATCAATGGCTATGGGAACGAACTGGCCAACGTCCTAACCGGAAATGCTTTGGTGAATGTGCTCAAGAGTGCCGCTGGAAACGACACCCTTGATGGGAGAGATGGAGCCGATAGCATGGACGGCGGGGACGGTAACGACACCTACTTCGTCGACCATGCGGCTGAGATCATCGTCGAGAAATCCAATAATGGTCTTGGCGGGGTCGACACGGTCTACAGCAGCGTCAATTTCACTTTGCCCACTCAGGTTGAAAACTTGTTCCTGACGGGAGCGGCCACCAATGGAATCGGTAATTCCAGTCATAATACTCTGGTAGGAAATGATCAGAATAATCTTCTGGACGGTATGACAGGCAATGATCGCCTTGAGGGCAGGGGCGGTGACGACATTTATGGGGTGAACACCACAAGTGATGTGATTGTCGAGGCGGTAAATGAGGGCATCGATCAGGTTCGCGCGACAGTCAGCTATACGCTTTCTGCCAATGTCGAAAATCTGACCTTGCAGGGGACAAGCTCTATCAACGGAACAGGAAATGACCTTGGCAATGCACTGATGGGTAACGGTGCTGCAAACAACCTCAAGGGTGGCACCGGTGCCGACACCCTCAACGGCGCAGCAGGTAAGGACACGCTGACAGGCGGCGCCGATTTCGACGTTTTCGTGTTCAAGAAAGGTGAGATTAACGGGGACATCGTCATCGACTTCGTTGGCAATGACGCGGATCCCGGAGACCGCTTAGTCTTCCAGGGATTTACTAGCGGTTTGCTCCGAAACTCGGGTGACATCTGGACGGTCACAGACAGAGCTTATACTGCGACTTTCCAACTAAAAGGGGTCACGAGTCTCAACGCAGCTGACTACGAGTTCCGGAACGATCTGCTCTTCTGATGCGAATTTCGTTCACGCCGAATCTGCTCTAGAGCATTTTTCCGCCAAGTGGATCCGGTTCGCCGTCAAGAATGCGGCAGGCGAAGAAAAGAGATGATCCCAGGCCATTGGAATCAGCTCTAGGCAGGGGCCTAGGTGAGGAGGCTTGCGGCGAAGCGGGCGCAGACGAGCAGCAGGAAGATGCCGAAGGCCACTTCGAGCCGGCGCTTGGAGAGGCGGTGCGCCAAACGGGCGCCTACCGGAGCCATCCAGGTGCTGGTGGGAATGAACAGCACGAAGCCGAGAAGCGACACGTAGCCCAGAGCCAGCGGCGGCTGGAAGGCGACCACGTTGGGATAGTCGGCCATATGCGGCCAGCCGGCGTAGATGTAGCCGATGGCGCCGGGGATCGAGATGAGGATGCCGAGGCCCGACGAGGTGGCGACCGCCTGATGAATCGGGCGGTTGTAGAAGGTCATGAACAGGTTGGAGAGTTGGCCGCCGCCGATGCCCATCAGGGCTGAGAGAATGCCGATGAGCCAGCCATAAGCGATCATGATGGGCTTTGCGGGCATGTCGAGGCCGAAGCGCCAAGTGTCCTTGCCGAAAAGCAGGCGGATGGCCGAGACACCGGCCACCACCACGAACACGGCCTTGAACAGGTCGGCGGGAGCAAAGCGGGCGATGATGCTGCCGACCACCACGCCGAGCACCACAGGCACGGCCCACACGCGCAGGATCGTCATGTCGACCGCGCCCTTGGCCCGATGCGCAGAGAAGGAACGCAGGGATGTGGGGACGATGATGGCGAGCGAAGTGCCGACGCAGAGCGGCATGCGGACCTCCTCCGGCACTTCCAGGATTCGGAAGAGCTCGTAGAGGATGGGCACGGCCACGGCACCGCCTCCGACACCGAAGACGCCCGCGAGCAGGCCTGTGATGGCGCCGGCCGCCAGAAGGGCCACCACGAGCCAGGCGAGGTCGAACAGGGGAATGCCAAACATCGGAACGATCCACTCAACACAGCAGGGGTGCCGTAGGATCTTTTCCATCCTGCGGCAAGGAGAGGGCGCGCGTGCGCCCTAGGACGAGGTGCGGCGGGCGAGGCGGGCCTGATACTCGCTCGCCCTCTGGTCGATCCACGAACGGTCCGTGATCCCGCCCGGATTGGCTCGGGTCGCCATGGCATCCATGAAGGCCAGGAATCGCTCATGGGCGACGCCGTAGAGGCGACGCAGCTCGTCCAGGGGCTCGGGATGATCGTCGACGCGAAGGTCGAGGATCGGGTAAGGCTCGTCGCGCCAGACCTTGAGGGCGGCCGACTGCTTGCCGCGCTTGTCGCCGCCCTCGGCCTGTCCTGCATCGAGAGCCGCCAGCAGGCGGTCCGCGAAGGGCAGGTCCATCCGGCGCTTGTAGGTGTCGAGCGTCGCCTCGATCACGGTGGGGCCTGCAAGCATGTTGCCGGCCACCGACACGCCCTCATCCGTCAGGTGTCCGCACCAGTCGATGCACTCGCGACCGGTATGGGCCGCCGTGCGGCCGTCGCGGTCGATCACATGCAGCTGACGGGACTCGCGGCCGGGGTCCAGGGCGGTGAGCACAGACACGATCTCCTCGGCGCTGCGCCCCTCGGCCAGGAACCTCATCCCGTCCGTCGCATAGAGCGGGTTCACGAGTGCCTGCGTGGCCAGCGCGCCGATGCGGGCAGCACCGTGCGGGCAGAGCGCCCCCACGGCGAAGAACTTGGTGGTGACGGCAACCCCGAAGGCGCCGGTTTTGGGATCCTTGGCGATGATCGACCAGGTCATGATGGAACCTCCTTCTCAGCGACCGACCGCATAGGCCTGCATGAGGCGCGGCGTGGCGGCGCCGTGCAGCAGGCCGTCCTTGTCGCGGCTCGCCGCCACGAGGCGGCCGACCGACCAAGCCGGAGCGACCTCGACTTCATGGCCCCGCGCGCGCAAGTCGTCGAGAACCTCGGCACCATAGGTCTCCTCGGCCATGAGGTGGCCCGGCTTCTGCTCGCGCGGGTAGAAGGAGGAGGGGAAATGCGCAGTGTGCGACATGGGCAGGTCGATGGCTTCCTGCAGATTCAGCCCGTGATGGGCGTGGCGCAGGAAGAGGAGCATCTGCCACTGCTCCTGCTGATCGCCGCCGGGTGAGCCGAAGACCATGTAGGGCTCGCCATCCTTCTCCGCGAGGGTCGGGGTGAGGGTCGTGCGTGGGCGCTTGCCCGGCGCGAGGCTCGCCGGCAGCCCTTCCTCGAGCCAGAACATCTGTGCGCGGGAATTGAGCATGAAGCCGAGCTCGGGAATCACGGGCGAGGATTGCAGCCAGCCGCCCGAGGGCATGGCGGCGATCATGTTGCCGAAGCGGTCCACCACGTCGATATGGACCGTGTCGCCGCGTCGTGCCGAGCGCATCGACTGAAGCGTCGGTTCGCCGCCGGAGACCTTGCGGTCGGTGGTGGAGAGGTCCCGCAGGGCCTTCAGGGTGCGATCGACCTGAGCCTCGTAGCCCTCGACGCGGCCGGGCCGCAGCTCCAGGGAGGCCTTGTCGGCGATGAGCCTGCGGCGCTCATCGTTATAGGCGTCGGACAGCAGCGTCTGGATCGGCACGTTGATGAAGTCCGGGTCACCGTAATAGGCCTCGCGGTCGGCGAAGGCGAGCTTCATCGCCTCGACCACCGTGTGGACGAACTCCGCGCTGGTCGGTCCCATGGCGGCGAGGTCGAAGCCCTTGAGCAGCGCCAGCGTCTGCAGGAAGACGGGCCCCTGTCCCCATGGCCTGATCTTGTTGACACGGAAGTTGTGGTATTCGTAGGTCTGCGGCGCGTCGTAGGAGGCCTGCCAGTTCGCCATGTCGTCTGCCGTGAGCACTCCGCGATGGCGCGCGCCGCTCTGGTCCATGACCTCGGACCTGCGCACGAAGGCATCGATGGCCTCGGCCACGAAGCCCTTGTAGAAGGCGCTGCGCGCGGCCTCGATCTGCGCCTCGCGGTCGCTGCCCTTCGCTTCCGCCTCACGGAGGATGCGTTTCCAGGTGTCCGCCAGCTGCGGGTTGCGGAAGAGCTGGCGGGGCTTCGGCACCTCGCCTCCCGGCAGGTACACGGCGGCCGAGGTCGGCCACTCGGTCTCGAAAAACTCCTTCAGGCCTTTGATGGTGTCCGAGACGCGCGGCAGGAGCGGATGGCCCTGCTCGGCATAGTAGATGGCGGGCTCCAGCACGTCCCTCAGGGAGAGAAGGCCATGGTCGCGAAGCAGGAGCATCCAGGCATCGAAGGCGCCGGGCACGACGGTGGCGAGCATGCCGTTGCCGGGGATAAGCTTGAGGCCCTCGCGCTTGTAGTGTTCGATGGTCGCCCCCTTCGGCGCCGTGCCTTGGCCGCAGAGCACCTCGACCTTCCGGGTCTTCGCCGAATAGAACACGGCCGGAACCTCGCCGGAGGGTCCGACCAGGTGCGGCTCCACGACCTGGAGCACGAAGGCGGAGGCCACGCATGCATCGAAGGCGTTGCCGCCTTTTTCCAGCATTGCCATGCCGGCCGCCGATGCCAGCCAATGGGTCGAGGTGACGATGCCGAAGGTGCCGAGGATCTCGGGCCGTGTCGTGAACATGTGTGTATCCGAGGTTTGTGTGTTTTTACTGTTCGCGGGGATCGAGCGCATCGCGCAGGCCGTCGCCGAGTAGGTTGAAGCCGAGCACGATCAGGAAGATGGCCGAACCCGGAAAGATCGACATCCAGGGCGCCTGATCCATGAAGTTCTTGGCCGTGTTCAGCATCGAGCCCCAGGAGGGGTTCGGCGGCTGCTGGCCGAGTCCGAGGAAGGAGAGGCTTGCCTCCGCGATGATGGCGGTGGCGATGGTGAGCGTGCCCTGAACCAGGATCGGCGGCAGCACGTTCGGAAGAACGTAGCGCAGCATGATCCAGAAATCGGGAAGGCCGATGGCCCGCGCCCCCTCCACGTAATCCTCCGCCTTCACGGTCAGCACCTGGCCGCGGGTGAGGCGGATGAAGATCGGCATGGCGGACAAGCCGATGGCGATCATGGCGTTGCTGAGGCTGGGGCCGAGGAAGGCTGCCAGTGCGATGGCCAGGATGAGGAAGGGAATCGCCAGCATCGCATCCGTGGCGCGGGAGATCGCGGCATCGATCCAGCCGCCGAAGTAACCGGCGACGAGACCGAAGGGAACGCCCAGGACGATGGCGATGAAGACCGAGATCACGCCCGCCATGATCGAGGCGCGGGCGCCCCAGAGCATTCGGGACAGGAGGTCGCGCCCGAGCTCGTCGGTGCCGAACCAGAACAGCTCGGAGGGCGGCTTGCGGATGCTCGTGAAGCTCGGCTTGATCGGATCGAAGGGTGCGAAATAGGGCCCGATGATGGCGGCCAGAATGAAGAACAGGACGATGATCCCGCCGACGACGGCGCTCTTGTTCTTCAGGAACTTCGCAAGAACGCGGCTGCGCTTCTTGGGCAGCGCGACTTCATCGGCAATGGCTGCGGTGGCGGTCATGCGGCGTGCCTCAGGCGGGGATTGACGAGAACGTAGAGAACGTCGGCCAGAAGGTTCATGAAGATGAAGCCGACGGCGGTGCAGAGCACCACGCCCTGAACGACGGCATAGTCGCGGTTGAACACCGCATCGACGATGAGCTTGCCGAAGCCCGGAATGGTGAAGATCTGCTCGGTCAGCACGGCGCCCGCCAGCAGCTCGCCGAAGAGCAGGGTCGAGAGCGTCACGATGGGCACGAGCGCGTTGCGCAGGGCGTGCTTCAGGATGACTTTTCGGGAGAGGAGACCCTTGGCGCGAGCCGTCCGGATGTAGTCGGAGCGCATGACGCCCAGCATGGCGCTGCGGGTGTGGCGCATGAGACTTGCTGCCAAGCCCGTTCCGAGCACGAAGGCCGGCATGAGCATGGTCTTGATGTTGAGCCACAGATCCTCGGTCGGCGGCACGTAGCCGGAGGCCGGCAGAAGCTTCCAGCGCACGGAAATCAGCATGATGAGCATGATGCCGAGCCAGAAGTTCGGGATGGACAGGCCCGACAGCGCGATCACGTTGGCGGTGTAGTCGACCGCCGTTCCCTTCCTGACGGCCGAGATGATGCCTGCCGGAATGCCGATGGCGAGGGCCACGATCATGGCCATGATGGCAAGCTCGATGGTGACGGGAAGCTTGCTGAGGATGAGCTCGAGCACCGGGATGTCGGTGCGCAGGGAGATGCCGAGATTGCCGGTGAGCGCCGAGCCGATCCAGGCGAAGTACTGAACGGGAATGGGATCGTCCAGCCGGTACTTTTCGCGCAGGTACGCGAGCACCTGCGGGTCGCGTTCCTCGCCTGCCATGGTCAGGACGGGATCTCCGGGCAGGAGCTTCTGCAAGGCGAAGACCATGATCGACACGATGATCAGCGTCGGGATGGCTATCAGTATTCGTCGTCCGATATAGCGCAGCATCGGCTCGTGGATCCCGCTTCAGAAAGGGAAGGAGCGTGCCCGGCGCGGGCCGGGCACGCGGTGGTCGGCGGTCAGGAGGCGAACTTCACGCCCTTCAGTCGGATCATGCCGTCCGGATAGGGCTTGAAGTTCTGGACCTTCTTCGTGTGGACGAAAGGCCAGGGCTGATAGTAGGTGTAGATGATCGGCAGATCCTGCTTGAGGATCTCCTGAGCCTGATCGTAGAGCTGCTTGCGCTTGGCCTCGTCATTGACGGTGCGGGCCTCGTTCAGGAGCTTGTCGATCTGCTCGTTGCAGTACTTGCCGTCGTTGAGGGCGCCCTTGCAGGTCACGAACGGATGGATGTTGCCGTCCGGGTCGACGCGGCCGGACCAGCCGATCACGTTGACGTCGAAGTTGCCGGCCTGGGCCTCCTTCTGCATGGCCGCGAACTCGGTCGGGCGCAGAGTGATCTCGAAGCCGGCCTCGGCCGCCATGGCCTGGATGATTTCGGCGATCTGCTGTGCCGTCGTTCCGGTGCCGAAGGTGAGCTCGAACTTCACGCGGTCGACGCCAGCTTCCTTGAGAAGCTGCTTTGCCTTCGCAACGTCACGCTGGTTGGCCTTGAACTTCGGGTTGTTGTATGGGCTCGCCTCAGGGAAGGGCTGGCCAGCCGGCGGATAGATGCCCGCACCGACAACCTCGTTGATCACGTTGCGGTCGATGGAGAGTTCGAGGGCCTGCCGAACACGCTTGTCCTGGCCGAGCTTGGACTTGGCACGCTCGCCGTTGTTGGTGTTGATCGTCAGGCCCT
The DNA here is from genome assembly GCF_009910705.1 of Microvirga arsenatis. GTDB lineage: Bacteria > Pseudomonadota > Alphaproteobacteria > Rhizobiales > Beijerinckiaceae > Microvirga > Microvirga arsenatis. The sequence continues at coordinate 444,969 of NZ_JAAAXJ010000001.1, forward strand.
GATAGCCGATGCCGGAGACCGGAGCGAAGACGAGGCTGGAATCGCCCTTGACGGCCGGAACGTCGCTCGGCGCAAGGCGCTCGAGAAGGTCGAGGTTGCCGGAGCGCAGATTGGCAAGACGCACAGTCGTGTCCGGGATGGGCTGGAACACGATGCGCTCGAAGTTGAAGCTCTTGGCGTCCCAGTGATCGGCGAAGCGCTCGAGCACGATCCGGTCGTTCTGCACGCGCTCGACGAACTTGTAGGGGCCCGAGCAGACCGGCTTCTGGCCGAAATCCGCGGAAGCCAGTGCCTTCGGAGACATGATCATGCCGGCGCGGTCGGAGAGCTGGGAGAGCAGGGTCGCGTCCGGGCGGGACAGGTTGACCTTCACGGTGAGGTCGTCCACGGCCTCCACGTTGTCGACCGATGTCAGCTCGCTCTTGCGCAGGGAGTCGGGCAGGGTGCGGGCGCGGTCGATGTTGGCCTTCACGGCAGCGGCGTTCAAGGGCTCGCCGTCGTGGAACTTCACGCCCGGGCGCAGCTTGAACGTCAGCGACTTGCCGTCGTCGCCCCATTGCCACTCGGTGGCGAGCTCCGGCGTGAACTTCAGGTCCGGCGTGATGTCGACGAGCTTGTTGCACAACGACGTGAACACGATGCGGCCGACGAAGGTGCGGGCGCGGTGCGGATCGAGCACATCCGGATCCTCGTTCAGGCCGATGCGCAGGGTCTGCGCGGAGGCAGCGGTGCTCGCAAGGAGCCCGGCAGCCATGACCAGGAGCAGTCTCTTCTTCATTCTGTTGTCCTCCAAAAGTCCTCTGGATGGGTTCTTTCAGTTCAGGGGCTCGTCGCGACGGTCTTATCCTGCCGTTCACGCCAAGTTCGGTAGAGCGCCAGGCGCTGGCTGAGCGCTGCGCTTGGAGGCGGGGCGCTGATCGAGCCGGCGCCCGCCCCCTGGATGTCGCGCCAGAAATGGCATGCCACCTGCCGGCCGTCGGGCGTCGTCTCAAGCGCCGGATGCTGCTCCTTGCAGACCGGACGCGCATGGGGACAGCGCGTATGGAAGCGGCAGCCCGGTGGCGGAGCTGCAGGGCTCGGCACATCGCCCTGCAGCAGGACCTTCGGCTGCCGGCTTGCCGGACTCGGGATCGGAATCGCGGCGAGAAGCGCCTGCGTGTACGGGTGAAGCGGGTTGTCGAAGAGCGCGTCCGTGTCGGACAGCTCCACGATCTCGCCGAGATACATCACGGCGATGCGGTCGCTCATGTGGCGGATCACGGCCAGATCGTGCGCCACGATGACGAGGGTGAGGCCGAAGCGGTCCTTCAGATCCTCGAGCAGATTGATGATCTGCGCCTGGATCGACACGTCGAGAGCCGAGACCGGCTCGTCGCCCACAATCAGCTTCGGATCGCCCGCGAGGGCTCGGGCGATGCCGATGCGCTGGCGCTGGCCGCCGGAGAACTCGTGCGGATAGCGGTCCGAATGGGTCGGCAGCAGGCCGACCGTACGCATGAGATCAGCGACGCGCTCGCGTTTCTCGGAACCGGCCGCGAGGTTATGCAGCCAGATCGGCTCGGCGATGATGTCGCCCACGTTCATGCGCGGGTTGAGCGAGGCATAGGGGTCCTGGAAGATGATCTGCAGGTCCCGGCGCAGGCGCCGCATCTCGCCCTTGCTGAGCTTCAGGATCGAGCGCCCCTCGTAGCGCACGTCGCCGTCCGTGGGCTCGATCAGGCGCAGGAGAAGGCGCCCGAGCGTGGACTTGCCGCATCCGGATTCCCCGACGACTGCGAAGGTCTCGCCGCGCCGGATGCCGAAGGATACGCCGTCGACCGCCCGCACCACCGTCGGCTTCGAGAGAAGACCGCCGCTGCCAAAGTGCTTCTTGAGGCCGACGCCTTCGAGGATGATGTCGCTGGAAGGCATCATGCTCATGAGGCTGCTCCACGGTGAAGTTCGAGGGGGGCGTACCAGCAGCGCGCCCGGTGGCCGGGCCTGATCTCGGCGAGAGGGGGCGGATCGTTGGCGCAATGGCCGTCGGAGAACGGGCAGCGGGGGGTGAAGCGGCAGCCCTTCGGCATGAGCTCGGCCGGCGGGACGGTGCCGCGGATCGTGGCGAGGCGGCCCTGGCGGCGGCCGAGGGACGGCACGGATCCCATGAGGCCGATGGTGTAAGGGTGCTGGGGATCATCGAAGATCGCCTCGACGGGACCGCTCTCCACGACCCGGCCCGCGTACATCACCGCGACTTCGTCGGCGACCTCGGCCACGACGCCGAGGTCGTGGGTGATGAGGATCATGGCCGTGCCGGTTTCCTCCTGAAGGCGCCTGATCAGGGTGAGGATCTGGGCCTGGATGGTCACGTCGAGGGCGGTGGTCGGCTCGTCGGCGATCAGGAGCTGCGGGTCGTTGGCAAGCGCCATGGCGATCATCACGCGCTGACGCATGCCGCCGGACATCTCGTGCGGATAGGCGCGCAGGCGCTTCTCCGGCGCGGGGATGCGCACCTTCCTGAGCATGTCGAGGGCCCGCTCCATGGCCTCGGCCTTCGAGACCTTGCGATGGCGCACGATGCCTTCCGCGATCTGGTCGCCGATGGTGAAGGCGGGGTTGAGCGAGGTCATCGGCTCCTGGAAGATCATGGCGATCCGGTCGCCGCGCAGGTCCGACCGCTCGCGCTCCGAGAGCGTCAGCAGGTCCTGTCCGTCGAAGACGGCGGCGCCCGCAACGATCCTCGCCGGCGGGGTCGGCAGGAGGCCCATCAGGGCCAGCGACGTCACGCTCTTGCCGCAGCCGGACTCGCCTACGATGCAGAGGGTCTTGCCCTTGCTGACGGAGAAGGAGACGTCATCGACCACATTCACGCCCTTGGGAGCGCCGTCGAAGCGCACGGACAGCCCCTGCACGTCGAGCAGCGGCGGGGCCGATGGTGCGGTCTCCCGAGTGGGATTCGACTGAGGAGCCAGCTGTCTCGCCGCTTCACGTCCCATGGCGAATTCTATCCTTGCTATGCGTCACGAGGGCTTCCGGGAGGTGCCCGTCGACATGATCGGGGAGGGGGCGGGTCATGACCTTCAGCAGGCCCTCCCGCACGAATTCGAGATGCTCGCGCATCGCCTGCTCGGCCGCATGGGCTTCCCGCTGGGCAATGGCTGCGATCACCCGGCGATGCTGTTCGACATAGATCTGCTGGCGCTCCCCCGAGCGCGCCCGCTCGCGCAGGAGCCGCCAGGTTGCGTCCTGGCGGATGCGGTCGATCATGTCGAAGATGGCGAGCAGAAGGGAGTTCCCGGCCGCTTCGGCGATGGTCCGGTGCAGGGCGCTGTCCCAGAGTTCGCGCCCGTCCGCGTCGGAGCTGGAGGCGGTCTTCTCGGCGAGATGCAGGAGGCGTTCGATGTCGCCGTTCGTCGCCCGCATGGCGGCCAGACGCGCCAGGGCCGGCTCGATTTCCAGGCGGACATCCATGACCTCGAGGGGGTGTGTCCTCTTGGCCAGCTCCTCGAGGTTCGTCGGCGTCTGCGCCGGGCGCGGCCCGAGGAACGTGCCCTTGCCCTGGTGACGCCAGATCCGCCCCTCGGCCTCGAGGACCTCGAGCGCCCGCCGCAGAGCACGCCGGCCGATGCCGATCCGAGCGGCGAGCTCCCGCTCGGGCGGGAGACGCTGCTCCCCTTCCGAGGAGCTCTGGTCCAGGAGAGCCCGCAACTGCCCGAGGGCGAAGTTGGAGCTGTCCGTCGGAGGATCCGGGTTGGACATGAAATCCAGCTCCGTGCGAACCAATCTTACCTAAGGTCCGCAAACGGCGAAGGCTTGTTTCGCGATCTGGGCTTCAGGCGAAACAACGCTAACCCGAACCCGAACCAATTTGCAACTGGTCCAGCGATGGTTCGTTGGTCGCTGCTGCTGTTTCAACAGCCAAGATGCCGTCGGCCATGCGGGAGCGTGTCCGGCTCGGGCTGCCGAGGCCTGCGCAAGGTTTGAAAATTCTCAGAGCGGATCGGGGAGGGCGCTCTCAGGGGCCCATGCTCCCTTCAGGCCAGTTGGTTCCGGCTTCCATGCCCTCGCCAGTCCGATGGAGTGCGCGAAGACCGTGGCGGAAAGTCGGATACCGCAGGGTGACCCCAAGGTCGGTCTTGATCCGCGTATTGCGGACGCGTTTGTTGTCCTCATAGAAGGAGCGCGCCATGGGAGTCTGCTCGGCCTCCTCGAAGGAAATTTCGGGCGGCGGCTCGCAGCCCAGCAGTTCGGCTGCATAGGCGATGACGTCCTGAGGCGGCCCCGGCTCGTCGTCCGCCACATTGTAGATCGCATTGCGGCTCGGCCGCTCGATGGAAGCCCAGAGAACCTGGGCGATGTCCTCCGTATGGATGCGGTTGAAGACCTGTCCGGGCTTGACGACGCGCTTGGCGGTGCCGTCGGCCACCTTAAGGAGGGCGTTCCGGCCCGGGCCGTAGATTCCGGCCAACCGGAAGATCTGGACGGCGAATGCTGCCTTATCTCCCAGTGCAAGCCACTCCTGCTCGGCCGCAATGCGGCTGCGCGCGCGGGCCGTTGCGGGATTGGGGGGCGTAGTCTCGTCGACCCAGGCCCCATCGGCATTGCCATACACGCCGACCGTCGACAGGTAGCCGACCCAGCGCAGCTTCGGTGCGGAGGCAATGGCATCGGAGAAATGCGTCAGAACGGGATCGGTCCCGCCGGAGGGCGGCACGGAGATCAGCAGCGCGTCGGCCTGCGACAGGCAGTCGAGGATCCGGGGATCGTAGGCGGCTCCGTCGAAACGGAATGCCCTCACGCCTGATTTCTCCAGAATGCCTGCCTTCTCGACGGAGCGGACCGTGCCGGCGATGCTCTCGCATTGCGTGCGGTGGTGGGCGATGAACTGAAGGGCCGTGTAGCCCAGGCCGAACACGAACAGGTTCATGGGAGCGGAAATCCTCGCGATTGCCGGATGGCGGGGGACCCTAGCGCATCGTACGGAAAAGAGGATCCGGTTTCTCACACGGCGCCGAGCGCAGCCGTGCCGAAGGGACGGGACACGGCCATGACCGGCCAAGCTTCCCCTTTGTGATAGATTGATCCGCCCAGAGGCTATCACCATAACGGCATGTGCAGAATGGAGCGGGGGCAGCCGCGGTGTCGCGGCGGGCCTCCGGCGTGGAGGGAGTTCATGGCACTGACCAACCAGGACATGGTCGATCTTGTGGCCTTCAGGCGCAGCCTTCATCGCATTCCCGAACTCTCCCGGGAGGAGGCGGCGACTGCGCGCGAGGTCCAGGCATTCCTGGCCCCGACGCAGCCGGACCGGGTCGTCACCGGGCTGGGCGGTCATGGAGTGGCTGCCGTCTATGAGGGGCGGGAGCCGGGACCGACGGTGATGTTCCGGGCGGAGCTCGATGGCCTGCCCATCGAGGAGATCTCAGCGATACCCCATCGCTCCACGACTCCCGGCAGGGGCCACCTGTGCGGCCATGACGGGCATATGGCCGTCCTGGCCGCCCTTGCGCGGACGCTCGGTCGCCAGCGCCCGCAGCGCGGCCGGGTCGTCCTGATGTTCCAACCCGCGGAGGAGGACGGGTCGGGAGCCGCCGCCGTGATCGCCGACCCGCGTTTCCGGGAAATCGCGCCGGATTTCGCCTTCGCCCTCCACAACCTCCCTGGCATGCCCTTCGGCAAGGTTGCGCTCGCGGAAGGGCCGGTGAACTGCGCCTCGCGCGGGATGCGCATCGTGCTGACCGGCAAGACCGCCCATGCCTCGATGCCCGAATTCGGGATCTCCCCGGTCGATGTCGTCGCGCAGCTGATGCCTGCGCTCACCGGTCTCGGGAAGGGCGGCCCACTGGAAGAGGGCTTCTCCATGGTCACGGTTACCCATGCCAAGATCGGCGAGGCGGCCTTCGGCGTGGCACCCGGACATGCGGAAATCTGGGCGACGCTGAGAACGCTCACGGACGCCGGCATGGAGGACCTCTGCGCCAGTGCCGAGCAGCTTGTCTTGAGTGCCGCGCGGCAGAAGGGCCTCGGCGTCGAGATCTCCTACGACGACATCTTTCAGCATTGCGAGAACGCGCCCGAGGCCGTGGCCCATCTCCGCCGGGCGCTCGAGGAAGAAGGTGTGCCCTACGATCGGGGCCAGCTTCCGATCAGGGCATCGGAGGATTTCGGACGTTTCGGCCACAGGGCTCCGGCCGCCATGTTCTTCCTTGGCGCCGGCGAGAACCATCCGAGCCTTCACAATCCGGACTACGATTTCCCCGACGATCTGATCGCCATCGGCGCCCGCGTGTTCATCAGGACCTTGCGCAACCTGCTCGGATGAGGCTGATCATCCTCAGCCTCCAAGGCCTGCCTGCTTCGCCCGCTTTCGCTCGCAGGAACGGCATTTGCAGCCAACCGGCTTGATGAAGGTCTCAAAATAGTTCTTGCCGTAATTGTAGGTGATCTCATCGCCGGGCTTGATGCGCTTGATCGCCCTGATGCGGATGCGGCCTCGTGACACGGTCGCCTGAGCGTTGGGCCGGCATGAATGGTTGATGTATCGCGCCGTGTTCCAGCGCGGTGAGCCGTCGATGGTCCAGCGGCTGTTGATCTCGAACAGGTAACGCGTGTTCCTGCGGCGCTGAACCTCCTCGCTGGTGATCCGAGGCCCGACATATTCGATGATGAAGGTTCCCTTTTCGATCACATCGGTCGCGAAGAGGCCGAGACCGGTTTCCGATCGCCCGATCCGGAAAGGGCCTTCCGGCCGTCTGGTACTCGTCGTCACATGAAGCTCCGAGGCATTCGAGGGTGTCGTGCATATAGGATCGGGGGCGGCGCACCAACCATCAAATGGGTCGCGAAGCAGCGTTCTCCAGATCGAAAATGCCGGTTGTGCGTTCTTCATCCTGGCGCTGTGCCGATCCCGGCGATGTTTCTCCTTCCGAGTTGCCTCCCGCCGGCATTGCGCCGTCCATGACCCTGGTCGAGTATGATCCCCATGAGCATCGATGCCCTTCCCCGCATCTCGGAGCAGAGCCCCGGCGTCACCGTCAGCCGGCGCTCGCCGATCAAGGTGATTCCTGCGCTGGTGCGCGATCCCCTGCGGGCTTTGCCGCCGGAAATATATCGTGAGCCTCTCGTCTATTCGCGTGTTGCCGGCCGTGAGCGCATCCTGCTGTCGGATCCGGCTCTGATCCACGAGGCCCTGGTTCGCAACGCCGATGCCCTCTCGAAGGGCGAGGACGTGCGCCGGGCTCTTGGCCCCGCCCTCGGTCAAGGGTTGCTGACCGCTGACGGCGCACACTGGCGCTGGCAGCGTCAGTCGGTGGCGCCCGCCTTCCGGCATGAGAAACTGGTGGGCCTGCTGCCGGCGATGATCGCGGCGGCCGAGCGGACCCGCGACCGCTGGCTGTCTGCGGAACCGGGCGCTGCGGTTCGGATCGGTCACGAGATGATGCGCACCACCTTCGACATCATCGTGGACACCATGATGTCGGGCCCTGGGGGGATCGACGTGGCTCAGGTGGAGAAGGGGATCACGGATTATCTCAAGCCGACCGGGTGGATCTTCGCCCTGAGCCTCCTCAGCGCACCGGAGTGGCTGCCCTATCCGGGTCGAAGCCGCGCGAGATCCGCCGCCCTCTACCTGCGATCCGAGATCACCCGCATGATCGCCGAGCGCCGGGCGAGCCACGACGAACGCGAGGATCTCGTAAGCCTCCTGCTGGCGGCCTCCGATCCCGAAACGGGTCGCACGATGACCGATGGGGAGATTGCGGACAATCTCCTGACCTTCATGACCGCCGGACACGAGACCACGGCGCTTGGCCTCGCCTGGACCCTTCTTCTGCTCGCTCGGCATTCGCAGCACGAGGAAAAGGTCGTGGCGGAAATCAAGGAGGTCACGGGCGGAGGGCCCGTGCGCCCGGAGCACATCGCCAAGCTCGCCTATACGCGGCAGGTCTTCTCGGAGGCGATGCGGCTCTACCCGCCGGCGCCCATCATCACGCGCACCGCCGTCCGATCATTCCCTCTGCAGGGGTTCACCGTACCGGCCGGAGCCGTGATCGTCGTCCCGATCCATGCGGTTCACCACCACGCGGCCCTTTGGGAGGATCCGGAGCGGTTCGATCCCGGCCGCTTTTCGACGGAGCAGGTGAAAGGCCGTCACCGCTACGCCTACATGCCTTTCGGTGCGGGACCGCGCGTCTGCATCGGGAGCGCATTCGCGACGATGGAGGCCGTCGCCATCCTGGCCGTCCTGCTGCAGAGTGTTCGCCTGCATTCGCAGGCGGGCAGCATGCCGGCTCCCCTCATGAGGGTCACCTTGAGGCCGAGGCAGGATCCGGAGTTGCTGGTGGAGCGTCGCTGAGCGCCATCGCGGCGCTCAGGTGATCCGCTCGAGGTTCATGCAAGAGCACGCAGTCCGGAATTGCCCGCGAAGGCGCTGCGCAGCGTTTCGGCGAAGGTGTCGTAGGAAAACGGCTTCGAGAGAGCCGGGCAGTCGCGGAACCGCTCGGGAAGCGAGCGGAAGTCGTAGCCGGTCGAGAAGATGAAAGGAATGCCGCGGAAGCGCAGGACGTCTGCCACCGGGAACACAACGGAGCCGTCGACATTGATGTCGAGAAGGCCGATGTCGATGTCTCCCTGAAGGGCAAGCGTCAGGGCATGATCCAGCCGTGCCGCCGGGCCTACGATCTCACAGCCGAAATCGAGGACCATGTCTTCGATCAGCATCGAGATCATGGCTTCGTCCTCGACGATCAGAACTCGCTTCCTTCGACCTTCAAGCATAGCCCCTCCCGGCCGGATAGCACCTCAGCATGCGCCTTTGGGGCGTCGTTATCGAATCATTTCTCATGACTATAGCCGAGATGGTGGGGTCCGCTCACTAGCCTGGGTTAAGACAAACTGAAGCTTGGGTGCCGATTTTTGTGGCATCGGGAGGCAAATTTGACCTCGGAGCGCATTCTACGGCTTTGACCCGCACAATGTGCGATGTGGAATGGCAATTCCCCTTATGGAGCACAATCGTTCCGGATCTCCTGCAAGGGACCGCCCGTTCTTGCTGCTACGGTCAAGCCACGGCTCCCCGCCGCCCTGCCATGTTCCATCCCGGCAGGCCTGGGCGATGCCGCCCAGAGGGCTTCCGGACGATCCCGTTTCGGGCCTCCTCTTCCCGGGGCAGGTGAAAGCGTCCCGTCTCAGGTTGTGACGAGCAGAGGAGGGTCCCGGCCAAGCCCCCTGCCTTAAAGAATCTTCGCCCGTGTCCCGGGACTTCCATAGGGGAAGACCGGAAGCGGAGCAGGCTAGTCATCCTGTCCTAAAGGCAGCGCTCAGAGGGGCGAATCCGCCCGCAGGGCTTCACAAACAGCACCGGGCTGCCTTTTGGCACCTTGCGATTAGTGTTCAGGTATGAATAGTAATCTTCTTGCTCTCAACGGTTGAGGGCCGACGCCAAGGGCGTATGTGAAACTTGAGACTTTAGAAGGCAGTCCTTATGGGCCGGGGAAACGATCACCGTGATCGCCGACGTCAGTTTGGCGGTCATCCCGAAGATCAATGGGGCGATTTCGCTCCGCCACCATCTTTTGAACGGCCCATGCGGCAGCAGACCACTTACGCGGCCTCCGGTCCCGAAACCGAGGCCCGGGTCAAGTGGTTCAATCCTGAAAAGGGCTTTGGCTTCGTCGAGATGACCGATGGGTCGGGTGAGGCCTTCCTGCACGTCCGCCAGGTCGAGGCGGCCGGCTACACCGCGCTCGAGTCCGGCACGACCCTGGTCATCAAGGTCGGTGCGGGCCAGAAGGGGCCGCAGGTTCAGGAAATCGTCAGCGTGGACACCAGCACGGCCGAGCCCGAGGCTCGCGGCTCCCGGCCGCGTCCCGCACGTCCGAGCAGCCCGCCTCAATCCGGCGGGTTCTCCCGTCAGGGTGCCGCACGGCCCGTGAGCGGTCCTCCGGAGGTTCCGGCCACCGTCAAGTGGTTCGACCCGGTCAAGGGCTACGGCTTCGTGTCGGTCGAAGGCGAGAGCAAGGATCTGTTCCTGCACATCTCCGTGGTGGAGCGGGCCGGCCTCGGCCAGCTCGGTCAGGGGCAGGCCGTCCGCGTCGCCATCGTCGAGGGCCGCAAGGGCCCCGAAGTCGGCGCGATCGAACTCGCCTGATCCCCAGGGCGGAAAGGCGAATTCGCCTTTCCGTGCCGGTTGAGCTCTCGCCGGGAGCCTGATCAACCAAAAGGCCCAAAAGTGATCTCACTTTTGGGCCCTTGGTCTTTGCGTTTCGCCTCTTCATGCGTCGGAGGCGATCCCGGTCCTCAGCAATGGACCTCTTCGAAGGCGCGAACCCACATCTCGCAGACACCCGATCGAACGATGTCGTTGAGCGTGAACTCGACGATCGGAACGGGAAGCATCTGCGACTTGATGAGGTGAATGACCGTGCGCAGGCCGGACGTCTCGCGCAGGTCGCACTGGCTCACATCCCCGTTGATCACGACCTTGCACTCCTCGCCGATGCGGGTGAGGAAGGTCTTCATTTCGGCCGGCGTCGCGTTCTGCGCCTCGTCGAGGAGAATGAAGGCGTCGCGCCATGAGCGCCCGCGCATCACCTCGAAGGGCACCATTTCGATGTCGCCGTTCTTCACCGCTATCTCGAATGCGGCCGTGCCGATGCGCTCCTTGATCGCCTCGATCACGGGAGCGGCCCAGGGGCCGAACTTCTCCTCAAGGGTTCCGGGAAAGAAGCCGAGGGAGCGGCCGCTCGGCACGTTGGGACGGGTGAGAATGATCTTGCGGATCCGCCGCTGGCGGAACAGGTCCGCCGCGTAGGTCGCAGCGATCCAGGTCTTGCCCGTGCCGGCTGGCCCGAGCACCACGACCTGCGAGCTGCTCTTCAGTGCATCGAGGTAATCGTCCTGAGTGGCGTTGAGGGGTTTGATGGGAGGAAGGCTGCGCTCCCCCTGGAACTTGGATCCGGTGAGGTCGAAGACCTGCGCTGTTTCAAGGGAGCGGCGGGTCTTGCGTCTCTGCTTTTCATGATGCTTGCTCAATGACCAACTCCAGGTTTTGAAACTGCGCAAACCAGTCAACCGGGCGCCGCGCAGAGGCGTCCGGGGAAGAAACTTGCGAGTGAAGAGGGGATTCGAGAGCGAGTCGCTGCGGGCGGTGAATTTCCGCGATCCGGAAAGAAAGGATCAGCCTGCCTGCCCATCAAAGCCTGTTCTGTTACCTGCACGAGGTAAACTATCTTTGATTCTGATGACAGTTTACCGCGGCGACGCATACCTGCGAGTCAAATGTTGAGGCAGCCCGCTTGGTTCCGAGGCATTATCCCTGTGGCGACCCTGGGGAGAAATAGCTGTGGATGGCTCCGAAGGCGCATCTCGGGGACGCCGGAGAGCCAGTCTCTCGCCAATCCCTCTTCCGGAATGATATTGAAGCTGCCCTGAGCAAAGGCAGGTGCCATGATCGTCGTCTTCGGCTCCATCAACATGGATCTGGCCGCAAGGGTGCCGCGGATCGCCCGGCCGGGCGAAACCGTCCTGTCCCGGCGGGCCGACAGCTTCTTCGGCGGCAAGGGAGCCAACCAGGCCGTGGCGGCGGCCCGCGTCAGCCGCGGCGGCCCGGTGCGTGTTGCAATGGCGGGAGCCGTGGGCCGAGACCCATTCGGATCAGCGTGCCTTAAGAATCTCGAAGACAATGGGGTCGATGTACGCGCCGTCCGGATTGTGGACGAGCCGACGGGATGCGCCTTCATCACCGTCGACGAGAGTGGCGAGAACGCGATCACGGTGGCGAGCGGCGCAAACACGGCGTTGCGCTCAGGCGATCTGCCCGACAGCCTGTTGTCCCAAGCGAAGGTGCTGGTGCTTCAGATGGAAACGCCTCTGGCCGACACCCTCGATGTCGCTTCGAGGGCCCGGCATATGGACGTACGGGTCGTCTGGAACTTCGCGCCCGTCCCGCCCGTCAGGGAGCGCGCGGCCATGGCCGAACTGCTGAGCGCGACCGATGTTCTCGTCGTCAACGAGCACGAAGCCCTCGCCACCGCCGACATCGCGGGCGACACGTCTGGGGATGACTTCCTCCAGGCCGCTGCCGGCCTCGCCCGATCTTACGGCCTGACCTGCATCGTGACGGCAGGCGCCCGCGGCGCCTACGCCATCGCCCGCGACGGCTCTCGGATTCATGCGGCGGCTCCTGTCATCACCCCCGTGGATACCACCGGCGCAGGCGATACCTTCGTCGGCGTGCTGGCGAACGGCCTCGCGGAGGGAGCGGAGATCGGTCCGGCCATGGAAAGGGCCTGTGCCGCCGCCGCCCTGTCCTGCCTCACGCCCGGGGCGCAGGCCGGCATGCCCACGCGGGAGGCGCTGGAGCGCCACCTCGCTCAGGGCTGAGCCGCAGCCTCCGGGATCACCTTCGTGAGGCTGCCGGTCGCCGGGAACAGGGGGATCAGGCAGGCCTGGAGCGCGTGGTAGAGGTCGGGCTTGCCCGTGAACAGGCTGGTGCCCGGCTTCAGATCCTCCGTCAGTTCGGGCCTCCAACCGCCGTGCTCGTGATCGATCAGGTAGCGGTCGGCGAAGCCCCAGAGGGTGCGGTACCATTGCTCGTGAAAGGCGCTGGGGCTGTGCTGGTTCAGGAAGGCGGCCGCGCCGATGCCTTCGGCGCAGGGCCACCACAGCTTGTGCGAAAGCCTCGGCCTGTTCTCCCAGTCGAGGGCATAGAAGAGGCCGCCCCTTTCCTTGTCCCATCCCAGGTCGATGGCTTGCCGGAACAGCTCCCGGCCGGCATCGGGCATCCAGGCATGACGCTCTCCGCCCAGCGACCAGAGCTGCAGGATCAGGCGCGTCCATTCGAGCCAGTGGCCGGGGGTGGTGCCGGAGGGGCGGAAGATGTCCGAGCCCCGGTAGTCCCGGTCGAGGCTCCAGTCGGCGTGGAAGTGCTCGGCGACCCTGTATCCGAGGGAGGCGGCATGGCGGCCGATGATGAGGCTTGCGATCCGCTCAGCCTTGTCGAGATAGGACCTCTCGCCGGTGGCCTCGAAGGCGGCCATGAGGGCTTCGGTCAGGTGCATGTTGGAGTTCTGGCCGCGGTATTGGCTTAAGGGCTGCCAGTCCCGCGTGAACTCCTCGGTCACGGCCCCGTGCTGCTCCTCCCAGAAACGCTCTTCCAGGATCTGCGTCACGTCCTCGAGCAGCCGGTCGGCCAGCGGGTGCCCGACCACCTTCGCGCTGGAGGCAGCCAGCAGAACGAAGGCATGGCCGTAGGCCTGCTTGGTGTCGTCCTTCGGTCCGTTGTCGTCGAGCGACCAGACATAGCCGCCGTTCTGCGCATCCCGGTGGGCGTTCCAGAGATAGGCCATGCCATGATCCACAATGGCGTCGCAGCCTGGGCGGCCGAGCAGGGTGCCGATGGCGAAGCAGTGCACCATGCGCGTGGTGTTGTGGATCTGCCGGACGGGATTGGCGCCGTCGGCCGGATGGCCGGCGTCGTCCAGATTGAGGAAGCCTCCTGCCGGATTGATGACGCGGTTCTGGAAGAAGTCGAACAGGCGGTCGGCCTGCTCGAACAGCCACTGCCGGTGAAAGCGGTTGGACTGCCAGGGGGCGCCGGAGGGAGGAAGTACGGGCTGGTTCGTTGTCATGCTGCGCTCCATCTCGATCAGGCTCGGCTGGCCATGAACCGTTCCACCTCGTCCCACGAGGGCGGGTTGGCGCCTCGCCGGGTGCAGACAAGGGCCGCGGCCGCGGCCGCGAAGTCCAAGGCGGCGGCGACCTGCGCCTCATCGAGCCCGGCCACGCCCTGTGGCGTGAGCAGGCCCTCGGCGTCGAGCCAGGCGAGAAGCCCCGCATGGAAGGTGTCGCCCGCGCCGACCGTGTCGACCACCTCGATGGCAGGGGCAGGGCGCTCGATGACGCTCCCGCCGAAGGCGGCAAGGCAGCCCCTGCCGCCGCGGGTGACGACGACGAGCCTGGGACCGCGCCGGAGCCAGTTCTTGGCGGCCGAGGCCAGATCATCCGTGGAGAGGAGCAGATCGATGTCCTCGTCGCTCGCCTTCACGATGTCGGCATGGGCGAGCAGGCGTTCGAACCGCTCCCGGTAGGCGGCGAGGTCGCCCACGACCCGCGGCCGCACGTTCGGATCGAGGGAGATCACGCGCGATCCGGCCTCACGTTGGAGCAGGGCCTCGATGGCGGCGGCGATCGGCTCGACACCGAGCGCGTAGGAGCCGGCTGCGATGGCGTTCACGTCCGCGGGGAGGTGATCGGGCAGGGCCTCGGGCGTCAAGGCCCGGTCGGCGCTGTCGGGAGCGTAGAATGAATATCGCGGCTGCCCCGAGGCGTCGGTCGCCACCACGCTGAGGGTCGTGGGGTTCGGACAGCGCTGCAGATAGGCGAGGCTCACGCCGGTCTCCGCGAGCCTGTCGGCAAGGAACGAGCCGAAGACATCCTCCGACAGGGTGGAGAGGAAGGCTGCCGGGCGGCCGAGGCGGGCGATGGCTCGTGCGACGTTGAAGGGCGAGCCGCCGGCGACGCCCTCGGCGGGAAACCCGGCCGGGGCAGGGGTGCCGATGAAGAGATCGATCAGGGCTTCGCCCGTCACCAGAATCATGGAAAAGGCTCCCGATGCGCTCATGGCCGCCTTTCACGGCGGTCCTTGCCCGTAAGCAGCATGGGTCGGCTGCAAAGCCAAGAGGATTCCTTCTGCGGCGGCAGCTATCCTCAGGCCAGGCCGGCCGCATTTCGCTCGAATTCCGGCCTCAGTGCCCGGTAGAGGCTGCGGAAGGCTTCGACGCGAGGCCGGTAGAGGTCGACGAGGTGCGGCTCCCGCTTGGGCGGGGCGGCCAAGCATATGGCTCAGCTTCGTCGGTTAGGCATTCAGCGGGCAAAATCCAGAGGCGGGACCATGAAAAAATCTCATAGGCGAAATGTCGCCTGGATATTTAAATGGAACAGGCACGCCCCAGATATTCCCGCATGCCTGAGAATTCGAAAAATCAGTCCGAGTTGACCCGTCGTGATGCGCCCAATTCGGCGGCTGCGCTCAGCGCCGCCGTTCGGCAGCATCTCGGAAAGCAATTGCGTGCTCTTTATGGCGATCCCGCGGAGGACAAGCTTCCGCGTGATCTCGCACGGCTCGCCGACCGTGTGGCCCAGGTCATCCGCGCTCATACGGAGCCGGTTGACCAGGACTTCGTCAACGGCGTCATGGAAGCGCTGCCGAACCTGCGCGCCTTCGCCCTCTCGCTCACCGGCAAGGTCGATCAGGCCGAGGATCTGGTTCAGGACACGGTGCTCAAGGCCCTGACGAAGCAGGATACCTTCGAGGCCGGCACGAACCTGCAGGCCTGGCTCTTCACGATCCTGCGCAACGGCTTCTACTCGACCCACCGCAAGACGAGCCGCGAGGTCGAGGACGGGGACGGAACCCATGCCGCGAGCATGATCGCGATCCCCGATCAGGAGGACAAGCTCGCCCTCCAGGATCTCTCGAGCGCTCTCGAGAAGCTGCCGCAGGAGCAGCGCGAGGCAATCATCCTGATCGGCGCCGAGGGCATGTCCTACGAGGATGCCGCCGAAGCCCTCGGGGTGAAGGTCGGAACGATCAAGAGCCGCGTGAACCGTGCCCGCAACCGCCTGGCGGAGCTCATGGGCACGCCCAGGGTCGATCACGACCATTCGGCCAGCGCCTGAGACCTCCGAGCCCGGTGCCCCCACCGGGCTTTTTCTTTGGCCGAGCCGATACCCCTGCCCAAAATATCAGCGGTGCCGCCCGGGCGGTTCCTCGAACTTTCCTTGATCTCCAAGGTTGAGCTTGTAGCTGGTGGGCTCGCAACCGCTCTTCTGCCAAGGAGGGGAGCATGGAACACAGGCCTCTGTCCGAACTCAGTAGCGTCGCCGACCTGAAGATCCACGAAACGGTCAAAGCTCCGGTCCTGTCGAAAAGGGAGCGCCTGGACCGCTGGATCGAGCTCCTCGAGCGGGAGCCGGATCGGGAGCTGCGGACCCTCGACGAGATCGAGTGGAAGCCGAAGGCCCAGCGCCTCGCCATGCGGGCCGATGGGTCCGCGCTGACGGTGGCCTATTCCGATCCGCTGCTCCGCCAGGCCGGCCTGCGCAGCGACAGGTTCGGCGATGCGGTCGATTTCTTCCAGATTTCGGAACATGACGCCCACATCGTCCTGTGCTCGTGCCATGGCGGCGAGTCGATGCGCGCCGACGAGGCTGCCCGCCGCGTGCGCGGCGTCCGCTCGCCGAGTCTCTGGGCGCTGTATTTCGGCTGGTTCCGCTAGCGGCCGGCGAGGCCCGGCCCGGGGTCAGTCCTTGTAGGGATCGAACTCGCCGGGGCCGGCCATGGCGACGGCGAAGGGGCGGAGCCTGTGCTCCACCTCGATCGTGCCCTTGTGGTGGGCGAGCACCTCCTCGAGGCGGCGATAGACCATCGGGCTTTCGTCCACGTCGCCGCCGCGCAGCAGAATGCCCTTCTCGCGCAGCCACGCGTCCATCTCGTCGCGGGTGAAGCGGGGAGGGCGAACCCACTGGCCTGCCTTGTTCTTCTTGCCCTTCGCCTCCATGCGGCCGAAGAGGCGGCCGGCGCCGTGGACCGTCGAGTACAGGCTGTCGGCGCTCTCGGGGCTGTCGACCCCGTGCAGGATCACCGCGTTGTCGCCCATGGAGCCGCCGACGAAGCCGCGCTGGCCGGGAAAGGCGGGCGTCGCACCCTTGCGCACCACCCAGCACTCCTTCCCGCCGTGGTTCTCCCGCCAGACGAAGTTGTGGTGGTTGTGGACGGAATCCGTGATCCGACCGCCGATGATCTGGCGCACGCGCTCCACCACCCATTCGCGGCCGGCATAGGCATAGAGCCCGCCGAGCTCGACGCCGGCGAGGTAGCTTCGTCCCACTTCGCTGTCCTGGTGGACGAGGGCAGGCTCCACCTCCATGCCGTCCTTGGCGCCTGCGAGGGCGAGGTGCCTGGTGGTGATCCTGTGGCCGAGGCCGCGGGAGCCGAAATGGACCCCGATCCAGACGAAGCCCTCCTCGTCCTCGAACAGGTCTACATAGTGGTTGCCCGATCCGACCGTGCCCAGCTGCTGGCGGGCCATGGTCTTGAGGTCCCGCGCGCCCGCCTCGTCCCAGAGGGGCGAATCGAAGAGCTCGTGATCGACCTTGACCGCGTTCTTCTGCCCGACGCCGAAGCTGATGGTGCGCCCGACGTCCGAGAGGATCCGGCCCGCCTGGGCGGCAATGTCCTCGTAGCGGGTGTCGAGCCGGACGGCCATGTTCCCGCAGGCGATGTCGAAGCCGACGCCGCTGATCGAGATGTGCTCCTCATAGGCCACCACCCCGCCGATGGGATGGGCGTAGCCGAGATGCCCGTCGGCGCAGAGAACGCCCTTGAGGGCGCTGCCCGCCTCCATGCAGCGTTCGAGCTGCCTGACCGTCTTCTCGTCGTGCTCGCCATAGATGCGGGTGTTCGCCGGCACTCTCCAGCTCCTCGGGTCTCAGGGACGGTTGTTGTATCGATCGCGCAGGCGCTCGACCTCGCGCCGCAGGGCATCGAGCCCGCGGGCGATGTCCCGGCCTACGTCCTCGACCCCTCGTGAGCCCGTCGATACGCTCGGGCAATCCGGGGTCCCATCCCGGCGGTACCGCGGCGAGATCCCGCCCTGAGGGGTGAGCAGGTAGGCGCACCCGGTGTCCTCGTCGCGCCAGACCACCGGCCGGTCGAGGGCAGCAGCCGGAACGGCCGCCAGCGCCAGGAGGGTGATGACGGCCCATCGGGCAGGCCTGTTCATGGCGGCACCTCAAGCTTGGGACATGACCTGTCAGGCAATGCCGGCTTGAGCGGTCGTGTTCCTCGGACGGGGGCCGCTACCTTCCGTCAATTTGACTTCCCGCCGGGTTTGGGGGACATCACGCGGTTTGATGGACCTGTGCCTGTGGGGAAGCCCATCGGCACGCCGGCTTTTCCGCCACCGAGGTAACTGATGGACGGTTCTGTCCCCCAGCAGCGGATGACCCTGCGCCACGTCTCCGTGGCCCAGCTGGCGAGCGCCGTGGAGCGCAGCCATGCCCGTCTCTGCGCGGTGCTGGTGCTGCTCTCCCTCGTCTGCTTCCTGCCGGGCTTCACCACCCTCCAGCCCATGGACCGGGACGAGCCGCGCTATGCCCAGGCCTCCAAGCAGATGCTGGAGACCGGCGACTTCGTGGACATCCGGTTCCAGGAGGAGGCGCGGCACAAGAAGCCGGTCGGCATCTACTGGATGCAGAGCGCCAGCGTCGCCGTCGGCCAGGCGCTCGGGGTTCCGGAGGCGCGGACCACCATCGCCCTTTACCGGATCCCGTCCCTGCTCGGGGCCCTCGCCACGGTCCTGCTGACCTATTGGGCGGCCCTGGCCTTCTTCGGCAGGCGCGGGGCGTTCCTCACCGCCGCCCTCATGGCGACCTGCGTCATCCTCATGGTCGAGGCCAGGCTCGCCAAGACCGACGCCATGCTGACCGCGTGTTCGGTGGCGGTGATGGGGGGGCTGGCCCGCGCCTATCTGAGCCGCGGCGCCGGGGTTCTGCCCCGGCGGGCCCTGCTGATCTTCTGGACGGGGTTCGCCCTCGGGGTTCTCATCAAGGGACCTCTGGTCCTCATGTTCGCCGGCCTTGCGGCCGCGACCCTGTCCTACAAGGAGCGCTCGGCCCGCTGGCTGCTCACCCTGAGGCCGTGGCTCGGCCTCGCCTTCACCCTCGCGGTCGTGCTGCCCTGGTTCGTCGCCATCGCCGTCAAGAGCGGGGGCGAGTTCTTCGCGGCCTCGGTCGGCAAGGACATGCTGGGCAAGGTCGGCACGGCGCAGAAGTACCACTGGGCGCCGCCGGGCTTCTACCTGCTCTCGTTCTTCGCCACCTTCTGGCCCGGCGCCATCCTGGCCGCCATTGCGGTGCCCTTCGCCTGGATCCACCGGCGCGAGGAGCAGGTCGCCTTCGCGCTCGCCTGGATCGTGCCGTCCTGGATCGTGTTCGAGGCCGTCCCGACCAAGCTGCCGCACTACACCCTGCCGCTGCTCCCGGCCGTCGCCGTCCTCACGGTCATGGCGATCTCGCGCCACTTCGTCGGGCCGCACCGGCCGGCGGCCAAGCTTGCGACGGTCCTGATCCCCTTCATACCGGTGGGCCTGACGGTCGGCCTGTCGGCGGTCGCATGGTCCTTCGACGGTTTGCCGCCGTTCCGGGCGCTCCCCTTTCTGGCGGTCTCGTCGCTCCTGGCCTTCTGGGCGTGGTGGCTCTTCGTGAGGAGCCGGGTCGTCCGTTCCCTCTGGGCCAGCTTCGCCGCCTCGGCCTTCCTCGCCATCGGCGTCTTCGGTTTCGCCCAGCTCGACCTGCGCTCCCTCAAGATCTCTGATCGCCTGGCGGAGGTCGCCCGCCTCGTGCCCTGCGAGAGCCCGAAGGTGGCCACCCTCGGCTACCGCGAGCCCAGCCTCGTCTTCCTGACGGGCACCAACCTCGACATGCTTGACACCGGCGCCGAGGCCTCCGCGTTCCTGCGCCAGGGCGGCTGCCGGGTCGTGTTCGTCGACAGGCGCTTCGAGGGCGAGTTCAGGGCCGAGAACGAGCGGCTGGGGCAGCAGCCCGTGCTCTCGACCAGGGTCCATGGTTTCAACATCAACAGCGGACGGCGGGTCGACATCGCCGCCTATGCGACCGGCTTCTAGGAACCGGACATGCACTCTGAAGGGATGGCCGAGAACGGCCCTGCACGGATGACGGACCTATCGCCAAGCCCGCGGCTCAGCGTCGTGGTGCCGGTCAAGAACGAGGCGCCCAACGTCCTCCCGCTCGTGGAGGAGATCGAGCGCGCCTGCGCCGGGCTCTCCCCCTTCGAGGTGATCTATGTGGACGACGGCTCGACCGACGACACTGGCCGGCAGGTCCTCGGCGCCCGCTCGACCCGCCCCTGGCTGCGCCTCCTGCGCCACGAGGCGAGCTGCGGCCAGAGTGCCGCGGTGCGCACCGGCGTCCTGGCCGCCCGCGCTGCCATCGTCGTGACGCTCGACGGCGACGGCCAGAACGATCCCGCCTTCATCCCCCAGCTCGTGGCGGCTCTCGACGACCCTTCGGTCGCCCTGGCGGCCGGGCAGCGGGTCGGGCGCAAGGACGGGGCCTACAAGAAGTGGCAGTCGCGGATCGCCAACGGCGTGCGCGGGCGGATCCTGAAGGACGGCACCCGCGACACCGGTTGCGGGCTCAAGGCCTTCCGCCGCGACGTCTATCTGCGCCTGCCTTATTTCGACGCCCTGCACCGCTTCATGCCGGCCCTGGTCAAGCGCGAGGGATACCGGATCGCCCATGTGGACGTGGTCGACAGGCCCCGCCATGCGGGGCGTTCCAACTACGGGATGTTCGACCGGCTCTGGGTCGGAATCCTTGATTTGGCCGGAGTCTGGTGGTTGATCCGCCGCCGTCGCCGCGTTCCCGCTTCTCAGGAAATCGTCTGATGTTGATGCGCCTCTCCCACGACCTGGGACTTTATTTCTACGATCTGGTCGTCGCCCGGTTCGACCTGTGGGCCGCGTTCGGCGTGCTGGCGCAGTTCGTGTTCGGCGCCCGCTTCATCGTGCAGTGGATCGCCAGCGAGAAGGCGGAGAAGAGCGTCATTCCGATGGGATTCTGGATCCTGTCGATCTCGGGCGGCCTGATGACCCTGGTCTACGGTTTCGCCCGCAGCGACATCGTCATCATCCTGGGACAGGCCTTCTCGATCTTCATCTATGTCCGAAACCTGATGCTGATCGCGAAGGAAAGGAAGAAGGCCGGAGGCGCCCTGGCGTCCGGCGCCGAGGTCGAGGCCTCGGCAGGCTGATCCCGCCGAGGCCGATGGCCGTCAGGCTGCGCGGGCATCCGCCTCGCGCAGGCGCGCGAAGCCCGCATCGAGATCCCGCTTCAGGTCGTCCAGGTCTTCGAAGCCGATATGGAAGCGCAGCGCATGGCCGCCGGGCTCCCAGCGGGTGGCGGTGCGGTAGGTGGCGCAGTTGAACGGGATCACGAGGCTTTCGAACCCGCCCCAGGAATAGCCCATGCCGAACAGGGCGAGGCCGTCGAGCATGGCGGCGAGCGCCCGGTCGGAGCATGGCTTGAGGATCACCGAGAACAGGCCCGACGAGCCCTTGAAGTCCCGCTTCCAGATCTCGTGGCCGGGATAGCTCTCGAGGGCAGGGTGCAGCACCTGGGCCACCTCGGGCCGCGCCTGGAGCCACCGGGCCATCTCCAGAGCCTGCTTCTCATGCTCCCGCAGGCGCAGCGCCATGGTTCGCAGGCCCCGAAGACCCAGGAAGACGTCCTCCGGTCCCGGGCACATGGCAAAGGAATCGTAGGTTTCCCGCAGGGCCTTGAAGCAGCGCTCGTTGGCCGAGACCATGCCGAGCAGCAGGTCCGAGCCGCCGCTGAGGTATTTGGTGCCGGCCTCGATCGCAATGTCGACGCCGCGCTCGTGCGGCGGGAAGAGCAGGGGGGTGGCCCAGGTGTTGTCCATGAGGACCACGGCCCCATGCCGGTGCGCCACCTCGGCGATGGCGGGGATGTCCTGCATCTCGAAGGACTGGGAGCCCGGTGCCTCCGTGAACACGGCGGCGGTGTTCGGGCGCAGCAGGGCCTCGATCCCGGCGCCGATCCTCGGGTCGTAATAGGTGGTTTCCACACCAAATTTCTTGAGCACGCCGTTGCAGAACTGGCGGGTCGGCAGATAGACCGAATCCGTCACCAGCAGATGATCGCCCGCCTTGAGGCAGGAGGTCAGGGCCAGGGTGACGGCTGCCAGCCCTGAGGGCGCCAGCACCGTTCCGGCCGCGCCGGCGAGCTCCGTCCAGGCGGTTTCGAGCGAGTTCGTGGTCGGAGTCCCTTTGGTTCCATAGGAATAACGCCCACGCCGGTGCAGCAGGTCGTCGGTCGTGGGGTAGAGCACCGTGGAGCCGCGGTAGATCGGCGTATTCACGAATCCGTGCTGCTCGAAGGGGTCGCGACCGGCATGGACGAGGCGGGTGCGTTCGGAGACGTTCTGGGGTTTTGGAGGGAGTTTCGACATCGCTTCAAGGGCTTGCTGAGAGGGTCTCGATCTGAAACCGCGCGGCCTCCCGCGTCAAGCCGGGCGAGAAATGCCTTCCATCAAGACTTGACCAGTGATCAATCATAGAATGTGATGCATCCCGATGCCGTCCCGGCCGGGACGGCGTGGAACGGTCTAACCGTGACTCGGCTGGGGGGTAGAACCAGGATCCGTCGGGTCGTGTCGTACTTGTGGGAGAACATATCAACATGAAAAAGGCTCTCGTATCGATTGCCTTCGGCCTGACGGCCAGCCTGTTCGCGACGGGCGCCTCGGCCCAGGCGACGCTCAACAGCGTGAAGCAGAAGGGCTTTCTGACCTGCGGCTCCAACACCGGCCTCGCCGGCTTCGGCCAGCCGGACGCCCAGGGCAACTGGACCGGCCTCGACGTGGACCTGTGCCGCGCCATCGCGGCCGCGATCTTCGACGATCCGACCAAGGTCCGCTTCATCCCGCTCGCCGCCAAGGACCGCTTCACGGCGCTCCAGTCGGGCGAGGTGGACGTGCTGTCCCGCAACTCGACCGCGACCATGTCGCGCGACACCCAGCTCGGCCTCGACTTCCCGGTCATCAACTATTTCGATGGCCAGGGCTTCATGGTCCGCAAGAAGCTCGGCGTCTCCTCGGCCAAGGAGCTGAACGGCGCCTCCATCTGCACCCAGCAGGGCACCACCACCGAGCTGAACCTCGCCGACTACTTCCGTGCCAACAACATGAAGTACGAAGTCGTGGCCTTCGCGACCTCGGACGAGACGTTCAAGGCCTATGACGCCGGCCGCTGCGACGCGTTCACCACGGACGCCTCGGGCCTCTATGCCGAGCGCCTGCGCGCCTCGGCTCCGGACGATCACATCGTCCTGCCCGAGATCATCTCCAAGGAGCCGCTCGGCCCGGCCGTCCGCCACGGCGACAACAACTGGGGCGACATCGTCCGCTGGGTCCACAACGCCATGCTCAACGCGGAAGAACTCGGCGTGACCAAGGCCAATGTCGAGCAGATGAAGACCTCCACCAACCCGGAGATCAAGCGCCTGCTCGGCACCGAGGGCAAGTTCGGCGAGGCCATCGGCCTCACCAACGACTGGGCCGTGCGCGTGATCAAGCACGTGGGCAACTACGGCGAGTCGTTCGAGAAGAACGTCGGCGAGGGCTCGCGCCTGAAGATCAAGCGCGGCCAGAACGCGCTCTGGACCAAGGGCGGCCTGCAATACGGCATCCCGGTCCGCTAAGCCGACCGAACACCAGGGCGCCCGGGCCATCCGGGCGCCCTCCAGGAACTGCTCAACAATAAGAATAGCCGCTTGACCCGGGCCACGAACAGGGGAGGACGGCCGGGTATCAAGGGTCCTCAGAGGAAAAACTCAGTGCAGACCGCCGTCAGTCAGACATCGCCCCCCAAGAAATCGTTTCTGTACGATCCAAAGGTTCGTGGAATTTTCTATCAGGTCGTTCTCGTCGCCGCGATCATCTTCCTTTTCTACATGGCGGCCACCAACGCCATCGAGAACCTGCAGCGCGCCAAGATCGCCTCCGGCTTCGGCTTCCTCAACAACACGGCCGGCTTCGACATCAGCCAGACGCTGATCCAGTTCAGCGCTGCCGGCGGCACCTATGGCGACGCCTTCATCGTCGGCCTGCTGAACACGCTCGTCGTGTCCGCCATCGGCATCTTCTTCACGACCTTTCTCGGCTTCCTGATCGGCATCGCCCGCCTGTCCAAGAACTGGGTGGTGGCGAATGTCGCCATGGTCTATGTGGAAGTCCTGCGCAACGTCCCGCTGCTGGTCCAGCTGCTCTTCTGGTACATCGCAGTCCTCGGAGCCCTGCCGCAGCCGCGCAACTCCCTCGAAATGGGTGCCGGCTTCTACCTGAACTCCCGCGGTCTTTTCATGGCCAGGCCCCTTTGGGGCGACACCATCTGGGTGCTCGTGGCGGTCCTTGCGATCGGCATCGTCGGCACGCTCCTGTACCGGCGCTGGGCGAAGCAGCAGCAGGAGCGGACCGGCCGGCAATCTCCCGTCGGCAAGGTGGCGCTCGCCCTTCTCCTCGGCCTGCCGATCCTCACCTGGATCCTGCTGGCCCTGCTCGGCACCAATCCGATCACCTTCGAGCTGCCCCGCAAGGGAACCTTCAACCTGACGGGCGGCATGCAGGTCCTGCCGGAATTCGTGGCGCTGCTGCTCGGTCTCGTCACCTACACGGCGGCCTTCATCGCCGAAATCGTGCGCGCCGGCATCCTCGCCGTCTCCAAAGGGCAGACGGAGGCCGCCGGCTCCCTCGGCCTCAAGCCGGGTCAGACCCTGCGTCTCGTGGTGGTCCCCCAGGCCATGCGCGTCATCATCCCGCCGCTGACGAGCCAGTATCTCAACCTGACGAAGAACTCGTCCCTTGCCGTGGCCATCGGCTATCCCGACCTCGTCCAGGTCTTCATGGGAACCGTGCTGAACCAGACCGGCCAGGCCATCGAGGTCGTCGTCATCACCATGGGCGTGTACCTCACGATCAGTCTCGTGACCTCCTTCTTCATGAACATCTACAACCGCCGCATGGCGATCGTCGAACGGTAGGAGATCCGATGAGCACCGCCGTCGACATGCCCCGTTTCGTCCGCGCCAAGCAGGTGGAGGCCCTGCCTCCGCCGAACCTGGCGCGCGGTCCCATCGCCTGGATTCGGGAGAACCTGTTTTCCGGGCCGTTCAACACCCTGCTGACGCTGGTCGTCCTGTACCTGCTCTATGTCAGCGTGCCCCCGATGGTGAAGTTCCTGTTCATCGACGCCGTCTGGACCGGCACCGACCGGGCCGCCTGCCGCGCCGACACGGGCGGCAGCGAGAGCGGCGCCTGCTGGGCCTTCATCTGGGACAAGATCAACTATTTCATCTACGGCTCCTACACCGTGTCGGAGCGCTGGCGGGTCAACATCTTCTTCGCGCTCCTCGCCATCGGGGTCGTCTGGCTGCTGTGGCTGAGAGCGCCGCGGCGCGATCTCGGCGCGGTCTACTTCTTCTGGATCTTCCCGACGGCCTCCTACATCCTGCTGACGGGCGGGAACGAGAGCTTCAGCGGCCGCTTCTGGATCGGCTTTGCCATCTTGGGCGCGCTGGTGATCTCCCTCTTCGCCTTCGTCGCGGCGGTGCTGAAGGCCTCCATGCGTCCGGCGCTCGTCATCGGCGGCGGAATCGTTGCGGTGGTCGGCGTCACGCTCGCCCTGGTCGACATGGATTTCGGCCTCGCGCATGTGCCGACCTCCCTGTGGGGCGGCATTCTCGTCACCCTGCTGGTCGCGACGGTCGGCATCGTGGTCTCGCTGCCCTTCGGCATCGTGCTCGCCCTCGGACGGCGCTCGAAGCTTCCCATCGTGCGGCTGGCCTCCGTGATCTTCATCGAGTTCGTGCGCGGCGTGCCGCTGATCACGGTGCTGATCATGGCCAACACCATGCTGCCGCTCTTCCTGCCCGGCGACATGACCGTCGACCGTCTGCTGCGGCCGCTCATCGGCACGGCGCTCTTCGCCTCCGCCTACATGGCCGAGGTGGTGCGCGGCGGGCTTCAGGCCATGCCGAAGGGTCAGTACGAAGGCGCGATGTCGCTCGGCCTGAACTATCCTCAGATGATGTCCCTC
The DNA here is from genome assembly GCF_009910705.1 of Microvirga arsenatis. Lineage (GTDB taxonomy): Bacteria > Pseudomonadota > Alphaproteobacteria > Rhizobiales > Beijerinckiaceae > Microvirga > Microvirga arsenatis. Next base: position 470,645 of record NZ_JAAAXJ010000001.1, read on the forward strand.
ATCATCCTGCCGCAGGCGCTGCGGATCGTGATCCCCGGCATCGTCAACACCTTCATCGGCCTGTTCAAGGACACGTCGCTGGTGGCCATCGTGGGCATCTTCGATCTCGTGAAGACCATCGAGGCCTCGCGCATCGATCCGAACTGGGCGGCGCCGACCATCGGCATGACGGGCTACGTGTTCGCGGCCCTGTTCTACTTCATCTTCTGCTTTGGCATGTCGCGGTATTCGCTCGGGGTCGAGCGGCGTCTTGCGGCGGGTCAGAAACGGTAACTTAGGCGAGGACCATGTCAGCTCAGCATATTCCCACCGCGACGGTCGATCCCAAGGCGCAGCCGGCCATCGAGATGATCGACGTGCATAAATGGTACGGCGAGTTCCATGTGCTGCGGGACATCAACCTCAACGTGCGCCGCGGCGAGCGCATCGTGATCTGCGGACCCTCGGGCTCCGGCAAGTCCACGATGATCCGCTGCATCAACCGCCTCGAGGAGCACCAGAAGGGCCGCATCATCGTCGACGGCATCGAGCTCACCGACGATCTCAAGCGCATCGACGAGGTGCGCCGCGACGTGGGCATGGTGTTCCAGCACTTCAACCTCTTCCCGCACCTGACGATCCTCGAGAACTGCACGCTCGCGCCGATCTGGGTGAAGAAGATGCCGCGCAAGGAGGCGGAAGAGGTCGCCATGCACTACCTCACCCGGGTCAAGATCCCGGAGCAGGCGAACAAGTACCCGGGCCAGCTCTCGGGCGGCCAGCAGCAGCGCGTGGCGATCGCCCGCTCCCTGTGCATGAGCCCCAAGATCATGCTGTTCGACGAGCCGACCTCGGCCCTCGACCCGGAGATGGTCAAGGAGGTGCTCGACACCATGGTAGGCCTCGCGGAAGAGGGCATGACCATGCTGTGCGTGACCCACGAGATGGGCTTCGCCCGGCAGGTCGCAGACCGGGTGATCTTCATGGATTACGGGCAGATCGTGGAGATGAACACGCCCGACGAGTTCTTCAGGAACCCGCAGCACGAGCGCACCAGGCTCTTCCTGTCCCAGATCCTGCACTGAGCAGGCACGGAGGAAAGCAAAAGGCCCCGGGAAGTCTCGGGGCCTTTTGCTTTGGGGAAGCACGCTCTCTCCTCCCTGCAGGAAGGGGTGGGGACGGGGGTGGTTCGCCCGGATGAGCGAGGCCCCTGTCCCTCCCCCATCCGGATCGGGCGTTCCCGATCCGGACATTCCTCGTGCTCACGTCGGAAACATCCGACGCGAGTGCGGGGAGAGGGAGAGGGTGCGGGCAGGTGAGGGCCTGTGCAATGTTCTTACTTTGTTCTTGACAGTTCGCCTAAGCTCGGCTATATCATGGCTCATCCTCGTCCGGTGAGGGGCGCGCTCGCGAGGCGTCGCAGATGCGGGACGGGGCGCGGTCCCGCCGCAGGCCTCGCACGCCTGTGGTCGCGGGAGGCCGATCCTGGCCTGTTCCAGGTCCGCCTGAAAAGAACCGCGCGTGACGGGCAGTCCGGCTCTCACACTCACCACCATCCCCCATCGAGCCGGGCTGCCCCAAGCGCCACCCTCGAGCAACCCTGACGGCTCGCAGCACCCGCTGCGGGCCCGAAGGCGCTGGATCTTCGACATTCATCAGCGTCATCCCGGACGGCGTGAGCCGATCCGGGATCGGGTGCAGGATAGAACGCGTGTTTCCCTCCCCCTTGTGGGGAGGGCCAGGGTGGGGTGCCGGCGCTGAACCGGACCAGCATGGCGCAGCCATACCTCTCCCCGGATCTCGGGTGTTCCCGAGATCCGTTTCTGGGGCGCAGGTCGGGAACACCCGACCTGCGGCGGGGAGAGGTCGAGCGAAAGCGGGGGTGAGGGGGTGAGCGGGTGCCGGAGAGGGCTGTCACCCCTCACCCGGACCTGACGGTCCGACCTCTCCCTCAGGGAGAAGTGAAGGGGCGCCAGAGCTTCTGAGGTGATCGCTCACACCCCCGCCTTCACCTCCTCCCCAGCGCAAGGCGGGTGTTCCCGACTTGCGGCAGACCAACGACAAGTCTCGGGCAAGCCCGAGGTTTGTGGGGGAGGAGGGCTTTTGGCGCATCGTCGGACAACTCCCGGGCCGGCGCGGGAGGGCTGCCATCCGCGCATGAAAAAGCCCAGGCTCCGCGGCGAGCGGGCGGGATGCCTTCGCATCTCCTGCCGCGCCGGCTACAGGCCTGGGCCGATCCGGGTCCGGACGGGCGCCTGCATCGTCAGGCAAGTGCAGGAACGGCCGGGTCGGTTAACTCTTCTTCGCCGGTCCCGTCGCGACCGGCAGGTCTTCCCTTGCCCCCCATTCGGCCCAGGCACCATCGTAGATCGCCTTGATCGGGCGTCCGGCGACCTCGAAGGCGACGCCGAGGATGGCGGCGGAGACGCCGGAACCGCAGCTCGTGATCACCGGCTGATCGGGATCGATCCCGGCCTCGGCAATGGCCTTCCCGAGTTCCTGCCTGTCCTTCAGGCGGCCGTTCTCGACGATCCTGTCGAAGGGGAGGTTGAGGCTTCCGGGGATGTGCCCCATGCGAAGGCCGGGGCGCGGCTCGGGCGCGTCGCCCCTGAAGCGGTCGGCCGGCCGGGCATCGACCACCTGAGCCGCCTTCGATTGCAGCGCCTCCTGCACGGCGGAGGCATCCGCAACCAGGGCGGGGTTGAAGGCGGGCGTGAAGGTGCGGGGCGTGCGCGGCTTCTCCGGGCCGGTCTCGATGGGGCGGCCCTCCGCCTTCCAGGCCGGAAAGCCGCCGTCGAGGAGAAAGACCCGGCTTGCGCCGAAGACCTGGAAGGTCCAGCGCACCCGCGGCGCCGCAAAGAGGCCGGCGCCGTCATAGACCACGATGGTCATGGTCTCGCTGATCCCCATGGCTCCGGCCACCCTCGCGAATTCCTCCGGCGAGGGCAGCATGTGGGGGAGGGGCGAGGATGTGTCCTTCACCGCGTCGATGTCGAAGCGCACGGCGCCCGGGATATGTCCTGCGAGATACTCCGCCTGCGGGTCGCGATTGAGCGTGGGCAGGTACCAGGAGCCGTCGACGACCGCGAGATCGGGATCGTTCAGGTGCTCCTGCAGCCAGGCGGTGGTGACGAAGGGCTGGGTCATGGATCGCTCCTCGGAACTCAGTCGGCGAGGGACAGGCGAACGCGGCGGTTCTGCTTGCCCTTCTTCTCGATGTCGGTGACCACGACCGCGCCGATCTCCGTCGTGCGCCGCACATGGGTGCCGCCGCAAGGCTGGAGGTCGATCCCGTCGATCTCGACGAGGCGCACGCGCCCCGAACCGCGCGGAGGTTTGACCGACATGGTCTTCACCAGCCCCGGATTGGCATCGAGTTCCTCATCGGTGATCCAGCGCTCGGTCACCGGCGCATCGCGAGCAATCAGCGCATTCAGCCTTTCCGTGATCTCCGCCTTGTCGAGGCCGGCATCGGGGATGTCGAAGTCGAGCCGCCCGTCGCCATCGCCGATGGAGCCGCCGGTGACGGGATAGGGCAGCACGACGCTCAGCAGGTGAAGCGCGGTGTGAACCCGCATGCGTTTGAAACGCCTCCCCCAGTCGAGCTGCAGCTCGACGCTCTCGCCTTCGGAGAGGCGCGATGCCGCTTCGGGCCCGACAAGATGCTGCACCTGGCTCCGGTCCGGCCCGTAGACAGTGTTCGCGACCGCGATGCGCTCCCCATCGGCCCGAACGATCTCGCCGACATCGCCCGGCTGTCCGCCGCCCTGGGCGTAGAACACCGTTCGGTCGAGGACGATGCCGCCCTCCGGCACGATCCCTGTGATCGTCGCACGGCAGGAGGTGGCATAGGCATCGTCGCGGAAGAGAAGCGTCGTGGCGGTCATTCAGAGTTCCAACGTCTTGCGGGGCAGGGCGCCCTCGAGGTCACGAAAGCGATGCTGACGGCATGCGGCTTTCCGGGTCAAGCCTGCGCAGGCTGCGGAACGCGTCGAGAGCGCGCTCCCGCGCCGGGCCGTGCGGAACCAGGGGCTCGGGATAGGTCTCGCCGAGCCTGATCCCCGCCTGCCGGAGCATGGCGGGCGGCGCCTCCCAGGGCTTATGGATGAAGGCGGGCGGCAGTCCTGCCAGTTCGGGCACGTAAGCCCGGATGTAGTCGCCGCCGGGGTCGAACTTCTCGCCCTGCACGACCGGGTTGAAGATGCGGTGGAACGGTGCCGAGTCGGGCCCCGAGCCCGCGATCCATTGCCAGCTGAAGGCGTTGTTGGCGGCATCCGCATCGACGAGCGTGTCCCAGAACCAGGCCTCGCCCCGCCGCCAGTCGGCGAGCAGGTGTTTGACCAGGAAGGAACCGGCGATCATGCGCACGCGGTTGTGCATCCAGCCGGTCTGCCAGAGCTGGCGCATGCCGGCATCGACGATGGGATAGCCGGTGAGGCCCTTCTGCCAGGCTCGAAGGGCCTGGCGGTCCTCGATCCAGGGGAAGGCCTCGAACCGGCTGCTGTGCGGGCGCTCGGGCAGGTGAGGATGGTCGTGCAGCAGCTGGTGGGTGAAGTCCCGCCAGGCGATCTCGCTGAGATACTTCTTCGCATCCTGCTCCAGGCTCGGATCGCGGGCCGCTGCGCCCAGGACAGCGTGCCAGACCTGACGGGGGCTGACCTCGCCGAACCGGAGATGGGGCGACAGGCGCGAAGTCCCCTCCAGATGCGGCCGGTCGCGCCGCTCCGCATAACCCTTCAGCCCCTCGTCGAGAAAACGGGCGAGCCGCTCCCGGGCGGCGGGCTCTCCCCGCCGCCATGCCTTCCGGAGACCGACGGCCCAATCGGGAAACGCGGGTTCAAGGCTCAGGTCCGGGAGGGCGACCGCCTCGGCCAGAAGTGAGGCGGGCCAGGCCCCGCCCGCAAGCCGCTCGGGCGAGGGGAGCGGCGGCGCGGCCGGACGGGCGAATGCTGCGCGCAGGTAGGGCGTGAAGACCTGGAAAGGCTTGCCGGCCCGATTCACGATCTCCCAGGGCTCGTGCACGAGCCGGCCGTTGAAGCTTTGCGCCTTGATCCCGCGTGCTGCCAAGCGCTGCTTGAGAGTACGGTCGATCGCAATCTCGGCGGCGCCGTAGCGGCGGTTCCAGTAGATGGCCGAGGCGCCGGTGCCGGCGACGATCCTCTCCACCACGGAGGTTGCAGGGCCCCGGAACAGGACGAGGCTCGAGCCCAGGCGCTGCAAAGCCTCGTTGAGGGCTTCCAGCGATCCGTGAAGCCACCAGCGCGCCGCTCCGCCGAGCGGGCGGACCCCTTCGGAAGCTTCATCGAACACGTAGAAGCATAGAACCCGCGACCCGCTCGCCGCAGCAGCCGAAAGGGCGGGATTGTCGCCGACGCGGTGATCGTCGCGGAACCAGACCAGAACGGGGGAATCGGTGCTCATGGAGGCACCATACAGCCGCGCTCGATGGAAGCGACACGCTTCCTCGTTCGCACCGATCACTTTCGCTGGAAGAGGGGAGGTTGGCTCCGGCGGTAGGATTCGAACCTACGACCAACGGATTAACAGTCCGCTGCGCTACCGCTGCGCCACGCCGGAATAAGCCCAACCTGTCGAAGAAGCCGAATTTTCAAGCTTCTCGAACGCCGAGACGTCTTCGAAGACCGTGCCCCGGCGAGGTGGGAGGCATATAGCATGCGTTTCGGGCGTTGCAACCCCCTTCTTGGCGCAGGGGCCTGAAAAGGGGATGTTGCTCTTTGAGGGGATGGTTGCTATGGAGCAGCCGTCGCGTTCGCGGCACGCCCCGGATGGCCTCGTGGCGGAGTGGTTACGCAGAGGACTGCAAATCCTTGCACCCCGGTTCGATTCCGGGCGAGGCCTCCAACAATTTCTGAAGGCACTGTCGATGGTCGATTTCGCTCAAGCGCGCCGTATCATGGTCGATGGCCAGCTGCGCACTTTCGATGTGAACGACATTCCTCTCCTGGATGCGATGGACAGCGTGCCCCGCGAGCTTTTCGCGCTCCCGGGCCGTGAGGAGCTGGCCTATATCGATCAGGACATTCTCGTCAGCAACGGTGCCGAGCGCCGCTACATGCTCTCGCCGATGATCCTGGGTCGCCTGATCCAGGCACTCGCGATCGAGCCGGGCGAGCGGGTTCTCGATGTCGCCTGCGGTCGCGGATATGCTGCGGCGGTGTTCCACAAGCTTGGCGCTCAGGTCACGGCACTGGAAGCCGACGAGGCGCTGGCTTCCGCCGCCGTGCAGAGCCTGAAGGCGGCCGGTGCGGGCAGCGTCACGGTTGTTGCCGGTTCGCTCGATCAGGGCTACGCCGCCAACGCTCCCTATGATGCCATTCTCGTCAACGGATCCGTCGAGGTTCGCCCGGATGCGCTTCTCCAGCAGCTCGCCGAGGGCGGGCGTCTGGTCTGCGTGAAGGGTCGCGGCCGGGCTGCCCGTGCGACGCTCTATGTCCGTTCGGGCGATGCTTTCGGCGAACGCAGCCTGTTCGAAGCGGCCGCTCCGCTGCTGGCCCCCTTCGTGCAGCCGCCGGGCTTCACTTTCTAATCCGTTCTGATTCTTTGGCTTCCTGAACTCGCGGTGTCGCTTTTTTGCGCCACCCCCGACCTAAAATTCGATTGCCGGCAGCCCGTTGTTGCCGACTCGGCTTCCATGGGTATTGTTGCGCTTTGAGTCGCTAGGATTTCGAAAACGGCGTCGATTGCGGGAACTCGCTCTTGGACGCTAGGCAGGTGCGCGTGAACCAGAAGTCTCCCAAGAAGACATATCGCTTGCTTTTCGGGGCCATGACCTCCCTGGTCGTGCTGACGGCTGCCGGTGCGGTGTCTGCCGAGACGCTCGAAAGCGCCCTGGCGCGGGCTTACGGCAACAATCCCCAGCTCAACGCCCAGCGGGCAGGCGTCCGCGTGGCGGACGAGGACGTGGCTCAGGCAAAGTCCGGTTACCGGCCGCGGATCAATGCAACGGCCGATGTCGGGCGGAACTGGACGGAGGCCGAGAGCCCCGCATCCCGTTTCTCTCGGAATACGACAAGCAGGAGCGCTCTGACCCCGCGCGGCTTCGGCGTGGAGATCAACCAGCCCATCTTCGACGGATTTCAGACCAGCAACCGCGTTCGCGCCGCCGAGTCCAATGTCCTCGGCTCCCGCGAAACCTTGAACAACACCGAACAGACGGTGCTGCTCGATGCGGCGACGGCCTATATGGACGTGCTGCAGGATACGGCCGTTCTCGATCTGCAGCGCAACAACGTCGAGGTCATCGACGAGCAGCTGCGCCAGACCCGCGACCGCTTCAATGTCGGCGAGGTCACCCGGACCGACGTCGCCCAGGCGGAGGCCCGCCTCGCAGCGGCCCAGTCCGATGCGAGCCAGGCCGAGGCGACCCTGCGGGCCAGCATCGCCCAGTACCGCCAGATCGTCGGGGTGGAGCCGTCCCAGCTCGCTCCGGGCCGTCCGCTGGACCGGCTGACCCCCCGCAGCCTCGATGCGGCGGTGAAGATCGCCCTCAGCGAGCACCCGGCCATCAAGGCGCGTCAGCACGCGGTCGACGTGGCCGAGCTTCAGGTCAAGATCCAGCAGGGCGCGCTGGCGCCCCAGCTCGGCGTCGCCGGCTCCGTCGATCAGCGCTACGACCGGCAGACTGAGGGCGATGCTTCCCTCTCGGCCTCCGTTGTCGCACGCCTGACCGTGCCGATCTACGAGGGCGGGCAGGCCTATGCGGCCACCCGACAGGCGAAGGAAACCGTCGCCCAGCGCCGGCTCGAGGCCGACGCCACCCGCGATCAGGTTCGCGCTGCCGTCATGTCGTCCTGGGGCAGCCTCGAGGCGGCTCGCGCTCAGATCCAGGCGGCTCAGGCCCAGATCGATGCGGCGGAAACGGCGCTCAGCGGCGTGCGCGAGGAGGCCCGGGTCGGCCAGCGCACCACGCTCGATGTGCTCAACGCGCAGCAGGAGCTCCTCGACGCGCGCGTCAATCTGATCCGGGCACAGCGGGCACGGGTAGTGGCGTCCTATAACCTCGTCAGCGCCATGGGACGTTTGAACTCCCGCGCTCTGGGGCTGAAGGTCAATCACTACAGCCCGAAGATCCATTACGATCAGGTTAAGGATCTTTGGATCGGGACATCGACGCCTGACGGTCGTTGATAAGTTTCCGGGCCGGAGCTTTTTAGTTCCGGCCCTGCTTGTTTTCTTGGGTCTTGAGTCAAATACTTAACGAACATTCATGAGAATGTGATTCTTGCGTAGTTTTCATTGGTGCGGCTATGGGTTCTGCGGGCCTGAAAGTTAATGAACCATCCATGGAAGATATTTTGGCTTCCATCCGGCGCATCATCGCCGACGACCAGGAGGAGCCCAAGGTTTCCGAGCCGGAGGCATCCGCTTCCTCTCCCCTGAAGAACGTGCTCGACATCGCCGAGCGTCATGTCTCTCCGCTTCTCGGCGCCGGGCCCAACGAGCCTGTGCTCGGTCCCTGGAACCGCGGGGAGATGGGCTTCCGCGAAGGGCTGCCGGAGGATGAACCGGTCGAAAGCCAGCCTGCCTCGCCAGAGCCTGCCGTGGCGGTCCTCGATCCCGCGTCCAAGTCCCAAACACCGCAGCCCGTGACCGAGCCTGCCCCGGCCGAGGCGCTTCTGTCGCGGGAGGCCGGTGCCTCCGTGGCCGATGCCTTTGGGCGTTTGGGTGCCTCGATGCGCTCCAGCCAGCCGCTCACCGTCGAGGACCTGATGAAGGAGATGCTGCGGCCGATGCTCAAGGCGTGGCTCGACGACAATCTGCCTTCCTTGGTGGAGCGCCTGGTCAAGGATGAAATCGAGCGCGTGGCCCGGCGCCGGGCTTAAGATTGCCGCGCCTCTGTTGACTTCGGCCGGTCCGTCCGGTTTGTAGCCGTCTTGCTTGCGCGTTCCTCGCGCCAACGGGCCGGTAGCTACCATGATGGACAAGACGTTCGATCCCTCCGCAGTCGAAGCACGCATCTCCTCCCGCTGGGAGGAGGCTCAGGCCTTCAAGGCCGGCCGCGAGGATCGCAAGGACGCCGTACCCTACACCATCGTCATCCCGCCGCCGAACGTCACCGGCTCGCTCCACATGGGGCATGCCCTCAACAACACGATCCAGGACATCCTCTGCCGTTTCGAGCGCATGCGCGGTCGCGACGTGCTTTGGCAGCCGGGCACCGACCATGCCGGAATCGCCACCCAGATGGTGGTGGAGCGCCGGCTCGCCGAGCGCCAGATCCAGCGCCGCGATCTCGGCCGCGAGGAGTTCGTGAAGCGTGTCTGGGAGTGGAAGGAGGAATCCGGCGGCACCATCGTGCGCCAGCTCAGGCGGCTGGGCGCCTCCTGCGACTGGTCGCGCGAGCGCTTCACCATGGACGAGGGCCTGTCGCGCGCCGTGCTCAAGGTCTTCGTGGATCTGTATCGGCAGGGCCTGATCTACAAGGACAAGCGCCTCGTGAACTGGGATCCCAAGTTCCAGACCGCGATCTCCGACCTCGAGGTGCAGCAGGTCGAGGTGAAGGGCAGCCTCTGGCACATCCGCTACGCCATCGAGGGGAGCCCCGACCGCTCCATCACCGTGGCGACGACACGGCCTGAGACCATGCTGGGCGACGTGGCGGTCGCCGTGCATCCGGAGGACGAGCGCTACAAGGACCTGATCGGCAAGCACGCGATCCTGCCGCTGGTGGGCCGGCGCATCCCCATCGTCGCCGACGAGTATTCCGATCCGGAGAAGGGCACCGGCGCGGTGAAGATCACTCCGGCGCACGACTTCAACGATTTCGAGGTGGGCCGCCGCCACAGGCTGCCGCTCATCAACATCTTCGGCCCCGAGGGCGAGCTGAAGCTTGCCGGCAACGAGGGCTTCCTCGAGGGGCTTCCGCAGACGGACGATCTGAAGGCGGTTCTCGCCCTTGATGGCTTCGACCGCTTCGACGCGCGCAAGCGGGTCGTCGCCATGCTCGAGGAGCGCGAGATCCTCGTCCAGGTCGAGCCGCACACTCACATGGTGCCCCACGGCGACCGCTCGAACGTGGTGATCGAGCCCTACCTCACGGATCAATGGTACGTGAACGTGAAGCCGCTCGCCGAGCGCGCGCTGGAGGTGGTTCGCAAGGGCAAGACCCGGTTCGTGCCTGAGAACTGGGAGAAGACCTATTTCCAGTGGCTCGAGAACATCGAGCCCTGGTGCGTCTCGCGCCAGCTCTGGTGGGGGCACCAGATCCCGGCCTGGTATGACGATCAGGGCAATGTCTACGTTGCCATGAGCGAGGAGGAGGCCAAGGCCGAGGCCCGCGCCAAGCACGGCAAGGACGTTGCGCTCAAGCGCGACGAGGACGTGCTCGACACCTGGTTCTCCTCCGCCCTGTGGCCGTTCTCGACCCTGGGCTGGCCGGACGGGACCCCGGAGCTGAAGCGCTACTACCCGACCAACACCCTCGTCACGGGCTTCGACATCATCTTCTTCTGGGTTGCCCGCATGATGATGATGGGCCTGCACTTCATGGACGAGGTGCCTTTCGACACGATCTACATCCACGCCCTCGTCCGCGACGAGAAGGGCGCGAAGATGTCGAAGTCGAAGGGCAACGTCATCGATCCGCTCGACGTCGTGGACCAGTACGGCGCCGATGCGCTGCGCATGACCCTTGCCTCGATGGCCGCGCAGGGGCGCGACATCAAGCTCTCGGTTCAGCGCGTGGAGGCTTATCGCAACTTCGCCACCAAGATCTGGAACGCGGCGCGTTTCGCCGAAATGAACGAGTGCCGGCGCGTCGAAGGCTTCGATCCGAAGGCCGTCAAGGAGACGCTCAACAAATGGGCGCTCAGCGAATGCGCGAAGGCCATCAACGAGGTCTCCGCAGGCATCCAGGCCTACAAGTTCAACGAGGCGGCGCTTGCAGCCTATCGCTTCGTCTGGAACGTGTTCTGCGACTGGACCCTCGAACTCGCCAAGCCCGTGCTGCAGGGCGCCGATTCTCCCGCGAAGTCCGAGACCCGCGCGACGATCGCCTTCATCTTCGACGAGATCTGCAAGCTGCTCCACCCGTTCATGCCGTTCCTCACGGAAGAGCTGTGGGCGATCAAGGGTGAGGATGGGCCCAAGCGCGAGACGATCCTGGCTCTGGCACCCTGGTCGAGCCTCGATCACCTCATCGACGAGCAGGCGGAGGCGGAGATCGGCTGGGTGGTGGACCTCGTCAACGAGATCCGCTCCGCCCGCTCCGAGACGAACGTGCCCGCAGGCGCCCAGATCCCGCTCGCCCTGGTCTCGCCCTCTGCCGACGTCCAGGCCCGCGCCGGCCGCTGGGGCGAGATCGTGAAGCGTCTCGCGCGCATCTCCGACATCTCCTTCGCCGATGCCGCGCCGAAGAGCTCGATTCAGCTCCTCATCCGCGGCGAGGTGGCGGCCCTGCCGCTCAAGGGCGTGATCGACCTCGATGCGGAACGCGCCCGTCTCGCCAAGGAAATCCAGAAGCTCGACGTGGATGTGGCTAAGATCGACGCGAAGCTCGGGAATGCGGACTTCATCAAGCGCGCGCCGGAAGAGGTTGTCGAGGAGCAGCGCGAGCGCCGCGAGGAGGCGCTGACCCGCAAGGCGAAGATGGAAGAGGCGCTCGCGCGTTTGAGGGACGCTTGAGCCAACCTTTGATTTCCACGTCATCACCGGCCCTGTGCCGGTGATCTCGATTTATTGAGTCGCAGCGCTCTTCTGATCAGGATGGCCGGGACAGGCCCGGCCATGACGCGGGGAAAAGGTTTGGGCCCTCTCACCCCAGCACGAAATCCACCAGGAGCTTCACGTTCAGCACCACGATCACCGCCGCGATCACGCCCGCGATGGCGGTGAGCCAGCGCGGCGTGACGAGTTCGCCCATCTTGGCCTTCGAGGCGGTCATGGTGACGAGGGGGATGACCGCGAAGGGGAGCTGGAGGCTCAGGATCACCTGGCTCAGGATCAGCAGTTTCGCCGTGCCGCTCTCGCCGTAGGCGATGGTGACGCCGGCCGCCGGGATGATCGCGAGGCCGCGGGTGACGAGGCGGCGCATCCAGGGCGCCATCTTGAAGTTGATGAAGCCCTCCATGACGATCTGGCCCGCCATGGTCGCCGTCACGGTGGAGTTCAGGCCGCAGCACAGGAGCGAGAGGCCGAAGAGCATCGGCGCGATGGCGCTCCCGAGGATCGGCTGGAGGAGCGTGTGCGCCTCGCCGAGCTCGGCGATCTCCGTTCGCCCCGTATGATGGAACGCGGCTGCCGCGAGGATGAGCAGCGAGGCGTTGATGGTGAGCGCGAACATCAGCGCGATGGTGGAGTCGAGCGTTGCAAAGCGCAGCGCCTCGCGCCGCTCGCTGAGGGTGTCGCCATAGGCGCGGGTCTGGACGATGCCCGAGTGCAGGTAGAGATTGTGCGGCATCACCGTCGCGCCGAGGATGCCGAGCGCAAGGTAGAGCATGTCCGGGTTGGTGACGATCTCGGTCGTCGGCGCGAATCCGGTGATCACGCCCGCCCAATCCGGATCGGCCATGGCGATCTGGATGCCGAAGCACACGGCGATCACGCCGAGGAGGGCGATGATGAAGGCCTCCACCCAGCGGAAGCCGAGATTCTGCAGGTACAGGATCAGGAAGACATCGAGGGCCGTGATGATGACGCCGATCTCGAGCGGGACGCCGAAGAGCAGGTTGAGGCCGATGGCCGTGCCGATGACCTCGGCGAGGTCCGTGGCACAGATGGCGAGTTCCGCCAGCACCCAGAGCACCCAGGCGACCGGCCTCGGGTATGCGTCACGGCAGGCCTGGGCGAGGTCGCGGCCTGTGGCGACGGCAAGGCGGGCGCAGAGCGACTGCAGGATGATCGCCATGATGTTGGAGATCAGGGCGACCGACAGGAGCGCATAGCCGTATTTCGACCCTCCCGCGAGGGAGGTCGCCCAGTTGCCGGGGTCCATGTAGCCGACCGCCACAAGGTAGCCGGGGCCGAGGAAGGCCGCCGCCCGGCGCCAGACCGAACCCGGCCTGACGGCGATGGTGCGGTTGACCTCCGGCAGGGAGGGCAGGTCCGAGGAGCGCCGCCATGCGGCCTTCTGCACGAGCGAGACGGGAGCCGACTGATCCATGGGCACTTTCTGCAGTTGCAAATTATTTGCAATAAGAAGCTAGCGCGGAACAGGCGCTTCAGCAAGAGGAGAGTTGCACAAAGTTGCATGGGGCGGAGCCCGCCGGGTTGGGGCGGAACAGGCTGTTGGAGCGGGGCAGGTTGCAGCGGTTCGCGCGTGACAAGAGGCTTGAGGTTTGCTCTAGGTTTCCCAAAACCCGGAAAAACCATCGGATAGGGATCGACATGCTCGAAAGCGTCCTGATTGCCAACCGCGGCGAGATCGCGTGCCGCATCATCCGCACCGCCCGGCGGCTCGGCATGCGCACCGTCGCGGTCTACTCGGAAGCCGATGCGGACGCGCTCTTCGTGCAGATGGCGGACGAGGCCCACCTCATCGGCCCGCCGCCCGCCCGCGAGAGCTATCTGCAGATCGAGAAGATCATCGAGGTCGCCAAGCGCACCGGAGCAGCCTCCATCCATCCGGGCTACGGCTTCCTCTCCGAGCGGGCCGAATTCGCCGAGGCCTGTGCCGCGAACGGGATCGTCTTCGTCGGGCCGCCCGCCTCCGCCATCAAGGCCATGGGCCTCAAGGATGCCGCGAAAGCCCTCGTGCAGCAGGCCGGCGTGCCGGTGGTTCCCGGCTATCATGGTGCGAAGCAGGATCCGGATTTCCTGCGCCAGAAGGCTTATGAAATCGGCTATCCGGTTCTCATCAAGGCCGTGGCCGGCGGCGGCGGCAAGGGCATGCGGCGGGTCGAGAAGGCGGCCGATTTCGATGCGGCTCTCGAGGGCGCCCAGCGCGAGGCGCAAAACGCTTTCGGCGATCCGCGGGTGCTGGTGGAGAAATACATTCTCTCCCCGCGCCATATCGAGATTCAGGTTTTCGCCGATGGCCACGGCAACGTGGTGCATCTCTTCGAGCGCGACTGCTCCCTGCAGCGCCGCCACCAGAAGGTGATCGAGGAGGCGCCCGCGCCCGGCATGACTCCGGAGATGCGCGAGGTCATGGGCCGCGCCGCCGTCGAGGCCGCCCGCGCGGTCGGCTATGTGGGCGCCGGCACGGTCGAGTTCATCGCCGACGGACGCGAGGGCCTGCGCCCCGACCGCTTCTACTTCATGGAGATGAACACCCGCCTGCAGGTGGAGCACCCGGTGACGGAGGCGATCACGGGGCTCGATCTCGTGGAACTGCAGTTCCGCGTCGCCTCTGGCGAAAGGCTGCCCTTTGCACAAGAGGATCTCCCCATCCGCGGTCACGCGGTCGAGGCGCGGCTCTATGCGGAGGATCCGGAAAAGGAGTTCCTGCCGTCGACGGGCAAGCTCTGGGCCCTGGAATTTCCCGAAGGCGAGGGCATCCGCATCGACACCGGCGTGGAAGCCGGAGCCGAGGTGACGCCCTACTACGATCCCATGATCGCGAAGGTCATTGCCCATGGCGAGACCCGCGAGGAGGCCCTCGACAGGCTGGCGGAGGCGCTCGGCGAAACCATCGTCGCCGGCCCGAAGACCAATGCGGCCTTCCTGAAGAAGCTCTGCGAGGCGGAAGGCTTCAGGGCAGGGCAGTTCGACACGGGCTTCATCGACCGCAACCTCGATATGCTCGGCGTCGGTCCGCAGCCGCGCGACGATGTCGCCGTGTCGTTCGGCGCGGCGGCGCTCGTCTCGCGGGAGATCGAGCGGCTGCGGATGGCCGAACTGCAGAAGAGCGACGAGCCGTCGTCGCCCTGGTCCATACCGGACGGGTTCCAACTCCTCGGAACGCGCAGCGTCGGGATGCCCCTCCTCGTCGATGGCGAGCGCGTCGAGGCGCGCGAGGTCTTCAGCCGCGAGCATCCCGGAGCGAGCACGGTCGCCGTCGGCGCGAGCGATCCTTGGGTCGACGAGGAGATCGATCGCGAGGTGGAAGCGCCGCACGGTTTCTACGTGCTGCGAAACGGCCGCCAGACGCTCGTGCAGCCCTACGACCCGTTCGACGTGGATCTCGAACACATGGACGAGGGCGGCTCGGTGAAGGCGCCGATGCACGGCAAGCTCGTGGCCGTGTTCGTGCAGCCGGGCGACCGGGTCGAGAAGGGGCAGCGACTTGCCATCGTCGAAGCGATGAAGATGGAGCACGTGCTCGTCGCGCCTTCCGATGCGGAAGTGGCGGAGATCGCCGCCGAGCCGGGTGCGCAGGTGGCGGAAGGAGCTCGCCTGATCGTGCTGAAGACGGAGGAATAGGCTGCGGCGCATCGCCGGATTTCCGATCCCGCAGGCGCGTGGTTGAAAGCGAACATGGCCCTTCACCTGATCAAACTCTGCGTCGGCTGCGACTCGATCACGGATCTCGAGGAATGGATCGAGGAGAACCGGGCGCTCCATCGGCGCCTGGGCCGGGAGTACGAGCAGACGCACACGACCCGCATGGTGCCCAAGCGGGTCGACGAGCTTCTCGACGGCGGATCGCTCTTCTGGGTCATCAAGGGGCAGGTCGCTGCCCGCCAGCGGCTCCTCGACGTCCGGCCTTTCACCGATGGGGACGGCATCGGGCGCTGCCGCCTGCTGCTGGAGCCGAAGGTCATCCCGGTGCAGCCCCGGCCGTTCAGGCCCTTCCAGGGGTGGCGCTATCTTGACCCGAAGGACGCGCCGCGCGACATCGATGGGAACTCGGGAGATCTGGCCAGCATGCCCGAAGACATGCGGCGTGAGCTGGCCGAACTGGGACTTCTCTAACCTATGTGAATCAATGGAGGGGTTGCGATGAGATTGGCCGCCGTGTCTGCCTTAATGCTGGTCGGAACTGCCGCTCCCGCTCTTGCGAAGGAATGCCGCATTCCGCATCTCCCGCCCGGCATGGAGGTTCGCGTTCCCCCCGGCTGCGAGGAGCCTCTTCCGACGAAGCGCGCCCAGGCGGACAAGCGGGAGGCCCTCAAGGAAGACCAGGGCTTCATCGATCTCGGGAACGGAACCCAGCTGCGTATCGGCGGCCGGGTGCGGTCGGAAATGGTCTGGATCCGCTAGACTTTTTTGCTGGGGATCTTCCTGGAACCTCGCTGGCTCGATTCGCATTGGCTCAGCAGTTCAGTTGAGTGGAGGTTCCGATGCTTCTCTGTGCATCCGAAGGCCGGCACTGGCGCTACGAGGTCTGCGAGCACGACGACGGCTATCTCGTCCAAATGCGCGATCTCGCCACCGGGGAGCTCGACGAGGAATTCTCCACGATCTTCCGGACCCTGCCAGTCGCCTTTGCCTATGCCGAGATGTCGGCGGCCTACGAGCGCTACGCCGCGCGCGAGCTGGAGCAGTCCGAGGACGACCAGATCGAGATCGACGTGGAGGCGACGGAACGCCACTTCATCGATCTGAGCGACAGGCTCCACGATTCGGGCATCAACGGCGTCGTGGCCCAGGCCTGGGAGCGCGAAAGCCAGCGCGGACAGGTCCGTCTCCTGCACTGAGGCGCCTGCATGCCACAGGTGCGGTTGCGCCTGCGGCATATCGCTCTAGCATCGGCCATCCGCGACTCAACGCCGATGGAGTGCCTATGGCCGATCTTTCCGCCTTCCCGATCACGACCCGCTGGCCCGCCCGCCAGCCCGACCGGATCCAGCTCTATTCCACGCCGACCCCGAACGGGGTGAAGGTCTCCATCATGCTGGAGGAGACCGGGCTGGCCTACGAGCCGCACTTCATCGACATCGGCCAGAACGAGACCTGGGGGCCGGAATTCCTGTCGCTCAATCCGAACGGCAAGATCCCGGCCATCGTCGATCCCGACGGGCCGGGCGGAAAGCCGTTCGGGCTGTTCGAGTCCGGGGCCATTCTCCTGTACCTCGCCGAGAAGACCGGCCGGTTCCTGCCATCCGATCCGGCACAGCGCTACGAGACCATCCAGTGGGTGTTCTTCCAGATGGCGGCGGTCGGGCCGATGTTCGGTCAGCTCGGCTTCTTCCACAAGTTCGCGGGGCGCGAGATCGAGGACAAGCGGCCTCTGGAGCGCTACCGCAACGAATCGAAGCGCCTGCTCGGCGTGCTCGAAACCAGGCTTGCCGGCCGGGAGTGGATCATGGGCGGTGAGTACACCATCGCCGACATCTCCCTGCTGGGCTGGGTGCGCAACCTCGTCGGCTTCTACGGTGCCGGCGAACTCGTGGAGTTCGACAGCCTGAAAAACGTCCCGGCCTGGCTGGAGCGCGGTCTCGCCCGCCCGGCGGTGCAGCGGGGCCTTACCATTCCAGCCCGCCCTGCCTGAGCAGCCCCCGCCATTCGTCGAAGCGCGATTTACATCCTGCCCGTCCCGGCCCACATGTTGGGACAGGGATGAAGAACGATGATGCTGCTTCTTGGAATCGCGGCGGTCGCCCTTCTGTGGTGGCTGGCCAAGACCTATACGCGCACCGACACCAAAGTGTTGGCGCGCAGCCTCAAGATCCTGGGGGGTGTCGCCGCGCTCGGCGGCGCCTTGCTCCTGGGTCTGAAGGGCCGGATCGACATGGCCCTCCTGCTGGGCGGCTTCGGCGCCTGGGCGCTGGGATGGGGTGCGGCGCTCAACCTTCCCGGACCCTGGCGCCGCTTCCAACAGGCCCAGGGTCGCTTCTCCCGCATCCGCTCGGCGATGATCGAGATGGAGATCGACCATGCCACCGGCGCGATCGAGGGCAGCATCCTCGTAGGGCCCTTCGCCGGGCGGCGCCTCTCGAGCCTCGATCCCCAGAGCCTCCGCCGTGTCTATGACGAGTGCTCCGCCCATGACCCCCAGGGCGTTCCCCTTCTAGAGGCTTATCTTGACCGCCGGTTTTCCGGCTGGCGTGAAAACGCTCACGGAGATCGTGACACGCGGACGCGCACTCATGCGCAATCGGGCGTAATGACGAAAGAGGAAGCCTATCAGATCCTGGGGCTTCAGCCGGGTGCGGGCCTCGAGGAGATCCGTAAGGCGCATCGCACCTTGATGAAGAAGCTCCATCCCGACCAGGGAGGGACGGCGTATCTCGCGGCTCGCGTGAACGAGGCGAGAGAAGTCCTGCTGGGCCGACATCGCTGATACTCCACGCGCGATCCGGTTTGTTCTGGAGGCGCGACGGTGCCGAACACAGGCACCGTCGCGATCTTCATTATACGCGGTATCAGCCGCGGGAGGCGAAGCAGCTTACGCCGCTCTTCTTGAGCTGCTTGCACACCTTGGCGGCATCGTCCGACTCGGAGAAGCCGGAGAAGCGGGCGCGGTAGAGCGTGCTCCCGTCCACCGTCACCTTCTCCGTGAAGGGGGAGGCCTTGCCGAGAACCTTGCCGAAGCGGCTGCGGGCGGAGTCGAGCATGGCCTTGGCCTTCGACTCGTCGTCCGTGGCGCCCAGCTGAATCACCCAGCCGGAAACGGTCTTCTTCGTCTCGACGGGCTCCGCCTTCGGCGCTTCGACCTTGAGCGAGGCCGTCTTGGTCACGGCAGAGGTGGTTGCCGCAGGCGCCGGCTCGACGGCCTTGGCCTCGATCTTGGCCTGGAGAGCGGCTTTCTGCGATGCGGGAATCTGTGCGGGCGCGGCCTGGGGCGGCAGGGCGGCATAGGCCTGCGCGCTCGTCGGCAGCGCCTCTGGACCCTTCTGCCACCGCACCGAGGAGGTGGAGGAGGGCGTCGTGGTCGAGCTGGCGCCGGCCGCCGAGGCGACGACAGGGCGCAGCGAGTTCAGGTCGAGGGGCTTGCGCTCGGGTGCCGCCTGCGGCGTGGCCGTCTGAGCGACGGCGGCCGGCGCGACGGGGGCCTCGGGCGTCGCGGAGGCGACTCTCACGGGCGCGGGAGCAGGAGCCGGCTGGACCGGACGCGGGGCAGGGGCCTCGGCCACCATGGCCGGCTGCGCCGAGTTCTCGACCACCGGCGGCGCGATGCGGGCGCCGGCATAGGCGCGCGGCAGATGGTTGTCGATGAGCGAGGCCATCTTCTGGTCGCGGGATGCGCCGGACCGGCCGCCGAGCACCACGGCGACGATGCTGCGGGTGTCGGTGTTCACCGAGGTGAGCAGGTTGAAGCCGGACAGGCGGGTATAGCCCGTCTTGATGCCGTCCACGCCCTCGACCTTGCCGAGAAGCCGGTTGTGGCCGCGGATGGTGCGGCTGCCGTACTGGAATGACCGGGTCTGGAAATAGGCAAAGTACTTCGGGAAACGGTCCTGGATCGCCCGGCCGAGGATGGAGAGGTCGCGGGCCGTCGTGATGTTCGGCGGATCGTGCGGCAGGCCGTGCGGGTTGTAGAAGGCGGTGGAGCTCATGCCGAGTTCCCGCGCCTTGCGGGTCATCATCTGGGCGAAGGCCTCCTCCGAGCCGGCGATGTTCTCGGCCACCACTACGGAGACGTCGTTGGCGGAGAGGGTCACCATGGCCTTGATGGCATCGTCCACCTCGATGGTGGAGCCGGGGCGAAGGCCGAGCTTGGTCGGGGGCTGGCTCGCCGCATAGGCCGAGACAGTCAGCGGCGTGCTGAGGCTCATCCGCCCGCGCTCCAGCTGCTCGAACAGCAGGTAGAGGCTCATCACCTTGGTGATGGAGGCGGGAATGCGCGGCTCGTCGATGTTCTCGCCCTGCAGGATCTTGCCCGTCTTGGCATCCACCACGATGGAGGCGGTGGGAGGGCTGTAGCCGCCACGGGCGGGAGCCTTGCGGCGCGCTGCTTCAGCAGGAGTGACGACTGCAACGGCGAAAGAGGCGACGATACCAAGAAGAGCCCATGTCTTTCGGTGTCCCGTCCAAACCGAATTCATGCTGAAAATCCCTGTTTTACTAGGTTTTTAGGCCCTTGCGTCCGGCTCTCTGGAGGGAGGGCGTTGCCGGCGCAACACATGCTTCGACGGTAAGAGGTTGCGGTTACGCAGGGGTTAACAGGGAGCTTCGGGACTCTCGATTTTGTGCGTCGCACAAAAGAACTTGACAAATTTTGTGCACTGCACATATAAGCGTCCGTCAGTTCATCACGGCGTTGCCTCATTAAACGCCTAATTGCCGAGGTTCACAATGCTTCAGTCGTTCACCCAGATTCAGAAGTTCGGCCAGGACAACCTGGACGCCACCGTCAAGGCGCTTGGGGCGTTCTCCAGCAACAGCCAGGCGATCGCTGCCGAGGCGGCCGACTTCGCTCGCAAGTCCTTCGAGCACACCTCCTCCACGGTCGAGAAGCTCCTGGGCGTCCAGACCCTGGACAAGGCCGTCGAGATCCAGACGGCCTACGTGAAGGGCGCCTACGACAGCTTCGTCAGCCAGTCGGCCAAGATGGGCTCGCTCTACACCGCCCTGGCCACCGAGACTCTGAAGCCGTACGAGGGGCTCCTTCCGAAGGCTTCCGCCTGAGTCCGAAGGGTTGCAGACCTTCTTCGAGAGCGCCCGGCCATGAGCCGGGCGTTTTGCGTTGGCGCCGCGGCAACGGGCTGATCGCGCAGGCGTGACCAAGATGTCGCTCTTTTCCTCAGGGCTGCGACCACCCATCTGGTTGATCTAGCGAACCGAATGGAGCGACTATAGATTTGGTCTTGCGCCGTAGCCCGACCGGGATGCGGGCTAGGGGCTAAGGCCAAGAACAGAAGGGGCGGTCGTTCGATCATGCTGCGGTTAGCACGAGGTACTTTGACCCTGGCAGAGCAGTTTCGCACTACGGCTGCCGGCGGGTCACAGCCCCCGGGAGGCGACGATGGCGGCCGTTCCAACACGGCCATCATCACGAAAACCAAACCGCGCACGAAACGGCCGAACCTTTACCGCGTTCTCCTTCTGAACGATGATTACACCCCGATGGAGTTCGTGGTTCACGTGCTGGAGCGTTTCTTCAACAAGAACCGTGAGGATGCGACCCGGATCATGCTGCACGTGCACCAGAATGGCGTGGGGGAATGTGGAGTTTTTACCTACGAGGTTGCGGAGACCAAGGTGACCCAGGTGATGGATTTCGCCCGCAAGCACCAGCACCCTCTGCAATGCGTGATGGAAAAGAATTAGCTTAAGCCCGCTCATAAAGGACAAGCCGTTGCCGAGCTTTTCTCGCAGTCTTGAACAAGCCCTTCACCGAGCCCTCGCTCTCGCGGGCGAGCGCCGCCACGAATATGCAACCCTCGAACACCTCCTCCTGGCCCTGATCGACGACCAGGATGCGGCTGCCGTGATGCGGGCCTGCAATGTCGATCTCGACGTGCTGCGCCGCAACCTGGTCGACTACGTGGACAGCGAACTGGCCAACCTCGTCGCCGACGGACGCCAGGACTCCAAGCCGACGGCCGGGTTCCAGCGCGTGATCCAGCGGGCGGTGATCCACGTCCAGTCCTCCGGTCGCGACGAGGTGACCGGCGCCAACGTGCTCGTGGCGATCTTCGCCGAGCGCGAGAGCCATGCCGCCTACTTCCTGCAGGAGCAGGACATGACCCGTTACGACGCGGTCAACTACATCAGCCATGGCATCGCCAAGCGCCCGGGCCTCACGGAGAGCCGCTCCCCCCGCGGCGCCGAGGAGGAGTCGAACGAGCGCCCGACGCAGGACGAATCCGAGGCGCGGGCCAAGAAGAAGGGCGACGCCCTCGATGCCTACTGCGTCAACCTCAACAAGAAGGCGAAGGACGGGAAGATCGATCCCCTCATCGGCCGCGAGGCCGAGGTGCAGCGCACGATCCAGGTCCTGTGCCGCCGCCAGAAGAACAACCCTCTTCTCGTCGGCGATCCCGGCGTCGGCAAGACCGCCATCGCGGAGGGTCTGGCCCGCAAGATCGTGAACGGGGAGGTGCCGGAGGTGCTCAAGGGCGCCACCGTCTTCGCCCTCGACATGGGCACGCTGCTCGCGGGCACCCGCTATCGCGGCGACTTCGAGGAGCGCCTGAAGCAGGTGATGAAGGAGATCGAGCAGCACCCGAACGCGATCATGTTCATCGACGAGATCCATACGGTGATCGGCGCCGGCGCCACCTCCGGCGGTGCGATGGATGCCTCGAACCTGCTCAAGCCGGCTCTGGCCCAGGGCACCCTGCGCTGCATCGGCTCGACCACCTACAAGGAATACCGCCAGTATTTCGAGAAGGACCGGGCCCTCGTCCGCCGCTTCCAGAAGATCGACGTGAACGAGCCGTCGCTGCCGGACGCCATCGAGATCGTGAAGGGCCTCAAGCCCTATTTCGAGGAGTTCCACAAGCTCAAGTACACCAACGACGCCATCAAGGCGGCGGTGGAGCTGTCGGCCCGCTACATCAATGACCGCAAGCTGCCGGACAAGGCGATCGACGTGATCGACGAGACCGGCGCCTCGCAGATGCTCCTGCCGGAGGGCCGTCGCAAGAAGACCATCGGCATCAAGGAGATCGAGGCCACGATCGCCACCATGGCCCGCATCCCGCCCAAGACCGTGTCGAAGGACGACGCGGAGGTGCTCGCGCACCTGCAGGACACCCTCAAGCGGGTCGTCTACGGGCAGGACAAGGCCATCGAGGCGCTGTCCTCGGCGATCAAGCTGGCCCGTGCCGGACTGCGCGATGCGGAAAAGCCCATCGGCTCCTACCTCTTCGCCGGCCCCACGGGCGTCGGCAAGACGGAGGTCGCCAAGCAGCTGGCCACCTCGCTGGGCGTCGAGCTCCTGCGCTTCGACATGTCGGAGTACATGGAGCGCCACACCGTGAGCCGCCTCATCGGCGCGCCTCCCGGCTATGTGGGCTTCGACCAGGGCGGTCTCCTGACCGACGGCGTCGACCAGCATCCGCATTGCGTGCTCCTGCTCGACGAGATCGAGAAGGCGCATCCGGATCTGTTCAACATCTTGCTCCAGGTCATGGACCACGGGAAGCTGACGGACCACAACGGCAAGCAGGTCGATTTCCGCAACGTGATCATCATCATGACCACGAATGCGGGCGCCGCCGACATGGCCCGGCCGGCCTACGGCTTCACCCGCACCAAGCGGGAGGGCGACGACACGGAGGCGATCAACCGGCTGTTCACGCCGGAATTCCGCAACCGTCTCGATGCGGTCATCTCGTTCGGCCACCTGCCGAAAGAGGTGGTGCAGAAGGTCGTCGACAAGTTCGTCATGCAGCTCGATGCCCAGCTCGCCGAGCGCAACGTCTCGATCGAGCTCACGGACGAGGCCCGCGACTGGCTGGTGGAGCACGGCTATGACGAGGCCATGGGCGCCCGCCCGATGGGCCGCCTGATCCAGTCGACCATCAAGACGCCCCTGGCGGACGAGGTCCTCTTCGGCCAGCTCAAGGATGGGGGCGCGGTGAAGGTCGTCGTCAAGACGGACGAGATCGGCCTGCAGAGCCTCGGCTTCGAATACGTCCAGGGTCCGGTGAAGCCGAAGCCCGAGAAGGTCGTGACGAATGCCGGGAAGAAAAAGCCCAAGGCCAAATCGGCCTCCGCTAAGGCCAAAAAGTCGGTGAAGCCGAAAGGATCCGATGGTAATGGAGGCGGCGGCGTCCGCACCGTTCCGAAAGTTCCGCTGGTTAGAGCATGACGACTGAAATCCACGAGGGGCCGCTTCAGGCCTCCCGCACCCTGGAAGCCCCGGCGAAGCTGTCCTGGCGCGAGAAGCGGTATCAGCGGCGCCGGCGGCGCATCTGGCTCGAGGAGGTTCTCGGCTGGATCCTGGTGCCGGTGATCCTGCTCGGCTGCTACTGGTTCCTGGAGGTCGGCCTGAACGCCCTCGGCACCTCGCCGGCGGCGATCATGGAAGGCATCGAGGCGATCCTCGCAAGCCTCTGACAGAGCTTCAGCCGGGCTCAAAGAGACGAAGCCGTGCCGGACAGACCTCCGGCACGGCTTTTTCATGGGATCGTCAGGCGAGGGGAGCGTCGACGGTGCAGACGATTCCCCCGGGGGCGAAATCGATGGTCGCCTTCCCGTTGAGGTCCTGAGCGAGGCTGCGCTCGATCAGGCGCGTGCCGAAGCCGCGGCGGCGGGGAGCCTCGACCTCCGGTCCGCCCGTCTCGGACCAGGTGAGGTGCAGGCGTCTTTCGGGGCGCTCCGGGATCGTCCATGCGATCCGCACCTCGCCCTTATCGTTGAGCAGGGCGCCGTACTTCACGGCATTCGTCGCCAATTCCTGCAGGGCCATGGCCATGGCAAGCGCCATCCGGGGGGACAGGCGCACGTCGGGCCCCATGATGTGAATGCGCCGCTCGCGTTCATGCCGGAAAGGAGCCATGGCCTCCCGCACGATCTCCAGCAGGCCTGCGCCCTCCCAGTTCTCCCGGGTGAGGACGTCATGGGCGCGCGAAAGGGCCAGCAGGCGGGCTTCCATGGCCGAGCGGGCCTCCTCCATCGTTCCCGCATTGCGCAGGGTCTGGGAGGCGATGGACTGGACGGTGGCCAGGGTGTTCTTGACCCGGTGGTTCAGCTCATGGATCAGGAGCTGCTGGTGCTCCTCCCAGCGCTTGCGCTCGGTGATGTCCATCACCACGCCGCGGGAGCGGAGGATGCGTCCGCTCTCGTCGCGCAGGTACTCGCCCCGCCCGTTCACCCATCGGATCGTGCCGTTAGGCATGAGCAGGCGGAGGGTCCATTCGAAGTTGCGGAGGCCGACATCCTCCTGGTCCTGGTCCCGCCTGTTGACGATCTGCGCGATGTCATCCGGATGGTAGCGGTTGCGGATATCCGCGAGGGTGAGCACGTGATCGGGCGGATAGCCGTAGAGCGCGCTCAGCCGCGGGGACGGGTTCATCCGTCCCGTGAGATGGTCGAAATCGAAAATGGCGAGCGAGCCGGCTTCGAGCGCCGCCATCAGCTCGGCCTCCCTCTCGAGAAGCGCCTCCTCGGCCTGCTTGCGATCGGTGATGTCGAGGATCACGCCGATGGTCCGCGCCGGCATGCCACCGGGCTCCAGCATCATCTCGGCGCGGATCAGGAACCAGCGCAGGTCTCCATCCACCCTGTAGAAGCGGTACTCGGCTTCGAAGAAGCGTTCGCCTTTCTTGAGGGCTCCCATGGCGGCGGCCGTCAACCGGTCCCGGTCTCCCGGATAGTAGCGCTGCCGGACATCGTCCAGGCTCACTTCTACATCCGGGGGGTAGCCGAGAAGCCGGTTGAGTTCCTGGCTTGCCGTGATGCGATCCGAAGCGGTGTCGTGCTCCCAGACCGCCATGCGGCCGGCATCGAGGGCGAGCCGCAGGCGACCCTCGCTCTCGCGCAGGGCGGTCTGCGCTCGAGCGCGCTCCACGGCCTCCCAGGTTCGCTCCGCCACATCCTCGATCAGCTTGACCTCGTTCTCGTTCCAGAGGCGAGGCGTCCGGTTGTGCACGTAGAGAGCCGCCACCATGCGGCCCTGTTTGATCAGGCTCACCGTCACGGCGGCGGAAAATTCCAGAGCGGCGAAGGCGGCTAGATGCTCGGGGGAGTTGGTGCGCGGATCCGCTGCGGCGTCATGGACGACCAGGGTTTCGCCCCTTCTCAGAGCTCCATGAATATAGGGGCCGAAGGCAGCGAGGTCGTGGGTGCCCGTCCGGTGCGCGACCGTGCCGTCCGTCCAGTTGCGCGCGGTGGTGAAATAGCGCTCGGTCTCCTCGACCTCGCCATACCCGACGCGACTGGTCTTGAGATGCTCACCCAGCATGGACTGGGCCGTGGTGATCACCTCGATGGGCTCGGTGAGGCCTCGCAGCCGGTCGCTCAGGCGCACAAGGAAGTCGAGGCGCTGCTCGCTTAGAACCTTCGGCGTCGTCTCGTGGACGATGCACATCACACCGGCGGCAGCGCCGCTTTCGTCGAAGACCGGGCTGTAGGAGAAAGTCCACCAGGTCTGCTCCGGATAACCTTTCCTCTCCAGGATTAGCGGCATGTCCTCGAAATAGCTCGCCTTTCCTGAGAGAGCCTGCTCGGCGATGGGCCCTAGCACATCCCAAGCTTCCGCCCAGACCTCCCTGAACGGCCGCCCCAAGGCGTCGGGCTTCGTTCCCAGCATCGGAGCATAGGCATCGTTGTAGAATCCCGTCAGCTCCGGCCCCCAGGTGAGATAAGTGGGGAACTTGGAGTGGATGATCATGCTGACGGCAGTCCGCAGGGAGTGCGGCCAGGTCTCGATGGCGCCTACCGGCGTCGCCGCCCAGTCGTGCAGGCGGATGCGCTCGCCCATGACGCCGCCGTCGGCCAGGAAGTCGGGCTGGGGCCTGAACCGGTGCTGCATCAAGCTCTCGCCTCGGGCGGACATGTCGGGAGGAAGTTCATGGACGTCGAAGAGTACGACAGGAAGATCTTTGTTCCATAGTCGACATATGAACTACTGTCCTGCTTTTTCTAGGACCTCTCTTGAGGCCTGCTGACGCGGGCGCCCGCGCCCTCTGGCTCCCGCGAAGGTTTGACTTGCCAGCCCGGGAGCCTACCCTTTCCCGTAGGGAATCTGGCAGGCGAGGGCGCCATGACGAAGCTGATCGGCCTATCGGGAAGCCTGCGCCAGGGCTCCTACAACTCCGCGCTGCTGCGCAGCGCCGCGGGCCTGATGCCGGATGGAGCCGAGCTTGCGGTCGGGACGATCCGCGGGATCCCGCTCTACGATGCGGACCTGGAGGCTGCGGAGGGGATCCCCGCGCCTGTGACGGCCCTGAAGGAAGCCATTGCGGGATCGGACGGCCTCCTCCTGGCGACGCCGGAATACAACAGTTCGATCCCCGGCGTGTTCAAGAACGCCATCGACTGGCTCTCCCGCCCGAATGCCGACATCAAGCGCGTCTTCGGCGGCAAGCCCGTGGCGCTGATCGGCGCGTCGCAGGGCGGCTTCGGCACCGTGCTGTCGCAGAACGCGTGGCTCCCCGTGATCCGGTATTTGGGGGCCGATCTCTGGAACGGCGGGCGCCTGATGGTGTCCAGGGCTCAGACTGTGTTCAACCAGGACGGCACGTTGGCCGATCAAAAGATCGAGGAGCAGCTGCGGAGCTACCTTGAGGGCTTCGTCGCCTTTGCCCGTGCCTCACGGCACGGAGCAGCATCCTGAGATCATTCCTCGTCGCGATGCCGGAACGGCGTGGCTTCCGCCAGCTCCTCGGCGGCCTCGGCCACGTAGAGCCGCTCCTGATCGAGATAGGCTTGCACCGCCCGGCGCAGCGAAGCATCGGCGATGTCGTGGGCGGAGGACGTGATCACCGGCCTGTAGCCGCGCGCCAGCTTGTGCTCGCCCTGCGCGCCCGCCTCCACCCGGTCGAGCCCGTGCGCAATGGCGAACTCGATGGCCTGGTAGTAGCAGACCTCGAAATGCAGGAAGGGGTGGTCCTCGATGCAGCCCCAGTTGCGGCCGTAGAGCCGCCTGTCGCCGATGAGGTTGATGGCGCCCGCGACGTAGCGTCCCTCGCGCTTGGCCATGACGAGCAGCACCCGGTCCGCCATGCGCTCGCCCAGGAGCGAGAAGAAGCGCCGGTTGAGATAGGGCCGCCCCCATTTGCGCGAGCCCGTGTCCATGTAGAAGGCGAAGAAGGCGTCCCAGTGCGCCTCCGTGATGTCTCTGCCGGTCACCCATTCGATGGCGATGCCAGGGCTAAGTGCATCGCGTCGCTCGCGCCGGATCGCCTTGCGCTTGCGGGAGGCGAGGGCCGCCAGGAAGTCCTCGAAGCGGCCGTAGCCCTCGTTGAACCAATGGAACTGCTGGTCGTCACGCCTGAGGAAGCTCTGCCCCGTGAATGCATCCAGATCATCCTGCTGCAGGAAGGTGGCATGGATCGACGAGGCGCCGGTCTGGTCCCGGAGCGCGCGCAGGCCCGCGATCAGGATGGAGCGAACCTCCCCGGCTCGGGGCGTGTCCGGCACCAGGAGGCGGGGGCCCGTAACCGGGGTGAACGGCACGGCGACCTGAAGCTTCGGGTAATAGCGGCCGCCGGCGCGCGCATAGGCATCCGCCCACGAATGATCGAAGACGTACTCGCCCTGGGAGTGGGACTTCACGTAGCAGGGGGCAGCGCCGAGCACCTGCCCGGTCTGGTCCTCGACCACGAGGTGAACCGGGGCCCAGCCCGCCCCGGCGCCGACGCAGCCGGAATCCTCCAGCGCCGAAAGAAAGGCGTGGGAGACGAAGGGATTGAACGGATCGTCGTCGCCCGATCCTGCTCCCAGGGCACAGGCATCCCACGCGGCAGCCGGGACCCCCTTCAAGCCTTGGGCGATTTTGACCTGGAACGTCACTGGGTGGAAGGATCCCGCCGTTGAAGCCTAGAGCTAAGCACGCGGCGGGACCGTTGCAACCGTCAGGGAATGAAGCCCTCGAAGACCATCTGGTCGGCATGCGCCTCGGCCCGGGCGCGATCCTCGGGATTGCGCACGGTCCAGGTCATGACCGGCAGGTTGCCGAGCAGCCTGCTGAGATGGGTGGAGGCGCAGGGAATATCCTTCACGCGCCAGGACAGGAAGTGCGGCTGCGTCTCGGCGAAGTGCAGCAGGTTCGCCATCCGGTGCTTCTTCTCCGGGGTCAGGAAGCTGTCGGCCTTCGAGGCGTATTCCAACTCGCCGATGAAGCCGCGGGTGATCCCCGGCGCATGCTCGCGCAGATAGGCCACGATATCGGGATCGAAGGACTTGACGACGAAGGGGCCGCTGTAATCCTTCAGGATCTCCAGGGCCCGCTTCGTCAGCCGCATGTCTCCGTTGAACTTGCTCTTGATTTCGACGACCAGCGGCGTGCGCCCGGCGATCGCGCCGAGGTAGTCCTTGAACGACGGGATCCGGTCGCCGCCTTTCGCGCCGGCGATGCCGATCCGGGTCAGGTCGGAGAGCCTGCGCTCGGCGACGAGGCCGGTCTCGCCCGTCAGCCGATCGAGCTCGAAATCGTGGAAGACGACGGCTTCCTCGTCGCCGGTCAGCTGCAGGTCGAGTTCGATGGGAAAGCCGCGCGCGACGGCGGCTTCCGCGGCCGAAAGCGTGTTCTCGATGACGCCTTCGGCTTTGTTGTGGAGGCCGCGATGGGCGATGGGCTTCGCGACAAGCCAGCCTGGAGTGCTCATTGGACTTCGAACATCCCTTCGACCTCGACGCAGGCATCGAGCGGCAGCTCGGCGACGCCGACGGTGGCACGGGCATGGCGGCCCGCATCGCCCAGCACCTCGACCATCAGGTCGGAGGCGCCGTTCATGACCGGAGCGAGGGCCGCGAAGGTCGGCACCGCATTGATGAAGCCGCCGAGGCGCACGCAGCGCACGACCTTGTCCAGGTCGCCCACGGCCGCTTTGAGCTGGGCGAGCAGGTTGATGGCGCACAGACGCGCCGCTTCCTGGCCTACCTCGGGCGAGATCTCGGCCCCGAGCTTGCCCTTGTGCGCATCCGCGAGCTTGCCGTCGAGGCCGAGGCAGAGCTGGCCGGAAATGACGACGAGGTTGCCGGTGCGGACGAACGGCACATAGTTCGCGACCGGTGCGGCCGGGGTCGGAAGCGTGATCCCCAGCTCCTGAAGTTTCTTGTCGACTGCGCTCATGGAGGCCTCGGTGTGTGACATCATCCGGACGGAGTAGTGGCGGATGAGCCGGAAGGACGCAAGCGGGAACATTGCCCTGTCCTCAAGACGGACCTATCTTGGCTGGCGTCGGATCGGGAGAAGATATGCGTTTGTTCGTCGTGGCCTCCGGCCTGTCCATGTCCCTGCTGGCGCCGGCATTCGCCGAGACGCTGAAGTCCCCGGTTCAACTGGCTCCGCACAGGGCCGTCTATGACCTCTCGCTCCTGCGCGCGGGCGGCTCGAACGGGGTCGAGAACGCCAGGGGACGCATCGCCATGGAATTCGGCGGCGATGCCTGCGAGGGCTACACGCTCAAGTACCGTCAGGTCACGATCCTCAACAGCACCGAGTCGGGCTCCAACACCGTCGACGTGCAGACGGCGACCTACGAGGCCGGCGACGGCCGCGCCATGCACTTCAAATCGACGTCGCTCCGGCAAGGCCGCATCAAGGACGAGGAGGTCGACGGCGATGCGCGGCTGACCCCCCATGGCAGCCTGAACGTGGAGCTGAAGCAGCCCAGGCGAAAAGCCTTCGAGGCGCCCGGCGAGACGGTCTTCCCCACCGAGCACCTCAAGCGTCTGATCGAGGCGGGTCGCCGGGGCGAGAGGATCCTGTCCGTGCGCGTCTACGACGGGTCCAACAAGGGCGAGAAGGTCTACGACACCCTGGGCCTCATCGGCCGCCGGATCGAGCCCGGCGCTTCCCTGGCTTCCGTCGAGGAGGCGGCCCGCAAGGACAACCTCGCCACCCTGGCCCGTTGGCCGGTGACGATCAGCTACTTCGAGGACGGCAAGGCCGACCGGATGCCGGTCTACACCATCTCCTTCGAACTCTTCGAGAACGGCATCAGCCGCGACCTCAAGCTCGATTACGGCGACTTCGCCCTCAAGGGTGAGCTGAAGAGCCTCGACATCCAGAAGCCGAGCGACTGCCAGCGCTAGGGCTTGCGCAGCATGATGCCCTTCTGCAGGGCACCGGCGCCGAACTTGTCGCGAATCTTGTCGATGGCAGCCTCCATGTGGGCCTGCTTCACCACCGACTGGTCCGCGAGATCTCCCTTGTCCGCATCGGCCCCGTCGCAGAGATCGGCCGCTCCGATCCCGATGAGGCGGTAGGCGGTGCCGTCGCAGGAGGACTTCAGGAGCTGCCGGGCCGGGTCGAAGAGGCGCGCCGCGAGCTGCGTCGGGGCCAGGCCCGAGCGGGTGCGCGTCAGAAGGCGGAAGTCCTTGTCCTTCAGCTTCAGGGTCACGCTGCGCCCCGCAAGCCCTGCGGCCTTGAGGCGCCGCGAGACCTTCTCCGAGAGCCGCCACAGGATCGGCTCCAGATCCTCGAACGAGCGCAGATCCGTCTCGAAGGTGGTTTCCGCCGAGATGCTCTTCGTCTCCCGCTCCGGGATCACGGCCCTGCGGTCCTCGCCCCAGGCGAGCCGGGACAGGCGCTGCGCATCGCGGCCCAGAGCCTCGAACAGGGTCTTCAGGTCCACGTCGCGCAGATGCGCGATCCGGGTCACGCCCACTTTGGCGAGCCGGGCCTGGGCCGAAGACCCGATGCCGGGGATGATCCCGACAGGCTTGTCGGCCAGGAAATCCGCGGCCTCCTCCCGCCCGATGATGGAAAAGCCCCGCGGCTTGTGCAGGTCCGAGGCGATCTTGGCGAGGAACTTGTTGTAGGAGAGCCCGACGGAGATCGTGATCCCGATCTCGTCCTCCACCTTGCGGGCGAAGCGCGCGAGGGTCAGGGCCGGGCTGCCGTGGTGGAGCCGTTCCGTGCCCGTCAGGTCGAGAAAGGCCTCGTCGATGGAGACGGGCTCCACCAGGGGCGTCAGCTCCAGCATCAGGCGGCGCACCTCGCGTCCGGCCTTGCTGTACTTCTCCCCGTTCGGCTTGATCACCGTGGCGTGCGGGCAGAGCTTCAGGGCCTGGAACATGGGCATGGCGGAGCGCACCCCATAGGTGCGGGCCACGTAGCAGGCGGTCGAGACCACGCCCCGCTTGCCGCCGCCGATGATGACCGGCTTGTCCGCGAGGCTCGGGTCGTCCCGCTTTTCCACCGCCGCGAAGAAGGCGTCGCAATCCACGTGCGCGATGGACAGGGCGTCGCGCTCCCTGTGCCGCAGGAGGCGAGGGGACCCGCAGGCCGTGCAGCGCTCGGCCAGGGGGCTGGCGGAGAGCGTCAGGCAGTCACGGCAGAAGGGCGTGTCGCTCATGGCAGGGTGAGGCTATTCGAACTCGGAGGGCGAGAGGGTCCAGTGAGCCTGCATGATGTGCTCCGGCTTCATGTCCAGCTCCTTGGCGAGGGCGAGGAGCAGCGGCTCGTCGGAGACCACGTAATCCAGGATGCCCGCGAAGAAGCCCGGGGAGGAGGCGGCGGACCGAATGGTCTCCGGACCCAGGCCCGAGACGGCCAGGAATCGGCCGAGGCGCTCCTCGTCGCTCGTGATGAAGGAGAACGCCCCGACTGCGACATTTTCGGCCTGTTCGCGCGTAACTCTTTTTAAGGGAGTGTTCATGCTGTCAATTTGCATTTCATCAATAGGTTTGGACCTAACTACATCATCAGACGAAATATAGGGCCGGTGAAGTGCGTTTCGGGCCCCGGGATCGCTCCAATGAAGAAGACAGTGCTCATTGTTGAGGACAACGAACTCAACATGAAGCTCTTCAACGACCTCCTCGAGGCCCACGGCTACGCAACCCTCAAGACCAGCCACGGCATCGAGGCCATGGAACTGGCCCGGGCGCACAAGCCTGACCTGATCCTCATGGACATCCAGCTGCCGGAGGTTTCGGGGCTCGAGGTGACCCGTTGGCTCAAGGCGGACGAAGAGCTCAAGTCGATCCCGGTCATCGCGATCACCGCCTTTGCCATGAAGGGCGACGAGGAGCGGATCCGGGAAGGCGGCTGCGAGGCCTACATGTCGAAGCCGATTTCGGTCTCCAAGTTCATCGCCACCGTCAAGACCTACCTGGAGGCGGACGGCAGGCCAGCCTGACCCGACCGAATCGATGGCAGGGGTGAATCCGTCGCTTCAGCAAGCGGATTCATCCCCTTGGGAAGACTTGGTTTTAAATTTTTTGGGAAAATGCCGCTTTTTTGCCACATGAGCGCTTGCATCGCCTCATGTTTCCTATACGTTCAGCCAAACTTTCCGCCACGAGCGGAAGAAATGCCCTACGGGTGCTCAGGTCCGCCGCATCTCCTGGGTCTTCGTGGGCTCGGCCAGTCCGGAGGCAGATCGTTGCCTCCTCAACGCTGCCTCCGGCTGGCCATCAACTTCTTTCCAACAAGGCGCCGCAAGGCGCCTTTTGTTTTGGCCGGAGAGGTGCCGCCAGAGCACGGTGCTGGGCGCCAGGGCGAATCAGCTTCTATTCCTATCTACGCCAAGCTTGACCATAAGAAAATACTGACGCTGGGTAAACGCGCCCGGG
This sequence comes from Microvirga arsenatis, assembly GCF_009910705.1. Lineage (GTDB taxonomy): Bacteria > Pseudomonadota > Alphaproteobacteria > Rhizobiales > Beijerinckiaceae > Microvirga > Microvirga arsenatis. Next base: position 503,549 of record NZ_JAAAXJ010000001.1, read on the forward strand.
GGAGGGATGCCACGTGCGGTTCCGATCCCGCCCTGCTAGCCTGTGACGAGGCTTCTCATTCGGGATGAGAGACATGGACCATCGCACACCTTCGCTGCCGCCGCGTACGGCGCTGACCCGCTTCTCCGTCGCTCCCCTGTCGGCCATGACCCGCAGGCTGGCCGACGTGGCCTCAGGCCGCGCCCCGGCCGATCTCGTCATCACCGGCGCCCGGGTGCTCTCCACCTACAGCGAGCGCATCGCGCCCGTGCGGGAGGTCTGGATCTCGGGCGGACGCATCGCCGCCGTGAAGCCGGCAGGCTCCTACAAGCAGGTCAACGGAGCGCCGGGCCGGGTCTATGACGCCAAGGGCGGCATCATCGCGCCGGGCCTCGTCGATCCGCACATCCATATCGAGAGCAGCATGGTCACGGCCTGCGCCTATGCGGAGGCGGCGCTGCTCAACGGCACGACCACGATCCTCTGCGACAGCCACGAGATCGGCAACGTGATGGATGCAGCCGGCATCGAGATGATGCTGGAGGATGCCCGGCACGCGCCTCTCTCGATCTTCCTCACCGTGCCGAGCACCGTGCCGGCGACCACGCCCGATCTTGAGACGGCCGGCGGCGACCTCACGCCCGAAAAGATCGCCGCGCTCTTCGACCGCTGGCCGGAGGCGGCGGCCTTGGGCGAGAAGATGGATTTCGTGCCCGTGACCATGGGCGACGAGCGCAGCCACGCGATCCTCGCGGCGGCCCTGGAGCGGGGCAAGCCGGTCTCGGGCCATATCTACGGCCGCGAGTTCGTGGCGGCCTATGCGGCGAGCGGCGTCACGGACACCCACGAGGCCATCGACCGGGACATCGCCGACGATCTGCTCGATGCCGGCGTGTGGATCTTCCTGCGCGGCGGACCGCCCACGACCCCGTGGCACTCCCTGCCCGAGGCGATCAAGACCATCACGGAGCTCGGCTCCTCGCACAAGCGCATCTGCGTCTGCACCGACGACCGCGATGCGGACGACCTCATGATGTTCGGCATGGACTGGGTCGCCCGCGAGGCGCGCCGCGCGGGATTAAGCCGCGAGCAGGCCTGGAGCATGGGCTCGCTGCATCCTGCCACGCGCTTCGGCATGGACGGCGAGATCGGCGGCCTCGGCGGCGGGCGCCGCGCCGATCTCGTGCTGCTGAACGACAACCTCGAGGTGCAGAACACCTGGTATGGCGGCGAACTCGTGGTCGAGGCGAAAAAGATCACGTCCGTGCTCGATCAGGCGCTATCCAACCGCTACCGCTATCCGGAGGAAGCCTATCGCACGGTGCATGTTCCGAGCGTGCCGAAGCTGATCCCGGACCTGCCCACGGAAGCCTGCACGGCCAACGTCATCCGCGTGGCGCTGCCGGGTATCGTGCTCTTCCACGACAAGGTGCAGTTGCAGAAGGAGGAGAGCTGGGATGCTCTGCTCTCGAAGAACGACCTCACCTTCGTGACCGTCATCGAACGCCATGGCCGCACAGGCGGCAAGGGCGTGGCCCATGGGCTGCTCAAGGATTTCGGGCTGAAGAGCGGTGCGGTGGCAAGCAGCGTCGGCCACGACTCGCACAACCTCATTATCGCCGGCACCAACGAGGCCGACATGCGCGTGGCGCTCGAGGCGCTCATCGGGGCCCAAGGCGGCGTGTGCCTCGTCGATCAGGGCAAGGTCGTCGCCATGGTGCCGCTGCCCATCGCCGGTCTTCTGTCCGACAAGCGCGTGACGGAGGTGGCGGAGGAGACCCGCGCCCTGAAGGCGGCCTGGGAGAAGGCCGGCTGCAAGATCCCCTATATGGGCTTCAACCTCATCCCGCTTTCCGTCATCCCCGAGATCCGCATCACCGACAAGGGTCTGGTGCTCGTGCCCGAGATGGAGCTGGTGCCGCTCTACGAAGGCTGATCGTTCACCGGGGAGCGGCGGCTTCGAAGATGCCCACCGCTTCGCGCATCGCAGCCACGAAGGCGGGGTGAGCATAGAGGTCGTTGTGCCCCGCTTCCGCGACGGTGCGGTCGAGAACGAGGTTGGGGATCGCGCTCCGCAAGGGCTCGCTGCGCCGTGCGGGGACGATGGTGTCGCGCCCCGCAACGATGAGCGCGGTCGGCGTCTGCTTTCCCTTCACCAGATCGACGGTCGGCATGTGATGGCGCAGGAGCAGCCCCGTGGGGGCCCAGGCGAAATGCTCGCGGGCCAGGGCCTTCAGCGAGTCGAACGGGGTGACGAGGATCAGCCCTGCGAGCGAGCGGTGATGCGCCAGATAGGCGGCAACGCCGCTGCCGATGCTGAAGCCGACGGCAATGACGCTCCGGGCGCGTTCGTGCTGCAGATGGTCGAAGATCGCGACGGAGTCGGCGAGCAGGGCCCTCGCGCTCGGCTCGCCGCCGCTCGGAGGATAGCCGCGGTAATGGAAAGCGATCACCTCATGGCCCGGAAACAGGCCGTGCAGGGTGAGCGCCACGGCATCCGCGTTCCAGGCATTGCCGCCGAAGCCGAGCAGGAGAGGCTTGTCGCTCGATGAGGGTCCCAGACGCACGCCGACGAGGCGATGGCCGTCGGTGGTCGTCAGCTCGAGCCTCTGCGCCGAATCGGGGAGCGGGGGGCGGTTCGCGGCTGCGATCCCGGCGGGGAACAGCATCCTGGTCTGGAAAAGGGCCATCGTGAGAACAACGCCGGCATAGAGAAGAGCGGCGCCGATCGCGAGATAAAGAAACCACATCGCTGCCAACCGGGGATTTCGTGTCATGGGTACGGGTCAAGGCTCCGCCGGGCTGGCCCTGGCTCGCACGGCGAACTCCTCCGTTCGCGCCAGAAGGTCGGTCAGGTTCTTCCGGAACTGCTCGAAGGCGAAGCTCAGGGCAAAGACCTGACCGAAGGAGTGAGCAGGAAGGTCGCGCACCAGGGCGTCCGATCGCAGCGCCTCCGCCTCGCGGGTGAAGACATCGAGCGCAGCCCGGAAAGCGGTGTCATCCGGCGGTTGCTTGCGATGCCGGAGGGCCTCGGCGAGGTCCAGGAGCAGGTCGCGGGCTGCCTCGTGCAGGACGGCGAGGGAGGGCTTGAGCCTGTCCAGGACGGGAGCGGGCAGGGGATTCGAGGCGGCGCGGCCGATCATCACGAGGTCGTGGCGCACCCGGTACAGCGTGCGGATCAAGGGCTCAGGGTCGGGAGCTTCGGTCAGATGGCTCCTGCGCTCCCGCGCCGCCTCCTCGGCCGCAGCCTCCGCCTTCTTGAGCGCGGAGCGGATCTGGGGGTGGAGCGTCTGCAGGGCCGTACGCCCCTTTGGGCCCGCCGTCAGTTCCTCGATGAAGGCGGAGAGCAGGCCTGCATTGAGCGACACCGCTTTTGCTGCCGCCTCCGTCATCAGCGTATGGGCGCGGGCCGGCAGAACGAGGAGCGATACGATGACGCCCGCCACGTTGCCCAGCGTGATCTCCATCACCCGGTCGAGCGCCGACGCGAGGGGGCCGATCGCCTGACCGGTCGGCGGCAGGAGCATGATGAGGGACGTGATGGGCGCAACCCGGAAAGCGGGCCTGACCGCCGCGAGCAGCGCTAGGGGAAACACCGCCGCGACGATGGCAAGGCCGAGGCTCAGGTCCGAGCCGTGCGGCACGAAAGCGGCCACCAACCCTCCGTAGACAGCTCCCGCCAGGGTGCCGCTGAAGCGCTCGACGGCCGCCTTCAGGGAACCGCCGACGCTTGCCTGCACCACGACCACCGCGGTGATCACCGCCCAATAGCCCTGCGGCAGGTCGAAGATCCGGGTGACGGCATAGGCGAGGGCTGCCGCGATGGTCACCCGCAGCGCCAGCTTCCCCTCGGCGGAGCGCGCTCCCATGCGCTCGCCCGCCCATTCGATCCATCCAAGCCGCGCCATGCGATTCTCCGGGCGCAGAGCATAGAGGGTGGACCGGGAGCGATGCTATGGAAATGGCACTCGGAACCGCCTGTCCTCTACCGGGGCAGGGCGATCATGGCCGATCCGCAATCCTCGCAGGCGCCGAGGCTCGGGGATGCAATCATGTCCACCGTGCGGCACTCGGGGCACCCTTTCAGGGCCATCCGCAGCGATCCCTGCATGCGATGGGCACTCTCGCGGAACGCTTCACTGGCCTGGACGACATTGTCGAACATGGGCGCCTCCCTTGAGGAGGCGTGATGCTGCTCCTCGCAGGAAGCGTCGTCAACGGACCATTCCGGATCATCAGGCCGGTTCCCGGCGCCCGTTGACCAGTGTGGGTTCGAGGCGTGTGATAAGGCACGCGACGACGGAGAACAGACCGAAGAGAAGGTGCGGAAGATAGACCCGGTCGGCGAAGCCGAAGAGCCAGGGAGAGGCAGCGAGCACGATCCCGCCGATCCCGTCCAGGATCAGGTGCATCGGCATGGGCAGGATCTTCAGGAGCCCGAGTTCGTAGGCCGTGAGTGCCGAGTAGAGAATTGCTCCCACACCGAAGACGACCGCCACCCATGTCGCCGCCGGCACATCGTCGAAGCCGAGGAGCCATGGCGTCGACAGCAGCGCCAGGCCCCAAAGGTAGTCGATCGCGCCGTGCAGACGGGTGGGGAGGAAGCGCATCGCCCGATCCTCAGCCGCGCCCCGCGCCTTGGTTGCTAACCAGGTTTTGGCCGAGCCAGCCGATGATGTCTGCGCTTTCGAGCATCGGCTTGCCGTCGATGACGAGGCAGGGCACCTGGGTCTTCCCGGTCAGCTGCGCCAGCCTGTCCTTTGCGCCCTCGGTCTCGTTGATTTCCATGAAGGTGATCCGGTCCTTCAGCTCATGGGCGTCGATGAAGTCGCGCACCTTCGCGGAGTAGGGGCATGCCCATTTGTGGATGAGTTCGAGCTGCAAGGTTTTGTCCTTCCGGGTCTAGCGTCTGAGGGAGCGCCGGCGACGGCGCAGCAGGATGGCGATGCCGTCGATGGCGGCGGAGAGCACGATGATAGTGCCGATGGTCATGAGCCAGATCGCACCGCCTTCCATGGACCACTCCGTGCCAGCCTGCTCGCCAACGTCGGCGCGGTGCCGCTGTTCCCGTGCTCGCCGGCTTGTGGAGGCCGCCGTCCGCCCTAGCTTGCCGTTCTTCCCGAGGAGGCGGCGGCGAATGGGCAGGATTCAGTGGCGGCAGGATCGGGTGGCCGGCGTTCCGCTCAACCGTCATGTCGGCTCGGTCGGGCCGGTCGAGGTCGGCAGCGTCGCCTATGACGGCAGCAACCGGTTCTGGATCTGGTCGACGCCGCTGCAGGAGGACGCCTGGGGCTACGGGCCGACCGAGGAAGCCGCCAAGGCTGCGCTGGAGTTCTGGCTCGCTTCCTGGCTCGAGAACTTCCGGCCCTTTTTCGAGGCTGGCGGCAAGCCGCCAGCCTGATCGGATGTGCGGCGTCCGTTCAGACCCGCGTGCTGCGGCCGCGGCCCAGGAAGTAGAAAAGCAGCGCCCCGATCACGACGACGGCGACGATGATCCAGACCCAGTCCATGCCTTCTCCGGCGGCTCCACCGGGATTGGCGCCGGTCGTGGTGCCGGACGGGGATGCGGTTCCGCCGCCCGTGGTGCCGCCCGGGGAAGTCTGGGCCATCGCGACGGTGCTCCAGACGGTCAGCATCGTGGTCAGCAGGAATGCTTTGAGTTGCTCGAGCATGGAATGTCTCCTCGGCCCGCCATCGGGCGCAGGATCAACGCCCCTCCGGTTACAGTGTTCCGCCCGACAATCCTCATCGGAACAAGGGCTGCTTCGCCCATGTTGATGCGGCACAGCTGGTTATGCAGGAGGATCCGCAGGTGCCCACGCAAGAGCGACGTCCGGTGGTCGTCCTGGTCGACGAGGAGCCTTCCATCCGTCAGGCGGTTGCCCGCCTCCTGCAGGAGGCCTCCTTCGATGTTCACGAAGCAGCCGATCCCGACGAGGCCGCGCGGATCCTCGAGAAGGAGCCGGCTGCCGACGCCCTCGTCGTCGATGCCCATGTGCCGGGCCGGATCGACGGGTTCGAGCTGGCGGCAAAGGCCCGCGGGCGCTTGCCCGGTCTCGCCGTGGTGATGATGTCCGGCCATTCGGACGACACCTCGGGTCCGGTGCCGGAAGGCGGCGAGTTCATCGCCAAGGCCTATCTGACGGACCGGCTCGTCCCAACCCTGAACCGCATGATCGGGAGGCTCTCATGAGCCACGTCGTTCTGCTCGGGGACAGCATCTTCGACAACGGCGCCTATGTGCGGCGCGGCGAACCGGACGTGGTGAAGCAGGTTCAGGCCAAGCTGCCCCACGGCTGGAGGGCGACGCTGTGCGCGGTCGACGGCGCCGTCACGACGGGGGTCGAGCGGCAGATGGACCGGGTGCCGCCGGACGCCAGCCATCTCGTCGTCAGCGCCGGCGGCAACGATGCCCTTCGCCACAGCGGCATCCTTCGCGAGCAGGCCCGCTCGGTCGCCGACGTCGTCGGAAGGCTCGCGCTCGTGCAGGACGAGTTCGCCCGCAGCTACCGGGCCATGCTCGACCGGGTTCTGGAGCGCCGCCTGCCGACCGCCATCTGCACGATCTACGATGCCCGCTTTCCCGACCCGCAGGAGCAGCGCCTCGTGGTGACGGCCCTGTCGATCTTCAACGACGTCATCACCCGCGAGGCCTTCGCCCGGCGCCTTCCCCTGATCGACCTGCGCCTCATCTGCAACGAGCCGGACGATTATGCCAATCCCATCGAACCCTCGGCCAAGGGCGGCGACAAGATCGCTGGCGTCATCGCCCAGGCGGCAGCGGGGAACACGATTTTCCCGCGATCGCAGGTCTATGCGCAGTGAGAGCGGCCAATTCTGAACAAATTGTCAGAAACCATTGTTCTTCCGAAGAAAATCGACGATTTCGCGTGCCAAGCTGCGAACCAAAGCTTAGGCTGCGAATTGTTTTGCAAAGAAGGCTGTCTGCCTTTTCTTGAGAGGTTGACCATGAAGAAGTTAGCGTTACTCGCAAGCGTCGCCGCTCTCACGGTCGCGAGCGTCGAATCGGCGGATGCCCGCCACCGCCGCGGCCATGGCTCGGATCGAGGCGCCGCCGTGGCCGCCGGTCTCATCGGCGGCGCTCTCCTCGGCGGCCTGATCACCGCCGCGGCGACCCCGTCCTATGCCTATCCCGGCTACGGGTACTACCCCGCCAGCTACCCGGCCTATGGATACCGGTACGGACACAGCTACCCTGTGTCCTACGGCTATGACTACGACTACCCGACTTATTCCTACCCGGCCTATGGCTACTATTCGGCGCCCGTAACCCGCGTCGTCTACCGGCCGGCTCCGGTCTACCGGACCCAGGTCGTGTACCGGGAACCGCGTGTGGTGAATCGGGTCGTCTACCGTGAGCCCCGCTACCGGACCCAGGTGGTCTACCGTGACCGCGACCGTTACCGCGGGCGTGTGGTTCGCGTGATCCGCCGCGACGTCGGCGCGACCGGCGCGATCAGATACAGGGACGATTGGGAAGGTCGCCAGATGCGCGGGATCGTCGGATCGAGCCGCTAAGGCGAAGATCTCTTCGCTCCAAACAAAAAACCGCCCCGACAAGGGGCGGTTTTCGTATGAATAGCTCTTGCGGAAGCCTTACTTGATCTTGGCTTCCTTGAACTCGACGTGCTTCTTCGCGACCGGGTCGTACTTCTTGAAGCTGAGCTTCTCGGTCATCGTGCGCGAGTTCTTCTTCGTCACGTAGAAATAGCCCGTGTCGGCGGTGGAGACGAGCTTCACTTTGATCGTTGCGGCTTTGGCCATGGTCGGACCTCTTGTTCAGTTCAGGCGCTCGGTTCGCCTCAGGGCTTTGCCGAAACGCAAAGGCCGGGCGAACCCGGCCGGAAAATCGTGCCGTTCCCATGCCCGATTATCGGGAACCAGTCAAGGGTGAAGAGGGGAGAAGAGCACCCCATCCTGTTCCCAATCCCGGATCTTCGCCGCGCTTCGTCAGGGACGGCAATCCGGGCTACAGCAGTTCCCTCACGAACCGGCCGCGCTGCTGGTGGAAGAACGGGACGGGGAGCTGGTGGCCGAACCCCGCGGCGATCCGGGCCTCCAGCTCACCCAGGATCACGGTGGTGATCGGAGGCAGGTCGAGCGTCTTGGCCTGGGCGATGGTGACCCAGGCGAGCTCCACCAGCTCGGCCTCCGGCCCGACGACCCCCTCCACCTCCTCCGCAATGGCGGTGCGGTCCACGGCGAAGAAGCGGGTGTCGAAGCGCCTCACGCGCTTCGGCGGGGTGATGGCCCGGCCGATGAAGTGCAGGGATTCCAGGTCCGGATAGACCCCGCGCTCCTGGAAGCTCTCCCAGGCGGTTCCGGCAGGCACGCGCTCCGGGGGGCCGTAATCCTTCGTGCCGAGCAGCAGGCCCGTTTCCTCGAAGGTCTCCCGGATGGCCGCGAGCGCCAGGGCGCGGCAGCGTTGGGCCGAGGGGCGGGTCACCCGGGCCATCAGGGCCTGCTCGGCGCGCGGATGAAGGGCGCCGGTCACAGTCATGGCCCGGTCGCCGGCCTCGATTCGACCGCCGGGGAAGACGAACTTGCCCGGCATGAACTTGAGACCCTCATGGCGCTTGCCCATGAGCACCTTCGGGGTCTTGGGCTTGCGGTCGATGATGATGAGGGTTGCGGCGTCGACGGGGCGGAGGGTCGGGGCCTTGGGGTTGGTCTCGGCGGAAACGAGGCGATCCATCTTCGCCAGGGTTTCGATGTCCGTCACGTTACGTGTCCTCGTCGGCGTTCTCTCCGGCCCGGGCGGCGCCGAAGCCGTGCATTCCTAGCGCGTATTGCAGCCCCACGACAGCACCTTTCATGGGCTGGAGCAGGGCGAGGCACAGGATCAGGGTCAGGGCCGGCCAAGTGGCCAGATGCACCCACATCGGCACCTCGAGCTTGGTCTCGGTCATGAGGATCCCGTAGCCGACGAGGTGGCCTACGATGAAGATCACCAGATAGGGCGGCAGGTCGTCGGCCCGGTGGTGATGGAGCTCGGTCCCGCAGGCCTCGCACCGGTCCGCAACCTTGAGGAAGCGGCCGAAGAGCCGCCCCCTGTCGCAGGCCGGGCAACGGCCCATGAAGCCGCGGCGCATGGCCGGGATGACCTTGATCTCGCCCGGTTCCGCCGCAGCGCCGGTCTTGATCGTCAAAGGCATGTTCGATCCTTCCGTCAGGCGCGGGTGCGCCGCTTGACCCTGACCCGGGTCGGGGAGGAGCGGCCGGCTTCTGCCGCCGCCTTGGCCCTGCGGGCGGGCCGCTTGCCGCCTTTCCTGCCGCCGCCGGGCTTGCCGGTGAAGCGCCCCTTGGTGAGCAGCTCGAAGCGAAGCGCCCCCGCCACGGGAGCGGCCTCCACCAGCCTCACCTCGACCTTGTCGCCCAGGCGGTAGGTCTCGCCGGTGTCCTCTCCGCGCATGGAGTGGGTCGCCTCGTCGTAGCGGTAGTAATCGTTGCCGATGGTGGCCGCCGGGACGAAGCCGTCCGCGCCCGTCTCGTTCAGCTTGATGAAGAGCCCCGCCTTGGACACGCCGGAGATCTGCCCGTCGAACGTGGCTCCGATCCGGTCGGCGAGGAAGTGGGCGATGAGGCGGTCGTTGGTCTCGCGCTCCGCCGCCATGGCCCGGCGCTCGGCCGCCGAGATCTTGGCGCTGATCTCGACGAGCTCCGCCCGGGTGGTGCCCTCAGACAGCCCGTCCTTGCCGAGCTTCAGGGCGGAGATGAGCGCCCGGTGGACGATGAGGTCGGCATAGCGGCGGATGGGGGAGGTGAAATGGGCGTAGCGCCTGAGGTTGAGGCCGAAATGTCCGTAGTTCTCCGCCGCGTACTCGGCCTGGGATTGGGAGCGCAGCACCACCTCGTTGATGAAGAGCTGATGCTCGGAGCCCTCCACGCTGCGCAGGATGCGGTTGAACAGCTCCGGCCTGAGCGCGCCCTGGGTCGGGACCTTGAGGCCGATGGAGGCGAGCACCTCGCTCAAAGCCCGCATCTTCTCCAGCGAGGGCTCGTCGTGGACGCGGTAGATCAGGTCGGATTCGGCCCTCTCAAGCTCCTCCGCCGCCGCCACGTTGGCGAGGATCATGAACTCCTCGATCAGCTTGTGCGCCTCGAGCCGCTCGGGCATGAAAACCCGTTCGACGGTGCCATCGGGCTTGAGCACGATCTTGCGCTCGGGCAGGTCGAGGAAGAGCGGCTCCCGGATGTCCCGGGCCTTTTTCACCAGCTCGTAGCCGGCCCAGAGAGGCTTCAGGATCGTGTCGAGGATCGGCTTCGTCACGTCGTCGGGCCTGCCGTCGATGGCGGCTTGAGCCTGCTGGTACGAGAGCTTCTCCGCCGAGCGCATCATCACGCGGTGGAAGCTGTGGCGGATTTTTCGCCCGTCGGGACCGATCACCATGCGGACCGCAAGCGCAGGACGGTCCTCCCGCGGGCGCAGGGAGCAGAGGTCGTTCGAGATGCGCTCCGGCAGCATCGGCACGACCCGGTCGGGGAAGTAGACCGAGTTGCCGCGCTCCTGCGCCTCCCGGTCCATGGCGGAGCCGGGGCGCACATAGGCCGATACGTCGGCAATCGCCACGGTGACGATGAATCCGCCCGCATTGCTCGGATCGTCGTCCGGCACGGCATGGACCGCGTCGTCGTGGTCCTTGGCGTCCGGCGGGTCGATGGTGACGAGGGGCAGGCTGCGCCAGTCCTCCCTGCCTTCGAGCGACGCGGGCTTCGCCGCGGCCGCCTCGTCCAGCACGGCCTTCGGGAACTCGTTGGGGATGCTGTGGGCATGGATCGCGATGAGGCTTACGGCCTTCTCGGACTGGATGGAGCCCAGGCGCTCCTTCACCTTGGCGGTGGGCAGGCCGAAGCGGCCGTGCTTGACCACCGAAACGGCAATCAGGTCCCCGTCCTGGGCCTCGCCCTCGTCACCCGGCCTGATCTGGAGTTCCTGCTCGCGGGCCTTCTTGTCCACGGGGATGAGTCGCCCGCCGCCCTCGGGCAGGGAGCGGAAGATGCCGAGCACCTGAGCCTGCTTCTTCGCGATGATCTTGGTGACGCGTCCGGAATAGCGGTGGATGTCGCCCGGCCGGAGCGGCTCGACCTTGAGCAGCGCCCGGTCGCCGACGCCCGCCACCGGCTGTCCCGGCCGGGGCTTGCGGGGGGCGAGGATGATGATCGTGGGAATCGAGCCATGCTCTTCTTCGTCCCACTCGGTCGGCACCGCGATCAGCTCGCCGTCCCGGTCGCGGCGGGTGATGTCGGCCAGCACCACGGGAGGAAGCTGGCCCGCCTTGTGGACAGTCTTGCCCCGCCGGTCGACGACGCCTTCCACCTCCAGATCCTTGAGGACCTGCTTCAGCCAGATCCGGTCGCTGCCTTTGATCCCGAAGCGCTGAGCGATCTCCCGCTTGCCCACCTTGCCCTGGGCCTGGGTGATGAAGGAGACGACCTCCTCGCGGGAGGGCAGAGAGGCGGAAGGGTCGGCTTTCGAACGTTTGGACAATGGAGGAGCTCGTGAGGTTTACGGGATCTTGTCGCATGCAAGCTTGGGCGCGGCTAGCCCTGGCAGCCTGCTCTAGAAATGACGCTCGGGCCGGGCCGGAGATCCATGGGGCAGGGAGGCTATCGGGCAAAAAATAAGGCTCCCGAAAGGGAGCCTTGAGGGACCGGCCCGTGGGGGCAGAATGAGCCGGTGAGCCTATGAAACGCGCCTGCTTGAGGAAGGTTCCAGGCTTTCCGAAATTTTTTTGAAAAAATTTTGGAGGCTGCCGAACGGCCGTCTTGGGGGTTCCGGGTGAAGCGCCGTCATCCGCGACCGTCGGCGAATTCGACCAGATCCCAGAGATTGCCGTAGAGGTCCTGGAATACGGCGACGGTCCCGTAGGAGGCCTGCTTGGGTTCCCGGACAAACGTAATGCCGGCCTCCACCAAAGCGGCATAATCGCGCTGGAAGTCGTCGGTCTGCAGAAACAGGAAAACACGGCCGCCGGCCTGGTTGCCGATGAACGTCTCCTGGTGCGGGTTCGACGCGCGCGCCAGAAGCAGCGACGTCATCCCATCTCCCCGCGGGCGAACGACGACCCAGCGCTTGTCCTGCTCCGGCTGATAGGTATCCTCGACCAGCTCGAAGCCGAGCTTGTTCACGTAGAATTCGATGGCTTCGTCGTAGTCGCGCACGACGAGAGCGACATGGGCGATGCTCTGCTTCAAGTGACCCCCTTTGCCGGGCCCATGCAGGGTCAACCGGCAAATCCCAGCCTGTCTGCGCGTCTTGTCCTGACCGCTATGGGCTGGGATTTTACTGATGATACAATCAGATATCCAGGTCCGCCTCGTCGGCGAAGGCTGCGCGCTCCTGGATGAAGGCGAAGCGGGCTTCCGGCTTGTTGCCCATCAGGCGCTCCACCGCATCGTTGGCTTCCGGCTTGTCGTCGGCCTCCACGACCACTTTCAGAAGCAGGCGCTTCTTGGGGTCCATGGTGGTCTCCTTGAGCTGCGCCGGCAGCATCTCGCCGAGGCCCTTGAAGCGGCCGATCTCCACCTTGCCGTTGCCCTTGAACACGGTCTTGAGCAGCCGGTCGCGGTCTGCCTCGTCGCGGGCATAGGCCGTCTTGGCGCCCTGGCTGAGGCGGTAGAGGGGCGGGACCGCCAGGTACAGGTGCCCGTCGTCGATGAGCTTGGGCATCTGCCGGTAGAAGAAGGTGATCAGCAGCGAGGCGATGTGGGCGCCGTCCACGTCCGCGTCGGTCATGATGATGACCTTCTCGTAGCGCAGGTCCGAGGACTTGTAGTGGGAGCCGGTGCCGCAGCCGAGCGCCTGGACGAGGTCGGACAGCTGCTGGTTCTGGTGCAGCTTCTCCCGGCCCGCCGAGGCCACGTTCAGGATCTTTCCGCGCAGCGGAAGAACCGCCTGGGTGGCGCGGTCGCGGGCCTGCTTGGCGGAGCCGCCGGCCGAATCGCCCTCGACGATGAAAAGTTCGGAGCCCTTGGCGCCCGCATTGGAGCAGTCGGCGAGCTTGCCGGGCAGGCGCAGCTTGCGGGTCGCGGTCTTGCGGGCGACCTCCTTCTCCTGGCGCCGGCGCAGGCGCTCCTCCGCCCGGTCGATCACCCAGTCGAGCAGCTTGTTCGCCTGCTGCGGCGAGGCGGCGAGCCAGTGGTCGAAGCTGTCGCGGATCGCGTTCTCGACGATGCGGCCGGCCTCGACCGTCGCCAGCTTGTCCTTGGTCTGACCCTGGAATTCCGGCTCCCGGATGAAGACCGACAGCATGGAGGCGCAGGTGGCCATCACGTCGTCGGTGGTCACCGCCGCCATGCGCTTCGCCTGGTTCACGCGCTCGGCATGCTCGCGCAGGCCGCGGAGCAGGGCGATGCGCAGGCCGTTCTCGTGGGTGCCGCCCTCCGGGGTCGGCACCGTGTTGCAGTAGGAGGTGGAGAATCCGTCCTCGTTCGCCATCCAGGCGACCGCCCATTCCAGCGAGCCGTGGCTGCCGGGCTTGGTGATCTTGCCGGAGAAGATGGCGTCCGTGACCAGCTCCTTCCCCTCGATGTCGTGGAGCAGGTAGTCCTTAAGGCCGTTCGGGAACTTGAAGGTCGCCTCAGCCGGGACGTTGGTGACCCCCTCGATCAGGGACGGGGCGCATTTCCAGCGGATCTCGACGCCGCCGAACAGATAAGCCTTGGAGCGGGCCATCTTGAACAGGCGGCGGGGCTGGAAATGGGCCTCCTTGCCGAAGATCTGCCAATCGGGCTTGAAGCGCACCTTGGTGCCGCGCCGGTTGAGCACGCGGCCCACCGTCTCGAGCTTGCCCTGAGGGAGGCCGCGGGCGAAGACCTGGCGATACAGGGTCTGGCCGCGGGCGACCTCCACCTCGAGGATCTCGGACAGCGCGTTCACCACCGACACGCCGACGCCGTGCAGGCCGCCCGAGGTTTCGTAAACCTTCGAGTCGAACTTACCGCCCGCGTGCAGGGTGGTCATGATGACCTCGAGCGCCGACTTCTTCGGGAACTTGGGATGCGGATCGACCGGGATGCCGCGCCCGTTGTCGGTCACGGACAGCCAGCCCCCTTCCTCCAGCTCCACCTCGATGAAGGTCGCGTGGCCCGCCACCGCCTCGTCCATGGAGTTGTCGATCACCTCGGCGAAGAGGTGGTGCAGGGCCTTCTCGTCCGTGCCGCCGATATACATGCCCGGCCGGCGGCGGACGGGCTCGAGCCCCTCCAGCACCTCGATGGCCGACGCGTCGTAGCCGGCCTCGCCCGGGGTGCCCTGCTGGGGCGCCTGGCGGGAGACCTTGACGGCGGCATTGCGGGCCGTGGCCGGCGCGGCGCGCTTGGCCGCGGCGCCCCCGAAGAGATCGTCGTTGTCTGTCATTGGGACCTTGGTCCGTGATGATTCGCGCTTCTTTAAACTCTGTCTCATCCCGTTTTTATACGAGAACAAAACGGAAACGTGAAGGTGGTTTTACGTCACAAGCACTCAAAGTGGGGAGAACCATACTCTGTAAAGGTTACCAACGAACTCCCCCGAAAGGCTGTCTTCTGGATGTCATCAGGAACTGTTTAAATTCCATTCACGTTGAATGGTTAAGCATGAGCTTAACGGGAGATTTGGGCGTGACGACGCGGACGACATTGGGACCGGCACAGAAGCTCCACCTGGACCGCGCGGCGCGCAATGCGGGCGAGGCCTTCGCCTTCGACGAGCCCGATACCGCTCCGGTCGGATCACGCTCCTACGGATCGAGCCTGGTCTGGCTCGGCATGGCCGCCGTCGCGGTGCTGGGCCTGAGCCTAGTCTTCTAAGGTTCCTTCCCGCGAACGCTCGCTCCTGCCGAAGAAGCGGATCAGCTTTTCCTCCAGCTGCGTTCCATAGGTGAGCAGGAACAGGGTGACCAGGGTTCCGGCTACCGTGATGAACCATGCGCCCAGGCCCGCAGTGACCCCGAGGCCCGCGGCAATCCACACCGTCGCCGCCGTCGTCAGGCCCTGAACCTCCATCCCGTCCTTGCCGCGCAGGATCGAGCCCGCCCCGAGAAAGCCGAGGCCCGTCAGGATGCCCTGAACCACGCGGCTGACCGCGTCCTGCCCGAAGTGCAGCCCCTCATAGACGGAGCCGGACAGGATCACGATGGCCGAGCCGAGGGAGACGAGGGCGAGCGTCCGCATCCCGATGGGCTTGTTGTGGATGTCCCGGTTGATGCCGACGACCATGCCGGCAACCGTCGCCACGATGAGCCGCAGCGTGATCTCGATCTGGTCGCTGTGCTCCTCCCAGAGCCAGAACGCCCACTGTTCCATCGCACTCAACCTGCCTTGGCGGTCTTCTTGGCCGAAGCCGCCTTGGAAGCGGTCTTCTTCGCCGCCGGCTTCTTCGTGGCCGTCTTTTTGACACCGGTCTTTTTGGCTGCCGTCTTGGTGGCCGCCTTCTTTGCGGCCGGAGCCTTCGCGGCAGCCTTCTTGGCCGGAGCCTTGCGGCCGCGGGCGGGCTTCTTGGCAGGCCCTGCCGCGCGCCGCGCGTTCAGGAGGCCGACGGCCTCGTCCAACGTCACCGCCTCGGGGGCCAGGGTCCGCGGCAGGGTGGCGTTGGTCTCCCCGTCCGTGACGTAGGGGCCGAAGCGGCCGGCCTTCACCACGATGGTCTTGCCGGATTGCGGATCGGAGCCCAGGGGCCGTCCGGGATCGGCGGCGCCGCGGCGGCCGCCTCCGCCGCTTTCCTTGGTGACGATCAGGTCGATGGCGCGGTTCGCGCCGATCTCGAGCACGTCGTCGCCCGCTCCCAGATTGGCGTAGGTCTTGCCGTGCTGGACGTAGGGCCCGTAGCGGCCGATGCCGACCAGGATCGGCTCGCCCGATTCCGGATGCGTCGCCACGGGGCGGGGCAGGGAGAGCAGCTTCAGGGCCTTGTCCAGGTCGACCAGGGCGGGGGACATCCCCTTGGGCAGGGAGGAGCGCTTGGGCTTCTCGCCCTCGCCGAGCTGGACGAAGGGGCCGAAACGGCCGTCGCGCAGGGTGACCTCGAGGCCGGTCTCGGGGTCGGTGCCCAGAACCTTCACGCCCGGCTGGCCGCCGTTCTCAGACGAACCCTCGCCGTCGCCCTCGACGCCCGAGGCGGCGAGCTGGCGGGTGTACTTGCACTCGGGATAGTTCGAGCAGCCGATGAAGGAGCCGAACTTGCCGAGCTTCAGCGAGAGCTGGCCGGTGCCGCAATTCGGGCAGGTGCGCGGGTTCGAGCCGTCGCCCTTATCCGGGAAGATATGGGGCCCAAGCAGCTCGTTGAGGGCGTCGAGCACTTCCGTGGTGCGCAGCTCCTTCGTCTCGCCGATGGCGGCCGAGAAGTCGCGCCAGAAGTCGCGCAGGACCTGCTTCCAGTCGATCTCGGAATTCGAGATGCGGTCGAGCTGCTCCTCCAGATCGGCCGTGAAGTCGTATTCCACGTAGCGGCGGAAGAAGCTCTCCAGGAAGGCGGTGACGATGCGGCCCTTGTCCTCGGGGACGAGCCGCTTCTTCTCGATGCGCACATATTCCCGGTCGCGCAGGGTCTGCAGCACGGCGGCATAGGTCGAGGGGCGGCCGATGCCGAGCTCCTCCATGCGCTTCACGAGGGAGGCCTCCGAATAGCGCGGCGGCGGCTCGGTGAAATGCTGGGTCGCGTTGATGCGGCGTCGCTCCAGCGGATCGCCCGCCTTCATGGGCGGCAGGCGGCCCTCGTCCTCGTCCGCCTCGTCGTCCTTGCTCTCGTTGTAGAGGGTCAGGAAGCCGTCGAACTTGATCACCTGGCCGGTGGCGCGAAGATCGAGCTTGCGCGGGCCCACCTGGGCCGTGATGTCGGCGGTGGTGCGCTCCAGCTCCGCCGATTCCATCTGGCTCGCGATCGTGCGGGTCCAGATGAGATCGTAGAGCCGCGCCTGCTCCGGCTCCAGGTACTTGGCCACGTATTTCGGCAGGCGGCTCATGTCCGTCGGGCGGATGGCCTCGTGGGCTTCCTGGGCGTTCTTGGCCTTGGTGGTGTACCGGCGCGGCACGCCCGGCACGTAGCGGTCGCCGTATTCCTTGCCGATCACCCGGCGGGCGGCCTGCACGGCCTCGGGCGCCATGTCGACGCCGTCGGTTCGCATGTAGGTGATGAGGCCGACCGTCTCGCCGCCGATGTCCACGCCCTCGTACAGGCGCTGTGCGATGCGCATGGTCTGGGCCGGCGCCAGCCCAAGCTTGCGCGAGGCCTCCTGCTGCAGGGTCGAGGTGGTGAAGGGCGGGTAGGGGTGGCGCTTGGCGGGCTTGGCCTCGACGTTCGCCACCGAGAAGGTGGCAAGCTCCAGGTCCTTCTTGAAGGCCTCGGCATCCTTGCCGTTGCCGATGTCGAGGCGCTGGATCTTCTTGCCGTCGGCACCGACGAGGCGCGCGTCGAACACGCCGCCGTCCTTGGTGGCGAGCGTCGCGATCAGCGACCAGTATTCCCGGGGCTTGAAGGTCTCGATCTCGAGCTCGCGGTCGCAGACGAGGCGAAGCGCCACCGACTGCACGCGGCCGGCCGAGCGGGCGCCCGGGAGCTTGCGCCAGAGCACCGGCGAGAGGGTGAAGCCCACGAGATAGTCCAGGGCGCGGCGGGCGAGATAGGCGTCGACCAGCGCCTGGTCGATCTGGCGCGGCTGGCGCAAAGCCGCCTGCACCGCCTCCTTGGTGATGGCGTTGAAGGTCACGCGCTCCACCGGCAGGTCCTTGAGCGCCCGCTTCTCGCGGAGCGCCTCCAGCACGTGCCAGGAGATCGCCTCGCCCTCGCGGTCCGGGTCGGTGGCCAGGATGAGCTTCTCGGCCCCCTTGATCGCCTTGGCGATGTCGGAAACCCGCTTCGAGCCCCTGTCCTCGAGCGTCCAGATCATGCGGAAATCGGCATCCGGGTCGACCGAGCCGTCCTTGGCGGGCAGATCGCGGATATGCCCGAAGGAGGCCAGGACCTCGTAATCCTTGCCGAGATATTTGTTGATCGTCTTGGCCTTGGCAGGCGACTCGACGACGAGGACTTTCATGAACGGCTTCCCAAAAGCGGCAGCGGACCGGTGCCCTGCTGCCAAGACGACAGACGGCGGCCAGAGGCTGACCGCCGCAGGGCGCGATAAGTGGTTGATGATCGCGGACAAGTCAAATCGGACCTGTCCGGATGGCTCTCATATGGCCACGAATGCCCGTTCCAGCAAGGGATTGACAGCTTGGCCGAGATCGTTGGCCCCGATCGTCCGGGAGGGAGCGGCAAGGCGGGTGAGGGCATAGGCTTCGGTGATTTGGGATGGCGCGGAGCGGGCCAGCGCCGCGGTTGCGGCCAGGACGAAAAGCCTCTCGGCAATGAAACGGGCCCGCGCCTCGGCTTCGGGCGAGTGGAGGGCCATGACGAGATCCCGCGCCGCGTCGGAAGCCCCCGGAAGGTCGCGGATCTCGGCCATCAGGCGCTCCAGCACGGCGCTGGCGATCTCCGGCTCGCGGGTCTCGGCGCGGAGGATGTCGAGGGCGATCACGTTGCCCGAGCCTTCCCAGATCGCGTTGACCGGGGCCTCCCGGTAGAGCCGGGGCAGGGCGCTCTCCTCCACATAGCCGTTGCCGCCGAGGCACTCCATGGCCTCGTAGAGGAGGCGCGGGGCCGCCTTGCAGATGCCGAACTTGGCTGCCGGCGTCACGAGACGGGCGTAGCCGGCCTCGCGATCGTCCGTCCCCTGAAGGTCGAAGCCGTTGGCGGCCCGCAGGGCCAGCGCCGTCATGGCCTCGCTTTCCAGGGCGAGGTCCGCCAGCACCATCCGCATCGCCGGCTGGTCGATGAGCTTCTTCTGGAACACGCCGCGATGCCGGGCGTGGTGCATGGCGAGCGCCAGCCCCATCCGCACGAGGCCGGCCGAGGCCACGGCGCAGTCGAGGCGGGTCAGCTGCACCATCTCGATGATGGTGCGCACCCCGCGGCCTTCCTCCCCGATTCTCCACCCGAAGGTCTCATGGAACTCGACTTCGGACGAGGCATTCGAGCGGTTGCCGAGCTTGTCCTTCAGCCGCTGGAGACGCAGGGCGTTGAGCGAGCCGTCGGGCCGGAAGCGCGGGACGAGGAAGCAGGTGAGCCCGCCCGGCGCCTGGGCCAGCACCAGGAAGGCGTCGCACATGGGCGCCGACATGAACCACTTGTGCCCGGTCAGGGCATATTCGTCCCCGGCCTTCCGGTCGGCCCGGGTGGTGTTCGCCCGGACGTCCGTGCCGCCCTGCTTCTCGGTCATTCCCATGCCGAGGGTGACGGCCGTTTTCTCCCAGAAGGGGATGAAGCGGGAATCGTAGATGCGCGAACGGATCTTCGGCAGCCAATCGGCGAGCCGGGTCGGGGCGGCGGCCAGCGCCGCCGCCGAGGCATGGGTCATGGTGATCGGGCAGACATGGCCGCTCTCGACGCCCGCCGCCGTGTAGATCCGCGCCGCCCGCGCCACATGGGCATGGCCCGACCCCGGCTCGTCCCAGGTCGAGGCGTGGAGGCCGTCCTCCATGCTCGCCCGCATGAGCACATGATAGGCCGGGTGGAACTCGACCGCATCGATCCGGTAGCCCCGCGCGTCATGGGTGCGCAGTTTCGGCAAGTTCTCGTTGGCGAGCCGCCCGAGATCGATCCGCTCCGCCGAGCCCCAGGCGGCTCCGAAGGCGATGAGGCCCTCCGCCTCCGGATCGACGCCGTTCGCTTTCAGGGCGTCGAGCAGGGGCCGGTTGCTCGCGACGAGGTTCACGTCGCCGAAGGGCGGCGTCTGGTTGACGACATCATGGGTCTCGAACGGGAGCATGGCTACCGGCCCTCGCGACATGAACCTAATTTATTCTAGCGCGGAGCGGCTTCCCGTAGAGAGCTGGCTTGCCGCCGTTTCCGGGACCGCCTATAGCCATCGCTTTAAGATGAGCGACGCCCCCCGATCCGTTTTCCCCCACCGGCATCTCCTCGGCATCGAGGGGCTGTCTCCCTTGGACATTCAGGCGCTTCTGGACCTGGCCGACGAGCAGGTCGAGGTGAGCCGGCAGGTCGAGAAGCGGAAGACGACCCTGAGGGGCCGGACCCAGATCAACCTCTTCTTCGAGGCGTCGACCCGCACGCAATCCTCCTTCGAGATCGCCGGCAAGCGGCTCGGCGCCGACGTGATGAACATGTCCGTCGCCTCCTCCTCCGTGAAGAAGGGCGAGACCCTGATCGACACGGCCGTGACGCTGAACGCCATGCGGCCCGACATCATCGTCGTGCGCCATCACGCGGCAGGCGCGGTGCATCTGCTCGCCCAAAAGGTCGACTGCTCGGTGGTCAATGCCGGCGACGGCGCGCACGAGCATCCGACCCAGGCGCTGTTGGACGCGCTCACCATCCGCCGCAACAAGGGCCGCATCGCGGGCCTGACCGTCGCGATCTGCGGCGACATCCTGCATTCCCGGGTGGCGCGCTCCAACATGATCCTGCTCGCCGCCATGGGCGCGCGGGTGAGGCTCGTCGCGCCCTCGACCCTGCTGCCGCCGGGCATCGCGCGGCTGGGCTTCGAGACCTTCACCAGCATGAAGGAGGGCCTGAAGGACGCCGACATCGTCATGATGCTGCGCCTCCAGCGCGAGCGCATGAACGGCTCCTTCGTGCCGTCCGTGAAGGAGTACTTCCGCTTCTACGGGCTCGACCAGGAAAAGCTCTCCTACGCCAAGCCCGACGCCCTCGTGATGCATCCCGGCCCCATGAACCGGGGCGTCGAGATTTCCTCCGACGTGGCCGACGGCGCGCAGTCCCTCATCCGCGAACAGGTCGAAATGGGCGTCGCCGTGCGCATGGCGGTGCTGGAGGCTCTGGCGAGCCATCTGCCGAACAGGTGAGGGGGGGCCTGACGTTTGCCAACTGTCCTGAAAGCTCTCTTAGTACTATTAGCTCTTATAGTAGGTGGGTTTTCCCTCTTGTATTGCGAGTTATTCGGGTGTCGACAGTTTCTCTACTTTTCTGCTGAAACTCCCAGAATGGAGCAATTCCTCGCTTCATTAAAGGAGGTCGGGGCGTCAGACATTCAACGATCAACCCCTTGCAGGAGAGACTTCAAGACAGGCTTATACCACTGCCGTTTTGAGATAGCTGATTCCAAGCTAGAGCTGAGCGAAAGCTTATCTGAAAAGAAACTTGTATCGATCAAGAGCCCCAAGAACCCGGACCATAGCGGTAGAGAACTTCACCCTCTGATAGTCATGGCCACTTGTGGCATCCAATTAAAAGAGGAGGCTGAAAAGGTGATCCTGTTCTTAGAGGATGCTGCCAGAAGGGATAAATCCAAGTCCACACTCTACAAAATAGGAGCGTGTGGTTTGAGTATGTTCAGTAGTGAAATCTGGATGACGCCTGATTATTCATGGCGCTTCGACGCCGAGAACGCTGTCCAGGTGCCCGTCGTGCAGGCGCATGAGTGAAGTATCTTCCTTGACTCTGTGCGCCAAGCGATTGAAGCCGAACTCGGCCCCTCTCCCGACCTGCTTCGCAGGGCACCCTCTCCCGCAGAGGGGAGAGGGAAAGGAGACCGCCCGTAATGCCCTCTGAACAGCCGATCCTGCTGAAAAACGCCCGCCTCGTCGACCCCGCCAGCGACCGCGAGGAGCGCGGCGGCGTGCTGGTGCGCGACGGCTTGATCGCAGCCCTCGGCCCGCAGGTGACGGAAGCCGCCGATGCGCAGGTGATCGATTGCGCAGGCCAGGTGCTGGCGCCCGGCCTCATCGACATGCGCGCCTTCATCGGCGAGCCGGGCGGGCCCTATCGCGAAACTCTGAAGAGTGCCGGCGAGGCTGCCGCCGCCGGCGGCGTCACCACGGTCGTGTCGATGCCGGATACGAGTCCGGTTCTCGACGATCCGGCCGTCATCGACTTCATCGTCCGCCGCGCCCGCGACACCTCCATCGTCAACATCCGCCCGGCCGCCGCCCTGACGAAGGGCCTGGAAGGGGCCGAGATGGCGGAGATCGGCCGCCTGAAGGAGGCCGGCGCCATCGCCTTCACGGACGGGGCGCGCTCGGTCACGAACGCCCAGGTCATGCGCCGGGCGCTGACCTATGCGCGCGACTTCGACGCGCTCATCATCCATCACGTGGAAGATCCCGACCTGGTCGGGCAGGGCGTCATGAACGAGGGCGAGTTCGCCTCTCGCCTCGGCCTGCCGGGCATCCCGCGCGAGGCCGAGACGGTGATGCTGGAGCGCGACATCCGCCTCGTGCGCCTGACCGGCGGGCGCTACCACGCGGCGATGATCTCCTGTGCCGATTCGGCCGAGATCGTGCGGGGCGCGAAGGGAAAAGGGCTGCCCGTCACCTGCGGCGTCTCCATCAACCACCTGGCGCTCAACGAGAACGACATCGGCGACTACCGCACCTTCCTGAAGCTCTCGCCGCCGCTCCGGCACGAGGACGACCGGCAGGCGATGATCGAGGCGCTGGCGGACGGCACCGTTGACGTGATCGTGTCGGACCACAATCCACAGGATGTTGAGAACAAGCGGCTGCCCTTCGCGGAAGCGGCCAATGGCGCCGTGGGGCTCGAGACCCTGCTCTCGGCGGCCCTGCGCCTCGTCCATTCGGATCGCATCTCGCTGCCCAAGCTCCTGCGCGCCCTGTCGACGAAACCGGCCGAAATCCTGGGTCTTCCGGGCGGGCGGCTCGCAGTCGGCGCGCCGGCGGACCTGATCGTCTTCGATCCGGACGCGCCTTACGTGCTCGACAAGCGCCAGCTCAAATCCCTGTCCAAGAACACGCCCTTCGACGAGGCGCGTCTTGAAGGTCAGGTGACGGTCACGATGGTCGCGGGCCGGGTGGTTTTTCAACGCGAAACGATGTAACGGGTAGTGAATGTCTGACGAGGCCAATCTCCTGTACCTGCTGGCGGCTCTGCTTTTCGGCTATCTCCTGGGCTCGGTCCCGTTCGGCCTGATCTTCACCCGCATGGCCGGCCTGGGCGACGTGCGCAAGATCGGCTCGGGCAATATCGGCGCCACCAACGTCCTGCGCACGGGCCGCAAGGGCCTCGCGGCGGCGACCCTCGTGGCCGATGCCCTGAAGGGCACGGCGGCGGTGGTCGTCGCCGCCCAATGGGGCCCGCAATTCGCCACGGCCGCGGCCCTGGGCGCCTTCCTCGGCCATCTCTTTCCGGTATGGCTCGGCTTCAAGGGCGGCAAGGGCGTCGCCACCTTCATCGGCGTCCTGATCGGCCTGAAACCCCTGGCGGCGCTGATCTTCTGCCTGATCTGGCTCGGGGTGGCCTTCGCCTCCAAGTATTCCTCGCTCTCGGCCCTCGTTGCCAGCGCGGCGACACCGGTCGTCCTCTGGCTCCTGGGCGAGCCCGGCATGGCCGGGATTGCGGTGATCCTCGTCGCCCTCCTGTGGTGGAAGCACGGCCAGAACATCAGCCGCCTGCTTGCCGGCACCGAGGGCAAGATCGGGCAGAAGGGGTGAGCCCATGATCCTGACGGATGAGCAGCGTCTCGACTGGCTTCGCCTCATCCGTTCGGAAAATGTGGGACCGCGCACCTTCCGCGCCCTGGTCAACCAATATGGCGGCGCGGCCGCCGCCCTCGACGCCCTGCCGGACCTCGCCCGGCGCGGCGGGCGCCTCATGCTCAAGGTCTGCAGCCGGGCCGAGGCCGAGAAGGAAATGGCGGCGGCCGCGCGCCTTGGCGTCCGCTTCGTCGCCATGGGCGAGCCGGATTACCCGAAGACCCTCCAGGCCATCGACACCGCGCCGCCGCTGATCGGCCTGCGCGGCAGCGCCGCGGTGCTGGCCAAGCCTTCCGTCGCCATCGTCGGCTCGCGCAACGCCTCCGCCTCGGGCCTGACCTTCGCCGAGCGCCTCTCGCGGCAGCTCGGCGAGGCGGGCTATGTCGTCGTGTCGGGGCTGGCGCGCGGCATCGACGCCAAGGCGCACAAGGCGAGCCTCGGGACCGGGACGATCGCCGTGCTGGCCGGCGGCCACGACCGGGTCTATCCCGCCCAGAACGAGCCGCTGCTGCAGGCGATTCTCGAGCAGGGCGGGGCGGTGATCTCCGAGATGCCCATGGGCTGGGAGCCGCGCGGGCGCGACTTCCCGCGCCGCAACCGCATCGTCTCCGGCCTTTCCTACGGGGTCGTGGTGGTGGAGGCCGCCCGACGCTCCGGCTCGCTCATCACGGCGCGGTTCGCCCTGGAGCAGGGGCGCGAGGTTTTTGCCGTGCCGGGCTCGCCGCTCGACCCGCGGGCGGAGGGCACCAACGACCTCATCCGCGACGGCGCCACTCTCTGCGCCGGTATCGAGCATGTCACCGCCGTGCTGGAGCCCCTGATCGCCTCGGGCCCACGCCTGGACCGCCACGCCGAGGAACCCCATCACCCGATCGGAATCGAGGAACTCTGGGACGAACTCGACCTGCCCGGCATCGCCCCGGCGCCGACCCGGCCGGTCATGCCTGCAACGGGCCTCGATGAGGAGGAAGGGGACGGCGAGGTGCGCCTGATCACGTTCCTCGGACCCTCGCCCGTTGCCATCGACGACCTCGTCCGGCAGTCGGGCCTGCCGATCCGCACCGTCCAGATGGCGCTCCTGGAACTCGAGATCGCCGGGCGCCTCGAGCGCCACGGGGGCAACGCGGTGTCGCTGATCGGGCCTTAGGGCCCTTTCTCGTCGTCCTGCACGGCCCGGATCGCCTCCAGCCGCGCCATGTCGAGAAGATAGGCGAGGAGGTCGAGCTTCGCCCGCCGGGCGAGGTAGGACAGTTCCGCCGAGAACTCCGCCACGTATCGGGCCGTCTCGGCCTGCGTCATGGGGAGATCGTGCAAAGCGTCGCCATCGGTCGCCAGCGGATCCTCTTGTGCGGACGGAGCCTTCCCGGAACGGCGCAGGGCTTTGGTCATGAGGGCGAAACTGTCCCAGTGTTGCAATTTGCCTACTTAGCAACACAACCATAATCAATACAAGATGTATTATTTAACCTTTGGTTGTAAAGAATTTTTCGATCGTCAACCAAGCAGCGAGATCAGAAGCGGCATCGA
Source organism: Microvirga arsenatis (assembly GCF_009910705.1). Lineage (GTDB taxonomy): Bacteria > Pseudomonadota > Alphaproteobacteria > Rhizobiales > Beijerinckiaceae > Microvirga > Microvirga arsenatis. Next base: position 528,563 of record NZ_JAAAXJ010000001.1, read on the forward strand.
GACCAGGGCCAGGAGGGTCTGCAGCGTCAGGATCTCGGCCATGAGCCCGGCATTGCCGCCCATCTGGCGGGCGAGGACATAGGACGCGCTGGCCGAGGGCACGGAAGCGGCGATCACGGTGACCGTCATGTCGCTGCCCGAAACGCCGACGGAACCGGCATAGGCCCAGGCGGTCAGCGGCAGGAGAACGAGCTTCAAGGCGGCTGAGAGGGCATGCGGCAGGCCGGGGCTGGCGAGCCGGCGGATGTCCAGCCCCGCTCCGACGATGAGGAGCCCCGCCGCGAGCGCCGCCCTACCGATGACGTCGATATAGGCGGCAAGCGGCTTCGGCAGCGGCGGGGCCAGGAGGTTGAGGGCGAGCCCCACCGCGCAGGACCAGATGAACGGGTTGGTCACGAAGGAGCGCAGGATCGCCCAGGGGCTCTGCCGGGGCTGGCCGGCGAAGCGGATGAAGACATAGAAGGCGAGCAGGTTGAGGAGCGGCACCATGGCCGCGATGGCGACGGCGATCAGGGCGATGCCGCGCTGCCCGAACAGGCTGCCTGCGACGGCAAGGCCCACAAAGGTGTTCCAGCGCGTCGCGCCCTGGAAGATCGAGGTGAAGCTCGGGCCGTCGATGCCGCAGCGGCGCTCCAGCAGGGGGCGCAGCGCCAGCACCAGCACGGCCATGGTCAGGATCGCACCCACGAGCGCGCCGCCGACGCCGAGGACCGGCACGGTGGTGAGGTCGGCGCGGGACAGGGTGTCGATGATGAGGGCCGGAAAGAAGATCACGTAGGTGACCCGCTCCAGCCCGGACCATTGCTGCTCGCTCACGAAGCCCGTCGACCGGCAGAGCCAGCCGGTGGCGATGATGAGGAAGGTGGGGATCAGGCTGGCGAAGACGGCGGACATGGACGAGCCGGGGAAGGGGCCGGAGGGAACGGCCGGGCAGGAGCGGTGCGCAGGAGCCGCTTAAAGGCTGGCGGGGCGCTCGACAAGCGCCCGTCAAGCTTGCATTGGAATTGGGCTACGGTGCTCCACTTGTCCTTCTCCTCGCCCAGCAGAGGCCCCATGATCCAGGTGACCCATTCCATCGCTCTCGACGAGGCCGAACTGCAGGAGAGCTTCATCCGCGCCTCGGGCCCGGGAGGCCAGAACGTCAACAAGGTGGAAACCGCCGTGCAGCTGCGCTTCGACGTGCGCAACTCGCCCTCGTTGCCGGACTTCGTGAAGGAGAAGCTGGAGCGGATAGCCGGCAGTCGCATGACGAACGACGGCGTGCTGATCATCACGGCCCAGCGCTTCCGCTCCCAGGAGCGCAACCGGGAGGATGCGGTCGAGCGCCTCGTCGAGCTGGTCCGGCAGGCCACCGAGCGGCCGAAGCCGCGCCGGCCCACGCGGCCGACGCTCGCCTCCAAGAAGCGCCGGCTGGAGGCGAAGGGCCGCCGCTCCCAGATCAAGAAGGGCCGCAGCGCCAAGCTGGGTCTCGACTAACCCTCATGCCGGGGCGGGTAGCTGTGCTCGCCGCCCCGGAAATCCGAGACCGTGTGGCAGCCTGCATGCTCCCGAAGGGCATCCGGCCCGATGACGGCCTTCCCGTGACCGCCGGGAATGTCGAGGATGTAGGTGGGCTGGCACAGGCCCGAGATCCGGCCGCGCAGGCCCGCCACGAGGGCGCGCCCCTCCTCGATGGAGAGGCGGAAATGGCTCGTGCCGGGGGCAAGGTCGGGATGGTGCAGGTAGTAGGGCTTCACCCGCGTCTCCACGAAGGCCCGCATGAGGGCGGCAAGCGTGTCGGGATCGTCGTTGATCCCTTTCAGCAGCACCGACTGGCTGATCATCACGATGCCCGCATCCACCAGCCGGGCGCAGGCGGCGCGTGCGTCCGCGGTCAGCTCGCGCGGATGGTTGGCATGGAGCGCCACGTAGGCCGTCTTGCCGCTCGCCTTCAGCGCCGCGATCAGCGCCGCATCGATCCGCTCCGGCTCCACCACGGGCACGCGGGTGTGGAAGCGGACGATCTTCACGTGCTCGATGGCGGAAAGCCGGCGCATGATCTCGGTCAGCCGCCGCGGGGAGAGCACCAGCGGATCGCCGCCGGTGAGGATCACCTCCCAGATTTCCTTGTGCTCCGCGATGTAGGCGAAGGCCCTGTCCATGGCTTCCGGCGACAGGGTGCCGAGCCCCTGCGGCCCCACCATCTCGCGGCGGAAGCAGAAGCGGCAATAGACCGGGCAGACATGAACGGCCTTGAGCAGCACCCGGTCCGGGTAGCGATGGACGATGCCCTCGACGGGGGAATGCGCCAGATCGCCGATGGGATCGCCCCGCTCCTCGGGCGTGGTGGTCAGCTCCGCCGCATCGGGCACGAACTGCCGGGCGATCGGGTCGTTCGGGTCGCCCCGGTCGATCAGCCCGGCCATGGCGGGGCTGATGGCGACGGCATAGCGCTCGGCCACGCGCTCGATCTCCCGCAGATCCTCGGGTGCGATGAGGCCGGCCTCGATGAGTTCCGCCGGGGTGCGCAGGGGGCGCGGGGCGTTCATCGGCCCGTCTCCGGCACGGGCGCCCAGAGCACCTGCTCGATGCGGGAGGCGCCGGTGGCGAGCATCGCCAGCCGGTCGAAGCCGAGCGCGATGCCGCTGGCCTCCGGCATGTGGGCGAGCGCTGCCAGAAAGTCCTCGTCCACGGGATAGCTTTCGCCATAGACCCGCATCTTTTCGGCCATTTCCGCCTCGAAGCGGCGGCGCTGCTCCGCCGGATCGGTCAGCTCGCCGAAGGCGTTGGCGAGCTCCACCCCGCAGGCATAGAGCTCGAACCGCTCCGCCACCCGCGGGTCGCGGGCGGTGGGGCGGGCGAGGGCCGCCTCCGCCACCGGGTATTCGTCCAGGATCGTGGCGCACCCGAGGCCGAGATGGGGTTCCACCCGCTCCACGATGACCCGGCTGAACAGGTCCGCCCAGGTATCGTCCTCGGCCACCCGCAGACCCGCCGCCTTGAGGCTGGCGGCCAGGTGCTCCCGGTCGGTTTCGCCGTTCCGGTCGATGGAGGCCAAGAGGTCGATGCCGGCGAAGCGCTCGAAGGCCTCGGCCACGCTCAGGCGCTCCGGCTCCCGGAGCGGATCGGTCTCGCGACCGCGATAGCGGAGCGTACGGGTGCCCGCCGTCTCGGCGGCCAGAGCCAGGATCTCCCCGCAATCCCGCATGAGGGTCTCATAGGGCTCGCCGGCCTTGTACCATTCCAGCATCGTGAACTCCGGATGGTGCAGGGGGCCGCGCTCCCGGTTGCGGTAGACATGGGCGAAGCACGCGATGCGCCTCTCGCCCGCAGCCAAAAGCTTCTTGCAGGCGAATTCCGGAGAGGTGTGGAGATAGAGGGGCGCCCGGGAGCCATCGAGGCCGATGGCCTCCGTCGCGAAGGCATGAAGATGGGCCTCGTTGCCCGGCGAAGTCTGGAGCGTGGCGGTGTCGACCTCCACGAAGTCGCGGGCGGCGAAGAAGCCGCGCAGGGCCGCCTGGATCCGGTTCCGGCCCAAGAGGAAGGGGCGGCGGTCGGCATGGACGTGGGGCATCCACCAGGGAGAGGGGGCGGCGAGGGGCTTGTCCATTCCAACGGGTTCCGCGAGGTCGGGCTGGCGAATTGCGCGAAGATAGGCTACTTGCGGCTCCGAAATCCGTTTTCGGTGCCACTGGGGGCAGGACGATCCGACCCTCACGACGCGCCCCTATCTGTCACAAGGAAAGCTTCCCGTGAAGGTCATCGCCTCTTCGCTCCGCAAAGGCAATGTCGTCGACATCGACGGCAGGCTCTATGTGGTCCTCACTGCCCAGAACATCCACCCCGGCAAGGGCACGCCTGTCACCCAGCTCGACATGCGCCGCATCTCCGATGGCGTGAAGGTCTCCGAGCGCTACCGCACCACGGAGCAGGTGGAGCGCGCCTTCGTGGAGGACCGCGAGCACACCTTCCTGTACGAGGACGGCGAGGGCTTCCACTTCATGAATCCGGAGACCTACGACCAGGTGGTCGTGCCCGAGGACATCATCGGCGACCAGAAGCCCTACCTCCAGGAAGGCATGGCCGTGATGCTCTCGACCCACAACGGCGTTCCGATCGCCATCGAGCTGCCCGCCCGCGTCACCCTCGAGATCGTGGACACCGAGCCGGTGGTGAAGGGCCAGACGGCCTCCTCGTCCTACAAGCCCGCCACGCTCTCCAACGGCGTGCGCACCATGGTGCCGCCCCACATCACCGCCGGCACCCGCGTCGTGATCATGACGGAAGACGGCTCCTACGTGGAGCGTGCGAAGGACTGAGGGTCCTCTAACAGCGCCACGAAGCCCTCATCCTGAGGAGGACCGTTAGGTCCGTCTCGAACGATCAGGGCGTCTCCAGTGCTCACTGGATCATCCTTCGAGTCGGTCGCTCCGCGATCTCCTCAGGATGAGGTCGGTGTATGTGAAAAGGCTAACAGACCTTGCAGGGCAGGAGGTTTCGGTGGAGGCTCACCGGCCGTCCTGCCCTTTCTCATTCTGCCAAGTCGAGCGGTTTCATGACGAGCGGTTTCATGACGAGCGGTTTCGCCAATCCTATCAACCCTTTGGTCGCCGATGTCGGCAGCCCTCCGATTCCGGAAGCGCAGGCTTGGGTCCGGCGCTATGACGGGTCCTACGGGCCGCTCATCAACCTCTCCCAGGCCGTGCCGGGCAACCCGCCCCATGCGGACCTGCTGGAGCGGATGGCCGCCATCGCCGGCTCACCCACAGGCTCGCAATACGGCCCGATCAACGGCGATGCTTCCCTAAGAGAAGCTTATGCGGCCGACCTCTCGCGCCTCTATGAGGGGCGCATCCAGCCGGGGGACATTGCGGTCACCGCCGGCTGCAACATGGCCTTCTTCGCCGCCATGATGCTTCTCGCCCATCGCGGCGAGGCGGTGCTGCTGCCGACGCCCTGGTACTTCAACCACCAGATGACGCTCGACATGCTGGGCATCGAGCCCCGCCCGCTGCCCTGCCGCGCGGAGCATGGATTCGTGCCGCGCATCGAGGATGCCGAGGCGCTGATCGACGGCAAGGTGCGGGCCATCGTGCTGGTGACGCCCAACAACCCGACCGGCGCCGTCTATCCCGCGCATGTGATCGAGAGCTTCGCCCAGCTCTGCCGGCGGCGCGGCATTTATCTCGTGATAGACGAGACTTACCGGGATTTCCTGCCGCAGGGTGTGAACCGCGCGCACGGGTTGTTCACCGCCGAGGACTGGCGCGACACGGTGATCCAGCTCTACTCGTTCTCAAAATCCTATGCGATCCCTGGCCATCGCACCGGCGCCATCGCAGCGGACGCGAAACTCATCGAGCAGATTGCCAAGATTCTCGACTGCATCCAGATCTGCGCACCGCGGACCGCGCAGGGCGCGCTGCCCTGGGCCATCGACGCCCTGCGCGACTGGCGCGAGGAGAACCGGGCCGAGATCAACCGGCGTGCACAGGTTTTTCAGGCCGCGCTCGCGCCTCTGCCGGAATGGAGGATCGAGTCGGTCGGCGCCTATTTCGCCTATCTCAGCCACCCGTTCCCACAGGCGAAAGCGCAGCAGGTGGCGGAGAGGCTGGCGACGGAGCGGGGCGTTCTGTGCCTGCCGGGAAGCTATTTCGGTCCAGGCCAGGAGGGCCATCTGCGGGTGGCCATCGCCAATGTGGGTGCGGATATCCTGAGCGGGCTGACGGAGCGCTTTCGCGGCCTGACGCTCTGATACCTCCTCGGAGGCAAGACCACATTCTGCCGGCCCGACCCTTGGCGGATGGTGGGGCGACGGTTACTCTCTTGAGGAGACAAGGCATCCGGATGGATGCTCGGGGAATCGTTTTGACCGTCAAGGCAGACGCGACGACAGATGCAGGCGACAGGCTTGCCGAGCCACTGGGCGGATCGGCGAACGGCTCGTCCTGGGCGCTCGACCGCTCCGCTCCCCGACGGCCGGAGGCGCGGCGCCGCCCCTCCCGGACCTATGCCGCGCTCGATCTCGGCACGAACAATTGCCGCCTTCTCATTGCCGAGCCTGCCCATTTCGGCTTCCGCGTCGTGGATGCCTTCTCGCGCATCGTGCGCCTCGGCGAGGGGCTGGGCCTCGGCAACCGCCTGAGCGACGGTGCGATCGAGCGCACCCTCGACGCCCTGAGCGTGTGCCGCGAGAAGATGGCGGCGAAGGATGTGAGGCGCGCTCGCCTCGTGGCGACGGAGGCCTGCCGCCTCGCGGAGAACGGCCCCGCCTTCGTGGAGCGCGTGCGCGACGAGCTCGACCTGGAACTCGAGATCGTCGACCGCAAGACGGAGGCCTATCTCGCCGTGACGGGCTGCGCCTCTCTGGTGGATCCCAAGGCCCATTCGGTGATCGTGTTCGACATCGGCGGCGGCTCCACGGAAATCGCATGGCTCGACGGCCAGGCGCCCCATGCCTACGACGATCCGTGCAAGCGCATCCGTGCCTGGGATTCGCTCCCCGTGGGCGTGGTGACGCTGGCGGAGCGCCACGGCGGCATCGACGTGACGCCCGAGAGCTTCGAGGGCATGGTGGAGGAGGTGTCGGAGCTGCTGATGGACTTCGCCCTCGTGGCGGCGCAGGCCGGGCGGGCGCAGAACTTCCATCTGCTCGGAACCTCGGGAACCGTCACCACGGTCGGCGGCATTCACCTCGGGCTTGCGCGCTACGACCGGCGCCGGGTCGACGGGATGTGGATGCGTCACGGCGAGATCTCGACAGTGATGCAGCGCCTGCTCCATTCCAATTTCAGGCAGCGCGCCGAGAATCCCTGCATCGGCAAGGAACGCGCCGATCTTGTGCTGGCGGGCTGCGCCATTCTCGAGGCGATCCGGCGGGCCTTCCCCTCGGAACGCCTGCGGATCGCGGACCGCGGGCTGCGCGAAGGAATGTTGATGAAGATGATGCGAGAGGATTCGGTGTGGCGAGGGGGCAGCCAACGGTGAGTGCCAAGTCCGGTTCGGGTGTCCGCAACCTCAAGCAGCGCGTGAAGACCGCCAACAAGCGGTCCCTGTCTTCGCAGAAATGGCTGGAGCGCCAGCTCAACGACCCCTATGTCGCCCGCGCCAAGCGCGAGGGCTATCGCTCGCGCGCGGCGTTCAAGCTGCTCGAGATCGACGAAAAGTACCACCTCCTGAAGCCCGGCCAGCGCGTCGTCGACCTCGGCGCGGCACCTGGGGGCTGGTCGCAGATCGCCGCCAGGAAGGTCGGAGCGAAGGGCAGGGTCGTCGGCATCGACCTCCTGCCCATCGATCCCATGCCCGGGGTCGAGTTCATCCAGCTCGACTTCCTGGACGAGAGCGCCCCCGGCAAGCTGATCGAGATGCTGGGCGGGCCTGCCGACATCGTGATGTCGGACATGGCCGCCAACACCACCGGCCACAAGAAGACGGACCACCTGCGGATCATCGGCCTCGCCGAGGCGGCGATCTACTTCGCCCGAGAGATCCTGGCCCCGGGCGGCGCCTTCATCGCCAAGGTGTTCCAGGGGGGCACGGAAAACCAGCTTCTGGCCGACCTCAAGCGCGACTTCGCCGTGGTGCGCCACGTCAAGCCGGCGGCGAGCCGGGCTGATTCGGCGGAACTCTACGTGCTGGCGACCGGTTTCCGGGGACGGGCGGACGAAACGCCTGAAGCCTGACGGCTTCCACTCAAGTCTCGGATACCAGGGAGCCTCGACCATGGCAGCGCACCGCATCGGCATTATCGGCCTCGGCAAGATCGCGCAGGACCAGCATCTGCCCGTGATCAGGACCAACCCCAACTTCGAGCTTCTCGCCGTGTCGAGCACGCGCGGGCTCTCGCATGAGGATGCGAAACACACCTTCCAGGACTACCGCGAGCTCCTGAAGCTGCCCGACCTCGATGCGGTGTCGATCTGCACCCCGCCGCAGGTCCGCCACATCATCGCCCGCGAGGCGCTGCTCGCCGGCAAGAGCGTGCTGCTGGAAAAGCCGCCGGCCGCCACTTTAAGCGAACTCGAGGATCTGAAGGCCCTTGCTGCAAAGACCGGCAAGGTGGTCTTCACTACCTGGCATGCCCAGTACAACAAGGCCGTCGAGGAGGCCAAGAAGGCGCTCGCCGGCTGGTCGATCAAGCGCCTTCAGGTCACCTGGAAGGAGGACGTGCGGCACTGGCATCCGGGCCAGCAATGGATCTGGGAGGCGGGCGGCTTCGGGGTCTTCGATCCGGGCATCAACGCGCTCTCCATCGTGACCCGCATCATGCCGGAGCCGGTCTTCATCAAGGCCTCGGCCCTGCAGTTCCCGGCCAACCGCGACGCGCCGATCGCCGCCGACCTGACCTTCTCCATGAGCCATGGGGCGGGCGATCTTCAGGCGGTGTTCGACTGGCGCCAGACCGGGCCGCAGACCTGGGACATCGAGGTGGAGACAGAAGCGGGCATGCACCTGAAGCTCACCCATGGCGGCAGCTGCCTGGAGATCGGCGGGCGGCTGGTGGTGCAGGAGGAGCCTGCCGAGTACCAGGGCATCTACCGGCGCTTCGACGCCCTCCTGACCATCGGCCACTCCGAGGTCGACGACGCCCCGTTCCGCCTCGTGGCCGATGCGTTCATGGTGGGTAAGCGGGTGCAGGTGGAGGCGTTCGAGGATTGATCCTCGTTCTAAAGCGTCATCCCGGACGGCGGAGCCGATCCGGGATCGTTCTCAGGACAAAGCGCCATTCTCGTCTTGCGATCCCGGGTTCTGCTCCGCAGCCCCGGGATGACGCTATGAATGGCCTCTACGCCAAATTCTTCTTCAAGAACGCCACCGTCCGCTGCCATGCCAGGTCGGCGGCGGCCTTGTCGTAGCGGGCGGCGTTGGTGTCGTTGTTGAAGGCGTGGTTGACGCCCTCGTACATGTGGATCTCGTAGGTCTTGCCCGCCTGCTTCAGCGCCGCCTCGTAGGCCGCGATGCCGGCATTGATGCGCTCGTCGAGGCCCGCGTAGTGCAGCATGATCGCGGCCTGGATCTTCGGAACGTCCTCTGCCTTCGGCTGACCGCCGTAATAGGCCACGCCCGCATTCAGGTTCGGCTCGTTGACCGCGAGGTTGTTCACCGCGCCGCCGCCCCAGCAGAAGCCGATGGCGCCGACCTTGCCGTTGCTGTCGGGGCGGCCCTTCAGGTAGGCCGCCGCCGCCCTGCCGTTGGCGATCACGTCGGGCTGCTTCAATTGGCCGATCATCTCACGGCCCTTGTCCTCGTCGGCGGGCGTGCCGCCCATGGGGGAGAGGTAGTCGACGCCGAGCGCAACGAACCCTTCCGCCGCCATGCGACGGGTGACGTCCTTGATATGCGGATTAAGTCCGCGATTCTCGTGGATGACGATCACGGTCGGCAGCTTGGCCTGAGCGTCCTTCGGCTTCACCAGATAGCCCTTGAGGCCGGGCTGCGCGCCTGGAATATCCACGGTCTCGGCCGTGATCCGCGGGTCGTTCTCGGGGATCGTCTGCGCCTGGGCGTAGTTGTTCTGAAGGATCGGCAGGAGGGCCGTCGCGGCCGCCGTGCTGCCCGCGAGAGCCGCGAGCCTGTCGAGGAAGGAGCGGCGGCTCATGCCGCCATGGGTGAAGTCGTCGTAGAGGTCGATGATGCGCTGGTCCATGGTGCCTCCTGGTCCGGAGGGCATGGTAAAGCAATCCTATCGCCGTTCTACCTCCTCACCGAGATTTGTAGTGCCGTCGCCCAGGCCGGTGGCGGGAGGCCTGCGCTCCACGGCCCGGTGGCCCGACATCTCGGCGCCCGCATTGGCCGAGAGGCGCAGGAAGACGAAGCCGGACAGGGCCGACACGGCGGCGACAGCCCAGAAGGCGGGTCCGAAATCCGCCGCCGTGATCCCGGGCGTGCCGTCGAGGGTCGAGGCGGTCTCCAGCACGAGAGCGCCGAAGGCCACGCCGATGCTGAGCGAGACCTGCTGCAGGGCGCTTCCCAGGCTCGTGGCGTAGCTCATCTCCCGGTTGGAGATTTCCGCATAGCCGATGGCGTTGAGGCTGGTGAACTGGAGCGAGCGGAAGCAGCCGCCGACCAGCAGGACGATCATGATGAGCCAGTGCGGCGTCTCGGGGGTGAAGAACCCGTTGGCTGCCACGAAGGCGGCCCCGATGAAGGCGTTGATGGTCAGGAGCCGTCGGAAGCCCGTGCGTTCGAGGATGCGCTTGGCCATGGTCTTCATGAACAGGGCGCCCACGGCCGCGATGAAGGTGAGGGAGCCCGAGGCGAGCGGACCCAGGCCGAAGCCCACCTGCAGCATCAGCGGCAGCAGGAACGGGATCGCCCCGATGCCGATGCGGAACAGGGAGCCGCCCACGACGCTCGCCCGAAAGGTCGGCACCTTGAGCAGGCTGAGATGCAGGACCGGGTAGGGGGTGCGCCTCGCATGAAAGACGTAGAGGATCAGGCTGACGGCCCCGACCACGGTGCATCCGAGCGAGATCTCGGCCGGAATGAGATGCTGCCCGCTGGTGGAGAAGCCGAGCATCAGCAGGGAGAATCCCACGCCGGTGAGCAGAAACCCGATGAGGTCGAGGGGCGGGGTGTCGTCCTCCCTGATATTCGGCACGAACATCACGGCGCAGACGATGCCGAGGATCCCGATGGGGATGTTGATGAAGAAGATCCAGCGCCAGTGAGCGAATTCCGTGATGAATCCCCCGAGCGGCGGCCCGATGATGGGGCCGATGAGGGCGGGGATTGTCAGGGTCGCCAAGGCCTGCACCACCTCGCTGCGGGCGACGCTGCGCAGGAGCACGAGGCGCCCGACCGGCACCATCATGGCCCCGCCGGCGCCCTGGACGAAGCGGGAGAACACGAACCATTCGAGGGAATTGGCGGCCGCGCAGGCCAGGGAGCCTGCCATGAACACGCCGATGGCGGCCGTGAAGATGGTTCTGGCGCCGTACTTGTCCGCCATCCAGCCCGAGATCGGGATGAAGATCGCGAGGCTCACCAGGTAGGAGGTCAGCGCCAGCTTGAGGGCGATGGGCTCCGTTCCCAGGTCCCGGGCGATCATCGGCAGGGAGGTGGAGATCACGGTCGAATCCATGTTCTCCATGAACAGGGCCGTCGCGATGATCAGCGGGAGAAGGCGGGATTGGCGCATGACTCGTCGGACTTAGCGCCATGTAACCCCGATGCAAAGGGTGAAACGGCGCATTGCAGATCTTCTGGGGACGCGTCTCTGGCCCCTTTGCTAAGTCGAAACCCCGTGCTACGGACCCGTGCCAACTCGCCAAAGCGTTATCCGTCCACCGCGCACCCCTTAAAGGAGTTGGTCCATGGCCTCCCTATTCGCCGAAAAGATCATCGAGGGACTGACCTTCGATGACGTGCTGCTGCGGCCCGGCCGCTCGGAGGTCATGCCCAGCGAGGTGGACGTCGCGACCCGCCTGACCAAGACCATCCGCCTCAACATGCCGATCATCGCCTCGGCCATGGATACGGTAACGGAGGCCCGCATGGCCATCGCCATGGCTCAGAACGGGGGCTTGGGCGTGATCCACCGCAATCTCGAGCCGGAGGCCCAGGCCGAGCAGGTGCGCCTCGTGAAGCGCTACGAGTCCGGCATGGTCATGAACCCCATCACCATCCATCCGGACGAGACCCTGGCCGATGCGCTGGCCATGATGAAGCACCACGGCATCTCGGGCATTCCGGTGGTCGAACGCGGACCGGCCGGCGCCAAGGGCAAGCTCGTCGGCATCCTCACCAACCGCGACGTGCGCTTTGCCAGCAATCCCGGCCAGAAGGTTTCGGAGCTCATGACCAAGGACCGGCTGATCACGGTCCGCGAGGGCGTGAGCCAGGACGAGGCCCGCCACCTCCTGCACCAGTTCCGCATCGAGAAGCTTCTGGTCGTCGACGATCACTTCCGCTGCATCGGTCTGATCACCGTGAAGGACATCGAGAAGCAGGTGGCCTATCCGAACGCCGCCAAGGATGCCCAGGGACGCCTTCTGGTCGCTGCCGCCACCACCACGGGCGAGCAGGGCTTCGAGCGCGCCGAGCGCCTCATCGATGCGGGCTGCGACGTGGTGGTGGTCGACACCGCCCACGGCCACTCGGTGAAGGTGCTGGAGAGCGTCGCCCGGGTGAAGAAGCTCTCGAACGCCGTCCAGGTGGTGGCCGGCAACGTGGCGACCCGGGAGGGCGCCCAGGCGCTCATCGACGCCGGAGCGGATGCGATCAAGGTCGGCATCGGGCCGGGCTCCATCTGCACCACCCGCATCGTGGCGGGCGTCGGCGTACCCCAGCTCACCGCCATCATGGAGGCCGTCGAGGCGGCAGCAACGGCCGACATCCCGGTGATCGCCGACGGCGGCATCAAGTTCTCGGGCGATCTCGCCAAGGCGCTCGCCGCCGGCGCCTCCTGCGCCATGGTGGGCTCCCTGCTCGCGGGCACGGACGAGACCCCCGGCGAGGTGTTCCTGTACCAGGGCCGCTCCTACAAGGCCTATCGCGGCATGGGCTCGGTGGGCGCCATGGCCCGCGGCTCCGCCGACCGCTATTTCCAGGCCGAGGTGCGCGACACCCTCAAGCTCGTGCCGGAGGGCATCGAGGGGCAGGTCGCCTACAAGGGGCCGGTGGCGGGCGTGCTGCACCAGCTCACCGGGGGGCTACGCGCCTCCATGGGCTATGTGGGCGCCGCGACGCTAGCGGAATTCCGCAAAAAGGCGCAGTTCATCCGCATCACCTCCGCCGGCCTGCGCGAGAGCCACGTCCACGACGTGACGATCACGCGGGAAAGCCCTAATTATCCGACTCGCAGCTAAGCTTTTCGCGAGTCTCCGTCCATGAGCATCTCCGCCGTCATCCTGCCCGTTCTCGTCCAGGTCGGGCTCACCCTCGTCCTGCTGTTCGCCCTCGGCCGCTCGCGCCTCGCGACGCTGAAATCCGGCGAGCTGAAGGTGAGGGACATCGCGCTGGGCGAGCGCGTCTGGCCCAAGCGCATCCTGCAGCTTCAGAACTCGTATCAGAACCAGTTCGAGCTGCCGGTGCTGTTCTATGCCCTGGTGGCGCTGGCGCTGATCACCCGCAAGGCGGACATGCTCTTCGTGGTGATGGCCTGGATGTTCGTGGCGAGCCGCCTCGTCCATGCGGCGATCCACGTCACCTCGAACAAGGTGCCCTGGCGTTTCCAGGCCTTCGCGGTCGGGGTGCTGATCCTGGCCGCCATGTGGGTGATCTTCGGCATCCGCATCTTTTCGGCGGAGGCCGGCGCTTGAGAGGCGGACGGGACGGGCGTTGCCCCCGTCCCGCCGGTGCCGTTAATAGCGGCGGCCGCTCTCGAGCTGGGTCTTGGCGTCGGTCTGCTTCATCGGAGGCGGCGTGAGGTCGGCAGCCGGGGCGGTGGCGCAGGCGGCAATCGCGAGGGTGAGGCCGACGGCGACGAGGCCGCGGGTCAGACGGGTCAGCATGGGCGGTGTCTCCGGAAAGGAATCGTGCGGACTGCACGCGCTTTCCCCAATCACGTCCGATCCTGACGGAAAATAGGAAACTTTGTGTCGTATCTACGGCCAAGCTCGAGTGTGCTTTTCTCATGACACCTGCCGCCCGCATCTCCGCCGCCATCGAGGTCCTGGCCGATATCGATGCCCGGCGCCGCCCGGCCACCGATGCCCTGAAGGATTGGGGCCTCGCGCACCGCTTCGCCGGCTCCAAGGACCGGGCCGCCATCGCGAGCCTCGTCTACGACGCCCTGCGCCGGAAGGCCTCCGCCGCCTGGATCATGGGCGAGAACACCCCTCGCGCCATCGTGCTCGGCATGCTCCGGCTGCAGCGCGGGCTCGGTGCGCGCGACATCGCGGCGCTCTGCTCCGGCGAGCGCTTCGCGCCGGAGCCGCTCGCGGAGAACGAGCGCGAGCGGCTGGAGAAGGCGGACCTGTCCGGCGCTCCGGCCCACGTCGCCGGCGACTTTCCGGACTGGATCGAGCCCTCCCTGCAGCGCCTCTTCGGCGAGGACCTGGCTCCTGAGATGCAGGCGCTCGCCACCCGCGCGCCGCTGGATCTGCGTGTGAACACCCTGAAGGTCTCCTCCCGCGAGGAGGCGCACGATGCCCTGCCGCATCTCGGCGCCGTGGAGACGCCGCTGTCGCCGCTGGGATTGCGCATCATGCCGGGGGAGGACGGGCGCGGGCCCGCCGTGCAGTCCGAGCCGGAGTTCCTGAAAGGCTGGATCGAGATCCAGGACGAGGGCTCGCAGCTCGTGGCGCTGCTCTCCGGCGCCAGGCCCGGCGAGCAGGTGGTGGACCTCTGCGCCGGCGGAGGCGGCAAGACCCTGGCGCTGGCGGCCATGATGGAGAACCACGGCCAGATCTACGCCACCGACAACGACGCCCGCCGCCTCGCGCCGATCCACGACCGGCTGACCCGGGCGGGCGTCCGAAACGTACAGGTGCGCACGCCCAGGGCCAAGGCCGATGCCGTGACGGATCTCGACGGGCGCATGGACTGCGTTCTCGTGGACGCGCCCTGCACCGGAATCGGAACCTGGCGGCGCAACCCCGACGCCAAGTGGCGCCTGCGCCCCGGCAGCCTCGAAACCCGGCGCAAGGAGCAGGCGACGGTGCTCGACCGCGCCGCAGCCCTGGTGAAGCCGGGCGGGCGCATCGTCTACATCACCTGCTCAATCCTGCCCGAGGAGAACGACGACGCGCTCTCCGCCTTCATGGAGCGCCACGAGGGCTTCGCGTCGAAGCCCGTCGCTCAGGTGCTCGGGGCGGTAGGCCTCACCCATCTTGCGGATGTCGTGCGCCCGACCGCTCATGGGCTGCAGATGACTCCGCTGAAGACCGGGACGGACGGCTTTTATGCCGCCGTGCTGGTGCGAAAGCCATGAATAAGCGTCATATTCCCGTTGTTGACCCGACCCCAAAGGCCGTAAAGACCTCGCCATGACCCAGACCCACGACAAGATCCTCATCGTCGATTTCGGCTCCCAGGTGACCCAGCTCATTGCCCGGCGCGTGCGCGAGGACGGGGTCTATTCCGAGGTCGTGCCGTTCCAGAAGGCGGCCGAGGCGATCCGGACCATGAAGCCGAAGGGCGTGATCCTGTCGGGCGGCCCGGAATCGGTGACGACCGACGCATCCCCCCGGGCGCCGAAGGAGCTGTTCGAGGCGGGGCTGCCGGTCTTCGGCATCTGCTACGGCCAGCAGACCATGGCGGCCCAGCTCGGCGGCGAGGTCGAGGGAGGCCACCATTCCGAGTTCGGCCGCGCGGAGGTCGAGGTGCTCACCGAGAGCCCGCTCTTCCAGGGCGTGTGGCAGGTCGGCAAGAAATACCCGGTCTGGATGAGCCATGGCGACCGGGTCACCCGGCTGCCGGAGGGCTTCGAGGTTCTGGCGGCGTCCGAGAACGCGCCCTTCGCGGTGGTGGCCGACGAGGAGCACAAGTTCTACGGCGTGCAGTTCCATCCGGAGGTGGTGCACACCCCTCAAGGAGCCCAGCTCATCCGCAACTTCGTGCGCGACATCGCCGGCTGCAAGGGCGACTGGACCATGAAGGCCTTCCGCGAGGAGGCCATCGAGCGCATCCGCGCGCAGGTCGGCTCCGGCCGCGTCATCTGCGGCCTGTCCGGCGGCGTCGATTCCGCCGTGGCGGCGGTGCTGATCCACGAGGCTATCGGCGACCAGCTCACCTGCGTCTTCGTCGATCACGGCCTGCTGCGCATGGGCGAGGCCGGGCAGGTGGTGACGCTGTTCCGCGACCACTACAACATCCCCCTCGTCCACGTGCAGGCGCAGGACCTGTTCATCGGCGCGCTCGAGGGCGTGTCGGACCCGGAGGTCAAGCGCAAGACCATCGGCCGGCTCTTCATCGAGGTCTTCGACGAGGAGGCCAAGAAGATCGGCGGCGCCGACTTCCTGGCTCAGGGCACGCTCTACCCGGACGTGATCGAGAGCGTCTCCTTCACCGGCGGCCCCTCCGTCACCATCAAGAGCCACCACAACGTGGGCGGCCTGCCCGAGCGCATGAAGATGAAGCTCGTGGAGCCCCTGCGCGAGCTGTTCAAGGACGAGGTGCGGGTGCTCGGCCGCGAGCTCGGCCTGCCGGACGCCTTCGTCGGCCGTCACCCGTTCCCGGGGCCGGGGCTGGCCATCCGCGTGCCCGGCGAGATCACCCGCGAGAAGCTCGAGATCCTGCGCAAGGCCGATGCCATCTATCTCGAGGAGATCCGCAATGCCGGCCTCTACGACGAGATCTGGCAGGCCTTCGCCGTGCTGCTGCCGGTGAAGACCGTGGGCGTGATGGGCGACGCGCGCACCTACGACCATGTCTGCGCGCTGCGTGCCGTGACCTCCATCGACGGCATGACGGCCGATTTCTATCCCTTCGACATGAAGTTTTTGGGCCGGGTCGCCACCCGCATCATCAACGAGGTGAAGGGCATCAACCGCGTCACCTACGACATCACCTCGAAGCCGCCGGGCACCATCGAATGGGAATAAGCGATGGCAGTGACGCTCTACGGCATCAAGAACTGCGACACGATGAAGAAAGCCCGCGCCTGGCTCGACGTCAGGGACGTGGCCTACAGGTTCCACGACTACAAGGTGGACGGGATCGATCGGGCGCGGCTGGAATCCTGGGCGCGATCCGTGGGCTGGGAGACGCTGCTCAACCGCGCCGGCACGACCTTCCGCAAGCTCCCGGAGGCCGAGCGCGCCGGCATCGACGAGCGCAAGGCGCTCGCGCTCATGCTCGACCAGCCTTCCATGATCAAGCGCCCGGTGCTCGATCTCGGCGGACGTCTTCTCGTCGGGTTCAAGCCGGAGATGTATGAGGAAGCGGTTCGGTAGGCGCGTTTCCTACCCTGCACTGTCATCGATCACCCTTCATCGTCATGCCCGGCCTTGAGCCGGGCATTCGCGTTCGAGGCTAACAACACTCAAACCTCATCCTGAGGAGCCGCGCAGCGGCGTCTCGAAGGAGGCTCCAGAGAGCACTGGATCATCCTTCGAGACGCAGACTGAGGTCTGCTCCTCAGGATGAGGTTCGAGACTGCTTAACTGTGTGCAAAGACGTGGATGGACGGGACAAGCCCGGCCGTGAAGGGGCGGGTGTCATCCCGGGGCCGCGCAGCGGAGCCCGGGATCCATAGCCGCTGACGATGCAGGATAGCACGCAACGCTGATCACTCTTTCCTGAGACGTCGCGGTTATGGATCCCCGCCTTCGCGGGGATGCCAGGTGGTGCGCTTCAGCAGTCATAATCCCACTTGGTCAAGCAAAAAGGCGGGCCGCAAAGCCCGCCTTTTTCGTGTCTGAAGTAGGCCGCCTTACTGGATCTTCGGCGGCTCGTTGAAGTTCAGGCCGGGGAGGCCGCCCGGGTCTCCGGGGGCGCCGAGGCCGGGGACCAGCAGCTCGTCGAGCTTCTTCTGCACCGCTGCCGGATCGACCGCGGGGCCGGCCGCCTTGTAGTGCATCACGATGTTCGGGAACAGGATCACGATGCCGACCATGATGAGCTGGATGACCACGAAGGGGATGGCGCCCCAGTAGATCTGGCCCGTGGTCACCGGCTCCATGCGCTTGCCCGTCACCCGGTCGACATAGGGCACCTTCGGGGCCACCGAGCGCAGGAAGAACAGGGCGAAGCCGAAGGGCGGGTGCATGAACGAGGTCTGCATGTTCACGCCCAGCATGACGCCGAACCAGATCAGGTCGATCCCCAGCTTTTCGGCCGCGGGGCCGAGCAGCGGCACCACGATGAAGGCCAGCTCGAAGAAGTCGAGGAAGAAGGCCAGCAGGAAGACCAGGGCGTTCACCACGATCAGGAAGCCCACCTGACCGCCCGGAAGCGAGGTCAGCAGGTGCTCCACCCAGATGTGCCCGTTCACGCCGTAGAAGGTGAGCGAGAACACGCGGGCGCCGATCAGGATGAAGAGCACGAAGGCGGAGAGCTTCGCGGTCGCCTCCGTCGCCTGGCGCACGATGGTGAAGTTGAAGCGGTTGGGGTTGTTGTCCAGCCGGCGCTTGACCGCCGCCAGGATGACGGAGCCGAGCGCGCCCATGGCGCCGCCCTCGGTCGGAGTGGCGAGACCAATGAAGATGGTGCCGAGCACGAGGAAGATCAGCAGCAGCGGCGGCACCATGACGAAGGTGGTCTGCTGGGCCATGTTCGACATCAGGCGAAGGCCCGTGAACCGCTCGACGATGCCCACCACGAGCGCATAGACGGCGCCCGCGAGGACCATCTCCATGGTGAGCGCGAGACCCTCATAGCCCTGGTTGTGCAGGACCACATAAGCGCCGACGAGCAGCACGACCAGCACCGCGGAGATCGCGATTCGCTTGGCGCCGAGCAGCTTGTTCATCACGGCGCAGATCAGGGCCACGACCGTGCCGACGCAGATGGTCAGGATCACGAAGTCCGCACCGGCGCGGGTGCCGGTCTGCGACAGGACGTAGTAGCCGACGAGGCCGGAGAACAGCACCAGGACGCCGAGCTGCCACACGCCGCGGGAGCCGTTGGGCTCGCGGTAGCCGACCGCCTCCAGCGGCAGGCCGGGGGCGGCCTTCGGATCGATGAGCGAGGCGATGAGCACATAGACGGCATAGAGGCCCGCCAGGATGATGCCCGGCAGGAACGCGCCCTCGTACATGTCGCCCACCGAGCGGCCGAGCTGGTCGGCCATGACGATGAGAACCAGCGAGGGCGGAATGATCTGGGCCAGCGTGCCGGAGGCGGCGATCACGCCCGAGGCGAGGCGCCGGTCGTAGCCGTAGCGCAGCATGATCGGCAGGGAGATCAGGCCCATGGAGATCACGGAGGCGGCGACGACGCCGGTGGTGGCGGCGAGCAGGGCGCCCACGAAGATCACCGCATAGGCGAGGCCGCCGCGCAGCGGGCCGAAGAGCTGGCCGATGGTGTCGAGCAGGTCCTCCGCCATGCCGGAGCGTTCGAGGATGTAGCCCATGAAGGTGAAGAACGGGATCGCCAGCAGCACCTCGTTCGACATGGTGCCGTAGATGCGGTCCGGCAGGGCCTGCAGGAGCGGCCATGACAGGTTGATGTTGGCCGGCGCATAGGGAGCGAGCTCGACCGCGATGAAGAAGAACAGGAGGCCGTTGGCCGCGAGCGAGAAGGCGACCGGGTAGCCGAGGAGAAGGAAGATCACCAGCGCGCCGAACATGATCGGTGCGAGGTTCTGGGCAATGAAGGCAGCCATGCGAGTGACTCCGGAATCAGATCAGGGCGGGGGCGTCAGCGGATGCCGTCGCCTGGGGGCTCGCCGCCCTTGGTGGTGCTGGTATCGGCCAGTTCCGCGATCAGCCGCTCGGCTTCCGCCTCGGCCGCGGCGTGGGCGCCCACGTGATCGTGCTCGTCGACGAGCTGGCCGTTCATGATCGCCACGCGCTTGATGAGCTCGCTCAGCCACTGGAAGGCGAGCGAGATGAAGCCGAGGAGAATCAGACCCTTGGCCGGCCAGATCAGCAGGCCGCCCGCATTGGAGGAGACCTCGCCGGAGCGGTAGGAGTTCAGGAAGTAGGGGACGGCCAGATAGAGCATCAGGGCCACGAAGGGGAGCAGGAAGAAGAGGTGTCCGATCAAGTCGATGGTGTCGCGCCCGCGCTTCGTGAGCTTGTTGGACACGATGTCGATGCGGATGTGCTCGTTCGCCTTCAGGGTCCAGGCGGCGCAGAGCATGAACACGGCGCCGAACAGGTACCATTGCAGCTCGAGCCAGGCATTGGACGAGACGCCGAAGATGCGCCGGATGATGGCATTCACGGCGGAGACCAGGATGGCCACCACGATGGCCCAGGCCGCCACCTTGCCGATGCGTTCGTTGAACGAGTCGATGACACGGGATAGCCGAAGAAGCGCCGTCACCTGTCTCCCCCTTGGAACTTGTTGGTTGGAAATCTTGCGGCCTAGCTATCGGACTTGGACCAGCCCCGCTAGTGCCGTTTTAGTCGAATGCAAGGTTTCGACGGGTCCTAGCCGGGAAATTTTCGGGCTGCAAGAGGAGGCCTTGTTAAAAGTTTAGGCAGTCCAAGACTTTGATGCGCGCCCGAACCTTGCGGGCTGCGGCCATCGAGCCTTTGCCCTGCCGCCCCTTTCGCCGCGCCGGTTGTCGTTTCCGGAAGCCTGAGGCTATAAGTTCCTATCTTCCGGAGGGTACCTGTGACGCTGCTCGTTCTCGGCCTCGTGATCTTTCTCGGCACCCATTCCTTCAGCATGGCGCGGACGCGCCGGGCGGCCCTCATCGGCCGCATCGGGGAGGGGCCGTACAAGGGGCTTTACTCCCTGGCTTCGCTCGCCGGCATCGTCCTGGTCTCCATCGGCTACGGGCAGTATCGCGCCAACGGCTACATCCCGGTCTGGGACCCGCCGGTCTGGACGCGCCACCTCGCCCTGCTGCTGGTTCTCGTCGCCTTCATCTGCTTCGTGGCGGCCTATCTGCCGGGCCGCATCAAGGCGCGGCTCAAGCACCCCATGCTCGCCGGCGTGAAGATCTGGGCCTTCGCGCACCTCATCGCCAATGGGGACCTGGGCTCGATCCTGCTCTTCGGCTCCTTCCTGGCCTGGGCGGTGCTCGCGCGCATCAGCGCCAAGCGCCGGGACGTGGCGGCCCAGCACGGCGGCACGGCGGCCCCGGCGGGCTGGCGCAACGATGTCCTGGCGGTGACGATCGGCACGGCGGCCTATCTCGCCTTCGTGTACTGGCTTCACCCCTGGCTCATCGGCGTCTCGGTTCTGCCCATGCGGGCATGAAGGAGGGCATGAAGGCTCTCGCCTTGTGCGGAGGTGTGTGCTAGGCGACCCTCCTTCGATTGCAGGAGGCGGCCGCCTGTTGGCCGCATGAGAGACGCCATGGCCCCGAACGACGAGTTCATTCGCGAAGTCGACGAGGAATACCGCCGCGACCAGCTCGCCCAGATCTGGCAGCGCTACAACGGAATCATCATCGGCATAGTGGTCCTGATCGTCGCCTCGGTCGGAGGCTGGCGCTACTGGCAGCATCACCAGGAAACCCGCGCCCAGGCCGCGGCGCTCCGCTACGAGGAGGCCCTGCGCCTGTCCTCCGAGGACAAGGGGCAGGAGGCGCAAAGCGCCTTCGAGGCCCTGGCGAAGGAGGATGGCGGCAACGGCTATGCCATGCTCGCCCGCTTCCGCCTCGCCGCCGAGCTCGGCCAGCAGAATGCGGAGAACGGCGCCTCCGCCTTCGATGCGCTCGCCAACGACGCTTCCGTCCCGGCCCTGTGGAAGGACCTGGCGCGCCTGCGCGCCGCGTGGCTGCGCCTCGACACCGCGGAGCCCGCGCGCATCCGCCAGGCGCTCGAGCCGCTGGCCGCGCCGTCCAATGCCTGGCGCCATTCCGCACGGGAACTCTTGGGCCTGTCCGGCCTTAAGGCCGGTGACATGGATTACGCCGGTCGCTGGTTCGACCAGATCGCAGCCGACCGCGAGACGCCCGCCACCTTGCGGCAGCGCCTTGCCGTCTATACCGCCCTCGTGGCGGGCGGTCCGGTGCAGGCGACCCAATAAGGTAGGACAGGCATGACGCCCACCGTCGCCATTGTCGGGCGGCCGAATGTCGGCAAATCGACCCTCTTCAACCGTCTCGTCGGCAAGAAGCTCGCCCTGGTGGACGACCGCCCGGGCGTGACCCGCGATCGCCGCGAGGGCGAGGCCCGGCTCGGCGACCTCGAGTTCCGCGTCATCGACACGGCGGGCCTGGAGGAGGCCACGGAGGAATCGCTCCTCGGCCGCATGCGCGCCCAGACCGAGGCCGCCATCGAGGATGCCGACGTCATCCTCTTCGTGGTCGATGCCCGCGCCGGCATCCTGCCCGCCGACCGGCCCTTCGCCGAGATGGTGCGCCGCTCCGGCAAGCCCGTGATCCTCGTGGCCAACAAGGCCGAGGGCGCCGGCGGCATGGCGGGCGCCTACGACGCCTTCTCCCTGGGCCTGGGCGAGCCGGTCCCGCTCTCCGCCGAGCACGGGGAGGGCATGGCCGACCTCTTCGAGGCACTGATGCCCCATTTCCCCGATCCGGAGGACGTGGAGGAGGACGAGGACGACCCGGGCAAGCCGCTGCAGGTGGCCATCGTCGGGCGGCCCAATGCGGGCAAGTCCACCCTCATCAACCGCATGGTCGGCGAGGAACGCCTGCTCACCGGCCCCGAGGCCGGCATCACCCGCGATTCCATCTCCCTCGACTGGGAATGGCGCGGGCGGCCGATCAAGCTCTTCGACACCGCGGGCCTGCGCAAGCGCGCCCGGGTCGAGGACAAGCTCGAAAAGCTCTCCGTCGCGGATGCCCTGCGGGCCGTGCGCTTCGCGGAAGTCGTGGTGGTCCTCCTCGACGCCACGATCCCGTTCGAGAAGCAGGATCTCTCCATCGTCGACCTGGTGGAGCAGGAGGGCCGCGCCCTCGTGATCGGCCTCAACAAGTGGGATCTCGTGGCCGATCAGAAGGGCCTGCTGAGCGATCTGAAGGAGAAGGCCACGCGCCTCCTGCCGCAGGTGCGCGGGGCGCCGGTGGTGCCGCTTTCGGGCCTCGCCGGCAGCGGAATCGACCCGCTCATGAAGGCGGTGCTGCACGTCTACGAGAAGTGGAACACCCGCATCTCGACCGCGCGGCTGAACCAATGGCTCACCGAGGCCCTCGAGGCCAACCCGCCGCCCGCCGTCTCCGGTCGCCGGATCAAGATCCGCTACATGACCCAGGTGAAGTCGCGCCCGCCGCATTTCGCGGTCTTCGGCAACCAGCTCGACGCCCTGCCGAAGAGCTACACCCGCTACCTGGTCAACGGCATCCGCGAGGCCTTCGACCTGCCCGGCACCCCGATCCGGGTGTCGCTGCGCATGGGGCAGAACCCGTTCGACAAGGACAGGCGCGGGTAGGGGCCTTCGTCACGCCTTCATCGCGCCATGCCCGGGCTCGTTCCGGGCATCTGCGTTTCCGGGGCTCGATGCGGCGCTCGCGGCTCCGGGCTTCGCAAAATGCTTCGCCCCCGCCACGCAGGCGATCACCGCGACGTTGACGGCCACCATTCCCCAGCCGACCGTTTCGTTGAGAAGCATCGCCGCCAGCATGAGCCCGAAGAAGGGCTGGAGCAGCTGCAACTGCGACACGCCCGCGATGCCGCCCAGCGCCAGGCCGCGATACCAGAACACGAAACCGATGAGCATGGAGAACAGGGAGACGTAGGCGAGCGCGATCCAGGCGGGCATCCCGATCCCGCTCCAGGAGGCGGGGAGGGTGAACAGCATCAGGCCCGCGGTGAGCGGCAGGGAAAGGACGAGCGCCCAGGAGATCACCTGCCAGCCGCCGAGCGTCCGCGACAGCTTGGCCCCCTCCGCGTAGCCGAGGCCGCAGAGCACGATGGCAGCGAGCATGAGGAGGCTGCCGGCGGGGGATGTCGTCGAGCCCTGCAGCAGGGCGAAGCCCGCCACGAGAGCGGCCCCCAGGCAGGAGAAGATCCAGAAGGCCGCCCGCGGCCGTTCCCCGCCGCGCAGGATGCCGAAGATCGCCGTTGCCAGGGGCAGCAGGCCGACGAAGACGATGGATTGCGCGGAGGTGATGTACTGCAGGGCCAGCGCCGTCAGCAGCGGAAAGCCGGCCACCACGCCGAGCGACACGATGGCGAGCGACAGGAGATCGCCTCGGCCGGGGCGCTTCTGACGCAACAGCACGAGCAGCGCCATCGCGAGCAGCCCGGCGATCGTGGCCCGCGCCAGGGTGAGGAACAGCGGGTCGATGTCGAGCACGGCGATGCGGGTTGCAGGCAACGAGCCGCTGAAGATCAGCACCCCGAGAAAACCGCTGATCCACCCCTCGGTCGTCCTGTCCATGCGCCATCCTCCGCCGCCTCGTATTCTCGGCGCGGACGGCATGGCCTTTCCAGGGACAGTGCAGTACGGTTGGGCCGAACTGTCATGGAACGATGGCCGGTACAGTGGACGACCTCACCCTCACCAAGAGCGGCGGCACCCTCGTCGAGCACGTCATGGCGGCGATCCGCCACCGGATCGCCAGCCGCTCCCTGGCGCCGGGCGGCAAGCTCCCGTCCATCCGGGCGCTCGCGCAAACCATGCAGGTGTCGAAATCCACCGTGGTGGAGGCCTATGAGCGGCTCGCCGCCGAGGGCGTCATCCGCTCGCGGCCGGGCTCCGGCTTCTTCAGCGCGGCCGCTCTCGCGCCCCTGTCGCTGGCCGAGATTGCCCCGCGCCTCGACCGGGCGGTCGATCCGTTCTGGGTCTCCCGGCAATCCCTGGAAGCGCGCCGGGAGGTGCTCAAGCCCGGCTGCGGCTGGCTGCCGGGCGCCTGGATGCCCGAGGACGAGATCCGCCGCGCCCTGCGCGGCCTGGCGCGCACCAAGGATCCCACGGGCCTTACCGATTACGGCACGCCGCTCGGCCTTGCTCCCTTGCGCGCCTTCCTCTCGCGCCGTCTGGCGGAGCAGGGCGTCGAGGCCGCGCCCGACGGGATCCTGCTGGCCGATTCCGGCACCCAGGCCATCGACCTCGTGGGCCGGCTGCTGCTCCAGCCCGGCGACACGGTGCTGGTGGACGACCCCTGCTACTTCAACTTCCTGGCCCTGCTGCGTGCCCATCAGGTCACGGTCGTCGGCGTGCCGTTCACGCCGACGGGCCCCGATCTGAGCCTCTTCGAACAGGCGCTCGCCGCGCACAAACCGCGCCTCTACATCACCAATTCCGGCCTGCACAACCCGACGGGTGCTGCCCTCTCCGCCGTCACGGCGCACCGGCTCCTGAAGCTCGCCGAGCAGTACGGCCTCGTCGTGGTCGAGGATGACATCTTCGCCGATTTCGAGCACGACCCCGCCCCGCGGCTGGCCGCCCTCGACGGCTTCGAGCGGGTGGTGCGCATCGGCAGCTTTTCGAAAACCCTCTCGGCCTCGTTCCGCTGCGGCTACATCGCCGCCCGGCCCGACTGGATCGACAAGCTCACGGACCTGAGGATCGCCGCCGGCTTTTCCAGCCATCGCCTGTCGGAAGAGCTGGTCCTCGCCGTTCTCGGCTCCAGCGGCTACCGCCGGCACCTGGACGCCTTGAGGACGCGGCTGGCGAAAAGCATGGCGTCCGTCGTCCCGCGCCTGCAGGCGCTCGGCGTCACGCCCTGGACCGAGCCGAAGGCCGGCATGTTCGTCTGGTGCCGCCTGCCCGACGATCTCGACGCGGCTGCCGTCGCCCGCCATGCCCTGAACGAGAACGTCGTGCTCGCCCCCGGCAACGTCTTCAGCGCCGCGCAATCCGCCAGGAGCTTCATGCGCTTCAATGTGGCCCAATGCGCGGACGAGCGGGTGTTCAGGGAACTCGAGAGGGCGATGCGGCTCGCGGCGCGGGGGTGATGCGGCCGGGAAAGCCGGGTATCCTTCCCGGCGTCCTTCAGCAGGAAAGGCATCGCGATGGCAGGACACACGGGCAATCACGGCGGACGGCGCGGGCATCTCTGGCGCAGAGCGCCCTGGATCGCGGCAGCCTTCCTTCTCCTGCTGCCCCTGGTCGCCATGCTCTTCACCGACGAGATGGATTGGGACGAGACCGATTTCATCGTCTTCGGCGCCATGCTGTTCGGCGCCTGCGGCGCCTGGGAGCTGGCTGCGCGGATGACGGCGAACATCGCCTATCGGGCCGCCGTCGCCGTCGCCCTCGCGGCGGCCTTCATCCTGGTCTGGATGAACCTCGCCGTCGGCATCGTCGGCTCCGAGGACAACCCGGCGAACCTCATCTATGCCGGCGTCCTCGCCGTGGCGCTCCTCGGCTCCCTCATGGCGCGCTTCCGGCCCGGCGGCATGGCGCTGACCCTGGCCGCGACCGCGCTCGCCCAGACCCTGGCGGGCGCCATCGCCGTCCTCGCCGGATGGGGCTCCACGGGCGCGAACTGGCCCAGGGTGATCGTGGTCCTCACCGCCTTCTTCGCCGCCCTGTGGCTCCTCTCGGCCTGGCTGTTTCGGAGGGCCGGGCGGGGAGAGGTAACGGCAGATGCGGTGCGGTAGGGCGGGCCGCAATTCCTGCTTTCCACCTACATCAATAAAGTACGGATAACCCGCCCCTCACTTCCTGCTTGTGAGTGCACAAAGGAACTGCCAAAGTAATTCACATTCCCGCAGCATGGGTGAATGCGTGACTGCGAAGTCGTGCATCCTTGATTAGGTCTTTCCACTCAATAATCTCTATCGAACCACGATAGTCGCCCTTTAGAGCCATCCACTTTCCACGCCCATTTGCTGTGGTCTCCCATCCGCTAGTATGCACCTTCAATTTTCCCACAATGTCGGCGACAACAAAACAGTGAAAAACACAATCTTTTGAAATCCGAAGATCCTCTCCATTATACGCCATAATCGTACCTCCGGAAAGCTCATGCAAGTACCGGATTATCTGATTTCCAGGTAAATACTTTTCATCATAGTCTGTGCGACCTGGGTGCTTAAGCTCTACTAACATGATACGTTCGAGAGGGTCTTCCCCCTTTATTCCCAAACCGTGCAATCTGTCGAAAATCAGTAGGTCAGGGCGCTCTGAGTTTCTTGACTCTTCAATGATCTGAGTAAATGGAACATCAGATGCGAAGTACCGTGCGAATGCTAACCGCTCATCGATAATCCATAAGTCGTGATCTGTTGCTTCTATACGTCTTGCATCATCCCCTCGCACTCGCATGGGACAAATGAATTTATGAAGTGTTTGCTCAAGATGAGGAATGCGCTCGCCGCTGGCCGTCTCACGAACTCGGCGTATCAATACTTCAAGAACGTCTAGGGCCATCTTTCGGCGGAGAACGTACTCGGTAAGCTGACGTTGTTCCTCCGCCCGTACATCATCTGCAGCCTTCCGAACAGCGACTGCAAAATCCTCAGGCACCTCATCTTCAGAGTTCAACTTCGCAACGATCTCCTGTACCTGGTTGCGCCGTTCATTATCTCGGCGAATTCGATGAGGAATAAGGGCGCGGGCAAACTCTTCTGGTTTGGTCGCATTTTTTGGAGTCTTACTGAGAAGCTCTTCAGGAGTATCGAATTGGAAGGACGGATAAACTTCCAGGAATCTCTGTATTCCCGAAAGCCTGCCAGCATCAAATGAAGTGACCTCTTTCTCTAATGATGTTTTTCGAATTCTTTCGGCACAGAGCTTGGCGATATCTTCAGCTATCTGATCACTGAAATTGAAGTAGGTGCGTTCCTGATTTACACGTTCATCTAGAAATGTCCCTTCTACGCAACCGTGATAGACATAATCGTTTTCGTCGCCGAACCTGCCAACACCGAGCAATCCATCAATCTTTCGCGTAATAACTGTCCTGCGTCCAGCGATGAAATGAAGCTGATGTAATCCATCGAACTCTGAACTAGCCTCCTTCCTAAATACGAAGTTCGACAATTTGAGTTCTCCATACTCTTCCGTGCTGATTAGTTCAGAAGGGCGCTTTTCGACTAGGAATGCGGTAACTCCTTCAGGGAATTGTGTCGTCTCACCATTCACTGAGAGATCAATTCTAGGGCACCGTCCTAAAATGAAGTCGGCAAGAAAGTGGGATCCAAAGTGCCTTATCAACGTCTTAGGATAGGCGGGAAAATATTTCTGGTACGCCGTGCCACGTAGACCTTTAAACCTAACCACAGTTCCTGTCTGGGAGTTCGTGCTCGCTGTGAACTCAGGATGCTCAGCGATCTGATTTGTTGAGGTTAATTGAAAGTCGAATACGCGCCTTTCAGGTGAACCATTAGTCATAAACGTGCTGTCAACCGACACTTGATCGAACGCATCAAGCCAAAGCAGTCGTCCTATGCCTTTGCCGCCGCGTTCAATCTTGAATGGTGTGTCCGTCGTACGGAATGCATTGAAACGATCACGCTCTAGTCCTACTCCATTGTCGCGAACCACTATCTCAAGATTTGACACATCACCGAGGTTTGAGATTGAGACAGAGATATGACCATGCTCAGGTGCATGCTCTTTAAATCTGTCATCTACCGCGTGGATCGCGTTGCTAATAGCTTCGAACAGTGGTTGGAGAGCCTCGGTATTATTTGATGGTTTAGGCAGACGCTTAACTCGGTTGACGATATCCCCCAACATGTCCGCCATTTCTGCCCCCATTCTTTAAGCTGGTGTTTTGTTTTCAACCTAAGCTGGTAATTATATACCGGTCAAGTTGAGCGGGTGTTATGCACACCGAAGGCAGACCGCTTCATGTTCTCATTTTGTTCTTGACTTCGGCTGCAAGCTCGGCTATATCATTGTGTAGATCTGCTCCTGTCGAGGGGCGCGCTCGCGAGGCGTCGCAGTGTGGGAGCAGGCACGGTCCCGCCGCAGGGCTCGCACTCCTGTGGTCGCGGGAGGCCGACCCTGGCCTGCTCCAGGTCCGCCTGAAAAGAACCGTGCGCGAAGAGGCAGTCCGGCTCTTCCATCCACACCACCACCCATCGAGCTGGGCTGCTACTCCGCGCCACCCTCGAGCAAACCCTGACGGCTCGCAGCTCACGCTGCGGGCCCGAAGGCGCTGGATCTGTGACACGCTAAGCAACAGCGTCATCCCGGACTGCGCACGCCGATCCGGGATCGCATGACCCATGAGGCGCTCTTTCCATCCCCCTTGTGGGGAGAGCCAGGGTGGGGGTGCCGGCGCTGTTCTCGCTTCAGGCGCCACGGCTGCCACAGCCCACCTCTCCCCGGCGGGGAGAGGTCGAGCGAACGCGAGGGTGAGGGGGAGAGCGGGTGCCGGAGAGGACACTAACCCCTCACCCGGACCTGACGGTCCGACCTCTCCCTCAGGGAGAGGTGAGCCAGCGCCAGGCCTGCATAGGCTCTCGCTCATACCCCCACCTCCACCTCCTCCCCAGCGCAAGTCGGGTGTTCCCGACTTGCGGCAGACCCAAGACAAGTCTCGGGCAAGCCCAGGCTTGTGGGGGGATGAGGGCTTAGGGCGCCCCCGCTTCGGGGCCGTGAGGCGGCGCCAACGAAAAAGCCCCTCCGGATGCCGGAGGGGCCTGTTCTGACGTCCTGCGGAACGGCTCAGCTCACCGCGAAATCCGCGAAGGTGATCGTGGCCTTGTTCGCCAGGATCGCGAACTTGATCTTCGCGGCGGCGCCGGTGCCGTCCGGATCGTAGTAGAGGGAGCCGGTCGCCTTGTCGTAGATGATGCGGTCGTCCTTGTCGTGAGCCTTCTTGCCCACGTGGAAGGCGGACTCCTTCAGGGGGCCGGAGCCGATCTTCCTGAAGATCGAGCGCGACAGGCCGATGGCGTCGTCGGCAGCGCGGAAGTCCATGATCTTGTCGACGTTGGTCGTGGCGTTCAGGCGGCTGTCGAAGAAGAAGTAGTCGTTCCCGGCGCCGCCATAGAGCCGGTCGTTGCCGGAGCCGCCTGCGAGGGCATCGTTCCCGCCGTAGCCGTAGATGACGTCGTTGCCGCTGAGGCCGTAGAAGCCGTCGATGCCGCTGGTGCCCTTCAGCACGTCGTTTCCGGGAGTGCCGATGGGGGGAAGGGTCATGCTCGCCTGGCCCCACAGGGCGCTTTCCATCTGGCTGCCGGAAAAAGTCCAGCTTGTGGTTCTGGTGCTCATGCTCTGGTCCTCAAATCAGTCGAGTCGCTTGTCGAAGCAGCTTTGCATAAGAACAAACGATCCTTAACGCAATGCTATCATCTTGCGTCAGATTGGCCGGATGATCCGGTCCGTGCGCGAGCGCACGTCGGCCGTTCGAGAAACTGTGAGGGAGCGGACGGAGGCCTGCGGCTCAGGCCGGCGGCTGCGGCTCGATGACCTTGCCACCTTGCGTGAAGTCGTAGATCTTGCCGGTCTCGGTCCAGGAGGGCAGGGCGAGCTTCACCACGTGAGGAGCCAGGTCCTCCGGGGTCTTAAGGGTCAGCGGATCCTCGCCGGGCATGGCGGCGCGGCGCATGTTCGTGCGCAGCGGACCGGGATTGAGCAGCATGACCCGGACCGGGGTCGTCACCGTCTCGGCCGCATAGGTGCGCACCAGGGCCTCGAGCGCGGCCTTGGAGACGGAGTAGACGCCCCAATAGGCCTTGTGCTTATGGGCGGCGCCGGAGGTGAGAAAGATCGCCCGGCCCGCATCGGACGCGCGCAGCAGCGGGTCGAGGGAGCGGATCAGGCGGTAGTTCGCCGTCACGTTGACGGTCATCACCTCGTCCCAGACCGGCTGGTCGACATGGGTGATCGGCGCGAGCTCGCCGAGCTGGCCCGCATTGCCGAGGAGGATGTCGAGCTTGCCCCAGCGCTCGTAGATCGCGGCGCCGAGGCGGTCGAGGGCCTCGAGGTCCTTCAGGTTCACCGGCACGAGGGTGGCCGAGCCGCCCTTGGCGCGGATCTCGTCGTCGAGGGATTCGAGGGCTCCCTGGGTGCGGGCGAGCGCGATCACATGCGCGCCGGCTTCGGCGAGAGCCAGCGCCGCCGCGCGCCCGATGCCGCGGGAGGCGCCGGTGACGACCGCGACGCGGTTCTGAAGGGGCTTGTCCATGGTTCCTCAGTCGGCTTCGGCGAGAACGGCGAGACGGCGCGGGGTGGCGACGGTCAGGTCCGTCAGCGGCGTCGGGTAGTCGCCGGTGAAGCAATGGTCGGTGAATTGCGGCTGCGCGGGATCGCGCTGCGCCTCGCCCATGGCCCGGTAGATGCCCTCGATGGAGAGGAAGGCCAGCGAATCCGCCCCGATATACTCGCGCATCTGCTCCAGGTTGTGCGTGGCGGCCAGCAGCTTCTCCTTCTCCGGCGTGTCGATGCCGTAGAAGTCCGGATGCGTGATCGGCGGGCTGGCAATGCGGAAATGCACCTCCTTCGCGCCGGCCTCGCGCATCATGCGCACGATCTTCACCGAGGTGGTGCCGCGCACGAGGCTGTCGTCCACGAGCACGATCCGCTTGCCGGCGATGGCCGCGCGGTTGGCCGAGTGCTTCATGCGCACCCCGAGCTCCCGCACGGATTGCGTCGGCTGGATGAAGGTGCGGCCGACATAATGGTTGCGGATGATTCCGAGCTCGTAGGGCAGCCCGCAGGACTGGGCATAGCCGAGCGCCGCCGGCACGCCGGAATCCGGCACCGGGATCACCACGTCCGCATCGGCGGGGGCCTCGGCGGCAAGCTCGCGGCCCATGCCCTTGCGCACCTCGTAGACGCTGCGGCCGTTCACGACGGAATCGGGGCGGGCGAAGTAGATGTATTCGAAGATGCAGGGGCGGGGCGCCACCTCCGGCGCGAAGCGGAAGGACTCAAGCCCATCGTCCGAGATCACCACGCATTCGCCGTTCTCGATATCGCGGACGAAGCGGGCGCCGATGATGTCGAGCGCGCAGGTCTCGGAGGTGAGGATGTAGCGGCCGTCGAGCTCGCCCAGCACCAGCGGGCGGATGCCCATCGGGTCCCGGGCGCCGATCAGCTTCTTGTTGGTGAGCGCCACGAGGGCGTAGGCGCCCTCGATCTTCTGGATCGCCTCCACGAAGCGCTCCACCACCCGGCTCTTGCGGGAGCGGGCGACGAGGTGGACGATCACCTCCGTGTCGGTGGTCGACTGGCAGATGGCGCCGTCGCGGATCAGGTTGCGGCGAAGCGTCAGGCCGTTGGTGAGGTTGCCGTTGTGCGCGACGGCGAAGCCGCCGCCGTCGAGCTCGGCGAAGAGCGGCTGCACGTTGCGCAGAACCGTCTCGCCAGTGGTCGAGTAGCGGACGTGGCCGATGGCGGAGAGGCCCTCCAGGCGCTCGATGGTCGCCCGGTCGGAGAAGCTGTCGCCCACGAGGCCGAGCTTGCGCTCGGAATGGAAGACGGAGCCGTTGTAGGTGACGATGCCCGCCGCCTCCTGGCCGCGATGCTGCAGGGCGTGGAGGCCCAGCGCCGTGATGGCGGCGGCATCCGGGTGTCCGTAGATGCCGAAGACGCCGCATTCTTCGCGCAGGGTATCGCCGTCGAGGTCGAGGTCCACCTGTTTCGGCGTGACCTGCCACGTCTCAGACAAAGCAGACATCGATCTAACCTTCGGGATTCGCGCCCCCACCGGCGCCGCCTTTACATAGTCGTCCTGAGGCGGAACGCCAACGACTATTCTGAGGCTGTCCCAAACGTGAAGGCTGCGCCTCAGCTGCGCCGCTGGGGCGGCTGGGGGGCGGCAGGCGGGGCCGCCGGCCGCTGCGGGTCGGGCTCGGCGGGCTCGGCCTCCGGCGCCGCATCCCGGTTGCGCAGGCGCTGGAGCAGGGTCTCGGCGTTCTCCGGCAGCATGGCGATGATGCTGTCGCGGGCGTTCTCCATGGCGGGCCGGGTCTTCGAGGCGGTGGCCCATGGCGGCTCCTTGCCCTGGAGCAGCCAGCTCAGGAAGGCCCAGCCGATCACGCAGATCAGGAAGCCGCGGGCGGCGCCGAAGAAGAGGCCCAGCGTCCGGTCGAGGGCGCCGATGCGGGAATCGAGGATCAGGTCGGAGATCTGCACCGTAATGATCGAGACGATGATCAGGGTGACGATGAAGATCCCGCCGATGGAGGCCACCAGGGCTACGGTGTTGCTGCTGATGTATTGCTGCGCGATCGGCAGGGCCATGGGGTGCAGGTACCAGGCGGCCGCGGCCGCGACGACCCAGGCCACGATGGCCAGCACCTCGCGGGTGAAGCCGCGCACGGCGGCGAGAAGGGCCGAGATCAGGACGATACCGATGACGACGAGATCCAGGACGGAAACGGGCATGGGCCGGGCCTACGCAGAAAACAGGAATGGAGCCGCCTTTGCGGGTTCGAAGCCTGGCTCTATAGCCTTAAGAAAGGCTTTCGTCACCCCGGGGAAGCTCGGCGAACGATGCTCTCGCGTCATTTCCGGAAGGACGCGCAGCGGAGGGGAAGGGAATCCACTCACACGCTCAGCGCCATGGACCCGCCTTTCCGGTCCTGCGGACCGCCGGGGATGACACGAGAGCGGATCAGGCGATCTGGACGATGAGCTTGCCGAAATTCCTGCCTTCGAGCAGGCCGATGAAGGCTTCCGGCGCGTTCTCGAGCCCCAGGACGATGTCCTCCTTGTACCTGACCCGACCCTCGGCGATCCACTGCGCCATCTCCCGGTAGAAGGCCGGGCGCTGGGCCTGGAACTCCCGCTGGATGAAGCCGCGGATGGTCAGGCTTTTCGTCAGCACGTCCCGCATGAGGACGGGGAGGCGGTCCGGCCCCTCGAAGGGACCGGTGGCGTTGTACTGGGCGATGAGCCCGCAGACCGGGATGCGCGCGAAGGGGTTGAGCAGCGGAAAGACCGCCTCCCAGACCTTGCCGCCCACGTTCTCGAAATAGACGTCGATTCCATCCGGGCAGGCGGCCCGCAACTCCTCCGCGAAGGTAGGCGAACGGTGGTCGATGACTGCGTCGAAGCCGAATGCGTCGCGCACCAGGGCGCATTTCTCCGGCCCTCCGGCAATCCCGACCGCCCGGGCGCCCTTGATCTTCGCGATCTGCCCGACGGTGGCGCCGACAGGCCCGCTCGCCGCGGCAACGACCACGGTCTCCCCAGGCTTGGGCTGCCCGATGGTGAGCAGGCCCGCATAGGCGGTGAAGCCCGGCATGCCGAGCACGCCAAGGGCTGTCGTGACCGGGGCCTGTGCCGGATCGAGCTTGCGGAGGCCGGCTCCGTCCGACAAGGCGTGGGTCTGCCAGCCGGAATGGGAGAGGACGAGGTCGCCGGGGCTGTAGCCGGGATGCCGGCTCTCCAGCACCTCGGCGACCGTGCCGCCTTCCATCACCTGGCCGATCTCCACCGGAGCCGCGTAGGACTTCGCGGCGCTCATCCGCCCCCGCATGTAGGGATCGAGCGAGAGATAAAGGATCTTCAGCAGCACCTGCCCCTCGCCGGGGCTCGGAACCGGCGCCTGCTCGATCCTGAAGTTGTCGGGCGAGGGAGGTCCGACGGGCCGGGAGGCGAGGACGATCCGGAGGTTGCGATCTGGCAAAGTGCTCTCCTGAAGCGGATAGGCTTGCATGCAAGGGCCGACCGCCCTTTGCCCCAAGGGGAGGGGCGCAGCCGCCGGGCGTCAAGCCTCCGTCGATGCCAATTCGGGAAAGTCACAAGGAAAAAGCCCCGGCGGGTATGCCGGGGCCTTGAAGGAGCGGAGCTCTCCTCGCTTCAGATGAACAGGAAATCGTCGGCGGTGAGGGCGGTGCCCGGCTTCACCTTGAGGATCTCGATGCCCTTGCCTTTGCCTGAGCCGTCCACGTCCAGGTAAACGATGCCGTTCTTCTTGTTGTAGAAGATGTAGTCGTTCGAGCCGTCCGGCGTGTCGTTGAGCTTGGTGCCGACGTTGAAGAACTTCTTCTGGAGCTTCTGGCCCTTCACGAAGATCTTGTCGAAGCCCACCGACTTGGTGGGTCCCTTGTCCGGCCTGCCGCCCTGGTCGTCGGGCTTGCCCCCGTCGTCCGAGCCCTTTTTCGAATGGACGTCGCCCGATTTCGGACCCTTCACCTTGAAGGCCTTGAGGGCGGCAAGGCTGATCTGGATCGTGTCGTCGGAGGGCTTGAAGTCCTCGATATGGTCGAAATGGCCCTTCTTCACCGCCGTGTCGAACACGAAGGTATCCTGGCCTTCGCCGCCGAAGAGCTTGTCCTTGCCCAGGCCGCCGTTGATCGTGTCGTTGCCGGCGAGACCCTCGATCCTGTCGTTGCCGGCAAGACCGTTGATGATGTCGTGGTCGGCCGTGCCGGTAAGCCGGTCGTTCTTGTTGGTGCCGGTGGAGGTCTCGGCAGAGTTCGTGACGGTGATCGTCACATTCTCGGCATAGGTGCGCTGGGAGCTGTCCGTCACCTGGATACGGAGCGTGTGCGAACCGACTTGCGCGTCGTCCAAGGGTGCCTTCAGCTTGATCTTTGCGCCGTCGACGGTGAACAGCGAATGGGAGATCTCGGTGCCGTTGGCGTCGACGATCTTGTAGGTGAAAGTCTCGCCTTGGTCCTCATCCACTCCATTCAGAGTGGCGACGTCGTCTCCAACGGCTGTATTCTCGGCAATGGTGCCGCCGGCAACGAGAATGTCCGTTGGACTCTCTTCAACGTCGGTCACGTTCAGCGTGAAATCGGCCGTAACGTCAGCTTCACCCGCCTTCTTGGCAGTGATCGTGATTTCATACGACTTCGGGCCATTCCCCTCGAAGTTGAAGAGGCCGATTGCTGATTGCTCAATGTGGAGAGCCGCACCGCCGCCAAACGAAAAGCCGCTGAAGAGGGTGTTCTCCCCGCCGTTTACTGTAATTTCGAATGTGTATCCTGAGTAGTTGCTGATCGGAGTTCCATCGACCCTGATGACGATGTTCCCGATCCCGGTCGTACTAAAGCCAATGTCTTCAGGAATGCTTGTGCTGCTAAGTTCAATGGTGGTCGGCATTGATTCAAGCCCCTCTGAGGTGAGCAAGAGGCGCTCACTGGCGCCCTTCAGGTTATGTTACTTCGTATCTATGAACAATATGGTTTTATATATGTAAACTCGGTTCGGCCCCTTTCTTGCTTGCAAAGACAACTCAGGACACCTTCCTCCGCCTTGCGGCAATTCCCGCCACCAGGTCCGTGATGTGCCCGATGGCGGAGGTGGCCAGCGGAAGGCGCTCCGCCTTGCCGTTCTTCGCCTTGTCCACCCGGGGCGCGGGCCCGACGGCGCTGGAGAAGCCGAGCTTCGCCGCTTCCTTCAGCCGCGCCTGCTCCTGGGCCACCGGACGGATGGCGCCGGAGAGGCCCATTTCGCCGAAATAGACCGTATCGGGCGGCAGGGGATTGCCGGAGAGCGACGAGACCAGGGCGGCCGCAGCGGCAAGGTCCGCGGCAGGCTCCGTGATGCGCAGGCCGCCGGCGACGTTGAGATAGACGTCGTGCATGCCGAGCTTCAGCCCCCCATGGGCCTCCAGCACCGCCAGCACCATGGACAAGCGGCTCTGGTCCCATCCCACCACGGCGCGGCGGGGCGTGCCGAGGGACGTGGGGGCGACGAGGGCCTGGATCTCCACGAGGAGGGGCCGGGTGCCTTCCATCCCGGCGAAGACCGCCGTGCCGGGGGTGGCCATGTCGCGCCCGGCGAGAAAGAGCTCGGAGGGGTTGGGCACCTCCCGCAGGCCGAGATCGGACATCTCGAACACGCCGATCTCGTCCGTGGGGCCGAAGCGGTTTTTCACGGCGCGCAGGATGCGGAAATGGTGGCCCGTGTCGCCTTCGAAGGAAACGACGGCATCGACCATGTGCTCCACCACGCGGGGGCCGGCGATCTGGCCGTCCTTCGTCACATGGCCCACGAGGATCACGGCGGTGCCGGTGGTCTTGGCGAAGCGGATCAGCGCCTGGGCCGAGCCGCGCACCTGGGTGACGGTGCCCGGCGCCGATTCCACGGTCTCGGTCCACATGGTCTGGATCGAGTCGATGATCGCAAGCGCCGGCGGGCGGCCCTGGCTCAGGGTCGCGACGATGTCCTCGACATTGGTCTCCGAGGCGAGCTCGACGGGAGCCTGGCCGAGGCCGAGGCGCTCGGCCCGCAGGCGCACCTGCGCCACCGCCTCCTCGCCCGAAATGTAGGCGACGCGCTGGCCGCGATTGGCGAGCGCCGCCGAGGCCTGCATCAGGAGCGTCGACTTGCCGATGCCCGGGTCGCCGCCGAGCAGGATGATGGAGCCGCGCACGAAGCCGCCGCCGGTGACCCGGTCGAGCTCGGCGATGCCGGAGGGCGTGCGCGGGGCCTCCTTGATCTCGCCGGAGAGCCCTTCGAGCGGAAAGACCCGGCCCTTGGCGCGGGAGGGGCGGGTGGCGGCGGGCCCGGCCATCGGGCTTGCGGCGCCGTCTTCCTCCACGATGGTGTTCCAGCCGCCGCAGGCCTCGCACTTGCCCTTCCAGCGGTTGTAGACCGCGCCGCATTCCTGGCAGACGAAGGAGGGGTGACGCTTGGCCATCAGCCTTCTCCGCCCCGATAGGCGCGGGCATAGCGCGCCCCCAGGTTCGTCAGAATCTCGTAGCCGATCGTGCCGGCGCGGCGGCCGACCTCGTCGATCGTGAGATCGCCGCCGATCAGGGTGACGGTGTCGCCGCGCTGCACCTGCGCCTCCGGCACGTCGGTCACGTCGACCGTGATCAGGTCCATGGAGACGTTGCCGGCGAAGGAGCAGCGCCGGCCGGCGACGATGGCCATTCCGGCGAGCAGCTCGTCGCCGCTCCTGCCCCGGGCGCTCCCCGAGCGCGGATAGCCGTCCGCATAGCCGACCGAGATCGTGGCGATGCGGCGCTTCTCCAGGGCCAGCCAGCGGCCGTTATAGCCCACGGTATCGTCCGCCTCGACCCAGCGCAGCTGCACGATGCGGCCTTCGAGCCCGATCACCGGACGCATGGGGTTGTCCCGGTCCGGCGTCGGGTTGCCGCCATAGAGGGCGTAGCCGGGGCGCACCAGATCGTAATGCGGCTTGTCGCGCAGGAAAATTCCGGACGAGTTCGGGAGCGATGCGGGAATGCCGGGCAGCGACGACCTGACGGCCTCGAAGGCCTCGATCTGCCGGCGATTGAGCGGATTGTCGCTCTCCTCGGCGCTCACGAAATGGCTCATGAGGAGCGCCGTCTCAAAGTCCTTCAGCTCCGCTCGATCCTTGAGGGTCAATCCCTGCGGCACGGTGAGGCCGAGACGGTTCATGCCGGTGTCGACGTGGATCGCAGCCTGGCGCTTCCGGCCTTGAGCGCGGCAGAACCCGGCCCACTCCTCGATCTCCTCGAAGGAGCCGAGGACGGGGCGCAGGTCGTGCTCGGCGTAAGCCGGGCAGGTGCCGGCGAACAGCCCGTTCAGCACGTAGATCGCGGCATCCGGCGCCACGGCGCGGGCGCGGATCGCCTCGCTCAGGTGGGCCACGAAGAAGGTGCGGCAGCCGGCCTTGCCGAGGGCGGGGACGGCCTTCTCGATGCCGGTGCCGTAGGCGTTCGCCTTGACCACGGCGGCGGCCTCCGCGCCGCCCGCATGGTCGCGCAGGGTGCGCCAGTTGCTGGCGAGCGCATCGAGGTCGATGTGGAGAACGCCGCCGGCGGCCCGTTCGGGGATGCCGCCGGTGGGCTGGGTCTGGGATGTACGTTCGGTCAATCGCCAATCCGTTCGGGGAGTTTGTCTTCATCCGCAAGGTCGGTGAAGCGGGTGATGTCGGCCTGGAAGGCCAGCTGCACGGTGCCGGTCGGTCCGTGACGCTGCTTGCCGATGATGACCTCGGCCTTGCCGTGGACCTGATCCATCTCCGCCTGCCACTTGAAGTATTCCTCGGTGCCGGGCTTCGGCTCCTTGTTCTTCAGATAGTACTCCTCGCGGTAGACGAACATGACCACGTCGGCATCCTGCTCGATCGAGCCCGATTCACGCAGGTCCGCGAGCTGCGGCCGCTTGTCGTCGCGGGCCTCCACCTGACGGGAGAGCTGGGACAGGGCGATGAGCGGCACCGACAGCTCCTTGGCGAGCGCCTTGAGGCCGGTCGTGATCTCGGTGAGCTCCTGGACCCGGTTCTCGCCCTTCTTGGCGGAACCCGAGAGGAGCTGCAGATAGTCGACGATGAGCACGTCGAGGCCGCGCTGGCGCTTGAGGCGCCGGGCGCGGGCGGCGAGCTGGGCGATGGAGATGCCGCCGGTCTGGTCGATGTAGAAGGGGATGGACTGCATCTCGCGGGCGGCTTCGGTGATCTTGTAGAAATCCTCCTCCCGCATGTCGCCGCGGCGGATCTTGTAGGAGGGCACGCCCGACTGCTCGGCGATGATGCGGGTGGCGAGCTGCTCGGCCGACATTTCGAGGGAGAAGAAGCCGACGATGCCGCCGTTCACGGTCTTCAGGGTCCCGTCCTGCTGCTTCTCGGCCCGGTAGGCCTTGGCGATGTTGAACGCGATGTTCGTCACCAGCGAGGTCTTGCCCATGGCCGGGCGGCCGGCGAGGATGACGAGGTCGGAGGGCTGCAGGCCGCCCAGCGCCTTGTCGAGATCCTTGAGGCCCGTCGAGATGCCCGAGAGCGCGCCCTCGCGCTTGTAGGCGGCGGCGGCCATGTCGATGGCCGCGGTGAGGGCATCGGAGAAGCGCTGGAAGCCGCCGTCGTAGCGCCCGGTTTCGGCGATCGCATAGAGACGCCGCTCCGCTTCCTCGATCTGGTCGCGGGGCGAGGAATCGACGGGCGCGTCGAAGGCGGCGTTGACCATCTCCTCGCCGATCTTGATCAGGTTCCGGCGGATCGCGAGGTCGTAGATGGTGCGGCCGTAATCCTCGGCGTTGATGACGGTGGTGGCCTCCGCCGCAAGGCGCGCGAGATACTGCGAGACCGTGATGCCGCCGAGATCCTGGTCGCCCAGAAAGGTCTTCATGGTGATCGGGGTGGCGACCTTGCCGGCCTTGATCAGGCTGGTCGCGACCTCGTAGATGCGCCGGTGCAGGTCCTCGATGAAATGGCCCGCCTCGAGGAAGTCGGAGACCCGGTAATAGGCATCGTTGTTGACCAGGATCGCGCCCAGCAGGGCCTGTTCGGCTTCGATGTTGCTCGGGGGAGTCCGAAACTGCGGCTCGGCGGCTTCGAGGCGGGCGATCAGGGCATTGGCGGTGGCCATCTGGCGCTCCGGGAAAAGGAAAGGGTCAGAGTCTCTTAGACCGCAATTGGTGTTCGAAACGTTGCCGGGCGGACACGAAGCCCGCCTGCGCTCGAACTGTCCTCGCTGTCCTCGATTCCCACACCGCTCATCTTTTCGAAGGCGTCGCGGCTTGACTCCTCACCAAGCCTGAAAACCCAAGAAAAAACGCTCCCCGTCGAATCGACGGAGAGCGCGATTTTAGAACAAAACAAGAACTAGAGCAATCGCTGCAGCTTGTCGTCTTCCTTAGGTCATCACCGGCCTCGTGCCGGTGATCCCGATGCCAGGAGGCGCTGTGCTTCTCCGTATCGTCATGGCAGGGACAAGCCCGGCCATGACGAGGAGGGTGTCATTCCCGGCACCCGGGAACGACAAAAGGGCCTTACGCCTCCTCGTCGCCGCCGGCTTCCGCCAGGGCGGCGCCGACCTCGAGACCGAGATCGTCGAGGTTGGTCTCCTCGCGGGTCGTGACTTGCTCGCCGCGGGCCTGGCGCTCGGCTTCCTCGGGGCTGCGGGCGACGTTGATGGTCACCTGAACCTCGACCTCCGGATGGAGGACGACCGGCACGGTGTGCAGGCCGATGGTCTTGATCGGCTGGTTGATGGCGATCTGGTTGCGATCGACCGTGAAGCCGTTCTGGCCCATGATTTCGGCGAGGTCGCGGGTCGAGACCGAGCCGTAGAGCACGCCGGTCTCGCCGGACTGGCGCAGGATGACGAAGCTCTGGCCGTTCAGCTTCTCGGCCACGGTCTCGGCTTCCTTGCGGCGCTCGAGGTTGCGGGCCTCGAGCTGGGCGCGCTGCGCCTCGAAGTGCTTCTTGTTGGCCTCCGTGGCGCGCAGGGCCTTGCCGCGCGGCAGGAGGAAGTTGCGGGCATAGCCGGAACGGACCTTCACGGTCTCGCCCATCTGGCCGAGCTTTGCGACGCGCTCGAGAAGGATCACTTCCATGGTTGTCTCCTTTAGGTTCGTGATCAGGTGGAAAGGGTTGGCGGCGGGTTCGGCCGCGTGCCGAAGCGGCGACGCAGCCCGAAGGCGGAATCGGCAATGCCGAAGAGGGCGAGGGCGACCATCAGGATGCCCTGCGTGACGAAGATGAGCACATAGAGGGCAGAGAGCAGGAACGAGCGCCCCGACTTGCCCCGGGTGCGGTCGTGGATGGCGGCAAGCCCCTGCAGGGAGAAGGCCATCAGGAATGCACCCGAAAGGGCCATGCCGAGGGCCCCGGGGAAGCCGTCGAAGGCGGCCAGCACCAGCGCACCCGCGAGGATCAGCGCGGCGGAGCGGGGCATCACCAGCTCCGGCACCGGAGGCCAGGGGCGCGGCAGGCGCTTCGAGGCCTGGACGATCCGGGCGGCGGCCCAGAGGTAGAGCGCCAGCACCGTGGTGAAGCCCTGCGCCGAGAGGAAGGGCGTCAGCCGGGCGAAGATGCCCACCAGCTGCTCGCGGGTCTCGGCATCGAGAGCCCCGGGGCCGGTGGTCGTGAACTGCGCGTTCACGAAGGCCTCCGACACCTCGCGGGCGTTCTGGTTGAAGGCGGCATAGTCGCCGCCGGTGGAGATCAGCCCGGCCGCGATGATCGTCAGCGCGGCCGTTCCCGCCGACCAGGCGAGGAGGCGCCCGACCGGGTACCACTCCATGGTGCCGTCCGCGCCGGGGCGCCCGAGCAGGGCGAGATAGGCGAGCCACCAGGCGGGCAGGGCCGTGATGACGGCGAAGCCGAGGCCGCTCAGGGGCGAGAGGAACAGCGCGATCGCAAGGCCGCCGACGAGGGCCGCCACGAGGCCGGAGCGGTGGTCCCAGCCGAGGGACACGATCAGGACGGGGATGGGCGCGAGCAGATACAGCATGGCGGCAAGCGGCGTCGCCTTCACGATCACCGCGGTCAGAAGGGCCGATACGAGGCCCGCGCCTATGCCTGTCGCAACAAAATTCATCGTCTCGCTGTCCCGCTGCTCATCGGCAGGGTTAGGGGCTCCCGCCCCAGCTGACCCGGCGGGGTTTCACCGCTGGGCGATCTGTATTTGAAACTCTGGACCTCATCCTGAGGAGGTCGCTTAAGCGACCGTCTCGAAGGAGGCTTCAGAGAGCACTGGAACCGCCATCCTGACCCTTCGAGACGCCGCCCTTGGCGGCTCCTCAGGATGAGGATGGCTATCCGAGAGGCTGCCCGATCCGAAGAACGGGCAGCCCGGATGTCTTAGCGGATCACGTAGGGCAGGAGGCCCAGGAAGCGGGCGCGCTTGATCGCCTGGGCGAGCTCGCGCTGCTTCTTGGCCGACACGGCCGTGATGCGGGACGGAACGATCTTGCCGCGCTCGGAGATGTAGCGGGACAGGAGCTTCGTGTCCTTGTAGTCGATCTTCGGCGCGTTGGGACCTGAGAACGGGCAGGTCTTGCGACGGCGGAAGAACGGACGACGGCCGCCGCCAGCGGCGCCACCGGTTGCACCAAATGCCATGATTAAGCCTCCTCGCCTTCAGTGCCGTCGAAGCCGCCGTCGCGCTCGCGGCGCTCGCGGTCCTTGCGCTCGTCACGGTCGCGCTTCTGCATCATCACGGACGGCTCGGTCTCGAGCTCTTCCACCTTGATGGTCATGAAGCGAAGGATGTCTTCGTTGATGCGCATCTGACGCTCCATCTCGGCCACCGCGGCAGCGGGGGCGTTGAGGTTGAACAGCGTGAAATGCGCCTTGCGGTTCTTCTTGATGCGGTAGGCGAGGGACTTCACGCCCCACATCTCGGTCTTCTCGACGCTGCCGCCATTCTGCTCGATGACGCCCTTGTACTGGTCGACCATAGCCTCGACCTGCTGCGGGGTGACATCCTGGCGAGCCATGAAGATATGCTCGTAGAGAGGCATAGTGGGCCTTTCTCAGGGTTTGAGGATCAAGCCTTGCACTGTTTTGACGAGTGTTTCGGCCGTTTCGCGCGTCCGATCGGCGCCAAGCCCTTCGAGCCTGCAAGGCCCGAGCGGTTGTCGAAGGCGGAGACACGGGACGACGGGGCCGAAACCCCTGTATGGCCAAGCCATACCGTCCGTTCAGCCCCCGGCCGGAGCGAACGCGAAGCGGGGGCTATAGTGGATTTGGGCCGGGAAGGCAAGGCACGTCTTGTCACCCGCTCCCTTCGTCATCACCGGCCTTGTGCCGGTGATCCCGATCGGTAAGGCATGACGCTTCTCCTGATCGGGATGGCCGGGACAAGCCCGGCCATGACAAGGCAGTGCTACTTCCGGCCGCGAGCCATCAAGGCAGGCTGATAAAGGACTTCGTCTAACGTCTCCTTCGAGGAGCGCACTTGCCGTTGGCGAGCCGATAGCCTGCTCCTCCGCGACAACCGCAGCCGCGGCAGGCCTCTTGGATAAGGCTCTGGGTCCGCGAGGTCTGCTTGTCGCTGGATACCATCCCACGTCCAGAGAAATCTGGTTCGATCTGCTTCGCCTCGAGCGGACTGAACGAAACAAATGTAAGGCTTGCCGCCACCATTATTATGAAACGCATGATCCCCCCGCTGTTGTAGGTCTCTGCACCTACAGGTGGCATTAAGATACAATGCAACCTATGCAGTCAAGGTTTGAAGCTTTGGAATCAAATATGGGTGCGCTACAAACACCCTTATGAATGCTCGTCCCCTGCGCCTCGGCGTGAACATCGACCACGTCGCCACCGTCCGGAATGCCCGCGGCGGCATCCACCCCGACCCGATCCGGGCCGCCCACCTGGCTGTGCTGGCCGGCGCCGACGGGATCACGGCGCACCTGCGCGAGGACCGGCGGCATATCCGGGACCAGGACATGGAGCGGCTCAAACGCCAGCTCTTCGTGCCGCTGAACTTCGAGATGGCGGCCACCTCCGAGATGATCGGCATCGCTACCCGCCTGCACCCCCATGCGGCCTGCCTCGTGCCGGAGAAGCGCGAGGAGCGCACCACGGAAGGGGGCCTCGACATCATCGGCGCCCATGCCCATCTGCGGCCTGCGATCCAGGAGCTGAAAGGCGAGGGCATCCGGGTGTCCCTGTTCGTCGAACCGGAGATCGAGGTCATGAATGCGGCCTGCGAGCTGGGAGCGCCGGTCGTCGAACTCCATACCGGCACCTATTGCGAGGCCGTCGCCGAGGGCGACGAGGAACGGATCGCCCACGAGCTGGAGCGCCTGCGCCGGGCCGCGGCGCACGGGGCGAAGATCGGGCTCGAGATCCATGCCGGCCACGGGCTCGATCTCGCCTCGGTGCGGCCGGTGGCGGCCATTCCCGAGATTGTCGAGCTCAATATCGGCCACTTCCTCATCGGCGAGGCCATCTTCCTCGGCCTGGACGAGGCGGTGCGGGCCATGCGCGCCGCCATGGACGAGGGCCGGGCACAGGTGCCGGCATGATTCTGGGCATCGGATCCGATCTCTGCGACATCCGGCGGATCGAGCGGTCCATCGAGCGCTTCGGCGACCGCTTCACCCACCGCATCTACACGCAGGGCGAGCGGGCGCGGAGCGACCGCCGCGCTGCCCGAGCCCCGTCCTATGCCCGCCGCTTCGCCGCCAAGGAGGCCTGCGCCAAGGCCCTGGGCACCGGCCTGAGCCAGGGGGTGTTCTGGCGCGACATGGAGGTGGTCAATCTTCCGAGCGGCCGCCCCACCATGCGCCTGACGGGCGGTGCGCTGGCTCGGCTCGAGGCCATGACGCCGCCGGGGCACAGGGCCATC
The DNA here is from genome assembly GCF_009910705.1 of Microvirga arsenatis. Taxonomy (GTDB): domain Bacteria; phylum Pseudomonadota; class Alphaproteobacteria; order Rhizobiales; family Beijerinckiaceae; genus Microvirga; species Microvirga arsenatis. The sequence goes on from NZ_JAAAXJ010000001.1 coordinate 572,833, forward strand.
GTCCATGTCTCGCTGACGGACGATCCGCCCATGGCTCAAGCCTTCGTGATCATCGAGGCGGTTCCCGCGTGAGGCGGGGGCCTGCGTTGCGGCAGGCCGCGCCTTAGGTTAGAGCATGGCCCGACGAAGCGGCTGGCGCCGCGTCGGAAGCGGTTTGCACTCGGGGCTGAGTGCAAATCCCTCCCGACGGCCGCAAGCGAGAAGGACGGCATCCGCCGTCCCGTTCCAATGAGCATAGGCTGAGTGACGTGAGCGACAAAACCGGCAAGTACGTGGGTAGCAGCGTGAAGAATGAGGAAGGCGGCCTCTGGGAGACGATCAAGGTCATCATCCAGGCCCTGCTGATCGCGGTCGTCGTCCGTACCGTGCTCTTCCAGCCCTTCAACATCCCCTCGGGCTCCCTGATCCCGACCCTGCTGATCGGCGACTACCTGTTCGTCTCCAAGTATTCCTACGGCTATTCGAAGCACTCGATCCCGTTCAGCCCCGGCATCTTCTCGGGCCGCATCTTCGGCTCCGAGCCGAAGCGGGGCGAGATCGCCGTGTTCAAGCTGCCGAAGGACAACTCGACCGACTACATCAAGCGCGTGATCGGCCTGCCCGGCGATCGGATCCAGGTGATCGGCGGCGTGCTCCACATCAATGGTCAGCCGGTGCAGCGCGAGCGGGTCGAGGACTACAAGACCACGGACCTCTACGGCCGCACCGTGAGCGTGCCCCAGTTCAAGGAGACGCTGCCCGGCGGCGTGTCCTACAACGTCATCGAGCGCGATGCGGATCGCGGCTATTGGGACAACACCAACGTCTACACGGTCCAGCCCGGCCATTACTTCATGATGGGCGACAACCGGGACAACTCCACCGACTCGCGCGACGAGGCGAGCGTCGGACAGGTGCCGTTCGAGAACCTCGTCGGCCGCGCCGAGATCATCTTCTTCTCGATCGACGAGAGCGCATCCCTGTGGCGCCCGTGGGAGTGGCCGCAGAAGATCCGCTGGAACCGTCTGTTCGAGGGAATCCGCTGACCCGTGGCCCGTCGCAAGCCTAACCTCGACGATCTTCTCAACAAGATCGGCTACTGCTTTGAAAATCCTGCCCTCCTGGACGAGGCGCTGACCCATGTGAGCGCGCCGCAGGCGTCCGGCCAGAGCTACCAGCGCCTGGAGTTCCTCGGCGATCGCGTGCTCGGGCTCGCCATCGCGGAGCTGCTCTTCCGGACCTTCCCCGGCGCGCCGGAGGGCGAGCTCTCGCGCCGCCTGGCGGAACTCGTGCGGCGCGAAAGCTGCGCCGAGGTCGCCATCGCCTGGGACGTGGGGCCCTATCTCAAGCTCGGCGCCGGCGAGGCGCATTCGGGCGAGCGGCGCAACCAGACCATTCTGGCGGACGTGTGCGAGGCGATCATCGGCGCCGTCTTCCTGGACGGCGGCTACGAGGCGGCGCGCGATCTCGTCTGGCGCGCGTTCCAGGGCCTGCTGGAGGCGCCCCGGCGCCCGCTCCGCGACCCGAAGAGCGCCCTGCAGGAATGGGCGCAAGGACGGGGCCTGCCGCCGCCGACCTACGGGGTCGTCGAGCAGACGGGGCCGGACCACGCTCCGAAGTTCCGGGTCGTGGTGAGGGTCGAAGGCACCGGCGACGAGTTCGGGGTCGGAGCATCGAAGCGCATCGCGGAACAGGCAGCCGCGCGCAGCCTTCTCTTGAGGGAGGGTGTCTGGACGGAGGATGAGCATGGAACAGCCTGAGAAACACCAAACGAAGGCCGGGTTCGTCGCTCTGATCGGCGCGCCCAATGCGGGCAAGTCCACGCTCCTGAATGCGCTCGTCGGCTCCAAGGTCTCCATCGTCTCGCGCAAGGTGCAGACGACCCGGGCCCTGGTGCGCGGCATCGCCGTGGAGGGCGAGGCGCAGATCGTGTTCGTGGACACCCCCGGCATCTTCAAGCCCAAGCGCCGGCTCGACCGCGCCATGGTCACCTCGGCCTGGGGCGGTGCGGGCGATGCGGACGTGGTGGCGCTCCTGCTCGACGTGCGCCGGGGCGTCGACGAGGAGGCCGAGGCGATCCTCGCCAAGCTGCCGGAGCTGAAGCAGCCGAAGGTGCTGATCCTGAACAAGATCGACCTGATCGAGCGCTCGCGGCTTCTGGAGCTTGCCGCGAGGCTCAACGAGAAGGTGCCCTTCGCACATACCTTCATGATCTCGGCGCTGAACGGCGACGGGATCGAGACCCTGAGGCGCCAGCTGGCCGGGATGATGCCGGAGGGCCCCTGGCTCTATCCGGAGGATCAGATCTCAGACGCGCCGCTGCGCATGCTCGCGGCGGAGATCACCCGCGAGAAGATCTACGAGCGCCTGCACGAGGAGCTGCCCTACCAGTCCACCGTCGAGACGGACCAGTGGCAGGTGCGCCCCGACGGCTCGGTGCGCATCGAGCAGACCGTGTTCGTGGAGCGCGACAGCCAGCGCAAGATCGTGCTCGGCAAAGGCGGTCAGACCATCAAGGCCATCGGTCAACTGGCCCGCAAGGAAATCGCCGAGATCGCCGAGGCTCCCGTCCACCTCTTCATCTTCGTGAAGGTGCGCGAGAACTGGAGCGACGATCCGGAGCGCTACCGCGAGATGGGGCTGGAGTTCCCCAAAGGCTAGGCGCGATACGCCGTTCTCAGGCCGCCCCAGTGGCGGCCGAGAACGCGGATGGGCGCATCCACCTCCTGCATCATCACGACCTTGCCGCCGCCCATGTCGCGGGCATAGGCCTGCACGGTGAACGGCCGCGTGGAGCGGGCGGCCGTGATGCCGGCCCGGTCGTCGAAGATCCGCTTGTTGCGGGAATTGGCGGCGTTCCAGACCGGGTCGCCCGGCCGCTGGGGCTGCGAGTAGACGCGGTTGTGGACCGGGATGTAGCCGTTCCGGTCGATCGCAAGGCAGAAGGCCATTGCGGAATCGGACGCCAGGACCTTTTCCAGGATGGGCGGCAGGAGCCGCTCGAACACCGGCAGGTAGCTGGTGGCATACTGAACCGGATCGGTGCCGGGGAGGAGGCGGTAGTCCGTATCGAACACCGACTCCCGCGGCAGGCGCCCGTCCGCGACCGCCTGCTCGATCAGGAACTCCACCTGGCGGGCGGTCTCCTGGGCGAGAAGGATCCGCGGCCTGTAGGTGGTCTCGACGTCGGCGATGAAGCCGTCGATGCGGGCCTGAGCCTCTCCGGTGAGCCCGTCGAAGGCACAGTGGAGGCCCATGGCGCTCATCCCGACGATGCGCGCGCCGAAGCGGCCGACGCCCTGGATGTCGATCTCGCCCCGCAGCCCCGGCACCAGGTGCATGTTCGGGATCGATGCGAGAAGGACGCCGCCGGCGCTCACGTCGATCAGCCGCGAGGGAGCGCTGCGCTCGGAGATCCAGAACGTCGCCGGACGGTCGACGGGCAGCCGGTCCGCCCGGCGCCTGTCGCCGATCTCGCTCTGGCGCATCACGGTGACGAAGCGCTGGCCGAGGGCCTTCGCCAGCCCGTCGGCGGTCTTCGTCGCCCGGTCGGCCTGGTGCGCTCGCTCGCTCGCGTTGCGCGACACGGCATCGACCTCGCCGGCCCGCGCGCTCACGCCGCCGACGCTCGATGAGGTGACCTCCGCCAGGCGCGATGCCTCGCCGATGGCCGTGTTCTGCTCCTTGACGGCATGGCGCACCGTGTCGAAGACGGGACGCACGCCCTCCACCGCCTCGACCACCTCGGTCACGGCGCCGGTGGAGGCCTGAGCGGTCTCGCGCAGGTGATCGATCCGCTGGCGGATATCGTCGGCGGCCTTGGCCGTCTGCGTGGAGAGCGTCTTGACCTCGCCGGCCACCACCGCGAAGCCCTTGCCGGCCTCGCCGGCGCGGGCAGCTTCGATGGTGGCGTTGAGCGCGAGCAGGTTCGTCTGCCGCGCCACGGCGGAGATCGTGTCGACGATTCCGACGATCTCCGAGGTGGCGGCCGAGAGCTGCATGATCAGCGCGCTGGCTTTCTGGGCCGCCTGGACGGCGCTCTCGATCCGGCTTCCGGCGTGATCCATCGCACGGGCGATCTCGCCGGAGGTAACGGCCAGCTCCTCCGTAGAGGATGCGAGGGAGAGGGTTTCCTCGGAAGCGGTCCGCCCCGCCGTGGCGAGTTCCGCCGCGTGGGACCTGATGTCGGCCAGATCCTTCTCGACGGCGGCTACGTCGGCTGCGGCAACGGCGATGGCCTGCGTGACGCCCTGGATCGCCTTGAGAATGTCGGCCTCGAGGGAATCGACCACCTCGGTCTCGAGGCGGGGCTCGCGGCCGATGTGGACAGGTGTTTCCTCCGCAGGGAGCTGAGCCTCGCCGTCCGGCAGAACTGCTTGAGGAGAGCGCCGCAGGATACTGAACATCGCCGGTTCTCGTTATTTGTGTTTAACCTAGCGTCACCTTTAAAGATTAATGAAGGGCAAATGCCCGGACGCTTTCCGGCAGGATTCCGGACGCTGACACGGAAAGTTTCTCCCATCGAGAGCAAATGAAGGCCGGTTCGGAGCCGGATGGCCCTGCAGATGCCGGATTTGCAGGATATTCGCGGCTTCCGAAGGCAACCAGAGCTGATGTGAGGCTTTATCATGCAAAGGTGATGGGAAGCCGGATTGTCTCCCGCGGTGCCTTCCTGGAGTAGCGCGTCCGTTTCAGCGTCGACGTCCTGGAGAGGCCATGAGCAGCCCTTCTGACCAGACGGCCCAAAGACGCCTTGCGGCAATCCTTTCCGCCGACGTTGTAGGCTATTCCACGCTCATGTCGCAGGACGAGGAGGGCACGCTGGCGCGCCTGAGGCGGCTCCGGCGGCAGGTGATCGAGCCCAAGATCCTTCTTCATCACGGCAGGCTGGTGAAAACCGTCGGAGACGGATTCCTCGTCGAGTTCTCGAGCCCCGTCGATGCGGTGCGCTGCGCCGTCGATCTCCAGGAGGGCGTGATGGGCGAGGGCGAGGCTTCCGGCGCCGGACCGCTCCAGCTGCGGATCGGGATCAATCTGGGCGACATCATCATCGAGGACGACGGCGACATCTTCGGGGACGGGGTGAACATTGCCTCCCGGCTGCAGAAGCTCGCGCTGCCCGGCGGCATCTGCCTCTCCGGCAAGGTCTATGAGGAGGTGAGGGACAAGCTGCCCTACCAGTTCGAGGACCGGGGAGAGCATCAGGTCAAGAACATCGGCCGTCCCGTGCGGGTGTTCTGCCTCCTGGAGGGAATGGACCCGGGAGCGACAGCGGGTCTCCGGTCGGTGGCGATCTTCCGGGACAAGCCGTCCATCGCCGTGCTGCCCTTCGTGAACATCAGCCAGGACCCCGAGCAGGACTACTTCGCCGACGGCATCGTCGAGGACATCATCGCGGCGCTGTCCCGCTTCAGGTCCTTCTTCGTCATCGCGAGGAATTCAAGCTTTGCCTACAAGGGCCGCAGCGTCAGCTTGCAGCAGATCGGGCGCGAGCTGGGGGTTCGCTACGTGCTGGAGGGCAGCATCAGGCGCTCGGGGAAAAGGATCCGCATCACCGCGCAGCTTGTCGATGCCGGCACGGGCATGCACCTCTGGGCCGAGCATTACGATGGCGTGATCGAGGACGTGTTCGACCTCCAGGATCAGATCACCGCCAACGTGGTCGGAGCGATCCAGCCCTCCATACGCGCGGCCGAGATCGAGCGCGCCAGGCGCAAGCGTCCCGAGAACCTCGATGCCTACGATCTCGTGATGCGGGCCCTCCCGCACGTCTGGTCCCTCGAGCGGGAGGCCAACGACGAGGCGACGGGGCTTCTCGAGAGGGCGCTCCGCCTCGATCCGAACTATCCGCTCGCCCTCTCCCTGGCCGCGTGGTGCCGCGGGCAGCGGATCGTCTACAACTGGTCGGGCGACGTCCAGCGCGACAAGAGCGAGACCCTGCGCCAGGCGCAGACCGCAGCCTCCCTGGCTCACGACGATCCCTTCATCCTGACGGTGCTGGGCGCGGCGCTCACCATCACCCGGGAATACCAGCGCGCCGCCTCCATGCTGGACCGGGCATTGTCCCTCGACCCGAATTCCGCATGGGCCTGGAACCGCAGCGGCTGGCTCCACAACTACCGGGACGATCCCGAGGTCGCCATCGAGCATTTCGAGCGCTCCCTGCGCCTCAGCCCGTTCGACCCCATGGCCTTCAACTGCGAGATGGGGATCGGCTGCGCTCACTTCATCGCGAAACGCTACGACCTGGCCACGCAGTGGCAGGAAAAGGCGCTGGCCGCCAAGCCGAGTGCGGTATGGATCCATCGAACGTTGGCGCCGAGCTATGCTCACGCGGGAGAGATCGGCAAAGCGCGGGCGAGCGTCGAGGAATTGGTGAAGGAATATCCAGGGATTCGGATCTCGGACATTCTGCAGGCCTTGGCCTTCAGCAAGGAGGTTATGGGCCGCTTCGTGGAGGGCCTGCAGCAGGCAGGTCTCAAGTAGAACCGCCGCACAAGAGAAAACCGGGAGGATGGAGGTCCTCCCGGTTCTTCGGGTTTACTGCTGCTGGTTCTGGCCTTGCAGCAGCGGGGTGATCCGGCGCAGGGTCACGCGGCGGTTCTCCCGCTCCGGCCCCTGCGAGGCCACCTTCAGGTACTGCTCGCCATAGCCCTGCGTGGTGAGGTTCTCGGCAGGGATCTGGAAGCGCTCCGTCAGGATGGTGGCGATCGTCTCCGCACGACGGTCGGAGAGGGTCAGGTTGTCCTCGTCCGGGCCGACCGCGTCGGTATGGCCTTCCACCAGGAAGATCTCGTTCGGATTCCGGGAGATCGCCTGACGCAGGCCATCGGCGATGACCCGCAGCTTCTCGATCTGATCCGGCGGCAGCTCCCAGGAGCCGAACTCGAAGGTGATGGTGTCGAGGTCGACCCGCGGCATGCGCTGGCGCAGGGGCTGGCTGCGGCGGATCTCGTCGAGGGTGTAGGCCCGCTCGATGCGCTCCACCGGGGGCGCCGTGAAGGCTTCGACGATGTCGGCCTCGGACGCCCGTTCCGTCTCGACGATGTAGCGCTCGCGGGGAATCGTCACCCGCGGGGGCGGCAGACGGACGACCTCCTCCTCGATATACCCGTACGTCGTCGGACGGCGGTCGCCACGCCGGTTCTCGATGAGAATGACCTCACGTCCCGCAGGCTCGCGCCGCACGCGGCGGACGAGATTGCCGTATTCGTCCCGCACCGTGACGATCTCGCTGCCGTCCGGACGGCGCACGATGGTGACCTCCTCGCCCGCGCCACGGCGCTCCACCCGGATGTCGGCATCCCGATAGGTCCGGCGCAACCGTTCGGTCTCGTCGTGGCGGATGATGACCTCGTTGCCCTCTCGGATGATCGTGCGGTTGCCGGGCTCCTCGATGATGACGCGGTTGCCTTCGCGGCGCTCCCGGCGTTCGCGGCGCAGATCCTCGATGCGCACCCGCGCGGGATCGAGGGGCTGCGTCGTGGCAGGGGCGGCCTGCTGGGGAGCGGCCGGTGCCGGAGCGGCGGGAGCCGTAGGTTGGGCGCGGGTCGCCGGTGCGGTCGGGGCAGGCGCCGTGGGAGCGGGCTGCGTCTGGGTCGCGGGCGCTGCCGGAGCCGGAGCTGGAGCAGTGGGGGTTGCCGGAGCGGGCTGGGCCTGGGTTGGTGCCGGGGCCGGAGGCGTCGCCGGGGTGGCGGGCTGATCCTGTCCCGGGCGCTGGCCGCGCGGCCGATCCGGGCGTTCGGGGTCGCCCGCCCGCGCCGGGCGCTCGGCATCCCGCGGCCGGGGCGCGGCCTGGTCGGGAGCGGTCTGACCTGGGGTAGCCTGGCCCGGCCGCTGCTGCGCAGGCGCGGGCGGGGTTGCAGGCTGGGCCGCGGGCGGAGGGGTAGTCGGACGGGTCTCGCCAGCCGGAGCCTGGGGTTGGGCGCGCTCTGCGGGCCGGTTGCGGTCCCGCTCGCGCTCGCGTTCCTGGGCGGCCGGACGCTGCTGCCGGGCGGGAGCATCGGCCGGAGGCTGAGCCCGCTCGGCAGGAATCTGCTGTGCGGGACGGGCCGGAGCGGCGGGCGTCGTGCCCGAAGGCGGAGTCGGGCGTTCAGTGGGCTGGGCCTGGTCGCGGCGCGGGCGCGGGGCTTCGGGGGAGTCCTCCTGGGAGGTGGCACGGGGCGCGCGAGGTGCCGGAGCGTCCGGGCTCACGCCGCGCTCGGCAGGACCTGCCCCGCGGGGCGGTCGCGGTCCACGCTCCTCGACGGCGCCGGGACCTCCGCCTTCCTGGCCGCCCTGCCGGCGCTCCTGGCCGGGGCCGCCGCGGCGCGGCGCCTCCTCACCCTGCTGGCCTTGTCTCCGGCGCAGGCCGGGGGGCTGGTCCTCGTCGGCCGGCGGACCGGCCTGAGCGATCACCAGGGGCGCTGCGGGTTCGGTCTGCAATGCCGAGACGTTCGCCGGCAGCAGCATCAGGGGGAGGGCGGTACTCGCAAGAAGCAGGCTGGAGAGTTTCATGGTCCTCAAACGTCGTTTGCACACTAAGGTCATCGACAATGACACGGTGCCGGAATGGTTCCGCCTGAGGGCGAAATCCCTTGTGAAACAGAATATTAGAAGTTTTCGGATATGCTTGGAAAACATGGAAGAATGCCTGCCGGATCACTATATCGAGACTTGGCAAACCCACGTGCCGAAGGCAGCCGGAACCGATGCACTGGACTGACGAAGGCGTCGTTCTCGGCGTCCGCAAGCATGGAGAGACGAGCGTCATCCTCGAACTGATGACGCGCGAGCACGGCCGCCACCTCGGCCTCGTCCATGGCGGCCGCTCCAAGACCCTTCAGGCCGTGCTCCAGCCGGGCAACACGGTGCAGGCGACCTGGCGGGCGCGGCTCGACGAGCATCTGGGCACCTATCAGGTGGAGGGGCTGAACCTGCGGGCCGCCCGCCTCATGGGCTCCTCCATGGCGCTCTACGGCCTGGCGACGCTTTCCCATATGCTGCGCTACTTCCCGGAGCGGGACCCGCATTTCGCCCTCTACGAGACCCTGACCGTTCTGGTCGACAATCTGGACGACCCCGACCTCGCCCCGGCACTGTTCGTGCGCTTCGAGCTCGCCATGCTCGCCGAGCTCGGCTTCGGCCTCGATCTGACGAGCTGCGCCGCCACGGGCACCGAGCGGGACCTGACCTATGTCTCGCCCCGGAGCGGGCGCGCCGTCTCGGCCGAGGCCGGGGAGGCCTACAAGGACAGGCTGCTCAAGCTGCCCGGCTTCCTCATCGGCCAGACCAGGGCCAACCGGCCCCGGGAGGAGGACATCCGGGCCGGATTTGCGCTGACCGACTTCTTCCTGCATCAGAACGTCTACGGGCCACAGGGGCACCGGGCGCCGGAGGAGCGGGCGCGTTTCGTCGCACTGGCCACGGCTGGGGACGAATGACGTATGTTTCTGTTATGTTCTCATTTCGGATGATAAAGAGCGATTCGCAGTTGAGGGTTTCGAAGTATGGGTAAGCCGGTCAATCCGCCGTCGGGGGGCGAGATCGAGAACATCAATCTTAAGGATGCCCTGGAGGAGCGCTATCTCGCCTATGCGCTCTCCACCATCATGCACCGGGCGCTGCCGGACGCGCGGGACGGGCTGAAGCCCGTCCACCGCCGCATCCTGCACGCCATGCGGCTGCTCAGGCTCGACCCGAAGTCGGCGCCGAAGAAATGCGCCCGCATCGTCGGCGACGTAATGGGCCAGTTCCACCCGCACGGCGACCAGTCGATCTACGAGGCGCTCGTGCGGATGGCGCAGGACTTCGCCCAGCGCTACCCGCTGGCGGACGGGCAGGGCAATTTCGGCAACATCGACGGCGACGGCGCCGCGGCCATGCGCTACACCGAGGCGCGCATGACCGAGGTGGCGCGCCTGCTGCTGGAGGGCATCGACGAGGACTCGGTCGATTTCCGCGAGACCTACGATCAGGCCAACGAGGAGCCGGTGGTGCTGCCGGCCGCCTTCCCGAACCTGCTGGCCAACGGCTCGCAGGGCATCGCGGTCGGCATGGCGACCTCGATCCCGCCGCACAACGCCGCCGAGCTGTGCGATGCGGCCCTGCACCTGATCGCCAAGCCGAAGGCCACCTCCGAAGAGCTCATGCAGTTCGTGCCGGGGCCCGACCTGCCCACCGGCGGCATCATCGTCGACACCCCGTCCGCCATGGCGGAGACCTACCGCACGGGCCGCGGCTCGTTCCGCGTGCGCGCCCGGTGGACGAAGGAGGACCTGGGGCGCGGCAACTGGCAGATCGTCGTCACCGAGATCCCCTATGCGGTGCCGAAGTCGCGCCTGATCGAGAAGATCGCCGAGCTGCTGCAGGAAAAGAAGCTGCCGCTGCTGGCCGACGTGCGCGACGAATCCGCCGAGGACATCCGCGTGGTGCTCGAGCCCCGCGCCAAGACGGTGGACCCGATCATTCTCATGGAGTCTCTCTTCAAGCTCACGGAGCTCGAGAGCCGCATCCCCATGAACGTGAACGTGCTCGCCGGGGGCAAGGTGCCGAAGGTGCTGGGGCTTGCGGAGTGCCTGCGCGAATGGCTCGACCATCGCCGCGAGGTGCTGATCCGCCGCTCCAGGTTCCGGCTCGCCGCCATCGACCGGCGGCTGGAGATCCTGGGCGGCCTGCTCATCGTCTATCTCGACCTCGACCGGGTGATCAAAATCATCCGCGAGGAGGACGAGCCGAAGCAGGAGCTGATGCGCGTCTTCAAGCTCACCGAGGTCCAGGCCAACGCCATCCTCGACACGCGCCTGCGCTCCCTGCGCAAGCTCGAGGAGATGGAGCTCAAGCGCGAGCAGAAGACCCTGCAGGAGGAGAAGGCCTCGATCGAGAACCTGCTCGGGTCCGAGAAGGTGCAGTGGAAGACCGTTGCGTGGGAGATCAAGGAGGTCCGCAAGACCTTCGGGCCCGACACGCCCCTGGGCAAGCGCCGCACCACCTTCGCCGAGGCGCCGGACACCTCCGACATCGACTTCGCGGAAGCCATGATCGAGCGCGAGCCGATCACGGTCATCGTGTCCGAGAAGGGCTGGATCCGCGCCATGAAGGGGCACCAGGAGGATATATCCGGCGTGCAGTTCAAGGGCGACGACAGGCTGAAGACCGCCTTCTTCGCCGAGACCACGTCGAAGATCGTCGTGGCGGCGGATAACGGGCGCTTCTTCACCCTGGACGCTTCCAAGCTCCCCGGCGGGCGCGGCTTCGGCGATCCGATCCGCCTCATGGTGGACCTGGAGGAGGGCGCCGACTTCATCGCGGCCTTCCCCTACAAGGCCGGAACGAAGCTGCTGGTGGTCGCCTCGGACGGGCGCGGCTTCACGGTGCCCACCGACGAGATCACGGCCAACACCCGCAAGGGCAAGCAGATCCTCAACCTCGACGCGCCCGCCAGGATGGTGGTCTGCACCGAGGCGGAGGGCGACCACGTCGCCATCATCGGCGAGAACCGCAAGCTGCTGATCTTCCCGTTGAAGCAGGTGCCGGAGATGACCCGCGGCAAGGGCGTGCGCCTCCAGCGCTACAAGGACGGCGGCGTCTCCGACGCCAAGGTCTTCAAGCTGAAGGAAGGCCTCACCTGGAAGGACACCTCCGGCCGCACCTGGACGGTGGCCAAGGAGGACCTGCGCGACTGGATGGGCGACCGCACCGAAGCCGGCCGCCTGCCGCCCAAGGGCTTCCCGAAGTCCAACAGGTTCGGGGAGTAAATCAAGAAGCAGTCATCCCGGACGGCGCAAGCCGATCCGGGATCGCTGTCAGAACTCTCCACGTCATGGCCGGGCTTGTCCCGGCCATCCACGTTTTAGGAAACACTCACCTCATCCTGAGGAGGGATTGTGCCAGCAATCCGTCTCGAAGGAGGATCCAGTGTCCCCTGGAAGCTCCTTCGAGACGCCGCTTGCAGCGGCTCCTCAGGATGAGGTCTGTGAGTTGGAAACCGTCAAGACGTGGATCACCGGCACAAGCCCGGCGATGACGTGGAGAGAGTTGGATTGCTGTAGAGAGCTATTCTGCTCTTTTACTCCACCCTCACCCAGCCATGGGCGAGAAGCCGCTCCTGCGGCTTGAAGCGGGCCTTGTAGCCCATCTTCTTCGAGCCCTCGACCCAATAGCCGAGATAGAGGTAGGGCAGGCCCATCGCCTTCGCGCGCCGGATGTGGTCCAGGATCATGAAGGTGCCGAGGCTGCGGTGGTGCAGCTCCGGCTCGTAGAACGAATAGACCATGGAAAGGCCGTCGCTCATCTCGTCCGTGAGGCAGACGGCGATGAGATCCCCCGATCCCCTGCCCGTGATGCCGCTGTCGATGCCGCGCCTGCGGTACTCGATGAGCTTCGTGTCCACGTGGCTGTCCTCGACCATCATGGAGTAGTCGAGCACCGTCATGTCGGCCATGCCGCCATCCGCGTGGCGCGTGTCCACGTAGCGCCGGAAGAGGGAGTACTGCTCCGAGGTCGGGCGGTTGGGGAGCGCGTTGCCGATGAGATCCGCATTGTCCTTCAGCACGCGCCTCAGATTGCCCGACGGCTCGAATGCGTCCACGAGCACCCGCACGGAGACGCAGGCCCGGCAGGCGTCGCAGGCGGGCCGGTAGGCGATGGTCTGCGACCGGCGGAAGCCGCCCTGGGTGAGAATCTCGTTCAGCTCCCGGCCACGCCGCCCCACGATATGCGTAAAGACCTTCCGCTCCTCCTTGCCCGGCAGATAGGGGCATGCGGACGGGGAGGTGAGGTAGAACTGCGGTGCGTCGCGGGGCTGGCTCGTCAATCGGGGAGGCCTTGTGGAGAAACCTTGAGCGCTACGTCAACGCTTGAAGGATAACATTGGTGTCCCGCCCGTCCAGGAAAAGTGGGCGTTTGTCACAGGGGTGTGTTCAGACGCTTTTCGGGGATGCTCGCGTCGAGGACGAGCGTACGTGATTCCCTCCCCGCAAGGGGGAGGGAAACAGCGCACGTTTTTTTGGCAACGCCTCAAGCGCGCACCACCATCATCCCGGTGAGCAGGTCGCGGATGAAGCGTCGGTCGTCGCGGACGAAGCCGACGAACACGTCGCAGGCCCAGAGCAGGAAGGTCGAGATCGCCACGTAGAAGAACAGCGCGTGCACGGCGGCCGACAGCGGAGACGGCCCCCGGCCGGTGCGCGGATCGATCACCCGCAGGCCCATGTAGCGCATGCCCACCGTCGCCTGGGACGCGCCGCCGATCGTCACCGCATTGTAGACGATGAAGATCAGCGCCGTGAGCGGCAGCGCGAAGAACAGCCCCCAGCCGAGGCCCAGCGTGATGAGTCCCAGGAAGAAGATGCCGATGGAGATCAGCACGACCCACAGCGCGATCACGACGAGGTCGATCAGGTAGGCCCAGAAGCGGCGGGCGATGACGCCCTCCGTCACCCGGTCGACCTCGTAGGAGGGATAGTTCAGGGTCGGCGGGTAGGGGCGGTTGACCATGGGGCTCTCCTCAGAAGGTGGTCTCGGGCAGGCTGCGGGAGACGATCCGCTGGGGAGCCAGTCCCTCCGCCGCCAGGGCCTCGAACACCTCCAATGTATGCTGTCTGTCGCGGGTTTCGATAGTGATATCGATGGATACCCCCTTGGCGGGCACGTCCAGGAACAGGCGCCCGTGGGACACCTCCAGGATGTTGGCGCCGAGCTGGCCGAGCAGGCTCGCCACGCGCCCGAGCAGGCCGGGCCGGTCGTTGGAGGTGATGCGGAAGGAGGTGATGCGGTCGTCGCGCTCCAGATCGCGCACCATCACGGAGGCGAGGATCCGGGCGTCGATATTGCCGCCGCAGAGCACGAGGCCGACCCGCTTGCCCTGGAACCGCTCGGGCTGCGCCATCATGGCGGCGAGGCCCGCCGCGCCCGCGCCTTCCGCCATGGTCCGCTGCAGGGTGGCATAGGCGTTGACCGCCCGCTCGATCACCGGCTCCTCGACGGCGATGATGTCGGAGACGAGATCGCGCACGATCGGGAGCGGCAGCTGCCCCACGGTCTTGACCGCGATGCCCTCGGCGAGCGTCGCGCCGCCGATGGGCCGGTCCTCGCCCCGGATGGCGTTGCTGAAGGACGGGTAGAGGGCCGCCTCCACGCCGATGATCTCGATGGAAGGCTTGATCGCCTTGACCGCGACCGTGATGCCCGAGATCAGTCCGCCGCCGCCGATCGGCACGACGATCTGGTCGAGGTCGGGGGCGTCGGCCAGCATCTCCAGGCCGATGGTGCCCTGGCCGGCCATGACCTTGGGGTCGTCATAAGGGTGCACGAAGACGAGGCCCTCTGCCTCCGCGATCTCGCGGGCGCGGGCCGCCGCCTCATAGAGCGTCTCGCCGAACAGGATCACCCTGGCGCCGTAGGAGCGGGTGTTCTCAGCCTTCACCAGGGGCGTGCCTTCCGGCATGACGATGGTGGCCGGGATGCCGAGGCGCCGCGCGTGGTAGGCCACCGCCTGGGCATGGTTGCCGGCCGACATGGCGATGACGCCGCGGGAGCGCTCGCCGGATGTCAGGCTCTCCAGCTTCGTCACCGCGCCGCGCTCCTTGAAGGAGCCGGTGGGCTGCATGTTCTCGTGCTTCACGCAGACCGTGGCGCCGGTGAGCTGCGACAGGCGCGGCGCGGGGACGAGGGGTGTCCGCAGGACCTGCCCCTGGATGGTCTGCGCCGCCCGTTTCACGTCGTCGATGGTGATGGCGTAATCGGCCACGATCTCCTCCGGAGAGTTGTTATAGGCCCTTAGACGGGTCTTGGTGTCGGATCCTTGAAACCCAGCAGGCCGCCGGGCCGGAAGATGAGGAACACGACCAGCGCCGCATAGAGCGCCATGTCGCGGATCTCGATGGGCAGATACGCCGACCACAGGGTCTCGAACAAGCCCACGGCGAAACCTCCTAACATCGCGCCGGGGATGGAGCCAATCCCGCCGATGATGGCGGCGATCAGCGCCTTGAGCCCGTACTGGAAGCCTCCCGCAAATCCCAGGCCGCCATACTGCGCCACGATCAGCATGCCCGAAAGCCCCGCCATGGCGCCGGCGAGGGCCAAGGTCTGGACGAGGAGGCGCGGGCCGTTCACCCCCATGAGCGCCGCCGCCTTCGCATCGTCCGCATAGGCCCGCCAGGCCCGTCCGAAGGAGGTCGCCTGGACGAGCCAGAGCAGGCTCAAGGCGGCGGCCAGGCCGATGCCGCTGGTGATGATCGTGATCGGCGTGAGGCTGACGAGAAAATCCTGTGCACGGGCGAGGGGCCAGGCCTCCGACCAGATCGGCGGCAGCCAGACGGTCACGGGACTCTGGACGAGCCGCAGGTATTCCATGAGGAACAGGGAAAGGCCCACCGTCGCGATCAGGCTCGGCTGCGGGCTCTCGGCGGTGATCCGGCCGATGGTGAAAGTCCCGCCGACCGCACTGTGGATGGCGCCCGCAAAAAGAGAGGCTGCCAGGCCGGCCGCGAGACCGAGCACCGGGGCGCTGGCACCCGAGGCCAGAACGATGGACGCCCCGGCGATGGTGGCCGCCGAGCCGATGGCCGCAAGCTCGCCGAAGGCCAGGTTGATCCGGCCGCTCAGGCCGAAGACCAGCGCGAAGGCGACCGAGAGCAGGGCGTAGATGGCGGTTCGCGGCAGGCTGACGAGGATCTGCTGCAGCCAATAGGCGGCGGCCATCGGAATCTCCGCGACATCGGCATCGGGGCGGCTGCCCGGATCGCCGGCCGCGCCCTCGGGAGTGTCGAGGTAATAGCGCTTGAGCATGTAGAGGCTGGCACCGGAAAGCGGACCTTCCTCCGTGCCGAGGCCCGTCAGCTCCGCCTTGTTGGGCGAGAGGCCCTCCGCGGCGAACTGGCAGATGGCGAACCGTTCGAGGACGGGGCGGTCGGGATGCCGCGCGGTGTAGTCGATCCTCAGGCTGCGCGCGGCCGGACCCTCCCGCACCCGTTCCACCGCGATGACCGCCCCCGGGTTGAGGGCCGGCAGCGCCGAGCGGCAGACCCGCGTCTGCTCCGCATCGATGGCGATACCGCAGGCGGCGAGGAGACCGATGCCCAGCAGGAGGGATGCGAACCAAGCGATCCTCAGAGACCGGCTCATGAAAGATATGCGCCGCATTTTCCCTCCCCCTTGCGGGGAGGGGCAGGGGTGGGGGTGGTGCAACCGGGTGAGCGTTGAAACAGGTCAGGTGCTGTAGCCGCCTTCATGCCCTCTGGATCGAGCACGGCGCTCCGACCTTCCGATCCCCACCCTTCATCCCTCCCCGCAAGGGGGAGGGATGCACGTGCGACGCTCTTTGGGAGCCAGCCTCCGAAAACCGGTGAGCCTGACACGTTCGGGCCTGGGTCGTTGTCGGTGCTCAGCCCTGCTTCAACTTCTCCGCGACCCTGGGAGCGAAATAGGTGAGGATGCCGTCCGCGCCGGCTCGCTTGAAGGCCAGGAGGCTCTCCATCATCGCCCGTTCTCCGTCGATCCAGCCATTCGCGGCCGCGGCCTGGATCATCGCATACTCGCCGGAGACCTGATAGGCGAAGGTCGGAACCGCGAAGGTGTCCTTCGCCCGGCGCACGATGTCGAGATAGGGCATGCCGGGCTTCACCATGATCATGTCCGCGCCCTCTTCGATGTCGAGGGCGATCTCGCGCAGGGCCTCGTCGGAATTGGCCGGGTCCATCTGGTAGGTGCGCTTGTCGCCCACGAGGGTGGCGTTGGTGCCGATGGCGTCCCGGAACGGACCGTAGAAGGCCGAGGCGTACTTGGCCGCATAGGCCATGATCTGCACGTCCTGGAAGCCTGCCTCGTCCAGGGCGGTGCGGATCGCGCCGACGCGGCCGTCCATCATGTCGGAGGGGGCGATCACGTCGGCGCCGGCCTCGGCCTGGATCACGGCCTGGCGGGCGAGGAGGGCCACCGTCTCGTCGTTGATGATGCGCTCGCCCTCCAGCAGGCCGTCATGGCCGTGGCTGGTATAGGGGTCGAGGGCGACGTCGCAGATGATCCCGATATCGGGCACCGCCTTCTTGATCGCGCGCGCGGCCCGGCAGACGAGGTTGCGGCTGTTGAGCGACTCGGATCCGGTCGGGTCGCGCAAGCCTGGGTCGGTATAGGGAAAGAGCGCGATGGCCGGGATGTCGAGGGACGCGGCCCGTTCGGCCTCCCGTACGGCCTCGCCGATGGTCAGCCGCTCGACGCCCGGCATGGAGGCGACGGGGGTGCGGCCGCTCTCGCCCTCGACGATGAAGATCGGCCAGATCAGGTCGTTGGCCGTCAGCACGTTCTCGCGCACCAGACGCCGCGCCCATTCGGCCTTGCGGTTGCGCCGCGGCCGGTGGGAGAGGCTCAAGGAAGAGGCTCGGGCCTCTTCCGACGCGGGACGGGCGAACGGCAAGGGTTTCGACATGATTCTCGATCCAGGACCGGCCTGCGATGCGCCGGCGAATGGCGAGAGGGTTAGCACATTTAAATTAGTCTAAAAAAGGCCTGAGGTCGCCGTTTCGGTCGGTTTGGTGTCATCCTCGGGCCGAGCGAAGCGGGGGAGACGGGCCAGGTGCCGGGTGCGGGGACGGAGTTCTCCCCTTCTGGACGCGCCGGCCCTGAACGAACGAGCGCATTGACGACCGGCCCCGGCCTTGTTTTAAGCCCCCTGCAACGAAGGAGTGGCCCATGGACGCGAGCGTCGAAGTCGTCTGCGAAAGGCAGGGTGAGGCGGGTCTCATCACGCTCAACCGCCCCAAGGCCCTCAATGCGCTCACCCTCGGCATGGTGCGCGAGATGCGCCGGGCGCTCGACGCTTGGGAGACGGATCCCGCCGTGACGCGGATCGTGGTGCAGGGCGCGGGCGAAAAGGCGTTCTGCGCCGGCGGCGACATCCGGCAGCTCACCGAGGACCTCAAGGCCGGACGACGGGAGGAGGCGCTCGCCTTCTGGCGCGAGGAGTACCAGCTCAACGTCCGGATCAAGCGCTATTCCAAGCCCTATGTGGCCCTGATCGACGGCATCGTCATGGGCGGCGGCGTGGGGGTGTCCCTGCACGGCTCGCACCGGGTGGCGGGCGATCGCTACCTCTTCGCCATGCCCGAGGTGGGCATCGGCTTCTTCCCCGATGTGGGCGCCACCTACGCCCTGCCGCGCCTGCCGGGGCAGTTCGGCATGTACCTCGCGCTCACGGGCGAACGGGTGAAGCGCGACGATGCCTGCATGCTCGGGCTTGCGACCCATTCCGTGGCGAGCGCCGACATCCCCGCGCTGCGCGAGGCGCTGGTCGCGGGCGAGCCGGTGGATACTGCGCTCGGGCGCTTCGCCGCCGAGACTGGTCCGGCCCCGCTGGAGGCGGAGAGGGCGCTCATCGATTCCTGCTTCTCGGCCAGCAGCGTCGCGGCCATCCTGCAGCGTCTCGACGAGGCCGCCGCGGGGGGCTCGGACTTTGCCGCCAGGACCGCCGCGGGCATGCGCACCAAGTCGCCGACGAGCATGGGCATCGCCTTCGAGCAGGTGCGCCGGGGCGCCTCCCTCGGTTTCGAGGAGGCGATGAAGGTCGAGTTCCGCATCGTCTCCCGCATCGGCGACGGACACGACTTCTACGAGGGGGTCAGGGCCGTCATCATCGACAAGGACAACCGTCCCCGCTGGCAGCCCGAGACCATCGAGGCGCTGGATCCCGCCGTGGTGGAGCGCCACTTCGCGGATCTCGGCGGGAACGAGCTGGAGGCCGCCTGATGGCCCGGAGCGGCAATCAGGGCGCTTCCGCGCCGGCTGCGCGGGCATACCCCTCCGACCGGATCGAGGAGCGGCCCGCCGCCCAGGGCATCATGCGCTGGAGCTTCGTCCTCACCTGGTTCATGCGGGTGGTCGCCGTCCTGTGGATCATGAAGGGCCTGAGCGCCTGGGCCGTGATTCTCGGGATCTGGACCCCCATCGGCCAGTTCGAGGCCCGATCCACGGGCTACCAGGCCACCGTCATCTACTTCGCCCTCATCGACCTGATCGCGGCGGTGGGTCTCTGGATGGCGAGCACCTGGGGCGGGATCATGTGGCTCCTGGCCGTCATGAGCCACCTCATCCTGGCCGCCTTCTTCCCAGGCATCGTCTCCGGTGGGGTGCTGACGGTAGCGTTCTTCCTGACCCTCATGGCAGTCTACCTCGCCGTCGCCTGGCTCGCGGCGCGGGAAATCTGATCGAAGTCCCATAACACAGCCGAGATGGTCCAGGACTGCGCAAGAGCCTTTTTGTTGATGGTATGGTGGTAGGTTGCCGCCAGCCAGAAAAAGGCATCCCCTTCAAAGGAACGAGATTTCGGTCTTGCTTCCCAGACAGTCGTGGAGCTCTGTTTGACGGAGGAGGCCTGTTCCTATGTATAGCGAAGCTTTCGCAAGAAGCCCGATAGTCCCTGCTAGGATGGCATAATGCAGCAGTTTCCCCGCGGATTTGTATGGAGTCGAGGCTCCTTGTCTCCTCCTGAGGGTTATGTTGCAGGGCCTTTGGAAAACCTTTTTGTCTGCAAGGATCTTGCTGTCTCGGCAGCATCTGACGCCGATCGTTCCGTAACGATCCTCGGTCTTTGTGTCGGGATCGAACCCGATATCGCTGACCCTGCTCAATGGCTCCTCAGCGCTCTGGAGCAAGGCACCTTCTACGAGGCCCTGGATCTTCTGTGCGGACGCTTTGCGGTGTTCGTCAAAGATCCACAGGGGCTGCGCATCGTCTCGGACGCAACCGGAATGCGAGCCATCTTCTACCGCAGGGATTTCGAGGTTGTCGCGTCCCATGCCCGGCTCGTCGCTAACGAGCGCACCAGCGACGTTCCGTTTCGCTATGGCTTTCCGGGAAACGGGACGCCTTTCCCGAGCGTCAAACTGCTGACCCCAAACACGCTGATCGAACTGCCGGTCGCTGAAACACGCCGTCGGTTGGGGCTGCCGCCTTCCAAACCGAAGGTTCGTCGCTTCTGGCCTCGCACGAAACTCGTCCCACGTACACCGGAAGAAGCCGCAGGCATGGTCTTGGATTGGACCACGAGAGCGGTGCGGAAAGTCGCCGAGGCACATCCGATTCGATTGGCATTGACGGCTGGGCTCGACAGCAGGGTCATGCTGGCCGTTCTGCTCAGGAGCGGGGTGCCATTCGAGACATACACTTATGGCGGGGGCAAAAGCACCGCACGAGACATTGCCGTTGCCTCGGATTTGGCGCGGACGATGGGGGTGCGGCACTCCACCATTCCCGTTACGGCGCCCCATGGCGAGATGCTGGCGCGGCTCGAGCATGCAACTTATGCCTGTCACCACTACCAGGCCGTGCAACCGCTCGCGAAATGGATCGGCGACAGCAACACCGTTGCGGTAACGGCCAACCTGCTGGAGATCGGCAGGACGTTCTATGCAAAGATGAAAAGGCCGGCTCCGACGATCCGCCTCGATTCGTTGAATCTCGGGAAGATCGGCAGGGCACTCTACGCAATGAGAGGAAATCCCGCCCCGCCGGTATCTCCCTGGGCCATGCGCGCCCTCCACCTGCGCTCCATGCCGACCTCGGGAAAGGAAGCTGCCAAGGCTTATCCGGGCTGGAGCAGGGTGGCAGATGAGGCCTTCAAGGACCTTTTGACCACCAGCAACTTCAATGCCGCTCGTGGCATTCTGGATCCTTTCGACCAGTTTTACTGGGAGCACCGGATGGCCGCATGGCATGGCGTTGCCATGCTGGAGCGCGACTTCTACGCGCAAGCCTTCATCCCGTTCAATGCCCGTGCGATCTGGGAAGTCCTCCTGGGAGTGCCGTATGAGGACCGCGTGAATGCGACCGCTTTCCACCGCATGATCGACATGGTCGATCCGCGCCTGATGGACATTCCCATCAATCCGAAGGATTGGCCTGTTCCGGCCCCCGCATGACCCTGGGAGGCGAGGAGCAGGAATCTCCGTGGCATGACGGCGTAGAAGGCCAAGCTGCTCACGCAGAAGTGTATCCCCAAGAGCACAGTTCAAAGTTACATAGCCCTGCAGAGCGGTTCCGAGACCCCGGGGCGGACCTGACGGCCGGTTTGCCATAAAACGGCCCCGATGTTCCCTGTTTTCGATACCGTTCCTTAATCCAATCCCGGCACTTATCGCCGGAAGCGGGGGCGGATCGGGCGCTTGTCTGCCGCTCTCCAGTTCGACCACACCAACCGGGAAGAGCTTGCGCTCATGTTGTCTCGCCGTACCCTCCTGACTGGATCGCTCGCCCTCGTCTTCACGCCGGCGACCGGAGCCCTGGCCCAGCAGTTCGCCCAGACCCAGGCCGAGTGGTCGCAGAACTACGAGGCGGTCTCCCGCACCCGCGTGCAGCGGACCTCGACCCCGATGATCTCCGCGGATTCGCTCGCCGCCACCGAGCAGATGATCGAGTACTACCGCGCCATCGCCGCCCGCGGCGGCTGGCAGCCCGTCCAGGGCGTCCAGGGCCTGCGGGTGGGCTCGAAGAGCCCGGCGGTCGTCGCCCTGCGCCAGCGCCTGATCGTGACCGGGGATCTCGACCCGGCGGCCGGCGAATCGCCGATCTTCGACTCCTATGTCGAGGCCGCCGTGCGCCGCTTCCAGGCCCGCCACGGCATCAGCTCCACCGGCACCATGACCGGCCCGACGGTCGTGGCCATGAACGTGCCGGTCGAGATGCGCATCCGCCAGCTCGAGATCAACGTCGCGCGCCTGCGCAGCCTGGTGGGCGGAGGGCTGCCCAACCGTTACGTGGTCGCCAACATTCCCGCCGCTCTCGTCGAGACGGTGGAGGGCGGCGTCGTCCATACCCGCCATGCGGCCGGCGTCGGCAAGATCGACCGCCAGTCGCCGCTGCTGAACTCGAAGGTGGTCGAGGTCAACTTCAACCCGTTCTGGACGGCTCCCGCCTCGGTGGTGAAGAAGGACCTGATCCCCAAGATGCAGAAGGAGCCGAACTACCTGGCGGAGAACCGGATCCGCATCTTCAACGCGGCCGGCCAGGAGGTGCCCTCCAGCCAGATCAACTGGTTCTCGGACGAGGCCACCCGCTATCGCTTCCGTCAGGATCCGGGCGGCGATCTCAACTCCATGGGCTTCGTGCGCATCAACATCCCGAATCAGCACGGCGTCTACATGCACGACACGCCTTCCAAGGGCATCTTCGGCGACGATTTCCGCTTCGTCTCCTCGGGCTGCATCCGCGTGCAGAACGTGCGCGACTACATCGAGTGGCTCCTGAAGGACACCCCCGGCTGGACCCGCGAGCAGATCGACGCCACCTTCAAGTCCGGCGAGCGCATCGACGCCCGCCTGGCGCAGCCGGTGCCGATCTACTGGGTCTACGTCACCGCCTGGGCGACCCCGGACGGCCTCGTGCAGTTCCGCGACGACATCTACAACAAGGACGGCCTCGGCAACGCCATCCCGGTCGCGAGCCGCGTGCCGACCGAGCCGGACGAAGAGATGTTCCTGCAGAACTGAGGTTCTTTTCTCAGCAAGCTTTCACAGCCCGCCCTCCGGCGGGCTGTTGCTTTTCATAAGCCGGGTAGGCATGTCCTGCGGGCGGGTTGGCTCTCTCTGGCCAGCCATGATAAAGGCCTGGGCAATTCGGACAGAGCGGCCCGTTCCATGCCGGGCTCACAGGAAGGCAAGGGTGAACCCATGAGCGCGAGTGAAGCGGCCCACAACCATCTCTCCAACAGCTTTTTCTCGGCAAGCCTCGCCGACAGCGATCCCGAGATCGCCCGCGCCATCGGGCTGGAGCTCGGCCGCCAGCGCGATGAGATCGAGCTGATCGCCTCCGAAAACATCGTCTCCCGCGCCGTCCTGGAGGCCCAGGGCTCGGTGATGACCAACAAGTACGCGGAGGGCTATCCGGGCCGCCGCTACTACGGCGGCTGCCAGTTCGTGGACATGGCCGAGGAGCTCGCCATCGACCGCGCCAAGCGCCTCTTCGACTGCCGCTTCGCCAACGTCCAGCCCAATTCCGGCTCCCAGGCCAACCAGGCCGTGTTCATGGCTCTGATGAAGCCGGGCGACACCTTCATGGGCCTCGACCTCGCCTGCGGCGGCCACCTGACCCACGGCTCCCCGGTCAACATGTCCGGCAAGTGGTTCAACGTGGTGAGCTACAAGGTGCGCGAGAGCGATCAGATCATCGACATGGACGAGGTCGCGCAGCTGGCCCGCGAGCACAAGCCGAAGGTGATTGTGGCCGGCGGCTCGGCCTATTCCCGCTTCTGGGATTTCGCCCGCTTCCGCGAGATCGCGGACGAGGTCGGCGCCTTCTTCATGGTCGACATCGCCCACTTTGCCGGGCTTGTGGCCGGCGGCGCGCACCCGTCCCCGTTCCCCCATGCGCATGTGGTCACCACCACCACCCACAAGACCCTGCGCGGCCCTCGCGGCGGCATGATCCTCACCAACGACGAGGACATCGCCAAGAAGGTCAATTCCGCGATCTTCCCGGGCCTGCAGGGCGGACCGCTCATGCACGTGATCGCCGCCAAGGCCGTGGCCTTCGGCGAGGCCCTGCGCCCCGAGTTCAAGCTCTATGCCCGCGCCGTCGTCGAGAACGCCAAGGTGCTCGCCGACACCATGCTGGCGAACGGCTATGCCATCGTGGCCGGCGGCACGGACAACCACCTGATGCTGGTGGACCTGCGCCCGAAGAAGCTCACCGGCAAGGCCGCCGAGGCGGCTCTCGGCCGTGCGCACATCACCTGCAACAAGAACGGCGTGCCCTTCGATCCGGAGAAGCCGATGGTCACCTCCGGCATCCGCCTCGGCACGCCCGCCGCCACCTCCCGCGGCTTCGGCGTCGCCGAGTTCAAGAAGGTGGGCGAGCTGATCGTCGAAACCCTGGACGGCTTGGCGAAGAACGGCGACGAGGGCAATGCCCCGGTCGAGGAATCGGTGAAGGCGCGCGTTCACGAGCTGACCCGCCGCTTCCCGATCTATGGCTGAGAACAGAATCTCATCCGCGATGAACACCCCGTACCGGCCCAACCCCTACCGGGTGTTTTTCGGCTTCCTGATCGCGCCTGTTGCCGGAGCCCTAGCCTATGCCGGCATCTTGGCTGCCATCGGCACTATCGTCGGTAGCAAGGGAGTCATTGCGGGGACGGCGACTATGTTTGTCATTGCTCTGATCTTCGCAGCCGGCTCCACAATCCTCCTCGGCGTCCCAACCTATCTGGTGATCCGTCGGCGCGATCGGCTGACCCTGCTGAACATCGTTCTCGCGAGCGGCATCCTGGGCTGGGCACCGTCCTTGATCATGACAAGCTCCACGCTGTGGTACCTGGCAGCGGTTCATCCTTGGGAGCGCTCGCTCCCAAACATTCCCGTTGCAATGCTTCAGCACTGGGGCTTGGCTATTGCTTCGGGCGTTGCCGGTGGGCTGGCCTTCTGGGCCTATGTCATCCGGCCATGTCCTGATCATACTCATTCGGTAGCTTCATAATGCGCTGTCCCTATTGCGGGAGCCTGGACACCCAGGTGAAGGATTCCCGCCCCACCGACGACTCGTCGTCCATCCGCCGCCGCCGCATCTGCCCGGATTGCGGCGGACGCTTCACGACCTTCGAGCGGGTGCAACTGCGCGAGCTGACGGTGGTGAAGCGCTCGGGCCGGCGCGTGCCCTTCGACCGGGACAAGCTGCAGCAATCGGTGGAGGTGGCCCTGCGCAAGCGGCCGGTGGAGCCCGAGCGCGTCGAGCGCATGATCAACGGCATCGTTCGCCAGCTCGAGAGCATGAGCGACGGCGAGGTGTCGAGCGAGCAGGTGGGCGAGCTCGTCATGGAAGGCCTGAAGGGCCTCGACGACGTGGCCTATGTGCGCTTCGCCTCCGTGTACAAGAACTTCCGCGAAGCCAAGGACTTCGAGGAGATTCTTGGCAAGCTGGCCGAGGGGGAGCCGGAGGACGACCTGCCGCCTCCGCCGAAGAAGAAGCGCGCCGCGAGCGAGTCATGACCGGTTCCGGCGCGGAGAGGCTGCCTGACCGGGCGAGCCGGGACGAGCGCTTCATGCGCCTCGCCCTCGCCCTGGGCGCGCGCCATCTCGGCCTCACCTGGCCGAACCCGTCCGTGGGGGCGGTGGTGGTCGATGAGAGCGGCGAGGTTCCGGTCATCGTCGCGCAGGGCGCGACCCAGCCGGGCGGACGGCCCCATGCGGAGCGCGTGGCGCTGGAGGCCGCCGGAGCGCGCGCCCGGGGAGCAGCCCTCTACGTGACCCTCGAGCCCTGCGCCGCCCGCAGCAGCCCCGAGCACGGCCCTTCCTGCACCGACCTCATCGCCGCCGCCGGAATCGGGCGGCTGGTGGTGAGCGTTCCCGATCCGAGCCCTTTCGCCGCCGGGCAGGGGCCCGAACGCTTCGGCCGTCTCGGCATCCCTTTGGCCGTGGGCTGCCTCGCCGGGGAGGGCCGGAGGCTCCATCGCGGTCACATCACCCGCATCGTGAAGGGCCGCCCCGCCGTCACCGTGAAGCTCGCCCGCAGCACCGAAGGGTTCGCAGGCTCGCGCCTCGGCCCGCGCCTCATGCTTACGGGCGAGGTGGCCAACGGCAAGGTCCATCTCATGCGCGCCCATGCGGATGCGATCATGGTCGGGGTCGGGACCGTGCTGGCGGACGATCCGCTCCTGAACGTGCGCCTGCCGGGCCTCGAAGCCCGCTCGCCCGTGCGGGTCGTGGTCGATTCGAACCTGCGCACGCCGCCAGGCGCCCGCGTGGCTGCCGGCGCGCGGGAGATCCCCACCTGGATCCTCACCAGCGTGGGCGCGCCGGTCGAGGCGGAGCGGGCGCTGGCGGCTCAAGGGGTGGAGGTGATGCGGGTTTCCGCCGATGGGGACGGCCACGTGAACCTTGCGGAGGCCTTGCGGCTTCTGGGTGCCCGCGGGCTCACCCGTGTCTTCTGCGAGGGCGGGCCTGGACTGGCGGATGCGCTGGCGAAAGCCGATCTCATCGACGACCTCGTTCTCATCACCGGCCGCTCCGCCCGGGGGCAGGGCGACGTGCCGGCCCTCGGCCCGTCCCTGCAGGACCGGATGGACAGCCTCGATCTCTGGGCCGAGGAGCAGGCCGGCTCCGACCTTTTCATGTACTGGGAGAGACCCTGATGTTTACGGGTATCGTCACCGACGTCGGTGAAGTCGCGGCAGTCGAGGGGTCTCAGAGCACCCTCAAGCGCCTGCGGATCCATGCGTCCTACGACCCCGCCACGATCGCGCTTGGCGCCTCCATCGCCTGCGGCGGCCCCTGCCTCACGGTGGTGGCCTTCGGGCCGCGCGAGGGCGGCTGCTGGTTCGACGTGGACGCCGCCGCCGAGACCCTCGAGCGCACCACCGTCGGCGAGTGGCGGGTGGGCACGAAGGTGAACCTGGAGCGCTCCCTGAAGATCGGCGACGAGCTTGGGGGCCATATCGTCACCGGGCACGTGGACGGCGTGGCCGCCATCGTGGCCAGGGAGGCGATCACCGCCGGGGACGACCCTTGGGGTCCTACGGCGCGCTTCGTCGTCAAGGCGCCCCATGCCCTCTCTCCCTTCATCGCCGAGAAGGGCTCCGTCTGCCTCGACGGCACGTCGCTCACCGTGAACTCCGTCAGCGACAACCTGTTCTCGGTGCTCATCATCCCGCATACGCTGGCCGTCACCACCTGGGGCGAGCGGCAGGTGGGCGACAGGCTCAACCTGGAGGTCGACCTCATGGCCCGCTACGCCGCGCGGCTTGCGGACGCGCGCCGGGCGGGGTAGGGGAACGCCTGGATTTCCCCGACATAGCCCTCATCCTGAGGAGGCCGGCAGGCCGTCTCGAAGGATCAGGGCGTTTCCAGTGCTCTCTGGAACCTCCTTCGTGACGCAGACTTCGTCTGCTCCTCAGGAAGAGGACGGAGACAGCCTCAGAATTCAGAACGGTTTCTCATGGTCGCCCATTCCGACAAGCCGAAAAGCCCCCGCCCGCCGGTTCCCGGCGCCCGCATCCTCGTCGTCGAGGCCCGGTTCTACGACGACATCGCCGACGAGCTTCTGCGCGGCGCGCAGGGGGCGGTGGAGGCGGCGCAGGCCAGCATGGACGTGCTGACCCTCGACGGCGCGCTCGAGATTCCGGCCACCGTCGCCATCGCGCTCGACGCCGCCGAGAAGGCCGGCCGGCCCTACGACGCGGTCGTGGCGCTGGGCTGCGTGATCCGCGGCGAGACGGGGCATTACGACATCGTGGCCGGCGAGAGCGCCCGCGCCCTCATGGATCTCTCGGTCGCGCGCCGCATTCCGCTCGCCAACGGCATCCTCACCGTCGAGAATGAGCAGCAGGCCTGGACCCGGGCGAGCGTGAATGAATTGAATAAGGGCGGCGGGGCGGTCGAGGCGGCCTTGGCCGTCCTGCGCATCAAGAAGAAACTGGAGGCCTGATCATGACGAAGCCAGCAGAGCGCTCGGCCGCTCGCCTCGCTGCCGTCCAGGCCCTCTACCAGATGGACGTTTCCGGCAAGAGCGTGATCGATGCCCTGGCCGAATTCGAGGCGTTCTGGATCGGCCGGGAGGTCGAGGGCATCACCTTCCAGCCCTCCGACACCGAGTTCTTCCGCAACATCCTCTCCGGCGTGGTCCAGAATCAGCGCGAGATCGACGTTCGCGTCGACCAGGCGCTCGCCTCCGACTGGCCGCTCAAGCGCGTCGAGGCGGTGCTGCGCGCCATCCTGCGCGCGGGCGGCTACGAGCTGATGTTCCGCAGGGACGTGCCGGCCCGGGTGGTGATCACCGAATATGTGGACGTAGCCCACGGCTTCTACGGCGAAGACGAGCCCGGCCTCGTCAATGCCGTTCTCGACAAGGTGGCCCGCGAGGTGCGCCCGGGCGAGCTGGAGAAGAAGGCCGCGGGCCAGGGCAAGCGCTGATCGCGATGCAGGCAGGGACCGCCAGCCGATGATCGCGCAGGAGCGCCCCGGCGAGGACGGCCTCATCGCCCGCTTCTTCGCCCCCATTGCCGGCAAGGGAGCCCTCGGGCTCAAGGACGACGCTGCCTGCCTCGCCCCGAAGCCGGGCCACGATCTCGTCCTCACCGCCGACGCCCTGGTGGAGCGTGTCCATTTCCTGCCCGAGGATGCGCCGGGCTCCATTGCCCGCAAGGCCCTCGGCGTGAACGTCTCCGATCTCGCCGCCAAGGGAGCGGAGCCGGCAGGCTTCCTGCTGAGCCTCGCCCTGCCGGACGACTGGACCGAGGCATGGCTCGCCGGTTTCGCGGCCGGGCTCGGGGAAGCCTCCCGCGATTTCGGCTGCCCGCTTCTGGGCGGCGACACGGTGAAGGCGAGGGGGCCTCTCACCCTCTCCGTCACCGCCGTCGGCCAGGTACCCTCGGGGCGGATGGTCCGTCGGACGACGGCGCAGGCCGGCGATCTCGTCTGCGTCACCGGCACCATCGGCGATGCGGCCCTCGGCCTGAGGCTGCGGGCCGGTCCGGCCTGGGCGGAGGCCCTGTCCCCGGGCGAGCGGGCGCATCTTGCCGACCGCTACCTCCACCCCCAGCCCCGCCACCGCCTCGCCGCCGCCCTGCGCGACCATGCGAGCGCCGCCATGGACGTCTCGGACGGCCTCGCCGGCGACCTCGCCAAGATGATGCGGGCCAGCGGCCTCTCGGCCCTGGTCGATGCCGATCGGGTGCCCCTGTCCCCCGCGGGACGCACGGCGGTGGGATCCTCTCCGGAACTCCTGGACCTGGCCCTCACCGGGGGCGACGACTACGAGATTCTCTGCACCGTTCCGGAAAAGAAGCTCGACAGCCTGCGAAAAGAAGCCGATAGGGTCGGCATCACCCTGTCCGTCATCGGCCGCGTCGTCGAGGGTCACGACCGGCCGGTCTTTCGGATGAACGGTCTCGAAAGACGCTACGATGTCGGCTCCTACCAGCATTTCTGACACCTCCTTCCGGCCTCCTCCCACCAGCGACGCCGTTGCCAAGCACAATGCGGTTGTGCTGGCCGCCGCCATGGCGCTGGGCGGGTCGAGCCCGGCCATCGTGGTGTCGCTCGGCGGCCTGGTGGGCCAGGCGCTGGCCGAGAACAAGGAGCTGGCGACGCTGCCCGTGAGCCTGCTCAATCTCGGCCTCGCCCTCGGCACGATCCCGGCCGCCATGCTCATGCGCAGGGCCGGGCGCCGCATCGGCTACATCGTGGGAGCCGGAATCGGTCTCGCGGGCGGCTGCCTCGCCGCCTTCGGCATCGCCTCCTACAGCTTCGTGCTCTTCTGCCTCGGCACCCTGGTCATCGGCAGCTACGGCTCCTTCAACCAGAGCTACCGCTTCGCAGCGACGGACGCGGCCTCAGACGCCTTCAAGCCCAAAGCCATCTCCTGGGTGATGACCGGCGGGCTGATCGCCGGTGTGATCGGCCCCCAGACGGTGATCTGGACCCGGGATGCAGTGCCGGCCGCGCCATTCGCCGGAGCCTTCCTGGGTCAGGCGGCTCTGGCTCTCCTCTCGATGATGATCGTCTTCCTCCTGCGGCCCGCGCCGGTGAGCATTGCCTCGACGGAAGCGGGAGGCGGCAGGCCCCTGCTCGAAATCGTGCGTCAGCCCCGCTTCGTCGTGGCCGCGGTTACCGGGCTCGTGTCCTATAGCCTCATGACCTTCATGATGACGGCTGCGCCCCTGGCGATGATCGGCTGCGGGCATTCGGTCGGGGCGGCGGCGCTGGGCATCCAGTGGCACATCCTCGCCATGTTCGGTCCGAGCTTCTTCACCGGCCGCCTCATCTCACGCTTCGGCAAGGGCCGGGTGACGGCCGCGGGTCTCGTGCTCATTGCCCTGTCGGCGATCATCGGGCTGTCGGGCATCACCATAGCCCATTTCTGGATCACCCTGATCCTGCTCGGGGTCGGCTGGAACTTCGGCTTCATCGGAGCCACCGCCCTGGTGACCGACTGCTACCGGCCGCAGGAGCGCGCCAAGGTCCAGGCCGCCAACGACTTCCTCATCTTCGGCTCGGTGGCCCTGGCTTCGTTCTCGTCGGGGAAGCTCCTCAGCGCCGGAGGCTGGGAGACCGTCAATTGGCTGGTCTTCCCGCCCGTCGCCATCGCGCTATTTCTTCTTGCCTGGCAGCAGAGAACGAAGGCGGGCGCACCCGCTTAAAGTATTAAACTCTTCCTGTGGGTTCCACCGGCAGGATTGTTGCGAAGTGCCTAGTTTTTTGCCACCAAATATGAACTTCGCTGGGGGTAGGGGCCGGTCAAGGCCAGTGAACAGGCCTTGAGGAGCGGCTTTCTGCTTTCCCATAACAAGGATGGCATGATGGCACTTACCCTTATTATCTTGGGCGGCCTTCTCTCGATCGCGTATGGCTTCTGGGCCATCAGCGACGTGATGAAGAGGGACGCCGGTTCTCAGCGCATGCAGGAAATCGCCGGCGCCATTGCGGAGGGCGCGAAGGCCTATCTCCGCAGGCAATACGTCACCATTGCGATCGTCGGCGTGGTCCTGTTCGTGGTGATAGCCTATTTCCTCGGCATCCGGGTCGCCATCGGTTTCGCCATCGGCGCCATCCTCTCGGGCGTCGCCGGCTTCATCGGCATGAACGTCTCCGTCCGCGCCAACGTCCGCACGGCCCAGGCGGCGACCCAGTCCCTCGGCGGCGGTCTCGACGTGGCCTTCAAGGCGGGTGCCGTCACGGGCATGCTCGTGGCCGGTCTCGCCCTGCTCGGTGTGGCGCTCTATTACGGCTATCTCACCCGGATCGACGGCTTGGCCCCGTCTGACCGCGTGGTCATCGACAGCCTCGTCGCCCTCGGTTTCGGCGCCTCGCTGATCTCCATCTTCGCCCGTCTCGGCGGCGGCATCTTCACCAAGGGCGCCGACGTGGGCGGCGATCTCGTGGGCAAGGTCGAAGCCGGCATTCCCGAGGACGATCCGCGCAACCCGGCGACCATCGCCGACAACGTAGGCGACAATGTCGGCGACTGCGCCGGCATGGCGGCCGACCTGTTCGAGACCTATGCGGTGACCGTGGTCGCCACGATGGTTCTCGCGGCGATCTTCTTCGCAGGCCAGGCGGTTCTCGACACCATGCTGATGTACCCGCTCGCCATCGGCGCGGCCTGCATCGTCACCTCGATCATCGGCACCTTCTTCGTGAAGCTCGGGCAGAACGAATCGATCATGGGAGCCCTCTACAAGGGGCTGATCGTGACGGGCGTTCTCTCGGCCATCGCCATCGCGGCGGTCACCTGGCAGATGCTCGGCTTCGGCACGATCCCCGGCACCAACTATACCGGGCAGGCCCTGTTCTGGTGCGCCATCATCGGCCTTGCGGTCACTGCTCTGATCGTGGTCATCACCGAGTACTATACGGGCGTCGGCTTCCGGCCGGTGCGTTCCATCGCGCAGTCCTCCGTGACCGGCCACGGCACGAACGTGATCCAGGGTCTCGCGGTCTCGCTGGAATCCACGGCGCTTCCGACCATCGTCATCATTGCGGGCATCATCGTCGCGTTCAAGCTGGCGGGCCTGTTCGGCATCGCCATCGCAGTGACGGCCATGCTGGCGCTCGCCGGCATGATCGTGGCCCTCGACGCCTTCGGCCCGGTGACGGACAATGCGGGCGGCATCGCCGAGATGGCGGGCCTGCCGAAGGAGGTCCGCAAGTCCACGGACGCTCTCGACGCGGTCGGCAACACCACCAAGGCGGTGACGAAGGGCTATGCCATCGGCTCCGCGGGCCTCGGCGCCCTGGTGCTGTTCGCGGCCTATACCTCGGACCTCAACTACTTCACCCAGAACGCGGCCCGCTATCCCTACTTCCAGGGGGTGACGCCGGACTTCTCGCTCGCCAATCCTTACGTGGTGGTGGGCCTGCTGTTCGGTGGCCTGATCCCGTTCCTGTTCGGCGGCATTGCCATGACGGCGGTGGGCCGGGCGGCCGGCGCGGTGGTCGAGGAGGTGCGCCGCCAGTTCCGGGAGAAGCCGGGCATCATGGCCGGGACCGACCGGCCCGACTACGGCCGCGCGGTGGACATGCTCACCCGTGCCGCGATCAAGGAAATGATCGTGCCCTCGCTCCTGCCCGTGCTGGCCCCGATCGTCACCTACTTTGTGGTCTACTGGATCGCCGGCAAGTCCCAGGCCTTCTCGGCCGTGGGCGCCATGCTCCTCGGCGTGATCGTCACCGGTCTCTTCGTGGCGATCTCGATGACCTCCGGCGGCGGCGCCTGGGACAACGCGAAGAAGTCCTTCGAGGACGGCTTCACGGACGCTTCGGGCACCACCCACCACAAGGGTTCGGAGGCCCACAAGGCGTCCGTGACCGGCGACACCGTCGGCGATCCCTACAAGGACACGGCAGGCCCTGCGGTGAACCCGGCGATCAAGATTACCAACATCATCGCCCTGCTCCTCCTCGCCGTCTTGGCGCATTCGTAAGGGCAGAGACAGGCTGAACAACAAAGCCCGCGGCGAGAGCCGCGGGCTTTTTCCATGATGCCGCCCATGAAAATGGCCGGGACGAGGCCCGGCCCTTCGGAACGGCGATGCCGTCCGGATCAGCCGAACGGGTTGAAGCTCGTCACGCCGCGGAAGATCTGGCCGAGGAAGCTCGCCTCCTCGCCGCCGGCGGGGGTGGTGCGGCTGATGAAGTCGAAGACCCTGCCGTCCTGGATGCCGTAGAGGGCGACGCGCTCCACCCGGAGGCCCTTGTCGAAATAGACGGCGGTGACCTGCTGATCCACCACCTGCTCGCCCATGAACTGAAGCGGGCGGCGGGACTTCTGGCTGATATAGTACCAGTTGCGGTTGCCGACCGTGGAGACTGTCGAGGGCGTGCCGAGGGTCTGGAGAACCTGCTCGGCGCTCATGCCCTTCTTGACCTGGGAGAGGGCGCGCTCATCCACGAGATAGCCGCGGTGGAACTCCTCGCCCACGGTGCAGGCGGCGAGGGACGAGGCGAGAAAGGTTGCGGTAGCCAGGCGCACCAAAAGAGTATGATATCGACGCATCGTACAGTTCTTCCAGAAATGCGGCGCGGGTGAGCTTGCGCCTGTGGATGAGGATGGCGTAACCCGAGGCTATGATTTTGACAAGCTTGGAAGGGTAGAGCTGTGATCTTCGGTCTCTTCCGCAGGGATCCCCGCCGCACCACCATCGCGGCCCTTTACGAGCGGGTCGCGACGGCCTCGCGCGCACCCGGCCTCTATGCCGGCCTCGGCATCCCCGACACCCTGGAGGGGCGGTTCGAGGCGCTCTCCCTGCACATGATCCTGGGCCTGCGTGCCCTGCGCGAGCTGCCGCCCCCCGCCGACGAGGTGGCCAAGGACCTGACGGATGCCTTCTTTCGGGACATGGATGCCTCCCTGAGGGAGATGGGCGTCGGCGACACGGTGGTGCCCAAGCGCATGAAGAAGATCGCGGAATCCTTCTACGGGCGTGCCCAGGCCTACGATGCGCCGCTCAACGATGCCGACGAAGGGGCGCTTGCCCTCGCACTGGCCCGGAACGCCTACGGCACCGAGGCACCGGCCACGCCCCTTGCGCGTTATGCCCTTGCCGCAGACCAGGGGTTCAAGTCCGTGGACCTCAGCACGCTTCTGGAGAAGGGGCCGGTTTTCCCGGATCCCGGAGCTTTTGCCTCAGGAGGCAGCCGATGACGCCGGACACCATAGGTCCCCTGTCGCGACTGATCGACGTCATGAAGATCCCTCCGCGGGGGCAGGAGGTTCACGTGGAGGCTACAGCCGAGGAATGTTCCGCCCTTGCCCGGGACTTCGGCCTGCCCGCAATCCGTTCCCTCTCGGGCGATTACAAGCTGCATTCCTCCGCCAAGGGCATCCATGTGACCGGAGTGGTCAAGGCGTCGATCACCCAGGTCTGCGTGATGACCCTCGACCATTTCGACTCCGTGATCGAGGAGGAGGTCGAGGTCGACTTCGCCGAGTCCTCCGGCATGCCGGCGGAGCCTCCCACCGACATCAACGAGTACGAGCCGCCGGACGAGATCGTGAACGGGCAGATCGACCTGGGGGCGCTCACGGCGGAGTTCCTCGCCTTGGGCCTCGATCCGTACCCGCGCAAGCCGGGGGTCGAGTTCAGCTATCGGGATCCCGCCGACGAGAAGGATTCCCCCTTCGCTGCCTTGAACAAGCTGAAGGGCGAAAAATAGGACGCTCGAAGCCGGCAACCCTGCCGCGGGCACGCCCGGGCGGAGCACAGAATTCAGTTGCGGCGTGACCGCAAACCGCTATTTTCCGCCCCCTGTCGAACGACTTATAAGAAAGAACGATCTTTCATGCCGAAGCCGGTGCGTATTTCGCTTGATGCGATGGGGGGCGACCATGGTCCGTCCATCGTTATCCCGGGCGCAGCCTTGGCCCTGGAACGCCACCCCGATCTGCGCTTCCTGATGTTCGGCAACGAAGCGATCGTGGCACCCCTGCTGAACGCCCATCCGAAGCTGAAGGAAGCCACCGAGCTGCGCCACACGGATATGGCCATCGCCATGGACGAGAAGCCCAGCCAGGCCATCCGGATGGGGCGGGGCAAATCCTCCATGTGGCGGGCCGTTCAGGCGGTCAGGGACGGGGAGGCGGATGCCGCGGTGTCCGCCGGCAACACCGGAGCCCTCATGGCCACCGCCAAGGTCTGCCTGAAGACCATGGCCCATATCGAGCGGCCGGCCATTGCCGCCATGTGGCCGACCACGCGGGGAGAGAGCATCGTTCTCGACGTGGGTGCGACCATCGGCGCCGATGCCGGCCACCTGGTCGACATGGCTATCATGGGCGCTGCCATGGCCCGGATCGTCTTCGACCTGGAGCGGCCCACGGTCGGGCTCCTGAACGTGGGCACGGAGGAGATCAAGGGGATCGAAGCGGTCAAGGAGGCCGGGCGGATCCTGAAGGAATCGAACCTGCCGAACATCGACTACCGCGGCTTCGTCGAGGGCGACGATATCGGCAAGGGAACCGTCGACGTGGTGGTGACCGAGGGCTTTACGGGCAACATCGCCCTGAAGACCGCCGAGGGAACGGCCAAGCAGATCGGCCAGTATCTGCGTTCGGCCATGAGCCGCACCCTCATGGCAAAGATCGGCTACCTGTTTGCGAAACAGGCTTTTAACGCCCTCAAGGACAAGATGGACCCGCGCAAGGTGAACGGCGGCGTCTTTCTCGGGCTCGAGGGGGTGGTCGTGAAGAGCCACGGCGGCACCGACGACCTCGGCTTCGCCAGCGCCATCGACGTGGCCTACGACATGGCGCATTTCGAACTGATGAACACAATCCGGAGCATGCTCGAGCATGATCCGGTCGGGCAGACAGCCTGAGGAAGGCACATCTTGAAACGTACCCGTTCCATCGTACGCGGCATCGGCTCCTACCTGCCGAAGCGCAAGCTGACGAACCAGGACCTCGAGAAGCTGGTGGATACCTCGCACGAGTGGATCGTGCAGCGGACCGGCATCGAGGAGCGCTACATCGCCGACGACAGCGAGACCACGTCGATCCTCGGCATCAAGGCGGCGGAGGCGGCTCTTGCCGATGCCGGGCTGCGGGCCGATGACATCGATCTCGTCATCTGCGCCACCTCGACCCCGGACTACACCTTCCCGTCGACCGCCACGATGATCCAGACCGGCATCGGCATGACGCATGGCGCCGCCTTCGACCTGCAGGCGGTCTGCACGGGCTTCGTCTATGCGGTTGCCACCGCGGACAAGTTCCTCCGGTCCGGCTCGCACAAGCGCGCCCTGGTGGTGGGAGCCGAGACATTCTCGCGCATCCTCGACTGGAACGACCGCACCACCTGCGTGCTCTTCGGCGACGGCGCCGGGGCCCTGGTGCTCGAAGCCCAGGAGGGGGAGGGAACCTCCGCCGACCGTGGGGTCCTGACCTCCCACCTCCGTTCCGAC
Organism: Microvirga arsenatis; assembly: GCF_009910705.1. Classification (GTDB taxonomy): domain Bacteria; phylum Pseudomonadota; class Alphaproteobacteria; order Rhizobiales; family Beijerinckiaceae; genus Microvirga; species Microvirga arsenatis. Next base: position 608,673 of record NZ_JAAAXJ010000001.1, read on the forward strand.
GGACGCTACCGCGACAAGCTCTACGTCGACGGGGGCCCCGGCTCGACCAAGACCACGGGCGTCCTCAAGATGGAGGGCAAGGAGGTCTTCAAGTTCGCCGTCGGCATGGTCGCGGACGTGGTGCAGGATGCCTTCAAGGCCACGGGAACGAGCGCCGAGGAACTCGACTGGTTCGTGCCCCATCAGGCCAACAGGCGCATCATCACGGCGAGCGCGGACAAGCTCGGCATCGCCCAGGAGAAGGTGGTCATCACCGTCAACAAGCACGGCAACACCTCGGCCGCCTCGATCCCGCTGGCCCTGGATGCGGCCCGCAAGGACGGCCGGATCAAGGACGGTGATCTCGTGATGATCGAGGCGATCGGCGGCGGCTTCACCTGGGGCAGCGCCTTGATCCGCTGGTAGCGGCAAGGCAATAGAACTCTTGGAGAATCCGGCATCCGCACCTTGGCGGTTGACCCTGGTAGGTCATCTGCATAGCGTCATCACCTTAACATTGAACCGACGAACTCGAATGCGCTGGGGAGCTCAATGGCTGGCAAAACGATAACGAGAGCGGATCTGAGCGAGGCGGTCTATCAGAAGGTCGGTCTCTCGCGGACCGAATCGGCCGAGCTGGTGGAGCGGGTTCTGGCAGAAATCTGCGACAGCCTGGCTGCCGGCGAAACCGTGAAGCTGTCTTCCTTCGGATCTTTCATCGTCCGCAGCAAGGGCGAACGCATCGGCCGCAACCCGAAGACCGGGGTGGAGGTGCCGATCGACCCCCGCAGGGTCATGGTCTTCAAGCCGTCGAATGTCTTGAAGGCGCACATCAACGGTGAGACCTTCGAAGGCGAGGATTGACAACCCCGATGGCGAGCGGCGCCATGGACAAGAGCCCCGACGCATTCCGGACGATCAGCGAGGTCGCCGAGGAGCTCGACGTTCCCCAGCATGTGCTGCGCTTCTGGGAAACCCGCTTCAACCATATCAAGCCGCTCAAGCGGGGCGGGGGGCGCCGCTACTACCGCCCCGACGACGTCGACCTGCTCAAGGGGATCCGCCATCTCCTCTATGGAGAGGGCTATACGATCAAAGGCGTCCAGAGGATCCTGAAGGAGGAGGGCGTTCGCTTCGTCCAGGGAATCGGCCGTGGGGAGCAGAGCGTATTGCCGCCCCATGCCGAGCCGGCTCATGAAGTGGACGAGGGCGGATCCGCAGGCAGCTCAGCCGATGCGGAGGCGGCGGATCCTCCGGCTTCCTCTCCAGGTCAGGCTCTGGCGCCGGACGCGCGACGGGAGCTGCGCGCCGCCCTTGAAGATCTCTACGAATGCGATCGGGTGCTCCGGTCCCTGAGGGACATGCCGGACCAGGCGCCGGGCGACTGAGGGTTGCGGAGAACCCGGTTCAGCGTGCCCTCGGCCACCACACCCGCCTGAACATCCCGGTTTTTCAAGAGCCTTCAAAAATGAACGTTCCGGACCCTTGACAGGGACCTGGGGGGCTCTTAAACCGCACCCACACCGCTTCGGCGGTCCAATGCGCGGGCGTAGCTCAGTCGGTTAGAGTGCCGGCCTGTCACGCCGGAGGTCGCGGGTTCGAGCCCCGTCGCCCGCGCCACTTCCTCCCTTGAAATCGCCAATGACCCCGCAAAGCCGAGCCACGCGCTCAAGCGTCCCGTCGCGGGTTGTAGAGTTGCATCGGCCGTCGGCGCCTTGCGCTCGAGAGCGTTCCTTTCCCCGGTTTGAATCCTTTATCGAAGCTGGGCGTTGTCAGGGGAGAACGTCCGAGGCGCAATGTCCATGTCGACATCCAGATTGTTCACGAACTTCTCCAACTGGGTGGCCCAGGTCACCGGCAGGCCGATCAGCTTCGGAATCTGCCTGCTGGTCATTGTCCTATGGGCGCTCTCAGGCCCGGTGTTCGGGTTTTCCGACACCTGGCAGCTCGTCGTGAACACCGGCACCACCATCGTGACCTTCCTGATGGTGTTCCTGATCCAAAACACGCAGAACCGGGACGGTGCGGCCATTCAGGCCAAGCTTGACGAGCTGATCAGGGCCAGCGCCGCCCAAAACGTGTTCATCGGCATCGAACACCTGACCCAGGAGGAGCTGGACGAGATTCGGGCCAAGTGCGAGGCCAAAGCCAAGGCGGAGGCGGCTGCCAGCCAGGCCGAGGCCGCCGCCAACCGCAAGGCGGCGAAAGCGGCGGAAAAGGCCACATCCTAGTTTGGAATGGTTCTTTTTGCGGCAGTGCAAACACTTGTCAGGGAAGGGGAACTCGGCTAAGCCTCCCGCGCAATCAGCGTGTTGCCGCAGGGGGCTTTATTAGGCCGTTCTGAGGCTTAAATGCGTTCCAGATTGCCGGCTTCGAGCCGGACTCCGTTCCTTCTAGGTGTCGTATGACGAATCTCCTCGCCGACTACCTGCCTCTTGTCATCTTCATCGGCGTGTCGCTCCTGATCGGGGTGGCCCTGCTCGTGGCGCCCTTCATCGTCGCCTACAGCCGCCCGGACCAGGAAAAGCTGTCCGCCTATGAGTGCGGCTTCAACGCCTTCGACGACGCCCGCATGAAGTTCGACGTGCGGTTCTACCTCGTCGCCATCCTTTTCATCATCTTCGACCTCGAGGTGGCGTTCCTGTTCCCCTGGGCCATTACCTTCGGGAATCTCGGCTGGTTCGGCTTCTTCTCCATGATGATCTTCCTTGGAGTCCTGACGGTCGGCTTCATCTACGAGTGGAAGAAGGGGGCCCTTGAATGGGATTGATCTCCGATAACCAGTCGACCCTGGTCGCTCCTGCCCCCCGCGGCATCATCGACCCGAACACGGGCAAGCCGGTCGGCTCGACGGACCCGTATTTCGTCTCCATCAACGAGGAGCTCTCCGACAAGGGCTTCCTCGTCACCTCGACCGAGGACCTCATCACCTGGGCGCGCACCGGCTCGCTCATGTGGATGACCTTCGGCTTGGCCTGCTGCGCCGTCGAGATGATGCAGATGTCCATGCCCCGCTACGACGCCGAGCGCTTCGGGTTCGCGCCGCGCGCCTCGCCGCGCCAGTCGGACGTGATGATCGTCGCCGGAACCCTCACCAACAAGATGGCGCCCGCTCTCCGCAAGGTCTACGACCAGATGCCCGAGCCGCGCTACGTCATCTCCATGGGCTCCTGCGCCAACGGCGGCGGCTACTATCACTATTCCTACTCCGTGGTTCGTGGCTGCGACCGCATCGTGCCGGTCGACATCTACGTGCCGGGCTGCCCGCCCACGGCTGAGGCGCTCCTGTACGGGGTGCTCCTTCTGCAGAAGAAGATCCGCCGCACCGGTACCATCGAGCGCTGAGCAAAGGTCATTGCATGAGTGCTGAGCTCCAAGCCCTGAGCGACCACATCGCCTCGTCCCTCGGCGAGGCAATCGAGGACCGGGCCATCGCCTATGGCGAGTTGACGATCGTCGCCCGCCGCGAGGACATCGTGCGGGTGGCGACGTTCCTGCGCGACGATCCCCAGTGCCGGTTCGTCTGTTTCGTCGATATCTGCGGAGCGGACTACCCGGCCCGCGAGGAGCGTTTCGATGTGGTCTACCACTTCCTGGCGCCGCACCATAACCGCCGCATCCGCGTGAAGGTCCGCACGGACGAGGCCACTCCGGTTCCGTCGCTCGTGGAGCTCTTCCCGGCGGCGAACTGGTACGAGCGCGAGGCCTACGACCTCTACGGGATCCTGTTCTCCGGCCACCCCGACCTGCGCCGCATACTCACCGATTACGGCTTCGAGGGGCATCCCCTGCGCAAGGACTTCCCGCTCACGGGCTATGTCGAGGTCCGCTACGACGACGGCCAGGGCCGCGTGGTCTACGAGCCCGTCAAGCTGAGCCAGGAGTTCCGCAACTTCGACTTCCTCTCGCCATGGGAGGGCACGGACTACGTGCTGCCCGGCGACGAGAAGGCCAAGGCATAAAGGAGCGGAGAGGGCGACCCATGGGCGAGCATAACATCCGCAACTTCACCATCAATTTCGGTCCCCAGCACCCGGCGGCGCACGGCGTGCTGCGCCTTGTCCTGGAACTCGACGGCGAGGTGGTCGAGCGCGTCGATCCGCATATCGGCCTGCTCCACCGCGGCACCGAGAAGCTGATCGAGTACAAGACCTACGTTCAGGCCAATCCCTATTTCGACCGGCTCGACTACGTCGCGCCCATGAACCAGGAGCATGCCTACTGCCTGGCCATCGAGAAGCTCCTCGGCATCGAGGTGCCCCGGCGCGCCCAGCTGATCCGCGTCCTCTTCTCCGAGATCGGGCGCCTGCTCTCGCATCTGCTCAACGTGACCACGCAGGCCATGGACGTCGGCGCGCTCACGCCGCCCCTCTGGGGATTCGAAGAGCGCGAGAAGCTGATGATCTTCTACGAGCGCGTTTCCGGCTCGCGGATGCACGCCAACTACTTCCGCCCCGGCGGCGTGAACATGGACATCCAGCCGGAGCTCATCGACGACATCGAGGCCTTCTGCGACCCGTTCCTGCAGGTGCTGGACGATCTCGACACCCTTGTGATCGGCAACCGCATCTTCAAGCAGCGCAACGTCGATATCGGCACGATCACCCTGGACGACTGCTTCCGCTGGGGCTTCTCCGGACCGATCATCCGCAGCTGCGGCGTCGCCTGGGACCTGCGCAAGGCGCAGCCCTACGAGTGCTACGAGGAGATGGAATTCGACATCCCCGTGGGCAGGAACGGCGACAACTACGACCGCCAGGTCATCCGCATGGAGGAGATGCGCCAGAGCGTGCGCATCATGCGCCAGTGCATCGACAAGCTGCGGGCTCCGGACGGGCAGGGCCCCGTGACGACGCTGGACGGCAAGGTGTCGCCGCCCTCGCGCAAGGACATGAAGCGCTCCATGGAAGCGCTGATCCATCATTTCAAGCTCTACACGGAAGGCTTCCACGTCCCGGCGGGCGAGGTCTATGCCGCGGTGGAAGCTCCGAAAGGCGAGTTCGGCGTCTATCTGGTCTCCGACGGCACCAACAAGGCCTATCGCTGCAGGATCCGCGCCCCGGGCTTCGCCCACCTTCAGGGCATGGATTTCATGTGCCGCGGCCACATGCTGGCCGACGTGGCCGGCGTTCTGGGTTCGCTCGACATCGTGTTCGGCGAGGTCGACCGCTAAGTAACAAACCGGACTCGCCTTCGAGCCCGGTTCCACGCTCTTTGAGGCGTGCTGGACAAGTTCAAGTCGTGAATGGCCGGGCTCCATGCCCGGCCATGGCGATGAGGAGAAGAGTGTATGGCCGTTCGTAAGCTCGCGCCTGAGGAATTGCAGCCCCAGAGCTTCGTGCTCTCCCCGGAGACGGAAGCTTTTGCGGACAAGGAAATCGCCAAGTATCCGCCGGGCCGCCAGGCATCGGCGGTCATCGCTCTTCTGGGCAAGGCCCAGGAGCAGGCCGGCGGCTGGCTGCCGCGCAAGGCGATCGAGGCCGTGGCCGCCAAGCTCGACATGCCGGTCATCCGTGTCATGGAGGTGGCGACCTTCTACACGATGTTCAACCTGGAACCCGTCGGAAAGTACTTCATCCAGTTCTGCGGCACGACGCCCTGCGTTCTGCGCGGCGCCGGCGACATCAAGAAGGTGCTGGAGCGCCGCATCGGCGACCAGAACCATATCACCCCGGACGGCCTGTTCTCCTGGCTGGAGGTGGAGTGCCTCGGGGCCTGCTCCAACGCGCCCATGGTGCAGATCAACGACGATTATTACGAGGATCTCACCACCGAGAACTTCGAGAAGCTTCTCGACGACCTCGCCGCGGGGCGTCCTGTGAAGAAGGGCTCCCAGATCGGCCGCAACCGCTCCGAGCCGTTCGAAGCCGTGAACACCTTGCAGGACCCGGCGCTCTATGACGGGTCGCTGGTGGGCGCCTGGCGCAAGCGCTTCGACGAGCAGGCGAAGGTTGCCGAAACCGGTGAGACCGCGGCCGCCATGGCCAGCGTTCCGCAGGAGGCGAGGGCTGCAAAGCCCGGCGCAGGCCGAGCCATCGAGAGCGAAGCTGCCGATACGCCCGCGAAACGGGCCAAGGAAGGCGAGACGCCCATCAATCCGGTCGACCGCAAGGAGGCTGCCGATCCTTCGACGGCAACCAAGGGTCCCTCGCATACGGAAGCCGAGCCGAGGCCTGCGCCGCAAAGCAGCAAGTCCTATGTGGCATCGCCGACCAAAGACGGCGAGGCGGTGCCGTCCAGTCCGACCACGCCGGTCGCTGGAACGCCTCCGGCCCAGGCCGAAACCCGCCGCGACGGCAGCGAGAGCAAGCCGGGCGTGGTCGTCGACAAAGACAACAAGACGTCCTGATGGAGTGATCGGGAATGCTTCAGGACAGAGATCGCATCTTCACCAACCTCTACGGCTTCCACTCGCCGGACCTCAAGGCCGCGATGATGCGCGGCGCCTGGGACGGAACCAAGTTCCTCCTGGAGCAGGGTCGCGACTGGATCATCAACGAGATGAAGGCGTCGGGCCTGCGCGGCCGCGGCGGCGCAGGCTTCCCGACGGGCCTGAAATGGTCCTTCATGCCCAAGCAGTCGGACGGCCGTCCGCACTACCTGGTTGTGAACGCCGACGAGTCCGAGCCCGGCACCTGCAAGGACCGCGAGATCATGCGGAACGATCCGCATCTTCTCGTCGAGGGCTGCCTCATCGCCTCCTTCGCCATGGGCGCTCATGCCGCCTACATCTACATCCGCGGCGAGTACGTGGCCGAGCGCCATGCGCTCCAGCGGGCCGTGGACGAGGCCTATGAGGCCAAGCTCATCGGCAAGGACAACATCCACGGCTACCCCTTCGACCTCTACGTCCACCACGGCGCAGGCGCCTATATCTGCGGCGAGGAGACGGCGCTCATCGAGAGCATGGAAGGCAAGAAGGGCATGCCGCGCCTGAAGCCGCCGTTCCCGGCCAATATGGGCCTCTACGGCTGCCCGACCACCGTGAACAATGTCGAGTCCATCGCGGTTGCCGGCACGATCCTGCGCCGCGGCGCCTCCTGGTTCTCCGGGATCGGGCGCCCGAACAATGTGGGCACCAAGCTCTTCTGCGTCTCGGGCCACGTGAACAAGCCCTGCAACGTGGAGGAGGCCATGGGCCTCACCTTCCGCGAGTTGATCGACCGCCATTGCGGCGGCATCCGCGGCGGCTGGGACAACCTGCTCGGCGTCATTCCCGGCGGTTCCTCGGTGCCGATCGTTCCTGCCGAGCAGATCATCGACGCCCACATGGATTTCGACACCCTGCGGAATCTCAAGTCGGGTCTCGGCACCGCCGCCGTGATCGTGATGGACAAGTCCACCGATATCGTCCGCGCCATCGCCCGCATCTCGTACTTCTACAAGCACGAGAGCTGCGGCCAGTGCACGCCTTGCCGCGAAGGCACGGGCTGGATGTGGCGCGTGCTCAACCGCATGGCCGAGGGCCGCGCCCAGAAGCGCGAGATCGACATGCTCCTCGAAGTCTCGACCCAGATCGAAGGCCACACCATCTGCGCGCTCGGCGACGCGGCGGCTTGGCCGGTCCAGGGTCTGATCCGCCACTTCCGTCATGAGATCGAGAAGCGGATCGACGATTACGCGGCGAACCCGCATTCCGAATCCGTCATGATCGCGGCGGAGTGAGATTGAAGATGGCGAAAATCATCGTTGACGGCGTCGAGGTCGACGTCCCCGCCGAATACACCCTGCTCCAGGCCGCCGAAGCGGCCGGAGCGGAAATTCCGCGCTTCTGCTACCACGAGCGGCTCTCGATTGCCGGCAATTGCCGCATGTGCCTCGTCGAGGTGAAGGGCGCCCCGAAGCCGGTGGCCTCCTGCGCCTGGGGCGTGCGCGACTGCCGCCCGGGCCCCAACGGCGAGCCGCCGGAGATCTCCACCAAGTCGCCGACGGTGAAGAAGGCGCGGGAAGGGGTGATGGAGTTCCTCCTCATCAATCACCCGCTCGACTGCCCGATCTGCGACCAGGGCGGCCAGTGCGACCTGCAGGACCAGGCCATGGCCTACGGCGTCGACACCAGCCGCTTCCACGAGAACAAGCGCGCGGTCACCGACAAGTATCTCGGCCCGCTGGTGCGCACCTCCATGAACCGGTGCATCCACTGCACCCGCTGCGTGCGCTTCACCGCCGAGGTGGCCGGCGTGCCGGATCTCGGCGCCCTCTGGCGCGGCGAGGACATGGAGATCACGAGCTATCTCGAGAAGGCGCTCGGCTCGGAACTGCAGGCCAACGTGGCGGATCTGTGCCCCGTCGGCGCTCTCACCCACAAGCCGGAAGCCTATCACTACCGTCCCTGGGAGCTCACCAAGACCGATTCCGTCGATGTGATGGATGCGGTCGGCTCCTCGATCCGCGTCGATTCCCGCGGCCGCGAGGTCATGCGCATCCTGCCGCGCGTGAACGAGGCGGTGAACGAGGAGTGGATCACCGACAAGACCCGCCAGATCGTGGACGGTCTGCGCCTGCAGCGCCTCGACCGCCCCTTCGTGCGCGAGAACGGCCGCCTTCGCCCGGCATCCTGGCAGGAAGCCTTCGCAGCCATCGCCGCCCGGATGAAGGGCACCGATCCGAAGCGCATCGGCGCCATCGTCGGCGATCTTGCCGCGGTCGAGGAGATGTACGCCCTGAAGCTCCTCATGGAGAGCCTCGGCGTCACCAATATCGATGCCCGCCAGGACGGCACGGTGCTGTCGCCCGCCTATGGCCGCGGCTCCTACCTCTTCAACACCACCATCTCCGGCATCGAGGATGCGGATGCGATCCTGATCGTGGGCTCCAACCCGCGCATCGAGGCCTCGCTCGTCAACGTGCGCATCCGCAAGCGCTGGCGCATGGCCCCGCCGCCGATCGCCCTGATCGGCGAGAATGCGGACCTCACCTATCCCTACGACTATCTCGGGGCCGGTCCGGAGACCCTGGCCGATCTCGCCGCCGGCCGCCACAGCTTCATCGAGAAGCTGCGCGGCGCCGAGCGTCCGCTGATCATCGTGGGGCAGGGCGCTCTGTCCCGCCCTGACGGCCTGGCGGTTCTGTCCACCGTAGCCCAGCTCGCCCGCGACGTGGGTGCGGTGAAGGACGGCTGGAACGGCTTTTCGGTCCTGCACACGGCGGCCTCCCGCGTCGGTGCCCTCGACCTCGGCCTGGTGCCGGGCGATTGGGGTCTCGACGCCCGCTCGATGGCGCAGGGCGGCGTCGACGTCCTGTTCAACCTCGGCGCCGACGAGATCGAGATCGCGCCCGGAGCCTTCGTGATCTACCAGGGCACCCATGGCGACCGCGGCGCCCACCGGGCCGACGTGATCCTGCCGGCGGCGACCTACACGGAGAAGTCCGGCACCTATGTGAACACGGAAGGCCGGGTGCAGCTCGCCAATCGCGCGGCGTTCGCCCCGGGCGAGGCCCGTGAGGACTGGGCGATCCTGCGCGCGCTCTCCGACGTGCTCGGCCACCGCCTGCCGTTCGACTCGCTCAACGCCCTGCGGGCGAAGCTCTATGCCAGCTACCCTCACCTGGCGGCGATCGAGACGGTCCAGCCGGCCGACGGTTTCGCGGCCGTCCAGACGCTTGCCGGCATCGGCGGCACTCTGGGACGCGAACCCTTCGCGAGCCCGATCAAGGACTTCTACCTGACGAACCCGATTGCCCGCGCCTCCGGCGTCATGGCCGAGTGCTCCGCGCTCGCCCGTGAGCTGAAGCTCGAGGCGGCCGAGTAAGAGGACCGGATCATGGAATTTGGAGACATCCTCCTCGCAGTCGCGATCATGCTGGGCAAGAGCCTGCTCCTGCTCGTGGCTCTCCTCGTGTTCATCGCCTACGCACTCTATGCGGACCGGAAGGTCTGGGCGGCGGTTCAGCTCCGTCGCGGCCCGAACGTGGTCGGTCCCTGGGGCCTGCTCCAGTCCTTCGCCGACCTGCTCAAGTTCGTGCTCAAGGAGCCGGTGATCCCGGCCCCGGCCAACAAGGGCATGTTCCTGCTGGCGCCGCTGGTGATGTGCACCCTGTCGCTTGCGGCCTGGGCGGTGATTCCGCTCAATGCCGGATGGGCCATCGCCGACATCAATGTGGGCATCCTCTATATCTTCGCGATCTCGTCGCTCGGCGTCTACGGCGTGATCATGGGCGGCTGGGCCTCGAACTCGAAGTACCCGTTCCTCGGTGCGCTCCGTTCGGCGGCCCAGATGGTGTCCTACGAGGTCTCCATCGGGTTCGTGATCGTGACGGTGCTCATGTGCGCCGGCACCCTGAACCTGTCGGCCATCGTGGAGTCGCAGAACACGCGGCTGGGCATCCTCGGCTGGTACTGGCTGCCGCTCTTCCCGATGTTCGTGGTGTTCTTCATCTCGGCCATGGCCGAGACGAACCGCCCGCCCTTCGACCTGCCGGAGGCGGAATCGGAGCTCGTGGCCGGCTACATGGTGGAATATTCCTCCACGCCGTACCTGCTCTTCATGCTCGGCGAGTACGTGGCCATCATGACCATGTGCGCCCTGGGCACGATCCTGTTCCTCGGCGGCTGGCTCTCGCCGATCCCGTTTGCGCCCTTCACCTGGGTGCCCGGCGTGATCTGGTTCGTGCTGAAGGCCAGCTTCCTCTTCATCCTCATCGCCATGGTGAAGGCCCTGGTGCCCCGCTACCGCTACGATCAGCTCATGCGTCTCGGCTGGAAGGTGTTTCTGCCGCTGTCGCTCGCCATGGTCGTCATCGTGGCGGCCGTGCTGATGGCAACCGGCAACGCGCCGGGCGTCCGCTAAAGGAGATCGGCCCCATGCAGCTCGATCGCATCGCCCAGTCCCTGCTCCTGAAGGAGTTTGTGGCCGGGTTCATTCTGACCGTAAAATACTTCTTCAAGCCGAAGAAGACGATCAACTACCCCTTCGAAATGGGCCATCGCGGACCCCGGTTCCGCGGCGAGCACGCCCTGCGGCGCTATCCCAACGGGGAGGAGCGCTGCATCGCCTGCAAGCTGTGCGAGGCCATCTGCCCGGCCCAGGCCATCACCATCGAGGCCGGTCCGCGCCGCAACGACGGCACCCGCCGCACGACGCGCTACGACATCGACATGGTGAAATGCATCTATTGCGGCATGTGCCAGGAGGCCTGCCCGGTGGACGCCATCGTGGAGGGGCCGAACTTCGAGTTCTCCGTGGAGACCCGCGAGGAGCTCTACTACGACAAGGCCAAGCTCCTCGAGAACGGGGAGCGCTGGGAGCGCGAGATCGCGAGAAACATCGCGAAGAACGCACCCTATCGCTAGGAGCCTGCCCGCCCGGAAAGGGCAGGGGGCAAGAAGTTCCGGCGGGTTGTTCCCGCCGGATTCGGAATTTATAGACAGGCCGCCGGATTCCCCGGGGTCACGTCGGAAGGGGTCGCCTCGAGCGGCTTGAGCTGAGCATGACGGTTACCGCCGCCTTCTTCTATCTGTTCGCCACCATCACGGTTGCGTCCGGCTTCATGGTGATTGCCTCCCGCAATCCGGTGCAGTCGGTGCTGTTCCTCATCCTGGCCTTCGTCAACGCGGCGGGCCTGTTCCTGATGATGGGGGCCGAGTTCCTGGCGATGATCCTGGTCATCGTCTATGTGGGCGCGGTCGCGGTGCTCTTCCTCTTCGTGGTGATGATGCTCGACGTGGACTTCGCCGCGCTCCGCCAGGGCTTCCTGCATTACCTGCCGGTCGGCGGCCTGATCGGTGTGATCTTCCTGCTGGAACTGATCCTGGTGGTCGGCGCCTATGCCATCGACCCGGGTCTGGTCCGCGCTCCCTCCGTTCCGATCCCGGCAGCCGACGTGATGACCAACACCGAGGCGCTCGGCCAGGTGCTCTACACCCGCTACTTCTACTTCTTCCAGGCCGCCGGCCTGATCCTCCTGGTCGCCATGATCGGGGCCATCATTCTGACCCTGCGCGAGCGGGTCGGCGTGCGCCGCCAGGATATTTCCAAGCAGAACGCCCGGACGCAGGACACGGCCGTCGAGGTCCGGAAGGTTCCCTTCCGTCAGGGCATCTAAGGAGGCACGCCATGGTCATCGGACTGGGTCACTATCTCACCGTCGCCGCCGTGCTCTTCACGCTCGGCGTGTTCGGTATCTTCATCAACCGGAAGAACGTCATCGTCATCCTGATGTCGATCGAGCTGATCCTGCTCGCCGTGAACATCAACATGGTGGCTTTCTCCACCCACCTGAACGACATCGTCGGCCAGGTCTTCGCCATGCTGATCCTCACGGTCGCAGCGGCGGAGGCGGCCATCGGCCTGGCCATTCTGGTGGTCTTCTTCCGCAACCGCGGCTCCATCGCGGTTGAGGACGTCAACATGATGAGGGGCTAACGCCCGAACGGATTGGCGAAGTAAACGACAATGTATCACGCAATCGTCTTCCTGCCGCTCGTCGGCTTCCTCATCGCAGGCCTCTTCGGCCGCGTGCTCGGCGCCCGTCCGAGCGAGATCGTCACCACGGCGCTCCTCTTCGTGGCGGCGGTCCTTTCCTGGGTGTCCTTCATCCAGGTCGGCTTCGGAGACGGCGCCACCCGGGTTCAGGTGGCCCAGTGGATGTCGGTCGGCGACCTTCAGGTCGACTGGGCGTTCCGCATCGACACGCTGACCGCCATGATGCTGGTGGTGGTGAACACGGTCTCGGCCCTGGTGCACCTCTACTCCATCGGCTACATGCACGAGGATCCGCACCGTCCGCGCTTCTTCGCCTATCTGTCGCTCTTCACCTTCGCCATGCTCATGCTGGTGACGGCCGACAACCTCGTCCAGATGTTCTTCGGCTGGGAGGGCGTGGGCCTGGCGAGCTATCTGCTCATCGGCTTCTGGTATCAGAAGGACTCCGCCAATGCGGCGGCCATAAAGGCCTTCATCGTCAACCGCGTCGGCGACTTCGGCTTCCTTCTCGGCATCTTCACGATCTTCGTCCTGTTCGGCGGCGTGACCTTCGACTCCATCTTCCCGCGCGTGGCCGAGTTCGCCAATGCCCGATTCACCTTCCTCGGCATCGAGTGGCATGCCCTGACCATCGCCTGCCTGCTGCTCTTCATGGGCGCCATGGGCAAGTCGGCGCAGTTCCTGCTGCACACCTGGCTGCCGGACGCGATGGAAGGCCCGACCCCGGTTTCGGCCCTGATCCACGCCGCCACCATGGTGACCGCCGGCGTGTTCATGGTCGCCCGCCTCTCGCCGGTCTTCGAGTATGCGCCGGCGGCCCTGACCGTCGTGACGGTGATCGGCGGGATCACCGCCTTCTTCGCCGCCACCGTCGGCCTGGTGCAGAACGACATCAAGCGCGTGATCGCCTATTCCACCTGCTCGCAGCTGGGATACATGTTCGTGGGCCTCGGCGTCGGGGCTTACGGCGCGGGCGTGTTCCACCTCTTCACGCACGCCTTCTTCAAGGCCCTGCTGTTCCTGGGCGCCGGGTCGGTGATCCACGCCATGCATCACGAGCAGGACATGCGCCACATGGGAGCGCTCCGCCGCTACATCCCCTTCACCATGGCCATGATGCTCATCGGCAACCTGGCCCTGACCGGCTTCCCGTTCACGGCCGGCTACTACTCGAAGGACGCCATCATCGAGGCGGCCTACGCGGCCCATTCCTCGGCCGGGTCCTTCGCCTTCCTGGCGACCGTCATCGCGGCCCTGATGACCTCGTTCTACTCCTGGCGCCTGTTCTTCCTCACCTTCGAGGGCACCGCTCGATGGGGGCATGGCCACCACGGTCATGCGGCCCATGCCCCTCATGACCATGAGGGCGTGGAGCATGACGAGCGCAGCCGCGACGTCGAGCCTGCGCACCATGCGCAGCACGAGCACGGCCACCACGGCGACCATACTCCCCATGAGAGCCCCCTCGTGATGCTGCTGCCGCTCGTCGTGCTCGCCATCGGGGCGCTCGTGGCCGGTGCCGTGTTCCACAACGCCTTCATCGGCGAAGGCTATGCAGCGTTCTGGAAGGGAGCCCTGTTCACGCGGCCCGAGAACCACATCCTGGAGGAGATGCACCATCTCCCGGGCTGGGTGCCGCTCCTGCCCTCGATCATGATGGCCCTCGGACTGGCGCTCGCCTATTACATGTACATCGTCGACGCCAAGCAGCCGGCGAGGCTCGCGGCGGATCACCCGATCCTGTACCGCTTCCTCCTGAACAAGTGGTACTTCGACGAGCTGTATGACGCGATCTTCGTTCGCCCCGCCATGGCCGTCGGCCGCTTCTTCTGGCGCACGGGCGACCAGCGGATCATCGACGGGCTCGGGCCCGACGGCATCTCGGCTCGGGTCCTCGACGTGACGCGCGGCGTGGTGCGGGTCCAGACGGGCTACGTCTACCACTATGCCTTCGCGATGCTGATCGGCGTTGCGGCTCTCGTGACCTTCTATCTCTTCAGGGGAGCCCACTAATGTTCGGCTTCGGCATCCTCTCCGGCCTTCTCATCCTTCCGCTCGTCGGGGCGGCCTTCATCCTCACCTTGCGGGGAGACAGCGAGGCTGCCCGCTCCAACGCCCGCTGGGCGGCCCTGGCGACGACGATCGCGACCTTCCTGCTGTCGCTCGTGGCCTGGGCGCGCTTCGACACGGCGACGGCGTCGTTCCAGCTTGTGGAGAGCCATGCCTGGCTGACCGAGACCATCCGGTTCAAGCTCGGCGTCGACGGCTTCTCCATGCCGCTGATCCTGCTCACCACCTTCCTGATGCCCTTCTGCATCCTGGCCTCGTGGGAGTCGATCGGGCACCGGGTGAAGGAATACTTCGTCGCCTTCCTGGTCCTCGAGACCACGATGATCGGCGTGTTCTGCGCCCTCGATCTCGTGCTGTTCTACCTGTTCTTCGAGGCCGGACTCATCCCGATGTTCCTCATCATCGGCATCTGGGGCGGCAAGCGGCGCATCTACGCCAGCTTCAAGTTCTTCCTCTACACGCTGCTCGGCTCCGTTCTGATGCTGCTCGCCATCATGGCCATGTACTGGCAGGCCGGCACCACCGACATCCCGACGCTGCTGGCCTTCAAGTTCGCCTCGAACCTGCAGATCTGGCTGTGGCTGGCCTTCTTCGCCTCGTTTGCGGTGAAGATGCCCATGTGGCCGGTCCATACCTGGCTTCCGGACGCACACGTGGAGGCTCCGACCGCAGGCTCGGTGATCCTGGCAGGCGTGCTCCTGAAGATGGGCGGCTACGGCTTCATCCGCGTGTCGCTGCCGATGTTCCCCGAGGCATCGGAGTACTTCGCGCCGCTGGTCTTCGCCCTCTCGATCATCGCGATCGTCTATACCTCCCTGGTCGCCCTGATGCAGGAGGACATCAAGAAGCTCATCGCCTATTCATCCGTGGCGCATATGGGCTTCGTCACCATGGGCCTGTTTGCCATGAACGAGCAGGGCATCCAGGGAGCCATGTTCACCATGATCTCCCACGGCCTCGTCTCGGGCGCGCTCTTCCTCTGCGTCGGCGTGATCTACGACCGGATGCACACCCGGGAGATCAAGGCCTATGGCGGCCTCGTGAACCGGATGCCGATCTACGCGGTCGTGTTCCTCATCCTGACCATGGCGAACGTGGCGCTTCCCGGCACCTCGGGCTTCATCGGCGAGTTCCTGACCCTGATGGGTGCCTTCCGGTCCAACACCTGGGTGGCTTTCTTCGCCTCGACGGGCGTGATCCTCTCGGCGGCCTATGCGCTCTGGCTCTACCGGCGCGTGGTCTACGGGCCGCTGGAGAAGCCCGCGCTTCAGGGCATCACGGATCTGAACCGGCGCGAGATCATCACCTTCGCTCCCCTCATCCTGCTGATCATCTACTACGGCGTGCAGCCAGGCCCCATCCTCGACGCCTTCGCGGCGCCGACGGAGGCGCTGCTGAACAATGTTCAGGCCGCGCTCGCCACCGTAAAAACGGCCGCTGTCGCCGCACACTGAGGTCACGATGAACCCCGCCTTCACCATTCCCGCCTTCGGCCCGATGCTGCCAGAGATCCTCATGGCGGCCGGAGCCCTCGTCATGGTCCTCTTCGGCGCCATTCGCGGCGAGCGTCCGGGCTACGGCATGAACATCATCGCCCTGGCGCTTCTGGCCGTCACTCTGGCGGCGGTGCTGATTCTCCCCTCCGAGCGCGTCGAAACCATGAGCGGCTCCTTCGTCGTCGACGGCTTCGCCAAGTTCATGAAGGCGCTGACGCTGATCGCCTCCGCCGGCGGCGTCATCCTCTCCCTCGACTACATGCGCCGCGAGGGCATCAGCCGGTTCGAGTACCCGATCCTGATCGTGCTCTCGACCATCGGCATGATGATGGTCATCTCCGCGAACGACCTGATCGCGCTCTACCTCGGCCTCGAGCTGCTGAGCCTGTCGTCCTACGTGATCGCCGCCTTCGACCGTGACAATGTCCGCTCCACGGAAGCAGGCCTCAAGTACTTTGTGCTCGGCGCCCTCTCGTCCGGCATGCTGCTCTACGGCGCCTCGCTGGTCTACGGCTTCACCGGCAGCGTGTCCTTCCCGGTCATCGCATCGGTCCTGCAGGGCAGCGCCGGCATCGGCGCCATCGTCGGCCTCGTCTTCGTGTCCGCCGGCATCGCCTTCAAGATCTCCGCCGTGCCGTTCCACATGTGGACCCCGGACGTGTACGAGGGCTCGCCGACCCCGGTGACGGCCTTCTTCGCCGCGGCGCCCAAGATGGCCGGCATGGCCATGGCCACCCGCGTCTTCATCGATGCCTTCCCGGGCATCCTGGTCCAGTGGCAGCAGATCGTCGTCTTCATCTCCATCGCCTCCATGGCGCTCGGCTCCTTCGCGGCGATCGGCCAGCGCAACATCAAGCGCCTGATGGCCTATTCCTCCATCGGCAACGTGGGCTACGCGCTCATCGGGCTTGCCGCCGGCACGCAGCAGGGCATCCAGGGCGTTGCCGTCTACATGGCGATCTACCTGGCCATGACCCTCGGCACCTTCGCCTGCATCCTCAGCCTGCGCCGCGGCAACGTGATGTTCGAGAACGTGGAGGACCTCTCCGGCCTGGCGCGCACGCACCCGGTCATCGCCTTCTGCCTCGGCATGATGATGTTCTCGCTCGCCGGCATTCCGCCGCTGGCCGGGTTCTTCGCCAAGTTCGCGGTCTTCAACGCCGCCATCGAAGCCGATCTTGTGGCGCTTGCCATCATCGGCGTGGTGACGAGCGTCATCGGCGCCTACTACTACTTGCGCATCGTGAAGGTGATGTACTTCGACGAGCCGGCCGAGCGCTACGATGCGCAGCCCGCGGGCGTGAGGCTGGTCCTCGGCCTCTGCAGCGTCTTCGTGGTTCTGTTCGGCATCGTTCCGGCGCCATTGGTGGCCGCGGCAGGGGCCGCCGCGCGCTCGTTGTTCTGATCGTGCAGCTGTCGCCCGACACCGAGCAGGCCGGATACAGGCTCGTCTCGCTTCAGGCAACGAACTCGACGAACGACGACGCGCTCGAGGCCGCCAGGTCCGGCGATCCGGGGCAGCTCTGGATCGTCGCCGCCGAGCAGCTGGCGGGGAGGGGGCGGCACGGCCGGCAATGGTCGTCGCCGCCGGGCAATCTCTATGCGAGCCTGCTCCTGATCGATCCCTGCGACGTTGCCGCTGCACCGCAGCTCGGCTTCGTGGCCGGCCTTGCCCTGCACGAGGCCATCGAGACGGTGACGGGCGTGGGGGCGCCGCGCCTTGCCCTGAAATGGCCCAACGATCTGCTGCTCGACGGCGCCAAGGTCTCCGGGCTCCTTCTGGAAGGACACAGGCTCCAGCAAGGCGGAGCCCTCGCCATCGTCATCGGCTTCGGCGTCAATGTCGCCTTCGCACCGACGGGCACGCCGTATCCTGCAACCACGCTCCAGGCGTCCGGGCCGAACCTGGCGCGGGAGGAGGTGTTTCGCGCGCTCTCCTCGGCTTTCGCCCGCACATTCTCCGCATGGAGGACATCCGCGCGGATGAGTGCCTCCGACCCGTTCGGCGCGATCCGCCGGCTCTGGCTCGAGCGCGCGGCAGGTTTGGGCCAGGAGGTCACGATCCGGCTTCCCTCCGGCGAGAAGCGAGGCACCTTCGAAGGGCTCGACCGCTTCGGCCGCCTGCAGCTGAAAAGCGCCGGCGGAATGGAACTGATCGACGCAGGCGACCTTTATTTTCCCAATTTGCTGCACGATATAGCCAAGCCTGACGCTGGCACGAAAAGGTTTCAACATTAATGGCTTCCCAGCAGGACGAACTGGTCTTTCTCCCTCTCGGAGGACTCGGCGAAATCGGGATGAACGCTGCCCTTTACGGCTTCGGGCCGGAGGAGGATCGGCAGTGGATTCTGGTCGATTGCGGCATGGGTTTCGGCAGCGAGGAGAACCTGCCTGGCATCGATCTCGTCTATCCGGATCTGCGCTTCATCGAGGAGGAGCGCCACAACCTCCTCGGCATCTTCATCACCCATGCCCATGAGGATCACATCGGCGCCCTTGTCGAGATGTGGCCCCGCCTGCGCGCGCCCGTCTACGCCACGAAATTCGCCATCGGTCTCTTGGAGACACGCCGCCTGTCTGAGCCCAATGCGCCGAAGGTCGACCTCAACGAAATTGTGCCGGGCCAACGCCTGAAGCTCGGCCCCTTCGAGATCGAGTATGTGCCGGTGGCCCACTCGATCCCTGAGTCGAATGCTCTCGCCATCCGGACGCCGCATGGGCTTGTGGTGCATACCGGCGACTGGAAGCTCGACAGCACGCCTTATCTCGGCAGCCTGACATCGGAGGAGACCTTCCGGGCCCTGGGAGACGAGGGCGTTCTCGCCCTCGTCTGCGATTCCACCAACGTGGTCCGCGAGGGAACGAGCCCCAGCGAGGCCGACGTATCCAGGAACCTCGCCAAGCTGATCGAGGATGCACCCCACCGGGTGGCGGTGACAACCTTCGCATCCAACGTTGCCCGCATCCGTTCCGTGGCCGAGGCTGCGCGGGAATGCGGGCGCGAAGTCGTCGTGGTCGGCCGGGCCATGGACCGTGTCGTGGAGGTCGCAAAGGAATGCGGCTATCTCGATGATCTGCCCGAATTCAGATCCACGGAGAATTTCGGCTACATGCCCCGCGACAAGGTCGTCGCGATCCTCACCGGCTCCCAGGGCGAACCCCGCGCCGCGCTCGCGCGCATCGCTCAGGATGAGCATCCCGATATCGCGCTCTCCGCGGGGGACAGGGTGATCTTCTCGTCCCGCGCCATCCCCGGCAACGAGAAGGCGGTCGGCGCCATCATCAATGGCCTGATCGAGCGCGGCATCGAGGTCATCACCGATCGGACCGAGCTTGTCCATGTGTCGGGCCATCCCCGCCGGGGGGAGCTGGCGCAGATGTATCAGTGGACACGGCCCCGGATCGCGATTCCCGCCCATGGCGAACCGCTGCACCTGAGCGAGCATGCGAAGTTCGCCCGCCAGCAGGGCGTGAAGGAAGTTGTCCAGGCGAAGAACGGGACGCTCGTGCGCCTGGCCCCCGGCCCCGCCGAGATCATCGACAACATCCCGGCCGGCCGCCTCTACAAGGACGGCAACATCGTGATCGGGGCGGGTGAGCGCGCCTTGCCGGAGCGCCGCAAGCTCGCCTTCGCCGGCATCGTCACCGTCGCCATCGCCATCGACGATCGGGGCGAGCTCGTGGGCGATCCCGTCATCGATGCCATGGGCTTGCCTGACAAGAACCGGCAGGGACGGGAGATGGCCGACATCATTGCCGATACGGTGGCAGACCTGCTCGACGGCTTGCCCAAGGCCAAGCGCCGGGACTCGGAGGCCGTCGAGAACGCCGTCCACCGGGCGGTGCGGGCCGCCGTCAACCAGGAATGGGGCAAGAAGCCGGCTTGCCATGTCCTCGTGATCGAGGCCTAAAGCCATTTCAGGAAAAGTGGGAACCGGTTTTCCGTCCGAAATGGCGACAAACCAAAGACTTACAAGGCGGTGGGCGATTCGATGGAATCGCCGACCGCTCCAAAGGGAAGCGCAGAGGGAATAGGGATGATCGGACGCCTCAACCATGTTGCCATCGCCGTGCGCGATATCGCAGCGGCTTCGGAGGTCTACCGCAGCACCCTCGGGGCTCAGGTATCGGCTCCCGAGCCGCTCGCGGAGCATGGCGTCAGCGTGGTGTTCATCACCCTGCCCAACACCAAGATCGAACTCCTGGAGCCCCTGGGCGAGGATTCGCCGATTGCCCGTTTCCTGGAGAAGAACCCTGATGGCGGCATGCATCACATCTGCTACGAGGTTGACGATATCGAAGCCGCGCGCGACCGGCTTGTGAAGTCCGGGGCCAGGGTGCTCGGCTCGGGGGAGCCGAAGATCGGCGCTCATGGGAAACCCGTGCTTTTCCTGCATCCAAAGGATTTCAACGGGACCCTCATCGAACTCGAGCAAGCCTGAGGACAAGCTGTTGATAAGCCTTGTAAAAGCTGTTGCCGGATCGCTGTGGTCAACCCTGGCTGCCGTTGTGGCGGTGTCCATGATCGCCATTGCCGCCGCGGTCGGCTGGTTCGGGTTGCGGGTGAGCGGCGGCCTGGCCCTTTATTTCGTGATCTGGTGGATCCTGCTCTTCGCGGTCCTGCCCTTCGGGGTCCGCAGCCAGGCCGAGGCGGGGGAGGTGGTGCAGGGCAGCGAACCGGGCGCACCCACGCTCCCGGCCCTGCGCGAAAAGGCGATATGGACCACCCTCGTGGCTTCGGTCGTGCTTCTGATCGCGGCGGCCGTGTTCCCTCTGGCAGGGCTCTGAGGGGCCTGGAGAGCGGGAGCGCACAAGAAAAAAGCAAGGCTTTCGCCTTGCCTGAACTGCCTTTTGGCAATTTTTGTCCCTGGCTTTCTAGGGCCGGCGCCTGCTTGGCGCTTGGGGACCTTGTTCCTCCCGAAACTCGGACCGTAGCGGCTGACCTTTGAAGGTCGAACACGTTACCAGTTCGTTATAGTGAGGTTCCACTAGGGTGTCACCTTTCTTGGGCAGGCCCTGACGCTTTTTTCGGCACTTGCCCTCTCCATCTTTCGTCTAATTCACCGTGGCGTAGCCATGCGGACACGATGACAGCTTGTCTTTTGCCTGGGGCCTGTGTTGTGTGCAGGGAACGAGTCGTTACCCCAATCCTGTTCCGAACGAGATCCTGAAGGCGTCCCATGCGTTTGAGCCGCTATTTCCTTCCCATCCTCCGCGAGACGCCGAAAGAGGCGGAGATCGTCTCCCATCGCCTGATGCTGCGCGCCGGCATGATCCGCCAGGAAGCTGCAGGCATCTATGCCTGGCTGCCCCTGGGCCTCCGGGTCCTGAACAAGGTCAATGCCATCGTGCGCGAGGAGCAGAACCGGTCGGGCGCCATCGAACTCCTGATGCCGACGATCCAGTCCGCCGACCTCTGGCGCGAATCCGGCCGCTATGACGCCTACGGCAAGGAGATGCTGCGGATCCAGGATCGCCACGAGCGCGAGATGCTGTTCGGCCCCACCAACGAGGAGATGATCACGGAGATCTTCCGGGGCTACGTGCGCTCCTACAAGGACCTGCCGCTGAACCTTTATCACATCCAATGGAAGTTCCGCGACGAGGTGCGCCCGCGCTTCGGCGTCATGCGTTCGCGCGAGTTCCTGATGAAGGATGCCTATTCCTTCGACCTGGACCAGGCCGGTGCCGTCCATTCCTACAACAAGATGTTCGTGGCCTATCTGCGCACCTTCGCCCGCATGGGGCTGAAGGCGATCCCCATGCGGGCCGATACCGGCCCCATCGGCGGAAACTTGAGCCACGAATTTATCATCCTGGCCTCTACGGGCGAGAGCGAGGTGTTCTGCCACGCGGATTACCTGGATTTCGACATTCCGCCGGCCGACACGGATTTCGACGACATTCCCGCCCTCCAGAGCACGGTCGACAGGTGGACCTCCCTCTACGCCGCAACCTCGGAGATGCATGACGCTGCGGCATACGAGGCCGTGCCCGCCGACAAGAAGATGTCCGCCCGGGGCATCGAGGTGGGTCATATCTTCTATTTCGGCACCAAGTATTCCGAGCCCATGGGGGCCAGGGTCATGGGGCCGGACGGGCAGGAGAGGCCGGTTCACATGGGCTCCTACGGCATCGGCCCGAGCCGCCTGATCGCCGCCATCATCGAGGCGAGCCATGACGAGAACGGCATCATCTGGCCCGAGGCCGTGGCCCCGTTCGACGTGGCGATCCTGAACCTGAAGGCAGGCGATGCCGGCACCGACGCCGCCTGTCAGAAACTGTATCAGGAGCTTTCCGCCGCCGGACGCGACGTACTCTACGACGACCGGGACGAGCGTCCCGGAGCCAAGTTCGCCACCGCCGACCTCATCGGCGTGCCGTGGCAGGTTCTGATCGGCCCGAAGGGCCTCGCCGAAGGCAAGGTCGAGCTCAAGCGCCGCGCCACCGGGGAGCGGGAGATGCTTTCGCTCGAGGACGTGGCCGCCCGGCTGAGCGGCCACAAATAAGCGCCCATGGCCAAAGCACCGGAAGCCAGGCTGTCACGATCGGGCACGAGGCCCTTCTCGCTCTTCGAGTGGATGCTCGCCGGGCGCTACCTGCGCACGAGGCGGCGGGAAGGCTTCGTGTCGGTCATCGCAGGCTTCTCGTTCCTGGGCATCATGCTCGGCGTCGCCACCCTGATCGTGGTGCTCTCGGTCATGAACGGCTTTCGCAAGGAACTGCTCGACAAGATCGTCGGCATCAACGGGCACATCTTCGTGGCGCCGCTGGAAAGCCCCCTTACGGATTATCCGGAGGTCGCAGCCCGCATCGCCGCCGTGCCCGGCATCCGGCGCGCCATTCCTCTGGTGGAGGGCCAAGCCTTCGGCTCCTCGCAATACAACGGCAGCGGCGTTCTCGTGCGCGGCATCCGCCCGGAGGACCTGCGGAAGATCGAGCACATCTCCGGCAATATCCGCCAGGGGACCCTCGAAGACTTCGACGAAGGCGAGGGCGTCGCCATCGGCCGCCGCCTCGCGGATGCGCTCTCGATTCAGGCCGGCGACACCTTCACGCTGATCACCCCGCGCGGCGCCTCGACGCCCTTCGGCACCGCGCCGCGCGTGAAGGGCTACCCGGTGAAGGCGATCTTCGAGATCGGCATGTCGGAATTCGACTCCACCTTCGTGTTCATGCCGCTCACCGAAGCGCAGAACTATTTCAACCGCCAGGGCGACGTGCAGCTGATCGAGGTCTATCTCGACAATGCCGACCGGGTGGACGAGGCTCGAGCCGCCATCGAGGAGGCGGCGGGCCGCCCGATCCTGATGACCGACTGGCGCCAGCGCAACCGCACCTTCTTCGGGGCGCTCGAGGTGGAGCGGAACGTGATGTTCCTCATCCTCACCCTCATCGTGCTGGTGGCGGCGCTCAACATCATCTCCGGGCTCATCATGCTGGTGAAGGACAAGTCGGAGGACATCGCGATCCTGCGCACCATGGGGGCGACGCGGGGCGCCATCATGCGCGTGTTCCTCATCACCGGCGCCTCCATCGGCATTGTCGGGACGCTGGCGGGCTTCGGCCTCGGGCTGCTGCTCGCCCTCAATGTCGAGACCATCCGGGACGTGATCTCCCGGCTCACGAGCACCAATCTCTTCCCGGCCGAGCTCTACTTCCTGAGCCGCCTGCCGGCCGATGTGAATCCGACGGAGGTCGCGAGCATTCTCATCATGGCGATGGTGCTCTCGCTGCTTGCCACTCTCTATCCCTCCTGGCGGGCTGCGAAGCTCGATCCCGTGGAGGCGTTGCGTTACGGTTGAGTATGCCGCAAGCCCAGTCCCAGCCCGCCCTGCACCTGTCGAAAGTCGAGCGCCGCTACCCGCAAGGGGACAGCTTTCTCGAAGTGCTGCGCGGCGCCGATCTGGCGATCTGGCCGGGCGAGATCGTCGCGCTCGTCGCCCCTTCAGGCACGGGCAAGTCGACTCTGCTTCATGTGGCAGGCCTGCTGGAAAAGCCCGATGGCGGCGAGGTTTTCGTCGGCTCCAAGCCGACCGCCGCCATGAACGATCAGGAGCGCACGCGCATCCGGCGTGAGGAGCTCGGCTTCGTCTACCAGTTCCACCACCTCCTGCCGGAATTCTCGGCGCTTGAGAACGTGGTGATCCCGCAGCTCATCCGCGGCCTTTCAAAGTCGGAAGCGCAGGAGCGGGCGCGGCAGCTCCTGACCTTCCTGGGCCTCGGCAAGCGCCTCGACCACCGCCCCGGCGAACTCTCCGGCGGCGAGCAGCAGCGCGTCGCCATCGCCCGCGCGGTGGCCAACGCGCCGCGCCTGCTCCTGGCCGACGAACCCACCGGCAACCTCGACCCGCACACCGCCGACCGCGTCTTCCAGACGCTCGTCGCCATCGTGCACGCCTCCAAGCTCGCAGCCCTCATTGCGACGCACAACATGGACCTCGCGGCGCGCATGGATCGGCGGGTGACGATACGGGATGGGTTGGTGGTGCAGCTGCCTTAGGCGCTTTCGTCATTCCCAATTGCCTACCCGCGGTGGCGCGGCTGCCAAGCGCGTTGTTCAGTGTTGAGCACATGTCTGCAGGTCGATTGAGCGGCCATTCCAATCGTGCTGTGCTCGCAACTGCAATCTTCAATATATATTACGTAGCGGGATATACGATCTATAGTATCCGCAGTGTTCAACAAAGTTAAAACATAACAATCATCCTATATAAATCGAGAGTTCCTGCCGCTTTTGTTTTGTAGCATCTGTGACCGACCGTAGATGGGATTAGACTAGAACCCGTAGAATGTCTGTAAGGGAGGCACACGATGCTAAGCCGACTTGAGCTCGCATATCTGCAATTCATGGCGCAGCACGGTGGCAAAGCCGGGCCGAGCGGCGTGTACTGGGGGGCGCAAGCTGGCAGAGGGACAGGCGGAGCTAGCGGAGTGAGTGTAGCGGTGATTCCGAATGGTGGGGCTAGCGTCCGTCCCGAAGACGTCAAAGATAAGAACATCTACAGGCAAGGTGGCAATATCGTAACAGTCGTCGAAACTTGGGATGGACGCACGATCAGAACGACAACTCCAGCATCGAGCCTCGGTGAGGGAGGGGAAGGCATAAAGTCTGCTGATTACATCGGACGTATTGCAGTACCTGCATTGGTCTCCTCGTCCATTTCGGCCGAGTATATGGGCGGCGGAGTGGTAAGGACGAATACCAGAATTACTTGGTCCGATGGCTCCGTTACAGAGGTGCAGAGGCAAGGAATTTACAATGGCCCCGAGGGGGACCTTAGTTTGCGTTTTTTCGGCGTTCCGGCCGAGTATACGAACCATCTCATGACCCAGGATCTTCTTCGGATCGAGAGGGAGCGAGCGGAGCTGATCGATGCGATCAAGGACGGCCGCATCAGGGTCATTGAAACCGGTACTAGAACTATGTACCTCACCTTCAAGGAGGGGACGGAGGGCAACGACGATCTTTCCGGCGCGGAGATGCTGAGCGGGCTGGGCGGCGACGACGTGCTCACCGGGGCTGACGATCCCTACGACACGGACGTGCTCGACGGCGGGGCCGGCGCCGACACCCTGAAGGGGGGCGCGGGCCTGGACATTCTCGTGGGCGGCGCCGGCGCCGACCGGCTGGAGGGCGGCGCCGGCTTCGACATCGCCAGCTACGCGCCTTCTGCCGCCGGCGTCACGGTCACCCTGTCCAATGTGGTGCAGCACACCGGCGAGGCCGCCGGCGACACGTTCCTGTCCGTCGAGGGCCTGGTCGGCTCCGAGCATGCCGACGTGCTCACCGGCGACAACCTGGGCAACCGCCTGGAGGGCGGGGCCGGCAACGACGTGCTCGACGGCGACGGCGGCGGCGATGCTCTCTATGGCGACGACGGCGACGACCGGATGTTCAGCGGCATCAGCGCCGACACCCTCGACGGCGGTGCCGGCCGCGACACGGTGAGCTACTACCACAGCCTCACGGCCGTGCAGGTCTACCTGTGGAACCAGAGCCTCAACCGCGGCGAGGCCGGCGGCGACAAGCTGATCGATGTGGAGGTGGTCGACGGCTCGCGCTTCGACGACATCCTGGAGGGCGACGATGCGGCCAACACCTTCTGGGGCGACGATGGCCGCGACCGGCTCAAGGGCGCCGGCGGCGACGACGATCTCTTGGGCGGGTCCGGCGACGACACGCTCGAGGGCGGGCGGGGCGCCGACACCCTCAACGGCGGCGCCGGCATCGACACGGCGAGCTACTGGAGCGCGGCGTCAGGCGTGCGGGTGGACCTGGAGAACCTCTCGCGCAACACCGGTGAAGCGGCCAGCGACGTGTACATCTCCATCGAGGGGATCGACGGCTCGACCCATGCCGACACCCTCGAGGGCAGCAACGCCAGCGTCGACACCTTCTTCGGCGATGCCGGCAACGACATCCTGAAGGGGCGCGGCAACACCGACGTGCTCAAAGGCGGCGCCGGCGACGACTACCTCTTGGGCGGCACGCACGGCGATCTTCTCGACGGCGGCGAGGGCTTCGATGTGGCCGACTACTCCGAGGCCGCAGGCCGGGTGGTGGTGGACCGCATGAACATGGCCCGCAATGCGGGCGAGGCAGCGGGCGACACCTATGTCTCCATCGAGGGGGTGAAGGGCTCGGCCTTCGGGGACGAGCTTTACGGCACAGCCGGCTGGGACGGGTTCTATGCCGGATCGGGCGACGACGTGCTCGAGGGCCGGGGCGGGGGCGATCACCTGGACGGGGGCGAGGGCATCGACTTTGCGGTGTACTGGAGCAGCGCGAGCGGGGTGCGGGCGAGCCTGAAGAGCCCGCACCTGAACACGGGCGATGCGGCGGGCGACGCGTATGTGTCGATCGAGGGGCTGCAGGGCTCGTGGCACGCCGACGTGCTGCAGGGCAACGACGGGGCCAACACCCTGTGGGATTACGGCGGCAACGACGAGCTTCTGGGCGAGGGCGGCAACGACTACCTGCACGGGGGCGAGGGAGCCGACACGCTGTCGGGCGGCGACGGGCTGGACTGGCTTGCGGGCGGGGCCGGGCGGGACGTGTTCCGGTTCGACACGGCACCCTGGGCGGAGCTGCACGGCAGCGCGGACACGCTGGTCGACTTCAGCGCGGCGGAGGACAGGATCGTGCTGTGCACCAACGTGTTCTCGGCCTTTGCGGCGGTGGTGGCGGAGGAGGGCTATGTGCTCAACACCACGCTGAAGAGCAGCTCCTTTGTGGCAGGCCCGCGGGCCACGACGACGGCGCAGAAGATCGTGTACGATCAGAGCACGGGGGCGCTCTACTACGATGCGGACGGCTCCGGCTCCATTGCTCAGGTGCTGTTTGCCAAGGTGACCCCCGGCACCCAGCTTACCGCCAATCACTTCCAGCTCTTCACACTCTGAGCAGCAGCGCACCGCCGAACCAAGGCAAGCGCTACACTCCATGCAAACAGCCGGCCAAAGGCCGGCTGTTCGCGTTTCCAATCTCGTTAAGACTCTGTTGACTCCGTCCCGAATGCAGCCTCTGCACATTCTTTACACAGAACATTCGATGAACAAGAATGAACATATTGGGAACACGGAGATCAGACCATGCTTCGCTTCATCCTCGAAACCACTGCCGAAATCGCTTCGCTCGCCACATTCGGCTCGGCCGTGGCGATATGGGCTCTGGTTCTTTCTCCCATCGCTTGATACCGGGAATCCACAACAACCCACGCCGATTCACAGAAACTTGTTCCTCGGCGCTCCGGGTTAGGCTTTCTTGGATAAGAATCGTGCCACTATGCGTGCCATTGAGTGAGTAGAGTTTCATGGCGCGCATTCTTCACGACGTCGGCTTCGTCCATCTGCACGTGCATTCCTCGTATTCGCTGCTCGAGGGTGCCCTGAAGATCCCGCAGCTCGCCAAGCTCGCCGCTGCCGACAAGCAGCCGGCGCTCGCGCTCACCGACACCAACAATCTCTTCGGCGCCCTCGAATTCTCCGAGAAGATGGCGGGCTCCGGCATCCAGCCCATTGCCGGGGTCCAGCTCTCCGTCTGCTTCGAGGAGGCGGACCCGGTGGCCCGCGTGGTGCCCCAGCCCGCCAACATCGTGCTGCTCGCCCAGACGGAGGAGGGCTACCGCAACCTCATGCGCCTCGTGAGCCACGCCTATTTCGGCGTGCCGCTCGGCGAGAACCCGCGGGTCGCCGCTCCCGTGCTGTCCTCTCACAGCGAAGGGCTCATCGCGCTGACCGGCGGCTTCACGGGCCCCCTCGACAGCGCCCTGCGCGACGGCGGGCGGCAGGATCTCGCCCAGGCCCGGCTCGACATCCTCAAAAGCGCCTTCGGCCATCAGCTCTATGTGGAAATCCAGCGCCACGGGCTGGAGGACGAGCGCCTGATCGAGAACGAGCTGCTGGCGCTTGCCGACCGCAACGGCCTGCCCATC
This sequence comes from Microvirga arsenatis, assembly GCF_009910705.1. Lineage (GTDB taxonomy): Bacteria > Pseudomonadota > Alphaproteobacteria > Rhizobiales > Beijerinckiaceae > Microvirga > Microvirga arsenatis. The sequence goes on from NZ_JAAAXJ010000001.1 coordinate 637,080, forward strand.
GTGGCCGCGAACGAGCCCTTCTTCTCCTCGGCGAAGGACTACGAGGCGCATGATGCGCTGCTTGCGATCGCCGAGGGGCAGATCGTCTCCAATCCCAACCGGCGCCGCCTCTCGCCCGAGCATCATTTCAAGACCCGCCAGCAGATGATGGAGCTGTTCGCGGACCTGCCGGACGCGTTGCAGGCCAGCGTCGAGATCGCCATGCGCTGCTCCACGCGCGTGCGGACCCGCAAGCCCATTCTGCCGAACTTCGGCACGGGCCCGGATGCCGCCGCCCTCGACGAAGGCGAGGAGCTGCAGCGCCAGGCGGAGGAGGGGCTGGCCAAGCGCCTTGCCGCGCACGGACCCGCGCCCGGCCTCACGGAGCAGGATTACCGCGACCGCCTGGCCTTCGAAGTCGGCATCATCCGGAACATGAAGTTCCCCGGCTACTTCCTGATCGTGGCCGACTTCATCAAATGGGCGAAGGACCACAACATCCCGGTCGGGCCGGGGCGCGGCTCGGGTGCAGGCTCGCTCGTGGCCTATGCGCTCACCATCACCGATCTCGATCCCCTGCGGTTCAGCCTGCTCTTCGAGCGCTTCCTCAACCCGGAACGCGTGTCGATGCCGGACTTCGACATCGACTTCTGCGTCGAGGGGCGCGAGCGGGTCATCGAATACGTGCAGCAGCGCTACGGCGAGGAGCAGGTCGCGCAGATCATCACCTTCGGCACCCTGCTCGCCCGCGGCGTGATGCGCGACGTGGGCCGGGTGCTCGAAATGCCCTACGGTCAGGTGGACAAGCTCACCAAGCTCGTGCCGCAGAACCCCGCCAACCCGGTGACGCTCGCGCAGGCCATCGAGGGCGAGCCGAAGCTGCAGGCGGCCATCGAGGAGGAGCCCGTCGTCAAGCGCATGCTCGACATCGCGCAGAAGCTCGAAGGCCTGCACCGTCACGCCTCGACCCATGCGGCCGGCGTGGTGATCGGCGACCGTCCCCTGCAGGAACTGGTGCCCCTCTACCGAGACCCGAAGACCGGCATGCGCGTGACCCAGTTCAACATGAAATGGGTCGAGCAGGCGGGCCTCGTGAAGTTCGACTTCTTAGGGTTGAAGACGCTCACCGTGCTGCGCACGGCGGTGGACCTCATCCGCCGCAAGGGGATCGAGGTCGATCTCTCGGCCCTGCCGCTCGACGACCGCAAGACCTACGAGATGCTCCAGCGCGGCGAGACGGTCGGCGTGTTCCAGGTGGAATCGGCGGGCATGCGCAAGGCGCTGGTCGAGATGGAAGCCGACCGCTTCGAGGACATCATCGCGCTTGTGGCTCTCTATCGACCGGGCCCGATGGCGAACATCCCCGTCTATTGCGCCCGCAAGCTCGGACGGGACGAGCACAACAAGAGGAGCTGGTATCCTCACGAGAAGCTCGAGCCGATCCTGCGCGAGACCTTCGGCATCATCGTCTACCAGGAGCAGGTGATGGAGGTGGCAAAGGTCCTCTCCGGCTACTCGCTGGGAGACGCCGACCTTCTGCGCCGCGCCATGGGCAAGAAGATCAAGGCCGAGATGGACGCTCAGCGCGAGCGCTTCGTGGCCGGCGCGGAGAAGGGCGGGCTCGACAAGGCGAAGGCGAACGAGATCTTCGACCTCTTGGCGAAGTTCGCCGATTACGGCTTCAACAAGAGCCACGCCGCGGCCTATGCGCTGGTGGCCTTCCAGACGGCTTATCTCAAGGCCAACTTCCCGGTCGAGTTCCTGGCCGCGTCGATGACGCTGGACCTCGACAACACCGACAAGCTGGCCGAATTCCGGCGCGAGGCGCAGCGCCTCGGCTTCAAGGTCATCCCGCCCTCCATCAACCGCTCCGGCGTGGTGTTCGACGTGCAGTACGACGCCGAGGGCAAGGGGCAGATCCTTTACGCGCTCGCGGCCGTCAAGGGCGTGGGCCGCCAGGCCATCGAAAGCGTGGTCGAGGCACGCGGCGACAAGCCGTTCAAGGATCTCGCCGACTTCGCCCGGCGCATCAATCCGCGCATGCTCAACAAGCGAACGCTGGAGAACCTGATCGCCGCCGGCGCCTTCGACGAGCTGGAGCCCGACCGGGCCAAGGCCTGCGCCTCCGTCGACGCCATGATGAGCCTCGCCCAGCAGTCGCATGAGGCCGCCAATGGCGGCATGATGGACATGTTCGGGGGCGTCGCCTCGGCGGATGTGCAGCTGCGCATCGGCCCCTACGATCCCTGGCCGGCCGCCGAGAGGCTGCAGAGGGAATACGATGCGGTCGGCTTCTTTCTCTCGGGCCATCCGCTGGATGAATACGGGGACCTGCTCAAGAAGCTGCGGGTGCAGACCTGGGCGGAGTTCTGCCGCTCGGTGAAGGCCGGCAACTCCGTGGGGCGCGTCGCCGCGACCGTGCTCGACCGTCAGGAGCGCCGGACCAAGACCGGCAACAAGATGGGGATTCTCACCCTCTCGGATCAGACCGGGCAGTACGAGGCCATCATCTTCTCGGAGGGCCTCATGCGCTTCCGCGAGGTGCTGGAGCCCGGCTCCGCCGTCGTCCTCATGCTCCAGGCCGGAATCGAGGGCGAGGAGGTGAGGGCGCGCATCGGGCTCGCCGAACCGCTGGAGGAGGCCCTCGCCAAGCACCAGAAGGGCATGCGGATCTTCCTGCGGGACGAGCGGCCCATCCCGAGCGTCCAGGAGCGGCTCAGGGCCCGCGGCGAGGGCGAGGTCTCCCTGGTCCTGATTCTCGACGAAGGCGACCGGGAGGTGGAGGTCAAGCTTCCCGGCAAGTACATGGCCACCCCCCAGATCGCCGGTGCCCTCCGGGCCGTGCCGGGAGTGGTCGAGGTGCAGATGAACTGAGGCGGCGAGGGACCCCTCCCGCCGGAGAGCGAAGTCTGGAACAGGAGCAACGTTCTCATTTTGTTCTTGACAGGTGCTGCAAGCTCTGCTATATCGATGTGTAGATCTGCTCCTGTCGAGGGGCGCGCTCGCGAGGCGTCGCAGTGTGGGAGCAGGCACGGTCCCGCCGCAGGGCTCGCACTCCTGTGGTCGCGGGAGGCCGACCCTGGCTTGTTCCAGGTCCGCCTGAAAAGAACCGTGCGCGAAGAGGCCGTCCAGCTCTTCCATCCACACCACCACCCATCGAGCCGGGCTGCCCCAAGCGCCACCCTCGAGCAAACCCGACGGCTCGCAGCTCACGCTGCGGGCCCGAAGGCGCTGGCTTTTCTCATCCATTCACCGAAGGCGCCCTCGCGCCCAAGAGAAGAGGATGAGGGAAGGGGTTACACCGCCATGCTCCTGACAGGAGAATGTCCCGCTTGCGTTTCCCCCCGTTTCCCCCTATATGCGCCCGCATCCCACACGCGGAATCCCCTCATGAGCCCATGAGGATACCCCGGTGGCCGGAAGTCCGGTCCACTGTTCCGCGGAGGCTTAACCGGAGAAAAGATTATGGCGCTTCCCGATTTCTCGATGCGTCAGCTGCTGGAAGCTGGCGCTCACTTTGGCCACCAGGCCCACCGTTGGAACCCGAAGATGGGTCAGTTCATCTTCGGCACCCGCAACAACATCCACATCATCGACCTGGCCCAGACGGTTCCGATGCTGCACCGCGCCCTTCAGGCCGTCAGCGACACCGTGGCCAAGGGCGGCCGCGTGCTCTTCGTCGGCACGAAGCGCCAGGCTGCCGATGCGGTCGCCGATGCGGCCAAGCGTTCGGCCCAGTACTACGTGAACTCACGCTGGCTCGGCGGCATGCTGACCAACTGGAAGACGATCTCCGGCTCGATCGCCCGCCTGCGCAAGGTGGACGAGATCCTCGCCGGCGGCGGCCAGGGCCTCACGAAGAAGGAGCGCCTCATGCTCGCCCGCGAGAAGGAGAAGCTCGAGCGCGCTCTCGGCGGCATCAAGGACATGGGCGGCACCCCGGACCTGATCTTCGTCATCGACACCAACAAGGAGCAGCTGGCGATCCAGGAGGCCAAGCGCCTCGGCATCCCGGTGGCCGCCATCGTCGACACGAACTGCGATCCGGACGGCATCACCTTCCCGGTTCCGGCCAATGACGACGCCGGCCGCGCGATCTCGCTCTACTGCGACCTGGTTGCCCGCGCCGCCCTCGACGGCATCTCCCGCGGCGCCGGCGAGATGGGCATCGACATCGGTGCGTCCGAGAACCCGCTGGCCGAGGAACTCCCGGCGAACGACACCGCCGCCTACGAGGGCGAGCAGTTCGAGCGTCTGGCTGCCCCCCGCGGCGCCCCGGACGACCTGACCAAGCTCAATGGCGTCGGCCCGCAGCTCGAGAAGAAGCTGAACGAAGCCGGCATCTTCCACTACTGGCAGCTGGCCGCCATGCAGCCGGCCGATGCCGCCCAGCTCGACAAGGACCTGAAGCTGAACGGCCGCCTCGAGCGCGACGGCTGGATCAACCAGGCCCGCGCCATGATCGAAGCCGCTGCTGCGTAAGCCTCACGGCGCCGCACCCAGCAGCGCCGCTCGAACCATGACCGAGCCCGGCGTTCCTCGAGCGCCGGGCTCCCTCTATGCGTGAACCTTTGAAAGGAAAAGCCATGGCGAACATTACCGCTGCGATGGTGAAAGAACTGCGCGAGGCCACCAGCGCCGGCATGATGGACTGCAAGGCCGCTCTCGCCGAGACCAACGGCGACATGGAAGCCGCCATCGACTGGCTCCGCAAGAAGGGCCTCTCGAAGGCCGCCAAGAAGGCCGGCCGCGTGGCCGCCGAGGGCCTCGTGGCCGTCGAATCGTCCGGTCACAGCGCCACGATCCTCGAGGTCAACTCCGAGACCGACTTCGTGGCCCGCAACGACGGCTTCCAGGCCTTCGTCCGCGAAGCCGCCAAGATCGCTCTCAACGGCAACGGCACCATCGAGTCGCTCGAGGCCGCGACCTTCCCCGGCTCGTCCACGACCGTGAAGGACCGGCTGCAGGAGCTCATCGCCACCATCGGCGAGAACATGACCCTGCGTCGTGTCGCGAAGCTTGAAGTTTCCAAGGGCGTGATCGCGACCTATGTGCACAACGCCGTGACCGAAGGCCTCGGCAAGATCGGCGTGCTCGTGGCGCTGGAATCGGAAGGCGATGTGGGCGTTCTCGGCGCCCTCGGCCGCCAGATCGCCATGCACGTGGCCGCCACGAACCCGGTGGCGCTCGATGCTTCCGGCGTCGATCAGGCCACCGTCGAGCGCGAGACCGCGATCCTGCGCGACAAGAACGCCGGCAAGCCGGACCATGTCATGCAGAAGATCATCGAGAGCGGCCTCAAGAGCTACTTCAAGGAGGTCACCCTCCTGGAGCAGCCCTTCGTGCACGATCCGTCCAAGACCGTCACGCAGGTGCTCAAGGAAGCCGAGTCCAAGGCCGGCAAGCCCGTGACCCTCAAGGCCTTCGTCCGCTATGCCCTCGGCGAGGGCATCGAGAAGGAGGAGGCTCCGGACTTCGCGGCGGAAGTCGCCGCCCAGGCCGGGCTCAAGGCCTAAGTCGAACCTTCGAAACGGCGGCTGAAGAGCCGCCGTTTTCATGAGAGGATTCGAAAAGAAAGGTCTGACGATGGCAACGTTCCGGCGCATCCTTGTGAAGCTTTCCGGGGAGGCCCTGATGGCTCCCGACGGGTACTGGCTCGATCCTCAGACCCTGACCTCCCTGGCTGAGGACCTCGCCCAGGCCACCCGCGCCGGGTTCGAGATCGCCGTCGTCATCGGCGGCGGCAACATCATCCGCGGCGCACGCATGAGCGCTGCCGGCTGGATCGACCGCCCGACGGCCGATTCCATGGGCATGCTCGGCACGGTCATGAACTCGCTCGCCATCGAAACCGCCCTGAATGCTGCCGGCGTTCCGGCCCGCACCATGTCGGCGGTCTCCATGCCGACGATCTGCGAGACCTATGCCCGCCAACCGGCCCTGCATCACCTGGACAAGGGGCAGGTCGTCGTGCTCGCCGGCGGCACCGGCAACCCGTTCTTCACCACCGATACCGCCGCCGTTCTGCGGGCCGCGGAACTGCGCTGCGATGCCGTGCTCAAGGCCACCCAGGTGGACGGCGTCTACTCGGCCGATCCCAAGAAGGACCCGAGCGCGGTGCGATTCGAGCGCCTCACCCACGACGAGGCCATCGCCAAGGACCTGAAGGTCATGGACACGGCCGCCTTCGCCCTCGCGCGGGAGAGCAGGCTGTCCATCATCGTGGGGTCGGTCCATGCCCCCAGCTCGGTGACCGCTCTTCTTCAGGGGAAAGTTCCCTCCACGGTCGTCGCCCCTTGATCCTGGGGCCTTGATGCTGGACCCTGGGGGGCGTAAGCCCGTTTAAGTAGTTCGCGTTAGGGACAGAACCGATGGCAACGACCTTTGATCTCGCCGATGTGAAGCGCCGCATGCAGGGCGCCATCAACGCTTTCAAGAACGATCTCGCCAGCCTGCGCACCGGGCGTGCCTCCCCGAACCTGCTCGATCCGATCCAGGTCGATGCCTATGGCTCCCTGATGCCGATCACCCAGGTCGCCACGGTCAACGTGCCGGAGCCGCGCCTGCTCAGCGTCCAGGTCTGGGACCGGGGCATGGTGGCCGCCGTGGAGAAGGCGATCCGCGAGTCGGATCTCGGCCTCAACCCGCAGACCGAGGGGCAGGTGATCCGCCTGCGCATCCCGGAGATGAACGAGCAGCGCCGCAAGGAGATGGTGAAGGTCGCGCACAAATATGCGGAGGAGGCGAAGATCGCCGTGCGCCATGTGCGCCGCGACGGCCTCGACCTGCTCAAGAAGCTTGAGAAGGACGGTACCATCAGTGAGGATGACGGCAAGCGCCAGGCTGACCAGGTGCAGAAGGCGACCGACCAGTTCGTGGCCGAGATCGACACCCTCCTGTCGGCCAAGGAAAAGGAAATCATGCACGTCTGATCCAAAAGGCGTGCACCGGAACAGGACATCATGAGCGGCGAAGCCAAACGGACGGCCCCGGACCCGGCCTGCAGCAAGGCAGGCGAGGGGATCCCGGCCCATGTCGCCATCATCATGGATGGCAACGGCCGTTGGGCTGCGCAGAGGGGCCTTCCCCGTTTCGAGGGGCACCGGCGCGGCGTCGATGCGATCCGCCGGGCCGTGCGCATCGCAGGCGATCTCGGCATCCGCTATCTCACCGTCTACAGCTTCTCCGCGGAGAACTGGCGGCGCCCTGCCCAGGAGGTCTCCGACCTCATGGGCCTGCTCAAGCGCTTCGTCCGGCACGATCTGGCCGAGCTCCACGCCAACAACGTCCGCGTCCGGATCATCGGCGAGCGGGAGGGGCTGGCCTCCGATATCCGCCCGCTCCTGGAGGAGGCCGAGCAGCTCACCCGCGACAATACCGGCCTGACCCTGGTCATCGCCTTCAATTATGGCGGCCGCCAGGAGATCCTCAGCGCCGTCCGCGCCCTGGCCCGAAAGGTGCAGGAGGGGAGCCTGGATCCCGACCGGATCGACATGGAAACCATCGAGGCAGCCCTCGACACCCACGGAATTCCGGACCCGGATCTCGTCATCCGGACCTCGGGCGAGCAGCGGGTCTCGAACTTTCTCACCTGGCAGACCGCCTATTCCGAGTTCGTCTTCCTGCCCTGCTACTGGCCCGATTTCGACGAGGCGACGTTCAAGGCGGCCATCGACGAGTATTTCAGGCGTGACCGCCGCTTCGGCGGCCTGAGCGCCCGGGCTGGCTGACCATGGTCGCCAACGAAGGCTCCTCCCTGCCGTCCAGCCCCAAGCGGGGCCCTTCGAAGGAACTCACGACCCGCGTCCTGTCGGCCCTCGTGATGATCGCCCTCGCGCTCCTCACGGCCTATCTGGGAGGGTGGGCCTTCGCCCTGTTCTGGCTGGCGGCAGGCATCGCGATGATGGTCGAATGGACCGACATGACAGGTGTGGAGCCGCGGCGGCCGGTGCAGGCACTCCTTTCAGCCGGGCTGGTCGTCCTGACCCTTCTCCTGATAGCCAACGCTGGCCTGGGCCTTTCCGCGGCGGTCATGCTGGGCTTCCTGGCGGCCGGCGCACTCCTGGCCCGCGGGGAAGAGGGCAAGCGTTGGGCCAGCCTGGGCTTTGCCTATGCGGCTGTGATCGTTCTCGTCCCGCCCCTCGTACGCGAGCATCCCGACTTTGGGATCCTCGGTCTGCTCTGGATGTTCGCAGTGGTCTGGGCCACGGACATCGCAGCCTACTTCACCGGCCGGGCCTTCGGCGGGCCGAAGCTCTGCCCGTCCATCAGCCCGAAGAAGACCTGGTCGGGCTTTATCGGCGGTGTCGTCGCCGCCACCCTGGGAGGGCTGCTGGTGGCGTGGATCGGCCGGCGCTTCGGAGCGCATCCGCCCGTCGGCTATCCTGCCCTCGCGGCGCTTGCCGTCGTCGCTTCGATTGCGAGCCAGATCGGAGACCTTGGGGAATCTGCTCTCAAGCGCCATTGCCAGGTCAAGGATTCGAGCCATCTCATTCCCGGCCATGGCGGCGTCATGGACCGCCTGGACGGCTTCTGGGCCGTCTGTCTCATCGTGGCAGCCGTTCTCCTGGCCCTCCATTTCACCGCGTAGGACCCAATTGACACGCACCCTTACGATTCTCGGCGCCACCGGCTCCATCGGCCGTTCGACGGCGGACGTGGTTCTCGCCCAGCCCGAGGCGTTCCGGGTCGAGGCCGTGGTCGGCGGGCGGGATGCCGCGGCCTTGGCTGCCATGGCCCGGCGCCTCGGCGCCCGTTTTGCTGCCCTGGCCGACGAGCGAAGCGGCGGCGCCTTGAGAGAGGCGCTTTCGGGAACCGGGATCGGGAATGGGGCCGGGTCCTCCGCCGTGCTGGAGGCGGTTGCGCGGGACGCCGACACGGTCCTGGCTGCCATCAGCGGCACGGCAGGGCTCGCACCCACGCACGCCGCCCTGAAGCCGGGCCGTCGGCTCGCCCTGGCCAACAAGGAAAGCCTCGTCTGCGCCGGAGCGGCCTTCATGGCCGATGCCCGCCGCCTCGGAGTCGAGATCATGCCGGTCGATTCGGAGCACAATGCCCTGGACCAGGCCCTCGCCGCCGGGCGGAACGCCGATGTGGAGAAGGCGATCATCACGGCGACGGGCGGCCCGTTTCGCACCACGCCGAGGGAGCAGATCGCAAAGGCCAGTGCCAAGGAGGCTTCGGCCCATCCGGTCTGGTCCATGGGCTCGAAGATCAACATCGACTCGGCCACCCTCATGAACAAGGGGCTGGAGCTGATCGAGGCGCATCACCTTTTCGACCTCGAGGCGGATCGGCTCGACGTCCTGGTCCATCCGGAAGCCATCGTGCACGGCCTCGTGCAATGGAGCGACGGCGCCGTCACGGCCGGCCTGGCCCTCCCGGACATGAAGGTGCCGATTGCCAATGCCCTGCGCAACCAGGGCCGCCTGCAGATGGATCTGCCCCGTCTCGATCTTGCCGCGATTGGCCGTTTAAGCTTCGAGCGGCCCGACGAGGAGCGTTTTCCCTGCCTCTCGCTGGCCAAGGCCGCGCTCCGGGCGGGAGGGGCGATGCCGACGATTCTGAACGCCGCCAACGAAATCGCCGTCGAGGCCTATATGGCGGGCCGTGTCGGGTTTTACCATATTTCGGAAATGGTTGAGCAGGTTTGCTCGAGCTTTTCGGGAAGAGGACTTGCCGCACCTGCGACAGTGGCGGAGGCCCTGGCGATCGACGAGGAGACCCGGCAGGCGGCGAGGCAGCTCGCGGCGGCCTTCACTGAAACAACGCGACTTTGACAGGCGCGAAGGGGACGACGATGGAATTTCTGACGATGATCGGCGGGGCGACCGGCTCCCTGTTCCTGACGCTGATCGCCTTCCTGGTGGTGCTGACGGTCGTGGTCTTCATCCACGAGTTCGGCCATTTCTGGGTCGGACGGCTCTGCGGCGTGGGAGTGACGGCCTTTTCCATCGGGTTCGGGCCGGAGCTGATCGGCTGGACGGACAGGAAGGGCACGCGCTGGAAGATCTGCGCGATTCCCCTCGGCGGCTACGTGAAGTTCGTCGGCGACCTGAACGCCGCCAGCGTTCCCGACCAGGACCAGCTCGACCGCATGCCGATGGAGCAGCGTTCGATCAGCTTCCCCCACCAGAGCGTGGCCAAGCGGGCAGCCATCGTGGCGGCGGGGCCGATCGCCAATTTCATTCTGGCGATCGCCATCTTTGCAGGCTTCAACTACTTCAACGGACGCCTGGTGCTGGAGCCGCGGATCGAGGCCGTCCAGCCCGGCAGCGCGGCCGAAAAGGCCGGGTTCCAGCCCAAGGACCTCATCCTGACGGTCGATGGCCGCCGGATCGAGACCTTCGCCGACATGCAGCTGATCGTCAGCTCCAGCGCCGGCGAGCCCCTGGACTTTACCGTCGAGCGCAACGGACAGGTGGTTCCCCTCACGGCGACGCCGAATTTCGTCGAGCGGACCAGCCCCTTCGGCAAGCAGCGGATCGGCCTCCTGGGCGTCGAAGCCTCGAGGGACCCGTCGGCGGTCAAGCGGCTGACCTACTCGCCCTGGGGGGCGGTCAAGGCAGCCGTGGTGGAGACGTGGAATCTCGTCGAGCGCACCCTCAACTTCATCCGCCGCCTCGTCATGGGCTGGGAATCGGCCGATCAGCTTTCCGGGCCCATTGGAATCGCCCGGGCCTCGGGCACCGCCTTCGACCTCGGAGGCGTCTACAGCCTCGTCAGCCTGATCGGGTTCATGTCCGTTTCGATTGGACTCATTAACCTTTTCCCCATTCCGCTTCTGGATGGCGGGCATCTCCTGTTCTATGCCATCGAGGCCCTGCGGGGGCGCCCCCTGAGCGAGAAAGCCCAGGAAATCGGGTTCAGAATCGGCTTTGCCCTGGTGGCGATGCTGATGCTGTTTGCGACATGGAATGATCTCGTTCACCTTGGCACCAGTTTTATGGCCAGGGGATCGTGACAAGGACGCCACGCAGGTCAAAAATTGCTACCCGTTGTGGATGTGCCGTTTGCAATAGCGGCGAAAGTTTGTACAAGCGGTCCACACGGATAAGGTTGGGGACTTCCGTCTCCAACCCGCGCGGGTTCACCCGCTAGGGACAGAAATAAAGAACGGGCCAGTTGATGATGTCGACGACCACGCCTCGCCGGAAAAAGCCGGCCTCCACCGCCGTTATCGCGATCAGCGCGCTCATGGCCGGGCTTACAGCCGCCGAGAGCGCCTTCGCGCAGCAGGCGGCTCCGAGGAATCGCCGGGTCTCCGCCACGCAGGGGCCGATCGTCAACCGGGTCGTCATCGAAGGGAACAAGAGGGTCGAGAAGGCGCTCATCGAGGACCAGCTCCAGGCCCGGGCCCGCGCTCCCTACAATCAGGCGGCCGTCGATGCCGACGTCCAGCGGATCCTTGAGATCTATCAGCGTTCGGGCCGCGGTCTCGCCCAGGTGACCCCGCGGGTCGTCGACCTGCCCAACGGAACCGTCGACGTGGTCTACACCGTGGTCGAGGGCGACAAGACCGGCGTGAAGGAGATTCGCTTCGTCGGCAACAGCCAGGTCTCGTCCAGCCGTCTCCGCGGCGTCATGCAGACGACCGAGACGAACCTTCTGAGCTTCCTGAAGAGCACCGACGTCTATGACCCGGACAGGCTCGCGAACGATCTGGAACTCATCCGCCGCTACTACCTGAAGAACGGCTATGCCGACTTCCGCATCGTCTCCAGCGACGTGCAGTTCGACCCCAATGCCGGCGGCTACGTCGTCACGATCGCCGTAGAGGAGGGTGAGCAGTACCGGATTGGCAATGTGGCCGTCGACCCGCGGCTGCCGGGCGTCGATGCCGAAGCCGTGCGCAGGGGCATCACGACGTCGGCAGGCTCCGTCTACAACGCCGAGGCCGTCGAGCGGACGGTTCAGAACCTCACCGCCAACGTCGCCCGCCAGGGCAACCCGTTCGCCCTGGTGCGTCCCGTCGGCGCCCGCGATCCCTCGACCCGCACGGTCAGCCTCACCTATGTCGTCGAGGAGGCGCCGCGGATCTACATCGAGCGGATCAACGTGCGCGGCAACAGCCGGACCCGCGACTACGTCATCCGCCGCGAGTTCGAGCTCGGCGAGGGCGACGCCTACAACCAGGTCCTCATCGACCGCGCCGAGCGCCGCCTGAACAACCTGGGCTACTTCAAGCGCGTCCGCATCTCCAACGAGCCCGGCTCGTCGGCCGACCGTGTGGTCGTGAACGTGGACGTGGAGGATCAGTCCACCGGGTCGTTCTCGATCTCCGGCGGCTACTCGACGGCCGACGGCTTCATCGGCGAGGTCTCGGTCACGGAAACCAACTTCCTGGGCCGCGGCCAGTTCGTCCGCCTCGCGGGCCAGCTCGGCCAGCGCAGCAACGGCGTCGACTTCTCGTTTACCGAGCCGTACTTCCTCGGCTACCGCATGTCGGCCGGTATCGACCTCTTCTCCAAGTTCAGCGACCAGACCCGCTACTCCCGTTACGAGAACCGCATGACGGGCGGTACGCTGCGCCTGGGCCTGCCCTTCACGGAAGAGTTCACGGTCACCGCGCGGTACTCGCTGTACCAGCAGGAGATCGAGATCCCGAACGACGCCGAGCGTCCCTACAACGACTGCTCGTTCCCCATCCCGGGTTTTACGGATGCGAACAGGGATGGCGTTGTCACGCGCGCAGAGTGTGAGGCGAACGGTGAAGCCTCCCGCGCGATCAAGCAGGCTCAGGGCGAAACCCTGACCTCCCTGGCGGGCCTGACCTTCAACTACAACACCCTGGACAGCACCCGTAATCCCCGCAACGGCTTCTATGCCGAGGTGAAGACGGACTTTGCCGGCCTGGGCGGTGACTCGCACTACTTCCGGGTCACCGGCGATGCCCGTTACTACCACGAGATCATCGAGGACGTGGTCGGTATCGCCCGTGTCCAGGGCGGCCACATCATGGGCTTCGGCGACAACGGCGTGAATGGCGGCGACCTTCGCATTGTCGACCATTTCTTCATGGGGCCGTCCCTGGTCCGCGGCTTTGCCCCGAACGGCATCGGGCCGCGCGACATCTCGACGGCCGACAGCCGCGCCAACGCCCTCGGCGGCACCACCTACTTCGGCGCGTCTCTCGAAGTGCAGTTCCCGATCTTCGGCCTGCCGCGTGACCTGGGCCTGAAGGGCGCCGTCTTCGCCGACGCCGGCACGCTCTACGGCTATGAGGGGCCGACCGTCTTCACCGGAGTCGACGGCGGCACGATCCGGGTTCTCGACAGCGACAAGATCCGCTCCTCTGTCGGCGCCTCGCTGCTCTGGGCTTCTCCGCTCGGCCCGATCCGCTTCGACTACGCGATTGCCCTGTCGAAGGAAGAGGGCATCAACGGCGTTGGTGCCGACCGCACCCAGGCGTTCCGCTTCTCCGGCGGCACGCGCTTCTAATCGGGGAGGGCGCCGCTTGGCGCCCTCACGTTTGCTTCATGGCAGAATCCTCTTTCTTCCCGCAAAGCCAGACGTTAACCCTACGTCAGGTTGCGGAGATGGCGAATGCGACGCTCCCCGACGGCACCGACGGGGAGCGTTTGCTTCAGGGCGTGGCTCCCTTGGAGAGCGCCGGTCCGGGCGACCTCGCCTATATGGACAACCCCGCCTATGTCGGAGCTCTGGCTGCCACGAAGGCCGGGGCCTGCCTCGTGACCCCGCGCTACGCACCGAAGGTCCCGTCCCATACGGTCGCCATCGTGACCCCGCAGGCCTATCGGGTCTTTGCGCAGGTGCTCGGGCTGCTGTTCCCCTCCGCCCTGCGCCCGGAATCCTCCTTCGCGGCCACCGGGATCTCGCCCGGCTCCTTCGTTCATCCTTCCGCCCGGCTCGAGCACGGGGTGCGGGTCGATCCCGGCGCAGTGATCGGACCTCATGCGGAAATCGGATCCGGCACCCTGATCGGGGCGCACACGGTCATCGGACCTAACGTCAAGATCGGGCGCGACTGTTCCCTGGCTCCTCACGTCACGGTTTCCCATGCCTATATCGGCAACCGGGTCATTCTTCATCCCGGCGTGCGCATCGGCCAGGACGGCTTCGGCTTCGCCATGGGGCCGCAGGGGCATCTGAAGGTGCCGCAGGTCGGCCGGGTGATCATTCAGGACGACGTGGAGATCGGCGCCAACTCCACCGTCGATCGCGGGGCGAGCCGGGACACCGTGATCGGCGAGGGCACGAAGATCGACAACCTCGTCCAGATCGCCCACAACGTGGTGATCGGACGCCACTGCGTGATCGTAGCCCAGGTCGGCATCGCCGGCTCGACCACCGTCGAGGATTACGTGGCCATCGGCGGACAGGTGGCCGTGAAGGGCCATGTGAGGATCGGCATGGGGGCCCAGATCGCGGCGACCAGCGGCGTCAATGGCGACGTGCCGCCCGGCGCCCGTTGGGGAGGCATTCCCGCCCGGCCCATGCGGGAATGGTTCCGCGAAATCACCGCCCTGAAAAAGCTTGCATCCGGCGGCGATTCCGCCAAAGACGACGATGCGTCTTCATAACGTTCGTTGAAGACATCCACGAAGGTTCGGAGTTCACGTCATGTCCGAAGCGCCCACCACGCTTCAAACCGCTGATATCATGGAGATTCTGGAGCTCCTGCCGCACAGATATCCCTTCCTGCTGGTCGACAAGATCATCGAGATCGACGGCGACAATTCGTGCATCGGCATCAAGAACGTCACCTTCAATGAGCCACAATTCACGGGCCATTTTCCCACCCGGCCGATCTTCCCGGGCGTCTTCCTCATCGAGGCGATGGCTCAGACGGCGGGTGCCATCTGCGTGAAGGCGAAGATGGCGCAGCAGGCCAAGCCGAAGCAGGTATATTTCATGACGATCGACAAGGTGAAATTCCGCAAGCCCGTGGAGCCGGGAGACCGGGTCGAGTTTCACATGCGCAAGCTGAACAACCGCCGCAACATGTGGTGGTACAAGGGCGAGGCGAAGGTCGACGGCACCCTCGTCTGCGAGGCCGAGGTCAGCGCCATGCTGGTGACCGAATGACCGAGACCGTGATTCATCCGACCGCCATCGTCGAGGATGGGGCAAAGATCGGCCAGGGCAGCAGGATCGGCCCTTTCTGCACAGTGGGTCCCGAAGTCGTACTGGGGGAGGGCTGTCAGCTCATCAGCCATGTGGCCGTGGCAGGACGAACCACCATCGGTCCGCGCACCCGCATCTTCCCCTTCGCTTCGATCGGCCACATCCCGCAGGACCTCAAGTACAAGGGCGAGGCCTCGACGCTGGAGATCGGCGCCGATTGCATGATCCGCGAAGGCGTGACCATGAATCCCGGCACCGAAGGCGGCGGGCTGCGCACGGTCATCGGTGACCGCTGCACCTTCCTGGCGAACTCCCACGTGGGCCACGACACCAAGGTCGGCAACGACTGCATCCTGTCGAACAACGTGATGCTGGCGGGCCATGTCACGGTCGGCGATTTCGTGATCTTCGGCGGCGGCTCCGCGGTCATCCAGTTCGCCCGTGTCGGCTCCCATGCCTTCGTGGGCGGCATGTCGGGTCTCGAGAACGATCTGATCCCTTATGGGATGGCCATGGGGAACCGGGCGCATCTTGCCGGGCTCAACATCATCGGCCTGCGCCGCCGCGGCTTCACCCGCGAGCAGATCCACGACATCCGGCGCGCCTACCGGCTGCTCTTCGCGGACGAGGGCACCCTTGCCGAACGGGTCGAGGACGTGGCCGGCGAGTTCGACAGCCATCCCTTCGTGCACGAGATTCTGGACTTCATCCGTGCCGGCGGCGACCGTGCCATCTGCACGCCGCGGGACCCTGTCAGCTCGGGCGGCTGAGGCTGAATGCAGCCCGAAAGCGAGAAAGACCGGGGAGCAGGCCCACACGGGTCAGCCCAAACCTCAGGTGCGCCTGTCGCTATCGTCGCCGGGGGCGGGCGCCTGCCCATCCAGGTTGTCGAGCATCTTGAAAGAACGGGGCAGGATTACCGTATCCTGGCCTTCCGTGGTTTTGCCGCCCCGGAACTCCGCCGCAAGGCCCACGCGAATGTGGACCTGCTCGACCTCAAGACCATCATGAACACCCTCGACGGGTGGCAGCCGCGGTCAGTCTCCCTTGTCGGGGCCGTGCGTCGTCCCGGTTTTGCTGCGCTGCTCGGGGCCTACTCGGCCCTGCGCAACATGCAGGAGGTGAAAGAGGTCATCGCCCGTGGGGACGATCAGGTGCTCCGTGGCGCAGTGATGCTCATCGAGGAGCACGGGCACAGGGTGGTGGGAGCGCACGAGCTGGCACCAGGCTTGGTGGCGCCCCGTTCCTTGAGCGGCTCTCTCGCTCCCGGCGAGGACGACCGCCAGGCCATCGCCTTGGGTCTCGATCTTCTGGCTTCGTTGTCGGCTTTCGACATCGGCCAGGGCGCGGTGATCGCCCGCCGGCATGTGCTGGCCATCGAGGGGCCGGAAGGCACGGACCGCATGCTGCGCCGGGTCGGGAGCCTGCGCCAATCATGGCTCGGGCTGCGGCGGCGCAAGGAGGGAGGGGTGCTGATCAAGGCGGCAAAGCGCGGTCAGGATCTGCGCGTGGACATGCCGACCATCGGCCCTCGCACGGTGACGGAAGCCGCGAAGGCGGGCCTCTCCGGAATCGCCATCGGCGCAGGCTCCACCTTCGTGCTGGAGCAGGAGGAGACGCTGCGCACGGCCGACCGCCTCGGTCTTTTCCTTGTCGCCGTGGATCTGCCCTGGATGGAGAACGCCGTTGGATGAGACGAGGCCGCTGACCATCTGGATCGTATCGGGAGAGGAATCCGGCGACCAGCTCGGGGCAAAGCTCATGAGGTCGCTGAAGGCCCGGCTGGGAGCCAGGCGCCTGCGCTTCGGAGGCGTAGGCGGGCAGGCCATGGCACAGGAGGGGCTCGACAGCCTCTTTCCCCTGCACGACATTGCCGTCATGGGGATCGTAGCCGTCATCGGACGGCTGCCGACGGTGCTCAACCGCATTCGTGTCACGGCCGATGCGGTGGTCGCAGCCGATCCCGATTGTCTCGTCATCATCGACAGCCCCGATTTCACGCACCGGGTCGCGAAAGCCGTGCGCAAGCGTGCGCCGCAGATCCCCATTGTCGACTACGTCAGCCCGTCCGTATGGGCATGGCGCCCTGGACGGGCCGCAAAGATGCGTGTCTATGTGGATCACCTGATGGCGCTGCTGCCCTTCGAGCCCGAAGCTCACAGGCGCTTGGGCGGCCCCCCCACAACCTATGTCGGGCACCCGCTCATCGAGCGGGTCGGTGAGTTCAGGCCGGTCGAGGGCGAGCGCAGCCTCCAACGGGAGGGGCCGCTGAACCTCCTCGTCCTTCCCGGCAGTCGTCGGTCCGAGGTGAACCGCCTGCTGGACATCTTCGGCAGGACCCTGGCGCTCCTGCAGGAGCGATCGCCTCGGCCCTTTGCCGTGACGATCCCGGCCGTGCCGCATCTGGTGCAGGACATTCGCGACGGCGCCGCCTCGTGGAGCGTGACGACGCGCATCGTAGAAGGCGAGGCCGCCAAGTGGCAGGCCTTCCGCAGCGCCGATGCGGCGCTGGCCGCATCCGGCACCGTCACCCTCGAACTCGGCCTCTCCGGCATCCCGATGGTGGTGGCCTACAAGGTGTCGAAAATCGAGGAGACAATCCTGCGCCCTCTCATCAAGGCACAATCCATCGTGCTCACCAACCTGGTTCTCGGCGAGAACGCGATCCCAGAGTTCATCCAGGACGACTGCACGCCGGAAACCCTGGCGACGACGCTTCTTCCGCTGCTGTCGAGCACGCCGGAGCGCCGACGCCAGGAGGCGGCGCTCCGGCGGCTCGACGATCTCATGCGGATCGGCGATGAGGCTCCCAGTGAACGGGCCGCGCGCATCGTGGCCGAAGTGCTCGAGAGGCGGCAGGCGAGAGCTTAGCGTCTCGGCCCGCGGGGTTACGGACATGAAAAAGGGGCCTTTCGGCCCCTTGTCCTTTTTCTTGACCGAACGCCTCAGCCGCGCTGCGCGAGCGTGACGTAGTCGCGGTGCGGTGCACCGGTGTAGAGCTGGCGCGGACGGCCGATGCGTTGGGACGGATCCTCGATCATCTCGCTCCACTGGGCGATCCAGCCGACCGTGCGGGCCAGCGCGAACAGCACCGTGAACATGGAGGTGGGGAAGCCCATCGCCTTCAGCGTGATGCCCGAGTAGAAGTCGATGTTCGGGTAGAGCTTCTTCTCGACGAAGTACTCGTCCTTGAGCGCGATCTGCTCCAGTTCGATAGCCACGTCGAGGAGCGGGTCGTCCTTGATCCCGAGTTCGTTGAGCACCTCGTGGGTGGTCTTCTGCATGATGCGCGCGCGCGGATCGTAGTTCTTGTAGACCCGGTGGCCGAAGCCCATGAGGCGGAACGGATCGTTCTTGTCCTTCGCCTTCGCGATGTACATCGGAATACGGTCGGGCGTGCCGATCTCTTCCAGCATCTTGAGAGCCGCCTCGTTGGCGCCGCCATGGGCAGGTCCCCACAGGCAGGCGATGCCGGCCGCGATGCAGGCGAACGGGTTGGCGCCCGAAGAGCCGGCGAGACGCACGGTGGAGGTCGAGGCGTTCTGCTCGTGGTCGGCATGCAGGATGAAGATGCGGTCGAGCGCCCGCGAGAGCACCGGATTGACCTTGTACTCCTCGGCCGGAACCGCAAAGCACATGCGCAGGAAGTTGGACGTGTAGTCCAAGTCGTTCTGCGGGTACACGAAGGGCTGGCCGATGGAATACTTGTAGGCCATGGCAGCCAGGGTCGGCATCTTCGCGATCATGCGCATGGAAGCGATCATGCGCTGATGCGGATCGGAAATGTCGGTGGAATCGTGATAGAAGGCCGAGAGCGCACCGACGCAGGCGACCATGATCGCCATCGGGTGAGCGTCCCGACGGAACCCGGTGAAGAACCGGTTCATCTGGTCATGCACCATGGTGTGGCGCGTGACGCGGTAGTCGAAATCGGCCTTCTGCGCAGCCGTCGGCAGCTCTCCGTAGAGCAGCAGATAGCAGGTCTCGAGGAAGTCGCCGTGCTCCGCCAGCTGGTCGATCGGGTAGCCGCGATAGAGCAGGATGCCCTTGTCCCCGTCGATATAGGTGATCTTCGACTCGGTGGCAGCGGTGGAGGTGAAGCCGGGATCGTAGGTGAACATCCCGGTCTGACCGTAGAGCTTCGAGATATCGATGACGCTCGGGCCGATGGTGCCTTCTTTGACCGGCAGCTCCACGGACTTGCCGTCAACTGTGATTGTGCTGGTTTTGGAACTCATGCGTCATGGCCCTTTCAAAAGGAGGCCGGGCAGAACCTAGAGCAACCGGGGGAGCAGGATAGGCCCTCGGGGCTGCCGAGCCAGGGTTTGCCGGTCGGTCGAAAATAATGGCGCCTTCGGTAGCTTATCCGTCAGAACGGAGCAAGCACGTCTAAAGGCGAGTTCGCGCGGCTATGCGGCAGGCGCATCCGTGACTTGGTCGCGGATGCGCAACAGCGTTTCGTCCTTGCCGAGAACCGCCATGACGTCGAACAGGCCGGGCGACGTGGCGCGGCCGGTGAGAGCCGCCCTCAGAGGCTGCGCCACCTGCCCGAGCTTCGCTCCGATGGCGTCGGCATGCGCGCGCACCACCGCCTCGACGCTCTGGGCCGTCCAGTCCGATACGGCCTCGAGCCTATCGGCTATGCCGGCGAGGCGAGGCCGCCCATCCGCCAGGAGCGCAGCGGCCTTCTCGTCGAGCTGCAGGGGGCGCGCGGCATAGAGGTAGTAGGCGCTGTCGAGCAGCTCCACCAGGGTCTTGGCCCGCTCCTTGAGGCCCGGCATCGCCGCAATCAGCTTTTGCCTCAGCGCCGGCTTGAAGGTGCGGCCCAGATGGTGCTCGTCTTTCTCAAGTTCCGGCAGCAGGTCTTCGAGCGCCCGCACCAGCCGCTCGTCATCGGCTTGGCGCATGTAGTGCCCGTTGAGGTTCTCGAGCTTCGCGAAATCAAAGCGTGCAGGTGAGCGTCCGATGCTGCCGAGATCGAAGGCGTCGATCATCTCCTGGGTGGAGAAGATCTCCTGGTCGCCATGGCTCCAGCCGAGGCGCACGAGGTAGTTGCGCAGAGCCTCGGGCAGGTAGCCCATGCTGCGATAGGCTTCGACGCCGAGCGCGCCATGACGCTTGGAGAGCTTGGCGCCATCCGGGCCATGGATCAGCGGGATATGCGCCATCTTCGGCACTTTCCAGCCGAGCGCCTGATAGATCTGGGTCTGGCGGGCCGCATTGGTGAGGTGGTCGTCGCCCCGGATGACGTGAGTGACATCCATGTCGTGATCATCCACCACCACCGCGAGCATGTAGGTGGGCGTGCCGTCGGAGCGCAGGAGAACGAGATCATCGAGGTCTTTGTTCTGCCAGACCACGCGACCCTGCACCTCGTCCTCGACCACGGTTTCGCCCTCGGTCGGAGCCTTCAGACGGATCACCGGCTTCACGTCCTTCGGCGCCTCGGACGGATCCCGGTCGCGCCAGCGGCCGTCGTAGCGCAGAGGGCGGCCCTCCTTGCGGGCGGTCTCGCGCATCTCCTCCAGCTCCTGCTGGGTCGCGTAGCAGTAATAGGCGCGGCCCTGGGCGAGCAGGCTCTCAGCTACCTCTTTGTGACGGGCAGCGCGGGAGAACTGGTAGACCACGTCGCCGTCCCAATCGAGGCCGAGCCACTTCAAACCGTCGAGAATGGCCGCGATGGCGGCATCGGTCGAGCGTTCCCGGTCGGTGTCCTCGATGCGCAGGAGCATCTTGCCTCCATGCCGCTTGGCATAGAGCCAGTTGAACAGGGCCGTGCGTCCCCCTCCGATATGGAGAAAACCGGTTGGCGAGGGGGCGAAGCGGGTGACGACGGTCATCGCGGGAAAACCTTGACTTGAAGAACATGGGTCGCGCGGTCTTGCCGACGCGGCTTGTCCCGACTCAATCCACAGGGCGGTTTGGGCCGGGGCGTGCGGTCGTCTAGCATGCGTTGAGATCCGCGTTAAGCCGCAGCCACGATGCAAGACAACCGAGGAAAGCCCCCCTGGATCCCGCGCAGCGCCGCGCGGGCCGCCGCTTTTCCGCTGGCCTGGGGCACGGCTGCCGGATGGCCGCTTCTGGATGGGCGCGCATGGCTGTCCAAAGCCCTTGCCCGGGAAATCGAGCAGCGCCGTCTCTTCCCGTGGATCGCCGTGTGTTTCGGCATCGGGATCCTTCTGTTCTTCCAGGCGGATGGCGCGCCCGCCCTCTGGGCCCCTCTCGGAGCCTTCTGCCTTTGCTCCCTGGCTGCGATCGCGCTTCGAAGAAACCTGACGGCATTCGTCGCAATGATCGCGTTGGCCGCGATCTTCGCCGGCTTTACGGCAGGCGTGGTCCGGAGCCGGACCGTGGCGGCTCCCGTTCTCACCCGCGTGACCATCGCCCCGTTCTCGGGTTTCATCGAAGCCGTCGAGGATCGCGAGGAGGGGAAGCGGCTTCTGCTGCGACTCGTGGAACTGAAGGGCGTTGCGGAAGCCGAGCGCCCGCATCTCGTGCGGCTGTCCATGCGCCGGGGGGCGGAGCTGTCGGCCGGCCAGTTCGTCGCCGGCACGGCGCGGCTGCTCCCGCCGCCGGAGCCCGCCTGGCCAGGAGGCTACGACTTCGCCCGCGATGCCTACTACAAGGGGATCGGCGCCGTCGGCTCCATTGTCGGCCAAGTGCGACGTCTCGATCCGCCTGCACCGCCGGGTTGGCGCCTGCGGCTTGCCGCGTCGGTGGACGAGGCGCGCAATGCCCTGACGCATCGCATCGCCTCCGCCATTGGCGGGGCTGCGGGCGGCGTCGGGGCGGCCCTGGTGACGGGAAAGCGCGGCCTCATCCCAGAGCCGACGAACGACGTGCTCCGCGGGGCCGGCATCTATCACATCGTCTCGATTTCAGGGCTGCACATGGTGCTGGCGGCCGGCACCTTCTTCTGGATAGTGCGCGCGATCCTGGCGCTGGCGCCGGCCCTCGCCTTGCTCTGGCCGGTGAAGAAGATCGCCGCCATCGCCGCAATGGCCGGGGCCACAATCTACTGCATCTTCTCCGGAGCCGATGTGGCGACCGAGCGCTCGCTGATCATGACCCTCGTGATGTTCGGCGCGGTGCTGGTGGACCGTCCTGCCTTGAGCATCCGCAATCTCGCCATCGCCGCCCTGATCGTCCTTGCCCGGGAGCCAGAGGCCCTGCTGGGCCCGAGCTTCCAGATGTCCTTCGGCGCCGTGGCCGCCATGATGGCCCTCGTGCCGCTGATGCACAGAAAGCACGGCGAGGGGGCGTCGGGGTCCATGCTCGACCGGGGCCTGCGTTGGGCAGGGCAGGCCATGCTCGGGCTTGTCACGACGACCCTGGTGGCAAGCCTCGCCACCGCTCCCTTCGCCGCCTACCACTTCCAGAGCCTGAATCCCTACGGCCTCATCGGCAATGCGCTGGCGCTGCCGCTCGTGTCCCTGGTCGTCATGCCTTCCGCCGTTCTCGGCGTTCTGGCCTATCCCTTCGGCCTCGACCGGCCCGTCTGGCAACTGATGGGAACGGCGGTTGCGCAGGTGCTGGAGCTCTCGGCCTGGGTCCATGGCTTCAGCGGCTCGACCCTTGTGGTCCCGGCCTTGGGCGCAAGCGCGTTGGTGCTCCTCGCCATCGGCCTGTTGATCCTCACAATTCCGACCTCCGCCCTGCGCTGGGTCGCCGTGGTGCCTGCGGGAGCGGGTCTCGTTCTTGCGGCCGCCCCGCACCGCTATGACGTGTTCGTGGATCGTGATGGGGCAGGGGCCGCCATTCGCGGCTCCGGCGGCCGCCTGACACTCGTGGGACGCCCCTCGGACTTCGTGGCCGAGCAATGGCTTCGTGCCGATGGCGATGCGAGACAGGTCGACGATGCGAGCCTGAGGACGGAGGCGCGATGCGATGGCTTGGGCTGCGTCGTGGTCGCCGGCGGCGGGCGGCGCATCGCCTTCGTGCAGGATCATGCGGCCTTCGACGAGGACTGCCGGCGTGCCAGCGTGATCGTCACCCGGCTGTCGCCGCCGCCCTCATGCCGCGCGCCCCTGCTGCTGGGCGGCGAGGCCTTGAAGGAGCGCGGCGCGCTGACCCTGCGCTTCGGGTTGAAAACGGTGGAGGTGGTATCCGTCAGGAAGGGACGGGAGGTCCTGCCCTGGCTCGTGGCGGAGACGGCAGGGGCCGGAGACGGGCCTGCCCGAGAAAGGGCTCGGCCGAGGCCGCCCGTTCCCGAGCAGGATTTCCCAGAGGAGGAGTTCAGTAGCGACGAACCAGGCTGACGAGCTTGCCCTGGATCTTGACCCGGTCGGGGCCGAGCACGCGGGTCTCGTAGGCTTGGTTGGCTGCCTCCAGCGCGATGGACGAGCCGCGGCGGCGGAAGCGCTTGAGGGTCGCCTCCTCGTCGTCGATCAGGGCCACGACGATGTCGCCCGTGTTGGCCGTGTCCTGCCGGCGGATCACCACGAGGTCGCCGTCGAGGATGCCGGCCTCCACCATCGAATCCCCGCGCACCTCGAGGGCGAAGTGGTCGCCCTGGGAGAGGAAGTCGCCCGACAGGGTGACGGAATGGCTGCGGTTCTGGATCGCCGCGATCGGCACGCCGGCGGCGATGCGTCCCATGACCGGAACGGAGGCGATGTCCCGGTTGCGCTCCTCGGCGGCAGGCGAGGGCGCTGCGGGCTTCGCCTTGCCGGCCAGCCCACCCTCGACCACGCTCGGCGTGAACCGCCGCTGGCTGCCTGCGCCGCTCGTGCTCTCGGGCAGGCGGATCACCTCCAGCGCCCGGGCCCGGTTCGGCAGGCGGCGGATGAAGCCGCGCTCCTCCAGCGCCGTGATGAGGCGGTGGATACCCGATTTCGACTTGAGGTCGAGCGCATCCTTCATCTCGTCGAAGGACGGCGGAACCCCGGTTTCACGCAGCCGCTCATGAATGAAGCGGAGCAATTCGTGCTGTTTACGCGTCAGCATGGCTGGCCCTTACTGCTCCCTGGTGGAGCGATTCCGAAAACAAATCGGGAACAAGGTAGCCGTTCTCGCTGTGTTCCGCAAGTGTGCTGTTAAGGTTGCTGGGAGATCGTTCGCGCCGCTAAGTGTGGCGAGGCATGCAAAGAGGCCGATCCATTCCTGGCAAATAAGGAACTTTTGGCGGGTCGATTGGCGAAATCCCCTGCCTATTCCGCCGCATCTCCCTTTTTGTACGAGTCCTGCCAGGCCCCAGGACACCATCCTGGCTTCCTCCGACGATACCGCACTTGAGAAGTGCATGAGAGGGGAAGTAGCTTTGAGGATCGGTCGAAGATCCTTAACAAGAAGTTATTTTCATTTTTTGTCCTTCAAACAAGCTTCTCATATGTAATATGCAATCATAATCCTAGTTATATTGAAGTTTATCTTGCTTGTTCGGCGCCAATCGAAAGCTGACTGATTATAATTAACCATATTAAACCTCGCCTCAATCCTGCTTATCAGAGGCAAATATTCTTACTTTTTAGGCGCGAAGGGGCCAATTTGCCACGTCAACCAAGATTGTTGACCTGAATGAAAGAGGGTTGCTTTTACCTCTGGTTTGATGCCATAAACGATGTAATATTACATTAAGTAAGATTACGCGTGGAGAGCGACATGGCTGGCGGACCGACCCGGTGGAACGACGAAAATTGGGTCCACAATGTCGAGCAGACACAGAACCGTGTCGCGATGGCTATTGCACCGGATGGATCGGTTATGACCGTCTGGGAGCAGTGGGATCCAATCCAAGGCATCACAAAGATCGTCGGTCAGATCGTTGCCTTTGATGGTACCCTCATCAAGTCTGCTTTCGATATATCTACCTACGGAGGTATGCCAGCCCAGTCTAGGCCCTCGATTGCCGCGCTACCGGATGGAAAGTTCGCAATAGCGTTTGACCAAGGGGCCGGGATAATCACGACGCTCATCAATGCGGATGGGTCTTCTGCGGGTGGGAATGCTATTCTTCCCACGGACGGCTTCCCTTCCGATGCAGAGGTGATCGCAAATGCTGGCGACTCCTATTCCATTCTGTTTGAAGAGAACTCGCAGGTAAAGATACAGAGCTTTTCTGCGAGTGGCGTCAGCCTGGGAGACCCTGTTGTTGTCGCAAGCCCTAAAATAGGCATGAATCCTATTGACGTTGTAGGCTCTTCATTTGGCATGTTTGGAAGGGCATGCGCAGTAACGTACAGCGGTCAAATCGGTGACTACCTCTATACTGAGATTGTTCTGCGCATCCAAACAAACGAGTTTCCGAGCCGGGATCTCACAATCAGCCTCAAAACGTCTTCTACTTATCAGTTCGGTGCAGAACTGAAAGATGTAGAGATTACTACCCTGCACGATGGAACGATACTTGTCACTTGGCTGGAGGCTTCCTCCACCACAGGCGTGTCAATGCGCGCTCAAGTTGTGGACGGGAACGGTAACCGTGTTGGTAGCGAGTTTACCATCGACTCGACAATAGCAGACATCGAAAGCAAGCCTGTTGTCGCTAGCATCCCCAACTTCGACGGTAGCCCAGGAAGTACAAAATTTGTCGTCGCCTGGGTGGAGCAGCAAGGTGGCACCAGCATTATCAAGGCCCAAAAGTTCTCCGCTCCCGGAGAGAAGGACGGGAGCGCATTCGTCGTCAGTACGTACGTTGGCGGAGCTCAGATTGATCCTCAGATCATTTCGCATGGCGATGGGCGCTTTACCATCTCTTGGACCACGGCATGGAGCGAACATGGCGGTTACATCCGCAGCCAGACGTTCGACACACGCTCAATCGCCGGCATCCTATGGACGGGGAAAGCTGCAGGGGACAACTACGCCGGGACCATTGGTGCCGATCGTATTATCGGCCTTGACGGAGCCGACCGCCTTTCAGGCCACCATGGCGACGATGCACTTGAGGGTGGCGGTGACAACGATACCCTGAAGGGCGGCTCTGGCAACGATGTGCTCAATGGCGGTGCAGGCGCCGATCATCTCGATGGGGGGGCCGGCCAGGACACAGCGAGCTATTGGGATTCTGGCAGTGTCGAGATTTATTTGCTCTATTCCGGCAGCGTTAATAAGGGCGCTGCAGCGGGCGATACCTTCAATAGCATTGAAGTGATCGCCGGGTCGCACTGGCAGGACACAATCGAAGGCAACGATCAGAACAATAATTTTTGGGGTGATCGTGAAAATGATCGCCTCGTGGGCTGGGGAGGGAACGATACGTTAAGCGGCGCCGATGGCGACGACACTCTGTCTGGTGGCAGCGGCGCCGATAATATGGACGGCGGCGCCGACTTCGACGTTGTCGACTACTCACAAGCCAATGCAGCGATCACACTCGACCTTTTGGACGGCAGCCGCAACGCAGGCGATGCTGTTGGCGATACCTTCAACTCCATTGAAAGGTTTAACGGAACGAGCCACGGAGATCATCTGTACGGCACGAACAGAACCGATCAGGGCGACCGACTTTATGGCGGCAGCGGCGCGGACTTTATTAATGGTCGCGACGGGGCGGATATTCTGCATGGGGAGGAAGGGAGCGATATCCTCATAGGCGGCCAGGGCGGAGATCAGCTCGACGGTGGTATCGGCGGCGATACAGCAGATTATTCAACGGCTGGGTCCAAGATCCTCGTTGATCGGGATGCCATGCACCTGAACCAAGGAGATGCGGCCGGGGACACATACACGTCCATTGAGGCCGTATCCGGCTCTCTGCATGACGATACGCTGCTTGGTGGTGACGCCTTAGCGGACCAGCTTTATGGGCACGGCGGCAAGGATCGCATCGACGGCCGAGGAGGCGCGGATTCCCTCCGGGGTGGGAGCGACAACGACACAATCATCGGCGGCAGCGGCAACGATACGCTCGATGGCGGGGATGATGACGACTCCCTGACAGGCGGTACTCAGAACGACAGCCTCACCGGCAGCGCGGGTCACGATGAACTGGCTGGAGACTCCGGCGACGATACCTTGGACGGTGGAGAAGGAAACGATCATCTGAAAGGCGGATCGGACGCCGACACGCTCATCGGCGGCGCTGGAAACGACACGCTGGATGGCGGCTCCGAGATCGATCACATGACCGGCGGTGCCGGTGACGACACATATTATCTCACCAGTCTTTTTGATGTATTCGTTGAGACTACCGCACCCGCAGGAGGCACCAACGACACAGCCATCGTCAACTTCGATTACACACTTAGTGATGGAACCGGCGTTGAAATCCTTAAGGCAATCGAGGGTGAATCTACGATCAACTTGAGCGGCAGGAATGAGGCCAACACCATCATCGGCAATGATGGCGTTAACTCGATCGATGGCGGCTCCGGGAATGACACTCTTATCGGCAACCGCGGCAACGACATTCTGCGGGGTGGCTCCGGAAATGATGAGCTGAGTGGTGGCGCAGATAACGATACCTACTATGTTGACCTGAACGACACAGTCATCGAGGACAAGGAAAGCACGATCGGCGGCAGCGCGGATCGGATCATTGCGACCGTCTCCGGCACCTACACGCTGGCAACCGGAATTGAGAGCGGTGAGATCGACACTGATGTCACTGGCGTCACCCTGACCGGCAATGGTCTCGACAATAAGCTCACCGGCAACAACAAGGACAATGGACTGCTCGGTGGATCTGGCAACGATACATTGGATGGCGGCGGCGGCAATGACCTTCTGATCGGTGGGGAGGGTGCCGACAGCATGGTCGGCGGCGATGGCGATGAC
Organism: Microvirga arsenatis; assembly: GCF_009910705.1. Lineage (GTDB taxonomy): Bacteria > Pseudomonadota > Alphaproteobacteria > Rhizobiales > Beijerinckiaceae > Microvirga > Microvirga arsenatis. The sequence continues at coordinate 664,863 of NZ_JAAAXJ010000001.1, forward strand.
ACCTACCACATCGATCTGAGTGACAAGATCGACGCGGACAAGAGTGGGTCCAAGGATCAGGTGAACCTCGTCGAGGCCGGAAAATACACGCTCGTTTCCGGCATAGAAATCGGGTCGGCTTACAATCTCTCCGAGAGCTACCACATCATCGGCAATGAAATCAGCAACGAGCTTAACGGCGGCAATATTGCCGACACTCTGGAAGGCGGCATAGGTAACGACACCCTGAACGGACGCGGTGGCAACGACATCCTGGAGGGTGGCACCGGCAACGACAGCCTGGTAGGCGGTGCGGGTAACGACACGCTGCGCGGTGGATCCGAGAACGATGTGCTGGCAGGTGGCGCGGACAACGACACCTACTATGTCGACCTCGACTACATCAACAAGAACGACACAGTCACCGAAGATGGAGACAGCCTCGCCGGCGGCAGTGCGGATCGGATCATCGCGACCGTGGCTGGCACCTACACGCTTGTGACAGGGATTGAGAATGGCGAAATCGGAGGTTCCGGTGAAGGGTACCACCTGATCGGTAATACGCTGGAGAACAGGCTCACCGGTAACAACGCGGCCAACTCGCTCGACGGCAGCTCGGGCAACGACACTCTTGTCGGCAAAGACGGTAGCGACACGCTCAATGGCGGCTCTGGCGTCGATTATATGATTGGCGGTGCAGGCGACGACGTCTACTGGGTCGACTCGGAAGATGACGTCGTCGACGAGACTGACGGGTCCGGCGAGGACCTGGTGGAAACCTCCGCAACGTATTCGATCGAGGGCCGGGCGAATGTCGAACATATCCGGGCCAACGGCGCAGCCAACATCAGCCTCACCGGCAATGGGCTCGGAAACCGGCTCACCGGCAATAGCGGCAACAATACCCTCAACGGCAAAGGCGGCGCGGATACGCTGATCGGCGGCAAGGGCGACGACACCTACATCATTGACGATCCGGCCGACAGCATCCATGAGAGTTTCGGCACGATAGAAGGTGGCGGCACCGATACTGTCAAGACGTCGGTATCCTTCTCCATCGCGACTTATGGCGACATCGAGAATATCCAGGCGACCGACAAAGCCGATGTCACGCTCACCGGCAACGGCCTTGGCAACCGGATCACCGGCAACAGCGGCAGCAACACGCTGATTGGCAATGGAGGCAACGATATCCTTGATGGCGCCACTGGCGCTGACGTCATGAGAGGCGGCACAGGATCGGATATCTACTTCGTCGACGACAGCAGCGACCAAGTCCTGGAAGACAGCACGGATGGCGGCCGGGATACGATCCATACCAACAAGAGCTACCGGCTTGCCGAAGACGCAGCCGTTGAAGAGCTCTTCGGTGCTGGAACTGCGGACCTGAGCCTGGAAGGCAATAAGTTCGCCAATAGCATCACCGGCGCCACCGGCAACGACCAGCTGATCGGCGGAGACGAGAGCGACACCCTCAACGGAGGTGGCGGCAGAGACAGCCTGGAAGGCGGCAGCGACAACGATACGCTGCGGGGCGGCGCCGACAATGACACTCTTGACGGCGGCACTGGCATCGACTCCATGGAGGGCGGCGCCGGAAACGACGTCTATCGGGTGGATTCCGGGAGCGACACCGTCGACGAGACCGGAGCCGATACAGACGACCTGATTGAGACTACTGTTTCCTATTCCCTTGAGACCCTCACACGTGTCGAGCACCTGACGGCACTTCGCGCCGGCAATATTAGCCTGACCGGAAACAGCTCCGGAAACCGGCTCACCGGCAACAGCGGCAGCAACGCACTCGACGGCAAGGGCGGCGTCGACACGCTCGATGGCGGCGGTGGAAGCGACACCTACTACCTCGACAACCAAAACGATGTGGTTGTGGAGAGCAAGGACTCGGCCACTGGCGGCACTGCCGACAAGGTGATCATCACGGCATCCGGCACCTACACCATGGCGGATGGGGTGGAAAATGCCGAGATCCAGGCGGACGTCACCGATGTTCATGTGATCGGCAATGTGGAAGCCAATACGATCACCGGCAACAACAAAGACAACACCCTCGACGGCGGCGGTGGCATCGACGACCTCTACGGTAAGGACGGCAACGACACGTATCATGTCGGTACGGGCGACCGGGTCTATGAGGCCACCGGTCAAGGCCTGGATACGATCATCGCCCATGCAAGCTTCACTCTGGCCCTGAACCAGGAAGTGGAGACACTGAGGCTGCACGGGTCTGCCGGGGGCGGCAACACGCTGTCGGGCAACAATCTCGGCAACGTCGTCGAAGGCAACGACAGCGGGAACAGCCTCTATGGCGGCGGCGGTGACGACAAGGTTGCCGGCGGATCCGGCTCGGATGTTCTCAAGGGCGACGCAGGAGCCGACACCCTCAACGGCGGCGGAGGGAGCGATACGTATTATGTCGATGCAAACGACGCGGTCGAAGAGGATACGGGTGGCGACGACGACCTGATCATCGTCATCGGGACCGGCGAATACACGCTCGCCGGAGGCGTGGAGGACGGCAGGATCCAAGACAATGTCAGCCTGGTGCACCTGATCGGCAACACCCAGGCGAACGAGCTCACCGGAAACGAGCTCGCCAACACCCTAGATGGTGGTCTCGGAGCGGATACGCTCGACGGCGGTGACGGCAGCGACACCTATTATGTCGATGCTAAGGACATCGTTAATGGCGACGCTGGCGGTACAAGCGATAAGGTCATCGTTACCGAGACCGGCACGTACACTCTGGCATCGGGCATCGAAATTGGTGAGATCCAGAGCGAGATCGGCGGAGTCACCCTGAAGGGCAATGGAGACGCCAACACGCTCACCGGCAACGAGACGGCCAACACCCTCGAAGGGGGCGGTGGAAACGACTTGCTGCAAGGCAATGGCGGCGCCGACGTCCTTAAGGGGGGGGACGGAGCCGATGATCTGCAGGGCGGGTCGGGCGACGACACCTACTATGTCGATCTCGACGACAAGGTCACCGACAGCTCAGGCACCGACACCCTCATCGCTACGAAGTCCGGAACATACAGGCTCGGAACGGACATCGAGAACGGCGGCATCGACACGGGCGCCGAAGGCGTGACCCTGATCGGCAATGACGGCGGCAATGCGCTGACCGGCAACAATTTCGCCAATACGATCAGGGGCGGTGGCGGCAACGACTCCATCGACGGGAAGGACGGAGCTGACCGGCTCGAAGGAGAGATCGGCGACGACACGCTCGACGGCGGTGCTGGGAATGACACCCTCTACGGCGGAGCAGGCAACGACAGCATCGACGGCGGCAACGACAACGATGAATTGTTCGGCGGAGACGGTGCCGATACTCTTAAGGGCGGCGACGGCGACGACACGCTGAACGGTGGCTCGGGCGAGGCGAACACCCTCGAAGGCGGCCTCGGCAATGATGTCTATTATGTCCGAGCCGGTGATACCGTGGAGGATATGGGCGGCAGCAACGATACCGCCTATGTCTACAGAGGAACGTTCGCTAGCCAGGCGCAGTACGACGCTTTTGTGCTCTCTCTGCAGAGAGACAAGGGCATCGAGAACATTGTCCTGATCAGAGACATTTCCGAGACCGGCGACGATGGCGACAACACGCTCAACGGCGGCGAGGGCAACGATACCCTTGATGGCGGCAAGGGCAACGACGTCATCAACGGAAAAGGCGGCGATGACGTTCTCACCGGCGGCGAGGGCAACGACATCCTCAACGGCGGCCTCGGCAACGACATCATGACCGGAGGCTCCGGCAACGATATCTACCACGTCCACGACGAGGGCGACGTCATCGTCGAGGATATTGCGGAGAGCGGCGGCACCGCGGACAAGGCCTATATCCACATCGGCAAGTACGAGCTTCAGGATACCGTCGGCGTCGAGATTCTCGAGGTCGGCGACAAGGTGACGTTCGGCGTCCAGATCACCGGCAACATGTTCGCCAATACGATCATTGGCGGCGTGGGCAACGATTCGCTCAACGGCGCTGGCGGGAACGACTCGATCGTGGGCCAAGACGGCGACGATACCCTCGACGGCGGCGACGGTGATGACACGCTCGAAGGCGGCATTGGCAACGACACCTATCATGTCTACGGCAGCGAGAAGATCATTGACGCTGACGGGGACGAGGACACGGTCGTCGTGTTCACGTCCGGCGTGTACACGCTGGGCGGCAGCATAGAGAACGGCAAGGTCGGCGGGAACACCACCGGCGTCCACCTGGTCGGCAACAGCCAGGGCAACGACCTCACCGGCAACAACGAGGCGAACACCCTCGACGGCGCCGGCGGCAGCGACTCTCTGGCCGGACATGATGGCGTGGACTCGCTTGTCGGCGGGGAAGGCGACGACACGCTGGATGGCGGCGTCGGGGCCGATATCCTGGTTGGCGGTTCCGGCGATGACATCTATTACCTTGACGACGCTGGGGATGATGTCACCGACGCGAGTGGTGCCCTGGACAAGGTCATCATCACCGCCTCCGGCACTTACAACATCTCGACCGGGATCGAGGAGATCGAGATCCAGGCAGGGGTCACCGACGTGCATGTGATCGGCACGGATGACGCCGACAAAATCACGGGCAACAACGAAGCCAATACACTGCACGGTGCAGGCGGCGGCGACACTCTGGAGGGTCACGATGGCATCGACGAACTCGCCGGCGGCGAAGGCAGCGATTCGCTCGACGGCGGCGAGGGCAACGACATCCTGGATGGTGGATCAGACACTGACACGCTGAGAGGCGGGCAGGGCGATGACACCTACCATGTGACCACGGGCGACCACGTGCATGAAACGACTAGCGGTGGAACCGATACCGTGATCGCTCATGGCAGCTTCACCCTGGATACGGACGAAGAAGTGGAGGTTCTGAAGCTGGATGCGGCTGCGGGAGGTGGAAACACGCTCTCCGGCAACAACCTCGGGAACGCCGTCGAAGGCAACGACAGCGGCAACACCCTTAATGGCGGCGGCGGCGACGACGGCGTCACCGGCGGTGCCGGCAACGACCTCCTCGACGGTGGTGAGGGCAACGACGTCATGACCGGCGGCGCCGGCAACGACACCTACGTCATCGATAGCGATGGCGACACAGTGCTCGAAGATGACGATGAGGCAGGCGGCAAGGACACTATCGTTACCAGCATTGACTTCACATTGGAGGAGCAGAGCGGCGTCGAGGTCGTTCAAGCGGGAGACGGCGAAGATCCGATCAACGTCACCGGCAGTGATCTCGAGGGCAACATCCTCATCGGCAACGACGGAGCCAACGATCTCGACGGCCGGGGCGGTAACGACACCCTGAACGGTGGTGCCGGAATCGATCGGCTCTTTGGTGGCGATGGTGACGACAACCTCGATGGCGGTGCCGACGACGACCTTCTCATTGGCGGCGACGGCAATGACATTATGAATGGCGGAGCCGACAACGACGTCCTGCGCGGCGGCGACGGCAGCGACGAGCTCATCGGCGGCGACGGCAACGACACGCTCAACGGCGGCCTGATCGATGAGAATGGCGAAGTTAGCGGCGATGGTGCGGCGGACACGCTTCACGCTGGTGCAGGCGACGACGTCTACTACCTGATGGATGCTGCTGACGTCATCGAGTTCGGTGACGAGGCCGATGGAGGCTTCGACAAGGTTTATATCTTGTCGAAGAACTTCATGAATGGGGATCAAGTCGATTGGAAGGCGATTCAGGCTTTTGCCGAGCAGCATTGGGGGAAAGGCATCGAAGAGATCTACATCGACGATAGCGAGAATCCCTACGGAGGCCAGGGCAGCGGACTGGACGACGTCTACGAGATCTTTGTCGGCGATGAGATCAAGGACGAGCCTCTCGATCCTGAGAAAGGCGGAAGCCAGGATCGGGCTAACGTTCATATCGCGAGCTATACCCTCGATGACAAGTTTGGCGTCGAGATTCTCTCGGTGGTCGATGGTCTCGATTTCGACGTCGAACTGATCGGCAACAACCAAGCCAACACCATCTACGGCAGCACGCGTAACGACACCCTCAGGGGCGGTGCAGGCAACGATCTTATCTCCGATGATGAGGAGGATGGATCGAACGCCGGCAGCGGCAGCGACTTACTCGATGGCGGAGATGGCGAGGACACGCTCATGGGCGGACTCGGCAACGACATACTCCAAGGTGGTGCCGACAACGACACGCTCCTCGGCGGGGATGGAGATGACCTTCTTGAAGGTGGAACAGGCAATGACTCTCTCGAAGGCGGAGAGGGCAACGACATTCTCACTGGTGGCACGTTCGACAGTAGGGGTAATGCGATAGGCGATGGATTCGCTGATACTCTTCGCGGAGGAGCAGGCAATGACGCCTACTACCTTATGGATGCTGGAGATGTCATCGAATTCGACCAAGGCGGCGATCTAGGCGACGACGTTGTTTACGCTCTATCGAGGAATATCGGCGACGACGCTGCGGTACACGTTTTTGTCTCTAACCTGAGGAGCAACGGTATCGAACGTGTCTTTATCGATGGGCTTCTCTATGACGGTAGCAGCCAAAGTCCGTCTGATATTCGCCTGTCCAGCAACTGGGTTCAGGAATTATCACGCGACAACTCCAACATAGCGTCGCTGTCGGTAAACGTGAACACAGGTCACACTTACACCTACAAGATTGGCATCGATAATGGCGATGGCACTATGAGGTGGGTAGATACAGATGGTCGCTTCAAGATAGTCGTGGTTAACGGAACTGCCCGCCTACAGGTCGCAGATAGTTCAAAGCTCGACCATGAGAACATTCGTACGCACTTGATTACGCTCCAGGTTACGGACGATGTAACTGGCACGCAATTCGTCGAGTCAAACATCAGAATCGTCGTACGTGATTGGCTGAACGAGACCTATCGGACTGCAAAGTCAAGCGATGACGTATTCAAAGGTGGAATCGGAGACGACTCCTACTTTGGAGGTGGCGGATCGGATACATTCATTGGCGCACGTGGAGCCGACTTCTTCAATGGCGGAGTTGGAGGTGACAAATTCGTATTCACTACCAATCCCGTGGCGGCAGAAGTCGATACAATCGCTGATTTCTCCATAGGTGAGGACAAGATCCACCTGTCCTCAGAAATCTTCGACCTTCTAGGTCGGATCGGACAAGGTCTTGATGCAGACACCTTCTTCGCAGGAGTGCAGGCCCAATCGGCTACGCATCGCATCATCTACGACAACACCGGAGATGTTGGCGTTCTCCTCTACGATGCAGATGGGTCTGGCCAAAAGGCTGCCGTTGCGATCGCCAAGCTGACGAACAAGGCCAACCTGTCGTTCAACGACTTCCTTGTCATCTGACATCGACAACTTTCGGGAGGCCTGCCTCCCGTTTTCTTCACATGAGCACATTGCTCGCAAGGCTCAACGTTAATATGGGGGTTTAAAAAATGCCTGAATTCTTCTTCCTCGAAATGCAGGGCGTGAATGGCTATACGACACAGTCCGGCAATCCAGCTGCCCTGAACATTCCGGAGAATATCGCTACTGGGACAATTGTCGCAAAAATTACCGGGTGGGAGCCCGGAGAGGATCACACGCGCTTTGATATTACACCGCTTACGGATCCTGGAGCGGCCGGGGACGACTTTGGCCGATACGGGATTATGCAGGCAACCACCAACGGCCCTGGATCTCCTCCTCAATGGAATGCAGGCGATTGGGTTGTTTACATCAAGAATGGCGGCCCCATTAATTTCAATTCCGAAGATAAGGATGGCCCAAACGATCTTTGGTACAATCAGATCGACTTTAAAGTTACTCCGAAATCTGGGTATACACCTATTGCCGAATACGAAGTCAAGTATACATTCAACATCCAAAATGCGAATGATGCTCCTACGGATCTGCAATACGCCACCGTCTACACCCTAAACGAGAATGCATCCCAGGGTGATGTAATCGCAACCGGGATCACTGTCACGGATGAGGATCAGCTTCAGAATTTCCGGGATTTTCGCTATGCTCTCGTAAATTCCGACGGTTCGCCTTACACTGGGACTAACTATCAGATTAACTCAACCACTGGGGTTATTACTGTAGGACCCGGTGGGCTCCCTGATGTAACCGTTCCCACTCCTGTGACCTTGCATGTGCGGGTGACTGACATGGGCGGTGCGGGTGCGTCTTACAGAGAAAGCGTGACGTTCACTGTCAACCCTGTGGCGACTAACGATCCTCCAAGCAATCCTGCCGTTCAGGGAACGGTTGCAACGCTCGATGAAGAGGCCACGATACCCGCGACAACGGTCATTGCTCGTGTGCAGTCGACTGACGATGGTATCGGCGGCGCTTTGCGTTATGAGCTGGTCAGCAATCCTGGGGGGCTGTTCGGACTTGATGCACAGACTGGCGAGATCAGGTTCACCGGTGGACGGCAGGACTATGAGAACAACGCGAATCTTCAGGTTGAGAGTCCTGGAACTCCACAGGAGCGCAAGTTCTTCAACGTGACTGTCAGGGCGGTTGAAAGTGGGCAGGGAGGCTTGCAGTCTGGCACAACCCAGGTGAAGGTCTACTTGAACAATGTGAATGATGCTCCGAGAGCGTGGCTGAACACTGTAGACAACAATCAAGTTACGATTCAGGAAAATCGGCCTACGAACTTTCAAGTCGCTCAACTGGTCGCTTCCGATCCCGATGGGAACCATCCGCAATGGGGTGGTCCGTTCACTTACCGGATCGATACGACCGACTCCCAGACTCCCTATGCGTCGTTGTACGATATCGTCAGCAATGGCGGTGTCTGGACCCTCGTCGTCAAGGGAACGATCGATTACGACGCTCTCCCGGCAGGTCAGAAGCGACACTTGATCAAGATCATCGCGAGGGACAACAGCGGCGCTGAAGGCTCTCAATACGTCACCATTAATCTGACAAACGACCCGAGCGACGACCAAAGCAACAACCCTCCGACTGCCCCGACCATTGTCGGCGGGAATGTCCTAGCTCTGACAGAAGATCTGGCCGGGACCGTGAACGTCGCGACTGTTCAGTCGACTGACGACGGATTTGGCGGAACAACGCTAGGGTATGAGTTGCTCAACACCTTCGGGGGCCTTTTCTCCGTAAACTCGTCGGGTGTCATAACTTTCAACGGAACCGCTCAGAACTATGAGAACAACCCGAACCTGATGGTGGAGGACGCCGGAACTGCGCAAGAGCGCAAGTACTTCAATGTGCAGGTGCGTGCGAGGGAGAGCGGTACGGGTGGTCTGACCTCTGCTCCGACTACTGTGAAGGTCTACCTCAACGACAGGAACGAGGCGATCTCGGATGCGACCTATAACGTGAGCCCGATCAGTGAAAACGCGAATGTCGGGGCGACAGTAGGTACGGTGCAATCTATTACGGACCCCGACACAGCTCCTGCGACCCGCAATTACCAGTATACGCTCGTTGACCGCAATGGGGTCGAGATTACCGGCGCGTACAACTTCGCGGTGAATGCGGCTACAGGAGCAATCACAGTCGGGCAGCTCGGCCTGCCCGACGTGAATCAGCCGACCGACGTTGAGGTTTATGTACGTATTGCTGACGGCAGCTTCTCTCATACGGAGACCGTGACCGTCCGCATTAACCCTGTAACTGCTTCTCAGAACCAAGCTCCGAACGACATCCTCGTTCTGAGCGGTGGCACGGTTCAGGAACTGGCAGGCGCCAGCAGCACAGGCGCCAACACTGTAGTTGCCACGCTTGGCGCCCAAGATCCCAACGACACCAGTGGCTTTGTCTACTCGATCGTTAATCCAGATGGGCGCTTCGCGATCAGCGGCAACCAGATCGTGGTTGCGAACGGCGTCATGCTCGATGCGGAACAGAGTCTATCGCATGTGGTGAGGGTACGCGTCACTGATAAGTCAGGGGCCGGACTATCATATGAGGAGAATATCACCATCAATGTTGCCGACATCAACCCGGAGACGATGTTGGCCGCGAGTGCCAGCCCGCTCAACGATGTGATCAAGGGCAGCAAGACGGGCAACTTCAAGGACACATTCTTTGGTGGCCTGGGCGATGACAAGCTCTGGGGGGGGTACGGCAACGACACGCTCTGGGGTGGCGTCGGCAAGGACGTGTTCGTCTTCGACGGCAAGCTCGGAACGTCCTCGACGGACCGGCGGGTCAACTACGACACGATCAAGGACTACAGCGTCAAGGATGACTCGATCTGGCTCGACAACGACCTGTTCAAGTCGAACAAGAAGCTCTATGGCTTGATCAAGAAGGGCACGGAAATCATCCCGCTGAAGATGGACAAGAAATTCTTCACGGTCGGCGCCAAGGCAAAGGATCAGGACGACTACTTCGTCTACGACTCCAAGAAGCGCGTGCTCTACTATGACGCCGACGGCTCAGGCTCGAAGGCGGCCATCGAAATGGCGAACTTCACCAATAACAAGGCCTTGAGGGGCTTCAACCACAAGGAAGTCCTGTTCATTTAGGATAGATTTGCAACGCTATAATGAGTACTGTGCCGGCCTCTCGCGAGGCCGGCATATCTGTTTCTGTCAGGACGTGGGAGGAGCGGGATGCCGCCTTACTCCCACTTCTCACATGTGAGATTTGCTGCCCTGCTGCTCGAGCATGCACCTCGTCAGCCATCACCCCGGAAGCGCTTTACCTGCCAGCGTCTGGGTATGCTCCCGTCATTTTCGACAGTGAGGCGAGGGTTCAGGACCGAATGGGTTGGCCCGTCTTCCGGTCCACAACAGGGGCTACATGGGAAAAGCATTGCTGGATATTGACCCGATTATTGCTCAACGGAGAGTACCGAACTGTCGATATGCGCGCCTGCTCCGCCGGGCAGTGAAGATCACGCTTCCGGGTTCTCTAGAAGATCGAAGCCGTCCAGCCAGAGCTGTCGTCGGGCAACGCAGCACCCTGTTCAGCACAAAATGAAAACGCTCCGGCTTGGGCCGGAGCGGTCTTGATATGCTCTTCTTGTCGCGTGCTGCTGATCAGGCGATCAGGAAGTCCGCAGCCGAGAGCTTCAGGTTCTTGTCGATCGTTGCGAACCGGATCGCCGCCGCTGCCGTTCCGATGCCATCGGCATCGTAGAAGAGGGCGCCGGTCTTCTTGTTGTAGATGATCCGGTCGTCGGCATCCTTCGCCGCCGTGTGGCTGACGAAGAAGCTAGAAGGAAGCTTGCCCGCAGCAATGCCGGTAAAGACGGATTGATCGAGAACGATGGTGTCGTCACGCGTCGAGAAACCGGTGATCTTGTCGATTCCGGAGCCGAGAGCGGCATCGAACACAAACGCATCCCGGCCCGCCCCGCCATTGAGGGCGTCCGTACCCAGGCCGCCGGTGAGGCGGTCGTTGCCAGCGCCGCCGATCAGCTTGTCGTTCCCGCCGCGTCCTTCCAGGAGGTCGTTGCCTGCAAGGCCGTCGAGCGTGTTCCGGCCGGTATGGCCGATGAGCAGGTTGGCCTTCGCCGTGCCCTTCAGGCTCACGGATTTCCCGGCACTGAGCGCCTCGTCGGCAGCCAGACCCTCGAACAGCCTGTCGCTCGACGACAAAGTGGTGTTCTTCGTCACCACGCGGCAGTCGAGACCACCGGCGTCGATGATGATGTCGACCTTTTCCCTGAACTTGTAGACGTCGTTGCCCTTGCCGCCCTTCAGGATGTTCGGGCCTTCGCCGCCGCCGCCGATCAAGGTGTCGTTGCCGTCGCCGCCGTCGAGGACGTCGATGCCGTCGCCGCCGTCGAGATAGTCGTTGCCGAGGTTGCCATAGAGCAGGTCACGGCCGAGGCCTGCGGTGACACGCTCGCCTGCCGTGCTGCCGACGAAACGGTCGTCCAAGACCCTTGTTGTATCGGTGTTCATCTCAACCAGAATGGTCTGATTGGCTCGGCTCCAGTTCAGGAAAGTCGTTCCGGACAGATCGAGATCGACGGATTCAGAGGCGCTCGTGAAGTGGATCGTGTCAATGCCGGCCGTGGATCCGTAAACCTGAGAAACGCCAAAGAAGCTGTTGGCGTTGTAAGTGAGCGTAGTTGCAGTCGGTACCGGGGACGCAAAAGTAAGAGCATCAATGGCGGTGATGGAATTGAAGTGAGCAGAGCCAAGGAGTTGGATGACGTCTATTTGGCGATCATTGAAATGGCCAAAGTTGTTCGTTCCGGAAATGCTTGTTCTTGCTACGCCTGCATTCACTACGAAAGTGTCGTTACCGCCCAATCCGACATAGATCAGAGTGTCGTTAGGATGGGGAGCGACAACGTTGAATACATCATTACTCTCGCTGCCCTCAAAAATACGGTCTGCCATTTCTGCCCCTTTGTGACTTGGCTATATGATTATTTATATAACGTTACATAAGATGGGGCGAGGGGCAATAGAGTATGCCGTCACATATCGAAAGGGCATGACGAGGAGTACCGCTGGAGGTCCAACGAAGTGGCGATCGACCGCCAGCAGTAAGCAGGGAGTAGTTCCTAACAAAACTGCCCTAGCCGGATGATCCGGCATGGCTCTCCCGCGGAGGCCGCAGGCGCATGAGGGGGGCGGACGAGGAGGGCGTCGGAGCGCTCCAGGATGCTCAGCATGGAGGAATCCTGCAGGAGGTGCGGCGTCGCGACAGGGAGCATCAGGCGCTCGGTTCCTGGGGAAAGGCTCAAGGGAACCGGCTGAAGGGCGAGGGAGGCCCGCATGTAGTCCTGGCGCTCTCCGTTCGCCGGCAGATCAGCTCCGAGGATGGCGTCTTCCGTCGGGTCCTCGGCCGCATGCTGGTCGCCGAGCAGGGCGCGGATGGCAGGCACCAGGAACAGCACGGCGCAGACGAGGGACGAAACCGGGTTGCCAGGCAGCCCCAGGAGCAGGGTCGAGCCCAGGCGGCCGTGCATCAGCGGCTTTCCAGGGCGCAGGGCCACGCGCCAGAAGCCGAGCCTCATGCCCTGGCGGGTGAGGGCCTTCTGCACCAGATCATGCTCCCCTACCGAGGCGCCGCCCAGGGTGACAAGGATGTCGGCCTGGGCCTCCCGCGCGGCCCGGATGCGCTCCTCGAGCGCTTCGATACTGTCGCGGGCAATGCCGAGATCGATGGCCTCCGCGCCGGCCTTCTCAGCCATCATCAGGGTGGCCGGGAGGCTTGAGGCCACGATCTGGTCCGGACCTAAGGGATCGCCCGCCCGCACCAGCTCGTCGCCGGTGGCGAGGACGGCAACGCGGGGTTTGCGGTGGACGGAGAGCGTCCCGTGACCCATCGCGGCGGCCAGCGCGATGTGGCGGGAGTCGAGGCGCAGCCCCGCCTGCAGGAGAATGTCGCCGACCCGGAAATCCAGGCCTGCGGCGCGGATGTGACGTCCGGGGCGGGGCGCTTCCTTGATCGTCACCGTGTCGCCGGAGCGCTCCGCGTCCTCCTGCAGCACCACAGCGTCGGCGCCTTCGGGCACGGGAGCTCCGGTGAAGATCCGCACGGCCTCCCCGAGGCCGAGCGCACCGGCAAACCGGGCTCCTGCTGCACTGGTTCCGATCACCTGGAGGGTCGCAGGGATCCGGGTGCAGTCGATGCTGCGCACCGCATAGCCGTCCATTGCGGAAGCCGGGAACGGAGGCTGGTCGCGCCGGGCGCTCACATCCTCGGCGAGGGTGCGCCCGGCGCAGGAGGCCAGAGGAACATGCTCGGCTTCAACCGGCCTTTCGATGCTGGCCAATACGCGGGACAGGGCATCCTCGACCGAGATCAGGCTCATGGCGCCTCGAAATCTCCCGACCGGCCACCGCTCTTCCGGCGCAGGCGCACGCTCTCGATCCGCATGCCCTTATCGGCGGCCTTCACCATGTCGTAGATCGTGAGGCAGGCGACGGAGACGGCGGTGAGCGCCTCCATCTCCACGCCGGTCTGGCCCGACACCTTCACCTCAGCGGTCACCCGCACGCCCGGCAGACTCTCGTCGAGGGCGCAATCGATCTTCACCTTGGAGATGAGGAGAGGGTGGCAGAGGGGGATGAGCTCGTGGGTGCGCTTCGAGGCCATGATGCCCGCAAGACGCGCCGTCCCGAGCACATCGCCCTTCTTGGCGTCGCCCTGGCGGATCAAAGCCAGCGTCTCCGGCCGCATCACCACGCAACCCTCCGCAACGGCGGTGCGGCTCGTGACGTCCTTGTCCGAGACGTCGACCATGTTGGCCTCGCCCGCCGCGTCGAGATGCGTGAGCCCTGTCATGCGGCTTCGCCGAACAGGAGCCTGCGGGTGGCCGCTGCCACGTCGGCCTGACGCATCAGGCTCTCGCCCACGAGGAATGTGCGGATGTTCACCTTCGTGAGACGCTCGATGTCTTCAAGGGTGAAGATGCCGCTCTCGCCCACGACGATGCGGTCGGGGGGTATGAGCGGGGCGAGTTCTTCGCTCACGCCGAGGGAGACCTCGAAGCTGCGCAGATTCCGGTTGTTGATGCCCACCAGCTTCGTACCGAGGGGCAGGGCTCGCTCAAGCTCCGCCCGGTCGTGCACCTCGACCAGCACGTCCATGCCGAGACTGTGGGCGGTATCGATCAGGGTCCGGGCCTCGCTGTCTGACACGCTCGCCATGATGACGAGGATGCAGTCCGCACCCCAGGCGCGGGCCTCATAGACCTGGTACGGCTCGAACAGGAAGTCTTTGCGCAGGGCAGGAAGCCCGGAGGCTTCGCGCGCCAGGCCCAGATATTCGGGCCGGCCTTGGAACGACGGCTCGTCGGTGAGAACCGAGAGACAGGTGGCGCCGCCCTCGGCATAGGCCCGGGCAAGGCTCGGAGGATCGAAATCCGCGCGGATCAGGCCCTTGGATGGGCTTGCCTTCTTCACCTCCGCAATAAGGGCAGGCCGACCCTCGGCGAGGTGCCGCTCGATGGCCGCCGCGAACCCGCGCGCAGGCGGGGCCTGCCGGGCGCGGCGCTCAATCTCGGCTTGCGGAATGGCGGCCTTCGCCGCTGCGATCTCCTGGCGCTTATAGGCTTCGATCCGGCTCAGCACGTCGCTCATGATCTGGCGCTCACCCGTTCGAGACCTTCACGAGCCGCTCCAAGGTCGCCTTGGAGGCGCCGCTGTCGAGGGCCTGTGACGCGCGCTCCAAACCATCGCGGAGGTTGGCTGCCTCGTCAGCCACCACGAGGGAGGCCGCCGCATTGAGCAGGGCCACGTCGCGGTAGGCCGTGCGGGCGCCATCGAGAACCTCGCGGAGCGCCCTTGCATTGTGCTCCGGATCGCCGCCCTTCAGGTCCTCCGGTTTTGCCCTCGGCAAGCCGACCTCATCGGGCGTGACGGTGAAGCGGCGGATGGAGCCGTTCTCCAGCGCGGCCACGAAGGTCGGGCCGGTGGTTGTCATTTCGTCGAGGCCGTCGGATCCATGCACGGTCCAAACCTTCCTGGAGCCCATCTCCTTCAGAACCTGAGTGAGAGGATCCAGCCAAGTTTCTGAAAACACGCCTAGAAGCTGATGCTTGACCCCAGCCGGATTCGAGAGCGGCCCCAACAGGTTGAAGATCGTGCGCGTGCCGAGTTCCACGCGCACGGGCGCCACGTGGCGCATGGCGGCGTGGTGGCTCTGGGCGAACATGAAGCACAGGCCCACCTCCTTGAGGCAGCGCTCAAGGCCTTCCGGATCGAGGCCGAGCTTCACGCCCAGGGCTGCCAGCACATCGGCCGTACCGGATTTCGAGGAGGCAGCGCGGTTGCCGTGCTTGGCGACCGGCACGCCGCAGGAGGCGACGATGATGGAGGCCAATGTCGAGATGTTGTAGCTGCCCGAATGATCGCCGCCCGTGCCGACGATATCGACAGCCCTGTCCGGGGCGTTCACCGTAATCATGCGCCCGCGCATCGCCGTGACCGCACCGACGATCTCCTCAAGCGCCTCGCCACGCACGCGCAGGGCCATCAGGAAGGCGCCGCCCTGGGCGGGGGTGACCTCGCCGGAGAGCAGGTCGTCGAAGGCCCAGCGCGCCTCGTCTCGGGTCAGCGACGCCCCCGTAGCAACCTTGGCGAGATAGGATTTGAAGGATTCCATCGGTTTCAATGTCCTGCTGGCACGGACGGCCCGCCACCCGCGCGGTGCCTGGCGTTCCAGTCCCCGGCGAGTGCGAAGAAGTTGCGCATGATGGTCGTCCCATGCTCCGACAGGATGCTTTCGGGATGGAACTGAACACCATGGATCGGCAGCGACCGGTGGGACAGGCCCATCACCAGCCCGTCCGAGGTTTCGGCCGTGACCATGAGGTCGTCCGGGCAGGTTTCGCGGTCCACGATCAGGGAATGGTAGCGGGTGGCCTTGAAGGGGCCGTTGATGCCCCGGAACACCGCCTGTCCGTTGTGCTCCACGTCGGAGACCTTGCCGTGCATCGGCAGGGACGCCCGGGAGACGGTGCCGCCAAAGGCCTGGCCGATGGTCTGCAGCCCGAGGCAGACGCCGAAGGTGGGGATCTCGGGGGAGGCGCGCTTGACGAGATCGAGGCAGATCCCGGCCTCGTTGGGGGTACAGGGCCCCGGCGAGAGCACGATGGCGTCCGGACGGGAGGCGAGCACCTCGTCGGTGGCGATGGCATCGTTGCGCACCACCTGGACCGAGGTGGCGAGAGGGCCGAGCAGATGCACCAGATTCCAGGTGAAGCTGTCGTAGTTGTCGATCACGAGAACGCGGGTCATGGCGCGCCGACGTTCGCGTATGCGGCGGCCTCGGTCAAGGGAAGCATTGCCACCGGCGCGGCCGTCATTGCCCGACCCTCGCCTCGCTCGCAAAGCGTACCGCCTCCTCCGCCGCGCGGAACAGGGCCTTGGCCTTGTTGATGCACTCCTGCTGCTCGGAAGCCGGGTCGGAGTCATAGACGATGCCCGCGCCCGCCTGAACCGCCATGCGCCCATCCTTCACCACCGCCGTGCGCAGCACGATGCAGGTGTCCATCTCGCCGTTGGCTCCGAAATAGCCGATGCAGCCGGCATAGGGGCCGCGCTTGTCCTTCTCCAGCTCGTCGATGATCTGCATGGCGCGCACCTTCGGCGCGCCGGAGACCGTGCCGGCCGGGAAGCCCGCCACGAGCGCGTCGAGGGCATCGAAGCTCGGGTCGAGGCGGCCCTCCACATTCGAAACGATGTGCATCACCTGGCTGTAATATTCGAGGAAGAAGGAATCCGTGACCTCGACCGAACCCATCTCCGCGACCCGGCCCACGTCGTTGCGTCCGAGATCGAGGAGCATCAGGTGCTCGGCCCGCTCCTTCGGGTCGGCGAGGAGGCTCTCCGCATGAGCCCGATCCTCGGCCGCGGTGACGCCCCGCGGACGGGTGCCCGCGATGGGGCGGATCGTGACCTTGCCGTCGCGGACCCGCACCAGGATCTCCGGGGAGGAGCAGACGATCTGAAAACCTTCAAAATCGAGGTAGCACAGGAACGGCGCCGGGTTGACGCGCCGCAGGGAGCGGTAGAGCGCAAAGGCGGGAAGCGGGAAGGGCGCCTCGAACCGTTGCGACAGCACCACCTGAAAGATGTCCCCTGCGCGGATATACTCCTTCGCCTTGGCCACCATCGCCGTGAACTCCTCCGGCGTGGTGTTGGAGACCGGCGGCTCGAAGTGGATCTTCGTCGGGTCGCTGCGGTCGTCGATGGGGATCGGACGCTCCAGCGCCGCCGTCACCTCGTCCAGCCGCGCGAGCGCGGTCTCGTAGGCCGCTTTGGCCGGAATCCCGGCCTGGGGACGTACCGGCGTGATCAGGGAGATCTCGTCCCGGACCCCATCGAACACCACCATCACCGTCGGCCGGACCAGGATGGCGTCCGGAACCTTCAAGGCATCGGGATTGGTCTCGGGCAGGCGCTCCATGAAGCGCACCATGTCGTAGCCCAGATAGCCGAAGAGACCGGCCGCCATGGGCGGCAGGTCGTCGGAGAGGGGCAGGGCGCTTTCCCGGATCAGCGCCCGCAGGCTCTCCAGCGGCGGCCGCTCGTCCACGCGGAATTCCTGCATCCGGCTGAGGGCATGGCGGTCGATGGATGCCACGCCGTCCTGGCAGCGCCAGACAAGGTCCGGGTCGAGCCCGATCATGGAGAAACGCCCACGGGTGGCGCCGCCCTCCACGGATTCCAGAAGGAAGGCCGCGCCCTGCCGGTCATGCCGCAGCTTCAGGAAGGCCGCGACCGGGGTCAGCAGATCGCCGACGAGAGTGGCGCGCAGGACGCCGGCCTCGCCGGCCTCGTAAGCAGCGGCGAAGGATGCGAAATCAGGCGTGATCGTCATGGCCTTACGATTCGCTGCCCGTCGCCCGGCGCAGGGCCTGCTGGTTGATGGTGACCTCCAGTTCCTGCCGCACCTGAGCGATGTACTGGCTGATCAGGTCGTCGCCATAGGCATTGCGGAGCTGGGTCTCGGTGTTCTGCGCCTGCTGGGTAGTCGTGACCAGGGGCGGCACCGTGGCGGCGGTTACCTTGAACACTGCGCGACCCTCACCGCTCGCCGCATGCCCGGCCTTGCCCACCGGCACGGCGAAGATGCGGTTCACGGCCTCGACCGCCAGATCGTCCTTGGCGGCATTGCGGGAGAGATCCGCCGCGTTCTTGACGGACACGCCGGCCTCCTGGGCCACGGCTTCGACAGCCTCGCCCTTCTCGAGGCGCTCCGCCAGGCCACGCGCCCTCTCGGAGAGACGCTGGGCCACTTGATCCTGACGCCACTGGGCGCCGACCTGTTCGCGCACCTCGTCCAGGGTCTTCTCGCGGGAGGGTTCGATCCCGGTTACGTCGTACCAGACATAGCCGGTCGCCGTGCGCAGGGCCTCGTTGTCGACGCCAATGTCGGAGGCGAAGGCCGCCTTCACCACCGCATCCTTCTCGGGAAGGTTGACCGGGCTGCCAGCCTTGTCGAGGCCGTTGGCGTCCACAGCCGGCACCTGGATCAGGGTCAGGCCCTTTTCCCGGGCGATGTCGGCCAAGGGCTTGGCGCCCGCCCGCAGATCCTCGATCTCATCATGGATCTTCTCGATCTGGCCCTGGGCGCGCTCCACGGCGATCTCGCGGCGCAGGTCGGCAGCCACGTCCTCGAAGGGCCGCACGGCCTCGGGCTGGACCTGCGTGACGCGCACGAGCACGGGCCCGAAGCGGCCTGCGATGGGGGCGCTCACGGCGCCCTGCTCGAGGCCGAAGGCCGCTTCGGCCACGGCCTGATCAAGCATCTCCGCCTTGGTGAAGGTGCCGAGCTCGAGGTCCTGCGGGGAGATGTTGCGCTCTGCGGCAAGAGCCTCGAAGGCTGTGCCCCCCTTGATCTTGGCGGCGGCGGCCTCTGCTTCGGCCTGGGACGGGAAGGTGATCTGCTGGATCGTGCGGCGCTCAGGCGTGCCGTATCTCGCCTTCTGCTGCTCGTAGCGCTGGCGGGCATCCGCCTCGGAGATGGTTTCGGGCCTGGCGAGGGATGCGGCATCGAGCGCCAGGACGCTCACGGACCGGTACTCGGGCGCCCGGAAATCGCTCTTCCTCTCGTTGAAGAAGCTCTGAAGCTGCTCGGCGGTGGGAGCCGGAATGTCGCCCGCCAGTTCCGGCGTCAGCAGCAGATACGAGGCGCTGCGGCGCTCGCTGGCATAGCGGTGCAGGGCTTCCTTGGCCGCCATCGGCACGGTGACGTCGCCAGCGAGGGCCTCGGCCAGGTGCAGGCGCAGCATGGAGGCGCGCTGCTCCTGAACGAAGCCCGCCTCGGAGAGGTTCACGTTGCGTAAGGCCTGATCGAAAAGAGCGCGATTGAACTGCCCATCGGCCCCCTTGAAGGCCGGATTGTTCACGATCGAGCCGGCCACGAGCTCATCGGACACCGAAAGGCCCATTTCCTTGGCCTTCTCAGCCATCACGGCCTCGGTCACGAGGTTGTTGATCACCTGCTGATCCAGTCCGAAGGCCCTGGCCTGCTCAGGGCTGATGACGGTACGGAACTGCCGTCCGAGCCGCTGGAGTTCCTCGGTATAGGCCTCGCGCACCTGCTCCACCGAAATGGTGGTGCTGCCCACCTCGGCGACCGTGGAGGCCGGGGTGGCGCGGAAGATGTCGCCGATGCCCCAGATGGCGAAGCTGACGATGATCGCGCCGAAAAAGATGGTGGCAATGATTTTGCCGACCACGGTCTGCCCAGCCTTGCGCATGTTCCGAAGCATCGTGAACCCGTTTCCCAAAAACTCGTTAAACCTGCCGATAAACGATCAGCGCCTCTCCGAAAAGGGCAAGTCTGGTTGAAAGAGGGCTCAAGCCTCTGCTAGTGCCAATTTATCAAGCGTGACAGGAGTGCCTTAAATGAGCGTCGATAGGCCGCGCCCCTTGGTTGCGGGCAACTGGAAGATGAACGGATTGAGGACCTCGGCGAAGGTGCTGGAGGAGATCCATGCCGGCTACACCCCCGGCCTCAAGGCCAAAGTGGAGCTCGCCGTCTGCCCGCCTGCGACCCTGATCGCTCCTTTCGCCCGGCTCTCCGTCGGCTCCCGGGTCGCCATCGGCGGACAGGACTGCCATGCCAAGGAATCGGGCGCCTTCACCGGGGATCTTTCGGCCGAAATGCTGGCCGATGCGGGCGCGACCTATGTGATCGTCGGCCACTCCGAGCGCCGGCAGTACCACCGGGAGAAGGATGCCGACGTCTGCGCCAAGGCGGTGGCGGCCCACCGGGCCGGCCTGACGGCCATCGTCTGTGTCGGCGAAACCCGGGAGGAGCGCGAGGGGGGCAAGACGCTCAACGTCGTCCGCAAGCAGCTGCGCGGCTCGATTCCCGTCGATTCGAACAGCCACAACCTCGTGGTCGCCTACGAGCCTGTCTGGGCCATCGGGACGGGGCTCACCCCGACGGCAGCGGACGTGGCGGAGGTCCATGTCCTGATCCGCGACGAGCTGCGCCGCCTCGTCGGCAAGGCCGATGCCCCCAAGGTCCGAATCCTTTACGGCGGCTCGGTGAAGCCCTCCAACGCCGCCGAGCTCATGGCGGTGGACAACGTCAACGGGGCTTTGGTGGGCGGCGCGAGCCTCGTCGCGGCCGATTTCCTGGCCATCGCAGGCGCCTATCTCGGGTAACCGCGAAAAGGCGGGTTGCGGGTCTTTGATCCGGCGCCCACCTGTGCTACAGGCCGCCGCAACGAACGGGTTGCGAGCGGCTGGCGCCCTGTGCGCAGCCGCTTGAGGTTTTTGAAAACGATGCAAACAGTTCTCATCATCATCCACCTGATCATCGTGCTCGCCCTGATCGGCGTGGTTCTCCTGCAGCGCTCCGAAGGTGGCGGCATGGGCCTCGGCGGCGGCGGAGGCGGCGGTGTTTCGGGCTTCATGACCGGGCGCGGCCAGGCCAATGCGCTCACCCGGGCTACGGCGATCCTGGCAGGCCTTTTCTTCATCACGAGCATCGCGCTCACGGTAATGGCGACCTCGACCCGGGCGCCTCGCTCGATCCTGGACGGGACCGCTCCGGCCGCCCCGGGCACGGGCCAGCAGGCTCCGGCGGCTCCGCAGGGCGGCAACGTGCTTGAGCAGCTGCAGCGACTTCAGGGCGACCAGCCCGCGGCGCCTGCGCCCGGCGCTCCGGCGCCCGCAGCGCCTCAGCAGTAAGCAAACCAGGGCCGGTGCTTCCGGCCCTCTCTTTTTGTGGATGGGATTCGGGCCGGTTGGTTCGCGATTGCGAATCGACGCCCGATGTTTATGGATAGGGGTCCATGACGCGGTACGTATTCATCACCGGCGGCGTGGTGTCTTCGCTCGGCAAGGGGCTGGCTTCGGCGGCCCTCGGAGCACTTCTCCAAGCACGCGGCTACAAGGTTCGGCTTCGCAAGCTCGACCCATATCTCAACGTCGATCCGGGAACGATGAGTCCCTACCAGCACGGCGAGGTCTTCGTGACCGACGACGGCGCTGAGACGGATCTCGACCTCGGCCACTATGAGCGCTTCACGGGTGTGCCGGCCACCAAGGCCGACAACATCACGACGGGTCGGATCTACTTGGACATCATCACCAAGGAACGCCGCGGCGACTATCTCGGCGCGACCATCCAGGTCATCCCGCACGTCACCAACGCCATCAAGGACTTCGTGCTCACCGGCAACGAGGGCTTCGATTTCGTCTTGGTCGAGATCGGCGGCACGGTCGGCGACATCGAGGGCCTGCCGTTCTTCGAGGCCATCCGCCAGCTCGGCAACGACCTGGAGCGGGGGCAGGCGATCTATGTGCATCTGACGCTGCTGCCGTTCATCCCCTCGGCGGGCGAGCTGAAGACCAAGCCGACCCAGCACTCCGTGGCGGAGCTGCGCTCCATCGGCATCCAGCCCGACATCCTGCTGTGCCGCACCGACCGCGAGATCCCGAAGGACGAGCGCCGCAAGCTCGCCCTGTTCTGCAACGTCCGTGAGACGGCCGTCATCGAGGCGCGGGACGCTCGCTCGATCTACGACGTGCCGCTGGCCTATCATGAGGCAGGCCTCGACAGCGAGGTTCTGGCCGCCTTCGGCCTCGACACGAGCAAGACCCCGAACCTCTCCCGCTGGACCACGATCTCCGAGCGCGTCCACAACCCTGAGGGCGAGGTCACGATCGCCGTCGTCGGCAAGTACACAGGCCTCAAGGACGCCTACAAGTCGCTCATCGAGGCGCTTCACCACGGAGGCATCGCCAACCAGGTGAAGGTGAACCTCGAGTGGATCGAGAGCGAGATCTTCGAGAACGAAGATCCGGCTCCGTTCCTGGAAGGCATCCACGGCATCATGGTGCCCGGCGGCTTCGGCCAGCGCGGGGCCGAGGGCAAGATCCGGGCGGCGCGCTTCGCCCGCGAGCGCAAGGTGCCGTATTTCGGAATCTGCTTCGGCATGCAGATGGCAGTGATCGAGGCAGCCCGGTCGCTTGCGGGCATTCAGGATGCCAGCTCCACCGAGTTCGGGCCGACCTCCGAGCCGGTCGTCGGCCTCATGACCGAATGGCTGCGCGGCAACGAGCTTGAGAAGCGGACCGCCAGCGGCGACCTCGGCGGTACCATGCGTCTGGGTGCCTACCAGGCATCTCTCATGCCCGGCAGCAAGGTGGCGGAGATCTACGGCAGCACCGAGATTTCCGAGCGCCACCGGCACCGCTACGAGGTGAACATGTCCTACCGCGAGCGGCTCGAGGCCAAGGGCCTGCGGTTCTCCGGCGTCTCGCCGGACGGCGTCTTGCCGGAGATCGTGGAATACGAGGACCATCCCTGGTTCATCGGCGTTCAGTACCATCCCGAGCTGAAGTCGCGCCCCTTCGAGCCGCACCCGCTCTTCAGGAGCTTCATCCACGCGGCGGTGGAGCAAAGCCGGCTGGTTTGATGTTAACCTGAACCGTCGCGCCTGAATTCGTTGGCGCGACCGACAGGAAAGAGCACGATGACCCGCCGGATCGACCATCTCGTTGTTGCCGTCAAGGACCTCGACAAGGCGGCGCATCTTTATCAGCGCCTCGGCTTCCAGGTGGGCGGTCGCAACCGCCACCCTTGGGGCACCGAGAACCGGATCGTGCAGTTTCCAGGTTCCTTCATCGAGCTGATCTCGGTGGGCGAGGGGGCCGCCATCAGCCCTCACCGGGCCAGCGCCTTCAGCTTCGGCGCCTTCGTGCAGGACTACCTTCGGGACCGCGAGGGCTTGGCAATGCTGGTCCTCGACAGCCAGAACGCCGAGGCTGATGCCGCTCTCTTCGCCGAGAAGGGAATCGGATCCTTCGAGCCCTTCCATTTCGAGCGCAGCGGCCGGCGTCCCGACGGCAGCGAGACCAGGGTCGCTTTCACCCTTGCCTTCGCATCGGCCGACAACTCATCCAAAGCCGGGTTCTTCGTCTGCCAGCAGCATTACCCGGAAAACTTCTGGAACCCGGAGTTCCAGCGCCACGACAACAAGGCAACCCGGATCGCCTCCGTGACCCTGACGGCTCCCGAGCCGGAGCGGCTGCGCTCCTTCCTGACCGCGTTCACAGGCGTGAAGCCGGGGAGCCCCGACGGGGACGACCTGTCGTTCCGCCTGAGTGAGGGCCACATCGACGTCCTCACGCCGGATGATGCCGCCGAGATCTACGGCTCCATCGAAGCCGAGCTCGATCAACCGTCCTTCGTGGCTTTTGCCGTGCGGGTCGAGGACATCCAGCGTCATGCGCGATGGCTCGCCTCGGCCGAGATTCCCTATCAGCACATCGGGAGCAGGCTCATCGTGCCGGCGAGCGCCGCCTTCGGCGTGGCAATCGCATTCGAGCCAACGCAATATTAACCATGATCCCTTAAGCGATTGAAAAACATCGATCGTGTGGGGGACTAGAATCGTGGCTTCTTCTCTGGCGGGCTTGCCCGATTTCCTGATCTTCTTCGTGCTCGCCGTCGCTCTGGTGGGGCTGTACCTCGCCCTCTATACCCTCGCGACCATGCATAACGAGTTCGCGTTGATCCGCGAGAACGTGATCTCGGCGGCCACGGCGCTCGGCTTCAGCCTCGTGGGCTTCGCCCTTCCTCTCGCCAGCGCCATCGTCCACGCGCAGACCCTCGTCGATTGCCTCGTCTGGGGCTTGGTGGCCCTGGCCGTGCAGATCCTCGTCTACTGGCTCGTGCGAATCGTGATGCCGAACCTGTCGCAGCGGATCGCGGCAGGCGAGATGGCCGCGGCGCTCTTCCTCGGAGCGGCCTCCCTTTCGGCCGGGATCATCAACGCGGCCGCGATGACGTTCTGAAGGTGGGAACGCGGCCCGCAAAACCGTTGCGGGCCATCCCGGATCAGGCTCCCGCCTCGACCATCCTGGCGAACTGAACCGCCTCCGTGCGCAGGGCAGGCGGCACCAGCATCGGGTTCCGGTGCCGGACGGCATGGAGCATGGCGATGCGCTCGATCGCCCTCATGTAGAGATCCGGAATTTCCGTCTCGCCCCACTCGAAAGCCTGGTAGTCGCGCAGATTCATGTCGATTTCGTGCGCCATTCGGCTCTGGGTGAAGCCAAGAGCCGCCCGAATGGCAATCAGTTCCTGCGTCTTATGATGCTCGGACATCAGAGCGCTCCTCCTGCGCTACCCAATGCAATCGCAACAGACCCCTATCGAACAGGCTTCTATTCTTAGCTTATGCCTGCATGGTCTATAATGCTTAGCTGATTACCTAAAGTAAATTAGCTAACGATTGGTCAAAAGAACACGCTGTAAGCTTGGTTAAAAAACTCGCCTGCAGAACATAGACCACGCCGGGCAGGCCCTGCCTGAAGGGACAGATCGCCGCTTTGCCTTTGGCCGGAAAAAGGCTAGTGACGGCGCATGATCGAGACAAAGCAGCCCCAAGCCGTCGTCGAAGCCGGCCCCGTCCGCTTCGGCAATCACCTGCCCCTCAGCATCATCGCCGGGCCCTGTGCCATGGAAAGTCGCGAGCATGCGCTCGAGATGGCGGCGGCTCTGAAGGAGATCGCCGGCAGGCTCGGCCTCGGGCTCGTCTACAAGTCCTCCTTCGACAAGGCCAACCGCACGTCGATTTCCAGCGCTCGCGGCATCGGGCTCGACAAGGCGCTTTCCATCTTCGCCGAGGTGAAGGAGCGTTACGCTCTCCCCGTGACCACCGATGTGCACGAGAACGACCAGTGCGCCCCCGTGGGCGAGGTCGTGGACATCCTCCAGATTCCCGCCTTTCTTTGCCGCCAGACAGACCTCTTGGTCGCGGCCGCCAAGACGGGTCGGGTCGTGAACGTGAAGAAGGGCCAGTTCCTGGCCCCCTGGGACATGGCCAACGTCGCCGCGAAGGTCAGGGCCGCCGGCAACCCGAACGTGATGCTCACCGAGCGAGGCGCCTCCTTCGGCTACAACACCCTCGTGTCCGACATGCGGTCCCTGCCGATCATGGCCGAGACGGGCGCTCCGGTGATCTTCGACGCCACCCATTCCGTGCAGCAGCCGGGCGGCAAGGGCGCGACCTCGGGCGGCCAGCGGGAATACGTTCCGGTCCTGGCTCGGGCAGCAGCGGCGGTCGGCGTTGCGGGCGTCTTCATCGAGACCCATCCTGATCCCGACAAGGCTCCGTCCGACGGGCCGAACATGGTGCCGCTGAAGGAACTCGAGGCTTTGCTGGCCCAGCTCAAGGCCTTCGACGCTCTGGCAAAGGGCAGGGCGGCCTGAGCCTGCCTACATCTCTGCCCTCATGCCCGGGAGCGAGCTTGCTCGTGTCTCGAAGCAGCCTGCGGAGCACTCTCGCGCCTCTTTCTGGACAGGCGTTGCGCGATTGTCTCAGGATGAGGACGAGGTAAGTCTTTCTCCATTCTCCATGACCTGCCGGGAGGGCAGGTCTGCGCTTCTGCATCTCGTCTTCCCTCAAAGCCATGATATGAGCGGGATCCAGATCCCCGGCTGAGAGCATCATGTCCTCCCGCAACCTGATCCTGATCCTCGCCACCAGCGGCTTCGCGAGCACGTTTTCCGGTCGGGCAGTCGAGCCCATGGTCGGGGTCATCGCCAGGGACCTGAGTTCCACGCCGCAGACCATCGCCCTCCTCTCGGCCGCTTTCGCGCTGCCTTATGCCTTCATCCAGCCAATCCTCGGCCCCATCGGCGATGCCATGGGCAAGGAGCGCGTGATGAAGGCGGCCCTGGCGCTGCTTCTCCTGGCTCTGGCCTGCTCCGTCTTCGCCCCCGACCCATCGACGCTCTTTACGCTGCGCATCATTGCGGGTGCCGCTGCCGGCGGATCCATCCCGCTCTCCATCGCGCTGATCGGCGACCGGGTGGAGATGGCGCAGCGTCAGGTCGCCCTGAGCCGCTACTTCGTGGCCGTCATCATTGGCCAGTTGGCCGGGTCATCCTTTGCAGGCCTCCTGGCAGAATGGATCGGCTGGCGGGGTGTCTTCACCCTGTCCGCCGTCATGATCGCGCTGGCCCTCGCCGCCACCGTGATCGGCTTCAGGGGGGCGCTGCCGGGAGGCCGATTCGACCTTCGGAGCGCCCTCGTGCGCTACAGGGACATTCTCTCCAATCCTCGCGCTCTGACCCTCTTCGGCCTCGTCTTCATCGAGGCTATCGCCATCTTCGGCATCTTCCCCTATGTGGCGCCTCTGCTGGAGGAGCGCGGCGAAGGTGGCGCCACCGAGGCGGGCTTTGCCCTAGGCGGGTTTGCCATTGGAGGGCTCATCTACTCCGCACTCGTCGCCTGGATGCTGAGGCGCCTCGGCATCGGCCGGATCCTGTTGGGAGGCGGGTTCTCCGCAGGCGTGGCCCTCGTCCTCCTGGGAATGGGCGGAGACTGGAAGCTCGATGCGGCAGCCATGCTCTTCCTGGGCCTCGGCTTCTATATGCTCCACAATACTTTTCAGGCCCAAGTGACGGAGGTGGCGCCCGGCGCGCGCGCCTCGGCAGTGGCGCTCCACGCCTTCTCGTTCTTCTGCGGCCAGGCCCTCGGCGTGGTGCTCATGGGCTTCGGGTTGCGCCATATCGGACTCGCCGGGGCGACCGCCGCGGCCGCCCTGGTCATCGTCACGGTCGGCCTCGCCGCATCCTCCGTCCTGACTCGGCCGGCCGGTCAGCGCGCCCGGTAGGGCGCCACTCCCTGGTCAGGCAGCCAGAGATTCTTCGGCAGCTCTCCCGTCTGCCAGAACACGTCGATCGGGATGCCCCCGCGCGGATACCAGTAGCCGCCGATGCGCAGGTAACGAGGCTCGAGCAGATCGGCCAAGCGCTTGCCGATGGCTACCGTGCAATCCTCGTGGAAGGCGCCGTGGTTGCGGAAGCTGTGCATATAAAGCTTCAGGGACTTCGACTCGACGAGCCACGGGCCCGGCACGTAGTCGATCACCAGGATCGCAAAGTCGGGCTGGCCGGTCACCGGGCAGAGGGAGGTGAACTCGGGCACGGTGAAGCGCGCGAGGTAATCGGTATCCGGGTGCGGGTTGGGAACCCGGTCGAGCTGGGCGGCTTCGGGGGAGTCGGGCAGGGTGCTCGCCTGACCGAGCTGAAGGGTGGTTTCCGTCATGGGATTTGACCTTGGATTGGTAGGGGGAAAGCTCTTGCCGTCCTTGCTCACCCGGACATTTCGGTCAATAAGCCAATCCATGACTTGAGGCCGCACCCGTACCGGGCTGTTCCGGCCGCACTTCAGCCAGCAGGAGCCTGCTCTATGACCGCGATCATCGACGTTTTCGCCCGCCAGATCCTCGACAGCCGAGGCAATCCCACCGTGGAGGTGGATGTCACCCTCGAAGACGGCTCCATGGGCCGTGCGGCGGTGCCCTCCGGCGCCTCCACGGGTGCGCACGAGGCGGTCGAGCTGCGCGACGGCGACAAGTCGGTTTATCTCGGCAAGGGCGTGCTCAAGGCCGTCGATGCGGTCAACAACGACATCCTGGACGCCATCGGCGGCATGGATGCGGAGGAGCAGGTCGCCATCGACGAAACCATGATCGAGCTCGACGGCACGCCGAACAAGAGCCGCCTCGGCGCCAATGCCATCCTCGGCGTTTCGCTCGCCGTGGCCAAGGCCGCAGCAGAGGCGGCGGCGCTGCCCCTCTACCGCTATGTGGGCGGCACCCAGGCCCGCGTGCTGCCGGTCCCGATGATGAACATCATCAACGGCGGCGCCCATGCGGACAATCCCATCGACTTCCAGGAATTCATGATCATGCCGGTCGGTGCGCCGACCCTGGCCGAGGCCGTACGCATGGGGGCCGAGGTGTTCCATACCCTCAAGAAGGCGCTCAAGGACGCCGGCCACAACACCAATGTGGGCGACGAGGGCGGCTTCGCTCCCAACCTGCCTTCCGCGGAAGCCGCCCTCGACTTCATCATGAAGTCCATCGAGCAGGCCGGCTACAAGCCGGGAACGGACATGGTGATCGGACTCGACTGCGCCGCGACCGAGTTCTTTAAGAATGGTGTCTACCACTATGAAGGCACCGGCCAGAAGCTCAACCCGCAGCAGCAGGCCGAGTACCTCGCCAAGCTCGTCTCCGCCTATCCCATCGCCACCATCGAGGACGGCATGTCCGAAGACGACTGGGAGGGCTGGAAGGCGGTGACCGACCTCATCGGTTCCAAGTGCCAGCTCGTGGGCGACGATCTCTTCGTCACCAACGTGAACCGCCTCTCGGAGGGTATCGGGAAGGGCGTTGCCAACTCGCTGCTCGTGAAGGTGAACCAGATCGGCTCGCTCACCGAGACGCTTGCCGCCGTCGACATGGCCCACCGTGCCGGCTACACCGCCGTCATGTCCCACCGTTCGGGCGAGACGGAGGACTCCACCATCGCCGACCTTGCGGTCGCTACGAACTGCGGGCAGATCAAGACCGGTTCGCTGGCCCGCTCCGACAGACTGGCCAAGTACAACCAGCTCATCCGCATCGAGGAGGAGCTGGGCTCGCAGGCCCGGTACGCCGGACGGGCGGCGCTGAAGGCGCTGGCATAAGTTCAGTTGATCCGGATGCACCATGAAAGCCGCCGCAGAGGCGGCTTTTTCTTTGCGCCTGCCTTCCTCCCGCTGCGGGGCAGGAGCTGCGCTCGGGTGACGAGATGGACCGGCCCAATGTTTCGATCCTCCTCATAGGAAGGGGAGATCGCTGCCGTGCGGACCTCAACACCTCCTTAACCATGTCACGGTAAGACTCGCATCCATGGTAATCCGCAGGCGCGCACGACGATTCCTCATCCCGCTGATGCTCTATAGCATTTCGGCGGGCGTGGCCGCCTATTTCGTGCATCATGCCCACAGCGGCGCACGCGGCATCGAGGCTCGGCAGAAATATGAGTCTCAGGTGGCTGAACTTTCCCGCGAACTCGAGAGTTTGAAGACACAGCGCACCGACTGGGAACGCCGCATTGCGCTGCTTCGGAGCGATCAGATCGACCGGGATCTGCTCGAGGAAAGAGCACGCGTAATGTTAGGACGTGTGCACAAGAACGACCTTGTGATCATCACCGGCCCCTGATTCACGATATTTTAAAAGTTCTGATTAACTGAATTTCTGTTAATCAAAAAAACCATAGCAAAATCAAATTCTTGCACATTTTATTGTGCAGCGCAAAACGACATTGGAGCTACTCGATTTCCGGTTTCGACTGCGCTACAACTTTCGTCGAGGAAACCCTTCGGAGGACCCGATGGCTGTTGCTGCCCGCAAGGCGGGCCGTGCCGGAGCAGGCGCGGCTAACAAGACCACTTCCACAAAAGGCTCCACCCGCGGAGCTGCTTCCAACTCCCCACAATTCGACAAGAGCCAGGATCTGGCGGCTTACAGCGACATGCTGCTGATCCGCCGCTTCGAGGAGAAGTCCGGCCAGATGTACGGCATGGGCCTGATCGGCGGCTTCTGCCACCTCTACATCGGCCAGGAGGCCGTCGTCGTCGGCATGCAGATGGCGACGAAAGAGGGCGACCAGGTGATCACCGGTTACCGTGATCACGGTCACATGCTCGCCTGCGGCATGGATGCGAAGGGCGTCATGGCCGAACTGACGGGACGCCGCGGCGGCCTGTCGAAAGGCAAGGGCGGCTCCATGCACATGTTCTCCAAGGAGAAGCATTTTTACGGCGGCCACGGCATCGTCGGCGCCCAGGTGTCGCTGGGCACGGGCATCGCCTTCGCGAACCAGTACCGCGAGAACGGCAATGTCTGCCTCACCTATTTCGGCGACGGCGCGGCCAACCAGGGCCAGGTCTACGAGAGCTTCAACATGGCGCAGCTCTGGAAGCTGCCCGTGGTCTACGTGATCGAGAACAACCGCTACGCCATGGGCACGGCAGTCAGCCGCGCCTCGGCCCAGACCGACTTCTCGAAGCGCGGCGTGTCCTTCGGCATTCCCGGGGAGCAGGTGGACGGCATGGACGTCCGCGCCGTCTATGCGGCCGGCCAGCGGGCCATCGAGCACGCCCGCTCCGGCAAAGGACCCTACATCCTCGAGATGCAGACCTACCGCTATCGCGGCCATTCCATGTCCGATCCGGCGAAGTACCGCACGAAGGACGAGGTGGCTCGCATGCGCGAGGAGCACGATCCCATCGAGCAGGTGCGCCGCCGCCTCCTGGAAAGCTGGAAGCTGTCCGAGGACGAGCTCAAGGCCATCGACAGCCGGGTGCGCGAGATCGTCAACGAGGCGGCCGAGTTCGCCACGCACGATCCGGAGCCCGATCCGTCCGAGCTCTACACGGATATCCTGCTGTAACCGGCGCGTCCCTCGCGCCGTCCCCAAACATTCTCGCCGCAGCGACAATCACAACAGGTCTTCAATGGCGATCGACATTCTCATGCCTGCCCTCTCGCCCACCATGGAGCAGGGCAAACTGGCCAAGTGGCTGAAAAAGGAAGGCGATCAGGTCAAGCCCGGCGACGTGCTGGCCGAGATCGAGACCGACAAGGCGACCATGGAGGTCGAGGCGATCGACGAGGGCGTCCTCGCCAAGATCCTTGTGGCTGACGGAACGGACAACGTGGCCGTGAACACCCCCATCGCGATTCTCGCCGGTGAAGGTGAGGACGTTTCAGCCGCAGCCTCGAAGGCGCCTGCGCAGGGTGGCGGCGAGCCGTCACCCGCGCCGGGCCTTAGCTCGCCTCAGGCGGCGCCCGTTCCCGACATGCAGGCCGAAGGGATGACGGATCGCCCGGCTCCGTCCGAGCGCCCGCAGCAGACGAACCTCTCGACGCCCGCCGCCCCCTCTGTCATCACCAGCCGCTCCGCCTACAACGCCATGGCCGAGATCCCGGAAGGGACGGAGCTGGTCAACATGACCGTCCGCGAGGCCCTGCGCGATGCCATGGCCGAGGAGATGCGCAGGGACGGCTCCGTCTTCGTGATGGGCGAGGAGGTGGCCGAGTACCAGGGCGCCTACAAGGTCACCCAGGGGCTGCTGCAGGAGTTCGGCCCCAAGCGCGTGATCGACACCCCGATCACCGAGCACGGCTTCGCCGGCGTCGGCGTCGGTGCAGCCTTCACGGGCCTGCGCCCCATCGTCGAGTTCATGACCTTCAACTTCGCCATGCAGGCGATCGACCAGATCATCAACTCGGCGGCCAAGACGCTCTACATGTCCGGCGGCCAGCTCGGCTGCCCCATCGTGTTCCGCGGCCCGAACGGCGCGGCGGCCCGCGTGGCGGCGCAGCACAGCCAGGATTACGCGGCCTGGTACTCGAACATTCCGGGCCTCAAGGTCGTGATGCCCTATACTGCCGCGGATGCGAAGGGCCTCCTCAAGAGCGCCATCCGCGATCCGAACCCGGTGATCTTCCTCGAGAACGAGATTCTCTACGGGCAGTCCTTCCCGGTACCGAAGCTCGACGATTTCACGGTGCCGATCGGCAAGGCGCGCATCCACCGCGAAGGCAAGGACGTCACCATCGTCTCCTTCGGCATCGGCATGACCTACGCCCTCAAAGCCGCACAGGAACTGGAGAAGGAGGGCATTCAGGCCGAGGTGGTGGACCTTCGCACGATCCGTCCCATGGACACCGAAACCGTCGTCGCATCGGTGATGAAGACCGGCCGCTGCGTCACGGTGGAGGAGGGCTTCCCGCAATCGGGCGTCGGCGCCGAGATCGCCACGCGCATCATGGAAAACGCGTTCGACTATCTTGACGCCCCCGTGATCCGCATCACCGGCAAGGACGTTCCCATGCCCTATGCGGCGAACCTCGAGAAGCTCGCCCTGCCGAATGTGGACGAAGTGGTGCAGGCGGCGAAGGCCGTTTGCTACAGGTGACACCATGAGCGAACGGAAATTCGAAGCCCTCAACGTTCCGCCTGACGCCCTGGAGAAGGGCGGCATCGAGATCCTGAGGGCTTCGGTGGTCGACGGGGCGGTGAGCATCGCGCTGCGCCGCGCCTTCGACGATCCGTTCACCTGGGGCGTGCTCCTGGTGGACCTCGCCCGTCACGCCGCACGCGTCTACGCCATGGAGACGGACCTCTCGGAAGAGGAGGCCCTCGCCGAGATCACCGCCGGCATCCAGGCCGAGCTGGACGATCCGAGCGATCCAGGCTCGACGCAGGCCCTCAACTAGTTCTCTGATCAGGATCCCAAAACGCCATGCCCATCAATATCCTGATGCCCGCCCTGTCTCCCACCATGGAAAAGGGCAACCTCGCCAAGTGGCTGAAGAAGGAAGGCGACGCGGTGAAATCCGGCGACGTCATCGCCGAGATCGAGACCGACAAGGCCACCATGGAGGTCGAGGCGGTGGATGAAGGCATCCTCGCCAAGATCGTGGTGCCGGAAGGCACTGCCGATGTCCCGGTCAACCAGGTGATCGCGCTGATCGCCGGCGAAGGCGAGGACCCGAAGAGCGTCACCGCGCCGGCCTCCGGCGCTGGCGCACCGGCGCCTGCTCCCAAGGCCGAAGCCGCACCGCCTGCGCCCGCAGCGGGATCCCAGCCCCAGGCCAATACCATTCAGGGCGATCCGAACGCCCACATGTCCTATGCCCGCGTCGATCAGGCTCCCCAGGGCCCGGCCCAGGCAGGCGCCAAGCCCAATGGGGCAGGGCAGCAGCAGGCCTCCGGAAGCCGCGTCTTCGCCTCGCCGCTTGCCAAGCGCATTGCCCGCGAGGCGGGCATCGACATCGCCTCGGTCCGGGGCTCCGGCCCCCATGGCCGCATCGTCGAGAAGGATGTGCGCGCAGCCCTCCAGGGCGGCGGCACGAAGCCGGCCGCCGCTCCGGCTGCTCCGGCTCCCGCTGCTGCACCGTCGAAGCCTGCTGCGCCGCAGCTTGCCCCCAGCATGGGCGCCGACCAGGTCAAGGCCATGTTCGAGGCCGGCACCTACGAGGAAGTGCCTCTCGACGGCATGCGCAGGACCATCGCCAAGCGCCTCGTCGAATCGAAGCAGACGGTGCCGCATTTCTACCTGTCGCTGGATTGCGAGCTCGACGCGCTGATGGCCCTGCGCGAGCAGATCAACGCGGCGGCCGGCAAGGACAAGGACGGCAAGCCCGCCTACAAGCTCTCGGTCAACGACTTCGTCATCAAGGCGCTTGCCATCGCGCTCCAGCGCGTGCCGGCGGCAAACGCCGTGTGGGCCGAGGACCGGATCCTGCGCATGAAGCACTCGGATGTGGGCGTGGCCGTCGCCATCGAAGGTGGCCTGTTCACGCCGGTGGTGCGCAAGGCCGAACAGAAGACCCTCACGGCCATCTCGGCCGAGGTGAAGGACATGGCGGGCCGTGCCCGCAATCGCCGCCTCAAGCCGGAGGAATACACCGGCGGCTCCACGGCCGTGTCGAACCTCGGCATGTACGGCATCAAGGACTTCCAGGCCGTCATCAACCCGCCCCACGGCACGATCCTCGCGGTCGGCGCCGGCGAGCAGCGGGTCGTGGTGAAGAACGGTGCACCGGCCGTCGTGCAGGCCATGACCGTGACGCTCTCCTGCGACCACCGCGTGGTCGACGGCGCCCTGGGTGCGGAATTGCTGGCTGCCTTCAAGCAGCTCATTGAGAACCCGATGGGGATGCTTGTTTGACACAGCACGTCATCCCGGGGCCCCGCAGCGGAACCCGGGATCGTTGGACCAGAAGAGCGCCTTATCCTGATAGCGATCCCGGCTCTCGCTCTGCTCGGCCGGGATGACGAGTAGGAAGACCATGGCAAACCAATACGACATCATCGTCATCGGCGGCGGGCCGGGGGGCTATGTGGCCGCGATCCGGGCGGCGCAGCTCGGGTTCAAGACGGCCGTCGTGGAGCGCGAGCATCTCGGCGGCATATGCCTCAACTGGGGCTGCATCCCGACCAAGGCTCTGCTGCGCTCGGCGGAAATCTACCACTACATGGAGCACGCCAAGGATTACGGCCTGTCGGCGCAGGGCATCGGCTTCGATGCGGCCGCCATCGTGCAGCGCTCGCGCGGCGTGTCGGGCCGCCTCAACGGCGGCGTCGGCATGCTGCTCAAGAAGAACAAGGTCGACGTGATCTGGGGCGAGGCGTCGATCTCCAAGCCCGGCGAGGTCGTGGTATCGGCGCCCAAGAAGCCCGCCATGCAGCCGCAGAACCCGGTGCCGAAGGGCGTGCTGGAGCCGGGCACCTACGCGGCCAAGCACATCATCGTGGCTACCGGCGCGCGGCCCCGCGCTCTGCCGGGCATCGAGCCGGACGGCAAGCTGATCTGGACCTATTTCGAGGCCATGGTGCCGCCCGCCATGCCGAAATCGCTCATCGTCATGGGCTCGGGCGCCATCGGCATCGAGTTCGCTTCCTTCTACCGCACCATGGGCGTGGAGGTGACGGTGGTCGAGGTGATGCCCCAGATCCTGCCCGTCGAGGATGCGGAGATCGCCGCTCTCGCGCGCAAGCGCTTTGAGAAGCAGGGGATGAAGATCCTCACCGGCGCCAAGGTCACCAAGGTCGAGAAGGGCGCGAACTCCATCACCGCCACCATCGACGACGGCAAGTCTACGCAGACGATCACCGCAGAGCGGATGATCTCCGCCGTCGGCGTCGTGGGAAACATCGAGAATCTCGGCCTCGAAAAGATCGGCGTGAAGATCGAGCGCGGCGTGGTGGTCACGGACGGACTCGGCCGCACCAACGTGCCCGGCATCTATGCCATCGGCGACGTGGCAGGCCCGCCCATGCTGGCGCACAAGGCCGAGCACGAAGGCGTGATCTGCGTCGAGACCATCAAGGGCCTGCACACGCACGCCATGGACAAGGCCAAGATCCCGGGCTGCACCTACTGCAATCCGCAGATCGCCTCCGTCGGTCTCACGGAGGCCAAGGCGAAGGAGCAGGGCTACGACATCCGCGTCGGCCGCTTCCCCTTCATCGGCAACGGCAAGGCGATTGCGCTCGGCGAGCCTGATGGACTCGTGAAGACGATCTTCGACAAGAAGACTGGCCAATTGCTCGGCGCCCACATGATCGGCGCGGAAGTGACCGAGCTGATCCAAGGCTACGTGATCGCCATGAACCTGGAGACCACGGAGGAGGAACTGATCCACGCGGTCTTCCCGCACCCGACCCTCTCGGAAACCATGCACGAGAGCGTCATGGATGCGTATGGACGGGTGATCCATATCTGAGAGCCTCGACCATGTGGGCAGCGGCTTTTCGGCTGTGCTCCCTCACGGCAATCGCCGCCCTTTCCGTCTCCCGTAAGCTCAGGCGTCCCTATGGCCGCCTGAGCCTTCTATTTGGTATGGCCGCCGGCGCGCCTTGGTCGACACCGCTGGTGGAGCTACACACTCCTGACGTCCGATGCTTACCCGATCCCGCGCGCCGTCGAGCCCGCAGGAGATGGCGCGGTGCGCATCGCCTTATATCCGGATGATGCAGGCGAGACCGTGCTGGCGAATGGTTTGATCGTCCCGGTATCGGCCTCGGGCAGGCTTGCAAGACCGCTGACCTTCGACCGGGGAGTTCCTCGGTGATTCAGAGGCCAAGCCCTTGACAGGCTGATGCGGCACACGAGAGCCTGAGGTCCTCGGCAGGAGGGAGATTGCGATGGCGGGTGAAAGCGACGTTCTCAATGGCGAGTGCCGATGCGGTCGGCTGCAGCTCCGGGTTCGCGGCAGACCGATCCTGACGATGGCGTGCCATTGCACCGGCTGTCAGAGGATGACGTCCAGTGCGTTCTCCTTGAGCGCTCTCTACTCAAGCGCTGCGTTCGAGGTAGCCGAGGGTGAGCCGGTCATCGGCGGCCTCCGCGGCGCCACCCGCCACTTCTTCTGCCCGCATTGCATGAGCTGGCTCTTCACACGGCCGGAAGGACTCGACGCATTCGTCAATGTCCGGGCTACGATGCTCGATGACTCACGGAGTTTCACGCCTTTCATCGAGACCTACACCTGCGAGGCGTTGCCCTGGGCCAAAACTCCAGCCGTTCACAGCTTCGAGAAGTTCCCGCCGATGGAACGGTACCAGGATCTCGTGCAGGAATTCGCCGATAGGTTTGGGGGAACAGGACCCTAACCGCTCCAATCTTTTTAATAATCCGGCACGAGGCGGCGCACGACGAGAGGAACCCTGATCTCGCACCGGAATCCTCGCGGGTCGAAGTCGACCTGCACCCGCGCTTGGCACTGGGCCGGAAGAACACGATGGAGAAGAGCCAATCCGAAGCCGCTATGCGCCGGCGGCTGCACGGGCGCGCCATTTTCTTCGACCCATCGCAGATGAAGCTCGCGCCGTCCCTCCGTGAACGCGAGATCCCATGATACGCTGACAGAACCTGTGCGAACGGAGAGAGCACCGTAGCAGGCCGCGTTCGCGGTCAGCTCATGAAAGGCCATGCTCAGCGGGATCGCGATGTCGGCTGCCAGATCCACTGGCGGCCCTTCCAGCCTGAAGCGCTCCCGCCGCCGCTCCTCGAAGGGTTGAAGCTCGCACAGAAGCATCTCCTTCAGGGATGCCGTCTGCCAGTAATCCTCCGTCAGAAGAGTCTGTGTCTTGGCAAGCGCTGCGATGCGGGCCGAGAAGGAGTGCGTGAACTCCCGCATGCTCGTGGCGGTGCGGGACGTCGCCCCCGCCAGAGCCTCGACCACCGCCAGGGTATTGCGGACGCGATGGTGGAGTTCCCGAACCAGCAGCGCCTGCCGCTCCTCGACCCTCTTCCGCCGGTCGATATCCTGGATGACCCGCACGCTGTACTGGAATCGGCCCGCGTCGTCGAACACTGCCGTTGAGGAGACATGCACCCAGACATGGGTTCCGTCCTTGCGCGAGCAGAGCTTGTCGTGCGCATAGGTCTGGAGGTCGCCCGATACATGCCGGCCGTAGCAGGCTCGCTCGGTCTCGGCGTTGTCCGGATGCGTGAGGTCGAAGATGCTCATGGTGAGCAGCTCGCCGCGCGTATAGCCGGTGATAGCCGACAAACCTTTGTTCACGGTGAGGAACCTGCCTTCCGCATCCGTTTCGCCGATGCCGATGCTGGCATGCTCGTGCGTGGCTGAGAGTCGCTCGCGAATTTCCCGTTCGGCCCTGGCCTTGGCGGCGTTCTCTATGGAGACGGATGCGATCTGGGCAAGCTGGACGAGGATGGCCTCGTCGTCCGCCGTGAACTCCCCATTGATCTTGTCCGAGAGCACGAGAACGCCCAGCAGGCCGCCCTGCGGACTGGCTATGGGAACGGCGAGGATGCCATTCATCGGCAGGAAATCGCCCTCCTGCGAGCGGATGCCCTGAAGATCCGGCCACAGGTCGAGCTCCGCCTTCACCAACCGCAAGGGAGCCCCCGCCTGCGTAACATGGGAATATATGGCAGCGGCATATCGCTCGAGAGCCATCCGCGGCACCTCCCGACTCCTGTCGGAGACGGAGAGGATGATCGGACGGCTAGGCCAAAGGGCATAGGGCACAGTGTGGGTTGCCGCCCAATGCGCGCCGATGATCTGACGGGCCTCATCGGTCACCTGCTCGAAGACGAGTCCCGGTGAAGAGAGGCCAACGATGCTGGTCGACATCTTGGCCAGCATCTTCAACTGCTCCTGATACCGGTGCGCCTTCGCCAGGAGGCCCTGCCGCTCCTGCTCGATCAGAACCCGGTCGGTGATGTCATGATGAGCCACGACGACATACGGCGCCCCATCGCAGTCAAGCCGGGAGGCGCAAAGCTGGAACCATTTCGGCTGCTGCGGCGAGTGGCACGGGTATTCGATCGAGAAGGAGGGGGCGCCCGCGAGAACGGAGCGGATCCCCGCAGAGGCCGAGCGTGCGCAGGGCGCATCGACTCCCGATGCCTGGTCACAGACCGCGAGATAGTTCGTCCCGACATGGGTAACACCATCCAGGCCGCTGGCCTGCGCCACCCCAAGCCAGGCCTGATTGACGGCAATGATGGTGCCCGTCTGGTCGAGCACCGCCACAGGCCCCGCCAGGGCATCCAGGATCTGCTGGGCGGGTGGCACTGAAACGATGCCGCTCTGCTTCGGCGTTCGGTCCATTGATCGTCTTCCCGCGCCTCCTCCTGAACAGGCTAGTAACGGAAATGGAGGGGATCGGTTCAGGCTCAACCGCCGGTGTCCCCAGCAGATCCTGCGGGAGGAGATGCCGGGCTCCGGCCGAAGGGCTGCCCCGCAACTTCAGCATTTGCGCAAGGGCTTCGAAAGCCTTAAATCAGGCGCATGTAAGGAAGGGCAGGGTCCCTTCGCCTCGAAAGGTTCAAGGCTCATGGCCGTGGTTCTCGACCTCCTGAACAAGGACAACCGCCCCCGCCACCCGGAGAAGGCGCACCGGCCGGATCAGCCCGTTCAGCAGCGCAAGCCCGAATGGATCCGCGTGAAGGCACCAGGCTCGCCGAAATGGGCCGAGACCAACCGAATCGTGCGCGAGAACAAGCTCGTGACGGTGTGCGAGGAAGCGGGCTGTCCCAATATCGGCGAGTGCTGGGAAAAGAAGCACGCCACCTTCATGATCATGGGCGACACCTGCACCCGGGCCTGCGCCTTCTGCAATGTGAAGACCGGCCTGCCAGAAGCCCTCGACCCGCACGAACCCGAGAACGTGGCCAAGGCGGTGGAGAAGCTCGGCCTCGAGCACGTGGTCATCACCTCCGTCGACCGGGACGATCTGGCCGATGGCGGCGCGCAGCACTTTGCCGACGTGATCCACGCCATCCGGGCCCGCAGCCCGAAGACCACCATCGAGATCCTTACCCCCGACTTCCTCCGGAAGCCCGGTGCCCTCGAAGTCGTGGTGGCTGCTAAGCCCGACGTGTTCAACCACAACCTCGAGACGGTGCCCTCGA
Organism: Microvirga arsenatis; assembly: GCF_009910705.1. GTDB lineage: Bacteria > Pseudomonadota > Alphaproteobacteria > Rhizobiales > Beijerinckiaceae > Microvirga > Microvirga arsenatis. Next base: position 704,518 of record NZ_JAAAXJ010000001.1, read on the forward strand.
AATACCTCAAGGTCCGCCCGGGTGCCCGATACTTCCACTCGATCCGCCTGCTGCAGCAGGTGAAGGAGATGGACCCGACCATCTTCACCAAATCCGGCATCATGGTCGGCCTTGGGGAGGAGCGGAACGAAGTGCTCCAGCTCATGGACGACCTGCGCTCCGCCGATGTGGATTTCATGACCATCGGCCAGTACCTGCAGCCCACCAAGAAGCACCATCCCGTGATCCGCTTCGTCACCCCGGACGAGTTCAAGGCCTACGAAACCACGGCTTATGCCAAGGGCTTCCTCTTGGTATCCTCCACCCCGCTGACGCGCTCCTCGCATCATGCAGGGGAGGATTTCGCAAGGCTCAAGGCCGCCCGGCTCGCGAAGCTCGGCTGACGCATCGCACAGGCAGGCTTCGGACGCGGCATGCAGCGCATTCTGGTCATCGGCAGCCCGGGTGCCGGCAAGAGCACCCTGGCCTCCCGCCTTGCCGAACGACTCGGCCTGCCTCTGATCCACCTCGACCGGGAATATTTCGGCCCCGGCTGGGCCACGCCCACGAAGCCGGATTGGCGCGACCGGGTGAGGGCGCTCGCCGCCCGGCCAGCCTGGGTGATGGACGGCAACTACGCCAGCACCTTCGACATCCGCGTTCCCCGCGCCACCGCCATCGTGTGGCTCGACCTTCCTCGCTGGCGGTGCCTTCTGGGCGTGCTCTGGCGGGTGGCCAAGAACTACGGACGCGTGCGACCCGACCTGGGACCCGAGTGCGTCGAGCGCTTCGACTGGTCGTTCATGCGCTGGATCTGGGCCTATCGATACAAGATGCGACCGAAGACCGCCCGCATGCTGGAGCGCCTGCGCCCGGACCAGCGCGTTTACGTCCTGCGCTCCCGATCCGAGATCCCGGCCCTGGAGGCCGAGCTGTCAACCTTGAGAGAGGCCGCCTGAGCCATGCCGACCTTCCGCACCACCCGGACCGTGAAGCATACGCCGGCTCAGATGTTCGCGCTGGTGGCCGATGTGGAGCGCTACCCCGAGTTCCTGCCCCTCTGCGAAGATCTGCGGGTCATGCGACGCGTCCAGAGCGGGGAGGGGATCGAGACGCTGGTGGCCACCATGTCGGTCGGCTACAAGGCCATCCGGGAGAGCTTCACAACCCGCGTCACGCTCGATGACCCACGCCTCAGGATCACGGTCGAATACGTGGACGGGCCGTTCAAGTACCTGGAAAACCGCTGGACCTTCCGCGAGGCTCCGGGCGGGTGCGATGTCGAGTTCTACATCAATTACGAGTTCAAGAGCTTCGCCCTCGGTCTGTTAATGGGCAGCGTCTTCGACAAGGCCTTCCGCAAGTTCACGGAAGCCTTCGAGGAACGAGCGGACGAGATCTATGGCATGCCCTCCCGGGCGCAGGCCTGATCAGCGGATCGCCTGCTCCAGGAGCAGCAGGGCATCCTCCACCGCCCGGCGGCGCACATTCTCCCGGCCGAGATCCCCATAGCGACGCTCCAGATGGACCGTTTCGCCCTCGCGGCGGGCGAGCCCGAAATGGACGAGGCCAACGGGCTTGGCCGCCGTGCCCCCGGTCGGTCCAGCGACCCCGGTGATGCCCACCGCCACGTCGGCACGGGAATGGGCGAGCGCCCCCTCGGCCATGGCGCGGGCGACAGGCTCGCTCACCGCACCATGCGCGGCGACCAGGTCGGCGGGGACGCCGATCGATTCCGTCTTCGCCTCGTTGGAATAGGTGACGAAGCCTCGCTCGACCACGGCCGAGGAGCCCGAGATCTCGGTCAGCAGGGCCGCCACCAGCCCGCCGGTGCAGGATTCGGCCGTAGCGATCTTGAGGCCCTTCGCGCGATAGGCTTCGAGAAGGGCGCCGGCGCGGTCTCTCAGGTCGGCAATCACGTGCTCACCTCCGGCAGGCGGATCGTTGCGGCGGCTTGGGAGGCAATGCCCTCGCTGCGGCCCGTGAACCCCAGCCTCTCGGTGGTGGTGGCCTTGAGCGAGACCTGATCGAGGCGAAGGCCTGCAATCTCGGCGATGCGCTGGCGCATGGCCTCCCGATAGGGCCCGAGCCGGGGCTTCTCGCACAGCAGTGTCGCATCGAGATGGTCGAGGATGCCGCCGCGCCTGCGCACCAGCTCCACCGCATGAGCGAGAAAGCGGTCGGAGGAGGCCCCGCGCCATTGCGGGTCACTCGGCGGGAAATGTGTGCCGATGTCACCATCGGCGAGGGCGCCCAGAACCGCATCGGTGAGGGCGTGGAGGATCACGTCGCCATCCGAATGAGCCACCACGCCCCGCTCGTGGGGAATCCTGATCCCGCCGAGCCAGACATGGTCGCCCTCCCCGAAGGCGTGAACGTCGAAGCCCGTGCCGAGTCGCGTCACGTAAGCCATCGAATCTCCCTTCAGGCGCCGTTCGGCCGCCGCGAAATCGGCCGGGTGGGTGAGCTTGACGTTGGCGGGCTCGCCCTCGAACACATGGACCGTCTCGCCTGCCCATTCCGCGAGGGCTCCATCGTCGGTGAAGTCGTGGAGCTTCGCCGCCGCGGCCCTGCGGTGAACATCGAGCAGCAGGGGAAAGCGAAAGGCCTGGGGGGTCTGCACGGCCCGCAGGGCGGTCCGGTCCGGCGTGGAGACCACCTCGGACCGGGGCCCGATCAGCTTGATCGTATCCGTGACGGAAATTCCAGGCACCGCCGCCCCCCAGAGGCGGGCTGCATCCACCGCCCTGCCGATCAGATCCCCACTCGGAAAAGGACGAGCGGCGTCGTGTACCAGGACGATATCCGGTGCGGACGAAGCCAAAGCCTCAAGACCGTTCCGTACCGAAGCCTGCCGCGTATCGCCGCCATGGACGCATGGCAGGAGTGTCGCTGGGACGGGAGCAAAACCGCCGATACTGGCCTCATATAGCTCTCGATCGTCGGGATGAATCACCACCAGCACCCGGTCGATTCCCGGATGGCCCAGGAAGAGGCGCAGGGTCCGACTAAGAACAGGCTCATCGCCAAGGCTGCGGTACTGCTTCGGGAGTCCTTTACCCGCTCTTGAACCGCGTCCAGCAGCAACGATGAGGGTGGCAACCGACATGCAGGGTAGGCTCTCCGTGACCGACGTTCTCCTAAGCGTGCCCCACGAAGAACGCAAATCCAGACGGAAGGGACTTGCAACCACCCTCGAAATGTCTATTGATTAGGCACAATGGATGTTGATCAAAAAATAGGCGGCACCGGATTTCGCATTGGCGCGGTGCATGTGCAAGCCGCGGCGGTCCTTGCGCCCCTGTCGGGCGTGACGGATGTCGCGTTCAGGCGGATTGCCAAGCGGTTAGGTGCGGGTCTCGTCGTATCGGAGATGGTGGCCTCCGACGAGCTCGTTCAGGGCTCGGAGGAGGCCCAGCTTCGCGCCGAGGGCTCCGGGATCGAGCCGCACGTGGTCCAGCTCGCCGGCTGCGAGCCGCGGTGGATGGCGGAGGCGGCCCGTGTCGCCGAAGGAGCGGGCGCCCGCATCATCGATATCAACATGGGTTGCCCGGCCAAACGGGTGATCGGCGGCTATGCCGGATCCGCCCTCATGCGCGACCTCGACCACGCTGCCCGTCTGATCGAGGCCACCGTGCAGGCGGCGAGCGTTCCGGTCACGGTAAAGATGCGGCTCGGCTGGGATCACGCCTCGATCAACGCCTCCGCGCTCGCCCGCAGGGCCGAAGAGCTGGGGGTGCGGGCGGTGACCGTGCATGGGCGCACCCGACAGCAGTTCTACAAAGGGCAGGCCGACTGGAGCGCCATCGCACCCGTCGTACAGGCAGTCGGGATTCCTGTCATTGCCAATGGGGATATCGGCTCCCTGGATGAGGCGCGGCGCTGCCTGGCCGCCTCCGGCGCTGCCGCCGTCATGATCGGCCGCTCGGCCGTGGGGCGTCCCTGGCTCGTCGGCCAGATCGGCGCGGCCCTGCAAGGCCGCAGCATTCCCGATCCCTCGCCGCAGGAGATGACCTCCATCGCCGTCGAGCACTACGAAGGCCTGCTGTCCCTCTACGGCGAGAGGACCGGCATCCGCCATGCCCGCAAGCACCTGGCGGCCTATGCGGATGTGGCTGCTTCTTCCGGGTTCCAGGTCTCGTCGGATACGCGCAGGGCGCTCGTGACCTCGGAGGAGCCCCGGACGGTGGTTGCGCTGCTGCGCTCCCTCTACAGCCGCCGGGAGCGGAAGGCGGCATGACGGCACTGCCCATCAACGATCTCATCATGAACGCCCTGCCGATCCCGGTTCTCACGGTGGGCGCGGAGCACCGCATCATTCACGCCAACGCGGCGGCCGAGGCGTTCTTCGAAATCAGCCTGCGCGTGATGCAGCGCCATCGGCTGACCGATTTTCTGCCCTTCGGCTCCCCGGTGATGGCGCTGGTGGAGGATGTGCGCCAGAGGGGTTCCAGCGTCAGCGAGCACAGGGTCGACATCGGCAGCCCGCGGCTGGGAGCGGAACGCATCGTCGACGTCTCGGCGTGTCTCCTCGGCGACGACAGCGACAATGTCATCGTCATGCTCCAGGAGCGCACCATCGCCGACAAGATGAACCGCCAGCTGACCCATCGCGGGGCGGCCCGCTCCATCACCGCCCTGGGAGCGCTTCTGGCGCACGAGATCAAGAACCCGCTCTCCGGCATTCGCGGCGCCGCCCAGCTCCTCGAGCAGTCCGCCAGCGAAGACGATCGCCTCCTCACGCGGCTCATCTGCGACGAGACGGACCGCATCGTGAAGCTCGTGGAGCGCATGGAACTTTTCGGCGAGGAGCGGCCGGTGGAGCGCGGCCCCGTGAACATCCATGGGGTGCTCGACCACGTGAAGCGCCTCGCGCAATCGGGCTTTGCCCGCCATATCCGCTTCGTCGAGAACTACGACCCCTCGCTCCCGCCGGTGCTCGGCAACCGGGATCAGCTCATCCAGGTCATTCTCAACCTCGTCAAGAACGCCGCCGAGGCCATCGGCCTTGACGTTCCGGACGGCGAGATCGTCCTGTCGACCGCCTTTCGGACGGGTGTCCGGCTTCAGGTGCCGGGCTCCCAGGAACGCGTGAGCCTGCCGATCGAGCTGGGCGTCACCGACAACGGGCCGGGCATTCCGCCCGATCTCATGAGCGACCTGTTCGATCCTTTTGTCACCACGAAAGTCCAGGGCAGCGGCCTAGGACTGGCGCTTGTGGCGAAGATCGTGGGCGATCACGGCGGCATCGTCGAATGCGAACCGGCGCCCCGGCGGACCACCTTCCGGATTCTCCTGCCCATGCACCGCGCCGACGACAGGCGTGGGGCCGATCAATGAGGCTTAAGCGATGCCGAGCGGACAGATCCTTCTCGCCGACGACGACGCCGCGATCCGCACGGTGTTGAACCAAGCGCTGTCGCGGGCTGGATACGAGGTTCGATCCACCAGCAATGCGGCAACTCTCTGGCGCTGGGTGTCCCAAGGGGAGGGCGACCTGGTCATCACAGACGTGATGATGCCCGACGAGAACGCCTTCGACCTCCTGCCCCGCATCAAGAAGATGCGGCCGGAGCTGCCGATCATCGTCATGAGCGCCCAAAATACCTTCATGACGGCGATCAAGGCCTCTGAACGGGGAGCCTACGAATACCTGCCAAAGCCCTTCGATCTGAAGGAGCTGGTGGCCGTCGTCGGCCGGGCCCTCTCCCGTCCCCGCTCGGCGCCGTCCGGCGCGAATCCTGCACCGGAGAACGAGGAGATCCCGCTCGTCGGCCGCTCCCAGGCGATGCAGGAGATCTATCGCGCTCTCGCCCGCCTCATGCCCACCGACCTGACCGTGATGATCACGGGCGAGTCCGGCACGGGCAAGGAGCTCGTGGCAAGGGCGCTGCACGATTACGGCAAGCGCCGGCAGGGCCCGTTCGTGGCCGTGAACATGGCAGCCATTCCACGGGAGCTGATCGAGTCCGAGCTCTTCGGTCACGAGAAGGGCGCCTTCACCGGCGCGACGGCCCGCAACACGGGCCGCTTCGAGCAGGCGGAAGGCGGAACGCTCTTCCTCGACGAGATCGGCGACATGCCGATGGAGGCTCAGACCCGCCTCCTGCGCGTTCTTCAGCAGGGCGAGTACACCACCGTCGGCGGCCGGGTGCCGATTAAGACCAATGTCAGGATCGTTGCCGCGACGAACAAGGACTTGCGCATCCTGATCCAGCAGGGGCTGTTCCGCGAGGATCTCTATTTCCGGCTCAACGTCGTTCCCCTTCGCCTTCCGCCGCTCCGGGAACGGGTCGAGGACATCCCCGACCTCGTCAGGCACTTCTTCGTGCTGGTGGAGAAGGAGGGCCTTGCCCGCAAGCAGCTCGATGCGGAAGCCATGGACCGGCTGAAGCGCTATCGCTGGCCCGGCAATGTCCGCGAGCTGGAGAATCTGGTGCGGCGCCTCGCAGCGCTCTATCCCCAGGATACCATCACCGGAGCCATCATCGATGCCGAACTCGACCCCCAGCCCTTCCTGCCCCCCCAGCCCGCCGGCAAGGCCGCGCAGCCGGCCCAGCAGGCCGGAGAGGGCTTGTCCGAGGCCGTGGAGCGCCATCTGGCCGAATACTTCTCCGGCTTCCGCGACTCGCTGCCGCCCCCCGGGCTTTATCATCGGGTCCTGCGGGAGATCGAAGGCCCGTTGATCGGAGCGGCCTTGGCGGCGACACGGGGCAATCAGATCAGGGCTGCGGAGCTTCTCGGCGTCAACCGCAACACCCTGCGCAAGAAGGTGCGGGACCTCGATCTGATGGTAATGCGCTCGAATCGGACCTAAAGGCTGAGAGCTGTAATAATTTGACCACAGTGTTGTGTTGGTGCATCACCCCATCGGAGGGTGCCGACCTGAGGGCGCCCGATCTTGCGGGGCACCGGATTTGAACCACCAGGACACCCTAGCACAGCGTCAAGCGGCGGAGCCGTCCCAGAGCAGCCTCGGCTGGCTGGGCTACGGCGCCGTGCTGTCGGCTCTGGCCTCCGCCCTGGCAACCTTCCTGATTCTGGCGGGCGCCACCCCCATCCTGCCCACCCACAACGTGGTCGTATGGGTGTTCGCGCTGAACGGTGTGCTGATCGCCATCCTCCTCGGCATCGTTGCCTGGCAGACGCGCAGGCTGGTGCGGGAGCGCAAGGCAGGAGCCGCGGCGGCCGGCCTTCATGTGCGGATCGTCGGCCTGTTCAGCCTCGTGGCCGTCCTGCCGGCCATCCTCGTCGCAGGCGTGGCGACCGTAACCCTCGAAAGAGGCCTCGATCCATGGTTCACGGGTGCCCTCAAGGATCTGATGACCAACACGGTGTCGATCGCGCGCTCTTACCGCGAACTGCAGTGCCGCACGCTCGCCCGAGAGACGCAGCTCATGGCAGCCGACCTCAACAGGGCCAAGGTGCTCTACGACGCCGACCGCAACCTGTTCCGGGAATTCATGAACTCCCGGGCGACCTTTCTCGGTTTCCCGCTCGCGATGGTCCTGGAGCCCGACGGCGCGGTGGTCGAGCGCTTCGAGGCGAAGAAGCTCGAGGGCGTGCCGCAGCCTGCCCTGGCGGACCTTCAGGAGGCGAGCAACCGGGAAGCGCTCTGTCTCTTCCCGCGCTCCGGCAACATCTTCCGCACGGTGCTGAAGCTGGACGCCCATGGCGGGCGCATTCTCTACGTCGCTCGTGAGGTCGATCCCCGCGCGGTCGAGTTCCCCCAGGTCGCGGAGGCAGGCGTCGCTTTCTACGAGGCCCTCGATCAGAAGAAGGCCGGGATCCAGATCGCCTTTGCGTCCATGTTCGCCCTGATCGCCCTGATCGTCCTTCTGTCGGCCGTGTGGTTCGGCTTGAACTTCGCCAACCGGCTGGTGGCGCCCATCCGCCGCCTCATCCACGCGACGGATCAGGTGGCGACCGGCAACTTCTACGTCCAGGTGCCCGTCAAGCGCGGGGAGGGCGACCTCGGCCATCTCGGCGAGACCTTCAACAAGATGACGTCGGAGCTGCGCCGCCAGCACGACAGCCTGACGGCTGCAAGCGACCTGATGGACCGCCGGCGCCGGTTTACGGAAGCCGTGCTGGCCGGTGTTTCCGCCGGCGTCATCGGCGTCAATGCGCGCGGCCTGGTGACCATCGTCAATCCCTCGACCGAAGCTCTTCTCGGCGCGTCCCGGGAGGAGCTGCTCGGCAAGCCAGTCGCCATGGTTCTCCCGGAGGTGGCGGCCCTGGTGGAGGAGATGTCCCTCGGGCGCCAGCGCCTGATGCAGCAGCAGATCCATATCGCCCGAAAAGGCAAGGAGCGGACGATCAACGTCCGCGTCACCAGCGAGCAGACCCGCAGCGAGAAACGGGATCTCGTCATCACGCTGGACGACATCACCGATCTCGTGCTGGCGCAGCGCACATCCGCGTGGGCGGATGTGGCCCGCCGCATCGCTCACGAGATCAAGAACCCTCTGACGCCGATCCAGCTCTCCGCCGAGCGCATCCGCAGGAAGTACGGCAAGGTCATCACCACCGATCGGGAGGTGTTCGACCAGTGCACGGACACGATCGTGCGGCAGGTGGACGACATCAAGCGCATGGTGGACGAGTTCTCGTCCTTTGCGCGCATGCCCAAGCCCACCATCGGCAGCGAGGATCTGGCCGAGACGATCCGCCAGGTGATCTTCATGATGAAGATTGCCCACCCGGAGATCGAGTTCGTGGACCAGGTTCCGCCGGGACCCCTCGTGGCACCGTTCGACCGGCGCCTCGTCTCGCAGGCCGTCACCAACATCGTCAAGAACGCGACGGAGGCGATTGCCGCCGTGCCGGAAGAGCAGCGAGGGCAGGGGCAGATCCGGGTTCTGCTCGACGACACGCATCCGGACTTTCTGATCATCGCGGTGACTGACAACGGCAAGGGCTTCCCCGTGGAGGGCCGACAGCGGCTTCTGGAGCCCTATATGACCACCCGCGAGGGCGGCACCGGACTGGGATTGCCAATCGTCGCGAAGATTCTGGAAGACCATGGGGGCGGCATGGAGCTGGCCGACAATCCCGCAGGGCAAGGCGGTCAGGTTCGCATGTGGATCCCCAAGATCAAACACAATGCATCGGAAGAGACATCGGCCACTTCCAGCCGAAACGACTCCCGTAGGGCAAGCCTATGAGCGCTGATATTCTCGTCGTCGACGACGAAGTCGACATCCGTGAGCTTGTGGCCGGCATCCTGGAGGATGAAGGGCATCGCACACGCACCGCCGGAACCTCCGACGAGGCCCTGGCTGCGATCGAGACGCGCCGTCCGCACCTCGTCTTCCTGGACATTTGGCTCCAGGGGAGTCGCCTCGACGGTCTTCAGGTGCTGGAGATCATCAAGTCCCAGCATCCAGATCTGCCCGTCGTCATGATCTCCGGCCACGGCAACATCGAGACCGCCGTGTCGGCCATCAAGGCCGGCGCCTACGACTTCATCGAAAAGCCCTTCAAGGCGGACCGGCTCGTGCTCGTCGCGGAGCGTGCCCTGGAGGCCTCTCGCCTCAAGCGCGAGGTGCGCGACCTGCGCTCCCGCTCCGTCCAGGCCAGCCGGATTGCCGGCAAGTCCATCGTCATCAACCAGCTTCGTCAGGCCGTGGAGCGCGCAGCCCCGACCAATGCCCGCATCCTGATCACGGGAGCGCCCGGGTCCGGCAAGGAACTGACCGCGCGCACGATACACGGCCTCTCCACGCGGGCGAACGGGCCTTTCGTCGTGCTGTCGGCCGCCACGATCAGGCCGGAAACCATGGAGGCGGAACTCTTCGGCACCGAAGGAGGCGAGGGCGGTGGGCGCCGGGTCGGCGCCCTGGAGGAAGCGCATGGCGGCACGCTCTATATCGACGAGATCGCCGACATGCCGCGGGAGACGCAGAACCGCATCCTGCGCGTTCTCGTTGACCAGAACTTCCAGCGGGTCGGGGGAACCACCCGAGTTCACGTGGACGTGCGCATCGTTTCCTCGTCGAGCCGCGACCTGCCTGCAGAGATCGCAGCAGGACGCTTCCGCGAAGACCTGTTCCACCGCCTCAGCGTCATCCCGATCCGTGTTCCGTCCCTCGCCGAACGGCGTGAGGACGTTCCGGAACTGATCGACTTCTTCATGGAGCAGATCTCCTCGACTACCGGCCTGCCCAAGCGCCGCATCGCGGAGGATGCCATGGCGGTGCTGCAGTCGCACGACTGGCCGGGCAACGTGCGCCAGCTGCGCAACAACGTCGAGCGCCTGATGATTCTGACCTCCGGCGACCCGGATGCCGAGATCACCGCCGACATGCTGCCCTCCGAGATCGGGGCGCTCGTTCCGAGCACGCCGGGCGGGTCGGGGGGCGAGAAACTCATGAGCCTGCCTCTTCGCGAGGCACGCGAAATCTTCGAGCGGGAATACCTCCTGGCCCAGATCGCCCGATTCAGCGGCAACATCTCGAGGACCGCGGAGTTCATCGGCATGGAGCGCTCGGCCCTCCACCGGAAGCTCAAGTCGTTGGGAATCGGCGGCTGATGGCAGCGCAGGCAGCCGAGGGGCTGCCCGCTTTCTCCCCACCAGGGGAACGAAAACCTACAATCCACGGGGAAAAACCGGCCCGGAGGGGGTAGAACTGTCGCGCTCCCCCTTGCCGAACGCTGCCGTTCGCCCTGTAATATGAAGGCCGGTCACCGACCGCACGAAAGCGGACAACCATATCCAAGCGGCCCCATAGCCAAGACCGGCGGCGATGGGCTGGCGAGGCAACTTCAATGGCGGGCGATCGCGCGCAGAATCTCCAGGACACCTTTCTGAACTATGTCCGGAAGCAAAAGGTACCCCTGACGATCTTCCTGGTGAACGGGGTGAAGCTTCAGGGCGTCGTCACGTGGTTCGACAATTTCTGCGTCCTGCTGCGTAGGGACGGCCACTCCCAGCTGGTTTACAAACACGCCATTTCCACCATCATGCCAGGACAGCCCGTCCAGTTGTTCGACCAGATCGACGAGGCTGGCGAGAAGGCTTGAGGTGACGGAACCACGGACCCCGGGGGAAGAACGTCTCGCTCAGCTTGCCGAACCTGAAAAGGATGTCGCGGCAGGAACGCGGACGCTCGTCGTCGGGCCTTATCTGACGCGCAAGCGGCGTCCATCTTCGGATGGAGACGGGGAGGGCGCGAACCCTCGCCCGCCCGAAGCCCGGCTCGACGAGATCACCGGCCTGGCGCTGGCCATCGACCTGACCATCGTGCGCTCGCTCACCGCCCCTTTGTCCTCGCCGCGCCCCGCCACCTTCATCGGGAGCGGCAAGGTCGAGGAACTGGCCGGGCTGATCCGGGCGGAGCAGATCGGCCTCGTGGTGATGGACTGCGCCCTCAGCCCCGTGCAGCAGCGTAATCTCGAAAAGGCCTGGGGCGCCAAGGTCATCGACCGCACGGGCCTCATCCTTGAAATCTTCGGCCGGCGGGCGCGGACGAAGGAGGGGACGCTTCAGGTCGAGCTGGCGCATCTCTCCTATCAGAAGGGGCGGCTGGTCCGCTCGTGGACGCACCTCGAGCGCCAGCGCGGCGGCTTCGGCTTCCTCGGCGGTCCCGGCGAGACGCAGATCGAGGCTGACCGGCGCCTGATCCAGGAGCGGATGAACCGGATCGAGCGCGACCTGGAAGGGGTGGTGAAGACCCGCTCCCTGCACCGGACGAGCCGCAGGCGGGTGCCCTATCCCATCATCGCCCTGGTCGGCTACACCAATGCGGGCAAGTCGACCCTGTTCAACCGCATGACGCAGGCCGACGTGCTGGCCGAGAACATGCTGTTTGCGACGCTGGACCCTACATCGCGGGCCATCGAGCTGCCCCATGGCGAGAAGGCCATCCTGTCGGACACCGTGGGCTTCATCTCGGACCTGCCGACCATGCTGGTCGCAGCCTTCAGGGCCACCTTGGAAGACGTTGTGGAGGCCGACGTGCTGCTCCATATCCGTGACGTTTCCCATGGAGAGACCGAGGCCCAGGCCGGGGATGTGGCTGTCGTCCTGCGCGAACTGGGGATCGATCCCGACGATACGCGGCGCATCATCGAGGTCTGGAACAAGGCCGATCTCCTTTCGGCCGAGGACCGAGAGCGGCTGGCGACCGCCTCGCAGCGGACGGGCGCGGAACGGCGGCCGATCCTGATCTCGGCCCTGACCGGGGACGGCATTTCCGAGCTTTTGGCCACCATCGAGCACCATCTGGCGATGGGGCGCCTCACCTACGAAGTCGATGTCTCGCCGGAAAACGGGCAGGGGCTCGCCTGGCTCCATGAGAACACCGAGATCCTGGGGCGCGAGACGAAGGAGAACGGGCACACAGTCCTCCAGGTGCGCCTGGTCCCGGGCAAGGAGCCACGCTTCCTGAACCGTTTTCCGGAAGCGCGGGTGCTGTAGCGCTCAGCCGGACCGCCGCTCGGCGGTTTTTGCGGCCACCCAGAGCGCCTCCATCTCCTCGAGCGATGCCTCGTCGAGGCTTCGGCCCTGCTCCGCCAGCGCCTCCTCGACAGCGCGAAAGCGCCGTTCGAACTTGGCGTTCGTCCGTCTCAAGGCGCGTTCCGGATCGATGTCGAAGTGGCGGGCGAGGTTGGTGACGGAGAAGAGCAGATCGCCGATCTCATCCTCGATCATATCTCTCATTCCTGATGAAGATGCCTCCTTAACCTCCTCCAGTTCCTCATGGATTTTATCGATCACTTGAGACGCCTCGGGCCAGTCGAAGCCGACCTTGGCCGCTTTCGCCGTCAGCTTCTGGGCCCGGGTCAGCGCGGGCAGGGCGGAGGGGATGCCTCCGAGAAAACCGGCTTCGTCGGGGGGCGGCGCGAAGCCCATCCGCTGCCGCTCCGCCCGCCGGGCGGCCTTTTCCTCGCTTTTGATCGAATCCCAGAGGCTCTTCACCTCCTCCGGCGAAAGATCCTTGACGCTGCCAAACACGTGGGGGTGGCGCCGAATGAGCTTCCGCGTGATGGCCTCCACCACGTCGCCGAAGGCGAAGGCGCCCCGCTCCTCGGCGATGCGGGCATGGAACACCACCTGCAGCAGCAGGTCGCCGAGTTCGTCCCTGAGATCGGCAAGGTCGCCGCGCTCGATGGCGTCAGCAACCTCATAGGCTTCCTCGATGGTATAGGGCGCGATCGATGCGAAATCCTGTTCCAGATCCCAGGGACAGCCGGTTTCCGGCGTGCGCAGGGCCGCCATGATCTCCAGGAGACGGGTGATGTCGGTGGAAGGCTTCATGCTCTGGAATTCCTGCTGGCGCTGCGGCTGTCATAGCCTGAGGACAAAACGCGGGGCTAGCTGGATTTGCGCCATGTCCTTGCGATAGCGGTATCGGTAGGGTCAGATCTCCCCAAAGGTTGAGGAAACAGATGAAAGCGCTGGTCAAACTGGTCGACGGCATGATGTTCGTGGGTGAATCCGGCAGCGGCCATGCGGTCGTGATGGACGGCGCGCCGGAATATGGCGGACGCAATCTCGGCATTCGCCCCATGGAGATGCTCCTGATCGGCCTTGGCGGCTGCACGGCCTTCGACGTGGTTCAGATCCTCAGGAAAGGCCGCGAGCAGGTGACCGACTGTGAGGTCGAGGTATCCGGCGAGCGGGCGGAGACCGACCCCAAGGTGTTCACGAAGATCCACATGGAATACCGCGTCAGCGGCAGGAACCTCGCGCCGTCAAAGGTGGAGCGGGCGATCCAGTTGTCCAAGGAGAAGTACTGCTCGGCCTCGATCATGCTGGGCGCGGTCGCCGAGATCACCCATAGCTGGACAGCGCTCGACACGGCAGAAGCCTCCGAACCGGCTGCATTCTGATATTCGCACGACACCGTGACGGCGATGGCTGACGCGTCAGAAGCCATCGCCGATCTCAAAGACCACGGCAGGGCACCGCGACTCGCTCAAGCGATGTGAAGGGGAGAGCCTCATCGCTCTGGATGATAAATTCGCATAAGATATATTATGGAATTAGCTCTAGGATATTTCTTCATGTCAACGATGTAATCCACGTACCACTTTAGCGCATTTGCTGCTCGTTGTGGACGGGATTAGCTTCAGTCTGTCCACAACGTGGTTGGAGCGCACTC
>NZ_JAAAXJ010000010.1 GCF_009910705.1 Microvirga arsenatis
GGCGCAAAGGCAGTTCTTACGGCCCGCGCGAGCAGGGCCGCTATGCGGCGGAGTTCTACACCACGGTCAAGACCGCCTACACCTTCGACGGCAACGGACCCTACGTGCCGAAGACAAAAGGAAGCGAATAGCTTCAGGCGACCATCGAAGACTGCCGTGCTGCGACGGAGTGCCAGGACCTGGATACGTGTTCAGCAGAATGTCTATGCCCTGGCGCTTAGAGTGGATTCGATTTAGACGGGCTCATATCCGCAGTTCCTGAGGTAGTTCCGGCACTCCTCAGGCGAGAACGCATCAAGCAGTTCACCAATGGTGGTCCAGAGCACCTCCTTGGTGCGTGCGCCCGCTTTGCGCAGGAGCGCCTTGATCTTGGAAAAGAGCGGCTCAATCGGATTGAGATCGGGACTGTAGGGCGGCAGATACAGCAAGCTGGCTCCAACGGCTCGGATTGCCTGCTCAACGCCCGCCACCTTATGGGCAGCCAGGTTGTCGAGCACGACCACATCGCCAGGCGAGAGGGCTGGCGCCAGCATCTGCTCCACATAAGCCTTGAAGATCTCGCCTCTCATTGGACCGTCCACGACGAGCGGTGCGATGATCCCGTTCTCCCGCAGGCCCGCCACAAAGGTGGTGGTGAGTCAGTGTCCGTGCGGAACAGCATCGACGACCCGCTGTCCGCGCGGCGCCCTGCCGTAGCGGCGGGTCATGGTGGTGGCGGTGCCCGTCTCGTCCAGAAACACGAAGCGGCTCGCATCCATGAAGCGCTGCCACACTCGAAAGCGGCGACGCTCTTGCGCTACATCTGGCCGGTCCTGTTCGGCTGCCCGGAGCGTCTTTTTTGTGCGTCAGGTTCATACGCTTGAGCATCAGATGAATGGTCGAGAGCGCCTGCACCACGATCCCGCGGGTGTAGAGTTCGGCCTGGATCTCTGCCAGCGTGATGCCGGACTTGGCGTCCACCAGGGAGCGCAGCAGATCCTGATGCGGCTCGAGCACAGGGCGGAGTTGGCCTCCAACCCGGTCCGGCTTGGTTGAGCCGGTCTCCCGTAGCCGCTGCATGAGCTTCACAGCGGCCGAGGGACTGACCTCATAACGAGCGGCCACCTGACGGATCGAGCTACCCTTCTCAACCGCCCGCACGATGCGCCGGCGCAGGTCCTGGGACAATGGTGTGGTCATGGCGAGCCTCTGTGCTCACGCCCCTGACCACCATCGAGTCAGATCTTCCGATTCCGTTCAACCCCAAACCGCTCTAGGGCCGGGAGCGCTCGAGAGGTCGAAAACACCTGCGGGAGACTGACCATGTCTGTCGTTCCTTCGAACAGTGCCACAGCCTCGCACCTAGCAGCGCAGATCGGCAGCGCCGTCGCCAATGCTCTCCAGCGCTGACATGCATTAGGACGCCAGCAAGCGCCCTGATCCAGCATCCGATTGTCATCGTGTCCCCGAACCTGCCTGCTACGGTTCCTAACGGCTTCCAATAGTCGTGATCGGCATGGGACGAGCGGCGACGGGGCAGCGCTGGTCCGGGCTGGCGGCGGCTCCGCGATCGTCAGCGGATCACGTCGTGGCCCTCCGCATCAGGGACGTGGCACTCAGCCCGTGGGACCAAACCGGTTCGACTAAGACGAATGGGCGCTCGGGGCGGTACCGCCCCCTGAGGAAGGTCGGGCCACACCGATAAGCCGGCCGGCGCGCGTGTTACTGCGTGATCGTGGACGCCGCAGCCTCAATGGGACAGTCTAGGCGAACTGGCCTGCGACTGCGAGCATGTCATCGGTCATGAGATGACTTGTGCGGAGGTGAACCTGTCCGCGGGTGGGACCCGGTCGGCTTCTAGCACGTCGACGTCGAGATGGGACGCTTGTGATCGACGGCACCGGTTTCGGTGTCTCAGGCGAAGGCTGGTGTGGCAGTCCGAAGATCTTCGGCTGGTTACCCATTGGCACAAGGCCCACGGCCAGCCGGATCCGATCCATCTGAAGCTGAAGGATTCAAGCCTGCATGGAGCGTCCGAGCACCGAGTCTTTGACGTTCCCTTGCAGCGCCTCAAATCGGCAGCGTGGGCGATTTGGTCAGCACGGTGGAGCGCGGCAAGGAGACCCGGCAGCATCAAGCGTGGGATCTGCGGCAAGCATGGGGGGCACGGACCCAAGCCAAACGCGTCGTGATCACCCCGGACCGGCTGTCGGACGCTCCACCGCGGGATATCCACATCGGCCGCCACCGCGAAGATCCCGGCTGCTCGGATGCAAGGAGAAGGCCATGCCCCAGGAGTCGACTCCGACCCAGGCCGCCGGAGTGTCGGATGCGGGTGGACAAGCAGACGGCCTCCTGTCCCGGCAATCCCTCCACCCGGCCAGCGCAAGGGCGGCTGGTGACGCATCTGGATCCACCCGGTGGGAGACCCGTTCGTGACGATCCCGGCGCAGCGCTCCGCGCGACACGGCGCCGCGCCGGGGTGGAAGCGCGTCTTGTGGCTTGGTGCTAGCCTCGATTCCCAATATTCGGGCAGGAGGCACCGGGATTAAGCTTCGGTTAGCCTACGGGCTGGATAACTCCAGCCCAGCCACAAGAAACTCTGCCGCGGGGGCGGTCACGATGCTGGAATGCGCTGTCGAGAAAGGGGTTCCTCCCTGGAGGGACGCTGACCGTCTTGCGGCGCTCAGAAGCTTTGGGATCCTGGATACCGAGCCTGAGGCTGCCTTCGACGACGTCGTCAAGCTGGCGGCGGAGATCTGCGGCGCCCCGGTAGCCGCCGTGAACTTCATCGACAGGCACCGCCAGTGGCTCAAGGCCGCCGTCGGCGTCGACGTGCGGGAGACCCCTCTCGACATGTCGATCTGCATCCATGCGATCCGTCAGCCCGGGCTCTTTATCGTGCCGGACGCGGCGGAGGATCCCCGGTTCCGCGGCAATCCCGCGGTGCTGGCCGAGCCGGGCGTCCGCTTCTATGCCGGTGCCGTACTCTCGACCGAAGAAGGCCTGCCTCTGGGGACCGTCTGCGTGGTGGACTATGTCCCGCGGCCGCAGGGCCTGACCGATGGTCAGGCGGAAGCCCTCTACGCGCTCGCGCGAGTTGTCATGAGGGAGCTCAGGATCAGACGCGACAACCGCATCCTCGTTTGGCGCGAGCGGGGGACCAACGCGATCGCGGATGCCCTGCCTCACATGGCCTGGATCGCGCGCTCCGACGGGCATCACGAGTTCCGTAACAAGCGGTACCACCAGTTCACGGGAGCGCCTCCGGGCACCATCGACGGTGACGGCTGGAAGAATGTCGTCCACGGCGACGACCGGGAGCGGGTCCTGGCCGCGTGGAACCATGCGGTTCGGACGGGCGAACCCTACGAGGCGGAGTATCGCCTGCGGCACCATTCCGGCGCATACCGCTGGGTGCTGGCCCGGGCCCTCCCGATTAAGGGGCAGGCGGGCCAGGTCGACCGTTGGATCGGGACCTGCACCGATGTCCATGCCTGGAAGGAAGCGGAACGCCGGGTCGCGGAAAGCGAGGAGCGCCTGCGCCTCGCTGTCGAAACCACCGGGCTGGGCATATGGGACGCGGATCTCGTCACCGGCAGGCGGCAGTGGTCCGCCGAGGCCCGGACGATCCTGGGGATCGGCCCCGAGGTCCCAACCACCCGCGACACCTTTCTGGAGCGGATCCACCCCGAGGACCGCGCCCGCATGGATGGCAAGTTCTTCGCGCACGATCCGGCCAGCCACCTCGCCTACGACGACGAATGCCGCATCCTCCGCGCCGACACGGGTGAGGAGCGCTGGGTCGCCGTGACCGGACAGACCCTTTTCGACGGAGACGGCCGCGCTGTGCGGAAGATCGGGACGATCCAGGACGTCACCGAGCGCAGACGAGCCCAGGACGCCCTGCGCGCGAGTGAGGAACGGCTGCAGCTCGCCCTGCAGGCCGCGCGCATGGTCGCCTGGGAGCAGGACCTCGTGACGAACCACATCTCCCGGTCCGGCAACGCGTTGGAGCTGCTGGGAGTCGCGTCCGGGCCACTGGAGGAGTTCCTCGAGCGCGTGCCCGTGGAGGACCGGGCGCACCGGGAGCGGTTTCTTGAGCGGATCCGCGCGGAGGGGGCGGACACCATGGAGTTCCGTTACACGCTACCCGAGGGCAAGACCCTGTGGCTGGCCTCGCGGGCTCAGCGGACGGACGGCGATCGGGTGGTGGGCGTCACGTTCGACATCTCCGACCGCAAGGCGGCCGAGGAGGAGATCTGGCGCACGGCGAACCATGACGCGCTCACCGGCCTGCCCAACCGGGTCCTCTTCCAGCGCTGCCTGGAGCAGGCCCTGGCCCAAGCCCGCCCGCGCGGCACGGGCGTCAGCCTCCTTCTGATCGATCTGGACGACTTCAAGGACGTCAACGATACCCTGGGCCACGACGCCGGTGACGCGCTGCTCCAGGAGACCGCCGCGCGCCTCGCCGGGACGGTGAGGGACGGTGACACGGTCGCCAGGCTCGGGGGTGACGAGTTCGCTGTCCTCGTCGTCGACACGCAGGCCCATCCCGTGACAAGCCTTGCGGAGACGATCACCAAGCGGGTCCGGCAGCCGTTCACCTACAACGGCCGGATGATCGTCAGCCGGGCGAGCATCGGGATCGCCTCGTTTCCGGAACACGACGCCGCGCCGGCCGAGCTGATGAAGGATGCCGGTATCGCCCTCTACCAGGCCAAGAGGGAAGGGCGTGGCCGTGTGGTGACCTACTCCGCCGACATGCGCACGGCGGCCGAGCAGCGGCTCGCCTTGCGAAGAGAGGTCAAGGAGGCAATCGCCCGGGACCAGCTGCTCCCGTTCTATCAACCGAAGGTCTGCCTCTCGACAGGACAGGTTGTCGGCCTGGAGGCCCTGGCACGGTGGCAGCACCCGACGAAAGGCCTTCTGACACCTGGCGCGTTCGCGGCCGCCTTCGACGATCCCGAGCTGGTGACCGCCTTCAGCAAGCGCCTGATCGGCAAGATCGCCTCCGACGTCCGGCAATGGCTTAAGGTGGGCCTGAACCCCGGCCGTGTCGCCGTGAACCTCTCGAGCGCGGAGTTCAGCCAGCTGGACCTCGCCGACGAGGTGCTGCGCATCCTGAGGCTGGCGAAAGTCCCGACCCAGCACTTCGAGGTGGAGGTCACCGAGAAGGTCCTTCTGGATGGCCGCTCCGGGCTGGTCCTTGACACGCTCGAACGGTTCCACCGGAAGGGCGTCCAGGTCGCCCTCGACGATTTCGGCACCGGCTATGCGTCGCTGACGCACCTGAAGGAGTTCCCCGTCGACCACATCAAGATCGACCAGAGCTTCGTCCGCGGCCTGGGACTGAACGGAGACGATGCCGCCATCGTGGCCGCCGTCATCACCCTGGGCAGGAGCCTGAACCTGGAGGTGACGGCCGAAGGCGTGGAGACAGAGGAGCAGGCGCGCCGGTTGCGGGAGATGGGGTGCGACCGGGCCCAGGGGTACCTCTACGCACGCCCGATGCCCGGCTCCGAGATCCGTGCCCTCCTGCCCCGGATGCGCTAGCCGGGGTCAGATTCTCCCGGGAACGCTGAGTCGATCTACTTGGCCCAGGAAGCATTCTGCAGGATGACACGGTATCCATCAGGGTCCTCGAACGTTGTGCCCGCGCGGTCCCAGAAGGGATTGCATGAGGGGACCGGAACGTGTCCGGGGTCCCGCATACGTTGGATCCCATGCTCCCATGTGGTGCGATCGGGCAAGTAGAACACCAACAGACGGTCCTGCGTTGGAGCACGTCCTGCAGCATGCTCATGTTGACGGGTAAACTCCAGATGCCACTCCGCATTCGGGTGGCCAAGCATCACACCGTCAAACCCATCATGGTCCTCGAAGCGGGAGAGCACGACCATTGGCAAGCCCGTCCTGGTAGAAGCGGACGACTTCGTTCAGCCTCTCAGTCGGCCTGACGATCCTCAGCCTTGCGTTCTGCATGTCGTCTCCTGCCCTCATTCCGCCTGACGTACCAAGCCGCAATCATGCTCTGAGAGCGAACCTCTTAACGATCAAGTGCAACAGGTTCCACAGGGGCAGGATCGGGTCGCAAGGACATTATGAACATGAGCTTCTCTGGCGTCTGGTTCGGGGAGGGCAGAGTTGGCAAAAGCACTGAGGGTCGAAGCGGATTTGACATGCGGAGCTTCGCAGCCGACATCCTAGAAAACGGCTATTCGAAGCCGGACGAGATCGGGTACTGCATGCCGGGGCAACGTCCGTATTTTCAGAAGAAGATCACAGAGCTCAAAACGCTGTTCGAAACCTCCCGCGATAACTGCGCCGTCCTGGAGGCGCTGGCCGATGAGCTGAAGCACCGCAACGTGCCGAAGGCCCGCGATCTAGCGGCTGAGGTCGAAGACGCCTTGGTGCACCTCAGAAAAGCCGAGATCCAGGCGGTAGGAGTCGGCGGATCGCAGCGCCCGACACCCCGGAGGGCTGCACCCGAGCCGTCGCCGAGCGCAACCGTCCTGCCCTTTCCACCTCGGCCGGCCCCTGAGCCGCCAGCCGACGAACCGCGCTCCCACAGACCAGCGGAACCAAGTGAGGCTCCGAGGCATAAGGCGGTTCCTCCGACAGAGGACCTGGGTCCGCTGCCCAAGTTCCCGAGCCCCAAGGGCCCTAACGAGCCACGGGCCCTGCTCGCCGTATGGACGGCGCTGGAAGCCCTGTCGCCCCAGACCTACCGGAAGCCGGAGGATCTGGCTGCCGGCGACCGCCGGTGTGTTGCCGACCTCACCGCTGGGCAGGTGCCGTGGGGGACGGGCGAGCGCTCTCGTCCCAACAAGAAGCTCTATTATCAGGTGGTCCTCGGGGCGATCGCGATGGATCGGGCGACCGACGAGCTCATGAAGGCCTTCGGAACCGACGAGGAGCGCAGCCGCCGGGAGCGGGAGAAGGCGGCGATCGCAGCGGTGCTGGTGGACAAGGACGGCTTCGTGCTCGAGGACAACGCCATCGCCGTGTCCTCCTTCGCATGGGCCCTGCCACATGCCCTGAAGCTCAACCTCGGGGGACTCGGGGCATGGCCGCGGGTCGAACGGACCCTGCTCGACCGTGTCGACCAGATCGTGAGGCGCAAGGACGCTGACGGGAGGCCGCTGCCGCTGGACTTGGCCACTGCCCGACGGGCGCACGATTGGCTCGTCGCGCAGTTCCAGCTTCCCGCACACCTCGTCGAGAAGCCGACGTTCGCCCTACGGGTTTATCACTACTACAAGTCCAAGACGCCGCCGGAAGCCTCGCTCCTGAACTCCTTCTTCCTGGCCGACCTCGCCAGGGCATCCGAACTCGTAGGCAACGGCAACGCGGGTCCGGGCCTGCGGCGCTATCTCGGCATGGAGCATTCCGGCAAGACTGAGGATGTCCTCGCCGACCTGAAGCTCATCGAGCCTGCGGTCGCCCCGGCCCAGATGCCTCCGTCGCGCTGGCCGTCACACGGTGGGCACCCGCTCGTGCTGCTCCAGCAGGCCGCCGTGAACCTGGCTCGGTCCGAGCTTGGAGGCGGCGGTGGCATCATGGGCGTCAACGGCCCGCCCGGCACCGGAAAGACGACGCTGCTGCGCGACTTGGTCGCGAGCTGCGTCGTCGACCGCGCCGCCGCCATGGTGCGGTTCGATGATCCGGCTTCGGCCTTCACAAGCTCGGGACAGAAGATATCAGTCGGAGGCAACGCGTTCCTCCACCTCTACCGGCTCGATCCCAGCCTGAAGGGGCATGAGATCCTGGTCGCGTCGAGCAACAACAAGGCCGTCGAGAACGTCAGCCGCGAGTTGCCCCTGAAGAAGGAGTTCGGCCGGCCAACCGAGATCGCCTACTTCCGCTCGATCAGCGACCGCCTCGCGAACTCCGTCGGACTCGATGACGACGATGTGGATGCCGCCGTCAAGGCCGTCGAGACCTGGGGCTTGATCGCCGCCGTGCTCGGGAACGCGAAGAACCGGGCTGCCTTCCAGCAGAAGTTCTGGTGGGACGAGGAGTTCGGCTTCCGCGTCTATCTCAAGGCCGCCAAGGGGGAGTCTGTCGTCCGCGAGATCAAGGATCCCGTGACGGACCGGGTGATCGAACGGCGCACGCCCGAGGTGGTCGTCCGGGAGCAGCCGGCATCCGGAGATGCGGCCGCCGCGCGCTGGCGCAAGGCCAGATCCCGGTTCAAGGCGCTGACGCGGGAGGTCGAGGCCGAGCTCAAACGCCTGGAGGAGCTGCGGACTACCTGCCAACGCCTGCCCGGAGAGCGCGACAAGCTCGCCAAGCTCGAGGAGCAGCACGCAGCGCTTGAGCGGCAGGGTGCGGATGCCAGAGGCGTCCTCGATGCGCGCACCTCCGAACACGCGAAGCTGTCCGATGAGGTCAGGCGCCGGGAGACCGCCCAGGCAAGCCATGCCCTGTTGCGCCCCGGATTCTTCGCGCGCCTGTTCGGCACCGCCAGCTGGAGGGCGTGGTCGAGAGAGGCGAAGGAATTTGCCGACCGTACGAAGGAAGCCCAGGGAAGGGCGGCGGCGGCAGAGAGGGTGAAGGCCGACGCCCGAGCCGCCTCCGACGCCTTGGCTGGCAGAGTCTCGGCCTCGGCGAAGGATTTAGCAGGCCAGAAGGATCTCGTATCCCGGCTCCAGCAGGCGGTCGACAAGGGCCGGGCGGAGATCGGCGACAGGCTCATCGATCAGGGCTTCTTCGGCGGCGATCACGAGAAGATCCATCTGACGGCTCCGTGGCTGCCTGATGCCCTCCAGCGCAAGCGCGAGGAACTCTTCATGGCTGCCCTGGCGGTCCAGAAGGCGTTCGTCGACGCCTCGGCCCAGAAGGTGCAGCATAACCTGGGTGCCCTAATGAGCGCCTTCACGGTGGGTGCGTTCTCGGAGGAGGAGAAGAAGGCGCTGCTGGGCGACCTGTGGTCCACGCTCTTCATGGTCATCCCGGTCGTGTCGACTACGTTCGCGTCTGTCGACCGGATGCTCGGCGACCTGAAGCCGGGTAGTCTGGGATGGCTCCTGATCGACGAGGCCGGGCAGGCCCTGCCGCAGGCTGCCGTCGGGGCGATCATGCGGGCGAAGCGGTCGATCGTTGTCGGGGATCCGCTCCAGATCCCGCCAGTGGTCTCGCTGCCCGACCGCCTCACCGCCGAGATCTGCACGTTCTTCAAGGTCGACATGGCCGAATGGGCGGCTCCGATCGCCTCCGCGCAGACGCTCGCGGACAAGGCCTCCAAGACGAAGGCGTCTTTCAGGTCGGACCAGGGCAGGCGGACTGTCGGGGTGCCGCTGCTGGTGCATCGTCGCTGCCAGGACCCCATGTTCATGATCTCCAACGAGATCGCCTATGCCGGCGAGATGGTGCATGCCCCGAAACCGAAGGATCCTGGGCCCGTCGGCAGGCTGCTGGGCCCGTCCTGCTGGTTCGACATCGACGGGACGGCGGAGACCAAGTGGTGTCCCGACGAGGGCGAGATCGTCGTCCGGATGCTGAGAGCGGTCGCCACAGCCGGCATCACGTCGCCGGACATCTTCGTGATCACGCCGTTCAAGATCGTCGAGCAGGAGATGCGCCGGCGGCTCGAACGAGAGCGGAACATCTTCTCGACGTTTCAGGCACAGCCTGACGAGTGGGCACGGGACCGTGTCGGCACGATCCACACCTTCCAGGGCCGCGAGGCCGAGACGGTGATCCTCCTGCTCGGCGCTCCGAACGCGGGCCAGCATGGTGCGAGGAGATGGGCCGGGTCCGGTCCCAACATCCTCAACGTGGCCGTCACACGCGCGAAGCAGAACCTCTATGTGGTCGGTTCATACGGCGCCTGGTCCGGGATCCCGAACTTCAGCGAGATGGCCCGGCTGCTGCCGCGGATGCGTGTGTCATGAGAGCACGGCCGCTTCCGACCCAGGGGCATGGGGGCTTCGAATACAGGCGGCCTTGTCGCGGAACTGGCCCGGGCAGGACGTCGCGGCGCGTCATGGTCTCCGGGCGGGTCCTCCGCTCCGCCAGGGAGTTCCCATGAACAAACGTGATGCTGCTGGGGTGGAAACGCCTGCTGGCGCCGACCTCCTCCATCCGTCGTTCCTCTACTATGGGGAGACGATTGCAAGGCCGTTTCCTCTGATCCTGGTGATTGGCCGCGAGCCCCAGGTCGACAAGCCTGTCAGCCCAGGAGCAGGCACATACGATTTCAGGGGCAGTCCCAGATGCGCCTTCTGGAATTCGGCGGCGGGATTGGCCGCTCGCTACAGCGGCGTTCCCGGGATGACGACGGCAGCCATCAAGCGCGAGTTTCATGCCGCCCGGGCTGCGCCTCTGGTCTTCGCCGACGCCCTTCCGATCGGCCTCTCGGACAAGGTCCCGCCTCGCGACAAGGCCCGGCTGCGTCGCGCGGTCCCGAAGGCTGCGATCGACCGACACCTCGCCCACGTCCTCTGCATCGAGGATCGCCCCGACGTCCAGGTGCGATCCCTGATGGACAGGGTTGAGTTCGTGATCCTCTCTGGTCATGCCGCTCCCGGATTTGAGTATGCATCGGATATGCTGATCAGGCACCTTGAGGGTCTGGGGGTTCCATTCGTCAGGACCGCCTTCCTCTTCGGATCGAACATGCCAGGGATCCTGTCGGTGCTTGCCGCCTCGGGCTGGGACACGCGGTTCCGGAGCGTCATGCGCAGGTTTCGGGGCGGCGAACTGTAAGTTCCTCGACCGAAGGAGCCGTACTGAAACGGCCTCATGCACGACATCAATCGCTACCGCCCGTCAAGGTGACCATTGCCGCCGAGGCTCTCTCCCGTCCCAATCAGCCATCGCGGACGCCGAGGATGCGGCGGGAGTGTGCCGTGGCTACTTCGGAGGCGTTGGACGCACCGGCTGCTAGCGACGGCCGTGGCCCAACCAGGAGGAGATCGCCGGGGCCGCAGCGGTTTGGCGGACGTCCTCGTCCTGCCTTTCCAGGGCTACGGTGTTGCGTCGGCTTCGTCATCTGCTGGTTGGCCATCCGTCATCTGAACACCTGCCCTGTCTCCCCGGCCGAGGGCCGTTAAGCTAGGTCTGGGCCCCTGCTTTGGACGGGCGCCTGATCAGGCGCGGAGCAGCCGGCTTGGGAGCGCCGGCGGCGACGCTTCGCATTACGCACTAGGCGCTCTATCTTCAGCCGGAGGTTCATGGGCGGAGAAGCGGGGAGGTCATGGCGTCTCAACACAGTCCCGAGGACTACCGCATGATCTTCGCCCCGGACGACTTCAAGTGGTCTGGGGAGCGAGCTCCGGGCCTCCCAATCATCTGCGAGCGCGACGGATCCGTCAGCGAGCCGCTCCTCCGCTTTTTCGGATGGTCGTTCCGCTACAAGCGCACCGCGATCTCGTCCATGCGGGACGAGGCATACATCCTGCGGGAGTGGTGGGCGTATCTTGAAGGCCGGGGATGCCGCTGGGACGAAGTCGACGACCAGGTCATGATCGACTGGCGCGAGCGGATGAAGGAGGTGAACAAGAAGCTCGGGGCAGATGCTCGCCGTAGCAAGGATCTCCTGTCCGACCAGCGCATCGGCCGCAAACTCTCGACCGTGTTCACGTTCTACGAGAGCGCGGCCCAAGCGATGTTGCTGGACAGGGAACTGGTCGGCGCCAAAGGGCCTATCACTTTCCGGGCTGCGGACCGGGGCAAGGGCCGCGGCGGTGCCAGCATCCCGCCCCAAGCCACCGCACACGGCAGCGTGCGGGTGTGGCGCTGCGCGGAACCCTCAGGACGAAAAGCCACGAGACCGCCTACTCCCGACGACATGAGGGTGGCGTCTGTGTTGGCGTATCTTAGGAGCTCCGCCGAGCACCCGGCTATCGGGGACCGGAACTGGCTCATCGGACGTACTGAGGCCGAGGCCGGTCTCAGGCGCGATGAGGTGGCGAGATTTTCGGTGTTGGCATTGGAGGCTGGGCTGGCGAAGGAGGGGATTAAGGTTCCAAAGCCCGAGAATAGGGCAGAGGCTGTCCGCGCGGGTTGGCAGCCGCAACTCGGAGGCCTCGATGCGGTCGCGAACTGGGCCGAGGGCCGGCAGGCCGTTCTGGACGGGCTCGAGCGGCTGGAGCGACGCCACCGCACGAACATTTACATTACGGTGACGGGGAAGGGGCAGGTTACTCGGGAGGTGCCATTCCCGATCGGCCTTGTCCGGGACCTCTTGACGATCGGTATTTGGGAAGTTCGTCGGGACCAGCTTCTGCGGTGGAGCAACGCCTTGCAGCCGCCGGGCCCGGCGGAGATCTTCCTGTCCGAGAAATCAAGAGGCCCTCTGAAAGCCGACGCGATCGGCAACCTCCTCAAGCACGCTTTCAACGAGTGTGGGATCCAGGGGAGCGGCCATCGGCTCCGCGCGTTCTTTGCCACCAAGCTTGCCGAGCGTCTTTGGGCGGAGGCGTTTGCCGACAACCAGTTCCGCTGGGACCAGCGTGTCGAGAACTTCGTGCTCGACAGGGTGGCCGAGGCCCTCGGGCATGCCAAACCGACGACGACGTGCCGCCACTATCTCGATCTCGGCCGGATGGCGTACTTCAAGACCGGGTCCAAGTCCGTGCTCCGGGCCATGCGGCATGTCGTGAACGCGATGGCTGCGCACCACCGCCGAATACCGCCGGAGTTCTACGCCAACGTCGCCCAACTGGTCGAGCGCCGGGGTGCCGGTGTGCCCATCGATGCCTTGCTCAAGGCCATCCTGGAGGATCCGGACTACGCGTTGCCCTCTACAACCACAAGCGGTAGCCCTGCTCCGTTCAGCTTCGGTGACGCTCCCTTCCTTCACATTGTCCCTAAAAAGGAGTAATGTGTGAAAAAAGATCGGCGGCGAGATGGTGTCGTTGGCTGCCATCGAGGCGACGGTCCAGAGCCTGTGGCCGGACAACAGCCATGTGGTGGTCGCGATTCCCAATCCGCGCAAGGGCGAGCAGATCGTGCTCATCACCGACAAGGCCGATGCGGATCGTGACATTCTCCTCGCCCATGCCAAGGCCCAGGGCTTTCCCGAGCTCTGGATGCCGCGCTCCATCCTGGTCGCGAGCATTCCCGTGCTCGGATCCGGCAAGACCGACTATGCCGCCGCCGTGGAGATGGCCAGGCGCCTGCAGCCGATGCTCTAGGCGCCGCTTTGCTGCAGCCCGGACAAGCCCTGTAACAAAGCCCGGCCTGCCGCGTTGTCATGCGGGTGCCGTAGCGTAGGGGCTTCGGCTCGAAAGGGAGCACGATGAGAAGGATGGTCCTTGCCCTGGCGGTGATGGCATCAGCCTCCGCCGCTCATGCCCAGCCCCGGCCCATGACGCCGGCCATGAGTTGCGATCAGGCCCGCGGCCTCGTTTTCTCCCGCGGGGCGGTGGTCCTGGGGACGGGCGCTTACACCTACGATCGCTATGTCCGCGGTCGCGGCTTCTGCGAGATCAACGAGGTGACGGAACCCGCCTTCGTGCCGACGCGGGACACGCCGCAATGCCCGGTCGGCTATCGTTGCCGGGATCTCGACCTGTTCTTCAACGACTGAGCTTCGACCATTCCGGCTTGGTGCGACGCCGAACGCTCGGGCCCTGTTGAATTTATGACACACCGACGGGAATAAAACCGCTGCCTCGTTGAGAATGCTTATATTTTGAACAGATTGCCCGACCATTGAGCGAGTTGGCGGCTCGCTTCCATTGCGCTGGGCGGCGTCTTGAATATGGTCACGGTTGTACGCGGGTCGCTGACCCGAGCATTTTCTGGAGACAACCATGAAGCTCGTTAAGAGCCTCTTCCTCGGATCGGTCGCGGGTCTCGCGGCTGCCGCAGGGGCACAGGCTGCCGATCTTCCCGCGAAGAAGGCCGCTGCTGTCGAGTACGTTCGCGTCTGCTCCACCTACGGAGCCGGCTTCTTCTACATCCCGGGCACGGAAACCTGCCTGCGCGTCGGCGGCCGCGTCCGCGCCGAGTACCTCTACAACGAGCCGCTCGAGCGCAACGACGATTCCATCGGCTTCCTCGCCCGCGGCCGGGTTCAGCTCGATGCCCGCACGGCGACCGCTTACGGCCTCCTGCGCACCTTCGTGCGTCTCGAGATCACCCGTAGCACCGGCGTTTACAACGGCTTCGACGGTGGGATCACGTCCAGCGCCCAGGCTGCTCAGGCCTTCATCCAGTTCGGCGGCCTCACCGCCGGTCGCGCTCCCTCGTTCTTCGTGAACAGCGACATCCCGAACGAGAACTGGGGCACGATCCGCTTCTACGACTTCCCCGACGTGAACCTGCTCGCCTACACCTTCACCTTCGGCAACGGCTTCTCGGCCTCGATCTCGCTGGAGGAGGGGACTTCGGCGACCGAGCAGCTCGGCGGCTACGGCCAGAGGCTCCCCGACGTGGTCGGCAACCTGAAGTACTCGGGCACCTGGGGCTCGGCTCAGCTCTCCGGCGCCCTGCACCAGCTGCGCAGCAATGTCGCGGTCGGCGGTGACTTTGCCGACAGCGAATACGGCTGGGCCGTCTCCGCTCAGGCCAACGTGAACCTGCCGATGCTTGCCGAGGGCGATGCTCTCTGGATTGCCGCGACTTACGCCGACGGTGCGCTCGGCTATCTCGGCTTCGATCCCGAGGTGTCGGCGGGCACCGCCGCCGGCACGGTCCTCGACGCGTATATCCGCGCGAACGGCGACATCAACACCGGCGCTGGCTGGTCGGTCGCCGGCGGCCTGAACCACTTCTGGACCCCGACCATCCGCCAGAGCGTGTTCGGCTCCTATGCTCGCGTTACCTACAGCGCCGATGCGCCGGTCGCCGAGTTTGCCGAATGGCGCGTTGGTTCGAACCTGATCTGGTCTCCGGTCTCCGGTCTCGATATCGGCGTGGAGGCCCTCTACTCGAACCTCGACCCGCGCGGCGCGCTGCTTCGCGGCGACGATACCTGGGAAGGCCGCCTGCGCATTCAGCGCGACTTCTGATCGGCCCTTTCCGATCGCAATGCAGAACCCCGGTGGCAGCACCGGGGTTTTTCTTTCTGCCCGATCGCTCATTGACGCAGCGGACATAGTGTCGATATCGGGATGCGTCGAACTGGGGTCAGGCAGGGCCGATGACGTGGATGAGGATGACCGGCATCGTTGCGGCTTTGGTGGCGCTTGCCGGATGCGTGGGAAGCGCAGGTGTCTCTACCTGGGAGTACCGCTCCGGGCCCGGCTTCGAAACCGAGCGCATTTCCAGCAGCCGCATCCAGGCCAGCACGGACGAGGGGCTTGCGTCCGAGGCCTGTACGAGCGTGGAACGGCGGCAGCTCGGCCCGTCGGGTCCGGCCTTCGGCAGCGCTGCCACGGCCTGTCGCCCCATCCCCAGGATTGCACCCTGAGCGAAGGAACGAACCCTCACCTTGACCGTTGGCATGAGGTCAATTCCTTCCTCAGGGAGATCTCGTTATGAACAACATCATCTGGCTGATCGGCGCGATCGTGGTCGTCCTCGCGATTCTGTCGTTTCTCGGGCTACGCTAAGAGCGCCAGCCGGCTGCAGGGCCAGTCTCACCTCATCCGCGGTCCTGCAGTTCACGATTTACAATTCCATCAATGACCCCTTGCCCGGGCGATGACCCGGGCAGGGCTCATTGGAGAAGAACCATCACGACCGACGCGACGTTCATGAGGGCCAGGACCCCGAGAAAGGCCGGTACCAGCGACACGGCGGGCCTGCGGGACCGGCGGTCGGCGCAGGCGACTGCATCCTGCTCATCCAGTTGAAGGTTCTCGCTGGCCATCTGCTGCTCTCCTCGTGCATTCCCAAACGTCATGTGCGCTACCATGACCCGGATGGGCGCTCCGGGAGGTGCGGCGCCACACAGGGCTGTCCTGCGACGAGCCTTCGCTCTCAGTGACGGGTGGCGCTCTTCTGCAGCAGGAGAAGCTGGCCCTCGATGGCGCGCATGCGGGTCATCAGCCGGTCGAGTTCGGAAAGCAGCTGCTTCTCGTCCTGCCGCGCCTTTTCGATGAACTCGGCCGAGGAGCCGTGCCGGATGCGGTGTTGAGCATCGGCCAGCTTCCGGTCCAGGAGCCGCATATGCTGCTCCAAGTCCATGAATTCCTGGTGAAGCTGGGTCTCCTTGAACACGTCAGGGATCTCGCAAGGGCACGGTCGGTTCTAAGCTTAAGCTACAGGCTTGGAGCAGGTTCCTCCAAGACGAAACAGGCAAGTGCGAAAAATCCCGAAGGCCAAGCTGAAACGCATGGCTGCGTTCACCGTTCTGTGAAGAGGCCTTTCGCCCGGGTGCGCCCCGTAGCCGGGTGAAGGATTGTTGCGTAGCTGCGGACCCGACCGTCGGTCCGCCCTCGCCAGCAGGGTGCAGCGTAGGCACCCTTATCTCGTCGGCCGCCCGCATTGCGTAGCAGGGATCGGTCTTTCCAGTACCAGTGGAGCCTTGGGGCAGTTGCGCACCCGCAAGGAATTTACCCAGCCGCAGCCGGATAGAGGAGACGACCGTATGGGACAGAGGATCGAGCCTGATCGAGTTGCCCTGATCGTGGAGGACGATTTCGAGGTCAGAGGCTTGGCCGCCGCTCTTCTTGAGGAGACCGACCTCGCGGTTGTGGAAACCGCGAGCGCCGAGGAAGCGATGGACTACCTTCGGCAGCATGCGGCAGAGGTTGCCTTTCTCTTTGCGGATGTGCGCCTTCCAAGCCTCATGGACGGGCTGGATCTGGTTCGCACGGTGCGCCATGAATGGCCGTGGGTGCGAACGGTCCTGACCTCTGGCGGACCGCTTAACGACCGGCGTGGCGAGGTTCCGCGGGACGTGCGCATCATGCCGAAGCCCTGGCGGGCGCTCGATGTTCTGATGGAGGCCGAAAAGGCGGCGCAGAGCTCCCGGCATCACTGAAGCCTATGCCATCGCCGACGTGGCGCTCCCGCAATCGACGTTCGGGAACCTTGGCGCTGGTCGTGAATTGGCCTCAGCAGTTTCAAGAGGAATAACTGATGCCAAGCACCTCCGTCGCCACAGGATCGTTCTCGTCCCGCAGGGAGGCCAATCAGGCCGTCCAGCGCCTGGTCGCCGCCGGCTTTGCGCGCAACAGCATCGAGCTGCACCGGCACGATGACGATGAAGGGTACGATCTGGAAATCCATACCCGACAGGACAATCTCAAGCGCGCCGAGCGCCTGATCCATGCCTCCACGCCGCTCTATGCCGTGCGGCAGACCGCAACGGGCGTGGTACAAACGGCACGGTCCTATCCCTTCCTCCTGCTCGGGGCAGGAGTGCTCGCAGGGTTCCTGATCTACACCATGATCCCGCGCGAAGCCGCCGCCTCCGGACCTTCCGGACAACGGAGCCGGCGCAAGCGCTGAGGGCGATGGGACAGGGCAACCTTCCAGGAGCCCGCCACGTCAAGGGTCCTGATCCTCACCGTGGCGGGTTCTTTCGAGGCGCTCCAGCAACTGCCTGATTCGATCGGGGGCAGGCTCTTTCAGGACGTTTTGGTATTTCTGCTGCAGCTGGCGCCCGAGGTCCTTCATCAGCTCGGACTGACCGGCCGCCGTCAGGCTGTTGGAGCCGATGCTCCAGCCGCCATTTCCGCCTGCGGCATAAGGGTGGTGCCGCTTTGGCATCTTCGCTCTCCTGCACGGTTGCTCGTTCTTGAGCCTGAAAACGGGAAAAGCTGACTCGGGTTGCGGCTAAGTTTATGAAATTCCATATTTTTCCCTGACTATTTTAGGTCGCGCCGCAGCGTTCCCACGCTGGCCCGGTCCTCCGCCCCTCGCATTCACGGTTCGAACGCGCCTGTTGAAGGCGACTGCCGGTCGCATTGGATTCGCACGGACGCTGGTCCAATGCTCAGCTTCGGCCATCAGGGCCGGGGGGCGGGGCATGCGTGAAGTTCTGATGGTTTACTTGTGTGGAGTGGTTGTGCTCCTCCTCATCGCGACCACGATCGACGAGGACGACGTCAGCCTCGATCACATCCTGATCGCAGGCTTCGGATGGCCCATTCTCACGCCGATCCTGGCGCTGCGGGCCTGGAACAGCCGCTGAGACCCGAAGCCTTAACCAAGGCTTTGCGTCACTTGGTCAATGAGCCGTCGGAATCTTCCCTATCGTTGTCTTCGTTGCTAGCGTGACCCTGGTCTGTTGTGGATGAGCGCATGGTGAGAACGATCCTGTCTGCGGCCATTCTTCTGGCCGGTGTCGGAGCCGCATATGCGCAGGCGAGCTGCTATCCGCGCATCGGCGCCTATAGCGGCCAGTATGAAGGCCAGTGCCCCGATTCCGGCCTGAGATGGTCCGTGTTCGAGAACACGATCGGGGCCTTCGGCCGCAACTGCAGCGACGAGCCGTGGACCTACAACCGGATCGAGAGGACGTTTTCCAACGCGAAGTCCAACGAGAAATTCCCGATGCAGGATTGCTACGCCCCGGGCCGCGAACAGATGGCCGGCCCCCATGGCGGCGGCATCGGCTCGGAAGCGGTGCGCAGCTTCCACGAGGGCAGGGGGCAGGCCCCGGAGATGCGGCCGACGCGTGCCGCCGTGCGCCAGACCATTTCCCCGTAATGCATCCCGGTCAGTTGCGTGACGGAAAAGCGCGAGGGGCGCAGCGGTATCCCACCGGACATTGCGCCGTATCCGCCGTCGGAGCCCAGGCGGGTTGGGGCGTCTCGCCCAGGACGCAGTAGCCGTAGCCGCCCACGAAGCGCTCGTAGGTCGTCGGACCCGTGTTGAGCACGATCGCTCCGCGGGCGGCTATCAGTCCCCGCGCCTGGGCGCAGGACATCTGCAATGTGGAAGGATTGCTCTGCGCGACGGCTCCAGGGCCGACCGGGACAAGAGCCAGAGCAGCCAGCAGGGCAGCCCGGCAGAGCGGCAGCGAGCCGGAGGTCATTTGTTCGTCTCCATCGCCCCTTGAAGCTGCGGACCTTGAGGTCTTCGACCGTTGCCGCCGATGCGGGAGCCATTCTACACGATCAGGAAGTCCGAGCGGGTCATGTTCAGTCCGGTCGAGAGCTTCGCGAACGCCACCTGCTGGGTCGCTCCGATGCCGTCGCTGTCGTAGTAGAGCACGCCGTCGTCGCGGTCGTAGATGATGCGGTCGGTTTCGTCGTGCGCCTGATCGCCCGTCCAGAACGCGGTCGAGGCCAGGCGGCCTGCCGCCCCCAGCGCCGTGAACACCTTGTTCTCGAGCCAGATCGTATCGTTCACCACCGAGAAGTCGCGGATGGTGTCGATGTTCGTGGTGCCGCTGGGGTTTGTGTAGAACACGAAGGCATCCTTCCCGCTCCCGCCGCGGAAGATGTCGTTCCCCCAAGCGCCGTAGAGCCGATCATCACCGACACCGCCGGACAGGTAGTCGCTGCCCGAACTGCCATAGAGGCGGTCGTTGCCGGCCTCGCCATAAAGCGAGTCGTTCTGCTGCCCCCCATTGATGAGGTCATTGCCGATGCCGCCCCAGATGCGGTCTTGGCTTGCCGTTCCGGAGAGCGTGTCGTTCACCGCCATGTATTGAAGCTGGCCGTAGAGCGGCGCTTCGGACCGGCTGACGCCGGTGGGCAGGCTCTTCGTCCAGTCGATGCCCACCGAATGGATCACCGAGGCGACGACGGAATTGCTGTTCAGGTCGCCGCCGGGAGCCTCGCGGAAGATGTCGAAGCTGTAGCGCAGGTCGGCGCGGTTGATGTCGACCGCGTGCTGGACCATCACCTTCCAGACGTCGTTGGCGTTTCGGCCATCGAGGTCGAGCACGGTGCGGTGCCGCTCCTGGGGCGTATCCGAGCCGCGCCTGTCGGGGGAGGAGGCGAGATCGACATTGGCAAGCGTTCCCAGGTCGCCGTCGTTCTCCAGGGAGCCTCGGATCACCTTCTCGGATATGACCCGCCCTGCGGAGTCCGTAGTCGTCTTCACGAGGTAAAGGTGAACGAAGCCGCTGTAAAATCCATAGAAATCCAGAGGCTTCGCCTCGATGGCAATGACAGTCGGCATGATCGGTCTCCTCGAACGCGTGGCCGAGCGCAGCACGACTGCGCTCCATGTCCATCATCAACTTTGCCGAGGGCTTTGCCGTTCCACGGAATGCGGCGATTGCCCCTTATGGGGCATGCCGCGCAGGTCGATGAGGCCACGCCGGGCCTTTCATCCGATCAATGGTGCGGACGGCGGGGGTCGAACCCGCACGGGCATAGCCCGAGGGATTTTAAGTCCCTTGCGTCTACCGGTTTCGCCACGTCCGCTTCGCAGAAGAGGGTTATCGGGCCGGCGGCCCAAGCGCAAGTCCAGCGGCGCGGGAGCGCTTCAGGCCTCATTCCGGAGCGCGGAAGCCGTAGAGCCAGTCGTAGCGGCGCACCATGCCCTCGGGGCCCAGGCGGCGCATGACCTGGTCGCGACCGAAGGCGATCAAGGTGCCGGCATGGTAGATGCGTCCGTTCCTGCGCGCCTCGTCCTGCACCCTTGTCGCGCGCGCAAGCCGCATCCTCTCATAGGCGGAAAGAGCCTCTGGGATATCGGGAGCAGGCTCGCGCAGCAGGGAGGCGATGGTCGCCGCCTCCTCGATGGCCATGGCCGCTCCCTGGGCGAGGAAGGGCAGGACCGGGTGGGCCGCGTCGCCGAGAAGGGCGATCCGGCCCTTGGCAAGGCGCTCGGGCGGGTGGTCGAAGAGGGACCAGCGCAGCCATTCCTGCGGCTTTGAGAGAAGATCGCGCAGGGCAGGGGCCGCGGAGGCATAGCGGGCGAGGAGATCCTCCCGCCGGCCCGGCGCGGCCCATCCCTCCACGGGAGTCGGGCTCCGTTCGACGGCGACGACATTGACGAGCCTGCCGCCGGCAATCGGGTAGTGGACCACATGGCCCTGGGTGCCGAGCCAGAGGCCGGTCTCGTCGCCCGCAAGTTCTGCCGGGGCGGCGCTGCGTTCGAACGTCGCCCGCCAGGCGATCTGGCCGCGATAGGCGGGCGGCCTCCTGTCGCCGAGGGCCTGCCGGACCCTCGACCAGACCCCGTCGGCTCCGACGATCACGTCGGCGGAGAGCGTCTCCCGCGCACCGCCGGCGGAGATCCAGGCGAGCGAGGCCTGCGAGAGGCCGCTTTCAACCTGCTCCACCGTCCGCCCCATCACGAGGCGGATCGACGGCTCGGACCGGACGGCATCGAGGAGGATGGTCTGGAGATCGGCCCGGTGCACCACCCAATAGGGCGCCTCGAACCGCTCGCGCATGAAGGTGCCGAGGGCGACCTCGCCGATGGGCTTGCCTGAGCGGATCGCGCGCACGACCACCCGCTGCGGCTCCGTCGCCACGCGGCGGAGCGCCGGGCCGAGCCCGAGCCGGATCAGGATGCGGCTGGCATTGGGAGACAGCTGAAGGCCCGCCCCGACCTCGCTGAAGCCGGTGCGGCGCTCGATGAGGGTGACCGTATGGCCCTGCCGCGCGAGGATGAGAGCGGCCGTCAGGCCGCCGATGCCGGCGCCGACGACTGCGATCGATAGTTTAGGCACTTAGCGCGAGGAGGGGGAGGTTGCGAAATCGGGTTCCCAGACGCATTCCGCCGGGCGCGCCTCGTCGGCCTTCAGGGAGGGGTCGTACTTGAACAGGGTCGAGCAGTACGAGCAGATCGTCTCGCTGTCGTAGCCCATGTCGATGAAGATGTGCGGATGATCGAAGGGAGGCGTCGCCCCGATGCACATGAACTCCTTGGAGCCCACGTGAATGACGGGGACGCCCGGATCGTTGTGGAAGTGGGGAGTGCCTTTGTCAGCCATTGCCGTCGCTCTGAAGCCGTGAAATTCGCGCGCACCATAATGGCCGAAGGGCCATGCGCCTAGAGCAAATTTCCGCCGATTGCATCCGGGCCCCCGCATGCGTAGGGTGCGCCCGGCTTCTTTCGTGCGTTCCAAACCCGGCCGGTCCGATGCGCTATTTCAACTCCGACGGCGTGAGCATCGCCTATGTCGACGTGCCGCCCCATGAGGGGCAGGGCGACCCGATCCTGCTGATTCACGGCTTTGCCTCGAACCATGCGGTGAACTGGGTCAACACGCTTTGGGTGAAGACCCTCACCCGCGCCGGCTATCGGGTGATCGCCTTCGACAACCGGGGCCACGGGCAGAGCGAGAAGCTCTACGACCCGGAGGCGTACAATTCCTACCGCATGGCCGAGGATGCCCGCCGGCTGCTCGATCATCTGGGTATCGAGCGGGCGGACGTGATGGGCTATTCCATGGGCGCGCGGATCACCGCCCACATGGCGCTCGCCGCTCCGGAGCGG
Organism: Microvirga arsenatis; assembly: GCF_009910705.1. Lineage (GTDB taxonomy): Bacteria > Pseudomonadota > Alphaproteobacteria > Rhizobiales > Beijerinckiaceae > Microvirga > Microvirga arsenatis. Next base: position 22,234 of record NZ_JAAAXJ010000010.1, read on the forward strand.
ATGCGCTCCATGCTGCTCGGGGGGCTGGGGATCCATCTCGTCGAGGGCGTGGGCCTGCCGCTCGGGATTGCCGATGCCATGGAGGCGCGCTCCCTCGACGATCTGACCGATCCCATGCAGCGCATGTTCCGCGCCTTCGCCGAGCAGACGCGCAGCGACCTCAAGGCGCTTGCCGCCTGCATCCGCGGGTCGCGCCAGGTACTGACGCCGGAGGAGGTTGCCTCGATCACGCTGCCGACCCTGGTCTCGGTCGGCACCAACGACGACGTGTCTGGCTCGGGGCCGGAACTCGCCAGGCTGATCCCGAACGCGCAGGCTCTCGACATTCCGGGCCGCGATCACAATCTTGCCGTGGGCGACAAGGTGCACAAGCAGGGCGTGCTGGACTTCCTGGCCCGGCGGCCGTGAGGCCGTCGCGCCTTTGCTTCGGATCGCCCTTCTCCCATATTCCGCGGGACAGGAGCGACGAATGACCAGACTCGAAAGCGCCATCCGGCGGCTGACGGCCCAGCGCGATCTTCTGGACTGGGCCTCCCGGGCGATCAGTCCTACGGGTCTGGTGCTCGAGGTCGGCCTGGGCAACGGGCGCACCTACGATCACCTGCGGAGCAGGTTGCCGGGGCGGGAGATCTATGCCTTCGAGCGCTCGCCCGCCGCCCATCCCGACTGCTACCCGCCGGAAGGCTATCTGATCGTCGGCGACCTCTTCGAGACCCTGCCGTCTTTCACCGAGCGGCACGGACACGGCTCGGCGGCCCTGATCCATATCGACATCGGCACCGGCGACGAGGACTTGAACCGCAGGGTGGCTCTGCGCCTCTCCCCCCTGCTGGAGGCGCTTCTCCAACCCGGAGGTCTTCTGCTGGGGGACCGCGTTTTCGAGATGCCGTCCTGCCGCAACATCTCCTCGCAGACGGGGGTGCCGGAAGGGCGCTACTTCGTCTATCGCCGGGAGGGATGAACCTACCGGCCGGTGAAGACCGGCCGGCGCTTCTGCAGAAAGGCCTCGCGCCCCTCGACCGCATCCAGGCTGTCGAAGCAGCGGTCGGCAAGCGCCAGGGGATCGACGTTCGGATGCGCCACGCCCACTGACGCGTCGATCGCCGCCTTGGCGGCCCGGATCGTCAGGGGAGCGTTCTCCGCGATCGTCCTGGCCAGCGCCTGCGTGACGGCTTCCAGCTCACCGTCCGGGACCAGGCGCTGCACGACGCCGAGGCGATGGGCCTCCCGGGCATCGATACGCCTCGCCGTGAAGAACAGGTCCTTCGCCGCCGGGGCGCCGACGGCCGCCGTCACGAGCTTCATCGCGCCGGGCGGGTAGCCGACGCCGAGCCGGGCGGCCGGGATGCCGAAGATAGCGGTCTCGGAGGCGACCCGAAGGTCGCAGGAGAGGGCGAGGCCGAACCCGCCGCCGAGACAGAACCCGCGGATCATCGCGATCACGGGCTTCGAGCAATGGGCGACGGCCCAGAACGCCGCTTCGTTCGCCGCCTCGTAGAGCCTGCCGCCTTCGGCATCGGCCCTCACCGTCTCGAATTCCGCAATGTCGGCTCCCGAGGCGAAGGCAGCCTCGCCCGCACCTCTGACGAGCACCGCCCGCACCGATTCGTCCCGGTCGAGGGCCTCCATCAGCGCGGGAAAGGCCTTCCACATTTCCAGATCCACCGCGTTGTGCTTGGGCCGGTTGTCGATGGCGATCGTCGCGATGCCGTCATCGAGGGAGACGACGAGCTTGGACGTCGCCGGTGAAAAAGAGTAGGTCATGGCTCGCCTGGATCTGTGGTAAGGGACCGGGGCTTCCTATTATCTACGCTGAGGCATTCGCCAAGCCGGCAGGGAGATCATCATGACACAGACCCGTCTGAAGCCGGGAGCCTCCGATGCCGTCGCCGGCACGGTCGATCCGCTCTGGGACCGCCTGCGGGCGGAGGCAGAGGCCGTCGTCCAGGCCGAGCCGGCCATGGGCGGCTTCGTGCTCAGCGCCATCCTGCATCAGCCGAGCCTGGAAGCCGCGGTGATCCACCGGGTCGCGTCCCGCCTCGGCCATGCGGCGATGCCGGCTGACATCGTCGAGCAGATCTTCCTGGAGGCGGTCGAGGACGACAGGTCCATCGCTGCGGCCTTCCGGGCCGATATCAACGCGGTCATGGACCGCGATCCCGTCGTCACCCGGATCATCGAGCCGGTGCTCTATTTCAAGGGCTTCCATGCCATCCAGACCCACCGCCTCGCCCATTGGCTGTGGAAGAGGGGGCGGCAGGACCTCGCGCTCTACCTCCAGAGCCGGTCCTCCGAGACGTTCCAGACCGACATCCACCCTGCCGCCAGGATCGGGCGCGGCATCTTCCTCGACCACGCCACGGGGCTTGTGGTGGGCGCCACCGCGGTGATCGAGGACAATGTCTCCATGCTCCAGGACGTGACGCTCGGCGGAACGGGCAAGGAGCGGGGGGACCGGCATCCGAAGATCCGCCACGGCGTGCTCATCGGCGCCGGCGCCAAGATCCTGGGCAACATCGAGGTGGGCCATTGCGCGAGAATCGCCGCCGGCTCCGTGGTGCTCAAGCCCGTGCCCCACAACGCCACCGTGGCAGGCGTGCCCGCGAAGGTGGTCGGCACGGCCGGATGCGAGGAGCCGGCCAGGGCGATGGATCACTGCTTCTCGGACATGGACGGAATCTGAGGACGGGTCCCTTGCGGGACCTATCCCGGCTTGCCCGCGTTTGCCGAGCATGGCAAGTGCAGCAACCGTAGCAGCAAGAAAGGACCTGTAGTGGACAAGACCGAGATGGCCAAAGTCGAGCGCTATCTGCGCCAGACCTTCGCAAACCACTCGATCCGGGTCGTCGGCCGGCCGAAAAAGACCGATTCGGCCGAGGTTTACATCGGTGAGGAGTTCGTCGGGGTCCTGTTCGTCGACGACGAGGACGGGGACCGTTCCTTCAACTTCACCATGGCGATCCTCGACACCGATCTCGAGGACTAGGCGCTTCTCGCAGCAGGACCTCCGAAAGGCCTGCTGCCCTTCCCGGATCCGCGATGCCGATCTACAGCCTCGACGACACCGCTCCCATCCTCCCCGAAGCCGACCGCTTCTGGATCGCCCCGGACGCCCATGTGATCGGCAGGGTCCGGCTGGGGCGGGACGTGGGCATCTGGTTCGGGGCGGTGCTGCGCGGCGACAACGAGCTGATCGACATCGGCGAGGCCACCAACATCCAGGAGGGCGCGGTCCTCCACACCGACATGGGGGCGCCCCTCACCGTCGGCGCAGGCTGCACCATCGGCCACAGAGCCATCCTGCACGGCTGCACCATCGGGGAGAACTCGCTCGTCGGCATGGGGGCGACCGTGCTCAATCATGCGCGCATCGGTGCGAACTGCCTCGTCGGCGCGAACGCCCTCGTGACGGAGGGCAAGGAATTTCCCGACAACTCGCTGATCGTCGGCGCTCCGGCCAAGGCGATCCGCGTGCTCGACGCGCAGGCCATCGAGCGGCTTCGCTGGTCGGCGCGGCACTACGTGGAGAACTGGCGGCGATTCGCCCAAAAATTGAGGCGGGTCGACTGACCCGCCCGAGAAGTATCCGACATCGATGGAAAGCTATCCCCGGCGCCCAGGCGCCGGTTTCGTCATCAGCGGTTGGCGGTGGTGGTCGGCGACGAGACGATGCCGCCAAGCGACACCCAGCCGACCGTATCCTGGCTCTCGCGCTTGATGTAAACATAGCCGGTACGGTGCCAGGGCAGGACCGAGGAGGTCTTGTTGTCGAGCACGAAATCGCCCCGGTTGGTGCGGACCATCAGCACGGCATGGCCTTCGCCCAGCTCGTCGATGACCACCGTCATGCGCATGGCGCGACGGGGCAGGCCGGCCTCAACGAGGAGGCGGCGCTTGAGAAGCTGGAAATCCTCGCAGTCGCCCTTGCCGTCGTCGGGAAAGCCCCAGACGTCCACGACGTTCCAGTGATCCGCGTCGGTGACGGCCTTGATGCCGGAGTTCACGCGCTGGTTCACGGAGACGATGGTCTTCCAGACCTGGGGGGTGAGCTCGATCTTGTCGGCCTCCGTCACGTCGACGGAGCACTCGGAGCGGAACTTCTCGCAGAACTGCGCCCAGCCCTGCAGGGGCTTGGCCACGCCGACGCTCGTGATCGGAGCGGTGGAGACGGGCAGGGCGGCAAGCGTCTGGGCCTGGGCGGCTGCGCCGGATACCAGGAGCGAGAGACCGAAGAGAGCTGTCTTGATGAGCTTTCCCGAAAGGGTCGACTTCTTATTTGCGCTACCAAACAGGCCGTTCTTGAAATAATCCTGCCGCATGCCCCACCAGCCGGTTAACGTTCTTTTAACCAAACTGACATGGTTACATTTCGGGCTCAAGCGGAAAGTAAAAGGTGAGTTAACGCGTCGCGCTCCGACGGGTTCCGTTATGGTTAACAAAAAGTGCAGGCTCTCCGAAAGATGGGCCAGCGACTTCCTCTAAGACAGGCTTGGCCGTCGCTAAGCCGTTGGTTTTTCTCGACTGGACGGCCCAACAGGGGCTAGGTCATGGATGCCATCCCTGTCGCCGGCGCCGGTCGTCCACCCCGCGTCCCAGTTCGAAGCAGTTCATGTCCCCACATCCGCCCCGCACCCGTGAGCCGATCCTCAACCTGCCGGCCGTCGTGACCCTTTCCCTGCTGGCGCTCATCGGCATTCACGCCGCGCGGCTCCTTCTCTCCGACGAATCGGACTTCCTGATGGTCATCGGCTGGGCGGTCATTCCGGCCCGCTGGTCCGTGGCTATGGGGGGCGTTCCGGTGGAGGAGGTCATGAAGGGCCTGCGCGACGGCGTGCCGGAGGATGCCGCCGCGTCCCTGACGGCGCTGGCCCAGTATGTGCTGGATGACGGGGAGGGCCGCCCTTGGACGGCGATCACCTATGCCTTCCTGCACGGATCCTGGGCCCATGTGCTCATCAACGGCGTCTGGCTCGCGGCCTTCGGCACGCCCATCGTGAGGCGGTGCGGGGCCCTGCGCTTCCTCCTCCTGTCGGGGGCCGCCGCCGCAGGCGGAGCGGTTCTCTATGCCATGATGAACCCCTTGCAGGTCCTGCCGATGATCGGCGCCTCAGGAGCCGTGTCCGGCCTCATGGCCGCCGCCTCCTGGTTCATGTTCGCGCCCGCATCCTGGCACTGGGAGGGCCGGCTGACCCAGCCCCACGAGCGGCCCCGCGAGTCGCTCTGGCACATGGTGCGAAACCGCCAGGTCTTGATCTTCCTCGGGATCTGGTTTGCCGCGAACTACGTGTTCGCCTTCGTCCAGCCCCTGGGCCTCACGGACGCGAGCATCGCCTGGGAGGCGCACCTGGGCGGCTTCCTCGCGGGCCTCGTCCTTTTCCCCCTCATCGACCCGCTCCCCGCCCGGCAAAGACGCTTCCCGGCTTGAAACCGACGCAGTTTGCCCCGATCATCCAGGAACTGACGTAGGGTTCGCGTCCCAAAGTCGTGGGTCTGCGGCCCACTCAGCCTGGCGAATGCAGGGGCTGACGGTCCTTCGCCATTCGCGCAATGGGAGGGAATCAATGATCGTCAATCGCATTCTTTCGCTCAAGGGGCGCGACGTCGCGACCATCGAACCGGGCCGGACCTTAAGCGAAGCGGCCAAGGTTCTTGCCGAGCGCAGGATAGGTGCCCTCCTCATCGTCGACGGTCAAAAGCCGGTTTCCGGCATCATCTCGGAACGGGACATCGTGCGGGCGGTTGCAAACCACGGCGCGAAGGCCCTGGAGGAGCCCGTCTCCCGCTTCATGACCGAGAAGGTCATGACATGCACGGGGGAGACCTCCATCAACGACGTGATGGAGCTGATGACCCAGCAGAAGTTCCGGCATGTGCCGGTCGTCGAGGGCGGCCGCCTCGTCGGCATCGTCTCCATCGGCGACGTGGTGAAGGAACGCCTCGAGGAGGTGGAAGCCGAGGCCGAGGCGATCAAGGAATATATCGCGACGGCCTGATTACCGGGCCTGCGATTCCTGCAGCAGTTCGAGGATATCCGGCAGGGCGCGCTCCGTGGCCTGCCGGCCCAGGGCGATGCATTCCTGGGCGCGGTGGAACTCGAACAGACCCATCTTGGCGAGCTTCGGCGCGATCATGATGTCCGGCGGGTCGCCCGCGAGCCGCGAGCGGGCGATGCGGTCCTGGGTGATGTTGAAGGCGTCCACCATCACGGTCGCCATCCCTGGCGCGTTGGGCTTGCGCTGCTTCTCGCCCCGGTTGGACGGGAAGATCCCCCAGCGCCGCGGTGCCTCCTCGATGGCCTTCTCGATCTCGCGCTCGTCGCTCGTGCTGGCGTCGTAGGACTGGATCACGGTCCCGCGCACGCGCACCTCGCCGTTGAGGTTCACGCAGATCACGATATCCGCTCCGAGCGCGCGGGCGGCGGTGATCGGGATCGGGTTGACGAGGGCGCCGTCCATGAGCCAGCGCCCGCCCAGCATCACCGGGTCGAACACGCCGGGCAGGGCATAGGAGGCCCGCATCGCCTGGACCAGGGGCCCGCGCGTGAGCCAGATCTCGTGGCCGCTCACGAGTTCGGTGGCGATGGTGCAGAACTTGATCGGCAGGGTCTCGACCCTTTGATCGGTCAGGTCCTGGTCGAGCAGGCGCTGCAGGCGCCCGCCGGCAATGAGGCCGGCCCCGCTGAAATGGAAGTCGAGCAGGCCCATGACGCGCCGCTTGGTCAGCGAGAGGGCGAAAGCCTCGAGCTCGTCGAGCTTGCCGGCCGCATAGCAGCCGCCGACCACGGCGCCGATGGAGCAGCCGGCGATCACGTCGGGAACGACGCCGGCTTCCTCCAGCACCCGGAGAACGCCGATATGAGACCAGCCGCGGGCGGCGCCGCCGCCGAGCGCGAGGCCGATCCGGGTCTTGGTGCGTCCGTCGCGCTCGACCGGCACCTTGGCTTCCGTCACTCCCCCACCGCCCCCTGAACCGGCGCTTCGCCGGGTGATCCCGTCCCACAACATCGGTCGACTCCAAGGCATCCCGTTCGATTCATGCCAGCCTCTCGTGAAGACGGCGTGAACGATGCCCTCAAGGTTGAACTAGGACGGGTTCAGGAAAACTGAACAGTGGAGCGCCGGAGCGCCCGCTGCGACAAAATGATGATGACCAGCGCGAAGAGGATGAGCAGGCCGAGCATGGCGCGCAGGCCCAGGAACTCGCCCCCGAACCCGATCAGGGGCGGCCCGAGCAGCAATCCGCCGTAGCCGAGGGTGGCCACCATGGCGACCCCCATGCTGGGCGGGATGCCCTTCACCTGGCCCGCCGCGCTGAAGAGGACCGGCACCGCATTGGCAAGGCCGACCCCGACAAGCGCGAAGCCGATGGAGGAGGGCAGGGGAGCCGGCACGGCCATCGCCAGGGCGAGGCCGAGAGCCGCCAGCAGCCCGCCGAGCTGCAGGGTTCGGACGCGCCCCAGGCGCCGGACCACGGGATCGCCCAAGAAGCGGCAGGCCGTCATGGCGAGGGAAAAGGCGGCAAATCCCGAGACGGCGGTCTCCAGGCTCGCGCCGGCGACGGTCTGGAGGTAGATCGCCGACCAATCGATGATGGCACCCTCCACGATGAAGCAGAACATGGCGAGCACCGCCACCAGGATGACGGGGCCGCGCGGCCAGGCGAAGCCGTGGCCTTCGGTCGTCCTGTCCGTCTCCTCCAGGGTCCACAATGCGGCGACGAGGAACAGAAGCCCCATGCCCAGGCAGGAGATGGCCAGGGTCGGGACGAGGCCGACATCGTGAGCGATCAGAAAGCCGGAGACGCCCGCCGCCGCCAGTCCGCCGAGGCTGAAGAAGGCGTGGAAGGACGACATGATCGCCGAGCCCCAGGCCCGCTCCACCACCGTGGCGTTGGTGTTCATCGCCACGTCCATGGTGCCGTTGCAGGCTCCTGCCACCAGGGAGGCGGCGACGAAGAGGCTTAAGCTCGGCGCGAGGCCCGGCAGAAGCAGGGCGGCTGCGAAGGCGAACGAGGCTGCGATGGTCGTCGTCCGGCTTCCGAGGAAGGCAACGGCCCAGCCGATCACAGGCATGAGCGCGACGGCGCCGAGGGAGAAGGCCAGGAGCCCAAGGCTCAACTCCCCGTCCGAGAGGCTCAAGGACGCCTTGAACCGGGGCAGCTGCGCCGCCCAGGTGCCGATGCCGAACCCATTGCCGAAGAAGACGGCGCTGGCCGCCGCCCGGGCGAGGTAGAGGTCACGTCGTGTCATCGGGCGTTCCTAGCGCGGACGCCCGGGATGCGCACCCGTTTCCTGGCGGAGGGCAGCCCTGCATTCCCGTCGGGCTGCCTGGCAGGTCAGTCGATGACGAGGCGGGGCTTCCCACCGGCTGTCTCCACCCGGCGGTAGAAACAGGAGCGGCGGCCCGTATGGCAGCAGCCGCCATCACCCGCGACCCGCACCTTGAGCAGGAGGGCGTCCTGGTCGCAATCGACGCGCATTTCGAGGACGGTCTGGATCTGCCCGCTGGTGGCCCCCTTGTGCCAGAGCTCCCCGCGGGAGCGCGACCAGTACCAGGCCTCGCCTGTCTCGAGGGTTCTCGCGAGCGCTTCGGCATTCATATGGGCGACCATGAGGATCTCACCCGTTTCGGCATCGACCGCGATGCAGGTGACGAGCCCGTCGGTGCCGAAGCGGGGCGACAGGCTCGCCCCCTCCTCGAGCTCGGCCTTGGAGCCGGGGGCAGGAAAAAGCCCCGCTGCCGGTGCGTTCATGGCCGCCCTCACGCCTTGCCGTTGCGCACGAGAGTGAGGAAGCGCACCTGCTCCGCAGGATCTTCCTTGAAGACGCCTTTGAACTGGGTCGTGAGGGTGAGGGCGCCGGCCTTCTGGATGCCGCGCATGGACATGCACATGTGCTCGGCCTCGAGCATCACGGCCACGCCCCGCGGCGCGAGGGCCTTCTCCATGGCGGAGGCGATCTGGGCTGTCATGGTCTCCTGCGTCTGCAGCCGGCGCGCATAGGCATCGACGAGGCGGGCGAGCTTGGAGAGCCCGACGACGCCCTTCGTCGGGTAATAGGCCAAATGCGCCACGCCGTAGAACGGCACCATGTGGTGCTCGCAATGCGAGTAGAAGGGGATGTCGCGCACGAGCACGATGTCGTCGTAGCCCTCCACCTCGCTGAAGATCTTGTCGAGGATCTCCCCAGGGTTCTCGCCGTAGCCGGCATAGAATTCCCGGAAGGCCTTGGCCACGCGCATGGGGGTGTCCTGCAGGCCCTCGCGGCCAGGGTCGTCGCCTGCCCAGCGGATCAGGGTGCGAACGGCCGCCTCGGCCTCTTCGCGGCTCGGGCGGGTGCTGGACTTGTCGGCGACTGAATTCAGACGCGTAGACAAGGACTTAACCACATCGTCCATGTGGAGCCTTTCTTTCTCAACTTGCGGAACTCCAAGGGAAGGGAGCCCCAGGACCTCTCTATTCCACGACTACGCTTTGGTGCAGCCGGGTCGCAGATCCTTCATTTCAGTCCTATATATAATCCGAGGTACCTCTCAGTCACCCTCTGTCCCATGCTGAGCGACATTTACAATCGACGCATCCTGGAGCTCGCTGCGGACATTCCGCACCTGGGCCGGCTTGCCGACGCGGATGCCTCCGCGACCGCCCGATCGCGGATCTGCGGTTCGACCGTCACGGTGGACCTGAAGCTCGACGGCGACGTGGTGACCGCCTTCGCCCACGAGGTGAAGGCCTGCGCCCTGGGTCAGGCCTCCTCCTCGATCATGGGACGCCACGTGATCGGCTCGACGGTCGAGGAACTGCGCGCCATCCGGGCGGCGGCCACCCGCCTGCTCAAGGAGGGCGGTAGCCCCCCCGAGGGCAAGTGGGAGGACCTGAAGGTTCTGGAGCCCCTGCGGGACTACAAGGCCCGCCACGCCTCCATCCTCCTGACATTCGATGCGGTCGTGGACGCCATCGACCAGGCCGAGAAGCGCCGCGCCGGGCGTTCGGGCTAGATGCCGAGCCCTGTCCAGAAGGCTGCCCACTGGGCCATCCGCGGCTACCAGCTGAGCCTGTCGGGCCTCATCGGCCGGCAATGCCGCCATCTGCCCTCCTGCTCCGAGTATACCGACGAGGCGATCCAGCGGCATGGATTCTGGCCGGGGGGATGGATGGGGCTGGCACGTATCTGCCGCTGCGGCCCGTTCGGGACATCCGGGCTCGATCTGGTGCCGGAAACGTTGCCCCAAGGCTCGGCCTGGTATAAGCCCTGGGCCTACGGTCGCTGGCGGGGCGTCAACGCTCCCCCGATCGCCTGCGAGGCAGTCGAACCTGACGGCGGCTGACCTCGCCCCTCATCCAACAAACCGTCGGCCCCGCTTACCTGCTCCGTTGGCAGGAGTGAGCCAGGAGAACGCTTTGATGATTACCCTGACATTCCCCGATGGCGCCCAGCGCCAGTACGAATCCGGCATCACCGGCCGCGAGATCGTGGAAGGCATCGCCAAGTCGCTCGCCAAGCGCACGGTCGCCATGGCGCTCGACGGCACCGTCGCCGATCTCGCCGACCCGATCACGAGCGATGCCAGGATCGAGTTCCTCAACCGCGAGGATCCGCGGGCGCTGGAGCTGATCCGGCACGATTGCGCACACGTGCTCGCCGAGGCGGTGCAGGAGCTGTTCCCGGGGACCCAGGTGACCATCGGCCCGGTGATCGAGAACGGCTTCTACTACGACTTCGCCCGCGACGAGCCCTTCACCCCGGAGGACTTCCCCGCCATCGAGGCGAAGATGCGGGAGATCATCGCGCGGGATAAGCCCTTCACCAAGGAAGTGTGGAGCCGCGAGAAGGCTCGTCAGGTCTTCAAGGAGAAGGGCGAGGCCTACAAGGTCGAGCTCGTCGATGCGATTCCCGAGGGCCAGGACCTCAAGATCTACTTCCAGGGCGACTGGTTTGACCTCTGCCGCGGGCCGCACATGACCTCGACGGGCAAGATCGGCAACGCCTTCAAGCTGATGAAGGTGGCGGGCGCCTATTGGCGGGGCGACAGCAACAACCCGATGCTGACCCGGATCTACGCGACCGCCTGGGCTAACCAGGAAGATCTCGACAATTACATCCGGCAGCTCGAGGAGGCCGAGAAGCGCGACCATCGCCGCCTGGGCCGCGAGATGGACCTGTTCCACTTCCAGGAGGAGGGACCGGGCGTCGTCTTCTGGCATTCCAAGGGTTGGACCGTGTTCCAGGAGCTGGTCTCCTACATGCGCCGCCGGCTCAAGGGCGACTACCAGGAGGTGAACGCGCCTCAGGTTCTGGATTCGTCGCTTTGGGAGACGTCGGGCCATTGGGGCTGGTATCGCGAGAACATGTTCGGCGTGCAGTCGGCGGGCGAGGAGGCCGAGGACAAGCGCCTGTTCGCCCTCAAGCCGATGAACTGCCCGGGCCACGTGCAGATCTTCAAGCATGGCCTGAAGTCCTATCGCGACCTGCCGCTGCGGCTGGCCGAGTTCGGCGCCGTCCACCGCTACGAGCCGTCCGGCGCGCTGCACGGCCTCATGCGCGTGCGCGGCTTCACGCAGGACGATGCGCATATCTTCTGCACGGAAGATCAGCTCGCCGCCGAGTGCCTGAAGATCAACGACCTGATCCTCTCGACCTATGCCGATTTCGGCTTCGACGAGATCGTGGTGAAGCTCTCCACACGGCCCGAGAAGCGCGTCGGCACCGACGAGATGTGGGATCACGCGGAAGACGTGATGACCCGCGTGCTGAAGCAGATCGAGGAGCAGTCGGGCGGGCGCATCAAGACGGCGATCAACCCGGGTGAGGGCGCCTTCTACGGGCCGAAGTTCGAGTACGTGCTGCGCGACGCCATCGGCCGCGACTGGCAGTGCGGCACCACGCAGGTGGACTTCAACCTGCCGGAGCGGTTCGGCGCGTTCTACGTGGATGCGGATGGCCAGAAGAAGACGCCGGTCATGGTCCACCGCGCCATCTGCGGCTCCATGGAGCGCTTCACCGGCATCCTGATCGAGCACTTCGCAGGTCATTTCCCGCTCTGGCTTGCGCCGGTGCAGGCGGTGGTCGCCACCATCACCTCAGAGGGCGACGAATACGCCATGGAAGTGGTGCGCGCCGCCGAGGCCGCAGGCCTGCGCGTCGAGGCGGATCTGCGCAACGAGAAGATCAACTACAAGGTCCGCGAGCACTCGCTCGTGAAGGTGCCGGTGCTTCTCGTGGTGGGTCGCAAGGAGGCGGCGGAGCGGACGGTGTCGATCCGCCGCCTCGGGAGTCCCGAGCAGAAGACCATGACTCTCGACGAGGCCCTGAAAGCGCTTGCCGCCGAGGCCGTCACGCCGGATCGCCGCCGCGCCGCGAAGGCAGTATCCGAGCCGGAAGGTCATGCGACCCTCGACGGGCATCACGTGGTCGAGCGGACGGTGGCGTAACAGCCGATTGAACAGACGAAGGCGGCGCTCCTCTTCAGGAGCGCCGCCTTTTTCCATTTTCACAACGTTCAACCTCATCCTGAGGAGCAGACGCAGTCTGCGTCTCGAAGGAGATTCCAGCGATCTCTGGATCCTCCTTCGAGACGGATTGCTCACGCAATCCTCCTCAGGATGAGGGCAGAGCTAGAGAGAGGAAGCGACCTCAGCTCGTCTGCCGCTGCCGACCGCTGGTGCGGCTACCGGCTGCGGTCCCGGCCGTCGTTCCGGCCGCGCCACTGCCCGAATTGCCCGTGACGGCGCCCGCATCTCCGGCCTCCATGCCGGTTGCGTGTGTGCCCTGGCGCTGGCCGACGCGCAGGTTGTTCTGCACGTGGGCGACCCCTGAGACGGATTCGGCAAGATCCTCGGCCCGGCGTCTCTCGTTGCGGTCGCGCACCGTGCCGGTCAGCGTCACCTCGCGGTTCTGGACCTGCGCCTCGATCTCCGAGGCGTCGATCATGGGATCGTCCGTCAGGCGCTCGTTGATGTCCTCGCGGATGCGCTCGTCCGAGCGCTGGTAGCCCTTCGGCCCCCGGCCCTGGTGCTCGCCGCGGCGCACCTCGCCGAAGCTACCCGTGGCATCGTTGCTGAAGCGGGTGTTGCCGGGTCCCATGCCGTAGTTGCCGTGATCGCGCCGCTCGTTCACGAGGCTCCAGGTGCGCTCGCGATCCTGCATGCGGCGGTCATCCTCGCTGCTGTCGTCACCGGAGCGGGCACGCTCGCCCGTGATGGTCGAAGCCCCGTAACGCGGTGGGTGAAAGCCCCGGCCCGCCGAGCCTCGGCCTGCAAACTCGTCGCCATAGCTCTGATACCCATCGCCGCCGAAGCCGCCGCGCATGCGGGAATCGCGAGCGCCTTCCTGGCCGGGATAGCCGAAGCTGCCGAAGGCGGCGCGCACGTCGTCCTCCTCGCGGAAGCGGAACTGCTCGCGGCCCGGCCTCCGGGTGTTGTCGATGCGACCGCGATGGTCGTTCTCTCGGTAATCGTGGGGGCGGTGCCGGTCGGTGTCGTCCCGGCTGGCGTCGTTCATGCGCCGCTCCAGCTCGCGGCGCTCGTCGTCGCTGAGCCGGACGGCCCTGACGCCGCGGGTCTGGTCGGCGCGCGCCGTGGTCGGGGTGCCGGTGCGGTCGGGCTCTGAGGGCGTGGAGATCCGGTGCAACGCACGGGTCGCGGCGTCCTCCCGATCCGTCGCGAGGTCGCCCAGCGCGACGATGCCGACCAGGTGCTTGTCGCGGTCCACCACGGGCAGGCGGCGGATCTGGTGGTCGCTCATCAGCTGGACGATATGGTCCACGTCGTCATCGTCGAAGCACCACCACACATCGGCGGACATGACGTCCCGCACCCGGGTCGTGTCCGGCGGGAGGCCCGCCGCCGTGGCGCGGACGGTGATGTCGCGATCCGTCACCATGCCGCGCAGGCGGCGGCCGTCGCACACGGGCAGGACGCCGACATTCATCTCGTCCATGAGGCGCGCCGCTTCCTGGATGGTCCGGTCCGGGCTCACCACGCGCACGTTGCGGGTCATGATCTCTGAGACTTTCATGAGCGTCTTCTCCTGCAGGGTCGCGCGCCTTTGGAGTTCAGGCTCATGCGCGGCGCGACCGATGATGGCGTTCGGTCAATGCCGCGGGAGGGGAAAGGTTCAGGAGGCTCAGGGTCGGGCGAGGACCTCGATGTCCCGGTCGAGGCCGCTCTCGACCTTGAATTCCCGGGTGTAGACCTTGCCGTCATGGCGCGCGATCAGGATGTACTCGCCCTCCGCGAGCGTGACGGAAGGAAAGGCGCCGATGGCCTCGCGGATCACGTCGCCGCCGGGGGTGAGCACGCTGAAGGCCGTTCCCGCGAAGGCCTCGCCCCCTGCCGAACCCACCAGCTTGAGGGTCACGGTGGCGGCGCGGTGGTTGAGGGTCGCCTCCGTCACGCGTCCGGACTCCACCTTGAGGTCGCTGCGCATGATCGCGTTGGCGTCGCCATAGGTGGAGACCACGTGATAGGTGCCCTCGGGCAGGCGGATCATGTCGTTCGCCTTGGCGTCGGCGATGACGAGGCGGCCTTCGGAGTTCTGGGCCTCCGGCACGTAGACCGAGAAGCTCAGGCGATTCGGCGCGATGGGGCTGCCGCCCACGGCGCCCTTGAGCTGCAGGGCGCCCGCATTGATGGCGAGCCGCTCGTTGAGGTTTCCCCGCTGCACGCTGATGCGCTTGGAGGCGCTCGCAAAGCCGTAGGCCACGTGAATGATGTAGTTGCCGGGCTGGAGGGTGAAGCTGGGCGTCGGGCTCGTGGAGCGGGCAACGATGACGGGCTGGGACGCATCCCCGCGATCCTCGTAGATGCGCCAGACGAGGCCGGAACGGATCGGCTCGTTGCTGCCCGCAAAGGTCGCGCCCGCGTTCAGCGTGACCTGTCCGATGGAGATCGGCGGCAGGTTCTGCGACATGGACGGCACGGCCGGCGACTGGGCCGCCGCCCCGGAGGCGGCCAGGGCCGCCACCAGGCCAAGCAGGGAAATCGGCCGTTTCACGCGAAAAAGCATCGTCTGAAAAGCAATCCTACTGAAGCGGGGAGGCGACCGCGGTGCGGATCGGCTCATCCTCGCCCTTGATAAGCCCGGATGCGGCGGAAACCAAATTCTCCAGCGACATGGGGCGGAAATGGAACTCGACCCGGTGCCGCCCGGCAGGAACCTCGACGCCGCGGAAGAGGAGATTGGCGCGCAGGATCGGACGGCGCTCGCCGTCCACCCAGGCCTCCCAGCCCGGGTAGTGGATGTCGTGCAGCACGAGAATTCCCTTCTCGCCGGCTTCCACCTCCACGGTGACCGAGTTCCTCTGGTAGCTCACGATGCGCGCCTGGCTCCCTGTGCCGGACCCCTTCGGATTGGTCGCCGCATAAGAGCCGCCGAGCAGGGGCATGCTGTCCTGGTCGATGAGCGCTTCCGTCTCCCGGTTGAACTCGGGCAGCTCGTCCTCCTCGAGGGCGGCGGCGGAATCGACCGGAAGCACCCGATGCGCCACGTAGGCGCGCGGCGCGGAGGCGTTCAGGCGGTAGATCCACATCCGGCCCGTGCCGTAGACCACCTCGGCATCGGTCAGACGGGGGAAGTGGCGGGGCAGCTTGTCCACGGGGCGGTCCAGGACGAGGTAATCGAGGCCCAGGAGGCTTGCGAGCTCGCACTCGTAGCCGCGGAAGCTCGTCGGAAACCGGCGCAGGTTCGGGTCCTCGGCGTTCTCGCCGGGGCCGATGGCGCGCTCGTAATCGGCGAGCCGGAGGGGGTTGTAGCCGATGATGTCCTCGATCCCGAGCACCATGGAAGCATTCTGCCAGGCCCCCTTGAGGCCGAGGATCTCGACGCGCGGGTACTCGCCGCGGGCGTTGCGCTCGGCAAGCTCGCGCTTGAGGATCTGCAGGCCCTGAAGCTGCTCGGGCGGCAGCTGGGTGAAGACCGTGTAGCGCTCCGCAGGCTCCGCGTTGAGGGCCGAGGCGGCATGGCGGCCGATCAGCTCGGCTCCCGTGAGCGTCACCAGCACCAGGGCCATGGCTCCCCGCCAGCGCGGGGCGCCTGCGAACCGGGCGATAGCCGCCATGGCGAGGACAGCCGCAGCCAGGCTTACGCCGATCTCCGCCAGGGCGGAGGAGACATGCCCGCCCCTGATCGCGAAGGTGAGCGCGCTGGCGACGGCAGCGATTACGAGCCCGAGAGCCACCAGGGGGAGGACCGCCCAGAGCCGTCCGAGGGCGTCCCGGCTCCAGCGCGGCATGCCCTCCATCGCATAGCGATGGACCAGATAGCCGCCGGCGAAGGCGAGGGCGATGTTGACGAGGAAGGTGGCATCCGCCGGACGGCGGTAGAGGTTCACGCCCGGCATATGGTCGAAGATGATCTCGAAGCCGGGGGTGTAGCGCCCGAGCGCGTAGAGAACCGCCGCGACCCCGACCACGAGGAAGAACCGGAACTCGCGGGCGAAGAGCCGACCGCCGGCAATGCCGTGCCAGACCAGCAGAAGCGCCGGGATCGTGCCGATGAAGAGGTAGTTCGTGGCCCGGTCGGTCCAGGTTCCCTCCTGAAGGCTGTGCCAGTCGGGACCCCAGTAGTCATAGGTCCAGCGCAGGGAGCCGAAGACGTTGCCGAAAAGGATCGTCGCCAGGCTCTCGGGCGGGAGGGAGCCCATGGCGGCGACGCCGAAGCCGAAGGAGGGTCGCGTCGAGGTGGCGAGGAACTGCATGGTCAGAACGACGGGTACGGCCAGCAGCCCGCCGCCGATCAGGGCCATGGTGAGGAGAAGGCCCAGGCGGGACCTCAGATAGGCAAGCGCGTGCGGCGCGGTCCAGATCCGGTGCGCGGCCACGCCGATCAGGGTGAGGGCGCAGAGGAAGGCCACCTGATCGCGGCCGATGACCATCATCGCCGCGCTTAAGGCGAACAGCACGCCATAGGCGTAGGAGCGCCGGTCCAGCGCCTCCTCCAGCAGCCAGAAGGCGAGGGGGAAGAAGCCGTAGCTGAAGATCATGCCCGTGTGCTGGAGCCGCGCCGTCGCGGAGCCGCCGAGCATGAAGACGAGCGCCGCCACGACGGCGCCTGAGGAATGCCATCCCCTCCGGCGGAAGATCGGCACGAAGGCCAGGGCGCCCGGCAGGAAATGGGCGAAGACGACGACGTCGAAGACCTGCATGGACGGCTCGGGGAGGAGCCATCCGAACAGCAGCATGGTGGGGGTGAAGAGAAGGGATTGCGGGTCAGCCGCCGAGGGATGGCCGCCGAAATGGTAGGGATTCCAGAGGGGGAGCTCGCCCTGGGCCAGGGCGGACCCGAGATAGCGGAAGATCGGGTAGAAGTGGTTTTTGGAGTCCCAGGGCACCACCGTGCCGGTCAGGGGCCAGAACGATGCGGCGGCGGCCCAGGCGGCCAGGATGAGGCCGCAGGCGAGAAGCGTCTCCCGCCTCGACCAAGCGGCCGGCGAGCGTGGAAGGTCTGGTCCGAAAAACGATGTCTGCATTGCCCCGATGCGGCTTGACGCCTGTTCTTGTTCCCAGGCTCATCCCCTCGGCCTGCCTGAGCATGCCGCCGGGTTCGCCTGGGCTGAAACCTGCTTGGCGTAGAACCGCACTCCCCCTATACATCCGCTGCTGTTTCTTCTGCGGCAGCGGTCCGCCCTGAGGACGCCTGCGCTCCCTCAAGCGCAGCAAGACGGCGAGACGATGGCGGATCTCCGCCCGCCTTGGCTCGCCGCCTCGGCCTCCATTGTCATTGTTTCACAATATTCAAGCTGGATGAAGCTCCCATGAATGAAAGCCTTTCCCGCCTCCTGCAGCGCCGCTCGGTGCCCTCGCGCTGGCTGGGCGAGCCGGGGCCGAGCGAGCAGGAGATCGAGACCCTGCTGCGGGTCGCCTCCCGGGTGCCGGACCACGGCAAGCTCGTTCCCTGGCGCTTCATCCTGATCCAGGGCGAGGGGCGGCAGCGCCTCGGCAGCGTGCTGGCGGAAGCCTTCCAGGCGGACAACCCTGGAGCGGATGCGGAGAAGGTGGCGGTCGAGCGGGAGCGCTTCGCCAATCCTCCCCTGGTGGTGGCGGTGGTGTCCCGCGTGGTGCCGCACGTGAAGATCCCGGACTGGGAGCAGGTTCTCTCGGCCGGCGCCGTCTGCATGAACCTCCTCAATGCCGCAACCTTCCTCGGCTACGGCGCCTCCTGGCTCACGGGCTGGGCGGCCTTCGACCGGCGGGTGCTGGATGCCCTCGGGCTCAAGCCGGACGAGCGCATTGCCGGCTTCGTCCATATCGGCACGGCCAAGGAAACGCCCTCGGACCGGGACCGGCCCCGGCTCGAGGACATCGTGACGCGGTTCTGAATGTCTAGACGTTCGTCGCGTGTCCTGCGGCGAACCGGTGCCCACTTCGCCGGGGAAATGCTCCATCATGTTCTACGAGACCTCGACCAACGCCCACGGCCTGCCCCACGATCCCTTCAAGGCCATCGTGGCCCCGCGCCCCATCGGCTGGATCACCGCCGTGAGCGGCAGGGGGGAGGTGAACCTCTCGCCCTATTCTTTCTTCAATGCGGTCTCCGAGCGTCCGCCCATGGTGGCGTTCTCGTCTGCGGGCCGAAAGGATGCGCTCGCCTTCGTCGAGGAAACGGGGGAGTTCGTCTGCAACCTGGCGACCTACGACCTGAGGGAGCAGATGAACGCGACCTCGGCAGCCCTGCCGCGGGGACAGAACGAGATGGAGCATGCGGGCCTCCGGCCCGCTCCGTCGCGCCTTGTGAAGCCGCCGCGGCTGGCGGAGGCTCCGGCGGCGCTCGAGTGCAAGTGGCTCCAGACCGTGCCGCTCGAGCCCCTCGGCGGCGGCGAGCCGTCCTATTACCTGGTGATCGGGCAGGTGGTCGGCATCCACATCGACGACCGCTTCATCGTGAACGGCCTCGTCGATACGGCTGCCATGCGCCCCATCGCCCGCGCCGGCTACCGAGACTACTTCGTGGCGACCCCGGAGACGAAGTTCTCGATCACCCGTCCCGGCGGCTGAGGCCGTCCGGTTTCGGGTACCAATCCCATGAGAAAGCGCCCCGCGATGGCAGGTCGCGGGGCGCTTCGTTCGGAGAATCCACGGATCTGCCGAATTCGGCTTAGATCACGAAGAAGTCCTTGTGGGTGACGGCGAGGTGCTTGGCGAGGGTGGCGATCTCCACCGCCTTGCCCTTGCCCGAGCCGTCGGCGTCGTAGAGCAGCACGCCCTTCTTGGCATCGTAGATGACGTGGTCGTTCTTGTCCTTGGCGGCCGAGCCCTTGACGAAGTGGCCGCTCTTGAGCTGCGCCGGGCTGGCGTCCGTGCCCCTCGTGCCGAGCTTGGTGAACACCGCGTTGTCGAGCCAGAGGCTGTCGTCGCGCACGGTGAAGTCCGCGATCTTGTCCCTGTTCGCGGATTGGCTGGGCTTGGTGTCGAACACGAACACGTCCCGGCCGGCATCGCCCCGCAGGCTGTCGTGGCCAAAGCCGCCATAGACCGTGTCGTCCCCGCCGGCGCCGCTGATGGTATCCCTGCCGGCATCGGCCTTGAGGATATCGGAGGACGAGGAGCCGAGGACGGTTTCATTGATCCTGTTGCCGACCTCGATCAAGAAGGTTTCGTCATAGCTTGCATTCGCGGCATCCGTGACCCGGATCGTGACCGTGTGGGTGGTCGCCTGCTCGTGGTCGAGTCTGGAGCTGTCCTTGACCACCAGCCGGCCGTTCTGGATCGCGAAGCGCCCGCCGGCATCGTTCACGAGCGAGAAGGTGAGGGGGCCGCCATCCACGTCGGTGCCGGTGAGGGTGCCGATGGGCGTCCCGGCCCCGGCATTCTCCTCCACCCGGCCCTGGGACAGGGTGATGTCGTGCGGCGCGTCGTTGACCGGCCTGACCGACAACGAGAACGTGACCGAGGAGGCGAAGTCTCCGCCTTCGGATGAGACCTTCAGGCTGACGCTTCCGTTGAAGTTCCGTGGGGGCGTTCCCGAGAAGGTCCGGGTCGCCTCGTCGAAACTCAGCCAGGCCGGCAGGGCGGACCCGTCCGCGAGCGTCGCAACGAAGCCTGTGGCAGCCGCATCGAACACGCCTCTGGGAACCACAAAGGACCAGGGGCTGTCCTCGTCGATGGCCTGCGCAGGAAGGACATTGCCCTCCGCGAGCAGATCGTCGAGCGAACTGACCTGACCGTTGAACGAGATCCGTTCGACATTCGACAGGATATCGATGTCGGCCGAGCCCCCGCTCATGTCGGCGACCTGCACCCGCCCGTTGGACAGGCGCAGGAAGGAGAAGCCGTCGCGCGGGCCGTGGAGATAGTAGGTGTCGACATCGCCGCCGCCGTCGATGGCGTCCGAGCCATCGCCGCCAGTGAGAACGTCGTCGCCAGCGCCGCCGGAGATCTCGTCATTGCCAGCGCCGCCGTTCAGCCTGTCGGCACCGGCCTGGCCCTGCAGAGAGTCGTTGCCGTTCGTGCCCGTGCGCTCGAAGGGAGTCGTGATGTTCGGAACATCGGCCGTATCCAGCGTGTAGCCACTGGTGACGTTCGTGACCTGATTGGGAGCGTCTCCGTTCGGCCCGTCCGTGTCGACCGCACTGGGATTGGTCGCGACGATTTCATAGATCCCGTACTGAGCGGTGTCGATGCTGTTGCCGTAAACCGAAATCCCGGTTCCCGGCCCCTGGGTCTGGAGCATGATTCCGACGAAGCTGTCGGTCGTGCTGACGCCGGTGATCGTGTTGCCGTAAATGGCGAGATCGGTCGCGGTCGACGTGACGATGATGCCGGAGGAGGACGCATCAATCTTGGTATACCCGATGCCGGTGATCGTGTTGCCGGACACGTCACCGGTCACTCCATATCCAAGGTCGAGGCCGTTCTGAGCGATGGCATCGGTGTGGGTGCCCTCGATCTCGTTGTCACTGATGGTCACGTTGGCCTGACGAACGACGATGGCCGCCTTCTGGAAATCGGTGAAGCCGTTGCCGATTGCGGAGAAGGTGTTGTCCTTGTTCTCATCGTCATTGGTCACGACGACGGCCATGCCGGTTTGAACGCCGAAGTGACTCTCCTGCAGGTGAACGCCCTTCACGTCGGAATCCACGAGCGCGCCTGAGGAATTGTTGAAGAAGACACCTGCGAAGCCGGACCCGGCCGGCCTGGCGTCACCCTTTCCTGCACCGTCCACGGTGACGTTGAAGATCCTGACATTGCTGGAGTCGTCGACCGAGATCACGGCAGCCACGTCCGAACCCCAGTAATCCGAGCGCACGGCCGTCAGGGCGTCGGGGCAGGTGATCACAACGCCCGCGCCGGCGCCCCTGATCGTCAGGCCGTCGGCACCCTCGACCCTGACCTGCTCGGCATAGGTACCGGGTGCGACAAGGACGACTGCGCCGGCAGGCGCCTGCGCGGCGGCTTCCTGAATCGTCTGGTAGCCTCGCGCTGCATGATCGACCAAGAGGAAGGTTTGCCCCCCGTCCTCCACAGATCTCGTGCCGGCCGCGATTTGAGCGTCGTTTTGATACCAGGAACCTTCGCGGAATGTGATGGGCATCGTGTCTCCTCACTTGGCCGAACGGCCGAGTTTTGAACCGCACGCTGCAGCCCGGATCGGTTTCGCCGATGCCTGTCCTCGGTGCCGCGCGGCTAAGGGAGAGACAAAAAGCACAGGCGGCCAGGGCTGCCGGCCCTATATGGAGAGGAGATAACGTTTCTTGAACTACATGGATGGAGAGGGCCTGCCGATTTGATTCGGCATTGAGCCGGTGTTTCGCATGTGCCTAAAAGCGAACCCGTTGCCTATCCGGGTTCCGCTGCGGCCAGGATGGGATCCTGCCTCTACAGGCCGGCCCGCCTCAGCAGCCGCTCGGCGCGCAGCAGATGGGGGCGGTCCAGCATCTCCCCATTCACGCCGACGACCCCGGCGCCCGGATTGTTCCTGAAGGCCTCGATCACGGCTTGTGCCCGCTCAACGGCCTCCGGTGAGGGGGTAAAGGCCTCGTTGATGACGGGCACCTGGGCCGGGTGGATGGCCATCTTCGCCACGAAGCCGTCCCTCCGCGCGGCCCGGCATTCGGCTTCGAGCCCCGCCATGTCGCGGAAATTCGTAAAGACGGAATCCACCGCATCGACCCCTGCGGCGGCCGCGCCGAACAGGGTCAGGGAGCGGGCGAGCCGGTAGGGATCGGTATAGGCGCCGCTCTCGTCCCTGTTCGCTTCCGCGCCGAGATCCGCCGAGAGGTCCTCTCCGCCCCAGGTCAGACCCATCAGCCGGTGGCTCGCGCCGGCGAAGGTGCCCAGCGCGAAGACGCCGGCGGCGTTCTCGGTGCGATGGCCAGGATGCGGGTGGCGCCGTCCTCGAGGCCGAACTCCGCCTCGCGCACGGCAAGCTTGGCACCGAGATGCGCCACGTCCGCCCCGCCGACCGTCTTCGGCAGCACGATCCCATCGGGGCCTGCGCCCATCACCCCATCGAGATCGGCATCGATGAGGCCGGTGGTCAGGCCGTTGACGCGCACGAAGAGGCGCGGGCGCCCGGTCTTCGCCTGCTGCTCCCTCAGGAATTCGGAGGTGACCCGCCGCGCCTCCTCCTTGGCCGGGAGGGCGACCGAATCCTCCAGATCGATGAGGAGGATGTCGGCTCCGGACATCAGGCCCTTCTCCAGCTTCCTGGGGCTGTCCCCCGGCACGAAGAGCAGGGAGCGCATCAGGCGTTCCTCTTGCGCATGAAAGCCTGGCGGCGGCATTCGGCGACGAGGGTGCCGTCCTGCTTGTAGGCCCGGTGGATGAACTCGACGATGCCCGCATCCGGGCGCGACTTGGACTCGCGCTTCGCCACGATCTCGGTCGTGGCGTTGATCGTGTCGCCTTCGAAGACCGGCGCCGGGAACTTCACGTCCGTCATGCCGAGATTGGCGATGGTGGTGCCCACGGTGGTGTCGTTGACGGAGATGCCGATGAGAAGCCCCAGGGTGAACAGGGAGTTCATGAGCGGCTTGCCCCATTCCGTCTCCGTGGCGCAGAAATGCGCGTCGATATGGAGCGGCTGCGGGTTCAGGGTCATGTTGGAGAACAGCATGTTGTCCATCTGGGTCACCGTCCGGGTCAGGCGGTGCTTGATGGTGGTGCCGACGGTGAAATCCTCGAAATAGAGGCCGCCCCGCGGGTGCCTTGTCTCATCGTTCATGACGTTTACCTCACGCTGGTGTACGGCACACGGTTAAGCCCGTGCCTTCTGCTTTTTCAATAGCCGAACTGCTCCCGCAGGATGCGCTCGTCCAGGCTGTGGCCGGGATCGTGCAGCATCACGAGATCGACGCTGCGGTCCATCGAGACGTCGACGCGGGAGACGCTGCGGAACTCCGTGTGATCGGCCACGGCGCTCACGGGCCGGTTCTCCGCCTCCAGAACCTCGACCTGGATCTTGGCATAATCGGGCAGCAGGGCGCCGCGCCAGCGTCGCGGGCGGAAGGCGGAGATCGGGGTCAGGGCAAGCAGCGGCGCGTTCAGCGGCAGGATGGGGCCGCCGACGGACAGGTTGTAGGCGGTCGATCCGGCGGGTGTCGCCACCAGGGTACCGTCGGCGATGAGCTCGGGAATCCGCACGCGGTTGTCGACGCTCACCCGCAGCTTGGCCGCCTGATAGGTCTGGCGCAGCATGGAGACCTCGTTGATCGCCCGCGCCGTATGGGCCACCCCGTGCACGTCCCAGGCCACCATCAGCAGCGGGTGGACCACGCTGCGCTCGGCCGCCTCGAGCCGCTCGTAGAGGTCGTCCTCCCGAAAGTCGTTCATCAGGAAGCCGACCGTGCCCTTGTTCATGCCGTAGATGGGCTTGGCCGTGCCCATGAAGGTGTGAAGGCTCTGCAGCATCAGTCCATCGCCGCCAAGGGCCACGATGACGTCCGCCTCCTCGGGGGAGACGTGGGCATACCGGTCCTGGAGGGCCTTGAGCGCGCTCTGAGCGTCAGGGGCGCTGCTGGCCACGAATGCGATGCTGTTGAAACGGCGGGCCATGCCCAGTTACCCTCGCTGCGTCCGACCGGATGCGGAGGAAAGGCATAGCATGGATCGCCCACTTCTCGTCTATACGACCTTTCCCGATGTGGACACCGCCCTGTCCATCGGGGAGGGGCTCGTCCGCGACGGGCTGATTGCCTGCATCAACGTGCTGCCGGGCATGCGCTCGGTCTATTCCTGGAAAGGTGCCATCGAGCAGGGGCAGGAGGCGGTTGCGATCCTGAAGACCCGCAAGGGACTGCAGGACGAGGTGAGCCGGGCGCTCAAGGAACGGCACCCTTACGAAACGCCGGTCGTGCTCTTCATCGAGCCGACCGGCGGAGATGCGGCCACCCTGGAGTGGCTGTTCACGGAAACGGAAGGCCGGGATTAGACGGCCGGGCTCCACTGGACCGGAACGAACCGGAAGCCGTTGCCGTCCTTGGCGACGTGGCCCGTGCCCGGGAAGGGAGCGTGATAGAAGGCGACCTGCGCCCGCTCGGAGGCCGCCATGTCGAGCAGGCGGCGGCGCGTGGCGCGGGCCTGATCGGCATCCATGTCGAACACGGCCGACCAGTCCGGGTTGCGCACGAACAGGGCCGGGTGGTTCGTGGTGTCGGACATGATCATCAGCTTGCCGTTGCCGGAAGAGAGCATGTAGACCGTATGGCCGGGGGTGTGCCCAGGGGCCGCGACGGCCGTGAGGCCGGGCACGACCTCCTTGTCCATCTCGTAGCGCTTCACGTTGGAGGCGATGGGGCCGAACACGCGGCGCACGCCCTGGAAGGCGCCCTTCATGGCCTCCGGCGCCTGGTTCATGCGGGCGTCATCCATCCAGAAGGCCCATTCCGCGGCTGGCACCATCACTTCCGCGTTGGGGAACACGGCGGTGCCGTCCTTGAGCCGCAGGCCGTTGATGTGGTCGCCGTGGAAATGGCTGATGACGACCGCGTTCACCTGGGCGGGATCGAAGCCGGCAGCGCGGAAATTAGCCATCCAGCGGCCGGAGGTCGGCGCGCCCATGTCGCCGTTGCCGGTGTCGATCAGGGTCAGGCTGCCACCCTGGTTGAGCACGAGGGTGTTGAAGGCGATCGGCAGCGCACTGGTGGGCAGGAAGGCCTCCTGCATCGCCTGCTGCACCTGGGACAGCTCCGCATTGCGGACGAAGCCTTCCAGAGGGCGCTGGGCGAAGCCGTCATTGATGGCCGTCACCTCAATGTCCCCGACCTTGTAACGGTAGAAGCCCGGAGCCTGCCGTGTGCCGGTTCCCTGAACCGGAGCAGGGGCTGCAGGGGTGGTTTGTGCCAAGGCGGGACCTCCGAGGGGAGCGGCGGCAAGGGCGGTGCTGGCAAGAACGGTGCGTCGCGTGATGGTCATGAGCGTCTCCAGACAAGGGAGGAAAAACCTAGAACGGCCAAGCCTGGACGCAAGGGAGCAGCCTTTCACAAGTCAGAGAGCGGGATCGTGCTCCGCGCGGGTGAGATGGTGCAGGGCGATGCCGCTCGTGGTGGCGACGTTCAGGGAGTCGAAGCCGCCGCTCATGGGGATGGACACGGTCCGGGTTTCCGCCAGCACATCCTCCGGCAGCCCCGGCCCCTCGGCTCCCAGCAGGAGAGCGGTTCGCCGGGAGGGCCGCACCTGCGAGAGAACCTCACGGCCTGAGGGGGAAAGGGCAATCACCTCGAAGGACGCAGCCTTGAGAGCTGTCATGAGGGCGATTCCCGACGCCGCGCGGGCAAACGGCACCACGAGGGCTCCCCCGACCGAGACGCGGATCGCCTTGCGATAGAGCGGGTCGCAGGTCTCCCGGTCGAGCAGGACCGCATCGGCTCCAAAAGCGGCGGCATTGCGAAAGATGCCGCCCACATTGTCGTGGTTCGTCAGGCCGATCAGCCCGACGACGAGAGCCCTGGCGGGCAGGCTGTCCAAGAGGGCCTCGGCGGAGGGCATGGGCGGACGCTTGGCAACGGCCAGAATGCCCCTGTGGATCGGAAAGCCTACGATCGTGTCCATCACCGTCCGGTTCGCGCTGTAGACGGGAACCTCGGGGGAGAGCAGGGCAAGGAGGTCGGCCAAGCCTTCGGCGCGGCCCTCCGCGAGAAGGAGCGATTCGATCTCGAACCGAGGCTGCCGGACCAGAACCCGCAGCACCACTTCGCCTTCGGCCACAAAACGGTTCTGGCGTCCGACGAGGTCGCGCTCCCTGACAGCCCGATAGGCTTCGATCCGGGGATCGTCGGCATCTGTGATGAGGATCGGCATGGGGTGCGCTGAAGCTCCGGGCACATCTGGTGGACCGGCTCCCATCGAGGCGGCCTGCCGCCCTGCCTAAGCAAAGACTTTCGGCGGAACAACGACTTTCCATGCCGGTTAGCCCTTCGAAGAACGGCAGGGCCGCATCCGTCGGCTTTGCGGAGGGAGACGTACGATGTGGGATATCGCCGATGGTTGGGTCTGGGCGCTGGTCATCGTCGGAGGGCCGTTGCTGATCGGCATCTTCATGGCCGTTTTCAGCCGCCGCCGCAGGCTGACCCAGAACGAGCGCAAGGTCGCGGACCAGGTGGCGCACGAGAACTGGGGCAAGGAGCGGGTCCGCTAGGGTCGTTCCTTCCTCGACTTTGCCCAAGCCTGCCTCAGTTCACCGTGATGCTGCCGACCATGCCGAACCCGGCGTGCAGGAAATGGGTGCAGGTCACGCCGTAGACTCCTGCCGCCGGAACGAGGCTGACGATGCGGCTCTGACTGGGGCCGAGCTCCACGGCTCCGTTGGCAATTGCGCTTCCGTCCGACGGATGGATCCGGGCCGCCGCGAAAAAGCCCGGCGCCGAAAAATTGTGGCCTCCGGAGCCCCTGTTCACGAATCGAAGCCGGTAGGCTTGGCCCTGTCGCAGGTTCAGTCTTGCCGGGCTAAATGCGAAATCGGTGAGAACCACGTCGATCTGCTGGGTCTTGGGACGCGGCTGGGCGGCGGCGGATGCGGCGAGGCCGAGGCTGCAAGCCAGAGCGCAGGCTCCCAGCAGCGATTTCATCGAAAGCCTCCCCTGATCCGATAGGGTCTCATTCCATCTCTGATAGAGAATACGCATCAAAAGCCATCAAACGGTCGCCGGCCTGCCTGCTGGAAGGCTTGCTCGCTCAATCGGAAGGGCCAGCCAGTTCCCGTGACAGCCGTGCTGTCATAACGCAGACAACTACGGCCGATGCTACCGCAGCCGAGCCCAGCACATGGAGCAGGAACGGTTCCAAGTCTGCCTCCAGTAGGATCCGGACATGAGCCTAACCCACGGTGGCACAGGGCATCGATTGGGCAGGTGAGCTACTCCGGCCGATGCTTCTGAGCGAGAGATCGGATGTACGGGTCCAGGTCGACTTGCGCTGGCGGGTAAGAAGCTCCCAACATCGGTAGTCTTTCGGGTTAATCCCTTGTGATTACTCCCTCTGAGGGATTAATTCACGATGCGGATCGCAGGCAGAGGTCCTCATGAATGCCCGGCAGGGACGCACGTCTCGTCAGCAAGGCGACATTGCGGCAGAAGGCAGTAGAGCCTCGCTCGCCCGGTTAAGACCGGTCGCTAAATGCTTAATTTAACTCGTAAATAATACCCCGGATGGGGATGTATGGTGCCGGTGGAGAGGATCGAACTCCCGACCTTCGGTTTACAAAACCGCTGCACTACCGCTGTGCTACACCGGCTGGACGACATGGGCTGAGGTAGCAGCATGCCGAGCGGGACGCAAGTTCCACACAAACGTAAACATTAAGTGTCCCAGCACACCGAAACCAAGCCCAGATTCTGGAATTGTCAGCCCAACAGAACTCAAGGAGTTGGTGTGATGATCACGGTAGGGGCTTCCCTTTCCACAAAGGTTCCGGCTCGTCTCGGCCTCAAGGCTCTCGCTCTCCTCACGGCCATGGCCGGTCTTGCGGCCGGTTCGGTTCAGGCCGCTCCGGCGAGCCAAGTATCGGCGGCCAAGCCGGTCAAGGAGCAGGTGACGCCAGTTGCGGCCAAGGACGTCGAGACCACCTCGTCCGTGCGGAGCGGCGACGGCCAGGGTGCCTATTGCGACGTGTCGCGCAAGCGCCTCTTCGTCGAGGGCGAGGGCTGGATCGTCCGGCGCGTGACGACCTGCTATTGAACGATTGCCGACAGCCTCAACGAAAAGCCCCGCCGTGAGGCGGGGCTTTCCTTGTTTCGGACCTGACCCGAAGCTTAGCGCCTCGCGGCGGTGCCCTCGAAGGTCATGATATCCCGGTCCTTGGTCTCCGGCACGAAGAGCAGGCCGACCACGAAGGTCACCAGGGCGATCACGATCGGATACCACAGGCCGTAGTAGATATCGCCGGTGGCCGCCACCATCGCGAAGGCGGTGGGAGGCAGCAGGCCGCCGAACCAGCCGTTGGCGATGTGGTAGGGCAGGGACATCGCGGTGTAGCGGATACGGGTGGGGAAGAACTCCACCAGGGCCGCCGCGATGGGGCCGTAGACCATGGTGACGTAGATCACCAGGATGGTCAGGATGCCGATGGCCTTCAGGGCCTGGGCATTTCCGAGGGCATCGAAGAAGCCGCCGACCTTCAGGATGGTCGGATCGCCAGCCTTCGGATAGCCCGCTTCGCCAGCCGCGGCCGTGAAGGCCGTGATGTTGGCCGGAATGGCCGGAGCGATCGGGGCTTCCTTGCCATTGAAGGTCACCTTGACGGGCGAGCCAGCCGGAGCCGGGACAAGCTCGTACTTGACCGCCGAGCGGGCCAGGGCCACGCGGGCGATGTCGCACGGTGCGGTGAAGGTGCGGATGCCGACAGGATCGAACACCGAGCCGCAGGTGGCCGGATCAGCCACAACCTGGACCTTCGCGGTCTCAAGCGCTTGGTTGAGGCGAGGGCTGACCACGTTCGTGAGTGCGCCGAAGAGCGGGAAGTAGGTGATCGCCGCGATCAGGCAGCCGCCGAGAATCACCGGCTTGCGGCCGATCTTGTCCGACAGCGCGCCGAAGAACACGAAGCCGCCGGTGCCCAGGATCAGCGACCAGGCGATGAGCACGTTCGAGGTGAGCAAGTCGACCTTCAGGATGCTCTGGAGGAAGAACAGGGCATAGAACTGGCCCGTGTACCACACCACGGCCTGACCGATCGCAAGGCCGATCAGCGCAATGAGCACCATCTTCACGTTGCTCCACTGACCGAACGCCTCTTTCAGGGGAGCCTTCGACTGGGTGCCCTCTTCCTTCATCTTCTGGAAGGCAGGCGATTCGTGCATCTGGAGACGAATCCAGACCGAAATGCCGAGCAGCACCACCGAAAGAAGGAACGGAATGCGCCAGCCGGCAATCGGCCAGCCCTCGCCCGTCTGGAAGCCCTGCTCGCCCATCCATACGCGGAGCGTGAGGATGACCACGAGGGACAGAAGCAGGCCGACGGTTGCGGTGATCTGGATGAAGCTGGTGTAGAAGCCGCGACGGCCGACCGGGGCGTGCTCGGCCACATAGACCGCAGCGCCGCCGTACTCGCCGCCCAGAGCCAAGCCCTGAAGCATGCGTAGTGCGATCAGAATGACGGGAGCAATCCAGCCGATCTGGTTGTAGCTGGGCAGCAGGCCGACCAGGAAGGTCGAGAAGCCCATGATCAGGATCGTGACCAGGAAGGTGTATTTCCGGCCGACGAGGTCGCCGATGCGGCCGAAGAAGATGGCGCCGAAGGGACGAACCAGGAAGCCCGCCGCGAAGGCCAGGAGGGCGAAGACGTTACGGGTCGTCACGTCGAAGGCGGAGAAGAACTGCGCGCCGATGATCGTGGCGAGAGAGCCGTAGAGATAGAAGTCGTACCATTCGAAGACGGTGCCGAGGGAGGAGGCCAGGATGACCTTTCTCTCCTCTCGTGTCATCGGCCGCGGTGCGGCGGCCGAGTGCGGCGTAGTTGCTGCTGTTGCCATAGGGTTCCCTTCCATTGATGTGCCCGGTGATCCGGGTTCTAGGCCTGGAGCCCGCATCGCAGACTCTTGAGCCAAGGCATCGTGACTGCCGAGGCAGCCATGAATCCATCGCTGG
Source organism: Microvirga arsenatis (assembly GCF_009910705.1). Lineage (GTDB taxonomy): Bacteria > Pseudomonadota > Alphaproteobacteria > Rhizobiales > Beijerinckiaceae > Microvirga > Microvirga arsenatis. Next base: position 52,249 of record NZ_JAAAXJ010000010.1, read on the forward strand.
GGAGGCTAACTCCGGCCTGTCTTTCCACAATTCCCAATTGGTATTTGCGACTTCCGTCTAAGAGGCCGCGAGCTTGGGGGAATATGCTTTTGCTGACAGGTGCTTAGAGGAGCGGCCGCGCTAGCGGCCCGTGCCCTTCGCGGCGCCTTTGATCACAGCATATAAGGATATCGCTGCGGCATTCGACACGTTCAGGCTCTTGATGGCTCCCGGCATGTCGAGGCGGCCGATCACGTCGCAGCATTCCCGGGTCCTCTGGCGCAGCCCCTTGCCCTCCGAGCCCAGCACGAGCACGGCCGGCATGGCGATCGGGAGTTCGTCGAGATTGGCCTCGCCCGATGAATCGAGCCCGATTCGCTGGAATCCGCGCTCGCCGAGCGCCGTCAGGGTGTCGCCCAGGTTCCGCACGATCATGAAGGGAACATGCTCAAGGCCGCCGGAGGCCGACTTGGCCAGCACGCCCGTGGCGGCCGGGCTGTGACGGGCCGTCGTGATGATCGCCTCCACGTCGAAGGCCGCCGCCGTGCGCACGATGGCGCCGACATTGTGCGGATCCGTGATCTGGTCCAGGGCCAGAACCATGCGCTTGCCGCTCAAGGTATCCACGGACGGAGAGGGCAGGGGATCAGCCTCGGCGTAGAGCCCCTGGTGGACCGCATCCGGCTCCAGGAGGCGGTTGATCTCGTCGGGCCGCACGATTTCCGGTTCGAGGGGCAGCGGAGCGTTAAGCTCCTCGCTCAGACGGCGGGCCGAGTTCTCCGTTGCGAGGAGGCGCCGGATCGTGCGCCTGCCGTTGCGTAATGCTTCAACGACGGGATGCCAGCCGTAAAGAACGGTGGTTTCGATCTCGAAACTGGGGCGCCGGGCTTGGGGATCGCGGCGGCCCGGCTTCCCGCGGGGGCGTTGGAAGGAGGGCTTGCGGGTAGGGAAGGGGCGCTCGCTCATGCTCTTCGGCTCTCGTGAATGAAGGGAGGGCCATAGCACAGGGCGCGCGCATAAACGACCGCTCGATTTGGCTGCGCTTTGAGGTTGACACCGGCCGTCCGGGTCACCATAAGAGCGCCACGGAACGCCGAGCCACGGGCGGAGCGCTCCGCAGAACTGCCTAGACGCTTTGCGTTCGGGTTGGGTTCTCAGGGGGAATGTCCCGAGCGGCAAAGGGGGCGGACTGTAAATCCGCTGGCTATGCCTTCGTAGGTTCGAGTCCTACTTCCCCCACCATCCAATCCGCAGGGGATGCGGGTGTAGCTCAATGGTAGAGCAGCAGCCTTCCAAGCTGAATACGGGGGTTCGATTCCCCTCACCCGCTCCACCTCCTGCCCCGCTTGCAAATCTGGTTCGCGGCTCCCTTATACAGGCCGACCCCGCCAGGTTATAAGGTGTTGGACGTTCCGGTCCCGGCAGGGTGGGGTCGGATTATCCGGCATCAGGTTCTGGAAGATCGAAATTCGCTCTTGCGCAAAGAGCATAACCGCAATATCGGACGCCTGGGTTTTTTGTTCCTGGCCTATGTAAGGTAGAGATCAATGGCGAAGGAAAAGTTTGAGCGGACGAAGCCGCACTGCAACATTGGGACGATTGGTCACGTTGACCATGGCAAGACGTCTCTGACGGCGGCGATTACGAAGGTTCTGGCGGAGTCGGGCGGGGCGACGTTTACGGCCTACGACCAGATCGACAAGGCTCCGGAGGAGAAGGCGCGCGGGATCACGATCTCGACGGCGCACGTGGAGTACGAGACCACGAACCGGCACTATGCGCACGTGGACTGCCCCGGCCACGCCGACTACGTGAAGAACATGATCACGGGCGCGGCGCAGATGGACGGCGCGATCCTGGTGGTGTCGGCGGCCGACGGCCCGATGCCGCAGACCCGCGAGCACATCCTTCTGGCGCGCCAGGTGGGCGTGCCGGCGCTGGTGGTGTTCATGAACAAGGTCGACATGGTGGACGACGCCGAGCTGCTCGACCTGGTGGAGCTGGAGGTGCGCGAGCTTCTGTCGAAGTACGACTTCCCCGGCGACGACATTCCGATCGTGAAGGGCTCGGCCCTGTGCGCTCTGGAGGACCGCCAGCCTGAGATCGGCCGCGACGCGGTGCTCAAGCTGATGGCCGAGGTGGACCGTTACATCCCGCAGCCGGAGCGTCCGGTGGACCAGCCGTTCCTGATGCCGATCGAGGACGTGTTCTCGATCTCGGGCCGCGGCACGGTGGTGACGGGCCGCGTCGAGCGCGGCATCATCAAGGTGGGCGAGGAAGTGGAGATCGTGGGCCTGCGCGACACGCAGAAGACCACGGTGACGGGCGTCGAGATGTTCCGCAAGCTGCTCGACCAGGGCCAGGCGGGCGACAACGTGGGCGTTCTGTTGCGCGGCACGAAGCGCGAGGACGTGGAGCGCGGCCAGGTGCTGTGCAAGCCGGGCTCGATCCGTCCGCACACGAAGTTCAAGGCCGAGGCCTACATCCTGACGAAGGAAGAGGGTGGCCGTCACACGCCGTTCTTTGCCAACTACCGTCCGCAGTTCTACTTCCGCACGACGGACGTGACGGGCGTGGTGAAGCTGCCGGAGGGCACCGAGATGGTGATGCCGGGCGACAACATCACCATGGAGGTGGAGCTGATTGCCCCGATCGCCATGGAGGAGAAGCTGCGCTTCGCCATCCGTGAGGGCGGCCGCACCGTCGGCGCCGGCGTCGTCGCCGCCGTCATCGACTGATAAGATCCAGGCGGCGGGTTTCCGCCGCCTGTTGACCGCCGGAGGAGTGTAGCTCAATCGGCTAGAGCACCGGTCTCCAAAACCGGGGGTTGGGGGTTCGAGTCCCTCCACTCCTGCCAGCGGTCGACAAAGCGGGCGTTTTGCTCTAAAGAGCGCCCCGCAGATGGTTTGAACAGGCGGCGCGAGGCTTGAAAAAGCAGCCTCGCGCCCCTTCAATTTGGGCGCAAGCGTGCCCTCAGAGGACGCCCGGAGCCGCCCATAGGGCGGTGCGGGCGCGAGTTGAAATGGCGAAGACGAACCCGTTCGATTTCATACAGCAGGTCCGCTCGGAAGCCGCGAAGGTGACCTGGCCGACGCGCAAGGAGACCATGATCACGACCGCGATGGTGTTCGTGATGGTGGTGCTTGCGAGCATCTTCTTCCTGGTCGTGGACCAGGTGATCGGCTGGGGCGTCCGCTCGGTGCTCCTTGGTCTCGGCGGTTAAGGGTTGGATGCAATGACGAAGCGTTGGTACATCGTCCACGCCTACTCGAACTTCGAGAACAAGGTGGCCCAGTCGATCAAGGACCAGGCGGCGCAGCGCGGCCTAGAGGACAAGTTCGACGAGGTCATGGTGCCCACCGAGAAGGTGGTCGAGGTGCGCCGCGGCCGCAAGGTCGATACGGAGCGCAAGTTCTTCCCGGGCTATGTCCTGGTGAAGTGCGACCTGACGGACGAGGTCTACCACCTCATCAAGAATACGCCGAAGGTGACGGGCTTCCTGGGTGCCGACAAGTCCAAGCCGGTTCCGATTCCGGATCGCGAGGCCGAGCGGATCAAGGGCCAGGTGGCTGAGGGTGTCGACCATCCCAAGCCTTCCGTCAGCTTCGAGATCGGCGAGCAGGTCCGTGTGTCCGACGGTCCGTTCGCGTCCTTCAACGGCGTGGTCGAGGAAGTCGATCATGGCCGGGCCCGCCTCAAGGTGGCGGTGTCCATCTTCGGCCGCGCGACGCCGGTCGAGCTCGAATACGGTCAGGTCGAGAAGATCTGATCCGTTCGAAGGCGGCTCCTGTCTAGGCAGGCCGCCTTCCGGCCCCGCAGAGGGGCCTTCATCCGCGGGAGGCCTGCCCAGTCGCCAGCTGGGCTTCACCAGGCCGCACCGCGATCTGCAACTGCCATGCCGTTCGGTTGGCGCCGGGCGGGTGGTCCATTGGGAGCAGTCCTATGGCAAAGAAAATTGCGGGCTACGTTAAGCTTCAAGTGCCCGCCGGCGCGGCCAACCCGTCGCCGCCGATCGGTCCGGCGCTGGGTCAGCGCGGCCTGAACATCATGGAATTCTGCAAGGCCTTCAACGCGAAGACCGCGCAGATGGAGAAGGGCACCCCGATCCCGGTGATCATCACCGCGTATCAGGACCGTTCCTTCACCTTCGAGATGAAGCAGCCCCCGGTCTCGTACTTCCTCAAGAAGGCCGCGAAGATCGACAAGGGGTCGCAGACCCCCGGCAAGGGCGGCACCGTCGGCCGCGTGACCCGCGACCAGATCCGCGAGATCGCCGAGAAGAAGATGGTCGATCTCAACTGCGACACCGTGGAATCCGCCATGGCCATGATCGAGGGCTCCGCGCGCTCGATGGGCATGGAAGTGGCGTAAGGAGAGCATGATGGCTGCCAAGGAAGCTAAGCGCATCCGCGCCGCCCGAGAGGGCATCGACGCCACCAAGCTTTACGCTATCCAGGACGCGGTGAAGCTGGTCAAGGAACGCGCCAAGGCGAAGTTCGACGAGACGATCGAGGTTTCCATGAACCTCGGCGTCGACCCCCGCCACGCCGACCAGATGGTCCGCGGCGTCTGCAACCTGCCGAACGGCTCCGGCCGGACGGTCCGCGTGGCCGTGTTCGCCCGCGGCGCCAAGGCCGACGAGGCCAAGGCGGCCGGTGCCGACGTGGTGGGCGCCGAGGACCTCTTCGAGGTCGTCAACGGCGGCACGATCGACTTCGACCGCTGCATCGCCACCCCTGACATGATGCCGCTCGTCGGCCGTCTCGGTAAGGTTCTGGGCCCGCGCGGCCTGATGCCGAACCCGAAGGTCGGAACGGTCACCATGGACGTCCGCGGCGCCGTCGAGGCCGCCAAGGGCGGCGCGGTCGAGTTCCGCGTCGAGAAGGCCGGCATCGTTCATGCCGGCGTCGGCAAGGCCTCCTTCGACGAGGGCAAGCTGGTGGAGAACATCAAGGCCTTCGCCGATGCCGTCGCCAAGGCCAAGCCCACCGGCGCCAAGGGCACCTACATCCAGCGCGTGGCGATCTCCTCGACGATGGGTCCTGGCGTGAAGGTCGATCCCGCGTCGGTGATCGGCGGCTGATCTGCCCGTCAGAAAAATCAGAAGCCCGGCATCCACTGCCGGGCTTTTTCCATTTTGCTGCCCTCTTGAACCCGGTGCCCGTGCTCCTCACATTGTTACAGACAATGGCCTAGAGACATAATGAGCATCTTCGACTGGATCGGCTCTGTCGCTGCAGGTGCTAAGCTGATAGGCCCCCTCATCGCCCTTGGCCTGATCTTCTGTGGGATTTGACGATTCGAAGCCTCAGGCGAAAGAGGAAGTGGTTTTAACACCAGCCGTGCTGCCGAGTGTCTCCTCCTGAGCTGGGCTTTTGGCTGCCTGTGGTGGGGCGCCACAAAAACCTTAAGACTTATACCTCCCTGCCCCTTGGCAAGGGGGCGAAAAGGAGGTATAGGGCTTCTTTGAGTTTCCAACATATGCCGAGACTCCGCTTTTGCGCGGGTTTCTGGCTGCGAATCCGTCCCGGAGACGGGGCGGTGACAAGCCGGCGAGCCAAAGGGTGACCTTTGGCGCGTTCCGGCTATGTCCTGTCCGAGACTGCAGGTGCCGGCTTTGCCGGTTTAATTCGAAAGGGCCTGCATAGACGGGGAAGCCGAGTTTTCCATCCGCTAACGCGGATGAAGGGAGTCGGTTCGAACCATCTCACCCGGTGCGCCGTCAGGCGTCATTCGGTGGACAGGGCTTGCGAGAGCGTCGTTCGAGGATGCTCCGGGCGCAAGCTCGGGCCTTGAACGGCAAATGCAACCGGCGGATTGTTCCGCCAACCGGAGAGAGCCCAGTGGAAAGAGCAGCAAAGCGCGAGCTCGTCTCGACTCTCAACGACGTGTTCAGCACCACGAGCGTTGTTGTTGTCGCCCACTATGCTGGCCTCACGGTCGCCGACATGCAGAAGCTGCGCACGCAGATGAAGCAGGCCGGCGCCACCGTGAAGGTCGCGAAGAACCGCCTCGCCAAAATCGCTCTCGAAGGCACGGACGTCGCGTCCATCTCGGGCCTCATGAAAGGTCCGACCCTGATCGCTTACTCGAGCGATCCGGTCGCGGCGCCCAAGGTCGCTGTCGATTTCGCCAAGGGTAACGACAAGCTCGTGATCCTCGGCGGTGCGATGGGCACGACCGCTCTGAACGTGGACGGGGTGAGGGCGCTTGCCACCATGCCGTCTCTCGACGAACTGCGCGCCAAGCTGGTCGGCCTTGTCCAGGCTCCGGCCACGAAGATCGCGCAGCTCAGCACGGCGCCGGCGGCAAAGCTCGCCCGCGTGTTCGGAGCCTATGCCAAGAAAGACGAAGCGGCGTGAGGCCGTAACCTCAATCACTAACCTGTTCGAACCGAACTTAAGGATCCTAAAATGGCTGATCTTGCCAAGCTCGTTGACGATCTTTCGTCGCTGACCGTTCTCGAAGCCGCTGAACTCGCGAAGATGCTCGAAGAGAAGTGGGGCGTTTCCGCTGCCGCGGCCGTGGCCGTTGCTGCTGCTCCCGGCGCCGGTGGCGCTGCTGCCGCTCCGGTCGAGGAGAAGACCGAGTTCACGGTCGTTCTCGCTGCCGCCGGCGACAAGAAGATCGAGGTCATCAAGGAAGTCCGTGGCATCACGGGCCTGGGCCTGAAGGAAGCTAAGGACCTCGTCGAAGGTGCGCCGAAGCCTGTTAAGGAAGGCGTTGCCAAGGACGAGGCCGAGAAGATCAAGGCGACCCTCGAGAAGGTCGGCGCCAAGGTCGAGCTTAAGTAATTTTGCGGCCGCAAGGCTGCAGGGTTACCCCCGAGAATTCGGGGCCAAAACACGCGGTCCCAGGCGGTTTTGCCTGGGGCCGTTGTGTCGTCAAAGAGGGCAGCCTCTGCGACGACGCCTCCAAGGGTCCGCAATGGACCCGTCATCTTGCGGTTAGCGGGCGGCTCAAGCCGCCGGACGGCTAATCGAGGCTCCTGAGCCTCCAGGGTTCTCGATTAGCCGTGTATGAGGAACGAGGTCCAGATGGCCAACACACTGATCGGCCGGAAGCGCATTCGCAAGTTCTTCGGAAAAATCAAGGAAGTGGCGGAGATGCCGAACCTCATCGAGGTTCAGAAGGCATCCTACGACCAGTTCCTGATGGTCGAAGAGCCAAAGGGCGGCCGGCCGGAAGAGGGCTTGCAAGCCGTCTTCAAATCGGTTTTCCCGATTTCGGACTTTTCGAATACTGCCCTGCTCGAGTTCGTGAAGTACACGTTCGAGCCGCCGAAATACGACGTGGACGAGTGCCGCCAGCGGGGCATGACCTTCGCTGCGCCGCTCAAGGTCACGCTGCGCCTCATCGTGTTCGATGTGGACCCGGATACCGGTGCCCGCTCCGTGAAGGACATCAAGGAGCAGGACGTCTACATGGGCGACATGCCGCTCATGACCGACAACGGCACCTTCATCGTGAACGGCACCGAGCGCGTGATCGTCTCGCAGATGCACCGTTCGCCGGGCGTGTTCTTCGACCACGACAAGGGCAAGACGCACTCCTCCGGCAAGCTGCTGTTCGCCGCCCGCATCATCCCCTATCGCGGTTCCTGGCTCGACATCGAGTTCGACGCCAAGGACATCGTCTACGCGCGCATCGACCGCAAGCGTAAGATCCCGGTCACGTCGCTGCTCTACGCTCTGGGCCTCGACGGCGAGGAGATCCTCAACACCTTCTACAATCGCATCGTCTATACCCGCGACGGCGACGCTTGGTCCGTGCCGTTCGATGCGGAGCGCATGAAGGGCTTCAAGGCCTCCGTTGACCTGATCGACGCCAAGAGCGGCGAGGTCGTTCTCGAGGCCGGCAAGAAGCTGACGGCGCGTGCCGCCCGCCAGCTCGCCGAGAAGGGCCTCAAGAACCTGCGCGCCACGGACGAGGACCTTTACGGCCAGTACATCTCGGAAGACCTCGTGAATCCGTCCACCGGCGAGATCTATGCCGAGGCGGGCGACGAGATCACCGAGAAGCTGCTGAAGGGTCTGGAGGAGGCCGGGTTCACCGAGATCCCGGTACTCGACATCGACCACGTCACCGTCGGTCCCTACATCCGCAACACGCTGGCGATCGACAAGGCTTCCTCCCGTGAGGACGCCCTGTTCGACATCTACCGCGTCATGCGTCCGGGCGAGCCGCCGATCCTCGAGACGGCGGAGGCGATGTTCAACTCGCTGTTCTTCGACCCCGAGCGCTACGACCTCTCTGCGGTCGGCCGCGTGAAGATGAACATGCGCCTCGACCTCGATGCCGAGGACACCGTGCGCACCCTCCGTCGCGAGGATATCCTCGCGGTGACGAAGGCGCTCGTGGACCTGCGCGACGGCAAGGGCGAGATCGACGACATCGACCATCTCGGCAACCGCCGCGTGCGGTCGGTCGGTGAGCTCATGGAGAACCAGTACCGCCTTGGCCTGCTCCGCATGGAGCGCGCGATCAAGGAGCGCATGTCGTCGGTCGACATCGATACCGTCATGCCGCAGGACCTGATCAACGCGAAGCCTGCGGCCGCCGCCGTGCGCGAGTTCTTCGGTTCCTCGCAGCTCTCGCAGTTCATGGACCAGACCAACCCGCTCTCCGAGGTCACGCACAAGCGCCGTCTCTCGGCCCTTGGCCCGGGCGGCCTGACCCGCGAGCGCGCCGGCTTCGAGGTGCGCGACGTGCACCCGACGCATTACGGCCGCATCTGCCCGATCGAGACGCCGGAAGGCCCGAATATCGGTCTGATCAACTCGCTGGCCACCTTCGCTCGCGTCAACAAGTACGGCTTCATCGAGACGCCGTTCCGGCGCGTGCGCGACAGCCGCGTGACGGACGAGGTGATCTACCTCTCGGCCATGGAAGAGGCGAAGTACAACATCGCCCAGGCCAACTCGCCGCTTGATGCCAACGGCACCCTGACGGAAGAGCTGGTGATCTGCCGTCGCGCCGGTGACAACATCGTCGTGTCGCCGGATCGCGTGGACCTCATGGAGGTGTCGCCGAAGCAGCTCGTGTCGGTTGCCGCCGCGCTCATCCCGTTCCTCGAGAACGACGACGCGAACCGCGCTCTCATGGGCTCGAACATGCAGCGTCAGGCCGTGCCCCTGGTTCAGGCGGATGCTCCCTTCGTCGGCACCGGCATGGAAGCGGTCGTGGCCCGCGATTCGGGCGCTGCCATCGCGGCCCGCCGCACCGGCGTGGTCGACCAGGTGGACGCGACCCGTATCGTGATCCGCGCGACGGAGAACAACGATCCGACCCGTCCGGGCGTCGACATCTACCGCCTGCAGAAGTTCCAGCGCTCCAACCAGTCGACCTGCATCACGCAGAAGCCGCTGGTCCGCGCCGGCGACCTCGTGCGCAAGGGCGACATCATCGCCGACGGTCCCTCGACCGAGTACGGCGAGCTGGCGCTCGGCCGGAACGTGCTCGTCGCGTTCATGCCGTGGAACGGCTACAACTTCGAAGACTCGATCCTGCTCTCCGAGCGGATCGTGAAGGAAGACGTCTTCACCTCGATCCATATCGAGGAGTTCGAGGTGATGGCCCGCGACACGAAGCTGGGTCCTGAGGAAATCACGCGCGACATTCCGAACGTGTCGGAAGAGGCGCTGAAGAACCTCGACGAGGCCGGCATCGTCTACATCGGTGCCGAGGTTCATGCGGGCGACATCCTCGTCGGCAAGATCACGCCGAAGGGCGAGAGCCCCATGACGCCGGAAGAGAAGCTTCTGCGCGCCATCTTCGGCGAGAAGGCCTCCGACGTCCGCGATACCTCGCTGCGCGTGCCCCCGGGCGTGACCGGCACCATCGTGGAAGTCCGCGTCTTCAACCGTCACGGCGTCGACAAGGACGAGCGCGCTCAGGCCATCGAGCGCGAGGAGATCGAGCGTCTCGCGAAGGACCGCGACGACGAGCAGGCGATCCTCGACCGCAACACCTATGCGCGCCTGGCCGAGATCCTCACCGGCAAGAGCGCCGTTGCGGGCCCCAAGGGCTTCAAGAAGGATACGAAGATCACCCGCGAGCTCCTCAACGAGCATCCGCGGTCGCAGTGGTGGCAGTTCGCGGTCGAGGACGATGCTCTGATGACCGAGATCGAGGCCATGCAGAAGCAGTACGACGAGTCCAAGAAGCGCCTTGAGCAGCGCTTCCTCGACAAGGTCGAGAAGCTTCAGCGCGGCGACGAGCTCCCGCCCGGCGTCATGAAGATGGTCAAGGTCTTCGTGGCCGTGAAGCGCAAGATCCAGCCCGGCGACAAGATGGCCGGCCGTCACGGCAACAAGGGTGTCGTGTCGCGCATCGTTCCCATCGAGGACATGCCGTTCCTCGAGGACGGCACGCATGCGGACATCGTGCTCAACCCGCTGGGCGTGCCGAGCCGCATGAATGTCGGCCAGATCCTGGAGACCCACCTCGGCTGGGCCGCCGCCGGCCTCGGCAAGCAGGTTGCTCAGGCCGTCGACGCCTACATGAAGTCCGGCAAGTCGCAGGCTCTGCGCGAGCAGCTCGTCTCGATCTACGGCGACCTGCCGGAGATCAAGCAGGCTTCTGACGAGGAGCTGGTCGAACTCGGCAACAAGCTGCGCCGCGGCGTTCCCTTCGCGACCCCCGTCTTCGACGGCGCGAAGGAGGCGGACATCGAGGCCATGCTCGCCAAGGCAGGCCTCGATCCGTCGGGTCAGGTGACGCTCTACGACGGACGCACCGGCGAGCCGTTCGACCGCAAGGTGACTGTGGGCTACATCTACATGCTGAAGCTCCACCACCTCGTGGACGACAAGATCCACGCCCGCTCCATCGGCCCCTACAGCCTCGTCACCCAGCAGCCCCTGGGCGGCAAGGCCCAGTTCGGCGGCCAACGCTTCGGCGAAATGGAGGTGTGGGCACTGGAGGCTTACGGCGCCGCCTACACGCTTCAGGAAATGCTCACGGTCAAGTCGGACGACGTGGCCGGCCGCACGAAGGTCTACGAGGCCATCGTCCGTGGCGACGATACCTTCGAGTCGGGCATCCCGGAGAGCTTCAACGTTCTCGTGAAGGAAATGCGTTCGCTCGGCCTGAACGTGGAGCTGACCAGCTCCAAGCGCGCCGCCAACGAGCCGGGGCAGCTGCCTCCCTCGGAGGCTGCGGAGTAAGCCGCGCTTTGAATTTGAGGTTTGGCCGCGGCGATGATGCCGCGGCCCCATGCAATTGCCGGTGAGGGTGCTTATCTAGCGCCCTCCAGCCCAGGAGACGGCGATGAATCAAGAGGTCATGAATCTCTTCAACCAGACGGCCCAGCCGCAGAGCTTCGATCAGATCAAGATCTCGATCGCGAGCCCTGAGAAGATTCTGTCCTGGTCCTACGGCGAGATCAAGAAGCCTGAGACCATCAACTACCGCACGTTCAAGCCGGAGCGCGACGGCTTGTTCTGCGCGCGCATCTTCGGCCCGATCAAGGATTACGAGTGCTTGTGCGGCAAGTACAAGCGCATGAAGTACAAGGGCGTCATCTGCGAGAAGTGCGGCGTCGAGGTGACGCTCGCCCGCGTCCGTCGCGACCGCATGGGCCACATCGAACTCGCCGCCCCAGTCGCCCACATCTGGTTCCTCAAGTCCCTGCCGAGCCGCATCGGTCTGCTGCTCGACATGACCCTGAAGGACCTTGAGCGGATCCTCTATTTCGAGTCCTACATCGTCGTCGATGCGGGCCTGACGCCTCTCAAGGACCGTCAGCTCCTCACCGAGGAGGAGTACATCCGCGCTCAGGACGAGTACGGCGAGGACTCGTTCACGGCCATGATCGGCGCGGAGGCCATCCGCCGGATCCTGCAGGAGCTCGATCTCGAGAAGACCGCGCAGGAGATCCGCGAGGAGATCGCGGTCACCACGTCCGAGCTGAAGCCGAAGAAGCTCATGAAGCGCCTCAAGATCATCGAGGCCTTCCTCCAGTCGGGCAACAAGCCCGAGTGGATGATCATGACGGTCGTCCCGGTGATCCCGCCGGATCTGCGCCCGCTCGTGCCTCTGGACGGCGGCCGCTTCGCGACCTCGGATCTGAACGATCTCTACCGCCGCGTCATCAACCGCAACAACCGCCTGAAGCGGCTCATGGAGCTGCGTGCGCCGGACATCATCGTCCGCAACGAGAAGCGCATGCTTCAGGAGGCGGTCGACGCCCTGTTCGACAACGGCCGCCGCGGCCGCGTCATCACCGGTGCCAACAAGCGTCCGCTGAAGTCGCTCGCCGACATGCTCAAGGGCAAGCAGGGCCGCTTCCGCCAGAACCTCCTCGGCAAGCGCGTGGACTACTCGGGCCGTTCGGTCATCGTGGTGGGTCCCGAACTCAAGCTGCACCAGTGCGGCCTGCCGAAGAAGATGGCGCTCGAGCTCTTCAAGCCGTTCATCTACGCCAAGCTGGATGCCCGCGGCCTCTCCGCCACGGTCAAGCAGGCGAAGAAGCTCGTCGAGAAGGAGAAGCCCGAGGTCTGGGATATCCTGGACGAGGTCATCCGCGAGCACCCGGTGCTCCTGAACCGCGCTCCGACGCTCCACCGCCTGGGCATCCAGGCCTTCGAGCCCACCCTCATCGAGGGCAAGGCGATCCAGCTGCACCCGCTCGTCTGCGCCGCCTTCAACGCGGACTTCGACGGCGACCAGATGGCCGTCCACGTGCCGCTCTCGCTCGAGGCGCAGCTCGAAGCCCGCGTGCTGATGATGTCCACCAACAACATCCTGCACCCGGCGAACGGTCAGCCCATCATCGTGCCCTCGCAGGACATCGTTCTGGGCCTCTACTATCTCTCCATCGTCTCCGACGGCCAGCCCGGCCAGGGCAAGGCCTTCGCCGACATGGGCGAGATCGAGCATGCGCTGCACGAGAAGGTGATCACGCTCCACACCAAGATCCGCTACCGCTGGCAGGGTGTTGGCGAGGACGGCCAGCCGGTCACCAAGATCTATGACACGACCCCGGGCCGCGTGATGCTCTCGCGCCTCCTGCCGAAGCATCCCGCTCTCTCCTTCGACGTCGTGAACAAGCTCATGACGAAGAAGGAGATCTCCAACATGATCGATGCCGTCTACCGGCATTGCGGTCAGAAGGAGTCGGTGATCTTCTGCGATCGCATCATGGGGCTGGGCTTCTACAATGCGTTCAAGGCCGGCATCTCGTTCGGCAAGGACGACATGGTAATCCCGGAGAACAAGTGGTCCATCGTCGAGGAGACCCGCGCGCTCGTGAAGGATTACGAGCAGCAGTACCAGGATGGTCTCATCACCCAGGGCGAGAAGTACAACAAGGTCGTCGACGCCTGGGCGAAGTGCTCGGACCGCCTTGCGGCCGAGATGATGAACCGCATCTCGACGGTGCAGAAGGACGATCAGGGCCGCGACAAGCCGGTCAACTCGATCTACATGATGTCCCATTCGGGCGCCCGCGGTTCGCCGGCCCAGATGAAGCAGCTCGCAGCCATGCGCGGCCTCATGGCCAAGCCGTCGGGCGAGATCATCGAGACGCCGATCATCTCGAACTTCAAGGAAGGCCTCGACGTGCTCGAGTACTTCAACTCGACCCACGGTGCCCGTAAGGGCCTGGCCGACACCGCGCTCAAGACCGCGAACTCGGGTTATCTGACCCGCCGTCTCGTGGACGTGGCGCAGGATGCGGTCATCCGCGAGGCGGATTGCGGTACCGAGAAGGGCATCAAGATGCGTGCCATCATCGACGCCGGCCAAGTGGTCGCGTCGCTGGCTTCCCGCATCCTTGGCCGTTCGACGGCCGAGGATCTGGTGGCCCAGGATGGCACCGTCATCGTTCCGAAGGGCACGATGATCGAGGAGCATCACCTCGAGGCGATCGGCGCTGCCGGTATCCAGGAGGTGAAGATCCGCTCGGTGCTCGTCTGCGAGTCGAAGAACGGCGTCTGCGCGACCTGCTACGGCCGAGATCTGGCCCGGGGCACCCCGGTCAATTTCGGCGAGGCTGTGGGCGTCATCGCGGCGCAGTCCATCGGCGAGCCCGGCACGCAGCTCACCATGCGTACCTTCCACATCGGCGGTGCGGCTCAGATTGCCGACTCGTCCTTCATCGAGTCGAGCTTCGAGGGCACGATCGGGTTCCGCAACAAGAACATTGCGCGCAACTCCGACGGCGATCTCGTCGTCATGGGCCGCAACGTGGCTGTCGTGATCACCGGTCCGGACGGCACCGAGCGTGCGGTTCACCGCCTGCAGTACGGCTCCCGCCTGAAGGTGGACGAGGGCGACACGATCAAGCGCGGCCAGCGCATCGCCGAGTGGGATCCGTATTCCCGTCCGATCCTCACCGAGGTCGATGGCACGGTGGGTTACGAGGATCTCGTGGACGGCGCGTCGATGATCGAGTCGATGGACGAGTCCACCGGCATCGCCAAGCGCGTGGTCATCGACTGGCGCGGCTCGGCCCGTACGGCCGACCTGCGCCCGGCGGTGGTCGTGCAGGGTGCCGGCGGCAAGGTGGCCAAGCTCGCCCGTGGCGGCGATGCCCGCTACCTCCTGCCCGTGGACGCGATCCTCGCGGTCGATCCCGGCTCCAAGGTCAAGGCCGGCGACGTTCTCGCCCGCGTCTCGACCGAGAGCGCCAAGACCCGCGACATCACGGGCGGTCTGCCGCGCGTGGCGGAGCTGTTCGAGGCCCGTCGTCCGAAGGACGCAGCCATCATCGCGGAGAAGTCCGGCACGATCCAGTTCGGCCGCGACTACAAGAGCAAGCGTCGCCTGACGCTGAACCCGCACGATGGCTCCGAGCCGGTGGAGTACCTGATCCCGAAGGGCAAGCACATCCATCTGCAGGACGGCGACGTGGTCGAGGTCGGCGATTTCATCGTCGACGGCAACCCGGCGCCGCACGACATCCTGGCGATCAAGGGCGTCGAGGAGCTGGCGGCCTACCTCGTGAACGAGATCCAGGAGGTCTATCGCCTCCAGGGCGTGCTGATCAACGACAAGCACATCGAGGTGATCGTTCGCCAGATGCTGCAGAAGGTCGAGATCACCGAGGGCGGCGACTCCGAGCTGCTCGCCGGCGAGCAGGTGGATCGCCTCGAGTTCGAGGAGATCAACGAGCGTCTCGTGGCCGAGAAGAAGAAGCCCGCCGAAGGCGTGCCCGTTCTGCTCGGCATCACCAAGGCCTCGCTGCAGACCCGCTCCTTCATCTCGGCGGCGTCCTTCCAGGAGACCACCCGCGTCCTGACGGAGGCGGCGGTCAACGGCAAGGTCGATACCCTCGAGGGCCTCAAGGAGAACGTCATCGTCGGCAGCCTGATCCCGGCCGGCACCGGTGCGCTCACCGCTCAGATCAAGGCCGTGGCAGCCCGCCGCGACGAGCTGATCCTGCAGCAGAAGCGCGCCGAGTCCCAGGCTCAGGTGAACGAGTTGCCCCCGGCGGCCGAATAAGCTGCAAAGACCCCGTAAGAACGAAAAGGCCGCCTTCGGGCGGCCTTTTTTATGGTTGCTCGATGCTCAAGAGGCCAAGCTTAGCCAGCCAGAGAAGGCTGTGCACCGTCAGGGCGGCGGGCAAATCCTTGCGGGCTGCGACGAAATCCTTGACCGTCACTCCCTCGGAACCGACCTTCCTCCATATCTCCAACATCATGGCAGGATTGATGTCGGGTGAGGCATTCACGAGGGCGATCCTGAGGGCAAGGCGCTCCGCTGCTTCCGCCTCGCCCAGTTCTCGGGGGCGCTTGAACCGGAACTGGCCTGAGAACCCCTCTGATGGGAAACCGGCGAAGAGGTCGAAGGGATCGGGGCGGGCCGGCCATGAGCCGGGGGAGGGCGAGGAGGCCGTTTCTCCTGCAGACCTCATGGCGGCAAGCTCCTGCCAGAGTTCCTCATAGGCTCTGACGATCACCTTCCAGTCGAAGAGTTCCCTCGCCCGGGCGGCCCCGTTAGCCCCCAGGCGGCGGCGCAGATCCGGGTCGGAGGCGAGACGCTCGAAAGCCGCCGCTGTCTCGTCGATGTCCACCGCCACTGCGGTCGAAGCTTGGCCGATATAGGAATCGTAGCTGTCGATCTCGAGCGCATGGCGCACCGCAAGCCGCTGGCCTGCGCCGGGGGGAGCGGCAATCGTGCGGACGGCAAAGCCGTCGATGCCGTCCCGCACCGTATCCTTGTAGCCATCCCAGTCGGTCACCACCACCGGCAGGCCGGCGGCCATGGCTTCGATGGGAGTCAGGCCGAAGGTTTCCTGAATGTTGTCCGACAGCGAGCAGAACGTATCTGCCGCTGCCCAGGCCTGGGCGCGAAGCTCCGGCTCGCGGCCGTCCAGCACGATGGACCGCACCGAGGGACAGAGCTTGGCCCGAGCCTCGTCCAAGGCTTGGGCGATCGATTCATTGGCGGTCCAGCCGCACTCGATGAGGGTGACTCGGTGACGCGACGCCAAGCGCTCGAGAGCCAGGTACATGGGCGCCGGGTTGGCCTTGGCGTGGAAGGACAGGCGTCCGAGGAACAGAACGGCGAACTCCCCCGGCTGAAGTCCCAGCTTCGATCGGGCGGCATCCCGATGGCTCCCGTGCCTGGCCTGAGCCTCGCAATCCACCCCAAGCGGTATGATCGGAAGCTGCGGTTTGACGAACCGGGTGGCTCCCAGGCGCCTGGAGAGATACTCCTCCTGCCGCGCAAACAGCTTCTGAATCACCTCGCGGGACGCCTTCGAGGTGCAGATTATCGCATCCCACGGCTGGACCGGCGCCGTCAGGAGATCCGTGATCCCGTCCATGGCTCGGGCGGAGGAAAGGGTGTGGTTCACCCCGCACAGGCTCCAGGACCGGGAGCCATGGAGCTCCCGCTGCCAGGCTTGGCCCGCATTGATCGGACTTGGTGTGAACAGGCAGCCCACCTGCCGCAAGGCCGCAGCCCTGGCTGACACGATGAAGCTCGGTGAGCTATCGGGCCGGAACTCTTTGACGAAGCTGCAGAATTCCTGCCCGATCTTGGCATTTCGGACATAGCCGATCAGCCGGTCCCCGGAGCTATGCCGGGCAAAGGCGGAGAGGAAGCCATGGCCTGCGAAATGGCGGCCCATGGGCTTGCCATGGGTCACCTGATACGCTTCCGCTTCAAAATGGATTGCTGCTGTCACGAAGGCGGCCCTCAGAACATTCCGTTACTGCATAACCTTGCTCTTGCCCCGGCGAAAGCCCATATGAACGGCACGAAAACGGGGTTCACCTTACGAAAGAGGGGCTCTCCGGGATCGTTAGCGAAAAGTGTTGACTTTCCGCGACTCGAACGCTAGAGAGACCGGACTTTCCGGCTGGCCGTAGGTTTTCGCCAGTCGAGGCGCCTAGCTTCGACCGATGCCACCTAAACGCTGCCGAATTCAACCTTGACTGACACTTGTCAGATTTAGGGCACGACCGCGGTGAGAAAGATCGTGGTCCTCTGCAATCGCACCGCGCCAGGGGCTTTACCCAAGTCAATGGCGTGGCTTCGTTTTGTGCAACCTGAAAGGTCCGCAGAAACGTCGAAATGCGGCGTTGAACCGTTGAAGACACTCAAAGGCCACCGGGTCGGTGGCTGGTGAAAGAGGGCACAGGATGCCAACGATCTCTCAGCTGATCCGCAAGCCGCGGACGGCGCAAAAGAGCCGGAACAAGGTCCCCGCGCTTGAGGCCTGCCCGCAGAAGCGCGGCGTGTGCACGCGCGTCTATACCACGACCCCGAAGAAGCCGAACTCGGCTCTGCGTAAGGTCGCCAAGGTTCGTCTGACGAACGGATTTGAAGTCATCGGGTACATCCCGGGTGAAGGTCACAACCTTCAAGAGCACTCCGTGGTCATGATCCGCGGCGGCCGCGTGAAGGACCTTCCGGGTGTCCGCTACCACATCCTGCGCGGTGTCCTCGACACCCAGGGCGTGAAGAATCGTAAGCAGCGTCGTTCGAAGTACGGCGCGAAGCGGCCGAAGTAAGCCGTCAACTGTCAATTAAGGTCGGAGTCAGCTCATGTCCCGCCGCCATAGCGCCGAGAAGCGTGAGATCATCCCGGATCCGAAGTTCGGGGATGTCGTCGTCACGAAGTTCATGAATTCCATCATGTACGACGGCAAGAAGTCCGCTGCCGAGCGCATTGTCTACGGTGCGTTCGACGTCATCGAGAGCCGCGCCAAGGCCAATCCGCTTGAGGTCTTCAAGCAGGCCCTGGACAACGTCGCCCCGGCGATCGAGGTCCGTTCCCGCCGCGTCGGCGGTGCGACCTACCAGGTCCCGGTCGAGGTTCGTGCCGAGCGCCGCCAGGCTCTCGCGATCCGCTGGATCATCCAGGCTGCCCGCGGCCGCAACGACAAGACCATGGTCGAGCGCCTCTCCGCCGAGCTGCTCGACGCCTCCAACAACCGCGGCAATGCCGTGAAGAAGCGCGAAGACACCCACCGTATGGCGGAAGCCAACCGTGCGTTCTCGCATTACCGCTGGTAAAGGCCTGAGGAGCTGAGCGATGCCCCGCACGCACGCGATTGAGGACTACCGCAACTTCGGCATCATGGCCCACATCGATGCCGGCAAGACCACCACGACCGAGCGCATCCTGTACTACACCGGTAAGTCCCACAAGATCGGTGAGGTGCACGAGGGTGCCGCCACCATGGACTGGATGGAGCAGGAGCAGGAGCGTGGCATCACGATCACGTCCGCTGCCACCACCTGCTTCTGGAACGGCAAGCGCCTGAACATCATCGACACCCCCGGCCACGTCGACTTCACCATCGAGGTCGAGCGTTCGCTGCGCGTGCTCGACGGCGCCGTCTGCGTTCTTGACGGCAACCAGGGTGTCGAGCCCCAGACCGAGACCGTCTGGCGCCAGGCCGACAAGTACGATGTTCCGCGTGTCGTGTTCGTCAACAAGATGGACAAGACCGGCGCTAACTTCTTCAAGTGCGTCGAGGACATCGTGAAGCGCGTGGCCGGCAAGCCCGTCTGCCTTCAGATCCCGATCGGGGCTGAGAGCGACTTCAAGGGCATGGTCGATCTGATCAAGATGAAGGCCCTGGTCTGGTCGGGCGAGGCGCTCGGCGCCTCCTTCGACGAGGTCGAGATCCCGGACGACCTGAAGGACCAGGCCGCCGAATACCGCGCGAAGCTCGTCGAAGCTGCGGTCGAGATGGACGACGAGGCCATGATGGCCTACCTGGACGGCCAGGAGCCCGACGAGGCCACCCTGCGCCGCCTGATCCGTACGGCCGTGCAGCGCCGCGCCTTCCACCCGGTTCTCTGCGGCTCCGCGTTCAAGAACAAGGGCGTTCAGCCCCTGCTCGACGCCGTCGTCGATTTCCTGCCGTCCCCGGCGGATCGCGGCGAGATCAAGGGCATCGACTTCAAGACCGAGGAAGAGACCGTTCGTCGGCCTTCCGACGACGAGCCGTTCGCCATGCTCGCCTTCAAGATCATGGACGACCCCTTCGTCGGCACCATCACCTTCTGCCGCGTCTATTCCGGCAAGGTGAATGCGGGCGATACGCTCCTCAATTCCTCGCGCGACAAGAAAGAGCGCGTCGGCCGCATGCTGCTCATGCATGCGAACAACCGTGAGGACATCAAGGAGGCTCATGCGGGCGACATCGTCGCTCTCGCGGGCCTCAAGGAAGTCCGCACCGGCGACACGCTCTGCGACCCGAACAAGGCCGTCATCCTTGAGCGCATGGAGTTCCCGGAGCCGGTGATCGAGATCGCCATCGAGCCGAAGTCGAAGGCCGACCAGGAGAAGCTGGGCCTTGCCCTGTCGAAGCTGGCTGCCGAGGACCCGTCCTTCCGCGTCTCGACCGACCAGGAGTCGGGCCAGACGATCCTGAAGGGCATGGGCGAGCTTCACCTCGACATCAAGGTCGACATTCTCCGTCGCACCTACAAGGTCGACGCGAATGTGGGCGCTCCGCAGGTTGCCTATCGTGAGACGATCACGAAGAAGACCGAGGTGGACTACACCCACAAGAAGCAGACCGGCGGTACGGGCCAGTTCGCCCGCGTGAAGCTGGTTGTCCAGCCGAACGAGCCGGGCGCAGGCTTCTCGTTCGAGTCCAAGATCGTCGGCGGCGCGGTGCCGAAGGAGTATATCCCGGGCGTCGAGAAAGGCCTCCAGTCGGTGATCGGTGCCGGCGTGGTCGCCGGCTTCCCGGTGGTCGACATCAAGGTCGAGCTCGTCGACGGTGCGTTCCACGAAGTCGACTCGTCGGCTCTGGCCTTCGAAATTGCCTCCCGTGCGGCTCTTCGCGAGGCGCTCCAGAAGGGCGGTTCGGTTCTGCTCGAGCCGGTGATGAAGGTCGAGGTCACGACGCCTGAGGACTATACGGGCTCGGTGATCGGCGATCTGAACTCCCGCCGTGGTCAGATCCAGGGTCAGGACATGCGCGGCAACGCCGTGGTCATCAATGCGATGGTCCCGCTCGCCAACATGTTCGGCTACGTCAACACCCTGCGCGGCATGAGCCAGGGTCGCGCGAGCTACACCATGCAGTTCGACCACTACGAGCAGGTGCCGTCGAACGTGGCTGCCGAGGTTCAGGCGAAATACGCCTGAACCCACTAAGCGAATATTGAACGAACAAAGGAACGGGTGCCACGATGGCGAAGGAAAAGTTTGAGCGGACGAAGCCGCACTGCAACATTGGGACGATTGGTCACGTTGACCATGGCAAGACGTCTCTGACGGCGGCGATTACGAAGGTTCTGGCGGAGTCGGGCGGGGCGACGTTTACGGCCTACGACCAGATCGACAAGGCTCCGGAGGAGAAGGCGCGCGGGATCACGATCTCGACGGCGCACGTGGAGTACGAGACCACGAACCGGCACTATGCGCACGTGGACTGCCCCGGCCACGCCGACTACGTGAAGAACATGATCACGGGCGCGGCGCAGATGGACGGCGCGATCCTGGTGGTGTCGGCGGCCGACGGCCCGATGCCGCAGACCCGCGAGCACATCCTTCTGGCGCGCCAGGTGGGCGTGCCGGCGCTGGTGGTGTTCATGAACAAGGTCGACATGGTGGACGACGCCGAGCTGCTCGACCTGGTGGAGCTGGAGGTGCGCGAGCTTCTGTCGAAGTACGACTTCCCCGGCGACGACATTCCGATCGTGAAGGGCTCGGCCCTGTGCGCTCTGGAGGACCGCCAGCCTGAGATCGGCCGCGACGCGGTGCTCAAGCTGATGGCCGAGGTGGACCGTTACATCCCGCAGCCGGAGCGTCCGGTGGACCAGCCGTTCCTGATGCCGATCGAGGACGTGTTCTCGATCTCGGGCCGCGGCACGGTGGTGACGGGCCGCGTCGAGCGCGGCATCATCAAGGTGGGCGAGGAAGTGGAGATCGTGGGCCTGCGCGACACGCAGAAGACCACGGTGACGGGCGTCGAGATGTTCCGCAAGCTGCTCGACCAGGGCCAGGCGGGCGACAACGTGGGCGTTCTGTTGCGCGGCACGAAGCGCGAGGACGTGGAGCGCGGCCAGGTGCTGTGCAAGCCGGGCTCGATCCGTCCGCACACGAAGTTCAAGGCCGAGGCCTACATCCTGACGAAGGAAGAGGGTGGCCGTCACACGCCGTTCTTTGCCAACTACCGTCCGCAGTTCTACTTCCGCACGACGGACGTGACGGGCGTGGTGAAGCTGCCGGAGGGCACCGAGATGGTGATGCCGGGCGACAACATCACCATGGAGGTGGAGCTGATTGCCCCGATCGCCATGGAGGAGAAGCTGCGCTTCGCCATCCGTGAGGGCGGCCGCACCGTCGGCGCCGGCGTCGTCGCCGCCGTCATCGACTAAGTTTTGAGGATCAAAGGATGGCGGCCGGGTTTCGGCCCGGCCGCTCCCTTGTTGAATGGATAAGCCATGAACGGTCAAAACATTCGTATTCGCCTTAAGGCGTTCGACCATAGGATCCTCGACGCTTCGACACGGGAAATCGTGTCGACCGCGAAGCGGACCGGCGCTCAGGTTCGCGGGCCCATCCCGCTGCCGACGCGCATCGAGCGCTTTACGGTGCTTCGCTCGCCGCACATCGACAAGAAGTCGCGCGAGCAGTTCGAGATGCGCACTCACAAGCGTGTTCTCGATATCGTGGACCCCACCCCGCAGACGGTTGATGCTCTGATGAAGCTCGATCTCGCTGCTGGTGTGGACGTGGAAATCAAGCTCTGAGCCGTCGGGCTTGGAGCTTTCGGTAGACACGCCGAGAGGATACGCACATGCGCTCAGGCGTCATTGCACAGAAAGTCGGGATGACCCGCATCTTCACGGATGCCGGCGAACATGTCCCGGTCACGGTTCTGAAGGTCGACAACTGCCAGGTCGTCGCCCACCGGACCATGGAAAAGAACGGCTACACCGCGCTGCAGGTCGGCGTCGGCAAGGCCAAGGTGAAGAACGTTTCGAAGGCCGAGCGCGGGCGTTTCGCCGTCGCGCAGGTCGAGCCGAAGCGCAAGCTCGCGGAGTTCCGCGTCTCCGAGGATGCCGTCATCCCGGTGGGCGCCGAGATCACCGCCGATCACTTCGTCGTCGGTCAGTTCGTGGACGTCACGGGCATCACGACGGGTAAGGGCTTCGCCGGCGGCATGAAGCGCTGGAACTTCGGCGGTCTGCGCGCCTCCCACGGCGTGTCGGTCTCGCACCGCTCGATCGGTTCGACCGGTGGCCGCCAGGATCCGGGCAAGACGTTCAAGAACAAGAAGATGCCGGGTCACCTGGGTGTCGAGCGCGTCACGACGCAGAACCTGCGCGTGGTGTCGACCGACGTCGAGCGCGGTCTGATCCTCGTCGAGGGCGCCGTTCCCGGCGTTGCCGGCGGCTGGATCTTCGTCCGCGACGCGGTGAAGCGCAAGCTGCCTGCAGAGGTGCCGATGCCCGGCAAGTTCCGCACGGCGAACGATGCTGCGCCGGCCGCCCAGGCTGAGCAGGCCCAAGAGGAGAATGCGTGATGAAACTCGATGTCACCACGCTTGAGGGCACCACGGCCGGTTCCGTCGACCTGAACGAGGCCATTTTCGGTCTCGAGCCACGCGCCGATCTGCTGGCCCGCTGCGTCCGCTGGCAGCTCGCGAAGCGCCAGGCCGGCACGCACGCCGTGAAGAACCGCTCGGATATCGATCGGACCACGAAGAAGCTCTACAAGCAGAAGGGCACCGGCAGCGCCCGTCACGGCGCCGCGAGCGCTCCCCAGTTTCGGGGCGGCGGTCGTGCCTTCGGCCCGCAGGTCCGCAGCCACGCGCACGATCTGCCCAAGAAGGTCCGCGCTCTTGCCCTGAAGCATGCGCTCTCGTCCAAGGCTAAGGACGCTTCGCTCGTCGTCATCGACGACGTGAAGCTCGCCGAGCCGAAGACGAAGGCTCTTGTCGAGCGCTTCGGCAAGCTCGGCCTCGCCAACGCCCTGATCATCGGCGGCGCTGAGATCGAGGCGAACTTCCAGCGGGCTGCTCGCAACATCCCGAACATCGACGTCCTGCCGGTGCAGGGCATCAACGTCTATGACATCCTGCGTCGCGAGAAGCTCGTTCTCACGAAGTCGGCTGTCGATGCGCTGGAGGCGCGCTTCAAATGAGCCTGGACCCGCGCCATTACGATGTGATCGTAAGCCCGGTCATCACCGAGAAGGCTACGACCCTGTCCGAGCAGAACAAGGTCGTCTTCAAGGTCCGACTGGATGCGACGAAGCCGCAGATCAAGGAAGCGGTGGAGAAGCTGTTTGATGTCAAGGTGAAGAGCGTCAACACGCTCGTCACTAAGGGCAAAGTGAAGATGTTCCGCGGCACCCGCGGCCAGCGGTCGGACGTGAAGAAGGCGGTCGTTACCCTCGCTGAGGGCCAGACCATCGACGTCACGACGGGCCTCTGATCGGTTGAGAGAGTGATCCGATGGCTTTGAAAACCTTCAAACCAATCACCCCCGGCCTGCGCCAGCTGGTGATCGTGGACCGCAGCGAGCTCTACAAGGGCAAGCCGGTCAAGAAGCTGACGGAGGGCAAGAGCTCCTCCGGCGGCCGCAACAACCTGGGTCGCGTGACCGTTCGCTTCCGCGGCGGCGGTCACAAGCGCACCCTGCGTCTGGTCGACTTCAAGCGTCGCGCCCGTCTGGGCGATGTGGCGACCGTGGAGCGGATCGAGTACGATCCGAACCGCACCGCCTTCATCGCGCTGATCCGCTACGCCGACGGCGAGCTGTCCTACATCCTGGCTCCGCAGCGTCTGGCTGTGGGCGATCAGGTGTCGTCCGGCGAGCAGGTCGACATCAAGCCGGGCAACGCGATGCCGATCGGCAACATGCCGGTGGGAACGATCATCCACAATGTGGAGCTGAAGGTCGGCAAGGGTGGCGCTCTGGCGCGCTCCGCCGGCACCTATGCCCAGATCGTGGGTCGTGACCAGGGCTACGTGACGGTCCGCCTGAACTCCGGCGAACAGCGCCTGGTCCATGGCCAGTGCTTCGCCAGCGTCGGCGCGGTGTCGAACCCGGACCACATGAACACCTCGATCGGCAAGGCTGGTCGCAACCGCTGGCTCGGCAAGCGTCCGCATAACCGCGGCGTTTCGATGAACCCGATCGACCACCCGCACGGTGGTGGTGAGGGTCGCACCTCCGGCGGACGCCATCCGGTGTCCCCGTGGGGCGTGCCGACCAAGGGCAAGAAAACCCGTTCGAACAAGCGGACCGACAAGTTCATCGTGTCGAGCCGCCACGCTCGGAAGAAGTAAGGATAGAGGCACGTCATGGCACGTTCGCTTTGGAAGGGTCCGTTCGTCGACGGCTACCTCCTCAAGAAGGCCGAGGCTGCCCGTTCCTCGGGCCGCAACGAGGTTATCAAGATCTGGAGCCGCCGCTCCACGATTCTCCCGCAGTTCGTGGGCCTCACGTTCGGGGTCTACAACGGTCAGAAGCATATTCCCGTCTCCGTGAGCGAGGAAATGGTGGGTCATAAGTTTGGCGAGTTCTCGCCGACCCGCACGTTCCACGGCCACGCGGCGGACAAGAAGGCGAAGAGGAAGTAAGATGGGTAAGGCCGCGACTCCTCGCGCGCTGAGCGACAACGAGGCTCAAGCCGTCGCTCGCATGCTGCGCGTCAGCCCCCAGAAGCTCAACCTTGTTGCGGCCCTTATCCGCGGCAAGAAGGTTTCTGCGGCTCTCGCCGATCTCGAGTTCTCCCGCAAGCGCATCGCTCGCGACGTGAAGAAGTGCCTCGAGAGCGCCATCGCCAACGCCGAGAACAACCACAATCTCGATGTGGACGATCTCGTCGTCAGCCAGGCCTTTGTCGGCAAGGCGCTCGTCATGAAGCGCTTCCACGCCCGGGCCCGCGGCCGGGGCGCCCGTATCGAAAAGCCGTTCTCGAACCTCACGATCGTGGTTCGGGAAGTTGCCGAACAGGCATAAAGGAGAACCAGATGGGTCAGAAAGTTAACCCGATCGGTCTTCGGCTCGGCATCAACCGGACCTGGGACTCGCGCTGGTTCGCCGGCAAGGGCGAGTACGCCAAGCTGATGCATGAGGACATGGCGATCCGCGAAGCTCTGATGAAGCAGCTGAAGCAGGCCGCCGTTTCGAAGATCGTCATCGAGCGTCCGCACAAGAAGTGCCGCGTCACCATCCACTCGGGTCGTCCGGGCGTGGTGATCGGCAAGAAGGGTGCCGACATCGAGAAGCTCCGCAAGCTCGTCGCCAAGATGACCGACGCGGATGTGGCGATCAACATCGTCGAGGTCCGCAAGCCGGAAGTCGACGCGACGCTGGTGGCCGACTCGATCGCCCAGCAGCTCGAGCGCCGCGTTGCGTTCCGCCGCGCCATGAAGCGCGCCGTTCAGTCGGCGATGCGTCTGGGCGCCGAGGGCATCCGTATCAACTGCTCGGGCCGTCTGGGTGGCGCGGAAATCGCCCGCCTCGAATGGTACCGCGAGGGCCGCGTTCCGCTGCACACCCTGCGTGCGGATGTGGATTACGGCACGTCCACGGCCTTCACGACCTATGGCACCTGCGGCATCAAGGTCTGGATCTTCAAGGGCGAAATCCTTGAGCACGATCCGATGGCCCAGGACAAGCGGATGAACGACGAAGGAGGCCGCTCCGGTGGCCGCCGCGAGCAAGCGGCGTAACCGAGGGGTCAGGAGAGGTTTGCCATGTTGCAACCGAAGAAAACCAAGTTCCGTAAGCAGTTCAAGGGCCGCATTTCCGGCACTGCGAAGGGCGGTACGGACCTCAACTTCGGCCAGTTCGGCCTGAAGGCGATGGAACCCGAGCGCATCAACGCTCGTCAGATCGAGGCCGCTCGCCGCGCCATCACCCGTGCTATGAAGCGTGCGGGCCGGGTGTGGATCCGGATCTTCCCGGACGTGCCGGTCTCGACCAAACCGACCGAAGTCCGCATGGGCTCCGGAAAGGGCTCGCCCGAGTACTGGGCGGCCAAGGTGAAGCCAGGCCGTATTATGTTCGAGATCGACGGCGTGCCGGAGGATGTCGCCCGCGAGGCGCTTCGTCTGGGCGCGGCGAAGCTCCCGATCAAGACGCGCTTCATCCAGCGCATCGCCGAGTAAGGAGGGGATCATGAAGTCCAAGCAGAGAGCCTCTGATCTCAAGGCCATGTCGGCTGACCAGCTGTCGGACGAGTTGCTGAACCTGAAGAAGGAGCAGTTCAACCTGCGCTTCCAGCGCGCGACCGGCCAGCTCGAGAACACCGGACGCGTCCGCGAAGTCCGCCGGGACATCGCCCGCGTCAAGACGCTGCAGCGCCAGAAGGCGGCTGGGGCGAAGGCTTAAAGGGGATCAAGATGCCGAAGCGCGTTTTGCAGGGCGTCGTTGTCAGCGACAAGCAGGACAAGACGGTCGTCGTGAAGGTGGAGCGTCGCTTTACGCACCCGGTTCTGAAGAAGACCGTGCGTAAGACGAAGAACTACCACGCTCATGACGAGAACAACACAGCCAAGGTGGGCGACACGGTCTTCATCGAAGAGACCCGGCCGCTCTCCAAACTCAAGACCTGGGTGCTCGTCGACCAAGCGAAGGCTTGAAAAAGCCTTCCCTTAGGGGTTGTCTAACGAGGGCGGTTCGTGTATACGGCCGCCTTTCTCGACATATGAAGGGCAGGGGACGTCAGATCCCCGTCAGGCGTAGTCCGGGAGGCAATAGTGCCTTTTGCCCGGAAACCTGTCTGAAACAAAGGAAAGGATCAAAGCCATGATCCAGATGCAGACGAATCTTGACGTCGCCGACAATTCCGGCGCCCGTCGTGTGATGTGCATCAAGGTTCTCGGCGGTTCGAAGCGTAAGTACGCTTCCGTGGGCGATATCATCGTCGTATCCGTGAAAGAAGCTATCCCGCGCGGTCGCGTGAAGAAGGGCGACGTCATGAAGGCGGTCGTTGTGCGCACCGCCAAGGACATCCGCCGTCCCGACGGTTCGGTCATCCGGTTCGACCGCAATGCCGCCGTTCTGATCAACAATCAGAAGGAGCCGGTCGGCACCCGTATCTTCGGCCCCGTTCCCCGTGAGCTGCGCGCCAAGAACCACATGAAGATCATTTCGCTTGCGCCGGAGGTGCTCTAATGGCCGCGAAGATCAAGAAGGGCGACAAGGTCGTCGTCCTGACCGGTCGCGACAAGGGCAAGACCGGTGAAGTCGTGCAGGTGCTTCCGAAGGAAGAGCGCGCGGTCGTCCGCGGCGTGAACATCGTGAAGCGCCACCAGCGCCAGACGGCAAGCTCGGAAGGCGGCATCATCTCCAAGGAGGCGCCGATCCATCTGTCGAACCTGGCCTATGCGGACCCGAAGGACGGCAAGCCGACCCGGGTTGGTTTCAAAATTCTCGAAGACGGCCGCAAGGTTCGTTTCGCCAAGCGTTCGGGAGACCTGATCGATGGCTAAGGCTCAGGTGGACGGCTACACGCCGCGGCTGAAGAAGCACTACGAGGAAGTGGTGCGTCCGAAGCTCATTGAAGAATTCGGCTACAAGAACCCCATGGAAGTGCCGTCGATCGAGAAGATCGTCCTCAACATGGGCGTTGGCGAGTCGACCGCCGACTCGAAGAAGGCTTCGGTGGCGGCTGCCGACCTCGCCCTCATCGCCGGCCAGAAGCCGGTGATCACGCGGGCCCGCAAGGCGATCTCGCAGTTCAAGGTGCGTGAGGGCATGCCGATCGGTGCCAAGGTGACGCTGCGCAAGGCTCGCATGTACGAGTTCCTTGACCGCCTCGTGACCATCGCGCTCCCGCGCGTCCGCGACTTCCGTGGCCTGAACCCCAAGTCGTTCGACGGCCGCGGCAACTACGCTATGGGTATCAAGGAGCACCTGGTGTTCCCTGAGATCAACTACGACCGGGTCGAGCAGGTCTGGGGCATGGACGTCATCATCACCACTACGGCGAAGACTGACGAGGAAGCCCGCGCCCTGCTGCGTCACTTCAACTTCCCGTTCCGGCAGTGAGGATCGCTGTCCTCAGACGCGGACACTGGAGATAAAAGCATGGCTAAGAAAAGCGCTATTGAGAAGAACAAGCACCGTCGTGAGCTGGTGAAGAAGTTTGCCGGCCGCCGCGAGCGCCTCCTGGCGATTGCGAACGACGAGTCGAAGTCCATGGAGGAGCGCTTCGCTGCGCGCCTCAAGCTGGCTGAGCTGCCGCGCAACGCGAGCCCCACCCGCATCCGCAACCGCTGCGAGATCACGGGCCGTCCGCGCGCCTACTACCGCAAGCTCGGCATGTCGCGCATCGCTCTGCGCGAGCTCGGCAACAAAGGCCTGATCCCGGGCCTGGTGAAGTCCAGCTGGTAAGGGGAGGGCATTCGATGATCAACGATCCGTTGGGCGATATGCTCACCCGTATCCGCAACGCGCAGATGCGCCGTCGCGGCACGGTCACCACTCCCGGCTCGAAGCTCCGCGCCCGCGTTCTCGAGGTGCTCAAGAACGAGGGCTACATCCGCGATTTCTCGCAGACCGAGTTCGGGAACGGCCGCACTGAGTTCTCGATCGAGCTGAAGTACTATGACGGCCAGCCGGTGATCCGCTCCATCGAGCGCGTCTCCAAGCCGGGCCGCCGCGTGTATGCCTCCGTCGATACCATGCCTCGCGTGGCCGACGGTCTCGGCATCACCATTCTCTCGACGCCGCAGGGCGTGATGGCCGATCACGAGGCCCGGGAGAAGAACGTGGGCGGCGAAGTGCTCTGCAAGGTCTTCTAAGGCCTCGGCACCCGCACAGAACCACGGAGATTCGAAAATGTCCCGAGTAGGCAAGAAGCCCGTTGCGGTTCCGTCCGGAGTGACGGCTACCGTTGACGGTCAAATGGTGAAGGTAAAGGGCTCGAAGGGCGAACTCTCGTTCCTCGTTCCCGAAGAAGTGTCGGTTGCTCTTGAGAATGGCGCCGTGTCGGTTACCCCGCGCGACGACTCCAAGACGGCCCGTGCGAAGTGGGGCATGTCCCGCGCTCAGGTGGCGAACCTGATCGAAGGCGTGTCCAAGGGCTTCGAGAAGCGCCTTGAGATCAACGGCGTCGGCTACAAGGCCGCCGTTGCCGGCAAGGTGCTGAAGCTGTCGCTGGGCTACAGCCACGACATCGACTACGCGATCCCGGCCGGCGTGACGATCACGACGCCGAAGCCGACCGAGGTCGTCGTTGCCGGCATCGACAAGCAGGTCGTCGGACAGACCGCCGCCGAGATCCGCGAATATCGCGGTCCGGAGCCCTACAAGGGCAAGGGCGTCAAGTACTCCGACGAATTCATCTTCCGCAAGGAAGGCAAGAAGAAGTAAGGACGACGTATCATGGCTGAGAAGAAAGGCGCCGAAGATCGCCGCAAGGCTCGTGTGCGCCGTGCGATCAAGAAGGCAGCGAATGGCCGTCCGCGTTTGTCGGTCTTCCGTTCGTCCAAGCAGATCTACGCCCAGGTCATCGACGACGTGCGCGGCCATACCCTGGCTGCCGCCTCGACGCTCGAGAAGGATCTCAAGGGCAAGCTCAAGACCGGCGCCACCGTCGATGCGGCGAAGGAAGTGGGCAAGCTCGTGGCTGAGCGCGCGGTTGCTGCCGGCGTGAAGCAGGTCGTCTTCGACCGCTCGGGCTACCTCTATCACGGCCGCGTCAAGGCTCTCGCCGACGCTGCCCGTGAAGGCGGTCTGGATTTCTAACGGCGGGTATAATCCGAAAAACCCTTAGCGAGCGGGCCCGCCGCCCGCGCAAGTGAGAGGTCTCATGGCTAGAGAACCCAGAGAACGTGCTGATCGCGAAGAGCGCGACAGCGAATTCGTGGACCGCCTGGTCCACATCAACCGCGTCGCCAAGGTGGTGAAGGGCGGCCGGCGCTTCGGCTTCGCTGCTCTTGTCGTCGTCGGCGATCAGAAGGGCCGAGTCGGCTTCGGCCACGGCAAGGCCCGCGAGGTGCCGGAAGCCATCCGCAAGGCCACGGACGCTGCCAAGCGCTCCATGATCCGCGTTGCGCTGCGCGAGGGCCGCACCCTGCATCACGACGTGAACGGCCGTCACGGCGCCGGCAAGGTCGTGCTCCGTGCCGCTCCCCAGGGTACCGGCATCATCGCCGGCGGCCCGATGCGCGCCGTCTTCGAGGTGGTGGGCATGCAGGACGTCGTCGCCAAGTCTCTCGGCTCGTCGAACCCCTACAACCTCGTCCGCGCGACCTTCGATGCGCTCAAGAACGAAGACAGCCCGCGTTCGGTCGCCGCTCGCCGTGGCCTGAAGGTCTCGACGCTGCAGGCTCGTCGCCGTGACGCTGACGCCAGCGAAGCCGCTGGCGCTGAAGCGTAAGGGAGGCTTTGACAATGGCAAAGAATCCTGCCGCTTCCGGCAAGACCATCACCGTTGAGCAGATCGGCTCGCCGATCCGCCGCGAGGCCAAGCAGCGCCAGACGCTGATCGGGCTTAGGCTCAACAAGCTTCACCGCACCTCGACCTTGGAAGACACGCCGGCTGTTCGCGGCATGATCGAAAAGGTCAAGCACCTCGTGCGCGTTGTCGACGGGCAGTGAGGAGAGCGTCATGAAACTCAACGAAATTCGTGACAACCCGGGTTCCACCAAGAACCGCATGCGCGTGGGTCGCGGTATCGGCTCCGGCAAGGGCAAGACCGGCGGACGCGGCGTGAAGGGTCAGAAGGCCCGAACCGGCGTGTCGATCAAGGGCTTCGAGGGCGGTCAGATGCCGCTTCACCGTCGCCTGCCGAAGCGCGGCTTCAACAAGCCGAACGCGATCGAGCTCAACGAGGTGAATGTCGGCCGCATCCAGCAGGCCGTCGATGCCGGCAAGCTCGACATCGCGGCTCCGGTCACGGTCGAGACGCTGGTGGCTGCCGGTGTGGTCTCCAAGCCGCGCGACGGCGTGAAGATCCTCGGCGTCGGCGAGCTCAAGGCTAAGCTTTCCTTCCAGGTTGCGGGCGCGTCCAAGTCGGCCGTCGAAGCGATCGAGAAGGCTGGTGGCTCGGTCACCCTGCTGGGTGCCGTTGCGCAGGCGTGAGCCCGCGCCCACATTGACTAAGATCCAAGCGGCGGCCCGCGTCTGATCGCGTGGCCGCCGTTTGCGTGATGACCGTCACGTATCAGGTATTTCGGGGACAACACTATGGCCTCAGCAGCCGAGCAACTTGCGGCAAATATCAACTTCGGCGCCATCGCCAAGGCCGATGAGCTGAAGAAGCGCATCTGGTTCACCCTGGGCGCCCTCATCGTCTATCGTCTCGGCACCTACATCCCGTTGCCCGGCATCGATCCGGAGGCGCTGCGGCAAAGCTTCCAGAACGCCAGCGGCGGCGTGCTCGGCCTTTTCAACATGTTCTCGGGCGGCGCCGTGGAGCGCATGGCGATCTTCGCCCTGAACATCATGCCGTACATCTCGGCCTCGATCATCATCCAGCTTCTCACCTCCGTCCTGCCCTCGCTCGAGGCGCTCAAGAAGGAAGGGGAGGCGGGACGCAAGATCCTGAACCAGTACACCCGCTACCTCACCGTGCTCCTGGCGATCTTCCAGTCCTGGGGCATCGCGGTCGGCCTGCAGAGTTCCGGCAGCATCGTCCAGGCGCCCGGGCCCTTCTTCCTGATCTCGACGGTGATCACGCTGACCGGCGGCACCATGTTCCTCATGTGGCTTGGCGAGCAGATCACCTCGCGGGGCATCGGCAACGGCACCTCGCTCATCATCTTCGCCGGCATCGTGGCGAACCTGCCGAGCGCCATCGCCGGAACCCTCGAGCTCGGCCGCCAGGGCGCCATCTCGACCGGGCTGATCCTCGGCGTGATCGTCATGGCGATCGCGATTATCTACTTCGTGGTGTTCATGGAGCGTGCCCAGCGGCGCTTGCTCATCAACTATCCGAAGCGGCAGGTCGGAAACCGGGTCTATGAGGGTCAGACCTCGTTCCTGCCGCTCAAGCTCAACACCTCTGGCGTGATCCCGCCGATCTTCGCCTCGTCGCTGCTGCTCTTGCCGGCCACCATCGCCAGCTTCCAGAGCAACCCGGACGGGACCGGCTTCGTCGCCACGCTGACGGCCTATCTGGGCCACGGCCGCCCCGCCTATATGTTCCTGTACGCGGCGCTGATCGTGTTCTTCGCCTTCTTCTACACGGCCATCGTGTTCAATCCGACGGAGACGGCGGACAATCTGAAGAAGCAGGGCGGCTTCATCCCGGGTATCCGTCCGGGCGAGCGGACGGCCGATTTCATCGACCAGGTCCTCACCCGCATCACGGTGCTCGGTGCCATTTACCTGGTGATCATCTGCCTGATTCCCGAACTGCTGGTGTCCTACGCAGCCTTGCCATTCTACTTTGGCGGCACTTCGCTTCTGATCGTGGTGTCTGTTACCATGGACACGGTTGCGCAGGTGCACGGCCATCTGCTGGCTCACCAGTACGAGGGCCTCGTCAAGAAGGCGAAGCTCAAAGGCGCGCGCAGACGCTAAGATTGAAGCACCTCGCCTGAAGGCGAGCATTCTCGACGAAGTCAGGGGGGCGTCGATGAGGATCATCCTGCTGGGGCCGCCGGGGGCCGGAAAAGGCACTCAGGCCGTGCGTCTGGTCGAGCGGCTGGGGATTCCCCAACTCTCGACCGGCGACATGCTCCGGGCGGCCGTGGCAGCCGGCACGCCGGTCGGCCTCAAGGCCAAGGCGGTCATGGACCGGGGGGAACTGGTCTCTGACGACATCGTAGTCGGCATCATTGCGGACCGAATCGAGGAGCAGGACGCCAAGGGCGGCTTCATTCTCGACGGCTTTCCCAGGACGGTGGCGCAGGCCGAAGCCTTCGACGCCATGCTGGCTGCCAAGGGCCTGAAGCTCGACGCCGTCATCGAGTTCAAGGTCAACGAGGGCGAACTGGTCGACCGGATCGTCAAACGTGCCAAGGAAACGGAAGCCCGCGGTGAGCCCGTGCGCAAGGACGACAACCCGGATGTGTTCAAGACACGGCTCGAAGCCTATCGGAGCCAGACGGCTCCGCTTTCGGCCTATTACGAGCGCACCGGCATGCTGAAGACCGTCGACGGCATGAAGCCGATCGACGAGGTCACCCAGGCGGTCAAGGAAATCCTCGGCCGCTGACTGTGAGGGCTTGACGGACGGGTTAATATCCGATAACCGCAAGCACTTGCACAAGAACCTGCAATCCCGGAGGGTCTCACCAGAAGGCCTCTCTGGATTGTTGCGTTTTTGCATGAACCCGCGCAGGGGCCGGCCTCCACCGGACGCGCGATAACCATAACCCGAAGCATTCGCTTCTCACATGGAGACGGACGATGGCCCGTATTGCAGGCGTCAACATCCCGACCGCAAAGCGCGTTGTGATCGCGCTTCAGTATATCCACGGCATCGGGCCCAAGAAGGCCCAGGAGATCATCGAGAAGGTCAACATCCCGGCCGAGCGCCGCGTGAACCAGCTGACCGACGCCGAAGTTCTGGCCATCCGCGAAACGATCGACCGCGACTACATCGTGGAAGGCGATCTGCGCCGCGAAGTGTCCATGAACATCAAGCGCCTGATGGATCTCGGCGCCTATCGTGGTCTGCGCCACCGTCGCAGCCTGCCCGTTCGCGGCCAGCGCACCCACACCAACGCCCGCACCCGCAAGGGCAAGGCGAAGCCGATCGCCGGCAAGAAGAAGTAAGGTTTCACGGCCGCCCCTGGCGGGCGGCCCTTTCTCCCGAGCGCCTGGCATGACGGGCGCGCTTGAAGGATCTTTGGAATGGCTAAAGAAGCTACCCGCGTCCGCCGCCGCGAACGCAAGAACATCGTCTCCGGCGTGGCGCATGTGAACGCCTCGTTCAACAACACGATGATCACCATCACCGACGCCCAGGGCAACACGATTTCGTGGTCCTCCGCCGGCGCGATGGGTTTCAAGGGCTCGCGCAAGTCGACCCCCTATGCGGCTCAGATCGCCGCCGAGGACGCCGCCCGCAAGGCTGCCGAGCACGGCATGCGCACCCTCGAGGTCGAGGTGTCCGGCCCCGGCTCCGGCCGCGAGTCCGCCCTGCGCGCCCTGCAGTCGGCCGGCTTCACGGTCACCTCGATCCGTGACGTGACGCCGATCCCGCACAACGGCTGCCGCCCGCGCAAGCGTCGCCGCGTCTAAGGTTCTCCGGCGCGTGGGTTCAAAGCCCACGCGCGTTCCGGTTTAAAGGGTTGGCCCGAAGCCTCCCTTCAAGCCGTACCTCATGAGGTGTGGTTGTGATCCAAAAGAACTGGCAAGAGCTGATTAAGCCGAACAAGCTTGAGATCTCTCCCGGCGACGATCCGAAGCGCATTGCGACGATCGTGGCCGAGCCGCTCGAGCGTGGCTTCGGCACGACGCTCGGCAACTCCCTGCGCCGTGTCCTGCTGTCGTCGCTCCAGGGCGCCGCCGTCACCGCGATCCATATCGACGGTGTGCTGCACGAGTTCTCCTCCATCCCCGGCGTCCGCGAGGATGTGACCGACATCGTCCTCAACGTGAAGGCCGTGGCCATCAAGATGCAGAGCGAGGGTGCGAAGCGCATGACGCTCCGCAAGACCGGCCCGGGCGTCGTGACCGCCGGCGATATCAACACGATTGGCGACGTGCAGATCCTGAACCCCGATCTGGTGCTCTGCACCCTCGACGAGGGCGCCGAGATCCGCATGGAGTTCACGGTCGACACCGGCAAGGGCTACGTCCCCGCCGAGCGCAACCGCACCGAGGACGCCCCCATCGGGCTCATCCCGGTCGACTCGCTCTACAGCCCGGTGAAGAAGGTCTCCTACCGTATCGAGAACACCCGCGAGGGCCAGATTCTCGACTACGACAAGCTGATCATGACGGTCGAGACCAACGGCGCCGTGACGCCTGAGGATGCCGTGGCCTATGCCGCCCGCATCCTGCAGGACCAGCTCCAGGTGTTCGTCAACTTCGAGGAGCCCCGCAAGGAAGAGGCTGCCGCCGCTGCGCCGCAGCTGCCGTTCAACCCGGCGCTCCTCAAGAAGGTGGACGAGCTCGAGCTGTCGGTCCGTTCGGCGAACTGCCTGAAGAACGACAACATCGTCTATATCGGAGACCTCATCCAGAAGACCGAGGCGGAGATGCTGCGCACTCCGAACTTCGGCCGCAAGTCGCTCAACGAGATCAAGGAAGTTCTGGCCGGCATGGGCCTGCACCTCGGCATGGACGTGCCGGGCTGGCCGCCGGAGAACATCGAAGACCTCGCCAAGCGCTTCGAGGAGCACTACTGAGTTTGCCGGAGCCGCGGGTAAGGACTTGCGGCTCCCCTAACCGTCCCGCCATCAACAGGGGCACAGAAGAGAGACGGTCCGTCCCTTGGCACGGCGGCCGGAAGATCAAGGAGAAAGCCAATGCGTCACGGATTCCGTGGTCGTCGGTTCAACCGCACGGCCGAACACCGCAAGGCCATGTTCGCGAACATGGCGGCTGCGCTCATCAAGCACGAGCAGATCGTCACCACCCTGCCGAAGGCCAAGGACCTGCGTCCGGTGGTCGAGAAGCTGATCACGCTCGGCAAGCGCGGCGACCTGCATGCCCGCCGTGTCGCCATGTCCAAGCTGCGCGACGAAACGATGGTCAAGAAGCTGTTCGACGTCCTCGGCAAGCGCTATCAGGACCGCAACGGTGGCTACACCCGCGTCCTGAAAGCCGGCTTCCGTTACGGCGACAACGCTCCGATGGCCGTGATCGAGTTCGTGGACCGCGACGTGGATGCGCGCGGCCAGGATTCGGGCCCGACCATGAAGGACGAGCTCGTCGAGGCCGCCGAGTAAGGCGGGCCAAGGCACAGCATTCGAAGGGCGGTCCTCGGGCCGCCCTTTTTCTTTTGTGCGGGCCGGGTCCATATTGAGATGGAGGCTTGGCTTGCCAGGCCGCGCCGATTATCGAGTTCGCCGTTGAACGAAGGAATCGTGGCCATGCGCATGTTGCCGTTTCGCCTGTCCATTGCCGCCATTGCCCTGGCTCTCGGGTACGCAGGGGCACAGGCCCAGACGCAGCGGGTCGTGCCCGAGAGCAAGGCGCAGGTTCAGCTCTCCTTCGCCCCCATCGTCCGGCAGACCGCGAATGCCGTCGTGAACGTCTATGCGAAGCGCAGCGAGCGTCGGCAGAACGCCGCCATTGAGGAATACTTCCGCCGCTTCTTCGGGGACAGCGCACCCGGCATTCCCCGGGGAAGGTCGCAAAGCTCCCTCGGCTCGGGCGTCATCGTCGATCCGTCGGGCCTCGTGATCACCAACAACCATGTGATCGAGAACATGAACGAGGTGAAGGTGGCCCTCACCGACCGGCGGGAGTTCGAGGCGGATATCGTGCTGCGCGACCCCCGCACCGACATTGCCGTACTCAAGCTGAAGGACGCCGCCAACCTCCAGGCGGTCGAGCTCGGCGACTCTGAGGCCCTGCAGGTCGGTGACATCGTGCTCGCGATCGGCAACCCCTTCGGTGTCGGGCAGACCGTGACCCAGGGCATCGTCTCGGCTCTGGCGCGCACCCAGGTGGGCATCTCGGATTACCAGTTCTTCATCCAGACGGATGCTGCCATCAACCCAGGCAACTCGGGCGGCGCCCTGATCGACATGAACGGCCGGGTGGTGGGCATCAACACGGCGATCTATTCCCGCTCCGGCGGAAGCATCGGCATCGGCTTCGCCGTGCCCTCCAGCATGGTCCGGGTCGTGCTCAACTCCGCCAGGGGCGGGGCGAAGAATGTCGTGCGCCCCTGGCTCGGCGCCCGCCTGCAGCAGGTCGACGGCGACATCGCCTCCGGGCTCGGGCTGGAGCGCCCGACGGGCGTGCTGGTGACGGCGGTCTACGACAAGGGGCCAGCCGCCCAGGCCGGTCTGAAGCGCGGGGATGCCATCCTGGCCGTGGACGGGCAGCCGGTGGATAACCCGGATTCCTTCGGCTACCGCTTCACCCTGAAGGGTACCCAGGGACAGACGCCCCTGACCGTCCTGCGGGGCGGCAAGCAGATGAACATCCAGGTCAGGCTCATGCCCCCGCCGGAGGACCCGCCGCGGGATCCGGTGCGCAGCCGGGGCCGGACGCCGTTCGCGGGCGCGACCCTCGTCAACATGTCGCCGGCGGTTGCCGACGAGCTGCAAATCGACATTGCGGATGACGGCGTGGTGATCGCGGATCTCGAGGAGCGCAGCGTCGCTGCCAGCGTCGGGTTCGAGAAGGGGGACCAGATCGTCGCCATCAACGGCGAGCGCCTGGCGAACACCAAGGATGCGGACCGGTTGATCAACCGGAATGGGGGTTATTGGGAGATCACGGTCAATCGCGGCGGGCGGGTCTTCACGACTGTGCTGGGCCGTTAGGCGCGACGCCAGTCCGCAGATCGGCTATGGATGGCAGGTTCGATTTGAGTCCTGTCCATCATGAGCGATCTGTTTTCTTCCGCCGGTCTCGACCAGAACGCGCCCCGTCCCCTGGCGGACCGGATGCGGCCGACCACGCTCTCCGAGGTGGTCGGCCAGGATCACCTCGTGGGACCGGACGGGATCCTCACCCGGCTCATCGCCTCCAAGTCCCTGGGCTCGCTGATCTTCTGGGGACCGCCCGGCACCGGCAAGACCACGGTCGCCCGTCTGCTCGCCCATGAGACGGACCTGCATTTCGAGCAGATCTCCGCCATCTTTTCCGGCGTGGCCGATCTCAAGAAGGTCTTCGAGTCTGCCCGGCAGCGCCGGTCCCTAGGCAAGGGCACGCTGCTCTTCGTCGACGAGATCCACCGGTTCAACCGGGCCCAGCTCGACGCTTTTCTCCCCGTCATGGAGGACGGCACGATCACTTTGGTCGGCGCCACCACCGAAAACCCGTCCTTCGAGCTGAATGCGGCGCTTCTCTCCCGCGCCCGCGTGCTCCTGTTCAAGTCGCTCGAAGAGGAAGCGATCGAGAGGATCCTGAAGCGGGCGGAGGAGATCGCAGGCAAGGGCCTGCCGCTCGACGAGGAGGCGAGGGCGTCGCTGGTCCGCATGGCCGACGGGGACGGGCGGGCGGTGCTGACGCTCGCCGAGGAGGTCTGGCGCTCGGCCAAGCCCGGCGAGGTCTTCGATGCGGAGCAGCTGCAGGAGATCATCCAGCGCCGCGCGCCCATCTACGACAAAGGGCAGGAGGGGCACTACAACCTCATCTCCGCCCTGCACAAGACCATCCGCGGCTCCGACCCGGATGCGGCACTCTACTATCTCGCGCGCATGCTCGATGCCGGCGAGGACCGGCTCTTCATTGCCCGCCGGCTGGTGCGGGCGGCGGTCGAAGACATCGGCATGGCCGACCCTCAGGCCCTCGTGATCGCCAATGCGGCCAAGGACGCCTTCGACTTTCTCGGTTCGCCCGAAGGCGAACTCGCTCTGGCGCAGGCGGCGGTCTATCTCGCCACCGCGCCCAAGTCGAATGCCCTCTACACGGCCTACAAGTCCGCCATGCGGGTGGCGAAGGAGAACGGCTCCCTCATGCCGCCGAGGACCATTCTGAATGCGCCCACCAAGCTCATGAAGAAGATCGGCTACGGCGAGAACTACCGCTACGACCACGATGAGCCGGATGCCTTCTCGGGGCAGGACTACTGGCCCGAGAAGCTCGGGCGGCAAACCTTCTATGAGCCGGTGGACCGGGGCTTCGAGCGGGAGGTCCGCAAGCGTCTGGACTGGTGGGAGAAGCTGCGGCGGGAGAGGTCTGGTTGATGTAACGTTGGAACGGGCATCGGTTCGGGTAAGCTCACCTTAGAGGAGGAGCTTATGAAAACTGTTCTCGCGCTCGTGCTTGCATTTCTGGTGACGGCCTCGCTTGCGATGGCCCAGACGCCGAAGGCCGAAGTCGCTCCGGGCGTCAGCGTGACCCGGAAAACCTATCGGGTGCCGGACAACGAAGCTCCATTCTACAATTTCGTCGAAAAGAGCGAAGCCCAGAAAGCATCCGACCAGAAGTTCGTTGCTGCGGTCCTGGAGCGGGTTCCCGATCGGGGGAGGGCGGCCGGCATGACCATCGAGACCGGCATGCGTGCCTTCCTGGCTCAGAACGACGTTGCCACCGCTGCCAAGCGCTTCAACCAGGCGTATTTGCTCGACCCGCAGCAGAGCGGCATCTATCACGGCTTCGCGCTCGTAGTGGCCACCCGCTTCAACGACTTCGCCTATGCCGACGAGCTCTTCCGGCTGGCGGCACGCATGAAGTCGCCGGCCTTGCCCCTGCGCGCCGATCACGGCCGCATGCTGCTGATCGCAGGCCGCCCGGTGGAGGCGAAGCCCTTGCTTGAGCAGGCAGTGAAGGACACCCCGGATTGGGCCGTGCCGCGGATGAATCTCGCCTGGGCCACCCTCCAAACGGGAAGCCGGGATGAGGCCTGCCGGCTCGCCGCTCAGGTGAGGGGGGAGGGCATGGAGAACATCGAGCGTGATTTGGCCGTGTTCAAGCAAAAGGCAGGCTGTTAGCCTGGAGGCATGACTTCCTACCTCCTCGTCTTTCTCGGCGCCGGCCTTGGCGGAGCCCTGCGCCACGGCGTGACTATCGGCTGCGCTCGTGTATGCGGCACGTCCTTTCCCTGGGGCACACTTGCGGTGAACGTTGTCGGCTCCTTCGCGATGGGAGCCATGGCCGCATGGCTCGCCCTCAAGGCCGGAGAGGGGTGGAGCGAGCCTCTCCGGCTCTTCCTGACCACCGGGATCCTGGGCGGCTTCACCACCTTCTCGGCGTTCTCCCTCGACGCGGTGGTGCTGTGGGAGCGGGGGCAGACGGGCCTTGCGGGGATGTATGTGGCGGCCTCCGTGCTTCTCTCCATCGCAGGGCTGCTGGGCGGCCTTGCGGCGGTTCGGGCACTGGCCGCCTAAACCTCGATTGCCGCCCGCGTGGCGCTCTGGTACCCACACACCATGAGAAAAAGCGGTTCAGGACAGAATGGAGCCCGCAACGGGCGCTCGGGCACCCGGCAGGGCTTTCGGTCGCGCGATGACAAGCCCGCGCGCAAGGCGGCTCCGGCAAAGGCGCGTGCTCCGAAGGCGGTCGCCAAGGCCCAAGCTCCCAAGATCATGCGCGAGAAGCCTGCACGCTCCCGGCCGGCCCCGGAGGCTCCGCGCCAGCCCACCCGCGCTCAGGCCAGGGCCGAGGCCCAGGAGGTGCTGGCCACGGGCGTGCAGACCCTCGTGGTGGAGCCCGACGAGGCGGACATGCGTGTCGACCGTTTCCTCGTTGCGCGCTTCCCGCAACTGGCCTTCACCCATATCCAGCGCATCGTGCGTAAGGGCGAATTGCGCGTCGACGGCAAGCGGGCGCAGCCGAGCGACCGGCTCGCGGCCGGCCAGAAGGTCCGCATCCCGCCGCTCAAGCTCGACCAGCCGCGTCCGGTCTCCCGCAGCGCCGCCAAGGACCAGGACGACCGCGACTTCCTGAAGTCGATCACCCTCTACGAGGACAAGGACGTCCTCATCATCAACAAGCCCATGGGGCTGGCCGTTCAGGGCGGTTCGGGCACCAAGCGGCATGTGGACGGCATGCTCGAAACCCTCACCGGCGAGGATGGGCAGAAGCCGCGGCTGGTGCACCGTCTCGACAAGGACACGGCCGGCTGCCTCGTCATCGCGAAGACGCGGTTTGCCGCCTCCACCATGGCAAAATCCTTCCGCTCCCGCACCACGCGCAAGATCTATTGGGCGCTGGTTGCAGGCGTGCCGCGTGTGCGTCAGGGCCGGGTGTCGACCTATCTCGCGAAGGACGGCGAGGAGGGCGATGCGCGCATGAAGGTGGCCCGCCATGGCGACGAGGGCGCAAGCCACGCGCTGACCTATTATGCCGTGGTCGACACGGCGGCGCAGAAGCTCGCCTGGCTGTCCCTGAAGCCGGTTACGGGGCGCACGCACCAGCTGCGCGCCCACACCGCCCATATCGGCCATCCGATCGTCGGCGATCCCAAGTATTTCGACATCGAGAACTGGGAGCTGCCCGGCGGCATTCAGAACAAGCTGCACCTCCTGGCGCGCCGCATCGTCATTGCCCATCCGCGGACAGGCAAGCCCATCGACGTGACGGCGCCCCTGCCGCCCCACATGCAGCAGAGCTTCAACCTGCTCGGCTTCGACACCGGCCGCTACGACCCCATCGTCGAAGCGCCCGAGGATTAGCTTTTGCGATCTCCTTCGCTCCGGTCGCACTTTCGCCGCGCCGCGGGAGCAGCATCGGATCGCTCACCCAGCCAACAGGCTGTCTGAGCGATCGCATGGAGGAGATCGATGGAACACAAGCATCTTGATCAGCTCCGCAGCGTCGCGGATGTCCAGCCGCGACCCCTGTCCCGTCAGCAGCGCCTCGAGCGATGGATCGACCTGCTGGAACGCGATCCGACGCGCTGCCTGAACACCCTCGGCGAGATCGAGTACAAGCCGCCGGCGGAGCGCGCCCGGATCCGCGAGGACAACTCGCCTCTGAGCGTCGCCTACGAGGACCCGATCCTCCGCGCGGACGGTCTCGAAAGCGACCGGCTCGGCGATGCCATGCGCTATTTCGCACTGTCCGACGGGCAGGCTCACTATGCCCTGTGCTCGTGCCTCAGCGGAAGTACGATGGAGGCTGCGACCTGTGCGAAGAGGCTGCGCAATGCAACCGGCGACGTCATCTGGCGATCGGCGCTGAGCGCCTGGGCCTTGGTCGCCCTGGCGTTAGGTCTGCCGGGCCTGGTGTACCTGCTCGGCTGACGGCGCTGCACTGAAGAATTTGTGCGATCAGGAAGCGGTGAGCTTCCCGATATGCCTTGGCCGTTGCAGGCTCGTCCTGAATCGGGGACAAAGCGGCAGATCGGAAAAGGCACCCTTACCATGCTGCACATCGAGCCCGTGACCCTCGCAACGGACCGCCTGACCCTGCGCCCCTTGACCCTCGCCGACGTTCCGGCTCTTGGGGAGGCCGCCAGCGACGGCGAGCTCTGGGAGAAGAAGACCACGACCGTGCCCCGGCCGGAGGGCTTCGAGGCCTATGTGCAGAAGGCCCTGGAATTGCAGGCGACAGGCCTCGCATTGCCCTTCGCCACCGTGGTGAACGAAGGCAACCGGGTGGTCGGGTCGACCCGCTACATGAACATCGACGCCGCCAATCATAGGGTCGAGATCGGCACTACCTGGATCGCGAAGTCCTGGCAGCGGAGCTTCGTCAACACCCACGCCAAGTTCCTCATGCTCCGCCATGCCTTCGAGACATTGGGCTGCAACGCGGTGGAACTGCGAACCCATCGCCTCAACGATCAGTCCCGCGCCGCCATCGAGCGGCTGGGGGCCAAGCTCGACGGCATCCTGCGCCAGCACATGATCATGCCCGACGGGCATATCCGCGACACGGCGGTCTACAGCATCGTCCGGGACGAGTGGCCCACGGTGAAGGCCGGCCTGGAACGGAAGATGGCCGCCGGCTGACCGGGCTCCGGTCAGATGAACCCGTGCTCCCGCAGCCGCCTGATCGAGGCGGCTGCGCTCCGGTGGTGGATGAAGACGCCGCCGGCGCCTTCCCAGAGATGACGGTACTTGTCTCGATCATCGACTAGGGCCGTCGCCAGGGCGGCAATGCTCGCGCTTCAGGGCGGCGGTGGTGGTGATGACCTCCGTGCCGGGAAAGTGCCGCTCGGCCCAACGCCGCTTCTGGGGCTCCGCCCAGTTTCCGCGGGGAAGGCCTGTGAGGATGACCGGGCTGAGATGCCGAACGGCCTCGAACAGCTCCATGGCGTCAGGGAGGGGTTCCAGGGTGTTGAAGAAGTCCGGGGCGGCAGCGAGTTCCGACCAGAACCGCTTGAGGCCGAACCGGCGCTCGTACTCGGCCGGGGCCATGCCGAAGATCCGGGCGGCGCCCTTGTCGAAATCGGCCAGAACGCCGTCGCAATCCAGGGACACGGTCGGCATCGAGGGCATCTCCCTTTCCCTAACCCAGACTCAAACCTGCCTTGATCGACCTGGTTCCTGGCCGAGCTTGGCCGCTTGCGGAACGCCGCTGCACGGATCACGTTGGTTTCAAGGATTGTCTGTCAGGTGGGTTGAGGCATGGGCAGTACGGTTCGGGACAATGTGGAGCGCCGTCGATTCGAGCTGGAGCGGAACGGGCAGATAGCCTTCGCCGCCTATGAACGGCGCGGGTCCGATCTTGTCATCCGCCATGTGGAAGCTGCCATTCCCTTGCGCGGCACTGGAGCGGCCAGCGAGCTGATGCAGGGCATTGTCGAGATCGCCCGCTCCGAGGGGCGGAAGATCACGCCCCTGTGCGGCTATGCCTGGGCCTGGATCCGGCGCCATAAGGAGTACAGCGACCTCCTGAACTGAGCCGCCGTCCCCCTCCATTCGTTGGGTGTGCCCATTCGCCGTACTGTGGTCTGCGGCAAAATAGACTAAACAGCGCCTCCGCTAAGAACTTAAATTGCGCTTTGGGGGCGCTGCCGGTGACCAACGTTCTCGAAAAAGCAAGACAGCTGCTCGCCAGGAAGGGCGTCGCTGCCTTCGCCGCCATTCTCGTCCTGATCATTGCCGGCGCCGTGTTCATGGCGCCCCGCCTGCTGGCGGAGCCGGTGGCCGAGATCAGCTATTCCGACTTTACGCGGGAGCTCGCCGGCAAGAAGGTCCAGAGGGTGCTGATCGAGAGTGGCGGGCTCACGGTGACCATGGCCGACAGGCACGTCTTCGTCCGCATGCCGAGCGGCCTCGTGAGCGCCGACTATATCGAGCGGATCACCGCATCGGGCGCCGAGGTCGATTTCAGGAAGCCGGGCTTCGATCCGGCCCAGATGGCGAGCATCCTCGTGCCGCTGGTGCTGGTCGGAGCCGTTCTCTTCATGCTGGCCATCCAGACCGACTTCAAGCCCACCTCCCGCTGGCCCAAGGTGGTCCGCGGCATCACCAACCGCTTCGATGACGTGGCCGGGCAGGAGGAGGCGAAGGCCGAGCTGCAGGAGGTGATCGCCTTCCTCAAGGATTCCGAGGCGTTCACGAAGGTAGGCGCCCGCATTCCGCGCGGCCTGCTGATGGTCGGGCCGCCCGGGACCGGCAAGACCCTGATCGCCAAGGCGCTGGCCGGTGAGGCGGGAGTCTCCTTCATGGCGGTTTCAGGCAGCGACTTCTCGGCGCCCCTGATCGGCATCGCCAAGGGACGGGTCTCCAAGCTCTTCGAGCAGGCGCGCAAGAAGGCGCCGTGCCTGATCTTCATCGACGAGATCGACGCCATCGGCCGCAAGCGCGGCGGTGGGGGATCGGCCGCGGACCGGGAGTTCGAGTCCACCCTGAACCAGCTCCTGGTGGAGATGGACGGCTTCAACACCACCCAGGGCGTGATCGTGATCGGCGCCACGAACCGCGTCGACGTGCTGGACCCCG
Source organism: Microvirga arsenatis (assembly GCF_009910705.1). Taxonomy (GTDB): domain Bacteria; phylum Pseudomonadota; class Alphaproteobacteria; order Rhizobiales; family Beijerinckiaceae; genus Microvirga; species Microvirga arsenatis. Next base: position 97,039 of record NZ_JAAAXJ010000010.1, read on the forward strand.
CCCTGCTGCGGCCTGGGCGCTTCGACCGCCAAGTGCATATCGGGCTGCCCGACATCGCCGGCCGCGAGGCGATTCTCAACGTCCACGCGCGCAACGTGAAGCTGGCCCGGGGCGTGAGCCTGGCTGCCATCGCGAAGGGAACGCCCGGCTTCTCCGGCGCCGATCTCGGCAATCTCCTGAACGAGGCTGCGATCTTCGCGGCGCGCGAAGGCGTCGAGGAGGTCACCCGCGAGCATCTGGAGGCAGCCCGCAACAAGATCATGATGGGCCTGGAGCGCCGCTCCCTCGTGATCACGGACGAAGAGCGTCGCCTCGTCGCCGTCCATGAGGCGGGACACGCCCTCTGCGCCTGCCTGCTGCCGGCCTCCGACAAGGTGCACAGCGCCACCATCATTCCCCACGGCCAGGCGCTCGGCCTCGTCATGCGCCTGCCGGAGCATGACCGGTTCTGCATTCCCGTGGAGAAGCTCGAGGCAGACCTCATCGTCGCCATGGGCGGACGCGCGGCGGAGGAGGTGGTCTTCGGTCCGAAAAAGGTGACCACCGGCGCTGCCAGCGACATCGCCCATGCGACCAGCATCGTCACCAGGATGGTGACCGAATGGGGCATGAGCCCAGCCATCGGCATGGTCCGAATCGCCCGCTCCGGCGACAGCCTCCCGCGGGAGGTCGAGCAGGAGATTCGCCGGATCATCGACGAGATGTACGAGGCCGCCAAGGCTTGCATCGAGAGTCACCGGGATGCGCTGGATGCCTTGACGGAGGCGCTCCTGGAGCACGAAACCGTCGAAGGCGACGAGATCCGCCGGATCGTGCTGAAGCAGAAGCCGCGGCTCGCAGCCTGACGCGGCGATCGGACGTCCTCCGCCTCTACATGACCGGTGTGGCGGGGGGCGCCTGTCCTACAAGTGGAAGCGTCGCCCTGATCGAGCAGATCAGCCCTGCGGGCATGAAGGCGATGCTGACGTCCCCGTGCAGCTCCTGAGCCAGGCTGCGCTCGATCAGCCGGGTGCCGAAGCCTTTGCGGGTCGGTTCGGCCACAGGCGGCCCGCCCGTTTCCTGCCAGACCAATTCGAGGCCTTTCCCTCCCCCGGTGCCAGTCAGGGTCCAGCGGATGGCAATTCGGCCACCCTCGGTGGAAAGTGCGCCGTATTTCACCGCGTTGGTTCCCAGCTCCTGCAGCGCCATGGCAACCGACAGGGCGACTCGGGGCGGCAGGCGCATGTCCTCGCCCTGTATGTCGAAGCGCCCGTGGCCCTGGCTCTGGAAAGGGGCGATCCCCTGCTGCACGACCTCCTGCAGGGAGGCGCCATCCCAATGTTCCCGGGTCAGCACGTCATGCGCCCGGGACAGGGCGAGCAGCCGTCCCTCGATGGCGCTGCGGGCCTCGGCGGCGCTTGCCGCGTTCCTCAGGCTCTGGCTGGCGATGGACTGGACCGTGGAGAGGGTGTTCTTGACGCGGTGGTTCAGCTCGTTGAGCAGAAGCCTCTGGTGCTCCTCGTTCTTCTTTCTCTCGGTGATGTCGAGAGCAACGCCCAGCATCCGCATGGGCTGTCCGTTCCGGATGTCCTGCAGTTCCGCCCGCAGCAGGAGCCACCGCGGGGTGCCGTCATACCCGACGATCTGCAGCTCGCTCTCCACATATCGCTCACCTCGGGCGAGGGCCCCCACCGCAGCCTCCTGAAGGCGTCCACGCTCCCCCGGGTAATAGCGCGAGCGGATCTCCTCGGACGTCAGCGAAATGTCGGACGGAATGCCGAGCAGCCGGTTCAGCTCAGGGTTGACGCCGATGGTGTCGCTGGCCGCATCGAGTTCCCAAATGGCCATGCGACCGGCATCGAGAGCAAGGCGCAGGCGCGCCTCGCTCTGGGCCAGGGCATTCTGGGAGTGCCAGTAGCCCGTAATGTCGGAGATCAGCACATAGAAGCCGTCCACTTCACCGTCGGCGTTCCGCTCGGGGATGTACTCGGTCTTGACGTAGCGCTTGCCGTCCGGGAGCTCCACCCAGGCTTCGTAGCCGACCGGCTGGCCCGCAAGAGCAGCCTGGACGAAGGGCTTGATTGCCTCATAGCGCATCCAGCCCAGAACATCCCGCAGGTGCGCGCCCTGGATGCTCTCCGGCGAGCAGCCCAGCCATGTCTCATAGGCCTTGTTGTTGAACCGGTAGCGGTGCTCGGCATCCACATAGGCGATGAGAACCGGCAGTCTGTCCGTAACCTTCCTGAGCCGTTCCTCGCTCTCGCGCAGCGCGGTCTCAGCCTCCTTGGACTGCGTGACATCGCGGCAGCAGACGGTGAGGCCGCCCCCGGCCAGGGGATGGATGGTGAACCAGAGCCACCGCCCGGCAGACTGGACCTCCACCTGCAGCGGCTCCCGGCTCCTCAAGGCCGCCTCATGGAAGATCCATGCCTCGGACGTCGCGCCCTCGGGCAGGGCATCGGCCAGTGACCGTCCGATCAACTCCTCCCGCGGCTTGCCCCACAGCAGGCAGGCGTGCCGGTTCGCATGGGTCAGGCGGAGGTGCTCGTCGACGGCATAGAAGGCATCGGGGATGCCCTCCAGCACGCCCTCGAGCAGGGTTGCAGGGGCGGCCTGTCCCTCTGGCGCCCCCCGAAACCGGATCTGCTGCTCGCGGCTTTCGCGCTCCAACCCGATCAGGCTCATGGGGCGTACCCCAGGGCTCCCGACCATGGGGAGGGCGGATGCGGGCGAGTGATCGTCGGGGTTGCTGGGCGGCATGTCCAACGGCTTTCGTCCTCACCGGATGGCGGGAGTGCGACCCGGAGCAGGCGATTGATCGTGTCTGAGGTTACAGTGTGGCATGATCGGTGGCAACGCGGCCCAGCGAAGTTTTGGGGTTAAGGCTGCGGCCGTTCTGGCGGGACGGAGGATTTTCCCCTAAGGTGCCGGCGCCTAGGGGGATTGTTACATGAGACGACTGATCCACGCCGTGGTCGTGATCGGCTTGGGCCTGATGGCTACGGCCTGCGACAAGTGCGGGAACTGGAACATCAACACGCCGCAGTTCTGCCACGCGGCCAAGCCGCAGGGTTAGCGACCGGCCAGCCCTGCCAGCAAGATCCGAGATTGCCTCTTGAAGCTCGTTCTCTTCGACGTCGACGGCACGCTGGTCGACAGCCAGAACATCATCGTTGCAGGTTTGCGGGCGGCCTTTGAGGCCCACGGCCTGGAGGCGCCGAGCCGCGAGCGGTCCCTTTCGATCGTCGGGCTCTCGCTTGCCGAGGCCTTCACGGTTCTGGCCGGCCCGAAAGGACCCATCGACAGCCTCGTCGCGGCCTACAAGGAATCTTTCGTCCTGCTGCGGCAGGATCCCGCTTTCGATTCCCCGCTCTTTCCCGGCGCCGAGGCCTGCCTGCGCTGGCTTCACGGCCGCGGCGACGTGGTGCTGGGCGTGGCGACGGGCAAGTCCAGGCGCGGCGTCAGGCATCTGCTCGATCAGCATGGCTGGCATGGGATCTTCTCCGTGATCCAGACGGCGGAGGACGCGCCCTCCAAGCCCCATCCGGGCATGATCCTGCAGGCGATGGACGCGGCGGGAATCGGCGCTGCCGACACGGTGATGGTGGGCGATTCGAGCTACGACATGGCCATGGCCCGGGCCGCCGGGGTGCTGCCGGTCGGCGTCTCCTGGGGCTTCCAGCCCGTCGCGGCCCTTGTCGAGGCGGGGGCGGGCCGCATCGTGAACTCCTACGCGGAACTGGAGGAGAGTCTGCAGGAATTTCTCGAACGTCCCTCGCAGAAAATAGCCTGAACGCCTATTTCTCCGCCATGACCGACTCACGAGACTGGTTCCCTTCGAACGAGGAACCGAACCCCATGCGCGCCGCCCAGGCCGGCATGAAGCCTGCCCTGCCCAAGCGCTTCTACAAGCACGCCGGCATCGAGGAGCGGGACGGCTTGTTTCATCTTACCCTCGACGGGCGCACCGCGAAGACGCCCAACAGGCAGGCTCTAGCCGTGCCCTCCCGGGCCTTGGCCGAGGCCCTGGCCGAGGAATGGCAGGCGCAGGGGGGCGAGATCGACCCCTCGACCATGCCCGTGACCCGGATCGTGAATTCCGCCATCGACGGCGTTGCGCCGCGGCAGGCCGAAGTGGTGCATGACTTGGTCCGTTATGCCGGATCCGATCTCGTCTATTACCGGGCCGGGGAGCCCGAGCGTCTGGCCCGCTCCCAGGAGGCTGCCTGGAGCCCGGTTCTCCACTGGGCCAAGGAGGCGCATGGCGCCCGCTTCAGCCTAGGCGAGGGGGTCATGCATGTGGCGCAGCCGGAAGAGGCGGTGGCGGCGATCCGCCGGGCCATCGAGCGCATCGACTCGCCCTTTGCACTGGCCGCGCTGCACGTCATGACCACGCTCTCCGGCTCGGTCCTGATCGCGCTGGCCCATGTTGCGCAGCGTCTCGATGCGGACCAGGCCTGGGCCGCCGCCCATGTGGACGAACTCTACCAGGAAAGCGTCTGGGGCGAGGATTACGAAGCCATGGAACGCCGCCGCCGGCGCGAGGCCGACTTTCGGGCCGCTTCCCTCGTCTACCGCCTGACGGCCCCAGAGAATTAGGAAGAGCCAGACTTGCAAAAAACCGCCGGCGCTGGGCACCGGCGGTCTCATGATTCCTGCCTTCAGGATCAGGCGCGCTGGAAGTTGATCCCGCACTTCTTCTGGACGGAAGCGCCCTCGATGGCCTGCATCTGGCCCTTGAGGCGGGCGAGTTCCGCCGTCTGGGCGTTGTTGCCGCTCACGAAGAAGGCCGCAGGCCAGAAGACGATGAGAGCCGCCGTCGTGGCAACCGCATCCTTCGTGCGCTGGGAGTCCTGGGCGCCGGCAGCGGCGGAAGCGGCCGCGCTGACGCGCTGGGCCTCGGCAGCGAGTTCCCGGCAGCTATAGCTGCTGTACATGGACGGCGAGACGTAGGATGCCGCGACATCCTCCGAGCGGCTGGCGCAGCCGGCCGCCACGAGGGACAGGGAAGCGGCAACGGCCGCGAACTGGATGGTCTTCTTCATGGTCAGCCCCATAAAACGTAATAACGATTCTTTGGTAGCGTGCCTTGCCGCGCCTGTGAAGTGCTGTGGAGCACACGTCCATAGTGGGATTTTGACGCTGGCACGGCTGTGCTAAGCGGGGGATCATTTTCCCCGGTAGTCAGGGACCAGCCATGAAAGACATCCTCGAACGGCTCGAAGAGCGGCGGGCCCAAGCCCGCCTCGGCGGCGGCGAGAAGCGCATCGAGGCGCAGCACGCCCGCGGCAAGCTGACCGCCCGCGAGCGCATCGAGCTTCTGCTCGACAAGGGCTCCTTCGAGGAGTTCGACATGTTCGTCGAGCACCGCTCCTCGGATTTCGGCATGGACAAGGTGAAGATCCCCGGCGACGGCGTCGTCACCGGCTGGGGCACCGTCAACGGCCGCACGGTCTTCGTCTTCGCCAAGGATTTCACCGTCTTCGGCGGCTCGCTCTCCGAAGCCCATGCCCAGAAGATCACCAAGATCCAGGACATGGCGCTCAAGATGCGCGCCCCCATCGTGGGCCTGTTCGATGCCGGCGGCGCCCGCATCCAGGAGGGCGTGGCGGCCCTCGGCGGCTATGGCGAGGTGTTCAAGCGCAACGTGATCGCCTCGGGCGTCATTCCGCAGATCTCGGTCATCATGGGTCCCTGCGCGGGCGGCGACGTCTATTCGCCCGCCATGACCGATTTCATCTTCATGGTGCGCGACCGCTCCTACATGTTCGTCACCGGCCCCGACGTGGTGAAGACCGTCACCAACGAGACCGTGACCTCCGAGGAGCTCGGCGGCGCCAAGGTGCACACCACCAAGTCGTCCGTGGCGGACGGCGCCTATGACAACGACGTGGAGGCGCTCCTCCAGGTGCGCCGGCTCATCGATTTCCTGCCCGCGAACAACATGGACGGCGTGCCGGAGATCCCGAGCTTCGACGATCCGAACCGGGTGGACGACAGCCTCGACACCCTGATCCCGGACAACCCGAACAAGCCGTACGACATGAAGGAGCTGATCCTGAAGGTCGTGGACGAGGGCGATTTCTTCGAGATCCAGGAGGCTTACGCCAAAAACATCATCACCGGCTTCGGGCGCATCGAGGGCCGCACGGTCGGCTTCGTGGCCAACCAGCCGATGGTGCTCGCAGGCGTGCTCGACTCGGATGCCTCCCGCAAGGCCGCGCGCTTCGTGCGCTTCTGCGATGCCTTCAACATCCCGATCGTCACCTTCGAGGACGTGCCGGGCTTCCTGCCGGGCACGGCGCAGGAATATGGCGGCCTCATCAAGCACGGCGCCAAGCTGCTCTTCGCCTATTCCGAGGCCACCGTGCCGCTGGTGACGGTGATCACGCGAAAGGCCTTCGGCGGCGCCTATGACGTGATGGCCTCAAAGCATATCGGCGGCGACATCAACTACGCCTGGCCCACGGCGCAGATCGCCGTGATGGGCGCCAAGGGCGCAGTGGAAATCATCTTCCGCCAGGACATCGGCGATGCCGAGAAGATCGCGGCCCGGACCAAGGAATACGAGGACCGCTTCATGTCCCCCTTCGTGGCGGCGGAGCGAGGCTACATCGACGAGGTGATCATGCCGCATTCGACAAGGCGGAGGATCGCACGGGCGCTCGCGATGCTCCGTCACAAGGAGACGGAGCGGCCCTGGAAGAAGCACGACAACATTCCGTTGTGACCATGCCGGCTTCTTGCCCCCGCTCTTGGGTCTCCACCGCCATCCAGATCATCGAGGCGGATTTCAACCGCTCGTCGGACACGCATCTCCTGCGCGTGCCGCTGCCGGCCATGCCGGGCGTGTCGCTGTATCTCAAGGATGAATCGACCCATCCCTCGGGCAGCCTCAAGCATCGTCTGGCGCGGTCGCTCTTTCTCTACGGGCTCTGCAATGGCTGGATCGGGCCGGAGACGACGATCGTCGAGGCGTCGAGCGGCTCGACGGCCGTATCGGAGGCATACTTTGCCCGGATGCTGGGCCTGCGCTTCATCGCCGTGATGCCGCGTTCGACCTCGGCCGAGAAGATCGCGCAGATCGCCTTCTATGGCGGCGAAAGCCATTTCGTGGATTCGCCCGCCCAGATGTACGAGGAGAGCGCGCGGCTCGCGGAGGAACTCGGCGGCCATTACATGGACCAGTTCACCTATGCCGAGCGGGCGACGGACTGGCGCGGCAACAACAACATCGCCGAATCCATCTTCAGCCAGATGAGCCAGGAGGAGCACCCGATCCCGACGTGGATCGTGGTGGGGGCGGGGACCGGCGGCACCTCGGCGACGCTCGGGCGCTACATCCGCTATCGCCGCCTGCCGACGCGGTTGTGCCTCGCCGATCCCGAGGCCTCCGTGTTCCACCGGCACCTCGCCGACCGCAGCGTGTGCACCGTCTCAGGTGCCCCTTCCGTGATCGAAGGAATCGGCCGCCCGCGCTGCGAGCCGTCCTTCGTGCCGGAACTCATCGACCGTGCCACTGCGGTGCCGGACGCGGCGAGCATCGCCGCCGCGCGGGTGCTGTCGCGCCGCATCGGCCGCTCCTGCGGCGGCTCCACGGGCACGAACCTTTGGGCCGTGGCGCAGATCATCGGAGAGATGGTGAAGAACGGCGAGCAGGGCTCCGTCGTGACGCTGCTGTGCGATTCCGGCGAGCGCTATCGCAGCACGCATTTCGACGATGCCTGGCTGGCCTGCCGCGGCATCGACATCAAGCCGGCCGAGGACGCCATGGAGCGGTTTTTCGAGACCGGGGTTCTTCAAAGCACCAACTAGCAGACTCTGACCTCATCCTGAGGAGGCGCGTCAGCGCCGTCTCGAAGGAGGATCCAGAGAGCACTGGATCCTCCTTCGAGACGCAGCCTTACGGCTGCTCCTCAGGATGAGGCTTGTGCTTGAACAAGCGGCTCTTACTTGCCGTTCCCGGCAAACCACCTCACCAGCAGCTGCAGATCCGTCTGCGACAGGTTGTGACCCGTTGGCAGCACCTCGTGCCGGACCTCGGCGCCGGAGGCGGAGAGGGACGCGGCGAGTCGTTTCGAGTTGTCCGCCGGAATGATCGGGTCCATGGCGCCCGAGATCATCAGCACCCGCTTGCCGGCAAGGCCGGCCTGCGGTGCATGGGACAGCGGCACCATGGCCCGCAGCAGCGCGGCGCCGGAAAGTGCCTCCGGACGCAGCATCAGCATGGCGGCGGCGATGTTGGCGCCGTTGGAGAAGCCCACCGCGACCGGGGCCTCCAGCCCATAGGCCTTTCGCGCCTCCGCCACGAAATCGGCAAGCTCGTTGGCGCGGGATCTGACATCCTCCTCATCGAACACGCCCTCGGCGAGACGCCGGAAGAAGCGGGGCATGCCGTTTTCCAGGACCTTGCCGCGCGGGGAGAGCAGGGCAGAGCCGGGGGAGATCATGCGGCCGAGGCCGAGAAGGTCGTTCTCGTCGCCGCCCGTGCCATGGAGCAGCAGGAGGGGCGGGCGGCCCGGGTCCGTGGCGGGCTCGTAGCGGTGGATGAAGGAGAGATCGGTCATTGGATTCCTCGAAAATTTTCCCTCTCCCCGGAGCGGGAGAGGGTGCCCTGCGCAGCAGGGTGGGAGAGGGGCTGTGCTCGACCGGACCTCCCCTCTCCCGGCTCACTTTCGTTTGCCACCCTCTCCCGCAGAGGGAGAGGGGAAGGCTTATGCCAGTTCCGGCAACCGGGCCTCGATGTCGCTCCGCCGAGGCTCCAGGAAGGCAGGGAGCTTCAGCTCGGTGCCCAGATTCTCCTGCGCCTCGTCCGCTGCGAAGCCCGGCTCGTCGGTGGCGATCTCGAACAGGATGCCGCCAGGCTCCTGGAAATAGACCGATCGGAAGTAGTTGCGGTCCTTCTGCTCCGTGGTCCGCAGGCCGTGGTTCTCGGCGAGCTTTCTCACCATCTCCTCCTGGTCGGCATCGTCCTTGGCGCGGAAGGCTACGTGATGCACGGAGCCGCCGCCCATGCGGCCCGGAAGGAAGCCGCCGGCGCTGCGGATGTCGACCGTCGAGCCCATGAGCGCATCCGTCCGGTAGCGCACGAGGGAGCCCTCGCGGGCCGCTTCCCGGAAGCCGAACACGTCCGTCAGAATCGCGCCCGTCCGCTCGCCGTTCTCGACGAGGAGCGTGACGCCTTCCAGTCCGCGGATGGCATGCTCCGCCGGGATTGCGTCCGCGATCCAGGCCGGTTCGGCCTCCGCCCCCGGAATGCCCACGAGGGCGAGGCTCGTGCCGTGCGGGTCCTTGAAGGTCATGACGCTCTGGCCGAGGCGCTTCTCAACGCGGCCGTGCTCCACGCCCTGCTCGATGAAACGGTGCGCCCAGAAGCCCAAGGCGCCCTCCGGCACGCGGAAGGCGGTCTCCTGAGTGGTGCCGACCCCGTTGCGGCCGGGCGCCACGTGCTCCCAGGGGAAGAAGGTCAGGATCGAGCCCGGCTGGCCGAGGCTGTCGCCGAAATAGAAGTGATAGGTGCCGGGATCGTCGAAGTTGACGGTCTTCTTGACGAGGCGCAGGCCGAGCACGCGGGTGTAGAAGTCGAGGTTGCGGCGGGCGGGGCCTGCAATGGCTGTGACGTGATGGATGCCGTGGTGCCGCATGGCGGTATTCCTTAATGGGCAGCCGCGGATTGCGCTGCCGTGACAGAGACATATGGGCCGACCTGCGCCGCTGAAGGGCGGAAAGGAAGACCTTGCGGCATTGCAAGGCTCGCGAGGCCTCGCCGGCAAATCCGCGCGGCGCTTGGGAAATCCGCTTCGGCAAGAATCCGGCAACCAAAGTCTCTCAACAAGGCTTAACCTCAACGGCGATTCAGCATGCCGCGTTAACGGTTTAGCCCTCCCGGCCGTGTGAATGTCCTCCCGCACAAGCGATCAACCGGCATTGAGCAGAAGAAGAGCCGGGAGGAGTCAAACGGATGTTGACGGATCAACTTCGCGATTTCATCGACCGTGTTTCGGACAGAGGTCATGTCTCCGAGGACGACGTGAGGATGCTCGAGGGTGAGATCCTTCGGGACGGCATCACGAGCCGTCTCGAGGCCGAGTCGCTGCTGGCGCTCGACCGCATCGTCACCGCCGCGGAAGGCTGGGGCACGGCGCTGGCCAGGCTCATCGCCGATTTCGTCGTCTGGAAGCGTGCGCCTCAGGGCGCGGTCAGCAACGACGACGCCTTATGGCTTGCAACCCTCCTGGAGGTGGGCGGGCCGTCCCCGAACGCCATGGCCATCGCCTATGCCATCCTCGACGAGGCGGGCCATGTGGATGTGGCGCTCCTCGACTTCATCATGCGCGGCCGCCAGCAGGCGCGGCTTTCCCAGATCGCCGCCTGACGGACCTGGACCGTCTAAAGCTAAATGCTGAACCAAGCCCCGCTTCCCCAAGGCACGGATGTGCAGTAACGGAGGTGGGGCTAACTTTTTTGGTGAGCGCATCGCTCAAAGCGAAAACCGGGGCCGCTTTTTCGCTGACGCCGCCCCCGGGTCGCGCGATGCGCCATAGGGTGGAGCGTTCGAGGGTTCATGTTCGACAAGATCCTGATTGCCAACCGGGGCGAAATCGCGTGCCGGGTCATCAAGACCGCCCGGCGCATGGGCATCAAGACGGTGGCCGTCTATTCCGACGCCGACCGGGATGCCCTCCATGTGGAAATGGCAGACGAGGCCGTCCATATCGGCCCAGCCGCCGCCGCCCAGTCATACCTCGTCATCGAAAAGATCGTGGAGGCCTGCAAGGCCACCGGCGCCCAGGCCGTCCATCCGGGCTACGGCTTCCTCTCCGAGCGAGAGGCCTTCCCGAAGGCGCTGGCCGAGGCCGGGATCGTGTTCATCGGCCCGAACCCCGGCGCCATCGCCGCCATGGGCGACAAGATCGAGTCGAAGAAGGCGGCCGCGGCCGCGAAAGTCTCCACGGTCCCGGGCTTCCTCGGCGTGATCGAGGGACCCGAGCAGGCGGTGCAGATCGCCAACGAGATCGGCTATCCGGTCATGATCAAGGCCTCCGCCGGCGGCGGCGGCAAGGGCATGCGCATCGCCCATTCCGCCGACGAGGTGGCCGAAGGCTTCGCCCGCGCCAAGTCGGAGGCGGCCTCATCCTTCGGCGACGACCGGGTCTTCATCGAGAAGTTCATCACCGATCCGCGCCACATCGAGATCCAGGTGCTCGGCGACAAGCACGGCAACGTGATCTATCTCGGCGAGCGCGAATGCTCGATCCAGCGCCGCAACCAGAAGGTGATCGAGGAGGCTCCGTCGCCGCTCCTGGACGAGGAGACCCGCCGTCGCATGGGCGAGCAGGCGGTCGCTCTCGCCAAGGCCGTGGGCTATGATTCCGCCGGCACGGTGGAGTTCGTGGCCGGCCAGGACAAGTCCTTCTATTTCCTCGAGATGAACACCCGCCTGCAGGTGGAGCACCCGGTTACCGAGATGGTCACCGGCATCGACCTCGTGGAGGAGATGATCCGCGTGGCCGCCGGCGAGCGCTTGAGGCTCACCCAGGCTGACGTGAAGCTCAATGGCTGGTCGGTGGAAAGCCGCATCTATGCGGAAGACCCGGTCCGCAACTTCCTGCCCTCCACCGGACGCCTGGTCACCTACCGCCCGCCGCAGGAGGGGGAGCAGGACGGCGTCACGGTGCGCAACGACACGGGCGTCTACGAGGGCGGCGAGATCTCGATCTACTACGATCCGATGATCGCCAAGCTCGTGACCCACGCGCCGACCCGCATCCAGGCCATCGAGGCCCAGGCGCGGGCGCTCGACGCCTTCGCCATCGACGGCATCCGGCACAACATTCCCTTCCTCTCCGCCCTGATGCAGCATCCGCGCTGGCAATCCGGCAAGCTTTCCACCGGCTTCATCGCCGAGGAGTTCCCGCAAGGCTTCAAGGCGCCTGCGCCTCAAGGGGAGGTGGCGCTGCGCATGGCAGCCGTTGCCGCCGCCATCGACCACCTCATGAACGAGCGCAAGCGCCACATCTCTGGGCAGATGCGCGGCGCTTCCGCCGTCCGCTTCGACCGGGAGCGGGTGGTGCTTCTGGGCCGGGAGCGCCATGACGTGGTGATCGAGGATGTGGACGGCGGCATTGCGGTGGCGATCGGCGGCCAATCCTGGCCCATCGAATCCGGCTGGGTGCCGGGCGAGCCGGTCTGGACCGGCTCGGTCGGCGGCGGGACCATTGCCGTGCAGGTGCGGCCGATCCTGAACGGCATGGTGCTCTCCCATGCGGGCGCCTCGGCCGAGGTGCGGGTCTATACCCGGCGCGAGGCGGAGCTGGCGGCGCTCATGCCGGAGCGGCAGGAGGCCGATACGGGCAAGCAGCTTCTGTGTCCGATGCCGGGCCTGGTGAAGGCGATCAGCGTCTCCCAGGGCCAGGAGGTGAAGGCCGGCGAGCCGCTCTGCATCGTCGAGGCCATGAAGATGGAAAACGTGCTGCGCGCCGAGCGCGACGGCACCATCGCCAAGATCCACGCCAAGGAAGGCGACAGCCTCGCGGTGGATGCGGTGATCCTGGAATTTGCCTAAGTAACACCATCATAGCCCTCATCCTGAGGAGGCCGTAGGTCGTCTCGAAGGATGAGGGCGTTTCCAGCGCCCGCTGGACCCTCCTTCGAGACGCCGCCTTCAGCGGCTCCTCAGGATGAGGTTTGAGCAGTGGCATGAAGGATAGACATCATGCCCCTCTATTTCGCCTACGGTTCCAACATGGACCGAGCCGCCATGCTCGGACGTTGCCCGGCCTCGAAGCCGGTCGGCATCGGGCGGTTGATGCGTCACCGCTTCGTCATCTTCGACGAGGGCTATGCCACGGTGGTGCGCGATCCGCAGCGGGCGGTGTGGGGCATGGTGTGGGACCTGGCGCTTGCCGATGTGCCGGCGCTCGACCGCTACGAGAGCCTTTCGACGGGCCTCTACACCAAGGCGGTCCAGCCCGTGGTGACGGCGCAGGGGCCGCGCCGGGCGATCGTCTATGTGGGGCGGAGCGCGAAGCCCGGCACGCCGCTGCCCGGCTACATGGAAGGCGTGGTCGAGGCGGCCAGGCATGCGGGCCTGCCGGAGGATTACATCCGCAGCCTGGGCGTGTGGCTGCCGAAGACCCGGGCTTCGGCGCCGGTCCCCCAGGAACCCAGGGTTCGCCCCCTGTGGCACGCGCCTCCTGGGACGGACCGAAAACCCCGCTGAGCGGGATCGTCGCTTCTTCCCAGAACCTTTGCCGTATGCAGGCGTTGAGTCCTCACGATCTTGTGTACGCGTAAGAGGTTCTGTCATGGACACAAAGCCACGCTCCCTTTGGAAGGCCTATGGCTACGCCTGGGTCACCCTGGGATTTTTCTTGGTTTCTCTGGTAGGCCACTGGCTCTTTGGCTGGTTCGCCTATGTGAGCGAGCAGCAGGCTCACGCCCAGCCGATCCAGTTCTCCGACTATCTCGTCGAGATGTCCCGGGACACCTTCGAGAACTGGCAGTCCGAGTTCCTTCAGCTGCTCTGGCAGGTGGGCGGCCTTGCCATCCTGCTCTATGTCGGCTCGCCTCAGTCCAAGGAGGGGGACGACCGGGTCGAGGCGAAGATCGACGAGATCCTGCGCAAGGTGGACCCGCAGAATGCGGAGCGTATCATCCAGACCCTCGACGACGACTACGCCGGGCGCCATACCGATGCGCGCCATGCCCACCGCTGAGGTGCGATGACGGAACGACGAACCCTCTACGTCCTGATCCACGGCCGCGTCCAGGGCGTGAGCTTTCGCGCCTGGACGCAGCATCAGGCGCAGCTCCACGGCCTCAGAGGCTGGGTCCGCAACAGGAGCGACGGCTCGGTGGAGGCGGTGTTTTCAGGCCCTGCCGAACTGGTCGAGGTGATGCTCAAGGCCTGCCATCATGGACCGGCCGGCGCCCTCGTTGAGAAGGTGGAGATCCTCGATGGCGGAAAGGCGGATCTCGACCCCTCGGGACAGTTCGAGATCCGCCGGACGGTCTAGGCTTTCTTCGGCTCAACGGCCTCGACGGGGCCGCCCGCGTTCTTCCAGGCGGTGAAGCCGCCTTCGATGTGAGCGACGGGCTGCAGGCCCATGTCCTGCGCCGTTGCGGCGGAGAGGGCGGAGCGCCAGCCTGCCGCGCAGAAGAACAGGTAGGTCTTGTCCTGGGCAAAGACCGGCTTGTGATAGGGGCTTTCAGGATCGATCCAGAATTCCAGCATGCCGCGCGGGCAATGCACGGCGCCGGGAATGCGGCCCTCCCGCTCCAGCTCGCGCGGATCGCGAAGGTCCACGAACACTACGTCCTCCCGGCCATGCAGGGCCATGGCCTCGCTCGCCGGCAGGGTGCGGATCTTGGCATTGGCCTCGTCGAGCAAGGTCTTGTAGCCGCGGGTGATGGTCTGAGGCATGGCAGGCTGTTCTTCCGCTTTGAGCTTTTCAACAAACTGGACAAGATGGCGGGGGAGTCAACGGGAGATCACGGGTGCTGGGCTTCACCAATCTCGATTACGCTGCACTGGCCTTCTTCCTCATTGCCTGGTTCGGCTATCACGCGGCGCTCGAACTCACCCCGGCCGGACAGAGGAGCCTCAACAAGGTGATGAACGGCTACCGCTACCAGTGGATGGAGCAGATGGTGGTGCGGGAGAACCGCATTGTCGACACCACGATCCTGGCCTCGCTCATGAACGGCACCGCCTTCTTCGCCTCCACCTCGCTCATCGCCATCGGCGGCGTGCTGGCGCTCCTGCGCTCGACCGATGCGGTGCTGCCGCTCTTCGCCGACCTGCCCTTCGGCGGGCCGCCGACGCGGCTCGCCTGGGATCTCAAGGTGATCGGGCTCGCCGTGATCTTCGTCTATGCCTTTTTCAAGTTCGCCTGGGCCTACCGGCTCTTCAACTACATGGCGATCATCGTCGGCGCGGTTCCGGTGCTGACGGAATCGAGCCGGGAGGAGGCCCTCGCCGTCGCCCGCCAGGCCGGCGCCATGAGTGCGGTCGCCGGCAAGCACTTCAACCGCGGCCAGCGGGCCTTCTTCTTCTCGCTCGCCTATCTCGGCTGGTTCATGAGCGCCTATGTCTTCATGGCCGCGACGGCAGGGGTGCTCATCGTCATGTGGCGGCGCCAGTTCCTGTCGGATGCCAGGGATGCAGCCTTGAGGCAGGCCGATGTCTAGGACCGCACCGCCCGAAAGCATCGAAGCGGCCATGCTCGGGTTGCTGGCGGAGCGTGGTTCGGGCAGGACGATCGGGCCTGCCGACGTGGCTCAGGCTCTCGGCGGCAACCATCCGGATGGATGGGGGCCTCTCATGCAGCCGGTCAGGAAAGTGGCCGTGCGCCTCATGAAGGAGGGGCGGGTCGTCATTCTGCGCAAAGGACGGCCGGTCGATCCCGACGATTTCCGCGGCACCTACCGGCTGGCGCTGCCGCCTGAGGGATCCTGAGGTCCCGGGAACAGGGATGCCGTGCGCCCCGTAGCCCGATAGGCGATCAGCCCCGCCCATTCCTTCGTGGCGATGTCGAGCCGCCTCAGGCCCTCCGAGACGAAGGCGAAGGGGCGGTGGGTACGCGCCCCGCCTGCCGTGCGGAAATCGACCGGGTAGGGCACGACAGGAAATTCCACCTTTTCGAACACCCCGACGGCGCGGGGCATGTGCCAGGCCGAGGTGACGAGGAGCCAGCGCTCGCCCTCCTTCGGCTTAGTGAGCTCTCGCGAGTAGACCGCATTCTCGGCAGTGGTGCGTGAGCGGTCCTCGACCAGGATGCGGGCCGGATCGATGCCGATGCTC
Organism: Microvirga arsenatis; assembly: GCF_009910705.1. GTDB lineage: Bacteria > Pseudomonadota > Alphaproteobacteria > Rhizobiales > Beijerinckiaceae > Microvirga > Microvirga arsenatis. Next base: position 112,823 of record NZ_JAAAXJ010000010.1, read on the forward strand.
TTGAAGTAGTCCGCGATGATCGGCGCCTCGGCCGCGCCGTCCCCGAACACCGTGCCGCCGCCGCCCGAGATGAGGATGCGGGCGTTCGGGTGGCGATGGGCGAGCCGGATCGTATCGAGCACCCGCTCGGCCGATTCATTGGCGACGATGCTGCCCCGGGAAACCGAGTCGGAGGCCTCGACGGCACCGCCCAGCAGAATGATCCCGTCGACAGGTCTGCCGTCGTCACGGAAGGGCGGGAAGCGTTCCTCCAGCGGGATCAGGAGGTAGCTCGCAACCGGCAGGAGGCCGAGGGCGAGGGTGGCCAGCGTCACGACGAGGCTCAGGCCGATGCCGAAACGGCGCAACCGCTTGAAGAGGGCCAGGACCAGCCCCAGCAGGACGAGGCTGACCAGCAGGTTGGATGGGGTGGCGAAGAACCACGCGACTTTGGAGAGGTAGTAGAACACCCGCCATCCCTGTTCTTGAAGTCTCAAGGCATTTTCCCAACCACAGACCTCATCCTGAGGAGGTGCGAAGCACCGTCTCGAAGGAGGTTCCAGTGAATGCCGGAGGCGCCCTCGTCCTTCGAGACGGCCTGACGGCCTCCTCAGGATGAGGGCTCAGGCGGTTGGAGCCGTAAGACTTACTGCTTGTTCAACTCGGCCTCGTAGCGGGCCTTGGTCTCGGCGTTCGGCGGGTACAGGCCGGGGAGGGGGACGCCCTTCTCAACCTCGCGCATGACCCACATCTCGTAGTGCTCCTGCGCCACCGCCGCCTTGGCGACCTCTTCCACCATGGCAGCCGGGATCACCACGACGCCATCCCGGTCGGCGACGATTACGTCATCCGGGAACACGGCGACGCCCCCGCAGCCGATGGGCTCCTGCCACCCCACGAAGGTCAGGCCCGCGACCGAGGGAGGAGCGGCCACACCCGCACACCAGACCGGCAGGTTCGTGCCCTCGACGCCAACCGCATCGCGCACCACCCCATCCGTGACGAGCGCCGCCACGCCGCGCTTCCGCATGCGGGCGGTGAGGATGTCGCCGAAAACGCCCGCATCGGTGACGCCCATGGAGTCGATCACCGCGATGCAGCCCTCCGGCATGGCCTCGATGGCCGCACGGGTGGAAATCGGGGAGGCCCAGGATTCCGGGGTCGCCAGATCTTCGCGGGCTGGCACGAAACGCAGCGTGAAGGCGCGCCCCACCATCTTCTCCGACGCGTTGAAGGCCGGCATCGGCCCCTTCATCCAGCACCGGCGAATGCCCTTCTTCAGCAGCACGGTGGTGAGCGTCGCGGTGGAGGCGGCCCGCAGGGCGTCGGCGATGGCTTTGTCGAGGGTCATGGGTTCTTCCCTGATGTGGTCGGGCTTTCATAGCGGGCCGACCGAACCGGCGCCACAGGATAGTCTGCCTCGTCCGTCACTGGCGATTTGTGATGGGAGGCAGACGTCGTCTCCCTCCCCCTTGTGGGGAGGGATCAAGGGTGGGGTGTCGGCGCCCGATCCTGTCTTACGTCAATCGCGATCCGGTGCGCCAAGCGGGAAGTAGGGGCGGTAGGGCCGGGCTTCGTCGACCGCCCGCGCGAAGGAGGGCCGGGCCAGCAGCCTCCGGCGGTAGCCCCGAACGCGCGAAAACGCTTCGCCGATCGGGTGCGCCCAATCGGCGTAGAACAGCGAGGGGGCTGCGGCGCAATCGGCGAGGCTGAACGCGGCCCCTGTTGCCCATTCGCGGTCTGCCAGCGTCCTGTCGAGCCAGGCATAGGCTTTGTCGAGCATGGCTCGCGCCTCGGCGACTCCGTAAGGGTCGCGATCCTGTTCCGGTCGGATGCGGTCGAGGACGATCTTCTGCATCGGCGTCGCGATGTAGTTGTCGAAGAAACGGTCCATCAGCCGAACCTCGATGGCAGCCCTCGGATCCTCCGGGATCAGGCGCACCGGTCCCGGATGATGGAGGCCCAGATGCTCGATGATGACGCTGGCCTCCATGATGGTGCGTCCCGCGTCCACGAGCACGGGAAACTTCTTGATGGGCCAGAGCGCTTCCAGTTCGACCCCGTTCCGCGCATCGTCGAGCGTCAGGTACTCGAACGGCGTGGTGTTCTCGTACAGCGCAATGAGAACTTTCTGGCAGTATGACGAGAAGGGGTGGGCGTAGAGTTTCAGCGTCATCGCGGCCTCGGCGGCATCCATTTGTTCCTAACCCTACCCGGTCTTTTGGGAACAGAAAGCTGAACTGCGGCCGATCGAGCCAAAATAGCAACGGCCAAGCTGAAGCCTGGCCGCTCTATCGCGTTGCGGGATCTGGATGGGCTCAGGCGGTCTTCGCGAACAGCTCGCGGCCGATCAGCATGCGGCGGATCTCGCTGGTGCCGGCGCCGATCTCGTAGAGCTTGGCGTCGCGCAGCAGGCGGCCCGTCGGGTAGTCGTTGATGTAGCCGTTGCCGCCGAGCAACTGGATCGCGTCGAGGGCCATCCGCGTGGCGTTCTCGGCCGCGTAGAGGATGGCGCCGGCGGCGTCCTCACGGGTGGTCTCGCCCCGGTCGCAGGCCTTGGCGACCGCGTAGACATAGGCCTTGGAGGCGTTCATCGTCACGTACATGTCGGCGATCTTGCCCTGCACGAGCTGGAACTCGCCGATGGCCTGGCCGAACTGCTTGCGCTCGTGGATGTAGGGCAGCACCACGTCCATGCAGGCCTGCATGATGCCGGTGGAGCCCGCCGCCAACACCGCGCGCTCGTAGTCGAGGCCGGACATGAGCACGTTCACGCCCCTGCCGACCTGGCCCAGCACGTTCTCCTCCGGCACCTCGCAATCCTCGAACACCAGCTCGCAGGTGTCGGAGCCGCGCATGCCGAGCTTGTCGAGCTTCTGGTGGGTGGAGAAGCCCTTGAAGCCCTTTTCGATGATGAAGGCGGTGATGCCGCGGGGGCCCGCCTCCGGATCGGTCTTGGCATAGACCACGAGGGTCTCGGCGATGGGGCCGTTGGTGATCCACATCTTGTTGCCGTTGAGCACGTAGCGGTCTCCGCGCTTCTCGGCGCGGGTGCGCATGGAGACGACGTCGGAGCCGGAGCCCGGCTCGGACATGGCGAGCGCGCCCACATGCTCGCCCGAGATCAGCTTCGGCAGGTAGCGGCGCTTCTGGTCCTCATTGCCGTTGCGGCGGATCTGGTTCACGCAGAGGTTGGAATGGGCGCCGTAGGACAGGCCCACCGAGGCGGAGGCGCGGGAGATCTCCTCCATGGCGATGACGTGCTCGAGATAGCCGAGGCCCGCTCCGCCATACTCCTCCTCGACCGTGATGCCGTGCAGGCCGAGCTCGCCCATCTGGGGCCAGAGATCGCGCGGGAACTGGTTGGTGCGGTCGATCTCGTCGGCGCGCGGCGCGATCTTCTCCTGCGCGAAATTCTGGACGGTCTCGCGGATCGCATCGGCGGTTTCGCCGAGATCGAAGTTGAAGCCTTTGGCGGCATTCGGCAGCATGGTGTCCTCCCCGTTCCAGCCGTGACCCCGAAGGGTACGCGATGGGTTGCTTTTGTCGCGGGCCATTTTGGTCAGCAATGCTGCCCTTATCAAGGCCGAGGCTGCAAGAAAAGTGAGGCGGCGTCGGCGCTCGACCTGCCATTGGTCGAAACCGACAAAGAAAGGGCTCCCGCACGGATCCGTGGGGAGCCCAACATATCCAGACTGGCCCGAAGCCTACTCGTCGATGCTCGCGGTCTGCACCGCGTCCATGTCGCGGCAGATGCCCTGGGCCTTGAGGCGGCTGTGGTCGCGCGGGTCGCAGGCGCTGGCGACGAACATGCGCCACTGATTCTCCGTGCCGTAGAAGGCGTTGCGATCCACGTCGCCCTTCACGCCCGGAACCCGGCCGGTGGTCGTGAACTGCCAGAAAGTCCAGCGCCGATTGTTGTAGCGGTGATGCGGCTCGGCCGCCGTGCTGCGGATCCAGAACGGGTAGTCGTTGTACTCGCCCTCCAGGATCTCCTTGTGGAAGGTGATGTCGGTATAGATGATCGGCCGCTTGCCGGTATGGGCCTCCATCTCGCGCAGCATGACGTCGATCATGGCGAGCGCCTGCTCGCGGGGAACCTTCTTGGGGCAGTTCACGGACTGGCCGTTCCACTCCACGTCGAGGACCGGGGGGAGGGCGTCCGGATCCGGCGGGACGTTCTTCTTGAACCAGGCCGCCTGCTCGTGGGCCGGGCGGCACCAGTAGACGAAGTGGTAGGCGCCGCGCGGAACGCCCGCTCTCCTGGCGGCCTGCCAGTTCTCGTGGAACTTGCTGTCGATGTGATCGCCGCCCTCGGTGGCCTTGATGAAGGCGAACTTGGTGCCCGCGCGGCGCAGGGACGCCCAGTCCACGTCGCCCTGCCATTTGGAGATGTCGACCCCGTGGATCGGCAGTCGGTGGGCCGTGGCCACGCCCTCGTGAGGCCGGGCATCGCCCTTGGTCGGGTAGCGGCTGGACGAGGAGGGGGCGATGGCGCAGGAGGCCAGGCCGAGGGCAACGGCTGCGAGGGCGCTGAACCGGGCAATCCGAACGAACGTCGTCGGGCCAGAGCTCTTGGAACGGCTGGGGGAGCGGCGGCGATTCTTCATCGGTTCAACTGTAGTTTACGCAGGACTGGACAGCATCAGGGATGCCTGAAGAGCGTTAACAGGCCCTTACGGGACGATGCGAAACAACCTTACAGGTTAAACCAGGCCGTTGCGATCCCTAAAAAGGCGAAGAAGCCGACGATATCCGTGATGCTGGTGACGAAGGGACCCGAAGACACTGCCGGGTCCACGCCCATCCGGTTGAGGGCCAGGGGCACGAAGATGCCTCCCAAGGCCGCAAAGAACAGAACCGTGATGAGGGCGAGGCCGATGACGAGGCCGATCTCCGCGGACTGGAACCAGAAGCCTGCCAGCATGCCCATGATCAGGGCGAAGACGATGCCATTGAGCAGGCCGACCGCGGCCTCGCGGCGGATGATGCGCCAGGCGTTTGAGCGTCCGAGCTCGCGGGTGGCGAGCGCCCGTACGGCCACCGTCATGGTCTGGGTGCCGGCATTGCCTCCCATGGACGCGACGATGGGCATGAGGATCGCCAGCGCCACCATGCGCTCGAGGGAGTCCTCGAAGAGCCGGATCACGCTCGCGGCGAGGAAGGCCGTGCACATGTTGGCGAAGAGCCAGGGGAATCGGCTCCGTTGGGTGTAGAAGACCGTGTCCGACAGCTCCTCGTCCGATTTCACGCCGCCGAGCTGCTTGATGTCGGCGTCCGCCTCCTCCTCCAGCACGTCCACGATGTCATCGACGAGAATGGTGCCGACGAGGCGCCCGCCCTCGTCCACGACGGCGGCGGAGACGAGGTTGTAGCGCTCGAAGAGGCGGGCCACCTCTTCCTGGTGCTGGGTCGCTTCCACCCGGTCCGGCTCGTCGTTCATGATCTCCTGGATCGTGACCGGGCGCTTGGAGCGCAGGAGCTTGTCCAGGGGAACGGATCCCAGGAGATGGGCCGCCGGATCGATGACGAAGATCTCGTAGAAGGTCTCCGGCAGGTCCTCGGTCTCGCGCATGAAGTCGATCGTCTGCCCCACCGTCCAGAACGGGGGCACCGCGATGAACTCGGTCTGCATGCGCCGGCCGGCGCTGTCCTCGGGATAGTCGAGGGAGCGCTGCAGCGCCACGCGCTCGACGGGAGGAAGCTGGTCGAGAACCTCGGCCTTTTCCTCCTCCGGCAGGCTCTCGAGAATGGTGATCGCATCGTCCGAATCGAGCTCGCGCACACCCTCCGCGACGGTGGCGGTCTCGAGTTCCTCAAGGATCTCCTCGCGAACCGCCTCGTCCACCTCGGTCAGCGCAGCGAAGTCGAAGGAGGAGCCGAGGAGCTCGATCAGCCGGTGGCGATGCTCCGGCTCAAGCGCCTCGAGGAGGTCGCCGAGCTCGGATTCGTGAAAATCCTCGACGAGCTGCTGCAGGCGTTCGGCCTCGGATGCCTCGATGGCATCGGCGACGGCGGCGAGGAATTCCGGATTGAGCTCGCCTTCCTCGTCCCGGAATGCCAGGACTGCGGGTTCGGGCCCATCGGGCTTCGGAAGCGGCGTCTTGTCTTCGACTTCCAGCATGGGCCGTCCTCGGAAGGTAGGTTGCGGGCCTTTTAGGTGCGTCGGCAAGCCTGCGCAATGCGCCCGAAAGGCTTTCTCGAAGAATCGGTTATCGGCCGCTCCTGCCAGGCCGATTCAGGAACTTGAGGCCGTGATTCAAGTCGCCTGCCGGCCGGGCAGATATGGCCAACAAAAAAGGCCCCGGAAAGGGGGCCTTCTTGAAATGCCCGTGGGCATTCTGGTGAGTTGGTGCGGCCAAGAGGACTCGAACCTCCACGGGTCTCCCCACTAGCACCTCAAGCTAGCGCGTCTACCAATTCCGCCATGGCCGCGGAACTCGTCGTCAGGACAGGTTTTCCTGAAGCGATGGCGGCTCTAGCAGATCGATGGGGGGGCTGCAAGCCCATCCTTGGCTCTTGCGGCAATTGAGCTGGGCGAATGCCTCCCCGACAGAGCCGGCATAGGCGGTAAGCCCCTATGGCGACTATATCAGCCTGGGTTGCCTGGCACGGGCGCAGTTGACCCGCCTTCCCGTGAAAGGGCAGAGCATTCCTTCCCTGACATCCTGCTCGACCGAAGGTGAATTGGTGTCGAACCCGCGAGACAGCTTGACCGCCCGATTTCATGCCGAGCCCGGTTACGGACCCGTGGACTGGGCCATCACGGACGGCCTCGTCGGCTACGAGGAGGCGGTCGCCTTCATGGAGGCCCGAGCCGAGGCAATCGCGGCGGGCCAGGCCCGCGAGATGGTGTGGCTCCTGGAGCATCCGCCGCTCTACACGGCCGGCACCTCAGCCAATGCCGCCGATCTGGTCGATCCCGATCGCTTTCCGGTGCATCAGACGGGGCGGGGAGGGCAATACACCTATCATGGGCCGGGCCAGCGGGTGGCCTATGTGATGCTCGACCTCAGGCGCCGCACCCCGGATCTTCGCCGCTACGTGGCGGCCCTGGAGGCCTGGATCATCGCGACCCTGGATGCCTTCAACATCCGCGGCGAGCGGCGGGAGGACCGGGTAGGCGTGTGGGTGCGCCGCCCGGACAAGGGCGAGACCGCGGAGGACAAGATCGCCGCCATCGGGATCCGCGTCCGCCGTTGGGTCACGTTCCACGGCATCAGCCTGAACGTGGAACCGGACCTGACCCATTTTTCCGGGATCGTGCCCTGCGGCGTCACCCAGCATGGGGTCACGAGCCTTGTCGATCTCGGCATTCCGGTCACGATGCCGGAAGTCGATGCGGTCATGCGCCGGGCCTTCGAGGGCATCTTCGGGCCGACCCTGCAGGTTGGGACACCGTTGCTCCCGGGCCACGGCGCTTAGGATTTTGCCGTCCGATACGGCAAGGCTTCTCCCCAACCCCGGTTCATGCTCTAAGCTGGCGGAAACGGCTGACCATCTGGCGGACCATCCATGCAACGTGCTCTTCTTGCCTCCCTCGTGGCCCTGGCCGCATCGGCCTGCGCCTATCGCCCCGACCCGACGGAACTCGTGAAGATCGTCGATTCGCCGGCCGATGTGCGCGTCTGCACGCGTCTCGGGGAGGTGAGCCCGGTCACGCCGACCACGCCCGGAACCCACACGCAGGTCAATATCGGCTTCGGCGTGACCCTCGGCCGGTCCACCTTCGGACGCGCCACCGACGATATGCTGCAGGCGACCGTCGCCCTCGGCGGCACGCACCTCTATCTCCAGAAAGTGTCGGAGGACTGGTCGCTGGTGCGCGGCATCGCGTATCGCTGCGGGTCGGGCACCGTGCGGCAGGAAACCGTGATCCGGGCCAAAGGCTGAAGACCTCGCGCACCAAAAGCCAGTTGCGCAGTCTGCCCTGTTCTAGGTACTGAGCGTCAACGCCCTCCGGCTTCAGACCGAGAAGGAGCGAGGGCCCAAGAACCAGGGAGACCGACGCCGTGCCCGTCATCGCCACCTCTGCCGACCTGACCTCAGATACCGCGCGGGCGAACCGTGCCGCCTGGGCCGAACTCGCCCAGGACCTTCAGGCCAAGCGGCAGGCCGTGGCGGAGGGAGGGCCGGCCAAGGCGCGCGAGCGGCACCTCGCCCGCGGCAAGCTCCTGCCGCGCGAGCGCGTGATGCGCCTGCTCGACCCGGGTGCGCCGTTCCTGGAGCTTGGCGCTCTAGCCGCCCACGGCATGTACGAGGATGCGATCCACGGCGCCGGCATCATCACCGGCATCGGCCGGGTCGAAGGCCGCGAGGTCATGATCGTCTGCAACGATTCGACCATCAAGGGCGGCACCTATTACCCGATGACGGTCAAGAAGCACCTGCGCGCCCAGGAAGTGGCGCGCGAGAACCGTCTGCCCTGCATCTACCTCGTCGATTCCGGCGGCGCGAACCTTCCGCACCAGACCGAGGTTTTTCCCGACCGGGACCATTTCGGCCGCATCTTCTACAACCAGGCGACCCTGTCCTCGCTCGGCATTCCGCAGATCGCCTGCGTCATGGGCTCGTGCACCGCGGGCGGCGCCTATGTGCCGGCCATGTCCGACGAGACGGTCATCGTGCGCCGCCAGGGCACGATCTTCCTCGGCGGACCGCCCCTGGTGAAGGCGGCCACCGGCGAGGTGGTCTCGGCGGAGGACCTCGGCGGCGCCGACGTGCATGCCCGGCAATCCGGCGTGGCGGACCATTACGCCACCGACGACGTCCACGCGCTCGCCATCGTGCGGCGCATCGTCGGCACGCTGAACACCCGGAAGCACATCGACATCGACATCGCCGATCCGGTGGAGCCGAAATATGCCATCGACGACCTCGATGCGATCGTGCCCACCGACCTGAAGAAGCAGTACGACATCCGCGAGGTGATCGCCCGCCTCGTGGACGGCTCCGAATTCGACGAGTTCAAGCGCCTCTACGGCACGACACTGGTGACGGGTTTCGCCCGGATCTGGGGCATTCCCGTCGGCATCGTCGCCAACAACGGCATCCTGTTCTCGGAGAGCGCGCAGAAGGGCGCGCATTTCATCGAGCTGTGCTGCCAGCGGCGCATTCCGCTCCTGTTCCTCCAGAACATCTCCGGCTTCATGGTCGGCCGCCAGTACGAGGCGGGCGGCATCGCCAAGGACGGCGCGAAGCTCGTCACGGCGGTGGCCTGCGCCCAGGTGCCGAAGGTCACGCTGCTGGTCGGCGGCTCCTTCGGCGCCGGCAACTACGGCATGTGCGGCCGCGCCTATTCCCCGCGCTTCCTGTTCACCTGGCCGAATTCCCGCATCTCGGTGATGGGCGGCGAGCAGGCTGCGAGCGTGCTGGCCACCGTGCGCCGCGACAACATCGAGGCCGAGGGCAAGAGCTGGAGCGCGGAGGACGAGGAGGCCTTCAAGGCCCCCATCCGGGACAAGTACGAGCAGGAGGGCTCGCCCTACTACGCCACGGCGCGCCTGTGGGACGACGGCATCATCCTGCCCTCGGAAACCCGCCGCGTGCTGGCGCTCGCTTTCTCGGCGGCCCTGAACGCGCCGATCCCGGAGACGAAGTTCGGCGTGTTCCGGATGTAGAGCCGGGCGCCGTCGCTACGGCGTCGGCTTCCTCCGGGAAGGCTTGCCGCCGGCGCCGGCCTTTTGTCGCTCCAGGTTCTCGCTCTGCGCCCGAAGGGCCTCGGCCTCGGCGAGCGCCCTCTCAAGCTCCTCCTCGATCCTGTGATCCTTCTCATCCTCGATCCGGGCCTGCTCTTCCTCCATGGCGCTGATCGCAAAGCCGGAAAGGCCGGTCGGATCGAAGCTGGCAGCCTGGTTGGCGACTGCCGATGTCAGACGATGCCGCGCCCGGGTCTGATGGGAATCCTCGATGGCCGCCAGAAGCCCCGAGCCGACCGGGGCGGGATCGCCCGTGGGTGTTGCGGGAGCCGCTGTCTGATTGCACGCACTCATGATGGGGAGCAGGGCGGATACGAGGCCGATGAGAACGATGCGGTGAGGCAGCATGGCTGGGTCCAGGGGAGAGTGAGCAGCGTTCGAAAGGGTGGTAGGCAGCATCGACACCGGTGGGGTTCAGGGCTTCGGCCGCTGTTGAGCGGCCTGCTGCCGCTCGAACGCTTCGTGCTGGACCTTCAGGCGCTCGGCTTCCTTCGCGATCTTCTGAACCTCCTCGAGCATCTTGAGGTTTTTTTCGTTCGCGACGTTCATTTGGTGGTTGACGATCTGGCTGGACGCCATTCCACCGACTCTCGTCGGGTCCAGGCCGCCCACATGGCCGGCCATGGCCACTCCCAGCATCGCGCTCGCATTGGCGGCCTGCGCATCCTGGATCGCCGCTATTGCGCTTGCCCCCACCTGCCCGGAATCCGGAGGAGCCGCCGTCTGGTTGCAGGCGGCGAGGAGGGGGAGGGTGGTCAGGGCGAGAACGGATGAGGAAAGGCGCAAGAATGCCATTGGCAGGCTCCGTGAAAGCGCCATTTACCATGGGACCTGTCCGGCGGGGCCTCTCTGAACGGAGGGGATGGCCATGAAGGCTGGTTTCGATCCCGAGACGTCACGGCAGGCGCGGGCCTCCTATGCCTCGCGCATCCTGCGGCTCGCGGGCATTGATGATCCCCGCATCGAAGAGGCCTTCGCCAGCGTCCCGCGCGAAGCTTTCCTGCCCCCTCCGCCCTGGACCGTGATCAGCATGGGTGTGGGAGGCCGCACGAGCGAAATCGCCGAGATCTACGAGAACGTGCTCGTGGCCATCGCCCCGGCGAGGGGCATCAACAACGGGGAACCGGCCCTTCATGCCGCTTGGATCGCTGCGGTCGGCCCGCAGCCGGGCGAGACGGTGATCCATGTGGGAGCGGGGACAGGCTACTACACGGCCATTCTGGCGCGTCTCGTCGAACCCGGCGGCCGGGTCGAGGCTTACGAATACGAGGCCGATCTGGCATCGCTGGCAGCCGCCAACCTGGAAAGATATGCCAACGTGACGGTGCACTCAGCCTCCGCCTTCGGGCGTGTGCTGCCGAACGCTGACATCGTCTATGTCAACGCGGGCGTGGTGGCTCCGGACGTGGAGTGGCTGCGCGCCCTGAACCCCTGCGGTCGGCTGATCTTTCCGTGGCAGCCGCACAAGGGCTGGGGCCCGGCGATGCTCGTGACGCGACAGGCGAGGGGCTTCGCCGCCCGCTCGTTGATGACGGTCGGCTTCATCTCCTGCAGCGGCACGAGCGAAAGAGCTTCGGTGAGGAACCTGCCGACCGAAGCGGAGCTTGCAGCCGTGCGTTCCGTCTGGATCCGTCGGGACCGAGCACCCGATACCAGTGCGGTCGCAGTCTACGACGATGTCTGGTTCTCGTCCGAGGAGACGGCCTGAAACGGGGCATGGCCGAAATTGATCCGGCCATGTGAATGTCAGTCGCTGAACTCCAGTTCTCGGATTAGACGACGAAGAAATCGTGAAAATAGAGCTTTGCTTTGTTGGAGATGGTGGCGATCTTCACCTGGGCCGCGCCGCCGGTGCCGTCCTTGTCGTAGTAGAGATTGCCGGTCTTCTTGTCGTAGACGATCCGGTCCTCGCGGTCCTGCGCCTTGGTGCCGTTCACGAACATGTCCGACTTTAACTTCTTCGGCCACGTCTCTGTGCCCAAGCCTATTTTGGTAAAGATCTTGTTGTCGAGCCAGAAACTGTCATCTTTGGACTTGAAGTCGTAGATCTTGTCCACGTTCCGCGTCTTGTGCATCGCCGTGTCGAACACGAACATGTCCTTGCCTAAGCCGCCATACAGCTTGTCGTTGCCCGTCTTGCCGTAGATCCTATCATTCCCGCCAAAGCCCTTGAGAATGTTCGCTCCTCCATGGCCGGTGATCTCGTTGGCCGTGTCGGAGCCAGTAAGGTTGGCTGATGAGCCGGAGGAGAGATTACCCAGTTGAAGGATCTCCACCTCAGCATCCGCGGAGAGGGTGTAGGAACTGAGCGCGATCACGGAGTCCCGTCCAGCACCCGACGCTTCGGTTACCACGTCATTGCCGCTGTCTACGCGGTACAGGTCGTCGCCCAGCCCGCCATCGAGCCTGTCGGCTCCGGTGCCTCCGTCGAGAACGTCATTGCCGGCTTCCCCGCGCAGGCGGTCCGAGCCTGCAGCGCCGGCAAGCGTGTCGCCGAAGCCTGTGCCGATATACTGATCGTCGTGCGCTGTACCCTGAACGGAGACGGCAGAAAACCGAGCGTCCACAATCCGGCCATAGACCTCATCCTGGTTATCAGGAGAAGCCCCATAGGTGACGACGATCCGCCCGTCAGCGAGGGCGGTCAGTCTCACTTCATAGCGATCAAGGATGCTCGGGGCATCAACGCGAATTTCCTCGCCGATCCGGTTACCGCTGCTGTCGAACGTCGTCAGGCGTATGCATCCGATATTTTGAGAGTAGTCCTCGTAAGCAACGGCAAAGCCGCCATCCTTGAGCGCGACGACATCAGCTGTGTGCTGATCGCCTGTGGTGGTGGAATTGGCGAAGAAGGCCTCTTTGATCACCGCACCGTTCGCCGCGAAGATCTTTGTCCTGATGCCCCCGCCGGATCCGTCGCCTGCTTCCCCCCATGTCACGACGAAGTTCCCATTGGTGAGCGCATCGACACGGGGCTCGCCGATGTGAATATTCTCGGAGATGGCTATTTCAGGGTTCGGGAGAGCTTCACCGTCTGCACCGAAGAATCGGCATATGTAACCACCAGCCGATGCATCGTTGTATATAACGATATAAGTGCCATTACTTAAAGCTGCCGATATTGGGCGTGTCTGATCCTCAAGATCCGAGGGGCTGACGATCTTGCCAGGTGTTCCGGTCGCGCGGCCATGGGCATCAAAGGCTTGAGAGCGGACGTCAGCCCCTGCAGGTTGACCTGCCCGGCTGTAGTCCTCATAGCTGATGACAAAGCCCCCGTTATCGAATGCTAGGATGGAAGGGCGACTCTGCCTTCCAGCAACTGTCGTTCCTGTGACGAAGAAATCTTTGTCTCCTTCTGGCGTCTGGCGGTCGAATGGCGTGGCGTCACTATTATAAATTCGCGCGCGGATATCCTTGTCTGTTGTTTGTGGATTCTCACCATCAATGCACCAGGCAACGACGAAGCGGCCATCCGCGAGCGTTTCGATTTTTAGGTCGGTACTAGGACTGCTTAGAAACGATGTGGTGTTGATCTGGAATTCACTGGTGCGGGGTTGACCAGCAGCATCGAAAAGCTGGCCCCAAATACTCGCGACGGCGTTAACCTGGGAAACCCAAACGGCAACAAAACCGCCATCCTTCAAGGAGGCTACCCTCGAATCGTATTGATGCCCTGCACTTGTTGCGTTCAGGCGGAACTCGGAACTCCAGAGCGCAGGTGTAGGCATGTCAAAAACCTCGATTGCCTCCTGCATTCGGAATGCAGGCGGCGGAGAGCGAGTAATATTCCTTTATGAGCGCTCGTGCCTTTTCGGCATACTCTATGAACATAGAGTATGCCTTGATTGCAGGACGAATCCCGTCCCATAACGGGTGCGCCCAAGCAATAACTTCCCTTAGCCCAGGCTCCGTCACGGTTTTCGACCAAGTCTTGTTCTCGTCGCCCGGCGTCTGGCCTTAAGCGGCATGACCGGATCCGATCCGGCATGCCGCTTAACTCCGATAGAGCCCGTCACTGGCTAGATGATGAAGAAGTCCTTCTCGGTCATGCCGAGGCCCTTCTTGAGCTTGGCGAACTCAATCGCCGCCTTCGCGCCGGAGCCGTCCGCATCATAGTAGAGCTTGCCGTTCTTTTTGTTGTAGATCAGGTAATCGTTCCTGTCCTTTGCCTCCTCACCGATCGTGAAGAAGGCTTTTTTCAGCTTGCCGGGGCCGCTCTCCGAGCCTTTGCCAAGTTTCTTGAATACGGCATTGTCCAGCCAGACCGTGTCGTCGGCTACCTTGAAGTCGCCGATCGTGTCGAGGTTTTTGCTCTTGTTGTTTCTCGCAGAGCCCAGCACCGTGTTGAAGACGAAGATATCCCTGCCTGAACCGCCTGTGAGGACGTCGTTGCCATTGCCGCCCCACAGGATGTCATCGCCGTCGGCGCCGTTGAACGCATCCCTATACTGTCCACCCTTGATGACGTTGGAGTGGGAATTGCCCGTCAGGTTCTCTTCTTGAACGTCGGTGACGGAAATGGTGAAGGACTTCTCGCAGGTCGCTCCAGTCGCATCCTGGACCAAGACCTTGATCGCATGGAACTGGGCCTGCTCGTAATCGAGCTTGACGTGGTCCTTCAGCTTGAGCCTGTTGCCGGCGATCTCGAAACGCCCGCCGGCGTCGTCGAGAAGCAGGTAGGTAAAGCTGCCATCCGTTACGAGTGCTTCGGCTGCAAGATCGCCGACATCGATTGACAGATGCCCGCCCTCATTCACCTTCAGGCCAGAGAGATTGATCCCGGTGGGCGTGGTCGGGCCGATCTTCTGGCCATCCTTGTTGAACCTCTGCTGATAAATGCCCTGTCCAGATCCGTCCTGACCATCTGATGTCCAGCTGATCACCCATCCACCATCAGGCAGGGCGGATACCGAGGGCATGTATTGCATGTGGCTTGTGGTGGTATTGACCCGCGCCTCGCCGCCGACGGTCTGGCCGGTTGCATCATAGCGTTGCTGATAGATGCCGAACATATCGCCGTCCTGATCGTAGGAGGCCCATACGACCAGCCAGCCGCCATCCTTTAAGGTGGTCACTTGAGGGGCCATCTGGCTGTTCACGGTCGTAGTGTTGACCCTGACCTCGTTGCCCATGGAGCCGCCAGTCACGTCGTAGCGCTGTTGATAGACGCCCCCGACGGAGCCGTCCTGTCCATCAGACGACCAAGTGATCACCCAACGGCCATTCGGGAGTGCTGTGACACTCGAATCCCTTTGGTGGCCGGCGGTGAATGAATTGACTTTTTGCTCAACGCCTACGGGAGCGCCATTGGCATCGTAGCGCTGCTGGTAAATTCCCAATCCGGAGCCGTCCTGACCAAAGGAGGTCCAGGTGACAAGCCATCCACCATCTGCCAATTCCGTAACGGAGGCAGAATCCTGGACACCGTTGGTCGTCGTATTGACACGGGTCTCATGGCCGACCGGTTGCCCGCTGCTGCTATAGCGCTGTTGATAGACGCCAGCTCCTGAGCCATCCTGACCGCTTGAAGTCCACGTGACAATCCAGCCTCTGTCCGACAGAGTCGTTACAGAAGCGTCAGACTGGTTGTTCGAGGTGACGGTGTTGACCCTGGTTTCGTGCTCGGCATGGATGCCGCGGGGATTGAAGCGCTGCTGGTAAATATCCCAGCCGCTGGAATCATCGCGTGCGGATTGCCAAGTGACGATCCAGCCTCCGTCGGAGAGAGCAGTAACCGATGGATAAGCCTGATCTCCGGCAGTGCTGGTGTTGACCCGGATCTCGCCGCCTACCGGCCGTCCCTTCTCATCGTAACGCTGCTGGTAAATTCCCAATCCATGTCCATCGGTTCCGTTCGAAACCCAGGTGACGATCCAGCCGCCATTGGCCAAGGTGGTGATCGATGAAGCGAATTGCTCATCGCTGATAGTGGTATTAACTCTCGTCTCGCTGCTCATCTCAGAACGCCCTCGCATTGGTTAAGAGGGCCCCTACAAATAAAATGTTATATTGTTCAGATGAGAGATAGGGCTCATTTCCTTTAGGCAACTGACTCCGAGGTGCGCTGGCGCACATGCCATGAGCGCCATAGAAGACGTCGGAACCCTTTTGAGCGGCTGTGTCGGCTCTAGCCGTCATAGCGCCAAGGAGGCTTCAAATCTGCGCCACGCCGAGAGGCCGGATTCTAGATGTTGCGGCCGAGCAACACCCTCAAACCTTCAACATCTTGCCTCCCTTGGCCCAAGCTCTGCCGCGATGCCGCCATAAACGGAGAGCACCTCATGATGCAGGCTAAAGTGCTTCAAAACCAAAGCTTTACGGCACACCACCTTGGGCAGAATCCGGGTTAAGGCTGCTGAAACGATCCTTCCTAAGGGTCATTGCACGGGTGGCGCGGCACATGGCAGATCACGGAGGTTCCAAAGCCTTGGATCTCCTCGTGAGAACCGGGTGAAATGAGTGCAGACCATGGATGCGCGCCTGATCGATAAGTCGAAGCTGCCAAGCCGTCACGTGACGGTGGGGCCGGCTCGCGCGCCGCACCGCTCCTATCTCTACGCCATGGGCTTGACCAAGGAGCAGATCGCCCAGCCGCTCGTGGGCGTCGCCACCTGCTGGAACGAGGCCGCTCCCTGCAACATCTCCCTGATGCGCCAGGCCCAGGCGGTGAAGAAGGGCGTGGCTTCTGCCAACGGCACCCCGCGCGAGTTCTGCACCATCACCGTGACCGACGGCATCGCCATGGGCCACCAGGGCATGAAGGCGTCGCTCCCGTCCCGCGAGGTGATCGCCGATTCGGTCGAGCTGACCATGCGGGGACATTGCTACGATGCCCTCGTCGGCATGGCGGGCTGCGACAAGTCCCTGCCGGGCATGATGATGGCGATGGTGCGCCTCAACGTGCCGTCGATCTTCATCTATGGCGGCTCGATCCTGCCCGGCTCCTTCCGCGGCCGGCAGGTGACCGTGCAGGACCTTTTCGAGGCGGTCGGCAAGCACTCGGTCGGCGAGATGTCGGACGAGGACCTCACCGAGCTCGAGCAGGTGGCCTGCCCGTCGGCGGGCGCCTGCGGCGCGCAGTTCACCGCCAACACCATGGCGACGGTTTCCGAGGCCATTGGCCTCGCCCTCCCGTATTCGGCCGGCGCTCCGGCGCCCTACGAGATCCGCGACCGGTTCTGCGCTGCGGCCGGCGAGCAGATCATGGACCTGATCGCCAAAAACATCCGGCCGCGCGATATCGTGACCCGCAAGTCCCTGGAGAACGCCGCGACCGTGGTGGCGGCCTCCGGCGGCTCCACCAACGCGGCCCTGCACCTGCCGGCCATCGCGCACGAGGCGGGGATCAAGTTCGACCTCTTCGACGTGGCCGAGATCTTCAAGCGCACGCCCTACATCGCGGACCTGAAGCCCGGCGGGCGCTATGTGGCCAAGGACCTGTTCGAGGTCGGCGGCATCCCGCTGCTCATGAAGACGCTCCTCGACCACGGCTTCATGCACGGCGACTGCATGACCGTGACCGGCCGCACCATGGCCGAGAACCTCGCCTCCGTGAAATGGAACGACGAGCAGGACGTGGTCTACCCGGCGGACAGGCCGATCACCCCGACCGGCGGCGTCGTGGGGCTGAAGGGCAACCTTGCTCCCGAAGGCGCCATCGTGAAGGTGGCGGGCATGCCGGTGGAGAAGCAGACCTTCCGCGGCCCCGCCCGCTGCTTCGACGGCGAGGAGGCCTGCTTCGAGGCCGTCTCCAAGCGGCAGTATGAGGAGGGCGAGGTTCTGGTGATCCGCTACGAGGGGCCGCGCGGCGGCCCCGGCATGCGCGAGATGCTTTCCACCACCGCAGCGCTCTACGGCCAGGGCATGGGCGACAAGGTGGCCCTCATCACAGACGGGCGCTTCTCCGGCGCGACCCGCGGCTTCTGCATCGGCCATGTGGGGCCGGAAGCGGCGGTGGGCGGGCCCATCGGGCTTTTGAGGGACGGCGACATCATCGCCATCGATGCCATCAACGGCACCATCGACGTGGAACTCTCCGACGAGGAACTGGCCAAGCGACGGGCCGCATGGAAGCCGCGCGAGACGAGCGCCACCTCGGGCTATCTCTGGAAATACGCACAAACCGTGGGTCCGGCACGGGACGGGGCTGTCACCCATCCCGGCGGAGCTGCAGAAAAAGAAACCTATGCGGACGTCTGATCTCTTCCTTGCCATCGTAGGGGTGGCCTTCCTCGGTGCCGGGGCCGCTCACGCGCTCGATGCCGCGCCGCGTCCGCAGCCGCTCACGCCCGCGCTCGCGCCGGCCACCAAGTACGGCTCGGCCCGCGACGCCCTGCGCAGCGGCATGCGCGACTACAATGCGGGCGATAAGCTCGGCGCCGTCCACGCGCTCGAATATGCGGCAGGCCAGGGCCACTCGCTCGCGCTCTGGAAGCTCGGTCGGATGTATGCCGATGGCGACGGGGTGGAGCACGACGATCTCAAGGCCTTCGAATACTTCTCGAAGCTCGCCGACCAGCACGCGGACGAGAGCCCGGATTCGCCGAACGCTCCCGTGGTCTCCAGCGCCTTCGTGGCGCTCGGCGGCTACTTCCTCGACGGCATCAAGGGCACCTATGTCACGCCCAACCCGGAGCGTGCCGTCGAGATGTTCAACTACGCGGCGTCCTACTTCAGCGACTCCAACGCCCAGTACAACCTCGCGCGCCTCTACCTTGAAGGCACCGGGGTCCGGAAGGATGCGCGCCACGCGGCTCGCTGGTTCAACCTGGCGGCGGAGAAGGGGCATACGGCGTCCCAGGCGCTGCTGGGCCACCTCCTGATCACGGGGCAGGGCGTTCCGCGCCAGCGCGCCAAGGGCCTCATGTGGCTCACGCTGGCCCGCGAGGCCACGACCGATGCCACCAAGGACCAGTGGATCGTCTCGCTCTACGAGGAGGCCTTCTCGGCCGCCGACGAGAGCGACCGCAAGCTCGCCCTGGCCCTGCTCGAACAATACATCCAGTCGCGCCGGTAGTCCGCGCTCCTCTCGGCCGTCCACGTCGTAGGAAGCACAAACCTCATCCTGAGGAGGTCGCTTAAGCGACCGTCTCGAAGGAGGATCCAGTGCGCGCCGGAAGCTCCTTCGAGACGCAGACCGCGTCTGCTCCTCAGGATGAGGTGGGAGTATTGTTCTCCCTGTCACTCGATATCGAGATCGACGATCACCGGCACGTGGTCGGAGGGCTTGTCCCAGCCGCGCACCTCCTTGCGGATCGAAGCCGTCCTCAGCCGGTCCTGCGCCTGGGCCGAGAGCAGAAGGTGATCGATGCGGATGCCGTTGTTCCGCTGGAAGGCGCCGGCCTGGTAGTCCCAGAAGGAATAGAGCCCCGGCTGGTCGCTGCAGGCGCGCACCGCATCCACGAGGCCGAGGTTGAGAAGCTCGCGGAACTTGGCCCGGCTCTCCGGCTGGAACAGGGCGTCGTTGGACCAGGCCGCCGGGTCGTAGGCGTCCTCCGGCTGGGGGATGACGTTGTAGTCGCCGCAGAGGACGAGAGGCTCCTCGAGCGCCAGGAGGCTGCGGGCATGGACGCGCAGGCGGTCCATCCAGGCGAGCTTGTAGTCGAATTTGGGCGTGCCGATCGGATTGCCGTTCGGCAGGTAGATGGAGGCGACCCGCACCGCCCCCGTGGCGGTCGAGATCACACCTTCCAGGTAGCGCGCCTGCTCGTCGCCCTCATCCCCCGGCAATCCGCGGCGCACGTCTTCCAGCGGACGCTTGGAGAGAATGGCGACGCCGTTATAGGCCTTCTGTCCATGGGTGACCACATTGTAGCCCAGAGCCTCCACCTCGCTGCGGGGAAAGGCCTCGTCCACGCATTTCAGCTCCTGGAGACAGACCACATCGGGATCGGCGCTCCTCACGAAGGTGGCGAGGTGGTCCAGCCGCTGCTTGATGGAGTTCACGTTCCAGGTGGCGATGCGCATGAGCTGACTAACCTGTTGGAGAGAAACCTAGATCACGGAGAGACCCTGCCGCAAAGCGGCTACCCCGGCGAAAGCGTCCTTCGGATCACGCGGATTTGTCTGTAGCACAGGGCCCGATGAATGTGCCACCGGCCCCGGTCCCCGGGATCCCGAACTACTCCTCGTAACGGCCCGTGGCGTCGCGATTGCGTTCGTATCGTTTGGCAAGCGGAAACGGGGGCAGCCAGGACTCGCGGCGGACCGTCCAGAGTTCATAGGTCGGAGTCAGCTGGTCGGGAGCATCCAGGGAGCCCAGGTTCACCTCGATTTCGTCCGCGGTGCGAGAGAAAACCGACGAGCCGCAGCGGGGGCAGAAATGCCGCCCGAGATAGTCCCGTGTTTCGCCATGGATCGCCACCGCGCCCTGGGGGAATATTGCGGAGGCGTGGAAGAGAGCCCCATGGTGCTTGCGGCAGTCGAGACAGTGACAGATGCCGACCCGGTAAGGCCGTCCCGACGCCACGATCCGGACATTGCCGCACAGGCACCCGCCCGTGAATCGGTCCATGCTGCGTCTCCTCCGAAAGCAAGCAGCGAATGTTTACGATGAACGGCGCGGCCTGGCGAGACGAAGCCGCACGAGCCGGCGACCGCTTGAGAAGACCGGCCGCCGCAGCCGGTGCGCTGGTCGAACCGGTGATGTCCGTGCAGGGTACTGCTTGATCATGGGAGGGAACCGGGTGAAGTGGTATGGACCGCTTACATTGCGGCCGAGCAAGCCGGAACATCGCCTTCGTCCCCATGGTTGCGCCCCATGCCCGAATCCTGGCTCACGCCGATCGACAATTACTGCGAGCGCCTCGCTCCCGGCTTTTGGGCCGAGCCCTTGAATGCCGTCTCCAACGGTGCGTTCATTGCCGCAGCGCTCTATGCCCTGGCGCTCTGGAGCCGGGTGAAAACCCGGGACTGGCCGAGCCTGTGGCTCGTCTCCGTCGCTGTCATCGTCGGGGTTGGCAGCTTCCTGTTCCACACCTTCGCGAACCGCTGGTCGCTGCTCGCGGACGTGCTGCCCATCGCGCTGTTCATCTACAGCTACTTCCTGCTGGCCATGCGCCGGTACCTGCGGCTCGGATGGGGAACGGCCGTCGCGGTGACGGTGATCTTCGCCACCTTCAACATGTCCTTTGCCCGCCTGTGGCTTGCGGCCTTTCCCGGCGTGACGCTGAACGGGTCCATCGGCTATATCCCGGCGGCACTCGCCATGCTGGCGGTCGGGGCTCTGTGCTTCGAGCGGGAGGCGAGGGAGCCGGGCAGGGTGCTTCTGGCGGCTGCCGGTCTGTTCGCGCTGTCGCTGCTGTTCCGGTCCGTCGATGCTGCCGTCTGCCCGGCGCTGCCGGTGGGAACCCACTTCCTCTGGCACCTCCTGAACGCGCTGGTTCTCGGCCTTCTGATGAGAGCCGCCATCCTTCACGCAGACCGCAGAAGGCCCACTCATGCCCCGGGTTGAAATACACGGCTATGCCATCGTGTCCGACAATGACTGCATCGCCGATGCATCCGGACAAATGCCTGCAGCCCTGCGCAACGAGGCGGATTGGGCCACCTTTCAGGCGGAACTCAACCGCTCCGCCCTGACCGTGCTCGGCCGCCTCGGGCACGAGGCCCACCCGAATCCGAAGAAACGCCTGCGGCTGGTTCTGTCCTCGTCCTCCGCAGGCCTTGAACGACGCGCCGATGCCTGGTGGTGGAACCCCGCCAGGCTCGCCTGGGCCGAGGCGATCCGGGCCGTGCTCCCGGAAGGCGGCCGCGTCGCAGTCCCCGGCGGGCGGCAGGTCTTCGATCTCTTCCTTGGAATCGGTTACGACGCGTTCCATCTCACCCGGGCGGAAGGCATCCTCGTGCCCGACGGCATCCCCGTGTTCTCGGAGTGCCGGGGCGGTCGGAGTGCCGAACAGGTTCTGTCGGCAGCCGGGCTGAAACCGGGGGAGCGCCAGGTTCTGGACCCGGCGGTGCCGGTTACCCTGACGATCTGGCGCAGAGCCGACGGAAACCGATGACTCCGCCTGGAGTTGACGTCCGACAGCCCCTCGAAAGGAGGCGCCGATGCGTCATCTCACTTTGCCCGCCGCCCTCACAGCAGCCTGCCTGACGGCCGGGGCTGCATGGGCGCAATCCTCCGGCGGCGGCTCTGGCAGCAGCGGAGGCGGCGCGGGAGGCACCTCATCCTCGACAGCGGCGCCGGCGACCGGCTCCGCAACATCTCCCGACGGAACGAACAGGTCCATGAGGCCGCCGGTCCAAGCTTCTCCCGGCACCACGGGCACCCTCGAGAACAGGACCGGCCCGAACGATGGCGTGACCGGCGATGCGGCGACGGGCGGCTCCACCGCACCGCGGGGAAGCCAGGGGAGCACAGGGGCGGCGACGACCAATGCCAACCGCTCCTCCGGCGATCCCGAGACCACGGGAGGCGTGTCGGGAACCAGCCGGCTTCAGCCGGGCGAGCGCTCCGCCGTGAGCCCGTCGGCCCGGGAGGAGGAACTGTTCCGGGAAGGCGAGCAATTGGAGCAGAGAGCCCGGCAGGGCATCTGCTCCGAATGCGGGGCTCAGCCTTAAGCCGCTTCGTTCAGGCTCGGGTAGTCGATATAGCCTTCGGTGCCGCCGCCATAGAAGGTGGCGCGGTTCGGCTCGTTGAGGGGAGCGTTGAGGCGGAAGCGGTCGACGAGATCCGGGTTGGCGATGAAAAGCCGCCCGAAGGCCACGAGATCCGCCCGCCCGCTGGAGACCGCCTCGGCCGCCATGTCCCGGGTGTAGCCGTTATTGGCGATATAGGCGCCGCGGAAGGAGCGGCGCAGGCCGGCATAATCGACATCGACGGCGTTCCGGTCGCCCTGGGTCGCACCCTCGATCATGTGAATGTAGCCGAGGCCGAGCTTGTCGAGCCTCTCGACCACATGGCTGAACAGGGCCTGCGGGTTGGAATCCGCGGCATCGTTGACCTTCGCCGGCGAAAGGCGGATGCCGACGCGCCCCTTGTCCCAGACCTTCAGCACGGCCTCGGCCGCCTCGACGGTCAGGCGGGCGCGGTTCTCGATGGAACCGCCATAGGCGTCCGTCCGGCGGTTGGAGCCGTCCTTCATGAACTGGTCGAGAAGATAGCCGTTGGCGGCATGGATCTCGACACCGTCGAACCCGGCTTCCTTGGCGTTGCGGGCGGCGTTCTCGTAATCGCGCAGGATGCCGGGGATCTCGGAGAGTTCGAGCGCCCGAGGCTCGGACACGTCCACGAAGCCGTCCGCGAGAAACGTCTTCGTCTGGGCCCGGATCGCCGAGGGCGCCACCGGCGCGGCGCCGCCGGGCAGGAGCGAGGTGTGAGACACGCGTCCGACGTGCCAGAGCTGGATGAAGATGCGCCCGCCCGCCCTGTGAACGGCGTCGGTGACCTTGCGCCAATGCGCGACCTGCTCAGGGCTGTAGATGCCCGGCGTGCGCAGGTAGCCCTGGCCCTGATGCGAGATCTGCGAACCCTCCGAGATCAGGAGGCCCGCGCTCGCGCGTTGCGCATAATAGGTCGCGGTGATGTCGCGAGCCACGTCGCCTTCCGCAGCCCGGTTGCGGGTGAGGGGAGCCATGACAAGGCGGTTGGGCAGGGTCAGATCGCTCAGCCGGAAGGGCTGGAACAACGCGTTGGCGTCGGCATTCATGGAAAACCTCGTTTCAGCCTGTGAAATTATCCGAAGCACAGGTTGTCACGAGATAAGAGGCTTTCCGTCTCAAGCAACGGAAAGCTGCCATGCAAAAAATGGATGCCTCAGCCTGATGCGCTGGCCCTGTCGAGTGCTGCGATATCGGACTCGTCGAGGCGCAACTCCGTTGCCTTTACGAGATCCTGCACCTGCTCCACGCTCGTGGCGCTGGCAATGGGCGCGGTGAGCCCTGGACGCGCCATGAGCCAGGCCAGGGCTACCTGCGCCGGCGTTGCTTCCTTGCGGGCGGCCACGGCGTCCAGCGAGGAGAGGATGCGCTTGCCTCTCTCGTTGAGGTAGGCCGCCATGCGGCCGCCGCGCACGCTCTTTCCGAAATCCGCCTCCGACCGGTACTTGCCCGTCAGGAAGCCGCTGGCGAGGCCGTAATAGGGGATGACGCCGACCTCCTCCTGCCGGCAGAGCGGCTCGAGTTCCGCCTCGTATTCGGCACGATCGTGGAGGTTGTACTTCGGCTGCAGGCTCTCATAGCGCGGCAGGCTGTTTTCGGCGCTGATCCGCAGCGCCTCACGCAGACGCGCGGCGGTGAAGTTCGAGGCGCCGATGGCCCGCACCTTGCCCTCCCGGATCAGGTCCGCATAGGCCTGAAGCGTCTCCTGCTGCGGCGTGTCGAGATCGTCGCGATGGGACTGATAGAGATCGATGTAGTCGGTCTGAAGCCGCCGAAGCGAATCCTCCACCGCCGACCGGATGTAGCTCTTCGACAGCCCTTTCCGATCCGGCGCCATCTCCGAGCCGACCTTGGTGGCGATCACCAGCCGGCTGCGATTGCCGCGTGCCTTCATCCATCGGCCGATGATGGTCTCCGACTCGCCGCCTTTGTTTCCCGGAGCCCAGGTGGAATAGACGTCGGCCGTGTCGACGAAGTTGAGGCCCGCATCCGCATAGGCGTCGAGGATCCTGAAGGACATCGCCTCATCGGCCGTCCAGCCGAAGACGTTGCCGCCGAGGCAGAGAGGCGAGACCGTCAGGTTCGAGCGGCCAAGTCTGCGTTTTTCCACTGGTCTCTCCCATCCACTTCCGATCTGGAGCAGATAAGGGCACTGGCAAGGTGGCGGGTCAAGCAGGCATCCTTCCCTCTCCAGAGGCGGAGGCCGGCGCGCTGTTATCAGGCTGCTGCGCTCAGCGTGATGCCGCGCGCCTCCGCGAAAGCCACGAGCGCGGATTCGCTCTCGACCCGATGGCGCTGGTCGATGATCCAGCCCTTGTCGTCGCGCACGACGATGTAGCCGCGAGCCTGAAGGCGCGAGACGATGGCCTGGCTCCCGCTCGTTTCCGTGCGGGTCACCCCGCGCTCCGCAATGAAGCGCTCGATGGCGGCCTGCGCGGCCTGCGCCAGATCGACCGCATCGGCGCGGTTCGCCGGCTTCGCCTTGGCTTTCGCCTGGGCCAGAACGCGTGCAGGATCCCGGCGCACCGATTTCCAGCCGCCGCGGCCCGAAATCTGGAGCGCGGTCGGGTCCGACTCCACCGGGCGAACAGCTGCGGGCGCATCCGAGACGACGATTCTCGGCGCAGCAGGCTGTGGAAATGCATTCTGCGAAGGAGCGTTTGCGACAGGGTTTGTTCTCCCTGGCGCGGCGGGCCTGCCGGCTGCGGATTGCGGCGGCTGCAGGCCTCCCTTCAAATCCTGTTCTCCGACCTGGCGCACGGGCTCCTCGGCACGGCGTTTGGCTTGTGCCTGCGCCCTCCTGTCCTCGGCTTCGCGGCGCTTGGCTTCCGCAGCGATCCGCTTCTTCTCCGCTTCCGCCTGCTGCGCGGCCGCAACGCGGCGAGCTTCCGCTTCGGCAGACCGCTTCACACGGATGACGAGGCGCTGGTCAATGCGCTCCTTCTCGGCGATGGCGGCACGCGCCGCCCTGACCATGCCGGCTTCCGATTCCGCCACAAGAGCCTTCAGGCGCTCGGCCAATTGGACCTCGAGAGCTCTGATGGTCCGCTCCAGGGCGGCTTGAGGATCGAGGACAGGCGCGGCTGCTGGGGAGATTGCTGCGGCGGGCTGCGGGGTCTGTGGCGTTTGATTTCGCGCAGGCTCCCGCTGCACGACAGGACGGGCTGCCGCTCCTTCCGGCGACGGCTGCACGGGTGGCGCTTTGGATGACTTGGGTTTCGATGACTTGGAACGGCCCGATTCCGCAGCCGTCAGCTTCGCAAGCTTGGACAGATCCCGCACGCCGATGAGGCCGAGATCCTGCATCTTCCAGCGGATCTGCGTGACGGTGCGGCCGAGTGCGGCGGCAATGCGCTTGTCGGTCATCGGCGGATCGGAGGAGACGAGCTCGCGCAGGCGTGCGACGCTGGCTTCATCCCAGGATTGGTGGGGCTGGACGAGGGTGCCGATCAGCCGTGCCCTGGCATAGGTTGCCGGCACAGGCCTTCCCAGCTTCGCGGCCGTAACGGGGACGGGAACCTTGGCTTCTCTGTCACGGCGCAGAATGTCCAGTTCTTCTTCAGTCCAGACCCTGTTCATTGCAGGGCTTCTCCTTTTCTCAGCGAGGCTGGGATCCGGCGAACCTGCACTGCCTGAAGAACAGCGAATGCGTGGAAGAGGAAATCGCCGGATCGCGCCGGCGACGAAAACCGTCAGGCCGGCATGAGGATAGGGGGCTTCTTGCAACCAGCTCCCGTGCTGGCGGAACGCATCATCCGAAGCCGTGAGTAACATTCCGGATCCGGTCGAAACGCTCGGCCGCGCAACCGGGCACAGCCTCTCGCGAAAGCATCGCTTCGCGAGGCATCCCATTGCGGTCGATGAAGGCCGGGCTGCAGGTGCATGACGGGTGATTCAAATCACGAACGAGGCGCAGATGTAGTCGGCTTCATGCGAAAGCTCAATGCTCGCAATCGAGGAAAGGCGGCTTTTGCGGCGCTCGGAGGACCTTGCGGAGCAACGGATTCCAGGCTTGCGGCATGCCAGCCGTAAGAATTGGTTAACCATAAAAGCGCATGCTTGAACTCGCGAGTCTCAAGACATTTCATGCATGGCCCGCAGGGGGAAGGCTCATGAGCGACAGCACCATTGCACAGACGATCAATGAACGCACCGAAGCCGTGAAGAAGGTGATCAATCTCATTGCACAATCGGGCAGGGGAGACGATCTGCACGATCTGCGGGTGCTGCTCATCAACACCACGAGCCTTCTCAAGCGCGATCCCGGGATCGAAGCTGCCGTGGACGATCTCTATGCTGCCGCTGCGGCGCTCGTGAGAGATGCTTCCGCCGGCACGCCGCCCTCGGCCCGCTCCCTTCGCCTGCTCCTTTCCGCATCCGACCGCTTCTGCAGCCGCCTGGGCGCCGCGGCGGACCGGATCGGCCCAGAGCCTGAGATGCGCTTCAAGGGTCTGGAAGCGGCTTACGCCGTTCAACTGGAGCGCTTCTCGATGAATGCGGATCTCGATCCTGTCGGACAGGTAGCCTGATCCGGCGTACCGACCAGCGACCGACCGCTCCTCCCACCCAGGCCTTCACTACGACCGGTGAGGGCCTTTTCGTTGTGCACCGGGCGAAGCCGCTTCACTCGGCCTGTACGGCAGGCTCCAGACAAGCAAAAACCCTCGAAGGACAAGCCGTTCGAGGGTTTTCAGTGTTGTTGGTTGCGGGGACAGGATTTGAACCTGTGACCTTCAGGTTATGAGCCTGACGAGCTACCGGGCTGCTCCACCCCGCGCCATGCATGGCCTTTGAAGCGGGGCTTCAAAGGCGATCTCCGGCACCTG
>NZ_JAAAXJ010000011.1 GCF_009910705.1 Microvirga arsenatis
CGTCCTACACGGACATTCTCGACCACTGTTGCGCGGCTTGGAACAAGCTCGTAGACCAACCCTGGACCATCATGTCCATCGGCTTGCGCGACTGGGCCCACAAATGATGATCAACGGGACTTGGTATTAGAGTAGTTTTAAAACATAGATCTTGCTTTGATTATGGGAAGTTAATAGTCAGGGTTCGAACCAGCACATTGGTGTTCTAAGCGACCGGTTGGGCTCCATCAGAGCCGCACGGGCGCCTGTAGCGTTTCGAGGCCCGAATGAACTATCGTCATCTGTTGAGCATCGGAGTGAGCGTCATCTCCCTTGCTGTCGCGGTCACATCCAGCAATCCGTCCTGGGCGCAGACGCAGCAGGCGTCCGGCGAGATCCAACTCGAGACGGTGACAGTGGAAGGGCAGGCTGGAACCGCAACCGGTCCGGTGAGCGGTTATGTTCCCAATCGCACGGCAACGGGCTCGAAGACCAGCACGCCCATCGAGGAAATCCCTCAGTCGATTTCGGTGATCGGCCGTGAAGAGCTCGAGGACCGTCAGGTGCAGAAGGTCGACGAGGCCCTGCGCTATACGGCCGGAGTTTTTGCGCAGCCCTTCGGGCTGGACTCGGACACGGATTGGTTCTTCATTCGCGGCTTCTATGCCGGCCAGACCGGCGTCTTCCTGAACAACCTGCCGCTCTATCAATACGGGTTTGGCGGGTTTTACATCGACCCTTTCATTCTTGAGCGGATCGAGGTGCTCAAGGGGCCGGCTGCGGCTCTGTATGGCGGCTCGTCAATCGGCGGCATCGTCAATCTCGTCAGCAAGCGTCCGACGACGGAGCAGCTTCGCTACATCGAGACGGGCATCAACTCCTGGGGCAATGGCTATGCCGCCTTCGATTTCGGCGGTGTGCTCGACAAGGACAAGATCTGGTCCTACCGCCTCACCGGCAAGGTGTCCGGCGGCGGCTGGGAAACGGAAATCGCCGAAGATTTCCGGGGCGTCATTGCGCCGGCCTTCACATTCCGACCCAATGCGGGCACGGAATTGACCGTTCTTGCGTCCTACCAGCATATGGATCTCATGCATACGGGCGGGTTCCTGCCTTATGTCGGGACGGCCGTGCCCGCACCTTATGGCCGCATCCCCCGTCGGTTCTACTACAACGAGCCCGATGTCGATCTCTATCGCCGCGACCAGGCCATGATCGGCTATGAGTTCGAGCATGCCGTCAACGATGTTTGGATCCTGCGGCAGAATTTCCGCTATGCCCATACGGATTCAGAGGAGCGCGGTCCTTATCCGTTCGGATACCAGGGCGGAGCTCCAGTCGGGCCTGATTTCCCCCTCTTCCGTGTCGGCTTCAACCACCACACCATTGTGAACACGCTCTCCCTCGACAATCAGGCGGAGGCGAAGTTCGGTACGGGACCGCTGGATCACACGCTGCTTCTCGGTCTGGATTACAAGTACTACAACATCGATCATATCCAGGCAGCCGGCGGCGGCACGCCGATCAGTCCGGTCAACCCGATCTACGGCGCTCCACAAGGGCCTACGATTCCCTATCTCGATCAGGACCTGACCATGAACCAGGTCGGGTTTTATGCTCAGGATCAAATCCGCTACGGCGGCTGGATTGCGACCCTGAACGGGCGCTACGACCACGTCTCCACCAAGAGCACCGATAAGGTCAGTGCAGCCAATTTCAGCGACGAAGCCGGTGAGTTCAGCGGCCGCCTGGGATTGGGCTATGAGTTCGCCAACGGGATGACGCCCTACGTCGCCGTATCACGTACCTTCAATCCAGTGATCGGTTCCGACTTCTTCGGCCAGTCATTCGCGCCCGAAACCGGCCAGCAATATGAAGTCGGCCTCAAGTACAGGCCGGCCTTTGTCGATGCCCTGATCACGGTGTCCCTTTTCGATCTCACGCGTCAAAACGTGAACACGTCCGATCCGGAGCACTCATTCTTCGAGGTCCAGCTGGGAGAGGTACGCTCGCGTGGAGTTGAGGTCGAGGCGCAGGCCAACATCACGGCGGGCCTCAAGGCAATTGCCGCTTTCACAGCTTACGACATCGAAATCACTGCAGATTCCAACCCAGCCTTGATCGGAAATCGCCCCAACGTCGTGCCTGAAGTTCTTGCCTCGGGCTGGCTCGACTACACGGTCCAGGACGGATTGTTCAAAGGGCTTGGATTCGGCGCAGGCATCCGCTATGTCGGCTTCTCCTATGCCGACAACGAGAATACCCTGAAGGTGCCTGCCGCCACCGTCTTCGATGCCGGTATCCGCTACACGCGCGACAACTTCACGGTAGCGCTCAACGTCAACAATCTCTTCGACAACGAATATGTCTCGGCCTGCGATACGCAGTACACCTGCAACTACGGCGCCGGTCGCGTGGCGACCCTGAAGGCGAGCTACAAGTGGTAGTGGCCACGGCGGTTCTCGAAGCTCATGTCCACTGCTCCATGCGACGGCCCCGGCACCGAGCCGCCATTGTTCGAGCTGTCTGACGCCAGTTTCTCGGTTTCCGAGCGAACTCTGCTTCAGCCACTAACTCTTGCACTGGGCGGGCGGCGCGTGATCGGGCTCGTCGGCCACAACGGTTCGGGAAAGTCGACCCTCCTCAAGCTTCTGGCCCGACAGCAGCCTGTTTCAGAAGGCCTCGTTTCCTTCGGCGGCAGAGCCTTGTCGGAGTGGAGCGAACGGGCCTTCGCACGGAAGGTTGCTTATCTGCCGCAACAGATCGCGCCGGCGCCTGGCATGCTCGTCAGGGAGCTCGTGGCTTTCGGGCGCTACCCTTGGCATGGGGTGCTTGGGCGCTTCGGCGCAACAGACCGGCAGAAGGTCGAAGAGGCCATGGCACTTGCCGGGGTGGAGCCGTTCGCCGATCGCTTCGTGGATACTTTGTCTGGCGGCGAGCGGCAAAGGGTCTGGCTGGCGATGCTGATAGCGCAGGATACGGAATGTCTCCTGCTCGACGAGCCGATCTCGGCGTTGGATGTGGTCCACCAAGTCGAAGTCCTGGCACTCGTCCGACGGCTCGCGTGGGAGCGGGGCCTTTGCGTCCTGGCCGTGCTCCACGACGTCAACATGGCGGCGCGCTTCTGCGATGAGATCCTGGCTTTGAAGGCCGGCCGCCTGATCGCCCGTGGTACGCCTCACGACATCATGACGCCAGCGTGCCTTCAGTCGATCTATGGCATTGCTATGGAAGTCGTGGCTCACCCGGTCACGGGCCAGCCTGTCAGCTTCGTGCGGTGACGGTCCTTTGCGTCTTGCTTGATCGGAGAGCAGGATCTCGCACTCTCGACACGGGTCGTTCCGAGGCCGCCCTGCATCACTCGGGCAGCGACAACGGACTGGAAGTCCAGCACGGGCCGAATCCGCCTTTCAATAGCGGAATGGTCGTGTTCGGTCCGATTGTTCAAGGAGCGGCTCTGGCGAATCCGGATCGGCTTCAGCTGGAGCGTGGTCAGGTTCTCTAGCCTTGAGGGAGCGCTTCACCTCGCGCTTGCCGACGAAAGGACGCACCCGGTCAGGGATGACTTGCCGAACCCGCAGATGCCGGTTCTGGGATGCCTGCGGGAGGTGTCATCGCGAGGACCATGTGGACCACCCTTGTGTACAAAAAAGGGGCCGGAAACCTGAAGTCCTGCTTAAACTTGGCGCAAACCTCGGGAGAGGGATGGTGCTGCCAGAGAGGATCGAACTCTCTTTGGGCCTCCACCACCCCATTGAAATGTAAGCACTTTGTAGCGTCCGTCCAACGCAATGTGTGAAAGGGCGGTGTGTAAGTCAAGGATGCAACGAAGGCCCGCAGGGTACAGACGGACGCCAAAATCATTTCCGGGCGCGGTCAGGCGTCTGTTGCTCCTTCGCTAAGCGGTCGTGACCTTGCGCCGTAGCCTCCCAAGCAAGGCCAATCATTCCTCGAACATCGGATACAAGAAGCTTGCAATCGAGAAGCAGAAGCGTTCGAGTAACAAGACGATTGACATACAAAATCATTTTGACGGGCAAACGAACCGTTCAGTATAAATGTATATTATTACATACTGAACAATTTTATGAGAAACATCGAAGTTAGAGAAAGATTTACAGCAGCATATAATGAGCTTGTCTACGATGCGTGGACTTTGAGCCGGAATTATGGGAGCCCAACTTACGACGATAAGGTTCGTGAGCGAGGCAAATACGGATCTTGCGGGCAAACCCTGTACGTGCCGCGCCTTGGGCGTGAGGTACGCCACTTCTGCCGCCGTCCAGCCTGTCCATCCTGCTCGACGTTCTGGGGGCGTGCGCTCGGTCGAAAATTAGTTTCCCGATATCCAAACGGTACTCCGAGTGGCGATTTTCGAATGATCACGATGATCCAGTGCGTGACCAGCGACCTGGACGATGCATTCGGGCGGTTCAAATCGTCTCGCAAAGCGTTGAGCAATGCAGTCGGATACCAGTGTAGTCGTGGTCTTGATCGAGCGGGATGGCGGGATTTTGGCCTCGCAGGAGCCCTTGAGATCGACCATTTTCTAGCGGACGATTTCAGCGAGATCGGTTCCCAGAAACAGCAGCAATATCGAGATCTCGGCTACGATCCCAACACGGCGAGGGGATCACAATGGGTCGTTACCGTCCATGGGGTTGTACACCTTGGGAAGCTTGGAGAGGACACCATCAGGACAAGTCTTCGGTCTGTCGCCCCAATCATTCATTTCGAAAACTTATTCGGTTGGCAGGCGCTCGATGAAGCCGCCGAAAGCATTGTTGGATATGCCGGGAAGGTTGCCATCGAAACTTCGTTGATCGACGGCCAGAGCCGCGAATGGCCGATGGAGGCGCTCAAGGAATATCTCTTGGCCGTCAAACGTAATTCGCATGGAAGGCAAGGCTTTCGCGTGTTGGTAAATCCGAAGTCGGACACAAGCTCAAAGAAGAAATCGGCATATTCTCGCGTAATCAAGCATAGCAATGGAAATGATGACGATGCGATGCCAGTAGTAATTCTGTAATGCGGCATGATGCTCCGCATCATGCCACCTGTTATGGCCGTAACGCTTGCTCGCGGGCTCACGCTTATACGGCCATAACAATTTCAGTAAGTAAGTATAATTCTATACTAATAATAGTGAGTTCGAGTTTTTAATATGAGTTATTTTCAAATTACTAAAATCGTTTTGACTCAGGATATGCAAAAGTTCGTTCTGGCCCTGAACCAGAACACCAAGGGTCACATCAAGAAGGCCCAACCCATTGGCCGGGATGTGTGGCTGCTTTACGTGCGCACCATCGACCGCAACGAGGCCGATTACATCCGGCAGGATCTCTAAAACAATTTTAGGTCAGGCCTTCCGTGCGAGCTTAGCACGGAGGCCCTGAACCTTCTGACTGGATTGAGCCTGCTCGTCTCGGATCTCCTGATTGATCCCGGCTTTCCGCTCAGCCTCACGGCGGCTCTTCTCAGGGGACATAGGAGACAAGGGCTTGGTAATACCAGTCTTTGGCTGTGTCGGCTTCCCCTCTACGAGTTCGTAGTAGCGCATGTCATTCCTCGTCGTGCGTAACGAGGTATTTAGCTCGCCTTCTTGGCTGCCTTTTCCGGCTTTGGCTTGATCTTCAATCCCTTGCTTGAGCGGTCGGTATCCTTGGATTCGTCTGTGTCGTCTGCATTGTCATCGTCGAGATCAATATCATCATCGTCTTCGTCATCGAGATCTTCATCATCTTCGATGTCCGTGGCTTTGATTTCAATCATTCTGGCCATGAGTGCATTGTACGACTTGGAATCGACATTGCCCTTTTCGTATTGCTCTTTCACAACCTTGTATGGGTTCAAAATCAGCACATAGCTGATGGGACCGCTCGGCCCATCCTTGATGTCGATGAAGCCGAGGTCATGGAGGATTTTCATGCGGCTGGCCCAGGTGCGCTCGGCCCTCTCCCCAGAGAACCCCGAAAAGAAAGACATCTCGCGCGGTTTCGCGACGACAAACGCATCGTTGAAGGTTCGGCACCAAAGGTCGAGATAGGTTGCTGAAACAGGTTTGCCCTTCGACATGTTGTCCATGATCCGGAGGATGAGGGGCAGGGCGCGTGGAATGTTCAACCAGCCTTCTGAGTTACCATAGCCCCAAAGGCGGCTCTCATTCAGCTTCGGCCAAAGCGAATCCCGCAATGCCGCTTTCTGCCGTGCAACCTTCGAGCGCTGTTTCTTGGACATGGGAGCCATGGTACATTCCATCTCTAAAGCGAAACGGCCCGAGGTTTGGACGCTCGGGCCTACAGATGGCGTGCGCTCCCTTGCCCGGTCGCCGTTGCTCCCGCTTCTTGAGGCATGGATTTCTCAAGGGCGGGAGCCGTCATCTGATGTTCGGAAAGTAGGGCAACTTTTCGTGCCAAGCCAGGAAATAAGTCGCACTGGATGGTACGAGAAAAGGCCATTTTTGGCTTACTCGACGATCAGGTTTGACACATATGTTGTCAACTCGCCGGAAAATCGGAAATGGCTGTTTTGGGGAAAGCTAAGCAATATAAGGCTTTCTTGGCTGTTCGCCTGTGATCGCAGGTCATCTGTTATCCAGTGATCCTTGGGTCATCCCGTGTCATCCGGGGGATAGACAAGGGGGATGAGCCCCTCCCTTTACTTTGAAAAAATGTTCGGACGGCCAGTGGTCTCATGCACTGAGTGCCCGGTGAACCGAGCCCTTGCCGATGCCGAGGCGCTTGGCGATCTCGCCCATCGACAGGCCCTGCACATGGAGCGCCTTGATTTCATCCGTCTTGGCGCGAGCGGTAGGCTTCCGGCCCTTGTATTTGCCTGCGCTCTTGGCCTTGGCGATCCCCTCGCGCTGCCGCTCCAACATCATCTCGCGTTCAAATTGTGCGACGCTCGCCAGCACATTCAGCATGAGCTTGCCGGTGGGCGTGCTGGTATCGACACCCATGGCGACGATACGAAGGGCGACACCCTTCGCGTTGAGCCGATCCAGGATCTCGCCCATGTGATGGACCGAACGGGCTAGACGACAGAGTTTCGTGACCACCAGGGTGTCTCCTTCACGTGCGAACTCTATCGCCGCTTCGAGAGCCTCGCGGGGTCCGATTGAGGAGGTCTGCTCTTCAAATAGTTTTTCGCAGCCCAGTGCTCGGAGATCTCGAAGCTGAGCTTCGAGTCCAGCTTCTTGTTCCAGTGTCGAGGTCCGTGCGTATCCGATCAGCATGGCAGAGGCCGTTTCGTTCCAATGAAGTCTAAGATGTTATAAGCTTTTCCGTTCCATATGTCAAAGACAACTTTATTGGAACGACCAAGCCAACATCGTGGAACGGTCCAGACGGGCAAGGTCTATCGGAACACACATAGATGGAGGCTGGAGCCTTGGAGGATCGTCGCTGTCTCAAGGAGGCGTTAGAGTTGAGGGTGAAGCTGGCTTAGCTATACTCTTTTGCTCCGAAGATCTCTGATGTAGGGTGCCGCCGCCGATTTACCTACACTCATTTCAAAAAGGTATCGGGTTACGGAAGGGGCATATGGAAATCGCGTCTGGCCAATCCACAAGGCAATCGTACCTCCGTTCGATTCAAATCAAACGGCTGTGGGGCTACCGAGACATAAAAGTTCAGTTTAGGCCCGACGTAAACATATTGGTGGGGCGGAATGGATCTGGGAAAACTACCGTTCTCAACATAATTGCCGACATCCTATTGTTGGATTTCGATGCGCTTGCCAAAATTCCATTCGAGAGCATTCGCTTAGTGTTTCGAGATGAAGCGGCAAAGCGTAGCCCTTACTTGCTTGTCACGAGATTGAAGAGTGCCACTGAGAACGTTGATCGTGGGCTAGAAATCAGAGCGTACAACGATATCAAGCTCAAGAAGGCGGTTGCGGAGCAAGTACTCTCATATCAATATAAAACTGCACCTTCTCGTAGAGGGGGATTGTCTGGTATTCTTGGTCTGGCCACTCAGACATTAGAGCCTCTACAGCCACCACTAGCTGCATTTATCAACAATCTTGCCGCAGTTACGTGGATTTCTGTTCATCGGAAGCTGGCCACCCCGTCAAATCAGCTTCAAGCCGCATTCGACAGCGCAGTTGATGAGCGCCTTGAGCAAATCAATATTCGCTTTACTGAATTTGTGAACTCCATTGATAGCGAGCAAGCTCAGCAGACGGCTTCTTTCCAGAAGCAGCTTCTTACGTCTTTGATGCTCACGCTGCCAAGTCCGGACTTAACTCCAAAGAAGCTGAGTAAAATAAACATTACCCGCCTTCGTGGGACAATTGAGCGTGTGTTGAATGACCTCGAACTCACCGCACAGGAAGAGAAGGTGGCGGATGTCTTTGATCGAGCCGCCGCATCCCTGGCTCGTATCAAATCTAATGAAGGTGTCGAACTGAATGATCTTCTTATCGCTTCGTACCTTCTCCAGATGGAAAAAATAGCAGGATCTTGGTCAGAGTATAGTAGAGGAGTAATTGCGCTTCACAGGAAGAAATATGCGATCTCTGCGACATTGGACGAGTTCTTTGATGACAAGGAGTCGTTTATTAGTTCAACTGGAAGGATCTATTTTTTCCGGGGCGAGGATTACGATAACGTTATTACTCCTGATAAGCTGTCATCAGGTGAGAAGCAATTATACATCCTATTAATGGAGACGCTTCTCGCAGCCGGTAAGCCGTCAATTTTCATTGCGGATGAGCCGGAACTCTCATTGCATGTTCTATGGCAAGAAAAGCTCATTGATGCGATGCGAGGGCTCAATAGTGACGCGCAACTGCTTTTTGCTACGCACTCGCCTGACCTTGTTGGAGGCTTCTCAGACTCCGTACAGGATATGGATGTTCAGAGCGAAGAAGCCAGTGTCGAGGCGCGTTGATGCCTGTCTTCACTCGAACCCTAAGCGGCTTCCGAAACTATAAGCTGTTTACAAAGAAAGATGTCACTGCCTTTTGCGAAGGAGGCAGTTCAAGCATCGCACCGGCTGATGCGTTGGCTGGCCGCTCGAATGCTGGCGCGGAGGATATTACATTCTGGGATATCATCACCAGCGTATGTGTTCCTGGTCAGACGTTTCATCTGAAGGCAGTTGGGGACTGCAATGCTGTACATGCGATTGCAGATTGGCTCATTGCGAACAACGTAAAGGCTGCATGCGCCTTTATTGATCGTGATTGGCGTGATTTCGACGGCACTATGAGAGTCGATAATCGGGCTATTTATACGCCTGATTATGCGTGGGAAAACACGGTTGTAAGGCCGGAAGTGATTGCCGAGACAATTCTATCCCTTGGTCACTTACCTCGCTCACACAAAAGGCCCGCAGTGGCCTTCTCAACGAATTATCTTAGGGATCTTCAGCACGCATTGCGCTGGCCGATCTACATGGACATTTCCGGAATTGGCTCGGGAGCATCGTTCGTGGACAAAACGGAACGTTGCGGGGGAGCTATTGACTTGTCCAGTGGGGGCGATCTGAGGGTCGATAGAGCCCAGCTACGTGCGAGATTCAAGCGCCAACGTCATCAGTATCAGCGAAACATAAAGGTCACTATAGGGCAAACCTCATCTCCTCGGCTGATCCCAGGTCACGTGTTGATGGGAGCCGCGATCTGCATCGTGCAAAGCTATTTGAAGAAAGCTGGCGTGAAGGGGCATAGTGGTCCCTCTATCCGGGCTGCATTGCTCCAGCAGTTCAGGCAATCGTTTGGAACCGGACCCTGGCGGCATGAGCGAACTTATTTTCGGCGGGCTCTTGGCCGGATCCCGACTTGATGGGCAACATTTAGGCGAGACGGCTGGATAGGAAAAGCGAGCACCTAACTTGCGACATCATCGTTGCATGGGGTCGCCCTGTAACGCGGAAATCGCTCCAAGGCCTTTGCCATCATCCGGATTGTCGGTGCCTCATATTTGCGAGCGACGCTGCTCGGAGCATGGCCCACTATAGCATCGCTAATGCGCTCCTTAATCCCGGCGTCCAACGCTCGGTTTTTGAAGGTGTGACGCCAGCCGTGATTTGGGTCCACCTTTGGATCTAGGCCGACAGACTTCCGGAGCCACTTCGCCAGCTTCTGGGCACGCTGCTCGGACCCGCCAAAGATCGCATCAGGACTATGGCGTTTTGGGTCGTAGAAGAGGGGACCAGTGCCTACCGCTCGTACCACGTCCAAGAAGCCCTGTTCGATAAGATGCTCGTGGAGAGGGACGGTCCGAGCATTGCCGCTCTTGGTCTGCCCAAAGTGCATCACCCAGGATCCCTGCTCCTGTCGAATGTCTTCCACTTGTAGAGCGGTGATCTCAGAAACCCGCGCCCCTGAGTAGGCGCAGAGCCACGGACACCAGCGCTTCGCACGAGCGAAGGACGGATTTCGTTCGTTGAAGGTTTCTGCGTTCGCAAGGTCAAGGATTGCTTGTACCTCCGCTTCGCGGAAGTGGCGCTCTCTCGACGCGACCTCACGTATCTCATCGAGCCGGATTTTCTCCGCTGGATTCAGCGCGATGAGCTTCTTGCCTTGATGAGTAGTCGCCCACCTAAAAATTGATTTCACCGCCGCCAGATCGTTCCGATTGATGACTTTCGGCTTGATCCCATCTACATCACGGCGATGCTCAGCCCAGGCGTAGATTTGATCGCCTGTGATTGCCTGAATACTCCGTGCGCCACAATAGGTTGCCAGCGAGTTGAAGATTGGCTTGTAGCGCCGGATTGTCGAAGGGGCTCGCTTATCGACTTGGTATGCGCTCCAGCGCTTCCAGAGTTCGTGGACTGTAACCTGAAGCTGCGCTTCAACGCGCGGCTTCGAGTGCAGGGCTGGTTCCGGGCTGGGACTGCTCTGAGATGAGGAGCGAGGTCCGGTGATACCCTGGCCAAGGCCTGGGGAGAGCCTTGCTGCAACCTCATCCATAAGACTCGCAACCCCAGATACAATCCGCGACCGGTTTGCATCTGTGTCCGCTATCCCAAGGTCAGTTAATGCCGCGCTTGCTGATGGCTGGAAGCGGTCTACGGCTACGTTCCATTCCATGGTTAGATTCGGGGCAGGAGCCGCAGGCACTTCCGGCCAGTTTTCGGCTACGAGAGGGGCTGTTTCTGCTCTCTTTTGCTTCCAGAACTCCTTCAGCGCGGCATCCGCTGCTGCATGGCGTTCCTTTGCGATTGGAGGTTCCTTCGTTCGCAATGAGATCTGAATGAACTCGCCGATTCGGACGGACTTCGAACCTTCACCGACCGGAAGCGTCACCATTGTTCCCTTTAGGCGGGCAACAAGGTCTTCTGGTGTGCGCTGGCGAAGGTAAAAGACACCCGTATCGGGGTGCTTCCAAGGTGCGGCCATTCTGAGGATCATGTATGCGTCCCATGTGTGAAAGCGGGACGCTCCTAAGTGCTTACTCTACCTCAACTTCCTGCAATGCAGGGGAGGGGCGATGGTGCTGCCAGAGAGGATCGAACTCTCGACCTCTCCCTTACCAAGGGAGTGCTCTACCACTGAGCTACGGCAGCGTCGCTGATGTTGAGCCGGTTCAGTGCTCAAATGGCAGAGCCCAGAAAACCTTTCAGACCAAGCTGTTACGCGCCTTCTATACTGCTCCGGCGCCGAATGGGCAAGGCCCCAGATTGGGGCGAGGATTTCCGTTGAGAAGGCAGGAGGAGCCCCTCAGTGTGACAGATTGTGACAAGCCGGGGGTGGGTACGGGGGGAAACTGGTTGAGCCCTGTCTAAGAAATGGGCTCTCGGAATTTTTCAGAATTTTTGAACCGGGATCGGCAATCCCTCGGCTGGGACTCTTGGCTTAGCCGCCTCAGGTTGGGTACAAACAAGCTAAGCTTGATTTGATAACGTGACCTGCCGGGGGCTAATCAACGTGAACCACCAGACGCTTTCGTCTTTTATCTGGTCTGTCGCTGACCTTCTGAGGGGTGACTATAAGCAGTCGGAGTACGGCAGGGTGATCCTGCCCTTCACGGTCCTGCGCCGTCTCGATTGTGTCCTAGAGCCGACCAAGGCGGCAGTTCTGGCTGAGTTTGAGGAAAAGTCGAAGTTGGGGCTCAACCCGGAGCCATTCCTCCTCAGGAAGTCGGGTCAGAGCTTCTACAATACCTCCCCCTTAGATATGGCCAAGCTCATGGGGGACCAGGACCATATCCGGGAGAACCTCTTTGCCTACATCCAGGCGTTCTCCCCGGCTGTCCGGGACATTTTTGAGCGGTTCCAGTTCTACACCCAGGTCGAACGGCTGGCTAAAGCCGGGTTACTCTATCAGGTTACCGAGAAGTTTGCTCGGATCGACCTTCACCCGGATCGGGTCAGCAACAGTCAGATGGGCCTCGCCTTTGAGGAGCTGATCCGAAAGTTTGCTGAACTTTCAAACGAGACCGCCGGTGAACACTTCACCCCCCGAGAAGTGATCCGCCTCATGGTCAACCTCCTGTTCGTGGAGGATGACGAGGTGCTGACGAAGCCTGGTGTCGTCCGGACGATTTACGACCCGACTGCCGGGACAGGCGGTATGCTGTCGGTTGCGGGGGAGCATCTGGAAGCTCTCAATCCCCAGGCTCGTCTCACCATGTATGGCCAGGAGTTGAACGATGAGTCCTATGCCATCTGTAAGGCTGACATGCTCATTAAAGGCCAAGACGTAGCCAATATCGTTCCTGGGAACACTCTTTCTGAGGATGGCCATGTCGGCCGCAAGTTCGACTATATGCTCTCTAATCCTCCGTTCGGTGTCGAATGGAAGAAGGTCGAGAAAGAAGTCCGCAAGGAGCATGAGACCCAGGGCTTCAACGGCAGGTTTGGTCCTGGGCTTCCAAGGATTTCGGATGGTTCCCTCCTGTTCCTCATGCATCTCCTATCCAAGATGCGTCCTGCCTCCGAGGGTGGCTGCCGGTTTGGCATCGTCTTGAACGGTTCGCCACTGTTTACGGGCGGGGCTGGAAGTGGTGAGAGCGAAATCCGCCGCTACCTGCTGGAAAACGATCTTGTAGAAGCAATCATCGGCCTTCCGACCGATATGTTCTACAATACTGGGATCGCCACCTATGTTTGGATTGTCTCGAATAGGAAGCCGTCAGAGCGAAAAGGCTATGTTCAGCTTATCGACGCCAGTTCCTTCTGGCAGAAGATGCGGAAGAGTCTAGGCTCTAAGCGTCGGGAGATGAGCGATGACCACATTGCCACCATAACTCGACTCTTCGGCGGTTTTGTCGAAGCTCGCCTTGCAACAATGTTTGATTCGGCCGGGGACGAGGTTGGGCGACATATCCTTGTAGAGGGCGAGCCGGTGCCAACATCCCCAGAGGGGGGAAAGGTAAAAGTTGTACCACTGTCACGCATCTTTCCGAATGAGGCCTTCGGCTTTCGCACCATTACTGTCGAGCGCCCCTTGCGAGACGAGGCAGGTAAGCTAATCCTAGGGCAGAAGGGCAAGCTGAAAGGCAAGCCACAGCCAGACCCAGATCTGCGGGACACTGAGAATGTACCTCTTGCGGACGATCTAGAGGCCTACTTTAAACGTGAAGTGCTGCCTCACGTACCAGATGCGTGGATTGACTACGATAAGACGAAGGTTGGCT
Organism: Microvirga arsenatis; assembly: GCF_009910705.1. Taxonomy (GTDB): domain Bacteria; phylum Pseudomonadota; class Alphaproteobacteria; order Rhizobiales; family Beijerinckiaceae; genus Microvirga; species Microvirga arsenatis. The sequence continues at coordinate 13,574 of NZ_JAAAXJ010000011.1, forward strand.
ACGAGATTCCCTTCAACCGTCACTTCTATGTGTTTGACCCATCGCGCCCTCTTGAGGAAATAGACCGCGACCTGAAGGAAGTTGCCAGCCGCATCAAGGTGATGATTGAGGAGCTAGCTGCATGAGTTTTCCTCAATATAGCACTTATCGTAGTAGTAGACTCGAGTGGTTAGGAAAGGTACCGAGTCATTGGGGAGAAGCTCATCTGAAATGGTTAGCAAGACGGTATGCTGGTGGCACTCCAGATAAGACACGATCCAATTTCTGGACTGACGGCACAATTCCGTGGCTCAATTCTGGCTCTGTCAATCAGGGTGTAATTACGGAGCCGTCTGCTTACATAACCGAGGAGGCTTTGGAAAAGAGCAGCGCTCGTTGGGTCCCCTCCGGTGCACTTGTCATGGCGTTGGCTGGCCAGGGGAAAACCAAAGGCATGGTCGCACAAATGGCCATAACTGCAACCTGCAACCAGTCTATGGCGGCAATCGTGCCCACTCCCGAGATTGCAGCACGATACCTCTTTTGGTGGCTCACAAATAACTATCAAAATATTAGAAACTTGGCTGGTGGGGATCTTCGGGATGGTCTCAACCTTGAGCTACTCGGCGAAATACCCTGCCCAATTCCGAGTCTGGATGAGCAAACCTGCATCGCTACCTTCCTCGACCGAGAAACTGCAAAGATCGACGTGCTAATTGAGGAGCAGCAACAGCTGATCGAGTTGCTTAAAGAGAAGCAGCAAGCCGTCATCTCTCACGCGGTCACTCAAGGTCTCAACCGAGGGGTGCCTACTAAAACTACCGGATTAGAGTGGCCTGATACGATTCCAAAACACTGGGAAATATTGCCGCTAACGCGTTTGGTGCGCCAGTTTGTTGATTACCGTGGGGCTACACCTACAAAGGTTGAGGACGGTGTGCCACTCATTACCGCAACTCAGATCAAAGATGGTCGCATAGACCATTCTCTCGATCCTGTTTTCATTTCCGAAGCGGAGTATCTTAGTCGAATGACACGTGGCTTTCCGGAGCGAGGTGACGTGCTACTCACGACTGAGGCTCCGCTTGGCGAGGTCGCCCAGATTGAGAATGAGCGAGTTGCGCCAGGGCAACGAATGATCTTGATGAAGGTTGAGAGTCGCAAGATTACCAACACGTTCTTGTACACGCACTTTAGATCACTGTTTGGGAAAATGCAGTTGTGGGCTCGGGCAAGTGGCTCCACAGCTAGCGGCATCCGCTCTGATCGCCTGAGAGCGAGCTTGGTCTTGGTTCCGCCAATCGAAGAGCAAGAAGAAATTGTCTCTCATATTGCTAAAGAGACAGCTGGGTTCGGCCAGATTGAAAAAGAAGCGGAAGCAGCTATCGCACTCCTGCGAGAACGTCGCAATGCGCTGATTTCAGCCGCTGTCACAGGCAAAATTGACGTGCGTGGTCTTGCTCCCGCCAAAGCGGAGGCTGCATGAGTATTGACCAACTAATCGCTAAGATCCCGTCGATGTCGGACGCCGAGCGTCGTTCCATGCGTGACAACGCCTCTCGAAAGATAGAGAGCAGCAATGCCGAGCAGAGGAGCCAAGCTCAGCATCTGCTCGACGCCCTGTCTGCACATGAGGCGCAGGAAGCCTTAGAGTTGATGGATTACGCCCTGGGCCTCTCAAAGTCTCAGCGTATTGTTGAGGCGTTTCGCGCCCGTCCAATGACTGACACTGACCGGCAAGTTATTCAGACGCTTCTCGATAATCCCGGAGCAACGTCGAAGACACTCAGCGAGGCTCTACGCTGGGGAGGACAAAGCTGGCATCTGCACTTTGGTAAGATGTGCGAAGCTAGAAAGGAATATCTCTGGCCTGCACCATATGCAGAACACCGGGACGCAAATTTCTACTCGGGTATCCTTGCGGACTACAATGAGGAAACCAGCGGCTTTACGATGAAGGCCGAGGCTATTGAAGCCTTTTCAGGGATGGGTCTGCGCCCAAAAAGGACCAGCCAATCATGAACCTCCACAAGGAGATTAGCTTTGAGAGCGAAATCTGCGCTCATCTCGCGGCGAATGGCTGGCTCCACGCTGCGGATGACGCGGCTCTCTACGACCGTGCCCGAGCCCTCTACCCGTCAGACCTTATCTCCTGGGTCCAGACTACTCAGCTAAAGGCATGGGACGCCCTTGTTAAAAACCACGGAGCAGCTGCCGAGGGTGTTCTCCTCGACCGTCTCAGAAAGCAGCTGGACGACCGAGGCACCTTAGACGTTCTTCGGCATGGGCTCGAGCTTCTCGGGCTGCGTCAGCCTCTCTCGCTTGCCCAGTTTAAGCCAGCGATGACGATGAACCCGGAGATTATCGCTCGCTACCAGGCCAATAGGCTCCGGGTGGTTAGGCAGGTTCGCTATTCTCAACACAATGAGAACTCCATCGACTTGGTGTTGTTTCTCAATGGCATCCCCGTGGCTACGGCGGAGTTGAAAACGGATTTCACCCAGAGTGTCGCTGACGCCATAGACCAGTATCGGTTTGATCGTGACCCTAAGCCCAAAGGGAAGCCTGCTGAGCCACTTCTGAAATTCCCAGGTGGAGCCCTGGTCCATTTCGCTGTGAGCAATAGCGAAGTCCATATGACCACCCGGCTTGTGAGCTCAAAGACCACCTTCCTCCCATTCAACAAGGGGGACAATGGAGGAAAGGGCAATCCCCCCAATCCCAATGGTCACCGTACCAGCTATCTCTGGGAAGAGGTATGGCAGCGGGAAAGCTGGCTGGAAATCCTCGGGAGATACCTTGTCGCTCGCAAGGATTCCAAGAAGCAGATTACCAGCTTCATTTTCCCCCGGTATCACCAGCTCGATGCTACCCGGAAGCTCGTCGCCCAGGTGCTGAAGGAGGGGGCAGGGGGCAAGTTTCTTATCCAGCACTCGGCAGGATCGGGGAAAACCAACTCGATTGCATGGTCCGCTCACTTCCTGGCGGACCTTCATGATGCTGCGGACCAAAAGCTATTTTCGACTGTCATCGTGGTCTCCGACCGGAACGTGATCGACACTCAGCTCCAAGAGGCACTATTCGACTTCCAGCGGACAACGGGCGTTGTCGCGACAATCAAGAACGAGGGATCGAGCAAGAGCGGTCAACTCGCCCAAGCCCTGAGTGAGGGCAAGAAGATCATCGTTTGCACGATCCAGACCTTCCCATTCGCCTTGGAAGCCGTGAGAGAGCAAGCCGCCACTCAAGGCAAGCGGTTTGCCGTCATTGCTGACGAAGCCCATAGCTCGCAGACCGGTGAAGCTGCCGCCAAACTGAAGCAGGTTCTCTCCCCGGAGGAGCTGGCTGAACTTAACGAAGGGGGGGAAGTCAGCACTGAGGACATTCTCGCCGCTCAGATGGCTGCAAGGGCGAATGAGAAGGGGATCACCTACGTCGCCTTTACAGCCACTCCTAAGGGTAAGACGCTTCAGCTCTTTGGGCGGCTTCCAAAGCCGAATGAGCCCGTTGGTTCCGACAATTTCCCTGGCCCGTTCCACGTCTACTCGATGCGGCAGGCAATCGAGGAAGGCTTCATTCTCGATGTGCTGAAGAACTACACGCCCTACCGACTGGCGTTCCGTCTCGCCAATGGAGGGCATGAGTGGGACGAGAAGGAGGTTGAGCGCGATGTCGCCCTCAAGGGTATCATGCAGTGGGTCCGTCTCCACCCGTACAACATCAGCCAAAAGGTCCAGATCGTCGTCGAGCATTTCCGTGAGAACGTAGCTCCTCTGCTCGATGGCAAGGCGAAGGCGATGATAGTGCTTGCGAGCCGCAAGGAGGCTGTCCGATGGAAGCTCGCTATCGACAAGTACATTCGGGACAGGAACTATAAGCTCGGGACTCTGGTGGCCTTCTCGGGAGAAGTGAACGATCCCGAGTCAGGGGAGGAGCCCTTCAGCGAGAGTAGCAAGGTGCTGAACCCCAATCTCAAGGGACGAGATATTCGTGAGGCCTTTGCTGGGGAGGAGTATCAGCTCCTGCTGGTCGCGAACAAGTTTCAGACCGGGTTCGACCAGCCGCTACTCTGCGGAATGTACGTGGACCGGAGGCTTGCCGGAATACAGGCAGTGCAGACTTTATCCCGGCTTAACCGGGCCTATCCCGGCAAGGACACCACCTACGTCCTCGACTTCGTGAACAGCTCCGAGGAGATTCTTGAGGCATTTAGGACGTACTACGACACAGCAGAGCTTCAGGCCGTTACAGACCCCAATCTCGTCTACGATCTTCGCTCAAAGCTCGATGCTTCGGGTTACTACGACAGCTTTGAGGTGGATCGGGTGGTCGAGGTCGAGTTGGACGACAAAGCCAAGCAGGGAGACCTGATCGCGGCCTTAGAGCCTGTCGCTGATCGACTTCTGAAGCAGTTTAAAGAGGCACAGAGGCGGCTTGCAGCCGCTAGAGCAAAAGGAGACGATAAGACTGCAAAGGATGCTCAAGACACGATCAATGCTCTGATCCTGTTTAAAAGCGATATGGGAGCTTTTCAGCGGCTCTACAGCTTCCTCTCCCAGATATTCGATTACGGCAATACCGACATAGAGAAGCGGCTTATCTTCTTCAGGCGGCTTGTTCCGCTTTTGGATTTCGGACGAGAGAGGGAAGGCGTGGACGTTTCCAAGCTCGTCCTGACGCACCATAGCCTCAAGAGTCAGGGCAAGAGAGACCTGCCCGTTGAGGACGGAGACAAGCCGAAGATTGCTCCCCCTACCGAGACGGGATCGGGCTCAGTTCAGGAGAAGGAGAAAGCTCGCCTCAACGAGATTATTGCGAAGGTCAACGACCTGTTTGAGGGAGACCTAACCGAGGACGACAAGCTGGTCTACGTGAACAATGTGCTGAAGGGAAAGCTGCTTGAGTCCGAGGAGCTGATGGTTCAGGCGAGCAATAACACAAAGGCTCAGTTCGCTAGCTCTCCAACGCTGTCTAAGGAAATCCTTAACGCCGTGATGGACGCCCTTTCGGCCCATACAGCTATGAGCAAGCAAGCCCTGGACTCGGATCGGGTCAGAGAGGGTCTTAAGGATGTGCTGTTGGGACCAGGACAGCTGTACGAAGCTTTGAGAGAGCGAGCGGCTGAGCAGGTTTAATAACTTGATTTAAGACTCCTAAAAATACCTGGACAAACAGACGGAGCCCCTCTCGATTGCTGCACTTGAGCGACCGAGAGGGGCAATGGCTATTAGGCTTCCTGCCGTTCCAATTGTTTGATTGCCTCTACAAACGAAACCCTTTTGGGAGGTAGGGTAGTGGCTGGAGAAAGCCCTTGCGGTCTCATTGGAAGGGTGGCCTCACCACTGCTGAAAACGTCCCGAAGAGAGAGCCCACGAATCTTAGCTCCGGGCACCGTCAGTACACTTGGCTGAGACGCTGACTGAACCTCCTGGCTGTCCTCCTGCGAAGCCTGTGTAAGGCTCTGGCTTTCAGTCTCTGGGTGACGTTCAGAGGAGAACCCCCCCTTGTTTGGCCAGCTCTTCAAAGGCGCTGACATCGCTCTGGCATAGCCATGCTCTGCCTTGCGTTCGATCATCTCCGCCACACTTGAGCTATCCAGCCACTCCAAGAAGAGACCACGCATACGTGCCGAAGGAATGAAAACGGTGATTGGCTTCCAGTCTCTTATCTGGCTTCGCCAAATCCACTGGATCATTTCGGACAGAGCGTAGAGTTCCTCGTTGACGGTGATTCCGCGGTCCTCAAAGTAACCCTTGATCATCGGATGGTAGAAGACATTGCAGAGGTAGGCGAGAGACTTCTTGTGCCTGAAGTCGTTAGTGGCTTTAGCATTGTTCGGTATCCAGCACTCCTTCTTAGAGTACCGTGTGCCTTTGAGTGCCTTCCCTGCCTTCTTGAACGTGGTCCAGGCGTTGTCGTTCGCCGGGGTCCGGGCATGTTTCTTGAACCAATTTTCTGTCGCAGCTTTGAGCTTGGCCAAATCCTCAGATTTGCGCTTATCAAACCAGCTTGATGAGAGTGGGTTCTCTCGACCCTTCGGCTGCCCCAACTGGTTAGCTGACCCATTATAGACCGTGATCAACTCCTTCAGTTTTTGCTTAGTCTCGGTCTCATCTGAGTTCTCAGCCCAGGAGACAAGCTTTCCATCAACGAGTGTCTTCATATCAAAATCTACACTCTCAGCTCTGAGATACGCAGACATCGGTGATCCGTGGAACATGTAGGTCAGGACATAGACCTGATCGAAACACTTGAGGAACTCGATTGGAAACTCCCAGATCAGAGCCTTCCCCCGGTAGAGGACGAGATTGCCGTTGTCACAAAGATCCCTGATGTTATCGAACTCTCCTTTGTAGACACCATGCTCACGATGGTTCCACCGTAACCGGTTCGTTCCAGGCTCCAGATAGACCAGACGCTCATTGAAGAGCAGTTCGCGATCGCAGTTCGACAGGCCGTCAAACATGCTCACGCAGTCCAGCACCTCATCGATGATAAGGGCGTATTTCTGCCTCCTGAGTTTCTCGTAAATCTCTCGGTTTAGCAGCGAGAACAGAGCATGTGTGGTGCAGATATTGGCTCCCTCGTCCAGCAAGGTGGACAGGTGATGGAGTTTTCTTCCTTCGACTGGTTGAGGGTTCCTGAAGTTCAAATCGGGACAGGCTTTGGTGATCCGATCAACCTCAGACAGAAGGGGAGCAACATAGAGAAACCGAGATGGCTCATGAGACGGATCAGTAAAGGACTGACCTAGAGACTCAGCATGACGCTGGTTCATGTGCTGAATCATGTACGAGGTTTTGCCTGATCCCATGATGGAGTCGATGATAGTAATCGTCATTGGTCACCTAATAAGAAGATTAAGCTTCTGTTTGACACAAGCTTAATGGAGACCGGCCACTCCGAGTGATCGGTCTGTTGGTTGGTTTGGGTTAGTGGTTGAGAGGGGTGGTTGAAGAGGGCGTTAAACCTTCTCTTCTACCCTCTTCCTTATAAGAGTGGGCCAAAAAACCCTTGTGGCAACAATGGCTTATTTGCCCTTGGTCCAAGTTTTGTGGAGGTGAAACTGGACCAGTAACCCACCATGAGACTGAACCTCAATCTGGTGGGGAAGATTGCGTCAGAAGGCTACGATTGACGGAGCCTGGACTGATGCAGTCTCTGTGTAATGGTGTACGTTTTGTCCCAAGAGCTTTGGGGGCTTCCGTAGCACCTTCGACGCAAGGTCAGCTTCTCAGTGAAAAGCGTCCGTTGGTCTCTCGGCGAGCCTCTGCTTATGGGAGGTGTTTTTGACCGACTGGGCGCTCTGCTAATGGGAGTGGTTTTTATTCGACCAAGCGCTCTTCTAATGGGGCCCTTTTTTGGGGTCTTTCGGTCTTTCTAATGGGCAACGTTTTTGGTCCTCCACTATTTGCTAATGGGGAGGGTTTTTAAACTGGGTCGAAGTGGGGCTCCTGAGTTCCGCCTAAAGCTCAGGATCGCATCTACAGGGCTCAGAACGGGCTCCGCTTGATAAAGCTACTTCCACTTACAGAGCACCATATGTGCAAAATGGCTGTGCTGTTGTGGGTAATCGGAGTGAATTGGGGTGAGAGAACTGGATCAGATACCGACTGAGGTATTGTTGGCCCTTGAGCCTGAAGAACTCGGCGCGAAAATCTTATTCAATCTCCGGTCGCGCTTTGGGCACAACATGTTTCACTCGAACAATCTCGCAAGTGAGTTGCCTACAGAGTATCAGGCACCAGAGGTACAACTCGCAATCTCTGAGGCATGGGCTTGGCTGACTGCACAGGGCTTTGTTGTTCCGGAGCCTGGAACGAACGGTCAACGTGGTTGGTCACGACTGAGCCGACGTGCAAAGAAATTTGAGGATGAGGCAGCGGTTCAAAGCTACGGCGTCGCAACGCAAGTGGCGAAAGCGAATCTGCACCCGGCTATCTCAAAGAAAGTGTGGATGGCTTTTATTCGGGGAGAGTTGGATGTGGCTGTGTTCCAAGCCATGAAGGCTGTTGAGGTTGCTGTGCGCGAGGCTTCCGGGCTTTCAGGGAAGCAGGTCGGTGTAGCCCTTATGAGAGAGGCATTTCATCCAGAGCGTGGTCCGCTGACGGATGATAGCGTGGAGTTCGCGGAGCGAGAAGCGAGGATGAGTTTGTTTGCTGGAGCAATCGGGTCTTACAAGAACCCTCACTCACATAGGAACGTGCCGCTAGACGATCCCAACGAAGCTTTCGATATAATCATGCTCGCCAACCATCTCCTAAGGATTGTGGAATACCGCCGGAAATTGTCAGCAACGATGAAGGACAGCTCAGAGTAGGCTAATGAGGAGGGTAAACCGCTGATCCTCACCCTAGCAACATCGGAACCTTTACCCCAGCTATCCTTTGAATAGAGTCTAACGCTCGACGCTAATGTCCTGGTGTCGAGTTACAGCTTCATCCCATTCTGGATGCAGCGCTGGAGTATCGCGAAAGCCTCTCGCGTCCCTTTAATGAAAAAATCAGCAAGTGTTTTCCCGTCTTCCGCGTTCAGTACCTCAAGGTGATTTGCATCGAAAAGTCGGCTAATAACTTGCGTGTTGATTGCGGTGCTTTTCCTCCATCTCTCCACAAAGGCTTCAAGGTCTGTTCTGGAGGACGGATTTGAGAACCATTCTACGTCATGTTTATAGTACGGCGTTAGAAAGATATTCTCCGACGTGACTTCTTTCTCGAAGGTAAGTTCATAGGACTTACCATCTGCCTTTAGGATGAGACGATTGCCATAGCCGTTGTTAAGCTTGGACCAAGAGTATTTCCCGAAGATGGCATCTAAGTATCCTCGCCTCTTCCTTAGGGTGAGATGCATAAATGGTTCTTCATTCACCAGTTCCGCACTGATGATCAGTCCATAATCATCTTTCCAGTTTTCCATTTTGCAGGAGGCTGGATTCTCAATCCTTCCTGCGCCGTACATGGCATAGGGGATGCTGCTGGCTATGTTGTTGCGAACAGTCCAATCATTGATTTTGTATGTGTCCGCAAATGCTGTGCCTGAGATGATAGTGAACAGTGCTGAGAGGATGATCGAACGCATGACGACGAGATAGGACCCGATTGCGAAGAATGGGTTGATGGACGAATATTCCCACATGGTGGCGTTAGATCCGTTACGAGGTTTGTCCCGGTGTTTCGATTTTCCCCGCGACAGATGGGATGGAATGGCTTGGATTAGTCTGAGAGACTGAGTTCCAATCCCTCAGACGTTGCTTCTCGTTCTTAGATTACAGCTCTGGCCAGCTTCTCGGCGACCTTCTCTGGCCTCAAGTGGGTATAGCGGCTCAACATCCGTGGATCGCGGTGACCGCTAATCAGAGCCACCTCAGGGACGGTCAGCCCATATTCAAAGAACCGGGACACAGCCTCATGGCGAAGGTCATGCAGCCGCAAGTCCTCTAGGCCAGCCCTCTTCCTCAGCCTTCCCCATGCAAGGCGCACCGCATTGGGCGTGAGAGGGAAGACCCGCTCATCCTTCCTATTCAATGAAGCTAGTATCTCTACCGCTTTGGGCGTGAGCGGTATTGTCCGAGGATGACCGTTCTTGGTTTTGAGGATGCGGATGGTAGAAGCACTCAGATCCACATCCTTCCATCGGATTGACAGAAGCTCACCCCGGCGCATCCCTGTCTCAATAGCGAGCGCAATCAATGGGCGGAGGTATGAGGCCGAGGGTGTTGTCATGGCTTTAAGCAACTCCTCGCCTTCGTCCTCCTGTAATCGGCGATCACGTGCCTTAGAGTCGGGCGGCAGCTTGATGCTTTTCAATGGATTGTCTCTGAGCGGGATACTCCATTCGCCCTTGGCAATCTCAAAACAGTGCCGAAGGATGACAAACTCCCGCCTGACGGTTGCGCCCTTCACAACCGAAAGCCGCTCGTCACGGTAGGCAGTGAAGTGGGCTGATGTGAGCTTGGCCAAAGATACTTGGGCGAGGTTATGCCGAAGGAAAGCCCTAAGGACGGCAGCTTCATTCTTGGCGCTGCGTTTGCGTGGCACAACCTCATCAAGATAGCGGCGAATAAGATCACCCACCGTGGATTGGGTTAGCACGCTCGCCTTAGGGACAAGATCGCCTCGATCAGCCTGTAGTTCGATTTGCCGTGCCCAGGCTTGGGCGTCTGCCTTGTGAAGGAAGGAGCGGCTTAGGGGAGGACTGCCCTTGCGCCTGACTTGAACCTGCCATTTGGTGCCGCGTTTGCGGATCGTTGCCATCGCTCGTGACCTTTGCTGTGACCAAATCGTGACAGCAGTGGTCTGAGGAGGTTTTCAGGAGGTTCGGCATATTAGCTAAGACATTGAAGTCAAAGCTAAATCGATGGTGCTGCCAGAGAGGATCGAACTCTCGACCTCTCCCTTACCAAGGGAGTGCTCTACCACTGAGCTACGGCAGCGTGCCAACGGGGAGGGCCGCTTACTGCCACAGGGCAGCCCTCCATGCAAGCTCGAAAATGATCTTTATTCGGCGGCCTGAACTTTCGGCTCCAGGGGGAGCCGGAGCGCGGTCCAGACCTCCACCAGGGCGGCGGCCAGGGCGTCGATATGGGCGTTCGAGTGGAACGGGCCGGGGGTGATGCGCAGGCGCTCCGTGCCGCGGGGCACGGTGGGGTAGTTGATCGGCTGGATGTAGATGCCGTGCTTCTCCAAGAGCCGGTCCGAGGCCGCCTTGCAAGCTTCCGCATCGCCCACCATCACCGGAACGATGTGGGTAGGCGTGTCGAGGACCGGCAGGCCGGCCGAGGTCAGGACGGCCTTGGTTCGAGCCACCTGGCGTTGCTGCTGCTGGCGCTCGGTGGAGGAGGCCTTGAGGTGCCGGATCGAGGCGGTGGCGGCCGCCGCGACCGCCGGTGGCAGGGCGGTGGTGAAGATGAAGCCCGGCGCATAGCTACGGATGGAGTCCATCACGGCCTTCGTGCCGGTGAGATAGCCACCCATCACCCCGAAGGCCTTGGCCAGAGTGCCCTCGATCACGTCGATCCGGTGCATGGCGCCCTCGCGCTCGGCGATGCCGGCGCCGCGGGGACCGTACATGCCCACCGCATGGACCTCGTCGATATAGGTCATGGCGCCGTAGCGCTCGGCAAGGTCGCAGATGGCGTGGATCGGCGCGATGTCGCCGTCCATGGAATAGACGCTCTCGAACACGATCAGCTTGGGCCGGTCGCCGGCGGCCCGGAGCAGCTCCTCCAGGTGCTCGAGGTCGTTGTGGCGGAAGATCGCCTTCTCGCAGCCCGACTGGCGGACGCCCTCGATCATGGAGTTGTGGTTGAGGGCGTCCGAGAGGATCAGGCAGTTCGGGATCAGCTTGGCAAGGGTCGAGATGCCGGTCTGATTCGAGACGTATCCGGAGGTGAAGACGAGCGCCGCCTCCTTCCCGTGCAGGTCGGCGAGCTCCGCCTCCAGGGCCACGATGGGGTTGCTGTTGCCCGAGATGTTGCGGGTGCCCCCGGCGCCGGTGCCGAGGCGCCAGGCGGTCTCCACCATGGCGCGGGTCACGTCCCGGTTCTGGCCCATGCCGAGATAATCGTTCGAGCACCAGACGGTGATGGGGCGCGGGCCTTCCGGGGAGTGCCAAATCGCCTGGGGATAACGGCCGGCCAGCCGCTCGATATCGGCGAAGACGCGGTAGCGGCGCTCCGCCTGGAGGCGGTCGAGGGCAGACGTGAAGAAGCTCTGATAATCCATCATCTCACCGGGTGGGCAATGCAATGCCCGGGGATAGTGAACCCATTATGCCAGATCACATTGATCCGGGTCAAAGTCCGGGCTGTCATATTGCGGTTGAGAGCCGCCTGCGAAGCCTTTATTGAAGGAAGGCGACGATGGGTCGCGTGAACCATGGCTGACGTGAAATCGCAGGACAAGGCCGACCGGCTCAAGGCGGCCCTGAAGGAGAACCTGAAGCGGCGCAAGGCCCAGGCACGGGGACGGCAGGCTTTGAAGCCGTCGGGAACCGAAAGCGGGAGCTTGAGCGTTTCGGCAGAGCGCGACAAGGCGTCCGACTAGCCTGAAGAGCCGGACGCGCGCATAGCGCATGGTTCAGACAGACAAGCAGCAAGGGAATTTCGATGGATCGCATTCGCATCCGGGGCGGGGCGCCTCTCAACGGTCTGATTCCGATCTCGGGCGCCAAGAATGCGGCCCTGCCTCTGATGATCGCGAGCCTCCTGACGGAGGAGACGCTGGAGCTTGGCAACGTGCCGCGGCTCGCCGACATCTCCTCCCTCCTGCGGATCATGAGCAATTTCGGGGTGGATCACTCCATCGCCGGCCGCCGACCGGGCCAGACCACCGAGACCGGGCAGACGATCCGCCTCACGGCCAAGAACGTCATCGATACCACGGCCCCCTATGAGCTGGTCTCGACCATGCGGGCGAGCTTCTGGGTCATCGCTCCCCTGGTCGCCCGCTTCGGCCACGCCCGGGTCTCGATGCCGGGGGGCTGCGCCATCGGCACCCGGCCGGTGGACCTGCTCATCATGGCCCTCGCCAAGCTCGGCGCCGCCATCGAGATCGAGGCCGGCTATGTGGTCGCGACAGCACCCAAGGGCCTGCGGGGCGCCGAGATCGACTTCCCAAAGGTGACGGTGGGCGGCACCCACGTGGCTCTCATGGCGGCGACCCTTGCCGAAGGAACCACCGTGATCCGCAACGCCGCCCGGGAGCCCGAGGTGGTGGATCTGGCCCAATGCCTCGTCAAGATGGGCGCCAGGATCCAGGGCGCCGGCACCTCCGAGATCGTGGTCGAGGGCGTCTCCCGCCTCCACGGCACCTCCCATGACGTGATGCCCGACCGCATCGAGACCGGCACCTACGCCATGGCGGTGGCCATGACCGGGGGCGACCTCGTGCTCGACAACACGAAGCCCGAATATCTCCAGGCCGCTCTCGACGTGCTGGGCCAGGCGGGAGCCGAGGTGACCTCAACCATTGGGGGCATCCGCATCCGCCGCAACGGCAACGGCATCCAGCCGGTGGACATCACCACGGATCCCTTCCCGGGCTTCCCCACCGATCTTCAGGCCCAGTTCATGGCCCTCATGACCCGGGCGAGCGGCACCTCCCGGATCCGCGAGACGATCTTCGAAAACCGCTTCATGCACGTGCAGGAGCTCGCCCGCCTCGGCGCCCGGATCCGCCTCGACGGCGACAGCGCCTATGTGGAGGGGGTCCCGACCCTGAAGGGGGCTCCCGTCATGGCCACGGATCTGCGGGCCTCCGTGTCCCTGGTCATCGCGGGCCTCGTTGCCGAAGGCGAGACCACCATCAACCGGGTCTATCACCTGGACCGCGGATTCGAGGCGCTCGAGGCCAAGCTCGCCCGGTGCGGCGCCCAGATCGAGCGCGTGAGGGGCTAGAAGGGTTCGGGGCCGGCTCACCGCCGGCCCTTTTCTTGTCCAGGTCCGAAGGACAGGCCGGGCCGAAAGGTTGCGCTGGGCCATGGGGCTCTCTACCTAAACCTCAAAGTTCAACAACAGGTTGGTGGGCCATGGACCTTCTGAAGCTTGTCGCGTTCGATCCGGAAGACCTTGCCGTCATCTCCGCCCATCTGCAGGATTCGCTCCTGCAGGTCGGCGACGTCGTCTATTTGCCCAAGGAGCGGCGCTTCGCCATCCAGGTCCGCCGGTTCGACTGGGAAGCAGCAAGCCCCCAGCGACGCCTGACCTGCATGCATTTCGAGCATGTTACCGGCGTGCGCGTGCGCGGCATCGACCAAGCCAACAAGGATGCGGTTCTTAACCTTCTCGCCATTGCCTTCGAGGAGAAGGATGCTCCGTCGGGCACCGCCACCTTGATCTTTGCCGAGGGTGGAGCCATCCAGGTGGACCTGGAGTGCATCGAAATGCAGATGAAGGACATCGGCCCGGTCTGGGCCGCCGAAAGCCGCCCGTCGCACGAGGACCAGCTGCAAGCGGCGGAGCGCCCGTAAATGGCGCAGAGGCTCGATGCGCGGGATCCTTCGTTCCCGCAGGCTTTCGCCGCCCTGCTCGCCGCCAAGCGCGAGATCTCGGAGGATGTGGACCAGGCGGTCCGCGTCATCATCGAGGACGTGGTGGCACGGGGCGACGAGGCGCTGATCGACTTCACCTATCGCTTCGACGGGCTGGCGCTCCAACCCGAGACCCTGCGCATCTCCGAGCAGGAGATCGATGCAGCCGAAGCCCAGTGCCCGCGGGAGGCGCTCGAGGCCCTGGCGCTGGCGAAGGAGCGCATCGAGACCTACCACCGGGCGCAGCGCCCGCAGGATTACACCACCACGGATCCGGTGGGCGTCACGCTCGGCTGGCGCTGGACGGCGCTCGAGTCCGTCGGGCTCTACGTGCCCGGCGGCCTGGCCAGCTATCCTTCCTCCGTGCTGATGAACGCCGTGCCGGCGAAGGTGGCGGGCGTGCCGCGCGTCGCCATGGTGGTGCCGACTCCGCGGGGCGAGACGAACCCCCTGGTGCTTGCCGCTGCGCGCCTGGCCGGCGTCGACGAGGTCTTCCGCATCGGCGGCGCCCAGGCCGTGGCGGCCCTGGCCTACGGGACCGAGTCGGTGCGGCCCGTCGCCAAGATCGTGGGCCCCGGCAACGCCTATGTGGCCGCCGCCAAGCGCCGGGTCTTCGGCCAGGTCGGCATCGACATGATCGCGGGCCCGTCCGAGGTTCTCATCCTGGCGGACGCCCATGGCAATCCGGACTGGATCGCGGCGGATCTCCTCGCCCAGGCCGAGCACGATCCGGCCGCCCAGTCGATTCTCGTCACGGACAGCCCCGCCCTGGCCGATGCGGTCGAGAAGGCCGTCGAGCGCCAGCTCCGGACCCTGCCGAAGGCCGGGATCGCCGGCGCCAGCTGGCGCGACTACGGAGCCATCATCCTGATCGACCGGCTGGAGAACGCCATTCCACTGGTCGATCGCCTGGCGCCCGAGCATCTCGAGATCGAGACGGAGAATGCGGAGGAACTGGCGGCCAAGGTCCGCAATGCGGGCTCCATCTTCCTCGGCAGCCATACGCCGGAAGCCATCGGCGACTACGTGGGCGGCCCGAACCACGTGCTTCCCACGGCCCGCTCGGCCCGGTTCTCGTCCGGCCTCGGCGTACTTGACTTCATGAAGCGAACCTCGATCCTGAAGTGCGACCCGGGCGCCCTGCGCGCGCTGGGGCCCGCAGCGATGGCGCTCGGGCGCTCTGAGGGACTGGAGGGGCATGCGAGGTCGATTGCGATCCGCTTGAACCTTTGACGGCAAGCGGAGGGGGGATGGCGAGCGAAGCGAAGGAGCGGGCCCGGCTGGTGGCGGTCACCCTCGACGAGGCCTCCATCGGCCGCGGCAATCCCGACCAGGAGCACGAGCGGGCCATAGCCATCTACGACATCCTGGAGGAAAACACCTTTGCCCTGCCGAACTACGACGGCGGGCCCTATGGCTTACGCATCTCTCTGATCGAGAAGAAACTCTGCTTCGAGGTGACCACGCAAGACGGCGCCCACCTCGTTTCCCATCATCTCTCCCTCACGCCGTTCCGTAAGGCGATTCGCGATTACGAGATGATCTGCGACAGCTATTACCAGGCGATCCGCACCGCCTCGCCCGCGCAGATCGAGGCTATCGACATGGGACGGCGCGGGCTGCACAACGAGGCGGCCGAGCTCCTGATGCAGCGGCTGGACGGCAAGCTCATCCTCGATTTCGATACGGCGCGGCGCATCTTCACCCTGATCTTCGCGCTCCACTGGCGGGGCTGACGCTTGGAGGAGCGTTTGGACGAGCCCCGCGCGAAACGGATCCATTCGGTTCTGTTCGTCTGCGCAATGAATTCCGTTCGCTCTCCCATGGCCGAGGCGATTGCGCGGCACTATTTCGGCAAGTCGATCTACGTGCAGTCCGCAGGCGTCCGCAAAGGGGAGATGGACGGGTTCACTGCCTCGATCCTGTCGGAGATCGGCATCGACGCCTCCAAGCACAAGCCGCGCACCCTCAAGGAGCTCGAGGAGTGGGAGGGGCTCAACTTCGATCTCATCATCACCCTCTCGCCGGAGGCGCACCATGCGGCGCTGGAGCTGACGCGCACCATCGCCGCGGACGTGGAATACTGGCCGACGCCGGATCCCACGATCACGCAGGGCTCGCGCGAGCAGGTGCTGGATGCCTACCGCAACATCCGTGACGGACTGATGTACCGCATCCGCCTGCGGCTCAGGCAGGGCTCATCCAAGAGCCCGAATGACGGCGAGGGTGCCTAGGCCCGCCAGAAGGCCGATCACGTCGATCCGTGTTACCGCCATGGCGATGATGGCCGCGGCCAGGGCGGCGATGGCGGGCAGGCCGTTGTCCATCACCACCGGCAGGATCGTGGCCAGGATGATCGAGCCGGGAAGGGCGCGCAGCCCTCGCTCGATGCGCGGCGTGATGCGCACCCGGCTCATCACCACGACTCCGGCGATGCGGCACAGGAACGTCACGAGCACCATGCCGGCGATGGCGAGAACCGATCCCCAGGGGCTCGCGATGATGGTGCCGGCGGCGGTCATTCGATCAGCATCCCGGCCGCGACTCCGGCCAAGGCGCCCGCGATGATGAAGAGATAGCCCGGCACGAGGGCGTGAACAACGAGGGAAACGAGGCCAGCCACGAGCCAGGGCAGGGCGGGCTTGGCTCCCTTCCACAGGGGCACGAGCATCACGCCGAAGAACACCGGCATCACCAGGTCGAGGCCAAAGCGCCTCGGCTCCGGCACGAGGGCGCCGGCGAAGTAGCCCGTGAACGTCGCCACGAGCCAGACCAGCCACAGGATGAGCCCGCAGCCCAGGAGCACGCCCACGTCCCGGCCGCCCTCGTTATGGTAGCGCGTGCCCACGAGCCAGCCCGCCTCGGTGATGAGGAAGAGGTTGAGGGCCGAGCGGGCAAGGGGCTCGTCCCTGAGCCAGGGCTGGAGCGTGGCGCCGAGCAGGATCATGCGGGCGTTCACGACAGCGGTGACGGTCATGATCGTGAGGATCGTTCCAGGCGTCCAGACCTTCTGCCAGATCTCGATGCCGACCATCTGGGAGGCGCCCGCATAGACGAAGGCCGACAGGCCCAGGGTCTCGCCGAGCGACAGTCCCTTCTGGGCTGCGGCGGTGCCGAAGGCGAGGGCGAACATGATGAAGCCCGGGAAGGCGGGGAGGGCGGCGCGGGCGCCCTGCCGGAGGCCTGAAGAGGAAAAATAAGGGCGGGGAGCGGGAGGCATGAGCGTCACGCTCTCTGCCCTCCCGCATCCCCGCCGTCAATCGGAGATTGGCGGCCTGCCTCTTACGAGGCGGCGCCGTTCACCAGGGGATAGACCTCGACGAAGCCCTCGTAGATCATCTTGAGCGCCACATAGAAGATGATCGCAAGGCCGAGATAGGCGATCCAGCGATGGCGCTGGAGCAGGCGGGCGATATAGGAGGCCGCAACGCCCATGAGGGCGATCGACAGGAGAAGGCCAAAGGCGAGGATGTAGGGATGCTCGCGCGCCGCGCCGGCCACGGCAAGCACGTTGTCGAGGGACATGGACACGTCGGCGATGATGATCTGCCAGGCGGCCTGAGCGAAGGTCTTGCGGGGAACTCCACCGGCAACGGTGCCGTCTTGGTCGATGTCCCGGCCCTCGAGAGCCTCCTCGGCCGCATGCTGCTCTTCCTCATGGCCGGCCCTCAGCTCGCGCCACATCTTCCAGCACACCCACAGCAGGAGAATGCCGCCGGCGAGCAGGAGCCCGACGATTTGAAGGAGCTGCGTGGTCAGGAGGGCGAACACGATGCGCAGGGCCGTGGCGGCCAGGACGCCGAGCAGGATCGCCTTGTTGCGCTGTTCCTTGGGGAGGCCGGCGGCGGCCAAGCCGATGACGATGGCGTTGTCGCCGGCAAGCGCCAGATCGATGCCGATCACCATCAGGAAGGCAACGACCTCGGGTCCGAAATACTGCGAAAGATCAAACATGCATTGCCTCGTTTGTCGGTTGAAGGGCAGCGCATGCAAAACGCTCAAAGAGACGCATCTGGCATTGTCCCGATCCGGCTTCTGGCGGGTCCGGGGCCGAAATGCAGGCAAAACCGTCTTTTTGAACGAATCCAGGCCGCCCTGGTCTTCATCCAGTCCGACATCGCCGCTTCCTTTCGAAGCGACCAGAGGGGCCCGGCCTGGCAATGGAGGTCCATCTAGAGAACAGGGCGTTCGGGATCAAGTCATATCCTGACGACCTCGAGGTTCAGCCCGGCGGTCCGGCGGGTCCTCATCCTCTCGTTCACGGCAGGGGGGCTGTTGAGAAGCGTTGTCCTTCAGGAAACAGCCGCTTGATCGAAACGACGGCCTTGGGCCATATCGATGATGGAAAACCCTGGGCGCACTGGGCGTCCGCCGGGAGGTCGTCCATGTCCATTGTTCACGAGGGCTCCGGCCCCCCACGGCCCCGCGGTCCGATCCGCGCCCCGCAAAGTCTTGCCGGAGGCCTGGTTCTCCTCGCCTTGTCAGCCCTGGCCTTGTGGCTGACGCGGGACCTCGATCAGGGCACGCTCAATGCCATGGGGCCGGCCATGCTGCCGCGCTGGCTGGCCATCGGCGTCGGCCTGTCGGGTTTGGCGCTCCTCGCCTTCGCCTTCATCAAGGATGGCGATCCCCTGGAACGTTGGAGCCTGCGCGGCCCGGTCTTCGTCATCGGCGCCATCCTGGCCTTTGCCGTGACCATCCGCGGCTACGCCTTCGGCCCCCTGGTCATCCCGGGATTGGGGCTGCTGGTCTCCGGTCCGCTCGCCATCCTCATCGGCGGCTTCGCCACCCCCGAGGCGCGCCTGCGGGACCTCGTCATCCTGAGCCTGAGCCTCACCCCCTTCTGCATGGTGCTCTTCGGCGATCTCCTGAACCTGCCGATCCCGGTCTTCCCACAGGCCCTTGCAGGCCTTTTCCCCGCCGACTGGTCGCAGAAGGCGGTGCTGCGGGCCTGCGCCGCCATCATGGCCGTGGCGGGGCTGGCCGTTTTCCTGGCAACCCGAGGCCGCAGCCGCAAGCCGGTCGACGTGACCGACCATAGCGGGAGGATCTGATGGGCGATCTCGTCTCCAATCTCTCCCTCGGCTTCGGGGTCGCCCTGACCCCGGTCAACCTGGCCTTGGCCTTCCTGGGCTGCCTCGTCGGTACGCTCATCGGCGTGCTGCCGGGCGTGGGCCCGATCGCCACCATCGCCATGCTTCTGCCGATCACCTTCGGGCTCGATCCCGTGGGCGCGCTCATCATGCTGGCCGGCATCTATTACGGCGCCCAGTACGGCGGCTCGACCACCGCGATCCTGGTCAACATCCCCGGAGAGGCCACCTCCGTGGTCACGGCGCTCGACGGCCACCAGATGGCCCGCCAGGGCCGCGCCGGCGTGGCGCTCGGCATCGCGGCCATCGGCTCGTTCTTCGCCGGCACGGTGGCAACGCTCGTGATCGCGGCGCTCGGCGCGCCGCTCACCGGCCTGGCGCTGATCTTCGGCCCGACGGAATACTTCTCGCTCATGGTCATGGGCCTCGTCTTCGCCGTGGTGCTGGCGCGAGGCTCCATCCTGAAGGCCATCGCCATGATCCTCGTAGGCGTGCTGCTCTCCACGGTGGGCACGGATCTTGAGACCGGCGAGGAGCGCATGACCTTCGGCCTGCCGTTCCTGGCCGACGGCATCGACTTCGCGGTGCTGGCGATGGGGATCTTCGGCATCGCCGAGATCATGCGCAACCTCGATCATACCGAGCACCGGGACGTGGTGCGCCAGGCCATCGGCCGTCTGCTGCCCAACATGGACGATTTCAAGCAGGCCTACAAGCCGGTGCTGCGCGGCACCTTCATCGGATCGCTCCTCGGCATCCTGCCGGGCAACGGGGCGGTGCTTGGGCCCTTTGCCGCCTATACGCTGGAGAAGAAACTCGCCAAGGACCCCCAGCGCTTCGGGCGGGGCGCCATCGAAGGCGTGGCGGGGCCCGAGAGCGCCAACAATGCCGGAGCCCAGACCTCGTTCATTCCGCTCCTGACGCTGGGCATTCCGCCGAATGCGGTGATGGCGCTGATGGTGGGCGCCATGACCATCCACGGCATCATCCCCGGGCCGCAGGTGATGACCAAGAGCCCGACCCTCTTCTGGGGCATGATCGCCTCCATGTGGATAGGCAACCTGATGCTGCTCATCATCAACCTGCCGCTGGTGGGCATGTGGGTGCGGCTCCTGAAGGTGCCGTACCGCCTGATGTTCCCAGCGATCCTGATGTTCTGCTGCATCGGCATCTACTCGATCAACTCGCTGCCGACCGACGTGATGTTCATCGGCCTGTTCGGGCTGATGGGCTACATGCTGATCAAGTTCGGCTTCGAGCCGGCGCCGTTGCTGCTCGGTTTCGTGCTCGGAAGGCTCATGGAGGAAAACCTCAGGCGAGCCCTCATCATCTCGCGCGGCGATCTGTGGACCTTCATCACCAAGACGATTCCGATGCGGATGAGCGAGTTCTGGGGGAGCATCTTCAACGGGACCCTCTGCCGGCCGGCAACGCCGGCGATGGGCGGGCAGGAGAGCCCCGGCTTCGTCTGCGGCTATCCGCTGAGCGCCACGCTTCTCGCGATTGCCGCCTTCGTTCTAATCCTGGCCCTTCTGCCGTCCATCCGAAAGGGGAGGGACGAGGTGTTCACCGAGTAGCTTGCCTTCGGAGCCGAGTTGCCCAAGTGTAAGGCCACAACTTTCCTATGGGAGGAACATTGATGAAGAAGATCGTTCTGGCCTTGGCAGCCGCGGCCGGTTTGGCGGCCACCGGCGCTCAGGCCCAAGGCTATCCGACCCGGCCGATCACCATGATCGTCCCCTTCGCGGCCGGCGGTCCCACCGACGTGATCGCCCGCATCGTGTCCGACCACATGAGCCGCACCCTCGGTCAGCAGATCGTGATCGAGAACGTGGCGGGTGCCGGCGGCACCACGGGCATCACGCGCGGAGCCCAGGCTCAGCCCGACGGCTACACGATCATGATGGGCCACATGGGCACCCACGGCGCGGCGCCGGCTCTGTATCCGAACCTGAAATACGATCCGGCCAAGGATTTCGCGCCCATCGGCCTGGCTGCGGGCACGCCCATCGTGATCGTGGCCAAGAAGGAGTTCCCGGCCAACGACCTCAAGGGCTTCCTCGATTACCTGGCGAAGAACGGCGACAAGGTGAACATGGCCCATGCGGGCGTGGGCTCCGTCTCCCACTCGACGGGCATCTTCTTCAACTCCGTGGTCAAGGCGAAGCCCACCATGGTGGCCTATCGCGGCACGGGCCCGGCCCTCAACGATCTCATGGCCAACACGGTCGACTTCATGACCGACCAGATCGTCAACGTGGCGCCCCAGATCCAGGGCGGCAACATCAAGGCCTTCGCCATCGCCACCCCGCAGCGCTCCCCCGTGCTGCCCAACGTCCCCACCACGAAGGAGGCCGGCCTCGAGGGTTATGAGGTCAGTGCCTGGAATGCGGTCTTCGCGCCCAAGGGCACCCCGGCGGACGTGGTCAAGAAGCTCAGCGATGCTCTGGCGAAATCCCTCGACGACGAGACCACCAAGAAGCGCCTGCTCGAACTCGGCGGCGTGATCCCGAGCGCGACGGAGCGTACTCCCGAAGCCCTGCAGAAGCTCGTCGAGAGCGAGGTGGCCCGCTGGACCCCGGTTCTCCAGGCTGCCGGAGCCAAGGCGGAATAAGACCGGCAGGCTTGAGCATTGGAGGCGGCGGGCCAAAAGCCCGCCGCTGCCATTTCGGGCTCCCGAACCCCGAAACAGGTCTTGAAATTGCTCGTCCGGGCGATTACACCCTGCCTCACGTGCAGCCGTAGCTCAGTTGGTTAGAGCACCAGATTGTGGATCTGGGGGTCCCCCGTTCGAGCCGGGGCGGCTGTACCACTCCCCACACCGGAGCCGTTTCGTGAGCCCTCGCAGGTTCGATGCCTGCTGTCTTGAGCTCGCGGATGATCCCTCCAAAGGCGTTGCCGATCTGCAAGCCCCTGTTTCTGAAACGCCGGGCGCTTCCAGCCTTAAACCTCTGTGCATTCTGTCTTCCGCATGCGGCGGAGCTGGCAGCGGCGGGCTATCACGTGCCCGGGAAACGCAGTAGGACGGGCTCGGCAGGGGAGCCATGAGAATGGATTCTCCTGCGAGAGCAGCGTGCGAAGTCAGGAAGCGTGATGGGATCGGAACCCCTGGGAGCTGAGGAGCGTCGGGCGCGGATCGGCGTCCTTTATGCCCTGGCCGCGTTCTTCATGTGGGGCTTGGCGGTTCCGCTGCATTTCAAGCTGCTCTCCCCCGTGCCGGCGCCCCAAATTCTCGCGCACCGCATCGTGTGGGCGAGCCTCTTTGCCCTGGGGCTCATCGTCCTCTTCCGTCAGGGCCGGCAGCTGCTCGAAGCCGTGACTTCCGGCCGTCGTCTCCTGCTCCTGTGCGTCTCAGCTGGTCTCATCGCCATCAACTGGCTCATCTACATCTGGGCCGTGAATGCGGGGCATCTCGTCCAGACGAGCCTCGGCTACTTCATCAACCCGCTCCTCAACGTGGTGCTGGGCGTGCTCTTCCTGCGGGAGCGGCTTCATCCGGCCCAGATCGCCGCCTGCCTGATCGCCGGGTTGGGTGTTCTCGTCCTGGGATTCTCCGCGGGCGAGATGCCGTGGGTGGCGCTCGCGCTCGCCTGCAGCTTCGGGTGCTACGGGCTCGTCAGGAAAATCGTGCCGGTTGCGCCTCTTGTCGGCTTCTGCATCGAGTCGCTGCTGCTCACGCCTCTCGCCCTCGGCTATCTTGCCGTCACCTTTTCCGATGGAAGTGCGGCGGCCTTCAAGGGACGGACGGAACTCGATGTGCTCCTCATTCTTACCGGCTTCAGCACGGCGGCTCCGCTGATCTGGTTTGCGGCTGCAGCGCAGCGTCTGAAGCTCTCCACCATCGGCCTGCTTCAATACTTGGCGCCGTCCGGGCAGCTGGCGCTCGGCGTCCTCTTTTATGGGGAGCCTTTCGGCTGGATCGACGCGGTGGCCTTCGGCCTGATCTGGGCCGCGCTTGCCATCTACACCGCCAGTGCGCTGAGGCATGCCGGAGACAAGAAAGCGGCCCCGGACTGACCGGGGCCGCTGTTGCTCAGCCTGAGAGGCTTAAGCTGCTTTAGATGACGATGAAGTCGGCAGCCGTCAGCTTGGCGAGGTTCTGGATCACCGCGAACTTCACTGCGGCAGCCGAGCCCGTGCCGTCGGCATCGTAGGACAGAGCGCCCGTCTTGTCGTTGTAGATGATGCGGTCGCTCGAATCCAAGGCCTTCTCGCCGATCACGAAGCTGCTCGAGGAGAGGGTGCCCCACTTCAGCTTGGTGAACACCGTATCATTCAGGCGTATCGAGTCATCGGCCGCGTTGAAGTCGACGATCACGTCCACATTGCTGCTGGTCGGATTGGTATCGAAGGTGAAGGCGTCCTTGCCCGTGCCGCCGAGGAGCAGGTCGCTGCCTGCCTTGCCCCAGAGCTTGTCGTCGCCGGCGCCGGCATCGATGCGATCATTGCCGGAGGTGCCGGTGAGGCTGTTGGCGCTGCTGGTGCCGCTGATCGTGGTCGCGGTCGTCGGCACGGTCGGCAGCGGGGTCGGAAGCGGAGTCGGGGTCGAGGTGTCCGCCGCGTCGGCGACCTTGAGGGTCACGGTGCCGGTGTCGGTATCCCCGTCCGCATCCTTGGCGGTGTAGGTGAAGCTGTCCGAACCGAAGAAGTCGGCCTTCGGCGTGTAGACGAAGGAGCCATCGGTCTTGAGCGTCACTTTGCCACCCTGAGTGGTGCTGAAGGTGCCGGCAACCGCCACCTTGCCACCGTCGGCAGCCGTGTCGTTGGCAAGAACGCCCTGGGCGACGCCCACCGTGAGCACGGTGTCTTCGGTCGTCGCATAGGAATCGTCCGCAGCCGTGACAGGATCGTCGGTCGGGGTCGGGGTCGGCGTCGGGTTGGTCGGCGTGGTCGGGTTCGTCGGCGTAGTGACCGTGCCGTTGTGGTTGAAGCTCAGGGCGTAGAACGAGGTCTGGCCGTATCCGGAGCCATTGGTCTCGTTCGCGCCCAGGTAGGCGCCGGCCTTGAAGTAGAAGGCGTCGGACTGCCAGACGCTGTTGATCTTGGAGACGGACTTGTAGATCTGGCCGTCGGCGTAGACCGTCACCTCGAGATTGTCGCCCTTGGCGTTGATCGTGTAGGAGAAGCGCTCGTCGAGCGACACGCTCGGCTGCTGGCCCGAGGCGTTGACGAAGTAGAACTTCTGCTCGGTGTTGTTGGAGCCGGCCTGGTCGTTGGCGAAGTAGAGCTTGCCGTTCTCCCAGTACAGACGCACCAGCTCGTCGTCCTTGCCGTGGATCTGGCCGACGATGATCCGGCCGCCCACGCCCTCGCGGTTCGGAGCGGCATCGACCTCGAGAGTCGCGCTCATGAAGCCGCCGGTCTGGAGGTTCCAGGCCGCGTTGGCGGTGCCATTCATCTCGCGCAGCTCGGAGCGGGCATAGGAGGAGCCGCTGGTGGTGGCGCCCTCCGCGGGAGCGACGAAAGTCATCGCGCCGTCGGGACCGGTGAAGAAATACTTGGAATGTTGATAGCCGCTGAGGTTTTTAACTTCCATGGCGGTTCCGCTGAAGCCGCCATTCGAATCGACCGGGAGGGTGATCTTCCAATTGGACAGGTCGAAGTTGCCGCTGGGCGCGACAGAAGGATTCAAAGCCATGATTTATGCCCCAAAATTGAGCGAGCCTCGTTTATCGAAGCTTCGAGTAAGAATTCTGCAGTTCTTGAAGGAACTTGCTTGGACTAAGCAGGAATGGAACGCTGGGTACGCAAGGACACTGAAAGATGGGTGATTAAAACGCTTACAATACTGCAGGACTTGAGATGATTATCTCGCTTTCCGCTGATGGCGTTCTGATTTCTGAATGAGGCAACATCGTGGCGGAGCAATTATTTTTTCATCGGAACTGCAGGCTCCCCTCCAAGCGGATAGTTCTCGCCTGATGGGGCTCAGGCTGATTCAAGAAGAGTTTTCAACTCCTTCAAGCTGTTTTCTCATCCGTGTCAGTCATGGCTCGCATAAAGAAAGAGCGCCGCAGAATTCGGCGCTCAAGGAAGGCCGCGATTGCGACCGGAGAGGGAGGACCGTGCCAGCCCTTGGCACGGGAGAAAGGCTGCGCCTCAAAGATGAACAGACAGTTACGGAATCTGCCGGAGGGTTATGGCTCCAGGCCGCCTCGGGCGGCGTAGGGCGATGTCAGGCTGACAGGATACCAAGCGGCGATGGACGAATCGGCTGCGGCCGGCCTTCGCCCGCATGGTGGTGGGTGAGGCTGCGGTCAGTGCAGAATGAGCAGCCAGCTTACCAAAGCCAGGGGGGCTACGATGCCCAGCATGAAGGAAAATGCGTCATGGACCATGGCATGCCTCCGGTCTGTTGACGCAAGGTAACCTTCCCATGCCGGGCGGTCCGTGCGCCGCGGCACCTTCAGGCGCGCCGGAGGCAGGCGGTCAGGACGTTTTGTCGGAGGAGGCTTCGGTTCGCGAGGGGGACGCTGTCTCGTCCGCAGCCGTGCCGCGACTCTTTCTCTTCTTTCCCAGCCACTTGTACAGCATCCAGCCGAGGCCGGAGCTGAGCGCGGCGATCACGACGAGACCGGAGCTCGGATAGTCCCGAAAATTGACGCGGCTCGCCTTGTCGAGCTCTTCCAATCCGTCTTCGGGCTGTTCATCGGTCTCGGGCATGAAACGCGCCTCGCTGCAGATGCCCCAGTTATAGGCCTCTCGCCCGGACTGTCCATCGAGCGCAGGATGCCAAGGCCGTCAAGTCCAAGTGGCCGCACCGGCAGAGCCGGTGCGGCTCAGGCATCATCCTGATGCCGAGACGCAGCGCTGATCCGCGATCAGCGCTGCTGCAACCGCGCGTTCTCCTGGGTGCGATGCCAGGTCGCCTTCTCGGCAAGCTGCATCGCAAGACTGGCGAGGCGGAAGCCGTTGTTGAGAGTCTGCTCCAGATTGTCCTGCAGAAGGGAAACCTGGGTGCGGGCGAGATCCTGCGGGGAGCGGCACTGCGCAAGCCTGCTCCATCCGTCCAGATTGGTCTCGAGACGCTTCTGGCTCATACGCAGGCACTCCCAGGAGAGATCCTGCACGCCCACCGCCACCGTATGGACGCTGTCCGTGCTCATGCGCATCGCGTCGTCGACAGCATCAGTGCTGGCCCGCATGGCGGAATTCTGGGGCACGGGGGAGGCGGGCGCGGCCTGCTTCATGGTCTCGATGTTCGAGATCTCATCCTCGACCTGCTCGGCAACCGCCTGTGCCTCCTCGTCGCTGAGAACCTGGAGCACGGCGGGAAGAAGCTCCTTCCGATCATCGCGGATGTGCCGCTGGAAGGCGCGCCTCAGCTCGGCCACCTTGTCGAGAAACGCACTGCCGTTCTTGGGCATGCCTTCAAGTTCTTCGAGGAGCGCGGCCGTCTCGTTGTTGTCATTCGTGGCGGCCTGCAGCAGATCGATCATTCCATGCCGCTGCAGAATGGGAAAAAGGTGCTGCTCCTGAAGGCTGGCCAAGAGCGCCAGTTCGTCCTTCAATTCCGAAAGCAGGCGCTCGCGCGTCTTGGCGGCGCCGTCCGAAGTGGCGAGGAGCCTGTCGAAAAGATCGTTGGCTCTGTCGGGCGGAGTTTGGCTGAAATGTCTCGCTGGCATTGTTTCATCTCGCAATATTTGAGGTTTCGCTGACGCATTTACGCTTGGTTTCTAGCGACAGGTGAAGGAATGCCCTGCCGCCTTATGAGTTCCGATGGTCTTGAGGCGATCCTAGAGGCTTAGCGCATTGAACAGGAAAACCATGACGCCCACGCGACACAGCACTTGAGGATACCGGTTCTCAGCGTCCCCATTGTAGGACGATCGGATTGAGGCCTCGAGCAGTCTCGACGGGGCCACGGCGGGTTGCCGGGTGGAGAGGCTGCAGCGGACGGCGTCCGAGCGGATCACGCCGCAAGTCGATGGAGCGCTTCTGCCCTGTTGTCTTCTCCGGAAGCGGGTTTCAGCGGGATGCAGTCATTCCGGCAGCCTCCGGAACAGGGCTCTTCGTCAGGGTCATCCTGCTGCTGTCGCGCTCGCACGATACCGTGACGAACCCGTCCGAGGCATTGACGCGCACAGTGACCGCATCGTCCGTGCTGACGAGCTTGACAGGCTCTTCGCCCATCTCCTCGGTGATCTCGCCGATGATGGACAGACACTCACCGAACGGCATGGATGCGATGCGGGTATCGGCGGATTGAGCCATGACGGACGAGCCTGCGGCAAGAACGCCCAAGGTGCCGGTCAGGATGGTCGCCAGGAGGGAGCGCATTGACTGATTCTCCAACTCTCGGAAGATCATCACGCCCGAGACCTGTCCGCTGTGCCACATCGCACAGGGAAGGAACGTGCCCCGACGCAGGCCGTTCCTCGCCGTCGATGTCGCAGGAGAGTGATGCCGCCGAGACCGCTCCTCTTAACCCGTTGATGTTAGCGGAATCTGAAGATCCTCAGCCGCTCGATTCCTTCTGGCTTCCCGAGATCTGACGGCCGCGCCTTTCCGCCTGTTCCAAAGCCTCCGCCAGCAGGCGCCGTCCTTGCAGAAGGCTCTGTTCATCGGGTGCGGACAGGCTCAGCACGGCAAGAATCCTGTCTGCTTCCATCTCGTGGCGCGCATCGGGCATGGCTCAACCTCCGTTCAAGCTCTGCCGGTGCAACTGCCAAGCGTTGCGCGCGGTTCCGAAGGCTTGCAGCCAAGCGCCGGTCTCAAAACCGCCCACCTTGATCGCGACAAGATGCAGCCACGGCAAGCCTTGCCATTCGGAGAAAAATGTAATACAATTACATCGATCACCAAAGCATAGTTGTAGCACCAGAGGCGCGGCGAGTTCATTCGCTGCCGCCATGCGTTTCATTCTCCTTACTTTGCTGTCCGCGGGGCGATGATCCTGGCTGGCAGAACCTATCAGTGCCCGTTTTCACCCATTGCGCGTTCAGACATGATTCATCGCAAGCTTGGCAGGGATGGTCCCATGACAGCCAGCGGACCAGACCCCTTGAAAGACGCTCTCGATCTCCAGGAGCGGGTGCGGGTGTTGAGAGCTCTTCTCGAGCTGCAGCGCTGGCAGGTCGAGGTGCTGAACAAACGGCTCCATCCGCCGACACCGGCAGGAATCGCGGCTCGGCGGCTTCTCGCCATCAAGCACGCCGAGATGAAGAGGCCGGATCTCAAGATTCCGAAGGGCGTCAACGATCCTTGAGTCAATGAAAAAGGCCCGGTGATCTCACCGGGCCTTCGACTTTCGATAAGGATTGGACGCTAGTTGAACTTGTAGTTCACGCCGGCGCGCAGGACGCCGAACTCCGCATCGCGATCCACGTTCACGCGGCCACCGAAATTGTAGTTGTCCTTGGTGTCCACATCCACATACAGACCCTCGACCTTGGCGGTGAAATTGTTGGTGATGGCATATTCCACGCCGCCGCCCAGGGTCCAGCCCCAGTTGATCTCGTTGCCCGTATGGTGGCCGAGAACCGGATCGTAGCCGCGGTTGCCGCCGATGTCGCCGTAGGCGAAGCCGGCGGTGCCGTAGACGAGTGCGCGGTCGAAAGCCACGCCGGCACGGGCACGGAGGGTGCCGAAGAAGCCGTCGGAATCGCCCGGGTAGTAGGTCGTCCCGTAGGAAGCGCCCTTGTTGCCGACGGCGGCGTATTGGAGATCCGTCTCGGCGCCGGCCACGAACATGCCGAACTGGTAATTGTAGCCAACCTGCGCACCGCCGACGAAGCCGCCACTGCGCTTGCCGGAGACCGTGCCGAAGGCCGGATCGTAATAGCGGCTGCTGCCCACGTTCCAGCCGTAGCCTGCGTTCAGACCGCCGTAGAAGCCCGTCCAGGTGAAGACCGGCATCGCATTATAGGCAGGGGCTGGGGAGTAGCGGGACGGAAGATCGGCCGCATGGGCGTTCGAGGCCGCAAGGGCGAGAGCCGCTGTGGCAGCGAGCAGTCCAAGAGCAGAGTTACGCATAACTGTATTCCGTGCTTGATTGGCAGAAGTCGCTAGGCATTTGTTGCCTGTCGCGCTCACTCATAAAAGATTGTGAGAGAATGTTTCAATATCCTCGCGTGCCAGCGATGCGACTATGATTGACGCATTATAAACATTTACTTTTCATCAACCATATCGGCCGGGTTCGTCTTGAGATCAGGCGCCGATTATGTGCAGATCGGATCATGAAGTTCGGCCGGTCAGGCCTCAAAGCCAGAGACGAAACTTGGCCTCGCCCGTGACCCGGAGCGAGGCCTTTTTCGTGGCTCGGATCGTCAGGATTCGAGAGCGTGAGCACGCCTGGCGACGGCATCCACATCGACGCTCATGGGAAGCGCGCCCGGGTCAAGATCCGCCAGGGCAAACCAGCGGGCATCGAGCGCGTCGTCGCCCGCCACAGGCTCGCCCGATACCCAGCGGCATCGCACTGCGATCAGGACATAGTGCTGCAGCATTTCGCCGGAGGCGTCCTTCTCAAGGATGTCGAGGGTGGTGATGACATCTCCGGCCTCGGCGAGCACGCCGGTCTCTTCGAGAAGCTCCCGAACGGCCGCGGCCTTCACTGTCTCTCCGAAGTCGATCTTGCCGCCCGGAAAGCCCCACAGCCCCGCATCGGGTGGGTTGGCCCGCCGCACCAGCAGGGTCCGATCATCGTGGATGACAACGGCGATAACCGCCGGAACGGGAATGCGGCGCATGAAAAAAGGCCCGGCCTATGGCGGCCGAGCCTTAGCGCATGATGATGCGTTTCGGTAGTGTCAGCGGCCCTGCGTCTGGAATGCCGACTGCAGGGGCTCGAGGCTCCGGGTGAACCAGAGCGCCGTCGTCTCGGCAATGTCCTTCCACTGGGCGGAGGCCGTCTCGTAGGCCACGCGGGTTGCGTGGCTGTGCGCCTTGATGGCCTCCGGCAGCGGGGAGGGGTTCAGCGCCGAGCGCCACAGGTCCACGGCAACGTCGCTCTGCACGGTGAGGGCATCGATGATCTTGCCGTTCACCTCGAGAGCGCCCTTGGCCGAAGCGGCGACGGTTTCGCCCATCGCCTTGCGGAGGGCGTCGCTCTGCTTGCGGGCGGAGGCGAAGAGGGCCGCAGCCTCGACCGGCTTTGCAGGAGCCTCGGCCTGTGAAGCCGGCTTCGTCTGGGTGACCGTCTCGGCCGCTTCTGCAACAGAGGCGGCGGCCATCTCGACAAGATCGGCTTTCTGAGTGCTCTTGCCCGGACCCTTGGCCCGCGTCTTCTTCGTTTCCGTCATGGTGACGTCCTCGCAGGTTTCTTAGAAAAGAAGACTCTTACTTCTTGGAGCCCGGCTGCTTCATGGCCGATTGCGCCATGGAGCCGAACTCCTTCATCTGAGACTGCATCGCCTCGAACTGCGTGCGGACGAACTCAGCCTGGATCTGCATGGCTTCCTGCATGTCCTTCGCACGCACCATGCGCTGGGCCAGGTCGAAGGCCGCAGCGAGGTTCTGCTCGGCATAGGTGAAGGTCTTGCGGGCGGCGTCGCGGGCGCTCGCCTGGACCGTGTTCGCCGAACCCTCGAAGGTGTCGGCCGTCTTCTGGGCGGCGCTCATGAAGCCGTCGATGGCCTTGCGGGCCTGCTCGACGCTCTTCTCGGCGAAGTCGCGCATTTCGGCGGGGATCTCGTAAGTGGGGGTCTGGTTGTTGGCCATAGCTTGCTCCTCATCATTGGTGTTTGTGCAGTGCAATATCACATTGTGCAGCGCAAAATCAACTCCCTTGAAGCGGTGCCTATTAAGGTTACCTCAAAGTAAATGGATTCAAGTGTTCCGCCTTGCATGCTTGGCCGCCGGGATTAGTCTACAACCCTCTCAACCGATGAGACTGCGACTGGTCGAGGCACAAGGCCGTTCATGACGGAAGCTCCCAATCCCTTCGAGGCGCTGGTGGCGCGGCTCGCCGCCGAGCCGGAGCTTGGCCTTCTGGCCAGGCCCGGAACGGGCGTGCTCGTTTGGGACGAGGAGGGAGAGAGGCTGCTCTGGACCTCCCCCGCCGCCCGGGAGCTGGGACAGGCTCTTACCGGAGCGGATGCCCGGATCGCGGCGGATGTCCGCGCCCGCGACCGCCTTAGGGCCCTTGCCGGCGGCATGGCCCCGAGACAGGGGGCAAGGCTGGAACGCCTCAGACTGGATCCGGCCAGGCCTTGGCTGCCCGTGGCTTGTCTCTGCCGCCTCGACTCCCTCGACGATGGCCGCACGGT
This sequence comes from Microvirga arsenatis, assembly GCF_009910705.1. GTDB lineage: Bacteria > Pseudomonadota > Alphaproteobacteria > Rhizobiales > Beijerinckiaceae > Microvirga > Microvirga arsenatis. The sequence continues at coordinate 44,886 of NZ_JAAAXJ010000011.1, forward strand.
TCTGGTCACCGCCCTCACAAGTCCTGTGCCGAAAGTGGCCGCGCGCTCCCGCACGGCTGACCAGGCGGTCGGGCGATCCGCTCAGATCCGGACGGCGATCGATGGCAACTCCGAAGACGAGACCGGGCAGGGCAGGGCATCGGGCCCAATTCGCTTCATCTGGCACACGGATGCTCAGACGCGTTTCACTCATGTGTCACCTGATCTGGCCAGGGCTGTCGGCACCGAGGCTGGGGATATCGTCGGGCGGACCTGGGAGGAGGTGACCCGCTCTGTGGCCGAGGATCCTGATGGCGCCGTGGCGGACCTCTTCGCGCGTCGCGAGACCTGGAGCGCGCGCACGGTGTTCTGGTCTGTCGACGGGTCAAGCCTGCAGGTTCCGGTCGATTGGGCCGGCATGCCGGTCTTTGGAGACGAACGTCACCTGATCGGCTTCCGGGGCTTCGGTCTCGTTCGGATGGATGCGGCTCGGGAGCGGGAGCAGATCGCCGGCGACCTCCTTGCCCAGAGCCTGGCCAAGGACGAGACCCTGCCCTTCCGGCCCCCCGAAGAAGCATTGCCGGAGCAGCCGGACACGGCCAGCACGCGTTCGGAGGAAGAGAGCTGGTTTGCCAGCCTGCGCGACCAGGTAGCCGAGGCGCTCTCGAACCCCAGTCCACCCGAGCAGCAGCCGAGCGAGCCGTCCAGGCCTGCCGAGAAGCCTGCATCGACCCTGTCCACGGCCGAGCGCAACGCCTTCCGCGAGATTGCCAAGGCCTTGGGCGCCCGCCTGGACGACAGCGAGCCTTCGTCCGAAGGCCCCTCCGCCACGGCGGAGCCTGTGCCCGCAGAGGCCAATACGCCTAACCCTGCCACTCCACCCACTCCCGGTGACCACATCCTCGACCGGCTGCCGATCGGCATCCTGGTTCACCGGGGCGAGCGCGTCCTGTTCGCCAACCGCTTCCTTCTCGACCTGACCGGCTACGAGGGCGCGGAGCAGGTCCAGGACGAGGGCGGGCTGGTGCACCTGTTCCGAGGCTCTCCGGCCCTGGGCGGGTCGGGAGACGAGGATTCCGCCCTTGCCCTGACGACCCGCACGAACGAGAACCTCGCCGTCAGCGTGCGCTCCTCGACCGTCGACTGGGAAGGCGAGGAGGCGGGCCTCATGGTCATCCGCCGGGTGTCCAGGGCGGAGGCGCCCCAGGACGGCCGCATCCAGGAACTGGAGGCAATTCTCGACACGGCCACGGATGGGGTGATCGTGCTCAACGAGACCGGGCGCATCATCTCGCTCAACCGCTCGGCCGAGGCGCTCTTCGGCTATGACGAGCGGGCGGTGGCGGGCGACGCCATCACGGTCCTGCTCGCGCCAGAGAGCCACATGGTCGCCCTCGATTACCTGGAGAGCCTGCGCTCGCCGGGCGTGGCGAGCCTGCTCAACGACGGGCGCGAGGTGGTGGGCCGCGAGCGGCAGGGCGGCGCGATCCCGCTCTTCATGACCATGGGCCGCTTGGGCGACGGGCCGGACCGCCGGTTCTGCGCGGTGCTGCGCGACATCACCGTGTTCAAGAAGGCGGAGGGCGAGCTGATCGGCGCCAAGCATGCCGCTGAGGAGGCGAGCGCCCAGAAATCCGATCTCCTCGCCAAGATCAGTCACGAGATCCGCACGCCGCTGAATGCCATCCTCGGCTTTGCCGAGGTGATGCTGGAGGAGCGCTTCGGACCCATCGGCAACGAGAAATACAAGGAATACCTCAAGGACGTTCACGCCTCGGGCTCGCATGTGATCAGCCTGGTGAACGATCTCCTGGACCTCGCCAAGATCGAGGCAGGCCGGCTCGAGCTGTCGTTCACGGGCGTGAGCCTCAACGATCTCGTGGCCTCCTGCGTCACCCTCCTGCAGCCGCAGGCGGCGCGGGACCGCATCGTCATGCGCATGAGCTTCGCCCCCAAGCTGCCCCCGGTGGTGGCGGACGAGCGCTCCGTGCGCCAGATCGTGCTCAACCTCGTCTCCAACGCGATCAAGTTCACCGATGCGGGTGGGCAGGTGATCGTCTCCACCGCCATGACCGACAGGGGCGAGGTGGCCTTCCGGGTTCGGGACACCGGCATCGGCATGACGCCCGAGGAGGTAGAGGCCGCCCTCGAGCCCTTCCGCCAGCTCGCCACCGCCCGCAGGAGAGGCGGCACCGGCCTCGGCCTTCCGCTCACCAAGGCCCTTGTCGAGGCGAACCGGGGCGCGCTGCAGATCTCGAGCCGGCCCAGCGAAGGCACCCTGGTCGAGGTGATCTTCCCGCCCACGCGGGTTCTGGCGGAATAGTCCGGGGATCCTGGCCGCTTCCGGGGCAGCATCAGGTATGGAGGGCCGAAGGAGCGCCGGCCTGCGATAGATCAATCACATCGGCGCGTCTTGCGGTTAGAGGCAGGCGCAATAGGTTCTGAGAGCCGATCTGGCCTTAACGTCCCGAGACGAAGGATCGCCGATGTCCACCTATCGCCTCGACAAGCTGCTCGCCCCGCGCTCCATCGCAGTCGTCGGTGCAAGCCCGCGTCCCGGGTCCCTCGGGCTGACCTTCCTGCGCAATCTCATCGCAGGAGGCTTCGAAGGCGACATCTTCCCGGTCAATCCGCACCACGTCGAGATCGAGGGCCTCGCCTGCTTTTCTTCCCTGTCCGACGTTCCGGAGGTGCCTGACCTGATCGTCGTCGCGGTGCCGCCCGAGCGGGTGCTCGGCGTCATCGAGGAGGCCGGGAGCGTGGGCGTGAGCGTCGCCATCATCGCAACGGCCGGCCTGGGCTACGGCGAAGGATCCTTGAGCGAGAAGGTGAGGCTCGCGGCTCGCGCGCAAGGATTGCGCATCGTCGGTCCCAACTGCATCGGCGTGCTCGCGCCCAGGGCCAAGATGAATGCAAGCTTCGCCGCGCACAGCGCCAAGCCGGGTGACCTGGCGCTCGTGTCCCAGTCGGGTGCGGTGGCGGCAGGCCTCGTCGAATGGGCGGCGCAGAGGAATGTGGGCTTCTCGGCCATCGTGTCCCTCGGCGACAAGATCGACGTGGATTTCAGCGATTGCCTGGACTTCTTCTCCGCCGACAGCGGCACGCGGGCGATCCTGCTCTACATCGAGTCCATCGGCAACGCGAAGAAGTTCATGTCCGCGGCCCGCGCTGCGGCGCGCGTGAAGCCGGTGGTGGTCATCAAGGCCGGCCGCCATGCGCAGGGCGCGAAGGCCGCCGCGACCCACACGGGCGCGCTGGCGGGATCGGATGCGGTCTATGACGCCGCCTTCCGCCGCGCCGGCCTGCTGCGCGTGCTCGACCTCGACCAGCTCTTCGCCGCCGCGGAGACGCTGGGGCGGCAGAAGCCGTTTCCCGGAAACCGCCTTGCAGTGCTCACCAATGGCGGCGGTGTCGGCGTGCTCGCCGTGGATCGCTTGATCGATCTTGGCGGGACGCTCGCGACCCTGTCGGAAACGACGCGCAATTCGCTCAACGCCCTGCTGCCGGAGACATGGTCCCGTGCGAACCCGATCGACATCATCGGCGATGCCAATCCCGAGCGCTATGCAGGAGCCCTGGAGGCGCTGCTCGCCGACCCGGAGAACGATGCCGTCCTCATCCTCAACGTGCCGACGGCCGTGGCGAGTGCCACGGATGTGGCGAAAGCCGTCGTCGACGTGGTGAAGCGCGACAGGGCCAGGGGCTATCGCCAGAAGCCGGTCTTCGCCGCCTGGATCGGCGAGGATCCGGAATCGGCCCGCCTCTTCGAGGAAGCGCGCATTCCGCACTTCACCACCGAAGCCGATGCGGTGCGGGGCTTCATGCAGCTCGTGCGCTACCGTGAGGCGCAGACCCAGCTGATGGAGACGCCCGACGACCTGCCCAAGGATTTCGAGCCCGACACGAAGGCTGCGCGCGCCATCGTCGAGCACGTGCTGGCGCAGAACCGGCGCTGGCTCGATCCGCTCGAGGTCGATGCCCTGCTGAAAGCCTATGATATTCCCTCCGCGCCGGTGATGCTGGCGACGACGCCGGACGAGGCTGCGGAGGCAGCACGGCCGACCATCGCGGCGGGCGGCACCGTCGCGGTCAAGGTGCTCTCGCCCGACATCGTGCACAAGTCCGACATCGGCGGCGTGCAGCTCGACCTCACGACCGAGGAGGCGGTGCGCCGGGCCGCCGCCGACATCTTCGAGCGCGCCGCGCGCCTGAAGCCGGGGGCGCAAGTGACCGGCGTGACCGTTCAGCCGATGGTGCGCCGGGCCAAGGCCCGCGAGCTTATCGTCGGCCTCGCCGACGATCCCGCCTTTGGCCCCGTCGTGCTCTTCGGCCGCGGCGGCACGGCCGTGGAGGTGATCAACGACAAGGCGCTGGCCCTGCCGCCCCTCGACCTCAACCTGGCGCACGATCTCATCGCCCGCACCCGCGTCTCGCGCCGTCTCAAGGCCTACCGGGACGTGCCCGCAGCGGACGAGGGGGCGATCGCCCTGACCCTGGTGAAGCTGGCGCAGATGGCGGCCGACCTGCCCGAGATCCGCGAGCTCGACATCAATCCGCTGCTCGCCGACCACACCGGCGTCATCGCCGTCGATGCCCGCGTGGCAGTGGCCCCCGAGCTGCGCAAGGGCAGCGGGCATCCGCGCTTTGCCGTGCGCCCCTATCCGAAGGAGTGGGAGCGCACGCTCGGTCTGCGCAACGGGCGCAGAGCCTTCGTGCGGCCCGTGCGGCCGGAGGACGAGGACGAGTTCCGTCGCTTCTTCGAGAAGATCACCCCGGAGGACCTGCGCCTACGCTTCTTCGCGCCGGTGCGCGACTTCAGCCACACCTTCCTCGCCCGCCTGACGCAGCTCGACTATGCGCGTGCCATCGCCTTCGTGGCCTTCGACGATGAGACGGGCGAGATGATGGGCGCCGTTCGCCTCCATGCGGATGCGAACCATGAGACGGGCGAATACGGCATCCTGCTTCGCTCGGATCTCAAGGGGCTCGGCCTCGGCTGGGAGCTGATGCGCCTCATGATCGAATGGGCGAAGGCTGAAGGATTGCGCGAGGTCGAGGGACAGGTGCTGCGCGAGAATTCCACCATGCTCGACATGTGCCGCAGCCTCGGCTTCTCCATCCGGATCGATCCGGACGATCCGGAGCTGCGCCTCGTCACCCTGCCGATCGCATCGATCGAGGAGCCGGGCAAGCTTGCGAAATCGACCTGAATGCAAAAAGGCCCGCCGTGGGCAGGCCTTCAGTTTCTCTACGATCCTCATCCTGAGGAGGACCGTCAGGTCCGTCTCGAAGGATGGGGCGCCTCCAGTGCTCTCTGGAAACTCCTTCGAGACGGCGCTCCGCGCCTCCTCAGGATGAGGTTGGTTTTATAAGTGATCGTCAGTGGTCGTCTTCGAGACCGCCGATGTGCTTCTGGGCGTAGAGTTCGAGGCCGATCTGCTCGACGAGGTTGAGCTGGGTCTCGAGGAAGTCGATATGGCCTTCCTCGTCTGCCATCAGCTCCTCGAACAGGTTCTTGGACACCCGGTCGCCGATGCTGTCGCAATAGGCGGCTGCCTCGCCGTAGAGGTTGCGGGCCTCGTATTCCGCGGCGAGGTCGGATTCGAGGATTTCCTGAATGTTCTGGCCGATACGCAGGGGATCGAGCACCTGCAGGTTGGCGAAGCCTTCGAGGAAGATGATGCGCTCGATGAAGCGATCCGCGTGATGCATCTCCTCGATGGATTCCTTGCGCCAGGTCTTCGCAAGCTCCTTGTAGCCCCAGTCGTCCAGGAGCCGGTAGTGCAGCCAGTACTGGTTGACCGCCGTCAGCTCGCTGCGCAGGCCGCGATTGAGATACTCGATTACCTTGGGATCACCCTTCATCCTAACCCTCTCGTCCATACGGCGCCGGATGCGCCAAACGACTCTTTAGAGGATTTGTGAACTAGGGTGGAAGCCTATTTGTTCAAAGAGTGGGTTCGGCGGCCGCTTTTTCGAGGGCGGTGGGACAGCAGCCGCGCCGGCAGGCGGCGACGGGCTCCACGCCAGCCTCGGCGAGAGCCTTGTCCATGATGGCGCGGATCGTCCGTGCGCAGCGCCCGCAATCGGGGCTGCAGCCGAGGCAGCGATAGACCTGCGCCGGGGTGCGGGGACAGTCCGGCCCCGGCTTGAGGCAGGCCTTCACATCGCCGTCGGAGAGGATGTTGCAGGAGCAGACGATCATTTGTTGTTCTAGTTTAGAATGACTAAAAACTACATGCGATTTCAAAGACTTAGCCCAGACAGTGGCAAAGCGCCAGCACTATCTCCTGTGCCGAGATGTCACGGTTGAGCGAGAATGGTCAGCCCAGGCGCTTGAACAAGCCCGGGTAATCTCTCACGAAGCCATCCTCATCCACGGGGAGGTCTGCGGTGAACCCGTCCTCCAGACTCTCGAACCGATAGAGGGAACCGGCCTCGAGCGCCGTGTAGCGCTGGCCGGCTGCCGAGACGATCAGATCAGGCAGCGAGATGTAGCAGAGGCGGATCTGCATGCTCTCTCCGGTGTCGAGATCGAGGCGCCGGATGGGGAGGGTATTCGTGAGCGGGGTCGCCTGAATGTCGACGTCGATGCAGCCCTGGAGGTCTGGCCGGTCCTTGCCGCTCTCCCGCCAGTGCCCTCGACCATCGCTCTCCAGGTGCAGCGCGTGACCGGAGGTGGTTCTCAACTGAACCTCCCTTGTGTGCCACAGGGCATCCAGCTTGAGACGGTAGGACAGGCCGAACTGGGTCTCATCCTCCTGGGCGATCACCACGCCGGAGATGTCGAGCCCGCCATCGGCTGGGCGGATGTCCACATGCTCCAGCCCCGCCTCGTAGCCGTCCCAGGCCGACCAGCGGATGGTGCGGAAGATCAGTGTCGGAATGGACATTCCGAAGCTCCAAGCGTTACGGCTGCCTTTCGTGAGATTATGGCCCAGCCGGAAAGCTTGTCGAATCAGGAGTGAGTCAGTCCCGCACCACCACCACATGCAGGCGCCGCGGTCCGTGGGCGCCGAGCAGCAGGGTCTGCTCGATGTCGCCGGAGCGGGACGGGCCGGTGATGAAGTTCACCGTGCGCGGCATGGAGCCCTTGCCATAGGCGAAGCGGATCCTGTTCCAGACGGATTCGTAGTCGCCCGCGATGTCCTTGGCCGAAACGACGATGATGTGGTTGTCGGGCAGGAAGTTCAGGGTGGATGGGTTCTCAGGACCTGAGACCATGGCAAGCGTGCCGGATTCGGCGATGCCGCCGAAGGCATGGCTCACCGCGTTCAGATCGCGGCCCTCGCTCGGTCCATGCGCGATCTCGAGCGCCGTGTCCGCCCAGGGCATGGCCTTGAGTCGCGGATCGTCGCCCATGCGGAGCGTCGCGGGCAGATTGTGGTTGCGCAGGAACAGCGCGATGGATTGCGGCACCTCAGCGGCGGAGGCGACTTCCGTCACCGTCGCCAGCGAAGTCTCGACCATGGTTTTGAACAGCGCGATCCTCTCCTCGCCCGAGACCTGTCCGCGCTTGGGGATCACGCCCCTTGGCGAACGCTCGAGGCGGTCGGCCACGATCTGCTGCCGGATGGTTTCGCTGCCCTTCACGCCGAGCGAGCGGCGGATGTTGGCGAAGATGTCGTCGCGGGAGCTCATGCGGAGGCTCCCTTGCGCTCTCGCTTCCAGCGCTGCTGGAACGTTTCGCCCTGAGGGGCAGGGAAATCGCGCACCTTCGTCCAGCCCTTCGCCATCGGCAGCCAGGCGAAGCGCCCGTGCCGGCGACCGGCGAGGGCCAGGGCACCCATGGCCGCGCGGGTTGCAAGACGATAAAGGGCCGGGCGCTTGGCGAAGAAGCCCCAGAGTTTTAGGCCCGAGCGCACGGTCGCGGGCGTCAGGTGCCGTTCGAACTCCCGCTCGCGCCAGTGGCGCATGAGCTTCGGCAGCGGGATGCGCACGGGGCACACGCTCTCGCAGCGCCCGCAGAAGGTGGAGGCGTTGGGCAGGTGGCCCGCCTTGTCGACGCCGATCAGCGACGGCGTGAGAACGGCCCCCATAGGGCCGGGGTAGACCCAGCCATAGGCGTGCCCGCCCACCGCATGATAGACCGGGCAATGGTTCATGCAGGCGCCGCAGCGGATGCAGCGCAGCATCTCCTCGAAGGCCGTGCCGAGCATGGAGGAGCGGCCGTTGTCGAGAATGACCACGTGGTAGTTCTCCGGCCCATCCGCATCGGCGCTGCGGCGTGGGCCGGTGGAGAAGGTGGTGTAGACCGAGAGCTCCTGGCCCGTGGCCGAGCGGGCGAGCACGCGCAGCAACTGGCTCACATCCTCCAGCGTCGGCACGAGCTTCTCGATGGAGGCCAGCACGATATGCGTCTTCGGCAGGATCTGGGTGAGGTCGCCGTTGCCCTCGTTGGTGACGATGATCGAGGTGCCGGTCTCGGCCACGAGGAAGTTGGCGCCGGTGATGCCCACATCCGCTGCGAGGAAGCGCTCGCGCAGCACGGCGCGCGCCTCGGTCAGGAGCTGCACGGGCTCGGAGAGGTCGCGCTTGGCGTCGAGATGCGTATGGACGCGCCGGAAATCCTCCTCCACCTGCGTTGCATTGAGGTGGACGGCGGGCGCGATGATGTGGCTCGGCAGCTCGTTGCGCAGCTGGATGATGTACTCGCCGAGATCGGTCTCGACGGGCGTGATGCCGTTCGCTTCCAGGTGGTGGTTGATCCCGATCTCCTCGGAGATCATGGACTTGCCCTTGGTCACTGTCTTCGCGCCGGCCTCGCGGCAGATGCTCAAGATGATCTCGCGGGCTTCCGCCGCGTCGCGGGCGAAATGCACATGCCCGCCCGACGATCTCACCTTCTCTTCGTAGGCTTCGAGGTAGAGGTCGAGATGCTCAAGCGTATGGTTCTTGATGTCGCGTGCCGAGTCCCGCAGCGCCTCGAATTCCGGCAGCTTGTCGGCGGCCATCTGGCGCTTGTCGATGAAGCCCTGCTTCACGTTGCCGAGCGCCCTCTGCAGCTGCGCGTCGTTCAGCGCCCGTGTGGCGTTCTGCTTGAACTGGGGGGAGGTGGACTGAACGGTCATGGCGGGCCTCTACTTCGCGGCCGGGTTGCGGGCGACGCCGATCGCCGGCTCGTCGGTCATGCCGGCCAGGACCTCCGCCACGTGGCGCACCTGGACGGGGCTGCCGTCGCGGCTGAGCTTGCCCGCCATGTTCATGAGGCAGCCGAGATCGCCTGCGAGCAGGGTGGGGGCCTGGGATGCCTCCACGTTCCTGGCCTTGGCCTCGACGATGGCGCCGGAAATGTCGCTGTATTTCACCGCGAAGGTGCCGCCGAAGCCGCAGCAGACGTCGCTGTCCTTCATCTCGACGAGGGTGAGGCCCTCGACGCTTGCCAGTAGCCTGCGCGGCTGAGCCTTCACGCCGAGCTCCCGGAGGCCCGAGCAGGAATCGTGGTAGGTCACGGCCCCGGCGAAGGAGGCATCGACCTTCGTGACGCCGAGCACGTCCACCAGGAAGCTCGTCAGCTCATGGGTTTTGGCCGCCAGGGCATCGGCCTTGGCGCGCCAGTTCGGATCCTCTTCGAAGAGCTCTGGGTAATGCGCCTTGATCATGCCCGCGCAGGAGCCGGAGGGCGCGACCACGTAATCGTAGCCCTGGAAGGCCTCGATCGCCTGCATCGCAAGGTCGCGGGTCGTGCCTCGGTCGCCCGAGTTGTAGGCCGGCTGTCCGCAGCAGGTCTGGACGGGCGCGTCGACGATGCAGCCGGCTTCCTCCAGGAGCTTCACGGCTGCGAAGCCCACGGAGGGGCGCATCAGATCGACGAGGCAGGTGACGAAGAGGCCGACACGGGGCTTGGAGGGAACGGGCACTGCTGAAGAGCTTTCCGGTGGTTTGACCCTATCACCATCATTCCTGATCGGGTCGGGTCAAGAGGATGTTCTGTCCCGGGCTGGAGCGGCCTGGGCCCGCGAAGAGCCGCCCCGGATGACCGGAGCGGCTGTCGGGGACAGCGGGCGCCTACTGAACCTTCTTGCCCGAGGCGTCGAACTGCTTGAGGTACGCGACGAGGTCATTGATGCGCTGCTCGTCCTTCAGGCCCGCATAAACCATCTTGGTGCCGGGAATCTTGGCCCGCGGGTCCTTGATGTAATCCCGGAACGTGGCCTCGTCCCAGGTCAGGCCCGAGTTCTTGTTGGCCGGAGAGTAGTTGTAGCCTTCAACCATTCCTGCCTTGCGCCCGAAGAGGCCGTTCAGGACCGGGCCGACGGCGTTCTTGGCAGTCTCGCCGACCTGATGGCAGGCCCTGCATTGGGCAAACACCTTCTCGCCATTGGCCGCGTCCTGGGCCTGGGCAGATCCGAGCCCGGCGAGCAGCAGGGCGGCGGGTAGTACGAAGGAACGCATCAAAAACTCCTTTGCTGGACACCTGTCGCATCCTAGAGAGATTCTACATTATGTGGACGACGCCCTCGGGAAAAGGCGCCTTATGGCCAAGGTAGCCATGCCTCGGGTGCAGCCCACGACCCTGCAGGAGGGGCCATGACCATTGCATTTCCGAAACCGGACGAGGCGGTTCTGGCGCGCCGGAGGGAGATCATCGAGGGGCTGGGGCGCCTTGTCGCGTCGGAGGCCCTGATCGTCTCCGAGGACGAGCGCCGGGCCTTTGAGACCGACGGGCTTACCGCCTATCGCCAGATGCCGCTGGCCGTCGTCCTGCCCTCCACGACGCAGGAGGTCTCGAGCATTCTGCGTTTCTGTCATCAGCAGGGGGTGAAGGTGGTGCCGCGCGGGGCGGGTACGTCCCTGTGCGGCGGCGCGATCCCGCAGGAGGACGCCATCGTGCTGGGCGTCGCCAAGATGAACCGGGTGCTCGACATCAGCTTCGAGAATCGCACGGCCCGGGTGCAGGCGGGCATCACGAATCTCGCCATCAGCCAGGCGGTGGCGCACGAGGGCTTCTTCTATGCCCCCGACCCGTCGAGCCAGCTCGCCTGCACGATCGCGGGCAATATCGCCATGAATTCCGGCGGCGCCCATTGCCTGAAATACGGCGTGACCACCAACAACCTGATGGGCGTCACCATGGTGCTCCTCGACGGCACGGTGGTGGAGATCGGCGGCGAGCATCTCGACAGCCCTGGCTACGACCTTCTCGGTCTGATCTGCGGCTCGGAAGGCCAACTCGGCGTCGTCACGGAGGCCGTGGTGCGGATCCTGCGCGCGGCGGAAGGCGCGCGCCCCGCGCTCTTCGGCTTCGAGAAGGCGGAGGATGCGGGCGCCTGCGTCGCGGCGATCATCGGCGCCGGCATCATCCCGGTGGCGCTCGAATACATGGACAAGCCCGCCATCCAGATCTGCGAGGCCTTCGCCCATGCGGGCTACCCGCTCGACGTGGAGGCCATGCTGATCGTGGAGGTCGAGGGCTCGGATGCGGAGATCGACGACATGCTCCGCCGCATCGTCGCCATCGCGGAACCGTTCAAGCCCAAGACCATGAAGGTCTCGCAGTCGGAGGCCGAGAGCGCGGCGATCTGGAAGGGCCGCAAATCCGCCTTCGGTGCGACGGGACGCGTGGCCGACTATATCTGTATGGACGGCACCATCCCGACCGGGCAGCTGCCTTACGTGCTCCGTCGCATCGACGAGATCGTGAAATCCTACGGGCTCGGCGTCGCCAACGTGTTCCATGCCGGCGACGGCAACCTGCATCCGCTCGTCATGTTCAACACCAACGTGCCGGGCGAGATGGAGAAGGCCGAGAAGGCGGGTGAGGACATCCTGAAGCTCTGTGTCGAGGTCGGCGGCTGCCTCACCGGAGAGCATGGGGTGGGTATCGAGAAGCGCGATCTGATGACCTATCAGTTCAATGCGGTCGATCTCGAGCAGCAGATGCGGGTGCGCGGCGTGTTCGATCCCCGCTGGCTGCTCAATCCCGCAAAAGTGTTCCCGCTCGAAGGAAGGTTCGCCGCGTGACCGTTCATACTCCCCGCGACGAGCAGGACGCTTCCATCATCATCCGCGAGGCGGCCGACAAGGGCACGCTGCTGAACGTGTCCGGCAACGGCACGAAGGCGCCGATGGGACGCCCGAACCAGACCGACGCCTCGATCTCGTCCTCGGGTCTCACCGGGATCACGCTCTACGAGCCGGCCGAACTGGTGATCTCGGCCCGCAGCGGCACGCCGGTGCTGGAGGTCATGCGGGTGCTCGCCGCAAAGGGGCAGGAACTGCCCTTCGAGCCCATGGATTACCGCTATCTGCTCGGAACGAAGGGCGAGCCCACCATCGGGGCCGTGGCGGCGATGAACATTTCGGGCCCGCGCCGCATCATGGCGGGGGCGGCGCGCGACAGCCTCATCGGCGTGCGCTTCGTCAACGGGCGCGGCGAGGTGGTGAAGTCCGGGGGGCGCGTGATGAAGAACGTCACGGGGCTCGACCTCGTGAAGCTCATGGCAGGCTCCTGGGGGACGCTCGGCTTTCTCACGGAGGTCACGTTCAAGGTGCTGCCGAAGCCCGAGCGCATGGCGACTCTCGTCATTCGCGGCCTCGACGACCGGCAGGCCATCGAGGCCTTGTCCACGGCTCTCGGATCGCCGTTCGACGTGACGGGTGCGGCGCATCTGCCAGACCGCGACCGGCGCGGCGGCAGTACGCTGATCCGGCTCGAAGGGTTCAGGGTCTCGGTGGATTATCGCATGAACGAGCTCAAGCGCCAGCTGAAGCGATTCCGGTTCATGGACATTCTCGAAGGTGTCGGAGCTGAGGCGCTCTGGCAATCGGTGCGAGATGCAACGATCCTGACCGATCAGGGCCAACGCGCGATCTGGCGCGTCTCCACCGCGCCGACCAAGGGGCCGGATCTTGCCGCCCACGTCGCCCAAGCTCTCGATGCCCAGTGGTTCTACGATTGGGGCGGCGGGCTCCTTTGGATCTCGACGCCGCTCGAAGGCGACGCGGGCGCTGCGATCCTGCGCGAGGCCACCCGAACCTTCGGCGGCCACGCCACCCTCGTGCGGGCACCCGCCGAGGTGCGCTCGGCCGTCGATGTGTTCGAGCCGCAGCCCGAGGCCCTGATGAGGCTGACCCGCGGAATCAAGGTCTCGTTCGACCCGGCGGGGATCCTCAATCCTGGGCGGATGTATGCAGGGGTGTAGTCAATGCGTGCAGTCAGCGTATTCTGAAGCCGGCCTTTGGCAGAAAGCTATTTTTGATCCGTCATGCAAACCAATTTCACCCCAGATCAGCTGAAAGACCCCGCCATGGCGGCGTCGGAGAAGATCCTCCGAACCTGCGTGCATTGCGGCTTCTGCACCGCCACTTGCCCGACCTATCTGCTGCTCGGCGACGAGCTCGATTCCCCGCGCGGGCGCATCTACCTGATGAAGGACATGCTGGAGAGCGGCAAACCTGCCTCGCCTGAAGTGGTGAAGCACATCGACCGCTGCCTCTCCTGCCTCTCCTGCATGACCACCTGCCCGTCGGGCGTGCATTACATGCACCTCGTCGACCATGCCCGGGCCTATATCGAGGCCACCTACACGCGGCCCTGGCACGACCGGCTCCTGCGCTGGGTTCTCGCCACCGTGCTGCCCTATCCGGCCCGCTTCCGCGCGGCGCTTGGCGCAGCGATGCTGGCCAAGCCGTTCAAGGGACTCATCGGCGCCCTGCCGCTGCTCGGCAATCGCCTGCAGGCGATGATCGAGCTCGCCCCGGCGCGGGTGCCGGCCCGCTCGCCCTTCGAACAGCCCGGCACCTTCAAGGCGCATGGGGAGCGCCGCGGCCGGGTGGCGATCCTGTCCGGCTGCGCCCAGCCGGTGCTCAAGCCGGGATTCAACGAGGCCGCCATCCGCCTCCTCAATCGCCATGGTGTCGATGTGGTTCAGCCCAAGGGGGAGGGGTGCTGCGGTGCCCTCGTCCACCATATGGGCCGAGATGAGGACGCTCATGGTTTCGCCAGGCGCAACATCGACGCCTGGATCGCCGAGATGGACGGCGAGGGGCTCGATGCCATCGTCATCACCGCCTCCGGCTGCGGCACGACGATCAAGGATTACGGCTTCATGTTCCGGGACGATCCGGCCTATGCCGAGAAGGCGGCCCGGGTCTCCGCCATCGCCAAGGACGTCACCGAATACGTCACGTCCCTCACGCTGATGGAGCCGGTGCGGGAGTCGGACCTCGTGGTGGCCTATCACTCGGCCTGCTCCATGCAGCACGGGCAGGCGATCCGCACCGAGCCGAAGACCCTGCTGAAGCAGGCGGGCTTCACCGTGAAGGACGTGCCGGAAGGGCATATCTGCTGCGGCTCGGCCGGTACCTACAATCTGCTCCAGCCGGAAATCGCCTCCCAGCTCCGCGCCCGCAAGGTCGCCAATATCGAGCGAACCAAGCCCGATCTCATCGCCACCGGCAATATCGGCTGCATGACCCAGATCGGTAAAGGAACCGAAATCCCCATCGTCCATACGGTCGAGCTTCTCGACTGGGCGACCGGCGGCCCCATGCCTGAAGCCCTGGAGGCGGCGGGCTTCGGGAAGCGCCCGACCCAGCCGTTAACCACTGCCGCAGAATAGGCCTGCTACCTTCTTACGCAACGAAATTTTGTTTCCGAACCGGGCGGCTCTGCGCTAAAAGGTAAGGAAAGGGTAAATTTCGAGAGAGCGTAAGGGCGGCACGATGTCTTCGGGTTGGACGTCTTTCCGGAACCGTTTCGGAAAAAAGCAGGACGAGGCGGCACCGGCCTCTCCGCCGGGGAATGGCGCTATGTCAGAAACGGCGTCTGCGCCGGCCGCCGCTCCCCCTGAAAGGGGAGAGCCACCTGTCGTGCGTCCCAACGGCATGCTCGACTCGGTCGGCCAGAAGAACGAGCTGATCCGGGTCCGCTTCGCCAACATGATCGACCGGCTGGAGGAGATCCGCAGCCTCAAGGAGGATTTCGCCCTCCTGAGCGAGCCGGTGAACGATCTCATCCGCCATTACCCGCAGCTCCAGTCCCGGCTCCTCGAGACGGAAGCGGTGCTCAAGCAGGAGACCGAGACCACCCAGACCCTCCGCCGGGAACTCGCCGATCTCAACAGCCTCCATGCCCGAACGGTCGACGACCTCACCGCCGCCGTCTCGCAGCTGCGCAAGGCGGAGGCCAAGGTGCGCGAGCAGGATTCCTACATCGAGGACCTGCGGCTGAACGTGAAGGACAAGGAGGCGATCGTCGCCGACCTGGAGAACCAGCTCTCCATCGAGACCGAGCGCGCCCGCAACATCACGGAAGAGAACCAGGCCCTGCGCCTCGAGGCGCAGGAGGCCGACCAGACGGTCGCCCGCGCCGAGCGCGAGCTGATCGAGACCCGCGAGCGGAACGGCCTGCTCGATCACGAGGTCAAGCGGCTGCAGAAGGTGGCGGAGGAGCAGAACTACCGGCTCTCCAGCCTGTCCAACCGTTATGCCGAGCTGGAGACGCAGCTCGAGTCCACGCGCCAGCGCGCCTCCGAGCTCGAGACCAAGCTCATGGCCGAGCAGGTGCTGCGCCAGCGCCTCGAAACCCAGATCGATTCCGAGCGCTCGGCGCACCAGACCGACATCTCCGCCCTGGACATGAAGATCGAGGGGCTCAACTCGCGCCTGTCGGCCACCGACAAGATCCTGGCGCATACCCGCGATCAGCTGCGCGACAAGAACGAGGCGCTGCGCGGGGTCGAACGTTCCCTGAAAGAGACCACCATCGAGAAGAACACCCTGGAGCGCCGCCTGGAAGCCACCCAGCAGGAGGTCGAGCGGCAGGTGGCCATGGTCAACGAGCTCCAGCGCTCGCGCATCGAGCTGCAGGAGCGCGTCGAAATGCTGGGGAAGGCCATCGCGGCCAAGGATTTCCAGATCGAAAGCTCCGACAACAAGGTGGCGAGCCTCACCGAGCGCATCGACCAGCTCACCAAGCGCTTCGAGCAGGAGCGCAGCGCGCTCGAGGCTGCCAACCGCCGCCTCACGGAGGAGCTGCAGAACGAGAAGGCCGAGCGCTCCCTCGTGCAGGGCGCCCTCGAGATCGCGCGCGAGAGCCGCACCAAGATCCAGAAGAAATACGTCGCCCTGCGCAAGAAGACCCGTCTCGACACCACGGAGGACGATCCCGCCCTCCTCGACGAGGAGGAGATCGAGACCAATGTCCGGCCCCTCAAATCGCCGGATGCCGAATAGCAGGCACCTTAGAGCCCCGCAGAGATGCGGGGCTTCTTGTTTGGCGAATTCACCCGTGGGATGAATGAGAGGCGCACCCGCTGCGCAAGGAGCATTGCCGCGTTCAGGAAAAGGCAGGGTGTCTTGGAGCCTCCCTTCGGTACAAGTTTCGACCCAGCCGCTTTTCGCGCGCATGTTCAAACCCTCCTGGACGAGCATGCACGAGCCTTCGGCGTTCCCGAGGACAGGCATGCGCTCCTGAGGCGGCAGATCGCCCGCGGGGACAGCATTCATTTCCGCCGCACCTTCCCCGGCCATGTCACCACTTCGGCCTTCATCCTCGATGCGGAGGGGAGGAGAATCCTGCTGATCCATCACCGCTCCCTCGGGCGGTGGCTGCAGCCGGGCGGGCATTACGAGCCGCCTGACGATCTGGCGGGCTCGGCCCTGCGCGAGGCGGCGGAGGAGACGGGAATGGACGGCCTCTGCCTCGATCCCTGGCATCGGCTATCCGGTATCCCCATCGACGTCGACACGCACCGGATCCCGGCGAGACCCGACCGGGACGAGCCCGAGCATTGGCATCACGACATCCGCTATGTGGTCCGAGCGGAAACGGTGGATAACCTCCGGCCCGACCTGCGCGAGGTGCATGGGGCCGCCTGGCGGGAACTCCACGCGTTGGAGGCGCTGGCTCCGCAGGCTCTGCGGAATATGCGTAGACTGGGTCTCACGCACCCCTAACAAACGCGAAGGCTATGCTTACATCTGTCTCCGATATCCCAGAAGGAGGCTTGCCATGAACGATCAGGAACGCCAGGTCATCAGCGACATCTTCCGACGCCTCGAGCAGGTGGCGAATCAGCCGCGCGATCCGGAGGCCGAGCGCTTCATCGCCGAGAAGCTGCGCCAGCAGCCCTATGCCCCCTATGCGATGGCTCAGGCGATCTTCGTTCAGGAGCAGGCACTGGCCAATCTCCAGGCCGAGAACGAGCACCTGCGCTCGGAGCTTGAGCAGGCGAGCCGCCGGCCGCAGGGCGGGGGCTTTCTCGCCAGCATCTTCGGAGGCGGGTCACGGCCGCCGGGGCCTGCTTACAACACCCCGCCGACGCGTCCGGCATCACCCTGGAGCCAGCCGCAGCACCATCCGCATCAGCATCATTACGGTGCGCCGCAGGGCGGCATGATGGGCGGTGCGCCCGGTCCCTGGGGCGGTGGCATGATGCAGCGCGGCGGAGGCGGCTTTCTGAGCACCGCCCTCTCGACGGCAGCCGGCGTCGCCGGCGGCATGATGATCGCCAATGCCCTGACTCATGCCTTCAGCGGCGAGAACAACCCCCTGAGCGATGCCTCGTCCCTGGCCGGACTCGGCGGCGCGGATCAGGCGGCCGATGCCGGCGGCCTCGGCAACATCACGGACTCCCTCTACCAGGCGCCGCAGGACAGCCAGCAGGACTTCTCCGACTTCGGCGGCGACGGGGGAGACGAGGGGGACTGGGCTTAACCCGTTTCGCCGATGCTCACGGGGAGCGCCCGCCCTCAGCCGCGTGCATCAGAACCGGGCGCTTTCCAAAAGAAGATGGCCGGGGCGAGCCCGGCCACGTCCATGTCATGTGCTGTCGTTCAGCGGCGCCGTCAGATCACGATCACGGGCGTCCCGACCTTCACGCGGTTGTAGAGGTCGACCACGTCCTCGTTGAGCATGCGGATGCAGCCGGAGGAAACGGCCTGGCCGATGGTGTGCGGCTCGTTGGTGCCGTGGATGCGGTAGAGCGAGGAGCCGAGATAGAGGGCGCGGGCGCCGAGCGGATTGTCGGGGCCGCCTTCCATGTAGCGCGGCAGATCGGGGCGGCGACGCAGCATCTCCGCCGGCGGGCGCCAGTCGGGCCATTCGCGCTTCATGGATACGGTCTGGCGTCCGCTCCACTCGAATCCTTCGCGGCCGACGCCGATGCCGTAGCGGATGGCGCGGCCGCCTTCCTGAACGAGATAGAGGAACCTGTTGTTGGTGTCGACGACGATGGTGCCCGGACGCTCAGTGCCGCGGTAGGACACGATCTGGCGCTGAAACTGCGGCGCGATGGCGTAGTCGATGCTGTTGTCGTAGCCGCCGGTATTTCCATAGTCCTGCGGGAGCGAGGCCACGACGCTGCCGGTGGTGCGCACGTCGGAGGGATAGCCTGCGACACTGGCCCGGCGCGATGACGGGCGGGTGACGAGAGGATAATCCTCCCTATAGCCGTCTTCCGTGCGGGCATAGGGATAGTCGTAGCTCGGCGCGATGTAGGTATTGCCGTAGAAGTGACCGTTCCTGGCGAGCGGCTGCGCGGAGGCCGCGGCAGGCAGGAGGACGGCCAAAAGCATTGCAGAGCAAGGAGTCCAAACGCGCATCGGTTTATCCTATAGCTGTGTTTGCAGAATAAACGGCAAGCGCGGCTTTTGTTTCCGCCAAGCCGCATGAATTTACGTGCGCCGGTCAGGACCCCTTTCCTGTCGATGTTTGAAAAAGTGGGATGAAGCCCTCGGCAAAGTGCTGTAAGAGCCTTGCCTTCGTCGGCGCTCATCCCGGACGCCGCCCATCACTTCGTCGTGAGATCATGAGATTCGGTCCCGCCCTGAGGGCGGCTGCGGGCATCGCGGTTCTGTCCATCATGGATGCGGTCATCAAAGGGATGGCTGCCTTCTACCCCATCTTCCAGGTCGCCTTCCTGCGCTTCGCCTGCGGCACCCTTATCGTGGCCGGCGTCGTCTCCGTCATGCGGCCGGGCTGGCCGAGCCGGGAAACGGTCGCGGCGAACGCGGTCCGCTCCGTCATTGCCGTGGTGACCGCCGTCAGCTTCTTCTATGCGCTGGGCCAGCTGCCCCTGGCCGAAACCCTGGTCCTGTCGTTTCTCTCCCCCATGTTCATCGCCCTCTTCGGGCTCCTGATGCTGAAGGAGAGGGTCGATGCCCGGATCATCGGAGCCATCGCCATCGGCTTCGCCGGAACGCTCATCGTCGTCCTGGGACAGACCGAGGAGGCGAATGCGGCGCGATCCTGGGGCGGGGTCGCGGCAGCGCTGACATCCGCGGTCACCTACGCGCTCAGCCTCGTGCTGCTGCGCCAGCGGGCCCAGCGGGACAAGTTCCTCCACATCGTCGTCTTCCAGAATGCCGGCCCGGCGGTGCTGGTCGCGCCCTTCGCGCTCTTCGTCTGGCAGCCGCTCGATATCATGCATATGGGCTGGTTCATGCTCATGGGCCTGTTGGGCTTCATGGGCCACATGCTCATGGTCACGGCCTACGCCAAGGCCGAGGCGGCGCGCCTCGCCCCGCTCGAATACACCGCCCTGATCTGGGCCGTGCTGATCGGTTACGGGGTGTTCAGCGAGGTCCCGACCTGGGCGACCATGGGCGGCGGCGTTCTGATCGTCGCCGCGGCCATGCTCACGTCGAAGCGCTAGGCGGCTTTCCGGGCCGTCGCATCGAAGATCATGCAGGTCTCGGTGCCATGGGCCAGAAGCCGGCCCTTGGCATCGAAGAGCTTGCCCTCCGAGGTGGCGAGCGTGCCTCCGCGATGGACGAGGACGCCCTCGCACCTCACCTTGCCGGTGTTCGGCAGGATCGGCCGGACGAAGTTGAGCTTCATCTCCACCGTCGTATAGCCCTGGCCGGCGGCGAGGGTAGTGTGGACGGCACAGGCCATGGCGCTGTCGAGGATGGCGGAGGTCCAGCCGCCATGGATGGTGCCGAGCGGGTTGAAGAAGCTTTCCGTCGGCTCACCTTCGAATGTGACCCGGCCTTCCTCCACATGGGTCATGTAGACATTGGTGGATCGGGAAAAGGGAGGAGCCGGATAGCGGCCCTCAAGCATGCCACGCAGGAAAGCAAGGCCCGGTTCGGCCGTCAGCACATCCCGCGATACGATCCCATGAACCCGCTCAACCATTGCCGTCTCCATCTGTGCATATACACAGTACGCGAGGAGCCGGCCTCGTGCAATGGCTCTCAGGAGGGGTATGTGGCTTTTCGCAATGCCCGCATGGCTCGGCGGGCCTCCTCGGCATCCATGTCCTTGAGACGACCTTCCAGCTGCGATTGAGCCTGCTGCCAGAGGGGAATGGCGGTTTCCAGAATGGCCTGTCCCGCAGGTGTCAGCCTGTGCCGCAGGCCACGCCCTTCGCCCGGGATCGGCTCGATCCAGCCGTTCTCGGTCAGGACTTTCAAGTTCCTCACGAGGGTGGTGCGTTCCAGTCCGAGCCGCTCCGCGAGGAGGGTTTCGGACGCGGTCGTTCCATGACCGATGGCGCCCAGGATGCCGAACTGGGGGAGCTTCAGGCCCAACGGCCGCAGCGCCGCCTCGTAGGTCCGGCTGAGCAGCCGGGCCGTCATGCGGGCATGGAGGGCAAAGCAGGTCTTGCCGATGGCTTCCAAGTCGGTCATGAAACGATCATGACCTGCCCCTATGACGCGTCAAGGCCCTCTTTTCCGGGCCTTGCTTTGCGGCAGGCGACTTGACTCCCTGCCGACATGAGCCTATCTCGCCGCCAGCGTTAGCACTCACCAAAGGACAGTGCTAACAGCCGAGAGACCAGGGTGCGGCCAGAGGGGCTGTGCCAACAGTCAAAGGGGAAGTTCCATGAAGTTCCGTCCGCTGCACGACCGCGTCGTCGTCCGCCGCATCGAGGCCGAGGAGAAGACGGCCGGCGGCATCATCATTCCGGACACCGCCAAGGAGAAGCCGCAAGAGGGCGAAGTCGTCGCCGTCGGCCCCGGCGCCCGCGACGAGAACGGCAAGGTTGCGGCTCTCGACGTGAAGGCCGGCGACCGCGTCCTGTTCGGCAAGTGGTCGGGCACGGAGGTCCGCATCGACGGTCAGGACCTCCTGATCATGAAGGAATCCGACATCATGGGCATCGTCGGCTAACCGGCCGCGGCGACCCGTCCAAGTTTTTCAATTTAACTGGAGGCTAAGCCTATGGCTGCCAAAGACGTTAAGTTTTCTTCCGAAGCCCGCGAGAAGATGCTGCGCGGCGTCGACATCCTCGCCGATGCGGTGAAGGTCACGCTGGGCCCGAAGGGCCGCAACGTGGTGATCGAGAAGTCCTTCGGCGCTCCGCGCATCACCAAGGACGGCGTGTCGGTCGCCAAGGAGATCGAGCTCGCCGACAAGTTCGAGAACATGGGCGCCCAGATGGTGCGCGAGGTGGCGTCGAAGACCAACGACATCGCCGGCGACGGCACCACCACCGCGACCGTGCTCGCCCAGGCCATCGTCCGCGAGGGCGCCAAGGCGGTTGCCGCCGGCATGAACCCCATGGACCTCAAGCGCGGCATCGATCTTGCCACCACCGCGGCGATCAATGACATCAAGGCCCGCGCCAAGAAGGTGCAGTCCTCCGATGAGGTTGCCCAGGTCGGCACCATCTCGGCCAACGGCGACAAGGACATCGGCGAGATGATCGCCCATGCCATGCAGAAGGTCGGCAACGAGGGCGTGATCACCGTCGAGGAAGCCAAGACCGCCGAGACCGAGCTCGACGTCGTGGAAGGCATGCAGTTCGATCGCGGCTACCTCTCGCCGTACTTCATCACCAACGCCGAGAAGATGGTGGCCGAGCTCGAGGATCCTTACATCCTCATCCACGAGAAGAAGCTCTCCTCGCTTCAGCCGATGCTGCCGATCCTCGAGGCTGTCGTTCAGACCGGCAAGCCGCTGCTGATCATCGCTGAGGACGTCGAGGGCGAGGCGCTCGCCACCCTCGTGGTCAACAAGCTGCGCGGCGGCCTGAAGATCGCCGCCGTGAAGGCTCCGGGCTTCGGCGACCGCCGCAAGGCCATGCTCGAGGACATCGCGATCCTGACCGCCGGTCAGACGATCTCCGAAGACCTCGGCATCAAGCTCGAGAACGTCTCCCTGCCGATGCTCGGCCGCGCCAAGCGCGTTCGCATCGAGAAGGAAAACACCACGATCATCGACGGCGCCGGCAAGAAGCAGGACATCGAGGCTCGCGTGGCGCAGATCAAGGCGCAGATCGAGGAGACCACCTCGGACTACGACCGTGAGAAGCTCCAGGAGCGTCTGGCCAAGCTCGCCGGCGGCGTCGCGGTGATCCGCGTCGGCGGCGCCACCGAGGTCGAGGTGAAGGAGAAGAAGGACCGCGTGGACGACGCGCTCAACGCCACCCGCGCTGCGGTGGAAGAGGGCATCGTCCCCGGCGGCGGCACGGCCCTGCTGCGCGCCAAGGCTGCGGTTGCCAAGATCTCGAGCGACAACCCGGACGTGAAGGCCGGCATCAACATCGTCCTGCGCGCCCTCGAGGCTCCGATCCGTCAGATCGCCGAGAACGCCGGCGTGGAAGGCTCGATCGTGGTCGGCAAGATCACCGAGAACAAGAGCGACACCTACGGCTTCAACGCCCAGACGGAAGAGTTCGTGGACATGCTCCAGTCCGGCATCGTCGATCCGGCGAAGGTCGTGCGCACGGCTCTGCAGGATGCGGCTTCGGTCGCCGGCCTCCTCGTCACCACCGAGGCCATGGTCGCCGAGCTGCCGAAGAAGGAATCCGCTCCGGCGATGCCGGGCGGCGGCATGGGCGGCATGGACTTCTAAGAAACCCGGGCACCATGGCCTGAGAAATGAAGAAGCCCCGGAGCGATCCGGGGCTTTTTCGTTGTGCGATAGGGATCGGGCCCGGATCTTACGCCGCCTTCTTCAGCAATCCCTCCACCTCGAGCGCCTTCTGCACGCTCGGACGGGCGGCGACGCGCGCCTGGAAGGCCTGCAGGTTCACGAAGGGCGAGATGTCGATGCCGTGGAAGTTCGTCCAGTTCACCACGGTGAAGAGGTAGGCATCGGCGATGGTGAACCTGTCGCCCATGAGGAAGGGCTGCTTGGCCAACGACCCATCGAGATGGGCGAACCGGGTGGCAAGACGCTCCTTGGCGGCAGCCTTCACCGCATCGGGCGTCGCGGGGTTCCAGAGGGGCCCGAAGCCCTTGTGGATCTCGGTGCTGATGAAGCCGATCCATTCTAGCAGGCGGTAGTGCTCCATGGTGCCGTGAGCGGGCGCAAGGCCGGCCGCAGGCTGGCTGTGGGCCAGGTACTGGATGATGGCGCCCGCTTCCGTCAGCACGGAGCCGTCCTGAAGGCCGAGGGCCGGGACATAGCCCTTGGGGTTGATGGCGGCATAATTCGCGCCCGCCTCGGTGGTGCGGGTGGCGAGATCGACTTTCTCGAGGGAGAGGTCGATCCCGGCTTCGCGGGCGACGATGTGGGGCGCCAGCGAGCAGGCGCCCGGGTAGTAGTAGAGCTTCATGGGTTTCTCCAGGATCGAGGAGGGGGTTTAAGCCGCAGCCTTGAGGGATGCCGGGGCGAGGGAGAGCGGGCGGGATGGCTTCAGGGCATAGGCCCCGTCGCCGAGAAGGGCCTGTGCGACGGAGAGCACGATCAGATAAAGCGGGTATTCCCAACCGCCGCCCTGGGCCGAGAAGACCCAGCCGTTGCCGATATGCACCCAGGCCGCGCCGAAGAGAACGGGAAGCAGGGCAAGGGCCACCCAGCGGCTCTGAACGCCGAGCACCAGCAGGATGCCGCCGATCAATTCAGCCCAGAAGGTGGCATAGGCCAGGAAGGCCGGCAGCCCGAGGGATTCGAAGTACTGTGCCGTGCCGGCCAGCGTGAAGGTCATCGCCTTCAGGATGAGGCTGTGGGCGATGTACATGATGCCCAAGGAAACCCGGAGGAGCAGGGCGGCATAGGCGGAGGAGGATGGTTGAACCTGTGTCATTGCAAATCTCCATGCAAGTGCATAGATATTTGATGCACGTGCATGGAATTGTCAATTTGCATGCACTTGCATAGAAACCAGCAGAGGTTTGCCCCGATGCAAGAGCCTTCTCCGTCCATCATCAGAGCCTGGGGACGATTGATCCGCACCGAACGTACGGTGGTGGGACGGATCGAGGCGTCTTTGAAGAGCGCAGGCCTGCCGTCGCTCCACTGGTACGATGTGCTGCTGGAGTTGAAGCGTGGACCCGGCGGCAGGCTCACCCCGCGGGAAATCGAGGCGGCGGTGCTGTTCGAGCAGTACAACCTGTCCCGTCTCCTCGACCGCATGGAGGGGGAGGGGCTCGTGCGCCGCATCCCCTATCCTGGGGACAAGCGCCGCCAGATCGTCGAGATCACCGACGAGGGCAGGGCGCTGCAGGAGCGGATGTGGAGCGTCTATGGAGCGGCCATCAATCGCTTCATCGGCGACAAGCTCACCGACAGGGAAGCCGGTCAATTGTCGGCCCTGCTGCTCAAGCTGCTTCAGGAATGACCGGCTGCATGCCTCTGGTCTGAGAGGCCCGCTCAACGATCCCGGTTGGCGCTTCAGCCGAACACGGCCGGGTCGGGGCCGACCCGGCCGGACGCGCGGTCGAGCCCTTCGATGACGCGCATGTCGTCCGCATCGAGCCTGAAGCCGAAGACGTCGAGGTTTTCGCGGATGCGCGAGGGCGTTACGGATTTCGGGATGGCGATGAGCCCGCAATCCATATGCCAGCGCAGGATGATCTGGGCCGGGGTCCGCCCGTGCTTGCGGGCAAGGGCGGTGATCTCCTGGTCGTCGAGCAGGGTTCCCTGACCGAGCGGCCCCCAGGATTCGGTGGCGATGCCGTGCCGGGCATGGAAGGCCCGCAGCTCCTTCTGCTGGAAGCGGGGATGCAGCTCGATCTGGTTCACGGCGGGCGTCACGCCCGTCTCGTCGATGACGCGCTGCAGGTGCTCCACCATGAAGTTCGAGACGCCGATGGATCTGGCGCGTCCCTCCTGCCGGAGCCTGACCAGGGCCCGCCAGGTATCGCGATAGGCCTCGCTGCCGGCCACGGGCCAGTGGATGAGATAGAGGTCCACGAAGTCGAGTCCGAGGCGGGACAGGCTCTCGTCGAAGGCACGCAGCGTGCTGTCGTAGCCCTGCCGGTCGTTCCACACCTTGGTGGTGATGAAGAGCTCCTCTCGGGAAACGGACGCCGCCCGGATGGCATGTCCCACGCCTTCCTCGTTGCCGTAGATGGACGCCGTGTCGATGGAGCGGTAACCGGCGCGGACGGCCTCGGCGACAACACTCTCGGCCTGCTCATTGGTGACCCGCCAGACACCGAAGCCGAGCTGCGGCATGGCATTTCCATCGTTCAGGCGGATCGTGGGTACGGTCGTCATCGGCTGCTCCGTTGAGAATGCGGGAAGAGGTAGAGCCGCATTCCGGTAAGCAAAGAGTGAATGCCTGCCGGACGACATGCTGGAATCGGCAGGCTGCCCCGTCTTGCGCCGGGCAGCGCGCAGACCGACGCAAGACGGAAGCGCCGGCGGAACAGGCTGCAGAACGCGCCCGGCGCCTCAGATCACGTAGAAGTCGGCCGCGGCGAGCTTCAGGTTGGGCTTGAGCACGGCGAACTTGATCTGCGCGACGCTGCCGGTGCCGTCCTGGTCGTAGAACAGGTCGCCGGACTTCTTGTCGTAGACGATCCGGTCCTTCGTGTCCTTGGCCGCGGTGCCGGTGGCAAAGGCAGATGTGTGCATCTTGCCCCGTCTGATCCCCAGGAAGATCGCATCCTCAAGGTAGATCAGGTCGCTCACGGTGTTGAAATCGCTGATCCGGTCGATGTTGCCGGCGGAGGGCGCATCCGACAGGGGCGTGCCGAAATAGAAGCGGTCGCGGCCGGCGCCACCCGAGAGCAGGTCATCGCCGGTGCCGCCATAGAGCCTGTCGTCGCCCGAAGCGCCGGTGAGGGTGTCGGCGCCGGATCCGCCCTTCAGCGTGTTGCGGGCCTTGTTGCCGATCAGCCTGTCGGATCCCTCGCCGCCGACGGCGTTCTCGATTACCACGTTCGGGCCGATGCAGACGGAGTCCCGCGTCGAGGGCCCGTTGCTGAAGTTGATCGCTTCGCTGACGGCGCTGTACCAGCCCGAACGCAGATCGATGACGCTGTCCTTGGAGCCCCGATACACCATGGTGTCGGTCCCGCCGGCATCGTAGATCGTCTGCCAGTACTTCTGGCCTTCATGGAAGGTGTAGGTCGTGCTGCCCGCGTTCGTCCTCGTGTCGCGGCCGTAGAGATGCTGGATGGCCAGCATGTCGAGATACATTGGCGTCGTCGGGTAGAAGTCCGGCGTGGCGGTGGATGACCAAGGCGACGAGGTGTAGCTCATGATCGTCGAGAAGTGGTGATCGTATTTCGACGGCAGCAGATTCGAGTTGTAGGGCGAGAGATCGAAGGAGTGCTTCAGGCCGAGCGCGTGTCCGACCTCGTGCATAAGGGCGTAATAGGCATATGTGCCCGGCCTGTTGGCATCGTTGCCTGAGGTGTTCCAGCTGTTGACGTTCATCCAGATGTCGCCGGACCGGGGCACGTCGGCCGGCATGTAGGCGTGCCCGTCGGCACCTGGGGGGCCATAGAGGGTCTTGGCGAAGCGGATCTCGCCCACCGTGACACTGTTGTCGGAGGTGCGGGAAGCCGACAGCCCGGAGATGGCCATCCAGGCGTCAATGGCCATGCCGGCTCCCTGGATCTCTGTGGCGCTGAACTGGGTCCAGCTCCTCTGCTCGCCATAATAGGAATAGCCGTTGGCGAACCAGGCCGTCCCTTGCGGGACGCTCCAGGTGATGTGGGTGCCGACCCCGGCCCTTCCGGATCCCCATTTGTCGCCGAAGATCAGCCCCGTTCCCAGGCCTGCGAGGATGGTGGACACCCGGTTGGTGTCGAGCGAGTTCTGGGATGGATTGGCCATGCCTGCCCCAAATCCGGCCGCGGAGTGTTTCGAGCCACTATAACGTCAGGCTCAGGCGGCGCAATGGCGGCCGAGGGGCGCAAAAGAGGGATGTGCCGTAACGTCAAAGGCCGGGCGCAGAGCCCGGCCTCCTGCAGGGATGATGCGCCGCTTACCAGCTCGTGAGCACCGCGCCCTTGAACTTCTCCTCGACAAACTTCTTCACCTCGGGCGAGCGGTAGGACTCCACGAGGGCCTTCACCCAGGGCTTCTCCTTGTCCTCGCTGCGCACGGCGATGAGGTTGACGTAAGGACCCTTCGGGTTTTCGCGGGTGATCGGGTCCTTCACCGGATCGAGGCCGGCCTGAGTGGCATAGTTGGTGTTGATGACGGCCGCATCCACATCGTCGAGCACGCGGGGCGACTGGGCCGCCTCGATCTCCACGAACTTGATCTTCTTCGGGTTGTCGGTGATGTCGAGCGGGGTGGGCTTGAAGCCGACATTGTCCTTGAGCTTGATCAGGCCCTTGTCCTGCAGGAGCAGGAGCGCCCGACCGCCATTGGTGGGATCGTTCGGGATTGAGACCGTGGCGCCGTTCGGCAGGGCATCGAAGCTCTTGTGCTTCTTCGAGTAGAGGCCGATGGGGAAGTTCACCGTGAGCGCGACGCTCTCGATCTTGAAGCCACGGTCGGCCTTCTGGTTGTCGAGATAGGGCTGGTTCTGGAACGAATTGGCCTCGATGTCGCCGGCGGCCAGCGCGGCGTTCGGAACCACGTAGTCGGAGAACTCGATGATCTTGATGTCGAGGCCCTTCTGCGCCGCGATGGGCTTCACCGCTTCCAGGATCTGTGCGTGCGGGCCGGGCGTCGCGCCGATGCGAACGGTCTGCGTCTGCGCGAGGGCGGGCAGGGCGGCAAGGGAGAGGAGGGCGGCAAGGCCCAGGGTCTTCAGGGACATCGGATTCACTCCTTGTGCGATGTTTGGGGGCTGTCAGGCGTGGCGGATGCGCTTGTTGAGGCGGCGGGCGAGCCTGTCGCCGATGGTCTGCACCGCCTGGACGAGGACGATGAGGACGACCACCACCGCGAGCATCATCTCGGGCATGAAGCGCTGGTAGCCGTAGCGGATGCCGAGATCGCCGAGGCCTCCGCCGCCGACCGCGCCCACCATGGCCGAGAAGCCCAGAAGCGACACGACGGCGAGGGTCAGGCCGAGCACGATGCCGGGCAGGGCCTCGGGGATCAGCACCTTCAGCACGATCTGCAGCGGGCTGGCGCCGAAGGCGCGGGCGGCTTCGATCAGGCCCTGGTCGACCTCGCGGATGGCGCCCTCGATCAGGCGCGCGATGAAGGGCGTCGCGGCGATCGTCAGCGGCACGATGGCGGCGCTGGTGCCGATGGAGGTGCCCGCGATCAGGCGCGTGAAGGGGATGATCGCGACCACGAGAATGATGAAGGGCGTCGAGCGCGTGGCGTTGACGACGACGCCGACCACCCGGTTCACCCAGGGCGCAGCGAACAGCTCGCCCCTGCCGGAGGTGGCCAGGAACACGCCGAGCGGCAGGCCGAGGAGGGTGGCGATCAGGGCCGCGACCGCGACCATGTAGAGGGTTTCGCCGGTGGAGTTGGCGATGAGGCGGATCATCTCAGGCGACATGGCCGAGAACCTCCGTATCGAGAGCGTGCCTGTTCAGGAAGTCGAGGGCGGTGGCGAGCGAGGCCTCCGGCACGCTGACCACGAGGGTGCCGAAGGGCCGGCCGGCGATCTCGTCCACCGAGCCGGAAAGGATGTTGGCCTCGATGCCGAGGTCGCGGGCAAGCCGCGCGAGAACCGGATCGGTGGCATGGGGCCCGCGGAAGCCGATGCGGATCACCGCCTGGCTGCCCGGCGTCGCCTCCGGTCTGAGCCTGCTCTGCACGTAGGGCGGCAGCGCGCGGCCGGATTCATCGGCGAGGAAGGAGCGCGTCACCTCGTGCCGCGGCCGGGTGAACACGTCGAACACGTCGCCCTGCTCGACGATGCGCCCGCCCTCGATCACCGCGACCTCGCGGGCGATGGTGCGGATCACCGCCATCTCGTGGGTGATGAGCAGGATGGTCAGGCCCAGTTCGTCGTTGATGCGGCCGAGCAGATCGAGGATCGAGCGGGTGGTCTCCGGGTCGAGGGCGGAGGTCGCCTCGTCGGAGAGCAGAACCTTCGGCTTGGTGGCCAGCGCGCGGGCGATGCCGACGCGCTGCTTCTGGCCGCCGGAGAGTTCTGACGGGTAGCGATTGCGCTTGTCGGAGAGGCCGACGAGAGCCAGAAGCTCCTCGACGCGCGTCCGGATCTCCGCCTTGTCATAGCCTGCGACCTCGAGCGGCAGGGCGATGTTCTGCGCCGCCGTGCGCGAGGAGAGCAGGTTGAAGTGCTGGAAGATCATGCCGATGGAGCGCCGGGCGTGGCGGAGCGCCTGCTCGGGCAGGGCCGCGATATCGGCCCCGTCCACGATCACCTTGCCGGAAGAGGGCTTCTCCAGGCCGTTCACGAGACGGATCAGGGTGGACTTGCCGGCGCCGGAGCGGCCGATCACGCCGAGGATCGAGCCCTGAGGCACGGCAAGGTCGATCTCGCGCAGGGCCGTGACCGGCTGGCCGTCACGGCCGGGAAAGGTCTTCGACACCTTCTCCAGGCGCACGATGGGGGCCGCCGGCACGAGGCGCTGGACCGGCTGGTCGCCAAGGTATCCGAGGGGAGCGTTCATGGAGTCGCTTTGCTGAAAATGTCGCAGGTTGCTGCGGGCACAGATGAGCCATCCCGTTCTCATTGTCAACGGTTTTGTTCTTTAAAGAGGACAATTTGATTTGAAGAACAAATCCTTCTCTCTGGGCGGTCTGTTGCTGACGTCTCAAGACTGCTATCGCTTGCCAGAAGAGGAACCCCTCCTTTCTTTCGCCACAAGCACGATTGATCCGGCCTCATGTTTCGGAGAGCCGGGCGGGATCCCGGCAGGAGATGTGTATGATCAAGGCGAGCCTTGTGCTGGCATTCGTGGGCCTGAGCGTCCTCGCGGCTTCCCTCTCGGGAGCAGTCGCGGTTCCGTTCTATTTGCCCCTCTCGACCCTCGCCCTGGCCGGGGTGATGTATGCGGGACGCCTCGTCCCGAAATTCCTGCGCATCTTCTTGGTGATGCTCTCGGCCACGCACCTGGTGCTGGTCGCCCTCATTCTCGGCGCGCGGGCGGGGCTCATCACGGGCGATTATACGGGCTACGTGCCGCCGCCTTCGGCCGCGCTCGGCGCGACGGTTTTCGGGGCCATCATCTTCGGGCTTGCCTACGTGCCCGTGGTGCGGACCGTCTGCCGCATCACCGACCGCTATCTCGAATCCCAGGCCGACAGCCTCATCCGCATTCCCTTCATCGGCCTCGTGCAGGCGCGGGAAGGCACCATCGGCACCTGGATCATCGCCATCCTCATCGCGATCAACCTCGCCCAGGTGGCCCTGAACGTCCGCCTCAGCTTCTTCTCGCGCGACATGTTCAACGCGCTCGAGGCGAAGGATGCCGCAGCCTTCTGGTACCAGCTCTTCGTCATCTTCACCCCGCTCGCTGCCGTCTTCGTGGCCATTGCGCTCACCGAGGTGCTGCTGCAGAACGTGCTCACCATCCGCTGGCGCGCCTACCTCAACACGTACTACGTCGGCGAATGGCTCGGGAACGGCGCGCATTACCGGATGCAGCTTCTCGGCCGCGGCGCCGACAACCCGGACCAGCGCATCTCGGAGGACCTGCGCAAGTTCGTCGAGAGCACCTATTCGCTCTCGATCGGCCTCATGAACCAGGCGGCGACCCTGGTCTCCTTCGTGGCGATCCTCTGGACCATCTCGGCGGGCTTCACCTTCCCGGGAACGAACGTGGAGGTGCCGGGCCTGCTGGTCTGGGTCTGCGCCGGCTATGCGATCCTCGGCACCTGGGTGACGCACCTGATCGGCCGGCCGCTCATCGGCCTCAACTTCGAGCAGGAGCGGGTGGAGGCGAACTACCGCTTCTCCCTGGCGCGCCTGCGCGAATACACGGAGCAGGTGGCGCTTCTCTCCGGCGAGTCGGCCGAGCAGGAGGGCATTGCCCGGCGCTTCGGCCAGATCGTCGACAACTACATGCGGATCGTCATCCGGCTCATCAAGCTCAACACCTTCACCTCCGCCTATTTCCAGGCCAACGTGGTGGTGCCCTACATCCTGACCGCGCCCTACTACTTCGTCGGCAAGATCTCGCTCGGCCAGATGCAGCAGGTGGTCGGCGCCTTCTCCCGGGTGGAGTCGGCGCTCACGTATTTCATCACCATCTATACGACGCTCGCCGACTACAAGGCCGTGCTCGACCGCCTGACCACCTTCGAAGGGGCCATCGCCTCGGCCCAGCGGGTCGGCGGCGAGAGTAAGCTTTCGATCACCCAGGCTTCGGGAGGCGAACTGCGCCTGAAGGATCTCGACGTGCGCCTGCCCGACGGCAGCGCCCTGCTGCGTGCGGACGGCCTCGCCTTCCGGCCGGGCGAGCGAACCTTGATGACCGGCCCCTCCGGCTCGGGCAAGTCGACCCTGTTCCGGGCGATCGCCGGCATCTGGCCCTTCGGCGAGGGGCAGGTGCTGGTGCCGGAAGGCCAGACGATGATGCTCCTGCCGCAGCGGCCTTACATCCCCATCGGCAGCTTACGCGACGCGGTGACCTATCCGAGCAGGAGCGACACCTATACGGATGCCGAGATCGCCGAGGCCCTGCGCACCGCCAAGCTGCCCCAGATCGCGGATCGCCTCGACGAGGAGCGGGCCTGGAGCCAGACCCTGTCGCTGGGCGAGCAGCAGCGCCTGGCGGTGGCCCGTGCGCTTCTCGCCAAGCCCGACTGGCTCTTCCTCGACGAGGCGACGGCGGCTCTCGACGAGCCCACCGAGGCGGAGGTCTACCGCGTCATCCAGGAGAAGCTGCCGCAGACCACCGTGGTGTCCATCGGCCACCGCTCGACGCTCGCCGCCTATCACGACCGGCGCATCGACATGAAGCGGAACGAGAACGGCCTCTCCACGCCCGTCGACCTGCGTCAGGCCGAGCCTGCGGAGTAGCCCAAGGCGCTATCGACGCCTCTTTACGCATAACAAAATGGCCGGCGTCGAGCCGGCCTTTTCCGTTCGGGTTCGGCAAAAAAACTTACAGCGAGCGCTCGAAGCGCAGCTCGCCGCCGTTCTGGGTGCGGATGATCAGGTTGCGGCCCTGGATGTCCCACTTGCCCGAGGAGCGCAGCGCCATCAGGAAGGCCTGCTCGATGGCCATGGTGCCCTTGTCGCAGCTCTTCTTCGTGAGCGCGAAGGGGCCGACCGCCAGGCCCTGATCGCGCAGGGGATAGGCGGCGGTGGCATAGGTGTTGCAGCCGGAGAAGCCGGTGGCGCGCAGCTGGTCGTCGAGCCGGAAGCTCGGGCGCTCGCCGGAGAAGGGCTTGCCGTTCAGGCTGATGGCCACCCAGGAGGAGTTGAGCGGGAAGACCTTGCCCGCCTGCCCCTGTCCGGGCTGCGGAACCTTGGGGTCCACCTGGCGGGTCGGTCCGACAGGGCGGCCGAGCGTCGCTGCTGTCTGGGCTTGGGCGCCCGAGACGGCGGCGAGGGCCGCCAGCAATGCTGCAAGTCGAAGCGCGATCATCGGAACCTCTGCATCGGAAAAACGCCCGGACCATAAGGAACCTTGCGCGCCGAAGCAACGCCCAAGGTGAGGCCGCGGCGACGTTGTCCTACGACCTCGTGCGCAGAACCCGCCTCAGCCGATCCGCCTCAGCAGCCTTTCGGTCAAGGCGTTGGTGGGGCGGAACAGGTAATCGAAGGCCCGGACCGAGATGTCCTGGGCGCCGATCCCCTGCAGGGCCGCCACGATGTCGAACACCTGCGCCGTGCGGCAATGGAGCACGACCTCCCGGCCAAGCGCATGGCCGTAGGGCAGGCTCGCCCCGTGCTCCTTGGCCAGAGCGAGCAGGGCGGAGGCCCGCGCCGGGTCGAGGGCCGCGCGCACCTCGCGGCTCGCGCGCGCCTCTTCCTCGGCGGCGATGCGCGTCAGCACGGCGGTTGCCGCGGCGCGCGCGCGCTCCGACCAGGGAGCCCGGGCCGAGGCCACGAGATTGGCTTCGGAGCGCAGCATCACCCCGTCGTCGAGGATCTTCAGGGCATTGGCGGCCAGCGTCGCGCCGGTGGTGGTGATGTCGACGATCAGCTCCGCCGAGCCCGCGCTTGGCGCTCCTTCGGTGGCCCCCAGGCTCTCGACGATCCGGTAGTCGGACACGCCCTTCTCGGCGAAGAAGCGGCGGGTGAGGTTCACGTATTTCGTGGCGACCCGCATCTTGGTGCCGTGGCGCGCGCGCAGATCCGCCGCCACCTCGTCGAGATCGGCCATGGTGCGCACGTCGATCCAGGCCTGCGGCACGGCCACCACCACATTGGCATGGCCGAAGCCCAGCGGGGTGAGCAGTTCCACCGCCTCGTCCGCGTCCGGGATCTGCTCGCGGATCAGGTCCTCGCCGGTGATGCCGAGATGGGCGGTGCCCAGGCTAAGCTGGCTCACGATCTCGGAAGCGGACAGGAAGGCGACTTCCACGTCCGGCACGCCGGCGAGCGTGCCGCGGTAATCGCGCGCCCCGCGGGACTGGGTGAAGACGAGGCCGGCGCGGGCGAAGAAGGCGGCCGCGTTCTCCTGCAGGCGCCCCTTGGAAGGAACCGCGAGGATGAGAGGGGAATCGGTCATCAGGGCCTCCCCACGATGCGGTCGAGCCAGAAGGAGCAGCCCACCGCCGGGATCGGCGCCTCGGCGCCCAGGTGCTCCAGGAGCCGGTCGTAGCGCCCGCCGCCCACGATCGGCTTCCCGTCGCCGCGGCGCGGGTCCTGCACCTCGAAGATGAAGCCCGTGTAGTAGTCGAGGTTGCGGGCGAAGTTGGCCGCGAACGAGAAGCGGCTCACCTCGAGCCCGCGCGCGGCCATGAAGCCGGTGCGCTCCTCGAAGAGGCCGAGAGCCGGGCCGAGATCGAGCCCCGCATCCCGGGCCAGCGCCCGGACCGCGTCGGCGGCCTCGTCCGGATCGCCGGCGATGGTCAGGTAGCGCTCCAGCACCTCCCGCGCCTCGTCGGGCAGGCCGGTGCGGTTGGCGGCGCGGGCCAGGAAGCGCTCGGCGATCTCCCCCGCGCTGCGCCCGCCCACCCGGGCGATGCCCGCAATCGACAGGATGTCCTCCACGAAGGCCTTGGCCGCCTGGGGCGCCTGGCCCTCGATGGCGGCGAGAAGGCCCGCATGCTCCTGGCTGCCCGGAGCATCCGTCTCGACCAAGCTCGCGAGCCCCTGGCCCGAGACGATGGCCCGGATCACGCGCCGCTTGGCGGCAGGCGCGACCCCGAGCGCGTCGATGAGGGCGTGGAGGAGGCCCATGTCGCCGAGCCTCACCGCCGGGGCGGGGGCGCCGAGCCGGGCGAGCCCGTCCAGGGCGAGGGCGAGGATCTCCGCATCCACGGCTGAGACGTCCCGCCGGCCGATGGATTCCAGGCCGGCCTGCAGGAACTCGCCGCTCTCGTTCGGGCGCATGCGGAAGACCGGGCCGCCATAGGAATAGCCCAGGGGCTCGGCGCCGCGCTGGGCGAGGTGCTGGAGGCAGACGGGAATGGTGTATTCGGGCCGCAGGCACAGCTCGGTGCCCGCGGCGTCCTGCGTCACGAACATGCGGCGCCGGATATCCTCGCCCGACAGGTCGATGAACACGTCCGCCGGCTGGAGCACCGGGGGCTCGATCCGCGCATAGCCCTCGCGCTCGAACAGCGCGATCAGCGCAACAATGGCTTCCGTCTCCGTCACTGGCCTTGCCCGATCCTCATGCTGGCACGCTCTCTAGCAATGCTCGGGCCTGAAGGCGATTGTTTTCGGCGGGAAGGGTGAACGGGGGCACAAACCGCTGCTTCAGGGCGATGATTTCCCGGCGTCATCCCGGATCGGCTGCGCCGTCCGGGATGACGCGGGTGGTGAGTCTTTCACAGATCCAGCGCC
Source organism: Microvirga arsenatis (assembly GCF_009910705.1). GTDB lineage: Bacteria > Pseudomonadota > Alphaproteobacteria > Rhizobiales > Beijerinckiaceae > Microvirga > Microvirga arsenatis. The sequence goes on from NZ_JAAAXJ010000011.1 coordinate 79,793, forward strand.
TTCGGGCCCGCAGCGGGAGCTGCGAGCCGTCGGGTTTGCTCGAGGGTGGCGCTTGGGGCAGCCCGGCTCGATGGGTGGTGGTGTGGATGGAAGAGCCGGACGGCCTCTTCGCGCACGGTTCTTTTCAGGCGGACCTGGAACAGGCCAGGATCGGCCTCCCGCGACCACAGGATTGCGAGCCCTGCGGCGGGACCGTGCCTGCTCCCACACTGCGACGCCTCGCGAGCGCGCCCCTCACAGGAGCAGATCTAAGACAACGATATAGCCGAGCTTGCAGCAGAAGTCAAGAACAAAGTAAGAACATTACACCCTCACCTCGTCCTCACCTCGTCCTCACCTTGCCCTCTCCCCGCCGCGGGAGAGGGTGGCCTGCGCAGCAGGCCGGGAGAGGGGCCGTCAGACGTCGAGCACCGCCCCTCTCCCGGCTCGCTCCGCTCGCCACCCTCCCCCGCAGAGAGGGGAGGGTTTATCCTGAGTTCTCTCCTGCACACGATCCCGGATCGGCTGCGCCGTCCGGGATGACGACGGGGCGGTGCTCGAGGGCATGCCGATGATGACGTTAAGGAAGGGGGTGCATGCCGGTCCCGGATTCCGCTGCGCTTCGTCCGGGATGCCTCAAGGTACGAACACCTAGTGCTTCTCGGCCGTGTCGCTCTTCTCGCCCTTGGGCTTGGCCGTCTTGCGCTTGCTGTGGTCGCTGGAGCGGTTCACGTATTTGACCTTCTTGGGCTCCGCCTTGCCGCTCTCCTCGCCGACGAGGCTGGGGGGCAGGAAATGGCGGGCGGCTTCCGTCACCACGCCGGCAACGGCGCCGGCGGCCGTCTGGGTCAGGTCGGCCGTCTGGGAGCCCGCATCCGCAACAGCCGCGCCGGCCTTCTTGGCGGTGCGGGTCTTGGTGAGCGCTGCGGCAGCGGCGCCTGCGGCGGCGATGAGCGCGTCGGCCAGGATCTCACGGCCGAGATCGGTGTTGATCAGGTCCATGAGGCCGGACTTCTTGGCCGATTTCGCCAGCTTCGTGCCCGTGCTCTTGCCGGAACCCTTCTTCGATTTGCTGCCGCTCTTCTTGTCCTTCGCCATGTTCGTCTCCTGATGGTCAAGCTTCCGAGACAACCCGAAGGTCGGCATCGGGGTTCCAGAACGGCCAAGGTTATCCGAAATGGCGGCCGAGAACCTCGCGCACGGCCTCGACCAGCTTCTCCTCGGCCACGGAGAACTGCGCCGGGCGGGCAGCCTTCCACTCCTCGTTGGAGGCGATGGCCTGGGCCGCCTTGGCGCCCTCGATCAGGTCCTTGATCTCCACCTCGCCGCGCTCGCGCTCGTTGGAGCCCTGGATGACCACGCAGGGGCTCCCCCGCCGGTCGGCATATTTCATCTGCGCCTTCATGCCCGAGGAGCCGAGATAGAGCTCGGCCCGGATGCCGGCCTGGCGCAGACGCGAGACCATGCGCTGGTAGGCGGCGATCTGGTCGCGGTCCATCACCAGCACCACGACGGGACCGGGCGTCTGCGCGCCGGACACGATGGGGCTCTTCACCATCTGGAGCGCCGACAGCAGGCGCGAGACGCCGATGGAGAAGCCGGTCGCCGGAACGGGCTCGGTGCGGAAGCGGCCCACGAGGCCGTCATAACGCCCGCCGCCGCCCACGGAGCCGAAGCGCACGGGGCGCCCGTCCTCGTCCTGCACCTGGAAGGTCAGCTCCGCCTCGTAGACCGGACCGGTGTAGTATTCGAGGCCGCGCACCACGGAGGGGTCGATGGTCACGCGATCCTCGTATCCGGAGGAGGCGACCAGGGCAGCGATCTCAGCGAGCTCGTCCGCGCCTTCCAGGCCGCGAGTCGAGGTGCCGACGACCCTGCGCAGGTTCTCGACCGTCTCCGCATTGTCCGCGCCCTTGGCGCTCGTGAAAGCCAGCACGCGCTGGATGGCATCCGCCGAAAGCTCCGCGCCCTTCGTGAAGTCCCCGCTCTCGTCCTTGCGGCCTGCGCCCAGAAGCTGGCTCACGCCTTCAGGCCCCAAGCGATCGAGCTTGTCGATGGCGCGCAGCACCGTCAGACGCTGGCCGGCCTTGTCCTCGCCGCCGAGGCCGATGGCTTCGAGCACGCCGTCCAGAACCTTGCGGTTGTTGACCTTGATGATGAAGTCGCCGCGCTTGAGCCCGAGCCGCTCCAGCGTATCGGCGGCCATCATGCAGATTTCCGCATCCGCCGCGACGGAGGCGGCGCCCACCGTGTCGGCGTCGAACTGCATGAACTGGCGGAAACGGCCGGGGCCGGGCTTCTCGTTGCGGAACACCCAGCCCACCCGGTAGCTGCGATAGGGCTTGGGGAGCGCATCGAAGTTCTCGGCCACGTAGCGGGCAAGCGGCGCGGTCAGGTCGTAGCGGAGCGACAGCCACTGCTCGTCGTCGTCCTGGAACGAGAACACGCCCTCGTTCGGCCGGTCCTGATCGGGCAGGAATTTTCCCAAAGCGTCGGTGTACTCGACGAAGGGCGTCTCGACCCCCTCGAAGCCGTAGAGTTCATAGGACTCGCGGATCGCCGCCAGCATGCGCTCGGTGGCGGCGAGATCGGCGGGAGTGCGGTCGGCAAAGCCGCGCGGCGCGCGGGCCTTGATCGTGTCGGCCTTGGACATGGTTTTTTAACGGCAGCCGTTGGAGTGGAAAACGTGCTGCGGTCACTACTCCCTGTAGCGGGGAGGGGCAAGGGTTGTTGCCATATGGGCAGTATCAGCCGTCATCCCGGACGAAGCGAAGCGGAGATCCGGGATCGTTTGCAGGATGAACCGCATGTTTCCCTCCCCCTTGCGGGGAGGGGCAGGGGTGGGGGTAGTCCGACCGGGTGACGGGCTCGCCAAGTCAGGCGCTGTACGGCCTCCCGTGTCACTTACAAAGGATAACACTCCGACTTTGCGACCCCCACCCTCAATCCCTCCCCGCAAGGGGGAGGGAAGAGGCGCTTCATCCTGCACGCGATCCCGGATCGGCTCAAGCCGTCCGGGATGACGCATGTTAGGGGAGGTTCAAGCCACCGCCTTGATCACCTTGGTGAGCTTGTCGACGATCTCGCCGATCTGCTCCTCGGTGACGATGAGCGGCGGGGAGAGGGCGATGGTGTCGCCGGTGACGCGCATCATGATGCCGTGCTCCTGGAAGCCGCGGTCCATGGCCTCGAAGGCGCGGGCGCCGACCGCGTCGGGCCGCGAGGCGAGGTCGATGGCGCCGACGAGGCCGATGGTGCGGATGTCGAGCACGTTCGGCAGGCCCTTCAGGGAGTGGATCGCATCGGCCCAGACCGGCTCCAGGGTCCTGGCCCGCTCGAACAGCCGCTCGTCGCGGTAGATGTCCTGGGCGGCGAGGGCCGCGGCGCAGGCGAGCGGGTGGCCGGAATAGGTGTAGCCGTGGAAGAGCTCGATCATGTGCTCCGGACCCTTCATGAAGGTGTCGTAGAGCCCCTGGCGCACCATCACGCCGCCCATGGGCACGGCGCCGGAATTCACGCCCTTGGCGAAGGTGATCATGTCCGGAACGACGCCGTAGCGCTCGGCGGCGAACGCCGTGCCGAGGCGGCCGAAGCCGGTGATGACCTCGTCGAAGATGAGCAGGATGCCGTGCCTGTCGCAGATCTCGCGCAGGCGCTTGAGATAGCCCTTGGGCGGAGCCAGCACGCCGGTGGAGCCGGCCATCGGCTCGACGATCACGGCCGCGATCGTCGAGGCGTCGTGGAGGGTGACGATGCGCTCGAGCTCGTCGGCCAGATGCGCGCCCCATTCGGGCTCGCCGCGGGAGAAGGCCTGCTGCTCGCGGTTGTAGGTGTGGGGCAGGTGGTCGACGCCCGCCAGCAGGGAGCCGAAGAACTGGCGGTTCTTGACGATGCCGCCCACCGAGATGCCGCCGAAGCCGACGCCGTGATAGCCGCGCTCGCGGCCGATGAGGCGCGTCTTGCTGCCCTGGCCCCGCACGTTCCAATAGGCCAGCGCCACCTTCAAGGCGGTGTCCACGGCCTCCGAGCCGGAATTGCAGAAGAAGACGTGGTTGAGATCGCCGGGGGCGAGCTGGGCGAGGCGCGAGGCCAGCGCAAAGCCGCCCGCATGGCCGAACTGGAAGGCGGGCGAGTAGTCGAGCTCCTCGGCCTGGGCCTGGATGGCCCGGGTGATCTCGTCCCGGTTGTGGCCGGCGTTGCAGCACCAGAGGCCGGCCGCGCCGTCGATCACCTCGCGCCCCTCGGGGGTGTAGTAGTACATCCCCTTGGCGCGGGCGATCATCCGCGGCCGCTGCTTGAACGAGCGGTTGGCCGTGAACGGAAGCCACCAGGCCTCCAGGTCGTTGGGCGCGGTGAGATCGTTGGCGGCTCTGGACGTCTGGGCGCTCATAGGTTCCCCCGGGGAAAGCAATGTCCCGGGCAGCCTATCAGCGCTCCGGAGGGCTCGCAAAAGGAACTTTGCGGCAAGCCATGAACGGGGAGCAATCCTGCCGCTACATGGTCATGGCCTGGGCTTCGTAACCGGCGGCATCGAGGGCCTGGGCCACTTCGAGGGCCTGGGCCCTCGTGACCACGTGCACGCGCCCGTGCTCCAGGTCCACCTCGACCTTGGCGGACGGATCGAGGCGCTGGATCGCCTTGGTCACCGAATTGACGCAGCCCTGGCAGGTCATGCCCTCCACCTGCATCAGAAGATCCTTGCGGGGTTCCTCCATCGTCTCCGTCCTCTTCGAAAGCTCTGTCGGGATGCGATAGCCAACGCGCCGCTGCGCGAAAATGTCCATTTCGGGAATGCGAAGCTTGCCGACCGATTCGCCGTGATTCACTGTCTGTTAAGACACTGATTCGGCCGAAGCGCCGAGCCGGGGAGCGGGGGCACCCATGGTCACGAACAAGAAATCCATTCCGGTCCTGCGGGGTCGGAAGGCGGCTTTGCTCGCCTTCACGCCAGCCTTTCTGACGGCAGCCATGCCGGCCTACGTTCCCGTGGGGACGGGCCTCGTCATGCCGTATGCGGTCTTCCTGGTCGCGATCGCCGTTCTCGGCATCGTTCTGTTCCGGCGCCAAGCCGAGGCCGAGCACCGACCGCGCGCCCGAACGGCGGCTCCGGGCCCGCAGCAGGCGGGTGCGGCCGCGCCGCTCGTCCTGCGCCCGCCGCGGGCCGATGCCGGCGGTCCGGCCTTTCTCCTGCGCGAGCTTGCCCGCACCGCCGACGGGCAGGCCGGCCCGGCGCAGGCGCGTCCGGCCAAGCCCGCGCTCGTCGCGGAGGAGATGCGGGGTCAGGCGTGCCTGCCCGACCCGTGCCTGCTGCCGTCCCTGCACAGGTTCGCCGGCGAGATGGCGGTTCTCGACGGGCCCGAGCGCGCTCCGGCCCTGCAGCGCGCCGGTTGACTTGGGGCACGCAAGAGCCTACCCGCCCGGGTTCATCAGATGCCGAGAACCCATGACCGCTTCATCCCGACCCCTTCTCGTCGAAGGCCTGCAGCCTCTCGCCGATGCCTACGATCTCATCCTCTGCGACGTCTGGGGCGTGCTGCATAACGGCGTGAAGGCCTATGAGGCGGCAAGCGATGCGCTCACCCGCTTCCGCGCCAAGGGCGGGCGGGTGGTGCTGGTCTCCAACGCGCCCCGTCCCGGCTCCTCGGTGGGAACGCAGCTCGACGGGTTCCAGGTGCCGCGCTCGGCCTACGATGCCATCGTGACCTCAGGCGACCTGACGCGGCTCGCCATCCAGGAGCGCATCGACAAGGTGGTGCACCACATCGGCCCGCCCCGCGACATGCCGATCTACAATGGGCTTGAGGTGCGCTTCGGCTCCATCGCGGAGGCGGATTACGTGGTCTGCTCCGGCTTCGACAACGACGAAGAGGAGACGGTGGAGGACTACCGGCCGCAGCTCGAAGCCATGCGCCGCCGCGGCCTGCTCATGGTCTGCGCCAATCCCGACCTCGTCGTCGAGCGCGGCCACATGATCCTGCCCTGCGCCGGCACCATCGCCCTGGCTTACGAGGAGATGGGCGGCGAGGTGTTCTACGCGGGCAAGCCGCACCGCCCGGTCTACGAGCGGGCTCTTGCGGTGGCGTCCGATCTCGCCGGCCATCCGATCCCGAAGGAGAGGGTGCTGGCGGTCGGCGATGCCATCCGCACCGACATCGCGGGCGCGGTGGGCTTCGGCATCGACGCCCTGATGATCGCCCGCGGCATCCACGCGGAGGAGCTGGGGCTGCACAGGGGCGATCTCGTGTCGGATCATGCGCAGGATTGGGTGGACCGGCAGCCGGTGCGGCCGACGGCGCTCACGGACGTGCTGTCCTGGTGAAGTTGCCTATCCATCGCGTGTCATCTCCTCCGCTCGCGCTAAGGCCGGGAATGACACCGAGGCGTCGCTCCTCCCTTGACCCACCGGTTGCTTTTCGACAGGGTCGCGCGGCATTGACCCCTCCACGATGAGTTCCGAGGTTCTCCCCCGATGCCCACCCCCTTCGCGATCTGCCGCGATGGCGAGCCCGTGCCCGAGAGCCTCGGGGGAGCCGTGGCGGCCATCGGCAATTTCGACGGGGTGCATCGCGGGCACCGGCATCTGCTGCAACTGGCCCTGAATTCGGGACGGCCCGCCGCCGCCGTCACCTTCGAGCCGCATCCGCGCACCTTCTTCCAGCCCGACAGGCCGCTCTTCCGCCTGACGCCCGAGGCCGTGAAGCTCGCGATCTTCGCGCGCCTCGGCCTGACGGGCGCCTTCGTGCGGCGCTTCGACGGAGCGCTCGCCGCCCTGACGGCGGAGGACTTCGTGAATCTGCTGGCGCGGGAGCTGCAGCTGTCCGGCGTGGTGATCGGTCACGACTTCCATTTCGGCCGCGGGCGCGAGGGCAATCCGGAGCGCATGGCAAAACTCTGCCGCGAACGGGGCCTCGACTGCCTGGTGGCGCCGGCCGTCGTCGAGGGAACGCAGCCGGTTTCCTCCAGCGCCATCCGCGCCGCCCTGGAAGCGGGCGACGTCGCCGCGGCCGGCCGCCTCCTCGGCTATCGCTGGTTCGTCCGCTCCGAGGTGCGCCATGGCGACAAGCGCGGGCGGGTGCTGGGCTATCCGACCGCCAACATGGCCTTGGGCAGCGATTGCCGCCTGCGTCACGGCATCTACGCGGTGCGGGCCTCCGCCGGCGGCAGGATTGTCGATGGCGTCGCCAGCTTCGGCCGCCGCCCGACCTTCGACAACGGGGCGCCGCTGCTCGAAGTGCATCTCTTCGACTTCGCCGGAGACCTCTACGGGCAGGTCCTGGACGTGGAGTTCGTCGGCTGGATCCGCGGCGAGGAGCGCTTCGACGGAATCGAGGCGCTGATCGCCCGGATGGACCTGGACTCGATCGAGGCCAAGCGGATGCTGGCGGAGGATCAGGTCGTTTCGATGATTGCATAGGGATCGATCCCGGATCGCCTGCGGCGTCCGGGATGACAGCCCTTCACAAAGCCGGCCTCATCGCCTGCGCGGCCATGGCGTAGCCGCCCATGGCGCCGTCCACGAAATGGATGTGGTCGGCTCGGGTGGGCGAGGGCACGAAGCAGGTCATGAGGGCCGCATCCTGCCGGTGCAGCCCGGAGCGGGCGATGCCCCTGCGCTCGGCCTCCTGGAGCAGGGCCTGCAGCCGGTCGGCAAGGGCGGGCGTGCAGTCCAGCGTCATCCGCAGGCCGTCATCGAACTTGCGAAAGTCCGTGTTCTCGACAAGCTGGTGGCTGTACTGGGCGGGATCGAAGCCGCCGTATGGGCGGCCCGTCCGGAAGATCAGGAACGCGGCGAGACGCCCGGCCGCGAGCCGCACCAGGGGCCACAGGCGTAGACCGCTCGTCCGCACGGTCTTGGCCTCGATCCCGAAACCCTTGAACGGGGACGCGAGCGGAGGCCCCTTGTCCGGCAGCGGACGGCCGGCTTCCGGGCCTTCTGCCAGCGACAGAACCTCGCTCACGAGGAGATTGAAGGCCTCCGGGCTCGTTCCGGGCGCGGGCAGGATGATGAGGGAGAGGATCACGCCGCGCTCCGGCCTGATCTCGTCGAAGCGGCAGCTCAGGCCGGACAGGTCGGGCAGGGTGCCCGGCGGGGCGGGGGGAAGGGCGAAGGCTCCCTCCTTCATCCGCCGCTCGGCCCAGGCCAGTCCGCCGCCGGAGAACATGGCGTAGGACACGTCCGGCGAGGCCGCAAAGCGGGCGATGCGCACGTCCTGGCCCGCGGCGCGGATCTCCGAGACCGGAACGAGCGCGATGCGCAGCTCGAAGCCGAAGGCTTCATTCACCCAGGTCGCGGTGGCGGAGAGCGCCTCCTGGGCCGCCTCGGCCTGGGTCGCCGGCAGGGCGAAGCTCGCGCCGTCGCCGCCGAACACGAAGGGGAATTCGCTGGTGCCGAGCCGGTTGGCCAGCGCGGCGATGACGGCGGCGGCGGCCGTGTTGACCTCCTTGTAGCGGCCCGCCCGGATGGCGGCGGTGGAGCGCACGATGTCGCTCAAGCCCAGCACCCAATCGTCCGGAACGGGCAGATACAGCGCCGGGTCCGTCAGCTCGGAGAAATGGTCGAAGACGGGCAGGCGGTCATAGAAGCCGGCGCCCGTCCGCCGATCGCTCTCCTGGCGACCGCCTGCCATGGGAGGCTCTAGCCTGCGACCTCGCCCTCGGGGGCGCCGCGGCCGAGTTCGTCCGGGAGCGGGTCGCCCTCGGCGACGAAGCGCATGGACACGGAGTTCATGCAGTAGCGCTCGCCAGTCGGAGGAGGGCCGTCCGGAAAGACATGGCCGAGATGCCCCTGGCAGCGGGCGCAGCGGATCTCGGTGCGGATCATGCCGTAGCTGGTGTCGCGCACGAAGGCGATATGGGAGCGGTCGATGGGATCGAAGAAGCTCGGCCAGCCGGTGCCGGACTCGAACTTGGTGCCGGACTTGAACAGCGGCAGGCCGCACATGCGGCAGCAATAGGTGCCCTTTTCCTTGGCCTCGTTGAACACCCCGCAGAAGGGCCGCTCCGTGCCGTGCTCCAGGAGGACGCGGCGCTCCTCGTCGTTCAGGTTGGCGGCCAGGGCGCGGAACTGCTCCGGACTGGGCGGCGCGAGATCGAAGCCGGCCCGGGAGCGCCTTTCAGCCGTGGTGGTCTGATCTGCCATGGTACGATCCTTCCTGCCCGCCATCCGCCGGGCACCGTGACGCTTGTTCCTGCCTTAGATAGGGTGCTGCGGCCGGAATCACCACGCTTTATTATCCCGCCCGGCGCTGCTAAAAGGCTCCCATGTCCATGGTTTCTCAGGCCCTGCCGGCGGCCCGGATAGGCACGGCGCGAATTATCGGCCCGGCTTTCGCATAGCCTGCGAAGGTCCGGGATCCCAGCCGTTCGCCTGTAAGAGAAGCCCGATGCGCCCGCCTGTCCCCGGGCCACACAGACCGATTGATCGTCATGACCGACAAGCCTGAAAGCGCCGCCCGCGACTATTCCGAGACCCTGTTCCTGCCCCAGACCGAGTTCCCGATGCGGGCCGGCCTGCCGCAGCGTGAGCCCCAGCTCCTCCAGCGCTGGAACGAGATCGGCCTCTACCGGCGCCTGCGCGAGGCTCAGAAGGGCCGTCCGCGCTTCGTGCTGCACGACGGCCCCCCCTATGCCAACGGCAACATCCATATCGGCCATGCCCTCAACAAGATCCTGAAGGACATGGTGGTGCGCTCGCAGGGCATGCTGGGCTTCGATTCCAACTACGTTCCCGGCTGGGACTGCCACGGCCTGCCGATCGAATGGAAGATCGAGGAGGAGTACCGCGCCAAGGGCAAGAACAAGGACGACGTGGACATCGTCGAGTTCCGCCGCGAGTGCCGCGCCTTCGCCGAGAAATGGATCGACGTGCAGCGCGAGGAGTTCAAGCGCCTCGGCGTCGAGGGCGACTGGACGAACCCTTATCAGACCATGAGCTTCGACGCGGAAGCGCAGATCGCCCGCGAGATCATGCGGTTCGCGATGAGCGACCAGCTCTATCGCGGCTCCAAGCCCGTCATGTGGTCGCCCGTCGAGAAGACCGCGCTGGCCGAGGCCGAGGTCGAGTATCACGAGAAGACCTCCACCACGATCTGGGTGAAGTTCAAGGTCACCAACACGCTCGATGGCGATCTCGACGGCGCCTCCGTCGTGATCTGGACGACGACTCCCTGGACGATCCCGGCCAACCGCGCCATCGCCTACGGCGAGACCATCGCCTACGGCCTCTACGAGGTGACGGAAGCCGCCGACGACAACTGGGCGAAGGTGGGCGACCGGCTCATCATCGCCGACAAGCTCGCGGGCGAGGTCTTCGCCGCCGCGCGCGTCTCTGCCTACCGGCGCGTGAAGGACGTGCTGCCGGTGATGCTCGAGCGCTGCGCGCATCCGTTCCGGGGCCTCGAGGGCGCAAACGGCTACTGGGATTTCGGCGTGCCGGTGCTGCCGGCCGATTACGTCACGGACGATGCGGGCACGGGCTTCGTGCACACGGCTCCGGGGCACGGTGCGGACGACTACAACACCTACGTGAAGCATCGCGACGTGTTCGCCGCCTGCGGCACGAAAGAGGTGCCGCACACGGTCTCGCCCGACTCGTCCTACTTCCCCGACGTGCCGTTCTTCGCGGGCGAGCGCATCTATGACGACAAGGGCAAGGATGCGGGCGCCAACGAGGCCGTGATCAGGAAGCTCGTCGAGGTCGGCGCGCTCATCGCGCGCGGCCGCCTCAAGCACCAGTATCCCCATTCCTGGCGCTCGAAGGGGCCGCTGATCTTCCGCAACACGCCGCAATGGTTCATCTCCATGGACAAGCCGCTCGACGGGCAGGGCGACACCCTGCGCCAGCGGGCGCTCCATGCGATCAAGACCGTGGAATGGGTGCCGGAAACGGGCGAGAACCGCATCACCGGCATGATCGAGAACCGGCCCGACTGGGTGGTGTCGCGCCAGCGCGCCTGGGGCGTCCCGATCGCGGTCTTCGTGAAGAAGGGCACCAACGAGATCCTCAAGGACGAGCGCGTGAACGACGCCATCGCCGAGGCCTTCGAGAAGGAGGGCGCCGACGCCTGGTACGCGGATGACGGCGCGCGGTTCCTTGCGCCCTTCGGCTACGATCTCGCCGACTTCGAGAAGGTGAACGACATCCTCGACGTGTGGTTCGACTCCGGCTCCACCCATGCCTTCGCGCTGGAGAAGCGCGACGACCTGAAGGTGACGCGCAGGGTCGATGGCGGCCCCGATCAGGTGATGTACCTGGAGGGTTCCGACCAGCACCGCGGCTGGTTCCACTCGTCGCTGCTGGAGAGCTGCGGCACGCGCGGCCGCGCGCCTTACGACATCGTGCTGACCCACGGCTTCGTCCTCGACGAGAAGGGGCAGAAGATGTCCAAGTCGCTCGGCAACGTGGTCGCGCCGCAGAAGGTGATCCAGGATTCGGGCGCCGACATCCTGCGCCTGTGGGTGGCGGCCTCCGACTACTCGGACGACCTGCGCATCGGCCCGGAGATCCTCAAGACCTTCGTGGAGACCTACCGCAAGCTGCGCAACACGATCCGCTGGATGCTCGGCTCGCTGGCGCATTTCCGCGAGGCCGACAAGGTTGCGTTCGCGCAGATGCCGGAGCTCGAGCGCTTCGTGCTGCATCGCCTCGCCGAGCTCGACGGGGAGATGCGCGAGGCCTACGGCACCTTCGACTACAAGCGGGTGATCGCGCTCCTCAACTCCTTCATGACCACGGATCTGTCGGCGTTCTACTTCGACATCCGCAAGGACACGCTCTATTGCGACCCGATCTCGAGCAAGGTGCGCAAGAGCGCGCTTACCGTGATCGACCAGACCTTCCGCTGCGTGGCGACCTGGATCGCGCCGATCCTCGCCTTCACGGCGGAGGAGGCGTGGCTCGCGCGCTATCCGGAGGCCGTGTCGGTGCATCTCGAAACCTTCCCCGAGGTGCCGGCGGAGTGGCGCAACGACGCGCTCGCCGAGCGCTGGGCGAAGGTGCGCCGCGTGCGCCGCGTCGTCACGGGGGCGCTGGAGATCGAGCGTGCGCAGAAGCGCATCGGCGCGAGCCTCGAGGCCGCGCCCGTCGTCCACATCGCGGATGAGGGCCTGCTCAAGGCCGTGCAGGGCCTCGACCTCGCCGAGATCTGCATCACGTCCGGCATCCGGGTGGAGCAGGGCGAAGGGCCGGCCGGGGCCTTCCGCCTCGAGGAGGTGAAGGGCGTGGCCGTCGTGCCCGCGCTCGCCGAGGGACGCAAATGCGCCCGTTCGTGGAAGGTGAGCCCCGAGGTCGGCACCGATCCGGACTACCCGGACGTGACGCCCCGCGATGCGGCGGCGCTCCGCGAGTGGGACCAGCTGAGGGCGGCGGCCGAATGAGCAGGATGGACGAGCCGGGGGCTCCGCTGAGCGAAACGGGTGCTGCCTCGCAGGCAGGGCCGAGGCGCTCCCGCGCGCCAGGTCGTGCGCGATCAGCCGGTGGCGCCAAGGCCCGCACAGCGCGGTCCGGCCTGTCGGCAGCGTCGCTTCTCGGCTTCTCCGCCGCCCTGATCACCCTCGTCCTCGACCAGGCGACGAAGCTCTACACCCTGTTCGTCTTCGACCTGCCGGTGAAGGAGCCGGTGGAGTTCGCCCCCTTCATCAACCTGATCGTGGTCTGGAACCGGGGCATTTCCTACGGGCTGTTCCAGCAGAGTTCCGATCTCGGCCGCTGGGCGCTGATCGTGATCTCGATCCTGGCCGCCATCGGCCTGTCGGTCTGGATCCGCCGCACCTCGGCCAAGCTCCTGGCCGCCTCCCTCGGCCTGATCGTGGGCGGCGCGCTGGGCAACGTGATCGACCGGCTGGCCTATGGCGCGGTGTTCGACTTCATCCAGTTCCATATCGGGTCGTGGTCCTGGTACGTGTTCAATGTGGCCGATGCCGCCATCGTTGCGGGGGTGGTCGGTTTGCTTTATGACTCCTTCGTCCTGGAGGGACGGCGGGCGCGATAATGTTACCTTTCGGTGCCCAGCTGCCTTATGTTCGCCAGAATGAGCGATCAGGCCTTCCGGCTACAACGAGAAACCAATGGTGGGTGCCATGAAGGGAATGACAATCATCGGCTGCGCGGGGGCTCTGGCGCTTTTGGCCGCTACCGGCGCCTCGGCGCAGGAGGGCGAGGCCGTGAAGAGCCTGCTGGGCAGCATCGGCATCATTCCCAAGGAAAAGCCGCCCATCGTCTACAACGAGCGCGCGCCCCTGGTGCTGCCGCCGAAGATGGATCTGCCTCCTCCCGCTCCAGGCGGAGGCCCCGAGGCCCGCAACGGCAACTGGCCCAAGGATCCCGACGTCGCCGCCCGCCGCAAGGAAGCCCGCGAGGCGCGCACGCCCTATACCAGCTCCGAGCTGTACAAGAACACCGAAGGACGCCCCCTCTCCATCGAGGAAATGCGCGCCGGCCGCAACCCGAGCAACTACGCCACCGCTCCCGGGCCCGCGGACCGCGCGACGGACAAGAGCGTCATGACGCCCGACGAGCTGCGCTCCTTCTCCTCCGACAAGAACGTGAAGCTCTCCGGCAACGGCCTGGAGCGCCGCTATCTCAGCGATCCTCCGGGACCCCTCCTCAAGGCCCAGGGCAATGCGCCCCTGAGGGCCTCTGCCGATCCGGTGCAGATGGAGCGCGATCCGGACAGCCCACAGGCCTTCATCCGGCAGCAGCAGAGCAGGCAATAAGGTTGTCTCTCCTTCCTTCTTCAGGCGAACGGGCTCCCCCCGCTTCGCCTGAAAACGTTATGGGGGCCTCGAAAGGCCAAGTCTGGACCGCCGGCGTAGACCATGCCGCACTGGAAAGAGATCCGGCCTCGCTTGCGTGCCCCCTTAAATCGATTATTCCCGTACGAGAATTCCGACGAAACGAATTCATGTCGCCAAGGTTGAAACGTCATGGACACTGCCTCTAAGCCCCTTCTTCGCGCCGACGCCGCCTCCTTCGGGCGGACAGAGGGCAGCGGTCCGAACCTCTCCGCCTTCACGCTCGACAACGGCCTCGATGTGGTGGTGATCCCGGATCATCGCGTGCCGGTCGTCACCCACATGGTGTGGTACCGCAACGGCTCCGCGGACGATCCGATCGGCCAGTCGGGCATCGCGCACTTCCTCGAGCACCTGATGTTCAAGGGCACGGAGAAACATCCGGCGGGCGAGTTCTCCAAGGTGGTGTCCGGCCTCGGCGGCCAGGAAAACGCCTTCACCTCCTTCGACTACACGGCCTATTTCCAGCGCGTTGCCCGCGAGCACCTCAAGACCATGATGGAGTTCGAGGCCGACCGCATGACGAACCTCCTGCTGGAGGAATCCGTCATCGCGCCCGAGCGCGACGTGGTGCTGGAGGAGCGCCGCATGCGGGTCGAGACCGATCCGTCCGCGCAGCTGTCCGAGGCCATGGCCGCCTCGCTCTTCGTGCATCACCCCTACGGCATTCCGATCATCGGCTGGATGCACGAGATCGAGACGCTCAACCGCGATCACGCGCTCGATTATTACCGCCGCTTCTACACGCCCGAGAACGGCATCCTGGTGGTGGCCGGTGACGTGACCGAGGACGAGGTGCGCCGCCTCGCGGACGCCACCTACGGACGCATCGCCCCGCGGGGCAAGCGCCCGGTGCGGGTGCGCCCGCGCGAGCCGGAGCCCGTGGCGGCCCGCCACATCACCGTGGCGGATCCCAAGGTCGAGCAGCCGACCATGCAGCGGCTCTATCTCGTGCCGTCGTGCCGCACGGCGACGCAGCGCGACTGCTATTCCCTCGAGCTGCTCGCCGAGGTCATCGGCGGCGGCCCGACATCGTATCTCTACCGCAAGCTCGTCATGGAGCGCGGGATCGCCGTGAATGCCGGCGCCTGGTACATGTCCTCCTCCATGGAGGACACCCGCTTCTGCGTCTATGCGGTGCCGGCCGAGGGCGTCTCGCTTCCTGCGCTCGAGGAGGCCGTCGACCAGGTTCTGAAGACGATTCCGGCGGAGGCGCTGGACGCGGATTCCATCGAGCGCGCCAAGACCCGCCTCGTGGCCGAGACGATCTATTCCACCGACAGCCAGTCGTCGCTTGCCCGCATCTACGGCTCGGCGCTCGCCATCGGCGAGACCATCGAGGATGTGCGCCGCTGGCCCGTCGAGATCGAGACCGTTCTCAAGGACGATCTCGCCTCCGCCGCGGAGCGCTACCTCATCCCCCGCCGGTCCGTGACGGGCTACCTGCAGAAGTCGGCGTCCTGACGCCGCCTGCACCACAATTCCGAGGTTCCCATGACCGCTTCCGTCGAAACCCTGTCCTCGTCTCCGACCCAGGTGAAGGCGCTGACCTCAGCCGGCGGCGTCGAGGCCTGGCACGTCGAGTCCGACGTGGTGCCGCTGATTGCCGTCTCCTTCATCTTCGAGGGCGGCTCGGCGCATGATCCCGCCGACAAGCCGGGCGTGGCGCAGATGCTCGCCCGCCTGCTCGACGAGGGTGCGGGCGCCTACGATTCCGATGCCTTCCAGGAGCGGCTCGCGGCACGCGCCATCGAGCTGTCCTTCAATGCGGGCAACGACGCCCTCGGCGGCTCGCTGAAGACGCTGGTCAAGCATGCGGACGAGGCCTTCGAGCTGCTGCGGCTCGCGCTTGCCGAGCCGCGCTTCGACCAGGATGCCATCGAGCGCGTGCGCGCCCAGACCATCGCCGGCCTGAAGTACCAGCAGAACGACCCCGGCGTGATGGCGACCCGCCGCTTCTTCGAGGAGGGCTTCGCGGGTCATCCTTACGGCCGCCCGACCTCCGGCACCCCGGAGAGCGTCGCCGCGATCACGCGGGACGATCTCGTGGCCATGCACCGCGCGATCATCGCCCGCGGCCGGGTCAAGGTCGCGGTGGTCGGCGCCATCGGCGCCGACAATCTCTCCGCCCTGCTCGACAAGGTGTTCGGCTCCCTTCCCGAAGCCAAGCCCTTAAGCCGCATCGAGCCCGCTTCGCTGCAGAAGCTCGGCTCGCAGATCGTGGTCGATATCGACGTGCCGCAATCGGTGATCCGCTTCGGCATGAACGGCATCGCCTGGCGCGACCCGGGATTCATTCCGGCCTATGTGCTCAACCACATCCTCGGCGGCGGCGCCTTCACCTCGCGCCTGTTCCAGGAGGTGCGCGAGAAGCGCGGTCTGGCCTACAGCGTCGGCACCTCGCTGGTGAGCTATCGCTCCGCCGCCATGACCTGGGGCTACACCGCCACCAAGAACGAGCGCGTGGTCGAGGCCCTCGACGTGATCGCCGGCGAGATGGCGAAGCTGACGAGCGAGGGTCCCTCCGACGAGGAGCTGCAGAAGGCGAAGGACTATCTCATCGGCTCCTATGCCCTGGGCTTCGACACCTCGACGAAGATCGCCCATACCCTGGCGCAGATCGCCTTCGAGGGCCTCGGCATCGACTACATCGCCCGCCGCAACGCGCTGGTGGGCGCCGTGACCCAGGCGGACATTCGCGGAGCGGCCGAACGCATCTTCGGCGGCGGGCAGATGCTGACCGTGATCGCGGGACGGCCGACCGGAGTGTAAGCCCCTCTCAGGCGCCGGGTGCGGGCTCGTCATCCGAAAGAACCGTCGGAGGCGGCTGCCCGGGCAGGGGGCTTTCGCGTCCGGCTCTAGCCTAGTCTGCCTCTCTGCCCTAATCTTGCGCTCCTTCTTTGAACAAGTCGGAGTACCATGATGGCCCTGCAGCAATCGATCGATCTTGCCCTGGACACCAATATCGGGGGAGGCGGTCTGCCGCAGGCGGCGTTGGACGAGGCGCTCGGGCTCGTCGATCAGGCCATGAAGCGGCTCGCCGAGGACGATTCCTCGGGCCGGCTCCCGCTGCTCCACATGCCCCGCACCTCGGACGATCTCGCCAGCATCCGCGAGGCGGCCGCCTTCCTGCGGGACGACGCCACCGACGTGGTGTTCCTCGGCACCGGAGGCTCGAGCCTCGGCGGCCAGACGCTCGCGCAGCTCAAGGATTACGCGGTGCCCGGAGCGGGCCGTTTCACCGAGAGCCCGCGCGTCCACTTCCTCGACAATCTCGATCCCATCACCTTCGACCGCATCCTCCACAAGCTGCCGCTCTCCTCGACCAAGTTCGTGTCGATCTCGAAATCCGGCGGCACGGGCGAGACCCTGATGCAGACGATCGCCGTGCTCACGGCTCTGGAGAAGGCGGGCCTGCGCGCGCATCCCAAGGACGTGTTCCTCGGCCTCTCCGAGCCGCGCAAGGCCGGGGCCAGGAACGCGCTGCGCGATCTGCTGGAGCCGGAGGAGGTGCGCTTCCTGGAGCACCACACCGGCATCGGCGGGCGCTATTCGGTTCTCACCAATGTGGGCCTGCTGCCGGCCGCCGTGCTCGGCCTCGACATCGCCGCCATTCGCCAGGGAGCGGCGGAGGCCTACGAGCCGTTCCGCAACGGCGCTGCGGCAAAGGACGCTCCGGCAGCCCTGGGTGCTGCGCTCAACGTCGCCGCGGCGAAGTCGGGCAAGGGCATTGCGGTTGCCATGGCCTATGCCGATCGCATGGAGCGCTTCACACGCTGGTGGGTGCAGCTCTGGGCCGAGAGCATCGGCAAGGACGGCCACGGCACCCAGCCGGTGGCGGCCATCGGCCCGGTCGACCAGCACAGCCAGCTTCAGCTTTATCTCGCGGGCCCGAACGACAAGCTCTTCACGGTTCTCACCACAGGCGTGGCGGGCAAGGGACCGCTCATGGACGAGAGACTCGCCAAGCGGGCCGGGGAGCCCGGCTTCGGGGCCAAGCGCATCGGCGACCTCGTAGCAGCCCAGGGCCGCGCCACGGCCGACACGCTCGCCCGGAACGGCCGCCCGACGCGGCAGATCCATGTCGAGACGCTCAACGAGCGTGCCGTGGGCGAGCTTCTCATGCACTTCATGCTGGAGACGATCCTTGCCGGCTACGCGCTGGGCGTCGATCCGTTCGACCAGCCGGCGGTGGAGGAGGGCAAGATCCTCGCCAAGCAGTATCTCGCGCAGGGCTAGGCTTCCCGAAACAGGAGCGCCCTGCAACCCGAAGGCCGCAGGGCGCTTATTCTGATGCCGTCGTGATGGATCGGGCGAGGCGGCTTTGCCCCGCCCGATGTTGCTCAAGCCGCAAACTGGTTCATGGTGTTGTGCGCGCCGCCGGCCTTGAGGGCTGCCTCGCCGGCGAAGTATTCCTTGTGGTCGTCGCCGATGTCGGAGCCGGCCATGTTCTGGTGCTTCACGCAGGCGATGCCCTGGCGGATCTCCTGGCGCTGCACGTTGCGCACATAGCCCAGCATGCCCTGCTCGCCGAAATATTCCTTGGCGAGGTTGTCGGTGGAGAGCGCTGCCGTGTGGTAGGTGGGCAGGGTGATGAGGTGGTGGAAGATGCCCGCGCGCTTGGCGGCATCCGCCTGGAAGGTGCGGATGCGCTCGTCGGCTTCCCGCGCCAGCTCGCTGTCGTCGTAATCCACGCTCATGAGCTTGGTGCGGTCGTATTGCGACACGTCCCTGCCGGCCTTCTCCCACGCGTCGTAGACCTGCTGGCGGAAGTTGAGGGTCCAGTTGAAGGACGGCGAGTTGTTGTAGACGAGCTTCGCGTTCGGAATGACCTTGCGGATGCGGTCGACCATGCCGGCGATCTGCTCGATATGCGGCTTCTCGGTCTCGATCCACAGGAGGTCCGCGCCGTGCTGCAGCGCCGTGATGCAGTCGAGCACGCAGCGATCCTCACCCGTGCCGGGGCGGAACTGGAACAGGTTGCTCGGCAGCCGCTTCGGACGCAGGAGCTTGCCGTTGCGGTTGATCACCACGTCGCCGTTGGTGCAGTTCTCCGGCGTGATCTCCTCGCAGTCGAGGAAGCTGTTGTAGAGGTCGCCGATATCGCCCGGCTCGCGGCTGAAGGCGATCTGCTTGGTGAGGCCGGCGCCGAGCGAGTCCGTGCGTGCCACGATGAGGCCGTCGTCCACGCCGAGCTCGAGGAAGGCGTAGCGGATGGCGCGGATCTTGGCGAGGAAGTCCTCGTGCGGAACGGTGACCTTGCCGTCCTGGTGCCCGCACTGCTTCTCGTCCGAGACCTGGTTCTCGATCTGCAGGCAGCAGGCGCCCGCCTCGATCATCTTCTTGGCGAGAAGATAGGTGGCCTCCGCATTGCCGAAGCCCGCATCGATATCGGCGATGATCGGAACGATGTGCGTCTGGTAATTGTCGATGGCGGAGACGATCTCGCGCTCCTTCACCATGTTGCCGCTCTTGCGCGCCGCATCCAGGTCGCGGAAGAGCATGCCGAGCTCGCGGGCGTCGGCCTGGCGCAGGAAGGTGTAGAGCTCCTCGATCAGCGCCGGAACGCTGGTCTTCTCGTGCATCGACTGATCGGGCAGCGGCCCGAATTCCGAGCGCAGGGCGGCCACCATCCAGCCCGAGAGGTAGAGGTAGCGGCGCTTGGTGGAGCCGAAATGCTTCTTGATCGAGATCATCTTCTGCTGGCCGATGAAGCCGTGCCAGCAGCCCAGCGACTGGGTGTAGAGCGTGGGGTCCGCGTCGTAGGCGGCCATGTCCTCGCGCATGATCCTGGCCGTGTAGCGCGCGATGTCGAGACCGGTCCTGAACTGGTTCTGCAGCCGCATGCGGGCGACGGATTCGGGGTCGATCCCGTTCCAGGTGCCCTGACCTTCGATGAGCATCTGCGCCTGGGTGATCTGATCTTTGTACGCCATGTCCGGTTCCTCGTTTTGTGAAGGTTGAACGATGAAGTACCGGGCCCGTTCGAAGGCGAGAAGGCGAGTTAAGGTTCAGGTGTCGAAGTTTACATGTCCTAAGGAGTCAATTTGTAAATTGTTCACAAATCAATCCAAGTTCCACACTATGGCCAAGCCATTGGAAGTTCTCGGAAAACCTGGAGAGGCTTGGGTCCTGGGCGCTAATCGGTTGATCTTCATCGGAGATACGTAATCCTAAAGGCGGAACCGGCACTGAAGGGGTAGGGCGGGCGCAGGCCCCTGAAGCTCGTGACAAGTCCCCTGTCACTCCCTTTACAACCGTGTCGATTGTTAGGCTTCCTGGCCCAGGGTGCTTTCGGGAATCGGCTTGGCGGTGAGCCGGTCCGGTAGAGACGGGAGGGAATGGGCCGGCCCGTTCTGGCTTCCCGCCTCCCGAGCGCCTATCTTCCCCTCATCCGAATCCCTGGACCCATCCGCCCCATGCCCGTCCGCCGCCTCGATCCCATTCTCGTCGACCGCATCGCTGCGGGCGAGGTCGTCGAGCGCCCGGCGGCGGCCGTGAAGGAGCTGGTGGAGAACGCCATCGATGCGGGAGCCACCTCCGTCGAGATCGCCGTGGAGGCGGGCGGGCGCCGCCTCATCCGAATCGTGGACGACGGCCGGGGCATGACGCCCGAGGATCTGGAGCTGGCCGTGGAGCGCCACGCCACCTCGAAGCTGCCGGACGGCGACCTATTCGCCATCGGCACCCTCGGCTTCCGCGGCGAGGCGCTGCCGTCCATCGGCGCGGTGGCGCGCCTGTCCATCGTCACGCGCACGGCGGAGGCCGAGACCGGTTCCGCCATCGTGGTGGAGGCCGGCGTGAAGAGCCCCGTGCGGCCCGCGCCCGCGGCCAAGGGCACCCGCGTGGAGGTGACGGACCTGTTCGCCGCCACGCCCGCGCGCCTGAAGTTCCTCAAGAGCGATCGCTCGGAGGCGCAGGCGGTGGCGGAGATCGTCAAGCGCCTTGCCATCGCCCATCCGACCATCCGCTTCACCCTGTCGGGCGAGCACCTCACGCCCTTCACCTATCCGCCGGAGGAGCCGGGCGAACACGGCTTCCTGCGCCGCCTCTCGCGGGTGCTGGGCTCCGACTTCCATGAGAACGCCATGCCCATCGGCGTCGAGCGCGAGGGCGTGAGCCTCACGGGCTTCGCGAGCCTGCCGACCTATCATCGCGGCACCGGGGCTTCGATCCATTTCGTGGTCAACGGACGGCCCGTGCGCGACAAGCTCCTGCTCGGCGCCGTGCGCGGCGCCTATGCGGATGTGATGGCCTCCGACCGGCATCCGGTGCTCGCCATGATGATCGCCCTCGATCCGCGCAGCGTCGACGTGAACGTGCATCCCGCCAAGACGGAGGTGCGATTCCGCGATCCGGCCTTCATCCGCGGCTTCGTGGTGGCGGCCCTCAAGGAGGCGATCGCGCGCCACGCCTTCCGCGCCGCGACGACGGGGGGCACCCGCACCCTGGAGAGCCTGCGCCCGCAGGGCGCGCTGTCTGCGCGTCCGGCCTATCCGCACCGGGTGCATCCGATCCGCCCGGCGGGCGCCTTTGCCGGCTGGCAGGCGCCGCTCGACGCGCCGGATCGCTCCCCCGCTCCCTTCTCGGGGCTTTCCGAAAGGCAGGCGAGCCTGCCCGATCTCGCCGCTCCTTCCGCCGACAGCCGCGCCATGCTCGCGGATGCGGAGCCTGACGGGCAGGAGGCGCCGCTCGGCGCGGCGCGCGCACAGCTCCACGGCACCTACATCGTCGCGCAGACGCAGGACGGCATCGTCATCGTCGACCAGCATGCGGCGCACGAACGCCTCGTCTACGAGCGGCTGAAGCGCGAGCGCGCCTCATCGGGCATCGCGCGGCAGCTGCTGCTGATCCCGGAGGTGGTCGATCTCGATCCCGTGGATGCGGACCGCGTGCTGGCGGAGGCTTCGGCCCTGGAAAGCCTCGGCCTCGTGGTCGAGCCCTTCGGGCCCGGCGCGCTCCTCGTGCGCGAGGTGCCCTCGGCGCTGGCGGGCGGGCGCATCAAGGCGCTGGTGCAGGACGTGGCGGACGCGCTCGCCGAATGGGGGCAGGGCGCGTCAGGCCCCCTGGAGGAGCGGCTCGACGCCGTGCTCTCGCGCATGTCCTGCCACGGCTCCATCCGCGCGGGCCGGCGCCTGCGTCCGGAGGAGATGAATGCCCTGTTGCGCGAGATGGAGGCGACGCCGCTCTCCGGCCAGTGCAACCACGGCCGGCCCACCTACGTGGAACTCAAGCTCAGCGACATCGAGAGGCTGTTCGGGCGCCGTTGACGCTTCGCCCCGCGCTCGCTGCGGCCGAGCGGGGATCCGGGGTTCAGGCGGTGGTGCGATAGAGCTTGAGGTCCTTGCGCACCGGGGCGGATGCGAGATGGACCGGCGCGGCCTGATCCAGGCAGTCCTGGAACGTGAGCGATTGCGGCGCAGCATCCATCGCCGGCGCCGCCTCGCCGTCGTTGAAGGCCACGCCCGCGAAGCCGCCGTTGCGCCAGCACACCCGGGCCCGGCGCACCTGCAGGTCGTGGGCCGCGATGAACAGCTCGAAGGTCTCGGGCAGGTCCATCTGCGGCCGCAGCGCGAGCCTGGCGCCGCCGGTCGAGATGTCCTTCACCGTGCAGGGGATCATCGCATCGGGTCCCAGCAGGATCTGCGCCGGATGATGGGCGCGAAAGCGCCTGGCGTGACGGCGGTTGTCGGCGGCGGTGACAGGGACCATGGATGCGACCCGGGACAAATGGCCAATGAAGCTTGGCATTAACCATTTGTTAACCGGTTCCTCAAGCCCCTCTAAAGGGGTATCCCCGAAGAGCCTGGGGATTGCGCCGGCCGATCAGCGCGTCGGCCCCTTCCGCTCCGCCGAAGCCGCCCAGATGTTCAGGTTGCCCTCGCCGGCGAAGCGGTCGATCTCGGCGAGTTCCTCCGCCGTGAAGGACAGGTTCTGGAGCGCGCCCACGCAATCGACCACCTGCTCGGGGCGGCTCGCGCCGATGAGCGCCGAGGTGACGCGCCCGCCGCGCAGCACCCAGGCGAGCGCCATCTGCGCCAGGCTCTGGCCGCGCCGCTCGGCGATGCCGTTGAGGCCGCGGATGCGCGAGAGGTTGTCCTCGTTGAGGAACGACGTGCGCAGGGACTTGCCCTGCGCGGCGCGGCTCTCCTCGGGGATGCCGCCGAGATACTTCGTCGTCAGCATGCCCTGCGCCAGCGGCGAGAACACGATGGAGCCCATGCCGAGATCGTCGAGGGTGTCGAGCAAGCCGTCCTCCTCGATCCAGCGGTTGAGCATGGAATAGCTCGGCTGATGGATGATGCAGGGCGTCTTCAGCTCGCGCAGGATGGCAACGGCTTCGCGGGTGCGCTGGCTGTTGTAGGAGGAGAGACCCACATAGAGCGCCTTGCCCTGCCGCACCGCCGCGTCGAGCGCCAGCATGGTCTCCTCCAGCGGCGTTTCCGGATCGAAGCGGTGCGAGTAGAAGATGTCCACATAGTCGAGCCCCATGCGCTTGAGGCTCTGGTCGAGGCTGGAGAGGAGATACTTGCGGCTGCCCCACTCGCCGTAAGGCCCCGGCCACATGCGGTAGCCCGCCTTGGTGGAGATCACCAGCTCGTCGCGCAGCCCATGGAAGTCGTTGCGCAGGATGTCGCCGAACAGGGTCTCCGCAGAGCCCGGAGGCGGGCCGTAATTGTTGGCGAGGTCGAAGTGGGTGATGCCGAGATCGAAGGCCGTGCGGCAGATCTGCCGAGCCGTCGCCGCCGACTTGTCCTCGCCGAAGTTGTGCCAGAGCCCGAGCGAGATCGCCGGCAGCAGGAGCCCGCTGCGGCCGCAGCGGTTGTAGAGCATCGTGTCGTAGCGGTTCTCGGCGGGCAGATAGGCCATCGAACTCTCCAGTGGGGCGGTTGAGAAGGATTACATAGCGCGCCTGGCGCGTGTTCAACAACGCGAGGACGGAACCTTCGGCCCTCAGAAGCGGGTGATGACGCCGATGCCGAGGCCCTCGAAGCGGTCCATGGCCATGAGCGCGGCAGGCGCCTCGTCGAGGCTCAGGTGCCGCCCCACGAGCCTCTGCGGCGCGAGCTTGCCCGTGCGGATCATCGCCATCATGTCCTGGTAGCGGAAGGCCTGCATGCCGTGGCTGCCGTAGATCTCCAATTCGTGCGCGATGACCTGCGCCATCGGCACGGCGGCTCTCGCATGCTCGCCCACCATGAGCCCGACCTGCACGTGACGCCCGCGGCGGCGCAGGTTCGCGATGGAGTTGAAGCAGGTGACGGGGTGGCCCAGCGCATCGATGGAGACATGCGCGCCGCCCCCCGTGATCTCCCTGACCGCGCCCACCACATCCGCCGTCTCGCGGCCATTGACGGTGGCCACCGCGCCCATCTCGCGCGCGAAGGCGAGCTTCTCCTCCGTGAGGTCGACGGCGATCACGTTGGCGCCCATCGCCGTCGCGATCATGATGGCGGAGAGGCCGACGCCGCCGCAGCCGTGAACGGCGACCCACTCGCCCGGCTTCACGCGGCCCTGGTCGACGACGGCGCGAAACGACGTGACAAAACGGCAGCCGAGGCTTGCGGCGGTGACGAAGTCGAGCTCCTCGGGCAACCCCACGAGATTCGTGTCGGCATAGTCGACGGCCACGTATTCCGCGAAGGATCCCCAGGCGGTGAAGCCCGGCTGGAACTGCCGCTCGCAGACCTGATGGTTGCCGGAGTTGCACTCGTGACAATGTCCGCAGCCGCCGACGAAGGGCACCGTGACCCGGTCGCCCTTCTTCCAGCGCGTCACCTGCCTGCCGGCGGCGAGCACCGTGCCGGCGAGTTCGTGCCCCGGCACGTGCGGCAGCGCCACGTCGGGATCGTGCCCCATCCAGCCGTGCCAGTCGCTCCGGCACAGGCCCGTGGCCTCCACCTTGATCACGACGCCGTCCGCGGAGGGTGTCGGGTCCGGCACGTTCCGCACCTGCGGCGGCTGGCCGAACTGCTCGAAGAGAACCGCTTTCATGACGCGCCTTTTCCTCCGTGACCGCTCAGGGCGGTATAGCGGTCATGGGAGGGCAGGGCAAATGCAGCCCTCATGCTTCTCAGATGACGAAGAAGTCGTGATGGGTCAGCTTGAGGTTCTTCGAGAGCGTGCCGATCTTCACCTGAGCCTTGGAGCCGGTGCCGTCCTGGTCGAAGTAGAGCGCACCGGTCTTGCTGTCGTAGACGATGCGATCCTCCTTGTCCCTGGCGGCCTTGCCCTTCACGAACATGTCGGCCTTGAACTTCACGCCCGCGGGCGTGCCCTTGCCGAGATTGGCGAAGATCTTGTTCTCCAGCCAAAGGGAATCGTATCTCGGGTCGAAGTCGTGGATGCGGTCGACGTTGCTGCTCGTGCTGGGCTTCGTGTCGAAGACGAACACGTCGTGCTCCTGGCCGGAGCCGCCGTAGAGCCTGTCGTTGCCGGCGCCGCCATGCAGCGTGTCGGCTCCCTCATCGCCCTTGAGGATGTCATTGCCCGCAGAGGCCTTCAGCACATCGTTGCCGCCGAGGCCCCGGAGCGTGTTCGCGCCGGCATGGCCGAGGATCTCGTTGGCGGTATCCGAGCCGGAGAGGCTGGCGCTCTTCTTCGACGAGAGGCCTGCCAGCCTGAGCACCTCCACCTCTGCGCCTTGCGCCAGCCCATAGCTGGCCGCGGCAATGACCGTATCCCGGCCCTCCATGCCCGCCTCCGCGAGGATGTCTCCGGCACGGACATGATAGGTGTCGTTGCCGCCGCGCCCGCTCAGGATCGCGGCGCCGTTCCCCGCAAGAACGTCGTCGAAGGACGACCCGATCAGCCCCTCGACCTCCGCGTAGACGTCACCCGCAGCCTCGCCGCCCGTGCCGCCCGCGAGGCTCGCCGTCACGCCGGCCGTGGCGCCCGCGAAGGAGACGTAGTCGATCCCGCTGCCGCCGTTGAGGCCGTCGGCGCCTGCGCCGCCGAACAGCGTGTCGCTGCCTTCGCCACCCTTCAGCAGATCGTCGCCCTCGGCCCCGACGAGGGAATCGTCGCCGCCGCTTCCGTCCATCGTGTCCTTGAACGCGGTGCCGATGTACTGATCGTCCCGGATCGTGCCCGTCAGCGAAAGGGCTTTGTCGCGCGGGTCGACGATCTGGATACCGCTCGAAAGGAGCGCAGCAATGCGCCCATCGGCCATCAGGGACAATCCCGCGACTGAGGACAATTGCTCTGCTGCTGGCCTGTCCACGAGCAACTTCTCACTGACGCGGTTCCCGGCCTCATCGTAGATCGCCAATCGAACTTCCGACTTGCTGATAGCCAAGTTAGGGACGACCTGAACAGCTAAGGCAAAGCTACCGTTGGGAAGCGCCACGACATCCGGCGTCCCGACTGCGTCAGCCTCTGTGCCGCTTGCATAAAACGCCTGCGGTTCGGTGACCTTTGTACCTGTAGCATCGAAGACTTGGAACTTCACGGTTGTGCTTGGTTCAAACCCGGACTCGTCGATCTTGCCGTTCTCGACCCAAGTCACAACAAACCCGCCACCTTGAAGGGCAGTTACCCTAACATCTGCATCGGCAAGGGCTACAATTGTCTCTATGGAGAAGGCTTGAAGCACGCTAAGCCCACCCGTGGCGGATGGAGCAAGTACATAGCCTTTGAAGGCCGAGGGATTCCCGCGAACCATGAACGCGACGTTGCCGTTATCAAGCACCGTCAGATCCGCGATAGGGTCGTACTCAGAGGCATTAACTGCATCGAATTCCAAAACATTCGAGCGAGTTCCGTCGGGGTTCAAAATGCGTACGAAGGCTTTGGCATGCAGACTACTCACTGCAACGATGGTCCTGCCGTCTCCTAGGCTTTCGCCGGATTGAGCATAATACCTTGAGCTGGAAGGTGGATCGAGGACAAGCACGGGCTTGTCGCTCGGCGTCAGGTCGGCATTGTAGATCCCTGTCCAAGGGGCAACATAGATGCCGTCCGAACTCTCACGGTGCTCGGTCCAGGTGAGCGATAGGCGTCCGTCCGGGAGTTCCACGATGATCGGATGATAGCCTCCCTTGCCTAAGTTCCACCCACCGACTGGATTGATGTGAGGAGGAACGACGCCATCCGGGATCTTGAGAGCCTGCTCCGTCTTGAGAGAGCCGTCTGCATTATAGATCCACGCCTTCATCTTGGCTTCAGACCACACCCTCCCGGCTCTGGCGATGACCAGGAAGGTGCCATCCTTGAGGGTCGTCACATGAGGGTCTTGGATGCCAGCGGGAAGATCGATCTTGGATCCCCACAGATATGGTTCGGCCATGGCGATCCCCATCACAATCAGAACAAGACGCCTCATGGCGCGGTGACGCAATGTTATGCAGAATCAACAATAGGACAACCGTCTTGTGAAAGGCGGGCCGTGGAACGATAGGATCACCCCCTGAACCGCCCGAACACCACCCTGGTCTCCCCGTAATCCCGCCGCTCGATCTCCTCGAAGCGCTCCGGCAGCGAGACATCGACGCCCTGCGCCTCCTCCACGATCACGAGCGCGTCGGGTACGAGCCAGCCGCCCTCCGCGCAGGAGCGCAGGGCCTTGGGCGCGAGGTCCTTGCCGTAGGGCGGGTCGCAGAACACGACGGAGAAGGGGGCATTGGGCGCGGCCTCGCCCATGCGGGTGGCGTCGCGGCGGAAGAGGCGGGTGGCGCCGCCGGCGCCCAAAGCCTCGACGTTCTCGCGGATGATGCCGCGGGCCTGCGCTCCATCGTCGACGAAGAGCGCGAAGGCCGCGCCGCGCGAGAGCGCCTCCAGCCCCATGGCGCCGGTGCCGGCGAAGAGTTCGAGCACGCGCGCGCCCTCGACGGGATCGTCGTAGGAATGCTGGAGGATGTTGAAGATCGTCTCGCGCAGGCGGTCCGAGGTCGGGCGGATCGCGTCCGAGCTCGGCCCCTTGAGCGAGCGGCCGCGCCAGCGCCCGCTCACGATTCTCATGGTTCAAACCTCATGAAGAGAGTCTCACAAATACTCAAAGAGCCTCATCCTGAGGAGGACCGTCAGGTCCGTCTCGAAGGACGAGGCGTCTCCAGTGCACTCTGGACCATCCTTCGAGACGCAGCCTCACGGCTGCTCCTCAGGATGAGGTTGGTGTTTCCCTGTGCTTTTCAGCGGCGGCCGCGCGGGCCGCCTTTTGAACCGCCCTTGAAGCCGCCCTTCGAGGCGCCGCCCTTGGATGCACCCCCTCTGGGGCCTCCCTTGAAGCCGCCAGGGCCGCCTCTCGGCCGCGAAGGCCCATCGCCCCGCGGCGGGCCGCGGCGGGGACGGTCATCGTCGCCACGGGCCCGGAAGGGGCGTTCGCCTTGGGGCTTGCGCGGGCGGTCGTCGCCCCCCTCGCGGGAGCGGAACGGCCTGTCGCCCTGCGGCCTGCGGGGACGATCCTCGCCGCTTTCGGCGCGGGCGCGGAACGGCCGGTCGCCGGCGGGCCTGCGCGGGCGCTCGTCGTCGCTGCGGCGCGGACGGGCTGCGCCCTCGCGCTCGCGACGGGCCGGGGCGGCATCGCGATCCGCCGTGCGGCGGCGCGGGCGCTCCTCGCCCCCG
>NZ_JAAAXJ010000012.1 GCF_009910705.1 Microvirga arsenatis
AATTGCCGATGACGGGAGAGCCCGACAGGATGACCACCGAGGCGCCCGGCAGCTGCTCGACGATGGCATTCGCGATCGCCCGCGACCGGCGCAGGTGCCCAAGCCCAAACGTGTCGTGGCTGTAGATGAGAACCCTTGCGCCGCGAGCGGGCGCCGACAGGGGCAAACCCCTGTCGATCCTCGGGTTCTTGATCGCGTTTGCCATGCAGGCATCCTTGATGGGAGGTATCGAGTTGGCCGGCGTATCGAAAGTTGACGTTAGGACAGCTATCTCTACCCTTGCAATAGGCCCCCTCGTCAAACTATGGCGATGCTCCAGATCGTGAAGAGGGTATCCAGGGGAAATGAGGGCGGCGGCGCTGCGCTGATGGAAAAGAGCCTCTTCCGCTATATCTGGACACATTCCAGGCGCGACCAGCTCATCGTCTGCGCCGTCGTGCTGGCGTCCCTGCCGTTCTACTTCATGTCCCTCGATCTGCCTCGCCAGATCGTGAACCAGGCCATTCAGGGCGAGGCCTTCCGTGACGGCAATGCGACGGCGCCCTTCCTGCACCTCAAGTTCGACTGGCCCGCCTGGCTCGGCAGCGGCACCGTCGAGATCTTCGAGGGCTTCGAGGTCGGCCGCGTCGGCCTGCTCATGGGCCTGTCGTTCCTCTTTCTGTTCTTCGTCGTCGTCAACGGCGCCTTCAAGTACTGGATCAACGTGGCCAAGGGGGTGCTGGGCGAGCGGATGCTGCGGCGCATGCGCTTCGACCTCTTCTCCATGGTGCTGCGCTTCACGCCGGAAGCATTACGCAGCGTGAAGTCGTCGGAAACCGCGACGATCATCAAGGACGAGGTCGAGCCCATCGGCGGCTTCATCGGGGATGCGTTCATCACGCCCGTCTTCCTCGGCCTGCAGGCCACCACGGCGCTCGTCTTCATCATGGTGCAGAACGTATGGCTGGGCCTGATCGCGCTGGCCGTGATCGCGGTGCAGTTCACGATCATTCCCCGCCTGCGGCGCGAGCTGCTGCGTCTCGGCAAGCAGCGCCAGCTCGCCTCGCGCCAGCTCGCCGGGCGCATCGCCGAGGTGCTCGACGGAATCGAGGTCGTCCACGTCCACAATGCCTACGATTGGGAGCGGGCCGAGATCGGCCATCGGCTCTTCAACCTCTTCACCATCCGGCTGAAGATCTACAACCGAAAATTCTTCGTCAAATCCCTCAACAACTTCCTCGCCCAGCTCACGCCGTTCTTCTTCTACGCCATCGGCGGCTACTTCGCCCTGCGCGGCACCCTCGACATCGGCCAGCTCGTGGCGGTGATCGCGGCCTATCGCGAGCTGCCGCCGCCGCTGAAGGAGCTGATCGACTGGGACCAGCAGCGCCTCGACGTGCAGGTGAAGTACGATCAGGTGACCCAGCATTTCGCCGAGGAGCGGCTCGCGCCCCTGCTCGATGCGCGCCAGGAGGCGGAGGATGTGCCGCTCGTCGGGCCGATGGTGGGCGAGGACATCCGCGTGGCGGGCCCGCACGGGGACATGATCATCGAGGGAGGGGCCTTCGCCATCGATCTGCCCGCAAAGGTCGCGCTGATCTCCAACGGCGGGGCAGCGGCCACCACGATGGCGCGGATCATCGCCCGCAGGAGCACCGAGTTCCACGGTCAGATCCGCATCGGCGACCGCGATCTCCTGCAGATCCCCGCATCCGTGGCGGGGCGGCGCATCGCCTATGCCGGCGTCGACCCGATCCTCTTCCCGGGCAGCATTCGCGACAACCTGGTCTACGGCCTCCGCGCCAAGCCCCTCCGCAGGGCCGCGGAGGACAGGCGGGAGATGGACCGCCGGATCGCGGAGGCCATCAGGACCGGGAATCCGCTCGAGCACATCTCCGACCAGTGGGTGGATTACGAGCGGATCGGTGCCCGGGACGAGAACGATCTCGACCGCATCCTGATCGACCTCCTGGACCGCGTCGGCATGGGGGACACGATCTACCTCTTCGGCCTCGGGGGACGGATCGATCCCGAGCGGGACCGGGATCTGGCCGAGCGCGTGGTGGAGGCGAGGCGGCGTCTGAGGGAAACCTTCCAGACGAACGGCATGGCCGATCTCGTGGAGCCCTTCGATCCCACCCGCTACAACAGCCAGGCCACCATTGCGGAGAACCTCCTGTTCGGGGTGGCGGTCTCCGACGAGTTCCGGGGCCGCAACCTTGCCGAGAACGCCCAGTTCCGCAGCGCCACCGACCGCTCCGGCCTGACCGACGACCTCGTGCAGATGGGGCTGGAGATCGCGCAGACCATGACCGAGATCTTCGAAGGGCTGCCGCCGGGGCATTCCCTGTTCGAGCAGTTCTCCTTCATCGGCGCCGAGGAGCTGACGGAATTCGAGGCCATCCTGCGCCGGCACGCCCGGGGCGAGGGGCGCCTGACCCAGGAGGACCGCACGCGCCTTCTGGCCCTGCCGCTCGCCTATATCGAGACCCGGCACCGCCTGGGGCTCCTCGACCGGCGTCTGATGAGCCGGGTCGTCGAAGCGCGGGGGCTGGTCCGCGAGGTTCTGGAGAATTCGGGCGACGGGGTCGAGTTCTACGATCCGGACAGGGTCTGCGCGGCAGCACCGCTGCGGGACAACCTGCTCTTCGGCCGCATCAGCCATCAGGTCGCCAATGCCCGGGTGCGGGTCGCGGAAGCCGTTGCCGCCATCGTCCGGGAGCTCGACCTCCTGACGGACGTGGAGCGCATCGGCCTCGACCACCAGGTCGGTACGGCCGGCCGGCTCCTGTCGCCCCAGGAGAGAGCGAGCGTCAACCTCGTGCGCTGTCTGGTGAAGCGGCCGGACATCATGGTCATCGACGGGGCACTCGCCCCCTTCGACGAGGCACAGGCGCAGCAGCTCATGGAGGTGCTGATCGGGTTGCTCGACCGGCAAAGCTTGTTCATGGTTCTGCCGAATGATCGACAGGCCGGTGCCTTCGATGCTCAGATGCGTTTCCGTGACGGACAGATCATCATCAACGAAACAGCGCAACGGACCCCGAGGTCTCGCCAGGTCGAGCCGGGCGGCGCCCAGACAACAGCAGGAGAGGTGGCATGACCCTTGAGACGGAGGTTCAGTCCTTGCGGCAGGTCCCCATGTTCCGGGACGTGGATCCCGCCCGCCTGAAGCTCCTCGCCTTCACGAGCGAGCGGGTCCAGTTCGCCGGCGGGCAGCGTTTCTTCTCGCAGGGCGACCCCTCGGATGCGGCCTATGTGATCCTCGAAGGGCGGGCGAGCGTCCTCCTCCACACGCCCGGCGGCGACATCCAGGTAGCGGAACTGGGGAGCAATGCCCTCGTCGGGGAGATGGGCATCCTCTCGGACACGCCACGCTCGGCCACCATCATGGCCGCCGAGCCCACCACGGCGCTGCGAATCGACAAGCGCGTCTTCCTGGAGCTCCTGGCCCAGTTTCCCCAGATGTCCCTGGCCATCATGCGCGAGCTGGCGAAGCGCCTCGAGCGCACCAATGCCCAGCTCGTCGCCCAATCCTCGTCCTGACCTGCCGGGGAGGTTCGGCCGTTTTTCCAAGGAAAATTTCCGGACACGGTTAACGAAACCGTAATTTTACGGTCAAGCTGACCCATTCTCGTCACATCTACCCGTCAACCCTTGTCCCAGAACAACACAAGGGAAGAGGCCAGGCTGCCCGGCCGGGCCTCGCGGGATCAGTGATGATGAGTAACGCGAGAACGCTGCTATGCGCAGTTCCGCAGCCTGTTGCGGACGGGCGCAAGACCGGAAACCGCCGCCGCTCACTCCGCCTCGCCCTGGCCGCAGGCCTTGTCATCGGCCTCCAGGGCCTTACCGCCGGACCGGCGGCCGTCGCCACCCTCCCGAGCGCCCTGCTGGCGAAACCGTCCGCCCTCGCGGCAGCACAGCCGGCGATCACCGGCTCGGTGGCGACCGCCTCGGCCGAGTTCACGCCGAAGCTTGCGAAGGACCCGGGGCTGTTCAAGGCCATTCTCGACGGCGCCTTCTCCATCGTGAAGCCCCGCGCCACGAAGCCCGCGCCGCAGACGAGCCCGGACGAGGTGGCGGGCGATCCTGACGAGCTGATTCCCTTCAACGGCCGCACCGTGCCGCGCTGGCTCGTCCACTCCATCCTCAAGGCCGCCCATGCGACGGGTGTCGACCCGGTCTACATGATGACCCTGGCGGACGTGGAATCGAGCCTCTCGCCCGAGGCCAAGGCGCCGACCTCCTCGGCCCAGGGCCTGTTCCAGTTCATCGACCGGACGTGGCTCGAGGTGGTGCAGCTCCATGCGGCCGATTACGGCTTCACCGCCGCCGCAGAGGCGATCCGGACCGTCGACGGCGATCCCGTGGTGAGCGACAAGGATCGGGCCTGGATCATGAACCTGCGCACCGATCCCTACTTCTCGGCGCTCATGGCGGGCGAGCTGATCAAGGACGTGGAGCGCGCCCTGCAGGCTCAGGGCGAGCGGGAGCTGGCCGAGGCCGAGCTCTACCTCGCCCATTTCCTCGGCGCTTCCGCCGCGGTGCGCTTCCTCGAGGTCCTGGACCAGGACCCGAACATGAAGGCGTCCAAGCTCTTCCCCAAGGCGGCCCGGGCCAATGCCGGGCTGTTCATGGAGGGCAAGGGCCGCAAGCGCCGCCCCGTGACGGTCGCCGAGCTCTACAACAAGATCGATTCCAAGATCGTGCGCCGCCTCGACCGCTACGAGGGGATCGGCCCCTACCTCGCCGAGGTCACCCGCCGGACCGAGCGGACGGCGCAGGCCACCCCGCTCGTGCAGTAGGCGGCGAGCCCTGCCGGGACGGGGCTGCCGCTGCTCTCACTCGAAGACAAAGCACCGGACCCAAAAGTGCGAATCCACTTTTGGGTCCGGTGCTTTAGAACGCCTTGAAGGTGATGATCGTGTGGGTGTCGGCGATTTCGGGGATGCTCTGCACGTTCTCGGCGATGAAATGGCCGATATCCACGCCGTCATCCACGTGGAACTTGGCGAGAATGTCGTAATTGCCCGCCGTCGAGTAGATCTCGGACGCGATCTCCCGGTCCGCGAGAGCGTTCGCTACGGCGTAGGTCTTGCCGAGCTTGCACTTGATCTCCACGAAGAAGGTCTGCATGGGGCGCTCCCGGTCAGCTCTGAAGGTCGGTGGACTCTGTCATGGCACCGGGGAGACCGGCGCGCAAGCGGTCTGCCTCCCGGCTCTCAGCCGCGTCCCACGCTCGTATAGGTGAAGCCGTGGCGGCGCATCTCGTCGGGGCGGTAGACGTTGCGCAGGTCCACCACCACCGGGGCGGCCAGCGCCGCCTTGAGCCGGCGAAGGTCGAGCGCCCGGAACATGTCCCATTCGGTGACCAGCACCAGCGCATCGGCGTCCCGGGCGCAGTCATAGGCGTCCCGGGCATAGTCCACGTCGGCGAGCACCGCGCGGGCCGCCTCCATGCCCTCCGGGTCGTAGGCCTTCACCCGCGCGCCCGCATCCTGCAGCGCGGTGATGATGTCGATGGAGGGCGCATCGCGCATGTCGTCGGTGTTGGGCTTGAAGGTCAGCCCGAGCACCGCCACCGTCTTGCCCCGCACCGAGCCGCCGCAGGCCGCGATCACCTTGCGCCCCATGGCGCGCTTGCGCTGGCTGTTGACCGCCGCCACCGTCTCCACGATCCGGACCGGCGCCTCGTAGTCCTGCGCCGTCTTGATCAGCGCCAGCGTGTCCTTGGGAAAGCACGAGCCGCCATAGCCGGGGCCCGCATGCAGGAACTTGGAGCCGATGCGGTTGTCGAGCCCGATGCCGCGGGCCACGTCCTGCACGTTGGCGCCCACCTGCTCGCACAGGTCCGCGATCTCGTTGATGAAGGTGATCTTGGTGGCCAGGAACGCGTTGGCGGCGTACTTGGTCAGCTCCGCCGTGCGCCGCGACATGGCCAGCACCGGCGACTGGTTGAGGTAGAGCGGGCGGTAGATCTCGGTCATCACCTCCCGGGCGCGCTCGTCCTCGGTGCCGATCACGATGCGGTCGGGGCGCTTGAAGTCGGCAATGGCCGCGCCCTCGCGCAGGAACTCGGGGTTGGAGACCACGGCGAAGTCGGCGTCGGGGCGCGCCTCGCGGATGATGCGCTCCACCTCGTCGCCGGTGCCCACCGGCACGGTGGACTTGGTCACCACCACCGTATAGCCGTCGATCGCCGCGGCGATGTCCCGGGCGGCCTGGTAGACGTAAGAGAGGTCGGCATGGCCGTCGCCGCGCCGCGAGGGGGTGCCCACCGCGATGAACACGGCGCCCGCGCCCCTGACGGCGGCGGGCAGCTCGGTGGTGAAGGTGAGCCGGCCCTCGCGCACGTTCTTGGCCACGAGTTCGGAGAGCCCCGGCTCGAAGATCGGGATCTCGCCCCGGTTCAGCGCCTCGATCTTGGCCGGGTCCTTGTCGACGCAGCACACCTCGTGCCCGAAATCCGCAAAGCACGCCCCGGACACAAGCCCGACATAACCCGCCCCGATCATCGATACGCGCATCAGGCACTCCCCATATCACGCCGAGCCTGGGTTTAGGGTGTCGGAGGCCCTGCTGCAACCCGCCGCGTCCGCTTAATTGGGCGGCGTTTTTCTGGGTTTTGCAACAATGCCCCCTTTGACATCTGCGGTGAGTGCCGCCACAACACCGCCGCTTTTCGAATGGGGCATTGATGAACAATCCTATTCTTGTCGAGATTACCCGCGGAAATTTGGTCGAGTCGCGTCATCGCGGAAGCGTCTCGGTGGTGGATGCCGAAGGGGCCACGGTCCTGTCCATCGGCGACGTGGAGCGGCGCGTTTTCCCCCGCTCCGCCGTGAAGGCGCTCCAGGCCATGCCCCTGGTGGAGAGCGGGATTGCCGACAAGTACGGCCTGACGGATGAGGAGATCGCGCTCGCCTGCGCCTCCCATTCGGGGGAACCGGAGCATGTGGCTGCAGCAGGGTCCATGCTCGCCAAGGCGGGGCAGGATGCCGGCTGCCTGGAATGCGGCGTGCACTGGCCGATGGGCGAGGCGGCGAACCGCGCTCTCGCAGCCTCGGGCGGGAGCCCGAGCGCCCTCCACAACAACTGCTCGGGCAAGCATGCGGGCTTCGTCTGCCTGGCCTGCGGGCAGGGGAACGACCCCAAGGGCTACGTCCTGGCGGACCATCCGGTCCAGCGGATCGTGCGCGACACCCTGGAGGAGATCACCGGCGCCTGCCACACCCACGAGAAAAGCGGCATCGACGGCTGCTCGATCCCCACCTACGCGGTGAAGCTCCCGTCGCTCGCCTTCGGCTTTGCCCGCTTCGGCACGGGCATCGGCCTGCCGGGCGACGGCAGGGCGGCCGCCGCCCGGATCCGCAAGGCGGTGGCGCGCCACCCCTTCATGGTCGCTGGCACGGGCCGCTTCGACACGAAGCTGATGGAGCTCCTGGGCGAGCGCGCCTTCGTGAAGGTGGGCGCGGAGGGCGTCTACTGCGCCTCGTTCCCGGAACTCGGCTACGGCATCGCGCTGAAGGTGGATGACGGCAATGCCCGGGCCGCCGAGGCGATGATGGCGGGGCTCGTCCTGCGCTTCCTGCCCCTGAGCGACAACGAGCGCGCGGCCGTCGAGGCGCTGGCCCAGCCGGTGCTCAGGAACTGGAACGGGATCGAGGTGGGGCAGATCCGCCCCACCGCGGAGATTGCGGGCGCGGCCTGACCGCCCCGCCCGTCGCTCTAGATCCCCAGGAGCCTGACGATCTCGCTCGCCGCGGCATCGGGCGAGAGGGTGCCCTCGGCGATGGCGCGCTCGACCTCCGGCACGCGCCGGCGCAGGGCCGGGTCGTGGGCGAGGCGTTCGTACAGGCGCTCGTGGACGAGGGCCCACATCCACTTCGTGTCCTGCGCGCGGCGCTTGGCGGCAAGCTCCCCGGTCGCCTCCAGGCGCCTGCGATGGTCCAGGACCTTGGCCCAGAGTTCGTCGAGCCCCTGGCCCGTCAGCCCGGAGATCGTCAGCACGGGCGGGGTCCAGGCGGGGGAGGCGGGGGCCAGGATGTGGAGGGCCGCCTTGTACTCGGCGGCCGCCGCCTTGGCCTTGGCGCCCGCGTCGTCCGCCTTGTTGACCGCGATCAGGTCGGCAAGCTCCAGGATGCCCTTCTTGATCCCCTGCAACTCGTCGCCGGCACCCGGCAGCATGAGCACGAGGAAGAAGTCGGTGAGGTCCGCCACCGCCGTCTCCGACTGGCCGACGCCCACCGTCTCCACCAGGATCACGTCGAACCCGGCCGCCTCGCAGAGCAGCATGGTCTCCCGGGTCTTGGCCGCGACGCCGCCGAGGGTTCCGGAGGAGGGAGAGGGGCGGATGAAGGCGTTGGGATCGGCGGCCAGCCGCGCCATGCGCGTCTTGTCGCCCAGGATCGCACCGCCGGTGCGCGTCGAGGAGGGGTCGACCGCCAGCACGGCCACCTTGTGCCCCTTCTCGGTGAGCATGGAGCCGAGCGTGTCGATGGTGGTGGACTTGCCCACCCCCGGCACGCCGGTGATGCCGATGCGCACCGCGTGGCCCGAGCGCGGCATCAGCGCCTGAAGCAGGCCACGGGCCGCCTCGCGGTGATCCGGCCTGCGCGATTCCATCAGCGTGATGGCGCGCGCCAGCGCCGCGCGGTCGCCGCTGGCGACCATCTCCGCCGTCACTGCCGTCTTCTGTGAGCCCCCGGTCATAGGGGAGCTTTAGCGCATCTAGACTGCGCTTTCACCACGTGATCGGATCCATGCCGATTCGTCCCCAGGCAGGAATCTTGAGGGCGGGCCGGCGCAGGTCGAGGCCGGCGACGAGCCCCATGAAGTCGACCTCGAGTCCCTCGACCCAGCCGAGCGCGAGGCCCGCATAGCCGCCGAGCGAGATCTGGATCCCGGTGCGGCTCGGGGTGAGGCTCACGATGTCGCGCCAGGGCTGCCAGTCCTTGCCCAGCGCCGTGGGCGGCAACGGGGCGGCGAGCTCAGGGACGGAGCGCATCACATGGGCCACGAAGGTGTTGGAGTTCGGCCCGGGCCAGGCATTGTAGGCGCCGAAAGTCTGGTAGGGGTAGCTCGCCACCGCCTGGCGCACCTGCGGGATCAGCCTCTCGGCCTCGGCGCCCTCGATCACCACCACCGGATGAGGCGCATTGCCGAACCAGCGCCCGTCCGGCACCCAGCCGTTGGTGCGTACGGGGCTGCCCCAGCCGACCTTGTCGTAGCGGGTGTATTGGCGGGCGCCGGCCTCCTTCACCACCACCCAGGTATGGTGGGCGAAGATGCCGCGCCAGCGCCCGACCCGGGCCGCATAGACCGCCACGATGGCCTGGGGCGCCTCCGCGGCGGCGGGCAGCAGCTTCGCGCTCGACCAGTCGGCGGCGCGCCAGCTCGGCGCGACATCGTCGCGCAGGGCCCACCAGAGCGCATGGGTGGCGAGGGGAAGAAGAAAAAGCCCTACGACGACGAGCAGGATACGGGAGAACAGAAGGAGCATGGCGGGAAGGTACGTTTGGCCCTGCCAGGCATCAAGGCGGCGGATCCGCGCCGCCGTTCACCATTGCTTTACCGTATTCGCGCGCCGGATGGGCCTGTTGCCGAGCCCTGCCTTGCGCCTGCCACGATCAGGGACAAAACAGCAGGGTTTCCTCGTCTCCTCCTGAAACCTGGCCTCATGCACCCCACCCTGTCCCGCCTTGCCCTCGTCGGCCTCGCAAGCCTCGCCCTCTCCGGTTGCCTGGGGGAGGATACGGCGCTGCTCAATGCATCCGAGCCCCGGGCCGGTCTCGAGCGCGACCCGAAGCTGCTGGTCGCCACGACGCGCCTGCCGGCGGGCGATCCGCCGGCGAAGCCCTGGTTCAGCAGCGAGCGCTCGCCCGACCTGGTGTTCGCGGAGGCCCGCCTGACCCCGCCCTCCACCTCCATGCTCGGGCGCGTCACGGGGAGCGGCTGGAGCATCGCCAAGGTGGAGAACCTGAACCGCAGCAACGCCGCGCAGTCCTTCGCCCAGGCCGTCTTCGGGCGCGACCTGCTGCTCTATATCCACGGCTACCGCGAGAGCTTCGAGACGGCGGCCACCTCGACCATCGACCTGTCGCAGGGCATCGGGTTCCCCGGCGTGACGGGCCTGTTCACCTGGCCCTCCGCCGCCTCCACCTTCAGCTACGTGGCCGACCGCGAGAGCGCCATGTGGTCCCGCGATGCGCTGGAGGACCTGCTCACCGCCATCGCCAAGACTCCGAGCGGCGGGCGCATCCATATCGTGGCGCACAGCATGGGCACGCTGCTGACCCTCGAGACCCTGCGCATGCTGCGCGCCTCGGGCGGCGAGAGCGCCATGGAGCGCATCGGCGCGGTGGTGCTGGCGGCGCCCGACATCGATATCGACCTTTTCGCCCGCGGCCTCGAACGTCTTGGACCCGATGCCAAGAAGATCACCGTCATCAGCTCCACCAAGGACCGGGCGCTCGCCGTGTCGAGCCGCCTCGCGGGCGGCATCGTCCGCGCCGGCGCGGCGGACCGCGAGCGGCTCGAAGCGCTGGGCGTGCGCGTGGCCGACGCCTCGGAGTTCGGCGGCGGCATCATCAACCACGACCTGTTCCTGTCGAACAGGGAAGTGCAGCAGGTGGTGAAGCGGGCGATCGAGCGGTCTTGAGAACCCCGTTGCCCGAACAGGAGCGGCGCTCAGACGATCAGGAAGTCGTCGTAGCCGAGTTGGGCCTTCCTTACGCCGTCGAAGGTGATGGAGCCGCCGTCGGCGAGCTTCAGGACCGCGTCGCCGGCGCCATTGTCCTTGATGAGCCGGTACAGCCCGGAGAAGTTTTTCTGACCGGCGATTGCCTTCGTGATGCGCACCATGTCTCCACCCGTCGGGTTGAAGTCGAGGATCACGTCGTGCCCGGTCGGGCCGGTCCGGTAGATGAAGGTGTCCGCGCCGGCACCGCCGGCCAGGGTGTCATTGCCCTTGAGGCCTTCGAGCGTGTCGTTCCCGCCATAGCCGAAGATGCTGTCGTTGAAAGCGGTCGAGACCTTGTCGCCGGCCAGCGAGTTGTCGCCTTCGTTGCCGGAGATCGTCGGCCTGAGGGTCGGGGCATAGGCGCGGATGTAGTCGATCTGGAACTCGGCCGGGAACAGGGTCGTCTCATCCGGCGCGCCCGGCCAGTTTCCGCCGACGGCCAGCCCCGCGAGCAGGTACATCGGCTCGTTGATGCCGGAGGGCGCTGCCATGGAGAACACCTCGGTGCCGTCGAGGTAGTAGGTGATCGTGTCGGCGGTCCACAGCGTCCCGTAGCTGTGGAAGCCTTCCGAAAGATCGACGCCGGCTGAAATCCCTTGCGTCTTGAAGGCGTGCTTGCCCGTCGCGTCCTTCCAGTGCGAGCCGACATAGTAGGTCGTCGGATCATGGCCCAGCAATTCGAGCACGTCGATCTCCGGCGGCCAGTTGCCGCTCTGCGGCAACAGCCAGAAGGCCGGCCAGAGGCCCTGACCGGAAGGAACCTGGGCCGAAATCTCGAAGTAGCCGTAGGTCTGCGAGAACGTTCCATGGGTGTTGATGAGCCCTGACACATAGGGCAGGCCGTCCGTCAGGCTCGTATCCGGAGAGGGCCGTGCCGTGATGGTCAGAACGCCGTCGCCCGGTTGATACGGATCCTGGGTGATCCGGAACGGGTCGAGGTCGGGATATTGCTGGACCAGCGCCGTGGAGCGGTCGGCGAAGTACTGCATCTCGCCGTTGCTTGCCAGCGTACGCCCGCCCCACCAGTATTTCGTGCCCCAAACCGATGTGTCGAGATAGCTGCCCGTGAACTCGTCTGAAAAGGTGAGCGTATAATCTTCGAGATTAAAGGCCATGGGATCCCTGCAATCGTTTTAAATACAAACTTGCAGGGAGCTTCCCATGGGGAATGTTGCCGGTCAACGAAGCGGCGGGCCTGATCCGCCCGGGTTAGGCATGATCCGGTCCTTCGCCTGTCCGGAAGGTTACCGCAAGGTTGACGGGTTCGCCGGCTCCGGCAAACCGGACGAGGCGCTACTCCGCCGCCTGCTTGGGGCCGTATCCGAGCCTGCGGTTGAGATCCTCGATCAGGTTCACGGCGGCGTCGGCGATCACCGTGCCGGGCGGGAAGATCGCCGCTGCGCCGGCTTTGGTGAGGGCATCGAAATCCTGGGGCGGGATCACGCCGCCGACCACGATCATGATGTCGTCGCGGCCGTACTTGGCGAGTTCGGCCTTCAGCTCCGGCACGAGCGTCAGGTGGCCCGCTGCCAGCGACGACACGCCGACGATGTGCACGTCGTTCTCGATGGCCTGGCGCGCGGCCTCCGCGGGCGTGGCGAAGAGCGGGCCGATATCCACGTCGAAGCCGAGATCGGCGAAGGCCGAGGCGATGACCTTCTGGCCGCGGTCGTGACCGTCCTGGCCCATCTTGGCCACGAGAATGCGCGGGCGGCGTCCGTCGTCGTGCTCGAACCGTTCCACCATGCTGCGCACGCGCTCGACTGCCGGTGACGTCACGCCGACCTCCCGTTTGTACACGCCCGAGATCGCCTTGATCTCGGCCCGGTGACGGCCCCAGACCTTTTCCAGCGCATCCGAAATCTCGCCCACCGTGGCCTTGGCGCGGGCGGCCTTGACGGCGAGATCCAGCAGGTTGCCCTCGCCGGATGCCGCGACCTGCGACAGGGCGTCGAGGGCCGCATCCACCTCGGCCTGGTTGCGCTCGGCTTTCAGCCGCTTGAGCTTCTCGATCTGGCTCGCGCGCACGGCGGCGTTGTCGACCTTCAGGATGTCGATCGAGGCCTCGTCCGTGGGCTTGAAGCAGTTGACGCCGACGATCTTCTGGTGGCCGGAATCGATCCGCGCCTGCGTGCGGGCGGCGGCCTCCTCGATCTTCAGCTTCGGAATGCCGGCCTCGATGGCCTTGGCCATGCCGCCCAGGCTTTCCACCTCCTGGATATGGCCCCAGGCTTTCTGCGCCAGCTCGTAGGTGAGGCGCTCGACGTAGTATGAGCCGCCCCACGGGTCGATGATGCGCGTGGTGCCGCTCTCCTGCTGCAGGAAGAGCTGCGTGTTGCGCGCGATGCGCGCCGAGAAGTCGGTGGGCAGCGCCAGCGCCTCGTCGAGGGCGTTGGTGTGGAGCGACTGCGTGTGGCCCTGCGTTGCCGCCATCGCCTCGATGCAGGTGCGCACCACGTTGTTGAACACGTCCTGCGCGGTCAGCGACCAGCCGGAGGTCTGGCTGTGCGTGCGCAGCGGCAGCGACTTCTCGCTCTGAGGGTTGAAGCCCTTGACGAGCTTCGCCCAGAGCAGGCGCGCGGCGCGCATCTTGGCCACTTCCATGTAGAAGTTCATGCCCACCGCCCAGAAGAACGACAGGCGCGGCGCGAACTGGTCGATGGTGAGGCCGGCCTGGATGCCGGCGCGGATGTACTCGACGCCGTCGGCAAGCGTATAGGCGAGCTCCAGATCCTGCGTCGCGCCGGCCTCCTGCATGTGGTAGCCGGAGATCGAGATCGAGTTGAACTTCGGCATGTTCGCCGAGGTATAGGCGAAGATGTCCGAGATGATGCGCATCGACCCCTTGGGCGGGTAGATGTAGGTGTTGCGCACCATGAATTCCTTGAGGATGTCGTTCTGGATCGTGCCCGAGAGTTTTTGGGGCGGCACGCCCTGTTCTTCCGCCGCGACGATGTAGAGCGCCAGGATCGGCAGGACGGCGCCGTTCATGGTCATCGACACGCTCATCTGGTCGAGCGGGATGCCGGCGAACAGGGTGCGCATGTCGTAGATCGAGTCGATGGCAACCCCCGCCATGCCGACGTCGCCCGCCACGCGCGGATGGTCGGAATCGTAGCCGCGGTGGGTGGCGAGATCGAAGGCCACCGACAGGCCCTTCTGCCCCGCTGCGAGGTTGCGGCGGTAGAAGGCGTTGGAATCCTCGGCCGTGGAGAACCCGGCATACTGGCGCACGGTCCAGGGCTGGTTCACGTACATGGTGGGGTAGGGGCCGCGCAGGAAGGGCGCGATCCCCGGATAGGTGTCGAGAAAGTCGAGCCCGGCGCGATCCTTAGGCCCGTAGGATCCCTTCACCGCAATCCCCTCCGGCGTCAGCCACGGCTCGGCCGGGGCGCTCGGGGAGGATGCCAGGGGAGCATTGCCGAAAGCGACGCTCGTGAAATCCGGGATGCTGGTCATGGGATGAAACGGATGCCCTTGCCGATGAAAGCGGATCGAATGGGGGTGCATTCTAGGGCATCCGCCCGCCCGAGGCTATCGGCGCATGGTCTGAGGCGCACGGCCCTGGGTCATCCCCGCTTCTCGGCATTCCAGGTGCCCGAGCAGACCCGCCCGCCGGAGGTCGTCCAGGTGCCGCGGCCGGTATTGCCGGAGAGCTGCCCCCTCACGTTCGCCCGGTCCTGGCCGCGGGAGATGCTGGCGGAGACGGAACCGTTGGGCCGCACCTGTCCGCTCACGTTGAAGCTTTCCGGGCCGCCGTACCGGGCCTGGCCGTTCTGAACGATCACCGGGTAGCGGTAGGCGCGGTCGCAGGCACCCTGCTCGGTGACGACCTCCACGCTCCAGGTGCCGTCGAACCTGTTGGCCTGGGCCTGCGCCTGGGGAGCCAGAGCCAGTCCCGTCATGGCTGCTGCGCACAGCCAGAAAAGAGAACGCATGGAACACTCCTTGAACCTTGGTGAGTTGGTTGAACCAACGTGACGATTTCGGGACGGGTTCCTGCGGAGTTCGGCCGCAGCGGGGCACGAAAAAGCCGCCGCACCGAAGGAATGCAGCGGCTTGCCAAGGAGACGTCGTGCCGGAAGCTTACGCGTTGTTGGAATGCTTTTGAGCGGTCCACCGGCCCGAGCAGCCGAGCATGGCCAGCTGCCACGTGCCCGAGCCGGCCTTGCCGTTCAGGCGCCCGCTCGCATCGGCCTTGGCGATGCTGCGGCGGATGTCGAGGTCGACCGTTCCATCGGGGCCGATCCGGCCCGACACCACGGCCGGGGAGGACCCGGGGGCAGGGATGTAGCGGACGCTGCCGTTCTCGACGGCGATGGAATAGGTGTCGCTGCTGTCGCAGGTGCCGGAATCCGTCACCATCCGCACGCTCCAGGTGCCGTCGTGGCGGGAGGCCGGGGCCGCACCGGCGCTCCCGATCAGGATGGTGCCGAGGCCGATGGCCGCCGCCAGATGCTTAGTCAGAGTCAAACCGCGCTCCTCTCGGTTCCCGATGGCCGGGAGGAGCCTCGAAGCCCTTAGGCGCAGGCCTCGTCGAGAGCCCGGCTCAGAACCTTGAGAATGTCGCACCCGGCGAAGATGAAAGTGGTGATGCCGGC
Organism: Microvirga arsenatis; assembly: GCF_009910705.1. Taxonomy (GTDB): domain Bacteria; phylum Pseudomonadota; class Alphaproteobacteria; order Rhizobiales; family Beijerinckiaceae; genus Microvirga; species Microvirga arsenatis. The sequence goes on from NZ_JAAAXJ010000012.1 coordinate 15,325, forward strand.
GCGGGTGAGTTCTTCTTCACGTTCACCCGGACGCCCCGCCAGATAGATGAGTGTCGATCCGGCCGTTCGCAAGGTTTGCGCGGTCTCGACTGCGTGTTTTTCGTAGATTTCATCTGTCGAGCAGATGCAGGAAAGCTTGGCTTGACTGTCGATATAGGCTTGCCGAAGCTTGTCCTGGTCCGAAAAGCCGTCGTTCATCACCGCTTCGATCCCGCCGGCCTCAAAGAAGTTCTTGGCGAAGGTGGCCCGTGCCGTGAAGGCGGCGACCGGCCCGAGATTGGCGAGGAACACCCGCGGGCGCGCTCCCGTGCGGGCCAGGTAGGCGTCGGAGAGGTCCCGCAGGCGCTCGAAGGGCTCGGCCGTGCGGATGGAGGGCAGGGGAGCGACGGCGACCGGCGCAGGTCCGGCGGCCGTGCCCGCGAGCTGGGCCAGGCTTGCGCCATCGGAGGCCATCCTGAGCAGACCCGCGAAGGAAGTCTCTGCCGGAGCCGTTGCGCCACGCTGGTCCGGTTCAGCGCCGGCACCGCCACCCTCGATCCCTCCCCGCAGGGGGGAGGGGAGGAGCACGCTCACATCCGCCTCGGCGATGTTCGGGAACTCGCTCGTGCCGGTGATCGGCTCCCTGCGGGTGGCGACGGCCTTCTCCCGCTGGGCGCGCACGGCGGCGATGCGGGCTTGGAGCGCACCGCCCTTCAGGCTCTCCAGGATGCCGCCCTCGCGCTCGATCTCCTGGAACAGCCCCCAGGCCTTCTCGCACAGGGCATCGGTGAGCGCCTCGAAGCCGCCGGCGCCCGCGGCCGGATCGGCCACGCGGGCGAGATTCGATTCGTCGAGCAGGATCAGTTGCGTGTTGCGGGCGATGCGGCGCGCGAAGGCATCGGGCAGGCCGAGCGCTGCCGTGAACGGCAGCACCGTGATCGCATCCGCGCCGCCGATCCCGGCGGAGAAGGCGGCCACGGTCGTGCGCAGCATGTTCACCCAGGGATCGCGCCGGGTGGTCATGCGCCAGGCGGTCTCCGCATGCAGGCGGATCGGCCTCGGCTCCAGGCCGCAGGCCTGCTCGACCCGCGCCCAGAGGCGGCGCAGGGCCCGGAGCTTCGCGACCGTGAAGAACTCGTCCGCATCGGCCACCAGCAGGAAGGCGAGGGCTTTCCGCGCGGCATCGAGCGAATGCCCGCCCGCCTCGAGGGCGCGCACATATGCAAGGCCCGTCGCCAGCACGGCAGCCAGCTCCTGCGCCTCGCTGGCGCCGGCTTCATGATGGATGCGCCCGTCGGCGAGGAAGGCTCGCCCTGCGAAGCCCTGCGCCGTCAGGTGGGCCAGGGTGTCGCCCATGCGCACCGTCATGGCATCCCACGACGTCGACATGCGACCCTGAGCGGCCATGGCGCCGATGGGGTCGAGGCCGAGATCGAGGGAGAGATCGGAGGGCCTGTGGCCGCGCCGCCGGGCCAGTGCCAGCACCAGAGCCGCCATGTGACGGCCGTGTCCGCCGGCGTCCACGCGCAGGTGGATGAGGTCGAGCATGACCCCGCCGAGCGCCCGGTCGAGATCGTCGACGGCGTCGATCGCCACACCGAAGCCGCGGGCTGCCGGCGCGTTCCGGGTGACGAGGGTCAGCGCGTCGGCGCCGCCTTCCAGGTCGATGAGGGCGAGCTCGTTGGCCTTGGCCGGATCGGGATGGTCGACCCGCTGCGACACGCGCCAGCGGCCCGCCTGTTCGCGCGCGATGGGCGCGGAGCCTTCCGCCTTCGGATAGAGCGGCTGGATGGCGATGCCGTCATGGCTGCGGGAGACGAGCTTCTTCTCGAAATCCGCGCCCTTCAGCACCCCTTCGACCAGCTTGAGCCATTGCTCGCGGGTCGCTTGCGGGAAATCGGCGGCAAGAGGGAGATCGTCCATCATGGTCCTCGTCCAGGGGAGGGCTGCGCGAATGGCGCGGACAATACCGGGAGGAGGGAGCGGTGGGAATGCCCCAAAGGATGGGGGCGGCCCGAGACGAACCCCGGCGCGGCAGCGTTCAGGATGACGTGCCGCGAACACCCTTCACGTCATCCCCGGACCTGTTCCCGGGATCCTCGTCGTCGCTTCCTACCTCACACGCATCATCCTGAGGAGCCAGTCTCCGAGGAGGTCGCGTGAGGCCCCTCAGGATGTGGATGCTGGAAAGCATGAATGGCCGGGACGAGCCCGCCATGGCTTGACGCGTGAACCCTCTCCCAATCCAGATCGCGTGCAGGAGAGGCGGTATTCCCTCCCCCCTTTGCGGGGGAGGGTGGCGAGCGGAGCGAGCCGGGAGAGGGGGAGCACTGGGTGAACACGGCCCCTCTCCCGACCCTCGCTGACGCGAGGGCCACCCTCTCCCGCTGCGGGGAGAGGGAGAGGGCGAGGTGCGGGTGCAATGTTCTCACTTTGTTCTTGACAGTTGCTCTAAGCTGGGCTATATCATGGCTCATCCTCGTCCGGTGAGGGGCGCGCTCGCGAGGCGTCGCAGATGCGGGACGGGGCGCGGTCCCGCCGCAGGTCTCGCACGCCTGTGGTCGCGGGAGGCCGATCCTGGCTTGTTCCAGGTCCGCCTGAAAAGAACCGCGCGTGACGAGCAGCTTGGCTCTCACACTCACCACCATCACCCATCGAGCCGGGCTGCCCCAAGCGCCACCCTCGAGCAACCCTGACGGCTCGCAGCTCACGCTGCGGGCCCGAAGGCGCTGGATCTTTGAAAGACTCACCACCTGCGTCATCCCGGACGGCGAAGCCGATCCGGGATCGCATGACCCATGAGGCGCTCTTTCCCTCCCCCCTGTGGGGAGGGTCAGGGTGCCGGCGCTACCCTTTCAAGATCGTGGCTCCGATCACCTCTCCCCGGCGGGGAGAGGTCGAGCGAACGCGAGGGTGAGGGGGAGAGCGGTCTCCGGAGAGGACACTAACCCCTCACCCGGACCTGACGGTCCGACCTCTCCCTCAGGGAGAGGTGAACAGGTGCCAGAGCTTCTGAGGTGATCGCTCACACCCCCACCTCCACCTCCTCTCCACCGCAAGCCGGGCGTTCCCGACTTGCGGCAGACCAAAGACGAGTCTCGGGCAAGCCCGAGGCTTGTGGGGGAGGAGAGTTAGCGAGCCACGCTCGTCCAACGATCCCGGATCTCCGCTGCGCTTCGCCGGGAAGACGCGTTGCGATCCTTGCGATCAGACGAACTGCGAGAGGCCCGGGATCGAGCCGACGATGGGGCCCATCACGTCCTCGCCCGCCTTCTCGCGGCCATAGGCGAAGAGCTCCTTGCCCAGCGGCTGCATCTGGCCCATGGACACGCCGATGCCCATGAGCTGGCCGCCGAGCGCCATCACGCCGCCGCCCATGGAGCCCACCATGCCCATGATGCCGCCGCTGGCGCCCGTCTTCGACTGCTCGATGGCGTCCTGTGCGCCCGGCAGGGCGGCGATGAGCTGGTTGACCTCGGTCTGCGGCCCCTCCTTCTGAAGGTGGCCGAGAATCAGGCCGATGGCCTTGCGGGCCGTGGCTGCGTCGAGGCCGGTCTTCTGCGTCACGCGGGCGATGAGCTCTTCCATCTGGGATTCTCCTGGGCTTTGAACATGCGGATAGTTTACATCTAAACCATCAAGTCAAGAAACCAAGGGTGGAAACTCGCCGAGGCGCTTCTAAGATCCTTAAAGGGATTCTGGAGGAACGCGATGCTGCAGGACGGGAAGATCTTCATCGGCAAAAGCACGAAGCCGGAATATCTGGATCTGAGGCTCGCCAACCGCCACGGCCTCATCACCGGCGCGACGGGAACCGGCAAGACCGTCTCCCTTCAGGTGCTGGCGGAGGGCTTCTCCAACGCGGGCGTTCCGGTCTTCGCGGCCGACATCAAGGGCGATCTCTCCGGCATGGCGGCGCCCGGCAACGGCAAGGAGCCGCTCGTCAAACGCGCCAAGGACATCGGCGTCGAATACGCGCCGGACAAGTTCCCGGTGGTGTTCTGGGACCTGTTCGGCGAGCAGGGGCACCGGGTGCGGGCGACAGTCTCGGAGATGGGACCGCTGCTGCTCTCGCGCCTTCTCGATCTCAACGACACGCAGGAGGGCGTGCTCAACATCGCCTTCCGCATCGCCGACGAGCAGGGGCTGCTTCTGCTCGACCTGAAGGATCTGCGCGCGCTGCTGCAGCTCATCTCGGACAATGCCAGCCAGCTCACCACCACCTACGGCAACGTGTCGAAGGCGACCATCGGCACGATCCAGCGCCAGCTTCTCGTGCTGGAGAACCAGCAGGGCGACGAGTTCCTGGGCGAGCCGGCGCTGGACATCAAGGACCTGATGCGCACGGACCGCGACGGGCGCGGCATCGTCAACATCCTGGCGGCGGACAAGCTCATGAGCAATCCGCGCCTCTATGCCACCTTCCTGCTCTGGCTCATGTCGGAGCTGTTCGAGGAGCTGCCCGAGGTGGGCGATCTCGACCAGCCCAAGATGGTGTTCTTCTTCGACGAGGCACACCTGCTCTTCAACGATGCGCCGAAGGCCCTCGTCGAAACCGTCGAGCGCGTGGTGCGGCTCATCCGCTCCAAGGGCGTCGGCGTCTACTTCATCACGCAGAACCCGATGGACATTCCCGAAACGGTGCTGGCGCAGCTCGGCAACCGGATCCAGCATGCCCTGCGCGCCTATACGCCGCGCGAGCAGAAGGCGGTGCGGGCGGCGGCGCAATCCTTCCGGGAGAATCCTGCCTTCGACACGGAAAAGGCCATCACCGAGCTCGGCGTCGGCGAGGCGCTGGTCTCGACCCTGGAAGGCAAGGGTGCGCCCTCCATGGTGGAGCGCACCCTCGTCGCGCCGCCCATGGCGCAGGTGGGGCCCATCGAGCTGACCGCACGCCAGCAGATCATCGCCTCGAGCCCCATGAAGGGAAAATACGACCAGCCGGTCGACGTGGAATCCGCCTACGAGATGCTCGCCAAGCGCGCCGAGCAGGCGGCCACCGAGGCAAAGGCAGCGGAAGGGGGAGGCGGCCTCCTCGACATGCTGGGCGGCCTCTTCGGCGGCGGCACGCAGCGCAAGGGCTCCATGACGGTCGGCCAGAAGGTGGTGCGCGAGGTCACCCGCACGGTGGTCAACCAGACGGTCGGCAACCTCGCGGCCGAGATCGGCAAGTCCATCGGCGGCCGCCAGGGCAGCTCCATCGGCCGCGCCATCGTGCGGGGCACCCTGGGCGGGCTGCTGAGGCGGTAGTCTTTCTCGGTAGTCATCCCGGGGGCTGCGCAGTAGAACCCGGGATCATTGGACGAGAATGGCTCCCTTCACCTCTCCCGGTGGGAGAGGTCGGACCGGAGGTCCGGGTGAGGGGTTGGAGTCCTCTCCGGATCAACCTGTAACCCCTCACCCCAACCCTCTCCCTCAGGGAGAGGGAGACCAGTGCTACATCCTGCACACGATCCCGGATCTCCGCTGCGCTCCGCCCGGGATGACGGTTTTGGGGAATGCCCCTTGCGGCTCCCCGCCGTTCTATGCACCTTGTCGCCGCCTCACATTTCAAAACAGGACCATCATGTCCCATCTCGACCAGGTACTGCAGCGCATCGACTCCGACCTCGATTCCTCCCTGGAGCGGCTGTTCCAGTGGCTCAAGATCCCCTCCATCTCCACCGATCCCGCCTACAAGGACCATTGCCGCAGGGCCGGCCAGTGGCTCGTCGATGAACTCAGGAGCATCGGCATCGAGGCGTCCTTGCGCGAGACGGGCGGGCACCCGGCCGTGGTCGGGCACGCCAAGAGCGACGGCAAGCTGCATGTGCTCTTCTACGGGCATTACGACGTCCAGCCCGTCGATCCGCTGGAACTGTGGGAGGCGCCGCCCTTCGAGCCGCGCATGATCACGCTGCCCGACGGCCGCAAGGCCATCAGCGCCCGCGGCTCCTCCGACGACAAGGGGCAGGTGATGACCTTCTTCGAGGCCTGCCGGGCCTGGAAGGCGGAGACGGGCTCCCTGCCGATCAGCATCACGTTCCTGGTGGAGGGCGCGGAGGAGGACGGCTCGAAGTTTCTCCCGGAATTCATCGAGGCCAACAAGGACGAGCTGAAGGCGGACGTGGCCCTCGTCTGCGACACCGGCATGTGGGACCAGAACACCCCCGGCATCACCTCGTCCCTGCGCGGCATGGTCTATGAGGAGATCATCGTCCGCTGCGCCGACCGCGACCTGCATTCCGGCACCTTCGGCGGCGCGGCGCGCAACCCGATCCACGTGCTCTCCAAGATCATCGCGGCCATTCACGACGACAACGGCCGTATCACCATTCCAGGCTTCTACGACGGCGTGCACGAGACGCCCACGCAGGTGCTGGAGCAGTGGAGGGGCTTGAACCTCACCGAGGAGGAGTTCCTCGGCCAAGTGGGCCTGAAGCACTCCGCCGGCGAGAAGGGCCGCATGCTCATCGAGCAGATCCAGTCGCGCCCGACCTGCGACGTGAACGGCATCATCGGCGGCTATACGGGCGAGGGCACCAAGACCGTGATCGCGGCGGAAGCACGCTGCAAGGTCTCGTTCCGCCTCGTGGGCGATCAGGATCCCGCCAGGATCTCGCAGAACTTCGAAGCTTTCGTGCGCGAGCGCATTCCCGCCGACTGCTCGGTGGAGTTCATCCATCACAAGGGCTCTCGGGCTCTCGCCCTGCCGCACGACTTTCCGGCGATCACCGCGGCGCGCTCGGCGCTTCACGACGAGTGGCAGAAGGACCCGATCGTCATCGGCATGGGCGGCTCGATCCCGGTCGGCGGCGATTTCAAGCGCACGCTCGGCATGGACACGCTCTTCGTCGGCTTCGGCCTCGACGACGACCGCATCCATTCGCCGAACGAGAAGTACGACCTCAAGAGCTTCCACAAGGGCACCCGCTCCTGGGCGCGGATCCTGGCCGCCTTGGCGGAGTAAAGACGTATCTTCTCGACGTCATGCCCGCACTTGTTGCGGGCATTCACGTTTTACCACGGAAGACGTGGATGGCCGGGACAAGCCCGGCCATGACGCAGTCTCAAACCAGTTTGTCGAGCGATGCGATCACCGCGCTCGGAGCAAGCTCCGCGTACTCGTCCGGCAGGCCTAGTCGATTCACCCAGATTGGCGTGAACCCGAACGCGGCCGCGCCTGCGATGTCCCAGCGGTTGGACGAGACGAAGACGACCTCGTCTGCGGTGACGGACAGGGCCTGCAGCACGAGATCGTAGGTTCGCGGGCTCGTCTTGAAGACCCGTGCCTCATCGACCGAGAGAACCGCGTCGAGCGCATCGGCGAGGCCGGCCGATGCCACGGCGGCGTTCAGCATGCCCGGATCGCCATTCGACAGGATGCCGGTGCGCAGGCCCCGTGCCCGAAGGGCGCTCAAGGTCTCACCGACCTCCGGATAGGCATCGAGGGTGCGGTAGGCCTCGAGCAGGAGGGGCCGGATGGAGGGGTCCACATCGGGAAAGCGCGCGAAGGCATGGTCCAGGGCCCGTTCCGTCAAGGTCCAGAACGGCTCATAGCGCCCGGCGAGCGACAGCACCCAGGAATATTCGAGCTGCTTCGCGCGCCAGATCTCGGAGAACCGCGCCGCATCCGGTCCGACCCGGGCCATGTGGCGGCCCACGGCCGAATGCACGTCGAACAGGGTTCCATAGGCATCGAAGATCACGGCCTTGGCGTGGGCGGGAACGAGGGCGGGTCCGGTCATGCAGTCAGCGTCTCACTCGGAAACGGTCTTGGCAATCCGGCCAACGATCAGCCTCTCTCATGGAACCCATCACAAGTCTTTATGCTCCTGCGCAGGCCCGGACGATTGACGGTGGGAGGCACAGGCGTTTCGATAGGGCAGGCTCTCTGACCCATGAGGATAGGCACGTGGCTTGGTATTCGCAGACCTGGAACTGGTTCAACGGCGCTTGGCACGAGGGGAATCCCGCCCTGATCGGGCCGCGCTCCCATGTATCCTGGCTCGGCTCGTCGGTGTTCGACGGCGCCCGCGTGTTCGAGGGCGTGGCGCCCGATCTCGACCGGCACTGCGAGCGCGTGAACCGCTCGGCGCTGACCATCGGCCTCAAGCCCACCATGGAGCCCCAGGCCATCGCGGATCTCGTCCGCGAGGGCGTGAAGAAGTTTGCTCCCGGCACGGCGCTCTACGTGAAGCCCATGTACTGGGGCGAGGCCGAGGGCCTGGCCACCATCGCGCCCGATCCGGAATCGACCCAGTTCTGCCTCTCGCTCTTCGAGGCGCCGATGCCGGTGCCGGGCGGGCTCTCGGTGATGAAGTCGAGCTTCCGCCGTCCCACCCTCGAATCCATGCCCACCGACTCGAAGGCCGGATGCCTCTACCCCAACAATGCCCGCGTGCTGCGAGAGGCGAAGGAAAAGGGTTTTGACAACGCCCTCGTCTGCGATGCTCTGGGCAACGTGGCCGAGACCGGCACCTCCAACGTGTTCATGGCCAGGGACGGGGTGGTCTTCACGCCCTTCCCGAATGGCACGTTCCTCAATGGCATCACCCGCCAGCGCGTGATCCAGCTCCTGCGCGACGACGGCGTCGAGGTGGTCGAGACCACCCTGCGCTACGAGGATTTCGCAGGGGCCGACGAGATCTTCATCTCGGGCAACTACTCGAAGGTCATGCCGGTGCTGCGCATCGACAGCCGCGATCTCCAGCCCGGCCCGCTCTACCGCCGCGCCCGCGAGCTCTACTGGGCCTTCGCCCACGACAAGGCGGTCGGCAAGGCGGCTTGACGCTTGCCTAGATAATTCGCGCTATTCCTGCCTCATCCCTCATCCTGAGGAGCAGACGCAGTCTGCGTCCCGAAGGAGGATCCAGTGCTCTCTAGAACCTCCTTCGAGACGGCGCTTCGCGCCTCCTCAGGATGAGGTTTGTGGAAGGTGCGAGCGGCGCTAACATAACCTTCAGGCGAATAACCCGAAGCTCCAACGAACTTGTGATCGGCGGGCGGGCGCCCCGCCGGCCGCATGCCCTACATGGCTCCGGCAGTGCGTCGTGCGACGGAGCCCTTCATGCGCCTGGTCCTGAAAAGCCTCTTCGTCTTCGGTCTCCTGACGGCTCAGGCCGCGGCGGAATCCGTCGATCTCGAGCTCGTCTTCGCGGCGGACGGATCGGGCTCCATCGACGACCAGGAGCTGCGGCTCCAGCGGAAGGGCTGGGCGGACGCGCTCACGAGCGCCGACGTGCTGAACGCCGTGAAGGACGGGCCCGTCGGCGCCATCGCGGTGGCCTTCATGGAATGGGGCGGGCCCAGCTCCCAGGTGCTCATCGTCGACTGGCACGTGATCCGGGACGAGGCCAGCGCCCGGGTCTTCGCCGACAAGCTCATGGGCGCCCCGCGCGGAGCCTCCGGGTACAATTCCATCTCGAACGCCATCGACTTCTCCATGCGCCTCGTGGAGGGCAACGCCCACGAGGGCACGCGCAGGGTCATCGACGTCTCCGGCGACGGGCCGAACATGGGTGGCCGGCCCCTGGAGCAGGTGAGGGCGGAGGCGTTGGCCAAGGGCTACACCATCAACGCGCTCGCCATCCGTCGCCCCGGCAGCGGCCGGCCGGGCGGCCCCGGCGGCATGCCGCTGGAGGATTACTACGGCCAGAGCGTCATCGGCGGTCCGGGCTCCTTCGTGGAGATCGCCGACGAGACGCAGCCCTTCGCCGTGGCGGCGCGCCGCAAGCTCCTCACCGAGATCGCCGGAACGGGCGGAGCCACCCGGCACGCCAGCCGCTGACCCGGAGGCCGTCGCCATCGGGACATTCCCAACGGGGATGCTAGACTGCCCACCATGACGAATCTCGAAGACTGGATCATCGAACAGGGCCTGCGCGGGTCGGACATGGCCTCCCTGCTCTCAGGGTTCGCCGAGCGGCTGGCCGGGGAAGGCATTCCCCTGGTCCGGGCCTATATCGCCCTGCCGACCGTCAATCCGACGATCCGCGTCTATACCCATGTGTGGACCCGCTCCGCCGGCACCGTCGTGGAAGGGGTCTCGCACGAGCGCAACGCGGATGCCTTCGAGCTTAGCCCCTTCGCCTACATGATGCGCACCGAGCAGGAGAGCTGCCACTGGCACGTTTACGGCCCCGATGCGGACCGATTCGGCGTGTTCGAGGACATACGACGCCTCGGCGGGACCGACTACCTAGCCCGTCTGTTCAGCTTCGGCAACGCCAGCGCTCCGGACCTGCGGGGTTTTGGGGCCTCCTTCTCCACCAGCCGTCCCGAGGGCTTCAGGCCGGAGGAGATCGCCCGCATCGACGGGCTCCTGCCGCTCCTGGGGCTGGCGGCCTATCGCATGACCCTGTTCGACCTCACGGTCGCGATGCTCGACACCTATGTGGGCCTCTCCGCGGGTCGGCGGGTGCTCAGAGGCGAGATCCGCCGCGGCTCCGGCACGACCATCGAGGCGGCTTTGCTCTTCGCCGATCTGAGGGGCTTCACCACCCTGGCCGACACGGCGGGCCCCGACCTGATCGCCCGGCTCGACCGGCACCTGGAGGCGATGGCGGATCCGGTGGCGGAGCAGGGCGGCGAGGTGCTCAAGTTCTTGGGCGACGGCCTCCTGGCCGCTTTCCCGATCACGGAGGAGCGGTCGCACGAGAGCGCCTGTGCGGCGGCGATCCGGGCCGCGCAGGCGGCGCTCGAGCGCAACGAGGCGGTCAACCGCCAGCACGAGACGCCGCTCAGCCTCGACATCGCGCTCCATTGCGGCGATGTGTTCTACGGCAATATCGGCGCCGCCGGGCGCCTCGACTTCACCGTGATCGGGCCTGCCGTCAACGAGGCGAGCCGCATGGAGGCGCTCTGCAGCAGCCTCGACTGCTCGGTCATCCTGTCCGACCGTGTCGCCGCCGCAAGCCCGGTTCCCGTGCGCTCCCTCGGCCGTCACCGGCTGCGGGGCATCGCCGCGGAGCGGGAGCTGTTCACCCTCGCGCCCGTCAGCGCCTGGACAGCCTGACGCCGAGCACCTTCAGGCCTGCCAGCAGCGTGCCGCCATAGATCAGCGCACCGGCGGCGCCCAGGATCGCGAGCAGGATCTCGCTGCGCCAGGCGGGGAGGCGGGCAACCCACGCCCCGAGCGGAACGGGCGCGAACCAGGCGAAGGCCGCCAGCAGCAGGCTCGCCACGCCGACGGCGGCAGCGATCCGCCCCAACGTCCCGCCCGGCGCCATCCAGTGCCGGCGCATGGCGAGAACGACGAGAAGACCGAGATTGACCCAGATGCCGATGGCGGTGGCGAGCGCGAGGCCCACCACGCCCAATGGACCCGTCAGCACGATCTTGAGGGCCACGTTGACGGCCACTGCCGTCAGCGAGGCGACGAGCGGCGTCACCGTATCGGAGCGGGCATAGAAGCTCGCCACCGCGGACCGGATGAGAACGGCGGCGGGGAGGCCGACCGCATAGGCCGCCAGCACCGCGCCGGAGCGTGCGGCGGCGGCGGCATCGAAGGCGCCGCGCTGGAACAGGGCCGCCATGATGAGGTCGGGCAGGGTGAGGAAGGCGACGACGAAGGGCGCGGCAAGCGCCAGGGTCAGACCCACGGCGCGGTTCTGCGCGCCATGGGCGCCGGTCTCGTCGCCCGCGGCGATGCGGCGGCTCATCTCGGGCAGCAGCACGGTTCCCGCCGCGATGCCGATCACGCCGAGCGGCAGCTGGTAGATGCGGTCCGCATAATAGAGCGAGGCCACGGCGCCGGTGGGCAGGAAGGATGCGATGATCGTATCGGCGAACATGGCGAGTTGCACGCCCGCCGAGCCGATCACGGCCGGCCCCAGCACCTTGAAGAAGCGCCTCATGGCCGGATCGAAGCGCGGGGCCTCCAGCCGCGGCGCGACGCCGAGGCGCCGGGCCGCCACCCAGACCAGCACCAGCTCGAGCACGCCCGCCGCCGTGACGCCCCAGGCGGCGGCATGGCCCGCACTCGGGAACAGGAAGGCCACCGCGAGGGCCGCCACGATGGAGACGTTGAGCAGCACGGGCGCCGCCGCCGCGGCGGCGAAGCGCTCATGGGCGTTGAGGATCGCCGAGAGGATCGTCACCAGGGTGACGAAGAGCAGATAGGGGAAGGTGATGCGGGTGAGCGTCACCGCAAGCTCGAATTTCTGTGGCTCGTCCGAGAAGCCGGGGGCGAGCAGCGTCACCACCGCCGGCATGGCGACGAGCGCCAGCACCAGCAGCGCCACCTGCACGATCAGCATGAGGGTGCTGATGCGGCTGGCAAAGGAGCGGGCGGGGGCTGCGCCCTCCTTCTCGAGCACGCCTGCATAGGTCGGCAGGAAGGCGCTGTTGAAGGCGCCCTCGCTGAAGATCGCCCGGAAATGGTTGGGGATGCGCGAGGCGACCACGAAGGCGTCCGCGACGACGCCCACGCCCATGACGGCTGCGATCACCACGTCGCGGATGAAGCCGGTGAGGCGCGACAGGAGCGTCCAGCCGCCGACGGAGAGAATCTTGCGGAGCATGGCTCAGGCCCGCCGCATGCGGGAGGCGTCGGGAACGAGATCGTTCGACACCTCCGCCGCACCGCCGATCCGCTCGGCCACCACATAGAGCGGACGGCGCTTCACCTCCGCGAAGATGCGCCCGACATATTCGCCGACGATGCCGAGGGACATGAGCTGGATGCCGGAAAAGAACATGATCGAGACGATGAGGCTCGGGAAGCCGGGAAGGTCCGTGCCGAACAGGAGCGTGCGCACCAGGAAGAACAGGGCCGTGGCGATTGCCAGGAAGGACACGACGAAGCCGATATAGGTCCAGATCCGCAGGGGCACCGTGGAGAAGGCGGCCATGCCGTCGAAGGCGAAGCGGAAGAGCTTGCGGAAGCTCCACTTGGTTGTGCCGAAGCGGCGCTCCTCCACCACGAAGGGCACGCCGGTGGCCTTGAAGCCGATCCAGGCGTAGAGGCCCTTCGAGAAGCGCGCCTTCTCGCCCAAGGTTCTCAGCACCTCGACCCCCTTTCGGTCGATGAGCCGGAAATCGCCCGCGCCTTCCGGCAGGGGGATCTCGCCGAAGCGGGCGAACAGCTTGTAGAAGAGCTGGGCGAAGCCGCGCTTCACCCGTGTCTCCCCGGTCCGGTCCGTGCGCTGGCCGTAGACCATGAGGTAACCCTCGCGCCAGCGCTCCACGAAAGTCTCGATCACCTCCGGCGGGTGCTGGAGGTCGGCGTCCATGATCACCACCGCGTCGCCGCGGGCGTGGTCGAGCCCCGCCGCGATGGCGATCTCCTTGCCGAAGTTGCGGCTGAAGGAGACGGCCCCGATCCGCGGCTCCCGGCGGCCGATCTCCCGGATGCGCTCCAGGGTATCGTCCTGGCTGCCGTCGTCGACGAAGACCACCTCCCAGGCGGAGGCGATCCGGTCGAGCACCGGGAGCAGGCGCTCGCAGAGGGGGGCGATGTTCGCGCCCTCGTTGTGGACCGGGATGATGACGCTGAGCTTCGGCGACGCCACTGGAGAACACCCTTGATTGTCGGGCCGCATCAAGAGCCGAGTTTGCGCCTTTGCTCAAGAGCATTAGGGTGCGGCAGAACCGTTTTCAGGACATTCATGAGCTTTTCACGCAACGTCATCCTCTGCGCCGACGATTTCGGCCTCGCCGACGGGGTGAGCCGGGGCATAGTGGAACTGGCGGAGCGGGGCCGCCTCTCGGCGACGGGAGCCATGACCAACATGCCCGGATGGCGCCGGGCCGCGCCGGATCTCAGGCCGCTCAGGGGCCGGATCGCGGTCGGCCTGCATCTCAACCTGACCGCGGGAGCGCCCCTCGGGCCCATGCCGAACCTCGCTCCTTCGGGCCTCTTCCCGGCCTTGGGAGACCTGCTGCCGATGGCCTTGAGGCGCCGGCTTCCCGCCGCCGAGATTGCGCGGGAGATCGGCCGCCAGCTCGATGCCTTCACGGAGGCGCACGGCGAGGCTCCCGCCTTCGTGGACGGCCACCAGCATGTGCATGTGCTGCCGGGGATTCGGCAGGCCTTGATCCGGGTTCTGACGGAGAGGGGGCATGCCGGTCGCGTGTGGCTGCGCGATCCTTCGGACCGATGGTCCGCGATCCTGCGCCGCCCCATCGGGCGCAAAAAGGCCCTGGTGGTCAAAACCCTTGCCCGTGGCTTCGCGAAGTCTGCGCACAGGGCAGGGTTCGCCACCAACGAGGGCTTTTCGGGCTTCGCGCCGCTCGATCTCTCGGTGCCGGCGGAGCGCGTGTTCGCGGAGGCGTTCTCGCACCTCGGCCTCCGGCCCGTGGTCATGTGCCATCCCGGCCATGTGGACGAGGAACTGCGCGCCCTCGATCCGGCCGTCGAGAGCCGGCTGGCGGAGCTGGAATTTTTGATGTCGAACGCTTTTCCAGCGATGATGGAGAGCCGGGGATTGCGGCTTGCAAGCGCGATCGCCTGAAAACCTGAGTCATCGGCAGCCAGGTGCCGATGATCTCGGTTCGAAAGGCCCCGCGCTTCATGATGTGCTGGTGTCATCCCCGGCGGTCCGAAGGACCGGGAAGGGGATCCAGTCATACGCACTGAGTGATGGCTTCCCCTGCGCCGGCGCGTCCCTCAGGGAATGACAGCGGCGCGTATGAAACGAAACGGGCCTCCGAGGAGGCCCGTCCGACGCAGCGTTGTCGCGCTTACTTCATCGCCTGTTCGAACATCTCCTCGACATGCTCCCAGTTCACCAGGTTGTCGAGGAAGGCCTTGAGGTAGTCGGGACGGCGGTTGCGGTAATCGATGTAGTAGGAGTGCTCCCACACGTCGCAGCCCAGGATCGGCTGAGCGCCGTGCACCAGCGGGTTCTCGCCGTTCGGGGTCTTCATGACGGTGATCTTGCCGTCCTTGACCGCGAGCCAGGCCCAGCCGGAGCCGAACTGGCTGACGCCGGCCTGGATGAAGTCTTCCCGCATCTTGTCGACCGAGCCCAGGTCTTCGATGATCTTCTTCTCCAGCTTGCCGGGCAGGGCGCCGCCGCCGTTGGGCTTCATCCACATCCAGAAATGGATGTGGTTGTAATGCTGTCCCGCATTGTTGAAGAGGGCTTGGTTCTTGCCATAGGAGCCCTTCACGACCTCCTCGACGCTCTTGCCCTCGAATTCGGTGCCTTTCAGCAGGTTGTTGCCGGTGTTCACGTAGGCCGCATGGTGCTTGTCGTGATGAAACTCCAAGGTTTCGCGCGACATGTAGGGCTGCAGGGCGTCATGGGCGTAGGGCAGTTCGGGCAGAGTGAACGACATCAGCGTCTCCTTTGGATTGAGCGACCCTGAGCATCGGACCCGAAAGTGGATGTGCACTTCCGGGACCCATCCGATGCCCTCTCGTGATTGCGCATCGCCCGATGCGCTTGAGCGTTAGTTAAAGCGCCCATCGCCTAAGAGCAACGGCCAAGCTCCGGACTTTTTTCTGCTCAAGCTTCCCACCCGGTTGTCTTTTGCCTATACAAGCATAGCTTTGCCGGGAAAGGTGCCAGTTTGCGTATGATGGAGACAGCATGATCATCGCTCTTCAGGCTCTCGCACTCGCGATGATCGTTGGCGGATCGCTGCTTGCCTACTTTGGATGGGATATCGTTCTGGTCGAGCGCGGCTGGACGATGGTGATCGCAGGCAGCGTCCTGGCCGCCAGCGGCGCGCTGCTGCTCGGGATTGCCGCCGCGGTCTCCAGGCTCGCCAGGATCGAGCGCCGACTCATGCAGCTCCAGGACGGCTTCCCCGAGACCGGCCTGCCCGAGGCTCATGCCCCGTCCATCGCGGCCCCGGCCCTCGGCGCTGCGGCCGGTGCCGTCGCTGCCGGCTCGATGGCGTCCGACGACGTCGAGCCCCAGGGCTCCGACGAGGCCCAGCCGACCCTCCCCCTGTTCGAGGACGAGCCGCGCGGCGAGCCGGAGGAGACCAAGGTCACAGCGGCCGAGTGGCCGGCGGAAGAAGGCGTCATGGCCGATACCTCGATCGTGCCGTTCCCGCCGCGCACGAGCCCGGTTGCCGTTCACTCCCGCGAGGAGGACGAGCCGGAGATGAAGGTGCCGGATTTTCTCCTCGCCGACCGTCGTGAGGACCTCGACGAGGAGCCCCGCGCGGTCGAGCCCGTCCTCGACCTCCCGGAGCGGGAGGACGAGGAGCACGGAGGGGAGCAGGAACTCCTCGACGAGCGGGATCACCGCCTCGAGCCCCTCGATGAGGAGACCCCCACAGACGATCCAACGCCCCAGCCGGAGCCCCTTGCCGCCGACGAGGGCGGGGATTCCGAGCGGGAGGAGCCCGCCCTTGAGGAGACCGAGCCCCGGGAGGGGCAGGGGGCCACGATCATTGGCACCTACAATTCCGGCGACAACACCTACGTGATGTTCTCGGACGGCTCGATCGAGGCGCAGACCCCGAGCGGCGTGTTCCGCTTCCGGTCCCTGGACGAGCTCAAGGAGTTCATCGCCGCCGGCGGCGAGGGGAACGCTTCGGCCTCTATTTGAACAGCGGGGCGAGCGCGCGGAAGTCGTCGGTGGCCGCCTCGCCCATCCACTCGAAGACCGCCATTTCCGTCGTCATCCAATGGCACCCGGCATGGAGCAGCCGCGCGCAGGCGGCGCTGACGCTGTGCGGCGAGCGGCTCGACACCGCATCCGCCACCACGAACACGGTGAAGCCGGCATTCCTGAATTCGAGGGCGCTCTGCAGAACGCAGATATGCGCCTCGGTTCCGCAGACCACGACCTGATCCCGCCCGCTGCCGCGCAGCGCCGCCATGCGCTCGGCGATGGCCGGATCGCGGGCGGCCGAGAACGCGGTCTTCGGCAGCGTCACCGCATGGGCGGGCAGGGCTTCCTGGATCGGCGGCACCGTCGTGCCCAGGCCCTTCGGGTATTGCTCCGTCACGGTGACGGGGATGCCGAGCCTGCTCGCAGCCGCGAGCAGGAGCTTCGTCTGACGGATGACGCTCTCGCCTTCGGCAATGGCGGGCATGAGGCGGGCCTGAAGGTCGACCACCACGAGGTGGGAGCGTTTCGCGTCGAGCAGCATGGCGTTCATCGATCCGGATTGAAGAGGGGCGGGTCGCCCGGAATGGGCATGGTCATGGCAAAGCGCAGGCCCTCCTCATGGAAGTCCATCTTCACTTCCGCCTGCAGCTGCGTGGCCAGCACCCGCTGCAGCAGGCGCGAGCCGAAGCCTTGGCGGGTGGGCGCATGCACCCTCGGGCCGCCATGCTCGGTCCAGGTGAAGTGAAGCCGCGGGCGCTGACCTTCCTCCTGGTCCACCCGCCAGCGCACCTCCACCTGGCCGCCGAAGGTGGACAGCGCCCCGTGCTTGGCTGCGTTGGTGGTGAGCTCGTGGATGGCCATGCCCACGGGCACCGCCGCCTCCGAGGGCAGCTCCACATGCGAGCCCTCGATGAGAACCCGGTTTCTCGCCTCGTCGGCATAGGGGCCGAGCTCGGTCTCGACGAGATCCTCGAGCGAAGCCTTCTGCCAGAGGTCCTCGGTGAGCAGGTTGTGGGTACGGGCCAGGGAGACGATGCGGCCGACGAAGCCCTGGTAGAACTCGTCGATGCTGGAGGCGGTGCGCGCCGTGGAGCCGACGATGGCCTGCACATTGGCCAGCGTGTTCTTCACCCGGTGATGCAGCTCCCGGATGAGAAGCTGCTGGCGTTCCTCGGCCTGCTTGCTCTCCGTGATGTCCTGCAGGATTCCGGTGGACACGATCGTGCCGTCCTCGGACCTGGTGCTCTGCCCCTGCGAGGCCACCCAGATCATGGCATTGTCGCTGAAGCGCCGGATCCGATACTGGACGCTGTAGGGAAGGCCAGATTCCATGGCGAGCTTTCTGGCCTCGGTCATGCGGGCCAGATCGGCCGGATGAACCCGACTCTTGATCTCGTCCGGCGAGATCTTGGTTCCCGGAGGAACTCCGAGGATTTCGGCCGCCTGGTCGGATTGGGTGATCAGGTTCGAGGCCGAGTCCCAGCGCCAATTGCCCATCTTCGCCGCCTGCAGAGCAAGGCGCAGCTGCTCCTCGCTGCGGCGCAGGGCTTCTTCCGTTTCCTTGAGATCGTGGATGTCGACGCTGGTGCCGACCCATCCCTTGAACTCCCCCGATGGCGTGTGGATGGGCGCTCCCTGAATCAGGTGCCAGCGATACACGCCCTCATGCGACCGGTAGCGCGCCTCTGTCATATAAGGGGTATGGTGGGTGACGACCGGCACCAGTTCCTGATGCATCCGAGCCATGTCGTCAGGATGGATGGCGCTCATCCAGCTGTGGCCCAGCGCCTCCTCCGGCGGAAGACCGGAATACTTCACCCAGCGCTCGTTCGTGTAGATCAGTTCGGTTTTCGGGTTCAGGATCCAGACGAGGGCCGGCAGGGACTCGGCGATCAGGCGGAACCGGGCATCGGTCTCGCGCAGCCCGATCTCCGCCCGCGCCTTCTCCACTGCCGTCCAGGTGCGCTCCGCCACGTCCTCCGCCAGGGTCAGGTCATCCGCCGACCAGGCGCGGGGCTCGGCCGAGTGCATGTAGAGAATGGCGGTGAGCTTCTGGTCCTTGAGCAGGGGCACGGCGAGGGCCGAACGTGCGTTGATGGTGCTGTAGGCGGCCTGGACCTGGGGGTTGTCGGCGCGCGGATCGTTCCTGATGTCCTCGACGAAGATCGGGTTCCCCTTCTTGAGCTCCGCCATCATGGTGGGCAGGAAGTCGTAGAGGCGGTAGGCACGGCCTTCGTTGCTGATGGCGCCTCTGGACCATTCCCGTTCCACCAGGATGAGACCGCGCGCTTCGTTCACCTCGCCATAGCCGGCGCAATCCACCTTGAGGAACTGGCCGAGGCTGCGGGCGGTGGCCTCCATGATCTCGTCGGGATCGTCGAAGCTGCGCAGCTGATCGTTGAGCTCCAGCAGGAATTTCTGCCGGTGCTGGGCGCGCTGTATCTCTTCCTTGATCTTCTCGCGTTCGGTGATGTCCTGCACGACGCCGAAATGGCCGACGGGCTTCCCGTCTTCGTAGACGACGCCGCCCTTGACCTGAATTCGCGTCAGGCGCCCGTCGGGCCTGATGATCCGGTGATCGATGTTGAACTGTGTATTCGTCTTTTCGCCGAAGACGATGGCCTGCCTGACCCGTTCCACGTCGGCAGGGTGGAACAACTGCTCCATCTCCTTGAAGGTCAATTCCGTATCGGACGGCAGGCCGAGCATTTCCATGAACGTCGCTGTGCCGGTCATCCTGTCCGTTGCATGGTCACGCTCCCAGGCGCTGAGCTTGCCCATCTCCAACGCCATCTGCAGCTTGCCATTGGCGATCCGGAGCGCCTTTTCCTTCTCGCGAAGGAGTTCCTCCAGTTCGGCAATGCGCTGCTTGTCGGCCGCCCGATCGCGGGCGGCGTTCTCCGGTTTCCCTGAGTTGCCGTGCTCGGTCATAGACGCGTACTCTCGGACAGCCTTGGCTGCGCCTTCGCGCCTGCTCTGCCGCTTATCCAATATGTGATTTCCCGTTATAATGGATCATAGGGCTTCATATCAGCTCTGGAATCCCCCGCTGCACTTCAGCGCAAAGGTGTAGGCCAGGGCGACTTCCTCGAGGCGGTCGAAGCGGCCGGCGGCGCCCGCATGTCCCGCCTCCATGTTGAGCCTGAACAGGATCGGGCCTCCGCCTGTCATCGTGGCCCGCAGCCTCGCCACCCATTTGGCGGGCTCCCAATAGGTGACGCGCGGGTCCGTGAGGCCGGCCAGCGCGAGGATCGCCGGGTAGCGCTGCGGCCTCACGTTGTCATAGGGCGAATAGGACAGGATGGTGCGGAAGGCGGCCTCGTCCGCGGCCGGGTTGCCCCATTCCGGCCATTCCGGCGGGGTGAGGGGCAATTCGCTGTCGAGCATGGTGTTGAGCACGTCGACGAAGGGCACCTCGGCAATGATCCCTGCGAAGAGGTCCGGCGCCATGTTGGCCACCGCTCCCATGAGCATGCCGCCGGCGCTGCCGCCATGGGCCACGATGCGGCCGCGGGAGGTGTAGCGGGCCTCGATCAGCGCCTCGCCGCAGGCGATGAAATCGGTGAAGGTGTTGGTCTTCCTCTCGCGCTTTCCGTCCATGTACCAGCGCCAGCCCTTCTCCGTGCCGCCGCGGATATGGGCGATGGCATAGACGAAGCCCCGGTCGACGAGGGAGAGGATGCCCGTGCGAAAGCTCGCCGGCATGGAGATGCCGTAGGAGCCGTAGCCGTAGAGCAGGCAGGGGGCGGAACCGTCGAGGGCGACCTCGCGCCGGTGGACGAGGGAGATCGGAACCTGCTCCCCGTCGGGGGCCGTGGCGAACAGGCGGCGGATGACGTAATCGGCCGGGTTGTGGCCGCTCGGCACCTCCTGGCGCTTGCGCAGGGTGCGCTCCCCGGTGCGCAGGTTGTAGTCGACCGTCTCGCTCGGCGTGGTCATCGACGAGTAATGGTAGCGGATCACGTCCGTGTCGAACTCGTAGCCGGCCGAGAAGCCCAGCGAATAGGCTTCCTCGTCGAAGGCGACGGTCTCCTCGCGACCGGTCGCGAAGTCGCGCACCACGATGCGCGGGTTCGCGTCCTCCCGCTCGAGGCGGACGAGATAGCGGGCCAGCGCCACATGGGACAGGATCATCGTGCCGGGCCGGTAGGGCACCAGGTCCCGCCAATGGGCGCGCCCCGGCGACGAGACCGGAGCCGTCACGATCTTGAAGTCCTCCGCGCCGTCCGCGTTGGTGAGGATCACGAGATGATCGCCGTGGTGCTCCACGTCGTATTTGAGCTGCGGCGTGCGCGGCTCCACGACCCGCGGCGCGGCGGAGGCATCCGCGCGGTCGATGAGCCAGATCTCGGAGGTTTCGTGATCGCTCGCCTCGATCAGCACGAAGGCATCCGACTGGGTGACGCCGAGCTTCACGAAGAACCCGGGATCCTTCTCCTCGTAGACGATCCGATCCTGCTCGGGGCCGGTGCCGAGGAGGTGGCGCTTGACCCGCACCGGGCGGTGATTCTCGTCGAGCTCCACGTAATAGAAGCCCGAGGAATCGTTGAGCCAAACGGCGCCCCCGGAGGTCTGGGGGACGGCATCGGGAAGGTCCTCGCCGGTTTCCAGGTTGCGCAGCCGGATCGTGAAGTATTCGGAGCCCTTGATGTCGACCCCCCAGGCCAGCAGCCGGTGGTCGGGGGAATGGTCGACGCCTCCCAGGTCGAAGAAGGGATGACCATCGGCCTCCCTGTCGCCGTCGAGCATGATCACCTCGGAGCCGCCCTCGCGCGGCTGGCGGCAGACCAGGGGGTGCTGGCCGCCCTCTCGATAACGGGTGAAATAGGCGAAGGGCCCGTCCGGCTCGGGAACGGTGGCATCGTCCTCCTTGATGCGCCCGCGCATCTCGGCCACGAGCCGCGCCTGGAACTCCTCCGTTCCGGCGAAGGCCGCGGCGGCATAGGCATTCTCCCGCTCGAGGCAGGCGCGGATCTCCGGATCGAGCGCGGAGGGGTCCTTCAGGACCTCCTTCCAGTTCTCCGCCTTCAGCCAGGCGAACTCGTCCTGCACCCGGGTCCCGTGCACCTCGAAGCTGTGGGAACGCATCGGAACGGACGGAGGCGACGGCAGGGGCGAGGAGGGGAGGCGCTCGGGCTTCATCAAATCATCCGGTGGGAAGGGCGGGAGGGATTATGCACAGATAACTCGGATTTCCCACGGCGGGTCCGTCAGGCGATTCAGGGATGCCTTAGCGTCCTCTACAGGAGCCATTCTAGTTACTTCTTCTGGGTGGAGCGATGAAATTCACGTGATGAAAGCGTTAACCTGTGACGCGAGGCATTAACTTTTAGATGACGGATTATTGCATAATGAAAGTCGATACGAAGTTTTCCAAAGTTTTCCCTGTGAACATCTTGCAATACGGCTCAATTTGACATACTTGAGCGAACGAGCACGATTTCTGTGCAAGTACGGTGCGGTTCTCACAAGAGGCAAGCATTGCCTCAGACGAGAATGCTCAAATGTAGGTTGAAATGCTTTCTTTGAGCTGTCTTGGGAGCCGGAAAGGAAGATAATCAAAATGAGCGACAACATCGCTGCTTCAAACTACATTGAACTGGCCGCAGACATCGTTTCTGCTTACGTCAGCAACAACTCGGTTCCCTCGTCCGATCTGCCGACCCTGATCAACGAGGTTCATTCGGCTCTTCTGCGTGTCGGGGGCGGCACGGTGGAAGCTCCGGTCGAGGCGCCCAAGCCGGCCATCCCGGTGAAGAAGTCGGTGACCCCGGACTACATCGTCTGCCTCGAGGACGGGAAGAAGTTCAAGTCGCTGAAGCGCCACCTGCGCACGCAGTACAACATGACTCCCGAGCAGTACCGCGAGAAGTGGGGCCTGCCCGTCGACTATCCGATGGTCGCCCCGAACTACGCCAAGGCTCGCTCGGAGCTCGCCAAGGAGATGGGCCTCGGCCAGCAGCGCCGGAAGCGCCGCTCCTCGCGCGCAGCCAGCTAACGCCTTTTTCGGGCGCAGCGGATCCGCTTAGCCGTCGAGCGACGCGGCGCACCAAAGACGAGGGCCGATTCCATGCCCGTGGAAATGGCTCCGAGCACGGCGTCCATCTTTGAAATCAGCCGCCCCAGGGCGGCTTTTTTCATGAGGGTGCCGTGCCTGCGCCGGTCAGCGGCTCACGCGCGAAACGACTTCTGTAGGCGGCCGGGCTGGTGCCGAGCCGCGTCCTGAAATGGTGGCGCAGGGCCGCCGCCGAGCCGAAGCCGGTGGCGCCGGCAATGTCCTCGACCGAGTGGCGCGTGGTTTCCAGCAATTCGCGGGCGCGGATCAGGCGTTCGGCGAGCAGCCATTCTCCCGGCGGCAGCCCCGTCGCCGCCTTGAAGCGGCGGAGGAACGTGCGCGTGCTCATGCCGGCTTCAGCCGCGAGCGCGGCGATCGGCTGCTCCTGCGCGAGCCGCGCCCGCATGCGGTCGAACAGGGGCGCGAAGCGAGCGCCTTCCCGGGCGGGCGGAACGGGGCGTTCGACGAACTGGGCCTGCCCGCCCTCGCGATGAGGCGGCACGACCAGGCGGCGGGCGAGCCGGTTGGCGATCTCGGGTCCGAAATCCGCCCGCACCACATGCAGGCACAGATCGATCCCCGCCGCGCTGCCGGCGGATGTGAGCAGCCGGCCCTCGTCCACGTAGAGAACATCGGGCTCCACCCTGATGTCGGGATAGGCCTGCGAAAGCTGCTCCACGTAATGCCAGTGGGTCGTCGCCCGCCTGCCCGACAGGAGCCCCGTGGCGGCAAGCGCGAAGACGCCGGAACAGATGGACATGAGGCGAGCGCCCCGTGCATGGGCCTGCCTGAGAGCCTCCACGAGAACCGGCGGGACCGGCTCGGCGAAGGCTCCGCGCCAGCCGGGGATCACGATCGTGTCCGCCTGCTCCAGCAGCTCCAGGCCGCCATCGGCCATGATCCGGAAGCCGCCGGTGGCGCGCAGGGGGCCGGGCTCGACGGCGCAAACGGCGAAGCGATACCAGTCCGGGCCCATCTCCGGCCGGGGCAGGCCGAAGATCTCGACCGCGATTCCGAACTCGAATGTGCTGAGGCGGTCATAGGCAAGGGCGACGACGAGGCGGTTTGGCATGATGTTTACGCGTGTTGGCAAAAGCGCCGCTTTCGACAATGACGGCTTCACGGAATTCTGGCGACGGCTTTTCCACAAGGAGGTTCTCATGCCAGCCAGTTCCGTTGCCGCGATTCCCGCCGCGCCCTCGTCCCGGGCTGCGGATCATTTCGCAGCCCGCCTCGCGCTCGAGACGGATTGCGCCGACGTTCACGACGCGCTTCTCGGCGGCGCCGCGGATTTCGTGCTGCTCGACGTACGCGGGCCCAACGCCTATGCGCGCGGCCATGTGCCGGGCGCGCTCAACCTTCCGCACCGGGAGATCACCCCCGAGCGCATGGCAGCCTGGCCGGGCGCCACGCTGTTCGTGGTGTATTGCGCGGGACCCCATTGCAACGGGGCCGACCGGGCGGCCCTGCGGCTGGCGCAGCACGGGCGTCCGGTGAAGCTGATGCTCGGCGGCATGACGGGATGGGCCGACGAGGGCTTCCCCTTCGCGGAAGGCGCGGAGCCCGGAACGCTGCAGGTCTCCTCGGCCGCCTGACAGGGCATCCTCCCCCGCCGCAAAGGGCGGGGGACCATTGCGGCCATTGTGGGGGCGCTGGCGGCGAATCCGGACTTATCCTCAGTGTTATCAACAGTTTTGAATCGCGTTGACTTCTAGGAATATGCCCCCAGTATCGAGGGTGGAAGGGTGCTCCTTCCTTCGTTTATTTATAGGAACAAAACATGAACATTGAAGACGGCGATGCGGTTCATCAAAGTATTGCCGCCCCTCGGATTTCAGCCCGGAAGGAGAAGGCGAAGAGGCCTGCTGCCCCTGGCGCGCGTCGCAGCGCCGGGAATCGGAACGCTGCGGGAGGCGATTCCCTGGACCGCGAGGAGCGGCGGCTTCTCGCCCTGCTCGCTCAGCCGGAGACCCGCGCCTTCATCGATCCCACGGATTCGTCGAGCGTGCTCATCCACAGGCGCCGGGCCGGCGTCTCGGTCGGGGCGGGGCGGTTTGCCCTCGCCACGGCGGAAGCCCTGGTGAGGCAGGATCTCGCCCGCTGGGAGCAGGGTTCGTCGGGGCGGCGGGTCCTTGTGCCGACGACGGCCGGGGAGGCGCATCTGCGCCGCCTCGCAGCGCCCGAGAGGGACCTCGCCTTCCTCCACCAGCATCATGACCTCGGCGTGGCGCAGATCGAGACGGAGACGGGGCCGTCGCGCGTGCGCGTCGATGCGGAGGAGAGCCCGCTCGACTGGCTGCGCCGCCGCAAGGACCGCAACGGCGAGCCGATGATCGACGAGGCTTCCTACCAGGCAGGCGAGCGGCTTCGCACCGACATCATGCTGGCGGGCCTCCTGCCCGGGGTCACCGCGCGCTGGGATGCCATGCCGAGGAGCAGCGGTCCGGCCTCTCCGGGCGAGGCCACGGAGCGCATGATCGCCGCCCGCCAGCGGCTGCGCCATGCCTTCGACGCCATCGGCGGGGATTTCAGCGACCTGCTCCTGGATCTCTGCGGCTTCCTGAAGGGGCTTGAGCAGATCGAGCGGGAGCGGCAATGGCCGCCGCGCTCCGCCAAGGTCGTGGTGCGCCTCGCCCTCGGGCGCCTGGCCGAGCATTACGGCATCGAGGCGGCGGCGCGCGGCCCCGCCGCCTCGCGCGGCATCCGAACCTGGCAGGCGGTGGTGATCGAGGGCGGGCGGATGTGAGGACGAAGTTCTCGATCCTTCTTCGTCATGGCCGGGCCCGTCCCGGCCATCTCGACTGGAGGAGCGATAAGCCACGCAGATCGGGATCACCGGCGCAAGGCCGGGGATGACGTGAGAGATGGATCAGGACGCGGCCAGCGCCATCTGCGCATCGCGGCGGATGCGCTCGACCATGGATCTGACGCCGTTCGAGCGTTGCGGCGTCAGATGCTCCTGCAGGCCGAGTTCCTTGAACAGCGCCAGCGCGTCGGTGGAGAGGGCCTCCGACGCCGTCTTGCCGTTGTAGAGCGAGATCAGGAGCGCCACGAGCCCGCGCACGATATGAGCGTCGCTGTCGCCGCGAAGATGCAGCACCGGCCTGCCGCCGGCGGAGTCGAGATCGGTCGTCAGCCAGACCTGGCTGGCGCAGCCCTGAACCTTGTTGGCGTCGGTATGCGCCTCGTCGGGCAGCGGCTCCATCATCCGGCCGAGTTCGATGAGGTAGCGGTAGCGCTCCTCCCACTCGTCCAGCAGTTCGAAATTGGAGATGATCTCGTCGATCGTCGGCAGCATGGAAAACCTGTGGTGTCTGCCGGTCATATAGCCATCCCGCGGCCTTTTGGCGACGGGAGGGGCGGAAATTACGTGCGCGGCTTGGACGCGCGGTCCTCGGGGCGCAGGGTGTCTGCGGGTTTCGCCGGACCGGCGGCGGGGAAGCCGGAAGTGGCGAGGATCTTGTCGACCACCGCCTGCTTGGCGCCCTCGGGCAGCGCCTTCCAGACCGTCTCGAGATGGCCGGATCCCTCCGTCGCCGGCGCTGCGGGAGCCGGAGCGGGCTCGCCCTTCTTCGGCGTGAAGAGGGACTCGATCGCCGCCGTGCCTTCGCCCTGCTGGCGGACCGGGGAGTAGTAGAAGATGACGCCGACGATGAGGATGAAACGCAGGATCGAAAACATGGGGCGGCCGCTGGATGCCTGAAACGAAACGGTGATGCAGCACCATAACGTGCCGGGCCGGCCCCGCGTAGGCGGCATGGGCGGAAAATGCAAACAGGATGAACGAAGTCTTACGCAGGGCGCCTTGGGCTAAGTCTCTGATGGATAAGCTGAAAGTGAATTAGGTCTCCTGGGGCTGCAGCCTTCTGGCGCCCCTGCGGGACTCGCCGAGAGGGAGGAGGCCCGAGCAATTAGGTTTCGTTTAAGCCGCCTCTGGGAAGGTCGCGATCGGAAGGACAGGATCCGGTGCCTTGCCGCCTTGCCTTGCGGGCGGCGTGGTCCAGAACGACATCATTCTTCGAAGACGGAACCAATCCCGTGCGTGACGCGCTTGCCGACCAGCCCGATGACGATTTCGACCTACCCGCCGTGGTGAGGCGGAAGGCCCCGGCGCGTGCGCCGCAAAAGCGCCCGACCAAGCCGCAGCCCAGGCCGGGCGCCGGCGAACGCGCCGTATCGTTCGTTCTCGACCACCCGCGCCAGATCCTTGCGGCTCTCCTCCTCACCGGCTGCGGCGGCGCCATCGCCTGGAATGCGCTGGCGCTGCAGAGCAGCCGCCATCCCGCCCCGCTCTTCGGCGCGCGGGAGGTGCTGCTCGCGCCCGAGCCGCCCCAGGCCAGCGCCTCCCGACCCCTCCCGCCGACGCGTCCGGGAGCACCGCCTGCCGAAGACCTGCCCCCCGCATCGCCGGCCGAGTCCGTCGCCCAGGCGCCGGAGGCCGGGCCGGCCGTCTCGACGCCCAAGGCTCCTGCCCGCAGCCCCATCGCCGAGATGATCCGCAACGGCGGCCAGCCCGTTCCGGCCACCCCGCCTGCCGCCCGAAGCCCGCAGCCCGCAGCCCCGGCGGCGCCCGCACCCGCGCCGGCCGTGCGGACGGCCACGACGCGCGATCCCATCGCGGAGATGATCCGCATGGGCGGTCCGGTGCCGGTGCCGCCCGCGAATGTGGGGCGCTCCGATCCCGGCGATCTCGTGCTGGCGGGTCAGCGCGCCCTGGCGCGGCTCGGCTACAGCGTGAAGGTCGACGGCGTCATGGGGGCCGGAACCCGGCAGGCCATCGAGCGCTTCGAGCAGGACCGGCGCCTGCCGGTGACGGGCGAGCTCAACGCGCGCACCGTGCGCGAGCTTTCCGCCGCCTCGGGCATCGCGGTTCAGTAGTGGCCAGGCTGCGCTCCGATTTCTGGGTCTCGGCTTATCTCCGCCGCTGCTCGGTGGAGGGAATGGACGCCGCCCTGCGCAAGCGCGGCGCGGCCGAGGCGGGAGCCATCTTCGTGAAGGTCGATCGGCTCGACGGCACGGCGAGCCTCTACGGGCCCGCGCCGCAGCTCTTCCTCGACGGGAGCACCGACCGCCTGTTCGCTCCGATCCTGCAGGGCGTGACGCCCCTGGACGTGGAGGAGCGCATGAGGCGCGAGCTGCGCTTCGATCCCGATCTCTGGCTCGTGGAAGTGGACGACCGGGCAGGGCGCCACCTGCTCGATCTTGCCCCCGAGGGCTAGTGCGCCCCGCCTTCCCCGGACAAGGCGCGCACCCCGAGAATGGCCTCCACGAGGCTGAGCGCCACCGGCTCCGGAACGTCGCGCATCTCCCGCAGCAGCTCCTTGAGCGCCGAGAGCGGATGGGAGAGGGCGGGGTGCAGGGTAAGAAGGATCCGCCCCCCATCCCGCCGGGAGACGCCCAGCGCCTTCAGGGCGAGCGCCAGGAGGCGGTGACGCCCGATCCTGAGCAGCCGCCACTCGGTCGTCGCAGGAAAGCCGAGGGCGGCGGTGAGCAGGGCTTCGAAGCGCCCGTCGTCGCCCTTGCGGCTCGCGGCGAGAAGATCCGCCACGTCATCCTGCGACAGGCGGCAGGCGAGGCTCACGCGCCGGCGCGCAAGGTGCGCCGCAACCCGCTCCCGGATCGCGTGGCGGCGCGCCCGGTCGGCGGCCAGATAGAGCGCGGCCTCGTCCATCGTGCCGAGATCCGGGCGCGCGAGGAGGATGCCGGCGAGGGCCGGGCGGTGCCGGGCGCGTTGCAGGAGCGTGGCAAAGGGCGCGCAGCCCGGCGGCAGGTCCGGGTTGCCGGCCAGCGCGTCCTCGACGGGCTCTTCGCCCAGAACGAGCAGCCTGTCGGCGGCCGGCGCAGCAATGCCCGATCGGCGCGCAAGCCGCAGGCGCCCCTCCGCGGTTGCGAGCTCATGCCTCCATCCCCCGGGGCAGGATGCAGCACCGACGGTCGGAGAATGCCGTGCGAGGTGGTCGCGAATGGAGGCCGGGGTGTCCTCGCAGGGCGCGAGGATGCGGGCGAGCTCGGCGAGGGTGGCCGAATCAGCGCGCGGGAGGAAGCCCAGAACCAGGGCCTCGAACGTTTCGATGCTCTCCCGGTCGCGCGCGGGGGCGGCGACGAACATTTCCGCGTTGATCCTTAGGAGAGCGGCGCGAGCATCGGAGGTAGCCCCTTCGGAGGAGCCGAAGCCCGACAGGCCGGACCAGGGATCCGGATTCGCAGAGGACGCCATACGCAACTCGCTTCAACGCAACGTCCGGCAGGCTAGGCCGCGACCGTTAGCGCCTCTTTAACGGTCTTGAACCCTTGCGCCATTGGTCCTTTACTCAAAGGAACATAAGCGCGGCCGTGACTGTTGTTTTCATGTCAGGCCTAGCCTTTTTCGGTGAGGTGCCAAGGCCTGGAAACCAACCGTTAACCATAGGTCCGTTTTTTGTGAGTTCAGTCTTCGAGGCAGCAGAAGAGGCGCGAGAGGGAGGGCACAATGCAGGACATGTGGACCAGATCACCGGGGGTGGTGATCGCATTTCCGGAGAGCAGCGAGCGACCGCCGCGACCGCATCTCTCCGCCGACGAACCCAGGGGCGAGATTCTGCTCTTCACGGGCGTCCGGTATGAACGGCCTTCTCCCAATCCAGGACCGTCCCGTCCCCTCGCTTCCAACCGTCCCGGCCGCCGCCGGTCTTAAATCGATCCCTTTTTCATGACGCCTGGCGCCGTTGGGCGCCGATCAGGAGCGCGACAGGTCGCGCACCATCAGCACCGCATCCGGCCCATAGCTCGAGAGCTTCGCCTCCAGGCCGGGCACGGTGAGCACGCGAAAACCCGCCTTCTCCCAGAACGCCTGCGACCCGTTGACGGCAACGAGCGACACCTCGCGAAAGCCCTCGCGGCGTGCATGCGCGGTCATCCTGTCGGCTGCCGCGAGCGCATGACCTTTGCCCCGCGCCTCCGGCAGCAGGGCGACGTCGTGGATGTAGTAGGTCGTCGGTGCGGACGGGATTTCCCTCAGGAGCCTGTTCAGGGGCGGCGGCTCCCCGGAGCGCCAGGGATGGGTGAGCGCGTAGCCGGTGGCGTGCCCGTCCTCGACCAGCATGAGGCAACCCTGCGGATAGAGGCGCAGGCGCTCGGCCAGAACCTCCGCGTCCTCCGGGTGGTTCACATGGATCGCGTCCGCGAGAGCCTGCACCCGAGGCAGGTCCTCCGGCGTCATGGGGCGCCAGGGCATGCTCCTACGCGTCCTGCTCCGCCGTGCACGAGACGGCCTTCGCCGTCTCTTCCGCCTGCCGGCGCAGGCTGGGCGTGGGAGCCGCCACGCGCACGATGACGAAGCCCTGCTGCTCCGGCGCCACGATCCGCACGTCGCGGGAGGGATCGTTCTCGTCCTCCGCCGCCCGCGCCTCGTCGAGCTGGCGGGCGGTCATGGCGACGATCTCGAGCTCGCCGCGGATCGCCGCGCGGTCCGTGACGGCGAAGAACACGCCGCCGGTTTTCTTGTGGAAGGAGAAGGAGAGGGGCAGCGCGCCCGTCTTGGCCGCCACGCGCATGGGGCCGTTGCGCAGGTCGAAGGCGCAGGCCGCCACCGCCACGGCCGGGTCCGGCCGCGGCAGCCAGGTGTTCTCGCCGCCCGGGGCGCCGATGATCTGCGCCTTGTCGGCGGTCAGGGTCGGCTGGATCTTCGCGAAGGCGTCCTGCTCGGCGAGATAGGGGCTCGCGAGGATCGCCGCGATGTGGACGCCCACGGCCAGCACGAGGCCGGAGAGGGTTGCGATCAGGAAGCGGCCGAACCCTCTCATGCTCCGCACCCCAGGCGACGAATGGCGGGAAAGTCGCCTTCCTCGAGGTTCGCGCCGGCCGCTCCCGGAGGATCGTAGAGCCGCAGCACGACGGAGAAGGTGCCCGAGGCCGGAAGCTGGAGCCAGTTGCCGGGCTGCAGGTGCCGGGAGAGGGCAATCGTGAACTGATCCCGCGCATCCCGCAGCACCTCCGCCGAGGTGAAGCCCTGGCGCCTGAGTTCGGTGGCAGGCAGGCGCCCCTCCGCATCGTAGAGGCTGAGCGTCCAGAGACGGGCGGCGGGCGCCACCGGGCCGATGCTGTAGGAGCAGGCGGAATCCAGTGGCCTGCCCTCGCTGTCCGTCGTGGCGGTGAAGCCCAGTCCCTCGCCCGTGGCGAGCGGAACGTCGCTGCGCCGGGCGAGGAGCGCGCGCATGTAGGGATCGGCCTCGGGCGAGCCGAGCTTCGGCCAAGCCTGCCAGGAGCCGAGGCGCAGGGTCCCGAAGGGCGGTTCGCCGTCGAGGGCCCAATAGGCCGAGGCAAGGCCGAGCCCCAGCGCGAGGAGGAGCGCATAGACGACCAGGATGGCGGTGGGGACGCGTCTGTGGGTCACGGGCGTTGAGGGTGTCGATGGCGCGCGCATCGAAGCCGCCGCAGGAGCGTTCGTCAATAGAGCCTCTGCTTGCATGCGTCAGGGCATCGCCACTTGGCGCGGCGCGGTCGCGGCGGCCGAGCTGCGCGGGGTCTCCGGCGCCCTGCCCGTGACGGACGAGCGGTCGACCGACTGGAACAGGGTGCCGATGCCTCCCAGGACCTCATAGGACCGCCGGGAGAGCGTGCCCGCCAGGAAGGCCTGGGCGGGGGTCTGGGCCTGATCCGCCGCCGGGCGGGAGGCCGAGGCCACGCGGCTGGCATTGGCCGGGCTTGCGCCGGGGATCGGGCGGATCTCCAGGTTCTGGTGCGCGACGTTCATCACCTCATGCCAGGTCATCGCCGGAAGCGTGCCGCCGGTCATGTCGTTCATGGGGCTGGAATCGTCGTTGCCGTACCAGACGCTCGCCACCAGGTTCCCGGTGTAGCCCACGAACCAGGCGTCCTTGTAACCGTTGGTGGTGCCGGTCTTGCCGGCGACCGGAATGCCCTCGAGGATGGCGCGCTTGCCGGTGCCTTCCTCGACCACCTTGTTGAGCATGTAGTTCATGTCCTGAACCACCCGGGCGTCGAGCACCTGCTTGGGCGCCGTGTCCCGGTCGTGGCGGAAGATGACCTCGCCCGAGGAGTTGCGGACCTCCCACGCGGCATAGGGGTCCGCCCGCTTGCCGCCATTGGCGAAGACCGCATAGGCCGCCGCCATGTCGATGGGGGTGACCTCGGCGGCGCCGATGGGGAGCGAGCTCGAATCCGTCAGCGGATGGGTGAGACCCATGCGCTTGGCGGTGTCCACGATCACGGCGCGGCCGGCCTTGGCGTTGCCCTTGCCGATCTCCACCGACATCCGGACGGGAATGGAGTTGATCGAGCGCGCCAGGGCCGAGGTGAGCGACATCGAGCCGGAGAAGGAGCGGCTGTAGTTCTGCGGACACCAGTTGCCGAGGCAGATCGGCTGGTCCACCACGGTCGCGTTCGGGCGCAGCTTCGGGTTGACCGTCATCGCCGCCGCATAGACGAACGGCTTGAAGGAGGAGCCCGGCTGGCGCAGGCCGGCGGTCGCGCGGTTGAACTGGCTCTGGCCGTAATCGCGCCCGCCGACGATGGCACGCACCGCGCCGTCGACGTCCATGACGACGATGGCACCCTGGCCGACCTTGTACTGGCGCCCGTGCTGGCGGAGCATGTTCTCCAAAGTCTGCTCCGCGTGCCGCTGGAGCGCCGTGTCGAGGGGCGTCTTCACGATCAGCACGCGCTCGTTGCCGAACTTCTTCTGGGAAGCGAGCACCTTCACCTGCTCGAAGGCCCAGTCCAGGTAGAAGTCCGGGGTCGTCTCGCGCTCCCGGTTGACGGGGGTGGCGGGGTTGCGCCGGGCGGTCTGGATCTGGCCCTCGGTGAGGAAGCCCGCCTCCACCATGTTGCGCAGCACCTCGTTCGCCCGGGCGCGGGCGGCGGGCAGGTTCACGTGGGGCGCATATTTGGTGGGCGCCTTGAACAGGCCCGCCAGCATGGCGGATTCCGAGAGCGTCAGGTCCTTGGCGGGCTTGCCGAAATAGTAGTCGGCCGCCGCCACCACGCCATGGGCGCCGCCGCCCATGTAGGCGCGGTCTAGATAGAGCTTGAGGATCTCGTCCTTGGTCAGGTGGAACTCGAGCCAGATCGCGAGGAAGGCTTCCTTGATCTTGCGCTCGAGGGAGCGCTCGTTGGTGAGAAAGAGGTTTTTTGCCAGCTGCTGGGTGATGGAGGACCCGCCCTGCACCACGCCGCCGCCCTGGGCATTGACCAGAAGGGCGCGGAAGGTGCCGATGGGGTCGATGCCCCAGTGCTCGTAGAAGCGCCGGTCCTCGGTCGCGAGGGCCGCCTTGATCATGTGATCCGGAAAATCCTCGAGCTTGTAGGAATCGTCGAGATGGAGGCCGCGGCGGCCGATCTCCTGCCCGTAGCGGTCGAGGAAGGTGACGGCGAGGTCCTGGGTCTTCAGCCAGTCGTCCTCCGTCTCCCGGAAGGCGGGCAGGGCGAGGGCCAGCATCACGACGGACCCGGCGGCGCCGAGGGTCGCCGCCTCGCTCGTCAGGTCGAGGATCGCCCGGGGAGCGCCGCGGAACCGCAGGCACTTCATCTTCTCCGAATACCATTCCCACGCGCCCGCCAGCGCCCGCCCGCCCTGGAAGAGGGTCGAGTTCAGCCAGGCGTCGAATGCAAGCGCGGCACGCTTGACCCGTGTCGTGAAGGGGATGGGGGGCTGCTGGCTCACGGCGGTCCTTTGGAGCGGGCCGGGGGACCGGCCTGCCTTCTTTATGATCGTTGAATTCCCTAGCGGCAACGCCGAAGCGTGGCGAGGCTGATATATATAACTCGGAACCTTGTTTGTAGGTTCACAGAGTTTTACCTCTTCCGAGGTAAGCGCTGCCGGCGGTGCGGTTTGGCACTTTCCCTCAAACCGCCGCAAAGAGACCTCAAAGCACGCCCATGCCCCATGTCGCACCCCTGATCCGCTCCCAACCGGAGGAGCAGCCCTTCTGGCGCGTGAAGACGCTCGAGGCCATGAGCCTCGACGAGTGGGAGAGCCTGTGCGACGGCTGCGGGCGCTGCTGCCTCGTCAAGCTGGAGGACGAGGATACGGCCGAGGTGATGTACACCAATGTGGGCTGCACCCTTCTCGACGACCAGACCTGCCGCTGCCGCGACTACCCGAACCGCCAAGCCAAGGTGGCCGATTGCGTGCGCCTGACGCCCCAGGCCGTGCGGGGCCTCTCCTGGCTGCCACGGACCTGCGCCTACCGCCTGCTGGCGGAGGGGCGCGATCTTCCCTGGTGGCACCCGCTCGTCTCCGGCGACCCGGAGACGGTGCACGCGGCCGGCATCTCGGTCCGCGACCGGGTGGCCGGCCCCGAGGAGAACTTCAGCATCGCCGAGCTCCTGGAGCGCATCACTGACTGGCCGATGGAAGATCCCTCAGAGTAGGGCTGGGGCGGAGCGCCGCCCCGGACGCGGGCTCCCTAGAGCACGAACCAGCTCTTGCTGAGGTCCATGGCGCCTTTCAGCTTGATCACGGCCTCGGCCGCCCGGTCGCTGTCGGTGTTGAGGTAGACATAGGTGGTGCCCTTCGTCTTCTCGTAGCGCACCTGGCCTGCCGCCGTGAACGCCTCGTCGTCTCCGATAAAGGAGAACTTCTGATCGCCCCGCTTCCTCGCATTCGCATCCACCAGCTTGAGGTCGATGCGGTCGCCGCGCCGTCCCGAGAAGTCGGTGATGGTATCGGCCTTCGTCTTCGAGGAAGCCGTCTCCCGGTCGTCGAACACGAACACGTCCCGGCCCGTGCTGCCGGTGAGCGTGTCCCGGCCAAGGCCGCCGACGAGGCGGTCGTTGCCGTCGCCTGCGCTGAACACGTCGTTGCCGACGCCGCCATCCAACGAGTCGTTGCCCGTGCCGCCATTCAGCCGGTCGTTGCCCTCGTTCGCGATCAAGATGTTGGCGAAGGCGTCGCCGGTTAGGATGTCGGAGCCGGCCCCACCCGAGAGCGTGTCGGCCAGAGCCGTGTTGCGGGCCATGGTGCCTGAGGCAATGTCGATGGTGTGCGCCACGCTCCAGGTGAGCGCCCCCTCGGTGAGGGTGACCGTGGCGGCCTTGGCTCCGGTGGAGGCATAGGCGTGGCTGAAGGCGGCGCTTCCGGCAACAGGCACGACCGTGCTCGTGGTGCCGTCATCCCAGGCGATAGTGGCGCTCGATGCAGCGCCGGTGCCGAGCTTCACCTCGATGAAGCGACCTTCCGTAATGGCGGCAGCGTGTGACTTGTAGAAGAGGTCAACGAGGTGAATATTGACATGGCTGACTGCATCGTCGCCGCCATTGTTGAAAAGTGCATAGCGTCCGTCGGCACTGATCTGGGCTCCCCCGTACATACCGGTCCCTAGGCTCCCGTCTGTTGTGGAGGAAAGCAGGGTTATCGTCCCAGTCGCCATGTCCTTCAGGAAAACGTCCAGGCTTTGATCGACATCGTCTGTACCGAACGTGGACCAGCTTTCGAAGATGATGTAACGGCCATCCGTGCTGATCTGGGCCTTGCGGGAAAACTTGCCTAAGCCTCCCTCCGTCGATAGGGGACTAAGGGCGCCTGTCGCGATATCCTTCAGGAAAATGTCGGCTCCGTCCTGAAAGACGACATACTGCCCGTTCGCGCTGACCTGACCATTTGAGTAGGATTTATTGGGAGACCTGACACCCGCAGCATCGACCGAGACCCGCACGACCTCTCCTGTGACGAGATCCTTGCGGAAGATGTCGCTTGTGTTGGGCGTATCGTTGGCAACGAGATTGCTGGCAATGCTCTCGAAGATGACATAGCGGCCATCGTCACTGATCTGACCTCTGCTCGATGAGCCGTTCCCTTGGATGGGGATCTCCTTCGTGCCTGCCGTGGATAGACGGGTAATATCGCCCGTGGTGAGGTTCTTAATGAAGATGTCCCGTGCGCCGTTCGTATCGTCGCCGACAAGATTGCTGGCGTCGCTCTCGAAGAGCACCAGGTTGCCGTCAGCGCTGATCTGTGCATTGGCCGATGCGCCGTTCGCCGCGGTTGCGCCCACGGCAGAGACGCGAACGATCTCGCCAGTGACAAGGTCCTTGCGGAAGATGTCGAGCGTGTTGGGTGTGTCGCCTGCGACAAGATTGCTGGCGTAGCTCTCGAACACCACGTAGCGCCCATCCGCGCTGACTTGGGCGTTGCGCGACTCGCTGTTGGCCTCACCTGCACCCGAAATGGAAACGCGAACGATGGCTCCGGTCGCCAAATCCTTGCGGAATACGTCGAACTCGTTGTTCGTGTCGGCCGCGACGAGATTGCTGTCGCTGCTTTCGAAAACGACATAGCGCCCATTCGCGCTGAACTGACCTTTATACGAAACTGCCGTCGTCAAAGCCCCATTGGCCGAGGTTGAAATCGGCTTGATGACGTCCGTCGCCTGCGGCTTGAAGACGGATTGGATGGTCAGAAACATGATAGCCTCAGCGCAATGTTTAGTCTGGATTGAATATTGATATCCTCTTGTTATTACCTAATAACGTTGCGCAAGCTCTAAAATAGCCGAGCTTTGCCTGTCGCCGCCAAGCTATCCTCTTCAGAACGACCCGCCCGTCCTGAAGCCTCCGCCTCCGCCGAAGGATCCGCCGGTGCCGAAGCCGCCCGGCTGGGGGAAGGGGATGCCGCCGCCGAAGCCGGAATCCCAGGGGCTGGGGCCGTGGTGGAAGCCGCCGCGCAGGACTTGGCCCAGGATCGCGCCGCCGATGGCGCCGGTCAGGATGCCGCCGAGCACGTTGCTCAAGGCGGCCTCGTTGCCGAAGGTGCCGTAGGGGGTGTCGTAGCCTTGGCTGCGCAGCTCCTCCCATTCCTGCTCGATCAGCGCCCGCCGCTGGGCGATGTCCTTGAGCTGGCGGTGGGCGTCCACCGCCTGGCGCAGCGCCCGGTCGATCATCGCGTCGGTGGCCTGGATGCGCCGCACGAGCTCCTCGTCCTGGGGCGCGGGGGTGCGCAGGGCTTCCTGGTAGAGCCGGTGAAGGTCCTCGCGCTCGTCCGCGGCGGCGAGCAGGGCGACCGCCTCCCGGTGGGGGGCGTCCCCTTCCAGCACCGAGGCGTCGTGGGTGCGGTCCAGGTCGGCGAGGGCCGAGCGGGCTTCGGCAAGCCTCCGGTCGGCCTCCTCGACCGCCTCCCTGCTCCGGGCGGCTTCTTCCTCCAGTGCGGAAATGCCGGCATCCACCAGCGCCTTGCGCTCAAAGGCGGTCAGCCGGCTCCGGACATCCTTGAGATCATCGATGATGCGGCGGGCGTGCTCCCGCAGCCTTTCGGGAATCTCGTTGAGGAGGGCGTAGTTGGCCCGTGCCTTGTCGTAGCCGACGACGCGGGCCACGAGCCGGTCCATGGATCGGGCGAAGGGCCCTGCCCGGTAGGCGGCCGTGCCGAATTTGCGCTTCCATAAGTACATGAACAGCGGATCGGCCTCGTAGGGGCGGCGCTTCTCGTCCCGGTCGGCTTCGGCCTGCACGGCCTTCTTCTCCGCCTGCTGGGCCTGTCCGGTGATCTCGGCCACCCGGGCGCGGGCCGCGACCCACTCGGGATCCGCGCTGACCCGGGCCTCCACGTCCCGGCGCAGGGCTTCGACCCCGGCCAGAGCCTGCTCCAGGGCGTCCACGGCGGCCTGCCGCTGTCCTTCCGCCTGTCTCACCCGTTCCTCGGCCTGGCGGCGGCGCTCGGTCAGCTGGCGCAGGGCCTCCTGGCGGCTGGCGAGCACGTTCAACGCCTGCCGTTCCGCGGCATCCAGTTCGCCGACGACCTTGTTCTGCGTGATCGCATCGAGCTTCAGCCGCGCCAGCTCGCGGAAGGCCTCCGTCCGCTGGATGCGCAGCCGGCCGACCTCCTCGGTGGCCCGGGTATAGGCGAGCTCGCACTGCGCCTCCTGCTGGCGGGCCTTCTCGATGGCCTGCTCGATCTGCGCGAGTGCCTGACGTCCCGAAATCATCGCTCTACCATCGTGTGATCGCGCCGCCGAGAACCGGCATCAGATAGTCCACGTCGAGCCGGCCCCGGCGCTTCTCGCCCAGGCGGTTGCGCTGGACGATGCCGTCGTCGCTCTTGTCCCTCTGCACCTGCATGGCCGTGGCCTCGCTCACGCGCACGCCCCATTTCGAGGCGGTCACGGTGCGGCCGTCCTCCTCGCTCGTGACCGGCAGGCTGAGGATCCGTCCGTCGGGGGCGACCGCCTCCACGATCAGGTAATAGTTCCGGCCGGCCGGGTTGCGCTCCGGCACGCGCCACACGCCCGTGGGCTCGCCTGGGCGGGAGACGATGCGCAGCACATATTCGCGCCGCAGCTCCGCGCGCAGGACCTCCAGGTCGTTGAGGGCCTGCCGGGCTCCGTCGGCGTCGCCGCGGGAGACGGCGGCTTGCCCGTCGGCGAGAAGCCGGTCGGCCCGCTCCCGCGCCGCCGGCACCTGCGCCTCCCGCAGCACGTCCTCGTGGCCGCGGGTCAGGGCCGCCGGCAGCCGCTCGGACAGTTCGATGCGGTTCCGCTCGGCCTGGGCCTGCTCCTCGGCCGCCCGCTGACGGGCGGGCTCGACCACGCCGAACTGGTAGGCGCCCCAGCCGAAGGCCAGCAGCGCCAGCATTACGAGAAGGCGCCGCCCGATCCGCCCGCGATTCACCCAGGCCCGCGCCACCGTGCGGGCGAAGCTGGGGCCCGGCGGCGTGTAGACGAAGCGCTGTTCTTTCAGGGCCTGCACGCCCTCCTGCAGGATCCGGTCCGGAACCTCGATCCCCTGGCCGCGGTAGATCTCGCGCAGGCGCTGCAGCAGCTGGGCGTCGCGGTCCCCTTCGCTGAGCTCGCGGCTGACGAGATTCTCCTGGTGGCGGAGCGTGTCCACCACGTCCATCGCGAGCATCACCTCGTCGAGGTTCCGGGACGGCTGGTCGGGAGGGCTCGCGGGCGCTGTGGCAGCCATCTCAGCCATTGGCCGGCAGCGCCTGTCCTTCCGCCACGAGGCGCGCGATGCGCCGCTTGCCGTCTTCCACCGCGTCGCGGATCTCGGCGGAGTTCTGCGTCGCGAGGCGGCGCATCTCGCCGATGATCTCCTGCGAGCGCTCCTGGAACGTGATCACCGAATCCACGAGCTTCTTGACCGCGTCGGCCCGGATGGTCGGGCCGTAGCCCGCCCTCACGGCGGCTTCGCCGACCTGGTCGCCGATCTCGGCGAGCACCTCCAGGCTGCGCGAGACGCCTTCCTTCATCTCGTTCAGGGTCTGCGTGGATTCGTTCAGGCCGAACATGCCGGTGAACGAAGCCTTGAGCGCAGTGAAGACGGAGTCGTTGGTGGAGAAGAAGGTGACGGCCTGGGCATAGACGCGTTCCTTGGCGTTCGTCATCTGCATCAGGCGCGCCATGATGACCTCCGACGTGTTGTAGCTCACCGTCAGGTTGTCGGAGAGATCCTTGGCGATCTGGTAGCGCTTCTCCTCGTCCTGCGTGCGCCGCAGCTGCTCGTCGCGGGTGAGCTCGAGCCTTGCGCGATCCGACACTTCCGTGCCCTTGAAGTTCACCACCGCATCGGAGGCCCGCTGCAGATCCGCCTTGGCCGCTTCAAGCTTCTTCTCGGCGGTCCGGAGCACCTCCAGCGCCATGACCTCGGCATGCTTGAGCGCGCCGCGGAAGTCGCGATAGGCATCGAGGATGATCTGCTCGCGCTCGATCTGGTCCCTGGTCGAGCGGGTCACGTCGAGATAGATTTCCTTGATCCTGTCGAAGCGGTCGGCGACGTCGCCGCGGGAGATCTTCATCCACACATTGTTGATGCGCTCGAAGAAGTCGATCGTCTGGTCCTCCAGCTGATCGACCATTTTCTTCGTATCGTCGCGGATGGAGTTGAAGGCCTCGGTGATCTCGCGGTAGCGCTCGCCGATCTCCATCGCCTGCGTCTGCTCGCGCACCACCTCGTTGAACACGCTGGTCTGGCCGAGCGTACGGGCGATGATCGTGATGCGGTCCTGGTCGAGGTCCGAGATCTTCTCCAGGAGCCCGTTGATGGGCGCGTCCATGGCCGCGGGAGGGATGATCCCGAGTTCCCGAAGGGCCGTTGTCGCCTTGTCGAGATATTGCAGGGGGCTTTTGATGGCGATATCCGACATGACGATCCTCCTAAGCAGAACGCGGCGTCTCAGGCATTCCGGGGTTTCAGCACGGCGCCGATCCGATGGCCGGAAAGGCACAGCGGTTAAATGAGCAACCCGATTGAGGGTTCCAGGAGGCATCGGCCGCCAAGCCCGGTGCACGCTCGCGGCAAAGCCTGAATTGGGGCCTCAGGGACCCGCGGCCTTCGGCTTGTCGCTTTCGGCCTCGCCCGGCACCTCCGTCTTCTCCCCGAGGGTCTCGCGCACGTAGAGCTTCTTCACGAGCACATAGGCGACGATGGCGAGAGGGAAGCCGAAGATCAGGCCCAGGGTGCCGAACAGGATGCTGCCGACCAGGATGGCGAAGAGCGCCATGGCCGGCGGGATGCTGATGACGCTGCGCGCCACGAGGGGCTGGATCACGTTGCCCTCGATCTGCTGGATCGCCAGCACGGCCAGAACCGTCCACAGGGCGGCGTCGCCGCTGACGGTGAAGGCGATCAGGACTGCGGGCAGCGCTCCCAGGATCGGGCCGAGGAAGGGGATGAAGTCCATGATGCCGGCGATCAGCCCGAGCCCGATCGGGGAGGGGAGGCCGATCAGCCAGTAGGCCGTGGTGGACAGAACCGCCACGCAGGCCATGGCGATCAGCTGC
Organism: Microvirga arsenatis; assembly: GCF_009910705.1. Classification (GTDB taxonomy): domain Bacteria; phylum Pseudomonadota; class Alphaproteobacteria; order Rhizobiales; family Beijerinckiaceae; genus Microvirga; species Microvirga arsenatis. Next base: position 55,569 of record NZ_JAAAXJ010000012.1, read on the forward strand.
GAGACGAGCCAGAGCCGGAGCACCTGGCCCGATGCGTCGAGGGACTCCTCCACCCGCTCATGGTGCCGCTTGGGAAAAAGCTTGACGAGGCCCCGGGCGTAAAGGCGCGGGTCCGCCGCGATGTAGACGCCCGCGATCACCACCAGAAGGAAGTTGCCGAGGCCGTTGAGGATGGCCCCGCCGATGCCGGCAAGCCGTGCCGCCAGCCCGCCGGCCGGCGCATTGGTCATCATCTCGGAGATGTCGTCGCTCACCGCGCCGAGACCGAGGTTCTTGGCGAAGTTGTCGACCGCGAAGGGAAGGCGCTCGACCACGTTCGAGAACTGGGTGCGCACCTGCGTGCCGAACAGGATGCCGAGCGCGACGAAGGCGACGAAGATGACCAGCCCGGCGATCATCAGGCTCCATCGCTCCGGCACCCGCAGATAGCGCACGAGCGCATCGGCCGAGGCATTGAGGATGATGGCGACGAGCACGGCGCCGAAGGCCAGCAGCAGGACGTCGGACAGCTTCCACAGCATGAGGGCCAGAACGATCAGGCCGATCACGATGAGGATTTTCCGGACGAACTCCGCATCCCCCATGAAACCCCGGATGGATCGCTCCTGATCGTTCATCGCATCGCCTCGCTGTGTCGGATGAACAATCGGAACGGCGAAGCTTGGTTCCCTCAGGCGCGAGACTCCTGCCCCTGCCAAGCTCTTTCAGGCTAAGCCACAATAACTTGACAGTATTCGCCTGTGTTCAGGGCATAATTTCCGCGGAACGGAATTTAATTTTGGCGATTGACGCAATATGGAGGAAGTGAAAATGACGTCCAATGTCATTTGTTTTATTCTTGGGACAGTATTCCCGCTTGCGGCGGTCGGCTGGCTGTTCATCCATTAGGCAGGCGCGGAACCCATGGCCGCCTCCGGCCGCAGGATGGGCGGACGCGTCCTGCCGGGGCATCAAAAAACCCGCCTGAAGGCTGCAGGCGGGTTTTTTGATGCTTCGACGGGAAACCCCGCTCAGCGGACGACCTCCGTGCAGGCCTGGTTGCCCTGAGTGTCGACGCTGCAGGTGCGCTGGCGGATGGAGCCCGTGGCGGCCGGATCCGGCACCACGACGACCTCGGGAGCCGCCTGCGCCTTGGCGTTCTGTTCCGCAATGCCTCCCGCAATGCCGCCGACCCCGGCGCCGATCGCCGCCCCCACAGGTCCGCCGACGATGGCGCCCGTGACGGCTCCGGTCGCCACGCCCGCCGCAGTCCCTTCCTGGGCCAGGGCAAGATGAGGCGTCATGAAAAGAGCCGCAGCCGGCAGAATGAAAGCAAACTTACGCATAACTCGTTCCTTCATCAGATCTTCTCGTGATGAGGAACGCACTTTCAATGGCCCAGGTTCCTCGAAGAGCCGGGCTCTGCTGCGCTCTACTTCCCCGCCGCCGCAGCGCGCCTGGCCAATTCTTTCCGAAGCGGCTCGGGAAGCTCGATGCCGGTCAGACGCCAGGTGGTGCCGCTCAGGCGCAGGGTGATCCTGAACTGCCGGTCCCTGGGCTCGTCGACGGGGAGCGGAATGCTGATGGAGCGGAAACCCTGCGACTCGGAGGCGATGAAGGTTCGCCAGGCGGTCCCGAGCGAGGAGGGACGAAAGCCGATGGCGCTGCCGCCGGAGGAGGCTTCCCGCAGCTCCCCGTCCTCCAGGAGGTCGATCACGGCCTGGGGCGTGACGAGCTCCTCCAGGACCGGGTTCAAGGCCACCGTGCCGGCCCGGGCGGCCACCTCCGGGTCGAGGCCGCCCAGGTCCTGGGTCCTCAGGTAGTCGCCGAGAATCTGGCGCGCGAGGGAGACGCGAAGAGCGTTGAAGTTCACCCGCTCCGCGATCCGCCCGGCGTCCTTGGCCTCGACGGCCTTGGAGAGGTCGTAGAGCGCCACGAAGGGCGAGACCACGAAGATGGCCAGGGCCAGGAGAAGGAGAAAGCTGATGCGCAGCGTCCAGCGCATGATGCCTCGACGATCGTGAAGCTGCCGCCGGGCGGCAATGGATTGAGCAGCGGCAGGGGCCCTGCGGGAAGGAGCTTATCTGGGAATGCTGCCGGCAACAAAAAAGGGCGACCGACGGTCGCCCTTTTCGCGTGCGATGATGCGAGGCTTAGCCGCGCGCGCGAGCGCGGATCATGAAGGTGTCGTAAGCGTACTCGGCCACTTGGAACCAGAGGTATTCCTCGTTGCGGAAGCCGCGGACACTCTCGTAGATCTTCTTGAAATCGGGGTTCTTGCCCGAGACCTCGTCATAGACCTCGTTGGCGGCCTTGAAGGCGGCTTCGAGGATCTCCTGCGAGAACGGACGCAGCTGCGAGCCGGCGCCGATCAGGCGGCGCAGAGCCGCCGGGTTGCGGGCGTCGTACTTGGCCAGCATGTCGTTGTTGGCATAGCTCGCGGCCGTGGTCAGGATGGCCTGATACGCCTTGGGCAATTCACGCCACTTTGCCTGGTTCACGAACAGGTGGATCGAGGGACCGCCTTCCCAGAAGCCCGGATAGTAGTAGTACGGGGCGACTTTCGAGAAGCCGAGCTTCTCGTCGTCGTAGGGGCCGACCCACTCGGCCGCGTCGATGGTGCCGCGCTCGAGAGCCGGGTAGATGTCGCCGCCGGGGATCTGCTGCGGCACGACGCCGAGCTTCTGCATGATCTGGCCGGCGAGGCCTGCGATGCGCATCTTGACGCCCTGCAGGTCCTGCAGCGTCTTGATCTCCTTGCGGAACCAGCCGCCCATCTGCACGCCGGTGTTGCCGGCAGGCATGCCGTACAGGTTGTGCTTGGCGTAGAACTCGTTCAGCAGGTCGTTGCCGCCGCCATGGTAGAGCCAGGCGTTCTGCTGGCGGGCGTTGAGGCCGAAGGGCAGGGCGGTGCCGATGGCGAAGGTCGGATCCTTGCCGAAGTAGTAGTAGGAGCAGGTGTGGCCCATCTCGATGGTGCCGCCGCCGACCGCGTCGGCGATCTGGGGCGTGCCCACGATTTCACCGGCCGCGAAGGGCTGGATCTGGAACTTGCCGTCCGTGGCCTCCGAGACGAACTTCGCGATCACCTCGGCGCCGCCGTAGATGGTATCGAGCGACTTCGGGAAGCCGGACTGCAGGCGCCACTTCACCTCCGGCATCGACTGGGCGATGGCCGGAGCGGCCACCGCCGTCGAGGCGGCGCCGACCGTTGCGGCCTGCAAAAATTGACGACGTTTCATTAGACAAACTCCTCCCTCTGGGACCGTGACTTCGTCACTTGCGCCCTATTGACACCAAATACCGCTCCCTTCGCAAGCAGCCTGGGGCCGGTATCGACTAATGATCTATGCGCCTCTTGAAGATGCGTTCGGGCCTGCTCAAGAAAGAGGCACGTCGATGGTGCAGACCACCCCCGTCGGCTCGTAGATGAGCCGCACGTCGCCGTTGAGCTCCCGCGCCAGGCCGTCCTGGATCAGCCGCGAGCCGAAGCCCTTGCGCGCGGGCGGGGTGACGGGCGGCCCGCCGTGCTCCTCCCAGCGCATGACCAGCCGCGCGCCCGACGAGGCCCGCAGGGTCGACCAGGAGACCTGCACCCGGCCCTCGGGGACGCCCAGGGCGCCGTACTTGGCCGCGTTGGTGCACAATTCGTGCAGGGCCATGGAGAGGCTGAGCGCCATGGCGGGCGATACGCGCAGATCGGGTCCGTCGATGCTGATCCGGCAGCTTTCCTCGGAGGGGTCCCGGTAAGCCGCGAAGGCCTCCGTCACGATCTCGCCGAGGCCCGCGCCCTGCCAGTTCTCCCGGGTGAGGATGTCGTGGCCCCGGGCCAGCGCGAAGAGGCGGGCCTCGAAGGAGGCATAGGCCGCCGGCAGGTCCTGGAGGTTGCGGCTGCGCAGGCCGCGGAAGCTCTGCGCCGCCAGGGACTGCACGGTCGCCAGCGTGTTCTTCACCCGGTGGTTCAGCTCGTTGATCAGGAGCCGCAGGCGCTCCTCGGCCCGCTTGTGCTCGGTGACGTCGATCTGGATGCCGTCCCAGATGATACCGCCGTTTTCCAGCCGCCGCGGGGTGGCGATGATGCGGTGCCAGCGGATCTCCCCGGTCTTGGCATGCCGGATCTCGAACTCCTCGACGCATTCCGTCAGGGTGCGCAGGCTCTCCAGGCGCCGGTCGAGCATGCGCTGGCGATGGTGCGGCAGCACGAGGCTGTAGAGCAGGTTCGGGTTGGCCTGCGCCTCCTCGGGAGGGACGCCCGTCAGTCTCTCGCAGGTCTTCGAGATGTAGAGCACCTTCCGCTCGTCGTAGGACGGCGAATGGGAGGTCTGGTAGAACATGCAGGCCGGGGCGTTGTTGGCCAGCGCGCTGAGCCGCGCTTCGCTCGCCCGCAGCTCCTCCTCGGCGAGCCGGCGCTCGGTCCAGTCGCGGAAGCTGACGCCGATGCCGCCGTTATACGGGAAGACATGGAATTCGAGAAAGCGCCCCTGGCGCCCGACGGCCTCCGATTCGAAGGAGGCCGGAGCGCCGGTTTCGAACACCGCCTCGTAGCGCCGGCGCAGCTCCGTGCCCTCCGATTCGGGGAACACGTCCCAGATCATCCGGTGGAGCATGGCCTGGCGGGGAACGCCGAAATAGGTTTCTGCGGCGCGGTTGATGTAGGTGAAGCGCCATTGGCCGTCGAGGGAGTAGAAGGCGTCCCCGATCCCCTCCAGCAGCACCGCGATCTGGGCGTTCACCTTCGCCTCGACCGTCTGGGCCAGCGCCTCCTGCAGGGCGTTCTCCAGGACCCCGCGCGGGCTGTCGGACACCGCAGCCACCAGATTGCTGGTGAGGTGCTCCAGGTCGGCAGGGACGGCCGCAGCCGGGCTGGGAACTCTCATGATCTCTACATCGGCGCCATGGCGAACGGATGGAATGTATCAATATTTCGCAAGGTCAACAATGCCGCGGTCATCCCCATCGACGGCTGCCCCGCCGACCGGCGGCAGCCGGCGCGGCGAGGGCCATGGCGCAGGGCGGGGGAGCCGATCAGGACTCGGCCTGGGCGCGGCTGCCGTCGATGGCCTGGTTCTTGGGAATGCTGAAGACTTCCGCAGCGCAGATGAGAGTGAAGAGACAGATCACCCCGCCGATCTCGGCCACGCTGACCAACGCGGAGGAGAGATCGCCGACATACACGAAGGCGCCCGTTACGAGCGCGACGATGACAGCCCAGAACATCATGGGCCCTTCCCCTGGCTTATCTTGTGCGGCTGCATAACGGCCAAGGCGTAAATAAGTTCCTAGACCGTGGCGGATTGATTCCCGAATCTTTCGTTCCCCGCAAGAGGTTTCGCACCATATTTCAGCGGGATGAGGAAAGATTCGCGACGGCCCGGCTCATGCGCGCTCGAAGCACGGAGGCGGTGAGGTCGCTGACCCGCCCCGATCCCTCGCTCCTGGACGAGGCCCGCGCGGCTGCGGCCCGGGGGGAGGAGGCCCATGGGCGCTTCCTGGCCCGCCTTGCGGCCCTGCGCGAGATCGAGCAGGCGGCGCCATTCCGGCCGCTGCCCTGGACGGGCAGGCTGCGGGTGGCGGCCTTCAACGCCGAGCGCCTGAAGGACCGCCCGGCGGCGCGGCGCCTCATGCGCCAGGCGGGCGCCGCCGTGACCCTGCTGAGCGAGGTGGACCTCGGCATGGCGCGCTCCGGCAACACCCACAACCTGCGCGATCTCACCGCCGGGACGGGGGAGGGCTATCTCTACGGCGTCGAGTTCGTGGAACTCGATCTCGGGAGCCGGGACGAGATCGGGCGCTGCGCCGGCCGCCGCAACGCCCTCGGCTTCCACGGCAACGCGATCGTCAGCGCCCATGCCCTGGAGCGGCCGCACCTGATCCCCCTGGAGGAGAACGGCCTGTGGTTTCGGGGCATGGGCGGCGTGCAGCGGCGGATCGGCGGGCGCATGGCGCTCGCGGCCCGCCTGGCCGGCGCCCCGAAGCCCCTGTGGGTCGTGAGCACCCATCTCGAGAGCAAGACCGATCCGGCCGACCGCCGGGCGCAGATCCGCGCCCTGCTCGCGGGGCTGGAGGCGTTCGCGCCCGGCGAGGCCTGCGTGATCGGCGGCGACTTCAATACCAAAGCCCTGCCGCGCGGGGAGGACGAGCGCCATCTCCTGCTGCAGGAGCCCGAACGGTTCGAGCCGCTCTTCGCCGATCTGCGGGAGGCCGGCTTCGCATGGGCCTGCGCCAACCTCGCCCTGCCGACCCAGACGCCCGGCCCCACGAACAAGCACGAGCCGCCCTTCGGCAAGCTCGACTGGCTCGTGGTGCGCGGCCTCGAGGCGGCCAATCCGCAGGTGATCGCGGCGGTGGACGAGGCGGGCAGGGCGATATCGGACCACGAGATGATCGCGGTCGACATCGCCCTGTGAAGGCGTCAGATGACGAAGAAGTCCGACGCTTTGAGCGCCAGTCCCTTGGAGAGGGTGGCGATCTCCACCGCCTTGCCCTTGCCGGAGCCGTCCGCGTCGTAGAGCAGCACGCCCTTGGCCTTGTCGTAGATGAGGTGGTCGTCCTTGTCCTTGGCCTTGGAGCCGGTGGCAAAGAGGCTGCTCTTCAGGGCTGCGGGCTTGTCCACCGAGCCCGCCTTGCCGAGCTTGGCGAACACGGCGTTGTCGAGCCAGATCGCATCGTCCTTCACGGAGAAGTCGCTGATCGTATCCCGGTTGCTGCGGGCGTTCGGCTTGGTGTCGAACACGAACGCGTCCTCGCCCGCACCGCCCGTAAGCGTGTCCTTGCCGAGGCCCCCATAGAGCACATCCTTGCTCGTGCCGCCGGTGAGCCGGTCGGCGCCGGCGCTGCCCATGAGCGTCTCGACAGGGATGTTGCTCACGCTGACGGTGAAGGCCTTGTCGACGGCGAGGCCGCCTTGGTCGGTGATCCGCACCACCACGGTATGGGAGGTCGCCGCCTCATGGTCGATCGGGGCGCCGTTCGCCACGACCAGCCGGTTGCCCGAGATGGCAAAGCGGCCGCCGGCACTGTCGACGAGGTCCAGGGTAAAGCCGTCCTCGATGTTCGGGTCCACCACCGAGAAATCGCCGACGACCGTGCCCGTGCCGGCGTTCTCCTGCACCGAGTTCCTGGCCAGGGATGCGTCAGGCCGTTGCAGGACGTGGGTGCCGACAACATCGGTGACCTCGCGAAACCCCTGATCGTAGAGCTTCTGGCGTTCGGCCAGGGTGAAGACGTCCTCGACGAGAACGAGCGTGATGTTCTGCGCGGCAGCCCGCGTCAGGAGCGCCGTTGCCTTGTCGTCGAAGACGAGGGAGGTGGGGCCCGCGTCCGAAACCGTGATGGCCTCGATGCCGGAGAGCGTCAGTGCCGAGAAGTCGTAGCTGCCCGATTGCAGGCGCAGCTCGTCGATCCCGGCGCCGCCTCGAATCGCGATGACCCCCGCCAGCGTGGATTCATTGGCCTCGATGACGTCGTTTCCGCTGGAGCCCTGGATGATCTCGATCCCCGTCAGGACGTCCGGCGCCGTGAGATCGAACGTGCCGCCCTCGAGCATCCGGAGGGTGTCGATGCCGCCGCCGGCTTCCAGGCTGTCGCCGGTTTCAAGGCCGCCGTTCACGACATAGAAGGTTTCGTTGGCCGCCGAGCCGATGCTGTACTCCTGACCCTCGCCGAAAGCCGTGGTGTAGCTGTAGACGCGCTGATAGACGCCAGCGCCCGAACCGTCCTGGTTCTCGGAGGTCCATGTCACGATCCAACTGCCATCCACTCCCGAGGTGACGTTCGAGCCGTATTGATCGGACTGCGTGGTGGTGTTGACCCGTTGCTCGCCGCCCACAGGCATGCCGTTGCTGTCGTATCGCTGCTGATAGATGCCCGAACCGGAACCATCTTGGTCACCCGAAGTCCAAGTGACGACCCAGCCGCCGTCCGGCATCGCCGCGATGCTGGATTTTTCCTGGGAGGCAACGGTGGTCGTATTGACCTTCTGTTCACCGCCTCTCGGAGATCCATTGGCGTTATAGCGCTGCTGGTAAACGCCATACTCGGATCCGTCCTGCTCCGAGGAGGTCCATGTCACGACCCAGCCGCCATCGGTGAGAGCGACCACTTCGGGGAGAGACTGGTCGCCTGCCGCGTAGGTATTGACGATCTGCTCGCCTCCAACGCGGCCTCCTCCGGCATTGTAACGCTGCTGAAAGATGTCGGTGGTCGAGCCATTCGAGGAGGTCCATGTCACGACCCAGCCGCCATCGGCGAGCGTCGTGATGCTCGGACTGGATTGATCGGATTGGAGTGTGGTGTTGACCCTCTCGTCCGTCGTGAGGAGAGGATTTCCATTGGAATCGTAGCGCTGCTGGTAGATCCCCCAGCCGGAGCCGTCCTGATCTCTGGATGTCCAGGTCACGACCCAGCCCCCGAAGGGGAGGGCCGTCACCGTCGGCTCGGCCTGCTGATCCGCCGTGAAGGTGTTGACCCTCACCTCGCCGTCACGCGCCGTTCCATCGGCCCTGTATCGCTGCTGGTAGATCTCGGCCTCGGACCCGTCCGGGCTGTAGGACGTCCATGTCACGATCCAACCGCCATCGACCAGTGCGGTAACGCTCGGGTCGGCTTGGCTGCCTGCCGTCGTCGTGTTGACCCGCTGCTCACCGCCGATCGGCGTGCCGTCGGCGTAGTATTGCTGCTGGTAGATGCCGTAGCCGTCGCCATCCTGGTTCTCGGACGTCCAGGTCACGATCCAGTTGTTGTTGCTGAGCATCGTGATGCTCGAAGCATCCTGAACACCGTCGGTATGGGTGTTCACCCGCTGCTCGGCCCCGAACCGAAAGACTTTCGCCAACATCCTCGCCCCCATTTTGCTGCCGGCCCAGGCTTCCGGTTGAGAGTTTCGGCCTGTGTCACCGGCGTTGAGCACCTCGTATACACTGTCAGGACTGGCTTTTAGATATGTTAAAACGTAGCAGGGCGTGTGCCGCCCTCTGCAGCGACCGACGTTCAGAATCCATCTTGACACCGCACCGCTCTTAGAGTACAAAACGTGAACACTGACGAAGTGTGAATGAGGAACCCCCGCCCATTCGCTCCTTCGCCAAAACCTCCGCCGCCCAGAGCCCCCGCCTGGGCGGTTTTTTGTTGGCTTTGGTCATGCCTCAGAGAATCGAGATCGACGACGAGCGGAAGCGGCAGGCCTGGGAGATCTATGCCCGCCAGCCGGACAAGCACCTGCCCGAAATCCGGGCTTTTCTCGGAGTCAGTGCGGGCACCTTCGTGCGGATGCGCAAGCGCTGGGGCTGGCCGCAGCGCCAGGTCGCCCTGAACGAGAACGCCCTGAGCAAAGCGGCGAAGGACGAGGGCGGTGTTGCCGGTCTTGCGAAGGCCGCCGCCGCCTCCGTCCACGATGCCGCCCGCGCCCTGGCGCAGGCCACGCGGGCGCAGATCGCCACGCTCATGGACGAGCAGCGCACCGGCCGCGCCAACGATCATGACAAGACCGCCCGCAGGCTCGCGTCCTATGCCAAGACGCTGGCAGCCGCACGGGCGCTTGTGGAACAGGAAAGTTCACCGCTCGATGACAGCGAGCCTCATGACAACAGACCCCGGCGCAGCCTCCACGAGCTGCGCGAGGAGCTTTCTCGCCACCTTGACCGGGTTATCGCGGAGGAGGAGGCTCGCGGAGGCGACGGCCTCCTGGTGTGAGGCCGATTTCGAGCGCGTGCTGCGCTTCTGGCCCCTGCGCTGCCGGCCCGAGCAGCGGCTTCCGGGCTTGGCCCGGCAACATGACCCCTGGACGATCTGGCTCATCCTCGGCGGACGCGGCGCGGGCAAGACCCGCGCGGGCGCCGAATGGGTGCGCGGCCTCGCGCTCGGCGAGCCCGATGTCGCCGACGGTGCCGTGCGCCGCATTGCGCTCGTCGGCGAGACTTTTTCCGATGCGCGCAACGTGATGGTGGAGGGGCCTTCCGGCATCCTCGCCGTGCACGAGCGCCACGAGCGCCCCGCCTGGTCGCCGTCCCTGCGCAAGCTCGAATGGGCGAACGGCGCGGTGGCGCACGTGTTCTCGGCGGAGGACCCGGACTCCCTGCGAGGGCCCCAATTCGAGGCCGCCTGGGCGGACGAGCTCGCCAAGTGGCGGCACGTGGAGGAAACCTGGGACATGCTGCAGTTCGGCCTTCGCCTCGGCGCGCATCCGCGCCAGATGGTGACGACCACGCCGCGGCCGATCCCGATCCTGAAACGCTTCCTCGCCGACCCTTCGGTGGCGGTGTCGCGGGTGCGGACTGCTGAGAATGCGGAGAACCTCGCGCCGGCCTTTCTCGATGCGGTGGTGCGCCGCTATGCGGGCACGCGCCTCGGGCGGCAGGAGCTCGACGGCGACATCGTCGAGGACCGCCCCGATGCCCTGTGGACCCGGGACGCGATCGAGATGAACCGGATCGACGACGCGCCGCCGCTTCAGCGCATCGTCGTGGCGGTCGATCCGCCTGCGTCTTCGTCGAAGCGCGCCGATGCCTGCGGGATCGTGGCGGCGGGCGTGGACGAGGGCGGCACGGCCTATGTGCTGGAGGATGCGACGGCGTCGGGCCTGAAGCCGCCCGAATGGGCCGCGAAGGCCGTGGCGCTCTACCGCCGTCTGCAGGCGGACGCGCTCGTGGTCGAGACCAACCAGGGCGGCGAGATGGCCATGGGCGTGATCCGCGAAGTCGATTCCACGGTTCCGGTGGTGGGCGTGCGCGCCACCCGGGGCAAGTACCTGCGCGCCGAGCCGGTCTCCGTGCTCTATGCGCAGAACCGCGTGCGCCATGTGGGCGCGCTGCCGGAGCTGGAGGACGAGCTGTGCGATTTCGGCCCCGGCGGCCTCACTTCGGGCCGCTCGCCCGACCGCCTGGATGCCCTCGTCTGGGCGCTCTCCGAGCTGATGCTGCGCGAGCGGCACGAGCCGCGGGTGCGGGTGCTTTGAAAAAAGAACGCCCCAGCCGAAGGTCTGTGTTCACGCACGGCTCCGGCCAGGGCGCCGTGACTCCCGTAGGGGCAAAAGATGGGGTCACGCGTCTTAAGCTAAGCTGTTCCCCGCATTCCTCAAGCCTCCTGAAGGGGTGAGTCTTTCGAGCTAGGCCGGCGCGAAGGAGGCATTGCGCTCCGGCTGCAGGCCAGGGCGGATGGCAGTTCATCCGTGCCGATCCGCCCTGCCATGGCCTCGTGCCGTCCCAGAGGACGGGCGGCAGAGTCTGAAGAAAACCGATGGTCGCGCCAGCCAGGAGGCGAGGCCAACCTGGCTGGCGCGTGAATGTCGCCGGGTGCCCCCCGCAACATCTTGAAATTACCTTGAGACATGTGACCGGCCAATGACGAAACCTGCGAAACTGCACCCATTTTGCTCACGGCCTGCGGAATTTGCCGGCATGCTGAATCGAGGGTTAGCACGGAGGTCTCGGCGCTGCGCATCCCCATCCCCTCCGATGACGGCGCCGTCTCCGGCTGGGGACACCCTGGCAACGAGGAGCTTTTCATGCTGAACCGATTGACCCGCTGGCTGCAGGCTCCGCCCGAGGCCAAGGCCTCGCGCGTGCAGGGCGCCATCGCGCTCTACGTGGCCGGACGAGCCGTGTGGACGCCGCGCGATTATGCGGCGCTCGCCCGCGAGGGTTTCCAGAAGAACGCCATCGTGCACCGGGCCGTGCGGCTGGTGAGCGAGGCGGCGGCCTCGCTGCCGCTCGCGCTCAAGAGCGAGGGACGGGAGATCGCCGCGCATCCGCTGCTGGCGCTGCTCGCGCGGCCCAATGCGCGGGAGGGCGGGCAGCGCTTCCTCGAGAGCCTCTACGGGCACCTCATGGTCTCGGGCAACGCCTATGTGGAGGCCGTGTCCCTCGACGGCGTGCCGCAGGAGCTTCACGCGCTGCGCCCCGACCGGATGCGCGTGGTGCCCGACGCCGACGGCTGGCCCGCGGCCTACGAATATGCGGTCGGCACGCAGGCCGTGCGCTTCGCGATCCGCGAGGACGAGGCGATGCCGCCGATCCTGCACCTCACGCTCTTCCATCCGGCGGACGATCATTACGGATTGTCGCCGATGGAGGCCGCCGCCACGGCGCTCGATATCCACAACGCGGCGGGCGCGTGGAACAAGGCGCTGCTCGACAACGCGGCACGCCCCTCCGGCGCGCTCGTGGTCGGCGGCGCCACGCTCACCGATGCGCAGTTCGAGCGGCTCAAGGGCGAGCTGGAGGCGAACTACCAGGGCGCCGGCAATGCGGGCCGCCCGCTGCTGCTCGAGGGCGGCCTCGACTGGAAGCCGCTCTCGCTCTCGCCGAAGGACATGGACTTCGTGGAAGCCAAGGCCGCCGCCGCGCGGGAGATCGCGCTCGCCTTCGGCGTGCCGCCGCTGCTGCTGGGCCTGCCCGGCGACAGCACGCATGCCAACTACGCCGAGGCCAACCGCGCCTTCTACCGCCAGACGGTGATCCCGCTGGTCAAGCGCACGGCGGAAGCGCTCGCGCATTGGCTCGCGCCCGCCTGGCGCGAGGCGCTCGCCCTCGAACCCGACCTCGACGCCATCGAGGCGCTCGCCGACGAGCGCGAAAGCCTCTGGCGGCGCGTGTCGGCGGCTTCGTTCCTGAGCGACGACGAGAAGCGCGAGGCGATCGGCTACGGGCGTGCGACGGCGGGGAAGGGGAGGCGGAGGTGAGATGATCGCACCATGATGCGACACTCCCCCGTCATCACCGGCCTTGTGCCGGTGATCTCGCTGCGATGAAACGCGTCGCTTTTCCGATCGGGATGGCCGGGACAAGCCCGGCCATGACGAGAAGGGTATCATCCCGGGGCTGCGGAGCAGAACCCGGGATCGCAAGACAAGTGTGGCGCTGTCTTCACCTCTCCAGTCCCCAGTCGGGCGTTCCCGATCCGGACATCCCCCGTGCTCAAACCGGATGTTTCGGACGTGAGCACGAGGAGGGTCAGGCGTGAGGGTGGAATGACTGGGTGAAACTTTCCCGTCATGGCCGGCCTTGTGCCAGCCATCCCATGCTGCGAGACGCCCCGCTTCTCGGGTCGGGATCACCGGCACAAGGCCGGTGATGACGTCCGAATGTGGGTGAGCGCCGCGCTCCACAGACCCGACCCCCACTCTCAATCTCTCCTCACAACGGGAAGGGGAAACCTCGCTTGATCCTGAACTCGACCCCGGATCGTCGCTGCGCTCCGACCGGGCCGACATCGCTCCGGCCGGGAATGACATCCAAGCCCTCCCGGGACTTCCAGAATCCCTCTCGACGGAGTTCTTTGCGAGAACAAATCATGAACACACTCGACCAGATCACCGAGGCCGTCATCCGGCGCGGGGATCTTGCCCATCTGGCCCTGTTCGTCTGGGCCAGCGGGGCCTCCGCCCTGCTCGCCATGACCCTGCGCGACCTGTTCGCGGCGAACCGCCGGTTCGATGCGTTCGTGCGCGAGCTGTCCCTGTTCAACCGCCGCCATTCCGGAGATCCTCCATGACCCGCCTTCTCTCCCGCGCGCCGCGCAAGCCCAAGGCTGCGCGGGACGGCCAGGGCCGTGCCCAGACCGTGTTCCGCGATTTCGTGCGCCAGCTCGAGAAGCTCGATGCCAAGCCGCCCCGATCCGGGCGCAAGGCCCGGCCATGAAGCCTGCGGCTCCCCTCGTCGGCGAGCGCAAGTTTCTCGCCGAGGCGCCGAGCGCCGTGGATGCGGACGGCGTGTTCGAAGGCTATGCCAGCCTGTTCGGCGAGGCCGATCTCGGCAAGGACGTGGTGATGCCGGGCGCCTTCCGCGACAGCCTGAAGGCGCGGGGCGCGGCGCAGGTGCGGCTCCTGTGGCAGCACGACCCGGCGCAGCCCATCGGGCGCTGGCTCTCCATCGCCGAGGACCGCCGGGGCCTGCGCGTGCGCGGCCGGCTCAACCTGGCGGTGGAGCGCGCCCGCGACATCCACGCCCTCATGCGCGACGGCGCGGTGGACGGGCTGTCCATCGGCTTTCGCGTCGAGCGCGCGCGGGCGGAGCGGCCGACCGGCCTGCGCCGGCTGGAGAAGCTCGACCTGTGGGAGATCTCCGTCGTCACCTTCCCGATGCTGCCCGGCGCACGCGTCGAGACCGTGAAGCAGGCCGCGCCGAACCTCGCCGCCAGCATCCGCCGGGCGGCCGTCCGACTATTGTCCTGAACCTTGTCCGTGGGAACGCGTTACCCGAGAGCCCGCACGGATGCGGAAGCTGCGGGCCCTTTTCTTGGAGGAAGGTGTCTGTCTCCGCTTGTCTCGGGAGGTTTCCATGAAGAAGCTTGCTTTCGTCGCGCTCCTCGGTCTCGCGGCAGCCGCCTGCACGACCACGGAAGAGCGGATCGGCGGCGCCGCCGTCGGCGCGGGCGTGGGCGCGGTCGCAGGACCCGTCGGCGCCGTGGCGGGCGGCGCGATCGGTGCTGCGACCGGTCCGGCCGTGGCCGACACGGTGCAGGCCAATACGCGTCCAGCGCGCCGCACGACCCGCCGCCGCTAACAAGTTCTCTGCAGAGCGAGGCTCATCGTCGTGCCCGGTCCCTGAGCCCTCATCCTGAGGAGGCCGTCAGGCCGTCTCGAAGGACGAGGGCGCCTCCAGAGACCGCTAGACCCTCCTTCGAGACGCAGCTGCGCTGCTCCTCAGGATGAGGTGAGAGCGTGATGAGCCAGCCCCTTAGGGAAACACGGGCCCGCCCTCCGGCGGGCCTTTTTCTTTTCAGCCTTTCAAACCGATTGATTGACATGATCCCTGTTGTTGAAACCAAGTCCGCGTCCGACGACGTCGCCTCGGCGTTCGAGGATTTCGCCCGCGCCTTCGAGGCCTTCAAGGAGGCCAACGACACGCGCCTTTCCGAGATCGAAACCCGGCTCTCGGGCGACGTGGTGACGGAGGAAAAGCTCGCCCGCATCGACGGCGCCCTCGACGAGGCCAAGCGCCGCCTCGACCGCCTCGCCCTCGACCGCTCCCGCCCGCCCCTGGGGCAGGGCGCCGACGCGCCGCGCGATCCGGCTCAAGGAGAGCACAAGGCGGCGTTCCACGCCTATATCCGCACCGGCGAGTCCGGCGGGCTGAAGCGGCTCGAGGAGAAGGCGCTCTCCGCAGGCTCCGGCCCCGACGGCGGCTATCTCGTGCCCGACGCTGTCGAGCGCGAGGTGCTGCGCCGGCTCTCCGCGGTGTCGCCCATCCGGGCCATCGCTTCGGTGCGCGTGATTTCCGGCGGCCAGTACAAGCGCGCCTTCTCCGCCTCCGGCCCGGCGACCGGCTGGGTGGGCGAGACGGCAGCCCGGCCGCAGACCGCGAGCCCTGCGCTCTCCGAGCTGAGCTTCCCGGCCATGGAGCTCTACGCCATGCCGGCGGCGACGCAGACCCTTCTCGACGACGCGGTGGTCGACATCGACCGCTGGATCGCGGAGGAGGTCGAGGCCGCCTTCGCCGAGCAGGAGGGCACCGCCTTCGTGAAGGGCGACGGCATCAACAAGCCCAAGGGCTTTCTCGCCGCCGACACGGTGGAGGAGGAGATCTGGGAATGGGGCCGCCTCGGCACCGTGAACACGGGCGGCGCAACCTTCCCCGCCAGCAACCCTTCCGACGTGCTGGTGGACCTGGTCTATGCGCTCAAGAGCGGCTACCGCCAGAACGCCGCCTTCGTGATGAACCGCAGGACGCAGAGCGCGATCCGCCGCTTCAAGGACAGCAGCGGCCAGTACCTGTGGTCGCCGCCCGCCGGGCTCGGCCAGGCCGCCACCCTGATGGGCTTCCCCGTCGTGGAGGCGGAGGACATGCCCGACATCGCGGCGAACCAATGCGCCGTCGCCTTCGGCGACTTCAAGCGCGGCTACCTCATCGTGGACCGCGCCGGCATGCGCGTGCTGCGCGATCCGTATTCCGCCAAGCCCTACGTGCTGTTCTACACCACCAAGCGCGTGGGCGGCGGCGTGCAGGACTACGCGGCGATCAAGCTGTTGAAGTTCGCGGCGTGAATCTTCCCAAAGGTCTCAGGCTTGCCCGAGACTTGTCTTTGGTCTGCCGCAAGTCGGGAACGCCCGGCTTGCGCTGGGGAGGAGGTGGAGGTGGGGGTGTGAGCGAGAGCCTATGCAGGTCTGGCGCCTGTTCACCTCTCCCTGAGGGAGAGGTCGGACCGTCAGGTCCGGGTGAGGGGTTACAGCCCTCTCCGGAGACCGCTCTCCCCCTCACCCTCGCTGTCGCTCGACCTCTCCCCGCCGCAGGTCGGGTGTTCCCGACCTGCGCCCCAGAAACGGATCTCGGGAACACCCGAGATCCGGGGAGAGGTGAAGCTGCACCGAGTTCTTGAAGCGGGGCTGCGTCAGTTCCGCGTCCACGCGCTGTTGAAGCTGCCGAGGCCGCGCATGCTCGACACGATCCAGCCGAGATGCTCGACGATGGGCGTGACGGCGGTGAGGCCGCCGCAGGCGCTGGGCTGACGGGTGCGCATGGCGCCGCTCGACCAGCTCGTGATCCCATAGAGCTGGTAGCCTGCTGCGGTGGCGGCGAGGATCGGCCCGCCGGAATCGCCGCGGCATGCGCCGGCCCCCGCGGTCTCCGCCAGCCGGTTGCGGTCCACGACGATCAGAACCCGGTTCGCCACCTCGACGGGCCCGAGCGAGACCAGGTTGGTCTGGCGCAGCGTGCGCGCCGTGCGCTTGAGGCGCTCGGAGAGCACCCCGAAGCCCGCGATGGTCACCGGATCGCCCACGTCGATCCGCCCGGCCTGCGTCGGGTCCAGGGCGAGGTAGTCGGGGCCGAGCGGGCGGTCGAGCTTGACGACGGCGAGGTCCACGCCCGGCTGGGTGCGCGGCGTGGTGCCGGGCACGAAGGTGGGATGGATCGCGAGCGCCGCCACCGCGAAGCGCTGCGGCCTGAAGGCCCGGTTGAGGGCGACGACGCGATAGGCAGCGCGGTCGATGACGCAATGGGCCGCCGTGAGCACCAGATCGGGGCCGACGATCACGCCGGAGCAGAGCTCGCCCAGCGAGTTCTCGATGGACACCACGGAGCGCCTGAGCCCGTCGGGATCGCGCGATGCGACGCCCTGCAGAACGGCCCAGGCCGGGCTTGCCAGAAGGGTGAGGACAGCCAAGGCGAGAAGGGGCAGTGCGCGCATGGAACGATGGTGCCGTGAGGAGGGAGGATGTTTCTAAGGCAAGCTCTCACGGCCAAGGATAGTTCCGTAACATTATGAATTTCTAAAGCATCGGACCCACAAGTGGACGCCACTTTTGGGATCGGATCCGATGCTTCGTTATTGAAGGAGAGCATCGTGTGCTCGGAAGACCGGGACCATTTTTCGCTGGCGCGGCCCGCTGGGTCCGCACGATGCTCTACCCGTTGCCGAGCCACAAGGCTGCGCGGTTCCAGCCCTTCAGAATGCGGTCGATCCACTCGCGCTGAGGGCCGACGAGGATGCCCTGGGTGAGCCCGCCGCAGCTCATGCCCCTGGCCGGCGACGACCAGCTCGTGATCGCCGCCACGGCGCCCGCAAGCGCCATGGGGCCGCCCGAATCGCCCTGGCAGGCGCCGGCCGTGCCGGACCCCTCGGCCCAGAGCAGGATGCGGCTCGGGCCATAGGGCTCCACGGCCGTGAGCGCCGCCGTGCGGAACGTGCCGGTGCTCTTCGCGTCGCCCTCGCGGGCCAGGCCGTAGCCGCCGACGATAACCGCGCTGTTCTCCGCAACGCGCGATGCGGTGAGCGTGGCGCGCTCGAATCTCGTGGGCAGGGGCTCGGGCGTGCGCAGCAGGGCGAGATCGACGGAGCGCCGGCGCGTCTCGACCGCCTTGGCGTCGTAGCCCGGATGCACCGCCTTCGCGGCGGGCGCGATCAGCACGGGCTCGCCGCCCTCGTCGCGGAAATGCACCCGGTGCTCGGCCGCGCCCGTGACGCAATGGGCGGCAGTGAGCACCACGTCCCTGTCCAGCACCACCGCGCTGCAGACGCCGCCGTTCGAGCTCAGCACCATCACGCTCTGCCGGGCGAGGGGGCCGTCATGCGGCGCGCCCCCGAGGATGGCGCGGGCCTCTCCCGCCGGGAGAGAGGCGACAAGGCAGAGCGCGAGCAGACGTTTCATCACTTCAGAGGATTCCCGTTTGACGATGATACCCATATTCATCGACGGCCCCGCCGTCGAGCCCGTCAGCCTCGCCGAGATGAAGGCCTATCTGCGCGTCGACGACGACGGGCAGGACGAGCTGATCGCAGGCCTCGTCAAGGCGGCGCGGCTCACGGTCGAGGCCGCCTCGCGGCGCATCCTCGTGGAGCAGCGCTGGCGCGTGGTGCTCGACCGCTGGCCCCATGGCGGCACGATCCTGCTGCCGCTCTCGCCGCTGATCGCGGTGGAGGGCATCACGGTCACGGATGCCGAGGGCAATGCCGTCGCGCTTCCGGCAGGCGCCTACGAAACGGATGCGTTGAGCGACCCGCCGCGCATCGCGGTCTCCGGCGCGCCGGAGCCGGGACGGGCGCGCAACGGCATCTCGATCGCCCTGCGCGTGGGCTTCGGCACCGCGCCCGATTCCGTGCCCGCGAGCCTGAGGCTCGCCATCCGCATCCTCGTCGCGCATTGGTTCGAGAACCGCGGCGACATGACGGGCGAGCAGATCCTGCCGCCCGAGGCTTTCGCTCTCGTCGCGCCGTTTCAAAGGGCGCGGCTGTGACGTTTCTCCGCTGCCTTTCCCGCGATCCTGATTTCATCGATCTGTCCATCCTCAACCCTCATCCTGAGGAGCAGCGACGCTGCGTCTCGAAGGAGAGTCCAGAGAGCACGGGAAGCATCCTTCGAGACGGATTGCTGGCGCAATCCTCCTCAGGATGAGGTCGGGAAATCTTCGACGGGGTATCCCGCGCACTCACCGAAGCGCGGATGGCAGTTCAGACACTCCTGATTTTCCAAGTCCGAAACAACCATGAAAACCAAATCCCCCTCCATCGGCGCGCGCTCGCGCCGGTTCGTGCTCGAGCTGCCGCTCGAGCGGCCCGACGGCTTCGGCGGCGTCATCCGCACCTACACGCCGGGGCCGCAGCTCTGGGGCGCCATCGAGATGCTCTCGGGAACCGAGCGCCTGCGCGCCGACCGGCCCGAGCAGAGCCTGACCCACCGCATCACCCTGCGCTACCGCGAGGGCGTGACCGGCGCCATGCGGCTCACCTCGGGGCTTCGCCGCTTCGCCATCCGCGCCGCCGCCGACCCCGACGGATCGAAGCGCGACCTCGTCTGCCTCGTGGAGGAGGTGAGGGCATGACGAGCCCGGTTCTGGCGCTGCGCCGCGCCATCCTCGACGCGGCCTCGAACGATGCGGAGCTGCGCTCCCTCATGGGCGGCGCGGTTCGTCTCTACGACGAGCCGCCGCGCGCCGCCGAGCCTGTCTATGCCCTCTTCGGCGACGTGACGGCGGAGGACTGGTCCACCGATCTCGACCGCGGACACGCGCAGCGCGTCGATCTCGTGATCTGGTCCGAGAAGGGCGGAGCGCGCACGGCGCTCATGGTCGCCGACCGCTTCTTCGCGATACTCGACGACGCGCCGCTGAGCCTTCAAGGCCACCGCCTCGTCACCCTGCGCGTCACGGAGCTTGCCTCCGCCCGCGACAGGGACAGCGGCCTCGCCCGCGTGACCCTTCGCCTGCGCGCGGTGACGGAGGTGGCGTGAGGCCGTGCTTGGCATGGCACTGTCATTCCGGGGCGGCTCATAGAGCCGGGCCCGGAATCCATAACCGCTGACTGGTCAGGAAGAAGCGCAACGCTGCTCGGCCTTGCTTTAGCTCTCGTGTTTATGGCTTCCGGGCTCCGCTGCGCGGCCCCGGAATGACAGCAAGACTTCTCCACTTACACAACATAAGGACATCCCATGCCTGCACAGAAGGGCAAGGATCTGCTCATCAAGATCGGCGACGGCGGCAACGCCTTCGTCACCGTGGCGGGCCTGCGCACGCGCCAGATCGCCTTCAACGCCGAGACCGTCGACGTGACCCATGCCGAATCCGCCGGGCGCTGGCGCGAGCTTCTCGCCGGCGTCGGCGTGCGCCGCGCCTCGATCTCCGGCTCCGGCGTGTTCAAGGACGAGGCGTCCGACGCGCGCATGCGCCAGGTCTTCTTCGACGGCGACATCCTCGCCTACCAGATCGTCATTCCCGATTTCGGCCGCATCGAGGGCCCGTTCCAGATCACGAGCCTGGAATACCGCGGCGACCATGCGGGCGAGGTCACCTTCGAGATGGCCTTCGAATCCGCCGGCGCGCTCGCCTTCGTGGCGACATAGGAGGCATCATGCCCAACAGACGACGGGGCGAGGTGGCGCTGCAGCTCGGCGGCACGCGCTACACGCTTTGCCTCACGCTCGGCGCTCTCGCGGAGCTGGAGGATGCCTTCGGCGTAGAGGATCTCATGGCGCTCGCGGAGCGCTTCGGCACCGGGCGCCTCTCGAGCCGCGACCTGCTCACGCTTCTCGTCGTCGCGCTGCGCGGCGGCGGTCAACCATTAAGCGATGCGGAGGTGGCGGGCCTGCCGCTGCACGACGGTGTCGAGCCCGTGGCTGCGGCGCTGGCCGATCTCCTCGTCATGACCTTCGGCGGAGGCGAGGCATCGCCAAACCCTCCGTCATCCCAGGAGGCGGGTACGAGCCTTGCGCCTTCCCCTGGGACGACGCGCTGACGCTGGGATTGGGCATCCTGCGGTGGAGCCCGGAAACCTTCTGGCTCGCAACCCCACGCGAACTCGCCGCTGCCTGGGAGGGTTTGAGTGGCAGGCGAAAGATGGAGCCGGCTCTGAGCGAGGATCTCAGGCGATTGATGGAGGCGTT
This sequence comes from Microvirga arsenatis, assembly GCF_009910705.1. Classification (GTDB taxonomy): domain Bacteria; phylum Pseudomonadota; class Alphaproteobacteria; order Rhizobiales; family Beijerinckiaceae; genus Microvirga; species Microvirga arsenatis. The sequence continues at coordinate 76,357 of NZ_JAAAXJ010000012.1, forward strand.
TCCAGACGACGTGACGTGAAAGAAGGGTCAAACCGACGGCCCGCTCAACCCGCTCATCGGCCTCTCCGAAAAGTTCGCCTATTGAAGAAATTCGGGAAAATCATCAGTCGGTGGCTTTCTCGAGACGCAAGCGGTGGCCAAGGCGCTCGCGAAGACAACACACCAAAATCTTGAAAAGGACTTTGCCCCGATGGCCGATAGGAAATCAGGCGACATCAATACAAACAATGTCGTTGCAGAAGATCGAACGCGCCAGCTCAATACTCTCATCGCTTAATTCCAATAATAAGGTTGGACCGCAATGATCTTAGGATCTGATGCTTTCACGGTATCAGTGCTCCCTATGAAGGTAGCTCCTTTTGATTCTGCACAGAGAATATAAAGTTTGCGATACTGCTCGGTCGCGATAATGCCGATTTTGATCGGTGCGACTGCTTTCGCAACTTCGTACTCGCAAGTTTTGTCGACTTTTTCCCACTCAGCTTGCTTCAGCGATCCGATCTTAAAGAGAAGCTGAGGCCTTTCTCGCTTTTCGACACATCCAACAAGTGCCGGCACAGCCAAAGCAATTATCAAAGATCGTAAGATGGCAAGAAATCTGATTGGCCAACCTAGCGTTAGTCCAAATGACGAGACGGAGAAAGATCGTGCTCGCCAGCTCAACACCCTCATTGGCCTCTCCGAAAAGTTCGGCGACTCCCTAACCAATGCTTTCGCCAAGAATGTCTCCGAAGGCAAGAAATTTGATAACGTTCTCAAATCCGTGCGACAATCCCTTGTGGAAACGGGGCTTCGCCTCGCGCTGGCGCCACTTCAGCTGGCCTTGAGCCAGAGCGTGAAGGGGATGATGACAGGCGCTCTGCAGGGTTCGCTGCCGATGGATGGCGGTGGACTTCTCGGTGGGTTAGCCAAGGGGTTAGGCTCGATCCTCGGCTCCCTGTTCGGTGCCGGCGGGCCGGCCCTCGCCAAGGGCGGCGTCATCTCGCGCGGCATGCTGATGCCCTTCGCCAAGGGCGGCGTGGTCGGGACGCCGACTTATTTTCCCCTCGGACGCGGGCTCGGCCTCATGGGCGAGCAGGGAGCGGAGGCCGTGATGCCGCTGGCGCGCGGGCCGGACGGACGGCTCGGCGTACGGGGCGGCGGGGGAGGGCGGCCGGTCTCGGTGACCGTGAACGTCACGACCCCGGATGCGGAGAGCTTCCGCCGCTCCGAGGCGCAGGTCTCGGCCGCACTGGCCCGAGCGGTCGCGCGGGGACAGCGCGGGATGTGATGCGAGTGCTTCTACAAGCAACAGCCTCATCCTGAGGAGCCTGCGCAGCAGGCGTCTCGAAGGAGGATCCGGAGGGTGCTGGATCCTCCTTCGAGACGGATTGCTCACGCAATCCTCCTCAGGATGAGGGCCTATGGATCGTTTCTGGCTATCTCGATCAGGCCTCCGTGCCCTCGAGCATGGCCATGATCTCGTCCTTGATGTGCAGGCGGCGGCGTTTCAGCTCCTCCTCCACCTCTTCCGGCTTGGGCTCCACCCGGGTCTCGATCCGGTGGATGGTGCGGTTCAGCTCGTTGTACTCGTCATAGAGCCGCGCGAAGCGGTTGTTGCTGGTCTTCAGCTGGTGGATCCGGTCGACCTTGTCCGGGAAGTCGTCCGCGAGGTCGTTGGGAGCATTGCTCATCGCCGGCTGCCTCCTTGTTGAGCGTTCGTTCGCGTCGTCAACGCCACCCCGGTTCTTTCGTTTCAACTCTCAAGGCATCCGATCATGGCCTCCGATTTCCATGAGGTCCGCTTTCCCCTCGACGTCAGCCTCGGCAGCCGGGGCGGGCCCGTGCGGCGGACCGATATCGTCACGCTCGCCTCCGGCCGCGAGCACCGCAACAGCCGCTGGGCGGGCTCGCGCCGCCGCTACGATGCGGGGCTCGGGATCAGGACCGTCGACGCGCTGCATGCGGTGATCGCCTTCTTCGAGGAGCGGCGCGGGCGGCTCCACGGCTTCCGCTTCCGCGACCGCACCGACTGGCGCTCCGGGCCGCCTTCCCGCGAGCCGACGCCGCTCGACCAGCGCATCGGTACCGGCACCGGCGCGGAGCGGGCTTTTCAACTGGTGAAGGCCTATGGCTCCTCGTTCGCGCCCTACAGCCGCGCCATCGCCAAGCCGGTGGGCGGCACGGTGCGGGTTGCGGTCAACGGCATCGAGCAGGCGGTGGGCACGCAGTTCAACTGCGATCCGACCACGGGCCTCGTGACCTTCACGAGCCCGCCGCCCGCAGGCGCCGTCGTCACGGCGGGCTTCGCCTTCGACGTGCCGGTGCGCTTCGACACGGACGAGCTCGACATCGACCTCTCCGCCTTCGACGCCGGCGGCATCCCGCAGATCCCGCTGGTCGAGATCGTTCCCTGACGCATGAAGCTGTCAGCCGCGTAAGTCTTCTCGAGGATCACGTCTTCCCTCGATACGTCTCCCTCCGCCCTCATCCTGAGGAGCAGCGCAGCTGCGTCTCGAAGGAGCCTCCAGCGCCCTCTGGACCCTCCTTCGAGACGGTCGCTGGCGCGACCTCCTCAGGATGAGGGCGGAGGAGAACAACACGCGGTTTCACAGAACAAAACGGGCCATGACCCGGCAAGTGGGACGACGGCATCACAACACAGTTCAAGGCCACCCATGCGCACCATCCCCCAAAACCTCGCCGCCCATCTCGCGGAGGGCGCGACGACGCTGTGCCATTGCTGGCGCCTGATCCGTCGCGACGGTGCGGCCTTCGGCTTCACCGACCACGACCGCGATCTCTCGTTCGGCGGCACGGTCTATGCCGCGCGCTCCGGGCTCGAGGCGGCGGAAGCCACCGCCGAACTCGGCTTTGCGGTGGGCGGCGGCGAGGTGGCCGGCGCGCTCGTCTCCGCCGGCATCACCGAGGACGATATCGCCTCCGGGCTCTACGACGACGCGAGCGTGGAGACCTGGCTCGTGAACTGGAGCAGCGTGGACGAGCGCGTGCTCCTCGACATCGGCTCCATCGGCGAGATCCGCCGCGCCGACGGCGGCTTCGTGGCGGAGGTGAGGGGGCTCATGCACCGCTTCGACGAGGAGCGCGGGCGGCTCTTTCGCGCCACCTGCTCGGCCGATCTGGGCGATGCGCAATGCGGCGTCGACCTTGCCCGCTCCGCCTATACGGGCACCGGCACGGTCGCGCGCACGGACGGAGCGCTCGTCATCGCCGCCTCCGGCATCGGCTTTGCGGACGGCTGGTGCAATGCGGGCCGTCTCACCTGGCTCACCGGCGACAATGCGGGCGTCTCGGTGGAGGTCAAGGTGCATCGCGCCGTCAGCGGCGTGGACGAGTTCGACCTGTGGCAGCGCGCGCCGCAGGCGATCAAGACCGGCGACACGTTCCGCGTCACCGCCGGCTGCGACAAGACCCATGCCATGTGCCGCAGGAAATTCGACAACGTGGCGAACTTCCGCGGCTTCCCGCACATGCCCGGCAACGACTTCATCATCCGCATGCCGCAGCAGGGCGAGCCGGGCCTGGATGGCGGGAGCTTCTTTCGGTGATGCGCCTTCACCCTCCCCCTCGAGGGGAGGGTGCTGCTGCACGCTTTATCATCATGCCCCAACCCCACCTCATCATCGCCGAGGCGCGCTCCTGGATCGGCACGCCCTATCGCCACCAGGCCTCGCTCAAGGGCGTCGGCTGCGACTGCCTCGGGCTGCTGCGCGGGGTGTGGCGCGGCGTGATGGGCGCCGAGCCCGAGCTGCCGCCGCCCTACTCGCCCGACTGGGCGGAAGCGGGAGCCGACACGCTCGTCGCCGCCGCGCGTAGGCATCTCGTCGAGATCGATCCCGCGCGGTTTGCACCCGGCGACGTGCTGCTCTTCCGCTGGCGCGAGGCCATGCCCGCCAAGCACTGCGCAATCGCCGCCTCGCCCGACACCATGATCCACGCCCATGACGGCGCCTGCGTCGCCGAGGTGGCGCTCGGGCCCTGGTGGCGGCGCCACCTCTCCCATGCCTTCCGCTTTCCGGACACACCCTGATGGCCACCATCGTTCTCCAGACAGTCGGCTCCGTCGTCGGCGGCATGATCGGCGGGCCCATCGGCGCCATGGCCGGCCGCGCCATCGGCGCGCTCGCGGGCGCCGCCATCGACAACGCGCTCTTTGCCGACGACACCACGAAGCACGTGGAAGGTCCGCGCCTCAAGGACATCGACGGGCTCACCTCCACGGAGGGCGCGCCGATCCCGCGGGTCTATGGCCGCGCGCGCATCGGCGGACAGCTCATCTGGGCGACGCGGCTGGAGGAGGTGGCGAACACCAGCACCGATCGCGGCGCCCAGGGCGGAAAGGGCATGGGCGGCGGGCCCAAGACCGTCACCACCACCTATTCCTACTTCGCCAATCTCGCGGTGGGATTGTGCGAGGGCCGCATCGCCTTCGTCCGCCGGGTCTGGGCGGACGGGCGCGAACTCGATCTCAGCACGCTCGTGATGCGCGTTCACGCCGGCTCGCAGACGCAGGATCCCGATCCGCTCATCGTCGCCAAGGAGGGCGCGGATCATGCGCCCGCCTATCGCGGGCTGGCCTATGTGGTGTTCGAGCGCCTGCCGCTCGCCGATTTCGTCAACCGCGTGCCGCAATTCTCCTTCGAGGTGGTGCGTCCGGTGGACGGGCTGAACCGCATGGTCCGCGCGGTCTGCCTCATCCCCGGCGCAAGCGAGTTCGGCTACGACACGAGGGCGGTGACCCAGGTGCTCGGCCTCGGCAGGACGCGGCCCGAGAACCGCCACCAGCTCCGGCGCACGAGCGACGTCGCCGCTTCCCTCGATGCGCTCGAAGCCTTGTGCCCGAACCTCAAACGCGTCTCCCTCGTGGTGAGCTGGTTCGGGGACGACCTGCGCGCCGGCTCCTGCCTCATCGAGCCGCGGGTGGACGTGAACACGAAGACCACCGACGGCGCCACCTGGTCCGTGGCGGGGCTCACGCGCGAGCAGGCGAAGGCCGTCTCACTTGCCCGGGGCGCGCCCGCCTATGGCGGCACGCCCTCCGACGAGAGCGTGATCCGCCTGATCCGCAACCTGAAGAGCCGCGGGCTCGACGTGGTGCTCTATCCCTTCGTGATGATGGACGTGCCCGCCGGCAACAGCCTGCCGGATCCCTACGGCGGTACGGGCCAGCCCGCCTATCCCTGGCGCGGGCGCATCACCTGCGATCCCGCGCCGGGGCGCAGCGGCTCGCCGGACGGCACGGGCGCGGCCGCAGCCGAGGTCGAGCGCTTCTTCACCCGCTCCTCGGGCTTCAACCGCTTCGTCCTGCACTATGCCAGCCTCGCGGAGGAGGCCAGCGGCGTCGACGGGTTCATCCTCGGCAGCGAGCTCGTGGGCCTCACCCGCGTGCGCTCGGCCTCCGGAATCTATCCGGCCGTCTCGCAGCTCAGGTCCCTCGCGGGCCAGGTGCGCGGCATCCTGCGCGCCTCCACGAAGATCGTGTATGCGGCGGACTGGACGGAATACGGCGCGCACGTGCTCGACGGCGGCAGCGAGGTGCGCTTTCCTCTCGACCGGCTCTTCGCCAGCGACGCCATCGATGCGGTCGGCATCGACTACTACCCGCCGATCTCGGACTGGCGCGACGGTCCGGGCCATGCCGATCTCGCATCCGCGCGCAGCCTCTACGATGTCGATTTCCTGCGCATGCGTCTCGGCAGCGGCGAGGCGTTCGACTGGTACTATGCGAACGCCGCCGAGCGGGCGGCGCAGGTGCGGCGGCCGATCGAGGACGGGGCCTACGGCAAGCCGTGGGTCTTTCGCCAGAAGGATCTGGTGTCCTGGTGGTCGAACCCGCATGTGGAGCGCGTGGGCGGTGTCGAGGCCGGCACCACCGCCTGGCAGCCGCAATCGAAGCCGATCTGGCTCACCGAGATCGGCGTGCCCGCCGTGGACAAGGGGCCGAACGGCCCCAACGTCTTTCCCGATCCCAAGTCGTCGGAATCCGCCTATCCGCCGTTCTCCCGCGGCGTGCGCGACGATCTCGTTCAGGCGCGCGCGCTGGAGGCCATCCTTTCGCGCTTCGATCCGGCGCAGAGAGGCTTTGCGCCCGCGTACAATCCCGTCTCGGCGGCTTACGGCGGCCGCATGGTCGACCCCGATAACGTCTATGTCTGGGCGTGGGATGCGCGGCCCTTTCCCGCCTTCCCCGATTTCGACAAGGTGTGGTCGGACAGCGCCAACTGGGAGACCGGCCACTGGATCACCGGGCGGCTCGAAGGCGCGACGCTCGACCGCCTGATCGCGCGCATCCTGCGCGACTTCGGCTTTCCCGATCCCGGTTCCATCCCCCTCGACGGCTTCGTGGACGGCTACGTGATCGACCGGCCCATGTCCGTGCGCGGCGCGCTCGAGCCGCTCATGCGCCTCTTCGGCATCGATGCGGTGGCGCGCGCCGGCGCGGTCGCGTGGCAGGGGCGCGGCGGACGTGCGGTAGTGCAGCTGACGAAGGACGATCTCGTGCTCGCCGAGGGCGAGCCGTCACTCAGGCTCACCCGCGCGCAGGAGACGGAGCTGCCCCACCAGGTGGAGATCGGCTTCACGGAAGGCGACACGGATTACCGCCGCGCGGCCGTGGCCTCGCGCCGCCTGTCGGGATCGAGCCGCCGCGAGGCGAGGGCGGACAGCGCCGTCGTGACCCGCCGTGCCGAGGCGCAGCGCCTCGCGGATACCTGGCTGCAGGATCTGTGGGCGGGGCGCGAGGGCGCCGAGTTCGAGCTCTCGCCCCGGCGCATCGAGCTGGAGCCGGGCGACGTCATCGCCGTTCCCACCGATGCGGGACCGAAGCTCCATCGCATCGCGCGCATCGCCGACGGCCCGACCCGCAAGGTGACGACGCGGGCCGTGGAGCCTGCCGTGTTCGAGCGGCCGGGCTCTTCCATTCCGAGGCCGGTGAAGCGGCCGCCGCCGGTGCCGGGCAAGCCCTTTGCCGTCGTGCTCGACCTGCCGGCGGCGCTCGGCGATCCCGCGCCGCTGCAGTACGTGGCGGTGGCGGCGGATCCCTGGCCCGGCGCGGTGACAATCTGGCGCTCGGGCAACGGCGCGAGCTTCACGCCCCTGCGCGTTCTCGACCTGCCGGCCGTGATCGGACGCACGATCACGGCGCTCGGCCCGGGGCCGCTCTGGCGCTGGGATCCGCACGCCGCGCTCGACGTGGAGATTGCCTCAGGCGCGCTCAGCTCCGTCGACGACGAGGCGGCGCTTTCCGGGCGCAACCTCTTCGCGCTGCAGGGCGCCGGCGGCCGCTGGGAGATTTTTTCGGCCGCCCGCGCCGAGCTGATCGGCGAGCGCACCTATCGCCTCACGCGCCTCCTGCGCGGCCTTGCGGGCTCCGAGCCCGAGGCCATGCGCAATGTGGAGGCGGGAGCCCTGGTCGTGAAGCTCGACGAGGCCGTCGTTCCCCTGACGGCGAGCCCGCAGGATCTCGGCCGGAGCTGGCGCTACCGCATCGGCCCCTCGGGCCGCGACCATGCTGACGATTCCGTCGCGGAGATCGCGGCGACGGTGACGCGGGAGGCGCTGAAGCCCCTGAGCCCCGTGCACGTGAGCGCGCGGCGCGGCGAGGGCGGCATCCGCATCGCATGGACCCGCCGCACGCGCCGCGACGGCGACGGCTGGGAGGCCCTGGACGTTCCGCTCTCGGAGGATGCGGAGGCCTACGAGCTCGACATCCTCAAGGACGGCGCGGTGCTGCGCACGCTCGCGGGCACCGCGCCGTCCATCCTCTATCCCGATGCCCAGGAGGCGGCCGATTTCGGCGCGGCGCAGGCATCGCTCGACCTGCGCATCGCGCAGATGAGTGCCGTCGTGGGACGCGGCTTCGAACGCCGCATCACGGTTTCCGTGCGCTGATCGCGCACCTCTTCCCTCAAGGCTTGTCGTTCCATGTCATCGACGCCCCATCTCGCCCTGCCGCTCATCGCTGCGGCGCAGGCGCAGAAGCATGTCACCCACAACGAGGCCCTCGCCGCCCTCGACGCCCTCGTGCAGCTTGCGGTGAAGGAGCGCGGCCGCACCGTGCCGCCGGCCGCGCCGCAGGAGGGCGACCGCTTCCTCGTCGGCGAAGGCGCGACCGGCGCCTTCGCGGGCCGGGAGGGGCGGATCGCCCTGTTCGATCTCGGCGCCTGGCGCTTCTTCACCCCGCGCGCCGGATGGCGGCTTCTCGTGGAGAACGAGAACGTCATCCTCGTCTTCGACGGCGCGCAATGGCGCGATCTCGGCCTCTTCTGCCGCGAACTCGCCCAGCTGGAGCGTCTCGGCCTCGGCACCGCGGCCGACGGTCTCAACCGGCTCGCCGCGAAGCTGAACGCCGCGCTCTTCTCCGCGCTTTCCGCGGAGGAGGGCGGCACCGGCGATCTGCGCCTCGTGCTCAACAAGAGCGCGGAGGCGAACGTGCTCTCGCAGCTCTACCAGCGCGGCTTCAGCGGACGCGCGGAAACGGGCCTGATCGGCGGCGACGATTTCGGCATCCGCGTCTCGCCGGACGGAACCCAGTGGCACGACGCCCTCGTGATCGACCGCCGCACGGGCCTCGCCGCCTTTCCCTGCGGCCTCGCCAATGCGCCGAGACCCAACCTGCTCCTCAACGGCTCCCTGGCGGTGAACCAGCGCCGGTTCGCCGGCGGCGCCCTGGCCGCGGGAGCCTACGGGTTCGACCGGTGGAAGGCCGGCCCGGGCGGCTGCACCGTCAGCCGTGCCGCGGACGGGACGGTGACGCTCCTCGGCGCTCTCGATCAGGTGATCGAGGTCGGGCCGGCGGCCGCGCAGATCGGCGCCCTCAGCTTCGCGGGAGCGACCCTGACCCTGTCGGTGGAGAACCCCTCCGAGCCCCTGCCGGTCCTCATCGGCTCGAAGGCGGTCACGATCCCGGCAGGCTCCGGCCGCCGCGCTGCGACCGTGACGCTGGACGCCTCCGAGGCCGGCAACGTCGCGGTCCGTCTCCACCCCGCGAGCGCCTGCTCCTTCAGCCGCGTGAAGCTCGAGGCCGGCGCCGTGGCCACGCCCTGGATCGAGCCCCTGCCCGAGATCGAGGAATTGCGCTGCCGCCGCTACTTCCAGCGGCTTCCCGTCACCGCGGGGACACCGGCCATCCTTGGAGCCCTCGGGCAGCGCGTCGGCGCAAGCTCCATCGACTTCGTCTGCCCTCTTCCGGTGGCGATGAGGGCCGATCCCGTGCTCGTCACCAGCGGCTTCGGCTGGGCGGCGACCTCGCCGGCGGGCAACCAGGCGGGCTTCTTCAACAACGGCAATTCCAGCTGGGCCGCGGTCAGCGGCGCCCTCACGGTGACGACCCTGACGCCCCCGAGCGCATCCTGCGCGGTGCTCCGGCTGCAGGCCGGAACCTCGTTCGGGGGCACGGCGGGCAGCATCGGCAACCTCCACCTGGGCGCCTCCGCCTTCATCGCCCTGCAGGCGGAGCTCTGAGGATTGCCCATGACCGCTCCTTCATCGACCGCTCCCTCATCGCGCTTCGAGCAGGCCGTCGGGATCGTGCTGGAGCACGAGGGCGGCTTCGTCGACCACCCCCGCGACCCCGGCGGGGCGACCCGCTTCGGCATCACCCGCGAGACCCTGTCGCGGGCGAGGGGACGCCCCGCCACGGTCGAGGACGTCCGCCGCCTCACCCGGGCGGAGGCCAGGGCGATCTACCGCCGCCTCTACTGGGACGTGCTGCGGGCGGACGAGCTTCCCCCGGGGCTCGACCTCGCCGCCTTCGACCTCGCGGTCCATGCGGGCCCGCCCCGGGCGGCGGCGATGCTGCAGGCGGTTGTCGGGGTCGAGGCGGACGGGATCGTGGGTCCGCGCACCCTCGCGGCCGCCCGGGCCGCCGACGCGGCCCAGGCCATCCGTTCCCTGACCCGGGCGCGCCTCGGCTTTCTCTCCCGCCTCGCCGCCTGGCCCGTCTTCGGGCGCGGGTGGAGCAGGCGGGTTCTCGGCGTCGAGCGGGAAGCCCTCCGGCTCGCGTCTCTTTCCTCCAACCCTTAAGGAGTGCCTCGCATGTTCGACACCAAGTCCATCCTCGCCAGCCGCACCGTCTGGGCCAACCTTGTCGGCCTCGCAGCCCTCGTTCTCGGCCTCTTCGGCTTCGACGCCTCGGCCCTTGCCACGGGCTCTTTCGAGGAGGCCCTCGTCCAGCTCGTGGCGGCGGGAAGCTTCGTCGCCTCCACGGTGTTCCGGATCCTCGCCACCAGGCAGATCCGGAACTAGCCGGAATTTCACGCCCGAGGGCCGGTTCCCGGTTGCGGCGCCGGCCCTAGAACATTCAGAATTCGTTCAGTGCGGCAAGGGCATGGTCCGTTCATGCGTCTGGTTTGGCTGGTCATAGCGTGGTGGGGAATGGTGGGGACGGCCCACGCGCAGAGCGCGTCGGCGGCTCTCAGCAACTGCCTTCCTCCCCGCGAGATGCAGGAGGCCGTGGCCGCTAAGGGCGTCGTCGCCCCGGCTTCCGCCGTGATGGCGGCGCGCCGGCAGGTTCCCGGCGCCGACGTGGTCCGGGCGAGCCTGTGCCGGAGCAGCGATGCTCTTGTCTATGTGATCACGGCCCTGCAAAAGGACGGTCGCATCGTGCAGGTGATGATCGACGGCTCCTCCGGGCGCGTGAGATCGGTGAAATAGGGAAAGCTCGAACCGTGCGCCTACTCGTTGTCGAGGACGACAGAATCCTCAATAAGCAGATCGTGACCGCCCTGGAGCAGGCCGGCTATGCGGTCGACACCGCCATGGATGGCGAGGAGGGGCAGTTCCTGGGGGAAACGGAGCCCTACGACGCCATCATCCTCGACCTCGGCCTGCCGAAGGTGGACGGCGTCTCCGTGCTCACTGCCTGGCGCCGCGAGGGGCGCAAGACCCCGGTCATCATCCTCACCGCCCGCGACCGCTGGAGCGACAAGGTCCAGGGCTTCGATGCGGGCGCCGACGACTACGTGACCAAGCCCTTCCACATGGAGGAGCTTCTGGCCCGCGTGCGCGCTCTGCTGCGCCGCTCGGCGGGGCATGCCACGAGCGAGATCTCCTGCGGCCCCGTGAAGCTCGACACGCGCTCGGGCCGCGTGGCCGTGGACGGAAACCCGGTGAAGCTCACCTCGCACGAGTACCGGCTGCTGTCCTACCTGATGCACCATACCGGCCGCATCGTGTCGCGGGGCGAGCTCACCGAGCATCTCTACGATCAGGACTTCGACCGGGATTCCAACACCATCGAGGTCTTCATCGGGCGGCTTCGCAAGAAGCTCGGCGTCGACATCATCCAGACCGTCCGGGGATTGGGCTACCTCCTCGACGCGAGCCATAGCAAGACGTGACCGGCCTCGCACCGCTCATGCGCCGCTTCGCAAGCCGCCCCATCGCCGTACGGCTTGCGGTCTCCTCCGTCTTCTGGAGCTTCGTGATCCTGCTGATCGCGGGGCTCATCCTCTCGACGCTCTACCGGGACAACACGGAGCGGGCCTTCGACCAGCGGCTTCTCGTCTATGCCAACACGCTGGCCTCGAATCTCGTCGGCCCGGGCGATCCCGACCGGGATCTCGGCCCGATCGGCGATCCGCGCTTCGAGCTGCCGCTCTCCGGCTGGTACTGGCAGGTGGGGCGGCCCAATGCGGCGCCGGGGGAGGTCCGCTCCTCGAAGTCGCTCTTCGGCGGGCAGCTGCCGAGCCTCGCCTCCGGCGACAACCGCTTCGGCCAGATCCGCCGCGGCTACGGCCGCGCGCCCGACGACCGGAACCTGCGCATCATCGAGCGCGACATCGATCTCGGCGAGGACGGGCGCTACATCATCCGCGTGGCGGGACCGGCGGACGAGATCGAGGGCGCCGTGCGCGACTTCATCTTCGCGCTGACCGTCACCTTCGCGCTCCTCGGCATCGGCCTCGGCTTCACCACCCTGCTGCAGATCCGCTTCGGTCTGCGGCCGCTCGCCAACCTGCGCAGCGCGCTCGGCGCGATCCGGCAGGGGGAGGCGGAGCGGATCGTCGGCGAGTACCCGCGCGACATCTCCCCGCTCGCCAGCGAGCTGAACCTGCTCCTCGACACCAACCGCGAGATCCTGGAGCGCGCCCGCACGCAGGTCGGCAACCTCGCCCACGCGCTCAAGACGCCGCTCAGCATCATCATGAACGAGGCGGAGAACGCCCCCGAGGACGTGGCCGCCCGGGTCCGCGAGCAGGCCACCGTGATGCGCGACCAGGTCAATTACTATCTCGACCGGGCGCGGGCGGCGGCGCTGGCGGGAACGCTGGGCACGCTGACGGAGGCCGAGCCCGTCATCGCGGGGCTCGCGCGCACCTTCGCCAAGATCTACCGGGACAAGGACCTGGAGGTGGAGCTTGCGATTCCGCCGGACCTGCGCTTCCGTGGCGAGCGGCAGGACCTGGAGGAGATGGCCGGCAACCTCATCGACAACGCGGCCAAGTGGGCCGCGCGCAAGGTGGTGGTGGCGGCGGAGATCGTCCGCGACGACGACAGGCCGCGCTTCCGCCTGCTCATCGACGACGACGGCCCGGGCCTGCCGGAGCCCGCGCGCGCCGAGATGCTCAAGCGCGGCCGGCGCCTCGACGAGACGAAGCCCGGCTCCGGCCTCGGACTATCCATCGTCAGCGACCTTGCCGCGCTCTATCGCGGCTCGCTCCAGCTCGACGCCTCGCCCATGGGCGGCCTCCGCGCCATCCTGGAACTGCCGGGGGATAGCAGCTCCCCTTAAGGACATTTACGCGTGACACCGTGCCACCGTCGTGCTTCAGGGGAGCAAAGAGTAAATAGGACTTTATGGTGATCTGGATAATCCTCCTGATGATGACGGCGGCAGCCGTGATGGCGGTCCTGTGGCCGCTGTCGCGCCGGCATGCGGTCGCGCACCAGGGCGATCCGGACACGCAGTTCTACCGCGAGCAGGTGGCCGAGATCGAACGGGACCTGGGCCGCGGCGTGCTGCTGCCGAGCGAGGCCGAAGCCGCCAGGGCCGAGGCCGCGCGCCGGCTGCTGCGGGCGAGGGGCCTTCCGGACGAAGGCTCCGTCGCCGTCGGCGAGCCGGCCCTGCGGCGCCGCCGGGCGGCCTCGGCTCTGGCCCTGTCCGTGGTGCCGATCCTGGCGCTCGCCACCTACGAGATCTACGGCTCGCCGCAGCTGCTGACCCAGCCTCCGGGCGCGCGGATGCAGCAGGCCTCCGAGGGCGGCAACCTCATGCAGGCCGTCGCGCAGATCGAGGAGCACCTGGCCAGGAATCCGCAGGACGGGCGCGGCTGGGAGGTCATCGCCCCGGTCTATGTGCGCATGGGGCGGATCGAGGATGCGGTGAGGGCCTACGAGGCGGCGGTGCGCTACCAGTCTCCCGATGCCGGGCGCCTTGCCAATTACGGAGAGGCGCTGGTTCTCGCCAGGGACGGGCTCATCTCGGCCGAGGCCCAGGCCGTGTTCGAGCAGGCGGTGAAGCTCGACCCGTCCGCGCCCAAGCCCCGCTTCTATCTCGCCCGCGCCGCCGTGCAGGACGGGCAGACGGACAAGGCCAAGGCTGCCTATCTGGAGCTGCTCGGGCTCGCGCCGCCCGGCGCCCCCTGGGCCGAAGCCGTGCGGCAGGAGCTTGCCGCGCTCGGCGCGCCGCAGCCCGAACCTGCCCCCTCCGCCGCAGCGCCGGTCGGCCCCGAGGCGATCCAGGGCATGGTGGCGGGCCTCGCCAGCCGCCTGGAGGCCCAGGGCGGCACGGCGGAAGAATGGGCGCGCCTGATGCGCTCCTATGTGGTTCTCGGCCAGCGCGACAAGGCCGTGGACGCCGCCAAGCGCGCCCGGCAGTCCCTGGCGCAGGATGCTCAGGGCTTGAAGGCCATCGATGCGATGGCGCAGGAACTCAAACTGACCGACGCTCAGCCATGACGAGAAAACAACGCCGCTTGACCCTCATCGGAGCCGCAGGATGCGTGCTGGCGATCGCGCTCGGGCTTGTGCTCTATGCCATGAACGACACGATCGTCTTCTTCAACTCGCCGGCCGACATCCAGGCGAAGAACGTGGCGCCCGGCACGCGCATCCGCCTCGGCGGCCTGGTGAAGGAGGGCTCCGTGCAGCGCGGCGCCGACCAGCAGATCACCTTCGAGGTCATGGATGCCCAGGCCGCCATCAAGGTGAGCTACAAGGGCCTGCTCCCGGATCTCTTCCGCGAAGGGCAGGGGGTCGTTGCCGAGGGCGTGCTCGAGAGCCCGAGCGTTTTCCGCGCCGATTCCGTTCTCGCCAAGCACGACGAGAACTACATGCCGCGTGAGGTGGCCGACACGCTGAAGAAGCAGGGCCACTGGCAGGGCGAGGCCAGCGCCGCGCCCAAGACGCAGTAACGGAACAAACGCAGCAAGGGAGAGCCCTCGTGTTGGTCGAGGCCGGACATTTCGCACTCGCGCTCGCGCTGGCATTGTCCCTGATCCAGTTCGTCGTGCCGCTCTGGGGCGCGCGCGCCAACGATCCGGTGCTGATGGCGGTGGCGCCTGCGAGCGCGCTCGCGGTGCTCGCCTGCGTCGGCTTCTCGTTCCTCGCCCTGACCTGCGCCTATCTGGCCTCGGACTTCTCGGTGGTGAACGTCGTCCAGAACTCCCATTCGGCCAAGCCCCTGATCTACAAGATCTCCGGCGTCTGGGGGAACCACGAGGGCTCCATGCTGCTCTGGGTGCTGATCCTCGCCCTCTTCGGCGGGGTCGTGGCGCTCTCGCGCAACAGCGTTCCCATGCGCCTGCAGGCGAACACGCTGGCCGTGCAGGCGGCCGTCACCGTGGCCTTCCTGCTCTTCATCCTCACCACCTCCAACCCCTTCACGCGGATGATCCCGCCGGCGCCGGAGGGGCAGGACCTCAATCCTCTGCTGCAGGATCCCGGCCTCGCGATCCATCCGCCGCTGCTCTACATCGGCTATGTGGGCTTCTCGATCTCGTTCGCCTTCGCCTGCGCCGCGCTCATCGACGGGCGCATCGATGCGGTGTGGGCGCGGATCGTCCGCCCCTGGACGCTCGGCGCCTGGGCGTTTCTCACGCTCGGCATCGCCATGGGCTCCTACTGGGCCTATTACGAGCTCGGCTGGGGCGGCTGGTGGTTCTGGGACCCGGTGGAGAACGCCTCGCTCATGCCGTGGCTCGCCGGCACGGCGCTCATGCACTCCACCGTGGTGATGGAGAAGCGCGACGCCCTGAAGGTCTGGACGATCCTGCTCGCCATCCTGACCTTCTCGCTCTCGCTGCTCGGCACCTTCCTCGTGCGCTCCGGCGTGCTCACTTCCGTGCATTCCTTCGCGGTGGACCCGGCGCGCGGCACGTTCATCCTCGTTATCCTGATCCTGTTCATCGGCGGCTCGCTCACGCTCTTCGCCTGGCGCGCGCCCCTGCTCAGGCAGGGCGGCCTGTTCGCGCCGGTCTCCCGCGAGGGCGCGCTCGTCCTGAACAACCTCTTCCTCGCCACCGCCTGCGCGACCGTGTTCATCGGCACGCTCTATCCGCTGGCTCTGGAAGTGCTGACGGGCGAGAAGATCTCCGTCGGCGCCCCCTTCTTCAACTTCACCTTCCTGCCGCTTATCGTGCCGCTCCTGCTGCTGCTGCCCCTCGGGCAGACGCTCGCCTGGAAGCGCGGCAACTTCCTCGGCACGGCCCAGCGCCTTTACGCGGTGTTCGGCGTCTCGCTGCTGGCCACCATTCTCCTGTTCGCCTTCACCTATGGCGGCCCGGTGGCCGCGCCCCTCGGCATCGGCCTGGGGGTCTATCTGGTGCTCGGCTCCCTCAATGAGATCGTGACGCGCTCCTGGTCGAAGGGCACTCCGCTCGCCGTCGCCTGGCGCAAGGCGCGAGGGCTCCCGCGCTCGGCCTGGGGCACGGCCATCGCCCATGCGGGCGTGGGCCTCACCGTGATCGGCATCGCCGCCACCGCCTGGGGCGTCGAGGGCCTCGGCACCCTGAAGATCGGCGAGCGCCTGAAGGCCGGCGACTACGAGGTGCGGCTCGAGCGGGTGATCCCCCGCGTCGAGGCCAATTACCGCGAGGACGTCGCCGTGCTGACGGTCTTCGGCTCGGGCCGCGAGGTCGGCACGCTCGAGACCATGAAGCGGCTCTACGTCACCCGCGGCATGCCGACGACGGAAGCCGGAATTCTCACCACCGGCCTGGGCCAGGTCTATGCCAGCCTCGGCGAGGTGCAGCCCGACGGGTCCGTGGGCATCAGGCTCTACCACAAGCCGCTCGTGCTGCTGATCTGGATCGGCTCCCTGGTGATGGCGATCGGCGGCGGCATCTCGCTCACCGACCGGCGCCTGCGTATCGGCGCGCCCGTGCGCGCCAAGGCCGTGCCGGCGGCGGTTCCCGCGGAGTAGGCCATGCGCATCGTCCTCGCCCTCATCGCAGCCCTCTTGTTCGGCGGCGCGGCCCTTGCCGTCCAGCCCGACGAGGTGCTCAAGGATCCGGCCCTCGAGAAGCGCGCCCGCGAGATCTCCGCGGGACTGCGCTGCCTCGTCTGCCAGAACCAGTCCATCGACGACTCCGACGCCCAGCTCGCCAAGGACCTGCGCGTCCTGGTGCGCGAGCGCCTCGTGGCCGGGGACACCGATGACGAGGTGGAGAGCTTCCTCGTCCAGCGCTACGGCGAGTTCGTGCTGCTGAAACCCACCTTCGGCGCCCACACCCTGTTGCTGTGGCTCACACCTGCCCTGGTCCTGGTGCTCGGCGGCCTCGGCGCCTACGCAGCCCTCAGGCGCCGCCCGCAAGCTGCTGCCGCGGCCCTCGACGAGGAAGAGCGCAAGGCGCTGGAAGCCCTGCTCAGCCAGGACAAGTCGGCGTCCTGACGAAACCTTACCAACATTTCATCTGCGGGTGAGGGCGCCGTAACGCGCCAGGCCCCATCTTGCTCCCATGACGAACCGGGAAAGGTTCTTCGAGGAGAGACTAGAGATGTTGGACAAGGTTTCTACGCCCGCCCGCAAGCGCACCGCAAAATGGCTCGGCGCGGCGGCCGTGGCCGCGTTGATCGCGGGCGGCGCCGTCGAGAGCGGTCTCGTCGCCCCCAATCCCGCCCATGCGGAGCTGCGCTCCCTGTCGCAGCCGGTGCAGAACGCGCCGTCCTTCGCCGACGTGATCGAGCGGGTGAAGCCTGCCGTCGTGGCCGTGAAGGTCAAGGTGCAGAACGTGGCCGACCGGGACGATGACGGGAACGGCCCGCAGTTCTCGGTCCCCGATCTGCCGCCCGGCCACCCGATGGAGCGATTCTTCCGCCAGTTCCGCGACGGTGAGCGCGGCGAGCGCGGCCCGCGCCGCGAGCGGCCCCGCCCGTTCGGCCAGTCCATGGGCTCCGGCTTCTTCGTCTCGGGCGACGGCTACATCGTGACCAACAACCATGTGGTGGACAAGGCCTCGGAGGTCGAGATCACCATGGACGACGGCAAGACCCTCGACGCCAAGGTGGTCGGCACCGATCCGAAGACCGACCTCGCCCTCCTGAAGGTGGAAGGCAACGACTTCCCCTATGTGCGCCTGGCCTCCCAGAAGGCCCGGATCGGCGACTGGGTGGTGGCCATCGGCAACCCGTTCGGCCTCGGCGGCACGGTGACGGCCGGCATCGTCTCGGCCCAGCACCGCGACATCGGCGCCGGTCCCTACGACGACTTCATCCAGATCGACGCCTCGGTGAACAAGGGCAATTCCGGCGGCCCGACCTTCAACCTCTCCGGCGAGGTCGTGGGCGTGAACACCGCGATCTTCTCGCCGTCGGGCGGCAATGTGGGCATCGCCTTCGCGATCCCCGCGAGCACGGTCGAGACCGTCATCGCCTCCCTGAAGGACAAGGGCTCCGTGACCCGCGGCTTCATCGGCGTGCAGATGCAGCCGGTGACCCGGGAGATCGCCGAGGCTATCGGCCTGAAGGAGCCCAGGGGCGCCCTGGTGGCCGAAACGGTCAAGGACGGCCCCGCCGCCAAGGCCGGCGTCAGGACGGGCGACACGATCATCGCCGTCGACGGCCAGCCGGTGAAGGAGGCCAAGGACCTCTCCCGCAGGGTGGCCAATGTCGCCCCGGGCAAGACCGTCTCGCTCACCCTGTGGCGCGACGGCAAGGAGCGGACCGTGACCCTCGAGGTCGCGAGCCAGCCGAAGGGCGTTTGATCGCCCGATAACGGCACGGGCGCCAGGTTTTCCGAGTTGATTGCCCCCGAGACCTGGTGTCTTCTGCCCGCGGCGGGCCGGCCTTTCCCCTCCAGGGCCGGTCCGCCGACGGGCTTTCTTCTTCGTGGCGTGCAGGCTGATGCGGATTCTGATTATCGAGGATGACAGGGAGGCCGCCTCCTACCTCGTGAAGGCGTTTCGCGAGGCCGGCCACGTGGCGGACCACGCCGCGGACGGCCTCGACGGCTACGCCATGGCGGAGGCCGGCGACTACGACGTGCTCGTGGTCGACCGCATGCTGCCCAAGCTCGACGGGCTTTCCCTGATCCGCTCCCTGCGCGAGCAGAAGGTCGAGACCCCCGTTCTCATTCTTTCGGCGCTCGGCCAGGTGGACGACCGCGTGAAGGGCCTGCGCGCCGGCGGCGACGATTATCTCCCCAAGCCCTATGCCTTCTCCGAGCTTCTCGCCCGGGTCGAGGTTCTGGCCCGGCGCCGGACCTCTGCGCCCAGCGCCGAGCCGACCGTCTACCGCATCGCCGATCTCGAGCTCGACCGCCTGTCGCACCGCGTCACCCGCGCCGGGCAGGAGATCGTGCTGCAGCCCCGCGAGTTCCGGCTGCTCGAATACCTGATGAAGAACGCCAACCAGGTGGTCACCCGCACCATGCTGCTGGAGCACGTGTGGGACTATCATTTCGATCCCCAGACCAACGTGATCGACGTCCACGTCTCGCGCCTGCGGGCCAAGATCGACAAGGGCTTCGACAAGCCGCTCATCCACACGATCCGCGGCGCGGGCTACATGGTGCGCGTCGGTACCGAGGGGGACGAGGAATGAGCGTGCCGCCATGAACGCCCCCATGAGCGGCCCCATGACCGCCCTCGGCAAGCTCGTCCGCACGACCGCCTTCAAGCTCACCTTCGCTTATCTGTTCATCTTCACCGTGTTCGCCTTCGTCGGCCTCGGCTACGTGGCCTGGAACGCCCAGAGGCTGCTCACCGAGCAGTTCATCGCCACCATCGAGAGCGAGATCGACAGCCTGTCCACCCAGTACAGGTTCGGCGGCCTGCGCCGTCTCGTGAACAGCGTCGAGCGGCGCTCGCGGGCGCCGGGCGCCTTGCTCTATCTCGTCACGACGGAGACGGGCGAGCGCATTGCCGGCAATGTGGGCGCATTGCCCCCCGAGGTGCTCGGCCGGACCGGCCAGTTCGAGACGCTCTACAACCGCACCGACGAGACCGGGACGCGGCCCGATGCGGCCATCGTGCGCGTCTATCTCCTGCCGGGCGGCTTTCGCCTGCTGGTCGGGCGGGACATCGAGGAGCGGCGGCGCCTGCAGGAGATCATCCGCCGCGCCTTCGGATACTCGCTGCTCTTCATCGGCGTTCTGGGCTGCCTCGGGGGCTGGTTCATCACCAGGCGGGTGCTCAAGCGCGTCGACGACATGACGGACATCACCCGCCACATCATGGCGGGCGATCTCGGGGGGCGGCTGAAGGTGGCCGGCACCGGCGACGAACTCGACCGGCTGGCGCAGAACCTCAACGCCATGCTCGACCGCATCGGCGAGCTGATGCGGGGCATGCAGGAGGTCTCGGACAACATCGCCCACGACCTCAAGACGCCCCTGACGCGCCTGCGCAACAAGGCCGACGAGGCCCTGCGCACGGCCAGAACCTCCGACGAGCTGAAGGCGGCGCTGGAAGGCACCATCGAGGAGAGCGACAACCTCATCCGCATCTTCAACGCGCTGCTCATGATCGCGCGGCTCGAGGCCGGCAACGCCCGCGAGAACCTGGCGGATTTCGACGCGGCCGAAGCCGTGCGCGACGTGGCGGAGCTCTACGAGGCGTTGGCCGAGGAAGCCGGCGTGGGCCTGGAGGTCTCCGTCGAGGACAGCCTGCCGGTCCACGGCAGCCGCGAGCTCCTGGGCCAGGCCATGGCGAACCTGCTCGACAATGCCCTGAAATACGGCGCCTCGCCCGAGGCCTCCGCCAGGACCATCGCCGTTTCGGCGCGGCGGCTCGACGGCGAGGTGCAGGTCGTGGTGGCCGATCGCGGTCCCGGCATCCCGGAGACGGAGCGCGGCCGGGTGCTCGAGCGGTTCGTGCGCCTGGAGACGGCGCGCTCCCGCCCGGGCTTCGGCCTGGGCCTCAGCCTCGCCGCCGCCGTGGCGAGGCTGCATGGGGGCACGCTGCGGCTCGAGGACAACGAGCCGGGCCTGCGGGTGGTGCTGGCCCTGCCCCTGAAGGCGGTGGACGTTCCCCAGCCGACGCTTCAGTCGGCGGCCTGACGCCTTGCTGGCGCAGCAAGGGGGAGAGCTGGCTCTAGGCCTGAAGGATGAGGGGCTTATGGTACTTTTCGATTGCCTCCGGCCTCCCGGCGTGAACACTCGGGCCGTCGCAGGAACCCGAAGAGACCCGCCGTGACGGATGTGAAGAACGCCCTCATCAGCCGCCTCGCGAAGGCGCCGCTCGTGGCCGACCCGCGCCGGGCGAAGGCGCAGCTGAAGGACCTTGCCGAGCGGCTGCGCGACGAGCCCGAGACAGCGGCCCTGCTGGAGCATCTCGACGACGGCGCCTTCCGCGATCTTCTGCTCGGGCTCGCGGACCATTCCCCCTTTCTCTGGCAGCTGATCGTCAACAACCCGGCCCGCCTGGCAAGGCTCGCCTTCGCAGCGCCGGAGGAGACGCATCGCGCCATCGTCGCCAGCCAGCTCAACCTGTTCCGCGAGCTGCGCTCGGGCGCGATCACGCGCGAGGACGCCGTGAGCGCCTTCCGGCAGAACCGCAACGCCCATGCGCTCCTCGTGGCCATGGCCGATATCGGCGGGATCTGGAGCACCGAAGAGGTTACGCAGGCGCTCTCCGACTTCGCCGATGCCTCCGTGGCCGGCGGTGTCAACCTCGTGCTCACCGAGACGGCCGATCTCGGCCGCATCAGGCTCGCCGATCCCGACGCGCCGGGCGAGGGCTCCGGCTTCACCGTGCTGGCGCTGGGCAAGCACGGAGCAGGGGAACTCAACTATTCGAGCGACATCGACCTCGTCATCTTCTTCGACCCGGACACCACGGTGCTGCGCGACCCGTCCGAGGCCGCCACCGTCTATACCCGCATCGCGCAGCAGCTCGCCAAGCTCCTGCAGGAGCGCACGGCCGACGGCTATGTGCATCGCGTCGATTACCGTCTGCGCCCCGATCCGGGCTCGACGCCCACTGCGGTGTCGCTGGCCTCGGCCTATGTCTATTACGAGACGGTCGGGCAGAACTGGGAGCGCGCGGCGCTCATCAAGGCACGACCCGTGGCCGGCGACATCGCACTCGGCGAGAATTTTCTTGCCGAACTGCGCCCCTTCATCTGGCGCAAGTATTTCGATTTCGCCTCCATCGCCGACGTGCACGCCATGAAGCGGCAGATCCACGCGGTGCGCGGGCACGACCAGATCGCGGTGGCCGGCCACGACATCAAGCTCGGGCGCGGAGGCATCCGCGAGATCGAGTTCTTCGTGCAGACGCAGCAGCTCGTCTTCGGCGGACGGCGTCCGGGCTTGCGCGGGCGGCGCACCCTCGACATGCTCAAAAGCCTTCACGACGAGGGCTGGATCACGGCGCAGGCCCGCGACGAGCTCTCCGACGCCTACCGCTTCCTGCGCACCATCGAGCACCGGCTGCAGATGGTGGCCGACGAGCAGACTCAGCGCCTGCCCTCCGACGAGGAGCAGCTCAAGCGCTTCGCGAAGTTCTGCGGCTATCCGACCCTGAAGGCCTTTTCCAAGGCGCTCACGGATCAGGCCAGGATCGTGCAGGGTCATTACGCGCTGCTCTTCGAGGAGGGGCCGGAGCTCGCCTCCGATGTGGGCAGCCTCGTCTTCACCGGCTCCGACAACGATCCGGACACGCTCGCCACCCTCCGGCGCCTCGGCTTCCAGGATCCCGAACGCGTGGCGGAGACCGTGCGCGGCTGGCATTTCGGCCGTCGTCCCGCGATCCAGAGCGCGCGGGCCCGCGAGGTGCTGACCGAGCTCACCCCGGCGCTGCTCTCGGCGCTGGGCGGCACCGCCGATCCCGACGGCGCACTGGCGGCCCTCGACCGCGCCTTCGGGCGCATGCCGGCGGCGGTCGAGCTCCTCACCATCCTGCAATCGCACGATCGCCTGCGGCTTCTCTTCGCCGATCTGCTCGGCACAGCGCCGCGCCTCGCCGACACGGTGGCGCAGTCGCCCCACGTGCTCGACGCGCTCATCGATCCAGCCTTCGGCACGCCCACTACCGACGACGAAACCATCGAAGAGCAGGTCCGGCTGCTCATCGGTCCGCCGCGCGACTATGAGGACTTTCTGGACCGGGTGCGCGATGCGGCGCGGCAGATGCGCTTCATCACCGGCGCGCGGCTTCTCTCCGGCGTCATCGCGCCGAAGCAGGCGGGAGAGGCCTACGCGGCCATCGCGCGCGCGGTCATCCGCGCCTCGTTCGAGGAGGTGCGCCGCGCCTTCGAGGCCGAACACGGCAGCGTGCCGGGCTCGCGCATCGCGATCCTCGGCCTCGGCCGCCTGGGCAGCCGCGAGCTGACGGCGGGCTCCGATCTCGACCTCGTGGTGATCTACGACTTCGACGAGAACACCCGCGAGAGCACCGGCCCGCGACGCCTCGACGCCGTGGTGTACTACACGCGGCTCACGCAGCGCCTCGTCTCCGCGCTCACGGTGCCGACGCGCCGCGGCCTGCTCTACGAGGTGGACCTGCGCCTGCGCCCGCAGGGCGGCAAGGGTCCCGTGGCCTCGCAGTTCAAGGGCTTCGTGAATTACCAGAAGACCGAAGCCGATCTCTGGGAGCACATGGCGCTCACCCGCGCCCGGGTGCTCGCCGGCGACGATGCTTTCGGTTCTGACGTTGCGCAAGCCGTGAAGGACATACTCACCAGGGAGCGCGATCCGAAGCACGTGTTCAAGGAAGTGCGCGCCATGCGCGAGCTGATCGCGCAGGAGAAGGGCGACGACGACCCGTGGGACATGAAGCTCGCCCGCGGCGGCCTCACCGATCTCGACTTCATCGCGCAAGCGCTGGTGCTCGCCCATGCGCACAAGCACCCGTCGCTCGCGGGTCTCTCGACCGAAGCCACCATCGCCGAGGCTCAATCCGTCGGTCTGCTCTCGTCCGATGACGCAAGGACACTCACCGAAGCGCACCGGCTCTTCAACGACATCTTCCAGTGGCAGCGCCTGACCATCGAAGGCACGTTCGATGCGGAGAAGGTGCCGCCCGTGATCCTCAAGCGTCTTGCGACGGTGGCGGGACTGCCGAGCGCGAAGGTCTTGCTGGAGCATCTGGCGGAGGTGCGAAGCGCCATAAGAAAAATTGTTAGCAAAACAGCGGTGTGATCCGGCAACTTTTAGTGTTTGTCTCGCTAGGTAAATAATAACCTCAAGTGGTGTCGCCCCCTTCTATGCTCTCTGAACGAGTAGTTATCAGTCCGCGAATAATCCGAGAGAGTACACCCACCATAAAACGAATAGGGTTGAGGCGCCTATTGCTCGGCGCGGGGTGGGGGTGAGCTATGACGGCGGTGCCGTCGCGAGCTGTGTTGAAATTCGGGTGGCGCGATCTCCGGCATGAACATCGTATTGGGTCAGGCGGCGAGGTCAATCGTCTCCTTCGGGGCTGACGCTTGTGTCAGCGTCTTCCAGCCGTC
>NZ_JAAAXJ010000013.1 GCF_009910705.1 Microvirga arsenatis
CCCACCTGAGCGCCGCCCACGAAGCCGCCGTCGTCATCGTCGTCGGCCAGGTCGACCGCGTCGAAGTCGTCGTCCGACCAGCCATAGCCGGCGTTCACACCGACATAGAAGCCGGTCCAGGTGAAGACCGGAACGGCAGCCACGACCGGAGCCGGGGCCGCGCGGCGGGACGGAAGGTCAGCGGCGAGAGCGCCGGTGGCGAGGCCGAGCAGAGCGACCGAGGAAAGGAGAATCTTCTTCATTGCTTTGGTCCATCTGTTGGAAGGATGTGGCTCAGCTTGTAGCCGAGACTTGACCGAGCGTCTGTCACTTTCCTGCCACACCCGAGATCGAAGGACCCGTTTCCCACCGCAAGGGAAGGCTCTTGTAGGCCGGAGAACCGGATTCCCGCCTCCGCCAGCTTCGGGGACCTGCATCCCAGCGCGCAAAAATCCATGCAGGAACAAGCGCTTAGAGGGCTATCGAGACCCGGAGCCCTGCCCTCCTCCGGCGAGTAACCAATCATTGACCATATTCTCGAAGACCTGCGCAAGGCACGGGCGGAATTGTGGTTAATTCCGGTCCAGCCACAATCTGAGCGCCTGGGTGACCCGATCCGGCTGCTCCAGGGTCGCCAGATGCCCCGACTCGGGAAGCACGACGAGGGACGCCCACTCGATCATCTCCGCCATTTCGCGGGCGATTTCCGGCGGCGTGATCGCGTCCTGCTCACCGACCAGCACGAGGGTCGGGATCTCGATTCCGGGCAGGAGCGGGCGGGAATCGGCGCGGGCCATGATGGCCCGCTGCTGGCGGATATACGCTTGCGCGCCCGTCTCGCGCATCATGCCGAACACGACCTCCTGCAGCGCCTGGTCGCGCTGGCGAGCGGAATGAACGAGACGCGGCCAGAGCCTGGAATGGATGTCCTCGAAGCGGCCGGCCTGGGCCAGGGCGATCAGCCGTTCGCGATCCTGGCTGGCCTCGACGGAGTCGGGCCGGGCGTTCGTGTCGAGCAGAGCAAGCCGCGCCACCCGCTCCGGGGCCTGGCGCATCACCTCCAGGGCGATGTAGCCGCCCATGGAAAGCCCTGCGAGGGCGAAGCGCTCGGGTGCCTCTCTCAGAAGCCGGCCGGCGATGGCCGGGATCGAATCATCCTGCCGATGATCGGCCACCAGAATCGGGCGCTCCCCGGACAGGGCCGCGATCTGCGGCTCGAAAAGGCGGGCCGTGCAGGCCAGTCCGGGAACGAGAACGAGCGTTTCGGCCATACAATTCTTCCTTCAGCGCCCTTCGGCAAGTTTGCCTGGATTGACAAGCGCATAGCTTATCTTATGGTCCCGCCCACCTTAACTTGAGCAAGAGCCTCAGGTGAAACCAGACTCGCGCCTGTTTGTTGCCGTAGAGCGCGGCCGGCACTTAAGAGCGCGCCCAGCCCTCAACGGTATTTAACATTCATGTCGTTCGCCGAACTCGGACTTAGCGATAAAGTTCAACAGGCCGTGGCCGCCGCAGGCTACACCGAGCCGACGCCGATCCAGGCCCAGGCCATTCCCCATGTGCTGGCGCGCCGCGACGTGCTCGGCATCGCCCAGACCGGCACGGGCAAGACGGCCGCCTTCACCCTGCCGATGCTGACGCTCCTCGAGACGGGCCGGGCCAGAGCGCGCATGCCGCGGACGCTGATCCTCGAGCCGACCCGCGAGCTCGCCGCCCAGGTCGAGGACAATTTCGAAAAGTATGGGATCAATCACCGCCTCTCGGTGGCCCTGCTGATCGGCGGCGTGTCCTTCGGCGATCAGGACGCCAAGATCACCCGCGGCGTCGACGTGCTGATCGCCACCCCCGGCCGCCTGCTCGACCATTTCGAGCGCGGCAAGCTGCTGCTGACCGGGGTCGAGCTCCTCGTCATCGACGAGGCGGACCGCATGCTCGACATGGGCTTCATCCCGGACATCGAGCGAATCGTGAAGCTGGTGCCCTTTACCCGTCAGACCCTGTTCTTCTCCGCAACCATGCCGCCGGAGATCCAGCGGCTGGCGGACGCCTTCCTTCACAATCCGGTGAAGGTCGAGGTGGCCCGTGCCGCCTCCACCGCCTCCACGATCACCCAGCGCCTCGTAGCGACGGGACGGGAGGATTTCCAGAAGCGCGAGACCCTGCGCGAGCTGATCCGCAATGCCACCGACCTGCAGAACGCCATCGTGTTCTGCAACCGCAAGCGCGACGTGGCCGTGCTCCATCGTTCCCTGCAGAAGCACGGCTTCGACGCCGTCGCCCTCCACGGCGACATGGATCAGCATGCCCGCATGGCGGCGCTCGACAGCTTCCGCAGCGGAGAGATGCCCCTGCTCGTGGCCAGCGACGTGGCGGCGCGCGGCCTCGACATCCCTGCCGTGAGCCACGTGTTCAACTACGACGTCCCGCACCATGCGGAGGATTACGTGCACCGGATCGGCCGCACGGGCCGCGCCGGCCGCACGGGCCAGGCCTTCACGCTGGTGTCCCCGGGCGACGACAAATCCCTCGCGGCCATCGAGAAGCTGATCGGCCAGTCGATCGAGTGGCAGGGCCCGACCCTGGCCGAGCTGCCCGCCTCGGAAGGATCGTCCCGCCGCCGCGGCGGACGGGGCGAGGAGCGCTCGCGCGGGAGGAAGGTCAAGGTCCGCTCGTCCGAGAGGAGCCGCGGCGCCGTCGAGCCGGCAGCGGAAGAGCCGGCCCGCCCTGCCCCGCCTGCCCGGGAGGAACAGCCCAGCCGCAGGCCGCGCCAGGATCGGGGGGAACGCTCGTCGAACCGGGAGGCCCAGGGCCGCTCCCGCCGCGAGGATGACGCCGACGAGCGCATCGTCGGCATGGGCGATCACGTGCCGGCCTTCCTGATGCGACCCGTGCCGGTCAAGAAGACCCGCTAGCGCCCTCCGGGGTCCGCTTTCGGGCCTTCCCGGCCACGGGCTTGGCACCCTTGCGGGTTTGCGCCGCCTTGGCGCGGCGGGCGGCTGCCAGCGCCGTTCGCGCCAGATCCGCCGCCTCGTCCGGATCGTCGAGGGCCGATTCGGGAATGAGCCAGTAGCTCGTAAGGGTCGTGCGTCCGTCGCGGGTCTCGAAGCTGAACGGACGGGAGCCGAAATCCTCGAAGATCCCGACGCTCTGCGCATCCGCCTTGAGGTAGAGCTCCCCATAGGCCTCCAGGGCGAACATCAGCCCGTCCTGGTAGATGCCCTGCCCGCCGAACATCCTGCGAATCTGAACGGGGCCGAGGCCGCGGAAGACGTCGCGGATGGCCTCGGCGTCCATGAGCTAGCCCACCGATTGAAGCGCCGGCGGAGTCGCCGGGGTGATGGCCACGGATTCTCCGCAGCCGCAGGCCGAAGTCTGGTTGGGATTGTTGAACACGAACTGCGACGACATCTTGCTGGTCTGGAAGTCCATCTCCGTGCCGAGCAGGAACAGAACCGCTTTCGGATCGATGAGCACGGTCACGCCCTTGTCCTCGACGACCTCGTCAAGGGGGTTGATGCTGTCCGCATATTCCATGGTGTAGGACATGCCGGCGCAGCCGCCGTTCTTCACGCCGACGCGCACGCCGACGATGGGGCGGTCCGCCTTGGCGATAATGTCCTTGATCCGGTTCGCCGCCGCATCGGTCAAGGTGATGACCTTGAGGCCGGGTAGAGCCATGAGCCTTCTCTCCTACAGCCGGGTTCAAGGCCCGGGCAGAACGAGTACGATATCCCTTAGATAAGGGGTGAAAGCCCAAACGTCGAGACCGTTCAGGGTTGTCCGAACGGCCCAGGTCGACCATATCCGGGGGAGTTCCCCCACATCCCTGCGCCTGAAGGAGAGCAGATGCCGCATCACACGCCGCTGATATCGACCATCGTCATCGGCCTGGTCCTGGCATTCGCGCTCGGCGCCCTCGCGCACCGCTTCCGTCTTTCCCCTCTGATCGGCTACCTGCTCGCCGGCGTCCTCGTCGGCCCCTTCACCCCCGGCTACGTGGCCGATCAGGGGCTCGCCAACCAACTCGCCGAGATCGGCGTGATCCTGCTGATGTTCGGCGTCGGCCTTCACTTCTCGCTGAAGGATCTTCTCTCCGTCCGCGCCATCGCAATCCCCGGTGCCGTCGTGCAGATTTCCAGTGCCACGCTTCTCGGCATGGGCCTCGCATGGCTGATGGGCTGGACCATCGGCGGCGGCATCGTCTTCGGCCTGGCGCTGTCCGTCGCCAGCACGGTGGTGCTGCTGCGGGCGCTGCAGGAGCGCCGCCTCGTCCAGACCGAGAGGGGCCACATCGCGGTCGGGTGGCTGATCGTGGAAGACCTGGCGATGGTGCTCACCCTGGTGCTGCTGCCGGCCTTCGCAAATGCCACCGCCGGCGCCTCGGCGGATCTCGAATCCATCGTGATCTCCCTCGGCCTGACGCTGGGCAAGGTCCTTGCTTTCGTGGCCGTGATGCTCATCGTCGGGCGCAGGGTCATCCCGTGGATCCTTCACTATGTGGCGCATACCGGCTCGCGGGAACTCTTCCGCCTGGCCGTCCTGGCCATTGCGCTCGGCGCCGCCTTCGGCGCGGCGGAACTGTTCGGCGTCTCCTTCGCCCTCGGCGCCTTCTTCGCCGGCATGGTCTTAAGCGAGTCGGAGCTCAGCCATCAGGCCGCATCCGAGACCCTGCCCTTGCGGGACGCCTTCGCGGTTCTCTTCTTCGTCTCGGTCGGCATGCTGTTCGACCCGATGATCCTGATCGAGGATTTCGGTCCGGTTCTGGCGACCTTCCTGATCATCGTCGTCGGCAAGTCGCTGGCGGCCTTCGCCATCGTCCGGCTCTTCGGCCACCCGAACCCGACTGCCTTCACCATCGCGGCAAGCCTTGCCCAGATCGGCGAGTTTTCCTTTATTCTGGCGGGCTTGGGCGTCGGCCTTCAGATATTGCCTGAGCAGGGGCGCGATCTGATCCTCGCGGGCGCCATCCTGTCGATCCTGATGAACCCGTTCCTCTTCACCCTGCTCGACCGGTGGTTCGCAAAGCGGGAGACGGCCCGAGCCCAAGCGAAGGCGGACGCTGCCGCGGCCGAGCAGAAGGTAGTCGAGGCGGAGAGAGCAGCCGCTGCAGCCGCACGCGAGCCAATTCCCACCACGCCTCTCACCGATCACGTGGTGCTCGTCGGCCACGGTCGTGTCGGCAAGTACATCAGCCGCAAGATGGCCTCGATCGGAGCGCCCCTCCTCGTGATCGAGACGAACAAGGAGCAGGTTGCCGACCTGCAGAAGGACGGCCGTGAGGTCATCATCGGCAATGCGGCCGATCCGGAAGTTGCCGCAGCCGCCAATATCGGACAGGCGCGCTGCCTTCTGGTGGCCATTCCCGACGCCTTCGAGAGCGGTCAGGTCGTCGAGCAGGCCCGGAGGATCAATCCCGACCTGCCGATCATCGTGCGCGCCCACTCCTCCGCTCAGGAGGAGCACGTGATGAAGTACGGCGCGACCAGGATCGTGATGGGCGAGCAGGAGATCGCCCGCGCCATGTTCGCCGCCGTGCCCGACGCTCCGCGCGAGCCGGTCCTGTCCTCCGTCGAGGAAGCGGAAGACATCCTGGACGGCGATCAGGAGACGGGACTGGACCGCGATCCGTCGGGATCGTCAGCGCACGTGCTCCGGGCGGAAGCCGATGCCGACAAGGCGGGCGGGAATGCGCCGGAACAGGGGCTGCCCCGCCAGCCACCGGATGAGCCGGGGCGGTGAGACGGGCTCAGTGCTGTTGAGGACCGGGGTGATGAGCCGGTTCTGCAGCAGCACCTGAAGCCGCTGGGTCATTCGCGTCGGCCACTCACGCCGCCGCTGCACCCGAGCGAGTTGCTCGGGCCCCGCAGGCCCGCGCTTGAGCACCGGCCCCAGGATGTTGGCCGTAGCGATCGCATCCTGGATCGCGAGATTGATGCCCACTCCGCCCGCGGGCGACATGGCGTGGGCCGCATCGCCGATGCAGAGCAGCCCCGGCCTGGACCATTGCTTGAGCCGGTCGACCGCGACGGTGAGAAGCTTGATGTCGTCCCAGGACTGCAGCTCTTCGAGGCGATCACCCAGGAAAGGAGCGACCCGTGCGAGCTTCGCGCGGAAGGCCGGCAGGCCCTCCTGCTTGAGCCGTTCCAGGGATCCTTTCGGGATGAGATAGGCGCATTGCCAATAATCTCCGCGGTCGATCATCACCAGCATCTGACCGGCTTCGATGCGCCCGAGCAGCTGGCTCGGATCGCCGGGACGCTTCGACACCCGCATCCAGAGCACGTCCATCGGCGCGCCGATGTCCAGCACCTCGAGGCCCGCCTTCTCGCGCACGACCGACCGCCGGCCATCGGCTGCGACGACGAGATCGGACCGAACTTCGAGCAACCCCTCCGGCGTGGAAACCCGCACACCGGCCACCCTGCCCTGCTCTTCGATCAGATCCGTCGCCTCTGCCAGCATGCGCAGCCGGAAGTGGGGATACTCGCGGGCGTGATCGGCCAGGAAGTCGAGGAATTCCCATTGCGGCATGAAGGCGATGAACTTGCAGCGGGTCGGCAGATGCGAGAAATCGCCGAGCGTCAGCGGCACGCCGCCGACCACGAGGCTGACCGTCTGCGTCCGCTGATGCGGCCGCGCCAGGAACTCGTCGAGCAGCCCGAGCTCATGCATCACCTCGAGGGTCGAGGGATGGATGGTGTCGCCGCGGAAATCCCGCAGGAAATCCGCATGCTTTTCGAGGACCAGCACCTCCACGCCCTGCCGGGCCAGCAAAAGCCCGAGCATCATCCCGGCCGGCCCGCCGCCGACGATACAGCAGCGGACGTGGAGGGTTTCGGAAGATTGAGGCGTGTTCATCGACTTCCTCGGGAAGACCCGCAACGGCTCGGATGCAATGCAAGGCTACCGTGTTTTCTTCCGGAGCCAAAGCGAGGCAGGCGGATGGCACGAAATCATGCTTCATCACAGGTATCGGGCGCAGAAAGCGGGTCGGAAGCCGAGAAGGAATTTGAGATCCCAATCCGGAGCCACGGGCTCTATGAGGAAAGATCTCGCCATGACATCACTTAGGAACAAGACTGCCATTGTGACCGGCGCCAGCTCAGGTATCGGCTACGCCACCGCTCGCCTCTTCGCACAGGAGGGAGCCAATGTCGTCGTCACCGCACGACGTCAGGATGCCCTCAATGCCCTGGTCACAGAAATCGAATCTGAGGGCGGCCGGGCCGTCGCCCTTGCCGGCGACATCAGGGACGAGACTCTCGCCCGTGCGCTGGTCGAAACGGCCGTCCGCCACTTCGGCGGCCTCGACATTGCCTTCAACAATGCCGGCATGAATGGCGAGATGGGGCCGACGCCCGGCGTTTCGCTTGCCGGATGGAACGAAACTCTCGCGGTCAATCTGACGGCAGCCTTTCTAGGTGCCAAGTACCAGATCCCGGCCATGCTCGACCGCGGCGGCGGCTCCGTGATCTTCACCTCGACCTTCGTCGGCTACACGGCAGGAATGCCCGGGGTGGCGGCCATGCCGCCAGCAAGTCGGGCCTGATCGGGCTCACCCAGTCTCTCGCAAGCGAATTTGGGCCGAGAGGCATTCGCGTGAACGCATTGCTGCCGGGCGGCACCGATACCCCCTTGGCCGAAGCCTGGGTCAGCACACCAGAAGCGAAGGCGTTCGTCGAAGGCCTCCACGCTCTGAAGCGGCGTGCCCGGCCCGAGGAGATCGCCCGGTCGGCGCTTTATCTTGCTTCCGACGCGTCGAGCTTCACGACGGGAACGGCTCTCCTCGTCGACGGAGGCGTGTCCATCAACCGGACATGAGGCCAACGCTGCCGTTTCGGGCTCCGCTATGGGCCCCGGAACGACAATGGAAGGCTGAACGCAAATGGCCGGGACGAGCCCGGCCATGACGCATATTCACTCTGCCAACGAGGCCGAAGCCTCACCACATATCGAGCGCGACCCGCGCCTCGTCGGACATGCGGCTCTGGTCCCACGGCGGGTCGAAGACCATGTTGACCTTGACGCTCTGTACGCCCTGCACCGTCGAGACGGCGTTCTCCACCCAGCCCGGCATCTCGCCGGCCACCGGGCAGCCGGGGGCGGTCAGGGTCATGTCGATGGTGACGTTCCGGTCGTCGTCGATGTCGACCCGGTAGATCAGGCCGAGTTCGTAGATGTCGGACGGGATCTCCGGGTCGTAGACGGTCTTGAGCGCCGCAATGATGTCGTCCGTCATGCGGTCGAGCTCTTCCGGCGGGATCGCCGAGCCAGGGGACACCTGCGGCGCGTTGGATGGGGATTGGTCGTTCACAGGTTCATCCTCAAGCAAACAGGGCTTCCGCCTTCTGCAGGGCGTCCGCCAGCTTATCGACTTCTTGCATGGTGTTGTAGAGGCCGAACGAGGCCCGGCAGGTCGAGGTCGCCCCGAACCGGTTCAGCAGCGGCATGGCACAATGGGTGCCGGCCCGCACCGCCACGCCCTGCCGGTCGATGACGGTCGCCACGTCGTGGGCGTGCGCTCCCTTCATCTCGAAGGCGATGATGGCCCCCTTGCCCTTGGCCTGGCCGATGATGCGCACCGAGTTCATGGCCCGAAGTCGCTCATGGGCATATTGCGACAGGGCCGCCTCATGCGCCTGAATGTTCTCGCGCCCCAGGCTCATCATGAACCGGAGCGCCGCATCGAGACCGATGGCCTCGATAATCGGCGGGGTTCCCGCCTCGAAGCGGTGCGGCGGGTCGTTGTAGGTGATCCCCTCGCAGAGCACCTCGCGGATCATCTCGCCGCCACCCGAATAGGGCGGCATCTTCTCGAGCCACTCGCGCTTGCCGTAGAGGACGCCGATGCCCGTCGGGCCATAGACCTTGTGGCCGGTGAAGACGTAGAAATCCGCGTCGAGATCGCGCACGTCCACCTGGAGGTGCACCGCGCCCTGGGCCCCGTCCACGAGAACGGGAACGCCGTGGCCATGGGCGATGCGGATGATCTCCTTGATCGGCGTCACGGTGCCCAGCACGTTGGACATGTGGGTGATCGCCACGATCTTGGTGCGCGGGGAAAAGAGCTTCTCGAACTCCTCGACCAGGAAGTTGCCCTCGTCGTCCACGGGAGCCCACTTGATCACCGCGCCCTTGCGCTCGCGCAGGAAGTGCCAGGGCACGATGTTGGAATGGTGCTCCATGATGGAGAGGATGATCTCGTCCCCCTCCCCGATTCCCATGCGCCCGAAGGAATCCGCCACCAGGTTGTAGGCTTCCGTCGCCGACTTGGTGAACACGATCTCGTCGGTGGATCCCGCGTTGAGGAATTCCCGCACGGTTTCGCGGGCGCGCTCGAAGCCTTCGGTGGCCACGTTCGCCATGTAGTGCAGGCCGCGATGAACGTTCGCGTAGCCCGTCTGCATGGTGTTCACCATGGCGTCGATCACCGCCCTCGGCTTCTGGGCCGAGGCGGCGCTGTCGAGGTAGACGAGCGGCTTGCCGTAGACCTGCTGGCTCAGGATCGGGAACTCGGCCCGGACCGCCTCGACGTCATAGGGCTTGATCTGCAGATTCATTGCCTTCAGCCTTCCTCCGGCGTCATCCCTGGCCAATCCCAGAAACTCCGTCTTTGCTCCGCGTCAACGAGCGGAGCGGTGCATGGCCGGGACAGGCCCGGCCATGACGCAGCGGGCATTTACGAGCGAGCGCGCAGCCAGCCCTCCACGGTGCCGATCAGCGCCTCGCGGGCAGTCTCGTTCTCGACGAACTCCAGCGCCTCGCCCAGGAAGGCCTGGATCAGGAGGCTTTCGGCCTCCTTCCTCGGCAGGCCGCGGGCCATGAGGTAGAACAGGAGGTCGTCGTCGAGCTGGCCGCAGGTGGCGCCGTGGGCGCATTGCACGTCGTCGGCGAAGATCTCGAGCTCCGGCTTGTTGTTCATGGTGCCGCCCTCGCCCAGGAGGATCGCCGCCGACATCATGCGGCCGTCGGTCTTCTGGGCGTGGTGCGGAACGATGATCTTGCCCTGGAAGACGCCGGTCGCCTCGTCGTCGATCACGGTCTTGAACAGTTCGCGGCTCTCGCAATGGAGCGCGTTATGCTCGACCACGAGGGTCGAATCCGCATGCTGCAGGCCCTTGAGCATGGTCACGCCGTTGACGCGCAGGTTCGTGTTCTCGCCGTTGAGAAGGGCGAAGACCTGGTGCCGCGAGGTTGCGGCACCCGCCACCACGTTGATGCTGTTGAACACAGCTTCGGCGCCGATCCTGGCGGCGAGCGTGGAGAGGGCGAGCGTCTTGCCGCCCTCGGCATTGACGCGCACATGCTGCACGTTGGTGCGGTCGCCGGCGATCAGCTCCACCACGTCGTTGGGCTGATGGCCCGCGCCGTCCGTGCTCTCGTGGGTTTCGAGCAGGGTCACCGAGGCGCCCTCCTCCACCACCACGAGAACGCGGGTTGCCGTGGCGACGGCCGTCTCCGCGGCGGTGACGAAGCGCAGATGGACCGGAACCTCGACCGGACCCGCGACCCGGATCATCACCCCGTCCGCCATGAAGGAGGTGTTGAGCTGGTAGACCGGGTTCTCCGCAGCCCAGGGAACCGGGCTCAGATGCGCGAGCCATTCATGGTCGTTGGCAAGCGCCTCCCGCAGGGGGACGATCTCGAGGTTCTCGGGCAGGGCGCGGAAGTCCACCGCCTCGCGCATGAAGTGGCCGTTCACGAAGGGAACCTGCAGCGCCTCGATCCCGGCAAGGGTCTTGGCGCCGGCAAGAGCCGCCTTCGCCTCCTCCGCCGTGGGAACGCCCGCGAAGGGCGCCACCTCGCGGAAGGCGGCGCGCAGGTCCGTGTACTTGAACTCCTCCACCCGGCGGTGCGGCAGGCCCCGCGCGGTGAACTTCTCGAAGGCCTGGGCGCGCGATTCCACGTTGCCGGGCAGCAGGGTCTTGGCCGATTCGAAAGCCTGCGCCAGCGCGGTTTCCGCCGGCGTCTTCATGAGGGTGACGTCAGCCATCTCACGCCGCCTCGCTGTCGCGGTAGTCGGCATAGCCGTTGGCCTCGAGCTCGAGCGCCAGCTCCTTGCCGCCCGAGCGCACGATGCGGCCGCTATGCATCACGTGCACGGTGTCGGGCACGATGTGGTTGAGCAGGCGCTGGTAGTGGGTGATGACCAGGAAGGCGCGGTCCGGCGAGCGCAGTGCGTTCACGCCCTCGGACACGATGCGCAGCGCATCGATGTCGAGGCCGGAATCGGTCTCGTCCAGGATGCAGAAGGACGGCTGGAGCAGCGCCATCTGCAGGATCTCCATGCGCTTCTTCTCGCCGCCCGAGAAGCCGACGTTCAGGGCGCGCTTGAGCATGTCCTTCGGGATTTCAAGCTGCTGGGCGGCGGCGTTGACGCGCTTGATGAAATCCGGCGTGGTCAGCTCCTCCTCGCCGCGCGCCTTGCGCTGGGCGTTCAGGGTCGCCTTGAGGAAGGTCATCGAGGCGACGCCGGGGATCTCGAGCGGGTACTGGAAGGCCAGGAACACGCCGGCGGCGGCGCGCTGATCCGGCTCCATCTCGAGCAGGTTCTCGCCATTGAGCAGGATCTCGCCGTCGAGGACCTCGTAGTCCTCCTTGCCGGCGATCACGTAGGACAGGGTCGACTTGCCGGAGCCGTTCGGGCCCATGATGGCGGCAACCTCGCCCTTGTTCACGGTGAGGTTGAGGCCGTTGAGAATGCGCTTGTCCTCGATCTGGACAACCAGGTTCTTGATTTCGAGCATTTTTACATTTCCATCTGCGTCATCCCGGGCGAGCGTAGCGAGACCCGGGATCGCTATCCGAATTGAACTGGTTTGAACGATCCCGGCTCTCCGCTGCGCTTCGGCCGGGATGACACCATTGGCTTTCGACTAACCCACCGAGCCTTCGAGCGAGATCGAGATCAGCTTCTGCGCCTCGACCGCGAACTCCATGGGGAGCTGCTGCAGCACGTCCTTCACAAAGCCGTTGACGATGAGCGCCACCGCCTCCTCTTCCGAGAGGCCGCGCTGCTGGCAGTAGAACATCTGATCCTCGGAGATCTTCGATGTGGTCGCCTCGTGCTCGAACACGGCGCTGGCGTTCTTCGACTCGATGTAGGGCACCGTGTGCGCGCCGCACTCGTTGCCGATCAGCAGCGAGTCGCAGTTGGTGAAGTTGCGCGCTCCCGTCGCCTTGCGGTGAGCCGAGACCAGGCCGCGATAGGTGTTCTCGGAGCGGCCCGCCGCGATGCCCTTGGAGATGATCCGGCTCGTGGTGTTCTTGCCGAGATGGATCATCTTGGTGCCGGAATCGACCTGCTGCATGCCGTTCGACACCGCGATCGAGTAGAACTCGCCGCGGGAGTTGTCGCCGCGCAGGATGCAGGACGGATACTTCCAGGTGATGGCCGAGCCCGTCTCGACCTGGGTCCAGGTGATGACGGAGTTCCTGCCCCGGCAGTCGCCGCGCTTGGTCACGAAGTTGTAGATGCCGCCCCGGCCTTGCGAATCGCCCGGGTACCAGTTCTGGACCGTGGAATACTTGATCTCGGCATCGTCGAGGGCGATCAGCTCGACCACGGCGGCATGGAGCTGGTTCTCGTCGCGCCTCGGAGCCGTGCAGCCCTCGAGATACGAGACGTAGGAACCCTTGTCGGCGATGATGAGGGTGCGCTCGAACTGGCCCGTGTTCTTCTCGTTGATGCGGAAATAGGTCGACAGCTCCATCGGGCAGCGCACGCCCGGCGGGATGTAGACGAACGACCCGTCGGTGAACACGGCCGAGTTGAGCGTCGCGAAGAAGTTGTCCGTGACCGGCACCACGGTGCCGAGATACTGGCGCACGAGATCCGGGTACTCGCGGACGGCCTCGGAGATCGGCATGAAGATCACGCCCGCCTTCTTGAGCTCCTCCTTGAAGGTCGTGGCGACCGACACGGAATCGAACACCGCGTCCACGGCGACTCGGCTCTGCGGCTCGACGCCGGCCAGGATCTCCTGCTCGCGAAGCGGAATGCCGAGTTTCTCATAGGTCTTGAGAATCTCCGGATCGACCTCGTCCAGCGACTTCGGCGCCGGGTTCTTCTTCGGCGCGGCGTAATAGTAGATGTCGTTGTAGTCGATCTTGTCGTAGGAGACGCGCGCCCAGGCCGGCTCCGTCATGGTGAGCCAGCGCTTGTAGGCGTCGAGGCGCCACTGGAGCATCCACTCGGGCTCGCCCTTCTTGGCGGAGATGAAGCGGATCACGTCCTCGGAGAGGCCCTTGGGCGCCTTCTCCATTTCGACTTCCGTCTCGAAGCCGTACTTGTACTGGTCTACGTCGATCGACCGGACCTGGTCGATCGTTTCCTGCACTGCAGGCATGTGTCTCTCCCACCGCTCACGGCTTCAAGGGCCGCGGGTTGATGACAATGGAAACCGAGCTTGGCCTTCTAGGCCGCGCTCACCTTCCGCTTATATAAGGGGCCGACCACCCTTTCGCACGCCTCCGCGAAGCGGATCACGTCCTCTTTCGTGGTCGACCACCCCAAACTCACACGCAAAACGCCCTCGGCGAGGGCCGGCTCGACGCCCATGGCGTCGAGCACATGCGAACGCTTGACCTTTCCGGACGAGCAGGCCGAACCGGAGGACAGGGCTACCCCTGCCAGATCGAAGGCGATCAGCGCCGTCTCGGCCTTGAGGCCGGGTATGGCAAAGGCCAAGGTATTAGGCAACCGCTCAGCCTGCGCACCCACAACAACCGCTTCGGGAGCGATCCGCAGGAGCGCGGCCTCCGCCTCGTCCCTGAGAGCCCGAAGCCGGTCGCCTTCCTGCTGCAGGCCGGCCAGGGCGACCTCCGCCGCGGCGCCGAAGCCTGCGATGGCGGCCACGTTCTCGGTTCCAGCCCGAAAACCCTTCTCCTGCCCGCCGCCGCGGATCAGCCGGTCGGCGATCTCGAACTGGTCGGAGGCGAGGACGAGGGCTCCGACGCCCTTCGGCCCGCCGAGCTTGTGCGCCGAGAGGGTGAGCGCGTCGACGCCCAGTTCCGCCATGCTCACGGGGATCCGGCCGGCGGCCTGGACCGCATCGGTGTGGACGAGGCCGCCATGCGCATGCACCAGCCGGGCCGCCGCGGCGACGGGCTGGATCACGCCGGTCTCGTTGTTGGCGAGCTGCACGGATACCAGCACCCGCTCGCCCGCAGCCTTTTCCAGCCTGGCTGCGAGCCAGGCCAGGTCGAGAATGCCCCGGGAGTCGACCGGGATCGCCTCGACGGCGCCCTCGGGGAACCGGTGGCCGTTGAGGACGCAAGGGTGCTCGGCCGCCCCTGTGAGGAGCCTTGCCGCGCCCTGTTGCCCCAGGCGGCGGAAGCCCGGCGTGAGCACGAGGTTGGCGGCTTCGGTGCCGCCGCTGGTGAAGATCACGTTCTTCGCCCTCGCGCCGACGAGGCCGGCCACCTTGTCCCGGGCCCTTTCGATCTCGGACCGGGCGGCACGGCCCTCGGCATGGACGGAGGACGCATTGCCCGGCAGCTCGAGCGCGCGCAGGACGGCCTCCGCCGCCTCGGGCCGCAGGGGCGAGGTGGCGTTGTGGTCGAGATATGTGCGCTGGCCTGCCGCCATGGCTGCCCGATAGCCTCACGAAAGTCTTGCAATCGACCCAGGTTGCCGTGCTAAAGCACCGCAACCACATCTGTCCGGTGTTTCTCCCGCCGGCCCGCAAGCTGCCCGGAAGATGAAACAAAGGAACAATTTAGAACAATTCTAACAGTTCTTTTATGAGCTTCCGCGGCCGGGAGTCAAGGTCGCCGGGGGTTTTCCCCCTCCTTATGGAGGGGCGATCAAGAGGTTCGCGTACATGCCTGAAGTCATCTTCACGGGTCCTGCCGGTCGCATCGAGGGGCGCTACCAGCCCGCCAAGGAGAAGGGCGCGCCCATCGCCATCATCCTGCACCCGCACCCGCAGTTCGGCGGGACGATGAACAACCAGATCGTCTACAACCTGTACTATGACTTCGTGAAGCGCGGCTTCTCCGTGCTCCGGTTCAATTTCCGCGGCGTCGGCCGCAGCCAAGGCGCCTTCGACCATGGCCAGGGCGAGCTGTCGGACGCCGCCGCGGCCCTCGACTGGGCCCAGTCCATGAACCCGGACGCCCGCGCCTGCTGGATCGCCGGCGTGTCCTTCGGCGCTTGGATCGGCATGCAGCTCCTCATGCGCCGCCCGGAGATCGAAGGCTTCATCTCCATCGCCGCCATGGCGAACCGCTACGACTTCTCCTTCCTCGCCCCCTGCCCGTCCTCGGGCCTGTTCGTGCACGGCTCGGAGGACCGCGTCGCGCCGGTCAAGGATGTGGTCAGCGTGATCGAGAAGGTGAAGACGCAGAAAGGCGTGAAGCTCGAGCATGCGGTGATCGAGGGCGCCAATCACTTCTTCGACGGCAAGGTCGATGAGCTCATGGTCGCCGTGGACGAGTACCTGGACAAGCGGCTCGGCACGAGCGAACAGGCCGCCTGAGCCGGCCCGCTGCTCTCGACCTCCGAAACGACGAAGCCGGCTCCATGAGAGCCGGCTTTTTTCGTGTTCCGGCCGCAAAAGAGAGGCTGGCGGAACCCGCCAGCCTGGAGGCATTGAAATAGCCCGCGCTCAGACGAGCAGGAAGTGCATGTGGGTCAGGTTGAGCCCGGCGCCGACGCTTGCGAACTTCACCTGGCCCGCTGCCATGCCGGACCCGTCGGCGTCGTAGAACAGCTCTCCGCTCGACCTGTTGTAGATGATCCGGTGAGCCGCGGTCGCGGCCGCGGAGCCGATGGTGAAGGCGGCGGAGTCGAGATTGCCCGCCCCCGGCACCTTGAACCACGAGCGGCTCAGCTGGATCAGGTCCTCGGCCGTGCTGAAATCCTCGATCGTGTCCGCATTGGCAGCGTGAGCCGGCCCCTCGAACCGGAAATAGTCGCGCCCCATGCCCCCGATGAGCCAATCCAGCCCGTCGCCGCCCGAGATCGTGTCCGCTCCGTCGCCGCCATGGAGATAGTCGTTGCCGCCGTCGCCGGCGAGCAGGTCGTTGCCGCCCCAGCCATAGAGCGTGTTGCTGGACCAGAAGCCGTAGAGGGAGTCGCCGTGGTTGGAGCCTTGCAGCCCTTCGATCGAATCGTACGTGTCGCCGTAGGCGTCGCCCCAGTTGACCATGGGATTGCCGAGGCTCGCCACCACGCCCGAGGTGGCGCTCCAGTAGACGGCGAAGTCGAAACCGGCACCGCCATCCAGGTGATCGCCGCCGGCCCGGCCCTCGAGCACGTCGTCGCCGGCACCGGCCCAGAACCCGTCCCAGCCGCCTCCGCCATAGAACTCGTCGTTGTGGGCAGAGCCCACCACGCCCTCGACGCTCTCGAACGCATCGCCGGCGGCCTCACCCTGGTTCCGGCCCATGTTCACCCGATCGACGACCACCCGGGAGGCAGCTCCCGAGTAGTCGGCCGTGTCGTAGCCGTCGCCGCCATCGAGCAGGTCGCCGCCGGTACCGCCAGCCAGCCAGTCGTCGCCGGCGGCTCCTTTCAGCACATCGGCGTTGCCGCGACCTCTCAGGACGTCGTTGCCGGCATCGCCCCAGAACGTGTCGGCGGCATCGGTGCCCTCGATGGTGTCGCCATGCGTCGAGCCGTCGACCACCTCGATGGAGACGTAAACGTCGCCGGCAGCCTCGCCCTGGTTGCGCGAGGCGTCACCGAGGTCGACGAGTACGCCGCCGGCGGCGCCCCAATAGCTCACCGTATCCCTGCCGGCACCGCCGTCCAGCCGGTCCGCCCCTGCGCCGCCGAGAAGCTTGTCGTTGCCCTCGCCTCCGGCGAGGGCATCCTCGCCCGTGTCGCCATAGAGCAGGTCGTCCCCGGAGGCCCCGATGAGCTCGTCATTGCCCTCCCGCCCTCTGAGGGTGTCGTTGCCCGAATCGCTCCAGAAGATGTTGGCTCGTGCATCCCCCTCCAGCACATCGCCGAAGCGCGACCCGTCGATCACCTCGACGTCTACATAGGAATCGCCCGCTGCCTCGCCCTGATTGTAGCCGGTGCCCCACAGGTACACCCGCACCGCGCCTGAGGCCGTCCAGTAGCTCACCGTGTCGTGCCCGGTGCCGCCGTCGAAGCGGTCGGAGCCCGCCCCGCCAAAGAACTTGTCGCTGCCCTCGCCGCCGACCAGCGTATCGTGGCCCGCACCGCCGTGAAGTTCGTCGTTCCCGCTGTTCCCCTTGAGGAGGTTGTTGGCCTGATTGCCGACGATCTTGTCGTTCCCGCCGCCGCCGATGGCGTTCTCGATCAGGGAGCGCACATCGCCGTTGTATTGGAAGGCGTTGTAGACGTTGCCCTTGACCCGGCCGCCAGTCCCTTTTTCGGCAAGCTGCGCATCGGAGAAACGGGAGAAGCCGCCGGGACTCAGGTCGATCAGGGCATTGTCCCTGAAATTCGACATGTCGTAGGTGTCGGTGCCGCCCCCATCCCAGATGGTCAGGAAGATCCTGCCGCTGAACGTGGCGCTGCCCTGCTTGACGCCGTTGATGGACATCACGCCGAAGAGCTCGCTCCAGCTATAGGTCGTGTCCGAGCTGTTGGTGGTGAAGTCGGCGCCGTACATCGCCTGCAGGGCGGCGATGTCGTACTGCATGAAGGATTGCGGCGCATTTCCCTCGTTGTTGTAGGACATCACCGTGTATTCGGTGGAGTCATGCGCAGCCGACATCTTCGGCAGGCCGGACACCGAGTCGTGAGAGTGCTTCAAGCCGAGCACATGACCGAGCTCGTGCATGATCAGCGCATAGCGGTGGCTGCCCTTGGTGACCTCCATGGACGAGCCGCCGCCTACGATCCAGGTCTCCCCGCCATAGGCCGGCATGCCCGGATAATAGCCCGTGCTGCCCGTGACCACCGAGCCCGGAACGAAGCTCGCCACCTTGATGTTCGCATGGTTGCGCCCGGTGAAAGCAACGCCGACGTTCACATAGCCGTCCACCGCCTTCATCACATCATGGACAACCTGCTCCGACTGGGCCGAGAGGCGCTCGAACCCGCTCGCATGCGGATTGAGATATGAGTAGTCGTCGCGGGAATCCGGAAGGGAATAGGTGATGACGGAGCCGTTCCATTTGGACCCGGACATCAGCGCCTGAACGTCGGGATCCGAGTGAGACGGCCTAAAATACTTCACGTCGCCGACCACGGCCCCCGTTGCGCCGAGGACGGAGTTGAACCAGAGAGGCAACTCGAGAATGTTGTTCTTGATCGATTGACCGAGAGATTGAAACGCATCGAGGATGCCCCGTCCAACGCTGTTGGCCGTGTTGGAGACCCAGTTCCACACATCGTCGAGCCAGGACATGGCCGCACCGTTCCTCAATGATACCTTGTTTCAAGACTAGGCCGAGCTTGGCGGTGCGTCAAGCTGACGCAACGTAATTTCAGAGGACGAGCCAACGGTCACGGTTAATGCACGCGCAACGTTTCCTCCTCACGTGAAACCGCGTGAAATCCCCTCGCGAAGCTGGTAGAGGGTCCCCTTCACCTGCGACCCAGACCGACGAGAGAGACGCGATGAACGCGCCGAAATCCGATTTCCTGAAGGTGCTTACCGAGCGGGGCTACATCCACCAGACCTCCGATCTGGAGGGGATCGACGCCGCGGCCCTGGAGGGCCGGCTCACCACCTATGTGGGATACGACTGCACCGGCCCGTCTCTCCACGTGGGGCACCTGCTCTCCATCATGATGCTGCACTGGCTGCAGAAGACCGGCGCCGGGAAGCCGATCACCCTGATGGGCGGCGGCACGACGCGGGTGGGCGATCCCTCCGGCAAGGACGAGAGCCGCAAGCTCCTGACCGTCGAGCAGATCGATGCCAACAAGGAGAGCATCAGGACCGTCTTCTCCCGCTTCATCACCTTCGGCGATGGCAAGGCGGACGCCGCCATGGTCGACAATGCGGAGTGGCTGACCAAGCTCAACTACATCGAGTTCCTGCGCGATGTGGGCCGGCACTTCTCGGTCAACCGCATGCTGTCCTTCGACAGCGTGAAGCTGCGCCTGGAGCGCGAGCACGAGCTGTCCTTCCTGGAGTTCAACTACATGATCCTCCAGGCCTACGACTTCGTGGAGCTCAACAGGCGCTACGGCTGCCTTCTGCAGATGGGCGGCTCGGACCAGTGGGGCAACATCGTCAACGGCATCGATCTCGGCCGACGCCTCGGCACGCCGCAGCTCTATGCCCTCACCTGCCCTCTCCTGACCACCGCCTCCGGCGCCAAGATGGGCAAGACCGCCTCCGGTGCGGTCTGGCTCAACGCCGACAGCTTGAGCCCCTACGATTACTGGCAGTTCTGGCGCAACACCGAGGATGCGGATGTGGGCCGCTTCCTCCGGCTCTTCACCATCCTGCCGATGGACGAGATCGCCCGGCTCGAGGCGCTCCAGGGCGCCGAGATCAACGAGGCGAAGAAGGTTCTCGCAACGGAAGCGACCGCCCTCCTCCACGGCCGCGAGGCGGCGGAGCTGGCGGCGGAAACCGCCCGCAAGACCTTCGAGCAGGGCGCGCTGGCGGAGAGCCTGCCGACCATCGAGATCCCCACCGACATCCTGAAGGGCGGCCTCGGCGTGCTGGCGGCCTTC
Source organism: Microvirga arsenatis (assembly GCF_009910705.1). Classification (GTDB taxonomy): domain Bacteria; phylum Pseudomonadota; class Alphaproteobacteria; order Rhizobiales; family Beijerinckiaceae; genus Microvirga; species Microvirga arsenatis. The sequence continues at coordinate 19,595 of NZ_JAAAXJ010000013.1, forward strand.
GGGCCGGATTACGCGAAGCTCGTGCCCTCGTCGAGCGAGGCGCGCCGGCAGATCAAGAGCGGAGGGCTGAAGGTGAACGACCAGACCGTCTCGGACGAGCGGGGGACTCTGGGCCTCTCTGATGTGACGCCGGAAGGCGTGATCAAGCTCTCCTTCGGCAAGAAGAAGCACGTGCTCCTGCGCGCCGTGTAGCCCTACCAGCCCTACCGGTCCGGTACCGCCGGGAGAGAACCCGTTTGCGGCTCCCCTCCGGCGCCCACGCCGAAGAGCTTGCGCAGGAAGCCGGGAGCCACCGCGGAGAGCGGATTGACCGTCAGCGACGGCGCGCTCGCCTGCCCGTTCAGGCGGAAATTGACGGCAAAGAGGCCCTCGTTCTGCCCGCCGCCCAGCAGGGGCCCGAACAGGGGCACCTGGGCGAAGACGTTGTTGAGGCCGTAGGCCGGCACGAAGGTTCCCGTGATGTCGAGCCGGTCGCGGGCGTAGTCGATGAACCCGCCGAGCGTGAAGCCGATCTGGTTGCCCCAGATGGCGGCATCCTTGAAGTCGAGCCGTCCGGCGGAGCGGGTGAACTCGAGCCGGGCCTTGGTGAACTGCACCTCGTTCACGTCCACACGGACCATCTGCGGATTGCCGGCCGCATCCCGTCCGGCCACGATCTGGGTCTGGGTCGGAATGATCCGGCGCAGGGCCGGCTCGTTGACGAGGGCGAAGGAGTGCAGGATGACATGCCCCGCCTGCGGCTCCTCACCGGTGGCGAGCTGGAGGATGAGGGTGCCGCCCGACATGCGCTTGTAGATGTCGGTGAAGCGCAGGAGCGAGCCGGCATCCTGAGCCTGGACGATCACCACCTGCGCGCCGCTCGCGCCGTCGATCAGGGTGCGGCCGAGAATGTCGGTGGCGCCGAGGCGCCCCTTCATCTCCAGCTGGCGCAGGCTGTCCTTGCGGAGCGAGGCCTTGATCGTCGCATTCGTGATCGCCTCCTCGTTATAGCCGGTGAGGATGTTGAGGCTCAGGTCGAGATCGATGTCCTTGCCGTCCTTCTGGGACGAGCCGTTGCGCGCAGCCGGAGCCGCGCCGCCCGCTCCGCCTTTCACGAAGGGACGGGCATCGCCCACATTGCCCCGGATCGTGACCTTGTAGGCGCCGTTGGCGCGCTCGATCTGGGCACGCATGTCGTCGCCGGGCGAGAGCTTGAAGGTGGACAGCTCCGCCTTTTCAAGGCTGCCCTCGCCGGACAGGACCGCGCTGCCCCGCAGCAGCACCGGGCCGCTTTCGAGCTGCAGGTCACGGATCTCGGTCGTCGGCCCCTCCGCAAGGGTGAAGGTCAGCTTGCCGGGCCGGCCGGCCGGCTTCACCCAGCCGGGGACCAGCTGATCCACGCCTGCCTTGGCGAGATCGGCCTCGACGAGAATGATGGAGGGCGCGGTCTCGCCCAGAGGCATGCTTGCCTTCAGGCCGATGGTTCCCGTGAGCTGTGAGCCGAAGGACAGGCCCCGGCGGCTGCGCGCCGCCTCGTCGAGGGAGAAGGCCACGCTCGCCTGCCCGCCCTGGCGGTCCTTCTGCAGGTCGATGGCGGCGGCGCTTCCGGCCAGCTTGCCGTCGCCCTTCACGGAGAGGTCGCCCCGGTCATAGGCAATGGTCAGGTTGGCGCCCTCGAGGCGATCCTTGCCGATGAAGCGGTCGATCCCGAAATCGCTGACGGTGCCGGCGACCTTCAGGGGCAGATCGACGAAGGCCGGGATGTCGTTCACGGGCAGCCCGATGCCGACGCGCAGATCGGTCCGCCCCTTCATGGTGGCGGGATCGATGTTGAACCCCGCGATCTCCTTGATCCGCGGCTCCAGCAGCAGGGCTCCCAACCCGTCGGCCCCGCCCGTCAGGCGGAAATCGATGCGCGCCACGGCGCTGTCGTCCCAGTAATTGTCCAGGACGAAGGCTCCCTCGGACGCGATCAGCGCCCGCCCGCCTGCCATCTGGACGAGGCCGGACGGGGCGCGCAGGGTCACCGACCGGCCCGTGACGCGGCCGGTTACGTCCATGCCGGAGATCGGCGGGATGCCCTCGTCGACCTGGAGCACGCCCTTCGAGATGGCGAAGTCGATGCCCAGGGACTTGTCGGGAGTAGGGCCGCCGTTCAGCGCCTTCTCCATGTCGGCGCCGGTCATCGCCACCTTGAGGTCGATGGAATCCAGCATGCCCGCCTTGAGGTGGGACACGAGGTACCGGCGGACCGGCGGGGCGACGGCCTCGGGCCAGATGCGCAGGGCCGAGCGGATATCGGTCTTCTCGGCCCGAACGTCGAGCCTCAATCCCTTCGGGTCGGCGGTCGCCGCCAGAAGGCCGCTGATGCGGGCCGAAAGGTTTGGCCCTTTGAGCGTGATGCCGTCGATCCTGACGCCATCGTGCCCGGAGAGTTCGGCTGCGAACTCGTCCACCTTCAGGGGAGCATCCCCCGCCGCCGCGCCCGACCAGGCGATATCCCTGCCGCCGAGGAGCAGGCGCCACGGATCTCTCCCCGTCGGGGCCAGCAGGCGCCCGCCCAGGCGGAAGCGCGTCGCGCCGCCCTCCACCGCGATGGCGTCGATCTCCAGCGCCTTGCCGGCCTCGTTCCAATGGGCTTCGATCAGGGCCCGGTCGACCGGAAAGGGAGAGGTGTCCACGTCCTCGATGCGGAAGGTGCCCGCGCTGCTCTCCAGCCGCGTCTTCAGCTCCGTAACGCGGCCCTGCGCATAGGCCATGTCGAAGCGCCCGGAGAACTCCAGGTCCGTGGTGGCGGGCAGGTCCGAGGCTCCCGTGAGCAGGAGGATGTCCTTGATCGGCGCCCCGTCGGCGGCGACGCTGGCGCGATAGCCATCCGGCCCTTCCGCAGCGGCATCGCCATTCAGCCGCCACGCTCCCTGCTCCCCCTGGACCGTGGCCGCAAACCGGCGGCCGCCGTTCTCCGCCCAGTCGAAGGCCGCGTCCACCCGCTGGAAGCGGGCGCGCTCGCGGCCATCCGCATCGATGAAGACGAGCCGCGCGTTGGTCAGCCGGGCCTTGTCGAGGGAGTTGAGAACGCTGCCGGGGCCGACGATCAGCTCGAGGAGCGATCCGACCGCCCCGGAGACCGGCGACGGCCCATCGGCATCGAGAGCCAGCGATGCGGCAGCCTCCTTGGACGGCTCGGACTTTGCCGGCGGCGGAACGGCCGCATCGCTCGCCTCCGCGGAGACCGGCGAGAAGGTCAGGGACCCGTCCCGGTTGACGAGAACCCGCAGTTGCAGGTCCCGCACCTCGACGGTCTTGGGCTGGAGGTTGGCGGTCAGGAGGGAGGTCAGGTCCACGCTCAGGATCGCATAGGGAGCCCGCAGCACGAGGTCGCCGCCCGGCGCACGGATGTCGAGGCCGTTCGCCCGGAGCGCGGGGGAGCCGTCATGCAGCTGGATGGCCGTATTCCGCAGGGTCACTTGCCAGCCCGGTCCGATGCGGGCGGCCAGCGCCTCCGCGACCCGCTCGGGCAGGCGCCCGAAGCTCATGGGCGCCGCAGCCAGGCGCAGATAGAGCAGGCCGAGAGCGGCCGCGACGAAAAGAACCAGCCCAAGCTTCACATAGAGGGTGCCACGCAACACGCGTCTGAGGAGGCTCCGCTTCACCGGGTCTTGCCGGGACAACGTGGTACGCGATGGCAGCTTCATACTTGTTGGCGTTGGGCGGTCCGGTTCTTGCGCTCGAGCGACAATCGGGGAATCAGTTCGGAGACCTTAGCCGTCTTGGGCGCCTCCCGCGACCGTCCCCTTCAGTCGTGCACACCGGAGGCTTCCAAGCAGCATATTCCGTCAAAAGGAAGGCGATTCATGACACTCGGCACCGGAACCCAGGCCCCGCCCTTCTCCCTGCCTGCGACAGATGGTCGGACACTCGATCTCGACAGCCTGAGGGGCCGCAAGGTCGTCCTGTACTTCTACCCGAAGGACGACACCAGCGGCTGCACCCTGGAGGCGCAGAGCTTCCAATCCCTGAAGGCGGATTTCGCCGCAGCGGACACGGAGATCGTCGGCGTCTCTCCCGACTCGCTCAAGAGCCACGACAAGTTCCGCGCCAAGTACGGCCTCGATTTCACCCTCGCCTCCGACGAGGCGACGAGCATGCTGCAGGCCTATGGGGTGTGGGTGGAGAAGAGCATGTACGGCCGCAAGTACATGGGCGTCGAGCGCACCACCGTCCTCATCGACCGGGAGGGCAGGATCGCCCGGATCTGGACCAAGGTGAAGGTGCAGGGCCACGCAGAGGAGGTGCTGGCTGCGGCAAAAGCGCTGCCCTGATCCCACGATACGTTATTGTTTCATAAGAAAATAAGCGCTTTATTGCTGCTCCTCCGATGTTCCTTCCAGCCACGGCCCTCCCCAAGCAATGCCGAACTACCAAGCCATCCTTTCCGGCCAAAGCTGGAACGCCCTGTCCGGCCTCAGAACCAGCAGGAAGCCCGTTTTCCTGACCTACACCTTCAATCCTTCGCAATGGGACTCGTCGAAGTTCGGCAGCGCAGACAAGGCCATGGCGCGCAAGGCCCTGAAGATGTGGGGGGACGCCTCGGGCATCCGCTTCATCGAGGTCAAGGGAAGCGAAGCCGAGATCACGTTCCAGTGGCAGTGGCAATGGCAGACCGTCACCGCCTGGGCCGAATTCCCGGAACTCACCCGGACGTCGTCGGACGGAGGGGACCTGGTTCGCGACGGCAGCGGCGGCAACGTCTACCTGAACACCCAGCACCGCGCCGAGATGGCGAAGAACCCGTCCTTCAAGCTCTACATTCTGCTCCATGAGCTCGGCCATGCGCTCGGCCTGAAGCATCCCTTCCACAAGATGACCCACAACAAGAAGCTGTTGGGATCGGATCTGGACCACGTGAAGCACACCGTGATGAGCTACACGGGTGGCGACGTGAACATGCAATCCGCCGCTCTCGGGCCGCTGGACATCCAGGCGATCCGCGCCCTTTACGGAAGCCCCTCGCAGGACGGACGCCAGGTGGCGAAGTGGAGCTGGAGCAAGTCCAAGCAGGTTCTGACGCAGGTCGGCAAGAGCCAGGCGGACCTCATCTACGGCGTCGCGGTCGGGGACGCCATCCATGGCGGGCGCGGCAACGACAGGCTCTATGGATTGGGCGGCGAGGACACCCTGCTGGGCGGAACGGGCAACGACATCCTGAGCGGCGGCAACGGCGACGACCTTCTCGACGGGGACATCGGCAACGATGCCCTGAAGGGAGGATACGGCTCCGACACCCTCCAGGGCGGCACGGGCTCCGACGTCCTGAATGGCGGAGACGGCGATGACTCTCTCTACGGCAATGTCGACAACGACGCCTTGAACGGCGGCGAAGGCGGCGACGTCCTGCACGGGGATATCGGCAACGACGTCCTGGACGGCGGCATCGACAACGACTCCCTGCACGGAGGTGCAGGCAGCGATGTCCTGACGGGCGGCGAAGGCAGCGACCACTTCGTGTTCGACACCTTCTTCAACGGTGTCGACGACGTGGACGTGATCGCCGATTTCGGCACCAGCTGGGGCTATGACAGGATCGTCCTCTCCTCGCTGGTCTTCACAGGTCTCACGAAGGGCTATCTCGGCAGCGCAGCCTTCGTGCAGGGACCGGCGGCGACGGAGGCGGACGACAGGATCGTCTTCAACCAGACGCAGAACGCTCTCTACTACGACCTGGACGGATCAGGGCCCACGGCTGCCCTGCGCTTTGCGCAGTTCCTGAGCCCGGTATCGCTGGACGGCTACGACTTCTTCGTCGTGTAGGGAGCGGCGCCGGAACGCTGCGGCCACCCTGCCGCTAGCCTGGCGAGGCATCCACCCACGCGGCAATGCGCTCCATGATCTCCCTCATGGCCAGAAGGGAGCCCGCAACATCCCCGGGCTTCTCCAGCCCATGGTCGAGGCCGGGCATCTCCACGACCTCGGCGCCCCTGGTCCGCGCCGCGGAAACGTGAGTTTCCTCGTAATGCGGATCCGCCGTTCCGATCACGATGATCGAGCGCTGCGGGGAGCGCGCCATCCGCTCGGCAACGCCGTGCGTCCTGAAGCCCGGCGTCAGCCAGATGAGGTCGGCGGAGGCGAGACGGGGCTCGTCGGGAGCAACCGCAGCCATGGCTGCGGTGCCGAGCGATTTTCCGACGAGGGTGAAATGCGCGTAGGGCCCGAGGGCGAAGGCAGCTCCCATGGCTGCGCGGGCATCCTCGCCGATCCAGGCGATCATGTCCGCCTCGGGAAGGGCCATGAAGTCCGGGATCGCGTCATAGGCATAGTCCACGTTCAGCACGTCGTAGCCGCGCGCGAGCAGGAGCTGGCGCGGGTAGTGGAGCACGGGCATGCCGTTGCGGTATGTGAGACCCGGAAAGAACACCGCGAGGCGGGAGGCGGGCCCGTCCTGCCGGATCAGGCTGCCGGAGATCGGAAAGCCGTTGCGGCCCCGGATGTCGATCTTGTCCTGTCTCATGGCGTGCTGCTCCCGTCGCGGCTCCGGATCTTTTAGCAGCCGGATCGCGACGGGGGAAAGATGCAGGCCTAGTCGATGTCCTCGACCTCGGCGGCTCCGCCATAGACGCGCTGGGCGAGGGAGGCTTCCATGAAGGCGTCGAGATCGCCGTCGAGCACGTCCTGCGGGCTCGTGGACTGAACGCCGGTGCGCAGGTCCTTCACCATCTGGTAGGGCTGCAGCACGTAGGAGCGGATCTGGTGACCCCAGGCGATGTCCGTCTTGGCGGCGGCCTCCGCGTTCGCCTTCTCCTCGCGCTTCTTCAGCTCCAGCTCGTAGAGGCGCGCGCGCAGCATGTTCCAGGCCGTGGCCCGGTTCTTGTGCTGGGAGCGCTCCTGCTGGCAGGCGACCACGATCCCGGTGGGGATGTGGGTGATGCGCACCGCGGAGTCGGTGGTGTTCACGTGCTGGCCGCCCGCGCCCGAGGAGCGGAACGTGTCGATCCGGCAGTCGGACTCCTTGATCTCGATGTTGATGCGGTCGTCCACCACCGGATAGACCCACACCGAGGCGAAGCTCGTATGCCGCCGTGCATTCGAGTCGTAGGGCGAGATGCGCACCAGGCGGTGCACGCCGGATTCGGTCTTGAGCCAGCCATAGGCGTTGTGGCCCTTGATCAGGAGCGTGGCGCTCTTGATGCCGGCCTCTTCGCCGTCGGTGACTTCCAGAAGCTCGACCTTGTACTTCCGGCGCTCGGCCCAGCGGGCATACATGCGCTGGAGCATGTTGGCCCAGTCCTGGCTTTCCGTGCCGCCGGCGCCCGAATGCACTTCGAGGTAGGTGTCGTTGGCGTCGGCCTCGCCGGAGAGCAGCGTCTCGACCTGGCGGCGGGCGGCTTCGGCCTGAAGGGCGCGGATCGCCTCCTCGCCCTCCCGGATCGTCGCCTCGTCATCCTCCATCTCACCGAGCTCGATCAGGGTGATCGCGTCCTCGAGCTCCTGCTCGAGGCGCTTCACGGCCGAGATCTGATCCTCGAGCGAGGTGCGCTCGCGCATGATCTTCTGCGCGGCCTCGGCGTCGTTCCAGAGGTTGGGGTCCTCGGCCTGGGCGTTCAGTTCCGCGAGGCGTCGCTGGGCTGTATCCCAGTCAAAGATGCCTCCTCAGCAGCCCGACTGACTGCTTGGTCTCTTCTACGAGGTGTTGGATTTCGGCGCGCATTGTTCCGTGCTGTCCGTGCCTGATGGTCGCGGTGTCTTAAAGGGGGTCACCGCCCCCTGTCAAAGGAACCCTCCGGCCGATGGGCGCCGATCCCTGCAGCCCGACCGGGCTGCAGGGATCGGCCGCTTCTCGCTGTTCGGAGGGTGGTGTCGATATGGTGGGCGCAGCCCGTCAGTACAATCCGCCGGTGCCCACGCCGACGGCCTGCCGGGGAGCCCCCGGACCGCCCTGGTACTCGACCTGGGGCATGTCCTCGGGCTCCGGCGGCACGTATTCCGGCGGCGCCTGGCCGGGCTTGAAGGCCTCGAGGATCGTGCCGCCGCCCTCCCCGCTGGCGCGGGTGCCGGTCGAGGCGTTGACGCGGATGAGCTTGATGCCCGCCGGCACGCGGAACGGCGTCGCGGGCTTGTCCTTCAACGCCATCTGCATGAAGTCGCGGAAGACCGGCGCGGCATACTGGCCGGCCGTCGCGGCATTGCCGAGCGATTTCGGCTGGTCGTAGCCGAGGAACACGCCCACCGCGAGGTCGGGGGAGAAGCCCACGAACCACACGTCCTTGGCATCGTTGGTGGTGCCGGTCTTGCCGGCGAGCGGCTTGCCGACGGCCTTGACCGTCTGCGCGGTGCCGCGCTGGACCACGCCTTCCAGAATCGAGGTGATCTGGTAGGCGGTGAGCGGATCGATCACCTGCTCCCGGTTCTCGACGAGCTTGGGCGGGGCGCCGCCGTCCCACTTCTCCGCGCTGCAGTTCGTGCATTTGCGGTCGTCGTGGCGGTAGATGGTGCGGCCGTTGCGGTCCTGGATCTGGTCGATCAGGGTCGGCTTGATGCGGCGTCCGCCATTGACGAACATCGAATAGGCCGCGGTCATGCGCATCACCGTGGTCTCGCCGGCCCCCAGGGACATGGAGAGCAGCGGCAGCATGTCGTCGTAGACGCCGAAACGGCGGGCGTATTCGGAGATCACGGGCATGCCGACCTCGTTGGCGAGGCGCACAGTCATCAGGTTCTTCGAATGCTCGATTCCGTAGCGGAGCGTCCGCACGCCGGTCGCCTTGCCGTCATAGTTCTTGGGCGCCCACGCCTCCTGGCCCGGCCCCATGTCGAGGACGAAGGGCCCATCCAGGATCTGGGACGAGGGCGTGTAGCCGTTGTCGAGGGCCGTCGCGTAGACGATCGGCTTGAACGAGGAGCCCGGCTGGCGCATGGCCTGGATCGCCCGGTTGAACTCGCTCTGGTCGTAGGAGAAGCCGCCCACCATCGCGTGGACGCGCCCCGTATTCGGGTCCATGGCCACGATGGCTCCCGAGATTTCGGGAATCTGGCGCAGGCGGAACTGCCCCGGCTTGTCGGCCAGCGGCTCCACATAGACCACGTCGCCCACGGAAACCGCCTTCTCGACCGCCCGGCGGGTCCACTTCACGCCATCGCCGGTGACGATGCCGGTCTCCCGGTCCTTCACCACCTGCCCGGAGGCCTCGCGCCTGGGCTGCAGGCCGACCTTGGCCTGCCCCCGGGCAACCTCCAGCACCACGGCCAGACGCCAGGGCTGCACGTCGCCCAGAACCGGCACCTCGGCCAGGGCGAGGCCCCATTCGCGTCCGGCTACGTCGATCTTCTGCTGGGCGCCGCGCCAGCCGCGCGCCTCGTCGAAGCGCACGAGGCCGTCCACCAGCGCCTTGCGGGCCATGGCCTGCATCTTGGGGTCGAGGGTCGAGCGGATCAGCAGGCCGCCCTCGTAGAGGGTCTCCTCGCCGTAGCGCTCCGCAATGTCGCGGCGCACGCCCTCGGCGAAGTAGCCGGACGCGATGCTGTTCGGGGAGACGTTGCGCGGCTTGACGTTGAGCGGCTCCTTCTGAGCCGCTTCCGCCGCTTCCTTGGAGATATAGCCGTTGACGGCCATGCGCTCGATCACCCAGTTCCGGCGCTCGATGGCGGCCTTGCGCTGGCGGAAGGGGTGATAGTTGTTCGGCCCCTTCGGCAGGGCCGCGATATAGGCGGCCTCGGCGATGGTCAGTTCGTGGATCGACTTGCCGAAATAATCGAGGGCTGCCGCCGCGATGCCGTGCAGATTCCGGCCCGGGGTCAGGGTGCCGAGGAAGATCTCGTTCAGGTAGAGCTCGAGGATCTTGTCCTTCGAGAAGGTCGATTCCATGCGCAGGGCGATCAGCGCCTCGCGGATCTTGCGCTCGTAGCTGCGCTCGTTGCCCACGAGGAAGTTCTTGGCCACCTGCTGGGTGATGGTGGAGGCGCCCTGCTCCCGGGCGCCGCCCGAGCGCAGGTTGACCACGATGGCGCGCATCAGGCCCTCGGGGTCGATGCCCGGGTGCCTGTAGAAGTTCTTGTCCTCGGCGGCGAGGAAGGCATTGATCACGAGCTTGGGCACGGCCTGGATCGGCACGTAGAGCCGGCGCTCGCGGGCATATTCGGCGATCAGGCTGCCGTCCGCGGCGTGGATGCGGGTCATGACCGGAGGCTCGTAATTGGCGAGCTGGGCATGGTCCGGCAGGTCCTTCGAGTAGAACCAGAAGCCATAGGCCAGCCCCACGGCGCCGATCAGGAAGAAGATCGCTCCCACGCTGAAGAGAAAGCCGAAGAATCGTAGGACGAAGCGCATCCGAAGGTGTTCCATGAGGCGCCTCGAGGCGCCCGTTTATGTAGATCTTGAAACGCGGACCCTCGTTAACCGATGAATCGCGCCCCCGCTACGGGTATCCACACTCTCTCTATGGTAAAACTGCGGCAGCACCGCGCCGCGCCAGCCGGGTGGCGAAAAATCGGTCCACCGCCACCGCCATGGCCGAGACCATCTTGGCGCGCCATTCCTCGGACATCAACAGGTCCAGGTCCTTCTGGCTCGACAGATAGCCAAGCTCGACCAGCACCGAGGGGACGTCGTGCGCCCGCAGCACCTGGAAACGCGCCTGCCGGTGAGGGTTCTTGTTGAGGCGGGCCACCGAATCGAACTCTCCCACGAGGCGCGAAGCGAAGCTGTGGGAGAAGCCCCGCGTCTCCCGCAGCGTGAGTTCCATGAGGATGTCGCTTACGTCGTCAGGCATCTCGCCCGATTCGACGCCGGCCACCGCGTCGGCCTTGTTTTCGCGGTCGGCAAGCCTTGCGGAATCGGCATCCGAGGCCCGTTCGGAGCCGGTATAGACCGTCAGGCCCCGCACGTCCTGGCCGCCCGAGATCGAGTCCGCGTGGATGGAGATGAAGAGATCGGCCTGGGCGCTCCGGGCCGCCCGCACCCGATCGCCGAGGGAGACGAACACGTCCTGCTCGCGGGTCATCAGGACCTTGTAGCGCCCGCTCTCCTCGAGCTTCTTCTTCAGGCGCTGGGCGAAGGAAAGAACCAGGTCCTTCTCGAAAAGCTGGCTTGATCCGGCCGCGGCCCCCGGGTCGATGCCGCCGTGGCCGGGATCGATCATGATCACCGGGCGCGAATCCTTGGCTTCCTGCACGGGCGGCGGGGCGGAGGGACCCTTGCTCCCCTGAGCGCTCTCGGCCGCCGCCTGGCGGAACTCCTCGCGCTCGGCGCGGGTGAGCTCGATGGTGAGGATCGTGGCCGCGCCCGTAGAATCGGGGGCCGTGGTCATGCCGGAGACCACCGCCGGCTGGGCAAGCTCCATCACCACCCGGGACCGGCCCGGCGCGAACAGCCCGTAGCGGTAGGAGGCGATGAGCCCCTGCTTCTGCCGCCCGGCCTCGGGCGGCAGATGGAAGGCCACCTCGGGCAGGTCGACGATGACCCGGTCCGGGCGCTCCATGAGGGAAACCTGGGCCATCACGGCCTTCGACAGGGTGATCCGGAAGCGGGTCTTCGCCCCGTCCGCCTCCACGGCGACGGCTGCGGCGATGGCCGGTGCGGGCGTCTTCGCCCCCTCCCCGGCCGCCAGGGCACGCCCTGCCCCCGCGGCGACGGCAATCGCCATGAGGCATGCGCTGACGAGGCGGATGAAGCGGGACAAGGGCATCGCTGATCGCTGAGGGTTCGAGCGTCCTTCCTATACCGATAGACCGCGTTTGGTTAACGGAACCTCACTCCGGTCGACACATTGCTGAGACTCTGTTGCATTCATGGCACAGTGACACGGGATCTTGCCAAATGCCCCAATCGATCTGTAATGATCTTGGTCCCGTCCGGCATGGCCGAATCTGACGGCGGATCCGAGGAGACGGTTGTGTTGACCGATCCTCAGGGAACCCGTCACCCTCGACAGGCTCACCGAGGGGACCATATGGCGACGCTTGTCGCCACTCGCCGATGGCCGGATCCACCCGGCCCATCGAAATCTACGAAAGGGCAGTCTCGGATGGTTGCACGCACGAAGTCAGCTTTGACCTTCGTTTCTGCACCGTTCGAATCGCGCGTTCTCCGTCGCACACGCCCTTCCCTCACCGTTTCCGGCCAAGAGCCGGCCCAATTCAACCCAGAATGCGCCCCAACGCGGCGCAGGATGGCGATCGACAGCACTCCGAACGCAATCTCAGCCCGCCGCCTTCGCCTGCGGCGTGCCACTCCGCCCACAATGCGGCCCCTGCCTCAGGTCCTGCCCTCGATCGCCATGTCGAGAGTTCAACATGGCAAACAAGATGCTCATCGATGCCTCCCACCCGGAAGAAACCCGGGTCGTGGTGGTACGTGGTCAGAAGGTCGAAGAATTCGACTTCGAATCCGCTAACCGGAAGCAACTGCGCGGGAACATCTATCTCGCCAAGGTCACCCGGGTCGAACCGTCCCTTCAGGCGGCCTTCGTGGAATACGGCGGCAACCGCCACGGGTTCCTCGCCTTCAGCGAAATTCACCCCGATTACTACCAGATCCCGGTCGCCGACCGTCAGGCTCTGCTGGAGGCCGAGGCACAGGCCCAGGCCGAGGAGGAGCGCGAGGAGGAGCGCCGCAGCCATCGTCGCCGCCGCCGCTCCTCGCAGCGCCGGGCCGAGAACGACGAGACCGTGGTCTCGACCGAGGCCGAGGCGGGTACGGCCGAAGCCGTTGAGGCCGGCGCCTCCGAGGGCGAGGCGTCAGGCGACGCCGCAACCCTGAGCGAGGCTTCCGAAGCGACTGCGGCCGAAGGCGCCGCCGCTGGCGAAGACAAGGCCGAGGGCGCACTGGAAGCGGTCGAAGCATCGGCCCATGTCGAGGCGCCTCAGGCCGAGGAGGCCGCGGAGGAGACCGAGGCGCGCTCCCCGGGGGACGATGACGAATCCGACGAGGACGACAGCGAAGACGACGAGGAGGAGGACGAGGAGTCCGAGGACGAGATCGTCGAGCAGCTCGGCGGGGGCGACGCCCTGGAGGACGTTCCCCAGCGCCCGCGCATTCCGCGCAAGCAGTACAAGATCCAGGAAGTCATCAAGCGCCGCCAGATCCTGCTGGTCCAGGTGGTCAAGGAGGAGCGCGGCAACAAGGGCGCGGCGCTCACCACCTACCTCTCGCTCGCCGGGCGCTACTCGGTGCTCATGCCCAATACGGGCCGGGGCGGCGGCATCTCGCGCAAGATCACCAACGCGGCCGACCGCAAGCGCCTGAAGGAGATCGCCCAGGAGCTGGAGGTGCCCGAGGGAATGGGCATCATCCTGCGCACGGCCGGCGCCTCGCGCACCAAGCCCGAGATCAAGCGCGACTACGAATACCTCATGCGCCTGTGGGAGAGCGTGCGCGAGCTGACCCTCAAGTCCGCAGCCCCTGCCCTCGTCTACGAGGAAGGCTCCCTCATCAAGCGCGCCATCCGCGACCTCTACAACAAGGACATCGACGACATCATGGTCGCCGGTGAGGAGGGCTACCGCGAGGCCAAGGACTTCATGCGCATGCTCATGCCGAGCCATGCCAAGCTGGTCCAGCCCTACCGCGACCCGCAGCCGCTCTTCGCGAAATTCGGGGTCGAAGCCCAGCTCGACGCCATGTTCTCGAACGTGGTGACGCTCAAGTCCGGCGGCTACCTCGTCATCAATCCGACGGAGGCGCTGGTCTCCATCGACGTGAACTCGGGACGCTCCACCCGCGAGCACAACATCGAGGACACGGCCCTGCGCACGAACCTCGAGGCGGCGGAGGAGATCGCCCGCCAGCTGCGCCTGCGCGACCTCGCCGGCCTGATCGTCATCGACTTCATCGACATGGAGGAGAAGCGGAACAACCGCGCCGTCGAGAAGAAGCTGAACGAGTGCCTGAAGAACGACCGCGCCCGCATCCAGGTCGGCCGCATCTCGCCCTTCGGCCTGCTCGAGATGTCGCGCCAGCGCATCCGCACCGGCGTGCTGGAATCCTCCTCGATCCCCTGCTCGCACTGCGCCGGCACCGGCTTCGTGCGCTCGACGCCGTCGGTGGCGCTGCAGGTGCTGCGCTCCATCGAGGAGACGCTCATCAAGAATTCCGGCTACAACCTCATCGTCCGCACCCGGATGGAGGCGGCCTTCTACATCCTGAACCAGAAGCGCGTGCACCTGCGGGATCTCGAGACCCGCTTCGGCGTCGCCATCTCCATCGTGGCCGACGACAGTCTGCACGGCACCACGACCTACGCCATCGACCGGGGCGAGCCCGCCCTGCGCCTGGAGCACAAGTCCGCTGCGACGGGCATCCAGATCGATGCGATCGTCCCCGTGGACGAGCCCGAGGAGGAGATCGAGGCCGAGGTCGAGGAGGAGAGCGCCGAGGAGAGCCAGGCGGCCGGCGAGGAGCGCGGCGAGCAGGGCGAAGGCGGCGGCCGCCGTCGCCGGCGCCGTCGCCGCCGGCGCGGCCGGGACCGCGAGGCCTTCGCCGGCGCGGATTCGTCCGATGAAGGCGGCGAGGCCGGGGAAGCCGAGGGCGATTCCGACGAGGAGGATTCCGACGCCGAGACCTCCGGCGGCGATGCATCGCCCATCGAAGCCGGCGAGGCGGATGACGAATCCCGGGGCGGACGCCGCCGCCGTCGCGGCCGCCGGGGCGGCCGTGGGCGCGGCCGTGACGAGGCCGGAGAGTTCGCCAGGGAGGAGGGCTTCGCCGCCTCCGAGGCCGACGAGGCGGAGCCCGCCTCCGACGAGCCTGCTCCGGCAGCGGCCGCCCGGCCCGAGCCGGAGGCGCCCAGGCCTGCCGCCCAGGAGCCCATCGTCGCTCCGTCCCAGCCTGCCGCTCCCGAGCCCGTCGCGGCGCAGGAGCCCGCCCCCGCGCCCGTGCCCGAGCCGGAACCGGTCGCCGTGGTGCTGACCCCGCCCGACCCGGAGCGCCCGAAGCGCGCCGGCTGGTGGTCCAAGGCCAAGTCGGTTCTGAGCGGATCGTAGGACAAAAAGAAATGCCCGGCTCCAAGGCCGGGCATTTTCTTTCGAGGCTGTCCCGTCGCCGTCATGGCCGGGCTTGTCCCGGCCATCCCGCTTCCGAGGAGCACGGCGCTTTTCCGATCGGGATCACCGGCACAAGGCCGGGGATGACGCGAGAAGGAGAGAATTACCTCAGCCACCCCTTCAGCCTTGCCACCGTCTCGCGGCAATCGCTCTCCGAGCCGGCGAAGGACAGGCGCAGGTAATGCGAGCCTTCGATGGGATCGAAGTCGAGGCCGGGGGTCGCGGCGACGCCCGCCTCCTCCAGCATGCGCTTCGAGAAGCCGATGGAATCGTTCGTGTAGCGGGCAATGTCCGCATAGATGTAGAAGGCGCCGTCCACCGGGTGCATCTCCGTGATGCCGACCCCCGGCAGCTCTTCCAGGAGATAGGCACGGTTGCGGGCATATCCCGCCTTCACCGCCTCCAGCTCCTCCACAGCGTCGAAGGCGGCGAGCGCCGCCACCTGCGAGAGGTAGGGCGGGGAGATGTAGAGGTTCTGTGCCAGCCGCTCGATGGGCCGCACCAGCCGCTCGGGCACCACGATCCAGCCGATGCGCCAGCCGGTCATGCAGTAGTACTTGGAGAACGAGTTGATGACCACCGCATCGTCGTCGGAGGCGAGCGCGGTGGAGGCCGGCTCGCCATAGGTCAGGCCGTGATAGATCTCGTCGGACACGAACCAAAGGCCCAGGCGGCGGCACGTCTCGCCGAGTTCGGCGAGCGCCTTGCGGCCGATCATGGTCCCGGAGGGGTTGGCCGGGCTCATGGCGAGGATGCCGTGGAGGGGCTTTTCCGCATGGGCCTTCTCGATGGCCCGGGCGGTCATGATCCAGCCGTCCGCCTTGGCGAGCGGGATCGTCACCGGCTCGATGCCGAGCGCCTCCAGGATGTTCCGGTAGGCCGGATAGCCCGGCGCGGTGATCGCCACCCGCTGGCCCTGATCGAAGAGACTCAAGAAAGCGAGCACGAAGCCGGCGGAGGAGCCGGTCGTCACCACCACCCGCTCGGGCGCGATGCCGACGCCATAGGTGTCGCGGTAATGCCGGGCGATCCGCTCCCGCAGGACCGAGAGCCCAAGCGCCTCCGTGTAGCCGATGCGGCCGAGATCGAGCGCCGTCTTGGCCGCCTCCCGGGCCGCCCGGGGCGCCGGCGCGGAGGGCTGGCCCACCTCCATGTGGATGACGCTGTCCCCCCGCCTCTCCTTGGCGGCGGCCGCGCTCAGCACGTCCATGGCGAGGAACGAGGCCACGCGGTCCATGCGGCGCGCGATCAGGGGCTGGTGGAGACTGGCAGGTGCTTTGGTCATGGGAAGGGTCGTAGCCCGTTGCGGAAAGGGCCTCAAGACGGTTCTTCGGGAACACGGCACTCTTCCCTCCCCCTCGCGGGGAGGGATTGAGGGTGGGGGTCGGAAAGTCAAAACGCTGCAGGCATTCGTAAGCCGGAACGACCGCTACAGCGCCTGGCTGGATGGATTCCGTGCCCGGTCGTTCCACCCCCACCCCTGCCCCTCCCCGCAAGGGGGAGGGAAACAGCACGTCATCCTGCACACGCATTCAACAAAGCCGTGATTTGACGCCGCACCGTCCTAGCCGCTAACTCGCAAGGCAACAGACGAGTCTCAACTCTGCCTTGAACCGTTCTTAAGGATCGGACTTGTCTCGACGAATTCTCCGCAAAGGACCGGACATGCGCGCTTCGCTTCTCAAACTCGGCCAGGCTGTGGCCCTCATCGGCACCCTGGGCCTTGCTCCCGCCGCGCTGGCGCAGAGCCCGGTTTTCACTGAGCAGCAGAAGCAGGCGATCGGCGAGATCGTGAAGGACTATCTCCTGAAGAACCCGGAGGTCCTGACCGAGGTGATCTCCGAGCTCGAGAAGCGGCAGGCGGAGGCGCAGCAGGCGGCACAGGCGGGCGCCGTCAAGGAGACGCGGCAGTCGCTCCTGAACGCCTCGCATTCCTACGTGGTCGGCAACCCCTCCGGCGACGTCACCCTGGTGGAGTTCTTCGACTACAATTGCGGCTACTGCAAGAAGGCCCTCGCCGACGTCCAGACGCTCGTGAAAAGCGACCCGAAGCTGCGCGTCGTGCTCAAGGACTTCCCCGTCCTCGGCCCCGATTCCGTCGAGGCGAGCCGGGTGTCGCTCGCGGCCAAGAACCAGCTCCAGGGCCAAAAGCTCTTCGAGTACCACGTGAAGGTGATGGACACCCGCGGCCGGGTGAACGGCGAGCGGGCCATGGCGGTCGCCAAGGAGATGGGGCTCGACATGGCCCGCCTTCAGAAGGACATGGAGAGCCCCGACACCCGCAAGGCCCTGCAGGAGAACATGGAACTCGGCGACAAGCTGAGCCTGACCGGCACGCCCGCCTTCATCGTCGGCGAGACGGTGGTTCCCGGCGCCGTGGGCCTGGAGCCCCTCAAGCAGCTCGTGACCAACGTCCGCCAGTGCGGCAAGGCGAATTGCGGGTAGGCCCAGGACCTGCTCGGCAGCCTTCCGCTTCAAACTCCACGTCGTCACGGGCCTTGTGCCGGCGATCCCGACAACGAGGGGGCGGCGCTTTTCGGAAGCGGGATGGCCGGGACGAGCCCGGCCATGACGGGAAAGCGGGCTGGTCACGCTGCGGAACCCTAAGCCAAGCTTGGAAAAGCCTTGGTTTTCCCCTTCCCCCCTGCCCGCCTTTTGGCTAAGAGGGCGTTTCAGCTCCGCCTGGCGGAGCTTCAAGGAACGCTCCTTAACCCTATGACCGCCATCTTCGTCCTCAACGGACCCAACCTCAACCTGCTCGGCCGCAGGGAGCCCCAGATCTATGGCAGCACCACGCTGCCGGACATCGAGAAGCTCGTGCGCCAGAAGGCCGAGACCCTGGGGGTGGCCGTCACGTTCCGGCAGTCGAACCATGAGGGACATCTGGTCGACTGGATCCAGGAGGCGGGAGCGCAGGGCGCGGGCATCGTCATCAATGCCGGCGCCTACACCCACACCTCGATCGCGCTGCGCGATGCCATCTCCGGCAGCGGCGCTCCCACGGTCGAGATCCACCTTTCGAATGTTCATGCTCGCGAGGGCTTTCGCCATCGCTCGCTCATTGCGCCCGTCTCCGTCGGCGTGATCTGCGGTTTCGGGCCCATGAGCTACCTGCTCGGCCTGGAAGCGGTTCACCGGGTGATGGCCGAGCGGGCTCGCCAGGCAAAGCCCTCCCAGCATTAGTTCCTCAGAGAATAGAGGTAAGCCCCATGGCCAAGGAAAATCCTTTCGATCCCGATCTCGTTCGTGAGCTGGCGAATCTGATCGCCGACACGGACCTCAGCGAGATCGAAGTGGAGAAGGGCGACCTTCGCATCCGCGTGGCGCGCACGGTCACGGCCGCCGTCAGCGTTCCGGTGGCGGCTCCCGCCGCTCTGGCCCCCGCCCCGGTGGTTGCGCCGCCTCCGGCCGCCGCCGAGGCCTCCGCAGCCGCGGCCAAGCCCGGCGGCCCCCATCCCGGCGCCGTCCTCTCCCCCATGGTCGGCACCGCCTACCGCAAGCCCTCGCCCGACGCGAAGGCCTTCGTCGAGATCGGCTCCAAGGTGCAGGCCGGCGACAAGGTTCTCCTCGTCGAGGCCATGAAGACCTTCAACGAGATCGTGGCGCCCCGAGCTGGCACCGTGACCGCCATCTATGTCGAAGACGGAACGCCGGTCGAATACGGCGAACCCCTCCTCGTCATCGAGTAAGGCGCTTTCATGTTCGATAAGATCCTCATAGCCAACCGAGGCGAGATCGCCCTGCGGATCCTGCGCGCGGCGAAGGAGCTCGGCATCGCCACCGTGGCGGTGCATTCCACCGCCGACGCGGATGCCATGCATGTGCGGCTTGCCGACGAGAGCGTCTGCATCGGCCCGCCGGCCGCCCGCGACAGCTATCTCAACATCCCGGCGCTCATCGCCGCCTGCGAGATCACCGGGGCCGACGCGATCCATCCCGGCTACGGCTTCCTGTCGGAGAACGCGCGCTTCGCCGAGGTGCTGGAGCATCACCGCATCGCCTTCATCGGCCCGAAGGCGGAGCACATCCGCATCATGGGCGACAAGATCGAGGCCAAGCGCACCGCCAAGCGCCTCGGGATCCCCTGCGTGCCCGGCTCCGAGGGCGGCATCACCGATGACGACGAGGCCAAGCGCATCGCCAAGGACATTGGCTACCCCGTCATCATCAAGGCCGCCGCCGGCGGCGGCGGGCGCGGCATGAAGGTGGCGCGCACGGAGGAGGACCTCGTCCACGCGCTCCAGACCGCCAAGACCGAGGCCAAGGCGGCCTTCGGCGACGATGCGGTCTATATCGAGAAATATCTCGAAAAGCCGCGCCACATCGAGATCCAGGTGCTCGGCGACGGCAAGGGCGGCGCCATCCATCTCGGCGAGCGCGACTGCTCGCTCCAGCGTCGCCACCAGAAGGTCTGGGAGGAAGGCCCCTCGCCCGCCCTCAACGTGGAGATGCGCGAGCGCATCGGCGGCGTCGTGGCCAAGGCCATGCAGGAGCTGCAATATGCCGGCGCCGGCACCATCGAGTTCCTCTACGAGGACGGCGAGTTCTACTTCATCGAGATGAACACTCGTATTCAAGTGGAGCACCCTGTCACGGAGATGATCACCGGCATCGACCTGGTGAACGAGCAGATCCGCGTGGCGGCGGGCCATCCGCTCTCGGTGAGGCAGGAGGACATCAAGATCGAGGGCCATGCCATCGAGTGCCGCGTGAATGCGGAGCACCCCTCCACCTTCCGCCCCTCCCCCGGCACGATCAGCTATTTCCATCCGCCGGGCGGCCTCGGCGTGCGCGTCGATTCGGCGGCCTATCAGGGCTACCGCATCCCGCCGCATTACGACTCGCTGGTGGGCAAGCTCATCGTCCATGGCCGCACCCGCAACGAGTGCCTCATGCGCCTGCGCCGGGCGCTCGACGAGTTCGTGGTGGACGGCATCGACACCACGCTCCCGCTCTTCCGCACCCTGGTGCGCAACCCGGACATCCAGAACGGCCAGTACGACATCCACTGGCTCGAGAACTTCCTGAAGACGGGCGGCCTCGGCGACGGCGAGTAGGCTTGTTACATCATATCGGGCCCTCTATCCTGAAGGCAGGCGAATAGAGGGCCGCGCTTCCAAAAGCGGGGCCATGGATCAACATGCCCCGCTTTCTTCATGTCGGCTGCGGCCCGAAGCGAAAACATCAGACCGTCAAGGCCTTCGCCGCGCCCGAATGGGAGGAGGTCACCCTCGACATCGACGAGAGCGTGAAGCCCGACCTCGTTGACAAGCTGCCGGAGCTGGCCAGCATCGAATCGGGAAGCTTCGATGCGGTCTACTCGGCCCACAACATCGAGCACCTCTATCCGCACGAGGTTCCGGTGGCGCTCAGGGCGATGTTCCGGGTTCTGAAGCCCGGCGGCTTCGCGATCATCACCTGCCCGGATCTGCAGACGCTCGGCGAGCGGCTTGCGTCGGGCGACATCGAGAAGCCGATCTATACCAGCGGCAAGGGACCGGTTGCGCCCCTCGACATTCTCTACGGCTTCAGGCCGTCCATGGCGGCGGGCAACCTGTACATGGCCCATCACACCGGCTTCACGCTGAAGTCCCTCGGCGATGCCTGCGTCCGGTCGGGATTTGCCAAGTTCTTCGGGTTCCGCCGCACCAAGAAGCACGAGCTTTGGGGGCTTGCCACAACATTCGCCATGCCGGACGAGGAGATCCAGAGGATCGCCAAAATCTACCTGAGGCCCGTCTGACTTCGCGTGCCACTCGTCCTATCTATGGCGAACAGCCCGAACGATCGGATATGTTGGTGAATGACCCGATCTTCCGACCACGCGATTGAGATTACCCCCGACATCCTGCTGAAGGCCTATGCGGCCGGCATCTTTCCCATGGCGGAGGATGCGGATGACCCGTCGCTCTTCTGGGTCGAGCCGCGCGAGCGGGGGATCATTCCCCTCGACGGCTTCCACGTCTCGAAGCGCCTGGCCCGCACCGTCCGCTCGGACGTCTTCGAGGTCCATGTGGACCGGGATTTCGACGGGGTGATCGCGGGCTGCGCCGCGCCGGCGGCGGACCGGGAGAAGACCTGGATCAGCCGGCGAATCCGCGAGCTCTACGGCGCGCTCTTCGATGCGGGCTACTGCCACACGGTCGAGGTTTACAGGAACGCTCGCCTGGTGGGCGGGCTCTATGGCGTGCGCCTCAACGGCGCCTTCTTCGGCGAGAGCATGTTCCATGCCGAACGGGACGCCTCGAAGGTGGCCCTCGTCCACCTCGTCGCCCGCCTGCGCCGGGGCGGCTTCTCGCTCCTCGACACGCAGTTCGTGACCTCGCATCTCGCGCAGTTCGGCGCCGTCGAGGTGCCCCGGCGCACCTACAAGCAGATGCTGCGCAACGCCATGGACCACGGCGCCGATTGGGATTGCTGGCCCCGGCACAAGATCGTCAGCGGCGAGGAGGCCCTCGCCGCCCTGGCCTCCCCGTAGCCCTATCGATCCGTGTTGATGATCGGCGCGGCGGGCGGGCGGCGGGCGGGCTGCCGCGGCTGGGGGGCGGGCTGCGGCTGCAGGGGTGCCGTCTCGACCGCGGGCGGGCGCGGCGCGGTGCCTCCGGCAGGCGCCATGATGTCGCCGGGCCGGGCCGGATCGTTGGGCCCGCGGGCCGCATCCTGGATCGGCGGCGGCTCCTCCGGCACCTCCTTGGGCTCGGCGATCACCTCGGTGCCGCCTTTGCAGTCCACGAGCCAGATGTCGTAGACCGGGTGCTCCAGGCCGTGCAGGCCGGGGCTTGCCGCGAACAGCCAGCCCGAGAACACCCGCTTGCTCTTGCCGTCCGCGCCCGGCTCGTCCACCTCGATGAAGGCGGTGGTGTTGGGCGTCTCCGTGGGCGGCTTGGTGAAGCAGACCCGCGCCGTCATCCGCAGGGCGCCGAACTGCACGGTCTCGTCCACCCCCACCTCGAACGACACGATTCGCCCGGTGATCTTGTCCAGACCCGAGAAGACCGCCGTCGGGTTCTTGATCCGGTCCGCGTGAGCGGCCCCGATGCTGCCGACGAGAGATGCGAGCACCAGGGCAGCCCGCGTCCAACCGAAATTCATCATACCGTTCAAGCCAAGTCCGATCTGGCGTTCCCATCCGGCCTCGCCTGGCCGGACCCTTTTCGTCCGGCACCGCGATAGCACGCGAACCATGATGGAAAAAGGGCAGCCGGGAAAGTCGGCGCAGGACCGCAGGAACAGCCCGGAAATCCAGGATCGGTCCGCTGCGCCTATGCATCCTTCCACCGTCGTGCAGAAAGCATGAGTCCCCGCCTATCCGGGACGAAGGCGCCGTTTGACAGCCCTGAAATACGTTGATATCAACTCATATACGGTGCCGAACAAGCAGAAGCGGCCTGTTCGAGGCAAGGGAGAATGGCGATGCCCTATGTGGATGGATTCGTGCTGGCCGTTCCGGCCGACAAGAAGGAGGTCTACCGCAAGCATGCGGCGGAGGCCGCGCCCCTGTTCAAGGAGTTCGGCGCAACCCGCATGGTCGAGTGCTGGGGCGACGACGTGCCCGACGGCAAGCTCACCGACTTCCGCCGGGCCGTGCAGGCCAAGGACAACGAGGTCGTTGTCTTCAGCTGGATCGAATATCCCTCCAAGGAAGTGCGCGACGCTGCCCAACAGAAGATCATGACCGATCCGCGCATGGAGGCGATGGGCAAAGAGATGCCCTTCGACGGCAAGCGCATGATCTTCGGCGGTTTTGCGCCGATCCTCGACGTCTAAGGAGTATTGCAATGGCCAATCGACACGGCGACTTCATCTGGTACGAGCTTCTGACGAACGATGCGGATGCGGCCGCGCGCTTCTACGGCGCAGTCATCGGCTGGCAGGGCCGAGCGGCGGAAGGCTCCGATCGGGGCTACCGGATCTTCGGCATCGGCGGCACGGATGTGGGCGGGTTCATGCCGCTTCCGGACGGCGCCGAGCGTGCGGGCATGCGCCCGACATGGCTCGGCTACATCGCGGTCGAGAATGTCGACGCAGCCGCCGCGGACATCGTGCGGGACGGCGGCGTTCAGCACATGCCGCCCACCGACATCCCCGGCGTCGGGCGTTTCGCCATGCTGACGGACCCGCAGGGGGTGATGTTCTACATCATGCGCGGCGCAATCGACGGAACGAGCACGTCGTTCGACCAGAGCAAGGTCGGCCACTGCAACTGGAACGAGCTCGCCACCACCGATCCGCAGGCCGCCCTCGCCTTCTACAGGGCACGTTTCGGCTGGGAGAAGGGCGACGCCATGCCCATGGGCGAGATGGGCGATTACCAGTTCATCGATCATGGCGGCCGGACCATCGGCGCCGTGATGAAGCGCACGCCGGATGGGCCGCCGCCTGCGTGGACCTTCTATTTCGGCGTCGAAAACATCGATACCGCGGCGCAGGCCGTGTCCGGCCATGGCGGCACGATCCATTACGGTCCGGCCGAAGTGCCGGGCGGGGTTTTCATCATCGTCGCCAGCGATCCGCAGGGGGCGATCTTCGGCCTCGTGGGGCCGCGCAAGGCCTGAAGACAGTGAAGCATCAGGCCGCTAAGCTCCCCCGGACCATCGTCTGAGGGAGCAAGCCTGCCATGAACGAAGCCCGGGCCATCGGTGATGCGGCTCGCCACCGGCTGGGGTTCCTGTCCCTGGCGGACACCCTTGCCCTCGCCCGCCGCGGGATCCTCATGCCCGATCCCGACACGGTCCTGATCTCGGCGGATGTGCAGGTCGGGGACGGAGCCGTGCTCTGGCCCGGGCTCATCCTTCAGGCCTCTGTCGGCGGGAGCATCGCCGTGGGGCATGGCACGAACCTCTTTCCGGGAACGCGGATCGTCGCCTCGGGCGGGACGGTGACGATCGGTGCGGAGGCCGAGATCGGCGAGGAAGGCGGCTTCACCGTCAAGGCCGGTGCGGGCGATCGCATCGCGATCGGCGACGGCGCCCGCCTGCTCGGCGGAGGCTCTCTCGCCCTGTCCAATCGAATCGGCCGCGGCGCCCAGATCCTGGGCCCGATCCGCTGCCGGAACTGTACTCTCGGCGATGGCGGCACGCACCGGCATCCGGAGCCTGACGAGCGCGGCGGGGTGCTGAAGGGCTCGGGCGTCGCGCAGGGAATCGCGGTTCCCCAGGGCCATGTGATCCAGGCCTTCGGCCTCTTCGCCGAGGCGGACATTCGGCGGCAATCCTATTTCCATCCCAAGGCCTGAGCGGAAACAAGCCGCTTGCCATCCCCGGCCCTATGGGTGCCGGAGATGACGCAAATCGCAGCCAGCCTTCAGGACCAGTCCTGCTCCAGCGGGTTGGGAGCGGGCTCCCTCATCGGATCCCCCTCCTTCGCGCGCTTCTCGAAATGCGCCGTGGAGCAGGCGTGCGAACAGAGAAGCCCCCGGTCCGACCAATAGGCCGGCCCGTTCTCGACTTGGCCGTAATGATAGCCGAAGTCCGGGTGGCCGTAGGGCAGCCCGCACTCGATGCAGGCGCGGGGTTGGGTCCTTTTCAGCATCGGGGGTCTACGAGGCCCTCAGCGGCCTCACTCCCCCGGCGTCCACGGCACGTAGTCGCCGGTGGCGGCGGGGCGCTGGCCGGTGGAGAGGTGAGACCCCTGCGGGCGATAGGCCTGAGTCGTGCCGGTCATGTTCGGCACATAGGGCTTCTCCCACGGGCGCGGCTGGTAGGCTTCCTCGCTCGGGGGCACGTCGCCGTTGTGGCACAGCCAGGCGCGCCAGCCGGGCGGCACCTTCGAGGCGTCGGCCTCGCCGTTGTAGATCACCCAGCGGCGCTCGGCGCCCACGTTGGAATCGATCGCCTCGGCCTGGACATGACGGTAGTAGCGGTTGCCGAACTCGTCCGTGCCCACGAACTGCCCCTTGCGCCAGGTGAAGAAGCGCGTGCCGAGGGTCTGACCGTTCCACCAGGTGAAGAACTGGACCAAATAATCTTTCATGCTGCTGCCGCCGGAGGGGTTCGTGAAGTTGCGCGGAATATGGCCGCTGAGTTCTGTGAAGTCCAGCCTTCCGAGTCGCGAAAAGCCTTGGGTGATTCTCCGATTCACCCCTCCCCCGGCGGCGCCGGCGAAATCTCCCGCATTCGGGCCATTTCGGGTCTGAACGGAGGCTCGACCGGCCCTCTGAAGCCCTCACCTGGGATCGATGCGCCGGCACAACATTCACCCGCCGTTAAGCATGACTCCAGGTGGGGCCCTGAGCCGGCGAAGCTTGGCCATTGAAAAATCCGCAGATGGATTCTCGGAGGAGTCTCCGAGGCTTAGCCGGGGGGTCGATTGTTATCCACAATTCTCACAGCTACACACAATATGTAGTTCGGAACCCTTCAGGCTGACACAAGTTCTTGACGTGAGGCTCGCAACACGACTAGCTTGCCGGGGTACCGACCAGAGACCGGCGGCCGACCTGAAAGGGCCGGTTGAACCCTCCCCAGAGTAAGCGTCAGAGCCCGCGGCAATGCTGTTGCCGCGCGACCTGTGGCGCCCGGAGGAGGCCGTAACTCAGGCGTGTTGCGTGTGGCGGTCCGACAAGAACGGACCGTTGGGGCGTCGAACAATAATGTGGGCTGATGAGCTGCGGGGCAAATCGCGGCCACGGGGACGTTTTGTCTCCCGAAAATGGGAAAACGACTATGCGGATCGAGCGGCGTTATACGAAGTCTGGGCAATCGCCTTATTCCTCCCTCGCCTTCCGGCTCGCCACGAGCGAGATCCGCAATCCGGACGGCTCGGTGGTCTTCAAGCTGGAGAACATCGAGGTGCCGGAGACCTGGAGCCAGGTGGCCTCCGACGTTCTGGCCCAGAAGTACTTCCGCAAGGCCGGCGTGCCCGCCCGCCTGAAGAAGGTGGAGGAGAACGACGTCCCGTCCTGGCTGTGGCGCTCCGTGCCCGACGAGGCCGAGCTGGCCAAGCTGCCTGAGGATCAGCGCTTCGGCTCCGAGATTTCCTCCAAGCAGGTCTTCGACCGGCTCGCCGGCTGCTGGACCTATTGGGGCTGGAAGGGCGGCTACTTCTCCTCCGAGGAGGACGCCCAGGCCTTCTACGACGAGCTGCGCTACATGCTCGCCAACCAGATGGTGGCGCCCAACTCCCCGCAATGGTTCAACACCGGCCTGCACTGGGCCTACGGCATCGACGGCCCCGGCCAGGGCCACTATTACGTGGACTACAAGACCGGCAAGCTGACCAAGTCCAAGTCGGCCTACGAGCACCCGCAGCCCCATGCCTGCTTCATCCAGGGCGTCGAGGACGACCTGGTGAACGAGGGCGGCATCATGGACCTGTGGGTCCGCGAGGCGCGCCTGTTCAAGTACGGCTCCGGCACCGGCTCCAACTTCTCCAAGCTGCGCGGCGAGGGCGAGAAGCTCTCCGGCGGCGGCCGCTCGTCCGGCCTCATGAGCTTCCTCAAGATCGGCGACCGGGCCGCCGGCGCGATCAAGTCGGGCGGCACCACCCGCCGCGCCGCCAAGATGGTGGTGGTCGACGTCGATCACCCGGACATCGAGGCCTATATCGACTGGAAGGTGAAGGAGGAGCAGAAGGTCGCCGCCCTCGTCACCGGCTCCAAGCTCGCCGCCAAGCACCTCAAGGCGATCATGAAGGCCTGCGTGAACTGCGAGGCCGAGGGCGATGCCTGCTTCGATCCGGAGAAGAACCCGGCCCTGAAGAAGGAGATCAAGCTCGCCCGCCGGGTCCAGATCCCGGACAACTACATCAAGCGCGTCATCCAGTTCGCGCGTCAGGGCTACACGGAGATCGACTTCCCGGTCTACGACACCGACTGGGATTCGGAGGCCTACCTCACCGTCTCCGGCCAGAACTCCAACAACTCCGTCTCGCTCACCGACGACTTCCTGCGCGCGGTGGAGAACGACGCCGACTGGCACCTCACCGCCCGCAAGGACGGCAAGGTGGTGAAGACCCTCAAGGCCCGCGACCTGTGGGAGCAGATCGGCTACGCCGCCTGGGCCTCCGCCGATCCGGGGCTGCACTTCAACACCACCATGAACGACTGGCACACCAGCCCTGCCGGTGGCCGCATCCGGGCGTCGAATCCCTGCTCGGAATACATGTTCCTGGACGACACGGCCTGCAACCTGGCCTCGGCCAACCTGCTGCAGTTCTACGACCGCCAGACCAAGGCCTTCGACGCGGATTCCTTCGAGCATGCCTGCCGCCTCTGGACGGTGGTGCTCGAGATCTCCGTGATGATGGCGCAGTTCCCGTCCAGGGAGATCGCGCAGCTCTCCTACGAGTACCGCACGCTGGGCCTCGGCTTCGCGAACATCGGCGGCCTGCTCATGACCATGGGCCTTCCTTATGATTCGGCGGAAGGCCGCTCGCTCTGCGGCGCGATCACGGCGATCATGACCGGCGTGTCCTATGCCACCTCCGCCGAGATGGCGGGCGAGCTCGGGCCCTTCCCGAACTACAAGGCCAACGCCAAGCACATGCTGCGCGTGATCCGCAACCATCGCCGCGCGGCGCATGGCGAGGCTCAGGGCTACGAGGGCCTCTCGGTCAACCCGGTCCCGCTCGATCACGCCTCCTGCCCCGACGCCAACCTGATCGCCCATGCCAAGCGCGCCTGGGACCAGGCCCTCGAGCTCGGCGAGAAGAACGGCTACCGCAACGCGCAGGCCACCGTGATCGCGCCCACCGGCACGATCGGCCTCGTGATGGATTGCGACACCACCGGCATCGAGCCCGACTTCGCCCTGGTGAAGTTCAAGAAGCTCGCCGGCGGCGGCTACTTCAAGATCATCAACCGGGCCGTGCCCGATGCCCTGCGCGCGCTCGGCTACCGCGAATCCGAGATCGCCGAGATCGAGGCCTATGCGGTCGGCCACGGCTCCATGAAGCAGGCCCCCGCCATCAATCCCGGCTCCCTGCGCGCCAAGGGTTTTTCGGACGACAAGATCGACGCGGTGGAAAAGGGCCTGAAATCGGCCTTCGACATCAAGTTCGTCTTCAACCGCTGGACGCTCGGCGAGGATTTTCTGACCGGCACGCTGAAGGTGCCGGCGGACAGGCTCAACGACCCGTCCTTCGACCTGCTCTCCTTCCTCGGCTTCTCGAAGGCCGAGATCGAGGCCGCGAACATCCACATCTGCGGTGCGATGACCTTGGAGGGCGCGCCGCACCTGAAGAAGGAGCACTACCCGGTCTTCGACTGCGCCAACCCCTGCGGCAAGATCGGCAAGCGCTACCTCTCGGTGGAGAGCCACATCCGCATGATGGCGGCGGCGCAGCCCTTCATCTCGGGCGCGATCTCCAAGACCATCAACATGCCCAACGACGCCACCGTCGAGGATTGCAAGAACGCCTACATGCTGTCCTGGAAGCTGGCGCTGAAGGCCAACGCCCTCTACCGCGACGGCTCCAAGCTCTCGCAGCCGCTGAACTCCGCCCTCATCGCCGATGAGGAGGACGATGCGGAGGAGGCCGTGGAGGCGCTGAGCCAGCTCCCCGCCGCCGCCAAGGCCGCGCATGTGTCGGAAAAGATCGTCGAGAAGGTGATCGAGCGCGTGGTCGCCATCCGCGACCGCGAGAAGATGCCCGACCGCCGCAAGGGCTACACCCAGAAGGCTGTGGTCGGCGGCCACAAGGTGTACCTGCGCACCGGCGAATACGACGACGGACGCCTCGGCGAGATCTTCATCGACATGCACAAGGAAGGCGCCGCCTTCCGGGCCATGATGAACAACTTCGCCATCGCGATCTCGCTGGGCCTGCAATACGGCGTGCCGCTGGAGGAATACGTGGAGGCCTTCACCTTCACGCGCTTCGAGCCCGCCGGCTTCGTCCAGGGCAACGAGCGCATCAAGTCCGCCACCTCGATCCTCGACTACGTGTTCCGCGAGCTCGCCGTGTCCTATCTCGGCCGCAACGACCTCGCCCACGTGGACCCGTCGGAAGTGGGCCCCACCACCATCGGCAAGGGCGAGGACCAGTCGAAGGCGCCGGAGCCCGCCCCCGCCGCGGCGATCGTCTCCCGCGGCTTCGTGCGCGGCAATTCCGACCGCCTCATGCTCATCCCCGGCGGTGCCAGCGGCACAGGCGTGACTCAGCGGACGACCGGCATGACGGTCGGCGCGAACGCCCTCAAGGGCGAGCTTGCCTCACCTGCGGTGCAGGAGAAGCCGGTCGGCGAAGCCGAGATGTCCAAGCTCGCCTTCACGGCCCCCTCCGTCGCCGACCGGCGCGCCGAGGCCAAGATGAAGGGCTATGTCGGCGAAGCCTGCCCCGAATGCGCCAACTTCACCCTGGTGCGGAACGGGACGTGCTTGAAGTGCGATACCTGCGGCAGCACGACGGGGTGCTCGTAAGAACTTAGTGCGGGTTCCAGCGTGGAACCGGTAAGGCTAAGTTCATCTAGTCATATCAACAATCAGAGCGTCCCCTAGGGGACGCTCTTTTTACATCGAAAACTGTAAAACTATCTCTTGAAGCACACCACATCCTATGGCTGTATAATACAACCAAGGCAAATTCTAACAGTTGACTATTACGGCGCACGAGGCAGAAAATGGCACATACGATTCAACGCTTGACTATGTATGCGTTGATCTCTGCATTGGAGCGCGATCTTAGGGATTTCCTAGCACTTCATGTGGCCCCTCTTGTCCCTCCCGATAAACTCCTTCCGGATACGGTTAAGAAGAAGGCAGAGGAACGGTATCTCAAAGACAATCCGGATGGGCTATCAAATCTAGACGATCTATTAGAATATCTTGATTTAGGAGAGGAAATCCAGGCAATTCGAGCCAATGATGGTCGGCTTGATGACTTAACTAGATCATACATAAAGAGATATTACTTAGCGTTGGAAGGCATAATACCAACCCGCAACAGGGTGATGCATTCCCGCCCATTAGAATTTGACGATCACACACGCTTAACTGATCTCGCGTCAGAGTTAATCAAGTCACACAGAGCTCTTTGGGCAAATCTGCGTACAACACGACGCGAGTTAGAGCGCAATCCAGAATTTGTCACTGCTTTAACAATTCCAGATACAGTTGATGAAAATACAAAGATTCTGCACAATCTCCCGCAAGTTGAGTTTGACGATACTGGATTTGTAGGACGAGAGAAAGAACTTAATGAGTTGAAGAGAGCCTTGCTGGGCTCTTACCCTATAATTACAGTAATCGGGGAAGGTGGATTAGGGAAAACGGCCTTAGCCTTAAAGGCATGTTATGATTTGCTCGACGATAATGAAGCCGGCCTCGATGCTATTGTTTGGACAACAGCAAAGACAACTAAGCTCACGCTTAACGAAATTGAGGTTATAGAGGGAGCAATCTCATCGTCGCTCGGGATCATCGAAAGTGCCACCTCCCTTCTCGGAAGGCAGAGTGAAACGTCTGCAATTGATGACCTAATAATGCACCTAGAGAATAATAAGATTCTCTTAGTTATCGACAATCTCGAAACAGTTATAGATCAAAACATCCGAGAGCTCGTCAGACGGGTGCCGCAAGGCAGCCGAATTATGTTTACGACTCGCATTGGCCTTGGGGCGTTTGATTTTCCAATTCCACTCTCTCCTTTGAACAAGAAGGAAGCCGCATTTTACTTCCGAAGGACAGCTCGTGTTTGGGGCGCGGCGGATATGGCCTCCGCCCAACCTAATGTCGTCGAGGGCTATTGTGAGCGTTTGCAGCACAATCCTCTATTTATCAAGTGGTTCATTCAAAGCGTTCGTGCAGGCAAGAGACCAACAACTCTAACAAGCGATCCTACTGTTCTTCTGCAATTCTGCTTACAGAATGTTTTCAACTCTCTTTCAGTCGAAGCGCGGACAGTAGCTAGTACGCTCGCAGGTGTGAATGGCCCACAGACGGTTGCGAGCTTGGCATTTTTTACTGACTTAGACAGCATAAAAATTCAGAGCGCGCTTTCTGTGCTTATTACGTCGAACTTGGTCTCTGCAGAGCGCGGTAGGAGTTCGGAAGATGAGGACCGATATCTCCTAAGCCCTCTCGCGAGGATGTACATACAGAAGATTATCCGCCCCTCCATTGAAGAACAAAGAAGACTTATTGCGAAACAGAATGCTCTAAGATCTGCTCAGGAAGAGTTCACCGCAAAGGCAGGTGCAGACATATTTGACATAAATAATGTCTATGTACGAGATAAAGATGACTACATCGTAGCTAAAATCCTCACACGTGCGATTGAAAGTATCTTCAAAGGATCTCTTTCAGACGCCGAGGAACAGATTAGGAAGGCAAATGATCTTTCACCAAACTATTTTGAGGTTCATCGGGTTGCTGCGATGCTCCATATTGCGCAAGAGGACATTTTTTCTGCAGAAGCTGAATACGAAGCTGCTGTATCCCTTGCTTCGGAACGAGCAGCACTACGTGTATGGTTTGCGGGATTCATCTCACGCCACTTAGGCGATCAAGAGCGAGCACTAGAACAGTTATTGAAGGCAGAGGAACTTGCTCCGAACTCGGCATACGTGAAGATCGAGTGTGCGAGGGTACTTCAATATTTAAGGAAACTTGATGAGGCAGAGAAACGACTCCGAGCCATACAGGATATTGACCAGTTACCATCGCGCATGCGGAGAGTTCACCTCGATCTATGCATCCAAAATGAATTTCGTAGAGCGGAGATCTATGCATCTCAACAGGAATACCTGGCAGCATTACAGTCGCTAGAGCAGGCTAAGCAGATACTCGACGGCGCCCCCAGCGCACTCGTCGATCATCGCACGGCCAAGAACATTGAGCGTGCGAGGCGGCGACAAATCCCGGCACTAGAACGAGCATTCAAAGGTCTGCCTGAATACTCACGTCTTACCGACATTGTGCGATGGATGTTGGATGCAGGCAGAGCGCTGGATCCAATTCAAACCGTTGGCGATGAGGTGAGTGCTTCTGAGCTTAGTAGCGCTGACGCAGCAAATAGTCTTCCCAACCGTGGTCGCCTGAGTCAACTCCATAAGAATTACGGCTTCGTGGATACTGGCGGAACTCGCTTGTACTTCAATCGTGCGGCCTGGATGGGCGAATCAAATTTCTTCACAGTGGAAGAGGGCACAATTGTCGAGTTTGATATTGGTACCAGTGATAGGGGACCATGTGCAGTCAATGTCCGACCTATCCAAGAAGAAGTCGCATCCAAAAATGAGACTGGGTCCAAATATGTGCAAGGCCAAGTGCTTACTGGTTCCATAAAATCGCTGCAACCAAAATTCGGCTTTATCCGACTAGATGATGGGAATGATCTTTTCTTTCATCACTCAAACTGCACCTCAGGAACTAAATTTAAAAAACTCCAAATCGGAGAAAGAGTTAGGTGCAAGTTTGTTTATGGACATGGCAATCGTCCATCGGGAACAGAGGTAGAGCTGTACTCTGGTCTGTAGCCGTGATGACTCACATCTATTGAGACGCGCTTCCGCGTAACAAGATTAACAGCAACCATGCAGATCCCAACAACCGCCTCACCCCAACAACCACCCTCCCCCTCCCACCAGATCGACGCGCATATCCAGCACCTGAACGACTGGCGCGGCGAGGCGCTGGCGCGGGTGCGGGCGCTCATCCGGCAGGCTGTGCCCGATGTGGTCGAGGCGGTGAAGTGGCGTGGGGTTCCGGTGTGGGAGAAGGCCGGGATCCTCTGCACCGGCGAGACCTACAAGAGCGTCGTGAAGCTGACCTTTCCGAAGGGCGCCGCGCTCGACGACCCGTCCCGCCTCTTCAACGCCAGCCTCGAGGGCAACGTGCGCCGCGCCATCGACATCCATGAGGGCGAGGCGCTCGACGGGGAGGCCTTCAAGGCGCTGATCCTGGCCGCCGCTGCCCTGAACGCATCCTCGACCACCAAGCGGCCGAAGAGCGCCCCGGCCCGCACCGGTGCCTGAGCGCCAGGCGGATCAGGGCGAGCGCCCTCCCCGCGCAGGCTCAAAGGAACGCGGGATTTGTCCCACAATGCTCCGGCAAAGTCGGCCTTGAGGATAATCGTATCTTTCCGGCTCCCATGCGCGCATAGTGATGGCAACCCAGGAGGGTGCCATGATGGCGAGGATCAAGTCCTACATCTCCTATGAGAACGAAGCGCTTGCAGTGTCCGGTTTGGCATTCCTGTTCTGCACAGGCGTGATCCTGGGCTTCCTCTGATGTTTTCCCAGTCCCTCTACGCCGTCCTGCTGATCGCTATGGTTCTGGCGGTCTATGTTCTGATGATCAGGAGTCGTTGAGGCATCGCACCTCGAGCGTGGATCGCCCTCCTGTCGTCCAAAGATGTGGATGGCCGGGACTGATCCCCAGTTCAGGTCCGGGGACGGCCATGACACGGTGCGGCCGAGTGCGCGTTCTCACTTTGTTCTTGACTTCTGTCCTAAGCTCGGCTATATCGTTGTCTATCCCCGCCCGACGAGGGGCGCGCTCGCGAGGCGTCGCAAGAACGGGGCGGAGAGCGGTCCCGCCGCAGGCCTCGCAAGCCTGTGATCGCGGGTGGCCGATCCTGGCTTGCTCCAGGTCCGCTGAAACAAACCGCGTGTGATGAGCAGTTCGGCTCTCACTTTCACCAACAGACATCGAGCCGGGCTGCACGACACGCCACCCTCGATTGCCTTCAAGCCCAGGGCCAGACCGGCCCTGGGGCCGAAGGCCCATGCCTTCGTTCGTTCCCGAATCCCTTTCATTGATCCATTGCCCGACGTTTCATGAGGAGATCACAGTGCATCCCATCCGGCAGGCCCCTGCCCGCACAGCGAAAACGCAGCCGGACCTGTTCCGGTCCGGCTGCGGCGAAGGGCAGGCTCGGCAATCAGGCGGCCTTCACGTCCTGCAGGAAGACCGAGACCTCGCGGGTGAGGTCGTTGGAGTTGTGCGCCAGTTCCTGGGCCGCGCTGAGAACCTGGGATGCGGCCGCTCCGGTCTCGCCCGCCCCCTGCTGCACGCCCTGGATGCTGCCGGTGACCGCATCCGTGCCCCGGGCGGCCTGCTGCACGTTGCGGGCGATTTCGGCCGTCGCCGCCCCCTGCTCTTCCATGGCCGCCGCAATGGAGGTGGAGATCTGCGACATCTCGGCGATGGTCCGGCCGATCTCCTGGATGGCGGAGACCGTCTGCTGGGTCGCCTGCTGCACGGAGGCGATCTGCTGCGAAATCTCCTCGGTGGCCCTGGCCGTCTGCGTGGCCAGCTCCTTCACCTCGGAGGCCACGACCGCGAAGCCCTTGCCGGCTTCCCCGGCGCGGGCGGCCTCGATGGTGGCGTTGAGGGCGAGAAGATTGGTCTGGCCGGCGATCGTGCTGATCAGCTGCACCACGTTGCCGATCCTCTCGGCGCTGGCCGCAAGGTCCTGCACCGTGGTGGTGGTCTTGCGCGTATCCACCACCGCCCGCTCGGCGATCACCGAGGACTGGCTCACCTGCGATGCGATCTCCCGAATGGAGATCGACAATTCCTCGGTGGCGGCGGCGACCGTCTGTACGTTGGCCGAGGCCTGCTGGGCGGCCGAGGACACGGTGAGGGATTGCTCGGTGGTGTCGTTCGCCACATGGCTCATGGTCTGCGCCGTGGCCTCCATCTCCGTGGCGGCCGCCGACAGGGCGCGGGTCAGGGCAGAGACGTTCGTCTCGAAGCGCTGCGTCAACCGGTCGAGCATCTCGGCCCGCCGCGACTTGGCGTCGGCCTCGCGCGCCGCCTGCTCGTCGGCGGCCATTTTCGCGATCATGGCGTCCTTGAAGACCTGCACGGCCCGGGCCATCGTGCCCACCTCGTCCCGGCGCTCCTGCCCCGAGACCGCGACCGAGACGTCGTCCTGGGAGAGGCGCGCCATCGTGTCGCTCAAGCCGAGGATCGGCCTCGACACGGCCCGTCCGATGATCCAGGCGAGAGCGACGACGAGCGCCAGGGCCAGGCCGATTGCGATCCACATGGTCCGGGTCGTGGAGGCCACGGCCTCCTGCATCCCGGCCTTGGCGCGGGCATATCCGTCGGCTGCCGCCGAGAGAATGGCCGAGACCGCCGGATCGACCTTGGCATAGGCCGTCGAAAGCGCCTTCGTCTCGTTCCCGAGCTCGGAGGCGGCGGCCATGTAATCGGCAAAATCCTTCTGGTAGGCCGCCATGAGGCGCCTGATCTCGCCCTGGGCCGCCGGGGCGACGAGGGACGAGGACAGGGCCGTCGAGAACTCGTCCACCCGCTTCCTCATGTCCTCGCCGTATTTGGCGTCGAGGCGCAGCATGAAATCCTTTTCGTGGCGCCGCATCATGAGGATCAGATTGGTCAGGCGCGGATCGCCGGCATCGGCGAGCTTTGCTTCCACCGCCCGCACGGAGCCGCGCAAGGTGCCCTGCAGGCCGGAATTCTCGTCGAGACCGAGCTTCTTCTGAACGGAGACGAGGTTGCCGAAGCTGGCGCGGTACGCGGCAAAACCCTCCCGCAGGATCGCCACCTGGCCGGATAGGCCGGCGAGTTCAGGGAAGCTCGCCATGAGGCCGTCGAACTTCGCCAGCTGCTTCTCGAAGGCCTGCGTCAGCTCGCCATGGCGCTGAACGTATTTCTCCTCCCGGCGAAGCAGAAAGTCCTTCTCGGCACGGCGCATTTCGAGCAGTTCGGCATTGGCGACATTCGCGAGATGCTCGAGCTGTTCGGCGGCGCCCAGCGATCTTTCATATTCGGAAAGCGTCTTCTGGGCGGTGAAGTAGATCGCACCGATAGCCAGCATACCGGTCGAAGCGGCAATTCCGATCAGCCCTATCTGGAACGTAAGGCTGATCCTCGTCAGAAACGATCCCATTTTTCCCCCCGATGTTCCACCTGCATTGTCTTTCATTGTTGCAGGCCCATGACGACGGAGCGCCAGACCATGCTGGATACGATCGTCATTCGGCTAAATATTCGAACATCTTATCTAACGTTAAGTAAACTTGCTGCGGAGACGAGAATTTTTCTTGCCGCCCGGCTCGAAGGAACTCCAATCTTTCATCCGGCGGTCCCTGGACGGCCCCTCACCCCCTGGAGCAGCCGAGACGAATCCGGGAAAACGTCATTGCAGAATACCATCGTAAGTTGCAATATGGCCTCGCTGGAAAACACGATCCGGGGGCTCCACCCATGAAAGCGCTGCTCACCGTCGTCCTGACGGCTCTTCTTGCCACCTCCGCCCTTGCCCATGGGGGCGGGCTCGACAAGAACGGCTGCCACACCAACCGCAAGACCGGCGACCGGCACTGCCACCGCTGACCCTTGTCCTAGGGAGCGGACGGAATTCACTGTTACGCTGGAACGCTCATGGCGAACTCACGTTGGATCTCCAACCTGACATTCCCTTGAGGAGGTTCGAATGCGTTTCGCGAAAACCGGCCTGATGGCCGCGGCTCTGGTTGTCGGCTTCGGCACGGCGGCTTCCGCCCAGTCGGTGGAGATCCGCTCCCGCACCGTGGCTCCCGGCCACATGATGCACGATGACGACGAGGTGAGTTCCACCCGCGTGATCCGCCGTTCCGGCACCGTGGAGCGCCGCATCGTGCGCGAGCCGTCCACCACGGCCACCATCACCACCCGCCGCGGCGCGTCCTATTACGCTCCCGGCCAGGTGAAGAAGCGCGTGACGGTGCGGTCCGCCCGCGACTACGCCCCCGGCCGCATGATGATGGATGACGACGACACCACGACCACGACCACCGTGCGCCGCCGGGTGCGCACCCTCGACTAAGCACCGACCAAACCCGGACGCGCGAGGCAGGGCGAAAGCCCTGCCTTTTTTGTCGGGCCGGCACGCCGCCTCAGCCGAGGGATAATGTTCTTATTTTGTTCTTGACTTCGGCTGCAAGCTCGGCTATATCGTTGTCTTAGATCTGCTCCTGTCGAGGGGCGCGCTCGCGAGGCGTCGCAGTGTGGGAGCAGGCACGGTCCCGCCGCAGGGCTCGCACCCCTGTGGTCGCGGGAGGCCGATCCTGGCCTGTTCCAGGTCCGCCTGAAAAGAACCGTGCGCGAAGAGGCCGTCCGGCTCTTCCATCCACACCACCACCCATCGAGCCGGGCTGCCCCAAGCGCCACCCTCGAGCAACCCCGACGGCTCGCAGCTCACGCTGCGGGCCCGAAGGCGCTGGCCTGCCATGCCGCAGAGGAATTTGACAGCATCCGTAACGTTGCCTGCGCTCCCAAAAGGCTATTCCCGCGCCTCAGACCTACCAACCATGGTCAAATTTCGATCATCTCCGAATTGGTTGGCTAACATTAACCGATTTTTATTCACGTGAGGCGAGCATCGTCTGACGAATTGATTTAGATCAACTGTTTTGATGCCGTCGCAGATCGGCAGCGGAGATTTTCATGATCAACGTTCTCTCCCGGAACCACGCCGATAAGGAGGCCAAGCTTGCTGCTCTCGACCGGTCGCAGGCCATCATCGAGTTCGACCTCGACGGCGTCATCCTCGATGCCAACCGCAACTTCCTCGACACGGTGGGCTACACGCTGGAGGAGATCCGCGGAAAGCATCACAGCCTCTTCGTCGATCCCGCCTTCCGCGACAGCGCGGAATATGCCGCGTTCTGGAAGAGCCTGAAGCAGGGCGAGTACCAGGCGGCGCGCTACAAGCGCTTCGGCAAGGGCAACCGGGAAATCTGGATCGAGGCGAGCTACAATCCGCTCCTGGGGCGGGACGGCAAGCCCTTCAGGATCGTGAAGTTCGCCACCGACATCACCCGCCAGATGCAGGAGCAGGCGGAGCTGAAGGGCCAGGTGGAGGCGATCCGCAAGTCGCAGGCCGTGATCGCCTTCGACCTCGACGGCACCATCCTCGACGCCAACGCCAATTTCCTCGCCGCCGTGGGCTATTCCCTCGACGAGATCCGGGGCCGGCATCACAGCATGTTCGTGGAGCCTGCCCTGCGGGACAGTGCCGAGTATCGCGAGTTCTGGCGCAGGCTGAAGGCGGGCGAGTATCAGGCGGGCCAGTACAAGCGCGTGGGCAAGGGCGGGCGGGAGATCTGGATCGAGGCCAGCTACAACCCGATCCTCGATGCCAGCGGGCGCCCCTACAAGGTCGTCAAGTTCGCCGCCGACGTGACCCAGCAGGCGAACCTGCTGCTCCACCTGCGCCAGATCATCGACCGGAACTTCAGGGAGATCGACACCGCCCTCGGCGATTCCGACCACGAGGCGCAGGAGGCCAGTGCGGCCGTCACCAGCACCTCCAGCAACGTGCAGATGATGGCCTCCGCCGCCGAGGAACTGGCGGCCTCCGTGGCCGAGATCTCGCAGAGCATGACGAATTCCCGCACGGCGACGGAAATCGCCTTCACCGAGGCGAAGGGCGCGGGCGCGTTCACCGACAAGCTCTCGGCCGCCGCCACCGCCATGGGCGGCATCGTCGGCCTGATCCAGAACATCGCCGGCCAGATCAACCTGCTCGCGCTCAACGCCACCATCGAGGCCGCCCGCGCCGGCGACGCGGGACGGGGCTTCGCGGTCGTCGCCACGGAGGTCAAGAACCTGGCCTCCCAGGCGGCCCGCGCCACGGAGCAGATCACGACCGAGATCGATGCGGTTCAGACCATCTCGAACGGCGTCGTCGAGGCTCTGGCGAAGATTCAGGGATCGGTGGAAGCCATGCGCGATCACGTGATCAGCGTCGCCACCGCCGTGGAGCAGCAGAGCGCCGTGACGCAGGAGATGTCGTCCAACATGCAGGGCGCGGCCCATTCCGTGGCGCGCATCTCCACCAATATCGGCGCGATCTCCTCGGCGGTCGGCCGCGTGTCTCAGGCGGTGAGCACCACGAAGGAAGCCGCGATCGTCCTCGCCCGGTGAACGACGGGGCGCCGGTGTCGCGCATGAAAAAGCCCAGGCTCCGGGGCGAACGGGCGGGATGCCTTCGCATCTCCGCCGCGCCGGCTACGGGCCTGGGCTGATAGGGTCCAGACGGGCACCTGCATCGTCAGGCAGGCGCAGGAGAGGACCGGGCCGGATTACATCCGTCCTGGCGCGATCCCGACGAGGGCGGCGGTGACGCCCGCCGCTCCCGAAGTCCACATACGATGTCCGCTGGGTCAGCCTGATATGGGGATCGAAACGCCATCCGCAAGGGGTGCGGAAACGCACGCCCCGAAGCGCCGCTCGCTTGACGCCGACCCCGAGCAGGCGGAGTCTTTTACGCAGCGGCACGCCTATCGTCCGGCCGCCTGTTTGCGTTCGCCCTGTCACCCTCATCGGGAGGTCGCGATGCACGCTTTCACGCTTCCAGCCACCCTCTGCGCCACAGCCCTTCTGCTTGCCCCCGGCCCCGCCGCCGCCCAGCAGCACCAGCACGTCATGGTCAATCAAGGCGAGGTCGCCTGGAAGGACGGCCCTCCGTCCCTGCCCAAGGGGGCGCAGATGTCCGTCCTCTACGGC
Source organism: Microvirga arsenatis (assembly GCF_009910705.1). GTDB lineage: Bacteria > Pseudomonadota > Alphaproteobacteria > Rhizobiales > Beijerinckiaceae > Microvirga > Microvirga arsenatis. The sequence continues at coordinate 59,008 of NZ_JAAAXJ010000013.1, forward strand.
GATCCGACGAAGGACGGGGTGTTCGTGATGCGGCTGAAGTTCCCGGCGAACTACCGGATCCCGGCCCATACCCATCCGGTCGACGAGGTGGTCACCGTGGTCAGCGGCGCCTTCGCCATCGGCATGGGATCGACCTTCGACCCGGCGAAGATGAAGACCATCGACGCCGGCGGCGTCATCGCCATGGCACCGGGAACGCAGCACTACGTGCAGACCGAGCGGGAGACGGTGGTGCAGCTCAGCACCCGCGGCCCCTGGTCGATCAACTACCTGAACCCGGCGGACGATCCGCGCAAGTCGCAATAGGCCGGCGGCAATTATCGGGAATTTAACCAAACCGTCGTTCAATCGACGGCAGTGAGAGTGCTGCTGTCGCACGGCATCCTCGGGCTCCGCCGCGGGCCCCCGGCACGTCGTGCGAAGCGCGGGTTGTTGCGTAGAGTTCCCCATGGCGTACGAGCCTTATCCGTCCTACCGTCGCGCCCGGCCCGCCAAGCGGCGCAGCCTGCTTCCGACGGCCCTGCTCGTGGCGCTCTCGCTCAGCCCTGCGGCCCTCTTCGTCGATTTCGAGCATCGCAAGGATGCGCCGTCCGAGGCGTCCGCCGCCAGCGTCGCGGCAGGCCCGGCGCCTGCACCCGAGGCTCCCAAACTTGCCGTAGCCCCCGACCGGGCCCTCATCGATCCGAAGCCTGCGCTGAATCCGGGCGCCCTCGCCTGGAACGCCCCGCTCCAGCCGGGCTTCCGCTCATCCGTCGCGCCTGAGGCGCCCGTCGCCGCTCAGGAGCCCGCGCCCGGGCCGGCACCGAGCTTGGCGATGGCCGAGGCCGCCCCGCCGGTGCCTGTCATCGTGCCCCTGCCGGTGCCGCGGCCAGCGGATCTGCAGGCTCCGAAACCGCCCGCCCCGACCCAGGCAGCGAGCGCGGCCGCAACGCCTCGCGCTCCGGCGGCACCCGCTGCCGCGCCGGAGGACAACCGCTCCTTCTTCGAAAAGCTCTTCGGCATTCGCCCCGCGGCTCCGCCGGAGGCGACCCTCAGCTATGCCGCGCTCGACCGGGGCACGGGCAGCATCGCGCCGACCGCCCGCTTCGGCCCCATGCCCGAGGCAGCGGGCGCCGGAACCGCCGTCTACGACATCGTTGCGCAGACGCTCACCCTGCCGAACGGCGAAAGGCTCGAGGCGCATTCCGGGCTCGGCCCGATGATGGACGACCCGCGCTACGTGAACGTGCGGATGAAGGGCGCAACCCCGCCGGGGACCTACATCGTCACCGAGCGGGAGGCGCTCTTCCACGGCGTCCGGGCGCTGCGCCTCACGCCGGTGGGCGGCAGCGCGGCCATCTACGGCCGCGACGGCATCCTGGCCCATCCCTATCTGCTCGGACCGCGGGGGGATTCGAACGGCTGCGTGTCGCTGAAGAACTACGACAGGCTCCTCCAGGCCTATCTCCGGGGCGAGGTGAAGCGCCTCGTCGTCACGGCCGGCCGCGGGCAGGATCTCGTGCCCCGCCTCGCCAGCCGGCGCGCCGTCAAGAACTCGTGAGGAGCCCCCTTTCGGGTGATCCGAAACCCCTGGCTTTAGGCTGCCGAGCGCCTACTTCATGATCGACCCCGGAGCGCAGGAGGAGCGGCATGAGGAAGGCAGCAGGATGCGGGACGAAGCAGGCCAGGCGGCCGTTCCTGTGCGCCGGCCTGACCGCTGCGCTTCTTCTCGCCCCGTTCGCCGCTCGGGCCCAGGGTGTGGGATATCTCGTGCCGGCGCCAGCCCGGGACAACGTGCAGGCCAAGCCCAAATACGACTGCGACACTCCGGACGCGCCCGTCGTCACCCTCGATACGCAGAGCAAGTACAAGCAGGACGACGCACAGAAGGCCGCTCTCGATGAGGAGGCGGAAGAAGCCTATACCGAGGCGGTTGAGCCCCTGCGCATCTATGGGCGCAACCTCGTGAAGATCACGAACGCCTATGTGAAATCGGGCCCGAAGAACACGGCCGCAGCCGCCTGCGCGCTCACCTGGCTCGACGCCTGGGCCTCGGCCAAGGCCATGACCGATCTGCGCTCGAAGCAGGCCCATTTCAACCTGGGCCAGGCGCTCGGCGGCTTCGCGCTGGCCTACCTGCAGATCCGCCATGCTCCGGGTCTCCCCGAGGAGCAGAAGAAGCGGGTGGAGGGATGGCTCAGGACGCTCGGGCAACAGGTCGTCGCTTCCATGAGCGACAACAAGAACGTCTCGGGCCGCAACAATCACCGCTACTGGGCAGGGCTTGCCGCCGCGGCCGCAGGCGTCGCCACCGGCGACAAGCGGTTGACGGAGTGGGGCATCGACAGCGCCCGCATCGGGCTGTCGCAGGTCACGCCCGAGGGCACCCTGCCTCTCGAGATCAAGCGCGGCAAGCGGGCCCGGGACTATCACATCTACGCCGCCGAGCCCCTCGTCGCCACCGCCGAACTGGCCCGCAGCCAGGGCGTCAATCTCTATGCCGAGCACGGAGGGGCGCTCGATCGGCTCGTGAAGCGGGTGATCGGCTCCCTCGACGATCCCTCGTTCTTCGAGAAGGCCACGGGAGCGAAGCAGGAGCCCTATCCCAACGACGGCACCGTGCCGCCCTCGCGCATCGCTTGGCTCGAAATCTACCAGAGCCGCCATCCCTCCCCTGAGGTCGAGGCGGCGCTCGCCTCCAAGCGCCCCGTCTCCTCGAGCGCCATCGGCGGGAACATGACGCTCCTGTTCCAGGGCGGGGAGTGATCGAGCTCTCAGGGCCGCTTGGCCTTCACGACCGCCTCGGCCTGAAGCTCCTGAAGAACCTCCGCATTCGGGCAGTACTCGCTGTAGTAAGCCGATGCCGTTCCCCGTTCGAGGTCTTCGCGGCAGCGGGCGCCGGCCTCGCATCCCGAGCAGGTCAGGCTCATGTCGCGCATGAGCGCGGCGTGGATCTGCCGGACCTGGTCGGGCTTCAGGGTCAGCGCCTCCATCAGGCGCGGCAGCTCCGCGGCGGCATTGGGGCCGCGGGCCGCCAGCACCGGCAGGATCTGCACGGGAACGCCGACGTCGCGGGCCAGCGCCTCTCTCTGCTCCCGATCGAGGGAGTCGAACTCGCGGGCCTGAGCCCAGCTTTCCTGCCAGTGTCGGAGCGTCTCTCCCAAACGCATGGTCGCCTCCATGATGTCACGCCAGAATAGGCCCTGACGCGACCCGCGCTTTGATCCAGCGCAAACCGGGCCGATCCCTTCGGCGGACGGCGATGCGGCCAAGGCCCGGCGGGGCAGGATGGCCTTGAGGTAGATGTTACTATAGAACATAATCGCTCGACGGAGCGACCACCCATTCAGACAGGCACCGGCCCGACCATGAACCCCGCATTGTACGCTGCAACCGGCACCGGGAACGACGACATCAGCAGGACCGCCCCGCAGCTGGCCGGCGCCACTCTCGACGGCGGCGGCGGGACCGACACCCTGCGCCTGACGGGCGGTGGCTTCTTCTACCTGACACCCTTGCCCAACGGCGGAGACGGGGGCGCCGCCGCGGCCCAATTCACCGGCTTCGAGATCCTTCTGGGCGGGAACGATGTCAGTGACCGCTTCTATCTCGCCGGGTCCCAGCTCGCGGGTCTGCAGCGGATCGACGGCGGCGTGGGGGACCCGAACTACCTGCTCCTCAGTGGCACCCAGATCGACGCCAGCGGAATCGTCATCGAGAACTTCGCCGAGATCGAGCTCTCCTCCAACGGCGTGACGTTCACCGCCGACAATCTTGCCGTCGCGCAAAAGGTCACCGCGCGCCTCGTGAAGAACGATCATCTGGTGGTTGCCGGCGTGGATCTCTCGCCGGACGAGTTGCGATTGCTGCATCGGAACGGGTTCGACCGCGTCACCTACGGCAACGGCCAGGTCAGCATCGACCAGGCGCCGACCATTGCCGGCATTCCCGCCGGGCCGCGGGAGATCCGCAACGGGCAGCCGGTGGCCCTCGATCCGTCCGGAGCGATCCAGCTGTCCGACGATTTCGGATCGGTCCGGGAGGTTCGGCTCGAGAGCAGCGGCACATCCCCGCCGGGCACGTTCGAGTTCGTCCAGACGGCGAGGGTCAGCATCTCCGGGGGCTATCTCTCGGCCATCATGGTCGATGGGGAATATATCGGGCAGGCGGAGTTCAGGGGAGCTGGGCTCATCCTTCGCTTCGACGGCACGGGGGCGCCGGATGCGATGCAGGCCGTCCTCCAGGCAGTCATCTACAAGCCCGCCGGCACGGGCTCGCCCACCAGTCTCGATCGCATCACGATCACGGCCACGGATGAAGGCGAGAGGTCGACGAGCCGGAACATCGACTTCTATCGCGTGTACGATTCTGGCGGCGTCGGGACGGTCGGAGGGCCGGTGGCCGACACCCTGATCGGCAGCTCCGGCCGCGACACGCTGCAAGGCGGCGACGGCGACGACCGCCTCTACGGCAAGGGCGATCGCGACGTGCTTGTGGGCGGAACCGGCAAGGACACGTTCGTCTTCGACACCAAGCCGGGCAAGAGCAACGTGGATGCCATCGCCGATTTCGTCCGCAAGGAGGACGCCATCTGGCTGGACAACAAGGTGTTCGCGAAGCTGGGCAAGAAGGGCTCGGAGGCGAACCCGGCCCTGCTCAAGAAATCGTACTTCGCCTCCGAGAAGGCCAAGGACAAGGACGACTACATCATCTACAGCAAGAAGAAGGGCGTGCTCTCCTACGACGCCGACGGCTCGGGATCCAAGTACAAAGCCGTCGAGTTCGCCACCGTGAAGAAGGGCCTCGCCCTCGCCTATGGCGATTTCTTCGTGATCTGAGGATCTGTGCGGCAGTTCGACGGAGGCACCGACAGGCACGTCACGCGTTGAGGCAATGGTTCGAAACGGCGCGGGACGGCGATGACGGGAGAACGGGGCGGCCATTTGCGGAACGGAACCCTTTTGGAGCCGCCGGACGGGGCACCCTTCCCCTTTCAGGTGCGTCTTGGTTCCGGCGGCTCGCCCTTGGCATTCGCCATAGCCGGCCCCGATCCTGCGACGGCTGCCCTGACAGCCCGCGATTACGAACTCTCCGGACGGGAGCAGAACGATTATCTTGCCCTGTTCGAGGCCATTGCCCGCGACTTCGGAACCCGCCTGCCCCGCAACCGGCACGAGGCGGAAACACCGTCCTTTACGGCGCCCTATCGCGTCCTGCTGGACAGGAACGTCGCGCCCGAGATCTGGTACGGCTACGGCGACCCCGCGGTCACCCTCGTGCCCGGCGAGCGCACGGGCCATGGGGATTGGTATTATCTGTTCGCCACCTCCAACGATGCGCCGAACTCGTTTCCGATCCTGAAATCCCGAACCTTGGATTCGTGGGAACTCGCAGGCTTCGTCTTTCCCGAGGGCTCCAAGCCGTCCTGGGCTGCGGACGGCTTGAACGTCAGCGATTACTGGGCGCCCGAGATGCACATGACGCCCGAGGAGTTCCTCGTCTACTTCACGGCGCGGGAGAAGAAGGACGGCTCGCTCGCCATCGGCCTTGCACGATCGCGAAGCCCCGAGGGACCATTCGAAAGCGACGACACCCCCCTCGTCCGCGGCGGCGTGATCGATCCTCACCTCCTCGTCGATCGCAACGGCCGCACGTTCCTGTTCTGGAAAGAGGATTCCAACGATGTCTGGCCGGCCCTGCTGAGCGCGTTCCTCTACGCGCGTCCCGACAGGGTCGACGCGCTCTTCGCCTCGCCGGAGGATCGGCGCACAGCGTCGCTGGCGCTCACGCTCTGGCCCTGGGTGATGACGCTGGAGCCCATGGAGCGCTTCCTGGTGCAGCAGGTGCTGATCGAAGCCGTGGTGGCCGATTTCGCGGGCTTTCGGCAGCGCCTTCAGGCCCTGCTCGACGGCTCATCGGGTGAGGATGGGCAAACCGTCCGGCATATCCTCTCGGCCCTGCGCACCCCGGTCTATGCCCAGGAATTCGACCCAAGGACACGAAGGCTTCTCGGCGAGCGCAGGATCGTCCTGGAGAACGACCAGGCGTGGGAAGCGCACCTGATCGAGGGGATCTGGGTGCTGGAGCATGCCGGTCGCTTCTACATGTTCTACTCGGGCAACGATTTCTCGACCCCGGAATACGGGACGGGCGCCGCAGTGGCGGATTCCCCTCTCGGCCCCTACCGGAAGATGCGGCAGCCGCTCCTGCGCTCCTCCGCCGAATGGCTCGGCCCCGGCCACCCCTCCGTCGCGCCGGGCCCGGATGGCGAGCCGTGGCTTTTCCTGCATGCCTTCTTCCCGGGAGAAGCGGGATACAAGAAGTTCCGCGCCCTCCTCGCGGTGCCCCTCGCCTTCGGTACGCAGGGCGTGAGCGTTCGGACAGGCCCGGGTGGCTGACCCTCCCGTTGCGGCGAGCCCGTCCTTCCTGCATATCCTCGGATCCGCAGCGCAGCGGGAGAGAGGTCCGAGGGATGGAGCCGGAGGTCGGCAGGGTGATCTGCATCGGCGGGGCCGCGGTGGACCGCAAGTATCGGGCCTGCGCGCCGATCCGGCCGGGTACCTCCAACCCGGTCACGTCCGAGCGCTCCTTCGGCGGGGTCGCCCGCAACGTGGCCGAAACCCTGGCGCGGCTCGGGCTCAAGGTGTCCCTCGCCTCGGTTCTCGGAAGCGACGACAACGGCCGCGCCCTGCTGGAGGACCTGGAACGCCTCGGCATCGACACGAAGCCGATGACGGTTTGCGACGACCATGCCACGGCGGAATACGTCGCGGTCCTGCAGCCGGATGGCGAGCTTGCCCTCGGGCTCGCGAACATGGCGATCCTCGACCGGCTCACCCCTGCCCTGCTGCGTGGGATCCTGTCCGACGCCGGATCGGCGTGGCTTTTTGCGGATTGCAACCTTCCCTCCGAGACCCTGCATGCCCTGGTCGCGTTCGCCCGGCAGCACTCCGTGATGCTGGCGCTCGATGCCGTCTCGACCCCGAAGGTGATGCGCCTGCCGCGGGACCTGACCGGCGTCGGAACGCTTTTTCTCAATCTCGACGAGGCGCGTGCGTTCATGATCCAGCCTGAGGCGGCAGCGGAGGATGCGGCCGGAGCGCTTCTCGCTTGCGGCGCAGAGCGGGTTGTCCTGACCCTCGGCGCCGACGGGCTTCTGGCGGCGGACCCAAGGGGGATCGAGCGGATTGCCGCCGTGAGCGCCCGGATCGTCGATGCCACCGGCGCCGGCGATTCCCTGATCGCCACGACCCTGGCCGCCCTCGGCAAGGGCTGTTCCCTCCCCGACGCTGCCCGCCTCGGCACCGCTGCGGCGGCGCTCACGGTCGAAAGCCCCGCGAGCGTGCGGCCCGATCTTTCCTTCGCCTTGCTGGAGGCGACATTGTCCCTTAGAGCCGGCGCAGGATTTGAACGGGAGCCCTCATGAAGCACGACATCGCCAGCCGCTTCCTCGACATCGCCCCCGAGGTCCGAGACACCCTCGGCCAGGGCGGAGCGGTGGTGGCGCTGGAATCCACCATCATCACCCACGGCATGCCGCATCCGCAGAACGTGGCCACCGCCCGCGAGGTGGAGGCGGTGGTGCGCGCGAACGGCGCCGTTCCGGCAACCATCGCCATCATCGAAGGGCGCATCAAGATCGGTCTCTCCCCGGAGGAGCTCGACTGGCTCGGCACGGCCAGGGACGTGATGAAGCTGAGCCGCGCCGATCTCCCCTATGCCGTCGCGTCCGGGCGCCATGGCGCCACGACGGTGGCCGCCACCATGATTTGCGCGCATCTTGCCGGCATCCGGGTCTTCGCGACCGGCGGCATCGGCGGCGTCCATCAAGGGGTCGAGGAGACCCTGGACATCTCCGCCGACCTGGACGAGCTCGCCCGCACCCCGGTCGCCGTGATCTGCGCCGGCGCCAAGGCGATCCTCGACCTGCCGCGGACGCTCGAATATCTCGAAACCCGCGGCGTGCCTGTGGTCGGCTACCGGACGGATCGCTTCCCGGCCTTCTGGAGCCGCACGAGCGACCTTCCCGTCCCGCTGCGTCTCGACAGCCCGGAGGCCATGGCCAGCCTGATCTACACCAAGGAGTCCCTCGGCCTGGATGGCGGGGTTCTCATCGCCAATCCGGTGCCCGAAGCCGACGAGATCCCGCAGGAGGAGATGAGAGGCTTCATCGACCGGGCCGTGGCCGAGGCAAAGGCGCGCGGCGTCGCGGGCAAGGCGGTGACGCCCTTCCTCCTGTCCCATCTCTACGAACTGACCGGCGGGCGAAGCCTCGCCACCAACATTGCGCTCGTGAAGAACAACGCGGCGCTGGCAGCGCAACTCGCTGCGTCGCTCGCACGCCAGGATTTCTGAGGATCAGCCCTTCGCCTCGCTCCAGGCCGCCATCGCCTCGAACACGATGGCGTGGCGTCGGGCGAGCGCGTCGATATCCGTGGAGTAACCGCCACCGATCACCGACACCAGCGGAATGCGGCGGCTTCGCGCCTGCTCGATGACGTAGCCATCCCTGCGGCGCAGGCCGTCATCGGACAGGCACAGCCGCCCGAGCTTGTCGTCCCGGTGCGGATCGACGCCCGCATTGAAGAAGACGAGATCCGGCTGAAGCGCATCCAGAAGCCGCGGCAGATGGGCCTGAAGCGCCTCCAGATAAGCATCGTCCTCCATGTGGTCCGGCAGCCCGATGTCGAGGTCGCTCGGGATCTTGCGCACCGGATAGTTCTTCTCCGCATGCATGGAGAAGGTGAAAAGGTCCGGATCGTCCCGGAGGCAGTCGGCGGTACCGTCGCCCTGATGCACGTCGAGATCGACCACCAGCGCGCGCTGGATCGCACCGTCGGCCCTCAGCGCCTTGGCGGCGATAGCCACATCGTTGAACACGCAGAACCCCGCTCCGGTCTCCCGCTGGCCATGGTGACTGCCGCCCGCGGTGCTGCCGGCGAGCCCGTGCTGGAGCGCCAGCCGCCCTGCAAGCAGGGTTCCCGCCGCAGAGGCCCTGGCGCGGCGCACCACGCTCTCGCTGACGGGAAGGCCGATGCGCCGCTCGATCTCGCGCGGGACGTTGCAGGCGAACACCTGATCCACGTACGCCCGGTCATGGGCGAGCGCGATGAGCTCTGCAGGAGCCTCCTGCGGGGTCACGAAGCCGCTCGGCGCCAGCCCCATCTCCGCCACCACCTCCGCCAGACGCCCGTATTTGCGCATGGGGAAACGGTGGTCGGCGGGCAGCGAAGCCTCGTAGGCGGCGTGGGAGACGATCGGCACCTGCTTCATGGCCACCCTGATGGACAATGCGCTTCCTAAGCCCCCTCGGCCATGGCCTTCTCGGCAAGCACGATCGCGGATTTCCGCGACCGCGCTCCGCAGATGAACCCGCCCGGATGGCAGAACACGCCATCCTCGATTCCGGCTGCCCGCGAGAACTCGGCCTCCTGCAGCCCGCGCCAGGCTTCGGGAAGGGACAGCCTCTGACCGAAGGAGTTTGGCTCCGGCGGCACGGTCCGGCAATACCAGGAGGTCAGATCCTCGTTCGGATAGATGACGAAGAGAAGGTCCTTCAGGTTGCCCTCGAACACCGCCTTCTCCCATGGGAGCTTGCTGTCGAGGACAACGATCCGAGGATCGTGCGACGCCTTTGCTGCAGCCATCACGAGCGACAGGGCGCGGGCCTCCGCGTGAGCCTGCCGGCAGGCGCGGACCAGAATCCCGCGCGCGAAGTCGGCCGCCTCGAGGAAGGCGTCGTCATAGGACTGGGTGCTGTCCCAGGCGGGATTGAAGGCCTCGACGAGGAGAGCGAGATGGCCGGGACGGGCCGATGCGATGCCGTTGTCGGCCTGATCGATGGCGAGAATGAACCCGGAATCGACATCCTGCCAGACCGCATCCAGCACGTCCTCTCCGATTCCCGGAACGAGGCGCTCGATGGCCGGCCGGCCGAAATCCCGCCAGATCAGGCCGACGGAGCTGTAGGGCGTGCCGTCCTCCCGCCGGGGCAGGTCCCGCATATGGTGGTCGTAACGACCCCTGGCCGGATCGTAGACCCCGCCCACGTCGAACACCAGATCGGCAGAGGCGATGACGGAGGCGTCCCGCGTCCGGGTGAACGGGAAATCCCCCACGGCTTCACGCAGGACCGAGAAGGCGAAGACATCGTCCGCGTGGAACGTGCCGCTGTGGGTTACAACTTTCATGCCCTACTCCCCGACCGCCGTCGGTTGCCTCCGTCGAATGCTCCAGCCCCGATAGCAGAGCTGCGCCGGCAAAATAAGCAGCTTTCCGCATAGCCTTTATGCTGATCCATGCCAGCGATCCTTCCGCTCCACAACAGGCTTGACCTTCCCATCGTGGAAAGGCCCACAACCTCCAGGAACCTAAGACAAGGATCTTGGCCATGCATCATTTTCATGTTCCCGACATGACCTGCGGCGGCTGCCTGCGCTCCGTCACCCGCGCCATCCAGGCTCTCGATCCCCAGGCGCGGGTCGAAGCCGATCTCGACACCCGCACGGTGAGGGTGGAATCGGCCGAGGAGGAAACGTCGCTGCTGGAGGCACTCGGCAACGGCGGCTTCCCGGCACGGGCCGTCTCTCGCCAAAGTGCATGAATTCCCACTCTCGCTTCATGAATCGAGGAGATCGACGATGAAAGTCTATGGGCTTGCTCTCGCAGCAGCATTGGCAGCACTTCCCTCCCTCTCCCTGGCCCAAGGTGCCCATGGCGGTCATTCGGGCCATTCCACGCCTGTTCAGAGCGCGCAGACGCCCGACACCCCGGCAACCCGCGGCTACCGCCAAGCAAACGAGAAGATGCATCGCGACATGGACATCACGTACAGCGGCGATGCGGATATCGATTTCGTGCGTGGAATGATTCCCCATCATCAGGGCGCCATCGACATGGCGAAGGTCGCGGCTCAGCATGCCAAGGACGAGCAGGTCCGGAAATGGGCCGCGGACGTGATCCGCGAGCAGGAGCGGGAGATTTCCGAGATGAAGGCTTGGCTGAAGGCAAGGGGCGCCCAGTAACGCTCCTCCTTGCTTCACACGATCGCCGCTGCAGCCCCGCCAGCCTGGCACCGCATGGCAGGAAAAGTGGCGCAATGGGGGTACAAACCCTGGCAAGGGCAGGGTTTGGCGCAACTCACGAGTGGCTTGGACGTTACAGATCAATGGTCAAGCATCCCCGTTTCCTGCTTGAGCAGATTGTCGCGTCACGCCACCGTCGAGCTGTGAGGAATGAGCCACCACGAGATAAGCGCCCCGGATCGCGATGAACTTCTCCAAAGACTGAGTGCATTAGAGCAGGAGAACCGTCACCTTCGGGCGCAGCATGCCTCTCGTGGGGGTGATCAAGCTCCATCGGGAGAAGCAGTCGATGTCACCTGGCATCGCCATGCCCCCTATGCCCTGCCCTCCGACGTGGAGCAGCTTCAGGAAATCCTCGAGAGCATCTCGGATGCGTTCTATGCGGTCGACCGTCATTGGCGGTTCACCTACGTCAACCGCAAGGCGGAGGAGCTGTGGGGGCGCAGCCGCGAGGAGCTGATCGGAAAGGTGTATCCGGAGGCATTCCCCCAGATCGTCGGGAGCGAGGCTTTCGAAGCGCACCGCAAGGTGATGCGGACACGGGAATCCTGTCACTTCGAAACCGTTTCTCCGATCCTGAACAAGTGGGTTGACGTTCACATCTGTCCCACGGCGGAAGGCGGCTTATCGGTTTATTTTCGTGACATCACACGCCGGAAGAAGGCCGAAGAGCACCAGCGCGTTCTGCTGCACGAATTGAACCACCGGGTGAAGAACACCCTCGCCACCATCCAGTCGATTGCCTCCCAGACCTTGCGCAATGCCGGCTCGATGCGGGAGGCGAAGGAAGCGCTCGAGAACCGCCTGTTTGCGCTCTCGCGCGCCCATGATGTTCTGACCCGGGAGAACTGGTATGCGGCCGATCTGCACGAGATCGTCTCCCAGGCCGTCGAGCCGTTCAGAAGTTATGGCGACCGGATTCATTATGCCGGCCCAAACCTGCGAATCTCGCCCCGCATGGCCCTTGCCCTTGCCATGGCATTTCAGGAGCTTGCGACCAACGCCGTCAAGTACGGGGCTCTCTACAACGAGCATGGCCAAGTCCACATCCACTGGACCATCGGGGGCGACGCGGATGCGCCTCTGCTCAAGCTGCGGTGGGAAGAAACGGGCGGCCTGCCCGTCAGGCCCCCGGAGCGTCTCGGCTTCGGAACGCGTCTCATCGAGCGCAGCCTGGCGCACGATCTGAACGGGACGGCGGAGGTCCAGTTTCATCCCGAAGGCGTCGTCTGCGAGATCACGGCGCCGCTCAAGGGCGACGGCTCCGATTGAGCGAAGCCATTGCCTCACCGCAAGCAGGTCTTTCCGCAACAGCCTCGTTTCAGAATCCTACGAGCTGCGCTACGGCGTGGTGTCCGCGCATGAAACGGGCCGCTGCCACGATCATGCGGATCACGCGTTAGTGGATATCCCCTGCGGGCGAACGAAAGGAAGAATCATGTTCACGCTTACGATCAGCGACAAGCCGGTTGCCATCACCAACGCCGATGAGGACGAAGCCCGCGAACTCCTCATGAGCGACGACTTCAAAGAGGACCTGAAGATGCTCGAGAGCGAGGGCGCCCCCCTATGGGACGGCTTCGCCACGCTCAATGTGAGGCCTGCGACGGAGGAGGAGAAGGCCGAGTTCGAGCAGGCGGACTTCGATGAGGATGAGGACGACGATGAGGAGGAAGGCCCCTACATCATGTTCCTCGTCGACGTGACCGACCCCGACGAAGAGGACGAGGGCTGACGGATCGCCAGCCCGGTTCCTCCGGGCTGGCCGCCCCGGCGCGAAACGCCTTGACCCTGCCAGCGTTGGAAGGTCGATGCTGGCGCCGTTCCGACAGGGCGAGAACAGGAGTTCACGATGGGCCATGACAGGACGATAAGCCGGCGGATGCTGCTGGCGGGCCTCGCCGCCTCTCCCCTTATGGGAGGGCGCTTTGCCTTGGCCGCACCGTCCCTGCCGAAGATGGTGGTCACGAAGGATCCGAATTGCGGTTGCTGCACCGCATGGATCGAGCATGTCCGCGCTGCGGGATTCGACGTGAGCGTCGTCGAGTCCCCTGACGTGAACCGCCTCAAGGTCCGCCTCGGCGTGCCTCCGGCCCTTGCCTCCTGCCATACGGCCGAGATCGGCGGCTACGTGATCGAGGGGCATGTTCCGGCTGCGACGATCAAGCGCCTCCTTTCCGAAAAGCCGGAGGCCAAGGGCCTCGCCGTGCCCGGAATGCCGGTCGGCTCGCCGGGAATGGAGGTTCCGGGAGCAGAGCCCGACACTTACGAGGTGGTGCTTTTCGGCCCCGCCGGCCAGCGCGCCTATGCCCGCTTCAAGGGGAGTCGGGAAGCCTGAGGCGCGGGAACACGGGAAGACCGGGGCCGTTGGCCCGGCATGAGCTGGCTTGTTCAACCCCGCCTCGTGAACGACCCCTTCAGCGACCCTGGTCTCTACCTCGACTTCCGGTACGGACGCCGGGCCATCCTGTTCGATTTGGGCGACGTTTCCTCCCTCTCCTCGCGCGAGCTGCTGCGGGTGAGCCATGTTTTCGTCTCGCACACCCATGTGGACCACATGGCCGGTTTCGACCGGCTGTTCCGCCTCTGCCTCCACCGCCCCTCGCCGCTGACCCTGATCGGGCCGCCGGGCTTCGCCTCGCAGGTGGAGCACCGGATCCGCGGCTTCACCTGGAACCTGCTCGACGAGGATTCGGTCGATTTCTGCCTGCGTGCCATGGATTACGACGGCACAAGGCTGACGAAGGCTGCCGAGTTCCATGCCCGCGAGGCCTTCGCACGACGCGAGGTCGAGCCTCCCGCTTTCCCCCCGGGCATCGCCTGGATGGAGGACGAGTTCAGGATCGAGGCGGTGGCGCTCGATCACGGCATCCCCTCCCTCGCCTTCGCCCTGTGCGAGGTGCTCCAGGTGAACGTGTGGCGTGGCGCGCTCGCCGGGATGGAGCTTCCGCTGGGCCCCTGGCTCAACGAGGCCAAGCGCGCCGTTCGCTTAGGCCTGCCGGACACGCATTCCGTTCGCCTTCCGAACGGAGAAAGCATCCCCTTGGGCGAGTTGAAGGGCCGGGCTCTGCGGGTCGCCCCCGGCCAGGTGGTCGCCTATGTCACCGACGCCGCTCCCCATGAGGAAAACCGCGCAAAAATCCTTCGGCTCGCGCAAGGAGCCGACCAGCTCTTCATCGAGGCGGTTTTCCTGGAACGCGACCGCCCTCTCGCTCTCGCGTCCCACCACCTCACCGCCTGGGAAGCCGGAGCGATGGCCCGGGAGGCCGGGGCCCGGCACGTCTCGCCGTTCCATCACTCGGCGCGCTACCTTTCCCAGCCGGAGGCCCTGCGGGAGGAGCTGATGGAGAGTTTCACGGCCCAGCGCGCACAGGCGATGACCGGCTGAGGCCTATGCCGTCTGGAAGATCGCCTCTTGGATGCGGGCCGGATCCGGCCTGCGGTTCGACGCAAAGCGGAAAACCCTGTAGCCGCAGGACTTCAGGATCCTGTCGCGCTGCGCATCCTTGCGAGCATCGTGGGAGCGGTCGTCGAGTTCGACGATGGCCAGCACCTCCCTGTCCCGGACGATCACCCAGTCGACACGCGTGTTCGAGATCCTCCGGAAAGCCGCCCAGAAGGCACGGCTGCCTTCCTTCGCATCGGGTCGGACGAGGGCAAGGATGGGCACCTGGGGCCAGATCTGGCAGTCGGGGCAGGCCGCGAGGAGGCGCTGGTAAAACTCCCACTCGTTCTCCGTCATGATCGAATGACGGCGGTAGCGCAGCTTGCGTGACCAGAGGAGCGCCAGGACGAGCAGAAGGCCGAGCCCGGCAATGCCTGCAAGCCAAGACCACGGAAGATTGTCGAACGTCATATGCCCAGAACTCGCCCGCTCGTGAACAGCCCGGCTGCCGCTTGATGGGAAAGCATAGCAGCTATCATGAAACCACCTTGCATGGTCCTGCGTCTTCTTATTGTCCAGTTAAGAACGCCGGGGAGAGCACCATGGATCTCAGCCGCCGAACCTTCCTCATCGGAGCCTCAGCCGCAATGAGCGCAGCCATGCCGACGGGCCGCAGCTTCGCCCAGTCGCTGCGCGAGATGTCCGCCTACCAGCGCATGTACGGGCCTATCGACGACGATCTCTTCCCGATCCCCGAAATCGATCTTTCCAGGATCAATCCGGCCTATCTGCGACGGGTGGTCGAGTACCAAACCGCCGAAGCGCCGGGAACCATCGTGGTCGATCCGCAAAGCCGGTATCTCTACCTCGTCATGCGGGACGGCATGGCGGTGCGCTACGGCGTCGGCGTCGGGCGCTCGGGCTTCGGGTGGTCCGGCTCGGCGGTCATCAAGGACAAGCAGGAATGGCCGGATTGGTATCCGCCGAAGGAGATGTTCGAGCGCGAGCCCGAACTCATGGAGCAGATGGGCGAGCTGCCCGGAGGCCCCGGAATGCCGGGCGGACCGGGCAATCCCCTCGGCGCCCGCGCCATGTATCTCTGGCAGGGCAACAAGGACACGCTCTATCGCATCCACGGCACCTTCGAGCCCTGGACCATCGGGACCAATGTCTCGTCGGGCTGCATCCGCATGATCAACCAGGACGTGATCGACCTCTACAATCACACGCCGATCGGCACCAAAGTGGTGGTTCTGTCCTCGCCGACCGGGCGTTCCAAGCGGAACCAGACCGCAGCGCGCGGCTGATTAAGCAAATCGGCACGGTTCGTGCCTATTTTTGCCATGGTTAACGATCAAACGTCGCTTGGGGACGCGGGAAACAACGAACCATGGCGGGGAACTTCGCCCGATCGAAGCGGTCGGCTGGCGGATGCAGGGCTGTCGATGTGCCGGTCAGCGGCCCGTCGGAGAGACGCGCGCGGGTTCTGGCCCTGGCTGCTGCCCTCCTCGCCGCTGCCGCCTCCCTCCTGATCGGCACCCTTGATGCGGCCGCCTTCGGGGACACGCGGACGCTGAGCTTCTTCCACACCCATACGAAGGAAAGCCTGACCGTGACGTTCCGCAGGAACGGCCAGTACGACGAGCAGGCCCTGAGCCAGCTCAACTGGTTCCTGCGGGACTGGCGCGTGGACAAGCCGGCGCAGATGGATCCCCGTCTGTTCGACATTCTCTGGGAAGTCTACCGGGAATCCGGCTCCTCCCAGCCCATCCACATCATCTCCGCCTACCGCTCGCCGGAGACGAACGGCGCGCTCCGCCGCCGGTCGAGCGGCGTTGCCGAGCACAGCCAGCACATGCTGGGCAAGGCCATGGACATCCGCCTGCCGGATGTGGAGACCGGCCGCCTGCGCGCCATCGCCATGAAGATGCAATACGGCGGCGTCGGCTATTATCCCTCCTCCGGCTTCGTGCATGTGGATACGGGCAATGTCCGGGCCTGGCCGCGCATGAGCGAGCAGCAGCTCGCGCAGCTGTTCCCGGACGGCAAGACCCTCCATCTGCCCTCGAACGGCAAACCCTTGCCGGGCTACGAGCTGGCCAAGGCCGAGATCCCGGCGCGCAATGCCGCCCTGGCCTCCGCCGGCAGCGGCCCCTCCATCGGCAGCCTGTTCGCGGGTCTCTTCGGGCGCAGGAATGCGGCGCCGGCATCTCAGGACGAGGCGGCGCAGCCGCCGACGGTTACGCCGACGCTCGTCGCTTCCGCGGATCCGGAGGCCATCCCGGCAGCCGCTCCGGCCGTGCCCCTGCCACCGCAGCGGCCCAAGGAAGTCAGGCTCGCGGCCATTACGCCGCCGGGGCAGGCATCTGACGCGATCTCGACCATGGTTTCGACGGCTGCGCCGACCATCGTCTCCGGGCTGGAGCCGATCCTCGGCTACGACGAGAAGGCCGCCGTGAGGGCGCTGTTCGATTCCCGGACTGCCTTTCTGGATCTCGGCTTCACCTCCCGGCCCAAGGAGGAGCTGAGCACGACCCGGTTCACCGGCCCTGCGATCAAGGCGCTTCCCGTATTGGGTCGAGCCGAGGCTGAACTTTGAGGGCTCTGGCTGCCAGATCCGACCGGTGACGCTCAGGCGCCGAGCAACACGACCAGCCCCACCATCAGCGCGAGCACGAGCAGCCCCGCAACGGCGACGGCCCAATGGGCCGCCCGCCTCTCCTGCTTGGCAAAGCCCGGCGTCTCGGCCGGAGCCGGGGCAGCCGGCTTGAGGGGAGCATTGCGCTTCTTCATCCGCGCGGCGGTGGTGCGGTCCGGGAACGGGATGATCTCGGCGCTTTTCGCGGGGGCCTGCACCGGCTTCGCATCGGGGGTCAGGAGGGTGTCGTCCAGTTCCACCGGCACTCCCGACTCTTCCAGATGAACGACGATCAGGGCGATGTCTTCGGCGCTCATGGAATGGATCGGCAGATTGGCCTCGAGGTCCCGAGTGGTCAGCTGGCCCTGCTTGCGTCCGAGCGAGATTAAGACGTCTAGAGTATTGCTGTCGAACGCCTGCTGCATGAGGGCCTCACCCCATTGTGGCTGTTGGGCAAAGAAGCAGCCGGAGCCGCTCCGAAGGTTCGCCGAGCTAACGCGGCACTCGGCTCAGACGTTGCAATGAGAAAACGTCTCCCATGCAAATTCGAAGAACCATCCCCGGAACGGCCGGGCCAGCGCCGGCGGCCTAGTTCTTGGTCGCCTTCGACGCCTCCTGGAGAGCCTCCTTCTCGCGCTTGACCTGCTCGGAGAGCTGCTCGGCGATGGCTACGAGCTTGCCCGCCATGAAATGCTTGCCGTGCAGTTCCACCTGCCCCGCCAATCCCACGGTCAGGAGGGTCTCGAAGACCGTATCGGCGGGAAGCCCCTTGCGGATCAGGTCGATAGCGACCTTCTGCCATTGGTCGGACAGCTGGTCGCGCAATTCGGAAATATCATTGCTCATGCCCCGACCATACATGATCCGGCGCCGGTTGTCCCGCGCCGCCCCTTCTCAACCCGCGGCACTGTCACCAAGCTTACATGGAACCGTTCTAATCGGAATCGGTCCCCAAGAGACGGAGAAGCCGATATGAACGAGCACAAGGGCCGCCTTCGCGCCAGCGAACTGGAAGATTCCGGCGATGACGGAGTGAACCCGACACCTAACCTGACGATGGGCGAGATCATCGCGACCCGCTTCAACCGGCGCGACCTCCTGCGCGGCTCGCTGGCCGTTGCAGCCATTTCGGCGACCGTAGGCACCCGAGCCCTGGCCGCCAATGAACAGCCTGCGAAGAAGGTCTCGAACGCGATCTCTTTCGACTTCAAGGAGATCGAGGCCGGTGTCGACCAGACCCACCATGTGGCCGAGGGCTATGACGTCCAGGTGCTCCTGCGCTGGGGCGATCCGATCTTCGCAGATGCACCCGAGTTCGATCCGATGAACCAGACGGCCGAGAAACAGGCGCGTCAGTTCGGCTACAACACGGACTTCATCGGGTTCATCCCGCTCAACGGCTCGGCCGACCACGGCCTGCTCGTGGCCAACCACGAATACACCAACGAGGAGCTGATGTTCCCGGGTGTGGGCATCCAGGACTCCAAGGATGCCAACTTCTCCAAGATGACCAAGGATCTGGTCGACATCGAAATCGCGGCCCATGGCGGCGCGGTCGTCGAGATCCGCCGGGTCAACGGCAAATGGCAGGTGGTCAAGGATTCCAAGTACAACCGCCGCATCACTGCCGCGACCCCGATGGAAATCACCGGCCCGGCGGCCGGCCACGACCGCATGAAGACCTCCGCCGATGCCACGGGCCGCAGGGTGAACGGCATGATCAACAACTGCGCCGGCGGCGTGACCCCCTGGGGCACCTGGCTGAGCTGCGAGGAGAATTTCAACGGCTATTTCTGGGGCAAGCTCGGCGACGATCATCCCGAGGCCAGGAACTACAAGCGCTACGGCATCGGCACGCCGGCCTATGCCTGGGGCAAGTACTACGACCGCTTCGATCTGGCGAAGGAGCCCAACGAGGCCAACCGCTTCGGCTGGGTGGTCGAGATCGACCCTTTCGACCCCAACTTCGTGCCGAAGAAGCGCACGGCGCTCGGCCGCACCAAGCATGAGGGCGCTGCCGGCATCACCAACAGCGACGGCCGCTATGTGGTCTATCTCGGCGACGACGAGCGCTTCGACTACGTCTACAAGTTCGTCACCGCCGGCAAGGTCGACACCCGGAACCGGGTCGCCAATTTCGGCCTGCTCGACGAGGGCACCCTCTACGTCGCCAAGTACAACGCGGACGGCACCGGCACCTGGCTGCCGCTCGTCCATGGCCAGGGGCCGCTCACCGAGGCCAACGGCTTCAAGAGCCAGGCCGACGTGCTGATCGAGACCCGCCGCGCGGCCGATCTGCTGGGCGCCACCAAGATGGACCGTCCCGAGGACATCGAGGCGAACCCGCAGACCAATCGCGTCTACGTCATGCTGACGAACAACACCCGCCGCAAGGAAGACCAGGTGGACGCGGCCAACCCGCGCGCCAACAACGCCTTCGGCCATATCGTCGAGATGATGCCGGAGGGCGGGAACCATGCGGCTCTCTCCTTCACCTGGGAAGTCCTGGTGAAATGCGGCGATCCGTCGATCGCCTCGGTCGGCGCAACCTTCTCGTCGGAGACGACCAAGAACGGCTGGTTCGGCATGCCGGACAACTGCGCCATCGACAGCCAGGGCCGCCTTTGGATCTCCACCGACGGCAACAACGCCAAGGCGACCGGCCGCGCGGACGGGCTCTGGGCTCTGGAGACGGAAGGCGAAATGCGGGGCACTTCCAGGCACTTCTTCCGCGTGCCGGTCGGCGGCGAACTCTGCGGCCCCTTCTTCACGCCCAATGACGAGTCGCTCTTCCTCGCGGTCCAGCATCCAGGGGAGGCGGAGGAAGGCATGACGTCCACCTTCGAGAATCCGATCACCCGCTGGCCGGACTTCAAGGACGGCATGCCGACCCGTCCTTCCGTGCTTGTCATCACCAAGCAGGGCGGCGGCAAGATCGCCTGACGGCCCGTCTGGATCGCGCGCAGCAGCAAAGGAGCCTTCGCGGCTCCTTTGTTCATTCAGGCACGTCGGCCGTCGAACTGATGGAGGAAGTGGCGCGGGCGACGGGGCTCGAACCCGCGACCTCCGGCGTGACAGGCCGGCACTCTAACCGACTGAGCTACGCCCGCGCATTGCTCGCATCACAAACGCCATGGCGTTTGCTGCGATGGAGGCGCGCTCGTAGCGGTGATTGGGCGCGCTGTCAAATCGTGTGTGCATTATCCCCAGAAGGGCAGCCTTCGGCGGGAACCGGATCTCGCGCCGGGACCCCAGAGCATTTTTCGGCGAAGTGGATCCGGTTCGCCGTCAAAAAATGCGGCACGCCAAGAAAAGAGATGATTCCATGCCAATGGAAACAGCTCTAGTCCCTGGCGCTGATGGAAAAGACCTCGTAGCCCGCACCGTTCAGGACCCGGACGGATTCGATCTCTCCGTCGCGGGACTGAGGCCGGCGTGCAAGGGAAAATACTTTCAGCGCACGCTCCTTGGCCTTTTCCAGGGAGTCGGTGCGGACCATGATCCGGCGCACGACGCCGCCGCCCGCTTCCTGGGAAGCGATGCTCTCGATGCGGTAAATCTCAACCACTGTGCTTAGGCTCCATCGTCAGTGCGGCTCCGCGATCATGCTCTGGTGCGCTGGAGCTTGTCGAACTTCTTGATCAGGCGATCGCGCTTGAGTCTCGACAGGCGGTCGATCCAGAAGATCCCGTCGAGCTGGTCGATCTCGTGCTGAAGGCAGATTGCCATCAAGCCCTCGGCCTCGTCTTCCCGCTCCTCTCCATCGAGTGTCGTGTACCTGACCCGCACGCGGGCGGAGCGCTCGAGTTCATCCGTCACGCCGGGCATCGACACGCTTCCCTCCACATGGCGAATCGTCTCGGGCGAGGACCAGACGATCTCAGGATTGACCGAGATGTGGGGCTCGGCGGCGTCTTCCAGCCGGATCACCACGAGCCTTCGAAGCACCCCTATATGCGGAGCCGTAATGCCGATCCCAGGCGCCGCATGCATGGTCTCCGTCAGGTCACGCGCCAGCGTCCGAACCTCATCGTCGATGCGGATGATCGGTTCCGCCTTCTTGCGCAGGCGCGGATCGGGAAAGCGGATGATCGGACGGATGGTCACGAAAGGTCCTTGGGGAGATCGGCCAGCCCGACGGAAGCGGCAGGCAGTTGCGATGTTCTTGACGAGGGGGAGATAACAGCGCGGCCGCAGGAACGGAAGACGGTCATTCCAGCCGGAACAAAATGCCTCCCGGATGGGCTCCGGGAGGCGAGTTCGGGAGGAAGAACGCTGATTGCACGGCCCCCAACATCGGCAGACCCGGATTGTTACGAGCGTGCGGCATTCCACCACACCCTACCGTCCGTGAGTCCAAAGGCCGTCAGGAGGCAGCTTCGTGGCGCAATCAAGGAAAATTGATGTCGGCCAAGGTTCGAAAACGGCAGGGCGGAAGGAACATAGAACAAGATGAATGCTTGTCTCGGTACGGAGGCATCATTCCCCGCAACCCCTTGTCGCCTCCGCAGACTTGCAGCCCCGTTCAGCCTGATTCGAACGGGGCTTTTTCTGGTCTATCCAAGACGTAAGCCTTACTGCTCCAGCAGCTCGGCAATGCCGCGGATGCGGTTGCGAACGTATCCGGGAAGTCCGGCGCTGATGGAATTGCCCGAGTTGAACGAGCTTTTTCCCATCAGCACCTGGGCGGGAATGAGATTACGCAGCACGGGAACATTCTCAAATTCCTTTTTGCGCTCCAGCACGTCGGTTTCCACGGCAAGCGCCATGAACACCGTCGCGACGGTCTTGCCCTGATCGGCAGGATGCTGCTGCAGGACGGCGAGCAGCTTCCCGAACTGCATCACCTGGTTCACGCTGAAGATCGTCTGCTCGAGAACGCCGGCGATGGGAGCTTCGGAACCGGTGAGCTTCGACAGGCCTATGCGGTCGATCTCCTCGGGGGGCAGAACGCGGATCTCCGTTTGGAACTCCATGAACTCCGAGATCTTCTTTCCTCCCTCCTCGAGCTTGTTCGCCAGGCGGATGCCGACCGGCAGCCTGCCTTCGAGCGGATAGCGGGATTCGATGCAGAGACTCCCGGGCACCTCGCACCAGCGGCGGCTCGGATGGCGGTTATGGGCGCTCTGCGGATCGACCTGCGGCACCGCCTGATCGGCGGTGATGCGCCGGTGCTTGATCGAGGGATCGATCCTTTCCAAGGTCTCAAGCCGGGCGAAGCGCGTGAGGTCGACGGAAGCGGGCGCCTTCCCGATCAGGAAGCGCGCCTCCACCACGTAGACATGGAGCTTTTCCGTGTAGGATTTCGGAATGCCGTGCACCGAGACCCTGATGGTCGGTTCGGCGTAGCCGGGGAAAGGGCTCAAGAGCTGCTTGTGCAGAGGCCGTTCGCGGGCCCAGTCCTCGAAGCGGATCAAGCCGCTGCCTGGATCGGACAGCTTGTCGTCCTGGTGATCGCTGAGAACGATGGTCCGCGGCTTCAGCCGGACTGGAGGGATGGCCGTGACGGAGGGAACCTCCTCGATCCGGAACTCCTCGGCTTTCAGCATGCCGGCAGATACGGCAAGCGCCGCAACGACGGCCAGCGCTCGCCCCAACGCGATTTTAGCGATCATCAGTAAACCTGTCCGTTGCGCCAGAAATAATCCGGATCGACCCGCCTGGGCCTGCGGGGCGCCTCTTCCTCCCACCACCAGCGGAAGCCGCGATCCGGCTCGGCCTGTCGGCGGGGCGTGGGAGTGTTCTGGCGAAGGCTGTCGAGCCACCCGGGCCCCTGGGCATAGGGTCCGTCCTCATAGTAATCCGGCCCGCCCCTCTCCTCCCCGTCGCTCCACGGGTCCGGGTTGCGGAAGGCATAGACCTCCGATTGCGGCACAAGGCGGAACTGGGTTTCGGCGAGCCTGCCAAACCAGTTCAGGCGGAAATACTCCGTGAAGCCCCTGCCTCCGCCTTCCGTCAGCCTGTCGCCCGTGTTCAGGTCGATGGGGAGCGCGATCAGCTGCTTGGCGGCCTGCGGCGAGGGCGGGGTGAGCGGCGCCTTCGGCGCATGATGCTCCCATGCCGCCTGCAGGATGGCCTGGAAGATAGGGGCTGCCACCTTGCCCCCCGTCTGGCCGCGCCCGAGCGTTCGGCGCCTTCCGTCCGCATTGTCGTGGCCCACCCAGACTGCGATGGTGACATCGTTGGTGAAGCCGACGAACCAGGCGTCGTTCTCGTCGTCGGAGGTTCCCGTCTTGCCCGCCGCATAGGGGGCCAGCGCCTTGAGGGAGCGGGCGGTGCCGCGCTCAAGAACGCCCTGGAGCATGCTCTTGAGCTGGTAGAAGGCGGCTGCATCGGCGGAGCCCAGCCGTATCGGCGCGGCAGCCTTGCGGCTGTAGATCACGCGGCCGTTCCCCTCGACCGCCTCGATGGCGTGGGGCACCGGCATGGCGCCCTCATTAGCGATCGCGGCGTAGAACGCTGCGAGATCCAGGATGCGAACGGGTTGGGCGCCGAGCACGAAGGGATAGTGCGGCGTGCACTCGAGGTAGAGCTGCGCCTCGAGCGCGAGCTCGCAGACGCGCCTGAGGCTCTGCTGGGGGGAAGGCTCGATCCCCCCGTCGAGGAGACGCGCGGTCACGAGATTCTTGGAGTTCTCCAGGGCTCGGCGCATGGTCAGGATCCCCGAGCGGCCGCCATCGTAGTTCTTCGGGCTCCAGTAATCCCCTGGCCTTGCATGCGCCTCGCCGCTGACGGGCGGCAGCGTCACGGGCGCGTCCCAGATCAGGGTGTTGGGCTGAAGCCCCTTCGAGAGAGCCGCAAGATAGGTGAGCGGCTTGAAGGCCGAGCCCGGCTGCCGGTGCGCCTGGGTTGCCCGGTTGAGCTGGCTCAAAGGATAGGAGAACCCGCCCGTCATGGCCAGGATGCGACCGGTCCTGTTTTCCAGCACCACGGCTCCGCCCTGCACGGAGGGCGGCGTCCGCAGGTCGGCACGAACCGGCCCCTTGCCCTTCTGCTCGACGAGCTTGACGCGCACCACGTCGTAGAGCTTCAGGTCGCGACGGGCGGCCTCCCAGGCATTGAGCGGCAGGATCCGTCCGTCCGCGAGGCCGACCCGGAGGATGCTGGCGCCGGTCTTCCTGTCCCTGCCCTTCTCGATCACCACGGCTGCAGGCCAATGAACGTCGTAGAGCGGCAGGCGCACGGCCTCCAGGGCTCTCTGCCAGGCCGGAGCAGCCGCATCCTTTGCGCCGTCGAACGTCTTGACCGCCTCGGCGAGATTTGCCTCGGCTGCCTGGAACCGCTGGCGCCCGACGCTGAGCTCGTAGCGGGCGAGCCCCTCCTGAAGGGCCGCTTCCGTCTCCTTCTGCAAAGCCGGATTGACCGTCGTGCGCACCGTGTAGCCGCCGGCGGTGAGCCTCTCGATCCCCGCAAGCGTGCGCGCATCGCGGCCGACATGGTCGACGAAGTGGAACCCGGTCGTCCGCCTCGTTCGCTCGTAGGCCACCCGTGGCGGCAGGGAGGCGACCGCCTGCTGCACCTGATCGGGCTTCAGGAACCCATCCTCCTGCATGCGGCTCAGCACATAGGCCATGCGCTCCTGGGCGCGCTCGGGCCTGGTATCGGGATTGTAGTAGTTCGGTCCCTTGGCCAGCCCGGCCAGGAGGGCTCCCTCGGCCACGGAGAGCGCATTCGCGCTCTTCCCGAAATAGCTCCGCGCCGCCATCTCCACGCCCCAGGAGGTGCGGCCGAGATAGATCGAGTTCAGATAGATCTCGAGGATCTCCGCCTTGCTGAGCACGCGCTCGATGCGGGAGGCGACGATCATCTCCCGCATCTTCCGGTCGTAGGTGACGTCGTCGCCGACGAGCAGGTTCTTGGCGACCTGCTGGGTGATGGTGGAGCCGCCGGCAGGCCGCCCCGGATTGGCGAGATTGCCCACGAAGGCGCGAATCACGCCGCGCTCGTCCACGCCCCTGTGCTGATGGAAGCGCTTGTCCTCCGCCGAAACGAAGGCCTGCTGAACGCTTTTCGGGATGTCCGACAGGGGAACCCACATGCGCCTGTGATCGGGTTCGTACACTTCCGCAAAGCGCCTGCCGTTCGCATCCAGCACGACGCTCACGCCCGGCAGCTTGAGGCCCTTGAGCACGCCCGCATCGGGGAGGCCGGCCACGGCCGCATTGTAGTAGGAGATCACCTCTCCGAGATCGACCGGCGCCGGCTCGACCGTCTCGCCCTTGCAGAACAGGCGATAGCTGGCATGCAGGTCGCTGAAGCTCAGGCCCTGGAGGATCTTGAGATCGCCCGTCACGGCCTGAGGGTCGTCCATGGCCGTGGCGATCAGATCGTCGAGATTGATGTCCTCGATGTCGAAGGCGCGGCGCATGTGAGAGCAGCCGCCGGTCAGGATCCGGGCGACCTCCTCCCGGTCGCGCACGGGATCGAATGCCGTCTTGACGGAATCCGGATCGACGAGCACCTGGCTCAAGGTCAGAGCCGTGGCGAAGATCTTGACGAGGATTGCGCTCATTCCGCCGCCGTCATGCGTTCAGACACTCCACGAGAAATCCACGGCACGAACCCGCCGGAAGCACCCTTCCCGAAGCTCGAATCTGCCCAGACCTTCCTGAACGAAAGCCGACCATGGCGGCTGTTTCAGGGCCATCCCAGCCAAGGAAATGGAGCAGCCAAGTCTCCTTTCCCAGGTGGAGGTGCCTTCCTCACGGCAAAGTGTCTCACCCCCGACCGACGAAAGGCATCTTCGTTGCCATGACCGTCATGGTGAGCACATTCGCATCGAGCGGCAGGCCGGCCATGTAGACCACCGCGTCCGCCACGTGCCTGGGATCGATTCTGGGCTCTGGCGCCACGGTCCCGTTCGCCTGGAGCACGCCTTCCGCCATCCGGGTGGTCATGTCCGTGGCAGCATTGCCGATGTCGATCTGCCCGCAGGCGATGTCATAGGCCCGGCCGTCGAGGGAGGTCGATTTGGTGAGCCCGAGGACCGCATGCTTGGTGGCGGTGTAAGGCGCGGAAAGCGGGCGCGGGGCATAAGCCGAGACGGAGCCGTTGTTGATGATCCGCCCTCCGCGCGGGTTCTGGTCCTTCATGATCCGGAAGGCCTCCTGGGTGCAGAGAAAGGCTCCAGTCAGGTTGGTCGCCACCACCTGCTGCCACTGCGCGAAGGGGATTTCCTCAAGCGGCACGGCAGGCGAGCCGATCCCGGCATTGTTGACGAGAAGGTCAAGCCGTCCGAAAGCCTGCTTAGCCGCTGCGAACAGGGCCGCCACGGACGCCGGATCCGTGACGTCCGTCGGAACGATCAGAGTGGAGGCCTCCGCACCGGCGATCTCGCGCTGAGCCGCCTCCAGGGCCTCCCGGCGCCGCCCAGCCATGACGACGCTGTAGCCTGCCGTCACGAGGCCGGCGCAGATTGCCTTGCCGACCCCCGTGCCAGCCCCTGTGACGATTGCAATCCTGGAACGTTCCGCCATTGACCCTTCCCCTCACTTCTTCCTGGTTTGAGAGATGCATGCACGGCCGGCAACGGCAAGGACGAAGAATGGAGCGGCACATGTCTTCCCCTTGTCCCTGACGGGAAAGCTTGGAGATGCCCGACGATTCGCCTCGCTTAAGGAACCAGCCAAGCTTTTCGGCGTTCGCATGGTGCTACTCGGAAAGGAATCCGTCATGCGCAATCACGTCCTCAAGTCGGCCGCTCTGTTGACTCTTCTGGCCCTTCCCCTTGCCGCCTGCCAGAGCGGCACGACCGCCGGCGCCGCCGGCGGCGCAGTCACAGGAGCCATCGTCGGCGGTCCTGTTGGCGCTGTGGTTGGCGGTGTCGCCGGTGCCGCGGCGGGGAGCGTTCTCAGTGCTGAGGAATCGACCCGCGTCCGGAGCTACGTGGTCGCCGAGCGCCGCCCGTCGATCCGCGTCTCCGAGCAGGTCGTGGTCGGCCAGCCTCTGCCCCCGCGCGTCAGGCTCTATTCCGTCCCGCCGACCGTCGGCCTGCGCAGCAACTACAGCTACACGGTCGTGAACGATCAGACCGTTCTGGTCGATCCGCAGACCCGGACGGTGGTCCAGGTCATCGAGTGATCGGACGGCATGCTCCAGAACGGGAAAGGCGGCTCTCGCGAGCCGCCTTTTCTTTTCATCGCAACCCTTTGCCGGATCAGTCGTCCATATCCAGGTGGGTCAGCAGGATTTCCCGTTTACCGGCGTGGTTTGCGGGACCGACGATGCCCTCCTGCTCCATGCGCTCCATGAGCGAGGCGGCGCGGTTGTAGCCGATCTGGAGCCGGCGCTGGATGTAGCTCGTCGAGG
>NZ_JAAAXJ010000014.1 GCF_009910705.1 Microvirga arsenatis
TCTCCTTGCGCTCGCCGGTAGCCTTGTCCTTCCACGTCTCGGACGTGGCAATCCGCAGGTTCACCACAGGCTCCCCGCTCCCCAGGCGCCGAACCTCAGGGTCCCGCCCCAGATTGCCGACCAAGATTACCTTGTTCACAGATCCAGCCATAACGGCCTCTCCACTTCATCTCTCCTGAACGGCTGGGGCATCAGAGAATGCCGCACGTTTTCAGGTCGGTTGCACATTCCTGCCCCAAGGCGGGCATCGCCTATTGTTCTATCTTTGTTCCACGTGAAACACAAGGGCAAAGGTGCGGATCGGACCCTGGCGAGCACGCCGTCACGGACGGAGCGGCACGAAAAAGGAGCGGTGATGTCTCACCGCTCCTGCGCTCTGTCGTCGGTTTTTTTCGGCGTTTACTCGGCCGCCTGAAGGTAGACCACCTTCGACTGCTCGTTCTGCACCTCGCGCAGGGTGCGCGCCATGTAGGCGAGCTGCTCGATGGTCTTGTCGAGGTCGAGCTTCGTGCCCTCCTCCAGATCGTAGGCCTTGCGGCCCCGATAGAGGCGGTTGACGTGGCTTTCCATCTCCGCCGCGGCTTGCCGGATGCGGTGCACGAGGGTGTCTGCGATCACGTTGGCGTTGCTGTCGACGACGCAGAAGCCGACATCGCTGGCGCGGACCTTAGCCATGGGTTGATCCTCTTCTTGTTGTTTCGTCAGGCCGCGGCTCGCCGGGCGTTCTCGGCGAAGACGCCGAGCCGGCGGGCCAGGGAATGTTTCGTCACGGGTCCCACCCACGGCAGCGTCGCGAGGAAGCGCAGCTTGTCCGGGGTTGCCGTGTATTCGTCGAACAGGCGCTCGCGTTCGCGCCAGATCAGATCGATGGCCTCAGCCTTGGCCGGATGCCGGAAGCCCGCCCGCACGGTCGTGCCGAAGCTGAGAGCGCGCATGCAGCGCTCGAAGGCGCGGCGGCCGATGGCAGGCGTGACGCTCGCATGGCAGATCGCCTCGATCACATGCTGCGCGAACTCGTCCGCAGTTTCGGGCGCGGGCGCCTCCGCACCGGCGAGGCCGCCCTGCAGGGCGCCGGCGGTGTAGCGCATGGTCTCCTCGAGGCCAAAGCCGGGCATGGGTCTCACCTCAGGTTCCAGGCTGCCTGAAGCAGCCGGACGAGCTTTGTCCCGGTCTTTCGGATCCGGCGCGGCGCCTGCCAGGGGGCGGCGTCTCGGGCCGGGTTCAGGCGTTCGGGACGGTGACGCGGTATCTTCAGGCTCAGGCGCGCGCCGGTCTTGGTGCGGATGCGCCAGGCATTGTCCGGGCTCTGAAAACCTTGGCCATTCAACGGCTTATCGCTCGAGCGCGGCCTCACTAAGATGGGGTTTGCCCCCTCCCTTTGCAAGGGAAGCGGGATCGCCGGAACGGAGCCTGCGGCCGGAGCCGCCTTCGGCCAGGCGGACACCTCGCAGCGGGCAGCCTTCAGGCTCTGCGCCAGCTCCACGTCCGTGCCGATGCCGTAGACGGACAGCGCGCAGGTGAAGGCCTCGGCAAAGGGCTGCAGGCTGCACCAGGTCTTCTCCGCCATGTGCAGCGGCCAGGACCACAACCCGTCCTCCCGCCGCTGGCCGAGGCTCTCGCGGTCGATGAAGTACCCGGTCCGCTTGTGCTCGAGGCCGCTCGCGCACACGAGCCATTCCTCGTTCTCGAAGATCGCGCGCTCCTGCGTGATGGCGGTCATGGCGAGGTCCTTTGCAAGGGGAGGGCGCTGCCCTCATCCGGTCACATCTGCGACGCATACAAACAGAGTGAACAAACCAAGAACATAGCCTTGGCGGGCTCTGTGTCAAGCAAAGTCCGCTGTTTTGAGACTGTAATCTTGGAGTAACGGATACTATGTGGAGGGTCGGGTGCCAGGATTGAAGAGATCGGCCGTGATCCAGACCAAAAAGAGGCAAAGTCGTTGCGACGAAATATCGCTGACGATAACTGAAGCTCGACCATTCGAACGCAGCGGAGTCGCGATTCCATGACCAGCCTGACACGCCACGAGACGGACCAGCTTCGCCGCCTGGACGAGATGCGCAAGACCTTCGAGCGGTTGCGGGCGGAGCGCATCCGGGCCGAGGGCGAGGTGGAGCGCCTGATGCGCGATCTCGAGGAGGCGCGGGCTCTCGCGCTCGCCGAACTCGGCACCGACGACGAGGCGCAGATCCAGGCGCTGATCGATGAGGCTCAGGCCCGCAACGCCGCGCTGGCCGAGGAGTTCGGCGCTGCCCTGCGCAATATCGAGACACGCCTGAAGCAGCTCGGAGACGAGCGTTGATCCTGCACGCCATCGATCACGACCTCGCCCGCGCGCAGGCGGCGCTCGCCCGGCTCGAAGGCCGGCGCGATGCCATCCGCATGCGGGTGGAGGAACTCACCCGCGAGATCGAGCTCGCCAAGGGACGCCTCGCCGTAAGGGACGAGGTGGAGGCCTTCATCGAGGCCGTGCACGGCTCCGCCAGCCGGCGCAGCCTGCAGGCCTTCGAGACGCTGCTCACCGCCCTGGTGCAGGAGGTGCTGCCGGGCGAAAAGCCCGTGGCCTTGGATCTCTCCACCGAACGCGGCTTGGCCTCCCTCGACATCTGCGTCCGGCGCCCGGACGGCTCGCTCGAGGACGTGCTCGAGGACAATGGCGGCGCGCTCACCAATGTCATCGGCATGGCGCTGCGCCTGATCGCGGTGGTGAAGGCCGACGTAGCGCGGTTTCTCGCGCTGGACGAGGCGGATTGCTGGATCGCACCGGATCGCGTCTCGTCCTTCTACCGGGTGCTGGAGGACGGCGCGGCGCGGCTCGGCGTGCAGTGCCTCGCCGTATCGCACCATGACCTGTCGCAGTTCTCGGGCCAGTTCCACATCGCGCGCGTCGCAGGCGAGCCGGCGGCGGGCGTCGAGGTGATCTCCTCCGACACCGGCGCGCAATGGAACGATGCGCAGCCGGGCCTGCGCTACATCCGTCTCGTCAACGTGCAGGCCTACCGGGACGCGACGCTGCCCCTGAGTCCCGGCGTGAACGCGCTCATCGGCCCGAACAACCGCGGCAAGTCCACCTTCATCCGCGCCCTGCGCGCCGTGTTCTACGGCGAGGCGCGAGACAGCCTCGTGCGTGCGGGCGAGAAGTCGGCCACGGTCGAGATCGGGGTTGCGGGAGGAAGGACGCTGCGCTTCGTCCGCCAGCCGCGCCGCTCGCCGGTGAACGTCTGGTCCCTGCACGAGGCGGACGGCTCGGTGGTCGAGGAGCGCGGCATGCGCTACGAGACCGGCGGGCGCAATGTGCCGGACTGGGTGGCCGACCTCATCCGCATCCGCAAGGTCGAGGATCTCGACGTCCACGTCGCGCACCAGAAGTTCCCCGTGTTCCTCCTGGGCGAGACGCCGTCCCGCCGCTCCGCCGTTCTCTCCATCGGCCAGGAGGCGGGCTATATCCGCGACATGCTCGTCATCCACCGGGAGCGCTGCCGGCGCGATACCGAGGCGGTGCGCAGCGGCGAGCGGGAGCTGATCGCGCTGGGCGAGACCCTCGAGGGCCTGACGGAGATCGAGGCGCTGAAGGAGCAGCTTGCCGCCGCAAGCGCGCAGGCGGAGCGACTCAGGGCATCGGCCGCGACGATCGAGCGGCTGCAGGCCCATGCGGCGCAGCTTGCCGCGCTCCGGAGCAGGCTCGAGAGGGCGCAGGCCCGCGCCGGCATCACGGCGCACCTGCCTTCGGCGGAGCATCTGGATGCCCTCACCCGTGCCGTCGAGCGCTCCCGCGAACGCGAGCGGATCGGGCGCCGGGTCGTGCAGGCGAGCCGCGCGCTGGCGCAAAGCCAGGCGCGGCTTCGGGCGCTGCAGGACCTGCCGTCGGCAGCGCCGGTGCTTGAAAACACGGCGCCGGCACAAGACATCCTCAAGCGTCTTGCCGATCTGCGCAGTGCCGCACGGATCGCCAAAACCCGCATGGCGCAGGTCGATGACGGGCTGAAGGCCCTGCAGGCCGAGATGGCGCGCCTCGTCGAGGAGACCGGCGGCCTGTGCCCCACCTGCGGCTCGCCCGTAAGACCCGAGACCCTGCTCGACCACCACGCCCATTCCCTGAAGCCCACGGAGCGGCTCACCGCATGATCCTCGCCGGAGATCGACTTCCCGCCATCGCCTGCAACGGCGTCCTCGTGATCGGCGACCCGCATGTGGGCTCGCGGCGTCCGGGCCGGCGCAAGGATGCCGTGTGGCCCAAGGCCGTGCTCGGCAAGCTCGAACGCTGCGTCGAGATCGCCAACGGCCGGGGCCTCGCGGTGGTCATCCTCGGCGATCTCTTCGACCGGCCGGTCGAGACCGATCTGGCGCTCAAGAACCGGCTGGTCCGCATCCTGCGCAGCTTCGATCACAGGCCCATCGTGAACGTGGGCAACCACGACATCCAGCATACGACGCTCACCGACAGCGACTCGCTCGCACTGCTCGGCCTGTGCGACGTGGTCG
This sequence comes from Microvirga arsenatis, assembly GCF_009910705.1. GTDB lineage: Bacteria > Pseudomonadota > Alphaproteobacteria > Rhizobiales > Beijerinckiaceae > Microvirga > Microvirga arsenatis. Next base: position 4,486 of record NZ_JAAAXJ010000014.1, read on the forward strand.
ATGTGGTGGCGGCCTCCGGCCCGGTGGCTGAGTTCCAGATCGGGACCCGGCGCATCGGCGTCGGCATGACGCCCTACGGGCAGGCGATCCCGACGGATGTGCGCGGCGCCTTCGCCGGTTCCGATCTCCAGGCCTGGTTCACGCATCACGACATCGCCTTCGATGCCGGCTATCCGGGCGCCGTGCCGCCCTTCGCGGTGGAGGGCTGCGACGTGGTCGTCAACGGCCATGTGCACAAGACGCAGAAGGCGATCCACGCCGGGCGGACGCGCTGGATGAATCCCGGCACCATCACGCGCGGGTCGATCGACCTCGTCGACCACGTGCCGCGCGCCTGGATCCTCGACGGCGGCGGCGAGCTGGAGGCCCAGGCGCTGCCCTACGAAGACAACGTGTTCGATCTCACCGGACGCGTGGTCGATGCGGCGGACGGCGCCGCCGTGGCGCGCGAGGTCGAGAGCGCCTTCGTCACCCTGCTGCAGGCGGAATCCGCGACTGAGCTGAAGCGCAGCGGCGACGGCGCCATCATCCGCGACGAGATCGAGGCGAAGTTTGCGGCAGACAACACCTCCGAGGCGGTGCGCGCCATCGTGCGCTCGCTGCTCAGCGAGGCGGTGGAGCGCCACGCGAAGGCGTAACTCTAGAAGGCGAACGGATCGGTGTAGGGCAGGCGGCGCCGGCGCACCTGCGTCTCCGGCAGGATCGGGCGGCTGATGTCCACGGCGATCAGGCCTTCGCAGGCGAGCGCGAGCACGGCCGCCACGCCGTCCTGCGTGTTCATCACGGCGCTGGCGCAATCCACCAATCGCATGGCGCCCACCTCGTCGAGCTGGTGCAGGATCCGCACCCGGTCGCCCGCCGTCACGGGCGTGCGCTTGCATGCCATGATCAGGCGCGTGGTGGTGAAGCGCGGCTCGGCCCGGATGCTGGCCGCCGTCTCGATCAGGAAGGGGCGTCCGTCGGCGGAGGCGATGCCGTGGATCGCTGCGGCGCGTAAGGGGTGGCTCAGGAGGTCGTCGTCCGTCACCACGTCCACCAGGCAGGAGGAGCCGTCGCGGACGATCTCGAAATCGGCCACGTGCTCGATCATGTCGTCGCCGATGGCGAAGGCGGCAGGGTCCGCCGGGGCCCGCAGGGACTCGATCTCGGCATCGAGCTCGCAGATCGCGAGATAGTCCGCGATCAGGGCGTTGCGCGCGAGCGGCGCGGCCGGGCGCTTGGCGGCCCGACGGGCAGTGCCGCGGCGGGCGGGGCGTCGATCCGAAAGGTCGAGGATCGCTTGCGCGGACATCCGGTCCTCCAGGGTGGCGGTGACGTGACGGGCCAGGCTCCTTCATGACGCGGGCGAAGCTTGCAGCCTGATGAGAACATATATAGAACACATAGCCTGTGGTCAAATCATGACGGCCCGCCCGGGCCAGCGGATCCAGGGCCATGCGCGGGCGTGGCGGCGGCCAGCGGTGAGACAAAACCGCACACCAGTTAAGTCATTGCAGTGAAAGCCTTTCTACCTCGGCGGCAGCCTCCCGAAAGTGGACCGGAATCCCCATATCTGCTATAGAACAAAGACTGAACGCGCCGGCCCTGAAAACGGCCGCGACAAGAGCGCGGAACCGGTGGGCGGGTCCCTGTGAAAGTTAGGATCGAGGATGAATACGACCGATAAGAAAATCTCCGAGGTGCTGGCCAAGTTCGGCGAGCCGATGGCCGGCAACGTCTGGCGCGTTCAGGGCACCGCCGTGGTCTACCACAAGACCCTGGAGCGCATCGCCGCCCAGGCGAAGATCGTCTTCGACGAGCCCAAGATCATCCGCGCCGAGCGCGACGAGGCGGTGATCCAGGTCACGGGCCGCATGGGCGACCGGATCGAGTGGTCGATCGGCGAGGCGCTGATCGGCGTCAACTACCGCGTCTCGGGCAAGCAGGCGGCCTACGTCTACGCCATGGCCGAGAAGCGTGCGAAGGATCGCGTGATCCTCAAGCTCATCGAGCTGCACGGCTATGTCTACTCCGAGGAAGAGGCCGACGAGTTCAAGCAGGGCCGCCCGGGCTTTGCCGATCCGCATGTGGAGCTGGAGAAGACCGAGACGCAGCCGCAGAAGGGCAGGGTCGAGGCGTCGGGTTCCGACGGCAAGGTCGAGGACGACCTGAAGGCGAAGATCAAGAAGGCCAAGACCATCAACGCGGTCACGGACCTGATGCTTCATGCCGATACGCAGAAGCTGCTCGCCGATCTGCCCGAGGGCATCCGCGACGAGATCCGCGACTTCGCCAAGGCGCGCCTCGTCGAGCTCGGCTGGCCGACCAAGAAGGCAGCCTAAATTTCGCTGCGATGCTGGGCGAGACGGTAACAGCCGCCTCGCCCTTTCTTTTCCTCGAGAGCGTCCCGGCGCATGTGGTCCCGCTGATCGATGCCGAAACCATCCGCTCTCGCCGCTTCCGATCAGGAGGCGCTGTCCCTCTCCGAACATCTCGTCGGCTCCATCGAGCGGGTGACGTTCCACAACGATGAAACCGGCTTCTGCGTGCTGCGGGTGAAGGCGCGCGGGCATCGCAAGCCCGTGGTCGTGGTGGGCCATGCGCCGTCCGTCGCCATCGGCGAGGTGATCGAGGCGAGCGGCGGCTGGCTGCACGACCGCAACCACGGCGTCCAGTTTCGCGCGCATGCGCTGGCGACCTCGGCGCCGACCACGGCGGAGGACCTCCAGCGCTTCCTCGGCTCCGGCCTTCTGAGGGGCGTCGGCCCCGCTGTCGCGCAAAGGCTCATCGCCTCCTTCGGCGCCCGCATTCTCGACGTGATCGAGAAAAAGCCGCATGAGCTCACGCGCGTGCAGGGCATCGGCATGGCGAAGGCGCTCGGCATCGGCGAGGCCTGGACGGAGCATCGCGCGCTCAAGGATATCGCCGCCTTCCTCAACGCCCACGGCATCGGCGGCTTCCTGCTCACGCGCATCTACCGCGCCTATGGCGTGGGAGCCATCGACATCATCAAGGCCAATCCCTACCGGCTCGTGCTCGACATTCCGGGCTTCGAGTTCGCGCTCGCCGATCAGGTGGCCCTGCGGCTCGATGTGGAGCCGACGGCCGAGATGCGCCTGCAGGCGGGCCTTGCCCACGTGCTGTCTGAGGCGGTGAAGGAAGGGCATTCGGGGCTCGGTGCGGACGAGCTGCTGCGGCAGGCCAGCCGCCTGCTCGACGTGACGGAGGCGGAGCTCGGGCCGGTGCTCGACGCGCAATGCGCCGCGGGGCAGCTCGTGGCCGATGGCTTGAGCGGCCGGCGCAGCATCTTTCTGAAGAGCCTCTACGGCGCCGAGATGTTCATCGCGCAAAGGCTCAAGGATCTCGCCAGGGGCGAGCACCCCTGGGCCGGCCTCGATGCTGCGCAGGTGATCGCCGAGGCGGAAGCCGCCATCGGCGTGACCTATTCGCCGAGCCAGCGCGAGGCGCTCGCGGCCGCCTGCCGCTCCAAGGTGCTCGTGGTCACCGGCGGTCCCGGCGTGGGCAAGACCACGCTCATCCGGAGCCTGACGCGCCTCTGCGCGCAGCACGAGCGCACCATCGCCCTCTGCGCGCCCACGGGACGGGCGGCGAAGCGCCTGTCGGAGAGCACGGGCTTTCCGGCCAGGACGGTGCATCGTCTCCTCGAAGCTTCGGAGGGCGGCTTCCGCCGCAACGCCAAGACCCCGCTCGACTGCGATCTTCTCGTCGTGGACGAAGCCTCGATGCTCGACATCCGCCTCACGGCCGCCCTGCTGCGCGCCTTGCCGGACGAAGCCTCCCTGCTGCTCGTCGGCGACGTGGACCAGCTTCCCTCCATCGGCCCCGGGCAGATCCTCTCCGACATCATCGCCTCCGGTGCCGTGACCGTGGTGCAGCTCAAGGAGGTGTTCCGGCAGGAGCGGGAAAGCCGCATCATCACCGTGGCGCACGCCATCAACCGCGGGCTGATGCCCGACCTTTCGCACCGGCCGGACTCCGACCTGTTCTTCGTGGAGGCCGACACGCCGTCCGATGCCGTGGCGAAGATGACCATCCTCATGCGCGACCGGATTCCGCGCCGCTCCGGCCTCGATCCCGTGCGCGACGTCCAGGTGCTGTGCGCCATGAATCGCGGACGGCTCGGCACCAACATGCTGAACGGCGAACTACAGCAGGTCTTCAACCCGCCCGGGCCCGAGAGCCTGCACCGCGCCGGCTGGATCTACGGGCCGGGCGACAAGGTCATGCAGGTCCGCAACGATTACGAGCGGGACGTCTATAACGGCGAGGTTGGCATCGTGCGCGAGGTGCGGCGCGACCATGGCGAGCTCACCGTCGCCTTCGACGAGCGGCTCGTTGCCTACACCCTCAAGGAGCTCGACGAGCTTGCGCTGGCCTATGCGGTGACGATCCACAAGGCGCAAGGCTCCGAATACCCGGCCGTGATCATCCCCGTCGCGCTGCAGCAGGCCTCCATGCTCGGGCGCAAGCTGCTCTATACGGGCGTCACGCGGGGAAGCCGCCTCGTGATCCTCCTGGGTAGCCGCGCGGCCCTGGCGCAGGCCGTCGCCTCCGAGGAGGAGCCGCGCCTCTCCCGGCTGCGGAACTGGCTCGAGACCTGATGCCTTTCTCTTGAGCCCAGCGCGATCTATACTCGCCCCGATGCGCCGGCAGGAGGCACGATGAGCATGGACACCGGATACACCGACCGGCAGGAGCGGCGGACCCGCCTGGGGCTTGTGGCCGGCGCTGTCCTCTGCCTCGTCGCTTCCGGGAGCCTGCTGTGGTGGCGCTACGGCGGCGCGGTGTTCAACGATCTCGTCTCCACCACCCTGGCCTGGTGCTTCTGAAGCCATCCGCTCCGCGACGTGCGCGCGAGGCCGTGGCTCGTCTTGTTCCAACGGAAGGGAGCGGTCGCAAGCTCCCACAATCCCCGCCAAGCCGCGAGGCTGACCAGCCCGTAATAGAGCGGCAGCAGCGCAACCCAGGGAACCAACCGCCAGAGCCTGCGCCTGTGAAGCGCGATGCCGGCCGGGACGACGATGGAGAGGGCACCGGACGCGAAGAGCGTCAGGGCATAGGCGTTGAGTGCGGGCCCCCATTGCGCCACACCGTGTCCAAGCAGCCAAGAGGTCACGAACAGACCGGTGAAGAGGGGATAGACCAGGGCGCTGAGCACGACGCCCCAGGTCAGGGCGAGAGCCCCGCAGAATCGCCATGGGCCGAGCTGACGAAGCAGGTTCCAGGGTCTGCGCGAATGGCTCACCGCCGTCTGCACGAAGCCCTTCATCCAGCGCGTGCGCTGGCGCAACCAGAGCCGCAAGGTGCCCGGCGCCTCCTCGAGGGTGGAGGAGGGGAGATCCTGCACCCGGTAGCCGAGTCGCGCGAGGCGGATGCCGAGATCGGCATCCTCGGTCACGTTATGCGCGTCCCAGCCGTGGATCCTGCGCAGGACGGCGGTGCGGAAATGGTTGGAGGTGCCGCCGAGCGGGAAGGGGCTGCCGATGGCCGCAAGTCCCGGGTTGAAGGCGTCGAACAGGGCCGCGTACTCGATTGTGAACAGCCGGGTGAGCCATGTGTCGTCCGTGTTGTCGATGGTCAGCCGCGCCTGGAGGCAGGCAACGTCTGCCGGCGCCTCCCTAAAGCGAGAGGCCGCCAGCCGCAGCTGCCCGGGATCAGGCACGTCCTCGGCGTCGTAGACCACCGTGAAGCGGCCCCGCGCCAGGGGCAGGGCGACATTGAGCGCCCGCGGCTTCGTGCGCGGCTCCCCCGGCGGCGCGACCAGCACCTCCACATGGGCCGGCATCGTGATGGCGGCGAGCGCCTCCGGCGTCTCCCGGTCGTCGGCTTCGAGCACGAGCTTGATGTCGAGCTTGGCGGGCGGGTAGTCGAGCCGCTCCAGCGCCTGGATGAGCCGTGCCGCCACGCGCCTCTCGCGGTAGAGCGCAGCGATCACCGTGTAGACCGGCAGATCGGCATCCTCGGCGCGGGGCGGCGGGGTTGCAGGCTCCACGGAGCCGCTCAGGAAAGAGGCCGCGAGCCTGAGAACCACCAGGGCGAGAAACAGGGGGCTCAGGGCAGCGCCGAGAAGCCCGGCGGTGAGCTCGGGCGCATGAAGCGCGCCGAACACGATGGGCGCGAGCATGAGGAACAGGAGCGCGAGCTGGCCGTAGCCGACGCCGGTGGCGAGGTCGGGCGCCTGCTCGGCGAGATCCGAGGCGGCCCGGTGGGCGATCGACGGTGCCTTGGCCCGGAACACCGCCTCCCTCAACAGGGATGGGGTCGTGATGGCCAGCGGCCGGGCCGCGGAGCGGCTCCTGAGGAGCTGGACGAGCAGGGCGCCGCGCGGTGCCGCTACGAAACCGCTCCTCGTTCCGGTCAGGGGAGCAAGTCCCGCCAGGATGCTCTCAGGGTACCGGGCGTCCCGGGAGAGGCGAGGGGCTGCCAGGAACGGCAGGCCCAGCTCGGCGGCCAGGGTCCGGTAGAACTCGGTCTCTTCGATCAGGCCTTGCCTGAGGACGAAATCATCGGCTGAGACTCCGGCGACCTGGGCGAAAACCGCCATCTGGCGGAGGGCTTCCGGAGCGTATCCGTGGCCCGCCAGAAAGCCGAGCGCCACCGGAAGCGCTGTTGACTGTGGGTCCCGCTCCGCTAGACCCTGCCTCATGAGCGCAGGACGCCTTCGACGGGCGCTTGTGGATGGTGCAGGGCGGCGCGCAAGTGAGTATCGCTTCAATGCTTCTGGATATCGTTACATTGGTCGCGCGCTTCCGCCGCAAGATCAAGCCCCTGAGCCGGGCGGTGCTGCCCTTGCTGCTGACGATCGGCGCCGCCCAGGCGCAGGGCGTGAGCATTCCGAACTTCTGGGATCCGCGCGCCCAGCTCGATCGCCCGGACCTGCCGGCGACGCGCACCGTCCGCTTCCTCGTGGACGACGATTTTCCGCCGCTTCACTTTCCGGGTCTCGACGGCAACCCCACCGGCCTGTCGGTGGAGCTCGCCCGCGCCGCCTGCGAGCGCCTCGGCCTGACCTGCACCGTCCAGGTCCGCCGCTTCGACACCCTGCTCGATGCCCTGGCCGAGCGGCAGGGCGACGTGGTGGCCGCCGCTGTTCCGATCACGGCCAGCCTGCGCCAGCGCTTTGCCGTGACGGGCCCCTATTTCAAGATCCCCGCCCGCTTCGCGGTGCGCAAGGACAGGAACCAGCCCGCGCCTGACGTCAAGGCGCTCCAGGGCAAGACGGTCGGCGTAGTCGGCGGCACCGCTCACGAGGCCTATGCCAAGGCTTTCATGGCGGGAGCGTCCCTAAAGCCCTATCCCGAGCTGGCGGCCGCCCAGACGGCGCTCAAGGCGGGAGAGATCGATTATCTCTTCGCCGACGGATTGGGCCTTGCCCTCTGGATCGGGGGAGAGGAGGCCGCCGGATGCTGCGACTTCTCGGGAGGGCCCTATCTGGAGAGCCGCTTCTTCGGCGAGGGCATCGGCTTCGTCACCCGGAGCGACGACGAGAGCCTGAGGCGGGCCCTCGACTTCGCCCTCCACCAGCTCTGGCGCGAGGGCCGGTATGCCGAGCTTTACCTGCGGTTCTTCCCCGTCAGCCCGTATTAGGGGCCGACACCCGGAGAGCCGACGGGTTTACCGCATTGACCCCTAAGGGTCTCATCCCTAGTGTGCCGCGCTTCTGGAAGCATTTTTCCTGCAAGCACTAGGCCCATGTCCCGACCCCTGTCCCTCGATCCCGCTCTGACCGAAGCCGCCCAGACCGCCACCGCCTGGCCTTTCGAGGAGGCGCGCAAGCTCGTCGAGCGGCTCAAACGGACGGGCAAGAAGGAGGCCCTGTTCGAGACCGGCTACGGCCCCTCGGGGCTGCCCCATATCGGCACCTTCGGCGAGGTGGCGCGCACCAGCATGGTGCGCCATGCCTTCCGGGTGCTGACCGGCGACACCATCCCGACCCGCCTCGTCGCCTTTTCGGACGACATGGACGGCCTGCGCAAGGTGCCGGACAACATCCCGAACAAGGACCTGGTGGCGGCCTCCCTCGGCAAGCCGCTGACCCAGGTGCCGGACCCGTTCGGCACCCACGAGAGCTTCGCGCACCACAACAATGCGCGCCTGCGCGAATTCCTCGACGCCTTCGGCTTCGACTACGAGTTCAAGTCGGCGACCGAGTGCTACAAGGCGGGGGTGTTCGACGCGACGCTGCTCACCGTGCTCGAGCGCTACGATGCGGTGATGGCGATCATGCTGCCGTCGCTCCGCGAGGAGCGCCAGCAATCCTACTCGCCCTTCCTGCCCATCCACCCGAAGACCGGCATCGTGATGCAGGTGCCGATCGGCGAGCGCAAGCTGGATGCGGGCACCATCGTCTGGCGCGATCCCGAGACCGGCGAGCGCTTCGAAACGCCGGTGACGGGCGGCCATGCCAAACTGCAGTGGAAGCCTGACTGGGCCATGCGCTGGGTGGCGCTCGGCGTCGATTACGAGATGGCCGGCAAGGACCTCATCGACAGCGTGAAGCTCTCCGGCGAGATCGCCAAGGCGCTCGGCGGCCTGCCGCCGGAAGGCTTCAACTACGAGCTGTTCCTGGACGAGAAGGGGCAGAAGATCTCCAAGTCCAAGGGCAACGGGCTGACCATCGACGAGTGGCTCACCTACGGCACGCCGGACAGCCTGCGGCTGTTCATGTTCAACAAGCCGCGCGAGGCCAAGAAGCTCTATTTCGACGTGATCCCGCGCCAGGTCGACGATTACCTCACCTTCCTAGAGAAATATCCGGCGCAGGACGCGAAGGCGCGCCTGATGAACCCGGTCTGGCATCTCCATGCGGGCGAGCCGCCGGCGCCCGAACTGGTGTCGTCGGAGGGCTCCAACCAGCCGGGCACGACGATCTCCTTCTCGATGCTGCTCAACCTCGTGGCGGTGGCGAATTCCGAGGATCCGGCGGTGCTCTGGGGCTTCATCCGCCGCTACGCGCCGGGCGTCTCGCCCGAGACGCATCCGCGCCTGGACAGCCTCGTGAAGCGCGCCGTGCGCTACTTCGAGGATTTCGTGAAGCCGCAGAAGACCTATCGTCTCGCGGACGAGGTGGAAGCGGCCTCCCTGCGCCGCCTGGAGGAGGTGCTCGCATCCTTCGAGACCGGCGAGCGGCCCGCGACTGCGGAAGCGGTCCAGGAGGAGATCTACAATGTCGGCCGGGCCGAGCCGCGCTACCAGGACTTCAAGGCGAAGGGCGCCACGCCCGAGCGGCCCGGCGTGTCCATCGAATGGTTCAACACGATCTATCAGGTGCTGCTGGGCGAACCGCGCGGCCCGCGCTTCGGTTCGTTCGTGGCGCTCTATGGGGTGAAGGAGACGCGGGCCCTGATCCGCAAGGCGCTCGCCGGCGATCTCGTGCGCGAGCACGAGGCGTTCCTGAAGGAACGCGCGGCCTGATTACTGGCGCGCCCACATGATGCGGGCGCTCCAGGCGATCTCCTCTGTAGGGATCACCTGGTCCTCCTGGTCCTTGGCCAGGGAGGTCAGTTCCAGGGTCTTGGCCGAGCGGCGCTTGAGCTCCTGGGCCAGGATCTGCCCGGTCGTGGTGCACACCACGATCCGGTCTCCCTTGCGGGTGCTGGCGGTGGGCGAGACGATGAGCACGTCCCCGTCGCGGTAGAGCGGGGCCAGGGCATCGCCCGTGACCTCGAGGGCGAAGACCCTTTCCTGGCCGAAGTCAGGAAACTCGATCTCGTCCCAGCCCGGCCCCTCGGTAGGCGTGCCGTCCTCGTTGAGGATCTTGCCCGTGGCGGCCTGCTCCATGGCGATGAGCGGGATCATGGACCGGCGCAGCGAGCCGGAGGGCTCGACGAGGCGCAGGAAGTCCTCCAGGCTCGCTCCCGTGGCCTTCAGGATCTTCGAGATCGACTCCGTCGAAGGCCAACGCTCCCGGCCCTCGGGGCTCACGCGTTTCGATTTGTTGAAGCTCGTCGCGTCGAGACCGGCCTTGCGCGCCAGGCCGGACGCGGTCATTCCGTGGCGCGAGGCCAGGGCATCGATGGCAGCCCAAACGCGTTCGTGAGACAACATCGTTAAAAACCTTCGCTGGAAGCGAATATTTGAAACCGAACCTATAGATAGGAATTAAGAGTGTTCTATGGCGCAGACAACGGGCGCACATCTCTTGAGACATATGTCTAATCGGGGTTGCCCCTGATGCGACCTACCGCTAATCGGTCCTCCATGTCGGTTATCTACAAAATATGCCCTGCAGCCCTGTGGCAGGAGGCCGAAAAGGCCGGTTCCTTCGCGGGAGCACCCATCGACATCCAGGATGGGTACCTCCACTTTTCAACGGAAAACCAGGTGCGCGAGACGGCAGCGCGGCACTTCGCAGGACAGGATGATCTCCTGCTGATCGCCATCGATGCCGATGCGCTCGGCGATGCGCTCCGCTTCGAGCCGTCCCGCGGCGGCGACCTCTTCCCGCATCTTTATGCGCCGCTGCCGCTCAGCGCCGTCATGTGGGTGAGGCCGCTTCCCCTCGGCGCCGACGGCCGCCACGTCTTCCCGGATCTCGCCGCATGATCGGCGCGCTGTTCTCCCTCGCCAAGCCGGCACTCCACGCGCTCGATGCGGAGACGGCGCATCAGCTCACGATCCGGGGCCTCTCCCTCATGCCGCCGGCGGCACCGCCTGCCGACGATCCGCGCCTTGCCGTCGGCGTGCTCGGACGGCGTTTTCCCAATCCGGTGGGATTGGCCGCGGGCTTTGACAAGCAATGCGAGGTGCCCGACCAACTCCTCGGCCTGGGCTTCGGCTTCGTCGAGACCGGCGGCGTCGTGCCCAAGCCGCAAGCGGGAAACCCGCGCCCGCGGGTCTTCCGGCTCACCCGGGACGAGGCGGTGATCAACCGCTTCGGCCTCAACAGCGACGGGCTCGACGTGGTGCGCTCCCGTCTCGTGCGCCGCCGCGGTCGGCCGGGGATCGTGGGCGTCAACATCGGCGCGAACAAGGACTCGGGCGACCGCATCGCCGATTACGTGCTGTGCGTGTCGCAGCTCTGCGGACTGGCGGATTTCCTGACGATCAACGTGTCCTCGCCCAACACGCCGGGCCTGCGCGACCTGCAGGGGGAAGCCTTCCTCGACGATCTTCTCGCACGCTGCATCGAAGCGCGCGACCAGGCGGATCGCAGCTCGTCGAAGACCATCGTGCTGCTCAAGATCGCGCCCGACATCTCCCTCGACACGCTCGATGCCATCGTGGCCACGGCGCTCAAGCGCGGCATCGACGGGCTGATCGTGTCCAACACCACCATCGCCCGGCCGGAAAGCCTGAAGGAGAAGGGGCTGGCTTCCGAGACCGGCGGCCTCTCCGGCAAGCCGCTCTTCGTGCCCTCCACGAAACTCCTCGCCGAGACCTTCCTGCGCGTGGAGCGCAGGATTCCCCTCGTCGGCGTCGGCGGCGTCGATTCCGCCGAAGCCGCCTGGGCGAAGATCCGCGCGGGCGCCAGCCTGGTGCAGCTCTATTCGGCCATGGTCTACAAGGGGCCGGGCCTCATCCCCGACATCAAGAGCGGACTGCTGCGGCTCCTCGACCGCGAGGGGACGTCGCTTGCGCAGGCCGTCGGCCGCGATGCGAGCGGCATCGCACAGGGCCGGTTCTGATCGGCGCCTGCGCGCTCAGCTCATGCTGGCAAAGGTCCTTTTCGCCAGGCGCGGGTAGAGGATGAACTGGCCAATGCCCCGCGCGCCGAGGAAGGCGAGCAGCGCGATCCACAGCGCCGTGTTGCCCAGGCTGCCCGCCGCCAGGAGGATGGCGGCGTAGATCAGGAAGGCGATCACCATGAGATCGCGCATGGACCGCGTCCATGTCGCGCCGGTGTAGATCCCGTCGAAGGCGAAGGCCGCCGCACCGACGAGAGGCGTCAGCGCCGCGAAGGCGAGATACTCGCGGGCATAAGCCCGCACCTCCGAGTTGGTCGACACGAAGTCGATGAAGAGCCCGCCGCCGATCAGGAAGATCGCCGAGACCGCAAGCCCGAAGCCGAGGCTCCATCCCAGGCTCAAGTTGATGGCGCGGCGGAAGCCGCGCTCGTCGCGGGCGCCGATGCTCTGGCCGCAGAGCGTCTCGGCGGCGGTGGCGAAGCCGTCGAGGAAATAGCCGCCGATGAGGAACATGTTGTAGAGCACCGCATTCGCCGCCAGCGTCACGTCGCCGGTGCGCGCCCCGAGCGCGCTGAAGATCGAGAAGGCGAGGATGAGCGCCACGTTGCGGATCATGATGTCCCGGTTCATGGCCAGCGTCTGCACCATGGCCGCCCGGTTCAGCACCTCCGGCCATGTGACGGCAAGCGGGTTCGAGCCGAGACGGCGCAGGACGACGATCCCAAGTCCGACGCCGAGAACCTCCGCCAAAGCCGTGCCGATGGCAGCACCCGCGATGCCAAGGCCAAAAGCCAGCACAAGCGCCATGGTCAGCACGATGTTGGCGACGTTGATCGCCACCTGCAGCAGCAGGCCGAGATCCGTGCGGCCCCGGCCCAGCGTGGAGCCGAGGATGACGTAGTTTGCCAGAGTGAAGGGCGCGGCCCAGATGCGGATGAAGAAGTAGGTCGAGAGCGCCTCGGTCACCGCCTGGCTCGCGCCCGCCATGGAAAAGGCGATGGCGGCGATGGGCCATTGCAGCAGGATCAGCAGGAGGCCGGTCGCCGCTGCCACCAGGAACGCTCGGGCGAGCGTCACGTCGATCTCGTGCCGGTTGCCGGCGCCCGTCGCTTGGGCGGTCAGGCCGGCCGTCGCCATGCGCAGCGATCCGAAGCTCCAGAAGACGAAGTCGAAGATCACCGCGCCGAGCGCCACAGCGCCGAGGAGATGCGCCTCGCCGAGCCGCCCGATCACCGTCGCGTCAACGAGGCCCAGAAGGGGCGTCGTCACATGCGACAGGGTCATCGGCAGCGCGAGCGCCAGGATGCGGTAGTGGGATATGTCCGGCCGCTGCGGGTTGGGGGCGCCGTCCATGGCGGGTCTCAGCGCCGGCTGCCGAACAGGCGGGAGATGAGCCAGAGCGGCACGACGATCACGGCGCCATAGACGATCCAGAGCCCAACCTCCTGCACGGTCTCGAAGCTGAGGTCGAGAACCGAGGCGATCCAGTCGAACAGGCCCTCGATCAGCCCGAAGGGCGTGATGTCGAGGAAGGCCAGGAAGGCGCCGACGAGAAGGGACAGGAAGACCAGCTTCACCAGCACCGAGCCGGGAGAGCCGCCGAGAAAACGGTTCAGGTTGGACATGCACTCATCTCGTCAGAAGGCGTCACTGGAAGAAAGCGTAATAGACCTGGGGCCACACCTGTGCTTCATCGCAGGGGCCGGCGACGAACGCAACCCGACGCGAGTTCCGCATGATCGACCCCGCCCTCTTCGACCCCTCCGCCGTCAGCGAGGAGATCCGAGCCCAGAACGCCGCCATCGTGGCAAGGCTCGCGCCGCTCGGCCGCTACTGGGAGGCGCCGCCTGCGCTGATCCGGGAAAACCGGCGCAAGGGCCTGGGAGCCTTCCCGCTCATGCCCTTGAGCAGCCGGGCCAAGACTATCGCCATCGACGGGCCGGGCGGGCCGATCCCCTTGAGGGTCATCGCGCCGGAGAACCCGCGCGGGGTCTATCTCCACATCCATGGCGGCGGCTGGACCATCGGCACCGCGGACGAGCAGGATCCCTGGCTCGACCGCCTGGCGGACAAATGCGGCCTTGCGGTGGTGTCGGTGGAGTACCGGCTCGCCCCCGAGCATCCCTTTCCGGCCGGCCCCGACGATTGCGAGGCCGCCGCCCTCTGGCTCGTCCGCGAGGCGGAAGGCCGCTTCGGCACCTCGCGCCTGTTCATCGGCGGCGAGTCGGCGGGGGCGCATCTCTCGGCGCTCACCCTGCTGCGCCTTCGCGACAAGCACGGCCTCAAGCCTTTCAGGGGAGCGAACCTCTTTGCCGGCTGCTACGACGTCGGCATGACCCCGAGCGCCGCCAATTGGGGCGACGAGCCGCTCATTTTGAACACGCCCGGGATCAAGGTCTTTGCCGACAACTTCTGCGGTCCCAGCCTGAACCGGCGCGATCCTGCCGTCTCGCCGCTCTATGCGGACCTGGCCGGCCTGCCGCCTGCGCTCTTCTCGGTGGGCACCCGCGATCCGCTGGTCGACGACACGCTGTTCATGGGCTCCCGCTGGATCGCGGCGGGCAACAGGGCGGAACTCGCGATCTGGCCCGGCGGCTCCCACGTGTTCATCCGCTTCGACAGCGCGCTCGCCGAGCAGGCCCTGTCGCGGATCGATACCTTCATCGAAGGCCTTTGAGTCTCCTGCTTTTCGGATAGCTCCGCCCTCATCCTGAGGAGCCTGCGCAGCAGGCGCTGGAGACGCCTCGTCCTTCGAGATGGACCTGACGGTCCTCCTCAGGATGAGGCTCTTGTTGAGTTTCTTGGTTGCTGCTCAATCCGCCCCGGCCGGGGAGGGGCGCTGGGTCACGCCGATCTTCGAGGCCGCGATGACCGCCTGGGTGCGGCTGTCCACGCCGAGCTTGTCGAGGATGGCCGAGACATGGGCCTTCACGGTGGCTTCCGACACCCCGAGCTCGTAGGCGATCTGCTTGTTGAGGAGGCCCTCGGAGAGCATGGTGAGCACGCGCACCTGCTGCGGGGTGAGGGTGCCGAGGCGGCGCACGAGATCGGCGGTTTCCGCATCCTCGGCGGCCGAGAGGTCCACGTCCGGCGGGGTCCAGGTGTCGCCGGCGAGCACCGCCTGGATGGCCCCGCCGATGCTGTCGATGTCGATGGATTTCGGAATGAAGCCGGAGGCGCCGAAATCCATGGCCCGGCGGATCACGGTGGGCTCTTCCGTAGCGGACACGATCACCACCGGAAGCTCGGGATACTGCGCCCGGAGCGACATCAGGCCGGAAAAGCCCTGGACGCCCGGCATGGTCAGGTCGAGCAGGATCAGGTCGACGTCGCGTTCCTGGGAGAGGGTGGCGTTCAGGTCGTCCATGCCGCTCGCCTCGATCACGCGGGCCCCGGGCATGATGGAGGAAACGGCCTGTCTCAGAGCGCCACGGAACAGCGGATGGTCATCGGCAATGATGATCGTGGTGGATTGACTTTGCACCTGTGCCTACTCCCACGAGACGCTTGCCCTGAGCCTTAGCCGCATCCTCGAGGAATTGGCAAGGCGGCAAACGCCGTTCTCGGTCATTCTAGGGGAAACTCCGGAGGCGTCCCATGCAATCATGCGGATCAGGCCCCGATCAGATGCACGATGATGTCGCGGGTGTGCGGCCGGTCACGATGCTCCGCCAGATAGACCCCCTGCCAGGTGCCCAAGACCATCTGTCCGTTCACGACGGGAATGCTCAAGGACACCCCGGACAGCATGGTCCTGATATGGGCCGGCATGTCGTCCGGCCCCTCCGTGGAGTGGACATAGTCCGCCTCGCGGGGCGCCAGCCGGTCGAGAGCCGTCAGCAGGTCCCGGCGCACGTCCGGATCGGCATTCTCCTGGATCAGGAGCGAGGCCGAGGTGTGGCGGCAGAAGACCGTCAGCAGGCCGTTCAGGACTCCGGTGCCGAACACCCACCGCGACAGGGCTTCCGTGATCTCGGTGAAGCCCTGGCCCTTGGTCTCCACCACGAGCCGGCCGTTCACCTGCTGGGTTACGCTGGCCTCGGAGAGGGTTTCCACATCGAGCATCGTCACGCCTCCTTCCGTTTTGCCCCGTCAGCCTTCAACGGATGAACCTCCTGTTCGCCCCGCTCCAGGATCTTCTCGAGGGTCTCGATCCGGTCGGCCTCGGCCGCGGGCTTGTCCCAGCGGATGCGGTTGATGCGGGGAAAGCGCATGGCGACCCCGGACTTGTGCCGGGTCGAGCGCTGCAGGCCCTCGAAGGCCACCTCCAGCACGAGGCCGCGATCCTTGCCGTATTCCACCTCCCGCACCGGGCCGAAGCGGTTGATCGTATGGTTGCGGACATAGCGGTCGAGCTTCACCAGCTCCTCGTCGGTAAAGCCGTGATAGGCCTTGCCCACCGGCACCAGCTCCTCCCCGTTCGGCCCGTCGCGCCAGACGCCGAAGGTGTAGTCGGAATAGAAGGACGAGCGCTTCCCGTGCCCGCGCTGGCCGTACATCATCACGGCGTCCACAAGGTAGGGGTCGCGCTTCCACTTGTACCAGTAGCCCTTGGGGCGGCCGGGCAGGTAGGGGCTGTTCGCCCGCTTCACCATGCAGCCCTCGATGGCGTCCGCGTCGGGGCCTGCGCCCACCGAGGCCGGATCGGCGCGGGCGGCGGCGAGATCCTCCCAGGTTTCGAAGGGCACCATGGGCGAGAGGTCGATGCGCGGATCGCCGAGCCGGGCGACGAGGGCCTCGAGGCGCCGGCGGCGCTCGGCGAAGGGCAGGGGGCGCAGGTCCTCCTCGCCCTCGAACAGGATGTCGTAGACCCGCAGATGCGCGGGGAACTCCGCGATCAGCTTCGGCGTCACGGCCTTCCGGTTCAGGCGCTGCTGGAGCACGTTGAAGCTCTGCACCCGGCCCTCGCGCACGATCAAAAGCTCGCCGTCGATGGCGCCCTCGAAATCGAGCGCCTCCACGAGGTCGGGAAAGGCGCGGGAGACGTCCTCGCCGGTGCGGGAATAGATGCGCCGCACCGGGCGTCCGTCGCTGCCGCGGCCGGCGGCGGCCTGGAGGCGGATGCCGTCCCATTTCCACTCGGCGAGGAACTCGGAGGCGTCCAGCTTCGTAAAGTCCTCGTCCTCCAGCGGGTGCGAGAGCATCGATGGGCGAAAGGGCGCAGGGTTGCCCGATTCCGGTTTGAGCCCCCGGCCCTCGACCCAGGCGAAGAGGCTTTCGTAGGGCGGCTCGAGGCCGTGCCAGACCAGCTCCACCTCGTCGGGCTCGATCTGCCCGAGCTGGGCCACGGCGGTCTTGGCGAGCCGGGCCGAGACGCCGACCCGCAGCTCCCGGGTGATGAGCTTGATCAGCGCCCAGCGCCCGGTCTCGTCGAGGGCATCCATCCATTCCGCAACCCGGGCCGGCAGGTCGCTCTTGCTGGTGGTGGCGAGCGTCTCGATCACCTCGGTGAGGGTCGGCACGTGCGGCGGCGGGTTGTTGTGGCCGACGGTAGGTGCCGCAGATTCCCTCCCCCCTTGTGGGGGAGGGCTAGGGAGGGGGGTGTTGGCGCCTTCCTGGTTCCAGTCCTGCGCTGCACCCCCCTCTCCAACTCTCCCCCACAAGGGAGGAGAGGGCAGGTCGGCGCCATTGGATACTCGCGCAGCAGCCTCATGCCCCGGCGCGGGCCAGATCAGGGCCACGGTCTCGGCGAGGTCGCCCACGTAGTGGTAGGACATCCGGAACAGCTCCGGATCGGTGCGCTCCTCCACGAGGCCGCGGATCAGGCCGGGCTTGGCCTCCTTGAACATGAGCGCGCCGGTCATGGCGGCGAGCGCATAGCCGCGGTCCGGGTCGGGGGTATGGCGGAAATAGTCCGTGAGCAGCCGCAGCTTGGCATTGCGGCGCGGCTCGTAGCCGAGGCGGTCGAGGAGGGCGGCGAAGCGGTTCATGGCATATCCTCCCCTTGAGGGGGAGGATCGGCTCGAAGAGCCGAGGTGGGGTGATCGGCGCCGTCGCTTTCCGAAGTTGGTGTTTCCACCCCGCCCCGCCGTCCTGACGGGCGTCGACCCTCCCCCTCGAGGGGAGGGTGGGCGGCTTCCTCCGCCTCCCCCTCGTCGCCATAGCCCAGCATGTGCAGGGGCCGCGCCCTGATGCCGTGGGTGGTGCACCAATGGACGAGGGCATCCTCCTGGCCGTGCGTCACCCAGACCTCCCCTGCGCCGGTTTCCCGGATCGTGTGGCAGAGGTCGTCCCAGTCGGAATGGTCGGAGATCACGAGCGGCAGCTCCACCCCCTTCTGCCGGGCCCGGGCCCGCACCCGCATCCAGCCGGAGGCGAAGCAGGTGACGGGGTCGGGAAAGCGGCGCGACCAGAGGTCCTGGATCGAGGAGGGCGGGCAGATCACGATGGCGCCGGCGAGCTTCGAGCGCTCCGCGGCCACCACCTTCGGCGTCTCGCCCAACGGGATGCCTTCGGATTTATACAGCTCGGTCAGGCGCTCCATGGCGCCGTGCAGGTAGATCGGCCTGTCGTAGCCCTCCTCGCGCAGGAGCGCCATGACCCGCTGCGCCTTGCCCAGCGCATAGGCGCCGACGATATGGGCGCGCTCCGGGAACAGGGCGACGGAGTCGAGAAGCTTGCGCACCTCTCCCCGCGTGTCCGGGTGGCGGAACACCGGCAGGCCGAAGGTGGCCTCGGTGATGAACACGTCGCAGGGCACCACCTCGTAGGGAAGGCAGGTCGGGTCCTCGGCGCGCTTGTAGTCGCCCGAGACCACGACGCGGGTGCCGCCGGCCTCGATGGAAACTTGAGCCGAGCCCAGCACATGGCCCGCCGGCGTGAAGCGCACCGTCACGTCGCCGACGCGGAGGCTTTCCCGTAAGGGAGCTTCCTGGGTCGAGCCGGCGAAATCCTCGCCGTAGCGCACGCCCATGATCCGCAGGGTCTCCCGCGTCGCCATGACCGAGCGGTGGCCGGAGCGGGCATGGTCCGAATGGCCATGGGTGATCAGCGCCCGCTTCACGGGCCGGACCGGATCGATGTGGAAGTCGCCGAGGGGGCAGTAGAGCCCTTGCGGGGTCTGGGTGAGGATGTCGGTGGAACGCAGCGCCATGGGAGGAATATAGGGTCGGGTCAGTCGGTGTCAGGTTGAGGAATAGCGCTTCCTTGGCGAGGTTCCCGGTATCCCGGGCAGCCTGTCGCAGATCCAGCGCCTTCGGGCCCGCAGCGTGAGCTGCGAGCCGTCAGGGTTGCTCGAGGGTGGCGCTTGGGGCAGCCCGGCTCGATGGGTGATGGTGGAAGGTGAAGAGCCGAACTGCTCGTCACGCGCGGTTCTTTTCAGGCGGACCTGGAACAAGCCAGGATCGGCCTCCCGCGACCACAGGCGTGCGAGACCTGCGGCGGGACCGCGCCCCGTCCCGCATCTGCGACGCCTCGCGAGCGCGCCCCTCACCGGACGAGGATGAGCCATGATATAGCCCAGCTTGCAGCCGAAGTCAAGAACAAAGTGAGAACATTACACCCGCACCTTGCCCTCTCCCCGCAGCGGGAGAGGGTGGCCTGCGCAGCAGGCCGGGAGAGGGGCCGTGCTCGACCTGCCACTCCCCCTCTCCCGGCTCGCTCCCCTCGCCACCCTCCCCCGCAAAAGGGGGAGGGAATGGCGGCACATCCTAAACCCGATCTGGATTGGGCAGGGTTCAGGGGTGCTGCCTGATTGACAGCCTTTTCTCTCTCCCGCATCCAGACGCCATGCTGCCAGCCTCCACCGTCCAATCCTCCGGCGATCTCCTCGCCGACCGCCGTTACGAATATGCCCGCGCCGCCTTCGAGGAGCGCGATTTCGAGGCCGCCGCCGATCTGGCCCGGCAGGTGCTGGAGATCGCGCCGTCCTTCGCGCCGGCCCAGGCCATGCTGGGGCGCTCGCTCGTGGAGCTGGGCCAGCGGGACGAGGCGGCGGCCGCTCTGCGCCAGGCCTTGGCCCTCGAGCCGGAGGATGCGCTCGGCGTGCGGCTCGATCTCGCCCGGCTCGGGGCGCTCGCGCCCGACGCGGCGATCACCGACGGCTACGTGCGGGCCCTGTTCGACGACTACGCGCCCAAGTTCGACCGGCACCTGACCAAAAGCCTGCGCTATCGCGGCCCCGAACTGATCGCCGATGCGCTTCGCCGCGCCTGTTCCAGGCAGATCCGGGATTACCGCTTCGGCCTCACCCTCGACCTCGGCTGCGGCACGGGCCTGATGGCGCAGGCGCTCGACGGTCTGTGCGCGGCGATCGAGGGCGTCGACCTTTCTCCCCGCATGCTGGAGAAGGCGCAGAAGACGAAGCTCTACGATGCCCTGCACGAGGGCGAGCTGGTCTCTTTTCTCTCCGGCCGCGGCACGGCCGAGGCGGATCTCGTGGTGGCGGCCGACGTGTTCGTCTACATGGCCTCGCTCGATGCGGCGTTCCGCGAGGCGCACCGGGTGCTCGGGCGCGAGGGGCTCTTCGCCTTCACCGTGCAGGCGCACGAGGGCGAGGGCTTCATTCTCGGCGAGGATGCCCGCTACGCGCACGGCGAGGCCTATCTGCGCGCGCTTGCGGACGCAGCCGGCTTCACCACCGTCATTCTCGAGCGGGTCTCGACCCGGGAAGATCGCGGCGTGCCGGTGCCGGGCATCCTGTGCGTGATGCAGCGCTGATTTCCAACGTTGAAGTCACCCTCAGGCCTCATCCTGAGGAGCAGCCGTGAGGCTGCGTCTCGAAGGAGCTTCCAGAGAGCACTGGAGCCTCCTTCGAGACGGCGCTGACGCGCCTCCTCAGGATGAAGTTGTGCTTGTGGGAACGGTCTATCGCACCGGCTTCGACGGATGCGGCGCGCTCTCGTAGCAGCCGAGCACCGACTGGTCGAAATCGATGATCGAGCCGGTCATCATGCCGGACTCAGTCGAAGCGAGGAACGCCACGGCGCGGGCCACTTCGTACGGATCGAGCAGGCGGCCGAAGGGCTGCTCCGCCGCCGCCTTCTCGAGCCAGCCGTCCTGGGCGCCGTGATAGGTCTTCATGATCCGGTCCTCGCCGGGCGTGTTCATCCAGCCGATGTTGAGGCCGTTCACGCGGATGCGCCAGGGCATGAGGCTGAAGGCGGCATTCTTGGTGAGCGTGGCGAGCGCCCCCTTCGAGCCGCAATAGGCCGAGATGAAGGGCTGGCCGCCATGGGCCGACATGGACAGGATGTTGACCATCGCGCCCTCGATCCTCTCGCGCCGCATGATCTTGGCCGCCTCCTGCATCAGGAAGAACGGCGCGCGCACATTCACCGCGAACATGCGGTCGAAGAGCTCCGGGGTGGTGTCGAAGATCGTGCCGCGGTCGGTGATGCCGGCGGCGTTCACCAGCACGTCGACGCGCCCGAAGACGCTGTCCGCCCGGGCGGTGACCTGGCGCGCCTCCTCGACGCGCTCAAGATCGGCCCGCACGAACTCCGTGTGGCAGCCCTGGTTGGAGATCTCGCGGGCCACCGCGTGCCCGCGCTCCTCGTTGCGGCCGCAGATGACGATGCCCTTGGCGCCCCGCTCGGCCAGGGTGCGGGCGATGGCCTCGCCCACGCCTTGCGTGCCTCCGGTGACGACGGCGACGGCGTTCTGGAACTGGGTGTCGTGGGGCATGGCGTTTCGTCTTCTCGTTCTCATGGTTGGCGTGGCTCACCCTGACGGGATCACGGACCGGATGGCAAGCGCCGACGGGGCGGCGTTCACATCTTGAGCTCCTTCACCATCGCCCAGCAGGCCACCGGGACCGGCCCGTTCCGGGTCTCGGCCTCTTCCGTGATCGTATCTGCCACGCGCCAGCCGCAGCGCTCGTAGAAGGCGCGGGCGCTGTGGTTGCCTACAAGGCAAAGGAGGCGGGCCCGGTCGAAGCCGCCGGCCCGGATCGCATCCTCGCTGGCCTGCAGCAGCCTGCGGCCAAGCCCTGAGCCCCGGCCGTCCGGTGCGATGTAGAGCTGGCCGAGATAATCCTGCGTCCAGGCGGCGAAGCCCAGAATCCGGCCCTGCGCATAGGCCGCGAGCGGCGGTGCCGGAAGATTCCGGACCCGCGCGATGAAGAAGGCCTCGTCGCGATAGGCCGCCACGTCCCGCGGCTGCAGGGAGGCCTGCGTCTCGCGCCACACCGCGTGATAGAGCCGGCCGATAGCCTCCAGCTCGTCCCGTTCCGCTGCGCGAAGCTCGCTCCTCATGGCGCCTCCTCGAAGCCTGGGATAGAGTCACAACGTATCACCCGTCAAGGCGCTCCCTGGCGAAACCGGCGCCGAGGCTTATGTTTCAGGACAGATGTCTCACCGCCCTGCCTCCCTCCTTCCCAAGACCTTTCGCGACTGGTTCAAAGGCCGCGGCTGGACGCCGAGGGCGCACCAGCTCGACCTGCTCGCCAAGGCTAAGCAAGGGCGCTCCGTGCTGCTCGTGGCGCCGACGGGAGCCGGCAAGACGCTCGCCGGGTTTCTGCCGAGCCTGGTGGAGCTGGCGGAGCGGGGGCCGGGCCGGGGCACGGCCAAGGACAGGCGGGGCCTGCACACCCTCTACATCTCGCCCCTGAAGGCGCTCGCCACCGACGTCGCCCGCAACCTCGAGATCCCGGTGGCCGAGATGGGGCTTCCGATCCGCATCGAGACCCGCACGGGCGACACGCCCTCCCACAAGCGCGCCCGCCAGATCGAGCGCCCGCCGGACATCCTGCTCACCACGCCGGAGCAGCTGGCGCTGCTGCTCGCCCATGCGGAGGCGCAGGAGTTCTTCCAAAATCTGCGCCGGGTGGTGCTGGACGAGCTGCATTCGCTGGTCACCTCAAAGCGCGGCGACCTGCTGTCGCTGGGCTTGGCGCGGCTGATGACGATCGCGCCGCAGGCCACCGCCGTGGGGCTGTCGGCAACGGTGCGCGAGCCGGACGACTTGAGACGATACTTGGTGCCGCAGCGAAGCGCTGTTTCCCTCCCCCTTGCGGGGAGGGATGAAGGGTGGGGGTCGCAAAGTCAAAGCGTGGTGACTCAATCAGATGGCGTTGTCGCGAGTACGACGCCGGACTTGGCGGAACTCTCATCCAGTCGGACCACCCCCACCCCTGACCCCTCCCCGCAAGGGGGAGGGGAAACGCCCATGGCCGATCTCGTCGTGGTGCAGGGCGGCGCGCAGCCGGACATCCGCATGCTCGAACTCGACGAGCGCCTGCCGCTCGCGGGCCATACGGCCTCCCTCGCCATGCCGGCGATCTACGAGCTGATCCGCACGCACAAGACCACCCTCGTCTTCGTCAACACGCGCCTGCAGGCGGAATACACGTTCCAGGAGCTCTGGAAGCTCAACGACGACGGGCTCGCCATCGCGCTTCATCACGGCTCCCTCGACGTGTCGCAGCGCCGACGCGTCGAGGAGGCGATGGCGGAGGGGCGGCTGAAGGCCGTGGTCTGCACGGCGACGCTCGATCTCGGCATCGACTGGGGCGATGTGGACCTCGTGGTGAATGTGGGCGCGCCGAAGGGCGCCTCGCGCATCATGCAGCGCATCGGCCGCTCGAACCACCGCATGGACGAGCCGTCGGAGGCCTATCTCGTCCCGGCCAACCGCTTCGAGATCCTCGAATGCCGCGCGGCGCTCGACGCGGTGCACGAGGCGGCGCAGGACACGCCGGATGCGCGCATCGGCGCGCTCGACGTGCTCTGCCAGCACATTCTCGGCATGGCCTGCGCCGGGCCGTTCCGGCTCGAGGAGCTTTACGAGGAGGTGCGTTCCGCCGCGCCCTATGCGGGACTGACGTGGGAAGACTTTGAAGCATGCGTGGCTTTCGTCGCCACCGGCGGCTATGCCCTGCGGGCCTACGAGCGCTTCGCCAAGATCGTGAAGGGCCATGACGGTTTGTGGCGCGTGCGCGATGCGAAGGTGGCGCAGCAATACCGGCTCAACGTCGGCACCATCGTCGAGGCGAGCATGATCAAGGTGCGGCTCGGCAAGTCCATGCGCTCGCGCCCGGGGACCGTCCTGCCGCGCGGAAGAATCCTGGGCGAGATCGAGGAATATTTCGCCGAGACGCTCACGCCCGGCGACACGTTTCTGTTTGCCGGCGAGGTGCTGCGCTTCGAGGGCATCTCCGAGGACGAGGTGCTGGCCACCCGCGCAGGCGCCGGCACCGATCCGATGATCCCGTCCTACGAGGGCGGCAAGTTCCCCCTTTCCACCTTCCTTGCTGCGCGTGTGCGGGAAATCCTCGCCGACCCGTTCGAATGGGACCGCCTTCCGCCGCAGATGACGGAATGGCTTCTGCAGCAGCGCCGCCGCTCCGTGGTGCCGGGGCCGCGCGACCTGCTGGTCGAGACCTTTCCACGCGGCAACCGCTTCTACATGACCTGCTTTCCCTTCGAGGGGAGGCTCGCGCATCAGACGCTGGGCATGCTGCTCACCCGCCGGCTGGAGCGGGCGAAGCTCAAGCCGCTCGGCTTCGTGGCGAACGATTACGGCATCGCGGTCTATGCCTCGGGCGACATCGCGGCGAAGGCGGCGCGCGATCCGGGCTTCATGGACGAGCTGTTCTCGCAGGACATGCTGGGCGACGACCTGGAGGACTGGCTCGCCGAATCCGCCCTCATGAAGCGCACCTTCCGCCAATGCGCGGTGATTGCGGGGCTGATCGAGCGCCGCTTCCCGGGGGAGAAGAAGACGGGGCGGCAGGTCACCATCTCCACCGATCTCGTCTATGACGTGCTGCGCAAGCACGAGCCCGACCACGTGCTCCTGAGGGCGGCGCGGGCGGATGCGGCAACGGGACTCCTCGACGTGAGGCGCCTCGGCGTGATGCTAGAGCGCATCCGGGGGCGAATCATTCACAAGCCGCTCGACCGGGTATCTCCCTTGAGCGTGTCCGTCATGCTGGAGATCGGCCGCGAGCGCGTCTATAGCGACAACGCGGACGAGATTCTGGCCGAGGCGGAAGCGGCGCTTCTCGACGAGGCTTTGGCGTGACGGCATTGCGGAAGAACACACAGACAACCCACGAGATCGAGCTGTCCGGGCAGCTGGCGCTCCTCGACCTGACGGGGGCGATGGTGCTGCCGGCGCACGATGCGCTGCTCGTGGCGGACCTCCATTTCGAGAAGGGCTCGTCCTTTGCCCGGCGCGGCATGATGCTGCCGCCCTACGACACCCGCGAGACGCTTGTCGCGCTCTCGGACGCGGTGTCGCGCTTCAACCCGAAGACCGTGATCGCGCTCGGCGACTCCTTCCACGACATCGGCGGGCCGGATCGCCTCGGAGCCGAGGAGCGCGCGACGCTCGCTGAGGTTCAGCAGGGCCGCGAGTGGATCTGGGTCACGGGCAATCACGACCGCATCCTGCCGGAGAGCATCGGCGGGCAGGTGGTGGAGGAGATGGCGCTCGGATCCCTCACCCTGCGCCACGAGCCCGCGGCGGGGAAGCGGGCGGAGGTCGCCGGCCACCTGCATCCGGTCGGCAAGGTGGTGATGCGCGGGCGCGCCACCCGGCGGCGCTGCTTTCTCACCGACGGGAGCCGCTGCGTGATGCCCGCGCTCGGCGCCTATGCGGGCGGGCTCAATGCCTGCGACGCGGCGTTCAAGCCGCTCTTCCCCGACGGCTTCACCGCCCATCTTATCGGCACGGAGCGCATCTTCGCCATCGCGAAGTCCATGCTCTGCCGGGATTGATCTTAGTCCCGTCTGAAGATCACGCTGGCGAGCCAGCCGAAGAAGATGGCGATGGCGGCGGTGGCGAGGCCGTAGGCCAGGGACCAGTCGCGGGCGACGACGCCCACCTGCTCCTCGAATCCCGTCTTCACCAGCTCGAAATTGGTGTTGGTGCGGGCGAGGATCACCGTGTCGGCGAACAGGGTGACGTCGACCTCGTAGTTGCCGGGCGGGGCGGTGGCGGGGAGGGGGATCGCCGCACGGAAGATGTCCGGCGTCAGGAAGGTCACGCCGCGCTCGTCCTCGAGATAGAGCCCCTCCTGCGCCTTCAGGCGCTGGAGCGCTTCCCGGAAGGGCCTGTCCGCGCCGTCGCGCTGGGAGGTGAAGTCGGTGGAGTTGACGATGGCCTCGAGGCCGATCCGCTGACGCTGCCGTTGCTGAACGCTCGTGATCTCCTCGATCGGCCGGGAGGTCATCACGCTCAGATAGGCCGGCACCGACGGAAACTTCTGCTGCTCCAGGTTGATCCAGACGGGGCCGAGCCGCTCCTTCTCGCGCACGGTCAGGAACTGACGCGGGCCGCGGACGGTGACGACCACGTCATAGGCCGTGGCGCGGGCGACGGTCTGCGCGTCGCGCTCGATGGCGCCGAACACGGCGATCTGCGTTCCGGTGTAGTTGGAATTGATCAGGACGCGGTGGTTCGAGAGCGAGGTGATCAGGGTCTCGGCCTGCGCCGAAGCGAGGCTCCACACCAGGGCGGCGAGGAGGACGAGCGCCCTCATGTGCGCACCTCCTGCACGGAGATGGAGAAGGGCTCCTCCGGCTGCAGGACGAGTTCGAGCCCGAAGCGCAGGCCCACCGCCAGCAGCAGGAGGGCGAGGAGGAAGCGGAACAGCTCCGCCCTCAGATGACGCCCCATCCGCGCGCCGAACTGCGCGCCGAACACGCCGCCCACGATGAGCAGGATCGCCAGCACCATGTCGACCGCCTGGTTCGTCACCGCGTGGAGGATGAGCGCCACGAGCGTGGTGCAGACGATCTGGAGCTGGGAGGTGCCCACCACCACGGTGGTCGGCACGCGGAAGATGTAGAGCAGCGCCGGCACCACGATGAAGCCGCCGCCGATGCCGAGCAGCGCGCCCGCGAAGCCGATGAAGAGCGAGAGCCCGATGATCGGGATCACGCTCACATAGAGCTTCGAGCGGTAGAAGCGCATGCGCAGGGGCCAGCCGAGATAGGGCGCATGCTCGCCCGCCCTGCGGCGCAGGCGCACCGCGCCGCCCTTGCGCCTGTGCCAGAACTCGCGAATGCTCTCCTTCAGCATCAGGCTGCCGACCACGGTGAAGAGCGTGACGTAGGAGATCACGATCACGAGGTCGAGCTGGCCCGCCCGCCGCGCCGCCGCGAAGAACCAGACGCCGAGCGCCGATCCGACGAGGCCGCCCGCCACGAGGATCGCGCCGAGCTTGTGATCGAGGGCGTTGCGCCGGAGCGCGCCGAGCACGCTGGTGGTGGAGGAGGCGACGATCTGGGCCGACTGGGTTGCCACCGCCACGGCGGGAGGAATGCCGAGGAAGATCAGGAGCGGCGTCATGAGGAAGCCGCCGCCGATGCCGAAGAGGCCGGAGATGAAGCCCACCGCAGCGCCCATCCCGAGGATGAGGAGAACGCTCACGGGCATTTCAGCGATGGGCAGATAGATTTGCAACCCGATCCCCCGATGGCCGGTGCAGCCATGTCGTTGTTACAGCAACCCGCGGGCGGTGTAACGGTCAGGTTCTGAACGAATGATGACGGGCTGGCCGCCTCTCTTCCCGAGAAGCGCATCGCGCGGAAGGCCGCCCCGGCTCATCCGCACGACGCCATCCCCTTAACTCCTGTCGCCCTGGGTTCGATCCAGGGCGGCGGTCTGGCCCTGAGCGGGAGCCGCCGACAGCCCGTTCGCCACCGGATCGACCGCGCGCGGCCGCCACTGGTCCAGCGCCGCCTTCGCGGCCTTCAGCTCGGCGGCGCCGAGCCGGCCCGCCAGCTCGTCGCGCTTGCGCCCGGCTTCCGCATCGCCCTGGGCGGCGGCGAGGGAGAACCACTGGAAGGCCTTCACGGGATCGGGCTTCGATCCGATGCCGCGGGCAAGCAGGATTCCCGCATTGAACTGGCTGTCCCGGAACCCGGCTTCGGCGGCTTCCGCATACCAGCGGAGGGCGGCAGGATAATCCGGCTTCCCGCTGGTTCCGGTGGCCAGCAGGGTGGCGAGGTTGTGCATGGCGCGCACATGGCCGCCCAGGGCCGCCCGCTCGTACCAGAAGGCGGCCTGACGCAGGTCCCGCGTCACGCCGGTGCCCTTCTCGTGCAGGGCCGCGAGACGCTCCTGTGCCGGCGGGAAGCCGGCCTGGGCCGCCCTCTCGAAGAACCGGGCGGCCAGCGTCATGTCCTGGGCAGGCCCTTCGGCCAGGCGAACCGCCACCTCGTGGAGCGCGGCCGCATCGCCCGAGAGCGCGGCCTGCCGCAGGGCGGCCGGGACTCCCGCCGGGAGACCTCCGGCCGTGGACGGGTCCGCGAGGAACGCCCCGGCGGCCAGGGGGGCGGACGGGGATTGCGACAGGCTCGTGGTCTGGAACACGCTGACCTTCTCGGACGTCGCGGCGCCCGGCGCATCCGCGGGCTTTGCCGCGGAGGGTGCTTCCGGCAGCTCGCGCGCTGTGGCCAGGGCCAGGCTGGGCATCTCGTGCCCGCCGGGAAGGAGCCGGGTGGCGCCGGTGGCGAGGATCAGGAGGGCGAGCCCCAGGAGAAGCGGGCGGCGGTTCTCTTCGAAGGTGCGGCGCAGGCGCTCGAACAGGGAGGGAGCCGCTCCGGGCTCGCCCTGGTCCTGCGGCAAAGCCTCGGCGGGCCGGCCCGTCTCCGCGTCGTCCGGCAGAGGGGCGGGTGGCTCCACGGGTTCCGGGGCTGCGCCCTGCGCCGCCCGCCTGGCGGCCGCGATCAGGCTCGCGCGCAGATGGGCATGGCTCACGTCGGCGAAGGCCGGCGTGGTGTCCGACGGCCCGGCTGCGGGCTTCTCCGGCGGCTTCGGCGGCAGGGTGTCGAGAGGCGCATCGAGGCCGCCGGGCCCGGGCTCCTCCATCTGCGACAGGGTGGCGGCGTGGAGGCGGCGCACGGCTGCCTCCAGGCGGTTCGCAGGAAGGGGCCTGTTCGCCTGCAGCGGGGGCATTGCGCCGCTCGGGACCTCGACGCGCGGGATCCCGGCCGAGGGCGTACCGGCGCCGGCGAGCCGGGCGGTGAGCGTCTCCAGGGCGTCGCGGACGGTGCGCAGGGTCTCCTGCGTTTTCTTGTCCGAGCGGCTGTGCAGGGCCTTCAGCTCCACGAAGCCGTGCTTGAGCGCATCCAGGTCGCCAGCCTCGGGCAGGCTGGGCCGGATGTCGGCAAGCGCGGCGCGGGCGGCGCGCTCGGCGATGCCGGCGGCCTCGGCCTGCATCTGGGCGAGGTGGCTCATGGCATCGTCCAGCACCTTCCGGAGAGGCTCGCCCGGCATCTGGCCGAGGCGCTCCGTCAAGGAGGCGATCTGACGTTCCAGGGCGTCGAGGCCGGCCTGCTGGACCGGCCTGTCCAGCTTCTCGCTCAGGGAGCGCATCATCTGCGCCATCCCGGCGGCGTCGGATCGCTCGCCGAGCTGCCTCAGCTCCTGCTCGAGGCGGTCGAAGCGCTGGATCAGGGGCTCCTGCGCGGAGGCCTCCCGCTCGGCTGCGGCTTCCATCTGCGAGGAGAGCCGGTTCACCAGGTCCGCCAGGGCCTCGCCGCCCTCGGACCGGGCGCCGGACAGGGCGGCGATGCGCTCGGTCAGGAGCGCCAGCTGCTCGGAGATGGGCTCGAGCCTGACCGGCTCCGGATCGGGGCGGCGGGCCAGGAGGTCGAGGCGACGGCTCAAGGAGTCGAGCTGCTCCGGGATCCGGCTCGTCTCCTGCGCCGTGGCCGTCACGTAGAGGGCCGAGCACACGTCGTCCAGGGAGCGCTTCAGGGCGGCCAGATCGCCGCCGCTCACCTGATGGCGGCGGATCTCCGCCACCTGGCGGCCGAGGACCTCGATGCTCTCAAAGAGACGGGCCATCTGCTGCGGCTCGGCGCGGCTGGCCAGATCCTGGCGCAGGTCCACGATCTGGCTGCTGAGAAAGTCGACGACGGAGCGGTCGACGCCGGACTCGGCGATCCGGTCGATCCTGCCCTTGAGGCTCTCGATCTCACGGCCGATGCGCTCGTGCAGGCCGTGGTTCACGCCCTCGGAGAGGGCCTGGACCTGCTCGTAGAGAACGGTGATCGAGCCTGCGAGGGTGCGCAGGTCCCTGGCCGTGCCGCCCTGTTCCAGATCCTTGGCAAGCGAGCCCAGGGAGGAGCCGAGGGCGGCGATCTCCGTCCGGGTCGCCAGGTGATCCATGCCGGAGCGCAGGCCGTCGATCTCGGCGCGGATCGCCTCCACGGCGGGGGCGAGGGCCTGGTCGGGCTGCTCCAGGCGGGTGGCGAGGCGCGCCATGTCGGCGCGCAGGCCCGCCAGGTTCTCGGACACGGGGGCGAGCGCCTGCAGCGCCTGTTCCATGGGAAATTCGATCCGCGGCGGCGCGGCCGGCTGCGCCGCCACCTGCCGCTCCACCGCGTCGAGGCGCTCCTGCAGCACGGACAGGGCCTGGGACAGGAGCGCGGCGATCCGGTCCTGCTGGTCGGAGGAGGCGCGGGCGGCCTCGTCGAGCCGGCTCTCGGCCTGCTCGATCCAGCTCGCCATGGATTCGAGCGCGACGGCGGTGCGGGACGCCTCCTGCTCCGCCTCCCGCTCCCGCTCGGCCGCAATGGCCGCCATCAGGGTGTCGTAGTCCCGCTTCGGTCGGGCCCGGGAGGCCGGGGACATTCGCGCGATCAGGCTGTCGAGATCGCTGCCGGCTTTCCGGCGCGATGGGTGGGGCGGGGAGACGGGGCGTTCGTCCTGGGCCGCGATCAGGGCGGCCCATTCCTCGAGGCTGAGGCCGGCCCGGCGCGCCGCAGCCGAGGCGAGCTCGCGGGCGTCGAGGTCCAGATCATCAAGTCTTGAGAGGACGTGTCGTCTCATGGCCGAGCTCTCGGGGAACGCGGGAACGCTTGAGCCGGGCACGGCCCCCGTGCCGATGCCCGCCTGACGGGCTGGGAGGCTGAAAGACGCGAATCACGGCGCGTTCAGACCCTTCGTCCGACGTCGCAACTTTTGTCGAGCGTAGTAAAAAACCCGTTAAACGGAGGGGATTACCCTAGACGGAAGCTCTATCCGGCGGGCTCTTCCCTTAGGTTATCTGCCAAAATCGCGGTTCTTCTGCCCCAGCGGCATATGTCGAGCGTAATACTCTTGCAAGTCTTGGAATATATGTTCTATCATTTCATTACCAAGCGGGAGGTGCCGAAAGCGCAAGCCCGCAAGCATGAAAAGACGGGGCATATCATGGATCATTACGCAGGCAGCACCGGTGTCGCTGAGGCCGGGGAAGGCGCAAAATTCTACACCATCGGCGACTTGGCGCGGGAGTTCGGCGTCACCCTTCGCACTTTGCGCTTCTACGAGGATCGGGGGCTCCTGTCCCCCCGCCGGGACGGCACGGCCCGCATCTACGACGCCCGCGACCGGGAGCGTCTCTCCGTGATCCTGAAAGGCAAGCAGCTCGGCTTCACCCTGACCGAGATCCGCGCCATGCTGGCCGAGGATCGCTCCGGCAGCGGTCCGGCCATGAACCTCAAGATGTCGCTCGACCAGATCGAGGACCAGATCCTCCATCTCGAGCAGCAGAAGAAGGAGATCGAGGAGGCTCTGGCGGAGCTGCACGCCCGCCGCGCCAGCCTCTCGGCCGCCGCCTGAAGCCTTTTCCTCACAGGCATTTCGAACCAAGAAGCCGCCCGCCCGGCAGCAGGTGCCTCGCCTGCCGCCCGGCGGGCGCTTTCGTTACGGCCGGCGGATGAAGGCACCGCGCGGGGCGTCCCGCGGCTCTGGCATCGCCGGGCTCCCGAATTGCGCTCCTCCCGAAAGATTCGTCTCGGGAGCCCTTCCCAAACCGGCAGGATAGTTTATATGTGAACTATCTACTTGGCCGGCCCGCTTCCTTAAGGGAAGATGGGGCCGGCAACCGATCTGGGAGACATCCGCATGCCGGTCTACAAGGCCCCCGTCGAAGACGTCATGTTCCTTCTGAACGACGTGTTCCCGATTGAGCGCTACAACAACCTGCCGGGCTTTGCCGATGCGACGCCCGACACGGTGGAGGCGATCCTCGCCGAGGGCGCCAAGCTCTGCGAGGAGGTCTTCGCGCCCCTGAACCTCTCCGGCGACCAGGAGGGCTGCACCCGCAACCCGGACGGATCGGTGACCACGCCCAAGGGCTTCAGGCAAGCCTACGAGGCCTATGCCGCCGGCGGTTGGATGGGGCTCGCGGCCCCGGAGGAATACGGCGGCCAGGGCCTGCCCTCCGTCCTCAACACGATCATGCAGGAATTCGTCTCCTCGGCGAACCTGGCGCTCGGCATGTATCCGGGCCTCACGCAAGGCGCGATCGCGGCGCTCCTCGTGCACGGCACGGAAGAGCAGAAGAGGACCTACCTGCCGAAGATGATCGAGGGCGCATGGACCGGCACCATGAACCTCACCGAGCCCCATTGCGGCACCGATCTCGGCCTGCTCAAGACCAAGGCCGTGCCCAACGGCGACGGCTCCTATGCCATTTCCGGCACCAAGATCTTCATTTCCGCCGGCGAGCACGACATGGCGGAAAACATCGTCCACCTGGTGCTCGCCCGCATCGAGGGCGCGCCTGCCGGGACCAAAGGCATCTCGCTTTTCGTGGTGCCGAAGTTCCTCGTGAATGCCGACGGCTCCGTGGGCGAGCGCAACGGCGTCTCCTGCGGCTCGCTCGAGCACAAGATGGGCATCCACGGCAACGCCACCTGCGTCATGAACTACGATGGCGCCAGGGGCTGGCTCGTGGGCCAGGAGAACCGCGGCCTGAACGCCATGTTCGTGATGATGAACGAGGCGCGCCTCGCGGTGGGCGTGCAGGGCCTCGCCCAGTCCGAGGTCGCCTACCAGAACGCGGTGGCCTACGCGAAGGACCGCCTGCAGGGCCGTTCGCTTACCGGCGCGAAGTTCCCCGACAAGCCCGCCGACCCGATCATCGTGCATCCGGACGTGCGCCGCACGCTGCTTTCCATCAAGGCCTTCAACGAGGCGGGCCGCGCGCTCATCGTCTGGACGGGCCTCAACAGCGACATCGCGCACCGCTCCTCCGACGACGCGCAGCGCCAGGTGGCCGAGGACTACATGGGCCTGATGACGCCGGTGGTGAAGGGTGTCCTGACCGATCTCGGCTTCGACAATGCGGTCAAGGCGCAGCAGATGTTCGGCGGCCACGGCTATATCGAGGAATGGGGCATGTCGCAGTTCGTGCGCGATGCCCGCATCACGCAGATCTACGAGGGCGCCAACGGCATCCAGGCCATGGACCTCGTGGGCCGCAAGCTCGGCAAGGACGGCGGGCGTGCCGTCATGACCTTCTTCAACGAGGTCGGTGCCTTCTGCCAGGAGAATGCGGGCGACGAGAGCCTCAAGGCCTATATCGCGCCCCTGCAGCAGGGCCTCGGGCATCTGCAGCAGGCCACCATGTGGTTCATGCAGAACGCCATGGCCAAGCCCGACAATGCGGGTGCCGGCGCCACCGACTACATGCATCTCTTCGGCCTCGTGGTTCTGGGCTATATGTGGGCCAAGATGGCGAAAGCCGCTCAGGGCAGGAAGGCTGAAGGCAACGGCGTTGCCGCTCGGATGGACGCCAAGCTGCTCACCGGCCGTTTCTTCATGGAGCGCATGATGCCCGAAACCGCCACGCGCCTTGCCCGCATCACCACCGGGGCGGACACGACCATGGCGATGCCGGCGGAGGCGTTCTGACAACCACGGGAGAGCCCCATGACCTCCAGGCAACTGCCTCTGCCAAAGCGTTTCAGCGTCGCGATGACGGAGGAGGCTTATGGCAGGCTTCGGGCTCTCCACCAGACGTATTGGTTGTCGAACAACTACCTGCTTACAGTCCTGCTCGAACATCTCGACGAGTTCGCCGATCCTGCGAAGCTCGACGCCGTGTTCAAGACGTTCATTGCCGAATACGGGGCTCCGTCCCCGACGCCTGGCGCAACCCCCGGGAAGGGGATGGGCTCTGGCGCGAAGAAACGCAGCTAGAAGGGATCTGCCATGGCTGAAGCCTATATCTACGACGCCGTCCGCACCCCGCGCGGCCGCGGCAAGCCGGATGGTTCGCTGCACGAGGTTCCGGCGGTGGACCTCGCCGTCACCACCCTCGATGCGATCCGCCGCCGCAACGACCTCGACCCCAAGCTGGTGGAGGACGTGGTGCTCGGCTGCGTCGATCCGGTCGGCGAGGCCGGCGGCGACATCGCGCGCGCGGCGGCGCTGAAGGCGGGCTTCGGCAAGGAGGTTCCGGGCGTGCAGATCAACCGCTTCTGCGCCTCCGGCCTCGACGCCGTTGCGCTCGCGGCCGCCCAGGTGATGTCCGGCATGAAGGACATCGCCATCGGCGGCGGCGTGGAATCCATGAGCCGCGTCGGCATGGGCGCCTCGGGCGGGGCATGGCCGGTCGATCCCGGCATCGCCATCGACAACTACTTCCTGCCCCAGGGCATCTCGGCGGACCTGATCGCCACCAAATACGGTTTCTCGCGCGACGACGTGGACGCCTATGCGGTCGAGTCGCAGAAGCGCGCCGCAAAGGCCTGGGACGAGGGGCGCTTCGCCAAGTCCGTGGTGCCGGTGAAGGACATCAACGGCCTCACCCTCCTGGCGCGTGACGAGCACATGCGGCCGCAGACCGACATGCAGTCCCTGGGCCAGCTGAAGGCCGCCTTCGTGCAGATGGGCGAGATGGGCGGCTTCGATGCCGTGGCGGTCGCGGCCCATCCGGACGTGGAGTTCATCAACCACGTGCACCATGCCGGCAACTCGTCGGGCATCGTGGACGGTGCGGCCGCCGTTCTCGTCGGCAACAGGGAAGGCGGCGAGAAGGCGGGCCTGAAGCCCCGCGCGCGCATCAAGGGATTCGCCTCCATCGGGTCCGATCTCGCGCTCATGCTCACCGGCCCCATCGACGTGTCGGAGCTGGCTTTGCGCAAGGCCGGCATGACCAAGGACGACATCGACCTCTTCGAGATCAACGAGGCCTTCTCCTCGGTGGTGCTGCGCTACATCCAGGCGATGGACCTCGACCCTGCGAAGGTCAACGTGAATGGCGGCGCCATCGCCATGGGCCACCCGCTCGGCGCCACCGGCGCCATGATCCTCGGAACCGCGCTCGACGAGCTGGAGCGCACAGGCAAGCAGACGGCCCTCGTCACCCTGTGCGTGGCCGCCGGCATGGGCACGGCCGCGATCATCGAGCGGGTTTGATTTTCATCCCTCCCCCTTGCGGGGAGGGTGGCCCCAAAGGGGCCGGGTGGGGGTGGTGCAGAATCGAGAGCCGCAGTGCCTTCTGCACCACCCCCACCCCTAGCCCCTCCCCGCAAGGGGGAGGGGAGAAGGATCTGGGAGGACACCATGACGAACTTCACCAATTTCCGCTTCGAGCTTGACGCCGACGGCATTGCGCTCGCCACCTGGGACATGCCGGGCCGCTCCATGAACGTGATCACCCCCGAGGTGATGGGCGAGCTGGAGCGGATCATCGAGACGGTGGCCGGTGACGAGGCCATCAAGGGCTGCGTCATCACCTCCGGCAAGGAAGCGTTCTCGGGCGGTGCGGACCTCACCATGCTTCAGGGTCTCGGCGCCGAATATGCGCGGCTGGCGAAGGAGAAGGGCGAGGAGGCTGCCATGCAGTTCTTCTTCGACGAGTCGCGCAAGCTCTCGCTGCTCTATCGCCGCCTCGAGACCTGCGGCAAGCCGTTTGCGGCGGCCGTGCATGGCGTGTGCCTCGGCGGCGCCTTCGAGCTGGCGCTCGCCTGCCATTTCCGCGTGCTGTCGGATGGCGATTCCACCCGCGTCGGCCTGCCCGAGGTGAAGGTCGGTCTCTTCCCCGGCGCCGGCGGCACGCAGCGCGTGGCGCGCCTGATGCAGACGGGCGATGCCCTGCAGATGCTGTTCAAGGGCGAGCAGATCCGCCCGCTCATGGCGCGTAACATGGGCCTCGTCCACGCGGTTGCGCCGCGCGAAGGGATCGTGCAGGCGGCGAAGGACTGGATCAAGAACGGCGGCTCCGCGGTCGCTCCATGGGACCAGAAGGGCTTCAAGCTGCCTTCCAACAAGGTCTATTCCGCCGCCGGCATGCAGATCTGGCCGCCGGCCAACGCCATCTACCGCCGCGAGACGCAGGACAACTACCCGGCGATCCGGGCGATCCTGGAATCCGTGTATCAGGGCCTGCAGCTGCCGATGGATCTTGCCTTGAAGGTGGAGTCGCGCTGGTTCGCCAAGATCCTGCGCTCGAAGGAGGCGGCGGCGATGATCCGCACGCTGTTCATCTCCATGCAGGACCTCAACAAGGGCGCGCGCCGCCCGAAGGACGTGCCGCCCACCAGCCTGAAGAAGATCGGCGTGGTCGGCGCCGGCTTCATGGGCGCGAGCGTCGCCTACGTTACGGCCAATGCCGGCCTCGAGGTCGTGCTCATCGACCGCGACCTGGAGGCGGCCGAGAAGGGCAAGGCGCATTCCCACAAGCTCATGTCCGACCAGATCATGAAGGGCCGCGCCAAGACGGCGGACCGGGATGCGCTGCTTGCGCGCATCACCGCCTCGGCCGACTACAATGATCTCAAGGATTGCGACCTCGTCATCGAGGCGGTGTTCGAGGATCCGAAGGTGAAGGCCGAGGTGATCCAGAAGGTTGAGGCGGCCATCCGCCCGGACTGCATCTTCGCGTCGAACACCTCGACCCTGCCGATCTCGGGGCTCGCCAAGAACTCGAAGAATGCCGGACAGTTCATCGGCATCCATTTCTTCTCGCCCGTCGAGAAGATGATGCTGGTCGAGATCATCATGGGCAAGGAGACGGGCGACAAGGCGCTCGCCACCGCCCTCGACTACGTGCGCCTGATCAAGAAGACGCCCATCGTCGTCAACGATTCCCGCGGCTTCTTCGCCAATCGCTGCGTGCTCGGCTACATCCTCGAAGGCCACCTCATGCTCATCGAGGGCGTGCCGGCTCCGATGATCGAGCAGGCCGGCAAGCAGGCGGGCATGCCCGTCGGTCCCCTCTCCCTCAACGACGAGGTCGGCGTCGATCTCGGCCTCAAGATCCTGCGCGCCACCAAGGCGCAGCTGGGCGAGGCTGCCGTCATCCCCGAGCAGGAGCAGCTCCTCACCACGCTCGTGGAGAAGGAAGGACGCTTCGGCCGCAAGAACCGCAAAGGATTCTACGACTATCCCGAAGGCGGGCCCAAGCGCCTATGGCCCGGCCTGAAGGACCTGCAGGTGAACCCTGCGGCGGCCGAGCTCATCGACATGGAGGAGCTCAAGGCACGCCTCCTCGTCACGCAGGCTCTGGAAGCCGCGCGCACCTTCGCGGAGGGCGTGGTCACGGATCCGCGCGAGGCGGATGTGGGCTCGATCCTCGGCTTCGGCTTCGCACCCTATACGGGGGGCGCGCTCTCCTACATCGACTTCATGGGCGCGAAGGCCTTTGTCGAGCTGTGTCAGAGGCTCCAGGCCAAGCATGGCGACCGCTTCGCGCCGCCGAAGCTTCTCCTCGACATGGCAGCAAGCGGCGAGACCTTCTACGGCCGCGCTGCTGGGGCAAAGAAGGCGGCGTGATATCGACCGTCATCCCGGGGCTGCGGAGCAGAACCCGGGATCGCCTGACGAGAATGGCGCCACATTCTTGGAGCGATCCCGGATCTTCGCTGCGCTTCGTCCGGGATGACGATATGGGGCCGCTTCCGGAGAATGGGTACGACACAAAGAGGCTTCCATGAAACCGCACTTCGCCATGATGGCGCGCTACAATGCCTGGTGCAACGAACGCCTCTACGATGCGGCGTCGCAATTGTCCGACGCGGATTACCGCGCGGATCGCGGGGCGTTCTTCAAGTCGGTGCACGGCACCCTCAACCACCTGCTCGTCGCCGATCGCATCTGGATGAGGCGCTTTACGGGAGAGGGCGAGGCGCCGAACCGGCTCGATGCCATTCTCTACGAGGAGTTCAACGCACTCCGTGCCGCGCGGCAGAAGGAGGACGCGCGGATCGTCGCCTATATCGACCGGCTCTCCGAAGCCGATCTGGCTGGGCGATTAAGCTATCGGACCATCACGAACCCCACCGATATCGAGCAGTCTCTGATTTCGGCTCTGGCACATTTCTTCAACCATCAGACCCATCACCGCGGGCAGGTGCACTGCCTGTTGACAGGCCTTGGCGTTGAAGCCCCCTCACTCGATCTCCTCCCGTTTCAGCGCCAGACCGGCACGGGTCTGTCATGAACCTCATCCTGCGCCTGCTGCACCTCATTATCGCCTCCTTCTTCCGCCCGAAGCTCGATCCGGTGCGGGACGTGTCGCGCCTGTCCTTCCGCGTCTGGCCGCACGATCTCGACACGTCCCTGCACATGAACAACGGGCGCTACTGGACGATCATGGATCTGGGGCGCACCGACATCATGATCCGCTCGGGCCTGTGGCGCCCGATCCTCAAGCACGGCTGGGTGCCGGTGGTGAATGCGGGGCAGATCCGGTTCCGGCGGGAGCTTCGCCCCTTCCGACCCTTCACCCTGGAGACGCGGATCGTCACCTGGTCCGACACCCATGTGGTGATGGAGCACCGCCTGGTTTCGCAGGGCCGGGACAAAAGCCCCATCCTCAACGCCATCGCCCTGGTGCGGGCGGGCCTCTACGACCGCAAGGAGCGGCGCTTCGTGCCGATGCTTCGCCTGCTGGCGGAGGTCGGCATCGAGGCGGAGGCGCCGGAGGCCGCGCCCGAGGTCGAGGCCTTCCTCATGGCAGAAGAGACGTTGAAGAGCGCCGCCTGATGGTCCAAGCTGGGGCATCGCCGCCCAAGGCCTGTCAACCCGAACTGGACCCATGCCCCGCATCGTCGATTATTACTTCTCCCTCGTGAGCCCCTGGGCCTATATCGGCCATGCCCCCTTCATGGATATCGTCCAGAGGCACGGGGTCGAGGTCAATTACAAGCCCGTCTTCCTGGGGCGCGTCTTCGCGGAAACCGGCGGCCTGCCGTTGGCCCAGCGCCACCCGGCGCGGCAGCGCTATCGGATCGTGGAGCTTCAGCGCTGGCGCGAGAAGCGGGGGCTCTCCTTCAACATCAGCCCGAAGCACTGGCCCTTCGACGTGAACCTCGCCGACCGCTTCGTGATTGCGATCAACGCCTCGGGCAAGAATCCCGATGCCTTCCTGCGCCGCGCCTTCGCGGCGGTCTGGGAGGAGGAGCGCAACCTGGGCGATCCTCTGGTGCTCGCGGAGCTGGCGGAGCAGGCCGGCCTCGACTCGTCGGCGCTGATGGACGTGGCCACCGGCAGCACCACCGAGGCCATCTATGCCCTCAACCTCGAGAACGCGGTGGCAGGGGACGTGTTCGGCTCCCCGGCCTATGTGCTCGATGGGGAGGTGTTCTGGGGGCAGGACCGCCTCGACCTGCTCGACGACGCGCTCAAGAGCGGCCGCGCGCCCTACACGCCGAACCCCTGAAGCCCATCATGAAAACCATCGGTCTCATCGGTGGGATGAGCTGGGAAAGCTCCGCCGAGTATTACCGCATCATCAATCAGGAGGCGAACCGGCGGCTCGGCGGGGTGCATTCGGCACAGTGCCTGATGTGGTCCGTCGACTTCGAGGAGATCAAGCGCCTGCAGCACGAAGGCGATTGGGAGAGCCTCGGCGAGGCGATGAAGGATGCTGCGCGCCGCGTGGAGCGCGGTGGGGCGGGCTTCATCGTGCTGTGCACCAACACCATGCATCGCGTGGCGGATGCGGTCTCCTCCGCTGTGGGCATCCCGCTGCTCCACATCGCCGATCCCACGGCCGAGAGGATCAAGGCTGCCGGCTTCCGGCGCATCGGGCTGCTCGGCACGGCCTTCACCATGGAGCAGGATTTCTACAAGGGGCGCCTGCAGCAGCGCCACGGCCTCGACGTGATCGTTCCCGACGAGGACGACCGGCGCATCGTGCACGAGATCATCTACAGGGAACTGGTGCTCGGCCAGGTCCGGCCGGAGTCTCGACAGGCCTATCGCGAGATCATCGCGCGTCTCGTCGAACGCGGCGCTGAAGCCGTCATCCTCGGCTGCACCGAGATCATGCTTCTCGTGACGGACGAGGACAGCCCGGTGCCGCTGTTCGACACCACGACGATCCATGCGATTGCTGCGGTGGACCGGGCTTTGAAACCGGATTGATGCTCGCGTCCTGGCCGGGTCTGCCCCGGCCATCCCGATCCTGTGAGGCTCGGCGTTTCATGCAATCGGGATCACCGGCACAAGGCCGGTGATGACGTAGGAGACCATCTTCACTCCGCCGCCACCTTCGTGGCGCGCCATTGCGTCAGCAGGGCGCGCAGGGCTGCCGGCTTGAGCGGCTTGTTCAGCACGTGGATGTTCATCGCCGCCGCGGCGTCGCGCACGGTCGGCGTGCGGTCCGCCGTGACGAGCAGGGCAGGCGTGTCGACCTGCGTTCTCCAGCGCAGCGCCTTGATGAGCTCGAGGCCGTCGGTGTTGTCGAGATGGTAATCGGCGATGATGACCTCCGGCAGCGACCGGTTTTTGCGCAGGGCATCGTGGGCCGTTTCCAGATCGGATGCGGTCCAGACCTCGCAGCCCCAGCCCGAGAGCAGAAGGCGCATGCCTTCCAGGATGGCAGGCTCGTTGTCGATCACGAGAACCTTCAGGCCGGACAGGCCGGTGGAGGGAGCCTTCGGCGGCTCGGGCGCGGCGGTGGTGGCGGGCAGGGCGGCCACCACCGGCACCTCGACGCGGAACACGGATCCGCGCCCCACCTCCGAGTTCAGGGTGATCGGATGCTTGAGCACGCGGCCGATGCGTTCCACGATGGAGAGGCCGAGGCCCAGGCCCCGCGCGACCTTCATGCCCTGGTCCAGGCGCTGGAACTCGCGGAAGACGATGCGCTGCTTGGAGGCGGGAATGCCGAGGCCCGTATCCCACACCTCGAGCACCACATGCCCGCCGCGCCGGCGTCCGCCCACGAGCACGCGGCCTGACGGCGTGTACTTGATCGCGTTGGAGATCAGGTTCTGCAGCAGGCGCCGCATGAGGCGCCGGTCGGAGCGCACCGTGAGGGTGCAGGGAACGAAGGTGAGCGCGAGGCCCTTGTTGCGCGCCACCGGCTCGAACTCGCGCTGAAGCTGGCGGAAGAGCTCGTCGATGCGGAAGCTCGACCATTGCGGCTTCATGGCGCCCGTGTCGAGGCGCGAGATGTCGAGGATCGCCGTGAGGATCTCCTCGACCGCGTCGAGGGATGCGTCGATGTTCTCGGCGAGCGACGCATCGCCCGCCTCGCGATCCCGTTCCAGGAGGGAGGTCGCATAAAGGCGCGCCGCGTTGAGCGGCTGCAGGATGTCGTGCGATGCGGCGGCGAGGAAGCGCGTCTTGGAAATGTTGGCCTCGTCGGCCTCCGCCTTGGCGCTCCGCAGGGCTTCGTTGAGGCGCGTCAGCTCCTCGGTGCGCTCGCGCACGCGCTGCTCCAGGGTCTCGTTCGCGCGCCGGCTCGCCTCCTCCGCCAGCACGGCCTCGGTCACATCCGTGTAGGTGGTCACATGGCCGCCGTCGGGCAGAAGGTTGGAGCGGATCTCGATCACCTTGCCGGAGGGAAAGAGCTTGAGGCGCACCGGCTCCACGTCATGCCGGAAGGAGTGAAGGCGCGCTGCGACGAGATCCTCGATCTTGCCCGGCCCGTAGGAGCCGCGCGAGGCGTTGTAGCGCACGATCTGCTCCATGCCGATGCCCACCTGAACGAAGTTGGGCGGCATGTCGTAGAGGTCGAGGAATGCCTGGTTCCAGGCGAGCAGGCGCAGGTCGCTGTCGATGACGGTGATGCCCTGCTTGGCGTAGTTGAGCGCATGCTGGAGAAGATCGCGGCTGTGCTGGATGGCGGCCGAGGCATCGTCGAGGAGCTTGAGCGCCGCCTCGGTGGACACGGTGCGGCGGCGCAGCAGGATCGACAGGGCCAGGCGCGAGGAAGCCGTTCCGATGGCCGATGCCAGGAGGTGCTCGGCATAGCGCAGGAGATGGATGTCCGCCTCCGCCTTCAGCTCGATGTTCTGTCCGCGGCTGTGGGCGAAGCCCTCGAAGGACCGCGCCGTCCGTTCCTCGCCGAGATAGCGCGCGACGGTGGCGCGCAGCTCGCCGACGCTCACGCTGGCGCGGAACAGGCGGAAGCTCGGAGCTGCGGAGGCCGCGCCGTCGGCGACGAAGATATTGGCCTGGATCTGCTCCATCGCGGTCACCGGCCGCCACAGGGAGAAGGCCACGTAGCACAGGATGTTCAGGGTCAGGCTCCAGACCACGCCGTGGGTGAGCTGGGGCAGATCGACCCCGAACAGGGCAGTGGGCTTGAGCGCCGTGATGCCGAAGGGCCCGGTGACCACCACGTCGGACCAGAACACGCCGTCCCAGACGAGGCTCGGCAGCAGCAGGGTGTAGGCCCAGGTGATGAAGCCGACGATCAGGCCGACGCTGGCGCCGAGCGCCGTGCCCCGCGACCAGATGAGCCCGCCGAGGAAGGCCGGTGCGACCTGCGCGATGGCGGCGAAGGACAGAAGCCCGATCGCCGCGAGCGCCGCGTCGCCGGAGGCGCGGTAATAGGCATAGCCCAGCAGGATGACGAGAACGATGGAGACCCGCCGCACGCCGATGACGAAGCTGCCGGGATCGATGCCTGCGAAGGCGCGCCGCCGCAGGACGATGGGCATCACGAGGTGGTTCGAGATCATCACCGCCACGGCCACCGAATCCACGATCACCATGGCGGTCGCCGCCGAGAAGCCGCCGAGGAAGGCGATCACCGCGAGGGTGCCCGCCCCATCCATCAGGGGGAGCGCCAGCACGGTCATGTCCCGGTCGACATTGCCTTCAGGGAACGCGGCAAGGCCGGCGAGGGCGATGGGAATGACGAAGAGGTTGATGAGGAGAAGGTAGACCGGGAACAGCCAGGCGGCCCGCTTCAGGTCCGCGATGTCGTGGTTCTCCACCACGGTCACGTGGAACTGGCGCGGCAGGAGCAGGGTGGCGCAGGTGGAGAGGAGGATGAGCGTGATGTAGCTGCCGAAGCCGGAGGTCAGCTCGGTCAGGTTCGAGCCGATACCCTGAGCATTCAGACGTTCCAGGATGCCGTCATAGCCGTCGAACATGAAGAAGGTGATGTAGCCGCCCACCATCAGGAAGGCGACGAGCTTCACCAGGGACTCGATGGAGATGGCGAGCAGGAGGCCGTTCTGGTGCGCGGTGGCATCCGTGTGCCGGGTGCCGAAGGCGACGGCGAAGCCCGCCAGCACGAGGGCGACCACGAGGGCGAGATCGCCGAGGAAGGGAAGCTGGGTGAGCGAGGCCCCATTCGCCGAGGCGAGGAACACGTCGAGGGAGGAGGCCACCGCCTTCAGCTGCAGGGCGATGTAGGGAACGGAGCCCACCAGGGCGATCAGGCTCACCAGGGCGGCCACCCGCTCGCTCTTGCCGTAGCGGGCGGCCACGAAGTCGGCGATGGAGGAGATGTTCTGGGTCTTCGCCACGCGCACCACCCGCGCCACGAGCGGGTAGCCGAAGCCGATCACCAGAATGGGGCCGATATAGATCGCGAGGAAATCGAAGCCGGAGCGGCTGGCGAGGCCGACCGAGCCGAAGAAGGTCCAGGACGTGCAGTAGACGGCAAGCGCCAGGGCCGCGATGGTGGAGCGGGCCGGCCCCTGGACGAAGCGCCGCCCCCAATTGTCGCCCCAATAGGCGACGGTGAACAGGAAGCAGAGATAGACCAGCGCCGACAGCACGACGGCCCAGGTGGCGACCATAGGCTTGAACCCTCAAGAACTCCGGTTCTAGCTTTAGCCGGTTCACGGTGCGATGGCCACCGGCCGCCGGTCACAGGCCCCGGTCCCAATCCGGCTCCGGCGCGAAGCGGCGGGCCAGGAACTCGACGAAGGCGCGCACCTTCGCCGGCGCCTGCCGGCCCGAGGGCAGGACGGCGTGAATCCCGGGCTCGTAGGTGGGGTAGCTGCCGAGAACACGCACGAGGCTGCCGTCACGCAGACTGTCGCCGACGATGAAGGTCGGCTGATAGATCAGCCCCTGGCCGGCAACGGCCGCAGCCAGCAGGGCGTCGCCGTTGTTCGCGCGCAGATTGCCCTGCACGGGCACCACGGTCTCGCCCTCCAGCCCGAAGGTCCAGCGGTTGGCCCCGATGGCGCTCGGGAGGGTGTAGCCCAGGCAGTTGTGGCCGGCGAGGTCCTCCAGGCTCCGGGGCGTGCCATGCTCCTTCAGATAGGACGGCGCGGCGCAGACGACGGTGCGGCAGGGGGCAAGCCGCCGGGCGACGAGGCTCGAATCCTTGAGCCGCCCGATCCGGATCGCCAGATCCCACCCCTCCTCGATCAGGTCCACGTAGCGGTCGGCAAGACCCAGGTCGAAGGAGACGGCCGGGTGGAGCCGGTTGAATTCGGGGATCGCCGGGGCGATGTGCCGGAAGCCGAAGGTGAGGGGCACATTGAGCCGCAGGACGCCCCGGGGTTCGATGCGCTCCAGGCTGGCCTCCGCCTCCGCCTCCTCGATCTCGGCGAGGATCCGCTCGCAGGCTGCGAGATAGCTCCGGCCGCCTTCCGTTAGGGTCAGCCTGCGGGTGGAGCGGTGCAGCAGCTTCACCCCGAGCCGCTCCTCGAGAGCCGCCACGTGCTTCGTCACCATGGTCTGGGACAGGTCGAGCTCCCGCGCCGCCGCCGAGAAGCTGCCGAGCGCCGCGACGCGAACAAAGACCTGCATGCCGGTGACACGGTCGAGCATGGCGCGATCTCACCCTGCTGGTGTGAACTGATATTCCCGCGGAGTTATTATCACACGCCGAGTTTGAGGTCATATGGAGACCATCCATTCAGGAGACTCTCTTATGATCGATACCCGCACCGCTCCCTATGCCGCCCTGATCCTGCGCGTCGCGCTTGGAATCCTGTTCCTGGCCCATGCCGGCCTCAAGCTCTTCGTGTTCACGCCGGCAGGCACCGTGGGGTTCTTCGGCAGCCTCGGCCTGCCGCCGGCTCTCGCCTACCTGACCATCGCGGCGGAGACGGTCGGCGGCATCGCTCTCATCCTTGGCGTTCTGACGCGCTGGGCCTCGATCGCCCTGATCCCGATCCTGCTCGGCGCCATCGTCTTCGTGCACGGCTCGGCGGGCTTCTTCTTCTCCAACCCGAAGGGCGGGTGGGAATTCCTCGCCTTCTGGATCGTCGCCCTTGCGGCGCAGGCCCTGCTCGGCAACGGTGCCCTGGCCCTGCAGTCCGGATCGGCGAAGTCTGCTGCTGCGTTGTCCACGCGCTCGGCTTGAAAGGCGCGGCCATGTCGAAATCCATCCCCCACGACGCCACCGGTC
The DNA here is from genome assembly GCF_009910705.1 of Microvirga arsenatis. Taxonomy (GTDB): domain Bacteria; phylum Pseudomonadota; class Alphaproteobacteria; order Rhizobiales; family Beijerinckiaceae; genus Microvirga; species Microvirga arsenatis. Next base: position 49,345 of record NZ_JAAAXJ010000014.1, read on the forward strand.
AGCCGGTGGCCAAGCCCATCGATCCCGGTGTCAGGATCGGTCATGTCCATCTGAAGGTCGCCGATCTCGAGCGAGCGCTCGCCTTCTATTGCGGGGTGCTCGGCTTCGAGCTGATGCAGCGCTACGGCACCCAGGCCGCTTTCGTGTCGGCCGGGGGCTACCACCACCATATCGGCCTGAACACCTGGGAGAGTAAAGGAGGCTCTCCGCCGCCTCCCGGCTCCACGGGGCTCTACCACGTGGCGATCCTCTACCCCACGCGGGCGGCCCTCGCCGATGCGCTCTACCGCCTGATCCAGGCCGGCATCCCCCTCCAGGGGGCGAGCGACCACGGGGTGAGCGAGGCTCTCTACCTGAGCGATCCCGACGGGAACGGGATCGAGCTGTATGTCGACCGCCCGCAGGATCAGTGGCCGCGGACGCCGGACGGGGAACTCCAGATGGTCACGCGCCGCCTCGACCTCCAGGACCTTCTCGCCGGCCGCACGGCTTGACGAAATTCTCATGTCGGGCAGCCTAAGCTTGGGGGTTCAAGCGACAGGAGACCCGTCATGTGGAACGAGTTCAAGCAGTTTGCGCTTCGCGGCAACGTGGTCGATCTCGCCATCGGAATCATCATCGGCGCCGCTTTCGGCAAGATCGTGGATTCGCTGGTGGGCGACATCTTCATGCCCATCATCGGGGCCGTCACCGGCGGCCTCGATTTCTCGAACTACTTCACCCCGCTTTCCGGAACCGTGAGTGCGGCTGCATTGGAAGAGGCCAAGAAGCAGGGGGCGGTGCTTGCATGGGGCAACTTCGTCACGGTGGCCATCAACTTCCTCATCATCGCCTGGATCCTGTTCTTGCTGGTCAAGGCCATGAACCGCCTGCGCCGCAGCGAGGACGCGAAGACCGGCACGGCCGACAAGCCGGCTGAGATCCCGGCCGACGTGAAGCTGCTGACGGAGATCCGCGACCTGATGAAGACGGGCCGGACGCTCTGACCTATCACGGGTTTCGATCGAACCCTTCGTCTTTTGTCATGAGACGCATTGGACCCTTGCCTTGAGCCGGCGAACGGGCCATCCCTGTTCGCCTGTCCCCGAGGAACCTCCCATGAATGCGTCCGCCGCGATCCCGTCCGTTCTCAACCTGCGCCCCGAAGCGGAGCAGGCGCCGACCAGCGGCATCGTCGACGTGTTCAGCTACGGCCGGTCGAAGCCCGGCATCATTCCGCTCTGGGTAGGGGAGGGCGACCTGCCGACGCCGTCCTTCATCTGCGAGGCGGCCGCCCAATCGCTCGCGAAGGGCGAAACCTTCTACACCTATCAGCGCGGCATCCCGGAGCTGCGCCAGGCCATCGCCCGCTACCATGAGGGGGTCTACCGCAGGGCCTTCGATCCCGAGCGTTTCTTCGTGACCTCCGGCGGCATGCCGGCGATGCAGCTTGCCTTCCGCATGCTCGCCGGCAACGGCGACGAGGTTCTGATCCCGACTCCCGCCTGGCCGAACTTCGCGGGCGCCATCACCATTGCCGGGGCGCGTCCTGTTCCCGTGCCCATGGCGATCGATGAAGGGGGCTGGCATCTCGACTTCGAGGGCCTTGAGAAAGCGATCACCCCGCGCACCCGCGTGCTCGTCGTCAACTCGCCCTCGAATCCCACGGGCTGGGTGGCAAGCCGTGAGGACCTGCGCGCCGCCCTCGCTCTGGCGCGGCGGCACGGGCTCTGGATCGTGGCGGACGAGATCTATCATCGCTTCATCCATGATCCGGCCCTCACCGTTGATGGCCGCTCGCCTTCCTTCCGGGACGTGATGGAAGCCGACGACAGGATCATCTTCGTCCAGACCTTCTCCAAGAACTGGGCCATGACCGGCTGGCGCCTGGGCTGGCTCGAGGCTCCGCCGGCCCTGGGGCAGATCATCGAGAACCTGGTGCAGTACCAGACCTCCGGAACGCCGGTCTTCGTGCAGCGTGCGGGCGTCGCCGCCATCGAGCAGGGCGAGAGCTTCCTGGCCGATCAGATCGCCCGCGCACGCCAGGGCCGTGAGATCGTCGGGCGGCTGAGCGAAACCGGCCTCGTCGAGCTGCCGCCCCCGAGCGGCGCCTTCTATGCTTTCCTGAAGATCAAGGGTGCAAGAAATTCCAAGGACATCGCCTTCCGCCTGATCGACGAGGCCAATGTGGGTCTCGCGCCGGGCTCCGCCTTCGGCGAGGCGGGCGAGGGCTATCTGCGCCTCTGCTACCTGCGCAAGCCCGACGACGTGGACGAAGCGGTCCGCCGCATCGGCGAGGCGTTGCCGCGGCTGGTGGCCTAAGATTCGCACACTGCCCTTGAGCCCAAGCCTGTCCATCGACAGGCGCTGGTCGCATGGCCTGTGCGCGTCATCGGCATTTGACGGGAGAGGCAAGGGCGTCCATTGACCGGAGCCGTGATGCGTCCCGTCCTCGCCCATCTCGTTCAGATCCTGATCGCCGCACTGGGGGGCCTTGTCTTCCACTGGCTCGGCGTTCCGGCGGCATGGCTGTCGGGTGCGGCCATCGCGGCCGCCCTCTGGGGCCTCACCGGCTGGGCCGTGCCCATGCCGCGGGCGCTGGCCGATGCCGCGATGCTGATCTCCGGTGCGGCCATGGGGGCTGCGGTGACGCCGGAAGCCATCGCCGCCATGGGCCGGTATCCGGGAAGCCTCGTCCTGCTGGTGATCGGCGTACTCGCGATCTCCGCGGCGTCCACGGCCTGGCTCGTGCGCTTCGCCGGCTGGCGCCGGGACGATGCGGTGCTGGCCTCCGTGCCGGGGGCGCTCTCCACCGTTCTGGCGGTGGCGGCGGACCGCAAGGCGGAGGTCGCCTCCATCGCCATCGTGCAGAACTTCCGCCTCTTCGTGCTGATCGCCCTGCTGCCGAGCCTCGTCGTGCTCACCGGCGACGGGGGCAACACGGGCGCGCTGATCGGCGAAGGCCTGCCGGTCGAGAGCCCGGGCGGCATGGCCTTCATCCTTCTGGGCGGCCTCGCTCTCGGAGCCGTGTTCAAGGCGATGAGGGTGGCAGCGCCCGTCCTGCTCGGCGCCACGGTGATGAGCTCCGTCAGCCACGCGACGGAATGGGCGACAGGCGTGATTCCGCCGGTCATCGCGACCGGCGGCCTTCTGCTGATCGGCCTCTTCATCGCCGAGCGGTTCCGCAACGTCCAGCGTTCGACCTTGAAGCGGGCGCTCCTCGCTGCCATGGGTTCCTTCACGGTCGGGATGGTGGTGGCGGCTCTCTTCGCCGCCGGTGCGGCGTGGATTGCCGGCGTCAGCTTCGCCAACGGCCTCGTGGCTTTTGCCCCCGGGGGGCTCGAGGCCATGACCGTGCTCGCCCTCATCCTCGGGCTCGACCCGCTCTATGTGGGCATCCACCACCTCGTGCGCTTTCTCGGCATCGGCCTCGTGCTGCCCTTCCTGATCGGCTGGCTGCAGCGGGACAGGACCGCGGCTGCGGAGTAGGGGTTACGACGTCCCGCCCCTCAACCGCTCCACCGCCTCCATGCGCGGCTTGGCGGTGTCCCACAGGCGCTTGGTGACGGCCGCGACGAGGGCTTCGGTCAGGAGCAGGAGGCCTGCCGAGGAATCCCAATTCGACGGGGCCGCGATATGCGCCGGCAGGACGTGACGTGCCACGCGGGCGATCGGCGAGAGCCACGGATCGGTGAGGAGAACGACCGTCGCGCCCTGCCTCGCAGCCGTCTCGCACAGCGCCGTCACATCCTCCTGGTAGCGGCGGATGTCGAAGGCGACGATCACGTCCTTCTTGCCGATCTCGATCATCCGGTCGCGCCAGAGGGCCGGCTGACCCTCGATGAAATCCACCTGGCTGCGCACGATGCGGAAATGGCTTTCCGCGTAGCGCGCCAGCGCCCCCGTGAAGCGCCCGCCGGTGAAATGGATGTGCCGGCGGGGATCGGAGAGGACCGCCACCACCGCCTCGAACTCGGCCGGCGCAATATTCTCCACGGTGGCCCGCAAATTCCCGATCACCGCTTCGGCGAAGGAGGCGAGCGCCGGGGCGCCCTGGCCCTTGTCGGAGGGACTGGCCTTGGCGAGCGGGGAGAGCAGCTGGGCCTCGAGCTCCTCGCGCAGGTGTTTCTGGAAATCCGGAAAGCCGCCGAACCCCAGCCGGGTGACGAAGCGCAGCACGGAGGGAGCGGAGATGCCGGCCCGGGAGGCGAACTCCGCCACCGTGCCGAGCCCGGCGAAGGGGTAGTGACTCAGGAGGAGGTGCGCGGCGCGCTTCTCGCTGGGCGTGAAGGCGTCCATCTCGAGCCGGATGCGCTCGGCGAGGCTCGGTGGGTCGGCCCGTGGAAGGCGGCGGTCGTCGCGCATGCCGGATTGATTCACAGCCCCTCCTTGACGCTTCCCGAAAGCTGTATCAGAAATTTCAGAATGTGAAAAACCGATAAGAAACGTATCAAGCGTTCAAACGGGGACAATCCCTGCTTTCGGGCAGGGTGACGGGGAACCGCATGACGCAGGCGAGCCGGGTGACAGCCGATCAATCCTCTGCCGCAACGGCAGGGCGGCCTGTCGCCATGATCGAGAACCCGCAGGGCCGCTCGCCGATCCTGCTCATCTGCGAGCACGCCTCCAACCACCTGCCCACCCGCTACGGCACTCTGGGCCTCGGGCCCGACGCCCTCGAAAGCCATATCGCCTGGGACCCCGGCGCGCTCGGCGTGGCGCAGGAACTCTCGCGGCTCCTTGATGCGCCGCTGATCCATGCCACGGTCTCGCGCCTCGTGCTCGACCTCAACCGGGAGCCGACGGCGCCGGATTCGATCTGGACCCTGAGCGAGCGCACCACCATCCCCGGCAACCTCGACCTCGACGAGGCGGAACGGGCCCGCCGCGTGCGCGAGGTCTACGATGCGTTCCACGGCGCGGTCGATGCCTTCGCGAATGCGCGCCAGGCAGCGGGGCAGCTCGGCGCCGTCGTTTCCATCCATTCCTTCACGCCCGTCTACCGGGACGTGAAGCGGCCCTGGCATGTCGGCCTGATCTACAACCGCGACGAGCGCTATGCCCGCCATGTCGAGGCGGGCCTGAGGCAGGATCCGGCGCTCGTCGTCGGCATGAACGAACCCTATTCGCCCGCGGACCGGGTGTTTCACACCCTGGAGCGCCACGCCGAGAGGCGCGGGCGTCCACCGCTGATGATCGAAATCCGCAACGACCTGATCCGCACACAAGACGGACAGGCGTCGTGGGCTCACCGTCTGGCGCCGCTTTTGAGGGAGGGGGCGCGGACGCTCTAGCGCATCGTGCAGATCTCCGGGTCCGCATGATGCGCCGCTTGAGAATGGGAGCATCGGACCCAGAAGTGAAATCCACTTTTGGGTCCGATGCTCTGATGACGGGCGCGGCGCATGACGTGCCGTGGCCCGAGAGGCAGACACTTCTTGGAGGAAGAGACGATGTCAGTCGGACAAGGAAATCCCGGGGTTCACGCCCCGCCAGCCGGGGTGCAGAACGCCGCCGGCGTCACCTACACCACGGTGGATGAAAGCTACTTCGAAGCGCGGCGCCTCAAGCGCCACGCCCGCGTCTGGTCGCTCTGGGCGCTGGGCGTCGGCGCGGTGATCTCGGGCCATTACTCGGGTTGGAACCTCGGCTTGGTCAATGGTTTCGGCTCCATGTTCTTCGCTACCATCATCATCGCCGTCATGTATCTGGGCCTGACTTTCTCGCTTGCCGAGATGTCGCCGGCCCTGCCGCATACGGGCGGCGCCTATTCCTTCGCCCGCACCTCGATGGGGCCGTGGGCAGGCTACATCACGGGCATCGCGGAGAACATCGAGTTCGTGCTGACGCCGGCCGTGATCGTTTTCTTCATCAGCGCGTATCTCGGCACGATCTTCGAGACCGCACCGGCCTTCCAACCCGTCTACTGGATCTTATTCTATGCCTTGTTCGTCGGCCTCAACATCGTCGGCGTCGAGCTCTCGTTCAGGGTCACGGTGGGCGTCACGGTGGCGGCGCTTGCGGTGCTGGCCTTCTTCTACGCCTCGGTGCTGTTCTCCGGCCAGTTCGACTTCTCGCGCTGGGCCTTGAACATCGGGCCCGACGGAGCGGAATTGCCGAACGGCGGCGGGCCGTTCCTGCCCCATGGCGCCCTTGGTATCCTGGCTTCGCTGCCCTTCGCGGTGTGGCTGTTCCTTGCCATCGAACAGCTGCCGCTCGCAGCGGAAGAGTCGCACGATCCTCAAGCCGACATGCCGAGGGGCATCATCGCCGGCATCCTGACCCTTATCGCCTCGGCGTTCCTCGTGCTGTTCCTGAACACAGGCATCGCGCCAGGCGCAGCGGGGCTGGGCAAGTCCAGCGAGCCGCTGCTCGACGGTTTCCGCACCCTGTTCGGGACGGACATCGCCAAGATCCTGGCGGCGATCGCGGTGGTCGGCCTGATCGCCTCGTTCCACACGATCATCTTCGCCTTCGGGCGGCAGATCTACTCGCTGTCGCGGGCGGGCTACTTCCCGAGCTTCCTATCGGTGACTCATGGCGAGCGCAAGTCGCCGCATGTTGCCTTGATCGCGGGCGCCGTAGCGGGTCTCGCCGTCATGATGATCATCTGGTTCTCGATGGGAGCCGAAGCCAGTAACTCCATCATCGGTGCGACGCTCCTGAACATGGCGGTGGCGGGCGCGATGCTGGCCTACTTCATGCAGGGCATGTCCTACATCGTGCTGAAGAGGAAGTTCCCGAACCTGCACCGCCCTTACAAAAGCCCCTTCGGCATCGCGGGCGCGGCGATCTGCATGATCATCGCCGCCGTGACGCTGGTGTTCCAGCTCACGGACCCTGTGTTCCAGACCGCCGTCATCGGCGTTGCGGTCTACTATGCGGTGATGATGGCTTACTTCCTGCTCGTGGGGCGGCACAAGCTGATCCTCTCGCCCGAGGAGGAGTTTGCGCTCACCAAGGGCGAGAGCGAGTACAAGTCCTACTGATACGAACGGGAGCGCGCCGCCGGCGCGCTCCCATCTCCCATTCCCGGACAAGGTTCTTCGTATGGACGCTCCCAAGATCAAGAATGCCGCCGATGCCATGGAATATGTGCGCAGCCGCGACCTGCCGTTCGTGAAGATCGGCCTCACGGACGTGGACGGCATCATGCGCGGCAAGTACATGGCCCGCGACAAGTTCGAGTCCGCTCTCGAAAAGGGGTTCGGTTTCTGCGACGTGGTGCTGGGCTGGGACTCCAACGATCAGCTCTACGACAACACCACGCTCACCGGCTGGCATACGGCCTATCCCGATGCGACGGCGCGGGTGATCCCGGAATCCATGCGGCTCATTCCCTTCGAGAACGACCTGCCGTTCTTCCTGGCCGAGTTCGAGGGCTATGCGGAGGCAGCCTGCCCGCGCGGCGTCCTGCGCCGTGTGCTCAAGAAGGCGGAGGATATGGGCTTCGCCGTGTCGGCCGCCGCCGAGTTCGAGTTCTTCCTCTTCGAGGAGACGCCGCATTCCGTGCGCGAGAAGAGCTATCGCGACCTCAAGAACATCACGCCGGGCTTCTTCGGCTACTCGGTGCTGCGCTCCGGCGTCCACGCGGATTTCTACCATGAGCTGCTCGACCTCGGAAAGAAGATGGATTTCGAGATCGAGGGCCTGCACACCGAAACCGGGCCCGGCGTGCTGGAGGCCGCGATCCGCGTCGACGACGCGCTGAACGCGGCCGACAAGGCGGCTCTGTTCAAGACATACATCAAGATCCTGGCCCAGCGCCGCGGCTGGATGGCGACCTTCATGGCCAAATGGTCGCGCGACTGGCCCGGCCAGTCCGGCCACCTGCACTCGTCCCTGCGGGACCTGAGAACGGGCAAGGGCGCCTTCTACGATGCCCAGGCCAAGCACGGCATGTCGGAGATCATGCGGTGGTATGTGGGCGGCCAGCAGAAGCTCATGCCCGAAATCCTGGCCATGGTCGCCTGCACGGTGAACAGCTACACCCGGCTCATCCCCGGCTTCTGGGCTCCCACCGATTCCGCCTGGGGCGTGGAGAACCGCACCACGGCGCTCCGCGTCATCCCGGGCTCGGAGAAGTCGCAGCGCGTGGAGTACCGGGTGGCGGCCGCCGACATCAACCCCTACATCGCGCTCGCCGCCGCCATCGGCTCGGGGCTGTGGGGCATCGAGAACCGGGTCGACCCAGGCGAGCCGATTGAAGGAAACGCCTATGCGGTCGAGCACCCGAAGGAGCGGGCCCTGCCGCGCTCCCTCGGCGAGGCCGCCGAGCGGCTGAAGGGCTCGCAGGCCGCGCGCCAGCTCTTCGGCGACACCTTCGTGGACCATTACGCCGCAACCCGCGAATGGGAGGAACGCGAGGCGCGCAAGGCTATCACCGATTGGCAGCTCGCCCGTTACTTCGAGATCATTTAAGAGTTCAGGAAGGCATCAAGAGCCAAGCGCATTCTTCCCTCCCCTTGCGGGGAGGAGCAGGGGGTGGGGGTCGAAAGGTCGGAGCGCTTCGTCGTCGCTCAGGTTTGAGTCTGATACAGCGTCTGACTGGTTCGATCCCTCACCCGGCTGCACCACCCCCACCCCTTACCCCTCCCCGCAAGGGGGAGGGGATCATTGCTGAAGGAGACGGCCTTATGGCCGATACCGATATCGTCTGCATTTCCCCCATCGACGGACGCGAGCTCGTCCGCCGTCCCATCATGTCCGAAGCCGCCATCGATGCGGCGATTGCCTCCGCCCGCGAGGCGCAGAAGGCCTGGCGCAACGCCACCGTCGCGGAGCGCGCCGGCAAGGTTTCGGCCTTCCTCGACGCGCTGCTTGCCATGAACCAGGAGGTGGTGCCCGAGATCGCCCAGATGATGGGCCGCCCGGTGCGCTATGGCGGCGAGTTCCGCGGCGTCGAGGAGCGGGCGCGCTACATGATCTCCATCGCCGAGAAGAGCCTGCAGCCGATCCCCGCGGATGACGAGAAGCCGGGCTTCCGCCGCATGATCAAGCGCGAGCCGGTGGGCCTCGTCTTCGTGATCGCGCCCTGGAACTATCCGTATCTCACCGCCATCAACACCATCGTCCCCGCGCTCATGGCGGGCAACGCGGTGCTCCTCAAGCATGCCTCGCAGACGGTGCTCGCCGGCGAACGCTTCCAGATGGCCATGGACCGGGCCGGCATGCCGAAGGGCCTGTTCCAGAACATGCATCTCTCCCACGACCAGACGAGCCGGATCCTGGGCTCCGGTCTCGTCGATCACTGCAACTTCACCGGCTCCGTTTCCGGGGGACGCTCCATCGAGCGCGCGGCGGCGGGCTCCTTCACCTCGCTCGGCCTCGAGCTCGGCGGCAAGGACCCGGCCTATGTGCGCGAGGACGCCGACCTCGATCACGCCATCGAGAACCTCGTCGACGGCGCCTTCTTCAACTCGGGTCAATGCTGCTGCGGCATCGAGCGCATCTATGTGCACGAGAAGCACTACGACCGCTTCGTCGAGGGTGCGGTCGATCTCGTGAACAGGTATGTGCTGGGCAACCCGCTGGAGGAAGCAACGACGCTCGGCCCGATGGCGCACAAGCGCTTCGCCGATCTCGTGCGCCAGCACAATGCCGAAGCCGTCGCCAAGGGCGCAAAGGCCCATATCGACACGAAGCGCTTTGCGGCGGATACCGGCGACACCGCCTATCTCGCGCCGCAGGTGCTCACCGATGTCGATCACTCCATGAGCGTCATGCGCGAGGAGAGCTTCGGCCCCACCGTCGGCATCATGAAGGTGAGCGGCGACGAGGAGGCGATCCGCCTCATGAACGACTCGCCCTACGGTCTCTCCGCCGCCATCTGGACCTCGGACATCGATGCGGCGGAATCCATCGGCGAGAAGCTCGAGACCGGCACCGTGTTCATGAACCGCTGCGACTATCTCGACCCGGCCCTCGCCTGGACCGGCGTGAAGGATACGGGCCGCGGCGCGAGCCTGTCGCGGCTGGCCTACGAGTCCCTCACCCGTCCGAAATCCTACCACCTCCGTCAGATCTGATCGAAAGCATCATGACCACCTCTCCCCGCTCCAACTGGAACTACCCCACCGCCGTGCGCTTTGGCGCAGGCCGCATCTCCGAACTCGCCGAGGCCTGCAAGTCCGTGGGCATGCAGGCGCCGCTCATCGTGACGGATCCGTTCCTGGCTGCGCAGCCGATGACGAAGGCGGCGCTCGACCAGCTGATCTCCGCTGGCCTGAAGGCTGCCATCTTCTCCGACATCAAGCCGAACCCGGTCGAGACCAATGTCTACAAGGGGCTCGAGGCCCTGAAGGCCGGCCAGCACGATGGCGTCGTCGCCTTCGGCGGCGGCTCGGCGCTCGATGCCGGCAAGGTCATCGCCTTCATGGCGGGCCAGACCCGGCCCATGTGGGATTTCGAGGATATCGGCGACTGGTGGACCCGTGCCGATCCGAAAGGCATCCAGCCGATCGTCGCCGTGCCGACCACCGCCGGCACGGGCTCGGAGGTGGGCCGGGCCGGCGTGATCACCCAGGAGGCGACGCACACCAAGAAGGTGATCTTCCATCCCCTCATGATGCCGAAGATCGTGATCTGCGATCCGGAGCTGACGGTGGGCATGCCGCCCCACATCACGGCGGGCACCGGTCTCGACGCGCTCGCGCACTGCATCGAGGCCTATTGCGCGCCGGGCTATCACCCTCTTGCCGACGGCATCGCGGTCGAAGGCATCCGCCTCGTGAAGGAGTACCTGCCGCGCGCCTACAAGGACGGCAAGGACATCGAGGCCCGGGCGCAGATGATGTCGGCCGCCGCCATGGGAGCCACCGCCTTCCAGAAGGGGCTTGGCGCCATTCACGCCCTGTCGCACCCGACCGGCGCGCTCTACGACACCCATCACGGCCTGACCAATGCGGTCTTCATGCCCTACGTGCTGGTCTATAACCGCAAGGCCATCGAGGAGCGGATCGCGCGGCTCGCCGCCTATATCGGCCTTGAGCCCTCGTTCCAGGCTTTCCTCGACTGGGTGCTGCAGCTGCGCAGGGACCTCGGCGTGCCGCATACGCTGGAGGGCCTTAAAGTGGACAGCGCCCGCTTCGACGAGATGTCGGAGATGGCGCCGAACGACCCCACAGCCGGCGGCAATCCGGTGCCGATCACCAAGGAAAGCGCGCGAAAGCTGTTCGAGGATGCCCTGGCCGGACGAGTCTAGGCCCGATCCCGGCCTGTCGAGGCGGCTGGCGCGGAGCCAGCCGCCCGCATGACAAGGCTTTTGGGCGCCACAGTGCTCCAGGCAGCGAACAGGGCGCTTTGCAGCGTCACCTCGTCGGTGAGCGTCAGATTGACATTCGTCCAGCCCTGAAGGCCCCACTTGCCCGGTACGGGAGCAAAGACAAGCGGCTCGGCCTCGACACGGATCTGCTGATCTTCAGGGGTGAGCTTCACGACGGCACGATGCTCGCCCAGATGGAGCGTCGCGAAGATCTTGCTCCGCACGCGAAAGTCCGGGCGATCCATGTGAGCGCTCTCGCTCGTTTCCGGCAGAGCGAGGGCAAGACGGCGAACGTCGTCCGGTGTCATGTCGTTCCCTTCGCGAGATCGGTCGTATCCTGGGCCGCGGGAACAGCGTTTTCAAGCTTCGCAAGCCCGGCCTTCCCTGATCGCTCGGAGCGGACGAAAAGGCGCCGCCAGGTGTTCCGGCGGCGCCTTTTGTCCAGACGGCGCTTTCGTCGCTTAAGCCGCCGCCTTCAGGGGAGCCTTGCGCTCCGCCCGGAGCGGCCTGAGCGCCTCCGTCCAGCGGGCAAGCTCGTCGAGCATGGTTGCGGCCGAGGTCCTGTAGATCTCGGGAGCATTGAGCTTGCCGTTCTCGTCCAGGTTCTGGAACACCATCGGCATGGGCACGCCTTCCGGGATCGGCATCATCTTCAAGGTCGTGACGATCTGCTTGGCCACCTGGACCGAGCGCAGGCCGCCCGAGATGCCGCCATAGCTCACGAAGCCGGCAGGCGCGTAGTTCCATTCGCGCGACAGGTAGGTCAGCGCGTTCACGAGGGCCGGCGGCGGAGCGTAGTTGTATTCGGGCGTCACGAACACGAAGGCATCGGCCGCGGACACGCTCTTCGCCCATGCCTTGGTGTGGGCATGGTGGTAGCTCTGCTTTATCGGATGCTCGGGCTCGTCGAAGACCGGCAGGTTGAACTCGGCCAGATCGACCAGGACCGGCTCGAACTTGCCATGCTCGGCTGCATACTCGCTGAACCATTGGGCGACGCTGGGGCCGACCCGGCCGGGGCGTGTGCTGGCGACGATGATGTGAAGCTTGGGCTTCATGGGTTTTCCTTGGTTTGCAATCGAAACTGGGAACAATTAAGTTCCCTTTTGTTACCAAGGACCATTAAGTAACTTCAGAAGCATTCCGCAAGGAGGCACTTTCATGTCACCCAGTCACATCCATGTGCCCACCGACTGCCGGACCGTGACGGAAATCCTGTCGCGGGTCGGCGACAAGTGGAGCGTTCAGGTCGTGGTTCAGCTGGGCGAAGGACCTAAGAGATTCAACGAGTTGCGCCGCCTCGTGACCGGGATCTCCCAGCGGATGCTGACCCTGACGCTGCGCGGATTGGAGCGTGACGGGCTCGTCACGCGCACCGTCTACCCGACCATTCCGCCCCGGGTGGATTACCAGCTCACAGACCTGGGTTGCTCCCTGCTCAAGACTGTGCGGGCGCTGGGGGACTGGGCGATCCAGAACCGGGACGAGATCCTGGCCGCCCGGCGGCGGTTCGACGAGGCGGGCGTGAGCGATTTCGAACGGGAGCGGTCCGACGCGGCCTGAGCCGAGGCCTCAGGCTGCGATCCTGCGCTCCAGCACTTCCCAGAGCGCCCGGTCGCGGAAGGTCCCGATGGTGCCGTCGGCTCCGTGCTTGGTGAGCTCGGTCGCGCTAAGACCCGTCAGAACGCCGAAGGACACCAGTCCCGCAGCCTTGGCGGCTCTCATCCCGGAGGGGGAATCTTCGAAGGCGATGGCCTCCTCCGCCCGAATGCCGAGCCGCTCCAGGGCCGTGAGGTAGGGCAGGGGATCGGGCTTGCCGCGGGCAACCTGATCGATGGTGATCTTGACCTCGAACCGGTCGGTGATGCCCAGGATGTCGAGGATATGGGTCGCGTTCAGGAGCGGAGCATTGGTGACGAGGGCCAGCCTGATGCCTCGGGCCTCGGCCCAGGCGAACAGGTCCAGAAGGCCCTCCAGGGGCTTGAGCTCGAGCGCCAGACGCCGGAAGGCGGCCTCCTTGCGCTCCGCGTAGGCCTCGTGCTGCTCGACCGGCAGGTGGGGCAGGAGGGTGGCGAAGATCGACTCGTTGGTATGGCCGATGATCGAGGTGCGATACAGGTGCTCGTCGATCACGATGCCTTCGGGACCCAGGGTCTCCGCGAAAGCTTTGAGGTGGACCGGATCGCTGTGGACCAGGGTTCCATCCATGTCGAAGATCAAGGCTTTCAGCATCGTCCGTCTCTTGGAATTCTAGGGCGTGAGGGGTGATAGCGTGCTGCACCTCAAAAGGCACCCCGTTGGAATTGCATCCCTGCTCTATAGATATTCAAGGCATCGATAAACTGTTTCGTGTGACCTTGCCCATGGTTCCCGGTCTTCCGTCAACGCACGAGCGGCCCCGATGCGGCTGATCGACAAGCTCAGGCTGCTCTACGAAGGGGACACCCCGGAGGCGCACCGCTTCCGCTATGCCCTGCTGGTGTTCGACATCACCACGGTCGCCTTCATCGTCGCTTCGTCCTTCCTGCCTCATTCTCCCGCGGTCCAGATCGCCGATGTGGTGATCGGCCTCTTCGTACTGGCCGACTTCTCGGCACGCCTGGCGATCAGCCAGAACCGATGGAAGGATTTCCTGCACCCGACAACCCTGGCCGATGTGGCGGCCATCGTGTCGTTCCTCGCTCCCATCGTGGGCGAGGGAATCGGCTTCCTGCGCATCCTGCGGACGGTGCGGCTCCTGCGCACCTATCAGCTGCTCGCGCGCCTGCGTGCCGACAGCGTCTTCTTCCGCCGCAACGAGGAGCTGATCATCGCCTCCGTCAACCTGGGTGTCTTCATCTTCATCATGACCGGCTTTGTCTATGAGACGCAGCACAGGGCCAACGACAAGATCAACAACTATGTGGATGCGCTCTACTTCACCATGGCGGCGCTGACCACGACGGGCTTCGGCGACATCACGCTGACGGGAACCCTGGGACACCTGATTTCGGTCGTCATCATGATCTTCGGCGTGACGCTGTTCCTGCGTCTGGTGCAGGTTCTCCTCAGGCCGAACAAGGTCAAGTATCCTTGCCCGGTCTGCGCCCTTCAGCGCCATGACCGGGACGCGGTTCACTGCAAGGCCTGCGGCACCATCCTCAACATTCCGGACGAGGGCGTGATCTAGGGTCAGGCATCCGGAATGATCGCGACGCCCCGCTGCGGGGCAAAGGAGATCGACACGGGGGTGCCCGGCGCAATCGGCTCCTTGCGCCCGTGCTGCACCACGAACAGGCTCCCGATGGGGCTCTCCACGTCGTATTCCACCTGGGTGCCGAGGTAGGAAGCCTTGCGAACCGAACCGGCGAGCGCGCCGGTTCGGACGGTCTCGTCGAGCAGGATGGCGTCGGGCCGGACGGCGAGCTTCACGGCACCCTGGCCGACGCCCCGGTGGGGGAGCTCGAGGCCGAGGGAACCGATCCGTACCTGACCCATGGCGCCGGCGACGCTCACGAGATCGCCCGCAATGATGTTGGCGTCGCCGATGAAGTCGGCCACGAACAGGTTGGCCGGCTCCTCGTAGAGCTCGCGCGGGGTGCCCGTCTGGGCGATGCGCGCATTCGACATCACGATGATATGGTCGGAGACGGCAAGCGCCTCCTCCTGGTCATGGGTGACATAGGCGACCGTGAGGTTGAGGCTCTGCTGCAATTCGCGGATGTCCTCGCGCACCCGCCGCCGCAGCTTGGCGTCCAGATTGGAGAGCGGCTCGTCGAAGAGCAGGACCTGCGGTTCGAGCACGAGGGCGCGGGCCACCGCCACGCGCTGCTGCTGACCGCCGGAGAGCTCCGAAGGCGCCCGCTTCTCCAGCCCTTTCAGGCCGATGAGCTCGAGCTTCTCCATCGCCATCGCATAGGCGTCCTTCTTCGGTACGCCCTGGACGGAAGGGCCGTAGGCTACGTTCTCCAGCACGGACATGTGCGGGAAGAGGGCGTAGGACTGGAACACCATGCTCACGTCCCTGTCGGCGGCGGACAGGTTCGTCACGTCGCGCCCGCCGATCAGGATCTGGCCTTCGCTCGCCATCTCGAGGCCTGCGATCATGCGAAGCGTCGTGGTCTTGCCGCAGCCGGAAGGGCCGAGCAGGGTCACGAGCCGGCCGGGCTCGATCGTGAAGGAGACGCTGTCCACCGCCGTGACGTTGCCGTAGCGCTTCGTCACGTTGCGGAATTCAACGGACGCGGCCTGCTTCCTGGCGGCCATGGGGCGGGAGAGGGAGGAGACGGAGGGCATCGTGTTCATGGAACCGCCTGGACGGCAACGGGAGAGGGAGCGGTGCTCGCGCTGCGGCGCCCGAGGCGCCGCTCGCCGACGGCGAGCTGGATCGCCACGATGGCGAGCAGCATGACGACGATGAGCACGGTGGAATACGCGATGGCAAGGCCGAACTCGCCCGCCTCGACGCGGCCGACGATGTAGGTCGTCGCCATGTTGTACTCGGCGGTGACGAGGAAGATCACGGCGCTCACGGCCGTCATGGCGCGCACGAAGGAATAGACGAGGGAAGCGACGATGGCCGGCCTGAGCAGCGGCAGCACCACGCGGCGCATGGTGGTGGCCGAGCGCGCGCCGAGAGTCAGGGAGGCCTCGTCCAGGCTCTTGTCGATCTGGCTCAAGGTGGCGATGCCCGAGCGCACGCCCACCGGCATGTTGCGGAACACGAAGCACATCACGAGGATGAAGCCCGTGCCGGTGATCTCGATGGGCGGCACGTTGAAGGCGAGGATGTAGGACACGCCGACGACGGTGCCGGGAATGGCGAAGCTGAGCAGGGTGCCGAACTCGAAGGAGCGCTGGCCGGAAAAACGCTGCCGGGTGAGGAGATAGGCCGTCAGCAGCCCGATGGCGGCGGTGAGCGGGGCCGAGAGCGCCGCGACCTTCACCGTGGCGAAGAAGGAATCCCAGGCGGAGCCCGAGAAGTACAGCCCCGAACCGGAGCGCTCGATGCGGAACGCGGTGAGGAAATGCTCGAGGGTCGGCGTGTAGTCGCGCCCCATCGAGCGCACGAAGGCGCCGACCCCGATCATGACGTAGATGACGACCGTGAACATGGCCCAGGGGATCGCCGTCAGGTAGGAGGCCAGCGCCACCCGCCGCGGCAGCGGCAGCGGAATGCCTGAGTCGCCCTTGCCGGTCACCGTGGTGTAGACCTTCTTGCCGAGCCAGGCATGCTGCAGCCAGAAGGCGCCGAGGGTGAAGGCGAGCAGGATGATGGAGAGAACCGCGGCGCGGCCCTGATCCTGCTGTGCGCCCACCACCGCAAAGAAGATCTTGGTGGAGAGCACCTCGTAATTGCCGCCGAGAACCAGGGGATTGCCGAAATCGGCGAGGCTCTCCACGAAGCCGAGGAGGAAGGCGTTGGCGAGGCCCGGGCGCATGAGCGGCAGCGTCACGGTCCAGAATGTCGTCCAGCTCTTGGCGCGCAGGGTCTGCGAGGCCTCCTCCAGGGTCGGGCTGATGCCCTGCACGACGCCGATGAGCACGAGGAAGGCGATGGGCGTGAAGGCGAGGAGCTGGGCGATGAGCACGCCGGGCAGGCCGTAGATCCAGCGCGAGCGCGGGATGCCGAACCAGTCCCACAGCACGGCGGAGAGGGCGCCGGAACGGCCGAAGAGCAGGATCAGGGCGAGGCCGATCACGAAAGGCGGCGTGATGATGGGCAGCACGCTCATCACGCGCAGGAGCTTCTTGTAGCGAAAGCCCGTGCGGGTCGCGATCAGCGCGAAGGCAAGGCCCAAGGCCGTGGTGCCGACGCCCACGAGCAGGCCGAGGAAGAGGGTGTTCCAGGCTACGCCGCAGCGCAGGTTGCTCGACAGGCAGTCGAGCCCCCAGATCGACTTGTCGAGGAACTTCGCGACGAACTCTGCGGGTGCGAAGTTGCCGTTGTTGTCGGCGAATGCACTCGCGAGAATGGTCGTGACAGGAAAGAAGACGAAGACGGTGATCAAGGCGATCACGACGCCGATGGAGGAGGTGACGAAGGCATCGCCGCGGCACCATCCGCGGGCGGCAAGGCCGTGGCAGAGAACGATCAGGAAGGCGGTCGAGGTCAGGGCGGCCCCATAGCCCATGCCGGCCTGCCGCGGCCCCGGCTCGCCGAAGGCGCTCCGGAGGATGTCGAGGGTCCAGCCGTTGAGGCCG
The DNA here is from genome assembly GCF_009910705.1 of Microvirga arsenatis. GTDB lineage: Bacteria > Pseudomonadota > Alphaproteobacteria > Rhizobiales > Beijerinckiaceae > Microvirga > Microvirga arsenatis. Next base: position 66,770 of record NZ_JAAAXJ010000014.1, read on the forward strand.
ATGGCAAAGCCCTGGAGAATGATGAGTGCCAGGCCGGAAAGCCCCGCTGCGACGAGCCATCGGCCCTTCGTTGCCTCGCCGGCGCGCAGAACGGGCACCAGGGCCATGCCGAGCGGCACGAGGATGGGCAGAAGCCACCAGGCGCCGCGCAGGCCATGCACCAGGGCCGATCCGCTCACGAAGTAATCGGAGACGGACGAGGCGGCGCCGTTGAAGCCGTACCAGGGAAGGAGGGCGAAGCCGACCCAGCCCAGAACGATCCAGCCAAGGGTTGCCCGTGACATGTTTCGGCTCCCGCGCACGGCCGACAAAAGGGGTCGACCATCCCACCGCGTTGAAAGAAAAAGCTCCGGCGAGGCCGATCGCCTCGCTGGAGCATGCTCGGGCCGACTATTTCGGCAGGTTCTTCACCTCGTTGTCCCACTTGGACAGGAGGCGCTTGCGCTCGGCGGAGGAGCCGTACTTTGCGAAGTCGAAGTTGATCAGCTTGATGTCGGTGAGCTTCGGAGCCTGGGGCGGAACCGGCGTGTTCTTGTTCGACGGCACCTGGTAGGACTTGGCGTCGGCGCCGAGCTTCTGCGCATCGGCCGTGAGCGCCCAGTCGTAGAACTTCTTGGCGCTGTCCATGTTCTTGGCGCCCTTGATGATCGACATGGAGCCGATCTCGTAACCCGTGCCTTCGCAGGGCGCCACGACCTTCACAGGAGCCTTGTCGACCACCATCGTCACCATGTCGTGCATGAAGGTGATGCCGGCCGTGGTCTCGCCCAGCGCCACCGCCTTGGCGGGCGCCGCGCCCGATTTGGTGTACTGGTTGACGTTCTTGTGCAGGGCCTTGAGGTACTCGAAGCCCTTGTCCTCGCCCATGATCTGCACGATGGTGGCGAGAAGCGTATAGGCCGTGCCGGAGGAGTTCGGATCGGCGACCTGCACCTCGTCCTTCAATTCAGGCTTGAGCAGATCCGCCCAGCACTTCGGCTCGGGGATCTTCTTGGACTGGACGAGATCGGTGTTGTAGCCGAAGCCGAGCGCGCCCGAGTAGATGCCGACGGTGCGGTTCTTGGACTGCTCCCACTGGCGCACGGCCCAATCCTGCAGCTCGCTCATCTTCGGCGACTTGTATTCCTCGGTCAGGCCCTCTTCGGCTGCCTGCATGTGCGGGTCGCCGGTGCCGCCCCACCATATGTCGGCGCGGGGGTTCTGGGACTCGGCCTTGACCTGCGCATAGATCTCGCCGGAGCTCTTGCGGGTCATAGAAACCTTGATCCCGGTCTCCCGCTCGAAGGCGGTGGTCATCGCGCGGCACCACTCCTCCTGCACGCCGCAATACATGACCAGCGCGCCCTGGGCCCGGGCCGATCCGGCGGCCATGAACGACAGGGCCGTGATGGCGCCCGCCATGGCGGTGGCTGCAGCAAAGGATTTCTTCAGGCTCATCTTTATCCTCCCGTTTGGTATGCTTGTTATCGTTTCTTGGCCGGCTAAGCTCCCCCCAATGCGGCGGCGGGTCAAGTGCCTTGCCGGTCGTCCAAAGCCGAATCTTTGGAATGAGATGCCGGCCTCACGGCTCCTTGGCGATCCCTGTCGCCTGCATGAGGGCGTCCGCCAGCTCAGGGGTGCAGGCCAGGACGGGGTTGCCGTTGCGCAAGCCGTCCTTGGCCAGGAAGTTGTTGGTCCAGCCGCCCGCCTCCTCGATGATCAGCAGGCCCGCCAGGGCATCCCAGGAATTGATATGGAGCTCGCAATAGGCGTCGATGCGCCCGTCGGCGACATAGGCCAGGCCTAGGGTGCCGGAGCCTGCCCGGCGCACGTTGGCGCCCCCGGTCTTCAGCCTGTCGACCACGGCGATGTACGGCTCGGGCGGCAGGCGCGGCGACCAGCCGGCCTCCACGGTGGCCTGGTTCATGGCGGCAAGGCCGCTCACCCGGATCGGCTCGCCGTTGAGGATGGCGCCGCGTCCGCGCTGGGCGGTGTAGAGCTCCGCATGCATCACGTCGTAGATCACGCCGATCTCGACCCGGTTGTCGCGCACGAAGGCGATGGAGATGGCGAAATGCGGGATGCCGCGGGCGAAGTTCGCCGTGCCGTCGATGGGATCCACCACCCACACGTCGCGCTCGAACGAGCCGCCGCCCTCCTCGCCGAAGAAGGAATCCTCCGGAAACAGGCCGCTCAGGCGGTTGCGGATCAGCTCCTCCACCTCCGCATCGGTCGCGGTCAGGAAGTCCTGCGGCCCCTTGAAGTCCGGCCTTTGGGATCGCGGGCGCTCCAGGAAGCGCTTGCGCGCCAGCACGCCGGCCTCCCGCGCGATGGCGCAGGCGGCGGCAAATCTCATGTCCAGGCTGTCGGTCGTCATGGTGCGCGGTCGTCCTTCGGGATCAAAAGGCGGAGCTTCGTTGTTATGAGGCGGTCACGGAGTTTTGAGAGGATGGAGAATCGTATGAGGAGGCGAGCCTCCACAACAACTTCATAGCCTACAATAAACTCTTTCTTAGCCGGCTCAAATCATCTACGTTACATACTAACCCAGCAGGAATCCTACTCTCGTCGAATGGCACAGACCGAAAAAGAAGAACTCAGCCAGGTCGCGGCGCTTCCCTTCCGGATCAGGGATGGAAGGGTCGAGGTGCTGCTCGTCACGTCGCGGGAGACGAAGCGCTGGCTGATCCCCAAGGGATGGCCCATGAAGGGCAAGAAGCCCCACAAGGCGGCGGCGCAGGAGGCCGAGGAGGAGGCCGGCGTCAAGGGCGAGATCAAGGACAAGCCCCTCGGCTCCTACGATTACTGGAAGCGCCGATCGGCGCATTTCGACCTGTGCCGCGTCAATGTCTATCCGCTCGAGGTGTCCAAGCAGCTCAAGTCCTGGCGGGAGAAGGGGCAGCGCAGGGCGCAGTGGTTCGATGTGGAGGAGGCGGCCCACCAGGTGCTGGAACCGGCGCTCGCCGATCTCATCCGCTCCCTGCCCCAGCATGTCTGATCCCGCGACGCGGAGGAGGTAGGCAGCAGTTTCTGAGGCGGCCCAGGGAACGCAAAGCTCCCGAAGAAGTCTTACCCATGACGAAAGAGGTCGAGCGGCGAAGCTCGGCTATTTTCCTGGCATGTGAGGGAGGCTTCGATGAAGGCGCTTGTTTGGCACGGCACCACCGACATCCGCTGCGATTCGGTTCCCGACCCCCAGATCGAGCATCCCCGCGATGCGATCGTCAAGGTGACGAGCTGCGCCATCTGCGGCTCGGATCTTCACCTCTACGACCATTTCATGCCGGGCATGAAGTCGGGCGACATCATGGGCCACGAATTCATGGGCGAGGTGGTTGATGTTGGAGCCGAGGCAAAGGGAGCTTTGAAAGTCGGTGACCGTGTGGTCGTGCCCTTCACCATCATCTGCGGCGAGTGCGATCAGTGCAAACGCGGCAATTTCTCGGTCTGCGAGCGGACGAACCGCAATGGCCATATCGCCGCCAAGGCCTTCGGGCACACCACGGCCGGCCTTTTCGGCTATACACATCTGACCGGCGGCTATCCGGGCGGCCAAGCCGAATATGTCCGTGTTCCCTTCGCTGACAAGACTCATGTGAAGATCCCGAATGGGCTCACTGACGAGCAAGTGCTGTTTCTCGGAGATATCTTCCCCACCGGCTGGCAGGCGGCGGTGCAGTGCGACATCGAGCCGACCGACACGGTGGCGATCTGGGGTGCGGGCCCCGTCGGACAGATGGCGATCCGCAGTGCAGTCCTGCTCGGCGCCAAGCAGGTCATCGCCATCGACCGGGTCCCCGAGCGCCTGGACATGGCACGCGCCGGCGGCGCGATCACGATCAACTTCGACGAGGAGAGCGTGATCGAGCGCCTGAACGAGCTCACCAACGGCAAGGGGCCGGAGAAGTGCATCGATGCAGTCGGCATGGAGGCGCACGCCGCCGGCACGGTCGACGCCATGTACGACCGAGTCAAGCAGGCCGCCATGATGGAGACGGACCGGCCGCACGTGCTGCGCGAGATGGCCTATGTCTGCCGCCCGGCCGGGACGCTCTCGATCCCGGGCGTCTACGGCGGCCTGCTCGACAAGATCCCCTTCGGCGCGATCATGAACAAGGGCCTCACCATCCGCACGGGCCAGACGCACGTGAACCGCTGGACCGACGACCTCCTGCGCCGCATCGAGGAGGGACAGATCGATCCGTCCTTCGTCATCACCCACACGGTGCCCCTCGATCAGGGGCCCGAGATGTACAAGGTCTTCCGTGACAAGCAGGACGGCTGCATCAAGGTCGTCCTCAAGCCCTAAAGAGGAGCCATCATGCGCTACGAAACCGAAAGAACGCGCCGCCGCGGTCATGCCGACACGGCCACCGACACCCTGGCCCGCGGCCTCGGTCTGTTCTCGATTGCTCTCGGCATCGCCGAGATCGCCGCGCCGCGCGCCTTGGCGCGGGCGCTCGGGATGAAGGGGCAGGAGGGGCTGATCGCAGGCTACGGCGTGCGCGAGATCGCCACCGGCATCGGCATTCTCGCCTCGAAGGATCCGACGCCCTGGATCTGGGGCCGCGTGGCGGGCGACGGGCTCGACCTGGCAACGCTGGCGACGGCGCTCGAGGGCAATAACCCGAAGAAGACCAATGTGGGCATCGCCATGGCGGCGGTCGCCGGTGTGACGGCCCTCGACGTCTATTGCGCCCAGACGCTCAGCCGCGAGAGCCCGCATCCGCTGCCGCCGATGCAGGACTACTCGGACCGTACCGGCTACCCCAAGGGCATCGAGCAGTCCCATGGCGCGGCGCGGGATTTCGAGGTGCCGAGAGATTTCCGCGCGCCCGAGGCCATGCGGCCTTACACCCAGCCGGAGGCTCCGCAGCGTCCGATGCCGTCCATGTAGCGTAAGGCATGGCCAAACCGCAGGTTTTCACGATCGGATACGAGGGGGCGGACGTGGGCCGCTTCCTCGCCACCTTGAAGGATGCAGGCGTCGCGACGCTCGCGGATGTGCGCGCCGTCGCGCTCTCGCGCAAGCGCGGGTTCTCGAAATCCGCCCTGCGCGATGCGCTGGAAAGCCAAGGCATCGGCTACCGGCATTTCATCCAGCTCGGCACGCCCAAGGAGGGGCGCCAGGCCGCCCGCGCCGGGGACGGCGCCCTCATGCGGCGGATCTACTGCGACGAGGTTCTCGCAACCGAGCCGGCTCAAGCTGCGTTCCGCGACTTGGAGGCATTGGCCGAAACCCAGCCGGTCTGCCTCCTGTGCTTCGAGCGCGACCCTGCCAATTGCCACCGTCGCGTCCTCGCCCAGCGATTGGCCGAGCGCGGCTTCGAGACGGTGGATCTCACGGTTCTCTGACGCTACAAGGCAGGAACACGCAGAAGAGAGTGGGCCTTGTCATGAATGCAATCGTTCTGGCCGTGAGCAGCAGCTCCAGCCACAGCTTCGGCAAGCCTACCAGAACCTCCATCCGCCTCCTGAAGGGCCTCGGCATCGAGGGCGATGCCCATGCCGGCACAACGGTCAAGCATCGTTCGCGAGTCGCCAAGGATCCGAGCCAGCCGAACCTGCGCCAGGTCCACCTCATCCATGCGGAGCTCTTCGACGAGCTCGAAACCAAAGGCTTTGCCGTCTCCGCCGGCGAGATGGGCGAGAACGTCACCACGCGCGGCATCGATCTCCTGAATCTGCCCGCCGGCACGCGCCTGCTCCTCGGCGGGAGCGCCGTCGTGGAGCTGACCGGGCTGCGCAATCCCTGCGTCCAGATCGACCGCTTCCAGAAAGGGCTCATGAAGGCGGTGCTGGGCAAGGATGCGCAGGGCAACCTCATCCGCAAGTCCGGCGTGATGGGCATCGTCCTCGAAGGCGGCGATGTGAGGCCCGGTGACGAAATTCGCGTGGAACTGCCGCCCCAGCCGCATCGCCCTCTCGAAGTCGTATGAATTCTTCGGAGCGAATTGAAACAAAAGTGCGGTTGCCAAGTTGAACGAACTGCACTACTTTGCGCCTAGGTTTCATTTCCAAGAGAGGGAGGACTGCATGGCTTTTGTGTGCTTGCTGAACGTTCCTCCCGCGTCCCGCCCGAAATCCTAGGCTGGACCAGGCGGGGCTCCAAGGCCCGGCAACCCTGACTGAGCTTTCCATATCCTTGACCTTCGAGCGACCCCGGACGGGCTGATCCGCCGATCCCTATCGCTCCTCCATATTCGGGAGAGGTGCGCGCCTCGGGCGCCGCCTGCGTGCTTCCATGAACCAGAAGACGAAGAGCGGGGACGCGACCCGCGACGTGTTGAGATTCACGTTCCGCCATTGGCGGAGCGAGCCGCGCTACGTGGCGCTGATCGTCGTCACCATGATGGTCTCGACGCTCGCCGACGTGTTCATGCCGGTCTTCGCCGGCAGGCTCGTCGATGCCATCGCCATGGGCAGCAACGATCGTGACGGCGCCCTGCATGCGGCGCTGATCGCCTTCGCCTTCATGACGGGTCTCGGCCTCCTCATGATCGTCATGCGCCATCTTGCGTTCTACGGCATCGTGGAGCTGACGCTCCGCGTGATGGGACGCGTCGCGCAGGATGCGTTTGCGCGCGTGCAGCGCTTCTCGACCGACTGGCACGCCAATTCCTTCGCCGGCTCCACCGTGCGCAAGATCACGCGCGGCATGTGGGCGCTCGACCTGATGCACGACACGCTGCTGCTCGCGCTCCTGCCCTCGCTCACGGTGCTTGCGGGCTCGATGATCGTCCTGGGGCTGCGCTGGCCGGTGATGGGGCTCGTCATCGGTGCGAGCGCCTTAGGTTACATCCTGATGACGGCGCTGCTTTCCACCCTCTATGTCGCGCCCGCGGCGCGGCTCGCCAACGCCTGGGACACGCGTGTCGGCGGCACGCTGGCAGACGCCTTGAGCTGCAACCCGGTGGTGAAGGCCTTTGGGGCCGAGGCGCGGGAGGATTCGCGCCTCACCTGGGTGCTGAACAAGTGGCGGAAGCGCACGAGCCGTCTCTGGCAGCGCGGCACCAACAGCGGCACGGTGCAGTTCGTCGCGCTGCTCGGCATCCGTGCGGCCATCATCGGCACGGCGATCTGGCTGTGGTGGGAGAATCGCGCAACGCCGGGGGATATCGCCTATGTGCTCACGACCTACTTCGTGATCCACGGCTACTTGCGCGACGTGGGCATGCACATCAACAACCTGCGCCGCTCCGTGAACGACATGGAGGAGCTCATCGGTATCCATAGGGAGACCGTCGGCGTTCCCGATCGTCCGGGTGCGCGGCCGATCCGCATCGCACGGGGCGAGGTCGCCTTCGACCGCGTCACGTTCCACTATGCCGGCCATGACACGCCGCTCTACCGGAACCTGTCGCTGACGGTGCGTGCCGGCGAGCGCGTGGGCCTCGTGGGGCCGTCGGGCTCGGGCAAGACGACCCTCGTCAAGCTGATCCAGCGGCTCTACGACGTGACGGGCGGCAAGATCCGTATCGACGGCCAGAACATCGCTACGGCACAGCAGGCCTCCCTGCGGTCGCAGATCGCCATCGTGCAGCAGGAGCCGATCCTGTTCCACCGCACGCTCGCCGAAAACATCGCCTACGGACGGCCCGGCGCCGGCCTGGCGGAGATCGAGCGCGCAGCGCGGCTCGCCAATGCCCACGACTTCATCATGAGCCTCCCGAAGGGCTATTCCACCCTCGTGGGCGAGCGCGGCGTGAAGCTCTCCGGCGGCGAGCGCCAGCGCGTGGCCATCGCCCGTGCGTTCCTCGCCGATGCGCCCATCCTGATCCTCGACGAGGCGACCTCGGCGCTCGACTCGGAATCGGAGGTGCTGATTCAGCAGGCCATGGAGCGGCTCATGGTGGGGCGCACCTCCATCGTGATCGCCCACCGCCTCTCGACCGTGCGCGCCCTCGACCGCATCCTCGTCTTCGACAGGGGGCGGATCGTGGAGGAGGGGGACCACAACAGCCTCTACCGCAGGGGCGGGCTCTACCGGCGCCTCTGCGACCATCAGGGTCTCGACTTCGCCAGGGATCACCGGCCCGACATGGCGGCGGAATAGGCAATTCTGGACAGGGAGCGCCCGGACTCATAAGGAGAACTGCATGTTCGAAGTCAAAGACATTCCCCTTTCCGACAACAAGCGGGACTTCTATGCCTCGCTCGCCCAGCAGCTCACCGGGCTTCTGGAGGGCGAGCGGGACATGGTCGCCAACGCGGCCAACATGTCCGCGCTGATCTTTCAGTTCCTGCCCGACCTGAACTGGGCCGGGTTCTACTTCATGCGTGGGGGAGAGCTCGTGCTCGGCCCCTTCCAGGGCAAGACGGCCTGCGTGCGCATTGCCGTCGGGCGCGGCGTCTGCGGCACGGCGGTGGAGCGCCGGGAATCCATCGTGGTACCGGACGTTCACGCCTTCCCGGGCCACATCGCCTGCGACAGCGCCTCGCGCTCCGAACTCGTCGTGCCCCTCATCCGGGACGGGCAGGTCCTGGGCGTTCTTGACCTCGACAGCCCCAGTCCGAACCGCTTTGACGACGAGGATCGCGAGGGCTGCGAGAGGCTCGTGCAGATCTTCCTCGCGGCCACCGAGATCGCGCTTTAGTTCCCGCATGACGGCGCCCGCCTACATCGACACCTACTACAGCCGCACCCTCGCCACGCCGGAAACCTATCCTGCCGCGACGGGCCGGATCGAGGCGGATGTCTGCATCGTCGGCGGCGGGCTCGCAGGCCTCACGGCGGCGCTGAAGCTCGCCCGCAGCGGGCGCAAGGTGGTGCTCCTCGAGGCGCAACGCATCGGGTGGGGCGCCTCCGGGCGCAACGGCGGCTTCGTCTCGGCAGGCTACGCGACGGGGTTCTCGTCCATCGCGCGCCGCGTCGGCGAGGATCGGGCCAAGGCGCTGTTCCGCCTGTCGATGGAGGGCGTCGAGATCGTCCGCCGCGCCATCCAGGAGCTTGGCATCACGGATGCGGGGCTCGTTCCCGGCATCGCCAAGGCGCTGCGCTACGACTCCCGCGACGCCCTGCAGGCTTCCTGCGAGAGCCAGCAGCGCAACTTCGGACTGAAGCTGCGCTACCTGTCGCGGGACGAGGTGCGGAGCCTGTTCGTGTCACCGAAATACCATGAGGCCATCCTCGACGAGGACGCGTTCCACTTCCACCCGCTGAACTATGGGCGCGCTCTGGCCCGCGAGGCCGCGCGCCTCGGCGCTGCGATCCATGAGAACTCCGCGGTGATCTCGGCCGACCTGGATACGCCGCACAAGATCGTCAGGACGAAGGATGCGGAGGTTCGGGCCGGGCACGTCGTGTTCGCCACGGGAGGCTATACCGGTGCGGTGCTGCCGGCCCTGCGGCGCGCCTTCCTGCCGATCGCCACCTACGTGCTTCTGACGGAGCAGGCCCCGGAGCTGGTCCAGAGCGCCATCCGCACCCGGGCTGCGATCCTCGACGACCGCCGGGCCGGGGACTATTATCGCCTCGTCGACGGCGGCAGCCGCATTCTCTGGGGCGGCCGCATCACCACGCGCACCACCGATCCGCGGGACATCGCGGCTCTCCTGAGGCGGGAGATGGTGGCGACCTATCCGCAGCTGGCCGACCTGAAGGTGGAGGCTGCCTGGTCGGGGCTCATGGCCTACGCCCGGCACCTGATGCCCCAGATCGGACAGTGGAAGCCGGGCGTGTGGTATTGCACGGCCTTTGGCGGCCACGGCATGAATACCACCGCCATCGGCGGCACGGTGATTGCGGAGGGGATTGCGGGAGAGAGCGACCGCTATCGCCTCTTCGAACCCTTCGGCCTGTTATGGAACGGCGGCATTCTGGGCCGGGTGGCGGCTCAGCTCACCTACTGGAGCTATCAGGCCGCCGATGCCGCCAGGGAATTCCGCTCTCGCTGAGCGGAACCAAGCCGCTTCACATCTTGGCGGCCGAGGCGACGATCCAGAGGCAGCTGAAGCTGAAGGCAAGGCCGATCAGGTTCATCAGGTAGGCCAAGGCGTCATTGGCTGGATGGTGTTTGTGCGGGCGGTCCATCGCGTCCACTCGAAAGCCGGATACTTCCGCAAGGGAATTACGCTCAAGCTTCCGAACTGTCCAGATGGTTAAAAAAGAATTCCATCGGTCATTGGTCGTACCGCGGAAGGCCCTCAGCCCCTGCGCCTCTCTTCAGGGGAGGGCTGCCGTAGGTCGAGCCGCGGCCGAGCGGCCGGGCCTAGAGGTAGAAGTCGCCCTTAGAGAGGCTCGTGAGCCCCAGGACATGGATCGTGAAATCGGCCGTCTTGTCGCCGTTGACGTCGCCCGATACCGCATTGTCGGCGAAGCGGAGCTCACCGGCCTTGCCGCGGAACCCGAGGCTGCCGATGAAGGTGAAGGCCTGATCCCCGCCGCGGGACACATCGGCATCGATGAGGCGCAGGTCGATGTGATCCGAGCCACGTCGGAAATCGCTGACGGTGTCCGCGGACGAGCCGCGGGAATCGGCGCGGGACCGGAACAGGAAGACGTCCGCGCCGGTGCCGCCGACGAGCATGTCCTTCCCGCTGTCGCCGCAGAGCTTGTCGCTGCCCGTGCCGCCTTCCAGCGTGTCGTTCCCGCTCCGACCGGCGAGCGTGTCGTTGCCCGAGCCTCCGCAGATGCGGTTGGCCGAGCCGTTCCCGCTCAGCGTGTCGCCATAGGCGCTGCCGACTAGGTTCTCGATGCTGGAATAGGTGTCGCCCGAAGCGTCGCCGCGGTTCTTCGCGCCGACGGAAAGATCGGCCGTGACGCCGGACTTCGACGTGCTGTAGCTCGCCGTATCGGCTCCGGCGCCGCCGCTCAGCACGTCCTTGCCGCTCCCGCCGATCAGCACGTCGTTGCTGCTGAGCCCGTAGAGCTTGTCGTTGCCGGCGTTGCCGCGCAGCGTGTTGGCAGCCACATTGCCCTTGATGACATCGTTGGCGGAACCGCCGGTTGCGTTTTCGATGAGGGCGCGTGTGTCGCCCTGGTGGAGGAGGGCGTTGGCGATGGTGCCGGCGGCGAGCTTGGAGCCGTTCCAGTGCAGGCGGGCGAGCTGGGCAGGGGAGGT
>NZ_JAAAXJ010000015.1 GCF_009910705.1 Microvirga arsenatis
CCCACCTGAGCGCCGCCCACGAAGCCGCCGTCGTCATCGTCGTCGGCCAGGTCGACCGCGTCGAAGTCGTCGTCCGACCAGCCATAGCCGGCGTTCACACCGACATAGAAGCCGGTCCAGGTGAAGATCGGAGCAGCCGCCACGATCGGCGCCGGAGGAGCGGCGCGGGCCGGGAGGTCGGCAGCGGCAGCGGCTCCGGCAAAGCCGAAGAGCGCAACGCTGGCAAGGAGAATCTTCTTCATGGTTTCTCTTTCCTAATCGATGTCATGCCAGCCCGACCCACTGACGTCGGATCGAGCCGGGCACTCCCCATTTATAGAGCGACAACCTCGCGAGGGCTGTGACCTCACAACCACAGCGACCCTGGGGTCTTGTGGCAGGATTGTGGCGGCAATATGCGTGCTTACCCCTTGTGGCATCGCTGGACCTACAACGCACAGCTTGGCCGTTGGTTCGACGGCCGAGCGAAAAAATGTCATTTTCGTGTCCAACATGCTCAACTGATCCAGCGGGAGCGGATTTCAAGAGGTTCAAAATGAAGAATGTTGCCCTGGTGACCGGGGGCGCACAGCGCATCGGGCGCCGGATCGTCGAGCGGCTGGCGCAGGAGGGCTATGCGGTGGCCATCCATTGCCGGCGCTCGGCCGACGAGGCGCAGGCCATCGCCGCGCGGATCGTGGAGGCGGGCGGCCGGGCCGAGGTCGTTCGCGGGGACCTCGCCGACGGGGGTGCCGTCGAGCGCCTGGTGCCGGAGGCCGTGCGGGCGCTGGGTCCCCTTACGCTTCTCGTCAACAACGCCTCGGAATTCGAGCCCGACGAGGTCGAGGCGCTCTCTCAGGAGCGCTGGGACAGGCACTTCGCCGTCAACCTGCGTGCGCCTGCCTTCCTGACTCGCGATTTCGCCCGCCAGCTTCCGGAGGGGCGCGAGGGCTGCATCGTCAACATCGTCGACCAGCGCGTCTGGAAGCTGACGCCGCAATTCTTCTCCTATACGCTGACGAAGGCAGCCCTCTTCACCGCCACGCAGACCATGGCTCAGGCGCTGGCACCGCGCATCCGCGTCAATGCCGTCGGTCCCGGTCCCACCCTGTCGAATGTGCGCCAGGGGGACGAGGACTTCGCCAGGCAGAGCCGCGCCGTTCCCCTGGGCCATGGCGGCACGCCCGACGAGATCGCCGATGCGGTGCTCTATCTCGCCAAGGCGCGCAGCGTCACGGGCCAAATGATCGCCGTGGATGGCGGCCAGCATCTCGCCTGGGAGACGCCGGACGTGGCGGGCATCAGGGAGTGAGCGCGATGGCGGAGATCAGCCGGCCGTAATCCGGCTCCTTGCGGTGGGTGGTGCGGCGGTAGCTGAAGAACCGCTCCTCGTCGGAATAGGTGCACAGCCCGAGATCGGCGAAGGCGCCGATGCTGGCCGCCGCCAAGCGCGCGCCGATGAAGCCCGGCAGGTCGAACATGGCGTGACCCGGCCTCGCCCCCTCGCTGAGGAAGCGCTCGTATCCGGGCGCTTCCTTCGTGAAGCGGTCGATGAAATCCGGCCCGACCTCGTAGGCCTTCCGGCTGATCGTGGGGCCGAGCACGGCGACGACGTTCCCGCGCCGGGCGCCGAGCCGCTCCATGGCATCGAGAGTGGCTTCGAGAATGCCCGTCACGGCGCCGCGCCAGCCCGCATGAGCGGCACCGATCACGCGAGCTTCGGCATCCGCGAACAGAACCGGCCCGCAATCGGCCGTGGTGATGCCGAGCGCAAGTCCGGGAACCCCCGTCACCATGGCATCTGCCCTGGGGCGCTCGCCCCGCCAGGGACCTTCAACGATCACCGCATCGGGTGAGTGCACCTGGTACACGCTGACGAGGGCGTCGGGCGCGACATCGAGCGCAGCCGCCATGCGGCGCCGGTTCTCCTGCACCCTGGAGGGGTCGTCCGCCGAGCCGACACCGCCGTTGAGCGAGGCATAGATCCCCTCCGATACGCCGCCCTGACGGGTAAAGAAGGCGTGGCGGACGTGCGGCTGGGAGGAGAGGGCGGGAGCTTGGATGAACATGGCTCGATCTTATGGGGCGGGGGACAGGGTGGGCAATCCTGGAGCGGTCTGGATGCTGCCATGTGTAACGGCCAAAACCTTAAACAGCTCTCCCATACCCTTCGGCCCGCGCTCGGTCAGCCTTGCGAGAGCCGCGTCGATGTCGGCCCCCTGGGTCGGGGTGGCGCGGGTCTTCAGGGCTGCGGCCCGGGCCTCGATGCCCAGTTCCTGCAGGAAATCGCCCTGCGTGGCGATCCCATGCACCCGCGCCCCCCGCGCAAGAGCGGCCCGGGCGAGGCGGTGGAAGTCCACATGGGTGGTAAGATCCGCGTCTCCGGGCGCATCCAGCGGGCCGACGGGCTTGTGGCCTTTGAGAGCCTGCAGGGTGTCGCCGAAGGCGGGCCCCCAATAGCCGTAATCCAGGATCAGGGCTGCTCCCCCCTGGCCCGTGAGCCGGCCGGCGAGCGTGCCCATGACGTCGATGGCTGCGGCGGGCCATTCCAGCACGTCGCCGGGGCGCAGGGGCGTGCCGAGGGCCTGCTCCGGCTCCGCCCGCAGGCCAAAGATCAGGCTTCCGCCCTCGAGACCGACCAGCCGCTCGCACCAGCCGCGCTCGGTGGCGAGGAACTGGCGCACCGGCAGGGCATCGAAGAACTCGTTGGCGACGAGGAGGGTGGGGCCGGGCGGCACGTCTTCGAGCCGGTCGTGCCACTCGACCGAAAAGCCCGAAGCGGCCAGGGCGGCCTGCTGCCGCTGCCGCAAGGCGGGACTCGTCTCCACGAGATGAATGCTGGCGGCTGCCTTGAAGTCGGGCAGGAGCCTGGTTGCCCGCACCAGGTCCGCCATCAGGGTGCCGCGCCCGGGTCCGAGTTCGACGAGGCGGCAGGGGGCCGGCCGGCCCATGCCGTTCCAGACCTCGAGCATCCACAGGCCGATCAGCTCGCCGAACATCTGGCTGATCTCGGGCGCCGTGGTGAAGTCCCCGGCTGCGCCCAGCGGGTCGCGGGTGGCGTAGTAGTGCCTCAGGCACAGGCTCATGTAGCGCTCGACCGTGATCGGCCCTTCGAGCGCGATGATCTCGCCCAATGCCTCCTTCAGGGGCCTCACGTGGCCTCAGCCATAGGACGTGGGCGCGTGTAGCCCCGCGCCGCCAGGACGATGGCTCCCGCGCCCACCAGCGCCATGGGAATCGAGAGCAGCATGCCCATGGTGATGCCGCCGCCAAGGGCCTGCACCGAGGAGCCGAAGAGGAAGCCGAGCTGCGCGTCGGGCTCGCGGAAGAACTCGGCTGCGATGCGGGCGATGGCATAGCCCAGCACGAAGATGCCGCCGAGGAGGCCCGGCCGGCGGAAGCCGAAGCGGCGGGCGGCCACGATCATGACGATGAACAGGATCAGGCCCTCGCCCAGGGCCTCGTAGAGCTGGCTTGGGTGGCGCGGCACGGGGCCCGCATGGGGAAAGACCACCGCATAGGGGAAGTCGGGTGCCGGTCTTCCCCACAGCTCCCCGTTGATGAAGTTCGCGATGCGGCCGAAGAACAGGCCGATGGGCGTCACCACGGCGGCCATGTCGAGCATGGCGAGCGGGTTCAGCCCGCGCGAGCGGGCGAAGAGCACGATGGCGAGCACCGCGCCAAGGAAGCCGCCGTGGAACGACATGCCGCCGTGCCAGATGGCGAAGATCTCGAGAGGCCGCGAGAGATAGGAGCCCAGGTTGTAGAACAGCACGTAGCCGATGCGCCCGCCCAGCACGACGCCGAGCGCCACCCAGACGATGAGGTCGTCCACATCCAGAGGCTTCGGCTGCCTCAATCCGCCCCAGAGATCGGCCCTGGCGGCCAGGCGCTTGGCATAGAACCAGCCGCCGAGGAGCCCGGCCACATAGGCGAGCGCGTACCAGCGGATCGCGAAGGGGCCGATGGAGATGGCGACCGGATCGATGAGCGGGAAGGAGAGCGGCATAAGCGGGCCTTGATCGAACGCGCTGCCATTGGACCCTTCGGACGAGGATCGTCAACCCTGTTGCAGTTTGGCGCGGATGCGCCCATGTGTGACGTTCCAGGGCGGATGCGCCCGCCGAACGCTGTGGATATCGACCCCATGACCCAATCGTCCAACCGGATCTTCGATGAACTCGCCCGCTTCGCCACCGATGCCGCCGGAGCGGCCCAGGGTATCCGCCGCGAGGTCGAAAGCGTGGTCCGCAGCCAGTTCGAGCGCCTGATCAAGGACATGGATGTGGCCACCCGCGAGGAGGTCGCGGTTCTCCGCGACATGGTAGTGGCTGCGCGCGAGGAGAACGAGCGGCTCGAGGCCCGGGTGAAGGATCTCGAAGCGAAGCTGGCCGGTTCGGCCGGCGGACCGACAAGCCCTGCAACGCCCTGACCGGAGCGGAATGCCGGCCTGCGCCGGGCGCGGGTCTCCTGTTGTGGACAGGCGAGCCCGGCGCATTGTGACGGAGGCCGAAATCTAAGACTGTCGATTCATGAGCTGATTCGCGGCAGCAGCGGCAGGGTCCTCGAATATTTCAGGTATTCCGAGCGTTCCTGCCGAGTACTGTCCGAATTTATGCAATGGTGTTGCCTGAATGTGTTTAGCCTCTTCAGGCATTTGAGTTTTTTGGATCGACATGTCGCAGATTCTTCTTGAAATCGACCGCTCGGAGCATCCTCTCGACGTGGTCGAGCGTCTGGCAGCCCTGCGGCATTGGATCTTCGAGCGGGCCGAGGCCGACGAGATGGCCGTCTCTGTCGCGGGACGCTGGGCCGATTACGACATTGCCTTCACCTGGATCGAGGACGTGGAGGCCCTGCACGTGGCGTGCGCCTTCGACCTCAAGGTTCCCATGCGGCGCCGGCAGGAGGTTCTCCAACTCATCTCCGCGGTCAACGAGCAGCTCTGGGTCGGGCATTTCGACCTGTGGAGCACCGAGAACGTCGTGATGTTCCGCCATGCGCTGCTGCTGGCGGGCGGAGCCGATCCCACGGACGGGCAGTGCGAGACCATGCTGCGGGTCGCGGTGGAGGCCTGCGAGCGCTACTTCCAGGCGTTCCAATTCGTGATCTGGGCCGGCAAATCGGCCCGCGAGGCTCTCGACTCCGTGCTGTTCGAAACCGAGGGCGAGGCGTAGCGCTGCCTCGACAGGGATCGGCGGAGAGGGATAGATAGCGCCCACCCGCCCCTCTTCCGTCAGGTCATCCCATGGTGCCGAACGTCTCCCATCTTCCATCCTCGCTCATCCTGGTTGGAGCCGGCAAAATGGGCGGCTCCATGCTGGAAGGCTGGCTCAAGGTCGGCATGAATCCTCAAGGCGTCGCGGTGCTCGACCCGCGCCCCTCCGAGGCGATGGTCCGGTTCTGCGCCGAGCGGGGGATTGCCCTGAACCCGGCGAGCCCCGCTGCCCCCGACGTGCTGGTGCTTGCGATCAAGCCGCAGATGCTGGACGAGGCCGCGCCTGCCCTGAACGGGTGTCTCGGGCCGCAAACCCTCGTGATCTCGATTCTGGCCGGCAAGACCATCGGCGATCTTCGCTCCAGGCTCCCTGCATCGGGAGCCATCGTGCGCGCCATGCCGAACCTGCCCGCCAGCATCGGCCGCGGCGCCACGGGAGCCGCCGCCAACGATCAGGTGAGCGAGGAGCAGCGTCTCATGGCCGATGCGCTGCTCGCCAGCAACGGCATCGTCGAATGGCTCCCCTCAGAGGATTTGATCGATGCGGTCACGGCGGTGTCGGGCTCGGGGCCGGCCTATGTGTTCCATCTCGTGGAGTGCCTCGCCGAGGCGGGCGCTGCGGCCGGGCTCCCCAGGGAGCTTGCCGAGCGTCTCGCACGCGCCACGGTGACCGGGGCAGGGGAGCTTCTGTTCCAGAGCGATCTGACGCCCGCAACGCTGCGCCAGAACGTGACATCGCCCGGAGGCACAACGGCGGCGGCGCTCGAGGTGCTAATGCGGGATCCGGACGGATTGAAGGCGCTCATGCGAGAGGCGGTGGCCGCGGCCAAGCGGCGCGCGGAGGAACTCGCAGGCTGAACCTTGGGATTGCTCCGGTCAGTCCCTAGATTAGCCTCAACGGCACCGAGTCAGGAGATCGATCGTGACGGCACAAGCTTCCACTGCTCCCACGGACAAGCGCAAGGCGATCGTCGAGGCCCTAATGGATCTTGCCGCCCAGCGACCCTGGCGCGAGATCGAGATCGCCGACATCGCCAAGGCCGCCGGCGTCTCGCTGGCCGAGTTCCGCGATCTATTTCCCTCGAAGGGGGCCGTGCTCGGCGCGCTCTCGCGCATGGTGGACCGTCAGGTCCTGGAGGGCACCACCGACGACCTCGCCGGGGAGCCCGCGCGCGAGCGCATCTTCGACGTGCTCATGCGACGCTTCGATGCGCTGCAGCCCTACAAGGAGGCCCTGCGCCGGATCTCGCAGGATCTGCAATACGATCCCGTGTCGCTTGCGGCGCTCAACCAGGTGGCGCTCAACTCGCAGCGCTTCATGCTGGCCGCTGCCGGCATCAGCACGGAAGGCCCGCTCGGGGCGCTGAAGCTCCAGGGCGCAGTGCTCGTCTACGCCAACACCATGCGCACCTGGCTCGACGATGACGATCCGACGCTGGCCAGGACCATGGCGCGGCTCGACCGTGAGCTGCGGCGTGGCGAGCGCATCGTCGAAGGGGCCGAGGATCTGCGGCGCCTGAGCGCGCCGCTGCGCGCCGTCGGCCGCGCCTTCATGCAGGGCCGCCGCTCCGTGCGCTCCGAATGGCGCCGCGCCGGGGACGACAACGGCGACACGCAGAACCCTGCAGCGGCCATCTGAGCAGGACTCGAAGGGGCATCATGGATCAGGCGCAAGCGGCCGCACCGCAGATCACCTTCGACGATTTCCTGAAGGTCGACATCCGCGTCGGGCGAATCCTCGCCGCGGACCCCTTCCCGCAGGCCCGAAAGCCCGCCTTCAAGCTCACTATCGATTTCGGGCCCGGGATCGGCACCAAGCGCTCCTCGGCGCAGATCACGGTCAATCATGCGCCGGAGGATCTCGTCGGTACGCTCGTGCTGGCGGTGGTCAACTTCCCGCCGCGTCAGATCGGGCCCTTCCTGTCGGAGGTGCTCACGCTCGGCGTGCCCGATGCGAACGGCGACGTCATGCTCATCCGCCCGGACCGCGACGTTCCGGTGGGCGGACGGCTGTACTAAGCGAGAGCGCAGATCCCGTCCCCGGCGAGCCGGAGATGAAGGAAGGAGATTCACTCACACGCTCAGCGCTGATAGGCTCCCTTCCGTTGCGCTCTGGCCGGGAATGCAATCGAGAGGGTTGCCTAAGCCGGCAGGCGCACCGTCGCACGCAAGCCCCCGAGCGGGCTGTCGCCGAGCACGATGTCGCCGCCGTGGGAGCGGGCGACGTCGCGGGCGATGGCAAGGCCGAGCCCTGACCCGCCCTCGTCCTGGTTGCGCGCTTCGTCGAGGCGAACGAAGGGCTTGAAGACTTCCTCGCGCAGCTCCGGCGGGATGCCCGGTCCGTCGTCGTCCACGTGCAGGGTCAGCCAGCGCGTTTCGTGATTGGCCGTAATCTCGATCCTGTCGCCGTGCCGTGCCGCGTTGGACACGAGATTGAAGAGAAGGCGACGGAACGCGTCCGGGCGCACCGTGATCATCGGGTCGCCGATGATCTCGAGCTCGGTGACGTGGCCCTGCCGCTCGGCGTCCGACTGCACTTCTTCGAGAAGCTGCCGCAGATCCGTCTCCACGGCCTGCTCGCCGGCGTCGCCCCCCTCGCCCCGGGCGAAGGCGAGATAGCCTTCGAGCATGCGGCTCATCTCGTCCACGTCGCGCTTGAGGTCCTCGACTTCGGGCGATTGCCCGAGGAACACGAGGGACAGCTTGAAGCGCGTGAGGATGGTGCGCAGGTCGTGGCTCACGCCGTTGAGCATGGTGGTGCGCTGCTCGATGTTGCGCTCGATGCGCCGCTTCATCTCGAGAAAGGCGTGGCCGGCCTGGCGCACCTCGCGCGCGCCGCGCGGGCGGAACTCGATCTCGCGTCCCTTGCCGAGCGCTTCGGCGGCTTCCGCGAGGCGCAGGATGGGCCTGATCTGGTTGCGCAGGAACAGGATGGCGATGCCGAGCAGCACGAAGGACGAGCCGCCCATCCACACGAGAAAGATGTGCGAGTTCGAGGCATAGGCCTGGCTGCGCCGCGCCAGCACGCGCATCACGTTGCTCTGATCGAGCTTGACCCGGACTTCCACGTAGCTCGAGCGCCCCACCGTATCGATCCAGTAAGGCCGGTCGATCTGGCGGCGCAGCTCGTTCGACAGGGTCTCGTCGAGGATGTCGAAGAAGGGTTTGGGCCCCGGCGGC
Organism: Microvirga arsenatis; assembly: GCF_009910705.1. GTDB lineage: Bacteria > Pseudomonadota > Alphaproteobacteria > Rhizobiales > Beijerinckiaceae > Microvirga > Microvirga arsenatis. Next base: position 8,378 of record NZ_JAAAXJ010000015.1, read on the forward strand.
GGAAGGTCGGTGTTGCGCAGGATGTCCACGTCGAGCTGCAGGCGCTCGGAGGCGATGCGGGAGATGGTGTTGGCGTTCCTGTCCTGCGGGTAGCTTTCGTAGATGTCGATGAGCGCCGCGATGTCCGCCGTCACAGCCGATGACAGGCGCCGGGTCACGAGCTCGTAATGACGCTCCATGAACACATAGGCGACAACGGATTGCAGCAGGATGACCGGCGCGATGATGATGATGAGCGCGCGGGCATAGAGGCCCTTCGGCAGGTACCGCCCGAACCAGCGGGCCGCGCGGTCGAGCGGGGAATACTTCAGGGTCGCGCCGATCTTCATCGGTCGATCACGAGGCGATAGCCGATGCCGCGCACGGTCTGGAGGAAGATCGGGTTGGCCGGGTCCGTCTCGATCTTGCGGCGCAGCCGGTTGATCTGAACGTCCACCGTGCGCTCGTTGGCGGCGATCCCGTTGCCGGCGAGCGCCTCCCGGGGAACGTTGTCGCCCGCATGGCTTCCGAGGATGGTCAGGATCTCGCGCTCCCGCTCGGTGATGCGCACCACCTCGTCCCCGCGCCGCAATTCGCCCCGGTCGAACCGGTACGAGAAGGGTCCGAAATGAATGGCCTCAGGCACATCCGAGCCCGCGGCGCCCGGCATCGGCATCGCCCGCTTGAGGATGTTGCCGAGGCGCAGGAGCAGCTCCCGGGGCTCGAAGGGCTTGGGCAGGTAGTCGTCCGCGCCGATCTCGAGCCCCGTCACCCGGTCCGAGGCGTCGGAGCGGGCCGTGAGCATGAGGATGGGCACCTGGGAATGCGCGCGCAGGCTGCGGGCATAGTCGAAACCGGACTCGCCCGGCATCATCACGTCGAGCACCAGGGCGTCGAAAACGAAGTTCTCCGCCTTGGCCCGCGCTTCAGCCGCGCTTGCCGCCGCCGTTACCCGGTAGCCGTTCTCGGACAGGAACCGGGTCAGCAGGTCGCGCAGGCGGCGGTCGTCGTCCACCACGAGAACATGCGGAGCATGGTCGGGAATGTCGATGCGTGCATCCATAGGGCGTCAAGCTACATTGTCCGGATCCTGCTTTATCAGGTTTCCTCGGACCCGAACACGAGGTGCTTCACATGGGCGCTGTGGTCCGGATCGATGAGGCGCAGGAGATAGCGGCTCACCAGCTCCTTCGCCTCGGGCTCCATGGCCGAGAGCGCCCGCATGATGCGGCGGGTCTGCAGCTTGGCGAGCTTCAGGGCCAGCTCCCGGCCCTGGGCGGTGGCGTAGAGCAGCCGCTGGCGCCTGTCGGCGGTGCCCATCCGGCTCTCGATGAAATCCTTTTCGATGAGCTCCTTCAGAACCCGGTTGAGGCTCTGCTTGGTGATCTGCAGGATGTCGAGGAGCTCGGCGATCGTGAGGCCGGGATTGCGGCTCACGAAGTGCAGAACCCGGTGATGGGCCCGCCCGAAGCCGTATTCGCCGAGGATCCGGTCGGGATCGCTCACGAAGTCGCGGTAGGCGAAGAAGAACAGCTCAATGAGGTCGTAAGCCGGCGTCTCGGCAAGGACATCCTTGCCGGGGTGGCGAGCCTTCAAAGCCGGAATTGCGTCTGGCAATGTCCTTGTCCTGAATGATATGTCAGCCTTGTTGACATATCTCAGGACGATTGTTACTCGTCAAGCCGCTTGCGCGAAACGAACGATACCCAAAGGGCGCGCGAGCGAACCGGAAATTACTCGGCCCCGGTTGCCACCAAGGCCCAGCTTCAAGGAGAACACGATGTCCGCGACCCCCTTCGATCAGCGTGATGGATGGATCTGGTACGACGGGCAGCTCGTACCCTGGAAGGAGGCCCAGCTCCACGTTCTCTCGCACGGCCTTCATTATGGGTCGTCCGTGTTCGAAGGCGAGCGCGCCTATGGCGGCGAGATCTTCAAGTCCACCGAGCATTCGGAGCGCCTGAAGAAGTCGGCCGAGATCCTCGATTTCGAGATCCCCTACAGCGTGGCCGAGATCGACGCGGCCAAGCGCCTCGTGCTGGAAAAGAACGGCATGACGGACGCCTATCTGCGCCCGGTCGCCTGGCGCGGCTCGGAAATGATGGGCGTGGCGGCGCAGGCCAACAGGATCCACCTTGCCATCGCGGCCTGGGAATGGCCGAGCTATTTCGATCCGGCCCAGAAGATGAAGGGCATCCGCATCGACATGGCGGAGTACCGCCGCCCCGACCCGGCGACCGCCCCCTCTGCGGCGAAGGCGGCAGGCCTCTACATGATCTGCACCATCTCCAAGCACAAGGCCGAGCGGAAGGGCTATGCGGATGCGCTCATGCTCGACTGGCAGGGCCGCGTGGCGGAGTGCACGGGCGCCAACGTGTTCTTCATCCGCGACGGCGTGGTGCATACGCCCATCGCGGACTGCTTCCTCGACGGCATCACCCGCCGCACGGTGATCGATCTCGCCAAGCGCCGCGGCTTCGAGGTTGCGGAGCGCCGGATCATGCCGGACGAGCTCCCAAGCTTCAACGAGTGCTTCATCACCGGCACGGCGGCCGAAGTGACGCCGGTATCCGAGATCGGCCCCTACAGGTACCAGCCCGGCAACATGACCAAGGTGCTGATGGACGACTACTCCGCCGAGGTGCAGCCCAAGAGCAGGGCGGCTTAAGCTTTTCTCGCATACACGCCACGTCATGCCCGGCACGAGCCGGGCATTGTCGTTTCAGGTGGCTCGGAGATGTGCGTGCCTGAAGCCCTAGGCTCCTTCGTCGGCATTGGTGTGAGCGATGACACGGATCTCGACGATTGCTCCTTCACGCCTGAGACCCGCGACCTCGACCGCCGTCCAGACCGGGTACGGTTCGCCCAGGTACTCGAGGCGGATCGCGTCGAAGAGATCGAAATGATCCCGCAGACCGACATGATAGGTCGTCATCTCGACAATCGACTGGAATGTCAGGCCGCCGGCACGCAGCACCGATCCGATCTTGTCGAAAGCGGTTCTGATCTGGGTTTCCGCATCATCCGGCATGTGCCCGTGTGCGTTGCTCCCGGTGACGCCAGTCAGAAAGACATGGCTCCCGGAGATGATAGCGGGAGACATTTTCAATCGGTCGGCAGCCGCTCGAAATTCAGGCGGAATGATTGCACGCTTGGCCATCAGGGAGCCCCTGGGAAACAACGGAACCCCCATAGTGGCCGAGGCGGTCCCTCTCCTCAACATCCTCCTGCGAAGGCCTCAAAAATCCTCCGCATCGGGAATGCGGTTGAAGGCGATCTTGGCGCCGGCATAGCCTCCGGGGATCGTCACCCAGGGTCCCCAGTGCAGGAGGGTCTTTCGGTAGCTGACGTTGAGCTGGTCGGCGATGGCCGAGAGGTATTCCATGCGCCGCTTGAGCTGCGCCTCCGGGGCGGCATCGAACAGATCGTCCTCGATCTCCTGCAGCGGCACCAGATCGTGCAGCGCCACATGGACGCTGCGGCTGCTGTGCATCTCCTCCCGTTCGGCATGGAGGAACAGGCGGCTCAGGGAGGCGAGGAGGGAGGGATCGTCCCAGGTGGGCTGGAAATGCTCCTCCCCATACCAGCCGGCGCTGTTCCTGTTGGTGAGCCACAGGGCCAAGGCCTTGGCCGCGAAGCCGGCCCGGCGCATGCGGCGCGAGGCCTTGGCGAGGAGGACGCGGGCGGCCGCATAGGCGCCGCCCAGCGAACGCCAGTCTGCGGGAAGCACCCGGCCGTGGCCGAACATGCGCCGGCGGGTCTCGGGCCGCTCCACCGTGTAGCCGTGAAGCCCCATCCAGAGCCGCTCCCCCTCGACGCTGCCCCAGAGCCGGCGCAGCTCCTTGGGCTGGACCCTCCAGAGGGCGGCCATGTCGCCGATGCCCGCCCGGGCGAGCCGCGCCGCATTGCCCCGGGCGATGCCGGGGACGTCCGTGAGTTCCAGCGACAGCAGGGGGCCGGGGAGGTCGTCCGGATGGAGGGCGACGAGGCCATCCGGCTTGTGCATCTCGGCCGCGATCTTGGCCAGCAGATCGTTGGGCCCAAGGCCCACCGAGCAGGTGAGGGTGGGGCCGATGCGGGAGGCCACGGCCTCCTTCACGCGCCGCCCGAGGGCGAGGCCCTGCGCGCTCTCGGAGGGCAGGAGGGCGCAGAGCATCTCGTCGATGGAGCAGACCGCCTTGACCGGCAGAACCGTCTCGATGGCCGCAATGATGGTCTTGTGCAGATCCACATAGACCTCGTGCCGCGCCGTCACCAGCACGAGGCCGGGGCATTGCCGCCGGGCATCGCGCACGAAGGTGCCGCGCTTGAGACCCAGGGCCTTCGCCTCCCGGCTGACGGCGATGAGGCCCGTATGCTCCGAGTCCACGGGGATGATGCCCACGGGCCTGCCGCGCAGATGCGGCTGCAGGTGCTGTTCCGCGCTGGCGAAGAAGGAATCGAAGTCGACATAGAGCCGCTCCAGACCCGTCGGTTTGCGCATCGCCGTCCGCCTCCGCCTTGTCCATAGAACGAACCAAGAACATAAGCTTGGCGGCGAGTCGAGGGCGAAAGCTGTGGATAACGGGGATGAGTCTCAGGGGGTAACCCTCCTTTCTCTGAGGAACCAATGCCCTGCAAGGGTGTTCTCGTTTTAGAACAAAACCAGAACAATAGGAGTCTCACATGTCTTCACAGGGTAAAGCGAATCCCGGTGCCGCCATTCACCATAAGCGTTCCGCAGAGGCAGTTAATCCGAAGACCAATCCTGATCCTTCCGACAACCAGATCAAGGATCCGGACGAGTGGGTCACGGGCGACGAACCCATGACCGGAGCCCAAGCCTCCTATCTCAAGACCCTCTCCGAGCAGGCGCACGACCCGGACGCCTTCGAGCCCGACCTCGACAAGGCCGAGGCCTCGAAGCGCATCGACCGGCTGAAGCGGAAGCAGGGGCACTGAGGCCTCGAAGCTCGCATGTGATGGCCGGGCTTGCGCCGGCCGTCCCGCTTCCTCCGGCGGATGCCCTTCGCATCGGGTTCGGCCGCACAAGGGCGGCATGACGGGCAGGGCAGAGGCATTCGAAACGTGACGGGAAACGAATGGGCCGCCCTTCCGCAACCCCTTGGGCATCACCACATTATCCACTGGAGCCTCACGCTCCGAAGGGATGAAACGTAAGACGATGATGAATTTAGCTTCTCGCCGCAGCCGGGTGATGATCGCTCTGGCGGCCGCCTTGGTCTTCGCCGGGAGCGCAGCCGAGGCCCGCGTCGGGCGGGGAGGCGGCAGCTTCGGTTCGCGCGGCGCGCGCACCTACACTCCTCCGCCGGCGACCCGCACTGCGCCGGACGCGGCGGCTCCGATCCAGCGCTCGCAGATTCCGAACCAGGGTCCGAATGTGACCCGTCCCGGCATGCCGGCTCCGAACGTGGCGCAGCCGCGCCGCTTCGGCTTCGGCACGGGCCTCATGGCCGGCCTGTTCGGCGCAGGCCTGCTCGGCCTCCTGTTCGGCAACGGCTTCTTCGGGGGTCTTGCCGGGCTTGCCTCGATCTTCGGCCTCCTGCTGCAGATCGGCCTGATCGTGCTCCTGGTGTCGTTCGCTATGCGCTGGTTCCGCCGGCGCCAGCAGCCGGCCTATGCCGGCCCGGATCAGGGCTATGCCCGCTCCATGGGCGGCAGCGTGCCTCCTGCCGGGGGCGGACGCCCCATGGGCGGTGGTCTCGGCGCAGGCCTGGGCGGCGGCCTCGGCGGCGCGATGGACGGCCTCAGGGGCATGGCCCAGAACACCCAGCGCCGTCCTGGGGTGCGCGATGAGATCGGCATCGGCGAAGGCGACTACGCGGCATTCGAGAAAGGCCTCGTCGAGCTGCAGGATGCCTATTCGCGCGAGGACGTCGCCAAGATATGGACGCTCGCAACCCCCGAGATGGCGGGCTACATCCAGGAGGAGCTCAACGACAATGCGGCCCGCGGCGTCGTGAACAAGCTCTCGAACGTGCGCCTCCTGCAGGGAGACCTGTCGGAGGCCTGGCGCGAAGGCGCGACCGATTATGCCACCGTCGCCATGCGCTTCGCCATCACCGACGTGATGATCGACCGGACCACCGGGCGCGTGGTGGAAGGCGATCCGAGTAGAGCCGAAGAGGCCACAGAGGTCTGGACCTTCCGCCGCGATGGCGGTGGCTCGTGGAAGGTTTCCGCGATCCAGCAGGCCTAAGGCAGCCATTCGACAAATGCGAAAGCGGCCGGTGAGAACCGGCCGCTTTTTTGATGCCTGAAATCTGCGGGTCGCTTACTCCGCCGCTTCGCGCCGGCCTGCATGCGAGCCTTCGCGCACCTCCTCGATGATCTTGTTCACGAAAGCGTCGAGATCGCCGGGATTGCGGCTGGTGATGAGGCCCTGATCGGCGACGACGGTCTCATCGCGCCATTGGCCGCCGGCATTGATCACGTCCGTCCTGATCGAGTGGTAGGACGTGCATTGCCTGCCCTTGATGATGCCGGCCTCGATGAGAAGCCACGGCGCATGGCAGATCGCGGCTACCGGCTTGCCCGAGGAGTAGAAGGCGCGGATGATCTCGATGGCTTTGGGCTCCACGCGCAGCTTGTCGGGATTGATCTGCCCGCCCGGCAGAACGAGCGCGTCGTAATCGGCCGGGTTCACATCCTCGATGTCCTTGTCGACCGGGACGGTCTTGCCCCAATCCTTCTCGTCCCAGCCGTAGATCTTGCCTGATTTCATCCGCGACTTCGGGGCGGCAACCTCGACCGTCGCGCCGGCCGCTGCCAGCTTCTCCTGCGGAACCATGAGTTCCGACTGCTCGAAACCGTCGGTGGCCATGATGAGGATCCGGGCCTGCTTGATGTCAGGCATGGTGCTCTCCGTCGTTCGTGGGGGACTGCCGGGCAACGGGTGGATGAGGGAGAGGTTCCGTGCGGAAGCGGTGATCGGAACCCTGCCTGCACGGGCCTGTTGACCCAGTCACAAACTTCCGAAGCGAGGAGGGATGACGATGGTCAATCCAGGAGCTCCCACCAACGAGCCCTTGCCCGGCGGCAACATTCCGAGCGAGGTGCCGCCCGGCATCGTTCCGGACGAGGAGCCGGATATCGGCCCGACCGGGCCCCGCACCCCTTATCCCGTCAACGATCCCGGCATCAGCGACCCCAAGGGACCGGGCTCCGAACCGGATTACCTGCCCGGCAATCCAACCGACCCCGGCATACGCTACTGAGGCTGTGCCCGAAGACAGCGGGCGGGGCAGGTGCCCCGCTCAGACTTCGAGAATGGCGTAGGGCTTGCCGTTCGGCTTCTCGATGTGCTTGGCCACGTTGTAGACCGGCTGCCCGCCGGGGGTGCGGCCCTCGAAGCGGCCGCGATGGGCATGACCGTGCACGATGGCGTTGACCTTGAAGCGGTCGATGGTCTCGGCAAGCCGCGAGGAGCCGAGGAAAGGATAGATCTCCAGCGGCTCGCTCTCGATCGTGTCGGTGACCGGCGCGTAATGAAGAATGACCACGGAGCGCTTGGCGCGCACCTGACGCATCGCGTTCTCGAGCCGCAGCGTCTCGTTCATGGTCTCGTTGACAAATTGCTTCATGGCGGGTTCGCCGAAATAGCCCAGCATGCGCCGGCCGAAGCCGCCGGCAAATCCCTTCACCCCCACGAAGCCGACGCCGCCGATTTCGACGGACTGGCCATCGAGCAGCCTCATCCCCGCATCGCGCAGGATCCGCGCCACCTCTTCGTGCGCGCCGCATTCGTAATCGTGATTGCCGAGCACGCCGACGACGGGAATCGAGCAGGCCTTCAGGTCCTGTGCCAGAAGCTCCGCCTCCCTCGGCTTGCCGAGATCCGTCAGATCTCCGGCGAGCACCAGCACATCCGCCTCCCGGGAAATCTCCCCGAACAGATCGCGGTAGGATTCGGCATTGTCTTCGCGAACATGAAGATCGCCCATGGCTGCGACCTTCAAAGGCGTCTGCACGTCATTCATTCCGCCATTCACCTTCGCCGCCCACATCGGCGAAGCCCCATTGCTTGACGTCGATCTCGTAGTCGATGCGGGAGAACATCCGCCCGCGGCAGACCTTCATCTGCGGCGGCGGAAGATCGAGCTGTTTGGCAAGCCTGTCGAGAAGCTCGTCCATCACCCAGCGCGGAACCTTGTCGCGCTCGGACGGATAGATCCAGCGGAAGTTGAGCAGGTGCATGAGCAGCACCTCCCAATGCACTTCCATGTAGGCCAGAAGACCATGCCAGTCGATCTGGTCGTGCGCCTTGAGGATCGTGTGCGCCACGTCCGCGCCGTCGTAGCGGTGGCGCAGTTGGATGAAGCACTTGGACCAGACGAGCTCCGTCGGCCCGACGATGCGCACGGGAATGCCGAACACCTCGATCTGGCGCGCATGCTCGAACCAGGGATCGCCGATCGGCATGGTGCCGTTCGAGGAGGCGAAGATCACGTCGAAGAAGTACTGGCCCTTGAAGACCTTGCCGAGCCAGCGGTCGTCCTCGATCTCGATGGAGTAGCCGAGGCTCTTGAAATGCGAGAGCACGCGCGTGTAGTCGCCGGCCTTGCAGAAGATGTCGAGGTCCTTGGTGGGGCGCGTGATGCCCGTATAGGCCGAGAGCGCGTAGGTGCCGGCAAGCAGGAAGGGCAGCCCGAGGGTGTTCAGCTCCCGCAGTGCCTCCGCATAGAAAGCCTCGGACTCAGGATATTTGAGCGTCGGCTCCGCCTTGGCGTCCATGACGGGGACGGACGGGTATGCGGTCGAAGGGAGATCTGGGTCGTGAACTGCCATGGGCTTTGTCCGATGCGCGGCCAAGAATGGCCCGCGTTCGACAACAGAATGGCATTCACGAAGTTCCGCACCGGCCCAGCTTAATGCCGGAGGGGCGATTCCGGCTCAGGCCCGCAGCCGCCGCTGCTCCACCGATTTCGCCGGGGAGGGGGCACCGAGCCCGAGCGAGGTCCAGATGCCGAGGATGTTCTGCTCGAAATCGGCGACGCGCTGCCGAAGCTCCGCCTCATGGGCCTCCCCTTGCAGCGGCTTGCCTTCCTTGAGGAGGCGCTGGCCGGCCTCCGACAGAACCTTGCCGACGAAGCCTGCCATGTCAGGGTTCTTCTCGCTCAAGGAAAGCCACATCAGCTGGTTCATGCGCTCGGCTGCCAGCCCGCCTCCCGTGACGGGCGAGGCGAAATAGCCGAACTTGCGCTCGAAGCGGGACTCGTCGGCAACGGCCCTGTTGAACCGGTCGGTGTGAAGCTTCCGCTCGAGCACGCCCGGCTCGGGCAGGCAGGGATGGCAGACGCCGAGCGCCACCAGGATGGTGAGCGCCTGGATGAGCCGGTTGATGCCGATGGCGCCGAGGGCAGGATCCGCCACGATCTCGCGCAGGGTGCGAGGGCCGCTCCCAAGGGCGGCGATCAGAGGATCGTAGATGCCGCTCTGCAGCTTCACCGCATGCCGCATGCCCCGCAGCTCGCGCGGAATTCTCGCGCCCCGGGCCGACAGGGCAAAGCGCATGTCGAGCCACTTTTCCCGCACCTGATGGGCGGCGAGGCGGACGGGACCCTTGACGAAGATGTCGCGCCGGAACTGCTGGTCGATCATGTGGTCCCGGGTCATCTGGCGCAGGGCCACGCTGTCGATGCCGGACAGGAACTCCCGCTGCTCCTTGGTCAGGTTGATCTCGTCGAGGCTGTCCAGCGCATTCGCGGGTCCGACCCAGGTGAGCTTCGCCTCCGCGAGCTCCTCGGCGAGGTCCATGAAGTAGAACGGGTTGGATTCCTGGTTGAAATATTCGTGGATGATGTAGTTCGGATGGTGGTTCTTGAGCTTGTCGAGCCGGCTCGCAAGCTTGGGATGGTTGGCGAAGTAGCGCATGTCGAGCTTGCCGAACCTGTCCGCCATATCGAGGAAAGTCGACGCGCGGGATTGCGGCGAAAGCTGCGCTCCCCGGGCTGCCGTGTGCTCCACCAGCAGGCGCCGGAGCGGCAGCATGGAGACCCAGCCGGGCATGCAGTTGTAGGAAATGTAGACGAGACCGCCCGGCTTCAGCTTGCGGCGGATGAACTCCACGATGGTCCGCCGGTTCTCCGGCGAGATCCAGCTGTAGATCCCGTGAAGCGTGATGAAGTCGAAATCGGGCAGGTCGCCGCGGGTCAGGAACTCGGCGAAGCTGTCGTCGTAAAAGCGCACGTTGGTGAGCGCCGCCGCCTGGGCGAGGGTCTGCGCGCCGACGATGTGGCCGGGGTTGAAGTCCGTGGCGTGGAACTGGATGTGCGGGTTCGCGGCTGCCAGCAGGTTGGTCGAGAAGCCCTGGCCGCAGCCCAGCTCGCAATAGGTCAGGGAAGACGAGCTCAGGTCCGGCGTCTGGACGCCCTGCAGAAGAGCGAGGAAGCCGAGCAGGCTCGGCGTCAGCTCCTGATAGAAGCCGTGGGTGTATTCAACGTCGACGACGTAACCTGCTGACCAATTCGCCATGACAATGTCCCGGCCGCGGATGAACCGGCACCCGTCGGCGAAAGAAAAGTTATAAAATAACCTATGTCAGGCCGGGCTATTCAGCGCAATACTTTTCTACTTACCACGCGGAAGATTGGTAAACTCAATGGTCTCCGTGGGATACCCTGACGTCCCGTGGGCTGTTGAGGATCTCGAGCAGGCTGTTGGCGATGTGCCGGGCCTCGTCGTCCTTCAGGCGCAGCAGGAAGGGCGGCATCATGCCGGCCTGGAGCGCCACCACGGCCATGCCGTGCTCGTCCATGCCGACGTCGATGGTCTGGGAGGTCACGTCGACCAGTTCTTCCGGCATGTCGCCGCTGTCTTCCCCACCCTCGCCGATGGCGGAGAGCAGCTGGCTCACGGCCCTGACCAGCGAGCGGGCGGCGTGGGGATCCATGACCACGGCGGTCGACTGCTCGCCCTTCTGGAAGGCCAGCTGGATGTTGTCGCCCTCAAGCGTGACGGAAATGCCTGCCATGTTCGTCCTCGTCTATCCCCTCCCATATGGGGTCCCACAAGGATCAGGGAAAGGCAGAGGCCTTGGTACGACGAATGCGCCTCTTCCCCAAGGAAAGAAGCGCATCCTGGTAAATGGGTCAGGCCCTCGGGCCGGGAAAGGTCAGGCACCGCTGCCCGAGGAGCCGCCCGTCCGGCGTCCGCCCGATGCGGCTGCGCCGCTGCCGGTCCCCTCCGGCGTGCCGACGGTGCCGGCGCCGGCAGCTCCCGCGCCCGACATCGTGGTCCCGCCGATGCCCGCATCCGCCGCCTGCTGGATGCGCAGGTTGTTCTGCACATGGATGACGCCGGAGACGGATTCGGCGATGTCCTCCGCATGGCGCTTCTCGAAGCGGCTGTTCACCGTGCCGGTGAGCGTCACCTCCCGGTTCTCCACCCGCACCTCGATCTCGGAGGCGTCGATATGCGGGTCTTCCGTCAGGCGGTCGTTCACGTCCTCCAGAATGCGGGCATCGGAGCGCTGGTAGCCCTTCGGGCCGCGGCCGCGATGCTGGCCGGCCTCGCGCATGTCCCGGTCGCGGCGGCGCTCGGCCTCATCGTCGCCGAACCAGGAGCGCACCTCGTCGCCGGCCCGGTCGAGGAAGCCGCGCTCCTCGTAGTCGTCGCGGGAGCCGCGGCCGAAGCTCTCCGAGCCGGAGCGGCCCCGCCCGTAGCGGTCCTGGCCGAGCTGGTCCGGATCGCGCCGGCGGGAGCGGTCGGTGTCGAAGACGGATCGGCCGGCGCCCCGGTCGTCCCCGACCACGTCGTGCCAGTCGAGGGCCGAGCCGCCGGTGCCGTAGCCGGCTGAATCGCCGAAATCGCGCTCGCGGCGCCGGCCGTAACCCTCGTCGGAGCCGTGGCCGCGGTCGTATCCTGCGCTGCGGTTGCCGAAGCCGCGCCGGGCGATGTAGCCGTCGTCCTCGCGGTCGCGCCAGTCGTTGTCCCGATTGTCATAGCGGCGGTCATTGGCCATGGATGGGCTCCTCCTGAATGCTTCGGGGCCGTTCCGGGGCGGCCCTTGCGCAACCAACGTGAGGCCGGAGCCGGTGTTCCTGATGCCCGGACAGGCCGGGATCCTGCGTTTTTCCAAGGCTGCGCTTGAACGCTCCTGCCGCACTCGCATTGACCGGAGGCGCGGCCGGTCCGCGAAAGGGAACAAGACGAAAGAGGTCGACGATGGCCGATCTGTCCGGGTTGAGCGACGAGGCGCTGGCCGTCTTTGCCTTCGCCGCCTATCACCAGCTGTCGAGCGGCCAGCCGGTCCGCAGCGTGGTCCAGAGGGACGGCGCCGGCCACAAGGCGAACGACAAGGCCGTGGAGGAACTCAAGGGCCGCGGCCTCATCGAGGCCGACGGAGCCGAGATCCGCTTCACGGCGCAGGGCGAGGAGGCGCTGCAGGGCCTCATCGCCACGATCCGCGGGAACCGGCAGGCCTGAGGCCCCGATCCCTTTGCCTTGCAATTGCCCCATCCGTACCCTAGGTAAAACCCATCGACATTTGGCCGGACGACTGGGCTACCCGCTTTGGCACTGCCGGGCGCACGTTCCTTCTCTACCATCTATCGACTAACGGATGACCGGCTCCGGTCCGTCATCCACGTGCAAACGACAGTGAAAAGGATTTCCCATGGAACAGGGAACCGTGAAGTGGTACAACGAAACCAAGGGTTATGGTTTCATTCAGCCCGACAATGGCGGCAAGGACGTGTTCGTCCACGCCACGGCGCTCGAGCGCGCCGGCATGCGCGGCTTGCGCGAAGGCCAGAAGCTCTCTTATGAGCTTCAGACCGACCAGCGCACCGGCCGCCAGTCTGCAGTGAACCTGCAGAACGCGTAAGGGTTACATGCCGGAGGACGTGGACGCCACGTCCTCTTGCATATGAGCCGTTCCGGTCCAGGGGCGGCTTTTTTGTTATGAGGAAAGGCTTTGCATGGCAAAGGAAGAACTGATCACCTTTGAAGGACTTGTGACCGAGATCCTGCCCGACGCGCGCTACCGCGTGCAGCTCGACAACGGGCACGAGGTCATCGCCTACACGGCGGGGAAGATGAAGAAGAACCGCATCAAGACGCTTGCCGGCGACCGCGTGACCGTCGAGATGTCCCCTTACGACCTGGAGAAGGGCCGGCTCATCTTCCGTCACAAGGACACGGGTGCCTCTTCCGGTCCGCGCCCGCCGCAGCGCGGCAACCCGCAGTTCCGGCGCCGCTAAAGCAGCAGGCGCGCCGTTCGGAGCGCCTGTCGATGGAATCGATTGTCGAGGCAGCCTGACGCCCGGCCTCAGGCGACGGCCTGCACCACCGAGAGGGTGACGCGGTCGGGGCCGAGATCCTCCTCCATGTCGGTGAAGTGCATCAGCTCGGCGAGCCGGTTGCGGGCGCGGTTCACCCGGCTCTTGATGGTGCCGACCGCACAGCCGCAGATCTCCGCCGCCTGCTCGTAGGAGAAGCCGGAGGCGCCCACCAGCAGCAGCGCCTCGCGCTGGTCGTGGGGCAGGCGGGCCAGCGCCTTCTGCAGGTCCTCGAAGTCCAGATGGGGCATCTGGTCCGGCTGCACCGAGAGGGCGGCGGCGTATTTCCCGTCCGCATCCTCCACCTCGCGGCGGCGCTTGCGGTACTCGGAATGGAACAGGTTGCGCAGGATGGTGAAGAGCCACGCCTGCATGTTCGTGCCCGGCTGGAAGCGGTCGATATTGGCGATCGCCCGCATCAGGGTCTCCTGCACCAGGTCGTCGGCCCGGTCCACGTTGTTCGTGAGCGAGATGGCGAAGGCGCGCAGGTTCGGCGTGGCCTTGAGCATGGAATCGCGCAGATCGATGTCGAGGCTCATGAGGACTGCTTCTCCGGCTTGCGCTCGTCGAGCCGGTTGATGATCTCGATGAAACGGTCCGGCACCGGCTGCTCGCCCAGCGCCAGCGCCTCGTAGAACTGGCGCAGCCGCTGGCCGAGCTGGGCCTGAACCGAACGGCTCAGGGCCGGCGAGGAGGACTTGTCGAGGCCCGGGACAGGCTCTGGATCGTGATGGGGCATGAGGTTCGGGGTCTTCTTCTGCATCGGGGTGTCCTGGACCATCGTGGGTAAGCGACCTCCCGCAGGGGTCGCGCGGACGGCGGCACCCAATCGCCGTGGAGCTAACGCCAAGTCAGATTGATCGTTCCGCGGCGCGCCTACCCCTTCAGGGTTCATCCACAGGCAAGTTGCGGCGGGAACCTCGGGGCCTACAGCCAAGTTTCCTCCATAGCCATGCGGCCCCTTCGCGGCCGCGCGTCATGGAGGTCCTACGATGGCGCTCAGCACCATCCTGCTCATTCTGGTCATCCTGCTGCTCATCGGCGCCGTGCCGGCCTGGCCCCACAGCCGCGGCTGGGGATACGGGCCGAGCGGCCTTCTGGGCGTCATCCTGCTCATCCTGATCATCCTGCTGCTGATGGGCCGACTCTGAGGCCCCTCGGCCCTGCCGGAGCCCGGATGTCCTGCCCTGGCCGGGCCCGTTCCGGCCGCGCCGCGCCGCGCCCCAGCGACCAAACGGCTCATGGGAGAAAAAGCCCCTGTGTCCCTTTACGAAACGTGATATCAGGTTCGCGCAGACCTGCTCTGCTTCATTGCGACATGGACGTTTCAAGCAAACCGTGAAGGTTGGGACATGGCACGATATTACGGGGGCCGCGGCGCTGACGTGCTGCGCGGCGGCAAGGCGACGGATCTCCTCAAGGGCTACAACGGCAACGACCGCCTCTATGGCGGCGCCGGCAACAACACCCTCGACGGCGGCGACGGCCAGGACCGCCTCTGGGGCGGCAGCGGCGACGACCTGCTGATCGGCGGCAACGGCCGCGACCGGCTCTGGGGCAATGCCGGCAACGACACGGTCGATGCGGGCGCAGGCCACGACATCGTCTTCGCCGGCCTGGGCAACGACAGCGTCAATGGCGGCACGGGCGCCGACGACCTGCAGGGCGGCGCCGGCAACGACGCGCTCAACGGCGGCTCCGGGTTCGACATGCTCTTCGGCGGCGAGGGCAACGACGTGCTCAACGGCGGTACCGGCACCGACTATCTGCGCGGCGGCAAGGGCCAGGACGTCTTCTCCTTCGATTCCGGCTTTGGCCGCGACCGCATCCGCGATTTCAGCCAGGCCGACGACCTCATCGACCTGCGCGCCATCGCCGTCACCGGCTTCGAGCAGCTCAAGATCGCCGTGAACGGCGGCAGCACCGTCGTCGACACCGGCACGGGCACCATCGTGCTGCAGGGCTTCAAGGGCACCCTGACCGCCGACGACTTCCTCTTCTGAAGGGGCGGGCCGCGAAGAAGACGGCGCTCCTTCCCTCCCCTTGTGGGGAGGGCCAGGGTGGGGGTGCCGGCGCTCCCCTTTCAAGATCGTGGCTCCGATCACCTCTCCCCGGATCTCGGGTGTTCCCGAGATCCGTTTCTGGGGCGCAGGTCGGGAACACCCGACCTGCGGCGGGGAGAGGTCGAGCGACAGCGAGGGTGAGGGGGAGAGCGGGTGCCGGAGAGGGCTGTAACCCCTCACCCGGACCTGACGGTCCGACCTCTCCCTCAGGGAGAGGTGAAGGGCGCCGCACGCGGACAGGCACTCGCTCACACCCCCACCTCCAACTCCTCTCCAGCGCAAGCCGGGTGTTCCCGACTTGCGGCGGACCAAAGACAAGTCTTGGGCAAGCCCGAGGCTTGTGGGGGAGGGGGCTGCCGACGCTGTCCAGGCCGGATGCCGAGGAGGCGGGCCCGCGCGGCGCGGCGTCCGTGTGCAGAATGTTCGAACGAAGCCTGGAAAGGGCGGCGGAGCGCCGCCCTTTTTGCGTTCGCCGGCCCGCTGGCCGCCACGGGTCGCACCCTGGGGCCAGTCCCCTCGGGTGCCCCGCCCGGCCAGGGGCGCCGCGCGGGCGCTCCTCATCGCGGCAGCCCGGTCAGGAATGCTCCCAGGCCGGCTGGGCCTTGGCTCTCCGGCGCTGCTCCTTCCAGTAGGCCCGGTACTCGTCGAGCTCGCAATGGACCGCATCGGCGAAGAGGTGGCGGTACTGCAGGTAGCAGGGCGGGCCGAAGCCGCCCTGGCAGCCTTCGTTCCGCCGGCACGTGCGCCGGCGGCAGAGCCGGTGCATCCTGAGCAGGTTGGACAGGCGGATCAGGGTGTCGTCGAAATCGGGCATGTCGAACAGGGTGATGGCGTCGTCATCGATCATGATGAAGCTCTCGGGCAATGGGTTGGGGAATGAATGAAAAGGGCCTGGATGAAGGCACGGGCCTTCGGCCCCGGGGCCGGCGAGGGCCCCGGGTGTGAAGGCAATCGAGGGTGGCGTGTCGTGCAGCCCGGCTCGATGGATAATGGTGGAAGGTGAAGAGCCGAACTGCTCGTCACGCGCGGTTCTTTTCAGGCGGACCTCCTGCGGCAGCGCCCAGGGTCGGCCTCCCGCGACCACAGGTGTGCGAGGCCTGCGGCGGGACCGCGCCCCGTCCCGCATCTGCGACGCCTCGCGAGCGCGCCCCTCACCGGACGAGGATGGGTGATGTTATAGCTGAGGTTAGGCGAACTGTCAAGAACAAAATGGGAACATGCGCGGTGTCGCTCTCGGTCCGAGGGGGAGGTACCATCCAGGGGAGGGGGAGCTATGGCGTTGAGCCTGATCGTGGATCCTTCCCAGCCTCACGGCCGCTGGGGATAGCATCTGCTCGTCATCATCGGCCCTGTGCCGGTAGTCCAGATAAGAGAGCGCCGAGCCTTCGCCCGATCACCATGGCATGTAATGGAGGAGCACAACGCTAGGCTATGAAAGCGCTCCTCGATCAAAGAGAAGCGCTGATGGGGGCGGCGTGTTTCGGCTCGGAGTATGCTGGGTACCTTAGCCTTAAAGTAGATGCCCTTCACCAGTTGAATACAGCCCTAACCAACTCTGTGTATTTGTTAGGATAACTGCACGCCGCGGTTGACTCGATGCTGGGTACGCTATCAGATTTAGTAAAAGGCACTGTGGGGGTATGGGTGACAACCAATCGGCGAAAGCGCTCGATCCAAGATAATGAGATCGCGCTGATCAAAGCTATGTTGGTCCGGGGATTTGAGAAAACTCAGATCCAAGCTTACTTCACCCATCCTCAGAGACCTGTAAATTTCGGTCGTATTACTAATATCGAGAATGGTGAATACGGGCCGGAAGTTTCTGCGGCTTCAAGCGATGATCTTGATCGCTTTCTCTCATCGTGGGCGGAGCATAGAGGTTTAGCTATTGAGCATCTTGCAGATGCAGCCTTAGACATAACGCTTCTGCCACCCACGGCTGAAAGAAAGCTGTTGTCACTCTTCATCAGAAAAGATGATGGAAATTGGGCTCTCGACCACAAAGAAACCGATAACATTGAATGTAAGAAGAACTTCCATCCAAACGGAAAACTATTCAGAGCGATATCTGCTTTGGCGAATAATCGTGGCGGATACGTCCTCTTTGGTGTCACTGATGAGGGTTGTATAGCAACAGGAATGGATAGCCGACGCTTCCTAGAAAATGATCCAAATTATCTCTCCCAAAAGGTTCGTGCCGCAATGGAGCCTATGCCTCGGATCGAGGTTGGTCATTGTCTTATCGATGGAAAATTTATTGGTGCGATTTACGTCCACCCCGAGGTGGACGGGCCAGTAATTGCAGCCAAGGACGATGAGAATTTCAGAGAGGGAACTATTTATTATCGATATCCCGGCGAGTCTCGGGCTGTTCGACCTGCTGAGTTTAGGAAGATCCTTAATGAGAGAGATCGCCGGGTACGCCAAGAAAGTTTGACTGGAATATCACGCCTTATGGAGCTTGGTAGTCGGGCGGCTATCATTGACATGGGTGAGAAGACCTCCGAGGCCACAAAGATTGTCCGTGAGAGCGTTGATGATGCAGATGTCCTACGGAACTTCCTGCGCCAAAACACAGTCCAGTTTCCACTCGCCTATGTCTTGCGGTCCGTAAACACCGCTAAGAGATGGCTGCCAATTTTCTACTATATCAAGCTATCTGGCCTCTCTATTTCACAGGCTCTCGGGGAAATCGCTGCTCGTGAAACATCTCATGTTGCTTCGAGGAGAAATCTGGTTGAGCGCTTGCTAGGAAGGAAGACCGCTTACGCAAAGCCTGTCGGGCGAGTAGCCCGCATTTTAAAGGATATCAAAAGTAATAGACCAATCATACCTGAGACGGCCTCTGAAGCTGCCCATGTAGCTCAGGCTATCGCAGGACTCGAAAGCACTACTGTTGATCTTAGTAGGCTGTCCGAACTCCTAATCACCTGCGCTGAGGCTATACGAAGAGACAAGTCTGCAAAAGCCGTGTTCTGGAGTTCCCTTTACAAAGCCGCATCTCGCCTCGACGAACTCTACTTTGGTGAGAGGCTGCAAACTCAAAGCGATAGGCCTAACTCTCAGAAAACTGCTGCTTGATGTGATTGAAAGAAGAGACGCCCCCCGTCACATCCTCCTCACCGGGTGGGGAATAATCCATGCATTGGCCATATCGGACTGATAGGCTTGGCTAAGCAGGTGATTGCGGGCGTGATAGCGTTCGGGGTTGGCGACGTGTTTCGGCGCTCTCCTTCGACCTCATGGACAACGCTAATCGCCTGCCATTCCAGTCTTGTACCAAAAGTCCACCCGCTCTCTCGCTCCCGCCTCATCCTGAGGAGCAGCCGTGAGGCTGCGTCCCGAAGGAGGACCAGTGCGCGCTGGAAGCGCCCTCGTCCTTCGAGACGCTTCGCTCCTCAGGATGAGGGCTCGGGTTGATCGGGTCGTCCAGCGCGAACGGCCGCCCCCGGACTTAATCCGGGGACGGCCATGACGACGTGCGCAGAGCATCCGGCTTCGGGCCGGTCTAAAAAAACCCGTTACCCCGGAATCCGCCCCTCGTAATCCTGCTTCAGGCGGGCAACCTGGTCCCAGAACGGCTCCGGCTCCGTGCCTCCCATGCGGGCGGCCAGGATGTCGAGGTGGGTGTGCCAGCCGGCGCTGACGCTGAGCAGGGTCGAGCGCTCGGGCACGCGGCGGTGGACCAGGGTGAGCAGGGTCTTTGCGCCGACGGGCTCGAGGGTGAAGGTGACGCCGCCGGTGGAGCCCCAGGTGATGGAAAGCTTTTTCGGCGGGTCGAGCTCGGTGATCCGGCAGTCCAGCCGGTGCTCCTCGGCCGAGCCCGCGGGGCGCTGGCCCGACGGGGAGGTGAGCTCGTCGTTGCGCCAGACGAAGGTGAAGGGCGCGTCCGCCGCCAGAACCATCTCGCCCGCCGCGAGCCATTGCCGGCGCAGCCCGTCCTCCGTGAGATAGGCCCAGACCCGCTCCACGGGGCCGGGGAGGAGGCGCTGGATCGTGAGGGTGTCGGGCTCGGTCAGCACGCCATAGGCGTCGGGGGCGAGCTTCGTGGGGGAAAGATCATTCATGGGCGTCTCCTTCGGGCTTGGGGGCTTTGCGGGCATCCTCCTCGCGAAGGAGCCGGTCGAGGGCATCCAGACGGCTGGTCCAGAAGCGTTCGTAGTGCCTGAGCCACTCATGGGCCCCGGCGAGGGGGCCGGGATCGAGGCGGCAGAGATGGGTCCGGCCGCGCACCTCGCGCCGGATCATGCCGGCCTTCTCCAGCACCTTGATGTGCTTCGAGGCGGCGGCGAGCGAGATCGCGAAGGGCTCGGCGAGCTGGCTCACCGTGCGCTCGCCCCCCGCCAGATCGGCCAGCATCCGCCTGCGGGTGGCGTCGCCGAGGGCGTGGAAGACGGTGTCGAGAGAGGAGGCGTGTTGTTCAACCATGTGGTTGAATATGCGCCGGCAGCGGAGGATTGTCAACCGGTTGGTTGAATGAATATCGGCCGGGTCCCGGCCGCGGCGCCTTCCCGGGACCGGAGCGTGGAAGCTCGGAAAGGCCCGGGATGGCCCTGGGCCGGCGAGCATTCCGCGCCGGGGCGGATTTGTGTAGACTGGGCCGGGGGAGAGGAGGGAACGATGCCCATCTATCTCGACCGCCACGACCTGAAGGGCCTGACCGCCGCCGACATCGCCGAAGCCCACCGCAAGGACCTGGAGGTCCAGGGGCGCTACGGGGTGCGGTTCCTGACCTACTGGTTCGACGACACCCGCGGCACCGCCTTCTGCCTCATCGACGCGCCCGACATCGATACGGCGATGCGGGTCCACGACGAAGCCCACGGGGCCGTCGCGCGGGACGTGATCGAGGTCGATCTCTCGGCCGTGGAGGCCTTTCTCGGCCGCGTCTCCGATCCGGAGCCCGTGGGGCATTGCTGCGACGGCCGCGTCGATCCGGCGATGCGCACCATCATGTTCACCGACATCGTCGATTCCACCGGAATGACCGCGCGGCTCGGCGACAGGCGCGCCGTCGAGATGGTCCGGGCGCACGACGCCATCGTCCGCCGGGCGCTGCACCGGGAGGGAGGCCGCGAGGTCAAGCATACCGGCGACGGGATCATGGCGGCTTTCGACGATGCGGCCGCCGCCGTGAATTGCGCGCGGGCCATCCAGCAGGCCTTCGAGGCCTTCAACCTCGCCAGCCGCGAAAAGCTGCAGGTGCGCATCGGTCTCGATGCGGGCGAGCCCGTGGCCGATCACAACGACCTGTTCGGCGCGACCGTGCAGATGGCGGCGCGCCTGTGCCAGAGCGCGCCGCCCGACGCCATCCTGGTGTCGCAGGCGCTCACCGGCCTCGTACCCGACCGCTCCCGCCTCGTGAGCCTCGGGCCGAAGGTCCTCAAGGGCTTCGCGGCGCCTGTCGAGGCCTATGAGGTGGCGTGGCGGTGAGGGCGCGGGCATTGCCATAAAGAGGGCACGGCGTTCCTGCACCATGACGGTTCGGGAAGCCGGAGCGTCGGGATGGTCAGGACTCTGGTCTGGTTCGTGCTGTTCGGGGCCGCGTCGCTGGCGTTCTACCGCGTGAACGACCGGATCGTGTGGGACATCTGCCGGCGCGAGCGGCGGCCCTATCCGGCGGGCTGGACCTTCTCCCTCGCCTGGCAATGGCGCACGATTGGCGGCGGCTGGTATCGGGATGCCCAGCGCGCCGGCCTGCTGCTGCCCAAGGCCGCCGCCACCGCCGCCATTCTGCTCACCGCCATCGGCCCGGTGGTCGTCGGCATCCTGGAAAGGGCGCCGGGCTAGCGGGAGGCGCAGGCATCGTCCGGCAGGCTCCTGCCCTCGTCCCACGTCCGTTCGCGAGGCCCGATCGAGCCGCGATGCGCAGCACTGCAACCTTCGGTTTATTGCCCGTGAGGCTATATTGTAACATTCTGACGCAGACTCGTATGAGCGAGTTCGCAACAGGGACCGGTCGAGCCATGTCCGACGAACAATATCAAATTCCTGCCGCCACGACCTCCGAGGCGGAGCGCACCTATGAGCGTCTCTCCGATCCGAGAGCATGGATGAACGTCTCCACCTTCACCATTCTCGAATTGAGCGAGGAGGAGATGGAGCACATCGCTGGCGCTCGTGCACCTCTGAAGGTCGACGTGTAGGCAGGAAGACGATCAGGGACAAAGGGCCGTGTCACCAGACACGGCCCTTGTCTTTTGAGGGCTGGCAGGTGCTACCGCCCCTTGCGGCCCTTGTACTTCGGCTTCTGCCCGGCGAAGCCTTGGGTCGAGCGCCCGGTCGGGCGCTCGCGGAAGTTCAGGGGCACCTCCCGGTCGGTGCCGGGGCCCATCTCGTCGAGGCCGGGCTTGCGGATGCGGGTGCCCTCGTCGGAGCGGCCCTTGCCGAGGGGGCCGTAAGCGGCGGAATCCTCGTCGCCCGCCGTGGCGCCTTCGCCAGAGGGCGGCAGCCCCTTCGGCGGCAGGTTGGCGCTGCGGCCGTATTTGCGCGAGCCGCCATACTTCCCCGCCTCCCGCTCCACGTCGCTCTGGCGCGCCATCGGGTCGTCGCTGATGGCAAGCTCCGTCGCCTGCAGGCGCTTGAGCTCGTCGCGCAGCCGCGCGGCCTCCTCGAATTCGAGGTTCGCCGCGGCCTCGCGCATGCGCTTCTCCATGTCGGCGATCACGGCCTTGAGGTTGTGGCCCACCGTCTTGTCGGCGAGCCCCGTATCGACGGAGACGTGGTCGCGCTCGTAGACGCTCTCCAGGATGTCGGCGATGTTCTTCTTCACGCTCTGCGGCGTGATGCCGTGCGCGGCGTTGTAGGCGAGCTGCTTCTCGCGGCGGCGGTTGGTCTCGGCGATGGCGCGCTCCATGGAGCCGGTGATCTGGTCCGCATAGAGGATCGCCTTGCCCTCCACGTTGCGCGCCGCGCGGCCGATGGTCTGCACCAGCGACGTCTCGGAGCGGAGAAAGCCCTCCTTGTCCGCATCGAGGATGGCGACGAGCGCGCATTCGGGAATGTCGAGGCCCTCGCGCAGCAGGTTGATGCCGATGAGCACGTCGAAGGCACCTAGCCGCAGGTCGCGGATGATCTCGATGCGCTCCAGGGTGTCGATGTCCGAGTGCATGTAGCGCACGCGCACGCCGTTCTCGTGCAGGTATTCGGTGAGGTCCTCCGCCATGCGCTTGGTGAGCGTGGTCACCAGCGTGCGGAAGCCCTTGGCCGAAAGCTCCTTGACCTCGTGCAGCAGGTCGTCGACCTGCGTGCGCGCCGGCCTGATCTCCACCACCGGATCGACGAGGCCCGTGGGGCGGATGACCTGCTCCACGAAGACGCCCCCGGTCTGCTCCATCTCCCACTTGCCGGGCGTGGCCGAGACGTGGATCGATTGCGGGCGCATGGCGTCCCATTCCTCGAAGCGCAGGGGCCGGTTGTCGAGGCAGGAGGGGAGGCGGAAGCCGTATTCGGCGAGCGTCGCCTTGCGCCGGAAGTCGCCGCGATACATGCCGCCGATCTGCGGAATGGTGACGTGGCTCTCGTCGGTGAAGACGAGGGCGTTGTCGGGCAGGTATTCGAACAGGGTCGGCGGCGGCTCGCCGGGCTTGCGGCCGGTGAGATAGCGCGAATAGTTCTCGATGCCGTTGCACACGCCCGTGGCCTCGATCATCTCGAGGTCGAACTGCGTGCGCTGCTCGAGCCGCTGCGCCTCCAGCAGGCGGCCCATGCGGGTAAGCTCCTGCAGGCGGTGCTGCAGCTCCTCCTGGATGCCCTTCACCGCCTGCTGCAACGTGGGACGCGGCGTCACGTAGTGCGAGTTCGCGTAGATCTTCACGAATTGCAGGTCGTTGGTCTTCTTGCCGGTGAGCGGATCGAACTCGACGATGGACTCGATCTCGTCGCCGAAGAGGCCGATGCGCCAGGCGCGGTCCTCCAAGTGGGCGGGGAAGAGCTCGATGACGTCGCCGCGCACGCGAAACGTGCCGCGGGCGAAGTCGCTCTGGATGCGCTTGTACTGCAGGGCCACGAGATCCGCGATGAGCTGGCGCTGCTCGATGCGCTCGCCCACCTTCACGGAGAAGGTCATGGCCGTATAGGTTTCCACCGAGCCGATACCGTAGATGCACGACACGGAGGCGACGATGATCACGTCGTCGCGCTCGAGCAGGGCGCGCGTCGCCGAGTGGCGCATGCGGTCGATCTGCTCGTTGATGGACGATTCCTTCTCGATGAAGGTGTCCGAGCGCGGCACATAGGCCTCGGGCTGGTAATAGTCGTAATAGGAGACGAAGTATTCCACCGCGTTGTCGGGAAAGAACGACTTGAACTCGCCGTAGAGCTGCGCGGCCAGCGTCTTGTTCGGCGCGAGGATGAGGGCGGGGCGCTGCGTCTCCTCGATCACCTTGGCCATGGTGAAGGTCTTGCCCGAGCCGGTGACGCCCAGCAGCACCTGGTCGCGCTCGTTGCGGCGCACGCCATCCACGAGCTCGCGGATTGCCTGCGGCTGGTCGCCGGAGGGCGTGAAGTCGGACTTGATCTTGAACGGAATGCCGCCTTCCGACTTCTCGGGGTGCGGCGGGCGGTGCGGCACCCAGGCCTTGCCGTTCTTGAAGCGCGGATCGCCCTCGGTCAGAAGCTTGGTGAGCGCATCGACGGTGGCCGAGACGCCGGAGCCGGGGGCGAGGTCGCCCAGCTCCTCGGCCACGTCCGGCCCGTCGTCGGGACCCTTCAGGCCGAGCTTCTTGGCGAGCGCCGGATCGACGTCGGTGACGTCGCCGTGGATGAAGGTCTCCTGCGCCCGCTCGGCAAAACCCTCGGCCGCCTCCCGCTCCCGGTTGACCGCGGGATTGAGGAGCTCGGCCAGATAGGGATCCAGCGGCTTCAGCTCGGGCTTGGAGGCTTTCCCGGTGGAAAGCTTCGGCTTCTTGGGTGATTTGGCCATAGAACGAATATGGTACGAACCGCCGGAGATTGGAAGGGTGAAGGCCTGCTCAGGCCGTATGCTTCTCCGCCTTCCTGCCACCCCGCAGCGCCTTCAGCACGGGCACGGCGACATAATGCACCAACGGGATCAGCACGCCGCCTAGGGCGAGCCCGAAGAGGCCTGCCGCGGCGGCCGAGACCAGCCATTCCAGCGTGCCCGCCAGCATTGGCACCGCATGGGCCACCCTCACGGCCGCTTCGTGGATCGCGTGCTCCACGCCGGCCACGCCATAGCCCGCCAGCCCGTGGATGATGATGCCGCCGCCGACCCAGATCATGGCGGCAGTGCCGACGATGCTCAGGATCTTGAGCAGGATCGGCATGCCCTTCACGAGGCCTCGGCCAAGCACTTTCGTAACAGGCGCCAAAGTCCTGTCCATACCCGAGGGAGGCTCACCGGGCGCGGCGCGCCCGAGCAGGCGGGAGACCGGCCTGTTGCTGGTCGCCATCGCCACGCCGGCATCGTCCGCCTTCACGATAAGGGCCACGGCCCCGTAAACCAGGGCCGTGATGGCGATGCCGACGACGGCGAGCACCAGCGCCTGCATCCAGAACGAGGCGGTCGGCACCGTGGCCAGGGTGATGGCCATGATCTCGGCGGAGAGGATGAAATCGGTCTTGATCGCGCCGCTGACCTTTTCGTTCTCGAAGCTTTCGGCGGTCTGCGTTGCGGCAGCGACAGCCGCTTCATGCTCATGGGCCTGATGCGGGAAGAAGGCTTCGAACACCTTTTCCGAGCCCTCGTAGCAGAGATAGGCGCCGCCGATCATCAGGAGCGGCGTGATGGCCCAGGGCGCCACGAGGCTCAGGATCAGGGCCGCTGGCAGGAGATAGAGCAGCTTGTTCCTGAGCGAGCCCCAGGCGATCCTGCCGACGATCGGCAGTTCGCGGGCTGCGGCAAATCCCACCACATAGCGCGGCGTCACGGCGGCATCGTCGATCACGACGCCGGCCGCCTTCGCGCCCGCCTTCATGGCCTGGGCGGTCACGTCGTCGAGGGAGGCGGCGGCCACCTTGGCGAGGCCGGCGATGTCGTCCAGCAGCGCGATCAGGCCGATGCTCATGAGGTCTCCTGTCGAGGTCGTTCAAGCGTGACTGTGGCTCATGGAGCAACAGCTAATGGTCGGCTTCGGTTTCGACAACGCCTGATGGGCGGATTGGGTGCAAAGCGGTTCCGCTGGGAGGGGCTCCGCCGTCATTGGCCTGTCATACGACGAGCGCATGACAATCCGGCTAACCTTGACCGTCTCGCGGGGATCCCATGCATCGCTCCTTCATCGTCGGCTCGCTCGCAGCTGCGTTTCTCTCCGGCACTGCTCTCACCGCCTCGGCGGCCGAGTATTTCGACCGCATCGCCAGCTTCCCCATTACGGCGAACGTGCCGAAGGACGGGGACCCGAAAGCCGAGACCGTCGCTGAGATCATCACGGCGAGCGAGGACGGCAAGCTGCTGATCTACACGGACAGCCCGCGCAAGGCGCTGGGCTTCATCGACATTACCGACCCGGCGCAGCCGAAGGCGGGCGGATCGCTGGTTCTGGGTGGCGAGCCTACCTCCGTGAAGGTGGTGGGGCAGAAGATCTATGCAGCCGTCAACACGTCCGAGAGTTTCACCAATCCAAGCGGCAAGCTCGTGGCAATCAACTTGGCGGATCGGAAGACCGCCGCCGAATGCCCGCTGCCCGGCCAGCCGGACTCCGTCGCCGTCAATGCGGGCGTCCTGGCCGTGGCGATCGAGAACGAGCGCAATGAGGAACTGAACGGGGGAGCGCTTCCGCAGTTGCCCGCCGGCTCCCTGGTCGTTGCCTCTCTCAACGGCGATCATCTCGACTGCGCGAGCCTGAAGACCGTGGCACTGACCGGACTGGCCGCTGTCGCCGGCGAGGATCCGGAACCCGAATATGCCGACGTCTCCAGCGAGGGCAAGGTTGTGGTCACCCTTCAGGAGAACAACCACATTGTCGTGGTCGACGGGAAGGCGGGCAGGATCGAGGCGCACTTCTCCGCCGGCACGGTCGACCTGAAGGCGGTCGATGCCAAGAAAGACGGCAAGATCGAACTCGCAGACAGCATGGGGAAGGTGGCTCGCGAACCGGATGCGGTGCACTGGATCGACGCAGGCCGCTTTGTGACGGCGAACGAAGGCGACTGGAAGGGTGGCTCCCGCAGCTTCACCATCTTCAACAGGGACGGCAGCGTTGCGTACGAGTCCGGAGAGAGCCTCGAGCACGAGATTGTTTCGCTCGGGCACTATCCCGATAAACGCAACAAGAAGGGCGTCGAGATCGAAGGTGTCGAGACCGGCCGCTTCGGCAGCGATAACCTGATCTTCGTCGGGTCCGAGCGGGCGTCGGTGGTCGGGGTCTACCGCGACACAGGCGCGGCGCCCGAACTCGTGCAGGTGCTGCCGACCGGCATCGGGCCTGAGGGGCTGCTCGCCATTCCGAGCCGCAACCTGTTCGTCGCCACCAGCGAGACCGACCTGCACGGGGACGGCGGCGTTGCGCCCCATGTGATGATCTACCAGCGCGCAGAGCGCGCCGCTCCCGCCTACCCGACGATCCGTTCCGGGAAGAGGGCCGACGGCCTGCCGATTGCCTGGGGTGCGCTTTCCGGCCTCGCGGCGGACCGGACCCAGGCCGGCAGGCTCTTCGCGGTGACCGACAGCGTCTATGCGGGCGCGCCCCGCATCCTCACGATCGATGCCACAAGGAAGCCTGCGGTGATCACGGGCGAAACGCTCGTCACCCGTAACGGCGCTGCGGCGGAGAAGCTCGACCTCGAAGGCATCGCCACGGCCGATGAGGGCTTCTGGCTTGCTTCCGAGGGCAATCCGGAGAAGGGCCTCTACAACCGTCTCATCAAGGTCGACGCCAAGGGCGCGATCCAGGAGGAGATCGCCCTGCGGTCGATCTCGAGAAAGGCGCGAAGAACTACGGCTTCGAAGGCGTGACCGTCACCGGTTCGGGCGCCGACGAGACCGTGTGGCTCGCCGTTCAGCGCGAATGGGCGGATGACGGGAAGAACGCCGTGAAGCTTCTCGCCTACAAGCCTTTGGACAAGAGCTGGAGCGCCGTGCGTTATCCGCTCGACAGCGCCGAGGCCGGCTGGCTCGGTCTCTCGGAGATCACCGCGGCGGGCGATCGCGTCATCATCATCGAGCGCGACAACCAGATTGCCGAGAAGGCGAAGGTGAAGAAGCTCTATGCGGTTTCGATGGCCGACATGAAGCCCCTGAAACTCGGTGGCGAGTTGCCCCTCGTGCAGAAGACGCTGGTGCGCGATCTTCTGGCCGACCTGAAGGCGGGCAAAGGCTACGTGCTCGACAAGGTCGAGGGCTTCACCATCGATGCAGCGGGCGACGCCTACATTGTCACCGACAATGACGGCGTCGACGACTCCTCCGGCGAGACGCAGTTCATCAAGCTCGGCAAGCTTTGAGACTGCCAGGGAAAGAAAACAGCAGAGGGCTGCTCATCCGGCAGCCCCCTGCACATTGTTTCGTTTGATCTGCTGACCTGAGCGGGATCAGCCCGGCAGCAGAACGGTGTCGACCACGTGGATGACGCCGTTCGACTGCATCACGTCGGCGATGGCGACCGTGGACTTGCCGCCCTTCTGGTCGGTGATGACGAGGGTGTTGCCGGAGGGGGTGACGGTGAGCGTCGCGCCCTGGACGGTCTTCAGGGTGGCCTTGCCGCCGCCTTCCTTCACCTTCGCGGCGAGATCCTGCGCGGTCATCCTGCCGGGCACCACGTGATAGGTGAGCACGCCGGTGAGCTGGCCCTTGTTCTCGGGCTTCAGCAGCGTGTCGACCGTGCCGGCGGGCAGCTTCGCGAAGGCTGCATTGGTGGGGGCGAACACCGTGAACGGGCCCTTGCCCTGCAGGGTCTCCACGAGGCCCGCCGCCTTCACCGCCGCCACGAGCGTCGTGTGGTCCTTCGAATTGACGGCATTCTCGACGATGGTCTTCGACGGATACATCGGAGCGCCGCCCACGGTCTTGGTCTGCTCCTGGGCCGTTGCGGACAGCGACAGCGTGAGAGCCGGCGCCGCGAGGGCAAGAGCGGCGGTCATGCAGGCAATGCGAATGTTCATGGATCTGGTCCCCGAATGGTTTGCATGGAGATCCCGGCTGTCGTGCCGCGGATCGAAGGCTCAACCTTCAGGGCGGGTACACCGCATCGGGACGCTTGGATGCGGGATCGCGTTCTCGTGAAGAAAATTTTTGAGGTTAGGCGGTGAAGGCCGTCGGGCCCCTCAGATAGGCCTCCATGCGGTCGTCCTCGACTTCGGCATCTTCCTTGCTCACGAGGCGCGGCATGTCCTGCTCGGTCTCTGGAACAGGCTGCTCGTCGACGGGCGTGATATCGTTAAGAGCGCTGTGGACGGCCCGCAGAAGTTCGCTCTGCTTGTCATCGTCCGGACTCTCAGGCGGCTGGCGTGGAGTCATGACATCCTCCTTACGGATTAGCCGAAAGTATTGCGCCGATCCGTGTCACAAATAGGGCGCCGTCACAGTGCGGTGGACGCCGTCCCCTTCATCACCACCGGGCCGGTGGGCAGGCCGGTGGGGGAGCCGGTGAGCGGTTCGACCGAGATGGCAAAGAGCTGGTTCGAGTGCGGCCGGGGTAGGTTGCGCAGCTCGAGCAGGACGGTCTTCGCCGTTTGGACGACGCCCACGGAGACAGGGGCGCCCGCCGGATCCGGGAAGGTCCAAACCTGGATCGAATGGTTGTGCGGGATCTCCATGTTGCCCAAGGGCGTGAGTTCGGCGCGCCCATCCGCGAAAGTGCGCAGCACGGCGCCAGGCTGGTTGGCCTCGTTCATGAGAACCGCGACAAGCGTCGGCTGGCGGGTCGCTTTGTCGGCGAAGTAGCCCACGCCCAGCGCGAGCAGGAGCGCGGCCAACGCACCGGCCATGCCGAAGCTGCGCCAGAAGGCGAGGCTGTTCCACAAACCCTGCAGCAAGCCGGGCGATGTCTCCCGCCGTGCGGGGGGCGCGGGCCGCACGGCAGCTGCCGCAGGCTGAGCTTCGAGACCGGCCTCGATCTGCTGCCACAGGACATCGCTCGGCACGACATCGGCAGCCGTGTTGTCCCATTCCGCGAAGCGGGTGCGCCATTGCCGGACGAGAGCCTGAAAGCTCTCGTCAGAGTCGAGCAGGCGCTCGGCGAGCGTGCGCTCCTCGCCCTCGAGCAGGCCGAGCACATGCTCGGCGGCCAGACGGTCCTGATCGTCCCGCGTCATGTCATGCACTCCCGCAGGGATACCAGAGACCGGCGGATCCAGGACTTGATCGTCCCGAGCGGCACGCCGAGGCGCCCGGCCAACTCACCGTGGCTGAGGCCGTGGATATAGGCCAGGGTGATGGCCTGGCGGCGCGCCGGCTCCAGGCGCTCCAGGCAGCGCTTCAGGCTTCCCGTATCCGACAGGCGCATCATCACGGCTTCGGCATTCTCCTCCTCGCTCACGAGCCCCATCGGCTCGAAATCCTCGACGAGATCCGTGCGGGTCTCGCCGCGCAGGATGTTGAGCGCGCGGTTGCGCAGGATCGCATAGAGCCAGGAGCGGGCGTCGCCGCGCGCCGGGTCGAAGCTGTCGGCCTTGCGCCAGACCTGCAGGAACGTGTCGTGCACGGCCTCCTCGGCCAGCGCGCGCCGCCGCAGGAGGCGCATGGCGACGCCGAGCATCCGCGGCGCCTCGCTGTCATAGATGGCGCGCAGGGCAAGCCGGTCGCCCCGGGCGCACCGGCCGAGGGCGTCGTTCAGGTCCAAGGCCGGGGAGGCCATCTCCCCCAGCGCTGCCTTCACGCGGGATCTCCGTTTTCACCTGCCGACAATACACCTGAGCCTGCCGCACGGATGCAGCGGCCCGGGAAAAATTCATGCCCCCTGCATCCATAGAGGATTTCGGCGGGTAAGCGCAACGGCGGCCGCGCACGGCCGGCCCTTGGACCCGGAGGGAAAAAGCATGAAATTCACGTCATTGGCCGCAGCACTGGTCGGATCGACCCTGCTTGCGGGAGCGGCCCAGGCGCAGAGCGTCGCCGCGCTCGTCGGCGACGACACGATCGCCATCGTGGACGTGGCAGGGAAGAAGGTCGACAGGTCGATGAAGGTCACCGGCCTCACAGGGGCTCTGGCCGGCATCGACGTTCGCCCGGCCGACGGCATGCTCTACGGGGTCGTGGCCGACGGCACGGTCGTCACCATCGATCCGGCTTCCGGCAAGGCGACGATGAAATCCAGGCTCGATGCCATGCTCGCCCCCGGCACCACGGCAACCGTCGACTTCAACCCGGTTGCGGACAGGCTGCGGATCATCGGCTCGGACGGGGCGAACCTTCGCGCCAACGTGGATGACGGCAAGGTCACCAGGGACGGCCAGCTGAAGTTCGCCGACGGCGACATGCACAAGGGCAAGGCGCCGAAGGTGGTCGCGGGCGCCTACACCAATTCCATGAAGGGGGCGAAGGAGACGACCCTGTACGACATCGAGGCCGGCGGCGTGCTGGTCAGGCAGGCGCCCCCGAACGACGGCGTGCTCAACTCGGTCGGCATGCTGGGCATGGAAGCCGGCAGCGTGGCCTTCGACATCGTTGCGGCCGAGGCCGCGAACGAGGCGTGGCTCATGAGCGGCAAGACCCTCTACAAGGTCGATCTCGCCACCGGCAAGGCAACGGAGGCTGCCACGATCGCGGGCGTGGACGGAACGGTTCGCGACATTGCGGCGCTGCCGAAGTCCCTCTGAGCCAAGGGGCGCGCCGGAAGGGTTCGGCGCGCCCGTCGCCTCAGGCGCAGCTGCGGCCCATGGCGTTGAGGCCCTCGTCCAGGAGGTCGGCGAGGTTCGGGATGCCGATCAGCCAGTCGGCGGTCGACAGCGCGCTCGAGGCCTCGCGCTCGCGGGCGAGGCGCACGGCCGCGCCCCATTCCTCGGGTTCCATGTCGCCGCGGCCGATATAGACCAGTGCGATCAGGTCGGCGCGCTCGTCGTCGTTGAGGCCGGCGATCACGTCGCGGACCTCGTCCTCCGTCGCATCGTCGGGCGAGGCGGTGAGCGCGTCGACCGACCCGTCGTCGATGGGATTCGAGCCCGACGCCGGGTCGGTGAGGCCTTCCTTCACATCGATGGCCCTGACCCGCAGGATGAGTTCGCAAACCTTGTCGAGCGCGATATCCATGGAAACCCTCTAGAACAGCGTTGTCGGTCGATCGGATAGGAAACCCGGAAAGCGTCGTTCGGTTCGGCTGCGGCAAAGCTTCTCTCCGCCTGTGCCCCGCCCGATGAAATGAACAGCCAGGGACGCGCCGGCGTGATAAAGATGCGTCTGCCTCCAAAACGCGATTCGATCATGTCCGGTGTAGAACTCCTCGGCTTTGCGGCCGCTTTTCTGACGACGGTCTGCTGGCTGCCCCAGGCCTTCCGGACGATCCGCACCAAGGACACGAAGTCGCTTTCGCTGTTCGCCCAGAGCATCTTCACCCTCGGGGTCGGGCTCTGGCTGGTCTATGGCATCCTTGTCGGGTCGATGCCGATCATCCTGTCCAATGGGGTGAATTTCATTCTCGTCGGCCTGATCCTGGCGCTGAAGGTGCGCTATGGCTAGGATGAGCCGGCATCGGGAGTTCGCTGTGTTCCGGATCCTTGCCTCGTGCCTGCTCGGCCTCTCGCTGGTCTCCCTTCCCGTCCACGGGGCGTATGGGCAGGCGGCCCGTCGGGCCGAACCCGTCCGGCTGGAGGCGCAGCGCCCGGGCCGGACCGACGTGTACATCCTGTCCTTCGGCCTGTGGGGGCCGCAGAGCGTGTTCGAGAGCGAGGCCAGGGGCGCGGCGCGCATCCTCGAGCGGCTCTACGGATCGAAGGGGCGCACCATCGTCCGCTTCAACACCAAGCGCCAGGCGGGCGCGACGCCCCAGACCCTTCTCGCCGCCGCCGAGGCTGTGGGGCGCACGCTCGATCCGGCCGAGGACGTGGTGGTGCTCGTCCTCACCTCCCATGGCACGCCGGAGGGGATCGGGCTCGTCGCGGGCCGCGATACGCGCCTCATCACGCCGGCCGACGTGGGACGGCTGCTCGACCGCACCGGGGCCCGTCACCGGGCGGTGATCGTTTCCGCCTGCTATTCCGGCATCTTCGCCCGGGCGCTGGCGGACGAGCGCACCCTCGTCATCACGGCGGCCGCAGCCGACAAGCCTTCCTTCGGCTGCCGGGACGGGGCGACCTGGACCTATTTCGGCGATGCCTTCTTCAACAAGGCCCTCCGGGCCGAAGCCCGGCTCGACGCCGCCTTCGAGCAGGCCCGCAGCCTCGTCACGCAGCGGGAGCGGCGGGAGGGCTTCGACCCCTCCAACCCGCAGATCGCGGGCGGCTCGCAGGTGCTGGCGCGTCTCGGCGCTCGGTAAGGCAGCTTGCCCTTCTGCAGCTTGACATGGCGGCGGAGAGGGATAGGGCAGGGCGCTCCCGTCTCCTACCCGTCCCTTCCTCAATGCTCATGAACCCTCACATCGCGCCCGTCCTGATGCTGATCGCCTCGAACGTCTTCATGACCTTCGCCTGGTACGGACACCTGAAGTTCAAGGCATCGCCCCTGTGGCTCGCCGTCATGGCGAGCTGGGGCATCGCCTTCATCGAGTACTGGTTCGCGGTACCGGCCAACCGGATCGGCTCCGCAGTCTATTCGGCCGCCGAGCTGAAGACCATGCAGGAGGTCATCACCCTCGCGGTGTTCGCAGGGTTCTCGGTGCTCTACCTCAAGGAGCCGCTGGGCTGGAACCACCTCGTCGGCTTCGGCCTCATCGCCGCCGGCGCCGCCTTCATCTTTCAGGGGCGCTGAGCAGTCTCGTCAGGTCGCCGGCTTCATGCGCAGGATGCGGCCGTTGCGGGAATCCGTGAGCAGATAGACGAAGCCGTCCGGCCCCTGGCGCACGTCGCGGATGCGTTCGCCGAGCTGCTGCAGCATCCGCTCCTCGCCCGTCACCCGGTTGCCGCTGGTCTCCAGCCGCGACACGAGCTTGCCCGCAAGCGCGCCGACGAGAATGCTGCCGCGCCAGGCCGGAAACTTGTCGCCCGTGTAGAAGGCCATGCCGGAGGGGGCGATGGAGGGATCCCAGAAATAGACCGGCTGCTCCAGGCCCGGCTTCGATGTGCCCTCGCCGATCTTCGCGCCCGAATAGTCGACCCCGTAGGAGATGACCGGCCAGCCGTAGTTCCGGCCCTTCTGCGGGATGTTGACCTCGTCGCCGCCGCGGGCGCCGTGCTCGACGGTCCAGAGCTCCCCCGTTGTGGGATGGAGGGCTGCCGATTGCAGGTTGCGATGGCCCAGCGACCAGATCTCCGGCCGCGTATCCTCGCGGTTCAGGAACGGGTTGCCCGGGGCGGCGCCTCCTTCGGGCTTGATGCGGACGATCTTGCCGATGTGGTTGGCCGGGTTCTGCGCCTGGCTGCGCAGGTCGAAGCGGTCGCCGAGGGTGACGAAGAGGTTGCCCTCGCGGTCGAAGACCAGGCGGGAGCCCCAGTGGTTGCTGCCGGTATGGGACGGCTCCTGGCGGAAGATCACCTGCAGGTTTTCCAGGGCCGCGCCGTTCTCGGCAAGGCGCGCCCGCGCCACGCTGGTGCCCGCGCGGCCTTCGCCGCGGTCCTCGGCATAGCTCATGTAGACGAGGCGGTTGCGGGAGAAGCCGGGGTCGAGGGCGATGTCCAGAAGGCCGCCTTGCCCGCGCACCGCGATCGGCGGCAGGCCCCGGATCGGCTCGGAGAGGCCCCCGTTCGCATCGACGAGACGCAGGCGCCCGGCGCGCTCGCTCACCAGCATGCGGCCATCGGGAAGGAAGGCGAGTCCCCAGGGATTCTGCAGATCGCGGGCGACCGTCTCGACGATCACCTCCGCTTTCTCGGTCCGGAAGCGCTGGGTGTCCTGGGCCAGGGCGGGGGGAAGGGCACCGAGGGTCAGGGCGCAGGCCAGGGCCAGCCGAAGTCCGAGCATCGCGATCTCTCCGTCGTTTCGATGCCGGAGAGCTAGACTCCTGCGGCAGGGCGTCAACCGTGCCGCCGTTCAATCACGCGTTATCGCGGTGAAGTGATGTGGATGGCTTTCGTGTCCTGGGCCGAGAGCGTCTGCGTCGTCGCCATCACGGAAAGCGTCGCCAGTCCCATCAGCATGATCAGGGCCAGGGAGCAGCGGGTCTCCCGGCGCGGATCGAGGCGCTGGGCGCGGGACGACACGTGACAGGTGTTTCTGGCCTGGAAGGTTTTCATCGGTTCTTCCCCTAGCAACCGAACGATGATCACAAGAGGAAAACTTGTTTGATTCAAGAAAGTTCCAGGGTGCGGCGAAAGTGCTGCTTGCGGAGTCTTGGCTAAGCCATTGTTAACTAATTATTAACCATTGTGGCAAGTCATTTGCCGGCAGCCGAGGTCACAACGACGGATGGCGCCGAGCGTTCCCGCGGCCCATGATGCACCGCCTCGATGTTGTGACCGTCCGGATCAATGGCGAAGGCCGCGTAGTAGCCAGGATGGTAAGAGCGCTCTCCAGGCCCGCCATTGTCACGCCCGCCAGCGCTGAGGGCCGCCGCGTGGAAGGCATGAACGCTCTCACGGTCCTTGGCCTGAAACGCAAGATGGACCCGTGAGACGGGGCCGTCCGCCCTGTCGACCCACAGCTCGTCGCAGGCGAAGTGCTCCGGGCTCTCCGACGTGAAGTCATGACCCAAGGCCTGGAGGACGGCGCGGTAGAAGCGCCGGCTCGCCTCGAGATCGGAGACGCGCAGATGAACGTGGTCGATCAGGCGGCCTTGGTGACGTTGCATGCGATCCTCCTTCCGTCATCCCGGGACTGTACAGCAGAACCCGGGATCGTGTGACGAGTATGGCGCCTCATCCTGCTCGCGATCCCGGATCGGCTTGCGCCGTCCGGGATGACGGTTCGTGAAAACCTCACTCGGCCTTGATTCCGGCCGTCTTGATGATCTCGGCCCAGGTCTGGATTTCCTTCTCGAGATAGGGCCTGAAAGCCTCCGGATTGCGCACGTTCAGGGTGAAGCCGAGCTTGGTGATGCGCTCCTTCACGTCGGGCCGGTTGAGGATCGCGATGATCGTGCCCGACAGCTTGTCGAGGACGGGCTTGGGCGTGTTCACCGGGGCGAAGAAGGCGGCCCAGGATTCCGCATCCGCATTGGTGATGCCTTGCTCGCGTAAGGTGGGCACGTCGGGCGCCTGCGGGTTGCGCTGCGGGCTCGCGATGCCGATGGCCCGCATCTGGCCGGCCTGGAACTGGGAGAGAACGCTCGGCAGGGTCGAGTTCGACACGTCGATGCGCCCGCCCATGAGCTCGGTCACTAAGGGAGCGGCGCCCCGGAAGGGCACATGGGTCATCTTGGTGCCCGTGCGGGTCATGAAGAGCTCGGTCGCCAGATGCGAGCCGGAGCCCACGCCGGTCGAGCCGTAGTTCAGCTTGCCCGGGTCCTTCTTGGCGAGCTCGATCAGTTCGGGGATCGTCTTCACGGAGAGGTCGTTCTTCACCACGAAGACGTGCTCGAAGGCCCCGGCGCCGGCGAGCGGCGCAAAGTCCTTCACCGCGTCGTAGCCCGGCTCTTTCAGCAGGAACATGTTGTTCCCGTGGGTCTGGTTGTTGCCGAACACGATGGTGTAGCCGTCGGGATCCGCCTTGGCGACCGTGCGGGTGCCGACCGCCCCGGAAGCGCCGGCGATGTTCTCGACGACCACGTTCTGGCCGAGGGTCTTGCCCATCTCCTCCGCCACGATGCGGGCGATCACGTCCGTCGGGCCGCCGGCCGGATAGGGGACCACCATCTTGATGACGCGGGTGGGGAAATCCTGGGCGGGGGCCGCCGTGGCGAAGAGGGCGGCACCGGCGAACAGGCCGAGGGCCAGGCGGCGGGTGAGGGCAGGGGTCATGGGCGGGGCGTCTCCTCAAAAACCCTGAGCACAGGGCTGTTTTGCTTGCTTGGGCGGCTTGGCCGGATTAGGGTCCGCCGCCGTCACGGTCCTGTTCTAACGCCCCGATCGGAGGATTCCCATGGGCTTTTTGTCTGACGCCCTTTCCCGCATCAAGCCGTCTGCCACCATCGTCATCACGCAGAAGGCGCGGGATCTGAAAGCCCAGGGGCGGGACGTGATCAGCCTCTCCGTCGGCGAGCCGGATTTCGACACGCCCGACAACATCAAGGAAGCGGCCATCGCCGCGATCCGCCGCGGCGAGACCAAGTACACGCCCGTCTCCGGCATCGTGCCCCTGCGCGAGGCGATTTCGCGCAAGTTCAAGCGCGAGAACGGCCTCGACTACAAGCCCTCGCAGACCATCGTGTCCACCGGCGGCAAGCACGTGATCTACAACGCGCTGCTCGCCACCCTGAACCCGGGCGACGAGGTGATCATTCCCGCGCCCTACTGGGTGTCTTACCCTGAGATGGTGGTGCTGTGCGGCGGCAAGCCGGTCTTCGTGGACTGCACCATGGAGCACAGCTTCAAGCTCCAGCCGGAGCCGCTCGAGCGCGCCATCACGCCGAAGACGAAGTGGATCATCCTCAACTCGCCCTCGAACCCGACGGGCGCTGCCTATTCCCGCGCCGAGATGAAGGCGATCACCGACGTGCTCATGCGCCATCCGCATGTGTGGGTGCTCACCGACGACATGTACGAGCACCTGACCTACGGCGATTTCGAGTTCGTCACGCCGGCGCAGGTGGAGCCGAACCTCTACGAGCGCACGCTCACCATGAACGGCGTGTCGAAGGCCTATGCCATGACCGGCTGGCGCATCGGCTACGCGGGCGGTCCGGAGCATCTCATCAAGGCGATGGATTTCGTGCAGGGCCAGCAGACCTCCGGCACGAGCGCGATCTCGCAATGGGCCGCCGTCGAAGCCCTCGACGGTCCGCAGGATCACCTGCCGCGCTTCAAGAAGGCTTTTGAAGAGCGCCGCGACCTTGTGGTCTCCATGCTCAACCAGGCGAAGGGCCTCAAGTGCCCGATGCCGGAAGGCGCGTTCTACGTCTATCCGTCCTGCGCCGAGGCCATCGGCAAGACCGCGCCCTCGGGCAAGGTGATCGAGACGGACGAGGACTTCGTGTCCGAGCTGCTGGAGGCGGAAGGCGTCGCCGCCGTGCACGGCTCGTCCTTCGGGCTCGGCCCCAACTTCCGCATCTCCTACGCCACGTCCAACGCGGCGCTCGAGGATGCCTGCCACCGCATCCAGCGCTTCTGCGCAAGCTTGCGCTAGGGGCCAACGGGAGGGCTCAGAATTGAGCTTCTCCCCTGAGCCCTCATCCTGAGGAGGCCGTCAGGCCGTCTCGAAGGACGAGGGCGTCTCCGGCGAACGCTGGACCCTCCTTCGAGACGCAGCTGCGCTGCTCCTCAGGATGAGGGCAGAGATTGATGAGACGATCTCCAGGGAGTACACCGTGCTGATGAGCCTGCCGCGCACCTTCCATCCCGATCCCGCGGCAGAGCCCTACCGGGCCAATCCCGCCTCCACGCACCGCGTGAAGTTCGACGCCCGCGTCGACTTCACCAATGGGGGCTACGTGGAGGCGAAGGACTTTCTGCTCGACATCGAGGGCGACAGCGTCGCCCCCGAGCGCCTGGCCGAGATGATCGTCTCGGCCATGAACCTCCTGCGCGCCGGCCCCGTGACCATCACGGCGATGCGCGTGGTGCGCAGGGGCGAGCACCAGGACGGGTGAAGGCTCTCTCCCGTCCTGATGCCTCTGTTCTGGCAGATTCTTAGAGCACGAACCAGCTTTTGCTGAGGTCGATGGCGCCCTTGAGCTTGATCACGGCCTCGGCCGCCCGGTCGCTGTCGGTGTTGAGATAGACGTGGGTGTACCCCTTCGCCTTCTCGTAGCGCACCTGGCCTGCACGCGTGAATGCCTCGTCGTCTCCGATGAAGAAGAACTTCTGATCGCCACGCAGGCGGCTGTTGGCATCCACCAGCTTCAGGTCGAGCTTGTCCCCGCTGCGGCCTCGGAAATCGGTGATGGCATCGGCCCGGCTCTTCGAGGAACCCGTCTCCCGGTCGTCGAACACGAACACGTCCCGGCCCGTGCCGCCGGTGAGCGTGTCCCGGCCAAGCCCGCCCACGAGCCGGTCGTTGCCGTCGCCGCCATTGAGACGATCGTTGCCTGCGTTGGCGATCATGATGTTGGCGAAGGCGTCGCCTGTCAGGCGGTCGGATCCCGCGCCGCCCGAGACCGTATCGGCGAGAGCCGTGTTGCGAGCCATGGTGCCGGCGCTCACATTGATCACATGCGGCACCACCCAGCTGACGCTGCCCTCGACGAGGCTGATGGTCACCGCCTTGGTGCCAGTGCTGGCATAGGCATGATGGACGGACACGCTGCCATTGACCGGTGTCGCCGTCATGCTCGTGCCGTCGCCCCAAGTCACCGTCACGCTGGAGGCCGAACCCACGCCAAGCCGGGCCTCGACGAAACGGCCTTCCGCGATGGCCGCAGCATTCGCTTGATAGAGCAAGTCGACACGGAAGACATCGTCACGGTCGTTGCTGTCATCGGGTATTAGATTCGCGGCGGCGCTCACGAAGAGCGCATAGCGTCCGTCAGGGCTGAGTCGGGGG
Organism: Microvirga arsenatis; assembly: GCF_009910705.1. GTDB lineage: Bacteria > Pseudomonadota > Alphaproteobacteria > Rhizobiales > Beijerinckiaceae > Microvirga > Microvirga arsenatis. The sequence continues at coordinate 47,263 of NZ_JAAAXJ010000015.1, forward strand.
CTAATGCTGTAACTCTCGCCCTGAGTTCCATCGGCTGCGGTGGAGACGCGGGTGATTGCGCCGGTGACCAGATCCTTGAGGAAGATGTCAGTGTCGTTGTTGGTGTCACCAGCAACCAGATTGCTTGCATCACTCTCGAACGTCACAAAGCGCCCGTCAGGGCTAAACCGAGGGTCGCGGCTGTCACCACCGGTGGCCTCTGCTCCCGATGAAGTGGTGGAGAGCCGCGTGACTGCACCGGTGACCAGATCCTTGAGGAAGACGTCCCTTTCGCCGTTGGTGTCTCCCTCCACCAGATTGCCGGCGGCGCTGTCGAACACCACGTACCGTCCGTCAGCACTGACCTTGGGATTGCTGCTGCTGCCGCCGGCGGCCTCTGCTCCCGATGATGTGGTCGAGACACGGATGATCTTACCGGAAGCCAGTTCCTTGAGGAAGATGTCCCCCCGACCGTTGGTGTCCCCCTCCACCAGATTGCCGGCTGCGCTGTCGAACACCACGTACCGCCCGTCAGCACTGATCATGGGATTGTTGCTGCCGCCACCGGTGGCTTCTGCTCGCGATGAGGTGGTCGAGACGCGGGTGACTGCGCCGGAGATTAGATCCTTGAGGAAGACGTCTGTCTGGCCGTTCGTATCTCCGTCGACCAAATTGTTGGCGGCGCTCGTAAAAACGACAAGGCGTCCATCGGGGCTAAACTCATAGGCAAAGCTCCTGCCGCCGGTGGCCTCTGCTCCCGATGAAGTGGTCGAGACGCGGGTGACTGCGCCGGTGACCAGATCCTTGAGGAAGACGTCAGTGTTGCTGTTGGTGTCTCCCTCCACCAGATTGCTGGCGTCGCTATCGAACACCACGTAACGTCCGTCAGGGCTGAATGCAGGATAGCCGCTGCTGCTGTTGGCCTCTGCTCCCGATGAGCTGGTGGAGACACGGGTGATTGCGCCGGTGACCAGATCCTTGAGGAAGATGTCCGCCTGGTCGTTTGTATCCCCAGGCACCAGATTGCTGGCGGTGCTTGTAAACAGCACATAACGGCCGTCAGCGCTCATTACGGCATCGTCGCTATCTCTGTTGCTTTGGGCCCCATCCGCTGCGACTGAGATGCGTGTGAGGATGTTCGACTGGGTGGGCCGGAGAAAGGATTGGACTGTCAGGAACATGGCGGCTTCTCGGCAAGCAGGCAGGGCACAATGAGGGTTCAGGTCTATTTGCAACCTGGAAACCTTCCCCAGCGCAACTCTCTGAATGGAGGGGAATGGGCACTCCAAGGCATCAGAATCGCCAGCTTGGTGGTACTCCGCAAGGACAGCGCTCAAAATGCGAAGTGTTGCTGGGTAAGGATCCTTGCACCGACCTTGATGCAGAAAGGGCCGCTCACGCGGCCCTTTTCGTTTGCTGATCGGCTGTTCGGATGCCTCAGATGACGAAGAAATCCTTGTGGGTCATGGCGAGCTTCTTGGACAGGGTGGTGATTTCCACGGCCTTTCCCTTGCCGGAGCCATCCGCATCGTAGAGCAGCACGCCCTTGGCCTTGTTGTAGATCAGGTAGTCGTCCTTGTCCTTGGCCGCACTGCCCACCACGAAGAACTTCTTGTTAATCTGGGCGGGATTCGTCACGGAGCCCTTCTTGCCGAGCTTGGTGAAGACCGCGTTGTCGAGCCAGAACGAGTCGTCCTTCACGACGAAGTCGGCGATCTGATCGAGATTGACCTTCTTGTTGGCCTTCGTGTCGAACACGAAGATGTCCAGGCCGGTCCCGCCCGAGAGCATGTCCTTGCCAAGCCCGCCTACCAGCCGGTCGTTGCCGTTGCCGCCGGCGATCGCGTCGTTGCCGGCCTCGCCCGTCAGCGTGTCGTTTCCGTCGAGGCCGTTCAGGGCATTCGCGCCGGCATTGCCGCTGATCGCATTGGCCGCGTTCGATCCGGTGAGGCTGTAAGCCTCGAGCCCGCCGGCCGAGGCCAGCCGCAGCACCTCCACCTCGGCCGACGGCGCCAGGCTGTAGCTGCCGGAGGCCACCACCGTGTCGATTCCCTGTCCGGCGCCCTCCGCCACCAGGGTGCCCGCCCCCACCTGGTAGGTGTCGTTGCCCAAGCCGCCATGCAGCTCGTGAGCGGCTCCGGCGAGCGTGTCGTCGAAGCGTGAGCCGAGAAGAGCCTCGATGCCGATCAGGGTGTCTCCGGCCGCCTCTCCGGCCAAGCCCTGGCCGCTGGCGAGCGACACGCTCACGCCCGATGCCGTCTCGGCATAGGAGGCCCAGTCGAAGCCCGCCTCGCCCACGAGCCTGTCGCCGCCGGTGCCGCCCGAGAGGGTGTCGTTGTCGACCCCGCCGTTGAGCTCGTCGTTGCCGTCATGGCCTTTCAGCACGTCGGCGCCCTGGGCGCCCCAGAACACCTGCGCGCCGGTGGTGCCCTCGATGGTGTCGGCCTGGGTGGTGCCGTCGACGATCTCGATGCTCCTGAACACGTCGCCCGCCGCCGCGCCCCGGCTGGCGCCGGTGGCCACGATGGTGCCGTCGCCCAGGCGCTGCATGTAGAGCGCGATGCCGGTCGGGCCGTAGTAGCTCACCTTGTCTACGCCATCCCCGCCGTCGAACACGTCGTTGCCGCCGCCGCGGCCCCACATGAAATCGTTGCCCTCGCCGCCAAAGAGCGTGTCGTCATCGGGAACGGCGGCGCTGATGACGCCGCCGTCGAGAACGTCGTCGCCGGCCCCTCCGTTGACCTCGTCGTTGCCTCCGCCGCCGCTGAGGGTGTCATTGCCGTTGTCGCCCCAGAAGATGTTGGTGCTGGCGTCACCCTCGATGACATCGGCGTAGTCTGTGCCGTCGATCACCTCGATGCTGTTGAAGCTGTCGCCCTCGGCGGCCCCGCCGTTGTATTGCTGGTAACCCAGGTAGATCTTCACGCCTGTCTGGTTGTCATTCGTGACATTCCAGTAGCTGACCTTGTCCTGATCGCCTTCATTGCCGTTGAAGATGTCCTTGCCGCGATAATTTCCAAGATTATCCGGGGCTTCTTTGGCTTCGAAGTAGTCGTTGCCAGCGCCACCATGGAGAACATCGTCGCCATCGCCCCCGGTGAGGGTATCGTCGAATTCGGAACCGAAATAGGCATCGTTGCCCGATGTTCCAGCCAGATTCACAGGCTCATAGCGATCGTCGAAGATCCGGCTTTGGATGCCAGGTACAATGCCTGCGCTGTCTTTCCAACTGACGACGATGCGACCATCCGCAAGTGTCGTCAGGGTCGGTGTCTCCTGCAGGCCAGAATTGCTGTCGTGGACAGTCCTTGGAACTCCTTTAGGCTCTCCTGATAATGTGTAAGTCGCAAGATAGGTATCAGAATTCGGAGGGCTCGAAGTAGTTTCCTGCTGGAAGACCAAGGCAAAGCCAGACTTGATGGCCTTGACGTTGATATTTAGCACGCGAATGCTACTGGAGCTATGCAGATCAAGCACCTGTCCCTCAGCCGTTCCATCCTCTTTGAAGATCTGCGCTTTGATGTGGTTGAACTGAGACCAGACGACGATGAACCGCCCATCCTCGAGTGTCTCGACCGCAAAAGCCGGAGCAACTCCAAATCCGCTGGTAAGGGTGATGGATCTTTGCTCTCCTCCCTTTGCCGAAAAAAGTTTTGCAGTCAGTTCGTATCTATTCGTGCCGCTCGTTTGACCACTGGCTGCTACAACAGTGACATAGGCATTGCCACCCTGCACGGCGGCGATAGCAGTATCTTTAGCTGTATAGGACATATCTTGCACTTCGAGACGGCTGCTCCCGTCTCGGTTGTAAACGTAAGTTGTCGCTGACTCCAATGACGCTCCGTTGAAGCGGCCAGTGACGGATACTGCAAAAGCCCCATCAGCAAGCGCCGTGACCGACGTATTGGCATGGCTGTTATGGGGCCATTCATGATCCGCGATCCGAAAAGGGGGAGTGCGGACTTTGGTGGTCCCGTCCGGGTTCACATCGAAAACCGCCGCATGCGCGGATATGGAGTTTGCATCCTCCCAAGTGACCACAAAGCCGCCATCCGTCAGGGCTGTCACGCAAGGGTTCTTGAGGGCCCCGCCGTTGGCGACCGTGAACGGGCTGACCTTTGAATCGTTATCGGCACCGATAACCCGGGCCTCGATGGCTGCACCTGTGTCGCCCGCCCAAACCGCGATGAAGCTGCCATTCTTCAAGGCTGCGACGGCAGGCATCGTGCCGGTTGAGCTGATGGCGAAGGGCTCTCCCCAGTTTGGAATTGGGCTGGCGGGCACGGTGGGCACTTCCTTGCTGATTGCTTACACGAGTAAGCTTTTGGAAAGCTGTGGGCAGAGTAGATCTTTTTGCAATTCTATTGATTTAACAAAAGTGCAGAGGCTGCGGCACTCTCCGAACAGAGGGGTTGCCCGTGCAAGGTTCTACTTTCGACGCTCGGCTGCCAAAAGCAACGACAGCAATCGGCAAAGCCAGAGGCGATCAATGGTAGGTCGCCTCTGGCAGCATCGTGGCGAGATTACTCTTCAGTTCTAATAGCTCGCGTCAGCGCGATTTGCTGACCGACACTGAAGCACCACTAGCCGTCACGCCAGCCAGATCCTCTCAGATGACGAAGAAGTCCCTGTGGGTGAGGGCGAGATCTGGCTTCAGCCTCGCGAATTCGACGGCCGTTCGAGAGCCCGATCCATCCGCGTCGTAGAAGAGCGAGCCGCTGGCCTTGTCGTAGATGATGTGGTCGTTCGCATCCTCGGCCTTGTCGCCGGTCACGAAGAAGCTCTTCTTGAGCTGAGCCGGCTTCGTCATGGAGCCTTTCTTGCCGAGCTTGGCGAAGACCGTATTGTCGAGCCAGATGCTGTCGTTCTTGACGTCGAAGTCGCTGATGGTATCGACATTGCCCGATCCGAGCTTCGTGTCGAACACGAACACGTCCTTGCCCTTGCCGCCGACAAGGACATCCTTGCCTTTGCCGCCGAGCAGCTTGTCATTCCCACCTTGACCCTTGAGGGCGTTCCGGTCTGCATTGCCGATGATCTCCTCATCGAAACCATTGCCGATGAGATTGATCGAGCCCGCTTCGGATCCCGCTTTCAGCACGTCGATCCTGACCGATTTCGAGAGGGCATAGCTCACATTGGCCTGCACAGTCTGCTTGCCCGATCCTCCTGTTCTGATGACGGTGTCCGCACTGTCTGTGACATACATGTTGTCTCCGGCACCGCCCTCCAGGGTATCGGCTCCTGCCCCGCCATTCAGCGTGTCATTTCCTTCGCCGCCGATGAGATGGTCGTTGCCTTCGCCTCCCTCAAGACGGTCATCACCCTTCCCGCCATTGATGCGCTCATTTCCCGTATGGCCGAAGAACTCGTCATTATAGTCGGTTCCGATGAAAGCCTCGACATTGGTGTATCGATCCCCGGCAGCGTCGCGCTGATTGAACTGCGCCGTGTTGGGATCAACAAAGACAACAACGAAATCCCTGGAACTGGCATAAGTGACCGTATCGAAGCCGCCTCCGCCGTCAATCAAGCCTGCGACCTGAGTGCCGTCCAGCGTGTCATCAGCCATGCCTCCCCCGAGAGTATTCGGAAGGGGATCAGAGCCGGGGTTTGGATTCGTTGAGGCTTCGCCAAAGACTTGAGCATTGATTCGCCCCCCGCCGCCATCCTGCCAACTCACGACGAAGCGGCCGTCCTTCAGAACAGCAACGGATGGGTTCGTCTGCCGACCATCCATATTGCTGGCGACGAGCAAGTCATTGCCGTTGCGAGCGCCCATGGCATTGAAGGACGCAACGCGAATGTCCATGGCATACGGGTCGGTCGTGCTGGCCCAATCCTGGAAAGCTACAACGAAGCCGCCACCGGGGAGCGCTTCGACGACCGGCATCATCTGCATGCCGGCCGTTTTCGAGTTGACGATGATCTCGCCAGTTAGAGGCACGATATCGATCTTGTGAAGAGCCATGGAGTCGTTAAGCTTCGACTTATCGATGCCGAAGACACGAGCCTTGATGCAACTGCCTGAGCCATCGCCGGAAGGTCCTCTGTCCTCCCAGACGACGACAAAGTTTCCGTTGGACAGAGCGGCAACAGAAGGGTTTTCCTGATTGCCTGTAAAGTTGGTCGGGACGTGGATTGTCCTGCTCGCAATGCTTGAGGATTGACCAGTCCCGTAGGGATAATCAACCGTAACCTTGATCCCGTAGCTGGAAGGGTCGGATACGGTGTCGTATGTCACTTCAGCACGAGCCCATCCACCTCCAACAAGGCCAGAGACATCGCCGCCGTGACCAGCGTTGAAGGAGATGGGTCTGCCGGGCACGAGTACGTAATGGCCGCTACTTGTGCTTCCTGCGGAGCTATACTCGAGAACGTAGGTCCCGTCCTCTGTAGCCGATAAGTTTGGATTGTACTCGGAGAATCCATCGTCGGTGTGGGAGACAGGTGCACGTGTCACAGATCCGAGAATCTGTGACGGGTTTGCCGCCGTCGGATCGATCTCCCGCATTCTAACTTCAGACCTGTCGCTCCATTCGAATACGGTATCGAGTTCCTGTTCCCAGGCCACTAGAACCTTTCCGTTCTTTTGGACAATGATCGATGGTTTGCTGACATTAAGATCGCCATACTCATAAAGAGGCGCATCGATTTGGAACTGAGCGCCTCTCTTCGTTCCGTCGGCGTTGTAGATCTGCCCCTGAATGGAGGTGGAATCAAAAACCGAAGTCGTTTCATGATACTGCTGCCAAACGGCAATGAAGCCGCCATCGGGCAAGCCCACCATCTTCGGATGTTGCATATAGTAGACGCCGTCGCCCGTGTTGCTGGCTGCAACGAGGATCTGAGAACCGAGGCGTGTGGGCTGGGGCATCGCAAGCACCTAAAGCAAAGGTTATTACATAGCATTATCCTTATCATCGGATCTTCTGCGTTGCCAAGCTCATGCAGGGCGAGTTGCTGCGTCGCTCATCGCCTGGAAGTTGCATTCTCGCTTCTGGCGCGAAAGGCAAATTGAACGGTCCCGAGCAAGCTCTGGGACCTTGTTTCCGTGAGATCTTCAACCCCCCTTGCCATTCCGCTGCGACAGGCAGAGCATCGTCCTCAACGCGTCCAGGACAAGAGCGCGCCACAGCGGGGGCAAGGGAGGATGAAATCCTATGGCACCCAACGGCAGACTAGCTGCGGGCCCGCGATGCATTGCGATCGTCGGCCCGTTTCAGAGCGGCAAGACCACGCTGCTCGAGGCGATCCTGGAGCGGACCGGGGTCATCGCACGGGCCGGCCGCGTGGCGGACGGCAGCAGCGTGGGCGATGCGAGCGCCGAGGCCCGCGCCCATGCCATGAGCATCGAGCCCAACGTGGCAACCGTCGAGTTCCTCGGCGAGAGCATGACCTTCGTTGACTGCCCCGGATCGACGGAATTCCTGCATGAAATGCGCAACGTCACGCCGGTCTGCGATGCGGCGATCGTCGTGTGCGAGGCGGACGAGCGCAAGATCCCGGCTCTCGAGATCATCCTGCGGGAGCTCGAAGAGGCCGACATCCCCCGCTTCCTCTTCATCAACAAGATCGACACCGCCGGGCAGCGCATCCGCGACACGCTGGCCCTGCTGCAGCGGGCCTCGCGCACCCCGCTGCTCCTGCGGCAGATCCCGCTCTGGAAGGACGGGATCGCGGTGGGCTTCATCGATCTCGCCCTGGAGCGCGCCTTCATCTATCGCGAGCATGCGCCGAGCGAGATCGTGGACCTGCCGGAGGGTGAGCTGCCCCGGGAGAAGGAAGCGCGCTTCGCCATGCTCGAGCGCCTGGCCGACTACGACGACGAGCTCATGGAGGAGCTGATCTCCGAGATCGAGCCTCCGCGGGATCAGATCTTCAACGATCTTTCGCGCGAGCTGCGGGAGCGGCACGTGGTTCCGGCGCTGATCGGCTCGGCCGAGCGCGGCAACGGCGTCACGCGGCTTCTCAAGGCCCTGCGCCACGAGGCGCCGACGCTCAACGAGACCCGGGCGCGGCTCGGCATTCCCGAGGAGGGGGCGCCTCTCGCCCAGACCGTGAAGACCCTGCACCTGGGGCAGGGGGGCAAGCTCTCCGTCGCCCGCGTCATGCGCGGCACCTTCCGCGAAGGCGACACGGTGGTGGGCTCGCGGGGCACGGAAACCCGGGTCGGCAGCCTGCTCGCCCTGACGGGCACCGCCACGACCCGCAAGCCCGAAGCGGCGCCGGGCGACACCGTCGGGTTCGGCCGGCTCGAGGGCGTCGCCACCGGCGACAGCTTCGCGGCCGGCCGGGCGCGGCCCGAGGCCATCGTGTCCATTGCCCCGCCCGAGCCGGTCTATGCGCTGGCCCTCAAGGTCAGGGACCGCAAGGACGACGTGCGCCTGTCCAGCGCGCTCGCCAAGATCACCGAGGAGGATCCCTCCCTCGTGGTGGAGACCCGGCCGGAGATCGGCGAGATCCGGCTGCACGGGCAGGGCGAGATGCACCTGCGAGTGGCGGTGGAGAAGCTCGCCTCCCGCTTCCAGGTGGGCGTCGAGACCACCAGGCCGAAGGTGGCCTATTGCGAGACGATCAAGCTGCCGGCCGCGGCCCGGGGGCGCCACCGCAAGCAGACCGGCGGCCACGGCCAGTTCGGCGACGTGATGATCGAGGTCAAGCCGCTGCCCCGCGGGGAGGGATTCGCCTTCCAGGACCAGATCACCGGCGGCGTGGTGCCGCGCCAGTACATCCCGTCCGTCGAGACCGGCGTCCGGGATGCGCTGAAATGCGGTCCCCTCGGCTTTCCCGTGGTCGACCTGGCGGTGACCCTGACGGACGGCTCCTACCACACGGTCGATTCCTCGGATGCCGCCTTCCAGGCCGCCGCCAAGCTCGCCCTGGCCGAAGCCCTGCCGAAGGCCAAGCCCGTGCTGCTGGAGCCGGTCCTGTCGGTGGAGATCGCCATCCCCTCGGAGGCGCTTTCCAAGGCGACGGCTCTCGTGACCGCACGGCGCGGGCAGATCCTGGGCTACGACGAGCGCCCCGGCTGGAACGGCTGGCAGGTGCTGAGCGCCACGATCCCGGAATCGGAGATCGGCGATCTCATCGTCGAGCTGCGCTCGGCGACGGCAGGCGTCGGAACCTTCTCGACCCGCTTCGACCACATGGCGGAGCTCAGCGGCCGGCCCGCCGAGATGGTCCTGCAGAAGGCGCATTGATCGCCCTGGACCTGAACGATCCACCAGGATCGTTCAGGTCTAAACTATTCCATCGACAAATCCGCTCTTCCGCGCCAAGTTAAGCTTTGATGGAGACGCCATCTCCCATGAAGCAAACCTCGCCACGAAGCGGAGGACAACGATGAACGCGACACATCCGGCGCCTGCGACGGCGGGCGCCCCGGACCCGGCTGCAGCCCGCCCCTGGCTCGCCTCCTATCCCCCCCAGGTGCCGAAGACCATCGACGAGGCGCGGATCGGCACGCTCAACGACATTTTTCGGGATGCCCTCGCCAACTACCCGAACCGGCCCGCCGCCGAGAGCTTCGGCAAGCGCATCACCTATGCCGAGCTGGGACAGAAGGCGGATGCGGTCGCGTCCTGGCTCCAGGGACAGGGGCTGAAGAAGGGCGACCGGGTGGCGATCATGCTGCCGAACGTGATGGCCTATCCCGCCATCCTGTTCGGAATCCTCATGGCGGGCGGCACGGTGGTCAACGTCAACCCGCTCTACACGCCGCGGGAGCTCACCTATCAGCTCAAGGATTCCGGCGCGCGCTTCCTGTTCGTGCTCGAGAATTTCGGCGCGACCGTCGAGGAATCCCTGCCGGAGATCAGCCTGGACCGCGTGGTCCTGGTCACGCCGGGCGACCTGCTGGGCCTGAAAGGGGCCATCGTCAATCTGGTGTCGCGGCACGTGAAGAAGGCGGTCAAGCCCTTCAGCCTGCCGCAGGCGGTTGCGTTCAAGGCGGTTCTCGCCGAGGGCGGGAAGGGCAAGCCGCAATCCGTGGCCGTGTCGCCGGACGACGTGGCGTTCCTGCAATATACGGGCGGCACGACGGGCGTGGCCAAGGGCGCCACGCTTCTTCACCGCAACGTGGCGGCCAACGTGCTGCAGCTGGAAGCCTGGATGATCCCGTTCTTCGGGGAGCGCCAGGATCACGTGATGGTGACGGCGCTGCCGCTCTACCACATCTTCGCGCTGACGGTGTGCGGCCTGCTCATGACGAAGATCGGCGGCTGCCAGCTGCTCATCGCCAATCCGCGCGACATCCCGGGCTTCGTGAAGACCCTGCAGAAGAGCCGCATCACGCTCATGTCCGGCCTCAACACCCTCTACAACGCCCTCGCGCATGCGCCGGGCATCGAGAAGGTGGATTTCTCCCAGCTCGTTTTCGCCGTGTCCGGCGGCATGGCCACCCAGGAGGCGGTGGCGAAGAAATGGAAGCAGGTGACCGGCCAGCCGATCGTCGAGGGCTACGGCCTGTCCGAGACCTCGCCGGTGGTCTGCGCCAACCGGCTCGACATCGAGGAGTTCACCGGCACCATCGGGTATCCCCTGCCATCCACCGACGTGAGCGTGCGGTCCGCCGACGGCGCGATCCTGCCCCCCGGCGAGCGGGGCGAGCTGTGCGTGAAGGGACCCCAGGTCATGGCGGGCTACTGGCAGCGGCCCGACGAGACCGCCAAGGTGATGACGTCCGACGGCTGGTTCCGCACGGGCGACGTGGCGGTCATGCTCCCCGACGGGCAGATCAAGATCGTCGACCGCATGAAGGACATGATCCTGGTCTCCGGCTTCAACGTCTATCCGAACGAGGTCGAGGACGTGATCGCCAAGCATCCGGGCGTCATGGAGGCCGCCGTCATCGGCCTGCCGGACGAGCATTCGGGCGAGGCGGTGGTGGCCTATGTGGTGCGCAAGGATCCGAGCCTCGGCGCGGACGAGCTGCGCCAGTTCTGCCGCGAGCACCTGACCGGCTACAAGGTGCCCCGTCGCATCGAGTTCCGCGAAAGCCTGCCGAAGACCAATGTAGGCAAGGTTCTGCGCCGGGCTCTCAAGGAGGAGGTGGAGCGGTCCCAGCCCCGCTGAGGCTGCTCAGGCGGCTGCCGAAAAGAAAAAAGCCGGGCCAAAGGCCCGGCGAAAGTCGAGGTCCGACAAATACGTCAAAACCTTCCAGAGGGAACGGCCGACACGGCAGCGCCGGGAGGAAGAAAGCGGTGCCGCGTTGAAATCAGCCGCCGCTCATATCGTCTGCATCGCGCCTCTTTGCAATGCAGCATGCCTCATAAAAGGGCTGCAAGAAATGCATGGCTCCTGTCACATGGGTGACGAAATCCGGCGAGCCATCGAGCTTGGCCTCAAGAGGCCCTGCTAGAAGGTCCAGCGCTGGGCCTTGGAGATCAGGAAGTCGCGGAAGGCCTGGACGCGGGCCACGGAGCGCATCTCCTCCGCATAGACGAGATAGCTGTCCAGGGAGGGCATCTCCACGTCCCGCAGGACCTGGACGAGATCCGGGTTCCCCACCACCGCGTAATCCGGCAGCACGGCGATTCCGGCGCCGGTTTCCACGGCGATCTTCAGGGCGGTGATGTTGTTGACGACGTAGTGATACTGGCGCGGCTCGCGCCCCTCGCGCCCGGCCGTGGAGAGCCAGTGCACCGCCATGAGATAGGAGGGCTGGTCGCCGCCGAAGGAGACGATGCGGTGCTCGTCCAGATCCTCCAGGGTCTTGGGCTCGCCGAACCGCTTGATGTAGTCGGCCGAGGCATAGACGTGGAAGTGGATCGTGAAGAGGCGGCGCTGGATCAGGTCGGGCTGGGCCGGGCGGCGCAGGCGGATCGCCACGTCGGCCTCGCGCATGGCGAGATCGAGCTCCTCGTTGGAGAGGATCAGCTCGATGCGCACGTCGGGATAGAGATCCATGAACTCGGCGATGCGTTGCGCCAGCCAGATGGAGCCGAGGCCCACCGTGGTCGTCACCTTCAGGTCGCCCGACGGGCGCTCGCTCGTCTCGACCAGCCGGGCCTTGGTGGTCTCGAGCCGCATGCGCATGTCGCGGGCCGCCCGGAACAGCAGATCGCCCTGCTCGGTGAGGATCAGGCCGCGGGCGTGACGATGGAAGAGCGGGGCCTTCAGCTCGCGCTCGAGGGCGCTGATCTGGCGGCTGACGGCGGACTGGCTCAAGCCCAGATCGTCGCCGGCACGGGTGAAGCTGCCCGCTTCGGCGACGGTGTAGAAAATCCGGATCTTGTCCCAGTCCACGGCATTCCCCTCATGCCCCGCATGCTCCCCGCGCAAGGCACCCTTTTGTCTTATGAGCCGACAGCCCGATGCAACAGGAAATCGGCCTGAGGGATAAGCAATTGTTAATAAATCTATTCCGCCGCTTCCTGGGCGGCCTCCAGCGCCGCCAGATAGCGCTCCGCATCGAGGGCCGCCATGCAACCCATGCCTGCCGAGGTGACGGCCTGACGGTAGATGTCATCCGTGACGTCGCCGGCGGCAAAGACGCCGGGGATGTTCGTCTCCGTGGAGCCCGGCTTCGTCACCAGATAGCCGCCCGACTTCATGTCGAGCTGGCCGACGAAAAGCTCCGTGGAAGGCTTGTGGCCGATGGCGATGAACACGCCGTCGGTCTTGAAGTCGGAGGTCTCGCCCGAGACCAGGTTCTTGAGCCTCACATGGGTGACGGAGGAGGGGTTCTCCGTGCCGCAGATCTCCTCGACGGCCGAGTTCCAGATCACCTCGATCCTGGGGTGCTTGAACAGCCGGTCCTGCAGAATGCGCTCGGCGCGCAAGGAGTCCCGCCGATGGACCAGGGTCACCTTCGAGGCGAGATTGGCGAGGTAGAGAGCCTCCTCGACGGCGGTGTTGCCGCCGCCCACGACGACCACTTCCTTGCCCCGGTAGAAGAAGCCGTCGCAGGTGGCGCAGGCCGAGACGCCGAAGCCCTGGAACTGGCCTTCCGAGGGCAGGCCCAGCCACTTGGCCTGGGCACCGGTCGCGACGACCAGGGCGTCGCAGGTATAGGTGTCCCCGGAATCGCCTTCGAGGCGGAAGGGCCGCTGCTTCAGATCGACCTTCACGATGTGGTCCGAGATCATGCGGGTGCCCACGTGCTCGGCCTGCAGGCGCATCTGCTCCATCAGCCAGGGGCCCTGGATCACGTCGGCGAAGCCCGGGTAGTTCTCCACATCGGTGGTGATCATGAGCTGCCCGCCCGGCTGGAAGCCGGAGATCATCACGGGTTCGAGCAGGGCGCGCGCCGCATAGATCGCCGCCGTATAGCCGGCCGGCCCCGAGCCGATGATGATGAGCTTGGCGTGAGAATGGGCCATCAGGGGGTCTCCAATGAAAAGGCGATATCCGGCAGCCCAAGGGCGCGGCGGTGGCGGTTGAAGCCTTCAGCGATCGCCTTTGCGACCTTGGGTGTTGAATTTAAGGGTTCGTAGGGCTGTCCTACAAGACGGCCTTCGAAGGGATGCACAATTCCATGGCGTTTAAGCTCCCGCATGTAAACATCCAGTTTCGGGTGTCCGCCTGAGGGCTCGAACGCCAGGATCGGCCGTCCGGTCACGGCCGCTTCCCCGATCATGTTGAAGGAATCCGCCGTCGCCACCACGAAATCGGCGAGGGCGAGCAGATCCACGTAAGGGTTGTCGCCGGTGCCGTCCCAGAAGAAGCCGCCATGCCGGGCGGCGAGAGCCGCGATCGCCTCCCGCAGGGGGTGCGGCGTGCGGCGCGAGGCCGTCGCCATCAGCCCCGCTCCGGACTCGGCCACGGTGGTCAGGTGGCGGATGAAACGGGCGATGTCCGCCTCGGTGAAGCGGTGGTGGCGGCTGTCGCCCCCCGCCAGCACGGCCACGCGGGGGCGGGGCAGGGCGGCGAGCCTGGGGTCGGGGCGGGTGCGGACCTCCTCGATGCGCCTGCAGGAGACCCGGTGCGGCGGGGTCAGGGTGGTCAGCACGTTGGGCCCGCGCAGGCGGTCGTAGGCGGGTGACCAGATGAAGTCGGCGGTGCCGGGTCCCGTTCGTGGATCCTTGAGGAAGACCGTATAGGTGCGCCCGCCGGAGGCGCGCTTGACGAAGCGCAGATAGGCCACGGCCCGGCGGCCGGAGGCAATGAGAAGATCCGGGTAAGGCAGGGCGAGGGGGCTGTCGGGAGCGCCCGGTCGCTCGCGCGGGTCGATCGGCCCCCAGGGCATCAGCCATGTGAAGGGCGGCTTCGGCTTCACCCGGCGCACCTCTGGGGACAGGCCTAATGCCTCGGCCACGCTCAAGGCCTGCAGCTCGTCCCCGGCCTTGCCGTCCGTCAGCACCCAGGTGGTAGGGCCGGTCTCGTCGCGCAACATTCGATCAATGAGCCTGTGGAGTTCATGAAGTTCGTTGCGACTTAATCGCCCGTCCTCCTTGTGCCGAACCTTTATACGGTCTAGTCAGCCAAGACGAGATTTTTTGACCCTATTCCGCACGACCCGAAGCGACCTGCCGGTCGCGTTTGCCGGATTCGTGCTCTAGCGGAGTTACCGTGCGCGGACGCCTCGATTCCATCGATTGGGCCATCCTGAGAGAACTGCAGGCCGACGGCAGCATCACCAACGTGGAGCTGGCCCGCCGGGTCGGCCTGTCCGCTCCCCCCTGCCTGCGGCGGGTGCGGGCGCTGGAGAGCGCCGGCATCATCAAGGCCTACCGGGCGATCCTCGACCCGAAGAACCTCGGCTTCGAGATCGTCTGCTTCGCCATGGTGCAGCTCGACGTCCAGGGCAAGAAGGAGCTGCAGGAATTCGAGCAGCGGGTGAAGGACTGGCCCATGGTCCGCGAGTGCTGGACGCTCTCGGGCGACATCGACTTCATCATGAAGTGCGTGGCCCCGAACCTGGCCGCCTTCCAGGGTCTCGTGTCGGAGCTCACCAGCCTGCCGAACGTGCGCCATGTCCGCACGGCGCTCACCCTCGATCTCGTCAAGGACGAGCCGCTGGTGCCGATCGAGGACGTGGCGGAGGCCGAGGGCTAGAGGCCCGCGATCAGATCTGCCGCCTGAGCCAGCGCACGTAGTGCTGCGCCACGGCGACGGCGCGGCCCTGCTCGTTCGGGTCGAGGATGCTGGTGTTCACGTCGAGCACGGCCAGCATGGGATGCCGCGCCAGGACCTCGCCCCGCCGGCCGACGGCCAGGGCCTCGCCCTCCACGGAATCGTGCCCGCCTCCGCCGCCTCCGCGCCAGCGGAAGCCGCCTCCACGGTCGGGGAAGGGGGTGAGGGACACGCCGGTCAGGCGCAGGACGAGGCGCGGACCGCGCGGGTCGACCCGGTCGGCGAAGGAGCGGCGCAGCTCGTCGAGCGCGGCGGCCCCTACAAGGTCGGCGAAGGGACCGAGCCCCTTCGCCTTCAGGACGCTCACATCCACGGCGAACGAGGAGAAAGCCTGCGGGAAGCTTTGAGCCCGGGCCGGCAGAGCGAGACCTGCGCCGGACAATCCGGCGCAGGCGAGCGCTTTCAGCATGGAGCGGCGGGACAGGGGGGATGCCATGGGATTGCTCACCTTTCTGCCCCCTTCAAGGATCCTTAGCCGAACTGGACGCCCACGACTTCGTAGGACTTGCCCCCGCCGGGGGTCGAGACCTCGACCGTGTCGCCGATGGTCTTGCCCATGAGGGCGCGGGCGATGGGGGAGGCCACCGAGACGCGGCCCGAGCGCACGTCCGCTTCGGGCTCGCCGACGATCTGGTAGGTTTTCTCCTCCTCGGTGTCCTCGTCGACCAGCTTCACGATCGCGCCGAACTTGATCCGGTCGCCCGAGAGCTTCGTGACGTCGATGACCTCCGCACGGGAGATGAGGCTCTCGAGCTCAAGGATCCGGCCTTCGTTGAGGGATTGGGCTTCCTTGGCGGCATGGTATTCGGCGTTTTCCGACAGGTCTCCAAGCGCACGCGCTTCCGAGATCGCCTGGATGATCCGGGGGCGTTCCACCTGCTGCCGGTGCCTGAGTTCTTCCTCGAGCGCCGCAAAACCCTTGATCGTCAGAGGGACCTTGTCCATCGTTTGTCTCGTCCAAAAAGAGGTACGAGGCCGCTGTTTCCAGCGCCCTCGCATGTCAACGAAAACTCCACAGAAGCTTCGCAGTTCCAATGTGAGGCCGGATGCCTCAGGCAAAGTATTCCTGAAGCGCCCGGACTTCGAGATCGCCGCTGAGATAGGCCTTGATGCCCTCGGCCGCGGCAATCGCTCCTGCAAGAGTGGTGTAGTAGGGTATCTTATGCAAGAGGGCAGCTTGTCTTAGGGACCGGGAATCCGACAGGGCGCCTGCGCCTTCCGTTGTGTTGAAGACGAGCTGGATGTCGCCGTTCTTCATGGCATCGACCACGTGGGGGCGGCCTTCGAGCACCTTGTTGACCCGCCTGGCCTTGACGCCCTGCTCCTCGAGATAGCGCTGGGTGCCGGCCGTGGCCACGATCTGGAACCCGGCCTCCTCCAGCATCCGCACCGCCGGCAGGATGCGCGGCTTGTCCGAATCGCGCACCGAGACGAACAGGGTGCCGGTCTTCGGCAGCTGGCTTCCGGCGCCGAGCTGGCTCTTGGCGAAAGCCACGCCGAAGCCGCGGTCGAGGCCGATGACCTCGCCGGTGGAACGCATCTCCGGCCCGAGCAGCACGTCCACGCCCGGGAAGCGGTTGAAGGGGAACACGGCCTCCTTCACGCCGATATGCGGCAGCTCCTTCGGGGTGAGGCCGAACTTGGCCAGGCTTTCGCCGGCCATGATGCGGGCCGCGATCTTGGCGATGGGCTCGCCGATCACCTTGGCCACGAAGGGCACCGTGCGCGAGGCGCGGGGGTTCACCTCCAGCACGTAGATCGTGCCGTCCTTGATGGCGTATTGCACGTTCATCAGGCCGCCGACTTCCAGCGCCAGGGCCAGGGCCTTCGTCTGGCGCTCCAGCTCGGCGATGATCTCGGGCGGCAGCGAGCGGGGCGGCAGGGAGCAGGCGGAGTCGCCCGAGTGGATGCCCGCCTCCTCGATATGCTCCATGATGCCGGCGATGAAGGTGTCCTTGCCGTCGCAGAGGCAGTCCACGTCCACCTCGATGGCGTCCGAGAGGTAGCGGTCGAAGAGCAGCGGGTTCTTGCCCAGCACCGTGTTGATCTGGCCGGTCTTGTCGTTGGGGTAGCGGGCCTTGATGTCCGAGGGGATCAGGCTCGGCAGGGTGCCGAGCAGGTAATCCTCGAACTGGGCCTCGTCGCGGATGATCGCCATGGCCCGGCCGCCGAGCACATAAGAGGGGCGCACCACGAAGGGCAGGCCGAGATCGGCGGCGATCAGGCGGGCCTGCTCCACCGAATAGGCGATGCCGTTCTTGGGCTGCTTCAGGTGCAGCTTGTCGAGGAGGCGCTTGAACCGGTCCCGGTCCTCGGCGAGGTCGATGGCCTCCGGCGAGGTGCCGAGGATCGGCACGCCTGCCTCTTCGAGAGCATGGGCGAGCTTGAGCGGCGTCTGGCCGCCGAACTGCACGATCACGCCATGGAGCGTGCCCTTGGAGCGCTCGGTCTCGATGATCTCCAGCACGTCCTCCTGCGTCAGCGGCTCGAAGTAGAGCCGGTCGGAGGTGTCGTAGTCGGTCGAGACCGTCTCCGGGTTGCAGTTGATCATGATGGTCTCATAGCCCGCATCTTTCAGCGCGAAGCAGGCATGGCAGCAGCAATAGTCGAACTCGATGCCCTGGCCGATCCGGTTCGGGCCGCCGCCGAGGATGATGACCTTCTTGGCGTCCGACGGATTCGACTCGTCGGCCGGCTTGCCCGCGAAGGGCGCCGTATAGGTCGAGTACATGTAGGCGGTGGGCGAGGCGAACTCGGCCGCGCAGGTGTCGATGCGCTTGTAGACCGGGCGCACGTTAAGCGAGCGGCGCAGGCTCCGCACCTCGGCCTCGGTCTTGCCCGTGAGAACCGCGAGCCGCGCGTCCGAGAAGCCGAGCGCCTTCAGCTGACGGAACGCGCCGGGCGTCTGCGGCAGGCCGTGGGCCTTCACCTTGGCCTCCATGTCCACGATGGACTGGAGCTGCTCCAGGAACCAGCGGTCGATCTTGCAGGAGGCATAGACCTCGTCCTGGCTGACGCCGAGGCGAAGCGCCTGGGCGACCTTGAGGATCCGGTCCGGGGTCGGGGTGCCGATGGCGGCCTTGATGGCGTTCTTGTCGTCGCCCTTGCCGAGGCCCTCGATCTCGATCTCGTCGAGGCCCGTGAGGCCGGTCTCCAGCGAGCGCAGCGCCTTCTGCAGCGATTCCGGGAAGGAGCGTCCGATGGCCATGGCCTCGCCCACGGACTTCATGGCGGTGGTGAGAGTCGGCTCGGCGCCGGGGAATTTCTCGAAGGCGAAGCGCGGGATCTTGGTGACCACGTAATCGATGGTCGGCTCGAAGGAGGCCGGCGTCGCGCCGCCGGTGATGTCGTTGGCGATCTCGTCCAGGGTGTAGCCGACGGCGAGCTTCGCCGCGACCTTGGCGATCGGGAAGCCCGTGGCCTTGGAGGCGAGCGCCGAGGAGCGCGACACGCGCGGGTTCATCTCGATCACGATCATGCGCCCGTTCTCCGGGTTGATCGCGAACTGCACGTTCGAGCCGCCGGTCTCGACGCCGATCTCGCGCAGCACCGCGAGCGACGCGTCGCGCATGATCTGGTATTCCTTGTCGGTGAGCGTGAGCGCCGGGGCAACCGTAATCGAGTCGCCCGTGTGCACGCCCATCGGGTCGAAGTTCTCGATGGAGCAGACGATGATGCAGTTGTCCGCCTTGTCGCGGACGACCTCCATCTCGTACTCCTTCCAGCCGAGCACGCTCTCCTCGATCAGCACCTCGTTGGTGGGGGAGGCGTCGAGGCCCCGCTCGACGATGTCGAGGAACTCCTCGCGGTTGTAGGCGATGCCGCCGCCGGTGCCGCCCATGGTGAAGGACGGGCGGATGATGGCGGGCAGGCCCACCTCGGCGAGGGCCAGCAGGGCCTCGCCCATGGCGTGCTCCTGGTAGCGCTTGCGCCGGTCGTTCTCGCCTGCATCCCACTTGAGCTTGTAGGCGGCGATCATCCGCTTCTTGTCGCCGGGATGGATGTCGAGGGCCTCGAGGCGGGCGAGCTCGGCCAAGTAGGCGTCCCGATCGGCCTTCTTGAGGGCCGAGGCGTTGGCAAGCCGCGACTTCGGCGTGTCGAGGCCGATCTTGGTCATGGCCTCGCGGAAGAGCTGCCGGTCCTCGGCCTTGTCGATGGCCTCGGCCGTGGCGCCGATCATCTCGACGCCGAACTTGTCGAGCACGCCCATCTTCTTCAGGCTGAGGGCGCAGTTGAGGGCCGTCTGGCCGCCCATGGTGGGCAGGATCGCGTCCGGGCGCTCCTTCTCGATGATCTTGGCGACGATCTCGGGCGTGATCGGCTCCACATAGGTGGCATCCGCGAGATCGGGATCCGTCATGATCGTGGCGGGGTTCGAGTTCACCAGGATGACCCGGTAGCCTTCCTCTTTCAGGGCCTTCACGGCCTGGGTGCCCGAATAATCGAACTCCACGGCCTGGCCGATGATGATCGGACCGGCGCCGATGATGAGGATGGAGGAGATGTCTGTCCGCTTCGGCATTGGGCCACCCAGGCGTGTCCAGCCGCGCGGCCGCAATTTGCGGCGCTTCGAGCGCAGCCGGGATGTGATCGGATTGTAGGTTGAGAGAGGCTCATACACGGGCCTTGAGCAAATTCAAAGGCCTGAGCCATGATTTAGACAGCAAAGGCCCATGCGGCAGGGGCCGGGGAAGCGAGCACGACGGAGCGGCGACACGATGGCTATGGCAGATGAACCCCGCTGGGCGGTGATTACGGGGGCCTCCAGCGGAATCGGCGCGGAGCTGGCCCGGGTTTTCGCCGCCCGCGGCTATGCCCTCGTGCTCACCGCCCGCCGGCACGAGCGCCTGGAGGCCCTCGCGGCGGAGATCCGGGGCGCCCATGGCAGCCCGGTCGAGGTCATGGCCCTGGATCTGGGGGACCGGGAGGCGCCGTGGGATCTCTGCGACATGCTGGCGGAGCGGGGCATCGCGGCCCATACCCTGGTCAACAATGCGGGTTTCGGGCTGCGGGGGTACTTCTCGTCCCTGCCTCACGAGAAGCAGCTTGCGATGATCGATCTCAACGTCACGGCCCTGACCTCGCTGTCCCGCCTGATGCTGCCGGGCATGATCGAGCGCAGGCGTGGCGGGATCCTGAACGTGGCCTCCATCGCGGCATTCCAGGCCGGGCCCTACATGGCGGTCTACTACGCGACAAAGGCCTTCGTGCTCTCCCTCTCCGAGGCCCTGCACGACGAGGCGAAGCCCCATGGCGTGACCGTAACGGCGCTCTGCCCCGGCCCGACCGAGAGCGAGTTCCCCGACACGGCGGGCCTGAAGGATTCCCGGCTGTTCAATGCCGGGGTCATGACCTCGGCGGAGGTCGCCCGCATCGGGATCGAGGGCTACGAGGCCGGCCGGGCCATCGTCATTCCGGGCGCCAGGAACCGGGCCGGCGCCCTCGGCGCCAAGATCATGCCGCGCTTCGTGTCGCGCCGGATCGCCGGGCTCCTGCAGGGAATGAAGTGACGGGCAGGGCAGAAGCGGCTATCGAAGCACCGTGACCGCATCCCATCCCCTCCGCCGCCTCGCCCGCCAGTTCACCGCCTTCTTCGGCGTGGGCGTCGTTGCGGCCGTGATCCATTACGGCTTCCTGATCGGCCTCGTGGAAGGGGGAGGGCTTCATCCGGTTCCGGCGACCCTGGCCGGGTACCTGGCAGGCGGGTTCGTGTCCTATGGGCTCAACCGCCGGCACACCTATGGCAGCGACCGGCCTCACCGGGAGGCGACCTGGCGCTTTGCCGTGGTGGCCTTCGTGGGCTTCCTCGTGACCTGGTTCCTGATGCACGCCTTCACGGTCTGGCTCGAGGGGCCCTATCTGCCCTCGCAGATCGTCACCACCGGCGTGGTGATGGTCTGGAGCTTCCTGGCGCACAAGGCGTGGACCTTCGCTTAGGAGTGTCGACTGGGCTTGGCACCCATCGCAGCCCTCATCCTGAGGAGCAGCCGTAAGGCTGCGTCTCGAAGGAGGATCCAGTGCTCTCTGGAACCTCCTTCGAGACGCCGCTTTGCGGCTCCTCAGGATGAGGTCGAGAGGAATCAACCGGCTTTTAAGAGACGGCAGCGGCCGGACGCCCCACGAAGGTCATCCGCGCCTGGTTGTGCCCGAGATTGCGCGGGGCGCGCTCGGGCCTGAACCCGGCATCCTCCAGCAGATCGACGATCTCCTCCTCGCCGTATTGCGCCAGGCCCACTTCCTCGCGGATCTTGCGGTATTCCGAGAAGGCCGTGCGGGCGAGACCCATGACGGCGGACCGCACGAACCCGCCCTGCCAGGCGAAGGAGAGCAGCGCCTTCGCGTCGGTCAGCGGGCTGATGTCGGGCGGAATGATGTCGCCGAGGATCAGCCTGCCGTCCTCCTTCAGCTTGTCGCGGGCGAGCTTCAGAAGGGCGCGGAACTCGTCGAGGGAGAGATACTGGACGAGGGAGTTCACCACGATGAGGTCGAGGGAGGCGTCCGGAAGGTTGGCGACGTCGTCCGTGGAGAGCACCGTGATCCGCTCGTTGTCCCCGAACCGCTCGTTCAGGCGCTCGCGCACCAGGGGCGCAGCGTCGCTCAGGTAGAGCCGGGCGCAGCGGGCGGCGACCTTGTCGGCGAACAGGGCCTCGCCGCAGCCATAATCCAGCACCGCCGCATCCGGGGAGGGGATGAGGCCGACGATGTCGTTCGCGATCAGCCGATAATGGAGGAGCTTGTGCCGCTCGCCCGTATAGATCGGCGTGTCCTGGTCCCAGTAGTCTCGCCAGTTCATCGAAGGAGCCTTCCCGGTTCAGGTTCTTGCTGCGAGCGAGGCCGAGTCATGCAGCCTGCCGCGCAGTTTCGCAACCTGCTCCGTTAAGGCGCGGACTTCGTCGAAGGACAGGCCCAGGACGCAGCCCACCTGCCTGGGGATCTCCTCCGCCTTCTCGCGCAGAGCGCGGCCCGACGCGGTAAGCGAGATCCGAACCTGCCGCTCGTCCTTCTTGTCCCGCGTCCGGCGGATGTGTCCGGCGGCTTCGAGACGCTTCAGCAGGGGGGTGAGGGTGCCGGAATCGAGAAACAGCCTGTCCCCGATCTCCTTCACCGTGAGATCGTCCTGCTCCCAGAGCACCAGCAGGACCACGTATTGCGGATAGGTCAGGCCGAGGGGATCCAGGAACTGGCGGTAGGCCCGGCTGAAGGCGTGGGAGACGGAATAGAAGGCAAAGCACAGCTGGTTGCCGAGCGCGAGCGGTCCGGTCGTCTTCGTCATCGTCATCTCCCTCAACAACGACTCTACCCAACAAATAGATTGCGCACAATCGAATCATGCGGTATGCAACCGGATAGATAGTGTCCAATTGAATTGTGCGCTATCAATAACCGATGCCGATGTTTCGACCCCACACCGAAGGAGCCTCCGATGACCCCCCTCTACACAGCCCATGCCTCGGCCCGCGGCGGACGCGAAGGCGTCGCCGCATCCAGCGACGGAAAGCTCGAGGTGCGTCTCTCGACCCCGAAGGAGCTTGGAGGTCCGGGCGGGGAGGGGACCAATCCGGAACAGCTTTTCGCGGCCGGCTATTCGGCCTGCTTCCTGGGCGCGCTGAAGTTCGTCGCCGCGCAGAACAAGGTCGCGCTTCCGGCCGACGCCCAGGTCGAGGCAAAGGTCGGCATCGGCAAGCGCGACGATGGCGCGGGCTTCGGGCTGGTGGTCGATCTGCAGGCCAGCCTGCCGGGCCTCTCCCGGGAGCAGGCAACGGATCTGGTGCACAAGGCCGACGTGGTCTGCCCCTATTCGCATGCCATCCGCGGCAACGTGAAGGTCACGCTTACGGTCTAAAAACGAAACAACCGTACCGTAGGGGCGAAGGCCTCCTGCCCTCCAGGGCAGGGGGCTTTTTTGCGTTCAGGTCCACAGCTTCATGAGCGGCCCGTCGGCGCCGTCCACAGGGTCGGCGTCGGGCAGGGGCACCTGGGCGATGCGCTGCTGGGATGCGGCAAGTGCCTTCGGATCGTCGCGAACGGTGTCGTAACCGGCCCCGCCCGGATAGGCGCCGACGACGGCGAAGTCGTCGCTCGCGTTGATGAGCGCGTGGGCCACCCCGGCCGGCACGACGATGACGTCCCCCATGCTCACCGAGACGAGGTCGCCATCCTCACCGCCGAACCGGATCTGGCCCGAGCCCGAGACGATGCCGAGCACCTCATGGGTGTTGGGGTGGTAGTGGTGATAGTCGTGGATGCCGTTCAGCCACGCATTGGTCCAGCCGTTCTTGGCGAAGGTCGCCTTGAAGGCCTTGGCCGGATCGTCGGCGGAGGGCGGGATCGCCCCGCGGCGCACGATCAGCGGCAGGGATGAATTCGGGACGATGCCGTTGCTGCGGAAGACGTAAGTTTCCGTGCCGAGCGGAGCGTTGTAGCCTCTCGGGTCGCCATATCCTTTCGCCTGCGCCATGCGTCTCTCCCGTTTCGATCGGGGAGGGAACGCATCATGCAGGCGAAAGATCGAGCGCGGCCTTTCGAAAGCCGCAAGCATCGGACCCAAAAGTGGATCTGCACTTTTGGGATCAACCCGAGGCGCCGAGATCCTTACATGCCGATGAGCATGGCCGCGACGGCGCGGTCGATGGACAGGTAGAACATCGCGAAGGCGACAACCGCAGCGATGGCGAATTCGATGACCTGGTTCCTGAGGATGCGGAACTGGGCAAACAGGTTCTGGCCGAAGATGGAGATCAGCCAGGCGGTCGTGAGCACAACGGGGAAGATGAAGAGATAGGACCAGGTGCTCTCGACCGTGCCCACATTGGTGGGGTCGATCAGCGGGCGGATGTTGCGCACCCAGGGAGCGTAGAGGGCGGCGTAGAGCGAGGTCAGCCAGGAAAGCGTGACGGCGATGCCGAGGTGGAACGTGAACAGATTGTGCAACCGGCTGAATTCGCCGGAATCGTCATCGAAATCCATGGATGAAAACCCCCAAATCAAGGTCCGGAATCATTTTTA
Organism: Microvirga arsenatis; assembly: GCF_009910705.1. Classification (GTDB taxonomy): domain Bacteria; phylum Pseudomonadota; class Alphaproteobacteria; order Rhizobiales; family Beijerinckiaceae; genus Microvirga; species Microvirga arsenatis. The sequence continues at coordinate 71,326 of NZ_JAAAXJ010000015.1, forward strand.
TTTTATGGTTAATGATCGGTTACCGTGATTTGGGCGGCTGGCGCAACCGACCCGTTTGTCGCGGCGCCAGCCGTCGGACACTTTATCGTGAAGCCTGCGACTTCTTCTGGTCCATCAGCTGGACGAAGCGGTCGAACAGGTAGTGGCTGTCCTGGGGCCCGGGGGAGGCTTCCGGGTGGTACTGCACCGAGAAGGCCGGCCGGTCGGTGAGGGAGATGCCGCAATTGGAGCCGTCGAAGAGCGAGACGTGGGTCTCCACCGCGTTCTTCGGCAGAGTCTCCGGATCAACCGCGAAGCCGTGGTTCATGGAGGTGATCTCCACCTTGCCGGTGGTCCTGTCCTTCACCGGATGGTTCGCGCCATGGTGGCCCTGGTGCATCTTCTTGGTCTTGGCGCCCACGGCCAGGCTCAGCATCTGGTGGCCGAGGCAGATGCCGAAGGTGGGAATCTTCTCGTCCAGCACCTTGCGGATCACCGGCACCGCGTATTCGCCGGTCGCCGCCGGATCGCCGGGGCCGTTGGAGAGGAACACGCCGTCGGGCTTGAGCGCCAGAACCTCCTCGGCGGTGGCCGTGGCGGGCACCACCGTGACCTTGCAGCCGGCACGGGCGAGCAGGCGCAGGATGTTGCGCTTCACGCCGTAATCGATCGCGACCACGTGATGCCTGGGCTCGCTCTCCTGGTGGCCGTAGCCCTCGCCCTTGCGCCAGGTGGTCTCGTTCCAGTCGAAGCGCTGGGCGCTGGTGACGAGGGGCACGAGGTCCTGTCCGTCCATGGAGGGCAGGGCGGCGGCCTTGGCCTTCAGGGCCTCGATGTCGAAATTCCCCGCGGGATCATGGGCGATGACCGCGTTCGGCATGCCCCGGTCGCGGATCAGCGCCGTGAGCGCCCGGGTGTCGACGCCCGAGAGGCCGACGATCTGGCGCGCTTTCAGCCAGGCATCGAGGTCGCGGGAGGCGCGCCAGTTGGAGGGCTCGGTGATGGAAGCCGCCAGCACCACGCCGCGGACGCCGGAGGACGAGGCGGCGTTGACGCTCTCGATGTCCTCCTCGTTGGTGCCCACGTTGCCGATATGCGGGAAGGTGAAGGTGATGATCTGGCCCGCATAGGAGGGGTCCGTCAGGATCTCCTGGTAGCCGGTCATGGCGGTGTTGAAGCAGACCTCGCCTGTGGCCTCGCCCACGGCGCCGATGCCGAAGCCCTCGAGGACCGTGCCGTCCTGAAGCACGAGAACGGCCGTGGCGCGCGGCTCTTCCCAGCCACCCGAGGCGGACCCGGTGGTGTCTTTGTCTTGCAGCATCGTCATGATCTCTTGTAAGTCCGAGGCCAGCAGGCCGTGCTTGAGCGGGCCCCCGAGGACCGCCCTTGAACTGCCCCCGTGACTTAAGGGGCCATTCGCGTCCCGTCAACGCTCAAGCGACCGAAAATCAAGGAGATATCCATGCTGCGCGAACGTTTCACCGCCGACATGAAGGAGGCCATGAAGGCCGGGGACAAGGCTCGCCTGGGCGCCGTCCGCCTGATCCAGGCCGCCCTGAAGGACAAGGACATCGAGGCCCGCGGCGCCGGCAAGGACCCCCTCTCCGACGAGGAGATCCTGGCCCTCCTGCAGAAGATGGTGAAGCAGCGACAGGAATCGATCGCCATGTACGAGCAGGGCGGCCGCACGGAGCTCGCCGATCAGGAGAAGGCCGAGGTCGCCGTGATCTCCTCCTACCTGCCGCAGCAGATGGACGAGGCCGAGACCAAGGCGGCCATCCAGGCCGCCATCGCCGAGACCGGCGCCGCCTCCATGAAGGACATGGGCAAGGTCGTCGGCGCGCTGCGCGCCAAGTACGCCGGCCGCATGGATTTCGCCAAGGCGAGCGGCCTCGTGAAGGACATGCTGCCGAAGGGGTGATCGGCTCCGCTGGTGCCGTGGCCTCCCGTCTACCTCCTGCGGGAGGCCTTAACCCTTAATCCCAATGGGATGGGGGTCGGTCATGCGATAGGATCCCGCGATGGGCTGGGGATCCCTGCGGAGGCCATCATGCCTGCACCGACCTCATACACTTTCTACGGGGTTGTCGAAGATCCTTTCACCAATGACTTCATCACGGTCGACCCTGGCGCTTTCGGCTACGCCGCCGGGCAGAGGATCTCGGGGCAATTGACGCTTTCGGGGGCGATTGCCGCGCTTTGGGCCAGCGGGCCGGAGCAGCGCGACCTCTCGACCCAGGATTTCTCGGAGGTCAGCTTCTTCTTCGAGCAGGCCGCCACCGGCAACTGGACGCAGGAGGACTTCGTCAGCGATCTGCTGATCTCCTCGAGCGACGACGAGCGGCCGCTCGACCAGCTTCGCGCCACCCTGTTCCATGCCGACGATCCCGATGGGCCGACGCTGCGCCTGGACCAGATGCAATACGGCGGGGCTTTGCTGACGAACGATGACGACCGCTCCGCTTTCGTTTACGGGGCCTGGGTTCCCACGGGCATCACGCCCAACCTCCTCTATGGCACCTCCGACGAGGACAGGCTGGTGCTGCGCGGAAGCATATCCCTGGCCTGGGGCGGCCTGGGCGAGGACAACATTCGCGTGAGCAGCGGCGCGGGCTTCGTCTGGGGCCAGCAGGGCGATGACCGCATCGCAGGCAACAGCCGCAGCGACGTGCTGTTCGGCGGCGCCGGCGACGATACGGTGAGCGGCAGCGGCGGTGCCGACTTCCTGAGCGGCGATTACGGGGACGATACCCTGAGCGGCGGCGGCGGCAACGACCGGGTGAACGGCGGCCTCGGCGACGACCTGATCAGGGGCAACGACGGCAGGGACATCCTGGACGCCGGCGGCGGCGTCGACAAGGTTTACGGAGGCTCCGGCAACGACGTCATCTTCTCAGGCACGGGGCGGTTCGACGAGAACTTCGAGCTGGAGCGCTCGATCAGCAGCGGCGGCTCGGGCAACGACGTGATCTACGCCCGCTTCGACACCGTCGTGACCGGAGGCTCCGGAGCGGACATCTTCGCCCTGGGAAATCCCTTCGGAACCCTGGACAACATCGGCGGGCTGACCGTGACCGACTTCCGGCCTGGCATCGACGATCTGGCCATCTTCGCAGGCGAGCCCGGCCAATACGATACGTTCGAGGAGATCATGGCCCGGGCGCAGCAGGTGGGGAACGACGTCGTGTTCGACTTCTTCCCCACCAGCGTCAAGGACCTGCCCTCCCTGGTGCTCGAGAACGTCAGAATATCCCAGCTCACGGCCGCGGACTTCATCTTCTCGGACTTCTGAATCTTCTCGGACTTCTGAGCACGTCGGAGCAAGGACAGGGCTGCTGCAGCGGATCCCGACTCAGTTCTTGGGCGCGGCTGCTCCGGGCGTGGCGGCCGGCGTCCCGCCCGGGGCGCCGAAATTGCCCATCCTCTGGCCGCGGGCCTCCTCGGAGCGCTTCTGCAGCTCCTCCTGGAGCTTCTTCTGCTGCTCGGCCAGCACCTTCGGATCGACCGGAGGCCCGTCGAAAGCCTTGGCGAAGCCGGCCACCGGGATGGTGAAGCTGACCTCGCGGCCGATCTGGTTGCGGGCGCTGACATTGAGGGTCGAGCCCTTCTTGAAGGCGGTGACGAAGTCGTCCTTCACCGCAGCCTCGACGAAGCAGCCATGCGGGAGGCAGGCAGTGAAGCGGCCGGGAACCGGCGGGCTCTTGTCCACCACCATCCGGACGCCCGGCGGCACGAGGAAGCCGAGCGGCACCAGGACCCGGACGGTCTTCGGCGCGCCCTTCGCCTTGGAATCGTAGAGGGCCACGGCAACGATCCGCTGCCCCTTGTCCGTGACGAAGTCGCGGGTGGTGTAGCAGACCTCCGCATTGGCGCCCTGGTCCTTGCCGCAGACCTTCGTCCATTCAGGCTGCAGCGGCTCCGGCTTGAGGGCCACGACCACGGGACCGGCGCCCTGCGGCTGCGCCGCCTGGGGCCTGCCGGGCTGCGCCGCCTGAGGGCTGCCCGGCTGCGCAGGCTGAGGCTTGGCCGGCTGGGCCTTGGGGGCGGGCTGCTGGGGCTTTTGAGCCTGGCCGTTCGTCTGGGCCAGACCGGGCAGGGGGCCGAACGCCAGCGCCGCGGCGGTCACGGACAGGGCAAGGCGGAGGGTCAAGGGCATATCGAAAATCGTCCTCTTCGTTGAAATAGTCTTTCATCGGGCCAGGTCGCAAGAGATCTGCTTACCCCGGCAGGGCGGCCATGTTCGAAGCGGTGAGCTGACGCATACAGGATCAGGGCGCCGGTGGTCACCCCCTTCGTCCGCGATGCCGCCTGGAACCCCGGCCCGGGATCCGCCGTATACCAAGGGAGGCGGTCGCCTGTGGCGGCATGCCGAGCTGCCGGAAGAGGATGGGCATGAACAAGGGATTTGGCGTGACCGTCACAGTGACGCAGCCGGGCGAGCGGGAGCCGACAACCGCGCCCGTGGTGGTCGTGGCCCGGGACGAGCGCGATGCTGAGCTGGTTGCGGCGCAGGCCGCCGGGCCCTATGCATCAGCCGAGACGATGCGGGAACTCACGGACGACGAAGTCCTGGCCTATGGCCTAGACCTGCAGGTCCATGGCAGCGCGAAAGCCCTGCCGATCCTGAACCTGTAGGCCGCTGGAGCCCCAGCGTTCAGGAATGCGGCTTCGGGATCGGAGTCGAGCGGCGCGGCGCGGGAGCCTGCACGAGACGGAACTGCACGGGAGCCGACGCCCATCCGGGCGGAAGCTGAAGCGTGACGTCGCACTCGGTCAGGATGCTGCGTCCTTGTCCATTCCGGATCTCGAAGACATAGCCCGGCCGCTGCATCTGCGGGCATTCCTTCCAGCGGTCGAAATCGATCCAGTCGCTCACGGACCTCTCCATCGGTTTCAGAGATAGAAGTCCGTTGCGCGCAGCAAAGAGGTGTCCGGGAGGCCGATCTTGAAATCCGCCGTTCCGTCGCCGTTGACGTCTCCGGACAGAATCCCGCCACTGAACCGCAGCTCGCCGGCTCTTCCGTTGAAGGTGTCCTCACCGATGAAGGAGAAGGCCTGGTTGCGGGAGAGCTTGGTATTGGCGTCGATGCTCCGCAGGTCGATCTTGTCGGTGCCGGACACGAAGTTTGCGATGATGTCCTGCGCCCCCGGCGCCGTTTCGGTGACGGTCTTGAAGACGAAGATGTCGACGCCTGTTCCGCCATCCAGGGTGTCGGCGCCGGTTCCTCCGTAGAGCGTGTCCCGTCCCGCGCCTGCATCAAGGGAATCCGAGGCGGAGCCGCCGTCGAGGGAATCGTTGCCTTCGCCCCCTTCGAGGAGGTCGTTGCCGCCACGTCCGAAAAGGGTATCGGACCCGGCGCCTCCGAGGATGTCGTTGGCGCTGTCGTTGCCCCTCAGGCTGTCGGCATAGGCGCTGCCGGTCAGGTTCTCGATGCCCACATAGGTGTCGCGATAGGCGTCGCGCGTGTTCCGCGACGGGCTCGCCAGATCGGCCAGAACGGCGGATGAGGCGGTGGCATAGCTTGCGGTGTCCTTGCCGGCGCCGCCGTCGAGCCGGTCCCGCCCGGCGCCGCCGGTCAGGATGTCGTCGCCGTCCAGGCCGTAGAGAGAGTCGTCCCCTGCCTGGCCGTTGATGAGGTCATCCCCGTCGGCGCCGTAGAGGCTCTCGGCTGCTCCGGTGCCGGTGAGGACGAGATCCTCGTCGGCGGCGGGCTCGTCGGGAGTGGCAGGCTCGTCGGTCGAGGTGAGCTCGGCGAGAGAGTAGAGCCTGTCGCTGAACTGGAAGAGCTCCGTTGCCCACACGATGTCCCGTCCGTCGGAACCGCCTGCGCGCAGGTCGAGGATCTGCAGGGAGCCGTCGGCGAGAAGCGTGACGCTGTAGTCCGAGCGCCGGCTGCCGAAGACCGCGGTGTCGGTGCCTGCGCCTCCGTTCAGCACATCGTCGCCCAGGCCGCCGGTGAGCCGGTCATCCCCGGCATTGCCGGCAAGGGAGTTCCCCGCCTGGTTGCCGACGATGCTGTCGGACCCGGAACCGCCGGTTGCGTTTTCGATGAGGGCGCGTGTGTCGCCCTGGTGGAGGAGGGCGTTGGCGATGGTGCCGGCGGCGAGCTTGGAGCCGTTCCAGTGCAGGCGGGCGAGCTGGGCAGGGGAGGT
>NZ_JAAAXJ010000016.1 GCF_009910705.1 Microvirga arsenatis
GACGGCTGGAAGACGCTGACACAAGCGTCAGCCCCGAAGGAGACGATTGACCTCGCCGCCTGACCCAATACGATGTTCATGCCGGAGATCGCGCCACCCGAATTTCAACACAGCTCGCGACGGCACCTCGAGCAGAACCTCGTCACTGTGGACGCTTTGATTCCTCCACTGTGACACAACAGACACCATTTATGGTCAGCCGTCGCAATGGGAGACTGCCATCTTGTAGTGTCCATGGCACACACGCTGTAGTCGAATGCGCAGAGATCAAGCGGGCATGTAACCGGTCCCCCCGCAAGTCCGAACTCATGGTCAGACGATCCCTGAACTCTCTGGTTAGTCAGGAGTAGACCAATGAGAGCTTGTCGTCATCGCTGCCGCACTCGTTTGCCATCCGCAGCTCGCCGAATCTCTTCGGCGGGATCGCTTCAGATCGGAGCTCGTGTACGAGGCACCGTGCACATTCCCTTGGCCTTCCGCCTCTCGTGCAAAAGTTCCCAAGGTAGACAATTTTATGGAGATTGATCATGTCTGACGAGACCCCGGAAGAGCATAAGGAGGCTGCTCGCTTGGCTTGGAAAAGCCGCCACATCCCGTTCGGCACTCTTGTCATCAGCGTGTTTCTACTGGCCAGTGTGCTATCCGCAATCTTTATGGTTTTCGCCCAAGGACCTTCGAACCCTATTCCTTGACCCAATCCTGCTACCAGCCCGGTACCTTGACCGCGCCCAAGATCCCCCGGCTCTTCTTGTGATGAACGCGCCTGCCCGAGAGTTCAGCGGACCGTGTTTGGCCTGCGACCGTTTGGATTGCACGGCGAACTTGTGAGCCACACATGGATTGCCTTTTATACGCCCCTTGTTCCACGGCACGACGTTAGCACGATTGTGAACTGCCCTCATGGGGTCGTCCGAACCGAAGCGGGCCTACGCTGATCGACAGGGAGGATCCGAATCGGTAGCCATGGTGGGCTTGCACTCAGCAAGTAGCTGACCGATCCACCACAGAGACGAGAATAGAACGCTCTTACAGCAAGGATCTCCGTTCATGCCCTTCAATTCCTCCGCCGTCCACCGCGTTGCGCTCTTGACCGCGCTCGTTCTGCCTTCGGCGGTATGGGCCCAGCCTACTCCGTTCACGCCCGAGCAGCGCGATGCCATCGGCGGGATCATTCGAGAGTATCTCGTCAAGAACCCGGAGGTGCTGCAGGAGGCTTTCACCGAACTCCAGCGGCGCATGCAGGAGGCTGAGCAGGCAGGCCGGGCGGAGGTGCTGACCTCCGAGCGCGCCAAGCTCGAGAACTCGCCCCATGACTTCGTGCTCGGCAACCCGCAGGGCGACGTCACCATGGTCGAGTTCCTCGACTACAACTGTGGCTACTGCAAACGCGCCATGGCCGATGTGAAGGCGCTCATCAAGTCTGACCCCAAGCTGCGGGTGGTGATCAAGGACTTTCCGGTGCTCGGCCCGGGGTCGGTCGAGGCCAGCCGGGTTGCACTAGCGGCCAAGGCCCAGCTCTCCGGCGACAAGCTCTACGAGTTCCACACCAATCTCATGGAGAGACGCGGCCAGGCCAATGGGGAATCCGCTAAGGCTGTCGCCAAGGAGATGGGGCTCGACATGGCGCGCCTGGAAAAGGATCTGCAAAGCAGCGATATCAATGCCACCCTCCAGGAGAACATGGAACTTGGGCAAAAGCTGGGGATCAACGGCACGCCGGGCTTCGTGATCGGGAATGAGGTTATCGCTGGCGCTGTCGGGGCCGAGCCACTGAAGCAGGTCATCGCGAACACGCGGAACTGAAGCAGAACCAGGATGTGAACAGCAGCTCCCGCGCCCGCTGACATCCGCTGCAGTGACTTGCCGCTCTAACCCGTATAGTTGGACTTAGGCCACTGCAACCATCCGACTCCCGGCGCCCTGATTGATGCTATTAAACCTGCGCTCAAGACCGCATGACAATCATTGTACGGGCAGCCAAGTTAGGCATCTGGTCGGCACAGGTTTTGTGTTCTGAGTGTCTGCAAGCATGGTAGAGCGGCATGGTGAGAATTAGGTCTAGTGACCTCCGTTCTTGAACCCAACGTGCCGCTTCCCTGCTGACAGTCGGCGGCACATGTTCAGTCAGTCCGGGGGGCGGGCGCACCCGGTCCAGGTCCGCCCGGACCGCCAAGTGCTAGTTGTTGCGCTTGATCCAGCTGTTGTACTGCTGGGCGTCAACTGCCGCGGCTCCGTTCCGTGCCAACATCTCTTGCAGCGGCGTCGGCCTGTGCCCCGGGGGGAAGCTCCCCTCCGGGAACTGCCCAGTCAGATTGCGGCTGGGTCTTTGCGCACCCGAGTAGGCTTGTCCGGGATCGTTGTAGCCAGAGACGGCAGGGTATCCGGACATGACGGGCTGGGCCTGGACGGCGCCTGAAATGCTCGCCGCAATGGCGAAGGCGAGGGGAAATTGTTTCATGACAATGAGCCTCCTATCTTGTTGGGAGCGCAACCTTGGTGCTCCTGTACTTAAGTTCGGTGGGAACGGCGCTTTGGTTACAGCGTCCCGCGCACGGCCCGCCAGACCTTCTAGCCCGTCCAATGATCGTGACACTGACACCCGTAAGGGCAGCCCGCGATCTCAGCCTCCGGGCACGGCAGCAGGCGCATATGGCGTGTAACCTTCGGCCCACCGACCCCGAATAATAAGAAGAATGCGCCGCCTACCGCGGCACGGAGACAAGGCAATGTATCTCGTATCAGCACTGGGAGCCCTCCTGCTCCTCCTCGCGACCACCGCGTGGTTCCGCGCGCCGACCGTCGCGCTGGCTCCCGTCCGGGCCTGGCGTCCGGGATCCCGGCGGGGGCCCCGCTTGAACACCTGACGCGGTGTCCAGGTCCGGAGGATCCTCCGCAGGAAAAACCCTTCCATAAGCCCCGACATCCTGGACAAGGAACAGCCCATGAATTCGAGCTCCGACGGCGAGCAGACCCGGCCCCGCTCCCCGTCATCACTCGATGGCCGGCAGCTCCCCCTGGTCAATGGCTCTCTGCCTGGGGGCTGGCCTGCTGATCGTGCTGTTCGCCGTTGCCCGGCTTTTCACGTGAGGCTGACCCACCCCCACCACCGCTCGACTGTGCGCCTCCGCGGTACAGGGCCCGCGCCATTAGGGGATCGAAGCCCCACACCGGGCGTTTGTCCGCCGGGCGCAACGGTTCACGCACCTGACCAGCAAGGAAACTTCAGATGACCCACGACCGAGCCAAAGCGAACCCGCGTTGCCACCATGATGCTTCCACCCATGGCCATGTGGATGGCTCGGCCGACGCGCATATGCATCCGGCCGCTTCCGACGCGGAGCTCCACGTGAAGGACCCAGTCTGCGGCATGATGGTCGACCCGCACACCACGCCCCATCGGGCACAGCACGGCGGACGCCCGTTTTATTTCTGCTCGGCCGGATGCCAGGACAAGTTCGAAAAGGATCCGGCCCGCTACCTGTCCCCGCAGGCCGTCAAGCAGACCGACGAGCCCGTCCCGGAGGGCACGATCTACACCTGCCCGATGCATCCCGAGGTCAGGCAGGTCGGGCCAGGGTCCTGCCCCATCTGCGGCATGGCGCTCGAACCCGACATCATCACCGCGGATGCTGGTCCGAACCCGGAACTCGTCGACATGACGCGCCGGTTCTGGATCGGCACGGCCCTGACCGTTCCCGTCGTGCTCCTGTCCATGGGCGGCGATCTGACGGGGCTCACCCACGTGATCGGCCAGCAGGCCTCCAACTGGGTGCAACTCGCCCTCGCCACCCCGGTGGTGCTCTGGACCGGCTGGCCGTTCTTCGTGCGCGGCTGGCAATCCGTGGTGGCGCGCAGCCTCAACATGTTCACCCTGATCGCACTCGGGGTCGGCGCGGCCTGGGGCTACAGCACCGTCGCGACCCTCGCGCCCGGCCTGTTCCCGGCGGCCCTGCGGGGGCCCGACGGCGCCATCCCGGCTTACTTTGAGGCAGCGGCCGTGATCACCGTCCTGGTTCTCCTCGGGCAGGTGCTGGAACTCAAGGCCCGCGACCAGACCTCCGGCGCCATCCGGGCCCTGCTTGACCTCACGCCCAAGACAGCACGGCGCCTCAGTGCGGATGGCGTCGACGAGGAGATCGCCCTTGACGCGGTCGGTGTCGGCGACCGGCTGCGGGTTCGTCCGGGCGAAAAGGTGCCGGTCGACGGCGAGGTCCTGGAAGGACGCTGCTCGGTCGACGAATCCATGGTCACGGGCGAGTCGATGCCCGTCACCAAGGAGCCCGGGTCCAAGGTGACGGCGGGCACCCTCAACCAGACCGGCAGCTTCGTCATGCGCGCCGAGAGGGTCGGGCGCGACACCATGCTCGCGCGCATCGTGCAGATGGTCGCCGACGCCCAGCGCTCCCGCGCCCCGATCCAACGGCTCGTCGATCAGGTCGCCGGATGGTTCGTGCCCGCGGTGATCGTGATCGCGGCGCTCGCCTTCCTCGCGTGGTTCTTCTTCGGCCCCGAGCCGCGGCTCTCCTTCGCCCTCATCGCGGCGGTCGCGGTGCTCATCATCGCGTGCCCGTGCGCGCTCGGCCTTGCAACGCCCATGTCGATCATGGTCGGCGTCGGGCGGGGCGCCCAAGGCGGGGTTCTCATCAGGAACGCCGAGGCGCTGGAGCGGATGGAAAAGGTCGACACCCTCGTGGTCGACAAGACCGGCACCCTCACCGAGGGCAAGCCCGCCGTGACCGCGGTGGTGCCGGCGCCAGGGTTCGGCGAGGACGAGATCCTGCGCCTCGCCGCCAGCGTCGAGCGGGCCAGCGAGCACCCGCTCGCCACGGCCATCGTCGCCGCGGCGACGCAGCGGCGCCTCGCCCTGGCCGACCCGGAGGGGTTCGATTCGCCCACCGGCAAAGGCGCCCTCGGGACGGTGGACGGCAGGGCCGTGGTGCTGGGCAACGCCCGCTTCCTCGCGGAGCGGGGCATCGATGTCGCTCCCCTGTCGCAAGCCGCGGACGAGCTCCGGCGCGAGGGCGCCACGGCGATCTTCGTCGGCATCGACGGACGCGCCGCGGGCACCATCGCCATCGCCGACCCGGTGAAGGCCACGACCCCCGAGGCGCTAGCCGGGCTCAAGGCCGAAGGCATCCGCGTCGTGATGCTCACCGGCGACAACCGGACCACCGCGCAGGCCGTCGCCCGCCGGCTCGGCATCACCGAGGTCGAGGCGGAGGTGCTGCCGGAGGAGAAGAGTGCCGTGGTCAACCGCCACAAGGCCGCGGGCCGGGTGGTTGCCATGGCCGGCGACGGGGTCAACGACGCCCCGGCGCTTGCCGCCGCCGACGTCGGCATTGCCATGGGCACCGGCACCGACGTGGCCATTGAAAGCGCCGGCGTCACGCTGCTCAAGGGCGACCTCAATGGCATCGTGCGGGCACGGCGGCTGTCGCAGGCCACCATGCGCAACATCCGTCAGAACCTGTTCTGGGCCTTCATCTACAACGCCCTCGGGGTGCCCGTGGCGGCCGGCGTGCTCTTCCCGATCCTTGGCGTCCTGCTGTCGCCGATCATCGCCGCCGCGGCCATGGCGCTGTCGTCCGTCAGCGTGATCGCCAACGCGCTGCGGCTCCGCGTCGCCCGGATCTGATGGCCCGGGCGCGGGCATCGGCAGGCGGGAGCCGGCCAGGTTTCACCCTGCTGCCGATGCCGCGGGTAGCGCAATGCGTCTGCCCTGACCTCGGCGCCACCTCAAGCGCGCCGGCCCAGAAAACTTCAAAGTGGAGATCCTAATCGTGAACATGCCTTCGCTCCTCGCTGTCGCCGCCGCTGTCGCGCTCGCCAGCCTGACAGCGGACCCTGGGTCGGCGCACTCGCTCGACAGCCTCCAGGGCGAGATGCACAAAAAGGAGAAGTACTTCGAGGTGAAGGACCGGCCCGCTCCGGAATTCACGCTGCGGGACGCCAAGGGAAACGATCATCGCCTCTCCGCGCTTCGCGGCAAGGTCGTCATCGTCAATTTCATTTACTTGGGCTGCACGGACGTGTGCCCGCTCCACACTGAAAAGATCGCCGAGATCCAGGGCATGGTGAACAGCACGCCGATGCGCGATCAGGTGCAGTTCCTGACCGTCACCACCGACCCGGACCGTGACAAGCCGGAGGTCTTGAGCGCCTTCGGTGCGGAGCGCGGGCTCGATTTGCGGAATTGGGTGTTCCTGACGACCACGCCCGGGATGCCCGAGGATGCGACCCGCAAGCTGGCGGAACAGTTCGGGCACAAATTCACCAAGACTGCCGACGGCCTGCAGATGCATGGTATCGTCACCCACGTCATCGACCGCGAGGGACGCTGGCGCGCGAACTTCCACGGCCTCCAGTTCGAACCCACGAACCTGGTCGTCTACATCAACGCCCTGGTGAACGACCGCGACCGCCACGACGTGGAGCGAAGCCCTTCGTTGTGGGAGCGCCTCCGGTCCTTTTTCTGATCGCGGCTGCCGTGCCACGCCGCACGTGCGGCTAGTGCTGCCGCACGTGGAGGCGCGACAATGCAGCCATCCCCCTCACGCCGAGTGGGCGGTTGCCGTCCCGCCGCACGAATCCTCAACCGGGTCCAAGTGCCGCTTTGCGCAGTCCTCGCAGGCGGGAAAGTCCAAGCCGCGGCACCGCCAGGTCGCCGACGGCCACGCCCGGCGAATAGGAAGCCTCGCTGCCTGGCGCGCGGGCTTACGCCTCCTCGCCTTCGTAGACCGGGACGGTGAAGCGCGAGATCCCTGGCGCTCACGGCACCTCGAAACATGCTGACCTGCTGCTCTAGGGGTTGAGAGGGGCGGCAACTCGGAGAACGCAAATGTCGGTCATGCGCCGCCCATGAGGATCGCCTGCGCAGCATGGCGCTGGTTTCCTGCGCAGTGAGCCCATGGGTCCGATCATACGAACGCTGTTCACGCACTCGTGCCGTTCGCGTTCCGCATTCAGCTGTGGGTTCGCCGCATTAGCATACGCGTGGGATCCGGCCAGCGGGAGCCTTGCACCGCAGCAGGGAGAAGGTCTCCCCCGGGGAGAACAAGGCGCGGCCCTTGGCCGTCGCCGGTCAGGCCAGCGGAAGGGCCGGAGACGTTACTGCGCCTCCGGCGGGACGGCTTATTGTGCCGGGCTGAGCGACTGAACGGTGTAGCTGCCGTCCGTGCCCTTGTTCAGGGTGAACTTCACCTTGGCCCCGGGCTTTACTTGGGTGAGGTCGACGGACGGGGCTGCCGCGAACTCCATCGACATGGCCGGCCAGCCGATGGCCGGGATCGGTTCATGGTTGAGCTTGACCTTGCGCTGCTCGGTGTTGACTGACGCGACAGTGCCGGTTGCCATGGCGCTCGTCGCCGCCGTGGTGTTGCCACTGCCCATGCCAGGCATGTTCTGCATGTTGCCCATGCTGCCGCCGGAACTGCTCTGAGCGTGGGCCGGCAGGGCCAGGGCCGCGGCGGTGAGGCCGCCCAGGACCAAGGCCTTCAGGGCCGGGCCGCGCGTGCGCGGTAAGAGGATGAGGCTCGACATCGGGATCTCCTGTTGTGGTCGAATGCAGCTCTTCACATTGCATGAAGGCTGTGTCGCGGGCGCGAAAAGGCTCGATGGCAAATGCAGCCGGCGCCCGCCCGCGGGTGCGCCAGCCCCGACCGTCGGATCGGGTCGAAACGGATTGAAAGGGCCACACTGCTCACGACGCCACCACGGTCGCATCCGGCTGGGCCCGGTGCGGTTCGGCGGGGGGCTTTTGCCGCAGCAGGCGAAGGGGCTGGCGCCGGCCGCGCAAGGACTGGTCCGGGACAGGGTCCCACAAGGCGCTGTCCACGACCGGCCTGGCTGCCTGCAGGGCGGGTTCGGACACGAGGAGGCGTACGCCGAGCTCACCGGCGAGCTCCTCGATCCGGTTGGCAACATTGACGGTGTCGCCGATGACCGTGAACTCCAGGCGCTCCTCGTCGCCGAGCGTCCCCGCGGTGACCTCGCCGTAGTGGATGCCGATCCCCACCTCGATGGGGGCGAGCCCCGCCGCGGCACGCTCTTCGTTCCAGCGGTCTGTCGCCTCGTGGATCTCCAGGCCACATTGGACGGCGTTGCCGGCGTCCGCCTCGGTCGGATGCGGCACGCCGAACACGGCCATGATCCCATCACCAATGAACTTGTCGATGACCCCGCCCCGCCGCGCCACCGGTGCGGCCATCCGGCGCCGGTACTCAGTGAGGAACAGGGCGAGCTCGCCCGCCGCCATGCGCTCGGCCATCGGGGTGAAGCCACGCACGTCGATGAACATCACGGCGGCCCGCTGCGGCCGGAAGGACGAAGGTCCCGGCTCCGACCTCGCGAGCTGGTCAGCGATGCTCGCGCTGAAGAAGCGCGACAGGTTGGAGCGCAGCCGCGCCTCGCGGATGGCGTCCGCAAGCGCCCGGCGCGTCCGGCTTACCGCCACGAACAGCACGACGGCCGTGAGCGCCACGACAGAGAGGCGGGTGATCTCCCCCGGCAGGACGAAGGCGGCGTCGGGCGCCCACGCCCCGGCCGTGACCCACAGCACCGCCCAGCCCGCCGCGAACAGGCCGGCGGTGTAGAGGACCAGGTAGGGTCGGTGCCGGACTGCGGCAATCGCCAGGAGGAGGAAGATCAGAGAGGCCACTGGAGCGGCCGAGATGCCAGACGCCAGCGTTCCGAACGTGAGGGCCAGAGGACCGATGCAGTGTAGGAGGAGACCGACGTCGAGGGTCGCGAATACCCAGGGCAGCCAAGGCCGAAAAAAGCCGATCCAGGCCAGCACCAAGCTCACAGTCGCGAACACGCCCAGGGCAATGACGGAGAACATGGCCATGTGCGCATGCTCCAGCGCACCTCCCGCCCAGAATACGGCTGTGATGGCGGAGAACACCAGGAGGCGCAGGACGGCGAGGAGGGCCTCGGTCTCCCGCTCGACGCGCGCCAGGCCCCGGTCGATGTGCGACCTCATCGCAGAACTCGCCCGGCCGCGAGGGCGCCGCGGATGGCGCACCGGCACCCGCGGGGCAGGAAACCCTGGCGACTTTGATCCATGACAGCCACTTGCAAGACAGGCACATTCATGGCGCTTACTCGGCCGCCCGCGGCAGCGCATTCCCCAGGCGTGCGGACAGGGGCTCGTGGCTGCCGTCGCGGCTTGGGGCCACGTCCCCCCGCCGCGGCAGCCCGCGCCCCTTCACGAGGGCGTAAATGGCTGGGATGACCACCAGCGTCAGCACGGTCGACGAGACCATGCCGCCGATCATCGGCACGGCAATGCGCTGCATGATCTCGGAGCCGGCACCCGTGCTCCACAGGATCGGGATCAGGCCCGCCATGATCGCCACCACCGTCATCATCTTCGGCCGCACCCGCTCCACCGCGCCGACCATGATCGACTCGTAGAGGTCCTCGCGGCTGAAGGCGCGGCCCTGGCCCGCACGCGCGGCCTGCACCTCCTTCATGGCATGATCCAGGTAGATCAGCATGATGACGCCGGTTTCCGCCGCAACACCAGCAAGCGCGATGAAGCCCACCGCCACGGCCACCGACATGTTGAAGCCGAGCCACCACATCAGCCACAGCCCGCCGACCAGCGCGAAGGGCAGTGACAGCATCACGATCAACGTCTCCGTGAGCCGCTTGAAGTTGAGGTAGAGCAGCAGAAAGATGATCAGCAGCGTGACCGGCACCACGATCTTGAGGCGGGCCTCGGCGCGTTCCAGGTACTCGAACTGCCCGCTCCATTGGACGTAGTAGCCCGGCGGGAACTTGACCTCGTTCGCAACCGCCTGGCGCGCCTCGGCGACATAGCCGCCGAGATCGCGCCCGGTGATGTCGACGAAGATGTAGACCGCAAGCTGGCCGTTCTCCGTGCGGATCGAGGTCGCGCCCCGATTGAGCTTCACCTCCGCGACCTCGCCCAGTGGCACGGCGCCCCCGTTGGGCATCGGCACCTGCACCTCGGTGGCGATGGCCTGCGGGTTCGAGCGCAGCTCGCGCGGATAGCGGATGTTGACGCTGTAGCGCTCGCGGCCCTCGACGGTGTTGGTGATCATCTCGCCGCCGAGCGCCATGGCGATCACATCCTGCACGTCACCCACGGTCAGGCCATAGCGCCCAAGCGCCTCCCGGTTCGGTGTGATGTCAAGGTAGTAGCCGCCAATCACCCGCTCAGCAAATGCACTCGATGTGCCGGGAACCGCCTTGACCACGGCCTCGACCTGGCGCGAGATCTTCTCCATCTCGGCAAGGTCGGTGCCGAACACCTTGATGCCGACAGGGGTGCGGATGCCGGTCGAGAGCATGTCGATGCGCGCCCGGATCGGCATGGTCCAGGCGTTCGACACGCCGGGGAACTGCAGCGCCTTGTCCATCTCGGCCTTGAGGCTGTCGATGGTGACCCCCGGCCGCCACTCGCTCTTTGGCTTCAGGTTGATGATCGTCTCGAACATCTCCGTTGGCGCAGGGTCGGTGGCTGTCGAGGCGCGGCCCGCCTTGCCATAGACCGAGGCAACCTCAGGGAACGACTTGATGATCCGATCCTGGGTTGCCAGAAGCTCGGCCGCCTTGGTGATCGACAGTCCCGGCAAGGTGGTGGGCATGTACATCAGCGTGCCCTCGTTCAGGGTCGGCATGAACTCGGAGCCGATCTGGCGCGCAGGCCAGACGCTGGCGCCGAGCGCCACGAGGGCGACGAGGATCGTGAGCACCTTGGCCTTGAGCACGCCCCGGATGACCGGCCGGTAGATCCAGATCAGAAAGCGGTTCAGCGGGTTCTTGTGCTCCGGAATGATCCGCCCGCGCACAAAGATCACCATCAGGGCCGGGACGAGCGTCACGGACAGGAAGGCGGCGGACGCCATGGCGAAGGTCTTGGTGAAGGCGAGCGGCCCGAAGAGGCGGCCTTCCTGGTTCTCCAGCGTGAAGATCGGCAGGAACGACACCGTGATGATCAGCAGGCTGAAGAACAGGGCCGGGCCAACCTCGCTTGCGGCCTCGATCAGGATCTCGACGCGTGGCTTGTCCTTTGGGGCCCGTTCCAGGTGCTTGTGGGCGTTCTCGATCATGACGATCGCCGCATCGATCATCGCCCCGACCGCAATCGCAATGCCGCCCAGGCTCATGATGTTGGACCCGAGCCCGATCATCTTCATGGCGACGAAGCTGATCAGGATACCAACCGGCAGCATCAGGATGGCAACAAGCGCGCTGCGCAGGTGGAGCAGGAACACAATGCAGACCAGCGCGACGATGACGCTCTCCTCGATCAGCGTGTACTTGAGGGTCTCGATGGCGGCCTCGATCAGCTGCGAGCGGTCATAGACGGGAACAATCTCGGTGCCCGCAGGCAGGCTCGGCAGGACCTCCGCAAGGCGCTGCTTCACGCTCTCGATCACGTTGAGTGCGTTGGCCCCGAAGCGCTGCAGGATGATGCCGCTTGCGACCTCGCCTTCGCCGTTGAGCTCGGTGATGCCGCGCCGCTCGTCAGGCCCCAATTCGACACGGGCGATGTCGCCGAGACGCAGGGGCGTGCCGGCATCGGTCTTGAGCACGATGCTCTCGATGTCCTGAATGTTCTTCAAATAGCCGCGGCCGCGGACCATGAACTCGAACTCGGAGAGCTCGACCGTGCGCCCACCGACGTCCATGTTGCTCCCGCGGATGGCATCGCGGATCATGGTCATCGAGACGCCCTGCGCGCGCAGGCGGCGCGGATCGACCACGACGTTGTACTGCTTGACGAAGCCGCCGACCGCGGCCACCTCGGCGACGCCCTCGGCCTTGGCGGCGGCAAAGCGCACCTTCCAGTCCTGCACCGAGCGCAGCTCCGCCAGGGTGAGGTCCTTAGCCAAGAGGGCATACTGGTAAACCCAACCCACGCCAGTGGCATCGGGGCCGAGGGTCGGCGTCACACCCGCGGGGAGGCGACTTCCTGCGGCATTGAGGAATTCGAGCACCCGCGACCGTGCCCAGTACGGGTCCGTGCCGTCCTCGAAGATGATGTAGACGAACGAGACGCCGAAGAACGAGAAGCCCCGCACCACCTTCGATTGCGGCACCGTCAGCATCGCGGTGGTGAGCGGATAGGTCACCTGGTCCTCGACGACCTGCGGCGCCTGACCCGGGTAATCCGTGTAGACGATGACCTGCACGTCCGAGAGGTCGGGAATGGCATCGAGCGGCAGGCTGCGCAGGGCGTACAGACCCGCCGCGACGGCGAACACAGTCGCGATCAGGACGAGCATCAGGTTGCGGGACGACCAGGCGATGGTACCGGCGATCATTGGGGCTTCTCTTCGGCAGGTGCCGTCATGCCCTGCAGGGCGGCTTTCAGGTTGCTTTCGGCATCAATGAGGAAGTTGGCGGACGTCACCACCTGATCCCCCGCGGCGACGCCCTCGCGGATCTCGACGAAGCCGTTCCCGCGAGCGCCGACCTTGACCTGGCGCGGCTCGAAGCGGCCTTCGCCCTTGTCGACGATCACGATCTGACGGGTACCGGTGTCGATGAGCGCGCTGTCGGGCACGGCCACGACGGGCTTGCCGGAGCCGGTGGCGAACTCCACGTCCGCGTACATGTCCGGCAGCAGGAGCCCGTCCCGGTTGGGGATCTCGATCCGCACCCGGGCCGTGCGGGTCTCTGGGTTCACCTGCGGGTAGATCAGGTCAACGCGGCCCGAGAACGTCTGTCCCGGCAGGCTGCGCACCCGGAGGGTCACAGCCTGGCCCGGCTGGACGGCGCCCAGGTCGTGTTCCGGCACGTCCGCGAGGATCCAGACGGTCGAGATGTCGGCCAGCCGGAACAGCACGTCACCGGGCATGGCCCGCATGCCCTCGATGGCATTGCGCTCCAGGATGATCCCGTCCCGCGGGGCTGACCACGTGATCGCGGTCGGCACCTTGCGGGTGCGTTCGATCTCGGCGATCACCTCCGGGGGCACGTTGAGGTTCTCAAGCCGGCGGCGGGCGCCCTCCAGCACCAGCGGCCGTCCGGCGCCACTGCCTTCGTTCACGACACTGAGGTACTGCGCGCTCGCCGCCGCGATGTCCGGGGAATACAGGCGCAACAGCGGATCGCCCTTGCGCACGCGCTCGCCGGTGGTCACGTCCTCGACCTTGTCGATGAAGCTCTCAGAGCGCAGGGAGATCACGGCGATGCGGCGCTCATCAAGCTTCACGGTGCCGGGGGCGCGGACCGGACGGGTCACAACCCGGCGCTCGACAGCCTCCGAGCGCACGCCGGTGCGCTGCAGCTTGCCTGGCGAGACCGTAACGGTCGAGCCGTCCTCCGCCTCGCCCTCGTAGACCGGGATGTAGTCCATGCCCATCGAGTCTTTCTTCGGCACCGGCGAGGTGTCGGGCAGGCCCATGGGGTTGCGGTAGTACAGGATCTTCTTGCCGCTGGCCTGGTCAGCTGCGCTCTGTCCGGCTGACGCGTCCTTCGGCTTGTCGTCGAAGCTCACGTCCTCACCGACCCGAACAGCGACGTAATCCCGACCGTCCTCCGTCTTCTTCGGCGAGATCGAGTAGGCTGGCTGGCCGTCGGGATGGCGGTAATAGGCGACTGGACCCGCTGCGGCCGGCGCGGGGCCGTTCAGGAACGCCACGGCCGGTGCCGGGAGCCAGCCCGGCAACGGCCAGTTCGTCCGGCCGCCGTGGTACCCCGCCGCGAACCCGCCCGCCAGCGCCGTGGCCGCCAGCGTGGTGAGCGCGAGCCGCTTCAGGGTTCGCCCGTGGCGCGGCGGCGGGGCCCTCTCAGGGGCCGTGTCCGGCTCGAAGTGGTCGCGGCTCGCGAAGGGATCCTGGCGTTCCAGAGAGTTAAGGGGGGAGATCTGGTCCATTACTGCACCGCCTTGAGAATAAGCTTGCCTTGCACGGTGCCGGCCTCGCCGGGCACCTTCGCGGCGAGCGACACTTGCCAGCCGCCCTCCATCGCGAGATTGGTCTTGAACAGGTAGGTGCCGGGCTTGTCGGCCGGCTGCGGCTCCAGAGGCGCCGTCATCATCGCCATGTCCTCGGGGGCCATGTCGATGCGGCGGGCGAAGATCACCGCATCAGGCACGGGCTTGCCGGTCGGCTTATGGACGAGCTCGACAGCGACCAGGGCCTCACCCGAGCGGGCCTGCGGACTAACCAGCCGAAATTCGTAGTCGTTCAGAGCCTCGGTCGAGACCGGGGTGACGGCACGGGCGGGGAGCAGGCCGGCGAGCGCTGCCGTGACCTGTGGCGGCACCCAGGCCGGCAGGGCGAGCTCGCCCCTGCCGACACGGTAGCCGGCCGCGGTGGCCGCGCCGAGCACGACGAGGAACAGGAGCGTGATGACAGCTTTCTTCATGGTTGCAGCCTCGTAGGTTCTCGTGTGGGAAGTCCGGCGCGAAGCATCATGGCACCGCCGTCACGATGAGCTTGCCGCGAACGTAGCCGTCAGCATCCGGCAACTTCGCCATGAGGACGAGCGACCAGTCGCCTTCCATGACGAGGTCGGTCTCGAAGCGGAAGTAGCCCGGCAGCACGTCGGGCACGGGCTCCAGCGGCGCCGTCATCTCACCCATGCTGTCCGGCGACATGTCCAACCGACTGATGAAAACCACCGCGCCGGGGACCACTTTGCCGGTCGCCCGGTGCACCAGCCGCACGGTCAGCACGGCGCCGTAGCCCTGCTTGAGCTCCCGCTCGACGAGATCGAATTGGTAATCGGATGAACCGGCGCCCTGCGCCAGGCTCGGGCCGGCGAGAATAGAAACCGCCATCATGGCCGCGGCGGTGCCCTGGGCAACCGCACGAGCGGCCCGGCCCCAAACGGTACAGGCGGCGCGGCTATGCGGCAGATTTGGCCATGCGACCCTCAAAACTCTCATGGAAAAGCCCCCATTTGCAGGTGAGTTCGCTGCCGCCGCCGAAACGGTTACAGCCTCGAGGCAAAATGGCGGGAGCAGACCGAACAACCTCAGGCCTCACGCATTGGTCAGCGCCGCTCGCCCTCGGGACAGCTGAGCGACGCAAAGCTTTCGGTGGCCGGGCAGAGCCGACCGGATCATCAGAGGCATCGCACCATCTTCTAGGGCAGGGTTGTCGGACGGGGCGCGGGTCACAGCGGGTCGTGCCGGCGGGCAAGTGCGCGGTGTTGATGGTCAAGGCCTGCGCAGAGTTCTCGCGCGGCAGCCGCCGCATAAAATCGAGGCGGGATGTAACCAAGTCGGCAGTTCCGGCGAACTACCTGGGAGAATGGCGGTTGGTTTCCTATAAGCCCGCCGCGCTCGCGACAGGGCGAGTGGCCAACCAACGACGGAGAGTTCGATGCAACCGTATGAGCAAAACCAACACGCCTATGGCACCGGCTTTGCCCGGACGGCGGCTCAGGTCGACCAGGGCCTGCGCGCCTTCATGCTCGGCGTCTACAACAACATGGTCCTGGGCCTTGCTATCTCGGCCCTGGTCGCACTTGGCATCAACATGCTGGCCACCACGAGCGATCCGTCTCTGGCGGTCGCCCGGATCGGCAGCATCGGCCTGACCCAGTTCGGCGCGACCCTGTACGGCTCGCCCCTGATGTGGGTGATTGCCCTGGCGCCTCTGGCCTTTATCTTCTTCTTCACGTTCCGAATGGACCGGATGTCGGCGGCGTCTGCCCGCGGCACCTTCTTCGCTTTTGCTGCGGTGATGGGTGCTTCGCTCTCGACGCTTCTCATCCGCTACACCGGCGCGAGCGTCGTGCAGGTGTTCTTCATCACGGCCGCGGCCTTCGGCTCGCTGTCGCTCTGGGGCTACACCACGAACCGCAGCCTGTCCGGCATGGGCTCGTTCCTGATCATGGGCCTCGTCGGCCTGATGATCGCCTCGATCGTGAACATCTTCGTCGCGTCGAGCGCCCTGCAGTTCGGCATCTCGGTAATCGGCGTGCTGATCTTCGCAGGCCTCACCGCCTACGATACGCAGAAGCTGAAGGAGATGTACCTGTACGGCAACTTCGACTCTGAGGCTGCGGGCAAGGCCTCTGTGTTTGGCGCCCTGACGCTGTACCTGGACTTCATCAACATGTTCCAGTTCCTCCTGGCTCTCGTGGGCAACCGCAACGAGTAAGGGACAGCATCATCGGAGACAGGATCGTGGCCGGTGCGGCAGATTTCGCCAACGCACGAATGCGGCACGGCGCGATGACGAGCGCCTCGGAAGGCAACTGGCGCCGCAGCAGAGTAAAGTTGGTGACGCGGCGTTTACTATGGACGCGGCAAGGATTTTGGCAGCGGCGGACATTCGGACACACCCGCTTTGCGTTGCGACGTGCGGTTGCTATCTTGGACTCGATGGCCTGGGCTTCACTCCACCGCCTGTGCGCGCTCGTGCTGGCCCTCACCCTAGCGGTGGGGCTGGCGACGCATGGGGTCAAGGCGGCGCAGATGAGCGCCCAGATGGCCGCCGCGGCAATGAGCGCGCCGATGCCCGACGGCTGTGACGGATGCGATCAGGGCGGCGACACAATGCCGGCCTGCGCCGCCCTGTGCGCGGCCATGATCGCCGTCCTCCCGCTCCCGCCCGACCTCGTGTCGGTTGCGCAAGCGCCCGCGCATCCTGTTCTGGTCCTTCGGGCGACGGGGCTAAGCGGGCCGCCCGATCCCTTTCCGCCGAAACCCAGCATCCTGAGCTGAGGCGCGCCGCTCGCGGCCGCGCCTGAACCCGCGCGCCGGCGGTCGACGCCGTGCGCCGGGCGCCCGGCGCACGGGCCGCCCCCACACGTTTCAGGATGAAGACCATGTCAGATCGCTCCGGGCCGGCGCTCAGCCGCCGCGCCCTTCTCGCCGGCGGTGCAGGCCTCGCGCTTGCCGCCAGCCTTCCGCCCAGCGCCCGGGCCCATGAGGGCTCCCGTGGCGCAGAGTTCCGGCTGCTCGCCGCACCCGGCGAGGCGGCGCTCGCCGGCGCCTCCCGTCCCGCAACCCCGGTTTGGGCCTATAACGGCGCGGTGCCCGGCCCCGGGATCCGGGTCCGCCAGGGCGAGCGCGTGCGCGTCCTCGTAGAAAATCGGCTGCCCGAGGAGACCACGGTGCACTGGCACGGGCTGCGGGTGCCGAACCCGATGGACGGCGTGCCCCATCTCACCCAGGCGCCCATCCGCCCCGGCGAGAGCTTTACCTATGAGTTTGCCTGCGAGGACGCGGGCACGTTCTGGTACCACCCGCACCAGAGGAGCCATGCCCAGGTCGGGCAGGGGCTCTCCGGCCCGTTCATCGTGGAGGAGCGCGAGCCCTATCCGGTCGACCGCGATGTCACCTGGATGCTGGGCGACTGGCGCCTTCTCAAGGACGGGTCGATCAGCGACGACTTCGGCAACCTGCACGATGTCAGCCACGCCGGCCGCATCGGCAACACGGTAACGGTCAACGGGGCCGTGGCCCAAGCCTTCGAGGTCCGCCGCGGCGAACGCATCCGGCTCCGTCTCGTCAACGCCGCCAACGCCCGCATCTTCGGCCTGGAGTTCGAAGGGCACGCCCCCTGGATCGTGGCTCTCGACGGCCATCCGGTCGAGCCGCACGCGCCCGAAGGTGGGCGGGTGGTGATCGGGCCAGCCATGCGCGTCGACCTGGTGATCGACATGACGGGCCTGCCCGGGGGCCGGTTCAAGATCACGGACGCCTTCTACAAGGGTCTCGAATACCGGCTGCTCGATCTTGCCTATGCCAGCGAGCGCCTGCGCGAGCCTCGGGAGACCGCTGTCCTGCCACTGCGCGCAAACCCGGTGCGGGAGCCGGACCTGTCCTCCGCCCAGCGCCATGACGTGGTTCTCGCTGGCGGCATGATGGGGACGATGGCCGGGGCGATGGTGCACGGCGAGATGACCGACGTCCGCGCCATGCTGCGCCAGGGCCTGGTGTGGGCGATGAACGGCGTCGCCGCCACGGGGCACGTCCACGAGCCGATGGCCACGCTCGCCCACGGCAGCTCCCACATCCTCGCGATCAAAAACGAGACGGAGTGGTGGCACCCGATGCATCTGCATGGCCACACCTTCCGGGTGCTCGGCCGCGACAGCGTGCCCACCCGCCGTCGCGAATGGCAGGACACGGTGCTGGTCGCGCCTCGCGAGCGGGTCGAGATTGCCTTCCTGGCCGACAACCCCGGCGACTGGATGTTCCACTGCCACGTCCTGGAGCACCAGGCGGGTGGAATGATGGGCTCCATCCGCGTCGCCTGACACCACGATCTTCAAGGAGTAATCACATGCGCATCCTCAACACCGCCGCTCTCGCCCTTGCCCTGACCCTCGCTGGTCCCGTCCTTGCGCAGAGCGCAAAGCAGGCCACCCTCTACAAGAACCCGCAATGCAGCTGCTGCGAGGAGTACGTGAAGTACCTTCGCGAGAGCGGCTTCGAGGTGAAGGTCGTAACCACCCACGACCTGCCGCTGGTCAAGAAGGAGCACGGCGTCCCCACCGACCTTGAAGGCTGCCACACCACCCTCGTCGACGACTACGTCGTCGAGGGGCACGTGCCGCTGAAATCCCTCAACAAGCTCCTCACGGAGCGCCCGGCGATCAAGGGCATCTCGCTCCCGGGCATGCCGATGGGCTCCCCCGGGATGGCCGGGCGGAAGATGGAGCCGTTCACGATGTACGAGATCTCGGGTGATCCTACGCCCAAGATCTTCGCGGTCGAGTGAAGGAGCGAACCATGATGCATGACATGATGAGCGGCCCGATGGGCTGGATGATGGAGGGCATGGGCCTCGTCGGGCTCCTGCTTGGCGTCGCACTGGTCCTCGCGATCATCGCACTGGTCAAGGTCATCGTCGGGAGCGGGCGATGATATCGTTTTTCCTCGCCCTCCTCGTCCTCGCGGCGGCGCCTGCCGCCGCGACGGAGCGGCCCGCCTCCTTCGTTCTCCATCGCGAGCCGCGCCCCGTGCCCGATTTGCGCTTCGTCGACGGCGAGGGGGGCACGCGGACCCTTGCGGACTTCCGCGGCAAGGTCGTGCTTCTGAACGTGTGGGCGACCTGGTGCCCGCCGTGCCGCCAGGAGATGCCGGCGCTGGACCGCCTGCAGGCGATGCTTGGCGGCCCGGGTTTCGAGGTGGTCGCCCTGTCCGTCGACCGTGCCGGGGCGGGGCCGGTGCGCCGGTTCTACGGCGAGACCGGGGTCGGCCGCATCGCGGTCTATCTCGACGCGTCGGGGCGGGCCCTGCGCGACCTCAACGCGGTCGGCCTGCCGACCACGCTCCTGCTCGACCGGGAGGGGCGGGAGATCGGCCGGCTGATCGGACCGACGATCTGGGATGCGCCCGAGATGGTCCAGATCCTGCGTGAACGCATAGGTCCCGCTTCGGATGGAGGGGCGCCACGAGAACGCCACCGATCCCGCGCGGGCGCCGTGCATTGATGGATGCGCGGCGGTGTAACCGAACACCCATGTGGCACGAACTAAGGGGTGAACGCTCATGATTGCGAACGAAGCCGAGCTGCGGGCGCTCATGACGGCTGGTCTGAACGGCGATGCGGCGGCCCACCGCGTGCTCCTGGACAGGCTCAGTCGCCACCTGCGGGCTTACTATAAGAACAAGCTCGCGCGGATCGGGCGGAGCGCCGACGAGGCGGAGGATCTGGTGCAGGATGCGCTGATGGCGATCCATACCCGGCGGCACACCTACGACCCGGGCGAGCTCTTCACCCCGTGGGTGCATGCCATCGCGCGCTACAAGCTCATCGACCACCTGCGCCACACGAAGGCCTCCATGGCGGATGGGCCCATCGAGGATGCCGCCGACTTCGAGGCGCAGGACGACCATGCTGGGGCGGAGAGCGCCCTCGACCTCGACCGCCTGCTCGCGCGGCTGCCCGAGAAGATGCGGCGCGCGATCCGGCACGTTAAGATCGATGGCCTGAGCGTCGCCGAGACCGCCGCTCGTTGCGGCATGTCGGAATCGGCGGTCAAGGTGAGCGTGCATCGGGGCCTCAAGGCCATGGCGGCGGCAATCGCCCAGGGAAGGACCACATGAAGACCGACGACCTGATCAACATGCTCAGCACGAACGTCGAGCCGGTGGACCGCGGCCAGCTCAGGCGCAGCCTCGGCCTCGCGGTGGCGCTCGGGACCGGTGGGGCG
This sequence comes from Microvirga arsenatis, assembly GCF_009910705.1. Taxonomy (GTDB): domain Bacteria; phylum Pseudomonadota; class Alphaproteobacteria; order Rhizobiales; family Beijerinckiaceae; genus Microvirga; species Microvirga arsenatis. The sequence continues at coordinate 20,101 of NZ_JAAAXJ010000016.1, forward strand.
CTCGTTGCGGCCCTGCTGACGCTCGGGGTCCGTCCGGACCTGCACGAGCCCGGCGCCCTGGCCTTTCTCGGCCTGAAGCTCGCCTTCTCGGCAGGCGTCGTCCTGGTGGCGTCGCTGCTGCTGACGCGCCTCGCCCGCCCGGGCGGAGAGCGCAGGACCCGTCCCGTCCTGGCGCTGCTGCCGTTCGCCGCCATCGTGCTGCTCGCGGGCCTGAGCCTCGCCTATGCACCGAGCACCCATTGGGAGGCGATGATCGTGGGCGACATGTGGCTAGAGTGCCTTGTGTCGATCCCAATCATCGCCATCGTGCCCTTTGCGGTGATTGTCTGGACCGTGCGCCGGCTCGCGGCGCCCACGGACCTGGCGCGGACCGGTGCCTTCGCCGGCCTGGCCGCCGGCGGTGTGAGCGCGATGGGCTATGCGCTGCACTGCATGGACGACTCCCTGCCGTTCATCGCGCTCTGGTATGGCGGCACCATCATCCTGTGCACAGTGGCCGGGGCGCTGCTCGGTCCGCGTCTGCTGCGCTGGTGACCGGAGACACCCGCGGCCAACTGCGCCGTCGGGGTGGTCAGTAGACCTGTAACCCGCCGGCCCAATTGTGTGAAGTCCTGATGACGAATACGCAACGTCCGGCTGGGCACGGGAGCCCTGATGCAAAGCGTTGGGCCGGAGGGCTCCATGGCACGACAATCTGCGGTTCGGTCGCGACGGTCCGACACCATCTGGCACAAGGGCCGGCGTCCGAGGCGGCGCATCCGGTCGAGCTAAGCCAAGGCCGGCGTGCGTGCCTTGCGCAGGCTCGTCTGGCTGATGCTGGGGGGAATGGCCGTGTTCATGGTGCTGTCATTTCAAGGCATCGGCCCCGGCACGCGTCCGGACCCATCCTCGCGGGCTTTCCTGGACCGTGCGCACTCCGTTTTCACGCCCTCAAGATCGCCTGCAGCCGCAGGAGCATCACAGGACCAAAGCTTAGCCGACATATCCGGGGCGCAGATGCCTTGACGATGCCGGGACCGGCCCTTCACGACCGCGTGAGCATGTAACCGATCCGCGGCTGCCTCCGAACTTATGGTCAGAAGTGCATGGAGCACAGCAGCGGAGGTCTCCACATGAACGCAAGCAACGGTTCCGTCGTGACGAAGTCGAGCCGCCTGCCGCAGCCATTCAGCCGTCTTGGACGGGGCGGGCGGCGTACCTGGCTTGCCCTGGCGGCGATCCTGCTGGTCGGCGGCGCCGCATTGAACTGGGGCTGGCTCGTGGCCGCGGGTATTGCGCCGTTGCTGTTGGCCCTGGCGCCGTGCGCGGCCATGTGCGCGCTCGGCCTGTGCATGAAGGGCGGCAACGCCTGCAAGAGCGAGAGCAATGGCGCAGTCCCGGTGCGGGCGGCCAACGCTGGCCAAGGGGGCGCGGAACCGGCCTGACCGCAACTGAACCTACTCACGACATACACTACGACATCCAAGGAGATGCAGACATGAACACCTTCACAAAGACAACTCTCGCCCTCGCCGCGCTCGGTGCGACCGTGGCAATGGCTCCGGCGCTCCACGCCCAGGGTGCCCCCGCCCCAGGCGCATCGCAAGGCCAGGGCATGGGCAACATGGGTGGCATGGGGAACATGGGCGGCATGGGGAACATGGGTGGCAACATGAGCGGCGGTGACATGGGCGGTATGGCCGGCATGATGAAAATGATGGAGGACTGCAATCGCATGATGCAGTCGATGAACAATCAGAATCCGTCGCGCGAGACCCCGCCGGCCACCCCCGAACAGAAGGGGTAGGCGGCGCGACGGGCCGCCGCGTCATGACCTCCCCCTGCGGCGGCCGCATCCCCCATCACAGGCAGGGCCGGAGGCCGGCGAAATCCGTCTTCCGTGGACGGAGAAGGATCGGTCGCCGCCCCCTGCGAGGCGGCAGCAAGCCAAAGGAGTACCATCATGCCCCGCAGTTTCGATGCACTTGAGCGCCAGGTGTTCCTGGCCTTCGAGCAGGCTGTCGCGGACAAGCGCTTGGACGTGGCAGACCATCTGCTTTACGCCCTTGAGGCGCTCGATCCGGAGTTCGAGGGACCCGCGATCCGTCGCGCCTGCCGTTCGATCCTGGAACCAGCCTTGGGGGCGGAGGACGCCGACACCGCTCCCCCGAGCCGACACTGACCCTAGCCGATCACGGGCCCTGGCGGAGCGGTGTCGCGCCGGCCGGGCCCATCAGAAATGAAAGAGCGCTGCGATGAGATCTTCACGAGGACCCTGTTGGCTCGCCCTTGCCGTGATCGGCCCGTTGGCGGTCATCGGCGCGACTTCGTCGAAGGCATCGGAGACCGTGCGCGTGGCGGAGTTGCCGCGCCAGACGCATATCCACGGGCTTGCCGTGGACCGTCAGGACCCGTCGCGGCTCCTGATCGCGACCCATCACGGCCTTTTCCGGGCTGGCCCGGACGGACGCGCGGAGCGGATTTCGGAGGTCCAGGACTTCATGGGGTTCACCCCGCATCCGACAGACCCGAAGACGCTGTTCGCGAGCGGGCACCCCGCTCGCGGAGGCAACCTGGGTTTCATCGCCTCCACTGACGGCGGTGCCACCTGGCGGCAGGTCTCGCCGGGTGTGAAGGGACCCGTCGACTTCCACCAGATGAGCGTGAGCAGCGCGGACCCCGCGACGATCTATGGCGCGTATGGCGGGCTCCAGGTGAGCCGGGACGCCGGCAGGACCTGGACGGTCGTGGGCCCCACCCCGGACAAGCTGATCGACCTCGCCGCTTCCGCCAAGACATCCGACACGCTCTACGCCGCCACGGAGAATGGCCTCCTTGTGAGCAGTGACGGCGGCAAGGGCTGGACGACCGTCCTCGCCGGGGCGCCCGTGAGCCTGGTTGAGGTGACCCCGGACGGTTCGCTCTACGCATACGTCGTCGGGCGTGGCCTCCTGCGCTCCGACGCCGAGTCGCTGGTGTTCGCAACCGTCGGCGACGACTTTGGCGGGGGCGTTCCTCTGCATCTTACGGGAGATCCCGCCAATCCGGCTCGCCTCTTCGTCGCAACGGCGCGCGGCCGCGTGCTCACCAGCACGGACCGGGGACAGACATGGTCTGAGATGGGAGCCGGTGGCTCTTAGATGGCTCCGGGCGCAGACCATCCCAAGGCGCAACGCGCCCTCATCCCGAGGAGCCGGTGCTCCGGCGGGGCTGTCTCGGCACGGGCTTTGGAGAACGGGCACCAACAATCCGAGGAGGCGAATTGACCACCGGCGCAACCCACACGGCCCCGGGCCGCCCTTCTGGGATCGCCCGATCCTGGCACGCGGCACTGCGCTGTTACTTGATTGTCGTAGCCCTGGGCAATCTCGCTTGGGAATTCGCCCACATGCCGCTCTACACGCTCTGGACGACCGGATCCTGGGCTGAAATCGTGTTTGCGGCCGTCCATTGCACGGGCGGGGACATCCTCATTGCCCTTTCCAGTCTGACCATCGCCTTGCTGACCGTCGGCACCGGCGCCTGGCCGGCCGAGCGGTTTCGCACCGTGGCTGCGCTGACCGTTGCCTTTGGGCTTGGCTATACGACCTTCAGCGAGTGGCTCAACATCGTGGTCCGGGCGGCGTGGGCCTATTCCGACCTAATGCCCGTGTTCCCGGTGTTCGGCTTCCACGTCGGGCTGTCCCCGCTGCTGCAGTGGATCGTCGTCCCGCTCGCCGCCTTCGCATGGGCCGCCCGGTCCGGGAATCAACGCCACCCTGTCGAGCCTCTCCGTGCGGTCTGACAGGACGGCCAGGCTGCGCCCCCACCGGTTCTGGCTCGCGGTGGGTGCCGTCACCGTCGCAGGAGCCGCGACGGCTTGGTTTGGTCTTCGTCTCTGGGCCGCGGACCCGAGGGTGGCCCGTGGTCGGCAGCTCTACGACGCCCACTGCGCCTCCTGCCATGGCCTGAAGCTCGAAGGCCAGCCGGACTGGCAGACACCGAAGGTGAACGGCCGCCTGCCGGCACCTCCCCACGACGAGAGCGGGCACACCTGGCATCACAGCGACCGCGAGCTCTTCCTGATCACCAAGAAGGGCATGGGAGCGGTTGTGCCAGGGCACGAAAGCGACATGCCGGCGTTCGAGGGCACGCTGGCCGACCAGGAGATCGAGGCGGTGCTTGCCTACATCCGGAGCACATGGCCGGAGCGGGCTCGCCGCTACCAGGACGAACGCAGCCGGGCGGACGCCGCTCGCCAGAAGTAATGGCGGCATCGTAGAGGCCCGCCGCCACAAGGGAGAAAGGCGAGGAATTATGCACGGCGCCTCGGCTCGGGCGAGAGGATGTCGAGCACCGGGCACTCGGGGGCGGTGCCGCCCTCGCACCGGTCAATGGTCTGCCCGAGCAGCCGCTCAAGTTTCCTGAGGTCGGCGATCTTCGCGCGGATATCGTCCAAGTGTCTTGCGGCAATCTCACGAACGTCGCCGCACGGGGCCCGCTCCGGCCCGCCCAGCGCCAGAAGCGCCTTGATCTCGTCCAGCGTGAACCCGAGCTCGCGGCCGCGTCGGATGAAGGCCAGTACACGTGTATGGTGGTGATCATAGACCCTTCGGCCCCCCTCACTTCGGGGTGGCGCGGGCAGCATCCCGATCCTCTCGTAGTAGCGGATGGTCTCGATGTTCACCCCTGTGAGCCGTGACAGCTCGCCGATGGGGAACGTGTCACCTCGCGAATGCGTGATCGCCTCCATCAAAAATCCTCTTGCTCCTGTAGTCACTACAGGATGCACGGTGGCTCCATCGACGTAAAGGAGATTGTTTGATGCGTTCATTGACCCGTGCAGAGGCACGTGACCTGGAGAGCCGGCCAGCGAGCGAGAGCGCTCCCCGTGACAGCCAAGGTCTGCTGGCGGTGGGAGGCCTTCTGGCCGCGCTCGGAGCCTCGTCCTGCTGCGTCCTGCCACTCGCGCTCTTTGGTTTCGGGGTGGGTGGAGCATGGATTGGCAACCTGACCGCGCTGGCGCCCTACCAGCCTGCCTTCGTGGCCGTGGCGGTGGCCTTCCTGACGTTTGGCTTCTGGCGGATCTATCGTCAGCCCAAGGCTGCCTGTGCGCCGGGAAGCTCCTGTGCGCGGCCGGGATCGAGCCGCATCGCGAAAATCGGCCTCTGGATGGCTGCCGTGCTCGTCCTGGCGGCCGTCACCTTCCCCTACACCGCCCCGCTGTTGATCAACCTGTGAGGAGACCTGAGATGAAGACCCTGTTTCGTATCGCCCTGACCGCCTCCGCCCTGATGCTCGCGGGTGGAGCCATAGCCGCGCCACGGACCGTCACGCTTGAGGTTGAGAACGTGAGCTGCGTGAGCTGCGCCCCGATTGTGAAGAAGGCGCTCTCCCGCGTTCCGGGCGTCAGCCAGGTCACAGTCGTTGAAGCTGACGGCATGGCGACGGCGACCGTCACCTTTGACGATGAAAAGGTCACGCCCGAGGCGCTGACCCAGGCAACGACCAATGCCGGTTTTCCCTCGACCGTGAAAGGCTCTTCGTGAACCACGTCCCGACCGAAACACACGAAAGTTGAGATCATGAGTGACTGCTGCGCCACAGGCGCGAAGAACGGCAACGACCACTACGATCTGGTAGTGGTTGGGGCCGGGTCGGCCGGGTTTTCCGCCGCCATCACGGCTGCCGAGCAGGGAGCGCAGGTCGCCCTCGTCGGCCACGGCACGATGGGAGGCACCTGCGTCAACGTCGGCTGCGTGCCCTCCAAGGCCCTGATGCGGGCCACGGAGGCGGTGCACCACGCCAAGGCGGCCTCGCGCTTTGCCGGGATCGACGGAACCGCGCGGGTCGCCGACTGGCAAGCCCTGGTCGCCCAGAAGGACGACCTCGTCGCGAGTCTGCGCCAGGCCAAGTACGCCGACCTCCTGCCGGCCTACAACAACGTCGCCTACCATAAGGGCCAGGCCCGGCTCATCGAGGGCGGCGTGGAGGCCGGCGGCAAGCGCCTCGTCTCCGACCGCATCATCATCGCGACCGGGACGCGGCCGGCCCTGCCGGCCATCCCGGGCATGGCCGACGTGTCCGCGCTCGACAGCACGGCGGCGCTGTCCCTGACCGAGCTGCCCCGCTCGATGATCGTGGTCGGCGGCGGCTATATCGGAGCCGAGCTCGCGCAGACCTTCGCCCGTGCCGGAGTGGAAGTAACGCTGGTCTTCCGCAGCCGCCTTCTGCCCGAGGCCGAGCCCGAGATCGGGACGGCCCTTGCCGGCTACCTGGCAAACGAGGGCATAACGGTCATGGGCGGCCTGACCTACGACTCAGTTCGCAGGACGGAGGACGGGGTCGCGCTCATCGTCGTCAGGGACGGACGTCCGCAGACGATCACCGCCGAGCGCATCCTGGTCGCGACCGGACGCGCGCCCAATACCGAAGGCCTCGGACTGGCAGAGGCGGGCGTTGCCCAGACCCCTACGGGGGCCATTCTCGTCGACGACCGCATGCGCACCAGCAAGGCCGGCGTCTACGCGGCCGGTGATGTCACGGGTAAAGACCAGTTCGTCTACATGGCGGCCTACGGCGCGAAGCTCGCGGCCAAGAACGCGCTCAATGGCAACAGCCTACGCTACGACAACTCGGCGATGCCCGCGGTGGTCTTCACCGACCCGCAGGTCGGGAGCGTGGGCCTGACCGAGGCGCAGGCCCGCGCCGCCGGCCATGACGTGCGGACCTCGGTACTGTCGCTCGACAACGTGCCCCGGGCGCTGGCCGCCCGCGACACGCGGGGCTTGATCAAGCTCGTGGCGGACCGGGGCACCCGCAAGCTGCTCGGGGCCCACATCCTGGCGCCCGAAGGTGCGGACAGCATCCAGACGGCGGCCATGACGATCCGCGGCGGGCTCACGATTGATGATCTCGCGGAGGCGATCTTCCCGTACCTGACCACCGTCGAAGGGCTCAAGCTCGCCGCCCAGACCTTCGACAAGGACGTCAAGAAGCTGTCCTGCTGCGCAGGATAGCGCCGGCCAGCTCCATGGAGGATTGAGCCATGACCATCACCGTGAACCCCGCACGGGAGCGTGCAGCGGAGATCAGGCCGGGCGTGTTGCGCCCGGACTGGTCGGCCGCGACGACGCCGGCTGTCCTACAGGCCCTCGCCGGACGCGTGACGGCCCGTTCGGGCCTGCTCGACAAGTGGTCGCACGCGCTCGAAGCGAGCGAGGACATCGTCTGGCGGACCGTCCTGCGGCTCTACGCGGCCAAGGGGCGGCCTCCAAACGTCGACGAAATCGCCGTCGCGACGGGGATCGACGGAGGCCGCGTCGGCGCGCTCCTGCGCAAGCTGCAACTGCGGGATCTCGTTGGTCTCGATGCCGGGGCGGAGACCATCTGGCTGGCCTATCCCTTTACGGAGCGGGCGACCGGGCATCGGGTCGAGCTCGACGGCCATGTCCTGAATGCCCTGTGCGCCATCGACGCCCTCGGAGTCGCCGCGATGTACGGCACCGATGTCACCGTCGAGTCGCAATGCCGTTCCTGCGGCGAGACGATCCGCGTCACGACCGCCGATGTAGGCCAGGCGCTGCGGAGCGTGTCCCATCCCGAGGCGGTCGTCTGGTACGACTTTGCGTACACCGACAACGCGGCCTCATCGTGCTGTCCGGCCATCGCGTTCTTCTGCTCCGACGGGCACCTGCAACGCTGGCTCGGCAGCCAGGCAGGCCCGCGCACGGGAGCCCGCCTGAACATGAACGAGGCCCTGGAGGTCGGCCGCGCGATCTTTGGGCCTGTCCTCGCCGCCGCAAGGCAAGACGACGGGTCGGAGGATCTGCCGTGAATGACAAACTGGTCGCGATGCTTGTCACCTTCGTCGTCGTGCTTCCCCTCTACGCCATGTGCTGCCTCGGGCCGGCTGCGGTTGTCGGCTCGGTCGGAGGCCTGCTTGGGTGGCTCAGCGGATCCGTTAGCCTGGGCGTTGTCAGCTTTGCCGCAACCACGGCTCTGCTGGTGTCCTGGCGGATGCACCAGAGAAAGGCTGCTTCCGCCGCCTCTCCGGGTACCTCGCGCGAATTGCCGGGCAGCCCATGTTGCACGACGGAATCCCGTGCCTTGCAGTTTCCCGACCGGGTTGTGGTGAAAGTCGGGATCAGGAGGCAGGATGTCGAAGCGAGACGTTGAGGAGGGCTCCGTCCTGGCGGTGGCGTTCAACGGGGATGGCCTTGTCCCGGCAGTCGCTACGGACGTGGTGACGGGGGAGGTCCTGATGCTGGCGTGGATGAACGCGGAGGCGCTGGCGCGGACCATCGCGACCGGCGAGGCCTGGTACTGGAGCCGGTCCCGCCGGGAGCTCTGGCACAAGGGCGCGACCAGCGGCCAGATCCAGCATGTCCAGGAGCTGCGGGTCGACTGCGACCAGGACACCGTTTGGCTCAAGGTCCGGGTCGACGGCGATGGCGGCTGTTGCCACACCGGACGGACAAGCTGCTTCTACCGCATGGTCGTGAACGGACCGGAGGGGCCAGTTCTCCGCCGGGCGAACCCGCAGCTCCCTCCGCATTCTTGAGGAATCTCGGGCTGGCGCCGGGTCGGCGCAAAGCCATGCAACCGTCACACGCGACCGGGAGAGCCCCATGACCAAGAACTACGACCTCGTTGTCATCGGATCGGGAACCGCCGCGATGGTGGCCAGCCACCGGATGGCCTCCGCCGGCCGGAAGGTCGCGGTGGCCGACTACCGCCCGTTCGGCGGCACCTGCGCGCTGCGCGGCTGCGACCCCAAGAAGATGCTGGTGACGGGCGCGCAGGTGATCGACGACGTGCGGCGCATGACCGGACGCGGGGTGGTGGCCGAGGATGCCCAAATTCTTTGGCGCGACCTCATCGCCTTCAAGCGGACCTTCACCGGCCCGGTCCCGGGAAAGCAGGAACGGCGTTATGCCGACCACGGCATCGATGCGTACCACGCCCAGGCCCGCTTCGTCGGCCCGAACGCGATCGAGCTGGATGGCGGGGACCGGCTCGAAGCGCAGCACATCCTGATTGCCGCCGGAGCGCGGCCGGCGCCGCTCGGCTTCCCGGGCGAGGAGTTCCTCATTACCAACGCGGAATTCCTCGAACTGGAGGAGCTGCCGGAGCGCATCGTCCTGGTCGGCGGCGGATACATCGCCGCCGAGTTCTCGCACATTGCCGCCCGCGCCGGCGCGAAGGTCACGATCCTCCAGCGTGGCGGACACATGCTGCCCCACTTCGACGCCGACCTCGTTGGTTGGCTGATGGAGAAGTTCCGGGAGATCGGCATCGACGTGCGCACCCGGACCTCGGTCGAGGGCGTGGAGAAGACCGACCGAGGCTTCCTGGTCCGGGCGCGGGCGGACGGGGGCCAGCCCGTGACGGTCGAGGCCGACCTGGTGGTTCATGCCGCCGGGCGCATTCCGGATCTCGACTCTCTCGACCTTCAGGCGGCGAGCGTCGAACGCGATGGGAACGGGCACCTAAAGCTCAACGAATTCCTCCAGAGCATCTCCAATCCGGCCGTCTATGCCGCCGGCGATGCCGCCCGAATGGGGCCGCCGCTCACCCCTGTGTCCAGCCACGATGCAAAGGTCGTCGTGCGCAACCTCCTCGACGGCAACCGGCATCGGCCGGACTACCGCGGTGTTCCGAGCGTTGCGTTCACGATCCCGCCGATCACCAGCGTCGGATTGAGCGAGCGGGAGGCACGCGAGAAGGGCCTGAAGTTCCGCATGCAGAGCCAACTCGTGCCGAACTGGTACACGGCGCGGCGGGTCGCCGAGAGAGTCTACGGCTTCAAGGTGCTGGTCGATGACGAGACGGACCTCATCATTGGAGCCCATCTCGTGGGGCCTCACGTCGACGAGGTCATCAACCTCTTCGGCCTTGCAATCCGTCACGGGCTCACCGCCGAGGACCTGAAGATGACGATGTTCGCATACCCGACCGGGGCATCCGACATCGGCTACATGCTGTAGATCCATCGCCCGGAAGCATCGGCCGGCTACTCGGCGGCCTTGACCTAGTGGCTCATGGCTTCTGCCGCGAGGCGCTTGGCTTCCTTCTCGGCTATCTCCTTGCGCTCGCTGTAGCGGTCGGTGAGATAGTCGGAGCGGTCGCGGGTCAGGAGCGTGAACTTCACCAATTCTTCAATCACGTCCACGACCCTGTCGTAGTAGGAGGAGGGCTTCATCCGCCCGGCCTCGTCGAATTCCTGGAACGCCTTGGCTACCGAGGACTGGTTCGGGATCGTCACCATCCGCATCCAGCGCCCGAGCACCCGCAGTTGGTTGACGGCGTTGAAGGATTGGGAGCCGCCGCAGACCTGCATCAAAGCCAGCGTGCGCCCCTGCGTCGGCCGCACCGAACCCGTCGCGAGCGGGATCCAGTCGATCTGCGCCTTCATCACCGCGCTCATCGCCCCGTGCCGCTCCGGGCTGCACCAGACCTGTCCCTCGGACCAGAGCGACAGCTCCCGCAGTTCCTGCACCTTGGGATGGTCGCTGGCAGTCGCGTCCGGCAGCGGCAACCCATGCGGGTCGAACACGCGGGTCTCGGCGGCAAAGTGCCGGAGCAGGCGCTCCGCCTCGAGGGTGAGGAAACGGCTGTACGAGCGCTCCCGCAGGGAACCGTAGAGCAGGAGGATGCGGGGAGGGTGCGTGGACAGCTTCGCCGGCTCCAGCCTGCCGTGGTCGGGTACGTCGAGGACCGAGAAGTCGATGTTGGGAAGATCACTCACCGGGCTGGACTCCCCGCTTGGGGCCAGCCGCAGGCAGCCTGTGACGCACGGCACCGCGCTCGTACCAGCCCTGGCTGCGGTTCACGATCCAGACGACGGACAGCATCACGGGCACCTCGATCAGCACGCCGACGACGGTCGCCAGCGCCGCTCCGGAGTTGAAGCCGAACAGGCTGATGGCCGCTGCCACCGCCAGCTCGAAGAAGTTGGATGCGCCGATCAGGGCGGAGGGGCCGGCAACGCAGTGCTGCTCCCCGGCGACCCGGTTGAGCAGGTAGGCCAGCCCCGAGTTGAAGTAGACCTGGATCAGGATCGGCACCGCCAGCATGGCGATGATGAGCGGTTGCGCCAGAATCTGCTCGCCCTGGAAGCCGAACAGCAACACGAGCGTGGCGAGCAGGGACACCAGCGACAGCGGCTGCAAGACGCGGAGCAATCCAGTCAGGGACGCCTCGCCACCGCTTGCTAACAGGCGCGAGCGCAGGAACTGGGCCAGCACCACGGGGATGACGATGTAGAGCACCACCGAGAGCAGGAGCGTGTCCCATGGCACCGTGATCGCGGACAGCCCGAGCAGCAGGCCGACGATGGGTGCGAAGGCCACCACCATGATCACGTCGTTGAGCGCCACCTGCGACAGGGTAAAGTGCGGCTCACCCTTGGTGAGATGGCTCCACACGAACACCATTGCCGTGCAGGGCGCGGCCGCCAGGATGATCAGGCCGGCGATATAGGAGTTGATCTGGTCGGCGGGCAGGTAGGGCTTGAACAGGTATCCAATGAACAGCCAGCCGAGCGCCGCCATCGAGAACGGCTTCACGGCCCAGTTGATGAACAGGGTCACGCCGATGCCGCGCCAGTGCTCGTGCACCCGCCCGAGCGAGGCGAAGTCGATCTTGATCAGCATCGGGATGATCATGAGCCAGATCAGGGCCGCAACGGGCAGGTTGACCTTGGCGACCTCCAGCGCACCCACGGCCTGGAAAAAGCCGGGGAGGAGATGGCCAAGGGCAATGCCGGCGACAATGCACAGGGCGACCCAGAGAGTCAGGTAGCGTTCGAAGATGGACATGCGAGAATCCTTCAGGTGGTGGCCGCGCGGTGTCCGGAGGCGTCGACGACGATCCCGCCATCTTCCTTGCGGAACTCGCCGATCTGCGGCGGCAGGAGGTCGAGGACCGCCTCGGATGGACGGCAGAGGCGCACGCCTTTGGGGGTGACCACGATGGGGCGGTTGATCAGGATCGGGTGGGCCATCATCGCATCGAGAAGCTGGTCGTCGGTCAGGTCCGGATCATCGAGGCCGAACTCATGGTAGGGGGTGCCCTTCTCGCGGATGATGGCGCGGACCGGAACACCCATCCGGTCGATGAGCTGGCGCAGCTGGAGCCGCGTCGGTGGCGTCTTCAGATACTCGATGACGTGCGGCTCGATGCCGGCATTGCGGGTCATGGCCAGCGTGTTGCGGGACGTGCCGCAGTCTGGGTTGTGGTAGATGACGACATCCATGGGAGGGATCTCTCAGGCCGAGCGGCGGTCGAAGGGGAGAACGGCCTCGGAGGTGGCGCCCTCGAGGCGGCCGATCTCCCGCAGGTGATGGGTCAGCGCAACCTGGTCGAGACTTGCCATCGGCAGAGCCAGGAAGGCGGAGATCCGGTTCTTGAGGTACTTGGCGGCCTGGACGAAGGCGCGTTCCTTCTCGATGTCCGGTCCCTGAACTGCCGCGGGGTCCTCGATGCCCCAGTGGGCGGAAGCCGGATGGCCGGGCCACACCGGGCAGGCCTCGCCCGAGGCGCTGTCGCAGACGGTGAAGATGAAGTCCATCACGGGCGCATCCGGCTTCGCGAACTCGTCCCAGCTCTTCGAGCGGAACCCGTCCGTGGGATAGCCGAGGCTGTCGAGAACCTTCAGGGCGAATGGATTGACGGTGCCCTTCAGCTGGCTGCCGGCCGAGAATGCGTTGAAGCGGCCGGCACCGTCCTTGCGGAGGATGCCCTCGGCCAGGATGGAACGGGCAGTGTTACCCGTGCACAGGAACAGCACGTTGTAGGGACGGTCAGCCATCGAGGGCCTCCTTCGGGGCACAGCAGGGAGCGAGGGCATCGATCAGCGGAGCGCACACGCCGGGATGGCCACCGCAGCAATCCTTGAGCAGGAAAGTCACGACCTCGCGCAGGCGGTCGAGGTCGGCGCGGTAGATGATCGAGCGGCTCCGGCGCTCGGAGCGGACGAGAGCCGCCCGGGAGAGGATGCCGAGGTGCGAGGACATGGTGTTATGCGGGACCGCCAGCTCCCGGGCGATGTCGCCCGCCGGGAGACCCTCCGGCTCATGTTTCACCAGCAGCCGGAACACGTCGAGGCGCGTGGACTGGGCCAAAGCCGCAAGGGCGAGGAGTACGTCATGTGCTTCCATATGTCGAGATATATAGACACGTTGGGCCCTTTGCAAGCCTGCCTCTGCGTCCGTCACATGCAACAGGCGAACGGTCCCCGCGTTCGGATCGCAGTGGGCCGGGCATTGCGGGTCGCCCGACCAACGGGCATGCTGAGCGGCAGAAGAGGATGACGTGCCCTGAGCCGAGGAACTCCGGCTGCCGGGGTGCGTTCGTCGAATGTCAGGTTTTCGGCGCACCCGTGGACATGACCATAAGCAGGGACTATATTTCGCGTATGCCAGTCAGGAACGCCCATAAGGCCGTCGTGCCTGCCGAGTTCCCCGAGCTTGCGATGCTCGCCTGGAACCGCAACCCGGAACGTCCGATTCCGGGGGAGGAGGCGCTTGCCCTGTACGAGCGCAATTGGCGGCACGTCGACAAGGACCACCTGACGCTGCGGGAAGCCGAACTCATCCATGAACTCGCCGAGGAGTTCGGGAACGGCTACCTGCTGGCCTCCTGAACTCCGGCACCTTCCCACACCTGATCGACTTCTTTCCAGGAGCCAGCGAGGAGGTTGCCGTGGCTTTCGTACGCCCCCAGCATAACGTGATCGCTGAGGCGCTCCGGTCGATGGATGCCCCGTTTCTCGAGCGGGCGCGGTGCTACTTCGGCGGCGGAACGGCAATCGTGCTCCAGAACGGCGAATACCGCCTCTCCTTGGACGTCGACTTCCTTTGCGCCGATCCCGATGGGTACCGCGAGCTTCGCATCGCCGCCCTCGAGCGGGGCGCCCAGGCGTTCTTCGGTCCGGATGTTGAGACGGTCAGGCCGTTCATCGCCGACCAGTACGGCATCCGCGGACGCTTCTCGCTTCGTGGCCAGCCCATCAAGTTCGAGGTCGTTCGCGAGGGGCGCGTCACGCTCGAAGGGGCAATCGACCCCGCGCTCGGGGTTCCCATCCTTGCGGTCGCGGATCAGTTCACCGAAAAGCTGCTGGCCAATGCAGACCGCTGTGCGGATCGGTCCGTTGCCTATCGTGATGCCATCGATCTCGGTTATCTCATCCTGTCGAACGGTTCGATCCCACCCGAGGCCGTGCAGAAGGCGGAAAGGGCCTATGGCTCCGACGTTCCCCGAAAAATCGCAGCCGTCCTGGGCTATCTCGCCAGCCCCGAGGAGGCTCGGCGGGCGGCGGAAACGCTTGAGATGTCCTTGGACGCGGTCCATCAGGCCGCCGCACGTCTCCATGGCGCAGCCACCGCGGCCTGGCCGGAGATGTCCTTCGGATCGTTCGTGACGGAAGAGACGACTTCGGCGGAGACGCGATTTCCCGAACCCTGACGCAAGTGGTCACGGCTTGCCCGTGGATTCCGGGAGGGGGTGCGACCGGACGCGAAGGCAGCAAGGATGCTTGCGGTGGAGGTGATCAATTCCATTCGACCCCGGCACTTGGTCTAGTGCTCAAGATGCTGGCACTGCCCGTGGTCCGCGAGGACCTCGATGATCCGGCACTCGGAAATCCGGCGGTGGTCGCAGGTGACCATGGTCTCGAGTTCGTTCCGCAAGGCCGTGAGCCGTGCGATCTTGTCCTTCACCTCGTCGAGATGAGCCTTGGTGATGTCATGCACCTCGCCGCAGGAACGGTCGGGGTCGCCTGCGAGCCCCAGGAGCTGCCGGATCGCCTCAACCTCGAAGCCGAGCTCGCGGGCATGACGGATGAAGTTGAGCCTGCGAACGTCCTCCGGACGATACCGCCGCTGCTGCCCCTCGGTCCGGATCGGCTCGGCGAGAAGGCCGATCTGCTCGTAGTACCGGATGGTCGGGATCTTCACCTGGGTCTGCCGGGACAGCTCGCCGATCGTCAGGGACATCGAAAAAACCTCTTGAACCTCTAGCCACTAGAGGATGTAGGGTCGCCGTGACTCAAAATGCAAGGACCGGACGATGACGGCAAACGTCGCTCCCCAGAAGATCAGGTATCGCGTCCAGGGCATGGATTGCGGGAGCTGCGCCCGCAAGATTGAGACCGCGCTCACCCGCGTGCCCGGCGTCTCCGACATCAACATCACCACTGCCACCGAGACCCTGCGCCTGCGGGTCGACGGCGATGGCACGGGCGAGCGGGTCGAGAAGGTGGTTCGCGACCTCGGCTACGGCATCACCCCGGTGACGGAGGAAACGCGGCACCACCATGATCATGGGGCCGAGGATGGTCCCTGGTGGCGCTCGGCCAAGGGGCGACTGACGCTCTTCTGCGGCATTGCCCTCGCCGCCGCGTGGGGTCTGGCTGCGCTCCTGCCGAGCTACGAGGCGTGGCTCTACACCGTCGCCATGGCCATCGGTCTGGTGCCGATCGCCCGCCGGGCCGCGTCCGCGGCCCTGGCCGGGGCGCCGTTCACCATCGAGACCCTGATGAGCATCGCCGCCGTTGGCGCGGTGATCATCGGCGAGACCGAGGAGGCTGCCATCGTGGTGCTCCTGTTCCTCGTTGGCGAGCTCCTGGAGGGCGTCGCTGCCGGCCGGGCACGGGCCAGTATCCGCTCGCTAACCAGCCTAGTACCGAAGACCGCCTTTATCGAGCGCAACGGCACCCTGCAGGAGGTTCAGGCCGAGATCCTGGCGGTCGGCGACGTGATCGCCGTCCGTCCTGGCGACCGGGTCCCAGCCGATGGTGTCATCGTCTCGGGCGAGAGCGCCATCGACGAGGCGCCCGTCACAGGCGAGAGCACGCCGAAGCGCAAGGGTAAGGGTGAGACCGTCTTCGCCGGCACCATCAACACGGACGGCACCTTACGGGTTCGCGTCACCGCCGAGGCCGAGGATAACACCATCGCCCGGATGGTCCGCCTCGTGGAGGAGGCGCAGGAGGCCAAGGCGCCGACCGAGCGCTTCATCGACCGCTTCTCGCGGTACTACACGCCGGCCGTGCTTATTGTCGGCGCCCTCGTGGCCATCCTGCCGCCGCTGCTGGCGGGCGAGCCCTGGGGTGAGTGGGTCTACAAGGGACTGGCCGTGCTGCTGATCGGCTGCCCGTGCGCCCTCGTCATCTCGACTCCCGCCGCCATCGCAGCCGGCTTGGCGGCGGGCGCCCGCCGCGGGCTCCTGATCAAGGGTGGGGCAGTCCTAGAAACCCTCGGCAAGGTCACGGCGGTTGCCCTCGACAAGACCGGCACCCTGACCGAAGGTCGTCCCAAGGTTACCGACGTCGTTGCGTTGCAGGGCACCGAGCGTGAGATCCTGGAGGATGCGGCCGCCCTCGACGCCACATCGTCCCATCCCATCGCCAAGGCCATCGTGAGCCGGGCGCAGGCCGAAGGCATCGAGGTCGTCCCCGCCGTCGGCGTCATGGCGCTCGGCGGCAAGGGCGTGAAGGGCCGGTTCCGCCGCCGAGGCCTGTATCTGGGCTCGCCCAAGGCGGCGGCTGACATCGCACCTCTCCCGACCGAGGCCGAGGCCCGTATAAGCGCCTTGCAGGAGGAGGGTAAGACCGTGTCGGTCCTCCTCGTGAACGACACGTCCGTCGGGCTGATCGCAGTTCGGGACGAGCCTCGGGAGGACGCCATCGCCGGCTTGCAGGCGCTCAAGGCGCGCGGGATCACGCCGATCATGCTCACCGACGACAATGCCAAGACGGCGGCGGCCATCGCCCATACCTTGGGCGTGGAGGCACGGGCCGACCTGCTGCCGCAGGACAAGCTTCGGATCGTCAACGAGCTCAAGGCGCAGGGGCAGGTTGTCGCCAAGGTCGGCGACGGCATCAATGACGCCCCGGCTCTGGCCGCGGCGGATGTCGGCATCGCGATGGGCGGCGGCACCGACGTGGCGCTGGAGACGGCGGACGGCGCCGTGCTGCATGGACGCGTGCTCGACATCGCTCGCATGATCGCGCTCTCCAAGGCCACGATGGGCAACATCCGCCAGAACATCGTCGTGGCTCTCGGGCTCAAGGCGGTGTTCCTGGTCACCACCATCATCGGCATCACCGGGCTTTGGCCGGCCATCCTGGCCGACACCGGCGCGACGGTGCTGGTGACCGCGAACGCCATGCGCCTGCTCGGCTTCCGCGGCAATGCGTGAGGATGACATGAAATCCACCCCACGCCCATTCGTGCCTGCGCTCGGACTCCACAGCCTGACAGGGTTCTACGATGGCCTGATCGCCCGCTTCCTGGCCGAGGACGCCTGGAAGGCCCGGCTTGTCGCCACCATCGCGCCAAAGCTCGACGACGTCATCGTCGACCTTGGATGCGGCACGGGCACGCTGGGGTTGCTGCTGAAGGCGGCTTGTCCCCAGACCACTGTCATCGGGATCGATCCCGACCCGGCGATGCTGGGCCGTGCCAGGGCCAAGGCCGCCGAAGGAAACCTCGACATCCGGTTCGAGCAGGCTTTCGCAGACGCCCTGCAGCTGGACAGCGGGTCCGCGACCGCAGTCGTATCAAGCCTCGTTCTCCACCACCTGGAGCAGCCCACCAAGCGGGCCGCGTTCGCGGAGGCCTTCAGAGTCCTGCGCCCGGGAGGCCGCATCGTGATCGCGGACTGGGCGAACCCGGACAACCTCCTAATGCGGCTGGCCTATGTCCCCGTGCAAGTCTTCGACGGCTTCCCGAACACGCGCGACAACCTCCATGGGCTCCTGCCCATGCTGATGCGGCATGCGGGGTTCGAGGACGTCCGCGAGGTCTACCGACGCAGGACGATCTTCGGAAACCTAGCCTTCCTGCAAGGGACGAAGCCTGTCGGGAGGGATGCGCCATGAAAACCCGACCGGCTGTCCTTGTCTTCGGGTTGATCGCGCTCACGGCCGCCGCCGATCTCGCCACCAAGTTCCTCGCCTCCATCCACCTGACGGACGCGGTGGAGCCGCTTCTGCCCTTCCTGAGCCTCTCGCTGGCGTTCAACCGCGGCGTCAGCTTCAGCATGTTCTCTGCGGACACGGATACCGGGGTCGCGATCCTGCTCCTCGTGCAGGCGCTGGCGACCGCCGTCGTGACCTGGTTCGCGCTGCGGGCTCCGGATCCGGGCGAGCGCACCGGGTATGGCTTGATCGCCGGAGGCGCGCTGGGGAACCTGATCGACCGGGCGGCGGATGGGGCCGTGACCGATTTCCTCGACCTCCATCCCATGGCCTGGCGGCTTTTCACATTCAACGTCGCCGACATCTTCATCTCCGCAGGTGTCGTCCTGCTCGTGATCGACGCCCTCCTGAAGTCCCGCGGACCGGCGGTCCGTCCCGATACGGCCGTGCACGAAAGGCGCTCCGGATGAGTGACGATGACGACGACAAGATCCAGGATTACTCCCACGTCACCCCAGCCTACCGGCGGGCCCTGTGGACCGTCGTGGTGCTCAACGTCGGCTATGGGTTGGCCGAGATCGTGGCCGGGTTCGTTTCCGGGTCGCAGGCCCTGAAGGCGGACGCCCTCGACTTCCTGGGTGACGGCACCATCACGCTGCTAGGCCTTCTCGCCATCGGGTGGAGCTTAGTCTGGCGGGCGCGGTCCGCGCTCCTGCAGGGCATTTTCCTCGGCCTCCTCGGCCTCGGCATCCTTGTCACGTCCGCGTACCGGGTGTTCGTCCTCCACCAGCCTGAGGCCGAGATCATGGGCCTGTTCGGGGTGATCGCACTGGTCGTCAACGTGGCATCGGCCTGGGTGCTGCTGCCGCATCGGTCAGGAGATGCGAACGTCAGGGCCGTGTGGCTGTTCAGCCGGAACGATGCCATCGGCAACGTGGCGGTGATCATCGCCGCAGGCCTCGTCGCGTGGACCGCGACGCCATGGCCAGACCTTGTCGTTGCCGTTGTCATCGCTGGGCTATTCCTCCAGTCGTCATGGGCCATCATCAAGGATGCCCGTCGCGACCTCAGAACCGTCCAAGCCTCGGCCTGACCGCCGCGTCGTTCGGGCAAGGCGTCAGAGGGGCCTCAGGCATCCTGTGGATCATGGGTAACGGGAGCCGGACGCCTCAATCCTGCCGGACTTGAAGGCAACCTTTCATGCCGGTTGGCCGGCTTCCGCAGGTTCCTGTGCCTGCGGCAAGACAGCGTTAAAGCCAATCCCTTAGAAAAACGGGGAACCGTCCGGGATCAACCCCGGGCACACAGAATGCGGGGATTCCCACGATGAAGCGTATCGCATTGGCTGCGGGCCTCGTGCTCGCGCTCGCCGCCTGCCAAGGCCAGGACATGTCCACGCGCCACCTGGCGCCGATCCCCGCCGCCACCATGGCGCTGATGGAAACGAAGGGCATGTCGAAGAACGACCCGATCCTGATGCGCTCCTACAAGAAGGAATCCGAGATCGAGGTCTGGAAGCGCGGCCGCGACGGCCGCTACGCGCTCCTCAAGACCTACCCGATGTGCCGCTGGTCGGGGCAGCTCGGGCCGAAGATCCGCGAGGGCGACCGCCAGGCCCCGGAGGGCTTCTACACGGTCACCCCGGCACAGATGAACCCGAACTCGCAGCTCTACCTCTCGTTCAACCTCGGCTACCCGAACGAGTACGACCGCGCGCATGGCCGGACGGGGTCGCACCTGATGGTGCACGGTTCGTGCTCGTCGCAAGGGTGCTTCGCCATGACCGACGAGGCCATCTCAGAGGTCTATGCACTCGCCCGCGAGGCCTTCGCCAGCGGCCAGCGCGGCTTCCAGTTCCAGTCCTATCCGTTCCGGATGACGGCCGAGAACCTGGCCAAGCACCGGCTGGACCCGAACATCGCGTTTTGGCGGAACCTCAAGGAGGGCTCCGACTACTTCGAGATCGCCAGGGACGAGCCGCGCGTGTCCGTCGCCAATCAGCAGTATGCCTTCAGCGGCGACGCCTCGGTCATGACGTCCGTCGCGCAGAAGCGGCAGAGCGACGATCAGCAGGTGGGTGCGTTGGCCGCCAATGGCGTGCAGCCGGTCAAGGTGGTCTACGCCGACGGTGGGCAGCACGAGAGCTTCCGGCAGGCCTTGTACGGCGATGCAGGGCAGGGCGGATCGCTTGCCGTCGACGCCAACGCGCGCAAGCGCCTTGGGGACGTCAGCCGCCCTGAGGCGCTGGCCGCCGGGCCGCAGGAGGTCGTCCTCGCTGCCAACGGCAAGCCAAGGCAGGAGACGTCGTCCAGGCTTGCCTATGCCTCGCAGGGACCGGCGGGCCAGGGACGCGCCGCCGGGGCCGTCCAGCCGTCCGCACCGGCTCCGGTCGCGACGTCTGCGCCGACCGTCCAGGCGGGGAGCGAGGGACGCTCGGTGCTTGATCGCTTCCGGGGATTGTTCGGCGGCTGAACGTCGCCAGGATCGTCCTAGGGCGCTGTCTTGGAGGGCGCCACGGCATGGGCTTGCGGGTCCTCCCTGTGGCGCAAATCCTCGCGCTCGCGGGTCTTCACGTAGGAGACGGCGTAGAGGATGATGGTCAGGGCCACGAGTGCGAGGGCCAGCGCAAGGTTCCTGCGGCCTCGCCGTTTCCGCCAATCATCCATTCCTGCAGCCCTCCGCGAGATCGAGGCTGCCGACCTAGCACCTCAAGCTGCTAGAGGTTCAAGCCTAAATCTGCACTTAAGAGGAAGGATACGCTCACGAAGCCGAAGTCGAGGGCGCTCTATCCCTCGGCGCATGGCCGGATTCCGTGATGAAGCGCGCCAGCACGGCGAGGGCTGCGGCGAAGTAGACGCCGCCCATCGGGATCCACATGATCAGCCCGGCGAGCCTCTGGTCATCGAGGGGCAGCAGGCCCCAGGCCGCGCCCCGGGCGGCCATCAGGGGGTACCAGACCTGTGGCGACAGGGCGAGCAGAAGGCCGAGCACCGCCGTGTGCAGGAAGGTGAAGAAGAGCAGCATCGCGGCCAGTCCGCTGGCTCCTCCCGGGGTGCGGTAGGTCTCCAGCACCGAATGCCAGAACATCAGGCTGACAAGCAGGAACAGCGCATACATGACGAGGTGCAGACTGACGTCGAGGAGCGCCCCCTGGTAGAGCGCGGGGATATGCCAGAACCAGATGTTCAGGCCGTAGAGAACGAAGCTGACGAGCAGATAGGCGTATGGCCGCGACGCTGGCGTTTCCGCTCGCCTCCAGCTACCAGCCGTCATGCGCAGACGGGCCGGCAGACCCGCCAGCAGGACGTTGCCCGGCCGGCTCAGGGCGAGGAACAACGGGGCTCCGGTGACGAGCAGGACGTGCTGAACCATGTGCGCCCAGGCCAGCGTCGATGCCATCCGGCACAGCGGTGAGACCAGCGCCACGACCAGGCAGGCTATGCCGGCGGTGAAAAGAAGATGCTGGGCGAAGGTCGGACAGCGTGCTCCACCATCCTGGAACCACGAACGTAGAGGAAGCCGGCAACGATCAACGCAGCACGACCACGGGCGTGAGGCTCCAGGACGACCAGACCTGCCCGGGTGTCGTTTCCGGAAGGGACGCAAGGCAGAGAGTCAGAAGATCGGGAAGGACGGGTTCGGCGGCTGTGACCGAGCGCGCGGCCAGGAGGAACAGGGCGATGACCAGAGGAAGGCGGAAGCGCTTCTTCGTCGAGACCGAGCTGCCGCACATGAGACCCTCCTCAACAAGCTCCGCAGCGTCAACACCGGGTAGGCGGCTTTGTTCGTACAAACGGCTCGTCACCGTACCAATGACGGGACCAGGGATGCCGGAACAGTCTCCCGATCCTCCCGTTTCGATCAGAGGAATTCTGTCAGTGCAGCCAACATTTCCCAGAGCTCGCAGGTCGGCCAGCAGGTGAAGGAGACCATGGGACACTCACACGGGCAGGCCCACTCTCACGGCAGCAAAGGCTCCGAAGATCGATCTCCCAAGCGCGGGCGGCGCCTGCTGATCGCGCTCGCGCTCAACCTGGGCATCACCGCCGCCGAGGTTGTCGGAGGCGTGATCTCCGGTTCGCTCGCGCTCCTGGCCGATGCCGCGCACAACTTCTCCGATGCGGCCTCCGTGCTCGTGTCATACATCGCCTGGCGGATCTCCCAGCGCGAGGCAGACCGCCGCCGCACCTTCGGCTATGCCCGCGCCGAGACGATTGGTGCCCTGATCAATCTCACGACACTGTTCGTGATCGGACTATATCTCGTCTATGAGGCGGCGACCCGGCTCTTCAACCCGGTGGAGGTCGCCGGCACCACGATGCTGGTCGTCGGCGTCATCGCGCTTGTCGAGGATCTCGCGGCGGCCTGGGTGCTGCGAAAGGAGATCGGCAGCCTCAACGTCAAAAGCACCTACCTGCACATGATCGCGGACGCCATGGCGACGGTCGGCGTCATCGTGGGCGCCGTCGCGATCATGACATGGGGCATCACCTGGATCGACCCGGTGATCACGGCGCTCATCGCCGTCTACATCTTCCGGCATGCCTACAAGGAGATCAGGGAGGCCATCGCCGTCCTCATG
Organism: Microvirga arsenatis; assembly: GCF_009910705.1. Taxonomy (GTDB): domain Bacteria; phylum Pseudomonadota; class Alphaproteobacteria; order Rhizobiales; family Beijerinckiaceae; genus Microvirga; species Microvirga arsenatis. The sequence goes on from NZ_JAAAXJ010000016.1 coordinate 42,567, forward strand.
GACAGCGCCCCGAAGGACTTCGATTACGATGGGCTGTTGGCTGAGCTGAAGGCGATCCCGTCCGTCGAGGACGTGCATCACCTGCACGTGTGGCAGCCCGACGAGGGCAGGACCGCGCTGGAAGGGCATATCGCGGTGTCGGAGCAGGATCTCGCCGCCGTGACGGACCTCAAGGGACGCATCAAGGCGCGGCTCAAGGAGCGGTTCGGCATCGACCATGCCACCCTGGAGTTCGAGCTGGCGTCGCACGTCCGTCACAGCCGCGAACTCCTCCAGGACAGGTGAGGGCCCATGGATTTCCTCCAGGTCCTCGCCTTGGCCCTCCTGCCTGCCGCGGGCAATTTCGCGGGCGGCGTGCTTGCCGAACTCATCCCGACCTCACGGCGGACTCTGAGCCGCGCGTTGCACGTGGCGGCCGGGATCGTCGTCGCGGTCGTCGACGTCGAGCTGATGCCGGAGGCCCTGGAGGGAGCTGCCCCCTGGCTGGTGGTTCTCGGGTTCTGCCTGGGCGGCGGCACCTTCATCCTGCTGGATGCCGCCATGGAGCGGTTCAGCGGCGGCGAGAAGGCCGCCGGCCCATGGCTGGTCTATGCCGCGGTGTTCATCGACCTCTTCAGCGACGGACTGATGATCGGGGTCGGCTCGGTCGTTTCCTTCAGCCTCGCCCTCGTGCTTGCCGTCGGCCAGGTCACCGCTGACGTCCCTGAGGGCTTTGCCGCCATTGCCAACTTCCGGGACAAGGGCGTGGCCCGCTTCAAGCGGCTCATGCTCTCGGCATCCTTCGTGGCCGCCACCCTCCTGGGGGCTAGCGTCGGCTACTGGCTATTGCGGGACCAGGCCAGAGCGATCCAACTCACAGCCCTTGCGTTCACCGCGGGCCTTCTGATCCTCGCCGCGGTCGAGGAGATGCTGGGCGAGGCGCACGAGGCGGCCGAGGACAGCCGGGCCACGGCAGCGTTCTTCGTGGGCGGGTTCGCCCTGTTCACGCTCGTTGCGTCCTACTTCGAGGCATAGGGTGCGAAGCAGGCTTGCTGGTCTGCTTCCGGTGTGCGGCTCCAGCTTACTGGTTGGCTGTCATGGTCGGCGACGTCCGACCACCGAGCGAGGCCCAGGTCGAGCCCTGGTCGCCTTCGCGCTTGATGTACACGTAGCCCGTCTTGTGCCAGGGCAGGATGGCGTTGCGCTTGTTGTCCAGGATGAGGTCGCCCCGGTTGGTGCGAACCATCATCACCGCGTGTCCCGCGCCTTCCTCGTCGATGACAACGGTCATGCGCAGTGCCCGGCGAGGGAAGCCGGCTTCGACCAGGCGCCTGCGCTTGACGAGCTGATAGTCCTCGCAGTCACCGTAACCGTCCTCGGCGAAGTCCCAGCGGTCCTCGACGCCCCAGTGATCCTTATCCGTTTTGGCCCTGATGTCAGCGTTGACCTGCTGGTTGATTCGGACAAGGGTCTGCCAGTCCTTGGCCGTGAGCTCGATGGTGGCAGGCTCGGAGGCATCGACTGCGCATTCGCCCGGGTTCTGCTCACAGAACCGGATCCAACCCAGGATCGGCTTCGCTGTGCCGATCATCCCAACGGGTTGGGAGGCAGTCGGCAACCCTGCAACAGTCTGCGCCTGCGCCCCACTGCCGATCACGGTGAGTCCCATCGTGAAGGCTGCGAGACGAAGCGTGTTCCGGAGAGAAAGTCGAGTGCTCAAGGACTCGAGGAGAGACTGCCGCATTGCCCCCGCCATGCTGTTAAGGTTTTGTTCATCAAACCTGACACAGCGGGCCGGTGGCGCTCAAGGCAAAAGTTAAACGAGAGTTAACAGGTCGCACCCCATTTCGTTCCAAACATTTCGTTATCCATGTCCCGCGCGCAATGTCGCAGCCGTGATCTCCAGGCGCCCGCTCATGTCGTCGAACGAGAGGGCGTAGTGGACGTCCGCGCTGTCCCGGTGCGCCTCGCCCACGCTCAACGCGGCATCACCCAGTTCGAGCAGGAGTTCGCCACGGCGCTCCGCCGCCATTCTTGGATCGTAGACAACCATCGTCGCACCGAGCACGGTCAGCGTATCGTCGATGAGCTTCGTCGCCGCCGCATCGTCTCCTTGGCGGAACGTCGCCGCGATCCTGATCCGCTCGGTGACGGGACGATCCGGCGGGCCAACCACTTCGATGTCGACCTGACGCGCGGCGTAACGACAGCGACTGCTGACCACACAGGAGGTTTGCCGGACGCGAAGATCAGCGCCGAACTGTCCCAGCACCGGATTGATCATTTCTGCATAATTCGGCGGCGGGGCATCAAACGGATCGGCCGTCGCCTGGGAGGCAAGGGCGAGCGTTCCTATGAAAAAGGCAAAGACTGGTCGCATGGCCCCTCCGAATGTTGCCAATATGCCGCCTGAGCATCGTGGCACGCACATGACCCACCATTCATTTCCGATGTCGTTTTCCCCGTAAAAATGGAGCATGGCCGACAGGGCTGCCAACCTCCCGGTTGTAATGCGTCGCTTTACTTCTCCAGCGGACACAAGCTCTTGATTGTGCCGCGCTTCACACTTCAGGGGGCATGTGAGAGGTTCGCGGCATGAAGCCATGGCTTGCCATCACGCGTCTGCTCCCGCTCCTTGCGGTCCTTGCACTCGTGCTTGCCCCGTTTGCCGCCCCCGCTGCGGCTCGCGGGATGATCGCGCCCGTGGCGGCCGACGCCGGAATGGCTCGGGCCTCCGCAGCCTATGCCATGGTGATGGCCGAGGTGCAGTGCTGCGCGCCCGCCCGCTCATCCAAGCCCGAAGCGCCCAAGGCCTGCCCGCTTGCGGCCTTGTGCCATGCGAAAGTTCTCCAGGACGGTTCGACCGCCAGAGCGGTGGTGCGCTGGTTCAGCCCCGCACAGGCTCTGGTGCCCCGGGATGACGCCACACCGGAGACGCTGGCCCAGGCTCCACCTGCTCGGCCTCCCCAAGCCTGAGGATCTTGCCGGCGCAAGCGCCGGACGCCGCGTGGTCCTCACCGCGCCAAGGCCGACCCGTTGGGTCATGACTGCCGTCGATCCTGGGATAATCCAGTAAAGCCGTCTCTCTGGGCACGCCCTCTCGGCGGCGCTCCTCCGCGCAATTCCAGGACGGACCCGACACCTAAGCACAGATGTGATGATGCACCCCGTCGAGGGGCGAAAGACACCAAAATGACGAAGCGATCTCTCGTTGCTCTCCTATCGACCCTGGCCATCGGCGGCATGCCGTCTGCGATGGCCCAGGCCCCTGGAACCTTCCGCGCCGGCGCCATCGTGGTGGAGGCGCCCTGGTCCCGCGCCACGCCCGGCGGCGCCAAGGTGGGCAGCGGCTACATGCGGATCAAGAACACCGGGTCGGAGCCCGACCGTCTGGTCGGCGGCTCCACCGTGGTCGCGGAACGCTTCGAGGTGCACCGCTCCACGGTTGTCGAGGGCGTCGCCCGCATGGAGCCCGTCGCCGGAGGCCTGGAGATCGGCCCGGGTCAGACCGTGGAGCTGAAGCCGGGCGCGCTGCATGCCATGCTCGTCAACCTGCGGCAGGGATTGAACCCAGGCGACACGGTGAAGGGCATGCTCGTGTTCGAGAAGGCGGGCGTGCTCAAGATCGAATACCGGGTCGGCGGCATCGGGGCACAGGCCGCCCCGGCGGCTGCCAACGTCCACCAGGGCCACTAAGGCGGTGCAATGTCATCCACTCTCAAGATCATTCGCTGGGTCGCATTTGCGCTCATCGCGGTCCTGCTGCTCCAGATCGGTTTCTTCGCTTGGCACTGGTACCGCGGGGAGACGTCCGGCTCTCGGTTCGCTCAACCCGTCATCACGACGACCGGAGTTGCAGACGTTGGTGGTCCATTCTCGCTGGTGAACCATCGGGGTGAGCGGGTCACGCAGGACACCTTCAAGGGCAAGCCGACGGTGTATTTCTTCGGCTTCACCCACTGCCCGGAGGTGTGCCCGACGACACTTTTCGAAATGAGCCAGCACCTCAAGGACCTCGGCCCCGACGCCGACCGCCTCAACGTCGTCTTCGTAACGGTCGACCCCGAGCGGGACACCCCCGAGTTGCTGAAGACCTACATGGAAAGCTTCGATCCCCGGATCGTCGCGCTCACCGGCTCGCCGGAGGAAGTGACGGCGGCGGCGAAGGCCTTCCGCGTCGCCTACCGCAAGGTGCCGACGGAGGGCGGCAACTACACGATGGAACACTCCGCGTCGGTGACCGTGACCGATGCACAGGGCGGCTTCGTCAGCCTGATCGACTACCACGAGGACAAGGCAACGGCGCTCGCGAAACTCAAACGGGCGATCCGGGGATAGGACATGAGCCAACCCGCCACCACTCGTCACGTGACCATGCCCGATGGGCTGCTCACAACCGCAGGCCGTCACACGTGGGCGTACCTGTTCACCGCCTGGATCATAGCGCTCGCCGCGACCGCCGGAGCCCTGTTCATCGGGGAGGTCATGGGGCAGACGCCCTGTAACCTATGTTGGCACCAGCGGGTCTTCATGTTCCCGCTTGCCGTCATCCTGGCCGTGGCGACCTTCCGCGAGGATACCGGCATCTGGCGCTACGCCTTGCCTATCGCAGGGCTCGGGTGGCTCATCGCCGCCTTCCACTCGCTGCTCTACGCCGGGATCACCCCCGAGGCGATCAAGCCCTGCGGACAGGGGCCGTCCTGCTCCAGCGCCGACATGACCGTTCTTGGCCTGCCGCTCCCCTACCTGTCGCTCGCGGCCTTCACCGCCATCGCCGTTCTTCTCATTCCTGCCAGTCGAAAGAAATCCAATGTCTAAGCGCCTCCTTGTCATCCTGACCGCCCTGATCGTGGTCGCCGCCTTCGCCGGTGGTGCCTTCCTGTATGACCGCTCCGGCAAGGGCGCCGAGCCTGCTTCCGCGGCTACCGCCGCCAACGGCACCCTGGTCCGGCCGCACTCGCCGGTCATCGGCCCACCGGAGGCCCCAGTCACCATCGTGGAGTTCTTCGATCCGATGTGCGAGGCCTGCCGGGCCTTCTATCCCATCGTCAAGCAGATCATGGCGGACTTCCCGAAGGACGTGCGCCTGGTCCTGCGGTACACCCCCTTTCACGAGGGGGCCGACACCGCGGTTCGGATCCTGGAGACGGCGCGCGCCCAGGGACGGTTCGAGCCGGTTCTCGAAGCTCTGATGGCCACCCAGCCGGAGTGGGCCGCTCATGGCGCCCCCGATCTGGACAAGGCCTGGGGTTATGCCAAGGTCGCCGGCCTCCTGGTGCAACGCGCCCAGTCCGAGGCTTCCTCGCCCGAGATCACCCGCGTCCTGGAGCAGGATATTGCCGACGTGAAGGCCAACAATGTGCAGCAGACGCCGACCTTCTTCGTCAACGGCAAGGCGCTGACCAATTTCGGCCCGCAGCAGCTCCGCGACCTGGTGCAACGCGAGGTCGACCAAGTGCGGAAGGGGTCATAATCGCCCCGACTGGTCTTCGGTCCCAATGGGATCCGGCCAAAGGTCGGATCCCCGGCAGCCTGAACTGTGGTAGTTCTCGGAGGCTCCCTTGAAACCCTGGCCATCCGCTGATCTCATGCCCGCCCGAGTCAAACGATCCTCCCGACGTCCGCTCACGAAGTCGGGGGGCACCCCTTGGGTCAGGGTCCTCACCGTCGCCTTCGGCCTTGCCCTTGGACTTTCGGCCGCCGGCGCCGCGGAGGCGCCGCCGCGTCTGATCGTGCATGAGACGCCGCGCCCCATTCCGGAGCTTTCCTTCAAGGACGACGGCGGGCGGCAAGTTTCCCTCGCCGATCTGTGCGGCAGGATCGTCGTTCTGAACATTTGGGCGACCTGGTGTTCCCCATGTCGTGAGGAAATGCCCGCCCTTGATCGCCTCCAGGCCCAGTTCGACCGAAAGGATGTCGAGGTCGTCGCCTTGTCGATTGACCGGAAGGGGCTCGATCCGGTGCGAAAGTTCCTCACCTCGGTCGATGTCAGGCATCTGGCGCAGTACATCGACGAGAGCGGCGGTGCGTCGCGCAAGCTTGGCCTTGTCGGCCTGCCGGGCACCCTGGTGATCGACCGGGACGGGCGGGAGATCGGCCGCTTGCTCGGCGCCGCGGAGTGGGACAGCCCGGAAACCGTGGAATTCCTGAAGGCACGCGTCGAGCAGGGGAAGACCGCCCCAGCCCGGGAGCCAGCATTGTGATGCTGGCCCGGTACCGGCACGTGCCTTGGACGAACATTTTGGCCGCCCGGGCCTCGTGCCGCGCCGGCAGGATGGAGTGAAGAACCCATGCTCAGCGTCTCCCTCCCTGCCGCCATGCTCGGCGGGCTCATCAGTTTCTTGAGCCCCTGCGTCCTGCCGCTGGTGCCGCCGTATCTGTCCTTCTTGGCGGGCACGACGTTTGATCGCCTGAGCGCGGGCGACGATCGCGCTGTCCGACAGCGGGCCGTCCTGGCGGCGCTGCTGTTCGTGGCGGGCTTCTCCACCGTCTTCGTGCTGCTGGGGGCTACCGCTTCGGCCCTTGGCCAGGTGATCCGACAGTACCTCGATGTGCTGAGCACCCTCGCTGGAGTCTCTATCATCGTAATGGGGCTGCATTTCCTCGGCGTGTTCCGCATCGGGCTGTTCTACCGCGAGGCGCGATTCAGTGTGCCCAAACCCACTGGGCTCTGGGGCGCCTATGTGATGGGTCTGGCCTTCGCGTTTGGTTGGACGCCCTGCATCGGGCCAGTGTTGGCCGCGATCCTCACCGTGGCGGGCTCGGAGGACAGCGTGTCTCAGGGTGCGCTGCTGCTTGCCGCCTATTCGGCGGGTCTTGGCGTTCCCTTCTTGCTCGCCGCCTTCGCCATGAAGCCGTTCGCGGCTCTCCTCAAACGCATGCGCTCCCGCTTCGTGCTGATCGAGAAGGCCATGGGCGGCCTCCTCGTGCTGACCGGCATCGCCTTTCTGACTGGTTGGATCACCAACATGTCCTTCTGGCTCCTTGAGACGTTTCCCGCTCTGGCGACGCTCGGCTGACGTCCGGTGGAGACCATCTGATGGTCGACAGCCCCGCTCAAGTTTGCCAAAAAGGGTGCCGGTTTCCCAATGGTCAGGAACCCATTCCCCCAGCCGTTGCCTGATCGATTGATCTTGTGACCTGGTCCCGCGCCGACCCGATGCAGGACACCACGCCGTTGACGATCATCTCGGGCGTGTAGATCTGACCCGCCTTGCGGGCTTTCGCATATCCCTTCTGCCGTAGGGTGAAGAGCGTGGCCGCCAGCGTATCCTTCCAGCCGAGATAATCCCAGTAGTTCACGGGCAGGGTCAGCACGACGAGGCTGGGATCCCGTTGCCACTCCATCATGAGCTCGTCCGCGGGCCGGCAGGCCGAGCAGCTTTGGCTGACGAAGAGTTCGAGAACCGTGCGCGGCTCCGGCGAGGCGGCAGCCTGGCCCACAACGAGGGTGGAGACAGCAGACAGAAGGCCAGTCCAGGTTCTCAAAGGGTATCGCATGCCTCTAACTCAGCACGCCGTCCGGATGGCATGGAAGTCACGTTCCCTTGATCTCGGCCCGCCCGGGGACGTTAGGCCGGCTGCCGTGATCGACAGCGGGAATCCGAATCGGTAGCCATGGTGGGCTTGCACTCAGCAAGTGGCTGACCCGTCCGGCGCGGAGCCGCGAACAGGACGGTCTGAACGCAAGGATCTCTGTGATGCCCTTCAACGCCCCCGCCGTGCGCCGTGTCGCGCTCCTCGCCGCGCTCGTCCTGCCGTCGGTGGTGCTGGCCCAGCCCGCTTCGTTCACGCCGGAGCAGCGCGAGGCCATCGGCGGGATCGTCCGGGAGTATCTCGTCAAGAACCCCGAGGTGCTGCAGGAGGCGTTCACCGAGCTCCAGCGGCGGCAGCAGGTGGCCGAGCAGGCGGGCCGGGCGGAGGTCCTGACCGCTGAGCGCGGCAAGCTCGAGAACTCGCCCCATGACTTCGTGCTCGGCAACCCGCAGGGCGACGTCACCATGGTCGAGTTCCTCGATTACAACTGCGGCTACTGCAAACGCGCCGTGGCCGACGTGAAGGCGCTCATCAAGTCCGACCCCAAGCTGTGGGTGGTGATCAAGGATTTTCCGGTGCTTGGGCCAGGGTCCATCGAGGCCAGCCGCGTCGCGCTGGCAGCCAAGTCCCAGCTCACCGGCGACAAGCTCTACGAGTTCCACACCAAGCTCATGGAGAGACGCGGCCCGGCCAACGGGGAGTCCGCCAAGGCTGTGGCCAAGGAGATGGGGCTCGACATGGCCCGCCTGGAAAAGGATCTGCACAGCGATGGGATCGACGCCACGCTCAAGGAGAACATGAAGCCTGGCGAAAGGTTGGGCATCAACGGCACGCCCGGGTTCGTCATCGGGAATGAGGTTATTGCTGGAGCAGTCGGAGCCGAGCCGCTGAGACAGGTCATCGCGAACACGCGAAAGTAAGGCACGAGCAGGATGTGAAGCAGCATCCGGAACTCCACTTCCGCCTCAGATCTTCGGCCAACGCTCTACGTTCCCGGTCTGCCGCGGGCCTGCTGGTATTCGCGCTCGGTTTTTGGCCAAATGCTTTTGCCGAAGGCGAGGATCGCCCGGATTTCGGCGTCCGATAGTGAGCTCTCAAACGCGGGCATGTCACTTTCATACCCGGGCACGACCGCGGCCAAACCTTCTTCGTGATCGTGAACAGCTCCTCGTCGCTGTGATGCCATGTGTGCCCGCTGGCATCATGCGGTGGTGCTGGCATGCGGCCGCTCGACAAGGCCTCCTGCCAGTTGGGCTGGCCTTCAAGCCTTGCTCCGTGGCACGAGGCACAGCGCTCGGCATAGAGTTTGGCGCCGAGCGTAACTTAGGCCGCGTTGCCTTGGCCCAGGGAGCGTTCGAGACCAAGCCACCCAATGGTGGCCGCAGCACCGAAGATTGCCAGGAGGGCACCCCAAGCTAGCACCCTGCCCATGTCACGACCTGCCGCGGAGATACTTGAGCAGCGCCGCCGCTGCGAGCACGAGGACGATGACGGTCAGGAGCCACGCCACCCCCATTCCCGCCATCATCCAGCCCATCCCGTCCATCATGCCTGCCATCGGAGCCTCGCCTCATGAGTGGGGCTGACCAAGCGCGGTCCAGGTGCGTCCCTGGTCTGCGCTGCTCAGAAGCTTCCCGCCGTTTGTGACGGCGAACACCCGTTGCGGGTTCGTGGGATCCGCAGCGAGATGAAGGAGGTAGCCTTCCCCGAATCCGCTACTGATGGTTGCGAGCCCGACCGGCGGCTCACCCGCCCTCACCAGACCCCGCCCGAGCACGAAGGCGTAGAGGGTGCCCTCGGGCGTCACCTCGACCAGGCTCACCGGCCCTCCCTGCACGAGAGGTTGCCAAGACCTGCCCGCATCCGTGCTGACCAGCAGGCCCGACTGGGTCGCCGCATAGAGCGTGTCCGGGCTTTTTGCCGAGGCGGCGAGATCGATCAGTCCCTCAGGCCCCGGGCCGATAATCGTCCACGTCTTGCCCGCATCCCGGCTGATCTGGAGCCCCCGGTGGGTGCCATAGATCGTCTGCGGGTCGGCTGGGCTCACGGTCATCTGGTGGAAGTCCACCGGACCGTTCGCGCCTGGGGAAACCTGGGACCAGGTTCGGCCGCGGTCGTCCGAGGCAACGAAGCCGAGATTGCCACCCTGCGCCGGGTGTCCGCTCGCATAAAGCCTGTTTGGGTCGGATGGGTGCGGGGTGAAGCCCATAAAGTCCTGAACCGGAGAGATCCGCTCTGCCTTCCCGTCCGCACCGGTCCTGAAGAGACCATGGTGGGTCGCGATCAGGAGGCGCGAAGGATCCTGGCGGTCGACGGCCAAGCCGTGGATGTGGGTTTGTGTCGTCAGGTGCGAAACAGCAACGGTCTCAGCTGCATTCGTGCGGATCGCAAAGGTGGCCAGTGTGATCGCCAGTGCTGCCGCTCCGGCGGGGAGAAGCTTGCCGCGCATTTTCTTGTTCATCTCTTTCATTGTGGAAATTCCTGCTGGGTTGTTGCCTTGGAAATCGAGGGGAGCTGGAAGGGAGATCACATCGGCAGCATCGTTCCTGCCTTTCATTCTGCCGCCCGCGGCAGCGCGTTTCCGAGGCGTGCGGACAGGGGCTCGTGGCTGCCGTCGCGGCTTGGGGCCACGTCCCCCCGCCGCGGCAGCCCGCGCCCCTTCACGAGGGCGTAAATGGCTGGGATGACCACCAGCGTCAGCACGGTCGACGAGACCATGCCGCCGATCATCGGCACGGCAATGCGCTGCATGATCTCGGAGCCGGCACCCGTGCTCCACAGGATCGGGATCAGGCCCGCCATGATCGCCACCACCGTCATCATCTTCGGCCGCACCCGCTCCACCGCGCCGACCATGATCGACTCGTAGAGGTCCTCGCGGCTGAAGGCGCGGCCCTGGCCCGCACGCGCGGCCTGCACCTCCTTCATGGCATGATCCAGGTAGATCAGCATGATGACGCCGGTTTCCGCCGCAACACCAGCAAGCGCGATGAAGCCCACCGCCACGGCCACCGACATGTTGAAGCCGAGCCACCACATCAGCCACAGCCCGCCGACCAGCGCGAAGGGCAGTGACAGCATCACGATCAACGTCTCCGTGAGCCGCTTGAAGTTGAGGTAGAGCAGCAGAAAGATGATCAGCAGCGTGACCGGCACCACGATCTTGAGGCGGGCCTCGGCGCGTTCCAGGTACTCGAACTGCCCGCTCCATTGGACGTAGTAGCCCGGCGGGAACTTGACCTCGTTCGCAACCGCCTGGCGCGCCTCGGCGACATAGCCGCCGAGATCGCGCCCGGTGATGTCGACGAAGATGTAGACCGCAAGCTGGCCGTTCTCCGTGCGGATCGAGGTCGCGCCCCGATTGAGCTTCACCTCCGCGACCTCGCCCAGTGGCACGGCGCCCCCGTTGGGCATCGGCACCTGCACCTCGGTGGCGATGGCCTGCGGGTTCGAGCGCAGCTCGCGCGGATAGCGGATGTTGACGCTGTAGCGCTCGCGGCCCTCGACGGTGTTGGTGATCATCTCGCCGCCGAGCGCCATGGCGATCACATCCTGCACGTCACCCACGGTCAGGCCATAGCGCCCAAGCGCCTCCCGGTTCGGTGTGATGTCAAGGTAGTAGCCGCCAATCACCCGCTCAGCAAATGCACTCGATGTGCCGGGAACCGCCTTGACCACGGCCTCGACCTGGCGCGAGATCTTCTCCATCTCGGCAAGGTCGGTGCCGAACACCTTGATGCCGACAGGGGTGCGGATGCCGGTCGAGAGCATGTCGATGCGCGCCCGGATCGGCATGGTCCAGGCGTTCGACACGCCGGGGAACTGCAGCGCCTTGTCCATCTCGGCCTTGAGGCTGTCGATGGTGACCCCCGGCCGCCACTCGCTCTTTGGCTTCAGGTTGATGATCGTCTCGAACATCTCCGTTGGCGCAGGGTCGGTGGCTGTCGAGGCGCGGCCCGCCTTGCCATAGACCGAGGCAACCTCAGGGAACGACTTGATGATCCGATCCTGGGTTGCCAGAAGCTCGGCCGCCTTGGTGATCGACAGTCCCGGCAAGGTGGTGGGCATGTACATCAGCGTGCCCTCGTTCAGGGTCGGCATGAACTCGGAGCCGATCTGGCGCGCAGGCCAGACGCTGGCGCCGAGCGCCACGAGGGCGACGAGGATCGTGAGCACCTTGGCCTTGAGCACGCCCCGGATGACCGGCCGGTAGATCCAGATCAGAAAGCGGTTCAGCGGGTTCTTGTGCTCCGGAATGATCCGCCCGCGCACAAAGATCACCATCAGGGCCGGGACGAGCGTCACGGACAGGAAGGCGGCGGACGCCATGGCGAAGGTCTTGGTGAAGGCGAGCGGCCCGAAGAGGCGGCCTTCCTGGTTCTCCAGCGTGAAGATCGGCAGGAACGACACCGTGATGATCAGCAGGCTGAAGAACAGGGCCGGGCCAACCTCGCTTGCGGCCTCGATCAGGATCTCGACGCGTGGCTTGTCCTTTGGGGCCCGTTCCAGGTGCTTGTGGGCGTTCTCGATCATGACGATCGCCGCATCGATCATCGCCCCGACCGCAATCGCAATGCCGCCCAGGCTCATGATGTTGGACCCGAGCCCGATCATCTTCATGGCGACGAAGCTGATCAGGATACCAACCGGCAGCATCAGGATGGCAACAAGCGCGCTGCGCAGGTGGAGCAGGAACACAATGCAGACCAGCGCGACGATGACGCTCTCCTCGATCAGCGTGTACTTGAGGGTCTCGATGGCGGCCTCGATCAGCTGCGAGCGGTCATAGACGGGAACAATCTCGGTGCCCGCAGGCAGGCTCGGCAGGACCTCCGCAAGGCGCTGCTTCACGCTCTCGATCACGTTGAGTGCGTTGGCCCCGAAGCGCTGCAGGATGATGCCGCTTGCGACCTCGCCTTCGCCGTTGAGCTCGGTGATGCCGCGCCGCTCGTCAGGCCCCAATTCGACACGGGCGATGTCGCCGAGACGCAGGGGCGTGCCGGCATCGGTCTTGAGCACGATGCTCTCGATGTCCTGAATGTTCTTCAAATAGCCGCGGCCGCGGACCATGAACTCGAACTCGGAGAGCTCGACCGTGCGCCCACCGACGTCCATGTTGCTCCCGCGGATGGCATCGCGGATCATGGTCATCGAGACGCCCTGCGCGCGCAGGCGGCGCGGATCGACCACGACGTTGTACTGCTTGACGAAGCCGCCGACCGCGGCCACCTCGGCGACGCCCTCGGCCTTGGCGGCGGCAAAGCGCACCTTCCAGTCCTGCACCGAGCGCAGCTCCGCCAGGGTGAGGTCCTTAGCCAAGAGGGCATACTGGTAAACCCAACCCACGCCAGTGGCATCGGGGCCGAGGGTCGGCGTCACACCCGCGGGGAGGCGACTTCCTGCGGCATTGAGGAATTCGAGCACCCGCGACCGTGCCCAGTACGGGTCCGTGCCGTCCTCGAAGATGATGTAGACGAACGAGACGCCGAAGAACGAGAAGCCCCGCACCACCTTCGATTGCGGCACCGTCAGCATCGCGGTGGTGAGCGGATAGGTCACCTGGTCCTCGACGACCTGCGGCGCCTGACCCGGGTAATCCGTGTAGACGATGACCTGCACGTCCGAGAGGTCGGGAATGGCATCGAGCGGCAGGCTGCGCAGGGCGTACAGACCCGCCGCGACGGCGAACACAGTCGCGATCAGGACGAGCATCAGGTTGCGGGACGACCAGGCGATGGTACCGGCGATCATTGGGGCTTCTCTTCGGCAGGTGCCGTCATGCCCTGCAGGGCGGCTTTCAGGTTGCTTTCGGCATCAATGAGGAAGTTGGCGGACGTCACCACCTGATCCCCCGCGGCGACGCCCTCGCGGATCTCGACGAAGCCGTTCCCGCGAGCGCCGACCTTGACCTGGCGCGGCTCGAAGCGGCCTTCGCCCTTGTCGACGATCACGATCTGACGGGTACCGGTGTCGATGAGCGCGCTGTCGGGCACGGCCACGACGGGCTTGCCGGAGCCGGTGGCGAACTCCACGTCCGCGTACATGTCCGGCAGCAGGAGCCCGTCCCGGTTGGGGATCTCGATCCGCACCCGGGCCGTGCGGGTCTCTGGGTTCACCTGCGGGTAGATCAGGTCAACGCGGCCCGAGAACGTCTGTCCCGGCAGGCTGCGCACCCGGAGGGTCACAGCCTGGCCCGGCTGGACGGCGCCCAGGTCGTGTTCCGGCACGTCCGCGAGGATCCAGACGGTCGAGATGTCGGCCAGCCGGAACAGCACGTCACCGGGCATGGCCCGCATGCCCTCGATGGCATTGCGCTCCAGGATGATCCCGTCCCGCGGGGCTGACCACGTGATCGCGGTCGGCACCTTGCGGGTGCGTTCGATCTCGGCGATCACCTCCGGGGGCACGTTGAGGTTCTCAAGCCGGCGGCGGGCGCCCTCCAGCACCAGCGGCCGTCCGGCGCCACTGCCTTCGTTCACGACACTGAGGTACTGCGCGCTCGCCGCCGCGATGTCCGGGGAATACAGGCGCAACAGCGGATCGCCCTTGCGCACGCGCTCGCCGGTGGTCACGTCCTCGACCTTGTCGATGAAGCTCTCAGAGCGCAGGGAGATCACGGCGATGCGGCGCTCATCAAGCTTCACGGTGCCGGGGGCGCGGACCGGACGGGTCACAACCCGGCGCTCGACAGCCTCCGAGCGCACGCCGGTGCGCTGCAGCTTGCCTGGCGAGACCGTAACGGTCGAGCCGTCCTCCGCCTCGCCCTCGTAGACCGGGATGTAGTCCATGCCCATCGAGTCTTTCTTCGGCACCGGCGAGGTGTCGGGCAGGCCCATGGGGTTGCGGTAGTACAGGATCTTCTTGCCGCTGGCCTGGTCAGCTGCGCTCTGTCCGGCTGACGCGTCCTTCGGCTTGTCGTCGAAGCTCACGTCCTCACCGACCCGAACAGCGACGTAATCCCGACCGTCCTCCGTCTTCTTCGGCACGGCGGAATAGAAAGGCTGGCCATCGGGATGGCGGTAATAGGCAATCGGGCCGGTCGCCGGAGGAGAGCCATTGCCTTCCGGGGCGAAGCCCAGCCATCTCGGCAGCGCAATCCCGCCAGGCAGGGCGAGACCGCCTTGGCCCGCACGGAAGCCGAGCCACATGCCAGCTGCAAGGGCCAGCAACACCAACACAGCAACGAACATGCGCCTGAGGGCCCGCTTGCCATCTGAGGGTCGTTGCTCCCCCAGTTCGGGCGCATGAAAACGCGTCATCTGATCCATCACGGCACCGCCTTGAGCACGAGTCGGTTTTGAACGGTACCGATCTCGCCCTGCACCTTCGCGGCGAGCGAGAGCTGCCATCCACCTTCCATCGCGAGGTTGGTCTTGAACTGGTAGATCCCAGGCTCTGGTGACGGCATCGGCTCGATGGGAGCCGTCATCGTCGGCATGCCGTCGGGAGCCATGTCGATCCGCCGCGCGAAAACCACTGCGTCCGCAACAGACGTTCCGGAGCGCCTGTCGACGAGGCGCACATCCACCGTGGCTTCACCCTGCTTCACCTCGCCTTGGACAAGCTCGAAGGCATGATCCTTGAGCTCCGCGGTCGAGACAGGAGGTAGCGTGCCGGCGCTAGCGAGCCCAAACCGCGCCTTCGCCTGTGCCCAGGAGGGCGGGACCCAATCTGGGAGGGTTGAACGGTCGGGCAACGCCTGGATTGCCGACGAGGGGATCCAGGCCGGCAAGGCCGATCGGTCCATCAGCATGAGGCCGAGGATGGCGGAGCCAACTAGGGCGAGCCCCAGGAGCACGGCCGCAATGGCGCGTCCTTTGGTGAGGAAAATCATCTGTCTGTAACCTAGTCATGCATATCGAGGGCATTGCAGGCACCACGGAGGGACGCTTTACAATGCGCGGTCATACCCCGTGACGCATGGTCACGAGGCGACACCATCCGGCGCGGACGCCGGTGCAGGGCTAGGCTTTAGGAGGATGATCCGGAGGCAGTGCGGGCAGACTGTCGCCACGTTGCGCGAAATAGGGGGCGAGCTCCGCCGCGAGCGCAGAGCGAACCAGCGCCGAGCCAGCCGTCGGCATGTTCTGGGGACACTTGGCGATACAGAGCACCGCGAAGGGGCAGGCTTTCATGTCGCTGCAGTCAGGCGGCGTCTGGTCGCAGCAGGACATATCATCCGCCGTCGTCACAATGGGCGCATTGAACCCAGCCGCTGCCGACGCGGCGGACGAACCACCGACGACAACAAGGCTCACGACCGCCATGATCGTCAGCAACCGGGAAAGGGCCACCCAAAGTGCCATACCTAACACTTTCACATCAGGGCCGCTCAGAAAAGCCGCCTCCGATCACATGATCGATACCGCTCCGGGTTTCAAGGTCCGTTACGGGATAATGGCAAAGCTACTCGTTCCACGAGAGTTCACATTGGTCATGCTAACGGCTGCCTGACATGGTCCCGCGCCCCTTTGGTTGACGAGCGCCGAACCTGGGAACGTCTGGCTATGTTTGTCAGGCCGGCGCCGTGGCTGCAACGCCATCCGAAAGCCTGCCACGCCACTAAGGCTTCCGTCCCAGCGGAACTGTCGGTTTCCGTCCAATGTCCACCTCACCAGCCTTGGACAGCGTCGCTGTCCGCTTGACGGCCTCGGCCTTGCTTTGTGAGCCAACGTTAGAGACCGAAACGATGAACCGTTTGACAAGCTCACGCTGGAAAGCTGCCCTGCGCTGCTCCTGTATCGTCAAGCGAGGCTCGTGCTCCAATGGAAGAGGCTGAGCGGAGGCAACCTGCACCGGTTGAGCTGGAAGTCCTACGGGATCCGCAGCCCCTTGGTTGGCCATGGGCGAACCTATGGCGGCGAGATGAACCCGGGCCCTCCGGCAATACTCAATCGAGCGGGGCGTCATCCGCTCCTCTCCATGACCTGCCCGATATTTCATAAGCGCTCGGCATAGATCGCCGCCTGTGAGGCGCCAGGCCTTGGCTAGGTACTCGATCCCGTAGCGGATGTTCACCTGAGGGTCGGCCAAAGCCTCGCTTGGCCCAGTAAAGCCAAGCATCGCTGCCGTGCCAGGACGGACCTGCATCAGTCCAAGCTCCCCGACCGTCCCGATGACGGATGGATTATAGGAGCTTTCAACCATAACGACGGCATCCGCAACAGCTGTCGGCAACCCGCGGCGCTCAGCCTCCTGGGCGACCAGCGGCAGATAATAGCCACGCCCTTTCGGTTGGACGGGCGGCAAGCCGACCAAGGTCTCCACCACAGGCGGCTTCGGCAGCGAGAGAATGATCTGCTCGATGCGGTCGGCTTCGGACCGATCCTCGCTCCGGTGGGGCGAAGCGAGGGCAGGCTGTGCGGCGGCGGTCATCACCACGGCGGCAAGGCAAGCGGCAGTGTGTAGCAGACGACCCACGGCATCCTCCGGCGGGGGTGTACAAGACGGACATGCTGACCACGGAAGGCCATGTTCGGCCAAGACGGCAACGCCTAGGCACGCGCATTCTCCGCGAAGAGCAGGTGTCGCACCGTTCAAGCGCGACCGGGCGCACCGACACCACGCCGCATGCGGCCTTCCGTGCGACGCATCTGTGATGGTCCGTCCGCTTTTGCAAGACCGTGCGGAACACCACTCCTGCCACACGGACGGCATTGGCGTTCAGGCTTCGTCCACAGCAGCCACGAAGAAGTAGCAGCCCTCGCGCCGGACGGCGGCCCGCGCGGCTGGCACGTTGAAGCCGCCTGGGCTGTCCCCGTGCTTGCCCAGCGTGCCGCGGAACTTCCAGCCTGCGCCAATGAGGAAGTCCGGGATCGCGCCGCTCTTTGGAATCGCGCAGAACAGTCCACGCGCAAAGCGGCACTCGAAGTAGATGTAGGCTTGAGCTGCGGTCGGGCGTCTTGGCCTGTTGGGCATGCAGGGTCGGCCGGGGGGCCTCCCCAATCCAATCTTGTTACGCCCATCACGGCCGGCCGCTGTTTTGGCGCGAACGCGGGGGGTTGCCGGCTTATCTGTGCGGCGGTCATCGGTCTTGTCCGGCAATGCAGAGCTCCGGAGAACAGGCACGAATTCATGGGCAAGGAACAATGGTCGTGACTGGGGCCACGCAGGCCCCACGCTCCCGCCCTCACTAGCACAGGTGCCGGTGAGGGCTGACGCGCTGACGGGTCGTGCAAGGGTTAGGCGTAAACCCGGCTCATGAGCACGTCGTCGGGAGCGACACGGCCCGGATCGGTCGCACGATCAGATGATGCCGAAGGTTCGGGGAGGACGCTTCAGGCCATCCGGATTGGCGCCAGAGCCCTGTTGGCTCACCATGGCCAGCCTGGTGGCTGTGGCCGTGGCCGTCGCGGCGCCAGGACCAAAGGGAGGCAGGGCCATGCCGCAGACGGTGCCACAATGAGAGAGATGGTTGGGACCGGTCCCGTCATGATCAGGCACAAGGAGTGCGCAGGCGCAGATGTCCGACGTCCTGACACCCGCCGCGCCGTGGCCATCTCTGCCATCCGGCTGGGGCGACCCGTTGATGCGGGCGGCCGCCTCCCAGCTCTCAACGGAGACTGCACTATGGGCGTGCAGGCCTGCCATGACCCCGCCGTGCAGCACGAACGCGGTCACGGTCGTAAGCATGAGGCTTGCGACAAGTCGGCGTAAGTGGGTCCACACAGGGTCCAGTGACTTGCTCCTATAACCGCCATCAACTGGCCGGCAATCAACAGCATAGGGCTCTTGGCGGCCATCGCAAGCGCCTGTTCAGGGCCACGCGGGGGCTGGTGAACGGATCCAACCTTTAGAACCGCATCTCCTCAACCCGTGTTCTTTGCGACCGCTCCAAAGCGGGCTGACCTGGCGCCGCGGTGCAGGGGCATCGCCAGCCTGATCAGCCCTCGCCATCGATCAGCAGGTCGAGGCCCACCAGGTCCAGGCGAAGCACCCCGCGGCCGACATCGTCGATCAAGTGGCGCCGACGCAGGTAACCGAATGCCCGGCTAACGGTCTCAATCTTGAGGCCCACGAAGTCGGCGATGTCCGATCTGGACATGGGCACACTCACAATGTCCCCGAGCCCAATGTTCTGGTGCAGGAACCGCAGGAACAAGGCCAAGCGCTTCCGGGCATCCTTTCGCCCAAGAAGGCCGACATGGTCGAGCGCCTCGCTCGCGCTGGCACGCAGGACATTCGCCAGCTGGCGCCCGAGGAGCGGATTGCATTCGCCCAGACGCTGCAGCTTGCCGGCGTCGAACTCGAGCAGGACCACGGGCGAAACCGCCTCGGCCGTCAGGAGCCGCTCGGCATGGGTAAGTCCGAAATAGTCCCCCGGAAACGCGAACCGGACGATCTGGCGGGCGCCGTCGGGGAAGAACGTGACGAGCCGCACCACACCCTCAAGGACGCGGAAGCAGCGGCTCTCAGTTGGACCACCCGCGAAGATGGCCTCATTCGGACCGACCGTCCGCCGGCCTCCCTGACGGATGAGGAAGGACCGGGACTCGTCCTCGGTCTCCAGGGTGCAGGGGAGATCCTCCAGGCGCCATGCCCTGGGATCCGGGCACAGGCACCCGACCGGTTCGGCCAGGGCGGTGTTGTTCAGTTCGGGACTCATAGCGGCGGCCCAGGACAGCGGAACGGCCGAAAGTGGCCAGCTCCTCATGCATGAACCGAATTGGCCGCGATGGCATTGATCCGGATCAAGCGCCCGGCCGCCGTGCCGGCGGCTACTGCCTTGACCAGCCGACGTGGTGCATTTCGCCGTGGCCAAGCGCGGATGGGACCTGGTGATTGATCAGGATCAATGACGCCATACGGCTCAGCTGCGATGGTGCGACCGTAGCAGAGAGCCTCTGACGCCGCAGCGCGGCCATTTCATAGGAGAAACGATCATGCGCACTTCCTTCGCCCTCGCGGCCGCCGTGTCGGTGCTTGCTTTGGTGACCGTCCAACAGGTCGCGCACGCCGCCGAGCAGCGCGACCCCTCCCCGGTTCGTATCGTCGTTGCCATGGACAACATGGGCAATATGCAGCAGAGCCCGGCGGGAGGTGGCACGCCGGCCGGCCAAAGCTCTGGCGGCATGAGCATGTGCTGCGGCATGGGCGGAATGTCTGCGTCCGGGCAATCCACGATGGCGCCAAGCGGCCAGGCAGGGTCTGGCGCAATGCCGTCAGGGCAGGCTGGTCAGATGGGCTCCGGCATGATGAACGACAACATGCGATCCATGCCGCAGGGCCAGATGGGCGGCATGCCACAGGGTGGGTCGGGGCAAGGCGGCGGCACGGGCATGATGGATGACAACATGATGCGCATGCAGCAAGGCCAGACCGGCATGGCTCCCATGGGTCAGGGCGGCATGATGATGGACAACATGCGCCGCATGCAGCCCAACCAGCAGGGCGGGATGGGCATGATGAACAACGACGCGATGCGCATGCCGCCGGCGCCGATGGGCGGTACGATGCCGGGAATGACCGCAGGCGGTGCGGACATGACGGACCGCATCGAGGGTCGGATTGCCTTTCTGAAGGCGGAGCTGAAGATCACTGACGCGCAAGCACCGGCCTGGAACCAGTTTGCCGAAGCCCTGCGCTCAAGCCGACAGCATCTGATCGAGGCCCGGCAGCTGCTGGCAGCCCCGGCAGCCGATGCGACCGCAACCATGCGGCTGGAGCAGTACGAGCGCCATCTTGGCGCCCGGCTGGAGGCCCTCAAGGCAGCGCGGAGCTCCTTTGCCCAGCTCCATGCCGGACTTGACGAGCACCAGAAGCACGTGGCGGAAGAATTGGTCGTGCCGCTCCTGGCCACCTTCTGAGCGGCCTGTGTGGGTCCAGGCCTTGGTTCCCCGAGTTGAACCGGAGTGACGCGGCAGCGGCGGCGCCCCCTGGCGCCGCGGCGCTGTCGGTTTTGCTCCCGACCCAAATGCCTGCCGTGGCCAGCCGCGATGACTCCTCCGACGACCCGGGACAGCTCTCCGAAAGGACAATCAAGATCAGCTGGCAGTGACTTCATGACACAGAGTTCTTCCTCCCACCACATGCACCAACGCCCCCTCACTGCACCTCTCGTCCTGATTGTCGCGGCAACCGCCTTCGTTGGCCTGTCCGCCCTTCAGGCGTCTGGCCAGTCGGCAGACAGCCATGCCGGGCACCACCCTGATGCTATGCCCGCCCCGAGCATGTCCGCCCCAGCCAGCCCGGCTGCCCCGCCGGGCAATCCGCCCACAGGCGTTCCGGGCAGCCCATCCGCCATGCCTGGAATGCCGTCCCAAGGCGGTGCCATGGGCGGGATGATGGGCGGCATGGGCGAGATGATGGGTGGGAGCCCGCAGAAGGAGTTCTATCCCTCCCTCATGGATCTGCCCACCCTGTCCCCCGAGCAGCGACACACCATCGAAGCTCAAGCGCGGGCACGGATAAGCGCAGGCACCGACGAGATCGCAATCGCCGGGAACGCCCTCCGCCATGCGAATGCCTCAGGAGATGCTGCCGGAGCGGAACAAGCCGCCCGGCGCCTGCGGGACGGCCTTAATCAAGTGGACAGCGGCACGGCGGCGCTCCGGGCGCTTATGGAGGGAAAGGCCCCGTCACAGATTGCCCAGGATTGGTTCAAAGGACAGCTTAATCTCTCCACCGCAATGCCTGTCCACGCGTCCGAGGGCCCCTTCGGCCTGTCCTGGCTCCACGTGATGACCATGGGCCTGGGATCGGCCTTTGCCATCGCCATGCTGGCGATCTATTTCGCGCGAATGCGCCGGGCGAACGCCCTCGTCGACCGCTTGTCGAGCGCCACCCTGGCTCCGATGATCCCTGCGACGCCTCCGTCCGCGGCGACCACCGCACCGCAGCCCTCCCTTCCTGGAGCAGCGCCAGCCGCAGTGGTCACATCGCCGGCGGCCACTCCCTCCGGTTCCTTGACCGCTGCGGCAGGACCGGTGCCTACGGGCACGCTAGGCCGTCCCGGACTGTGGAAAGGACAGCTTCGGGTGGCTGCCATCTTCGACGAGACACCGAACGTCAAGACGTTCCGGCTCAGGAGCCCGCAGGGCGGCCCCATTCCCTTCACCTTCGTCCCTGGCCATTTCCTCACCTACTCGGCTCAGATCGATGGCAAGCTCGTGAGGCGCTCTTATACCATCGCGTCTTCGGCCGCCCAGACGGCCTACGTCGAGACCACCATCAAGCGCGAGGAGCAGGGACTCCTCTCACGATACATGCACGACAATGTCGCCGTCGGTGATCTGGTCGACGTAATGGGGCCATCGGGCGTGTTCACCTTCAGTGGGACGGAAGCGGAGAGCGTCGTGCTGATCGGGGGAGGGGTGGGCATCACGCCGCTCATGGCAGCGATCCGCTACCTCAACGACATCGCCTGGCCGGGCGAAATCTTCCTCGTCTATGGCGCGCGTTCGACGGCCGACTTCATCTTCCGTGATGAGCTTGAGCACCTTCAGCGCCGGCACCCCAATCTGCACGTGATCGCCACGATGGCACGCGCCGCCGGGACCTCATGGATGGGTCCGGAGGGGCCGATCACCAAGGAGCTCCTGGCGCAAGCGGTGCCCGAGATCGCCAAGCGGCGGGTTCATCTGTGCGGCCCCCCGGGCATGATGGAGGCTATGAAGAAGCTGCTGGCGGAGCTTGGGGTGCCCGGAGGTCAGATCAAAACCGAGGCTTTCGGTCCTGCCAAAGGCGCCGTGCCCCCGCCCGGGGTGACGGTGACCGAGCCTATCCAACTGCAACCCGACGGGAGTGCCGGACCCGCCGCAGCGTTGCCGGCGGCGATTGGTCCGGCGACCGCCTCGATCCGCTTCGCCAAGTCGAACAAAGTCGTGCCGCTGCCGCCGGACCAGAGCGTGCTGGAGGTCGCGGAGGCCGCCGACGTGCCCATCGATTACTCCTGCCGGGTTGGAACTTGCGGCATCTGCAAGACCAGGCTCCTGGAGGGCCAGGTGACCATGGAAGTCGAGGAGGCCCTCACGCCTGAGGACAAGGCGCAGAACATCATTCTGGCGTGTCAGGCCAAGTCAATTGGCAACCTGGTGGTGGATGCCTGACATGAACGAGACCGAAAGGCTCACCGTCGGGGCTGGCCTCACATTGCTCCTGTTCCTGACGCCGGCATTCCTCCTTCACACCTCGCCACGGTTTCCGGGCAGTCTCGCCGGCAGCATCCTTGGCATTGCAGCCGCTATCCTGATGCTGCTGCTGCTGGTCTATCCGCTTGCCAAGTACAGTACGTCGCTTAAGCCCCTCATCACAAAGATGGTGTCGGTGCGCTCGCTGTTGACCTTCCACGTCTATGCAGGGGTGCTTGGTGCGCTACTTGGGATCCTGCACACCGGGCACAAGTACCAGAGCCCGCTTGGGATCGGGCTCGTCGTCACGATGCTGATCGTTGTCGTCACGGGCTTTATCGGCCGCTATTACCTGCCGCAGGTGTCAGCCGAGCTGCGGGAGCAGCAGTCCCGGCTGGCCACACTCCGCTCCGCCTATGATCAGACCGCCGTTGCCCTCGCGGGCCGCCAGGCGGCATCAGAAGAGGCGCCGCCCCGCACGCCGGCGCTTCCCGGTGTGCCGATCCTCCAGCTCGTCGATGGCATCGCCGACCTTGAATATGCCATCGGTTCGCGTGATGCGGTAAAGGCGGTCTTCATGCGGTGGATCGTGGTCCATGTCGTTAGCGCGGTTGTAATGTACGTGCTGCTGGCGCTCCATGTCGCCGGCCAGATTTACTATGGATTGCGGTGGCTCTCGTGAAGAAGCTCGGCCTGTTCTATACAGTTTTCATCACAGCATCGGTGCTGGTTGGCCTCGCTGCCACAGCGGCTCTCTACTATGCGGGATCGGCTGCTGTTCCGGGCTGGCGGAGTTTCTTCCAACCTGGTCCTCTGTCGGGCAAGCACGCATTCCTGAGCAACCAGTGCGAGACGTGCCACACTCCCACCAAAGGTGTCGAGGCAGCCACGTGCATAACCTGCCACTCATCCGCCGCAGCAGATCTGGCCAAGCAGCCGACAGCGTTTCACGCCAATGTTCAGGAATGCCGTGGCTGTCATGTTGAGCACCAAGGCGGCTCGCGCCCGACCAGGATGGACCATGGTGCTCTCTTGCGGATCGGCTGGCACGCGACAGGAACCTTGCAGGGCCAACCCAGTCTGTCCCGCCAAATGATCGACGACCTCGCAAGCTACCTTGGCATCCCGGTCTCGGTACCTGCAGAGAAGGAGGGGCTCAACTGCGCCGCCTGCCACAGCAACCAGGATCCTCATCAAAAGCTGCTTGGGAGCGGGTGTGCTGATTGTCATGGGACATCGACGTGGCAGATTGCATCGTTCCTACACCCGTCGCCGACGTCGCGCGAATGTGCACAGTGCCACCAGGCGCCGCCCAGCCATTACATGGAACACTTCAGCATGGTGTCGCAGAGGATTGCCGGTCAGGAGCATGCTCAGGTGACTCAATGTTACGCCTGCCACAAGACAAATGCGTGGAACGACATCAAAGGTGCAGGCTGGTACAAGCACCATTGAGCCAGCTGCGCTGAACGGCCCGAGCGGGCCTGATCCAACGACTTGGCTTGGAGGCAGAGTAGACCTATCATGCAAAACGTTTGTCCGGCGTCAGGTACACCAACCTTCCACTCGGTAGAAAAAATCTTTTGGAGTCGAGGAGATGGAGCGTGAACCGTTGGTCCTGGCTGGCTGTTGGGGTCGCGCTGCTGGGCAGCCTTGCTGTCGCATGGAGTCTCATGAGGCGAGAGGTTCAGGAGCCGAGCCATATCGTGGAGCCAGCGACCCTCTCACCAGCCGCTACCGCTGGCAAGGTGGCGTACGAGGCCAACTGCGCCGGCTGCCATGGGCAAATCGGGGCCGGCACGGATCGGGGTCCGCCCCTCGTTCATGTCATCTATCATCCGGGCCACCACGCGGATGGGGCCTTCTATGTGGCGGCGAAGTCAGGAGTTCGGCAGCACCACTGGCGCTTTGGCAACATGCCTCCGCAGCCGCAAGTCAGCGATCCACAGCTTCAGACCATTATTCGATACATTCGTGAGGTCCAGCAGGCCAACGGCATCACGGCCGAACGTCATGGGGGCTAAGCCTAGAGCAACCGTTGCCGGCAAGCCATACAGGGGCTGGCGAGCGGCTTCCACAAGGGCGGCTTTTTCGCGCGCCGGCGCCGGATGGTTGAACAAATCGGCTAGAGAGCCAATCGGTTTGGGAAGGCGTTGGAAGAACGCACAATCTGGACGGCAGAAACACGGACGTCAGCGCCACTTTGAAGACATGGGTCACGATACGCGAGGCGTGGATGGCGGATGCGGACCTTTTCATGGGGGGAGGCTTCTCGGTGTGCCGCCCGCGGAGCGGCCTGGGATCCCAGGTTTGTACTGTTTCGAAGCAGAAGCGGGCCTGATGGCGAGCTAACTTTTTCAAACCTCCCCGGACCTGTGCTGGTGCCGGGCCTCATGGTAACGCCGCATCCAGTCGCGCCGACGCTGGACAAAAGGCTCGTCGGTTTCGCTCGGCAGCACGACCGGGACATTCAGGCACACGCTCTGGGCCGGCAGAACGTCGCTCCACGAGCGGATCAGGTCCTTGTAGGCGCGGCCCACGGCCCGCATGTTGCGATCCAGGTCGTAAAGCCCGAGCGGGTTGACATTGCCCCTGTCCTCGCGCAACGCCGTGTCCCAGTCCACCTGATCCGTCAACGAATACCAGGTGAAGCCGACGATAGGCACGCCGGTGTTGCGCACCCGCAGCACATTGGCCCACTGCTTCCAGAGCCAGTTGACGGCCTCGTCCCCGTTCGGCCCCTCGTTCATGTTGGTCTCGGTATGCATAACCGGCAGCTTATACCGCTCGAAGTATTGGCGGGTGATGTCGTCATAGCCGAACACATCGCCCGCAGCCCAACTCCTCCCGTCGGCGGCCACCCGGTGCTCGTTAGTGACATAATAGTCATTGCCCATGATGCAGTGATGGCGCAGAGGGGAGTGCCGCAGGAAGAAATGATATTCCTCACGCGTCATGCCATTATCCATCAGGTACTCGTACATCCCGGAACTCACAGGATGGCCGTAGTTCAAGTCGAGCGACAGGAACCGGCGCGCATTGCCCAGCTCCGCAGGCTTGATAGCCTTGGGGTCTTCGGCATGGAAGTACTCGGAGGACTCGCTCTGGACGAAGATGGCGTCCGGCCGAACGCCGAGGATCGCCGCCATGGCGAGCACATTCGCCTTGACGATGTGCTTGAGCGCCGTCACGAAGGCACGGTCACTGGCGAGTTGCTCGTTCCACCAGCCATAATAGGCCGAGAAGGTGGCGCAGATGAACATCTCGTTGACGGGGGTGTAGAGCTGGACCCACGGAAACCGGCTGGCAAAGGCGCGGGCATAGTCCGCGAAAAGCTCCGGAAAATCGGGGTTCTGGAAGTCGCCGATCCAGTCCGGCACGCCGAAGTGGCACAAATCGACAATCGGGACAGTGTCGCGATGCTTCAGATGGCCGAAGGTGAGGTCGGAGAACTCCCAGTCGTAGCGCTCAGGCCCGAGCCAGGTTTTGTGGATGGGAGACCCATAACGCAGGAACTGGATGTCGAGGTCCTGGAGCAGCTCGAAGTCCGTCCTCCAATGCGTGTAGTGGCCGCACTTCTCCATCTCGTCGATCCGGGTACGGCCGTTGTTGATGGTCGGGTAGCTGTTCTCAATCCCGGTCGCGAACATGAACCATGGCGCCGCCATCATGGTCTCTCCTTTGGATTCCTGGCGCTCACAGGAGGGAGCTTGCATTGCAGAGCGCTAACGCGGGCGTGGGACTTCCGTTGCAGCCTGCTTGGCCCCCCTGGCGGCCTGCCAGATGCGTCTCGAAGAGGCTCGTCGGATAGAAGGACGGCGAACTGAGAGTTTGGCGTGAAGCTTGTGCGAGCAGACCAATGCGGTGACTTGGCGAAGTCTACTGCATCGGAGGCAGCCGACCGTCCCGTGAGCATTGCTCCACCCTTTTCTCCGTTCCATTCATCAGCTATTCGGGGGGCAGCCCCACAACGTCGTTTATAGCGAGCGGCCGTTATCGCGTTGTGCGGCAATGTCTTGATCAATGTGGATGACGTGGCATGGCTTACAAGTGGCGCACCCATCGCCTATCCACTCTCCTATCATGGCCAGAGAAGTTAACGGCAAGCCGTCAGGCCCGGCATGTGGTCGCTGAGGAGCCACTTCGGCCACCTCTGGAGCAGGCGGTTGTGCGCTGGACGCTGCGGCTACAGCTCAAGCTGGTCGCGATCTCGTCCCTTGTGCTTCCGACGACTTATCTTGTTCTTGAACTTCCCAAGCACATCATCAACCACGCCCTCGCGGCTGGTGGCCCGCAGATGGATCTGTTCGAGCTCAAGCTGGATCAGGTCAGCCTCCTCATCCTGCTCTGCGCCGGGTACCTAGGCGCCATCGCCTTGAACGGCACCATCAAGTACTATGCCAACGTCGCCCAGGGCCGGATTTCCGAGCGGATTGTCAGACGACTTCGGATTGCTGTCGTCCGAACCCAAGCGCGCTCCAAGGCTCGCGCCGATGATCCGGCCCTGACCGCCGTGGCGATCAGTGAATGCGAGCCCATCGGCTATTTCGGCGGCAGCATGTTGAGCGTGCCCATTCTTCAGGGTGGCACGCTTGTGACGAGCCTCACCTTCCTTCTCCTGCAGGATGCCGTGATGGCACTGGCGGCAGTCGTGATGCTACCGGTCCAACTTGCGATCCTGCCTCGGCTCCAATTGCGCATCAATGCGTCTGTGCGCAAACGGGTTCATGTGACGAGGAGCTTGAGCGCCGCCCTGTCCCGCGCCTCAGAACTCTCTGCGCCGTCATTGGCTATGACCAACCGGGCGCGGTTGCAGCAGATCACGGCGCTTGAGGCAATCAGGCTCCAGATCAATGAGCTGAAGGCGAGGCTCAAGAGCCTTTTCAACTTCACGTCCAATCTTACTCCGTTCTTCTTCTTCACAATTGGCGGCTATCTTGTCATCCACGACCGCTTGTCGGTCGGAGCGCTGGTTGCAGCGCTTGCCGCATACAAGGAGATCAACCCGTCCTTGCGCGAGCTGTTCGAGTTCGCGCAGGCCTGGTCGGATGCGCGGGCCCGCTTTGATGAAGTGAGTCGGGTGATCAGCCCGGGGGGCTGATGGAGGCGCGAGTGGAGTTCGGCCAAGTCAGCCTCGTCTCCGCATCCCCGAAGAGGCCGAGGTTCGGCGGGGCAACCGTCGGTGGTGGGTGTCAACCTAGGCGTGAACACGCTCGTCGCCGACACTGGCGGAGCGCCCGCGGTTGTCCATCTCTGGCAGATGCAAAGCCGTTCAGGGCGTCATCTGCCAATCTTGGTGATGTGCGTCACCATCACGGCTCCCCGGCGCCGCGTGGCTTCAAATCTCACGTTGTCTCCCGCTTTGACCCCTCGCAGCACCTCTGACCGGCTGACGTGAAACACCATCGTCATGGACGGCATCCAGATGCTTTTGTCCGCGCTGCCAATCTCCGGGTGCAGGATGGTGACCGTGCCCGAACCGGGATCAACTGCCCGGACTGTTCCTTCGGCATGGACATGATCCGCCATGGACCCTCGGCTGAGTTCGATCTGCTCCATGCGGCTGAGCCACTCGATGCTAGTCATTGCCGCCACGCCGAGACCGGGAGCGATGACAAGACCGGCCCCGAGGGAAAGCGCAAACTTGAGTTTCGATGTCCACATCATTCTTACCTCCACTCGGCCACAGGATCCGTGGCGCTGACCTGCACAAGCGACGATGACTTGCAGCAGGCGGGTTGGTTTGCCGCGCTCATGAGCATAGCAGGCCGCGTGGCGTTCGCTTTGATCCGGATCAAGGTGCAAGCAGAACTTCCTGCCAGAGATCGGTAAATTGAACTCTCCTATACTGGCGTGCACCGGGTTAGACCGCTTTCCACCCTGTGCGTTCGGGAGTGAAACACCCAGGCGCCGAGTGGATGCGTTGCCGGTCATGGTGGCTCTCGTAACAGGCAAACAGGGTTCTGCCGTGCCTCGGCCCGGGTGGCTCAGCGTCATCGGAACGGCAGAGATGTGGGCGGGTCTAACGGAGATTACGGGCACAAGGTGATGCGACGGGATCGGCAAGACCAGTCTGTGTCAAGCGCTCTCAAGCGCGCAGATCCAAATCGGAGCCGGAGCGCGGTCGTCACGGGGATTGCGTCACTTACGTCGGATGTTTGTATCGAATGGCGCCGCTGGAGACGGACTATGCTCCCTCTCAAACCTGTTGAAACGTCGAATTCACAGGCGTGTCACTGGATCGCCTGCAGGACGAGCCTGCGGTGGATCGGATCCGTCTCTCCCGGAAGCTTGGCGGCGAGCGTCAGCGCCCATCCGCCAACCATCGAAAGGTCGGTCTCGAAACGGTAGTAGCCGGGCAGCGTGTCGGGCAGCGGCTCAAGCGGGGCCTCCATTGCGCCCATGCCGTGAGGCGACATGTCGAGGCGACTGATGAACAAGGTCGCGTCCGGCACCACCTTTCCGGTCCGTTCATCAACCAGCCGGACCAGGATGGTTGTGCCGGAACCGTGCTTCACTTCGCGATCCACAAGTTCGAAGGTGTAGTGGTCCGAGAGCTATGACGGATTTTGGGTGACGAGGCTGATCAGGCGACGTTGTGTGATGGCATCGTTGTAATCTCGGCGCCGTCCTGGAATCTGACACCGGCGATCACCTTCGGCAACTGGTTTTCGCCCATCA
>NZ_JAAAXJ010000017.1 GCF_009910705.1 Microvirga arsenatis
ATGCTGAGCGACTACCGGGAGCCGCGCACGCCCGAGCGCATGGCCGCGGCCCTGCGCAGCCTCTCCTCGCAGCCCAAGCCGTCGGAGGTGGTCATCCCAGGCCTCCTCGACGGACTTGACCGGGTGCTCCGCGCGATCCGCATTCCCGCCACATCAGTCCTAAAGCCCCTCGGATAGGAGACCGTCATGCAAGCCGACGCTCATCACCATCATGGTCATCATGGGTCCACGGCTCCGGCCCCGAGCCTCAACCGCGTGGCCTTCAGCGCCACCGTCCACTGCCTCACGGGCTGTGCCATCGGCGAGGTGCTCGGCATGGTGATCGGCACCGCCCTGGGCTGGGGCGCGGTCGCCACCATCGCGCTCGCGGTCGCCCTCGCCTTCCTGTTCGGCTACGCGCTCACCATGCTGCCCCTCCTGCGCAGCGGCATGGCACTCAGTACCGCCGTCGGCCTGGCCTTCGCCTCGGACACGGCCTCGATCACTCTCATGGAGATCGTCGACAACGCCGTCATGCTGGTGATCCCCGGCGCCATGGACGCGCCGCTGTCGAGCCCGCTCTTCTGGGGCAGCCTCGCGGTCGCCCTCGTCATCGCCGGCGCCTTCGCCTTCCCGCTCAACCGCTGGCTCATCGCCCGCGGGCGGGGGCATGCCCTCGTCCACGCTCACCATTAACGAAGATGAGCATGTCCTTCTCTTGGGGAGAACGAGGCTTGACCTTGCCACGGTTGGAAGGGGCACCTTGAAGCGGCATGGCTACTTGCCCCACATCCGCCATGTCCTGCGTCGAGGTAACCGTTCGGAAACCTAACCGCTGTCAGGTGGTTTCCCAGCCTGGAGGAACGATTCGTTGAGCGCTGCCTGGATCCACTTCCGGCTCCTTGTCACAAGCCTGATGCTCGTGGCCGTGGCGTCGTTCGTGCTCCACAGCGGCGTGCTGGCGGGCATGCACCGGCATGGGCAGGGCCCGTCCGACTGCCAGCAGACGGCCTCTGCCGGCACCGGGCATCAGCATGCTCCCAAGGCTACGATGCACGTCCACCAGGCCGCGCACGATCATGGTGATGGGGTCACCCATCACCATGCCAAGGCCGACGTTGCGGAGGAGGTCGCTCCCGACGGCCAGCAGGCCGACGCAGGGACACAGGGCTCCTGCTGCGCCAGCGCCTGCCCGATCGCGATGGCTCCCTTGGGACTGAGTGCGATCTCCGCCCCGAGGACCCTGGCGCTGTCGCTTGTCCCAGGCAGCCAGCGCGGCTCCGGCATCGACCCGGGCCAGCTCAAGCGCCCGCCACGAACCCCCAGCATCGCGTAACCGAGCGACCGGCCTGACGCCGCGTCGCTCCCGACGACGTGCTCATGATCCGGGGTTCACCCAATGCTTACCCGTTGCAACGGCGCCCCGCGCCCCGCCGCGGTCACCACCGGCAATCCGCGGGTCACGGCCCAGTCGGACGCCTACGAGTTCGTCGGGGTCCTGCGCGGCGACCGCCTCGGCATCTACCTGGACCGCTTCGCCTCGAACGAGCCCGTGACCGATGCCAGGATCGCCGTCACCGTCGGCGGCGACGAGGAGGTACAGGCCGAGGCCGCCGCCGACGGCACCTACACGGTGGCTTCGCCCAAGTTCGCCGGCGAAGGCCCGCTCGAGCTCATCTTCGCTGTCACCGCCCCGGGCGGCGACGACCTGCTGATCGGCACCCTGCAGTTGCCCGCCAAGGCAGTCGCCACGGCTCCGGCCCCGGCGCGGGGCACGCCGCTTCAAGTCCTGCAGAACACCCCGTCCGTGCGGCTCGGCAACATCGAGGTGGCCATGCCCTACGTGATCGCCGGCGTCGCGCTCGCGCTCGGCTTCCTGCTGGGCCTGGTGGCCCGGAGCCGCAGGAAGCTGGTGCCTGTCGCGGGCATGGCGCTCGTCGTGCTCGTCGTCTCGACGGCCTATGCCTTCGCCCATGAGGGGCATGACCACGGCGCCGAGACCGCGAAGGCCGCTCTCCCCGCGGGCGACACCCCGCGTCGCCTGCCGGACGGCACGGTGTTCGTGCCCAAGCCGAGCCAGCGCCTGCTCAACGTGCGCACTACCTTGACGAAGCCGGAGGAGGCGCAGAAGGCGGTGAGCCTGATCGGACGCGTCATCGCCGACCCGAACCGCTCCGGCCTGGTGCAGAGCATCAACGGCGGCCGCATCATCGCTCCCGAGACGGGGCTTCCGCGCCTCGGTCAGGCGGTCCGGAAGGGCGACGTGCTGGCCCTGGTCGAGCAGGCGCTGCCCCAGGCCGACCGCACCACGCTGTCCGAGCGTGTGGGCGAGATCGAGCAGGAGATCGCGATCGCCGAGACCAAGCTCAAGCGCGTGCGCCAACTCTCGGATCGCGGCGTCGCCCCGCCGAGCCAAGTCACCGACGTCGAGATCGAGTTGGAGGGGCTGCGCCGCCGCCGCGAGATCGTGCGCCAGACCCGCATCGAACCCGAGGTTCTGCTGGCCCCCATCGACGGCACCATCGCCGCGGCGCGGATCGTCGCCGGCCAGGTCGTCGCCTCCCAGGACGTGATCTTCCAGATCGTCGACCCGAAGGGGCTCTGGGTGGAGGCTCTCGTCTACGGCGAGATCGATCCCGCCAAGGTAACCGGCGCCAGCGCCACCGCCGTCGACGGCACGCCCCTTAAGCTCGCCTTCCAGGGCTTCAGCAAGGCGATGCAGCAGCAGGCCACCGTGGTGCAGTTCGCCATCGAGAACCCGCCGGGCAACCTGTCGGTCGGCTCGCCGGTCACGGTCTTCGCGCAGAACGGGGTTTCCATCAGGGACATCATCATGCCCCGGGACGCAGTCGTGCGGGGAGCTAACGGCGAGGCGGTGGTGTGGCGCCACACGGATCCCGAGCGCTTCGAGGCGCGGCCGGTGCGGACCGAGCCCTTCGACGCCACCCGGCTCGTGATCCGGGCCGGCGTCGCCGAGGGCGAGCGGATCGTGATCCGCGGCTCCGAACTCATCAACCAGATCCGGTGAGGCACGGCGATGTTCAACTTTCTCGTCAGCAGCAGCCTCAAGAACCGGCTCTTCGTCATCGCGGCGGCGCTGGTCCTCGTCGCCTATGGCTCGTGGATCCTGCCGCGGGTGCCGGTGGACGTATTCCCGGATCTCAACCGGCCCACCGTCACCCTGATGACCGAGGCGGAGGGCCTCGCCCCGCAGGAGGTGGAGCAGCTTGTCACCTACCCGCTGGAGACCGCTATGAACGGCATGCCGGGCGTGACCCGGGTGCGCTCGGTGTCAGGCGTCGGCCTGTCCATCGTCTACGTGGAATTCGACTGGAGCACCGACATCTACCGCTCGCGCCAGCTCGTCGCCGAGCGTCTGGCGCTCGTGGGCGAGCAGCTCCCAACCGGCGTCACCCCGCAGATGGGGCCGGTCACCTCGATCATGGGCGAGATCATGCTGGTCGCGGTGACCAGCGACACGGTCTCGCCGATGGAGGTGCGCGAGATCGCCGACTTCATCATCCGGCCGCAGCTCCTCACAATCGCGGGCGTGGCCCAGGTCATTCCCATCGGCGGCGAGGTCCGGCAGTACCGCATCGTGCCCAACATCGCGGCCCTGCAGGCGCTCGACGTCACCCACGAGCAGATCGAGGCCGCTGTCACCCGCTTCGGCACCAACACCGGCGGCGGCTTCGTCGACCAGCACGGGCGCGAGTACCTGATCCGCAACGTCGGCATGACCCGGCGCCTGGAGGACCTGCGCAATACGGTGGTGGTCCACAAGCAGGGCCAGCCGGTCTTCCTGCACCAGGTGGCCCAGGTCGACTTCGCCCCGCGGGTGAAGCGCGGCGACGCCGGCTTCCAGGGCAAGCCCGCCGTGATCGTGTCGATCCAAAAGCAGCCCGGCGCCGACACGGTCGACCTCACCGGCAAGATCGAGGCCGCGCTGGCCGAGATCCAGAAGACGCTGCCGCAGGGTGTGTCGGCCACCAACCTGCAGTTCCGGCAGGCGACCTTCATCGAGACCTCGGTCGACAACGTGAAGCGGGTGCTGCTGGAGGCGGCCGCCGTCGTTGCCGTGATCCTGATCCTGTTCCTGATGAACGTGCGGGCGACCGTGATCTCGCTGACCGCGATCCCGATCTCGATCCTGGTGACCGTGCTCGTGTTCAACGCCTTCGGGCTCACCATCAACACCATGACGCTGGGCGGCCTGGCCATCGCCATCGGCGAGCTCGTCGACGACGCCGTGGTCGACGTCGAGAACATCCTGCGCCGGCTCAAGGAGAACCGGGAGCTTCCCGATCCACGGCCCGTGCTGGAGGTGATCGCGGCGGCATCCCAGGAGGTACGGTCCGGCATTGTCTATGCGACGATGATCATCATCCTGGTGTTCATCCCGCTCTTCGCCCTCTCCGGCATCGAAGGACGCCTCTTCGCCCCGCTGGGCGTGGCGTACATCGTGTCGATCCTGGGCTCGCTCGCCACCTCGATCACCGTGACGCCGGTGCTGGCCTACTACCTGCTTTCGGGGAGGGTGAAAGGCCACGAGCACGACAGCTTCGTGGTCCGGCACCTCAAGCGCGGGAACGCAGCTCTGCTGCGCTGGGCCTTCGGGCACCGCGGGATCCTGTTCACCACCATCCTGCTGGGCGTCGGCCTGGCGGCCTACGGGGCGACGCTGCTGCCGCGGGCCTTCCTGCCGCCGTTCAACGAAGGCACGCTCACGATCAGCCTCGCCTACAATCCCGGCATCGCTCTGGCCGAGAGCCATCGGCTCGGGCTGGTCGCGGAGAACCTGATCAAGGACGTGCCGGAGGTGATCTCGGTCGGACGCCGCACGGGGCGAGCCGAGCTCGACGAGCATGCAGAGGGCGTGCACTCCTCCGAGATCGACGTCGACCTGAAGCAGTCGGAGCGCTCGAAGGAGGAGGTGATGGGCGACATCCGCGCCCGCTTGGCCGTCCTGCCCGCGACGCTCAACGTCGGCCAGCCGATCTCGCACCGCCTCGACCACATGCTCTCGGGCGTGCGCGCCGAGATCGCGCTCAAGATCTACGGCGAGGACATCGACACTCTGCGCACCCTGGCGGAGGGCCTGCGCGAGCGGCTATCGAGCGTCGAGGGCCTCGTCGATCTTCAGGTCGAGAAGCAGGTGCGCATCCCGCAACTGCGCATCGACGTGGACTATGAGAAGGCCGCCCTCTACGGCCTCACGCCGGCGACGGTGACGCAAGGTCTGGAGACGATGTCGAACGGGCGCACGGTCTCGCAGATCGTCGAGGGCAACCGCCGCTTCGACGTGGTGATGCGCCTGTCCGACCAGGACCGCTCCACCACTGGCCTCGGCGACCTGCTCATCGCCACGCCGACCGGCCACGTGCCGCTGCGCATGATCGCGGCGGTCCAGGAGACGGACGGGCCGAACCAGGTCCTGCGCGAGAACGGCCAGCGCCGGATCGCGGTGCTCGGCAACACCGACGGCCGGCGCGACATGGTGGCCATCATCGCCGACATCCGCCGCATCACCGGGGAGACGCAGTGGCCGCAGGGCTATGTCACCCGCCTGGAGGGCACCTTCCAGGCGCAGGAGGAGGCCACGCTCCGGATCGGGGCACTCTCGCTTCTGTCGCTCGCGATGGTGTTTGTCGTCCTCTACAGCCGCTACCAGTCGCCGGCGCTGGCGCTGATCATCATGGGCAACATCCCGCTGGCGCTCATCGGCAGCGTGATCGCGCTCAACATCGCCGGGCAGCCGCTCTCGGTCGCCTCAATGATCGGCTTCATCACGCTCGCCGGCATCTCGGCCCGCAACGGCATCCTGAAGGTCTCGCACTACATCAACCTCGCGCTCTACGAGGGCGAGCAGTTCGGCAAGGACCTCGTCATCCGCGGCAGCCTGGAGCGGCTGACGCCGGTGCTGATGACGGCCCTGTCCGCCGGTCTCGCGCTGATCCCACTCCTGATCGGAGCGGACGAGCCCGGGCGCGAGATCCTGCATCCCGTAGCGGTGACGATCTTCGGCGGGCTGATCTCGGCGACACTGATCGACACCTTCCTCACCCCGGTCCTGTTCCTGACCTTCGGCCGCAAGCCGCTGGAGCGCATCCAGGCCAGCCGCGAGGGCGGCGCCGGCGGCCTCACCCCGGCGGAAGCCTTCTGATCCACGACACACGGAGAAAACCATGAAGCATCTCATCCTCGCGCTTGCCATCGCAACCGCTCCCCTGGGAGCAACCGCCCACGAGATGGCTAAAGGCCCGAACGGCGGCCCAGTCGTCGACAGCGCCGGCCACCACGTCGAGTTGGTCGCCAAGGGCTCCGAGCTCGTCCTGTTCCTCACCGAGGCGGACGACAAGCCGCTCGCATCCGCGGGCACGAAGAACGCCCGCGCCATCGTGCAGGATGGCGGCAAGACGGCGACCGTCCCGCTCCAGCCGGCCGAGCCCAACAGGCTCGTCGGCACCTTGCCCCAGCCGCTCGGCTCGGGCGCCCGCGTGGTCGTCTCGGCCACCATGGCCGACGGGCACTCCGTCCAGGCCCGCTTCGTCAACAACTGACCTTTTCCGACAACAAGGAGAAAACGATGAAGACGATCACCAAGACCATCGCCGCTCTCGCGATCACCGCCGTTGCCGGCGTGGCGTACGCGCAGACCTCGCACCAGGGTCACGGCAGCATGCCGACGTCCGGCGCCGTGCCCATGGGCCACATGGACCCGGCGGCGATGCAGAAGATGATGCCGTCGCCGAACGATCCGGCCTCGACCAAGGACTTCAAGGCGGCGGACATGAAGATGATGCACAACGTGAGCGTGCCCTACACTGGCAACCCGGACGTGGACTTCCGCACGCACATGATTCCGCACCACCAGGGCGCCGTCGAGATGGCGAAGGTTGCCCTGAAGCACGCCAAGGATCCCGAGACGAGGCGGATGGCCCAGGAGATCATCGACGATCAGGAGAAGGAGATCGCCGAGATGGAGGACTGGCTGAAGAAGAACGGCAAGTAGCGTTCATGGCAGGCGGGCAGCGGCCTTTTGCCCGTCCCTGGCCTGGAGTGGCCATGTGCCGCTTCCCGGCGTCCCTTGCACCGCCCATGTACGGCACGAGCAACGAAAGCTATCCGATGCACAGTCATACCCTGAACCACTGGCAGCACGACCACGTCTTCCTCGGAGAGGACCACGACCGGCACGAGCGGCGCACCTGGCTGGTGGTCGGCCTGACGGCGGTCATGATGGTTGCGGAGATCGTCGCCGGGACGATCTTCGGGTCCATGGCGCTGGTGGCGGACGGCTGGCACATGTCAACCCATGCCGCGGCGCTCGCCATCGCGGCGCTGGCCTACCGCTTCGCCCGCAGGCACGCCCACGATCCCCGCTTCTCGTTCGGAACCGGCAAGGTCGGCGAACTCGCGGCATTCTCCAGCGCGATCATCCTGGCCCTGATCGCCCTGCTGATCGGCTACGAGAGCCTCATGCGCCTGATGAACCCGGTTTCGATCCAATTCGGCGAAGCCACGGTGGTGGCGGTGATCGGGCTTGCCGTGAACCTCGCCAGCGCCTGGCTGCTGGCCGGTGACCATCACGGGCATCATTACCATGATCACGGACATCATCATGCCCATGGGCACGAGCACAACCATGATCACGGGGGCCAGCATCATCACGGGCACGGCGACCATCACGGAGGCGACACGAACATCCGTGCCGCCTATCTGCACGTTCTCGCCGACGCCCTGACCTCCGTCCTCGCTATCGTGGCGCTGCTTGCCGGCCGCTTCTATGCCTGGAGCTGGCTCGATCCCCTGATGGGCGTGGCGGGCGCTCTCGTCATCGCGCAGTGGTCATGGGGGCTGATCCGCACGGCCGGAGCCACCCTCCTGGATGGAGCTGGCTCGATCCCCTGATGGGCGTGGCGGGCGCTCTCGTCATCGCGCAGTGGTCATGGGGGCTGATCCGCACGGCCGGAGCCACCCTCCTGGATACGGTCCCCGACCAGAGACTTGCACGGTTGGTCCGCGAGCGGATCGAGGTCGGGGAGGACCGCGTGACGGATCTCCACCTCTGGCGCCTCGGCCCTGGTCATGCCGGCCTGATCGTCTCCGTCGTGTCGGACGCCCCTCGGTCGCCGGACATCTACAAGCAGCGGCTGGCCGGCATCGAGGGCCTGTCCCACGTGACCGTCGAGGTCCATGCTTGCCCCGACCACCCGCAGCGCGAGGCGGCCTGATCGGCTGCCGGAAAGATGAACCGATGAACGCCATGCACATGACCCGGCGCAGCCTCGTCACCGGCCTTGCGGCGCTGCCCTGCTCGCGCATTCCCGCCCCTTGCAGGCCCAGGACCTTCCCAGGATCGTGGTCAGCAAGGATCCGACCTGCGGCTCCTGCACCGGCTGGGTCGACCACCTGCGCCAGGCGGGCTTCTCCGCGGACGTAGTCGAGACGTCGGAGATCAACCGCGTGAAGGTGCGCCTCGGCGTGCCCGAGGACCTCGCTTCCTGCCACACCGCCGAGATCGGTGGCTACGTCATCGAGGGGCACGTGCCAGCCGACGCCATCAAGCGCCTGCTCGCCGAGAAGCCGGCGGGCAAGGGTCTTGCCGTTGCCGGAATGCCGATGGACTCGCCAGGCATGGAGATGGAGGGCATGGCGCCGGACAGCTACGAGGTCGTGCTGTTCGGGCCGTCGGGCCGGACGACCTTCGCCCGCTACGAAGGTGCGCGCACCGTCTGACCGGTGCCTCATCACCCCGAGACGTGATCGCTCACCACATTGCGAGTTGCCGAGGCCCGCAAACGGCACGAACCTCCCCAGGTCAGTTCCAGAGGAACACGCTATGGGAAAACTCACCTTGGCCATCGCCGTTGCAGCAGGGTTCGACCGCAACGGCCAGTCCGATGATGTGCGGGGCGCAGACGGCAACCGCCCAAACCCAGCAACCAGGCCAGATGACCCAGCCTGCACAGCCGGGCCTGTCCGCAGGTGGCATGTGCCCCTGCTGCCGGAACATGGCCATGATGCAGCCTCAGCCGCAACAGCCGGGCGTTATGCAGGGCATGCCCGGGCTGCCGCAGGACGTCCCCGCAACTCCTCCGTCCCCGGCTCCGGAGATACCCAGGCCGAACTGATCGCCGTCGGTATAGGCTCGCCGAACCCGACGGCTTGCGGGGTGCCGACACCCCAAGACCTGAGTTGCGCAGCCGCCAAACATGAGTGACCTCACGACCGCGTGCCCTCCAGGCCTGCACTTGACCTGTCTCCGAATATGTCTATAAGTCTCGACATATGGAATCAAAGAGCGCTATCCTGGCCCTTGCGGCCCTCGCCCAGTCGACCCGCCTCCACGTGTTCCGCCTGCTGGTGAAGCACGAGCCGGAAGGGCTGCCGGCGGGCGACATCGCCCGTGAGCTAGGCATCCCGCACAACACAATGTCGTCGCATCTGGGGATCCTCTCGCGTGCGGGTCTGGTGCGTTCCGAGCGCCGGAGCCGCTCGATTATCTACCGCGCCGACCTCGCCCGCTTCCGGGAGGTCGCGACCTTCCTGCTCCAGGACTGCTGCGGCGGCCACCCCGACGTGTGCACACCCATTCTCGACGTCCTGACCCCGTGCTGCCCTCCCAAGGAGACCGCCGATGGCTGACCGCCCCTACAGCGTCCTGTTCCTCTGCACCGGAAACACTGCCCGCTCGGTCCTGGCCGAGGGCATCCTGCGCAAGGACGGAGCCGGCCGCTTCAACGCCTTCTCGGCCGGCAGCCAGCCCAAGGGCACGGTCAACCCGTTCGCCCTGAAGGTGCTCGACAGCTTCGGCTACCCCGCCGACGGCTTCCGCTCCAAGAGCTGGGACGAGTTCTCCGGACCCGGGGCGCCGCAGATGGACTTCATCTTCACGGTATGCGACAGCACCGCGGGCGAGGCCTGCCCGGTCTGGATCGGCCATCCGGCCACGGCCCACTGGGGCATCGAGGATCCCGCCGCCGTCGAGGGCAGCGACATCGAGAGGGAACGTGCCTTCGTCCAGGCCTTCAAATACCTGAAGAACCGGATATCCGCCTTCCTTGCCCTGCCCATGGTGAGCCTCGACCAAGCCGCCCTCGCCAATCACCTGAAGGAGATCGGACGCCTCGAGGGCGCGACCTCTGGCACCGTGGTCCCTTTCGACCGTCACCCGGCCTGAGACCTTCCCCATGTCCATCTTCGAACGCTACCTGACCCTCTGGGTCGCCCTGTGCATCGTCGCTGGCATCGTCCTCGGCCATGTCTTCCCCGGCTTCTTCCAGGCCATCGGCGCCCTTGAGGTCGCCAAGGTGAACCTGCCCGTCGCGGCCCTGATCTGGCTTATGGTCATCCCGATGCTGATCAAGATCGACTTCGCCTCGCTCGGGCGGGTGCGCGAGCACTGGCGCGGCATCGGCGTGACCCTGTTCATCAACTGGGCGGTGAAGCCGTTCTCGATGGCGGCGCTCAGCTGGCTCTTCGTCGGGTACGTGTTCAGGCCCTACCTGCCCGCGGACCAGATCAACTCCTATATCGCCGGCCTGATCATCCTAGCCGCCGCGCCCTGTACGGCGATGGTGTTTGTCTGGAGCCACCTGACCAAGGGTGAGCCGCACTTCACCCTGAGCCAGGTAGCGCTCAACGACGTCATCATGGTGGTGGCCTTCGCACCCATCGTGGCTCTGCTGCTCGGCCTATCCGCTATCGCGGTGCCGTGGGACACGCTCCTGCTCTCGGTCGTGCTCTACATCGTCATCCCCGTGATCCTCGCCCAATTCCTGCGTTCCCGCCTGATTGCGCTGGGTGGCGAGGCTGCTCTCACCGGTCTGCTGCTGGTCCTGCAACCGCTTTCTCTGGTGTCGCTGCTCGCCACACTTGTCCTGTTGTTCGGCTTCCAGGGTGAGCAGATCCTGGCCCAGCCTCTCGTCATCGCCATGTTAGCCGTGCCGATCCTGATTCAGGTCTATCTCAACTCGGGGCTGGCCTACCTGCTCAACCGGATCG
This sequence comes from Microvirga arsenatis, assembly GCF_009910705.1. GTDB lineage: Bacteria > Pseudomonadota > Alphaproteobacteria > Rhizobiales > Beijerinckiaceae > Microvirga > Microvirga arsenatis. Next base: position 10,987 of record NZ_JAAAXJ010000017.1, read on the forward strand.
CGGGCGAGCAGCACTGCGTCGCCGGTCCCTCGGCCCTGATTGGCGCCAGCAACTTCTTCGAGCTTGCCGTCGCAGCCGCCATCAGTCTGTTCGGGTTCAACTCCGGCGCGGCGCTGGCGATCGTCGTCGGCGTCCTGATTGAGGTGCCCGTGATGCTCTCGGTCGTTTGGATCGTGAACCGCAGCCAGGGCTGGTACGAGCGGGGCATCAGGCGGTCCGCTCTCTCCGGACGGAAGGTGCCGGCGGGCGAGTGAGCCCTTTCACCCGTGACGCCACACTTTGACCGCTGAAACCAGCAGGATTGCGGCCAGGGTCGGTAGCAGGACGGCATCGGGAACGATGCCGAGCAGGAGGCCTCCGATGAACGCTCCGGCAACCGAACCCGCGGCCATGAGGAGCAGGAAGGCGCGGTTACGGCCGAGAACGGAAAAGTTCCAGTCCCGACTGTAGCGGGTGAAGCCCACGAGCATGGTCGGCAGGCTGACCGCCAGGGACAGGCTTCCGGCCAGCTTGATGTCGGCCCCGAACAACGGCACCAGGATCGGAATCAGGAGTTCGCCTCCGGCCACGCCGAGCAGGGAGGCGACGATGCCGATTACGAACGCGGCGATGATGCCAACGACGAGTTGCGCCGTCCCGACCAGCAGGGGCCGGCCAGCGCTCGGGTCGTGGCCGAACACCAGCACTCCCGCGATGACGACCAGAAGGATAGCGATCACCCGGTAGAGGGTCTCCGACTTCAGGCGGATCGCTCCCCGGCTCCGACCCAGGCACCCAGAAGACTCCCGGCCAGGAGGTTGAGCCCGATAGGCCAGTGGGCTGCGATCAATCCAAAGGGCACCGTTCCGGCCCGGAACGGCAGCGCGGAGGCGACCATGACGGGACTCGTGGCCTTGTTCAGGATCACCGCGTCCAGCGCTGCGAAGCGGAACAGGCCAATCAGGAGCGGCAACCGGAACTCAGCCCTGCCGAGGCCGATGAGTCGACCGAGCGTATCGATGACGGTGCCTCCGACAAAGGCTGCGGGCATGCACCGGTGGACGATCAGCGGATCGGGATCGGATTTCATAAGGCATCATCACGAAACCCGGCCCAAGACGCAATTTCGATAATTTTAGAAATATCGCTTGACAACTGCCCCAAGCAGGTTCACGATATTTCCATGAACATCGAACAAGCAGCCAAGCAACTCGAAGCTCTTGGAAACACCACCCGGCTCCAGGTCTATCGCACCCTGGTGCGGGCTGGAGAGGCGGGCCTACCGGTTGGCCAGATCCAGGAGCGCCTCGGCATTCCGGGATCGACACTCTCGCATCACCTCCAGCGGCTTCTGTTGACCGGGCTGGTGACGCAGGAGCGGCAGGCTACCACCCTGATCTGCCGGGCCAACTACCCGGCAATGAACGGCCTCATCGGCTTCCTAGCCGACGAGTGCTGCGCCGACGCAGGGTGCGGAGTCCAGGCGGAGAACGCCGCCTGATTTATTTTTGCCCGGTATTTCTATGATACCGGAAATATGAAAGGATACGCAGATGCCTGGCTTCCTTACCTTCCTTCTCCATCTCGCCCGCGCAGCTCGGAACCGCCAGCAGGTCGTCGCCCTCGGCGAGCTCGACGATCACCTCCTGCGCGACATCGGGCTTGAGCGGTCCGACGTCCTCTCCGCCTTGGCCCAGCCCCGCCACCGCGATCCCTCGCGGATGCTCAAGCTCCTCTGCTGCCACAGCCGCGTCTTCATCGAGCGCGTGCGAGACGGCTTCGCTCCCCGACCCGCCTCCTGCTGCTGACCAAGGAGCCCTGCCATGACCTCGTCTGATGCCCTTCCCGTAGCCGTCATCGGCGCGGGCCCCGTCGGCTTGGCCGCCGCCGCCCACCTGATCCAGCGCGGCCTGCCCGTGAAGGTCTACGAAGCGGGCGCGACCGTCGCCGCCAACGTCCGCGACTGGGGTCATGTTCGTCTCTTCTCACCGTGGGAGTACAACACTGACGCGGCGGCGCGCGCCCTGCTCCAGTCCCATGGCTGGCAGCAACCGCCCGGGAAGGCCATGCCCACGGGATCGGACCTCTACGAGGCCTACCTCAAGCCGCTTGCCGCGACGCCGGAGATGGCAGCGGTGATCGAGACCAATGCCACGGTGAAGGCGATCACCCGGTGGGGCGCTGACAAGGTGCTCAGCAAGGGGCGTGAGACCAAGCCCTTCGTCCTCGCCGTATCCGACGGCAACGGTACGATCCGGCGAGACCTGGCGCGGGCAGTGATCGACGCTTCCGGCACGTGGACGGCCCCGAATCCGCTTGGCGCGGGTGGCATCCTGGCCGAGGGCGAGGCCGAGAACGCGGACCGCATCGCCTACGGCATTCCGGACGTGCTCGGACGCGACCGCGCTGCCTATGAGGGCAGGACGACCTTGGTCGTCGGCGCCGGCCACTCCGCCGCCAACGTGCTTATCGACCTGACCCGCCTGGCGGAGCAGGATCCCACGACCTCCATCGTCTGGGCGACCCGCGGCGAAAACCTGATGCGGGTGTATGGTGGCGGCCGAGCCGACCAGCTCCCGGCCCGCGGCGAGCTTGGGTCCAGCCTCAAGGCGCTTGTGGACAGCGGACGGGTCACCCTGGTCTCCGGCTTCTCCGCAACCCGGGTGAAGGCCGCCGGCGACCAGGTCATGGTCGAGGGTGAGACGGCACAGGGCATCCGCGAGCTCGGACCCGTCGATCGAATCGTCGTGTCGACCGGCCAGCGCCCCGACCTGAACCTGACCCGCGAGCTCCGGCTCGATCTCGATCCGTGGCTGGAGAGTTCGAAGGCGCTCGGGCCGCTGATCGACCCGAACCTGCACTCGTGCGGATCGGTGCCGCCGCACGGCCACCGCGAGCTCGCCCATCCGGAGCCCGGCTTCTACACGGTCGGCATCAAGAGCTACGGGCGCGCCCCGACCTTCCTGATGCTGACGGGCTACGAGCAGGTCCGGTCCGTGGTGGCGGCCATCGCAGGCGACCTCGCGGCAGCGGACGACATCCACCTCGTCCTGCCGGACACAGGAGTTTGCTCGACCAACTCCCTGCAGGACAGCGCGGCCGCCTCGTCCAGCTGCTGCGGAGGTCCCGCTCCGACGCAGGTCGGAGCCTGCTGCGTCGCGGATGCCGAGGCCAAGGCTGAAGGTAGGTCCGGCTGCGGCTGCGGCCCGACCCAGGCGCTGGATAAGGTTGCCGAGCCGGCCGGCTGCTGCTGAGATCCGCAGGTGTCAGATTCCGCAACCGAGGCCGTGGTGGACAATCCCGCCACTCCGAAACCAGGCCCGAGGGTGGTCATCTCCACCCTCGGAGTCACGCAGATCCTCGCCTGAGGATCGTCCTACTACCTGCCCGCGGCACTCGCCAAGCCGATTGCCGCCGACACGGGCTAGTCCCTGGGCTGGGTCGTCGGTGGCCTGTCTGTGACCTGCTCGCGTCGGGCCTGGTCGCGCCATGGGTTGGGCGCACCATCGATGCCAAAGGTGGCCACCCTGTCCTCATTGGCAGCTCCGTCCTTTTGGGATCGGGGCTGGCGCTGGCCCACAGCCTTCCCGTAACTTCCTGGCCTGGTTGCTGATGGGCGTCAGCATGGGCTCTAGGCTCAACGATGCGGCCTTTGCCCTTTCAAGAAACTCTGATCAAAGAGATGGAAACCAAGATCAAGAACGATCCGGGATCACGTGTCGTCCACATTACCATTACCTTCAACCCATAGGACTCACGGCAATTGAAGGGGTATGTAGGACCATCGAGAGGCACTGCAATCGACAATATGGCCTCTGATCTCTTCGACACCTTCAGAAGCTTCTACTTCTCAATCTTGAAAGATTGCATCAGCAACTACAACAGGCCGTCAAAGCTTCATCTCCAGCCCCGAATTGAGGCATTCATTGATGACACAGATGGCCTTGATCCTATCCCCCTATTCATGCTGTAGCCTTCATTCCAAGCGGGATCGCTGACGACTTCAAGTAATGGATCTTCAGAGGAAAACACAAAACCCGATGGGCAGAGCTCCAGGGCAGAGGCACAATTGAGATTGAAGCTTGTCACACAAGCCCCAAGCTCTTTCCCAATACCGTTGTGCAAGCCTCTAAATATTGAGCAAAGCGTACATACGGTAGTAGCGACGGCGAGTCTCTTGTCACTTCCTATCCTGAGCTGAAGTTCGCTCAGGACGTCCCTTTAGCGGAATGATCAGAATGCCTTGTTCTGAGCACCCTTACAGTGGTTCATGTAGAGATATTTTAGGGCGTTCTGCGCCCGTTCAAACTGCCCAGGCTTGAAGTCTGCCCATATGCTATATCCGTTTGCGAGACGATAGGAAGTCCCTCGCTCAGTTGCCCAAATCTCCCTGCCGCAAGCTTTATCTTCGTAGCTTCAAGCGGCTCGCGTCTTAGGCCTCTTCTTGGTTCCTTTTTCCGCCATGCAGAAGCCTCTAGGTTCTGATTCAGTGCAACGCCGTTTTCGCCATGATGAATTTCACGATGGCAGCTTGGGCGGACTGCTCCAATCCTCGCAACCCTGTCCCTGCTCGCCGCACAGAACGATCTCCGGAAGCACGTAGGTCTTGAGCTGTTGCGTGTTGGAGCATGCCGCTGCCACAAGTTCGGCCCTAGCGGTCACCAGTCGCTTGGCGCACATTCAAGGGCGATGCAATATAATTGTGAAATTGTCGAAGTCGTGGAGATCCCTGGTGGGCGAAAGGTCGCGGCCTGGGCAGCCTCGAGGAACCCGACGTCAGGTCGGAGGTTTCCTTTCCGGAAGCCAAGCTTAGGCCGGCGGGTGTCCAAGCGAGGAACGATGATCAAGTGGAAATATGACCGGCACGAGATCCTGGCTGATGGAGTTGTTCACGGCCTTGGCATCGTCGTCGGTGTCGTTGGCGTCCCCCTCCTACTGGTTTTGGCTGCACCGACGGTAGGTGCCTGGGAGATGATGTCGGTTGCAATCTATGCAGGCGGCCTGCTGGCTGTGCTCGTTGTCTCGGCAGCCTACAACCTCTGGCCCGTTTCTCCGGTCAAATGGGTTCTACGCCGCTTTGACCACTCCGCGATCTACCTCCTGATTGCGGGCACCTACACGCCGTTCATCAGCCAGATGAAGGCAAGCCTGGAATCTGTCGTTCTCCTGGCAGGCGTATGGTTGACATCCCTACTGGGAATCGCTCTCAAGCTGAGTTTCCCAGGACGCTTCGACAGGCTCTCGATCGTGCTCTACCTGCTTTTGGGCTGGAGCGGTATTATGGCTTACGAGTCCATGTTCGGCATGCTTCCCAATTCAACCCTCGGGCTCCTGGTTTCCGGTGGGGTGCTCTACACCACTGGGGTGGTATTTCACGTCTGGGAGAGCCTGCGCTTCCACAACGCTATCTGGCACGCCTTTGTCCTTATCGCGGCGGTCTGCCACTATGGTGCAGTCCTCGACTGCATGGTCCTGGCTAGAGAGTGAACTGGCAGAAACATCTGAGACAAAGGCGACGACACATGGAAGGACTCGAACCGCGGCTCCACTCTCCCGAGACAGAGGAAAGCACTCGCAACTCGATCAGAGGCCAAGCTGTTTGCTGTTGACGGCTCGTCAGCCAGGGGCCCACTATAAATAGTACACGTTTCACGGAGGTCATGGGCGGTTCCGTCGCGACTTTGTGTTCCAGGGTAGGAAGAACGCTATTCCACATGTAAGGCCCTACGCGGCCAGGATCTGAACTGCTCCGCCAATGAAGGCTGCGGATTGTGGGTATCGTCGCTGGGCATTTTGGTGTGAGACCCAGGCTTTTCGAGCAGCCCTGGGCATCCAACCTAAGATTCTGTGACCTTGGACTCTCACGTCAAGCGTCAATGTGAGATGAGTTTGGGACCATCCCTCCCCTTCCCATTTTGATTAGCTGAGAAGCACTTGCTTCGCCGAGCTGCGTCTGCGATCAGAGCTCACGCGTGCCCTGAAGCCAGACAGCGTCTGAGAGCCGGAGTCTTACGTTAGCTACCTAAAGCTAACGAGGGTCTCAGGCTGAGCGCCCAAACTCTTGTCGCAGCACGGAAGTAGCATCACTGGAGTGCTGAGATCGCCTTTTTCACGTCAATGTGCGTAGTGCCATCGGACTGATATTAGCAAGTTCAACTCATGGCGAATAATGGCATGATGCCGTTCATCGATGAGCAGAAGTCGTGGATGCTGAACCACCAACACCTCGCCATTCTCCGGGAAGTGAGCCGCGCCGGGAACGTGACCGCGGCCGCCGAGCAGCTGAACCTCAGTCAGCCGGCGCTGTCCCACACATTCCGCAAGGTCGACGAGCGCCATGGGGTCGAGCCGGGGCCGGAGCTGCGCTCTGCCGTTAGATGCTCCAGGGCTCGATCCACTCTAATTCCGCTAAAGAAGCTTTTGAAGGAAGGTAATCGTGACAAAACTCTTTGATCTATCAGGCAAGACGGCCCTCGTGACAGGATCCTCGCGCGGTCTTGGCCGCGCAATGGCCGAGGGATTGGCGGCTGCAGGTGCCGCGATCGTGCTGAACGGCTCCGACGAGGAAAGATTGGCGAAGGCCGTGGCTGAGATGGAATCGGCGGGGTATACTGTGCGAGCCTCGCGCTTTGACGTTACCGACGAGAAGGCGATTTTTGAAGCCTTCGATGTCCTCGACGGGCAGGGCACCGCGATTGACATCCTCGTCAACAACGCCGGCATCCAGTTCCGCAGGCCGATGCTCGAGCTCGACACCGCAGACTGGAGGCGTGTCGTCGACACGAACCTGACCAGCGCCTTTATCATCGGTCGCGAGGCAGCGCGCCGTATGGCTCAGCGCGGGTACGGCAAGATCATCAACATCGGATCGCTGACAAGCGAACTCGCGCGTGCGACCGTGGCTCCCTATACGGTGGCAAAGGGCGGCATCAAGATGCTTACCAAGGCCATGGCGGCTGAGTGGTCAGAACTCGGCATTCAAGCCAACGCCATCGGTCCGGGCTACATGCTGACTGACATGAACCAAGCCTTGATCGACAACCCGACCTTCGATGCCTGGGTGAAGGGGCGCACGCCTGCGAGGCGGTGGGGTCGCCCGGACGAGCTGGCGGGCACCTGTGTGTACCTCGCCTCGGCGGCCTCCGACTATGTCAGCGGACAGATCATCTATGTCGACGGCGGAATGATCTCCGTCCTCTGAGGCCGAAAGTAGCTGGAGCATCATCATAGCCGACTCACCAGCGCGTGGCGTCGTCATTCCCGCGCCGAAGGACCTGCGAGGCGGTCCCATCCATCGCTCTCGATCCCAGTGATCCCGGCCGCAATCGAGACCGGTGGGATCTTCGGCACCGACATGCGTTACTTCAACCATCGCGGCTTCGGAACGCAAGGCAGCTAATCGTCTGCTGCGGACGCGGCTCAAGAAGCAAGGCGTCACTCCATACGTGATGATCACCGATGAACCAGTCAGCTGCGCCATCGCGAAAAGAACAGTGGTGCCGAGCGTCGAACATCGGCAATATCGAGGCTTGAACAACCGGACGGAGAACAGTCACGAGCCGACCCGACGACGTGAGCGCATCACGGAGCGCTCCAAGTCAGCCGGGCAGGCGCAGCGCTTCCTCTTGGCTCATGATCAGGTTGCCAATCTCTTTCGCTGTCCTGCAAGCATCTCCGCTGCTCACCGCACATCCCTAGCTCAGGCTTTTCAGGTCTGAAATGAGGTGGACGAAGCTGTCGTTGGATTATGCTCTGGCCGTCCAGGAAGGGAGGACCAATCTCAAGCCGCTAAGTTGACAATGCCCGCGGCATCTACCCGGCCACTCCCTATCGTACGACGCCGTTCGCCGAGCACGCAACCTCATGCGCAAACAGGGCATCCGCCATGGGAGACTGCATGCGGTTCGGCCGTGTGCCGAGCCCTTCGCTTCGGAGGCATGCAGAGGAATGAGTTTCTGCCCTTCAGGAGCAAGCTTCGCCTAAATCAAATTAAAATATGAAAGGCGCTTGTTATTACCCGTGTCTAGACCTATATCGTTGTTATCGGATTTTGGCCGGACAATCGGGTCGCTTCGCTTTTGACACTGTCAGGCGCACGTTCGGACTTTCTTACCATTACATCGACGAATCGAGCTGAGGTCGCGCTTTTGCGCGTCTTCACTCACGTGCATCTACAGCAATTGTGAAAGGCTAACCCCATGATTATGGGCACAGTAAAATTCTACAACGATATGAAGGGCTTCGGCTTCATCCAGCCGAACGATGGCAGCAAGGACGTCTTCGTTCATGCCACTGCCCTTGAGCGCGCCGGCATGCGCAATCTGGTTGAAGGCCAAAAGGTCTCCTTCGACACGGCCGAGGACCGTCGCTCCGGCAAGATCGCTGTCAACAATATCGAAACGGCGTAATCGCTGATGACTGGCTCAGGACATAGGCCTGTGCCGCTCGGTCTTGAAGCCGCTTCCCTGTGGGGCGGCTTTTTGTTTGCGTCCGCAATCAGTCGGCAGCGGTTATCCACCCTGCCCTGCCTAACAGCAGTTGGGCTCCAGGAGAGATGAATGTCTCACAAATATAAACTTCGTCAGTTGGTCCGCATCATCCATCCGAATTTCTCGGACAAGCGCGCAACGACAAGCGGCATCTACGAGGTGACTCGCCTGATGCCGGCCGACCAGACCGGCGAGGTCTCATACCGCGTCAAGTCGTCCGGCTTCGGCGAGCGCGCCGTGCGCGAGAGCGAGATCGCGGCACAGGCGTGACTCATTTGACCAACGCAGACGCCTTCTTTCACGGATCGCCGATCTACGATCCTGTTGCCGTGCTTCGTCAGGGTGATGAGGCCCTGTACGTTGCTCGGGTCGGCCGGAAGGCGTCACGACAGTTCATGATCCTCACGCCAACAGGCGAGCATGCCTGGCCACATGAGCCGCTCGGCAGCCTCTCGGATGTGGGTTGGGCTCTTCGAGCACACGCGTGGCACCTCGTGCCCCCCGAGCCGATGGGCGGCAGTGTTCAGCAAGCCAAGACACTGGCGCGGTTGCTTGGGGAGCGAACCTGACGATTACCAATGCAGAGGTGAATGCATGGACCAGATTACATCGCTCGTAACGCTTCAGCCTCTCAACCCGCAGGCGGCTCACCATGGTTGATCAACCAACCAATCTTGATGCGCATCGTGGCATGGCAGCCCAGAAAGCCACCGACCTTCGACGCCTGCGCTCCGAGGTCGAAGACGACCAGGCAGCGCTGCACGCAAGACAAGCGGAGCTCGAAGATCTGCTTGCGACAGCACCCGCAACCGACTGGCCGGAGGCAGTCGAGAAGGCGCGCTATCTGCTGGGTCTGCTCGCAAAGAACTTGGATGCATCCGACCTGCGTCGGCGCAGGCTGATCGACCGGGTGCTGGACGACTTCGACCATCTCCTCGACACGTCACCCCACAATTGAGCCAATTATTCCCCGATCCCGACTGACAACGGAGATACCCTATGGCCAGAGGCGAAAAGCGCGGCAACCGCGAGGCAAAGAAGCCGAAGCAGGACAAGCCTAAGAACCCGATCCCCGCCTCTCCCTTCGTGAACCAAGGCAAGGGCAGCACTCCGGCGAAACCGGCCGGCGGCAGGAGGGCATCATAGCTGAGCCGCAACGGGAACGAGATCAATCGAGGCTTGATCCACCACCCGCTGACATCCCTCAGAGACGGGTTGAAGATCGCGTCGAAGCGTTTCAGCATGTTGGCGGCTCGCTCATCGCTAAGGTCGAGGCCGCCCGGGCGCCGATGGTGGCCACCGATCCCACGACCGTCTAAATTTGCCGGTGACGGCTCGCTTGCTTGAGGAGAAAGCCATCGGGTTGAGGCCGCGGCATGAGCTTCACCTCATAACCGAGGCTCTGGAGCTCCCGCGACCGGTGATGAGCCGAGGCGCAGGCCTCGATCCCGATCAGGCAAGACGGCAAGCCCGCAAAGAACTTGAGCACCTACCCTCGCCCGACCCGGCGTCGGATCAGCACCTCGCCGGTGGCGCTGATGCCGCGCGCCTGAGAGACGGACTTGGCGATGTCCAGACCAATGGTGGTGACCATTCTCATGGGCTGCTCCTGTGTCGCTGGCTGCTCGAAACAACCATGCCACCTCACCCTAGGGGGCAGCCGTCCACTGCATCAATTCCGGGCCCTTGAGGCTCTCAAGCAAACTCAATTCATTGCTAGCTTGACGGGCGGCTGTGGAAATCACAGCCGCCCAGAAAACTGCCGCTACCCTTGGAAGGACCATTGCAACTTATCCGGATAAGAACTTGAACATCCCGCGAAAATGATTATTTTACTGATTGGTATCTTATGTAGCCGCGACGTCCTGATCTATTCCCCGTCCCGGCAGCAGATGGGAGAACCATGGGCCGCCATCGTGAATTCGATCCTGACGAGGCGTTGCACATCGCGCTTCAGGTCTTTCGACGTCGAGGCTACGAGGGCACTTCCATCTCCGACCTGACGGAAGCAATGGGCATCACGCGCCCAAGCCTCTATGCCGCATTCGGCAACAAGGAGGACCTCTTCCGCCGGACGCTCGATCTCTATGAGCGCCAGCACCTGTGCTTTGCGCACGAAGCCCTTCAAGCACCGACTGCCCGGACAGCGGTCGAGCGGCTCCTGCGCGGCTATGTCGACGTCCTGACCGATCCCATGAGCCCGCCCGGCTGCCTCGGCGTCAATGGGGCCGTGGCCTGCAGCGAGGCGAGCGAGTCCATCCGCGAGGAACTCATCGCTCGGCGGATGGTCAACGAGAACAACCTGCGCGATCGTTTGGAGAAGGCACGCTCCGACGGCGACTTCCCCAGCGATGAGGATCCCGCCGACTGGGCTCGCTATGTCGTCTCGGTCGGCCTTGGGATGGCGGTCAGGGCAGCATCGGGCACTTCGCGCGAGGAACTCCAACGGGTGGTTGATGTCGCCATGCGAAGTTGGCCAACTGCGCCGCGCTGAAACCTGGACCGCTCCCCATTCCTCAGTTCGAATGTTCTTTGAACCCTTCGACCGTCAGGCTGATCGGAACGACGGCAGTTCCAAGGTTCACTGTCGCCTCGATTGTTCCATCCGATGGAAGGCCTCCGGCGAGCCCATCAACCTCGATCCAAAGCCCCTCTCCGTCCATTGAGAGGACCTCACCTGGGGCCACAGGGATTGTGTCCAAGATCGTGTTCGTCCCATTACCGAGCGATGCTACGATCCGGCAGCGCCAGGCATCAGCGACTGTTATCCCTCCGAACGAGATTCGTTCACTGCTCCGATTCTCCAGCTGGAACATGATCTGCGCCCGATTTCCCCCCTTAGCGAGCGAGACGCGCACGTCCATCAGAACCACCTCGTTCGTGATGCGGTAGTCTTCCTCCGCCCTCACATCTTCCAAGAGAACGCCTATGACGAGAGATAGTACGGAAGCGGCCACAATTCGGAGACTTTTCCAAAACCGGATCATGGAAGGCACCCTATTCGTTTGGCAAGAGTGATCGAGGGCGTTACCTGAGGCAGCGCCCTCGCACTCGTTCAGCTCACCAGTTCCTTCACCAGATGCACATTTGTGACCGTATCCGATGCCGTCGGATCAGGCTGATGTCGAAGGCGGCGATTCCCTACCAATCGCCGGACTAGGACATAGAAGACCGGTGTGAAGAACAGACCGAATGCCGTCACGCCGATCATGCCCGAGAACACAGCCACACCCATGGCAGCGCGCATTTCAGCCCCCGCCCCCGTCGATACTACCAGCGGCACGACGCCCATGATGAAGGCAAGCGAGGTCATCAGGATTGGTCGCAGACGCAGGCGACTCGCCTCGATTGCCGCTTCAGCAGGAGTGCGCCCCTCAAACTCGAGCTCACGGGCGAACTCCACGATCAGGATCGCGTTCTTAGCCGACAGGCCGACCAGTACAATGAGTCCGATCTGGGTGAACACGTTGTTGTCGCCTGCCGTCAACCACACGCCGACCAAGGCCGCAAGCAGCGCCAGCGGCACGATTAGGATGATTGCTACCGGCAGCGTCAGGCTCTCGTATTGCGCCGCAAGGACCAGGAAGACGAGCAGAATGGCAACCGGAAAGACCAGAATGCCGGAATTTCCTGCCAAAATTTCCTGATAAGTCAGCTCGGTCCACTCGGCCCTGAATCCTTTCGGTAGGGTCTCGGCCGCAATCCGCTCGACCACTGCCTGCGCCTGCCCCGACGAGTATCCCGGAGCCGCCTGTCCGTTGACGTCGGCCGAGAGGAAGCCGTTGTATCGCATCGCGCGCTCCGGCCCTATGCTCGATCGGATGCTCAACAGGGCCGTCAGCGGAATCATCTCGCCCGAGTTTGAGCGCACCTTCAAAAAGCCGACATCCTCCGCGCGGGCTCGGAACGGAGCATCCGCCTGAACGCGTACAGAGTAGGTCCGTCCAAACCTGTTGAAATCGTTCACGTAGACAGAACCAAGATAGATCTGAAGCGTGCTGAACACATCTGAGATAGCAACTCCGAGCTGGCGCGCCTTGGCTCTGTCGACATCTGCATACAGTTGAGGGACGTTGATCGAATAGCTTGAGAACAATCCCGCAAGCTCGGGCGCCGCTGCCGCCTTAGCCAGGAAGTCCTTTGCCGCCCGATCGAGTGCCTCGTAGCCGAGGCCGGCCGTATCCTCAATCTGTAGCTTGAAGCCGCCGATTGTACCCAGCCCCTGCACCGGCGGAGGAGGAAAGATGGCGGTCACAGCCTCTGTGATGGCGGCGAACTTCTGGTTCAGTTGACCTGCGATTGCTCCGGCACTCAGGCTTGGGTCTCGGCGGTCCTCGAATGGCGCAAGGGTCAGGAATACGATGCCGGCATTGGAGCTGTTGGTAAAGCCGTTGATCGACAGGCCAGGGAATGCGACGGCGTGCTCGACGCCTGGCTGCTTCAGTGCGATGTCGGTCATCTGCCGGATGACACTCTCCGTTCTGTCGAGGGTCGCGGCATCCGGCAACTGGGCGAAGCCAACCAGGTATTGCTTGTCCTGCCCCGGAACGAAGCCGCCGGGCACAGTCTTGAACAGGAAGCCTGTCGCTCCCAGTAGAGCCACATACACGAAGAGCATCAAGAACTTAGCGGCGATCACCCGCCTCACGCCAGTGCCATAGGCATCTGCCCCCCGATGGAAGACCGTATTGAAGCGGCGGAACAGCCAGCCGAACAGCGCGTCCATGATCCGGGTAATCCGGTCCTTTGGCGCATGGTGGTCGCGAAGAAGAAGTGCCGCCAGGGCCGGGGACAGAGTCAGCGAATTGATCGCAGAGATCACCGTCGAGATGGCGATGGTAACGGCGAACTGCTTGTAGAACTGTCCTGTCAGGCCGCTGATGAATGCGAGCGGGATAAAGACTGCCACCAGCACCAGTGCGATGGCAATGATCGGTCCCGAAACCTCCTGCATCGCTCGGTAAGTCGCCTGCCGAGGGCTCAGCCCCTTCTCGATGTTCCGCTCCACATTCTCGACAACCACGATCGCATCGTCGACTACGATGCCGATTGCGAGAACGAGTCCAAACAAGCTCAGAGCGTTGATGGAGAAGCCCAGAGCTTGTAGGACCGCGAACGTGCCGACGATCGAGACCGGGACGGCAGCGAGAGGAATGATGGAGGCCCGCCAGGTCTGCAGGAACAGGATCACCACCAGCACCACGAGCAGCACGGCCTCAAGCAGCGTATTGACCACCGCGTCGATCGAGGCGCGCACGAACTGGGTCGTGTCGTAGACGATTTGGAAGTCGATGCCTTCCGGCATGTTGGCCTTGATGTCCGCCATCTCGGCGCGAACCTTATCGGCGATCTCGATGGCGTTCGACCCCGGCGCCTGGAGGATCGGGATGGCGACTGCCGGCTTATTGTTCAGCAGAGACCTCAGGGCGTAGTCGGCTGCGCCCAGCTCGATGCGGGCGATGTCGCGCAGGCGGGTGATCTCCCCGTTTTCACCCGTCTTGACGATGATCTCGCCGAACTGCTCCTCATCCTGGAGGCGCCCTTGGGCATTGATCGACAATTGGTGATCGATCCCCGGCAGACCGGGCGAGGCACCGACGACGCCAGCAGCCGCCTGCACGTTCTGAGCGCGGATCTCATCGACGATGTCGCTCGCCGAGAGACCGTGCTCGGCAATCTTCTGAGGATCCAGCCAGACCCGCATGGAATAGTCGCCCGATCCGAACAACTGAACTTGACCCACGCCCTGAATCCGGGCGAGTCGGTCCTTGACGTTGAGCGCCGCGTAATTGCGCAGATACGTGACGTCGTAGCGGCTATCGGGTGACAGCAGGTGAACCACCATCATCAGGTCCGGTGAGCTTTTGACGGTGGTAACCCCCAGACGGCGCACTTCCTCAGGCAGCCGGGGCTCGGCCTGCGAGACCCGATTCTGTACGAGCTGCTGCGCCTTATCGGGATCCGTGCCAAGGGCGAAGGTCACGGTGAGCGTCAACACGCCATCGGTCGTGGCTTGGCTGCTCATGTAGAGCATGTCCTCAACGCCGTTGACGGCCTCTTCAATCGGCGCGGCCACGGTCTCGGAGATAACCTTGGGATTCGCGCCCGGATATTGTGCGCGGACGACTACCTGGGGCGGCACGACTTCAGGATATTCCGAGATTGGCAGGACCCGCAAGGCGAGCAATCCAACCACGAAGATGAGCACCGACAGAACCCCGGCAAAGACCGGGCGGTCGATGAAGAAGCGAGAGATATTCATAGTGGCGGCCCTCAAGCCTTTAGTGTGCGATCAATTCCCAGCAGAGGCGGACGAATGCTGCATTCGAAGTGCAGCGGACGTCTCGGGCCTGTCGGATTGCGGCGCGATTAGTGCGCCTGGGCGGACCTTCTGAAGGCCGTCAACTATAATCCGCTCCCCAGGATTGAGGCCGCTGGTGACGATGCGCCCCCCGTCCACGGAAGCCCCGAGCTTGATCTCGCGGTAATTCGCCTTGGACGTCTGATCGACGACGAGCACGTATTTCTTGTCCTGGTCGACCCCGATGGCGCGTTCGGGCACGACGAGCGCGGATGTTGTCTTGGCTTGGCCCAACCGGATGCGCGCGAACTGACCCGGCATCAGGCGGTCGTCGCCATTGTCGAACACCGCACGCATCCGGATCGTACCACTGGCGCTGTTGACTGTATGATCAATGAGCTGCAGCTTGCCACGCACAACCTCGGCCCCCGGTCCTGATTGCATTTCGACCGGAATACGGTCGAGATGATCGCGCCGGTTGCGCCCTGCCGGCAATGTCTCGATAGCCCGCTGTACCGCGCGCTCATCAGCGTCGAAGCTCACGTAGATCGGGTTGGTCGAGACGATAGTCGTCAGGACCGGTGCGCTGGATCCGCCATCGACGAGATTGCCCGCAGTCACCTCAATTTTTCCCACCCGTCCGGAGATCGGCGCGCGCACCTCGGTGTAGGACAGGTTGAGGCGCGCGGCCTTTGCGACAGCATTAGCGGCGCTCAGGTTGGCCTCAGCCTCACGGACATTGCTCAATCGTGTGTCGAGGTCACGCTGAGCTATGGTCTGGTTGGCGGTCATTTTCATGCCGCGCTCCAGTTCGCCGCGGGCAAAGGCGAGATTGGCCTCTGCCGCGCGGACCTGGGCCTCCGCCTTCTCAACCTCGGCGATGTAGGGTGCGGGATCGATGGTGAAGAGAAGATCTCCTTTCCTGACCAGCGATCCTTCGCGGAAATGGACCGACTCGATAGCGCCGGGAATCCGGGGACGCAGATTAACCCGCTCGATCGCCTCAAGACGGCCCGAGAACTCCTCCCATAGAGAAACGTCGCGACTGTCGATGGCGGCGACGTTGGCAGGCATGGCCGACGGCGCCGGCCCCGTGTCGCTGCCCCGGGTCGCCGTGCTGCCGAGCACGGGCCAGAGAGCGACGCCACTCAAGATCGCACTCACAGCGCCGAGAGAGGTCAGAAGTCGGGTTCTGGAAACGATTGTCATGTTGGAGCCGTTCGTTTGAAATCCGCCCGGCCTCGAGAGTGCGCCGGAATCGTACCGACTGGTATAATACCGATTGGTACATTTTCAAAGGACCGCTCAGAAATTTTTATATCAAATGGTACAAAAAGGACGTCTACAGCCTGTTGGAACGGCACCTATGTGCGCTAGCGCACCCGCCACGTTACTATCTGCACCCTACGATATTCAGTAACGAAGACAAACCGCCGAGCGGCTCCAGCCGACAAGCTGATGTAGGCGTCCAGTGCAGGCAACGAACCCTGTAAGGATAGCTTAGAGGAGTTTCGTTCAGGAATGCAAACGGATATACAAAGGACTGGCACAAAAATTCTAGATTAAGGCAGCTAAAAACCCTTGGAGAGAAAAGATCTTCCTGATACCTGCAGAGAATCCCCCTCTCCGCTAATATCTAAGTCTCCGAAAATAAATAAATCGCCCTTATAGGTCTCCATCTTTAAATGCCAGATTTCTTGTGCCAACTCGGCCGCAGCCATTCTCTGACAAGCGTTTGCCGGGCACCGAAGAGGGCTTTTATGGCTCTACCCCTGCCTCTGTTTTTGCCTAAAAGCTGGCCAGTCCGGTTATGGGCGACAAGCAGGTGCGTGAGTGGTCCATTGGTTAACGACTGCACTCAGTTCAGGAGCGGAACTCCGGGCAAAGTCTGCAATGTGCTAGGAGGAAACCTCGATCACCCTTCAAGAGCCTGCGAAGAGAGTATTCTTGCCTTAAGCAATAATAGTTAAGTGCCATAGCAAAAGAATAACAGCCAAGCTAAGAGCGCCAGAGACGCATTTCCAGAACGTAACAGGATTGCGCTGAGCTAATGGTGCCGGCTTCAGGAGAGTCGGGTTGGGATGACGCAAGTCGAAAGTGAATTCTGAAAGCGCATCATATCGCTTCATGGGATTGGGATGCAGGGCCTTGCGCAATGCATGGTCCATCCATTCCGGCACTTCCGGATTGATCTCCGAGGCAGGGACATAGCGCAGTCTTCTCTGCTGCATTGGGCTGCGTATCTTTGACACCTCGGCTCCATAGGGGAGCCGACTGGTAAGCATCTGGTAGACGATCACACCCAACGAGAAGAGATCAGAACGCCAAGTGCCTCTCTCACCGGCGAAATACTCCGGAGCCGCGTACTGCGCCGTACCGAGAACATCGTCATGGATTGCCTCTGGAGCGGCCTCGACAACGCCAGCCACACGCGCAGAGCCGAAATCGATGATCTTTACCGTCCCAGATTGGTCAATCATGACATTCTGAGGCCGCAGATCTTGATGCAACATCTCGAGACGATGGAATGCGTGCAATCCCTTGACGATCTGCTCAGCAATATCGCGAACGGTATCCAGATCCGGGTGGGGGTGGTCGATCATCCACTGGGCCAATGTTCGGCCCTCCACATACTCCGTCACGACATAAAGCCGGCTGCGCTTTCGGGATTGAGCCTGAGCCTTGAGAACATGAGGACTGTTCATACGCCGGGCGATCCACTCCTCCATTATGAAGCGCTTCAGATGATCGGCATCGTTCCGAAGCTCAGTTGACGGGAGCTTTAGGGCTACGGGTTTCTGGGTCTGCGTGTCGAAAGCAAGATAGACGTGACTGCGACTACTGGAATGCAGCTCACGCACGATCCTGTAGCCGTCCAGCAGATTGCCTGGCTCCGGCGGGGCCGACGGCCCCAGCTCCGCGACGCCAGTTATGAACTCGCCTGCATTCCCATCAGGCACCGCCTCGATCCGCACGATCTGAACCGTCAAATTGTCACGGCTACCTGCCCGCAGCGCCTCGTCAACGATCGTGCAGGCCGCTCGGTCAAGATCGTCCGCATGAGCCTTGATGGCAGCCACAACTGCTGCACCACTGACATGCTCGTGCACACCATCGCTCGAAAGAATGAAGGTATCGCCTACTTGCAACGGCACAGTGGTGTAGTCGATTTCCACACTCGGCTTTGCGCCAAGTGCACGAGAAAGATAGCTCTGCTGAGATGATACGATGACGCGGTGATCGTTGGTCAGAGGCTCCAGAACACAGCCAGCCAGCCGGCTTACACGACAGTCCCCAATATGGAAGACATGCGCGAGGCACGATTTCAGGATCATCGCCGTGAAGGTGCAGACATAGCCCCTGTCCATATCAACGGAGCATTGGCTGCGCCGGGTCTCGGCATGAAGCCATGAATTGGTCGCGCTGATCACTCGTCGTGCCGCAGTTTTGACGGACCAGGCATCGGATGTGCAGTAGTAGTCAGTGAGGAAGCTCTTGACAGCTGATTCAGCGGCGATGTGACTCACTGAACTTGTGCTGATGCCGTCAGCGATCGCAACGGCAATGCCCTTGAGGGCGAGAGCGGATCCGGTCGGGATCAAGGCGCCGTGGAAGTCATGATTGGCTTCCTTATGCCCCTTCTCGGAATGTTGTCCGATCGATACCGTCAGCGGCTGCGTCATGAAAATACCGGCAATGGAAACCCCGCCTCAGAACGGGGTTCCCATCTCCATTTGGTTACTCGGCAGGGAAAGCAGCCACGCCGACCCCGAGATCGCGACTACGCTTCGCGCCGGTGCGCATATGGGTTGAGTAGAGCGTAAGCCCAACGAACGCCAAGCCGCCCACAAGATTGCCGATGACGGTTGGGATCTCGTTCCAGATCAGATAATCCATTACCGAGAAATTGCCGCCGAGCAGCAGTCCTGATGGGAAAAGAAACATGTTCACGATGGAATGCTCGAAGCCCATGAAGAAGAACAGCATGATCGGCATCCACATGGCGATCACCTTGCCCGACACTGAGGTCGAGATCATGGCGCCGACGACGCCGGTCGCTACCATCCAATTGCACAGTACGCCGCGGATGAAGAGCGTGAGCATGCCTGCCGCCCCATGAGATGCATATCCTACGGTCCTTCCCTCACCGATGACACCGATCTTCTGACCGACCGCATCAGGTGCCTGGGTGAAGCCGAACGTGAAGATGATCGCCATCATGACCGCGACCGTAAAGGCGCCCGCGAAGTTCCCGACAAAGACGAGGCTCCAGTTGCGCAGAATACCGCCTATGGTCACACCCGGCCGCCTGTCGATCAGAGCAAGAGGGGTGAGCATGAAAACACCCGTGAGCAGGTCGAAGCCCATGAGGTAGAGCATGCAGAAGCCCACAGGGAACAGAATTGCGCCGACGAGCGGCTGACCGGTCTGGACAGTGATTGTGACCGCAAAAGCGGCTGCAAGCGCCAGAATGGCACCTGCCATATAGGCGCGGATCACTGTATCTCGGGCCGACATGAAGATCTTGGATTCGCCGGCATCGACCATTTTGGTGACGAATTCGGCAGGTGCGAGGTAAGCCATCGAAAATCCTTTCTCACGTGTGGGGCAGCCGATGCGCTAGGAAGGGCTGCATTGGTAACTGATCCGAATGAGCCGGCATTTGGTCCGGCTCGCTTTCCACGAGAGGCATTCCTCTCCACATACTCGCCGCCCTGTTGCTCTTCAGGCTACGTGTGCCAAGAGAGCGGAGATCGCGAGGAGGATCCGCTCTCCCTCCACGCGCAGCGGAATCCTGTGGGCACAACCTCGATCTGCACCTTGTGCCTCACCGGTCGCCAGACTGATCACCCAGTTATGCAGCGGGCAGGTCACGGAATGATCGTGCACGATGCCTTGTGATAGAGGACCTCCCTTGTGAGGACAGCGATCTCGAAGGGCAAAGAGGGTGCCATCCGTGGCTTTAAAGACCGCGATGTTTCCGCCGGGTGCCTGTACGACCCGCGACCCCAAAGCCGGTACATCGTCAACCGCGCCCACATCGATCCACTCACTCATTCCGCCGCCTCCGCCAGGGTGAAGTTCGCCATGGGATTGAACTCATGTGCATCACGTCCAGAGACTCGCTCGGCCCATGGATCGATCTGCGCAATGCGCTGCGAGATCACGAAACGCTTATAGAGAGCGCGGCGCTTCTCCAGATCCTCGACCACGCCCGCGCGGATGGCATCCACACCAACCCGGTCGGCCCATTTGTACATGCGCTCGAGATAGTGCCCCTGCTCCCGGTACAGCTGAGTCAGGGCCGCGATGACCTCAATGCATTCGTCCTCCTCCGGCACCTTGCACAGCACCTGCGTGCCCTTGATGTGCAGGCCAGCTGCTCCCGCGAAATGGATCTCGAACCCTGAGTCCACGCAGATCACGCCCACGTCCTTGCACGTCGCCTCAGCGCAGTTGCGGGGGCAGCCCGACACGCCCATCTTGACCTTGGCAGGCGTCCAGGAGCCCCACATGAACTTCTCGATCTTGACACCGAGACCGGTGGAATCCTGCGTGCCGAAGCGGCACCACTCCGTACCAACGCAGGTCTTCACCGTGCGTAGACCTTTGGCGTAGGCGTGGCCCGATACCATTCCCGCATCGTTGAGATCGGCCCAAACCGCCGGCAGGTCCTCCTTGCGCACGCCGAGCAGGTCAATCCGCTGACCGCCCGTGATCTTCACGGTTGGAATGTTGTACCGCTCTGCCACATCGGCGATGGCGCGCAATTCCCGCGGACTGGTCAGTCCGCCCCACATGCGCGGGACGACTGAATAGGTCCCGTCCTTCTGAATGTTGGCGTGAACGCGCTCGTTGATGTAGCGGGAGCGGCCATCGTCTTCGTACTCCTCAGGCCAGTCGCACAGGAGATAGTAATTCAGGGCCGGCCGGCACTTGGCACAGCCGCAGGAGGTCTTCCAGCCGAGCTCCTGCATGACAGCCGGGATCGACTTCAGTTCTGCCGCGCGAATAAGACGGCGCACCTCGTCGTGGCCAAGGTCAGTGCAGCCGCACATGGGCTCAACAGTCGACTTCTCGATTCTGTCGCCGAGCGTCAGGGCCATCACCTGCTCAACCAACCCTGTGCAGGTGCCGCATGACGCCGACGCTTTCGTATGCGCCCTCACCTCCGCCAGGGAGCTCAGACCCTTGTCGGCGATGGTCTGAACGATCCTGCCCTTGCACACGCCGTTGCACCCGCAGATCTCTGCATCGTCCGGCAAGGCAGCAACGGCCGCTGTAGGATCCAAGGGAGAGCCTCCGGGATAGGATTGCCCGAAAATCAGCGTATCACGAAATTCGGAGACGTCCGTCTCCTTGCGCAGAAGGTCGAAGAACCAGGAGCCATCCGCCGTCTCGCCGTAGAGAACCGCGCCGACAATGCGGTTGTTCTCGAGTACGATGCGCTTGTAGATCCCACGGGCCGCATCGCGCAGAACGATGTCCTGTCGATCATTGGCCTCGCTGAAATCGCCTGCCGAGAACAGGTCGATACCGGTTACCTTTAGCTTGGTAGCGGTGACGGAGCCGGCATAAGATGCCGTTCCGTCGCCCGCGAGCTGCGCGGCGACTACCTTGGCCATCTCGTAGAGCGGCGCCACGAGGCCGTAGCAGTGACCACGGTGCTCGACGCACTCGCCGACCGAAAATACGTCCGGATCGCTGGTGCGCATGTCGTCGCCAACGAGCACACCGCGGTTGGTCTTAAGCCCCGCCTCCTTGGCCAGCGTCACATTGGGGCGGATGCCAACCGCCATGACAACGATGTCGGCCTGCATCTCCGTGCCATCCTCGAGGCGGACACCTGTCACCTGCGTATCACCGAGGATTGCATGAGTATTGGCCTTGCAGCGAACCGTGATGCCGCGATCCTCGAAGGCCTTCTGCAGAAGATAGCCGGCAGATGGATCAAGCTGACGCTCCATCAGGGTCGGCATCAGGTGAAGGACCGTGACGTCCATACCTTGGGCCTTCAACCCTGCCGCGGCCTCAAGCCCAAGCAATCCGCCGCCGATGACAACAGCGTGTCCGCCCTTACCTGCCGCCTCGAGCATCTTGTTGACGTCATCGAGATCGCGATAAGTGACAACTCCTGGAAGGGTCGCACCCGGAATCGGCACCATGAAAGGGATAGACCCAGTGGCGACGAGGAGCTGGTCGTACTCTGCCGTCGTCCCGTCTGCTGCCATCACGCGCTTGGCAGCACGGTCAATCTCGACGACCTGTTTGCCGCGATGGAGGGTGATGCCATTCGTCTTGTACCAAGCATCGTCGTGAATCAAGATGTCTTCGTAAGCCTTCTCGCCGGAAAGAACGGGCGATAGCATGATGCGGTTGTAGTTCACGCGCGGCTCGGCGCCGAAGATGGTGACCTCGTAGGCTCCAGGAGCTCGCTCGAACAGCTCTTCCAGAGCACGGCCGGCGGCCATACCATTGCCGATAACGACGAGCTTCTTGGGCATCCCAGTCTCCCTGAGAAAGTAAAAGGGCCTAGGCGTTCATTTCCTCACGCCGCAACCAAGCACAATGTCGCCGCGCGAAGTGTCCACATGCCGCTCGCGCAGCATCCAAACCATTCATGCGACGTCGTTGTCGAAGCGGTGCCAGATGAGAGGCAAAGCTGTCTGATCTTCTCTGATCAGACGATCAAGCGGAGCATGTCGACTTCATTGTCGGAACCCGCGCTGTATTTGGGAAAAATACGAAATGCCTGATTTCTGCTCAAGGAGATAATTTAAGCATCGTGACCAACATATCATCAGCGGCTTGCTCCTACAGTCATCATCTTCACATAGACCCACTTGGTGGATAGGGCCTTCGCGAGCAAATCTTCCGCCTTGCCAGCACCTACTGGCTGAGACGCAACGCTCTCTTGGATGTCGCAGGTGGAACGACGCGACGTCTCAGCAAGTCTGGACGGGCGTTCACCTGTGTCCATGCCGCCGATATCGAACAGGCGCCGATGGATCGATCGATCAGCTAAACCGCAGCAGCGGTCTACAATGTCATCGATGACGAGCCAAGCCCGCCCTAAGACGTGATCACGTATTTGGCTCGCCTCCCGGATCCGAGTCTCTTAGGGAAGCGACATTCGAAGAAGCAGGTCTCGGGCCTGTGGTCCGCTCTTTCCATTAAAATAGCAAGTTGACCGGAAACTTGCAGAAGACGAACCGAGTGTGACGCTTCGCTCCCCCACACATCACGAAGGTGTTGGGATATCCCACGCCTTTGATGAGGATGCCCAGTCCTTGGCAGGGGTCGTCAGACAGACGGAATAGAGCTGACGTCACTGGCTAGCCTCTTGCCCAGTGCAGCGATCATGGGCTTGAGGTGAAAGCTGTCCCGAGGCATCGCCGCAACGGGCCAGCCTGCCTCCTCGACGGCCCGCGAGGTGACCGGGCCAACGGCAGCAATCAGGGTTCTCTGCATCGCCGATTGGAGCTTCGATGTTCTATCGAACTGCCGTGCGACCTCCTGCAATCGGTGCACCTGCGCCGTGCTGGTGAACGCGATCATATCGATGTCCTGCGCGACAATTGCATCGATCAGATGAGCGACACGCTCGCCCTCCTCGTCCGAGGCATAGCGATAGCACAGGATAGGATCAGGCTTGGCGCCCGCATCCTCCAGGAAACCCGTCAGCAGGGTCTCGCCTCCGGGATAGAGCTGCACACCGACGCAGCTGCCTTTCAGATCAAGTCCGCACAGGGTCGCGACCAAACCGGCCGTGGTTGGCTCCCCCGCCAGCACGTCCGGGCTGAGGCCGATGCCGCGCAGAACTTTCGCAGGCTTTGGCCCGCGAGCGATCTTGCGCGTTCGGCGAAGGCCAGAGATCACCTCCGCCTCCATGCGACCTCGCCGGGCAAATGCGAGAAGGCGAGCCAGCCCCTCCCCCGTATAGAGAATGAGGCTGTCTTGCTGCCCCTCGGCGAGCCGCTTGAGCCACGCATAAACCGGTACGGCATCGTCCACATCGTGGATCGAAACCAGGGGGCAACGGACAGGGACTGCACCATATCGTTCGAGCATGCGTACGAACAGATCAAGCTCGCGGCTCTCAGGCACGGCGATCTTTCGGCCTTGCAGCATGCCTCGTCCTCCTGCCTATGCTTCCGCCTGCAGCCGCTGTACAGGCTCAAGACTGTGCCGAGCGCTCACGTGTACAGCCTTGCCGAAGACGCGCCCGATACCGATGATGACAGGCTTCGCGGAATCGCGCCGGTCGCTCGCTTCGCCGAGTTCAGAGAGAGGCCCTGCCCATCGATCGTTGCTCCGTGACACGTTCGATACCATCACCGACGGAGTGCTTGGAGAGACACCCTGTTCCATCAGCCGCGTGGCAATCGCCCCCGCCGTTCCTCCGGCCATGTAGAAGATCGCTGTTGTATGGATATCAGCCAATCCGGGCCAGTCCAGGTCATCCGGGAGACGTCCTGTTCTCGCGCATCCAGTCACGAAACGCACGGACTGCGCCATATCGCGATGGGTGAGGGATACGCCCAATGCCGACGCCAGGGCAATCCCGGCCGTAATGCCGGGCACGACATCCACGGGGACGCCAGCCCGTTCAAGGTGCTCAATCTCCTCCCCGGCCCGGCCGAAGATCATGGGATCGCCGGACTTCAGGCGAACCACATGCTTCCCCTGCAAGGCCAAACCAGCCATGAGGTCGTTGATGTCCTCCTGCGCACAGGATGCACGTCCTCCCCGCTTGCCCACGATGAGGCGCTTTGCTTCACGGCGGGCGAGTTCGAGAACGTCTTCTGAAACCAAGTCGTCGAAGAGAATGACATCGGCGGCCTGGAGAGCCCGCACGGCTCTGAGAGTCAGCAATTCCGCATCGCCAGGCCCCGCTCCTACCAAAGTGACGCGACCCTTTGAGTCGACAGGCCGCAACGCGATATACCTGAGAACCTGCTCAACACTTGAACCCAGGGTTTCAGGCGGACGTCCCTGAAACGCCAGATCGGCGAAGCGCTCCCAGAATGCGCGGCGCGACAACCCGGGAGGAAGTTGCTCCATAATGCGCTCACGCATCGCCTTGGCCAGCGAAGCCCAGGCGGCCAGGGAAGGGTGCAGCAATGTTTCAATGCGACGTCGAATGGCCTGACCCAGGATCGGCGCAGCACCGTCGGTCGAGATGCCGATCACGACCGGCGAGCGATTAACCACTGAGCCAAACTGGAAATCGCAGTAGTCAGGCTTGTCGACCACGTTCACGGGAACGCCAGCTTCATGCGCTGCCGCAGCGAAGTCCTCCGCCTCGCCTTCACCTTCGAGATCGGCGACAGCAAGAGCGGCGCGATCCAGGATCCCTGATGTCCACGCTCTTCGGTGGAGGGCGAGGTGACCGCCCGCCGCTCCGCGGGCTAGCAGGGTCTCCATCTCCGCACAGACCTCGAGCGCATAGACATCGACATGCGCCCCCGCAGCCGCGAGAAGCTCCGCCTTCCAGGCCGCGCCAGGCGACCCGCCCACGATCACGGCGCGTCTGCCGCGCAGGTCGAAGAACACCGGCAGCTTGGAAAGGCGTCCCATGCGTCCGGGCTCAGCTTCGGACGGCTTTCTGAACGGCTGCTGCATCACTGACCTCCGGACGTCGATACCGAAACAGGTCGTCCACACCGGTCACAAGGACCTTGCCTGAACGCGAAGAACGCCGCGTGATGAACCGCATACCGCCGTTACGGTACTGCAGTCTATCATACGACGTCGTTGTCGAAAAAATGCCTTCTGAAAGGCACGCGCCGTCGATCATCGTTGATCGACGCTGTTGATCAAGGCGGGCTAAGACTTCATTGTCTGACCAAGCCTCGGGAGAAGGTTAGCATTGCGCAGAGATCGCTCAAGTAGATTGTTTGTGCACGCTGCGCCTAATGTCTGTGCTCGACTGCATATTTCGCCACCAGCGCAGCCTAAGTCCTGCGGATCCCGAATCCGCTCACGTAGTCTGGAATATTGCCCGGGTCGAAAGCACGCCTATCAATGAACGCATCCGCGGCTATGTTCTCGCCTGCAGCTGAAACGACAGTCGAACTTGAAGCAACACCTTCGATTTTGCTGTCCATGGCGGGAACAGCCGTTGTCGAGCCTGCGAGCACGCGACGATAGATATCCGGGCGATAGGCACCTTCAACCTCGGACAAGCTGACATCGTCGTAGGCGACCTGCCCCCAGCGGACCATTTGACTGTAGATCCACCGAGCCTGACTGATCCAGGGAAAGTTCGCGGCCTGCCCGTGGAATATCAAGTATTTCTCGATTGATCGGATCCTGCCGCAAGGATCGACGGTGAGATCTCCCTTGAGAAGCCGCAAGATCATATCAGTTGAAACGCCGACATAAGCCGGACTGCCCAGCATCTCGGCCAAATGACCATGATTGTCAGGATCGTCGCACCAGCGGGCTGCGGCATCCAGTGCCACGATCAGCCGCGACAGGGTCTCCGGATTCTTCTCTGCCCAGTCTGGACTGATACCCAATACCTTCTCCGGAGCGGATGGCCATATGTCGGCCTTCGTGGCAACAATTCGGCCCACACCCTTCTCCACGGCGATGATGTTCCAAGGAGCATTGACGCAGAATCCGTCGATGGTTTGGGCCGCCATCGCATCCGCCGTGAGCGGCGGAGGGACCACGGTCATCATAACGTCGTTGTCCGGGTCGATGCCGCCCGCCGCAAGCCAGAAGCGGAACTCGTAATTGTGCGACGAGAAGGGGTAGGTCACGGCGAATACGAGGGGCTTACGCCCCTGGTTCTTCCTCAGCTTGATGACGGACTTCAGTGCGAGGGCGTTTGCCAGTGCATGCTCCGACCCATCGAGGCCAACAACGGCCTGCATCTCACGATACAGCTCAAGCGAGAGCGTTATGCTGTTGCCTCCTCGTCCAAGGGCAAAGGGGGTAAAGCAACGGTACGGATGCGAGCCGAGACCCAGCTGGGAAGCAACTGGCATCGGGCTCAGCATGTGAGCGACATCGAACTGTCGGAAGGCCAGCCGGTCGCGGATATTCGACCATGACACCTCCTTCACGAGTTGCAGACGAATGCCCTCGCGTCGGGCAAAACCCTGTTCCTCCGCCGCAACAAGCACCGCCATGTCGAGGAGCGGGATGAATCCGGCGCGTACCAGCCGCTCCGGCGATCGCCGGGCTGTCTTTCCGGTGGGCGTTACGTCCGTTGGCTCAGTCTGGGTTACCGGATGGTCTCCGGATGAATGCGATTCCCACACGCGTTTACTTCTCCAGAAGAGAAGCTGTCGTGACAACGCTCTGCGCAATATCGACAAGCTTCTTTTTTTCGTTCATGGCCGTTTGCCTAAGAAGGGCATAGGCCTCCTCCTCCGAAAGTTGCCGAGTTCTCATGAGAATTCCCTTGGCGCGCTCAATCATCTTGCGGGATGCCAGCTCGTTGCGCGCAGCCGTCAGCTCGCGCTGCAGACGGTCGAATGCATTGAACCGGCTGATCGCTATATCTACGATGGCCTTCACCCGCTCCTTGCGTAATCCGTCAACGACATAGGCGGATACACCCGCTTCGACCGCAGCCTGGATCATGCCGTCGTCGGAACGGTCGACGAACATTGCCACCGGACGGGAAACGAGTTTGGAAACCTGAAACATTTGCTCGAGCACATCACGACTAGGATTTTCGATCCCGATGATGATCACATCCGGGTCGACGATGCTCAGCCGGCGAAGCATGTGAGTCATCGTATCGATGACTTCCACGTCTGCCACTCCGGCATCACGTAGTCCGTCAAGGAGAATAGCGGCCCTGATGCAATCTTCTTCGATGATTGCTACGCGAAGTGGCCGCTGACCTGTTTGTGCATCTCTGATCAACTTGTTGGCAGCCCTCAGAACCGGTCCTCACATGAGACACGAAGCAAGTTTTAGGCCAAACGCATCCGCTGGAGCTTACTGTACTCCGAGGGCGCCCTGCCCAAATTTTAGGCATCTTCAGACAATAAGTAGACTGGCTGCATGAGAGATGCGGCACCGGCATATATGGTAAGCGCTGTTGCTGATGTCATATGGCGCCCACCGGTTGGCATTGCGCGGATAAGGATCTCCTAGCACCGGCGTGGTCACAGTACTAACAGCGGACGCACTGGGGCAAACTCGGTCACCCGACGGGCTCACGCGGCAACGGCGGCTGCAGACTTCCACAACGCCATGGTATTGAGGCGGTGAAGACGAGTAGCACGAGCAAAGCAGCGAAAACGGGGCGGAACGAAAATATCGCGGGCGGAAAAGAACACGCTGGCAAATTTCTGCAGGACTCCGGTGTTCGGTACCCCTGCATTGCCCGCCCTGGTCAGAGCAGTGGCAGATGGGAATTCTCCGCGCGATTGTTGAGCCCTTTGTATACGCGATCCTCAACCGCAGGTCTGATCTGGCGCCAGGCAGCAGCATAGGATCTCAACTTGTCGGTGATCAATAACTCAGGCGGGCAGCTCTGCTTCTTTAACAGCCGCTTGAGCAAACGCTTGGCCGTCTTGGCATCACGTCGCACTTAGACGATTTCGTCGATGACATATCCGTTGTGATCCACAGCCCGCCACAACCAGTGCTTCTGGCCAGTAATTGTAACTACCGTCGTCAACGACTGAGTCCGAACCTGTCGATCTTCTTATTCGCGTTCCTACCGCTGTTCGTGGAGGCGCCCGATATCAACCATATAGGGTGGATGCTGGAACCTAGCCTGGCTCGCCGGCATGTGACGTCCGCCCTCAGGTGCTGGCCCTGGGTGCGCCGTGTCATTGAGGCTGCCGGTGGGGCGCTTGGCGCAAGGCTCGTTCGGACGAGCGCTAGGGGGCGCTGCCCCTTTATGAGGATTGACCCTCAGCCAATACGTGACGTCCCTTGCACTTGTGGCGAGCCACTCAACCGTGGCCGCTGTGAGCACACTTGCAACTGCTGTTCTGAACTCGCTGACCGTGAAGGGTTTGCGCAGAACGGAGCCTGATCCGCCTGGCATGCTCTCGGCATACCCATTGATCAACCTATGCCAATTGAAGTCCGGCCCCTTGCCTCGAACTTCAGGTGGTGAAAAGGACTCGGTGGGAGCCGCGCATAAAAGATACCGATACTTGAAATGCCAGCTCTGCCCATCAAAGCTTCATCCTGATCAGAAGAAGGTATTGGCAACCTGCGACCAACCTCAGCCGCCATGGCCCCGCCTCCTCGGGGTAACGGAACTTGGCAAGCAGAAGGGGCGACTTGTTATCGTGCAAGTCTCACAAACTTGGGTGACGATCCCCTCGGGAAAATCCGTCATCGTACGGCTTGAGCAGGTCGAGCGACGGCTTCCGTAACCCCCATACGCTTTGGAATAAGACGGGAGAGTTCGTCCGCCGCACCTGCAAGCCGGGCGAGAATGCAGGCATCGGTTAGAATTTGCCTGACCCCGTCACCACTTGCGGTGAAATCGGCCTCCGATGCATAAACTGCTGTAGGTACGGTCAGGGCAGCAAAGAAACCGAACAATGGTCGAAGCGCGTGCTCAACCATGAGCGCATGGCGCAGTCCTCCTCCCGTGGCGGTGAGGGCCACCGGCTTGCCCGCCAGTCGCCCTGGATCGACGAAGTCGATCAGGTGCTTGAACAGGCCGGTATAGGCCCCCTTGTAGACGGGCGTGCCCACAATCAGCGCATCTGCACTCTCGATCCCGTCGATGATGCGCGCAGCCGGCAGCGGCAGATCGCTTCGCGTCAGTGCTGAGCCGAAGCCCGGACCAGCATCAAGGACATCGTAGACCTTCAGGTCGACGGGCACCCGGCGTCCGACTTCAGCACCGAGTGCCTCCGCGAGGACGCGACTGCGTGAGGGCCGGCGAAGGTTGCCGCAAAAAATGACGACGCTCGGTCGGCTCATCATTGTCTCCCTGTCAGGCCGGCTGGGCTTTAGTGGAAGGCGTCGACTCGCCCAGAGAGAGCATCAACCTGTTTGCCCAGTTGAAGAACGCTGCGCCATTGATCACGTCCACGATCTCCAAATCATCGAGCCCGGCCACCCGCAATGCCTCGATCTGCTCGTCACCGAACGTGATCGGCGTGTCGGCAAGCGCGACCGATGCGTTGATGATCGCGTTCCAGCGGGGGTCGATATACGCCTCCGCACCCTCATCCAGAAGCCGCTGAATGTCGACGCCCCGCTTTGAGTACTGCGTCGCGAACCGGGAATGGACAGAGGCGCAGAAGATGCAGCCGTTGTGGCGCGAGGTCGCCGTCGCAGCGAGTTCCCGCTCGGCTCGGGGAAGGCCGTTGCTCGTGTTGTAGAAGATATCCTTGTCGGTTTTCGTCCTGGCCTGCAGGATATCCGGATCGCGAACGAGCAGAAGGAAGTACGGGGACTTGGCGCGGGACGCGTCGACGAGACCGGCCCAGTGCCTGTCGGTAAGCTGGTCGGCCGGGAACGGCTCAAGCCAAGGCACCCAGCCCAACTCGTCCTGCGTGAACGCGGCGGGCTCCCGATTTTTGGGGTACGACAGCGTTGTCTCGCTCATGGAATGATCCCCTCTCAAACAGTGCCGGACGCCAGAACGCCAGTGAAGATCTGCACGAATTCCGCATCGTTGGTCTCGACTGCGGACGCGCCCGCAAGGGCCCGCAGTCCCACGACGACGCGGATCTGGAAGGACAGGAAGGCGACGAGTTGCGACAGAGTCACAATATCCGTGGTCGACCAGCCGGCGTCGAGGAGCTTCTGCAGGGCGGCTGGACTCGCGTCGCGCGGATGGAAAACGAGCAGATGCGCGTGCTCTAGCGCCGCGACAAGCCGGAATCCCAGGTTCTCTCTGTTGCTTGCAGAGACCTGGTAGACGGGCCCCTCCTTGTCCTCGACGGTGAGCGGGCCCTGCGGATACCGCCCATAGGGCCCCTCGGCCGAGCCTCGGACGATCTCCGCCTCGATCATGCCTGTCAGTCTGGGATGTCCAAGCTTCTGCAGGGAAGCTGCATAGAACCCAACCACATGCGGCTGGCGGTGGAGCCCTGCCACGAAGGTGGCGATGGCGAAACGCTCGAGCGTCGTGACGTTGCCGGGGACCTCCGGCTCGAACAGCGCGAGATAGCTCTTCTGCGCGTTCTCACGCGCCTGCGGCCGCTGATCGCGTAAGCGGTCGAGGCTGGATCCCGGCCGGATGCCCGCCAGATGATCGATCACGTCCGATATGATGGTGCTCATGGGCTTCTCACATTTCGTTGGTAGCGTGGCGGGTTCAGCGCACGAGGGCGACGCGCTTTTCGGGTTTCGCCACTGGGTTCTGCCAGCCGAGGGCTGGGGCAACCGCGCTGGCGATCAGCTCGATCGAACGCAGGATGTAGTCGTGCGGCGGGTCGACCGAGTGGACCTGGAACACGAGGTCCGTCACCCGCGGCAGAGTGGTGTCACGGCTTAGGCTTTCGAGCACGTCCTCGGGCGTGCCGACATGCGTGTCGAGCGCAGCTATGATGTCCGTCAGGCTGCCGCCTGGAATCACGTGCCCCTTGGCGGCGAAATCGGCCACGGCGCGACGCAGCCCTTTCTCCGCGAGGCGCAGCGCCTCCTCCCGGCTGTCGGCGACGAACAGCGAGCGCGAGGCGACGATGCGCGGCTCCCGGCCGGCTGGCAGTGCTTCAAGGTAGGCATCGATGATGGGATGCTGAATGTCGGCCAGAGAGGCGCGCGGCACGTTCTTGGGCCGGGGCTGCGTGCGCGAGAGCATGAGGCCGTCGCCGGCCTTGCCGGCCCGAATGCCGCCGCCGACCGAGAAAGTCGCCTGCCAGACGCGGTTGTTGAGATCGGGAAGGGCCGGATAGAGGGAGTCGCCACCCTCGAAGCATCCGCCGCTCCAGGCATTGCGCACGATAGCGAGATTGCGGTCGTAGATCTCCGAACGATTGGCGCTGTCCAGGCCGAAAGCCGTAAAAGACGAAGGCGTGCCACCGGTCCCGACACCCACCTCAAGACGGCCGCCCGACAAAAGGTCCAGCACGACCGTGTCTTCCGCTACACGGACGGGGTTCTCGAGCGGCAAGGTGATGATTCCCGTACCGAGCCGAATGGTCGAGGTTCGCGCCGCCACATGCGACAGGAACACGAGCGGCGACGGGAGCCCGCCTTCCGCCTCGTGGAAGTGGTGCTGAGCCACCCAGGCGGAGTCGAATCCGTTTCGCTCCGCATGAATGATCTGCTCGGCCGCGAGGCGATAGCGCTCGCCGGCACTGGCCTCGTCCAAGAGGCGGGTGAAGAACCCAAGCCTTTTGCCATGTGAGGAAAGTATCATCGCTCTGCTCCAATTGTTCTTTCGAAATCAGTGGCTGTCAGTGTTGCGCTGTCCGGGGATCGCGTCGATGAGCTCGCGCGTGTATGCGCTGCCCGGACGCAGGAACACGTCCTCAACAGGGCCGCCGTCGACCTGGCGGCCGTTGTGAAGAACCGAGACCGTATCCGAGACCTGGCGGACCACGGCGAGATCATGAGAGATGAAGAGGTAGGTCAGCCCAAGGCCTTGCTGGAGTTCGTCGAGCAGGGCCAGGATTTGCGCCTGCACGGTGACGTCGAGGGCCGAAACAGCCTCGTCCAGTACCAGCACCTGCGGATCGAGCACGAGCGCGCGGGCGATGGCGACGCGCTGCCGCTGCCCTCCGGAGAGAGCGTGCGGCAGACGAGCGAGAACCGATGGCGGAAGACCGACCCGATCAAGAATGGCCCGAACCTTCCTCGCCCGGTCCTCCCTTGGCAAGGGATCGAAGTTCAGGAGCGGTTCCTCGACGATCTGGAAGATCGTCTGCCGCGGATCAAGTGAGGCGAAGGGGTTCTGGTAGACGAGCTGGATCGTCTTGCGAAAGCGGCGCAGGTTCTCGCCGCGCAGTGACGTCACATCGATGCCGTCGACGAGGATGCGCCCCGCCGTAGGCTTCTGGAATCCCACGATGCTGCGCGCAGTCGTCGTCTTGCCGGAACCGGATTCGCCTACGATGGCGTGGGTGGTCCCCCTCTGCACGGTAAAGGACACGCCATCCACCGCGCGGAGAACACTCCGTCGGCCGCCGACAGTGAAATCCTGCACCAGATTCTCCACGACAATGGCATCGTCGCCCCCCCTGACGCGCTGGGATCTGACCCGGGAAGCGGTGCGGACATGGCTCAGCGAGGGCGCATCGGCCAGAAGCTGTCGCGTGTACTCGCTGCGTGGCGATGCGAGCACTTCCGCAGTCGGACCCTGCTCCTGAATACGCCCGCCTTTGAGCACGACAATGTGGTTCGCCCGGTCGGCCGCAACGCCCAGGTCGTGCGTCACCAGGAGCACGGCCGTGCCGTATTCGCTGCGCAACTCATCGATCAGATCGAGAATTCGCTTCTGCACCGTCACGTCGAGGGCGCTGGTAGGCTCGTCGGCAATGATGAGCGCCGGACGCAGCGCGATCGCAATGGCGATCAGGACGCGCTGGCGCATGCCGCCCGACAGCTCGTGCGGATATTGCCTCGCGCGCAGCTCCGGTTCGGAGAGGCCGACGCGCGACAGAAGCTGGATCACGCGTGCGTCAATCTCCCTCCGGCTGCCGTGCCGGTGGATCTGAAGCACCTCGGCGACCTGGGCGCCTATGGTCTTGATCGGGTTGAGCGAACTCGTAGGATCCTGCGGGATCAGGCTGATCTTGCTGCCCCGGATAGTATCGAGCTGCTTCTGCGACCAACCCGCGATGTCGGCGCCGTTAAGCCGAACCACACCGGATTCCAGTTTTCCGTTCTCGGCCAGGAGGCCAATCACGGCCTGTGCTGTGGTGGTCTTTCCGGAACCCGATTCGCCCACGAGCGCTACGACTTCGCCCGGACGCACCTGGAGCGAAACGTCGTGGACGACCCGCTGGAACCCGTCGCTGCCACGATAGCTAACCGCAAGGTTGCTGATCTCGAGAACCGGCGGCTTCGAGACATCCGCCGGTTCAGACCTGATGTTGACGGCAATCGTCATCCCCTGCCCTTTCCAAAGGACTGGCTGATACGGTTCGCTGACAAGACGACGAGAATCACCACGATGCCAGGCACGGTCGTCAGCCACCAAGCCCGAGCGAGATAGTTGCGCCCCTCGGCGATCAGCAGGCCCCATTCCGGCGTGGGCGGAGGTGCGCCATAGCCGAGGAAGCCCAAGGTGGAGATGGTCAGGATGGCCCAGCCGAGCTGCAGGGCTGCGAAGGCGATCACAGAGGTCAGGGAGTTCGGCAGGATATGGCGCAACAGAACACGGCTGAACGTCCCTCCACTGCCGAAAGCCGCCTCGACGTAATCGCTGGCTCGGACTCGAACCACCTCGGAGCGAGAAAGTCGTGCAAAACTGGCAATCGACGTGATGCCAACCGCGATTGCGGCATTCACGATGCCAAAACCCAGCAAGATGACGATGCTAAGCGACAGGAGGAGCTGCGGAATTGACAGAAGCACGTCGACAGCACGCATGATGGCTCCGTCGATCCTGCCACGGGCCGATCCCGCGACGATTCCCAGCGTCGTTCCTACCACGAGGCCGACACCGACGGCTACGAGGGCTCCCGAGAGCGAATTGCCCGCGCCGTAGATGATTCGGGCGAGGAGATCGCGCCCCAGCGCATCGGTGCCGAGCCAATGTTCGGCACTCGGTGCGCGAAGCTGCTGGCGAGCGACCCCAACCGTGGGGCTGTAGCTGGTGAACCATTGTGGAAAGAGCGCCCAGAGCACGACGACAGCCATGACGAACCAAGCCAGCACCAGGCCAGGCTTTGCGCTTTTGATTCTCTTCAGCCACCGTGTCGCCGATACGGCGCGTCTCTCTCTCGGAAAGGAGTTTTCAATGATATCTGCGTCACGCAGCAGGCTGCGTCCGATCATGTTCAAGCCGGTCATGCGACAGCTCCTTGTCTCACCCTGAGCCGGGGATCGAAGACGGGGTAGAGCAGATCTACCGTGAGGTTGATGAGCACGAAGGCGGCTGCCGAAAACACCACAATCGCTTGCAGCACCGCGATGTCCTGATCGTTGACGGAGCGCTGCGTCAGCCCGCCAAGGCCATTGAGACCGAACACCGCTTCCGTGACGACCGCGCCGGCGAGAAGCTCGCCGAACAGGATACCCCCGATGGTGAGCGTCGGCAGAAAGGCGTTCTTCGCCACATGCTTCCACAGGACCCAGCGATGGGACGCACCCTTGGCGCGGGCGACCGCGACGAAGGGCTCCGTCAGCACGTGGTCGATGTTGCGCATCAGGATCTGCGCAAGCGGCGCCGAGATCGGAACCGCGAGTGTCAGAACGGGAAGGATCAGGGCCTCCCAGGGACCCGGGTTGATCACAGGAATGAGCTTGAGCTGAAACGAGAAGACCTGGATCAGCAGAATCCCCAGCCAGAACACGGGCGTAGAAATAAAGAACGACGGAATAGACTGAATGAAGTAACGCAGCCACCCAAGCGGAGACAATGCCGAGAGGGCTGCGAGCGTGACCGCAAGGACGACCGACAGCAGAAGGCCCAGCGTGGCGAGCCACAGGGTTGGCGGCAGGTTGGCGAGAATCAGCTCGCCGACGGGAACGCCCGCATGAATGGAATAACCGAAATGGCCCGTGAGGAAGTTCGCCACGGTATGGAAGTACTGCACCGGCAACGGGCTGTCCGCCGCATAGGATGCGCGGATTTCCGCGATCTGCTCTGGGCCCAAGCCGAGCTCAGGGTTGAGGAACTTGATGAGAATGGCGTCGCCCGGCAAGGCCTGCAGCAGGACGAATGAGATCGTGAACGCAGCCCAAAGCACGAGAGCCGCCTGCCCGATCCTTCCAATCACGTATCGCGACATGAGAGATCCTGTCCAAAATCGAGACGATGCACGAGGGCCGGGTGTAGTGCGTCGGCTTGAGACTTCCTCAGCGGCGCGGGGCCAGCCAAGTGCTGTAGAAGCTCGGTCGGCCGACCGCTTCGAACGACACATCCTTTACGTAAGGAGCGGCGGCAAAGGCCTGCGGCTCCTCGAAGACCGGAATGGCATAGGCCTGATCGATCACGTAGTTCTGGACCTCGCCCGCGATTGCCAGGCGCTTGACACGATCCGGCTCGGAGGCGAGCTGATCCAGGAGTGTGTTCAGCCGCTCGTCGGCAAAAGCCTGCACCTTGTCGCTGTTGCCGCCCTTCTGCAGCAGAACGTTGCGATTGGTCGGATAGTACTGGCTCTTGATCACGTCGGGATCCGCGCGGCCGACCATAGCAGGTGAGACGGGCGCCTTGGCAGGATCGAGATTGTTCACCGCTGCGCTGCCCGAGTCCGCCGTCAGCACGTTCAGCTTTACCCCAATCTTCTCCCATTGCTGGGCGATCAGCTGCAGCGTCTCCTTGTTCTGGGGCTGCGGCAGGGACTCGTAGGCTGACAGTTCAAGCATCCGGCCATCCTTCTGGCGCCAGCCGTTCATGCCGGGCTTCCAGCCTGCCTCGTCGAGCAACCGCTTGGCCTTCTCGATATCGTAGGCAAGCTTCGAGGAGAGATCGACATATCCGAGTGCTGTCTTGGCGATGATCGAGGTCGCCTTCGGGTAATTGGTCGAGAATAGGGTCGAGACGATCTCGTCCGTGTTCGTGGCGTGGAGCAGCGCGCGACGAACCCGAACATCGGCAACGAGCGGATTGTCTGGGCGGAAAACAACGCTGTTGTTTACGCCACGGGTCGAAGGCGCATAGATCAGGTATCCCTCGTCCTCGACCTGCTTCTCATCATAGGCCTGAATCTGGCGGATGATATCGGCCTGCCCGGCCAACAGAGCGCCGATGCGCACGCTGTCTTCCGGCGTGACGATATACCTGATCTCGTCGAGATACGCGCGGCCCTGATGCTTGAGTTTGGCTGGTCCCCAGTTATAGTCGGGACGCGCTTTGAGCGTGAGCTCGCGCCCGAGGGTCTCCCGAGCAACTACGAAGGGACCCGAGCCGATGATCTTCGTGGCATCGCCCAAGGCCTCGTAGGGCAGTGCAAGAGTCTTCAGGGACACGAGGCCGGATCCAATCACGGACGTGCCTTGCAGGAAGCCAGGCGACGGCTTCTTGAAGTAGAACTTTACCGTGTGCGGATCGATGACCTCGCTGCGGTCGTAGTTGTTGATGACCTCCGAGATCGGCAGCTTCAACTCTCTATTGCCGCGTCCGAACGTGTCGTAGTTCTTGGCCACAGCAGCCGCATCGAGCGGTGTGCCGTCGGAGAACGTCACGCCTTTTCGGATTTTGAAGGTGTATTCCGTCGCGTCTGCATTCACCGTCCAGGACTCGGCGATCCAGGGCTCGATCTCGAGCGTCTTGGGATTCTGATAGGTCAGCTTGTCGGTGATCTGGTTGAGGATTCCGCCATTCGGGTAGAAACCTCCCGCAGGAGGATAAAGGTTCGTGTGAGCCTGCTGCTCAAGATAAATCAGCGTGCCCCCCTGTACAGGCTTGCTCCTGTCGTCCGCACCTGCGGCTTGTGCCGCTCCCCATCCACTTGTCCCGGCCAGGAGCGTGGCTCCGAGCAAGAAGGCAAGACCGGCTCTCTTCCTGAAGCGTCGAATGATGAACACGTTTTTCCCCTGCACGATTGTCGAATGACCTACGAATTATCGTGGCGAGAAGGCACACAATGCAACGGGAATGTTCTTTTTTTAGAACGAAAGAGAGAAGTAAAAGATTCTCTCAACCTGACCCACCAGAGAAAAATTTATCCTAACGTCGCGATGTCCGATCTAGCGGCTCAGGAATATCGGTCGAAAAAGGGGCTTGAACACCGAAGAATGTTCTTTATAAAGAACAATAGAAACCAAGCATGAGACTTCCTCGAACAAGTCTCCCGGAGATGATTGTTCTATGCTCACTGGGGTCTAATATGGACGCGACGGATACCAAGATCCTGATGCTACTGCAGGAAAATGCCGCTATCTCGATCGCCGAGCTCGCCCAGAGGGTAAATCTTTCCCAGACCCCATGCTGGAAACGGGTTCAGCGCCTGGAGGCAACCGGTGTCATTCAAAAGCGCGTTGCTCTTGTTGACCCCGACAAGATTGGCTTAGGGCTAACGGTTTTTACCTCCATCGAAATCTCCGATCACTCAGGGCAGGGTTTGCAGCATTTTGCCAACATAGTTTTGGCCATGCCAGAGGTGATGGAGTTCTACCGAATGGCAGGAGATGTAGACTATATGCTGCGCGTTGTCGTGCCTGACATGCCTGCCTATGACGCCTTCTACAAGCGCCTCATCGATGCAATCCCGCTCAAGAACGTGACTTCACGCTTCGCCATGCAACGGGTCAAATTCACAACAGCTTATTCTCTAACCGCTTCTGGACGGTAACTGAGGATCAAGCCGCCTGCAGACCACGGATTGTCGCCTGTATTCTCACGGCATCGACACTCTCGCGCACGAATACCGAAATCCGGTCTTGAAGCACAGGATTATTGATGCATCCGCCTGCATAGGAGCGTTCGGACACGAACACACCGGTCGGCAATGTTTGTGCATTGAAGAACCCGAAGAGGGGGCGAAGCTGGTGATCAATCACGAGTGCGCGCCGGTCGGACCACCCATTGCGAGGAGCGCCACAGACACACCTGCAAGCGATTTGCAATCGATGAGATCGACGAAATGCTTAAAGAGGCCTGTGTAGGAACCTTTATGGACGGGCGTTCCGATGAGGAGGAGGTCTGCCTGCTCCACGGCCCGCAGTGCTTCCTCAAGCACGACGACGCTTACTCGCGGTTTCTCACCATCAAATTCGGCTGCCTCGGCCTTCTTCGGCGACGTCTCCACACCGCACCTCAATACCTTCCAAGCTGCGGCCCATATCCACCTTTGCCCGGGCACGAGCTTGACGATGCGCCACCAAACAGCTCGAACTCGGCTCCAGAGCCGGAGCAATCAGGCAACCACACCGATCCCCCAACTCTGAAAAGCTCGGAGCAGACCACCAACGCTCTATCTGGCTGACGAAATTTAATACCAGCTACCAGAGCGGTCGTTTAGCCTGTGGATCTGAGCGTAGGTCATTATACTACCATTTGGGAACACTGCGGCGAAAGCAAATCCAAATTCAAAGCGCTTCCTCAATACCTATTGACCTGAAACCTATAAACCCTCACTATGACATAACTAATAATACTAATACATAATTATAGAGCAAGAGGGTGACCATGAGGATCAGAGAAGCGCTACTGTCGGGCTTGGCGATACTCGCATCAGGCCCAGTTCTGGCTCAATCAGGTGGAGGGGTCGTCAATGTAGCGACGATCGGCGAGCCACCGACTCTCGACCCTATGGTATCCACGGCCGATTTGGTTGGTATTGTAACCCAGCACTTCTTCGAGACGCTGTTCACCTTCGACAAGGATTGGAAGGTCACGCCACTTCTGGCAGCGTCGCTTCCCGAGGTCACCGAGAGCGGTAAGGTCTATACAATCAAGCTGCGGAACGGCATCAAGTTTCACGATGGTTCCGATATGACGTCCGAAGACGTGGTCGCCTCGCTCAAGCGCTGGATGGAACAGGGCTCGCGCGGCAAGCAGGTCGCCGGCAATGTCGACAAGCTCGAGGCCGTCGATCCGTCGACTGTACGCATCACTCTCAAGGCGCCCTACGCTCCTCTCCTGGCGCTCCTGGCCTTTAACAATTCCGCGGCGGTAATCATGCCGTCGGAGAAGATGGACGTGCCGATGAAGGATCCGGTCGGCACGGGTCCCTACAAGCTAAAAGAGCGCAAGCCAGACCAGTACATCCAGCTCGTCCGTAACGATGCCTACAAACCGCTCGACGGTGCCGCGAACGGCTATGGCGGCGCGCGTAAGCCGGTCCTCGACGAGATCCGGTTCGTGCCAGTGCCCGATCCGAACACCCGCGTCGAGGGCGCGATCTCCGGACAGTTTGATTACGTAGATTCCATTCCGGTCGAATCCTATGACCGGATCAAGAATCTCCAGACCTCGAAGCCTGTTATCCTCAAGCCGTTCGGCTGGCCCGTCTTCGTGATGAACACGAAGCAGGGCGTGATGGCCAACACCGACGCCCGCATGGCCGTGCGCCTGTCTCTCAGCATGGAGGACATGCTGGCCGCTGCCTTCGGCAACCCCGAGTTCTACTCCCTCGACGGAGCCATGTATCCCAAGGGCTATGTGTGGAACACGGATGCTGGTGTCGAAGGTCGGTACAACGTCGCCGATCCGGACAAGGCAAAGGCGCTCCTCAAGAAGGCCAATTACAACGGCGCACCGCTGCGCATACTCACCAGCCGCCAATACGAGTTCCACTACAAGATGGCCCAGGTGGCAGCCGAGTACCTGAAGCAGGCCGGCTTTGCGGTTGATCTGCAGGTGGTCGATTGGGCAACCCTGACCCAGCGGCGCGGCGATCCGGCCCTGTGGGACATCTACATCACGCACAGCCCGTTCCTGCCGGAGCCGGCCCTCATCGGCCAGCTCTCCGAGAGCTCGCCCGGCTGGTGGTCGACGCCCGCACGCAAGAAGGTGGTCGATGCCTTCAACATGGAGAGCGATCCGGCGAAGCGCCCTGCCCTCTGGGCCGAAGTTCAGAAGGTCATCTACGACGAAACGCCCAGCATCAAGATCGGCAACTTCAATGCTCTGTCGGCCCAGTCTCCGAAGCTGGAAGGCGTCGTGCCAGCGCCCTGGCCTTACTTCTGGAACGTGTCTTTGAAGAAGTAGATGCACGGTAAGCTGGGGAGCGCTTCTCTCCGCGCTCCCCAAACATTCATTTGATGCAGATCGATCCATGAGCCGCTACATCCTCCAACG
Source organism: Microvirga arsenatis (assembly GCF_009910705.1). Lineage (GTDB taxonomy): Bacteria > Pseudomonadota > Alphaproteobacteria > Rhizobiales > Beijerinckiaceae > Microvirga > Microvirga arsenatis. The sequence continues at coordinate 51,563 of NZ_JAAAXJ010000017.1, forward strand.
CTTGCTCGGCATGCTGGCCGTGATGTTCGTGGTCGTCACGATCGTATTCATCATTGTGCGTATTGCCCCCGGCGACCCGGCCGCCGTCATGCTCGGCCCCGACGCAACGGCCCAGGACGTGGCGGCCCTGCGCGCCCGGCTCGGTCTCGACCAGCCGCTCATCGTCCAATACGGCATCTTCTTCGGGCAGCTGCTGCAGGGCGATCTCGGTGAGTCGATCTTTCTCAATCGTCCCGTCCTCTCGGCCCTGGCAGATCGCGCCGAGCCGACTTTCTTCCTCACGCTGTTCTCCATCATTATCGCTGGGCTGATCGCCATTCCTGTCGGCATCCTGTCGGCCTACTGGCGCGGCTCGCTGTTCGATCAGGCTTCCACGACGCTGGCCATGCTCGCGGCCTCCATTCCGAGCTTCTGGCTCGGGCTGCTGCTGATCCAGTTCTTCGCCGTGCGCCTAGGCCTGTTCCCGGTCTCCGGTTATGGCGGCCCCGGCGCCGGGCTCGGCACGCGCCTGTCTCATCTCGTGCTTCCCGCCCTGTCGCTGGGCATCGTGTCATCGGCCCTGATCCTGCGCTTCACGCGCGCCAGCATGCTCGACGTCCTGAACGACGATTACGTGCGCACCGCCCGCTCCAAGGGCATGGGCGAGTTCCAGGTCGTCATGAAGCACGCCTTCAAGAATGCACTCATTCCGGTTCTAACGGTGATCGGCCTCACGGCGGCGCTTCTCGTATCGGGAGCCGTCGTGACCGAAACCGTGTTCGGCCTTCCCGGCGTTGGAAATCTCGTCGTTTCGGCTGTGCTGCGGCGCGATTACCCGGTCATTCAGGGGGCCCTGCTGATCGTCGCTGCGCTCTACGTTCTCATCAATTTCCTGATCGACATGCTCTACCTGCTCGTCGACCCGCGGGTGCGCTACTGATGGCCGCCGTCAGCGCCCCCACCGTCTCGGAAGCGAGCTTCGTCTCGCGGCTTGTCACCCGCAAGACCGTCATGGTCGGGCTTCTCATCCTCGTGGTCGTCGCGGCATTGGCGATCCTGGCGCCGTTGATCGCGCCGTACTCGCCGAGCCGCCTCTCCGTGGTCAACCGGCTCAAGCCGCCCAGCGGCAGCTACTGGTTCGGCACGGACGAGTTCGGCCGCGACGTGTTCAGTCGGACGATCTATGCCGGCCGGCTGTCGCTCCTCGTCGGCGCATCGGTCGTGGCATTCGCAGCTATTTTCGGTGTCACGCTCGGCCTTGTGGCCGGCTTCTTCCGCCGCCTCGACACGCCGATCGCCCGCATCATCGACGCCATGATGGCGTTTCCGGACATCCTGCTGGCGATCGCACTCGTCGCCGCCCTCGGCCCGTCCCTCGTCACCGTCATCGTGGCGCTCGGGATCATCTACACGCCGCGCTTGGCTCGAATCGTGCGGGCCTCCACGCTGGTCATCCGCGAGCTGCCCTATGTCGAGGCGGCACGGGCGCTGGGGGTGCCGACCTGGCGCATCATGTCCCGGCATGTGCTGCGCAACCTTGTGTCGCCCATTCTCGTGCAAGGCACCTTCATCTTCGCCTATGCCATGCTGGCCGAGGCCGGCCTGTCCTTCCTGGGCCTCGGCGTGAGTCCAGAGGTGCCGACTTGGGGCACCATGATCGCGGCCGGACGGCAATATATCGGTCAGGCAGACTGGATGACGCTGTTTCCCGGGATCGCGATCATCCTTTCCGTTCTTTCACTCCAGATGGTCGGCGACGGATTCCGCGATCTTCTCGATCCGCGTTTGAGAAAGGATCTTTGATCTCATGACGTTCCAAGAGGACTCCTCGCCCCTTCTGATTTCGGGCGTGAAGCCGGTTGGCTTCGGCAGAGGCGTGCCGCAGGAGGCGACCGACATCCTGATCGGCGGCGGCGGAAAGATCGTTGGGGTAGGCAATTCCCTGCAGATGCCAGAAGGCGCCCGCCGCATCGATGCCAAAGGCGCCTACATGTCGCCCGGCTGGGTCGATCTGCATGCCCATGTCTGGCATGGTGGCACCGACATTTCCATCAAGCCGCAGGTCTGCGGGATCGAGCGCGGCGTAACGACCATCGTAGATGCGGGCTCTGCGGGCGAAGCCAATTTCCACGGCTTTCGCGAATACATCATCGAGCCGGCCAAAGAGCGCATCAAGGCCTTCCTCAATATCGGATCCATCGGTCTCGTCGCCTGCAACCGCGTGAGTGAACTGATCGACATGCGATCCATCGATATCGACCGCACTATCGCGTGCGTCGAGGCCAACCGCGACATCATCATCGGCATCAAGGTGCGCGCGAGCGGCGTCATCGTCGGCGCCTGGGGCATCACGCCCGTGAAGATCGCCAAGAAAGTCGCCAAGATTCTCAAGCTGCCGCTGATGGTACATGTGGGCGAGCCGCCGCCGGTGTTCGACGAGGTTCTCGAAGTGCTGGGGCCCGGCGACGTGGTGACCCATTGCTTCAACGGCAAGGCCGCGGCGAACATCATGGAGGACGAGGACCTGTTCCAGCTGGCGCAGCGCTGCGCCAACGACGGCATCCGTCTCGATGTCGGCCATGGGGGCGCATCGTTCTCGTTCAAGGTGGCGGAACTCGCGGTTCAGCGCGGCCTCCTGCCCTTCTCAATCTCGACAGACCTGCACGCGCGCTCCCTCGATAATCCCGTCTGGGACATGGGCACGACCATGTCGAAGCTTCTGTCGGTCGGCATGCCGTTCGAGGCCGTCATCGACGCCTCGACTCGCGCCCCGATGGAGGTGATCGGCCTTCCGACAGAGAACCTTCTCTCCCCCGGCACACGGGCCGAGTTCACATTGTTCGAGGTCAACGACAGCAATCTGCATATCGTCGATTCCATGGGCTACAACGCGCATCTGCCGCGGCTGATCGAACCCGTCTGGACGATCCTCGGACAGGAAGCCGTCAAGGCGAGCCGCTACGTCCCGCCGCGGAAATCCGCTCTGGAAAGCTCGGCCTGTCCGCATTGCGGGTGGATCAACGCCCGATGACGGAGCTTCCTGACCATATCGTGCTCAAGGTCTCGGACCTGCGCACTCACTTCGAACTCGGCAGCCGGGTCGCCAAATCGGTCGATGGCGTGAGCTTCGACGTGAGGCGCGGCGAGACGGTTGCGGTCGTCGGCGAATCCGGTTCGGGGAAATCCGTCGCGAGCCTGTCGATCATGCGCCTCCTGTCTTCTCCGGGCCGCATCGTGGGAGGAAGCATCCTCTACCGCACGAGCCAGGGTCAGGTGATCGACATCGCGACCCTGCCGGAGCGGAAGATGCGGGCGATCCGCGGCCGGGAAATCGCTATGATCTTCCAGGAGCCGATGACGAGCCTCAACCCCCTCTACACGGTCGGCGACCAGATCGTGGAGATGATCCGACTGCACGAACCGCTCTCGATGGCCGAGGCCCGCCAGCGCGCCATGAAGATGCTGGAACTCGTTGAGATTCCGGCCGCAGACCGCAGGCTCGACGAGTATCCGCATCAGATGTCGGGCGGCATGCGCCAGCGCGTGATGATTGCATTGGCCTTGTCCTGCAATCCCAACCTCCTGATCGCCGACGAGCCGACGACCGCTCTCGACGTGACGATCCAGGCGCAGATCCTCGACCTGCTCCGCAGGCTGCAGCGTGAGATCGGCATGAGCATCCTGTTCATCACGCATAATCTCGGCGTGGTGGCGGAGATCGCCCATGACGTCGTGGTCATGTATACGGGCCGTGTGGTCGAGAAGAGCCCCGTCGCGAGCCTCTTCGAGCATCAGAAACATCCTTATACGCGCGGCCTGCTGGCCTGCATCCCGAATGCATTGCGCGACCGCGATGAAACCGGCGGGAGGCTGCGCCTCAATCCTATTCCGGGTAATGTGCCTCCTGTGACGGCGCTCCCGCCGGGATGCAGCTTCGCCCCGCGCTGCTCCTACCGCATCCCGCTCTGCGACGAGGCTCCGCCGCTCATGACGGCAGGTCCCTCGCATCTCAGCCGATGCTGGAGGCATGAAGCCCTATGAGCAGTGAAACCCTCCTGAGCGTCCAGGGCCTAACCAAGCAGTTCCAGACCCGTAGCGGCACGGTAAAAGCGGTCGATGGCGTCAGCTTCGACGTGAAACGCGGCACGATCGTCGGCCTCGTCGGCGAGTCCGGATCGGGCAAGACGACGGCCGGCCGGTGCACGCTCCGTCTCGTCGAACCCAACGACGGGAAGATCGTCTTTGACGGTGTCGATCTGCGCATGCTGTCCGAACGGGAAATGCGAACCTACCGCAGCAGGCTCCAGATCATCTTCCAGGACCCGTATTCAAGTCTCAATCCCCGCCTCCGGATCGACCAGATCATCGGCGAAGCGATCGATATTCACCGGCCTGTCAGGGGCAGCGCCCGGCAGGACCGGATCGCCGAACTCCTCCAGCGCGTGGGTCTCAGCCCCGATGCAGCGCGCCGCTACCCGCACGAGTTCTCCGGCGGACAGCGTCAGCGCATCGGGATTGCGCGTGCTTTGGCCGTCGAGCCCGACTTCATCGTGGCCGACGAGCCTGTCTCGGCGCTCGATGTCTCGGTGCAGGCACAGGTTCTCAACCTGATCCAGGATCTGCAGCAGGATTTCGGCTTGACGATGCTCTTCATCGCGCACGACCTGTCGGTAGTGGAGTATATCTGCGACGAAGTCGTCGTGATGTATCTCGGACGCGTCATGGAGCGCGGCCCTAGCCGCGAGATCTACGCAATGCCGCGCCATCCCTACACGCAGGCACTCCTCTCCGCGGCGCCGCTGCCGGACCCGAAGGCGAGCCGTCAGCGCATCGTCCTGAAGGGCGATATTCCGAGCCCCCTCAATCCACCGTCCGGTTGCGTGTTCCGGACACGCTGCCGATTTGCCGTTGGGGCCTGTACCGAGATCGTCCCGCCCCTGAAGGACGTCGGCAAGAACCACTCCGTCGCCTGCATCCGTCACGGCGATTCTGAAGTGATTTCTCAAGGACTGACATTGTGAATGAAGTTCAATATCTGACTGCGTCAAACCCTTACGAGCGCCTGAAGGAGCTGGGCATTGCGCTGCCCAGGCCTCCGAACCCGATTGCCAATTTCGTCACACATGTTCAGGAAGGCAGCCTTCTGTTCCTGTCCGGTCAAGGACCGCAGGAAGCCAGCGGCTATCTCCATACCGGCAAGGTCGGCCTCGACGTCGATGCGGATGAGGCTTACGAGCATGCCAAGTTGACCGGCATCAACCTTCTCGCTGTCATGCAGGATGCGCTCGGTGACCTGTCGCGCGTCAAACGGGTCGTGAAGATCCTCGGCATGGTGAATGCGGCGCCCGATTTCGGCGAGCACCCCCGGGTGATCAACGGCTGCTCCGATCTCATGATGGCCGTCTTCGGAGAGGCTGGCCGTCACGCCCGCTCGGCCGTGGGCTTCGGGTCCCTGCCCAACAACATCACGGTCGAGGTCGAAGCCATTATTGCCATTGAGGAATGAGGCGTTCCTGCATGCCTGGATTAACGCCAGCCCAACGTCACCTCGATCCGCTCGGCCGCCTTCCGGACCGCAGTGGTATAGCGGTCGCGGTCCTGCACGACCCGATGCTCCGGCAGCACGATGGAAATTGTCGCGATGCATTCGCCCGAAGGCTGGCAGATCGGCGAGGCGATGCAGGCCACAGAAAAGTCCGACTCGTTGATCTGGATCGACAGGCGATCCCTGAGCGCAGCCGCGGAGGCCTCGGACAGCGCCTCCGGGTTCGTGTTGGCACGCCCCGTCGGCGACACCTTCGAGGCATGGCGGAAGATTTCCAGTCGCTCCTTGTCGGGAAGATGACCGAGAAGAAGGCGTCCGGACGCCGTCCAGTTCAGCGGCACGCGCGAGCCGACCTTGGACGTAACACGGAAATGCCCGGGTCCGTCGGCCATAGCCATCACCACCATGTGGTCCCCGTCCCGACCGCAGATCTGGACGGTTTCCTCCACCTCTCGGCACAGGTCTTGCATCTCGTGCGTGGCGACGTTCAGGAAATCGAGGGATTCGGCATAAGCCAATCCGTAGTGGTACAGGCGTGGCCCGAGCCAGACCGTGCCGTCGCTGCGCCGCTGCAAAAGCCGCTTCTCCACGAGGTCCTCAATGATCACGTAGACCGTCGAGAGAGGCGCTCCGATCGCCTTGGCCACCGCATAGGCGCCTGCGGGTTTCATTTCCGCCTGCAGGAAATCCAGGATCTGCAAGGCACGATCGATGCCGCTGACGCGGGCGCCGCGGCTGCGCTTCTCGGAAACGGGCGCCTCGGCACCTTCGGAAAACTTGGTATCCACTGGATCTTCTCCCGGATCTTCAGAAATTGCGGTCCACCGTCACGACTGGCAGCATCCCGTCAGGCAATTCCCTAGTAATGGAATATAAGCCATTCCGGCAATATAAAACATAGAGACAAACAGCCCCATGACCCAGAGAGACATTCGCCCCGACCTCGGCCTTCGCTCCATTATCAACGTGTCGGGCACCATGACCTCGCTCGGAGCGTCCATAGTTGTGCCTGAAGCTATCGCAGCCGTCTCGGCGATCCTTCCGCAGTTCGTCGAGATCGGCGACCTGCAGAAGAAGGCCAGCCGCGTGATTGCACGCCTGTGCGGCACCGAGGCGGGCTTCGTCACGGCCTCCTGCTCGGCCGGGATCACGCTGGCGGTTGCGGGAGCCATGACCGGTTGCGACCTTGCCGCGGTTGAGCGGCTGCCAGATACGGATGGCCTCAAGAACGAGGTGCTGCTCATGACCGGGCACATGGTCAGCTATGGTGCACCTGTCGAACAGGGTATCCGTCTTGCGGGCGCGAAGGTTGTTCCGGTCGGTCAGGCCACCTCGGCTTACGGATATCAGCTCGACGGCGCCATCAACGAGCGCACGGCCGCCGCGGTTTACGTCGTCTCGCACCATACGGTGCAATACGGCCTGATCCCGCTTAAGGAATTCGTCGAAATCTGCCATGCGCGGGGCGTGCCGGTGATCGTCGATGCCGCATCGGAATACGACCTACGGGGATTCCTCGCAAACGGCGCCGACATCGCGCTCTACTCTTCGCACAAGTTTCTCGGCGGCCTGACCGGCGGTATCGTGGCCGGCCGAACCGAACTCGTGCGCGCCACCTACATGCAGAACATGGGCATCGGCCGCGGCATGAAGGTCGGCAAGGAGGGCATTCTCGGCACCATCGCGGCACTTGAGGCCTGGGAGAAGCGCGACCATGCGGTCATCCGCGAGCGAGAGACACGGTACCTGGAGCTCTGGGAACAGACCCTGTCCGGTCGTCCTGGCGTGACGCCGATCCGCGAGGCCGACCCGACCAACAATCCGCTTGATCGCCTGAAGGTCGCCATCGAGCCCAAGGGAGCCCACATCACAGCCTGGGATCTTGCCGATGCTCTCGCGTCCGGGCGCACGCCGATCATCGTCCGCGACCACGAGGTCGAGCACGGCTACTTCTATCTCGACCCGTGCAATCTCCATCCCGGTCAGGAAACGATCGTGGTCGAACGACTCGTCGAGGAACTGGAGAAGGCCCGTCAGTCCAACGAGATCATTGCAACACCCCTTGAGGCGCGCCGCAACCGGTTGGCGCAGGCGATGATGCGCTGGCCCGACTGAGCGGGAGAGCGGAAATAAGGCGGCAGCCGGTAACCGGAGACCCCATGAACCGGCTGCCCCCATGGAGTCCAACCTCCGGCCGACGTCGTCCTTCAGGATTAGGCGGCCTGACGGGTGAAATGGTTCGGCCCGATTTCGACGACACGATCCTGCAGGAGCCTGGCTTCCCTGCGGATGGCGTCGACCGCGCGGGGATCCAGCCGCGCGCCCGGATCGTCGAAGCGGATTTCGGGATCGGGGACGGCCGACAGCAGAAGGCGCGTATAGGCGTGCTGCGGATTGGTCAGCACCTGGTGAACATCGCCCCACTCGACGATCTGACCCGCATACATCACGAGGATGTCCTCGGCGACATAGCGCGCGGTTGCGAGATCGTGGGTGATGTAGAGCAGCGCGACGCCGAGATCCCGCTTCATCTCGTTGAGCAGGTTCAGGACCTCCAGACGCACTGACACGTCCAACATGGATGTGGGCTCGTCGGCGACGATCACCTGAGCGCCCATGGCCAGCGTCCTGGCGATGTTGATGCGCTGGCGCTGCCCGCCGGACAACTCATGCGGGTGTTTGCGCACCACGGCGCCGGGATTGAGTTCCACGCGGCGCAGGAGATCGGCGATCGTCTCGTCCACTGCCCTGCCCTTAAGGTGCGGCCGTCCAAGCGCGAGCGGGCGCCTGAGGATGAAATCCACCGTGTGAGCGGGATTGAGCGATGCGAAGGGATCCTGAAAGATCATCTGGACAGCACGCCGGTACTCCTTGAGACCGGCGGCTCCTATCGCGTTCAGGTCCTTGCCGCGAAACAGGATCCTTCCGCTGTCCGGCCGATATTCGCGCATGACGAGGCGCGCGCAGGTGGTCTTCCCGCTGCCGGACTCGCCGACCAGCGCCAGGGTCCGGCCGGGGTGCAGCGCGAAGGAGATGTCATGAGCTGCCCGCACGGCCTTGCTGCCATGACCGAAACTCTTGCTCACCTGTTCCAATGCGATGATCGGCTCTTGAATCATCCCGATGCCCTCTCCAGCCTCGCCGGGTGCCCGTGCAGCGATGGGAACGAGGCCCAGAGCTGTTTCGTGTAATCATGTTGGGGCCGGTGATAGATCTGGTCCGATGTGCCCTGCTCCACGAGATTGCCGCGCAGCATGATGCCGATCCGGTCGCAGAACTGCACCATCAGCCCGAGATCGTGGGTGATGAACAATACAGAGAACCCGCGGCTGCGGCGCAGTTCGTCGATCCGCTGCAGGATTTCGCGCTGGACGACCACGTCGAGCGCCGTCGTCGGCTCATCCATGACCACGAGCTTGGGGTCCAGGGCCATGCAGATCGCGATGACGATGCGCTGGCGCATGCCGCCCGAGAACTGATGCGGGTAGTCGCGCATGCGCTCCGGTGGGATGTCGACGAGCCTCAGCATCTCGGCGGCGCGCTCCCGCGATTGCGCCTTCGAGTAGCCGCGATGCCGCTTCAGCAGGTCGTGAAACTGCGCCTCGACTCTGAGGACCGGATTAAGGGAGTTCATGGCGCTTTGGAACACCATGGCGACTTTGTGCCATCGGAACTCCCTCAGGGCCCTGTCATCGAGGTCGAGCACGTCCTGCCCTTCGAAAAGGATTCTGCCCCGGCGGATGAGGGCCGGCGGCTTGTGCAGACGATTGATCGCATAGGCGATCGTGCTCTTGCCGCAGCCAGATTCGCCGGCGAGCCCAAAGACCTCCCCGGGCGCGATATCGAAGCTGACATCATCCGCCGCCCGGAAGTCGGTTTCCGCTCCGATGTAGTCGATGGTCAGGTTTTGGACGGAAAGCAGAGGATTGACTGTCATAGTCGGCCCTCCCCTTGCCGCATTAGCAAGGACCAGCGCGACAGGGTGTTGCCCGTGCGCAGACGCGGATTGGCGACCTCGTCGACCGCGAAATTCAGGAGCGACAGACCTGCTCCAAGAGCGACCAGGGCAAAGCACGGGCTCAGGATGTCCCACCAGGCGCCTACCTGCAGAGCCGAGGCATTCTGCGCGTTGAAGAGCATCATGCCCCAGGAAACCGTCTTCGGATCGCCGAGCCCGAGGAATTCAAGGGTGGCCTCCGTGATGACCGCGAAAATCACGCTGCCCACGAAGTTGATCCCCACGATGGAGATCACGTTCGGGAAGATCTCGAACAGCATGATGCGCCAGGACGGCTCGCCCAGCATCTCGGCAGACTTCACGAAGTCCTTCTGTTTCACTGACAGGGTCTCAGCGCGCGTGACGCGCGCACCCCATGCCCACGAGGTGACCCCGAGGATCAGGGCGATCACCCAGGGGCTCGCCTGTCCGATGAAGGCTGCCAGAACGAGAAGCAGCGGCAGGTTCGGCACCACGAGCACCATGTTGGTGAAGAAGCTGATGACCTCGTCCGTTCGTCCGCCCTTGTATCCGGCAACGATGCCGAGGATGGTTCCGACGGCCGTGATCAGCAGCCCGGCCCCGAAGCCCACTGCCAGCGAGGTGCGGGCCCCGTAAAGGAGGCGGGCGAACACGTCCTGGCCGATGCGGGTCGTTCCGAGCCAGTGGTCCCAGCTCGGCGGCTGATGGGGACGCCCAACACGCCGGGTCGGATCGTACTCTGTGAGCCAGGGCGCTGCGACCGCCAACGCCACGATGATGGCTACGATGACAAGCCCGGTCAGCGCCTTTCTATTTTGCGCGAAACTTTTCAGAACGGCTCCCATGTCAGGCGCTCCGCAGGCGCGGATCCAGCAGGACATAGCTGATATCCACGATGAAGTTGGCCGTGAGCATGGCGAGCGTCATGATCAGCAGTTGCCCCTGGATCACGGGATAATCCCGGGCGAGGATCGCCTGATATAGGGTGTTGCCGAGCCCTGGGTAATTGAAGACGACTTCCGTCACGAGGGAGCCGCCCAACACGGTGCCCATGGCGATGGCCAGGCTACTAACCGTGGGGAGAAGCGCGTTGCGTGCGGCATACCAGAACATCACGCGGCTGTTCGACAGCCCCTTGGCCCGCGCCATGACGATATAGTCCTCGCCCAGAAGATTGATCATGTTGTTGCGCATGGTCACCAGGAACCCGCCAGTAAGCACGATGGACAGGGTCAGGACCGGCAGGATGCCATGGCGGACGACGCTGGAAACATATTGCCAGGAGAAGGCAGGATCCAGCGCAGGGTCGGCCGCATAGCCGGTCGGAAACCAGTTGAGCTCGAATCCGAAGAAGAACAGGGCCATCAGAGACAGGACCATGGCCGGCATGGAAGTCGCCATGATCGCGCCGACAGAGAACACCACGTCGAAGGCGCTTCCGCGCCGCCAGGCAGCCATGATGCCCAGGACTGTGCCGAGGGTGAAGCTGATGAGCGTCGCTGTTCCCATGAGACCCACGGTCCAGATGAGGGCACGGCCCAACAGCTCCGTCACGGGCAGCGGATAATACTTGATGGATCGGCCGAGATCGCCGGTGAAGACGCTCTGCAGATAGGTCAGATATTGCTGCCAGAGCGGCCCATCGACGAAGCCGAAGGTCAGCTTCAAGGCTTCGAGATTCTCGACGGAGAGATCGCCCCCCGCGCTCGAGAACATAATCTCGATCGGATCGCCGGGCATGAGCCTGGGCAGGAAGAAGTTGACGGTTGCAGCAGCCAGAAAAGCCGCGAGATAAAATCCCAAGCGCCTGAAAAGAAATGACATCTAAACCTCGGAGTGGGGAAGCGCGAGGCCGCTTCCCCATTGCACTTGATCACTTCACCGGCTTGAGCGCCAAGAGATGGAGCAGCCGTGCGGGGTTCTGGCGCGAGATCGTCGGGTTGACGAAGGGGTTCTCGCCGCTGGCCCAGCCTGTGAAGCGCTTGGTATTGTACTGGTACCAGGTCGCGCTGTTGTAGACAGGGAAGATCGGCAAATTCTCCGCGACGATCCTCTGAGCGCTGTTCATGATAGCCTTCTGCTGGGCCTGATCCGGCGTCTGGGCGAATTTCGCGAGCAGGCCTTCGAGCTCTTCGTTGAACCAGCGTTGCGCTGTAAACCGCGTCTTTCCGGCATCGGCCCTCGTGAAGGCGCGCTGATAGAGATAATACGGCGAGGCCGCCACCGAGATGCTGTTGATGGCGGCATCGAAGGATCCGCTGATCAGGTTCTGCGACCAGACCGCCTCCTCGGGCGTACCCATACTGGCATTGATGCCCGCCTCGCGCATGCCCTCGATGGCAATCTGCACCGTATCAATCCAATCGCTCCAGGCGTTTGGCACGATGATGTTGAAGGCGATCGGCGTACCGTCGGGATTGTCGCGGAAGCCGTCCTTGTTCTTGTCAACGTATCCGCTCTTGTCGAGAAGCGCCTTGGCGCCATCCAGATCGTAGGTCGTGTACTTGCCGAATTCGGCCTTGACCTTCGGATCAAGCCACATCTTGTAGACCTCGCCGAAAGCGGTCGGGTCCTCATTCAGGGTCGGGTAGCCGTAGCCTGCCACGTCGACCATGGCCTTGCGGTCCAGCATCATGCTGACCGCGCGGCGGAAGTTGAGATCCTTAAAGGCCTTGCGGTTGTTCTCATTGGAGGTTTCCTGGTTGAACAGGAATTCCACCATGCTGCCTGCCACGTACCAATATTTGTGGTGTTGTGGGTCCTTGGCGACAAAGGTCTTCTCCACGTCCGGCAGGAAGGCGACGCCCCAGTCGAGCTGGCCGCTGGCGGAGGCGGCCAGGATCTGGTTGTTGTCGGCAAGCTGCGGAAAGCGCATGCAGTCGACGGACAGCCGCGCCGCATCCCAATAATGTGGATTTCGGCATTGGTCGTAGGTCTGCGGCGTGAACCGCGTCACCTCCGTCATCGGGCCGCTTCCGACCGGGTTCTCATTAGCGAATGTCGCCGGCTCGGTGACGCCCTTCCAGACATGCTCCGGCACGATCGGCAGGGCGATGAGACGATCGACCGCGAGCGCGCTGGGCTGGCGAAGGGTAAAGCGCACGGTCTGCTTGTCGATTTGCTCGACACCGCTGATGAACTGCCAGATCGAGACGAAATCAAGGGCCGGGTATTGCTTGATGTAGTTGTAGGTGAATACGACGTCGGCTGCCGTCAGAGGCTGTCCGTCGGACCACTTCAGGCCGTCGCGCAGCTTGAACTCGATGCTCTTGAGATCCTCGGCGAGCTTGTAGCTCTCGGCGAGGCGATAGCTCGGCTTGTTGTTGTCGAGACGGTTGAAGATGATCAGCGGCTCGTAGATAAAGTCGAGCGTGCTCTGCCGCGCTGATGTCTGGTTGAACGGGTTAAAGTTGCGTACCCATGTGGTCGCAGGCTCGATGTTGACCGTGAGCACGGTCTGGGCGGCAGCAGGGAGCGTTAGGGCTCCCAGCATGGTCATAGCCAGAAGCGCGGAAGATGGTTTCATTGCAGTTCCCTCTTTTTGTTGAACCTTTTTAGGCACGCGGATGGCTCTCCTACAGAAGCCGTGCGAAGATATCTTCGACCTCCGCGTGAAGCTGGTGCACATCAACCTTGAGCGAACCGAGGCGTCGCTTTCCGGCCTCGATCCGCTCCAGGGATTGTTGCGACAGCGGGCGGGCAGCCCTTGCGGCCGCGAGGCTTTCTGACGTCGTGCCATGACTGTGCAGGGCAATGTCGCATCCGGCATCGAGCGTCTGGCGCACACGCTCCGGCAGCGGTCCACGCAGCGATTCCATGAACAGGCAATCGGAGATGAGCACGCCCTGATAACCGAGCTCACCTCGGATCAGGTCGTTGCAAATGATGGGTGAGACCGAGGCCGGCTGCTCCTCGTCGTAGGCGGAATAGACCACGTGGGACACCATGGCCCAGGGCGTGTTGATTAGATCCAGGAACGGCTTGAAGTCCGTCGCCCGAAGAACGTCTCGGCTTTCGTGCACCACCGGCCGCTCCTTGTGGCTGTCGGTCGTGGCGCGGCCGTGGCCGGGGATGTGTTTCATGACGGGCAAATTTCCCACATCGAGCAGACTGTCGACCACGACGCGGCCGAGAGCAGCCACCCGCTCCGGATCCGGGCCGAACGAGCGCGCTCCGATCACGGCACTCGTGGTGTCGAAGACGAGATCGAGGACCGGCGAGCATCCGCTCGTCAGTCCAAGCTCCGTCATCATGGCACCCATGGCCTGCGAGGAGAGTCGCAAGGCGTGCTTGGCGAGGTCCGTGTCACGATCGGCAAGTCGCGAGAAATCGCCGAAGGAACGGAACAAGGGCCACGGGCCGGCGTCGAGATGCTGCACCCGCCCACCCTCCTGATCAGTGAAGACGGGTGCATCGTCCCGCCCGACCGCTTCGCGGAACTGCTCCACTAGTGCCTTGATCTGGTCCGGCGTCTTCAGGTTGCGTCGTCCCACGAAGAGACCATACGGATTCGTTTCACGAAACAGCGCGATCTCATCGGCAGTGAGTACCGGGTTTGGAATGCCGACGAAGAGTGCAAGTGGAACGGTTTGGGGCATCGGACACTATGTGTTGGAAGTTGCAGTTTTTATCCGCGACGGCACCTGGGTCACGGCGGCCGGTTTTGGTGTTCGCAGCATGTCGGCGTAGATCCCCTTGCCAGGGACCGGAATCTCGATCGCACCGACTAGGTCCATATAGAATCGAGCAGGGCCGGCATCACCGATAATGGAGTATGCATAGCCTGTGTTCTTCATGGCGAGGAGCGTCTGGCGCAGCAGTGCGGCACCTATGCCTTGTCCGCGGCGAGCCTCTGCGACTCCGGTTGGGCCGAAGAATCCTCGTGCAATCGCATCGTAGCAAGCGAAGCCAACCAGTTCGCCCTCGCTGATCGCGATTAGACAGGAGGATGGCTGATGACCGATGGCGACGGCAGCTTCGCTCGCCCAAGTTTGGCTGAAGTGCTGCTCAATCCAAGCCAAGACGATGTGTCGTTCAGGGGCAAGCACCGGCCGGATTGTCAGATCCGCTCGTTCAGTTCGCTGCACAAGGCTTTTAAACCCTGGAGCATATAGACTGACAAGAAGGTCGCCCATGCATATTCCACAATTAAGAAATAGATATTCTTATAGTGGATGTAATTAGGATCAACTCGGTTCACGCCGTCAAGTATGTTTTTGGGGCGCTTAGGAGGACTAATACCTCACCTGTGGTTGATAGAACTCATAGCACCTGTTCCCAGAGTACTAAGGCCGTTAAGTTAGCTCCGGGTCGATTTGGGAGTTTCGGCATGCCCGCGGAAGATCTCTATTGAGGGCCTCAAGCATGCTCCGCTCATCAGCCTAGCTCGTGCCCGCGATATCAAAGATCGTGACGTAATCCACTGACGTGCGGATCACGGGCAATCCCATTGTGACATTGATGCCTTGCTGTCCGGGCCACTCCCCCGGTCTGGTGCAGGAGGCATCGAAGATTTAGGGGCTCACCTCGTCCTCCAAATCGCTGCCCCTAGACCCGGCCGCCCGCATGGAAAGTAATCGCTAACTGGGACTGATCGCTTGCGCGGGTGCATTGTCAAAGGGGATCGGCCAAGCCCATGCCGTCGGCAATGGCTGGGGAAGAAACTACGATGAACCCGATCGCGGCGAGCAGAAAGACTCTCATGGCGCTACCTTCACCAAGAGGATAGAGCAGCACCGTAAACCGCAGGATCTTAGCAA
Source organism: Microvirga arsenatis (assembly GCF_009910705.1). GTDB lineage: Bacteria > Pseudomonadota > Alphaproteobacteria > Rhizobiales > Beijerinckiaceae > Microvirga > Microvirga arsenatis. Next base: position 66,825 of record NZ_JAAAXJ010000017.1, read on the forward strand.
ACCTGTTCTGCCTGTCTCGGGCAACTCTCCAAGTCGAACTTGTGCGGGAACAGGCCGCTCCACCGAAAGCTCTCTAGTTCGGCCTGACCGCCCTCCCGCTCAGGCTGCCTTGCTCAGGTGCCCCTTGAGTTCGGCAATCTCGGCCCGCAGGGCCCTGATCTCGGCGATGAGGCGCTCGTCGGCATGCGCCGGGTG
>NZ_JAAAXJ010000018.1 GCF_009910705.1 Microvirga arsenatis
AGGGTCCGTCATGGCGTGGTCTCCAATGGGACCCTGGCGCTCCAACGCCCGAATCCCGTTTTGTGGGCTTCAACACCCGGAGACTACGCCACCCTCTCAAAAGTCCACCACATCCCAGACGGCACCCGTGGGAGTTCGCGTCAATTCTGATCTATGGCGTCAGCCTTCTGACGGCTCTCACTGTCTCGGCTCTGTATAACCTTTGGCCAGTCTCATCCGTCAAATGGATGCTGAGACGGTTTGATCATTCGGCCATCTACCTCCTGATTGCCGGCACTTATACGCCGTTCATCACTCAAATGAAGGCGAACGCGGAGTCTCTGGCACTGTTGCTCGGTATCTGGCTTACTTCATTTGTAGGAATCCTCCTCAAACTCCGCTTTCCAGGCCGTTTCGACCGGCTCTCGATCCTGCTCTACATGTTCCTGGGATGGAGCGGCGTGATGACTTATGAATCCTTCTTCGGCGCACTTCCAGGATCCACCCTGTGGCTTCTTGCCATCGGCGGCAGTCTCTACACGGTCGGCGTAGTGTTCCATCTCTGGGATGACCTGCGCTTTCAGAATGCTGTCTGGCATGGCTTCGTCCTTGTCGCGGCAGCCTGCCACTATGGGGCCGTGCTCGATTGCATGGTGCTTGCCCAAGCCTGACGTGCGTCATGACGGAGCACAATCAGCCTGGACTTGCGATTTGCTCCTGGTCACCAAGTCCGTACTGTTGCGTAGGGAGGCAAGGCGCTCCACGTCTTCTTGATCGGTTAGCATTGTCCGTCGTCGGAGTTTTTGAGACAGCGGGCGCTTTGAGCTAAGGGAGACTCTGGCTCATCCGGGCTGCAGATTAAGCGACCTGCCTCTGGTGCTGCAAGCGGCGGCTTTGGATGGTCTGCCGCTTGATCCTTTTGCGTTGCTTCAGAATGGCCTGTCCGCGTCCGAAGGAGACGTCGGCAGGCGTGAGATCGTCGAGGTTCTCGTGGTAACGCCGGTGACTGTCATGCGCCACAACGGCCTCGGTCTGCGCCTCCAAACCACCCGGCAGAAAGGAGTTCTCCAGCCGAACCCAGTTCCAGACCCGCATGGGGCAGAGCCGCCGATCCTCCAGAGCCTCAGGGCCGCCGGGCTGGTCGAGATCGACACCTGTAGAAAGTGGCCCTCGCGAGGCGGTCGAGCCCACGGACGCGGACTGCTCCGTGAGGGCACCGCTGACGGGAACAACCATCGTCCAGCCGAGCAGGTTGGGCTTGGCTCGCCACAAGACGTGCGGCTGCCAAACCACCTACTGCGTCTGTTAGTGCCGGTGGGCTATTGATCGGATTGCTCGTGCGGCTTTGACGGCTGTGGGCACCGATCGATCGCGAGAAATTATCATAGTGGCCCATGGGGACTGCTATGGAACTCAGCCGTTGGCAGCGTCATTCCCAAGCCTATGCATTGAGATAGAGGCATCGATCCAGAGGGAGGTTATGTCTAGGCAGGGCGAGCGCCGCGCACATCATCGGCGGCCAACGTCACTCAGGGCACAGGTTCTGCAGGGGATCGGATCGCTAGGCTTGAGTTGTACCGTTCGCGACATCTCGGCAGGTGGGGCTGGATTAATCTTCGCAGAACCGACCGAGCTGCCGGCAATGTTTGTCCTATCCGTACCCGATCTGGACCTTATAGTTGCGGCTCACCTGAGATGGAGCCGGGACGGGCGACATGGTGTATCGTTCGTATGGCCGCAGCATCAGTAGCGCGCAAGTAGGCACTTACCAAGGAGACCCTATGGCGAGAAAACCGCAAGACGAGGAAGCTCAAACCGATACCAAGGCTCAGGCCAGCACCCCTCAAATCGACCGGCTTGAGAGCCTTGCCAACACGGCTGCGACAGCCGCTCAGGCGAGGCAGTGGCGAGCCCGCCAATATGGCCTACGGGAGCAGGAAGAGGCCTCGGAGGTGCGCTCTCTGAAGCATGATGCAGAGGCCCGAGCACAGGCCGAGGCGGCGATGAAGCGGATGATGGCCAACCCCAAAGGCAAGCGTCGCTAGTTCAATGCTGAGGGTGCGATTAGCGGACCGTCTAACCTTCGCTGGCCATGGTCCGGCCCTTCGCCCGTGCAAGGGAGTGCAGCGTAACATAGGAGTTCTACAATGGCAGAAGCCTCCAAAACCAAGAGGCCGAACGCAGCTCTCGCAACGCCACTGCAGCCCACTAACGATCTTGCCGCTATTGTTGGATCGTCTCCCCTGCTCCGCACGGAAATAGTGAGTAAGGTGTGGGCGTACATCAAGGCTAATAACCTCCAGAGCCCTGCGAACGAGCGCTAAATCCTGGCAGTTGACAAGCTGCGTCGGGTCTTTGGTGGCAAGGACAAGGTCAGCATGTTTGAGATGAACGAGCACTTCGCCCAGCACCTCTCTTAACCTTCCGTTATTAGGGCACGCTGACCTGCACGAATTGTTAGGCTTAGTTGTCTGACGATGCGGGCAACGCGCGTATTGCGTATGCCCGTACATTTTCCATAGCTCCCAATGCTTGGAGCCGGCCCTAGCTGAGAGCCCTTCCCCTCTCGGCCGGGGCTTTTTCCTTCGTCATTTGCCGGTCGATGGCACGAGACCGTTTTGAGGCGCGTGAACCATTTGAGGCTGTTCATCTGCTGGAGCGGCTACCAAATGTGCCCGCCTGGGTGGTGGCGGATTGCGGCTATTCCAGTCACAGCTTCCACAAGCGCATCTGAAGCAGTGGAACCGCGGTTGTACGTCAGATGCGTTGCACGTATTTCAGCCGCGCAGCGAAGAGCTGCCGATAATGAATAACAACGTAAGGGAAATTCGATGAATGTTAGTCATGCACAGCTCGCGATCCTCAAGCTGCTGGAGGTAGGGCCGGCGAGACGGGTCTACAGAACAACGCGTATGGGCGACTCCTCCTGGGTGCATTCGGGCAGACCATCTCCGATCACTCAGGCGCTGCACCGTCTTCTTCATGGTCGGATATGCGACCGTGAGTGAGGCCGATAAGGATTCTGCGTTGATCACTGAACGGGGTTTGGCGGTTCTCGGTGAGAGAGATTCCTCAAGCCTGAGAATGGCTGCATAGGGCGCCCCCAGAACCGTCTCGATGAGGTAGGTTATTTCAATGGCCGACGCGATTTAGTAACAAAAAGAAATGGGGCCTGAGCGACCCCTCATTTTTCGCCCGTTACCTTTCGAGCTTAGGATGTGTGTATCCTTATCGACTGGGGCCGTTAGCATCTGAGCGCGTCGCCTTTGATCGAAGGGAACGATGATGCTGACAGGCATGCCGTTGACGTAAATTATCAATCCACCTCAGATTTGAGCTGCAACTCTCCAGGCGCGAGAAGCGCTAGCCACGCCCGCAGCAGCTGCGCCATCATGAAATGCCGAAGGTGTGCTGAGGGTCTTGTGGCCAGGGTGATGTTTCATCAGCGATGAGCATAAAGACTTTGCGATGTTCCGTAAGTCCCCTCGCCCGAGCTCCGGGGCAATTTTCCTACTTTTTTGAGGAACACACACGCTGGCGCCCATATCCTTTTGCGCAAGGCCCCTCCCGGTCAGAACTGTTTAATATGGTCGGCCTCGGCGGTCCTTAGCGCGCCTCAATGTGGAGCCGCCGAAAGATGGAGGCATCCATGTTGTTTGTTGTCATTGGCAAGCCAAAGGCTGCGAGTACAGGCAAGGAACGGATCGCCCGCCGCATGAGCTGGCAATATCCTGCGGGTATGCAGATGGTTGCAGAATACTGGCCGATGTCCACTGAGGTGGCGGTGGCCGCGGCGGATCATGTGGCCTCAATCATGCAGGCAATCGTGGATTGGGATGATGTCTTTGACTTGTCCGTCGTGCCCGCAATGACAGCCGAGCAAGGTCTGGAAATGGCGAAGCAGATGCAGACCGGCACCTCCGCCTGAGCCAACCAGCTCCGCATGTGACGTGAGGAGAATACGATGCGCGACGAGCTCTCTGGCCCTGGTGTTCACGAGTGGTTGGGTGTGCGCTACAAGACGATCCTCACTTCCGCCGAGACGGGTGGAGCGATGGCCATCGTGGACAGCATAAGCCCAGCCGGCAGCGGCCCTCCTCGGCATGTTCATGAGCGCGAGGACGAGGCCTTCGTCCTCCTGACTGGAGAGTGCGAGTTCTGGCTTGAGGGCCAGACCTTTAGAAGGGGAGCGGGCAAGGCAGTCTTCATCCCACGTGGGCGTGAACACACGTTCCGGGTTGTGGGAGATCAACCCTGCCGTCATCTGGTCGTTCTTACGCCCGGCGGGTTTGAGAGCTTCTTCGCGGATATGGCGCAAGGTGGCTTTCGTATTCCTGAGGACATGGAGCAGATCGGCGCCTCAGCGGCGCGGCACAACCTGCGCTTTACTGGCCCTCCACTCGGAGCTGAGTGACCAGAACTCTGCGTCTTGACTTGCGCCAGGCCCCCTCCCCTCAGCCGAGGTGCGGTCCGCCTCCTGGCCGGCCTGCTCGAGGGCCCGCGCCAGATCGCCGAGCGACTGGGTCACAGCCTGTCTGCCAGCCAGCTCGGCCCGTGATTGCTCAACCCGGTGCAGCAGTTCGCCCGGTGGAGTTTGGTCTGCTGTGGAGTCGGTGCCGGAGGTCGTGGGCTGATCGGAGGAGTTCATGGTCGGTAGAGGATGCAATCGCGGCAGTTGACAAGCAGGACCAGACCACCCGGCGGGCCGAGGCATCAACAACGGCCAGACCCGCACCCGGTCACAAGTCCAATCCTCAGTGCCATACCACAAGCTCTGTTGGCTGGGGAGTTGGAGTCCCTGCAGGACGCCGAAACGCCGCAGGATGATCTCTTGGAGCCGTGCTTGATTTGGTGCGCCACCACCATAGCTCAAAGCCAACTTATGTTAATCGATGCAGGCGGCGATCCATTGTTACTTCGACTACTCGAGATGCCGATGGTCCCGAAGACTCCTGTCGACCGCGTGCTCCTGTGCATCGTGCTGGCGGCAGCCTTCGTGGCCGGGCTGATCTGCTCTGAACTCCCATGACCGGCCCACGCAGGCTCCACCTTCTCCGCTGCCCTGGATGAGCGGCGTGGAGCGCCCTGGGGCGCTTCCCCACATCCCCTAAATGGGTTCATCCAGGCTAGACACTGGCCTGGTCTGCGCCTTCCGGACGAGGCGCTGCTAGCCGTCCTCTAAACAGCGGATGTGATACTGATACCCGGCATCGCCCACTGGGAGCAGACGCTCGACACGCCAGGTTCGATGCTCCTCCTGCTCGTCGAACGAGGTCACGAGGTGGAGGAAGCCTTCCGCCGCGTTCTGTGGGGCCGTTTTCGAATTGAAGTGAACGCGATCATCGACCTTGAAGCGGTGCGGCATCGTCCTTCCCTGAGCAAAGCATTCAACCTTGGCACCTGGCGCACCATCTCCCTGAATCAAGGGCGGGTTAATCATTCCGGATCGCGGCTGCCGCTCAAGGCGGTGCAATGGTGGATCGGAAGCCGAAAGCACCGGGCTCGCCTCGATCTCGCCCTCACCAAGCCTAAGTTCCGGATTTGCCTCAGCCGGCAAACCAGAGTGTCAGGGAGATCAGATGCTCTTCGACTCGCCTCTTCCCCTCGAAGCGGTCCCGCAGCGGGCCAGGCGTGCCATTCTCGAGGTGTTCGACGGCCGCTGGCCGACGGTCCGGGAGGTCGCCCGGATCTCCGACAAGCAATGGCTTGCCACGCCGGGCGTGGGCGCGACTGTTTTGAGCGCCCTTCGCCAGGTTGCGCCCTCCGAGCATGAAGCGGACAATCGCCCCTGCACCTCCCGTCTGTCCGACGAGAAGCTGCTGGCGCGCCTCGAGCGCCTGCAGGACGAGCTTCGAAGCATAGAGCGGCTGGTCAGGGTCAGGCTCAGCGACCCACCACAAGGCGGGATCCGCGGCCGGCAGCCGAAGGCGCTCTCCGCTGGGTCACCGTTGGCTTGAGCGCACCGACATCCGTTCGGCGTCGTCGAGCTTCTCGACGAGAGCCATCAGCTGACGAGGATAAGCCTCTTTGAGAATGTCCGCATAGATGCCCTGGAGAAGGTGGCCTATCCCCGCCGCGGTCTGGCTCGGCGGCAGCTCAAGGGTGTTGGGAAGCCGCAGCCCCCGGATCTGCTCATCGTCAGCCAACATGGCCCGGCTTCTCGGACCTAGCATTCCCCTTGCCATCGGGGAGCCAACCCCGCTGGACGGATCGGGCTTCAGCGTAGCCGCCGGTATCAATCCTCTGCCTCGGAAGGCCTGCTCCGGAGCATGGCCCGGATCCTTCGCCAGAACCGTCTCTTGATGCGAGCAATCTCGCCACGACGCCCTTTGACAATACGCTCGGATCGGCGCTGGAAAGCCTCCTACGCGTCACCGTTGGTTTTCGAGCGGATGCTGCGGCGGGCCATAGCCTGACCTCCTGTTCCGGCTTCGTCGCCTCAGTCCTTACCGGCTGCCTTGCGGAGGGCTGCATTGATCCGGTCCTGCCAGCCCGGACCATCCTCCTGGAAGAACTCCAGCACATCCTGATCAATCCGCAGGGTGACGGTCTCCTTCACGCCAGGGATCGCGGCAGCCTTCGGAGGACCCTCGATCGGCTTGGTCGTGGCCTTGTTGAAGGCTGCCTCAGCGGCCTTCAGTGGGTCGCTGGGGCGCCGTCCGCTTGGTGATCTCGACATCATCTCTCTCCCATTTTCCTTCGATAATTCGCGAGAAGCGCCTCAACCACTGGACGATCCCGCGCCTTGTGGCTGCTCGGGCGGGAGCGCCGATCGTGCGCAAGATCCATGCAATCTATTTGGCTCGGTTCCGGTCCATGCCAAACAAAATCATCGGTGCCGCTCAGATAAAGCGGCGCGTACTGGCTGACCATCCTGATCTCAGCCTGTCTCACAAGTCTCTGAGCCTACCCCTCGACTTGAAGCGGCTCTGGATCGGCTGTTGCAGGGTATTCGGCATAGCCGAGGCGGATGAGATTACGGTTAAGCCAAACTATGAGCCATGAAGACAAGCCTGACTTGGCGACAATCGTCGACCTCAAACCGGCCTTCTCGTTCCAAGCTCCTGCATGACTTGTTGAAGATGCTCAGGTCATGAGGAGGAAAAAGCCATTTCAGGCGACCTTCCGCTCCCGCGGCAGGATTTGACCCTTGGGACAGCACTGCTCCACCAAAGGCTCCAGCATGGCTCCTCCTCAAACAGGGCGAGCAAAACGCCTCCAGGTGCAAAGGGTTCAAGTCATAACAAGCCGTAGTATATATTTTCTCATCCCTGTTCTATATCAGGTCGTTAAGGTGCTATTGCTGGTGTTAGCGATGCAAGCTAAGAAGATATACTTCCTGACGAAGTGGAACCTGGGACCGGAGCACGTGAGCGGCTACTTTTTGTCAGGATTTTTCTAATGATACAACACTCAGCTTCATGGTCCGGCGTATCGGTAGTTCCACCCAAAAACCAGAACGTCTCCATCGGCAGATGCCGGAAGCAGCCGGAATCTTTGCTCAAACGTGGAGCACCCGAATTTCCGAAAGTCTGTAAACTTTACGGCCTAGCCCACTGCTGACGCTCGCCAAAAGCATTGCACTGATGTCGCACCAAACCAGAAGAACCTTTTCCTGTCTTTGAAGGCAAGGTATGTATCACCGCGGGAAAGAACTGCTTCCCTTGGGGTGAAAAGGCATGGCTACGGACGGCAACGATACTGTCAGCGTTTACTCGTACGGCATCAAGAATGCGAGTTTCGACGGTGGGCCTGGGCAGGACACCCTCCGGCTCATGGGAGGCGGGTTCTTCGACCTCACGCAGGCGGCTTCCTTCGCCAACTTCGAGATCATTCAGGGCACGGGAAGCCACGACGACATCCTCGTCAGCGGCACACAGCTCGCTGGCGTTCAGACCATCGATGCCGGCGGCGGCGAGAATGATCTGTTCCTCGTTGGGCCGACAGTGGACCTGGCAGGCAAGTCTGTCCTGGGCTTCAGCAGCATTAGCCTAGCAACAGACGGAATGACCGTACGGACCAACAGCCTCGATGTCGCGCTCCTGCTTCGCGGACGGTACGCCGACAACGATGGCCTGATCCTCGACGGCGCGACCCTTACCGACGCGCAGCGTCTGCTTCTCCTCGACCGGGGGATTGACCGCATCACCGACGCTTCGGGCGTGACTACCGTAAACGAGGCCGCCCAAGTTTCAGGCCTGGCCGGGGAGCGGATCATCGTCCAGAACGGGCCATACATCCTCCTCGACGCAGGTCGCGATGCAGTCATCACGGACGACCGCGGAGCGATCAGCTCCCTGTCAGTGAGCTTCAGATACCCGAACCTGCACAATGTGGACGGCAGGTTCATCCTGACCGCCACGGATCGGGTCACCTACGAGACCTATAACTCCTTCGCCCACTCCGTCTACGTCGATGGCATCCTGATCGGCGAGTACCGGGACGTCGGCGAGTTCTCATTCACGTTCAACAATAATGCGACGCCTGAGCGGGTTACTGAGGTGCTGCGGGCGGCCGCCTTCCAAGCCGGGTTCCTGGGCTATCCCCCGGCAGCCGAGGCCGCGGTCGATATCCGCGTCACCGATGCCGGCGGACGTGTGACGGTGACCTCGATGACGCTGGAGAACGCTAACGATGCGCCGGTGGGCCTCCAGCTCACCTGGGGCAGGGTCGCCGAGGACGCCAAGACCGGCTGGTACGTGGGGCGGCTCTCGGCGGGCGACCCCAACTGGGGCGACTACGAGACCCTTCGGTTCTCGCTGGTCGACGACGCAGGCGGGCGGTTCAAGATCGTCGGTGACCAACTGGTCGTGGCCGATGCTGCCAAGATCGATTACGAGCAGGCAAAGACCCATCAGGTGGTTATCCGGGTGACGGACCGCAGAGGTCTCTATCAGGAGAAGGCGTATACCATCACGGTCACCGACGTCGTCGCGGAGAAACTCATCGGCACCAGTGGATCGGAGCCTCTGCTCGGGGGGCGCGGCAAGGACAGTCTCTATGGCGGAGCCGGGCACGACGTTCTGTCCGGTGGGACCGAGGACGATGTGCTTCAGGGCGGTTCCGGCAACGACGTGTTGAAGGGCGGCGCTTCAGCCGACAGGCTCTACGGCGGTACGGGCCATGACATCCTCTTTGGCGGGAACGGTCAGGACCATCTGCACGGCGGCTCCGGAAAAGATGCCTTTGCGTTCACCTCGACGGCCTCCCGAGCCAACGTCGACCGGATCGCCGACTTCAACGTGAGGGACGACCTGATCTACCTCGACAACAGGATCTTCACCAAGCTCGGAAAGAAGGGATCTGAGACATTCCCTGCTGGCCTGTCGGCGCAGTTCTTCACGGTGGGCGAAAAGGCCAAGGACAGGAACGACTATGTCATCCATGACAGGAAAAATGGCTTGCTCCTGTACGATGCGGATGGCTCGGGCACCGGCCACAAAGCGGTGGAAATTGCGACGCTGTCCAAGAACCTGACCATTTCCGCATCGGACTTCTTTGTGATCTGAGGCTGTGCTGATGCACCGTGGGGAGGTCCTTAACACAACGTCCCTGAGGAACCGAGCACAAGGAACTCAAGGAGGGCAATGGCCTCGCGTGCTTGGTTCGGGATGTCGACTCATGGCACATTCGAGGTTCTGTCGCAATTTTTGGTGGTCGAGAAGGAAAGGCCAGAGTGAACCGCAGACTGCTATGCAGCGTGCTGCCCGAACTGCTCGGCGAGGGATAGCTGCGAACTGTGGGTGTACTTCGCCTGCCTCTTCCGCTTTATGTGAACCATCTCAATCCCGCCCAGGATGGCCCGAGCGCTGTACATGGATTTGAAGCCGAGCATCGGGCGAATCCGTCTTTCGACGGCACGATGATCCTGCTCGATACAAGTGTTGAGGAACTGACTCTGCCGAATCATGATTTGAATGAGCGGATGTCTTGAGCCATCCTGTAGACGGCTTCCTGTAGACGGCTTCCTGTAGATGGCTTCCTGCATCACACGACAAGATCGCTTCGCGATTGGTCTGGCTTTCGTCCATGACGATCCGCTCAGGCCGATCGTGCCGCTTGAGCGCCTTGCGCAGGAACCGTTTGGCAGCAGCCGGATTGCGCCGCTCGCTAAACCAGAACTCAACTGTGTCCCCGTTGCTGTCGATTGCTCGGTAAAGATGCATCCAGCGGCCCCGGACCTTGATATAGGTCTCGACGATGTGCCACTTGCCAGTGACGGCTCGCTTACGACGATTGAACCGCTCCAGCAGCTTGGGTGAATACTGGGCAACCTATCCGTGAATGGTCGCGTGGTCGACGGAAATGCCTCGCTCGGCCATCATCTCATCAAGGTTTCTCAGGCTCAGATTGTAAGCTAGGTATCAGCCGACACAGAGCAGGATCACAGATTGATCAAAATGCCTGCCCTTGAACACGCTAGCCCCCACCCTTGAGCCCAGGGAGGAATAGATGAAACTCTGAAGCAAATTCTCGCGACAGATTCAGTTCTGAGGCGCTTGAGCGGACCTGGTCTTTCCAGGATCAAAGACACAGAGACATCCCAGCCGGAGTGTGCGAGGTCGTCATGGTGAGAATGCTACCAGTCGTTGCTACCTTCATGCCCGTGCTGCTCATGGGCGGCGCGGCTTACGCGCAACAGGGTTCTCCTGGAACCCTCCCGGAGCAAATACCGCCAACAGCCCAACGAACTCCGATGGGTCATATCAGTGGCATCGCGCTCGCCGCGATCTTGGCAGCGATGCCTGAGATCCAGAAATTTGGCATGGACGTGAAAGATTACAATTTCAGGGTCTCTGACGCAGGTGATTATATAGTTGTATTCCTTGAGTACAAAGAACTCCATCCCGCGATGAAGAATGCAACAGGCGTGAGGGGAAGCAGGGGGCTGAGGCCCAGTTTCTCCGTTGCCCTGGAGAAAGCCAGCCTGAAGCCGGTTCGGGCGAACTTCGTCAGGTAGCCCTCTGCTGGACAGAATACCACGCTGAAGGACCTGTGCCCGCCATGGCGAAGTTCCCGGAGGGCCACCGCCTGTTTTATGCCGCGGAGTTCGGCGAGCCGTCCGACAATGTGCTTCGTATCGCGGTGGTGGAGGCCGGCGCTGGGGATGAGCCTGCCATGATGCAACAGTCGATAGTCCGGCTCAAAGACGGCCTGCCTGCGGATCAAGCTGATGTCACGCTTCCGTGCCTCTCAGGAGTGCCTCAGTGCCGCCGTTGAGCAGGGGATGAAGGGCGATTCTGAATCGACCGAGAGCCGCATACTCAGTCAGCAAGCACAGGAGCGCCCGTTGCTGGATGGTCGTGCCAGAGCCAACCGCAGGCTCATTTGCTAAGTCGACGCATACCAGCAACTTGCCCGTTATACCTGCCGGGGCAATGGTGAGGCCGACGTGCTCTTGATCATACCAATCCGCCGCGAAGGCTCCCCCTCCGCCTAAGATATTCACAGGTGCGTGCGACGAGAGGGTATTCGCCAAGCGCGCGGCTGAAAGCAGTGAGGGCGTCACGTCTGCGAGACAGCCTTTGCGCGATTGGATCCTGCTCGGGGTGAACTTGGACTGGAAGCAGGGCGAGGTGGTGCTCAGCGTCTCCTGGCGTGGCGAAGCCAATTCTATATAGGGCCCATGTGGCTCTTCCGAATTTGAAACACCAAAGCCAATCTCGTTCTCCCCCGTCGACATCCTGATGAACCTTGCATCATCTGGGTCGGCATCGGCAAAATTCACGGAACGAGCCTCAAGGAATAAGTCGACTCAACGGCCTCAGACGCTGAGGCTGATGAGCGTTACTCGACCATCCTTCCTGGAGAGACAGAGGTAAGGGTTCCCCCCGCCCTTGCGCGGCAAACGACCCTTGCGCGCTTCGCCAGGCCGAAAAAGCGCACGATCGACACACCACTCGTCCCGAGCAGCCCAGTATCTCGCCTCATAGGGCTCAGGGTACCTCAGAGCTTTCGCTCCATAGCGTGCCGTCAGGATGGCCATTCCCACGGCGTAAGCGGTCGCTGCATTCGGCAGGACGTCACTCACCTCCAGACATGAGTCCGTTCCCTGGCGTCGCTCGGGAGCGAGCTGGCAGGGCGGAACGGGCTTTGCCGCTGCTGGCAAGGCTGAATCCTGACCCCATCCCGCAGTCGGAGCAAAAGGCGCCATCAGGATGCCAAGCCAAATCGCTGTCTGAAAAGGACTCATCGAGTGCTCCCGGGATCCCAATCGAGCATACGCTGCGTTGCCTCCCTGTCCAGGCCGAGGACAGAGCCATGCTGGCGTCCCTCGCGAGATGCGGCTTCCCCAACAGTGACCAGTTTGCCGCGCAAGGCCGGGACGAAGGCTCAGCTTATCAGCCGTACTCGGCCAGCGCGCAGGAACGATTAAAAGAGTGACCTGCTCCGTTCGAGACTTCAACTGCGCCTGCCCGAATGTTGCAGTGGTTACGGGGGGCCTCGTTGTGTGTGCAAAAGCACCTCCAGTGGGGCAATGCGCCGCTAGGTTCGTCTAAGACAGCAATGACACCCAGCAGCGGGTCCAGGAGGGGCAATGGCTCAGGTTATCTATACGGGACCATATCAGTTGCGGTCGCACAATTTTGATGTCAGCAAGCTCATTAGGGGGCTCTGGTATGAGCAGAGCCCGACATCCTTCAAGGCCGTGACTGGCTCGCAAGGGCAGTTCTGGATCGAACTGCAAGGCACAGGCTTCACCTTCGCAGCCTCAGGTCTTCCCATCAGTGGAACTGTAACGAGGTTTACCTCAGTCGATAACTCTGGGAATAGCTTCTCCATAACCGATCTGAATATTCCCGCGACAGAGCTGATTGCCGTAGCTTCAACCTCCAACCCGAATGACCACGTGAAGCTCTATAAGTCGATCCTCTCCGGGAACGACGTAATCAGGGGCGGCAAGTCCGGTGATCTGGTCGAAGGCTTCAATGGCAATGACATTCTGATCGGTTCGGCCGGCTCGGATGACCTCTGGGGCGGCAAAGGTGCTGACCGGTTTGTGTTCGAGTCTGTAAACGACTCGCGAGTCCCTGGCCGCGGAATAGATTTCATTCTGGATTTCTCGCGGTCTCAAGGCGACAAGATCGACCTCTCGTCGATCGACGCCAAGACAGGGATTGCCGGCAACCAAGCCTTTCATTTCATCGGCACAGCCGAATTCTCCAAGGTGAAAGGTCAACTCCGGTACGAGCCGACGAAGCTCAAGATTGGGTGCGGTGACGTCGTTCAGTGGTCGAGGGTTCAGGCTGACACGAATGGCGACGGCAAAGCCGATTTCGAAATCTCTATCGATAAGGTCGGCTCAATTGCGAAGAGCTACTTTATTCTGTGACTAAACCTTCGTCCGGGCCGCTCTTTTCCTTCAAGCCCATCGATACGTTGCGTAGGGCCGACATTCGCGGTGCCTTCCTGACGCTCGCCTCATTCCCGATCCCCCGGCGCTTCTCTGACGGCGAACCGGATCCGCTTCGCTGGACACGGCTCAAGGCTCCACCTGCACGGTAAGGCGCATCTCCGGGTGAACGCCGCAGATGGCGTCGTAGCGGCCCGGCTGGTCGAACCCGACCGTGACCGTGTCGCCCGGGTTCTGCGCGTCCGAGTTGACGCTCATGCCGGGGCCGTCGATCCGTACGTTGTGGACACGCGTGTCGTCGTTCACGATCCGCAGCACCTCGCCGACCTTGAGCAGCACCGCGCCGGGCGTGAAGCGCCGGTTCTTCTGCCCGACGAATGTAGTGGCGGCTTGCGCGTCGCCGCCGAGGGCGATCGTGCGGGCCGGCAGGCTCGCCGGGCGCGGCGGGTCCTCGCTCGACAGGGTGCTGAGGAACGCGACGAGCTGGGCGCGCTCCGTCGCGTTCAGCTCAATCCGCCGAGGCAGGTCAGCCGACACGGTTGGGCGCTCGATCACCCGATCGGCATAGTGGTCCACCACATCTTCCAGGGTCGTGAGCGAGCCGTCATGCGTGTAAGGCGCGGTCCAGACCCGCTCGCGCAGGCTCGGGGTTTTGAAGGCATTGTCGACTTCCTTCAGCCCTAGAACCGCCCCGCGGCCGGGATCCGTGCCAGGCAGGCCGATGTCGTGGAAGGCCTCGTCGGTGAAGCGCCAGCCTGTGTGGCAGCTCACGCATCTGGCCCTGCCGACGAAGAGCCTGAAGCCTGCCATCTCATCCTGATCGAGAGCATCGTCGTTGCCCTTGACCCACCGGTCGAACTTCGTCTCGGGCGAGACGAGGGTGCGCTGGAACGCCGCGAGCGCCTTCAGGATATTGTCCCGCGTGACAGTCGGGTCCTCCGGGAAGGCCCTGGCGAAGCTGCGGCTCGCGCTTGCATCCGCCGCCAGGATCTCGACCGCGCGGCGAACGTCGCCGGCCATCTCGCGCTTGTTCAGGATCGGCTCCGCCGCCTGAGCCTCCAGGCCTGCGGCGCGACCGTCCCAGAACCACGAAAGGCCCCAGGCGGTGTTCCAGAGGGACGGGGTGCGCCGGTCGAGGGGCTGCCCGTCGTGGCCCTCATGGCGCGGGACGCCGTCCGTGAACGAGAGCTCGGCCTGGTGGCAGGTGGCACAGGAGACGGTGCCGTCGCCGGACAGGCGCGGATCCTCGAACAGCATGGCGCCGAGCGCCACCTTCTCCGGTGTAGTCGCGTTGCCGGTCGGCATTGGCGCATATTCGGGCCGGGCGAAGACTCGGCGCCAATGATCGGCATCGAAGGTGCCGGAACCGGCCCGCACGCTGGCCGAGAATGCGCCGAGACACAGACCGGCCAGCCCAAGGCCGGCAAGCGCGAGGCCTGCCAGCCTCAGACCGGGTTCGAAGCGGCGGGTGCGGGGCATGGTCCTACCGGAACTTGCCCAGCTGCAGCTCGAACTTGGACACGGCGCTCAGGAACTCGCCCGCATCCTTCACGGCCTTCTGGGGCGGCATAGGCGTCGGGAAGGTCGCCTTGAGGTCGCTGAGGCTTGCGCGGAGCGCCTTCATGGCCTCGGCGTCCTTGGCCGCCAGCGCGTCGGCGACAGCGCCGACGAGGCGGTCCACCTCGTATACGAAGCCGCGCGCATCCTGGTACTCTACCACGTTGGCGATGCGGCCGTTCTCGACCGCCTCCTCGTATTCGTCAGAGGCCTGCTGCAGGGTTTCGAGTGCCGTCTCAAGCACGAAGTAAGGCTTGTTCTCCTCCTTCGCGAGTACGGCGGACTCCGCCGCTGCGAGGCGCTCCTCGAGTGTCGCGCGGGCGCGCGCGTAGGCTTCCTTGTTCTTGGCCTTGACGGTCTGGGAGAGCGCCTTGAGGGTGGTCTGGAACGGCCCTACCCCGTAGGCCTTCAGGTCGTTGCGGAGCGATGCGTAGATCTCTTCCTCGGGATGCAGGAAGTGGGGCAGGGCCTCCTTCCAGCGGCCGGCCTCGATCAGCTCGCCGCCGATGAGAAGATGACCGCGGATCATCGCGATGCCGCGGGCGAGATGCAGGCTCGCGGGAAGCTCGGCAGCGCCGCCTTCGCCCTCGCCGTCCCGGGTGGCCGGCATCGCGGCTCCGCCGTGGCCCTGGTGCTGGGCGAGTTGGACGAGACATTCGTCCGCCCTGGCCTCAATGGCGAATGCCAGCTGAGCCGGCGACGCGGCGGCTTGCGTCGCCGCCGGGGTGGCGATCAGGACCGCCGTGCTCAAGTTCGTCCAGATCTTCCGTCGCTTCATCGGTTGTCCCTCGACTTTCGAGGCCAGTTTGGAATGCTTAAAAACTACCAGCCTTTACAAGCAGTTAGCTGCATTCTATGGCGTCTGAAGGCAACAAGGTTCTTCATCTATGGTGATCACCATCGCGGACGTGCTGTCGCCGGTCGACGTCCAGGACATCCGATCCACCCTCGCGGCCATGCGCTTTGAGGACGGCCGCGCCACAGCTGGATGGAGCGCCAAGCTTGTGAAGGAGAACGAGCAGGCCAAGGAAGGGCCGGCGCTCGGACTGCTGCGCGAGCGGGTGTCGAAAGCCATCCTCAGCAACGTGGTGTTCAGCCTCGCGGCGCGGCCGAAGGCACTCACGCCCCTCCTCTTCAGCCGCTACGGCGGCGGTCAGCATTACGGCACCCACGTGGACAACCCGCTCATGGACGGCATCCGGACGGACGTGTCCTTCACGCTCTTCCTGGTCGACCCCGACTCATATCACGGCGGCGAGCTGGTGATCGAATCCGTGTCCGGTGAGGAAGAGGTGAAGCTGCCCGCCGGCTTCCTCGTGGCCTATCCGTCCACGAGCCTGCACCGGGTCGCGCCGGTCACCCGGGGCGAACGGCTGGTGGCGGTAAGCTGGGCGCAGAGCTATGTGCGCGACTCCGCCCGGCGCGAGATGCTCTTCGATCTGGAGAACGCCAAGCGCGGCTTGTTCGCGACATCCGGCAAGACGCCTGAGTTCGACCTCCTGGCGAAGACGAGCGCCAACCTTTTCCGCATGTGGGCAGAGACGTGAGGCTGGCTAGATCTGTTCCCATGTAAGTGGAAACAGATCTAGTCCAATACCGGGCGGAGCTGACGAAAGTACCTGACCGCGGGAGGTCGGTACCGCTGTGCGTGTGTGCGTGTTGAGCGGCGTCGCAGCGTGCAGGCTCTAGAAGAGGTAAGAGTCAGAGGCTTTAAGAGATAGGTGAGGCTTCAGCTTCGAAAATCTGAAGCCATCGCCACCCTCGCTGCTGCTCCAATCTGTCGAAAACCACACATCACCAGTTTTGGGATTGTATGCGATCTTGGTGTCGCCGTTCCAGTTCTTCAGGCCATAGGCGGACGGTTTTGATTTGTGATACCCGCGCTTCATGGCACAGCCGTCCAAATCGAGGTCACACTTGACTGTATCGTAGCGCGAAGAGAAATCCATGACAGTTGTGATGTCTCGGGGGCCAAGATCAGCCTTCACGACAAAGGTGTTGCGCCCGGCGCCACCATAGAGAAGGTCCCGGCCGCCGCTGCCATTTAGAACATCGTTTGCTGCGCCCTGCCTCAGACCTTGATGTATGTCTCATCGATGTACCATTTGCCAGTGACAGCGCGCTTACAAGGATTAAAGTGCTCCGGCAGCTCGAGCGAGTAGCAAACAAACCAGTGATCCTCCATCCCATGATCGACGGAGATGCCCCGCTCCGCCATCACCTCTTCCAGGTTCACAGGCTGAGACTATAAGCTAAGTACCAGCGGCCGCGGCGCAGGATCACCGGTCGATCAAAATGCCTGCCCTTGAACATGCTACCTTCCGTGACTGAAGTGAGGGAGCAATAGCTGGAGCTCTGAAACAAACTGTTTGCGACGGGTCTCGGCAAGGACGCCCAGGTTCGCGACTTCCTGGTCTTCGCCGACGAGGTGCACCGTTCCAGCGGCAGCCTGAATGACTATCCTCTCGGCTTCGTTGAGGACTGAGTCTTTGAACTGATCGGTGCGATGACCGGCAATCCGAGCGTCCTCCTTACCCCTACCCTCGTGTCATACGTGACAATCTTCCGGCCTGAGCCACAAACAGTCGTGGACATGAAGGATGTCGTGGCTCGCACCGCGGCCCATTTAAGGAGAAGGAGGTTTCGGTCACTGCTGAGGAAGCGGCTCTCGCGCAACTCACTGCCCATGCGCACGGCGATGCCAGGTGCGCACTCACAGCCATCAACCGGCTGACGTCCCAAGCCACTGTTGGCTCAACGCTTTCGATCACAAGCGAGATGGTAGCAGACCTGTTCCCGTCGTTGCCAGTTTTGCATGACCGGAACGTCGATCAGCACTACCAATCTCTCAGCGCCTTCATCAAATCGATGCGAGGCAGTGATCCCGATGCGACCCGATACTGGCCCGCAAAGCTGATTCATGCCGGCGAAGATACGAGGTTCATCGCCCGGCGCATTATGATCCATACGTCAGAGGACGTGGGCGTAGCCGACAACACCGCTCTACAAACGGCCGTTCCGGCGCTCCATGCTGTACAGCACATTGGCTACCCGGAGGCACAAATTGTTCTGGCGCATGCCGCCCTGCATATCTGCCGGGCTCCGAAGTAAAATCCGGTATGCCGTGGGATCGGTCGAGCAATGGCCTACGTTCAATCTGCTCCGCTGATTCCCGTGCCGCTGGGTCTGCGCGGCGCTCACTACGCGAGTGCGAAAACGCTTCATGGCTATGGCGGTTACGTCTTCCCTCGTGACGATGTTGGAGGTTGGATAGAGCAGGAATATGCTCCAAGTATCACACCTAGCCAGTTTTATTAGAGCGACAGCTGGGCCCCGAATACATTCGAAGGGCGTGCGGATCAGTTCTGGGCAGGGGTCACCGGCCAGGAGCAGCCGCGGCACCCGTAGGAGCGTTAATCCTGATCTTGCCTCTATATTGCCACGGCCTCCGTGTCCAACTAGCCTCCTTCCCGTGACGACCTGTCACTAGAGGGCGGAGCATGATGTTCCGCCGGCGGGAACTACTAGGGACTAGAGACGAGAATGGCGACTGGTACTGTAAAATGGTTCAACGAGACCAAGGGATACGGCTTTATTCAGCCGGACACTGGCGGCAAGGACGTGTTTGTTCACATTTCGGCCGTGGAGCGCGCAGGACTTCGTAGCCTGAAGGACGGGCAAAAGATCTCCTACGAAATCGAACAGGACCGTCGCTCGGGGAAAGAGTCCGCGACCAACTTGCAGCAGGTCTAAGACCTCTCACATTTGCGGATTGCTCCGCCAACAAGATCAGCCGCTCCATTCTGGGGCGGCTTTTCTTATTGTGCCTGATCCAATGGAGAATCCTTACCATGGCAGCTTCCACGCCAGAGTTCCTCAGCGATGAGCGGTTCATCAACGAGCACCGCAAGATATTCGTGATGTTCATGGGCCGTGACGGCTACTCGGAAGAGATGTCGACCGAGGAACTCCCTCGCCGTCAGCAGACCGTCAAACTCGACGCCTGCCCAAGCGCCTATCCCCGGCTCTAACGTACCGACTCCGGCTTTGCCCTGCATCGGCGCAAGAAGATGGAGATCGCAGACATTTACCATAAGTCAGGGAAACATGCGTACTATGGCTACTGGCTTGCGCTCGGCATCAGGCCCGAGTGATTGGTCCTTGCTGCCCCGCCTATTACCAATCTGTCGAGGGAGAACTAGTTAGAGCGATCAACCCCTCTGACCCAGGACTGGAAGGAGACGCAGTGACTGCCCGCCTCATGGATATCCTAGACCGGGACGCGGCTATCCTGAGAGCTAAGGTGGCTGAAGTCATGCCGATTGCCGACGGCGAAGCACAGCGAGCTTGAGAGTGGATGATCCTCTTGCATACTGGGCTCTTTGTCATCCAGCGGGATGAGACCAGCTCTGCCGAAGAACGGCGACAGTTCGCCTGACAGATTCTCGAGAGGACCCGGATTACCAGAAAATAGCAGACGAAATATTCCTGTGAGTTTCGGCAGGCCTGCGGCTTCGCGAAGCCGCTGGTAACCGCAGCCAACTATCCAAAACTCTCGCAGTTATACTGAAAGCGGCCGCTGACTGCCGGATACGGGAATGTTTCGCTACCTCTGGAGACACAAGGCGTTCAGCGCCGTACTGCTCTTCCTCTTCGGCATCGGCTTGGATCTCCAGCCAACCGCCGCCTGGGCCGGGCTCGCGCTACTGCTGTTCCTGCGCCTGACCAAGGTTCACCCGCTTCTGCTGATCTATGATCTGACGGACCGGGCCGCGATCAAGCATATCCGGACGCTGGCAACCAAACGCGCCCATATGCTCTCGCCAGACGAATACGGGAATGTGTCTGAGGAGACATGGGACAAGCACCTCAACACCTTCATCAAGAAAACGCTCCTACCGGAGTTCCAGCGCAGGAAGGTCGACCATCTCCTCGCGAAGAACCCGAAGCGGTACGCGGGCCGCCTGAGGACGCGGATCAACCGGATCATCGACCGGCACCAGCCAGCCCAGCCCCTAGCTGAAGTTGACGAGACGATGACCGGAAGGGAGTTCGAGCTCTACTGCCGAGACATTCTGCAGGAGGCTGGGTGGCACGCTGCGCTTACGCCTGGATCGGGCGACCAGGGCGCCGACATCATCGCGGAGAAGGATGGCAGGCGGGTGGTCATCCAGTGCAAGTTCTACAACGGCGCTGTCGGCAACAAGGCCGTTCAGGAAGCATACGCCGCCGCTGCCTTTCATGATGCACCTTACGCCGTGGTGGTCACGAATTCGGTCTACACCAAATCCGCCCACCAGCTCGCCCAAAGAATGGCGTGCTGTTGGTGAACCATTCTGATTTGGAGAGG
Source organism: Microvirga arsenatis (assembly GCF_009910705.1). Lineage (GTDB taxonomy): Bacteria > Pseudomonadota > Alphaproteobacteria > Rhizobiales > Beijerinckiaceae > Microvirga > Microvirga arsenatis. Next base: position 20,241 of record NZ_JAAAXJ010000018.1, read on the forward strand.
CTTGAACTGATCGTCACCAGCAGGGCAGGCTCCCCCTGATACAAGATCCGTTTCTACCGTTCAGCTTACAGGAAGTCATCGATCGACAGTTGCGTCGTGTTGCGTGGCTTTGGTTTCTTTGAGCCTTCCTCGACACCTGCGGCAACAGGCTGGTTGCGTGGGATCGGTGTATCTTCGGACTGCATGCGCTTCATGCGAGCCTTGGCCTTGTCACGCGCTTGGGCTTCCTCAGACTGGGGATCTTCGTCAAGCCATCTGCGACGCTTGATGACCTCGTTTACTCTTCCCTGATTGACACCAAGCTGGAAAGCGATCTCCTGCTGGGTCATATTTGTGGTGCTGTGAAGCTCGAGGATCTTGCGGGCGAGCTCAGGGGTCATCTTGCGCCCGGACACCCGACGCGCCGGTGCGATCGACCGGGTCTTCTTATCTTCCTCGCGCATCTTCTCAAGGATAGCCAAGGCCATGTGCATGCCTTGAGTGCGCAGGGCTTCTTCGAATTGCTTCAGCGTGGTCAAAAGAGAGACTCCTGAACTCCTGCCCGATGCGCTCGCACCGGTTCAGACCGACTTTTGAACGACGAAGAGGTGATGACACGATCCAGAAGCCCCGCACGGCGGCTGGAAGAGGTAAGCCGAATTGAGGCACCCTGAAACAGAATAGAGTCAATGATTCGCGCTTTTCAAGCGGGGATGAGCAAATTCGTTGTTGATTCGTTCCTCACCGGCATCTGCAAGCTCCCGGGAAGTCCCCCGACTTCCTCGAATGGCGCTGGCCTGCACCTTTTCAACGCTTGGCGGGATCCAGCTTGCTGTCCTCTCCCTCGGCGTGGTTCCGGTCGAGCCTCGTGCCCACTGCTCCAGCACGGATTAGCCGCTCGACCGTACTGATCAGTTCCGTTGCGGCGAAGGGCTTGGCGAGCACGGGCACCCCCGTGAACCGCTCCGGCAGAAACGAGGACGCGTCGAAGCCGGTCACAAACGCGAACGGGATCCGCTTGGCGGCAAGGATGTCGGCTACCCCAAAGCTCCGATCACCCGCGACATCTACGTCGAGGAGCGCAGCGTCCGCCCCGGCCCCGTAGAGAAGATCCATCGCGTCGACGATGCGAGATGCGGGGCCGACGACCGTGCAGCCGACTTGGACTAATGCCTCCTCGATCTGAACCGCGATGGGGGCCTGATCCTCAAGCACCAGGATCCGCTGGCCCCGCACCTCCACGGCCTGGCCTCTGAGTGACGTGCGCTCCTTGCCGTTACCCTTGCGCCCTGTGAAGGTCTGGGAGGTAACCTGTTCGGCCGGGATGGTCATCTCGCACAGGAGCCCGTCACGGTTCCAGTCGAGCGTCACTTTCCCTTGGAGCTGCCGCTCGACGCTTGCCCGCATGATCGTCGCGCCAAACCCGCGGCGGGTGGGAGGAGCCACGCTGGGGCCGCCGCGCTCCTGCCAGCGCAGGCCGAGCCGTCCGTCCTCTTCCCCAGCGACGGCGAGCGCCCAAGTGACGTCGAGGCGTCCGCCCGCAGCCGAGAGCGCCCCGTACTTGGCGGCGTTCGTCGTAAGCTCGTGGATCACGAGCGCCAGCGCCTGCGCCGCCTCTGGGCGGAGCCGGATGGCCGGACCGTTAATCCGTATCCGGGATGAATCCTGGCCCCTGAAGGGCGCGAGCTCCTCCTCGATAAGGTGCCTCAGGTCGGCGCCTTCCCAGCGGGAGGCGGCGAGAAGACTGTGCGCCCGCGCAAGCGAGCGGATGCGACCAGTGACCGCGTCGGTGAAGGCGGCGATGTCGTCCCCGCGGGTCAACTGCACCACCGACTGGACCACCGCCAGGAGGTTCTTGGCCCGATGGTCAACCTCACGCGCCAGCAGGCGCTCGCGCTCCTCGGCGCGCCGGCGCTCGGTCATATCGCTGGTGACGCCGACGAGGCCGATGATGGCTCCCGTCGGATCGCGCAGAGGCGACTTGACCGAACGGTAGTAGCGCGTCTCGCCGTCGGGCCCTGTGAATGCCTCGTCCACGTCGAACGTGTCACCGGTTTCCATCACGCGCCGGTCATTGGCGATGATCCGCTCCGCCTCCTCGATGCTCGGCGCCCAGTCCCGGTCCGAGCGGCCGAGGATCTCCTCGATGGGCCGACCAATTGTCCGCCGGACCGCAGCATTGGCATAGAGCACCCGGCTCTCGCGATCCTTGGCGTAGATCATGTCAGGCGTGGAGTCGCCGATCAGCCGCAGCAGGGCCGAGGTGCGGTGCAGCTCGTCGGCCGTGCGCTTCAGGTCATCGATGTCGGTGCAGGTGCCGTACCAGCGGGTGATCCGGCCCTCCTCGTCGCGCACGCACTGGGCACGGCCGATCACCCAGCGATACTCCCCCGACCGGTGCCGCAGACGGTACTCGATGTGATAAGGCTCTCCGGTCGCGAGGCAGTGCCGCCATGTAGCCCAGGCGCGCTCCCGGTCGTCGGGGTGGAACATGCCGTTCCACCCTTCCCCGTCGGTCGAGCCCTCCGGCACGCCCGTGTAGTCATACCAGCGCTGATTGTAGTAGTCGTGGTAGCCGTCGGGCCTGGTCGACCAGATCATCTGGTCGATGGAGTTCGCGATCGCCTGGAACTTCGCCTCGCTCTCGCGGTGCGCTGCTTCGGCGGCCTTGATGTCGGTGATGTCCTGCGCAATCCCGGCCACGCGCTCCACGCCGCCGCTGCCGTCCCTGACCGGAAAGCCGGTGTCGCGGATCCAACGCACCGCGCCGTCGCACGGGCGCACGATGCGGTACTCCTGAATGCAGGTCTGCCCGGCCAGCAGGCGCGGAAGGCCTTCCCGGGCGCGCTCGCGGTCCTCAGGATGGACAAGTTCGGCCCAGCGTCTGAGGTCGGCCATGACACGCTCGCGCGGCTCACCCCAGATTGCCTCGTAGGCTGGGCTGAGGTACTCAAGTCGGCCGTTCGCCGCGTCGGCGATCCAGAGCACGTCCGTCGAGTTCTCGGCAAAGCTCCGGAAGCGCTCCTCGCTGGCGCCCAACCGCTCATCCGCCCGGCGGCGCTCGGTGATATCAGCATCGTAGCCGATCATGCGCATGGGAAAGCCGGCTCGGTCGCGCACCACGAGGCCCCGAGTAGAGGTCCAGCGGACCGAGCCGTCGGGTCTCACCATCCGGAACTCGGCCGCATACTCCGCCTCCCCGGCAAGGGCACGCCGGAGGGCAGCCTCGACGCCTGAGCGGTCGGCGGGATGGACGACCGCCAGGAACGCCTCGTAGGTGCCGCCGAAGCCCTGTTCCTCCAGGCCAGTCGCGGCCTCCAGGTCGCCGGACCAGGTCACGCGGCCGGAGCCGATGTCCCATTCCCAAGGAGCCAGCCGCCCTGCAGCGAAGGCCAGCCGCATCCGCTCCTCGCTTTCGCGCAGCCTCTGCCCGGCGAGCACTTGGCGCGTCGTCTCACTGCAGGCGCAGAACAGGCCGGCTACTGTCCCGGTCTCGTCACGAACGGGGGAGTAGAAGAACGAGAAGTGCGTCTCCTCCGGCTGGCCGCGCCGCTCCATGACAAGGGCGATGTCATCCATCCGCACGGGCTCGCCGCGGTAGACCTGCTCGACGAGCGGCAGTAGGTCCTGCCGGATCTCATGCCAGACCTCGAGGAAGTCGCGCCCCAAGGCGCCGGGGTGCCTATCGGCCAGGATCGTGGCATAGGCATCGTTGTAGAGCAGCGTGCGCTGGCTGCCCCAGGCCACGAACATCGGCTGGTTCGAGTCGAGCATCATGGCTGTCAGCGTCCGGAGCGTCTGCGGCCAGAGTTCCGTCGGCCGAAGTGGGCTCGCGGACCAGTCATGGGTCCGGATCAGGTTCCTCATCTCGCCGCCGGCGGAAATGGGCGGCTCGGCCGGACGAGGGAAGTCCGGTCCTGTAGGAGAAGGCCCAGAAGAGGTCATGCGGGTTGCGGCGGAACGTGGATGGTGCGGCTCAAGGCCGTTCGCGTGCAGTATAGCGCCGGCCGCACCCACGCCAAGCGACACATTTGTGAGATGGTCTCCATGTTGCCAGTTGCGGCGTGCCAAGCTCGATCGGGAATCGCCAACGGTGCCATCAGCAGAGAAGCTGAACTGGACACCCTTCCCCCCTGAACATGCGACTAATGGCCTCGGCGCTTTCCCGGCGCACCGACGATTCCTCCTGTCCCTCAATCCGTTTTACCGACGTCATGGAGATCTTCGGGGCTTCGGAAAGCTCCGTGATGGACCAGTTCAGCAGTCCCCGGGCCACCCGGATCTAATCGCCAGAGGGCAGCCCCGTCGCCTCGAGGTCGAGATGGCGCTCCCATGCCTCAGCTGAGAGCGTCTCGATGGCAGCCTGACCTGTCGAGGCCAAGTGGTGCAGCCAGAGCTCATCAACCACCGGCCGACTTAAACCCTTCGGGAGCCTGGTTTGACCGAGGCTGAACTCACGCGGCTTGGTGTCGACGACACACAACGAGCCCGGGTGAACCCGTCGCCGGATCGTCAGTGGAGCTCTAGCATAGAACCTGATGTAGGGTTCCCCAACAACGTAGCGGTTTTGGGCAAAGGAGCGTTCAGCCTGGGCGTCCGGTACGACAAAGATCCCTTCGTGTAAGATCGTGTAGTTGCAGAAGGCATCTCACGGGAGGTTTCGGTTATCTCTGCGTCCTTAGGCTTGGCCTTGAACCACTGCGGATGAGCGTCGAGCAAGGTGACAAACCCCATCGGCCCATCAAACACATGTCTGCCAATTCTGCAGATACGATTGATGGACGGCGAAGGAGGTGTGTCGAGAATGGCGAGCGCATGGAGGGCGAACAGACGCTCGGCCTCGTTAAGTGACTGCGGGAAAGGCATTCGGCCGGCAAAACTCTAGCTATACAATGTAGCCTCTTCGATTGAGGCCTCTCGGTTCGCCGTTGCGGCGGGCATAAGGCACAAAGCTAGTGTCAGCCTGGACTCTAGTCCTATCGCGCGGGTCGCCCTTGCAACGAGACGCCGGCCGGCACCTTCAACTCACCGTCCTCCTGATCTAGGTCGATGAAGCGGTTGTCCTTGGGGATGACCAGCCCCTCCCCGATCTTCGGCAGCTTTGCGAGAGCCGTGCACGTAATCGCGGATCTTTCCCCTGGCGAGATTTCGGTGCCGATGAGCCTCGCTGCTTTCTTGCCGGGGTCGGATATGCTGCCCTCGATTCGGATGCTCTGATCCGGGAAGACCCATGTGAAGCGCCGGCCCGTCTGCTGCCACTTGCCCGGCCATTCTCCTGGCTTCGTGCGAGAGGCGTCGAAGATGTACGGGCTCACCTCGCCATTCCCGATCTCGCCTCCCCCGACGCCGCCGCCGGGATGGAAGGTAATCACGAACTGGGACTGATCACTGGATCGGGCGCAGCGCCAAAGCGAACCGGTCAGGTTTAAGCCGTCGGCTATGGCTGCGGACGGCGCCAGGCTGATCCCGAATGCGGCGAGCAGAAGGGCTCTCATGGTGCTGTCTCCTGTCGGTGCAGGTGCCGGAGCAGCACCGTAGACAGCAGATCGTTACCAAAAGTCTTCAGGAAGGGGCGTTCGAACGGTCATTGTTGTTGCCGCTGGACTCCAGCAAGCACACCAAGGCGAAGATGCTGATCACCGCCAGGAACTCAGCCCCTGTCAGGAGCCATTCTGGCGAGACGCCCCGCAGCGGCCCAACGGCCGCAAGCGAGAGCAGAAAGGCTACAACCGTACCCCAAACCAACATAGACCGCCGTCCCTCAGGATGAGCCAAAGTTTTTACCTTAGGGAATGTGAACGGTTGATGACAGGCTCTAGGCCCGATCAATCCCTCTATAGAGCCTCTGAGCCTCGTAAAAGTAGCTGACTGGAATGAGTCCTGCTTCGCGAAGGTCCTCCTCCATCCAGGCCAGGATGACTCCATCCCGACTTGGCCATGGATGCCCGTCAAACCCTGCATAACGCGACATCTGCGGAGTAGAGGTCCCTTTTGCCCACTCGAAGGGTGCCGGGATCAGCAGGCCTCTCTCAAAGGGGCTCTCAGACATGGCCATAATCGCTCAAATGGCTTAGGACTAGCCTAACAGCCTCGCATGCACCTGAGAAGATTGTCCGCCAATTGCACGGAGTGCCGTTTATGAAGATGGGCATTTTTTGCTTAATTCAGGTTCTGCATTCTGACATTCCTTTATGGTGAGATATATCATTGCTTCCTGAACTTCGTGAGATCCCGACGGAAATCAGAACGCCTCGCCTCATGTTGCGCTGTCCGCGGTATGGCGATGGCGCCCGTCTGTACGAGGCCATCCGGGCGTCCTTGCCTGAACTGAAGCCATGGCTGGTGTGGGTTCAAAAGTCTCTTGATACAGAGGGATACGAAGCCAGCCTCCGGCAAGCGGCCAGCCGGTTCCTCGTGCGCCAGGAACTGCGCTACCTAATCTTTGACGCCACCCAGGAGATACTGCTGGGCAGCACAGGGTTCCATGCCTTGGATTGGCGAATTCCCAAAGCCGAAATCGGCTACTGGATCGATACACGCCACGCTGGGCAGGGCTATGTGACGGAGGCGGTTGAGGCTCTGACTAAGCTCGGGCTCAACGTCTTAGGGTTCCGGCGAATTGAAATCCGATCTGATGCCTTAAACGAGCGCAGCCACGCGGTTGCTCGCCGGCTGAACTATCAACTCGATGGGCGGCTTGTGAATAACTCAGTTGCGGCTGATGATCCTTCGTGCTTGCGCGACACTCTCGTTTTCTCACGGGTGAGTTGATCTGATGGAATGCTGACTGCGGCTTGCTGATTTCCCAGGAGCTCCTTTGTAAAAGAGGATCGCGCTGGGAGGATAGGTTGAATAAAGCCCCAGATTGACCAGGTCTCACATTCCGGCTCGAGGCAACCGTAGTCCTTGGGGAAACTTTTGCTCTGCTCGCCGTCGGCCAGGTTCGTGCGGCCGGAGGCTGCTCCCTTGGTAGAGCATGGAGCCTGTGTCTGCGGTCAGCGCTCATGAGGCAGATCGTGCGAGTTTCGGCTGGAGAACTCCTCTCTGCCGGGTGGTTTGGAGGAGCAGACCAAGGCCGTTGTGGCGCATTATGGGCATTGGCGTTACCACGAGAGCCTCGACGATCTCACGCCTGCCGACGTCTCCTTCGGACGCGGAGAGGCCATTCTGAAGCAACGAGAAAGGATCAAACCGCAGACCATCCAAAGCCGCCGCTTGCAGCATCAGAGGCAGGCCGCGTCATCTGAAACCCACACAAGCCGGAGCCTCCCTGAGTTCAGACCGACCGCTGTCTCAAAAACTCTGGCGACGCACACACGTGAATGAGGTCACGTTGAGGAAGTTTGTCCATATGGCTTGCTGGCTTGGTCATGGAGCATCCGCTCAGTGTGCGGCTGCTCTCATCAGCGATCTTGGGAGCACGACAACGTTGTCACAGATTAGCGAAGTCAGCTCGTTGATCGGCACTGGGCGGCCGAATAGGTAGCCTTGAACCTCGGTGCATCCCTCCTGCCCAAGGAACTTCAGTTCCTCGGGCGTCTCTACACCCTCGGCAATAACGGGAAGTCCCAAGCCCCGCCCCAGGCCGAGCACAGCCCGAACGATTGCGGCAGCCTGCGGTTTCGTGTGGATTTCCTGAACGAAGGAGCGGTCGATCTTGATCTTGTCGAACGGAAAGGCCTGAAGGTTTGAGAGCGATGAGTAACCTGTTCCAAAGTCGTCCATGGCGATGGTGACACCAAGCACCTTGAGCCTTTGTAGCGCCAGCAGCGCGCGATGAGGACCCCGGACCAGGGCCGTCTCGGTGATCTCGATCTCCAGCCTCTCGGCCGAAAGGTTGGTTTCTTTCAGAATGCTCTGAACCAAGTGCGGGAAGCCGTCGCTGCTCAACTGCAAGGCCGAGACGTTAACAGCAATGCTCAAGGGGCGTGTCCAGGTAGCGGCTTCCTGGCAGGCTTGGCGCATCACCCATTCGCCGATTGTGAGGATCAGCCCGCTTTCCTCGGCAATTGGAATGAACACGGAAGGTGGCACAAGGCCCCGCACCGGATGGTTCCAGCGCAGCAGAACCTCAAAGCCAAAGACCTCTCCTGTCTCGAGCTGCGCCTGCGGCTGATACACCAAGCTCAGTTCGCCGTTATCAATAGCGTTGTGCAGATCATGTTCGATGCTGCGGCGCTCGCGGATCTGGGCACCCATCGCGGCTTCGAAGAACCGGTACCCACCTTTGCCCTCCTGCTTCGCGCGGTACAGGGCGGTATCGGCATTGGACAGAAGCTCGGTGCGGTCCTTTGCATCGGACGGATACAGGGCGATGCCGATGCTGACGGAGACGGTACCGGCTGAAGATCTGTTCCGATCTCCATTCTTAAGCGCCCTCAAAAGCCTCTCGGCTAAGTGCCCGGTCTGTGCCGGATCTGTCACATGGGGAACGATGATTGCAAACTCGTCCCCGCCGAGGCGGGCCAGCATCTGATCGTCCGCCAGAATGGCGGAGAACTGCCCGGCAATGTCCTTGAGCAACTGATCGCCTGTAGCGTGGCCGTGGAGGTCGTTCACCTCTTTGAAGCCATCGAGGTCCAGGCACAGAACAGCCAACTGCTGTCCAGCTCGCTGATGCAACTTGAGCTCACGGTCCAGCTGCTGGTCGAAGCTGGCCCGGTTGTCGAGTCCAGTCAGCGGATCATGGTGGGCCAGGTAGCGGATCTGAGCCTCCGCGTTCCTGCGGTCCCGCAGGTCCCGGAAGGCCACGACGTTGTGCAGATGTCCATCATAGGTGATCTGACGGGCAATCAGCTCGACCGGGACCAGATTCCCATGACGGTTGCGCAGATCGGCCTCGACGGCTTGTCCCAAGCCATCAAAGAGTGCCCTGAGTTTTGCTGCGTCAGGGACACACGACCTTAAGTTCCTGCCGCAGATCTGCTCGGGTTGGAAATCGGCTAGGCGGGCAAAGCTCTGGTTAACCGAAACGATCGTCTCGCCGTTGCAAAGGACGAGTCCTTCCACAGCGGCATCGGTCAGATCGCGCATTCGCTTCATCTCGAGAGCCGAGCGCCGCCGCTCCCTAAGGTCGAGGCCCAATGCCGCGCAGGCAAGCAGGAGAATGATGAGGCTGATGATGGCGACCCCAATTGCCAGCCAGTGAGATGGAATAGCCAGCGGCGAAAGCTGGATGGTGGTGTCGGGCGTGATAGCAACGGCACCCATAGCAGTGAAGTGATGGCTACAGATCGCCAGCGTCAACAGCAATGCTCCAGTAAGCTTCCAGCGTGCGAGATTACTCCTCAGGCCTATGGGCAGAGCGACAGCACCGAACAATGCGCCGAGCACGATTGAGGCTGCAACCAATGTCGGATCCCAGGCGATGGTGCCGGCCACCTCGAAGGCTGCCATACCCGTGTAGTGCATGGCGGCGATACCGCCTCCGACAATGGCTCCCCCGAGCCACATGGTCCCTACAAAGCCAGGTATGAAAGCAAGGCAGAAGCCGAGGCCGGTCAGCGCAACGGCGGCCAGCAAGGAGATGACGGTCAGGGGGACGTTGTAACCGGTCGGCAGGGCGGGAGAGAAGGCCAGCATGGCAATGAAGTGCGTGGCCCAGATGCCGAACCCAGTGGAGACAGCTGCAATGCCGAGCCATAAGCTGTGCCGGGTGCCCTCCGATCGTCTAACATGATGCAGAAGGTGAACCGCTGTCAGGGACGCGAGGCCGCACACCAGAGCCGCCAAGGCAACAAGCCGGAGATCATGATCTGAACTGATGCAATTATAGACTGTCAGCATGGCAAGCCTTACGTCTCAGGCGACCGCGGCAGCCATGGCTCAAAGTGGCTTGATCGGAAGCCCTGATCCTAAAACGAAATTTCGAAACAAACCGGGTTCGCACCGGAATGGCGGAGGGGCATCATGCCTTTAGACCGTCGTTAATCAACGACGGCCAATCTGCCATCACTATCGTAGCCTTAAGCATCCAGCGACAGGCACGTTGAATCAAGGAAAACCTCTATTTCGCGGAGTCTATCTCCGATAACGGTTAACAGCAGCGGCAGTAGGTCATCGCAGTACTCCATGATCGGACTGGTGTTGAGCGGCACGCCGATATGCCCCTGGGACGCAGGATGAGCATTGGGCTTCTCGACGGTATGGAGCTTGCGGTCCTTGAGATTACGAGAGCGTGGAGCAAACCGCCGGCCCGTCAGGGTGAAAAGGCCAAGCACGTGGTCACTCACGTCGTCCGTGTCCGTGAAGCGCTCTTGGATGTCGAGTTCTGTCTCGTGGTCGAGCAGGCCATCAAGCCCGTAGGAAGCCTCACCCTCGGTGACGCTGATTGGCAAGAAGCTGAAGTAGCCGTATTGACCGGAGAGACGGCTTTAGAACTTCGAGCGCTCCCCGGCACCACTGGAGGCCCTATCTAGGTTGGAAGCAACGAGAGCGATCAGATGCACCATGATACCCTGCAGCATTGGCAGCACGACCACGTCTTCCTGGGAGAGCACCACGACCAGCACGAGCGGCGCACCTGGCTTGTGGTCGGCCTGACGGCGGCCATGATGGTGGCCGAGATCATCGCCGGGACGATCTTCGGGTCCATGGCCCTGGTGGCCGACGGTTGGCACATGTCGACACACGCCGCGGCGCTCGCCATCGCGGCTCTGGCCTACCGCTTCGCCCGCAGGCACACCCACGACCCCCGCTTCTCGTTCGGCACCGGTAAGGTCGGCGAGCTCGCGGCGTTCTCCAGCGCGATCATCCTGGCGCTCATCGCCCTGCTGATAGGCTACGAGAGCCTTGTGCGCCTGATGAACCCGGTGCCGATCCAGTTCGGCGAAGCGACAGTGGTGGCGGTCATCGGGCTTGCCGTGAACCTTGCCAGCGCCTGGCTGCTGGCCGGAGGCCATCATCACGGTCACGGACATCATCACCATGACCACGGACACCATCATGGCCATGGGCATGAACACCATCATGACCATGAAGACCACCATCACGATCATGCGCAGAGAGACCACCATCATTATGGCGGCGACACGAACATCCGCGCCGCCTACCTGCACGTTCTCGCCGATGCGCTGACCTCCGTTCTCGCCATCGTGGCGCTGCTGGCCGGGCGCTTCTATGGTTGGAGCTGGCTTGATCCCGTGATGGGCGTTGTCGGGGCCCTCATCATCGCGCAGTGGTCATGGGGGCTGATCCGAGCAGCCGGGGCCACCCTCCTCGACGCGGTGCCTGACCGGATGCTTGCCCGGTCCGTCCGCGAGCGGATCGAGGTCGGGGAGGACCGCGTGACGGACCTGCACCTCTGGCGCCTGGGACCAGGCCATGCCGGCCTGATCGTCTCGGTCGTGTCCGACGCCCCTCAATCGCCCGACGTCTACAAGCAGCGGCTCTCCGGCATTGAAGGGCTGTCCCACGTGACCGTCGAGGTCCATGCTTGCCCCAACCACCCGCAACGCGAGGAAGCCTGAACGGCTGCCGGAAAGGCGATCCGATGAAAACTATTCCCATGACCCGGCGCAGCCTCGTTACCGGCCTTGCGGCCAGCGCCCTGCTGACGCATTCCCGTCCGGTTCGAGCCCAGACTCTTCCGAAGATCGTCGTCAGCAAGGATCCGACCTGCGGCTGCTGCACGGGCTGGCTCAACCGCCCGCACAATGCGTCGGCGCAGGTCCTGCGATAACGGTGTGGTCATGGCGAGCCCCTGTGCTCACACCCCTGACCACATCGAGTCAGATCTTCCGATTCCGTTCAACCCCAAATCGCTCTAGCGCCCTGTCCGGTTTCAACCGGACAGGGCGCTTTTTGTGTCTGGCTTAATTGCCGTCAGAGGCGGCCTCTAGCTCGGTATCCCGAAGCGCGTTCACCGCGTGGACGATTAGATCGGCCGCCTCTTCGATCCCAGCAAAGGCAACGTACCGAATCCGGAGATCATTACCTTCAAGGATCGGGACTTTACCGCTCGGATGCGAAGTCGAAAGTCTCGACATTAACCAACGCGACGGGGCCAAACATTCATAGGTTTTCATTGTTCGGCCCTACTCATTAGGCCAGGTCGTCGAGGCTGACACTCAAAGCCTCGGCGATTTTCTTCATGGTTCCGAAAGATCCGTCGCGCTCGCCGTTCTCGATCTGGCTCAAGAACGCGGCGCTGATCTCGGCCTTTGCCGCGAGATCCTTCCCATTAAGGCCGCGATATTCGCGCCAGACGCGGATCGGGCTCTCACCGTCGAGGATGCGGTTCGCAAACTCCGCAGGGAGGAGTTCGTCCTCGCCGGTCGCGAGGCGGCGCTTTGCCTCGTCATAGGCGCGGACGTCGCCGGTCTCCTCGGCCGCGCCGGCGAGGCGCTCATAGTCGGCGAGGGGAAGGATCGCCAGGCGATCCCCACTCGGAGTTTCGATAATCGTCGGCTTGTTCATTGCCTCACCTTTCACCCGTAAATCCCGCCACGAGGGCCGATATCCAAGATCGCCAGCACGTTTCCGGGGTCGTCGAGAATAACGCGCCAGTCGCCGACGCGGAGCCGATAACCATCCCGGCCATGGAGCTTCGAGACGTTGTTCGCCTGAGAGGCCGGATCGGCGGCATATTGCTCGATCTTGCCACGGATCTTTGCAGCTTCGTTCGCCGGGATCCGGCGAAGCGTCTTGAGAGCCGCTTTGCTGTAAGCGATCTGTTTCATGAGTTTTTTATAGCCATTTGCTAACTAAACCGCAAGGGAAATTTGCATTTAGCTAATATGAGAATTTGCAGGTGACGGGTTTCTATATACTCCGATTAGCGACGGAGAGTTTTCCCGTGCGGTCGATTAGCCGTGTGAACGTTTTAGGGTGCGCTTGCACCGGCCGCATCAGACGTAAACGTCGCGCGTGGAGGCCTCGGCCGTAGACAGCGGAGTGGAACCTCGATCTTAGGTATGAACTCCTGAGAGCGGAACGGGCACTAGAGATTGTTATGGACCTGGCCTGAGATCGCAGCCGTTGGAGCGGGATGACCTCGGCTCGCAAACCTTACCCCTCCGATGTCTCTGATGAAGAATGGGCGCTGGTGGCGCCCTACCTGACGCTCCTGCCGGAAGAGGCGGGCCAGCGGGAACACTCCCTGCGTGAGGTGTTCAACGGCCTGCGCTACGTCATCAAACCGGGTGCGCCGTGGCGCTGGATGCCGAACGACCTGCCACCCTGGGCCGCCGTCTATCAGCAGGCCCAGCGCTGGCTCAACGCCGGCTGCTTCGAGGAGCTGGCGCATGATCTTCGCGCCGCGCTGCGCCTCGCGGCTGGGCGAGATGAGGAGCCTACGGCGGCGGTTCTCGATAGCCGTACCTTGCGCTCCAGCCCGGAGAGCGGTGCTCGCGCCGGCTATGATGGCGCCAAGCGCAAGAAGGGCTCCAAGCTGCACATGGCAGTCGACACCCTCGAGCATCTGCTGGCAGCCCATGTGACGCCCGCCACCGCCGATGACCGGGCCGCTGCTTGCGCATCATGTGGATCATCTCGATCCCACCGAGGATCACACGGGCAGTGGCCATGGACTGGAAGCCCAGCATCGGCCGCACCCGCCTCTTGATGGCGCGGTGATCCTGTTCGATGCAATTGTTCAGGTAGGCACTTCGCCGGATCCGGATCGGCTTCAGCTCGCGCGGTCCTGAAGCCGGCTTTCCGTGTCGCAGGCCAGGATCGCCTCGCGGCTGGTCTGGCTCCCGTCGATGACGATGCACTTGGGACGGCCATGCCGCTTGAGGGCCTTACGCAGGAACCGCTTGGCGGCTGCCAAATTTCGCCGTTCACTAAACCAAAATTCAATCGTATCGCCGATGCTGTCGATTGCACGATAGAGATACCGCCACAGGCCTCTAACCCTGATATATGTCTCGTCGACATGCCACTTTCCCGTGACGGCTCTCTTGCGGCGATTGAACCGCTCCAGCAGTTCGGGGGAGTACCGGATGACCCATCTGTGAATGGTCGCGTGATTGACCGAGATACCTCGCTCGGCCATCATCTCTTCCAGGTTTCGCAGGCTCAGATTGTAAGCCAGGTACCAGCGGACACACAGCAGGATCACCGATAGATCGAAATGACGGCCTTTGAACATGATAAACCTCCAGAGCTGGCCGGAGGCATAGACAGAACTAAGTTACTGATAGGTTTGCGACAGTTCCAGCTGCTCAGGAGAGTTTCTCTAGGCCTCTAGGAACGCGGCCGCTGAGTGCCCCAAGGAAACTTGCCGTGGCGGAGTATGCCGCGCACCACAGGCCAGTTCAGGTCGACCGGTTGCCTGATCAGAAGATGCGCATATCGGGAGCCTGTCCGGTGCAGACAGTTGCCGAGGGCGAAGAGCCCGAGAAGAGGAATGAGCACTGTCCACGCGCCTGCGTAGAAGCCAGCGTAGAGGGTTAGGCCAAGGAGAAAAGGGACCACGAGCACCAAGCCTGTGATCTTGATCGACCTTATGACGAAGTCGAGAGGCCCATGCAGATTGTCTGCCGCGATAAAAACCAGTGCGCTGCTGAATACCCAAGCCACGGCAACGAAGCCGAGTATGTAATATGGTTTGAGATACTGCTTCATATAGGACGGGCGTTTCGGATGACAGTTGCTGGCTTTTGCCAGCCAGCATAACGTCTCTCGTGCGTGTGAGACAATTGTTCGACAATTCGGCTTTTCACAAAGCTCGCCATTCAAACTTCCGGTCCACATTTCGGATGATGTGCCCACCACAGCCTCCCTGCCAGGTAGACGTATTCAAGGCATGTTCCCGGACGACGTAGGAGCGGCTATCGATGGAGACCTCAACGAATTCCTTGCTGAACCAGAGATAGTCCAAGCCCAGCAGATGGCTTACCACTTGGCCGGAGATGGTGCTCCGCAGCCTTCCTGACCGGTGAGGACTAAGGGCGAAGCAGGCCGTGTCAGAGCCATCATGAGCACGGATCGGATCATCGATCCTGAGCGGGAAGGCGCTTTCATCGAAGCACTTCAGATCAACGCATTGGCTCCAGAGCGCTCCGTAGGCCACCCCTGCCATACCGGTAGAACAGAGCAGGCCTATAGCCAGCAGTGCCCATAGACGCCGCATCGAAGCTCCTCGTGTCAGTTCAGCGGATGAATGGCGGGTGCACCCTAGCGGTCTTTCGCACGCGTGAGAAGACTGTCCGCCAATTTCGGGTAAAACCCTTTATGGTACGAGCAGCTTAGTCTTGCTTGGTTACGCAGGCCGGCTCATCAGGACGCTGAGAAACATAACGGCCAGCCCCCCCACGAAGGCACTGAAGACAGCCATTCTCAAGGGATAGAGGCCAGCCGCCCGAGCTTCTTGCCACCAATCCCGCCGAAAGATCCGAGATTGCCAATAGGGGCTGAACGGCCAGAGGGGAGAGTAGCTTCTGCCTTCACGTTGGCAGACATGGCGGAGGATGGCGTCATCAAGGATGACCTGCACCAGCACCAAGGCTGTTCCGAGGGCAAATAGAGCGGCTTGGGGTTGAACGGAATCGCGGGATCTGACTCGATGGTGGTCAGGGGCGTGAGCAAAGAGGCTCGCCATGACCACACCGTTATCGCAGGATCTGCGCCGGCGCATCGTGCGGGCCGTTGAGAACGGCAGCTCGAGCGCATCGGGATCTGCTCCGCGCCCTGGTGGAGGGCAAGTCCGGCATCACGCTGGCCGAGATCCAGGCCGAACTGCGCACCCGCGGGATCGTGGTGCAGGCGCTCTCGACCATTCACCTGATGCTCAAGCGCATGGACCTGACGCACAAAAAAAGACGCTCAGGGCGGCCGAGCAGGACCGGCCGGACGTAGCCCAGGAGCGCCGCTGCTTTCGGGTGTGGCAGCGCTTCATGGATGCCGGCCGCTTCGTGTTCCTCGACGAGACCGGCACGGCCACCAACATGACCCGGCGCTACGGCAGGGCGCCACGCGGGCAGCGGGTGGTTGATGCGGTGCCGCACGGGCACTGGCTCACCACCACCTTCGTGGCCGGTCTGCGGGAGAACGGGATCGTCGCTCCGCTCGTGGTGGACGGTCCCATGAGAGGCGAGATCTTCCGCGCTTATGTCGAGCAGATGTTGGCGCCAGCCCTCTCGAAGGGTGATGTGGTCGTGCTCGACAACCTTGCCGCTCACAAGGTGGCGGGCGTTGAGGAGGCGATCCGAGGTGTCGGAGCCAGCCTGTTGTACCTGCCGCCGTAGAGTCCCGATCTCAATCCGATTGAGCAACTGTTCGCCAAGCTCAAGGCGCTCCTGCGCAAGGCGGGCGCACGTACCAAGGAGGCGCTCTGGACCACGATCGGAGACCTGCTCGATGAGTTCTCGCCCGAGGAGTGCCGCAACTACCTCAGCAACTGCGGGTATGAGCCCGTCTAAGTCGATTCTGCTCTAGATCTGTTTGCGCTTTCATGGAAACATGTGTAGACGCCCCTGGTGGCGCAAGAAGAATCATTCGGTTTTGTGCGGCCTCAACTGCGGCTCACATGCCGCGGGCCCGGTTGGAAGTAGGCGGAACAGATCCGAATCAGTTCTACGCGCTCGAAGCGCTTGTTCCCAAGCTGGTTTATCTGACCCCGTCTCATTGACCGTTGCGTCATCCCTCTCCTTCGCTCTTCCAACGGCCCCTCGGCCGCGACGGCTTATGCCACTGGAGCCGGAGCCCGATACACTTTACCTCGTCAGCAGCGCCCAGACGTTGCGAGCCATCGTGTTGGCGCGGGCCCCCCGCACCAGCATCGGCGGCTTGCGCGCCAGCATGCGGCCGATCCACGACCCTGCGGGAGCGCCATGGCGGGCAACTCATAGCGACACACTATTGGCTCGCATGATGAGCAGGCGGCGGAGCGTTTCCTCACCCATCTTGGAGATCGTGCCCAGCTTCTGCTTGCCACCGGTTGAATGCTGCAAGGGCGTGAGCCCCACCCGAGCAGCGAAGTCCCGTCCGCAGCTGAAGGTCCCGGCTGGCGGAGCAAGGGCGGTCAGCGCCACCGCGGGGACGGGGCCCACACCGGGAATGGTCATCAGCTGATGCGCCGTCTCATTCTCCTTGGCCCACTGGGCGACCTCGCGGTCCAGACGGACGATCTGCTCGTCCAGTACCCGGAGCGCTCCGATCAGCATCCTCACGATCGGCCGGGCGAGCTCCGGGATTGGTTGTGCCTCATCCTCGACAGCCCGCACCAGGTGTGGAACGTGAGCCGAGCCTTTGGTCACGATGATGCCGAACTCCGCCAGATGACTCCGCAGGGCATTAATGATCTGAGTCCGCTGTCGCACAAGCAGATCGCGGGCTCGGAACACGAGAGCGGCGACTTGGGCCTGCTCGCTCTTGGGCGCCACAAAGCGCACGGTCGGGCGCTGAGCCGCCTGGCAGTTCGCCTCGGCATCCGCGGCATCGTTCTTCTGGCGCTTCAAAAAAGGCTTCACGTAAGCCGGCGCGATCAGCCGAACGGCATGCCCAAGCCGGCCGAGCTCGCGGGCCCGATGGTGCGAGCTGCCGCAGGCCTCCATCGCTACCGTGCAGGGCTGCTGGGCCGCGAAGAAGGTGAGAACCTGGTGTCGCCGTAGTTTCTTGCGGAACAGGACCGCCCCAGATGCATCGGCGCCGTGAACCTGGAACACGTTCTTCGCCAGTTCCAAACCGATTGTGCTAACCTCTCCCATGGACGCCTCCCTCAAGTGGTGCTTATCAACACCTCTACTTTGGAACAGCGAGGCCGTCGGGGGGCGTCTAGCCCATCATTTCTTGTTCCTCCTATTTGGCGCAGGGGCCAGACCGTGCTCGACCTGGGCCATGCTACTCAGTTTGGTGGCGACGAAGCAGACTGATGCTTGAGCCATTCGCGCAGCATTGTCGTGCGCCGGCGCGGGTAGCGGTCGGCCAGAGTGCGTGTCCCGACTAATCTGTCGGTGCGGAAATGGCGGTAATCCTGCCTCAGCTCACACCAGCCCACCAGGATCCTTCCGCTGGTGAAGTAGCCGATGGCAAACGGCCAGATTACCCGCCTGCTCTCGTGGCCGTCCTTGCCGCGGTAGCGAACTTCCAGCTTGCGCTCCCGCCGGATCGCATCGCGCAGGCTCGTGAGATCTTCCGTCAGGGACGCGGCTGGGCCGGGCGGTCCCACACGCAGGGGCACCGCGCCCATGCCGTCTCGGGCCTGCGGCGGCAGAACATCCTCGATCTTTGCCAAAGCATCGGTTGCAGCCACCGCCAGCGAACGATCTGCGAATGACGAGACCCAGCGCATGCCCAGGATCAAGGCCTCCAGCTCGGCCTGCGAGAACATCAGAGGCGGCAGCAGGAAACCAGGGCGTAGGACATATCCGACGCCCGGCTCCCCCTCAATTGTCGCGCCCAGGGCCTGGAGGGCCGCGATGTCCCGATAAAGGGTGCGGATGCTGATGCCTAACTCGTCCGCCAAGAGCTGGCCGGCGACCGGGTGGCGATGACGCCGCAGGATTTGCAATAGGCTGAGGAGTCGCTCGGTGCGTGCCATGACCAGATTATCCTGCCACTTTCTGACAGTAATATCTCGTACGATCAGCTCTGCCACCACTGGAGAGCCAGATCATGCTAATTCCCAACCTCATCCTCCTCTATGTCGACAATCCCGAGAGAAGCGCCGCGTTCTATGAACGGCTGTTTGCGGCTCCTCCGGCGGCCGTACTTCCGACCTATGTGGCCTTCGAGTTCGAGAATGGCCTAACCTTCTCTCTATGGTCCACCAGCGCCAAGAACTTCGTATCCGGCGGTTCTGGCCACCGGTCGGAGATCGCCTTCATGGTCCCTGAGGATCAGATGGTACGAGAGCTGCATGAGCGCTGGAGGCAGGATGGCGTCACGCTAGAGCAGCCCCTGCATGAGGCTGTCTTCGGCCTGACCTTCGTAGCGGTGGACCCAGACGGACATCGGATCCGTGTCTGCACCCCCGACGGGTAGATATGTTGGGCCATGTCCCAAGTTGCGGACAAGACCGTCTGGAGACGCCTGTCGATTCCACGACGCCGAATTCTTGGTCGGACAGTACGTGAAGACCACACGGCAATGGGCACCGGCGGACCGTTACGGCGCGGGTAGCCTCCTGTCGGCGCTCAGCCACCGGGAAGATGAGCAACGGATCCCTACCGGTCGAAACAGCGGCATTTCCAGGAGGCGCAGGGCCTAACTCTTCCTATACCCCGCGCCTGAGGAGCGGTCGTCCCCTGACATCGTTCAAGGTGAACCGAGGCTGGATACAGGAGTCCGGGGTACTGGGCTAGTAATATGGTTCAGCCTGTATTCAGGCGGGCGTGTTTAGAAATGAACCTAAGTTGAGGTTCTATATTGTTCGCTTCGGACTATTCTGGAGACATCACATGCATAAGATCGCTACTCTTGCCGCAGTGGGCGTCCTGGCGCTCGGCACCTTCTCGTCGTCCGACGCGGAAGCCCGCTCAGGCCGCCGCGGGGCAGCTATTGCCGCCGGGGTTGTCGGCCTTGCCGCCGGCGCCATGATCGCGGGCGCGGCCTCGCAGGCCTATGCTGCTCCCGCCTACGGGTATGGTTATGCAGCCCCGGTCACCTCGTACCACTACACCTATGATGACGCCTACTACGCTCGACCTGTCTATCGCGAGCGGCGCGTGGTCCGTTACTATGACGAACCGCGTCCGGTGTACCGCACCCGTCGCGTGGTGCGGACGTACGATTATGACTATGCTCCGGTCAGGACCCGTTCGGTGACCTACAGCTACGGCTCGCCGTATTATGGCTCCAGCTACTACAGCGGCTGGTAACAGGCAGCACAAAACTAAAACGGGGCGGTCACGATGACCGCCCTTTTCACATGGTACACCGTTTCGGTGCTGCCACGTTAAACAGCATCGGGCGCATTGAGGCCGCCTCGATCGCCGGACACGCTCAAGTGGCAATGCTGGCCGCAGACTTCCACGCGGCCATGGCATTGTGGCGGTCAAGGTGGGTGGCAAAGGCAGAGCGGCGGGAGCGAGGGGGAACGAACAGGTTGCGGACCGCAGAGAACACACATACAAATCTCTGTAGCACTCCCGGTGTTCGAAATCCCTGCTTCGCCCGCTCACGTTTTCGCAAAGGGAGATGTGAGTTCTCTGCCCGATTATTTAGACCCTTATGCGAGCGATGCTCAACCGCCGGCATAATCTGGCGCCGGGCGGCTGCATAGGAACCCAACTTATCGGTGATCAGTCGCCGGGGTGGGCAGCCCTGCTTCTTCAAGAGCCGCTTCAGCAAGCGCTTGGCCGCTTTGGTATCGCGCCGCGTCTGGACGATCTCATCGAGGACATAGCCAATCCTGATCGACAGCCCGCCAGAGCCAGTGCTTTTGGCCGGCAATGGTGATCACGACCTCGTCGAAGTGCCAAACATCGCGCCGGCTCGACCTCTTGCGTTTGAGGCCGCGGGCGTAAGCAGGCCCGAACTTCAGCGCCCATCGGCGGACAGTCTCATAGGAGACGAGAATGCCGCGCTCGAGCAGCATCTCCTCCACCAGCCGCAGGCTCAATGGAAACCTGAAATAGAGCCATAGTGCGTGGGCGATAATCTCAGGCGGAAAGCGATGGCGCTTGTAGTTGACGGGCTTGGTCATGCCGGCCCATCTACACGCCTGGCTTTCATATTCGGGTTAATGTGACAACACCGGCGCTCATGGCGACCTGCCCGCCCAGTGCGGTTGAGGCGATCGACGACCGCATCCGCACGGCCGGGCGTCGGCTGATCGACTCCCCGGTATCGGGAGGGGTCGCGGGCGCCAAGGCGGCAATGCTCACGATCATGGCGGCCGGGCCGAAGGACACGTTTGAGGCCGCGAAACCTGCCTTTGACGCGCTCGGGGACAAGGTGCTCCACGTCGGCGAGCGCCCTGGTCAGGGGGCAATGGTAAAAACCGTCAACCAACTCCTCTGCGGCGTGCACATTGCCGTGGTGGCGGAGGCTTTCGCCCTGGCGGCGAAGGTCGGTGTTGATCTCAGGATCCTGCTGGAGATCATGAGCGGATCCTCCGCTTCGAGCTGGATGCTGGAGAGTGAGCCGGAGGTGACGAGCGCGGTCGACATCTTCGTGAAGGATCTCGGCATCGTGCTGGATACCGGCCGGGACGTAAAGGCAGCGCTGCCCTTGGCGGCGGCCGCTCAGCAGATGTTTCTTGCAACCTCGGGGCGCGGAGATGGCATGGCGGACGACAGTCAGGTCATCCGGTCCTACCTCGCCCTGAATGGCATCAAGTAACCTGACAGCCCTATTTGCCCCACTGGAGAGGCCCATTCTTCTCGGGCTCTGTCATGATGGTCTTCTCCCGCGGGGCGATTTAGAGGTCTCATATGGGTCAGGGCCTGAAGTTCCCCTGCCCTTCGCGAATATCCGGTGTTCCTGTTCTAAGCTGACACTCGGTCTACTTCTTGGATGTGCCATCCGGACCTTACGGTCCGATGCCCAGCAGGGATTTCAGACCTTACTGACATCAACATGTCGGAGATTGATCAGTCGATCCAGGCTCATTTCTCCCAGTGAGTTGATGCTGAGAAGCCCCATGTTCCGGCTGATCTCGGAGGAAAGGATATTAATCGCGTGGCTGACACCAGCCTTGCGGCCGGTTGCAGCCGCATACAAGAACGGGCGGCCAACGAAAACGAACTTCGCTCCAAAGGCGATGGCCTTCAGCACGTCCGAACCTCGCCGGACACCGCCGTCCATTATGACGGAGGTCGTCGCTCCGACAGCAGCGGCAATGGCGGGTAGAACACGTAAGGGCGATACCGCTCCATCAAGTTGCCGGCCGCCGCGGTTCGAGACGACGATGCCATCGACGCCACCATCTCGGGCAATGCAGGCATCCTCCCTGGCTATGATACCCTTCAGAACCAACTTCCCCTTCCACCGTCCGCGGATCAGCTCCAGATGACGCCAGTTCAAGTGATCCTTGGCGTCGAAGTCCCGTATCACGCTCTTGGCCAGGATCGGCGCGCCACGTGTCGCATAGGAGTTCTCGAAGTGGGGCATGCCGTGGTTCAACAACGTTCGCAGGAACGCGTCCACCGTCCAGCTCGGTCGCATTATGCCGTCCCATGCCAGACGAAGACTGGGCCGAAGAGGTGTGGATAAGCCTCTTCGGACGTTGTTCTCGCGATTGGCCGACACTGCCGTGTCCACGGTTAACATGAGCGTTTTGAAGCCCGCCCGCTCCACTCGCTCCAGCAGTCCGAGGATCTGATCAGGCTCACCTGGAAGATAAGCCTGAAACCAAGCCGCCGGATTCGCCTTGGCGACGTCTTCCAGGAGAATGAGGGAAGACCCGCTCATCACCATTGGGATGTTCGCCTGCCCAGCCGCCTGCGCAAGCACCAGATCGCCACGATATGCAGACAAGGCACTGATCCCCATCGGAGCAATTCCGAACGGGGCGGCATATGTATGCCCGAGCAGCTCAACCTTCTGCGTTCGCTTGGAAACACCGACGAGCACCCGCGGGACGAAGCCGAACTCTTCGAAAGCCGACCGGTTGTCCCGAAGGGAGGCATTGGTCTCGGCAGCTCCCGACACATACCCGAAGATCGGCCGTGGCAGGTGGCGGCGTGCCGCGACCTCGAAATCGTCAAGTGCCAGGACCTTGCGCAGACGGCGTGGGAGGGCAGCAGGCGGCGTTGGCACGATACCCTTCCCAAGTGTGGATTCCAGATTCGTCGATGAACGCTCCATGCTGCGCAGCGTGTCCGAATTCCTCATGGCAGTTCTCCTCACTTTAATCCCCGACGGTCCTGAGCCAGTCTTCACAAGTCGAGGCTCTTCAGGATCAGCTTGCGCCGGGTATAGACGATCCCGCTGAAGGCGAACGTCGCGACCGCTCCGGCCGCCAGTGGTCCCCGCAAGCCTGTCACGTCGGACAGGGCTCCAATAACCAAGGCACCGAGGGCGGGCGCCCCCCGGAAGATCATGCTGTGCAGAGCAAGTATCCTGCCCCGCAGGCGATCGGGGACCGCAAGCTGGATCACGGTTTGACTGGCGATCCCGCTCACAACCATGCCGAAGCCCACGGTGAACAAAGCAACCACGCCCAGCCATTCCTGAGGCGCGACCGCTGCGACGAACAGTGCCGCACCCATCAACAGGCCATTGGATAGAGCCATCGTTGCGACGGATGCAGGGTCGGTCCGGCGGCTGAGCCAGACCGCCCCGACCAATGCACCGAGGCCAGTCACGGACGTCATGAAGGCGAACCTGCCGGCGTCCGACCCGAACAGGGCCGCATAGCTCGGCATGAGTTCAAGGATAGGGCGGATGCAGAGCGAGACGACCGTCAGCGTCAGGAACATGGCTCCGAGGCCGACATGGCCGGCTGCGTAGCGCCAGCCTTCGACGACGGATGTGATCAGCCCGACGCTGGTTGAATGGCCGACCTCAGGGTTGACCAAGCGGATGCGGGCGAGCGCCCAGGAGAAGATCGCAAACGTCCCGAAATTGATCGCGAATGCCAGCGTGAGGCTGCCCTTCTCAATCACGATGCCTGCGATGGCGGGGCCGATGAAACGGGCAGAGTTGAAAACGACGGAGTTGATCGCGACTGCGCTCACCAGGTTCGGACGCTCGACGAGACTGGGAAGGAGCGCCATGCGGAACGGCTGGTTGAAGGCCGTGATGATGCCGCCGACCAGTGCCAGCACCAGGACCAGCCCCGGGGTAAGCAGGCCGAGGGCACTGAGGATGGTGAGCAGTCCTGCATGCACCATGAGCAGGGCCTGGCTGATCCGCGTGACCTGCAGCCGATCGGATCGGTCGGCCATGGCGCCAGCCCATGGGGTCACAAGAACCATCGGGAACAGGTCTGCGAACGCGACCGCACCCAGCCATGCCCCCGAGTCCGTCAGCTCCCAGACCAGCCAGCCGAGCGCGACCCGCTGCACCCATGTTCCAACGAGCGAGAACACGTTGCCGATGGTGAAGATGCGGTAGTTCGCCTCGCGCAACGCTGCGCGAACTCCATGCCACCCGTTCATCGCATCACGCACGCCACCTGGATTATGCCACACTTTCCAACCTGGCCGGCTACCTGATCACGATGGCCTGGAAATCACTGACGTTCGTGCCGACAGCACCGATGACGAAAAGGTCGCTCACGGCATTGAACCCGGTCCACGCGCCGCTTCGCGCAGGAAGGTCATCCGCATCAGAACCGCCTGGGCTCAGTCCTGTTCATGGATGCGGGGAAGGGGGCGCGTAAGGCGCCCCTTCCCACAGTTCCCATATGCGGGCTTTAGGCCTCTTCCTCCCGGAACGCGACCTCGCGGGTTTTGCGGAAGGACGGCAGGACCATCAGGATGAACATCGCAGCGGTTGCCACCAGCAGGACGAGGCTGATCGGCCGTTCGAAGAACACGCTCGGGCTTCCGTCAGAGAGCACCATTGCGCGACGCAGGTTCGTTTCCAGCAGCGGACCGAGAACGAAACCGAGCAGCAGCGGCCCTGGCTCGCACTTCGCCTTCCGGAACAGGTACCCGAGGAACCCGAAGCCTGCGGCGAGCACGACGTCGAAGATCCGGTTGTTGATGCTGTAGACGCCAACGCAGCAGAACAGCAGGATGGCCGGGTACAGGAGACGGTACGGGACGGTCAGCAGCTTCACCCAGATGCCGATCATGGGCAGGTTGATGACGACCAGCATCAGGTTGCCGATCCACATGCTTGCCACAAGGCCCCAGAAAATCTGCGGCTGGGTTTGCAGGACCGTCGGACCGGGGGTGATGCCATGGATGATGAATGCGCTCAGCATCATCGCCATCATGTTGTTGGACGGGATGCCCAGCGTGAGCAGCGGAATGAACGATGACTGCGCGCCGGCGTTGTTGGCGGCCTCGGGGCCTGCCACGCCCGCAACAGCTCCCTGCCCGAATTCCTCAGGAGTTCTTGAGACCTTCTTTTCCAGGGAGTAGGCGCAGAATGACGACAATGTCGCGCCGCCGCCCGGCAGGATCCCGAGAAAAGTCCCAACGCCCGTTCCCCTCAGGACGGCAGGCCAGGCCTGCCGGAAGTCTTCCCGGGTCGGCCACAGGCGACTTAGCTTGCTGACCAGGACACCTCGCCCCTCCACGTTCTCAAGGTTCTCGATGATCTCGGTAAAACCGAAAACACCGATGGCGATCACGACGAAATCGATGCCATCGAACAGCTCGATCGCATTGAACGTCAGGCGTTCTTCGCCGGAGCTCGCATCGATACCGACCATGCCGAGGAGCAATCCGAACAGGATCATGCCGATTGCCTTCAGGACGGGGCCCCGGGCGAGGACGGTGGCGGCCAACAGGCCGAAGATCATGAGCGAAACATATTCAGCGGGACCAAACGAGAGCGCGAATGACGAGAGCATCGGACCTGCGATGGCAACGCCGAACGTCGCCACGGTTCCCGCAAAGAACGATCCGAGCGCGGCAACAGCAAGCGCCGAGCCGGCCTTACCCTTCTGGGCCATCCGGTAGCCGTCGATGGCAGTCACCACCGAGGATGCCTCACCGGGCAGATTGACCAGAATGGCGGTGGTCGATCCGCCGTATTGCGCCCCGTAGTAGATGCCGGCGAGCATGATGATGCCGGCCAACGGGGGAAGATAGAAGGTGATCGGCAGGAGAACGGCAATCGTCGCCGTCGGGCCGATGCCCGGCAACACCCCGATCAGCGTCCCAAGGAGGGCGCCCAGCAGGCAGAAGCCAAGATTGGTCGGGGTCAGCGCCTCACCGAACCCGAGCATGAGCAGGTCGAGGAATTCCATGTTCCGCTCCTCAGAAGGGCCAGATGGGCATCTGGACGCCAAGGCCGACGATGAAGACCAGGGCGCCGAAGGCGGTGAGTCCGGCCGTGAGCAGGATCACCTCACGCCACCTGGACTCGCGGTCAGCAAGGCTTCCGATCACCAGCAGCGAGATGGACGCGGCCACGAAGCCGAAATACTCGGCGATGAAGGCAAAGCCGACAACGGCCAGCAGAATGACCAGGAGCGGGCGGAGTTGCGGGAAGGCAATGTCCTCTCGCGCCCGGAAGAGGCCGATCCCGCCGACGACAAGCCCGACGAGGATCAGGAGCCAGCAGACGAGCCGCGGCAGGTATCCCGGCCCCATCGCGGCGGCTGTGCCCATGGTCAGGTCGCGCCCGGCCCAGAGGCCGAGCGCACCGAAACCCACGAACAAGATGGCCGTCAGAAGGTCCGGCCGATCGCCGGTCCCTCCAGCCTTGCGTGGAGCTGCCATCACTTCTGTTCCTTGACCAGCTTCCAGACTTCCCCGAGCCGCTCCGCGCGTGCCGGGAGTTCCTTGTTCCACTCTTCCGACGAGCGATAGGAAAGCGGGAGAGACTGCTGCTTGGCCTTTTCCTGGAACTCCGGATTGTCGACAGCCTTCTTGACGGCATCCGAATACTTCGTCCTGATCGCTTCAGGGACGTCGCAATTCATTGCGATGCCTCGCTCCGAGCTCATGATGACGTCAAAGCCCTGCTCCTTGGCCGTTGGCAGGTCCGGAGCGATGACGGCCCGCTGGTCGGCGAACTGGCCGAGAGCCTTGAAGGCGGACTTCTCGCTGCCGACGAACTCCCCGACATTGATCCCCATGGCCATGATGTGCCCGCCGAGCAGCGCCGTCCTCGCCTCGTTCGCGCCGTTGAAGGTGACCGGGGTCAGGTCGATTCCGGCCGATTTCTCCAGTTGCAGCAGGGCCAGATGCTCGTCCGTTCCGAGGCCGGTCGTGCCGACGCTGACCTTACCCGGATTGGCCTTGGCATAGGCAACCAGATCCTTGAGCGAGTTGAACTGGGATTTCGCCTGCACGATGAACGAGCCGGGATCCTCGACGATGCGGGCAACCAGGCAGACCTTCTTGGGATCGAAACGGACCTTCCGGTCCATCTGCATCGTCAGAAAGCCCGGCGTATTGAGAGAGGACAGCGTATAGCCATCGGGCTTGGCCTGCGTCATCGCGGTATATGCAATTTCACCGGATGCGCCCGGCCGGTTCAGGATGGTGATCTTCGCGCCGAGCTCCTTTTCGATGTAGGGCGCGAGCGTCCTGTGCATGACGTCCGTGCCGCCGCCCGGGGCGAAGGCGACGATCATTTCGATCGGCCGGTCCGTCGGCCACTCGGCGTGGGCGGCTCCGATGCTGACCAGCATCGACGTGGCAAGCGCGGTATTCCGGATCAGGTGCTTCATTCATTCCTCCCATGGATAGCGGTCACCGTGACCGCCCAAACGTTTCGGAGTTCCCCTCCGAACTCATTCAGGTTCCATCGCGTAAGCGATGGTGCCTTGGCCTTCCCCGGCACTCGCCATGCGTCGCGAGTGCCGGATTACCCGCTGATGCGGGCAGATCCGTACGCTGCCTTATGACGGCAGTTCGCAGCCCAGCTTGGCGAGTGTCTCGTTGAACCAGGTCGGCTTGTGCGTGCCTGCCTTGATGGCTTCGATCTGCTTCGTCTCGGCGGCATACTTGGCAGCCGTCTTCTCGTAGACATCCGCAACGTCGTCGATCGGCACGACGACCACGCCGTCGGCATCCCCGAGGACAAGATCGCCCGGCATGACAACCATTCCGCCGATGGCAATCGGGCAGTTCACTTCGCCGGGACCGTTCTTGTACGGACCGCGGTGCGTAATCCCGACCGCGTACGCCGGAACGTTCATTTCCAGGAATGCATCCGCATCGCGAATGGCTCCGTTCAGGACGAAGCCGACGACACCACGCCGTCGTGCATAGTCGAGCATCATCTCGCCCATCAGAGCATTGGTCACCTCCCCGCCGGCATCCACGACAATCACGTCGCCCTGCTCAGCCATGTCGATGGCCTTGTGCAGCATCAGGTTATCGCCGGGCGGCGCCTTCACGGTCAGGGCCCGGCCGGCGAGCTTGCCCTCCCGATGCATCGGGCGGAGTTTCGCCCCGCCGGCGCTCATACGGTGCATGCTGTCGCTGACATTGGCGACAGGCAGTTCCCTGAACTTCTCGACCCACTCCTGGTCGACGGCACGTTCCCTGTTCCGAACCCTAAATCCTATGCTCAACGTTTTCTCCTCATGGCTTTCGATACTGGGTTTCAAACTTGAGATTGGCTTAGGTCGATGCCTTCGCGAGCGCACGGTAGTTCACGATCCTGCCGCGGCCCGGATCGCGGCCCTGAATGACGGCTAGGATCCCCTCGACCGCATCCACTCCGACCCGCGCGTTGGCTTGTTTCGTCACGCCGCCAATATGCGGGGTCACGACGATCTGCTGGCGGCTCCAGAAGGGGTGGTCCTGAGCGGGAGGCTCGGTCGCGAAGGTGTCGAGGCCAGCGCCCGCGATGTGGCCGCTGTCTACGGCTCTGACCAGGGCGTCCTCGTCGATCAGGCCACCACGGGCAGTGTTGACGACAAAGGATCCGGGCTTCATCAGGCCGATGGCCCTCTCGTCGAGCAGGTTGCGCGTCTGCGGGGTCAGGGGGCAATGCAGGCTGACAATGTCGGACGCGGCGAGCAGGTCTTCGACGGCAGTGTCCCGGGCGACGCCGGCTTCCGCGAAGGCTGCGTCATCGGCAAAGGGGTCGAAGGCGCGGACGTCGATCCCGAGGGCTTTCGCATACACGGCCGTGTGCCTTGCGATAGCGCCGAAGCCGACCAAGCCCATAGTCAGGCCTGCAACCTCCACGCCAGAGAATCCAGGTTTTTCCCACCGGCCGGCGCGCAGGCTGCTGTCGAGCGGCACGATGCGCTTGACGGTCGTCAGCATGAGGGCGATGGCGTGCTCGGCGACCGAGCGGGCGTTGGCACCGGCTGCCACGATAACGGGGATCTCCCGGCGGGTTGCCGCGTCCACATCAATGTTGTCCACTCCGACACCGTGCTTGGAGAGGACGCGCAGCGAGGGTGCAGCGTCGATGGCGGCTGCCCCGAAGCGTCCCATTCGGACCACGACCCCGACCGGGTCGACATCGGCGACGATCCGGACCAGATCGTCCTCGTTCGTGTAGGGAGGGACATAAGCTACACTGTAGCCGTTATCTGCGATGAGCTCGGCGGCCTGCTCGTTGATGGCGGGGCCAGTGACCAGGATGTTGCGGCTATCCATGCGTTCCTCGCGGTCGGGTCGAGCGAGGACACGGAGCGAGGCTATCGCACCTTGGGTCTTGTCCTCCCTGGTCCCGAAGTTTTCCTCGGTGTTTCTTTGGCGAAAATTCGTAACATGGCATTTTCTTGAAAAAAGCGAAAAATTCTGACAATTATGTAAAGCATTTCTGGATTTTCGCCGAGTTGACCAAGTGGATATTCGTCAACTGAAGACGTTCATTGCGATCGTGGAGCATGGAACGCTCGCCAAGGCAGCCGATGCCGTTGGACTGACCTCATCTGCCGTCAGCCAGCAGATCCAGGTCTTGGAAAGCGAGGTTCGGGCCGAACTGTTCGACCGCTCCACCCGGCCCATGACGCTCAACAGTCATGGTCTCCAGATGCTGGAGGCGGCGCGCAACCTCGTGCGATCCGCAGACGACGTGATCGACGCGATATCCGGAAAGGCGGTTGCAGGAACCTTCACAATCGGCTCCGTCCGGTCCAGCGCCCTCTCACTGCTGCCTCGGGCTCTCGTCGCGTTGAAGGCTGACTATCCGGACCTCAGGTTGAAGCTTCATGTTGCCAACAGTGATGAACTCCTGAACGACGTCGTCTCAGGGAGACTGGACTCGGCGATGGTTGCGGAGCACCCGGGAATTCCGTCCACGCTGAGGTGGAGCCCGTTCATCAACGAGCCCCTGTTCGCAATCGCACCACGAGGCACGCCACAGATGCCTGCGACAGAAATGCTCTCGACTCTTCCTTATGTGAAGTTCAACAGTAGGTTCCGTCTTGCGCAATTGATCGATACCGAGCTGGCAAAGAGCGGCATCGCCACGAATTTGATCGCGGAAATCGACACCATGACGGCAGTCGTGGCCTGTGTTGTCCACGGCCTCGGTGCATCCGTCGCCCCATACAGCGCCCTGAAGGAGGCGGTTGGCGAGGTTGTGTCTGCTCCGTTCGGGAAGCCTCAGATCTACCGTCAGATCGGTCTCATAGAACGCCGTACGAGCACGCGAACGATTGTGATTGACAGGCTCCACCAGCATCTCGTGAGCTTCAGCGGCGAGTACGGTGTGGCCCGCTGAGTTTGGCCGCACGATCTGGTCGATCAGATCAAGACTTCCAGCATGGTGAGAGGAGCCGACCTGACGCCGAGGTCCGGACCGGGTCATGCAAGGAAGTTGCTAATTCCTGAGGAATGTCTGTTGCGCGCTTCGTCATCAGACATTTGATCGACTTCGTAGATGCACCAAAGCTGCCTCTATCGATCGGCGAATTCTCCAGGTTACTGGCGTTGAAAGACAAGGCTGAGGTTGTTGGCGGGCATCGGAACGCACTCAGTAAGCGTCAGCCCATGACTTGCAGCGAGTTCTGCTACCGCTTCGAGATCCCGAACACCCCAATCGGGATTTCTGTGTCTCAGATCGGCGTCAAAGGTTTCGTTGCTCGGAGCCGTCTGGGCGCCGTTTTCTTTATAGGCCCCGTAGAGGTAGAGCACGCCTCCAGGCGGGAGCACCCGCCCTGCCCCGGCCATCAATCCTTGCGTCGCCCGCCAGGGGCTGATGTGAATCATATTAATGGCCACAACGGCATCGGCCCGATCAACGGGCCATTCAGCCGCGGCGGCATCGAGGGAGAGCGGCGCGAGCAAGTTGGGCAGTCCTGAGTTCGCCCGATGGGCGGCGATGCTTCTCAGGGCCTGCTCGTCCTGGTCCGACGGCTGCCACGTCAGATGCGGCAGCGCAGCCGCGAAGTACACTGCGTGCTCGCCCGTGCCGCTGGCGATCTCCAGAACCGTCCCGGTTGGCGGGAGAACCCTGCGCAGCACGGCCAGGATCGGATCCCGGTTGCGGGCCACGGAAGGCGAAGCCAGTGCATCCTGGGAGGAAAATGTCTTCATCATGGGGGCAGATATACTCCAGTTCAGGGGCACGTGTCTGAGCCTCGAACGGCATGTCGCCGACGGATCGGATAGGGCTGCTATGATTGGAGCAGTCAGCCGGACGGCCTGATCCTCTCCAGCGTATCCGAAACGGCCCGTCTCGCAGCCTCCACCGCCCCGGCCAGAAAGCCCGGCTCCGTTGGACTGGTCTCACTGCCGGCCATCGCGAGGCGCTGGTGCCACGCTCCCGTCACCCAGCCGGTGCCCGCGGGAGTGGGATGGCCGGTGAAACCCCGATCCGCCGGAGTGGCCGTGAAGGGATCGGTCGCCCAATCCTTGTAGAGCGTGGCGCGGGGTTGGCGCGCCTGCGGGCCGAAGATCCGGGCGAACTGTTCCAAGCAGGCTCGGGTGAGCGCTGCCTCACCGACCGCCGCACGCTGGTCCGGCCCCATGCCGACGAAGCCGAACAACCCCGGCTGACCGGACGCGGTCGTCGCGTCATGAATTTCCATCATGGGCCCGACCATGCTCTGCGCCGTACCCGTCAGCCCGGCCTCACGCCAGAACGGGCGCTCGTAGAGAGCGAAGAACTTCGCGTGTGGGGCCATCCAAGTGGGCGTCTCGCGCCAGCGCCGTGCCGTTGATGGATCCAGCGCGGGCACGAACCCCACCGTCGCCTCGAGCAGACGCGGAGGAACCGCCATGATCACGTGGCTAACCCGCATGTCTTCCTCGCCACCGCTAGAGCGGGCGATGGTCAGCCGCACGCCGTCCTCGGCCAGCGTCATCCGGGTCACCCGCGCGTTGCACCGGATGCAGCCCTCCGGGAGGCCGGCCAGGAGCGCGCGGACGAGCGCGGCCGTGCCGCCGACAAGCCGGATCGACTGTGGCTCCTGCCTCGGTCCCGGATGACGGAGCGGGCCCTCACGCGAGAAGCGCTCGAAAACCACATCGCCCTCGCTGAATTGACGGAAGCCGGACAGCCCAAGCTCCTCGACCAGGGCACTCATAGCCGGCTGCATCTTCGGCCAGAACCAGGACGGGCCGAGATCGAACCCGTCCTCGCTCGGCCTGCCGGCCTCGTCGACCGACAGGATGCGCCCGCCGACACGGTCGCGTGCCTCAAGGATTTGGAATTGGACACCGGCCGCATGCAGCAGGCGAGCTGCATAGAAACCGGACAGGCCGGCCCCAACGATCGCCACCGTGACGCCTGGGACGGCAGGGGAATTCTCACTGATCGGCATGGCTCAAAGCTCCGCCCGGCCGCCGTCGACGACGATCTCGGCGCCGAGCATGTAGCTAGAGCCCTCGCTGGCGAGAAACAGAACGGCGGCGGCGATCTCTTCGGGACGGCCCATCCGGCCCAGGGGCACCTGCGCTCCCACCCTCTCCACATAAGCGCGGAATTCCTCGTCCGTCTGGTTCTTGCCGCGATGGATCGGCGTTTCGATCGAACCTGGGCTGACCGCGTTGACCCGGATCCTGCGGGGCAGGAGCTCCGCCGACAGGGTCCGCGCGAACGAGCGCACCGCCGCCTTGGAGGCCGACAGCAGGGATCGGCCGGGCGTGCCGACCTGATTGAGCCAGGAGGTGTTGAGGATGATGGATCCTCCCTCGCGCATCAGCGGAAGCACGGCCTGGATCGTGAAGAAGACGCCTTTCACGTTCACGTCCATCAGGCCGTTGTAGGCAGCCTCGTCCGTGGTGTCGATGGGCGTTCCGAAGGCCACGCCGGCATTGGCGAAGAGGATATCGAGTGTGCCGAACGCGCCGTTCACCTCCCGATATAGGCGAGCACGGTCGTAGGCCGAGGTCACATCCGCCTGAATGGCTATCGCGCCGGCACCAAGCTCGCCCAAAGCGGCGTCGAGCTTGTCCGGCTGTGTGCCCGTAATGGCGACCCGCGCGCCGCTTGCGAGCAGCAACCGCGCGGTTGCCAACCCGATGCCGCTCGAGCCGCCCGTGATGAGCGCGGTCTTGCCTTGAACCATGATCTCAAACTCCCGATCAAAGGTCGGAGATGGCAGCCGCGAGGCGGCGGATGGCCTCGTCGATTGTGGCGCGGGGACATCCGAGGTTGACGCGCATGTAGCCGTGCCCCACGGCGCCGAACTTCTGCCCCTTGTCGAGCCAGAGCCTGGCCTTGGTCAGCATGAAGGTGTTGAGCGCGTCCGCGTCCATCCCCAGCCCGCGGCAGTCCATCCACGCGAGGTAGAGCGAGTCCGCCGGAAGAACCTTGATCTTTGGGCTCAGGCCGTTCACCGCCATAGCGAAGCGGGCATGGTTCTGGCGCAGATAGACGAGCAGGTTCTCCAGCCACGGCTCGCCATGCGTGTAGGCTGCTTCCGCCGCAACCATGCCCATGATGTTGACCAGCGGGAACATGTTGCGGTCGTACTGGCGCTGGAAGTCCTCGCGGATGCGGCGGTTGGGGATGAACAGGTTCGCACTTTGCAACCCGGGCAGATTGAAGGTCTTGCTGGGAGCCGTACAGGTGATGCTGTTCTGAGCGAAGGCCTCGCCCAGTGAGGCGAAGGGAATGTGCCGCTTGGACGGATTGATGATGAGGTCCTGGTGGATCTCGTCCGAGATCACCAGCACGCCATGGCGCAGGCAGATTTCTCCCATCGTCCACAGCTCGTCCTCTGACCAGACGTTGCCGGTCGGGTTGTGCGGATGGCTGAGGATGAAGAGTTTGGTGTTGCCGCGGATCGCCGCCTCGAAGAGCGTCGCGTCGAAGCGGTAGCCCGTCTCCGTCCGCTCCAGCGGCGCGAGAGCCAGATGTCGGCCGTTCAGCAGCACGTCGTTGTGAAAGCGCGCATAGACGGGCGGCTGGATCAGGACGGAGTCCCCCGGTGCCGTGAAGGCCTGGATCCCGGTCTTCAGCGCCGTGATGATGCCGGAGGTCTGAACGATCCAATCCTTCGCAACCTCCCACCCGAAGCGCTTCGCCTGCCAGCCGATCACCGCATCGACATAGCTGTCGGGCGCGCCGCCTGGGTAGCCGAAGACGCCATACGCGACGGCCTCATGCAGGGCGTCGATAACGGGCTGGGGGGACCGGAAGTCCATGTCGGCCACCCACATCGGCAGCGGATCGGCCGCGAATTCCTCGGGCCTGAGCAGTTTCTGCCCATAGGCCCATTTCATGGAGTTCGAAGTCTTGCGGTCGGGCACCTCGTCGAAGACAGAGGCAGCCGTGCCACCAGCCGGGACGACCGTCTTCAGAGCAGCGGCGTACGTCATAGGGGATCCTAAGGGGCGGTCCGAGGAGATGGGCGCCGGGTGCGTCGATCCTGCCTCCGTAGCAGCTTCGTCTCATGAGAAAAAATGGTATGATCTCATGGATCGATGAGCAGGAGTCATGGATGCTCGACCGCCAACACCTCGCCCTCCTCCGGGAGGTGGACCGCTCCGGCAGCGTGACTGCGGCCGCCGAACGGCTGAACGTCAGCCAGTCCGCCCTGTCTCACATGATCCGCAAGGTCGAGGACCGCTACGGGGTCAAGCTCTGGATGAAACAGGGGCGCGGCCTGCGCCTCACGCAGGCCGGCGCCTATCTTCTTTCCGTCGCGCAGCGCGTCCTGCCGCAGATCGAGCATGCGGAGCGGGTTCTCGCCGATTTCGCCGAAGGGCGGCGCGGCTCCCTGCGCACGGGGATGGAATGCCACCCGTGCCAGTGCTGGCTGATGCGTCTGACCCCGCATTATCTCGCCGCATGGCCGGACGTGGATTTCGACATCCGCACGGATTTCCGCTTCGACGGCATCGCCGCGCTGCTGGGCTACGAGATCGACCTGCTGATCACCCCCGACCCGGTCGCTTGGCCCGAACTCCTGTTCACTCCCGTCATTGATTACGAGCTCGTGCTGGTCGTGCACGAGACGCACCCGCTGGCCCGTCGCGACTATGCCACGCCGCCGGATCTCCTCGACGAGGTGCTGATCACCGTTCCGGTCGGCGTCGAGCGGCTCGACATCTACACGCAGTTTCTCGTGCCCGGCCGGTGCCGCCCTCGCCAGCACCGGACGGCGGAAACGACCGACTTGATGCTGCACCTCGTCGCTGCCGGCCGCGGCGTTGCGGTCCTGCCGGACTGGCTGGTGCGCGAGGAGGGAGCGAACCTTCCTATCCGTGCCGTGAGGCTTGGCGAGGACGGCATCAGCAAGAGCATCAATCTCGGCATCCGCCGCGGCGAGGAAGCTATCGATTACATCGCCGGCTTCCTGTCCCTTGCACGGGACACGGGAGTCAAAGCTGAATCAACGGCCGACCGGAGCGGGAGACACTTGCCATGATCGGCCCAAGCGCGAGCGGCGGGCAAGGGTCAGGTGCTGACACTTCCTGCCCAGCTTGAGCGTCAGCTCACGCTTCCCAAGCCGACCTGAGGGTTCCAGCCTCCTGACGTTTCCACCCTCCTGTCGCTGCTCTCTCCATGATTCTTCGGTTCGCTCAGAGCAGATCGCTGTGCCCCTAATCCCGATCATCGCCAACCGGACCGAGCTCGCGGTCCAGAGCATCAACCGGCTCGTTCGTTTCGGCAGTGGGTTGCAACAAGCCTGCCTCTTCCAGCGCTTCAATGTCCGGCAGATCGCGCAAGGACGCAAAACCGAAGACCGATAAAAACTTAGATGTAGTGACATAAGTCAGAGGCGCGCCCGGCTCCGGCGCGCGCGGCCCGGCGCCGATGAAGTCCAGCCGCTTGAGCCGGGCAATGACGTCCCGGCTCACCTCCTTGCCGAACAGGCGCGACAGCTCTTTGCGCGTGACCGGCTGCAGATACGCGATTGCCGTGACGACGAGGCGCTCGGCCGAACTCAGGTCGCGGTCCCCGGAACCGGCCTGCGGCTGCTGGACCAACCGGATAGCCTCGGCATAGCGCGGCCGCGTGCGGTGGTGCCAGCCACCGGCCACGAAGACCAGCTCGAACGGCCGCGCCTGCAACTCATGCTGAATGTCGGCGATCACATCGTCGAGCCGGCAGGCGCGTCCGACCAGGCGGCTCAGGACCTCGCGCGGCACCGGTTCCGGCGAGGCGAAAATGACCGCTTCGACGCGCCCCATCCATTCCCGCCACCGGATCTCGGGCGGGAGGTGATCCAGGTCCGGATCGAACGAGAGGTCGGGACCGGATTGCGCCATGCTCAGAGCCCATAAAGGCGGAAGGCCGGACGACCCGTGAGTTCCCGCACGGCGCCGAGGGTGGTCAACCGCTCGAGGAAGCGGCGGGCGGCGCGGTCTGATCCGATCCCGGTCAGGCGAGCGGGGGCGACGGCATCATCGGCCAGCAGAAGGGCAACCCCGTCCTCGCGCCCACGGGACCTGACGCGCGTGATGGCCTGCCGCAGCTGGGCGGCGCGGCGCAGCAGCTCCCCGGCCCGTTCATAGGCCGCCGTCGCCGCCTGCGCGTAGGCCGCACAGCAGAAGGGGAGCCAAGCAGGGCTGTCCGGCGCAGGCCAGCGCCCCTCCCCGGCCGGGCGCAGGACCGGATGGCGGATCGCCGTCGCCAGCAGCGGGATCGGCCGGGACCAGCCGAGATGAGCGGCCAGAACCAGATCGGCGATCATCCAGGCCACGATCTCGCGCTCGCGGGATGGGCCTGCACCGGACCGGATCACCCGGCCCGCGGCCGCCGCGGCGGCCGCCACGGGAAAGCTCCCCGGCTCGGAAGCGCGGACAGCAACGGCCTCGGTCGTCGGGATACCGACGTCCAACAGGGAGGCCAGGTGGGCCACGGACGTCGCATCGGTGCGAGTCGGCTGTTCGGCCATGCGGCGCCAGGCCCGGTGCAGGCGCCCGGCCGGCCCGGGATCGTCGCCCGGTCGCGTCAGATGCTCGGCATCGCGGAGTGTCGCGGCGTCAGCGCGCAGGCGCAGCCGCTCGGCCGAGATCACGGCGGCCGACAGGGCTTGCCGCATCCGCAAGGCGCCGAGGACGGGTGCATCGAGCCGCACGACCTGATCGAGCCAAGCGATGGCGCCGCCCGCCGCAAAGATGGCCTGTTCGGCGACGAGGACATGGGCGGGCTGGGGGCGCAGCCAACGGGGAAGCGGTGCAAGGCTCTCCGCAGGCGCTTGCGGGGGAGACGGCGCCGATCCGGATGGTTCAGAGAGAGGCGCAACCATGCGCCGGGGAGCGGCCGGTATCATGGATTGATCATATGCCTGACGGCGCTTCATCATGCAACTGGGCGGTGAAAGCGCCGTGGGTGTCGTGAAGTTTTTATGTCCGATAAGATTGCATTATCGGACATCAAGCTGCTACACCCAGAGACATGGCTCAGCACTCCTCTTTCTCGCAGAAATTCCCCGCTCCCGCGCGCCTGACCGGCGATGGTGGTGAAGAAAACGTGGCTTCGAGCCCCGAGACACCTCCGTCCAGTGCCGGCGTCGCGCGGGGGCCCCTCCCCTCTTCCCTCGGCGGACTGGCCGAGACGGCTCGGGACTATGCGCAACGGAAGGACAGCGCGAATGCCGCCCGGGCCTATGCCTCGGACTGGCGCCATTTTGCCGGATGGTGCCGTCGGCGCGGGCTGGACGCCGACGAGCCCGATCCTCAGGTGATTGGCCTGTATCTGACGGCCTGCGCCGCCGGAGACGGACGCCACATGAAGCCAGTATCAGTGGCGACGATCGAGCGGCGCTTGGCGGCTCTGACCGCCCGGTACCGCTCCGTAGGGCGACCGCTCGATCGGAAGGATCGCCATATTGTTGATGTTCTGGCCGGAATTCGGCGCACGCATGCGCGTCCCCCGCGTCAGAAGGAGGCTTTGCTGGCCGACGATGTCCTGTCCATGCTGGAGACCCTTCCCACTGACCTGCGGGGCCTGCGGGACCGGGCCATTCTCCTGATCGGGTTTGCCGGCGGGCTCCGCCGCTCCGAGATCGTCGGCCTCGATTGCGGGCCGGACCAGACCCAAGATGGGCGCGGATGGCTCGAAGTCCTGCCCGAGGGATTGCTGGTGCGGATTCAGGGCAAGACGGGTTGGCGCGTCGTCGAGGTTGGGCGGGGCTCCTCCGAGCGCAGTTGCCCGGTGGTCGCCCTCGAGCAATGGCTGCGCTTCGCGCGGATTGAGCATGGGCCGGTCTTTCGGCGTGTCTTACGAAGCAGTGGAGGCGTGACGGCCGACCGGCTGACCGATAAACATGTCGTGCGGTTGGTGCAGAAGGCTGCCCTGGCCGCCGGCGTGCGCGGTGACTTGCCTGAGGGGCAGCGGGCTCGCGCGTTCGGCGGCCACTCGCTCCGGGCTGGCTTGGCCTCCTCCGCGGAAGTCGACGAGGCTGCGATTCAGCGGCAACTGGGGCACGCGTCGGCCGAAATGACCAGGCGCTACCAGAGGCGCAAAGATCGTTTTCGGGTCAATCTGACAAAAGCGGCAGGGCTTTAGAGAAAACTGTGGTGGCAGAGCCGCTTAGCGCAGGAGGCGTGAAATAATTAAGTGCAGAAGGAAGCGCTTCTGCACTTAATTATTTCAAGTTGAAATCTCTAATTGAAGTCGACACCCTGCGCGACCCAATCGACACCTCGACGCCGCAGGGGATGTTTTCGCTGCAGGTTCTCGGCGCCGTGGCCCAACTGGAACGATCGCTGATCTCCGAGCGCACTAAGGCAGGCCTGCGGGCGGCTAAAGCCCGCGGCAAGGTTCTCGGAAGCCCAGCTGTACGGGAGCGCCGGCCGGATACCATCCGGAAGATGACAGCCGCCCGTGCAAAGCGCTACATCGATTCCCTGATTGCCTCGGCCGACCAATGGATGCCGACGGTGAAGCGGATGCGGCCGGCCCATACCTGGGACGATGTTGTCCGTGTTCTGAACGCTCGCGGCCAGGACTGGACGGTGGACCGCCTGTCCCGGGCTGTCCGGACGCTCGTGTCCCAGCGGATGGCCGATCCGGATCTCCTCAAGAAGTCCCCTCCCCGCTCGAGCGACGACCGCCTCATGACACTGATCGCCGGCATTGCCATGGCGGATCCGGATCTGTCGCTGCGGGACATTGCCCGCCAGTTGGGGCGCATGCGCGAAAGGACGCCCCGAGGCGGCGCGAAATGGAATGCGTCATCCGTCAAGCAGCAGCTCGACAGGGCAAAGAAGCTCGGGCTGGTGTCAGCCGTCTCCTAATCGGATCAGATTCCGTGAATATCCTGGTCGGTATAGGGTTTGAAGTCGCGGTCGATCTCGTTGGGCTCCATATAAAGACCGCCCCGAGCTGCATCGAGGAAGCGGCGGACTGTGAGGAGTGCGTCCTGGTTGCCGCTGGTGATAAGGTCAAGCGGGGGCCTTCCGCCGAAGATGACGGCCTTGTGCGGATCGCGAAGCCATTGGGTGCCCTCCTCTTCCGTGTCGAAGAGGATACGGAGAGCCTGATAGATCCCCAGGACGGCCGAGATGCGGATCAGGACGTCGTAGTCCAAGGTGATGTCCTGGTGCTCTTGGACCTTTTTCACCCAGTTCTGGTAGGTCGAGGGGGCCGGATACCCAAGGATCTTGCGCTGCTGTTCCTCACTGAGGCCCCACAGGTTGGCCAGGCTGATAAATGTCCGCAGGCCGGGACCACTCAGCTCGCGGCGCTTTCCAACTGGGAACATTGCATCTTCTTCGTCGTGGCCCGTTCCGCTAACCATAATGACACCTTTCAGATGCACTGTAGCTTATAACAGTCGTGGTCGGGTTACGAGTACCGGACGACTTGAGGGCACCAGCGACATCTGATCCTTGTTCGTAAGAGCAGCCCCTGTCCTATTCCTGCACGATTTTCTGATCCTGTGACGCGATACTTGACCCGCGGCCTGACATCCGATGAGCTACAGGATCAGCGCCACACAAGGTTGCGACATGCCGGAATCCGCTGACCAGATCATTGCGATCGCCATCTCCCACCTCGAGGGCCAGGCGGAGCGTCTTCGCTCCCTTGATCTCACTGACCCACTAATCGTTGAGGTTGTTTGCCGCAGCAACGTGGTTCTCGGTAGTTACGGGCCTCTCTGGCTCCTCAAGCACAACAAAGTCCTACAGGCCATCCCGCTTGATCTGGTTCTGTCCGGCCAGTCTGAGCGCGTGCTCAACGCCCTAGGGCAGATCGAGTACGGCACCGCCGTCTAGTCAAACCTCGAGGATCTTCCCCTTGGCTGCCCTTGTGCCATGTCCCACTGGTCGGTCGACGCCGTTGGCTCGGGCGATGCGTGAACCTCGTCTACCTGCCCCTCCTTCAGCGCTTCCAGAGGGCTAGACCCAGCCGAGCCACATCCGGGATAAAGAGCCACTTCAGGCGCACCTACGGAGACGGCATCAGGTCGTCTTTGAGGAGGATGCTGGGATTTTTGACGATCCCGGTGCTGGTGAACTGACAAGCGGGGAACACCAACGTACCACTCTCCTATTTTGCGATAATCTCATCGGCGGCAAGCCGCCTGTCGGTCTCCTCGGGCCGGATCCCGCTGTGGGCGGACACCTCTCGCGGGGAGAGCAGTCCGCCAGCTATCTCGACGAACTCAGCGCCCTCACCTTGCCTCTTTTAATCGGCCGAGCCCTTGGATCGTCGTTGCCGTCGGACACGGCGTAATCGTCCTACACTTCGATAATCTTGATGCCTACTTTGCTCCGGCGCTTAGTCATTGGATAGCCGAGAGGGTTGCACACCACCCGGATCTCATGGCCATCGGCAGCCGGGACGATGTAGTCGAACGGGGTGTGCACGTGGCCATTGGTGCCGTCGCGAGCTGTGTTGAAATTCGGGTGGCGCGATCTCCGGCATGAACATCGTATTGGGTCAGGCGGCGAGGTCAATCGTCTCCTTCGGGGCTGACGCTTGTGTCAGCGTCTTCCAGCCGTC
>NZ_JAAAXJ010000019.1 GCF_009910705.1 Microvirga arsenatis
CGTAAAACATTGGTAGTCTCGGTCATAGGCGTATCGCTCTTCTCGAAGAGGTTCTGGCAAGGCTTGTCACCCGCCTCGGTACGCCGCCTTTCTCAAACCGTCATCACCTAGATTCCGCCATAGCTCGTGGTCCGACACATCGCGGCTTGGAGGGAAGGTCAGCGCCGCTCCGACACCGATGAAGCCGAGCACAATCCAAAAACGCGCCATGCAACAAAGTCAAGCACTGGAAGAAATCCTGTTATTCCAAATTAGAGGGACCGCTTCAGCAGTCCGACAAAGACCGAGCCGCTGCGGAACGCTCTCTTCACAGCACAGCTCAGCCAGGAAACGGTCTCCGAGACTCGAGGCCCCTAAGGCCGTCGCGTCAAAGCGCCCGCAGCCCCTGGTAGCGTGCAAAGGTTGTGAGCCCACGGGGTCCGAACAGCACAACCTCGTAGGTGTCAGGTGCGGTGCCCTCGACCTCCATGCCAGGCGAGCCGACCGGCATGCCAGGGACGGCAATCCCCTTCGCTTGAGGCTTCTCGGACAACAGCCGCTTGATGGCATCCGCCGGCACATGCCCCTCGACCACGTAGCCGCCCACTTCCGCGGTGTGGCAGGAGGCGAGGGCCTGAGGCACGCCGAGTTTGATCTTGAGGCGATTGACCTCGGAGGTCTCCCTGATCTCGACAGGGAAGCCTGCCGCCCGGATATGGTCAGCCCAACCGGAGCAGCATCCGCATGACGGATCCTTGGTCACGACGACTCTTGGCAAGGGTTGCGCGCGCGAGTGGTGGGGATAGCCAACAACCACTGAAGTCGTGAGCCCTGCAAGAATGGCACGACGGGTGAAAAGCAAAGAACTCATGGGGCTTCTCTATCGAAACGGTGACGGGAAAATGCCTGACGCCTGCGCGGGTGCGCCTACAGCGTCCAAGTATCCCAGTGAAGGGCGGAGCTCCGTCCAGGGAGCACAGGCTGGATGGAGGTGCGCCACGGGCGCACCTCCACTCGGATGGCCGGGGATTCGACTTTCGCGCTTTCGTTTCACTCGGCTCCCTTCGCCCTGAGCCAAGCCCTCATCTCGCCGATCTCACGCTCCTGTTCGCGGATGACATCGGTGGCCCACTTCTTGGCCTGTTCGTCCTTGCCGTACTGCAAGACGACCTTGGCCATGTCGACGGCGCTCTGGTGGTGCGGGATCATGCCCTTCACGAAGGCGATGTCCGGGTCAGCGTTCTGGATGGCCTGCGCCATCGGCGCATGCATCTTGTCCACCGCCGCCGAATAAGCCTTTGTCGCTTCGGACTGATTGCCGGCCTGCGCTCCGGCCCCCTGCATCATGCCACTGCCATGCATCATCTGCCCCTGGGCTGTCGCTGCGGGTGCTCCGGTGGTGTGGTGCTGCTGACTGCTGCTTTGTGCCTGAGCCAAAGCGGGTCCAGCAATGGCAACGGCAGCAGTTACAATGAGAATGAGCGACTTCATAACAGGTTCTCCTCGGTACGACATGGACGTCGGTTGTTGACGGCGCATGCTTGGATGACGTTTTCGCTGATGATGCCAAGCGAACGGCGCCTATGGATCATCGGGTAAGGGACCAGGGACCCGGGCTGACGGGCGGCCTGGGGCATCGCACGCCCAGAGCTGGACAAGCGGTGAAAATCCCTGGGATGACGGAACAAGACTTGGGGAGCGACAAACGGGCGGAGCCGGTCGCGCTTTCAGACGATGAAGGAAGTTCGTGGCGGACGCTTCAGGCCAGCCGGGTCAATGCCGGCGCCCCCCTGGCTCACGAGCGCCTGGATGCCGGCCGTTGCGGTACGAGCGGGTTCGCCCGGTACGCCGAACGGCAGGGCCACTCCGCAGGCATTGGCGCAATGGGACCCGTAAGTCGTGCCTGCGCCGTCGGGCTCACCGGAATTGAGACAGTGGGTGCAACTGTCGGAGGCTTTCACGAGGGCGACGCCTTCGCCACTCTCATGGTGCGAAGGCTGTGACACGCCCGTGTGGATGCGTCCTTCGGCATGGTGCGAAACAGTGTTGTGGACCTTGATGCCGGCCAAGGCACCGCTGTGCAGCGCGAACGCAGCCATCGCCACCAACATGAGGCTGGTGGCAAGGCGTCGTACGTGGGTCCACACAGAGTTCAATGAATTGCTCCTAACCCCTGACAATCTACTTGCTCGCCCACCGCCCGCATTGCGCTGGATCAAACCGGCAGCCTGCCTTGTTTGAGGTGCACGATAGGCAGCTTCCGGACGCCGCGTTGAGCCTCGACCAGGATGGATCTCCAGGATCGATCTATGGTGTCCCCGACCGAATGCAAGCGTGGCGAAGCGAATCCGCGGAGCCGGGCGGTGGAGCGCGCATGCGTCCACGGATGCGCACGTCCTGGTACACCATCCCGGACGTTCCCGTTCGCATGGGATCGTGCAAGCGCGATCCTTCTCACAGGACCAGGGCTGAGGAGCGGATTTTGGCCACTTTCCGGACAAGCCCGGGCAAGGCCCGCCGGAACAAGATCGAGGTGCTGCCGTTGGGACCTTGACCACAAAACAGGTGACGCGTTGGCTTACCTGCACCGTTTCATGTTCAGACGCCTTTTGGTCGCACTGGTCGCCTTCGGCCTCGTGGCCACGCCTTGGCATGGCGTGGCCCTGGCGGCCGGTCAGGCGTCTGCAGTGGAATTTCCCCATGCTCGGGTCCTCCATCAAGGGGACCACAACCATGCCCCCCCGGCGAAGGCCCATGCGGCGGGCCAGGGCTGCTGCCATCCCTCCTGCACCATGGCGGTCGTTCCATGTTCCCCTGGCCCTATGCAGGCCTGCCTTGTCTCAGCTTCCGTTCACGGCGCCCCTGACCTGATGCCGGCGCCGAATGTGCCGTCCGGCCTCGACCGCCCCCCGAAATTCGCCTGACGTTTTGTGCCTGTTCCTGTGTCTGAGCGGCAGGTTCGCTCGGCCAGGCGCGGGTGGCCGCCCCTCAGGCGGGCCCCGAGGCCCAGACCGTTTCAGCGCGAGCGGCTCGGTGAACCAATTGGCATCCCCGCAGCCATGCCGTCGCGAATCGGACGCCTGCCCAGCACCGATGCGAGACAACGGGAGAGTTAAACATGCCAGACCATGAAGATGTCGTCGTTCTGACGGGTGCGAGCGGCTTCATTGGCCGTGCCCTGATCAAGCGGCTCGCCGACCGCTACACGC
The DNA here is from genome assembly GCF_009910705.1 of Microvirga arsenatis. Taxonomy (GTDB): domain Bacteria; phylum Pseudomonadota; class Alphaproteobacteria; order Rhizobiales; family Beijerinckiaceae; genus Microvirga; species Microvirga arsenatis. The sequence goes on from NZ_JAAAXJ010000019.1 coordinate 3,189, forward strand.
TGGTCGCCCTCGACCGGGCCGGCCCCCCGGATCCGCCCGCGCCGGCGCATGCCGTCGACTTCGACCTGGGCTCCGACGAGAGGATCGCGGCGGCGCTGGACGAGATCCGTCGGCGCTTTGGCACCCGGATTGCCTCCGTCATCCACCTTGCCGCCTACTATGACGTCTCGGGCGAGCCGAACCCGCTTTACGACAAGGTCACGGTTCAGGGCACCCGCCGTCTCATCGACGGGTTCCAGGCATTCGAGGTGGAGCAGTTCGTGTTCGCCAGCACGATGCTGGTCCACAGGCCCACCGACCGGCCGGACGAGACCATCAATGAGGACTCGCCCGTCGACCCGTCCTGGGCCTATCCGGAGTCGAAGGTGCGCACGGAAGCCCTGCTGCGCGAGCGGCATGGCCGCATTCCGGTGGTCATGCTCCGCATCGCCGGCGTCTACGATGACCTCGGCCACTCGCCGTTCGTCGCCGAGCAGGTGGCGCGCATCTACGAGCACCGGCTCATCGCCCACTTCTACCCTGGCATGCTCTGCGCGGGGCAGTCGTTTGTTCATGTTGACGACCTCGCCGACGCCTTCGCCCGGGTCATCGACCGCCGGCGGGAGCTCCCGCCGGAGCTGCCGCTTCTCGTCGGCGAGCCCGAGGCGCTCGGATACGCCGAGGTGCAGAACATCATCGGCGAGGCGATGCACGGCGAGGACTGGACGACGGTTCGGATCCCAAAGTCCCTCGCCATGGCGGGCACATGGGTCCAGAGCGAGGTGCTGGGCGGCGACGAGTTCATCAAGCCCTGGATGGTCGAGCAATCGAGCGCCCATTACGTGCTCGACATCACCCGGGCGCGCCGGCTTCTCGGCTGGGAGCCGAAGCGTTCGCTGCGGGAGACGCTGCCGAAGATGGTGGCTGCCCTCAAGCGTGATCCCACAGGCTGGTACAAGGCGAACAAGCTCAATCGGGCGCTCGTCGCCTGGTACGGGCAGCGGCCGTCACACGCCGTGGCGGCGGACGGCGGCATGGGCGAGGGGGCGCGCGCCGCGCAGAAGGCTCCTGCCACGCATGATCACGCCGCCATGGAGCTCCCGCCGGCGGGCAAGGGCGCCCATGCGGATCATACCGGCCATGGCGGGATGACGGCTCGGGGCGGCCATGACCACATGGCGATGATGGAGGAGGACGCCCGTCGCACCCGCTGGGCGCACTTCGCCAACGTCGGGCTGGGCTTGTGGCTCGCGGCCAGTCCCCTCGTGTACGATTCGGTGACGAGCGAGACGGTGAGCGCCGCCGTGCGGGCGATCACGGCCGAGCGCGGGCTGCCGTCGGTCGAATGGCGGGCGGGCGCTCTGATGGCGAGCGATGTCGTCAGCGGCCTATTGATCGCCCTGTTCGGCGCCCTTTCGCTGTCCAGGCGCACGGCGTGGTTCGCGCAGTGGGCGAACGCGTTCATTGGCATCTGGCTTCTGTTCGCGCCGCTGCTGTTCTGGAGCCCGAGCGCCGCCCAATACCAGAACGACCTTCTCGTCGGCTCCCTGGTGATCGCCTTCGCGGTGCTCGTGCCGATGATGCCCGGCATGAGCATGGCGGGCATGATGGACCCCAAGGTCGTACCGCCGGGGTGGACTTATTGTCCTTCAACCGGCGCGCAGCGGCTTCCCATCGCCGCGATGGGGCTCATCGGGCTTCTGATTGCGCGCATGCTCACCGCCTACCAGCTCGGCCATGTCGACTATGCCTGGGAGCCGTTCTTCCTGGGCAACCCGGCCGACCCCAAGAACGGCACCGAGGAGATCATCACGTCCGACGTCTCACGGGCCTGGCCGATCCCGGACGCCGGCCTCGGCGCGGTGAGCTACATGCTTGAGATCCTGATGGCGGTCATGGGCACCCGCGACCGCTGGCGCACCATGCCCTGGATGGTGACCTTCTTCGGTATCCTCGTCATCCCGCTCGGGGTGGTGAGCGTCTACTTCATCATCATCCAGCCCATCATGATCGGCACCTGGAGCACGCCGGCGCTCATTGCCGCGTTGGCGATGCTGGTCATGATCCCGTTCGCCCTCGACGAGGTGATTGCGATGGGGCAGTTCCTGTACTGGGCCCACCGGCAGGGCAAGCCGCTGCTGCGCACCTTCTTCCAGGGCGATGCCGTGGACGGCGGCCGGGAGGACCGGTCCGACAATCTGGCGAGCCCGGCCAAGTTCTGGGCGGACACGACCCGTGGCATCACCCTGCCATGGACGCTCGGGCTCACGATCCTGATCGGCGCCTTCCTGATGCTGACCCGGGTGGTCCTCGGCACCGCGGGAGCGATGGCCAACAGCGACCACGTCATTGGGGCCTTAGCCATCACGGTTGCGATCATCGCGACGGCGGAGGTCGCCCGGGTGCTTCGTTTCATCAACGTGCCGCTCGGCGCTTGGCTGGTGATCGCGCCTTGGCTTCTCGACGGAGGATCCGGGATTGCCGCTGTCGCTGGCGTGATCCTGGGGCTCGCGCTGATCGGGCTCAGCCTGCCACGCGGACGCCGGACAGCCGAGCACTACGCCAGCTGGGACCGCTACATCATCTGAGGAGTGCCCCATGACCTTTGACCCTCGCCTTCCGCTTCGGGGCCAAAAGGCCCTTGTCACCGGCGCCAGCTCCGGCATTGGCGCCGCTATCGCCAGCGCGTTCGGTGCCGCCGGAGCCGCCGTCGGCGTCAACTACCGTTCGCATCCCGAGGAGGCCGGGCGGATCGTCGAGGCGATCCGCGGCGCCGGCGGCGAGGCCATGGCGCTCAAGGCCGACGTATCGCGCGAGGACGAGGTGCGCACGATGTTCGACGCCTTCGGCGACGCGTTCGGCCGCCTCGACGTCCTGGTCGCGAACTCCGGCGTCCAGCGGGACGCCGCCTTCGCCGAGATGACGCTGGACCAGTGGCGCCGGGTCATCGACGTCAACCTCACCGGCCAGTTCCTTTGTGCCCGCGAGGCGGTGCGCCGGTTCCTGGCCCAAGCTCCGGACCCGTCGGTCTCGCGGGCGACGGGCAAGATCATCTGCATGTCGTCGGTGCACGAGGTCATCCCATGGGCGGGGCATGTCAATTACGCAGCCTCGAAGGGCGGGGTGATGCTGATGATGAAAAGCCTCGCGCAGGAGGTGGCGCAGGCCGGCATCCGGGTGAACGGCATTGCGCCGGGCGCCATCAGGACCCCGATCAACCGGGAGGCCTGGGAAACGCCCGAGGCGGAACGCAAGCTGCTCGAACTGATCCCCTATGCCCGGGTCGGGGAGCCGGAGGACATCGCCAGGGCGGCCGTGTGGCTGGCCTCCGACGCCTCTGATTACGTCGTCGGCACCACCCTCTTCGTCGATGGCGGGATGACGCTCTATCCGGGTTTCCGGGAGAACGGTTAGGCAGGAGGAGAGCTGATGCCATCCCGCATCGAGGATTACGCCCTGATCGGCGACTGCGAGACGGCGGCCCTGGTCGCGCGCGACGGCTCCATCGACTGGCTGTGCTGGCCCCGTTTCGATTCGAGCGCCTGCTTCGCGGCCATGCTCGGGACCCCTGAGCACGGACGCTGGCTTCTCGCCCCGTCTGATCCGGCGCCACGCGTGCGCCGGCGCTACCGGGACGGGACACTGGTCCTGGAAACCGACTACGAGACCGCCGACGGTGCCGCCACGATCATGGACTTCATGCCGCCCCGCGGCACCGCCTCCGACCTGTTGCGGATCGTCCTCGGGCGCCGGGGGCAGGTTGCCATGCACACGGAGCTGGTGCTTCGGTTCGACTACGGCTCCGCCGTCCCCTGGGTCAGCCGGACAGAGGATGGAGCAGCGCTCCAGGCCATCGCCGGGCCTGATCTGGTCATCTTGCGCACGCCGGTCCCGGTGCAGGGCAAGGATTTTCGGACTGTCGGCGAGTTCACCGTGTCTGAGGGCGAGGTGGTCCCCTTCGTCCTCTCCTATGGCCCGTCCCATCTCCCGCCTCCCGAGGCGATAGACCCGCTGGCTGCACTGCGTAACACCGAGGCGTTCTGGCAGGAGTGGTCAAGCCGTTGCCAGCACACGGGTCCTTGGCGGGACGCCGTGCTGCGCTCGCACATCACCCTCAAAGCCCTGACCTATCGGCCCACCGGCGGGATTGTGGCGGCGCCCACAACCTCGCTGCCGGAGCAGCTCGGTGGTGCCCGCAACTGGGATTACCGCTTCTGCTGGTTGCGGGACGCGACGCTGACGCTCCTGTCCCTGATGGATGCCGGGTACAGGGACGAGGCCGAGGCCTGGAGGGCCTGGCTGCTGCGAGCTGTCGCGGGCAGTCCGCGGCAGATGCAGATCATGTACGGCATCGCGGGCGAGCGGCGCCTCAGCGAGTGGGAGCCCTCCTGGCTCCCAGGCTACGAGTCCTCTGGACCGGTTCGCATCGGCAACGCCGCTTACAGCCAGCGCCAGATCGATGTGTTCGGTGAAGTGATGGACGCCCTGTACCAGGGCCGACGTGGTGGGCTCCCCACACTGGAGGCCGGCTGGGCGCTGCAAAGAGACCTGGCCGGCCACCTGGAGAGTATTTGGGACCAACCCGATGAAGGGATCTGGGAGGTTCGAGGTGAACAGCGGCACTTCACGCACTCCAAGGTCATGGCCTGGGTTGCCTTCGACCGCATGATCCGCAGCGCTGAGGAGTTTGGGTTGGAAGGTCCCCTCGACCGATGGCGTCAGCTCCGGCAGCGGATTCATGAGGACGTGTGCGGCACAGGCTTCGATCCTGAGCTGGGTAGTTTCGTTCAGTCGTACGGGTCCAAGCACCTCGACGCGAGTCTGCTTTTGCTTCCATTGGTCGGATTCCTGCCGCCAAGCGATCCGAGGGTCCAGGGAACCGTCAGGGCCATCGAGCAGCGCCTGCTTGTCGATGGCACGTTCGTCCTTCGCTACGACACGGCAGAGGCGGCTGACGGCCTGCCGCCGGGCGAGGGAGCATTTCTGGCCTGCAGCTTCTGGCTGGTTGACAATCTCGTCCTGCAGGGCCGTCGCGAGGAGGCTCGTGGGATGTTCGAACGTCTGCTGGCCTTGCGCAACGACGTCGGACTGCTGGCTGAGGAGTACGATCCTGTTGCGGGTCGCCAGGTCGGGAACTTTCCGCAGGCGTTCAGCCATCTCGCCCTCGCCAACAGCGCCCGCAATCTCGCGTTGGGCGACAGGCATGCTGCCCACCGGACCTGAAACCTGAAAAGGAGAGAGGAACGCTGTGCGGCCGCTGCACAAAATTTGAGCCGGGCGAACGTGGCACGTTCAAGCCTGGCAGGGGAACAAATCAAAGCGGCTGTCGTTGGCGCCGAGACCCCTGCAACGGACGGTGCCGTGGCCAACCTGCTTCGCCTTGTGCTGACCCGCCTCCTGATCGCGATGATCGCCATCGCGCCCGCGAGCGCGTCTTGGCATGGAGCCGCGCAGGCCGCCGTCCAGGATCCCGCATGGCATTCGGACGTCATGCAGGGCGGGCACAAGCAAGCGGTGCATCGCCGGCCGGACCACAAGCATTTCGCGCCGGCCAAGGCGCACGGGGCAGGACAGATTTGTTGCCATCCTGCCTGCACGATGGCGGCCGCTCCATCCCCGGGCGTTCCCGCACAGGCATTCCTGCTCTCGGCTCCGCTGCGGGTTGCCCCTGATCGCATCCCCCTGCCCAGATTTTCGTCCGGGCTCGACCGTCCCCCAAAGCTCGTTTGACATCTCGCGCCTCAGCACACTGCACCTGCAGTGTGACCGCGCGCCTGCGTCCTATCGGCCTTCTGCCCTTTAGGCCTGTCGGCCAGGACCTTTCTTAGCGAGCGGCTCGGCACACGGTCCCGCGTCCCCCGCCATGCCGCAACTCACGCGGACGCTTAGTCCAACCTTGGAGACGGACATGCACCAGATGTCCCCTGAGATGCAGTCTTGCATCGATGAATGCCTGCGTTGTTACCAATCCTGCTACGGCATGGCGATGACCCACTGCCTGGAGCAGGGCGGCAAGCACGTGGAGCCAGGCCATTTCCGGCTCATGATCGCCTGCGCCGAGATCTGCAAGACCTCAGCTAACTTCATGCTGATGAACTCGCCGCACCACAAGCACACCTGCCGCGAATGTGCCGAGATCTGCGAGGAGTGCGCCCGCTCCTGCGAGCAGGTTGGAGACATGCAGGAGTGCGTGGATGCCTGCCGCCGGTGTGCCGAGAGTTGCCGCCGAATGGCCGCATGAGGACCCTGGCGGGATCCGGAGAACGAATTCCGCTGCATGCAACCAGTAGCTCAACCCGGGCTCATACACTGTCCCGGCATCACAGGATGATACCCCATGGCAAAGAAATCAGCTCAGCACAACGACCACGCTTCTGAGAGCTCGCACTCTCGTGGAGCAACGGTCAAAACCTTCGGCGACGTGAATCTCTACATCGGCAAGGGTCATCGTGATCTTTATTCAGGAACAGACTTACAGGACCTCGTTTTTGGGCGAGGTGGTCCCGATACCCTGCGCGGCGGCGGTATGGACGATGATCTGCTCGGCGGCAAAGGTAACGATGTCCTCAGGGGCGGAGCCGGAATGGACCACCTCGACGGCGGCCGCGGCGACGACCGCGTGATCGGCGGCCTTGAGGCCGATGCCCTCCGGGGCGGCGACGGCGACGACTACCTCAACGAAGGCGTCGGTCACGGCGACCTGGAGGGCGGCAGGGGCGACGATACCCTGGTGGGCGGCCCCGGCGGTGATGCCTTTGTGATCTCCCCGGACAGCGGCCACGACGTCATCAAGGATTTCGACGCAGGGCCCGGCATCCTTGACCACTTGGCGATCCGCGACATCGAACCCGAGGATCTTCGGTTCGAGGATACCGAACGGGGCGTCCTGATCAGCTGGAACGATGGTGAGGGCTCCGTGCTGCTCGAAGGCGTCAAAAAGACCGAGCTGGCGCAGGACGACTTCATGTTCGCAGACGACCGCAAGGTGATCCAGCCGACCAGCGCCGACGCGGAACGGGTCACCGCGGTGGAGTTCATCAAGAACGAGGGTGAGGCGCTCACGCCACCCGCCCTCGGTGCGGACGAGCGTCCCGATGCCTGGTTCCGTTTCGATGACTTCAACATCGAGTTCGGCGGTGCCGGAAGCGACACTCTCCTCGGCACGTCCAAACGCGACTACTTCGTCGGGCTGGGGGGCGATGACCAGCTTTCCGGCAAGGGAGGGGACGACGACTTGCGCGGCGGCGCCGGCAACGACACCCTCGTGGGCGGAGACGGCATGGACCATCTGAAGGGCGAGGACGGCAACGACCACCTCTTCGGCGGCGCGATGGCTGACTCCCTCATGGGCGAGGCCGGCGACGACGCCCTCGCGGCGGGAGCCGGTCACGACATGCTGGACGGTGGCATGGGCGACGACACCCTCGATGGCGGGGACGGGGCCGATGCCTTCATCGTCGCCCCCGACAGCGGCAATGACGTCGTGGTCGGCGGCTTCGATGCCGGCCCAGGCGCCTTCGATCACATCGCGTTGCGCGACATCACTCCCGATCAGGTGACCGTGCAGGACACGTCGCGGGGTGGTCAAGCGGGCGTGCTCGTCAGCTGGAACACCGACGCGGATGCCGCCGCGGAAGGGTCGATCTTCCTGGTCGGGCTGTCGAAGAACCAAATGGCACAGGACGACTTTATGTTCGATGCGGCCGATGCCCGGGAGGGCGGCTTCATCAGCGATGACGCTATTACCTACGATGGCTCCCAGCTAATCTTCCAGGATGAGACCGTCGCATCGGCCGGCTACTACATGCTGTAGCCGGATTCATTCTGAAGCCGCCGAGGGACGGGCTCCGCCCCTTGGCACATTCCTCTGGGCCGGCACAACCGATGCCGTCCAGGTCGAGCAGGTCGCCTCATGGCGGGTGGCGCAACATGGCGACCTGCCCTTTGTCACAACTCACAGGAGAACTGTCATGAACAACCGTCTTCTTCTTGTCCTGAGCACCGTCGCCTCGCTTGCCGCTTCGGGTGCCATCGCCCAACAGAACCAGGGCGGCTCAACGGCCGGTCAGATGCAACAGACCGCAGACCTTCCTGAGGCGTGCCGCACCGCCGTTCAGGCGAGCGCTCAAGGCGACATGATGCAGAAGATGCAAGGCATGCAAGGCAACATGTCCCAGACCATGCAGAACGGCATGCAGAGCATGATGGGTCAGATGAACGAGACCCAAAAGGGCCTGCATGAGGCCATGATGAAGATGAATCGCCCCATGATGATGGGCATGATGGCCAAGGATGCGGACGTGGCCTGGATCTGCTCCATGATCCCGCACCACCAGGGCGCAATCGACATGGCCCGGGCCGGTCTCAAGGGCGCCGACAACGCGGAATCGAAGAAGCTCGCCGAGAAGACGATTGAGGAGAATGAGAAGAGCCTGAAGGAACTCACCGCCTGGGTGGAGAAGCATGCCCAGAGCGAGAACAAGAATGAAGTCACCGGCTCCACGAAACAATAGCCGCGCCTGGTTCTGCAGCGGGAGACCAGCGGTTCCTCACCACCACGGATGGGGAGCCGCCGGCTGCCGCCTGACGAGGCTCGCCCAGCGTGATTGATCAGGAGTATCGGACTATGCCCAAGTACGTGCGATTCGGCGCGATGGTTGCGACATCGACCCTTGTGATGTTCGGGCTGATGTATCTGAACGTCTACAGCTTCGACCATGTCTATGTCAGTGAGACGCGGGCCTACATGGCCCTGGTCATGGGCGCGACCATGGCCGTGATCATGCTGGCCTTTATGCTCGGCATGTACACAAACACCAAGGTCAACCGCGCGATCTTCCTTGGGGGTTTGGCGGTGTTCGCGTTGGCCCTTTACCTCGTCCGCAGCCAGGCCACCGTTGAGGACGTCGCGTGGATGAAGGCCATGATCCCGCATCATTCCATTGCCATCCTGACGAGCGAGCGGGCCAACATCTCCGACCCGCGCGTCAGGAAACTTGCGGACGACATCATCAGCGCCCAGCGCCGGGAAATCGACGAGATGCGCGGCCTCATTCAGGAGCTGGAGCGAACTGGGCCGAGGGGCGCGGCTGGAGCCTCCTGAGGATCGCCAGACGGATGCTATCAAAACGGAGCATGCGATGCAGGGCCAACCCGAATCCCCGAGGATCGATGACTTCCGGCTCGAACGGACCGGCGACACGCTCGTCGTGACGTTCACGCCCGACGGGCGTTCCTACACCTTCCCAGCCACCGAAAGCCGATTGTCCGAACCTTCCGTTGCGCCCGCCCAAGCCAATGCCGCCGACTACGTGGAGGACGAGGTTCGCAAAGCCGCAACCGAACTCGCCCGACTTACGCTGACGGGAAGCCCATCAGGCGACGGCAGCGGATCGGCTCCTCCTGGATGAACGGAGGGCATCGTGAGGACCGACAAGGTGACAGGCATGCCGTGCGGCGGCTGCGAAACGGCGGTCACCCGGGCGATCAAGCGGCAACTTGGCGAGGGCTCCCGGTCGAGGTGGACGCAGGCAAGGGGAGAGGTTCGGATCAGCGCATCCGCCGATCCGCAGATCGTTGCTTTTGCCATAGAGGGTGCTGGGTACGTGGTTGAAAGCGTCTACAATTGAAAGGGCATGCGCCTGGATCCTGCGGGTTTGCTTGATCGCCCGCCTCACTTGCGTCGGCAGGTTTACACACCCAAAGATCGCGCTTGGGAATGACAGGGACGTGCGATTCGGGCCTGCAAAGGTCTTGGGTGTTTGCAGGCTGACGATAGCCATGGGGGCAGACGGTGGAACAAGGGCAAACCTGGACGGGGGATCTGATCCGGCATTGGCGCGACGATCCCGGCGGGACCTACCGCACGTGGTTTCTCTGGGAGGAGCGGATCAAGAATTTTCGCTCGATCCGGCGCGGCATCCAGGTGGTGATCGACGAGATCCGCGCCGACCGCTTCGGCAACGCGTACCGGGGCTCGTCGCTGGAGACCGTGCTCGACTCGATTGCGGAGCAGCGGCAGGTGTTCAAGGGGGCCGATCACGCCTTCATGTGGAAGCCGAAGCTGCGCATTCCGGACATCTACGAGAACCGGGACAACCAAACTGCATTTGGTCGCTTCCTCGACGTCTGCCTGTGCTGCAACGGCGAGGGCCAGATCGTCAGCGCGATCCACGACTTGGACAAGGTGGCCATCAAAGGCCTCGGCCCGGCGGCCGCCAACCTGCTGTACTTCCTGCACCCGACGTGGGTGCCGCCCTTCAACACCGCCATCGTAAAGGGCTACAACGCCCTGACGGGCGCCAACGTGAAGTTGGGACGCTGGGACCAGTACCTTGCGATGCGCAAGGGCATCCTGGAGCTCAATGCTGCCCACCGCTCGCTCCTGTCGAACGACCTGGGCGCGGCCGCGGCCTTCCTGTTCGACGTCGGCTCCGGGCGCTACCCGCTTCCGGAGCGGGACGGCTCGGTGCCGCTGGAGCGCTGGCGCCGCGACCTCGACGAGGTGCGGGCGGAGTCGGCGGCGGCCAGCAAGGCCGCGCAGGCGGCGCGCGAGGCCGATCACACCCACACCGAGGTCCAGGGCTGGCTGCGCGACCTGGGGCTGGCGCTCGGCTACGGCGTGTGGGTCGCCGCCAACGACGGCGGCCGCCCCTATGGCGGCGGCCGCCTGTCGGACGGATGCCTGGAGCGGCTGCCCGAACCGCTGGACCGCAGCGCCTCGGCCGATGCGATCCGGCTCATCGACGTGCTCTGGGTCGACCGGGCCGCCGCCGCCGTGGTGGCGGCCTTCGAGGTCGAGCACACGACCAGCATCTACTCCGGCATCGTGCGCATGCTCGACCTGGCGCTCGGCATCGAGGGCGCCGCGGCCCGCAACTTCTTCCTGGTGGCGCCGGACGACCGGGAGGCGGACGTGCGCGCCCAGTTCGCGCGGCCGGCCTTCTCCCGGGTCGGCGAACTGGATCTTCGCTACCTGCCCTACAGCGAGCTTCGCGCCCACCGCGAGGCCATCGCGCGCTTCGGCTCCGGTCTCAAGGGCGTCCTGGCCATCGCGCGTCCGTTGCGGGCGGTCCCGATCCTGGCACGGATGGGAACCGCCTGAGGGACCGGACTCGGCACGCCGGCCCGCCGAACCTCCACGGCACCATGGCGTTAACGATGTGCCGAAGGTAAACTGGGGATTCGCGTCCCATTCCGTCCCTGCGGCATAGGCCGGCGCGCGCAAATCAGGTAAACCTCCGTCATGGCACGAGTCACTCTCGACGACTTCATTGAGGCCTTCTCGGCGCAATTGGTCACGAAGGGGCAGCACATGGTGCGCCTCAACGACCCCAATGTCCGGGACGGGCTTTACCGCGTCTACAAGTTCCTGGCGCGGCACCTGGACCAGCAGGGCCAGGCCGCCGACAAGGACTGGCGGCGCTCGCTCGTCAACATCCGCAACGTGTTCCAGCCCAGCGCCATCGGATCCTTCGACCGCTTCGAGGCCCTGATGCGCGCCAAGCAGGTCTACCTGACCGACCATCCGAACCCCTACTACCAGGACATCCTGATCCGGATGCCGACGGTCTCGGCGCGGCAGATCATCGACGACCTCGACCAGCCCGTGTCCGACCTCGTCTCCGGCAGCGTCAAGGAATACCTGGCGGCCGGCTAGGCCGCGCCTTGCGAAGCCGCCCTGATGGCCATCGACAGCATCCGCGACACGCTGAACGCGCAGCCGAGGTTCTGGTCCGACCTGCACCGGGCCTTCGACCTCCTGGGTTTCGACGAGGCCTTTGTCCGCCGCCTGCCGCCCGTCTCGCCCGACGCCCGCTCGAAGTACATCAAGGACAAGGTCTGGGGCATGATGGAGTTCGCCCCCGACGAGCTCGCCATCATCGACTCCCCGCTGCTGCAGAGGCTGCGCCGGATCAGCCAGCTCGGCCTGACCTTCCTGACCTACCCGGGCGCGGAGCACAGCCGCTTCGTCCACACCCTCGGGGTCACGCATGTCGTCAAGCGCCTGCTCCGGTCCATCGGCGAGGTGGCGCAGCGCGACGTCAAGCTGCGGGCCGGAGGCGAGGAGTACACCTACTACAACCCGGACGGGCGCAGCGAACAGGCGCTCATGCGCAGCCTGACGCATGCCGCGCTGCTGCACGACACCGGCCATCTGGCCTTCTCCCATGCCGGCGAATCGGCGTTCATGGCCCACTCCCACGGGGTCACCGTCGGCGGCATGGACCTGGAGGACTTCATCCAGGTCTTCCGCGAGGCGTCCTTCGAGTCGGGGTTGTCCGAGTGCCTGTCGATAGCCGTGTGCCTGTCGCCGCGCTTCAAGGCGTTCTACGAGAAGATCACCGGCCCCCACGAACTGGACCGGAGGATCGGATACGTCTGCTCCTTCATCGGCGGCGTTCCGCACCATCCCGCCTATCCCGGCCTCGCCAACATCATCTCGGGGGCGGCCATCGACGCGGACAAGATCGACTACCTGAACCGTGACGCGCTGGAGTGCGGCATCCCGGCCGGCGTGGACGTATCCCGCATCTTCCTGAACTCCGCCCTGGTCGAGATCCAGGAGGCCCAGGCGGCGATGCTGAGCCGCTCCCGTGGCCGGCACGCCGAGCAGATGCGCTTCACTCCGGGCACGCACTTCATCGTCAACTCGACCGGCATCGACACCTACGACGAGCTCGCCAACGCCAAGGCCGTCCTTTATCAGCGGGTGTATCTCCACCAGCTGACCCGGAACGCGGAGCAGGTGCTGGCGGGGGCCCTTCATGCCGCCATGAACGCCGCGCCCCCGGCCGAGGGCCCCCATCCCGGGGACGTCCTGTCCTGGTTCGAGTACGGGGACGACGAGCTGCTCGCGCACCTGTCCCGGGACCCGGCCTCGAAGCCGCTCGCCTCGCGCCTCATCTCCCGCGACCTGCCGAAACGGGCCTTCGCCCTGTTCCGGGACGTGTGCGAGCCGTTCGTCGCCCTGCCGGATCTGTTTGATCCGGGGGAATGGGGGGACGCCGGCGCGGGGCGCCTGAGCGAGACGCAGTCGCTCTACGCCCGACGGACCGCCTGGCGCCAGTTCGACCAGGTCGTTCCGATGGACCCGAGCGACCGGCCGCAGCGCATCGAGGAGCTCAGAGACGCCGTGCGCCGGGAGGCGGTCGAGGCCAGGGCCGTGCTCGACCCAGGCTTCCGGCGGGAGCGCCTGCGGGTCGACGAGCCCTACATCGGCATCTCGCCCCGTGTCGTGTTGAAGCCGATCAGCGAGGTGCTCGTCCGCGAGAAGAACTCCATCGGCTACAGCAGCCAGTGGACCAAATCGGAGGAGCTGACGACGGCGGACAACATCGGCCGCGGCGTCGACTACGTGCATGCGGACGCCGACTGGCTGCCCTATGTCACCATCGCCTGCACCAAGGTTTTGTACGACTTCCACGCGGGCCGCCGGACGGAGTTCATCCAGGACGGCACTGCGGCGCAGAGCGCCTACGACTCGGCCCCCATCGCGGTCCGGCCGCGGCTTCACCTGCGCCTGGAGGACATCTGCAGCCGCATCGGCGTCGACTACGGCCACATCGTCACGGAGATGACGCGCGCGGCCCGGGGCCGCTACTTCGGGGCGGCCGAGCGCGTGGTTCCGCTCGACCGGGCGCAGTTCCGCTCCTGCGAGGAGGTGGCGCAGCACTACTCGTCGTTCCTCGGCGAACGCGGCTGGCATGTCACCGAGCGGTCCGTCGCCGCCTTCGTGCGCCAGTTCCCGGTGGCGCTCCGGTCCGAGATGCTGCGGCTTCTGCTGCAGGGCGAGTTCATCGGCCGCGGCGTGACCCGCAGCGCCATGGACCAGGTGGCGCTGGAACTGGAGCAGCAGCTCGGACGTCCTCTGGTCTTCTGCCGGTTCTCGCCCAACAGCGGCAGCTTCACCGGCATGATCCTGGAGCAGGAGCGCCGGCAGGACTACCAGCAGGCCGGCCATGTCTTCGCCCGCAACCTCGCCGATCTCGAACAGCAGCTCGCGGAGGTCTCGCCCGCCTGCATCGTGTTCGTCGACGACCAGTTCGCCACCGGCGGCCAGGCCTGCGCCCAGCTCCTGCACTGGGCCGGCAAGCCGCGCGGGGAGTGGCCCGCGGAGCTCCGCAGCGAGCAGAACATCGACAATGCCCCCTTGGGTCAGAAGACCCGCGAGGTCTTTGGGAGCGGGAATGTCGCCCTCGCCTTCAGTTTCGGGACCAGCGCCGGCAAGGCGCGTGTCGAACGGACCGCCCGGGAACTGGGCTTCCCGAACCTGCAGGTCCTCTTCAAGACGGAGATCCGTCCCGAGCCTATTCCGATGTCGGCCGACCTGAGGGATTTCCTCGCCCGGGTCGGATACGAGCTCCTGAAGCGGGCCCGGCACCATCGGGACGACGGCGAGCCGCTGACGCTGACCAGCGAGCAGGAGGACAGCCTGCGGGCGGACGCCCTCGGCTACGGCGGCACCGCATCGATCATGGTGACCCCGTTCAGCGCCCCCTCGCACACGATCACGGCGCTGTGGTGCCCCGGCCTGTACCAGGACCAGCCCTGGATCCCGCTGTTGCTGCGGCGCGGCTACCGCAGGCAGTTGGTTCTCGGCTGACCGCGGAGGCTGCGCGGTCCAGGGCCGCCTCAGGACAAAGCGTCGATGACGTCGTCGTCGGCCACGAACTCGCGGTCATGCAACGCGCGGGCCAAGGCCATCACCTGCGCGTAATGCGACCTGACCATGTCCACCGCGAGGGCGCGGGCCTCGTTGTAGAGCTGCACCGGATCGGCGTGCCCCGACATCTGGCACCATTTGCGGGCATTCGCCTCGTCGCTCGGCGGTGGCCCAAGGACGCCCGCGTCGCCGGGCATCTGCTCGCCGAGATGGGGTGCCGACGGCAGGTCGCCCCGCAGGGTGGCGAGATGGACGGCGGCCCATCCCCCGCACTCGAACGCGACGAGCTGCCCCCAGTCGTCCGCCGTGGTCGGATGGAAGCCGGCGAGGGCCGTTCCGGGCGGGATGTTGCCGCGCCAGTCACCCTTGCCAGGCTCCAGTTCATAGATGCCGGCCGTGACCGTCAGCCCGAGCCCATAAAATCCGACCGCGATGTGGCCGACCTCATGGATGGCGACGCGCAGCTTGTCGGGATACGGGGACTCTGTGCTTCCGGACAAATCCGCCTCCTTCCGGGAAACCTGGAGCCGGGGCGCGGCGGCCCGTCGGCCACCGCCCGGCATACCGGCCGCACCCCGTAGAGCAGGTTGAGCCTCACGACGCAACCTCTGGGCCAAGCCTGCGGCCCTGGCATGGTGGCGTCCCGCCAGGGCACGTGTCCGGACGTGGCCTCGGCCCGGTTCAGGCGCGGGCCGGCGGCTTGCTCGGCGTGTAGCCAGCCGCGGCCACGAGGTCCTTGACCTTCGCCAGGTCCGCGGTGCCGTGGACGGAAACGAGCTTCGTCGCGGGATCCGCGTGCACCGTCGCCCCGGGGAGACCGGTTTCGATGGCCTTCGTGATGGTGCCCGCGCAATGGCCGCAGGTCATGTCCTCGACCCGCAGGGTCAGCGCGTCGGGGCTCTGCTTCAGGGCTCCAGTGTCTGTCTGGGCCTGATGAGTCGCACATCCACACATGATCTTTCGCTCCTTTCAGGTGTTGATGGTCCCGGGAAGGTGGGGCTTCCCACGGTGGCAAGGTCAAGAGGCATTTTGACCATGGCCGTGGTTTCGCGTGGGATGCGGCCCTGCCGCTCCGGCAACCTGATACGGCCGCTTGACCTTCCCACGATGGCAAGGTCTACAGAGGTGGCCAGACAGATCTCCGAGGAGACGGCAAATGGCGTATCCAACACCTGCGAAACAACAGCCCACCTCTGGCACGACCATCGACATCCCCGTTCAGGGCATGACCTGTGCCTCCTGCGTGGGGCGGGTTGAGAAAGCGATACGCGCCGTTGACGGCGTTGATGCCGCCAGCGTCAACTTGGCGACCGAACGCGCCCGCGTCTCGCTGAAGCCAGGCATGACAGACACTTCGGCCATCGCCGATGCCATCCGCAAGGTCGGCTACGAGCCCGGTGAGGAGACGGTCGACCTGAAGGTCACTGGCATGACCTGCGCCTCCTGCGTCGGACGCGTCGAAAAGGCCCTGAAACGGGTGCCGGGCGTCGTTGACGCCACGGTCAATCTCGCGACCGAGCGGGCTTCGGTCCGCAGCCTGGGCGGCCCCGATATGACGGCGGTGCTCATCGCCGCCATCGAACGGACCGGCTATGAGGCCGAGCCGGTGCGCAGCGGGACGGAGCAGAGCGACCGCGAGCGCGCTGCGCGCGAGGCCGAGCTCACGTCCCTGCGCTGGTCCGTGATCCTGGCAGCCAGCCTGACGCTGCCGCTGCTGGTCTTCGAGATGGGCGCGCACTTCTTCGAGGACATCCACCACTTCCTGGCCGGGCGGTTCGGCATGGACAATGTCCGGATCGCATCCTTCGTCCTGGCCAGCATCGTCCAGTTCGGTCCGGGCCTGCGCTTCTACGCCAAGGGCTGGCCGGCGCTGTTGCGCGGCGCGCCCGACATGAACTCGCTGGTGATGCTCGGCACCAGCGCGGCCTACGGCTATTCCGTGGTCTCGACCTTCGCCCCCGGCCTCCTGCCGGAGGGCACCGACTACACTTATTTCGAGGCCGGCGCGGTGATCGTCACCCTCATCCTCCTGGGCCGCTACTTCGAGGCCAGGGCCAAGGGGCGCACCAGCGAGGCCATCCGCCGCCTGATGACCCTGCAGGCCAAGACGGCCCGCGTCGTTCGCGACGGGCAGGAGGTCGAGGTCGGCATCGAGGCGGTCCGCCCCGGCGACATCGTCGCCGTCCGTCCGGGCGAGAAGGTCCCCGTCGACGGCGAGGTGGTCGAGGGCGCCTCCTACGTCGACGAGTCGATGATCACCGGCGAGCCGGTCCCGGCCCAGAAAAGCCTGGGATCCGGCGTGGTCGGCGGGACGATCAACAAAACCGGCGCCTTCCGCTTCCGCGCCACCAAGGTCGGCGCCGACACCCTGCTGGCCCAGATCGTCCGCACGGTCGAGGAGGCCCAGGGCTCGAAGCTCCCGATCCAGGAGCTCGTCGACCGGGTCACCACGTGGTTCGTGCCCGCCGTGATCGCAGCCGCCGCGCTGACCTTCCTCGCGTGGTTGGTCTTCGGTCCATCGCCCGCGCTCACCTATGCCCTTGTGAACGCGGTTGCGGTCCTGATCATCGCCTGCCCGTGCGCCATGGGCCTGGCCACCCCGACCTCCATCATGGTCGGAACCGGCAAGGCCGCGGAGATGGGCGTCCTGTTCCGTCGCGGCGAGGCCCTCCAGGCCCTCAAGGACGCCAGCGTTGTCGCCCTCGACAAGACCGGCACGCTTACCAAGGGGCGCCCCGAGCTCACCGACATCCAGGCTGCGCCCGGCTTCGTCGAGGCCGACGTCCTGCGGCTGGTGGCGGCCGTCGAGACCCGCTCCGAGCACCCCGTCGCGGAGGCCATCGTTGCCGAGGCGCGCCGGCGTGGGCTCGATTTGCCCGGGCCGGCATCGTTCGAGGCGGAGCCCGGCTTCGGCGTGCGGGCCGAGGTCGAGGGACGCCGCATCGAGGTCGGGGCCGACCGCCTGATGCGTCAGCTCGGCTTGGACATCTCGATCTTTGCCGATGTGGCCGCACGCCTCGCCGATGAGGGCAAGACGCCGCTCTACGCCGCGGTCGGCGGGCAGCTGGCCGCCGTGATCGCTGTCGCGGATCCGATCAAGGACACCACGCCCGCCGCCATCGAGGCCTTGCACAGGCTGGGCCTGAAGGTAGTGATGATCACCGGCGACAACCGACGCACCGCCGGGGCCATCGCCAGGCGGCTCGGGATCGATGACGTCGTTGCGGAGGTCCTGCCGACGGACAAGGCCGAGGTGGTGAAGCGCCTTCAGGCGGGCGGATCGGTCAAGGTCGCCTTCGTCGGCGACGGTATCAACGACGCGCCGGCGTTGGCGCAGGCCGACGTCGGTCTTGCCATCGGTACGGGGACGGACATCGCCATCGAAGCCGCCGACGTGGTCCTGATGTCGGGCGACCTGCGCAACGTGGCGAATGCCATCGCGCTCAGCCAGGCCACGATCCGCAACATCCAGCAGAACCTGTTCTGGGCCTTCGGCTACAACGTGGTGCTGATCCCCGTCGCGGCAGGCGCGCTCTATCCGGCTTTCGGGATCCTGATGTCGCCGATCTTCGCCGGCCTGGCGATGGCGTTCTCCAGCGTCAGCGTGCTCACGAACGCCCTGCGCCTGCGCCGCTTCGTGCCGCCGCTTCCGGCAGGCAGCACGACATCACGGACGGTGCCGGCCCGCCTGGCGCCGGCGGAATAAGGGGGAGGTGAAGATGAACATCGGAAAAGCCGCCGAGGCCTCGGGCGTCTCGGCCAAGATGATCCGCTACTACGAGTCCATCGGGCTGCTCGCCAAGGCGGCCCGACGCGAGAACGGCTACCGGGACTACGACGAGCGCGACGTCCACGACCTGCGCTTCATCAAGCGGGCGCGGAACTTGGGCTTTTCGGTCGAAGCCACCGGCGAGCTGCTTGCCTTGTGGCGCGACAAGAGCCGCGCGAGCGCCGACGTGAAGGCATTTGCCATGCAGCACGTGAGCGATCTGGAGACCAAGATTTCGGAGCTCCAGGCCATGACGCGCACGCTGCGCCATCTGGCAAGCCACTGCCATGGCGACGCGCGTCCCGAGTGCCCGATCCTCGATGACCTGGCCACGCCGGGGAGCGGGGAAACGGAGCAGGATGCGCAGGTTAGTCGGGGACGGGTTCTGAGGCCGCGTGCTGCGGGAGCTGGCCTCCGGTCAGCCCGCCGCGCGGCGACGACTTGACCAGGGCGGGTGCATCGACGCCGGTCTCGCACCTTCAACCAGTCCGGTGATGGAGCCCTGCGGATCGCAGGGCTCCGTTGCGCGTGAGACGTTCGGTTGAGGCTGAGGCATCAGTTGCCGGCAAAGCGGGCCTGGACGGTGTGGCCGTCGGCCATGGTGGCCGAGACGACCACGCGGGCGCCCGACCCGAGCGGCTGGGCCAGGGCGCCGACGAGCTTGTTGGGCTCGGCCGGCTGGAGCGGGACGGTCGCCGTGTTGCCGCCGTCCTGCACGATGGCGCGGGCGTTCTTGGTGCCCGCGGACGCGAGCGGCTTGTCAGCCCCTTCGGTGAGGTAGACGACGAGGCTGGTATCCTTGGCGACCATCTCGACGTGGTGGCCGGAACTGTCGACGACCGGGCCGCCGTTCGGGCCCTTCGCAGTCTCATGAGCAGCGGCCGCCAGTGGCGAGGCTGCAATGGCCAGGGCGAGGATGAGATGCTTCACAGTGGTTCTCCTTGTGTTGTGGATCAGAAGGCTTCCGCAGGGGTGAGGGCTCCTGCCTTGCCCTCGCGGCTGGTCTGGATGCGCTCCAGGGCCTTACGGCCGAAGGTCAGAAACAGGACCGGGGTGAGGAAGGTGTCGAGCAGGGTCGCCGAGATCAGCCCGCCGAAGATCGTCACCGCCACCGGGTGCAGGATCTCGCGTCCGGGCTCGTCCGCTCCGATCAGGAGCGGGATGAGCGCGAGGCCGGCCGAGAGCGCCGTCATCAGCACCGGGGTCAGCCGCTCCAGGCTGCCGCGGATCACCAGGTCCTTGCCGAACTGCTCGCCCTCGTAGAGCGCGAGGTTGATGTAGTGCGAGACCTTCAGGATGCCGTTGCGGGCCGAGATGCCGGCAAGGGTGATGAAGCCGATCATCGAGGCGACCGAGAGCGGCTGCCCGGCGATGTTGAGCGCGATCACGCTGCCGATCAGCGCCAGCGGGATGTTGCCCATGATGATCAGCGCCAGCGCCGGCGACTGGTAGCGGCTGTAGAGCACCACGAACACCATCGCGAGCGACAGGAGGGAGAGCGCCCCGATCCGGAGCGTGGCCTCCTCCTGCGCTTGGAAGGTGCCCTCCAGGCGGGTGACGTAGCCCTGCGGCCACTGCGTCTCTCCGGTGATGCGGCGGATGTCGGCGATGATGGCCGCCATGTCGCGCCGGCCGTCCGTGTTGCCCAGGACCGCGATCCGCCGCTGGCCGTTCTCGCGCAGCAGCTGGTTCGGTCCGTCCGTCTCCTGGACGGCGGCGATCATGCGCAGCGGCACGTGGCCGGTCGGAGTGGCGATGAGCAGGTCGCCGAGGCCGGTGGTGGAGCGGTCCTGGTCGGACAGGCGCATCACCACGTCGAAGCGGCGGCTGCCCTCGACGATCTGTGACACCGTGCGCCCGTTCGACATCGTCTCCAGACCTTGCGTCACCGTCGCCGGGGTCAGGCCGTAGAGGGCGGCCTTCTCGTAGTCGACGTCGATGCGCAGCTGCGGGATGCGCACCTGCTTCTCGACCTGGAGGTCGACGAGCCCCTCCACGCCCGACAGCCGCTCGCGCAGGCCTTCCGCCAGGGTGCGCAGCGTGTCGATGTCCTCGCCGTAGATCTTCAGCGCGATTTCGGCGCGCACACCCGAGAGCATGTGATCGAGACGGTGCGAGATCGGCTGGCCGACGTTGAGCGTCGCCGGCAGGACGGCCAGGCGGGCGCGGATGTCGCCCATCACCTGTTCCTTCGAGCGCTCCGACCGCTTCAGGTCGACGTCGATCTCGGAGGAGTGCACGCCCTCCGCATGCTCGTCGAGTTCGGCCCGCCCCGTGCGGCGTCCGACCGAGATCACCTCGGGCACGTCCTTTATCAGACCTTCGGCCACTAGCCCGAGGCGGTTGCTCTCCCCCAGCGCGATGCCGGGGTTGTAGGCGAGGCTGATGGTGAGAGTGCCCTCGTTGAACGGCGGCAGGAAGGCCCGCGGCAGCAGGGTGGTGCCGTAGGCGGCCGCGCCAACGCCGACCAGCACGGTGGTGAACAGGAAACCCCGGTGCCCGAAGGCCCAGCGCAGCAGGGCGGCGTTGCCGCGCTTGAGGTGCCGCACAATGAGGCTGTCGTGCTCGTGGCCCTTCACCCGTCCGGAGAGCAGGTAGTAGGCGAGCACCGGCGTCACGGTGATCGAGGTGACGAGCGAGGCCAGGATCGACACGATGTAGGCCACGCCGAGCGGGGCGAAGAGGCGCCCCTCGATACCCGACAGGGCGAAGAGCGGGATGAACACCAGGATGATGATCATCGTGGCGTAGACGATGCCGGAACGGACCTCCTGGCTTGCGGCCGCGATTACCTCCAGCGCGGGCCTGGGGTCTGGAAGCTCCCGGTTCTCCTTGAGCCGGCGGAGGATGTTCTCGACATCGACCACCGCGTCGTCGACGAGTTCGCCGATGGCAATGGCGAGCCCGCCCAGGGTCATCGTGTTGATGGTGAGCCCGAAGGCCTGAAACACCACGACTGTCACCAGGATGGAGATCGGGATTGCTGAGAGCGAGATGGCCGTCGCCCGGGCATTCATCAGGAACAGGACGAGGATCACGGCCACAACGGCGGCGGCCTCCAGCAGGACCCGCTTGACGTTGCCGATGGAGGTCTCGATGAAGGTGGCCTGCCGGAACTGCAGGTTCGTGGCCGACACGCCCTGCGGCAGCGTCTTCTGGATCTCGGCCAGCGCGGCTTCGATCTTGCCGGTAAGGTCGACCGTGTCGGCGCCGGGCTGCTTCTGGATCGACACGATCACGGCGGGCTTGCCCTGGAAGCCCGCGTCGCCGCGCTTCACGCGCGGGGCGAAGTCGACCTGCGCCACTTGGTGCAGGAAGACCGGCTGACCGTCCCGGTGGACGACCACCGTGTTGCGCAGGTCCTCCAGGCGCTTGGTGAGCCCAACGTTGCGGATCAGGTACTCGCGCCCGTGCTGGTCGACAAAGCCGCCGCCGGTGTTGGTGCCAAAGCGCGTGACCGCGGCTTCGATCTGCTCGTGCGAGACTTCAAGCGCCTGCAGGGCCGCGATGTTCGGCACGATCCGGTACTGCCGGACCTCACCGCCGATGGGGATCACCTGGGCGACGCCCGCGATGGTGAGGAGCTGGGGCCGGATGATGAAGTCGGCGATCTCGCGCACCTCCATGGGTGAGACCGTGTCGCTGGTGACGGCGACCAGCATGATCTCGCCCATGATCGAGGTGACCGGCCCCATCTGCGGGGTGACGCCGGTTGGGAGTTGCTCGCCCACGAGCGCCAGGCGCTCGGCCACGAGCTGGCGCGACCGGTAGATGTCCGTGCTCCAGTCGAACTCGACATAGACGATGGACAGGCCGACACCCGAGACGGACCGGACGCGCGTGACGCCCGGCATACCGTTCATGGCTGTTTCGAGCGGGTAGGTGACGAGCTGCTCCACCTCCTGTGGTGCGAGGCCCTCCGCCTCGGTCATAAGGGTGACGGTCGGCCGGTTGAGGTCGGGGAACACATCGACCGGCACCCGCGGCAGGATCCACGAGCCGTAGGCGACGAGGACGAGCGCCGCCGCGATGACGAAGAGGCGATTCTTGAGGCTGCTGCTGACGAGGAAGTTGAACATCGCCGCCTCACCGGATCTGGTTGATGAGTTCGGAGCCGCGGATCACGATCCGCTCGCCCTCGGCGACGCCGGCCCGGATCACGAGACGGGTGGCATCGAAGGGTTCGGTTCGCACCGGCCGCGCCTCGAAGCGCTCGGGATCCGTGTGGCGCCAGACGACCGCCTCGCCGTTGGCGCCGCGCACGACGGCATCCCGGGGCATGATGATGTCCCTGACGGAAGCCCCGTTCTGCGCGAAGACCGTGACCGGCGAGCCGACCGACAGGTTGCCCGGCGGGTTCTCGACGGCGAACTGAACGACTGTGGCCTGCTGCTGGAGCGCCTTGCTGAACCCCTGGAAGGCGAGCCTCAGGGGCGTGCCGTCGACGGCAGTGGCGCTGGCGGCGGTGACCTTGGCGGGATCGATCTCGCCGTAGACGAGCGCCTCGACCCAGAGGCCCTTCGGGTCGAGGACCTGGAAGACCACGTCCTGGGAGGCGACCACCTGGCCGGGGACCACCCGTGCGGCGGCGATGGTGCCGTCGATGGGGGCGCGCAGGACCTCTGATTCGATCCGGGTCTGGCGCACGATCTCGCGTCGGCGGCGCAGCCCCTCCAGCTCGATCTCGGCGTCGGTGACCTGGCTCGGCGGCGCGACGCCGCGATCCGAAAGCTGGCGCACGCGCTTGAGCTTGGTCTCGGCGACGGCGATCTCCTGCTCGATCTCGCCGATCCGCTCGGAGAGGGTCGTGCGATCCGCCTGGCCCACAGCCTGCTCAACGAGCGCGAGCACATCGCCTTTCCTGACTGTCTGGCCAAGGCGCGGCAGCCCGCCCTCCGGGGCAATGATCCGCCCGCCGTTGATGCTCTGCACGAGACCTGAGCGGTTCGGGTCGGCAATCACACGGCCGACCAGGGTGATCGCCTTCTGCGCCTCCTCGGGCGTTGTGACGCTGGTCCGCACGTTGAGCAGGCGCTGGCTCGGCTTCGGCACGAACACCGTGCCGTCGGGCAGGCGGCGCGGGGTGTCGCCCGCGGGCAGGGCGGCCTTGGCGTCCCCAGCGCCATGATCCTCACCTTCGTGGCTGAAGGCGTAGGCGGTGGTCGCCAGGACGGCGATGAGCGCGAGGCTGGTCACCGGAACCAGCCGGCTGCGGCTCCGGGCGGCCAGGCCGAGCAGGAACCCGAGTCCGACGACGCCGGCCACAGCGTAGGGCTGCCCGATCTCCACGCCGCCGACCCGCAGGCCCGGCGCCGCCCGGAGGGCCAGAGCTGCTGTGGTGTCTGCGGGAAGGGCCGCGGCGGTTACGGGCCTGATGGGAAGGACAAGGGTCCCGATCAGGAGATCGTCCCCGGCTGGAGCGCTCACGGCGAACACAAGCTCAAGTGGCCCCTCGCTGGTAAAGTCCGGCGACGTGACGGCGTAGGTGCCGTCCGACGCCTTCTCGGCCTCCACGTCCTGGCCGCCGACGGTGACGGTGATCCTGGCATCGGCCACCGGTTCATTGGTGCCGAACCGGTCGAGGTAAAGCCCGAGCCGCTCGCCGCGCAGGATGCCGACCAGCTCGTAGGCGTCCGATTGCACGGCGATGCGCGGATTGGAGGTGGCCACCGCCGTTGGCGGCGGAGCACCATGGTCGTGTCCGCCGTGGGCCAGCGCCGCCGGAGCGAGAACGAGGGTAGTCAGGAAGCCCAGGCCACACAGGACAGCCTGGAGGCGCGGCAGGGCGCCGGTGAAACGGGTAAGCATTGGAAGAACCCCAGTCATGAGCACGTCGTGGGAAGCGACACGGCTCAGGCCGGTCGCTCAATCAGGCGATGCCGGGGGTTCGTGGGGGACGCTTCAGGCCAGTCGGGTCGATGCCCGATCCCAGCTGGCTCTCCAGGCTCAGGGGAACGGTGTCAGCAGCCAGGACGGCGGCAGGGCCGGCGGCGGTGGGCAAGACAAGCCCGCAGACGCTGCCGCAATGGAGGCTATGGGGGCCATCGGCCCCGCCGTCGGCCCCAGGGGCGCAACCGTCGGGCGCTTCGACGACAAAGCCGCCGGCGCAGTCCTGGTGCGGCTGATCGGCCGTTTTCGTGTGGCTGGCATGCGCTTCAGTTCGCGTGTGGCCCGCATCATGGCCCCCCCAAGCCTGCCAGGACCCCGCCGTGCAGCACGAACGAGGCCATGGCCACGAGCACAAGGCCCGTGACATAGCGGCGTAAGTGGGTCCACACAGCCTTCAATGAATCTCTCCTTTGCGCCGATCCTACCCGGACCCCGGGATGCCGTGATTGCGCTGGATCAAACGGATGGCATTTCTGTCAAGCTGCGCGGGCGGTGCGTGCCACCGCTCACACGGCGGTGGAGCATCCTCCTTGTGGTGGCGGTGCAGGGATCACAACAACCCAGAGGCGCGTCCTGCCGCACCCAGCCCTGCCAATCCAAGAAGGCCCCAACAGGTCCAATAGGCAACGGGCGCCCACCAGACGGCCGGGGCGTCGGCTTGGCGCTCCAGCCGGTGCTTGTCGAACATGCCCCAGGCGTGGACCGCCGCGCCAACCAGCAGGAGCGGGAGGCCGACGCGGTCGAGGTGGTCGGCAGCCAGGACCCCAAGCCCGATGCCGAGGACGACCGCGCCCACGCCCGACGTGAGCTCGGCCAGCCGCAGCCGCTCAGACTTGACGACGGTCACTCGCGCTTGCCGTGATGATGGCCGTGGCCCCGATGCATGAACAGGTGCATCAGCGGACAGGCCATCAAGAGGAGGTAAGGCAGGGCGGCCACGACGTGGCCCGTGTGGCTCACGAAGAGGTAGACGCCGAGCGCGGCTGCCGCGAGCGCGAGGGCCCATCCCAAGGGGGTGCCGACCAGGCGTGTCCTCCAGGTCTTGGGCGGCGTTGAGGTGACCGTTGGCGTGGTGGTCATGTGAGATCTCCCGATCCAGACGATGCTGACTTTGAACCTTGAGCGCGAAGGCTGCCTTGATTTGGCTCAAGGCCAGGTTCGCGCCCGGCGGTGCCGGCAGTGCCTCGAAATCCGCCTGCCCGGCCCGCCATCCATTCCGAAGAGGCCTAGCGGGCCGCGATGCCGTTCGGTCCCTTTCCGACCGGATAGGCTTTCCCGACCGAGAGGGTGTCGAGATCGACCGCTGAAATGGTGTCCGCGTAAGTGTTGGTGACGTAGGCGGTGTCCCCGTCGGGGTCGATCACGATGCTGTGGGCGCCTTTGCCAACCGTCAGGTTCTTGACCGACCTGCCGGTCTCCAGGGCGATCACCGACACCCGGTTGTCCGGCTTCGCCGCCGAGCCCTGGTTCGCGACGAGGGCGGTCTTGGCGTCCGGCGTGACGAAGACCTGCACCGGCCCGCGCCCGACGGAGGCCTTCCGGAGCACCTTGCGGGAGGCGACGTCGACGATGGCGACCTTGTCCTCGCCGTTGAGGGAGACCACGAGGACGCGGCCGCTCGGGGCGAACGCGACCTGGACCGGGCGCTCGCCGACGGCGACATGCTCGACCTTCTCCGGGTTGCGTGGGTCCACCAAGGAGACCGTGCCGCTTTTCATGTTCGCGACAGCCAGCAGGCTACCGTCCGGCGACAGGCGCAGCCCGTGCGGGTAGTTCTGCACGGGGATGCGCGCTGCAACCTTGCGGGCGGCAAGATCGACCACCACCACCGAGTTGGTTTCGGCATCGCTCAGGTAGGCGAAACGCCCCTGAGCGTCAGGGACCACGTGCGCCGGGTGCCCTCCCACCGTCACGACGGTCGGGGAGGCCGGCGCGCCATCCGACACGTCCATGAGAACGAGCTGCCCGCCGCCCGCCGCGCCGTGGGCGGCATGGCCACCGGAGCCGCCTGCCGCCATGCCCGTCGCCAGCAGAAGCCGGCCATCCCGGGTGAGGTCGACGTTGTGCGGCGAGATCGGGATTGCGACCGTGGTGGTCTTGGAGGTCTCGGTGTCGATGATGGAGACGCTCTGCCCATTCTCGTTGGCGACGAAGATCGTGTCGGCCCGGGCGCCGGCGGCGCCGAGGGAGACCGTGAGGGCGAGTGCAATCTGAAAGATGCGTGTGGACATCGGGTTGTCCTTCTGGAGTTCGGTCGAAGCGGCCCTTGGTCTCTGCTGCGGGATACTCCGCAGGGAGCGCCCGGAAACCAAGGATTCAGGAGTGTCACGCGATTGGCTTGGGCGGTCTGAGTTGTGCATCCGGATCCAGCCCGGACAGCATCAGGTCATCCCTGTGCCGGATGCAGAGCGTTCCGGCGTCCCGCTGGAGAAGGCTGCTGGCATGGCAGGCCAATGGCGCCGGACCGCAGCCCGAAGAGCCGACTGGGCAGACCGCATTGCAAGGCAGGCCACCCAGCATGTGGGCCGCATCAGCCCCCTCCGACCGTGCGCTGTCATGGTGACGATCAGCGGCCGGGCCGGCGGCGTCGTGACCCAGAGAGCCTGACGACAGATGCGCAGCGTGCGCCGGCAACGAGGGATCCGGGGCGGCAGCCTGGCCGGCGGCCAGAACAATCGTGTTGGCTGCCAGCAGGAGCATGGCCACCAGCACAAGCCAGGATTGGTTCCGAATCCAGTTCATGCCGGAAATACTAGCAGGCCAGGCGCCGGGAACATTGCGCCAAGTCAAACTGCGGGAAGGCCCGGGCGGATCCTGAGCAGACCCGCCCGGCCGGGCCATCACAGCCGCACTGCGCGGAGACGGATCGCGTTGCCGATCACGCTGACCGACGACAGCGCCATGGCCGCGGCCGCGATGATCGGCGACAGCAGGATGCCGAAGAACGGGTACAGCACGCCGGCCGCCACCGGCACGCCCAAGGCGTTGTAGATGAAGGCGAAGAACAGGTTCTGGCGGATGTTGCGCATGGTCGCCCGCGACAGCCGCCGCGCCCGCACAATGCCAGTCAGGTCTCCCTTGAGCAGGGTCACGCCCGCGCTTTCCATCGCCACATCGGTGCCGGTGCCCATCGCGATGCCGACATCGGCCGCAGCCAGCGCCGGAGCGTCGTTGACGCCATCGCCCGCCATGGCGACGACGCGGCCCTCGCGCTTAAACTTGTCGACCACGGCACTCTTCTGGTCGGGCAGGACCTCGGCCTCAACCTCGTCGATCCCAAGCCGGCGCGCCACCGCTCTCGCGGTCGTCCAGTTGTCGCCGGTCAGCATCACGACGCGGATGCCCTCTTCCTTCAGGCCAGCCAGCGCCTCGGGCGTTGTCGCCTTCACCGGGTCGGCGATGGCGATGGCGCCTGCCACCTTCCCGTCGATGCCCGCGAAGATCGCCGTGGCGCCGTCCTCGCGCAGCCTGTCGGCCTGCTCGGCGAGGGGGCTGACGTCGATGCCGTGTTCGGCCAGGAACTTGGCGCTGCCGAGCACGATGCGCCGGCCCTCTACGGTGCCGAGCGCACCCTTGCCCGTGGGAGAGTCGAAGTCCGAGACTGGGGCGGTCGGGATCCCCCGCTTGTCGGCCGCCTCGACGATGGCCAGGGCGAGCGGGTGTTCGCTCGGGCGCTCGGCGCTGGCCGACAGGCGCAGCACCTCGGCCTCGGTGAAGCCCTGTGCCGGCACGATGGCCGTTACGGCAGGCCTGCCCTCGGTGAGCGTGCCGGTCTTGTCGACGACCAGCGTATCGACCTTCTCCATGTGCTCCAGGGCTTCCGCGTTCTTGATCAGCACTCCAGCCCCGGCGCCGCGCCCGACGCCCACCATGATCGACATTGGCGTGGCAAGGCCTAGTGCGCATGGGCAGGCGATGATCAGCACCGCCACGGCGGCCACGAGGCCATAGGAGAACTGCGGTTCAGGTCCCCAGATCGCCCAGGTGATGAAGGCCAGGACCGCCACCCCGATCACGGCCGGCACGAAGTAGCCCGAGACCTGGTCCGCCAGGCGCTGGATCGGGGCGCGGCTGCGCTGGGCCTCGGCCACGAGCTGCACGATCTGCGACAGCATCGTGTCACGGCCGACCTTCTGGGCCTCGATGACCAGGCCGCCGGACTGGTTCATGGTGCCGCCGATCACCTTTGCACCGACCTCCTTGGTCACCGGCATCGACTCGCCGGTCACCATCGACTCGTCGACGGCACTGCGCCCCTCCAGGACGGCACCGTCCACCGGAACCTTCTCGCCCGGGCGCACCCGCAGGCGATCACCCGCCTGCACGGTATCGAGCTGGACCTCCTGCTCTGTGCCGTCGGGCAGGATCTTGCGGGCCGTCTTCGGCGCGAGGTCGAGCAGGGCGCGGATGGCCCCGCTGGTGGTCTCGCGGGCGCGCAGTTCGAGCACCTGCCCGAGCAGGACGAGCACCGTGATCACGGATGCCGCCTCGAAGTACACGGCGACCGAGCCATCATGGCCGCGGAAGGCCGCCGGGAAGACGTCGGGCACCAGGGTCGCAACCATGCTGTAGACCCAGGCCACGCCCGTGCCCATGGCGATCAGGGTGAACATGTTCAGGTTGCGCGTGACAACCGATTGCCAGCCGCGCACGAAGAAGGGCCAGCCGGCCCACAGCACGACTGGGGTCGCGAGCAGCATCTGGATCCAGTTCGAGGTCTGCTGGCTGATGTAGTGGCCAAGGCCGGACAGATGGCCGCCCATCTCCAACGCCACCACGGGCAGTGACAGGGCAAGGCCGATCCAGAAGCGGCGCGTCATGTCGACGAGCTCGTGGCTGGGTCCCGTCTCCGCGGTGGCGAGGACGGGTTCGAGCGCCATGCCGCAGATCGGGCAGGAGCCGGGACCGGCTTGGCGGATCTGGGGATGCATCGGGCATGTGTAGGTCGTGCCCTCGGGCACGGCCTCTGCCTTCCGGGCTGTTGCCGGCTCAACATACTTGGCGGGCTCAGCCATGAACTTCGACTGACAGCCCGACGAGCAGAAGTAATACGGTTTGCCCTCGTACTGGGCCCGATGCACGGTCGTATGCGGATCGACCATCATCCCGCAGACCGGATCCTTTACCTTCCCGGCAGCCGCCCCAGGCTCACGGTGATGGTGGTGACCGGCGTGAGCGCCATGGTCATGATGGTGGGAATGCCCCTCGCGACCGTGCTCTTTGGTGGTTGGGCTGTGGGTCATGGCGGTTCTCCGCTGGTGCCTCTATGCGATACGGGAAGCCTAAGGTTTCCCACGATGGGAAGGTCAAGCGTTCTGGTCAGAGTGCCTACGGGCCGGCGGCGGGGAGGAGAGCCCTCCGCCGAAGGCGGTCGCGAACAGGCGCTCCGCCCAAGCGTCCCGGATCCTTCGACCGGCCTCAATCATGCGGGTGACGTCGTAAAACCAGGCCGCCTCGGCCGCCTTAAACGGGTTCTCCGACGGGAGCGCCGTGTGATCCTGCTCCATTGCCGCCAGCATGCGGACGCCTCGCATCCAGGGGCTGAAGTCCTCGGAAAACATCGTGCGGCTCACGCGCATGGGATGCAACACCTCGGCCATGGCCGCGGACCAGGGCGTTACAGCGGCCTGGATCCAGGAGCTCCAGAGCATCCGGTAGGCTGCCTCGTTCGCCTCCGATATCTCACGGACGTGCTCGAACGAACGGCGCGGATATCCAAAGTCGAGATCTTCGACGCGCCGCTCCTCGAAGGTAACCTCGCGGGTGCCCTGTTGTTCGGCATTGGTCGCGGGCAATCCGATCCGCATCTCGTAAAGACCTGGCTCCAACTCCCCGACCCGGGAGAGGTTCTCAAGGATCGCGCGGTGCTCCAGGTTGGCCACTTTGGCAGAGACGAAGATCCCGAGATGCCCGATGTGCGGGTTGGTCAGGTAGACGATCCTCTGCCCTGCCTGCTTCAGGTCCTCGGTGCTGGCATACACGGCGGGGATCCAGCCGAGCGCCTGATGCGGCGGGGTGATGTTGTCGCCGTAGGAAGCGAAGATCACCAGCGGATTCCCGATCTGCCGCAGGTCGACATGGCACCCGTCGCAGACCTGCACGAGGCCTTCCTCCAGCCGGTTGCCGACGAAGAGGTTCTCGACGATGGCGACGATCTCCTCCCGGCTCAGGAAGTAGAAGC
This sequence comes from Microvirga arsenatis, assembly GCF_009910705.1. Classification (GTDB taxonomy): domain Bacteria; phylum Pseudomonadota; class Alphaproteobacteria; order Rhizobiales; family Beijerinckiaceae; genus Microvirga; species Microvirga arsenatis. The sequence continues at coordinate 33,672 of NZ_JAAAXJ010000019.1, forward strand.
CGTTCCACCAGCGCTCGAACTCCAGGAACCGCTCGCGTTCCGTCTCGATGTTAGCGAACAGGTTGGCGTACTTCTCCCAGACTGCCTCTGGCTTAAGGTTCTCGAAATTCTGGACGAGCCAGGCGCCGTCGAAGCGCCCCTGGCCGAGGTCACCCAGCAGATGGGCGAGCCAAGCGCCGCCGACGAAGCCACCGGCGATCCGCATCGGGTTGATGCCCGCTTCCCCTGCCCAGTACGACAACGGCGAACCGTTCAGGACCGCTGGACCGACCAAGCCGGCGCAGTCGGCGGCCAAGATCGTGATCGCCCATCCGGCCTGGCAGTTGCCGTACAGGATGGGCGCTCGGCCCGGATGACGGTTGGCGACCTCCTCCACGAAGCGTCGGAGCGTGTGCAGGACATCGAGCAGGGTCTGGCCCAGGACCGGCTCAGGCGCGAATGCCACGAAGTACACCGGGTGCCCAGCGCGGAGCGCCAAACCAACCTCGGAGTCGCGCTTGAAGCCACCGATCCCGGGACCATGCCCGGCACGCGGGTCGAAGACGACGACTGGGGGTTTCGTCGAGTCGACGCAGTCCGCGAGGCAATCCCCGCCCACCCGGGTGATACGCAGGAGTGAATAGTTTGTTGGAGGTTTGAAGTGGCCAGCATCGAGTATGATCTCGTAGTCGAAATCAAGAAGAGGGGGCTTGCCGGCACGGTCGTGGGCCAGCATGTTGTCGGCCCGCTGCCGGAGCGTGTCCAGGAACAGGATTGACCGCTCACCGACGTCTTTCATGTACATCCAGAAATCGCGCTGTGCCATTTGCACGCCGACCGGCTGAAGGTTCAGTGTGGGTTCCTGCCAGTGGCCCGCTTGTTGCGTCAAGAACGGAAGGTCGCGCGACCCGACTGTCGGTTTGTCAACGGCCTGGAGCGGGAGCTCAGCAGACGTCAATTCAAGTTCGTTCAGTGCCATAGCCCTCACTCTTCGTGTTCGGGGTCGCAGTAGAACAGGTTGCATGCTGGGAGGCCTTGATCTGGCGCAAGTGGAAACGACTTCGCAAGAACATTTTGAGCCGCATCCAACCGATCCGAACAGGGCTTTTCACCTTTAGGAGGCTCCTGGCGGAGCGAAGAAGCAAATGATGCGCCTGTCGGGGAGCTCACAGAGATGGAACAGGCTGTCGGGCGAGAGCCTCGCCGTACCTCTTGCCACGGTCCGGCCGTCCCACAGCTGCCATCCTCCAGGTGTTTCAAGAACTGTCTCACCCTTGGCTTCTTCCAGATGCCTGCAGTCCCTCTGGCTGCAGCAGGCGACCGGGTACCAGTCGTGTGCCATGGCCCCGGAGAGGCCTAAGGTGATCACTGACGAAACAAGCCTGAGGATTGCACGATGTGACATGAGGGCTTCCCGGTGATTGGCTGACGCACTTGAACCGGGGCCCAGATCGGGCCTACTCCTCGCCCGATCTGGTCTGTAGCTTTGCCGTTCGATATGAAAGTCGATTGAGGCTACTGAGTGACCTTTTTTCCACTCGCATCGAACTGCTTGAGATAGGCGATCAAATCATTAACCCTCTGCTCGTCCTTCAGGCCTGCATAGATCATTTTGGTGCCTGGTACCTTGGCGCGAGGATCTTTGATGTAATCCCGGAAAGTGGCTTCATCCCAGGTCAGGCCTGAATTCTTGTTAGCAGGAGAGTAGTTGTAGCCCTCGACAGAACCCGAATGACGCCCGATAAGCCCGTTCAGCATGGGCCCTACGGCGTTTTTTGCACTTTCTCCGATCTGGTGGCAGGCTCTGCATTGCGCAAACACCTTCTCGCCGGCGGCAGCATCCTGAGCCTGGGCATGGCTGAGCCCGACGAGCAGCAGGGCAACGGACATAGCAATAGAGCGCATGAACTTCTCCTTCGTTGAAGAGGCGTGGCCAAATTTTGCTCTTGGCCGCCGCACGCCGGAGGCCGCCGAGAGCAAGTCGGACAACAGGGCGTTCGGGTCTCAATCACTGCCCACAGTCGCCTGGTGCCGATCAGTTCGCGTTTGTTGTGCGGTTTTGTTCCCGTTTCACCGTCTCTGCTTGCTCGCGTGGAATGCACCATCTCAGAACCAGCCGAACGTCATGGCTGCCACAGCGAAATATCGGGCTGTCTTGGCGACAGCCACGATGGCGACGAAGATCAGGAACGGCTCGCGCAACACGCCGGCCACAATTGTGAGGGGATCACCGACAAAGGGGAGCCAGCTCAGGAGCAGGGACCAGCGTCCATAGCGATGGTACCACCCTTCGGCCCGCGCAATCGTCTCGCGCTTGAGCGGGAACCACGGGCGACTCTCAAATTGGGACAACAGGCGTCCCAAGAGCCAGTTCACGGCCGAACCAAGGGTGTTCCCGACACTGGCCACCAGGATAAGAAGCCACCACTGGTAATGCTCCGTGATAAGGAGCCCGAACAAAACGACTTCGGATTGGAACGGCAGAACCGTCGCCGACAGGAACGCTGCGAGCAGAAGACCGCCATATTCCAAGACGTGGTTCAACCCGATGTGCCCCGATGAACCCCAGCACCTGGGTGCATGAAGCGCACTGAGAGAATATCGGGTAATTGTTCGTCTCCTGGACGTCTTTCCACCGGTCGAGCGTCAATCCTGGCCTGAGCGGACGGTGGCAGAAGGCGCAAGAACCGTTTGGACACGACCACACCGAGGTTGGCTTCTTTGGACCGCCGTTCCATGCGTGGCAGCGCGTTCATTGCCGGCCCCAGCACTGTGAACTCAGCGCGCCTGCCGTCATCGAAAACACCAGCAAGAACGGAGCCGCAGTGCAGCGTCGCGATGACGTGAACGCCGGCTGGAGCATGCGCGTGGCTCTTCCATGTGTCCAACGGGCGCAGGATCTCGCATGCTGCCTCAAACGCATGAGCAGCTTGCTGTTCGGGTGTTCCATGGAGGAAGACGGCAAGCACGCCATCGCCGAGATACTTGTCGACAATGCCGTTATGGCGAGAAACGGCTCCATGGACGAAACGTCTGAAGGCCATGAGATCGCTGATGACCTCCTGGCTTGGTCGACTTTGGGTCAACGCGGAGAAACCACGGATATCAACCAGCAGGAGACAGGCATGACGCTCCGCGATTTCCGCCGCCTCATCGCCTGTGACCACTTCGGTCGCCACGCCTTCAGGCAGGAAACGTGACAGGAGCATTTGGTCCCATTGAGCCCGCAGAATGGTGGACCAGGCCATCCGCATTCGGCGCACGGCATAAAAAACAAACCCAGCCGCTGCTGCAAACGAGATGAATGCAAGTGCCTGCCGCGCGGCTAACGCGCTTGGGCTTCTTGGGGCTGGCAGGGCCTCAGGTCCGACGAGCAGCGTGAACGATGCGATCCATCCAAGGAGTACAATGCCAGCGAATGCGGCCACAAGGTCACGCCGCAACCGCAAGCCTGTTTGGATGAGAAGCAGGAAGGCGGGGAACAGACTGACAGCGTCGGTCGCAAGAAGCATGTCATGCGCATCGCGGGGCAGATGATCAGCGATCACGTAGACCGCCAGTCCTGCATCCGTCACCGTGGCAACCCACGGCAACCACGCCCAACTGGCGGTGAGACGTGACGATAGCGCCAGTGCGATTGTCGTCAGCCAGTAGATTGCCAGGACGATCCAATGACCTTCCCGGTGGCCATGGCCATACTCCAGCAACGCCGCCGCGCCGAGGATCGCCAGAACCAGAAACCGCGGCACGAGTGCCTGCCGGTCGAAGTCATTCTCCAAATACTCCGGCAGGTCGTCGGATCGCCGTTGATCCTTGCTCGCTTGGCTGGCTCCAGTCGCCAACCAAGCCTCCGGTACGTACGGGCCGACGAGGCGGGACAGGTTCAGCATCCAACGCGGCGGTCTGAAGTCGTTGCAGGAGTTTCGGCTGCCCCCACAATGCTCGGAGTGTTAGCTTTGGCAGTCGAGCCTGTGGCCACCGGCCCAACGTGGAGCGACAGCGGGCTCTCAAAGGTGTCGAGAACGAGCCGCGCGTTGATGGTGGAATCCGGCTCAAGATCCTGGGTCAGTGGGCCGACCTCGATCCAGATCCTTCTGCCATCCAATTGCTCAGTTGCGCCGGCCCTGACCGGCAACGATCCGATGTCACCGCTTTGGGCTTGTCCAAAGGATCCCATGATCCGCGCCGGCTCGCCACCTGGCATTTGCAGTCCGGTGATGAGGATGCGGTCGGTCCCTGCGTTTTCAATCGAGAAGGTGATGATGGTTGTTTCACCGGCGCGGGCCGGAGTGGCCGCGATATTGGAAAGCGCAACCTCGCCGAGAACGGCGCCCTCGTCATCAGCAACCGCGGAGCAAGGCAGGAAAATGGAAACGGTTGAGACTGCAGCGGCGGCGGCAGCTCCAACAACAAAATTACGCAATGTAAGCACTGAAAATATCCTGATTCTACTGTTGGTTGTCGCCGGCCACTGCGGTGGTTCCATTAACGCAGCGGCCGGCGACCCGCCTGATATGAGCAGGCGGAACAAGGTGGCTAGCGACCTTTCCGGATGCTGATCACGGAGATCTGACCATTGACGCGGTCAGCCTGAAACTGAACCTTGTCGCCGGCCTTCACGCCCTTCAGGAGTGCGGGATCCTGGACGCGAAACACCATCGTCATCGCATCCATGTTGAGATTCGGGATCGCACCGTGATCAAGCGTGATCTTGTTCTGGGCCGTGTCGACCTTCTCGACCGTTCCGGAAACCATCGGGGCTTGGCTTGCGGCTGGCGCGGGTTGCGCCGGTGCGGCTGCGGGTGCCGGTGCAGTTGGAGCCGGAGTGGCCTGCGCTGTTTGGGCCCCGCGCTGATCCAGTGGTCCGGATCCATGAGGCGGCTGGTCCAGGCGGGCGCGATAATCCGCCTGCCGATTGCGGACCTGCCATTCCTTCAGTTCGGAAATCTGCTTTTGCTCCTCATCAAGGATCTTCTGTGCGACCCGGCGGAGCTGCTCGTCCGCGCCGTGCTCTAGCTGGGTTCGGGCGAGGAAGATCAGGTCTTCATGGTGGGCAATGAGAATCGCGGCGAAATCCTTATCGGGATCGCCGGTGAGCTTCATGTCCTTGAACCGGTCGTTCATGACCTCACGGACGCGTTCATAGGCGGCCGGTGCCCCTTTGGCAGGCTGGGCCTGCGCAGAAAGGATTGGGCCGACAAAAACCAATGCAGTGGCCGTGAGGGTGGCGATCATGCGTTTCATCGCAGTTCTCCTAAAGCGGGTGAGCCGCCCCGCATCGATGGGTCTCGGGCACCGATTGCGGGGCGGCTGGGGCCTTATTTGCCCTTCTTAATCGAGGTGACGGAGATCTGGCCGTTCACGCGGTCGGCGGTGAACTGGACCTTATCTCCAGCCTTCACATCCTTGAGCAGGGCCGGGTCTTGGGCCCGGAACACCATTGTCATGGCATCCATGTTGAGGTTCGGGATGGCGCCATGGTCGATGGTGATCTTGCCCTGCGCGGTGTCCACCTTCTCGACGGTGCCGGAGACCGTCGGCAGGCTCTGGGCGAGGGCAGCGCCCGTCAGGGCGAGAGTGGCAATGAGGCTGATAGTGATACGCTTCATGTCGAACTCCTATGGAGGGTTGTGGTGGGAGATGGCGCCGTCACTTGACGATGACGGTGGCTTTCATGCCGGACTCGTAGTGGCCCGGGATCAGGCAGGCGTACTCAAACGTGCCGGCCTTGGTGAAGCGCCAGACGATCTCGTTGGAGGTGCTCGGTGCGAGCCGCTTCCCGTTCGGATCGTCATGCTCCATATCCGGGTTCTGCTCCATCGCCACCTTGTGCTTGGCATTGTTCTGGACCGAGTCGAGCATGAACTCATGGTCCACCTTCCCGGTGTTCTTGAGCACGAACTTCACCTGCTCGCCGCGCTTGATCTCAACCCGGTCGGGCTCGAACAGCATCTTGGCGTCCTCGGTCTCCTTCATGGTGACCTCAATGGTCCGGGCGACGGGCTTCTTCGGGTCGCCCGGCTCGCCCGCTGCAAACGACTTGTGGCTGTGGCCGGCTTCTCCAGGCCCGGCGAACGCGAGCGTGGAGGAGAGGGCGAGCGCGCCCAGCGCGCCCGCGAGGGTAAGTGTACGAACCATGATTGTTGCTCCTTCGGCGTTGGTTCTTGTAGGGATCAGTGATTTTCGTGGCCGGTTGCGTTGGCTGCGCGGACCGGTCGCTTGCGGCGGTCGATGGCGCGGAACTCCGTCGCCTTGACGCCGCTGTCGGGTGAGGTCGCCCGAGCCGGCTCGGCGAGCTTCTCGCCGGTCCACTCATAGGCAACGGTTCCCTCCGGGTGCTTGTACCAACCCGGATCCTTGTAGTCGTCGGCCGCCAGACCGGGCCGCACCTTCACGACCGAGAACATGCCGCCCATCTCAACAGGCCCGAACTGGGCGAACCCCGTCATCATCGGCAGCGTGTTGTCGGGCAGCGGCATCTCCATCGAGCCCATCTCGCCCATGCCGGCCGAGCCCATCGGCATGTAGCCCGGCGCGACCTTCTTGATGGCCGCCGCCGTCTTCTTCATGTTCACGCCGATATAGGTCTTCACGTCGTGGCCCATGGCGTTCATGGTGTGGTGCGACTTATGGCAGTGAATCGCCCAGTCGCCTGGCGCGTCGGCCACGAACTCGAAGGCGCGCATCTGCCCGACGGCCACGTCCACGGAGACTTCCGGCCACTGCGCTGCCTCCGGCACCCAGCCGCCGTCCGTGCACGTGACCTTGAAGTCGTAGCCGTGCATGTGGATCGGGTGGTTCGTCATGGTGAGATTGCCGAACCGAATGCGCACCTTGTCGCCCTGACGCACCACGAGCGGGTCGATGCCGGGGAAGACGCGCGAGTTCCAGCACCAGAGGTTGAAGTCGAGCATCGTGTTGACCTTCGGGACGTAGCTTCCGGCCTCGATGTCGAACGCATTGAGCAGGAACACGAAGTCGCGGTCGACACGGCGGAAGGCCGGATCGCGCGGGTGCACGACGAAGAAGCCCATCATGCCCATCGCCATCTGGACCATCTCGTCGGAATGCGGGTGATACATGAAGGTGCCGGACTTCTGACAGATGAACTCGTACACGAAGGTCTTGCCCGGCGGGATGTGCGGCTGGGTCAGGCCGCCCACGCCGTCCATGCCGTTCGGCAGGAGCTGGCCGTGCCAGTGCACCGCCGTGTTCTCCGGCAGCTTGTTGGTCACGAAGATGCGCACCTTGTCTCCCTCGACCGCTTCGATCGTTGGGCCGGGCGACTGGCCGTTATAGCCCCACAGATGCGCCTTCATGCCGGGGGCGAGTTCGCGCACGACGGGTTCGGCGACCAGGTGGAACTCCTTCCAGTCGCCGTTCTGCCGCCAGGGCAGGGTCCAGCCGTTGAGGGTGACGACGGGCTGGTAGTCCGGCCCGCTCTTCGGGTACAGCGGCGGCTGCATCGTGGCCTCGGTCATGATCGGCGCCTCGGGCAGGCTCGCCGCTTGCGTGCGTCCGCTGATCATGCTGGCTCCGGCGAGGGCCAAGCCCCCGGCGCCAAGGAAACCTCTTCGCGAAAAGTCGGTCATGGGTTCGTCCTCAAGGGTTCAGTGTCCGCCGCCGGCGGCCGCACCGCCGGCCGCAGCGGTAGTGGCTTCCCCGCCTCCTTCGCCGCCGCTCACCCCGCCACCCACGAGGGCGGCCTTGAGATCGGTCGCGGCAATCCAGAAGTCGCGGCGGGCGTTGATGGCGTCGACGTTGCTGAGAATGCGGGCACGCGCGTCGAGGATGAGCTGGCTCACGTCAACAAGCATGCCGCTGTATTGAAGCAGGGCCTCGTCTTGGATCCTCTTCTGCAACGGCAGGACCCGGCTCTGGTAATGGCGGGCAAGATCGTAGTTGCCGCGGTAGCGCAGGTAGGCCTCGCGGGCCTCCGAACGGACGTTGACGGCTCGCTCCGCGAGACGGTTGGCTGCCGCCATGTATGCTTCCTGCGCGCCGCGCGTCGCCGTGGCCCCAAAGTCGAAGATCGGGATCGTGAACTCGACCTCGAGCCCACGCCTGTTGATCTTCTCCTTCTCGATCTCGACCTCCCCGTGGTCGACCGAGACGGACTTCGCGCGCTCGTAGCTGGAGAGGCCGGCGAGCTCGATATCGGTCACGAAGCGGGTCGCGTTGGTCAGGCCGTACTGCCCTGCGACCGCATTCAGGTCGTGACGCAGGGCCTGCAGGTCGACGCGTTGCTCCAAGGCCCGGCGCTCGATGTCCTTGGCACTGGCGATGCGGGCCGGCAGGGGCGGCAACGAGTTCGGCAGGCGGAAGTCGATGTCGCGTCCCCAGAGGCCGAGCTGCCGGATCAGGCGTTCGCGGGCGACCTTCTGCTCGATGCGGGCGCGGGCGAGCTGGGCTCCCAGCTCCTGGTAGAAGGCGTGCTCGCGGGCCTGCTCCAGCTTGTTGAGGGCGCCGCTCTCGCCGAGCTGCTTGGCGAGTTCGGACGCCGTCTCCGCCGTTCCGAGCGCCTGCTGCATGAAGGCGACCTGCTGGTTGGCCGCGATCGCACGATAGTATTCGCGGCGGGTTTCGGCAGCGAGCCGCAGGACGGCCTCGGCGGTCCGGAACTGGGCCGCTCGGAAGCGCTGTTCGGCGATGGCGGCTCGCGCCGGAAGGGTCGCCAGCTCGAACAGCCCGATCAGTATCTGCCGCTCGATCTCGAGTTCCAGGCTGCCGCCGAGACGCGACAGGGACACGGTCGGGTTCGGCGGTAAGGTGGCCCGGATGAATTCGGCCTCTGAGACGCCAAGCTCGTTGAAGGCAACCTGCAGGCCGCGGTTCTTCAGGAGGGCAATCTGGACGGCACTGTCCGCGGTGAGAGGGCGTTTCAGGAGGTCTTCAACGCGTTGCTGGATTGCGAGAGCCTCAGCCTCGGTGGAAACCTTGACGACGTCCTTGTTGAGTTCGGTGTAGGCGAGCGTTTGTGCCGTCGACAGCCCACCATCCGCCGAGAACGAGACGCAGCCCCCGAGAAGCAGGCTGAGGGCAACGCCCGCAAGCAGCCCTGGCCGTGATATCGATCCCCTTGTGCACTCTTGTTGATTCATTCTGGTGCCTTCCTTGCGCGTGCCTTGCCGCGCCGCCCCCGGGCGGCTGATGTCGTGATGGTTCTGGGCATGGGTCATCGTCCCCGCCGGGCGGCGTCGTCCGAGTCGCCCCGCTCGGGATCAGTCCCGGCTCCGGGTGCGACCCGCCGGTTGAGCTCGCGCCAGTCGCCAGGCTCAACGACGTCGTAACTGCGGATACCGGCCGTCACGGCGGTGTAGCCGGGGCTTCGGGTGCCAACGGCGGGATCGGCGGGCGCGGCCAGGTAAGCGGGAGGGGTGGTGGGCACGCACGCGCCAAGGCCGAGGCCAAGGGCGACAAAGGGAATTAGCTTAATCATGGGGTCTATCTCCGGGCGGACCTCTACAGGGCGGCTCTGAATCGGGGTCGCCTGCTGGCGGACAACGGGTCCATCCATCACGGGCCTGACGTTCTGATCGCGTTCTGGAAAGGGTGACCGGTTCGAGCTTCAGGACGGTCGCAGCCAGCTCTCAGGAGCGGGCGCGCCGATTCGTGCGGGCCCTAGCGGCCCGCGCCTGGCTCAGACGGTTCGGGGGGGCCTGTCGAGGCCGCCGATGGTGATTTCCTCAACCTGCTCGTCGCGGGTCATAGCCATAGAGACCTGCGAGACGGCCGGAGAGTGGAGGTTCTGTGGTGCAGGGATCTGAAAGGCATGGCAAGTGCCCATGCTGCAGCAGATCACACCCGTGCAGTCTTGGGTGTCGGGATCTTGATCATCTGAAATGCCTAAAGCACCAGTGTCGAAAGACACCTGCTGATCAGCGTGTGAATGATCTCCGTCCGCTTCTCCATGCGAATGCCCAATCGCGGTCAACACAGTGTGCTGATGTGCAGCTTGTGCAGCCCCCTGCGGCCCAGAGATCGGAAGGATCGCCATGGTGATCGCAAGCAGCGCAACAATGATGGTGCCCATCAGTCGCAAGTGAGGGGAGCTCCTGTTTACTAGGGGTAGATATGTGTCACGAAAGTTCGGATTCGACAAGCGGGAACCGGACTAGGTTTGGGTCGGGATCCAACCGGACGGAATGGCGCGTAAGAGCATCCAAATCCTCAGCTCTGCAACATTCCCGAAGTGCTTAAGGCTTCCCACCGTGGTAAGGTCAAGCAGTGTAAATGGGAAATCTCATTGGATCTGCGACAATCTGCAGCCAAGCCTGCCGCGACACCTTGCATCGCTGTGTTCAGTAGCTGCTTCATACCGGTGGGCCTGACGTCTATAGGATCTTGGAGTCAGGAGATCCTCATGACGGCCGCCAAAATTTCGGTTTGGGATCCGATTATCCGCATTATCCACTGGCTGCTCGCCGCTGCGGTCCTCTTCAACTGGTACACAGACCAGCCTCTGTGGCTTCACACTTGGACTGGTTATCTTGCTGCCGCCCTTGTCGCCTCACGTGTGCTTTGGGGGTGCATTGGTCCGGAAAATGCACGGTTTGTCAGTTTCGTTCAAGGCGACCATCAGCAAGGAGGGTGGAAACCCCTCCTGGTCGGTCCGCCACCGCACCCGAAGTGGCGCCTCCGTCCCTGTGGTCGGAACATCGTCCATCAGGCAGAAGTTCTGGACCCAGGCCTGCCGCAACAACTCAACAGCCGGGATCTGTCGCAGCCAAATTGGCGCACCAGGAGCCATGATGGCCGCAAGCAACTGATGACCATCACGACCAATCTGCTCGGCGTGGGCGCGCCGCTTCGCCTCGCCTTGCGGCACCTCGTGATCGCCAGCCCGCCGGTCATAGCGCTCCAGCCAGGCAGGATCCGCCTCAGCGCGCAGCCACTCGGGGGCCGCGATCGCCAAGGCATTCAGGGCAGCCCGCAGGGTCTCGGTCACGCATTCGAGGCGGTTCAGGAAGCGGACGGCTCCGAGCACATGGGTGGAGTCGGTGCGCTGCCGGCCCCGGGCGTTCAGTAGCTTCAGGTCACGGCACAGCGCCAGGAGAGTGTCGAGCAGTTGCTCTTCCGCGCCTCCTGCCACGAGACGGCCGCGGAACTCGCTTAGAACCGAAGCGTCGAAACCAGGATCGGTCAGCTCCAATCCCAGGAGATACTTCCAGTCGATGCGACCGCGGACAGCATCGGCCGCCCGCCGGTCGGACAGGTTCTCGGCGAACTGGAGCAGGGTCACCAGCGCCAGCCGCCATGGGCATTCCGCCGGTTGTCCGCGATGGGCGAAGAGCGGCGCGAACTGGGCGTCGGTGAAGATCGTCCCAAGGTGGTCGCGCAAGCGCAGATAGGGATTGCCTTGGGGAAAGGCTGCACGGGCGACGGTCGCGGTCGAAGTTGGAACATCACCACTCACGGTGGGGCGAAGCGACATGGAACCCTCCAGGTCTGGACCCAAGCCCCTACAGCCTGAACGCAGACCTCCCCTCAACCGCTCCAACGCATTCGCCAGCAGTATCTTTCGCGGTGCAAGTCCAGTCGTGCTCATGCCCGAGATCCTGCCATAGACCAGAACTCTGGCCAACTTGACAGTACCAATGCAATGGTGTCGCCTAAACGAGGTCGCCGGCCGCCGTGGCCGGCTCCTCGAAAGGAGCAGTCAGTTTTCAATCGGGCAATGGAGTGCGGCTCTGCTGCTGGACAGGATCACTGGGCCCGCCTCCGGAGGGCGGGTGTACCGCTCGGGAGGACGTCGCTCGCGTAGAGGCGTAGTGCATGATGGCGGTTGGGATCAGCGCAATCACAAAGATCAGGGTCACCACCAGGAACCCGTCGCGAAATGCTGCGGTGTTCGCCTGGATGACGACCATCTGCGCTAGGAACTGCGAGGCTGCCGCCATCGCCTGGGTGTCGGGCAGGCCCGCGGTGTGCACGATGCTGCCGACCTCCTGCAGGAGCGCCATTGTGGCGGGATTGTCGCTCGTCTGCGTCGCTGCGAAGGCGTCGGCGTGCAGCATCGTGCGGCGCTCCATAAACACCGCGAGCAGGTTGACACCAAAGGCGCCGCCGAGCTGTCGGATGAAATTCATAGCGCCCGAGCCCTGCCCGATCAGCTCGCGGGGGAGCGTCTTCAGCGGCCCGGCCGAGATGGCCGGGAAGACGAAGCCGAGCCCGACCCGCGACAGGATCGTCCACCACGCCAACGTCCAGAATCCGGTATTGATCTCGACGGCGGCGGTCAGCCAGGACGACCAAGCGAAGAGCGCCATGCCGCCCCCGATAAGCAGCGTGGCCGGCAGCTTGTCGGAGAGCTGCCCCGCCAGCGGAAAGATGAACACCAGCACGAAACCCGAGGGCATAAGCAGGAGCCCCGCCTGGGTCGGCGTGAGGCCCTGGATCGTCTGCACGAACAGCGGCACCAGGTAGGTCGAGCCGAAGAGCCCGGCGCCCATGACGAAGGCGACAACGGAAGCCGAGGCGAAGGGCACGTTGCGGAAGAGCCGCAGGTCGAGCATCGGCTTCGCCGTACGCAGCTCCCAGGCGACGAAGCCGACCGCGGCAGCAGCAGAGATGGCGAACTGGAGCAGGATCGGGTCCGAACTCCACCCGAGCCGCTGCGCGTTGGTGAGCGCGTTCAGCAGAGAGGCGAGAAACACCACAAGCAGCCCGAGGCCGGTCCAGTCGAAGCCAGGGCGCGGCCCAACCGCATCGCGGCCCGGCACGAACAGGTTCGCGAGCACAATCGCCATGACGCTCGGCGGCAGGCCGAGATAGAACACCCAGCGCCAGTCGAACGCGTCGATCAGCAGGCCGCCGAGCCAGGGGCCGAGCGCCGGGGCCAGCACCACGCCGATGCCGAAGATGCCCATCGCAGCGCCGCGCTTGTCGGGCGGAAAGACGCGGAAGAGCAGGATCATGCTCAATGGCTGCACCACGCCCGCGGCCGCTCCCTGCACCACGCGCGCCAGCGTCAGGACGCCCTGATTCGGCGCGAGCCCCCCGAGCACCGATCCTCCGAGGAAAACCGCGAGCGCCACGTTCAGCGACAGCCGCAGCCCAAAGGCCCGGTCGGCCCAGTCGCCGAGCAGCATCGTCGCGGTCATCGCCGCGAGAAAGCCGGTCGAGAGCCACTGCGCCTGCACAGCACTGATACCGAAGGCGCCCATCACGTCAGGTATCGCGACATTCACGATCGTCGTCGAGAGCACGACCGAAATCGTCGCAATCATCACCGTGCCGGTCGCATAGGCCCGGTAGACCGGACCGTAGCGTTGGAAAAGTGCCTCAGTTGCCGACATCGATGCTCAACACCACCATCATTCCAGGCGACAGAACCTCGCCCCCGGTGTCAATCGAGACTCGGATCGGCACCCGCTGTGTCACCTTTGTGAAATTACCGCTGGGGTTGGGGCTTGGGAGCAGCGCGAGCTGGCTGGTTGCGGCGCCGCCGACGCGCTCGACTTCGCCGCGGAACTCACGGCCAGGGTAGGCGTCGACCGAGATCGTCGCGGGCGCGCCGACGCGTATCTTGCGGAAGTCCGTTTCTTTCACATTCGCGTCCACCCAGACCTCGTCCGGCCGGTGGTAGATGAGAAGCCGGGTGCCCGGCGTGACGTATTCGCCCTGATCGACGAAGGTCGCATCCACCACGCCGGCGAACGCCGCCGACACCTTACTGCTTCGCAGGTCGATCAGCTTTTGCGCCCGCTCCGCCTCCAGGCCGGTCTTCTCGGCCGCCAACTTTGCGATCTGGCGGTCTATGATGGCGAGCTGACCGGCGTCGGACTGGACTACGTCCAGATTGGCCCGGGCGGTTTCGATGGCGGCCGCCGCCGCCAGCTCCTGCTGACGCGCGGTATCGAGCCTAGCCTGCGCGTCCTCCTTGGCCTGCGGCGTCGCGATCCGCCGGCTTGCCAGCGTGGCGATCCGGTCGAAATGGCTCTGTACGTTGCGCAATTCCGCCTCGCTCGCGGCGTGGTTCGCCTCGGCGGCGGTGATCTGGGCCCGCGCTGCGGCAAGGCGGCTCTCGATCTGCGAGCGGATCATGTCCTTTTGGGCACGAAGCTGCTCGACCTGCGCGTCGAGCGCGGCGATTCGCGCCTCCGTGCCGGCAATGACGAGCTCGGCCGGCTCGGGATCAAGGGACACCAGCAGTTCGCCTGCCTCGATGCGCTCGCCCGCCGTGACCGGAATCGCCAGTACCTCGCCGCTGACTTCGCTGGAAACCGTGACAAGGCTGGCGGCAATGCGAGCATCATCAATCGAGACATGGGACCAGCGCGCCACGAGCCAGCGACCGCCGAAGACGGCGAGCGCCGCGATTGCCATCAGGAGAATGCCGATGCGCAGCGGGCGCCTGCGCCACCGGGCAGGCGGTGCCTCCGCCGCCTCGAGCGGCACAGCGGGCGCGACCTCCGGCATTGGCTCAGTACGGTCGAGCTTTCTCTCGTCGGCGTCCCTGCGGAGTTCAGTAATCTTGTTCACTCGGTCTGCTCCAACCGTTCGGCAATGAGCGCAAGAACCCGTCGGGCGACGGACAGGTCGTCGGTGGCGATCCCTTCGAGAAGCTCCCTCCGTGTCGCATCGGCGATCTTTCGGATCTCCCGCAGCACCGGATCCGCGGCCTCGGTCAGGCGGACGCGCTTCGCCCGCCGATCATCCGGGCAGGATTGACGCTCGATCAGCCCCTGCGCCTCGAGCCCGTCGAGGATTCGGACCAGCGTCGGTCCTTCAACGCCCAGTGTTGCAGCGAGGTCGCGCTGGGTCAGGCCGTCCGCCCGCGAGAGCGCCAGAAGCGCCACCCAGCGCGCTTGGGTGAGTCCCCTGGCGCGCAGGCGCGAGTCCAGCCGGGTCCGCCAGCGGCGGGCCACCTTCCCGAGCTCCATTGCGAATTCCACGTCTTCCGTCATGCACCTTGATTGCTCCCTATCAAATAGGATGCTATATATGTGCCGAGGCGTCGATTGGCAAGCAGGACCCCATCGGATGTACCGCACGATCGTTCTGGCTTACGATGGCTCGACGGAGGGCCGGCTTGCGCTACGGGAGGGCGCCCGGCTGGCGCAGATCTGCGGGGCAAACGTCGTGCTGCTGGCGGTCGTCGACATGAGCGTCGGCGTGTCGATGGCGGGAATCGCGGTTCCATATGCACCGCCTTACGACATGGACGATTACCGCAGGATTCTCGACGAAGGACTTTCGCGACTGAGGCGAATGGGGCTTTCGCCGCGCGCGCGTCTGGAAGCGGGCGAGCCGGTTGACCGCATCGTCGCAGTTGCAACGGATGTGCAGGCCGACCTCGTCGTGGTTGGACACCATCGCTACGGGTTCGTGCGCCGCTGGCTCAATCCCTCGGTGACCGCAGCATTGGCGGACCGATTGCAATGCAGCCTTCTGGCCGCGAGACAGGAGATCAGTGACGACGAGCTGTTCGCGGCTGCCGAGGCGACAACCGACAGTGCCCGCTCTCAGGATTGAGCAAGCCTGGGTTCCGCGGGAGCCGGGAGGTCACGAAGCATCCTGCCGGCGGCTGCGTTCCGTTCAGGTTCCCTCGTCTCGCGCCCCGATCAGGCAGGCAAGGGCGACGAGCGGCACCATGACGGCGTCGGCGATCAGCTGGCCGGGAATTCCGGCCACCCGCCCGTCGCTTTCCGAGTCCGGATCGGCGGGCGCCGTGCCCGGAAAAAGGATGCTCGCCGCCTGTCCGATCCAGAAAGCCGCGCCGAGGGTGCCGATGGCCGCAAGGTTCGTTCGCCAGTCGCCGGTCCGGCGATGGACGAAATTACACGCTGGCGGCGCCCAGCACCGTCCCAAGCGCGATGGTCTGCGCATCGTGCTGCTTGGCGTGTGGGGGCCAGTGCGGATTGCGCATGTGCGTGCGCCCCATGTCGGCGATCCAAGGGGAGACCATGGTGACCAGACCCGCCGCCGTGAGGATCCGCTTCGAAACCTTCCTGTGCTCCATCAGCCCCGCTCCCCGGTCAAACCGCCCTGCTCACCGCCGCGACCACTGACCGCGGTGGACGCACCGCGTCGGCGGGAGACGAACCTCCCGGCGTCAGGCGATGGCCCATCCGGCATCGTCCATTGCCGCCTTGGCCGCCTCGGCTTCCGATAGCTCTCGCCTCCATCGGGAGGCGTCGAGGCGCCGCCCCGTCACCCCATCGGAGGCCTCCGAGGCAAGCCAGAGAAGTGGTGGGACAACGATTGCGGGATCGAGCAGTCCGGTTCTCGCCTCCTGCGGGAGGCCTTCCGGTATCATGCCGGTCGCCGTCGCGCCGCCCGGAAGCAGAGCGTTCACTGTGACGCCTGTGCCGTCAAGATCCTGCGCCCAAATGATGGTCTCGGACTCCAGCGCCGCCTTGGAGGGGCCGTAGGGCGAAAAACCGCGCCGTCGCATGGTGGCGTGATTCATGCTGATGTTGACGATCCGCCCGCGACCGGCGTCGATCATCGCCGGCGCCGCTGCCCGGGCCATGAGGAACGGCCCGTTCACGTTGGTGTCGATCACCATGCGCCAGACGTCCGGATCGATCTCCCAGAACCGGGTGGGCTCGGTCAGAAAGCGCTCGCTGATATACTTCATCCCGCGACCGGCGTTGTTGACGAGCATATCGAGCCGACCGAACCTGTCGCGCGCCAGCGCGACGATGCGAGCGCAGTCTTCCTCGCGTGCGACATCAGCGATCATCGGAATGACGCGGCTGCTCCCGCTCTCGCCAGCCACCGCTTCGATCTCTGCCGCCTCGCGCGCTGCAGTCGCGACGACCCGCGCGCCCGCCGCCGCGAGGCCTAGCACCATGGCTCGGCCGAGCCCGCGCCCGCCGCCGGTGACGATTGCCACCTTGCCCTCGAGACGCCCGCCGCTCAACGGTTCAGCGCCTGCATCTGAGGTGCGGCATAGCGCGTCCCTGCGGCAGCCCCGGGCGGCAGGATGCGGTCGATCCGGACGCGATCCTCAGCCGTGATCCGCACGTCGATCGCCCCCACGTTTTCCTCGAGCCGCGCGCGCTTCTTGGTCCCCGGGATCGGAACGATGTCGTCTCCTTGGGCGAGGAGCCACGCGAGCGCCAGTTGGGAGGGCGTGCAGCCCTTCTCGCGTGCCATCGTCTCGATCTCGGCCACCAAATCAAGGTTCTTCTGGAAGTTCTCGCCCTGGAAGCGCGGCGCGTTGCGGCGGTAGTCGTCCTCGGCGAGATCCTCGATGCGGCGGATCTGGCCGGTGAGAAAGCCGCGTCCGAGCGGGCTGTAAGCGACGTAGCCGATGCCGAGTTCGCGCACGGTCGGCAGGATCTCCTCCTCCGGCTCGCGGCTCCAGAGCGAATACTCGGTCTGGAGAGCCGAGATCGGATGCACGGCATGGGCACGGCGGATCGTCTCCGGCGCGGCCTCCGACAGCCCGAGGTAGCGGACCTTCCCGGCGTTCACAAGTTCGGCCATGGCGCCCACCGTTTCCTCGATCGGCGTGTTGGGGTCGACCCGGTGCTGGTAGTAAAGGTCGATGTGGTCGCCCCCCAGCCGCTTCAGTGACGCGTCGCAGGCCTGGCGTACATATTCCTTATCTCCGCGAATGCCGAGATATTCGCCGTTCTCACTGCGGACGTTCCCGAACTTGGTCGCAAGCACAGCCTGGTCGCGGCGATCGGCAATCGCCTTGCCAACCAGTATTTCGTTGGTGAAGGGGCCATACATGTCGGCGGTGTCGAGGAATGTAACGCCAAGCTCGAGTGCGCGATGGATCGTCGCGACTGCCTCGGCCTCGTCGCGACCGCCATAAAATTCGGACATCCCCATGCACCCAAGGCCAAGCGCAGAGACCTCGAGCCCCTCCGAGCCAAGCTTGCGCATCTGCATCACTTGTTCCTAACGCTTGTTGCCTTGTCACGGTGCAACGCGCCCTGGCCCACGCGGTTCCCGCTACAAAGCACTCTCGGAACAGCCGGCCGTGTCACTGGGCACTTTGGTGTGAGACAGGTGATGTGATAATTTCAGTGGCTTAGCTTGGGCTCTGAGGCGGGTGCCGCCGCGAGTCGTGTGGAAACTCGGGTCGCGCGATCTCCGGCATGAACATCGTATTGGGGCAGGCCGCGAGGTCAATCGGCTCCTTTGGGGCTGAGGCCTGGGAAAGCGTCTTCCAGCCGTCGACCTTCATGGGGATCTGACGCGACGACAGCAGAGCCCAGAACAGCATGGCGGCAGCTTCGTGAAGGCAAACAGCGCCTCATCCGCCTTTTCGAGGCTGTCGGCCACCGCCCGATGCCGCAGCCGCCACTTGTGGAGGACGGCTCGGCGGCGCTCCTGGATCTCCTCGACTGTGGCGGCATAGATCATGGCGGTGTAATCCGCCGTGATTCCGTCAGAGAGGTGCTTCGGGCATAGGCGAGCCGGTTGCGGTGCTTGTACCGTGCAGCGCTGCCGGGAACGCCCTCCCACGCCGCCGCGAGCGCCTGCTCCAGGCCGAGCGTGCCATCCACGATGACAGAGGCCGGCCGGCGCAGCTAGCGCGCGACCAGATCGTCGAGCACGGCGCGCCAGACGTGGTCTCGCCGCCCATGTTCCTGACCGACAGCAGCACCTTCTGCCCGTCCTTACGGACGCCGATCACCACCAGGAGCGAGATGGAGGTGGCCTCCTTGTCGAGCCGGACGCGCAGGACGCGCACCACCGTGTCGTCGAGGATCAGCCGCACGATCGGCTCGCCGGCAAGCGAGCACTGATTCCAGGCGTGCCAGTCGGCCTGCACCTTGCGCCAGACTCAGCTGACCGTGTCCTTGCTGACGCCGCCGAACAGGGCAGCCACCGCCCGGCGCACCTGCCGGGTGTTGGTGCTGACCAGATAGGCCGAGGCAATCAGCGCATCGGCAGCCTTGGTGCGGCGCTGATAGGCGCGCAGGGTGGCGCTCCTCCGCTCGCTGGTGCGGCCATCCTCGCCCTGCAGGCGCGCCTGCGGCAGGTAATCTCGGTGGAGCCGAAGGTGCCGGTGAGCGTGCGCGAGCGGCGGCCATGGCAACAGCCGCAAGCACCGGCGGGTTGGTCGTGATGCCCCTTGCGGCCATAGTAGGGCGGCGAGAGCGCCTCCCGTTCGGCATTGATGAGGGCCACGATCCAGTCCCGCACCCGCTCGCGCACGCCCGTCTCGATCCATTTGTCGAAAAGCCGGGCCTCGGGCTGGCCGGCCGGATGCACAGAATGGGTCTTGCTGAAAGGTCCGTCATGGCGCGGTCTCCCGCGGAGCCGGAGCGCTCCTACGCCCGAATCCCGCTGTGTGGGTTGCAGCACCCGGAGACTACGCCACCCTCTCAAAAGTCCAGCACCTGTTGGACGGCACCTCCTCGATTTTGTTGACGCGCTGATCTGAGGCGATAACGGAGCGGGCCCGGTTGAGGACCTCTTTCGATGCGCTTTCTCCTGTCATCAAACTCAGGGTCTCCCGCGCCAGGAAGGCCGCTGCCAGGACGAGGACGCCCTATCGCGGCTGGCTCTGCCCCTTCTCGCACTGCCCGAAGGGCAAGCGGGAATGCCTGGTCCCGGAATGCGGACGGGATCCGTTCCTGCAGCAGCACGCCGGCTTTACCTTCTGGCCGGACGCGCTGGCACCAGATAAAATCATGCTCCTTTTTGATCGGCAGCACGGGATCCTGCGACGTGCCGCCGAGACACCCGCCGCGGGACAGGACGATCATGGCGCGACAGGGTGAAGCCTCGTGCGACAGGCGGAGAGCATGAGCATTTGTGGCGCATTCCTGTGAGCCATGGTGCCATGCCCTTTTCAGCGGCGCCAACTGCCCGTCAAATTCTCGTGCTTCTTGTGAAGGGCCCTCAGCCGGGTTCACTGGCTCCTGTGGTTTTTGTAGAACGGACAGCGCGAATTGAATCGTTTCGGAGCTCGCTCAGCCATCATGCCCCGGATGCAGTTGCGTCTCACCCCGCGTGGGCACCTCCTGCTGGAGGAAGCAGACGACGCGCCCATCCTGGATGACAAAGTAGCCTTACGGCTGACCGAGGCTTTTGGCCGTAGTCCCGGGTATGGGTTGTTGCAGCTTGGCGCGGGCGCGATCGGCCAATCCTTACCACCAGCTTTCATCTGGTGGCGCGATTTCGCCGTCCGCTATCTGGAGGCGGTCTGTCTTCATGGGTCGGGTGGGGCAGGAGAGGGACGGTCCGCCGCTTTCCTGTCCGCCATTGCCCTGCCGGCCGAGGCTGAACTCGCAACGCTCGTGCTGACGGCCCCGATGATGCCGGGGGCAGAATACCTGACTGCTGATGTCCTGCGTCGGCTGTGGGTCGATCTTGGCACCGCGTTTACGGCGTCGTTCATAGCAGCCGGAACTGATCTGCAGGCTTTCCTCAAGATGCTGAACCCGGCTTGGAACCTGATCGGCCGTGTCCACTTCAATCTGGCGGAGAACCGCCGCGACCCGGAATGGCCCTTTGCCTTCCTGGCCACCTACACCACGCGCCTGTCGGCCCAGGCGAGAGCCCAGCATGTGCCGCTCGGTCAGGCCTTGCGCGAATACGCCGGCGCTGCCAATCGGGACAAGCTGTTGTCGCTGCTGGTGCCTGTGCAGCGGGCGGCGGAGCACTTTGGCTGGCTCAAGGCCATGGTCGATACCGGAGAGATCTTTCATCCCGTACGCTGGAGCTCAGCGGAGGCCGCACGGCTCCTGAACAGCGTGCCCGACCTGGAAAGCGCCGGTGTAATCGTGCGCCTGCCCGCTCACTGGCGCGAAGGCCGCCCATCCCGCCCGCAGGTCACCGCTACGGTTGGCGCCCGCCCGCCATCCGGGACAGGCCTTGACGCTCTGCTCGACTTCCACATGGACGTGACCCTGGAGGGTGAGCCGCTCACCGCAAAGGAGATGGCCACCTTGCTTGCTGGCACCGAGACCCTGGTGTTGCTGCGCGGCCAATGGGTCGAGATCGATCGTCCGCGTTTGGACCGCGCGATGCGCCGCTTCAAGGAGGTGCAGGACCTTGCCGAGCAGGAGGGGCTCACCTTTGCCGAGGCCATGCGCCTGTTGGCCGGCACTGAGGCCACCGGGGACGACGAGCCTGCCGTAGCTGCCGAGTGGTCGCAGATCACGGCCGGAGCGTGGCTGACTGAGACGCTGACGGCGCTGCGCAACCCTGACGGTGCCGGTGTTGATCCTGGCCCGGCCCTGAAGGGACGCTTGCGCCCGTACCAGCAAGCCGGCGTCGAATGGCTCCATCTCCTGAGCGGGCTTGGGCTTGGCGCCTGCCTGGCCGACGACATGGGGCTGGGCAAGACGATCCAGGTCCTGTCGCTACTGCTGATCCAGAAGCGAAAGGGAGCCGCGTGCAAGCCGAGCCTGTTGGTCGCTCCGGCCTCACTGCTGGCCAACTGGGCGGCGGAGATCGAGCGCTTCGCCCCCGGGCTGAACGCGAGGATCGTGCATCCCTCGGCGATGTCGGCTGAAGACCTCAATCAGATGGCAGCCGAGGGATTAGCTAATCTGGACCTGGTGATCACGAGCTATGGCTCGCTGCTGCGCCTGCCGGTGCTGGGCGCAACGTCCTGGCGCTTCGTGGTGCTGGACGAGGCGCAGGCGATCAAGAACCCCAACGCCAAGCAGACCCGGGCGGCCAAGGCCCTGCAGGCTGAATCCCGGATCGCCCTGACCGGAACGCCGGTGGAAAACCACCTCGGCGACCTGTGGTCGATCTTCGACTTCATCAATCCCGGCCTGCTCGGCAGCGCAAAGGAGTTCGGCCGCACCACCAAGGCCATGGCCGAGCGGCCGCACAACCCCTATGGCCCGCTGCGTGATCTGGTCCGGCCCTACATCCTGCGGCGAATGAAAACCGACAAGACTGTCATCACCGACCTGCCGGACAAGACGGAGGTCAAGGCGCTGTGCCTGCTAAGCCGCAAGCAAGCCGCCCTCTACGCCAGGACAGTGGCGGATCTGACTGAGGCCCTGCAGGATGCTGAGGGGATCCGGCGCAAGGGGATCGTGCTGGCGACACTGATGCGGCTGAAGCAGATCTGCAATCACCCTTCACAGTGGCTCAACGATGGCAAGTGGGCCGAGGCAGACAGCGGCAAGTGGGCCCGCCTGCGCGAGATCGCCGAGGTGGTGGCTGCCCGCCAGGAGAAGATGCTGGTCTTCACCCAGTTCCGCGAGATGACGGCGCCTCTGGCGGCGTATCTGGGCAGGATCTTCGGCCGGCCCGGGTTGATCCTGCATGGCGACACCGCGGTCAAGCACCGCCGGGCACTGGTCCGAACCTTCCAGGAGGATGAGACAGTGCCGTTCTTCGTCCTGTCGTTGAAGGCGGGAGGCTCAGGACTGACGCTGACTGCGGCGTCTCACGTCGTCCACTTCGATCGGTGGTGGAACCCGGCGGTGGAGAACCAGGCCACGGACCGCGCCTTCCGGATCGGACAGACGAACAACGTGCTGGTCCACAAATTCGTCTGTCAGGGTACAGTGGAGGAGAAGATCGACGCGCTGATCGAGGCGAAGAAGGGCCTGTCGGACGATCTGCTGGCTGGTGGAGACGAGATCAACCTGACCGAAATGAAGGACGAGGATCTGCTGCGGATGGTGACCCTTGATCTGAAGTCGGTCATGGCGGAGTAAGGCGGATGGCTCCTTGGTTCGATGAAGCATGGCCGAGCTATGACGGATTTTGGGTGACGAGGCTGATCAGGCGACGTTGTGTGATGGCATCGTTGTAATCTCGGCGCCGTCCTGGAATCTGACACCGGCGATCACCTTCGGCAACTGGTTTTCGCCCATCA
>NZ_JAAAXJ010000002.1 GCF_009910705.1 Microvirga arsenatis
CGGCTTCAGCCTCCGCCGCGGACGCGCGGGCGTACTCGCCCACCACGTCGGCGGTGTTCGACGGGTTGATGTTCGGCGATGCCTCCGTCGCGCCGACCCACTCCCCAGCTATGTAGTTCTTCGTCATCGCTAACCTGCCTGTCTGGTGTTGATGAGGCCACGCTGGGCCAAGTTGGACATGAACGCGCCGATGCCGAAGGTCCAAGGTTCGCATTCGGAACTCGGCTTCATGCGGTTGACGAGAGCTCCCAGCTTGGGAGCGGCGATGGTGACGATGTCGCCCTGCTTGTGCGTGAAGCCCATGCCCGGCTCATCCCGATCCTGGGTCGGGGCGAACATCGTTCCCAGGAAGAGCGCAAATCCGTCGGGATACTGGTGATGAGGGCCGATGGTCTGCGCGACGAGATCCTCGGGATCTCGGCTGATCTTCGTGATGGAGGACGATCCTTCGAGCGTGAAACCGTCCTCGCCCTCCACCTTGAGCGTCACCGTGGTCTGGCGCACGTCGTCGAGGGAGAAGGTTGCGTCGAAAAAGCGGATGAACGGGCCGATGGAGCAGGATGCGTTATTGTCCTTGGCCTTCGAGAGCAGCAGGGCGGAGCGGCCCTCGAAGTCACGAAGGTTCACGTCGTTGCCGAGCGTCGCCCCCACGATCTTTCCCTCGGCCGTGACGATCACCACCACTTCGGGCTCGGGGTTGTTCCAGGTGGATTTGGGATGCAGGCCCGCATCCATGAAGGCGCCCACGGCGGAGAGGGTCGGCGCCTTGGTGAAGACCTCCGCATCCGGGCCGATCCCCACCTCAAGGTACTGGCTCCAGGCGCCTTGATCCATCAGAACCTTCTTCAGCGCCATGGCCTCTGCGGAGCCCGGTTTGAGCCGGCTGAGATCGTCGCCCACGAGCCGGAGCACTTCGGCCCGGATCGCTGCAGCGGCGCTGGCATCCCCCCGCGCGCGCTCCTCGATGACGCGCTCCAGCATGGAGACAGCAAAGGTCACGCCGGCCGCCTTGATCACCTGCAAATCGATGGGTGCCAGGAGCCAGGGCTTCGAGAGGTCTCGGGTATCGGGAGGCGTGTTGGCGGCAATCTCCTCAAGCGACCCGACCCGCTCGCCCTTTGCTGATTTCACCACCTTCGCCGGATCGTCCATGGCGGCCAAGCCGCTCACCGTTGAGCAGACAGGGGAAATGTCGAACAGACCGTCCTCCCGGATTGCCACCACGGAAGGGCCGAGGCCGGGACGCCAGACACGCCCGACAAGGGCGCCCTCGAAGCGGTCGGCAGGCAGAATACGGTCTATGGTCGTTGAAGACAGGTGATCCATCGGCTGGCGCTCGCTTTCCCTTGAGGGCGCTTTCTCGCTCTCGTCCCTCATGCGACCTTGATATAGCCTCCGTATCGGGAGCGACGATAGAGAAAATAAGCATGGGTGCCCCTCGCTGGAGGAAGTTCGGAACAAACCCGATTCATCCCCCGTTGCGCAGCGAAGTTGCAGAGAAGGCTACCTGAGCAAGGATGCAGTTCATGTCCGATACACCGTCTCCCAACCCGCAGCCCGACGTTCCCAACCCTGCGCCTCAACCCGTGCATCCTGATCCGGGCCCTCCCGGACTTCCCGGATCGCAGGAGCCCGTCGGCGTCCCGCCGACGACCCCGAGTGAAGCTCCCAGTCCGGTCGAGCCCGTGGGAATTCCTCCCTCCAGCCCCCAGGAGCTTCCGATCGGCCCGATGGGGAATTAACACCACCTCGGAAACCGTGAATTGTGCCGACCTCACCGAAGGAGTTTTCCATCATGGACGACACCACGCCCCCGAACGCCTCCAACATGGCCTCGCCGTCCTACCGGCTGGCGGCCATGGATCAGGACTTCCTCCTGGGAGATTCCATGCGCGGTGTCCGTTTCCTGCTGGAATATGCCAAGGCCGAGGAGAGCCTGCGGACCTGGGGCGTGCGCAGCACGATCGTCGTCTTCGGCAGCGCCCGCATCCGCGAGGATGGACCGGGACGGCATCCATTCTGGTACAGGGAGGCGCGCTCCTTCGGGGCCATCGCCTCCCAGCGGGGCGGCGCCCTGACCCACAACAACGGCATCCGGGACAATGTGATCGCCACTGGCGGGGGCCCGGGGATCATGGAGGCGGCCAACAGGGGCGCCTCGGAGGTCGGCGCCCCGTCCATCGGCTTCAACATCACCCTGCCGCACGAGCAGGCGCCCAATGCCTATTCGACCCCGGAACTGACCTTCCGCTTCCACTACTTCGCCATGCGCAAGATGCATCTGGCGATGCGGGCCAATGCCCTCGTGGTGTTTCCCGGCGGCTTCGGCACCCTGGACGAGTTGTTCGAGCTTCTCACCCTCCGGCAGACGGGGAAGGCGCCTCCGCTTCCGATCGTGCTTTTCGACCGCGGGTATTGGGAATCCGTGATCAAGTTCGATGCCTTGCTCGAACACGGCATGATCAATCCTGACGACCGCCATCTCTTTCATTACGCTGAGAATGCGGAGGAGGTCTGGAGCTCCCTGATCGAGAACGGCCTCGTCGTGCAGACGCTGGAGAGGGAAGCCGGACAGGACTTTTGAATTGATTTGACAAACCTGGCGGGCTGAACTTTGATTGCTGCCATGGGGATTGCGATCTCCCCACGAGGCGACATGCCCAAGCATCGCATCCGCACCTAACCATCACGGATGCATCATGTCGTCGTTCAACACCATCTCCATCGAAAAACTCGCTCGTCTTGTCGGCACGCCCAAATGTCCGGTTCTCATCGATGTCCGTACCGACGAGGACTTTGCGGACGATCCCCGCTACATTCCTGGATCCATAAGGCGTCCGTTCGCCACCGCCCCGGATTGGGCTCCCCAGCTCATGGGGCGATCGGCGGTCGTGATCTGCCAGAAGGGACTGAAGCTCAGCCATGGCGTGGCCGCCTGGCTCCGGCATGCCGGCATCCAGGCCGATTCCCTCGAAGGCGGAGCATTGGCCTGGGCCCATGCCGGCCTGCCCATGGTCCCCGATTCGCAAATTCGCCAACGAGACTCGCAAGGACGAACCGTCTGGGTGACACGCTCCCGCCCCAAGATCGACCGGATTGCCTGCCCGTGGCTGATCCGTCGGTTCGTTGACCCTTCAGCCGTCTTCCTCTTCGTTCCGCCGTCGGAGGTCCAGGCTGTTGCCGAGCGCTTTGCTGCAACGCCTTTCGACATTGAGGGCAGCGATGTCTTCTGGACCCATCGCGGCGATCTTTGCACATTCGACGTGATGGTCGAGGAATTCGGCCTTGCCACAGCGCCCTTGAGACAGCTCGCCACCATCGTCAGAGGGGCTGATACCGCTCGGCTCGATCTGGCGCCCGAAGCCCCCGGCCTGCTGGCAGCTTCCCTAGGTTTGTCGCGCATGTATGCGGACGATCTCGCCCAACTTGAGGCCGGCCTGCCGCTCTACGACGCCTTCTATCGCTGGTGTCGCGACGCGACGGACGAGACTCACAACTGGCCATCGAAGAAGCCCGGAGCATGACATGAGCGGAACCGCTGGATCCTCTGGCCGCCGGCACGCCCAGCCTCTCCCGGCCCATGGCGTCTCTCTCGGCGAAGCCTTCCGGGTCTGGCTGCGTGTCGCGGCCTTGAGCTTCGGCGGCCCGGCGGGCCAGATCGCCGTGATGCATCGCATCCTGGTGGAGGAGAAACGCTGGATTTCGGAGAGCCGCTTTCTTCATGCCCTCAACTACTGCATGCTCCTGCCGGGACCCGAGGCCCAGCAACTTGCCACCTATATGGGTTGGCTCATGCACCGCACCGTCGGCGGGATCATGGCCGGCGGCCTGTTCATCCTGCCCGGCATCGTCGCGATCATGGCGCTCAGCTGGATCTATGCCCTGTTCGGACAGGTCGGCTTCGTCTCGGCCCTGTTCTTCGGCCTGAAGGCGGCCGTGCTCGCCATCGTGCTCGATGCAGTGGTGCGGATCGGCAGGAGAGCCTTGAAGAACCGGGTCCTGATCGGGATGGCCGCCGTGGCCTTCGTGGCGATCTTCTTTCTCGACGCACCCTTTCCGCTGATCATTCTCGTGGCCGGACTGACCGGCCTCCTCGCAGGAAAGGCCGGCCTGCCGCAGTTCCAGATGAGCGGGCATGGCAATGGCAACGCAACGGATACCGACGATCTGCTCGGCGACGAACTGCCAGCCCATGCTCGCCCGAATGCGGGACGAAGCCTGCGCATCGCAGCCGTGTGGCTTGCGCTCTGGCTCCTCCCTGTTGCGGCTCTGCTGCTGACCCTCGGCGGAGGCAATGTCTTCAACCAGATCGCCGTCTTCTTCTCCAAGATGGCTATGGTGACCTTCGGCGGGGCCTATGCGGTGCTGGCCTATGTGGCCCAGCAGGCCGTCGAGACCTATGGCTGGCTGCGCCCGGGAGAGATGCTGGATGGGCTCGGCATGGCGGAGACGACGCCGGGTCCCCTGATCATGGTGCTGCAGTTCGTGGGCTTCATGGCGGCCTTTCGGGATGCGGGGGCCCTGAGCCCGCTCCTCGCCGGCACTTTGGGCGGCCTTCTCGCCACCTGGGTGACCTTCGCCCCCTGCTTCCTGTGGATCTTCCTCGGCGCGCCTTACATCGAGACCCTGCGCGGCAACAGGGCTTTGAGCGGCGCGCTCTCCGCCATCACGGCGGCCGTGGTCGGTGTGATCCTGAACCTCGCTCTCTGGTTCGGGATCCATACGATCTTCAGGGAGGTTCAGCCGTTCGCATGGGGGCCGTTCGAATTCGACGCCCCGGTCTGGGAGAGCGTGAATCCTTGGGCGCTTGCGCTCTCTGCCGGGGCCATCGTTGCCATGTTCCGCTTCCATGCCGGAATGCTGCCGACACTGGCTGCAACGTCAGCAGCCGGAATCGTCCTCTACCTGGCTGGCGCTATCGGCTGAGAGTCGGCTGCGAGGCAGGGTGGGGCAGCATCCTGCCTCACCCCATTGTGGTCGATCAGGTCACGGACGAGATCTGCCCGCCATCCACGCGCAGGATCGAGCCCGTCATGAACGAGGCCCTCTCGCTCGCGAGGAAGACGGCCGCGGCCGCAAACTCCTCGATCTCGCCGTAGCGGCCGGCCGGAATGCCTGCACGCGCCGCTGCGGCGACGTCCTCGACCGAGCGGCCCGTGCGTTCCGCATTGGCGGCGTCGAGCTGCTTCAGGCGGTCGGTTGCGATGCGGCCCGGCGCAATGGCATTCACCGTCACGCCCGAGGATGCCACCTCGCTCGCCAGGGTCTTGCCCCAGCCGACGAGGGCCGGACGGATGGCATTGGAGATGGCGAGATTCGGGATCGGCTGGATCACGCCGGACGAGATCACCGAAATGATGCGGCCCCATTTGCGCTCGATCATGCCGGGCAGCAGATGATCGGCGATGCGCACCAGATTGACGAACATGGCCTCGAAGGACTGGCGCCACTGATCGGACGACACGCCCTGCGCCTTGCCGGGAGGCGGTCCGCCGCTGTTGAGCACGAGGATGTCGACGCCGCCGAGAGCCTCCGTCACGTCCTTCGCCAAGGCATCGACTTGATCGACCTCGCCCGTGTCGCAGACAAAGGGGAGAACGTCCTTGCCGATCTTGTCGGCGGCTGCTTTCGACCCTTCCAGGGTGCGGCTCGCGACAGCGACGCGGGCGCCCTCCTCCGCCAGCCCCTGCGCGATCCCGAAGCCCAGGCCCTTGCTGGCGCCGAGCACAAGCGCACGCTTTCCTTCCAATCCGGTCTTCATACTAAGACTCCCCTGTCCTTACGGGCGCTCGATGCGCTCCATCATCCACTCGATCTCGGCGATCGTCTCCGGGCTCAGCTTCGGCCCAGGCTTGCGCAGCGTGTCGGACGCGATGATGCCGCGCCGCTTCAGCACGTATTTCCGAACGGCCAGACCGAGGCCGGGCTGCGTCTCGTAGCGAACCAGCGGCAAGTGACGGTCGAAGAGGTCGTGCGCCTCCTGCCGCCTGCCCTGGTTGATAAGGTTGACCACGCCTACCAGCATCTCAGGGTAGGCATAGCCCGTCATGGCGCCGTCCGCTCCACGCTCCATTTCGAAGGGGAGGAACATGCCGCCATTGCCGCAGAGAATCGACACGCGGCGCACCCGGCCCGCATCGCTCGCGCGGCGCAGGGCGGTGATCTTGTCGAGGCCCGGCCAGTCCTCGTGCTTGAGCATCACGCAGGAGGGGCTCTGCTCGATGATGCGCATAATCACGTTCGGCGTCATGACCACATTGGTCGTGAGGGGGTAATCCTGGATCACCCATGGCACGTCCGCGCCGATCGCCTCCACCGCGTCGGCGTAGTAGGACACGATCTGGTCGTCGGTCTTCAGGGTCGAGGGCGGGGCGATCATGACGCCCGCCGCACCCGCATCCATGACCTTGGAGGACAGGCCAGCCATCGCGGCGAAGCCCGCTGCCGAGACGCCGACGACGACAGGAACGCGGCCCGCCACCGTTGCGATCACCTGGCGGGCAAAGGCCAGCGCCTCGTCGGCGGCGAGCTTCGGCGCCTCGCCCATGATCCCGAGGATGGTCAGTCCGGTGGCCCCGGCTTCCAGATAAGCCTCGACCATCCGGTCGGTCGAGGCAGCATCCACCCGCCCGTCGCTCTCGAAAGGCGTGGGGCAGATGACATAGACGCCGGCGGCAGAACTCGTGAGCAAGGCATCCTCCATGGTAGGCCTGGCGAAGGGTCAGGGCCCCTCATACACCCGCTTTCCGCCCGGTGCACTACCCTAACCGGACCTGCCTAGGTATGACCTTAGCTGTGTCCGGAGCCGCTTTTCTTGCCGCCGCCATCCTGCTTGTTGACGGCGGCCCAGGCCCGCCGCTCGGCTTCCTTCCCGGAAACGCCGCGGCTCTCGTAAGAATCCTCGATATGCTCGGCCTTGCGCTTCTGCTTGTCCGTATAGGCGGACTTGTCACCGCGGGACATGGCTCTCTCCTGATCCAAATGAGCCTCTTGGGATGCGATCCCCGGACTCAACCGAATGGCCCTGACCCAGTTCCGGCGCTCTGTTTCCTATCCGCTGTTGCGCAGGCCTGCCGCGATGCCGTTGATGGACAGGTGGATGCCCTGCACCACCTGCTCGTCCGCATCGCCGGAGCGGTGCCGCTTCAGGAGTTCGATCTGCAGATGATTGAGCGGGTCGAGATAGGGGAAGCGGTTGCGGATCGAGCGGGCGAGCAGAGGATTGCCGTCGAGGAGTGAATCCTGCTGCATGATGGCAAGCAACTGCCTGATGGAATCCTCCCATTCCCGCCGCAGGCGCGGGAAGATGGCGTGGCGCAGGGTCTCGTCCTCCACGAGATCCGCGTAGCGGGAGGCAATGGCGATGTTACTCTTGGCCAGCACCATGTCCATATTGGACAGCAGCGCCTGGAAGAACGGCCATTCGCGATACATCTCCTGCAGCAGCGCGAGGCCCGTATCCGGCCTTTTCTCCAGCCAGGCATTGACGGCGGACCCGAACCCGTACCAGCCCGGCAGCATGAGACGGCACTGGGCCCAGCCGAACACCCAGGGGATGGCGCGCAGGTCCTCGATTCGCCGCGAGTTCGTGCGCGAGGCGGGACGGCTGCCGATGTTCAGGTTGGCGATCTCGCCGATGACGGTGGATTCCCAGAAGTAACGCTCGAACCCCTCCGTCTCATAGACGAGGGCGCGGTAGGCTCTGAAGGCGCTGTTCGACAGCTCCTCCATGGCCTTCAGATAGTCCTGGCGCGGAGCGGGCTGGCCGGAATGCAACAGGGACGCCTCGAGCGTCGCGGCCGCAAGGATCTCAAGGTTGCGGCGACCGAGTTCCGGATTCGAGTACTTGCCGGCGATCACCTCGCCCTGCTCGGTGATGCGGATGGCGCCCTGCACAGCGCCGCCCGGCTGGGCCAGAATCGCCTGATAGCTCGGGCCGCCGCCTCGGCCCACCGAGCCGCCACGCCCATGGAAAAGGCGCAGGCTCACCCCATGGCGCCTGAAGACCTCGACCAGCTCGATCTCCGCCTTGTAGAGTTCCCAGCCGGAGGTGAGGAAACCCCCATCCTTGTTGCTGTCGGAATAGCCGAGCATCACCTCCTGCGCCTGCCCGCGGCTGCGCAGGAGGTGCATGTAGTCGGGCAGCGCGAAGAGCGCGTCCATGACGTGGCTGCAATGGCGCAGGTCGGCGATGGTCTCGAAGAGCGGGACGATGTTGACATGCATCTCGCCTTCGCGGGGACGAAGCAGACCCGCCTCCTTGAGGAGCAGAGCCACCTCCAGGATGTCCGACGGGTCGCTCGCCTTCGAGATCACATAGTTCGGCACGGCCGCGCGCCCATAGCGGCGGTGCGACTCTGCGGCCTCGTGAACGATGGCGAGTTCGGACGAGGTTTCCGGCGAATAGTCGAGGTAGGGTGAGGTCAGGAGGCGTGGCGTCCGGAGTTCCTCCAGGAGGAGAGCGACACGATCTTCCTCCGGCAGGGTCTCATAGCCGGTGCCCGGCATCGCCTTCTCGAACAGCTCAGCCACCACGCGCTGGTGAACGTCGGAATTCTGGCGCAGATCGAGGCTTGCCAAGTGGAAGCCGAACACATCGACGGCGCGACGCAGCTTGCGCAGGCGTCCCCGGGAGAGGGATCCGGATCCGTTCGACAGAAGCGATCGGTGCAGAACCGACAGATCGCCCGCGAATCCCTCGACGCTGGCATAGGCCGGAGCCTCGCCTACGGCGTGCCGCGCCACGTCGCCGTGACCAAGCGCAGCGGCTGTTGCGGCCAAGCGCGCATAGATACCGGTGATGGCCCGGCGATAGGGCTCGTCCTGGCGATGAGGCGATGCATCGGGCGACGCCTTGGCGAGCTCCCGCACCTGCTCGGACACGTTGACATAGCGGACATCCAGGGACAGCTCGCCGCCCAGGCAGTGCAGTTCCTCCAGGTAGAATTGGAGTGCGTGCTTGCTCTGGAGCAGCAGGGCCTGCCGAAGCGCATCCGCCGTCACGAAGGGATTGCCGTCGCGATCGCCGCCGATCCAGCTCCCCATGCGCAGGAACGACGGAAGCTCCACGTTCTCCCAGGCTGGGTCCATGGCCGCCAACTGATCCTCCAAGGCGGCATAGACCCGCGGCAGCTCCTTGAAGAAGGTGTAGTCATAATAGGACAGGCCGTTATTGACCTCGTCGATCACCTTCAGCCGGTTGCGCCGCAGGATGCTGGTCTGCCAGAGCGTCAGAATGGCCCTGCGCAGGGACTCCTGGCAGGCCCCCTCCTCCTCGGGCGTCAGATGCTGCCGGTCCCTTTGCGCCAGGATCTGCGCAATCTCCATCTCCCGGTCGATGGTGCTTTTGCGGCGCACCTCGGTTGGGTGGGCCGTCAGGACCGGGCACACCAGCGCCGACGCAAAGAAGGCCTGCAGGGCCGCCCGGCTGACGCCCGCCTCCTGCGTCAGCTTGAGAGCCCGCGCCAGCGTGCCTTCCCGCGGCGCCGGGGCCGTGATCGCGTGCGCACCCGCCTTGGCATGCGCTCGGGAACGCCGGACGTGATGCTGGTCCTCGGCGATGTTCGCCAGATGCGAGAAGTAGGTATAGGCGCGGATGATTTGATTCGTGCGGCCGCGCGAGAGGCTGTTCAGGATCGTCTCGAGTTCTCGGCGCGCGGCCTCGTCCTCGTCCCGGTGAAAGCGAATCGAGGTCTGGCGGATGCGCTCCACGATCTCGAAAGCCGCCTCTCCCTCCTGTTCGCGGATCGTGTCGCCGAGCAGGCGCCCCAGAAGCCGGATGTCGTCGCGAAGGGGAAAGTCCTTCTCGGGCGTGACGTCGGGGTTGAGCAGGGACATGAGGCGGCTCTCGTTGCGGTGCATTTGCTGCACTGCGAAATAAAACGCTTATCATTCCCTCGCAAGCGTAATTTTATTTTAAAAAGATCTTCAGCTCGCCACCGACCAGCGGCCGGGATCCTCCGACTGCCCGATCAGCGCGAGCCCATAGGCAATCGATTCGAACTGGTCGGCGGAGGTCAGGCGGCTGTCGCCGAAGCGCTCCACGAACAGGCGGCGGATGGCAGGCACGAAGGATGTGCCGCCCGTGAGAAAGACGCGCTCGATCTGCTCCGGCCGCACATCGGCCCTGGCGAGCGCCTCATCCACCGTGGCGGCGATGCGCGCCACATCCTCTTCGATCCAGCTCTCGAATTCGGCGCGGGTGATCCGCGCCTGGATGTCGATGCCCTCGCCCTGGAACCGGAACTGCGTCTCCTCCCGGCTCGAAAGGGCCATTTTGGCCGACGACACGGCACGGTAGAGGGCGAAGCCCAGGTCATATTCGATGATGTCGATGAACTTTTCGAGCGGTTCGGGATCGAGCGCCGTGCGGGCAAGTTCCCGCAGTTCCTTCAGGTCCCCGCTGCCCTTCATCATCGCCAGCTGGTTCCAGCGGGCGAAATTGGCGTAGTAGTGGTTCGGGATCGACAGCGTCTTGCCCATGGAGCGGTAGTGCCCGCCCTTGCCCAGGCGCGGCGAGACGACATGGTCGACGATGCGGTAGTCGAAGGCGTCGCCAGCCAGGCCGATGCCCGCATGTCCCAAAGGCTCGGCCCGCAGCACGCCGCCCGCCCTCGAAAAGCGCATCACCGAGAAGTCGCTGGTGCCGCCGCCGAAATCCGCCACGAGCACGGTCGCGTCGTGATCGAGCTGCCGCGCGTAGAAGAAGGCGGCTCCCACCGGCTCGTAGACGTAGCGGGCCTGTTCCGCACCGAGCCGTCCGAAGGCGGCGCGGTAGCGCTGCATGGCGAGCGCGTCGTCCGGATTGTAGCCCGCGAACTGGACCGGGCGACCGATGATCACATTCCGGGCGCCCCAGTCCAGGCGAGAGCCGCCATGGCGCGCGAGGGTGCGCAGGAACGCGCTCAGGAGATCCTCGAAGGCGTAGCGCTCGCGGAAGATGCGCGTCTCCTTGAAGGAGGGGCTTGCCGCGAAGGTTTTGAAGGACTGGATGAAGCGGTGAGCATGGAGTCCTTCCAGGAACTGCTCGATGGCCCAGGGGCCGCCTTCGACCTGGGTGCGCAGACCGTTGCCGTGCCGTTCGTCCCAGAAGCAGAGCGCGGTCACATAAACCTTCAGGCTCTCGCCCCCATGCTCGAAGGTGAGCGCCTCCACCTGCCCGTCCGGGCCCGCGATGGCCACGACCGTGTTGCTGGTGCCGAAATCGATGCCGACGGAAAATTCGTGAGACGGGGGCATGAGGACCTCGGAAATGGGCGGGAGGGGCCGGACGGTCTATACGCTAAGGCCTTTGGAGCCAAGCGAATTCGCCGGGTAATGTGCCTTCCCTTCAGGCACTGCGACCCTGGCGCTGTGGACGGGCCGTTGACCCAGGGGCTTCGCCCGCCGTAGAAGCCGCGCCTTACGCTTATTCGGAGACGTTCATGCTATCCATCGGTCAGCGCATTGCGAATGAACTGAATGTTCAGGAATGGCAGGTCAAGGCGGCCATTGAGCTCCTCGACGGCGGCGCGACCGTGCCCTTCATCGCGCGCTACCGCAAGGAAGTGACCGGCACCCTCGACGATGCGCAGCTGCGCACCCTCGAGGAGCGCCTGCGTTACCTGCGCGAGTTGGAGGATCGCCGCAAAACGATCCTCGACAGCATCCGCGAGCAGGGCAAGCTCACCGACGAGCTGGCGCTCCAGATCAACAATGCCGATACCAAGGCGCGCCTCGAAGACCTTTATCTGCCCTACAAGCCCAAGCGCCGCACCAAGGCGCAGATTGCCAGAGAGGCGGGCCTGGAGCCGCTGGCCGACCTGCTTCTGAGCGAGCCCGCCCGCGATCCGAAGGAGGCGGCTGTCTCCTTCGTCAATCCGGAGAAGGATGTGGCAACCCCCGAGGCGGCCCTCGAGGGCGCACGCTCCATTCTGGTCGAGCGCTTTTCGGAGAACGCCGAGCTCCTCGGTGCCCTGCGTGAGATCTACTGGGAGCGCGGAAGCCTCACCTCGAAGGTGCGTGAGGGCAAGCAGAATGACGGCGCGAAGTTCTCTGACTACTTCGACTTCGCCGAGCCGCTGGCGAAGCTTCCCTCCCACCGCATCCTCGCGCTCTTCCGCGGCGAGAAGGAGGAGATCCTCGACCTGCGCATGGAGGAGGACAGGGACGCGGCGGAGCCCGGCTATGTCAGCCGCTACGAAGGCCGCATCGCATTGGCCTTCGGCATCGCCGACCGGGGCCGCCCCGGCGACAGGTGGCTGCTCGACACCGTGCGCTGGGCCTGGCGCACGAAGCTGCGCTTCTCCATCGAGCTCGACATGAAGATGAAGCTCTGGCAGATCGCCGAAGACGAGGCTGTGAAGGTGTTTGCCGGGAACCTGCGCGACCTGCTGCTCGCGGCCCCCGCCGGCGCCCGCCCGACGCTGGGTCTCGATCCAGGCTACCGCACCGGCGTGAAGGTGGCGGTGGTGGATGCCACCGGCAAGGTGGTGGCCACCGACACCATCTATCCGCATGAGCCGAAGCGGCAATGGGACGAATCCATTGCGACCCTGGCCCGCCTCTGCCGCGTCCACAAGGTCGAGCTCATCGCCATCGGCAACGGCACGGCCTCGCGCGAGACCGACAAGCTCGCCGGCGAGCTGGTGTCGAGGCACCCGGACCTGAAGCTCACCAAGA
The DNA here is from genome assembly GCF_009910705.1 of Microvirga arsenatis. GTDB lineage: Bacteria > Pseudomonadota > Alphaproteobacteria > Rhizobiales > Beijerinckiaceae > Microvirga > Microvirga arsenatis. The sequence continues at coordinate 12,661 of NZ_JAAAXJ010000002.1, forward strand.
TCATGGTTTCGGAAGCGGGCGCGTCGGTCTATTCGGCCTCGGCCTTCGCAAGCCAGGAGCTGCCGGATCTCGACGTGTCCCTGCGCGGCGCCGTCTCCATCGCGCGCCGCCTGCAGGATCCGCTGGCGGAACTCGTGAAGATCGACCCGAAATCCATCGGCGTCGGCCAGTACCAGCACGACCTCGCCGAGCACAAGCTGTCCCGCTCCCTCGATGCGGTGGTGGAGGATTGCGTGAACGCGGTGGGCGTGGACCTCAACACGGCGTCCGCTCCGTTGCTTGCGCGCGTCTCCGGCCTCGGCGAATGGGTGGCGCAGAACATCGTCGCCCATCGCGATGCCAATGGCCCGTTCAGGACGCGCAAGGCGCTGACCAAGGTTCCTGGCCTCGGGCCGAAGACCTTCGAGCAGGCCGCAGGTTTCCTGCGCATTCCGAACGGCGACGATCCCCTCGATGCCTCCGGCGTCCATCCGGAGGCCTATCCGGTGGTGCGCCGCATCCTGGAGGCGACCAAGAGCGACATCAAGGTGGTGATCGGCAACGGCGCGTTGCTGAAGAAGCTCAACCCGCAGAGCTTCACCGACGAGAAGTTCGGCGTGCCCACCGTGAAGGACATCCTGAACGAATTGGAAAAGCCGGGGCGCGATCCGCGTCCCGAGTTCAAGACCGCCACCTTCATGGAAGGCGTCGAGACAATCGGCGACTTGAAGCCCGGCATGATGCTGGAAGGCGTCGTGACCAACGTGGCGGCCTTCGGCGCCTTCGTGGATATCGGCGTGCACCAGGATGGGCTGGTGCACATCTCGGCGCTGGCCGATACCTTCGTGAAGGACCCGCGCAGTGTGGTGAAGCCGGGCGACATCGTGAAGGTGAAGGTGCTGGAGGTCGACATCCCCCGCAAGCGCATCTCGCTCACCATGCGCATGAGCGATCCGGCCGAGAAGCGCCCCTCGGGGCGGCAGGACGACAATCGGGCAGCTTTCCAGAAGCACCGGTCTCAGGCCGACCGGAAGCCCGCGGCTCAGCCATCTTCGGGCGGCGCCCTCGCCGATGCCCTGCGCCGGGCCGCAATGGCCAATAATCCCGGGAAGGACAAGGGCGGTCGTCGCTGACGATCTTGACAGGGATGGCTTGTGGCCGCGTCCGATCTGTTCTAGAAGCAAAGCGTCTCACGGGGAGCCTCACACGAGGCTGAGAGGCGGCCTGGCCGCCGACCCGTCGAACCTGATCCGGGTCATGCCGGCGGAGGGAATGAGCATGCGACATCGCCAAAAAAGCTGTGCCCCGTGCATTCTGTGCCGCCAACCCGGCCTGCCTCATGCATGGGAGCACCTTTGAGATGCTGCGCCGAATTCTTCTCACACTCGCTTCGCTCGGGCTGGCTGCCGGCCTCGCCCAGGCCCAGACCAAGCCGACGCTGACCATCTATACCTACAGCTCGTTCGCCGGGAAATACGGCCCTGCGAAGACCATCGAGGAACGCTTCGAGGCGACCTGCAACTGCGAACTCACGTGGGTCACCGCCGAGGATGCGGGCAGCCTGCTCGGGCGGCTGCGTCTCGAAGGCCAGAACACCAAGGCCGACGCGGTCGTCGGGCTCGACATGAACCTCGTTGCGGAGGCGAAGGCCCTCAATCTCTTTGCCCCACACGGCGCCGAGGTGAAGGATCTGTCGCTTCCCATCGCATGGAAGGACGACACCTTCATTCCCTTCGATTGGGGCTATTACGCCTTCGTCTACGATGCCAACAAGCTGCCCAATCCCCCGAAGAGCCTGAAGGAACTGGTCGACAATCCCAACGGTCCGAAGGTGGTGCTCCAGGATCCCCGCACCAGCGCTCCGGGCCTCGGCCTCCTGCTCTGGATGCAGCAGGTCTATGGCGAGAAGGCCGGCGAGGCCTGGGGCAGGCTCAAGCCCCGCATCGTCACCTTCACCAAGGGCTGGTCGGAAGCCTATGGGCTCTTCCTGAAGGGCGAGGCAGACATGGTGATGTCCTACACCACCTCGCCGGCCTATCACGTCGTCGCGGAGAAGAAGAGCAACTACAAGGCCGCTGCCTTCGCGGAGGGGCATTACCTCCATGTGGAGCTCGCCGGCATGACCCGCACGACGAAGGAGCCGGAACTCGCCAAGAAGTTCATGGCCTTCATCCTCAGCGAGCCGTTCCAGTCGGCCATTCCGGAAACCAACTGGATGTATCCCGCCAAGACTCCCGCTGCAGGGGTGCCGGTCGCCTTCAAGGATCTTGTCCAACCGGAGAAGGCGCTCCTCTTCACCCCCGAGGAGGTACAGCAGAACCGGCGCGCCTTCACCGATGCCTGGCTCAACGCCACGGCGCGCTGATCGCCGATGACGACGCTGAAGCTGCCTCATCCCGGAAGCCTGGCGGCTCTTGCCATCCTGGGCCTGGTTGCGGGCGGCTTCATCGCCCTTGCGAGCTTCGATGGAGGGGCGCCGCCGCTCCCCTCCATCGGCCCCTATCTCGGCCGCGTCCTCGCCTTCACGGTGGGCCAGGCGGCGCTCTCGACCTTGCTGTCGCTTGCTCTCGGCATCGGCCTTGCACTGGCCCTCGCACGCAGGAGCTTTCCGGGCAGGGGCGTCGTCCTGGCGGCGTTGAGCACGACCATGGTGATGCCCACCATCGTCGCCGTCTTTGCGGTCTTTGCCGTCTATGGCCGGAGCGGGTGGTTCGCCGAGCTTTTGGCCTTCCTCGGTTGGAAAGGCTCCTTCAGCATCTTCGGCTACCCGGGCATTCTCATCGCTCACGTGTTCCTGAACGCGCCCTTCGTGGCGCGGATCACGCTCGACGGGTTGAACCAGATTCCGACGGAGCACTGGCGCCTCGCCGCTGCCTTCGGCTTCACGCCGGGCCAGATCTTCCGCCATCTCGACTGGCCCGTGCTGCGCGCGGAGCTCCCCGGGATTGCCGGTCTCATCTTCCTGATGTGCTTCAAGAGCTTTGCCATCGTTCTTGCCCTCGGCGGTGGCCCGAGCCGCTCCACCCTCGAAGTGGCCATCTTCGAGGCGCTCAAGGTCGATCTCGATTTCGGCCGCGTCGCCTGGCTTGCCCTGATCCAGCTCGCGATCTGCCTGTCGCTGACGACGCTCATGCACTGGGCCTTCACGCGGCCGCCCGTCGGCCACACGATCCGCAGCCTCGTCCGCCGGCCCGATGCGAAGAACCGCCGCCTGATGCTCGTCGATGCGGTGGTGCTCGCAGCCGGAGCGCTCTTTCTCGCCCCGCTCGCCCTGAGCGTGCTGACGGGCTTGCGAAACATCCCGGATGTCGTCGATGCCGATCTCCTGCGCGCCTTCGGCACGAGCATGACCATCGCGATGGCGGCAGCTTTCATCGCCTGCGTGCTTGCTGTGGCGCTTGCCTCCGCGGCCCGGCGCCGGCGGCTCGTCCTGCGCTCGCCGCGCATGGCTGCCTTGTACGATGTCCTGCCAGACGCGCTCCTCGCCATGCCGCCCTTCGCCTTGACAGCGGGCCTCTTCCTGCTGATCCAGCGCTTCGGCGATCCCTCGGCGGCGGGGTTCATCCTGCTGCCCCTCATCAACGGGCTTGCCGCCGTTCCCTTCACCTATCGTTATGTCGCGCCCAGGCTGCTCACCGCAGAGGAACGCTACGGCCGCGTGGCGGCCTCCCTCGGCCTAGCCGGCTGGTCGAAGTTTACGATCATGGACTGGCCCGTGCTCAAGCGCCCCCTCGCCGCCGGGTTCGCCCTGGCCATGGCGCTGTCCTTCGGCGATTTCGGCATCATCGCGCTCTTCGGCGGCACGGAACTGGTGACGCTGCCTTACCTGCTCTACGAGCGTCTCGGCGCCTATCGCCTTGACGAAGCCTCCGCGGTGGGTCTCGTCATCGTGCTCGTCGCGTTTCTTCTTTCTCACCTCTCGGGACGATGGTCCGATGCTCGCGATTGAGAACTGCCGCCTCACCTGGCCGGACTTCGTGGCCGATTACTCACTCACGGTGGAGGCGGGAAGCCTGTGCGCGGTTATCGGCCCCTCCGGCGGCGGCAAGACCACCCTGCTCCACATGATCGCCGGCTTCGAGACGCCGCAGAGCGGCAGGCTCACCTTCAACGGGCAGAACCTGCTTCCGCTCGAACCCGCCAAGCGGCCCGTCGCCATCGTGTTCCAGGACCACAACCTGTTTCCTCACCTGACCGTCACGCAGAATGTAGGCCTCGGCCTGCGGCCTTCCCTGCGCCTGACGGATCAGGAGAAGACGCTCATCGAGAGCACGCTGGATGCCGTAGGGCTCAAGGGCTTCGATACGCGCAGACCCGGCGAGATGTCGGGCGGCCAGCGCCAGCGCGTGGCGCTCGCCCGGGCGCTCGTTTCCGGGCGCCCGCTCATCCTGCTCGATGAGCCGTTCAGCAGCCTCGATCCCGGTCTGCGCCGCGACATGATCCTGCTCGTCGACGCCCTGCGGCGCAGGCGGGCGGTCACCATCCTCATGACCATTCACACCCCCGAGGACGCGGCGGATGTGGCCGACCGGATGGCCTTCATCGCCGACGGCCGGGTGGCCGCGTCGGGACCGCCCGCAGCCATTCTCCATGGCTCCCTCGCTCCGAGGATTGCAGCCGCGGTTTCGAACACCTGAGCCGAGCCGAGAGACGGTTCAGCCAAGTGACCTCATACTGGTATGAGGCAGGCGAGTCGTCTGGGTTATCCCCGGCCCGCCCCTTCCCCAAGTGGACATTAAGTGGCATGGTGCCACTCGTTCAGATTTACCGTCCTGAGTTCCATTCCAGCATGACCGGTCCCCTGTTTCTTGGCCTCGATGGCGGCGGCACCAAGTGCCGGGCGCGGTTGCGCGATGCGCAGGGGAACCTGCTCGGGGAAGGCACAGGCGGACCATCCAACATCCGCATCGATCCGGACCTCTCCTGGACCTCCGTTCTCACCGCCTGCCGCGAAGCGCTGGCGCAGGCCGGTCTCGACGAGAGCAGCTTCGAGCGAATCCATGCCGGCATGGGAGCCGCCGGGGCGGGGCAGAGCAGCGCGGTGGAACGTTTCCTGGCCCGCTCCCATCCCTTCGCATCCTTCGGGATCGATACGGATGCGCACACCGCCTGGCTCGGCGCCTTCCATGGCGGCGACGGGGCGATCCTGATCGTCGGCACCGGCTCCTGCGGCTATGGCGGCGCAAGCGGCCGGTGCCACTACGTGGGCGGCTGGGGCTACGAGGTGTCCGACGAGGGCAGCGGCGCCTTCATCGGCCGCGAGCTCCTGCGTCGGGCGATCTGGGCTCATGACGGACGCACGCCCCCGACGCCGCTCTCGGACGCGGTTCTGGCCGATTTCAACAACGACCTCGAGGTTCTGGTGGATTGGGTCGGCAAGGCCCGTTCGAGCGATTACGGGCGCTATGCGCCGCTCGTCCTGCAGCATGCCGAACGGCGCGATCCCCTCGGCATGGCCATCGTCGCGGATGCGGCCGCCGGGCTGGCGACCATCGCCACGCGTCTGCTCGATCTCGGCGCTCCGACCCTTTGCCTGTTCGGCGGGCTGGCGGAGCCGCTGAGGCCCTGGCTTCCGCCTCCGGTGCAGAAGGTGATTGCAGAGCCTATCGCCGATGCCCTCGACGGCGCCATTCTGCTCGCCCGTTCGGCCCTGGCAGGGAGTCCCTCATGAGCACGCAGCCCGGCGAGGCCCTGCCGCTTCTCCCCCTCGACGAGGGCAACCCCACGCCCCTCTACCTCCAGCTCCAGCAATCCATTGAGGATGCGGTGCGCAAAGGCACCCTCAAGGCGGACGACGCCCTGCCGGGAGAGCGGGATCTGGCAAGGCAGCTCGGCATCTCGCGCGTCACCGTGCGCAAGGCCATCACGGGCCTCGTGCAGAAGGGCGTTCTCGTCCAGCGCTGGGGCTCGGGCACCTTCATCGCGCCGCAGATGCGTCTGGAGCAGCCCCTCTCCCGCCTGTCGAGCTTCACCGACGACATGTCGGCACGGGGCCTGAAATCATCGGCGGTGATGCTGAGCCAGTCGAAGGGGCCGGCTTCCACCGACGAACTCATGGCGCTGGGGCTCTCGCCGGGAGACCTGGTGAGCCGGGTCAACCGCCTGCGCCTGGCCAACGGCATTCCCATGGCCATCGAGAACGCAGTGATACCGTCGCGCGTTCTGCCCGATCCATCGCTCGTCAAGCAGTCGCTCTACGCGGTGCTGCATGAGAACGGCTTCATGCCAGTTCGCGCCCTGCAGCGCCTCCATGCGGTTCTCCTGAATGAGGAACAGGCGTCCCTGCTCGGCGTTCCGCCCCAGAGCCCTGCGCTCTACATCGAACGCCGCTCGTTTACCGCAGCGGGCGAAGTGGTCGAGTTCACCGCCTCCTACTACCGGGGCGACGCCTATGATTTCGTGGCCGAGCTGACCATCAGCCAGCCCGAACGGATGCACAACGATGATGCCTGACGACAACAGCACCACCTCCACCGACACGGCCATGCTGCGCGAGGCGCAGGAGGCGCCTCAGGTGGTCGCATCCCTTCTCGAACGCAATGCTCCGCTCTGCCGTGATCTGGGCGAACGCCTGCGCGCATCCTCGCCGCCTTTCGCCGTCACCTGCGCGCGGGGCAGCTCGGACAATGCAGCCACCTTCGTCAAGTACCTGCTGGAGATCCATTCCGGACTGGTGACCGCGTCCGTCGGCCCTTCGGTGACCTCTGTCTACGAAGCCCGCCCGCGCATGCGCGATGCGCTCTTCCTCGCGGTTTCGCAATCGGGCCGCAGCCCGGACATCCTCAACTTAGCCCAGGCCGGCCGTGACGACGGCGCGCTCACGGTCGCGCTCGTCAACGACACCGCTTCGCCGCTGGCCTCCACCTGCGAGGTGGTGCTGCCGCTCCACGCGGGCCCGGAAAAAAGTGTCGCCGCCACCAAGTCCTTCATCGCGGCGCTCGCCGCCGGCCTGCAGCTCGTCGCGCACTGGTCGCAGGACCAGGCATTGCTCAATGCCCTCGACACCCTGCCGGATGTGCTGGCGAAGGCAGCCGCCGCCGATTGGTCGGCCGCGCTGCCTCTCCTGTCGGATGCGGACAATCTGTTCGTCGTCGGTCGCGGCGTCGGCTTTGCCGTGGCACAGGAAGCGGCGCTCAAGATGAAGGAAACCTCCGGCATCCATGCGGAGGCCATGAGCGCGGCCGAGCTGATGCACGGTCCCTGGACGCTCGCGGGAGATCGCTTCCCGATCATGGTGCTCAGCCAGCAGGACGAGACCTTAAGCGGCGTGAGCGACCTCGTGACGAAGCTCAACGACCAGGGCGTTCCCGTGGTCGTAGCCGGCGCGGCGGAAGGACCTGCCGCCGTCATGCTGCCTGCCGCGACGGAGGTGCACCCCTATCTGGCACCGATTGCCCTCATCCAGAGCTTCTATCCACTCGTCAATGCGATTGCCCTGGCGCGCGGACGCAACCCCGACAGCCCGCCGCGGCTGCGCAAGGTGACGGAGACCGTCTGATGGCCTTTGCGCTCACCGGAGCCCGCATCTTCGACGGGTCGCACCTGCTCGACGGCCGCGCCGTCGTGGTCGAGAACGGCCGCATCCTTGCCGTGCCGGGCGAGAGCGACCTCGGCACGGGCATCGAGCGCCGCAGGGTCGAGGGCCTCCTGGCTCCCGGCTTCATCGACGTGCAGGTGAATGGGGGCGGCGGTGCCCTCTACAACGATGTCCGCACCGTCGAGGGCATCCGGATCATCGCTCAGGCGCACCGGGCCTATGGCACCGTCGGCCTGCTGCCGACCTTCATCACCGACACCCGCGAGGCGATGGCGGAAGCGGTCGAGGCCATGCGCGCCGCGCTCGCCGAGAAAGTCCCCGGCGTGCTCGGCATCCATCTGGAGGGCCCCTTCATCAGCCCCGAACGCAAGGGCGTTCACAATCCCGCCTTCATGCGCCCGATGGAGGACGAGGACATCGCGATCATGACCTCGCTCGCGGAGGGGCGTACCGTGGTGACTCTGGCTCCGGAGCGCAACAGCATGGAAGCCATCGCGCGGCTTGCCTCTGCCGGCGTGCTTGTCTGCGCAGGCCATACGGCGGGCGACTACGATGTGGTGATGGAGGCGATCCGCCACGGCCTGCGCGGCTTCACGCATCTCTACAATGCGATGCCGCCGCTGGCGGGACGCGATCCCGGCCCTGTGGGCGCGGCCCTCGACAGCCGGAACACCTGGTGCGGCCTCATCGTGGACGGGCACCATGTGAGCGATGCCGCGCTGAGGGCAGCCATCGCCGCCAAGGGTACGGAGCGGATGATGCTCGTCACGGATGCCATGTCGGTGACGGGAACCGATCTCGCCGGTTTCGATCTCCATGGCCGCCGGATCCATCGCAAGGATGGCCGGCTCACCACTGAGGACGGAACGCTTGCAGGCTCCGACCTCGACATGGCGAGCGCCGTACGCAACAGCGTGAATCGGCTGGGTCTCGCCCTGCCCGACGCGCTGCGGATGGCATCCCTCGTTCCTGCCGCGTTCCTGAAGCTCGATCACGAGCTCGGGCGCATCGCGCCCGGATACCGGGCAAGCCTCGTTCTCCTCGACGATGCGCTGCAGGTGCAGGAAACCTGGATCGACGGCCGCAGCGACTGAGCGGGTCAGTCCTTCGCGTAGAGGACGAAGCTGCGGCTTCGTCCTGCGAATTCCCGGTCGTATTCCCGCACAACATGCCAGCCGTGGCGCTCGTAGAAGCGGCGGGCGCCGTGGTTGTCGCGGAAGCATTCGAGGCTGCGGGCTCCGCGTTTCTCCGCCTCGCGCAGCAGCAGCGCGCCCCCGCCTCTGCCTGTGGCATCCGGATCCATGAACAGCATGTCGATATGACCGTCCGTCATGAGGAGGAAGCCGGCAAGCCCGTCATCCGAGCAGGCGACCAGCATGCGCTCCCATGCGTGAGCGAACCGCCCCGTGAAATAGACGATGTCCCGATCCTCCAGCACCTCCTCTTCCAGGATGCTGGCGAAGGCCAGACGGTAGGAGGCTTGCGCGATACCGGCGAGGCGGAGAACATCGTCGGGCTGCGCTGGCCTGACGATCACGGTTGGCCCCTCAGGCGCGGGTCGAGAGTGTCGCGCAGGGCGTCCCCCAGGAGGTTGAAGCCGAAGGACAGGAACAGGATGGCGAAGCCTGCGAAGACCGCGCTCCACGGCGAGAGCATGAGGAAGTTGCGGCCTTCCGACAGCATGAGGCCGAGGGAGGGCGTCGGCGGCTGCGTGCCGAGCCCGAGGAACGAGAGCGAGGCCTCCACCAGGATCGCGGCGGAGAGAAGCAGGCTCGTCTGGACCAGGATGACCGAGGCAAGGTTGGGCAAAATATGCAGGAAGATGATGCGCGCATCCGATGCGCCGATGGCGCGCGCACCTGCAACGTATTCGCTCTCGCAGAGCACCAGCGCCGGGCCGCGCAGGAGCCGGGCGAAGATCGGCGTGTAGACGATGGCGATGGCCGCCGCTGCGCTGTAGGTGTGCGGCCCCAGAACTGCGATGATGCCGATGGCCAGCAGCATCACCGGGAAGGCGAAGAGCACGTCCATGATGCGCATGATGATCCGGTCGAGCCAGCCTCGGTAGTAGGCGGCGACGAGCCCAAGCGCGCCGCCGCCGAGGAGCGCGATGCCCACCGCTAGCAGGCAGGCGATGAGGGACGTGCGGTAGCCGTAGAGGATGCGGGTGAGCACGTCGCGGCCAAGTTGGTCGGTGCCGAACCAGTTGAGCTCGGAGGGCGCCCGCAGGCGCCTCGCAACGCTCTGGGCCATCGGGTCGTAGGGCGCGAAGAGCGGCGCGCCGAGAGCCAGCACGATCTGGACCGCCACCAGGACGACGGCGAAGGTCAGAAGCTTGTTCCTCGCGAGGCGCTGCACGGCTCTAGGCTCTCACACGGGGGTCGACGACGATGTAGAGCATGTCGACGAGGAAGTTCACGAGGACGAAACCCGCCGTCACTACCAGAATGGTGGCCTGGATCAGCGGGTAGTTGCGCTCGGCGATGGCACCCAGGATCAGGCGGCCAAGACCCGGAATGGCGAAGACCTGCTCGACCACGATGGCCCCGCCGAGCAGATAGCCCGTCATGATGCCGACGCTGGTGAGAAACGGGATCAGCGCGTTGCGCAGGGCATGCTTGTACACGACCGTGCGCTCGGCGAGGCCCTTGGCACGGGCGGTGCGGACGTAGTCCTGCCCCAGCGCATCGAGCATGGCCGAGCGCACGAGGCGGGAGAGATTGGCGAGGATCGGCAGGGCCAGCGCCAGCGACGGCAGCAGCATGCGCTGCAGGTTTCCGACGGGATCCTCCGAGAACGGCACGTAACCGAGGGACGCGAAGCCCGGGGCCCAGGCGGAGAGCAGCAGGATCAGCACGATGCCGAGCCAGAAGGAGGGGATCGTCAGCCCGGCGATGGCGCTCACGCGCATCGCCACGTCCGCCGCGCCGCCACGGGTCTGCGCCATCAGGCAACCCACCGGCACGGCGAGCACCGCCCCGATGAGAAGCGAGAGGAAGGTGAGTTCCAACGTGGGCCACAGATGCAGCAGGATCTCGGCGGCCACGGGTCGACCCGTCCAGAGAGAGGTGCCGAAGTCGCCACGCAAAGCCGCGCCGGCCCAGAGGAGATACTGCTCCACGATGGGGCGGTCGAGCCCGACGCGCCGGTTGAGCTCCGCCATGCGTTCGGGCGTGATCTCGGTGTTCGCACCCAGCATGATCGCCACCGCGTCGCCGGGGATGAGGCGGATCATCAGGAACACGATGACCGACACGCCGAAGAGAACGATGACGAGATCGATCAGGCGCGCGAGCAGAACTCGGTTCATGCGGAGGGCTCTTCAAAAAGGCAACCGGCGCCGCTTGGGCGGCGCCGGGGCCATGGACGGCCTTAGTGGGAGGCGTTGCGAAGCAGCATCAGCGAGCGGTTCGGCATCACGTCATAACCCTGGAGCTTGGTGTTCATGGCCGAGAACAGAGTGCCGTAGGTCAGGTGGGCCACGGGCCCCGAGCAGGCGAGCTTCTGCTGCACCTTGTCATACGCCGCCTTGCGCGCCGCCTGGTCCTGCTGGGTGCGGGCCTGGTCGAGCAGACCGTCGATCTCCGCGTCCGAGTACTTGAACACGTTGGTCGAACCGCCGGTGCGGAAGGTGCGGTAGAAGTAATCGTCCGGATCGGGCTGGCCGGCATTGATCGAGGCGAACATGTCGAAGTTGCTGTTGCGCCAATCCTGAATGAACTGGCCCTGCTCCTGGTTGACCAACTCGACCTTGAAGCCTGCCTTGTTCAGCTGCTCCTGCACCACCTGGGCGATGTCCTTCACGTCCTGGCGCGGCAGCACCTTCAGGGTGACGGCGACCGGCGTCGCGACGCCCGCCTCCTTCAGCAGGGCCTGCGCCTTCGCGACATCGGACTTGTAGCAGGCGAACTGATTGACGTTGAGCGCCCAGGACTTGAGGGCCGGCGAGAGCGGGCCGCCCGGAACGCCGGCGCCGAAGAGCGCCGCATCCACGATCTCCTGACGGTTGATCGCATAGTTCACCGCCTCGCGCACCTTCGGGTTGTCGAAGGGCGGCTTCGACACGTTCATGCCGATGAGCGTGTAGGCGAGATCCATGGTCTCGGCGAGCTTCACGTTCGGCTTGCCCTTGAGCTGCAGGGCCGTGGCCGCATCGATGTTGGGCAGGAGCGCATATTGCCCGTTCGTCAGCCCCACCTGTCGCGTCGCCGATTCCGGCACGATGTTGAACTTGAGGCCGGCAAGCTTCGGCAGGCCCTTCTCCCAATAAGCCTCGTTCTTGGTGAGCAGGATGAAGCCGTTGGGCTGCCATTCCTGGAACTTGAACGGGCCTGTACCGACCGGGGCTTTCTGCAGGGCGTCCTTGTTCGCCTCCATGGCGCTCGGCACGATGGCGATGGTGGCAAGCGACGACAGGAGCGCCGCGGAGGGCTCCTTCAGCTTCAGCTCCACCGTCTGGGGATCGACCGCATTCGCGCTCTCCACCGCCGAGAGCCGGCTCGCCAGCGGGGAGGCGATGTCCTTGCTCTGCACGCGCTTGATGGAGGCCACCACGTCTTCCGCGTTCATGTCGGAGCCGTCGTGGAATTTCACGTTCGCGCGCAGCTTGAAGGTGTAGGTCTTGCCGTCCGCCGAGGCGGTCCAGGACTCCGCGAGACCGGGGATGATCTTGAGATCCTTGTCGATGGCGGTGAGGCCCTCATAGATGTTGCCGTTCACCACCATGAAGCTCGGAAATGCCGTGATGAGGTGCGGGTCGAGGCCCGTGGGGCTGTTGTCCGCTCCGATCTCCAGAACCTGAGCCGAGGCGGAGGCCATCGCCGCCATCAAGAAACCTGCACCCACTACCGTGCGCAGTGCTGATCGGACCATGTTTTTTATCTCCCTTGGAAGCCGCTCCGGATTTATAGGCCATCCCTGCGGACCTGTCATGATCCAATCTCATACCACTCTGGACCGCGCTTCCGGCTGTGCTATGGTCCAAAGTCAGACCAGCCCCTCCCGGAGAGACCGATGTCGGAACGTCACCCTGTCAGAGCCATCGGCGTGATCAGCGGCACGTCGATGGACGGCATCGACGTCTCCATCGTGGAAACCGACGGCGACACGATGGTCAGGCCGGGGCCGGGGCACACCTATGCCTATCCGGACGACTTGAGAAAAACGCTGCAGGCTCTCATCGCGGAACCGGCGCGGGCGCAAAGCGAACCGCTCGAGGATCTAGAGCGGGCAGTCACGGACGCCCATATTTCGGCCATCCGGCGCTTCATGGCGGATGCCGGCATCGCCGCAACGGAGGTGAGCCTCATCGGCTTCCACGGCCAGACGGTCTATCACCGGCCGGAGATCCGCTTCACCCGACAGCTCGGCATCGGTGCGCAGGTGGCGCAGGATCTCGGCATCGACACGGTGGACCGCTTCCGCCATGCGGACGTGGCCTCGGGGGGCGAAGGCGCTCCTTTCGTACCGCTCTATCACCGGGCGCTTGCAAGCCGCCTCGCGCAGCCAGTCATGATCCTCAATCTCGGCGGGGTCGGGAACGTCACCTATATCGACGGCGACGTGGTGATCGCCTTCGACACCGGCCCGGCCAGCGCCCTGCTCGATGATTTCGTGCTCCGCCGCCGGGGCTTGAGCTTCGACCAGAACGGACAATTGGCGGCATCGGGCAAGGCGGACGAGAGCCTCGTAAGAGAGTTCATGACCAATCCCTATTTCGACCGTCCCGCGCCGAAGTCGCTCGATCGCCAGGATTTTCACGCCCGCGCCAAGAGTGTGGAAGCCCTCTCCGACGCCGACGGCGCGGCGACGCTCGCGGAATTCACCGTGCGATCCGTCGTTGCGTCTCTGCGCCATGTTCCCCGGGCGCCGCAGCGCTGGCTCGTGACCGGCGGCGGGCGGCGCAACGGGCATTTCATGCGGCGCCTGCAAGAGGAGCTGCGCGTCGCCGTCGATCCGGTGGAGGCCGTGGGCTGGGACGGCGACTTCCTGGAGGCGCAGGCCTTCGGCTACCTCGCCGTGCGATCGACGCTCGGGCTTCCCCTGAGCCTTCCGACGACGACGGGCGTGCCCCATCCCATGCCCGGGGGCGAGCTGCACCGGGCCGCGTGACCGTCATGACGCCCGCTACCATGATCGAGCAGGCCTTCGCGCCGGCCGCCGCCGCTATCGACAGCGGCAACATCCCCTGTGCCGTTCTCGGCGTCGTTACGGCAAACGGCGAGCGCGCCGTGCATTGGGCGGGCCATGCCCAGATCGAGCCGGTGCACGAACTTGTTTCCCGTGAAACATGGTTCGACCTCGCCTCGCTGACCAAGGTCATCTTCACGACCGCGCGCATCCTGCACTTCGTCGAGGCAGGCAGGATTGCGCTTGACGATCCCCTCGTGACCGTCATCCCGGACCTACGCCAGTACGACTTGAACGCGGCCGAGCGGCGACTCACCTTCCGTCAATGCCTCGCGCACAACACGCATCTGCCGGCGGTCGAGCCGCTCTACACCTATGGGCAGGATCCCGGCACCCTGCGCGCCTTCATCCTGCAGCGCGTCTGGCAGCCGGGGCCTCCGGTCTATTCCGACATCAACTTCATGCTCCTTGGCATCGCCATCGAGCGCATCACCGGACAGGCGCTGATCGACCAGCCCCTGCCCGAGCGCTTCTCGTTCCGGCCGGACCCGAAGCTGTGCGCGGCAACGGAGAAGGACACATGGCGCGGTCGCATCGTCCGCGGCGAGGTGCATGACGAGAACGCCTTTGCGCTCGGCGGCGCCTCGGGCCATGCGGGCCTGTTCGGCACCATCGACGGCGTGCTCGACTTCGCCCTCTCGCTCCTCGACGGCTCCGCCCTGTCGCCCGAGTCGATCAGGGCCATCCGCACGCGCGAGTCGGAGAAACGCACGGTGGGCTGGGAGGGGTTCTATCCCGGCTGGCATGGAGGCGATGCCTGTTCTCCCGAGACCATCGGCCATACGGGGTTCACGGGCACCGGTTTGTGGATCGATTTCGAGCGCGGGCTCGCCTGGTCGCTGCTGACCAACCGCGTGCACCCGAGCCGGCACAAGGACAGCGGGATCCTGAACCTGCGCCGCGCAACGGGCGAGCGGGCGGTCGCGTTGTTCGACCAGCACGGGCGACTTTCAGCAACTTAAAGGCAGGTCGGCGGACGGAGTTGGCTGGCGGACGCAGACCTTTGTTGCAGCCAGAAACTGGTCCTATATTGGTACGCAAGAAAGTTGGTATGATGGCGACAGAACATTTCAGCCCCCGCTACCAGGACCTGGACACCTGGCCAAGCCTCGACGTCCTTGCAGCCTTCTATGAGGGCCAACTCTCCGCAGTCGCCGCCGTCAGACCCGCCCTGCCCGCCATCGCCGCGGCGGCGGAGGAGGCGGTCCTGCGCCTGCGCCGGGGCGGGCGCCTCGTCTATGCGGGGGCCGGCACCTCGGGCCGCATCGGGGTTCAGGACGGCACCGAGCTGCCGCCGACCTTCAACTGGCCGGAGGACAGGCTGGTCTATCTCATCGCCGGCGGCAAGGGCGCCATCATGCAGGCGGTGGAGAATGCCGAGGATTCGGTGGAGGACGGCATCGCCGGCATTCGCCACAACGGCATCGGCCCCGACGACGTGGTGATCGGCGTGGCGGCGAGCGGCCGGACGCCCTTCACCATCGCCGCCCTGAAGGAAGCGGCGTCGCGCGGTGCCCAGACCATCGGCATCGCCAACAATCCCGACACGGACCTGCTCGCGGCCTGCTCCCACCCCATTCTGGCCGATACCGGCGAGGAGGTGATCGCCGGCTCGACGCGCATGAAGGCGGGCACGGCGCAGAAGGTGATCCTCAACCTGCTCTCGACCCTCATCATGGTGCGCATGGACCGGGTCTATCGCGGCCTGATGGTCAACATGCGGGCGACGAACGCCAAGCTGCGCCGGCGCAGCGAAATCATGGTCATGCAGATCACCGATTGCGACGAGGCCACCGCAACGGATGCGATCCTCGAGGCCGGCGGCGACCTGAAGACCGCCGTGCTCATCGCCATGGGCGCCAGCCCGTCCGAGGCGCAGGGCGCGCTCGAGCGAAACGGTGGCAATCTGCGCAAGGCCCTGGCAGACTTCGCGAAAGAAGCATAGCACGGTCGGCCCATCGACGGGCTGACGGAAAAGGCGAAGAATCATGGGGCTGGGGCTTGGCATCGACGCGGGCGGAACCGCCACGCGCTGGCGGCTGGCGGACGAGAGCGGCCGCTGCGTCGCCGAAGGCTCCGCCGCTCCCCTCACCGGCCATCTCTTCTCCGCCGCCGCCGAGGAGCGCGCCCGGCAGATCGTCCTCGACATGGCCCAGGCCGTGATGAAGGCCGGCCGGCCCGCAGGCATCATCGCCGGCATCACCGGCCTCACCCGCGACACGCCGCCGGAAGCCACCATGCGCGCCCTGTTCGCGGAAACCTTCGAGCTCTCCCCCGACAGGGTCTTCGTCGCCGAGGACATGTGGATCGCCTACCTGTCCTATTTCGCCCTCGGCGAGGGCATCCTGGTCTATAGCGGCACCGGGTCCATCGGCTACTACCTGTCGGAGACGAAGGAGGTGATCCGGGTCGGCGGTCGCGGCAACCTCATCGACGATGCGGGTTCCGGCTTCTGGATCGCCCGCGAGGCCTTGAAGGCCATCTTGCGCGCGGAGGAGGAAAACCCCGGCGAGGGCTGGACCACCACCTTGGGCACCTGCCTCGCGCGGGCGCTCGGCGGCACAGAATGGAGCACGGTGCGCTCCTTCGTCTATGGCGGCGACCGGGGCAGGATCGGCTCGCTCGCCCGTGCCGTGGGCGAAGCGGCACAGGCGGGCGACCCGACGGCGCTGCGCATCCTTCGCGAGGCCGGCGAGGAATTGGCCCGCCTCGCCAATTGCCTCATCAAGCGGCTCGGCCCCCGGCCTGTTGCCCTGGTGGGCGGCAGCGCCCGCCTTCACCCGCTGCTTGCGAGCGCGTTCCGGAGGGAGCTGGCGGCCCCCGTCGAATTCATCGCAACGGACCTGGATGCCGCCCTGACGGCGGCACGCCTCGCCGCGACGCTGAACAGGAGCTGAGTCCGGCGAACCGTCAGGCTTGCCTATTCGCCCCCGCTCGTCCAAGACTCCTGTGACCACCCCGCATCCAGGACCCTTTTCCAGCAATGCACGCCCTCTTTGTCGGACAGACCTATATCGACGTGACCTTCCTGGCGGACGAGCTCCCCACCGGCGACGAGAAGACCGTCGCGCGGGATTACGCAATCTCGTTCGGCGGCAATGCGGTGACGGCCGCCTTCGCCTGCGCCAAGCTCGGGATCGCGCCGGACCTCCTCACCTCGATCGCGGACGACTGGCTCGGCCGCATGTTCATCGACATGGCGGCGAAGTACGGCATTTCCGTTCATCATCGGAAAGTCCACGAATCCTCCCTGTCCTTCATCATGCCGCGGGGCGGCAAGCGCGCCATCGTCCGCTGCCGCGACGACCATTACCTCCACCCCGTCCCGCCGCTGAACCTCCAGGGCTGCAAGGCCTTGCACCTCGACGGCCACCAGGCGGATGCGGCCATGCACTACGCCAAGGCCTGCCGCGAGGCCGGCATCCTCACCTCCCTCGACGGCGGCGGCCTGCGCTCCAACACCCATGAGCTTCTGGAGTTCATCGATGTCGCCATCGTGGCCGAGCGTCTCTGCGAGCAGATGAACCTGTCGCCGGCCGGAATGCTGGACTACCTCAAGAGCCGCGGCTGCAGGATCGGCGGCGTGACCTTGGGCGAGCGGGGCCTCGTCTGGTATGACGAGACCGGCACGAACGGCGTCATGCCCGCGCTCGACGTTCCGGCCGAGAAGGTGGTGGACACGAACGGGGCCGGCGACATCTTCCATGGCGCCTATGTCTATTCCGCCATGGCCCGGCCGGAGCTTCCGTGGCGCGAGCACTTCATCTTCGCCCGGGCCGCATCCTCCCATGCCATCCAGCACCTCGGCAACGAGGCGAGCCTCCCGGCGCTGGAGGATATCGGCCGGGTGCAGGCGCTCTTCCCTGAGAAGGCACGATCCGGCGCGGGGATGGGCGCGGATTTGGAAAAAGCGAGCTGACTCTCTAGAATAATATTACATCTGACATATGATTCAGCCCCGGCCGCTTCCCGCCGATGGCTCATTCGAAAAGGATGCAAGCGTGAGTCCTTATCAATCCTGGGCTTATGGACTCAACGAGATCCGCTTCCAGGGAGCAGAAGGGGGGTTCAGCCGGGAGGCTCTGTCCGAGCTTCTCGAGAAGGTGCCGCTGGCCATTGCCGTCACCTTGGGAGCCCAGCAGCGCTTCGCCTTCGCCAACCGCCTGTTCCGGTCGGCCCTGTCCGTTCCGGACGAGGACCTGATCGGGCGAACCGTCTCCGAGGTCATGGGTGACCGCTACACCCCCGAGCTTCAGGATGCGCGCGAAAAAACCTTTCAGACCGGCGAGCCTCAGGAGCTGAAGGATTATCCTCTCGTCCTGACGCCCGGCACGACCACCTATTGGGACATCAAGCTGCTGCCGGTTCGCGATGGCGACGATCGGATCAATGGCATCCTGACCCTCGCGGCTCATGTGACCGAGCGGGTCAAGGCCCGCAGCGAGGCCGAGATCAAGGCCCGGGAGGTAACGCTCCACAACGAGCGCCTGGCGCTCGCCGTCGAGGCGACGGAGATGGGCCTGTGGGAGTGGAACGCCCAAAGCGGGGAAACCTTCTGGTCGGACCGGCAGAAGGAGATCTTCGGCCTGGCGAAGGACGAGCCTGCAACCTACGAGTTCTGGTACTCGGCCATACATCCGGAGGATCGCGAGCACGTCGTCAGCAGCATTGGCGCCCTGAGCGAACCACGCTCGGGAGGACAACTCCAACTCGAGCACCGGATCATCCGCCCGGACGGGGAGATCCGCTGGATCCTCAGCCGCGGGCGCATGCTGTACGAGATCGTGGACGGCGAGCTGAAGCCCGCCCGCCTTCTCGGCACCGTTGTCGACATCACCGAGCGCCGCCGTGGCGAGGAGGTCCGACAGCTCCTGGTGCAGGAGCTCAACCACCGGGTCAAAAACCTCTTTGCCATGACGAGCGGCATGATCGCGCTCACCGCGCGCACGGCCCAGACGCCGAAGGAGATGGCTGCGGCCCTGCGCGGGCGCATCGAGGCCCTGGCGCGGGCGCACGAGCTCATCCGCCCCGCCATCACCGGCAGCGAGCCGGCCGACGGCGAGACCTCGATCGAGGAGATCGTTCAGGCGATCCTGGCGCCCCACATCATCCAGGATGGGCCTCCGCAGATGACGCTCGACGGCCCGCCGGTGCGCATCGGCGCGAAGGCAGCGACGGTTCTGACCCTGGTGCTGCACGAGCTCGCCACCAATGCCTCGAAATACGGCGCCCTATCGGTTGCCGAGGGCCGCCTGGCGATCACCTGGATGCAGGGTGCGATGCTGACATTGCTGTGGCGGGAGGAAAACGGCCCCGCCGTCGCCGGTGCGCCGGCCGCGGAGGGCTTCGGCTCGAAGCTCGCGCGCCGAAGCGTGACGGATCAGCTCGGCGGCGCCATCGCTTACGACTGGCAGCCGGAGGGCCTGCAGGTGCGCATCGACCTGCCGCTCAGCCAGCTGCGCACGTAACAGGAAAGGCAGCCGTCAGGCCGCCTTCTTCTGGTAATCCTTCACGTCCGAGAATCGGATCGCCTTGTAGCGGTCCATCTCGTATTGAAGGTTGAACTGGTTGGGCGCCATGAACACCGGGGCCTCGTCGAGATCGCGCGCCATGGACGACAGGTGGCTCTCGATGAACTTGTCGAGCTCCCGCGGGTCGTCCGCCGTGATCCAGCGGCAGATGGAGAAGCGCGTCGGCTCGTAGTCGATCGGCAGGCCGTATTCGGCTCCCAGGCGCTCCTTCAGCACGTCGAGCTGCAGCGCGCCGACGACGCCGACGATGGCGCCGGACCCGTCCTGCGGCACGAAGAGCTGCACCACGCCCTCCTCGGCCATCTGCTGCAACGCCTCGCGCAGCTTCTTCGCCTTCATGGCATCCTGCAGCTTGATGCGGCGCAGGATCTCCGGCGCGAAGCTCGGCACGCCGCGAAAGACGATGTCCTCGCCCTCGGTGAGCGTGTCGCCGATGCGCAGCGTCCCGTGGTTCGGGATGCCGACCACGTCGCCGGCCCAGGCTTCGTCCGCGATGGCGCGGTCCTGCGCGAAGAAAAATTGCGGCGTGTTGAGGCTCATGGGCTTGCCGGTGCGCACGAGCTTCACCTTCATGCCGCGCTGGAGCCTGCCGGAGCAGATGCGCATGAAGGCGATGCGGTCGCGGTGGTTCGGATCCATGTTGGCCTGGATCTTGAACACGAAGCCGGTCATGCGGCTCTCGCCCGCCTCCACGAGGCGCTTGTCCGCCTCCTGGCCGCGCGGCGGCGGCGCATGTTCGGCAAGCGCATCGATGAGGTCGCGCACACCGAAATTGCGCAAAGCGCTGCCGAAGAACACGGGCGTGAGATGCCCCTCGCGGAAGGCCTTGAGGTCGAAGGGCTTGCAGGCTTCCTGCGCGAGGAAGACCTCCTCCTGCCAGGCCTCCACCTCTTCCGGCGGCAGCAGGTTCAACAGCTTCGGATCGTCGGGGCCTGAGACCTCCATCAGCGCGTCGTCCGTATCGATGCGACGCACCTGGTTGCGGCGCAGGTCGAAGGTGCCGGCGAAGCCCTTGCCCTGGCTGATCGGCCAGGTGACGGGAGCCGTGTCGAGAGCGAGCGTCTTCTCGATCTCGTCGAGCAGGTCGAAGGGGTTGCGCGCCTCGCGGTCCATCTTGTTGATGAAGGTGACGATCGGGATGTCGCGCATGCGGCACACCTCGAAGAGCTTGCGGGTGCGCGCCTCGATGCCCTTGGCCGCGTCGATCACCATGATGGCGGAATCGACGGCGGTCAGCGTGCGGTAGGTGTCCTCGGAAAAGTCCTCGTGGCCCGGCGTGTCGAGCAGGTTGAAGACGCAGCCGCCATACTCGAAGGTCATGACCGAGGTCACCACCGAGATGCCGCGCTCCTTCTCGATGCCCATCCAGTCGGAGCGGGTCGAGACGCGGTTCTTCTTCGCCTTCACCTCGCCGGCGAGCTGGATCGCGCCCCCGAACAGCAGCAGCTTTTCGGTGAGCGTGGTCTTGCCCGCGTCCGGGTGGGAGATGATCGCAAAGGTTCGGCGGCGGCCCACGGGGGCCGGAAGATCGGTCATGGCTATCAAAATTCTCTGGGAACGAAGGTGGGGACAGAACGCCGCAGCGCCCCGCCCTTCCGCTGGGCTCTTCTCACCCCATATGGGGCTTTCCCGTCAACAGCGAAAGGAGGTGATCCAGTGTCTCATTGTCATACCCTACGTTCCCCGGTTGCCGCGACCTGGATCTTGGCCTCTGCCGAGATTTGTGCGTAACGCACCTTTAAGGGCGGCTCTTCGGGGCCGTGGAACCGACAATGGAAAGGCCGCCCCTCGGGGCGGCCTTTCTTGTTTCAGGCGCTGAGCAGCTTCCCCGTGCGCTTGGACTGAGTGCCGGCGACCTTGGCAATGCGCATGCCCCTCGTCACGAAGCGCCCGGCGATGCGGGCGAACATCACGCCGTCGCAGGGGGCCTTGGCCTCGGTGGTGAAGCCCGTCATGGGATCGACGATGTCGGCGATCACGTCACCGGCTTTCACGCGCGCTCCCACCTCGGCCTTGAAGACCAGGATCCCTGAGGCCGGCGCCGGAACAGGCTCGGAGGCAGCCAGCGGCGTTGCCCGGCAGAGGGCCTCCGGCACCCGCGGCGTCTCGCCCGCAATGGCGCCGCGCAGGATCAGGAAACTGACGATGGCCGCCGCATCGGCCCGGGCCGTCTCGTGGCTCACGTCCCGCTCGCCCCGGAACTCCAGGGTGGTCGAGTGGCAGCCGAAGGGGATCGGGTGATCCGGGAAGCGGTCGGCGAGTTCCGCCCAAGGGCGACTGCAGGCCTCGTCGAAAGGCTCGTCGCCCGACACGTCGGCGAGCAGGTAGGCATGGGCGCCGATGAGGGCGGAGAGCGGGGCGAATGCCTCCTCGGAGCGGGTGTGGGTGTAGAGGTGCACCACCGCCTCCGCGTCGCAATGCATGTCGAGGACGATGTCCGCCTCCAGGGCGAGGCCGAGCAGGGCCTTCTTCATCGTCTCGGCCGGGTTGGACGGCTCCCACACTTCGAGTTCCGCCCGCAAGGCCTCGCGGACGAGGCGGACATTCGCTTCCCCGTTGCCGGTCAACTTGCCGTCGATCCGCTCGGCCACCTTCGGCACGAAGTCGGGATAGCCCCGGTTGAAGTTGATCCCATCAGACAGGTTGAAGCGGCCGATATGGTCGCCCAGCACCCTTTGGCCAAGGCCGATGGGATTGGCGGAGGGCACGAGCACGATCTCGCCCCTGATCCGCCCCTCCGCCTCGAGGGCCGTGAGGCGCTCGCGCAGGTGATGGGCGGCAATCATGCCCGGGATCTCGTCGGCGTGGAGCGAGGCCTGGACATAGATGCGGGGGCGGGCGCCCTCCCGGCCGAAGCGCTGCACCGTCAGGGAGAGGTCGGCGCCGGGTGCGAGGGGCGAAAGCGCAATCTGTTCTGTTCTCATCACTCGTCACCGGATTCGGGGTGCGAAGCGCTCGGGCAGGGCAGCTCAGGTCGCCTGCCACCCCTGCGATTGAAAGACGAAGCGCCCGGGATTCGTGACGATGGCGGCCAGCCCCTGCAGGGCCGGCTCCGGGTTGACGATGGCATAGACCGGCACCCGGCTCGCCCAGGCATCGTGCGGCGCCTTCCGGTCGAAGGCCTCCCGGAACGGGCCGGCCTGAAGGATGTCGATCATCCGCGGCGCGATGCCCCCTGCGATGAACACGCCGCCGGAGGCTTCGAAGGTGAGCGCCAGGTCGCCGGCGAAGCGCCCGAGGAAGCGGGCGAAGAGCGCCAGCGTATCCTTGGCGAGATCGTCGTCCTCGCGGGCGGCGGCCAGCACATCGTTGGGCATGGCGAAGGGGCATTCCACGCCCCGATGGGCGGCCAAGGCCCTGGCGATGCGGAAAAGGCCCGGACCTGAGAGCACGACCTCGCCCGACACCCGCCCGCCGACCCGCTCCAGATGGGGCCAGAGGGCGGTTTCCTCGTCGGTGGTCGGCCCGAATTCCATATGCCCCGCCTCGGTCGCAAGGATCGCGAAGCGGTCCTCCACCGGCACGAGGGCGCCGGCGCCCAGGCCCGTGCCGGGCCCGAGCACCACCCGCGGGCCGGACCGGGCCGGCGCGAAGGCGCCGAGCGGCGCGAGGTCGCCCTTCGCCTCGTCGAGCACCGTCACGGATGCGGCAACCGGCGTGTAGTCGTTGACGAGGGTCACGCGCTCGAGCCCGAGCGCCCGGCCGATGGCCTGCGCATCGATCACCCAATGGGCATTCGTGAGGCGGATCGCCGGCGCATCCACCCGGGTGGCGACCGCAATGATGGCGGAGCGGGGGGCAGGCCCCGCATAGGCTTCGAGCGCAATCCGGATGGCGCCGACCGGGTCCGGCGTCTGCGCCGTCAGGGCGCGCGGGAGGAGCTGAACGGGATCGCCGGGCGCCGGCAGGACGGCGAAGCGGGCATTGGTGCCGCCGATATCGCCGAGCAGAACGGGAAATGCGAACATCGAAGCCTATCGTCCTTCTTGCCTCCGGCGCCCGATCCTTCCGGTCAGAACGCCTCCTCCCAGCTCCGGCTCAGGCGCACCGCCGAGTTGATGAGACCCACCATGGAGTAGGTCTGGGGGAAGTTGCCCCACAGCTCGCCGGTGGTGAAGTCCGCATCCTCAGAGAAGAGCCCGAAGGAGTTGCGCAGGCTCAGGATGTGCTCGAACAGCTCCCTCGCCTCCTCCTTGCGCCCGATGGCCCACAGCGCATCCACGTACCAGAAGCCGCAAATCATGAAAGCCGTGTGCATGCGCCCGAAATCGTCTTCCACATCATAACGCAGCAGCAAGTCGCCACGCCGCAGGGTCTTGCCCACAGCCTCCACGGTGGCGACGAAGCGCGGATCGTCCGCCTTCACGAAATCGAGCTCCGCCAGGAGGAGGAGCGTCGCATCGAGGTGCTCGCCGTCGAACGAGGAGACGAAGGTTCCCGTCTTGGGGTTGAAGGCGCGCTCGTTGATGACCTGGTGCATGCGCTCGGCATTCTCGCGCCAATAGGCGGCCCGGTCCTCGCGTCCCATCGCTTCGGCGATCTTGACGAGCCGGTCGCAGGCCGCCCAGCACATCACGCTCGGAAAGGTGTGCACGGCCGCCTTGGTGCGCAGCTCCCACGGGCCGGCATCGGGCTTGTCGAACACCTCGACCGCCCTTTCGCCCAGCTTTTCCAGATGCTCGAACAGGGCCCGGTTGCCGGTGCGGATGAGCCGCTTGTCGAGGAAGGCGTGGACGGAGGCCAGAACCACGCTGCCATAGGCATCGTTCTGGATCTGCGTGTAGGCCGCATTGCCCACGCGCACGGGCCCCATGCCGCGATAGCCTGCCAGCGCCGTCGCCTCGCGCTCCTCCAGATCCGGCGAGCGCGTGATGCTGAAGAGCGGCGGCATGTCCTTCTGGTCAGGGTTGGAATCCATGTCGTCGACGATGTTGGTGATGTAGGTGAGGTATTCCTCCATCGTCTTCGTGGTGCCGAGGCGGTTCAGCGCCTGGATCACGAAATAGGCATCCCGCAGCCAGCAATAGCGGTAGTCCCAGTTGCGCTGGGTGTGCGGCGCCTCCGGCACGGAAGTGGTGAGCGCCGCAACGATGGCGCCCGTCTCCTCGAAGTTGCAGAGCTTGAGCGTGATGGCGGCGCGGATCACCGCCTCCTGCCAGTCGAAGGGGATGGAGAGCGAGCGCACCCAGTCGCGCCAGAAATCCACCGTGCTGTCGAGGAAGGCGCGGGCGGTGGTGTCGGCCTCCGAGCGCAGGGGCTCGTCCTCGCCGAAGAAGAAGGACATCGGCCGGTCCACCACGAAGAAGCGCTCGTCCTGAACGTAGGAGATCGGCGCGTCCGTGGTGAGGCGCAGGGAGTAGTCCGGCCCGACGAAGCGCAGATGGTTGCTGCCGCGCGTGCGGCCGGGCGGACAATTGCCCCAGTCGAAATGGGGGCGCAGACGGAGGCGGATGCGTGGACGCCCCTTCACCGGCTGGACCCGGCGCACGAGCATCGGCGGGCGGAAGGTGCGGTCGAAATGCTTGAAGCGCGGGGCAAAATCCGTGATCTCGACGATGTTGCCGAAGGAATCCGTCAGGCGCGAGACGAGAACGGCCGTGTTCTGAAGGTAGCTCTGCTCGCAGCTGACCATGCCCGCCATGTCGATGGCGAACACGCCCTTCTGGTCCGCATCGCTCTGCCCTTCCGGGCAGTCGAGCAGGGCCGAGAAGACCGGGTCGCCGTCGAAGCGGGGGAAGCAGCTCCAGACGATCTGCGCGCGGCGATCCACCAGGGCCGAGATCATGCAATTGCCGATGACGGCGAGGTCCAACGAACTCATGTCAACAATCATCCCCTCTAAAAGGAAGAGAACCTTCGAGCGCCCATGTGGACAGGCAATGTCGCAAGTCCGCAGGCGTTCCAAGGCGCACCTTGGCCACGGTCTCGCCCGGGCCGATTCGCACGGAGAGGCCGCCATGGGCATTCACGGTCTTGAAGCCGTTTTCGTCGGTCAAGTCGTCCCCGACGAAGATCGGATGCCGGCCCCGGTAGGGCGACTCTTCGAGAAAGCGCTCGATCACCTTTCCCTTGCCGGCGGCCGAGGGCAGGATCTCCGCCACGGCCTTGCCGTACTGGATCCGGTAATTGTCGCCCAGGGCCTCGACGGCAGCCCGGGCGGTGGCGAGGGCAAAGTCCTTCTCGTGCGGGGCAAGCCGCCAGTGGATGGCGACCGAGCAGCCCTTGTCCTCGATCAGGACCCCGTCCTTGTCGGCCACGATCCGGTTCAGGCGCGCGACCGTCTCGCGCAGGGCCGGATGCTCCTCCGGATCGCACATGGACAGCCGCCCCGCGATGCGGTGCTCGAGCCCATGGAGGCCTGCCATGTCGAACCGGTGCGGCGCGAAGCGTCCGTCGAGAAAGGCGACCGGGCGTCCGCTGATGATGGCGAGCGCACCGCCGAGCCGCTCCTTGAGCCGGGTCAGGATGCGCGGCAGTTCCGGCTCCACGGCAACCGCGTCGGGGCGCTCGACGATGTCGACGAGGGTCCCGTCGAAATCGAGGAAGAGGGCATAGTTCTCGTTCATGTCAGGCATCGGCCTTGTCGTCCTGCATGAGCGTCACGCATTGGCAGGCGCCCGGCGGCGCCCCTTGGCGATGAGCCGCCGGATCCGCTGCTGCTTGCGCAGGCGGGAGGCGGCCAGCAGCATCTGGCCGGCCCAGCGGTAGACGTTGCGCTCCTTCACCTGGTCGCGCATCAGCCGCATCCGCTCGCGCTGCTCCGGCTGCGGCATGGTGAGCGCCCGGTTGATCGCCTCGCCCATGGCATGGGCGTTGTATGGATTGACGATCAGCGCCTCCGACAATTCGCGGGAAGCCCCGGCGAAGGCCGAGAGGATGAGCACGCCCTGCTCGTCGTCGCGGGCGGCCACGAACTCCTTGGCGACGAGGTTCATGCCGTCATGCAGGCTGGACACGATGCACAGGTCCGCGGCGCGGAAGAGTTCGAACACCTCGTCGGGCTCGTGGTGGCGGATGAGGAGCTTGATGGGCTCGTACCCGTCTCCCCCATGCCGCTCGTTAATCTCGCGGGCGAGCGCCTCCGCCTCCTCCTGGAGCTGGCGGTAGTTCTGGAGCTTGCTGCGGGTCGGGGCTGCAACCTGGACGAAGGCGAAGTTCCCGTGCCATTCGGGGTGCTCGGCCAGCAGGACGTCGATGGCCTGCATGCGGTCGAGGATGCCCTTGGTATAGTCGAACCGCTCGATGCCGACGCCGATGCGCATGTCAGGGGGAAGGCCGAGGCGCTCGCGCACGATCCGGCGGCATTCCTCCACCGGCCTCTGCCCCTCCAGCGCCGTCGGCGGCCATTCGATGGAGATCGGATAAGGCCGGATCAGGGTCTCCTCGCCGCCGAAGATCACCGAATCCTTCTCCCGGTCGATGCGGCTTTCCACGTAGGAATCCACCGAATCGAGGAAGTTGTTGCAATGGGCCTGGGTATGGAAGCCCAGGATCGAGGAGCCCAGCAGCCCGTCGATGATCTCCTCGCGCCAGGGGCAGATGCCGAAGGTCTCCGCATTGGGCCAGGGAATATGCCAGAAGGTGACGATGGTCGCCTGGGGCAGCCGGTCCCGGATCATGCGGGGCAGCAGGGCGAAATGGTAGTCCTGCACCAGGATGATCGGATCCTCGCGCTTGGCCTCGGCAACGATGGCCTCGGCGAACTTCTCGTTCACGGACCGGTAGAACTGCCAGTCGCTCTCGCGGAAGATCGGCCGCACGAAGGCGATGTGGCAGAGCGGCCAGAGTCCCTCGTTCGCCGCCCCGTAATAATAGCCGTCCTGCTCCTCCTCCGAGAGCCAGACCCGGCGCAGGGTGTAGGAGGGGTTGTTCGGCGGCACGGGCACCCGGTCGCCGGCATCGACCGTCTCCCGGTCCGCGCTGCCGCTGCCATGGGCGACCCAGGTGCCGCCGCAGGCGCGCACCACCGGCTCCAGGGCCGAGACGAGACCGCTCGCGGGGATCTGCAGGCTGATTCGGCCGTCCTCGGTTCTGTTGTGGATATAGGGCTCGCGGTTCGAGACCACGATCACCTCCGAGCCCGACAGCTCGTTGGCCAGGGCTGCCCGCAAGGTGTCGGGGCTCCAGTCGGTATGGGCGGCATCGATGGTGCGGCGCGAGGCCTCCAGCTCCTGCAGGACGTCGCGGATCTCCTGGCCGAGGGGGATGATGTTCTCCTCGACCGGCGGCTGGGCGCCCCCCGCCCGGGCGTTCTCGAGCGCCTGGCGGATGGAGGCCAGCCAGCGCCTCATGATGATGGCGGCGATCATGGCGGCCAGGGCCGCAGCCCCGAAGGCGACGCCGGCGAGGGCCAGGAAGAGATAGTTGCGCGCCTCCCCGCCCCTCTGGTCGGCATAGCTGAGGTCATGAAGCACCACGAGGTGCCCTGCCCGGCCGCCTGCATTCAGGGGAAACGAGCTGACCAGCACGTTGTGGTCCTGGTTCCGCACGGTCGAGAAGCTCTCCGCATCGGACCGCGACGCCTCCGTGCAGGAGAAGGAGGGAGGCATGTTGCGGGAGGGAAAGCGCAGTTCCTGCCCATCGCAAAAGCCGATGGCCAGGACGCGCTCGTCGGAGGCGATGCGCTCGAACAGGGTTGCAATCTGCTGGGTGTCGTTGCGGGCCAGCAAGCCGCTGACCTGGTCGCGCACGGAGTTGAACACGAGGCGGGACCGCAATTCGACGTCACGGCGCGACCATTGCTCCACGAAGGACGTCGCAAAGGGCAGCACGGCCAGGATGACGATGGCCGCGACGAGCATCGCGATGCCGCCAAAGCGGAAGATGATCCTCAAAGCACTCAGTTCCTCAAGAAGTCGATACCTGCATCGAGCGGCCGGGCGGGCTCCGGGCGAGCCCTTGGACCTCGCCTTCGATGGAGGGCTGCAGGGGAATGCGGCCTTCGCCCCTGTTATGGGCTCCCGGACCGAACTTTCCAGGCTTGAGCGGAACGGGAGGAGGATCGGAGGGCTCCCGAAACGAAAACCGCGGCCCGTGGTGTCGACACGGGCCGCGGTTCCAGGACTCGAAAGGCGGGAGGGTCAGTGCTCGCGGAAGGCGCGGGCGATCTGCTCCTGCATCGGCTTGAAGAAGTACTCGAGCGGGGTGCGCTCGTTCACCTCGACGAAGACCTCCGCCTGCATGCCGGCGATCAGGTGCAGGTTCTCGAGCTTCTTGAGCTCGTTCTGCGGCAGCTCGATGCGGATCGTATAGAAGGTGGTGCCTGTCTGCTGGTCGCGGGACACGTCGGCCGAGATGCGGCTCACGGTGCCGTGCAGGTCGGGCATGTTGCGGGCGTTGGAGGCATGGACCTTCACTGTCGCCTTCTGGCCGATCTTCACCTGGTCGATCTCGTTGGGGAGAACCCTCGCCTCGAGCTCGAGCTTGTCGTTCACGGGCACGATGTTCATCACCGGCTCGGCGGGCGAGATCACGCCGCCGATGGTGTGCACGTTGAGCTGGTGCACGTAGCCGTCGCTCGGCGCACGGATGTCGATGCGCTTGAGCTGATCCTCGGCCGCCACGCGGCGCTCGGTGTACTCCGCGACCTTGGCCTGGATCTCGCGCAGCTCCTGCACCGCCTCGGCGCGGGTCTGCTCGTCGATCTGGATGATCTGGAACTCCGTCTCGGCGATGCGGCTCTCGGCCTGGGCCACCGACGCGATGAGCTGGCCGCGCTGGCCTTCGATGCTGGCGGCATCGCGCTCGAGCGCGTTGAGGCGCGTGATCGGAACCAGGTTCCTCTGGTAGAGGTCGCGCACGCCCTTGAGCTCGTCCACGATCAGCTCGGCCTCGCGGGCCTTGGCCTGCTGCTGCGCCCTCAGGCCCACGATCTCGTCGCGGGACTGGGCGATGCGCTTCTTGAGCTGGTCCTTCTGCGCCTCGCGCGAGGCGCGGCGCGCCACGAACAGGGTTCGCTCGGAGGACATGATCTTCTGCACGGCCGGCTCGTTGAGACGGTGGGCGAATTCCGGCGGGGTCTGCACATCGGGAGCACCGTCGCGCTCGGCCTCGAGACGGGCCTGGCGGCCGAGATACTCGTCGAGCTGCTTGGCGACCACCTGAAGGTTGGCCCGGGTCACCGTCTCATCCAGGCGGATCAGGAGATCGCCCTGTGCGACGCGGTCGCCCTCCTTCACCTTCAGCTCGCCGACGATGCCGCCGGTCGAGTGCTGGACCTTCTTGACGCTGGTGTCGACCACGAACTGACCGCCGGCGACGACCGCGCCGGAAAGCGTCGAGGTGGCCGCCCACAGGCCGATGGTTCCGCCGAAGAGGCCGATCATGGCCATGCCGCCGATCGCGGACTGGCGCAGGATCCGCTGGTGGACGGAAGGCTTCTTTTCGGGAGCTTGAATGACCAACATTTAACCGACCTCTCGCAGGTTGGCCGCGGGAGCGGCCGGCGCCTGCTGCGGGCGCGCCGGAGGCGGCGCCGCGTTGCGCTTCATGACGGATTGCAGGACCTCGTCCCGCGGGCCCATGGCCTTGATCCGGCCCTCTTCCATGATGGCGACCTGATCGACCTGACCGAGAGCGGCCGGGCGGTGCGTGATCACGACCACGATGCCGCCGCGCTTGCGGACCGACAGGATGGCCTGGTTCAGGGCCTCGTCGCCGGCGCCGTCGAGGCTGGCATTCGGCTCGTCGAGCACGACCAGGAACGGGTTGCCGTAGAGGGCGCGGGCGAGCGCCACGCGCTGGCGCTGGCCGCCCGAGAGGGAGGCCCCGCCCTCGCCGAGGCGGGTGTCGTAGCCGTCGGGCAGGTTCAGGATGAGCTCGTGCGCGCCGGCCGCCTGGGCCGCGGCGATGACGTCCTCCGGCTTCGCGTCGGGCTGGAAGCGGGAGATGTTCTCCGCGACCGTGCCCTCGAACAGCTCCACGTCCTGAGGCAGGTAGCCGATGTGGCGGCCGAGCGCGTCGGATTCCCACTGGTCGAGGGCGGCGCCGTCGAGGCGGATCTCGCCGCGCAGGGTCGGCCACACGCCGACGAGGGCCCGGGCCAGGGTCGACTTGCCGGAGGCGCTGGGACCGATGAGGCCGAGGCCCTGGCCGGCGCGGAGCTGCAGCGAGGCGGCCTGGACGATCGGCAGCGAAGCGCCGGGAGCGCCCACATAGATGTCCTCGACCGACAGGACGGCCTTCGGCGCGGGCAGCGGCATGCGCTGGCCCTGGGCAGGCACCAGGGACATGATGTGCTGCAGGCGGCGATAGGCCTGGCGGGAGGCGGTGAAGCCCTTCCAGTGCGCCACCGCGATTTCGATGGGAGCGAGCGCGCGGGACATGAGGATCGAGCCGGCGATCATCAGGCCGCCCGACATCTCACCCTGGATCACGTAATAGGCGCCCAGGCCCAGCACGGCGGACTGGAGCACCATGCGGAAGACCTTGGCGAAGGCGCTGATGCCCGCCGAAGACTCGCTGGCCATCAGGCCGTCGTTGACGTGGCGGACATGGATCTCGTCGTAGCGCTTGGAGAGGTAGCTCAGCATGCCGTTGGCCCGGATGGCCTCGGCGTTGCGGCGGCTGGTCTCCGCGATGGCATGGCGCTCGGCGCCGCTCTTCGTCACCTCGTAGGAGGGGCCCTTGCTCTTGGCGTCCGTGTAGATCGTCAAGAGAATGATGACGACGCCGCCGGCCACGGACAGCACGCCGATGCCAGGATGGATCATGAAGCAGCCGATGAGGAAGATCGGCATGAAGGGCATGTCGAAGAGCGCGGTCGGGCCCAGGCTCGAGAGGAAGCCGCGGATCGTGTCGAGGTCGCGGATCGGCTGCATGCTCTCGGCCTGCTTGGCGCCCTTCAGCGGCATCGTGGCCACGAGGTCGAACACGCGGTGGGAGAGCAGCTCGTCGAAGCGAGCGCCGATTCGGGCCAGCATGCGGCTGCGGATCATGTCGAGACCGCCGGAGAGGGCGAAGGCCGCCAGCGTGATCAGGGACAGGCCGATGAGCGTGGGAATGCTCCGGCTCGACAGCACCCGGTCGTAGACCTGGAGCATGTAGATGGAGCCTGTGAGGGCAAGAAGGTTCACCACGGCCGAAAAGACCGCCACCCCCGTGAAGGAGGGAAAGCACGACTTCAGAGCGTCTTGGACCTCTGTGCTTTCTTCCCGATGTCTCGATGCCTGCTTCATGTTGTCTTTCCATCGGCACGCCGGCAACCCGGCGCCTGCTGGTTGGTACCATTGCGCAAGGTTATACCTTACCACAATGTTCGCCATCTGACGATGGCCGCGATGTCGGGCTTTTGGCCCCACAAGAGTATCTCGTTATAGTTAGGCCAGGAGGCCCTGCTGTCGCACTACTCTTATGGGTATCGAGGTGCCCCTAAGGTGTCGCCTTCCGTTACGCCACCTTTTGTAACCCTATCCACTGTAACTATGTCAACAAAAAGTCTCGTCAAAGGCAGAAAAGAATTTTCTTCCCCTTTGTTCGAAGGGGAGCAACGTAACTACGTAGGACCGGAAATAACGGTTTGGTAAACTTTTATGGTTAATCGTCTCTGACCTACAATTGAGGTCGGATTATGGAATCCACGAAGCGCCCCCAGGAGCCCGGCGAGGCCAAGGCCTCCCCAGCCCAAGCCGTTCAGATCGATCCCGCTGCGAGCGCCGCCTTGGCGGAGGCCGTTCGCAGCGCCAGAGGCGAGGCGAAACCCGCCACCGCCTCGTCCCCGACCATGGAACCGAACCCGTCCGCCGGACGCTGGGCGGCTTCCGCCAGGCTGGCGGCCCAGGCCGCGGTTGCGCTGCTGCTCGTGGGAGCGGGGTGGTCCGCCTCCTATACCGGCACCCTGGCCAGCCGCGACGCGATCGGCAGGCTTGAGGCCGAGGCTGCCCGCAGCCGGGAGATCCTCGACCGCCTCGGCAGCGATGTCGACGCCCTCAAGCAGACGGTCGCCGCCTACCGGGAAGTCGAGCACACCGCATCGACCGCCTCCGCTTCGGAGCGGACGACGCTGGCCGACAAGGTCGAACGCCTCGCCGTCAGTCTCCAAGAGCCCGGCAAGAAGCTCTCGTCGCTCGAGGAGAGGCTGGAGCGGATGGAGGGTCAGATCATGGCCACCCTCGCCTCACTCAGCACCAAGCCCGCGGCCCCACCCGCCCCGGCGCCTGCACCGGCCGCGCCCGTCCAGGCGACCGAGGCTGCGGTTCGCGAGGAGGCGCCGGCTCCCAAGTCGCTCCGGAACGAGCCCGTCGACGGCTGGGTGCTGCGCGAGGTCTATGACGGCGCGGCCCTCGTGGAGAGCCGCAACCGCCGCCTCTACGAGGTCATGCCCGGCGGCATCCTGCCCGGCGTCGGCAAGGTGGAGGCCATCGAGCGCCGCGGCGCCCGCTGGGTGGTGCTCACCGACAAGGGCTTCATCGGCACCTATCGCTAATGGGGAATGAGCCCCCTCAGGCCATAGACGAGCCCCGCGAAAACCGCGAGGCTCGCCAGGTAGAGAAGGACGAACCAGAGCAGGCGCGTGGAGCGCCGCTCCGGCCTGGGATGTGCGTTCTCCGGCATCAATGGTATCCGTAGCCGCCGCCCTGGATCTCCTCGGCCACCTTGCCGCGGAACACCCAATAGGCGTAGGCCGTATACGCGAAGGTGATCGGCAGCACGATGGCGAAGCCGACGAGCGCGAAGAGTTGCGAACTGACCGTGTTGGCCGTGTCCCAGATGGTGAGGTTCGGCGGCACGTTGTAGGGAAAGAGGCTCACGCCCAACCCCAGATAGCCGAGCAGGAACAGGGCGATGGCCAGGAAGAACGGCCGGTAGTGACGCCCCTCCTCCAGATCGCGCAAGAGCCTGTAGGCCACATAGGCCGTGACCAGCGGGATCGGCGCCAGGAAGGCGACGTTGGGCCAGGAGAACCAGCGCGTCTCGATCTCCCGCCCGAGGAACGGCACCCACAGCGACACCGCCGCCATGGCCACGATGGTGAGCAGAAGGAAACGCACCGACATGCGCCGCGCCCAGATCTCCAGTTCGCCCGTGGTCTTCATCACGCACCAGGTCGCACCCAGAAGGGCATAGCCGAAGATCAGGCTGATGCCGGTGAGCACGCTGAACGGCGTGAGAAAATCGAAGGTGCCGCCGGTGAACTGGCGCCCGTCGTTGGAGAAGCCCTGCACGAAGGCGCCGAGCACCATGCCCTGGAAGAAGGTCGCCAGCAGCGAGCCGAAGAAAAAGGCGTTGTCCCACAGGAATTTCGAGCGGTCCGCCTTGAAGCGGAATTCGAAGGCCACGCCGCGGAAGATGAGCGCGATCAGCATGAGGATGATCGGCACGTAGAGCGCCGGCATCAGAACCGCATAGGCCACATGGAATACGGCGAAGAGGCCGCCGCCGCCGAGGATGAGCCAGGTCTCGTTGCCGTCCCAGATGGGAGCGACGGAAAACATCATGCGGTCGCGCCAGTTCTCGTTGTGAGCGGCCTTGAAGAGGATGCCGACGCCGAGATCGAAGCCGTCGACGATCACGTACATGGCCACCGCCACCGCGATCAGGCCCGACCAGATCAGCGGCAGCCAGAAGGCCAGTCCCTCATATTCCGTACCGAAGCTGAACATGGCGCCGTCTCCTATCGCACAGGCAAGGCTTTGTGGCCGGGTCGCCCGTCGAGACCCTCGTCGGGCACCGAGAACGGGCGCTTCGGCTTCTTGCCGATATCGTCGCCACGGATGTCCTCCACCGGATCAGGCCCGCGCCGCAGGAGCTTGGCGAGGTAGTAGGAGCCGAAGCCGAACACGAAGGCATAGACGACGATGAAGGTCAGCAGCGATGCCGTGACCGCACCGGCCGAGACGGGCGAAACCGCATCGGCCGTGCGCAGGTGCCCGTAGACCACCCAGGGCTGGCGGCCGATCTCGGCCGTGAACCAGCCGAAGAGCACGGCGCCGAAGCCCGAGGGCGTCATGATCATGGCCGCCGTGAGAAAGGCCCGGTTGGTGAACAGCGTGCCCTTCCAGCGCAGATAGAGGCTCCACAGGCCGATGCCGAGCATGGCGAAGCCGATCCCCACCATGATGCGGAAGGAGAAGAACACGGGCCAGACCGGCGGGCGATCCTCGGGCGGCACCTCCTTGAGCCCCGGAACCTCGCCGTCGAAGGCATGGGTCAGCACCCAGCTTCCGATCTTCGGGATGCCGATCTCGTAATGGTTGGTCTCCGCTTCCGTGTCGGGAATCGCGAAGAGGCGCAGGGGCATGTTGGACATGCGGTCCCAGTTGCCCTCAATCGCGGCGAGCTTCGTCGGCTGATACTTCAGCACGCCGAGGCCATGGAGATCGCCGATGATGATCTGCACGGGCACGAAGATGGTGGCGAACCACAGGGCCATGGACAGCGAGCGCCGCGAGGCGGCAAGCTTCGCCTCCGGGGCATCGTGCGGGTGGCGCAGCAGCATCCAGGCGGACATCCCGGCAACCGCAAAGGCCGTCGTCAGGTAGCAGCCCATCACCATATGGGCATAGCGCAACGGGAAGGATGGATTGAACACGATCTTGAACCAGTCGACCGGCACCGCCTTGCCGTTCTCGATCGCGAAGCCGTCCGGCGTCTGCATCCAGGAATTGGCGGAGAGGATCCAGAAGGCCGAGATCAGCGTGCCGAGCGCCACCATGCAGGTGGCGAAGAAATGCAGGCGGTCGCCCACCCTCTCCCATCCGAACAGCATGATGCCGAGGAACGCCGCCTCGAGAAAGAACGCCGTGATGACCTCGTAGGCGATGACGGGCCCCAGAACGTTGCCCGTGAACTCCGAGAACCGCGACCAGTTCGTGCCGAACTGGTAGCTCATGACGATGCCGGACACGACGCCGAGGCCGAAGGAGACGGCGAAGACCTTGACCCAGAAGCGGAAAAGGTTGCGGTAGAGCGGGTTGCCGGTGCGCAGCCAGTTGAACTCGAGCGCCGCGAGCCAACTCGCAAGGCCGATGGTGAAAGCGGGAAAGATGATGTGAAAGGCGATTGTGAACGCGAACTGGATGCGCGAGAGAATCAGGGCATCGAATTCCATACCGCTTCCCCTTGGACGTCCCAGCCTGCTTTTAGGGCGGGCGCAGGCCGGGACCAGGGGTGCAGCGATCAGGAGGCGTAGACGCCGGGCCCCGATTCGGAGCGCAGCGGACGCCAGCCGGCGCTCAGGCGCTGCAGCGCTTCGAGCTCCACCGGATCATGGCTGCAGAAGATCCTCACATGGCTGTGAGGATCGTTCGCGAGGGCCCGCAACCGCTCCTGGTTGTGGAGGCGTAAGGGGCGGTCCTCCTCCATCATGCGCTGATAGGCGAGGAGCCCGGGCGTGCAGGATGGATCCTCGTCCATCTCGTGCCGGTGGAAATAGGCATCGCCCGCATTGAGCAGCCAGCCCTCCGGCGTGTCGATGGCGATGCCCGCATGGCCCATCGTGTGGCCGGGCAGCGGGATCATGAGGATTTCGGGCGGCAATCCGTCAAGATCGCGCACGGAGCCGAAGCCGAACCATTGCTCGCCCGTCGGATCGTAGAAGCGCCAGTCGCGCACCCCGTCCCATTGCTCCGGTCTGTAGCGGCGGCGATGGATGAAGCCCTGCCGCACCTCCGCCTCTTCGACCTCGGCGCGCAGCACGTGAACGATCGCCTCGGGAAAGTCCTCCAGCCCGCCGGCGTGATCGAAGTCGAGATGGGTGAGCACGATGTGGCGCACGTCCCGCGGCGAGAAGCCGAGTTCCTTCACCTGCTCCAGGGCCGTGTAGCGGTGCTCGAGCTGGATGCGGTTGACGTGCACGAAGAGCGGGCTCAGGCGCTCGTAGGGGTTTTCCACATCTCGGGCGCCGATGCCCGTATCCACCAGCACCAGGCCATGGCGGTCGGTCTCGATGAGCTGGCAGTGGCAGACCAGATGCCCGGTCAGGCCGCGGCTCACCCCGTCCCAGAGCCTGCCTCCGACCGGGCACATGCAGCCGCAGTTGAGATGGTGGATTCGCATGGAAGCCTCGCTGAACGGATGGAGCGACACCCTAACGCGAGGAACAGTCGAAATGTTCGGACGGCGGCTACTTGCGGCAGGCGAAGGGCGGGAAGGTGCTCGCCGTGCCTGCATTCATGGCGGCGACGACCATCATGTTCGCCACCTCCAGCTCCTCGGCGGACCGCGGGCAGACATCGGCCCTCGCCATGCAGCCCGAGGCCAGAAAGGCCTCATGTCGCTCAAGGAAATCCCGGCCCAGGCCCCGCGTGCCGCGCCGGGCGAGCGCATCAGCCCAAGCCTTCCCGTAGCGCTCGCACTTCACCTCGGGCCACGATCTTGGAGGAGCATTCTGAGCTGCGGTGTGTGAAACGCCACCGGCAAAGGCAACAGCCAGCAACGCCGCAATGGTAGCAATCGACTTCAGCGAACGGCTCATCTCACACAGTCCCGGTTCACGCCGCTGCGATGGACCACGGGAGATGCCAGGGGTCAAGCCTCTGCCTATGATATAGGCGGGTGCGCAGGCGATCCGGGATCGCGTGCAGGATGAAGCTTTGATCTCCCTCTCTCACGGAGAAGTTAAGAGAGCCGCACTCGTCCTGCGATCCCGGATCTGCGCTGCGCTACGTCCGGGATGACGCTGAACTTTCAGGCCCGAATCTCGGGCTGGCTCTTGGCCTGCGCCTTGCGCGATGGGGAGCGGCGGCGCTTGGCAGGCTTTGCCTCCTCCTGCTTCTTCACCTCACGGGACAGGCGTTCCTGGAGGAGGGTGAGAACCGCCGCCTCCTCCGGCTTCAGCGAGGGCAGATCCTCGCGCAGCTCGGTTTCGATCTCCTCCTTGATCTCCAGGAGCAGCTCGCCGTCCAGATAAGAGGAGAAGACCTCGGGATGGACGTAGCACTTGCGGCAGATGCTGGGCGTGTTGCCGAGGCGGCCTGCGACCTTCTCGATGGCCGCGCGGATGTTCTTCTTGGCCCTGGCCTGGTTGTCGAACTCCTCGAACTCCGCCAGCGCCAGCGCGGCGAGAACCGTTCCGGCCCAGGTGCGGAAATCCTTGGCCGTGATGTCCCGGCCGGTGATCTCCTTCAGGTAGGCGTTCACGTCGGCGGATGTGATCGATTGCTGCTCGCCGTTCTCGTCGAGATACTGGAACAGGTCCTGCCCCGGCAGGTCCTGGCAGGCCTTCACGATCCGGGCGATGCGCCGGTCCTTCACCTGCAGCTTCCAGGTCTTGCCGCTCTTGCCCTTGAACTGGAAGCGCAGCTCGCCGCCCTCGACCTTCACATGCGGATCGCGCAGGGTGGTGAGGCCGTAGCTCCTGTTCTGCTTCACGTAATCGGCATTGCCGACGCGGATCAGGGTGTTCTCGAGCAGATGCACCACCGTCGCGAGCACCTTCTCGCGCGGCAGGCCGCGCAGGCTCATATGCTCGTCGATGGTCTTGCGGATCGCCGGCAGGCCTTTCGCGAATTCGAGCATGTGCTCGTATTTCGTGCTCTCGCGAACCTCGCGGAAGGCGGGATGGTAGCGGTACTGCTTGCGGCCCTTGGCATCCCGCCCCGTCGCCTGGATGTGCCCGTTGGCCTTCGCACAGATCCACACATCCGTGTAGGCGGGCGGGATGGCAAGCGACCTGATGCGATCCAGCGTCGCCTTGTCCGTCACCTTCGAGCCGTCGGGCTTGAGGTAGGTGAAACCCTTGCCGGACTTTTTCCGCCGGATGCCGGGTTCCTCGTCCGAAACGTAGGTAAGTCCCGCCGTCTCGGCCGCATCCCGCGGATCGACGATGTTCTCGGAGGTGGCGTTGGGTTCCAGCAGCATGGGAAGCCTTGCGTGAAGAAGCAGAACGTCAACCGGACCGTGCGGCCTCGGGTTCCCCCTGCGATGCCGTGGCACGGGTCTCGCTGCGGTCGTTGCGGATCTTCAGCGCAAGGATGGTGCCGCTCAAGGCAAGGCTCAGCAGGTTGAAGACGATGAGCGGCCAGCTCCCGATCAGGAAGCCGTAAGCCGACCACAGCACGAAGGCGGTGACGGTGACCAGGTACATGCGCTTGGAGATGGCGGCCGTGTCGCGCT
The DNA here is from genome assembly GCF_009910705.1 of Microvirga arsenatis. GTDB lineage: Bacteria > Pseudomonadota > Alphaproteobacteria > Rhizobiales > Beijerinckiaceae > Microvirga > Microvirga arsenatis. The sequence goes on from NZ_JAAAXJ010000002.1 coordinate 50,950, forward strand.
CCCGCCAGGCTTTGAGCACCTGCGGCACGAAGCTCGAGGTCGACAGGATTCCGGCGACGGTCGCCAGAAGCGTCGGCAGCCAATCCGCCATGAGAATCCTCCCGTTGAGCGAACCGACGGCAACGGGCGTCGCCGAAGGGGAGTTCCCTTCTCGTGCCCTGGGGCGTTAGAAGAGCGCAGCCGTCTCACCCGGATCGTCCCTTGCCCGCCTCTCCTTTTCCCGACCTTCAAGGCCGCACGCTCGTCTTCGTCGTCACCGAGGACTGGTTCTTCGCCTCCCACTTCCTGCCCATGGCCCGGGCCGCGCGCGAGCTGGGGCTCGCGGTCGCCGTGGTCACGCGGGTGCGCGACCACCGGGGGGCCATCGAGGCCGCGGGGGCGAGGGTGATCCCGCTCGAGGCGGAGCGGCGCAGCCTGAACCCTATGGCGGCGGGCTATGCCGCAGGCCAGCTCGCCGCCATCCTCAAGGCCGAGAAGGCCGACCTCGTCCATTGCATCGCCCTGAAGAGCATCCTGGTCGGGGGCTTCGCCGCCACGCTCGCCGGGATCGGGCCCAGGGTCTATGCGCTCACGGGCTCCGGCTTTCTGGGGGCGCGAACCGACACGGTCGGGCGCCTCTCGCAGCGGGCCGTGCGCCTCCTGGTGCGCGGCCTGGAGACCGCCAGAACCCGTTACCTCTTCGAGAACACGGACGATCCCGGGCTGCTGGGCCTCGACCCGGCGGACGCCCGCGTCACGATCCTCGGCGGCGCCGGCGTCGACCCGGACACCCTCAGGCCCGAGCCCCTGCCGGCCCAGCCGCCGCTCAAGGTGGCGGTCGTCGCCCGCATGCTCTGGTCCAAGGGCATCGACCTCGCCGTGGAGGCCGTTCGCCGGGCCCGGGCGGAGGGCGCGGCCGTTGAGCTCTCCCTCTACGGTGCGCCCGACCCCTCGAACCCGAAGGCGGTTCCGGAGGAGACCCTGAAGACCTGGAGCGCAGAGCCGGGGATCGCCTGGCATGGCACGACCCGCGACATCGCGGGGGTCTGGCGGGAGCACCACGTCGCCTGCCTGCCCTCCCGCGGCGGCGAGGGCCTGCCGCGGACGCTTCTGGAGGCCGCCGCCTGCGGCCGCGCCATCCTCACCACGGACGTGCCCGGCTGCCGGACCCTCGTGCGCGACGGGATCGAGGGTCTTCTCGTGCCCTCCGGCGACCCGGCGGGCCTCGCGCAGGCCCTCATCGCCCTGGCGCGCGAGCCGGACCGCGTCGCCCGCATGGGCGAGGCCGCCCGCGCCCGGGTTCTCGACGGCTTCACGGAACGGGACGTGATGGAGAGCGTCAAGAATCTGTACCGCTCGATGCTCACCCCATGATCGCCGATCCCATCGCCTTCATCCGGGCCGAGACCCGACTCCGACCTGTGCCGCACGCCCCGGAAATTTCCCTTCACGTGGCGGACGAAGCCACGGAACTGTGGCGCAAGACTGAAGAAGAACTGGGCGAGATCGGCTTGGCCCCGCCCTTCTGGGCCTTCGCCTGGGCCGGCGGGCAGGCGCTGGCGCGCTACATCCTCGATCATCCCGAGACGGTTGACGGTCGGCGCGTGCTGGATTTCGCCTCCGGCTCCGGCCTTGTCGCCATCGCGGCCATGAAGGCCGGAGCGGCCGAGGTGACGGCCTGCGACATCGATCCCTTCGCCATCGCCGCCATCGGCCTCAACGCACAGGCCAACGGCGTCGCGGTGACGCCGATTGCGGTCGACCTCATCGGACAGGACAGGGGCTGGGATACGGTGCTCGCCGGCGACATCTGCTACGAGCGCGACCTTGCCGGGCGGGTGGCGGATTGGCTGAACTTCTTGAGCCGGCGCGGCGCCACGGTTCTGATCGGCGACCCGGGGCGCAGCTATCTCCCCAAGGACCGGCTGGAGAACCTGGCGACCTACGAGGTGCCGGTCACACGCGCCTTGGAGGACGCGGAGATCAAGCGGTCCAGCGTCTGGTGCTTCCGCCAGCCTTGAGCTGGCTTTGTATGATGATTTGTTACTTCATTTCCTTGTTTACCTCTCCAAACATGGGGTGTTATAACCTACCTGAATGAGGTGGCTTCACCCTGTTGCGGGTGCAGCCTCGCATTGATTCTCAACTCTTCCCCACGAAGGACGATCCCGATGGTCCATGCCCCGTCCCTGCCCCATGCCCTTCCGGCCGCGGGCCTGCCCTTCCAGGCACCACACGGCTCCAAGACGAAGCAGGTGCTGGCCCGATCGGAAGCTCTATGCCGCACGCGGGGCGCCCGGCTCACCCCCATCCGCAAGCGTGTGCTCGAGACGCTTCTGGACGCGCCCAAGCCCCTCGGAGCCTATGACATCGCCGACGTGCTCGCCTCCCATGGGCGACGCATGGCTCCGATCACGGTCTATCGCGCCCTGGACTTCCTGATCGAGCAGGGCCTCGCCTACCGGATCGCGAGCCGGAACGCCTATGTGGCCGGAACCAGCGGCCGGGAGACGACCGCCTTCCTGATCTGCGAAGCCTGCGGCGACGCCACCGAGGTCGCCTCGCCAGAGGTGAGCGAGGCCGTGTTCAAGGTGCTGGCGCAGCAGGGCTACCAGCCCCGCGCCCGCGTGCTGGAGATCACGGGCCGCTGCGCCCATTGCCAGGATGTCCATTGAACGCGCGAGCCTAGGCCGCGCTTGACGAAGAGGGCTTTTGGCATCAGCTAAACGGCGGCAGCCCGGAGCTGCCGTCGTGGATTGCAGCATGCCCCTCACCTCGTCCCCCGAGATCCAAACCGCCCCCGAGGTCCTGGCCGGCCCGGCTCCGCGCCACCGCACGGTGGGCGTGCGCGTCGGTTCCGTCATGGTCGGAGGCGGCGCGCCGATCGTGGTGCAGTCCATGACCAACACGGACACGGCGGACGTGGACGCGACCGTGGCCCAGGTGGCGGCGCTCGCCCGGGCGGGTTCCGAGATCGTGCGCATCACCGTCGACCGGGACGAGGCGGCAGCGGCGGTTCCCAGGATCCGCGAACGGCTGGACCGGCTCGGCGTCGACGTGCCCCTCGTCGGCGACTTCCATTATATCGGCCACCAGCTGCTCGCCGATCATCCAGCCTGCGCCGAAGCGCTCGCCAAGTACCGCATCAACCCCGGCAATGTGGGCTTCAGGGAGAAGAAGGACCGGCAGTTCGGCGCGATCGTCGAGCAGGCGATCCGGCACGGCAAGGCCGTGCGCATCGGCGCCAACTGGGGCTCCCTCGACCAGGAGCTCCTGACCCACCTCATGGACGAGAATGCCCGCTCGGCCAGCCCGCGCGACATGCGCTGGGTCACCCGGGAGGCCATGGTCCAGTCGGCGCTGCTCTCCGCCGCCCGCGCCGAGGAGATCGGACTGGGCAAGGACCGCATCATCCTCTCGGCGAAGGTGTCCGCGGTGCAGGACCTGATCGCCGTCTACCAGGAACTCGCCCGCCGCTCCGACTATGCGATCCATCTGGGCCTCACGGAGGCCGGCATGGGAACGAAGGGCATCGTCGCCTCCTCCGCCGCCATCGGCATCCTGCTGCAGCAGGGCATCGGCGACACGATCCGCTACTCCCTGACCCCGGAACCCGGCGGCGACCGGACCCTGGAGGTCAAGACGGCCCAGGAACTCCTCCAGACCATGGGCTTTCGCACCTTCGTGCCCCTGGTGGCCGCCTGCCCCGGCTGCGGGCGAACCACGTCCTCCGTCTTCCAGGAGCTGGCGCGCGACATCCAGAACTGGATCTCCGCCTCCATGCCCGAATGGCGGCGCACCTATCCGGGCGTCGAGAACCTGAACGTGGCGGTCATGGGCTGCATCGTGAACGGGCCGGGCGAGTCGAAGCACGCGCATATCGGCATTTCGCTGCCCGGTACCGGCGAGCAGCCGGCGGCCCCCGTCTTCATCGACGGCAGGAAGGCCATGACCCTGCGCGGGCCGACGCTCGCCCAGGACTTCCAGAAGATCGTCCTCGACTATATCGAGAAGAATTACGGCCAGCCCGGGCGCGACGCCGCCGAGTGAGGCGACCAAAGCCCTATGGAACCTTGAGTGAAATTCCGTTTTAAGCTGAGGCGCGGTGTGCTAGACAGCCGCCGCGCCGGCAGTGACGGCCGCTGCGTTCTTGAGAAGGGGCCGCCCTTCGTCGTTAGCAGGGTTATTTCAACAAGGGCCGTCGGCGGGCACATCCGCAAAGAAAAGCACCCATGGCAGAACAGCATGCTGTCGCCCCCGGACATGCGGATTCCGCAGTCCCCGAGGCTACCCTTCCCGAAAACCGCCACCAGGCGAGCTTCTGGACCCTGACCCTTGGCGCCATCGGCGTCGTCTACGGCGATATCGGTACCAGCCCCCTCTATGCCATGCGCGAGACGGTCGCTGCCGCAACCGGCGGGCACCATGGCGTTCCGGTCGACCTGACCCGCGAGCTGGTGATCAGCATCCTGTCGCTGCTGCTCTGGGCCTTGATCCTCACGGTTACCGTCAAATACGTGATTCTCCTGCTGCGGGCGGACAACAAGGGCGAGGGCGGCTCCCTGACCCTGGTCGCCCTGACGCAGCTCGCCCTCGGGCGCCGAAGCCTCCCTGTGCTCATGATGGGCATGGCAGGAGCAGCTCTGTTCTATGGCGACGCCGCGATCACGCCGGCCATTTCCGTGCTCTCGGCCCTGGAAGGCCTGAAGCTGGTCGCCCCCTCCTTCGAGGCTTATGTCCTGCCAGGAGCCCTGGCGATTCTGATTGGCCTTTTCGCCGTGCAAAGTCGCGGCACCGGTAAGGTCGCCACTTTCTTTGGCCCCCTTACCCTCCTGTGGTTCGTGACCATGGCCGGCCTCGGCCTCCTGCATATCGCCGACGATTGGGAGGTCCTGCTCTCGTTCAACCCCTATTACGGCGTGTCCTTCCTGGTCACCCACCCAGGAACCGCCTTCGCCATTCTCGGAAGCGTGTGTCTTGCGGTGACCGGAGCGGAGGCGCTCTACGCGGATCTGGGCCATTTCGGCCGCAAGCCCATCCGCATGGCCTGGGGCACGGTGGTCTTTCCAGCCCTCGCTCTGAACTATCTCGGTCAGGGCGCGCTTGTCCTGTCGAACCCCGAATCCATCGCCAACCCGTTCTTCCTGCTGGCGCCTCCCTGGCTGCTCCTGCCAGTTGTTATCCTGGCCACCCTCGCGACCATCGTTGCGAGCCAGGCGGTGATCACCGGCGCCTTCTCCCTGACGCGCCAGGCGGTGCAGCTCGGCATCCTGCCGCGCCTTGAGGTGCGCTTCACGTCCGAAACGCATCAGGGCCAGATCTATCTGCCGCGGGTGAACTGGTTCCTGCTCGCCGCCGTCGTGACCCTGGTGATTCTGTTCGGCTCCTCGAGCAGCCTGGCCAGCGCCTACGGCATTGCGGTCTTCGGGACCATGGTGGTCACCACCCTGCTCGCCTGCGTGGTGATGAGCCGGAGCTGGGGCTGGGGGCCGTTGAAGACAGGCTTGATAATGGTTCCCCTGCTGCTGATCGACCTCACCTTCCTGTCCTCGAACCTGGTGAAGCTCCTGGACGGCGGCTACGTGCCGCTTTTGATCGCCGGCACCTTCTTCGTGCTCATGTGGACCTGGGTGAAGGGAACCCGGATCCTGTTCGAGAAGACCCGCAAGATCGACGTGCCCTTCCTCGAGCTGGTGCAGATGCTGGAGAAAAGCCCGCCGCACCGGGTGAAGGGCACCGCCGTGTTCCTGACGAGCGACCCGGACACGGCCCCAGCCGCGCTGCTGCACAACCTCAAGCACAACAAGGTGCTGCACGAGAAGAACGTGATCCTCACCGTCAACAGCGCGGACGTTCCCCGCGTGGAGGACGAGGACCGCGTCTCCATCGAGCATGTGGGCGATTCGTTCTGGCGCATCCGCCTCACCTACGGCTACATGGAGACGCCCAACATCCCGCGCGGGCTCGCGATCCTGCGCAAGCAGGGCTTCAAGTTCGACATCATGGCGACGTCGTTCTTCCTGTCGCGGCGCTCGATCCGCCCGGCGAGCCAGTCGGGCATGCCGCTCTGGCAGGACAAGCTGTTCATCAGCCTCGCGAAATCGGCGAGCGACGCCACGGACTTCTTCCAGATCCCGACCGGACGCGTGGTGGAGGTGGGCACCCAGGTGACCGTATAGGCCGGTTGCCCTCCCGGCGGCGCGATGTCACCTTCGTGCCGCCATGACCGACATCACGCTCATCCGCCCCAGCCTCGCGTGGCTGCCGGCCTACGAAGACGCCCTCGCCCGCGGCTGGTCGCCGAACACCGACCAGGATGTGAGCCGCGAGCAGCTGCGGCAGCTGCGGCGCGACCCCGAGCAGTTCCTCCACGACCTTTACAACAGCCCCATGATCCGCCGGCCCGATGGGCGGGAGGTGCCCCGCCTGCCCGCCCACGACTTCTGGATCAGCGACGGCGCGTTCTGCGGCCGCATCGGCTTCCGCTTCCAGCGCGGCACGGAGGAGTTGCCGGCTCATTCCTACGGCCATATCGGCTACACCATCGTGCCCTGGAAGCAGCGGCGCGGCTACGCAACGCAGGCCCTGCGGATGATCCTGCCCGTCTGCCGGGCGGAAGGGTTTTCCCGGGTCCTCATCACCTGCGACGACGACAACGAGCCTTCGCGCAAGGTGATCCTGGCCAATGGCGGCGTGCCGGCCGGCACCGTGCCGCACACCACCCGGCCCGGCCACGTGAAGCTCGCATTCTGGGTGCCTACCGAGCCGGGCTGACGACAGGCTTGCCCCTCACACCTGCCGCTCGACCACGAAGCGCACCGCCTCCCGCAGGATCTGCGCCCGCGGGCCGAAGGAATCGAGGGAGGCCTCCGCCTCCTCCACGAGGCGGCGGCACTCCCGGCGCGCGCCCTCCATGCCGAGGAGATCCACGAGGGTGGCCTTGCCCTTCTCCTGGTCCTTGCCGGTGCGCTTGCCGAGGGCTTCGGCGGAAGCCTCCCGGTCGAGGATGTCGTCCGCCACCTGGAAGGCGGCCCCGAGTGCGCGCCCATACGCCACGAGGCTTTGTCGTGTCCCGGCATCGGCCTTCCCGAGGATCGCGCCCGCTTCCACGGAAAAGGTGAGGATCGCGCCGGTCTTCATCGCCTGGAGCAGGCGCACGTCGGCCTCCCCGAGCTCCGCCCGCCCGTAGCGCCCCTCCGCCGAGAGATCGAGGAGCTGGCCCCCGACCATGCCCCCGAGGCCCGAGGCGCGGGCAAGCCCGAGCACGAGATCGGCGCGGATCGCCGGGTCGGGATCCGTCGCGGGATCGGCCAGAACCTCGAAGGCGAGCGTCTGGAGCGCATCGCCCACGAGGATGGCGGTGGCCTCGTCATAGGCCTTGTGCACGGTCGGCCGGCCCCGGCGCAGGTCGTCGTCGTCCATGGAGGGCAGGTCGTCATGCACCAGGGAGTAGCAGTGCAGGAGCTCGACGGCGCAGCCGGCGCGCAGGGGGCCCTGCCCCTCTGCCCCAAGGAGCCGGGCCGCCTCGATGACGAGGAACGGCCGCAGGCGCTTGCCGCCGCCGAGGGCCGCATGCCGCATGGCTGCCATGAGGCGGGGCGGGCGGGCAATCTCGCCGGGAGCGGTTTTGTCTGTTAGCAAGGCCGCGAGAGCTTCTTCGACAACCCTCGCGGCCTCCGAGAGCCGCGTCGTGAATGTGCTGGATGGCGCCATGGTGAGCCTGGATCCGGGTGGAGCAGCCGCCCCGCCCGAGGAGACGACGGGTGACGGTTCGAGATCGGGATGGACGCTGCGGTCGGATCGCCCGCGGGCGCCGATGACGCCCGCCCGCCTCCTCCGCCGCTTCGTCCAGATCGGCCTCGGTCTCGTTCTCTTATGGGTCGCAGCGGTCTTTTGGCTAGGCCTTTTGTACTGGGCCGTGCCCCCGGTCTCCACCCTGATGCTCGGCCGCTGGCTCATGCTCCAGCCCGTGGAGCGGGATTTCGTGCCCCTCGAGGAGATCTCGCCCAGTCTTCCCCTGGCGGTCCTGACGGCCGAGGACAGCCGCTTCTGCGAGCACAACGGAGTCGATTGGGATGCCCTGCGCGAGGTGGTGGAGGCCGCCGACGAGGACGGCCCTGCGCGCGGGGCCTCGACGATCCCGATGCAGGTCGCCAAGAACCTTTTCTTGTGGCCGAGCCGCTCCTACATCCGCAAGGGCCTGGAGATCCCGGTCGCCCTCTACCTCGATCTGATCTGGTCGAAGCGCCGGATGATAGAGGTCTATCTCAACATCGCCGAATGGGGCGAGGGCGTGTTCGGGGCGGAGGCGGCTGCGCAGAAGTATTTTGGGAAATCCGCCAAGAACCTGAATGCCCGCGAGGCCGCCCTTCTGGCGCGAGCCCTGCCCAATCCCCTCGTCCGCAACCCGGCCCGGCCGCGCCCGGGGCACCGGGCCCTGGCCGGGCAGCTGCAGGTGCGCATGGTGCGGGCGGCTCCCTTCAGCGACTGCCTGAAGCCCTGAGAGCAGGCCCGCCGGGCTCCGGAACGGCCCTGCGGCAATGAAAAGCAAGCAGATCGCGTCGGGGGACTAGATATTTCCGCCAGGACCTTGTATGAGGCGCAACCTCATCAAGTTTGAGATGTGAGCGTTCCCCGGTTGAGCGGGCGCTCCGCTATTTACCGGAGACGAGAAATGGCCGTTCCAAAGAGAAAAACGTCGCCCTCGCGGCGCGGCATGCGTCGCTCCGCCGATGCCTTGAAGGCCCCGACCTACATCGAGGACAAGGATTCCGGCGAGCTGCGCCGTCCTCACCACATCGACCTGAAGACCGGCATGTACCGCGGCCGTCAGGTCCTGAAGGTGAAGGCCGACGCGTAATCCTCTGCGCGATGCAAGCATCGAGAACCGGCGCCCCAAGCGCCGGTTTTTTTATGCCCGCAATCCCCAAGGACCCTGATCTTCCAGCGCTTTTTACCCTTCATTAAGCCTGAGGACCGATCCTGCCGCCTTGGTTTTCGAAGGGATTGCAGCCGGAGCCGCGCCGACGCGCCTGGGCCCTCCCTTCTGCGTATTGTCCGAGGGTGAGCGTGATGGCGGTGAGGCGGCAGGGCCGGATAGGTCTCTTCAAGGGTGCATCCCGCCCCTCGCGCGGACGTCGGGCGTCCCAAGCTCCACGCTCCCCGCTCGCCAGCGTCCCCTACACCTGGGACATGGCGTCGGACGGGCTGACCTGGGGTCCTGGCGCTGCCGAGGCGCTCGGGATGTCGCCAGGGGACCTGCCGCGGACCGGCGAAGCCCTCGCCCAGCTGGTCGAGCCAGGATGCGGCCTGTTCCGACGGGAGACCATCGGGTCGGGCGAGGCGCCGGGCCGGGGCTACGAAACCCGCTATGCCCTGCGCCTGGCGCCGGACCGCGTGGTGATGGTGGAGGATGCGGGCCGCTGGCAGCCCGACCTCCAGGGGCGCCCCGCCTTCGCCCGCGGCCTGCTGCGCATCGATGCGGCTGCGCAGGACCTTCTGCCGGCGAGGCTCAAGGCCCGCTCCGAACTCCTGTGCGGCGTCCAGGACGGCATCAACGAGGCGCTCCGGCTCTCCCAGACCTGCACCCTGATCGTGGGGGCGTTCGAAGGGGACGAGACGGACCCGATGCCCGAGATCGCCCGCAGGCTGCGCCCCATGATGCGCCGCAACGACCTCTTCGGGGTTCTCGCGCCCAACCGCTTCGCGCTCGCCCTCACCTGCTGCCCGGTCTCCGACGCGCCGGGCGCCATGCGGCGGCTGAGCGTGCTCCTGCACGACCACCCGGCGGGAGCCTCCCTGCGCCTGGGCGCCGCCTGCTCGCCGGACCACACCTTCAAGGCCGTCAAGCTGCTGCGCTTTGCCGAGGAGGCCCTGAGGCGGAGCCTCGAGGGCAGCGAGGCTCAGACCCTCCACGAGGTTCGCCTGGACGCGCCCGCCCCGGCTGCCGCTCAGGCGCCCTTCGACTGGGTGGCCGCCCTCAACAGCCGCAGCCTCACGCTGGCCTGCCGGCCGGTGGTGGATGCGCAGGCCCGCAGCCTCTGCCTGTTCCAGGCCTGCCCCTCCCTGGGCGCCGAGGACGGCTCCGCCCTCCCGCTCGGGCCCGTCCCAGCGCTGCCCGAGGCCAATCTCGCCCTGCTCGTGGACGCGCGCATGCTGGAGCTGGCCGCGGATCACCTCTCGCGCCATCCAGGCCATCGCCTCGCCCTGCCGATCTCGCCCGAGACCCTGCGCGACAAGGAGTGGCTGCCCATGCTGGCGGCTCATCTCGGGGCCCGCCCCGGCATCGAGTCCCGGCTCATGGTCGAGGTTTCCGAGGCCGCCCTCGCGGAATGCCGCCGCAGCCTCGGGCGGCTTCATGCCATGAAGGCCCTCGGCATCGGGGTTGCCCTCGCCGGCTTCGGCTCGGGCCACCTGACGGGCGCCCAGCTGCGCATGCTGCCGATCGACCTCCTGAAGATCGACGGGGTCTTCATCCAGCCGCTCCAGCGCTCCACCGACGACCGCCTCCACGTGCGCACCCTCGTCGACCGGGCGCAGCATCTCGGCATTGCCACGGCCGCCGAATGGGTGGACGACGAGGCGACCGCCCGGATGCTGGCCGGCTGGGGCGTGGACTACCTGCAGGGCGCCCTCTTCGGCGAGCCTGAGGTTCTCCGGGAATCGCTTTCCCCTCAGGCCCGGCTCGGACGGGCCTGAGCCGGGCTCAGGCCGCCGACCGCCGCTTTGGGATCGAGGGGTGGGGGCGCAGATCCGCCGCCGGGTCTCCGGGCAGCTCGATCCCGAATTCATCCACCAGGACTCGGCAATAGGCATCCTCGTCGGCGATCACACGGGTTTCGGCCGTCCCGCCTCGGACGATCTTCAATTCGTCGTTGGTCAGCATCACGCGGCGGTCCCGCCCGGCGAGAGCAACCACCCGGTTCTGGTGGAAGAAGGAAGCGGGCGAATGGAAGTGGTAGAAGTTCATCACGTCCACGTCGACGGAGTAGCACGGGGTCTCATCGAACCAGTAGAGCGACTTCCAGCCCTCCATGCCCTTCATCTCGAGCTCGAACCCGGCCCCGGCAGCGTTGACGATGCGATAGGTTTCCCCGCCCGCCCGATGCTCCCGGCCGGGTTCGAGCGGAACGGGCTCGAGCAGGCCGTATCCGCCGAAGCCCACATCGGCAATCCACCGGCGCGAGCCGATCTCCACGAGGTTCAGGAGATGGCCGCGGGGGCGCGGCACCTGGGCTCCGAAGGTCACTCGCCCCAGGGCATGCCGGGTCCTGAAGCCGAGCCCCTCCAGCATGGCGCCGAACAGCCCGTTCTGCTCGAAGCAGTAGCCCCCGCGCCTGTTGAGCACCATCTTCGTGAAGAGGCCCGACACGTCACTGCCGATGGCTCTCCCGAGATGGATGTCGAGATTCTCGAACGGGATTGCCTCCGCATGGGCCAGGTGGAGGGCAGCGAGCGCCCCCTCGTCAGGCGTCGCCGAACCGCCGTAGCGGATGCGCTCGAAGTAGCGTTCGATGGACACCAAGGCTTAAACCCTCCGGAAGACCCGTGGAGCCTTCCATAGCAGGGGTCGTCATGGTGTTACAGGGGCTACTTGCTCGCCAGCTTGTCGAGCTTGGCCTGCATGTCGGCCATCTGCCGCTTGAGGGTGTCGAGATCGTTCGTCTCGTCCGCCTTCGACGCGGGCTTCGCCTCGGCTCCGCCCGAGGCGCCCTGGGCGAAGGGCGAGAACATGCGCATGGCCTCGGTGAAGAAGCCCATGTTCTTGCGCACCTGCTCCTCCATGGCCTGGAAGGCCGAAGGGCCGAAGGCCTGCGCCATCTGCTCCCGGAGCTTCTGCTGCTCCTGGGACAGGTTGTTCATGGAAAACTCGAGATAGCTCGGCACCAGGGCCTGCATGCTGTCGCCGTAGAAGCGGATCAGCTGGCGGAGCACGGTGACCGGCAGGAGGTTCGGTCCCTCCTTGTTCTCCTGCTCGAAGATGATCTGGGCAAGCACCGAGCGGGTGATCTCCTCGCCGGACTTCGCGTCGTAGACCACGAAGTCCTCGCCCTTGCGCACCATGCCGGCCAGGTCTTCCAGCGTCACGTAGGTCGAGGTGCCCGTGTGGTAGAGGCGGCGGTTGGCATATTTCTTGATGACCGTCGGTTGTTTGTCCGTCGCCATGGGCCCTGATACGCTCCTGAAAATCCACCGGGCCGCCGTCCCTCCGGAGACCGGCCTTGCCTGATTATAAGCGTTATAACCCGCGAGCAAAGCACCAAAAGTCTAACGCGCCTTGCGGTTCGCCCGGACCATCCTATCCTTGACATCCCACCCCCTGGGACGTTCATCGGTCACGCACTACATTCGTTCCAGCACCACACGGATCAGCAAGGAGAGAGGAATGGCCCGAGACAGCATCGTCATCGTCGGCGCGGCGCGCACCCCCGTCGGCTCGTTCAACGGGGCCTTCGCCAACACGCCGGCCCATGAGCTCGGCGCCGTCGCGATCAAGGCGGCTCTGGAGCGCGCCAAGGTCGATGGCGGCGAGGTGGACGAGGTGATCCTCGGCCAGATCCTCACGGCCGGCCAAGGCCAGAACCCGGCCCGCCAGGCGGCCATGGCCTCGGGCGTGCCGCAGGAGAAGACGGCCTGGGCCCTCAACCAGCTCTGCGGCTCGGGGCTGCGCACGGTGGCCATCGGCATGCAGCAGATCGCCAACGGGGACGCCGGCATCATCGTGGCCGGCGGCCAGGAATCCATGTCGCTCGCCCCGCACGCGGCGCATATGCGCTCCGGCACCAAGATGGGCGACTTCAAGCTGGTGGACACCATGCTGAAGGACGGCCTCATGGACGCCTTCAACGGCTACCACATGGGCAACACCGCCGAGAACGTGGCCCAACGCTGGCAGCTCACCCGCGAGGAGCAGGATCTTTTCGCCACCGCCTCGCAGAACAAGGCCGAGGCTGCGCAGAAGGAGGGCCGCTTCAAGGACGAGATCGTGCCCGTCACGATCTCCACCCGCAAGGGCGACATCGTCGTCGATCAGGACGAGTACATCCGCGCCGGCACCACGGTCGAGGCGCTCGCCAAGCTCAAGCCAGCGTTTTCGAAGGACGGAACCGTGACCGCAGGCAATGCCTCCGGCATCAATGACGGCGCGGCTGCGGTCGTGCTGATGACGGAAGCGGAAGCCCAGCGCCGCGGCCTCACCCCGCTCGCCCGGATCGCCTCCTGGGCCACCGCCGGCGTCGACCCGGCGATCATGGGCACGGGCCCGATCCCGGCCTCGCGCAAGGCGCTGGAGAAGGCCGGCTGGAAGGTGCAGGACCTCGAGCTCGTCGAGGCCAACGAGGCCTTCGCGGCCCAGGCGCTCGCGGTCAACAAGGACATGGGCTGGGATCCGTCCATCGTGAACGTGAATGGCGGCGCCATCGCCATCGGCCATCCCATCGGCGCGTCGGGCGCCCGCGTCCTCGTGACCCTGCTGCACGAGATGGGCCGCCGCAACGCCCGGAAAGGCCTCGCCACCCTCTGCATCGGCGGCGGCATGGGCGTCGCCATGTGCCTTGAACGATAAGGCCGCCTGGAGCGCTAGGACGACAAGAAGCTCCGCAAGGGAAACTACGGGGCTTCACCCTTTCCCGTTCTGCCACATGTACTAAGCTAGATCGTGAGGCGGCCTGAATCGGGCCGCCTCACGATGAAGGGATCCTTGAGAGATCCGCATGTGAACGGACTTGGGAAGGAAACAGCATGGCGCGCGTCGCATTGGTCACCGGCGGCACTCGCGGCATCGGTGCCGCGATTTCAACTGCCCTCAAGCAAGCTGGATACAACGTTGCCGCGAATTACGGCGGCAATGACGAAGCCGCCAATCAGTTCAAGGGCGAAACCGGCATTCCGGTCTTCAAGTTCGACGTGTCCGATCCGGCTGCCTGCGAGGCCGGGATCAAGGCCATCGAAGCGGAACTCGGCCCCGTCGACATTCTCGTGAACAATGCCGGCATCACCCGCGACGGCATGTTCCACAAGATGACCTTCGACCAATGGTCGGCGGTCATACGCACCAATCTCGATTCCATGTTCACCTGCACGCGGCCCGTGATCGACGGCATGCGCTCGCGCAATTTCGGCCGCATCATCATCATCTCCTCCATCAACGGCCAGAAGGGCCAGATGGGGCAGGCGAACTATTCCGCCGCCAAGGCCGGCGTGATCGGCTTCGCCAAGGCGCTGGCGCAGGAAAATGCCAACAAGGGCATCACCGTCAACGTGATCGCTCCCGGCTACATCGCCACCGAAATGGTGAAGGCCGTGCCGGAAGAGGTGCTGAAGTCGAAGATCCTGCCGCTCATTCCGGTCGGCCGCCTCGGCGAAGCGGAGGAGATCGCCCGCACCGTGCTCTTCCTGGCCGGCGACGACGCCGGCTTCATCACCGGCTCGACCCTGTCCATCAACGGCGGCCAGTACATGGCATAGGCCAAGGCGGGATCTCATCCCAATAATGCGGATGATGGCGGAACCTACTTCCCTCCCCCTTGCGGGGAGGGATTAAGGGTGGGGGTCGGAAAGTCAGAGCGGTGTGCTCGCCGAGATCACCACGACCCACTCCACAACGTCATCACCGGCCTTGTGCCGGTGATCCCGATTGCTTGAAGCACAGAGCCTCACAGCATCGGGATGGCCGGGACAGGCCCGGCCACGACGGAGATGTCTCACCCAGCTGGCCCACTCCGCAAGGGGGGAGCTCACCTATTCCGTTTCGTCGTGCTCTTCTCCGCTTCGCTTCGATCGGAATGACGTGCTAGGTGGCGGTCATCATGACGACTCGCACCGCCACCACCATCGGCCTCGCCGCCATCCTGCTCTGGTCCATGCTCGCCCTGTTCACGGCGGCGACGGGCACCATCCCGCCGTTCCAGCTCAATGCCATGACCTTTCTGGTCGGCGGCCTGGTCGGTGTGGGCAGCTGGGCTGTGCGGCCTGAAGGACTCAAGGCCCTGCGGCAGAAGCCGGTGGTATGGGCCTTAGGCATCGGCGGCCTGTTCGGCTACCACGCCCTCTATTTCGCGGCGCTGCGCTGGGCGCCGCCGGCCGAATCGGGGCTCATCAACTATCTCTGGCCGCTCCTGATCGTGCTGTTCTCCTCGCTGCTGCCCGGCGAGCAGCTCAAGCGCGCCCACATCGTCGGGGCGCTGCTCGGCTTTGCCGGCGTCATCGTGCTGATCGCAGGCCGCGGCGCCTTCGATGCGCGGGCGGAATACATGCCGGGCTATCTCTGCGCCTCCGTCGCCGCCTTCGTGTGGGCGGGCTACTCGGTGCTCTCGCGCCGCTTCGGCCAGGTGCCGACCGACGCGGTGGCGGGCTTCTGCCTCATGACCTCGCTGCTCAGCCTCGTCTGCCACCTCGCCTTCGAGACCACCGTGTGGCCCGAGACGACAACGCAATGGCTCGCGGTGCTGGCGCTCGGCCTCGGCCCGGTGGGCGCCGCCTTCTACGTCTGGGACATCGGCATGAAGCGGGGCGACATCCGCTTCCTCGGCGTCGCGTCCTATGCCACGCCGGTGCTCTCGACCCTGCTGCTGGTGGTGGCGGGCTATGCCGAGCCGACCCTGACGCTTCTGCTCGCCTGCGGCCTCATCGTGGCGGGCGCCCTGGTGGCGACCCTCATCCCGAAGAAGAGCGTCCCGGCATGACCCGGTGGGTGTAGCGGTAGGCCGTCTGGAAGCCCAGGGCCCCGTAGAGCGAACGGGCGATCTCGTTCTCTTCCCGCACCTGCAGGTAGGCGGTGTGCGCCCCCTGCCCGCAGCCCCAGGCCATGAGGCTCGAGACCACGCGGCGGCCCAGGCCGATGCCGCGCAGATCGGGGGCAACCACGATGTCGTAGAGACCCACATAGCCGCGCTCCACCACGCCGAGGCCCCAGGCCACCGGCCGCTCGTCCAGGCTCAGGGTGGCAAACGCAGCCTTCTGGCGGATGCGGGAGACGATCCGCATCAGGATCTCGTCGTCGGCCTTGTCGCCGCCATAGGAGCCGGCAGCCTCCCGCACCCAGCGCTTGGAGACCTGCGGCTCGAGGGCGACCTCCGGATCGAGCTCGCAATCGCCCTGCGTGATCGGAGCGGTCAGCACATGCGTCGGCTCGATGTCCTTGAAGCCGCGCTGCTTCAGGCGCTCGTCCACGTCAGGGGCCTCCAGCCCGTTGAGGCGGAAGGTGGGGCGCACATTGGCCTCCACGAAGCGCGCGACCATGGTGTCGATGAGTTCGTCGTCCAGGGCCGCGCCCGGCAGGAACGGCGTCGCGGAATTGGCGCGCTTCGAGTAGCCGTTGGCAAGCCGCAGGATCCAGCCGTCATAGGTCTGGTAGTCGAACGAAGGCCAGGCATTCAGAAGCCGGCTTTCGAGCCCGATGATAAGGCTGTGGTCGGTCATGGGGCGGCTTGCTCCTGCCATCGCGACGCTCGTCAAAACCCGTTCTTCCACTCGCGCAGGGCCTGGAACACCTCGGCGGGCGCAGCTCCCTCCTTGTGAACCGCCTTTGCGAGCGCGGGCTCTCCCGCCCGCAGGAAGGGGTTGGTGGCCTTCTCCTGGCCGATGGTGGTCGGCACCAGGAAGCGCCCTTCGGCCTTGGCCTGCTCGGCCTCCCTCGCCCGCGCCTGCAGCGCCGCGTTGTCCGGGTCGGCGGCCAGCGCGAAGCGCGCGTTGGAAAGCGTGTAGTCGTGGCCGCAATAGACCCGGGCATCGTCGGGAAGGGTGGCGAGCCGCTGGAGCGTGCCCCAGAAATCCGCGTACGTGCCCTCGAACATGCGCCCGCAGCCGAGGGTGAACAGGGTATCGCCGGCAAAGAGCACGCGGTCCGCCTCGAACCAGTAGGCGATGTGGTCGGCGCAGTGGCCCGGCGTCTCCCATACCTGAGCCCGGAGACTGCCGACCTGCACCGTGCTGCCCTCGCGCAGGTAGGCATCGGCCGAGGGCACCGCCTCGCGCGCCTTCCCGGGAGCGACCACGCGGCACCCGGTGCGGCTCCTCAATCCCTCAATTCCCTGGACGTGGTCGGAATGGCGGTGCGTGACGAGGATATCGGTGAGCCGCCAGCCCGTCTCGGAGAGCGCCTTGAGGATCGCCTCCTCGTCGGGCGCGTCGATGGTCGCGCAGGCTCCCGTCTCAGGATCGTGGATCAGGACGCCGATATTGTCCTGCAGGCAGAGAAAGGCGTGGATCTGGGCTGGCATCGAGGGCCCCTGTCTTGATGTGCTCCGAGCTATCATGGAACAGTCGGCGCGGGAAACCAGATCCCCGGCCGTCATTCGCAGCACGGCGGGAACCGCAGGCAGCCTGACGAGGTCATGAGCATCGACATCACCGATCTGCGCGGCTTCTACGCCAGTCCCCTCGGGGCCGTGACGCGCCGCTTCGTCGGGCGGTCCATCGACCGGTTCTGGGGGCCGCTGACGGGCTTGCGCGTGCTCGGTCTCGGCTATGCGCCGCCTTACCTTGCCGCCGTGAGAGAGGAGTGCGAGCGCACGCTTGCCTTCATGCCCGCAAGCCAGGGCGTGGTGAACTGGCCGAGCACCGGAGCCTCCGCATCCGCACTGGTCGACCCTCTCATGATGCCCCTGCCCGATTCCTCCATCGACCGGGTTCTCGTGGTCCATGCCCTTGAGACGGTGGAGAGCCCGAGCGAGCTCCTGCACGAGATCTGGCGCATTCTCACCCCAGGCGGGCGGATCATCCTGGTGGCGCCCAACCGGCGCGGCCTCTGGGCCCGCATGGACACCACGCCCTTCGGCTACGGCCAGCCCTACAGCCGCTCGCAGCTGAAAAGCCTCATGCGCCAGACCTGGTTCTCGCCGGAGGGCTGGGCCGAGACCCTCTACATGCCGCCCCTGCGCAACCGCTTCCTGCTCCAGTCCGCCCAGGCCTGGGAGCGGGTCGGGTCCAGCTTTTCCCTGCCCTTCGCGGGCCTTCACATCGTCGAGGCCACGAAGCAGCTCTACCGGCCCGGCGCGGTGCGCGCGGTGCAGCGCTCCCGCCGCTTCGCGCCCGTTTTCGTGCCGGCCCCCGCCTCGCACCTGGGCTGATCGTCCTTGATTCCGCCGCCTTTTACCGGACTAAGCAGGGGGTCAACTTGACTTGGAAGCCCCAAAACGCCAGTGTCCGCCCCGCTTCGGCAGGGCCATAGGGCCGGGCCGGTCTTCATTTCCCATAGAGTTCGATGCGCAGTTATCTCGATTTCGAAAAGCCCGTCGCTGAGCTGGAAGCCAAGGTCGAGGAGCTTCGGGCGCTCGGTGAGAACCGGGACGCCGTCTCCATCGCCGACGACATCTCGCGCCTGGAGGTGAAGGCCGCCGACGCCCTGAAGGATCTCTATGCCAGGCTCACGCCCTGGCAGAAGACCCTTGTCGCGCGCCACCCCCAGCGGCCGCATTTCGTCGATTACTGCGCCGGGCTCATCACCGAGTTCACCCCCCTTGCCGGGGACCGCAAGTTCGCCGAGGACGAGGCCATCGTGGGCGGCTTCGGGCGCTTCCGCGGCCAGCCCGTCTGCGTCATGGGCCAGGAGAAGGGCCACAACACCGAAACCCGCATCCGGCACAATTTCGGCATGGCCCGTCCGGAGGGCTACCGCAAGGCCGTGCGCCTGATGGAGATGGCCGACCGCTTCGGCCTGCCGGTGATCTCCTTCGTTGACACCGCCGGAGCCTATCCGGGCATCGAGGCGGAGGAGCGCGGCCAGGCCGAGGCCATCGCCCGTTCCACCGAGATGCAGCTGGCGCTCGGCGTCCCCAACGTCGCCGTCGTGATCGGCGAGGGCGGCTCGGGCGGCGCCATCGCGATCGCCACCGCCAACAAGGTGCTGATGCTGGAGCACGCCATCTACAGCGTGATCTCGCCGGAAGGGGCGGCCTCGATCCTCTGGCGCGATGCGGCCCGGGCCCAGGATGCGGCCACCAACATGAAGATCACGGCTCAGGACCTTCTGCGCCTCGGCATCATCGACGGAATCGTGGCCGAGCCCGTGGGCGGCGCCCACCGCGACCCGCAGGCGGCGATCCAGGCCACCGGCAACGCCATCGAGGAAGCCCTGCACGATCTGGGCAACATGGGCCCGGCCGAGATCCGGGACCACCGGGCCGACAAGTTCCTCGCCATCGGCCGCAAGCTCTAGGACGCAGGCTCTCCCGGGCTACGGGGCCCGCCCCGGCCCCGGCAGAAGGCCCTTTTCTCCTCCGACAGGGGTCAAAACCCACCGGCGGGGAATTTTTTACCCTCCCTTAACCCTATCCCCACAACGGCTCTGCTTGCAGTAAGGGCCGGTTAAGGCTAACGATCTAGGGGTAAAGGGGAACTGCCCGGCGGCGTTGCCGGGCAGATCAAGAATTGCGGGGTCCCCATGATGAAGCGTATCGCATTGGCTGCGAGCCTGGCGCTCGCGCTTGCCGCTTGCCAGGATGATCAGCTTTCCCGTGGCTCCACGCGCCACCTTGTGCCGATCCCGGCCGCCACCATGGCTCTGATGTCCACCAAGGGCATGTCCAAGGAAGACCCGATCCTGATCCGGGCTTACAAGAAGGAATCGGAGCTGGAGATCTGGAAGCGCAGCTCCAACGGGAAGTACGCGCTCCTCAAGACCTACCCCATCTGCCGCTGGTCCGGCCAGCTCGGTCCGAAGACCCGCGAGGGCGACCGCCAGGTGCCGGAGGGCTTCTACACGGTCACCCCGGCGCAGATGAACCCGAACTCGAATTTCTATCTGTCGTTCGACACCGGCTATCCGAACGCCCTTGACCGCTCGCTCGGCCGCAACGGCGGCGACATCATGGTGCACGGCTCGTGCTCGTCGCGCGGCTGCTTCGCCATGACCGACCAGAACGTGGCCGAGATCTACGCCATTGCCCGCGAGGCGCTCAGCGCCGGCCAGCGCGGCTTCCAGTTCCAGTCCTACCCGTTCCGGATGACCCCCGAGAACCTGGCCAAGCACCGCCTCGACCAGAACATCGCCTTCTGGAAGAACCTGAAGGAAGGCTCCGATACCTTCGAGGTCACGAAGGAAGAGGTGCGGGTCGCGGTCGGCCGCGGTCGCTACGAGTTCAACATGGATCCCGACACGGCAGCCGCCGTGGCGCAGAAGCGGGCTCAGGACGAGCAGCAGGTTGCGGAACTCGTCGCCAAGGGCGAGAAGCCGATCAAGCTCGTCTATCATGACGGCGACACCCACGAATCCTTCCGCACCGCGCTCGCCAACGTGACCGGCGTGTCCGACAGCAAGCTTGGCTACGTGAGCCGCGTCGAGGGCATTTCCTCGGGGCCGCAGGTGATCGCCCTCAACGAAGCCGGCAAGGAGAAGCCGGAGACGCCGCCGACGGCGCTCGCCTTCGCCTCCATGAAGGAGGTTCCGGCCTCGCAGCCCGAAACCCGCAAGGCCGTGACGGAGCAGACGGCTCCCGTTGCCGCCGCCGCGGCCTCGCAGGAGACGCCGTTCTACAAGAGGATGTTCGGCGGCGTGGCCGACCTCTTCAGCTCCTCCTCGTCACAGCCGCCGGTCGCGGAGGCGGCCCAGGTAGCGCCCGCCGCACCGGCTGCCCCCGCCAAGCCCGTGCCGCAGAAGCGGGCCGAGGGCGCGGCGGCCGTGAAGGTGGCGAAAGCCAACTGATCCGCCTCACGGGCACGATATGAGAAAGCCCGCCTCACCGGCGGGCTTTTTGCTGCACTCTCCACCCATCTCTGACGCACCAGACCTGCCTTCTGTTCTCCGCAGGCACCGATTGAGCCCACGGGAAAAGCAAACGCCGCCCGATGGGCGGCGCTTGAAGGCTTGGTCTGGTGTGCCGGGTTCACCCGAACAGGGCGTCGATGGCGTCCTGGGAGGTGCGGTTGGGATCGTTGTCGAGGGCCGGTCCGTTCAGGAGCGCTTCGTCTCCTTCCCGCTCCGGCAGCTGGAGTGCTTCCACGTCGCTGAAGCTGTCCAGGCCGCCCCAGATCTGCACCATCCGGTTCACGCGCTCCTCGATGAACTTCATCGAGCCCACGACCTTGCTGATGCGCTGGCCCGTAATGTCCTGGAAGTTGCAGGCCTCGAAGATCGTGATCACCCGGTCGGAGATCCGCTGGGCCAGTTCGGCATCCTCGCCCGCAAGGCGCGGTGCGAGTTGGCTCGTGATCTCATCGATCTCCTCGGCCGCCGTCAGGATGTTGTGGGTGGCCGCTTCCGTGCCGGAGACCACGGCACCCAGCTCGTCGGTGACGCTGGTCACCTGGCCGCCCGGCGTGCGGGAATGCAGGGTGGCGATCTCCTGCTTGGTGCGCTGGATCGACTCGGTGATGGCGTCGAGCTCTTCCTTGAGATGAAGAGCCTCGCGCAGATCGCTCTTGATCTGGTCCAGAAGGGCCTTCGAGGCCCCGCTGCTCGGCTCGAGGGCCGCATGGATAGCGGTGAGGCCGCGCATGATCTCGGCGTGACGCCGGGCCGCGACGCTCTCGCGCGATTGAGCCAGGAGGTCGAGGCTCAAGGGGTCGAAGGAAGCAGGTGGCGGCAGGCGCATGGCGGCTACTCACCCAGGACGGCGGCGATCTTCGAGCGCAGGGTCTCCGCATTGAAGGGCTTGACGATGTAGTTGTTGACGCCAGCCTGCTTGGCAGCGACCACGTTCTCGGTCTTCGCCTCTGCGGTGATCATGATGAAGGGGAGGCTGTTGAGCTCCGCGTCGGCGCGCACCTTCTGCAGGAGCTCGAAGCCGGTCATGGGCGCCATGTTCCAGTCGGAGATCACCAGACCGTACTTCTTCTCCTTGAGCTTCCCGAGGGCCTCGGAGCCGTCCTTGGCCTCGTCGACGTCGTTGAAGCCGATCTGCTTCAGGAGGTTGCGGATGATGCGCAGCATCGTCTGATAATCGTCGACGATGAGCACCGGAAGAGCCGTATTCAATGCCATAATGTTTCAGTCCGTTGAGTAAGGTGGAGACCGAGGCAGGATCATGCCCCATATCTCTTCAGAAAAGGTTGCAACCTCACTCTACGGAACCATGCTTGCGCGATGCTTGCATGGCTGGGAACGGCCCGCCGAGCCGATCCACTCTTGGATCCGATGCTTCAGTGCCGCAGGCCTGGGGCCTCCTGCCCGGTGCGTGCCACGTATTCGGTGTAGCCGCCGCCATACTGGTGGATGCCCTCCGGCGTGAGTTCCAGGACCCGGTTGGACAGGGCGCTGAGGAAGTGGCGGTCGTGGGAGACAAAGAGCATGGTGCCCTCGTACTTGGACAGCGCCTCGATCAGCATCTCCTTCGTCGCCATGTCCAGATGGTTCGTGGGCTCGTCGAGAACCAAGAAATTCGGCGGGTCGTAGAGCATCTTCGCCATGACGAGGCGCGCCTTCTCGCCGCCCGAGAGCACCCGGCACTTCTTCTCCGCGTCGTCGCCCGAGAAGCCGAAGCAGCCGGCAAGCGTGCGCAAGGAGCCCTGCCCGGCCTGCGGGAAGGAATCCTCCAAGAACTCGAACACCGTGCGGTCGCCGTCCAGCACCTCCATGGCGTGCTGGGCGAAATAGCCCATCTTCACGCTGGCGCCGATGGTGACGGATCCCTCGTCGGGCGCGGCGGCCCCCGTCACGAGCTTCAGGAGCGTTGACTTGCCTGCGCCGTTGATGCCCATGACGCACCAGCGCTCCTTGCGGCGCACCCCGAAATCCAATCCCTCGTAGATGCTGCGGCTGCCATAGCGCTTGTGGACGTTCTTCAGGACGACCACGTCGTCGCCCGAGCGCGGGGCCGGCAGGAACTCGAAGGCCACGGATTGCCGGCGCTTGGGCGGCTCCACGCGGTCGATCTTCTCCAGCTTCTTCACCCGGCTCTGCACCTGCGCCGCATGGGAGGCGCGCGCCTTGAAGCGTTCGATGAACTTGATCTCCTTGGCGAGCATCGCCTGCTGGCGCTCGTACTGGGCCTGCTGCTGCTGCTCGCTGAGCGCGCGCTGCTGCTCGTAGAACTCGTAGTCGCCGGAATAGGTGGTGAGCGCGCCGCCGTCGATCTCGATGATCTTGTTGACGATGCGGTTCATGAAGGCGCGGTCGTGCGAGGTCATCAGCAGCGCGCCGTCATAGCCCTTGAGGAAGTCCTCAAGCCAGATGAGGCTCTCGATGTCGAGATGGTTGCTCGGCTCGTCGAGGAGCATCACGTCGGGGCGCATGAGCAGGATGCGGGCGAGCGCCACGCGCATCTTCCAGCCGCCGGACAGGGCGCCCACGTCACCGTCCATCATCTCCTGGGAGAAGCCCAGCCCCGCCAGCACCTCGCGCGCCCGGCCTTCCAGCGAATAGCCGTCGAGCTCCTCGTAGCGTGCCTGCACCTCGCCGTAGCGCTCGATGATGGTGTCGAGCTCGCCCGCCCTCTCTGGATCGACCATGGCGGCCTCCAGCGCACGCAGCTCCGCCGCCACGGCGCTCACGGGTCCTGCGCCCTCCATCACCTCGGCGACGGAGCTGCGGCCCGCCATCTCGCCCACATCCTGGCTGAAATAGCCGATGGTGATCCCGCGATCGACGGAGATCTGCCCCTCGTCCGGCTGCTCCTCCCGGGTGATCATGCGAAAGAGCGTGGTCTTGCCCGCGCCGTTGGGGCCGACCAGGCCGATTTTCTCCCCCTTCTGGAGCGTGCCCGAGGCCTCGATGAAGAGGATCCGGTGGCTGTTCTGCTTGCTGACGTTCTCGATGCGAATCATGGATCTTTGAGGCTTGAAAAGGTGACGACGGCCTTATGGCACGGGCGGCGTAGCAAAAGCCCGGCCACGGGGCCGGGCTTTGCATGAGGCGGTTCAGATTGTGGCGGCTTAAGCCACGAACTGCCCGTGGCAGTGCTTGAACTTCTTGCCCGAGCCGCAGGGGCAGGGCTCGTTGCGGCTCACCCGGCCCCAGGTGGAGGGATCGTTCGGGTCGCGGCCCGACGAGGGCCGGGTTCCGGCATCGGCGGCGGCAAAGCCTCCGGCCGGGCCAGCCCCGAAGGCGCTCCCTTGCGGCATGTCGAACTCGTTCTCGCCGGTGGCCGGATCGAGATGCTGCGGGAACATGGGCGGCAGCTCCTGCGGCTCCGGCTGCTGGAACACCACCTGGATGCGCATGAGCTGGCCGGTCACCTGCTCGCGCAGGTGCCCGATCAGGGCGTTGAACAGCTCGAAGGCCTCGGACTTGTACTCGTTGAGCGGGTCGCGCTGGGCCATGCCGCGCCAGCCGATGACCTGGCGCAGGTGGTCGAGGGTCACGAGATGCTCGCGCCAGAGATGATCGAGGCTCTGGAGCAGAACCTGCTTCTCCACGTAGTTCATGACCTCGGAGGTGTTGGCCTCGACACGCTGCGCATAGGCCTCGTCGGCGGCCTTGGTGATGCGCTCGCGGATCTCGTCGTCGGCGATGCCCTCCTCCTTCGCCCATTCCTCGACCGGCAGGTCGAGGTTGAGGAAGTTGAGCACGTTCTGCTTGAGGCCTGCGATGTCCCACTGCTCGGGATAGGCCTGTTCGGGCATGGCGCGGGCGACGATGTCCTCGATCACGCCGTGGCGCATGTCGTCGATGGTCTCGCGCACGCTCTCCTGGGCCATGAACTCCTTGCGCTGCTCGAACACGACCTTGCGCTGGTCGTTCATGACGTTGTCGTATTTCAGGATGTTCTTGCGGATGTCGAAGTTGCGCGCCTCGACCTTCGCCTGCGCCCGTTCGATGGCCTTGTTGATCCACGGATGGATGATGGCCTCGCCTTCCTTCAGACCCAGCTTCTGCAGCATGCCGTCCATGCGGTCAGAGCCGAAGATGCGCATCAGGTCGTCCTGGAGCGACAGGTAGAACTTGGAGCGGCCCGGATCGCCCTGACGGCCGGAGCGGCCGCGCAGCTGGTTGTCGATGCGCCGCGACTCGTGGCGCTCGGTGCCGAGCACGTAAAGGCCGCCGGCGGCGAGCGCCTTCTCCTTGAAGGATGCGACCTCGTCGAGGATCTCCTTCTCGCGCCGCGCGCGCTCCTCGCCCTCGATGCCGGCAAGCTCGCGCTCGATGCGCATCTTGGCGTTGCCGCCGAGCTGGATGTCGGTGCCGCGGCCGGCCATGTTGGTGGCGATCGTAATCGCGCCTGGCACGCCGGCCTGGGCGACGATGAAGGCCTCCTGCTCGTGGAAGCGGGCGTTGAGCACCGCGAAGTGCTTGGTGCCGCGCCCCGCGCGGGCGTCCCGGTAGAGGGGTTCGAGGGCCTGTGGATCCTCGAAGTTGATGAGCTTGTAGCCCTCCTTGATCAGCATCTCGGCCAGAAGCTCGGACTTCTCGATGGATGTGGTGCCCACCAGGATCGGCTGCCCGCGGGCGGAGGACGCCTCGATGTCGCGGATCACCGCCTGGTAGCGCTCCTCCATGGTCCGGTAGACCTCGTCGTCCTCGTCGACACGGGCGACGGGGCGGTTGGTCGGGATCTCGACCACCTCCAGGTTGTAGATCTCAAGGAACTCGTCGGCCTCGGTCGCCGCCGTGCCGGTCATGCCGCCGAGCTTGTCGTAGAGGCGGAAGTAGTTCTGGAACGTGATGGAAGCGAGCGTCTGGTTCTCCGGCTGGACCTGGACACGCTCTTTGGCCTCGAGCGCCTGGTGCAGGCCTTCCGAGTAGCGGCGGCCCGGCATCATGCGGCCGGTGAACTCGTCGATGATCACCACCTCGCCGTTGCGGACGATGTAGTCCTTGTCGCGCTGGAACAGGGTGTGGGCGCGCAGCGCCTGGTTCATGTGGTGAACGAGGGTGGCGTTCTGGGCGTCGTAGAGATCGCCCTCCTTGAGCAGGCCCTCGGCGCGCAGAAGCTCCTCGATCTTCTCCGTGCCGGCCTCGGTCAGGGCCACGGAGCGCTGCTTCTCGTCCACCTCGTAATCGGCCTTGTCGAGGCGCGGGATGACCTTGTCGATGGCGTTGTAGAGGTCCGAGCGGTCGTCCAGCGGACCGGAGATGATGAGCGGGGTGCGGGCCTCATCGATGAGGATCGAGTCCACCTCGTCCACGATGGCGAAGTTGTGGCCCCGCTGGACCATCTGCGCCATCTCGTACTTCATGTTGTCGCGCAGGTAGTCGAAACCGTATTCGTTGTTGGTGCCGTAGGTGATGTCGGCCGCATAGGCCGCGGCGCGCTCGGAATCGTCGAGCCCGTGGACGATCACGCCGACCGAGAGCCCCAGGAAGCGGTAGATCTGGCCCATCCACTCCGCGTCGCGGCGGGCGAGGTAGTCGTTCACGGTCACCACGTGGACGCCCTTGCCGGCGAGCGCGTTCAGGTAGACCGGCAGGGTCGCCACCAGGGTCTTGCCCTCGCCGGTGCGCATCTCGGCGATGGCGCCCTCGTGGAGGACCATGCCGCCGATGAGCTGGACGTCGAAGTGGCGTTGGCCGAGGGTGCGCTTGGCGGCCTCGCGGACGGTGGCGAAGGCGGGGACCAGGATGTCGTCCAGGGTCTTGCCGGCGGCGAGCTGAGCCTTGAAGTCCGCCGTGCGGGCGCGGAGCTGCTCGTCGGACAGGGCCTCCAGCTCGGCCTCCATCGCGTTGATGGCCGCAATCCTGGGCCGGTAGGACTTCAGCCGGCGATCGTTGACCGAGCCAAAGATTTTCTTCGCGAGAGAACCGAACATCGGGAGCCTTCGAAATTCCGTAAAGAGACAAGGGGCGTTTGCGCCGCCTTATAGACCTAATCATGCCAGAGTGCATCTTAAAGCCTGTGCCGTCAGTGGCGCAGGCCCGAGCCCTGCCCGGAAGGGTCGTTCAAGACCCCGCGAGCGGCGATGCTGTGACATAAATATGCCATCACTTGCAAACGTAAACACATTCCGCCATCTGATCGTCGCTGTCCGTGGGCGACCACGCTCACCAGAGGAAACCCAATGTCCCGCTCACTTACGCTCCGGAAGAGCCTTCTGACCCTCGGCGCCGCCCTGCCGCTCCTGGCCGGCGCCGCCCTCGCCCAGACCCCCGCTCCCTCCTCGGCCCCCGCCACCTCGCCGGCGGCCGTTCCCGCCGTGGACCCCGCCAAGGTGGTGGCCCGCGTCAACGGCATCGAGATCACGGAGGGGGATCTCGCCATCGCGGCCGAGGACGCAGCCCTGCAGATGCCGAACGTGCCCGACGAGCAGAAGCGCGAGCTGCTCACCGGCTACCTGATCGACCTGAAGCTCGGCGCCAAGGCCGCCGAGGCGGCCAAGGTCGGCAACGGGGCCGAATTCGCCCGCAAGCTCGCCTACAACCGGGACAAGACCCTGCTCGACGCCTATCTCGACCAGGAGGCCAAGAAGGCCGTGACTCCGGAGGCCGCCCGCAAGCTCTACGACGAGACGGTCAAGAGCATCCCGGCCGAACAGGAGGTCCGTGCCCGTCATATCCTCGTGGAGAACGAGGACGAGGCGAAGAAGATCGCCACCCGCGTGAAGGGCGGCGAGGACTTCGCCAAGGTGGCCGGCGAGGTCTCCAAGGACCCCGGCTCGAAGACCGACGGCGGCGACCTCGGCTTCTTCACCAAGGACCGCATGGTCGAGCCCTTCGCCGAGGCTGCCTTCAAGCTCGAGCCCGGCCAGATCTCCGAGCCGGTGAAGAGCCAGTTCGGCTGGCACGTGATCAAGGTCGAGGAGAAGCGCACCAAGCCGGCGCCGAGCTTCGAGGAGACGAAGGACCAGGTGGAGACCTACCTCGCCCGCAAGGCGCAGCAGGACCTGATCCTCGGCCTGCGCAAGAACGCCAAGATCGAGCGCCTGGACGACAAGGGCAACCTCGTCGAGCAGAAGCAGCAGTAAGCTTTTAAGGTTTTGGGCAAGTTCAAGGGCAGCCTAGGGGCTGCCCTTTTCATTTACCTGCCGCTCCACTGTCATCCCCGCGAAGGCGGGGATCCATAAGCACGACGGTCGAACGTGAAACACCAGGGCAGCCGCTTCGCTTGCCCTGCGACGTTAGTGTTTATGGATTCCGGGCTCCGCTAGCGGAGCCCGGAATGACAGTGCGGAGGAATCACTTGTTCTTCCGGCCCACCCGGCCCGGATCGACGCCGCCTTCCCGGTTGGTCTGGTTCTCGACATCGCCCTGAAAGGTGGAGCCGCCGTCGAGATCGCGCGGATCCTCGCCGCTCATGGTCGTGCCCTTCGAACGCCCGATGCCCGGATCGACTTCCAAATCGCTGCGGGGGCGCTGCTGCGGTTGGGTCTTGGGATGCTTGCCTGTCACGGGAGGCCTCCTTTGCTGTCGGACCGGGTCAACGGCAGGGCCGGGGCGTCGTTCCGCGCCTGCGACAAGGCCCTTCGGTGAAGCTTGCACTTGACAAGAACCCTTAAAAAACCGCAGGTCGCGCTCGCAACGTCATATCTCCACAGCCTCTCCTCCGGGTGTCCCATGTCCAAGACCGTGTCGCCGCTTGCGCCCAAGTCGACCCCGACGCTTCCCGCTCTCGAGGGCGTCAGGATCGCGACGGCAGAGGCCGGCATCCGGTACAAGAACCGCACGGACGTGCTCTACGTGACCCTGCCCAAGGACACGGCGGTGGCCGGCGTCTTCACCCGCTCCAAGTGCCCCTCGGCCCCGGTGGACTGGTGCCGCAAGAACTTAGGCAAGGGCACGGCGCGGGCGCTGGTGGTGAACTCGGGCAACGCCAACGCCTTCACCGGCAAGAAGGGCGCCGAGGCCGTGAAGCTCACCGCCGACATCGCCGCCGAAGCGGCGGGCTGCCGCGCGTCCCAGGTGTTCATCGCCTCCACCGGCGTCATCGGCGAGCCGCTCGACGCCACG
Organism: Microvirga arsenatis; assembly: GCF_009910705.1. Classification (GTDB taxonomy): domain Bacteria; phylum Pseudomonadota; class Alphaproteobacteria; order Rhizobiales; family Beijerinckiaceae; genus Microvirga; species Microvirga arsenatis. Next base: position 79,685 of record NZ_JAAAXJ010000002.1, read on the forward strand.
AAGTTCCAGGGCGTTCTGGAGGCCTGCGAGAAGAAGGCGAAGCCCACCGCCTGGCTCGATGCCGCCCGGGCGATCATGACCACCGACACCTTCCCGAAGGTGGCGACCCGCACCGCCACCATCGGCGGCGTTCCGGTCACGATCAACGGCATCGCCAAGGGCGCCGGCATGATCGCCCCCGACATGGCGACCATGCTCTCCTTCGTGTTCACCGATGCGCCCATCGCGGCCCCCGTTCTGCAGGCCCTGCTCAAGAAGGGCGCCGACAAGAGCTTCAACTGCGTGACGGTGGACAGCGACACCTCCACCTCCGACACGCTGCTCTTCTTTGCCACGGGCACCGCCGCCGCCAGGGGGGCGCCTTCGATCTCCCTGCCGAGCGACCGGCGCCTCAAGGAATTCCGGGCGGCGCTCGAGAGCCTGCTCTGCGACCTTGCCCAGCAGGTCGCCCGCGACGGCGAGGGCGCGCGCAAGTTCGTGACCGTGAAGGTGACCGGCGCCACGGGCGCGACCTCGGCCAAGCGCATCGCGATGGCCATCGCCAACTCCCCGCTGGTGAAGACCGCGGTGGCCGGCGAGGACGCCAACTGGGGCCGCGTGGTGATGGCCGTGGGCAAGGCGGGCGAGCCCGCCGAGCGGGACAAGCTCGCCATCTGGTTCGGCGACATCCGGGTGGCGGTGAAGGGCGCCCGCGATCCGGAGTACAGCGAGGAGAGGACCTCCGCCTACATGAAGGGCGACGAGATCACGATCCGCGTGGATCTCGGCCTCGGCCGCGGCGAGGCCACCGCCTGGACCTGCGACCTCACCAAGGCCTACGTGGAGATCAACGGCGACTACCGGAGCTGATCAGAAGCTTGGAACAACAGTGATCTTCCGTTTAACGGAAACCTTCATCGGACCTCCATACTGATCCTTGCCGATGTAGGTATAGGTGAACTCATCAGGTCCTTGATAGCCAGGCTTGGCGACGTAAACAGGTCTCAAGTTCTGCACGCTAGCCCGGCCGGTTTTGGGCTGCTGAGTGATTTGCACATCTTCGATGGCCCCGGGAACGCCACTGACGCCGAATCCACAGCCTGTTCCTGCCTTGACTGTCAGCGGCACCTCGATTTCTGCAAGGTTGCCGGGAATGATGAATGCTGGTCCTTTGCACTCGGCCCGGGCGACACCGGCAAATCCCATGACCGCACCGCAGAGTGCAGCCGCCCCCATCCTGATCCTCGAAACCATAACATGCACCCATGCGTTATGTTGCAGCATTAACATACATGATGATCTTTGCCTGACTAGTCGTGTTGCGTTTGCCCGCAAGTCTTGAGAAGGAGTGAAGCCATGACCCGTGCTCCATTTCCTCTCAAGCTCACCCTCGTCGTTGCCGTCGCCCTGATCGACGCGGATAACCGCATCCTCCTGGCCCAGCGACCCGAAGGGAAGCAGCTCGCGGGCCTGTGGGAGTTTCCCGGCGGAAAGGTCGAGCCGGGCGAGCGGCCGGAAGAGACGCTGATCCGGGAGCTCTCCGAGGAGCTCGGGATCGCCGTGAAGGAGCCCTGCCTCGCGCCGCTCACCTTCGCGAGCTATCCCTACGAGACCTTCCACCTGCTCATGCCGCTCTATGTCTGCCGGCGCTGGGAGGGCTTCGTGCAGCCGCTCGAAGGGCAGGCGCTCAAATGGGTGAAGGCGGGGGAGCTGCGCCACTACCCCATGCCGCCGGCGGACGAGCCGCTGATTCCCTTCCTCGTCGATCTCCTGGTCTGAGGTCGCGCATGTCCGCCCCCGCCGGGGAAGCCGGCACGCTTCCCGCAGCCCCGACCCCGGTCTTCATGGCGACGAACCTCCTCGTCTGCTCGATGCTGTGGTCCACCTCCTTCCTGTTCATCAAGCTGAGCGGAGACATAAACCCTTTCGTGCTGGCCGCCATCCGTGGCCTCATCGGTGCGTCCGCCTTGGCCTTGTGGTTCGCCGTGCAGGCCAAGAGCTTCCGCCCCGATAACGGCCAATGGCACCATTGGGTGATTCTCGGTGCCCTTAACGGCTGGATCCCGAACGTCTTGACGGCACATGCGCTGACCCAGATCGGAACCGCTCCTGCGGCCATGATCCAGGCGTCCGGACCGCTCATCGTCGCGGTTCTGTCGCACCTGCTTTACGCGGACGAGCGGCTGACCCCGCGTCGCTTCGTGGGCGTCGTCGTTGGCCTCGCAGGCATGGGTATTCTCATCGGGCCTGCAGCTCTGCCGGACAGCGGCATCAGCGCCCGGGGCGCGCTGACGATGGTGGCGACCGCCCTCAGCTATGCGACGGCGAACCTTTATGTTCGCTCGATCAGGCAAGCGGACCCGGCCCGGCTCGCCCTCGGTCAGCAGATCTGCTCCGCCATTCCGGCGACCGCGCTGGCGCTCGTCGTCGCAGGCCCTTCCACTTTCGCGGCCGTGCCCGGCAGCGCGGCCCCGCTGCTGGCGCTCGGCATCGTCTCGACCGCCCTGCCCATCCTGCTCTTCATGCGGCTCATCCGCCGCGCCGGTCCGACCCGGGCCTCGATGGTCGGCTATCTCCAGCCGGTCTGGACGGCGGCTCTCGCGGTTCTCTTCCTGAACGAGCGGATCGGCCTGCGCGAGATGATCGGCGGAGCCGTGGTGCTGACGGGCGTTGCGCTCGTGTCCTTGAGCGGCCGGCTCGGACGCGTGCGCTGATCGGCGGCGGCGCCACGCTGAGACCATTGCCCGCCTGCAGCGTTAGGGACACGTCCTCAGGAGGCCTTCCATGGACCGCAGGGATTTCAACAACGCGCTGACCGTTGCCGGCTTTGCCGCCGGGGTCGTCTCCCTCGGCGCCTTGATCACGGTGATGCTGGCCTACGGCTGACCGCCCGCGCAGCCCTCAAGGCCCCTGGAGCATCGCGAGGGCCTCGCGCGTCGCCGGCGGGATCTCCACCGGCCGCTGGGTGGCGCGGTCCACATAGACATGGACGAAATGCCCCTGCGCCGCCGCCAGCGCCGAACCCTTCTTGAAGATCCCGATCCGGTAGCGCACGGATGAGCGCCCGAGATGGGCTACCGCCAGGCCGGCTTCGAGCGCGTCGGGAAAGGCGACGCTCTCGAAATAGCTGCAGCCCGACTCCACCACGAGACCGACGACAGGGCTCTCGGCAATGGCAAGAAGCCCCTTCTCCACAAGCCAGCCGTTCACCGCCGAGTCGAAATACGAGTAGTAGTGCACGTTGTTCACGTGCCCATAGGCGTCGTTGTCCATCCAGCGGGTGGCGATGGGGCGAAACAGCCGGAAGGCCGAGCGGTCGGCGCGCACGGGGCGGTCTGACATGGGGCCTCTCACCAGGCTGCGTCGTAGATCGCGCGCGCATCCTCGAGGGTGAGCGGACGCGGGTTGTTCACGAGAAGGCGGGTCTGCTTCATGGCGTCCTCCGCCATCATTGGCACCGCATCCTGTGGAATCCCGACGTCGCGCAGGCGCGGCTGCAGCCCGACCTTCGCGCAGAGGGAAGCCAGCGCCTCGACAAAGGCGGAGGCGCTGGCGCGGCCCTCGAGCTCGGGGAAAGCGTAAGGAGCGAGATCCGCGTACGACTTCTCGCATGCGCTCGCGTTGAAGCGCAGCACATGCGGCAGGACGAGAGCGTTGGACAGGCCATGCGGAATGCCGAAATGGCCGCCGATGGGATAGGCGAGCGCATGCACGGCCGCCACCGGCGAGTTGGCGAAGGCCTGGCCGGCCAGCATGGACCCCAACAGCATGGCGGAACGCGCCTCGAGGTCGCGGCCCTGATGCACGGCGCGCTCGATATTGCGGCCGAGCAGGCGCAGCGCCTCCTTCGCCAGCGCCTGCGAGACCGGGTTGTTGTTGGCGCTCGTGGAGGTATAGGCCTCGATGGCATGAACCATGGCGTCGATGCCGGTGGCCGCCGTCACATGCGGCGGCAGGCCGAGCGTGAGATCGGGGTCGAGCAGCGCGACGTCCGGAATGATGAGATGAGAGACCACGCCCTTCTTCTCGTGCGTGCCGGTGGTGACGATGGAGATCGGCGTCACCTCCGATCCGGTGCCTGCCGTCGTCGGGACGGCGAGCAGGGGCAGCCGCGGCCCTTTCGCGATGCCGACGCCGTAGATCTCGGACAGCGTCTCGCCGCTTGCGGCCAGCAGCGCCACGAGCTTGGCCACGTCGATGGAGGAGCCGCCGCCGAAGCCGATGACCGCCCGGGCATCGAACGCCCTGGCCTGCGCGACAGCCGCCAGCACCACCTCCTCCGGCGGGTCGGCCACGACGGCATCGAACACGTCGACGGCGATGCCCGCCTGCTCCAGCACATGGAGGGCCGGTGCGACGAGGCCCGCCTTCACGAGGCCTGCATCGGTCACGAGCGCCACCCGCGGCCCGAGGCGCTGGGCCGCGATCTCGCCCAGGCGCGCGATGCTGCCGGAGCCGAAGACGAGGGAGGGGGCGGTGTTGAAGGTGAACGGCTGCATGGGTTCTTCCCGAAATGGGACTTCTCTGCGCCGAAGATTGCCCCGGGCCCGAGGCTCCAGCAACCCGCCTGCCTTTAAGTCCTTCGGAGGACGCCCTAGTCCTTGAACTCCTCGATGGCGTCCACCTTGTCCGGGTAGAAGGCGAGGTGCTCCCTGATCGCAGCGACCGGGGGATGGGGCTCCTCGTAGCTCCAGGCCGCGTTCTCGCGCACGAGCCCGCCGCCGTTGACGGTGAAGTAGGAGGCGTCGCCCTTGTAGGGGCAGTGGGTGCGGTGATCGGTGGAATCCAGCAGGTCCATGCGCACATCCTCGCGGGGGATGTACTGCACCGGCGGGAGGGTCGCCTCCCGGAGGGTGAGCGCCTTCGTCGTCTCCGCGACGATGAAGCCGCCGAGCATGACCCGGATGCGGTGCGCATTTTGGGTGATGGTGATCGGATGATCCGGGCCGGGCTCCTTCATGGCGCTTCCTTCTCAAGACATAGTCCCCTGGAGAACGAAGATAGGGCTCCCCCGTTGCAGCCCAAGGAAGGATCAGCCCTTGTCCGGCTCCGGCTTGGGCGCGCCTTCCCTCACGCCCAGGGCATCGGCAAGCCGCATCCTGGCGGAGCCGGGGCGCAGAGGCTTCTGCTGGCTCTCGTGCGGCGTCCAGCCGGAGAGCCAGACGATCTCGAACGTCGCCGGGATCCGACCGTCGGGCTCGCCGAAGCGTTCCGCATAGATTTCCGCCGCCCGCATCAGGGTGGCGCGCCGCAGCGGCGTCCGGCGGCGGTCGTTGAGCGCATTGGTCAGCCCCATCTGGCGCAGGTCGCGCATGAGGGCGAAGGCATTGGCGTAGCGCACGCGAACGAGGTCGGAATCCGTCACCGGCAGGGCGAAGCCCGCGCGCTGGAGCAGCCCTCCGATGTCGCGCAGGTCCGCGAAGGGCGCCACCCGGGGGCTGAGCCCGCCCTCGACCTCCGACTCGGCCTGAGTCAGGGCCTGGCGCAGTTCGACGAGCGTGCTCCCGCCGAGCAGGGCGCCAACGAACAGGCCGTCCGGCTTGAGAGCCCGGCGGATCTGGACGAGCGCACCCGGCAGGTCGTTGACGGAGTGCAGGGCCAGGAGCGAGACGGCGAGATCGAACCGCTCGCCGGAAAACGGCAGTCGCTCCTCGTCGCCCAGGACGCTTCCGGGCTCCGGCACCGGCGACAGGCGCACCACCACCCCGGCGCGGCCGCTCCGGCGCAGGGCCTGCGCTGCTGCCGGCGTCGGCGTGCCCACGTCGAGGGCGAGGGAGAAGTCCCGCAGCACGGTCGCGAGCCGATCCTCCAGGTCCTCGACGGCGCGAACCAGCAGGAAATCGGCATAGCCCTGGTTCAGCGCCCGCAGCAGGCGGCGGCGGACGAGAGGGCGGTCGAAGACGAGAGGCGTGCTCATGAGGCGCTGGATATGGCGTGTGCGGAGCGAAGGTCCAAGGACTTTTTCGCGGGCCGCTTCCCTCCCCGTCCGACGATCCGCTAAGCTTTCCCCATGAGCGAGCCTCTTGATGCCGCGCCGATCGCGCTTCGGGACCGCCTCCGCCAGGGGGTACGGGAGGCCTGGCGGTCGTCCTTGGGGCTCCTCTATCCGCCGACCTGCATCGCCTGCCAGGCTGCTACGGGGGAGCCCCATGCCCTGTGCGCCACCTGCTGGGCGGGCATCCACTTCATCGAGCGTCCCTATTGCGAGCGGCTGGGCACGCCCTTCTCCGTCGATCTCGGGCAGCCCCTGCTCTCGCCGGCCGCCATCGCCGATCCGCCCGTCTTCCAGCGGGCCCGGGCCGTGGCCGAATATGACGGAACCGCAAGCCTCCTCGTGCACCGCCTCAAGTACAACGACCGGATGGAACTCGCCCGGGCGCTCGGCGCCATGATGGCCCGCGCCGGCGCGGAGCTTCTTGCCGACGCGGACGTGATCGTGCCCGTGCCGCTCCACCGCTGGCGCCTGTGGCGGCGGCGCTTCAACCAGGCGATGGCCCTGGGGCAGGCCGTCTCGGCCGAGAGCGGCGTGCCCTGCGACCCGTTCCTGCTCGCCCGCGTCAGACGCACCCGCCGCCAGGTGGGGCTCACCAAGGCGCAGCGGCAGGAGAACCTGCAGGGCGCCTTCCGGGTACCCCAGGACGCCAAGGCTTGCCTGAAGGGCAGGCGGGTGCTCCTCGTCGACGACGTGCTGACCACCGGCTCCACCGCCAACGCCGCCTCCCGGGCCCTGCTGCGGGGCGGGGCGGCTTCCGTCGACGTGCTGGCTTTCGCCCGGGTGGTGAAGGAGTTGTGACGAAGGGGCAAAGCTTCCTATATCCTCCCGACCACAGGAGACCTTCGACCATGCCTGCCATCACGATCTACACGAAGAGCTGGTGCCCCTATTGCTCGGCCGCCAAGAAGCTTCTTGGCGAGAAGGGCGTGGCATTCACCGAGGTCGACATCGAGAAGACCCCGGAAGCCCGCGCCGAGATGATCCAGAGGGCGAACGGCCGCTCGACCGTGCCGCAGATCTTCATCGGCGAAAAGCATGTCGGCGGCTGCGATGACCTGTATGCTCTTGATGACAGGGGCCAGCTTGAGCCTTTATTGCAGGCCTGACGGAGACCTGAGATTCCCATGACTTCCACCCGCTTCACCGCCGCCTGCATCCAGATGCGCTCCGGGCGCAATGTCCTGAAGAACCGCGACGACGCGGTGGCCCTCGTGCGCCAGGCCGCCGACCAAGGCGCGCATTTCGCCCAGACGCCGGAGATGACGTCGCTCGTCTGCCGGGACCGGGACGAGCTGTTCTCCAAGGTCGGGCCGGAGGCGCAGGACCCGGTGCTGGCAGCCTTGCGCGAGGTGGCGCGGGAGCGGGGGATCGTGGTCCAGATCGGCTCCATCGCCGTGAAGGAGGGCGACAAGGTCGCCAACCGGGCCTTCCTCATCGACGCGAGCGGCGACGTGGTCGCATCCTACGACAAGATCCACCTCTACGACGTGGATCTGCCGAACGGGGAGAGCTGGCGCGAATCGGCCACCTATACGGGCGGCGCCTCGGCCGTGGCCGCCGAGACGCCCTGGGGCTATCTCGGCATGACCATCTGCTACGACGTGCGTTTCGCGGCCCTCTACAAGGCCCTGGCCGAGAACGGTGCCTCGTTCCTCTCCGCGCCGGCCGCCTTCACCAGGCAAACCGGCGAGGCGCACTGGCACGTGCTGCACCGGGCGCGGGCCATCGAGACCGGCTCCTTCATGATCTCCGCCGCGCAGGGAGGCCTGCACGAGGACGGGCGCGAGACCTACGGCCATTCGCTGATCGTCGATCCTTGGGGCCGGGTGCTGGCGGAGGGCGGCACGGAGCCCGGCGTGGTCCTGGCCGAAATCGACACCGCCCTCGTGACGGAAGTGCGCGGGCGCATTCCAACCCTCAAGAACGCCCGCCCCTTCAAGGTCGAGGTCGTGCCCCTCATCGAGACGGATCGGGCGGCCACCGCCTGATCCCTTCCCTTTTGGCACCCGAGTTCATACGTCTCACGAGGACATGATCAAGTACGCCCTGGCCTGCGAGCAGGCCCACGAGTTCGAGAGCTGGTTTCCCTCAAGCGAGGCGTTCGAGACGCAGCGCAAGCGCGGCTTCGTGACATGCCCGTACTGCAACTCCGCGAAGGTGGAGAAGCAGATCATGGCGCCATCGATCGCACGCACCGACAGGGCCCCCAAGACCTCGGCCCCGGACGCTCAGCCTGTGGCAGTTCTCTCGGAACGGGAGCGCGAGCTGCGCGCCGCCTTGAGGGCTCTGCGCGAGCACGTGATGAAGAACGCCGAGAACGTGGGCAAGGACTTCGTCGAGGAAGCCCGCAGGATGCATTATGGCGAGACGGAGGAGCGCTCGATCTACGGCGAGGCGGATCCAGCGGAGGCCCGCGCGCTCCTGGAAGAGGGCATCGACGTGCTTCCTCTGCCCGTCGTGCCGGATGATCGGAACTAGCCGTCGCGCTTCAGGATTACGCCCCAGCGGGCTGAATCGAGACGGGGCTTTCCTTGGCGGTTTTCTTCACCAGCGACACCCACTTCGGCGATCCCCGGGTGCTGCGCATCGACAAGCGCCCGTTCAAGTCGGTCCCGGAGCACGACGAGGCGCTCATCGCCAACTGGAATGCCACCGTCTCGCCCGACGACGAAATCTGGCATCTGGGCGATTTCGCCTTGCATGCACGTCCGGAGCGGATCGACGAGCTGCTGGGGCTACTCAACGGCCGCAAGCATCTGATCACCGGCAACAATGATGGCGCGGCAACCCTTGCCGCCAAAGGCTGGCACAGCGTGCAGGCCTATGCTGAACTGATGGTCGACGGCCATGCGGTCGTGATGTGCCACTACGCCTTCCGCACCTGGAAGAACATGGGCCGCGGCTGGATCGACCTGCATGGCCATTCGCACGGCAAGCTCAAGCCCCAGACCAGGCAGTACGATGTGGGCGTGGACGCCTGGGATTACCGGCCCGTCACGCTCGAGACTGTGCTCGGCACAAGACGCCGGCGCTTGGCTGCCAGGACGGCCTGATCCGGCAGAGTTGCTCCTGGTTTTGTCATTGGACGGGAGCATTCGCGACCGCTTTATCCGAACCATTGGCCCCAGGGCCGGTTGGGGTTGAAAAAGGAGTCACGGATGGATCTGCCGAAAAGCGATGTGAAGCCCAAGCGACGCATCTCGCTGATGCGCCGCTTCCTCGACAGCGAAGCATCGGGCGGCATGATCCTCATGGGCGTGACGGTGATCGCCCTCGCGATCGCCAACTCGCCCCTGTCCGGCGCCTATTTCGGCCTGCTGGAGACCTATGTCCTGGGCCTGAGCGTCCTGCACTGGATCAATGACGGGCTCATGGCCGTGTTCTTCCTGCTGGTGGGCCTCGAGATCAAGCGCGAGATGCTCGACGGTCAGCTCTCCACCTGGCCCCGGCGCATGCTGCCCGGCATTGCGGCCTTCGGCGGCATGGTCGTGCCGGCGCTCGTCTATCTCGCGATCACCTGGAACGAGCCTCATCTCCGCCCCGGCTGGGCGATCCCGGCCGCCACCGACATCGCCTTCGCCCTCGGCGTGCTGGCGATCCTTGGGCCGAGGGTGCCGAAATCCCTCACGATCTTCCTCACGGCGCTGGCGATCCTGGACGATCTCGGCGCGATCGTCATCATCGCCCTGTTCTACACGAGCGACCTGTCGCTGCTGATGCTGGGCGCAGCCGCCCTGTGCCTCGCCGTGCTCGTCGCCTTCAACCGCTTCGGGATCGTGTCGCTCCTGCCCTATCTCGCGGTGGGCGGGCTGCTCTGGTTCTTCATGCTGAAATCGGGCATCCACGCCACCCTCGCGGGCGTGGCCCTCGCGCTCACCATCCCGCTCCAGGCGGACCCGAAGAAAACCCGCGCGGAGGACGCACCCCTGCACCGCCTGGAGCATGCGCTTCACCGCCCTGTCGCCTATGCGGTCATTCCGATCTTCGGTCTCGCCAATGCGGGCGTGTCCCTCTCCGGCCTCTCCCTCGACGCCATCCTGAGCCCCCTGCCGCTGGGCATCGCCATGGGCCTGTTCATCGGCAAGCAGGCGGGCGTCTATGCCTTTTCCTATGCCGCCATCCGGCTCGGCCTGGCCGATGTCCCGGCCGGTGCGACGCGCGCGCAGTGCTACGGCGTTGCCCTCTTGTGCGGCATCGGCTTCACCATGAGCCTGTTCATCGGGGCGCTCGCCTTCCCGGGTCAGCCGGAGTTGGGGGATGCCACCAAGATCGGCGTGCTCATGGGCTCGGCCCTCTCGGCGCTGGCAGGCTATCTGGTGCTCAGCGTCGCGCCACGGGAGCGGCCGCTCAAGCCTTCGAGGCCAGCAGCATATAATTGACGCCCGTATCGCGGGACAGGGACCAGCTGTCCCTTAAGGGATTGTACGTCACGCCCCTGAGATCATCGACCCGGAAGCCTGCCGCCTCGATGTCGGCGGTGAGCTCCTCGGGCGTGACGAACCTGTCCCATTCGTGGGTGCCCTTGGGCAGCCAGCCCAGGATGTATTCGGCGCCGACGATGGCGGAGGCGAACGAGCGCAGGGTCCGGTTGATCGTCGCCATGGCAAGCGATCCGCCGGGCTTCACGGCCTGGACGCAGGCCCTCACGAAGGCCTGCCGGTCGGCCACGTGCTCCACCACTTCCATGGCGAGCACCATGTCGAAAGCCTCCCCCCGGGCGACCACGGCCTCGACGGTCTCGCTGCGGTAGTCGACGCTCACCCCTGCGCGCTCCGCATGGAGCCGGCCGACGGAGATGTTGGTGGGGGCGGGATCGAGGCCCGTCACCCGGGCGCCCAGGCGGGCCAGCGGCTCCGACAGCACGCCGCCGCCGCAGCCCACGTCCAGGATGGTGATCCCCTCCAGGGAGCGGGCGGAGCGCGGGTCGCGCCCGAAGCGGCGGCAGGCCTCGTCGCGGATATAGGCGAGGCGCACCGGGTTGAACTTGTGCAGGACCTTCATGGGCCCTTTCGGATCCCACCAGGTCTCGGCGATCCGCTCGAAGCGGGCGACCTCGGCCGGGTCGATGGTGGTCATGAGATCCTCCGCAGAGATGCCCTCCCCCTTGCGGGGAGGGGTAGGGATGGTGCGACCGGGTGGTATGCCACCGAGAAAGAGCACGGCATTTGCCTTGCGTCTCCTCATAAGACGAAGCACTTGGCTTTACGACCCCCACCCTTCATCCCTCCCCGCAAGGGGATGGAAAACGCGCGTTGACAGGGCGCGGCCCTACCGTCATGTATACGCGCCTTTTCGCGGTGCGAAGGGGCAAAGTTCACCTGTCCCATCACGGCTTCTCTCGTCCATGCCCCGTCTCGTCATGAAGTTCGGCGGAACCTCCGTCGCCACCGTAGAGCGCATCCGCAACGTGGCGCGGCACGTCAAACGCGAGGTCGAGGCCGGCTACGACGTGGCTGTGGTGGTCTCCGCCATGGCCGGCAAGACCAACGAGCTCGTCGGCTGGGTGAAGGAAGCCTCCGCCCTCTACGACCCGAAGGAATACGACGTGGTCGTGGCCTCCGGCGAGCAGGTGACCTCCGGTCTTCTGGCCATCGCGCTGCAGGAAATGGGGTTCAAGGCCCGCTCCTGGCAGGGCTGGCAGATCCCCATCATGACCTCGGACGCCCATGGCTCGGCCCGCATCGCCGCCATCGACGGCACCGGGATCATCAAGGGCTTCACCGATTCCAAGGAGATCGCCGTCGTCTCCGGCTTCCAGGGCGTCCACCAGCCCACGGGCCGCATCACGACGCTGGGCCGCGGCGGCTCGGACACCAGCGCCGTGGCGCTCGCCGCCGCGATCCAGGCCGAGCGCTGCGACATCTACACGGATGTCGACGGCGTCTACACCACCGATCCGCGCATCGTGCCCAAGGCGCGGCGTCTGGATAAGGTGTCCTACGAGGAAATGCTGGAAATGGCCTCGCTGGGGGCCAAGGTGCTCCAGGTCCGCTCGGTCGAGCTCGCCATGATGCACCGCGTGCCCACCTACGTGCGCTCCAGCTTCGACGATCCCGCCGATCCCAAGCTCGGCACCCTCATCTGCGACGAGGAAGACATCATGGAACAGCAGGTTGTCACGGGCATCGCCTATTCGCGCGACGAAGCCCAGATCACGCTGCGGGACATTGCAGACAAGCCGGGCATCGCCGCCTCGATTTTCGTGCCCCTGGCCGAGGCCAACATCAACGTGGACATGATCATCCAGGTGGTGTCCGACAACGCCGCCACCACGGACCTCACCTTCACCGTGCCCACGGCCGATTACGAGCGCGCCTGCGCGATCCTGAACGCCCACAAGGACGAGATCCGCTTCCAGGACCTCCAGGGCGCCACCGACGTGGTGAAGGTCTCGGCCATCGGCGTGGGCATGCGCAGCCATGCGGGCGTGGCGGCTCGGGCCTTCAAAGCCTTGGCGGACAAGGGCATCAACATCCGGGCGATCACCACTTCTGAGATTAAATTCTCCGTGCTGATCGAATCGGCTTATACGGAGCTTGCGGTTCGCACGCTCCACTCGCTATACGGCCTTGATCAAGCCTGATTGACGAGGGATCGGTCGGGCTGCGACATTCGCCATGTTAGCCGCCGGTCCGCCTGCCGGCCCTTGAAGGACGGGAACTGATAAGCTCATGCCAAGCGCTCCCGGCGGTCCGCGCCTACTGCTGCGCCGCCTCCGCGAGATCATGGCGGAGCCGGTGGGGGCGCAGGACCGCCTCGACAAGATCGTCATCCAGATCGCCGCGAACATGGTGGCGGAGGTGTGCTCCGTCTACGTCATGCGCGGCGACGGCGTGCTCGAGCTCTTCGCCACCGAGGGCCTGAACCGGGAGGCCGTCCACCTCACCACCATGCGCGCCGGCGAGGGCCTTGTCGGCCTGATCGCCTCGACCGCCGAGCCCCTCGCCCTTTCGGACGCCCAGAGCCACCCGGCCTTCTCCTACAAGCCCGAAACGGGCGAGGAGATCTATCACGCCTTCCTCGGCGTCCCGCTGCTGCGGGCCGGCAACACGCTCGGCGTCCTCGTCGTCCAGAACCGCACCTACCGCGCCTACACCGAGGAGGAGGTCGAGGCCCTGCAGACCACCGCCATGGTGGTGGCGGAGATGCTCGCCACGGGCGAGCTGCAGGCCCTGGCCCCGGTGGAGACGGGCATCGCGCTCCGCCGCCCGGTCTACCAGAAGGGTGTCTCCCTCGCCGACGGCGTGGGGCTGGGCTACGTGGTGCTCCACGAGCCCCGGGTGGTGGTGAAGAACCTGATCGCCGAGAACGTGGACGCGGAGCTCAAGCGGCTGGACACGGCCATCGCCGAGGTGCGCCTGTCCATCGACGAGCTCATCGAGCGCGGCGACGTGGCCCATCACGGCGAGCACCGGGAGGTTCTGGAAACCTTCCGCATGTTCGCCCACGACCAGGGCTGGCTCAGGCGCATGCGCGAGGCGGTGACCTCCGGCCTGACCGCCGAAGCCGCCGTGGAGCGGGTTCAGTCCGACAACCGCGCCCGCATGCTGCGCCAGACGGACCCGTACCTGCGCGAGCGCCTGCACGACCTCGACGACCTCGCCAACCGCCTGCTCCACCGCCTCGTGGGGCGGGACTTCGTGATCGAGCGCGAGAACCTTCCCGAGAACGCCATCATCGTGGCCCGCTCCATGGGCCCGGCGGCGCTGCTCGACTACGACCGCTCGCGCCTGCGCGGCCTCGTCCTCGAAGAGGGCGGCCCGACGAGCCACATCGCCATCGTGGCCCGGGCGCTGGGCATCCCGGCGGTCGGCGAGGTGTCGAACGCGACCTCCCTGACGGAGCCCGGCGATGCCATCATCGTCGACGGGGCGGCCGGCGAGGTCCAGATCCGGCCCAATCCGGACGTCGAGGCGGCCTATGCGGAGAAGGCGCGGCTCCGGGCCCGGCGGCAGGAGCAGTACCTCAAGCTGCGCGACGTGCCCTCCGTCACCAAGGACGGGGTCGAGATCGCCCTTCAGCTCAATGCCGGCCTGGTGGTCGACCTGCCGCATCTGGCCGAGACGGGCGCTGCGGGCGTCGGGCTCTTCCGCACCGAGCTGCAGTTCATGATCGCCGAGCGCATGCCCTCGGCCTCCGAGCAGCAGGCGCTCTACAGCACCGTTTTCGCGGAGGCCGGCGACCGGCCCGTCACCTTCCGCACCCTCGACATCGGCGGCGACAAGATCCTGCCCTACATGCAGGCCGTCGAGGAGGAGAACCCGGCCCTCGGCTGGCGCGCCATCCGCATCGGCCTCGACCGCCCGGGCCTCCTGCGCGCGCAGGTTCGCGCGCTGCTCAAGGCGGCCGCCGGACGGGCCCTGAAGATCATGTTCCCGATGGTGGCGACCTGCGACGAGTTCGAGCGCGCCAAGCTCCTCGTGGAGCGGGAGAAGAAGCACCTGGCCAATCACGGCCATCCCCTGCCCCGCGACCTCAAGCTCGGGGTCATGCTGGAGGTGCCCTCCCTCCTGTTCCAGCTCAAGGAGATCTGCGAGAGCGCCGACTTCATCTCGCTGGGCACCAACGACCTCATGCAGTTCCTCTTCGCCATCGACCGCGAGAACCGGCGCGTGGCGGATCGCTTCGATCCCCTGAGCGCACCCATGCTGCGCGCCCTGTGCATGGTGGCGGAGCACGCTCAGGCCGCCGGCTGCCAGGCGACCGTGTGCGGCGAAATCGGTGGGAAGCCCCTCGAGGCCATGGCCCTGATCGGTCTCGGCTTCCGCTCGCTCTCCATGTCGCCTGCCGCCATCGGCCCGGTGAAGGCCATGCTGCTGGAGATGAACGTCGCCGAAGTCAGCGCCCTGATCCGCGAGGAACTGAAGCATGCCGGGGGCGGCGAAACGCTGCGCCCGAAGCTGGCCCACTTTGCGGAAACCCATGGTATTCCCGTCTAATGTCGATTGCGCCTCCCTCTGATCGCCTGAACGCCATCCTCGCCCGCCATGACATCATCACGGCGACGCTCAATGCCGGGCCCGACCCGGAAACCTTCGTTTCCCTCTCCCGCGAGCTCGCCGAACTCGACGGGGTGGTGGAGGCCATCCGCGCCTATCGGGCGATGGAGGACAACCTGAAGGGCCTCCAGGCCCTGATCGAGGATCCTTCGACGGATTCCGAGATGCGCTCGCTCGCCGAGGACGAGCTGCCCCAGGCCCGGGAAGACCTGGAGAAGGCGGCGCAGGACCTGCGCGTGATGCTGCTGCCCAAGGACGAGGCGGACGAGAAGAGCGCCATCCTCGAAATCCGCGCCGGCACCGGCGGCGACGAGGCCGCCCTCTTCGCCGGCGACCTGCTGCGCATGTACACCCGCTACGCCGACCTGAAGGGCTGGAAGACCGATATCGTCTCCGAGAGCGAGGGAACGGCCGGCGGCTACAAGGAAGTGGTGGTGGAGATCAAGGGACGCGGCGTGTTCGCCCGGCTCAAGTTCGAGAGCGGGGTCCACCGCGTCCAGCGCGTGCCGGCCACGGAGACCCAGGGACGCATCCACACCTCCGCCGCCACCGTCGCGGTGCTGCCGGAGGCGGAGGACGTGGACATCGTCATCAACGATGCGGACCTGAAGATCGACACCATGCGGGCTCAGGGAGCGGGCGGCCAGCACGTGAACAAGACCGAATCGGCGATCCGCATCACCCATATCCCCACCGGCATGGTGGTGTTCGTGCAGGACGAGCGCTCCCAGCACAAGAACCGTGCCCGCGCCCTGGCCCTGCTCCGCGCCCGCCTCTACGACGCGGAGCGCACCGCCAAGGACGCCGCCCGCGCCGCCGACCGCAAGGCGCAGGTGGGCTCCGGCGACCGCTCCGAGCGCATCCGCACCTACAACTTCCCGCAGGCGCGCGTGACCGATCACCGGATCAACCTCACCCTCTACAAGCTCGAGGAGGTGATGGCCGGCAATGCCCTGGACGAGCTGATCGACGCCCTCGTGACGGAGCATCAGGCCGCCCAGCTCGCCGCCCAGGACCAGGCGGCATGATCGAGGGCCTCAGCCACATCACGCTCGTTACCCGCGACCTGAACCGCATGGCCGCCATCGTCGAGGGGGCCCTCGGCGGCCGGGAGATCTACTCGTCCGGAGACGACACATTCTCCCTCTCCCGCGAAAAGTTCTTCGACGTGGGCGGGCTCTGGATTGCCGTGATGGAGGGCGAGAGCCTCCCCAGCCGAACCTACAACCATATCGCCTTCAAGATCCCGGCAGCCGCCATTGACGAGTACCGGCAGCGGATCGAGGCCCTGGGGCTGGAGTTCCGCGAATCGCGCCCCCGGGTCGAGGGCGAGGGCCATTCGCTCTATTTCTACGACGACGACAATCACCTGTTCGAGCTGCACACCGGCACCCTCGAGGAGCGGCTGGAACGCTACCGGCAGGGCCGAAATCCTTGAAGACCCGTGCCGAGGCCCTGCGGGAACTGCGCCGGACCCTTGCCGAGGCCGGGTTCGAAACCGCGGCCCTGGACGCCCGGTTGCTGCTTCAGGCGGCGCTCAAAGTCCCTGCCACCGAACTCATCACCCAACCCGGCATTGCCCTCACCCCAGAACAGGCCGCCACCCTCGCCTCCTATGAAAGCCGACGCCTGAGCCACGAGCCGGTGGCAAGGATCGTCGGCGAGCGGGAGTTCTGGGGCCTTCCCTTCCGCCTGTCCTCCGAAACCCTGGTGCCCAGGCCGGACACCGAAACCCTGGTCGAGACCGTCCTGGACCTGCTCCCGGACCGGCAGGCGCCCCTCAGGATCGTCGATTTCGGCACCGGCTCGGGCTGCATCCTGGTGGCCCTCCTCCATGAGAGACCGAACGCCACGGGCCTTGGGGTCGACCTGTCCTTTGGCGCCCTCGTGACAGCTCGTGCCAATGCGGATGGCAACGGGGTCGGCGACCGCTGCCATTTCGCCCTGTCCCGCTGGGCCGACGCGGTCTCCGGCCCGTTCGACCTCATCGTCTCGAACCCGCCCTACATCGCCTCCACGGTGATCCCGACCCTGGACCCGGAGGTCCGGGAGCACGACCCGCGGCTTGCCCTCGACGGGGGCCCTGACGGGCTCGAGCCCTACCGGATCCTCCTGCAGGAGGCCGGGCGGCTGCTCCTGCCCGGAGGGCTGCTCGCGGTCGAGATCGGCTACGACCAGGACGACGATTTACGAAGCTTGGCCGGGCGCTGCGGGCTTGAAGTCCTGCGGGTTGCCCACGATCTATCAGGGAACCCGCGCTGCGTCGCCATGAGGCGGCCTTGATGGCCGGGTTTCGGGCTTTCTTGTCCCAGGGCGGGATAAAGTCGGATTTAGCCCTTGTTGGACCGAGAGGAACCCGCTAGATTCCAGGGCAGAGATCGTCCTCGGTCTAAACAAATCGGCAGCTCCTTGGGGGCATGCCGGAAGACCAAACGATATCCATCGCGCAGGCAGGGGCTTTTGAAACGGAACGGCCTGGCGCGATCACCAGAACCCGACACTGAAGGATAGCCAAGCCTGGAAGGGCAGCGGCTGACGTCAGACGGTTGCCACGCGAACGGTGGGCGTTGAGCCCGTTCGGTGAATATTGGCTTGCATATCGCGTGGGCTTGAAGAACCAGCGAGGCTCGTAAAGCGAAAATGAGACCAGGACAGAACAGGCGTATGCGCGGTCGTAACAACAACCGCAACAACAACAAGGGCCCCAACCCCTTGACCAAGAGCTATGAGTCGAACGGCCCGGACGTGAAGATCCGCGGGACGGCTCAGCATATCGCCGAGAAATACAGCCAGTTGGCCCGGGATGCGCTCTCCAGCGGCGATCCCGTCGCGGCGGAAAACTACTTCCAGCACGCCGAGCACTATTTCCGCATCATCGCCGCCGCCCAGGAGCAGCTGCGCGAGCAGTACGGCTACCAGCAGCGCCCGTTCGACGAGGAAGGCGCCGAGGACGAGGGCTTCGCCCAGGGCGAGCGCTCCGAGTTCGGCAACGGCGAGGAAGGCGATTTCGGCACCCAGCCGCAGCCCTACGAGAACCGGGGCGAGCGCCAGCCGCGCTTCGACCGCGGCGAGCGCCAGGATCGCGGAGACCGTCCCGAGCGCGGGGAGCGCCCCGATCGCGGCGACCGGCAGGAGCGCAACGACCGCCGTGACCGCTTCCAGCGCGACCGCGGCCCGCGTCAGGACTTCCAGCGCGACGAGCAGCCCTCCGAGGGCGGCGAGCGCCAGCCGCGCTTCGACCGCCAGGACCGCGGGGACCGCCCGGATCGCGGCGACCGGCGCGAGCGCTTCCAGCGCGACCGCCGGCGCGAGGAGGCCGATGGGCCCGAGCAGGCCACCCTGCCGGCGTTCCTCACCAACCCGGTCCGCGCTCCGGCGCCCGTCCCCTCGGTTTCCGAGGACGAGGCTCAGCCGGTGGTGCAGGAGGCCGCCAACGACGAGGCCGCAGCCCGTCCGCGCCGCCGCCGCCGCACCCGCCAGGAGATGATCGAGGCCAATGGCGACAATGCCGGCTTCGCGCCGGATCCGGTGGAGACCCCAGCCGCCGAGTAAGGCGGGTCGACCGCGCCAGATGCAAAAGGGGAGAGCCTGTGCTCTCCCCTTTTTTGACGCCGGCTGCACGGCCTGCGGAAGCTAATTGATACTTAATATCGAAACAGATAGGCTAGCGGCCAAATCTCCTCGCCGGGGACCGGCCATGACCTCGCTCAAACCCGTCTTTATCGTTTCCTCCAGGGTGAAGACCCGCAAGCCGGACCCGGTCGAGGCCCTGAGCGCCCGGGAGGACAGCAGCACCCTCGCCCCCGCGAGCGCCAGCCTGGTCGGCACCCCGCGGGCCGACCGGCTGTTTGGGACCTCCGCCAACGACGTTCTCTCGGGGCTTGCCGGCAACGACCTGCTCGACGGCCGCAAGGGCCGCGACCGCATGACGGGTGGGGCCGGCAACGACACCTACATCGTCGACAACACGGGCGACCGGGTGACGGAGAAGGCAAGGGGCGGCACCGATCTGGTCAAGGCCTCCGTGAGCTGGACGCTGGGCGCCCAGGTGGAGAACCTGACCCTCGCCGGCCGCTCAGGGCTGAGGGGCACGGGCAACAGCCTCGCCAACACCATCACCGGCAACAACGGCAACAACATCCTCGACGGCAAGGGCGGCACCGACCGGCTCGCCGGGGCCAAGGGCGACGACACCTACATCGTCGACCATGCCGGCGACCGGGTGACGGAGAAGGCGAACGAAGGTCTCGACACCGTGCAAGCCTCGGTGAGCTTCACGCTTGGCGCTCATGTCGAGAACCTTGTGCTCGTGGGCATCGCCACATCCGGCACCGGCAACGATCTGGCCAACCGGATCACAGGCAATGCCGGAGACAACCATCTCGTGGGGGCAGCGGGCCACGACACCCTTGAGGGCGGGGCGGGCCACGACACGATGCTCGGCGGCACCGGTGCGGACTGGCTCCTGGGCGGGGACGGCAACGACGCGCTCGACGGGGATGCGGACAACGACATCATCGAGGGCGGCGCCGGCAACGACCGGCTGGACGGCGAGGCGGGGGCGGACACCCTGGCGGGCGGGGCGGGCGACGACACATACTTCGTCGACGATGTCTTCGACAGGGTGATGGAGGAAGCCGGAGCGGGCACCGACACGGTCTGGTCCTCGACCGGCATCGCGCTGGCGGATCATGTGGAGCGCCTCGTGCTCACGGGCCGTGCCGTCGCCGGAACCGGCAATGCCCTGGCCAACATCATCACCGGCACGGACGGCGACAACCTCCTGGACGGCAGAGGCGGCGCCGACACCCTCAATGGCGGGGCCGGCAACGACACTTACGTCGCCGAGGAGGCCGGCGACGTGATCGTCGAAGCCGCAGGCGGCGGCGCGGACACGGTGCGGGCTGCGTTCGACCACACGCTCGGCGATCACATCGAGAATCTCGTGCTGATCGGGACTGCCGGTACGGGCACCGGAAACGATCTCGACAACGCGATCACGGGCAACCGCTTCAACAACAGCCTGATCGGCGCAAAGGGGCATGACACCCTCGATGGCGGAGCCGGAGACGACACGCTCGAGGGCGGGGCAGGCGACGACCTCTATCGCGTCGACAGCGCGGACGATCGGATCCAGGAGACCGCAGGCGCCGGGTACGACAGTGTTCAAGCCTTGGCCGATTACGGTCTCGGCGACAATGTGGAATGCCTGATTCTCGTCGGCACCGCCGTGAACGGCACCGGAAACGCCCTCGACAACACGCTCACCGGGAACGCTCTCGACAACGGCCTCGCCGGCGGCAACGGCAAGGACACCCTGGATGGCGGGGCAGGCGCCGATACGCTCGCGGGCGGGGATCATGACGACGTCTACCACGTCGACAATGCGGGCGACGTGATCGTCGAGATGCAGGGCGAGCAAGCCGGCTATGATACGGTCAAGGCTGGCGCCGATTACGTGCTCGGCTTGAATGTCGAGCATCTCATTCTCGTCGGCAACGCCGTGGCCGGCATGGGGAACGCGCTCGACAACCTCATCACCGGCAACGACCGCGGCAACAGCCTCTCGGGCGGCGAGGGCAACGATACGCTTGAGGGTGGCGCTGGTGACGACACCCTCGCCGGCAGCATCGGCAGCGACTCGCTTGTCGGCGGTATCGGCGACGACACCTTCATCGTCTCCAGCGGCAGCGAGACTTTGGTCGAAATCGCCGGAGAGGGAACCGATACGGCGCGGGCTTCGCTCGACTACACCCTCGGCGCGGAGATCGAGAACCTCGTTCTCCTGGGCGGAGCATCGGTTGGTACAGGCAACGCACTTGCCAACCGGATCACCGGCAATGAGTCCAACAACGCGCTATCGGGCGAGGCCGGCGCCGACACCCTGGAGGGTGGTGCGGGCAACGACACGCTGTGGGGCGGCGCGGGCGCCGACAGTCTCATGGGTGGTGAAGGAGACGACCTGCTCGACAGCACCGCAGACGGCGACACCCTCGATGGCGGCATGGGCAACGACAAGCTCCTTTACGAGGGATGGGGCAGCGTCAGCCTCATGGGCGGCGAAGGGAACGACACCCTCGACAGCGGCTTCGGCAACGATGTCCTCCACGGGGGCGCAGGCAACGACGTCCTCTACGGCGATGGCGGCGACGACACGCTCCAGGGCGGCAGCGACGACGACACCTTCATCGTCGACCACCTCAACGACACGGTGGTCGAGCTCGCGAACGACGGCGTCGACGCAGTTCACGCCTACATCGACTACACGCTCACGCCCCATGTCGAGAATCTCGTGCTCCTCGGCGCAGCCCTCGACGGCACGGGCAACGCGCTCGATAACATCATCACCGGCAATGCATCCCACAACACCCTCGACGGTGACGATGGCAACGACACTCTCCAGGGCGGCACAGGGAACGACACCCTCCGGGGCGGCGCAGGCGGGGATTATCTCGAAGGCGCCGACGGCAACGACAGCCTCGCGGGAGGCGACGGCAACGACACGCTCTATGGCGGCACGGGCTACGATACCCTCGTCGGCGGCGACGGCGACGACCTCCTCGAAAGCTCATACGGCCACCATAGCCTCATGGGCGGCGCAGGCAATGACAGCCTAACCGGCAGCGACGGAAGGGACACCCTCGACGGCGGCGGCGACAACGACACCCTCGACGGCGGCGGCGAAAACGACATCATTGATGGCGGTGAGGGCGACGACACCCTCAAGGGCGGCGACGGCGAAGACACTCTTCTTGGCGGCGCGGGCAACGACACCCTCTACGGTGGCGGCGGGGTACAATCGGACCAGAACAACACGCTCCAGGGCGGTAGGGGCGACGACACCTTCATCGTCTCCAGCGGCAATGAGATTCTGATCGAGCTCGCCGATGAGGGCATCGACACGGTTCGGACCGGCTGGCACTCCTACACGCTCGGCGCCAATATCGAGAACCTGATCCTCGTGAACACAGCCACAGGCCGGGGCAACGGTCTCGACAACGTCATCACCGGCAGCTCTGGAAACGACACCCTGCACGGCGAGGGCGGCGCCGACACCCTCGACGGAAGCTTTGGGCGCGACCAGCTCTTCGGCGGCGAAGGGAACGACAGCCTCAGCGGCGGCATCCTCGACGACACGCTCAGCGGCGGCGAGGGCGACGACGTCCTTCAGGGCGACGCCGGGGACGACTACCTCGAAGGAAACGACGGGGCCGACACGCTCCGTGGCGGGGAGGGACTGGACATCGCGAGCTATCGCAATGCGGGAGCGGGCGTGACCGTGAGGATGACTGGAGGTCCCGACACCTTCGAGGGCATCGAGGGTCTCGAAGGCAGCAATTTCAACGACACGCTCATCGGAGACGACGCCGACAACTACCTCAACGGAGGCTACGGCAACGACATTCTGGAGGGCAATGGCGGTTACGACTACGCGGACTACATCACCGGCTCCTCGATCTTCATCGACCTGCGATTCGAGGTTCAGGATAGCGACCGCACGGGCGGGCGGGGCCAGGACACGCTTAGGGGAATCGAGGGCGTGAGGGGGAGCCAAGAGGGCGACAGCATTTGGGGCGACGACGGCTCCTGGGGCAACCGGCTGCTCGGGATGGATGGGAACGACCGTCTGTTCGGCCTTGGCGGCAACGACACGCTGGAGGGCGGCAGGGGCGACGACCTCCTGGCCGGCGAGGCGGGCGACGACAGCCTGATCGGCGGCGAGGGCAACGACGAGCTCATCGGCGATCCCGGAGCCGACACGCTCGACGGCGGCGAGGGCAACGACCTGCTCTACGGCAATGGAGAGGAGGACGTCCTGACCGGCGGCGGCGGCCGCGACACCCTCGACGGCGGAACCGGATCCGATACCCTCACCGGGGGCTTAGATTCGGATATCCTGTCAGGCTGGCTGGGGTCCGACGTCTTCATTCTCACTTCGTTCGGCGATGCGTCTTTCGATGGATCCGAGGTCATCACCGACTTCGACTGGTCGGTCGCGGGAGGCAACGACAACACGACCGCGGATCTGCTGGACCTCTCGCGGATCGATGCCCTCCTGGGCGGCTCCGACGACGCTTTCACCGGGGTGACGGCCCTCGGCACCACGGCGCTCGCGCGGCTCGAGGCGGGACGCCTGTACTACGACACGGCCAACGGCACCCTCTACGCCTATGTCGGTGCCGCCAGCACGCTGGGGCAGGCGAACTTCAAGCTTCAGGTTGGAACGGGCGTGGTCTGGAGCGCCG
This sequence comes from Microvirga arsenatis, assembly GCF_009910705.1. Classification (GTDB taxonomy): domain Bacteria; phylum Pseudomonadota; class Alphaproteobacteria; order Rhizobiales; family Beijerinckiaceae; genus Microvirga; species Microvirga arsenatis. The sequence goes on from NZ_JAAAXJ010000002.1 coordinate 102,904, forward strand.
GGGTGAACATCCTCCTGTAGGCGCCTGCCTTGCGGGGAAACGGCGACCGCGGCCCGCCCATGCGAGCGGTACCACCTCCATCCGGCACGTCTGTCAGGCGAAGGGCAGGGTCCCCTGCGCCGGGGCTTCGACGCTCAGGTGCTCGCCTTCGCCGATGGTGCCGCTCGCCACCACCTCCGCATAGATGCCGCAATCGACATGCCCATAGGCTTCCATGAGGCTCCTGGGGATCTGCAGGTCGCGCAGGCCGGTGCCCGGGTCCACGTTGGTGGCGGCGCAGCGCTCGATGCGCTTCGTCACCTTCAGGCGCAGGCCCGAGGGCGCGGTCAGCACCTTGCCGACGAGGTCGAACTCCGCGAAAGCGCAGGGGATCGACCGGGGCGCCGACCACGTTCTCCAGCTCCCGCACGCTCGCCAGGTTGATGAGGGAGACGAAGCCGCGCCGGGAATCGGTGAAGCGGAAGCCGGCCGGGGCGGTGAGCACCTTCGGCGGGCCGCGCAGCTCCTTGGGCATGAAGCGGCGGAAGAACGCCTCGATGGCGAGCCGCCCCTCCGGCGTCGAGAGATCGCCGCGGGCCACCTCCCGGCCGCCCTCCTCGACGAAGAGGGTGGTGATGGAGTCCACATAGCGGGTCCTGAGCCGTGCCAGGCCTTCGTTCCTCATGAGCATCAGGAACTTGATCTTGGGCTGATGCTGCGGGTTCTCCGGCTCGAACCCGGCCGGCCCGTTCTCGATCGCGAACAGCCGGTCGCCGGGAAAATAGTCGCCTTTCGCGAGGGCTGCGGAGGACAGGGTCTCGGGCGAGAGGCCCTTGACGGGATAGCGCTGGAGGGAGGCGATGCGGATGGTCATGGACTAGCGATAGCGGGCGTGAGGAGGCCGGACAAGGGATCCTCTCACGTCATCACCGGCCTTGTGCCGGCGATCTCGCTTCTGCAGAGCGCCGCGCTTTCCGGTCATGATAGCCGGGACACGCCCGTCGGTGACGAGGAAGGGATGTGGAGTCGTGCCCGGTCTCAGGACAGGCGTCGAGCACAAACAAAAAGCCCCGCCGAAGCAGCGGGGCTTTCGTCTCGGGCGCAATCCGAAACCCTACGAAGCATCCCCCGAGCGGGCGACCTTGGAGCGCTTCAGCTGGGGCGTGAAGCCGGCTTCGCGGCCGCTGGAGCGGTCGAACTCCACCATGTGCGGGTCCTTCTGCATGCCCTCATGGGCGGTCTGGTGCTCGGGAATGTTGGTCTGGGGCCCGGCCTCCTGCTTCATGCGCAGGGCCTTCTCGGCATTGGCCATCAGCTCCTGGCGCGCCTTCTCGGCCTTGCGCTTGGACGGGCTGAAGCGGGCGAAGAAATCGAAAAGAGCCATGGTGTCTTACTCCTTGGCGCGCGAGAGGACGCCGTCCTCCTCGTCGCTGCGGTGGGTCGGTGGGGATTGGACGTTCCGGCGCGACTGCGGGGTGTCGCGCGAGGTGGCGATGGTGCCGGTGGAATCGCCGATGTCCCGGTCGGCCTTGTTGGCCGCCGGTCCTTTATCGTCCCGGATGATCCGCCCGTTCTCGGTGGTGTCGCCGAAGGTCTCCGGCGTGACCGAGGGCTGCTGCTCGGCCGGGCTCTCCGGCACCGCAAGGCCAAGCTCCGCGTTGCGGGCTAGGTCGGCACGGGCTTTCTCGGCTTCCGAACGCGGGTCGCGTGTCATGGGAACCTCCTCAAATCGTTGCTGGGTCAATGCCAGCATCGCGAGCCGGTTCCCCCTCTTGTTGTGACGAAATGGACACACCACCTTAACCCCAGCGGATGCCTCATCGCAGAGGGTCCGACATCGCAGGGTCGGCCTGTGCCTCCAAGAGGGCGGGCTGACCTGAGGAGGGATGATCGATGAATTTCGAAAAATACACCGAGCGTGCCCGGGGCTTCGTTCAGGCGGCGCAGAATCTTGCCATGCGCGAAGGCCATCCGCAGCTCTCGCCGGGCCACGTCTTAAAGGTTCTGCTGGACGATCCGGAAGGCCTCTGCGCCGGTCTCATCGACCGGGCGGGAGGGCGCTCCCGCGACGCCCATGCGGCGGTCGAGCAATGGCTTGCCAAGCAGCCGAAGGTGTCGGGCTCCGCCGCGCAGCCCCAGGCCACCCGCGACCTGATGCGCTTCTTCGACACCGCCGAGAAGGCCGCGGAGAAGGCAGGCGATTCGTTCGTCACCGTCGAGCGGATGCTGCTGGCGCTCGCCGTCGAGAAGGACAGCGAGGCGGGCCGGATTCTCGCGCAGGCCGGCGTGACCGCCCAGGGCCTGAACACCGCCATCAATGCCCTGCGCAAGGGCCGCACCGCCGACAACGCGACGGCGGAGAACGCCTATGATGCGCTCAAGAAATATGCCCGCGACCTCACGGAAGCTGCCCGCGACGGCAAGCTCGATCCGGTGATCGGCCGCGACGAGGAGATCCGCCGCACGATCCAGGTGCTGTCGCGGCGCACGAAGAACAACCCGGTGCTCATCGGCGAGCCCGGCGTGGGCAAGACCGCCATCGTGGAAGGTCTGGCGCTGCGCATCGTCAACGGCGACGTGCCGGAGTCCCTCAAGGACAAGCAGTTGCTGGCGCTCGACATGGGCGCGCTGATCGCCGGTGCGAAGTACCGCGGCGAGTTCGAGGAGCGGCTGAAGGCCGTGCTCAGCGAAGTGACGTCGGCCGAGGGCGGCATCATCCTGTTCATCGACGAGATGCATACTCTGGTCGGCGCCGGCAAGGCCGATGGCGCCATGGATGCGTCGAACCTGCTCAAGCCCGCGCTTGCCCGCGGCGAGCTGCACTGCGTCGGCGCGACCACTCTCGACGAGTACCGCAAGCACGTGGAGAAGGACGCGGCTCTGGCCCGTCGCTTCCAGCCGGTCTTCGTGAGCGAGCCCACGGTGGAGGACACCGTGTCGATTCTGCGCGGCCTGAAGGAGAAGTACGAGCAGCATCACGGCGTGCGCATCACCGACAGCGCGCTCGTGGCTGCGGCGACGCTGTCGAACCGCTACATCACCGACCGCTTCCTGCCGGACAAGGCCATCGACCTCGTGGACGAGGCCGCCTCGCGCCTGCGCATGCAGGTCGACTCGAAACCGGAGGAGCTCGACAACATCGACCGCGAGATCGTGCGCCTGAAGATCGAGCAGGAGGCCCTGAAGAAGGAGACCGATGCCGCCTCGAAGGACCGTCTCGAGCGCCTGACCAAGGAGCTGGCGGAGCTCGAGGAGCAGTCGGCCGCCATCACCGCGCGCTGGAAGGCGGAGAAGGACAAGCTCGGCACCGCCGCGGAGCTGAAGAAGAAGCTCGACGAGGCCCGCAACCAGCTGGCTACCGCGCAGCGCAACGGCGACTGGGCCAAGGCCGGCGAGCTCTCCTACGGCGTCATTCCGGGGCTGGAGAAGCAGCTTGCGGACGTCGAGGCCCACGCCGATGGCGGCGGGTTGATGGAGGAGGCCGTGACGCCCGACCACGTGGCCGGCGTCGTCTCCCGCTGGACCGGCGTGCCCGTCGACAAGATGCTGGAAGGCGAGCGCGAGAAGCTCCTGCACATGGAGCAGGATCTCTCAAAGCGCGTCGTCGGCCAGCGCGAGGCGGTGGAAGCCGTCTCGACCGCCGTGCGCCGTGCGCGTGCGGGCCTGCAGGACCCGAACCGGCCCATCGGCTCGTTCATGTTCCTCGGCCCCACGGGCGTGGGCAAGACGGAGCTCACCAAGGCTTTGGCGGCCTTCCTGTTCGACGACGAGACCGCGCTCGTGCGCCTCGACATGTCGGAATACATGGAGAAGCACTCGGTCGCCCGGCTCATCGGCGCGCCTCCCGGCTATGTGGGCTACGAGGAGGGCGGCGCGCTCACCGAAGCCGTCCGCCGCAGGCCCTACCAGGTGGTTTTGTTCGACGAGATCGAGAAGGCGCATCCGGACGTGTTCAACGTCCTCTTGCAGGTGCTCGACGACGGACGCCTCACGGACGGGCAGGGCCGCACCGTGGATTTCCGCAACACGCTCATCATCATGACGTCGAATCTCGGCGCCGAGTATCTGGTGAACCAGGCGGAAGGCCATGACACCGACGAGGTGCGCGACGAGGTGATGGCGGTGGTGCGCCAGCACTTCAGGCCCGAGTTCCTCAACCGCGTGGACGAGATCATCCTGTTCCACCGGCTGAAGCGCTCGGAGATGGGCGCCATCGTCGACATCCAGCTCGGCCGCCTGCAGAAGCTCTTGGCCGATCGCAAGATCACGCTGCAGCTCGACGAGGACGCCCGCAACTGGCTTAGCCAGAAGGGCTACGATCCGGCCTATGGCGCGCGGCCCCTCAAGCGCGTGATCCAGAAGCACGTGCAGGACCCGCTGGCGGAGCTCATCCTCTCCGGCGAGATCAAGGACGGCGAGACCGTGCCGGTGCATGCAGGCCCCATGGGCCTGATGATCGGCGACGTGACCGTCAGCGGCACGGAGCGCCCGCCACAGGGCGTGCGGCTGAATTAAAGCGCAGTCTCAGAAACCAAAATGGCCGGGCTCGTTCCCGGCCATCTCGATTCAATAAGGCGCAGTGCTCTTCTTGATCGGGATCACCGGCACAAGGCCGGCGATGATGAGGAAGAGTGATGCGCGCCTACTCCGCCGCGACGCCGTAATCGCCCTCGTCGTTGGCAGCCCCGGCTGCGCCCCGGTTCTGCCGTTCCGTGCGGCGCGGCGTGGCGCCCTCGCGCAGGAGCATGTCCTTGTCGATGCGCTCGCCCTTGTCGTCGCGCAGCTCGCGCTTGGAACGGCGCAGCTGCTTCGCCGTCTTCTGCAGCGCAGCGCGGAAAGCCGTGTAGAGATCCTTGTCCTTCGCCTCCCCGCTCATCATCTTGAGCGCGCCCATCTGCATGTTCACCGTGCAGCGGTAGGTAATGCCCTCCCGCGTGACATGCACGGATGCCATGCTCAACCGCCCGAAATACTTTCCGGAGACCTTCTGGATGCTGGATTTGGCATATTCGGGGAAGTTCTCGCCGAGATCGACGGTCGAGCTTTGCACCAGGATGTTGTCGGCGCCTTCGAGACTCATTCGCTCCTCCTTGGGTGAAGGTTCGAGGGCTAACGACCGGCCTGCAAGAAGGTTTCGCCCGTGATGAAACAAAACCGGTCCTGCCAAGGTTGTATTTTCTTCAGGGCCTGCGGCTGCCCGGCCCCTGCTCTCCCACATCCACGACAGCCACGTCGATGGTCTCCCGGCGGTTGTTCCGGACGACGGTGAGCGAGACCGTCTTGCCGACGCCGACCCTCTCGAGCCTGTCCGTCAGATCCGACAGGCGCCGCACGGGCGCATCGTCCACCCCCACGATCACGTCGCCGATGACGCCCGCCCGCGCATCGACGCCGCGCAGGCCGGCCCGATCCGCCGGCGAGCCCGGCACGACACCGGCCACGATGACGCCCGTCAGGCCGAGCTGGGCGTTGAGCGTCTCGTCGCCGGCCAGGATCCCGATCCCCGGCGTCGGCACGCGGCCGGTGCGGATGAGCTCGGGCACCACGCGGTTGACCACGTCGACGGGAATGGCGAAGCCGATGCCGGCGCTGGTGCCGGAGGGCGAGTAGATCGCCGTGTTGACGCCGATCAGGCGCCCGGCGGAATCGAGCAGCGGGCCGCCGGAATTGCCCGGGTTGATCGCCGCGTCGGTCTGGATGACGTCGGCGATCTCGCGCCCGCCGCTCGTGGGCAGGCGGCGCTTGAGGGCGCTGATGATGCCGGTGGTCAGCGACTGGTCGAGCCCGAACGGATTGCCGATGGCAAAGGCCGCCTGCCCCACCTTCAGGTCGGCGGAGCTGCCCACGCTCACGGGCGCGGGCAGCCCGGCCCGGCGCTGCAGCCGCAGGACGGCAAGATCGTAGTTCGGCGCTCGGCCCACCACCTCCGCGGGCAGCACCTCCCCCGAGGCGAGGCGCACGGCGAAGGCGGAGCCGTTCTCCACCACATGCTCGTTGGTGACCACGTGGCCGGCCGCATCCCAGACGAAGCCGGTGCCGGAACCCGCCGGCTCTCGGCCGGCAGGCCCGCGCCCCTGCAGGGCGACGACCTGCACCACGGAGGGCGCCACCGTCTCGAAGAGGCGGATCGTCGTGCGTTCGAACTCGGCCAGATCTCCGCGCGCCGCGACGGGCCGCGGCTCCCTGGCGGAATAGAGGTAGGAGTTCACATAGGGCTGCAGCACCAGGATCGCGAGCAGCACCGCCACGACCAGCATGATGATTCGTGTTGCCCGTTCCTGCATCCTTCCTCCCGCATCTGCTCAAGCCCTCTCACAACGGACACGCTTGACGGAAGTTCAACCCGAAACGCGAGGCCGCGCGAGGAACCCCTCGCCCGCCATGGGCTTGTTCCGATGACGGATGGTTGAGCTTGTCGCGGGAAAGACAAGGCTCTCCTTCGTTCAACGCGAGGAGGATGCTGCAGTGGACGATCGTTCGCCGCCGGGCGGCGCGGCCGGGCCCGCCATTCAGGCCGGCATCTTTCCGACCTTCTTCCTGTCGGGCTTCGAGTGCTCGACCTTCGTCTGGAAGGATCGCGGCCGCCGCGATCTCGTGGCCGAAACCCGGCACCGGGAGCACGTGGAGGAGGATCATGCCTTCCTGCGCTCGCTTGGGATCGCAGTCGCGCGACAGGGCATTCCCTGGCCCTTCGTGGACAAGAACGGCGCCTACGACTTCTCGGGCCTCGACCCCTTCATTGCTGCCATGAACCGCCACCAGATCCTGCCGATCTGGGACCTGTGCCATTACGGCTACCCGGACGATGCCGATCCCTTCGCGCCCGATTTCGCGGAGCGTTTCGCGGCCTATGCGAAGGCGGCGGCGGAATACGTGACGCCGCGAATGCGCGGGCCGCATTTCTTCACGCCCATCAACGAGATCACCTTCTTCGCCTTCATGGGCGGCGAATGGGGCTGGACCGCGCCGTTCCGCAAGACCGACGAAGATCGCCGCCGCTTGCGTCTCGCCCTGTGCAAAGCCGACATCGCGGCCGTGAAGGCGATCCGCCAGGTCGATCCCGAGGCCCGCATGGTGCATATCGATCCGCTCATCCTCGTGGTCGCGCCGCGCGACCGGCCGGACCTGAAGGACGAGGCGGAGCATGAAACCTACACGGACACCTTTTATGCCTGGGACGTGATCTCGGGAAGGCGCCACCCGGAGCTCGGCGGTTCCCCGGAGGTGCTCGATATCGTCGGGGTCAACTGCTACTCGTTCGGCCAGATGGAGTACCGCGAGAACGGCCCGCACGCCTCGTTGGAGCCGCATGACGAGCGCATCCGGCCGCTGGGCGACCTGCTCACCTTCGCCTGGGAGCGCTACCGCCGCCCGATGATCGTGGGCGAGACGAGCGGCCTGCGGGAGGGACGCCCGGATTGGCTCTGCGACATCGTCGAGGAGTCGCTCGCCGCCGTGCGCAACGGCATCGACCTGCACGGGGTGTGCCTGTTCCCGGCCGTGGACATGCCCGACTGGCACACGGGCGAATGGCTGCACAACGGCCTCTGCGATCTGGTGGAGGAGAACGGCGATCTCAAGCGGGTTCCGTTCCAACCCTATATCGACGAGCTGCGGCGCTGGCAGAAGCGCCTGAACCGGGTGACGGAGCTCGACGAGGATCCGTTCAGCGATCCCGTGGATCTCGCCGACATCAGGAGAGCGGCCGAGGAGATGCAGATGACCTCGGACAAGGATTGGCGCTGACCGCAACCCCCTTCAGACCTGAACCAAACTTTCCCGCAAGCGTTCGCTCTCACAGTCCCGCATCCAGGAGCATCGTGATGTCACGCCGCCTCGTGATCGCCGGCCTCATGGCCGCATTCGCCGTCCCCGCCTTCGCCCAGCAGCAGAACCAGGGCATTCCCTTTCCCGTGACGCCGCAGCCGACCGAGCGGCAGACCAATCCGGCCCTCGGGCAGAATGCGCAGGAGCGCCAGCAGCGCACGCAGCAGGGCGGCGCGCCGCAGGACACGCAGACCCCTGCCCGGCAGGGTCAGGCCAACAGTGCCCCGGCCGCCATGGGTGAGGCACAGTCGCAGGCCGACCGGCAGTACATACAGCAGGCGCTGGCGCTCAGCACCGTGTCGCTGCAGCAGTCGAACTTCGCGCTCACCAAGGCGCAGAATCCGCGCGTGAAGCAGTTTGCGGAATTCGAGGTGGGCGAGCAGAACCTGCTCACCGAGATCATGCATTCCTTCGCCGACCCGAACGCCACCGCCTCCACCACCCGCGGCGCGCAAGCCGCCGCCTCCACCGCGCCCGAGCTGGCGCCGAAGGATGCGCAGGCGATGGAGCGGCTGTCGAAAGCACCGGGTGGCACTGCCTTCGACAAGGATTACGTCGCGCTGCAGATCCAGGGTCATCAGGAACTGCTGAAGCTGCAGGAGGACTACCTCAAGCAGGGCTCCGGCAACCGCGAGACCACGAACGTGGCCAGGCTCGCCCGCGGCCAGATCCGGGAGCATCTGGCGATTCTGCAGGACATCCAGAAGGAGCTTGGCCGATAGAGCACCGTCCGGCGCGGTCGACGACCCCGCGCCGCTCAGTCGTTGCGTCGAAGATCCGCGGCGCTGCTCTTCACTGCCGCAGGGCCGGAACAGCCGTCACGAACGGGACGTTGGCTCTGCGAGACGCATTAGCCGTCAGCCTCCTGAAACCCAAGAAGAGGAATAGCCCATGGCGCAAGACAAACGAGGCCGCCCGCCCGAGCCGCCGGTCGATGAAGTGCTGAACGAAGCCATCCAGGAAGAGACCGGCGACGACTTCGTCGCAGGACCGACCCAGCGCAACGAGGTCGGCAACACCAAGCGCGCGGCCGCGAAGGCCACCGGCACGATGGGTGCCTCGAAGAAGCTCGATCCCGACCTCGACATCGGCCATGTGGACGACAACCGGGTCACGAGCGGCTCCAGGGCCGGCCTTCACTCCTTCAAGGAGGTGCCGGAGGAGGAAGACGACGATGCCGGCTTCCAGATGTCGAACGAGGAGATCGCCGAGAGCGTCAATACCACCGCCAACAAGAGCCCTGCCCCCCGCCCGGCCCGCACGGATGCCGCGACGGGCAACGGCAGCATGAGCGGCGGTGCAGCCTCCCGGGCCCGGGTGCCTGCGCCCGGCAACGCGGTGGACGTGCCCAAGGGAACCCTGGTGCTCGGCCACCCGACCGCCAGCCAGTCCGGCGGGAAATCCACCTCCTCCACGGGCGGCGAGAAGCCGCCGAAGCGCTCGGCCCGCGCCCATAGCGGCCAGCAGCAGCGGCCCCTCTCCAAGGGCGGCACCGAGGAGCGGTAAGCCGCCCAGCACACGTCATCCCGGACGGCGAGGCCGATCCGGGATGACCCTGCCGCATAGCTGTCTCTACGGAAGACGGAGTGACAGCCCCGTGCCGCCCGCTTTATGGATTGTTCAGCCGAACCGGCAGTGACGACATAAACGGTTGAGGAAACGCTCATGGACAGAAGAAACGTTCTCAAAGGCGCAGGCTTGGCAGCCGTCGCGGGCGCCGTCGCCTCCCCGGCCATCGCGCAGGCGCAGCCGGAGATCCGCTGGCGCATGGCCTCCGCCTATCCGAAGAGCCTGGACACCCTGTTCGGCGCGGGCGAGATGATCGCCAAGCGCGTGGCCGCCGCCACCGACAACAAGTTCCAGATCCAGCCTTTCGCGGCGGGCGAGATCGTCGGCGCGCTCCAGACCCTCGACGCCACCCAGAACGGCACGGTCGAGTGCTCCTACACCCTGTCGAGCTTCTTCATCGGCAAGGATCCGACCTTCATGTTCGAGACCTCCGTGCCGTGGGGCATGAACGTGCGCCAGCACAATGCCTGGATGTATTTCGGCGGTGGCCTCGATCTCGTGCGCGAGTTCATGAAGGATTACAACGTGTATCCCATCCCGGCGGGCCAGACGGGCGCGCAGATGGGCGGCTGGTTCCGCAAGGAGATCAACTCCGTCGCAGACCTTCAGGGCCTCAAGATGCGCATCGCCGGCATGGGCGGCCAGATCATGCAGAAGCTCGGCGTGGTGCCGCAGGTGCTCGCCGCCGGCGACATCTATCCGGCGCTGGAGCGCGGCACCCTCGATGCGGTGGAGTTCTCCGGCCCGCACGACGACGAGAAGCTCGGCTTCGTGAAGGTCGCCAAGTACTACTACTATCCCGGCTTCTGGGAAGGCGGCGCGCAGCCCTCGCTCTACGTGAACATGAACAAGTGGAACGAGCTGCCTGCCCATTACAAGGCCATCCTCGAGGCCGCCTGCGCCGAGGCCAATGCCCTGTGCGTGGCGAAGTACGACGCGCAGAACGCGGAGGCGATCCGCCGCCTCGTGGGCCAGGGCGTGCAGCTTCGCCCCTTCCCGCGCGACGTGATGGAGCAGAGCTACCGGGAAGCCTACAAGCTCTACGGCGAACTCGCGGCCTCCAACGCCAAGTTCAAGAAGATGTTCGATTCCTGGAACGCCTTCCGCGAGAAGGAGCTCACCTGGTTCCGCATCGCCGAGTTGCCCTTCGACTACTTCGTGAACCAGCAGCAGGGCCAGCCGCGCTAAGTGCCCCCCTCGAAACGGCGCCTTCGGGCGCCGTTTTCATGTGAGGCGCCAAGCGGATCGAAGCTTGGCCCGCTGCGTTGTCTTCCTGACCGACGAAACGATCATGAACGGAGGCCGGCATGACGGACAAAGACCGCAACAAGACCGCCGAGCGGGACAAGCACGACCGCAAGGACGACAAGCAGCCTGAGAAGAAGCATCAGGACGAGCTGCTCGACGAGGGCGTGGAGGAGACCTTCCCCGCGAGCGATCCCGTTTCCGTGAAGATCACGAAGTAAGTCAATCTCCACAGGCTGATTCCAAACCTCTGACCTCATCCCGAGGAGGTCAGGGGATAATGCCGGACTCTTTGTCCGTATCAGCTGCGGCTCGCCACCGCGACGCCGAGGGCGGCCAAGGCCATGCCGGCGAGCTGGATCGGGCTCAAGGTCTCGCCGAACAGCGCGAAGGCCATGAGCGCGGCGACCGGCGGCACGAGATAGAGCAGCGTCGCGACGCCCACCACGGCCCCCTGCCGGATCAGGAAGAGCAGCAGGCCGATCGCGCCGATGGACAGGCCGAAGACGGCCCAGGCCATCGCTCCGATCAGGGGCAGGGTCAGATCCATGCGGCCCTCCTCGGTGAGGAGCATGAGCGGCAGGGTGACGGCGGCCGCGCCGATGTACTGGATGGTGGCGTTGACGCGCAGGTCCAGGGTGCTGCCGGTGCGCTTCTGCCAGATCGTGCCGAAGGTGATGGAGAGCATCCCGAGCACGCAGACGGCGAGCGGAACCGGCGGGATCCCGCTGGCGCCCAGCTTCGGCGCCACCACCAGCGCGGCGCCCAGAAAGCCGATGCCGATCCCGGCCCAGCGCCTCGGGGTGACCCGCTCGCCCAGCAGGGGACCTGCGAGCAGCCCCGTCGCGAGGGGCTGGAGCCCCGCCACCAGGGCCGAGATCCCGGCCGGCAGGCCGTGCCTGACCGACCAGAACACGCCGCCGAGGTAGAACCCGTGCAGGAGGATCCCGGCGATCAGGCAGTTGCGCCAGTCGCTCCAGCGCCGCGGCCAGGAGGCTCCCGCCGCCATGACGATGCCCGCCAGGACGAGGGTGGCAAGGACGTAGCGTACGAACAGGAACGTCAGTGGTTCAGCGTAAGGCGCCACGAGCCGTGCCACGATGAAGCCGGTGGCCCAGATGAGGACGAAGAGCGGCGGCGCGAGGCGGGCAAAGAGGGAGGAGCTCATGGGGCGATGCGAAGCGGAAGCCGTAGGAGAGGAATCGCCTTGTAGGCCCGAGCCTCGGTGTTTGTCGATTCGTGAAGCCTCATCCCAATGTCGACCTGTGCGCCTGAGTCATGACCTGCGGATCGTTGGGTGGAATGGCGCGTGTTTCCCCTCCCTCCTTGTGGGGGATAGGGCTCGGGACGTCTCAACTTGAGCAGACCGCAGGCCCTGCTTGCTTGCCCTTAATCCCTGCCGCACCATCTCCAGCACCTGGAGACCCTGCTGTTGAACCGCCTTCGCCTCTGGCTCGAACTCCTCGCCATCGCCTCCACCCGCTTCGTGCTGCACGACGCCTGGGCGATCGCGAGCCATATCGCCCTCTCGGTGCTGACCTCGATGTTCCCCTTCCTCATCCTGGTCACGGCGCTGGCAAGCCTGTTCGGCACCGGGACCCTGGCGGACGAGGTGGCGGACATCATCCTGGAGGCCTGGCCGCGGGAGATCGCGGGGCCCATCGCGGGCGAGGTGCACAACATCCTCTCTGTCCGGCGCAGCGACGTGGTCACGCTCGGCCTGGTGCTGGCGCTCTATTTCGCTTCGAGCGGCGTGGAGAGCCTGCGGGTCGGGCTCAACCGCGCCTATGGGGTGCGCGAGACCCGCGCCTGGTGGCTGACGCGGCTCGAATCCATCGCCTTCGTGATCGCCGGCGCCCTCATGCTGCTCGCTCTGGCCCTGCTCGTGGTGCTCGGCCCCCTTCTGTGGCGCATCGTGCTCGCCTGGGTGCCGGCGCTCAAGCCCTTCGACGGGCTGATCGCCTTCCTGCGCATCGGCGTGGCGACCATCGTCATCGTGGCGGGGCTGCTGCTCGCCTACAAGCTCATCCCGTCGGGACGGCGCAGCTTCCGCGCGGTGCTGCCGGGCGTGGGCGTGACGCTGGCTCTCTGGCTCCTCGGCGGCTTCGCCTTCAGCTGGTACCTGGAATTCTACCCGGCGGCCTATGCCTCCACCTATGGGGGCCTCGCCACCGCCATGGTGGCCCTGATCTTCCTCTATACGCTCTCCGCCATCTTCCTCTTCGGCGGCGAGCTCAACGGAACCATTATCCTCGCCAAGCGGCGGCGCCTGGGCAAGGAGCCGAAGCCGCAGCACATGAACGACCTGATCGCGTTGCCTTAGCGACCAGCCGGCTGAGGCTGGTCAAGGGGTCAGGATCGCCATCAGGACGAGGCCGAACAGGCCCAGGGCGGCAATGCCGATGAGGCTGAGCCAAGGATATCTGCGTTCACGGTCCGGATCCAAGAGCACGCCTCTCTTCATGGGCCCACGAGACAGTCTGGCTGCTCGAGCGAGCGGTTGTCAGTTCCCGAGCGTCACGATCCAGAAGCAGAGGCCCAGCCCGACAATGACGGCGAGCCAGTTCAGGGAGCGGTCGAAGACCAGGTGCCATGATGCCGGAATGCTCTGAACCGGCTTCTTCTGCGGAGGGAGATCGACAGGCATGGCTCATGCTCCAAAGCCTGAGAAGCTTCGAGACGCACCATGCGCCCAAAAGGGCAGCGGCCGACCAGGGAGTCGCTGATCGTCACACCCTGCACGGGCAATGCGTCATTTGTGAGGACCACTGCATCTGCGGGCTCCTCGCAGCTGAGGAGCCTGCGGCGCCTGCTCCAGCATGGGAGGAAACGAGCCGACGAGCTGGGCGCGGAACCAGAGTTCCACCCGGCATGTCTGCGCCAGGCAGCGGGCCCATTCGTTCGCGAGCTCGCGGTCCTCGCTCTTGAGCTGATGTCTGAAGAAGGCTCCGGTCGATCGGTCGATGACAAGAGCCTGATAGCCCTGATCTGAATGAAATTGGGAAATCATCATGACCTCGAAATCTGGAATGCTTCGAGGGGCGGAATTGCGCCTTAAAGAACGGCAGCCGATTCACGAGCTGCGATTCCCGGCAATCTACTGCCGGAATGAGGCTTTTGAAGGGTATCCTCCCGGCACCTGAAGGGAACCCTGGCAGGCTAGATGATGGCGGCCCCATCGGATCGCACCCGCTCGTCCCCAATCTGGCGCACGAGCTTGCCGGCCTCCTCGGCGCTGACATGGATGCGCACCAGCGTCCATTCCTTCTCCGATTTCCACAGCCGGAACGAGAGCATGAACCCGTCGCCGTCCCTCTGCGCGTCGGCATGGGTAGCATCGGGCAGGTCGTAGGGGCCGAGGCCGTCGAAGGTGATCTGTCCCACAGGGCTCTCCGGTTACGATGATCGAAAGCCAACGGTCGAAAGCAGAACAGGTTCATCCGTCCATGGTTCAGGCCAAACGAAAACGGCCGGGCATCAGCCCGGCCGCCGCGCGTCTCGATGCGGGGTCGATCAGCTCACGATCTTGTACTTCACGAAGCCTTCCGGCGCGTCGCCCATCTTCTCGACCTTGATGCCGGCCGGCTGGTAGTTGGCGGCGTTCGGGCCGGTGGTGAAGGTCATGGTGACGCCGGCCGGAACCGCGAGCGACCAGGAGCCGTCCGCCTTCGGGGCCACTTCCTTCTTCTCGAGGATGAAGCGCATGATGGCGTCGCGGGTGAGGTCCGGGGCCTCGAACACGATGGTGGTGCCGTCGGCTCCGGGGAAGTTGCCGCCGCCGCCGGCGCGGTAGTTGTTCGTCACCACGAGGAACTGCTGGTCGTCCGTCACGGGCTTGCCGTTATAGGTCAGGTCCTTGATGCGGCGGGCATCGGCGTTCACCACCTTGCCGTTGTCGTCGTAGCGCGAGGGCTGGGTGGGGTCGATCTTGTACTGCACGCCGGCGATGACGTCGAAGTTGTAGGCCGGGAACTTCGGATTGATGAGATCCTGCTCGCCGCCCTTGGCCGGGTCGATCTGGTTGTAGATGCCGGCCGAGCGCTCGAGCCACTCGCGCACCTGAGCGCCGGTGATCTTCACCACGCGGATCGTGTTCGGATAGATGTAGATGTCCGCCATGTCCTTGATGGCGAGCGGGCCGGGCTTGATCTCGGTGAAGTAGTTCGGCCCGCCGCGGCCGCCGGCCTTGAAGGGCGCCGCCGCCGAGAGGATCGGCAGGTCCTTGAAGGCGGAGGCCTTGAGCTGATCGGCCACGTACCAGGCCTGCGCCTCGGCCACGAGCTTCACGGAGGCATCGTCCGACACCAGCGAGAAGTAGGAATGGATCGGCACCGCCGTCGTGCCGACGGGCTCGCGCACGTATTTCAGCGTCGCCTCGTGGCCCTCCTTCGCCGCCGCCATCACGGCCGCATCGGACTCCACCTTGGCGACGATCTTGCGGTCGACGCGGTCGTAGATCGGGCGCGCCTCGGTGCGGAAGTTCGCGATCTTCCAGGCATTGCCTTCCTTGGTCAGCTCCAGGTCGACGAGGCCCAGATGGCTGCCCCAGAATCCGGCCATGACGGCAGGCTTGCCGTGCAGCGTGCCCTTCTGCACGTCGACGCCGGGAATGTTGTTGAATTCCTTGCCGCCCGGGAACACGAAGTGCTGGTGGCCGGTGAGGATCACGTCGATGCCGTCCACTTTGGCGAGGTGCAGGGCCGCGTTCTCCTCGCCGCCCTTACGCTCGCCGCCGGCGATGCCGGAATGGCACAGGGCCACGACGATATCGGCGCCCGCCTTCTTGAGATCAGGCACATGCTTGTTGGCCGCATCCACGATGTCGATCGTGGTGGCCTTGCCGTCGAGATGCGACTTGTCCCACTGCACGATCTGCGGCGGCACGAAGCCGATCACGCCGACCTTGATCTTCTGCTTGGCGCCGGATTCGTCGGTGAACTCGCGGTCGAGGACGATCCAGGGCTTCTGCAGGGTCTCGCCGTTGGCTTTCAGCACGTTGGCGCAGACGAGCGGGAATTTGGCCGCGCCCATGGCGTTCTGCAGGAACTCGAGGCCGTAGTTGAACTCGTGATTGCCGAGCGTGCCGCCGTCATAGGCAAGCTCGTTCATGGCGGCGACCATGGGATGCACGTCGCCCGGCTTCATGCCGCGGCGATAGGCGATGAAGTCGCCCAGCGGCGAGCCCTGGATCAGGTCGCCGTTGTCGAACAACAGGGTGTTCTTGGCCTCGGCGCGGGCGCCCTTCACCAGGGTCGCGGTGCGGGCAAGGCCCACGGTGTCGTCGGCCGCGTCGCGGTAATAGTCGTAAGGGAAGACGTTCACATGGAGGTCGGTGGTCTCCAGGATGCGGAGCTTGACCACCGGGCCGGCGGCCCAGCCGGTCTGCGGCAGGCCGGCGATGGCGGCGGCGGCCACGCCGGTCTGGAGGACGCGGCGGCGGGTGATGGATTGGGTCATGGTCTTCCCTTGGGTCTTGTTGCGAAACAGGGTTCGCCTTAGCCGAGAGAAGCACAGGTTTTGTGACAAGATCAATATAGCTGGCTAAGCGGGGCTAAGATTTCACCGTCCTCCCTGTCCGTCATCACCGGCCTTGTCCCGGTGATCTCGATTGGAAAGGTGCCGAGCCTCACAGGATCGGGATGGCCGGGACAAGCCCGGCCATGACCTGGGCGGGTGTCACCCTCGCAGCGCCTCGTCGAGGTCGCGGAAGAGGTCCTCGACATCCTCGATCCCGGTGGAGAGGCGCAGCAGGTCCGGCGGGCAGGGCGTGCCCGGCCCCTCGATGGAGGCGCGGTGCTCGATCAGGCTCTCGACGCCGCCGAGCGACGTCGCCCGCTTCCACAGGCCCACCCGGGCCGCCGTGCGGATCGCCGCCGCCTCGCCTTCCGAGACCTGGATCGACAGCATGTAGCCGAAGCCGTTTTCCATCTGCCGGGCGGCGATGTCGTGACCGGGATGCTGCGGCAGGCCGGGATAGAGCACGCGGGCCACCTTGGGATGAGCGGAGAAGCGCTGGGCGAGGTCGAGCGCGCTTTTCGCCTGCGCCGCCGTGCGCACATGGAGCGTGCGCATGCCGCGCATGAGGAGATAGGCCTCGAAGGGGCCGAGGATCGCGCCCTGCATCTTGCGGATGCCGGCGATGCGGGCCCAGAACTCATCCGCCCTGGCGCCGGCGAGCGCGCCCGCCACCACGTCGGAATGGCCGTTGAGCACCTTCGTCGCCGCATGCATGACGATGTCGGCGCCCAGCGTCAGGGGGCGGGTGTGGACCGGCGAGGCGGTGGTGGAATCGACCGCGAGCCGCGCCCCGGCCGCATGGGCGATCTCGGCGGCGCCGGCGATGTCGGTGATGGTCCAGAGCGGGTTGGAGGGGGTCTCGATCCAGACGAGCTTGGTCTCCCCTGGCTTCACCGCCTCGCGCAAGGAATCGAGGTTGTCCGTCTCCACGAAATCGACCTTGAGGCCCCAGCGCACGGCCTCCGTCATCAGCCAGTTGCGCAGGGCCCAGTACATGACCTTGGAGGCCACGACGTGATCGCCCGGATCGAGCGCCTGGAACACGGCGGTCGCCGCCGCCATGCCGGAGGAGAACAGGAGGGCGCCGGCCTCGGCCTCCTCCAGCATCGCCAGCACCGCCTCCGCCTCGCGAACCGTGGCGTTGTCGGGCCTTCCATAGACGAAGCCGGAGGAATAGGCGTTGTCCTCATCGCGGATATAGGTGGTCGCCACGTGGATGGGCGGCACGACCGCCTTGGTGATCGGGTCCACATGGCCCATGGCCTGAGCCGTGAGGCTGCGCTTCGACCATGGGGAACGCGATGATGGCATAGGGAACCTCCGGGGAGCGTGACAGGTTGCGTCACAGGATCGACGCCGTCTTTAAAGGGAATCCGGGGATGCATACAGACCAAACTGCGCCGGGCAGCCATGCCATGCCGCCGCTGCCGCGCTTTCTCGTGGCCGTGCTGCCGGTGGCGGCCGTGGCGGTCTCGGCGAGCCTCGTCACGCAGCCCAACATCCCGACCTGGTACGCGAGCCTGCAGAAGCCGGCTTTCACCCCGCCGAACTGGGCGTTCCCGGCGGCCTGGACGGTGCTTTACGCCCTGATGGCCTATGCGCTCTGGCGGATCCTGAGCCTTCCCGAAGGCCGGCCCGGCCGCAGGGCGGCGATCGGGGCGTTCTTCGTGCAGCTCGCCCTGAACGGAACGTGGTCCTTCGCCTTCTTCGGCGGGCGGAGCCCCGCGGCGGGCCTGGTGGTGATCGCGGCCCTGATCGTGGCGATCCTCGCCACGATTCGCGCGTTCTGGCGGCTGGACCGCCCGGCGGGCCTGCTGCTCGTGCCCTATCTCGCGTGGGTGGCCTATGCGACCCTGCTCAACGGCACGATCTGGCGGCTCAACGGCTGATCAGGCTTCCCGCGCGTCGAACAGGTCCGGGTCCTTGTCGTGATGGTCGAGGACGCCGACGAAGGGCAGCTGCCGGTAGGAATGGGCCACGTCCATGCCGTAGCCGATCACGAACACGTCGGGGCAGGTGAAGCCCACGTAGTCCGGCTGGATCTGCACGGCGCGCTTGCCCGGCTTTTCCAGCAGCACGGCGGTCTTCACGCTCTTGGCGCCGCGGGCCATGAGGAGGTCCTTGGCGAAGGTGACGGTGCGGCCCGATTCCAGGATGTCGTCCACGAGCAGCACGTCGCGCCCGCGCACGTCGCTCTCTACGTCGCGCAGGATGGTGACGGTGCCGGTGGAGACGGTGCCGTCCAGGTAGCTCGACAGGTGGACGAACTCGACCTGAGGCGTGAGCCCGGCCCGGTGCAGGGCGCGGATCAGATCGGCCGCGAACATGAAGCTGCCCTTGAGCACCGCCACGACGAGCAGGTTTTCGGGCTTGGCGGCCGCGATTTCCTGGGCCAGCGCCTCGTTGCGCCTGGCGATGGTGTCTTCGTCGAAGAGAACCCGGATGCGGTGGGCAGTGCTCATCATGATCGTCCAGAAAAGAAATATGAAGGCTCTCGAAGCCGCCCCTTCACGACCACGCCTGCTCCGGGAAGTCAAACGGAGTTGGCGGATTTTCAAGCGAATGCGTGAGGCCGTGCCGTCCGCTTCCGCTCCTGCGGCAATGTCCCGCGAGAGGCTCGCTTCCCGTCTCAGGTCCGCAAGTTTATGGCTTGCTAACCATGATGGGGCCATAAGGAAGCGAATCGCGGCCTTCTCCCGCCATAGGCCCGCAACGCTCAAGGACGGCTCGAAGACGTGTGAAAGCGCTCGATCACGACGATTATCACTACGATGAAAGCACGGCTCCGGTCGTGCAGTTCGAGAATGTGGGCGTGCGCTACGGCATGGGGCCCGAGGTCCTGCGCGACCTGACCTTCTCCATCGAGCCCCATTCCTTCCAGTTCCTCACCGGCCCCTCGGGGGCGGGCAAGACCACCCTCCTGCGGCTGATCCTGCTCTCGGTCAGACCCACCCGCGGCCTGATCTCCCTCTTCGGCGAGGACGTCTCCCGGATCTCCAAGGACGAGCTCACGGGCGTACGCCGCCGCATGGGCGTGGTGTTCCAGGACTTCCGCCTGCTCGACCACCTGACGACCTATGAGAACGTGGCCCTGCCCCTGCGCGTGCAGGGCAAGGAGGAGGCGAGCTACCGGGCGGAAGTCGTCGAGCTCCTGCGCTGGGTGGGCCTGGGCGACCGCATGCACATGCTGCCGCCGGTGCTCTCGGGCGGCGAGAAGCAGCGCGCGGCCATCGCCCGGGCGCTGATCGTACGCCCCGACCTGCTGCTCGCCGACGAGCCCACCGGCAACGTGGACCCCTCCCTCGCCCGCCGCTTGCTCCGCCTGTTCATCGAGCTCAACCGGCTCGGCACCTCCGTGGTGATCGCCACCCACGATTTCAGCCTCATGGACCAGCTCGACGTGCGCCGCCTCGTGCTCGGCGACGGGCAGCTGCACATCGACGGGTGAACCGATGAGCGCCTCGCCCCAGCCCCGCGTGAGGAAGTCCGCTCCCCCCGAGGGGCAGAAGCGGCCCCTGCCCGCCTCGCTCAGCCGGAACGCGCCCCTCGTGCCGGTGGATTCGGCCGGCGGCCAGGCGCTCGCGGCGGTGATCGCGATCCTCACCTTTCTGGCCGCCTTGTGCGCCGGCGGGGCGGAGCTCGTGGCGGCAAGCTCCGCCCAGTGGCGCTCCGAGATCGCCCGCGAGGTCACCATCCAGATCCGCCCCAACGCCCAGCGCTCCATCGACCAGGACGTGGAGCGGGCGGTGGCGCTGGCCCGCCAGGCCCCTGGCGTGGAGCAGGCCCAGGCCTTCTCGCGGGAGGAATCCGAGCGCCTGCTCGAGCCCTGGCTCGGGACCGGCCTCGACTTCAACGACCTGCCGGTGCCGCGCCTGATCGTGATCAAGATCAAGGAGGGCGCCAAGCCCGATTTCGGCCCCTTGCGGCAATCCCTGCAGCGGGAGGTGCCGGGGGCGACCCTCGACGACCATGCCCTGTGGGTGTCCAGGCTTTCGACCATGGCGAACACCATCATCGGCGTCGGCGTGCTCCTCACCGCCCTGGTTCTCGTCGCGGCGGGCCTTGCGGTGATCTTCGCCACCCGGGGCGCCATGGCCGGCAACCGGGAGGTGGTGGAGGTGCTGCACTTCGTCGGGGCCAACGACGACTTCATCGCCCGCGAGTTCCAGCGCCGCTTCTTCCGCCTGGGGCTTCGCGGCAGCGCCATCGGCGCCGCGGCGGCGCTCGCCTTGACCCTGCTCCTCGGGCTCGTCACCCGCTCCTGGCGGGCGAGCCCCACGGGCGACCAGATCGAGGCCCTGTTCGGCGCCTTCACGATCAGCTGGCGCGGCTATGCGGTCGTCGTGCTCATCGCGCTGCTCGTGGCCCTCGTCACGGGCATCGTGTCGCGCCTGACCGTGAGACGCTTTCTTAACGAAAATGGTTGATGGTGCGAGCCGATCGGGAAAGAGGGATTGCCTCTCCATTGCCGCATTCTCCATTATCCTCGTCCAGGATGACCTCGCGAACGCAGAGTTGGAGTGCGCCGGGCGCCATGGACACCACGGAAGCCGTCGGGTGGGGCTGGTCGATGCAGGATGCGCCTGAACGTCCTGTACACCGGTCCTGGACGAGGCGGCTGCTCGGCCTCGGCTTCTGGGCCGCCGCCGCGGCCCTGGTCGTCGGATTCCTGGGATTCTTAGGCTTCGTCTACAGCCTCGACCGCTTCGAGCAGCCGCCCGAGACCCGTGCGGACGGGATCGCCGTCATGACCGGCGGTGCGCAGCGGATCGGGGATGCCATCGACCTGCTGGCGAAGGGCTATGCCAAGCGTCTCCTGATCTCGGGCGTCAACGAGCGGACGAGCCGGGACCAGATCGCCGACCTCAACCCGGGCCAGCGCCGCCTGTTCGAGTGCTGCGTGGATCTCGACTACCGGGCCCGCAACACCATCGGGAACGCCATCGAGACCCGGCGCTGGGCCGAGAAGAACAGCTTCGACACCATCATCGTGGTGACCTCGAACTACCACATGCCGCGCACCCTGGTGGAGCTCGACCACGCCCTGCCGAACCTGCAGAAGATCCCCTATCCGGTCGCGGCGACCATCGACCCGCACGACTGGTGGCACAATCCCGCCGTGGCGCGGGTGGTGTTCACCGAGTATCTCAAGTTCCTGGCCGTGTGGGTGCGCACCCGCTTCGAGGGCGACCCGGAGCGCTCCTCCGTGGCCCACATCATCAGCGGCGGATCGCCGATCAAGAAGCAGCTGGTCGCCGAGCCCGTCTGGCGCTAGCAGAGCCTCCTGAAACCTCTTATGGTGGCCGCCCGCGGAGCCCGTTGCTCCGCCTTTGCCTTTCTCAAGACGCCATGCTGATCCTCCGCTCCCTGCTGTTCAACGTCGCCTTCTACGCCAACCTGATCCTGTGGCTGTTCCTGCTGATCCCAGGCCTCCTGGTGCCGCGTCGGATCTTCATGGAGCTGGTCAAGCTCTGGGGCCGCACGTCGATCTGGCTCCTGCGCGTCATCGCCGGCGTCAAGGTCGAGATCGCCGGCCGGGAGAAGATCCCGCCGGGCGGAGCCCTGGTGGCGGCCAAGCACCAGTCGTTCCTCGAAACCTTCGCCATCGTGACGATTCTCGACGATCCGACCTACATCCTGAAGCGGGAACTGATGTGGATTCCGATCTTCGGCTGGCATCTCGCCAAGGCCCGTTGCGTGCCGGTGAACCGCAAGGCGGGATCGTTCGCGCTCGTGCAGATGACCCAGCGGGCCAAGGAGGAGGCCCAGCACGGACGCCAGATCATCATCTTTCCCGAAGGCACCCGTCGCCCGCCGGGCGCACCGCCGGCCTACAAGTACGGCGTGGCGCATCTCTACCAGAATCTCGGCTTTCCCTGCATCCCGATCGCCCTGAACGCCGGCCTTTTCTGGCCCCGCCGCCAGTTCATCCGCCGCCCCGGCACGGTGCGGATCGAGGTGCTCGACCCCATCCCGCCGGGCCTGCCGCGCGACGAGTTCTTCCAGAAGGTGCAGGCTGAGATCGAGGCGGCTTCGAACCGGCTTGATGAGCAGGGCCGGAGGGAACTCGGCCTCGTTCCTGCAACGGCTTCGGAGACCTCCCTGTCGAAGGCATAAGAACGATCCCCTCCTGGTCATGGCCGGGCTTGTCCCGGCCATCCCGATGCTGTGGAGCGCGGCACCTTTCCAAGCGGGATCACCGGCACAAGGCCGGTGATGACAGCGAGAAGGAGAACGTGTCCGATCACAGGTGCAAAAGCCCGCAAACTCAATCCCTGCCAAGCTTTCTACAACCTTGACGACTCACCCGGCCGTTCTTACATATAAGAACATATGGCGAACAAACGAACCATATCCTGGAACGCGGCCATGCGGGACCTCCGCAACGACCGGATGCGGAGGACAGGTGTGCGCGAGGAAAGGCTACGGGCGACCGCGGGGCTTCGCTCCACTTCCACCTTGAGTTCCTGGCGCGGCCGCTCGGGCCGGCGCTACATTGTGGGCGTGCAGCCGCTCAACGAGGCGGAGCTTCTCGAGGTGACGGATGCGGTGATCCTGGCCGTGCGCCGGGACCGGGACGGCACCGGCACGGTGATCGACGCCGCCATGGCGGCGTCCGAGCCCGCCGAGCAGAGCCGACTGCGCTGGCTCGCCAAGGCTCAAAGCCTCGGGGCCACGGAGCTCCACATCCACCGGCTGGCCGCCACGGAGGAGGACCGCCGCGCGATCTTCGAGGACCTGCGCGAGGACGAGACTCAGGCCTCCTGATCGAGCGCGTCCACGATCCTGTGCAGCAGGGGATCGACCACGTTCATGCCGACGAGGTGATCGTAGGTGTTGCGCACGTAGTCCGGGTTGCGCCCGGAAACGCCTTGCCCCTGGCGCACGAGCTTCAAGACCTGCTCGAACGAGAGACGGCCCGCATATTGTTTGTGGTAGCGGTCGACCACATAGGCGAGCGCCTGAACACGGCGGCCGTCGGCGAGCCGCACCGGCAGGCGCCGTTCCAGGTAGACGGCGGTCACCTGCTCGCGCTCCCGCAGATATTGAACCGTGGCCTGGGCCTCCTCGGGCGCGACGCGGAAGGCGACGCCATGGCAGCGCCCGCCGCGGTCGAGGCCCAGCACGAGCCCCGGATGCTCGGGCGTGCCGCGATGGACGTGGGAGAAAACGCAGAGCGAGCGGTGATAGCCGTAGAGATGGGCGTGCACGCGTTCGAGATAGGGAAAGCCCGGCCGCCACATGAGCGAGCCGTAGCCGAACACCCATAAATCCTCCGTGAGGTCCCACATGTCCCTGCGCCCGAACCTTGCCCGGTTGGGGCGCTAGCAGTTAGGAAGCGCCAACACAACAGGAGATCGCGCATGGATCAGGCCGCCCCGACGGGGAATGTCCGCCGCAGCCGTTTCTGGCTCTACACGCCCTTCGTCCTGCTGCTGCTCCTCGCCATCGCCTGGAGCGTCGCCTGGTTCGTGATCCGCAACCGCACCGCGGAGGCCCTCGACGGCTGGATCGCCGCGGAGGCCCGGGCCGGACGGGAATGGACCTGCCGGGACCGCACCATCGCCGGCTACCCGTTCCGGATCGAGGTGGTCTGCAACGCTCTCGACTTCAGGCGGGGTGCGGTGGCCGCTTCCTTCGGGCGCACCGAGGCCGTGGCGCAGGTCTATCAGCCGCGCCGCATCATCGCCGAGGTCGCGGGTCCCCTGCGCGTCAGCGACGGAGCCGTGACGGTGCAGGGGAGCTGGGATCTCCTGCAGGCCAGCGTCAACGCCTCGCCTGCCGGGCTGCAGCGCCTGTCCGTGGCCGCCGACGCCCCGAAGATCGCCGTCTCGGGCCTTCCCGGCGGCGAGCTGGCGGGATCCGGCCGGCGCCTCGAGTTCCACGTTCGCCCCAATCCGTCCCGGACCGCCGAGCAGGCCCGCGACGTGGCCGCCACTGTCACCGAGGCGCGCATCCCCCTGCTCGACGCCCTCATCGGCGGCGCGGAGCCGGCGAACCTGACGGCGGACGTGACCGTCACCCGCGCCGACGGCTTCAGGGGCGGCACGATCGCGCAGGAGCTGGAGCTCTGGCGCAGCGCCGGAGGCAAGGTCGACATCCTGATGCTCTCAGGGGTCAAGGGGCCGCGCCAGATCGAAGCCAAGGGCGAGCTGCGCCTGGACGAGCAGCACCGGCCCGCGGGCCAGCTCAACGTATCGGCCGCCGGTCTCGACGGCCTGCTCGGCAATCTGACGGGTGGGCGCATGGGCGGCAACCTTCTCGGCATGCTGCTGGGGCAGGGCCCGCGCGCCAATGCGGCTCAGCCGGGAGCCAAGCCGCAGCTCACGGCCCTGCCGCCGCTGCGCCTGGACAACGGCTTTCTCGCCATGGGACCGTTCGTGATCCCCAATGTGAGGCTGCAGCCGCTTTATTGAAGACAGGCAATCTTTCCTCCCCCTTGCGGGGAGGGATTGAGGGTGGGGGTCGTGGTGTCGGAGCAAGCGCCTCATCCAGACAGTGAGACGCCGATACAGCCTTCACCTCTCCCTGGTGGGGAGAGGTCGAGCGAAAGCGAGGGTGAGGGGGAGAGCGGTCTCCGGAGAGGGCTGTAACCCCTCACCCGCGCCTGAAGGCGCGACCTCTCTCTCAGGGAGAGGTGAACCTGCGCCCTGCTGGTTTATGCATTCACCCGGTTGCACCACCCCCACCCCTGCCCCTCCCCGCAAGGGGGAGGGAAATGGAAGCGCCCCTACGTCTTGTCCTCGCGCCGGCGGCCGAAATCCGGCTCCGGCGTTTCCTGGCCGGACGAGATGATGCCGCGCCGGATGGCGCGGGTGCGGGTGAAGAGGTCGAAGAGCTTGTCGCCCTCGCCCCAGCGGATGGCGCGCGCCAGCAGGGCGATGTCCTCGTTGAGGCGGCCCAGCATCTCCAGCACGGCCTCGCGGTTGTGCAGGAAGATGTCGCGCCACATGGTGGGATCCGAGGCGGCGATGCGGGTGAAATCGCGAAAACCGCCGGCGGAGAACTTGATCACCTCTCCTTGAGTGACCGTCTCCAGATCCGCCGCGGTGCCGACGATGTTGTAGGCGATGAGATGCGGCACGTGGCTGGTGATGGCGAGCACCAGATCGTGGTGCTGCGCGGTCATGATCTCCACGTTCGAGCCCATGGCGGCCCAGAATGCGCGCACGCGCTCCACCGCCGCCTCGTCCGCCCCCTCCGGCGGGGTGAGAATGCACCAGCGATTGTGGAAGAGGGTCGAGAAGCCCGCATCAGGCCCCGAATGCTCCGTGCCCGCCACCGGATGGGCCGGCACGAAATGCACGCCTTCCGGCAGGTGCGGCTGCACCTGCGCGATCACGGAGGCCTTCACCGAGCCCACATCCGACACGATGCAGCCGGGCTTCAATCCCGACCGCATGGCCTCGGCCACCTGGCCGCAGACGCCGACCGGCACGCAGAGGATCACGAGGTCGGCATCCCTCGCGCCGGCCGCCGCATCGGTGGTGGCCTCGTCGGCAAGCCTAAGCTCCCGCACCCGCTCGACCACGGCTTCGCTCGCATCAACCGCGACGATGGTGCGCGCGAGGTTGAGATGCCGGCTCGCGCGGGCGATGGAGGAGCCGATCAGCCCGAGGCCGATGAGAGTGATGCGCTCGACGAGCGGCGTTTCGCGCGGGGGACCGAGACGCTCAGGCATTCCTCGACCCCATGAAGTCGCGCAAAGCTTGAACGACGAGTCCGTTCGCCTCCTCGCTGCCGACCGTCAGGCGCAAGGCATCGGGCAGGCCATAGGCCGCGACCTGGCGCAGGATGAGCCCGCGGGACGTGAGGAATGCATCCGCGTCCTTCGCCGTGCGGCCCGGCTCGCTCGGGAAATGGACGAGCAGGAAATTGGCGACGCTCGGCGTCACTGTCAGGCCCAGCGCCTCGATCTCGCGGGTGAGCCAGGCGAGCCAGCGCTCGTTGTGCTCGACGGCGCGCGCCACATGCGCCTCGTCCTGGATCGCGGCGATGCCCGCGGCCATGGCCGGCCCGCTGACGTTGAAGGGGCCGCGGATGCGGTTGACCGCATCGACGATGTGGGGGGGCGCCACCATCCAGCCGAGGCGAAGATTCGCGAGCCCGTAGATCTTCGAGAAGGTGCGGGTCATCACCACGTTCTCGGAGGTCGCGACGAGCTCGAGGCCGGATTCGTAATCGTTGCGGCGCACGTATTCCGCATAGGCCGCGTCGAGCACGAGCAGCACATGCGGCGGCAGGCTCGCGTGGAGGCGCTTCACCTCGTCGAAGGGAATGTAGGTGCCGGTCGGGTTGTTGGGATTGGCGAGGAAGACGATCTTCGTCCTGTCCGTCACCCTCTGCAGGATCGCGTCCACGTCGGTGCGAAGGTTCTTCTCGGGAGCGACGACGGGGGTGCCGCCCGCGGCCTGGATCGCGATGCGGTAGACCAGGAAGCCGTGCTCCGTGAAGATGCCCTCGTCGCCCGGGCCCACATAGGCGTTCGTGAGGAGCGACAGCAGCTCGTCCGAGCCCGCGCCGCAGACGATGCGGTTCGGGTCGAGCCCGTAGCGGGAGGCGATCGCCTCGCGCAGCTTCGTGGCGGCGCCATCCGGGTAGAGCTCCAGATGCTCGAAGCTCCGGATCGCCTCCGCCGCTTTCGGAGAGGGGCCGAGCGGCGTCTCGTTCGAGGAGAGCTTGTGGATCTTTCCAACCCCTGCGGCCTTGCTCTTGCCGGGCACATAGGCGTCGATCTGCATCACGCCGGGGCGGGGTTGGGGACGGGCGGACATTTTTTTGTTTCCTGACAATCGGTCTATTGGCGGCTGCTCTAGCGCAGGTCGGACATCATTTCACGTGGAAACGTTCGGCATGGCTGCCGACCTCGGCGAGCTGGGCGAGGCCCGCACCCGCCCGGGTGAGGTCCGCATGGAGCTGGGACGGCGCGACGCTGCCGGGCACGGCGACGAGTTCCGAGAGGCCGTGGGCGTCGGCGGCGCTCGCCACCACCTCGCCGCCGAGGCGGATCAGGGCCTCGTGGGCGCCCCGGTGCCAGCGCTCGAACTGGGCGGCATAGAGCACCACGTCTCGCACGGCCGCATCCACCAGGGGCTTGGAGATCACGAAGACCGGGGTGCCGGCGGGATGGTCGGGCCGCTCGATGAAGGGCAGGCGCGCGATGATCTTCGGACGGTCCTTATCGGCGAGCGTCCGCCACCAGGCGCCGCTGGTCGCCCCCTGGTCGAGGCGGAAGATGCCGAGATCGCCCTTCGAATGCGCCACCGCCTCGATCACCGCCGCGGCGCTCGGATGGGTGACGTAGGGAACCGTGAAGCCGAAATGGAACCGGGCCGAGTCGCGCATGGGCGCGTCGCCCCCGGAGACGTCGGCATGGACCGCGTAGCTCGACTGGACATAGGTGAAGGTGCCGATGATCACCCGCCAGATGCTCTCCACCGTGTCGAGCGGCAGCAGGCCGCTGTGGCGCTCGGCCAGTGCCCGCATCATCGAGGCCTCGCGGCCGGGGCGGAAGGCCGAGGAGATGCCCGTCTCCGACGCCTTCTTGGAGGCGATCAGCCGGTCGATGATGGTGCCGCGCTCCATGAGCAGCCGGTGCATCGCCTCGTCGATGCGGTCGATCTCCTGGCGCAGCTCGGCAAGGGCAGGTATGGCCTTCTCGGCGGGCTTCTCGGCGGACATGGGCTAAGATCCTTGGGGTCGGCGCCTTTCTTTGACGGTTTTGGCCCGGCTTGTCATCTCCGATTGCACGACGGGTTGAGATCCAGCGCCTTCGGGCCCGCAGCGTGAGCTGCGGGCCGTCAGGGTTGCTCGAGGGTGGCGCTTGGGGCAGCCCGGCTCGATGGGGGATGGTGGTGAGTGTGAGAGCCGAACTGCTCGTCACGCGCGGTTCTTTTCAGGCGGACCTGGAACAGGCCAGGGTCGGCCTCCCGCGACCACAGGTGTGCGAGACCTGCGGCGGGACCGCGCCCCGTCCCGCATCTGCGACGCCTCGCGAGCGCGCCCCTCACCGGACGAGGATGTCCGTAGCTATAGCCGAGCTTAGGCGAACTGTCAAGAACAAAGTAAGAACATTGCACCCGCCTGCACCCTCGCCCTCTCCCGGCTCGCTCCGCTCGCCACCCTCCCCCGCATAGAGGAGAGGGTTCAGGGAGGTATGCTCAAGACCCACTGAGGAAGGCTGCACCGGCCCGAAACGAAAAGGCCCCGGCGATGCCGGGGCCCTGCGGTCATGGCTGGACGACCGTAGCCGCGGTCATACCCGGCCGAGACGCTTCGTGGTCTGGGGGTCGAAGAGGTGCACGTTGGCGGGGTCGATGGCGAGGGTGAGCCGGCGCGTATCCGCCGGGATCTGGCCGGTGGAGGCCTGCACCACGAATTCGGCGCCGGCGACCTTGCCGTGGAAGAGCTGGGTGGCGCCGAGCTCCTCGACGAAGTCCACGTCCATGGTCAGCGCGCTCACGCCGGCGCTGCCGGCCTGCACGTCCTCGGGCCGCAGGCCCACCTCGACGGGGGTGCCTGCGCTCAGGCCCTCCCGCATGTCGGTGACCGCGATGGACTGGCCGCCCACCGAGACGCGGCCGGGACCTTCCACCGTGCCCGGCAGGATGTTCATGGGCGGGGAGCCGATGAAAGTGGCCACGAAGCGGGTCTCGGGACGGCGATAGACGTCCGCGGGCGAGCCCACCTGCTCGATCTGGCCGCCGGACATCACCACGAGCTTGTCGGAGAGCGTCATCGCCTCGACCTGATCATGGGTGACGTAGATCGAGGTCACGCCGAGCGCCTTCTGCAGGCGCTTGATCTCCACGCGCATCTGCACGCGCAGCTTGGCGTCGAGGTTGGAGAGCGGCTCGTCGAAGAGAAAGACCTGGGGCTTGCGCACGATGGCGCGGCCCATGGCCACGCGCTGGCGCTGGCCGCCGGAGAGCTGGCGCGGCTTGCGGGCGAGGAACGATTCGATGGCGAGAATCCGGGCCGCCTCCTTCACGCGCTTCTCGATCTCGTCCTTCGGCGTGCCGCGGTTCCTCAGGCCATAGGCCATGTTGTCGTAGACGCTCATATGCGGGTAGAGCGCGTAGTTCTGGAACACCATGGCGATGTCCCGGTCGGCGGGCTCGATCTGGTTCACGATCCGGTCGCCGATCTTCACCGTGCCGCCGGAGATCGTCTCGAGCCCCGCGATCATGCGCAGCAGCGTGGACTTGCCGCAGCCGGACGGGCCGACGAGAACGCAGAAGGAGCCGTCCTCGATGTCGAGCGATACGCCCTTCACGGCCTCCACATTGCCCGCATAGATCTTCCGGACGGTATCGAGCGTTACCCCTGCCATGGTTTCTTTCCTTTTAGCGTCGGCCCGCACCGCTTGAGGGCTCCGGGCGAAGAGTTCTTGCAATTGTCGAGAAGGAGCCCCTTCAGCACCGGCATGGGGGGCTCAGCGCGTCTTCGCGCATCACTTCTCCGTTTCGACGAGTCCCTTCACGAAGAGCCTCTGCATGAAGATCACCACGAGCACCGGCGGCAGCATGGCGAGCACCGCCGTGGTCATCGCGATCTGCCATTCCGTCAGGACGTCCTGGGTCGTCAGCATCTTCTTGATGCCGATGACCACGGTCTGCATCGAGCTCTTCGTCGTGATCAGCAGCGGCCAGAGATACTGGTTCCAGCCGTAGATGAACTGGATGACGAAAAGGGCCGCGATGGTGGTGATCGACAGGGGGATGAGCGTGTCCTTGAAGAAGCGGAACGCCCCGGCGCCGTCGATCTTCGAGGCTTCCAGAAGCTCGTCGGGAACGGTCATGAAGAACTGCCGGAACAGCAGCGTGCCGGTGGCCGATGCGATGAGCGGCAGGATGAGGCCCGTATAGGTGTCGAGCATCCCGAGATCGGCCACGATCTTGTAGGTCGGGTAGATGCGCACCTCGACGGGGAGCATCAGGGTGATGAAGATGATCCAGAACGCCGTCTTGCGGAACGGGAAGTTGAAATACACCACCGCGAAGGCGGACAGGATCGAGATCAGGATCTTTCCGAAGGCAATGCCCATGGCCATGATGAAGGAGTTCACCATCATGGAGCCGACCGCCTCGCCGGAGGTGCGGGCGGTGCCTTGGAAAAGGGTCCGGTAATAGTTGACCCCTGCCTGATCGCCGGGGAGCAGGGACATGTTGCCGTTGCTGATCGTCGCCGAGTCGTTGGTCGAGGCGATCACGGCCAGGTAGACCGGAAAGGCGACGATGATGACGCCGATGGTCAGAACCAGATAGGCCAGGAACTTGGCATAGGGGCGATTCTCGACCATCAGTACTGCACCTTGCGCTCGACGTAACGGAACTGGATGGCCGTGAGGCCGATGACGATCAGCATCAGGATCACCGATTGCGCGGCCGAACTGCCGAGATCGCCGCCGAGACGTCCGTCCGAATAGACCTTGTAGACGAGGGTCGTGGTCTGGCCCGCGGGGCCGCCGCCGGTGACGGCGTCGATGGTGCCGAAGGTCTCGAAGAACACGTAGACGACGGTCACCACGATGAGGAAGAAGGTGGTGGGGGACAGGAGCGGAAAGACGATCGTCCAGAAGCGCCGCAGGGGCCCCGCTCCGTCGATGGCGGCCGCCTCGATCACGCTCTTCGGGATCGCCTGCAGCCCGGCCAGGAAGAACAGGAAGTTGTAGCTGATCTGCTTCCATGTCGCCGCGAACACGAGCAGGATCATGGCGTGGTTGGCGTTCAGCATCGGGTTCCAGTCGATCCCCATCGTCTTGATCGGCCGCGACACCATGCCGAGCGTGGGATGGAACATGAAGATCCACAGAACGCCCGCGATGGCGGGAGCCACCGCATAGGGCCAGATGAGCAGGGTCTTGTAGCCTTGCCCGAAGCGCAGCTGCTTGTCGGCCTGGCTCGCCAGGAGCAGGGCGCAGGAGAGCGAGAGAATGGCCACCGCCGTGGAGAACACGGCCGTCGTAACCATGGCCCGGTAATATTCGGGCTGCTCGAAGAGGGTGCGGTAATTCTCGAAGCCGACGAACTCGCTCGACAGGCCGAACGCATCCTCGAGGAGAAAGGACTGCCAGATCGCCTGCGATGCCGGCCAGTAGAAGAAGATGAATGTGATCGCCAACTGCGGCAGGAGCAGCAGGTAAGGCAGAGTCTTACTCGAAAAAATCGCTCTTTTTTCCATAGCGCTCAAGTCACCCGGGCAAAACCTGCCGGGACCGACTCCTCCCACTCGCAGGCTATTCTTGTCGTTCTTATAAGATCATCCCGGGCAGCCGGCAGCCACCCGGGATGAGGGACTCACTGGTCGGTCTTAGCGGCTGACGGTGCGCTCGAACTGGCGCAGCATCTGGTTGCCGCGGTTCACGGCCGCGTCGAGGGCGTCCTTCGCAGACTTCTGGCCGGCGAGCGCCGCCTCGATCTCCTCGGACCACACGTCACGCAGCTGCACCATGTTGCCGAAGCGCAGACCGCGGGAGTTCTCGGTCGGCTCCTTGTTGGTCAGCTCGAGGAGAGGCGTCTGGACGATCGGGTTCTTCTCGTAGAAGCCCGAAGCCTTGGTCTTCTCGTAGGCCGCCTTGGTGATCGGGAGATAGCCCGATTCCTGGTGCAGCTTGGCCTGGCGGTCGGTGTCCGACAGGAAGGCGAAGAACTTGGCCACGCCCTTGTACTCTTCAGGCTTCTTGCCGCCCATGACCCAGAGCGAGGCGCCGCCGATGATGGAGTTCTGCGGGGCGCCCGGCACGTCCGGGTAATACGGCATCGGAGCCGAGGTGTAGTCGAACTTCGCGTTCGCCCTCACGTTGCCGTAGAAGCCCGACGAGTTGAGGAAGATGGCGCATTCGCCCGAGGTGAAGCGGCCTTCGCTCCTGGAGTCGCGGCCGGAATAGTCGAAGGTCTTGTCCTTCTGCAGATCGACGAGGTTCTGCAGGTGCTTCACGTGAAGCGGCGAGTTGAACTTCAGCTCGGTGTCGAAGCCGTCGAGGCCGTTCGCCTTGGTGCCCATGGGCACGTTGTGCCAGGCCGAGAACTGCTCGATCATCGCCCAGGTGATCCAGGCCGAGCTGAAGCCGCAGGTCTCGTGACCGGCCGCCTTGAGCTTCTTGGCCGCGTCGAACACTTCCGGCCAGGTCTTCGGGATCCCGTTGACGCCCGCCTTCTTCAGCTCGTCCCTGTTGACCCACATGACCATGGAGGACGAGTTGAACGGGAAGGAGAGCATCTCGCCCTTGGCGGTGGAGTAGTAGCCCGTGATGGTGGGCAGATAGGCCTGCGGATCGAACTTCTCGCCGGCTTCCTTCATCATCTCGTGGACCGGCTTGATCGCGCCGCGGGCGGCCATCATGGTGGCGGTGCCGACTTCGAAGACCTGCAGGATGTGGGGAGCGTTGCCGGCGCGGAAGGCGGCGATGCCGGCGTTCATGTTGTCGGCATAGGTGCCCTTGTAGGTCGGGATGACCTTGTAGTCCTTCTGGCTCGCGTTGAACTCCTCGGACAGCCTGTTGATGATATCGTTGTTGGCGCCGGTCATGGCGTGCCACCAGTGGATCTCGGTCTGGGCGAAGGCCGAGGTGCTCGTCGCCAGGCCGATGGCCAGGGCGCCGAGAAGGGACTTCTTCATCATTCTCATCTCTCCCATATCATCCCGTCTGGGACGTTCTTGTCGTTCATCACCCCTGCGTTAAGCCCGGATGACGGTTCTATGACGAAACCATGACAATCATAGCCGGCTTCAAAATGGAAGCCCTTTCATCCAAAAGGCTTAATGGCGGCGCCCGGGAACAGGGCGGAGAGCCTCTTCGTTGGGAGAGTAACCATAGGTGAGAGACCCATGCCCCAGATGATCGCAGCTCTCTTCAGCGACCCCGCCCAGGCCAGCCAGGCTCTTCAGGCCCTGCTCCAGACAGGCATCGCCCAGCACCGGATCGTGGCCGTCGGGAACGAGGACGCCCGGGAGATCTCCTCGATCTCCGGGTTCCGCACCCTCTCGGCCCGGGACGATTCCCTGGAGGCGCTCCACGACCTGAACCTGCCCGATGCCGACCGGCGGCTCTTCGAGCAGGGGCTTCACCGGGGCTGCACCCTGATCGCCGCGCAGGTCGAACGGGACAATGCCGAGGAAGCCGTGCGCGTGCTCGAGATGTTCAGCCCCGTGGATCTCGACGGCAGCAGCCGGGAATGGCTCGGGAGCAACGACTCCGATCAGGCCGGAGCCGATGCCGGTGCGCCGCTCGGCGCCGGGATCACCGGCGGCTCGGGCAGCGGCACGACCACCGCGGGCACCCTGCCCGGCATGGGCCTGATGGCGGAGGGCGCGGACGATCTCGGCACCACGGATCTGAGAACGGACGAGTTCGCCCAGTCCAACCAGGGCTCGAGCACGACAATCGGCACCGGCGCCCGCCGCAGCGACGAGCGCGCCGATCGCGAAGGTGTGAACGAGCTGGCCGTGGACACCCGGCCTTCGCCGGATCAGCCCGGCCTCATGCAGCGCCACATGAACCGGGGCGGCCGCATCTGGGCCTACCGCACCTCCGACGAGACGGGCCTTTAAGGCTTGCCGACAAAACACCCCTCATCCTGAGGAGCAGCCGTGAGGCTGCGTCTCGAAGGAGGATCCAGAGGGCGCCGGAGACGCCTCGTCCTTCGAGCCGCGAGCAGGCTCGCTCCTCGAGACGAGGCTTATGGCGTGCTTGTCGGGCGCTCTAGATGACATTCCGCTCGAGGAGCGGCCGGGTGGCGAGCACCCGCTCGTAGCCCAGATCCGACAGGTCGAGGGTGCGGTAGCCGCCGTGCACGATGAGCTCGGCCAGGCCCCGCCCCACCGCCGGGGCCTGCTGCAGGCCGTGGCCCGAGAAGCCGTTGCACAGGTAGAAATTCGCAAGCTCCCCGGCCGGGCCGATGATGGCGTTGTGGTCGAGCAGGCACATGTCGTAGGGGCCCGACCACGCCCGGCCGGGGCGGATCGCCTCGAAGGCCGGCACGCGATGGGCCAGCGAGGGCCAGATGAACTCCTCGAAGAAGGAATGGTCGATCTCTTGGGATCCCGGATCCTCGTCCGACCAGTCGGGATCCATCTCCGCCTCCGGCGAGGCGCCGCAGATGAAGTGCCCCTCGCCCTCCGGCCGCACATAGGCGCCGGAGGTGTCGATGAGCAGCGGGCAGTTCGGCACGGGCTCCCGGCAGGAGAAGGTGAACACGTAGCGGCGCTTGGCCTGGACCGGGATCGACACCTCGGCCATCGCGGCCAGCGCACGGCCGCCGGAGCCGGCGCAGTTGACGAGCGCGCCGCAGGCGATGCGCGTGCCGTCCTTGAGGCGCACGGCGACGATCCGGCCGCCCTCCCGCTCCACGGCGGCCACCTCGCCCTTCACGTATTCGGCCCCGAGCGCGCGCGCCTTCTTGCGGAAGGCCTGGAGCAGGCCCCAGCCGTCGAACCAGCCCTCGCCCGAGCGGCCCCAGGTGCCGGCCGAGAGATCTTCCACGTTGAGCCAGGGAAAGCGGCTTTTCAGCTCGTCCGGCTTCAGGAACAGGATGTCGGCGCCCTCGGCCGCCTGCAGCGCCTGGTTCTCGCGCAGAACCTGCTCGCCCGCCTCCGACGCGCAATAGAGGTAGCCGGCCTCCTTGAGCCCAATCTCCGGCCGCTCGCCCTCGACCTCGAGATGATCGCCGATGCTGCGCAGGAACTGGATCCCATAAAGCGAGATGCGGATGTTCACCGCGCTGGAATATTGCTGCCGGATCGAGGCGGCCGAGAGCGCCGAGGCCGAAAGCTGGTAGGTCGGGTCCTTCTCGACGACGACGACGCGCCCCTTGAAGCCGGAATCGGCGAGCAGGTGATAGGCGGCGGAGGAGCCCATGACGGCGCCGCCGACGATCACGACATCGGCTGAGAGGGAGGTAGCTGGGGTCATCGTTCGAACTTCGTTGAGAGGATGATGGAGGATTGGGTGCGCTCGACGCCCTCGAGGGCGCCGATCCGGTCGATGGCGGCGTCGAGGGAGGGGACGTCCTGAGCCTCTACCACCGCCAGGAGATCGAAGACACCTGCAACCGAATGAAGCGCGCGCAATTCAGGCATGCGCTGAAGCGCCGACACCACGCCGGCGGAAGCCTTGGGCGCGACCACGATGGTGACATGCGCCCGCACCATGCGGCTCGAAACCTCCTCCGCGAGGCGCAGGGTGTAGCCGGCGATCACGCCCCGGCGCTCCAGGCTCTCCACCCGCGCCTGGACGGTGGTGCGGGAGAGCCCCAGGCGCCGGGCGGCCTCCGCGTGGCCGATGCGGGCGTTCTCCCGCAGGAGGGCGATCAGGGCGCGATCCGTGGCATCGAGCATCGTTTTGACCAGTTGAAACGGCGATCTGCCGAAAACTACCTGTCTTGTCGTCAGCTTGTCTATGGCGTTCTGCAGCGCCCTGCCTTTTTCTGACCTTGATTTCAGGAGGTTACGAATGCACTCGATTCTCGTCATCGGCGCCGGCAAGATCGGCTCCACCATTGTCGACATGCTCCACGAGACCGGCGACTACCGCGTCACCGTCGCGGACGCCTCCGCCGCCGCGCTGGAAGCCGTCGCCCGGGATGGCGTCCAAACGATCCAGCTCGACTTCAATGACGCGGTCGCCCTGCAGAACGCCCTCAAGGGGCATTACGCCGTGCTCAGCGCGGCGCCCTACCACCTGACCGGCCACGTGGCCCAGGCCGCGCGCCTTGCCGACGTCAACTATTTCGACCTCACCGAGGACGTGGCCACCACGCGCATGGTGAAGGAACTGGCGGAGGGCGCGACGACCGCCTTCGTGCCCCAGTGCGGGCTAGCCCCCGGCTTCATCTCCATCGTGGCGCACGACATCGCGAGCCGCTTCGACAAGCTCGACACGGTGCGCCTGCGCGTCGGCGCCCTGCCGCAATACCCCTCGAACGCCCTGTCCTACAACCTCACCTGGAGCACGGACGGCGTCATCAACGAATACATCGAGCGCTGCGAGGCGGTGGTCGACGGCAAGCTGCGCGAGGTTCCGGCCATGGAGGAGCTGGAGGAGTTCTCCCTCGACGGCACCCGCTACGAGGCCTTCAACACCTCCGGCGGCCTCGGCACCCTGTGCGAGACGCTTCAAGGCAAGGTGCGCAACCTGAACTACAAGACCATCCGCTATCCCGGCCATTGCGCCCTCATGCGCGTGCTGCTCAACGACCTGGGCTTACGCAACCGCCGCGAGGTCCTGAAGGACATCCTCGAGAACGCGGTGCCCGCCACCATGCAGGACATGGTCATCGTGTTCGTGACCGTGACCGGCGAACGCGGCGGCCGCTACGTGCAGGAGACCTATGCCCGCAGCATCTACGGTCAGAAGGTGGCAGGCCAGCAGCGCACCGCCATCCAGGTGACCACCGCCGCCGGCATCTGCGCCATGCTCGACCTTCTGGTCGAGGGCAAGCTGCCGGGCCAGGGCTTCGTGCGCCAGGAGGAGATCGACCTCGACACCTTCCTCGCCAACCGCTTCGGCCGGGTCTATGCCGGCGAGCGCCTGGACGAGGGCCACGAGCCGGCGGCGAAGAACATCCGCCTCGACGCGGTGGCGTGAGGAACAAGTGAAGCGCCTGTTTAGACCGGGTGCAGAACTCTTCCCTCCCCCTTGCGGGGAGGGGCAGGGGTGGGGGTCGTAAAGCTGGAACGAGAAGCGAGCAATGGTTTCACGCAGGGTCCTGCCAGCGCCTCACAAAGCAGTCCCTCACCCGGTCGTTCCACCCCCACCTCCAACTCCTCCCCGCAAGGGGGAGGAGGGCAGGTTGCGGCCTACTGCACCTTGCTCAGCTTCTTACCAAAACCGCATGACCCTATTCGGGAAAAGCAGTTCCCTGCTCATCCGAAAATGCTTTAAGACGGTGGCCTGACAGCCGCCGTCGTTTCGTTCCAAGGACAAGCGCCGGCCAGGGCTCCATGCCGAGCCTTAAGCCCGCATCGAGGGAGATCATCATGACCGCGAGCCTGAAACCCGTATCCGCCGCGCCCACCTCCGTTGCGGAGGAGGCCCGCGCCATTCTCGCGCGCCTCGGCGTGCCGGAGAGCGCCTTCGCGTCCGGCGGCCGCCCGGCCCGTTCCCCGATCACCGGCGAGGTGATCGCCCATGTGCGCGAGACCACCCCGGAGGA
The DNA here is from genome assembly GCF_009910705.1 of Microvirga arsenatis. GTDB lineage: Bacteria > Pseudomonadota > Alphaproteobacteria > Rhizobiales > Beijerinckiaceae > Microvirga > Microvirga arsenatis. The sequence goes on from NZ_JAAAXJ010000002.1 coordinate 140,196, forward strand.
GGCCAAGGCCGCCATCGGCCGGGCGGACGCCGCCTTCAAGGCCTGGCGCAGGATCCCGGCGCCCAAGCGCGGCGAGTTCATCCGGCTGCTCGGCGAGGAGCTGCGCGCCGCCAAGGAGGATCTCGGCCGCCTCGTGACCCTGGAGGCCGGCAAGATCGTCTCCGAAGGCCTCGGCGAGGTGCAGGAGATGATCGACATCTGCGATTTCGCCGTCGGCCTCTCGCGCCAGCTCTACGGCCTGACCATCGCCACCGAGCGCGCCGATCACCGCATGATGGAGACCTGGCATCCGCTCGGCGTCTGCGGCGTGATCTCCGCCTTCAACTTCCCCGTCGCCGTGTGGTCCTGGAACGCGGCGCTCGCGCTCGTGTGCGGCGACAGCGTGGTCTGGAAGCCTTCGGAAAAGACCCTGCTCACGGCGCTCGCCACCCACGCCATCGTGGAGCGCGCGGCGAAGCGCTACGGCGGCGTGCCGGAAGGCCTGTGCGAGGTGATCCTCGGCGGCCGCGAGATCGGCGAGATCCTGGTCGAGGACCACCGTGTGCCGGTTCTCTCCGCCACCGGCTCCACCGCCATGGGCCGTCAGGTCGGCCCGAAGCTCGCGGAACGCTTCGCCCGCGCGATCCTGGAGCTCGGCGGCAACAACGCCGCCATCGTGGCGCCCTCCGCCGATCTCGACCTCGCGCTGCGCGGCATTGCGTTTGCGGCCATGGGCACGGCGGGCCAGCGCTGCACCACGCTGCGCCGCCTCTTCGTGCACGAGAGCGTCTACGACCAGCTCGTGCCGCGCCTGATCAAGGTCTATGGCAGCGTGAAGATCGGCGATCCGCGCGAGCCCGGCACCCTCGTCGGCCCGCTGATCGACCAGGCTGCCTTCGACGGCATGGAGCGCGCGCTGGATGAGGCCCGCGCGGCCGGCGGCACGGTGCATGGCGGCGGACGCTACACGGATGTGGCGGGCGAGGGCGTCTATGCCCGTCCCGCCCTCGTCGAGATGCCGAGCCAGACCGGCCCGGTGACCCGCGAGACCTTCGCGCCGATCCTCTACGTGATGCGCTACAAGGACTTCGACGAGGCGATCGAACTGCACAACGCGGTGGGCGCCGGCCTCTCATCCTCGATCTTCACCCTCAACATCCGCGAGGCCGAGGCCTTCATCTCGGCGGCGGGCTCGGATTGCGGCATCGCCAACGTGAATATCGGCCCCTCCGGCGCCGAGATCGGCGGCGCCTTCGGCGGCGAGAAGGAGACGGGCGGCGGCCGCGAGTCGGGCTCGGATGCCTGGAAAGCCTACATGCGCCGCGCCACCAACACGATCAACTACGGCAACACGCTTCCCCTCGCCCAGGGCGTGAAGTTCGACGTGGACGCCTGACCGTCTTAAAACACACGCGGAGGGCGAGATGCCCTCCGTTTTTCTATGCAGATCCATTCTCACATCGCGAGCCTTCCATGACAGCGCCCTCCCGCACCGGCGGCCAGATTCTTGTCGATCAGCTTCTCGTTCATGGAGTCGATCACATCTTCTGCGTTCCGGGCGAGAGTTACCTGGCGGCCCTCGACGCGCTGCATGATGCCAGTATCACTGTGACGGTCTGCCGCCAGGAAGGCGGCGCGGCCATGATGGCGGAGGCCTACGGCAAGCTCACCGGCCGCCCCGGCATCTGCTTCGTCACCCGCGGCCCCGGCGCGACGAACGCTTCGCCCGGCATTCACATCGCCAGGCAGGATTCCACGCCGATGATCCTGTTCGTCGGCCAGATCGAGCGCGGCATGCGCGAGCGCGAGGCGTTCCAGGAACTCGACTACCGCGCCGCCTTCGGACCGCTCGCCAAATGGGCGACGGAGGTGGACGATCCGGCGCGCTTTCCCGAGATCGTCTCCCGCGCTTTTCATGTGGCCACCTCCGGTCGTCCAGGCCCGGTCGTGATCGCGCTTCCGGAAGACGTGCTCACCGAGATGGCCGCGGTCGCCGACGCGCCGCGCTATCAGGTGATCGAGACCCATCCCGGTCTCACGCATATGGCGGAGCTGCAGAAGCTCCTGCACGGCGCGAAGAAGCCGGTGGCGCTGCTCGGCGGCAGCCGCTGGTCGGACGTGGCGGTGCAGCGCTTCGTGCGCTTCGCCGAGCGCTTCGAGCTGCCGGTGGCCTGCACCTTCCGCCGCCAGATGCTGTTTCCCGCCGACCACGCTTCCTACATCGGCGACCTGGGGCTCGGGGTGAATCCGAAGCTGCTCGCGCGCATCAAGGAGGCCGACCTCGTGCTGCTCGTGGGCGGGCGCCTCTCCGAGATCCCGAGCCAGAGCTACACGCTTCTCGACATTCCCGCGCCGAAGCAGATTCTGGTGCACATCCATCCCGATCCGAGCGAGCTCGGCCGGGTCTATGCGCCGCATCTGGCCATCAACGCCTCGCCCAATGCCTTCACGGCGGCGCTCGAGGGCGTGCATCCGCCGGCCTCCCTGCCCTGGAGCGAGGGCACGACGGCGGCGCATTCCGATTATCTCGCCTGGAGCGATCCGGAATCGATCCGCGTTCCGGGCGCCCTGCAGATGGGCGACGTGATGCGGCACCTGCGCGAGGTGATGCCCTCCGACACGATCTTCTGCAACGGCGCCGGCAACTTCGCCACCTGGGTGCACCGCTTCTGGCCGTTCCGGGAGTACGGCACGCAGCTTGCGCCCACCTCCGGCTCCATGGGCTACGGCGTCCCGGCGGCGGTCGGCGCCAAGCGTCTGCGCCCCGACAGCCCCGTGGTGGTGTTCGCCGGCGACGGCGACTTCCTCATGAACGGGCAGGAATTCGCCACCGCGGTGCAGTACGACCTGCCGATCCTGGTGATCCTGCTCGACAACGGCATGTACGGCACGATCCGCATGCACCAGGAGCGCGAGTATCCCGGCCGCGTCTCGGCGACCATGCTGCAGAACCCGGATTTTTCCGCCTATGCCCGCGCCTTCGGCGGCTACGGCGAGCGCGTGGAGATGACGGAGGATTTCGCGCCCGCCCTCCAGCGCGCGCTCACCTCCGGCAAGCCGGCGATCCTGCACTGCATCCTCGACCCGGAAGCGATCACGCCGTCGATGTCGCTGTCCGCGATCCGCGAGAAGGCACTGGCGAGCGGGAAGTAAGAACGCGATCATGCGCATCATCCCGGACGGCGCAGCCGATCCGGGATCGCGAGCAGGATAGGGCGCGTGTTTCCCCTCCCCCCCTTGTGGGGGAGGGCTGGTAGCGCCACGCTCATCACGCGATCCCGGATCTCGCTTTGCTCGTCCGGGATGACGTTTCTTAGGTTTAAGCCGCCTTCGCCTCGTCGAGCCGCCGCGCCACGAGCGTGCGCAAGGAGCGCAGATCCTTCACGAAGGAGCGGATGCCCTCGGCGAGCTTTTCCGTCGCCATCGCGTCCTCGTTCAGGGCGAAGCGGAAACTCTTTTCGTCCGTGCGCGGCAGCGGCGCGATCTTCTCGACATTCTCCGGCGAAAGCTTGCGCGGCAGCTCGCCGTCCGCCTTCGCCAGCTCGTCGAGGAGCGCAGGCGAGATCGTGAGCCGGTCGCAGCCCGCGAGCGCCTCGATCTCCCCGATGTTGCGGAAGGAGGCGCCCATCACCACGGTCTTGATGCCTTGAGCCTTGTACGACGCATAGATCTTGCGCACGGAGAGCACGCCGGGATCGGTCTCGCCCGTATAGGGCCCGCCGCCCGCCTTCACGTGCCAGTCGAGGATGCGGCCGACGAAGGGCGAGATGAGGAACACGCCGGCCTCCGCGCAGGCCTGGGCCTGCACCTGGCTGAAGAGAAGCGTGAGGTTGCAGTCGATGCCCTCCTTCTGGAGCACTTCCGCCGCGCGGATGCCCTCCCAGGTGGAGGCGATCTTGATGAGGATCTTTTCGCGCCCGATGCCGCGCTCCTCGTACGCCTTGATGATGGCCCGGGCCTTCTCCACCGTCCCTTCCGTGTCGAAGGAGAGGTCCGCATCCACCTCCGTCGAGACGCGGCCCGGCACGATGCTGGCCAGTTCCGCTCCGAAGGCCACGGCGAGCCGGTCGCAGATCGCCGCCACCATGCCCTCGCGGGAGCCGCCCTGCTTGCGGCCCCAGGCCAGGGCCTCGTCGAGGATATGGCCATAGGCCGGGGTCTCGACCGCCTTCAGCAGCAGGGTCGGATTGGTGGTGCAGTCCTGGGGCTTCAGGCGGCGCACCGCATCGAGGTCGCCCGTATCGGCGACGACGACCGTCATGGCGCGCAACTGGTCGAGCTTGGAGGGCATCGGGATCTCCGTGGGGTTCGTTTGGGTTTGACTTAGTGGGTTCAGGAGACTTCGTGAAGGCCCTGGGGAGCGCGGCGCTCCTTTTCCCCTCCCCCTTGCGGGGAGGGGTGGGGCGGTCCGACCGGGTGAGCGCGCCAACCAGTCAGGCGCTGTCGCAGGCTGCTCGCTCTATGGATGAAGCAGGCGCTTTGACTTTCCAACCCCCACCTTCGATCCCTCCCCGCAAGGGGGAGGGAAGAAACGGGCGCTCACACGAAAAGCCCCCGGTTCGCCCGCACGCGGCTCAGGATGAAGGAATAGACCTCCTCCACCCGACGCAGGGTCCGGACATCCGCATGGGTCACGAGCCAGTAGGTGCGAAGATACGAGATCTCGGGCAGCACCACCTCGAGCTCCGGGAATTGCCGGACGGCGTAGTCGTGCAGGATGCCGATGCCGATCCCCGCCCGCACGGCTTCCGCCTGCGCCACCACGCTGGCGCATTCGAAGCGGTGGGAGGTAACTTTTTCGAGATTGGAGAAATAGTCGAGCACCGGGCTGTAGAGCAGGTCCGCCACGTAGGTCACGAGGGTTTTGCCCGAGAGGTCGGCCAGCTCCCGCACCGGCCCGTGGCGCCTGAGATAATCCTTCGAGGCGTAGAGCCTGAGCCGGTAATCCGTGAGCTTGCGGGAGACGAGACGCCCTTCGGTCGGCTGCTCCAGGGTCACGGCGATGTCGGCCTCGCGCTTGGACAGCGAGAAGGTCCGCGGCAGGGCCACGAGCTGGAGGGTGAGGCCAGGATGCCGCTCGGCGAGCGCCCCGAGCTCGGGGGCGAGGAAGTAGGTGCCGATGCCGTCCGGCGCGCCGATGCGCACGGTGCCCGAAAGGGCGAGGTCGGCGCCGCCCAGCTCGCTCGCCACCGCCAGCGCCTGGGTCTCCATGGTCTCCGCATGCTTCAGGAGCCGCTCCCCCGGCTCGGTCAGGGTGTAGCCCTGCGGGCTGCGCTCGAAGAGCTTGGCCTTGAGGGACGATTCCAGGGCCGAGATCCGGCGCGAGACCGTGGTGTGATCCGCCTCCAGCTGCCGGGCGGCCGCGGTCAGCCGGCCGGCCCGGGCAACGGCCAGGAAGAAGCGGAGATCGTCCCAGTCGAAGGCGCTCATGCAGGTCCTCAGGCATTGGCATTTTCGCACAACCGTGCCTCGGTTTCACCCATAGTCGTGCGATTTCAACAATGATAGAAGAAGGCACGAAAAAGCACCCTCAGGAGGAATACGCCATGCGCGAGGTCGGACACTTCATCGGCGGCAAGCAGGTCCCCGGCAAATCGGGCCGCACCACCGAATTCTTCCAGCCCATGACCGGCGAGGTGATCGGCCGGGTCGCGCTGGCGTCCAAGGACGAGCTGCGCCAGGCGGTGGAGAACGCCAAGGCCGCGCAGCCGGCCTGGGCCGCCACCAACCCGCAGCGCCGCGCCCGCGTGATGATGAAGTTCCTCGAGCTGATCGCCCGGGAGACCGACTCGCTCGCCGAGATGCTGGCGCGCGAGCACGGCAAGACCATCGTGGACGCCAAGGGCGACATCCAGCGCGGCGTCGAGGTGGCGGAGTTCTGCGTCGGGATTCCGCACCTCTTGAAGGGCGAGTTCACGGAAGGCGCCGGCCCCGGCATCGACATGTACTCGATCCGCCAGCCGCTGGGCGTGGTGGCCGGCATCACGCCGTTCAACTTCCCCGCCATGATCCCGCTGTGGAAGCTCTCGCCGGCGATCGCCTGCGGCAACGCCTTCATCCTGAAGCCCTCCGAGCGCGATCCGGGCGTGCCCATGCGCCTGGCCGAGCTGATGATGGAGGCGGGCCTGCCGGCCGGCATCCTCAACGTGGTCAACGGCGACAAGGAAGTGGTGGACGCGATCCTGGACGATCCGGACATCAAGGCCGTGGGCTTCGTCGGCTCCTCGCCGATCGCGCAATACGTCTATTCCCGCGCCACCGCCAACGGCAAGCGCGCGCAGTGCTTCGGCGGCGCGAAGAACCACATGATCATCATGCCCGACGCCGATCTCGACCAGGCGGCCGATGCGCTCATCGGCGCCGGCTACGGCTCGGCGGGCGAGCGCTGCATGGCCATCTCGGTGGCGGTGCCGGTGGGACGCGCCACCGCCGACGCGCTCATGGACAAGCTGATCCCGCGGGTCGAGACCCTGAAGGTCGGCCCCTCCACCGATCCCTCCGCCGATTTCGGACCGCTGGTCACGAAGGCTCATCTCGACAAGGTGCGCTCCTATGTCGATCTCGGCGTTCAGGAAGGCGCCAAGCTCGTGGTCGATGGCCGCAACTTCAAGATGCAGGGCTACGAAAACGGCTTCTACATGGGCGGCTGCCTCTTCGACGAGGTGACGACCGACATGCGCATCTACAAGGAGGAGATCTTCGGGCCCGTCCTGTCCGTGGTGCGCGCCAAGGATTACGAGGAGGCCCTGCGCCTTCCCACCGAGCACGAATACGGCAACGGGGTCGCGATCTATACGCGCGACGGCGACGCGGCCCGCGACTTCGCCTCCCGCGTCAACGTGGGCATGGTGGGCATCAACGTGCCGATCCCGGTGCCGCTCGCTTACTACACCTTCGGCGGCTGGAAGGCCTCGGGCTTCGGCGACCTCAACCAGCACGGCCCGGACGCGATCCGCTTCTACACCAAGACCAAGACCGTCACCTCCCGCTGGCCGTCGGGCATCAAGGAAGGCGCGGAATTCTCCATCCCGACGATGAAGTGAACCATCATGACCATGGCCGGGGCTCGTTCCCGGCCATTTGCTTTGAAGGGCTGCATCTTTTTGGCGGCGAGCCGGAGCCACTTCGCCGAAAGATGCTCTAGATCCAAAGTCGGGGTGCACAATCTCCCCCACCATGACGATTTAGGACCATGACCCAGTTCTCTCTCACCGACGATCAAATCGCCGTCCGCGACATGGCGCTCGCCTTCGCGGCGGAGAACCTCGCGCCCCATGCCCTCGAATGGGACGAGAAGAAGCATTTTCCCGTGGACGTGATGCGCGAGGCGGCAAGCCTCGGCATGGCGGCGATCTACACCCGCGACGACGTGGGCGGATCGGGCATGACGCGGCTCGATGCGGCGCTAATCTTCGAGGCGCTCGCCACCGGCTGCCCGGCGGTCTCGGCCTACCTGTCGATCCACAACATGGCGACCTGGATGATCGACCGCTACGGCTCCGAAGAGCAGCGCCAGCGCTACATTCCGCGGCTCGCCACCATGGAGCTGATTGCGAGCTACTGCCTCACCGAGCCGGGCTCCGGCTCGGACGCGGCGGCGCTCAAGACCAAGGCGGTGCGCGACGGCGACCACTACATCGTCAACGGCGTGAAGCAGTTCATCTCGGGCGCCGGCACCTCCGACATCTACGTGACCATGGTGCGCACCGGCGGCGAGGGCCCCTCCGGCATCTCGACCCTGGTGATCGAGAAGGACATGCCCGGCGTCTCCTTCGGCGCGCAGGAGAAGAAGATGGGCTGGAACGCGCAGCCCACCGCCGCCGTCATCTTCGAGGATGTGCGCGTGCCGGTCGCCAACCGGCTTTCTGACGAAGGCCAGGGCTTCAAGATCGCCATGTCGGGGCTTGACGGCGGGCGCATCAACATCGGCGCCTGCTCCCTCGGCGGCGCGCAGGCGGCCCTCGACAAGGCATTGACCTACGCCAACGACCGCAAGGCCTTCGGCAAGCGCATCGCCGACTTCCAGGCGCTGCAGTTCAAGCTCGCCGACATGGCCACCGAGCTCGAATGCGCGCGCACCTTCCTGTGGCGCGCGGCTTCCGCGCTGGATGAAAAGGCGCTCGACGCCACCAAGCTCTGCGCCATGGCCAAGCGCATGGCCACCGATGTGGGCTTTAAGGTCGCGAACGACGCGCTGCAGCTCCATGGCGGCTACGGCTATCTCGCCGATTACGGCGTGGAGAAGATCGTGCGCGATCTTCGCGTGCACCAGATCCTGGAGGGCACCAACGAGATCATGCGCCTGATCGTGGCGCGCGATTTGGTGGGGCGCGGCAATCGATGACGGCGAGGTCGCTCGGCCTCGGCTTCGGCATCGCCGCGGCGATCTTCGCGCTGTTTCATTTTGCAGGTCCATGGTTCTTCCTCGACGGGCGACGCCCCTTCCAGCTCAACTTCGCGGCGGGAGCCGTGCTCGGCCTCGGGCTGGGAGGGCTGATTCACCACGTTCTGCGAGTTCCCGCGAAAGCCGCGATTCATGCCATGACGCTCGTCGCCGTTCCCGGCATGCTGGCCATGGCCGCCGTGGGCTCGCATTTCGCAGTGTTCTTCCCGCGGCTCGATCCCGCCCTCGACAAGGTCTTCGGATCGCTGATGCTGTGGTTCTACGGATTCTCGCTCGCGGGAGCCCTGTGGATGGCGCGGCGCGCATGACGGCAGCCTTCATCGGACAAGCGGCTTCAGAATTGCACGACAACAAGGGAGGATTCTCATGACCAGCATCGCCTTCATCGGCCTCGGCAACATGGGCGGACCCATGGCCGCGAACCTCGTCAGGGCCGGGCACAGGGTCGCCGGCTTCGACCTGTCGCCCGCCTCCTGCGATCAGGCGCGGGCAGATGGCGTCGGCGTCGCGGGCTCCACGGCGGATGCGGTGCGGGACGCGGAGGTCGTCGTCACCATGCTGCCCGCCGGCAAGCATGTGCTCTCGGTCTGGACCGAGATCCTGCCTGCGCTGAAGGACGGCACGCTCGTCATCGACTGCTCCACCATCGACGTGGAGAGCGCACGCAAGGCGCATGGCATGGCGCGCGATCAGGGGCGCAGCCTGATGAGCCTCGATGCGCCGGTCTCCGGCGGCGTCGGCGGCGCGAAGGGCGCGACTCTCACCTTCATGGCAGGCGGCACGAAAGAGGCCTTCGACCGGGCCGAGCCGATCCTGTCCAAGATGGGCAAGAAGGTGGTCCATTGCGGCGAGGCCGGCGCCGGTCAGGCGGCGAAGATCTGCAACAACATGATCCTCGGCATCTCCATGATCGGCGTGTCGGAGGCCTTCGTTCTGGCGGAGAAGCTCGGGCTCTCGCATCAGGCGCTGTTCGACGTCGCCTCCACCTCCTCGGGCCAGTGCTGGTCGCTCACCACCTATTGCCCCGTGCCGGGCCCGGTGCCGACCTCGCCCGCCAACAACGGCTACAAGCCGGGCTTCGCGGCGGCCCTGATGCTCAAGGACCTGAAGCTCGCCCAGGAGGCGGCGCTCGCCTCGGGCGCCTCGACGCCGCTCGGCGCCGAGGCCGCGCAGCTCTACGCGCTCTTCGCCAATGCGGGCCACGAGGGCGACGACTTCTCCGGCATCATCAACTTCATCCGCGGACAGAAGAGCTGAACATCGAACCGGCGCATGACGCGCCGGTCGAGCCGGTCCTTGAGCCCCCACGCGAGGCGGCCCTCGAAGGCGGGGAGCCGGCCGCCTCGTCGCGAATCAGCCGGGCGCCGCCCGCGCCTGCGAGGCGCTCCAGGTCGATAGGGGTCTCGCCCCTGCCATAGAGGCCGGCGAGATGTCCGGGCACATGCCCGGACAGGGTGAGCCGGTCCTTGCCGACGAGGATGATCTCCAGGCCCGGCTCCGGACGGCGGGCAAAGGCTTGCGGCACAAAGGCATGGGCATGACCGCCCCCCAGGCGCCGCCTGCTCGTGGGGGCGGCCTGGAAGCGGCGGCCATCCGGTCGTGCCCTCCACAGGAACAGGATGTGTTGCACGACACCTACAGCTTTTGCCTCTTCCGTCCATTAGGCTTTTCTCAACCAAGACCGCTCAACCGCCGATTGCCCCTTCGCATGGTTCGCTCCGCCTTCCAGACGGCCAATGCCTCCGCCGACGCCGCCGCCGTGCTGCGGCGCCTCGGCTTTGCGATCCTGTTCTTCGCCGTGCCCCTGGCCGCGTTGTTCACCCGTCGCGCCCTCGTGGTCATGGCGCCGCTGGCGGTCATCCTCCTCGTCCTGGCCTCGGTGCTCGACGGCAACGCGCGGCATGCATGGGACAAGCTCTTGGCGCTCGCGACCTCGCGGGGCGGCATGGCGGGGCTGGTGCTGCTGTTCTGGGCCGCCCTCTCGCTCGTGTGGACGCCCTTCACGGCACAGGCCACGGAGCGTCTGCTCAACATCACGGGCATGATCCTCATGGGCCTGGGCGGCTATCTCGCCGTGCCGGAGCGGATGCGCTCGGCCAATCTCTACCTCCTGCCCGTCGGCCTGGGGCTTGCAGCCCTCATCGGCATTCCCCTGGCGCTCGAGGGCGGCAGCCGCTTCGATCCGGAAGGCCTGAGCCTGGAGCGCGGCATGCTCATGCTCGTGCTGCTGCTCTGGCCTGCGCTGGCCTGGCTCCATTCCCGCGGCAGGAACCTGGAGGCCATCGGCCTGGCGCTTGCCGTGGGCGTCGCCGCCCTTCTCACCCGGGGCGGGCTGCCCCTCTACGGCCTCGTCGCCGGCGCCCTCGTCTTCGTGCTCACGGCCTACAGCCAGGCCCTCGGCGCCCGGCTCACCGGTCTCGTCATGGCGGGCCTGCTGCTCCTGGCGCCAATCCTGCCCTTCCTCCTGAAGCCGCTGGCGTCGGGCCTCCTCGGCGCCAGGTCCCCGGTGACGGCGAGCCTCGAGGCATGGCGGCGGATCATCGTCAGCGAGCCGCTGCGGCTTCTCACGGGCCATGGGCTCGAGACGGCCCTGCGCGGCCGGTCCTTCGGCCTCGTGCCCCGGAATGCCCCTTCCACCCTCCTGTTCGAGGTCTGGTACGAGCTCGGTCTCGTCGGCGCGGTGGCGGGCAGCGTTCTGCTCTACCAGGCGGCCACCGGCATCAGGAGCCATCGCGCCAGCGTGGCGCCGGGCATCATGGCGGCCTTCGCCTGCGCCTACACCCTGGGCTGCCTCGGCATCGGCACCGCGCAGGTCTGGTGGTTCACGGCCCTCGTGGTCCTCGTGCTGATCTTCGTCGCCATCGAGCGCGGCCAGTTCCGCACCACGCGGCCCAAGGCGGTCTTCCGCAGGACGTTCTGAACGCCTCCTCCCGGCTGCGCCGCGGCAGCGGTTGACGGAAGGGGCCTGCCTCTGCTTCGCTGGAGACTCAGGATTATTGTGTGAGGATTGTTCATGCCCATCATCAACCGCGTCGCCGACCTCGCCGAGGAAATCACCGCCTGGCGCCGCGACTTTCACGAAAACCCGGAGCTCCTGTTCGACGTGCATCGCACCGCCGGCATCGTGGCGGAGAAGCTGAAGAGCTTCGGCTGCGACGAGGTCGTCACGGGCCTCGGGCGGACGGGCGTCGTCGGCGTCATCAAGGGCCGCTCGAACACGTCCGGCCGGGTCATCGGCCTGCGTGCCGACATGGACGCGCTTCCCATCGAGGAGGCGACGAACGTTCCCCACAAATCCAAGGTCCCCGGCAAGATGCATGCCTGCGGCCATGACGGGCATACCGCCATGCTTTTGGGCGCGGCGAAGTACCTGGCCGAGACGCGTAATTTCGACGGCACGGCGGTGGTGATCTTCCAGCCGGCGGAGGAAGGCGGCGGCGGCGGCAACGAGATGGTGAAGGATGGCCTCATGGAGCGCTTCGGCGTGCAGGAGGTCTACGGCATGCACAACATGCCGGGCATTCCCGTCGGCCACTTCGCCATCCGCCCCGGCGCCATGATGGCGGCGGCCGACCGGTTCACCATCACCATCGAAGGCAAGGGCGGCCACGCGGCGCGTCCGCATGAATGCATCGATCCGGTGGTCATCTCCGCCCACGTGATCACGGCCCTGCAGACCATCGCCTCCCGCAACACCGATCCGCTCGAATCCGTGGTGGTGTCCGTCTGCACCGTGAAGGCGGGCGAGGCCTTCAACGTCATCCCGCAGACGGCGATGCTGCTCGGCACCGTGCGCACCCTCTCGCCGGAGGTTCGCGACCTCGCCGAGACCCGCATCCGCGCCATCGTCGAGAACGTCTGCGCCGCCTTCGGCGCGCAGGCCGAGGTCGAGTACGACCGCGGCTATCCGGTGACCATGAACGATCCCGACAAGACCGAATTCCTGGCGAGCGTCGCACGCGCGGTGGCCGGCGAGAACGCGGTCGATACCACCGTTCCGCCTCTCATGGGCGCGGAGGATTTCTCCTACATGCTGGAGCAGCGGCCCGGCGCCTACATCTTCCTCGGCAACGGCGACACGGCCGGCGTCCATCACCCGGCCTACGACTTCAACGACGAGGCCAGCCCCTACGGCGTCTCCCTCTGGGCGAAGATCATCGAAACCGGCATGCCGGCGCGATGAGGGGCCAAGGCTTTTTCCTGAAGAGGGACTATGCCTAGAAAGAAGACGTGGACCGAAAAGCTTGCGACAGGCTTCCCGAAAGTGGAGCCTGTCGACAAATCCTTTGCTGGCCTCAAGCTTGGTCAGATGATGCTGGTAGCAACGCCCCGCATCGTCAGGGATTACATCGCTGCCATTCCGCGCGGCCAGGCCCGCAGCATCGTGCAGATGCGTGACGACTTGGCGCGCGCTCACAAGGCGGAGGTCACCTGTCCCATGACCACCGGCATCTTCGTGCGGATCGCGTCCGAGGCAGCCCTGGAGGATCTTTCATCCGGCAAGACGTTGGATGAAATCACGCCCTTCTGGCGGATCGTCGACAGCAGGAGCCCCACCGCCAAGAAGCTCTCTTGCGGGCCGGACTTCATCGCTGCCCGAAGAGCGGCAGAAGGGCTCGACTGACGCCCTGCCCTAATCCTTGCTCGAACAGGCGAGCATGCCTTCGAGATCGATGTAGTGCCCGGCGCGGTCGCGCTTGGCGGCAAGATAGCTGACGTTCTCCGCCGTGGGGCGGCCCAGAACCCGATGATCCGAGATCACCTCGAGCCCGGCCCTGCTGAGGGCTGCGATCTTCTCGGGGTTGTTGGTCATCAGCCGGACCTTGCCGACGCCGAGCTTCTTCAGCATCACGGCGGCGAAGTCGAACCGGCGCTGATCCGCCTCGAAGCCCAGAACCTCGTCCGCATCGTAGGTGTCGTAGCCTTGGGACTGGAGCTTGTAGGCGCGGATCTTGTTGGCGATCCCGTTCCCGCGCCCCTCCTGGTCGAGATAGAGCAGGATGCCGCCCTCATGGCCGGCCATGAAGCGCACCGTCTCGCGCAGCTGGTCGCCGCAATCGCATTTCAGGCTGCCGAAGAGATCCCCGGTGAGGCACGCGGAATGCAGCCGCACGGCCACCGGCCCGGAGAGGTCCGGCCTGCCGACGACGATCGCCACCTGATCGCGCAGGCCCTCGCCGCCGCGGAACACCACGAACTCGCTGGAGGGCGCGCCCTCCAGCGGCACGGGCGCCCGGCTGACGATCGTCAGGTCGGCCGCCTTGGCGCTTCGATATCCGCGAACGGCCTCGCCCGGGACCCGCACGGGGGACGAATCGATCTCGATCCCCGGGGCCAGCGGCACCACGATCACGGCCGGCAGCACGAGAGAGAGGCGCGCCAGCTCCAGCGCCTCCTCGTCGAGCGCATCGGCGGGACGAACCGGCGCGTCGATGCGGCCGTCGACCTTGAGCGCCAGCGTTTCCACGCGGCTGCGGTCGACTATTGGCAGGGCGATGCGTCCGGGCTGCTCCCGATCCAGCCCGAGGCGGCGGAGCCTGGCCGCCGGCAGCACCAGATGGGCATGCGCCCCGGCAACGGCGCCGATCCGGGCGCTCATGGCCTCGTCCAGGTCCTCGACTCCGACCACGAGCGCGCTGCCCTCGGCCCCGTCGATCACGACGGGACGGGCGCTGCGGAACTCCATGATCGCCCGCTCGACCAGGGTCGTGGCGGGATTGTCGGACAGGCTCAAGGTCAGGCGCATCATCGAAAACTCGGGCAAACAGCCTCGCATCCGGCAAGAAGAGCATGGGCCATGGAAGCGCAGGCTCAAAAAGCCACGCTTCGGGACCGACCGCACCCTAGCACAGGCAGGGCCCGATCCCTAATGCCAGAGATGTGACATCTGCCATGCCGCATCAACAGGGCGCGGTGCAAAGGCAGCTTGGCTCGACGGCATAGTCGGTCCGCGCTATCTGTCCGCCTCCACCAGCCCCGCTTCCGCAGAACAACCGGACGATCCCATGCTCCTTCCCCGGATCCTCGCCCTCGGCTTCCTCGGCCTTGCCGCTCCCGCCGGCGCTGCCACCCTCGACGGGCTGGCGGTCGAGGTGACGAACACCAGCGAGCCCGTGCTCTGCGCGGAGAAGGACAACGTGGCGGTCAACTTCGCCTCGCCCGAGGTGCGGCATTTCCAGATCGAGGCCGTGCATCCGGCTTACATGGGCACCCTGCGCCAGGACCGATGGGAGCCGGACTGGACCGCCTGCGAGGACATCTCGGAGGAGACCTCCGCCAAGCCGCACCCCACCATGACCAACCTCTACGAGGACGGGAACGTGCGGATCATGGGCCTGTCCTTCACCGAGTTCTGGCGCCCGAGCGACGTGACGGTGACCATCGGCACCAGAGTGGAGCGCAACATCCACCTCCTGCAGCTGCTGAAGAAGCGGGGCGACAAGGCCATCGAAGTGCTCGTGATCTATCCGGGCGACGGCTACTGGCGCATCAAGCCGCTGCCGCCCGAGCACCTGGACTGGACCTCCTACGGTTCCTCCTTCCTGGTCGGCCCGGTGGAGTTCGACCAGCGTCCCGTGGTGAACCTGAAGGACGTGGCCTTCGACCCGAAGGCCATGACCTTCACGCTCACCCTCGCCAGGGGCGGCACGGCCAGCGTCGTGGTCAAGGCCCTCAACGAGGAGCGCCAGACCCTGGACGTGACCTTTGATCGAGCCATCTCCGGCCTGCCCTTCGCAGGCCTGCGGTCCATGTACGTGACCGAGTTCAACGCGGACGTAGCGCGGATCGCCGTGCGGGAGGAAGGCGCCCGCTCCTGGCGCGAGGAGCCGATCATGAACTTTCAGGGCGGCAGGGCGACGGATGCCTGGATGGGCCGCCTCGTCCCCTCCCGCCACAACACCAGCGCGCCGGACATGATGTTCAACCGTTTCCGCGCGGCGCCGGCGCCTTCGCGCTGAACGGCCTGTTCAGCGCGGACACCGCGCGCCCGTCGATCAGGACGAGGCCCGCGCCGATCAGCGCCATGCCGGCGAAGTGCCTTGCGGCCAGCGTCTCGCCGAGAACGAGCACGCCGAGCAGGATCGCGCTGACCGGGATGAGGAAGGTGACGAGGCCCACATTGGTGGCCCCGGCCCGCGCGAGCAGCCGGAAGAAGATCAGATAGGCGAAGGCCGTGGAGACGAGGCCGAGGGCTGCCAGGGACAGGATCGCTCCCGTGCTCGGCATCGCCAGGGTCCAGGGCCGGTCGACGATCAGCGCCACCGGCAGCAGGAGCGCGCTCGACACCGTCACCTGCCCGGCCGCCGTCGCCAGAGGCGGAATGCCCATTGTCTTGAAGCGCCGCCCGAAGACGCCGGAAAACCCATAGGACAGGGCAGCCCCCAGGATCGCCAGCTGCGCCAGGATACTGGCATCCCAGGAGGTGAGAGCAGCGGCACCGATCATCACAGCGACCCCCAGGAAGCCGACGACGACGCCCACCAGTTTCTGGCCCGTCAGACGTTCATCATCAGTGAAATACTGGGCCACGATCACCGTGAAGAGCGGCGTGGTGGCATTGAGGATGGAGGCGAGGCCGCTGGCGATGTGCCCCTGTCCCCACACGATGAGGGTGAAGGGAATGACGTTGTTGAGGATCGACATGCCGAGGAAGGCGGCCCAGGCCCGGCGGGTGCGCGGCAGGTCAACACCCATCAGCTTCAGCAGAAGAATCAGGGCCAGGGCTGCCGTCACCACCCGGATCGCCACGATGGTCAGCGGCGGCAGCTCGCGCACCGCGACGCCGATGAAGAGAAAGGATCCTCCCCAGACGATGGAGAGGACGGCGAGCAGCGCCCAGTCGGACGCCGTCATGGTTTTTTGAATGGAGGCTTGTGTCATGTCCGCGCTTTTCAACTGCGTTCAGGGACATGCCACAGGGCCAGGGATGTGACGACCCGTTTCCTGCTTACGAGAAGTCGTACCATTCGCCCTTGTCGCGGCAGGCCAGCATGTCGCCCCTGCGTACGGTGCCCCCGCTCCTCCACTCGCGCAGGAACATGCGGCAGTCGAGGCCGCCGAACATCCGCTTGTCCATCGGCTTGAGGGTCACCTTCCCGGAGGCGCCGGTGGCCGGATTCTGCCACGCCACGCTGTTGCCCCCTCCCCCTTCGAGGATGGACAGCACCGCCTGAGCCTCCAGCGGGCGATCCGCGTCGGGCATGAGCTGCTCCGCCTTGCGCTGGGCCTCGGCCTTCGCCACGTCGGCGCTCGCCTGGGCTCGGGCACCAGCCAGTTGGCCTGCCAGCATGGCATTGCCCGCTCCCTGCGTGGCCAGGTGGAAGGCGGAGCCCGACAGGCTCATCCCGCCGGTCAGGGCGGCGTCGATCCCGGCCTGGGCGGCCGAACGCGCCATCTTGGCCGATTGCTTGGCCATGGTAGCCGCGATCTGCCGGTCGAGCGGAGCCATGTAGTCCGGGCCCGATGTCTTGCCGGCGGCGACGTCCTTCAGGCGCACGGCGATGGCGCTGAAATCGACACGAGAGGCTCCCGACGCCGTCTCGGCGGCATCGGCCACATCCATGGCTGCCCCTGAAATGCCGGTCGGATCCAGGGCCGCCGCAACTCCGCCGGCGACCGACCCTGCCCCCGTCTGATTGCAGGCGGCCAGGGCGAGGCCCAGCAGGACGGCACCGAACCCCATGGAGAAACTGCGCATGATTCCCTCCCATCGCTTGACGATATTTCGTATCCAAAACGGGAGGGCGAGGAAAGAGAGGATGTCGCCTGATCCGGTGCGGCTTTCGGAAAGATTCGATTTACGATGATAGGAGGGAATTCACCGCCTTTACCTCTCCTTCACGGCTGCCGGGCAAACCTGCGGGTCCCGATCCCATCCCGCGTTGCGTCAGGCCATGAACCCACAGCTGTCCCGCGAATCGTCCGTCAGCATCCGTCAGCAGGTGGTGAGATCGAGCTTCTGCATCATGCCTCACGCGCCCCGGGATTCCCGGAACGGGAGCTTCATCTTCGGCCGCTCGGACTCGCGCTACCGCCCCCTGCTCAACCAGGAGGAGCGGGACCGGCTGCACATCTGGGCCATGATCGTGGCCCTCTCGACCTCGGCCGCGGGCACGACCCTGCTGCTGACCGCCTTCCTGCACTAGGTCAGTTCAGCGGCCAGAACAGCATGATGAGCGGAATGCCGATCACCACCACCAGGATCGACAGCGGCAGCCCGAGGCGCCAGTAATCGCCGAAGCGATAGCCGCCCGGCCCCATGACCAGGGTGTTGCACTGGTGCCCGATGGGGGTGAGGAAGTCGCAGGCCGCGCCGATCGCCACCGCCATCAGGAAGGCGTCCGGCCTGAAGCCGAGCTGGGTGGCGAAGCTCGCCGCGATAGGCGCCATCACCAGCACGGTTGCGGCATTGTTGAGGAACGGCGTGACGGCCATGGCGGCTACCATGATGAGCACGAGGGCACCCGTCGGCGGCAGCATGTTGGCGGCCGAGGAGAGCCAGCCGGCGATCAGGTCCGTTCCGCCGGTGGTGCGGATCGATTCGCTGACCGGGATCAGGGCGCCGAGCATGACGATGATCGGCCATTCGATGGTTTCATAGGCCTCGCGCAAGGAAAGGGAGCCGAACAGCACGAGCAGGACGCCGGCTCCGAAGAAGGCGATGGCCACCGGCAGGATGTTGAAGGCAACGATCACCATGGTGATGGCCAGAATGGCAGCGGGCATCAGGCTCCGGCGCGCGCTGCCGAGCCGGATTTCGCGTTCCGCCAGGGGTAGGCAGCCAAGATCCCGCAGGGTGTCGGGCAGCCGCTTGAGGTTGCCCTGGAGCACGATCACGTCGCCGGCCCTTAAGGTGATGGTGCGCAGGCGCTCCTTGAAGCGCTCGCCGCTGCGGCTCACCGCGATCAGGTTGACGCCGAAGCGCTCGTAGAGGCCGATGCGTTCCGCCGACAGCCCGGTCAGCACCGAATTCGGCCCGACGATGGCCTCGATGGCGCCGATCTCGTCCGTGGCCTCGTCCGTCTCCGGCTGGTGATGCTCGCGACTGAGCTTCAGCCCCGCCCGAACGACGGCGCTCTCGAGGGCATCGGACTCGCCCTCCAGCATCAGGACGTCGTTCTCGCGGATGGTGGCATCCGGAAGCGGGCTGGAACTGCGGGTCTCGTTGCGGATGATCGACGCGACCTTCACCTGGCCGTCGGCGAGCTTGTGCAGGTCCGCCACCGTCTGACCGACCACGTCGGATTCCGCCGTCACGCGGGCCTCAGTGACGTAATCCTTGATGTCGAGGGCTGCATCGAGGGATGCGGCCCCTTTGCGTCCCTGCGGCAGCAGGCGATAGCCGAAGGCCAGGAAGACGACGCCCGCGAGCGCGATGCCGATCCCCACGGGGGTGAAGTCGAACATGCCGAAGGGTTGCCCCACCAGCTCCTCCCTGACCCGCGACACGATGATGTTGGGCGAGGTCCCCACCAGGGTGACGATGCCGCCGAGAAGCGAGCCGAAGGCCATCGGCATGAGGAAGCTGGAGGGCGGCGTGTTGGTGCGGCGGGCGATCTGGAACGCCACGGGGATCATCATGGCGAGCGCGCCGATGTTCTTCACGAAAGCGGAGAGCACGGTCACTACGCCTACCAAAACCACGATCTGGATCTGCGTGGTGCGCAGGTAAGGTCCGACGCGGTTGAGCCCCGCCTCGAGGATGCCGGACTTCGCTACGGCGGCGCTGACCAGGAGTGCGCTCGCCACGATGATGACGATGTCGTCGCTGAAGCCCTCGAAGGCCTTGTCGGCCGGAACGATGCCGACCAGCACCGCCGCGAGGAGCGACAAGACCGCGACCAGGTCGTAGCGGAACCGGCCCCAGACGAAAAGCGCCATCATCCCGGCGACGATGGCGAAAGAGAGCATTTGTTGGTGGGTCATGGGAGCGCAAGCGAGAGGAACCGGAATCCTAACGCTTCACGCTCCCTTTGGTGCCGCGGTCGGGCATCGGGCCCGGAAGCGGAGGGCATTCTCGGGATCGATCCGATGCCCGCCTTGATGAGCCTCGGATCGTCGGTTGCGGAAAGCCGGTGCCCGCTCGTTCCGCACGATGCGCTACTGCCCGAGGACGAGCGCCCAGTAGCGGCCATAGCGGTTGTTCGCATCCGCGCGGGCGAGCCCGATCTTGCGGGCCTGCGGCATCAGGAGGTTGCTGTTGTGGCCGGGGGAGGCCTTCCAGCGGCTGATGGCTCCGTCCACCGTGTCGGAGCCGGCGGAGAGGTTTTCGGCGGAATAGCCGGCGATTCCATACTCATCCATGCGCTTGGCGAAGCTGCCGTGGCTGAGACGGCCCGCGGCGGCCACGGCGCGGGCCTGATGCTCCGCCGCCTGGTTCAGCTTAGGGTCCACCGTCACCGGGTTCAGGCCCATCGACACGCGATAGGCCGAAATCAGGCGGGCGGCGGCGGCCGCATCGCCGGTCGAACTCGCCAGGACGGCATCCTTGGGGGTGAGAGCCGAATCGCCTGCGCAGCCGGCCACACCCAGCGCGATCAGGGCGCAGAAGGTAAGTGCACGCATCGAAATTCCCCTTCGGGCGGCGTTCAGGCGCCGCTCCCCTTGAAAAAGGGCCTCCTGGCGTTCATGTGCCATGGACCCGCCGCTGCATGCCATGTTGCTGCCCAAGGGTCCAGATTCCTGCCTCTCCCGCGTCAGCTGACCGCATGCCCGCAAGCTCCTCTCCCCCTGAAGCCGCCATCGTAGGCGGCGGTCCGGCCGGCCTGATGGCCGCGGAGGTGCTCGGGCGCGCCGGTCTCAAGGTCACCGTCTACGACCGAATGCCCTCGGTGGGCCGCAAGCTGCTCATGGCAGGCCGGGGCGGCCTGAACCTGACCCATTCGGAGGCGTTCGAGCGATTCGTGACCCGCTATGCGGAGGCCGAGCCGCAGCTGCGGCCTCTGATCGAGGCCTTCTCGCCTGCGGATCTGCGCGCCTGGTGCGAGGGGCTGGGGCAGGAGACCTTCGTGGGCTCCAGCGGGCGGGTGTTCCCCGTGGCCTTCAAGGCCTCTCCCCTCCTGCGCGCCTGGCTCTCCCGGCTCGAAGGCCTCGGCATCCGCTTCGCCCTGCGCCACCGCTGGCAGGGCTGGGACGAGACGGGCGCTCTCCTTCTCACCGATGCAACCGGACAGGCGATTCGGGTGGAGCCCGACGCCACGATCCTGGCGCTCGGCGGCGGCAGCTGGCCGCGGCTGGGCTCGGACGGCGGCTGGGTGGAGATCCTTTCCCGGCGCGGCATCGCGGTCTCGCCCCTGCGTCCAGCCAATATGGGCTTCACCTGCGCCTGGTCCGAGATCATGCGCAGCCGCTTCGAGGGCGAGCCGCTGAAGCGGGTAGCCCTCGGTTTCGAGGGTGCGACCGTAAGGGGCGAGGCCATCATCACGGCGGACGGGATCGAGGGCGGAGCCGTCTACGCCCTCTCGGCCCGCCTGCGCGACGCCCTCGCCGCGAGGGGCAGCGCCGTTCTCCACATCGACCTCAGGCCCGATCTCGACCACGGCGCCCTCCTGCGAAGGCTGGAGGCGCCGCGAAAGGGGCAGTCCGCCTCCACCTTCCTGCGCAAGAGCGCCGGCTTGAGCCCGGTGGGGATCGCCCTGCTGCGGGAGGCCTCCCCTTCCCTTCCGGGAGAACCTGGATCCCTCGCCCGGCTCATCAAGGCCGTTCCCCTGACCTTGACGGGCACCAAAACCCTCGAGCGGGCCATTTCCAGCGCCGGCGGCGTCCCCTTCTGCGAGCTGGACGATAGCCTGATGCTCAAGCGGATGCCGGGGGTGTTCGTGGCGGGCGAGATGCTGGACTGGGAGGCGCCGACCGGCGGCTACCTGCTCCAGGCCACCTTTGCCACCGGCGTCGCCGCGGCGAAGGGAGTGCTTTCCTTCCTGAAGATTCCCGATGCCGCATTGACCTGGAATCCGCGTTCGGCCACACGGCATCCGTGATCGACCCGCGCAAGATTCTCCATGACGTGTTCGGCTTCCCCTCCTTCCGCGAAGGGCAGGAGGAGATCGTGCGCGCGGTGCTGGCAGGCGAGGACGTGCTCGCCATCATGCCCACGGGGGCGGGCAAGTCTCTGTGCTACCAGCTGCCGACGCTCGCCCGCGAGGGCCTCACCGTTGTGGTCTCGCCGCTGATCGCGCTCATGCGCGACCAGGTGGCGGCCCTGCGCCATTTCGGCATCGAGGCGGGCAGCCTCAACTCCGCCAACGACCCGGCCGAGAACCGCCGGGTGGTCGACGCGGTGCGCGAGAAGCGCATGCGCATCCTCTACGCCTCGCCGGAGCGCCTCGCCAATACCGGAACCACCGAGTGGCTCGCCCGCTCGGGCGTCAACCTGCTCGCCATCGACGAGGCGCACTGCGTCTCGCAATGGGGCCACGATTTCCGCCCCGAATACGCCATGCTGGGCGAGGTGCGCCAGCGGCTCGGCAACGTGCAGACCATCGCGCTCACAGCAACCGCCGACGTGGCGACGCGCAGCGACATCATGCACCGGCTCTTCGAAGAGGAGCCGCGGCTCTTCATCCATGGCTTCGACCGCCCGAACCTGCGGCTCGCCATGCAGGCGAAGGAGCATTCCCGGCGCCAGCTCTTCTCCTTCCTCGACAAGCACCGGCACGAGAGCGGCATCGTCTACTGCTCGTCGCGGGACGCCACCGAGCGTCTCGCCGATTCGCTCAGCCAGGCAGGCTACCGGGCGCTCCCCTACCACGCGGGCATGCATCAGCAGGACCGCGCCAAGAACCAGGACATCTTCCTGCAGGAGGACGGCGTGGTGATGGTGGCCACCGTCGCCTTCGGCATGGGCATCGACAAGCCCGACGTGCGCTTCGTCGCCCATGCGGCCCTGCCGAAATCCATCGAGGCCTATTACCAGGAGATCGGCCGCGCAGGCCGCGACGGGGCGCCCGCCGACACCCTCACCCTCTACGGCCTCGACGACATGCGCCTGCGCCGCCTGCAGATCGAGGAGAGCGACGCGGCCGACGAGCAGAAGCGGGTGGAGCGCCAGCGCCTCAATGCGCTCGTGGCGCTGTGCGAGGCGCCGCGCTGCCGCCGCCAGACACTGCTCGCCTATTTCGGCGAGACCACCGAACCCTGCGGCAATTGCGACCTGTGCATCGACGGGGTGATGTCCTTCGACGGCACCATCGAGGCCCAGAAAATCCTCTCCGCCATCGTGCGCACGGGCGAGCGCTTCGGCACCGAGCATCTCATCAGCATTCTCGTGGGCGAGGAAACGGATTCGATCCGCCGCTTCGGCCACGACAAGCTCAAAACCTTCGGCGTCGGCAACGACCGCTCGAAGACGGAATGGCGCTCTCTGCTGCGGCAGATCTATGCCGCAGGTCTGATCAGCCTGGAACTTGCGGAATACGGACGCTGGACCCTCACCGACAGGGGCGTCGCCGTGCTGAAAGGGCAGGAGCGGATCGAGCTGCGCTCCGACGTGCTGATGAAACCTGCCGAGCGGCGGCGCAGGCGCGGCCGGATGGAGGCGGAAGCGATCGTGCCCTCCGACGATCCGCTGCTCCTCGACCTCAAGGCCCTGCGCACGCGCCTCGCCAAGGAAGAGGGCGTGCCGGCCTACGTGATCTTTTCGGACCGCAGCCTCATCGACATGGCTGCGAAGAAGCCCACGACCGTGCGCGCCTTCGGCGAGATCCACGGCGTCGGACAGGCCAAGCTCGACCGCTATGCGGATGCTTTTCTGGAAGTGGTGAAGGCGCACGCGGGGTAAGAGCGGACACATGCCTCGTCCCGGACGCCACAGGCGATCCGGGATCGTCATTAGAGTATGGCGCTGGTCTCCCTCTCCCAGAGGGAGAGGGTTGGGGTGAGGGGTTACAGTTCCATCCGGTCAGGACACCAACCCCTCATCCGGACCTCCGGTCCGACCTCTCCCACCGGGAGAGGTGAAGGGAGCCATTCTCGTCCAACGATCCCGGGTTCTACTGCGCAGCCCCCGGGATGACGCAAACCGCTACACCTCCACCCACCGCCCCTCATGCGCGCTGCGCGCCATCGCATCCACCGTGCGCTCGATGCGGATGCCGTCCTCGAATTCGATCAGATGCGCGCTCTCGCCGTCGATACGGCGGATCAGCTCGCGGCACTCGATGATCTTCAGGTCGTTGAAGCCGAGCCCGTGTCCCGGTGCCGGAACGAACCTGTCGTAGGGCGGATGCTGCGGCCCGGTGAGGATGGTGCGGAAGCCTTGGCGATCCTTCGGCCCATCGGCCGTGTAGAGCTGAACCTCGTTCATGCGCTCCTGATCGTAGGCGATGGTGCCCTTGGAGCCGAAGAGCTGCACAAGGATGCGCCCCTTGCGCCCCCAGGCGGAGCGGTTGAGCGCGATCACGCCGGATGCGCCGGTCTCCAGCTCGATCAGGGTCGTGGCGATGTCGTAGGTCTCGACCGCCCGGCGCCCCCCGCCCTGCACCGGCCGATCCGCATAGGGCTTTGCCATATGCCCGCAGACCCGACGGATGCCACCGAACAGGGTCCAGAGCAGGCTCAGGGCATGGACGCCGAAATCGTCGAGCGCCCCATGGCCTGAACTCGCCTCGCTCTTCCAATAGAAGAGCGCCTCCGGGTCCGCCATGAAATCCTCGTCCATCTCGAGGCGC
This sequence comes from Microvirga arsenatis, assembly GCF_009910705.1. Taxonomy (GTDB): domain Bacteria; phylum Pseudomonadota; class Alphaproteobacteria; order Rhizobiales; family Beijerinckiaceae; genus Microvirga; species Microvirga arsenatis. The sequence continues at coordinate 164,247 of NZ_JAAAXJ010000002.1, forward strand.
ACATGATTGACCTCGCCGATCTGCCCTTCGTCGAGCAGACGCCGGATCAGGCGGATGATCGGGTTCTGGATGTAGTTGTAGCCGAGCGCCGCAACCCTGCCGGAGGCGCGCGCAGCGGCGAGCATCCGCTCTGCGTCCTCCAAGCGTGTCGCCATGGGCTTCTCGCACCACACATGCTTGCCCGCTTCCAGCGCCGCGATCGCCATCTCGGGATGGAAGGCGTTGGGCGTGGTGATCGACACCACGTCGACGGCCGGATCGGCGACAAGCGTGCGCCAGTCGCCGGTGGCGCGGGCGAAGCCAAGCTCCTGTGCCTTACGCTCGGCCAGTTCCTGCGAATGCTCAGCCAGCACAGCAAGGCGCGGCCGCACCACATCCCCGAACACGGGGGCCACGGCGTTCCAGGCGAGCGCGTGGCACTTGCCCATATAGCCGGTGCCGATGAGGCCGATGTTCAGAGACTTCATTCCCTGGGCTCCTGACACCAATCACTTGCTAGGGCAGACCCCTTACGTCATGGCCGGGCTTGTCCCGGCCATCCCGATACGGTGAGGCGTAGCGCTTTTTCAAATCGGGATCACCGGCACAAGGCCGGTGATGACACTGCAGCTGAATGGATGAAGACATTACATTGGACAATCACACCATCCCGCCGAGCTCCGCCGACACCGCCTGCAGTTCCTTGCCGCCGGCCATGAGGTTCTGCAGCTCCTCGATCTGGATCTCGGATTTGGAGTATGTGCCGAGCGTCTTGCCGCGGTTGAGCACCGTGAAGCGGTCGCCCACCGCATAGGCGTGGCGCACGTTGTGGGTGATGAAGATGACGCCGAGGCCCTTGCTGCGAACCTGGTGGATGTATTTCAGCACCATGGAGGTCTGCGCGACGCCCAGCGCCGAGGTGGGCTCGTCGAGGATCAGCACCTTGGCGCCGAAATAGACCGCGCGGGCAATGGCCACGCATTGGCGCTCGCCGCCGGAGAGGGTCCCGACCGCCTGATGCGGATCGCGCACGTCGATGCCGATCTTGTGCATCTCCTCGCGGGTGACCTCGTCGCAATGGTCGAAATCCACGCGGCGGAACGGCCAGATGCCCTTCACCGGCTCGCGGCCCATGAAGAAGTTGCGCGTGACGGACATGAGCGGGATCATCGCAAGGTCCTGGTAGACCGTCGCGATGCCCGCATCGAGCGCATCCCGCGGGCTGGCGAAGGTCACGGGCTTGCCTTCCACGAGGAAATCGCCCGAGGTGGGACGGTGAACGCCGGCGAGCGTCTTGATCAGCGTCGACTTGCCGGCGCCGTTGTCGCCTAGCAGGCACATGACCTCGCCGCGGTGGACGGTGAGCGACACGCCGGAAAGCGCGATCACCGATCCGAAATGCTTGACGAGGTTGCGGATCTCGATGAGGGGGACGTTCTGATCCATCAGCGCTCTCCCGTCACCTTGCGGCGGATGAAGTTGTTGAACAGCACCGCGAGCAGCAGCATGGCGCCCAGAAAGACCTGGAACCAGTCGGAATCGAAGCGGGTATAGGTGAGGCCGATGGAGACCATGCCGAAGATGATGGCGCCGAAGAACGCACCGATCGCCGAGCCGTAGCCGCCGGTGAGCAGGCAGCCGCCGATCACCGCGGCGATGATGGCCTCGAACTCCTTTTGGAACCCGCGCCGCGCATCGGTGGAGCCCGCATCGAGCACCGTGAGAACCGCCACAAGCGCCGCGGCGCAGGCGGTGAGCATGAAGAGACCGGTCTTCACCCGGTCCACCGGCACGCCGGAATTGCGCGCCGCATTCGGGTCGCCTCCCGCCGCGAAGATCCAGTTGCCGGCGCGGGTGCGCAGCAGAAGCCAGGTGGCGAGCAGGGCGAAGCCCGCAAACCAGACGATGGAGACCGGAACGCCTGTGACGGTCGGCGTGCCGTTCGGAAACTTGGCGATGAGGCCGTTCGCGGCCAGCCACGAGAAGACGCCCTCGAAGGCGACGCCCGAGAAGAGCTCGCGGATGAGGCCCTCGCCGGCCTGTTCGCCGATGCCGCGCATCTGCGTGGAGCCGCCCGTCGCCCATTTCAGGCCCACGAGCGAAAGGCCGCGCAGGATGAACAGGAAGGCGAGGGTGACGATGAAGGAAGGCAGCCTCGTGCGGATCACCATCTGCCCATTCAGGCCGCCGAGCACCGCCGCGACGGCGAAGGTGGCGGCAATGGCGAGGAGCAAGGGCCAGCCGCTGAGCGTGATGAAGGCACCGAAGACGAGGCCGGTGAAGGCCACCATGGAGCCGATGGAGAGATCGAACTCGCCGCCGATCATCAGCAGGGCCGCCGCGATGGCGAGGATGCCGAGCTGCGCGGCCGGCGAGAGAATGTTCATGATGCCCGCCAGCGTGAACATGGACGCATCGGCGGTGGAGATGAAGAAGATCGTGACCAGAACAAGGCCGGCGAGCGCGCCCAGCTCGGGGCGCCGCATGATCTTGGTGAGAAGGGAAACCTCTTTCAGGCGCTCGTCCCGAATCTGCTGGACGGTTTGCGCCGGGGACAGATCCGTGGCCGGCTGGGTGGTGTTCGCCACGAGCGCCTCCCTCAACATGACTCGATGAAAAATCAAGCCCGCGGCCCTTCAGGACCGCGGGCCTTGAGTTCGGTTCAGCGGATGCCCTTGGCGGACAGCTCGACCACCTGTCCGGCCTTCTCCTTGGTGATCAGGTTGGGGCCGGAGGGAACGTTGCCGCCGGGGATCAGGCCGTACTTGGCATAGTTGGCCAGGAACACGACCGGCAGATAACCTTGCAGGTATTGCTGCTGGTCGATGGCGAAGGCCGCCTCGCCGGCGGCAACCGACTTGAGGAAGCCTGCGGACATGTCGAAGGTCGCCACGCGGATGGCGCCCGTCTTGCCGGCCTCCTTCACGGCCGCCACCGACGGCTCGCCTGCGGTGCCCGCGCCGAGCGCCAGGATCGTGTCGATGGAGCCATCCGCGGCAACGGCCGCCTTCACCTTGGCGCGCACGTCGGCCGGATCGTTCGACACCGGCAGCACCGTCACCTTGCCGCCGAACCCTTCGGTGAAGCCCTTGCAGCGCAGGTCGAGGGAGACGTTGCCGACCTCCTGGTTGACACAGAGGCCGACCTTGCCGCCCATCTCCTTCAGCTTGGCCCCGGCGATGCGGCCGGCCTCGATCTCGTCCTGCCCCACATGGAGCAGGGCGCCGAGCTTCTTCGACACGTCGGAGCCGGAATTCATGGAGATCACCGGAATGCCGGCGGCCACCGCCTTCTGGATCGAGGGGCCGAGCGCCGAAGCGTCCGGGATCGACACGATGAGGCCGGCGGGCTTCTGGTTCACGGCGGCGTCGATGAGCTGGCTCATGGCCACCATGTCGAAGGTCTCGGGCGCGCGATAATCGACCTGGACCTTCATGTCCTGGCCGGCGGCTGCCACGCCGTTCTTCACCACCGACCAGAACGGATCGTTGGCCTGGCCGTGGCTGACCACGATGATGCGCGAATTCTGCTGGGCCGATACGGGGGCGGCGCTGGCGAGCGCCAGGGCCGCTGCCGCCGCGAGACCGGTCACGAATGCTTTCATAGGCTTCCTCCCAAAAGGTTTCTCAACCAGGGCACCACAGCCGCGGGGGCGTGCCGTGATGTCCCTCGCGGCCGGTTGGCCGCTTGCCTGTCCGGACAGAGAGAAAGCAAATGATCCGAAGCGCGAATCACCTGCATGGTTCGTTCCCTCTGCCGCTCCGATCGTCCGCCCAAACGGAACGTCAGAACCTTTTTTATGGGTATATTGGAATTTTTATTCCATTTTTGTAGGATCGGTGTCAAGGCCCGTCCGGACAGGTGGGTCTGGCAGGGAAACAGAGGACAGCATGAGCAGCGCGGGCACCGTCGTCACGGAAGCGCCGGAAGACTATGAGGGGCTCCGGGCGCTCCTGCTGATCCGGCACGACGGGATGCCCAAGCGCCTGAAGCAGCTCGCCGCTTTTGCTCTCGAGCATCCCGAGGACATGGCCTTCGGCACGGTGGCGGGCATCGCCGAGCATGCCGGCGTGCAGCCCTCCACCCTGGTGCGCTTTGCGAAAAGCCTGGGCTATGACGGCTTTTCCCACCTGCAGCAGATCTTTCGCGACCGGCTGCGCGAGCGCTTTCCCGATTACCGCGAGCGCCTCAAGGGGCTGCGCGACGCGGAGGGGCACCATGTTCACGCCGCCTCCCTGCTGGAGGGCTTCATCAACGCCGCCGCCGTCTCGCTGGAGCGGATGCGCGCCTCCGTGCGCCCGGAGGAGCTGTCCCGCGCCATCGAGACGCTGGCGAAGGCCGACACCATCTATCTGCTCGGCGCGCGGCGGGTGTTTCCGGTCATTGCCTACTGCGCCTATGCCTTCGGCAAGCTGGGAGTGCGGGCGATCCTGATCGATCATGTGGGCCAGCTCAGCCCCGAGCAGCTCGCCACCGCCACGGGGCGCGATGCGGTGCTCGCCATCAGCTTCACGCCCTATGCGCCCGTCACCGCCGACCTCGCCGCAGCGGCCGCGCAGCGCAACGTGCCCGTGGTGGCGATCACGGACTCGGCCTTCAGCCCGCTGGTGACGAGCGCCGATGTGTGGCTGGAAGTGGCGGAGGCCGATTTCGGCGCCTTCCGCTCGCTCTCCGCCTCGTTCGCGCTGGCGATGGCCCTGGCTGTGGGCACCGCGGAGAAGCGGGCTGAGGGATAACGGCAACGTTCATCCCGGACGGCGTGAGCGATTCCGGGATCGGATGCAGAATGAGGTGTCAGACCCTCGACACTGTCATCCCCGCGAAGGCGGGGATCCATAAACACGATGTCTCAGAAGAAGGCGAACGGCGTCGCGCCTTACCCTGCAACGCCAGCGGTTATGGATCCCGGGCTCCGCTACGCGGCCCCGGGATGACAGTGCTGGACTGGTCGAGCGATCCCGGATCGTCGCTGCGCTCCGTCCGGGATGACGCGTGTTGCTTACAGCCGCACCGGCTTGCCGCTCTGCGCCGATTCCGTCGCGGCGTCCGCAAGGCGCTGGGCCATGAGGCCGTCGCGGCCGGTGGGGTTGCACGGCTTGCCGTCGCGGATCGCGTTGAGGAAGGTGGCGAGTTCCTCGCGATAGGCCTCCGCGTAGCGCTCCAGGAAGAAGTCCTGCACCGGATCGGCGGTGATGCCGGATGCGGTCGCCACCTCCACCGTCGTGCGGTGAATGTTGCCAGCGCGGATCATGCCCCTCGAGCCATGGACCTCGATGCGCTGATCGTAGCCGTAGGTGGCGCGGCGGGAATTGGAGATCTGCACGATCCTTCCCTTGGCGGTCTTGAGCATCACGGCGGCCGTGTCCACGTCGCCCGCCTGGCCGATGGCCGGGTCCACGAGGGAGGAACCCACCGCATGCACCTCCACCGGCTCGTCGCCGAGGAGCAGGAAGCGGGCCATGTCGAGGTCGTGGATCATCATGTCCCGGAACAGGCCGCCGGAGGTGGCGATGTAGCTCACCGGCGGCGGGCCGGGGTCGCGGGAGAGGATCGTCACCAGTTCCACCTCGCCCACCTCGCCATCGGCGAGACGGCGGCGGAGGGCGGCGAAGTTGGGGTCGAAGCGGCGGTTGAAGCCGATCATCAGCGGCGTCCCCGTCTTCTCCACCGTGGCGAGGCAGGTTTCGATCCGCGCGCTCGACAGGTCGACCGGCTTCTCGCAGAACACCGCCTTGCCGGCACGGGCGCCGCGCTCGATCAGGTCGGCATGGGTCGTGGTCGGGGTGCAGATGAGGATGGCATCCACGTCGGAGCGTTCGACGATCTCGTCGAGGGAGGCGACCTCGGCACCCGTGGCCGCAGCCAGATCCTGCGCGGCCGGCGCATGGGGATCGGCGACCGCCACGAGGCGGGCGTCGGGATGGCTGGCGGCGTTGCGCCCGTGAATGCGGCCGATTCGGCCTGCCCCCAGAACGGCGATCCTGATCATGTTCTTCCCCCTGATCCTTTGCCGGCTCATAACGAATTTGGAATTGATATTCCAGCGTAAGGTGGTAATAGAATAAACGTTCTATAATCGCAAGGCCGCACGCGGCCCGGACACGGTTCTACAAGGCCCGGAGCCGGAGGAATAGCATGAAGCCAGCCCTGGATGTGATCACCATCGGCCGCGCCTCGGTCGATCTCTACGGCCAGCAGGTGGGCGGACGGCTGGAGGACATGGCCTCCTTCTCCAAGGCGGTCGGCGGCTGTCCGGCGAACATCGCCATCGGCACATCGCGGCTCGGGCTGAAATCCGGCCTGATCACCCGGGTCGGCGACGAGGCGATGGGCCGCTTCATCCGCGAGCAGATGGCGCGGGAGGGCGTCGCGACGCAGGGCATCGTCACCGACAGGGAACGCCTGACCGCCCTCGTCATCCTCGGCGTGCGCGACGAACACTCCTTCCCTCTGATCTTCTATCGCGACAACTGCGCCGACATGGCGCTGACCGAGGACGACATCGACGAAGGCTTCGTCGCCTCAGCGGCAGCCATCGTCGTCACGGGCACGCACTTTTCGCGCGAGACCACCGCCGCCGCGCAGAAGAAGGCGATCCGCATCGCCAAGGCGCACGGCCGCAAGGTGGTGTTCGACGTGGATTACCGCCCCAATCTCTGGGGCCTTCTCGGCCACGGGGCGGGCGAATCGCGCTACGTGCGCTCCGATGCGGTGACCGAGCACCTCAGGCCGATCCTCCCCGATTGCGATCTCATCGTCGGCACGGAGGAGGAGCTGCATATCGCCGGCGGGTCCGAGGACACGCTGGCCGCCATCCGCGCCATCCGCGCGATCTCGCAGGCCACCATCGTGTGCAAGCGCGGCCCCATGGGCTGCGTGGTGTTCCCAGGCGCGATCCCGGCTTCCCTCGACGACGGCGTGAAGGGGCCGGGCTTCCCGGTCGAGGTCTACAACGTGCTGGGCGCGGGCGACGCCTTCATGTCCGGCTTCCTGCGCGGCTGGCTGAAGGGCGAGGCCCTGGAAACCTGCTGCGCCTATGCCAATGCGAGCGGCGCCTTCGCGGTCTCGCGCCTGCTGTGCTCGCCGGAGATCCCGACCTTCCCCGAACTGCAGCACTTCCTGAAAGCCGGCAGCCGGCACAAGGCCCTGCGTTTTGACGAGAGCATCAACCACATTCACTGGGCAACCACGCGCCGGCCGCAAGCGGACACCCTCATGGCGCTCGCCATCGACCACCGCATGCAGCTGGAGGCGATGGCGAAGGAGATCGGTGCGCCCGTCGAGCGCATTCCGGCCTTCAAGGTGCTGGCCGTCGAGGCCGCGGCACGGGTTGCCGACGGGCGCCCCGGCTTCGGCATGCTGATCGACGGCATCTACGGCCGCGAGGCGCTGTTTCGCGCCGCCGATCACCCGTTCTGGATCGGCCGCCCGGTGGAGCTGCCAGGCTCGCGCCCGCTCGATTTCGAGGGCGGCGGCTCGCTCGGGGCGAAGCTGGTGGAATGGCCCGTGGGGCACACCATCAAGTGCCTCTGCTTCTATCATCCCGACGACCCGGAGGAGTTGAAGCAGCAGCAGGAGCGCGACCTGCTGCGCCTCTACGACGCCGCACGCCGCATCGGCCGCGAGCTTCTGGTTGAGATCATCGCCGGCAAGCATGGGGCGCTCAAGACCGATACAGTGGCTGGCATCCTGCAGCGGCTTTACGATCTCGGCATCAAGCCGGACTGGTGGAAGCTCGAGCCGCAGCGGGACGAGGCCGCCTGGCATGCCATCGGCGCCGTCATCGCGAGGAACGATCCCTATTGCCGCGGCATCGTGCTGCTCGGCCTGGAAGCTCCGGAGAACGAGCTGGAGGCGGCCTTCGCCGCCGCCGCCAAGGAGCCGCAGGTGAAGGGCTTTGCGGTGGGCCGCACGATCTTCAACGACGCCGCGCGCCGCTGGCTGAAGGGCGAGATCACGGACGAGGCCGCGATCGCCGACATGGCCGCCCGCTTCCAGCGTCTCGTCGACGCATGGCAGCGGGTCTCCGGCCGCGCGAAGGCAGCATGAGTTCACGGAAGCGGTCCTATGACAGGGGCGCTCCCGTTATCCTGAAGACCAACTTGAGAAGGCTGCGTCCGCCCCACGCCGACGCCATTCGATTGGAGCACGCATGAGCACGATCCGCCTCACCATGGCGCAAGCCGTCGCCCGGTTCCTCACCGCGCAGAAAACGGAGATCGACGGGCAGGTGATGCCGCTCTTCGGCGGCGTCTGGGCCATCTTCGGCCACGGCAACGTGGCCGGCATGGGCGAGGCGCTGCACGGGGTGCGCGACCGGCTGCCGACCTTTCGCGCCCATAACGAGCAAGGCATGGCCCATGCGGCCATCGCCTTCGCCAAGGCTTCCCGCCGGCGGCGCATGATGGCCTGCACCACCTCCATCGGGCCGGGCGCCACCAACATGGTGACGGCGGCAGCCGTCGCGCATGTGAACCGTCTGCCGGTGCTGCTGCTCCCCGGCGACGTCTTCGCCAACCGCCGGCCCGATCCGGTGCTGCAGCAGATCGAGAGTTTTTCCGACGGCACGGTCTCGGCCAACGACTGCTTCAAGCCCGTTTCGCGCTACTTCGACCGCATCTCCAGGCCCGAGCAGATCATCCCCGCGCTCCAGCGCGCGATGAATGTGCTCACCGACCCGGCCGAATGCGGCCCGGTGACGCTGGCGCTCTGCCAGGACACGCAGGCCGAGGCCTACGACTACCCGGAGAGCTTCTTCTCGGAGAGGGTCTGGATGCCGCGCCGCACCCGCCCGGACGAGGCGGAGCTTGCGCGGGCTGCCGATCTGATCCGCTCGGCGAAAAAGCCCTTCATCGTCGCCGGCGGCGGCGTGCTGTATTCCGGCGCGGAAAAGGCGCTGGCGGATTTTGCGGAGAGGCACGGCCTCTTCGTCGGCGAAACGCAGGCCGGCAAGTCGAGCCTGCCCCACGACCATCAGGCCAATCTCGGCGCGGTGGGCGTCACGGGCACGGGAGCCGCCAATGCGCTCGCGGAGGACGCGGACGTGGTGATCGCGGTCGGCACCCGCCTGCAGGATTTCACCACCGGCTCCTGGGCCCTGTTCAAGAATCCGAACCGCCGCATCGTCGGCCTCAACGTACAGGCCTTCGACGCGACGAAGCACAGCGCACTGCCGCTCCTGGCCGATGCCCGCGTCGGCCTCGAAGAACTGAGTCGGGCGCTGGGCACCTGGAAGGCGCCGGAGGCCTGGACGGGCAAGGGGCGCGAGGAGAAGGCGCGCTGGTTCGAGACCGCTGCCCGCTACACGGACCCGACCAATGCGGAGCTGCCCTCCGACGCGCAGGTGATCGGCGCCGTGCAGCGCACCTCGCAGCCGAGCGACGTGGTGGTCTGCGCGGCCGGCGGCCTGCCCGGCGAGCTGCACAAGCATTGGAAGGCGAGCACCGCCCTAGGCTATCACCTGGAATACGGCTATTCCTGCATGGGCTACGAGATCGCCGGCGGGCTCGGCGTGAAGATGGCCGATCCATCCCGCGAGGTCATCGTGATGGTGGGCGACGGCTCCTACCTCATGATGAACTCGGAGCTCGCCACCTCCGTGATGCTGGGCCAGAAGCTCACCGTGGTTCTTCTCGACAACCGCGGCTATGGCTGCATCAACCGGCTGCAGCGCGCCACCGGCGGCGTGAGCTTCAACAACCTGCTGCAGCACACGCACCACGTGACGCTCCCCGACATCGACTTCGCTGCGCACGCGGCGAGCCTGGGCGCCCAGGCCGTGAAGGTGAAAGGCATCGGCGAGCTGGAGGATGCGCTGAAAAAGGCGCGCGGCTCCGAGCATAGCACCGTGATCGTCATCGACACCGACCCCCTCGCTTCCACCGATGCGGGAGGCCATTGGTGGGACGTGGCGGTGCCGGAGGTCTCGTCACGCGATCAGGTAAAAGCCGCCCGCAAGGATTATGAGACAGCCCTCGCTGAGCAGCGGGTGGGCGATTGATCGCTTATACTAAACGACGCCCTCATCCTGAGGAGCCGCGAAGCGGCGCCTCGAAGGAGGTTCCAGCGGTCTCTCGAAACGCCTCGCCCTTCGAGGCGGACCTGAAGATCCTCCTCAGGGTAAGGCTCAGAAAGCAAGATCAGGAAGGAAGAAGAACATGACGATCCGCATCGGGGCCAATCCCATCGGCTGGTCCAACGACGACATGCCCGAGCTCGGCGGCGAGACGCCGCTGGAGGTCTGTCTGGCCGAGGCCCGGGAAGCCGGCTTCGAGGGCATGGAGCTCGGCAACAAGTTTCCGCGCCAGCCGGAAGCGCTTAAGAAGGCACTGGCACCCTTCAACATGGCCTGCGTGTCCGGCTGGTATTCCGCCGAGCTGCTCACGCGCGATGCCGATGCCGAGATGAAGGCGCTGCGCCCGCATCTCGATCTCCTGAAGGGCATGGGCTCGAACGTGCTCGTCTTCGCCGAGACCTCGAACGCGATCCATGGCGACCGCTCCAAGCCGCTCTCGCAGCGCCCGGTGATGAAGGACGGCGACTGGGCCGAGTTCGGCCGCCGCATCACCCAGGTGGCGGAGCGCACCCTGCAGGAAGGCGTGCGCTTGGTCTATCACCACCACATGGGCACCATCGTGGAATCGGAGGCGGACATCGACGCCTTCATGCGCTCCACCGGCGAGGCCGTTCACCTGCTGCTCGACACGGGCCACGCCACCTGGGGCGGCGCGGATCCGGCGGCGCTCGCCCGCCGATACCGCAGCCGCATCAGCCATGTGCACACGAAGGATGTGCGTAAAGAGGTGATGGAGCGCTCGCGCGCGGAAGGCTGGAGCTTCCTCGATTCCGTCATCGAGGGGGTCTATACGGTGCCGGGCGACGGCATGGTGGATTTCGTCTCCGTGTTCAAGGAACTGCCGGGCTATAGCGGCTGGGTGGTGATCGAGGCGGAGCAGGATCCCAAGAAGGCGCATCCGCTCACCTATGCCAAGATGGGCTATGCCAATCTCACCCGGTACCTCAAGGAAGCCGGCCTGCGGTAAGGAGTGCTCACGATGTCGAAGCTTCTCGTCAAACCGTCGCAACCCGATGGCAACGGGCGCATCCACGCGATCACGCCGGAATCCGCCGGCTGGACCTATGTGGGATTCGAGGTCTACCGGCTGAAAAGCGGGCAGAACCTGAAGCAAGCGACGGGGGATCGGGAAGCCTGCATCGTCATGCTCTCAGGCCGTGCGCGCGTCGGCGCGGCGGGCCAGGATTTCGGCACGATCGGCGGGCGCGCCTCGCCGTTCGAGCCGGATCCGTGGTCGCTCTATGCACCGGCCCGCTCCGAGTGGTCGCTGCAGGCGCAGACGGATTGCGAGATCGCCGTGTGCACCGCGCCGGGCGAGGGCAGGCTGCCGGCGCGCGTGATCGGTCCCGATCAGGTGGGGCAGGAGACGCGCGGCAAGGGCACCAACACGCGCCATGTGCGCAACATCCTGCCGGAGACGGAACCGGCGGAGAGCCTGCTCGTGGTCGAGGTCATCACGCCCTCGGGCCATTGGTCGAGCTATCCGCCCCACAAGCACGACCGGGACATGCTGCCGCACGAATCGCTGCTGGAGGAGACCTATTACCACCGCCTCAACCCGCCCTCGGGCTTTGCTCTGCAGCGGGTCTACACCGACGACCGCTCTCTCGACGAGACGCTGGCGGCGGCGAACAGCGACGTGGTGCTGGTGCCGAAGGGCTATCACCCGGTCGGCGCGCCGCACGGCTACGAACTCTACTATCTCAACGTGATGGCCGGCCCGAAGCGGGTCTGGAAGTTCCACAACGACCCGGACCACGAGTGGATGCTGAAGCAGGCGTGAGACCGTCTGTCGCTTGATCTGCCCGAGCCTTTCGGGCATGAGGCGAACATCGTTTGCCTTAAGAGGCCTCATGACCTGGTCCGATCTCGCCTCGCGCGCCTTCAAGACCGTGATCGCGCTCGTGAGCGCCATCGTGATGGACTACGCGTTCCTGAACGGGCAGATGACGCGCCGGGCCGTGGCGGGGATCGAGCGCATGGCCGCCGACGCGCCGGTTCTGATCGACCGCGTGATCACCAGCGCGCTCAACATCAAGTGGGACCGCTGAGGGTTCAGCGGGCGCCAACCACTCCCAGCGCCATTCCCGCCATCATCGGCACGGCCTCGCCCATGCGGCGGGCGCGCTCCGGGTTCGACGCATTGCCGTCGAGGGAGCGCTTGTAGACGCCCTGCAGGATCGCGGCGAGGCGGAAGAAGCTGAAGGCGAGATAGAAGGGCCAGTGGCCGACCGCATCGATGCCGGTGCGGTGGCAATAGCGCTCCACATATTCGTCCTCGGTGGGAATGCCGTGAGCCTTGCGGTCGATGCCGCCCAAGCCCCGGAACGCGCCCTCCGAGGGCAGCCGCCACTGCATGCATTGATAGGCGAGATCCGCGAGAGGATGGCCCAGGGTGGACAGCTCCCAATCGAGCACCGCCAGGATGCGCGCTCCAGCCGGCTCGAAGATCATGTTGTCGAGCCGGTAATCGCCATGGACGAGGCTCACGCGTCCGTCATCCGCCGGCGTGTTGCCCTCGAGCCACCCGATGAGCGCATCCATCTCCGGAATGGGATGGGTCTCGGAGGCGCGGTACTGGCCCGTCCAGCGGGCGATCTGGCGCTCGAAATAGCTGCCGGGCCTGCCGTAATCGGCAAGGCCCACGGCGGCGGGATCCACCTTGTGCAGGGCGGCGAGCGCGCCGTTCATGGAATCGTAGATCGCCCCCCGTTCCTCAGGCGACAGGTCCGGCAGCCTGCCGTCCCAGAAGATCCGGCCCTCCACGTAGTCCATGACGTAGAACATGGAGCCGATGACCGCATCATCCTCGCACAGGTGCAGCACGCGCGGCACCGGCACGTCGGTCTTGGCGAGCGCTGCCATGATGCGGTACTCCCGGTCGACCGCATGAGCCGACTTGAGGAGAGTGCCCGGAGGCTTGCGCCGCAGCACGAAGCGGCCCTGCGTCGACGTGACCAGGAAGGTGGGGTTCGACTGCCCGCCGGCGAATTTCTCGGCGCCCACGAACTCCCCGAACCCGGGGACATGCGCGGACAGGTAGGGACCAAGACGCTCCGTCTCGAGATGGGCTACCGCTGGGTTCGTCATGATCCGGCGCCTCCTGCCGTCCTCATCGCGTGGATTGCATGCCGCTTCAGCCGAGCACGGCGAGGGTGAGCCAGTCGGCCGCAAGGGCCGGCTTGCCGGCGCCCTCGATCTCGACGACCACATGGTAGCGGATCAGGACCTGGGCGGAGGAGCGGGGCTCGACGCCTTCGAGGGTGAAGCGCCCCCTCACCCGCGCGCCCGACGGCACGGGCGAGAGGAAGCGCAGCCGGTCGAGACCGTAGTTGATCCCCATGCGGCGCCCCCTGATGGCGGGCAGCGCCTCCTGCCCCATGGCGGAGAGAAGCGACAAGGTGAGGAAGCCATGGGCGATGGTGCCGCCGAACGGGGTCTCGGCCAGGGCGCGCTCCGGGTCCACATGGATGAACTGGTGGTCTCCGGTCGCTTCGGCGAAGCGGTCGATCCTCCCCTGATCGACCGTCTGCCAGGAGGAGACGCCTAGCTCCTGCCCGATGCGCCGCTTCAGGTCGTCGAGAGAGAGGGGAACGGACGCATGGGCGTTCATTCCCCGTCCTCGCCGAAGATATGGCCGCCGGTCTGCACGCCGATGCCGCCGTCGAGGGGCAGAATGGCGCCCGTGGTGTAGGCGCCGCCGCGCCCGCAGAGGAACAGGGCCGCGCCGGCGATGTCCTCGGGGCGGCCGATGCGGCCCAGGGGTACGCCGGCGGCGACCTGCGCGCGCTTGCGCTCGTCGCCCGTGGCAAAGGCCGTCATGCGGCTCTGGAAGGGCCCCGGCGCGAAGGCGTTGACGGTGATGCGCCGGGAGGCCAGCTCCTTCGCCAGGATGCGGGTGAGGTGATGCACGGCCGCCTTCGACGCGGCGTAGGAATAGGCCTTGTCGCCCATGGGCTGCGCCCCCATGACGGAGCCGAGATTGATGATCCTTGCCGGGTCGTCGTCGCTGGCCGCGGCCTCGAGCAGGGGGAGCATCTGCTGCGTCAGCGTGAAGAGCCCCGCCACGTTGACCGAGAACACGCCTTCCCAGGCCTTGTGCGGAAACTGCTCCAGGGGTTCGCCCCAGGTCTTGCCCGCATTGTTGACGAGGATGTGGAGGCGAGAGGTGCGCGCCTTGACCTCCGCGGCAAGGGCCGTCACCCCTGCCTCGGTGGCGACGTCACCGGCAAAGCCCTCCGCGGAACCGGAGACGTCGAGGGCGTTGAGTTCCCGCGCCACGGCCTCGCAGGCCTCGCCCTTGCGCGAGGCGATCAGCACCCGCGCGCCGGCGCGCACCAGGGCTTCGGCGATCATGCGGCCGATGCCCGTGGCGCCGCCGGTCACGAGTGCGGTCTTGCCGGCGACCGAGAACAAGGAGTTCAGGTAGTCCTGAGCCATCGGCCGCTCACGCGGCCGTGGGAAGGACATAGTCCTTCAGGATCTTGCGCAGCTCCAGCTTCGAGACCTTGCCCGTGGCCGTGAGCGGAATGCTCTCGACGAAGAGCACGTCGTCGGGCACCTGCCAGCTTGCCACCTTGGTGGCGAGATAGGCGAGGATGTCCTCCTTCGCCGGATTCACATCGGCTTTCGGCACCACCACGAGCAGCGGCCGCTCGCCCCAGCGGGGATGCGGCATGGCGAGCACGGCGCATTGCGCCACGCCCGGAGCGCCCATCGCCGCATTCTCCAGATCGATGGAGGAGATCCACTCGCCGCCGGACTTCACCAGATCCTTGGTGCGGTCGACGATCAGCAGGAAGCCGTCCGGCGTGATCTTGGCCACGTCGCCGGTCCGGAACCAGCCTTCCGGATCGAGGGCCTGCGCGGTTGCGGCCTCGTTGTTGTAGTAGCCGGACGCCACCGAGGGGCCGCGCACGCAGAGTTCGCCGAAGGCCACGCCGTCCCTCGGCAGCTCCTTGCCGTTATCGTCGACGATCTTCATGTCCACCATGAAGAGGCGCCTGCCCTGGCGGACCTTGAGGGCGACCTTCTCCTCGAAGGGCAGCTGCTCCATCTCCGGGCTCAGCATGCCGAAGGTGCCGATGGGGCTCATCTCGGTCATGCCCCAGCCGTGGCAGACGCTGATGCCGTAATCGCGCTCGAAGGTTTCGATCATGGGCTGCGGCGCCGCCGAGCCGCCGATGATGACATGGGTGAGCCCCTCCGGCTTGCGGCCCCTCTGCTTCATCTCGTTGAGGAGCCCGAGCCAGACGGTGGGCACGCCCCAACTGTTGTCGACCTTCTCCGCATCCATGAGGTTGAACAGGCTCGCACCATCGAGCTTCGCGCCGGGGAAGATCAGCGCGGTGCCGGAGAGAGGCGCCGAATAGGGCAGCGCCCAGGCATTGACGTGGAAGAGCGGAACCACGGGCAGGATCTTCTTGCCCATGCCGAAGTAGCGCGAGGCCCCGATCACCGAGGTCATGGCATGGATCACCTGCGAGCGGTGCGAATAGAGCACGCCCTTGGGCTCGCCCGTGGTGCCCGAGGTGTAGCTCAGGGCGGCCGCGGTGTTCTCGTCGAGATCGGGCCAGGTGATGGTGTCCGGCTGTCCGGTGAGGAGATCCTCGTAGCATGTGAGGCCGTCGAGCCCTTCCTGCGCCGGCATGGTCTCGCGGCCGGTCATCGCCACGAGCGTGAGCCCTTCAGGCAGCTTGGGTCGCAGGGCGGCGACGAGGGGCGCGAAGGTGATGTCGAAAAAGAGCGCCTTATCCTGCGCGTGATTGACGATGTAGACGAGCTGCTCGGGGAACAGGCGCGGGTTGATGGTGTGGCACACGGCGCCGATGCCGGAGATAGCATAGTACAGCTCGAAATGGCGGTAGCCGTTCCAGGCGAGCGTCGCGACACGATCGCCAGGCTTGACGCCGAGGGCACGCAGCCCGTGCGCCAGCTGCGCAATGCGCTTGCGGATATCCCCATAGGTGGTGCGGTGGATGCCGCCTTCGGTAGCCACCGAGACGATCTCCGTCCTGGCATGAACCTCCGCCGCCAGATCGATGATCGCCGGGATCGACAGCTGCCGATCCATCATCATGCCCTTCAACATCGTTCCTTCCCTCCGTTCTTGCTTGTTTTGAGGAATATGAGGCAGCCGGCCATCCTTATCCAGCCTGACGCAGGGGCGGCATGGCCGCCTGGTCGAGGACGGCAATGGTGGCAAGCGCGATGGCCGTCTGCTTCTCGCGGCCGTCCTTCTCGGTGAACACATCCGCCGCCACGACGATCATCCGGCTGCCGGGCTTGACCACCCGCGAGCGGCAGACGAGCCGCTCGCCGTCAGCCGGCGAGAACAGGTTGAGCTTGTATTCGGCCGTGAGAACGCCCTGCCCCGGCTTGAGCACCGTCGCTGCGGCGATGGTGGTGCCGTTATCGATCAGGAAGGCGGTGACCCCGCCATGGAACAGGCCGTGCTGCTGCAGGAGATCGTCCCGTCGGGCGACCGAGATGGTCGATGAACCCGGCGCAAGCTCGTCGATCTGCGCCCCCACGAGATGCATGAATCCCTGGAGCGCCACCCGCTCGCGAATGCCCGCAGCCCGGCTTTCGAATGAGATCGCATCCATGTGCGCCACCTGCCCTGCCGACGAGAAAGGACCGGCCCGAAGGCCGGCCCTGCTCGTTCGGGGTCTTCACTGCCCGAGGCTGGCTGCCTCGACGGTCTCGACCTTGCCGTTCTTGACCACGCCGACCACGATGTTGGCGTTGGTGCCGCCGCGCTCGTCGACGCTGGTGATGCGGGCGGGGTTCTTCTCCGGCGGCAGCTTGCCGTAGGCCTCGCTCAGCTTGGCGTGGATCGCCTTCGGGTCGGAGACGGTGCCGGCGAGCTTCATGGCCTCGGCCACCGCGTTCAGGGTCGAGTAGTGATAGGAAGCCTCCGTGCCCGGGTTGCGGTCGTAGAGCTTCTTGAACTTCGCGATGAAGCCTTCAGCGCCCGGCCGCTTGTCGTAGATCAGCGGCAGCACGCCGACGGCCCCTTCCAGCATCTCCATGCTGCCGGTCACGGCGGCCATCTCGTCGAGCTTGGCCTGATCCATGACGGCGAAGCCGCCCTTGAAGCCGAGCTCGCGCGCCTGCTTGGCGACGAGAGCGGTCGGCTCGGAGGCGCCGCCGATGAACAGCACGTCGGGATTGGCGGCGAGCACGCGGCTGACGCCGCTGTAGAAATCCGTGTCCTTGTTGTAGGACATCGGGTTCTCGGCCACGATCTGGCCCCCGGCCTTCGTCCAGGCAGGGCCAAAGAGCTGCGCCCAGGCCTTGGCATAGTCATGATCGCCGCCGGCCATGGCGAGCTTCTTGCCGAAGGTCTTCATCTGCACGTTGATGAAGGGCTGCACGTAGCCCGCAAAGGACGGCGGGATGCGCAGCGTCAGCTTGTTGCCGCGCTCCGTCATGTTCGGCACGCTGGTATAGGCGCCGAGGATGAAGTTGTCCTGCTCGTTGAAAGCCTGGATCGCGAAGGCGCCGCCGGAATGAGGCGTGAAGACCATCGGCGTGTTGTTCTGCGCCTTCAGGCGCTTGGCGTTCACGGCCGCCTCGCTCGGCGAGTACTTGTCGTCGAGCGCCACGATGTTGAACTTGTACTTCTTGCCCGCGACCTCGAAGCCGCCGGCGTCGTTGATCTCCTTCGCGGCCATCTCCAGACCGACCAGTGTGTTCTTGCCGTAGAGCGCAGCGCCGCCGCTGAGCGGACCGGTATAGCCGATATTGACGGTCTCCTGCGCCGAGGCGACGGACGCGAAGCCCGCAGCCAGCGTGACGGCGCCTGCCGTGTGTACCAGGTGTTTCCAAAGAGCCATTTGTTTCCTCTCCTCTTGTTCTTCCTTCATGGGCAGGAGTTCGACCGTGATCGGCTCCCGTCTCTTTACTTGGCGAACCTTGCGGGCCCGCAAGCTTGTGCAAGCGCCTGGATTTAGGCGCCGATGTAGGCTTTTCGCACCCCCTCGTCGTTGAGCAGGGTCTCCCGGTCGCCTTCCATGACGATCCGGCCGCTCTCGATCACATAGGCCCGGTGGGCGATCTGCAAGGCGGCATAGGCGTTCTGCTCGGCGAGCAGCACGGTGGTGCCCTTCTCGTTGATCTCCTTGATCACGCCCAGCACCTGCTTCACCACGAGCGGCGCAAGGCCGAGCGATGGCTCGTCGAGGAGCAGCACCTGCGGCCGTCCCATCAAGGCGCGGCCGATGGCCACCATCTGCTGCTGGCCGCCGCTCAAGGAGCCGGCCATGTCGTCCCGCTTCTGATAAAGGATCGGGAACATCTCGAAGACCTGATCGAGAATCTTCTCCGTCTCCCGCTTGTCCTGGCGGTGGACATAGGCGCCGAGCAGAAGATTCTTTCGCACGGACATCTCGGGGAAGAGCTTGCGCCCCTCCGGGCAGTGAACGACGCCGGCCTGCACGATCTGGGACGGCTTGCGTCCCGAGATGTTCTGATCCTTGAACCAGATGCTGCCGCGGCTGAGCCGGCGCAGCCCGCTGATGGCGAGAAACAGCGAGCTCTTGCCGGCGCCGTTGGCGCCCAGCATCACCACGAGCTCGCCGGGCTCCGCATGGATCGAGATGCCGTCGAGCGCACGGAAGCTGCCATAGTTGAGCTGTGCCCCCTCAAGCCGCAGCATAGTCCGCTCCCAGATAGGCCTCGATCACGCGCTGGTTGGAGCGGATCTCGGCAGGCGTTCCCTCTGCGATCATCTCGCCGTGGTCGAGCACGACGATCTTGTCGGCAAGACTCATGATCATGTCCATCTTGTGCTCGATCAGGCAGACCGTGAGACCTTTTCGGATCATCTTCCGGATCAGCTCGGCCAGGCCCAGCGTCTCCTCGGGGTTGACGCCGCCGGCGGGCTCGTCGAGGAGCACGATCTTCGGATCGGTGGCGAGCGCCAGCGCGAAGGCCACGCGCTTGCGCTCTTCCTGCGAGATGTCGGCCGCCAGATGGTGTGCCACCGAGGACAGCCCGACGAAATCGAGCACCTCCTCGGCCTTGGCGCGGCAGCGATGCTCGTCCTCCCGCAGACGGCGGGTGTTGAACACCACGTCCCAGAAGGTGGACGTGGTGCGCAGGCGATGGCCGACGATCAGGTTGTCGAGGACGGTCGCCTGGTCGAACAGGTTGGTCGACTGAAAGGTGCGCGCCACGCCGAGCTTGGCGACCTGGTCCGGCCGCAGGCCGGTCACGTCCTGCCCGTCGAAGACGATCCGGCCGGAGGTGGGCTTGTGGTAGCCGCTCACCAGGTTGAAGAAGGTGGTCTTGCCGGCGCCGTTGGGGCCGATGATCGCGTTGATGCGGTTCTTCTCGAAGGAGGTGGTCACGTCCCGCACCGCAGTCAGGCCGCCGAAGCACTTGGTCAATCCGTGAGCCTCAAGCATTGGTCTGCACCTCCTGCCGGGAGCTCAGCGCGGACCGCTGCAGCCGCCTGTCCTTCTCGGAGGCCGCCGCGCGCCTGACCTGCCGCTGGCGCCAGTACCCGATAAGGCCTTGCGGGAAGTACATGACCAGCAGGATGAGAAGCGGGCCGAACACGATCATTCGGTAGTCCTGCAGGAACTGCAGCGACTGCGTGAGCCAGGTGAGCAGGATCGCGCCGAGCAGGGGCCCGAACAGGGTTCCGATGCCGCCGACGAGGATGAAGGCGATCATGTCGAAGGTGTGGCTCTCCAGCGCCATGGCCGGGCCGATGAAGCGCACGAAGCCGGCATAGAGCGCGCCGGCGAGCCCGGCATAGAAAGTGGAGAGCACGAAGGCGAGAACCTTGGTGCGCATCAGGTTGATGCCGAGCGTCTCGGCGAGGTCCTCGCCGTTGCGGATGGCAACGAAGGCGCGGCCGAGGAGCGAATGCACGATCCGGCTCATGAGCCACAGGCTCAGCACCAGGAAGAACAGCACGAGATAATACTGCGACCAGGTGTTGTCGAAGCGGATCGGGCCGATCCCGGCGGGGGCGGGAATGTCGATGATGCCCACCGTTCCGTGGGTCAGCCCATCCCATTTCTCGATGATGAGATAGATCATGAAGCCGACGCAGAGGGTGAAGATCGAGAAGAAGTGCCCTTTCAGCCGCAGCGAGAGGAGACCTGCAAAAAAACCGATGATGGCGCTTAAAAGCCCGGCCAGCACGAAGGCTGCCCAGTAGGGCACGCCATAATCGACCGTGAGGATACCCACCGTATAGGCGCCGATGGCCATGAAGCCCGCATGCGCCAGGTTGAGCTGGCCCGTGTAGCCGAGGATGAGGTTCAGGCCCACCGCGGCGATCGCCATGATGTAGGCGAGCGACATCACGTAGATGTAGTAGTCGTTCGCCGCGACCATCGGAAAGACGATGGCCAGCGCGAGCAGGATGGCGAGAAGGGGCTTCTGCCAGGTCTTCGTCGTCATGCCCGGGCTCCGCTGGGAAAGAGGCCTTGGGGCCGGAAGGACAGGATCAGGACGAGCAGCGCGAAGGCGATGATGTCCTTGTAGTTCGTGGAGACGTAGAAGGCGCCGAAGCTCTCCGCGAACCCGATCACGAGGCCGCCGACGATGGCGCCGGGGATGCTGCCCATGCCTCCGAGAATGATGATCACGAAGGCCTTCATGATCACCAGGTGGCCCATCGACGGATAGATCAGGTTGATGGGCGCGAACAGGGTCGCGGCCACCGCCGCGAGGGCGCCTGAGATCGCGAAGGTGAGAACGGAGACTTTCGTGGCATCGATGCCGACGAGCGCCGCCCCATCCCGGTTCTGCGCCATGGCGATGATGGTGGAGCCGGTGAGCGTGCGCGTGAGGAAGAGATGAAGGACGAGCATCAGCCCGAAAGCCGCCGCGATGATGATGAGCCGCTGCGCGGGAGCCACGAGATCGAAGATGCGCACGATCTGCGGATAGGGCGGCGCAAGGCGGTGGAACTCCGCACCCCAGATCGCCTGGATGCCGGCCTCGAGGAACAGGAGGAGGCCGATGGCCGCGATCATGTCGTGCAGCGGCGGCGCGTTTCTCAGCCGGTGGAAGACGAGGCGGTCGGATAGAACCGCGAGAACGGCCACGACGGCTGCCGCACCGGCCATGGCGACCCAGTAATTCGCGCCGAGCGAGCCGACGAGATAGAAGGCCATGTAGGCTCCGACCATGTACAGGGCGCCATGGGCGAAGTTGGGAATGTGGAGGATGCCGTAGACGAGTGTCAGGCCGAGAGCCACGAGCGCATAGACGCTCCCGAGCGTCAGCCCGTTCAGAACCTGCTGGAAAAAGATGTTCAAGGAGCCGCGTCCTCCTCCTGGGCACCGGGCTCCCGCATTCGTCCGAGACCTCCTGCCTGGCTGGGGCGGAAGCGAGGGGTTGCACCTTGCGGCGCCAGACCCTCAAACCGGACAAACCGAGATCCTCGGATCGTTTCCTCTCGAATGAACGGTACGGTCATTTTCAGGGCCGCACCGCCAGCGAAGCTTCATTGGCTCCGCCCTTGTTGAAGAGGAGACTGACACGATCCCATAACCCCGTCAACGGACCTGCAGGGCAGAATCGCACCGAATTTTCGCGAGGCCTGCCCCCTCTTTCCGGCACTCTTCGAATAACCGGTACAGTCAATCTGTTGTGATCACGGCATCGCGCAGGGCGCCGATTCGTGCTAGGAGCTGAAGCGTGGAGAGCCTTCGAGCTTGCCTTCGGCCAGGAGCCATGAACTGTGACCACGCCCCCTTCCAGCGCCCTCCCGCGCCAGACCAAGCGCTACGAGCAGAAGCGGCAGGCGATTCTCGATGCCGCCGTGCGCCTCTTCAACCAGAAGGGCCTCAAGGGGACGACCCTGGCCGATGTGGCCCAGAGCGTCGGGCTCATCACCAACAGCGTCACCTATTATTACCGCAAGAAGGAGGAGCTTGCGACGGCCTGCCTCCTGCGCTCCATCGGGGTTCTGGAGGAGCTGATCGCCACCGCCCTGCGGGAAAAGACCGCGGAGGAGCGCCTGCGCGCCATTCTGCGGCTCTACTGCGAGAGGCTGGCGCAGAGCGCGTCCGGCGACCAGCCGCCTCTGATGAGCTTCAGCGACATGCGCTCGCTGACCAGCCCTCACATGGAGCTGGTGTTCAGCACCTACAACCAGATGTTCCGGCACCTGCGCGGCCTGTTCGACGGCGGGGACGAGCTGGTCCTGTCCCGGGCGCAGCGCAACGCACGCACCCATCTGCTGATCTCGGCGATGCATGGCGTCCGGCACTGGATCGACCATTACGAGCCGGAGGATTACCGGCGCGTGGCCGAGCGGATCGGCGACATCCTGGTCAACGGCCTGGCTGCGCCGCAATCCGTCTGGCGCCCCACCGTTCTGCCCCAGCTCGTCTGGCCCTCCGCCGAGGAGGTCTCGCCCGAGGCCTTCCTGCGCTCGGCCACGATGCTCATCAACGAGCAGGGCTATCGCGGCGCCTCGGTGGAGAAGATCTCGGCCCGGCTGAACGTCACGAAGGGTTCCTTCTATCACCACAACGACAACAAGGACGACCTCGTGGCGGCTTGCTTCGAGCGCACCTTCGCGGTCGTACGCCAGGTGCAGAGGGCGGCCGAGGCGAACGGAACGACGGGCTGGGACCACCTGTGCGCCGCAACGAGCGAGCTGATCCGATACCAGCTCTCCGACCAGGGGCCTCTGCTGCGCATCTCCGCCTTCAGCGCCCTGCCCGAGGGCCTGCGGGGCGAGACCAAGCGCACCATGGACCGGCTGGCGCAGCGCTTCGGCAGCTTCGTGGTGGACGGCATGATCGACGGTTCGATCCGTCCGCTCGATCCATCCGTGGCGGCCCATATCGTCGACAGCATCGTCAACGCGGCCGTGGAGCTTGAATGGTGGGTGCCCGGCATCACCCTGGAGACGGCCGCCGAGCTCTACGCCAAACCCTTGTTCCTGGGCGTCTTCACCCCGGAGGCCGAGGCGGAGTTCCAGCCCGCGAGCAGGGTGCGCAGCACCGCCACCAGCGCCAGAGGCTGATCGATCGGCACGTGATGGTAGGCCTCCGGGATCTCGATCACCGGGGTGCCGGGCGGCAGCAGGCCCCGCATGCGCGCGATGTCCTCATCCTGCATCAGCGTCGAGCGCGCGCCGAGCAGAACCGCCAGCGGGCATTGCGGGGAGGACAGAGCCGGAGCCGGGTCCTCCCACTCGTAGTCACGCCAGAGATACGGATCGAATCGCCAGGTCCAGCCGGAACCCTCCTCCGTCGCGACCTGCGTCAGCGAGGTGCGGGCGATATGGTCCGCGATATAGAGATTTTCGCAGGGCTGCGGCGGCACGAGGCGGAAGCGCTGCAGCGCCGCCTGCAGCGTAGGATAGACCTTGTGCGGCCGCATCTCCCAGGCCGCCCCCTTCTCCCGGCGCTCGCGGCGGCGCTCGGGGGAGAAAATCGGCGTGTCGATGATGACCGCGCCGCCCAGACGCTCCCCATGACGGGCCGCGGCCTCGATGATCGGAAAGCCGCCGAAGGAATGGCCGATGAAGACAGGCTTTTCAGGGCCGTCGAAAAGTCCCGTCGCCTCGGCGACCGTCATCGCCTCCCGCACGAAGATGTCGAAGGAGTAGCGCTCGCGCCGGTCCGACCCGCCCATGCCCGACCACGACAAGGCAACGCAGCGATACTCTCTCAAGAAGAAAGGCGCGATGAAGCTCCACCAGTCGGCATGCGCTCCGTTGCCGTGGAGGAACAGGAGTCCGGGCTTGCCGCGTTCGCCCCAGGCGAGCGTTTCGATCCTGGCACCCGCCGCTTCCGTGAAGCCCCGCTGCGGCACATCCGCTAGAGCCTGCCTGAACCAGTCCGGCGCGCTCGGGCGCGCACCGGCCAGCGATGCAAGCAGCGTCTGACGCCGTGGGTCGGGAGCCGTGTCATTCATGGCGCGCTCGATTCGCCGTCAGAGGTCGCGAAAGCCCCTGCCCTCGGCTGCGAGCCGCTCCAGCAGGGCGGATGGCTTGAAATCCGCTCCGAACCGCGCCTCGTAGTCGCGCAGCCGTTCCACCACGTGCCCCAAGCCCACCTGCTCGCCATAGAACATCGGCCCGCCGCGATAGACCGGCCAGCCATAGCCGTTGATCCAGACGATATCGATGTCCGAGGCGCGGATGGCGATCCCCTCCTCCAGGATCTTCGCGCCCTCGTTGACCATCGTGTAGATGCAGCGCTCCAGGATTTCCTGGTCGGAAATCGTCCGGCGGGCGATTCCCTTCTTGGCCGAGAGGTCCAGGATGATCTGCTCCACGAGCTTGGACGGCTTGGCGGTGCGGTTCTCGTCATAGTCGTAGAAGCCCGCGCCGGTCTTCTGGCCGCGCCGGTCCTGCTCGCACAGGATCTCGCGCACGGTCTCGCCCTTGGAGGTCTCCCGCGACCAGCCGATGTCGAGGCCGGCAAGGTCCGCCATGGCGAAGGGCCCCATGGGAAAGCCGAACTCGTAGAGCACCCGGTCCACGTCCCAGGGCATGGCGCCTTCGAGGATCAGGCGATTCGCCTCGCGCTGGCGCGGCTCGAGCATGCGGTTGCCTACGAAGCCGTGGCAGACGCCCACCAGCACCGCGATCTTGCCGATTTGGCGGCCGAGCTGCATGGCGGTGGCGATCACGCGCTTGTCGGTCTTATCGCCGCGGACCACCTCCAGCAGCCGCATGATGTTCGCCGGCGAGAAGAAATGCATGCCGAGCACGGATTCCGGCCGCTTCGTCATCGCGGCGATCTCGTTCACGTTGAGATAGGACGTGTTGGTGGCCAGGATCGCACCCGGCTTGGCGATGGCATCGAGCTTGGAGAAGATCTCCTTCTTGATCGCCATGTTCTCGAACACGGCCTCGATGATGAGGTCGCAATCGGCGAGGTCTTCCAGCTTCAAGCTGCCGGTGAGGAGGCCCATGCGGCGCTCCACGTCCTCCATGCTCATGCGGCCCTTCTTGGCCGTGCTTTCGTAATTGCGCCGGATCACGCCCAGGCCGCGCTCCAGGGCTTCGGGCTTCGCCTCCACGATGGTGACGGGAAGGCCCGCATTGGCGAAGTTCATGGAGATGCCGCCGCCCATGGTGCCGGCGCCGATGATGCCGACCTTCTTCACGGGAAGAGTGGGCGTGTCGTCGGAAATGTCCGGGATCTTCCAGACCTGGCGCTCGGCGAAGAACACGTGGCGCTGGGCCGCCGACTGCTCGCCGCTCACGAGTTCCTGGAACAGCTGGCGCTCGAGCCTGATGCCCTCGTCGAAGGGCTGGTTCACGGCGGCCTCGATGCAGCGGATGTTGTATTCCGGCGCCTCAAAGCCGCGGAACTTGCGGGCATTTGCCTTTCGGAAGTGCTCGAAGATCTCCGGCTTGCCGCGCGCAGGTGCGATCTTGTCCTCGAGATCGCGCACCTTCTTCAGCGGGCGGTTCTCGGCAACCACTTGGCGGGCGAAGGCGATGGCGCTCGCGAGAAGATCCTTCTCGTCCACGAGCTCGTCGACGATCCCCATCTCCTTGGCAGCCTTCGCCGAGATCGGGCTGCCGGAGGTGACCATCTCCAGGGCCTTCTCGGGCCCGACCAGCCGGGGCAGGCGCTGCGTGCCGCCGGCACCCGGCAGCAATCCGAGCTTCACTTCCGGGAAGCCGACCTTGGCCGAGGACACGGCGACGCGATAATGGCAGGCGAGCGCCGTTTCCAGTCCGCCGCCGAGCGCCGTCCCATGAAGGGCAGCGACGACCGGCTTCGCGGAAGCTTCGATGAAGTCCACCACCTCGGGCAGCATCGGATGCTTCGGCGGCTTGCCGAACTCGCTGATGTCGGCGCCGGCGAAGAAGGTGCGGCCCTCGCAATGCAGCACCACCGCCTTGATGCCCGCATCGGCCCCGGCTTGCCTGATGCCCTCCACGATGCCTTCGCGCACCTGCGCCGAGAGCGCGTTCACGGGAGGGGAGTTGACGGCGAGCACGGCGATCTCGACCTCGCGCCTCAGCTCGACGACGGAATTGATGCGGGTTGCAGAACTCATCTCGGCCGCGCTGCTCATGCTGCTCTCCTCCCCTGATTCGGTGCGCTTGTCTGAAACCGTGTCCTAGTAGATCTCGAAAAGGCCGGCCGCGCCCATGCCGCCGCCGACGCACATGGTGACGACGCCGTATTTCGCACCGCGGCGCTTGCCCTCGATGAGGATGTGTCCGGTCATCCGCGCGCCCGACATGCCATAGGGATGGCCGATGGAGATGGCGCCGCCGCTCACGTTGAGCTTCTCGTTGGGAATGCCGAGACGGTCGCGGCAATAGAGCACCTGGCAGGCGAAGGCCTCGTTGAGTTCCCAGATGTCGATGTCGTCAACCGTCAGGCCATGCTGCTTGAGCAGCTTCGGCACGGCGAAGACCGGCCCGATGCCCATCTCGTCGGGCTCGCATCCGGCCACCGCCATGCCGCGATAGGCCCCAAGCGGCTGCAGGCCGCGGCGCTCGGCCTCCCGCGCCTCCATCAGCACCGAGGCCGAGGCGCCGTCGGAGAGCTGCGAGGCGTTGCCGGCGGTGATGAAGCGGCCCTCCTTCACCTGCTGCCCGTCCTTGAAGACCGGGTTCAGAGCGCGCAGGTCCTCCAGCCGCGTCTGCGGGCGGTTGCCTTCGTCCTGCGCGAGCGTGACCTCGCGCTCGGAGGTGGCGCCGCTCGCCTTGTCGACCACGGTCATGGTCGTGGTCATCGGCACGATCTCCTGCGCGAAGCGCCCCTCGGCCTGTGCCTGCGCCGTGCGCTGCTGGGACTGCAGCGCATACTCGTCCTGCGCCTCGCGGGAGACGCCGTAACGATGGGCGACGATCTCGGCGGTCTCGAGCATGGTCATGTAGAGCGCCGGGATCCTTTCCACGAGCGCAGGATCCTGTCCGCGATAGCGGTTCATGCGCTCGTTCTGGACGAGCGAGATCGATTCGAGCCCGCCGCCGACGGCAATGTCGATCCCGTCGACCACGATCTCCTTGGCGGCGGTAGCGATGGCCATGAGGCCGGAGGCGCATTGCCGGTCCATGCTCATGCCCGCGATGCTGGTCGGCAGACCGGCGCGCAGAGCCGCCTGGCGGGCGACGTTCGACCCGGTCGAGCCCTGCTGGAGGGCGGCGCCCATCACCACGTCGCCGATCTCGCCCGGATCGACACCTGCGCGCTTCACGGCCTCGGCAATGGCATGCCCGCCCAGAGCCTGGGCCTGCGTGTTGTTGAAGGCCCCGCGATAGGCTTTCCCGATCGGGGTCCGTGCCGTGGAAACGATGACAGCCTCGCGCATGTGCAGATCCTCCCTGATGGCCCGGAACTCTCCGGGCTTCCCTCTCGCCGGGCATGCTGAGGCCTGGCGCCTTCACCTTCTTACCGCTATTAATGACAAAAGCGGTATGTTTTTGTCCAGTCCAAATCCTTTTGAAAATATGAGGAAAATTCTTGCGCTCATAAGTTTTCGAAAAATCGGCTTGCATCTGACGGCGCTGACGATACCCTGCCTTCCATAACGAACACGCGCTTTCTGGGGAGGAAGCGAAGGATGCTGGCCCTACTCAGCAGGCAGCCGGGCGGACCGGAGACGCTCGTGCTGGACACCGTGGCCGAGCCGCGCCCCAAGGCCGGGGAGGTTCTGCTGGCCGTGCGGGCCTGCGGCGTCAACTATCCCGACGCGCTGATCATCGAGGACCGCTACCAGTTCAAGCCGGAGCGCCCCTTCTCGCCGGGCGGCGAGGTGTCGGGCGTGGTCGAGGCCGTCGGCGAGGGCGTGTCCTTCCTCAAGGTCGGCGACCGGGTCATCGGCTCCTGCGGCTGGGGCGGCATGGCGGAAAAGCTCGCCATCGCCGCCGACCGCTGCATTCCCATGCCGGACGCCATGCCCTTCGACGAAGCCGCCGCCTTCGTCATGACCTACGGCACCTCCTACCATGCGCTCAAGGACCGGGCGCAGCTCAAGCCTGGCGAGACCCTGCTGGTGCTCGGCGCCGCCGGCGGCGTCGGGCTTGCGGCGGTGGAACTCGGCAAAGCCATGGGCGCGAAGGTGATCGCCGCAGCCTCGTCGGAGGAGAAGGCGGCACTGGCGCGAAAGCACGGCGCTGACGAGAGCCTCGTCTATCCCCCGGGTCCCTTCGACAAGGACGGCGCCAAGGCCCTGGCCGAAGGGTTCAAGGCGGCCTGCGGCCCAGACGGGGCCGACGTCATCTACGATCCGGTGGGCGGCGACTATTCGGAGGCGGCCCTGCGGGCGATTGCCTGGGAGGGCCGGCTCCTGGTGGTGGGCTTCCCGGCCGGGATCCCGAAGCTTCCGCTCAACCTGCCGCTCCTGAAATCCTGCCAGATCGTCGGGGTGTTCTGGGGCGCCTTCGCCCGGCGGGACCCAAAGGCCAATGCCGCCAATCTGCGGGAGCTGCTCGACCTCTACGACCGCGGCACCATTCGGCCCGTGATCTCCGAGCGCGTGCCCCTGGCGCGGGCGGGGGAGGCCATCGCGGCTCTGAGCGCCCGCAGGGCGCTGGGCAAGATCGTCGTCACCATGGAGGGAGCGGAAGCCCGATGAGCCGGCAGGCCTTTCCCTGGGAGCGCTCCTACCCGCCCGGCGTGCGCTGGGATGCGCCCATCGTGCCCACGACCCTGCCGAAGCTGTTCGACGAGGCGGTCGCCTCCTATGGCGACAATCCGGCCATCGAATACCGGGACAGGCGGATCACGTACCGGGAGCTCGGCCATCAGGCGGATGCCTTCGCCGCGGCCCTGCTGCGCGCCGGCATCGACCGCAACGAGGCGGTGGCGCTCTACCTGCCGAACACGCCCTATCACCCCTTCGCCCTCTTCGGCATCGCGAAGGCCGGCTTCCGGCTCGCGCATCTGAGCCCTCTCGACGCCGAGCGGGAGCTGGCGCACAAGCTGCACGACAGCGGCGCGCGCACCCTCGTGACGACCAATCTCGCCAGCCTGCTGCCGATGGCGCTGAAGCTCCTCGACGGCGGGCATGTGGACCGCGTGATCGTCGGCGAGGACGCCGCGTGGGGTCCCTCACCCGCACCGGTGGCGCCGATCCCGGAGCGGCCCGGCGTGGTCACCTTCGAGGCCTTCATCCGCGACGCAGCGCCACCCCCGCAATGGCCGGGCATCACGCCCGACGACATCGCCCTGCTGCAATATACCGGCGGCACCACGGGGATCCCGAAGGGTGCGATCCTCACCCATGGCAACCTCACGGCGGCGGTGGCCATGTACGAGGCTTGGTTCGGCCCGCAGCTGAACACGCGCCCGGGGGAGCAGCGGGTGATCTGCGCCCTGCCCCTGTTCCACATCTATGCGCTGACCACGATCCTGCTGCGGCAGATCCGGAACGGCAACGAGATCCTGCTGCGCCTGCGCTTCGATCCGGAGACGACGCTCCGCGACATCGGGGTGAAACGCGCCACGGCCTTTCCCGGCGTTCCCACCATGTGGATCGCGCTCGCCAATCATCCGGGCCTCGAGAGGTGCGACTTCTCCTCGATGATCCATTGCAGCTCCGGGGGAGCGCCGCTTCCGATCGAGGTGGCGGAGCGTTTCCGGCGCCTGACCGGGCAGCGGCTTCTCGGCGGCTGGGGCATGACGGAGACCTCGCCCGCCGGCACGAACCTGCCGCTGAAGGGGCCGCCGAAGCCGGGCTCGATCGGCATCCCCATGCCGGGCGTGGAGCTCGAGATCGTGTCTCTCGCCGAGCCGCGCCGGGTGCTCGGCGCAGGCGAGATCGGCGAGCTGCGCGTGAGGGGCCTCAATGTCAGCCGCGGCTACTGGAACAAGCCCAAGGAAACGGCAGAAGCCTTTACGCCCGAGGGCTTTCTCACCGGCGATATCGGCTACAGGGACGAGGACGGCTATTTCTTCATCGTGGACCGCCGCAAGGACATGATCATCTCCGGCGGCTTCAACGTCTATCCGCAGGTGATCGAGCAGGCGGTCTACGAGCATCCCCAGGTGGAGGAAGCGGCCGTGATCGGCATTCCCGATTCCTATCGCGGCGAGGCCGCCAAAGTGTTCGTCAAGCTGAAAGCCGGTGCGCCGGGCTTCACGCTGGAGGAGCTTCAAGCTTTCCTCGCCGACAAGATCGGTAAGCATGAAATGCCTGCGGCGCTCGAGATCCGCGACGCGCTTCCGCGCACCTCCGTCGGCAAGCTCTCGAAGGTCGAGCTGCGCGAGGCGGAGAAGCGCGCATGCGGGAGCCTCGCGCCATGAACACGCTCATCCACACCCTTCGATTCCGCGCCTAGAGGACATCCGCCATGGATCTGCGCTTCACCGACGACGAGCTCGCCTTCCGCGACGAGGTTCGCGACTTCTTCCGCTCGGCCCTTCCGGACTCGATCCGCCGCAAGATGATCGACGGTCACCATCCGAGCAAGGAGGACCTCGTCACCTGGACCCGCATCCTCAACGCGAAGGGCTGGGCGGTGCCGCACTGGCCCGTGGAATGGGGCGGCACCGACTGGAGCCCGGTCAAGCAGTACATCTTCCGCGAGGAGCTGCAGAAAACGCCGGCGCCCGAGCCGCTGGCTTTCGGCGTCAACATGGTGGGCCCGGTGATCTACACCTTCGGCAACGAGGAGCAGAAGCGCCGCTTCCTGCCGCGCATCGCCAATCTCGACGACTGGTGGTGCCAGGGCTTCTCCGAGCCGGGCGCCGGTTCCGATCTCGCCTCGCTCAAGACCACCGCCCGGCGCGACGGCGACCATTACATCGTCAACGGGCAGAAGACCTGGACGACGCTGGCCCAGCACGCGGACTGGATCTTCTGCCTCGTGCGAACGGATTCCAGCGTGAAGAAGCAGGAGGGCATCTCCTTCCTGCTCGTCGACATGAAGACACCCGGCGTCACGGTCCGCCCGATCCAGACCATCGACGGCGACCACGAGGTCAACGAGGTGTTCTTCGACGACGTGCGCGTGCCGGCCGAGAACCTCGTCGGTCAGGAGAACAAGGGCTGGGACTATGCCAAGTTCCTGCTCAGCAACGAGCGCGTCGGCATCGCCCGCATCGGCATCTCGAAGGCGCGCCTGCGGCGGGTGCGGGAGCTTGCGAGCCTCGAGCGGGTCGGCGACGTGCCGCTGATCGAGATCCCGCGCTTCCGCGAGAAGCTCGCCGCCGTCGAGGTCGAGCTGAAGGCGCTCGAGATGACGCAGCTGCGCGTGGTGGCCGGCGAGAGCCGGCGCGAGAAGGGCAAGCCGGATCCGGCCTCCTCCATCCTCAAGATCAAAGGCTCCGAGATCCAGCAGGCGACCACCGAACTGCTGATGGAGGTCGTCGGCCCCTTCGCCCTCCCCTACCATCCGGAGGAGGAGGGCCGGAACGAGCCCATCGACGGACCCGACTGGGCGAGCACTGCGGCGCCGACCTATTTCAACTGGCGCAAGGTCTCGATCTACGGCGGCTCGAACGAGATCCAGAAGAACATCATCGCCAAGGCGATCCTGGGGTTTTAACCTCTTTCAGGAACTGAGCGTGAGGAAACGCGGACATGGACTTTGATCTCAGCGAAGAGCAGCGCCTCCTGAAGGACAGCGTCGATCGCCTCATGGCGGACCGCTACGATTTCGAGAGCCGCAGGCGCTATGCCAAGGAGCCGGAGGGCTGGAGCCGGGAGCTGTGGGGCGCCTATGCGGAGCTCGGCCTTCTCGCCCTTCCCTTCGACGAGGCCCATGGCGGCTTCGGCGGCGGGCCGGTGGAGACCATGACGATCATGGAAGCCTTCGGCCGCTCCCTCGCGCTGGAGCCCTATCTCGCCACGGTGATCCTGGGCGGAGGCCTGCTGCACCACGGCGGCAGAGAGGAGCAGAAGGCCGAGTACCTGCCCCAGGTCGCCGCGGGCGACCTGCGCCTCGCCTTCGCCCATACCGAGCGCCAATCCCGCTACGACCTCTTCGACGTGGCCGCGACGGCGCAACGCGACGGGGGCAGCTTCGTTCTCGACGGGCAAAAGAGCGTGGTGCTGCACGGCGACAGCGCCGACAGGATCCTCGTCACGGCGCGGGTCGCCGGCTCCCGCAGGGATCGGGAAGGCATCGGCCTCTTCCTCGTCGACGCGGCTGCGCCGGGCCTTTCGCGCCGCGGCTATCCCACGCAGGACGGGCAGCGCGCGGCCGAGATCGCGCTCGATTCCGTGCGGGTCGATGCAGCGAACGTGATCGGCGATCCCGAGAATGCCCTGCCCGTCGTGGAGCGCGTGGCGGATATCGCCATGGCGGCGCTCGCCGCGGAGGCCATCGGCGCCATGGACGAGATGCTCAAGCTCACGGTCGATTACCTGAAGACGCGCCGTCAGTTCGGCACCACCATCGGTTCGTTCCAGGTGCTGCAGCACCGCTCGTCCGAGATGTTCATCGCGCTGGAGCAGGCACGCAGCATGGCCATGTTCGCCGCCATGATGGCGCAGGACGAGAACGTAGAGGAGCGCCGCAAGGCCATCGCCGCCGCGAAGGTGCAGATCGGCCGCTCCGGCCGCTTCGTCGGCCAGCAGGCGATCCAGCTTCACGGCGGCGTCGGCATGACCATGGAGTACAAGGTGGGCCACCTCTTCAAGCGGGTGACGATGATCGACACCCTGTTCGGCGATGCCGACCACCACCTGTCGAAGCTCGCCGAGGCGGGCGGGCTGATGGCGGCGTAAGGAGATTGCGATGCTGTTCCCCTTGAGCCCCCGAGCCGAGGAGCTCCGCACGCGGGTGACGGAGTTCATGGAAACCCATGTCTATCCCGCCGAGGAGGTGTTCGAGCAGCAGCTCGGCGCAATGCCCACGCGCTGGGGCGTGGCGCCGGTCATGGAGGATCTTAAAGAGCGCGCCAAGGCCCAAGGGCTGTGGAACCTGTTTCTCCCGAAGCGCCACTATCCTGATTCGCTCACCAACGTGGAATACGCCCAGATCTGCGAGATCATGGGCCGCTCGCCCATCGGCGCAGAGCCGTTCAACTGCTCCGCACCCGATACGGGAAACATGGAGACGCTCATCCTCTACGGCTCCGAGGAGCACAAGGAGCGCTGGCTGAAGCCCCTGATGAACGGCGAGATCCGCTCGTGCTTCGCCATGACGGAGCCGGAGGTGGCCTCGTCCGATGCCACCAACATCCGCACCGAGATCCGCCGCGAGGGCGACGAATACGTGATCAACGGGCGCAAGTGGTGGACCTCCGGCGCCATGGATCCGCGCTGCAAGATCGCCATCGTCATGGGCAAGACGAACCCGGACGCGCCCAAGCACCAGCAGCAATCGATGATCCTGGTGCCGATGGACACGCCCGGCGTGCAGGTGATCCGCCCGCTCACCGTCTTCGGCTATGACGACGCGCCGCATGGCCATGCGGAGGTGGTTTTCGACAACGTTCGCGTGCCCGCCTCCAACATCCTGCTCGGCGAGGGGCGCGGCTTCGAGATCGCTCAAGGGAGGCTCGGGCCGGGGCGCATCCATCACTGCATGCGCTCCATCGGCCTCGCGGAGCGGGCGCTGGAAACCATGTGCAGGCGCGCGCTCTCCCGCAGCACCTTCGGCAGGCAAGTGGCCGACCACGGCGTGACGCGCCACTGGATCGCCGAATCGCGCATGGAGATCGATCAGGCCCGCCTGCTCACGCTCCAGGCCGCACGCATGATGGACGAGGTCGGCAACAAGGCGGCGCGCGCCGAGATTGCCATGATCAAGGTGGTGGCGCCCAACGTGGCGCAGAAGGTGGTGGATCGGGCGATCCAGGTCTGCGGCGGCGGCGGCGTATCCCAGGATTTCCATCTCGCCTATGCCTATGCCCGCGCCCGCGTGCTGCGCCTCGCCGACGGCCCCGACGAGGTGCACCGCGAGACGGTCGCCAAAATCGAACTCGCGAAATACAAGCCGGCCGATCGGCCGCACAATGCAGGGCCCGCCGCATGACGTCTCCTTTCGATCTCACTGGAAAAGTCGCGATCGTCACCGGATCGAGCCGCGGCATCGGCCGTTCCATCGCAGAAACCATGGCCGCGCTCGGTGCGAAGGTCGTGGTGTCGAGCCGCAAGATCGAGGCCTGCGAGCCGGTGGTCGAAGGCATCCGCGAGAAGGGCGGCGAGGCCGTCGCCATCCCCTGCAACATCTCGCGCAAACCTGAAGTCGAGGCGCTCGTCGCGGGCACGCGGGAGTGCCTCGGCCCCATCGACATTCTGGTCTGCAATGCGGCGGTCAATCCGGTCTACGGCCCCATGAACCAATTGAGCGACGAGGCCTTCGACAAGATCATGGGCGCCAACGTGAAGAGCAATCTTTGGCTCTGCAACCTCGTCATGCCGGAGATGGCCGAGCGGGGCGGCGGCGCGGTGGTGATCGTCTCGTCCATCGCGGGCCTGCGCGGCACGGGCGTCATCGGGGGCTACGGCATCTCCAAGGCGGCCGATTTCGCGCTGGCCCGCAACCTCGCCGTGGAATGGGGACCGCAGAACGTGCGCATCAACTGCATCGCGCCAGGCCTGATCAAGACGGATTTCGCGCGCGCCCTGTGGGAGGATCCGCAGGCGTTGGAGCAGCGCAACAGCCAGACGCCCCTGCGCCGCATCGGCACGCCGGACGAGATCGGCCCGGTGGCCGCCTTTCTGGCCTCGTCGGCCTCAAGCTTCATGACGGGCCAGACCGTGATCGTCGACGGTGGGGTCACGATCGCATGATCGGCGGGACGTGGAACAGGAGCACCGCATTCCCGTTCCTATGATGATTCCACTGCCCGATGAGCCCATGGGAAACCTGCTCCGCATCCTCCTTGCCATCCTCCTGCCCCCCGTCGGCGTGTTCTTCACGGTGGGCCTGGGCGGACAGTTCTGGCTCAACATCCTCCTGACGATCCTGGGATACATCCCCGGCATCGTTCACGCGGTCTGGATCATCGCGCGCCGGAACCGCTGACCCGATCTCCATGCCCGTAAGGCTGGGCGCCTCCAGACGGAAGCGCGGCATATACTTTGGGAATACGCCCGAGGAGAGTGCCGGATCGCCGGATGAAGCCTTGTGACGTAGGGTCATGAACCGCTATGAATGAGCATCGCTCAAGCTTCCCCTCCACCATCCGCGGTTCCCATGGCCTATGTTCAGTTCTACGACGGCCTTCCCTTCGGCTGCCGCCTGGCCGATCTGTTCGCCAGTCCCGCCTCGGGAATCAGCCTGACGGCGACCATCACCCCGAACCTCGCTTCCTTCGAGGTTGCCTCGAGCCGAGGCCGCGTGCCGGTGACCTATTATGGCCCCTCCTTGTCCATGAACCAGGGCTCGGTCGCGGCCATGACGTTCGGCTTTGACTCAAATCCGTGGATCGTCTACGGCAGCGCCTCCTCTCCCCTCGCGCAGTTTTCCTACTCGGGCGGACTCGCCGCGTTCCATGCCGGCGGTGCCGCGGCGGCAGCGCTCGTCATGGCGGGCGCCGACTATCTGCAGGGCTCGTCCAACGGCGATTTTCTGGAGGGCTACGGCGGCGACGACACCCTCAACGGCGGGCGCGGCGCCGACACGATGGCCGGCGGCATCGGCAACGATCTCTACTTCGTCAGCGACATGGGCGACCGCATCTTCGAGGCGTTCGACGGCGGCATCGATACGGTCGTCACGCGCATCGGCTATACGCTGTCCAAGTCAAGCCACATCGAGGTTCTGCAGGCCGCGACCGGGCGCACCGCCCTTGCGCTCACCGGCAACGCCTATGCCAACCACATCATCGGCAACAGCGGAAAGAACCTCATCGACGGCGCTGGCGGGGCCGACACCCTGGCGGGCGGCGCAGGCAACGATACTTACCGGGTCGGCAGCACCAGCGCCGTCGTCCTTGAGAGCGCCGGAGAGGGCGCCGACACGATCCTGGCGCGCTCGAACTTCACCCTGTCCGGGGGCAGCGCCGTGGAAAAGCTGGTCGCCGAGGGCAAGCGCGGGCTGCGCCTTGCAGGCAACGAACTCAACAACACCGTCGTCGGCAACAATGCGGGCAATGTGATCGACGGAATGGGAGGACGGGACACCGTTTATGGCGGCACCGGGCGCGACGTCATTCGAGGCGGCGAGGGACGCGACGCGCTCTATGGCGGCGACGGAGCAGACCGTCTCTACGGCGAGAACGGCGACGACATTCTCTATGGCGGCCCGAGCAACGGCATTCTCTGGGGCGGCGCCGGCAACGACAGGATCTACGGTTCCTGGAACAACGACAGCCTGCGCGGAGAGGCCGGAAGCGACAGGCTCTTCGGCGACACCGGGAATGACGTTCTGTCCGGCGGCGAGGGTCGCGACAGGATCTCCAGCGGAGAGGGCTACGACCGCTTCGTCTTCGACACGCCGCTGGACTCCCGCACCAACGTGGACACCCTGGTCGACCTCAACCCCTGGGCCGACCAGGTCCGCCTGAAGCTGTCGGTCTTCAGCGAGATCGGCAGGACGGGCAAGCTGAGCGCCAGCCGCTTCTGGATCGGCGACGAGGCCCACACAAAATCACACCGGATCATCTACGACAAGGATTCGGGCAGCTTGTACTACGACCCCGACGGCACCGGATCGGCGTTGCAGATCAAGTTTGCCAGCGTCGGAAAACTGGAGCTGAGCGCCTCCGCCTTCGTGGTCTTCTGACCGGCTCCGGCGCGGCCGGATCGCCCTGGCTGCCAGGCGAGGGACCGAATGGAGCGATGCTTTAGTAAATGGCGCACCCGACACGATTCGAACGTGTGACCTTTGCCTTCGGAGGGCAACGCTCTATCCAGCTGAGCTACGGGTGCTTTGCGGCGATGGGCCTGGTTCTTCCCTACCCGATTACGGCTTCCAGGGCAACCTCTGAGGTCACGGGGCCTGCCGGGATGAGCTTCCCGTGGGCGGGAGGACCAGGGACAGATCCGCCTCTCCGAGCTGCCGGTACTGGCCCGGCTCCAGATCCTCCGGCAGGTCGAGCGCCCCGATCCGGTTCCGATGCAGGGCCGTCACATGGTTGCCCACGGCGGCGAACATGCGCCGGACCTGATGGTAGCGCCCCTCCGTCACCGTCACATGGGCGCTGGTCGGGGAGAGCACCTCCAGCCGCGCCGGCAGGAGCGGCTTGTCCTCGCCCTCGAGCATCAGGGTTCCCGAGGCGAAGATCTCCCCCTCGTCTCCCTTCAGGGGACGATCGAGGGTCACGTGGTAGCGCTTGGGAATGCTGGCGCGGGGCGAGATGATCCGGTGCAGGAGGCTGCCGTCATCGGTCATCAGCAGCAGGCCGGAGGTCTCCTTGTCGAGCCGCCCCACGGTTGAGAGTGCGGGATCGCGCCGGCGCCAGCGCTCGGGCAGCAGACCGTAGACCAGGGGTCCGGCCTCCTTGTGCGAGCAGGTGACGCCGAGAGGCTTGTGCAGCATCAGCACCAGGCCTGGCGGGGGATCGAGGGGCCTGCCCTGGACCTGCATCCGCTCCGGGAGATCGCGGGTTACGGCGATGCGCTGATCGGGATCCTCGATCTCGATCCCATCCAGCACGACCAGCCCGGCATGGACGAGCTGCTGAACCTCGCGGCGGGAGCCGTAGCCCAGATTGGCCAGGAGCCGGTCGAGGCGCAGGGTCGGAATCTTGCTCATCGAAGGGCCTCGTGGATCTTGTAGCCGGATGCCTCAAGCGTTGGGGTCACGCGCCGGAACAGGGGCTTCAGCACGGCCTCGTAGGGAAGGTGCCGGTTGGCCACGAGCCACAGCACGCCGCCGGGGCGCAGAGACTCCGCCGCCTGGCGGATGAAGCTCTGGCCGAGGGACCGGTCCTCGGCTCCGCCATCGTGGAAAGGCGGGTTCATCACCACGAAGTCGAGGCCCTTGAGCCCCGTGCCGGAGCGGACATCCGTCCAGCGCAGCGCGGCGCGCGGATCGGCGATGTTGCGCCCGGCCATGGCGACGGCGCGGCGGTCGATGTCGAGCATCGTCAGATGCTCGACCTTGGGGGAGGCCAGGATCGTGCGGGCGAGAATGCCGATGCCGCAGCCGAGATCCGCGCCGCGGCCGGCAAGAGCCGGCAGGGTCTGCGCCAGGAGGGCACTGCCGGGATCGATTCGGTTCCAGCTGAACACGCCGG
The DNA here is from genome assembly GCF_009910705.1 of Microvirga arsenatis. Classification (GTDB taxonomy): domain Bacteria; phylum Pseudomonadota; class Alphaproteobacteria; order Rhizobiales; family Beijerinckiaceae; genus Microvirga; species Microvirga arsenatis. Next base: position 202,344 of record NZ_JAAAXJ010000002.1, read on the forward strand.
GCCAGGTCCACAGGTTCAGCGCCTCGTCGAGTCGGGGACCGCCCTCGGCGAGGGCCTCCCCGATCCCGGTGAGGCGCTCCGGCCGCTCGGCCGTGCAGATGCGATGGTGCCGGCGCGAGACCTCGCCGGCCTCGCAGCCGAATTCCCGAAGCTCCTTGGCGATCCGGGAGCCGCCCTTGTCCTTCGCCGCCAGTACGGTCAGGGAGCCGCCAGGGGCCAGCGCCCGGAGAGCCAGCGCCACCGTATAGCGCCGCTCCACGGTGCCCGGAGGCGCCAGCACGAGCATGCTGTCGAGGGAGCCCTCAGGCTGCTCCTCGAGCGCTGCGGAACCGGGGATCAGGGGTGAGAACTGGATTGCGCCCTCCGGCGCCTCGGCCAGTTCGGCCGGTGGCGTTCCATAAACGCCGCTTCGGATCGGATCGTGCAAGGTCTGAAGGTCCACGCTGAACGCCAGCGTTCTTAGACGGCCGCGGCCCGAAAGGTAAGCCTCAACGGCCCTTGTGGGCCCGCTCCGCACCGGCCGCACGGATCTCCGATTCGCCGACGGCGCGCTGGGAACCGCTCACCGTATCCCTGATGCGGTAGCCCCGCTCCCCGCGGCTGTCCTCGGGCATGAGGCGAACGATCTCGTAAGTGCCGCTCGTGCGGTCGGCAAAATGCGCCGCCGCGGCGTTGACCAGTTGGCCCATGGAATACTTGTGCGTCATGCGTCTCTCCTCAGGAAGCAGAAAGCCGCCCCGTGAGGAGCGGCTTCGCCGGGCGGCGCGCGAAGCGCGCCGCTCGTCTGCATGTAGACGGCCATTACGCCGTCTGGATGTTGTTGACGGCGACCTTGCCGGAACGACGATCCTCGGCGGTGTCGAAGGACACCTTCTGGCCTTCGCGCAGGCCGCGCAGGCCAGCCCTCTCAAGAGCCGTGGCGTGGACGAACACGTCCTTCTCGCCGTTGTCGGGCTGGATGAAGCCGAAGCCCTTTTGGTCGTTGTAGAATTTCACGGTGCCCGTAATCATGGGAATATCCTTGGTCTGTCAGTGTCAGTGCACGTGGGCATGAGGGCGCGCAGACGCGCGACCTTGCACCCGTTTCGTCGATGTTTGGGAAGAGTTGTCTGAACGTGCGCCTGGCATGCCAAGGCGAAACGGCCCGATTGTCCGGCCAAATGTCGATAAGAATGACTTAGTGCTCCCTTACGGCGAATACAAGGCATGATTCCGGAAAAGGTTGAAAGCCCCGCCGGCGGGCGCCGCATCAATAGCGCAGGCGCAGGGCGCGAATCTCGCCGGCGGCCGTCGGATCCGCGCAGGTGATCCGGGCCCTCGGACAGGCGGAGACATAGGCCGGGGTGGGGCAATAGGTCTGCACGAAGCTTTCGTCGATGGCGCAGGTCACGTGCACCCGGTAGCCGCGCCGTGCTGCGCCCGGTCCCATATGCACGACGGAATAGCCAAGCCCCTGATCGGCGAGCCTTGCGATGGGGCGGTCGGGCTGGACAAGGACGGTTCGGGCCTGGGCGACCCTCGCCGACCTTGTCACGTCGGCGCCCTGAGCCGCCGGGGCCAGAAGAACGGTTGCTAGGATGGTCCCGACCAATAGCTGTCTCATGCTGGCCTCACCGGAATATCATGCGGAGCAGGCGGGCTGTGCCGCCACGCCGGTGGGTTAATGCACAGCCCAGCTTCGGGATCCCGTCCGGCCGCCTGCACGAAGGATTAACCACAGCCGCCGGTCCCGGGCGCTGCCCTGCCGGATTTAAGCAACCGGTAGGATCTTTGGCCCGATAACCGCCTCGAACGAGTTGTGAACCGATCAGGATCCCATGCACCACATTCATCTCGCTGAGGGTATGCGGCTTCGCTTTCCGGCGCGCAGCGCCGATTTCGACCAGGGTGTCGAAGTCGGCATCGTGGCGGCCCTGATGAGCCAGGATCTGACGGAGTTCACCCGCCGCATCTCGAAGGACAACCTGGGCCAAGTGCGGGCGCTGGTGGAGCAGTTTGGCTACCGGCTGGTGGAAGGCGCGGCCGACGAGGATTTCGTGGAGCTCAACTTCTACAGCCGCACCGCGCGCCCGCGCCTGCGGGTCGTCCACTCGAGCGCGTCAGCCTGAACAGCGCCCGCTGCCGCGCGCGCACCCGCTCGCGATAGGCCGTGTAGAGGCCGCTGAGCGCGATGATCCCCGCGCCGGCCACCGTCCAGGCATCCGGCACGGAGCCGAAGGCCAGATAGCCCAGCGTGCCGGCCCAGATGAGCTGGACATAGGAGAACGGCGCGATCAGCGACGCATTGCCGTGGCGATAGGCCAGCACGATGAGCCAGTGCCCGATGGCGAAGAGGATGCCCATGGCGAGCCCCATGGCGATCTCGGCCGTGTCCGGCGTCACCCATGCGAAGGGCATCAGCGCGGAGAGCACGAAGGTGCCGACGAGCGACGACCAAGCCAGCGTCGTGAAGGCATGATCGCCGCCGATCTTGCGGGTCACCACCGCGCCCACGGCCCAGCTCGACGCCGCGGCGATGGGCAGGAGCGCCGCAGCCTGGAAGGCGCCCGTTCCGGGGCGGATGACGACCATCACCCCGACGAAGCCGACGGCCGCCGCGGTCCAGCGCCGCCAGCCCACCGTCTCGCCCAGCACGACCACCGACAGCGCCATGATCAGGATGGGAGAGACGAAGAAGATCGCCGTGGCGTCGGCCACGGGAAGATAGGGGAGACTCGCGATGAACAGGAGGGAAGAGCCGACCATCCCCAGGCCCCGGATCGCCTGCAGCCCGGGCCGCCGGGAGCGCAGGAGCGTGGGCCCGCCCTTCGCCAGCACGACGGGAATCGCGACGAGGGCGAAGGTGACATAGCGCATCCAGGCCACCTCCGGCGGCGGCAGCGTGGACGCGAGCTGCTTGGTGATCACGTCCGCGACGGAGAAGACCACGGTGGAGGCGATCAGGAACAGGATGCCCCGCAGGGGAGAGGAAGCCGTCTGGCCGGAGGGCTCCACAGGAGCCGCATGCGTCCTGGCGGCGGGGGTGGCGGTCATGAGGAGCTCAAAAAAAGAGGGCTCGTGCGGGGGCGCAACGAGCCCGAGGATCTCGAGAAAGAGGAGGTGATGGGCTCCATCAAAGGTCCGTTTCCGCTCCCGGAGAAGTGCAAACTCGGCAGATGGTCCATGCTTTATGCGAATGGACCCCTTCGGCACCTGTCCTACTCTTGCGTCTTGAGCATAAGCTGGCGAGCCTCGACCCCGCGAGGGACCGCGGCCAGGTGGAAGAAACCCATGCAGCATGACGCGCCCGCCACCCCGAGCCGCCTGGTCGGCGGGACTCCGGCCTTCCGCCGGCTGAACCTCGCCCTCTTCGCGGCCGGGTTCTCGACCTTCGCCATCCTCTACTGCGTCCAGCCCCTGCTGCCGGAATTCTCCCGCGAATTCGGGGTGAGCGCGGCCGCGAGCAGCCTCTCCCTGTCCCTTTCGACCGGGTTCCTGGCGGTGTCCATGCTCGTGGCGGGCTCCCTGTCCGAGGTCTGGGGGCGCAAGCCCGTGATGGTGGCCTCGCTTCTCGCCTCGGCCCTGCTCACCATCCTCTCCGCCGCTGCCCCGACCTGGACCGGCCTGCTGGTGGCGCGCATGCTGATCGGGGTCACGCTCAGCGGCCTCCCCGCGGTCGCCATGGCCTATGTGAGCGAGGAGGTGGACCCGAAATCCATCGGACTGGCCATGGGCCTCTTCATCGGGGGCAATGCGGTAGGCGGCATGGCGGGCCGCATCATCAGCGGCGTGCTGACCGATCTCGGATCGTGGCGGCTGGCGATCGGGCTGATCGGGGCGGCGGGGCTCGCCGCGGCCCTTGCCGCATGGCGGAGCCTGCCGGCATCGGCCCATTTCCAGCCGCGCCGGGCCCATCCCGCCGAATTGCTGCGCTCCCTCCACGGGCACCTGCGCGACCCTGGCCTGCGCGCGCTGTTCGCGGAGGCTTTCCTGCTCATGGGCGGCTTCGTCACCCTCTACAACTATCTCGGCTACCGCCTCACGAAGCCGCCCTATTCCCTCAGCCAGAGCGCCATCGGCGCCATGTTCTCAGCCTACCTGATCGGCACCTGGAGTTCCGCCTGGATCGGGGCGCTGGCCGACCGGCTGGGCCGCCAGCGCGTGTTCTGGACGATGATCGCCATCATGCTGGCCGGCGTGGCGCTGACGCTGTTCCAGCCTCTCGCGATGGTCCTGTTGGGCATCGTCGCCGTCACCTTCGGCTTCTTCGGCGGGCATTCCATCGCCAGCAGCTGGGTGGGGAGCCGCGCCCCGACGGCCAAGGCACAGGCCTCGGCCCTCTACCTCTTCTGCTACTATCTCGGCTCGAGCACCGTCGGGACTCTCGGAGGCGTGTTCTGGACCCATGAGGGATGGCCAGGCGTGGCGGGTCTGGTGACAGGCCTGCTGATGGCAGCGCTGGCCCTGGCTTTCTGGCTGGCGAAGCTGCCGCCTCAGAGTCATGCAGCCGTTCCGGGAAGAGGCTATAGCAACTGAAATCTCAGGCTATAATCAACGTTTGTTACAATATATAATCAACAAATTCGCGGCGAAGAGAATTCGTCCAGGCTAAAGCCGCCGTTCATCTACCATGTAGAACGTCTTATTCTTGCCCCATTAGCCTCCATCTTGCACGACCTCGTACAACAAATAAGGGAATGCAACGTGGATCAACGCAAGGCAACGCTCACACTCGCCGGCTTGTTCATCGCCGGATCGGCTCTCTTCTCTGCGCCGGTGGCGCAGGCGCAGCCGGCTGAAACCTCCAGCAGAGTGATCCAGAGCGGCCGCGCCTCCTGGTATGGCCCGGGCTTTCACGGACGCAGGACGGCCAGCGGCGAAACCTTCAACACCCATGCTCTCACCGCCGCCCATCGCACCCTCCCCTTCGGCACCAAGGTGCGGGTGGTGAACAAGCGCACCGGCAAGTCCGTCGTCGTACGCATCAACGATCGCGGTCCTTTCGCCCATGGCCGCGTGATTGATCTCTCCAAGGCCTCGGCGCAGGCGATCGGCATCTCGGGGGTCGGTTCCGTCACCCTCGCGCAGCTCTGATGCGCTCCCTTTTCCTATCGATTTTTTTCATCACCTAACGATTGCGAAAACCTCCTGGCCGGCATCCCCGGCCGGGAGATTTATGGAACTCAGACCCCTTTCATCCGCTTTTCCCCCGTCACCTTTTCTCCAGAAGAGGCCTTTGGGAAACGCATGAAAATCGGTTGGCCGCTGGCACTCAACACCGCTGTCCTGACGCTGCTGACGGCTGCAGCCCCCATGGCCGCCGCGCAGACCGGACGAGCTTGGATCGACCCTCCGGCCGAGGGCTCGGCAGCGCCGCCCCCTTCGCCCGGGTCCCAGGCGCCGGCATCGCCCCCGCCGCAGGCTGCCTCGCCGGCCCCGCCTGCAACGAACCCTCCCGTTCAATCCGCGCAGCCGCAGACCCCGATCATCCGGCCCGATCCCGCCCCCAGCCGCCAGGCGGAGCAGCCCGCCTCCCCGCCTTCCGCCGCGCCGCCAGCCGTGACGGCCCAGCCGAGGCGCGACCCGGAAGACGACAAGCGCACCGCCAGGGCCTCCGTGGCCAAGCGGTTTGCCACCGACTATCTCAACTCCTGGTCTGCCCCGAACGACGCAGCCCTCGAGGCAACGGCAGCCTTCTACGCCCCGCGCGTGCTGTTTCACGGCCGCGAGGTCAGCCTGAAGCGGCTTTTCGACGAGAAGCGCCGCTTCGTGAAGCGCTGGCCGGAGCGGGAGTACCGCCCGCGCGAGGACGGGGTCGGCACGGTGTGCAACCCGGCCGGGGAGATCTGCACGGTACATGCGGTCTTCGACTTCACGGCCTCCCATCCCAGGCGCCGACGCATCTCTCAGGGGACGGGAGCGCTGCAGCTCGTGGTTCAATTCATCGGCGACAGGCCTGTGATCGTGGCCGAGCACAGCACGCTGCTCGGCCAGGAACGCAAGCGCAACCTCGCTGAGGGAGCCTCTCATGATTGACGACACGATCGCCCAGGATCCATCCGCGGATTCGCGCCGCTCCTGGACCCGCATGCGGGAGAAGATGCGCGAGACCATCCATGCGGAACTCGACAGGATCAATCCCACCGACGATGCCCGCCGTGCCCTCGAGCTGATCATCGAATCCTCCGTGCGGCCATCGGAGGTGGATGGGGAGCTCAAGCTCACGGTCATCGATCATGACGGCAAGCCGCGGACCATCGAGAGGGACGGGCAGCACTCGGAGTTCACGCTCCAGGATCTCTTGGCGGAGCTGCGCGGGCGCTATCCGGTTCTGTTCAGGCCCGCGAAGCCGGAGGAGCCGGCCAAAGCCGTGGACGACGGAACGCCGAAGGCGCCCGCCAAGCCGCGGCGCGACTGGCTCACCCTCGATACGAAGGAGGCCGGCTCCAAGCAGGAGGTCCACCCGGCTCGGGCCGAGCCCATGCCCTTGCAGATGCCGCAGCAGAAGAAGCTGCGCATCCATGAATGGTCCCGCACCACGCTCGACGGCTGGAAAGCCGCCGCATCGCGGCTCGGGCCCAAGGTCCGGTCCGAGGATGGAGATGCGGCGGCTGCCGAGCACGACCGCATGGTGTTCGGCACCATGGGCGCGCGCTCCTGGGCGCGACCGAGCCTGATCCTGGGCGCCGTGGCGGTTCTTGCGCTTCTGGGGGTCGGCGCCCTGCTGTTCCGGGGCGACGACGCGCCGTCGCAGGCGGTGGCGAGGGCTCCTTCCGGCCCGAGCGCCGCCACGCCCGGCCCGATCCGCGATCCGGAGCCCCTGACGACCGGCTCGACCAACGCCTCCGGCTCCCTGCGGGGCGTGCCCGAGGTGATCGATACGGCAACGCTCTCGCTGAACGGCGAGGTGGTGCGCCTGTTCGGCGTCGAATGGGCTCCCGGCGCCGGCAAGCCGGAGGATCTGGCGCAGTATCTTCAGGGGCGCGAGGTGGCCTGCACGCCGGCGGGCGCGAACGACGTGTACCGGTGCCAGGTCGGAGGTCAGGACCTGTCGCGCGTGGTGCTGTTCAATGGCGGCGGGAAGCCGACCGGGGAGGCGACGCCGGAGCTGAAGGCCGCCGCCGACAAGGCCCGCGAGGCGAAGATCGGCGTCTGGGGCAAGCAGCAGCCATAAAAAAGCGGCCCCTGCATCGGCAGGAGCCGCTCACCTCGATCGTGGCTTAGGCGCTCACTGCGGCGGGAGCGGGAATCTCGATCTCGATCTCGAGGGTCGAGATGTCCGAGTCGCGATTCATCTTCACCTGAACGTTGTCCTGCTCCACCATCACGTGGCGGCGGACGACGGCCAGGATCTCTTCCCGCAGCTGGGCGACAAGATCGGGCTTGCCCCCGACGATGCCGCGCTCGTGCGCCAGCAGGATCTGCAGGCGCTCGCGCGCCACGGGCGCGGAGGTGCGCCGGTTGAAGAAGCTCAAGAGGTTCATGCGGCCCTCCGTCCGAACAGCTTGCCGAACAGGCCCTTCCTGTCGGTCGGGATGGTGAGCTCGACAGTCTCGCCCTTGAGCCGGCGCACCGCATCGAAATAGGCCCGGCCCGGCGCGCTGGCAGGATTGTTGAGCGTCACCGGCGAGCCCACGTTCGAGGCCCGCAGCACTTCCTCGCTCTCAGGGATGATGCCGATGAGCGGGATGGAGAGGATCTCGAGAACGTCGTCGACTTTGAGCATCTCGCCGCGCTCGGCACGGACGGGATCGTAGCGGGTGAGCAGCAGGTGCTTCTCGATGCGCTCGCCCTTCTCGGCCTTCTCGGTCTTGGAGTCGAGCAGCCCGATGATGCGGTCGGAGTCGCGCACCGAGGAGACTTCCGGATTGGTGACGACCACCGCGACGTCCGCATGGCGCATGGCCATGGTCGCGCCGCGCTCGATGCCGGCCGGGCTGTCGCAGATGATCCAGTCGAACTTTTCGCGCAGCTCGTTGAGGACGCGCTCGACGCCCTCTTCCGTCAGCGCATCCTTGTCGCGGGTCTGGGAGGCCGGCAGCAGGGAGAGGTTCTCCAGCCGCTTGTCGCGGATGAGCGCCTGATTGAGCTTCGCATCGCCCTGCACCACGTTGATGAGGTCGAACACCACCCGGCGCTCGGCTCCCATCACGAGATCCAGGTTGCGCAGGCCGACGTCGAAGTCGATGACGACGACCTTCTCGCCGCCATGCGCCAGCGCCGCGCCCAGAGCCGCCGAAGACGTTGTCTTGCCAACGCCACCCTTGCCGGAAGTTACGACCAAGACTTTGGCCATTGTCGTCTCTCTTTCTCTCAATCCATGGTTTTCAGGATGATGGAGTCGCCATCCAGGTTCACTTGCACGGGCTGACCGAGGAACTTGCCGCCGAGATCGTCGGCGGTCTTGTAGAGCCCATCGATCGCAATCAACTCGGCTTCGAACTTGCGGCAGAAGATGCGCGCCTTGCTGTTTCCGGTGCATCCGGCGATGGCGCGGCCGCGCAGGGAGCCGTAGACATGGATCGAGCCGCCCGCGACGATCTCGGAGCCCGAAGCCACCGAACCCAGAACCGTCACGTCGCCTTCCGGGTGAAGGATCGACTGGCCCGAGCGCACCGAGCCCTCGATCAGGAGCGACTTCTCCGGCACGGGCGCATCCCCGAAGGGCGAGCCCGCCGCGGCCATGGCAGCGTTCGCCGCATCCGGAACGTCGATCTCGCCCGCGGGCTTTCCGCCGCTGATCTGCGGCGGCATGTCGGCGTCCACGTTCTCGGGCGCGGCGCCCTCGAGGCCGATGACGCGGATGTTGCGCATCTTGAAGGCCGCGAGCAGGAACTTCAGCTCCGACTTCGAGGGCTTGAGCGAGGACACATCGGCAATGATGGGACGCCCGGTGAAAAATCCGGGCGAGCGCTCCGAGACGGCGTCGAGGTCTTCGAGCCAGTCCCTCAGCGGCACCTCAGGCGCGAGCACCAGGGCCATGAAGGACCTGCCGCGGAAGCGAAGCGATGGACGATTTCGAACGGCAATGGTCACGGGAGTTCAGATTCCTTTAATACCCCATGATTTCGACCGTTTATGGTTAATGGACGGTTAAAGGTGCCGGCTGACGATCAAGAAAATTGCGAATTTTGCCGTCGTCCCTGCGCATCCGCTTCCGGAGAATCCTGGGGACAAGGAGAGACATTCGCCCCCTTCAAGGAATATAAAGATAAAACCTATCCCTTTATGAGTATTCGATATCACTTCTTGAGTAGTAGTTTACGTTCAAAGCTGAATTGACCCAGAGAACAATGGGCATAGGATGAGCTTTCTTTCGTTTTGTTTTCCCAGTTTTCAAGATTATTTTCAGGCGACGAATTGCGAAAACAGAACGATCGAATCGACAGGCGGTCGCAAGGCCAGGTCCACGGGAGGACGAGAATGTCGGGTCGAGTTTCGGTTCTTCAATCAACCCAGCATGGTTTGAGACATTGGCTGCGCCAGGCCGGCATCGCAGGGGCGGTGCTCGCGGCAGCACTGTCCTGCGCCCAGGCCCAGACCGGGCCGGCCTTCGCCCCCTCCCGCGCCAATGCGGGAACCCTCGGCGTCATCTCGGGCGGAGCCGACGGCACCTACATCCGCATCGCGGCCGACCTCGCCAACGTGCTCGATGGCGAAGACCTGCGCGTGCTGCCCATGATCGGGCGCGGCTCGCTGCAGAACCTGCGCGACATCATGTTCCTGCGCGGCGTCGACATCGGCATCGTGCAGATGGATGCGCGCGAGCAGCTGAAGGCGGAGAACCTGCAGGACAGCGCCGTGCGGCGCCTGCGCTTCATCACCCGCCTTTACAACGAGGAGGTCCACATCATCGCCAGCCGCGAGATCACGGACCTCCGGCAGCTCGAGGGCCGGAAGGTCAATATCGACAAGGCCGGCAGCGGCACCAACCTGACCTCGCGCCTGATCTTCGAGAAGCTCGGGATCAAGCCCGAGGTGACCACCTTCGATCAGGCGTCCTCCTACGCGAAGCTGAAGTCCGGCGAGATCCAGGCCGCCGTCTATGTGGCCGGCCGGCCGGTGCGGGCCATCGCGGAGTTTCAGACCGACGGGCGCTTCCATCTTCTCTCCATCCCCTTCGAGGGAGAGATCGCCGAAAGCTACTTCCCGGCCCGCTTCGAGAATGGGGATTACCCGCAGCTCGTGGGCAAGGACAAGCCCGTCGAGACCCTGGCCGTCGGCAGCCTGCTCGCCGTGTTCAACTGGCCCGAGAACTCCGACCGCTACAACCGGGTCAGGCGTTTCGTGGATGCCTTCTTCTCCCGCTTCGACGAGTTCCTGCAGCCGGGGCGTCATCCGAAGTGGAAGGAAGTCAACCTCGCTGCCGACGTGCCCGGATGGGAACGTGTGAGGCCGGCTCAGGACTGGCTCGACCGCGCCGCCGCGGCCAGCAGGCCGGCGCCCCAGGTCCAGAGCTTCGAGACCTTCATCAAGGACCGGGGCATCAATGTCTCGGCCGAGCAGCGCGAGGTGCTGTTCAGGGAGTTCCTCGCCTGGCAGAGCGACCGGCAGAGAGCCCTGCGGCGTAGCGCCAGACAGGATTGATTGAGCCTTCAAGACCAAGAACCCGAGACAGGACCAAAGCCAAAGGCCCTCCCAGCCTTTGGCCCTTCGGAAGGAGGTCCGACATGATTGGGCATCGACCATCCGCTTTGAAGCACCTCACCACGGAAACCGTGGCGGCCACCCTTCTCGGCCTGGCGCTCCTCGGCCCTGCCGGCGCCGAGACCTCCTCTCCCAAAGGCTTCGGTCCCGCAGCGCAAGGCGGCCCTGCGACCGCCGCGGCCGACAGGAACGACCTGCGGGGGCTCCTGCCGCTTCTCCTCACCTCCCCGAACCGCAAGCAGCTTGCGGCCCACCTCGAAGCGGCCATGCGGCGGGGGGACATGAAAGCGGCCGAGACCATTCTCAACACGGCCATCGAAGTCGGCACCCTTGCCATTGCCCTCAGCGACTACCTGAACGATCCCGGCCTGCTCGGGACCCTGCAGGACCTCGGCATCCAGAGCGCCCTCCCGCCGACCCCGGCGCCCGCTTCGTCTTCGGCGGCTCAGGCCTGCCCGGTTCTGCCGGAGACGACATCTCACAACCTTGCTGCCCTGCAGGAGGCCCTGGAGCGCGAGCAGTCCCTCGGCAGCATGGTCTCGCAGACGCTCGCCACCCTCATGCAGGACCACAACATGCTTGCTGCGCGGTTCGAGACCGAAACGCAGGCCAAGGCCCTTCTCGTCTCCGAGATGCGTCAGGCGCTGCAGCGGGAGCAGGACCGGGCCGCCGTGGCGGAACGGGAGCTGCAGAAGCTCTACGGCGAGTACCGCGCCCTGCAGGAAGCCAAGGGCCAGAGCACGGCCTCCGCCGCGCGCGGCGCCGACATGGAGGCTCTCCTGCAGCAGGAGCGGGAACGGGGCGCCGACGCCATGCGCCAGCTGACAGGCCTGCAACGGGAGCTGCAGGATCTCCGTAACGCGCGAGACACGCAGGCTGCCCAGGCCTCGGAGCTGGAGCGGGCCTTGGCCCGGGCCCAGATGCGCGGCGATGCCCTGGCGCAGGAGCTTGCCCAGACGGGAGAGGAGCTGCGCGCCGCGCAGGCTCTCCGGCAGGCGGGCCCGACACCGGTGATGCTGCGTCTTGCCGCAGCAGGCAACGAACCGTCCTTCCCCCCGCCCGACGCAGCACCCTCCGGGCCAGCGGCAGCCGCAGGGCCGGTCGAGGCGAGGTCTGCGTCCGAGGAGCGCAGGCCTGCGCCTCGGGAGACCCCTCCCGCCCTGCCGCGGCAGGAGACCGGATCGGTCGTGGTGGCGTTCCTGCCCTCCGGGATCGACCCGCTGCCGCTCGCGCCCGAGCGGCCGAAGACGGAGATCCAGGCCGCCGCCCCGCGGCCTGAGCCCGCGGCCGAGCCGCCAAAGGCCGACGACCGCCTCGTGGCCCGTGCCGAGGAGCTTCTAAGCAAGGGCGACGTGAGCGGCGCGCGCCTCCTTCTGGAACGCGCCCTGGCGAGCGGCCATGCCCGCGCCGCCTTCCTTCTGGCCGAGACCTTCGACCCGAATGCCCTGTCGCGGCTGGGCGCGCTCGGGTTGCGCGGCGACACCGGCAAGGCGCGCGAGTTCTACGCCAGGGCACAGGCTCTGGGCCTTGCTCAGGCCGGGGAGCGGCTGGATGCGCTCAAGTAAGCCGATGGATGGGGCGCTTTAGAACGGCACCCACTCGCCGCCTTCGGTCAGCGAATCCACGGCCCGCTCCAGGGCCGTGCCGGCATCGAGCAGATGCTGGGCCGTCTGCTGGACCTGCAGGGCTGGCCCGGGAAGGCCGGCCACATGCTCCGTCAGCTCGCGCACCCGCTCGATCAGGTCGATGAGCTCGGCGGCCAAGGCTGCCCGCTCCTCCGCGTCGGCGGTCGAGGCGCGTCCTGGCTTCAGGCGCGGAGCGAGGGGGATCACGTTCGACATGCCTTCAAAATCTTCCTTTGGCGCGCTGAGGGCAATGGAGGGCCCCGGCGTGATCCACAGCAAACCGCAGCCTTAAGTTCCGGCCCCGCTTTGTGCCAGTCTCCGGTGAACGGAAGATTGACGCCCCCGCAGGCCCATCGAGGCTTGACTCCAATATACTGGATAAATAGTATATTTTCATGGATACTCCGTCGAGCATCACCGCCCACCTGTCGGCGCGCCTGCGGGAGCTGCGCTCCGGGAGCGGGCTGAGCCTCGACGGCCTGGCCGAGCGCACCGGCGTGAGCCGCTCGATGATCTCCCTGATCGAGCGGGGCGAGAGCAGCCCCACGGCCGCCGTGCTCGACAAGCTTGCGGCGGGCCTGGGCGTGACGCTGGCTTCGCTCTTTGCGGCCAGGGAAGGCGCCGACGCCTCCCCCCTGGCGCGACGGGAGAGCCAGCCCGTCTGGCGCGACCCGGAAAGCGGCTATCTGCGCCGCAACCTCTCGGCTCCCGGCTTTCCTTCCCCGATCGAGCTGGTCGAGGTGATCCTCCCGCCCGGCGCGCGCGTCGCCTACGACACGGGGCACCGTGCCGCTATGGTCCATCAGCAGATCTGGATCGTCGAGGGCGGCATCGAGCTCACCCTCGGCGACGAGACCTACCGGCTGGCCGCGGGGGACTGCCTGTCCATGCGCCTCGATCGCCCGACCGTCTTCCGCAACCTCGCCGGGGAACCGGCCCGCTACCTGGTGGCCCTCGCCACCGACGGACGGGCAGGCCCCACCGGCGCCAAAAGCTGAAACATCTCATGACCGATTCCGTGACCATCCGCCCGCTCACCCCGCACGAGGCCATGGAGCGGATCGGCGATCTTTCCGCCGTGCTCATCGACTGCGTCGAGGGCGGCGCCTCGGTGAGCTTCATGTCGCCCCTCACCCGGGAGCGGGCGGACGCTTTCTGGCGGGGAGTGGCCGAGGACGCTGCGGCTGGAGAGCGGATCGTGCTTGCCGCCCTGGATGATGCGAACGGCCGGATCGTCGGCACCGTGCAGGTCGTGCTCAAGCAGCCCGAGAACCAGCCCCACCGGGCCGACATCGCCAAGATGCTCGTCCACAGCGGGGCGAGGAAGCGCGGGATCGGGGCCGCCCTGATGCGGGCGGCGGAGGAAGCGGCTCGCGCGGCGGGAAAGACCGTGCTCGTGCTCGACACGGTGACCGGCGGAGACGCCGAGCGTCTCTACGAGCGCATCGGCTGGATCAGGTCCGGCGTGATCCCGAACTACGCGCTCTGGCCGAAGGGCGGGCTCTGCGACACCACCGTGTTCTACAAGCAGATCTCCTCTGCCTGATCCCGCCGCGGGCGATGACCGGGAACGGGCTCGCCTGAGGTCCGTCCTCCCGCTATACAATAGCCTCATAGGCCCTGGCGGCGCAGTCATGCTATCGCCTGCCGGAACCCATCCGCTTTCATCATCACCAGACTGATCGATCATGGACTTTTCCACTGCGGCGCTGCTCGCCGCCTCGGGCCTGGCGGCCGGCCTCGTCAACGCCATTGCGGGCGGCGGCACCTTCTTCACCTTCTCCGCCCTCCTCGCCGCCGGACTCCCGCCCGTGGTCGCCAATGCCACCAGCGCGGTCGCCGTCACGCCGGCCAATCTGTCGAGCGCCTGGGCCTACCGGCGGGAGCTCGCCGCCAACATCCGCCGCTTCGCGGCGCTGGGGATCGTCAGCCTCATCGGGGGCCTGGGCGGCGCCTACATCCTCACCGTCACCAACAACGATGCCTTCCGGCAGCTCGTGCCGTGGCTGCTGCTGTTCGCCACCCTTCTCTTCGCCGCAAGCCCGAAGATCGTGGCGCTCGCGCGCACCATCGGCAAGCAGGAGGGCAAGCACCCCTCCGCCAGGGCCTGGGCGGCCGGTCTCGCCTTCATGCTGGGCGTCGCGGTTTATGGCGGCTTCTTCGGCGCAGGCATGGGCATCGTCATGCTGGCCGCGCTCGCGATCACGGAGGGCGACGACTTCCACCTGATCAACTCCGCCAAGCATCTCTGCTCGACGCTGATCCAGCTCATCGCGGTCGTCCTGTTCATCGCGAAAGGGCTCGTGAGCTGGCCCGAGACGCTCATCGTCGGCGCGGCCTCGGTGATCGGCGGCTATCTCGGCGTCGTCTTCGGGCGGCGCCTGCCGGCAGGCGTGATCCGCTGGCTCGTGATCGCGGTGGGGGCCGCACTGACACTGTATTTCTTTGTCGCCTGAATTTGGTAACTATGCGCGAAAGCGCGCGAGGCCGCGCAGCTTTTTGCCGGCCTCTGCCCGATTCACGCCACAAGCATGCTCCTTTCTGCGAAGGCTCGATTCCGAAGCTCTTGCCGAAAAGGACATCATCGTGGCTGAATCAACCAACCTGTCAGGACTCGACGGAACGCAATCGGTCAGCGCTCTCGGTCTGCGATGGGCTGCCCTGCGCGGCATGCTGAACTCGCCGCTGATCATGGCCGACGAACAACGTTCGCTGCGCGAGGAGCTGCTGCGCGAGCTCGCTGCCATCGAGCGCGACTTCGGCGACCTTCCCTCGCGCAACACCATGGAGGTCTCGGCGAAGCTCGACATCGCAAAATCGGCCTTGCGCGAGCGCGTCGAGGGCGGAGAGACCTGGCTCGTCGATCTCATCGACAGCATCCAGGCCGACCTCCACTCGCTTCATGCGAAGGCTCCCGCGGCGGCAGCCTCGCATGGCCGGTCTCCTGCCAATCTGACCCGGCCTCACCCGCAACGGCCTGACGACACGGCGGGTTCGACGGCAACAAACGCCGAGACGGGAACATCCTCCGCCGCATGACGACGCTGCGCCGCGTCCGGTTCGTTCCGGCGCGGCGCAGCGCATGGGGATCTGAAACGTTCCTGCGCTACACCAGACCCGGATCGATGGCGCTTCTGCGTTCGAGCCATGCCGGAACGGGCAGGTTCCTGGACCGCAGGAACTCCGGATTGAACAGCTTGGACTGATAGCGTGTGCCGTAATCGCACAGCACGGTCACGATGGTGTGCCCCGGGCCGAGATGTTTCCCGAGCTGAATGGCGCCGGCCACGTTGATGCCGGACGAGCCGCCGAGGCAGAGGCCCTCGTGTTCGAGAAGGTCGAAGATCACCGGCAGCGCCTCCTCGTCCGGGATCTGAAAGGCCGCGTCGATGACGGCGCCTTCCAGGTTCTTCGTGACACGCCCCTGCCCGATTCCCTCGGTGATCGACGAGCCGGCGGCTTTCAGCTCGCCCGTCGTCACCCAGCTGGCGATGGCCGAGCCCATCGGGTCGGCCAGGGCGACGGCAATGCGTGGATTGCGCTTCTTCAACGCCGCACCGACGCCGGCAAGCGTGCCGCCCGTGCCGACAGCGCAGATGAAGGCATCGATTTTTCCGCTCGTCTGCTCCCAGATTTCAGGCCCGGTCGTTTCGATATGCGCCTGCCGGTTCGCCAGGTTGTCGAACTGGTTGGCCCAGATCGCGCCGTTGGGCTCGGTCGCGGCCAGGCGCTCGGCCAAGCGGCCTGAGACCTTCACATAGTTGTTGGGATTGGCGTAGGGCACCGCCGGCACCTCGATGAGCTCGGCGCCTGCGAGCCGCAGCATGCTCTTCTTCTCCTCGCTCTGCGTTTCGGGAATCACGATCACGGTCCTGAAGCCCATCGCATTGGCGACGAGCGCGAGGCCGATGCCCGTGTTGCCGGCCGTGCCCTCGACGATGACGCCGCCCGGTCGCAGCGCGCCGCGCTTCACCGCGTCCCGGATGATGAACAGGGCCGCGCGGTCCTTCACCGACTGCCCGGGATTCATGAACTCGGCCTTGCCGAGGATCGTGCAGCCGGTGAGCTCGGAGGCGCGGCGCAGCTTGATCAGGGGTGTGTTGCCGATGGCGGCGGGAATGTCGGGCGTGATCATAGAGGGCTGGTCCATGGCTGGAGAATTTACCGACTTTCCTACGGTGCGGAATCCGGATCGTCACCCTTGAGCGAGCCGATCAGGGTGCCGAGAGCGAGAAAATCGCTCTTGCGGGTCGAGGTGCGCCGCCACGCCAGGCCGACAAGGCGCATGGGCGGATCATCGGGGAACGGGATCAGGGCCACGCGCCGGCGGTCGACCTCCGTCTTCGCGCACAATTCGGGAAGCAGGGTGATGCCGTGACCTGCGGCCACCATCTGCATGATGGTGGTCAGCGAAGCGGCGCCGAGCGCCTTGCGCGCCTGCATGTTGGCGATCTGGCAGAACTGAAGCGCCTGGTCGCGCAGGCAATGGCCCTCTTCCAGGAGCAGCAGGCGCTCCTGTCCGATGCGGACGCGCAGATCGCCGCCCCTCCAGTCCTGCGCCGCCCGGCTCTGCACGGCGACGAGAAAACGATCCTCGAAAAGCGGCATGGTTTCGAGCTGCGGCTGCTGAACCGGCAGGGCGAGCAGCACCGCATCGAGCTCGCCGCGAACGAGCTCCTCGACGAGGGCATTTGTCTGGCTCTCCCGGATCTGCAGGTCGAGCTGGGGATAGTGCTTGCCCACCTGGGTCAGGATGTCGGGCAGAAGGTAGGGAGCGATCGACGGGATGATCCCGAGGCGCAAGGTCCCGGTGAGGACGCCCTGATGCTGGCGCGCATAATCGGAGAGCTCGCGCACCTGGTTCAGGATGGCTTCCGCCCGCGCCGCGATCTCCTGGCCGACGGGCGTGATCGCGACGGCGCTGCCCCGGCGCTCGACCAACTCCACGCCGAGTTCGCGCTCCAGCTCCTTGATCTGCATGGACAGGGCCGGCTGCGTCACGGCGCATTGATCGGCCGCCATGCCGAAGTGACGGGTGCGCGCGAGGGTTTCGAAATAGCGTAGCTGTCGAAGCGTGATCATGGATTGATAAGATTATCTGATCGGTCCTTATAATCAATACAATTGGATCTTATCGGCCTGTCCCGGCATGGTGCGCCCACTCAAAGAGGACGACCATGACGAAAACCACCATGACCACGACGGCCGGTGCGCCGATCGCCGACAACCAGAACAGCCTGTCGGCCGGCGCCCGCGGTCCGCTGCTGCTTCAGGACTATCAGCTGATCGAGAAGCTCGCGCACCAGAACCGGGAGCGCATCCCCGAGCGCGTGGTGCATGCGAAGGGTTCGGCCGCCTACGGCACGCTGACCATTACCAACGACATCACGAAATATTCGAAGGCCAAGGTCTTCTCCGACATCGGCAAGCAGACCGAAGTGTTTCTTCGCTTCTCCACCGTTGCCGGCGAGCGCGGCGCGGCCGATGCCGAGCGCGACGTGCGCGGTTTCGCGTTGAAGGTCTATACGGAAGAAGGCAACTGGGACATCGTCGGCAACAACACGCCGGTGTTCTTCATCCGCGATCCGCTGAAGTTCCCCGACTTCATCCGCACGCAGAAGCGTCATCCCGCCACGAACCTGCGCTCGCCCACCGCCATGTGGGACTTCTGGTCGCTCAGCCCCGAGACCCTGCATCAGGTGACGATCCTGTTCTCGGACCGGGGCCTGCCGCAGGGCTACCGCTTCATGCACGGCTTCGGCTCTCATACCTACTCGTTCATCAACGAGGCGAATGAGCGCTTCTGGGTGAAGTTCCACTTCAAGTCCCTGCAGGGCATCAGAACCTGGACGAATCGCGAGGCCGAGGCGGTGATCGCCAAGGACCGCGAGAGCGCCCAGCGCGATCTCTACGAAGCCATCGAGAAGGGAGACTTCCCGCGTTGGAAATTCTGCGTCCAGATCATGCCCGAGACGGATGCGGAGAAAACCTCCTACAACCCGTTCGACGTCACCAAGGTGTGGCCCCACGCGGATTACCCGCTGATCGAGGTCGGCATCCTCGAGCTCAACCGCAATGCCCAGCATTATTTCGCGGAAGTTGAGCAGTCCTCGTTCTCGCCGTCGAACATCGTGCCCGGCATCGGCTTCTCGCCGGACAAGATGCTCCAGGGCCGCATCTTCGCCTATGCGGATGCGCACCGCTACCGGGTCGGCACCCATTACGAGGCGCTGCCCGTCAATCGGCCGCGCTGCCCGGTGCACCATTACCATGCCGACGGGGCGATGCTGTTCGACATCCCGAACCGGGGCAATGCCTATTACGAGCCCAATTCCTTCAACGGCCCGGTGCAGACGCCCCGCGCCGCGGAGCCGCCGCTCAAGATCTCGGGCGATGCCGACCGCTACGACCACCGCGCCGGCAACGACGACTACACCCAGCCCGGCAATCTCTTCCGCCTCATGACTCCGGAGGAGCAGAACCGGCTCATGGACAACATCGCGGAGGCGATGCAGGGGGTGCCGGAGGAGATCGTGCGCCGCCAGGTCGTGCACTTCTACCTCGCCGACAAGGCCTATGGCCTCGGCGTGGCCGACCGCATGGGTCTCAAGGGCGCGGTGCTGATCCAGGCTGCGGAATAAAACTCGAAAAGCCGTAGGGGCAGACGAGAACGGCCCGGGAGCGATCCCGGGCCGTTTTGCTTTGCGGCTTGAGTGCCATTCCCCGCGTTCAGAGCAGCCCCTCACCCAGCAGGAACGGATTGGTCTGCCGCTCCTGGCCGATGGTGCTCATGGGACCGTGGCCGCAGATGAAGGCGATGTCGTCGCCGAGGGGCAGGAGCTTGTCCTTGATCGAGCGGATCAGCGCCTTGCCGTCGCCGCCGGGAAGATCCACGCGCCCGACGGAACCCTGGAAGATTACGTCGCCCACGATGGCGAAACGCTCGGCCTTCGACACCAGCACGACACTGCCTGGCGAATGGCCGGGGCAGTGCAGCACGTCGAGGACGAGATCTCCGACCGTGACGGTATGGCCCTCGTTCAGCCAGCGGTCCGGGGTGACGGGGCGCGCCGGGATGCCGTAGGCCTGGCCCTGCTCGGCCAGGCGCTTGAGCAGGAAGTCGTCCGCTTGATGCGGCCCCTCGATGGCGACCCCGAGTTCCTCGCGCAGCTCCGCCGCACCGGCCGCATGGTCGATATGGCCATGGGTGAGAATGATCTTTTCGACGGCAGCGCCGCTCTGCGCAATGGCATCGCGGATGCGGTCGAGGTCGCCGCCGGGGTCGATCACGGCGGCCTTCCCGGTCTTCTCGCACCAGAGCAGGGTGCAGTTCTGCTGGAACGGCGTCACGGGAATGATGGCGGCGCGGACGTTGGGCACTCTGAGATCCTTCCTGCTGTCGGCCCCAGACATAGGCTCTTGCGGCGGCGCTGGGAAGACGCGAGGGCCGGCCGCTTCCCTTGACCTTGCAGGACCCGGCTTCACATAGCCTCCCATCGAAGCCAAGCGAGGATACGGGCATGGAGACCAGGGCCGCCGTGGCGTGGGGGGCTGGCAAGCCGCTCACCATCGAGACCATCCGCATCGAGGGCCCCAAGGCCGGCGAGGTGCTCGTGGAGGTGATGGCGACGGGCGTGTGCCACACGGACGCCTATACGCTTTCGGGCCTCGATTCCGAAGGCAAGTTCCCGGCGATCCTGGGCCATGAGGGCGCGGGCATCGTGCGCGAGGTCGGCCCCGGCGTCACCACCCTCAAGCCCGGCGATCACGTGATCCCGCTCTACACGCCCGAGTGCCGCAACTGCAAATCCTGCCTGTCGCGCCGCACCAATCTCTGCACCGCCATCCGCGCCACGCAGGGGCAGGGTCTCATGCCCGACGGCACGAGCCGCTTCCGCTGCGACGGCGAGACGGTGTTCCACTACATGGGCTGCTCGACCTTTTCCAACTTCACCGTGCTGCCGGAGATCGCGCTCGCCAAGGTGCGCGAGGACGCGCCCTTCGACAAGATCTGCTACATCGGCTGCGGCGTCACCACGGGCATCGGCGCGGTGATCTACACCGCCAAGGTCTGGCCCGGCGCCAACGTGGTTGTCTTCGGCCTCGGCGGCATCGGCCTCAACGTGATCCAGGGAGCCCGCCTGGTCGGCGCCGACAGGATCATCGGCGTCGACATCAACCCGGCCAAGCGCACGATGGCGGAAAAATTCGGCATGACCGACTTCATCAATCCAAGCGAAGTCGGCACCGACAAGGTGGTGCAGGCGATCATCGATCTCACCGGCGGCGGTGCGGACTTCTCCTTCGACGCCACCGGCAACGTCAACGTGATGCGCCAGGCGCTCGAATGCTGCCACCGCGGCTGGGGCGAGAGCATCATCATCGGCGTGGCGGAGGCGGGCAAGGAAATCGCGACGCGCCCGTTCCAGCTCGTCACCGGCCGCGTGTGGAAGGGAACGGCCTTCGGCGGCGCGCGCGGGCGCACGGACGTGCCCAAGATCGTCGACTGGTACATGGAGGGCAAGATCAACATCGACGACCTGATCACCCACACCATGCCGCTCGACGAGATCAACACCGCCTTCGATCTGATGCACGAGGGCAAGTCGATCCGCTCGGTCGTGATCTACTGACCGAACGGGGCAGCGCGACTGTTTCACGGGAAACAGTCGCGTCGGACGCGCGCCACGGTTATTTCCCGAACAGCTCCGGGTGCCGGAGCTGCAGGGCCTGGATCAGCACCAGGGTCTTCATGTCGGCAATGGCGCCCTCAGCCATGAGGCGCGTCAGCTCGTCGATGCCGATCTCCAGCACCTCGATCTCCTCGTGCTCGTCCGCGAGCCCGCCGCCCTCCCCGACCCGGTCGGCGGCCGAGTAGGGGGCGAGAAACAGGTGCAGCCGCTCCGTGGTGATCCCGGGGGCGGACCAGGCTGTCCCCACCCGCTCCAGGGTCCGGATCCGAAGGCCCGCCTCCTCCATGGCCTCGCGGCGGGCGCAGGCCTCCGGCTCGTCCTCGTCGAGCAGGCCCGCTACCGCTTCCAGGAAACCCTGGCGCCGCTCCACATGCATGACCGGCGCGCGGAACTGCCGGATCAGGATGACCTTGCGGGCTTCCGGATCGTAGGGCAGCACCGCGGCCGCATCGGCGCTGTTGAGGACCTCCCGGGCCATGGTGCGCCCATCCGGCATCTCGACCGTCAGCTTGAGAAGCCTGCGCCAGCCCTCGTAGAGGGTTTCGACCTGGGTGATCCGATAGCCTGCCACGTCCTGCACTCTCCTGTTCGCCCACCTTACCCTACGACAACACGCAAAACCCTCAAGTTATCCCTTCCCTCATGGTGAAGCTTGCGGGCCGGTTCGCGCGTTAAGGGCAGGACAGTGCAAGGAGAGTTGCCGTGCTGGAAGACCTGGTTGCCGCCATCAGGAAGAAGCAGGCGATCCTGTTCGCCGGGGCCGGCGTGTCCATGACCGTCGGCCTGCCCTCCTGGAGCACCTTGATCGAGCATATCGCAGCCGAGCTGAAGATCGACCTTTCCGACTTCAAGGGCACGGACCTCAACTATCTGACGCTGGCCGAGTTCTACCGGCTCAAGCAGGGCAGCATCGGCCCCCTGCGCAGCTGGATGGACCGGAACTGGACCATTCCCGAGGACACCCTGAAGAAGTCCCGCGTCCACGAGCTCATCTGCAAGCTCGACTTTCCGATTCTCTACACCACGAACTTCGACCGCAACCTTGAGACCGCCTACGACCTCCACGGCAAGGACTACGTGAAGATCGTCAATGCCAAGGATATCGCCCGCATCCGCGAGGGCGTGCCGCAGATCGTGAAATACCACGGCGATTTCGACGACGACGGCTCCATCGTCATCGCGGAGACCGACTATCTGGAGCGTCTGTCCTTCGAATCGCCCCTCGACATCAAGTTCCGCTCGGACTCGCTGGGGAAGACCATCCTGTTCATCGGCTACAGCATGACGGACCTCAACATCCGCTTTCTCATGCACCGGCTCTGGAAGACCTGGGCCGGCTCCGGCTACGAGCGGGACCGGCCGCAATCCTACGTCTTCATGCTGCGCGCCAACCCCGTCGAGCAGGCCGTTCTGGAACAATGGGGCCTGCAGGTGCTGATGGAGCGGGACTGTCCGCCCGAGGAAGCCCTCGAGACCTTTCTGGCCAAGCTGTACAGGGCCGTCGAGAAGGACGAGGGCGGGGTCTGATTGTCTACCGGCACCGCCCTGTGCCAATGTGGCGGCCTCGATCGAACGCAAGATGATTTCATGGCTGCCACCGTAAAACGCCGATTGTCCCTCCGCGACGTCCTGACCGACGGGCGCATCGCGCTCATGCTGCCCTTGGGGTTTTCTTCGGGCCTGCCTTTCCTGCTGGTCTTCAGCACCCTGTCCACCTGGCTTCGGGAGGCAGGGATCTCGCTGACGGCGATCGGGCTGATGAGTTGGGTGGCGCTGGCCTATTCGCTGAAATTCCTCTGGGCTCCCTTTGTCGACCGCTACGACGTGCCGGTGCTCTCTCGGCTGCTGGGACGCCGCCGTGGCTGGATGGCCCTGTCGCAGCTCGGGGTCGCGGCCGGGCTGATCGGCATGGCCTCCACAAACCCGCAGGCCGGTCTGCCCTTCACCATCATCTTCGCGGTTCTCGTCGCCTTTGCCTCCGCGACCCAGGACGTCGTCATCGACGGATGGCGCATCGATGCAACCACGACAGAACGTCAAGGCATGATGGCCGCAGCTTTGCTGCTCGGCTATCGGCTCGCTCTCATCACGGCCGGCGCGGGAGCGCTGTACATTGCCGAATTCGTCAATTGGCACAGCGCCTATCTCGCCATGGCCGCTCTTATGGGCGTGGGCCTGATCGGCACCATGCTCGCGCCCCGGATCGACGAAGGTCCGGCCCGGCAACACCTTCCCTTCGCTAAGGCCATCGTAGAGCCGCTGGCCGATCTGTTCCGGCGCAAGGGGCTGATGCTGATCCCGATCCTTGCGCTCATCGCCTGCTACCGCATCCCCGATTACGCCGGGGGCATCATGGCCAACCCGCTCTACATCGACCTCGGTTTCAGCAAGGCCGACATCGCCAACGTGTCGAAGCTTTACGGCGTTTGGATCGGCATCATCGGGGCCTTCGCGGGCGGCTTGGCACTCACACGCATCGGCCTGTGGTGGACCGTGCTCATCGGCGCGGTGATTGCCGCCGGGTCGAACCTGATGTTCTCATGGCTGGCTTCCGGCAACGCAACGCTTTGGAACCTGACGCTCTCCATCAGCGTCGACAACTTCGCCGGCGGCTTCGCGGGCGCAGCGCTCGTCGCCTACATGTCAGGGCTGACCTCCCCCGGCTTTGCCGCCACGCAATACGCACTCCTGAGTTCGCTTTATGCCTTGCCGGGCAAGCTCATCGGCGGCGCATCAGGCGCAGTGGTGGAGGCTTACGGCTATCCCGTTCTCTTCACCGGCACGGCCGCCATCGCCATCCCGCTGGTGATCCTGTGCCTCGTCGTGCGGCAGGACACTATGAAGACGGTGACCGAGAAGAACGAAAAGATCGAGGATGCTGCGCCCGTCGTCGGCGCCGGGTCGAGGGCATGAGCTCAAGCAATCATCCCGGGGCTGCGCAGCAGAACCCGGGATCGTACGACAAGGGGTGTGCCTCATCCTGCTTGCGATCCCGGATCTTCGCTGCGCTCCGTCCGGGATGACGCGAATGTCTGGCCTCAAACCCACCCGCCGTCCACAAGATAGGTCTGCGCCGACATGGCGCTGGAATCGTCTGCTCCTAAGAACAGCGTGAAGTTGGCGATGTCCTGCGGCACGAGCTTGCGCTTCACGCATTGGCGCTTGAGCAGTTCCTTCTCGCCCTCCGGCGTGAGCCACAGGTCGATCTGGCGCTGGGTCATGATCCAGCCCGGCACCACGCAGTTGACGCGGATGTTCCTGTCGCCGAGTTCCCGCGCCAGCGCGCGGGTGAGGCCGACCACGGCGGATTTCGCGGTCTTGTAGGCCGCAAAGGAATCGTCGCTCACCATGTAGCTCGTGGAGCCCATGTTGATGATCGACCCGCCGCCCGCCTTCTCCATATCCGGCAGAACCGCCTGGGCCGCGAAGAACTGGTGGTCGAGATTGGTGGCGAAGCGCTCGCGCCAGTATTCCGGCGTCACCTGATCGATGGTGTGGCGGTCGTCGCGCGCCGCATTGTTGACGAGGATCGTGATCGGCCCGATGGCATCGCTGGCGCGCCGGATCGCCGCCTGGAGCGCCGGGATGTCGCGCACGTCGTTGTGCTCGAAATGCACGCGCTCGCCGAGCTCCTTGGCCAGAGCCTGTCCGGCCTCGGCATTGTAGTCGAGGATGGCGACCTTGCTCCCCTGAGCATGGAACGAACGCGCGATGCTCTCGCCGATGCCGCTGGCGCCTCCGGTGATGAGAACGGACTTGCCTTTGAGGGAGCCGTAGACGGTCTGGGTCATGAATCTTCTCACATCGTTCCAGTAAAACTGCAGTCATCCCGGGGTTGCGCAGCAGAACCCGGGATGGGGCGAGAATAGCGCCTTATCAGGCACCCGATCCCGGATCGGCTCACGCCGTCCGGGATGACGCTCACTGTTAGCTAGCCCCCGGCCCCGGCGTGGCGCCCGGCGGGCATTTCCCGAGGATGATCATGCCGAGCACCTCGTCCTGCGTGACGTCCTGCACGTTGGCAGAGCCGACGAGCTTGCCGTTCTTCATCACGCTCACCCGGTCGGCGAGGCCGAACACGTCGTGGATGTCGTGGCTGATGAGGAAGATGCCGATGCCCTCCTTCTTCAGCTGCAGCACGAGATCGGCGACCTGCTGGGTCTCGGCGGGGCCGAGCGCCGCGGTGGGCTCGTCCATGATGAGCACGCGGGCGTTGAAGTAGATCGCGCGCGCGATCGCCACCGACTGACGCTGACCGCCGGAGAGCGCTTTCACGGGTTCCTTGAACCGCCGGAAATGCGGATTGAGCCGCGCCATGACCTTGCGTGTTTCCGACTCCATCGTTGCGTCGTCGAGGGTGCCGTAGGGGGTCAGCACCTCGCGGCCGAGGAAGATGTTGCCCGCAGCGTCGATGTTGTCGGCAAGCGCGAGCGTCTGGTAGATCGTCTCGATGCCGTAGCGCTTGGCGTCGCGGGGCGAGGCGATGTCGGCCTTCTCGCCGTTCACGTAGATCTCGCCCGCATCCGGCCTGTAGGCTCCGGAGAGGATCTTGATCAGCGTCGACTTGCCGGCGCCGTTGTGGCCGAGCAGCCCGACCACCTCGCCGGGGCGGAGATCGACCGACACGCCGTCCACGGCCTTGATGCCGCCGAAGGCGATGGAGATATTGCGCATCTCGACGAGAGGCGTCGTTCCGTTGGTTGGCATGATGCCTCTCCCTACTTGATGCGACGGCGATAGAGGCTGTCGACCCACACCGCCAGGACGAGCACCGCGCCGACGACGATGTTCTGCAGCGGCGTGTCGACTCCCAGCAGCACCATGCCCGATTGCAGCGACTGCATCACGAGGGCGCCGAGCATCGCGCCGGCGATGGTGCCGACGCCGCCGGCGAGCGAGGTGCCGCCGATCACCGCCGAGGCGATCACGTAGAGCTCGTCGAGGGTGCCGGCCGCGTTGGTGGCCGCATTCAGGCGCGCCGTCGAGATGCAGGCCGAGATGCCGCAGAGCAGGCCCATGAGGCCAAACACCTTCATCAACGTCCAGCGGGTGTTGATGCCCGACAGCTCCGCCGCCTCCGGATTGCCGCCGATGGCGAACACGTAGCGGCCGAAGCGCCGGCGCGTGGCGATGAAGGTCATGACCAGGCCGACCAGCACGGCGATCAGAACGGGAAGCGCGATGCCGTGCGGGATGAACAGGCCTCCCTCGGGCCAGGCAATGCCGTTGGCCTCGGCCCAGCGGCGGGCCGAGCCGGCCGGCAGCGGATAGGCGTTGGCGATCGCCGCGGCCGCGAGCACCGCACCGCAGGCAACGGCCGCGATCACCGCATCGGCCCAGCCGGGGCGCACCGGGAATCCGAAGCGCAGGCGCCGGCGGCGCGCGAAGCCGAGAGCCACGACGATCAGGCCGCAGGCCACCGCCGCGATGACCCAGGTGGCGGTGGCCCCGAGCGCGCCTTCGAAGCCGCCGCCGAAGGCCTTGAAGCGCGTATCCATCGGCGCGACGGTCTGGCCGGTGGTGACCCACCAGGCCGCGCCGCGCCACACCAGCAGGCCGCCGAGGGTGACGATGAAGGAGGGAATGCCGAGATAGGCGATGAGCCAGCCCTGGAACAGGCCGATGGCGGCGCCCACGATCATGGCGAGCAGCACGGCGACCGGCGCGGTCAGCGGGTGCTCGAGCCCGAGATAGGCCGGCAGCCACTGCACCTGCGCGACGCCGATGATCATCCCGGTGACGCCGAGGATCGCGCCCACCGACAGGTCGATGTTGCGCGTGACGATCACGAGCACCATGCCGGTGGCCATGATCGCCACGGAGGCGGTCTGGACCGACAGGTTCCAGAGGTTGCGCGGGGTGAGAAACACGCCGCCCGAGAGGAGGTCGAAGCCGATCCAGATGACGGCGAGCGCCGCCAGCATGCCGAGCATGCGGACATCGATCTCGAGCTTCGACAGGAGCGAGCCCGACGCGGCGCTCGGTGGCGGGGCGGCGGTGGCAACGGGTGCGGTCATGACGTCACGCTCAAGAAGCGGATGGAGGATTTCAGTAAAAGATCGCCATCCCCGACGGCACGATGCCGTCGGGGATGAACAAGCAGCAGTCTGCAATCAGTTGCAGGCCTTCACCGTGCCGGCCTTCACGCCCTGGCAGACGACCTCCTTCGAGGCCCAGCCCGCGTCGATGACCACGTTGAGGTTGTCCTTCGTGATCGCCACCGGCCGCAGGAAGAGAGCCGTCATGTTCTGCTTCTTCGGACCCTGGTTCCAGGTCGTCGCGCCCTGGATCTCGCTGAGCTTCTTGCCGCCGGCGAGCTGGACCGCGATTTCCGCCGCGTTGCGGCCGAGTTCGCGGGCGTCCTTGAAGACGGTGACCGTCTGCGTGCCGAGCGCCACGCGGTTGAGCGCCGCCTTGTCGGCGTCCTGGCCGGAAACCGGCACGGTGCCGGCGAGGCCCTGGGCGGCGAGGGCTGCGATCGCGCCGCCTGCGGTGCCGTCATTGGCGGCCACGACCGCATCGACCTTGTTGTTGTTCTTGGTCAGGAACTGCTCCATGTTCCGCTGCGCATTGGCGGGGAGCCAGCCGTCCGTATAGGCTTCGCCGACATTCTTGATCTTGCCGGAGTCGATGGCGGGCTTGAGCACTTCCATCGCGCCCTGGAACAGGAAGTTGGCGTTCGGGTCCGAGCCCGAGCCCTTGATGAACACGTAGTTGCCCTCGGGCTTCAGCTTGAACACCTCGCGGGCCTGCAGGCGCCCGACCTCCACGTTGTCGAAGGTGAGATAGAAGGCCTGCGGGATCTCGATGAGGCGGTCGTAACCCACCACCGCGATGCCCTCGGCGATCGCCTTCTCGACGGCCGGGCGCACCGCGTCCGCATCCTGGGCCAGCACGATCAGCGCCTTGGCGCCGCGGGCGATGAGGCTCTCGATGTCAGTGAGCTGCTTGGCCGGGGAGGACTGGGCGTCGGCGGAGACATAGGTGCCGCCGGCCTTCTCCACGGCAGCCTTGATCGCAGCCTCGTCGGTCTTCCAGCGCTCCTCCTGGAAATTGGACCAGCTGACGCCGATCACCGGGCCCTTGCCCTGGGCAAAGGCGGCGCCGGCGGAGAGCGCCAGGGCGGCAAGGGAGATCAGGGCATGTTTCTTCGAAAGCATCGGTTTCCTCCTGGTGGGCGCCCCTCTGGCGGACGCCATGCTCATGGCAGGGTGGCGGCCCGGAAGGCCCCACGCGCAAGGCTCAAGCTGCCACGCCTTAATTTTTCGAGCGCGGAAATAATTATCGGAGAATTTTACGCCTTCAAGCACCCCTCTCTCATATTTTGGTTGTATATCGCAGGGAGCGGGATTTGTTTTATTCATCCTGTGAATAAATTACGAGCATGACCACGCTTCCGCTCTCCTCCCGCGAAACAGCCCGCCGGCGCCTGCTCGATGCCCTGCGCCGGGAGGGTCCCCTCGCGCGGGTGGAGATCGGGCAGCATCTCGGCATGAGCCCGGCCTCCGTCTCCGAACTCACCGCGAGCCTGCTCGACGAGGGCATCCTGGTGACGGAGGAGACGTCCGACCCCACCGGAGGGCTGATCCGCGGCCGGCCCAAGACGCGCCTGTTCTTCGCCGAGAGCCTGGGCTCCGTGATCGGGGTCTGGACCGGCTTCAACCGGATCGAGCTGCGGCTCGTGGACAGCGCCGGGCGCAACCGGGCGAGCCGCCACGTGGAGCGGCCCCTGCGCAATCTCGGCTCCGAGGAGCTCATGGACGTGCTGGCGCAGTGCATCTCCGCTTTCGCCGAGGAGAGCGGCGCCCATAACGTGCGGGCGGTCGGCCTCGCCTGCCAGGGCTATGTGGATACCCGCGACGGCATCGTCGCCTGGAGCCCGGTGCTCGGCGCCCGCGACCTGCCGCTGGCCTCCGGTCTTCGGGAGCGCCTCGGCCAGCCGGTTCTGATGGAGAACGACGCCAGCGCCATGGCCTTCGCCATCGCGCAGCGCAACGCGGACCTGCGCTCCGGCCGCACCGCCTGCCTGATGGTGGGCGACGGCGTGGGCCTCGGCTTCCTCATCCAGGGCGAACTCTACCGCGGCGCGCGTTTCGGCGGTTCCGAATTCGGCCATGTGCGCCTGCGCCGGAGCGGGCCGCAATGCCGCTGCGGCGGCCGCGGCTGCATCGAGGCCTATCTCGCCGACTACGCCCTGCACCGCGACGCGCAGCTCATCGACCACCGCCCCGCCCCCACCCTGCTGCTGCCGGGCGAGGAGGCGATGGAGGCGATCGTCGCCCAGGCCCGGGCGGGCGATCCCGCCCTGCTCAACCTGTTTCAGGCTGCCGGAGAAGTGCTGGGCGATGCGGTCGGCATCCTGATCCAGACGCTCGAGCCCGACCACATCGTGATCTGCGGCCCCGGCACCCGCGCCATGGACCTCCTGCGCCCCTCCTTCGAGGCGGCGCTCGAAGCCCAGACCATCCCTGAGCTGCGCGCGCTCGCCACGATCCAGGTGGTGGAATCCTCCATCGACCTGCTGACGGAGGGCGTGGTGATGCAGGCCCTGCGGGAACTCGATCTCGACCTCGCGCGGCTGAAGGCGGCGTGAACGAAAAGGCCGCCCGGTTCATCACTGGGCGGCCCGATCCTGAATGGTCGCCGTTCCTTAGATCACGAAGAAGTCGTCGAACTTGAGGGTGGTCTTGTTGACGAGGGTGGCGATCTTCACCTGGGCCGTGCGGCCGGTGCCGTCGGCATCGTAGTAGAGGTTGCCGGTCTTCTTGTCGTAGACGATCCGGTCCTCGCGATCCTGGGCGCGGGTGCCGGTTACGAACATGTCGGACTTGAACTTCACCGGTCGCGCCTCCGAGCCCGCCCGCCCCAGCTTGGTGAACACCGCGTTGTCGAGCCAGAAGCTGTCGTCGCGCGCCTTGAAGTCGTAGATCTTGTCCACGTTCGTGCTCTTGTTCGGCCGGGTGTCGAAGATGAAGGTATCCCGGCCGGTGCCGCCATAGAGCTTGTCGTTGCCGGCCTTGCCGTAAATCGTATCGTTGCCGCCGAGACCGCGCAACGTGTTCACGGCCGCGTTGCCCATGAGCACGTTGGCACCGTTCGTACCGGTCAGGTTCAGGGGCAGGCCCTCGGCGACGGTGACCCTCGTCACCGAAGCCGGCAGCAGCGACAGATCGTAGTTCACCGTCAGCACGACCGTGTTGGCGCCGACATCATCGAAGATCCGGTCGCCGGCATTGTCGATCACGTAGGTGTCGTCACCCGCGCCGCCCATCATCGTGTCGGCCCCGACACCGCCGTCGATCCAGTTACCGGCCGCATTGCCAACAATGGTGTTGTTGAGCCCGTTGCCGGTGAGCACGAGCGCGCCGCTGCCGGTGCCTTCGAGAACTTCGACCTCGGCTCCGAGGGTGAAGCTCGCATTGGTGACAACCTTGTCGTTTCCTCCGCCGGCAGCCTCGACCACGGCATCGCCGGCACCGACATGGTAGGTGTCGTCGCCGAGGCCGCCCTGGAAGGTGTTGGCCGCGTCGTTGCCGTAGAAGGTGTCATTGAAGTTGGAGCCGACGGCGTTCTCGATGCTGGAGTAGGTGTCGCCCTCCGCATCGCTGCCGCCACCTTTTCCGGTAGCGAGGTTGACCGTCACGGCGCCTGCGGCACCGGCATAGCTGATCGTGTCGATGCCGGCCCCGCCCCACAGGGCATCGGCCCCCTTGCCGCCGACGAGCAGGTCGTTGCCGCCCAATCCGCTGAGGACGTTGCCGCTGTCGTTTCCGGTGAGAACATCACCGCCGGTGGCCGAGCCGATCAGACCCTCAATGCTGTCGAAGGTATCGCCCGCAGCATCGCCGGCTCCACCTGTCCGCAGATCCACCGCCACACCGGTTGTAGAAGTGGCATAGCTGGCGAGATCGTAGCCGTTGCCCCCCAACAATTTGTCTCCACCAGCACCGCCATCGAGCGTGTCGTCCCCATTCAGGCCGCTGAGCTCATCGTTGCCGCCTCCACCCCGCAGTTCGTTGTGACCGGTATCGCCATCCTCGTTACTGCCGTGAAGAGTGTCATCGTGATTGGAGCCGATCAGACCTCTGATCGTGGCCTCGTCTCCACGTGCGACATAAACATCACCGCGCGCCTCGCCGGTGTTGCTCTGCCTATCGTCGAGATAGGCCTTCACGCCGACTTCGGCAGTGATGTACGACGCAAAGTTGAAGCCTTCGCCGCCATCAAGGGTATCATTGCCCCAGCCGCCGACCAGAGTATCGTTGCCTTCACGACCATAAAGCTGGTTGTGCTGAGTTGCTCTGAGCCTATCGCCATGCAGGCCGACGAGAATGTCATCCCATTGCGTTCCAGCCAGATCGTCGATGCCGATATAGGAATCGCCGGCAGCCTCTCCGGTGTTTTTGGTTACGTCATCAAGGTTGGCGACAACTCCGACGCCGGCGGTTGAGTATTCATATGTAACGCGGTCACGCTCGCTACCGAATACACCAGAGTCCCAGCCGCCATCGAAGTAATCATTCCCGGCACCTCCGTAGAGCGTGTCCGCACCTTCAGCTCCCTGCAACGTGTCGTTACCGCCAAAGCCCTTCAGAAGATCGTTGCCCTGGCCTCCGTAGAAGATGTCATTGCCGATAGCGCCCTCGATGGTGTCGCCGGTGTCCTTGTCCTCCGAGCCGGCGATCACCTCGATGGTAGTATAGGTGTCGCCCTTCGCATCGCCCGTGTTCTTTGACGGATCCCAGAGATAGACCCCGACCCCTACATCTGAATCCCAATAGCTGGCAGTATCCTGGCCGTTGCCGCCGATGAGGCTGTCGGCGCCAACACCGCCGTTGAGATGATCGTTGCCATCGCCGCCCAGGAGCGTGTCGTTGCCGATGCGACCCCGAAGGATATCGCCGCCGAGTTCGGTCCCGACGTAATAATCGTCGTGCCCTAAATCCATGGTCTGCCCGTAGACCGATCCCTCTACAGTGACGGGGGCGGTCCGCGGGTCGAAGATCACTGTCGAGATGGCGGCCCCTACTCCTCCCCCCATGGACGGATCGTGCCAGGCGAGTGCAAGGCGGCCATCCTTCATCTCAGTCAGGGTGGGCGTATATTGCGGACCGAAGCCGTCAACCGCAGCCCTGGCATTGATCGCCGTCGGATAGGTTACGATGCTTCCGGGATTGCTAGGCGGAAGGCTAGGATCGATGATCTTCAGGAAGATGTCGCCGTTGTCCGTCGGCGACGTCGGAGAACCGACGGCAGAATTATAGAGAACCGCGATACGGCCGCCGGTCAGCGCAACGGTCTGAAAGGCGTCGTCCAGGGCCAGAACCTGCGTATCGATCGTATAGGTGTTTTGATAGACGCCGCTGGCATTATAAACATGCGTCTGGACGGTTCCGCCGTTACGGAAGGTGACACAATATGCGCCCGTCAGCTCGCCTTGCGCGTTCTTGAGGGCGACCACTTCGGCATCGCTGCCACCATTCCCGATAGGGGTGCCGTTTTCTGGAACCTGCTGGCCCAGAGTTATGAGCTTGGTGTAAACCGTACCACTGGCAGCGTAACTTACGAGGAACTTGCCGCCGCCGAGCTCCGCCACATCGACGTTGTCGACCCCGGCTAAGTTCGGCACGACATCGTATACCCCTCCCTGGACCGCTTCGCCGCGGTTGTTCTGAACGACGAGCTTGACGCTGCTGGCCCCGCTTTGGAACACGGTGACGTAGCCGTCATTGCCGTTTCGCGCCATCGCCGGCGCATCCCCGTTATCGATGCTGATGTTGGAGACGAGAGGCGGATTGGCAGGCGTGATGGGATTGCCCTTGATGTCGAAGACCCGGGTGCTGAAGCTGAAGGAAGACGCGTCGCCACGCACGGAGGAGTTCCACGCGATCGCAAAGGTGCCGTCGACCGGGTTGACCTCGATGTCGGCGATGTTGTGCAGCCGGGTGTCCTCGACCAGGAGCTTCGGCGTTTCAAAAGCCTTCCGGCCTGCACCGTCATAGATCTGGAAGTAGATCTTTTCGTTGTTCCGCCAAGCGACCACATAGCCGCCGTTCGGAAGAGACGCGACTGTCTCGCGGTCCAGCCCCGATCCAGTGACGACTTCACTTTCGGTGTTCCAGAATTTGAAGGTCATATTTCGTCTCCCGCAGAACCCGCATTTTTTCGAGTTCGTTCAGCAACAGAATCACGCCAGGCGCGGCTTGGCTGCCCTGGTAAATGATCCAACGTTATGTTGCAAGAATATAGCGTTTAAAGCTTAAGCGGAGGTGCGCTGCCGCACATGATGGCCATCATGCTATGATTTCGCAATATTTCCCTTAGGTTAGACGCCAAATGGAAGACGAGTATCGGGCTTAGGCCGAAGCCCAGGTGAGGTGAAATGTAGCGGGACAGTGAGCCGGGCCGGGACTGGCGCCGCCCCATAGCCATCCGCCCCCGGAGCCGCTATTTCTTCCCTGGATAGCTCACCAGCCCCCGAGACCCGATGCCCTCCTCCCGCCCCGTCCAAGCCGGCGATCACGTGTTCCTCGTCGACGGCTCGTCCTTCATCTTCCGGGCCTACTTCCAGTCCATGAACCAGGACCAGAAGTACAATTCCCGCTCGTCGGACGGGATGCCCACGGGGGCCGTGCGGCTCTTCGTGTCCAAGCTCCTGCAGTTCATGCGCGACGGGGCGGCGGGCTTGAAGCCCACGCATCTGGCCATCGTGCTCGACAAGTCCGAGGGCTCGTTCCGCAAGGAGCTCTACGAGGATTACAAGGGCCACCGGCCGGACGCGCCCGACGACCTGAAGGTGCAGATGCCGATCATGCGCGAGGCGATCCGCGCCTTCGGGCTCGAGCCGGTGGAGCTGCAGCGCTACGAGGCGGACGACCTGATCGCCACCTATACCCAGCAGGCGAAGGAGCGCGGGGCGGACGTGCTCATCATCTCGTCCGACAAGGACCTGATGCAGCTCGTGGGACCGAAGGTGTGCTTCTACGATTTCGAATCGGGCTCCAAGGGCAAGCCCGGCTACCGGCCCGAGCGCAACCTGGACGAGGCCGCCGTCACGGAGAAGTGGGAGGGCATTCCGCCGGAAAAGATCGGCGACGTGCTGGCGCTCATGGGCGACACCTCGGACAACGTGCCGGGGGTGCCGGGGATCGGGCTCAAGACCGCGGCGCAGCTCATCAAGGAATACGGCGACCTCGAAACGCTCCTGGAGCGGGCCGCCGAGATCAAGCAGCCCAAGCGCCGGGAAACCTTGCTCACCCATGCGGAATCGGCGCGGCTGTCGAAGAAGCTCGTGACCCTCGACTGCGAGGCGCCCGTGCCGGTGCCCCTCGACGAGCTGCGCGTGCCGGATCCCGACCCGAAGACGCTGATCGGCTTTCTGAAGGCCATGGAGTTCAACACGCTCACCCGCCGCGTGGCGGAGCTCTACGAGGCCGACCCCTCCGCGATCCCGCCCGACCCGCGCCTGATGCCCGGCGGCGAGGCGATCCGCTGGACCGGCAACGGCACCGGCGTGACGGCGCCCACGGACGATGCGGTGCCGTTCTTCGACAAGGCCGACGCCGCCTGGGGCGAGGTCGATCCCTTCGCCGGCCTCGACCTGCCGGAGACCGCCTCCCTGCGCAAGCCCGTGGAGGGGATCGGCACGCCCTCGCAGCTCGCGGGCAAGCGGGCGACCGAGGCCTCGTCCATTCCCATCGACGTGACGTCTTACGAGACCGTCACGAGCCTGGAGCGCCTGAAGGAATGGGTGGCCCAGGCCCGCGAGCAGGGCTATGTGGCCGTCGATACCGAGACGAGCGACCTCGACGCCAACCGCGCCGATCTCGTGGGCTTCTCGCTCGCGCTGGCGCCGGGAAGAGCCTGCTATGTGCCGCTGCAGCACAAGGACGAATCCGACCTCTTCGGCGGCGGGCTCGTGAAGGGGCAGATCCCCCTCGACGATGCGCTCGATGCGATCCGTCCGCTGCTGGAGGATCCTTCCGTCCTCAAGATCGGGCAGAACCTGAAATACGACTGGATCGTGCTCAAGCGCTATCGGATCGAGGTCAAGCCCTACGACGACACGATGCTGATCTCCTACGTGCTCGATGCCGGAAAAGGCTCGCACGGGATGGACGAGCTCTCGCGCCGGCATCTCGGCCACTCGCCGATCTCCTTCTCGGATGTGGCCGGCACGGGCCGGAACAAGGTGACCTTCGACAAGGTGGAGATCTCGAAGGCCACCGCCTACGCGGCGGAGGATGCGGACGTCACCTTGCGCCTGTGGCAGGTGCTCAAGCCCCGCCTCGTCGCCGAGCGCCGCGCCACCGTCTACGAGACGCTGGAGCGCCCGATGGTCGACGTGCTCGCGCGCATGGAGATGCGCGGGATTCTCGTCGACCGGCAGATCCTGAGCCGCCTCTCGGGCGATTTCGCCCAGACCCTGGCGCGCCTCGAGGACGAGATCCACGAGATGGCGGGCGAAAAGTTTTCGCTCGGCTCGCCGAAGCAGATCGGCGACATCCTGTTCGGCCGGATGGGCCTGCCCGGCGCGAAGAAGACGCCCTCCGGCCAATGGGCCACACCCGCGACTCTGCTCGACGAGCTGGCGCAGGCCGGCCACGAGCTTCCGGCGAAAATTCTCGAATGGCGCCAGCTTTCCAAGCTGAAATCCACCTATACCGACACGCTGCAGGAGCACATGCATCCCGAGACCAAGCGGGTGCACACCTCGTTCTCGCTGGCCTCGACCACGACGGGGCGCCTGTCCTCGTCAGACCCCAACCTGCAGAACATCCCGATCCGCACGGAGGCCGGCCGCAAGATCCGCAAGGCCTTCGTGGCGCAGGAAGGCTACAAGATCGTCTCGGCCGACTACAGCCAGATCGAGCTGCGGCTGCTCGCGCACATCGCCGACATCCCGCAGCTGCAGGAGGCGTTCGCGAACGGCGTCGACATTCACGCGGCGACCGCCTCCGCCATGTTCGGCGTCCCCCTCGACCAGATGACGCCCGATCTGCGCCGCCAGGCCAAGACCATCAATTTCGGCATCATCTACGGCATCTCCGCCTTCGGCCTCGCCACGCGGCTGGGCATCGGCAACCAGGAGGCCTCCGCCTTCATCAAGCAGTATTTCGAGCGGTTCCCGGGCATCCGCACCTATATCGACGAGACGAAGCGGGCCTGCCGCGACAAGGGCTACGTGACCACGCTCTTCGGGCGCGTCTGCCACTATCCGCAGATCCGCTCGAGCAACCCCTCCGAGCGCGCGGGCGTGGAGCGCCAGGCCATCAACGCGCCGATCCAGGGCACCGCCGCCGACATTATCCGCCGGGCCATGATCCGCATGGAGGATGCCCTGAAAGCCGAGCGGCTCTCCGCCCAGATGCTGCTGCAGGTGCACGACGAGCTGGTGTTCGAGGTCCCGGACGACGAGGTCGAGGCCAGCCTGCCGGTGATCTCCCGCGTCATGACGGAAGCCCCCTTCCCGGCGGTGTCGCTCAAAGTTCCGCTCGCCGTGGAAGCGCGCGCGGCGCAGAACTGGGACGAGGCGCATTAGAGCCCGTCATGGCAAGGTTCGATCTCAGCATCCGAAAGGCTGTCATCGATGATGCCGAAACCATCTTCAGCTTCGTAGCCGGCCTGATCGACGATCACCTGCCCGGTCAGACGCCCTGGACTTCCGCCGAGCGCATCAAGGCGGACGGCTTCGGTCCCGATCCTTTGTTCGAAGCCTTCATGGCGGAGCGCAATGCTCAACCCGTTGGCTTCGTGTCGTTCTTCCGCGGCTATGCCGGATGGCGCGGCAAGCCCATGGGGATCGCGCACGCCCTCTATGTTCTGCCCCAGGAACGCCGCACGGGCGCGGCGCGGGCGCTGATGGCGTCTGTCGCCAAAACCGCCCTGGAGCGCGGCTGGATCCGGGTGGAGCTCTTCGTGGAGGAGGAGCGTCCTGCCATCCGCTTCTATGAGGCCGTCGGCCTACGCGACCTCCATCACCGGCACATGAGGTTGGAGGGAGACGCTCTTCAGCGTTTGGCGTCCGAGGCCTGATAGGACGCCTGGGATCGCCTCAGCGAACCTGAGGCAGCATTCTCCCCAGTGTCCCGTCGCGTTTGATCCAGTGATGATAGAGCGCACCGAGCACGTGCAGGATCAGCAGGCCGACGAGAAGGCGCGCCATGAGCCCGTGTGCAAGGCGTGGCGGAAGATCGGACAAGTCCGCCGGTATGAGAGAGGCATCGCCGGTCAAGAGCGCCGCGCTCAATCCGCTCGTCGCCACGAGGCCGATGCCGCTGAGGGCAAGGACCAGAACGATGCCATAAAGCCCGGCATGCACGGTTTTGGCGAGCAGGCGCTGGAGCGCGGAGGCGCCCCTTGAGGCTTTCGGTTTCCGGTCGAAGACGACCCACCATACGAGACGCATGAGGGTCAGAAGGCCGGTGAGGCCGCCAGCCATGGCATGAGCACGGTAGAGCCCGAGGCGCACGTCTCCTGTGGCGCCCTGCATGGCAAAACCCATGGGTATGAGCGCCAGGATCAACCCTGCGCTCAGCCAATGCAGCGTCAGCGGGATGCTGCCGTAGCGATCGGCGGTGCTTTTCATCGACATGGTGTGTCTCCTTGGTTACGGGAGTGGGCCGAGCGCCGGCTCGGCTTTGTAGATCCGGCGAAAGCCCATCTGATTGAGAGAGGCGGCCGCGGCCCTGAACTCGGGCGAGGCGAGCGCAGCCGCGAGGGATTGCGCATTCTCCCACACGGCATGATTGACCCAGAGCGTCGACCCTCCGACCGGTCGATGGAGAGCGGATGAAACGAAGCCGGGCTTGCGCCGCAGGATCTCGGCCACCCGCGACCAGTCGCGCTTGAAGGCTTCGGCTTCTTCGGCCGTCACCTGGAAGGTGTTGATCAGCGCGATGCGCCCCTCCGGCGCGGAACGCAGCTGTTCCACGAAGCTCGTCCCGTCGCTCCTGGTTGCGTCGGAGAGGATCAGAGGCTCCTGGGCGCGTGAAGAGGCGGAAAAGCCGGCGGCTGCCAGCAATGTCATCAGCATGGTACGGATCGGGCGCATGGGAATCTCCTTTTAGATAGCATGCTATATATACTTGTATAGCGTGCTATGCAAGTTAGAAATGGCCCTTTCTGATGCAGGGCGGCTTCGATGAGCTTCGACAGGAACAGTTCGGCTGGCTACGTGGTCAACCACATGGCGCGGCTTTTCGCCGAGGCGCTGACGCGACGCATCCAGCCGCTCGGCCTTGGCACAGGTCAGTTTCCGATCCTGCTCCAGTTGTGGAGCGAGGAGGGGCTGACCCAGAAGCAGCTGGTCGAGCGCCTCGACCTGGAGCAGGCCACTGTCGCCAACACCCTCAACCGGATGGAGCGGGACGGGCTGATCGTCCGCAAGCCCCACCCGGTGGACGGGCGCTCGCAATGCATTCATCTGACCCGCAAGGCACGCGCCCTGGAGAAGCCGGCCACGGAAGCCGCCATGGCCGTCAACAGAATCGCCTTGAAAACCCTCTCGGCTTCGGATGAGAAGCGGTTTTTCGAGACGATGGCGCAGGTGATCGGCGCTCTTCAATCCGATCTCAAGACCTGACGGGCGGAATTTTTCGGACTGGCCGGTCGCCGTTTGTCCTCTAGCTTTGACCCGGCATTTCATGGGCAGCGGAGGATCATCCCATGGCCTACGAGCTCTACTACTGGCCGACGATCCAGGGACGCGGCGAGTTCGTACGGTTGGCGCTCGAGGAGGCTGGCGCGGACTACATCGACGCGGCACGGGAATCGGAAGGCGTCGCCGTCATGATGCGGATGATGCAGCATGCGGAGCATCCGCCCTTCGCGCCGCCCTTCCTGAAGGACGGCGACACCATCGTCGGCCAGACTGCGGCGATCCTGCTCTATCTCGGCGCCCGGCACGGGCTCGCGCCGAAGGATCCGGCCGGAGGCTTGTGGACGCACCAGATCCAGCTCACGATCAGCGACTTCGTGGCGGAGGCCCACGACACCCATCATCCGGTTGGCGTCGGCCTTTACTATGAGGACCAGAAGACGGAGGCGCTGCGGCGGGCGGCGGAGTTTCGCGACAACCGCATTCCCAAATTTTTCCATTGGTTCGAGACGATCCTCGCCCGCAACCCGTCGGGCAACGGGCACCTCGTCGGCAAGACGCTCACCTACGTGGATCTGTCCCTCTTCCAGGTGGTCGAGGGCCTCTCCTATGCCTTTCCCAAGGCCACGGCCCGTGCCCTGAAGAGGGCGCCGCTCGTGACGGCCTTGCATTCTGCCGTAACGGAAAGACACCGCATCAAGGCCTATCTCGAGAGTCCCCGGCGCATTCCCTTCAACGAGGAGGGAATCTTCCGCCGCTATCCCGAACTGGACGGCTGAGCGGTCGCCAGGGAGACTCGCGGGCTCTGAATTTGTGAAGGGGCCCCTTCCCTAACTGCAGGCAAGAGTTATATTGTAACTCCAACGTCACCGGGGCTTTGCCTTGTTGGGACATCGGGTGCCATCGCAGCTTCGCTCTGAAGCCCTCCTGCGCAGCGGGGTTTGCCCGTGAAGCGGAAAGTGGCTGCCATACTCGCTGCCGATATCGTCGGGTATTCCCGGCTCATGGCGGAGGACGAGGACGGGACGCTCCGCCAACTCGCAGCCTACCGCAACGTCCTGGACGATTTCGTCGTCCATCATCGCGGGCGCGTCTTCAACACGGCCGGCGACTCGATCATGTGCGAGTTCGACAGCGCCGTGGAGACCACCCGCGCTGCCATTGAGATCCAGGACTACATGAGGGCGCAGAACCTTGCCTCGCCGGACGGAACACGGCTGCAGTTCCGCATCGGGATCTCGGTGGGCGAGGTGGTCGAGCGCCAGGACGACCTTCTGGGGATGGCCGTCAACATCGCGGCGCGTCTGGAGGCCCTGGCGCCTCCAGGGGGGATCTGCCTGTCGCGCGCCGTGCACGAGGCCGTCGCCAGCCAGATCGCCGTTCCTTTCGAGGATATCGGCGAACGGCAGGTGAAGAACATCCCCTTCCCGGTCCACGCCTACACCCTTGCCGGCCCGGATGAAGGCGCCCCGGAGCCGCAGCGCTCCGGCAGGCGGTTTTCATCGCATCTCACGCTGGCCCTCGCAGGCGCTGGCCTGATCGTTCTCACGGGCGTGGCAGGCCTTGTCCTGCAGGGCCGGCTGCCGGAGCCGACGGAGCCGACGGCGGCTTTCGGCCCTGCGCCGCCGGTTCGTCAAGCGGCTCAGCCTCTCCTGCTGCCGGCCGATCCGATCGAGGTGTTCTCGCGGCTCGTGCAGAGAGGCGGCCAGGTCGAGGATCCGACCTCCGCTCCGGGCCTCTATCACAACGCCCTTCTCTTCGAGGCGAAGGGCGAGTCGATCGGCGCGCACCGGGCCTATTACGCCCTGGCCCGGATGGGACTGGAATTCATCGATCCCCACCTGCGCTATGCGGCCCTGGTGCGGGCGCATGAGGGGCGGTTCATCGCGCGCCAGGTCTATGCCGAGTTGAACGAGGACGTCCCCACCCGTGCCACGGCCCTGATCCATGCCCTGCAATTCGACGGAGCGGAGCGGACGGCGAAGCTCAACGCCCTGATCGAGAAGCATCCGGACTACGCGCCGGCCTATTACCTGCTGGCGGAGGAGCATTCCGAGGAGCGGACGGGCCGCCTGCAGACCGCCGAGGATCGCCGGATCGAGCGTGCAGCCCTCGGCGAGTTCCTGAGAGCGCATCAGGACGGACGCCTGGCGCAGTTCTTCCTGGATCAGGCGGTTGCAGCCGAGTGGGTCGACCGGGCACACAAACGCCATGCACGGCTCGAGGTGTCGGCCGGGAGCGTCTGGGCTCCGCCGGCCGCTGACTTCGAACCGTAGCTTAGCCGGCGCGCACGATAGGTTAAATCCTGATCCCTGGGGATCGCGCTCCCGCATCGACTCTTCACCCTGCGAGGGGTTGCCTATGAGTGATCAGGCGAGAGGAGCGTTGCCATCCGCCTCTGGCGCGACCGTGCGCAGCTACGCGAGGGGGAGCGAAACGAGGCGCAGCACCGCCTTCGCGTTGCTGAGGCGACGTTTGCAACCCTGCTTGCGGAAAACGAGCGGCTCGAGGCCGAGAATGCGGGCCTGCTTGCCCTTCATGCACCGGACGAGAGCGCCGCGCAGGGTGAGACTGAACTGCCGATGGAAGCCCTGAAAGTACGCTCCGGTCCCTGATTGATCTCCCAGCCGTCGACCCGGTTCAACCCCTGAGCCCATCAGGCCGCCACGCGGCCCATGGCCTCGTTCAGGCACTCCACCGAGACCCGGCCGCCCTGCGCAACGAGGCTGCAGCCTTTCGGCACCTCAAGCCAGCCCTTCGTCTTGTCGTCGATCGGTTCGGAGACGACGAGCAGGTTGCCGCCATCCTCTCGGAAATAGAGGGTCGGCGGCTTGGCATCGCAGGCCCATCGGTAGGCCCACAGGCTCTCGCCGTCCGTGAAGGCGGCCGTGAAGCGCAGGGGCTCCTGGATCGCGGCCTCGTCCATCAGCCGGCGCACGGCCTTCAGGGTGCGCGCCATGGCCGTCACGGGCTCGTCGGCCAAGCCGTTGGCGAGCGCCACGAGGAAGATCGCCTCCGAATCCGTGGTGCCGAGGCGCCGGTCGTAGAGCTCGTCCGGGATCAGGGCCTCCAGCCGCCGCTTGATGCGCCCATAGCCGCCGATCTGGCCGTTGTGCATGAACAGGTAGCGTCCATGGGTGAAGGGGTGGCAGTTCGCCCGCGTGGTCGAGGTGCCGGTGGAGGCGCGAACATGGGCGAAGAAGAGGCGGGAGCGCACCTGCTCGCACAGGCTGCGCAGGTTCTCGTCGGACCAGGCGGGACGGACCTCCCGATAGACGCCGGGCTCCGGGCGCTCCCCATACCAGCCGATGCCGAAGCCGTCGCCGTTCGTCCCGGTCTTCGCCTCGACCGCGTGCAGCGATTGGTGCACCAGCGAATGAGCCGGGGCGCAGACGAGTTCATCGAGGAAGATCGGCTCTCCCCGGTAGGCGAGAAAGCGGCACATCGGCTCCAGCAACCCTCAAGCAGAGCAGGACTTTGTAATGATGTTGTACTATCTTTGACTTATGGTGAATAGCCGGTTAACGGCCACGCCGTTGCAGCCTCGGGTCCCTTCCCATAAAAGCTGTCTCCTCATCATCGAAGAACGAACCGGCCGGACCGGCCTCTGGGATCCATACGATGCTTCGCCTTCCGAGCTTGGCGCTGGGCGCCGCCCTGACCCTCCTGCCCCAGGCAGCCTTCGCAGCGGAATTCGATGGGGGGCGCCTCGGCTTCGTCTGGGCCCTGCCCTTCATCGGGATCCTTCTCTCCATCGCCCTGTTCCCGCTGCTGGCGCCCCATTTCTGGGAGCATCACCAGGGCAAGATCGCGGCCGTCTGGGGGCTGCTGGTCCTGGTCCCCATGGCGCTTGCCTTCGGGCCGGCCACGGCGATCCACGCTCTCGCCCACACGGCCCTGCTGGAATACATCCCGTTCATCCTGCTCCTGCTGGCCCTGTTCACGGTGGCGGGCGGCATCCTCGTGCGCGGCAACATCCATGGCGCGCCGGGCACCAACACGCTCCTGCTCGCCATCGGCACGGTGCTGGCGAGCTTCATCGGCACCACCGGGGCCTCCATGGTGATGATCCGCCCGGTGATGCGCGCCAACGACGACCGGCGGCACAACGTGCACGTGATCGTGTTCTTCATCTTCCTGGTCTCGAACATCGGCGGCTCGCTCACGCCGCTCGGCGACCCGCCCCTCTTCCTCGGCTTCCTCCGCGGCGTGGATTTCTTCTGGACGACCACGCACCTGCTGCCCGAGATGCTGTTCGCCTCCGGCCTCCTGCTCGCCCTGTTCTTCGTGATCGATCTGGTGATCTACAGGAAGGAAGGACGCATGCGCCCGGACCCGACGCCGGACAACCCGGTGCGCGTGGTGGGCGGCTTCAACTTCCTTTTGATCTTCATCATCATCGCGGCGATCCTCATGAGCGCCACGGTGGATCTTGGGCGCGTCACGGTGCTCGGCACCCAGATCGAACTCGCCAACGCCCTTCGCGACCTCATCATGATCGCCGTCACGATCATCTCGCTCAAGGTCACGCCGAAGGCCAACCGTGCCGAGAACGGCTTCTCCTGGGGGCCGATCAAGGAGGTGGCGAAGCTCTTTGCCGGCATCTTCATCGCCATCATCCCGGTGCTCGCCATGCTGCGGGCCGGGGCGAACGGCGCCTTCGCGCCCCTCGTCGCCCTCGTGACGAACCCCGACGGCAGCGCCAACAACGCCGCCTATTTCTGGCTCTCCGGCGGGCTCTCCTCGTTTCTCGACAACGCGCCGACCTATCTCGTCTTCTTCGAGCTTGCCGGGGGCAATCCGCAGCAGCTCATGACCACGGGCGCGCTGACCCTCGCGGCGATCTCGGCCGGCGCCGTGTTCATGGGCGCCAACTCCTATATCGGCAATGCGCCGAACTTCATGGTCTACGCGATCGCCCGCGAGGGCGGCGTGAAGATGCCGAGCTTCTTCGGCTACCTGCTCTGGTCGGGCGCCATCCTGATCCCGACCTTCCTGCTGCTGACCCTGCTGTTCTTCAGGGCTTGAACGAATCCGTCATCCCGGATCGGCTTACGCCGTCCGGGATGACGCTTGTCTTTAGTCGCCCAACCGTTCCGCCACATCCTCGGCCAGCGAGAGACACGAGGTGAGCCCCGGGCTCTCGATGCCGAAGAGATGGACGAGCCCGGGCAGCCCATGCTCCGCCGGCCCGTCGATCATGAAGTCGGCGGCCTTCTCGCCTGGCCCGGTGAGCTTCGGGCGAATGCCGGAATAGTCGGGCACCAGCGCGCCGTCGGGCAGTCCCGGCCAGTAGCGGCGGATCGAGGCGTAGAAGCTCTCCGCCCGCCGGGGATCGACCTCGTAGTCCTCCCGCTCGATCCACTCCACGTCAGGCCCGAAGCGCATGCGCCCGGCGAGATCCAGCGTCACATGGGTGCCCAAGCCTCCATCGACGGGGGCGGGATAGATCAGGCGCGAGAAGGCGGGCCGGCCGAGGCAGCCGAAATAGTTGCCCTTGGCGAGCACGAGCGGCGGCACGCGCTCAGGCGGGTAGCCCTCCGTCGCACGGGCCAGCGCCTGGGCGCCGAGGCCCGCCGCGTTGACCACGGCATCCACCGCGATTTCGGTCGGATCCACGCCGCCGATCTGCACGATCCAGCCCTGGCCCTGACGCGCGATGCGCGCGACCGGAGCATGGAAGGCGATCATTCCGCCCGCGTCCTCCAGATCGCCCTGGAGCGCCAGCATCAGCGCATGGCTGTCGACGATCCCCGTCTCCCGCGACAGCACCGCGCCGGTGCAGGAGAGGTTGGGCTCCAGGGCCTGCGCCTGCGCACCCGTGAGGAAGGACAGGCCCTCGACGCCGTTTGCCAGCCCCTGCTCGTAGATGCCCTCGATCTTGGCCTGCTCGAGATCGTTGGTCGCCACGATGAGCTTGCCGCATCTGGCATGCGGAACGCCGTGGCTTTCGCAGAAGGCGTAGAGCAGGCGCCGGCCGTTCACGCAGTGGCGGGCGCGAAGCGAACCGGATGGGTAGTACATCCCGCCATGGATCACCTCGCTGTTGCGCGACGAGATGCCGTTTCCGAGGCCGCGGGTGGCCTCGGCCACGATCGCGCCGTGGCCGCGAAGGCTCAATGCCCGCGCGACGGCAAGCCCCACGACCCCGGCGCCGATGACCAGAACCTCGATGGCAGCCTCCCCTTGCCTGCCGGATCAGAGACGCTGGCCGGTCTCTGCGTCGAAGAGATGCACGAGATTCGGATCAGGCGTGATGCGGATCGACTGCCCCGGCTTGGCATCGACGCGCTCGCGGAACACGCCCACGACATCGGTGCCGGCAAGCCTGGCGAACACCTGGGTTTCCGACCCGGTCGGCTCGACGACCGAGACCTCCGCCGGCAGGCCGCTGGCGCCGTCGAG
Source organism: Microvirga arsenatis (assembly GCF_009910705.1). GTDB lineage: Bacteria > Pseudomonadota > Alphaproteobacteria > Rhizobiales > Beijerinckiaceae > Microvirga > Microvirga arsenatis. The sequence goes on from NZ_JAAAXJ010000002.1 coordinate 247,292, forward strand.
GACGAAGTGCTCAGGCCGGATGCCGTAGACGACAGGCCGCCCGTCGGAAGACGCAGGCGCATTCGCAACCGGCAGCGCGGTTCCGTCCTCGGCAAGGAAGCGGCCTCCCTGCAGGCGGCCTTTCAGGAAGTTCATGGCGGGCGAGCCGATGAAGCCCGCGACGAACAGGTTGGCCGGGCGGTCGTAGAGATCGAGCGGCGCCCCGATCTGCTCGACCACGCCGTCATGCATCACCACGATCTTGTCGGCCATGGTCATGGCCTCGATCTGGTCGTGGGTGACGTAGATCGTCGTGGTCTTGAGCCGCTGGTGCAGGGCCTTGATCTCCGTGCGCATGGCCACCCGCAGCTTGGCGTCGAGGTTGGAGAGCGGCTCGTCGAAGAGGAAGACCTGCGGATCGCGCACGATGGCGCGGCCCATGGCGACGCGCTGGCGCTGGCCGCCGGAGAGCTGGCGCGGATAGCGGTCGAGAAGCTTGGTCAGCCCCAGGATCTCGGCGGCGCGGTCCACCCGCGCCTTGATCTCGGCCTTCGGTGCCCGCTTGAGCTTGAGCGAGAAGGCCATGTTGTCGGCCACCGTCATGTGCGGATAGAGCGCGTAGGACTGGAACACCATGGCGATGTCGCGCTCCTTCGGCGGCACGTCGTTGACCACGCGCGCGCCGATGCGCAGCTCGCCGCCGGAAATGCTCTCGAGACCGGCGATCATCCGCAGGAGGGTGGACTTGCCGCAGCCGGATGGCCCGACCAGGGTCACGAACTCCCCGTCCTGGATGTCGATGGACACGCCCTGGATCACCGACACGGGTCCGAAGTTCTTGCGGATGTTGCGAATCTCGACCGAGGCCACGGGGCGCCCTCTCTCACCTTGCATGTTCCGGCACGCCGACGTGCCCGGCTGGACCTTCGATCCGGCCGCGCCATGGTAGGCACCGGCAGGGGCGGGTCAAGGCGGAACGCCCCGTTTGCCCCAGGATGTCTCAGGCGCCGACGGGCAGGGACGGCGGAAGGTCCGCCTCGAGGGCCAGCACCTTCCCGGGATTGAGGATGTTCTGGGGATCGAGCGCCATTTTCAGCGTGCGCATCAGGTCGAGGGCAACCGGGTCCTTGTAGCGCGCGAGTTCGTCGCGCTTGATCAGGCCCACCCCGTGCTCGGCGGAGATGGAGCCGTTCATGGCGTGGACGATGTCATGGACGATCCGGTTGAAGCGTTCCCACTGGGCGAGGAATGCCGCCTTCTCCATGCCGACGGGCTGGCTCAGGTTGAAATGGATGTTGCCGTCGCCGAAGTGACCGAAAGCGCAGACCCGGACCCCGGGCAGCGCCTCCTCGCAGGCTCGTGTCGCCGTGACGATGAAGTCCGCCACATCGGAAACGGGTACGGCGACGTCATGCTTGATCGAGCCGCCTTCGAGCCGCTGCACGTGGGAGAGGCTTTCCCTCAAGGACCAAAGCGCATCGTTCTGCGCCTCGCTCGCCGCAATGGCGGCATCCTCGACGATTCCGGCCTCGAGCGCCGCTTCCAGCGCCCGTTCCAGGCGCGGGCGCAGGTCGAGCTCCGGATCGGGCGAGGAGACCTCGATCAGGGCATAGGCCTCATGCTCGCCGTTCAGCGGGCGTACCGCGCCCGGCGTGTGCTTGAGCACGATCTGGAGCGCGAAGCGCGGCATGAACTCGAAAGCGGTGAGCTGGTCGCCGAGACGGCGGCGCAGGCCCTCGAACAGCTGGAGCGCCGCATGGGGCGAGGCGCAGCCCACGAAGGCCGCGACCTGGGATTTCGGCTGCGGAAAGAGCTTGAGCACCGCCGCGGAGACGATGCCGAGCGTTCCCTCCGACCCGATGAAGAGGTTTTTCAGGTCGTAGCCCGTGTTGTCCTTGCGCAGCGCCTTCAGGCCGTTCCAGATGCGCCCGTCGGCGAGCACCACCTCGAGTCCCAGCACGAGATCGCGGGTGTTGCCGTAGCGCAGCACGTTCACGCCGCCCGCATTGGTGGCGATATTGCCGCCGATCCGGCAGGAGCCCTCGGAGGCGAGCGACAGGGGAAAGAGGCAATCCGCCGCCTTCGCCGCCTCCTGGACGTCCCTGAGGATGCAGCCGGCCTCCGCGGTGAGGGTGGCGTTGAACGGGTTGACCTCGCGGATGCGGTCGAGCCGGGCGAGGGAGAGCACGATGCCCCCGTGCGGCACCCCTCCCCCGACGAGGCCCGTATTGCCGCCCTGGGGCACCACCGGGACTCCCGCCCCCGCGCATTCCCGGACGACGAAGGCCACCTCCTCCGTGCTGCCGGGGCGGATCACCGCCTGGGCCGCGCCGCGATAGAGCCTGCGCTCCTCTACGAGATAGCCCTCCATCCCGGCGGGGTCGCGGATGACGTTCGCTTCGCCCAGACGGGCGGAGAGAATGTTCAGGATGTCGCTGGCGGGGTCGGGCATCGGGGTTACGGAGCGCCTGTTGAGGCCGGCGGCCTACGGTGCCGATTACATGACCCAGCCGCGGCCGGCTGTCGAGCGGGCACTTTAGCCCCGGTCCCCTGGGGCGGCGAAGCTGCTATACTGCCCTTCCCTTCCAGCCTGTCGTTCACGCCATCCCATCTATGAGCATTCGGAAAACCGCCTTCGGCGCCATCGACGGCAAGCCGGTCGAGGCCTACGAGATCGAGGCCGGTGCGATCCGCGCCACGATCATCACCTACGCGGCGGCCTTGAGCCGCCTGATCGTTCCCGACGCCGAGGGCCGCCCCGCCGACATCGTCCTCGGCTACGACGATCCGGCGGACTACGTGCACAACCGCGGCTCGGCCGGCGCCGTCTGCGGGCGCTATGCCAACCGGATCGCCGATGCGCGCTTCACCCTCGACGGCGAGACCTACACGCTTTCCGCCAACGAACCGCCCAACCACCTGCACGGCGGGTTTTCCGGCTTCAGCAAGAGGATCTGGCAGGCCGAGCCCGATTCGGCCCGCAAGGCTTTGCGCCTCACGCTCGCCAGCCCCCATGGCGACGAGGGCTATCCGGGCGCGGTCGCCGCGTCCGTGACCTACAGGCTCGCCGAAGATCCGGCTCTCGAAATCGTCATGGAGGCCGCAACCGACCGGCCGACCGTGGTGAACATGGCCTATCACGGCTATTGGAACCTTGCAGGCCACGGCTCGGGCTCGATCCGCGATCAGCATCTGTTGATCAATGCCGACCGCTACACGCCGGTCGGCCCCGGCAAGATCCCCACGGGGGAGCTTGCGGGCGTCGCCGGGACGGCGTTCGACTTCCGGCAGCTCAGGCCCATCGGGGCGACGATCGACGATGCCGGGCAGCTGCCCGAGACCGGCTACGATCACAATTTCTGCCTCAACGCAGGCGAAGGGGCGCTGCGACTGGCGGCGCGGGCTGTGGATCCGGCTTCCCGCCGGGGGCTGGAGATCTGGACGAACCAGCCGGGCGTTCAGTTCTACACCGCCAACCACTTCGCCACGGCGCCGGCCGCCGGCAAGGGCGGCGCGGTCTACCGCAAGCATGCCGGCTTCGCGCTCGAGACGCAGAACTTCCCGAATGCGCCGAACGTGCCGCGCTTCCCCTCGGCGGTGCTGCGCCCCGGCGAGATCTACCGGCATGTGATGCGCATCCCGTTCTTCATCGCCGGGGCATAGAAGCCGCTCCGGGCGCAGAAACATGAAAGGCGGCCCTGAGGCCGCCTTCCGGACATTCAGGATCCGCCGCTGCGATCAGGCCGCAATCGAGGTCTGCGGCCCTGCGGAGCGCACGTCGGAATCCACGTGCCCCTCGAAGCGCTTGAAGTTCTCGTTGAACATGTCGATCAGGCGCTTGGCGGTCTCGGCGAACTCCGCCTTGTTCTGCCAGGTCTTGACCGGGTAGAGGATGTGCGGCTCGACGCCCGGCACCGAGGTCGGCACCGCGAAGCCGAAATACGGATCGCGGCGGAAATCGGCGCGGGAGAGCGAGCCGTCGAGCGCCGCGGTGAGCAGGCGGCGGGTGACCCGGATCGGCATGCGCCGGCCCACCCCGTACTTGCCGCCGGTCCAGCCCGTGTTCACGAGCCAGCAATCCACATGGTGCTTGGCGATGAGGTCGCGCAGCAGGTTGCCGTAGACCGACGGATGGCGCGGCATGAACGGCGCGCCGAAGCAGGTGGAGAAGGTGGCCTCCGGGTCCTTCACGCCCTTCTCCGTGCCCGCCACCTTCGCGGTGTACCCGGAGAGGAAGTGGTACATGGCCTCGGCCGGCGTCAGCTTCGCTATCGGGGGCAGCACGCCGAAGGCGTCGCAGGTGAGCATCACGATGTTCTTCGGGATGCCCGCGCGTCCCGTGCTGCTCGCATTGGGAATGAAGTCGAGCGGATAGGCGCAGCGGGTGTTCTCCGTCCGCGACGCATCGTCGAAGTTCGGGACGCGGGTGATCGGATCGACGATCACGTTCTCCAGCACCGTGCCGAAGCGCTCGGTGGTGGCGAAGATCTCGGGCTCCGCCTCGCGGGAGAGGCGGATGGTCTTGGCGTAGCAGCCGCCCTCGAAGTTGAAGACGCCGTTCGGGCCCCAGCCGTGCTCGTCGTCGCCGAGCAGGATGCGGTTCGGATCGGCCGAGAGCGTGGTCTTGCCGGTGCCGGACAGGCCGAAGAACACGGCGACGTCGCCCTCCCTGCCCACATTGGCGGAGCAGTGCATGGGCATGACGTTGTGCGAGGGCAGCACGTAGTTGAGATAGGTGAAGACCGACTTCTTCATCTCGCCCGCATAGGACGTGCCGCCGATGAGCACGATCTTGCGCTTGAAGTCGCAGGCGATGACCGTCTCGGTGCGGCAGCCGTGGCGGGCCGGATCGGCCTTGAAGGAGGGCAGGTCGATGATGGTGAGGCCGGGCACGTAATCGGCAAGCTCGCCCTGCTCGGGGCGGATCAGGAGATTGCGGATGAAGAGCGAGTGCCAGGCGAATTCCGTGAACACCCGGGCCTTGACCCGATAGGCCGGATCGGCGCCGCCGTAGAGGTCCTGGGCGAACAGCTCCTTGCCCTCGGCATGGGCGAGGAAGTCGGCGAGCAGGGTGTCGAAATGGCCCGGAGTGATGGAGCCGTTGTTGTCCCACCAGACGGTGCTTTCCGTGGTCTCGTCGCGCACCACGAACTTGTCCTTGGGCGAGCGGCCCGTATGCACGCCGGTCTCGGCCAGGAGCGCGCCGCCCTTCACGAGCCTGGTCTCGCCCCGGACGAGGGACTGTTCGTAGAGGGCGGGCGCCTCGAGATTCCAGTAGACCCGTTTGAGATTACGGAGGCCGAAGGCCTCAGCGCCCTGCGCGCTGTTGAAAACGCCGATATTTTCCACGGAAGACTTCTCCTGATTGCCGGTCCTCGCGCAGCCGGATGTGCCGCCGTCCGATGGCCGTCACATGGGTGAGATCAAACAATGCGGCCGATGCTTTGCCGTCTCGCTTGAACATAGAACCTTCTTTAGGTCAGCCGACGGAACCGTCAACTCAAGCCGTTTCATCGCATTCTCTTTTCACGGAAACCAGACCCCCAACGGGCTGATCCGCGCCGATCCGCCCGCATTTTCGGGGTTCTTTCGTATGATTGACAAGTTCCGCAACGGAATTTTGGTCGTGCACGCGATGCCCGGCGGTCCTGCCCTGCCGGCCCCTGTCCTTTGCGGGCAATCCCGCCCCTTCGGTTGAACCGGCCGCTCCCGGACCCCACTATCAGGGCCGCCCCTGGTCCTTCTCAGGGGTGAAACCATATTTATGCCACGAGAAAGGCGCAGTTGGGGACGCTTTACGGCCTTCTGCGTTGTCCATCGTGACGGAAAGCCGGCATTCGTCCGTGCCAAGCTAAGGAAGAGTTCATGCCAACGATCGCCCTCGTCGACGACGATCGCAACATCCTGACCTCTGTTTCCATCGCCCTCGAGGCGGAGGGCTACCGCATCCAGACCTACACGGACGGTGCCTCGGCCCTGGACGGGCTCAAGCACGCACCGCCGGACCTGGCCATCTTCGACATCAAGATGCCCCGCATGGACGGCATGGAGCTCCTGCGCCGCCTCCGGCAGAAATCCGATCTGCCCGTGATCTTCCTGACCTCGAAGGACGAGGAGATCGACGAGCTGTTCGGCCTCAAGATGGGCGCGGACGACTTCATCCGGAAGCCGTTTTCCCAGCGGCTCCTGGTCGAGCGCGTGAAGGCGGTGCTGCGCCGCTTCGCCCCGAAGGACCAGAGCGCTCCCAAGGAGGCCGACCCGAAGGCCCTCGAGCGCGGCCAGCTGAAGATGGACCCGGAGCGCCATGCCTGCACCTGGAAGGGCGAGCCGGTCACCCTGACCGTGACGGAATTCCTGATCCTGCAGGCGCTCGCCACGCGCCCGGGTGTGGTGAAGAGCCGCAATGCGCTCATGGATGCGGCCTATGACGATCAGGTCTATGTGGACGACCGGACCATCGACAGCCACATCAAGCGCCTGCGCAAGAAGTTCAAGGCGGTTGACCCCAGTTTCGAAATGATCGAGACCCTCTACGGCGTGGGCTACCGCTTCAAGGAAGCCTGACGCCCTGAAGCGCAAGCAACCTGGACAGTCCGTCCCGGTCCGGTAAGGTCCACCGGATCGAGCGGCAGCGAGTGGCATGAAGGTTGACCCCATCCACGCCGAGGCGGGTTTCGACGATCCGCCCGCTCCCCATGGGATCCTGGCCCGCCTGAGGCATGTGGGGCGCATGCTCGTGCAGCGCGCCTCGTCGAGCCTGACGCGGCGGATCGTGGTGCTGAACCTCGCCGGGCTCGTGGCCCTGCTCGTGGGCTTCCTCTACCTCAACCAGTTCCGCGAGGGCCTCATCGAGGCCCGCGTGCAGAGCCTGCTCACCCAGGGCGAGATCATCGCCGGCGCCATCGCCAGTTCCGCGACGGTGGAAACCAACACCATCACCATCGATCCGGACCAGCTGCTGCAGATGCAGGCCGGGGAAACCGAGCGCTTCAACGACGAATCCCTCTCCTCCCTCGAATTCTCCATCAATCCGGAGCGCGTCGCGCCGCTCCTGCGCCGGCTGGTGACCCCCACCAAGACCCGCGCCCGGATCTTCGACCGGGAAGGAATGCTGCTTCTCGATTCCCGGTCGTTCTACTCCCGCGGCGACATCCTGCGCATGGACCTGCCTCCCGTGGCCAGCGTGGAGGACACCATGACGGCCATGGAGCGCACCTGGAACAGCATCCGCAAGATGTTCCGGCGCACCAAGCGCCCGGTTCAGGAGGAAGCCGGCCCGATCAACGGCAAGTCCCTGCCGGAGGTGCAGCAGGCCTATGGCGGCCAGCAGGCGAGCGAGGTGCGCGTCAACAGCCGCGGCGAGACCATCGTGTCGGTGGCCGTTCCGATCCAGCGCTTCCGCACCGTTCAGGGCGCGCTCCTGCTTTCCACCCAGGAAGGGGACATCGACGCGATCATTGCCTCCGAGCGCTTCGCCCTGCTCCAGGTCTTCCTCGTGGCGGCCGTGGTGATGATCGTCCTCTCGCTCTTCCTCGCCGGCGCCATCGCCGGGCCGGTGCGACGCCTGGCGGAGGCGGCCGAGCGGGTGCGCTGGGGCACGAAATCGCGCCAGGAGATTCCCGACTTCACCGCCCGCGCCGACGAGATCGGCCACCTCTCCGGTGCCCTGCGCGACATGACGAGGGCGCTCTACAACCGCATCGACGCGATCGAGAGCTTCGCGGCGGACGTGGCGCACGAGCTGAAGAACCCGCTCACATCCCTGCGCAGCGCGGTGGAGACCCTGCCGCTCGCCCGCAGCGACGAATCCCGCCAGCGGCTCCTGTCGATCATCCAGCACGACGTGAAGCGCCTCGATCGCCTGATCAGCGACATCTCGGACGCCTCGCGCCTCGATGCGGAGCTGGCCCGCGCCGATGCGGAGCCCGTGGACATGGTGCGCCTGCTGGAAGCGGTGACCTCCGTCGCCAACGAGCGTCGCCAGGCGAACGATCCGCTCATCACCCTCCAGATCGACCGGTCGGCGAAGAACCGCGACGCCTACTTGGTGCTCGGCCACGACAGCCGCCTGGGCCAGGTCTTCAACAACCTCATCGACAATGCGCGCTCCTTCTCCCCGCCTGACGAGCCCGTCCGGATCGTCATGCGCCGGCGCCGGAACGAGGTGGAGATCCTGGTGGAGGACAGCGGCCCCGGCATCGAGCCCGATGCCCTCGACCGCATCTTCGAGCGCTTCTACACCGACCGGCCCGAGCAGGGCTTCGGCCAGAATTCCGGCCTCGGCCTCTCCATCTCCCGCCAGATCGTCGAGGCCCATCGCGGCACGATCCGGGCCGAGAACCGCCTCGGCCCGCCCGGCGAGGACGGCGAGCCGCGGCGGCTCGGCGCCCGCTTCATCATCCGCCTGCCCATCGAGGGGGCGAGAGCCAAGAAGGAGCAGGAGCGCAGGGACCGCGCCCGGCGGGAGCCTGGAAAGGCCGAGCCGTGAGCGCCGGCGAGACCCTCCATGCCGGCTGCGTGCTCATCGGGGAGGCCGGCCTCCTGATCCGGGGCGCCTCGGGCTCGGGCAAGTCGACCCTGGCCCGCGAGGCGGTGTCCCGCGCCCGCCAAGCCGGCCGCTTCGCCCGGCTCGTGAGCGACGACCGCACCCGGATCGAGGCCCGACACGGCCGGCTCGTCGCGCACCCGGTCGTTCCGCTCGACGGCTGCATCGAGGTGTTCGGCTTAGGCATCGTGCGCCAGAGCTTCGAGCCGGCCGCCATCGTGCGCCTGGTGATCGACCTGTGCGAGGACTTGCCCCGCTACCCGGACGAGGAGGACAGGCGGGTTTCCCTCTGCGGCGTCATGGTGCCTCGCGTCCGGATGCAGGCCGGGGCAATCTCTACCGACATCGTCCTGGGCTGCCTGAGTGGTGTTTGCGACACGGTCGTGACGCTGTGATGAACTTTTCGTCTCATTGCTCTTGCGCTCGGCTTCGCGGTGCACAAAATAGCGGCTCCGCTCTCGGAGCGTTCGGACCTGTAACATTATGATTGGAATGGTGCTCGTCACCCACGGGCAGCTCGCGACGGAATTCAAGGCGGCGCTCGAGCATGTCGTGGGGCCTCAGGAGCAGCTTGAGACCATCACGATCGGCCCCGACGACGATATGGAGACACGGCGCAAGGACATCATGGATGCCGTGTGCCGGGTCAATTCGGGCCAGGGCGTCGTGGTGCTGACGGACATGTTCGGCGGCACGCCCTCGAACCTGGCCCTCTCCTGCATGAACGGCGGCTCCGTCGAGGTGGTGGCCGGCATCAACCTGCCCATGCTCATCAAGCTCGCCTCCGTGCGCGACGAGGAACCCCTGGCCGATGCGGTGTCCCACGCCCAGGAGGCGGGACGCAAATACATCAACATCGCCTCGCGCGTGCTCTCGGGAAAGTGACCCGCATGGACCAGCCCTTCGATCAGGACTGCCCCCCTGCCCCGATTCCGGAGGGCGCCGAGGTCCGGGAGCTGCCCATCATCAACCGCCGCGGCCTGCACGCCCGCGCCTCGGCCAAGTTCGTCCAGACCGTCGAGCGCTTCGATGCCGAGGTCACGGTGAGCCGCTGCGGCGAGACCGTCGGCGGCCGCTCCATCATGGGCCTCCTGACGCTTGCCGCCGCCCAGGGCACCACCATCACCGTCACCGCCAGGGGCGCCGATGCCGCTGCCTGCCTGCAGGCCATCGACGATCTGCTCGCCAACAAGTTCGGCGAGGACGAGTAAGGTTCGGAAGCCCCCTCCGCACGTCGTCCCGGCCTTGTGCCGGTGATCCCGATTATCTTGAGTGCTGCGCCCTTCTGGTCGGGATGGCCGGGCAAGCCCGGCCATGACGTGGGAGGTGCCTGGCCCGTCTGCTGCCGCAAAACATATAAAGACATCTTTATATCTTGATTGCCTCTGCTCCGGCTCTCTGGTAGAGACGGCGCCAATCCACCCACAACTGGTACAGAGAGAGGCCATCATGGCACAGGATTACATCGTCAAAGACATCGGCTTGGCCGATTTCGGCCGCAAGGAAATCTCCATTGCCGAGACCGAGATGCCGGGCCTCATGGCCATCCGCGAGGAATATGGCCCGAAGCAGCCCCTCAAGGGCGCCCGCATCGCCGGCTCGCTTCACATGACCATCCAGACCGCGGTGCTGATCGAGACCCTGAAGGCTCTCGGCGCCGATATCCGCTGGGTGTCCTGCAACATCTATTCCACCCAGGACCACGCCGCCGCGGCCATCGCCGCCGCCGGCATCCCGGTCTTCGCCTACAAGGGCGAGACCCTGAAGGAGTACTGGGACTACACCGCCAAGCTGTTCGACTGGCACGACGGGGGCATGCCCAACATGATCCTCGACGACGGCGGCGACGCCACCATGCTGGTCCATCTCGGCCTGCGCGCCGAGCAGGGCGACACGGCCTTCCTCGACAAGCCGGGCTCCGAGGAAGAGGAGGTGTTCTTCGCCCTCATCAAGCGCCTGCTCAACGAGAAGCCGAAGGGCTGGTTCGAGAAGCTCGCCGCCTCGATCAAGGGGGTCTCGGAGGAGACCACCACCGGCGTGCACCGCCTCTACATCATGGAGAAGGAGGGCAAGCTCCTCTTCCCGGCGATCAACGTCAACGACTCGGTGACCAAGTCGAAGTTCGACAACCTCTATGGCTGCCGCGAGTCGCTGGTCGACGGCATTCGCCGCGGCACGGACGTGATGATGGCCGGCAAGGTCGCCATGGTCGCGGGCTTCGGCGACGTGGGCAAGGGATCGGCCGCTTCGCTCCGCCAGGCCGGCTGCCGCGTGCTGGTGTCGGAGGTCGATCCGATCTGCGCCCTGCAGGCTGCCATGGAGGGCTATGAGGTCACGACCATGGAGGACGCGGCTCCCCGCGCCGACATCTTCGTCACCGCCACCGGCAACAAGGACGTGATCACCATCGACCATATGCGGGCGATGAAGGACCGGGCCATCGTCTGCAACATCGGCCACTTCGACAACGAGATCCAGGTCGGGGCGCTCAGGAACCTCAAATGGACCAACATCAAGCCGCAGGTGGACGAGATCGAGTTCCCCGACGGGCACCGGATCATCCTGCTGTCGGAAGGCCGCCTTGTGAACCTGGGCAACGCCATGGGTCACCCGTCCTTCGTGATGTCGGCCTCCTTCACCAACCAGACGCTCGCCCAGATCGAGCTCTTCACCAATCCGGGCAAGTACGAGCGCAAGGTCTATACCCTGCCCAAGCACCTGGACGAGAAGGTCGCGATGCTGCACCTGGAGAAGATCGGCGTGAAGCTCACGAAGTTGCGCCCCGATCAGGCCGCCTATATCGGCGTGTCGGAGAAGGGCCCGTTCAAGCCGGACCACTACCGCTACTGATCGGCTGCTCCGCCACATCACTGCAAAGCCCGGCTCCGCCGGGCTTTTTCTTGGGGCATCGCCTGAACGAATCGACAAGATGTCGCACCGGCATGTGTGTGACCCGATTGCAATATGGTTCGACGAATTGCGCACAGGTTCTCCAAAGGAGATTTAAGCCGGCTTTAACCCTCTTCCTGGCGGAGTCAGGGGTGGTCTAGAGTGAACCCGAATCGACCGGCTGTGCTTCGGCTTCAAATTGCGCCGGCAGTTCCGTTCATGCGTAGACGGTTGACCTCTGTGGCGAAGGAGCCGCCGGGGATTGATCCGATTTGGCCTGTTCACCGGGCCGCCAACGAGGAAGGGCAGCGCGGCATGGCCGGGCACGGGGAGCATCGGGATGGCAGGACAGACGGGAGAAGCCCTCTCGCCCGCCCCGCTCGCATTCCCCTGTCCCTGATGCTGTTGGCCGGAACCTCGCAGGCCGCCCTTGCCAGCGACCTGATCGCGCCTCTCGCCGAGACGGCGTCGGACCTCCTCGGATTCCTGCACGGCTTCGACCTGCACAACGCCGTCTATTTCGGCCTCTTCATGGGCCTCGTGGCGTTCTCGACGACCACCTCCTTGCTCCTCATGCGCGAGCGCAAGCATGCGCTGCGCCTGGAGCGCTCCCTGCGCAACGAGCTGGCGGCGCTTCGCGGCGCCGATGATCTCGCCGCCCTGCTCATGGGATCGGAGCGCCAGTTCCTGGTGAGCTGGAACGGGCGCGATGGGGAGCCGCGCTTCCAGGGCGATCCCTCCATCATCGCCGAGAACGCGCCGGCCCAGCGGGCGCTCGCCTTCGGCACCTGGCTCGTGCCGGTCGATGCCGCGGCGGTGGAGAGCGCCCTGGAGCAGCTCAGGACGCGCGGCCATGCCTTCCGGCTGACCGCCCGCAGCCTCGGCGACCGCTTCATCGACGTGGAGGGGCGCACCATCGGCGGACGGGCGATCCTGCGCCTGCGGGACGTGACGGGCGACCGTGCCGAGCTCCTGAAGGTCCAGGGCCAGCTTGCCACGGCGCGCAGCGACCTGCATGCCATGACGATGCTCCTCGACGACGTGGCCTATCCTCTGTGGATCCGCGACGGGGAGGACCGGCTGCTCTGGGCGAACCAGGCCTATCTGCGCTCGGTGGAGGCCCGCGATCTCGACGATGCGATCGGCCGCTCCCTCGAACTCTTGAGCGCGCCGACCCGGGAGGAGGCGCGCCGCCAGCGCCGGACCGGCGCCACCTTCTCCGGCCGCGTCACGGCCGTGGTGGCCGGCCACCGGGCTGTGCTCGACGTGATCGAGCGCCCCACCGCTGGCGGCAGTGCGGGCATCGCGGTGGACGTGTCGGAACTGGAGGCGGTGCGCACCGACCTGCAGCGCCAGATGGACGCCCATGTGCGCACCCTCGACCAGCTGCCGACGGCGGTGGCGATCTTCGACGGCGCGCAGCGCCTCATCTTCAGCAACGCCGCCTACCAGCGGCTCTGGGGCCTGGACGCTGCCTTCCTCGCCTCGCGCCCTTCGGACGGCGAGGTGCTCGACCGCCTGCGGGCCGCCCGCAAGCTGCCGGAGCAGGCGGATTTCCGCGCCTGGAAGGCGGACTTCCTGCAGGGCTACCGCTCCGTCGAGCAGCAGGAAACCTGGTGGCACCTGCCCGACCGGCGGACGCTTCGCGTGGTGATCAACCCCAATCCGCAGGGCGGCGTCACCTACCTTTTCGACGACGTGAGCGAGCGCTTCGAGTTGGCCTCCCAGGTCAACTCGCTCACCCAGGTTCAGGGCGAGACGCTCAACACCCTCAAGGAGGGCGTGGCGGTGTTCGGCTCGGACGGCCGCCTCAAGCTGCACAACCGCGCCTTTGCCGATATGTGGAACCTGGCCCCGGACGTGCTGGCGCAGAATCCGCATGTGGAAACGATCATCAAGGCCTGCCGCCTCCTCGCTCCCCAGGAGGAGCCGTGGATCGACATCCGCGGCGCGGTGGTGGGCCTTGCCGACATGCGCATGGGCCTCTCGTGCCGCATCGAACGCCCCGACGGATCGGCCCTCGACTGCACGGCGCAGCCCCTCCCCGACGGCGCGACGCTTCTGAGCTTCACCGACGTGACGGCGAGCGTGAACGTGGAGCGCGCGCTCACCGAGCGCAACGATGCGCTGGAGCGCGCCTCGCGCCTGCGCGACGAGTTCGTGCATCACGTCTCCTACGAGCTGCGTTCGCCGCTCACCAACATCATCGGCTTCACCCAGCTTCTCGGCGACGAGACGGTGGGCGCGCTCAACCCGCGCCAGCGCGACTATGCCGACCACATCATGCGCTCCTCCGCCGCGCTGCTGGCGATCCTCAACGACATTCTCGACCTTGCCTCCATCGACACCGGCTCCCTCGAGCTCACGCCCGAGATCGTCGACATCCGCTCGACCATCGAGGCCGCCATGCGCGGGCTGGAGGACCGGCTTGCGGAATCCTCGCTCAACCTGGTCATCGACACGCCGGACGACATCGGCACCTTCGTGGCCGACGGCAAGCGCGTGCGGCAGATCCTGTTCAACCTCCTCTCGAACGCGGTCGGCTTCTCCTCGCCCGGCCAGACGATCTGGGTTTCGGCCCGCAAGCGCGGCGGCGAGGTGGTCTTCGAGGTGAAGGACCAGGGCCGCGGCATTCCGCCCGAGATCAAGGCCCGCATCTTCGACCGCTTCGAGAGCCATACATTGGGCACCCGCCACCGTGGAGTGGGCCTGGGCCTGTCCATCGTGCGCTCCTTCGTGGAGCTGCACGGCGGGCGGATCGAGGTCGCCTCCGCTCCGGGGGCGGGCACGACGGTCACCTGCATCTTCCCCCATGAGCGGCATGAGGCGCCCTCCGATGGCCGATCCGGCCCATCTGCGCTAACTCCGATCGCAGCCGAGTAGGAACGGCGATGGTGAATGGACTGGCCCTCATGCCCGAACAGGATGTCTTGCAGGCCGCATGGCTCGTGACGCTGCCCGACCACGAGGCGACGGAGCGCTTCGCCAGGGTTCTGGCCGAGGAGCTGAGGGCGGGCGACCTCGTGACCCTCTCCGGAGGGCTCGGCGCCGGAAAGACCACCCTTGCCCGCGCCCTGGTGCGCACGCTGGCCGGGGATCCCGAGCTCGAGGTCCCGAGCCCCACCTTCACCCTGATGCAGGTCTATGACGGGCCGCATTGCCCAATTGTCCATGCGGATTTCTACCGCCTCTCCGGCGGCTACGAACTGGCGGAGCTGGGCTGGGACGAGATGACGGAAAGCGCCGTCGCCCTGGTGGAATGGCCGGAGCGCGCGGAGGGTGCGCTGAAGCCCGACCACCTCGACATCCGTCTCGACTTCGCCCCCGGCGGCGGAGGCAAGGGTCGGCTTGCGATGCTGACCGGAACCGGGGCCTTCGTCCCCCGGCTCCAGCGCATGAAGGCCTACCGCAACCTGGTGGAGCGCTGCGGCTGGGGCGAGGCCAAGCGTCATGCGATGCCGAGCGATGCCTCCGTGATCCGCTCCTACGAACGGCTCGTGAAGCCGGACGGCTCGACCGCGCTCCTGATGGTCTCGCCGCCGCGCCCGGTCGGGCCGGCCGTGCGGCGCGGCAAGCCCTACACCACCATCGCCAAGCTCGCCGAGACCGTCCATGCCTTCGTCGCCATGGACAAGGGCCTGCGCGCTCTCGGCTTCAGCGCGCCCTACATCTACGGCGAGGATCTGGAGGCGGGCCTCCTCCTCATCGAGGATCTCGGCTCCGAGCCCTTCACCGATGAGAACGGCCCGATCCCGGACCGCTATGCGGAGGCCACCCGGCTTCTGGCCCAGCTCCACGGCCAGACCCTGCCGCAGGTGCTGCCCGTCGCCGAGGGCATCGACCACGCCATCCCGCCCTATGACCTCGAGGCCCTCCTGATCGAGGTGGAGCTGCTCCTCGACTGGTACGTGCCCCACATCATCGGCACGCAGCTTTCGGGCTCGGCCCGGGCCGAGTTCGTCAACCTGTGGACCGAGACCCTCGGCGAGGTTCTCTCCGCCCCGGTCTCCTGGACCCTGCGCGACTATCACTCGCCCAACCTCATCTGGCTGCCCGAGCGCGAAGGGCTGCAGCGCGTCGGGCTCATCGATTTCCAGGATGCGGTGCTGGGCTCGCCGGCCTACGACGTCGCCTCCCTGCTGCAGGATGCGCGCGTGACCGTGCCGCCGGAGCTGGAGCTGAAGCTCATCGGCCTCTATGCCCGCGATCGCAAGGCCGCCGACCCGGCCTTCGACGTCTCCGCCTTCGCCCGCGCCTATGCCATCATGGCAGGCCAGCGCGCCACGAAGATCCTCGGCATCTTCGCCCGCCTCGACCGGCGGGACGGCAAGCCGCACTACCTCAAGCACCTGCCGCGGATCGAAGCCTATCTCGTCCGCAACCTCGCCCATCCGGCCTTGGGGAAGCTCAAGGGCTGGTATGAAACCTACCTGCCCCGGCTCATCCCGCCCGTGGACGAAGCCCCTCCCGAATCCTGAGTCAGATCCTTGTCCCAGACCTCTCCGCGCGCGCCCCGCAAAGCCATCGTTCTCGCTGCAGGACTGGGCAAGCGCATGCTGCCGATCACGGCCACCATGCCGAAGCCGCTCGTGAAGGTGGGAGGCCGCAGCCTCATCGACTTCGCCCTCGACAAGCTGCACGAGGCCGGCATCGAGACGGTGGTGGTGAACGTGCACCACTTCGCCGACATGCTCGAGGCGCACTTGAGGACCCGCGAGACGCCGCGCATCGTCATCTCCGACGAACGCGCGGAGCTTCTCGAAACGGGCGGCGGCGTGAGGAAGGCGCTGCCGCTTCTGGGCGACGAGCCCTTCATCACCTTCAATTCCGATTCGCTCTGGATCGAGGGCAGCGAGCCCAATCTCAAGCGCCTGGTTCGGGCCTGGGACCCGGAACGGATGGACATCCTGATGCTGGTGGCCCCGTTATCCACAAGCATCGGATTCGAGGGCCGCGGCGATTTCCACCGGCATGAGGACGGCCGCCTGCGCCGGCGCGGAAGCGACGACAGCGCTCCTTTCGCCTATGCGGGCGTAGCCATCGTGAAGCCGGAGCTCGTCCAGGGCACGCCTGACGGAGCCTTCTCCGCCAACGCCTTCTACGACCGCGCCATCGCCAGGGACCGCCTCTACGGCTTGTGCATGGAGGGCCAGTGGCTGCATGTTGGAGAGCCGCAGGCGATCGCCGAGGCCGAGAGATGCCTCGCCGCCAGCAAGCAGTGAGAGTGTGAGGTGGCGAGCAGCATGACCCGGAAAAGTGGGAACCGGTTTTCCGATCAGGTCATGCATATTTCAAAGACTTCGCCGCGCGTGTTTTCCATTCCTCCGGGTTGCGCCTTCCTGCCGACCCTGGTGGACGCGCTGTTCGACGGCCGCCTCGTGGGCCCGCTGCCGGATGACCCCGCGGCGCTTGCCGACACCACGATCTACGTTCCCAACCGCCGCGCCACCCGCGCCCTGATCGCGCTCCTCGCCGAGCGCGGCGACGGCCGGGCGCAGCTCCTGCCGCGCATTGTGCCTCTGGGAGAAACCGACGAGGCCGAGTTCGAGCTGACGGGGCTCGAAGGCACGCCGCTTCAGGAGGCCGCGAGCCTCAAGCCCCCGATCCCGCCCCTGGAGCGCCGGCTCATCCTCACCCGGCTCGTGCAGCGCTGGTCGGCGGAAGTGGACCGCGCGCTCCTGCAGCTCGGACCGGAGGTGCCCTTCATGGTGCCCGCCTCGCCGGCGGACGCGGTGAATCTCGCGGGCGATCTCGAAACCCTGATGGATGCCTTCACCACGGAGGGCATCGACTGGCACGCCCTCGAGCTGGCGGTGGATTCCGACTACTCGACCTATTTCGAGATCACCCGCCACTTCGTGCAGATCGCGAGCGAGAACTGGCCGAAGATCCTCGCCGAGCGGCAGGCGAGCGACCCGGCGCAGCGGCGCAACGCCCTGCTCGAAGCGGAGGCGCGGCGGCTTGCCCGCGAGCGGCCGGAGCATCCGATCATCGTCGCAGGATCGACGGGCTCCGTGCCCGCCACCGCGAACCTCATGGGCGTGATCGCGCGTCTGCCGAGGGGCGCCATCGTGCTGCCCGGCCTCGACACGGATCTCGACGAGGAGAGCTGGCTTACCATCGGCGGCCACGGCGACGACGAGAGCGATCCGGTGCACAGCCACCCGCAGGCCTCGCTGCGGCGCCTCCTCGACCGGCACCTGCGCATCCCGCGCTCCGCCGTCACCGTGCTGGGCGATCTGCCGGAGGCGGCAAGAGCCCGCAATCGCCTTCTCTCCGAGGCCCTTCGCCCGGCGGACACCACCGATTGCTGGGCGCTGATCGCGCCGGAGGACCGCGCCGGCTTGAGCCGGGAGGGCTGCCAGGGCCTCGCCATCGTCGAGGCCATGGATGAGCGCGAGGAGGCCCTCGCCATCGCGATCGCGCTGCGCGAGACCATCGCTCGACCGGGAAGGACCGCAGCCCTCGTGACCCCCGATCGCGCGCTCGCTGCGCGCGTCACCGCGGAACTCGCCCGCTGGGGCCTTTCGATCGAGGATTCCGCCGGCATCCCGCTCTCCGACACCCCCGCCGGGCGCCTCGCAAGGCTCGCGGCGGAGGCTGCCGCCGACGACCTGCGGCCCGCGCGCCTGCTCGCGCTGCTCGCGCACCCGCTCGTGCGCCTCGGCCTTGCGCGGGAAACCGTCGAGCATGCGGCGAGCGTGCTCGAGATCGGCGTGCTGCGCGGGCCTGCACCCGCGCTCGGCATCGAGGGCATCCGCGCGGCGCTGGCGTGCCGCCGGGCCGAGAACAACATGCGCGCGCCGCGCCCGCTCCGGCGCCTGACCGAAGCCGATTGGGACCTCGCGGACGATCTGCTCCGGCGTCTCGGCACCGTCTTCGAGACCTTCACGCCCGCCGTTCACGGCGAGGACAAGCTCGATCTCATGGCTCTGGTGGAGCACCACCGCCGGGCCGTCGAGGGGCTCTGGGCCGGTCCCGACGATGAGCAGGAGCAGGACGGCGAAGCCTCCAGGGAAGCGCTCGCCGCGCTCTTCGACGATCTGGAGCACTCGGACATCCGCGAAGAGGAAGGGCATCCCCTTGCGGGACGCTTCGTCGATTATCCCACCTTCTTCACCGCGCTCGCCAAGCAACGCTCCTTGAGCCCCTCGCCGCGCTCGACCCATCGGCGCCTGAAGATCCTCGGCCTGCTGGAGGCGCGCCTTCTCTCCGTCGACCGCGTGGTGCTCGGCGGGCTGGACGAGGGCACCTGGCCGCCGCGCACGGTGACGGATGCCTTCCTCAACCGGCCGATGCGCGCGCGCGTCGGCCTGATGCCGCCGGAGCGGCGCATCGGCCAGACGGCGCACGATTTCGTGCAGGCGCTCGGCACCCCCGACGTGGTGATCACGCGCGCGCAAAAGCGGGACGGCTCGCCCATGGTGCCCTCGCGCTTCCTGCAGCGGCTCAAGGCCTTCACCGGCGAGGAGGTGTGGAAGCGGATGACGAAGGCCGGCGACATCTACCGCCGCCTTGCGCGCACCCTCGACACGCCGGAGCCTGCGCCGCCGCTGCCGCGCCCGCGGCCGCAGCCCGATCCATCCCTCTTCCCGCGTAGCTTGAGCGTCACGGAGATCGAGACGCTGGTGCGCGATCCCTACTCGATCTTCGCGCGCCACATCCTCAAGCTCGACGCGCTCGACGCAATCGCGGTCACGCCGAGCGCGGCGGAGCGCGGCACGATCATTCACAACGTGCTCGGCACGTTTGCAGAGCGGTATCCGAAGGCTCTTCCGGCTCACGCGCAGGAAATCCTGCTCGCGCTCGGCACCGAAGCCTTCGCGGACATCGCCGAAGCCTACCCTGAGCTTTATGCGGAATGGTGGCCGCGCTTCACGCGGCTCGCCACCGAATTCGTGGTGTGGGAGCAGGCGCGGCGCCCCGGTCTGGTCGAGGTCCATGCGGAGCGCTACGGCCGGCTCGCGATCCCCCTGCCGGACGGCACGGTCTTCACCTTGCGCGCCCGCGCCGACCGTATCGAGCAGCGCCGCGACGGCGGCTTCGCCATCATCGACTTCAAGACGGGCCAGCCGCCTGGCGTGAAAGAGGTCTATGCCGGCTTCTCGCCGCAGCTGACGCTGGAGGCCGTGATGCTGATGAAGGGCGCGTTCGAGGGCTTGGCCGCGGCGAAGGAGACGCCGGACCTGATCTACGTGCACACCACCGGCGGGCGCACGCCGATCGATCCGCGCGAGATCAAGCCCGGACGGGGAGAGGAGCGCTCCGTTGCGGAGATCGTCGAGGAGCATCGCCGTCGCTTCGAGGGCCTGATCGCGCGCTTTGCCAAGGGCGAGGCGGCTTACGTGTCGCGTCCCTTCCCGAAATATGCACGCCGCTTCTCGGAATACGACCATCTGGCCCGCGTGAAGGAATGGTCGCTGGCGAGCGCGGGCGGCGGCGAGGGCTTCGAATGAGCACCGATCTCGTCATTCCGGACTACACGAGGCAGGCGCAGCGCCGCGCCGCGAATCCTCGTGCTTCCGCCTGGGTGTCGGCCAATGCGGGCGCCGGCAAGACCAAGGTGCTCACCGACCGCGTCGTGCGCCTGCTGCTGAGCGGTTCGCCGCCGGGGCGGATTCTATGCCTGACCTTCACCAAGGCCGCCGCCGCCAACATGGCGATCCGCGTCTTCGAGCGCCTGGGCCGCTGGGTGACGATGGACGAGGAAAGCCTCGTCGCGGAGCTGACGGAGCTGGAGGGCGAGAAGCCGACGCGCAAGCAGGTGAAGCTCGCGCGCACGCTCTTCGCCCGCGCGGTGGAGACGCCGGGCGGGCTCAAGATCGACACCATCCATGCGTTCTGCGAGCGCCTCCTGCACCTCGTGCCCTTCGAGGCCAACGTGCCCGCGCGTTTCGCCGTGCTCGACGAGAGCCAGACGGAGGAGATGCTGGCGCAGGCCACCGCGAACGTCATGGCGGATGCGGCGAGCGGCGATTTTCCGGAACTCGCCGAAGCGCTCGACGTCATCAGCGTCGACGCGGTGGGCGATGCGCTCAGCGCAGCGATCAATGCAGCCTTGAAATGCAAAGCGTTCCTGCACGATCCCACCGGCCCGGCACGTCTGCGCCGGGAGCTTGGATTAGGGCCGCACGAGACGCTCGAGACCATCGAGCGCACGATGCTGGAAGGCGGCCTCAAGCCGGAGGAGTGGCCTGCCATCGCGCAGGAGTTGCTGCAGGGCAAGGCCACCGATCAGGAGCGTGCGGCATCCTTCATCGCCGCGGCCGAAGCCCAGGATCCGGATGAGAAGCTCAAACATTATCTGGCTGTCTTCCTGAAGGAATCGGATGGGACTCCGCGCGCGGAATCGCGCCTCGTCACCAAATCCGTCGATCCTGCCTTGAAGCAGCGTCTTCTCGACGAGCAGAGCCGGATCTGGAGTCTCATCGACAGGCGCAAGGCCGCCCGCGCCGCCGAGCGCACGACGGCGCTGTTCGCCCTCGCGGCCGAGATCCACACCCGCGTCGAGCAGGCGAAGATGCGCCTCGGCGCGCTCGACTTCCAGGACCTCATCGACAAGACGCTCGCGCTGCTCTCCCGCGGCGACACCGCCTGGGTGCTCTACAAGCTCGACCGCGGCATCGACCACGTGCTGATCGACGAGGCGCAGGACACGAACCCGGAACAATGGGAGATCCTGCGCCGGATCACGGAGGATTTCACGTCGGGCGCGGGATCCGCGGACCATCGCGTGCGCACGCTCTTTGCCGTGGGCGATCCCAAGCAGTCGATCTACGGCTTCCAAGGCGCCGCGCCGCACGAGTTCGAGAAAACCCGGCGCGACTGGTCGAGGAAGGTGCGCGAGGCGAAGCTCGCCTTCGAGGACGTATCGCTCACCATGTCGTTCCGCTCCGCCAAGGCCGTGCTCTCGGCGGTGGACGCCACCTTCGCCGTCGACCGGCACTTCAAGGGCCTCTCCTTCGAGGACAAGGCGGTGGGCACCGTGCACGAGAGCGCACGCCCCCATGCGCCGGGCCGGGTGGAATTATGGCCGGTGGAAACGCCCGCCGAAGAAGAGGAGCCGGAGGCCTGGGTGCTGCCGCTGGACGAGCCCGAGCGGCAATCCCCTCCTGTCGTGGTGGCGCGGCGCATCGCGCAGGCCGTGAAATGCTGGACCACCCGGGGCGACGAGACCGGCCGCGTGTGGAAGGCCGGCGACGTTCTCGTGCTGGTGCGCAAGCGCGGTGCGGCCTTTGAGGCGGTGATCCGCGCGCTGAAGGAGGCGGGCGTGCCGGTGGCGGGCGCGGACCGGCTCAATATCGGCGAGCACATTGCCGTGCTCGATCTCGTGGCGGCGGGCCGCGCGGCGCTGCTGCCGGACGACGACCTGACGCTCGCCACCGCATTGAAGTCCCCGCTCGTCGGCCTCACCGACGACGATCTCATCCGCATCGCGGCCGGCCGCGCCGACGAGGAATCGCTTCATGCGGCACTGACGCGTCATGCGGAGGCCGGCGACGCGAAGGCGAGACGCGGATGCGAGGCGCTCGCCGCCTGGCGCGAGCTCGCGCGCATCCACGGACCCTTCGGCTTCTTCGCCACCCTGCTTGGCCCCCGCGGCGGGCGCTCGCTGCTGGTGGCGCGGCTGGGGAGCGAGGCGGGCGACGCCATCGACGCCTTCCTGTGCTTCGCGCACCAGTCGGAGATGACGGAGACGCCGTCTCTCAGCTATTTCCTCACCCGCTTCGAATCCGCCTCCCACACCATCAAGCGCGACCTCGATTCCGTGAACGACGAGGTGCGCGTGATGACCGTGCACGGAGCCAAGGGCCTGGAGGCGCCCGTGGTCGTGCTCATCGACGGCTGCGAGGTGCTGGGCAAGGATCCGCCGCTGCTGCAGCTGCAAGCGCAGTCGGGCGATGCGATCCCGGTCTGGGCTCCGGGCAAGAACTCCGATTCCAACATCATGGCGCAGGCCCGCGAGCTTCTGCACGCCAAGGGCCGCGAGGAGCACAACCGCCTGCTCTACGTGGCCATGACCCGCGCCAAGGACCGGCTGGTGATCGCGCCCTATCTCACGGGCAAGAAGGAATCGCCCCAGGAGGCCTGGTGCGAGATGATCCGCCACGGCCTCGTCGAGAAGGCCGGCGGCCTGGAGCTGGACGAGGCTCCCTATGGGCAGATCGCAGTCTGGCGCGAAGGCTCGCCGCTCGCGCGCACGCTCGCTGCCGAATCGGACGTGGCCCCCCTCGATCCCATCGCCGTGCCGGACTGGCTGACGACGGCGGCCCCGCCGGAGCCGGAGCCCCTGCCTCCGATTCGACCCTCCAGCGCGCTCGGCGCCGCCGACCGTATGACGCGCCCCGGCGACGGCCCCTATGCGCCCGAGGCACGCTTACGCGGCACCCTGGTCCACGCCCTGCTGGAGCGCCTGCCGGCACTGGCCCCGGAGCACCGGGAGAGCATGGCGCGGGCTTACGTGAAGGCCCGCGCCCCGCGTCTTGCGGGCGATCTGCGGGAATCGATCCTGGCCAATGCCTTGGGCGTCCTCGACCATCCGGACCTGAAACCCCTGTTCGGCAAGCATTCGCGGGCCGAGGCGCCGATTGCCGGGCGCGTGCGCACGGCCGAGGGCGAGATCATGGTCTCGGGTCAGATCGACCGTCTGGCGGTGCTCGACACCGAGGTGCTGGTGGCGGATTTCAAGACCACCGCCCGCCCGCCTCGCCCGGGCCAGCCGCCTCCCCGCTCCTACGTGGCGCAGCTCGCCCTCTACCGGACCCTGCTCGCCGAGATCTATCCGGGAAGGAGGATCCGCACCTTCCTGGTCTGGACAGCGGGGCCGGTGATCCACGAGCTCATGGAACCGGAGCTGGAATCGGCACTTACCCTCATCAAAGCGGCGTGAGGACGGGCGCCCTTGCTTGATTCCCCTCCCGCCGGTTCTTACCTTGGCCCTATCGTCGAGCGGCTCGCGACCCGAGTCGCGCTCAAAGTCAAAGGTGATGTGATGGCGACCGTGAAGGTAACCGACGCGAGCTTCGCGCAGGACGTCCTGCAATCCTCCGAGCCCGTCGTGGTCGATTTCTGGGCCGAATGGTGCGGCCCCTGCCGCATGATCGGCCCGGCTCTGGAGGAGATTTCCGATGAGATGGCCGGCAAGGTGAAGATCGCCAAGCTCAACGTGGACGAGAACCCGCAGATCTCCTCCCAGCTCGGCATCCGCTCGATTCCGGCGCTCATGATGTTCAAGGGCGGCAAGGTCGTCGCCCAGAAGGTCGGCGCCGCCCCCAAGGGCGAGCTCTCCCGCTGGATCCAGGCTTCGGCTTAAGTCCGTCCAGGTTTCGAAGAAATGCAAAGGGGCCGAAGGGCCCCTTTTCTTTTGAGCATCGTCATCCCGGACGGAGCGCAGCGGAGATCCGGGATGACCACCATTGAAGCGTTACTCCGGCAGCGTTCCGTTCGCCGCCAGCACCTCGCCGGCCAGATAGAGCGAGCCGCAGATCAGCACGCGGGGCGGGCGGTCCCAGACGTAGTTGTGGAGCGAGGCGAGGGCCGTTTCGACGCTGGGCGCCGTCGAGGTGGTGAGCCCGACGCTGGCCGCGATGGAAGCGACCTCCTCCGCCGGGCGCGCGGCGATCTGGCCCGAGATCGGCACGGCGATCACCTCGCGGGCCAGCCCCGAGAAATTCTTGAAGAAGGCCTGGGAATCCTTGGTGCCGAGCATGCCGGCGATCAGCACGAGGGGCGCATCCGCCCGCTCGCTCTGGTCCGCCATGGCGGCGGCGAGCACCCGGCCGCCATCGGGATTGTGACCGCCGTCGAGCCAGATCTCGCAGCCGGCCGGCGCGACCTCCGGCAGGCGCCCGCGGTTGAGGCGCTGCAGGCGGCCCGGCCATTCGGCGCGGGTGAGCCCCGCCTCGAAGGCCGACGTCTCGAACCCTTCGAAGCCGGCGGCGCGAAGCGCCGCAATGGCCGTGCCGGCATTGGTGAACTGGTGGCGGCCGATGAGTTTCGGGCGCGGCAGGTCCAACAGGCCCCGCTCGTCCTGGTAGACGAGGCGCCCGCCCTCCTCGTGCACGGAGAAATCCTGCTGGCCGACGACGATGGGAGATGCGCCGAGACGCTCCGCCTCCTCGCGCAGGGTCCGGTCGGCCTCCAGATAGTCCTGGGGCGCAATGACGGCCGGGCAGCCGCGCTTGAAGATCCCCGCCTTTTCCCTGGCGATCGCCTCAAGGGTCGTGCCGAGATATTCCGCGTGGTCGTGGCCGATGGAGGTGACCACGGCCGCGGCGGGCCTGTCGATCACGTTGGTGGCGTCGCAGCGTCCGCCCAGGCCCACCTCGAGCAGCAGCACGTCGGCGGGCTCCTCGGCGAAGATCAGCAGGGCGGCGGCGGTGGTGATCTCGAACACCGTGATGGGCTCGCCCGCATTCACCGCCTCGCAGCGCCGGAAAGCCTCCACCAGCCGGTCCTCGGTCACGTAGTGCCCGCCGCCGAAGCGCCCGAGCCGGATGCGCTCGTGGAAGCGCACGAGGTGGGGCGAGGTATAGACGTGGACGGCGAGCCCCGCGCTCTCCAGGATCGCCCGCATGAAGGCGATGGTCGAGCCCTTGCCGTTGGTGCCGGCCACATGGATCGTGGGCGGCAGGCGCCGCTCCGGGTGGCCGAGCCGGGCGAGCAGACGCTGGATGCGCCCGAGCGACAGGTCGATGGTCTTGGGATGCAGGGCGAGAAAGCGCGCGATCAGCGCATCGGAGGAATCCATCGCCCTGCTCCAGGCATGATCCGAAAAAGTGGGAACCGGCTTTTCGGCAAGATCATGCGACGACAAAAATCGTTATTCGGCGGCCGCAGCCGTGATCCCGGCCGGGGCGGCGGCACCGCTCGATGCCGGCGCCTTGGTGAAGAGGCGCGACAGGCGGGCGATGGTCGCCTTCAGGTCGTGGCGGTGCACGACCGCGTCCACCATGCCGTGCTCCTTCAGGTACTCGGAGCGCTGGAAGCCGTCGGGCAGCTTCTCGCGGATGGTCTGCTCGATCACCCGCGGGCCGGCAAAGCCGATGAGCGCGCCGGGCTCGGCGAGATGCACGTCGCCGAGCATCGCGTAGGAAGCCGTCACGCCGCCCGTGGTCGGGTTCGTGAGCACGACGATGTAGGGAAGCTTCGCCTCGCGCAGGCGGCGCACCGCCACCGTGGTGCGGGGCATCTGCATGAGGGAGAGGATGCCCTCCTGCATGCGCGCGCCGCCGGAGCCGGCGAAGAGCACGTAAGGAGTCCTCTTTTCGAGGGCCGTCTCGGCGCCCTTGATGAAGGCCTCGCCCGCCGCCATGCCGAGCGAGCCGCCCATGAAGCCGAAATCCTGCACGGCGATCGTCATCGGCAGGTCCTCGACCCGGCCGAAGCCCACCTTGAACGCGTCCTGCTGACCGGTCTTGGCGCGGGCGTCCTTCAGGCGGTCGATGTAGCGCTTCTCGTCACGGAACTTCAGCGGATCGACGGCCACCTCGGGCAGCGCCACGTCGAGCCAGGTTCCGTTGTCGAACATGAGCTGCAGGCGCTGGGTGGCGGAGATGCGCATGTGGTGGTTGGAGCCGGGGATCACCCACTGGTTCGCCTCCACGTCCTTGTGGAACACCACCTGCCCCGTCTCCGGGCACTTGATCCAGAGATTGTCCGGCGTCTCGCGCTTGAAGAGCGTCTTGATCTTCGGACGGACGACTTCGGAAATCCAGTTCATCGGTTTACCTTCCTGTCAGGAGCATCCCGGAAGCCCTCGTCCCGAGGAGGCCGTCAGGCCGTCTCGAAGGATCAGGGCGTCTCCCGTGCTCTCTCGACCCTCCTCCGAGAGGCCTGCTGCGCAGGCTCCCCGGGACAAGGGCTCATGGTCTATGTATTAGGCCGCCGCGCGTTTTGCCACCGAGCGCACGCCCTCGCTCAATTCCTTCACCAGCTTCGTGACCGCCTCGACGGTGCCTGCCGTTGCGCGATCCTCCGCATCGAGGGTTCCTTTGAGCGCATCGATGAGGGCCGAGCCCACCACGACGCCGTCGGCGCCCTGCGCCACCGCAGCCGCATGCGCCCCGCTCTTCACGCCGAAGCCCACCACGACGGGAAGGGGCGTATGGCGCTTGATCCGCTCCACGGCGGTGGCGACCTTGCCGAAATCCGGGGTCGCCGCACCGGTGATGCCGGTGATCGAGACGTAATAGACGAAGCCCGCCGTGTTCTCGAGCACCGCCGGCAGGCGCTTGTCGTCGGTGGTCGGGGTGGCAAGCCGGATGAAGGCCAGGCCGGCCTTCAGCGCCGGCAGGCAGAGCTCGTCGTCCTCTTCCGGCGGCAGGTCGACCACGATCAGGCCGTCGACGCCGGCTTCCCTGGCATCCGCGAGGAAGCGGTCGACGCCGTAGACGTAGATCGGATTGAAATAACCCATGAGGATCACGGGCGTCTCGGCGTCCTCGGCCCGGAAGCGGCGGATGAGATCGAGGGTCTTGACCGTATCCTGCCCCCCCTTCAGCGCCCGCAGGCCCGCCGCCTGGATCGCCGGGCCGTCGGCCATCGGGTCGGTGAAGGGCAGCCCGAACTCGACGATGTCGGCCCCGGCCTTCGGCAGGCTTTTGAGGATTTCCAGCGAAGTCTCGGGATCCGGGTCGCCCGCCATGATGTAGGTGACGAGGGCGGCACGGCCTTCGGCGCGGCATTTTTGGAAGCGGGCTTCGATGCGTTGGGTCATGGGCTGCGTCTTTAGCATGTGCCTAGGGAGTTCGGAACCTGCCAGCCGGCAGTCTGATCCCCTCCCCCTTGTGGGGAGGGTCGGGGTGGGGGTGTGAGCGATAGCCTACCAAGGTCTGGCGCCAACACCCCCCTCCTCCAACTCCTCCCCACAAGGGGGAGGAGGGCTTGGGTTGCGCCTAGCCTCAAACGATCTGGCTGCCCAAATGCTCCGCGATCTGGAACAGGTCCTTGTCGCCGCGGCCTGAGATGTTGACCACCATCAGGTGATCCTTGGGCTTCTTGGGCGCGATCTCGATCACCTTGGCGAGCGCATGGCTGGGCTCGAGCGCAGGCAGGATGCCCTCGAGCCGCGAGCAGAGCTGGAAGGCGTCGAGCGCTTCCTGGTCGGTGGCGGAGATGTAGGTCACCCGGCCCATCTCGTGCAGCCAGGCATGTTCCGGCCCGATGCCGGGATAGTCGAGGCCGGCGGAGATCGAATGGGCGTCGGCGATCTGCCCGTCCCGGTTCATGAGCAGGTAGGTGCGGTTGCCGTGGAGCACGCCGGGGCGGCCGCCCGTGAGGGAGGCGGCGTGGAGGCTGTGCAGCCCGTGGCCCGCCGCCTCGACGCCGTAGATCTCCACGCTCTTGTCGTCGAGGAAGGGGTGGAACAGGCCGATGGCGTTGGAGCCGCCGCCGATGCAGGCGACGAGCGAGTCCGGCAGGCGGCCCTCCGCCTCCAGCATCTGCTCGCGGGTCTCGTTGCCGATGACGCACTGGAAGTCGCGCACCATGGCCGGATAGGGGTGCGGGCCCGCCACGGTGCCGATGCAGTAGAAGGTGTCGGCGACATTCGTGACCCAGTCGCGCAGGGCCTCGTTCATGGCATCCTTGAGGGTCCGGGTGCCGGACTGCACCGGCACCACCTTGGCGCCGAGCATGTTCATGCGGAACACGTTGGGCTTCTGCCGCTCCACGTCGACCGCGCCCATGTAGACGATGCATTCCAGCCCGAAGCGGGCGCAGAGCGTGGCCGTGGCGACCCCGTGCTGGCCCGCGCCGGTTTCGGCGATGATGCGCTTCTTGCCCATGCGGCGGGCCAGCAGGATCTGGCCCAGCACGTTGTTCACCTTGTGCGCGCCGGTATGGTTCAGCTCTTCGCGCTTGAAGTAGATTTTCGCGCCCCCGAGATGCTCGGTCATGCGCTCGGCGAAGTAGAGGGGGCTCGGACGGCCGATGTAATGCGTGGAGAAATAGGCCATCTCCGCATGGAAGGCCGGATCGTTCCTCGCCTCCTCGTAGGCCTTTTCCAGCTCCAGGATGTTCGGCATCAGGGTCTCGGCGACGAAGCGGCCGCCGAAGGGGCCGAAATGTCCGCGCTCGTCGGGACCGGTGCGGAAGGAATTGGGTTGGGCTTGAGCTGACACGGCCTGTCCTGCCTTCAGGATGCGCGGCACGCCCTGGAAGGAACCGTGCCGCCTTGACTCTAGTGACGGGCAGCAGCGAATGCTGTCCGGGCGGCCCTGATGAAGGCCTCGATCCGCGCCGGATCCTTGAGGCCCGGCCCGCTTTCCACCCCGGACGAGACGTCGACCGCCTTCGGCTTCGTGAGCCGGATGGCCTCCGCCACGTTGTCGGGGTTGAGGCCCCCTGACAGCATGAAGGAAAGCTTGCGGTCAAGCCCGTCGAGAAGACGCCAGTCGAAGGAGATCCCGTTGCCGCCGGGAAGCGCCTGGCCCGTGCGGGGCGGCTTGGCATCGAGCAGGATATGGTCGACGCCGTCGGCATAGGGGGTCAGCGCCTGGAGATCCGAGGGCTCGGCGATGCCGACCGCCTTCATCACCGGCCGCTTGACCATGGAGCGGATCTCGGCCACCCGCTGCGGGCTCTCGCTCCCATGCAGCTGGATCAGGTCCGGATTGATCGCCTCCACGGCCTGGGCGATGGCCTCGTCCGTCGGATCCACCAGGAGGACGACGCGCCGGGCGCGCCCCCTGGCCTGCAGGGAGAGCTTGTGGCCGAGATCCAGGCTCACGTGGCGGGGGCTCTTGGGATAGCGCACGAAGCCGACGAAATCCGCGCCGGCGCCGAGGGCGGCCTCAAGGGTTTCGGGCGTCGAGAGCCCGCAGATCTTCACCAGGATATCCATGAGAGGTAGTCTACACCGCTTTTTGCAGCGAGCGCCACACCAGCATCGCCGCAGCCAGATCCTCCAGCGCCGTGCCCACCGACTTGAAGGCCGTGATGGCGGAGGGGATGCGGTGGGGCGGAGTGCGGCACAGGTCCGCGAGGGTGCCGCGCACATGGCACTCTGCGATGGCGCCCCTTTGCAGGGCCACCGCCACGTCCCCGCCCTCGGTCCTGGCCGCCGGCGTGTCGATATAGACCTGCGCCCGGCGCAGGGCCTCGTCATCGGCCTCGCGCATCTTCAGGTTGAAGGCCCCCACCAGGTCGAGATGGGACCCCTCCTTCAGCCAAGCGCCCTTGACGATGGGAGCGGTCGAAAGCGTGGCGCAGGAGACGAGATCGGCGGCGCGCACGGCCGCCTCCAGATCCGTCACGCTCGTGACGGGCAGGCCCTCCGCCTGCAGCTCGGCGGCCAGGGCCTCGGCCTTCTCGGGGCGATGGTTCCAGAGCGCCACCTCGCGAATCGGCCGCTGGCTCATGTGAGCACGGATGAGGAAAGGCGCCAGCGCGCCGGCTCCCACCATCACCATGCGGCTTGCATCCGCGCGGGCGAGGGCGCGCGCCGCCAGCGCCGAGGCGGCGGCCGTGCGCCAGACCGTGAGGCGCGTGCCGTCGAGCACCGCCATGGGCGCGCCGGTGGCTCCGTCCATGAGCAGGTAGGAGCCCATGACGCTGGGCAGGCTCCTCGCCCCGTTCTCCGGAAAGACCGTGACCACCTTCACGCCGAGGAAGCCGTCCCGCATCGCGGGTCCGGTCCAGGACGGCATGAGCAGGAGCGTGCCGTCGGCGCCCGGCCTCTCGATCTCATGGTGGTGGCGGACAGGCGTGACCATATCCCCGCAAAAGGCCTCGGCGAGCGCCTCGATCAGGGCGGGAAAGGCGAGAACCCGGTCGATCTCGGCGGAGGTCACGACGCGCATGGGAGGGTCCCTGGCTGGAGAGGCATCGGGCGGGCCGGAAGGCACCGGCCGGCACGTCCGGTTAGAGGCCGCGGGCCTGGGCGGAGGACACGGTCGCCGGCAGGGTGGTCGAGGAGGCGGTCTGCGCCTTGAGGCGCTCGGTCTCGTAGCGCAGCTGCCGGGTCTCGCGCTTCAGCTCCCGGCGCGTCCGGCGGTTCTTGCCCTGGGCAAGCCAGGTCGCGGTGCCGCCGATCACCACGCCCAGCATCACCGCCGCGAAGATCACGGCGAAGAGGGGGGCTTGGGTGGCGATTTCCGGCGTTCCTTCGGAGAACGGGTCGAGGGACAGGGTCACCGGAGCCCGGTTCGCCACCGCGAGCAGAACGACCAGGATGGCCACCGGCAGGAGAATCAGCGCCTTCAGGAAGCGAATCACGAACACCTCGCAAGCGTTACTGGACAAGCGTTACTGGTTGGCTGCCGCCTTCAGCACCTTGGGGGCCGGCGCGTTGAGCCGCTGGCGCATTTCCTTGCCGGTCTTGAAGACGGGAACGACTTTTTCGGAGATGGAAACGGCTTCGCCCGTGCGCGGGTTGCGGCCGGTGCGGGCATCCCGCTTCTTCACCGAGAACGCGCCGAATCCGCGCAGCTCCACCCGGTCGCCGCGCGCCAGGGCGTCGGCGATGGTGTCGAGGATCGCATTCACGATCTTCTCCACGTCGCGCTGATAGAGATGCGGGTTCTGCTCAGCGATCTTGAGCACCAGTTCGGACTTGATCATGGATGAGCTATATCTTTGACGTTGCTTTATTTTTCCAAAGGTTGCCAGACAGCCAGGAGGCCGTCAAGCTGTGCGATCTCGGCCTGGGCCGAGGTTCTGCGCAGCGCCTCGGCCGCCCTCTCGAAGCCGAAGAGGTCCGCCACGGCGGCGCTCATGGCGAAGACCGACAGATCCCGGTCGGAGCTCGGCTTCCAGTCGCGAACCGGCAGATCCCTGGGAACGCCCTTCTCCCGCTCGAGCCAGGCCACCGCATCGCGCTCGCTGCCGATCCGGTCCACGAGCTTGAGCGGCACGGCCTGGCGGCCGCTGAACACCTGACCCGTGGAGGCGGCGGCGAGCTCGCCCTCGTTGAGGCGCCGGCGCTCGCGCACCAGGTTCTTGAACCAGTCGTAGGTGTCGTTGACCACCGCCTGCATGGCCGCGCGGGCCTCGGGCGAGGTCGGGGTGAAGGGGTTCGGCTCGGCCTTCAGCGGCGCGGACTTCACCGCCTCCACCTTCACGCCGATCTGGCCCATGAGGCCGGTGAGGTCCGGATACTGGAAGAGCACGCCGATGGAGCCCACGATGGAGGTCTCGCGGGCCACGATGTAGTCGGAGGCCAGCGCCGTGATGTAGCCGCCGGAGGCCGCCGTGCCGTCCACGAAGGTGACGACGGGCTTCTTCTCGGCGAGGCGACGGATGTTGCGGAAGAGCTCCTCCGAGCCCGTCGTGGTGCCGCCGGGGCTGTTGATGGAGATCACCACGCCCGAAACCGCGCTCGAATCGCCCACCCGGCGCATGAGGTCGGCGAGGCGCTGGTTGCCGGTGATCACCCCGTCGATGGAGATGCGCGCGATCTGGTTCTGGATCGTGCCGTAGCCCGCCCGGTCGGCGGCGGCATAGCCGATGGCGGCCACGGCGGCGATCAACCCTGAGAATCCCGCCACCCGCCAGAAGGACAGCTTGCGGCGCAGGCGGCGGCGGTCGGCAATGGCTTCGGCATCGATGGACATCGGTTCGTCTCTCGAAATCGTCTCGGCTTGGTTCGCACCGGGTGCGAGGGGGAGCACCCTAGAGTATCGGGCCCAAAAGTGGAAACCACTTTTGGGATTCACCCGATGCTCAATTCCTTAGATAGCGCATCGCTTTATGCGGAAAACCGGGTCGACTTTTCGCTGACGCGGACCTCCGGTTCCGCACGATGCGCTGCGAAGCCAGATAGGGCGGCAAGAGAGACGGCCAACAAAAAACCCGCGCGGGCGACAGGCGATCTTCCCTCCTCCGTGCGGGGAGGGATGGAGGGTGGGGGTCGGAGGGTCGGAGCGCTGCGCTCGGTGGATATCGGCGAGGCCCTTCCCTCCACGTCATCACCGGCCTCGCGCCGGCGATCCCGATCCGAGAAGAGCCGCACCTCACAGCATCGGGATGGCCGGGACAGGCCCGGCCATGACGCAAACGTCTCACCCGGTCGCACCACCCCCACCCCTAACCCCTCCCCGCAAGGGGGAGGGAAAAGAGGTCAGCTGCCTCCGAACGCTCAAACAAAAATCCCCGGGCTTTCGGCCCGGGGATCCCATCCAAGCTCTTGCGAGCCCGATTACTTCTTGTCGGTGCGGGCCTTCAGGGCCGCGCCGAGGATGTCGCCGAGCGACGCGCCGGAATCGGTCGAGCCGTACTGGGCCATGGCCTCCTTCTCCTCAGCGACCTCGAGGGCCTTGATGGAGACGGTGACGCGGCGGGCCTTGCGGTCGAACTGCGTGACGCGGGCATCGAACTTCTCGCCGGCGGCGAAGCGCTCGGGGCGCTGGTCGGCGCGGTCGCGAGCAAGCTCGGAGCGCTTGATGAAGGTGGTGAGGTCGGTGTCGACGATCTTCACCTCCAGGCCGGAATCCTTCACCTCGAGAACCTCGCAGGTGACGATCTGGCCCTTCTTGAGCTCTCCGGCCTCGGCGAAGGGATCGCCCGCCAGCTGCTTGATGCCGAGCGAGATGCGCTCCTTCTCCACGTCCACGTCGAGAACCTGAGCGCGCACGACGTCGCCCTTCTTGAACTCGTCGATGACCTGCTCGCCCGGACGGTTCCAGTCGAGATCGGAGAGGTGAACCATGCCGTCCACGTCGTTCTCGAGGCCGATGAAGAGACCGAACTCGGTCTTGTTCTTCACCTCGCCCTCGACGACCGAGCCGACCGGGTGCTTCTCGGCGAAGGCCTCCCACGGGTTCTGGAGCGTCTGCTTCAGGCCGAGCGAGATGCGGCGCTTCACCTGATCGACCTCGAGGATCACGACCTCGACCTCCTGGGAGGTGGAGATGATCTTGCCGGGGTGGACGTTCTTCTTCGTCCAGGACATCTCGGAGACGTGGATCAGGCCTTCGATGCCGGGCTCGAGCTCGACGAACGCACCGTAATCGGTGATGTTCGTGACGCGGCCCTTCAGCTTGGCGTTCACCGGGTAGCGGGCGGCGATGCCCTCCCACGGATCGGCGAGCAGCTGCTTGATGCCCAGCGAGATGCGGTGCGTCTCGTGGTTGATCTTGATGATCTTCACCTTCACCGTCTGGCCGATGGTGACGACCTCGGACGGATGGTTGACGCGGCGCCATGCCATGTCGGTGACGTGCAGCAGGCCGTCGATGCCGCCGAGGTCGACGAACGCACCGTACTCGGTGATGTTCTTGACCACGCCGTCGATGACCTGACCCTCTTCGAGGTTCGCCACGAGCTCGGAACGCTGCTCGGCGCGGCTCTCCTCGAGGACCGTGCGGCGCGACACGACGATGTTGCCGCGGCGGCGGTCCATCTTGAGGATCTGGAACGGCTGGGACACGCCCATGAGCGGGGTGACGTCGCGCACCGGGCGGATGTCGACCTGGGAGCGCGGCAGGAACGCCACGGCGCCGTCGAGGTCGACGGTGTAGCCGCCCTTCACCTGGTTGAAGATGGTGCCGTTGACGCGCTCGCCGGCCTCGAAGGCCTTCTCGAGCTTCACCCACGACTCTTCGCGGCGGGCCTTGTCACGGGAGATGACGGCCTCGCCCAGCGCATTCTCGATGCGCTCGACATAGACCTCGACCTCGTCACCGACATTGACCGTCTGGTCGCGGTTCGGGCCGGCAAATTCTTTCAGAGCGACGCGACCTTCAGTCTTGGCGCCGATATCGATGACCGCGACGTCCTTCTCGATCGCGACCACCTTGCCCTTCACGACCGAGCCTTCGCTGATCTCGGAGGTGCGGAAGGATTCTTCGAGCAGGGCCGCGAAATCTTCACGGCTCGGCTGTTGCAAAGCTGCAGACATAGGTTCTCCTGAATGGCCCTCGTTCATAGGGGCAACGCCGGCGGCTCGTGTTAACGGGCCGTTTCCAGCCGCCGCCGCCTTCAGACGCCCCTCCAGGGCCATGTCCAAGGCGTGCTGCTCCACGGAGCAGGCCGGCGTATCGTCGGCGGATGGAAACGCTTGTATCGTCAAGACCTTAGCGGAACGCCTGTAGGGCGCGTCAACCGCACCCTCGAACACAGCACACCGTCAATGTCTGTCGGATGAGCGTTCCTTTATCCCAAATGGCCTTGGATCACAAGGCTTTCAAGCCGTTGCCGCATCGGGGACGCCCTGCTCGGGCCGGGCCGCCCATTCCAGCGCCCGCTCCAGCCGGTCGTTGCCCCAGAACATCTCCCCGTCCGGCGCGATGAAGGTCGGGGCGCCGAAGATGCCGCGGGCCATGGCCTCCTCGGTCCGGGCCTTGAGGGCGGCCTTGTTGGCCTCCTCCCCCGCACGGAGCAGGATCGCCTCGGCGTCGAGGCCGAGATCGGCCAGGACCGTCCGGATCGTGGCCGGATCCGAGATCGGGCGCCCCTCGCCGAACTCGGCCCGGTAGACCGCCTTGGTGAAGGTGGGACCCCAGGGATGATCCGCCCCCAGGAGCGCGACGCGGGCGGCGAGCAGGCCGTTCTGCGGGAAGGGGTCGGGCTGCCGGCAGGGCAGCCCCAGGCGCGCGGCCTCGCGCTGCATGTCCCGCCACATGTAGCGCCCTTTGGCCGGGTAGAGGTTGAAGGGAGAGGTGGTCCAGCCCTGGGCGGCGAAGATGGGCCCCAGCAGGAAGGGCCGCCAGCGGATCTCCACCCCCGCCGCCTCGGCCAGCGCCTCGATCCGCATGGCGGAGAGGTAGGAATAGGTGGAGGCGAACTCGTACCAGAACTCGAGACTGGGGCGGGCCATGGCGATCTCCGGCCGGAGGAGCGGCCATTCTTGCCAAAATTCGCCCCGCTGTCACCTGAACGGGCCTGCCCCCATTGCGCGGCCAAGGCTTCCGTTTTAAGTCGCTGGCATCCTTATCATCGGAACCCTTGCTATGGCTGAGAAGCGCGTGAACAAGGTCGTGCTCGCCTATTCCGGCGGCCTCGACACCTCCATCATCCTCAAGTGGCTGCAGACCACCTATGGCTGCGAGGTGGTGACCTTCACCGCCGATCTCGGCCAGGGCGAGGAGCTGGAGCCCGCCCGCAAGAAGGCCGAGCTTCTCGGCATCAAGCCCGAAAACATCTTCATCGAGGATCTGCGCGACGAGTTCGTGCGCGACTACGTGTTCCCCATGTTCCGGGCGAACGCCCAGTACGAGGGCCTGTATCTGCTCGGCACCTCCATCGCCCGGCCGCTGATCGCCAAGAAGCAGATCGAGATCGCCGAGAAGGTGGGCGCGGACGCGGTGGCGCACGGCGCCACCGGCAAGGGCAACGACCAGGTGCGCTTCGAGCTCGGCTACTACGCCCTGAAGCCCGACGTTACCGTGATCGCCCCCTGGCGCGAATGGGATTTGCGCTCCCGCGAGCAGCTCATCGCCTTCGCCGAGGCCCACCAGATCCCCATCGCCAAGGACAAGCGCGGCGAGGCCCCCTTCTCCGTCGACGCCAACCTCCTGCACGCGTCTTCAGAGGGCAAGGTGCTGGAGGACCCGGCCATGGAGGTTCCGGACTACGTCTATTCGCGCACCAACGATCCCGAGACCGCGCCCGACACGCCGACCGTCATCAGGATCGAGTTCGAGAAGGGCGACCCGGTCGCCATCGACGGGAAGCGGATGGGCCCGGCGGACCTCCTCGCCAAGCTCAACGAGCTCGGCCGCATCAACGGCATCGGCCGTCTCGACCTCGTGGAAAACCGCTTCGTCGGCATGAAGAGCCGCGGCATGTACGAGACGCCCGGGGGCACGATCCTGCATCTGGCCCACCGCGGCATCGAGTCGATCACCCTCGATCGCGGCGCGGCGCATCTGAAGGACGAGCTCATGCCGAAATACGCCGAGCTCATCTACAACGGCTTCTGGTTCTCGCCGGAGCGCGAGATGCTGCAGGCGATGATCGACAAGAGCCAGGAATTCGTCACCGGCGAGGTGACGCTCAAGCTCTACAAGGGCGGCGTCCACCTCATCGGCCGCCAGAGCCCCTACACCCTCTACGACCAGGACCTCGTGACCTTCGAGGAAGGCGCCGTGGCCTACGACCACCGCGACGCCGCCGGCTTCATCAAGCTTAACGCCCTGCGCTTGCGCACCCTGGCCCAGCGGAAGAAGAAGCTGGGGCTGTAAGAGGCACCGGATCGTTTCGACCAGCAATGGCCATCCTCTCGACCGAGAGGATGGCCATTGCATTTCTTCCATGGCGCGCCGGACATAATGTCACATCAGAACCTGGAAAGCTCTGGAAACTCAACGTTGCGGCATAGCCCAGGACCGATACTGACGCGACGCATAGTCCGCTGACATAAATTCCCAATTTACAGACGTTTTATGAGTATCTTAGAACCTTCGCTCCGTCGGCAGATTGGGGGCAGAAGGGTACTATGGCGCGCATTGAGGTTACGGCTGCAAATTTTCCAGGCAAAGCTTTGCAGGGCTCAGGAGCGGATACCCTCGTGCTCGTAGGCGGCGGCACGTTCGACTTCGCCTATGTGACGCTGAACGGATTTTCTGAGATCGTTGTCGAGGCGGAAGCTGCCAGATACACGACGGTGAAGATTGCGGGCGATCAACTCGATGGCATCACGTCGCTCAGCAGCGCGTATGAATACACAAACGTCTATTTGAGCGGCAGTACCATTGATCTGAGAGGCAAGACCTTCAGCAAGATCAGCGGCATTCACATCGATCAGGACAACGCCACCGTTACCATCGACAACCTCGCTCTCGGCCTGAGGCTCAACGCGTTTGAGCGCCAAGGAGAGACGATCGTGCTCGACGGACCCATTGCAACGCCAACAGCCCGAGATGAGCTTCATCGCCATGGGTTCGACACCATTGTACAAGGCACGACCGTTTGGACGGACTTATCGCCAACCCTCTCCAATCTCAACGGCGCGCGTCTTTATGTAAAGGAAAGTGAGAGCGTCCGTTTAGATCCCGAGGGCGACGCCTTCGTATCGGACGACAAGAACTCGATAGCTTTTCTCGACATCAGTTTGTCGAACAAAGGCTACTACTTCACAATGAATCATTTTGAAATCGGAAGTGATTTCCTGATCGCTTCTGACTACTTCAGCCAATCCTTGTATTACAAGGGTTCTGCCATCGCTAGCATCAGATCAATCGGGCACCAGGGGACGACGGCGCGAATTTCGTTTAACGCCTCCTCGACGCCGGAGATCGTGTCTGAGTTCCTACAGAATCTCGCTTACACTCCGGGCAACTTCATTCACTATAGAAATGTCGATGTTGCAATCACAGCCTTCGATCAAGGAGGGCGCAGGTCGGGAACGGCGCTCTTCAACGTGACCGCCGAGGTGAATTGGGCGCCGACCGAGCCAACACTGACCGGGACTTCTATTGTCGAGAATGCGGTCGGTGGAACCGTCGTCGGAACTCTCAAGGCAACTGATGCCAACAATGATCCCGTGAGCTATCAGCTCCTGGACGACGCTGGAGGGCGCTTCATCGTTCAAGGCGACAAGATCGTCGCCTCCGGCAACGTTCCGTTGGATCACGAAGTCGCAACCGAGCATTTCATCACCGTCGTTGCATCTGACGGCAAGGTGAGCGGCCAATCGGAAACCTTTAAAATCGCCATTCTCAATGTCAGGGACGAGCCGAACGTTGCTCCTTCGCAACCATCCCTTACCGGCGCTTCAATTGCAGAGAATGCGAGCTCCGGTGCCGTTGTCGGCATCCTCAAGGCCACCGACGCCAATGGAGACTTGGTGACCTACAAGCTGACCAGTGACGCAGAAGGGCGCTTCAGCGTCGTAGGGAATCAGGTTGTGGTTTCTGGAACGACCCCACTCGATTTCGAGAAGGCCTCAACGCACACGATTAGCATCGTTGCCAGCGATGGGGATATGAACAGCCTGCCTGCTACTTTCGCCATTTCTGTTACCGATGTCATGGAGAAGCTCCCTGGCACGAAAGGCAAGGACATACTTGCCGGTACAGTGGGCCAGGATCTGATGAACGGCTATCTGGGTAACGACACTCTGACCGGTGGCGGCGGCAAGGATGTTTTCGCGTTCACCACCAAGCTCGGCAAGAGCAACATCGATAGGCTCACGGATTTTCTGCCCAAGCAGGACAAGATCCATCTTGATAATGCAATCTTCAAGAAGCTGCCCAAGGTCGGTGCCCTGAAGAAGGAAGTATTCTACCAAGGCAGCGCGGCTCATGATAAGGATGACAAGATCATCTATAACCAGAAAACGGGTGCTCTCTATTACGACCTGGATGGGACCGGAGCTTCGAAAGCTGTGCATTTCGCGACGCTCTCGAACAAAGCCAATCTTAAATACTCGGACTTCTTGGTGATCTAA
Source organism: Microvirga arsenatis (assembly GCF_009910705.1). Lineage (GTDB taxonomy): Bacteria > Pseudomonadota > Alphaproteobacteria > Rhizobiales > Beijerinckiaceae > Microvirga > Microvirga arsenatis. The sequence goes on from NZ_JAAAXJ010000002.1 coordinate 286,036, forward strand.
GGGGGTGGTGCGCAGACTTAGATGAAGCATGCCCTGTCAATGGGACGACTGGTGCTCCAGCATCCCACCTTCATCGCTCAGCGGAACATCCATGACGCACACGACGCCGGCTAGGTCGTAAGTCAGGCGGACCTCGCCGCCGAGGTCCTGGGCCAGGCTGCGTTCGATCAGGCGGGTGCCGAAGCCCCTGCGGGTGGGGGGCGCCACGGGGGGGCCGTTCTGCTCCTGCCAGCGCAGGACGAGGCGCGGCGTGGCGTCGGGCACGAGCGTCCACGCGATGACGACGCATCCGGACGGAACGGAGAGGGCCCCGTACTTGGCGGCGTTCGTCGCCAGTTCGTGAATCGCCATGGCGATGGCGAGCGCCGTTCTCGGAATGAGGCGAAGGCGCGGCCCCTCGATCTCGAAATGCCTGGTGCTCTGCCGGAGATAGGGCTCGACGACCTCGTGAATGATCTCGCGAAGCTCCGCGCCCTCCCAGTTCTCGCGGGTGAGCACGTCATGGGCCCGGGCCAGGGCGAACAGCCGGTCCTGGAAGGCCTGAAGCTCGGGGCGGCTGCCGTCCCCCACCTGGCGCAGGCTCTGGGCGGCCATCGCCTGAACGATGGCCAGCGTGTTCTTCACCCGGTGGTTCAGCTCGTTGATGAGGAGGCGCTGATGCTCCTCCCAGCGCTTGCGCTCGTTGATGTCCACGCAGATCCCGAACCACCGCTCGATCGTGCCGTCCGACCCGGTCTGCGGCACGGCGCGGAAGGCATGCCAGCAATACTCGCCGTCATGGCGGCGGTAGCGCGCTTCGCCCTCGTAGATCTCGCCCGTCTCCCGGCATCGCTGCCAATAGGGCAGGATGCGCCCCAGATCGTCCGGGTGGATCGCGGCGGTCCAGCCGGAGCCGACAGCCTCGTCCATGCGCTGGCCGGTGAACTCGTACCAGCGCTCGTTCAGGTAGACGATGTTGCCGTCGTTCGAGGAGACCCACACGAGAGCGGGGGTGGCGTTGGTGACCGTCCTGAACGCAGCCTCGCTTTCCCGCAGGCGCTCCTCGACCTCCTTGCGGTCGCCGATATCGAGCACCGAGCCGACGAAGCCGAGGAAGCTGCCGTCGCTGCCGAAGCGCGGCGCGGCGGCGTCGATGGCCCAGCGGTAGGTGCCATCGGCCCGGCGCAAGCGGTATTCGAGCCGGAACGGCTCCCGTTTGGCATTGGCGTCCCGGAACACCTCGGCCGACCAGGCGCGGTCATCGGGGTGAACGGCACCGAGCCAGCCGAAGCCGAGGCCCGTCTCCGGCGTCTGGCCCGTAAACTCGTACCAGGAACGCGACAGGTAGGTGCAGATGGCATCGGGCTCCGTCACCCAGACCATCACCGGCGCATGGTCGGCGAGATTGCGGAACCGCGCCTCGCTTTCGCGCAGGCTCTTCTCGGCCTGGACCCGCTCGGTGACGTCGTAGCCTTCGGCGAAAATGCCTCTGACGTTGCCTTCCCGATCCGTGACCGGCTGGTAGACGAGGTCGACGACCCGCTCCTCGACGGGGCTTCCGGGCTTTCGCTGCAGCCCGACCCGCACGCTGCTCCCGGTGAAGGGTTCGCCGGTTGCGTAGACGCGGTCGAGCAGCTCGAAGAATCCCTGTCCCTCGACCTCGGGCAAGGCCTCCCGCACAGGCTTGCCGATGATGTCGCGGCGATGGCCCACCAGCTGGAGATAGGCATCGTTCACCAGCTCGAAGACGTGATCGCGGCCGGAGAGCATGGCCATGAAGCTCGGCGCCTGCTTGAACAGCTCGCGCAAGCGGTCCTGCTCCTCCTTCAGGGCCGCGCGGGATCTGACCTCCTGGGTGGTCTCCGTGCAGGCGCAGAACATGCCGGCGATGCCGCCCGTCTCGTCCCGGACGGGCGAGTAGGAGAAGGTATACCAGGTATCCTCCGGATAGCCGTTGCGCTCCATCACCAGGTGCAGGTCCTCGTGATAGGTCGCCTCCCCGGCAAGAGCCTTCTTCACCAGCGGCTCGATATCGGCCCAGATTTCCGACCACACCTGGCGGAAGGGCAGGCCGAGCGCGTGCGGGTGCTTGGCGCCGAAGATCGGCCGGTAGCCGTCATTGTACAGGAAGGCGAGCTCCGGGCCCCAGGCGATGAACATGGGGAACTTGGAGGTGAGCATCAGGCTCACCACGGTCCGCAGGCTCTGCGGCCAGCGCTCCGGGAGGCCGAGCGGCGAGGTGGACCAGTCGTGGGCGCGCATGAGCGCCCCCATCTCGCCGCCGTCGCTGAGGAAATCGAGGCCGGGGGTGAGCTTACCGTGCATTGCACCTGCCTGCTGGGAACGTCCGGCCGTTCCGCCCAGCGGAACCCAGCCCTGCCTTGGCCGTCGCAGGGCCTCCAGGCTCGGGCATGCAGGCGGCGTTCAAGATTGTGCTGGTGAGCATGCAGAGCTTCGGAGCGGCAAGGGGAAATCAGTCATTTAAGGCCCCGCCACATGACTTCAATCGCTGCATGGACCATACCGTGATCCCGCTCCGTGTCCATTGCAAAAGCATGACCGCCCGCGATCCCACGCTCAGGAGCCACATGCCGGCTTCGGGATACGGCATCACTCGCAGCCCTGCGCCGGCACGCTCACCTCTCCCTTCCCCATCCGGGTCGGGTGTTCCCGATCCGGACCTCCCCCGCACTCACGTCGGAAACATCCGGCGTGAGTGCGGGGGAGGGTGGCGAGCGGAGCGAGCCGGGAGAGGGCGAGGTGCGGGTGCAATGTTCTCACTTTGTTCTTGACAGTTCGCTTAAGCTGGGCTATATCATGGCTCATCCTCGTCCGATGAGGGGCGCGCTCGCGAGGCGTCGCAGATGCGGGACGGGGCGCGGTCCCGCCGCAGGCCTCGCACGCCTGTGGTCGCGGGAGGCCGATCCTGGCCTGTTCCAGGTCCGCCTGAAAAGAACCGCGCGTGACGAGCAGTCCGGCTCTCACACTCACCACCATCCCCCATCGAGCCGGGCTGCCCCAAGCGCCACCCTCGAGCAACCCTGACGGCCCGCAGCTCACGCTGCGGGCCCGAAGGCGCTGGATCTTTCAGGGAAGGGCTACAGGCGCCGGCGTCGTTCCGCCCCCGTCCAGAACGAACTTCCATGCCCCATCCGGCTGCCGCTTCCAGATGCTCACATAAACGCCGTATCCCTTGATCTCTCCGCCCTCGCTCAGCGTGTAGCGGCCGAAGGTATAGCCGAGGTCCTGGCTGGCGGCGATCTCCGCCTTGAGGGGCTCCCACGCAAGGGTCGAGCCGCTGGCCTTCGAAAAGGCCTCGATGAAGGCCGGCCGGCCGAGCAACGGCATGCTGCCCGGGCGGATCAGCACCGCGTCGGCGGCGGAATAGGCGATGAAGGCTTTTCCCGTGCCTTCCGCTTGGGCCATGTCGTTGAAGGCCCTGTCGGTATCGATCAGCTGCTGAACTGACATTCGGTCCAAACACCACGCGTTGCGCGCCGACGAAGAGGACCACGGGCCATCGCCGGCCGCGGCCTCATGTGATTTATGCAACTCTATAGCGTGAGCTTGCCGCCCTGCCCAGCTTGCAATCCTGTTCCCTGCCCTATTGCCGCCGCTCTCCGATCATTATATTGCAGCGCATCAGATTTTCCGCCCGGTACGAGCCAGGGGCGCGGCCGAGCTTGCCGCGGACCGGGCTGCTTTGCTTTGAAAGACCCCTTATGAAACTACGCAATATCGCCATCATCGCCCACGTCGACCACGGCAAGACCACCCTGGTCGACAAGCTGCTCCAGCAATCCGGCGCGTTCCGCGAGAACCAGCGCGTGGAAGAGCGCGCCATGGATTCCAACGACCTGGAAAAGGAGCGCGGCATCACCATCCTGGCCAAGGCGACCTCGGTGGTCTGGAAGGACACCCGGATCAACATCGTCGACACCCCCGGCCACGCCGATTTCGGCGGCGAGGTGGAGCGCATCCTGAGCATGGTCGACGGCGCCATCGTGCTCGTCGACGCGGCCGAAGGCCCCATGCCGCAGACCAAGTTCGTGGTGTCGAAGGCCCTCAAGATCGGCCTCAAGCCCATCGTGGCCATCAACAAGATCGACCGTCCCGATGCCCGGCATCAGGAGGTCATCAACGAGGTGTTCGACCTGTTCGCGGCGCTCGACGCCACCGACGAGCAGCTCGACTTCCCGATCCTCTACGGGTCCGGCCGCAACGGCTGGATGGCGAAGTCGCCGGAAGGCCCGAGCGACCAGGGCCTCGCGCCCCTGTTCGACCTCGTGCTCGAGCACGTGCCCCCGGCCAAGACCGAGGAGGGCCCGTTCCGCATGCTCGGCACCCTGCTGGAATCCAACCCCTTCCTGGGCCGGATCGTCACGGGCCGCATCAGCTCAGGCACGGTGAGGCCGAACCAGGCGATCAAGGTGATCGACCGCGAGGGCAAGCTCGTCGAGACCGGCCGCGTGTCCAAGATCCTCGCCTTCCGTGGCCTGGAGCGCCAGCCCATCGACATCGGCGAGGCGGGCGACATCGTCTCCATCGCGGGGCTGGAGAAGGGCTCCGTGGCCGATACCTTCTGCGCGCCCGAAAACGACATTCCGATCCAGGCCCAGCCCATCGATCCGCCGACCGTGACCATGTCGTTCATCGTGAACGACTCGCCGCTCGCCGGCACCGAGGGCGACAAGGTCACGAGCCGCATGATCCGCGACCGCCTGTTCAAGGAAGCGGAAGGCAACGTGACCCTCAAGATCGAGGAGGCCTCCGACAAGGATTCGTTCTACGTGTCGGGCCGCGGCGAATTGCAGCTTGCGATCCTGATCGAGACCATGCGCCGCGAGGGCTTCGAGCTTGCCGTGTCGCGCCCCCGCGTGGTGTTCGAGAAGGATGAGAACGGCCAGCTTCTCGAGCCCATCGAGGAGGTGGTGATCGACGTGGACGAGGAGTTCTCCGGCGTCGTGGTGCAGAAGATGTCCGAGCGCCGCGCCGAGATGGTGGAGATGCGCCCCTCCGGCGGCAACCGCCAGCGCCTCGTGTTCTACGCCCCGACCCGCGGCCTCATCGGCTACCAGAGCGAGCTGCTGACGGACACCCGCGGCACGGCGATCATGAACCGCCTGTTCCATGCCTACGAGCCCTACAAGGGCGAGATCGCCGGCCGCACCAACGGCGTGCTGATCTCCAACGACCAGGGCGAGGCGGTGGCCTATGCCCTGTGGAACCTGGAGGACCGCGGCCCGATGATCATCGAGCCGGGCTGGAAGGTCTATCAGGGCATGATCATCGGCATCCACAGCCGCGAGAACGATCTCGAGGTGAACGTGCTCAAGGGCAAGAAGCTCACCAACATCCGCACGACCTCCAAGGACGAGGCGGTGCGCCTGACCCCGCCGATCCGCATGACCCTGGAAAAGGCGCTCGCCTGGATCCAGGACGACGAGCTCGTCGAGGTGACGCCGAAGTCGATCCGCATCCGCAAGGCGATCCTCGACCCGAACGAGCGCAAGCGCGCCGAGAAGCAGAAGGAAGCGCTGAGCGCTTAAAATTCAGCGCCTGAGGCAATGGTTGAAAGGCCGCTCTCCGGAGCGGCCTTTTTCATGAAGCGGCCGGAGCGGGCTCGGCGACCGGATCTGGCAGCCGCGTCAGCTTCGGGACGGCCGAGGTCAGGATGACGAGGAGCTGCACCACGAAGCCGAGGACCGCGATGACGATGCACGATTGCGGTCCGTAGGCGATCCCGACCGCCGCGCCGAGGGCGGCCCCGACGGGCCGCACGCCGGCCGTCGCCGTCATGACGAGCGCCGAGACCCGCCCCAGCAGGGCACCCGGCGTCACCGTTTGACGAAGGGTCGTCTGGCTGATGGTCCAAAGGATCGGACCGGCCCCGAACAGGAAGAAGGACAATCCGGCGAGGGTGCCGGACGGCAGCCAGAGGGTCGCGGCCATCGTCATGGCCGCCATGACGGACACCAAGGGCCCGACGACGATGGCGACGCCGAAGGAGAGGCGGGCGATCAGGCGGGGGGCGAGGAGGGCGCCGACGACCATGCCGAGACCATAGGCGGCCAGGGACGTTCCGATCCCCGACGCCGTCAGCCCGAGCACATGGGCGGCATAGGGCACATAGGCCGCCTGGAGCACGAACCAAGCGAGATTCCAGGCGATGGCCGTCAGCAGAATGGGCCTGAGAAGGCGATGATTCCATGCAAAGGCCGCTCCCTCCTGCAGATCGCGCCAGAAATGCCGCTTCGGCAGGCTGGGGCGTGGGGCCTCCGGCACCTGGAGCAGGAACAGGGCCGCCAGGAGCGAGAGCATCGCCGCCAGCATGAAAGTCTGCGATCCGCCCACCCAGCCCACGAGAGCGCCTGCGAGGGCCGGTCCGGCCGCGAAGGCCAAACTGCGCGCCAGTTCGAGAGAGCCGTTGGCCCGCGCCAGCATCTCGCGGGGCACCAGGGTCGGGACGAGAGCGGGCGCAGCCACGCTGAAGACCACGGTTCCCGTCGCCGCCGCAAAGCCCAGGATGGCCAGGGCCGGTACGGAGAGGAGCCCGAAAGCCGCCAGCACGGGGAGAGCCAGGAGAGCCAGAGCCCGGAGGACTTCCGCGGCCGTCATCAGCACACGGCGCGGCATGCGGTCGGCGAGCACGCCGGCAGGAAACGAGAGCAGCAGAAACGGCAGGGCCTGCACCGCGACGAGCAGCCCCGTCTCGCCCGTTCCTGCCCCGAGGGCCAGGACTGCGATCATCGGAGAGGCCGCAAGACCGATCTGTTCGGCGGACTGGGCGGCGATGTTCGACCAAGCGAGACGCCGGAACGAAACGGGGAGGGAAGAATGGGACATGGGGCGGAAGGCCTTCGCAGGTTTTTTCCGCCCTAGGAGATATTGTTTCGCAATCAGCGCCCACCCGATTCCTGTGGCGCGGAAGCGCGAGACCCTGATCGGCGGCCCTAGCCTTCGGCCTTGTCGCTCTGTCCCTTCTTGGCACCCTCGCCCATTGGATTCGTCGAATCCTCACCCGAGGCTTCGGGATTCTCGCGGCCCTGCGGAGTCAGCCGGGGGGCGCTGATGTCCTCTTCGGTTGCCGTGTTCGATTTCTTGTCGGGTGTCGTCATCGCTGATTGTCCCTCATGAACTTGTGGTATCGGTCGCATCCCGGTCGCCCGCCTCCGGCAGGGCTCCGGTGCCGGGAGTGGAATCCGGGTTCGTGAGCGACGGCTTGGCATGGGGGCCTGCCGCCGGCTGCTTTGCGCCGGACGACTGCTTGTCGGACGAGGCGTGCTGGCCGCCCTGCGGATCGAGCCGCTTCGACTCGACGTCCTGCTTCGTGTCTTCGGTGTGGTTGCCGTAGCCTGCATTGCCCATGGGGCTCTCCTGTCAGCCGTGCTGCTTGCCGTTCACGGCGGTGGCGCGCTCGATGGCCTCGGCGGTGGCGTCCTTGTCGTCGGGCGAGAGAGTGGCATCGCTCAGATGCCTGGTGGCCTCGGGCGTCTCGGCGGCGGTGAGCTCGTCATGGCCGTCATGACCGGCCTTGCTGGTCTGGCCCGTCTGGCCTTGGCGGTAGGCATAGGCCTCGCCGCCCGGCTGGCTCCAGACGCGGCGCAGGGTGGCGCTGCCTTCGATGCCGCCATCCCGGTTCGGGTCGATGGGGCTGTCGATGCCGCCGCGCTGCTCGTTGCGGATCTGATCCGCGTCCTGATCCCGCAATGAATGGGGAGCCTTGCGTTCCGCCATGATGAACTCCTTGAAACATCGTTTGAATTCGCATGCAGCAAGGAGAACCCGAGGGATGGGGGGAAGTTCTGGCCAAGGTTGGCGTTCAAGCCAACAAAAAGGGCGGCCGTGAAGCCGCCCTTCGCAACGGATCTGAATGGATGGATCAGAGCCCTTCGAAGAGAGCGCTCGAGATGTAGCGCTCGGCGAAGGAGGGCGCGACGGTGATGATGCGCTTGCCCTTGAACTCGGGACGTGCGGCCACTTCGAGCGCCGCCGCCACATTGGCGCCCGTGGAGATGCCGCCGGGGATTCCTTCGAGCTTCGCGAGGCGGCGCGCCGTGTCGAAGGCCGTCTGGTTGCCGACCGTCACCACGTCGTCGATGAGGGAGCGGTCGAGCACGTCCGGCACGAAGCCGGCGCCGATGCCCTGGATCTTGTGCGGGCCGGGCTGGCCGCCGGAGAGCACCGGCGAATCCTCCGGCTCCACGGCGATCACCTTCATGTGCGGCAGCCGCGGCTTGATCACCTGGGCGACGCCCGTGATCGTGCCGCCCGTGCCGACGCCGGCCACGAAGGCATCGAACTGGCCGCCCGTGTCGTTCCAGATCTCCTCGGCGGTGGTTTTGCGGTGAATCTCCGGATTGGCCGGGTTCTTGAACTGCTGCGGGATGACCGAGCCGGGGATTTCCTTAAGCAGCTCCTCGGCGCGGGCAATCGCACCCTTCATCCCCTGGGGGCCGGGGGTAAGCTCGAGCTCCGCTCCCAGATAGGCCAGCATCTTGCGGCGCTCGATCGACATGGTCTCGGGCATGACCAGGATCAGACGGTAGCCCCGTGCCGCAGCCACGAAGGCCAGCGCAATGCCGGTGTTGCCGGATGTGGGCTCGATCAGGGTCGCGCCGGGCTTGATGTGGCCTGCGGCCTCCATGGCCTCGATCATGCTGACGCCGATGCGGTCCTTCACGCTCGAGATCGGGTTGAAGAACTCGAGCTTGAGGAGAATCTCCGCGTCGATCCCGTGCTCCTTCGGCAGGCGGTTCAGGCGCACGAGCGGGGTATTGCCGATGGTCTCGGTGATGGAACCGTAGATGCGGCCGCGGCCGGGCTTCGTGTTCGTGCCCGAGGCGTTCAGGGTGTCAGCCATGGGTGGTGCTCCTTCGATGGAAGCGACCTTATCCGTATTTGCAGCCTGTGTCGATATTTTACATATTTCACTTGCCTAAATCGTGAAATCTACGGTGGGGGTCGCCTGGACGGCCGCCTCGGCCTGCGCCTTCTGGCACAGGTCCTCCACCGTCACCTGGTCGAGTTCGCTTAGAAAAGCCTCGGTTCCGCGCTGGACCAGGGGGCCGACCACCGCCTCGGCCAGCCGGGATTCCGGCACGGGGGAGGAGCCGTCCTCCTCGAGCGCCGACATGGCGATGCGCACGATGTCCCCTGCCGTGATCCGCCGGCGCTCCCGGGCCAGTTCGTAGCCGCCGCGCGGGCCGCGAACCCCTTTCAGGATGCCCTGCCGCACCAGCGCCTGCAGGACCGGCTCGAGATAGCGGGGCGGCAGGTTGTGCCGGGCGGCGAGGGCCTTGGACGAAACCGGCATGGGCCGGGCGTGAAGTGCGATGTCGGTGACGGCGGCAATGGCGAGAAGCGAGCGGCGGGAGAGGAAGTTCATGGGCTCAACCACAGGCGTCGCTGGCGGTCGCGCAGGACGCGACTCGGGTACGGATACTGACCATGCTCGTTTTCACCAGCCTCCTTGCTCTCGACAGCAGGCCCATCTTAGCGGCACTCACTGCGGGTCGTCCATTTTCGCCGGGCCCGTGCCGGTCGAGCCGAAGCCGCCCTCGCCCCGTTCGCTGGTGCCGGAGAAGTCCTGAACCACGCTGAAATGGGGACGCAGGATCGGCACGAACATCATCTGCGCGATGCGCTCGCCGGGTTCGATCACGATCGGGCTTGTGCCCGGGCCGTTCCGGTTCCAGACGCTGACCATGATCGGTCCGAGATAATCCGCATCGATCACGCCCTGGAGGTTGCCCAGCACCAGCCCTTTCCTGTGACCGAGCCCGGATCGCGGCGCGACGATCGCCGCCATGTGGGCATTGTCCATGTGAAGGGCGATTCCCGCCGGAACCAGGTGAGCGGGAGAGCCGGGGGGCAGGACGAGGGCCTCGTCGAGGCAGGCATGCAGGTCGATGGCGGCGGCCATGGCGCTCTGATAGCGGGGCAGGCCCCATTGCTCCAGGCGCGGATCGAGCACCTTGATCTCTACGCGCGGATTCCATTCAACCATCGCCTGAGCCCCTGCTCCCCGTGTCCACGTTGCCGAGCACTAGAGCAGGATGGGCGATCCCACAATCGGCGATCCTCGAGGCTCATTGAGCTTCGACGCCCCGGCTTGCTAGGATCGCTGCCGGCTGCAGGGAGTTGACCTCGGCCCTGCGGGCGGTCAAGCCGTCCTTGCAGCAGCGAGAGCCACGTTCGATCGGATCTGGGATGGTATCGTTCTTTTCGCCCTATCGTCACGACTTCGCCCGCATCGCAGCCTGCGTGCCCCGGATCGAGGTGGCGGATCCCGGCTTCAACGTGGAGCGCACCCTCGAACTCCTGCACCGGGGGCACGAGGAGCGGATCGCCCTGATGGTTTTTCCGGAGCTCGGCCTGTCGGCCTATGCCATCGACGATCTCCTGCACCAGGATGCCCTGCTCGAAGCCGTGGAGAAGGGCATCGCGCGCCTTGCGGAGGAGAGCGCCGATCTCTTCCCGGCCTTCGCGGTGGGAGCCCCGCTGCGTCTGGACGGGCGGCTCTACAATGCCGCCGTGGTCATCCATGCGGGCCGCATCCTGGGCGTGGTGCCGAAGGCCTACCTTCCCAACTACCGCGAGTTCTACGAGCGCCGTCATTTCGCGCCGGGCGCCGGGATCCGCGGGCAGATGATCGAAGTCGCCGGCATCCAGGCGCCCTTCGGCACCGATCTCCTGTTCCGGTCCGCCGGCAGCTGCGCCTTCACCTTCCATGTGGAGATCTGCGAGGACATGTGGGTGCCCCAGCCGCCGAGCACCCGGGCAGCGCTCGCGGGAGCCGAGATCCTGCTCAACCTCTCCGCCAGCAACATCACCATCGGCAAGGCCGAGGACCGGCGCCTGCTGTGCGGCTCCCAGTCCATGCGCTGCGTCGCGGCCTATGCCTATTCGGCGGCGGGTCCGGGAGAGTCGACCACCGACCTCGCCTGGGACGGACATGGCGGCATCTTCGAGGACGGGCTACGTCTCGCCGAGACCGACCGCTTTCCCTCCGGCTCCACCATGGCGGTCGCCGACGTGGATCTCGGGCGCCTGCGCCAGGAGCGCATGCGGCGCGTCACCTTCCGCGATTGCGGCGACGAGCTCCAGGTGAGGCCGGGCGACTTCCGCATCGTTCCCCTCGCCCTCGATGCGCCGGAGGAGGCCCTGCCCCTGCGCCGGCCGGTGGAGCGCTTCCCTTACGTGCCGTCCGACCCCGCCAAGCTCGCGGAGAACTGCTACGAGGCCTACAACATCCAAGTGCAGGGCCTCGCCAAGCGCCTGCAGGCGACCCGCACCGGGAAGGTGGTGATCGGCGTCTCGGGCGGCCTCGATTCCACGCAGGCCCTTCTCGTCTGCTGCCGCGCCATGGACAGGCTCGGGCTGCCCCGCACCAGCATCCTCGCCTATACCCTGCCGGGCTTCGCCACGAGCGAGGGCACCAAGGGCAATGCCTGGGCGCTGATGCGGGCGCTCGGCGTCAGCGCTGCGGAGATCGACATCCGTCCGGCCGCGCGGCAGATGCTGGGCGATCTGGGGCATCCCTTCGCCGAGGGGCAGCCCGTCTACGACGTGACCTTCGAGAACGTGCAGGCGGGCCTGCGCACCGATTACCTGTTCCGGCTCGCCAACCATCACCGCGGCATCGTCGTCGGCACGGGCGATCTTTCCGAGCTCGGGCTCGGCTGGTGCACCTACGGCGTGGGCGATCAGATGTCCCACTACAATGTCAACGCCTCGGTGTCGAAGACCCTGATCCAGCACCTCATCCGCTTCGTCGCCGCCTCCGGCGACGTGGACGAGGCGACGGCGAAGATCCTCCACGCGATCCTGGCCACCGAGATCTCGCCCGAGCTCGTGCCGCAGGATGCGTCGGGGCAGATCCAGTCGACGGAGGCCACCATCGGCCCCTATGCGCTGCAGGACTTCAACCTCTATTATCTCACCCGCTACGGCTTCCGGCCGTCCAAGATCGCCTTCCTCTCCTGGCACGCCTGGAAGGATGCCGAGGCCGGCACCTGGCCGCCGAACATCCCGGCCGGCGCGCGCCGCTCCTACGAGCTTCCCGAGATCAAGAAATGGCTGCGGGTTTTCCTAAGCCGCTTCTTCACCAGCCAGTTCAAGCGCACGGCGATGCCGAACGGGCCGAAGATCTCGTCCGGCGGCTCCCTTTCGCCGCGCGGCGACTGGCGGGCGCCGTCCGATGCGGGGCCGGCGGTCTGGCTCGCGGAACTGGAGAGCGGCGTGCCGGACGGCGAAGCCGCCTGAGGCGCTAAGCCCGGCCGCCGGCGATCATCTCGCCCAGCCGCTCGACGAGCCTTTTCGCGACATCCGTCTTCGACAGGGTGGGCCAGGTTTCCACATGCGATGCGGTGACGAGGTGCACGGTATTGCTGTCGCCGCCCATCACACCCGTTGCCGCCGAGACGTCGTTGGCAAGGATGAGGTCGCAGCCCTTCTTCGCGAGCTTCTGCTGTGCGTGAGCGATCACGTTCTCGGTTTCCGCCGCGAAGCCCACCATGAGCGGCGGGCGTCCGTCCTTGCGCCGGGAGATCGTGGCGAGGATGTCCGGGTTCTCGGCGAGCGCCAGGTTCGGCAGGGCACCGTTCACCTTCTTGATCTTCTGCGCGCCCGCATTGGCCACGCGCCAGTCGGCCACGGCGGCGGCGAAGATGCCGATATCGGCGGGCAGGGCCTGTTCCACGGCCTCCAGCATCTCGCGGGCGCTTTCCACAGGCACGACCGTCACGCCCGCCGGATGGGGCAGGGTGACAGGGCCGGAGATCAGCGTCACGCGCGCCCCGGCCTCGGCGGCGGCCTTTGCGATGGCGTGGCCCTGCTTGCCTGAGGAACGGTTGGCGATGTAGCGCACCGGATCGATGGGCTCGTGGGTCGGGCCGGAGGTGACGATGACGTGCCTGCCGGAGAGCGGCCCCGAAGGCGCCAGCAGCCGCTCGACGGCGGCTGCAATTTCGAGGGGCTCCGCCATGCGGCCGGGACCGAATTCGGCCTCCGCCATGGCGCCCTCGTTCGGGCCGACGACGTGAATGCCGTCCGCCTGAAGCGCCTTCAGATTGCGCTGCGTCGCCGGATGCAGCCACATGCGCACGTTCATGGCAGGCGCGATCAGGATCGGCAGGGTGGTGGCGAGCAGGACCGTGGAAGCGAGATCGTCCGCATGCCCCCCGGCCATCTTCGCCATGAGGTTGGCGGTGGCGGGGGCAACGACGACGAGGTCGGCATCGCGGGCGAGCTTGATGTGCCCGATATCGGCCTCGTCCTCGCGGTTGAAGAGATCCGTGTGCGAGCGCTGGCCCGTGAGAGCAGAGGCGGCGAGCGGCGTGATGAACTGCTGCGCGCCGTTCGTCAGGATGCAGCGCACGGAGGCGCCGCGCTCGCGCAGGCGGCGGATGAGGTCGAGGGATTTATAGGCCGCGATACCGCCGCCGATGACGAGGAGGATACGTTTGCCGGAAAGCGCCGTCATGCGAAGCCCCTGAACAGCATGATCATCAGCGAAGCGGCGATGATCCACAAGGCCGCCACGCCCCAACGGTTGCCCCGCGCCTCGGCCCGGCCGATGGCGGCGACGCTGTCCTGGTTGAGCGCCACGCCGCGGGCTGTCACGTCCTCGAGCTGGTTGAGCACCCGCTCGGCGCGCAGGGCCAGCTCCGGCAGGTCGCCGATGACTCCGGCCAGCGTCCACAGGCCGCGGCCCGCCTGCTCGGCGCGGCCGAGGGGGCCGAGGTTCCGCTCGATCCAGTCCCGCACCACCGGCTCCGACGTGGTCCACATGTCGAGCTTCGGATCGAGGTTGCGGGCGACGCCCTCCACCACGACCATGGTCTTTTGCAGCATGACGAGTTCGATGCGCGTCTGCATGTCGAAGAGCGCGGTGATCTCGAAGAGAAGCGTCAAGAGCTTCGCCATGGAGATCTCGTCGGCCCGCCGGTCGTGGATCGGCTCGCCGATCGCGCGGATGGCCTGCGCGAAATCCTCCACCGAATGGTGCGGCGGCACGTAGCCGGCCTCGAAATGCACCTGCGCCACGCGAAGATAATCGCGGCGGATGAAGCCTAGGAGAATTTCGGCGAGGAAGCGCCGCTCCTTCATGCCGAGCCGGCCCATGATGCCGAAGTCGACGGCGACGAGACGGCCTTCCGGGTCCACGAACAGGTTGCCGGGATGCATGTCGGCGTGGAAGTAGCCGTCGCGGATCGCATGGCGCAGGAACGACTGGATCACGGTGCGCCCGAGCGCCACCCGGTCGAAGCCGGCAGCCTCGATGGAGGCGAGATCGTTGAGACGGATGCCGTCGATCCAGGTGGTGGTGAGCACGTCGCGGGCGGTGAGGTCCCATTCGGGCTTCGGCACGCGGAAATCGGGATCGTTCTTGGTGTTCTCCGCCAGCTCCGAGACGGCGGCGGCTTCGAGCCGCAGGTCCATCTCGACGGCCACGGAGCGGGCCAGCGCCTCCACCACCTCGAGCGGCTTGAGGCGCTTGGCATCGGGCACCACGCGCTCGAACAGGCGGGCTGCGGCGCGCATGGCCTGAAGGTCGCGGGCGAAGCCCTCGCGCACGCCGGGCCGCACCACCTTCACGGCGACGATCTCCTCGCCCTCCGGGGTGCGGATGCGGGCCTTGTGCACCTGTGCGATGGAGGCGGCGGCGATCGGTTCGCTGAATTCCAGGAAGAGTTCGTCGATAGGGCGTCCCAGAGCGATCTCGACCATGCGCACGGCCTCCGCCCGGGGAAAGGGCGGCATGCGGTCCTGCAGGCGCTCCAGGTCGCGGGCGGCGGCCACGCCGACGATGTCGGGGCGCGTTGCCAGGAACTGGCCGAACTTCACGTATGAAGGACCTAGCCGCGTCAGCGCCTTGGAGAGCCGCGCCGCGCCGTCGCCGGCTTGCGGCCGCTCGATGAGGCGCGCGAGCTTCAAGGCAAGCCGCGCGGCGGGCGGCAGGGCGCTGGGATCGACGAGCGCCAGCGCGCCTTCGCGCGCCAGGACGAAGCCGGCGCGCAGGTTGCGGGCAAGGTGAAAGATGCTGCCGATCACGGGCTCAGATCTTCCAGCCGGAGTGAATGGCGACGACGCCCGCCGTCAGCGTGCGGTGCGTGACGCGCCGGAAGCCCGCCTCCTCGATCATCCGCGCGAAGGCGGCCGGAGGCGGGAAGCGCCGGATCGACTCGACGAGGTACTGGTAGGATTCCGCATCCCCCGTCACCATCTGCCCGAGCCGCGGGATGACGTTGAAGGAATAGGCATCGTAGATCCTGTCGATGACCGGCACGTCGACCTTGGAAAATTCCAGGCACAGGAAGCGCCCGCCCGGTTTCAGCACCCGGTGGGCTTCGCTCAAGGCGCGGTCGATGCGCGGCACGTTCCGGATGCCGAAGGCGATGGTGTAGGCATCGAAGGTCCTGGGCTCGAAGGGCAGCTCCTCCGCATTGGCTTCCACGAAGTCGATGCGACCCCCGTAGCGGCGCCCGGCGCGCTCGGCGCCCACCTTCAGCATCTCGCCGTTGATGTCGAGCACGGTCACGTGGGTCTGCGGCCCGCTCTCCTCCAGGATGCGGAACGCCACGTCCCCGGTGCCGCCGGCGACGTCCAGATGGCGGAAAACCCGGTCGCGGGGCGGGCGCAGGGTGGCGACGAGATCGCCTTTCCAGAGCCGGTGGAGGCCTGCGGACATGAGGTCGTTCATCAGGTCGTAGCGGCCGGCTACGGAGCGGAAGACCTCGTTGACCTTGCCCTGCTTCTCGCCCAGGGGCACGGACTGGAACCCGAAATGGGTGTTCTCGTCGGTCATGGTCTCCATCCAACCTTTCGTACCTAGAGCATCGGACCCAAAAGTGGATTTGCACTTTTGGGATCGATCCGATGCTCCACCCTCCGAAATGCGCATCGTTGGGTGCGGAAAACCGGGGACCGCTTTTCCGCACGATGCGCCAGTGTCGCGATCCATAGCGGAAGCGGACCTCAAAGGCTATGTAAGAGCCCTCAAGAAGCCGAGAGATGGTTGATGCCCGAACTGCCCGAAGTCGAGACCGTGCGCCGGGGCCTGGAGCCCGCCATGGTCGGAGCCCGCTTCACCAAGGTCGTCCAGCGCCGGCCCGACCTGCGCTTTCCCTTTCCGGAGCGGTTTTCGGAACGCCTGGAGGGGCAGGAGGTGCGGTCCCTCAGCCGGCGGGCCAAGTATCTGCTCGCCGATCTCTCCTCCGGCGAGGTGCTCGTCATGCACTTGGGCATGTCCGGCCGCTTTCTCGTCACCATGGACGGCGCCACCCGGATGCCGGGCGAGTTCCATCACGAGCATGGCGGCGCAGGGGCCCACGACCATGTGGTGTTCGGGCTCTCCAACGGGGCGACCGTCACCTATAACGACGCCCGCCGCTTCGGCTTCATGGACCTGGTGCCCCGGGCCGGGATCGAGAGCTCGAAGCATTTTGCCGGCATGGGGATCGAGCCCCTCGGCAACGAGCTCTCGGGCGAGGCCATCGCCCGATTGTTCATGGCTAAGCGCACGCCCCTGAAGGCCGCCCTCCTCGATCAGCGCCTGATCGCGGGCCTCGGCAACATCTATGTCTGCGAAGCCCTGTTCCGCACCGGCCTTCATCCGGAGGCTCCGGCCGGCTCGCTCGTGACCAAGACGGGGGAGCCGACGGAGAAGGCGCATCGGCTGGCGGACATCATCCGGGAGGTGCTTGCCGAGGCGGTGGAGGCCGGCGGCTCCACCTTGCGCGACCACGCCCAGGTGGACGGCTCGCTCGGCTACTTCCAGCATTCCTTCCGGGTCTACGACCGGGAGGGGGAGCCCTGCGTGACGCCCGGCTGCGCCGGCACGGTGGCGCGGCTCGTGCAGTCGGGACGCTCCACCTTTTATTGCCCGGAATGCCAGCCGCACTCCCCGTCGAAGGCACGGTAGGCTTCGATTTTCTCTTGCCGCGGCCTGCGCCCTCGCCTACCGGTGTCCTGTCATCGATGAGGAGATGCCGGCATGGCTTTTGAGACGATTCTCGTTGAGACCCGCGGCAAGGTGGGGCTGATCACCCTCAACCGGCCCCAGGCGCTGAACGCCCTCAATTCCACCCTTCTCGGCGAGGTGAACCAGGCGCTCGACGCCTTCGAGGCGGACGCAAACATCGGCTGCATCGTCATCACCGGTTCGGAGAAGGCTTTTGCCGCCGGCGCCGACATCAAGGAGATGGCGGAACTCGCCTATCCTCATACCTACATGGCCGACTTCTTCTCCGGCTGGGAGAAGGTGTCGGGGCGGCGCAAGCCGATGATCGCGGCGGTGGCGGGCTTTGCGCTCGGGGGCGGCTGCGAATTCGCCATGATGTGCGACTTCATCATCGCGGCCGACAACGCCAAGTTCGGCCAGCCCGAGATCAAGCTCGGCGTGATGCCGGGCATGGGCGGCACCCAGCGCCTCACCCGCCTCATCGGCAAGGCCAAGGCCATGGAGATGTGCCTGACGGGCCGCATGATGGGCGCGGAGGAGGCCGAGCGCTCCGGGCTCGTCGCCCGCGTGGTGCCGCTGGCGGATCTTCTCCCCGAGGCGCTGAAGACGGCCGAGACCATCGCCTCCATGTCGCTGCCCATCGCCATGATGACGAAGGAGACGATCAACCGGGCCGACGAGGTGTCGCTCTCCGAGGGCATCCGCTTCGAGCGGCGCCTGTTCCACGCCATGTTCGCCACCGCCGACCAGAAGGAAGGCATGGCCGCCTTCATCGGGAAGCGGCCCCCTGACTTCAAGAACACCTGAACCTTGGACGCCATCGGCTTCGACATGATCGCGGCGCTCGCCGCGGTCTCCTTTTTGGCGGGCTTCGTCGACGCGATCGCCGGGGGCGGCGGGCTCCTGACCGTGCCCGCCCTGCTGCTTGCCGGCCTCGATCCGGCCCAGGCCATCGCCACCAACAAGGTGCAGGGCTCCGTGGCCGCGGCCTCCGCCACCTACACCTTCGGCCGGAGGGGCCTGATCGACTGGAGAAGGGCGTGGGGTTTCACCCTCGTGGCCTTTGCGAGCAGCGTGGCCGGGGCGCTCTGCGTGCAGTTCCTGCCGCGCGCGGTGCTCGAGGTGCTGATCCCGCTTCTCCTCATCGTCATCGCCCTCTACTTCGCTTTTTCGCGCAAGGTGAAGGACGAGGACGCCCAGGCCCGCATGACGGCTCTCGCCTTCGGGCTCACCGCCCCGGTGGCGGTGGGCTTCTACGACGGCATCTTCGGGCCGGGCGCCGGCTCCTTCTACATGCTCGCCTTCGTGACCCTTCTCGGCTACGGGGTGGTCCGGGCCACCGCCCACACCAAGCTCGTCAATTTCGCGAGCAATTTCGGCAGCCTCCTTCTTTATGCGGCGACAGGCGCGGTGGTCTGGCCGCTGGGCCTCGCCATGTCGGCGGCCTCCCTGCTCGGGGCCCAGATCGGATCGCGGCTGGCCCTTCGGCTCGGCTCCCGGCTCATCCGCCCCCTGCTGGTCCTGGTATCGAGCCTGATGGCCCTGAGGCTCCTGCTCGACCCTGCCAATCCGTGGCGGCAGGCCCTTCGGGGGCTTTTTTGACGCGCAAAGGCCCATGGACGTTGACGTTCACAGGGTTCGCGTCTATAAGCCGCCTCACATGAGCCCGCGCGTCCCGCGGGCTCTTCGGTTTCCATGCAATCAACCGATCGCTGCCGGAGCTCTCCAGGGCTTGAGCTTGGCCATCGGGATTTTGAAAAGAACGAGGATGGGCCATGGCCAACACCGTGTCCGCCAAGAAGATGACCCGCAAGATCGCGAAGCGCACCGCGATCAACAAGTCGCGTCGCAGCCGGATGCGGACCTTCATCCGCAAGGTTGAGGAGGCGATCGCCTCCGGCAACCAGGCCGAGGCTGTGGCGGCTCTGCGCGCCGCCGAACCGGAGATGATGCGCGCGGCCCAGAAGGGCATCGTGCACAAGAACACCGCGTCGCGGAAGGTCTCGCGCCTCGCGCACCGCATCAAGACGCTGAGCGCTTAAAAAGCAGCTTCGAAGCTGTCTTCTCATCACCGATCAGACCCGGCCGAAAGGCCGGGTTTTTTCATGTCCGGCTTCAGGTTCTGCGTCTAAATTTTATCCACATGAGAGCTTGACTTTATCCCCGTTCGACAGGGTGAAGGCTGCGCGGCTCAGATTCAAACTGCACACAAAAGATTCTTCATCCTCAACACTTTAGCAGGCAAAGCATTGCGAAGCATCAGAATCACCCTGCGATTCGACACGAATCGCGCGTGATTCAAGGTTGCGCGAAAACTCTTTTTTCGGATCCCGGGCCGACCCGCGCGACACAGTGAATCACCTGAAGAGTCAGGACTTTAAAGCCGAGTTTGAAAACCTGTGGACGAGGCCGTGGACACAATCACGGGTTTGCCGGCGCCCGTGACTCGACTCGGCCGTATTGCACCCCCTCCTGCACCCTGTGTAAGGTCAACCTGCTTCAACGGCTCGCCGTTAAGTCATTCACTCAACGATCGAACTAAACACACCATGCGTGGGGATAAGCTGTTGTTTCATTCCTTTAAGAAGCAGGCGAAGGCTGATCCTTTACCAAGGGGTACACTTGACAGACCTTGAGTGATCCAAAAGGGGGCGGCATCCGACGACCGTCTCCACTTAAAAACAGACGTATAATCTTTAGTACAATTTGGGGGCTCCACGTTCTGAACATCTTGTGAGGCAGCTGTGTCCGGGTGTTCAAAACGGGTCATGCGTGGGGGTTTCGGCCGTGTCAGGCATCGGAACCTCGTGGAGGGATGTTGATGTATCGCAGCGACGATCACCGAACCTATGCCGCGTCCAGCGAGAACGGCATGGAGGTTCCGGGCGAGCAAACGGCAGCGGAGGTATGGGCGCGGGTGAAGCGCCGACTGCGGGCCGAGCTGGGCGAGGATATCTTCGCCAGCTGGTTCGGCCGCCTGGAGCTGGATTCGGTGATCGAGGGCTGCGCCTATCTCACGGTGCCCACCCGCTTCCTGAAGAGCTGGATCGAGTCCCACTATGCGGACCGCGTGCTGGCGGTCTACCGCTCCGAGGCCGGCAACGTGGAGCGCATCTCCATCGGCGTGCGCAGCACCCTCGGCCGCGACCCGGCCGCTCAGCGCCGGGCGAGCGAGGCGCCGCGTCCTTCTCCCGCTCCCTCCATGGCCATGCCGACCAGCCCCGGCGAGATCAAGCTCCCTTCCTCGCCCGGTCCGCAAGAGGAGCGCGGCGAGTCCGGCGATCTCGGCGGAGCGCCGCTCGACCCGCGCCTCACCTTCGAAAGCTTCATCGTCGGACGCTCCAACGCGCTGGCCCACGCGGCCGCCGACCGGGTCGCCCATGCGCAGAACGGACAGGTGATCTACAACCCGCTCTACCTTCACGCGGGCGTCGGCCTCGGCAAGACGCACCTTCTTCATGCGATCGGCCATGCGGTGCGCGCGCAGGGACGCCGGGTGATCTATCTCACCGCCGACCGTTTCATGTACGGCTTCGTCGCTTCCCTGAAGGCCCAGACGTCGCTTGCCTTCAAGGAGCGCCTGCGCGGCATCGACCTGCTCATCATCGACGACGTGCAGTTCATCCAGGGCAAGCAGATCCAGCAGGAATTCGGCCATACCCTGAACGCGCTCATCGATGCGGGACGCCAGATCGTGATCGCCGCGGATCGTCCGCCGGCGGATCTCGAAAACCTCGACGAGCGGGTGCGCTCGCGCCTCGCCGGCGGGCTCGTGGTCGAGGTCAGCGCCCTGGACGAGGCGCTGCGCACCTCGATCCTCACCACCCGCATCGAGGCGCTCAGGACCATTCATCCCAGCTTCGAGGTGGGGCCGAACGTGATCGCCTACGTGGCCCGCGCCATCACGGCCAACGGGCGCGACCTGGAGGGTGCGGTGAACCGCCTGCTGGCGCATGCCACGCTCACCGGATCGGCCATCACCCTCGAGACCGCCGAGACCGCGATCCGCGATCTCGTGCGCAACCGGGAGCCGAAGCGGGTCAAGATCGAGGACATCCAGAAGCTGGTGGCCTCCCGCTACAACGTCTCCCGCTCCGACATCCTCTCGGAGCGCCGCACCGCCGCCGTGGTGCGCCCGCGCCAGATCGCCATGTACCTGTCGAAGGTGCTCACCCTGCGCTCCCTGCCGGAGATCGGCCGCCGCTTCGGCGGGCGCGACCACACCACCGTGCTCCATGCGGTGCGCAAAATCGAGAAGGCCTTGGGCGAGGACAATGCGCTCTCCGACGAGGTCGAGCTCCTGAAAAGGATGCTGCAGGAGTAGGCGCTTCAGGGCCGGGACAGCCCCCGGCCTTGCTTTCTCCTGAGACAAAAGCCAATCTTGCTGCCCTGCTTGCCCCGCCCGAGGCCCCCTCGAGGCGGATATGAGCCAAGAATTTCACCGAAACCGGGTGCATAAGGTTATGAGAGTTACCGTTGAGCGCGCCGCTCTGCTGAAGGCGCTGGGGCACGTGCACCGCGTCGTCGAGCGCCGCAACACCATCCCGATCCTGTCCAACGTCCTGCTGCGGGCGGAGGAGGGGTCGCTGCGCCTCAAGGCCACCGATCTCGACATCGAGGTGACGGAGACGATCCCGGCCGACATCACGGAGGCCGGCTCCACCACCGTGCCGGCCTACATGATCTACGACATCGTGCGCAAACTGCCGGACGGCTCGCAGGTCTCCCTCGAGATGAGCCCCGACATGGGCCAGATGCAGATCCGCTCCGGCCGTTCGCGCTTCATGCTGCAGGCGCTGCCGGAGAGCGATTTTCCGGATCTCGCCGCCGGCGACCTGCCGCACCGCTTCACGCTCCCCGCCTCGGACCTCAAGCGCCTGATCGAAAAGACCCAGTTCGCGATCTCGACGGAGGAAACGCGCTACTATCTCAACGGCATCTACCTCCACACCCTGGATGCCGGCGGCTCCGTGGTCATGCGCGCCGTCGCCACCGACGGCCACCGCCTGGCCCGCGTCGAGATCCCGGCGCCGGCCGGTTCCGAGGGCATGCCCGGCGTGATCGTGCCGCGCAAGGCCGTGGCCGAGATCGTCAAGCTCGTGGAGGACGGCTCGGAGAACATCACCATCGAACTCTCCTCCGCCAAGGTGCGGCTGACCTTCGATGGCGTGGTGCTGACCTCCAAGCTCATCGACGGCACCTTCCCCGATTACCAGCGGGTCATCCCGGCCGGGAACGACAAGGTGCTCGTGGTCGAGCGCGGCGACTTCTCCAAGGCCGTGGACCGCGTCTCCACCATCTCGTCCGAGCGCGGCCGTGCGGTGAAGCTGGCGCTCGCCGACGGGCGCCTGACGCTGACCGTCAACAACCCGGATTCGGGCAGCGCGACGGAGGAGCTCGAGGTCGACTACGATGCGGCGCCGATCGATATCGGCTTCAACGCCCGCTACCTCCTCGACATCGCAGGTCAGCTCGACGGCGACACCGCCCTGTTCAAGCTCGCCGATCCCGGCTCCCCCACCATCATCCAGGACCGCGAAGGCGCCGCCGCGCTCTACGTCCTGATGCCGATGCGGGTGTAGCCCACGTGGTCATCCCGGACGGAGCGTAGCGACGATCCGGGATCGTCTTCAGAATAAGGCGCCATTCCTGTCGACCGATCCCGGGTTCCGCTGCGCGGCCCCGGGATGACGCTTCTGTTGCCGTCAAAGCTTGATCTTTCGCCCCCGCTCCTGAAAGAAGGGGGCGCATGTCCTCCGCCCCCGTTGCCGCGTCCCGAATCGTCCGCCTGATCCTTCAGGATTTCCGCACCTATGCGAGCCTGGACCTCTCCGTCTCGCGCCCGCTCGTGGCGCTCGTCGGCGAGAACGGCGCGGGCAAGACCAATGTGCTGGAGGCGATCTCCCTCTTCATGCCGGGACGGGGCCTGAGGCGCGCGGAGCTCGCCGAGATGGCGCGCCACGAAGGGCCTGGCTCGTTTGCCGTATCCGTCGCGCTCGATGCACCTTACGGCGAGCATCGCCTCGGCACGGGAATCGAGAGCCCGAACGACGGCTCCCGGTCCTCGCGGGTCTGCCGCATCGACGGCATGTCGGCCCCCTCGCCCACGGCTTTCGCCGAGTACCTGCGCATCGTCTGGCTCACGCCGGATCTCGACGCCCTCTTCCGCGGCCCCGCCGGCGACCGAAGGCGGTTCCTCGACCGGCTCGTGCTGGCGGTGGATGCGGAGCATGGCGCCCGGGTGAATGCGCTCGAGCGGGCCCTGCGCTCGCGCAACCGGGTGCTGGAAGAAAACCCCGACGACCGCCTCTGGCTCGACGCGCTGGAGCGCGAGGTGGCGGAACTGGCGATCGCGGTCGCGGCCGCCCGCCGCGAGACGGTGGAGCGGCTGGCAAGCCTCATCCTCGAGACCCGCGAGGACAACTCGCCCTTTCCCTTCGCCACGATGGGCCTGGAAGGCGAGATCGACACGCTGGTTGCCACTCTGCCTGCCGTCGATGCCGAGGACCGCTACCGCGCGATCCTGCGGGAGCACCGCCCCCGCGACCGGGCGGCGGGCCGCACCCTCGTGGGCCCCCAGGCCTCGGACCTGCTGGTGCGCCATGGACCGAAGGATATCCCGGCCAGCACCGCCTCCACCGGCGAGCAGAAGGCGCTGCTCATCGGCCTGGTGCTCGCCCATGCCCGGCTGGTGGCCAGCATGAGCGGCATCGCCCCTTTCGTGCTTCTCGACGAGGTGGCGGCCCATCTGGACCCCCGCCGCCGGGCCGGCCTCTTCACGGCGCTGGAATCGCTGGGCGGTCAGGTCTGGATGACGGGAGCCGATCCGAGCCTGTTTGCCGAGCTTGAGGGACGGGCCGACATCGTGCGCGTATTCCCAGGTCGGGTCGAGGTCTGAGATGTGGTTCCTCGCTCCCTTCGCAGTTTTCGGAGCCATAGGCCTCATCGGCGTGGCTTCCCTCATCCCTACCCTCGGTCCTACCCTCGACAAGCTGCGATCGCTTCCCAAACCGCCTTCCCAGTCGGATGTGGGACTGGTTGCCCTTGTTCTGATTCAGCCGACGATGCTCGTCCTGCTGACGGTCGCCGCCGGCGTCCTTCTCGCAGACCGGGTCGGCCTGCGCTCCTACCTCCTCGCATGGTCGCGGGGGGTGTCCTTGCCTGGAAGCTTCGGCTCGGGAGTTCCGGCGGCTATCGGCCTGGCGCTTGCCACCGGGACGGCCATCATCGCTTTGGATCTCCTTTTCAAGGAGGTCATGGAGCCCGGGTCCATCGCAAAGCTTGCGGGGACGAGCCCTATGCCGAATTGGGCCGCCCGGGCGAGCGCCATCCTTTACGGAGGCATCACGGAGGAAGTGATGATGCGCTTCGGCCTCATGACACTCCTCATCTGGTTAGCGAGCCTTGTTCTTCCCGGCACCTTCGCCAGCCGTCCCGGCATCCTGATCGGGACGGCGATCATCGTCTCGGCGCTCCTGTTCGGCCTTGGACATCTGCCCCGGCTTTTTGCCGCGACACAGCCCTCGACGGCGCTCGTCCTGCATATTGTCGTCCTCAACATGCTGGCGGGGCTCGCCTATGGCTGGCTTTACTGGCGGCACAGCCTGGAGCACGCCATGCTGGCCCATGCGCTTACGCACGTCACCTTCTGGATAATGACGCCGGGTCTCGTCCGTATTGGGCAAAGTCTCGCTAAGTGACGGCGGAGAACTCCCCGCAACATTGAAGGCCGGCCGATATCTTGCAGGCCCCAGCCGGAATAATCGAACCCATCACAATTCCTTGATGGTCTACGGGGTCCACAGATTGTAGTCTGGCCCGCGACGCCGCTTCTCATCGTACCCGATTTCTAGCCATGGATCCCGCAGGCCTTCTGCTCTTCTCCTCCGCCCTCTTCATCGCCGCGGCCTCGCCGGGGCCGGGGATTGCCGCCATCGTGGCGCGGGTGCTGGGGCGCGGTCCCAGGGGCGCCGTGGCGTTCAGCATGGGCGTGGCCCTGGGCGACGTGGTGTGGCTGTCCTTCGCAGTCCTGGGCCTTGCCGCCCTGGCGCAGACCTTCCACGGGATTTTCCTGGTCATCAAATATCTCGGCGCCGCCTATCTCCTGTACATTGCCTACAAGCTCTGGACGGCACCCGCGGCATCCCAGGAGGTGGAGGCGAATCGGGCGGCGGAGCACCCGGCCAAGCTCTTCCTCGCCGGGCTCGCCGTGACCATGGGGAATCCGAAGGTCATGGTGTTCTACCTGGCGCTCCTGCCCACCTTCCTCGACCTCACCCGGATCACGGTGCTCGGCTTTGCCGAGCTTGCCCTGGCGGCCTTGACGGTTCTGGGCGTGGTCTTCGCCGGCTACATCGTCCTCGCCGCCCGCGCCCGCCGGCTTTTCACCAGCCCGCGGGCGGTCCGCATCCTCAACCGGGCCACGGGCACGGTCATGGCGGGCGCAGCCGCTGCCGTTGCGGCCCGCTGAGGGCTCTTCCGGCCTGAGGCAACAAACCACCCCTGAAGGGCCTCGATTCGGCGGTTTTTGGTGGATTTTCCCGCCCCTTTTCACGCGCGCATATGCGCGCGGGGGTGAAATTTCAACCATTCATCCCTAAATAACTGATCTGACGAATCAAAAGCCTGGCGCGCCCTTTTCCTTTCGCCGCGCCATGAAGGATCCCAAATGGCCGAACCTGCTATCAACGTGAATGCCGACGCCTATGGCGCGGAATCGATCAAGGTGCTCAAGGGCCTTGATGCGGTGCGCAAGCGGCCGGGCATGTATATCGGCGATACCGATGACGGCTCGGGCCTGCACCACATGGTCTACGAGGTGGTGGACAACGCCATCGACGAGGCGCTCGCCGGTCACGCAACGGAAGTCACCGTCACGCTCAATGCGGACGGCTCGGTGACCGTGACCGACAACGGCCGCGGCATCCCCACCGACATCCACCCGGGCGAGGGTGTCTCGGCGGCCGAGGTCATCATGACCCAGCTGCATGCGGGCGGAAAGTTCGACCAGAACTCCTACAAGGTCTCGGGCGGACTGCACGGCGTGGGCGTGTCCGTGGTGAATGCGCTCTCCACGTCGCTCAAGCTGCGCATTTTCCGCAACGGCAAGGAACACTTCATGGAGTTCCGCCACGGCGAGGCGGTGGCCCCGCTCGCCGTCGTGGGCGACGCGCCGGGCAAGCGCGGCACGGAGGTGACCTTCACGCCCTCCCCTGAAACCTTCACCATGGTGGAGTTCGACTATTCCACCCTCGAGCACCGTCTGCGCGAGCTCGCCTTCCTGAACTCCGGCGTGCGCATCATCCTCACCGACAAGCGCCATGCGGAGCACAAGCGCGAGGAGCTGATGTACGAGGGCGGCGTCGAGGCCTTCGTGCGCTATCTCGACCGCACCAAGAACCCGCTGATCCAGCAGCCGATCATGATCCGCTCCGAGAAGGACGGCATCGGCGTGGAGGTGGCGCTGTGGTGGAACGATTCCTACCACGAGAACGTGCTCTGCTTCACCAACAACATCCCGCAGCGGGACGGCGGCACCCATCTTGCGGGCTTCCGCGCGGCCTTGACGCGCCAGGTGAACGGCTACGCCGAGTCCTCGGGCCTGACCAAGAAGGAAAAGGTCTCGCTCACCGGCGACGATTGCCGGGAAGGCCTGACCGCCGTCGTGTCCGTGAAGGTGCCGGACCCGAAATTCTCGTCGCAGACGAAGGACAAGCTCGTCTCGTCCGAGGTGCGGCCGGCCGTCGAGAACGTGGTCAACGAGGCTCTCAACAACTGGCTCGAGGAGCATCCGCAGGAGGCACGCACCCTCGTCGGCAAGGTGGTGGAAGCCGCCGCCGCCCGCGAGGCCGCCCGCAAGGCGCGCGAGCTCACCCGACGCAAGGGAGCGCTCGACGTGGCCTCCCTGCCCGGCAAGCTCGCGGACTGCCAGGAGCGCGACCCCTCGAAATGCGAGCTGCTGCTCGTCGAGGGCGACTCGGCCGGCGGCTCCGCCAAGCAGGGCCGCGACCGCGCCTTCCAGGCCGTGCTTCCCTTGCGCGGAAAAATCCTCAACGTGGAGCGCGCGCGCTTCGACAAGATGCTCTCGAGCCAGGAGATCGGCACGCTGATCACCGCGCTCGGCACGGGCATCGGCCGCGAGGAGTTCAACATCGAGAAGCTGCGCTACCACCGCATCATCATCATGACGGATGCGGACGTGGACGGCTCGCACATCCGCACGCTCCTGCTCACCTTCTTCTTCCGGCAGATGCCGGAGCTGATCGAGCGCGGGCACCTCTACATCGCGCAGCCGCCGCTCTACAAGGCGACCCGCGGCAAGTCCTCGATCTACCTGAAGGACGAGCGCGCGCTCGAAGACTACCTCATCGGGGAAGGCATCGAGGGCGCCTCGCTGCAGCTCGAAACCGGCGTGTCCTTCCAGGGCGACCAGCTGAGAGGCCTGATCGACGAGTCGCGTCTCGTGCGGCAGGTGCTCAACAGCCTGCACACCCGCTACGACCGCAAGATCGTGGAGCAGGCGGCCATCGCCGGGGCTCTGCGTCCGGACGTGGCCGAGGATCCGCAGCAAGGTCCCGCGAAAGCCGCCTATATCGCCCAGCGCCTCGATGCGATCTCGGAGGAGCTCGAGCGCGGCTGGACCGGCGAGGTCCGCGAGGGCGGCTACGTCTTCTCGCGCACCGTGCGCGGCGTGACGCAGACCGCAATCCTCGACCAGGCGCTGATCGCCAGTCAGGAGTCCAAGAAGCTCGACGAGCGCGCGGCCACCCTGCAGGACGTCTACGCCAGGCCTGCGAAACTCCTGCGCAAGAACGACGAGACGCAGATCGACGGTCCGCTCTCCCTGTTCCAGGCGGTGCTCGCCGCCGGCCGCAAGGGCCTTCAGCTCCAGCGCTACAAGGGTCTCGGCGAGATGACGGCCCAGCAGCTCTGGGAGACCACCCTCGACCGCGACGTGCGCTCGCTCCTGCAGGTGAAGGTGAAGGACACCACCGACGCCGACGACCTGTTCGTGAAGCTCATGGGCGACGTGGTGGAGCCGCGGCGCGAGTTCATCCAGGAGAACGCGCTCTCGGTGGCGAACCTGGACGTGTAAGCCGCACTATCTGTGGACAGTCACGCAATAAATGAGAAATCGACCGGCAAATATTGCGAAACTTTCCATCAAATGGGCTGCCCTCCTTTATTATTGTGGCACAAGGACTTAGATCCGCAAAGCCGCACAGGAGCCTGAGGTTAACGGCATTGCTATTCGCACTGGCAACGCCACGAGGGAAAGCGGCTGGAACGGAATTTGAACTGAAACGGCGCGCCCTGGGTGCGCCGTTCTGTTCTCTGGAGGGGACTTTGGACAGCTCCAGCCCATTGCACACGCTCTACCTTTGGCTGGCCGTGACTGGCTTGTTGCGAGTTCACATCGTCTCCCCTCCACGATCAATAGAGCCCCTTTCCAAACCCTGTGACAAGCCTTCCCAGAAATCGACAAGGTGAGCTGCTGCTGAAACCATAGAGACCTGCTGATCGTGTCGTTACAATGCAACCCTGCGAGGCCTGCACCTTTCCAGCGCAGTCCTTTTGCGTTCCAGTGCCCTCCCAAGGGAGTTCGAGCAACCGGCAGCACGGTCTTCTTGACAGGATCGCGGTGGAGGCTCACCGCCTATGCCTACGCAATGGCGTCAGCGGGGAAGCAGCGGGCTTGGCGCGAGTGCTGGCACCATGAGTTCCACACTGGCCTTCGCACGGCTCAGCGCCACGTAGGCTAGACGACGGCCACGTTCGTCAGCAAAGTGCCCAGCACTGAAGTTTCCCACCAACACGTGGTCGTACTCCAAGCCCTTGGCCTTGTGGATGGTGCCGATGCTTCGAGCAGGCTGTGGGAGCGACAGCTTGCGGGCACCGATGGCGGCATCGAGGGCCTCCAGGGCATCGTCCGGGCCCGAAGGACGGATGCGTCCAAGGATGCGCAGGCACTCAGGCTGACGTAGGCGCAGCCAGTCTGGGGGGCAACGCGCGATGCCTTCGATGGCGGCGCAGAAACTCGCAAGATCTGGGCAGGAGTAAATCGGCGCGAAGGTCGCCAGAAACGGCGCGAGGGCACGGCTACGCCCAGCTTGGACACCTTGGACAGTTAGCGCACGACCAATGGTCTCACGATAAGCCGCTGTTAGCCCTGTTGCGACCTCACCGAGCAGGTCAAGAATGATCAAACATAGATCCCTTGGACGGCCGACCGCTGCGATGGCACGCTCCAGCGCAGAGTAAGCGCCCTCGAAATCCGCACCCTCATTGAACGTAAGGCGGCCGCGTCCGCAGCCGTAAAGCCCAACGGACAGGAGCCTGCTGGCGGCGAGAACCGAAACCGTGCCGTGTCGATGACGGTTGAGAAAATCCTGCAGCGGCTGTGCCAGGAAGCGAGGATTCCCCTTCCCGAAGCCCGCATCGGGCATTCCGGGTACATAAGTGAGGCGCACGCCCTCGGGCCGCCGAGACATGGGCAGCGCCGTGCCGGCCTTGAGCGCGTTGCGAGCCCTGAGGATCCACTCGCCCAGTTCAGGCGCCTGGGACCAGCGCTGCGGAGTATCAAGCGCGACGCGGACATCAGCTTCGCACTCCAACTGGCGCCACGAAATTGCGTCTCCGTCGTCGTAGATAGCCTGGAGAGGGTCCCCAAATATCCGCAGCCGCCCGGAGCCGGCCTCCGCGAGAATGCGTGCCACCCGATGTTGGTCGCGGCGGGCGTCCTGGTGCTCGTCTACGATGATGACTGGGTACCGGGCCGCCACCATGCGCGCGAGCGAAGGGCTGCGCGACAGGAGTTCCACCGCCTTACAAGCCAGAGTGTCAAAGGGCACACGGTCGCGGCCCGGCCCGACCTGACGGCGCAAGTCGGATGGCAACCCGAGCACACTCGCGTAGGGACTTAGGAGGTCAAGGCAAAACGCGTCGATGGTGGTGACCCGCACGGACCCGCGCACACCTCGCGTCCTTGCCGAGAATGCCTGCACAGCAGCATTCGTATGGGCCAAGACCAGCACCTCGCGCCCCGGATCCAGCGTCGGTGCGAGGTCTGCAGCGAGGGCGGCTGCCTCATGCGTCTTTCCGCAACCGGCCGGCGCCTCCGTGAGCACCACCGGCGCCGATGAGCGCAGGATTTCCCGGCATCGGATCAGGGTCATGTTGTGCCCCGAAGCGCCGCGGCAAAGGGTTCAACCTGCCTCCTGATGGCTTCTGGCAAGCCTACATCCAGAAGGCGCTGACCGAGAAGACGGCCAGCATCAACCGTTTTGAACCAAGTGTTGTTGCTCATGCAGGCTGCCAGAGCCTGCCGCACGGCTCTGGCACCGAACTCATCGATCAATTCGCCAATGGTTCTGCCCGCTGGTTGGGAAAACCGGCCCCGGACTTGGTCCACATATGAACGCTCACGACCATCCCTTGCCTCGGCCGCCCAGGCCGGGACATCGACGAGCCGCTCCTCGGGCAACCACTGAGCGACGGCCTCCTCGATGTTGCAGGCGTCTTCCCAGACGAATAGGTGACAGCCTGCGCTGAGGCGTGCGCGCTTTTCAGGAAACGCTGCCTCGTTGTCGAGGAAGGCGGCGCATCGAAGGCCGGCCGCAGCGAACGCCTCCACCCTCCCAAATACCTGCGGCTGTCCCCGCCCGTCGATGAGATGAATACCAAGACGATCAAGGGAGCCGCCCAGCAATGGGGGCAGCACGACTGACAGCAGTCCAATCTCTGTTGGGCCTTCACAGAACACAGGCAGGGGGCAAAGAAGCGCCTCAGGATCAGTTGCGAGAACCTTGTGCAGGTCAGGGCTGTCCAGGGCCACGATTTCTGTGCTTGGACCCATGCGCCAGACGGATCCTGCTGGCATCCGTGACAGCACAGCTGGAGCGTGCGTGGTGAGGAAGGCGTGGCCGCGTTCACCTGAAAGCTCGACGATGCGTTCGGCCGCAAGACGCTGCCGGTACGGCTCAAGCCCGCGTTCAGGCTCGTCGACGACTATCACTGGCTGTTCGAGTGCGAGTGCGGAAGACAGCTCCAGCAAGGCGAGGTGACGGGTGCCGGTTCCAGACAATGCAATTGGAATGGCCTCGGCAGGATCGGCTCCGTGCAGGAGAGTCACCATTCCCGGCAGCGTTGTGCCCCCCGCCGGCGGCACGATGCCAAGGTGCAGGTCTGTCGGAAGATTAGCCCGCTCGAAGAGCGCGGCCATGCTCGCCACGCCCTCCTGTACGCTTGTGGGTAGTTCGAGGCTGCGGGACGCGACAGCCACCGCCTGGTGCAGCGCTGGGCGGAAATCAGTCCGTCCGAGATATTTATCGAGGAGACTGCCTGGCCCGACCCGCAGATCACGTGGAGCTCGGTCTTCCCCAGAAAGGCGTGCCAAGGCAAACCGTCGACGTAAGGCAACCGAGAAAGGTGGGCACTCCACCGCCTCTGTGGGCGGGACGATCTCGTGAAGGGCCTCCATGTCAGGTGTGCCACGCACCCGCACCACGATCACCGGTTCAGCGCCGTCCTCATCCGGGAGTGGGGTCACCTCCCCATTTCGCCATCCCTGAAGCAGTGGAGGGAAGCGGTCTGTCGCGAGAAGCCTCGGATCTGGCACATTGATGACCGCAGTTATCTCAAATCCGTTGCCGACCCGACGCCCGTAGTAGTCAAATTCGCTGCACGGCCCCGCTGGGTACGGTGCCAAGAGAAGCGAGATAGCGGCAAGTACCGTGCTCTTCCCGCTATCGCCAGGTCCGATCAGACAGTTGACCCCGGGTTTCGGGTCCCATGTGAAATCGCTTAGACCGCGGTAGTTCCTGATGGTGAGTCGTCGAATGTGCATGAGCCGCACTATGCAGGTGGCAGTCACAAGCGACGATGGGAAACTCTTCTATGTCCACATCATCCACAGATAGGGCCAATCGGGAGAACACTTCGGGTCACTTTCATCGATGAACGGTTGCTGACCGGCCTACCCTCATGGCGAGCGAGTAGGGAGTTGTTGCTCCCAACAAAAAGCCCCCGGGCTGTATTACCTGGGGGCTCTGTCGCCATGACTACTTTGAATTGATTAATCGCTATCCTTGGCCGTCAGGATCCGACACCGCTTTTTCTTCCCGGGCATCAGAATGCATTGCTATCAGTTCCTCTTCGTCGATCACGAAAGGACCACGGCGGCTTGAGGGCTTCTTCAGCAGCGATGCGCACGCCTGATGGAACTGGGAATAAAGCCAGCTGGAGTCCTTATCCTCTCGACGCGCACTTGCCTGATCATAGCTTAACATTGCATCGTCTCTCCATCGGCAGTGATTCCGTCGGAACTTACACCGAACAAATCTCAAGCCCCAAGCGATGGTTCCATACTATGGATAAAGAGTTGTTAATAACGCCGAGTCAAAACAAAGGCGCACAGAGTACAAAAACAATCGGAAATCCTGAAATAATATTTGGTATTGTTGGCCCTATTGGCGTCGATATCGATGGCGTCGTTGCTGCATTATCTAAATCACTCCAAAGTGTTAATTATAATACTAACACAATACATCTAACCAAGTTCATCAAGGATCCGCGTATTGAGATCGAAATTGACGAGTCGAGTTATTTCAAACGCTACAAATCCCTCATCGAGTACGGGAATGAGTTTCGTAAGCTTGCTAATTCAGCCAACGCGATGGCAGCTATCGGAATCGCCAAAATCCGGGAGAGGCGTACGGATTTAACTCAAGATGTCGAGCAGCCCGCATTTGGTCATGCATACATCGTTAGGCAGTTTAAGAGAACGGAAGAAGTCGAACTCATGCGCCAAGTCTACGGCCGCAAGTTCATTCAGGTATCCGTATTCGGAAGCCCGGCAGATAGAAGGCGGATCCTCATAGAGAAAATTCGCTCGTACAATTCATCTCCAAAGAGCGACGCCCAATGCGAGACCGAAGCCATTGAACTGATTGATATGGATCACAACCAGAAGGACGATGACAATGGTCAGCGCCTTTCCGAGGTCTTCCATCTTGGTGACGTTTTCGTGGATGGCATAAATCGCGACAAGGCCGAGGAGACAATCGACCGGTTCATAAGAGCATTCTTTGGGGATACTTCGGTATCACCAACGAAGGACGAGTATGGGCTTTACATCGCTACGGCTGCCGCACTGCGCTCCGTCGATCTTTCACGTCAAGTGGGCGCCGCCATCTTCAGCAAGCGTGGCGAGGTGATTTCCCTCGGGTGCAATGAGGTTCCAAAAGCAGACGGCGGTACATATTGGTCTGATGATGACCAGCCTCCTGTCCGGGACATTGAATGGGGCAGAGATCCGAACCAGGAACGCAAGAACGAGATTATCTATGACTTGCTGGACCGCATGTTCGATGAAGGACTCCTTTCCGACAAGCTCGGATCGATGGAGGATGGACAGAAGAGAGTGGATTCGCTTCTCGCAAGCAAGAAGATCAGAGATGCTCAGCTTCTCGACATCATTGAGTTCGGGAGGATCATCCACGCTGAAATGTCTGCGATCTCAGACGCCGCACGGCTGGGACGAGCGACGGCAGGCGCAAGCCTCTACTGCACGACCTTCCCGTGTCACTTGTGTGCAAAGCATATCGTAGCCGCAGGTATGGATCGCGTCGTCTTTCTGGAACCATACCCAAAGAGCTACGCCCAGAAACTGCACCCTGACTCAATCACTTTCGATCCTGCTGATCGAAGCAGAGTTCTTTTCCAACCATTTATGGGGATATCACCTCGACGCTACCGGGATATCTTTGAAAAGAAGAAGAGAAAAGATGCTGAAGGCAAAGCCATCAGCTGGTACGAGAAAGTACCAACTCCGCGCCTTGAAGATCGCAGCGGATCGTATGTTGAAAATGAAGAAGGCGCGATGGTGTCCGCGCTGAAGAACCTGTTCCAATCGTCGGCACCGGCTGACGAGGCCGACAATCCCTCCAACCTAGAAAGCAGCTAAGGGCTTGTGTACGCTCTTCCTCTTAGATCCCACGATCAAGGAAGAGCGGCAGTCCCTCGGTGCCACGATCTTCGCGGCGGGCAGGAGCGGGCCTCGCTGCCTCTCGCTCGGCCACTCTGCGCATCAAGGCTTCGACAAACTTATCCATCTCTGCCTTGAGCACATCGTCTGATAGGAGGTCGAACTTATCGCGTCCGCGGATATGCAGAGACCGGGATTCATTTTTCCCTGGCCGTGAAAGATCAACCAAGTCCAATTCGAACTCCGTCAGATCTGGCAAAGTGAATACGGCCTTCTCCAAGATCGTCGCAAAAAGGGATGCCGTGAATCCCCTTAACTTCGGCTGGGACCAGAAGCTTATCCAGAGAACCTTTTGCCTCTCTTCACTCAGCAAAAGGAAAGGTGGATTAACTGGTACTTGCAAACCGCGCCCGATGGGGAAGTAGGTTCTTTCGAAAGAAACGCACTTATATCCTCGGTTCAGCTCAATGTAACCGCGCAGCGCTGTCAGGGCCGAGAGGTTGGAGCTTCGATTGAGCTCACCCTTCAAGATGCTGTCGGCGGCCCTGTAAACTTGCTCAAACGGAAGCCCTAATTGTAGGAGATCGAGCAGCCATTTTGTCCGAAGGGTCTCATAGCTCACAAGGATTGAGTCATTCTCACTCTTTCGTATTCGGTTGTAGATCTCGTCAACAGTTCCGCCACAAAAGGTTACAAAATGCTGCAGGCTTGGGATCTTTAGTTCACGCACTACTACTTCCTCCAGGCGACTCATGTTGCCGGAAGTACTCAGCAACTAAGTCGTCTGGTATGATCATGCCAGGATTTGACGGCGACAAGTGGTTCCAGATCCTATCCCATGGGCCATCAGGCTCATGGGAGAGCTCGACCAATTTCCAGGCCGGTATCCGAATGTAAAAATCGATAACTGGAGCAATAAATTTTAGCTCGTTCGGCGGCAATGCAATCGAAAATTCGACCATCTTCCCAGAAGAAACATCTAGTTTCTTGGCTCTCGCATTGATTGATTTCTTCTCGAAAGAACTAAATTGCCGATAAATCTCGCGATAAACCGGCCCGAACTCCCAGGCTTCTGCTTTCTCTCGAAGCAAAGGTTTATTGAAATGCGCTAAGAAGTGCCCGTGCGCAAAATATAGAATCTTGTTGATAGACAAGTTGGTGACGCTGATGCCGAGGTGCTCTGCTCGGTCAAGCACAACGTTCGCAATTGCGCGCACGTCGTACGCCATAACAACTCCTAGAACTCAGTAATTTGATTCGAAGATAGCCCCATCCATGGTCAGAGCAACCGGTAAGCGCGTTTGGCGTCCAAAGATCCTTAACAAACGGGGTGCGCCCAATAAGTAGCTGCCCCCTTCAAGACGCCGTCAGCAGTTCTCAGTGCGTCTCGTGCAGGCACTTGTCGTGGTCGGCGAGCACCTCGATGATCCGGCACTTGGCCACCTTACCGTTGTCACAGGCAACCATGTTCTGGAGTTCGTCCCGCAAGGCGGTCAGACGGGCGATCTTGTCGTTGACCTCGGTGAGATGGGCCTTGGTGATCTCATGCGCCTCGCCGCAGGAGCGGTCAGGATGGCTGGCAAGGCCCAACAGCTGGCGGATGGCCTCGACCTCGAAGCCTAGCTCGCGGGCGTGGCGGATGAAGTTGAGCCGGCGCACATCCTCAGGCCAATACCGACGCTGCTGACCCTCGGTCCGGACCGGCTCCGCCAGCAGGCCGATCTGCTCGTAGTAGCGAATGGTGGGGATCTTTACCTGGGCCTGTCGCGACAACTCGCCAATCGTCAGGGACATCGAAAAAACCTCTTGAACCTATAGCCGCTAGAGGATGTAGCCTCCGGCCGAATCAAAGTGAAGAGGTTTGTGATGTGTGAGGCATGCAATCTGCCCGGCTCCCGCGAGGAGAAGCCTAAGGCCGTGCCAACGCAGGGGCAGCGCACCCGCTACCGGGTTTCCGGCATGGACTGCGCCTCGTGCGCGGCCAAGATCGACACGGCCCTCCGGCGCACCCCCGGTGTGGCGGACGTGAGTGTGTCAGTCCCTGCGGGAACCGTAACGGTAGCCCACGACGACACGGTCGTTCCTGCCGCCTTGGCTCAAAGGATCAAGACGCTTGGGTACAAGGTCACGGGACAGGGACCGGCCGATGGTACGGCGGCTCCGTCGAAGTCCGATCACCAGGAACACCAGCATGATCATGATGGTCATGATGATGCGCACGATCATGATGCCGAGACCACGGCCGGCCTGCACGGGCACATGCATGACCATGGCGCCTCTGAAGGGCCTTGGTGGCGCAGCCAGCGTGGTCTGCTGACCATCGCCTGCGGCGTCGCGCTGGTGGCGGCCTATGTCGTGGGACAGGTCGCGCCGGTGACCGAGCGCTGGGCGTTCCTTGCCGCCATGGCCATCGGCCTGGTGCCGATTGCCCGACGCGCCTTCGTGGCAGCCCGCTTCGGCACCCCGTTCTCCATTGAGATGCTCATGACCATTGCCGCCGTGGGCGCCGTGATCATCGGCGCCACCGAGGAGGCGGCCATGGTGGTTTTCCTGTTCCTCGTTGGCGAGCTTCTGGAGGGCGTCGCAGCAGGGCGTGCGCGCGCCAGCATCCAGGGCCTGACCAAGCTGGTGCCCAAGACGGCCCTACTAGAGCGGAACGGCTCAACCGAGGAGGTCCCGGCCGAGAGTCTCACCGTTGGATCCGTCATCCTGGTGCGTCCGGGCGACCGCGTTCCGGCCGACGGCGAGATCGTCTCGGGCGAGAGCGCCGTCGACGAGGCGCCCGTCACCGGCGAGAGCGTGCCCAAGCGCAAGAGTGTCGACGACACCGTCTTCGCCGGCACGATCAACGGCGACGGTGCGCTCCGCGTGCGCGTCACCGCGGCCGCGCAGGACAACACCATCGCGCGCATCGTGCGCCTGGTTGAGGAGGCGCAGGAGGCCAAGGCTCCGACCGAACGCTTCATCGACCGCTTCTCGCGCTACTACACGCCGGCCGTCCTCGTCGTCGGCGCCCTCGTCGCCATCGTGCCGCCGCTCCTCTTCGGCGCTCCATGGGGTGAGTGGGTCTACAAGGGCCTAGCGATCCTGCTGATCGGCTGCCCATGCGCGCTGGTGATCTCGACCCCGGCCGCCATCGCCGCCGGCCTGTCGGCCGGCGCCCGCCGCGGCCTGCTGATGAAGGGCGGGGCCGTGCTGGAGAGCCTCGGCAAGATCACCATGGCAGCCTTCGACAAGACCGGCACCCTGACCGAGGGCAAGCCCAAGGTCACGGACGTGATCCCGATGGCTCGTTCCGAGCGGGAGGTGCTGTCCCTGGCGGCCGCTCTGGAAACTGGATCGAGCCATCCGCTCGCCACGGCGATCCTGGCCAAGGCCGCGGAGGCCAAGGCTCCGGTCCCTCCGGCTGCGGACGGCGCGGCCGTCGGCGGCAAGGGCGTGACCGGCAGCGTCGGCGGGGTGTCGCTGTTCCTCGGCTCGCCCAAGGCCGCCGGCGAGAAGGTCGCGCTCCCGCCCGAGGCTGAGGCCCGGATCGGGGCTTTGCAGGAGGAAGGCAAAACCGTCTCGGTTCTCCTGGCGGGAGATCAGGTCGCGGGGCTGATTGCCATGCGCGACGAGCCGCGCCCCGACGCCAAGGCCGGCCTTGAGGCCCTGAAGAAGGCCGGCGTGGAGGCCGTGATGGTCACAGGCGACAACAGTCGCACGGCGCAAGCCATTGCCACCAGTCTCGGCATCGAGCCCCGGGCCGAACTGTTGCCGCAGGACAAGCAGACCATCGTCCGCGAACTCCAGGCCAAGGGCCAAGTCGTCGCCAAGATCGGCGACGGCATCAACGACGCCCCGGGATTGGCCGCCGCCGACGTCGGCATCGCCATGGGTGGCGGCACCGACGTCGCGCTGGAGACCGCCGACGCCGCGGTCCTGCATGGGCGCGTGACGGACGTCGCCCGCATGGTGCGCCTGTCGCGGGATACGATGGCGAACATCCGCCAGAACATCACCATCGCGCTCAGCCTCAAGGCGGTGTTCCTGGTGACCACCATCCTCGGCATCACAGGCTTGTGGCCGGCGATCCTTGCCGACACCGGCGCCACGGTGCTGGTCACCGCCAACGCCATGCGCCTGCTCGCGGCCGGAGGACGGACTTGAGGATGGTCGCAAAAAGGATCCGCCGCCTTCTTGAGGTGACGGTGCCCGTCGTGATGATCGATCAGGTCTCCAAAGGGCTCGCGCGGGCATCCCTCATGCCCGGGGAGGTCCATGAGCTCCTGCCGTTCGCGAACCTCAGGCTGGGCTTCAACCGGGGCATCAGCTTCGGGTTCCTGCCGGCCGACGAGGCCTCCGGTGTGCTCCTGTTGATCGGGATCACTGCCCTCATCTCCCTCGGCATGGCGGTTTGGAGCGTCATGGCTCAGACTTGGCAGGAGGCCACGGCCTTAGCCCTGATCCTGGGCGGCGCGCTCGGCAACCTGATCGACCGGGTTCGGGACGGCATGGTGACCGATTTCATCGATCTCCATGCCGCCGGCTACCACTGGCCGACCTTCAATGGCGCCGACATCGCCATCACGCTCGGTGCGGTCTGGCTCGTGGTGGACAGCCTCGGCATCGGGGTCCGGCGGAGGGAGGCATCCTGATGCCGTCCACCATTCTCCCTGTCGTGTTGCTCATCGGCCTTGGCGTGGCGTTTGCGCTGCTCACCCGCCGCGTGTCGCAGCGCCTCGGCCATTCGGCCGACAGGTTCGGTACGGGCGACACCGCCCATGACTTCGTCGGGCGGGTCTATCGCATCGGTGGCGCGATCCTGTTCGTCTTCCTGATCGTGCGGGTGGTCCTGCCGACAGCCGATATGGCCGTTGGCCTGATCCCGGTGTTGGCCCAGCCCGCCTTCGCATGGCTTGGTCTCGTGGTGATGGCTGCCGGCAGTGCCGTCATCCTCGCCGCGCAGGTGCAGATGGGGATGTCATGGCGGATCGGCCTCGATCATGAGAGGACCGGGCTCGTGACCGCGGGCCTGTTCGCATGGTCACGAAATCCAACGTTCCTCGGGATGATGGCCGTGGCGGTCGGTGCCTTCCTCATGGCTCCGACCGCCATCACCGGCATCGTGCTGGCCGCCGCCTGGGTCGCCTTCTCGCTCCAGATCCGGATGGAGGAGGAGCACCTGCAGCGCATGCATGGTGTTACCTATGACCGATACCGCGCTGCCGTGCCACGATGGATCGCCCTTAGGCCTTCGGCCAGGGCGGATACCGCTCGTGGCTCACCTGTGGATCAGGGGTGACTGAGTAGGGCCGGCCTCAATCCTGCCGGACTTGTTGGCATTCTATACGTCGGACGGTTCAGGCTTGCGGCAGGGCGGCGTTCCGGCGGTAAGACAGGGTTAAAGCTAACGATTTAAGAGTATCGGGGAACTGCCCGGCAGCAACGTCCGGGCAGGTCGTCAAGGAATGCGGGGATCCCCATGATGAAGCGTATCGCAATGGCTGCGGGCCTGGTGCTCGCGCTCGCCGCCTGCCAGGGCGAGGGCGGTTCTGTCAGTTCCACGCGCCACCTGGCGCCGATCCCGCCGGCCACCATGGCGTTGATGTCCACCAAGGGCATGTCCAAGGACGACCCGATCCTCATGCGCTCCTTCAAGAAGGAGTCCGAGATAGAGGTCTGGAAGCGTGGCCGCGATGGCAAGTACGCGCTCCTCAAGACCTATCCGATGTGCCGCTGGTCGGGCCAACTCGGGCCGAAGATCCGCGAGGGCGACCGCCAGGCGCCAGAGGGCTTCTATACGGTCACGCCCGCGGCCATGAACCCGAATTCGCAGCTCTATCTCTCGTTCAACCTCGGCTACCCGAACGCCTATGACCGCGCCCATGGCCGGACGGGGTCGCACCTGATGGTGCACGGCTCGTGCTCGTCCATGGGGTGTTTCGCCATGACGGACGAGGCCATCTCAGAGGTGTACGCGCTCGCCCGCGAGTCGTTCGCCAGCGGCCAGCGCGGCTTCCAGTTCCAATCCTATCCGTTCCGGATGACCGCGGAGAACCTGGCCAAGCATCGCTACGACCCGAACATCGCCTTCTGGAAAAACCTCAAGGAAGGTTCAGACTACTTCGAGGTGGCGAAGCAGGAGCCGCAGGTGTCCGTGGCCAACCAGCAGTACGCGTTCGGCGGCGACGCCTCCGTCATGGCAGCGGTCGCGCAGAAGCAGCGCCAGGACGAGCAGGAGGTCGCTGGGCTCGTGGCCAAGGGCGTGCAGCCGATCAAACTGGTCTACGACGATGGTGGGCAGCATCAGACCTTCCGTCAGGCGCTTGCAGGTGATGCCTCTGGAGACGGCGGCTCGCTTGCCGTCGACGCCAGCGCCCGCAACCGCCTTGGGGACGTGAGCCGACCCGAAGCCTTGGCAGCTGGGCCGCGGGAGATCATCCTCGCCGCCAATGGCAAGCCGAGGCAGCAGACATCGTCCACGCTCGCTTATGCCTCGCAGAGGCCCGTGGGCCAGGCGCGCGCTGTCCAAGGCATCCCGCCGTCGGCTCCGGTCGCGGGTGCGGCACCTGAGCCGACCGTCCAGGCATCGGGGGGCGAAGGACGCTCGGTGCTTGATCGCTTCCGGGGACTTTTCGGCGGTTAGCAGCCACTCCGGGCGGTGATGAAGATTTGAGCAAATTCCGAACGTCAGCGCACCTCGGACGGTCTCCGCTAGCCCTGGGCAATCTACGACTGCTATTGCTTGGGGCACCATGTCTGGAATCACCCGCATCGCGCCGAAATCTTCGGCACGAGGGCTCAAGGCCTTCGTTCTCGTGGTTTGCCTCATTATGCTGGGTGGCGAGGGCTGGCGCGATTGGAGTGAGCGGGAGCAGGAAATTGCCAGCGTCAGCACCGACACGCTGAACCTCGCCAAGTCACTGGCACAGCATGCGCAAGACTCCTTTGAAGTCGCAGACGCCCTTCTGGTGGATGTGGTTGACCGTGTCCAAACCAGCGGCGCTGTGCCTGATGCCATCGATAGACTGGGGAGCTTCCTCGTCGAGCGGGTGCAGTCCCTGCAACGCATCAAATCCCTGACGGTCTATGGAGCGGACGGGCTGCTCCTGACCAGTTCCCTGCCGGGGCACCGCGGCCGGGTGAACGTGAGCGATGAGCCCTTCTTTCAGCACCACAACGCTGTCACAGGCAGTGGTTGGTTCTTGGGGCCCTTGATCCGCGATCCGCTCGGAAGCGACTGGGTCCTCACACTGTCACGTCGGTTCAACAAACTTGACGGAAGCTTCGGCGGGGTCGTCCAAGCCAGCATTCCGCCCCGTTATTTCGCAAACTTCTTCGGCCGCATCGACGTCGGCACGCAAGGTTCAATCTCGCTCTTCCACACGGATGGCACGCTTCTGTCCCGCTATCCCTACGTCGAGCGGGCCATCGGGACCAATGGAGCTTACGAGCCCTGGTTCCGGGATGGGAAGGCCTCCGGCGTCTACGAGTACAAGTCCCCCGTCGATGGAGTGAAACGCATCGGCGGCTTCCAACGCAACCACATCTTCCCCATCGGGGTCCTCGCGTCGATTGGCCGGGACGAGGCACTATCAAACTGGAATCACACACTCATTGTTCGCCTTATCCTCACTGGATTGCTTGTCGGCACCATCGCCATCCTCGGCTGGAGCCTTATCGGACAATTACGGCGACGGGAGGAGGCGGAGGCGGAACTCGCGATCCTTGCGACGACCGATGGCCTGACGGGCCTTGCCAACCGACGGACATTCGACCGGCAGCTCGAAACGGAGTGGCTCCGCGCGGCGCGTGATGGAAAATCCGTTGCGCTCCTGCTGGTCGATGTGGATCGGTTCAAGTCGTACAACGATATCTACGGACATCAGGCCGGCGACGAATGCCTGCAGACGGTTGCAAAGGTCATTGCAGGCTCGGCTCGCAGGCCGTCTGACTTGGTCGCTCGCTATGGTGGCGAGGAGTTCATTGTTCTGTTGCCGGACCTGAGCGCTGCTGGCGCAGCCGCCGTGGCGGAGGATATCCGCGCACGGATCGAGGCGCTACACCTGCCGCACGAGGGGAACACCCCAATAGGCATCCTGACAGTCAGCATCGGCTCCGCGAGCCGTAGCGCGAGCGTGGACCGCTCCCGCATCAGCCCAAGGGATCTCATCTCGCTGGCCGACGCCGCGCTCTACAGAGCCAAACAAAGCGGACGCAACCGGATCGCAACAGCGAAGGCCGATCTGTCGGAGGCGCGGCTTCAAGGCTGATGGGATGGTGCCGGCTCAATGTCCGGGACGTTACGGTCGAGGTTGTCCAGCAACACGCTTGGCCCCGCGTCGGACGGGGCACCTCAATCGCCGCGTGGGGACAGGGAGCCACCGGACAAGATCCTCGGTGCCCACCCAGCCGCATGATGCCAAGCGGCTAATATTTGCTCAACGGGCGACCCGGATTAACTAGGGCGCAGGTTTGGAGGGAGGACCTGCATGGGCTTGCGGATCCTCCCGGTGGCGGAGATCCTCGCGCTCACGGGTTTTCACGAATGAGACTGCGTAGAGGATGATGGTCAGGACCACGAGAGCCAGGGCGAGCGCAAGGTTCCTGCGGCCTCGCCGGTTCCGCCATTCATCCATTCCTGCTGCCCTCCGCCAGATTGTGGCTGCCGACCTAGCACCTCAAGCCGCTAGAGGTTCAAGCCTGAATTTTTCGGATCGCAGCAAAGATAGACTTACGGAGCTGAAACTGAGGGCGCGCTCCCCCCGACACACGCACACGGGCATGCCCACTCTCACGGCAGCGCCGGCTCAGAGGATCGATCTCCCAACGCAGGCGCCGTCTGCTGATCGCACTTGCACTCAACCTCGGCATCACGGTCGTCGAGGGCGTCGGGGCGTAATTCCCGGTTCGCTCGCGCTCCTCGCGGACGCGACGCACAACTTCTCCGGCGCGGCCTCCGTGCTTGTGTCCTACATCGCCTGGCGGATTTCCAGGCCCGAGCCGGACCGCCGCCGCACCTTCGACTACGATAAGTTGTTGGCTGAGCTGAAGGCGTTCCCCTCGGTCGAGGACGTGCATCCCTTGCACGTCTGGCAGCCAGACGAGGGGCGAACCGCCTTGGAAAAGCACGTGGCGGTGTTCGAGCGGGATCTCGCCGCCGTGGCCGACCTCTAGGAGCACCTTAGAGACCTGTTCGGCATCGACCACACCGCACCGGAGTTCGAGCTCTCATCGCAAGTCCGGCACAGCCGCGCACTGCTCCAGGACCAATGAGGTCGGCCGTTTGGCTCCAGCCTATTGGTTGGCAGTCATGGTAGGCGACGTGCGGCCGCCGAGCGAGGCCCAGATCGAGCCCGCATCGCCCTCGCGCTTGATGTAAACGTAGCCCGTCTTGTGCCACGGCAGAATGGCGTTACGCTTGTTGTCGAGGATGAAGTCACCGCGGGTGGTGCGCACCATCATCACGGCATGACCAGCGCCCTCCTCGTCGATGACAACCGTCATCCGCAGCGCCCGGCGCGGGAAGCCGGCCTCGACCAGGCGCTTGCGCTTGACAAGCTGGTAGTCCTCACAATCGCCATAGCCGTCCTCGGCGAAGTCCCAGACGTCGTCGACGCCCCAGTGGTCCTTGTCGGTCTTGGCCTTGATGTCGGTGTTGACCTGCTGATTGATCCTGACGAGCATCTGCCAGTCCTTTGACGTGAGATTGATCGTCGTTGGCTCGGACGGGTCGACAGCGCATTCCGCCGGGTTCTGTTCGCAGAAACGGATCCAGCCCATGATCGGCTTGGCAACGCCCACTTGCGCTACGGGCTGTGTGGCGCCTGGCAGGATGCTCCCAGTCTGCGCCTGTACCCCGGTCCCGATCACGGTAAGCGCCATCGCGAGGCCTGCGAGACGAAGCATGTTCCGGAGAGAAGGTCGAGTGTTCAGAGACCCGAAGAGAGGTTGCCGCATTGCCCCCACCGCTGTGCCGTTAAGGTTTTGTTCATCAAACCTGACACAATGGGCGGGAGCCGCTCAAGGCAAAAGTTAAACGAGAGTTAACAGGTCGCACCCTGTTTCGTTCCGGAAATTGCGTTAACCATGTCCTGCGCGTAATGTCGCAGCAATGATCTCCAAGCGCCCGCTCACGTCGTCGAATGAGAGGGCGTAGTGGACGTCAGCGCTGTCCCGGTGCGCCTCACCCACGCTGAGCGCGGCATCACCAAGTTCGAGCAGGAACTCGCCACGGCGCTCCGCCGCCATTCTTGGATCGTAGACGACCATCGTCGCACCGAGCACGGTCAGCGTATCGTCGACGAGCTTCGTCGCCGCCGCATCGTCTCCCTGGCGGAACGTGGCCGCGATCATGATCCGCTCGGTGACCGGACGATCCGGCGGGCCAACCACTTCGATGCCGACCTGACGCGCGGCGTAACGACAGCGACTGCTGACCACACAGGAGGTTTGCCGGACGCGAAGATCAGCGCCGAACTGTCCAAGCGCCGGATTGATCATTTCTGCATAATTTGGCGGCGGGGCATCAAATGGATCGGCCGTCGCCTGGGAGGCAAGGGCGAGCGTTGCTATGAAAAAGGCAAAGA
This sequence comes from Microvirga arsenatis, assembly GCF_009910705.1. Lineage (GTDB taxonomy): Bacteria > Pseudomonadota > Alphaproteobacteria > Rhizobiales > Beijerinckiaceae > Microvirga > Microvirga arsenatis. Next base: position 330,536 of record NZ_JAAAXJ010000002.1, read on the forward strand.
CTGGTCGCATGGCCCCTCCGAATGTTGCCGATATGCCGCCTGAGCATCATGGCAGGCGCATGACCCACCATTCCTTTCCGATGTCGTTATCCCCGCAAAAAATGGAGCATGGCCGACGGGGCTGCCAACCTCCCGGTTGTAATGCGTCGCTTTACCTCTCCAGCGGACACAAGCTATTGATTGTGCCGCGCTTCACATTTCAGGGGGCATGTGAGAGGCTCCCGGCATGAAGCCGTGGCTTGCCATCACACGTATGCTCTCGATCCTTGCGATCTTTGGGCTCGTGCTCGCCCCGTTCACCGTTCCCGCGGTGGCCGGAGGGCTGGTCACGCCTATCACGGCGTCTGACACCGGAATGGCACGGGCCTCCGCAACCTATGACATGGCGATGGCCGAGGCGCAGTGCTGCGCGCCTGCCCGGTCATCCAAGTCGGAAGGCCCCAAGGCCTGCCCGCTTGCGGCTTTGTGCCATGCGAAGATCGTTCAGGGCGTTTCGGTCGCCACTGTGGTGCTGCGTTGGTTCAGCCCTGCACAGGCCCGGGCACCCGGGAACGATGCCACGCCGAAGACGCTGGCCCAGGCTCCACCTGCTCGGCCCCCGCAAGCCTGAGGATCCCGCCGGCGCAAGCGCCGGAAGCCGCGTGACAATCGCCGCGCCGAGGCCGACCTGTTGGGACATGGCCGCCGTCGATCTTGGGACAATCCAATAAAGCCGTCCATCCGGGCACGCCCTCTCGGCGGCGCTCCTCCGGGCAATACCAGGACGACCCCGATACCTAAGCACAGACGTGATGATGCACCCCGTCGAGGGGCGAAAGACACCAAAATGACGAAGCGATCTCTCGTTGCTCTCCTATCGACCCTGGCCATCGGTGGCATGCCGGCTGCGATGGCCCAGGCCCCTGAAACCTACCGCGCCGGCGCCATCGTGGTGGAGGCGCCCTGGTCCCGTGCCACGCCGGGCGGCGCCAAGGTGGGCAGCGGCTACATGCGGATCATGAACACAGGTTCGGAGCCCGACCGTCTGGTTGGCGGCTCGACCGTGGTCGCGGAACGCTTTGAGGTGCACCGCTCCACGGTTGTCGATGGCGTCGCCCGCATGGAGCCCGTCACCGGAGGCCTGGAGATCGGCCCGGGTCAGACCGTGGAGCTGAAGCCGGGCGCGCTGCATGCCATGCTCGTCAACCTGCGGCAGGGATTGAACCCAGGCGACACAGTGAAGGGCATGCTCATCTTCGAGAAGGCGGGCGTGCTCAAGATCGAATACCGGGTCGGCGGCATCGGGGCACAGGCCGCCCCGGCGGCTGCCAACGTTCACCAGGGCCACTAAGGCGGTGCGATGTCATCCGCTCTCAAGATCATTCGCTGGGTCGCATTTGCGCTCATCGCCGTCCTGCTACTCCAGATCGGTTTCTTCGCCTGGCACTGGTACCGCGGGGAGACGTCCGCCTCTCGGTTCGCCCAACCCGTCATCACGACGACCGGCGTTCCAGATGTCGGTGGCCCGTTCTCGCTGGTGAACCACCGTGGCGAGCGCGTCACCCAGGACACCTTCAAGGGCAAGCCGACGGTGTATTTCTTCGGCTTCACCCACTGCCCGGAGGTGTGCCCGACGACGCTGTTCGAGATGAGCCAGCATCTCAAGGACCTCGGCCCCGACGCCGACCGCCTCAACGTCGTCTTCGTGACGGTCGACCCGGAGCGGGACACCCCCGAGTTGCTGAAGACCTACATGGAAAGCTTCGATCCCCGGATCGCCGCGCTCACCGGCTCGCCGGAGGAAGTGACCGCGGCGGCGAAGGCCTTCCGCGTCGCCTACCGCAAGGTGCCGACGGAGGGCGGCAACTACACGATGGAACACTCCGCGTCGGTGATCGTGACCGATGCACAGGGCGGGTTCGTCAGCCTGATCGACTACCACGAAGACAAGGCAACGGCGCTCGCGAAACTCAAACGAGCGATCCGGGGATAGGACATGGGCCAAACCGCCAGCACTCGTCACGTGACCATGCCCGGTGGGCTGCTCACAACCTCAGGCCGTCACGCGTGGGCGTACCTGTTCGCCGCCTGGATCATCGCGCTTGCGGCAACCTTCGGGGCCCTGTTCATCGGAGAGGTCATGGGGCAGACGCCCTGTAGCCTATGCTGGCACCAACGGGTCTTCATGTTCCCGCTTGCCGTCATCCTGGCTGTGGCGACCTTCCGCGAGGATCCCGACGTCTGGCGCTACGCCTTGCCCATCGCAGGGCTTGGGTGGCTCGTCGCCGCCTTCCACTCGCTGCTCTACGCCGGGATCATCCCCGAGGCGATCAAGCCCTGTGGACAGGGTCCGTCCTGCTCCAGCGCCGACATGACCGTTCTGGACCTGCCGCTGCCCTACCTGTCGCTCGCGGCCTTCACCGCCATCGCCGTTCTTCTCATTCCTGCCAGTCGAAAGAAATCCAATGTCTAAGCGCCTCCTTGTCATCCTGACCGCCCTGATCGTGGTCGCCGCCTTTGCCGGTGGCGCCTTCCTATATGACCGCTCCGGCAAGGGCGCTGAGCCTGCCTCCGCGGCCACCGCCGCCAACGGCACCCTGGTCCGGCCGCACTCGCCGGTCATCGGCCCACCAGAGGCCCCGATCACCATCGTGGAGTTCTTCGATCCGATGTGCGAGGCCTGCCGGGCCTTCTACCCCATCGTCAAGCAAATCCTTGCGGACTTCCCGAAGGACGTGCGCCTGGTCCTGCGGTACACACCCTTCCATGAAGGGTCCGACATCGCTGTCTTCATCCTTGAGGCGGCTCGCGGACAAAATAAGTTTGAGCCGGTTCTCGAAACCCTGCTGGCGAACCAGCCGGAATGGGCCGCACATGGCGCGCCGGACCTCGACAAGGCTTGGCGCTTCGCCGCGGCCGCGGGCCTTGATGTGCAGCAGGGCAAGAAGTTGGCATCCACACCCCTTATGGGTCGTATGCTGGAGACAGACATCGCCGACGTGAAGGCCAACAATGTCCGGCAGACGCCGACCTTCTTCGTCAACGGCAAACCGCTGACCAATTTCGGCCCGCAGCAGCTCCGCGACCTGGTCCAACGCGAGGTCGACCAGGTGCGGAAGGGGTCATGATCGCCCAATTGGTCTTAGGTCCCTATGGGATCCGGCCAAAGGTCGGATCCCCGGCGGACTGAACTGTTGTAGTTCTCGGAGGCTCCGTTGAAACCCTGGCCACCCGCTGATCTCATGCCCGCCCGAGTCAAACGATCCTCCCGACGTCCGCTCACGAAGTCGGGGGGCACCCCTTGGGTCAGGATCCTCACCGTCGCCCTCGGCCTTGCCGTTGGTCTTTCCGCCGCCGGCGCCGCGGAGGCGCCGCCACGTCTGATCGTGCATGAGACGCCGCGCCCCATCCCGGAGCTTTCCTTCAAGGACGACGGCGGGCGGCAAGTTTCCCTCGCCGATCTGCGCGGCAGGATCGTCGTTCTGAACATCTGGGCGACTTGGTGTTCCCCCTGTCGTGAGGAGATGCCCGCCCTTGATCGCCTCCAGGCCCAGTTCGACCGAAAGGATGTCGAGGTCGTCGCCCTGTCGATTGACCGGAAGGGGCTCGATCCGGTGCGAAAGTTCCTCACCACGGTCGGTGTCAGGCATCTGGCGCCGTACATCGACGAGAGCGGCAGCGCGTCGCGCAGCCTCGGCCTCGTCGGCCTGCCGGGCACCTTGGTGATCGACCGGGACGGGCGGGAGATTGGCCGCCTGTTGGGCGCCGCGGAGTGGGACAGCCCGGAAACCGTCAAATTCCTGAAGGCACGTGTCGAACAAGGGAAGACCGCTCCAGCCCGGGAGCCCGCATTGTGATGCTGGCTCGATCCCGCCACGTGCCTTGGACGAACACTTTGGACGCCCGGTCCTTGTGCCGCGGCGCTAGGATCGAGTGAAGGACCCATGCTCAGCGTCTCCCTCCCGGCCGCCATGCTCGGCGGCCTCATCAGTTTCCTGAGTCCCTGCGTCCTGCCGCTGGTGCCGCCCTACCTGTCGTTCCTGGCGGGCACGACCTTCGACCGGCTGAGCGCGGGCGACGACCGCGCTGTCCGTCGGCGGGCCGTCCTGGCGGCGCTGCTGTTCGTGGCGGGCTTCTCCACCGTCTTCGTGCTGCTGGGGGCTACCGCTTCGGCCCTTGGCCAAGTGATCCGACGGTACCTCGATGTGCTGAGCACCCTCGCTGGCGTCTCGATCATCGTGATGGGGCTGCATTTCCTCGGCGTCTTTCGCATCGGGCTGTTCTACCGCGAGGCGCGGTTCAGTGTGCCCAAGCCGACCGGGCTGTGGGGCGCCTATGTGATGGGTCTGGCCTTCGCCTTCGGCTGGACACCCTGCATTGGACCGGTGCTGGCTGCGATCCTGACCGTGGCGGGCTCGGAGCAGAGCGTCGCGCAGGGGGCCTTGCTGCTCGCCGCCTACTCGGCAGGCCTTGGCATTCCCTTCCTGCTCGCAGCCTTCGCCATGAAGCCCTTCGTGGCGCTCCTGAAGAGCATGCGCTCCCGCTTCGTGCTGATCGAGAAGACCATGGGCGTCCTCCTCGTCCTGACCGGGATCGCGTTCCTCACCGGCTGGATCACCAACATGTCATTCTGGCTTCTGGAGACGTTCCCGGCCCTAGGGACGTTGGGCTGAGGCGGAAGCGAGTCGGCGCCATCTAAAGTGACACCGCTCATGGTGTAGGCGTCCGCGCAGGACTGTTGCCCGATCACCCTCAATCGGAAGCAGCTATCCTTTGCCCGCTCAACGATGGGTCTTGCCGGCCACTTCGTGGCGTTCAGGATTCCTTTCGCGCGGTTCTTCTTCGCCCATAGAGTTCCAGGCGATGGCCAACGAGGTCAAACCCGAGTTCCCGCGCGACCACAGCCTGAAGTCGCTCGATCTCCTCGGAACGGAACTCAATCACTGTGCCCGTATCCACGTCAATCAGGTGGTCGTGGTGCCGCTTTGCGGCCGGCTCGTACCGCGCCCGCCCGTCCCGAAACTCATGTCGCTCAAGAATGCCGAGTTCTTCGAAACGCTTCATGGTCCGGTAGACGGTCGCGAGGGAGATGCGATCATCCTCCTCGGCCACGCGGCGGTGCAGTTCGGGCACATCGGGATGGTCGTGGGCGCTGGCAACAACCTGCGCGATGAGCTTGCGCTGGCCCGTGAGCCGAAGGCCCTTGGCCCGGATCTGAGCTTCAATCCTGTTGGTTATATGCACTGACTCCCAGGCGGCCGAGATCAGCCTATCACAAAGTCCACCAGGAGCTTGACGTTCAAGGTCACGATCACGGCGGCGATGATCCCCGCGAGGCCCACGAGCCACGCCGGAGCGACGAGCGCGCCCATCTTCGCCTTGCTTGACGTGAACATGATGAGCGGGATCACCGCGAAGGACAGTTGCAGGCTCAGGATGACCTGGCTGAGGATCAGCAGTTGAGCAGTGCCGCTCTCGCCGTACCAGATCGTCACGATGGCTGCCGGAACAATCGCCACCAGACGGGTGACGAGCCGGCGCAGCCAAGCCGGTAGGCGGATGTTGAGGAAACCCTCCATGACCGCCTGACCGGCAAGGGTCGCGGTGACCGTCGAATTGAGGCCGCAGCAGAGAAGCGCGATGCCGAACAGCGTCGGCGCGATGGCAGCGCCCAGGAGCGGCGAGAGAAGGCTATGCGCTTCCCCGAGTTCCGCCACCTCCGAGCGTCCGGTCGTGTGGAACGCCGCAGCGGCGAGGATCAGGATCGAAGCATTGATGAAAAGCGCGAACATCAGCGCGACCGTCGAGTCGATGGTGGCGAACTTCAGGGCCTCGCGCTTCTCAGGCAGTGAGCGCCCGTACGACCGCGTCTGCACGATGGCCGAGTGCAGGTAGAGGTTGTGGGGCATCACGGTGGCGCCCAGGATGCCAAGCGCCAGGTAGAGCATCTCCGGGTTCGTCACGATCTGGGTCGTGGGCGCGAAACCACGGATCACCCCGCCCCAATCTGGGTCCGCCAGCGCGATCTGCACGCCGAAGCAGACGGCGATGACGCCGAGCAGGGCGATCACGAAGGCCTCCAGGTACCGGAACCCGAGTCGCTGCAAGTAGAGGATCAGGAACACGTCGAGTGCGGTGATGACGACACCGATCTCCAACGGGATCCCGAACAGAAGATTGAGGCCGATGGCCGTGCCGATCACCTCCGCCAGATCGGTTGCCACGATGGCTAGTTCCGCCAGGAGCCAGAGCGGCACGCTGACAGCCTTGGGGAAGGCGTCGCGGCAGGCCTGGGCAAGGTCACGCCCAGAAGCGATGCCAAGGCGGGCGCAGAGCGACTGCAGCACGATGGCCATGATGTTGGAAACCAGGGCGACGACAAGGAGCGTGTAGCCGAACTTCGAGCCGCCGGCGATGGAGGTCGCCCAGTTGCCCGGATCCATGTAGCCCACCGAGACCAGGTAGCCCGGACCCACGAACGCGGCGAGCTTGCGCAAATTGCCCCCGATCCTGGGCACCGCCACGGTGCGGTACACCTCCGACAGGGGGGCGTCCCGCCGGGGCTGGCGCCAGCCCGTCAGGTCCTCGGCGAGATCGGGAGCTCGGGCGTCCATGGTCAACTCCAGCGTGTTGCAGTTGCAAGTGATTTGCAAGAGCATGACACAGTCCGTGCCGCGTGTGAAGTCCGGGTCGTAAAGGCTCTTTAGGAGAGGCCGGCAAACCTCGCCATGCCCCCATCCTGGCCCTGGAATGGCCCCTACAAGCCCGGCCCCTTGGCGGCACCGAGGATCCTGCCCGGCTTCCCGTCCCATGCCTTCTGAAGAAGGACGACGTACGTGTCGGCCCCCTGTGTCTCGACGGCTTCGAGGGGCATCTCGAAGCGGATGTGAGAGCCCGACCAGCGCCCGAGGGGATATAGTCCGCGCACGACATTCGTATACGTTTCCGTGCGCCCGGCGTTCTCTCCGCGATGGATCGCAACCTGGCTGTGCCGGCGGACCGGCAGCAACCAAGCCTCAGCCTCGCCGTCGCCTTCACCGACATCGACGATGACGAGACCGTTTTCCTCCTTCACCTGGATGATGACGGGTAGGGAGCCCCCAGCCGTTGCCTGATCGATGGATCTTATGGCCTGGTCCCGCGCCGACCCGATGCAGGACACCACGCCGTTGACGATCATCTCGGGCGTGTAGATCTGACCCGCCTTGCGGGCTTTCGCATATCCCTTCTGCCGTAGGGTGAAGAGCGTGTCCGCCAGCGTATCCTTCCAGCCGAGATAATCCCAGTAGTTCACGGGCAGGGTCAGCACGACGAGACTGGGATCCCGTTGCTACTCCATCATGAGCTCGTCCGCGGGCCGGCAGGCCGAGCAGCTTTGGCTGACGAAGAGTTCGAGAACCGCGCGCGGCTCCGGCGAGGCGGCAGCCTGGCCCACAACGAGGGTGGAGACAGCAGACAGGAGGCCAGTCCAGGTTCTCAGAGGATATCGCATGCCTCTAACTCAGCACGCCGTCCGGACGGCGTGGAAGTCACGTTCCCTTGATCTCGGCCCGCCCGGGACGTCAGGCCGGCTGCCGTGATCGACAGCGGGAATCCGAATCGGTAGTCATGGGGAGCTTGCAACCGGCAAGTGGCTGACCCGTCCGACGCGGAGCCGCGAACAGGACGGTCTGAACGCAAGGATCTCTGTGATGCCCTTCAACGCCCCCGCCGTGCGCCGTGTCGCGCTCCTCGCCGCGCTCGTCCTGCCGTCGGCGGTGCTGGCCCAGCCCGCTTCGTTCACGCCGGAGCAGCGCGAGGCCATCGGCGGGATCGTCCGGGAGTATCTCCTCAAGAACCCCGAGGTGCTGCAGGAGGCGTTCACCGAGCTCCAGCGGCGGCAGCAGGTGGCCGAGCAGGCGGGCCGGGCAGAGGTTCTGACCGCCGAGCGCGGCAAGCTGGAGAACTCGCCCCGCGACTTCGTGCTCGGCAACCCGCAGGGCGACGTCACCATGGTCGAGTTCCTCGATTACAACTGCGGCTACTGCAAACGTGCCATGGCCGACGTGAAGGCGCTCATCAAGTCCGACCCCAAGCTGCGGGTGGTGATCAAGGACTTTCCGGTGCTTGGGCCAGGGTCCGTCGAGGCCAGCCGCGTCGCGCTGGCGGCCAAGTCGCAGCTTGCCGGCGACAAGCTCTATGATTTTCACACCAGGTTGATGGAGAGACGCGGCCAGGCCAACGGGGAATCCGCCAAGGCAGTCGCCAAGGAGATGGGCCTCGACATGGCCCGCGTGGAAAAGGATCTGCAGAGCAACGAGATCGACGCCATGCTCCAGGAGAACATGGGGCTCGGGGAAAGATTGGGGATTAACGGCACGCCTGGCTTTGTCATCGGGAATGAGGTTATTGCGGGCGCCGTCGGGGTCGAGCCACTGAAGCAGGTCATCGCGAACACGCGGAAGTAAAGGTGCGGACCAAGGCGCCTATAGACCAACGAGGATGCGGCCAAGCCGGCATTGAAGGAACAACGGCTTGGCCTATGTGATCTCCTGCGCGTTCGTTCCCTAGCGCCCAGAGTTTCCAACATGGCCGTCACCCCTTCAACGTTTCCTCGCAGCTCCTTACGAGCTGAGCGAAGCGGGCACGGCGGCAATATGAGGTCGCCGTGCCGTGAAGCGCTGCCCCCTGCAGTTGGCAGCGGGCAAATCTCCAGTCTTCAGTTCTTCGGCTTCTCCAGCACCGGGAACTTGATGCCCAGCTGATCGAGGTACGTCGCGTACTTGGTCGGATCGTAGTAGTACTTCTTCATCTCGGGCCGGTACTGCGCCATGATGTCGGCGTTGATCTGCACCTGGGGCTTGTCCTCGGCCGAGATCATCGGGACGTACTTCTGGTTCTTCTGCTGCTCGGTGGCGAAGTACTCCTTGGCCTGCACCAGCAGCTCCGGCTTCGACAGCAGGTCGATGGACGTCATCGCGATCACCTTCGCCCCGGCAACGATGCCCTTATGCGCAATGGGCGTGGCCATCGACATGGCATTCGCCCAATGGTGACCCGGCAGGTTGGGAATGTTAGACGGGTAGTTCAACGTGATCGTCGGGACTGTCCATGAGATGTCGCCGATATCGTCGGATCCGCCGCTCTCGGGCTTCTCCAGAGGCGGTTCGAGCTTCTTCAGTTCGACGGCGAGACCTTCCTCCTTGTCCTTGACCGTGCGCTGCACCGCCTTGGCGAAGGCCTGCTCGTCCTCGGTCCATTGCGGCAGCCCAACCTGCTGGATGTTGGCATAGGCAGCCTCCGCCATTGGCTTGTTGAAGTGGCGGGGGGCGGCAGTGCCTATGATCTTCCGTGTGACGGTGGTGTCCGTCATCTTCGCCGCCGCCTCCGAGATGGTGTTGGCGATCTCGAAGTTCTTGCGGATGTTCGCGAAGTCCTGCTCGCGGATGAAGTACCAGACGCTGGCGACCGACGGCACGACATTGGGCTGGTCGCCCCCATCCGGGATCACGTAGTGGGAGCGCTGCTCCGGCCGCAGGTGCTCGCGGCGCATGTTCCAGCCGATGTTCATCAGCTCGACGCCGTCGAGCGCGCTACGACCGCGCCATGGCGCCATGGCGGAGTGGGCGGATTCACCGCTGTATGTGTACTGGACCGAGACCATGCCCGTGCCGCGGGGCTGGCCCCAGGTGGTCTCCAGATTGTTGCCGACATGGGTGAACAGGACGGCATCAACCCCGTTGAACACACCGTCACGGACCATGTAGGCCTTGCCGCCGAGAAGCTCCTCGGCCACGCCCGGCCAGAGCATGATGGTCCCGGGGATGTTCTCCCGCTCCATGATCTCTTTCAGGGCAAGCGCTGCCACGACGTTCACCGCCTGGCCCGAGTTGTGTCCCTCACCGTGTCCCGGCGCGCCTTCGATCATGGGTTCGCGGTAGGCGACGCCCGGCTTCTGCGACGCCTTCGGGATACAGTCGATGTCGCTGCCGAGCGCGATCACGGGGCCGCCTGAACCCCACTTGGCAACCCAGCCTGTCGGCAGGCCCGCGACGTTACGTTGAACCGAGAAGCCGTTCTTCTCAAGAATGTCGGTGATGTACTTGGAGGTCTCGAATTCCTGGAACGCGAGCTCGCCGAAGCTGAAGATCGAGTCGTTCATCTCCTGGGCGAGCTTGGCGCGGGCCTCGACGCCTGCGACGGCACGCTTCTTCAGTTCAGCTATGCGCTCCACGAGCGCGGCGCTCTGTTCGGGGGTTTGGGCCAGAACGGGGGCTACGGTCGTGAGCAGGGCGGTGAGTACCAGACTGGGTAGTAAACCACGTTTCATGAGAACCTCCCGGGAGTGTCGAACCGCGCGGGCAAATCAGCGGGCGCGAGCAACATCGGAGCAGATCACGCGGAATTCAGCTTCTGTGCTAAATACATTCCAGCCATCAGCTATGAACATGGCCCTCGTTGGAACTTTTCGCCTGCTGACAGAATCAAGATGGCCGCGGAAAAGGCGCCGACAAGGGCTGAAGGGGTTCAAACCGAGCTATGGCTTAGGCGCCAAGCAGAGATTGGGGGCATCGAAAGATCAATGTCCTCGTCCGCGTCCGAACTGCGCGACTAGTTCGCATCGGTCCGGCACCAGTGCCTCGACTGTCTTGAGCGTTTCCGCACTCCAGGAGCAAGCGCAGCTACTAGGTGGGGTGACCGAAATCGAGAAACCCGTGTAGAAGACCAGAAATCGCTTCCTGAGCCGCTCACCTCATATGCCATCCTTCCCTTCAGATCCTGACGAAGAGACGCTTCGGAACGTCGTGGAGGCGCTGACCGAAAGCGGACAGGCCGTCTCCATCTACGATGCCGAGGACAACCTCCGCTACGCGAACGAGACCTACCGAGGCATGTTCCTGATCGGCTACGAGGGGCCGTACACCTTCGCTGACATCCTCCGCTACGGCGCCGCGCACGGGCTCGGGGTGAGGATCGACGGCGGCGACGTCGAAGCCCTGATCGCCAGGACCCTTCCTCGGCGGCGGAGTTCACGCCGGAAATCCTTCGAGACCGATCTCGTCGATGGCCGCTGGTTCTGGATCGAGCACTCAGTGCTGCCGAACGGATAGATCCTGACGGTGGGAACGGACATCTCTGCCCTGAAGCACAACGAGAAGTCCCTGCGCCAGGCCCACGAGTCTGCCCTGCTTGCCTCACGCACGGACCTCCTCACCGGCCTGCCGAACCGGCGCTACATCCTCGAACTGCTCGACGAGGGCCTCGCGGCGGGCGAGGCGTCCGGCGCCGGACTGTGTGCGTCGATCATCGACATCGACCAGTTCAAGGTCGTCAACGACACCTACGGGCATGATGCCGGCGATGCCGTCCTCCGGCATTTCGCGCAGGTTTTCCGCGAGAGCCTGCGCCCCGGAGACCATCTCGGCCGGATCGGAGGCGAGGAGTTCCTGCTGCTGCAGATGGATGTCCGTCTCGACGACGCAGCCCGCCTGCTCAACGGGATCAGAGCGGAGTTTCCACCTGCCACATTGCCGGACCAGACAACGCGTCGGCCCATCGCCTTCAGTGCGGGCCTGACGGCGGCCCTGCCGCACGACGACCGGAGCTCGATCCTTTCCCGTGCGGATCGTGCTCTTTACGCTGCGAAGGCTGAGGGGCGAAACTGCACCAGGATTGGCCTTGGGATGGAACGGACCGCTACGGATCGTGCCCACGCGCCAGCGAAGACGGCTGGTCGAAGTTCCTGACCCAAGCGCTCCAGAGCCCGAGCAGGATGGCAGCTGTGCTTGCCAGGTAGACCTCTGTCCCAGACGCCATCGGTCAGGTCGAAGTCCCTCGACCAGCCATAGCCAAGCCAGCCCCTACACCCTCCCGGTCCTCTGCCTTGCAGCAAGTCCACACACTTCCGTGAGGTCGGACCAGCCTGCGGAACCGTGGTCCTGACTGGACGTCTGTAGGATTGTCGCCTTGTATTCCTACCTGGAGGACTTTTCCCTATGCGTCTTGTCGGTCTGCTTGTCGCCTCCTTGCTTGGCACTCTCACACTCGGAGCTGGTTGGGCGAAAGCGGATGTCCTGATCACCGTCGACAAGACCACCCAGCACATGTCGGTCTCCGTTGGTGGCAAGCCGCGCTACGCTTGGTCGGTGTCGACCGGCAAGGCGGGATATGAGACGCCGGTTGGCACCTTCACGCCATCTCGCTTGGTGAAAGACCATGCCTCCAAGGAATGGGACAACTCGCCCATGCCGCACTCGATCTTCTTCACGCACCGGGGCCATGCGATCCACGGCAGCAACGCCACCCGTACCTTGGGGCGGCCCGCTTCGCACGGGTGCGTCCGCCTCGCGCCCTCAAACGCAGCAAAGCTGTTTGCCCTGGTTCGAAGCGAGGGCCTAGGGAACACGAAGATTGTGATCCGAGGAGATGAGCCGAAGAAATCCTCGGCGCGGACGGTCACGCAGGAGCGGCCCAAAGCCCGGAATGCTGAGCCTTCGTCTGTCGGAGCAGGTTACTCCGACCGTCGGCCACAACGTCCAGAGGCCCTACGCCCAGCACCGGCTTATGGATACGCAAGCCCGCTGAACACGCAGGCCATTTTCGATTGGCAATGAACAGTGCCCTGCCGCTCACCCTCAAGACAGGCGTATGCCAAAAACATCAGGCATCCCGCGATTTCGGCGAGCGCTACCTCAATGGAGGCGAGAGCGGTCAGTGGTGGCCCTTGCGGCCATGCCCCTGGCCTCCCGAGGCCTGGTAGCCACGCAGTTCACCGTAGCGGCGGACCTGCTCGGGCGTGAGCACGTCGAGGGTGGAGAGGTGATAGCGCAGGTGGGCTCCGCGAAGAGCGCCCTGCGTCGCCCCGATGTCGGCCGTGGCGGCTTGCAGGCTCGCCGAAGTAACTGACTTGGTGGCAAATTGACGGTCGAGGTCCGTCTCCTGCGCGATCAGGCGCTCGCCGAGCGGCACCGTCTCCGCCCTCATCGCCATGTGGAGCTCCTCAACCCGGGTGCGCTGCTCCCCGGTCAGCGCAAGCTTCGCGCCGAGTTCCAGGACATGGATCGGACCGGGATAGCCGTTGAGTTCTGCCGGCAACGCCAGTCCCATGCCGCGGCCCGCGCGGAGGTCGGCGATCTGCTCATCGGACAGTGCCTTGACCGGCCGCGCCTCCAGGCCGGTATACGGCGAGGCCGGGGTATGCTGGGCTTGCGCGGCATCAGCGGCAGCGAGGGTTGCGGCAATCACGATCCAAGCGCGGTACATTGATGATCTCCTAGAAAGATGCTGTCAGAGCAGGCGTGCACCCTCATAGCGGGCGAAGGCCTTCTGGCCTGATGGCCCAAACAGCACGACGTCGTAGGTGTCATTCTCAACACCCGCGACCTCCATGCCGGGCGATCCAACCGGCATGCCAGGGACGGCTAGGCCCTTCGCCTGGGGCTTCTCAGCCAGCAGGCGCTTGACCGCGTCCGCCGGCACGTGCCCCTCGATGACATAGCCGCCAACCTCCGCCGTGTGGCAGGAGGCGAGTTCGTCCGGGACGCCCAGGCGGACCTTGACCCGGTTCACCTCTGGCGTGGTGACGACGTCAACCGGGAAGCCGGCGGCCTTCATGTGCTCGACCCAACCACCGCAGCAACCGCAGTTCGGGTCCTTGGCGACGACGACCTTCGGCAGGGCGGCCTGTGCGAAGGAGGGCCCTGTCGTGAGGGCCGCACCGGCGGCACCGAGAACAGTCAGGAAGCGGCGGCGGCTGAGCATGGGGATCTCCTTCAGGCTGCGGTCGGAGTGTAGCCGGCCTCGGACACGAGGGCCTTGATCGAAGTCAGATCGGTGCTGCCGCGGACGGATACAAGCTTGGAGGCCGGATCCGCTTCGACGCTCGTTCCGGGCAAGCCCGTCTCGATGGCCTTCTTGATGGTACCGGCGCAGTGGCCGCAGGTCATGTCCTCGACCCGCAGGGTGAGGGCGTCCGGGTGGCGGGCCACGGTCTGGTCCGACTGAGATTGGTGGGGGCTGCATCCGCACATGGTGCTTACTCCGTTTCGTGATGACGATGCGGGCACCCTGCACCTTCCCATGATGGCAAGGTCAAGAGGCGACTTGAACCCTGCACTCCAAGGATCCCTGGCCGGGCCAGGGGAACCCGATGCCGAAGGCCACCGTTGGGCCGATGATCATAGGGATGGTGCCTTGCATGACCTGATCCGCCTCATGCTCAGCCGCCTGACGGTCGCGCTGCTGGCCTTCGGCCTCGCCAGCGCGCCGCTGTATGCGGCTGTCCAGGCGGGAACCTCTGATCATGGACCGTCCGCCCATGCGGTGCAGACCACGCACGCATCCCATGGCCAGTCCGATCACCACCACAGCGGTGCTTCCAAGCCCTATGCGGCCGGCCAGTTCTGCTGCCATCCCGGCTGCATCATGGCCGTCTTCCCCATCCCTGCGAACCTGACGCAGGGCGTGCCGCTGTCCGAGGTGGTCCCGATCCCGCCGGACCTGACGCCCGTGCCGGCCATGCTGTTCGGCATCGACCGCCCACCGAAACGCACCTGATCTACGCCGAGCGGCCATGCCGCTTGCGATGAAAGCCGGCCCGTTGGCGTGTCCGGCGCCGCGCCCATGTGGGCCGATCAGATCACCGCGCCTGGAATAAGGATTTCAACATGACTATTCGAATGATCGCTTTCGCCACTGCCGTTCTCTCCATCAGCGCCTGGGGCGCCGCGGCTCAACAAAACCAAGGCCAGATGCAGCATCCCTCAGGTGGCCAGATGGCCATGTCCACCGAGGGGCTGCCGGAGGAGTGCCGGACCGCGGCTCAGGCCGGCGGGCCGATGCCGAACATGCAGGGCATGGACATGTCAGGCATGATGCAAAGCATGCAGGGCATGATGGCCAACATGAACGAGGCTCAAAAGGGCTACATGGACACCATGATGAAGATGCACGGTCCCATGATGAGTGCCCACATGATCAAGGACTCCGATGTCGCCTTCGTCTGCGGGATGATCCCCCACCACCAGGGCGCCATCGACATGGCCCGCGTCGTCCTCAAGACTGGCGACAACGCCGAGGCCAGGAAGATGGCGGAGACGGTGATCAAGGCGCAGGAGCAGGAGATCGCCGAGATGAAGGACTGGCTGAAGAAAAACGCCAAGAAGGAAGGAAGCAACTGAAGTCGGGCATTCTGAGCCGGCAATCAAAAGGTGGTGCCCGCTGGCCCGAGGTGGTCAGTGGGCACTTGGAGCATCCAGGCTTGACCTTCCCATGATGGGAGGGTCTAAACCGCCTGTCGAACATCGAATCCGTGGTCTCAAGGAGACAAGCGATGGCCGACGACAAGCAGCACGTTCACCACGATGGGCACAGCGAACCCACCCATGGGCACAAACGCGGGCATGGCGCTCACGTCCATGAGGCCGGTCCGGCGGGCCATGAGCACCACCATCATGGTCATTCTGAACTGGCGGCCGATGGCCATAAGGTGAAGGATCCGGTTTGCGGGATGTGGGTCGATCCCCACAGCACCCGGCACAAGGCGGAGCACAACGGCCATCCCTACTATTTCTGCTCCTCGGGCTGTAAGTCGAAGTTCGTGGCCGAGCCCGTGAAGTACGTCGAACCAGCAGTGGCCAGGAAGGCCGAGCCCGTTCCCGAGGGCACGATCTACACCTGCCCGATGCACCCCGAGATCCGCCAGGTCGGCCCCGGCTCCTGCCCGATCTGCGGCATGGCGCTCGAACCGGTTCTCGTCAGCGCCGAGGCGACGCCCAACGCCGAGCTCATCGACATGACCCGGCGGTTCTGGGTTGGCCTCGCCATGACCGTCCCCGTGTTCGCGCTGGAGATGGGGGCTCACCTCACCGGCCTGGATCACCTCATTCCGCGCGGCACGTCAAACTGGATCCAGCTCGCCTTCGCCACGCCGGTCGTGCTCTGGGCCGGCTGGCCCTTCTTCGTACGGGGCTGGCAGTCGCTCGTGAACCGCAGCCTCAACATGTTCACCCTGATCGCCATGGGCACTGGGGTGGCCTGGGTCTATAGCGTTATCGCGACGCTGATGCCCGGCATCTTCCCGGCCGCCTTCCGTGGCCACGATGGCTCGGTCGCCGTGTATTTCGAAGCGGCGGCGGTGATCACCGTCCTCGTGTTGCTCGGGCAGGTGCTCGAACTCCGCGCCCGGGAGAACACGAGTGGCGCGATCCGGGCGCTCCTCGACCTGGCGCCCAAGACCGCCCGGCTCATTCGCCCCGATGGCTCCGAGGAGGAAGTCCAGCTTGACGCTGTGCATGTCGGCGACCGCCTGCGGGTACGCCCGGGTGAGAAGGTCCCGGTGGACGGCGCTGTCGTCGATGGCCGCAGCTCCATCGATGAGTCGATGGTCACAGGCGAGTCCATGCCTGTCACGAAATCCGTCGGTGACACGGTGATCGGCGGCACGATGAACCAGTCCGGTGGCGTCGTCATCGAGGCCCGGAAGGTTGGCCGAGATACGATGCTGTCGCAGATCGTCCAGCTCGTGGCCGAGGCTCAGCGCAGCCGCGCTCCGATCCAGCGCCTTGCCGACCAGGTCTCCGGCTACTTCGTGCCCGCGGTGATTGTGGTGGCGCTCCTGGCCTTTGCCGCTTGGGCGATCTGGGGACCCGATCCCCGTCTCGCGTTCGGCCTCGTGGCTGCGGTTTCGGTGCTCATCATCGCCTGTCCCTGTGCCCTTGGCTTGGCCACGCCGATGTCGATCATGGTCGGCGTCGGGCGCGGCGCCCAAGCTGGCGTCCTCATCAAGAATGCCGAGGCGTTGGAGCACATGGAGAAGGTCGACACCTTGGTTGTCGACAAGACCGGCACGCTCACCGAGGGCAAGCCCGCCGTCACGACCATCGTTCCCCATGAAGGGTTTAGCGAGACGGAGATCCTTCGTCTGGCCGCCAGTGTCGAGCGTGCGAGCGAGCACCCGCTGGCTCTCGCCATCGTGGCTGCGGCCGACACCAGGAAAGTGGCCACCACCCCGGTGGGCGAATTCGACTCCCCGACCGGCAAGGGGGCCTTGGGAACCGTCGAGGGACGGCGCGTCGTGCTCGGCAACGCCAAGTTCCTTGCTGAGCATGGTGTCGATGTCGCTTCGCTGGCCAAGGCGGCTGACAACCTGAGGCGGGACGGCGCCACGGCGATCTTCGCCGGCGTCGATGGCCGTCCTGCCGGCATTCTGGCCATTGCCGACCCGGTGAAGGCCTCGACGCCGGAGGCCCTGGCGGCATTGAAGAAGGAAGGCATCCGGGTCGTCATGCTCACGGGCGACAACCGCACGACGGCTGAGGCCGTGGCCCGCCGGCTTGGGATCCCCGAGGTCGAGGCGGAAGTCCTGCCGGAGCAGAAGAGCGCCGTCGTCGAAAAGTTCAAGCGCGAGGGCCGGGTGGTTGCCATGGCCGGCGACGGGGTCAACGATGCCCCGGCTCTGGCTGCTGCGGACGTCGGCATCGCCATGGGATCGGGAACGGACGTGGCCATTCAGAGTGCGGGCGTCACCCTCCTCAAGGGCGATCTGACAGGGATCGTGCGGGCACGGCGGCTGTCACAGGCCGTGATGGGCAACATCCGCCAGAACCTGTTCTTCGCCTTCATCTACAACGCGCTCGGCGTGCCGGTAGCGGCGGGGGTGCTCTACCCGGTGTTCGGGATCCTGCTGTCGCCAGTCATCGCCGCGGCGGCCATGGCCCTGTCCTCGGTGAGCGTCATCGCCAATGCCCTGCGCCTCCGCGCCACCACGCTTTAGAATAGGAGGCGTGATCCCTGGATTGGAAATCAAGCCGCGCAACTGCTCGGGGCATCTCGGAACCAGCCGTTGCCGCCGGCGCGGAGGATTTCATCGATATCAGATACCAAGGTCTCAAAGGTACTTGGTGAGGGTCTTGAACTCGGCGAGCGCTGCCTTCGCCCCGCGGCCGTTCTGGGCGGCGGCGTCCTCCAGGCAGTGGTCGATGTGATCCTGGATCAACTCCCGCTTGGCGTTCGCGATGGCCTTCTCGACCGCGTGGAGCTGCTGGGCGAGATCGATGCAGGGGCGGCCGGTCTCGATCATCTGGATAACGGAGGCGAGATGGCCATGGGCCCGCTTGAGACGGGCGATGATGTCGGGATGGCTTGCGTGGTTCATGCGATTGTCCTATCCCCCTGGAGGGGATCAGGCAAGCGCATTGGTGCTTGGCCGCTCCCCGCTGCGTTCTTCCCATCGCGGTCGACTCACGCATGACATCGGTCAGGAGCACCCATGCTCGAAGTCCTCGCCAACCGCACCTACCGCCACCTCTTCATGGCCCAGGTGATCGCGCTCGCCGGCACAGGGTTGCTGACGGTCGCGCTTGGTCTTCTGGCCTACGACCTCGCAGGAGCAGACGCAGGGGTTGTCCTCGGCACGGCGCTCGCCATCAAGATGGTGGCCTATGTTGGGGTGGCGCCCGTCGTCGGTGCCTTCGCCAACCAGCTTCCCCGCCGCGCCTTCCTGGTGGCGATGGACCTCGTGCGGGCCGCGATTGCGCTGCTGCTGCCGTTCATCACGGAGGTCTGGCAGATTTACGTCCTCATCTTCCTGCTTCAGTCGGCCTCGGCCGCCTTCACCCCCACCTTCCAGGCCACCATCCCGGACGTCCTGCCGGACGAGAAGGAGTACACCCGGGCGCTCTCGCTCTCGCGCCTCGCGTACGATCTCGAAAGTCTGCTCAGCCCGGCGCTGGCGGCGGCGCTGCTGACAGTCATCAGCTTCCACTGGCTGTTTGGCGGCACGGTCGTCGGATTCCTGTGCTCCGCCGCCCTGGTGCTGTCTGTGCGGCTCCCGCAGCCGGCTGCATCCGAGCGGAAGGGTGGCGTTTACGACAAGACGACCCAGGGTCTGCGCATCTACCTCAAGACGCCGCGCCTGCGGGGATTGCTCGCCCTCAACCTGTCGGTTGCGGCCGCTGGAGCCATGGTCATCGTCAACACCGTCGTTATTGTACGCGGCGTACTGGGCCTGCCGGAGAACGACGTCGCGCTGGCGCTCGGCTGTTTCGGCGGTGGATCGATGGTCGCGGCCCTCCTCCTGCCCAAGGTACTCGACAGACTGGAGGATCGGGCGGTGATGCTGCCGGCGGCAACGCTCCTGGGAGTGGTCCTGCTCGCCTTCGCCGCGGCGACCTGGACCGGGTCCATCAACTGGGTGGCACTGCTCGTCACCTGGGTGTTCCTTGGGATCGGCTACTCGGCGGTGCAGACGCCGACCGGGCGCCTGCTGCGGCGTTCGGCCCAGGCCGAAGACCGTCCCGCGCTCTTTGCCGCCCAGTTCGCCCTGTCGCACGCCTGCTGGCTTCTGACCTACCCGCTCGCAGGTTGGCTAGGACGCGTAGTCGGAATTCCGATGACCCTCGCAGTGCTCGGGCTGGTGACCCTGCTCGGGTTCATCCTGGCGGCACGAATCTGGCCCACGGATGATCCCGAGGAACTCGTGCATGCCCACCCCGAGCTGCCGCCGGATCACCCGCACCTGCGGCAGCATCACGGACGTGGCCATGCGCATGCATTCACGATTGACGACCTGCACCGACGCTGGCCCGCCAAAGGGGCACAAGGACATGAGGCATCGACGGTCTCAGGAAGGACATGATCATCCCGCACGTCCTGCCGACTTGCAGCAGGTGGGCTTTGCCCTAACTCCCGGTGCCCACCCGCCCCAGTTAACTCCCGATCAACCCGGCAATCCTTAAATCCCCTCATGACGAGAGCGGCACTCCTGAACGGTCTACGCCTCATCATCGCCCTGGCGGTGATGTTGAGCGCGTTGCCCTTCCTGCGTGCGGCTCCGGCTATGCATGACTTCGGACAAGTCCAGGTGACGGACAGCATGGCCTCTACAGGCTTCGCAGGCGAGGTCGGGCACGGGCACACCCATGGCGATGATGACCTTGATCCGGATCACCGACCTGGCCATGGCCCCGAGCACAAGGATCACTCTCATGTCACGTTGGGACTCGCGGCTGCGCCAGCATCCCTGATCGCTCCCGATGGCAGGTTCCTGCGCCTGTGGGAGCAGGGCCGCCCACCGTCGCATCTCTCGTTCCAGCTCGACCGGCCGCCGTGTCCTTCGGTCATCGCCTGATCCCGCAGGCCGCCTGAACGCGGCCATTCCAGACGAACGAACATCGGACTTTCAACAATGCACAGACCTCTTCGCGGAGGCTGGTCGTGGCTGCCATCCGTGCGCCCACCGACCGCCTTCCTTGCGCTCGCCGCAGCCCTCCTGATGCTGTCGCTCTCCAGCCTGGAGGCGCTCGCCCATGCCGTCGCCGAGGGCGATAAGGGCTACATCCAGGAGATCACCGGGGTTCACCTGATCCCCTTCGTCTATCTCGGCGCCAAGCACATGGTGACCGGCTACGACCACATCCTGTTCCTGCTCGGGGTGATCTTCTTCCTCTACCGGGCCAAGGACATCGGGCTCTATGTCAGCCTGTTCGCCCTCGGCCACTCCCTGACGATGATCTTCGGCGTCCTCTACGGGATCAGCGTCAGCGCCTACCTGATCGACGCCATCATCGGCTTCTCGGTTGTCTACAAGGCGCTTGACAACCTTGGCGCCTTCCAGCGCTGGTTCGGCTTCCAGCCCAACACCAAGCTGGCCACCCTGATCTTCGGCCTGTTCCACGGCTTCGGCCTAGCTGCGAAGATCCAGGAATATGACGTCTCGCCCGACGGGCTGCTGCCGAACCTGCTTGCCTTCAACGTCGGCGTGGAGATCGGCCAGCTTCTGGCGCTCTCCGCAATCCTGATCCTGATGGGCTACTGGCGCCGCACCGACGGCTTCTTCCGCCACGCCTACACCGCCAACGTCGCGATGATGAGCGCTGGCTTCGTGCTGATCGGCATGCAGCTCACGGGCTACTTCGTCGCGACGCCTGCCACCTGATCCCTCGAACACAAGGAACACACCGATGTACAACACCGACATGCCCACCCGCGCCGAACTCCCGTCCTCGGCCCAGCTCGTGCGCTCCACCTTCATAGCGGCCGGGGTCGCCGCAGCACTCCTCGTCACGGTCGTGCTGCCGTCCGAGTACGGCATTGACCCAACCGGTGCCGGACGTGCGCTCGGCCTCACCGAGATGGGCGAGATCAAGACTCAGCTCGCCGATGAGGCGGAGGCCGACCGGGCCAAGGATCAGGCCGGCCAGACGCCCGCCGCTCCTGTGGCACCCACTACGCCGGCTCCCGAGCAGCGCTCCAGCCTGCTCGGTGCGATCTTCGCACAACTCGTGATCGGATCGGCGCAGGCCCAGACCCCCGCGGCCAAGTCGCAGGAGATCGTGGTCACCCTCCAGCCCGGCGAGGGCACCGAGGTGAAGGCCGACATGAAGCAGGGCGCGAAGCTGACCTATTCCTGGAAAGTCGACGGCGGCACGGTCAACCACGACACCCATGGGGCAGGCCCAGGCGGCAAGGAAGTCTCTTACTCGAAGGGCCGCGGCGTTCCAGGTGACGAGGGTGAGATTACGGCGGGCTTCGACGGCGGCCATGGCTGGTTCTGGCGCAACCGCGGCTCCGCCCCGGTCACGGTCAAGCTGACCGCGAGCGGTGACTTCGGCAGCCTGAAGCAGGCGAAATAGGCGGGTCTCCCTGCGGGCTTCCTCACCGAAGTTCGCAGGGACCGCCATGGAAATCCTATGGAACATTGGCTCGAATACCTCGGACTGGCCGGGGCTGCCTTCCTGTCGGCGACGATCTTCCCGTTCCAGTCGGAGGTGGTTCTCTTCGGCATGCTGGTGGCCGAGCACTATCAGGTTTGGCTGCTCGTGCTCGCCGCGAGCTTCGGCAACATCCTCGGCTCCTGCGTGAACTGGTTCCTGGGCCGCTTCATCGCGT
Organism: Microvirga arsenatis; assembly: GCF_009910705.1. GTDB lineage: Bacteria > Pseudomonadota > Alphaproteobacteria > Rhizobiales > Beijerinckiaceae > Microvirga > Microvirga arsenatis. The sequence continues at coordinate 352,382 of NZ_JAAAXJ010000002.1, forward strand.
ATTTCGAGGACCGTCGGTGGTTCCCGCTTACCAAGAAGCAGGTCGTCAAGGCCGAGGGCTGGTATCACCGCTACGGGCGATGGTCCCTGCTGCTGTCGTGGGTGCCGATCATCGGCGACCCGCTCACCATCGTGGCCGGCGTCCTGCGTGAGCCTTTCCCGGTGTTTCTCGCCTTGATAGTGGTAGCCAAGACCGCCCGCTACCTCGCGGTCACCGGGCTGACGCTGGGGTGGATGTAGGCATGGTGTCCCTGATCGCGGTTCAGAAATGGATCCGCCAGTCGATCACCGCGGACCTGAATGCCTTCGCAGCGACCCACGACTGGGCAGCCCTGTTCCTCGTCCTGCCGCTGGGGATCCTGTTTGGGGCCTGCGCATGTGCTGATCCCGGGGCCCAGAATGAGGAGACACCGTTGGTAATGCTCCGACACGAGGAGCCCGAACAGCACGACCTCGGACTGAATGGCAGCACCGTGCGGACAGGAACGCCGCCGCGAACAGACCGCCCTATTCTAGAATTTGGTTCAACCAACCAATCCTTCATGAGCTGCAGCCTCAGCTTCAACGAAGCGAACCGACAGGATGTCCGGCAAGTCCTCATCGCCAGGGCGCCGCTCGACTGGACGCGCATCGAGCCGGGCACGTCGGGAGGGTGTCAGCAGACGGAGGAACTTCTTTGACGCGACCACCCCCAGGTTGGCCTGCTTGGACCGCCGCTCCATCCGCGGCAGGGCGTTCATCGCAGGTCCGAGCACCGTGAACTCGGCGCGGCGTCCGTCATCGAAGACGCCGGCGAGGACAGGACCGCAGTGGAGCGTGGCGATGACATGCGTGCCCGACGGCATCTCGTCGTGGCTGCGCCAAGTGTTCAGGGGGCGCAGGATCTCATCGGCTGCGTCAAAGGCCCGGGCCGCCTGGTCCTCGGGTGAGCCTTCGAGGAACACCGCGAGAACGCCGTCCCCCAGGTACTTGTCAACGATGCCGCCGTGGCGTGAGACCGCGTCGTGGACGAAGCGTCGGAACGCCATCAAATCATCGATGACCTCGCGGCCCGGCCGTTCCCGGGTCAGCGCGGAGAAGCCGCGGATGTCCACGGCCAGCAGACAGGCATGGCGCTCCGTGACCTCCGCCGTCTCCTCGCTGGCCACCACCTCGGCGGCGATCCCCTCGGGCAGGAAGCGCGACAGGAGCATCCGGTCCCATCGCGCCTTCAGCACAGCCGCCCAGGCCAGCCGCGTGCGATGCACCGCGTAAAGGACGAAGCCCGCCGCCACCGCGAACGACAGAAAACCGAGCGTCTGCCGGAACGCGAAGGCGGGCGTGGGCCCGGTCGCGGGTAGCGACGCCGAATGCGTGAGCAGGGCTAGCGCCGTGAGCCAACCTCCTGCCACGATCCCGGCAAAGGCGGCGACAAGATCACGGCGCAACCTCATCCCGGTCTGGATGAGAAGGAGAATGGCCGGCAGCAGGCTGACCGCATCCGTCGCGAGGAAGAGATCGTGGGCATCGCGCGGCAAGTGGTCGGCAATGACATAGACCGCCAGCACCGCGTCGGTCACCGTGGCAGCCCACGGCAGCCATCGACCGCCAATGGAAAAGCGTGACGCGAAAGCCAGCACGACAGTCGTCAGGCAGTAGACCACCAGCACGATCCAGTGACCTTCCCGGTGGCCATGGCCGTATTCGAGGACGGCTCCGGCCCCGAGGATCGCCAGGACCAGAAGCCGCGGCACCAGGGCCCGACGGTCGAAGTCGTTTTCAGGTACTCGGGCAGCCCGCCGGTCGGGTGCCGACCAAGGACGGGCCTGCCTGGGCCATCGCTCTCCGGTGGGCGCGGATCCCGGCGGATCAGGTTCAGCATCCGGTGCCGTTGCGTGGCTGCGCCGGGCCCCCATCGGCGATCTTTGCGGTGTCTGGACCGGCACTCCGGGTCGAGCCGGTGGCGACGGGACCGACATGGAGCGTCAGCGGGCTCTCATAGGAGCCGAGAACCAGGCGCGCCGGAACCGTCGTGTCCGGCTCAAGGTCCCGGGCAAGGGGGCCGACCTCGATCCAGACCTTCCGGCCATCCAGGCTCTCCGTGGCGCCCGACCTGACCGGCAGCGTCCCGATCTCGCCGGTGCGTCCCTGGCCGAAGGATCCCATGATCCGCGATGGCTCCCCATCCGGCAGGCGCAGCCCCGTGATCAGAACGCGGTCCTCTCCGGAGTTGTCGACCGAGAAGGTGACGATGGCCGTCTCACCGGCCCGGGCCGGGGTGGCGGCGACCTGCGTGACCGTGACATCGCCGAAGACGGCTCCCTCGTCGTCAGCCCTGGCGAAGCAAGGCTGCAGGATGGAATAGGCTGCCATCGTCGCAACAGCCGCCCCGACGGCAACGAACCGCTTCATCGAATGCATAGAGGTTTCCTTGTTGTTGTTCTTGGATGCCGCCGGCCGCCGCGGCGACTCCGAAAGCGCGGCGGCCGGCGACGGTCCGCCCGGGGTTGGGACCGGACGGAGTCTCGTGGCTACCTGCCCTTGCGGATGCTGACGACGGAGATCTGCCCGTTCACGCGGTCAGCCTGGAACTGAACCTTGTCCCCCGCCTTCACGCCCTTGAGCACCGCCGGATCCTGCACCCGGAACACCATGGTCATAGCATCCATGTTCAGATTGGGGATTGGCCCATGGTCGATGGTGACTTTGCCCTGGGCGGTGTCGACCTTCTCGACCGTGCCGGACACCGTGGGGAGGTTCGTCGCGGCGGCCGGCTGGGCCGCAGGCCGGGTCGGAGATGGCTGGGGCCTGCCGGTCTCAATCCTCACGACGGAGATCTGGCCGTTCACGCGGTCGGCCTGGAACTGGATCTTGTCGCCTTCCTTCACGCCCTGGAGGATGGCAGGGTCCTGGGCACGGAAGACCATCGTCATCGCGTCCATGTTTAGGTTCGGGATCGCGCCGTGATCGATGGTGACCTTGCCGCCACTGGCATCCACCTTCTCAACCGTGCCGGAGACCATCGGTAGATTGCTTGCGGCGGGTTGTGCAGCGGGCTGCGCCGGTGCGGTTGCCTGGACCTGGGCGGTCTGCCCAGCCTTCTGGTCAAGCGGCCCGGACCCATGCGGCGGCTGGTCCAACCGGGCGCGGTAGTCGGGCTGCCGGTTGCGGACCTGCCATTCCTTCAGCTCGCTGATCTGCTTCTGCTGCTCGTCGAGGATCTTCTGCGCAACCTGGCGGAGCTTCTCGTCAGCACCGTGCTCCAAGTGCGTCCGGGCAAGGAAGATCAGGTCCTCGTGGTGGGCGATGAGCAGCGCGGCGAAATCCTTATCGGGATCGCCGGCGAGCTTCATGTCCTTGAAGCGGTCGTCCATGACCTCGCGGACGCGTTCGTAGGCAGCCAGCGCACCCTTGGCCGGCTGCGCCTGTGCAATCTGGTCCGGGCCGATGGCGACGACAGCCAGCAGGGTCCCGAGTGCGGAGAGGGTGGTGGTCAGGCGTTTCATGGCAGTCTCTCGCTGGACAGAGGGAGGGGCCGCCCCGCAACGGTGGGTCTCGGGCACCGGTTGCGGGGCGGCTAGGGCGTTATTTGCCCTTCTTGATCGAGGTGACGGAGATCTGGCCGTTCACGCGGTCGGCCGTGAACTGCACCTTGTCTCCGGCCTTCACGTCCTTGAGCAGGGCGGGGTCCTGAGCGCGGAACACCATGGACATGGCATCCATGTTGAGATTCGGGATTGGCCCGTGGTCGATGGTGATCTTGCCTTGGGCGGTGTCGACCTTCTCAACCGTGCCGGACACGGTCGGCAGGCTCTGCGCGAAGGCGGCGCCGGAGAGGCTCAAGGCCGCAATCAGGCTGATGGCGATACGTTTCATATAAAACTCCTGGTTCGGATGGTGGCGAGGAGATCGGGTTGTCACTTGACGACCACGGTGCCGTGCATGCCGGACTCGTAGTGGCCGGGGATCAGGCAGGCGAATTCGAAGGTGCCGGGCTTGGTGAACTGCCACACCATCTCCCCGCCCTTGCTGACGGCCAGGCGCCGGGCATTCGGATCGTCGTGCTCCATGTCCGGGTTCTTCTGCATCTCGATCTTGTGCTTGGCGTTGCTCTCGACGGTGTCGAGGACAAACTCGTGATCGACCTTGCCGTTGTTCTTGAGGACGAACTTGATCTGCTCGCCCTGGCGCACCTCCACCTTGTCGGGGAAGTAGACCATCTTGCCGTCGTCGGTTTCCCTCATGCTGATGGACACGACACGGGCCGGCTTCTTTGGGTCGCCGGGCTTGCCGTACGCGGCTTCCTTGTCATGTCCGTGCCCGGCTGCTCCAGGGCCCGCGAGCGCGAGTCCGGCCGAGAGGGCAAGGACCGCGAGGCCGGTGCCGAAGGTCAGGATGTGCTTCATCGTTGAGTGCTCCTAGTCTGTGATGGATCAGTGATTGCCGTGTCCGCCGGCCTTGGCCGCGCGAACGGGACGCTTGCGGGGGTCGACGGCGCGGAACTCAGTCGCCTTCACGCCGCTGTCTGGGGACGTGCCGCGGGCAGGCTCGGCGAGCTTCTCGCCGGTCCACTCGTAGGCGACCGTGCCCTCCGGGTGCTTGTACCAACCCGGATCCTTGTAATCGTCGTGGGCCAGGCCGGGCCTGACCTTCACGACCGAGAACATGCCGCCCATCTCGATGGGTCCAAACTGGCCGTAACCCGTCATCATCGGCAGCGTGTTGTCGGGCAGCGGCATCTCCATCGAGCCCATCTCGCCCATGCCGGCGCCGCCCATCGGCATGTAGCCCGGCGCGATCTTCTTCAGCGCCGGTGCAGTCTTGTTCATGTTGACGCCGATGAAGGTGCGCACGTCGTGGCCCATGGCATTCATGGTGTGGTGGCTCTTATGGCAGTGGATCGCCCAGTCACCGGGCGCATCGGCCACGAACTCGAACGCGCGCATCTGCCCGACGGCTACGTCAATGGAGACCTCCGGCCACGCTGCTCCCTCCGGCACCCAGCCGCCATCCGTGCCCGTGACCTTGAAGTCGTAGCCGTGCATGTGGATCGGGTGGTTTGTCATCGTCAGGTTGCCGAACCGGACGCGGACTTTGTCGCCCTGGCGCACCACGAGTGGATCGATGCCGGGGAACACGCGGGTGTTCCAGCACCAGAGGTTAAAGTCCGTCATCTCGTTGACCCGGGGCACGTAGCTTCCGGCTTCGATGTCAAACGCGTTGAGCAGGAACACGAAGTCACGGTCCACGCGGCGCTCGGCCGGGTCGCGCGGGTGCACGACGAAAAAGCCCATCATGCCCATCGCCATCTGCACCATCTCGTCCGAATGCGGGTGGTACATGAAGGTGCCGGACTTTTGCAGGACGAACTCGTAGACGAACGTCTTGCCCGGCGGGATGTGCGGCTGGGTCAGGCCGCCGACGCCGTCCATGCCGTTGGGCAGGAGCTGGCCGTGCCAGTGCACCGCCGTGTTCTCCGGCAGCTTGTTGGTGACGAAGATGCGCACCTTGTCGCCCTCGACGGCTTCAATGGTCGGGCCCGGCGACTGGCCGTTGTAGCCCCACAGGTGCGCCTTCATGCCGGGCGCGAGCTCGCGCACGACGGGTTCAGCGACGAGATGGAACTCCTTCCAGTCGCCGTTCTGGCGCCACGGCAGCGTCCAGCCGTTGAGGGTGACCACGGGCTGGTAGTCCGGCCCGCTCTTCGGGTAGAGCGGCGGCTGCATCGTGGCCTCGGTCATGGTGGGCGCCTCGGGCAGGCTTGCGGCCTGGGTGCGCCCGCTGATCATGGAGGCTCCGGCGAGGGCTAATCCCCCTGCGCCGAGAAAACCTCTTCGCGATACGGTCATTGGGTTTCTCCTCAAAGATTTCAGTGTCCGCCGGCGCCGGCTCCCCCGCCGGCGGCAGCTGTGGTGGCTTCTCCGCCGCCTTCTCCACCGCCGACCCCGCCGCCGATCAGAGCGGCCTTGAGGTCGGTGTCGGCGATCCAGAAGTCGCGGCGGGCGTTGATGGCGTCGACGTTGCTGAGGATGCGGGCGCGGGCGTCGAGGATGAGCTGGCTCACGTCGACGAGCATGCCGCTGTACTGGAGCAGGGCCTCGTCCTGGATCCGCTTCTGCAGCGGCAGGACCCGACCCTGGTAGTGGCGGGCGAGGTCGTAGTTGCCGCGGTAGCGCAGGTAGGCCTCGCGCGCCTCGGAGCGCACATTGACAGCGCGCTCGGCGAGGCGATTGGCCGCCGCCATATAGGTTTCCTGGGCATTACGCGTCGCGGTGCCGCCGAAGTCGAAAATCGGGATCTGGAACTCGATTTCCAAACCCCGCCTTTTGACCACCTCACGCTCGACCTCGGTTTCGCCCAACTCGTTGGTGGTGAACGACTTCGCCCGTTCGTAACTGGAGATGCCAGCGAGCTCGATGTCGGTCACAAACCGCGTGGCATTGGTCAGCCCGAACTGGCTTGCAACCCCGGTGAGATCGTTGCGCAAGGCCTGGAGGTCGACACGTTTCTCCAGCGCCTGACGCTCAATGTCCTTGGCCGAGGCAATGCGGGCCGGCAGCGGCGGCAATGAGCTGGGTAACCGGAAGTCGATATCCCGCCCCCACACGCCGAGCTGCCGGATCAAACGCTCGCGGGCGACCTTCTGCTCGATCCGGGCGCGGGCGAGCTGGGCCCCGAGCTCCTGGTAGAAGGCGTGCTCACGGGCCTGCTCCAGTTTGTTCATCGAGCCGCTCTCTCCGAGCTGCTTGGCAAGCTCTGACGCCGTCTCGGCGGTTCCCAGGGCCTGCTGCATAAAGGCAACCTGCTGATTGGCCGCGATGGCGCGGTAATACTCCCGGCGCGTCTCGGCGGCGAGGCGGAGCACAGCCTCTGCGGCGCGGAACTGAGCGGCCCGGAACTGCTGCTGGGCGATGGCCGCCCGCGCCGGCAGGGTGGCAAGCTCGAACAGCCCGATGACGATTTGGCGCTCAACCTCCAGCTCAAGGTTGCCGCCGAGGCGCGACAGCGCCACCGTCGGGTTCGGAGGCAGCGTCGCCTGGACGTACTCGGCCTCCGAGACGCCCAGTTCGTTGAAGTCAGCCTGCAAGCCACGGTTCTTGAGCAACGCGATCTGCACGGCGCTGTCCGCTGTGAGCGGGCGCCGCAGCAGTTCCTCAACCCGCTGCTGAGTGGCGAGCGCCTCGGCCTCGTTCGTGACCTTGACCACGTCCTTGTTGAGTTCGGTGTAGGCCACGTTCTGCGCCACCGAGAGCCCAGCATCCGGGGAAAACGAGGCGCATCCCCCCAGAAGCAGGGCGATGGCCACGCCCCCGAGCAGCCTCAGCCGATGGTGGGGCGTCCCTTTGCAGTCTTGTGAGGTCATTGTGCTGCCTTCCTTGCGCGTGCCCTGCCGAACCGCCTCCTGGCGGCTGGTGTGTTATTGTCGTGCTCCATTGGTCACCGTCCCCGCCGGGCCGCGTCGTCGGAGTCGCCCCGCTCGGGATCTGTCCCGGCTCCAGGTGCCACGCGCCGGTTGAGCTCACGCCAGTCGCCAGGCTCGACGACGTCGTAGTTGCGGACGCCCGCAGTCACGGAGGCATAGCCCGGGCTTCGGGTGCCAATGGCGGGATCCGTGGGCGCGGCCAGGTAAGTGGGAAGGGTAGTGGGCACGCATGCGCCAAGGCCGAGGCCAAGGGCGACAAAGGGGATTAGCTTCATCATGGGGTCCATCTCCGGGCGGACCTCCACAGGGCGGCATTGAATCCGGGCGCAGTGCTGGCGGACAACGAGTCCGCCCATCACGAGCCAGGCGTTCGGATCGCGTTCTGGGAAGGGTGACCGGTTCGAGCGTCAGGTCGGTCGCAGCCGGCTCTCAGGAGCGGGCGCGCCGGTTCGTGCGGGCCCTAGCGGCCCGCGCCTGGCTCAGACGGTTCGCGGCGGGCGGTCGAGGCCACCTGTGGTGATGCCTTCGACCTGCTCGTCACCAGCCATGGCCATGGAAACCTGGGAGACGGTCGGGGAGTAGACGGTGGGGGCCGCACTCTCCTGGAAGGCATGGCATGTGCTCATGCTGCAGCAAACAGGGCCGGAGCACTCCTGGGAGCCCTGGTGGTGATCGGCCGAAGCATCCAGGGCAGCGTCGTGAGACGGCGCCAGTTCATCGGCGTGCTCGTGATCCCCGGCAATGGCGGCATTCTCGTGCCCGGCGTCGACCCTGACGGCGTGGTGGTTCCCAGCCGACGCAGCCGCCTGCGGCATGGAGATCGGAATGATCGCCATGGTGATCGCAAGCAGAGCAACGATGATGGTGCCCATCAGCCGCAAGGGGAAAACGCTCCAGTTCGTCAGGAGGGGATATGTGTCACGAAAGGTTGGATTCGACAAGGCGTGGTTGGACCGAACGCCTGCGGCATTCATCGTCGGGAGTGCGTGACGGTAGAGCATCAGGATCCCTGCCTCAGGTTCGCTTCTAGCTTCTCTGCACCTTGCCATGGTGGCAAGGTCAATACCCTATGGGCCGGTGCAGAGGTGGGTTGTGGCGAAGGGGCCTTGGTCCAGAGGGGAGTGTGAGCGGAGCCTGTGGATCAGGAGGCTTGCCGCGGATGCCGCCGCCCCCTTCGCGGCCGGGCAATCAGCAGATAAGCATCCCCCAGCGACGAGCCGGGGCGTGGCTCGCCTTGCAGGGCTTCAAGTGCCTGGAGCAGGTGCTCCGCGACATCCAGCCGGTCTTCGACCATGGCCTCCTTGAGGACGGCCAGGACCTTTTGATCAAGCGGGCGCCGGACAGCCATGTTCTTCCCATCATGAACCAAACCCGATGATGCACCCTGCCACGGTTGCAAGGTCAAGCGCCACATCAGGCCAAGTACTACCCAAACTTTCTCGTTCATAGGTTCGCCCACCGCAGGGGCATGATGCTTGAGGCTGGCGGAGATTGTGGGCTTGGCATGCCGGGCGGCGTTATCCGAGAGGCTGGATTACCCGTTCGGCGGGTTAGCCCGCCCCGTGGAGGGCCCGCGGGAGCGCGGACTTGAAGCATCGGGAAACGCCCCGGAACCTGCGATTGGGCAGGTCCGCATCGAGGCGGACCGTGTGGTCGATGTTCTGCAACCCCGGACGATGGAAACCCAGGCAGTCCCCACACTTATGTCAGGCACATGGAAAAGATGCATGGGATGGATCCTAACCTTTTCGAGCCCCGATCCCTCTGCTCCTTCCCATCACGGCAGGGTCAAGCACAGATGCTGTCACCCATCGGTGCATGCACCGACCGGCGCCGCACTCTCGGCCTCGTGAAGCGACCGGGCTTCCCAATTCCGGATTCGTGTGAGAGTTTGGCCCCATGAAGTCGTGGCTTGCCATCACACGTCTGCTCGCGATCTTTGCGATCCTCGGGCTTGTGCTTGCCCCGTTCACCGCCCCGGCGGTGGCTGGCGGGATGGCCGCGCCCATGGCAATGGCGGATGTCGTGGCGATGGACATGGCGTCTATGGGCGATGACATGACGATGGCGGACATGTCGTGCTGCCCGCCCGAGAAGCCGGTCATGCCGGACTGCCAGAAGGCCTGTCCGCTGGCGACCCTCTGCCTGGCCAAGGTCGTTCAAGGCATCGCGCCCGTAAGCGCTGTGCCGTCCCGGTTCAGCGTCGCCAGGGCGTTGCTTCCTGGGAATGACGCCAACATGGATACGCTGGCGCCGATCCCGCCTCCTCGACCTCCGCAAGCCTGAGATCAACGCCGGCCTGAGGGCCGGCCGCTGCCGCGTGACCAGCTCCGCGCGGCAAGACAGGTCGCATTTCGCGGCCGCCGTTGATCTCAGGAGAATACGCAACATGACGTCGTCTACATTGATGCGCGCCCTCGGGGCTGCGCTGTTTGGCCTTGCCCTCGTCGGCCCTGCCCGGGCCGAACCCAAGGACTATGAGTTCCAACTCGTCCAGAGGGAGCTGAAGATGGGCGAGGCCGTCGTCGCGGTCCGCCTCGTCGACAAACGCTCCGGCAAGGCCGTGCCGGACGCGGTGATCTTCGCCAAGCGCATCGACATGGCCCCGGACGGCATGCCGACGATGGACTCGCCCATCGAGCAGGTGTCGTCGACCGAGCCCGGCGTCTACCAGTTCAAGACGCGGTTGATGATGGCCGGCGGCTGGCAGCTCTCGCTCGGGGCGAAGGTCCAGGGCGAGGAGGGCACGGTCGAGAACAAGCTCGTCCTCAAGGCCACCCAATGAGCCGGGCTGCATGGATTGCCGGAACCCTCGCCGCGCTCGCGGCCGGGGGCGGCGGCTATTGGGCTGGGCAGGGAAAAATCGGGCTGCCGGCCATCGACGTGCCGGCACTGGTCTCTACGGCCCGGACACACTTGGGCCTAGAGCAGCCGGCGGCTGCCCCAAGTTCCGCGCCTGCTCAGGCTGGGACCGGACCAGTCATCTACTATCGCGATCCGGATGGGAAGCCGTTCTATTCGCTGGAGCCGAAGCGGACCACGGACGGACGCGATTACCGTCCGGTCCGCGCCAGCGAGGACGTGAGCTTCGAGGACGAGCTGGTGCAGGCTGCCGGGACACCCGCCCCAGCCGCGCAGGGCGACAGGCGCGTGCTCTACTACCGCAACCCGATGGGGCTGCCCGACACCTCGCCGGTGCCGAAGAAGGACTCAATGGGGATGGATTACATCCCGGTCTACGAAGGCGAGGATGACGGATCCACGGTCACCGTCTCCCCCGGAAAACTCCAGCGCACCGGCGTCCGGTCCGAGGTGGTCGAGTTGCGCAGGCTAGAGCTGCCCGTGCGCTCGCCCGGAACCCTCGTTGAGGACGAGCGCCGGATCTCCGTGGTCTCCGTCCGCTCCGAGTCCTTCATCGAGAAGGTCGAGAACGTCACGACGGGCGACCATGTCCGCCGGGGCGAGCCGCTGCTGCGGCTGTATTCGCCTGAGATCGCGGCCGCGGGCGCCCAATACCTGAGCACGGTGATGGACGGGGGTGCCCAGTCCGGTGGCCGTCTGGTCTTGGACGGCGCCCGGCGGCGGCTGGAGAACCTCGGAGTCTCGGCCGAGGTGCTCGCTGAGATCGAACGCACCCGTCGGGTCCCGCTCACCATCCCCTGGACGGCACCGCGGGACGGCGTGGTGGTCGAGCGCAGCGTGTCGGACGGCATGCGTGCTATGGCGGGCGACGTGCTCTTCCGCATCGTCGACCACTCGGTGATGTGGGTGCTGGCCGATGTGACGGAGCGCGAATTGGCCCTGATCCGCGAGGGCCAATCGGCCACGGTCCGGGTCCGGGGCTTTCCCGGCCGCGAGTTCACCGGGACGGTGGCCCGCATCTACCCGCATCTGGCCACCGAAACCCGGACAGCGCGGATCCGGATCGAGCTTGCCAACCCGAACGGGATCCTGCGTCCCGCGATGTATGCCGACGTGGAGTTCGCCGCTGGTTCGCAGGATGCCGTGGTGGCGGTGCCGGACAGTGCCGTGATCGACACCGGCACGCGCCAGGTCGTGATCCTGGACAAGGGCGACGGCAAGTTCGAACCGCGCGAGGTCAAGGCTGGCGTGCGCGGTGCCGGCTACACCGAGATCAAGGAAGGCGTGGCTGACGGCGACCGGGTCGTCGTGACGGCGAACTTCCTCATCGACGCCGAGAGCAACCTCAAGGCCGCCCTTCAGGGCATGGCCACATCGGAGGCGACGCCATGATCGCCCGCGTCATCGCCTGGTCTGCCCGGAACCTCGTCCTGATTTTCATCGGCGCGGCGTTCGCCGCCGCCGCAGGCGTCTATGCGCTCCGCACCTTGCCGCTCGACGCCATTCCCGACCTCTCGGACGTGCAAGTCATCGTCTATACCGACTACCCCGGACAGGCGCCCCAGGTCGTCGAGGATCAGGTCACCTATCCGCTGACCACCTCGATGCTGACCGTGCCCAAATCGAAGGTCGTGCGCGGCTTCTCGTTCTTCGGGGTCTCGTTCGTCTACGTGATCTTCGAGGAAGGCACGGATCCATACTGGGCGCGCAGCCGCGTGCTCGAATATCTCAACGCTGCCAGCCGCCGGTTGCCCACTGGGGTGACACCAAGCCTGGGGCCGGACGCAACTGGCGTGGGCTGGGTGTACCAATACGCGGTCGTGGACAAAGAGATGTCGCTGGCGGAGCTGCGCTCGCTTCAGGATTGGGTGGTGCGCTACGCCGCGTCCAGTGCCGAGGGCGTCGCCGAGGTCGCGAGCGTCGGCGGCTTCGTTAAGCAGTACAATGTCGTCGTCGATCCCCGCCGGCTGCGCGCGCAGGGCATTCCGCTCCAGAGGCTCCGGGACGCGATCCGCACCAGCAACATGGACGTCGGCGGACGCACGGTGGAGCTGTCCGAGTTCGAGTTCATGGTGCGGGGCCGCGGCTATCTCAAAGGCATCCAGGACATCGAGGCCATCGTTCTGAAAACCGAGGCCGGCGTTCCCGTCCGCGTCGGTGACGTCGCCCGGGTCGAGCTTGGGCCCGACGAGCGCCGCGGCATCACCGAGATGAACGGTGAGGGCGAGGTCGCCAGCGGCATTGTCCTGCAACGGTTCGGGGCCAACGCGCTGAACGTGATCGACAGCGTGAAGACGCGTCTGGCGGAGATCGCCCCCAGCCTGCCGAAAGGCGCGGAGATCGTCCCGGTCTACGACCGCTCGCAACTGATCAACGATGCCGTCGCGACGCTCAAGACAACGCTCATCGAGGAAAGCATCGTCGTCGCGCTGGTCTGCATCGTCTTCCTCCTGCACGTGCGGAGCGCGCTGGTCGCCATCCTCATGCTGCCGGTCGGCATCCTGATGGCGTTCGCCGCCATGAAGCTGATGGGGCTCGGCTCCAACATCATGAGCCTCGGCGGCATCGCCATCGCCATCGGAGCGATGATCGACGCGGCCATCGTGATGATCGAGAACGCCCACAAGCACCTGGAGCGCGCTCCCAAGGACAAGCCGCGGGTCGAGATCCTGATCGAGGCGGCGAGCGAGGTCGGGCCGGCGCTATTCTTCAGCCTGCTGATCATCACGGTATCGTTCCTGCCCATCTTCACGCTGGAAAGCCAGGAGGGGCGCCTGTTCGGGCCGCTCGCCTTCACCAAGACCTTCGCGATGGCGGCAGCCGCCATACTCTCCGTGACGTTCGTTCCGGCTCTGATGGTGATCTTCGTGCGCGGACGCATCGTGCCGGAGCACCGGAACCCGATCAACCGCTTCCTGATCTGGATCTATCGTCCGGTCATCCGCGGCGTGCTCAGGGCCAAGACGCTGACGATCCTGGTTGCGCTCGTGGCGCTCGCCGCCACCGTGTGGCCGGCACGCCAACTCGGGTCGGAGTTCATGCCCGACCTCGACGAGGGCACGCTGATGTACATGCCGACGACCCTGCCCGGATTGTCGGTGACCAAGGCTGCCGAGCTTTTGGCGACGCAGGACAGGATCATCAAGTCGTTCCCGGAGGTCGCCTCCGTCTACGGCAAGGCGGGTCGTGCCCTGACGGCGACCGACCCGGCCCCGACCGAAATGTTCGAGACGATCATCAACCTGAAACCCAAGAGCGAGTGGCGGCCGGGCGTCACGCTGGCAAGCCTGAAGGCCGAGATGGACCAGGCGCTGCAGTTCCCTGGTGTCTCCAACGCGTGGACGATGCCGATCCGGGTCCGCATCGACATGCTCTCGACCGGCATCCGGACGCCGGTCGGCATCAAGGTGTTCGGGTCGGATCTCGCGGAGATGGAGAAGGCGGCCCGCCAGGTCGAGGCTGTGGTCAAGGCGGTACCTGGCACGACGAGCGCCTATGCCGAGCGCGTGATCGGAGGCTACTACCTCGACCTCGTGCCCGACCGGATCGCGCTCGGCCGCTACGGCCTGACTGTCGGCGATGTGCAGGACGTGATCTTGACCGCGCTCGGCGGCGAGGTTGTCACGACCACTGTCGAGGGTCGGGAACGCTATGGCGTCACCATCCGCTACCCGCGCGACCTGCGCTCGAACCCGCAGGCCATCGCGGGCGAGGTGCAGGTCCCGCTGCCAGCGGGCGGCACCGTGCCGCTCGGCGAGGTGGCGGAGGTCAAGCTCACACGGGGCGCCACCTCTATCCGGACAGAGAACGGGCAGCTGGCGATCTACATCTTCGTCGACATCGCCGGCCGTGACCTTGGGGGATACGTCGCCGAGGCCCGGCAGGCGGTCGCCAACGAGGTGAAGTTCCCGGCGGGCACGTATGTCCAATGGAGCGGCCAGTTCGAATATCTCGAACGTGCTGCGGCGCGCTTGAAGATCGTGGTGCCCGTCACGCTCCTCATCATCTTCCTGCTGCTGTATCTCAACTTCCGCCGGATCACCGAGACGCTGATCGTCATGCTGTCGCTGCCCTTCGCCCTGGTCGGGGGCGTGTGGATGATGTGGTGGCTCGGGTTCAACCTGTCGGTCGCGGTCGCCGTCGGCTTCATCGCTCTCGCGGGCGTCGCCGCCGAAACCGGGGTCGTGATGCTGATCTACCTCGATCACGCGCTGAAGCACCTGAAAGCCGAGCGCGCGGCTCAGGACAGGCCATTCACCCGGGCGGACCTCTACGAGGCCATCATGGTCGGTGCGGTCGAGCGCGTCCGGCCCAAGATGATGACGGTGGTCGCGATCATGGCGGGCCTGCTGCCGATCCTGTGGAGCACCGGCACCGGATCGGAGGTCATGCAGCGCATTGCCGTGCCGATGATCGGGGGCATGATCTCGTCGACCTTGCTCACCCTGATCGTGATCCCGGCGATCTACGGCCTCGCCAAACGGCGGGAACTGACGACGGAGGCAGTGGTCGCCTGCGCGACAATCGACGTCGACACACAAGGGTTAAAGCACGCCGCGGAGTGATCACCTGAGGAGGATGCCATGATGCACGACATGATGGGAGGAGGAATGATGTGGGGCATGGGCCTGTTTGGGTTCCTGGCCCTCATCCTGGCGCTGCTCGCCGTCGCTGCCCTCGTCAAATACGTCTTCTTCCGGTGAAGGCCGACCATCTCAACGACTCGAACGAAGAGAACCAAGGAAAACGCTATGAACAACGCATTCGCATGGACCCGGCGAGCCTTCATCGCCGGACTGGCCGGAGCGGCCGTTGCGGCGCCGCTCCGCGCTGCTGAGGGATTGCCGAAGGTGGTGGTCACCAAAGATCCGAACTGCGGTTGCTGCTCCGGGTGGGCGGACCACCTGAAGCAGGCAGGCTTCCAAGTCGAAGTCGTCGAGACCACTGAGATGAACCGCGTCAAGACGCGCCTTGGCGTGCCGCAGGCGCTGGCGTCCTGCCACACCGGCGAGGTTGGCGGTTATGTGATCGAAGGGCACGTGCCCGCCCCATCGATCAAGCGACTGCTCGCCGAGAGACATCAGGCAGTTGGGCTGGCCGTTCCCGGGATGCCGGTCGGATCGCCTGGGATGGAGGTCGAAGGCATGGAGCCCGACACCTATGAGGTGATCCTGTTCGGACCGTCTGGCCAGCGCTCCTTCGCGCGCTATCGGGGCCGCCAGGAAGCCTGATTGCACCCGTGTCCGACAACACCCCGGCGTTGGGGCTAGAGCGAAACAAGCCCCGCTTCGGCGGGGCTCCCTTCTTCGGGCATGCGCCGGGACCCGTGGCCAGGTCATGTCCGTGACGGTCGTGAGACCACCCAAAGCCAGGTGACAAGACCGACGTCCATTATTGTGCCCTCCCAGTCACACCCAGGGCTTTTCCGCCGATCCTGTCGGTACGTTGCCGACAGCAGCTTCACCGGTCGCATGCGCGCGGATAACAGGGGGCAAACATACAATGGGGCATGCCTGCACATGGCACGGGTACGAGTCGTCGAGATCCGCAATTTCCGATCCATCAAGGAACTCAGCTGGGTGCCTTCGGCGGGCATCAATTGCCTCGTCGGTCCCGGCGACAGCGGCAAGTCGACGATCCTTGACGCGTTAGACTTGTGCTTAGGCGCCCGGCGCAACGCCACCTTCACCGACGCAGACTTTCACAACCTGAATGTCGACGAGTCCATCACCATCCTGGTCACCGTCGGCGAGCTCGAAGACACGCAGAAGAATTTCGAGAGCTACGGGCTGTACCTCCGAGGGTTTAACAAGGACACGGGCGAGGTCGAGGACGAGCCTGGTGTCGACCTGGAGACTGTCCTGACAATCAAGCTTGAGGTCGAAAGTGATCTGGAGCCGTCCTGGTGCCTTGTGTCGGACCGCGCGACCGCCCAGGGGCAATCGCGCCTGTTGCAGTGGGCTGATCGCGTCAAGTTGGCACCAACGAGGATCGGAGCTGTCGCGCATCATAATCTGGGATGGCAGCGGGGCTCCGTTCTCAACCGTGTCTCGACCGAGCGCGCGGACGCGTCGTCGGCTTTGGCCAAGGCCGCACGGGATGCCCGCGCGGCCTTTGGCCAGGAGGCGGAAACGCAGCTTGGCGCCACCCTGGGGATCGTGGCCAATACGGCAAGAGAGCTCGGCATTCCGGTAGGCCCGTCCGTGAAGGCCATGCTTGACGCGCATTCCGTCTCGTTCGTCGGCGGCACGATTTCGCTGCACGACGATGGTGGCGTACCGCTCCGTGGTCTTGGCATCGGCTCGACGCGGCTGCTCATCGCGGGGCTGCAGCGCAAGGCAGCCGAACGGTCGACGATCATTCTGGTGGACGAGCTGGAGCATGGGCTTGAGCCGCATCGGATCATCCGGTTCGTCAACTCCCTGGGCTCGAAGGAGCGCGAGCCGCCCCTGCAGGTCTTCGCGACGAGCCACTCGCCCGTCGCTTTGAGCGAACTCTCCGTGGACCAGCTCAATGTCGTCCGTCGGTCGGACGTGCGGCACGAGATCCTGCGGTCCAGTGCGGAGGACGACATCCAAGGTACGGTTCGATCCTATCCGGGAGCGTTCCTCGCGACCTCGATCTATGTTTGCGAGGGGGCAAGCGAAGTGGGGTTGCTGCGAGGCCTCGACCAGCACCTGGTGGCGGCGCAAGGCCAAACGTCCCTTTTCGCGTCGGGTGCGTTCCTCGTGGACATCGGCGGAGCCCAGAAGATCTACCGTGGGGCGGAAGCCTTCCGCAAGTTGGGCTACCGCATCGCGGTCCTTCGGGATGACGATATCCAGCCCACGCCGGAAGCCGAGCAAGCGTTCACGGCCGCAGGCGGGCAGCTCTTTGTGTGGCAGGGCGGCCGCACGACGGAGGACGAGCTCTTCCTCAGCCTCTCCGACGAGGGGGTGCGGAAGCTGGTGGCGTTGGCTGTCGACCTGCATGGGGACGACACGGTCGACAGCCATATCCGTTCGGCGGACAGGCGCTTCACCCTGGCCTCGGTTGCAGGGATGATCAGCACCGACCTGAGGATCGCCCTCGGCAGAGCCGCGAAGGCCAAGAAATCGGCTTGGTTCAAATCCGTCACCGATATGGAGACCGTTGGGCGGGAGATCGTGGCGCCCGACCTGCCGCAGGCCGACGCAACCTTCGTCCAGACAATCGCATCATTGATCGGATGGGCTTCCCATGGCTGACGCGGACATCGATCTCCTCAGTGTCAGACTGGGCTCCGTCACCGCACCGGCTGGGTGCGGGAAGACGCAACTGATTGCGTCGACGCTGGCCCGGTGCGGGGACGACAAGCCGGTTTTGGTGCTCACACACACCAACGCTGGTGTGGCGGCGCTGCGGAGCAGGCTCGACCGTCTTGGCATCCCAGCCAAGCGGTACCGCCTGTCGACCATCGATGGCTGGTCGATGCGCCTGATATCAGCCTTTCCGGCCCGGAGCGACATCGACCCGGCTGTTCTGATGCTCCAGAACCCCAGGAACGATTATCCCGTGATCCGCAACGCCGCGCATGCATTGCTCGAAAGTGGCCATGTGAACGATGTACTTGCGGCCACTTATTCCCGCATCATCGTGGACGAATATCAGGACTGCTCCGTCCCGCAGCATTGCATCGTCGGGTATGCGTCAACGGTGCTGCCAACGTGCGTCTTGGGTGATCCCTTGCAATCGATCTTCGGGTTCAAAGGCGTACCCATGCCTGATTGGGACGAGCATGTCCGCGCGCACTTCCCTGAGGTCGGGGTTCTGTCCGAGCCGTGGCGCTGGATCCGCGCGGGCACGGAACACTTTGGGCGTTGGCTGCTCGACGTCAGAGAAAAGCTCCTGAACCGAGAACGAATCGACCTGCGAAACGCGCCGGCGGAGGTGACCTGGGTGCACCTCGACGGGACAGACGATGAAAAGCTCCGTCTCGCGGCCGCCCGAACCAAGGGGTTGTCCGCGGAAGACAGGGTCCTCGTGATCGGCTACAGCACCAAACCCGCCGCTCAGCAGGACATCGCGCGGCGTACGCCCGGAGCCCAGGCCATTGAGGCCGTGGACCTAAAGGATCTCACCCAGTTCGCGGGCAGGCTGAACCTCCATCATGCCGACGCCCTCGACGTCGTGGCCACCTTCGCCCAGTCCGTCATGTCGAACGTCGGCGCAGCCGACTACATCCGTCGGGTGGACTCCCTACGACGGGGAACGGCGCGTCTCGCGGCGAGCGCGGCGGAGCAGGCCGGCTTGAACTTCGTCGCCGCACCCTCGTACAGCGGTGTGGCCGACGTGCTGGTGGAGATCGGCAAGACCCCAGGCGTGATCACCTACCGGTCCAGCATGATGCGGGCGTGCCTCAAGGCCCTTCAAATGTGCCATGCCTCCGGCGGATCACTTTCGTTCCACGACGCTGCCGTCCATGTCCGGGAGCAGAGCCGGCTCCTGGGTCGTGCGCTTCCGCGGCGTGCCGTTGGCAGCAATCTGCTACTCAAGGGGCTGGAGGGCGAGGTCGCCGTGATCCTGGATGCGGATGAGCTCGATGCCCGCCACCTCTATGTGTCAATGACTCGGGGTTCTACATCCCTTGTCATCTGTTCCCGGAGCCAAGTCCTCAACCCACATGTGAACTAACCTTGCCTCACACACTGCTCCCTCTGGCAGGAGGCTGGATCGTGAGCAGAACCTGGGCTGGCCCGGCACGTGGCGCAATCGCATGGATGATCCCGCGTTGGGATCGGCAGGTCCAATGGCGCAGTGGTGTGCCCTCAGGGACCGTTGGCAAGCCGAAGGAGGGTGCTAAGGTCACAGCCGAAGTCGTCGAACTCCTCGTCGAGCAATCCCTCAATGGATTGGCCTGTGTCAACGCCACCGTGCGGCTGGCGGGTGTCGGCAATCGCGCTCCTGTGGCACGACTCCGGCAGGCTAACCGGCATGCGCGCCCTCATGGCCGTCGCTGTCGACCGTGGGCTGCGGCGGGTGGCGGCGACGCTGCCTGAGGGCATGAGGGGCTGCGTCGGGGTCTCGACCGGGCGAGCCACGCGGGAGCCTGCACCCCTGCGGCGTGGTCGGGAGACCTCCGGGGTGACAGCCAGGGCACGGATGGTGTTTGCGGCGTATGGCATGGGTGATCGTCCTTGTGGTTGGACCTTTGCGACCTTGAAGGTCAGGGACGCCGCAGCGACGGCCTGGCGTTGGCGAGAGTGAACGGAGGAGTGCGCCGATGGAGTTCGCGCATGATGGCGGTTCGGCGGGCGGGGCGGCTGGAACGGGCCGTTTGCCTTGGAGCCGTTCCAGCCGGCAGGAAGGTGGGACCGCGATCCGTGTCAGGGCGGCGGGATGCTCCCCTTGCGGCGGGAACGGTTTGGTGGGTGTCCGACAGCAACTCGAACATGTCCGCGAGCGCTGACAGTTTCTCGCCAAGACGGCGGTCCTCTAGGCCTGGGCCGGGATCCAGCATGTCGGCAAGTCCTGCCCTGTCGAGGCAATCGGCGAACGGATCGGCGGCGGCGGCTTCCAAGGCGGCGGCCAGCAGAAGCCCATGGCGCAGGATGGAGGGCGCCGGCGATCCCCCCATAAGCGCTGCGGTGTCGGCCCGGCGCAGGAGGGGCATCGCGAGGGGAAGAAGGCGGGTCGTCTGCTGCCGCGTCGACGCTGTGCGTTCATCGTGAACGTTTCCGATAGTGTCCGCAACGTTGTGGTAGCCACAGGCAAGAAGCCAATGCGGCACGTCGCGGTCCGACGGGGAAGCGTTCCTGAGCCTGTGGACAGCCTTCTTCATCGCGGCGGTCCCCATGAATGTCGCGCCACATGGCAGCACGGGCAGATGGCGGCAAGAAGCCAGCAGCGGCGAGCGTATGAGATGCAGCGGAGCGGCCAGGATTAGATCGCCGTCCTCCTCCACCTGGTCGAGCAGCCGTCGCAGATCAGCGAGCGGGCGGCTTCCTGCATCGATCCGCACGACCGGGACGGATGATGCTGTCGAGGGAGCACTCAGTGCGATGGCACCGGGGTGCGTGAACTGGACCAGCGTCGCCGGCCTGTCGACGGTGGCAAGGCCACGGGCGGTCAGCAGCGCCGCATGGGATGCGGATGTATCGTCCGCGAAGAACGCAACGATCATGGTACCTCTCCAGCCCCCTGGTGCGCTGGTCCGCCCTCTTTTGTCGGGTCGATGTCCTAGTGCGTCTGGTACGGGCACGCCCTTTTCGAGCATGTAAGAATTATATCATTGATATACCTCTAGAAACTAGAGGGTCAGGCGAACAACATCGCTGCTTGGTTACCAAGAGGTTGCCGACGGGTCCGAGCACCACGGGTTTGCCGGCGCCGAAGCGCTGCGAGGCCCCGGGCCAGTGGGACAGGCATCACGGGTGTTGCGGCAACGGCCGGAACGGCAACAAGCATCGGGGAAGGACGATCCGACGATTGCCAGCGGTCGAGAAACTCGCCCAGGTGCGGGCGTTCCGCCCTCCCCGCCTCCAGGCAGCTGACGAGACTTTCCATGCTGGCGTTGTGCCCGGCCGCATCGATCCGCCCGGTGAGGAATGCCCAGCGAACGTACAGGGCATACAAGTTCAGGACATCGCCCTCGCAATAGGCCCTGACTTGCTCGATGTCGCCCCGCTCGACCATGGCCTCGACCTCGGAGCCGTGACCGCCGATCTTGCCGGGCAGGCCCATCGCGCGGGCCGCCTCGTCCAGGCCCATCCGTGCGCTCGCCCCATAGTCGGAGAGCACCTCCATGAGGTCGCAATGCCAGTCCGGCGCAAAACGCTGGGCGTAGTTGTTCCACCTGTTGCCGCGTTGGCTCCAGGCGTCGGCGGTGATGCCATGGATCAGGGAGCGCAGTTGCAGGACCGCGATGTCGAAGGCCCGCCCGTTCCAGGTCACCATGCGCATGTTCCGTTGCGCGAAGTGGCGCCAGAACGCGGTGAGGATGCGCCGCTCGTTCCAGTCGGGGCGTCCACCCGAGCGGCAGCACTCGACGACGTAGCGCTCCTGCTCCGTGCCTTCGTCGCGCTCGATCCTTGCCTCCACCACCGAGATCGCGACGATGCGGTGCCAGATCGGTTTTGGGAACTTGTCGGCGGGCCAGTCCGCAGGAATGAGATCGCGGTCCGGAACGGTTTCGATGTCGAGGCAGATCAGGCGGTCGTGCTGCATCGTGGACTCCATGGTGAACGACAGCGGTGTCAGGGGTGACGAAGTGGCCGTTGAAGGAAAGGCGACCGGGCAGGTGCAGGTGGGGCGAGCGGCTCAGACCTCGACGATGAGCCCCGGGCTGGGAGCGTCGGTGTGCCCGGTGCCACCGGGATTGCTCACGACACGGGTTTTCCCGACCCGGTAGTCGACGGCTCCCGCCACGTGTCCGTGGACCCACAGGGCGGGAGCGCCCCAGCTCTGCATGATCGGCTCTAGATCGGACGCATGGGCTGTGGGCAGCCAGCGCTCGGTGGAGCACCAGCCGATCCAGTCGTCAGGCAGGGAGCGTCGGGATGGGGCGTGATGGGTCAGCACGACGGCCCGGTCGCCCGGTCGCACGCCGGTGATCATCGACTCCGGGGACGGGCGAATGCCGTGCTCCTGGCAGACGATGCTGCCGAGGACGTCTTCAATGTAGGCACGTGACCGCGCGTGCGCGCCGGCGGCCACGTGCGGTGACCAAGACCGTTGTTGCGTCAGGATGATGCGCTGACAATCTGGCCACGAGCCGCGCGCAAAGCCACGTGCAACGGTGGCCCGGTCGGCGCCATTGAGGCCCCAATCGGTCCACAGCGTTGCACCGACGACGTGCACGCCCCGCCCCTGCCTGTCGACGAGGCTGGCGGTTTCGTCCGAGAGCAGCGTGATGCCAGTGTTGCGCGCGAACTCGCGACCGCGGGCCAAGGTCTCGGCCATCGGGCGCCCGTTCCAGTACTCCTCGTTGCCTGGGACCATGAGGATGGGGTGATCGCGGCAACGGCTGCGCAAGGAGCGGTCGACCCACCGCAGCGCCTCCTCCAGATCCGAGGCCACGCCGCCCGCGATCAGGACTGCATCGCAGTCCGGCAGATGGTCCGGCAGCGTGAAGGGCGGGAGGCGTCCGTCATCAACGTGCAGGTCGGACATGATCCAGAACCGCATGCCGCAATCCGGCGCGGCCTTGGGACGCGCCGGTGCCGACCTGGCGGCCGCGCGCCCGCGGGAGGCGTCGTGGGTGGGCCGGCGCAGGGGAGCGGTCGGCGTGCCGGGAGTGGATTTCGGGAGCGGAGGAATGGTTCTTGGCTTCGGCGTGGTCCGAGGTGCGTCAGTCATTCTCGCGAGGTCTCCGCCATTGGGCTTTGGGCCGCAGGAGTTCAGCCGGTCGGGATCAAGGGAGGGAAAGCGTCACTGCGGCCTTGCAAGGCTGGCGTGTTCTCGGACCCGCAGGACCGCGTCGACCATGCGCCGAAGCCTGCGCACGGAGCCACCCTGCCAGCGCGTGCGGAGGGCATCCCGTTCGATGCCGTCCAAGGGCGGAAAGTAGCGCGCATCCAGTCCCCGCTCGCGGGCGATGTCCTCGACCAGGGCGGGCAGAAGGGCGTCCAGGTGCTCGGGACCCGGCTCGGGAAAGAACAGGACGGCGCGGAAGCGGTCGAGCAGGGGACTAGGGAGACGCCAGACTTCGTTCGCGGTGCAGATCATGGACACCCAAGACAAGTCGAGGTCCGCCTGCAGGCAAGGGTCGGGAAAGCGGGCCGCCGTCTCCGGCTCCATCGCCTGCAGCATGGAGTCCCACAGCCGGCCGTAATCCGAGCGGGTCGGCGCCTTGTCGACCTCGTCCACAAGCAGCAGCGGATTCGCTTGCTGGAACCGGGCGATGGCCATGAAGGGGCGGCACGGCTCGGTCGAATACCACCGCCGTTCGGTGCCGCCGAACGAGCCGCCTCCGTCGTTGGATCCATCCACGCGGAAGACACCCATGCCCAAGGCCTCGCCGAGACGCCTCACGAAACGGCTTTTCCCCGACCCCGGCGCCCCTTCGACCAGAAGGTGTCCAAGATGCACATAAGGGCGGCCCACAAGCCACCGCAATGTTTGGTCGATGACAGCCTCAGCCTGCGGGAACTCACGGAGCAGGGTCCGGCGGACCGCCGGCAGGTCGGGGGTGGCGACCAGGGGCAACGCAGCGCCGATGACATGCTCGTAGCCGCGCCAAGCCTCCCTGCCCCGGCTGCTTCCTGTTTCGCCTGCGGACCGGCAGACAATCACATGGCCCTCTGGAGGCGGAGCGTCGGCCGGTGCCGCGTCCGGCTGGGACGCCGGTGTCTGCGTGCTCTTTTCCTGCTCTTTGCGGCGGGCGAGGGCCGCCTTGCGCTCCGCGACGCGGCGGCGTTCCTCCGCCACCGCAAGGCGCTCGACCGGTCCGAGGACGAGGCGGCCGGCCTTGAGGGCCACGGTCGCCAGTGTTTCGTAGGCATAGGCCTCCGGCACGCGTCCGACAGCCATGACTGACAACCCTGTGCCCAAGCAGGCGACGTCCTTCTTGAGCCCGTTGTAGGCCGCGCCGAGCGCTTGGCGCCATTGCTGGGCAGCATCCGTCCGGACGGCCGCACTCGCCGGGAAGGTGGCGCCCATCTCAGGATCGTCGACCTGGGCAAGAAGGTCATCGAACGGGTTCGGCGCCTCCTCCTGGTCTCCCTCGGATGCCAGGAGGAGGCTCAGCCGCGCAAGGGCCGTTCCGACCTCGTCGAGCCGCTCCGCGTCGCGCCAGACCGCCAAGGCGAGGCGCATGGCGATGTCCCGTTCACCCGCGGGGCCGAGGAGCATGAGCAAGGCGTCTGCCACCTCCCGCGCCGCGGGCCGGTCGGTGAGGGCGGCAACCTCATCGAGCATGGAGCAGGTGCCTGCCAGCGGGATGTCCGCCGGCAGGCGGAGCGTTCCAACGGCGGCGTCGAGGCAGCGCTGGACCGTCGCGCCAAGACCGGCGCCGAGCGCGCGGGCATCGACAATGAGCTGCTTCGCGGGCTCGCCGTGGATGCCGTCGGCGTCGAGAGCCGTCCGGAGGACCCGGGGAAACGCCCGAAGCACGATGGATCGTGCCAGCGCGGGCTTGATACGTGACATGGGGCAGCCTTGGTGTCGGGTAGACGGATCCGCAGTCCAACAGGGACGCGGATGGGCGAATTCGGTGCCTCTGATTGAGGCGGGCCCCAGCCTATGAGGCGACCTCCACGACGAGCGCCGGGTCGAATTTGCTGTTTTCGGTTCCGTATCCCTTTGGATTGCACACGACCCGCGTGCCGCCGATCCGGTAGTCGACGCTCGCATGCATATGGCCATGGACCCACAGGGTCGGCGCCGCCGCCTCGATGAGCGGCTCCAGATCGGATGCGTATGCCGGGTTCAGGGCGCTCTTGGCGAACTGTGGCGCCACCGACCGCCGGCTCGGAGCATGGTGCGTGATCACCACACGCGATACGAGGTCGTCCGCCACGCGCAGGTCGCCAAGCAGGACCTCCCTGAGATAGGCCCGCGAGGCCGCATGAAGGGCGGCGGCCTCCTCCGGTCGGAAGCGTCGCCACTGGGGCTTGGTCGCCCAGGCGATCCGTCGGTGGTCGTTCATGCCACGGCGCGCGGACTCCATCGCCAGCGGCCGCAGTACGGCACCGTCGAGGGCATAGTCCGTCCACAGGGTGCAACCCGTGATGCCCACCCGCCCGATCACGACGCTGTCGTTCTCCAGGAGGTGGATGCCGCGCTCGGCCGCCGCGGCCCGGCCTCTGGCCAGCTCCGCCGGCAGTTCGCTGCGGTAGAACTCATGGTTGCCCGCCACCATCAGCACGGGCATGTGCGGCCGTATCGTCTCGCCCGCCCAGGCGATGCTGTCCACGAGTCCTTCGCCGATGTCGCCGGCGATCACGGCCACGTCAGCCTGCGGGATGGTGGCAGGAGCCCATGCGGGCCCGACGTCCCGGTGAAGGTCGGACAAGATCCAAAGTCGCAAGCAATCCTCCCAGGGCTGGGGTTAGGGACATTGGCAGGTCGGCTAGGCCGGTGGCTGCGGCGGGTCCGTCAGCGGGCCGGGTGCGGGACGGCGGCTCCATTGCCGCCACCGGACAGACAGGTCGAGGCACGCCGCATGCCGCTCCGACTGGCGGGCCAGGCGCGACAGCGCGTGGGCCAGAATGAACGGCGAGGCCGCATCGCCTTGCAGCCCGTGCGCGAGAAGGCAGCTCATGACGAAGTCGGCGTAGCGGCTGTCGAGCGCGCCGCGGCGCAGCAGGAGATCGACCGCGGCTCCGATCACGAGCGCCGAGTTGGCCCGCGCATGCAGGCGCCGGCTGCCAACGGACGCGGGGCCGTTCAGGGCGAGCACCCGTTCCAGCACGCGCCGGCGCCCGGCCCCGATCTCCTCCGGGGCCAGGGTGCGCCAGAAAGCCAGGGCCTGCCGCTCCGTGGCCGTCACGTGCCGTTGCCGGCCGCCCCGTCGCGGCCGCCGACCGGCGCGGGCTCCACCGGGGGGCGAGACTTTGCGCGGCCGGGGGACGGCCGGCCTGATGTGCTGGGGGCGCTTGACGATGGGCGGCATGGTTGCTCCGTCGGCTGCCCGGGCCTGGTCCCGGGTTCGGTGTCTGATGGCTGGCGGGGTGATGGTCGGGATCGACTCAGTGCACCGAAGCGGCAGCGGACCCGTCCTGGGCCGGGGTCCCGAGCCTGTACAGGCGCGAAAGCGTGCGGGCGTAGGTGCGGCCGTCGGTGGCGTATACCTCCGAGGTCCGGACCAGCCGTCCGGAAGGAATGCTGGGATGGCCATAGGATCGGCCCTCCAGGATGCGGACGGGCCGGGTCGTCCGCACCCAATCATCGAGCACCGGCGCCGTGGCGAGTTCCTCCGGCGTGGGCGGGTTCCCGTCGCGGATCGCCTGGAGCGCGTCCGCAAGGTCGCGCAGCCGCTCCGGCTCGTCGCGCTCGTCCGCCGTGATCCGCGTCGGATCGCCCGCCCCCAGGATCTCGGCGAAGGCCGCAGGGTCGATGTCCGGCGCGGAGGGGGCCGCGGCGACGGCGCGCAGGGCGGCGGTGAGGAGCACGCCCGAGCGCAACAACCAGGGCCGGGGCTGTCCGGCCAGCAGCGAGGCCGCCTCGCCCCGGCTCAGCAGCGGCAGCGTGAGGGGCAGGACGCGGGCCGGCACGGGTCCGGCGTCGGCGGTGAGGAGCGCCTGCATGGTCTCGGTGAAGCCGGCCAGGGCGGGTCCGCCGCCGGAGCGCCCGCATCCCAGCAGCCACGGCACAGGGCGTGCGGCCTGCGGCCCCCCGTCCATGCCCTGCCGGGACCCAGGCTCCCGCGGACCCATGCCGGCCGCCAAGTCGTGGAGGGCCGAGGCGACGAGGTGCTCGTCCAGCGGGGCCGGGCCGACGGGAACGACCGGCAGCACTCGCGCGCGCGCCGGCCCGGCCCAGTCGGTGAGCTCGGCGAGTGGCATGTCGAGCACGACGGCCCGGCCGTCGCCCTCGGCGGCGGCAATGGCCCGGTCGACGGCTGGACGGTGTCCTGCCGCAGCGAGCGGATGCTCGACGACGCGGACGGCATCTGGCATCGTTTCCGGACTCGGGAGCGCCGCCTCGGCCGCTCCCGTGATCCGGACCAGGGTCACGGGTCGGTTTGCGGCGATGCCGAGGCCACAGGCAGCAAGCAAGGCCGCGTGGGTGCTGACGGAGCGCCCATCGACGGCGACAAAGGCGGGGATCATGGCGGAAAAACTCTCCCTCAAACAGGGCCGGCACCAAGGGCCGGACGTGGGGGCGACGTCCGGAGGAGATGGAACGGCAGGAGCGACGAAGAAATGGAACTATACCATTGGTATACGAATTTTTCAAGACAATCCTGCCCGGCCGCCTGCGCTCGAAGCGCTGATGGTTAACGGCTTCCCGGCCGACGAGCCTATTCCGGGGGAGCTGTGCCAGGCGGCCAGGACGATGCTCGGGCTTTCGCAGCGGCAGCTCGCGGAGGCGGCGGGCGTCTCGAAACTTTACATCAATGATTTTGAGAACGGCTTCCGCAGGATCGCAGCGAAGTCCGTCGCAAAGCTGCGCGCGGCGCTGGAGGCTGGCGGTGCCCGCTTCCTCAAGGGCGACGGCTGCACTGGCGTCGTCACGGAGATGGATCGGCCGGAGTTCGAGCGGCAGTCCCGCTCGCCGGAAAGACGGGAACGAGGCGCAGGATCGGACGCTGACGGAGCCGAGGCTGAAGGAGGGGGGCAGCAGGCGCCGCGTCCGCGGGGAAGGCCGCGCAAGGCGTCCTTGCCACCGGCCGCGTGAGCCTGGGCCTGCCAGCTCGGTGTCTCGCGCGCGAGGATGGACGGGACCGGGTGGCTTGGCATGCTTGCATGAACCGTCCCGATTGTGATTCGGCCCGGAGGCGTTAACCGAGATGGCCAGGCTTGACGCGGCGGCCTCGATTTGCCTCGCTTTTTGTTTATACCAATGGTATAATTGCCGGTCGCCGCGCCTCCGCCCAGGCTGACAGGGGCCCGGCTGCCGAACCCCGTGACGCGCCCGCCGGAGAAAGGAGCGTGGATTGAATCCTTGTGCACATCGTTCGATACAAGCTTTTGCGAAGGATATCCCTAAGCCGTTGCGGAGATTGGAAAATCAAGCTCCAGCCCTGAAGATCCGGCAAAGAATCAAGTATTCAATCCTTTCCCACCAAGGATAAGGCAAGGATTACAGCACTACTTCTTGCGTTTGCTTCTTGCCCGTGGACATGGCCAAAGTCGACAGGCAGCTTCATGAAGTAAGCCTCCAATAATCCTGTTGACTCACCTGGGCTCGCTCAGGCAAACCATGCGCCGCAACGGCGGGCGGTGGCCAGCACGCATGGGCGGCCCAGGCTTCCGCCGCTAGTTGCGACGCGAGGCTGCCGAAACCCAAGGAGGTCTGCCCATGTTTGCAAGCCCGCGGCCGTCCTGGCGGCCAAGTCTCCGCAAGGGCCGGCCACCGGCTCTGCCGGCGCGCCGTGTCCGCCCGGTTAACCAGTCATCAACCATGTCGGAGGAAAGATGTTGCTCCACGGCCGCGCTTAGGCTTAGCTGTGCGGATGCTGCGAAAACCGAAATCGACACCGCTCCCGCTGGGGCGCATCCGCCAGGCCTAACGGCCGGCCCATCGGTCGTCATGATCGTGGCGTCGGCTCGTCGAGCCGGCCACGGCGCCGCCTCCCCGCCAGGGCGCCTATCCCCTCTGCCTGCGTTCGATGGGCCGGGCGGCATCTTCGCAACAGCCCCACCCTTCCCCCACTGCGACCGGGCCCGGCATGGCCCCGTCCACCAGATGCCCTTGGCCTCCGTTCCCGGCCAGGGCGTCCAATCCGGGATCCGCCCCCGGACGATCCGCCCGGCCCCCAACGGCCGAGCCGCCTGTTCGGGCAAGGTCGTCCGCGGCCGGGTTTCCGGTGCGGGACCGGCAATGGCAACCGCCTGAGCCGAACCCAAAACAGAAAGCGCGCGGCCATCCGTGGCCACGCGCTTCTGAAACTGCAGGACCCCAAGGGTCGGGCCGGTGTGTTTTCCAGGCGCCCCGTACCGTCCCTGCCAAGGTCCACCGCAAGGAGCTCGACTTCCCAGCCCGATGACGGCTGTCGGGAGAAGGTCGGCCTGCGCCTTTGGGGGCGCAGCGTCTTTCTGACAGCTCCAGCGGCAAAGTGCAAGAGCGGGCGCCCCGAGCGCCCGTGCCATCCCGCGCAACCAAGCGCACCGCAAAGGAGCCGTACCATGGCAAAGTTTAAGAAGCCCTTGCCAACCAGGGAAGACGGGGCTGCCGGCCACCGCCGCAGATCCCGTCCCCCCGTGCGTCCGACGGACGGGCCCGTGGCAGACATCGGTTTGCCCCTGACCGGCGACGCTCCGGCGCCCCGGCTGACCGGCCGGAGCGCCGCGCCGGACTACTCAGCGGAAAAGGCCGCCCGCGAGCGGCTGGCCAGGGCCCTGGCCCATGCGTCCGGACACCCCGTTCCGGCCGTCGCGCAGCCTGAGGGCCAGCCCGGATCGTCCCTGCCCCACCGGTCGACGCTGGAACGGTGGGTCCGCCGCCTTCGCGAGAGCGAAGAAGGTCAGAACACCGAACTGGTCGCCCGGACGAGGAACCGCGCCCGGCGGCGTTTCTCGCCCGTGGTCGAGACCATTCTCACAGAGGCCGTGCTCTCCTACCGGGCGGCCCCCCGGGGAACCACCATCGACCAGGTCTGGCAGCAGGTCCGCCTCCAGGTCTGCGCCGCCTCGCGCAACTCGCGAAGGGAGCTGACGGTGCCGAGCCGGGAAACCGTGCGGCGCTACCTGAAGCGTGGACTCCAGTTCGCGGGCGATCCTTCGTCTGAGCAGCCCAAGACCCGACTGGTCCGCATTTCCGGCCACGGCCGGCCGTGCCTCATGCCCGCTGAACAAGGGCGGACGGTGTTGTCGGACGAGCCACCGGCGGATCCGGCGGCGACGGCAAAGGCGTGGCTTTTGATCCGACGGCTCACGGCCACCGGAATCCATGTTGGCGGGCGCCGGTACCAGGACCCGGGCTTGGCGGCGCTTCGGGCGGCAGGCGCCGATACGATCCTTGTGCGGGTCGATCCGTCCGATCCGTCCTGCATCGCGGTGCAGGAGCCATCGGGGCGGTGGATGCGGATCGCGGCGTGCCAAGGGTGCCGTGACAGGGGCAACGGGCCCAAAGGGTGAGCCGCACCGAAACCCGGCCGAAACGGCCCGGGGGCGGCTCAAGCCGCCCCGGATCGACAACCACCCATCCAACCCAAGGACAGACAAGGAGCCTGACCATGGCCACACATCCTGTGGCGACCGCCCCTGTGCAAGGCGGACGCGTGGAATTCCTGGACCTCAACTACACCGGGGCGGGGCTCGACCGCCTGCGCGCGGAGATCGGCGACGAACTCAGGGAAGTGGAGGTGATCTTCGACCCGACCGACCTCCGCTTCATCGTCGTGCGGCACCGCCCCACGGGCTATGTCGGGCGGTTGCGCTGCACCGACCAGATCTATGCCGCCATGACCACCGTCGCCGTGCAGAGCACGCTGGCGCGGCGCGCGAAGTTCAGGGCCCTCGCGCAGGAGCTCGGGCAGGGTGGCGGGAGGGCGGCGCCCGGGCCGGATCCAACTCCGGGACAGCCCGTCAAACCGGACGCTGGTCACCCCCTCTGATCTGGCGGCGACGTCTCCCATCCTCGCGGGCCCTCGGCCCCCGCCCTGTTCATCCGATGGATCATCCCATGCGCTTCAACCTGATCACCACCACGCGTCCGAAGCTGCACGCCAAGAAGCTGAAGAAGTTCGTCGCCGCGCTCGGCTACGACCTGCCGCTTTTCGCCTGCCTGGACCTCGTCGCCGAGATGCTCGGCTATCGCGACTATCGTGAGCTTCACGCATGCGTCGGCTCCGCTCCTCCTTCACTTGGCGATGCCTTTGTCGACGATGCCACCGCGGCAGCCCGCCGCCGCCGGCACATCGCCGTTCTCGTGGATGCCGGTCTCGATGCCGGGCATGCCGCGGCGGCGGTCGACGCCATCGGACCGACCGACTACGGCGAGCCGCCTCCCGCCGAAGATGCCGACGACGGCAAGATGTCCGCATTCGAGTGCGAATGGGGCCTGTGCGGAGCACAGAAGTCCGTCGTCGTCGAAATCCGAAAGGCGAGGCGCTCCCGCCCGGGCTGAGCACCGGTCGGCACCGACGCCGGAGGCGCTCCTCCCCTCAACCTCACCCTCTCCAGCGGCCGCGTCGCCCCGGTGGCGCGCGGCATCAAGGAACCCCGCGATGCGCATGACGCCCGCCCAATCCATTCTTGCGGCCCGCGCCGCCAACCGCGAGCAGACCCCGTTGACGCTGCCCGCATTCCCGAAGCCTGCCGCCGCGACGGCAGGCTCGGACCACACCGGAGACCTGGCGGCATACTTCCGCGCCAGGCTCGCCAGTCCGGTTCCCGAGCCGCTGACGCCCGATGACCCCGAACCGGTCGCGCGGGACTGGCCCGCCGCCGCAGGACCGGCCGAGCCGCTCTCGGGCGTCCGGATCACCCACCGCCATCCTGCCCTCGCCTTCGGCCTCGAAGCCGTCCCGGAGATGGCCATCGGACGCTCGCCCCGCAGCTCCCAGCGCGGCCGCCGGAGCCGGTTCCACAGCCTCAAGACGCGACGCACGCTGCGGGCGGCATCCAGCTCGGAGCATGACAATTTCCTGCACCACGAGCTTGATCCCTCGGTCCTGATGTTCGTCGAGCAGCCCATCCGTCTCCAGTACCTCGACCGGAGCGGCGCGGTGCGGTTCCACCGGCCGGACTGCCTCGTCCTGCGGCCCGACTGGGTGTTCGAGGAGGTCAAGCCGGAGGAGGACGCCGCGCGCGAGGAGAACGAGGCCCGCTGGCCCGAGATCGGCGCGGCGCTGAACAGCCTTGGCTACTCCTTCAGGGTCGTCACCGAGCGCCACCTGCACCGCAAGCCGCGCTGGCCCAACCTCACCCTGATCTGGCGGCACCGCCTCGCGCCGGTGCCGCAGACGGACCTGCGCGATGGGCTCGCCGCTGCCCTGCGCGACGCTGGCTGCCTGACCATCGCGGAGATCCTCACGCGCTTCCCGGCGCTGGAGGGCAAGCACGTCTACGCGCTCTGCCGCCGCGGCTTTCTGGCCGTCGACCTCGATGGCCCTCCGCTCGGTCCCGCCACCCCGGTGCGCCTGGGGCGCGGTCTGATGACTTGGCTCGGTTCGGTCGACGGGGAGGAATGACATGGCCCGCCACAGCTTTGCCGTCGGCGTCCACATTTACATCGGCCGGACGCGGTACCAGATGGTGGCGTCCTTCCCCAAGGAAGGCGTGGAGCACTGGGAGCTCAAGAACACCAAGAACGGCGTCAGAACGGACAAGCCGCGCACCGAGCTCGAACACCTCTATGACGAGGGGGACCTGCGCTTCGACGGGGACCGGGACGAGGACACCGAGGACAAGCGCCGGGAGCGCCGTCGCCGGCACGGCGTGCCGCTGAGCGACATGGACCCGGCGAAGCAGAAGCGCGTGGCCTTCCGCCGGGCCGTGATCCGCACGGTCGACGAACGCACCGCTCCGGGCACCAAGACGGCGAAGGTGATCGTGAACGGCGCGGCCACCGGAACCACGGTGCTGCAGGCGCTGCTGGACGAACTCGGCCGCACGCTTGGGCTGGAGCATCTCGGGAAGGAGCAAACCGTCAGCCAGGCCACCTACTACCGGTGGTGCGCGATTTACCGTGCCTACGACGAGCACCGCGACCTCGGCGGCGACCATGACCAGCGCGGCAACCGCAAGCAGCTGCATCCCTTGGTGGCGAGGATCATGAAGGAGGAGATGGCGGCCGAGATCGAGGCGGCGCGCCACCGGAACCAGCCGGGAGGGAAGGTCCATCCCGTGATGGCCTCCATCATGGGCAGGGTCCTGAAGCGGGTCAAGGCCGAGCGCCTCAGGCACCCGGGCGAGACGCTGCGCATGCCCGAGAAGACCACGTTCTACAATCACTGGAACGAGTTCGACGCCCGCCTGCGCGACATCGCCAAGTACGGTCTTGTGAGAGCGCGGCAGATGCACCGCTTCCCGCGGCCGAGCGTCGATCCGGAGCACGCCCTCGACCTTGTGCAATTCGATGAGACGCGGCTGCCGATCTTCGTGATCGACGAGATCCTGGGCATCCCGCTCGGACGCCCGTGGCTGGCCTGGCTGGTCGACGTGTACACGGGCGCGATCATCGGGGTCTACCTGGGGTTCGAGCCGCCGGGCGACCTGGTGATCGGCAGCACGCTCCGGCATGCCGCCTCGATGAAGAGCTATGTGGCGAAGGAGTACCCGGGCCTTCCCCCCTGGCGCTTCTCCGGCCTGCCGCGGCACATGACCTTCGACAACAGCCTTCAGGCCCACGGCAGGACCATCCAGACCATCGCCGGCAACCTCGACATTCCCTACGACTTCACCCCGGCCCGCATGCCCTGGACCAAGTCGGAGGTCGAGGGCGCCTTCCAGGTCGCCAACACGCAGTGGCTCCAGGAGATGAACGGCTTCGTGCTCGCCGCCAGGGACGAGATCGACGGCCAGGACTACGACCCCACGCGGAACGCCGTCATGGGCTTCCGGCACCTGTTCTACATCCTGCATTGCTGGCTGCTGGAGGTTTACCACCAGAAGCCGACGCCGGGAACGCGCCTCTCGCCCGACCAGCGCTGGAGCGCCGGCACGGCCCAGGTCGACCCTGAGTTCCCGGAAGACGGCACCGATCTCGACCTCATGTTCGGCATCGTCCGGGAGGGCCAGCTCCTCGACCACCGCGGCGTCGTCTACGAGAACATCCGCTATTACTCCGAGGGCCTCAGCCGCGTGCGCGACCGCAACGGCCACTCGCTGAAGGTGAGGGTCAAGGTGAACCCGCTCAACCTTGGCAAGATCCACGTCTGGGACCCGAAGGTGGAGATGTGGATCCCGGCGACGGCGCGGGAAATGGGGTACGGCGACTACGCGGAGGGCCTCGAACTCCACTGCCACAAGCTGTATCTGCGGCACGCCGACCGCCTGTCCGGCCGGAAGTCGCTGGAGGCGCTCATCGAGTCGCGCCTCCACCTGCAGGATCTGATCGCGCATGCCCTGCCCGACGCGCTGAGCATCCGGACGAACACCCTGATCGCGCGCGCGATGGGTGTCGGCTCGCAGCACATCATCGCCAATCTCGATGCGGGCGGAAATCTGCCGCGGCTGACGGGTCCCTTCGCCGGCCTGCCGCTCAATCCGCTCCTGCCCCCGCCGCAGCCCGTCGCCGTGCCGCCCGTCAAGCAGATCGGCGGCCCCGCGCCGGCAGCCGCGGCACCGGCCTCGGAGGCCCCGGGCGCGGCCCCCGTCCGGCCGCGGCGCGCCATCCCAACCTTCAAGACCAACCGCTCCATTGGCCGCGGCTGAGCCCGGCACCAACCGCACCCACGAAAGGTACCCCCCATGAATGCCGTTGTCCCTGTCCCGACCCCGTCCAATCCGTGGGCCGTCATGCAAAGCGTCTTCGTCGAGCACCCCCTGTTCGACGACATCATGGTCGAGGTCGAGGACGTTCTAAGCCTCCACGGCTCCGCCGCCGAGGTTCCGTGCGTGATGATCAGCGGCGTCACCGGCATCGGCAAGTCGACCCTGTTCGGGAAGCTGGTGGAAAGATACCCCGTGACGAAGGACGGACGCCGGACGGTGCTGGCCTCCGGGGAGGAGCTGACCGTCGACGACGTGCCGCTCCTGGCCCTGGAGATGCCGTCGCGGCCGCGGGTGATCCCGGTGGCGAAGGCGATGCTCAAGGCCCTCGGCGACCCGCTCTGGAACAAGGGCAAGCGGGAGGATCTGGAGGACCGTGTCGACCTGTACCTGAGGGCTTGCGGCACCAAGGGAGTGCTGATCGACGAGGCGCAGCGCGCCGTCGACCGCAACGGCGCGCTGACCGCGGCGGACCTGATCGACTGGATCAAGTCGCGCCATGGCAACACCGGCATCAGCTTCATCTTCCTCGGCCTGCCCCGGATGCGGCTGCTGGTCGAACAGGATGGGCAGTTCGACCGCCGCTGGGACAACGACATCCCGATGCCGCCCTACGAATGGGGCCGGGACATTCCGCCGAAGGACGTCCCGGACGAGGAGGCCGACGACGAGGAGCCGGAGAGCCGCCTTTTCTTCTACGGCCTGCTTGCTGCCTTCCAACGCGAGAGCCCCTTCCCTTTCGCGGGGGAGATCGACATTGGGGACTACACCACCGCGAAGCGCTTCTACTACGCCAGCCGCGGCGTGATCGGCCGGCTGAAGAAGCTGTTGGCCATGGCGATGCGCGTCATCATGCGCGAGAAGAAGGACAAGGAGATCACGTTCGCCGTGCTGGAGAAGGCGTTCGACCGCGCCTTCCGCAAGGACAAGGCGCTTGAGAGGCTCGTCAATCCCTTCGGCAAGGCGTGGAAGGGCGAACTCCCGCCGCCCCTGCCCCAGGACGATGTGCCCGTGCCAAGGGCTCGTCCCCAACCGCGGGGTGGACAGGCGCCGAAGCGGGGCGGGGGTGGACGCAAGTCCGAGCGCAATCTTGCCGTCATGGCCGCCCTGACGAAGAGGAGCTGAGTACGGATGCCGGCTCACCACACCCACACGGCCGGATGCCTGGTCGTCCGGACCGCTCCGGATCCGGAGGAGGGACTTCACCAGTTCGTGTCCCGCCTGGCGGCGCTGAACGGCTACCACGACCCGCGCTGGCTCATCCGCGGTGCCGGGCTGTCGCGGGTGTTCCTCACGACGCCATGCGATCTGACACGCATGGTGGCCATGCTCGACGGGGCGGTGGACGCCGACACGCTGGCCGCAACGGCCTACTGGCCCCTGCCCGGCGCCCCGGACCGTGTCCGCTTCGGCGATGTGCCATCCGGTGTGAGCCCGCGGGGCCTGACGCTGGCGCGGGGCAAGGTGTGCCCGGCCTGCCATGCGGATGGGCGGCCGGCGCGCCGGACCTGGGACCTGTTCGGGATCGCGGTCTGCCTGCGCCATGGCTGCCTGCTGCGGGACGGCTGCACCGCCTGCGGCTCCGCGTTCCCGCTGCTTGGCCCTGGCCTCCCGGCCGGGCGCACCCGGTGCCTCTGGTGCGGCGGGCCGGTGCTTGCGGAGCCCGTCCCGGCACCTCCTCCGGCCTTGGCCCTCGCCGCTTGGCTTGATGCCTTGGCTCGGGGCGCAAACCCGCCTGGCCGTGCGGTGCCCCTGCGCGAGTTGGACGCGGCGGTCCACCTGGTCCGCTTCTTCGGAGCGAGGGACATGGAGGCCGGCGGACGCGGGTGGCGGTCCGGCTACATCGCCAAGCCGCGCATGGACGACATGCTCACCGTGACCGAACGCGCCGCAACGGTTCTCCTCGACTGGCCGGGCGGGTTCATCGACTACCTCGAACGACACCGGCGCGCCCCGGATGCCCGGGTCGGCCTTGCGGCGGAATTCGGGTCGCTGCTGGTTCGCCTGCGCTCCGCCCTCGATCAGCCGCGCTTCGAGGCCGTCCTGGAACTCGCCCGGCGCCACGTCGCCCGGTCCATTCCCGGCCCGACGCTGAAGCCGTGGTCGTTTTTCAGCGTCCCGCCGGATCATCACGGGCCGGCCGGAGCCTCAACCGTGAGCGGCGTGGCCGCAGCCCGGGCGCTTGGCGTCAGCGTCGCGGCGGTGGCCCGGATAATCGCGGCGGGGGAACTCAAGGGTGAAAGCCGTCGCATGGGCCGGCGTCAGGCGCATCTCGTCGACGCAGCGTCGTTGACGGCCCTGACCGCACAGCGGTCTGGATCCCTGTCGGCGGCCCAGGCCGCATCCGAGCTGGGCCTGACGTCGTATCAGGTCGAGCGCCTTCGGGCGGCTGGGCTCCTGCATGGCAGGCGCGGCCGGGGCACGCCCGCCCACGAGTATCGGTTCGCTCCGGCCGACCTCGCCGCCTTTGTGGACCAGCTCCATCAGGCCGCCCAGGCTGACCGCGCGGCGCCGCCCCGCACCCATGCGGTCAGCCTGTCGGAGGTGGCGGGCATGCGGGCGTTCAGCCTCGTCGAGGTCGTCAGGCGGATCATCTCCGGGATCCTGCCCGTGTTCGCGGCGCCTGACGGCCTCTCCGGCTCGCGCGGACGCCTCGGCCGGCTGATGGTCTCACGCTCCGACTTGTTGGGGCAGCGGGCGGACCCGGCCGGCGGAGTCAGCCTTGACGTCCGGCGGGCCGCCAAGGGACTCGGCGTGTCGGTGCGCATGATCCCGGTGCTGGTTCGTGCCGGCTGCCTCAGCGCTGGCACCCGGAACGCGGACACGCTGGCCAGGCGCAGCGTCAGCGCATCGTCCGTTGCCCGGTTCCGGCGTGGCTTCGTGATGGCCCGCGCCTTGGCGGCCCAGCACCGGACCAGCACCCGCATGGTCGTGAAGGGGTTGGCCGCCGCCGGCGTCTCGCCGGTCGTGGCTTCGGATCCGCGTAAGGGGATCTCCGCCGTCTGGCGTCGCGACGATGTCGACGCGGTGGACCTCGGGCGGGTGCTCCGGCGCATCGGTGGGGACGCCTCATGACGCTGTTGCGGAGGGGAACCAGGAGCCCGGGGCACGCCGGGGCGCCACCCGCCCCCGCGGCGGACCCGCCCGACGTCCTGGCGAACCCGCCGACAGGCAGGCTTGTTGTGCGCTCGCCTCCCCTGCCGCAGGAAGGTTTTCTGGAGTGGCTCCTCCGCCTCTCCGCCCGCAACATCCTTCCCGGGCCACAGGCCATCCTCAAGGCCGCTGGCCTCGGCGGCGGCATTCGGAACCATGGCCGGGACAAGGTCGTTGCGAGGGTCGCCGCCCTGACCGGCACACCGCCGGAATCGGTGTCGATCCGGCTTGCCGAACGCTGGGCTGGCCCCCGGGACGGCCTCTTCATCGTCCCCGGCCATCCGGACCTGCGTCGGCGCATGCTGCGTTTTCATGAACCTGCAGTGTGTCTGGCCTGCCTTGAGGAGGATGGCGGTGTCGTCCCCGCCGCATGGGGCCTGGCGGCCTGGGTGGCTTGCCCACGCCATGAGTGCCGGATGGTTAGGACGTGCCCGGCGTGCTCCACACCGTTGTCGTGGAGCCGGCCCGCGGCCGGCCGCTGTGGTGCTCCAGGTTGTGGAAGGGCTTTGTTCTGCGACGCGCCCGATCCCGCACCTGCCCCAGTTGTCGATCTCGTGCGTCTGATCGCCAAGGCGGCGGGCGTAGGGGACATGCCGCCCTCGTCTCTGGAGCCCGTGTTCGGTAGCCTGCCACTCAAGCACCTCCTGATGATGATATCGGCCTTGGACGCGCCACTGCCGAATACGCCGGACAAGAAGCTTTGGACATCGCGGCGGTCGGGCGAGGACGCGGTTCATGCGGCTTCCGAGCTGCTTGCGGATTGGCCGAGGCAGTTCCACGCCCACCTGCACCGCATTCGCGATCCAGACGCGGCGGGCCGCCATGTAAGCCTTCAAAAGGAGTTCCCCGAGTTCTTCCGTCGGCTGTCGCTCCGGGCTTTCTTCCCTGAGGACGCGCGGACAATCCTGCTCAAGGAGGCCGTGGCGTTCCTCGATGAGCACTGGACCGGCGATCCGGTGAAGTCACAGCGTCTAGCCCGCCTGGGCGGGGCGTTGCCCACCTCCAAGTGGATCAGCCGGGGACAGGCGGCGCGCCGGCTTCGGGTGAATACACCTGCCATCGTGGATCTGGTCAACAAAGGGCTTCTCAAGGGGGAAAGGCGGGTGGCGGCCGGCTCCAACCGCCTGTGGATCGACCGGGCCGATCTTGAGCGCTTCGTCGTCGAAGAGAGTCGGCATGTCAGCCGGGAGGCGTTCAAGGCGACAAATGGCCTTTTGACCAAGCAGGAAATCGCACAGCGGCTCGGGGTCGACTTGCCCCGGGTTGTCCACCTGGCCGAGGCAGGTCACCTTGATCAGCGGGGCCGCTATCCGGACCTGTATTACACCGAGGCTTCGGCCGATGGGCTGGTCGCGATGTTCGAGCGCGCGGCCTCGGGCACCCTCCCTCCTGGCCAAACCGCGAGTTCCCGACGCTTGGTCAGCGAACGTGGGCTGCGGCAGGGACGCTTGTCCATCGACATCGTCAAGCTGGTGGAGGCCGTGTCGGCCGGCTTGGCCGCACCGGCGCACGTTGATCAGGCGAAATCCGGCCTGCGCCGCTACTCGTTCGATGCGGACGAGATGAAGGCTCTGGCCCGGACCCTGAGCGGCGACACGACCCTCGACGTCGTCGCGGCGCAGAAGGCCCTGGCATGCGGGACGAAGGACGTGCCGCGCCTCATTGCGGCTGGCCTCCTTGCAGACCTTCGGTCCGGCCTTGGCGACTGTGGTGGCAAGGGCGTGCGCCGGCGGGTGACACGCGAGAGTGTCGAGAACCTTCGGCGGGACGTGGCGCCATCCTCTGTGTTGGCGCGCGAACACGGCGTCCCGGCAAGCGCCTTCGACCGGCTTATGGCGGGGTTTGGGATTGAGCCGGTGCTCGCGCGGGCCGGAGAGAACACGCGGTCATTCTGGCGCCGAGAGGAGGTCGCGGCGGCTCTCGCAGGTCGGGAAGCGCGAAACGCTTCGCAGGAATTGCGGGAAAGTGATGGTGGATTCGCAGGAATTGGTGGTCAGAATTCGCATTCCTGCGTGGAAAGAAATTCGTAAGCGATTGATTTTGCTTGAGGGCGATTCGCACTTATTGCGTGACTGTCCAATCTGCGAATCGTCACCCGCTGCGGTGAAGATGGAGAGAGGCAGTTCAGCGAACTGCCTCTCTTTTTGCCCGCGAGGCTTCAAGGATTGGCAGCACCGGCCAACGCTTTGTTCTGGATCAAGGAGAGATCCCGCACGACCCGGCAGATTCTGCCCGACAATCTGAAAAGGTGCGGGTATGAACGGGAGAAGCGACAGAACCGTTCCGGTTTGGTGGCCATGGTTCCTGGCCAGTCTAGCGACCACGAGCTTTGCCTTGTCTTCATTGATCCGGTGAAAGACAGGACGGCGAGCGCCAACAGTCGTTCCGAAAACGGAAACAGCTCCGCTGAAACCGATCACGAGGGCATGAGTTGCCCCTTGGAGACAACAACAGGGGGAATGCAGGGCACTTTCACGAGAACAGAGCCATGCAGCAGCAGAACAGCCGTGACTGGCCGCGCGACATTCCCAACAGCTTGAACTTCTCGCAAGAGCAGGTGGTCTTTTTCCTGGGGCACTCCCTGCGAAGCCTGTATGCCGACGTCGTCGCTGCCGACCTTCCGGATCATCTGAAGGCCATCGTTCTCAAGCTCGAAGAAAGAACTTCTCCATAGCGCCGCTCCTTCGCGAGCGGCCGGAAGGGCAGTCCGATGCGAACCGCCCTTCCGCCACCTTGCATCAAGCCGCGCGGATCTCGCGGAAGAAGTGCTCGACCCTTTGCTTCAGCAGCTCCGATTGGCGGGACAATTCGCCTGCCGCATCGAGAACCTGGGCGGCGCCGGCGCCGGTGAGGCTTGCCCCCTGCGTCACGTTCGCCACGTTCTGCGAGACCTCCTGGGTGCCCTGGGCCGCCTGATGCACGTTGTGGGCGATCTCGCCGGTGGCGGCTCCCTGCTGCTCCATGGCACGGGCGATCTCGGCCGAGATCGCATTCATCTCGATGACGATGTCGCTGATGGAGCGGATGGCCTGCGCCGCCTGATCGGAGACCTGCTGCATCTCCTGGATCTGGCGGGCGATGTCCTCCGTCGCCTTGGCGGTCTGCGAGGCCAGCGTCTTCACCTCCGTGGCCACCACCGCAAAGCCCTTGCCGGCCTCCCCGGCCCGTGCGGCTTCGATGGTGGCGTTGAGCGCCAGAAGATTCGTCTGCGAGGCGATGTCGCTGATGAGCCCGACGACCTGCCCGATTCCCTGCGTGGTCGAAACCAGGCTGCGCACCGTCTCGTCGGTCTGCTGCGCGGCCTGGGCGGCGTTCTCGGCGATCAGGCGCGAGGCTTCGACCCGGCTGGCGATCTCGCTCACCGAGGCCGCGAGCTCCTCGGAGGCCGCCGCGATGCTGCGCACGTTCACGGAGGCCTCCTCGGACGCGGCCGCCACGCTCATGGCGTTCTGCGCGCTCGCTTCGGCGGTCTGGCTCAGGGTCTGCGCCGTCGCCTTGAGCTGGACGGAAGCCGAAGCGACGGTCTGAAGCGCCTGCGCCATGTCGCCGTCGAAGGCGCTGATGAGGGCGTCCACCGCCGCCACACGGCGCTCCCGGGCGGACTGCTCCGCGAATTGCTGCGCCTCGAGGCGCTGCCGCGCGATGGCGTTCTCCTTGAACACCTGAACCGCCGCCGCCATGGCGCCGATCTCATCCTTGCGCCCGTGGCCCGGAATCGGGGCGGACAGGTCCCCGCCGGCCAGTCGCTTCATGGCTTCGGTCATCTGGTTGATCGGCCGGGCCACGAGCCTGTGGGTGAGGAAGCCGAGGAGGACGAGCATCAGCATCACCGCGCAAAGGGTCGCGATGGCCGCCGAGACCCGGAACTCGGAGAGGTTGGCATAGGCCTTGGCGCTGTCGATCGAGAGACCGACATACCACTTCACGGAAGGCAGGCCCGGAATCTCGAAGAACGTGACGATCCGGTCGTTCCCGTCCTGCACCGTCTCGCTCAGCACGCTCGCGATCTTGGGCGTGCTGACGGGATAGACGTCGCCGAGGCGCTTGTTGATCAGCTCCTTGTTGGGATGGACCAGGATCTTTCCCTCGGCGCTCATGAGGAAGGCCTGCCCCATGCCGCCGAGATCCATGGCGCCGATCATGTCCACCAGGGCATCGAGGTTCATGTCGGCGCCCGCCACGCCGACGAAGGCGCCGTTCTTCTGCACGGGAGTGGCCATCGACAGGATCAGCTTCTTCGTCGAGGCGTCGATATAGGGCTCCGTGAGCGTGCTGGTTCCCGCCGACACC
Source organism: Microvirga arsenatis (assembly GCF_009910705.1). GTDB lineage: Bacteria > Pseudomonadota > Alphaproteobacteria > Rhizobiales > Beijerinckiaceae > Microvirga > Microvirga arsenatis. The sequence goes on from NZ_JAAAXJ010000002.1 coordinate 394,087, forward strand.
GCGTCCTTGTACCAGGGGCGCACCCGCGGATCGTAATCCTTCGGCATCTCGGACGGAGGCCACATGGTGAACCGGCCGTCCTTCTCGCCGAGATAGGTGGTCTGGAAGCTGTCCACATAGACCTTCTGCTGCAGCAGGGACAGGACTTGGGAAGGTTCCCCGAAGCTGGCGACGCCCTGGGCGACGCTCTGGTTCAGGGCCACCCGGCCGCCGAGCCAGTTCCTGATGCTCTCCGCCGTGGTGGAGCCGACATTCGACAGGTAGCGCTCGATTTGGGAGCGCGTCGCATTCCGTTGGAAGTAATCGTTGTAGAGCGAGAATGCCGAGAAGGCGCCAACGACCGCTAAAGCCGCAGCGAAAAGAATTCTCAGCATCAAAGACGATCTGCGGGGGATGAATCTGTTTTGCGCGAGAGATGACACGGGATCGACCTAGTAATCTTATTGCCAATGCGAACATGCCTTTACGGCATGAACGTCCCGGTCGTCATAAGGTGAAATTATTAACGATAATCTTCTTTACTTTGAGCCTGTTGGCGCCCGGGAGCGTGGCTGATCCGCTGCGGTAGCCGACACCCAGGCACGAGCATGGCGATCCAGACCAGCTTTCGAGGCGATCTCTTCGGCAGAATGCCCATGATGAGAATGCACCACCGATCACTCCGGCAGCAGCTCACCCTGCTGGTCAGCGTGCTGTGCCTCGCCCTCATGTGCATCCTCGCGGCAGGGGCCGCCTATATCGCGCAGAGCCGGATCCGGCAGATCGTCATGCACTACGCGGCGCAGGAGGCGGCGCTCACCGCCAGCATCCTGGACCGGGGCATGTTCGAACGCCATCGGGAGGCGCGCAACCTGGCGGCGATGGTGCCGCTGAAGACCGTTTGGTCGGGCAGCAAAGCCGGGATCCGCCAGGTGCTCGAGCAGCTGCAGGCCTCCTATCCCGACTATGCCTGGATCGGATACGTCACACCGGACGGGATCGTGCAGGCCGCCACCCAGGGCATGCTGGAGGGGCAATCCGTTCGGGCGCGCCCCTGGTTTCAGGACGGCCTCAAGGGACCCGCCGTCGGCGACGTTCACGAGGCCCAGCTCCTGGCGAAACTTCTCGGCCCTTCGCCCTCCGGAGAGCCTTTCCGCTTCGTGGACGTGGCCGCTCCGGTCCATGACTCCGCCGGGCAGGTGGCGGGCGTGATCGGCGTTCACCTGAGCTGGACATGGGCGGACGAGGCGCGTGAGGCGATCCTCGGCGAGCAGGCTCGCGCAGCCGGCAAGTCGATCTGGATCCTGGCGGGCGACGGCACCATGCTGCTCGGACCCGGCGTGGGGAGCAGGCCCTTCGGGGACGACATCGTTGCAGCCATGCGCCAGGCGAAGGCAGGAGCCTTCGAGGACGAAACCGGCTCCGAGGCCATGCTGACGGGCTTTGCCGTGGCCGAAGGGTACAGGGATTATTCCGGCCTCAACTGGATCGTCGTCTCGCGCCAGCCGGACAGCATCGCGTTCGCGGCCGCCAAGGGCATCGTCTGGACGATCCTCGGTCTCGGATGCGGCATCGCGCTGGCGGGACTGATCTTCACCCTTCTCATCGCCCGGCGCGTGACGCGGCCCTTGCGCGCCATCATCGAGGCTGCGAACCGGATCGGCCGGGATCCCACCATCTCGCAGGTTCCGCGCGTCTCCGGCTCGCTGGAGATCGTGCAGCTCTCCTCGGCGCTGCGCTCGCTGCTGCGCCGGGCAGGCGCCGCGGAGCAGCAGGTGATCGCAACCTCCTCCCAGCATGAGAAGGACGTGACGGTGCTGCGCCATCTGGCGGAGACGGATGCCCTCTCGGGGCTCCTCAACCGCCGCGGCTTCAGCCTTCTCGCCGACGACGCCTTCGCCCTCTACAAGCGCTACGAGCGGCCGCTCGCGGTCCTCATCCTCGACATCGACTTCTTCAAGGCCATCAACGACACCTATGGCCATGCCGCCGGCGATGCGGTGATCCGCAGCGTCGGGGAGATCCTGACCCGGACCCTGCGTTCGTCGGACAAGGTCGCCCGGTTCGGCGGCGAGGAGTTCGTGGTGCTCGTGCACGAGGTGGATGCCGGCGGCATCATCACCGTTGCCCAGAACCTGCGCCGGGCCGTCGAGACCCTCGCGATCGAGCATCAGGAGCACAGCATCTCCGTGACGGTCAGCATCGGTGGCGCCATGGCCCATCGGGGCGATGCGGACATCCAGGAGGTTCTCGAACGGGCGGACGCCGCTCTCTACAAGGCGAAGGCTGCAGGCCGCAACCGCGTGGTCGTGGACGGCCTGCAGATCCAGCTGGCCACGGCAGTCGCCTGAGGGCGAAAGGGCGCACGAACCTGTCCCCTCGAGGAGGGTTCTTGATACGGCTCAATAAGGCAAGCTGCGGCGATTGACCGTGTCTCAGCGGCCGGACAGTTGTTCGCGGAGCTGGTCTTCGCGTGCGGCGAGTTCCGGCGTCAGGGCCTCGCCGAAATCGGCCGCCTCCACCACCGGGCGGATCTCGATCTCGCTGGGTCCTGGCATCGGATTGGGGCAGCGCCTCACCCACTCGACCGCCTCGGCCATGTCCTTGACCTCCCAGAGCCAGAAGCCGGCCACCAGTTCGCGGGTTTCGGCAAAAGGCCCGTCGACGACGGTGCGGCTTGGGCCATCGAAGGCCACGCGCTTGCCCTGGGATGACGGCTTCAAGCCCTCGCCAGCCAGCAGAATGCCGGCCTTGACCAACTCCTCGTTGTACTTGCCCATGGCCTCAAGGAGCTCGGTCGAGGGCATGAGGCCTGCCTCGCTGTCCTTCGTCGCCTTCACCAGAACCATCACACGCATCGTCTTCTCCCCTGCGCTCCAGGCAGGCCGTGTCGGCCTGCCGGCCTTGCCTCGGGCGGGCGCTGATCAGGCCGACGCCGTCTCGCCCATGGCTTCCTTCGCCGCTTCCACGTCCATCCACATCACTTCCCAAATATGGCCATCGGGATCCTCGAAGCTGCGGCCGTACATGAAGCCGTAATCCTGCTTGGGGCCGGGATCGATGGCGCCGCCGGCCGCCTCCGCCCGGGCGATCATGCCGTCGACCGCCGCACGGCTCTCAGCCGAGATGCAGATCAGGACCTCCGTGGTCTCCCGCGCATCGGCGATCCGCCTGGGCGTGAACTGGCGGAACTTGTCGTGGGTGAGGAGCATCACGTGAATGGTCTCGGACAGAACCATGCAGGCGGCCGTATGGTCGGTGAACTGCTCGTTCTTCACCGCGCCGACCGCCTCGTAGAAGGCGACGGCACGCGCAAGATCGCTCACAGGCAGGTTCACGAAGATCAGCTTGGACATGAGGCTCCCCCGGATGGTGTATCGTCGGCCTTGACAAAAATCGTTGATATCAACATAATAGGTGCATGTCAAACAGCCGTGACATTCCCTTCGAGACGACTCATCTGGTCCGCGACACCTGCCTCTGCCTTCATACGCAGCGTGCCGCGCGGGCGCTCGCCCGGCGCTTCGACGAGGCGCTGCGGCCCGTAGGGCTCACCAACGGCCAGTTCTCGCTGCTGATGTCCCTGAACCGGCCGCAGCCCGCCACCATGGGATCGGTGGCCTCGCTGCTCGCCATGGACCGGACGACCCTGACCGCCGCCCTGAAGCCGCTGGAGCGGCGCGGGCTGGTGGAGGTGCGGCCGGATCCCAAGGACAGGCGCAGCCGGCTCATCGTGCTGACGCCGGAGGGCCTGAGCCTCCTCTCCCGTGCCGTTCCGATCTGGGAGGCGACGCACAAGGATGTGGAGGCCCTCACAGGCGGGGAGGCAGAGCGCCTCAGGCTGCATCTGCGCGCCCTGTCCTGAGCGGCCTCTCCTGCGCGGCTGCCGGCGCCCTATCTTCAAGCCCTGCAGACCAACAGGCTTTCCCTCTCCAAGGCACCCCGATGACCGCTTCATCACAGCTCGGCCGGGAGCAGCCGCTCGTTCTTGCGCTCGGCGGCGGGAATGCGCTCGGCTCCTATCTCGCCGGCGCCTACGAGCACCTGCAGCAGCGAGGGATCGAGCCGCAATGGATCGTCGGCGGCTCCATCGGCGCGGTGACGGGGGCGATCATCGCCGGTAACGCGCCCGAGGATCGCATGCCGCGGCTCAGGGCCTTCTGGGACGAGGCGATGATCCGCTCCCCCGGTCTGCTCGGGCGCGGCACGAAGATCCGCCACGCCTACAACGAGATCCACACGATCACCGCGCTGCTGTTCGGGCGGCCGGGCCTGTTCGGGCACCGCTTTCCGGGGATGCTCTCCATGCTGCCCTGGATGCCGGGCGACGTGGCGCTCTACGATCACAAGCCCCTGCTGCAGACGCTGGAACGGCTCGTGGATTTCGAGCGGCTGAACCGGGGCGACATCCGGCTCACCGTCGGCTGCGTCGATCTGGAATCCGGGGAGGAGGTCTTCTTCGACACCGTGCGGGACACCCTCACGCCCGAGCACTTTCTCGCCTCCTCGGCCATCACCCCGGTCTTCCCGCCGGTCGAGATCGGCGGGCGTTTGCTCTGCGACCCGGGCTACACCAACAACCTGCCCCTCGACGTGCCGTTCGCCGAGCCCCTGCCGGACGATTTCACCTGCATTGCGGTGGAGCTGTTCAGCCTTCAGGCATCGCGCCCGGCTTCGCTCGATGCGACGGCAGAGCGGGCCAACGACCTGATCTTCGCAAGCCCCACGCGACGGAGCCTGGAGGCGCTCAAGCGCGAATACGCCCTGCGGGATCGGTGGGAGCCGGACGGCCCCCAGGCCACGCTGCTGCACATGGCCTATTACGCGGGAAGCGACGAGCGGGCCGGCAAGACCTTCGACTATTCGCCGTCCTCCATCCAGGACCGCTGGGCGGCCGGGCGGCGCGACATGGAGCGCAGCCTCGCTCTGCTCGACGGCGCGCCGGCCGAGGGGCGCCGCTTCCGCTATCTTGCCTTGGGCCCGCAGGAGGAAGCAGCTTCCGCCGAACGCGGCGCGGGGGCGTGATCGTCAGGGGCCGCCCGCGAGCGACCCCACCACCGCCATGGTCAGCTCGTCGAGGTTGATGCGGCCCTCGACGGTGATCGTCTCGGCCTCTCCCGTCTGGACGCGAAGGCCCCGCTGGCCCGCTTCCGACTGGCGCTTCAGCTCAGCGACGATGGCCTCGCGCACTTGATCCTCGATGTTCATCACTCGCTCCCGTTCGCCGGATGCCACCTCGCTGGCGAACGCCCGTGCCGACCGCCCGTTCCATGCACCCCGTTCAGGTCTCGCGCCCGGCAGCCTTGACGGCGCGGAACGCCTCCACGTCCATCACGCCGCGCTCGTTGTTGCAGGCGGAGCAGGCGAGCACGAGGTTCTCGCGGGTCAGCGGGCCGCCGAGGGATCGGGGCACCACATGGTCGAGGGTTGCCAGATCGGCAGCGCGCCTCACGCCGCGGCCCGGCCGGCGCGCGACGATTCCGCAATAGACGCAGCGCCCGCCGTCGCGGGCGTAGACCTCCTCGAAGAGCCGGATGCGTTGCGCGGGCTTCATGGCGGGAACCACACGGAATTGGGTTGGTTGCTCCTGCGAAGACAGGAGCAGAACCATGGTAGACACCCGCCGCAGGAACCGAAACCCCATCAACGACGACAACGGCTACGGCGACGTGCCCCAAGGCGCCGTGGGCTTCCGCGGCGAAGGGCGCGAGTATCCGGGCGGGTACGGCAGCGACGCGAACGAATTTTCCGGCGGCGTGATCGACGACGGGCGCGGAGGTCCCCTTGACGACGAGGGCTTCGATCCCGGCTACAGCCGCCGCCGCTCGGGCTACGGCGGCTTAGGCGACCGCGATCCGAACGACGGGGATGTCCGGGGCGGGCGTGACGAAGGGCGATCCGGCGCAGGGCTCCATCGCGGCCGCGGTCCGAAAGGCTACAGGCGCTCCGACGAGCGCATCCATGAGGACGTATGCGAGCGCCTGACCGAGGATCCCTTCATCGATGCTTCGGACATCGAGGTTGCCGTGAAGGACGGCGAGGTCACGCTCAGCGGCACCGTCTCCAGCCGCGGACTCAAGCGTCGCGCGGAGGATCTCGCGGAACTCGCCTCGGGCGTCGCCCACGTGCAGAACAATCTTCGGGTGCAGGGAGCCTGAGGATCGTCGCAGCCCGCATCGCGCGGTGCGGGCTTGCCGTCATGTCTCACCGGGCCAGGGGCGAGCTGTCGTAGTGCTGAAGCAGGTGCTCCGGTCCCTCGTAGACCGCCATGCAGCCGGCATCGCGGAGGGCCTGCTCGGCGAAGCCGCCCGACAGCACCCCGACGGATTTCGTCCCGGCGTTGCGCGCGGCCTCCGCATCGTAGGGCGTGTCGCCGATCACCACGGCCTGTTCAGGGCTCACCGACGGCAGCTTGGCGAGGGCGGCTTGAAAGATGTCCGGAAAAGGCTTCGAGCGCTCCGCATCGTCCGAGGACGTGGCCCCGTCGATCAGATCCGCGATGCCCGCGATCTCCTTGTACCGCTCGACTTCGTCCGCAGTGCCGGAGGAGGCCAGCACCGCCTGCTGCCCCGCCGCGCGGATGCGCTCGAAGAGCGCGCGGACGCCCGGAAAGGCGCGGGCCTTGTGCAGGTACTCGCGCTTGAACAGGCTGGCGCGGAAGTCCTTGATCTCCTCGCTCTGCCGCTCGACGGCCTCGGGCGGCAGGAGCCCGTGCAGGATCTGGTCGCCGCCCTTGCCGATCTGCGCGCGCATGTCCTGGAACGCGATGTCGTAGCCGAAATGCGCGAGCGCCTTCACCCAGGCCTCGGCGTGCAGATCGACGGTGTCGATGAGGGTGCCGTCGATATCGAAAATGACTGCCTTGATCATGGGATAGGGTGCTCCACGCGCTGCGGCGTCATCCGTGCTTGAGCTTGAAATAGAGGATCGTGCCCGCAAGCATGAGCGTGACGCCGTTTGCAGCGACGAGCGGAATCTCTCCCTTCCAGAAGCCGTAGGTCAGCCAGAGGGCGAGACCGGTGACGAGCACCAGAAACATCTTGAGCGAGATATCCTTGGTGGAACGCGTGCGCCACACCCTGACCACCTGCGGAATGTAGGCCGAGGTGGTGCAGATCGCGGCCGCGTAGCCGGTATAGTCCATAAGCGACATGGGGAGGTCACCGTCCTGCAAGAAGCCTCCAACGCTGCGGGGGCAGCGATGTTCCAGCGCCTTCTGCCGCGCCGCCGCACGGGAGGGGAACAGCGGCCCCTGCTCCGGCGTTGGCGCGGCTTGAAGGGAAGGGCGCAGCGCCATGGCCGGGACAGATTACACGTCAGGGGTTCTCAAGGCGCGTCCGGAGAGGATCGCAGGCCCCGGTGCGGCCAAGCCGGGCCGCCAGCCTCTCGGGCTGGACGTCCGGCGTGACGGAGCCGTTCTGGTGCCGGACGGGCTCGACCCGGCCGTGCCCGCGCCGCTCATCGTCGCCCTTCACGGAGCCGGGGGCATCGCCTCGCACATCATCGATCTCGTCGCCCCGCAGGCGCAGCAGCATGGGATCATCGTTCTGGCGCCCGAGTCGCGCGGTTTGACGTGGGACGTGATCCGCGGCGGGTACGGCCGCGACGTGGCATTCATCGACCGCGCCCTGGCGACGGTCTTCGGGATCCATCCCATCGATCCCGCCCGCATCGCCGTTGCGGGGTTTTCGGACGGTGCGTCCTATGCGCTGTCGCTCGGCGTCGTCAACGGCGAGCTGTTCGACCACATCCTCGCTTTCTCCCCGGGCTTCATGGTGCCGACGAAGACGGCGGACACGCCGCGGATCTTCGTGTCTCACGGCACCCAAGACGAGGTGCTGCCCATCGATCCCTGCAGCCGCAGGATCGTGCCGTCGCTCCGGCGGGCCGGCTACGACGTGGACTATCGGGAATTCGACGGCGGCCATGTGGTGCCGCCCGGAATGGTCGACCGTGCGGTGGCCCGCTTCCTCGGCTGAGAGCTCACGGCCGAGGAAGCGAGCCTCACGGCACCTCGGGCTGAGGCGTCGGGTGGATCACCGGCCTGTCGGGCTCGGGCGGCTGCTCGGGCAGGGAGGAGGGCACGCTCGGTGACGTGGTGGGAGCCGGGGCTCCGGGCGGCATCGGCGGCGCGGCGGCCGGTTCCGTCGGAGGCGGCTTGGGATAGAACTCGTCCGGCTGCGGACGGCTGCTGGCGCTGTACGGGAACACGCGGGTCTCCTTCGATCCTGAGATGGTCAACAGCCCGGCTGCGGGAAAGTTCTCCGCGGTCCGCCCCGGTTCGCCGGGCCTGGTGAGAATGGCGAAACCATAGGCGCGATCCCCGGCTTGACCTTGCGTCCGTTTGCGGCCACCACGGCAGGGTGGAATTGCGAGCCTGGAGGAATCATGCACCTCGCCCGATCCTTTGCCCTGCTCACCCTGCTCGTGACGGGCTCGACCCTCGCCGAGGCCGCCGATCCCCTGTTCTCGCCCCAGCCGCTACAGAACGCGTCCGGATGGATCGTCACCGTGAAGGGCAACCTGCGGGTGGGGCCGTCCTATCCCGGCTCGGACGAGTTCAGCGTCATCGGCTATCCGTCCTTCAGCATCCGCCGGGCGGGCACGGTGGAGCGCTTCAGCGCCCCCGACGACGGGCTGAGCTTCTCGTTCCTGGAGGAATCCGCATTCCGCTTCGGCGTCGTCGGCCGCTTCCAGGGCGGACGCTACCTGCAGGACGACCGGCGCCTGTTCGGCCTGGAGAAGATCGACTGGGCGGTGGAGCCCGGCGTGTTCGTCGAGTACTGGCCCCTCGAATTCCTGCGCGCCCGGGCCGAGATCCGGCGCGGCTTCAACGGGCATGAGGGCTTCGTGGCCGATCTGGGCCTCGACGCGGTCCAGCGGTTCGGCGCCTTCACCCTTTCGGTCGGGCCCCGCCTGTCCCTGGGCGACAGCGAGTTCGCGCGCACCTATTTCGGCGTGACGCCGGCGGAGGCGGCGCTCAACGGGCAGGTCGCGGCCTACCGGCCTTCCGGCGGCATCACCTCGGTGGGGGCCACCGGCGCGGTGAGCTACGACTGGTCGCCGCAATGGTCGACGACCGCCTTCGTCACCTACAAGCATCTGGTGGGCGACGCCGCCGACAGCCCCATCGTCCAGCGCTTCGGCTCCGAGCATCAGGTCGGCCTCGGCCTCACCGTATCCTATTCCTTCGGCTACACGCCGTAGGCCGAGCACCGCTTCTCGAACAAGAAAGCCGCCCCTAAAGGCGGCTTTTTTCATGAGGGAGAGCTCTCCCCTCAGGCTGCGAGGCTGGAGCCTCCGACATCGCCTTCGCCGCGATAGATGCAGCCCTCCGACGATCCGGCCATGCCGCGCTTGAGCTCGACCTCCTCGAGGCCGGGGAAGCGCTCCTTCACCAGCTTCCAGATGTACTTGGTGACGTTCTCGAGGGAGGCGATCCCGATGGCCGGGTTCAGATCCAGGTTGCCGTGATCGAGGCCGGACCCGTGCTCGCCCTTGATCTCCTTGATGAAGTTCTCGACGTCGTAGAGATTGACCGGCCAGCCATAGACCTCGTCCACCGGCCCGCCGAAGGTGAGCTTGACGATGAAGGTGTGCCCGTGAAGCCCCGAATAGGGGGCGACCGAGTGAGCCGCTTCGAACGTGAACTCGCAATAGGTCTTCATTCATCCTGCTCCGGAAACGATGGGAAGGACCGTCTGGAAAAGCGCCGGCGTCGAAACTGCGACAGGGCTCTGCCTACCATAACCCGCGAAGCGCACCAACGGGGTCCGCCCAGGACTCTCCCAGGACTCATGCGACCTCGGTGGGCTGCCTGAGAGCGGCGAGCGTATGCACGAGGTCCCGCGCCGGCCTCGGGCGGCCGAAATAGTAGCCCTGCGCGTCCGTGCATCCGGCCGCTTCGATCCGGCGCAGCTGGTCCTCGGTCTCGATGCCCTCGGCCACGGTGGGCATGCCGAGATTGGCGCCGAGGCTGGCGACGGATTGCACGATGGCCGCGCAATCGGCCCTCTGCGACATCTCCCGCACGAAGGACTGGTCGATCTTGATCTTGTCGAACGGGAAGCTGCGCAGGTAGCTCAGGGAGGAATAGCCGGTGCCGAAATCGTCCATGGCGATGCGCACCCCGAGACGGCGCAGCTGGTGCAGCATGGACAGGGTGGCTTCGTTGTCCTGCAGCAGGACCGACTCGGTGATCTCCAGCTCCAGCCGTTCGGGAGCCAGTCCCGACACGGCCAGCGCGCGGCTGACGCTCTGCACGAGCCCGCGGCTGCGGAACTGCACCGGCGAGAGATTGACCGCCACATGGATGTTGCGCGGCCATCCGGCGGCTTCGCGGCAGGCCTGCTCGAGGATCCACTCGCCCAGGGTCGAGAGCAGGCCCGTATCCTCGGCGACGGGGATGAACTCCGAGGGCGGAATCGGGCCGCGCTCCGGATGATGCCAGCGCAGGAGGGTTTCGAAACCGGTGATCTCGTTGGCCTTGAGGTTGATCTGCGGCTGGTAATGGAGCTCGAACTCCCCGTTGGCCATGGCCTTGCGCAGATCGGCCTCGAGCAGGCGCCGGGCATGGAGCTGCTCGTCCATGGCCGGCTCGAAGAAGCGGAAGGTGCCGCGCCCGTCGGCCTTGGCGTGGTAGAGCGCCATGTCCGCGTGCTTGAGGATCTGGCTCGACGTGACGCCGCCCTGCGCGAGGGCGATGCCGATGCTCGTGCCGATGAAGATCTCCTGGCCGTTGACGCTGAACGGTGCCCGCAGGGCTTCGACGATGCGGGCGGCAAGAGCCGCGCTCTCTTCCGGGCGGCGGATGCCCGTCTGCAGGATGGCGAACTCGTCGCCGCCGAAGCGCGAGATCAGGTTCTTCGTATGGCCTTCGTCGACGGGGATGCAGTCGCGCAGCCGTTCGGCCACGGCCTTGAGCAGCTCGTCGCCCGTCTCGTGCCCGAAGGAATCGTTCACGTCCTTGAAGTGGTCGAGATCGAGATAGGCCACCGCCAGGGAGGGCCCTTTGGCCCGCAGGCCGGCAAGGCCCTGCTCGAGCCGCTCGCGCAGCACCACGCGGTTGGGCAATCCGGTCAGGGCATCCTGGTGGGCGAGGACGTGGAGTTCCTGATGGGCCCTCGTGAGCAGGCGGTTGTGCCTGTCGAGGAGGAGGATGAGGACAACCCCGATGAGGATCAGGCTCACGGCGATGCCGGAGAACAGCCAGTGCAGGCGCACCAGTTCCTGCTGGTCCTTCTGCACGAGCGCCGCCCCGTGGTTGTGCGCCGCTGACGCCAGCTGCGCGAGCTTGCCCTCGAGGGGCCTCAGGATGTCCAGGGCCTGACGGGCTGCGGCCGGGTTCCGGTCGAGCTCCCCGACGAGCGGCTGGATGGCGGCGAGCCTGTCCTGTAACTCGCGCAGGGTCGCGCCGTGTTCCGGATTGCGCTCGAGAAGGCCCTGGAAGCGTCCCTCGGTGAGGATCTGCGCCCGGCCCACCAGAATGTCGTAGCGCAGCTCCACCTCGTTCCTGTCGACCGTGCTGCCGGGCCTGCCGAGCTCGGAGAGGCGCTGCTCGAGCCTGATGAACTCCGATGCCGCCTGCCCCGCCTCCCAGGCAGGATTGTAGAGGGAGATCTGCCTCAGGGCGCCCTGGCGCTCGACCACGAGCACCGAGATATAGATCCCGGCGATCAGGAACCCGCCGATGACGATGGCGATCACCATCTTGAATGTGCGCAGCGACAATGGGGCGCCTCCGGGCCACGCCGGCCTTGGATTATCTCACCTCGATCTTGGCGACCTGCCAGGCGGAGCGCGCATAGTAGGTCTGGGTCCTCAGGTCGGGATTGCTGTCGAACGGATAAACGATGAAGAGCGGGCCCTTGTCGCGCACGGGCATGTACTCGCCGTTGCGCTTGAGCGCGAGGATCACGTTGAACCGGCTGACATCCTCGATCGGGATCTCCGTGGCATAGTCGTTGAGCGCGACGACGATGAGCCGCTGCCCCGCCGCCCCCACATGCTTCATCAGCCTGTCCATGGGGACGCCCTCGAACCTGACCTTGCCCTCGTGCCAGGGCGTCGTCGTCTCCACGGCCGTCATGCCGAGGGCTTCCAGCATCGCCCGGTCGAACTGCGCCGTGCCGTCCTTGTTGGTGTTGGAGATCTTGCCCGAGATCGTCAGGATCGGCCTTTCAGCCGGTGCGGCCAGCGAGGCGGCATGAGCCGCAGCCATGAGGGCCACGAATGCAATGAAGGCCCCTGCCAGGCCCCTTCCCGTCTTGGCGCCGAACATCAAGATCCCCTACGAGGCACAATCTGAAAAAACACGAATAGACATAGAATTCGGGCAAGTCTTGCACAACAGTGCAGACGAAGCAAAAGCCTCGTGCAGGTATTGTTACGGTTTACGGACCTTTACCGTGTGGCAGGCTCGCTAGAGCGGCTTGAGTCCGGCCTCGATCTGCGCCCGGCGCGGCTCCAGGAAAGGCGGCAGGGCGAGACGCTCGCCAAGCTTGTCCATGGGCTCGTCGGTGGCGAAGCCCGGCCCGTCGGTGGCGATCTCGAACAGGATGCCGTTGGGCTCGCGGAAATAGAGGCTGCGGAAGTAGTAGCGATCCACCGGGCCGCTGGAGGGCGCCCGCAAGGATTGCAGGCGCTCCCAGCATTCCTGGTAGCTCCGCTCGTCCGGCGTCCGAAAGGCCACGTGATGCACCCCGCCCGCGCCGGGCCGGGCCGGCGGGAGCCCCGGCTCGACGGCGATGTGCAGTTCGGCCGCGGGGCCGCCTTCGCCCATGTCGAAGACATGAACCGGGGTGTCGCCCACGCGGTATTCCCGCGCGGCCCGCATGCCCATGGCCTCGGTCAGGACCCGGGCCGTGCGCTCAAGCTTCGGCACGCTGAGCCGGATCGGGCCGAGCCCCCGGATCTGGTACTCGGCCGGCACGGGGCTGCGCTCCCAGGGATGCGCCTCGCCCTGCCCGCCGTCATCCACGAAGCTGAGGCGCTGGCCCTCGAAATCCTCGAAGTCGAGGGAGAGGCGCCCGTCGCGCTCGACGATCTCGCTGCTGCGCACATGGCGGCTGTCGAGGCGCTCCTTCCACCATTGCAGCGCCTTCATCCCGTTCACCCGCAGCGCCGTCTGCGAAATGCTGTGGGTGCCGCGCCGCTCGCGCTCCACCGGCCAGTCGAAGAAGGTGAGGTCGGTGCCGGGAGAGGCCAGCCCGTCCGCATAGAAGAGGTGATAGGCGCTCACATCGTCCTGATTGACCGTCTTCTTCACGAGCCGCATGCCGAGCACCTGCGTGTAGAAGGCGTGGTTGCCGCGCGCATCGGCGGTGACGGCGGTGAGATGGTGAATTCCGGTCAGCTTCATGGGAGGCTCTCTTCGTTGCAGGAGCGTAGATAAGTCTGCACCGGCGCCAGGGCGAGCCCTTCAGGGTCAAGATGGGTTTGCCGAAATGCAAGAACGCCCCGGCTCCCGGCGGAACGTTCACGGCCATGGGCCGTCCTGCCGTCAGGCGGCCTTGGCGCGCAGGTCATCGGGCGTCACATCGTCCGGGATCGGGCAGCGGTAGGGCTGTCCGCCGGTGCGCTCCTTCAGCTCCGCCTTGGCGCGGGCGACGAGATCCGGGTTGCGCAGGCAGTCGGCGGCGGTGGCCGCCATGGCCTTGGCGGCGAGCACCATGCCCTTGTGCGCCGCAGGCAGGTTGCCCTGCGCCACGAGCTGCCAGGTGTGGAACGGGGTGCCGATGGCGAAGCAGGCCGTGTGGCACTGCACGGTCGGCACGATCCAGCTCACGTCGCCCACATCGGTGGTGCCCATGGAGACTTCCTCCCGCGCCGGCATGGCGAGCACGCCGTCGTGCAGCACCTTGGTCTTGAGCGAGAGATCGTGCGGCTTCACGCTGGCAAGGATCTCTTCCTCCGTGAGCGCGGCCTTCTGCAGCTTCTCCGCGAAGGCGAGGTCCGCCTCGTCGAAGGCGGGCGGACCGAGGCGGCGCATGTTCTCGTACATGGCCTCCTGCAGCGCCCTGTTGGGCACGATGTTGGAGGTGGCGTCCGTGATCTGCACCGAGACGGCGGTTTCCGTCATCAGCGCCGCGCCTTCCGCGATCTTCTTCACGCGCTCGAACAGGCGCTCCGCGTCCGGCAGATGCGGCGAGCGCACGAGGTAGAGCGCCTCCGCATAGGCCTGCACCACGTTGGGCGCATCGCCGCCGGTGTTGGTGATGGCGTAGTGCACGCGCGCATCGGAGGGCATGTGCTCGCGCATGTAGTTCACGCCCACATTCATCAGCTCCACCGCATCGAGCGCCGAGCGGCCCACATGGGGCGCGGCGGCCGCATGCGCCGCGCGGCCGCGGAAGCGAAAGTAAGCCTGGATGCAGGCAAGCGACGAGGTGGTCTGCACCTCGTTGACCACGCTCGGATGCCAGCAGAAGGCGGCATCGAGATCGTCGAACAGGCCGGCGCGGGCCATGAAGGTCTTGCCGGATCCGCTCTCCTCCGCCGGGCAGCCGTAATAGCGCACCCGGCCGGCGATGCCCTCCGCTTGGAGCGCATCTTTCAGCGCGACGGCGGCGAGCGCGGAACCGGCGCCGAGCAGGTTGTGGCCGCAGCCATGGCCCGGCGCGCCCCTCACCGTCGGCCTGTGCTCGGTGCGGCCGGATTCCTGCGCCAGATCGGGGAGGGCGTCGAACTCGCCGAGGATCCCGACCACGGGACCGCCCGAGCCCCATTCGGCCACGAAGGCGGTGGCCATGCCGGCGACGTTCCTCGCGATGCGAAAGCCCTCGCGCTCCAGGATAGTGATCTGCTCCTGAACCGAGCGATGCTCCTCGAAGGCGAGTTCCGGCATTGCCCAGATGCGGTCGCTCAAGGCGCAGTAATCCTCGGCTTTCGCGTCCACATGGCGGGCAATGGCCTCGAGGCTCAGGCGATCGTTGTGCATGGCGTGACGACATCTCGGACAATGGGGATGGCGCGAACTTACCCATGATCGGGCGCGGGTGAAAGGGTGCGATGCGGCCAGGCTTTTATTTCCGCCGTCGCCGGCCTCGTGCGGACGATCCCGGTCGTGTGAAGCGCGGCGCTGGATGACGGTGCCGGCTGGTTTGCGCGATCCCGGATCGGCTTCGCCGTCCGGGATGACGCTGATGAATGTCACAGATCCAGCGCCTTCGGGCCCGCAGCGTGAGCTGCGAGCCGTCAGGGTTGCTCGAGGGTGGCGCTTGGGGCAGCCCGGCTCGATGGGTGGTGGTGTGGATGGAAGAGCCGGACGGCCTCTTCGCGCACGGTTCTTTTCAGGCGGACCTCCTGCGGCAGAGCCCAGGGTCGGCCTCCCGCGACCACAGGTTTGCGAGACCTGCGGCGGGACCGCGCCCCGTCCCGCATCTGCGACGCCTCGCGAGCGCGCCCCTCACCGGACGAGGATGAGCCATGATATAGCCGAGCTTAGGCGAACTGTCAAGAACAAAGTAAGAACATTGCACCCGCGCCTCGCCCTCTCCCCGCTGCGGGATAGGGTGGCCTGCACAGCAGGCCGGGAGAGGGGCCGTGCTCACCCAGTACTCCCCCTCTCCCGGCCCGCCCCGAACGACCCCGCCCCTCACACCGCTTCGTCCCTGGTCTCCCCGCGCGGCGCCAGGAACCCGCCGGACTGGCGCGACCAGAGGCCGGCATAGAGGCCGTTATTCTCCAGCAGCTCCCGATGGGTGCCCTCCTCCACGATCCGCGCCTCGTCCATGACGATCAGGCGGTCCATGAGCTGGAGGGTCGAGAGGCGGTGGGCGATGGCGATCACCGTCTTGCCCTCCATGAGCGTGGCGAGAGATTCCTGGATCGCGGCCTCGACCTCCGAGTCCAAGGCCGAGGTCGCCTCGTCGAGCACCAGGATCGGCGCGTCCTTGAGGATCACGCGGGCGATGGCGATGCGCTGGCGCTGGCCGCCGGAGAGTTTCACCCCGCGCTCGCCCACATGGGCGTCGAAGCCGCGCCGGCCGCGGCCGTCCACGAGGCGCTCGATGAACTCCGTGGCATGGGCCTGCCGCGCGGCCTCGCGCATGGCCTCCTCGCTGGCATCGGGCCGCCCGTAGAGGATGTTCTCGCGGATCGAACGGTGCAGGAGCGACGTGTCCTGCGTCACCACCGAAATTTTTTCGCGCAGGCTCTCCTCCTGCACGTCGGCGATGTCCTGCCCGTCGATGAGGATGCGGCCCTCCTGCGGGAGGAAGAAGCGCAGCAGCAGGTTCACCAGCGTGGTCTTGCCGACGCCGGAGCGGCCCACGAGTCCGATCTTCTCGCCCGGGCGGATGGTGAGGTTGAGCCGGTCGATCACCCTGTCGCCCTCGCCGTAGGAGAAGCTCACATCCTCGAAGCGGATCTCGCCGCGCAACACGCTCAAGGGCCTTGCGGTCGGCTTGTCCTGCATGGTGAGCGGGCGCGAGATCGTCTTCATGCCCTCCTGCACCGTGCCCACGTTCTCGAAGATGCCCATGACCTCGAAGGCGACCCAGCCGGACATGGAGACGATCTGGGTGGAGAGCAGCAAAGCCGTGGTCATGGTGCCGGCATCGACGCGGTTCTCGCTGAAGAGCCACACGGCCACAGCGCCGGTCGCGACCAGGAAGACGGCGTTCAGGAAGGTCAGCCCCGCCACGTAGAGCGTGTTGACGCGCTGCTGGCGCATGAAGGCGTCGTTGAGCCGGCTGTAGCCCTCGCTGATGTACTCGTCCTCGTCCTTGCGGCGCCCGAAGAGTTTGACCGTCATGATGTTGGTAAAACTGTCCACCACCTTGCCGGTGACGGCGGAGCGCGCCTCGCTCGACAGGCGCGAGAGCTTCTGGATGCGCGGCACGGAAAAGCCGAGGAGCGCCGCATAGAGCACGAACCATCCGGCCATGGGCAGGGCGAGGCGCCAATCCTGCGTTCCCATCAACCCGATGGAGGCCGCGCCGAAGATCAGGATCTGCCAGACGGCCCGCGCCACGGAGAGAACCGTCTCGCGCAAGGGACGGCCCGTCTGCAGCACCCGGTTGGCGATGCGCCCGGCAAAGTCCTCCTGAAAGAAGTTTAAGGGCTGGCGCACCACGTGCCAGTAGTTCTGCCAGTGCACCATGGTGGTGAAGGAGACGGCGAGCGAGTGGTTGACCAGCAGCCGGAACAGGATCGTGCCGAGGGGCCGCACGAGCAGGATGATCGCCGCCATGGCGATCAGCAGCGGCCCGGCCTCATCGAAGATGCCTTTGGGTGTGGCGGTCGAGAGGGCGTTCACCAGGCGGCCGATGAGCCAGGGCACGAGCGCCTCGACCACAGCGAGCACGAAGCCCAGCGCGAAGAGCGCGAGAAATAAGCCCTTTGCCTGCCGGATGAAGTGCCAGTAGAAGCCCCAGAGCGTATCCGGCGGCGCTTCCTCCGGCGGCTTTTTTCGGAAATCGATGCGGGTCTCGAAAAAGCGGAACATCAGGGCCTGCGTGCGTTTCGACCCGAATCAAACGGGCCAGCGGCCGGAATGATGCAGCAATGTTTGGCTTGAGGGTGACGATTGCCTCATCAATCCGTCGACTGTTTACAGCAGTCACGTACAATCGGATCTGTCCTCCCGACGTGCTCTGTATATGAGCGCCGCTTTCTTCAACTGCATTACGAAACAAAGAAAAAGAGTCATTGCCACTGGAAAGGCGATGGGAACAAACATCAAAAGTTTTATATCATTAAACTTGTTTTTCTTGCTCAATGTAGAGGCATCTATATACTGTATGATGAAAATCATGAACAATCCAAAGGCCAAGCCCCCTATCCCAGTCATGATCTCGGAACTTACATGGCGTATGCGGACTTTATCGCTGCTTTGCGACTCAACTTTGTAGTACTCTAGTCCAAGATCTTTTATGACGAGAAATAGGATCGGCAGAGACAAGAGTGATGTTGCGAGAGAAACATTGAAGGCAATCAACACAAAAACATCCCTGAACGAAGCTTTCCACTTGATGTTAAATCTGATGAAATCAGCAATTCCTGGCGCAGAAAAATCTAGAACGCTCATCATGATATATGTTGCTGTTGAACAGCATATATCTTGCGAATGTATGTAAAACGCTGAAATGATTAGGCTGATGATGGGAGACAAATAGATCATCAGCACAAACAAACCGAGCCGTTTCTTCGTGACAGCGGCACGCGCGAGTTCAGCCTCAGTAAGAGGGATAGAAGATATGTCCTGCGTCACTGTGCTGAACCGGTGAATTAATCCAACAGATGTTCTATGACGGTTTCTAGTCAGATGACAATTTAGGGACCTGCACTCTTACGAAGCTCGACTAAACGGCCTACCCCACCGCGAACAGATCCCGCGTCTCCGGTCCCTGCGGCTCCTCGAAGGCGTTGGGGTCGCCGGGGCCGGTTTCCCAGCCGAGATCGGGCAGCGCGATGATGCGCAAGCCCCGCGGGTCGTTGCGGGTCACGACGATGTTGCGGCTTTCCATATAGGCGATGAGGCGCCGGGCGCGGCCCGGCGAGCGGCTGCCGCAGGCCCGGGCGATCTCGCCGTCCGGCGGGCAGGGCGAGCCCTCCATGGCGGCGCGGGCGATGAGCAGATAGATGCCCTGGATGTCCTCGGCGAGATCCGACGCGAAGGCCACCGCCCGGTCCCATTCGGTGCCATCAGTGGTGGCGGTGTCGACGCCGGCGCGGGCGACCGCGAGGCGGCGGCGGAAGGCGTTGAGGTTCAGGGGCTCGCCGGAAACCCGGCGGATCCGGCAGCGGACGAGAAAATCCTGATACAGCACGGCCACGGAGCGGAAGGCGGCTTCCCTGTCGTCCAGGATCTCGCGCAGGATCGCGTCGAGGGCGGCCTCGCGCTCGGCCCTGGACTGCTCGGTCTCTTCGGCCTGCAGCTCGGGTGCTGCGGCCGGGCGCGAGCGGGCGAGCTGGGCGAGAAGATCGTTGGTGGAGGGGGCCGGCGGCGGCGGGGGCGCGCGGCGCGGCATCGCCGGGCGGGCGGCCACCTCGTCCTCGCCCGCCTTGAAGATGAGGTCGCGGGCCTCCTCCTTCGGCTGCTCGGGCAAGGGCACGAGCTTGAAGGTGCCGGTGCGGGTGGAGGTTTCCACCGGGCCGATGCGGATGGGGAGCGGGCGGCGCGACAGGGCCGGCCCGAGGGCCACGAAATGGCCGCGCTCGAGGTCGCGGAACATCTCGGCCTGGCGGCGCTCCATGCCCAGAAGGTCGGCGGCGCGGGCCATGTCGATGTCGAGGAAGGTGCGGCCCATGAGGAAGTTCGAGGCCTCCGCGGCCACGTTCTTGGCGAGCTTGGCGAGGCGCTGGGTGGCAATGATGCCGGCAAGCCCGCGCTTGCGGCCGCGGCACATGAGGTTGGTCATGGCCCCGAGCGAGACCTTTCGCGCCTCGTCCGACACCTCGCCCGCGGCGGCGGGGGCGAAGAGCTGCGCCTCGTCCACCACCACCAGCATCGGGTACCAGTAATCGCGCTCCGCATCGAAGAGGCCGCCGAGGAAGGCCGCCGCGCAGCGCATCTGCGCCTCGGCGTCGAGACCCTCCAGGCTCAGCACCACCGAGACCCGGTGCTGGCGCACGCGGGCGGCGATGCGTTGCAGGTCGCCCTCGGAGCGGGAGGCGTCCACCACCACATGGCCGAACTTGTCGGCGAGCGTCACGAAATCGCCCTCCGGGTCGATGACGGCCTGCTGGACGAGATGGGCGCTCTGCTCGAGAAGGCGGCGCAGGAGATGCGACTTGCCGGAGCCGGAATTGCCCTGGACGAGCAGACGCGTCGCCAGAAGCTCCTCCAGATCGAGCAGCGCCGGTTGCCCCCCCGGAGCGGAGGACGTCACTCCCATGTCGATGCCAGCCTTCATCAGCCTCCCTCGTGCGATTGCCGTCGAAACCCGGCACGGTCCTAACACGGCAAGGCTTATGGAAGTGCCGGGCGATCGAGAGCTCTCCACAGGCGAGAGGCCCTATCCCCAGCCACGACGCCGCAGGATGAAGGAAACCCTTGCGCCGGAGGATCATTGGTTCCGGCCACGAGCCCCTTCGAGCTTGGCTCATAAAGCCATAAGCTGCTCTTCCCTCCCCCTTGCGGGGAGGGGTAGGGGTGAGGGTGGTGCGACCGGGTGAGCAGCCTAACGTGAGAAGCGCTGTAGCAGCCTTATTGATCTCTGAAGCTGTGGGGAGTTCCGACTTTGCGACCCCCACCCGGCCGCTACGCGGCCCTCCCTCCCCGCAAGAGGGGAGGGAAACGTACGGCACCCTTTATGAGCCAAATCATAGGATGGACGATGCCGATTCCCGCCCACCGAATCACCCATGACGCCCTGGTCGTCCGCGCCCAGGGCACGACCCCCGGCATCGAGACGCCGGGATCGCAGACCACGCCGCCCGGCGCGGCGGAGACGGAGGGGGCCTTCGGCATTTTCGGGATGATGATCTCGGGGCTGATCATCATCTTCGCCATCGTGCTGCTCTACCTGCGCTCGCGGAACCGGGGCTGACTAATCCGCGACGGCCGCCTCCGCGGCCTTCGCGGCGCCGCCGCGCAGGGGCCGCTCCTCCAGGGCGAGCAGGAAGGCGAGGGACAGGCCGAAGCCCAGGATGGCCGCCACGAACACGGAGCGGAAGACATCCGCGAGATCGATGCCGCTTCGGGCGGCCGCCTCGCCCAGGGCCTCGAAGCTCGCGGCTCCCGTCACGCCCGAGCCGCTGAGCACGATGGCGCCGAAGACCGCCACGATGAAGGCGCCGCCGAGGGAACGGAAGAAATTGGCCGTGCCGGTCGCCGTGCCCATCTGGTGCGGCGCCACCGCGTTCTGGGTCGTGACCATGGTGACGGGCAGGACCGTGCCGAGGCCGATGCTGACGATGGCGAGAATGACCTCGACGGCGGCGATCGACAGGGCCTCCCCGTAGAGAACGAGCACGCCCGTGGCCGCCATCGCCACCAGGAGCCCGGCGATCGGCAGCCGCTTGTAGTGCGTCACCTTCGCCATGGTGCGGCCGGACAGGGTCGCGCCCACCACGGTGCCGGCCATCAGGGGGATGAGGGCCAGCCCCGAGAGGCTCGCGGAGAGGCCGCGCACCGTCTCGAAATAGACCGGCAGGTAGATGGTCAGCCCGATATAGGTGCCCATGCCGAAGCAGGCGGAGAGGGTCGCCATGCGCACGACGGGATTGTGCAGCACGCCCGGCGGGATCAGCGGCTCGGGGGCGAGACGCATGCGCAGAGCGAAGAGAACCCACAGGGCGAGCGAGCCCGCCAGAAGCCCGAGGATCGGCCCGGAGCCCCAGGCATAGCGGATGCCGCCCCAGCTCAGGGCCAGGAGCAGGACGACGGTGGCCGTGACGAGCAGGGCGGCCCCGAGAAGATCGAGCCGGTGCGGGCGCTCGAACCGGGGCAGGCGCTTCAGGCTGCGATAGGCGATCGCGAAGGCGAGGAGGCCGAGCGGCAGGTTGATCCAGAAGATCACCGACCAGTGCAGCTTCTCGGCGAAGAAGCCGCCGAGCACCGGCCCGAGCAGGCTCGACGTCATGAACACGCTCGCGAAATAGACCTGATAGCGCCCGCGCTCCTTCGGCGGCACGAGATCGGCGATGATGGTCTGGGCCAGCGCGATCAGCCCGCCCCCGCCGATGCCCTGCAGGCCGCGGGCGAGGATGAGCGCGAACATGGTCGGAGCCAGCGCGCAGGCGATGGAGCCGACGATGAAGACCACGATGCCGATCAGCATGATGCTGCGCCGGCCATAGGAATCGCTGAGCTTGCCGTAGAGCGGCGTCACGGCGGTGGAGGTCAGGAGATAGACCGTCACGATCCAGGACAGGTGCTCCAGGTCGCCGAGCTCGCGCCCGATGGTCGGAAGGGCGGTCGCGATGATCGTCTGGTCGAGCGCCGCCAGGAACATGGCGAGCAGCACGCCCACGATGATGGTGCGGATCTCGGCCTGGCTCAGGGCGGGTTTCCGGTCGGCACGGGTCTGTGGTGCGGGTGATTGATCCATCGGGTCCATCGCGTTCCGGCAGGCACATCTAGGGGAGGGGCCGCCGCCGTGCCGGATCATCCTTTGCAGGTCTGGTATGCGTTCGCGTCGAAGAATGGACCAAGCGCCGGCTCCGTCCACAGGTTCCGTCCGCGGATGCTGGCACCGGAGAGCGCTGTTCCTCTATTGTTCGCGCCATGCCGATCCGCACCCGAATCACCCTCGCCCAGGCCCGGCGCATCGCCCTGGCGGCCCAGGGGCTTCACGAGGGCCGCCCCGCCGCCGCCTCCCGGCGCCACCTGAGCCGTGCGCTGCAGCGCTCGCACCTCCTGCAGATCGACTCGGTCAACGTGCTGGTGCGGGCCCATTACATGCCCCTGTTCTCGCGGCTCGGGGCCTATGACCGGGGCCTTCTCGAAACGATCGCCTACCACCGGCGCAGGCGCGAGACCTTCGAGTACTGGGGCCACGAGGCCTCCCTGATCCGCCTCGACCTGCAGCCGCTCTTCCGCTGGCGCATGGCCCGCGCCGCCCGGGGCGAGGGCATCTATGGGGGCCTCGCCCGATTCGGGCGCGAGAAGCGCGCCTTCATCGAGGAGGTGCGCCGCGAGATCGCGCTGCGCGGACCCATCGGGGCGGGCGAGCTCTCCATCGGCGGCAAGGGCCAGGGCTCCTGGTGGGGCTGGAGCGACGGCAAGCGGGCGCTCGAATGGCTGTTCTGGGCCGGCGAGGTCACCACCGCGGCGCGGCGCGGCTTCGAGCGCCTCTACGACCTGCCGGAGCGGGTGCTGCCGCCCGAGATCCTGAACGCGCCGACACCCTCGGCGGAGGAGGCGCAGCGGGAACTCCTGCGCCTCTCCATCCGCGCGCTCGGCATCGCCTCGGAGCGCTGCCTGCGCGACTATTTCCGCCTGGAGCCGCAGGACGCCAAGGCGCGCATTCCCGAACTGGTGGAGGCGGGCGATCTCATCCCGGTCACGGTCGAGGGCTGGGGCCCGGTCTATCTCGACCCGCAGGCGAAGATCCCGCGCCGGGTCGAGGCGCGGGCGCTGGTGTCGCCCTTCGACCCCATCGTCTGGGAGCGCACGCGCACGGAGCGCCTGTTCGACTTCCGCTACCGCATCGAGATCTACACGCCCGCCGAGAAGCGGGAATTCGGCTATTACTGCCTGCCCTTCGTGCTGGGCGAGCGGATCGTCGCCCGCACGGACCTGAAGGCCGACCGCGCCGCGGGCAATCTCATCGTCCATTCCATTCATCCGGAGGCCGGGGTTACGCCGGAGGAGATCGCCCCCGCGCTTGGAGATGAATTGCGTCTCATGACCGAGTGGCTCAACCTCGGCTCCATCACCGCGCCGAAGGAGTGGCGGAGGCGGCTGCAGGTTTGACGGCAGCGATCCCAGCCTGCAAGCACCAAGACTGATGACCACCGCGTCATGGCCGGGCTTGTCCCGGCCATCTCGATCCGAAGAGCGCGGCGCTTCAAAAAATTCGGATCACCGGCACAAGGCCGGTGATGACGTCCGTAGAGAACTGAAGCCCCTCGCCAGACGCCCCATCCTTTCCTATGTCATGAGGCCATGAACACGCTTCTCGCCCCCGCCACCCGCCTGTGGATCCGCCTGCGGCTCAACGAGATCGGCCCGCTCCTGTCGCTTTCGGCCTGCGGCTTCTTCGCCTGGGCCTTCATCGAGCTTGCCGACGAGGTGCAGGAGGGCGAGACCCATGCGCTCGACAGCGAGCTCCTGCTGGCCCTGCGCGATCCGCAGAACCCGGCCAATCCCCTCGGCCCCTCCTGGCTCGAGGAATCGGCGCGGGACATCACGGGGCTCGGCGGCTACGCCATCCTGTCGATCATCACCCTGGCCACATGGGTCTATCTGCTCATGACCCGCAGGCAGGGCGCGGCGCTTCTGGTGCTGATCGCCATCGTCGGCGGCATGCTGATCTCCACCGGCCTCAAGATGGGCTTCGAGCGGCCCCGTCCTGACCTGGTGCCCCATGCCACCCGGATCTACACCGCAAGCTTCCCCAGCGGCCATGCCATGATGTCGGCCATCACCTATCTGACCCTCGGCGCCCTGCTCGCCCGGGTGGAGAGGAGCCGGCGCGCCAGCGCCTTCATCATGGGGCTTGCCATCGTCATGACCCTGCTGGTCGGCGTGAGCCGCGTCTATCTCGGCGTCCACTGGCCGAGCGACGTGGTGGCCGGCTGGGCGGTGGGTGCCGCGTGGGCGGCCCTGTGCTGGTTCGTGGCCCTGCAGCTGCAGCGGCGCGGGCAAGTAGAGAGGCCGGGAGAGACCTCGCCCGCATCGGACGCCAAGCCGGAATGACGGACGCAACCGACAAGCCCCTCGCTAAACCGCCGCGCAAGGTGACGGAGGCCTATCTGCAGCGGGCGGCGCTCGCCTATCTGGAGCGCTATGCCTCCTCGGCGGAGAACCTGCGCCGCGTGCTCCGGCGCAAGGTGGACAAGCGCTGCCGCCTGCGCGGCGAGGACCCGGCCGAGTTCCAGGACATGATCGACGAGGCGGTGGCCAAAAGCCTGCGCAGCGGCCTCATCGACGACACGCGCTATGCGCAGGCCCGCGTCGCCACCCTGCGCCGCCGGGGCGGCTCCGCCCGCGCCATCCAGGCGAAGCTCTCCGCCAAGGGAGTCGACCGCACCACCATCGCGGCAGCGCTCGAAGATGGCCACGAGGACGACGAGGAGCAGGCGGCCCGCGCCTTCGCCCGCCGCCGCAAGCTCGGACCCTTCCGGCCCGGCGAGCGCGCGCCCTACCGCGACAAGGATCTGGCCGCCATGGCCCGCGCGGGCTTCCGCTTCGACGTGGCGCGCAGCGTCATCGAGGGCGAGCGGGACAAGGACGAAGCCTAGAGCTGATTCCTCTGACGTGGAATCAGCTCTAGTCTTTGCTTAGCCACGCTTTTTGGCGGCGAACCGGACCCACTTCGCTAAAAAAGCGCTTTAGGTGCCGTCCCGCACGAACATGATCGTGGGATTGTCCTTGTAGGTGGTGCGGCACAGTTCCCGGTAGCCGCATTTCTGAGCCACGCGAATGGAGGGCGCGTTCTCCGGAGCAATGATGCAGGCGGTCCGCACCGGGCCGAAATGCGCCTCGCCCCAGGCAATGACGGCGCGCGCAGCCTCCGTCGCATAGCCCCTGCCCTGCGCATGGGGCGCGAGCGCCCAGCCGATCTCGGGCATGCCGTCGAGGGACGGCTCGATCTCGCGCCGGAAATTGGAGAAGCCCGCCTCGCCGACGAAGCGTCCGGTCTCCCTTTCCACGACGACCCAGTAGCCGAAGCCGAGCAGCGACCAATGGCCGGCATAGCGCAGGAGGCGCGACCAGGTCTCCTCGCGGGTGGAGGGCTTGCCGCCGATGAAGCGGGTCACCTCCGGATCGCTCCACAGGGCGAGGCTGTCGGGAAAGTCGTCCAGCCGGTGCCCGCGCAGGATCAGGCGCTCGGTCTCAATGTCGGGAGCAAGACCAGGCGAAGGAGCGTGACTGGACATCGGAAAACCCGGTTGTAGCAGTGTTTGCAGGATCGACCGTGTTCATAGCAGCCCGGCCCCCACATTGACCGCAAGCGCCAGAACAGTGGTGTTGAAGAGGAAGGACAGGATCGTGTGCGCCAGCGCGAGGCGGCGCATGCGCCGGGAGACGATCGCCACGTCGGAGGTCTGGGCCGCCGCACCGAGATTGAACGAGAAATACAGGAAGTCCCAGTAGTCAGGCCGGTTTTCATGCGGGAAGACCAGGCCCCGGCGCTCGCCCCCATCGCCGTAATATTCGTGCGCGTAGTGAATGGCGTAGATGGTGTGCACGAAGAACCATGAGCACAGGATGGTGACAGCGGCGATCCCGAGGCGGGAGGCCTGCTGCCCCGCCTGACCATCGCGGATCCCGGCGAGCTCCACGGCGATGGCGGCGAGGCTGGCGACGGAGGCCGCCAGCGTCAGGGCGAGAACCACGACGGCGCTCTCGTCCTCTTGCGCCGCCCGCTCCTGCATCTTGGCCGTGGAGGAACGCAAGGCCATGATCCCGGCGAGCGCGAGGTAGCACACGACCCCGATGTCCCACGCCGCGAGCAGGCGCGAGTTCACCAGCCACGACCACGGCAGAGCGGCAAAGACCAGGCAGGCCACGACGGCCGAGCCGAGAAGCCGCGGACGCAGGCGGGCCTCGAGATGGATCATGGCTCACCTCGTCACGCAAATGGCGGCCTCTGGAGGTTGGCCGTCCCTGTTCTAGATCACCAAGCCTCACTGCATAAGGAGATCAGGATGAACCGCAAGGCAAGAGCCGTCTGGCAGGGCACGGGCAAGGAGGGCACCGGCCACCTCACCTCGGATTCCGGCGTTCTGTCCTCGACGCCCTATTCCTTCAAGACCCGCTTCGAGAACGAGAAGGGCACGAACCCGGAGGAGCTGATCGCGGCCGCCCATGCGGGCTGCTTCACCATGGCGCTCGCCTTCCAGCTTCAGGGCGCGGGCTTCACGCCGACCGAGCTCGCCACGGAGGCGGTGGTCTCCCTCGAGCAGGAAGGCAGCGGATTTGCGATCAGGAAATCGGCGCTTACCCTCAAGGCCAATGTGCCGGGCATCGACCGCGGCAAATTCGAGGAGCTCGCCCGCGCGGCGGAGAAGAACTGCCCCGTGTCGAAGGTGCTCAACGCCGAGATCACGATGGATTTCACGCTGGCGTAACTTCCCTATCAATCACCCGTCATCCCGGGGCTGCGCGGCAGAACCCGGGATCGTCCGACGAGAGTGGCGCCGGAAACCCTCCTCCCCCCTTGTGGGGTGGAGGTGTGAGCGCTCACCTCATAAGGTCTGGCGCCGTTTCAGTGCCGGCACCCCACCCTGGCCCTCCCCACAAGGGGGAGGGAAACCCGCGCTCGATTCTGAAGGCGATCCCGGATCGGCTGGCGCGTCCGGGATGACGCGTGAAGCTTCGGCCTGCTACGACCCCGCCTTCTTATAGGCATCCACGATGGCCTGACCTTCGGGACCGGCCTTCTTCAGCCAATCCGCCGTGAGCTGCTCGCCGATCTTCAGGAGGCCTGCCTTCAGCTCGGGGCCGGGGGGCTGCACCTTCATGCCCTTGGCGGCCATCTGCTCCACGTACCACTTGGTCTTTTCCTGCGCGGTCTTCCAGCCGCGCTCCTCGGCCGTCTTGGCGGCCTTGAGCACCGCCTCCTGCGCTGGCTTGTCGAGGGCATCGAACGCGGCCTTGTTGACGAAGGTGATGTTCTTCGGGATCCAGGCCTGGGTGTCGTAGAAGTGGGTGAGCGATTCCCACACCTTCGAATCGTAGCCGGTCGCGCCCGAGGTCATGAAGGTGTTGACCACGCCGGTGGCGAGCGCCTGGGGCAGATCGGCGGCCTGCACCGTCACCGGCTGCGCGCCGACGAGCTCGGCGATGCGCGCGGTGCCCGGATTGTAGGAGCGCCACTTCACGCCCTTCAGGTCCTCGACGGTGTTGATGTCCTTCTTGGCGAAGATGCCTTGCGGCGGCCATGGAACGGCAAAGAGCAGCATCAGGCCCTGGCCGGACAGCTTCTTCTCCAGGGCCGGGCGCTGCACGTCCCAGAGCTTCTTCGCCTGGTCGAACGAGGTGGCGAGGAAGGGCACCACGTCGAGGCCGTAGACCGGATCCTCGTTCTCGTGGAGCGACATCAGCACCTCGCCGGCCTGGGCCTGGCCGGTCTGCACCGCGCGCTTGATCTCCGGCGCCTTGAACAGGGAGGCGTTGCCGTGAACCGCGATCTGCAGCTTGCCGCCGGTGGCGTCCGCCACGTCCTTGGCGAAGAGCGACAGGTTCTCGGTATGGAAGTTGTCCTGCGGATAGGCCGCGGGCAGGTTCCACTTGGTCTGCGCCAGCGCGGGGGCTGCCATCAGCAGCGCACCGGCGAGGCTTAGGGTGAGGCGCGTCATGTGTTTCATCGGTCTGTCTCCCTCTGCTGTTGTGAACGACGCTAGTCCGGAAAGGCCATCTGCGGAAGCACCATGACGATCTGCGGAAAGACCGTGATGATCGCCACCGCCACCACGAGCAGGAAAAAGAACGGCAGCGAGGCGAGCGCCACCGTGTTCGAATCCCTGCCCGACATGGTCTGGAGCACGAAGAGGTTGAAGCCGACCGGCGGCGACACCTCCGCCATCTCGACCACGAGAATGAGGAAGATGCCGAACCAGATCAGATCGAAGCCCGCCGTCTTCACCATCGGTATCACCACCGCCGTGGTGAGCACGATCATGGAGATGCCGTCGAGCGCGGTGCCGAGCAGGATGTACATGATCGTGAGCGCGGCGATGAGCGCATAGGGCGAGAGGTTCAGCCCGTCGACCCAAGTGGCGAGCGCCTGCGGAATGCCCGTATAGGCCATGGAGGTCGACATGAACGAGGCACCCGCCAGGATCAGCATGATCATGCAGGTGATCCGCGTCGTGCCCATGACGCTCTTCCAGAACGAATCCCACGACAGGGAGCCCGACCACCAGGCGATGGCGAGAGAGCCGAGCACGCCCCAGGCGGCGCATTCCGTCGCCGTGGCCCAGCCGAGCAGCAGGGTGAGGAAGACGAGCGCGATCAGGAGCGCCACGGGGATGAGGTTGGCCGATTCCCGCACCTTCTCGCGAAAGCTCATGGCGGGCTCGGGCGGCGGCGCCTTCTTCGGGTTGAGCAGCGACCAGACGGCGATATAGCCGGAATAGAGCGCCATCACGAGAAGGCCCGGCAGGAAGCCTGCCAGAAAAATCTGGATGATGGAGACGTTCGCGGCCACCGCATAGACCACCATGGTGATCGAGGGCGGGATGAGGATGCCGAGCGTGCCGGCACCCGCGAGGCTGCCTAGGCTCACCATGTCGTCGTAGCCGCGCTTCTTGAGTTCCGGCAGGGCGATCTTGGCCACCGTCGCGCAGGTGGCGGCGGACGAGCCGGAGACGGAGCCGAAGAGGCCGCAGGCGAGCACGTTGACGTGCATCAGCCGCCCGGGCAGCCAGTTGAGCCAGGGGGCAAGCCCCCGGAACATCTCCTCCGACAGGCGCGTGCGGAACAGGATCTCGCCCATCCAGATGAAGAGCGGCAAGGCGGCCAGCGTCCAGGAGGCGGAATTGCCCCAGATCGTGGTGGCGAGCACCGAGCCCGCCGGAATGCCGCCGCCCACGAACTGCATGCCGACCCAGCCGCAGGCCATGAGCGCGATGGCGATCCAGACGCCGCCGGCGAGCAGCACCGCCAGCAGCAGGAGCAGAAGCCCTGAGATCTCGATGAGCTCCATTGCGCCCTACACCCCGCTCTGGAGCGCGCGCTCCACCACCTCTTCGGCGGTGGCGGGAGGCGGCTTCTCGTAGCGCGGATCGCCGCCGCGCAGCACGTGGACGAACTCGTCCAGGAAAGCGATGAACAGGATCACGAGACCGGTGGCATAGCCGATCTGCGGGATCCAGAGCGGGATCGCCAGCACCCCTTGAGCCATGTCGTTGAAGCGCCAGCTGTCATAGGTGAGCTGCACCGCGTGCCAGGCGAAGAAGCCCACGAAGCCGAGGCCGATCACCAGAGAGAAGATTTCGAACCACCAGCGGGTTCGCCCCTGCAGACGATCGACCAGCAATCCCACCCGGATCATCTCCCCGGACCGGAAGGTATGGGCCAACCCCAAGAACGCCATCGCGGCCATCGACCAGGAGGCGAGATCGTCCCCGGCCGGAATGTTGATTCCCACACCGCGCCCGAGGGACAGGCCCATCATGAGGAGAAAGATGATGAGGAGAAACAGGCCGGCGAGATAGCCGGCGAGGAGGTAGAGACCGTCGAGGGCGGAACGGAGCATGCAGCCTGATTTCTTTCGCGCCCGATGCGCGAGCCAGAGCTTAACCCGACGGCAGGCGGGGGCAAGGGTCTCTTCCTGACCGAATGCACAAGCTTTCCGTCTCTGGTGCGCAAGTCGTGGGCAGGCATGTTTCGAGACTTGCGCTGTCATCCCGGACGGCGAAGCCGATCCGGGATCGCGTGCAGGATCGAGCGCAGGTTTCCCTCCCCCTTGTGGGGAGGGTCAGGGTGGGGGTGCCGGCGCTGACCTGGACCAGCGTGACGCAGGTTCACCTCTCCCCGGCGGGGAGAGGTCGAGCACAGCGAGGGTGAGGGGGAGAGCGGTCTCCGGAGAGGGCTGTCACCCCTCACCCGGACCTGACGGTCCGACCTCTCCCTCAGGGAGAGGTGAACAGGCGCCACACGCGGATAGGCTCTCGCTCACACCCCCACCTCCAACTCCTCCCCGCCGCAAGTCGGGTGTTCCCGACTTGCGGCAGACCAAAGGCAAGTCTCGGGCAGG
The DNA here is from genome assembly GCF_009910705.1 of Microvirga arsenatis. Classification (GTDB taxonomy): domain Bacteria; phylum Pseudomonadota; class Alphaproteobacteria; order Rhizobiales; family Beijerinckiaceae; genus Microvirga; species Microvirga arsenatis. The sequence continues at coordinate 424,386 of NZ_JAAAXJ010000002.1, forward strand.
CCCGAGGCTTGTGGGGGAGGAGAGTTCCAGCGCCACTCTCTTCGGACGATCCCGGGTTCCGCTGCGCAGCCCCGGGATGACGCAGAGCCCCCTTCCTCGTGCGACCTCCCGCCCTCTTCCGAAACCCTCGCCAGCGCCCCATCTCCGTGCTAGAACAAAACACGAACAATTGTGCGGAAGATCCATGGACGAGAAGCTTTCGAAGAAGCTGCGCATCCTGGCGGACGCGGCGAAATACGACGCCTCCTGCTCCTCCTCCGGCGCGCCCAAGCGCAAGGCGGATGTGGGCGGCCTCGGCTCCACGGTCGGAACCGGCATCTGCCACGCCTACACGCCGGACGGGCGCTGCGTGTCGCTGTTGAAAATCCTGCTCACCAATTACTGCCTGTTCGACTGCGCCTATTGCGTGAACCGGCGCTCGTCCAACGTGAAGCGGGCGAAGTTCTCCGTCGACGAGGTGGTGACGCTGACCGTCGAGTTCTACAAGCGCAACTACATCGAGGGCCTGTTCCTCTCATCCGGCATCATCCGCTCGCCCGACTACACCATGGAGCAGATGATCCTGGTGGCGAAGAAGCTGCGGCGCGATCACGGCTTTCGCGGCTACATCCACCTGAAGACCATCCCCGAGGCGAGCCCCTGGCTCATCGAGGAGGCGGGGCTTTGGGCCGACCGCCTGTCGATCAACCTCGAACTGCCGACGGAGCGCAGCCTGGAGCAGCTGGCGCCCGAGAAGGACGGCGCCTCCATCGAAACCGCCATGGCGCAGATGTTCGAGCGCATCGAGGAGGCCCGGGAGGAGCGCCGCCATTTTTCCCCCGCCGGCCAGACCACGCAGATGATCGTCGGTGCCGACGAGAGCACGGATGCGGATGTGTTGCGCACATCGGCCAAGCTCTACGGCCACTACGACATGAGGCGCGTCTACTACTCCGCCTTCAGCCCAATCCCGGATTCGAGCGCGATCCTGCCCCTGAAATCGCCGCCGCTCATGCGCGAGAGCAGGCTGTACCAGGCCGATTGGCTGCTGCGCTATTACGGCTTCGACGTGGACGAGATCGCATCCAGCGGAGAGAAAGGGATGCTCGACCTCGACGTCGACCCGAAGCTCGCCTGGGCGCTCAAGAACCGCCACCGCTTCCCGGTCGACGTGAACCGGGCCGAGCGCGAGATGCTGCTGCGCGTGCCGGGCCTCGGCGCCCGCGCCGTGGACAAGATCGTGGTGGCGCGACGGCACACGATGCTGCGCCTCGAGGATGTCGCCCGCCTCACCTCGGGCCTGAAGCGCGCAAAACCCTTCCTCGTCACAACCGATCATCATCCGAAAGCCAGGCTCGACAAGCTCGACCTGCGCGAGCGGCTGATCGAGAAGCCTGAACAGCTGAGCTTGTTTGCATGAGCAGAGGTTCAGCCGTCATCCCAGGGTTGCGAAACAGAACCCCAGACTGTTGGACGCCAAGAGCGCTGGAGCCCTCTCCCCCCTTGTGGGGGAGAGTTGGAGAGGGGGGTAGCCACGGGTCAACCGGATGCAACGGTCAGCCTGTAAGCGCCGTACCCCCCTCCCTGGCCCTCCCCCACAAGGGGAGAGGGGAACCGCGCTTTGTCCTTAAACTCCGATGCGCTCTGGCTGGGAATGACAATGGAGAGCACTCATGAGTCTCCACCGCATCACTCTCAAGGCAGGCGCCGATCTGAACGGCTTTCGCAAGGCGGTGCGGCAGCTCGTTGCGGAGGAGCTGGCGCCGCAGCATGTGGTGTTCGCCATCGACGATGCGCCGGGCCTCTTCGGCGACGAGACGGTTGCCGACGCGCCGCCCGTCTCCATCCCGAAGGGCGTGGCGCGGCTGATCGAGCAGGTGGTCTGCCATCACGATCCCGAACGCTACGCCCTGCTCTACCAGCTCGTCTGGCGCGTGCTCAACGGCGAGCGCGACCTTCTGGAGGTCGCAAGCGACCCGCTCGTCCACCGCATCGACCTGATGGCGCGCTCCGTCAGGCGCGACCTGCACAAGATGCACGCCTTCGTGCGCTTCCGCCGGATGCAGGGAGAACTTGAGCGCTTCGCCGCCTGGTTCGAGCCGGAGCACTATATTCTCGAGGCAGCGGCCCCGTTCTTCGTCGACCGCTTCCGCTCCCTCGACTGGACGATCCTCACGCCCATCGGCTCCATGCGCTGGGACCGCGCGGCGCTCGCCTTCGGCCCGCCTGCCTCGCGGGAGGAGGCGCCCGACGGCGACAGCTTCGAGGAGGGCTGGCGCGGCTATTACGAGAGCGTGTTCAACCCGGCGCGGGTCAACCCCACCGCGATGCGGGCCGAGATGCCCAAAAAATACTGGCGCAACATGCCCGAGACCGCCGCCATTCCCGGGTTGATCCAAACCGCCGCCCAGCGCGTTGAACGGATGATCGAACAGGAGGCGACCATGCCCGCCAAACGCACGCCCGAACGCGCGATTCAAGCCATGTGGGATCAGGAGCCGAAGACGCTGAAGGAGCTCAACGCCATCATCGCGAAGGCGGGACCGCTGGTGCCCGGCGCCACCCAGGCCGTGTTCGGCGAGGGGCCTCAACATGCGGAGATCGTCTTCGTGGGCGAGCAGCCGGGCGACCAGGAGGACCTGCAGGGCCGGCCCTTCGTCGGTCCCGCGGGCAAGCTTCTGGCCAAGGCCATGAAGGAAGCGGGCATCGATCGCGAGAAGGCGTACCTCACCAATGCGGTCAAGCACTTCAAGTTCGAGCAGCGCGGCCACCGGCGCATCCACGCCAAGCCCACCGCCGGCGAGGTGAAGCATTACCGGCCCTGGCTCATGAAGGAGCTGGAGCTGGTGAAACCGAAGCTCGTGGTGGCCTTGGGCGCAACCGCCGTGCTCGCGCTCACGGGCAAGGCGACGCCGATCACCCGCTCGCGCGGACGGGCGCAGCTCGGGCCTTATCAGGGCTACATCACCGTGCATCCGAGCTACCTGCTGCGCCTGCCCGACGAGGCCACGAAGCGGGAGGCCTACGAGGCGTTCCTCGACGACCTGCGCCGCATCCACGATCTCGCGCAGGCGGACCTGGACACGGGCGAGCTGCCGCTGGCGGCGGAGTAGCATCGTCCGCGAGCATGCGCAGCGGGGAGGGTTTTCGGCAGGCAGCATTGCGCAGGTTCGAACCATGATCGACCCTGCGACGGCCGATCAAGGCAGCTTCGAACCGGGCAAGCTGCCCCGATGGATGTCCGGGGCGAGCCGCTGGCTGATCCAGGCCTGGGCCTGGTCGAGATCGGGGAAAATCGGATGGCTCAGCCCGTCGATCCGGCCGAAGCCGGCTTCCAGGTACCACTGCCCCGGAGCCACCTCGTTCCGGTCTGAGAGGCGCACCAGCACCGCCACCAGCCTCTGCTCCTCATCGAGGACCATCATGCCTTCCTCGTCGAAGCCCGTCGCAACGCGTATGGGCCGAAGGGTGAAACTCATGCAGCTACCTGGTGGCTCTCCAGATGAAGATAGGTTGGGTCGAAGTCACCTGCCTGCATCAACTTCTCCCAGTCGGGAATGTTCAGCCGGTCGCCTTTCAGCTCGATGAGGCCGTCGGCCCGCATGGCTTTCAGAACCCGGTTGACGTGCACCGTCGTGATGCCGAGCGCATCGCCGATCTCGGCCTGGGTGATCGGCCAATGACAGCTAGAGCCGTTGACCAGCCCTACCGCCCTCAGCCGCATCATCATCTCGCATAGAAGATGGGCGACGCGCGAATAGGCTTCGCGCTGCCCGATGCTGGTCATCCACTCCCGGAAGATCGCCCCATCGATCAAGGTCTCGCGCCAGAAGGCCTTTGCAATCCGGTAGTGGCGCTCGCACAGCTCGTCCAGGGCCTCATGGGTGATGAACCCGACACTGCAGGGGGTGAGAGTGCCGAGGCTGTTGTCCAGCACCTTCAGGTGGAGGCTTTGCAGGTCGGGAATGTCGCCGGGGACGTGGAAGTTGTGGATCTGGCGCTTGCCGTCTCCCGTGATCTTGTAGGTGCAGGCAATGCCGCTCAGGATCAAGCAGGACCGGGAGGGGTTATCGCCCACGCGCACGATGTCCTGGTTTTCCTTGATGGCCACGATCTGCATCGGCAAGGCTTCGACGGCTTGGCGCTCGTCATCGGTCAGCGTGAAGAGGCTCTCCAGCTTGCGGATGAGAATGGCCGTCGTGAAAGGATGAGTGGCGTCCAAGATGGCGCTCCCCTGTTGACAGGCGGGAGCACACGGATCTCTCAGGCATCAGCGCCTATGATCGGTTGCCGATGATGAGAACATCATGGCACGGAAGTAAACGACCGTCACTAACCTATGTTGGTCTCTCGGCCGAGCCTTCCGCCTTTCGGCGTTGATCAAGGTGCCGCATGGCCGGCGTGACCGTGATGCCGTGGAGCACGATGGAGACCAGGATGATGAAGCCGGCGGTGCTCCAGAGAAGATCGGCATTGTCGAACTTCGCGTGGTTCAGGGCGTAGGCGAGATAGTAGATCGAGCCGAGCCCCCGGATGCCGAAGAAGCCGATCGCTGCCTTCTCGCCGGGCGGCGGATCGGTGCCGACGAGGCTGACCCAGCCGGCGAGCGGGCGCACCACGAAGAGCGCCAGGAGGCCGAATGCGGCTGCCGGCCAGGTGAGCGCATCGAACAGGCCGCCGCCGGTCATCGCGCCGCCGAACAGGACGAGCAGCACCATCATCATGAGGCGCTCCAGCTCCTCCGCGAAGTCGTGGAGCTTCTGGTGATATTCGTGCTCCGGCTCCGTGGCCCGCAGGGCCAGGGCCGCCACGAAGACGGCAAGGAAGCCGTAGCCCTTCACCATCTCCGTCAGGCCATAGGCGATGCAGGTGATGCCGAGCGCCACGAAGCCCGCCCCCGTGCGCGACAGCTTGGCCCGGTTCGGCAGGTGGAAGGTGAGCCAGCCCAGCGCCCGCCCGATCCCATAGCCCATGCCGATGCCGGCGGCGATCTTCCAGAGCACCGCATAGGCGAACCACTCCGCCACGCCCGTGAGGCTGATCTCGTGGGCGAAGGCGATGGCCAGCAGAACGAAGGGAAAGGCGAGGCCGTCGTTGAGGCCGGCCTCCGAGGTCAGCGTGAAGCGCACCTCGTCCTCCTCCCGGTCCCCCGGCGGTCCCACCTGCACGTCGCTGGCAAGCACCGGATCGGTGGGGGCAAGGGAGGCCGCCAGCAGCAAAGCGGCGGCCAGGCTCACCCCCAGAAGGCTCGTGCCGAGCCAGGCGAGCGCCAGGATCGTGAGGGGCATGGCAAGGCCGAGGAGCCGCCAGGTGAGCCGCCAGCGCGTCCAGCCGAAGGGCCGGTCGATCTTCAGGCCCGCGCCCATGAGCGAGATGATGACCACGAACTCGCTCAGGCGCTCGACCATGGCGAGCTCCTCGTTCGGATGGGGAATGACTCCGGGAAGATCCGGAAAGGCGAAGATGAGCGCGCCCAGCCCGACGCAGAAGATCGGCAGGGAGAGCGGCAGCTCCTTGAGGACCATGGGGAGCCAGGCGGTCAGCAGCACGACCACCCCGAACCCGGCGAGCACGACGATGTAGGCGTTCATCAGCGGGCGAACGCGGTCCGGACTCGGCAGTTCCGGAGAAGAAGGGGTTAACCCCCGTTAACCGCCCCTTAAACCGCCACAATTAGGGTGCTCCACAGCATCAAAGGCTGGAACCCACCGGCCGGGTGCATGCGGGGTTACAACAACGTGGCGAACGGACGCGACCGGCGCGAGCCGGTCTTCGACGCGCCCGCGACGCAAGCGGGGGAGCTGGATTTTCGCCTCTCGCCCGACGATCGGGCAGGGGGAACCATGGCGCGCAGGCGAGCTTCTCAGGACGACGATCGGCCCCGCCGCGCCGCCCGCCCCAGGAAGGCCAAGCGGCGCAGCGGCCGCTCCTTCTTCAGCAAGCTGGTCTATGCCGGGCTGGTGCTGTGCCTGTGGGGCGTGATCGGGGTCGGCGGCATCGTGGCCTATTACGCCTCGCAGCTGCCGCCCATCGACCAGCTCACCGTGCCCAAGCGCCCTCCCAACATCGCCGTCATGGCAAGCGACGGCTCGCTGCTTGCCAACCGCGGCGAGACCGGCGGACGCACCGTCACGCTCAAGGAGCTTCCGCCGTACCTGCCCAAGGCTTTCGTGGCCATCGAGGACCGGCGCTTCTACGATCATTTCGGCATCGACCCCATCGGCATCGCCCGCGCGGTGTACCGCAACTTGAGCAACAGCGGCGGCCTGCAGGGCGGCTCGACCCTGACGCAGCAGCTTGCGAAAAACCTCTTCCTGACCCAGGAGCGCACCGCCTCGCGCAAGATCCAGGAGGCGATCCTGGCGCTCTGGCTCGAGCGCAACTACTCGAAGGACCAGATCCTCGAGCTCTACCTCAACCGGGTCTATTTCGGCGCCGGCGCCTATGGCGTCGAGGCCGCCGCCCAGCGCTATTACGGCAAGTCGGCCCGCAGCGTCTCGCTTGCGGAGGCCGCCGTGCTGGCGGGCCTCGTCCAGTCCCCGTCGCGGCTGGCCCCCAACCGCTATCCCGAGCGCGCCCAGGCCCGGGCGGAGCTCGTGATCGCGGCCATGAACGAGCTCGGCTTCATCACGCCCGGCATGACCAAGACGGCGCTCGGCGATCCCGCCGAGCCGGTCCGGCCGCGCGGCGCAGGATCGGCCAATTATGCCGCCGACTACGTCATGGACGTGCTCGACGACTTCGTCGGCACCATCGAATCGGACATCGTGGTCTCGACCACGATCGAGCCCGCCATGCAGGCGGCGGCCGAGCGCGTGCTGGTGGAGGAGCTCAACGCCAAGGGCCAGAAGTTCAACGTGAGCCAGGGCGCCATCGTCGCCCTGCAGCCGGACGGCGCCGTGAAGGCGCTGGTCGGCGGCCGCAACTACGAGACGAGCCAGTTCAACCGGGCCACCGCCGCCCGCCGCCAGCCCGGCTCGGCCTTCAAGCCCTTCGTCTATCTCACCGCCCTGGAGCGGGGCTACACGCCGGACATGGTGCTGGAAGACGCCCCCGTCGCCTACAAGGGCTGGGCCCCCAAGAACTACGACCGCAAGTACCGGGGGCCGATCACGATCCGCGATGCGCTGGCGCTCTCGCTCAACACCATCGCGGTGAAGCTCAACATGGAGGTGGGACCCAAGGCCGTGGTGCAGACCGCGCAGCGGCTCGGCATCTCCTCGCCGCTCCAGGCCAACGGCTCGCTGGCGCTCGGCACCTCGGAGGTCACGCCGCTCGAGCTCGTCAGCGCCTATGCGGCCTTCGCCAACGGGGGCATCGGCGTCGTTCCTTACGTGATCACCCAGGTGAAGACCACCGACGGCAAGCTCATCTACAAGCGCCCGAATTCGGGCGGCCTCGGCCGCGTGATCGATCCGGGCATCGTGGCCCAGATGAACGACATGATGCACAACGTCTTCGTCATCGGCACGGCGCAGAAGGCGCAGATTCCGGGCTGGTCCCTCGCCGGCAAGACCGGCACCACCGACGACTACAAGGATGCCTGGTTCGTGGGCTTCTCCGGCAGCCTCGTGGCCGGCGTCTGGCTCGGCAACGACGACGGCGCGCTCACCAAGCGCGTCACCGGCGGCAACCTGCCCACGGAGGTCTGGCACAACTTCATGACGGCGGCCCTCAAGGACCAGCAGCCCGTGCCCCTGCCCGGCAGCGAGCGCTTCCGGACCCCGGCGGACGTGCCGGTGGCCAGCGCCGGAGCCGATCCGCGCTACGCCAATGCGGGCGACAGAAGCTGGGTGCAGCCCGCGCCCCAGCGCCGCGCCAGCCGCGAGAAGAACTTTTTCGAGAAGCTGTTCGGGCTTTAAGCCTCGGATGTTCCCGACACTGTCATTCCGGGGCCGCGCAGCGGAGCCCGGAACCCATGACCGCCAACGGCGCAGGAAGAAGCGCGACGCGGCTCGCCTCTTCTTGAGCTGTGGCGGTCATGGATCCCCGCCTGCGCGGGGATGACAGGGGGTGCTTTTGAGCGAACCTTCGAACATTACCTCGCACGTCATCGCCAACCCTCTCTCCATGCAGCATGCTCCGTTCATCACCTGAGAAGGAGCCTGCCATGTCCACCTACGCCATCGGTCATCTGCACGACGTGAATGTCGGTCCGGATGTCGTCGAGTATCTCCGGCGGATCGACGAGACGCTCGCCCCTTTCGGCGGGCGGTTCATCATCCACGGAGGACCTGCGACGGTCATGGAGGGATCGTGGTCGGGAGACCTGATCGTGATCGCATTCCCGGACCGGGACAGCGCCCATGCTTGGTATGAATCCGCTGCCTATCAGCGGATCCTGCCCCTGCGCACCGGGAACTCGCGCGGCGACGTGTTCTTCATCGAGGGCGTCGATGCCGGCCACAGGGCGACGGATGTCCTCGCCGGAATCCCCGCGCATCAGCCCCCCGGCTGATGCCTCCGCGCCCGCCCCGTCGTCACGAAGAGGATGAGCGCCAGCACGCCGGTGGCGGCGATGGTGGCGGGCAGGGGAATGGCCGATCCGTCGAGGTTGCGTCCGAGCCCGATGCCGACGATGGCGGCAAAGGTCATCTGGCAGATGCCCAGCAGCGAGGAGGCCGCGCCGGCGCGCTCCGGGAAGGGCATCAGCGCCGAGGCCATGGATTGCGGCATGGTGAGCCCGACGCCGATGCCGTAGACCGCCATGGGGGCGCTGATGCCGAGTGAGGACGGCACGCCCAGGAGCACCAGGACGAGCATGGTCGCGCCGCCGAGCGCCAGGCATGTCACCCCGAGCTGGATCGTGCCGTCGAGCCCGCGCCGGCCGACGAGATGCTGCGCGAGATACGTGCCGCCGATGAAGCCCACCACCACGAAGGTGAAGGAGAAGGCGTAGGACAGCTCGTCCAGGCCGTAGATCCTCTGCAGCACGAAGGACGAACCGGAGATGAAGGCGAAGAGCCCGCCATAGGTGAGCATGGAGAGGCCCACATAGGTGCGGTAGCCCTTGTGCCCGAGCAGGATTCCGAAGCCGCGCAGGATGGCCGCGAAGGAGATCGGCACCTCCGATTTCTTCCGGATGCTCTCGGGCATGCGCAGGCCGATGACGGCCGCCATGGCGATGCCGAACAGGATCGACACCGCGAAGGTCACGCGCCACCCGCTGAACCGCTCGATGACGCCGCCGAGGATCGGGGCTGCCGCCGGCACGACGCCCATGATCGTGCCCATGCGCGACAATTCCCGGCCCGCCCGCGGGCCCTCGTAGAAGTCGCGCACGATGGCGCGCCCGAGCACGATGGGGCCGGAGGCGCCCAGCGCCTGCAGGAAGCGGGCGCCGATCAGGGTCTCGATATTGGGCGAGAGCGCGCAGATCAGGCTCGCCAGCGTGAAGAGCCCGAGCCCGAAGAGCAGCACGGGCTTCCTTCCGATCCGGTCGGACACCGGACCGTAGACGAACTGGCCGGCCGCGAAGCCGAGGAGGAAGGCCGAGAGCGTGAGCTGCGTCTGGCCCGTGGTGGCCTCGAGCCCCGACGCGATCGCGGGAAGCGACGGCAGGTACATGTCCGTGGACAGGGGTCCGAGCGCGGTGAGCAGCGCCAGGACGACGGTGAGGGCCAGGGTGTCGGGCTTGAGCATGTCTTCGGGACGGCAGCGATGGTGACAGGTGGGACTAAGCCGAAATGCGGGACCTGTCACTCTTTAAGACGGCTGCTCGCAGGATCGCCGGCTGAAGACAGCGCCGTCCTTAAACTTCCTGCGGCGGATCGAACGCAAGCCCTCTGCCGCATCCGGCCGGGATCGGCAGCCTGGCTCAATCGCGAAAGGCGCCTTCGACCGGCGCCGACAGCCTTTCATCCGCCGCGCGGATCTCCGCCACGACCCTCGCGCAGGAGGGACGCTCGCCCAGCCGCGCATACCAGGCCGCCAGAGCCTCGTGCCCTCTCAGCGACGGGCCGGCCAGGCGCCTCGTCCAGAACACGCTCATGAACACGGCGATGTCGGCGGCCGAGAAGGCGCCGCAGAAATAGTCCCGGCCCCGGAGCTGCCGGTCGAGTTCGGCGAAATGGCCGGCGAGCGCCGGCTCGGCCTCCCTGGCCTTCAGCTCCTTCGCGTTCCAGCGCTCCGGATCGTCCGGCCTCGGCTCGGTGCGGTGCATGAGAAAGCGCAAGGGGGCGAGCATCACCTCGTCGGCGAACACGTCGAGGAGGCGGCAGCGGGCGCGCTCCTGGGCCAAGCGCGGATAGAGCGAGGGCTCGGGATAGGCATCCTCGAGATATTCGAGGATCACGGTCGAATCGTAGAGGGACAGGCTCCCGTCCACGAGGACCGGAACCTGTCCCTTGGGGTTGGCGGCCAGAACGTCCGGGTGCTTGGGGGCATAGCCCGCCGTCTGGCTGAAGGCGACCTCGACGCGCTCGAAGGCGAGCCCCTTCTCGTGAAGAGCGATCTCCACCTTGCGGGAGAAAAGGCTCAAGGGGCCGGAATAGAGCTTCATCGGGGCGCCTTTCGTGGGATCAACGGCTGAAGGGTGACGGCAGGTGGTCCTGCCAGGAAGCCTCATTCAAGCCGTCCACATCGGCCCGCGACAACCCGATATCGGCGAGCGCATGGTCGTCGAGTTCGTAGAGCGTCTTCACGGTCCGACGCCGGTCGAGCCAGGCCTCGTAGCGCAGCAGCAGGCCCATGATCGTGGTCCGGCTCTCGCGGCGGGCAGTGTGGAGCCCAAGATTTGCTGTGGCATATCCGGTCGCCATGACAGATCTCCTTCGATGGCGTTTCGCTGGAGAAGAATGTGCTCCCGTGATAGGCTTCCGGCAAACGAGAAGTTCTTGCCTCTCGCCCAAGAAAAACTTGGGCTGAACAGCCCCCGGAGCGTCATGTCCCGCCGCCGACTGCCCCCGCTCAATGCCCTGCGCGCCTTCGAGGCCGCCGCCCGCCACCTCAATTTCGAGAAGGCGGGCGACGAGATCGCGGTGACGGCCAGCGCCGTGGGCCAGCAGGTGAAGGCGCTCGAGGCCTGGCTCGGGCGCCCGCTCTTCCTGCGCCACCCGAGCCGCGGCGTGGCGCTCACGCCCTTGGGGGAGCGCTACGCCGCGGCGCTCTCCGGCATCCTCGACCGGCTCGACGAGGCCACCGCCCAGGCCCTGCGGCCGGAGGCGTCGAACGTCATCACCGTGAGCGCCATGCCGAGCCTCGCCTCGAACTGGCTCATCCCCCGCCTCGGCTCGTTCCGGGACCGTCACCCGGAGCTCGACGTCCGGGTCTCGGTCTCGATGAAGCTCACCGATTTCGCGCGGGAGGACGTGGACATCGCGATCCGCTTCGGGCGCGGGGATTACCCGGGCCTGCGCACGGACCTGCTGATGGAGGAGTTCTTCTTTGCCGTGTGCAGCGCGAACCTGCTCAACAATCCGGAGCGGCCCCTGAGGGAGCCTGCGGACCTGCGCCATCACACGCTCATCCACGAGACCGTGGACGGCGTGCTCGACTACGTCACCTGGGACCGATGGCTGAAGGCCGTCGGCGTCGAGGGCGTCGACACCTCCCGCGGCCCGCGCTTCACCCACACCTATCTCTGCCTGCAGGCGGCGGCCTCCGGCCAGGGCGTGGCGCTCGCCACCAGCGTCCTCATCGGCGACCACCTCCAGGCAGGCCGCCTGGTGCAGCCTTTCCCGCACCAGGTGAAGGGCGCCTACCGCTACTACGTGGTCTGCCCCGAGGCGACCGCCGACCGGCCGGCGCTCGCGGCGTTCCGGGCCTGGCTGCTGGACGAGGCGCGTTCATGAAATCCTCACCGTCATGGCCGGGCTTGTCCCGGCCATCCCGATGCTGTGATGCGCGCCGTTTCGATCGGTCGGGATCACCGGCACAAGGCCGGTGATGACGTGGGGAACGTCGGCGACGTCACGCCGCTCTCAAAGCCCGCCGCACCTCGGCCTCGGCGAAGGCGGTGGCCTGCTTGCGGCTGCCGTTGAACGGCATCGGCTCGCCCCAGGTCACCACCACGTCGAGGGGGATGCCCCGGACGAAGAGCTTGAGATGGGGCGCCAGGTCCATGTCGCCGTACCAGGCGATGAACGGGCGCTCGCGCCGGGTCACGGGCAGGCCGTTGCGATGGGTGTAGGCGATGGCCAGCGGCTGCAGGAGCACGCGCTCGACGCTGTCGTGCATGAGCGCGGTCTGGGCCGCGCCGACAAGCGACGAGCGGAAGGGCAGGAGCCGGTTGCCGTCGCTCGTGGTGCCTTCCGCGAACAGCACGATCACCTCGCCCTTCACCAGCCGGTGGGCGAGCGCATCGTTCACCTCCGCCGTGGCCTTGCGGCGGGCGCGGTCGATGAAGACCGAGCGGTGCAGCCGCGCCAGGGTGCCCACCACGGGCCAGCCCTCGATCTCCGATTTCGCGATGAAGGAGAGCGGATGAAGCGACCCGATCACGGGGATGTCGAGCCAGGAGACGTGGTTCGAGAGCACGATGGTCGGCGCCCGGCCCGGCGGCGTGCCCCGCTCGATCACGCGCACGTTGAAGATCTTGAGAAGGGCACGGTGGAACCACACGGGCAGCGCATGCAGCAGGAAGGACCAGCCGAAGCGCAGGGCCAGCATCTGCAGCGGCACGAGGACGAGGCTGCACAGGCCGAGCAGCAGCAACCTGAAGGCGACGGCGATGTTGGTCACGCGTCGTCCCTGTCGAGGGGAACCGCATAGAGCTCCAGGCGGTGATAGACGACCCGGTAGCCCAGCCGCCGGGCGATCTCGTTCTGCAGCGCCTCGATCTCCTCGGAGCGGAACTCGATCACGGCGCCGGTCTCGAGATTGATCAGGTGGTCGTGGTGCTCGCGGGCCGCCTGCTCGTAGCGCGAGCGCCCGTCGCGGAAGTCGAGCCGCTCCAGGATGCCTTCGGTCTCGAACAGCTTCACCGTGCGGTAGACCGTGGAGAGCGAGATGCGCTCGTCCACCTCCGCCGCGCGCCGGTGCAGCTCCACCACGTCCGGGTGGTCCTCGGCGGCATCCAGGATCTGCGCGATGACCTTGCGCTGGCCGGTCATGCGCAGGCCCTTCTCGCGGCAGGCGCGCTCGATGGCGTCCGACCGGCGCGTTCTGGTGGATGTGCTGTTGCGCGTGGCCAAGATGAAAACGCTCCTTGTGCACCGGACCCGGAAATGGAGGCCACTTCCGGGACCCATCCGATGCTCATCCTGATAACCTGCGCATCGTTGGGCGCGGACCCAGCGGGCCGCGCCGGCGAAAACCGGGTCCACCCTTCCGCACGATGCGCCTACGAGGCTTATAGGGGACGCGAGCGCAGCGGGCTATAGCGCCAGCGCCATGGTGAGGGCCGTGGCCTTCGTCCCGTCGGCCTTGTGGTAATAGCCCGCCCGCCGTCCGGTTTCACCAAACCCCAGACGGCGGTAGAGGGCGAGCGCCGGCGCGTTGCCCTCCTCCACCTCCAGATGCACCCGGGCGACCCCGCGGCGGGAGAGGGCTTCGAGGTGATGGGCGAGCAGCGGGCGGGCATGGCCCTTCCCGCGCGCCTCCGCGGCCATCGCCACGGTGATGATCTCCGCCTCGTCGAGCACGATCCGCGACAGGACGAAGCCCGAGGGCTTTCCGCTGCGCCCGACGAAGAGCCCGTCCGCCATCACGCCGCGTTCGCTGAGCAGGCGCTCGAAGTCGAGCGTGCTCCAGGGGCGGGGGAAGGCGGAGGCGTGGATGGCCGCAAGACGCGCGGCCGCCTCGGTTCCCACGGGCTGCACGTGGGGGGCGGGGGGATGGATGAACCGGTCGAGGATGCTCATTGCCGCGCGATTCGCGCGCCGTCCTGGGGCTTGGCGTCGGGCTCGCGCAGGTAGAGAGGCTTCGGCAGGGCCTGGGACGGATCGGCGAGGGAGCCGAGGCGGGCCACCCAGGCGATGTCGGGAAAGGCCGACACCTCGCCGATATGGGCCTCGACCCCCTGCACCCGCGCCTCCGCCGCGAGCAGGGCCGCGGCCGAGCCCGCCACCACGATCGGGCCCGATCCTAGGAGCCGCATGGCGTCGCGATAGGTCATCAGCCCCGGCGGGATGATGGTGCGCCCGCCCGGGGCCACGGCCTGGATGTAGAGGTGGCCGTGCTTGGCGTCGATGGCAGCGGTGAAGAGCCCGCGCCGGTCGCCCACCATCAGGGGCGCGAGAAAGGCCGAGAGGGTGGCCACCCCCACCACCGGCACCCCGGCGGCCAGGCCGATGCCGCGGGCCGCGCTGATGCCGACCCGCAATCCCGTATAGCTGCCCGGCCCCACCGTCACCGCCACCCGGTCGAGGCTCTCGAAGCCGCCGTCGACCTGCGCGGAAAGCCGGTCGAGCAGCGGCATCAGCGCCTCCGCATGGCCGCGCTCCATGGGAATGGTCTCGGCGGCGAGCGGGACGGGCTCGCCCGCCTGGACGATGCAGGCCGAGCAGGCGCCGAGGGCGGTGTCGATGGCAAGGACGCGCAAGGGTCGTCTCCGTCAGGTCGTCCCGTTCCTTTAGATCATGAGCCCCGCGGGAGAAACCCCGGAATCGCCGTTCCGGCTCCCGTCACGGGGAGGCGGGCGGCAGGGCGCCGGCCTCGTATTGCGCGGCGAATGCGGGTGCCGGCGGGATCGGCTTGATGATGTCGATCAGCACGCCGTTCGGATCCGCGGTGATGAAGTGCCGCTGCCCGAAAGGCTCGTCGCGCAAGGGAACCAGGATCGGCAGCCCCCTCGCCTGCACCTCCCCGTAGAGGGCATCCGGATCCTCGACCTCGAAGTTGAGGATCAGGCCTGCGGCGGGCTTCCGGGCCTCGGCAGGCACCGTGTCGTGCCGGCAGTCCAGCACCGCGAGGTTGACCGAGGGGTCCGCGCCGGACTGGAGATGGACGTACCAGTCGCTCGTGAAGAGGGGCCGGAAGCCGAGATGCTCGCTGTAGAAGGCGGCCGTGCCCTCCACGTTCCGGGTCATGATCACCGGGTAGTAGCTCGTGATCCTCATCCCTGTTCAACCTCCCCGTTCTGACATACAGTCTGCATGTTTGTGTCAAATAACATACAGGCTGTATGTATGCAACAGAGGCGACCCAATCCGGAACGGGCCGAGGCCACCCGCTCGGCACTCCTGGCCGCGGCCCGGACGCTTTTCGTGGAAAAGGGCTATGCGGACACCTCGACGCCGGAGATCGTCGCGGCCGCAAAGGTCACCCGCGGCGCCCTCTACCACCATTATGCGGACAAGGCCGATTTGTTTCGCGCGGTGATCGAGCGGGAGGCGAAGGCCGTGGCCGACGAGATCGAGGCCTCGGCTTCCCCCGATGCGCCCCCCGGGGAAGCGCTGCTCCGGGGGAGCCTCGCCTATCTCGAGGCCATGTCGGTTCCCGGACGAACGCGGCTCCTTCTCGTCGACGGCCCGGCGGTGCTCGGGCCGGGCGCGCTCGCCGCCCTCGACGAGGCGCATGCGGCGCGAACCCTGCGGGAGGGGCTGGAGGCCGCGCTGCGCCCGCCGCGGCAGGAAGGCGCGTTCATCGAGGCGCTGACCGCCCTTCTCTCCGCCGCCTTCGATCGGGCGGCGCTCGCCATCGAGGCCGGCGGCGACAGGGCGGCCTACACGGCGGCCATGATCGGGCTCGTGGAGCGGGTGACCGCATCCCGGTGAGGGCGCCCAAAGAAAAAGCGCGGCCGGGATGGCCGCGCTTCGGGATCGGGGCAGGGGCGGATCAGACCGCCTGCACCTCGCGCACGTCCGGCAGGAAGTGGCGCAGCAGGTTCTGGATGCCGTGGCGCAGGGTTGCCGTCGAGGACGGGCAGCCGGAGCAGGCGCCCTTCATCACGAGGTAGACGACCCCGTCCTTGAAGCCGCGGAAGGTGATGTCGCCGCCGTCCCCCGCCACCGCCGGGCGGATGCGGGTCTCGAGCAGCTCCTTGATCGTCTCGACCGTGGAGGCATCCTCGGGGTCGAAGAACTCCTCGCCGTCCTCCTCCGCGGCGCCGTAGCCGTTGGCGAAGAGCGGCGCGCCGGTCATGAAATGCTCCATGATCGCGCCGAGGATCGCCGGCTTCAGGTGCTGCCATTCCCCATCCGCCTTCGTGACCGTGACGAAGTCGTAGCCGAAGAAGACGCCGGTCACGCCCGGCACGGCGAAGAGCCGCTGGGCGAGCGGCGACACCTCCGCCTGGGCGGGGGTCTTGGCCTCGAAGGTGCCCTCCGGCATGACCACGCGGCCGGGCAGGAATTTCAGGGTGGCGGGATTGGGGGTGGCTTCGGTCTGGATGAACATCGCGTCTTGTCCTCTGCGCCGGTTCAAGGCCGGCCGAGCGGTGGATTTAGAATCGTTCTAACGGATTCCCTCCCCAATGTGGATCGAATCGGGGCGGATTCCAAGGGGAGAGGCCATACTTGGACGTCATCCCGGGGCTGCGCGGCAGAACCCGGGATCGGGAGACAAGAATGGTGCCCTACTCGGCACACGATCCCGGATCTCGCTTCGCTTGTCCGGGATGACCATAACTAACCAGCCAGGGCGTCGATCTCCTCGTCCGTCAGGCTGCCTGGGACGATGACGATGGGGACCGGGAAGGAGGCGGCGGCGCGCCCGCCGAGCGTCGAGGTCAGGGGGCCGGGGCCTTCCTTGCCGCTGCCGGCGGCGAGCACCAGGAAGGAGATGTCCTCGTCCTCGCGGATGAGCTTCATGATCTCGTCCGCCCGGGTGCCGACGCGGATCACCTGCTCGGGCTCGACGCCCGCGGCGCTGCGCGCCTCGCGGGCGGCGGCCTCGAGCAGCTTCTGGGCGTCCTCGCTCGCCTCCTCGATCATGGCCTCGCCGACGCCGATCCACTCGAAATTGTCCGGCGGGTCCACGACCGCGAGCATCACCATGCTGGCGCCGGTGCGGGCGGCGCGGCGCGAGGCGAAATGCACCGCCCGGGCGCATTCCGGGGTGCTGTCGACCACCACCATGAATTTCGGGCGGTGGCCCGATTCGTAGGATCGGCGCTTGCCGCTCACGGAACGCTCTCCTGATGACGCCCGATGCTGCCCTGCCTTTGCGTCAAGGGCAAGCGGGGGCTGCTCGTGGGGAGCACGTCCTTGCAAGCAGACCCGGTTCCCATCGTTGCCCTCGGGCCCTAGCGCGAGCGCAGGAAGCCGACGATGTCCTTCACCGCGTCCATGGTCACGGAGGCGAGGGCCCGGGCCCGGGCCGAGCCGTCGGCCAGCACCGCGTCGATGTGGCCGGGATCGGCCATGAGGCGGCGCATCTCGGAGGCCACGGGGGCGAGCTTCGTCACCGCCACGTCCACCAGGGCGGCCTTGAAGCCGGAGAACTGCGCCCCGCCATGCTCGCGCAGCACCTCCTCGGGCGCGACGTCCATGAGCGCCGCGTAGATCGCCACCAGGTTCTCGGCCTCCGGCCGGGCCTTGAGGCCCTCGACCTCGGAGGGCAGGGGCTCGGGATCGGTCTTCGCCTTGCGGATCTTCTGGGCGATGGCGTCGGCATCGTCCGTGAGGTTGATGCGCGAATAGTCGGACGGGTCCGACTTCGACATCTTCTTCGAGCCGTCGCGCAGGGACATGACGCGGGTGGCGGGCCCGTGGATCATCGGCTCGGTGAGCGGGAAGAAGGCATCGCCGTAGCCATGGGCCGCGATCGACTCCGCCCAGTCGTTGTTGAACTTCTGGGCGATGTCGCGGGTCAGCTCCAGGTGCTGCTTCTGGTCCTCGCCCACCGGCACGTGGGTGGCGCGGTAGAGCAGGATGTCGGCGGCCATCAGGTTCGGATAGGCGTAGAGGCCCACGGACGCGTTCTCCCGGTCCTTGCCCGCCTTGTCCTTGAACTGGGTCATGCGGTTGAGCCAGCCCAGCCGCGCGACGCAGTTGAACACCCAGGCGAGCTCGGCATGCTGGGGCACCTGGGACTGGTTGAAGACGATGTGGCGCTTCGGGTCGATGCCGGCGGCCAGGAACGCCGCCGTCACCTCCCGGATCTGCCGGGTGAGGTCGGCCGGGTTCTGCGGCACCGTGATCGCGTGCATGTCCACGACGCAGTAGATGCAGTCGTAGGATTCCTGCATGGCCACGAAGCGCTTGATGGCGCCGAGATAATTCCCGAGATGAAGGTTTCCGGTGGGCTGAACGCCCGAGAACACCAGTTCCTTGAACTGCGCCATCGTCCTGAACTCCACAGGGGCCCGTGCGGGTTCAGGCCGAACCGCCGATCGCCCCGGATTGTCTGCGACGGCGCCCGGAGGCCGCAAGCCGCTTCTTCTCGAAACGCCGTCGTGAGGCGCGGGTTATGACAGGGCCGTGCCACGATGCAAGGGTTCTTACGCTTTTTTCGTCAGCGCAGCCCAATCGGCGCGGGTCACGGCGCCGGTGGCCCAGGCGGCGAGGGCATAGAGCGCAAGCCCGCCGAGGCACAGGGCGGCGAGACCGAGAGGCTGGTCCTGCGGCAGCACCCGCTGCGCCGCCACGAGGCCGAGGCTCATGGCCAGGGCCGACGCCGCCGTGCGCGCGAGGCGCGCCGCGTTGCGCCGGTCCGGGCGCCAGAGGCCGAATCGGGCAAGCCCCGGCACCAGAGCCGCCGCATGGGCGAGGCAGCCGAGGCTCACCCCGAGCGCGATGCCGACGGGGCCGAGGGGCCAGACGAGGAGCAGGGCGCCCGCCACCGTCGCCCCAAGGCCCGCAAAGGCCGCCGCGAGCGCGGCCCGCAGCGACCCGCAGGCGAAGAGCGTCTGGCTCAGCACCTTCGCCACCGTGGCGAAGGGCAGGCCGAGGCTGAGCGCCATCAGCACCCGCGCGGTGCCCTCCGCGTCGGCGGCATCGAAGGCGCCGCGCTCGAACAGGACGGTGCTGACCGGGCGCGCAAGGACGAGCAGGGCGGCGGCCGCGGGCAGGGCGAGGAGCAGCGCCACGTCCAGGGCCCGGTTCTGCGCCGCCACCAGATCGTCCGTGGCATCCGCGCCGTAGCGGCGGGCGAGCTCCGGCAGCAGGAGGCTCGATCCCAGCGCCGCCACGAGCCCGAGGGGGAGCTGCATCACCCGCTCGGCATAGTAGAGCCAGGACACGCCGGAGGGCCAGAACGAGGCGATCTGGGCGGCGGCGAGAAGGAAGACCTGCACCGCGCCGCTCGCGGCGAGCACCGGAAGCCCGGCGAGGAGCAGGCTTTTCAGGGCCTCCGGCCGGCCCGAGGCCCGGAACCGCACGAGGCGGGGCCTGCCGCGCATCAGCGCCGCGGCCACGATCGCGAGCTGCACGAGGCCCGCCAGGCTCGAGGCGGCGGCAAGCCACGCGGCCTTCTGCGCAAGCGGCAGGCCGGAGCGGGCTTCGAGCACCGCGAGCGCCAGGATCAGGCCGCCATTGACGGCGAGCGGCGCGAGCGCGGTGGCGGCGAAGCGTCCGCGCAGGTTCAGGATGGCGGCACCGATGGAGGCCAGCGTCACGCAGAGCACGATGGGAAAGGCGAGGCGGGTGTAGAGCGCGACGAGACCCAGCGCCTCCCCGTCATCGTGCAGGCCCGGCGCCAGCAGCAGGGCGATGAGCCCCGCCCCGATCTCCACGAGACCGGTCAGCGCGAGGAGCGCGAGGCCGAAGGCCCTGAGCAAGCCGCCGGCGGCGGCTGCGGCCTCGTTCGGCTCCAGACGGCTCAAGGCAGGCACGAGCGCCGGGTTGAGCCCGCCCTCGCCCAGGATGCGGCGCACGAGGCTCGGCAGCCGAAAGGCCGCGAGAAACGCATCCGCCACGGGGCCCGCGCCCAGAGCCTGCGCGAACAGCACGTCGCGCGCGAATCCCAGAACGCGCGAGGCCATCGAACCGAGGCCGACCAAAAGGGAGGAGCGGAGGAGCGACATGCCCTGTGAGGCTTAGCGAGTTCCTGGGGAAAGTCCAAGGAAGGGGGAGATGTGACCATTGTCATTCCGGGGCGAGCGCAGCGAGAGCCCGGAATCCATAAACACCACGTCCTAAGAAGGAACGAGCGGGGTTTCGCCCCTTCTTGCACCGTTAGCGGTTATGGATTCCGGGCTCGCCTACGGCGCCCCGGAATGACAGTGAGCAGCTACCCTCTCGCCTGCGCGATGGCCTCGCGCTTCTGGGCCAGGGTCATGCCGCCCACATAGGATTGCGTGGCGACCAGGAAGGACGGGGTGGCGACGAAACCGAGGGAATTGCCGAGGGTGAAGGCGTCCTTCATCCATTGCGTCGTGCGCTCGCCATTGGCAGCCTCCTCCAGGCGCCCGCGGTCGCCGCCGAGGCGCTCGGCTTCCTTGAGCGCCCGCTCCCCGTCGACCGTGCCGCGCAGGCGGAACAGGGCGAGGTGCAGGTCGAGATAGCGCTCGGGGCCGTGGAGCTGGAGATAGGCGAGCGCCGCCTTGTGGGCGGTCACGGAGGGAATGCCGAGCACCGCGAAGTTCACCAGCACGTAGGTGAGCTCCGGCTCCGCCTTCAGGAGTGCCGGCAGGTCCCCGGCCGAGCGCCGGCACCAGGGGCAGTTGTAGTCGAAATACTCGATCATGATCACGTCGCCATGCTTGTGCCCGAGGCGCACGGCCGAAGGCAGGGCAAGCGAGTCCTCCACCAGCTCGATGGGAACGAGCTGCGCCTCCGGGGCCTGCTGCGCCAGGGCGGGGGCGCCGGAGGCGGAGGCGGCAAGGGCGGCGAGAAGGGTGCGGCGGGAGAGGATCATGAACGGCGACTCGCGTGAGGGGAGGCCCCTCGTGCCGCGGGATCGTGGCGGAGACAAGGCCAAGGTTTGCCGTCTCGCAGACCTGTGAAGGGCCGGGCTCGGTTGCGCCTGGTCCTGCTCTCGCCGACAATGGCCGCGACAGACGGAAAGGCCCGATGAGTTCCGCTTTCAGCCCCGACGAGCTGGCCGTGATCCGGCGCGCCTACGCCAAGCAGATTCTCGCGCTCTCGAGCGTTGCGGATGATCCTGAGCTTGAAGAGGCCTTCGCCACGGTTCCGCGCGAGCGCTTCCTCGGCGCTCCGCCCTGGCAGATCTCCCGCGCGGGGAGAGGCTACGAGGCCGTGGCCTCGCACGATCCGGCGGTGCTCTATCAGGACGCCCTATTCGCCCTCGCATCCGAAAAGGGGGTCAACAACGGCAGCCCGTCCCTTCATGCCCGCTGCCTGCATGCCCTGTCCCCGCGCGAGGGGGAGCGCGTCGCCCATATCGGTGCGGGGACGGGCTATTACACGGCGCTTCTGGCGCATCTCGTCGGCCCAAAGGGGCATGTGCTCGCGGTGGAGTTCGATCCTGCTCTTGCGGAGCGCGCCCGGGCCAACCTGGCCGACCGCGCCAACGTCACCGTCGTCCAGGGCGACGGCGCCGAATGGCCGCGCGAGGATGTGGATGCCGTTTACGTGAATTTCGCCGCCGAGCGGCCGGCCGAGGCCTGGATCGAGCGTCTCAAGCCGAACGGCCGTCTCATCTTCCCCCTCGGCGTTCCCCGGCCAAAGCCGAGCCCGTGGGGAGGAACGCATACGCTCCATGGGGCGGGTTTGTGCGTGACGCGCAAGAGAACCGGCCTTGCCGTGCGATGGCTCGGCCAGGTTTCCTTCGTCTGCGCGGAAGGGCGCCTGTCGCAGCCGGGCGAGGACAGGCGTGCGCTGCAGGCCGCCTTCGAGACCGGCGGGATGGAATTCGTGCGCAGCCTGGTCTGGCGGGAGGGCGCCCCGCCCGGACGGTGCTGCTTCACCGGCTCGGGCTGGGCCCTGTCCTATGACCCCGTGGAGGATTAGCCCTCTTCGCCGGTCACGCCGGCGGCGTCCTGGGCCTTCAGAACCTCGGGACGGGGCATGGAGATGATGTTGTAGCCGGAATCCACGTAGTGGATCTCGCCGGTCACGCCGCTGGAGAGATCGGAGAGCAGGTAGAGGGCCGAGCCGCCCACATCCTCGATGGTGATGTTCTGGCGCAGGGGCGAGTGGGCCTTCTGGTAGGTGAACATGAGGCGCGCATCGGCGATGCCAGCGCCCGCGAGCGTCCGCACGGGGCCGGCCGAGATGGCGTTGCAGCGGATGCCGGCAGGCCCGAGATCGTTGGCGATGTAGCGCACGGAGGCCTCGAGCGCCGCCTTCGCCACCCCCATCACGTTGTAGTTCGGCATGACCCGGGTGGAGCCGCCATAGGTCAGCGTCAGGAGCGCGCCGCCCTTCCTCATGCGCTTGGCGGCGCGCTGGGCGATCTCCGTGAAGGAGAAGCAGGAGATCACCATGGTGCGGGAAAAATTCTCGCGGGTGGTGACGTCCACGTAAGGCCCCTTGAGCTGGGACTTGTCGGAGAAGCCGATGGCATGGACCACGAAATCGAGGCCGTCCCAGTGCCTGTCCAGGGTCTCGAACACCGCATCGACGGAGGCAATGTCCTCCACGTCGCAGGGAACGACGAGGCTGGAGCCCAGCGACTGCGCCAGCGGCGTCACGCGCTTGCCCAGCGCCTCGCCCTGGTAGGTGAAGGCGAGCTCGGCGCCGTGCTGCGCCAGGGTCTTTGCGATGCCCCAGGCAATGGAGTGGTCGTTCGCGACGCCCATGATGAGGCCGCGCTTTCCTTGCATCAGACCGGTCACGTGGGTCCCCCTCTGCAACGGCTCCATGCTGCGACGCGAATTGTTATGAAAATGTGCATCGCGAGCCGGAAGAATGGTGTGATTCAGCGTATCCATGCGAGGTCCCCCGTGGTTGGCCGGGGGCATCGCATGGCGCCGTCTCAGGTTTATGACACCGTCTTACCCGTTGTAGCGGCTGAAGACGAGTGTGGCATTGGTGCCGCCGAAGCCAAAGGAGTTCGACAGCACCGTGTCGATCTTGGCGTCGTCGATGCGCTTGCGGACGATGTTCATGTCGGCGAATTCCGGATCGAGCTCGTCGATATGGGCGCTCTCGCAGATGAAGCGGTTGTTCATCATCAGGAGCGAGTAGATCGCCTCCTGCACGCCGGTGGCGCCCAGCGAGTGGCCGGTGAGCGACTTTGTCGCGGAGATCGGCGGGCACTTGTCGCCCGAGCCGAAGACCGCGCGGATCGCCTCGATCTCCTTCTGGTCGCCCACGGGGGTCGAGGTGGCGTGCGGGTTGATGTAGTCGACCGGGTTGTGCACGTTCTGGAGCGCCATGCGCATGCAGCGGATCGCGCCCTCGCCCGAGGGGGCCACCATGTCGTAGCCGTCCGAGGTCATGCCGTAGCCGACGATCTCGCCGTAGATGCGGGCGCCGCGGGCCTTGGCATGCTCCAGTTCCTCGAGCACCAGCACGCCCGCGCCGCCGGCGATGACGAATCCGTCGCGGTTGGCGTCATAGGCGCGGGAGGCCCGGGCCGGGGTGTCGTTGTACTTGGTGGACATGGCGCCCATGGCGTCGAAGAGGTTGGACATGGACCAGTCCAGATCCTCGCAGCCGCCGGCGAACATCACGTCCTGCTTGCCGTACTGGATCATCTCGTAGGCGTTGCCGACGCAATGGTTCGAGGTCGCGCAGGCCGAGGAGATCGAATAGTTCACGCCCTTGATCTTGAACCAGGTGGCCAGCGTCGCGGAGGCCGTGGAGGACATGGCCTTGGGCACCGCGAAGGGGCCGATGCGCTTGGGACCCTTGTCGCGGGTGATGTCGGCCGCTTCCATGATGACCCGGGTGGAGGGGCCGCCCGAGCCCATGATGATGCCCGTGCGCTCGTTGGAGATCTCGTTCTCCTCGAGGCCGGCATCCCGGATCGCCTGATCCATGGCCACATGGTTCCAGGCGGTGCCCCGGGCGTGGAAGCGCATGGCGCGCCGGTCGACGATCTCCTCCGGGTTCAGGCTCGGGGCGCCCTGCACCTGGCAGCGGAAGCCGTACTTCGCGAAATCCTCGGCCTTGCTGATGCCGGATCTCGCTTCGCGCAGGGAGGCCAGCACCTCCTGCGTGTTGTTGCCGATGGACGACACGATGCCCATTCCGGTGACGACGACGCGCCTCATAGCCTACCTCTTCAAAGGACCTTCACTGCCGGCCTGTCCCGCAGACGTAAGGCCGACCCTGCCCATTCTCAACCGTGAGCCTGCGAAAGCATGCAAGCGCGATGCGCAGGCCGGGGATCCTGCCTTGGGGCAGTGACGCCGGTTTTTCGAAAAGACCGCGCTTTGTCAACAGGATGTGGGCGCGGCGCCGGCCAGGGACCCCGCCGCGCGAATTCTTCAGCCGCCCACCGGGGCCTCGGCCTGGAAGAGGCCGACCCGCATGTCCTTGGCCTCGTAGATCCGGCGCCCGTCGGCCTCCAGCCAGCCGTCGGCGATGCCGAGCACCAGCTTGGAGCGGAAGACGCGCTTGAGATCGACGCCGTAGACCACCTTCTTGACGGTGGGGAGCACCTGGTCGGTGAACTTCACCTCGCCGACGCCGAGCGCCCGGCCGCGGCCCGGGGAGCCGCCCCAGCCGAGGAAGAAGCCCGTCATCTGCCAGAGCGCATCGAGGCCGAGGCAGCCCGGCATCACCGGATCGCCCTTGAAGTGGCAGGGGAAGAACCAGAGGTCCGGCCGCACGTCGAGCTCCGCGATCACATGGCCCTTGCCGTAGGCGCCGCCATCCTCGCCAATGGAGGTGATGCGGTCGAACATCAGCATGGGCGGAAGCGGCAGCTGGGCGTTGCCGGGGCCGAACAACTCTCCGCGCCCGCAGGCAAGGAGCTCTTCGTAAGTAAAGCTGGACTGGCGGGCCATGCCGGTTGCCGATCCTTTCCTTGTGTCTCGAATAGGCCTCGAGGGAGCCCCGGGGCCAAGGTGCGCTCTGGTAGCACAGGCTTGGCCATCCATCAAAGGACCTCGGCCGGGATTCTTCGCTGACTCAGGAATGTCCCAAGAATGTCCCACGGGGCGGTCCCGGGGCAACCTTGCGACAACCCTCTCGCTTTCCTATGATTGTGAGGTTAGAAGCGCTCATTCCTCCATTCAGTTCCGCGACATGACCGATCCTTTGTCCGCCTACATCGAGTCCACCACCGCTCCGACGCACCGGAAGGGCTGTCCCGTGTCCGAGCTGCGGGACAAGCTGCGCCGCGTGGGCCTGCGCCCGACCCGGCAGCGCGTGTCGCTGGGGTGGCTCCTGTTCGGCAAGGGCGACCGGCACATCACGGCCGAGATGCTCTTCGACGAGGCGACCCGCGCCCGGGTCCCGGTCTCGCTCGCCACCGTCTACAACACCCTGCACCAGTTCACGGAGGCGGGGCTCCTGCGCCAGCTCGCGGTCGACGGGGCCAAGGCCTATTTCGACACCAACCCGAGCGAGCACCACCACTTCTTCCTGGAGGAGGAGGGCGAGCTCGTCGACATGCCCTCCTCGGGGATCAGCGTGGCCGACCTGCCGTCCCCGCCCGAGGGCATGGAAGTCGCCGGGGTCGAGGTGATCGTACGGCTGCGCCGCAAGAAGGCCTGATCGGCCGCCCCTCGCCACAACCTCGAGAGAGCGGCAGCCCGGGTTCAAAAATCAGATGCCGCTCAGCCACAGCCTCGCCGCCCTTCTCGTCACGACCATCTGGGGCCTGAGCTTCGTCGTCATCAAGCTCGGGGTCGGCGCCATGCCGCCCCTGCTGCTGGCGGCGCTCCGGTTTCTCCTCGCGGCGGTTCCGGCCGTCCTCTTCATCCCGCGCCCGAAGACCGGATGGAGGAACGTGGTCGCCTACGGCTTCTTCCTCGGCGTCGCCCAGTTCGGGCTGCTCTTCGCCGCCATCGCCCTCGGCATGCCGGCGAGCCTCGCCTCCGTGGTCATGCAGGCGCAGGTCTTCTTCACGATCCTCTTCGCGGCGGTGCTGATGGCCGAGCGGCCGCGGCCCCACCAGATCCTGGGCGGGATCGTGGCCGGCCTCGGCCTCGTGCTCATCGCCTGGCCGCGGATGACGGGCGGAGGCGCCGGTCCCTTCCTCATGACGGTGGTCGCGGCCGCCTGCTGGGGCGTGGCCAACATCGTCTCCAAGCGGGCCGGCCGGGTCGACATGCTGGGCTACATCGTCTGGTCCAGCCTGGTCGCCCCGCTGCCGCTGCTCGGCCTCTCGCTCTGGTTCGACGGCCCGGATCGGGTGATTGATGCGCTGACCCGGATGGACGGCGGCACCCTGGCGGCGATAGCCTATCTCGCCTATCCCACCACGATCTTCGCCTTCGGGGTCTGGGCCTATCTGCTCTCCCGCCACCCGGCGGCCACGGTGACGCCTTTCGCGCTCTTCGTGCCGGTCGCCGGGATCCTGGGCTCGACCCTGATTCTCGGCGAGGCCCTGCATCCGATCGAGGCCGTCGGGGGAGCGGTGATCGTGCTGGGGCTCGCCTTCAACGTGTTCGGTGGCCGCCTGATGC
This sequence comes from Microvirga arsenatis, assembly GCF_009910705.1. Classification (GTDB taxonomy): domain Bacteria; phylum Pseudomonadota; class Alphaproteobacteria; order Rhizobiales; family Beijerinckiaceae; genus Microvirga; species Microvirga arsenatis. The sequence continues at coordinate 450,673 of NZ_JAAAXJ010000002.1, forward strand.
GCCGGCCCCTCAGCGGATGAATCCGTAGCCCACCAGGGCGTAGACGATCAGGAAGATCGCCACGAAGACGTTGAGGAAGCGCGGCGCGACGAGCGACGCGATGCCGAGCGCCAGGGCCAGGATCGGCAGGAGTTTGAAGCTCAGGTTCAGGGTCATGGGCAGGCGTCCGCGGTGAAGGAAACGATGTTTCCTTATCTAGAGCCCGAATGCTTGATAAATCGGAAAGGCCCTATTCCACCGTCTCGTTGGGATAGACGCCCCAGAGCCGGTCCTGCTGGATGTAGCCGTCCACGTCCGGCGCGCCGTCCATCACGATCATCACCCGGCACCACTTGCCGTCGCAGCCCTTGATGTTGGTGATCACGCCCGGCTGCAGATGGGCCACCACGGCGCCCTTCTCGTCGGCCCGGTCGAAGAGGCTGATCGCGGGCTGCTTGCCCTTGGCCCAGGGCATCACCAGGGCCGTGCGCCGGCCCGAGAGCAGGGAGTGGAGCACCCATCCCTCCGTGCCTTCCGAATCGCGGATGCGCCGCCAGGTCTCGTATTCGGCGATGATCTCCACGGGGAGCCCCGCGCGCTGGAACACCCAGGCCGTCCGGTGGTCCTTGGAGGGGCCCTCGCGGAGATTGACGCGGTCGGTCTTGAGGCTGACGTAGCGCGGCACGGGCAGGCCCGTGCCCAGGCGCCCGCCAGGCGGCTGCTGCGCAAGAGCCGACGCGGCGCTCAGGCTGACGACGGCAAGGGCAAGAACGATCCTGCGCATGGTTCCCCCGATCTGGCTTTGTCTTGAATTTCAGGCTCTGGTAGAGAAGCTTGACGGATGCCGCCACGCGGCGGGCTGTCGCCTTTGATCGCCGAAGCAGGGTTAAGAGAGCGTGAAACTCTTTCCAAGTCGCGGCTTTTTCAGTGCTGGGGACCCATGAGCCGATGAAGAAGAGACCCTTGGTCGTTGTCACCCGCCGCCTGCCCGACGCCATCGAGACGCGCCTGCGCGAACTTTTCGACACGCGCCTCAACCTGGAGGACAAGCCCCTCTCCGCGGAGGAGCTCGTCGAGGCGGTCAGGACGGCCGACGTGCTGGTTCCCACCATCACCGACGAGATCGACGCCTCCGTCGTCGCGCAGGCCGGGCCCAACCTGAAGCTGATCGCCAATTTCGGCAACGGCGTCGACAACATCGACGTGGCGGCGGCGGTGGCCAAGGGCATCACCGTCACCAACACGCCGGGCGTGCTCACCGAGGACACGGCAGACATGACCATGGCGCTGATCCTGGCGGTGGCCCGCCGCCTGCCCGAGGGCGTGCGCGTGATTCCGGACGGGGACTGGGCCGGCTGGTCGCCCACCTGGATGCTGGGGCGGCGCATCACGGGCAAGCGCCTGGGCATCGTCGGCATGGGCCGCATCGGCCAGGCGCTCGCGCGGCGCGCCAAGGCCTTCGGCCTCTCGATCCACTATCACAACCGGCGCCGCGTGCCGCCGAAGATCGAGGCGGAGCTCGAGGCGACCTACTGGGAATCCCTCGACCAGATGCTGGCGCGCATGGACATCGTGTCCGTGAACTGCCCGCATACGCCCGCCACCTATCACCTGCTCTCCGCCCGGCGCCTGAAGCTCATGCGGCCGGATGCGATCCTGGTGAACACCGCCCGCGGCGAGATCATCGACGAAGGGGCGCTCACCAAGCTCATCGAATCCGGCGCCATCGCCGGCGCGGGCCTCGACGTGTTCGAGGAGGAGCCCGCCGTGAACCCGCGCCTCGTGCGGCTAGCCAAGCAGGGCAAGGTGGTGCTGCTGCCCCATATGGGCTCGGCAACGCACGAGGGCCGCATCGCCATGGGCGAGAAGGTGATCGTGAACATCCGCGCCTTCGTGGACGGCCACAAGCCGCCGGACCGCGTGCTGCCGAGCATGCTGTGAGGAAATATGGATCGTTATATATCTGAAGTTCTCCTGCGGCATTACAAAAGTATTGGCCGCTGCCGTGTGAAGTTGGGCTCTCTCTCAATCTTGGTTGGCCCAAATGGTGCAGGTAAAAGCAATTTTATAGATGCGATAAAGTTCACCAGTGAGGCTTTATCGCAGGGGCTAGATTACGCAATACGCCAGAGAGGCGGAATCGATGGTGTACGTCGGCGCTCCACAGGTCACCCAACACACTTTGGAATTAGATTAAATATCCGATTGAGTGATAAAGCTTCTGCATACTTCGCTTTCGAAATAGGCGCACAACCAAACGGTGCATACGTAGTGCAAAGAGAAGTTGCTTCCATCTCAAGTGATGGGATAGAACCAGCCCACTACGAAATAAAGCGGGGCGAGACTGTAAAATTCAGCGGATCAGTACAAGCCTTTCCGAAGATCACATCAGATAGGCTGATGCTGGTAAGCTTATCTGGCTTGGAAGAATTCAGAGATTTGTACGATTTCCTGACCAGGATGGCTTTTTACAATATAAACCCTGCGGATATCCGGGCTCCGCAGCCACATGAAGCCGGAGATATATTATCTCACACTGGACGTAATATTTCTTCTGTTATCAGGCAAATGAAAGAAAGCGCTCCACAGTCTGTTGAGAGAGTTGAAGCATATCTTAGATCGATCAATCCAATGATTGAAGGAGTAGATAATAGGTCCTTTGGCCCTCAGGAAACACTTGAGTTTAGACAGAAAGTTCAGAATTCTGCTCATCCATGGCGTTTCCTTGCTCATTCTATGTCTGATGGAACCCTCCGTTCGATAGGCCTCTTAACTGCCCTCTTTCAAAACAGCCGGGTCTATGGTCCTCCGTCACTAGTAAGTATTGAAGAGCCAGAAATGACTATCCATCCTGGTGCGGCAGGAATAGTAATGGACGCCCTCTTCGAAGCTTCCAGATCCCAGCAGGTTATTGCGACAACTCACAGCCCTGATTTGCTAGATCACGAGAATCTGAAAATCGATGATGTAAGAGTAGTAAGGAATATAGATGGAGAAACTTTTGTAAGCAATGCTGATAAATCGAGTGTTGATGCCATAAAACAGCAACTTTATACAGCCGGAGATCTGTTGAGAAATAGGCAGTTAGAGCCTGACTTAACGAATATTAAGCCTATTACTCAGTTGGAACTTTTTGCACACTCATGAGTAAGAATATTGGTATATTCTCCATTGTGGAGGGGCATGGTGAAGTTCCGGCAGTACCGGTACTATTACGCCGCTTTGCACATGAAATATACAATAGATACGATTTTGATGTCTTAACGCCATTTCGATTACCAAGGTCCAAGTATGCTAAAGATGACGAGCTTATGCGTTCATTGTTGCTAGGTAGTGTTAAACTATCTGAATACAGTAAGCCACATATTCTGATTATAATGGATGCAGATGATGACTGTCCAGTCACCGAACAACAGAGATTGAGTAGACTTATCTTAAATAATAATTTTAATGTACCTGTTTCCCTCGTAATGCCATACAGGGAATATGAGACTTGGTTCAATACATCAATTGGGCCAGGTACTAACCATGCTACGTTTAAAGCACCTTACAATCCATCTCCAAATGCACATGGTATAAGAGATGCCAAGGGTTATTTCGAGCGTAATTACCTCAATCAAGGAGTGTTCTATAGCGAAACTGTTGATCAACAGAAATATACATCGTTGATCGACCTACAAGCGAATGACGATCGATCATTTAGAAAAATGCGAAAAGAGATGAGTATTATATTCAATTGATACTATAATTTAGAATAATTAATGTTCGTTCTATATTATAAAATATTATTGGTTTTGTATTAAGAATACATGCAGAAATGTATTCTGATGAAATTAAACTTTCTGCATATATAAATTAATTTGTTTCATCACGCACCTAACGACAGATTGCAGGAACAGAAACCATCCTGGGCATAAACATATGTGAGTGCAGCTAAGTTCGGTCTCCGACCAGAACAGGGGTTCCACGATCCCCCCGCACGGCCCTGATGACCAACCCCTTGATTCTGAAACTCGAACAGCGCGACCGGCTCTCGGACGAGGAAAAGAAGGTGCTGGAGAATGCGATCTCCCGGGTTCGCGTGGTCGAGGCCGACGAGGATATCGTGCGGGAGGGTGATCGCCCGACGGAAAGCTCCCTGCTCCTGGACGGGTTCGCGGCGCGCTACAAGATCGTCTCCAACGGACGGCGGCAGATCTCCGCCCTGCACGTGGCCGGCGACTTCCTCGACCTGCACAGCTTTCTCCTGAAGACCATGGATCACGGCGTGCTGGCGCTGACCACCTGCCGCATCGCCACCGTTCCGCATGCGACCCTGGAAAAGATCACCGACGAATATCCGCATCTAACCCGGATGCTCTGGCTCAACACGCTCATCGACGGTGCCATCCACCGGGAATGGCTCACCGCCATGGGCCGCCTGTCCGCCACCGCCCACATGGCGCATCTGATCTGCGAGCTTTACCTGCGCCTCAAGACGGTGGGCCGGGCCGAGGGCGACACGGTGCAGCTTCCGATCACGCAGGCCGAGCTCGGCGACACGCTGGGGCTCTCCACCGTGCATGTGAACCGGGTGCTGCAGGAGTTGCGCAAGGAGGGCATGATCCGCTTCCAGGGCGACGCGCTGACCATCCTCGACTGGGAGCGCCTGAAGACGACGGGCGAGTTCACCTCGACCTACCTCAACCTCCAGCGCGAGAGCCGCTAGCCCCGTTTCGGGGAGCAAGCTGCCCGAGAACCTCCGCCGCCGCCCGCTCCCCCTCCTCCCACGCGCCGCCTGCCGTGCCCCACTGGGCGCGCGAGAGCGCCTCGCCCGCAAACCAGATCCGCTCCCCGACCGGCGCCTTCAGCATGTCGCGGATCGGATGGAGGCCCGGCGGCACCACGGCCCAGGAGGCGCGCGACCAGGGATCGTGGCGCCAGGCGGTGGCGTGCATCACGGTGAGATCCCGGATCGCCCGGTGCCCGAAATGCTCCGCCAGCACCTCGCGGGCGAAGCGGAAGGGCGCGTGGGGATCGCGGCGGTCGAAGCCTGCGGCTCCGGGCTGGTCGAGCTCGAAGAAATGGAACGGCGTGTCGTCGATGCAGGTGAGAAGCCCCGGCGGCTCCCGGCGCCCGCCCGTGAGGCTCGCCAGGCGGTCCGCGCCGCGAAAGGGCGAGCCCGGCCAGTGCAGCACCACGTGCTCGTAGACGCCTTCCGTGAAGCCGTGGATCGCCTCCCTGCAGGCGTCCGGCAGGGCCGGGACGAAGCGGATCGCCTCCCGCTGCAGCACGGCCATCGGGGCCGTGACGATGGCGGCTCTCCCATGCAGCGTCCCGGCGCTGCTCTCGACCCGCACGCCCTGCCCCGACCAGTCGATGGCGTGCACGGCGGTGCCGAGCCGCACCGGCAGGCCCCGGGCCAGGCGCTCCACATAGGCGCCGAGGCCGCCGGCGATGAAGAGATTGTCGGCATATTCCATGCTGGGGAAATCGTGCAGGCTCACCTCGCCGAGGGGCCGGCCCGACACGAGCCCGTGGATGGCGGCCACGCGCCTTCCCTGCGGCCCCATGGGCGGCAGGGCCTTTGCCGCCGGCTGGTCCTCGCGCCCCTTCGCGGCCTGGGTCATGGCCCGGTCGGCCATGGCGAAGGCCCGGTCGAGGGCGGCGCCCTGAGCCCGACTTCCCGGCCGGCCCCGCACGAAGACATGCCCCTCCACCGGCGCCCGCCGCAGCGGCTCGCGCCTCTCGCGGCCCAGCCTCACCAGCGGGTTGATGGGTCCCGCATGCAGCCAGTGGGCGCCGAGATCGAGGGGATGGCCCCGGAAGCGCCGCGTCAGCGTGCGCCCGCCGATGCGGCTGCGCGCCTCGAGCACCACGACGCTCAGCCCGTTCGCCAGGAGGCGCCGCGCCGCCGCGATGCCGGCGCTGCCGGCCCCGACGATCACCACGTCCGCGTTCGTCCCAGGAACACCTCCAGGAACGCCCGTCGTCTCGGTTTCCAGCGCCACGGCCCCTCCCGCCTCTCGCTTTGCAGCCGCGTCGTTCATAAGTAAGCTCCGCGCCCCGCGGCAAGCGTGGCCTTGGCACCCTTAGGAGACGAACGACAGATGCTCATCCAATCGGTTTTCGCGGCAGCCCGCGAGGTCTTCTCGCCCGCGCTGCGGCGCATCCTCTGGAAATCGGTTGGATTGACCCTGGCGCTGCTCGCCCTGGTCTGGCTCGGCCTGACCAAGCTCCTCGACATCTTCCTCACCAACCACGATCTGAGCGCCAGCTACCCGATCCTCGACAGCTTCGCCTTCTTCCTGGCGGGTTTCGGCCTTTTCGTGGCGCTGATCTACCTGCTGCCGGCCGTCTCGGCCATCGTGGCGGGCTATTTCCTCGACGACGTGGCCGAGGTGGTGGAGAGCAAGGACTACCCGGTCGATCCGCCGGGGCGCGCCCTGCCCTTCGGCCAGGCTCTTCTCTACGGCATCCGCTTCGCCGGGCTCTCGCTGCTGGTCAACTTTGCCGCCCTGTTCCTGCTCTTCATCCCCGGGATCAACATCGCTGCCTTCTTCGTGGCCAATGCCTACCTGCTCGGCCGGGAATACTTCGAGCTGGCGGCCGGCCGCTTCTGGTCGGCGGAGGAGGTGGCGCGCCTGCGCCACGAGCACCGGGGCACGGTGCTCGCCGCGGGTGCGGTGTTGGCGGGCCTGGTGCTGGTGCCGGTGCTGAACCTTCTCGTGCCGATCTTCGGCGCCACGATGATGGTGCACCTGCACAAGAGGCTCACGCGCGGCCGGGCTGCGATCCCGTCGGGCCGGGAAGGCCAGGCGTCCCTCCAGAACCGCTGAAGGGCCGGCGGCTCAGCGGCTTGCCCGCTGGCCGACCGCCGGGCCGATCGCCCGATCCGGGTGGAAGTCGGACCCGGCTCCCCCTGACTGGGGCGCGAGCAGATCCGGCACGCTGCCCGGGGTGGCGTTGCGCCTGAGATCGAACTGGCCGCTCTTGCGGAAGCGCACCAGGTAGCTCGGCACGATGGCCTCGATGGTGGTGGGGGTGACCCCCAGCGCCTCGAGCGTGCGGCCCTCGGCGCGGGCGCTCTCCGACACCACGTTGTCGCGCTCCAGCAGGATCGCCTGGTCGCGGGTGGTGACGAGCTCGTTCGGCATCAGGCCGAGGGTGAGCCAGTCGAGGCCGCCCAGGACGCTGCCCATGGCCCGGGCGATGCCGGCCGGAACGGGCAGGATGGCGCGCCTGCGCTCGGTGACGTGGAAGACGAAGTCCATCATCTGGCGGAGGGTGCGGATCTCGGGCCCGCCGAGCTCGTAGGTGCGGCCGGTCGGCACCTTGCCGTCCACTGCGGCCACGATGGCGGCGGCCACGTCGCCCGCATAGATCGGCTGGAAGCGGGTGTCGGCGCCGGGCAGGGGCAGCACGGGGAGCATGCGGGCGAGCGTCGCGAAGCGGTTGAAGGAGTTGTCCCCCGGCCCGAACAGCAGGGAGGGGCGCAGGATCACCGCATCCGGGCGCACCCGCAGGAGCGCCGCCTCGCCCTCGGCCTTGGAGCGGGCATAGGCCGATTCGGAATTCGCATCGGCGCCGATGGCCGAGACATGGGTGAAGGAGACGGCCTTCCTGGCGGCCTCGGCGATCAGGGCCGGCGCCTGGGCATGGATGGCGTCGAAGCGCTGGCGGCGGGTCTCCTGCAGGATGCCGACCAGGTTGACCACATGGTCGGCCCGGGCCACCGCATGGGCCACCGAGTCGGGGTGGCGCAGGTTGGCATGGATCGGGTGGATCTGCCCCACCTTGCCCAGGGGCAGGAAGTTCGCGAGGTTCGGCTGCCGGGTCGGCACCAGGACGCGGTAGCCGCGCTGGGCCAGGAGGCTCACCACATAGCGGCCGAGAAAGCCCGACCCGCCGAAGACGGTGACGATTTGCTGCTCAGGCGTGCGAAGGGCGCCGATCATGAAACTCTCCTGCCCGGATAAGGACCTGCAACGAGCTTGGGTGTGAAAACTGGAACGTCTCTAGTCAAACGCCGATGACCTGTGAAGAGGTGCGGGCCCAAGAAAGCGCATCGCTCGCATTTTCGGTGATTGACGCGCCGCCAGAAGCACCGTAAACGAAGCCTCGCCGACAAGGCATGCCCAGGTGGCGGAATTGGTAGACGCGCTGGTTTCAGGTACCAGTGGTGAAAGCCGTGGAGGTTCGAGTCCTCTCCTGGGCACCAACTATCCCCTAAGTAGTTGAAGTGCTGATTTCATTGGCCTTTTGATCCGGCGACCGGTACACATTTCCGGTACACATGGTCGTGATCATGGGTCGTAGAATGGCCTTCACCAGCCAGCGCCGTGATTCTTCCAATTGGCGGTTCCGACAGCGGGTGCCGGTGGACGTGCTCGGCAAGGTGCGCGGCCGGCGCATCATCATCTCGTTCCCGAGCACAGGCCGCGAACCGCCGTTCACCGTCGAGACCACCATCGGCACTGAGGTGAGCTTTTCCACCCGAACGCCTGACAAGAACGTCCATGAGGCTCGCTCTCTGGTCGCCCAAACCCATCTGGCGAAAATCTATGCGGCTGCCCGCACCGAGCCGGTGAAACTCTCGTCCCGCACCCTGACCGCCCTGTCGAAAGACATTTACGACCTGTTCCTTGCCACTCACGGCGACGATCCCGGCCCGGTCAGGCGCTGGGAAGCCTTCAAGGGCTTTTCCCGTGCGGCGATGGAAGGACGTATCCAGGATGCGCCCGAGCTGGTGCCCGGCAGCGAACCCGACGAGGCCGCCGCCGCCGAAGCCCGGTTCGGACCGGGCCTAACCCAAGGGATTGATGCCCTGCCGGCGTCGGACTCGACCGCCGCTCTGGAGCAACGCTTCGGACGGCTGGCCAACTGGCTGCTCGCCGAGCGCGGGATCGAGCTGCTTCCCGAGCAACGGCCGCTCCTGCTCAAGCTCACGGCCATGGCGGCGATCCAGGCCGGCCGACAGCTCAAGAAGCACGCCGCCTACGATTTCAGCCCCGATCCCGAGATCAGCCGGTTTCCCACCTTCGAGCCGCCCTCGGAAGCGGGCGGCTCCCACCGAACCCTGACCGACGTGTTCGAGCGCTGGCGCAAGGAGACCCATCCCTCCGCCAGCACGGTTTCAACATGGCGCGGCGTGGTCGCATCCCTGAAAAGACACCTCGGGCACGAGGTCGTGGGCCGGATCACGCACGAGGATATCGTGCGATGGAAAGACCGGCTGGTTGACGCCGGCCTCAGCCGGAAGACCATCAGCCACAATCATCTTGCAGCGATCAAGGCGCTGTTGAATTTCGAGATTCAGAACAAGCGTCTGGCAGTGAACCCCGCCGCCGGCATAAAAATGGGCGTGAAGCGACGCGCTGGCCAGAGAATGCGGCCGTACACCGACAATGAGGTCGCACGCATCCTGGCGCTGGCCGCCCGCGAGACGAGCCCGGCCCAGCGATGGCTGCCATGGCTGGCCGCCCTGAGCGGTGCCCGCATCGGCGAGGTCGCGCAGCTGTGGGGGCAGCGCATCACGATGGAGGACGGCATCGCCGTGATGGTGATCCGGCCGGCCGAGGATGGCGGCTCGCTCAAGAACGAGTGGAGCGAACGGACGGTGCCCATTCACCCTGCCATCATTGAGGCCGGTTTCCTCGACTTCGTGCGACAGCATGGTTCAGGACCGCTGTTCTACCGCCGCAGCTCCGGCGACCCTTCGAAGAAACACGCATCGAAGGGCGTCACGAACCGGCTTGCCGCATGGATCAGAGAGCAAGGATTCACCGATCCACGCAAAGCCCCCAACCATGCACTGCGGCACTGGTTCGTCACCATGGGCCAACGCCTCCACATCAACGACAGTGTGATCGAAGCCATTATCGGGCACGAGGAGGGTTCCGAATATCGGCATGGGCATACACAGACCTTGTACGAAGCCATCATCAAGATCCCGGTGCCGGTGGAGACGGGAAATCAGAACCAGACTGTTGGGGGCGGGAGCCTGGGCTGTCCTGCTCCCACGCGTCACGGCCGGGAGCCACCCGCCTGAACACTCGCCGGGGCATCACCGACTGGAGCCCAATTCCACCGGTTTTCAACCTGCTTGACCGGAAGGGTGATGGGGAAAGCGCGACTCGTCAGCTCGTCCCGGACGACGAGCCTGATCACGGTAGGATCGGCAGCGGGCTCCGATGGAGCCTGCGCCTGCGCAGCGGCTGCGGCGCGGATGGCTGCCAGTTCCTCCTGGACGGTGCGGCGGGCGCGCTCGTTCTCGGCAACGCGCACGAGCACGTCCTCGATCTTGGTCACGGGAATGAAGGGGCTGCGATGCCGGTATTCGCCAATGAGGCGGAGCCCCTCTTCACGGCAGGATAGGTACAGGCGATTGCTTCGGTCAAGACCGCGTTGGCGCGCAATAAGCTCGGTCAACTCCTCGCGGAGCTGCCGCTCGACATCAACGAACTGCTGATCATTCATCGTCATCAGCGCGCTCCCGCTTCTGCCATGAGCTGCTGAGCCAACTCGGGTTGGGTGTTCTCCAGCGTGTATTGCTGAGTGACGTTCCACGTTTCCTTGCGCCACGGATTGACGGTCGGGCGGGTGCTGGCCTGGGGTTTGGTCGCGGGTGCCGGTGCTCCGGTCAGAGCCTCAAGCTCCAGCTCTGCTTGGCGAAGGGATTGCGGGCAAGACTGGCTGGCGTCGCCGTGGGGAACATCGAGCGGTTGGCCTGGATGAGATCGCGCAAGAACTCGTCCAAGCCACGTCGATGACTTTGCCCTGAGCATCGACGCTCAAGATGGTGCCGCCATGAGGATCGTGCAGCGTCACGTGGGCCTTATCGCCCGCGACTTCGACGCGCATTGTTTAGTCAAGAGCTTGAACGACGAAGGCCCGCGCCTCCGGGCTAGCGTGGAGACCCATACGGGCCATGGTGATCGGCTAGGATTTCAGCGTGACCGGGCATTATGAGTGCTTTCAGGTTGGGTTTGTTAACGCGAACGAGAACGGCAGACATGTGGTTGTTCTTGACGAGCTTGAGATCATCATGCAGTCTCTTATGAAACCCTCAAGAAGGAGAGTTTCATGATTGATCCAACTGCCGAAGCCTTGGCCCGTCTCGCGCAGTCCGTTGGCAAGGCGCTGCTGGAGTTCTCCCAGCAGATTTCCTCGCCTCGGCGGGACGAGACGGGGAGGGCGGCCATCTCAGATGACTTAGCCACTGAGATCATCAAGGATCTCAAGCGCAAATACCGCAACGCTTCATGGGTCATGTTGCGCAAGGGCTGCGAGGAACTCGACGGTCAGCCGGCGCGCCACACCACCAAGGATGTCGGCGCATCAAGCAGATCCTTCGCCCGCCGTGCCATGGAGGCGACCGGGCTGGGGCCTGCGGCCATCCTGGCCATCATGGATCGGAACGGCTGGTAGGGGCGAGGCCGGGGTGGGCGACATGAGCCCCACCCCGGTTTCAAGAGTTGCCGACCGGGAATCTAATCAGGCCAAGTTGAGAGACAACGCGCTTAGGCGATGTCCGTCTCTAGGTCATTGGTCCGGCGCGTCCACACTGCGGAGATGTGGCGCTGCACGGAGGCAGCCATCTGGTGGTGGTCCATGCTGCCACCGTTGATGTTGATGGTGGTCGAGGGACCGCCGAAGTCGTTGTAGCTCGTGCGGTTGCCGCCACCGGGACTGTTGGCCGAGGGCACGTCGCGGATCAGGCCCTCGGGCGTCGGCACAGGCTGCTCGAAGCTGCTGGGCTGCGTCTGCGCCGGCACCCTGGGCCTTAAGGCCCTGGCCTGGGCACGCTGGCGCTCAAGAAAGGCCCGATACTTCTCCGCCACCTTCTGGCCCTTGAGCGCCCAATGGAGATGCGGAGGCGCATCCCCGCGAGCATGATGGTCGATGACCTCGTACTCCCTCGGACCCAGGCCTGCCGCTTGAAACTGCTCGCGCAGCTTCCGCGCCATCACTTTGTACTGCCTAGGATCGTTGAAGGTGGCATCGCCGGCCAGGCTTGTCGAGGATGAACAGGCCGACGATGCGGTCGCGGATCTGCCGCTGTAGACCGGTCAGGCTTGTCTTGAGGCGGTCGATGAGATCGTGGCCTTCGACATTGAGGCCGACCTGGATCTGAACGCTTGTTGTTTGGTCAGCCACTGCACCGCCCTCTGGTTTGAGTAGGGAGAGCAGTCATCACACCGTCGCTTTCTCCTGTCGGGCGGCCCGCGCCGCTGCACGTCGGATGAAGGCTGAGCGCGAGATCATCTCGGCGGCGGCGAGCTGATCAATAACAGCCAGCAGGTCAGCCGGCAGCGAGACGACGGCGACGGTTCGCGTGTCCTTTTTCATGAGGATTGTCCTGTAACGGGAGAGGTCCGGCAGGAGGACGACCCTGACCGGAGGAATAGACGCACGTCGGCTGTGCGCTGGCCGAACGGGGCCAGTCCGGAGCCGTTTTCGCTCCTGCTCAGGAGTCCTTCACGAGGAAAAAGAACGAATACATCCTAGCATAATTGTGCAAAAACGCAAGACTCGGAAGCATAATAATGCATATATGCAAGCATGACCATAGCAGCCGGCTAAGCTGGCGCAGCCGCGCCGTGCGGAACGCTGTCCTATTGTGGTCAGGCCGCAATCCGATACCTTGCCCGCCACTCGGCGACGGCTTTTGCATCGATGTCACGGCTGCACCCGCAGCGCTTGCCGAGAATGGGGCCGCCAAGCTTGTAGGAGAGGCTGGTGCCACGGGCGACGTTCGAGCCCATGTTCTTGAGCACATAGGTGACGACGCTGTGATAGCGGCCGTTGGCCGTGCGCTTGGCCGCCGTGCTGGCCGGGCGCATGTCCACCTCGCCCGCCTGTCGAAAGCGATTGGTGAGATAGGCCTCGATCTTCCGCCGGAGCGCCCGGTTAGGGACATGGATCAGCAGATGCAAGTGCTCGCCCCGGCCATCGTTGAGGAGCCGGCATGACTCCCGCGCCCACAGGTGCGTGGCGGGCAGCCCGGCATTGCGCAGCGGCTGGCCGATAGCGCAGATGAGCATCTGCCAGTACCGGGAGCGCTCCTCCGCCGGCATGGCGTCCATCTCGGTCGGCGTGATCGAGATGAACAGGTTGAGAGGCCTATCGATGCGATTGGCATGAGCCGCCGCGTCAAAGAGAGCCGCCACCGTGCGCTTGAGCTTGATACAGCGCGAGACCCGGCGAAGCCCCACCTTGCGACGGCGGTGCCACGGTCCAGGAGGACGGCCAGGGCGGCGGATAATTTCAGCAGACCCTAAACCTATACTACACGCGGCGGGAGCACTCAGAGGTGCAGGAGTGGTATCCCTCTGCCGGGACTGGAGAAAGTCGTCCAGGAGGGAAACTTGACCGTATTGGCAATCTTCGAGGTCAAAAGGAGGCTCGTAGGTGGTCCAGTAGGCCCAGAAAGCCTCGGCTTCTTGCGAATTATTCGCAACAAAGGTATAGTGGTTCTTCATGGCGATGCTTCACACCCCTGCTCGGCCTCCGGTGGCACGCTGGCGAGCAGGGGTTTTTTGTATGGATCGGAGCCGCCGCTCCCCTCATGGACGGAGAGCGGCGGAGCTAACGGAATGTTCCGTCACCAGGGACGAGAGCTTGCCGGGCCGGGCGGTCGCGGAGGGACTTTGATATACTGAATTAAGTTGCCTGGGCTTTTTTGGGCAGCCTCAGTCGGCAGGCGAAGGCAGTTCCGGCCCCGCTCCCTCTCCCCTTGCCCCACAAGGCCTTTTGAGAGCCCCGCCATAGTTTGAATTCCACATGCGAGAGGCGTGGAATTCAATCGGGAACCCACTGGGCCGTCGAAACCCGAAGACTTTTTACAGAACGCAACAAAATTTCATAAAGGAAAGGCCGACGCCTCTTTCTTTGGGGGGTGGGGTTGGGCCTTTGATTTCGGCCTTTTGTACGCAGCGATTGTGTCGGTCAAAGCAAAGGCGGCGGCCTAGTCGTAATAAAAGATATAGGGTTGTACATTTGCCCGCTTGCTTGAAGTCGAACAATGCAACAATGCAAATTAGAGGCCGGCGATGCTCTTGAAACTACTTCTCTTGAACGTTGGTCCTGATGCGTTATGCTGTTGCCGTGTCTTTGCGGGACCCTCACGATCCGTCCGAATACCTCCAAAGATCTGATGCGCGGGCCGGAACTGGCGCTAGGATCTTCATGGGGCTGACCATGGAGGTGAACATGTGGAACGAAGAGGAGCGGCATGAGCTGGTGCAGCAGCTCGAAGAACTCTACAGGCGCTTGGTCAGGCGACCGATGGCAGAGCGGCAGCAATGGCCACATGCCCAAGCAGAAGAGGCGGTGCTCTGCCTGCTCGACAGCTACGTGAGGGCAGAGCCGCAGGCCTGAGCCAAGGGGTAAGCGGGGCGGTAGCCTCAAGCGGAAGCCCCACTCACCCCCCGCTGGCCGTCAGTGTCGGGCTCGGCGCTCTTGGTCCATGACCTTCGTCTGCGCCCGCAGCTCCCGGTTCTGGCGCTCCAGGGCTTGGGCCTGGGCTTCAGCAGCGCGGGCCTGATCGCGGGCAGCCCGAAGGTGCGCCGGATCATTGCAGGCGAGAGCGGGAGCGGCGGCGAGTGCGGCAACCATGACGAGAGACGCGGCGAGCTTGTTCATGGCAGAACCTCCGCGGAGACAATGCCGAGAGCTGGCAGCAGGATTCATCTCGTTCAACAGGGGCTTGGTCTTGGCTGCCGTCTTCAGAGTGTGACTTATGCTTACAGCCTTTCCACTCTCAACAAGAGCCTGATCCGCAGGACCGGCTGCCCAGCCCTATCCCTCACCGTGGCGTCAAAGTCGCGCTGGTCTCCATCAGGGGGGAGATCTTTGGCGATCTCGGTTAGGGTGTTCTGCGCCACCGCCTTAGCCGCCTCGATACCATCCAACTCCAGGCCATGTAGGTCTTGAGTGAACCTCTTACCGTCGTCGATGTCGAAATAGTACCGGGGCACTGGCGCTCAAACTCTTATCGCTCATCAACAATGAGCCCCGCGCTTTGTTCATCGTTCCAATAAGGCAGGACCTGCTGGAACGTTCCGGCTCCCGTCTACATCCGTTCCGGATAAATAGCAATTGACATTTGGAACGGGACTGGCTTCAATGTCTTAGACCTTTTGGAACGATCGGAAGCCGCCATGCTCGTCGGATACGCCAGAACATCCACCCTGGAACAGGAGGCCGGCCTCGAAGCCCAGGTGCGCGACCTGAAGGCGCTCGGCTGCGAGCGGATCTTCTCGGAGCGGGTCTCATCGATCGGCCGCCGCGCCGAACTGGAGGCCGCCCTCGATTTCGTGCGCGAGGGCGACGTGCTCGTCGTGACCAAGATGGATCGTCTCGCCCGATCGGTGCGGCACATGTGGGAGATCGTCGGTCGACTCCAGGCGAAGGGCGTCGGGCTCAACATCGTCAATCTCGGGATCGACACGACAACGCCGACCGGCAAGCTGATGATGACCATGCTGGGCGGGGTCGCCGAATTCGAGCGCGACATGATGCTCGAACGCCAGCGCGAGGGGATCGCGAAGGCCAAGAGCGAGGGCAAGTACAAAGGCCGGCCGGCGACGATCCAGACCAAGGCCGACGAGATCAATGCGCTCGCCGCCCAGGGCATGAGCATGGGCAAGATCGCGGCGCAGCTCGGAATCGGAAAGGGGAGTGTCCATCGCACTCTCACCCGAGGCAATTCGAGGAGCCCTCGGTCCTCATGACAATCGTGACGCTATGCTACGTTGTCATGCGCAAGCTTGTCTGTTACGAACATATCATGAACATCCAAGCGGAAAACCGGTCGTTAGGTTGTCTGTGCATATCATGCACCAACCACTGGCCAAGTAACGGCTGCTTGCGGGAAAACTGAACAGGGACGGGGGTGTCGGTGTGATCGTTCTGGCGTCCCCCCTCCTGAAGCTATGGTGAACGGGAATGAACCCGTCAGAGTCACGAGGCTGCAAAAACGTGCCTGAATTCGAAGACGCAATTGAGAATCTTGATCGGGAAGATCTGATCAAACTTGCTCGTAGTCTGCTGTCGAATGGCGTCGCCCTGAGCTTTCATGGCAAACGCTCGGCCATGGAGATCGCCCGGCGAGTGCGCCCACGCATCATGCGCCGTGAACCCAAGCTCCATGTCGGCTCTCCTGCGGAACAAGCCCGAAATTTGCTGGTCGAGGGCGAAAACCTGCAGGCAATGGTAACCCTCTACAAATGGCGTGGTCAGGTTGATCTAATTGTCACCGACCCGCCCTACAACACAGGCAATCAGTTCCGTTACAACGATCGCTGGGACGTCGACCCGAACGATCCCGACCTCGGAACCTTGGTTTCGAAGGAGGATGGCTCGCGCCACACCAAGTGGATCAAGGCGATGATGCCGCGACTGCAGATGATGAAGGCAATGCTCCGCCCCTCCGGTGTGATCGCGATCTGCATCGACGATAATGAACTCTTCCACCTCGGAATGATGATGGACGAGGTGTTCGGCGAGGAGAACCGGCTCGGCATCATCAACTGGCAAAAGTCCGCCGCACCTCGCCCTGACAACAAGCATGTGTCGACTTCGACGGAATATGTGCTGGTCTACGCCAAGGATATGACGAAGGCCCGAACCGGCTCGCTAGAGCGTGGGGAGGACGATAACCGGCGCTACGCAAACTGGGATAATGATCCCGGCGGCGATTGGCGCGAGGGCAATCTCACCGCCAAGACCTACTCGGCCAAGGCGGATTATGCGATCCAATCGCCCTTCACCGGCGAGTTGCACTACCCGGCAGGGAATGGCGCTTGGCGGCATACGAAGAAGAACATCAAGAGCTGGCTCTCCGAATGGGGCACCCCCTACGAGGAGCGGGGCATCCGAGACGGCAAAGAGAAGGCGCTAATGGTGGTCGGCGCCGAGCCTGGGAAGGTCCCCTCGGAGGTCCGCGAGCGTGCGCTGGAGATTTTGAAGAAAGGCCCTTGGCCATTCGTGTGGTTCGGTCGCGACGGGCAAGGCCGCCCACGGGTTAAGACCTATCTGGAGCAGATCAAGAAGGGCAAAGTCCCGGTCACCTACTGGGCTGACGACGACTTCAGCGGTGACGAGGGCGAAGTCGAGCCGACCGAGACTGGCGCGGTATCCTGGGACTACACCGAGTCCGGGCGGTCCAGCGACGGCGTAAGTGAGCTCACGGCCATTGTCGGCGAGGGGCACGGCTTCACCACGGTGAAGCCGTTGAAGCTCTTCTCTAAAATCATACAGATCTGGTGCCCGCCGAACGGTCTGGTTATGGACCCCTACGCCGGGTCTGGGACCACGGGCCATGCCGTGCTGGAGCTCAACAAGACCACGGGCGCCACCCGCCGGTTCATCCTGATCGAGCAGGGCTCGCCGGAGAATGGCGACAAGTATGCCCGCACCCTCACTTGGCAACGCGTTCACAACGTGATCAGCGGAACGCGCCCTGGCAGCAACTCGGCGCCGCCACTTGGAGGTGGCTTCGAATATCGCCTGCTCACGAAGACCATTGATGCGCGCGCCGTCATGACGATGAAGCGGGACGAGCTCATAGACGTCGTGATCACGTCGCATTGGGAGAACCACCGCCGGACGGCGCCCAACCTGCAGCGCATCGACGAGGAAGGATACCAGTATCTCATAGGGAGGGACGAGACCGGGGAAGGCTACTTCCTGATCTGGAACAACGGCGGACCGGTCGGGTCCGTCGACCTCGATAGCTACAAGGTCGTGGCTGCAGAGGCGAAGCGGGCCGGTATCAAGCCACCCTTCCACGTCTATGCCCGATACGAGGATTTCCAGTCACCCAACGTTCGGTTCTGGAAGATCCCCGACAAGATCCTGGCCCACCTTGGGCTGGACGAGAACGAGCGCTACAACCACGACGACGAGGCCGCCTGATGGAGTTGTTCAAGTTTCAGGAGGCCGCCTCGACGCAGATCGCGGAGCGCTTCGCCGAGTACGTCTCCAACCCTCTCATGGTCGACATGACCAAGACGGTGCCGTTCTTCCAGCTCCTCGTCTCGATCACTGGCAGCGGCAAGACACTCATCCTTGCGGACACTTGCGCCCAAATCCAGGCGCGACTGCCCCGACAGCCTGTCGTGCTCTGGCTGTCGAAAGGACGCGTCGTGGTTTGGCAGACCTATAACAATCTCTCGGCCGGCAAGTACGCTGAGAACATCCCGGGCTTCAATGTGAAGCCCCTCTTAGAGCTCGCACCCTCCGATATGGAGGATGCGGCTACGCCCCTGATGCTCGTCGCAACGGTGGGTAAGTTCGCGCGGCAGGATGACCAGGAGCAGGACCGCCGCATCTTCCAAGTCCAACTCGACCTCGCTGACGAGTCGCTTTGGACCCTGCTCAAGCGGCGCCGGACCACAAACGGCGAGCGCCGGCCGCTCATCGTGATCTACGATGAGGGACAGAACCTCTCGGACCTGCAGACCGAGCGTCTCATGGAGCTCGCCCCGGACGCGCTGATCTCCGCGAGCGCCACTCCAACCGTTCCTACCGCGCTCGACCGGATCATGAGCCGGTTGCGCACGGACCGGAGCTGGACTGATGACGACTTCAAGACAACCGTTGCAAGCGCGGCGGTGGTGGAAGCGGGCCTCGTGAAGCGCCGCATCTCCATCGGGGGCTATGTCACGCCCATGGAGACCGCGGTCGACGCGATGCTCGCCGATATGCGCGAGGCCACCCAGGCCGCCGCCAATATCGATAAACCGTTCCATCCAAAGGCCATATACGTCTGCACGACGAATGCCGTCGACGGGGTTCCCATCGCGGAGGACGCCAAGCGCCCATTCGAGGAGCGGCAGGCGCGCCCAATATTGATCTGGCGCCATCTGGTGGCGTCAGGCATCGACCCAAGCAAGATCGCCGTCTACGCCCAGCTCAAGTTCCCCGGTGCGCCGCCGCCCAAAATCTTCAATCTGTTCGGGGCAGGAGACCGCGACTACGACCACTTCGTCTCCGGCAGCTACGAACACATCATCTTCAACCTTGCTCTTCAGGAGGGATGGGACGACCCGCAGTGCGGCTTCGCCTACATTGACAAAGAGATGGCGTCGCCCCGTCAGATCACGCAGGTGATCGGGCGCGTGCTCCGGCAGCCGGGCGCCCAGCACTATGCCGACCCTATCCTCAACACCGCTCACTTCTATATCAGGTCCGATGAGCAGGGCGTATTCGAAGATATTATCGACGACGTCAGCGCTCAGCTCGCGTCAGAACACCCAGCTGTCGAACTCTCGGTACGCCCGGAGAATCGGCGCGCCGACCAGTACCGCGTGCCGCCTTCCAAGCCCCGCGCAGTCCCGACCGTTTCGATCTACTCCAAGGCCGCGCGGGATGCGATCAACGGGATCGTGTCGAGGATGATGGATTTCCGCGGTGGTGGCCCGAACGTCGTCGGTGCCGGGCGACGCATGCACGTGCTCCAGGATATTGGGGTTAACGGGCGGACGAGTTACGAGTGGATTGACGTCGAGCACAGCAACCGCGTCTCCGTACGGTCGATCTTCCGCCGTGAAATCCAGAGGCTCTTCCCCGGAGGTCTCCGCCGGGCCGGGGGGCCGGTCAATTTGGTGGATATCGAGCTCCCCAAGTTCGATGCCATGGTCGAGATCGCAAGCCCAGCGGCTCAGCACGTGCGTGACGTCGCAGCTCAGGTTGTCGATGCGTACATCGAACATTCCAGAATTCTCCAGAACGAGGACGACATTCCCTATAGCGTCAAGCCCATCGCGGTGGATCCCGGGAAAGCAGTGACGTTCAACAATGCTCTCCATCCCCGCTACAGCGGGCTGAATGATTTCGAGCTCGATATCGCCCGAGCACTCGACCGCACCCAACGAGTATGGTGCCGTAACCCCGAGAACGGAGGCTATTTCATCCCCCTGCTGGACCGCGGGTCCACGGGTACCTTCTGGCCCGACTTCCTCGTTTGGCTCGACAGGATGGTCGTCGCCATTGACACTAAAGGGCACCATCTCATTTCAGAGGACGCTCGCCGAAAGCTGTTCGACATCGACAGCACCGGCGACCGCCCACGAATCCAGGTGCGCCTAATCACCGAAGGCCGCTGGAACATCGCGTCCTCCGGGCAGATCGGGTCTTCGGGCCGGGAAGGCTACACCGTCTGGCGTTGGGTAAGCGGAAGGCTCGGGACGACGCATGTGCCGGATACGAAGACGGCAGTCGAGACGGCGCTCACTCTTTAGCCGCTGGACTCCTATCCTGGCCTACTGTCTCCGCGCCACCAGCAAGCTTGCAGCCCAAGCCAGCCTCGGTTCCGAGGCTCGTTCACTTCCGTGGCCGTCACGTGCATGGTGGCGAGGCTTAGGTTCGTCGGCGCTGTTCCCGTTCAGATCCTCCGAACGGAGATGCGCTCGCTCAAGTCGCTCCTGTCAGGTCTCCTGACGGAAACGAAGCTGTCGATATGCCATCATCACGAGTTCTGCTGGGCATACGCGCGAACCTCCTCAACCGTCCTGACCCGAGCTTCCTCAGCGGCATCAGCAAAAATTCGGTTTTCCGATCCTGTATTGCCAACGGCTCTGATCTGCTGGATCAGGTCCGAGGACAACGATTTTCGGAAGACAGCCGCTCGTCTGCGTGTCCCTGCTCGTAAGCTGGACCATCATCGGCTGGATTGCGACGATGGTCTTGTTCGAGGCGGACAGGGACCAATCAGCCTACGCATCCTCATCGGGCCGAGCGAACTCACCGAAGTGTTGACGGGCCGCTTGCGCATAGACCTCGGCCGCGACCTCGGGGAGCCTGTACGATCCCAAATGGATCGTGCGGCCATCGACGGTAATGCTGGCCGCAAAGCGGTTGCCGCTCCGACTCACGCCCCGGAACCCGGTGCTGTTGCGGCTGGCACGATAGCGCCGGTTCTCCGTCGCTGTCGCCGAACGCAAATTTGCGATCCGGTTGTCCGAGCGGTTTCCGTTGAGGTGGTCAAGATAGGCCGGCGGCCATACGCCATGATAAAGCGCCCAGGCAACCCGATGGGCCAGGAATGACCGGTCATTGATCTCAATCCGGATATAGCCGTCTTTGGACGTGTGCCCAGCAATAGACCCGATGCCCCGCGAGCCACTGCGGCGCACGGCCCACCGGATATCCCCTGTTCCAGGATCATATGTCAGCAACTCACGGAGGCGCTCAGGGGGCAGGGCAGCCTCTCTTTCGGCCGTGCGCTGGGCACGCGCCTGAAGGGGGGTGGTCATGAATGTTTCTCCTGAAATGCAATCGACCGGGGCTTGCGACCGGTACACAAAACCGGTACACATCGAGGCACCGGACGGCTCAGAAGAGCCATTAAAATCAAGCGCTTAGCTCCGGGAGGCATCAGTCCTCTCCTGGGCACCATCTATCCCTTAAGTAGTTGATGAACTTGATCTCGTTGGGCTTTTGACCTGGCGACCGGCACACATGGTCGCGCTCATGGGTCGTAGAACAGCCTGCACCAGCCAGCGCCGCGATTCCCCCAAAAAGCCCTACAGGAGAGTCGCTGGAGGCAGAGCAGCGTTCCGGGCAGCTAACGGCCTAAACCAGCTTCACAAGTCCTTCAGTTGATCTAGAGCCATGCAACAGCCTGACCGAACTCCGCAGAGGGTCAGGAGCCGAGATTCCCTGCGCCTCCGGAACGTCCGGTCCACGGACGATTGCTGCCTTCGAACTTAGGTTCGAGGTGTGCCAGACCCGGAAATCCCGGGCACACCACGGCAGCTGTGGCGGGTCCCCCCAAGGCACAGAAAGATGGCGCCCCGTCGAGCGCCGAGTCGGGATCGCACCCAAGATCAACCCTGGAAAAACCCGCTTGACCTTCCCATGATGGGAAGGTGCATCGTCCGCACATCGTCAACACCAAACGGATGTCAGACCATGTGCGGATGCAGCACCCACCAGCCCCAGCCGGGCACCACCGTCGAGCGCGATCCGAATGCCCTGACCCTCAAGGTCGAGGACATGACATGCGGCCATTGCGCCAGCACGATCGCCAAGGCGGTCGAGGCCGGCCTGCCCGGTGCCCGGGTCCAGGCCGATCCGGCAACGAAGCTCGTCTCGGTCCGGGGCACCCGCGACCTCGCCAAGGTCGAGGCCCTGATCGCCGGCGCCGGCTACACCCCGACCGTTCCGGCACTCGGATAGGCGCAGGCGGGATCCCGCAGCACGGACGAAGACAAGGACCCGGACCATGCACCGCGACCAGGCCGACAACCTCCTCCACATCCCGAAGATGATGTGCGACCGCTGCGTCGCCGCCCTGACCCGCGCCCTGCATGCCATCGACGGAACCGCACGGGTCGAGGCCGACCTCGCGGACCGCACCGTCCGGGTCGTCTCCCGGCACTACCAATCCGCACTCCTGAGAACCCTGCGCGAGGCGGGATTCTAGGCCGAGCCCGTCCTGCAACCTCTTGGATAGGAGACCGTCATGCAAGCCGACGCTCATCACCATCATGGTCATCATGGATCCACGGCCCCGGCCCCGAGCCTCAACCGCGTGGCCTTCAGCGCCACCGTCCACTGCCTCACGGGCTGTGCCATCGGCGAGGTGCTCGGCATGGTGATCGGCACCGCCCTGGGCTGGGGCGCGGCCGCCACCATCGCGCTCGCGGTCGCCCTCGCCTTCCTGTTCGGCTACGCGCTCACCATGCTGCCCCTCCTGCGCAGCGGCATGGCACTCAGTACCGCCGTCGGCCTGGCCTTCGCCTCCGACACGGCCTCGATCACTCTCATGGAGATCGTCGACAACGCCGTCATGCTGGTGATCCCCGGCGCCATGGACGCGCCGCTGTCGAGCCCGCTCTTCTGGGGCAGCCTCGCGGTCGCCCTCGTGATCGCCGGCGCCTTCGCCTTCCCGCTCAACCGCTGGCTCATTGCCCGCGGGCGGGGGCATGCTCTCGTCCACGCCCATCACTGAAGGAGGCTGCCATGCGCGTTCTTCCAACAATCCTGGCCGCCACTGGGATCGCCCTGAACGATGCTAGTCCCCGTCCATCGCGACCTTCAGGCCGCGCTTGATCGTCTTGAGGGCGATCAGGCTCTTGTACTTGCGCACGACAGGCTGCTCGGTCATCAGCCGCTCGATGAAGGCGTTGTAGCCGTCGAGGTCGCGGGTTGAGACCAGGAGCACGTAGTCCGCGTCGCCCGTGACGTACCAGCACGACTGCACCTCCGGCGCCTCGACGACCCAGCGCTTGAAGGCTTCAAGCGCACTGCGGCGCTCGTTTTCGATTTCCACCTCGACCAGCACCGTCACCGTGCGGCCGACCGAACGAGGCTCGACCAGCGCCACGATCTTCTCGATAACCCCTTCCCTTTTCAGCCGCGAGATTCGCCGCTGCACGGCGGAGGCCGACAGACCTACCGCGCTGGCGATCGCCTCGCCCGGCATTTCGGCATTCTCCTGGACGAGATCGAGGATGCGCAGATCGAGGGCGTCCAAGTCAGTCATGCAACAATCTCGCGCCGCACACGTGGATAATGCGCTCCAACGGCGTAAGTGATCCGAAAAACGGGACAACGCGGCGCAGGAAGCTGCTACGGTTGTGACATGAGCACGACCCTGTTGTCACCAGCCCGGATCGCCGGGGCCCAGCACCTCATCGACTCGGTTTTCCTCGGCTCAGCTCTGCGGACAGCGCCGGACCTCGACCGGCACCTCGGAATGTCGGTGTGGTTGAAGGACGAGACCGAAAACCCGATCCGCAGCTTCAAGGGACGCGGCACGAGTCTGTTCGTCAATCGCGAGTTGCGCGAGATGACCGCCCTGGTCGCGGCCTCGGCCGGCAACTTCGGCCAGGGGCTCGCCTACGCCGCAGCCCGGTCGGGCCGTCGGGTCGTCGTCTTTGCCGCCGAGACGGCAAGCTCCGTCAAGATCGAGGCCATGCGCCGGCTCGGAGCCGAGGTCATCCTCCACGGCCCGGATCTCGATGCCGCCAAGGCCGAGGCGCGGGCTTTTGCTGCCGACCATGGCTTCCGTTTCGTCGAGGACGGGGCGGAGCCGGCTATCGCGGAAGGCGCTGGCACGATCGCTCTGGAGATGACGCAAGCACTGCCTGCGCTCGATGCCGTGTTCATCCCGCTGGGGAACGGCGCGCTCGCAACGGGCATGGGCTGCTGGCTCAAGCACCGGTCGCCGCAGACCCGCATCGTTGCCGTCGCAGCCGAGGGGGCTCCGTGCATGGCGCACTCCTTCGCGGCAGGTCGTCCGCTGGAGACGCCGGCCGTCGAGACGATCGCCGACGGCATCGCCGTCCGGGTTCCGGTGCCTTTCGCGGTCACGTCCATGCAAGGCACTGTCGACGAGGTGATGCTCGTGAGCGACGAAGCGATCCTGGAGGCCATGAGGCTCGTCCGCCAGCATCTCGGGCGGATGGTCGAACCGGCTGGGGCCGCGGGTCTCGCGGGGCTTCTCACGCGCCGGCAGGACCATGCGGGTTCCCGCGTGGCCACGGTCCTGTGCGGGGCGAACCTGACGCCGCAGCAAATCGCGGCCTGGCTGCCGGACTGACGCTCCCGTCCAAAACTTTCTCGATCCGCCTCATCCACGGAGACAGTCCCGATGCCTCTGCCCGCCGGCGTGGCCAGCCGCCCTGCCCTCGCGTTCACGATATCCGCCCTCGCCGAAATCATGACCGCCTGCTTCGAGGGTTATGTCGTGCCCCAGACGGTCAACGGCGAGATGTTCAACGCCCGCTTTCGCCGCGAATCTCTCGACCTGCGCGCCAGCCGCGTTCTCATGGAGGGCGAACGCCCTGTCGCCCTCATCCTCGTGGCCCGCCGCGGCTGGACGGCCAGGATCGCCGCGATGGGCATCGTTCCCTCCCACCGGGCCCGCGGCCTCGGGCGATCAGCCTTGGGCGAGGTCATTGACGATCTGCGCGGGCTGGGCGACCGGCGCCTGGTGCTCGAGGTCATCGACAGCAACGAGCCGGCAATCCGCCTCTACAGCAGCCTCGGGTTCAGGACGCGCCGCCGCCTGATCGGCTATCGCCGCCCGGCCGGACCCGAGGCTTCGCCGCCCATGGCCGACCTCGTGGAAGTCGATCCCTTGATCGTTGCCCGCAGGGTCGCCGAGGAGGGGCCGCCCGATTTGCCCTGGATCATGGCGCCGGAGACGCTCGCCGCCGGAGCCGCGCCGGCCCGGGGGCTGTCTCTCGCAGGAGAGGCCTTCGCCATCGTTGAGCCCGTGCCGCAGCCGTCGGGCCTCGCCCTGCGGACTCTCGTCGTGAGCCGCAACGCGCGGGGCCGTGGATTGGGGGAGGCCATGATCCGCGCCCTGGCTGCAGCCCATCCGGGACAGGACCTCCTGATCTCGGCGAACTTCCCGGAGGATCTCGTTCCGGGCTTCATGGTCCGCATGGGCTTCGACCGGACGCCGATCGGCCAGTTCGAGATGGAGCTTGACCTCCCTGTCTGAGGCCTATTGGACTGTTTCCAACCATTGAGTGAATGCCCGATGTCTGAATACGAACTGATCGCCTCCAAGGGCTGCGGCTCCGCCGTGATCGAGATGGCGCTGGCCCTGACAGGCCTGCCGCACACAGTGACGATGATCCCATTTCTTGCCCCGGGCCCGGGGCGGGAGCGGCTGCTGTCGCTCAATCCGCTCGGGCAGGTGCCGACGCTGATCCTGCCGGACGGCGCGGTGATGACCGAGAGCGCCGCCATGGTGCTGCACATCCACGATGTCGCGCCGCAGGCGGGGCTCGTGCCATCCGGCGTCGAGCGCCGGGCCGCCTTCTTCAACCTGCTGGTCGTCCTGGTCGGCGCCGTCTACCCGACCTTCACCTTCGGGGACGAGCCGGAGCATTTCGGGCTCGACGGTGCTGCGGCTTCGACCCTGCGCTCGGAGAGCGACGCCCGCCGCATGCGGATCTGGCGGCACATGGAAACCCTGGTCGCGCCGGAGCCCTACGTGCTCGGATCGGCCCTGACGGCCCTCGACCTCTATCTCGCCGTGATGACGGCCTGGAGGCCTGGACGATCATGGTTCGCGGAGCACTGCCCCAAGCTCTTCTCCGCTGCCGAGGCGGCGACCCGGGTTCCCGCCATCGCCCATGTGATCGAGCGAAACAGCTAGCATGCCAGACAAGGCATCGTCCGGCGCGATTTGGGCTGCGTCGCGCAAGATCGTTCTTCGACAGGCTCAGGCGGCGGACCTTCCGGCCATGAACCGCCTCATGCAGGCCTCGCGCGCCTACGAAGGCGAGTACCGCCGCATCCTCGACGGATACGCCGTCACTCCCGAACAGATCGCGCGGGACCATGTCGTCCTGGCCGAGGGCGACGGGCACGTGCTCGGGTTCTACAGCCTGATCACGGACGGCGAACCTGAACTCGATCTCATGTTTGTGGCGGACGCCGCCCAAGGCATGGGGCTCGGCGCCCGGCTGTTCAGGCACATGCGAGCCCAGGCCGCACGGCTCGGCATCGGCTCCGTGAGGATCGTCTCGCACCCGCCCGCCGCCGGTTTCTACGAGCGCATGGGTGCCGTACAGGTCGGAATCAAACCTCCTTCCGGCCGGGTCACCTGGGAGCGCCCCATCCTTGCACTGCCCGTGACGCCTCCCGGGACGAAGCCCTGCTGCACCACCGGCCCAGGCATGGATGCTTCGATGCCGGCCTGCAAAGAATGAGATATTCCTGACGGCCGGAGCGTTCTTCGGCGCAGCGG
The DNA here is from genome assembly GCF_009910705.1 of Microvirga arsenatis. GTDB lineage: Bacteria > Pseudomonadota > Alphaproteobacteria > Rhizobiales > Beijerinckiaceae > Microvirga > Microvirga arsenatis. The sequence goes on from NZ_JAAAXJ010000002.1 coordinate 477,353, forward strand.
ATCCGGCTTGCCGTCACAAGATGCGTCACGCCAAGACAAGAGGTGATTCCGTGCCAATGGAAACAGCTCTGGCGGCACACCGACCGCATTCCGCCATCGCGAGCTATTCCGGCATCCCCGGTGGCGAATGGATGAGATCCGGAATGCTGGGCTGCAGGATGGCACGCCGTTCACGAGCTGCTGACGCGGCCCCGGCCTGAGAACTGGGCCGCACACGGCATGCGCCAAGCGACGGCAACCAGCCAGATCATCCATACCAGGCTCAAGACCCAGGCCAGCACGATGGCAACCGACTGCGCCGGCGAAAAGCCCTCGGAGCCGGCCACCCAGCCCTGCACTAGGTAGGCGAGGCCGGAGAGCGCCATCAGGTAGGCTATCGGCCGCGGGACCCAGGCCTCGCGCGCCACCGCAGCCGCGAACAGCAGCAAGGCGAGGCCCAGCGCAAAGTCGTGGTAGCTCCTCACCCCCCACTCCAACCAGCGAATCGCCTCGGCGTTGGCAAAGCGTGCCGCCTTCTCGGCCTCCGGGGCGCTCGCCCACGCGCTCACGGCTTGCTTGAGCGCGACGCCGTCCACCGCTTGGAGGACGCCGTACAGCGCCAGCGCCGCCACTGCCGAAGCGGCACCGAGGCAACCCACCCATCGCGCCCATCCATCCTGAACATCCAGGGCGAAGAACAGGGTGAGCAGCCCCGCGAGCAGGATCGCCATGCCCGCGAACTGGCCAAGATGCACGGCCGTCCAGATCCCGCTGCCGGCGTATGCGGCGAAGATGGCGGGATGGTTGTTGGCGTCCCCACCGGCGTGAAGCTGCGTGATCACGATGTACAGGAGCTGTCCTGCAAGCAGCAGCCAGGCCGACAGGCGTGCCGAGGTGCGGGGACTGAATGTTGTGTTGGTCATAACCATGTTCCTCGTCGCGTTCATCGAATGACCTCGAATCGTATTATCCTGGCAGCGGGGTGCATCGGGTCCCCCAGGATCAAAGCCCGCCGAGCCGCTTGGAATGCGGCTTGCGCATGATCCAGACCTCCGCGCTGGAGCTCGCGAACGGCACCATCTTCACCCCCTCGACCTCGAAGCCGAGACGCTCGTACAGCCGCCGCGCATCAGGGTTCAGAGTGAAGACCGAGAGTGTCAAATCCCCGACGGCCCAGCGCTCAGCCTCCGCCATCAGGGCCGTCCCGATCCCCTGCCCCTGATGCTGCGGGTCGACGAACAGATTGGAAACGTGGCTCCCGACCAGGTCGAGAAAACCCACAACAGTGCCGTCGCGGATAGCGACGATGCGCGTGTCCGCAGGCTCCAGCGGCTGCGTCTCGACAAACCGGTTGCGGCACTCCGGCATGTGCGGCCCGTACGAGCTGAGCGCCGCCAGGGCGGCGATCTTCTGGCACCTCGCCCGGTCGTCTTCCGAGAAGAGCCGCAATTCAAGGCTATTGTAGCCGTGGGGGTGCTCTTGACGCATTGAAGCACACGACATCCGTCGGATCATCATCAGGGCTCGTTCATCCGCCGCGAGGATGGCGTCGCGCCGGGTCCGCTCGGGTTGCGGTTTGGGGGTGATCGTTCGTCAGTTCGGCCGGTGACGGGTTCGCCTCGCGGCAAGCACAAGGTCCACGGCCATGGCCAGCTCGCGCTCATCGAATTCGAAGCATCCGCAGCCATCGATCGTTGAGCGGGTCGCGGTCGAATAAACCTCGAGCCAGAATGGCGGGATGCTTGAGGCCGGTCGAACTTCGGTCATGCGCACCTCAATGTCGCCAAATCGGGCAAGGGTGATCGTCCGGCAGCTGTCGTGCTGACGAGGCACAAGTGCGAGCTGAACGTATGCACGAACAATCTGCTGCCCGATCTCGCCACGCGAAGCTGTGGACCAGAAAGAGTTGCTGGTGTGTTGCCCACGCATTTGCAAAGCCGTCGCGTTCATCGCGTGCTCACCTCAATGGCTGCAGGTCTATGGCTGGAGCTCAGTTTGCCGTCGGGCTGCTGTCCCCTCTCGGAGGGGTTCAGAAGCCTTTGCCGCCAGTTCCGGTCGGGTTCGGGTTCAGGGTCGCCAGGAAGGCCATCAGCTGCCGCCGCTCCCTCTCGCTCAGGTTGAGCGGCCGAAGCTCGCTGTGTCCGGCCGGAGCCTGCGGGGCGGCGCTGTAATGGGCCACCACGTCCGCCAGCGTGGCGATCTGGCCGGCATGCATGTAGGGTGGCCGGCTCGCGGCGCCGCGCAGCGACGGGGTCTTGAAGGCGCGCAGCAACTCATGCCCGTCCGCCGTCATGAACCGCAGCTCGGAGCAGTCGCCCTCGGCCGCATCGCTGTAGGGGCCGAGGCAGTTGAACGGATCCTCCCGCACCAGCTTCGCGCCGGATGCCCGGCCGTGGTCCTCCGGCAGTCCGGGCGCTGCCGGCACGCCGGTGTTGTGGAAGTGGTTGTCGGTCAGGAGCGGACCGTTATGGCAGTTGACGCACTCGCCCTTGCCGATGAACAGGCGCAGCCCGGCAATCTCATCATCGGTGAGAATCCCGGAACCCCTGCCGGAGCGAAGCGCGGCCGCATAGGCGTCGAACCGCGTCGGCACAGGCAGGATCGTACGCTCGTAAGCCGCGATGGCCTTGCCGATATTGGCGAACACCCGGTTGATCGCCGCGCGGTCCGCCTCCGGCATGGCCTCCCAAGCCGCAGCCGCCTGGGGATCGGCGACGGGGCCGGCATGGGGCGGCAGGCGGCTCATCTCGGGCAACGTCCCGAAAACGGACTCGTAGGGCTCGCGGTAGTGCTCGGCAATTATGCGCGCATATTGCGTGCGGTCTCCGCCATGCTCGACCGGGCTTTCCAGCGGGCCCAAGGCCTGCGCCCAGAGACTGTCCTTGCGCCCGTCCCAGAACAGGAACGGGCTGTGTGCCATCCCGGCAATCGGCATCGTGCGCCGGGTGGTGACGCCGACGCCCTTGGCCAGCGGCACATCATCCTGGAACTGGCGGTCGGGCAGGTGGCAGCTGGCGCAGGCGACCTGGCCGTTGGCGCTCAGCCGCGTGTCGAAGAACAGCGCGCGGCCGAGCTCCGCCGCCCGGGGATCATCGGCGACCTTGTTCGACGGGTCCTTGGGTGGCGGAGGCAGGGCGTCCAGGGCGAGCGACTGAATGATGGCGCGCTCTGCCTCCGTCCACCGCGCGCCGGGCGCGGCATGGAGCCCCGCCGCGAGGATCCCCGCAGCGAGCACGATCGATGAGATGGCGAGGGCTCCCTTGCGCATCGCGGTCTCCTCAGAGCACGAGATTGAAGGTGACCGTATCGGTTCCCTTCGGGCCGTCGATGGCGAGATCGAGCGTCCACCAGCCGCGCATGTTGAATTTCATGCCCTCAACCAGGTAACGGCCTTGGCCCAGACTCTTGGTCACCTGTGGCGCCGTCGGCAGGCCATGGCCGTGCTGCGGCATGCCGCCCTTGATCCCAATTTTCGCGGCTTCCACCGGAGCGCCGTTGGCAGTCTGAAGGGTCACCGTCCAGGCATGCATCTGTCCGACCGTGAGGGGCGCGGACTGTGGTGCTATGGCGGCCTTGTAGAGGCCCGCTGCGGTCGGCTTCTCCAGCGCGAGATCGAGGTTTTCGGGAACGGAGCGCATCATCGCGCCAGCGGCGACAATGCCGCCGGCGAGCAGGAGAGCGGGAATGCCGAGCAGGGTCGCGCGGCGCAAGGTCAGGGTCAACATGTTGGTAGGTCCTTTGTCGGCACCATTGCAGCGCGGGTCTGAAAGCAGGCAATCTATGCATCCGACGGACCCGGCGCTTGAACGTAGCTGCTGACTTTTGCCGTCGAATCCCGTGTACTAGGCTCCGGAGAGCAACGGAGATTGCGGGCAGAACCCATGAGGATCGTAGGGCGCGGCCGGATCGTGATGTGGGAGGGCGGCAGTCTCTGGACCTTTGACGTGCCGCCCGCGCCGGAAGGCCGGCCATCCACCCGTCTGCACGCCCACCATGCCATTCAGATCACCCTGTCGGCCGGCGGGCGCTTCCGCATTCGGACGGAGGGCGGGTGCATGGATGGACCCGTTGTCCTGATCGCGCCCGATGTGCCCCATGCGTTCGAGCCGGAGGGCAAGATCGCGCTGCTTTTCGTGGACCCGGAAAGCCGTGCCGGCCGGGCACTGACGCAAGGACTGGAGGGTGCGCCGGTGGCGAGGCTGGATACCCGGCTCGGGCATGCCCCGTCCAGGCTCGCAGATCTCTGGGCGGACGTGCGGCCTGACGACCGAATGGTCGAGGCCCTGGGCCAGGCCCTTGTCCAGGACGCGATTGGCGGGGCCGTTCCGGCGCGTACGCTCGATCCGCGGATTGCGCGTACCCTCACCTGGCTCAGGTCGCGGATCGGCGAGGGCGTCGGGCTTGCCGAGGCCGCAGCCATCGCCTGCCTTTCGGACAGCCGCTTCAGCCACCTCTTCGCCGCCGAGGTCGGCCTGCCCTTCCGGAGCTATCTGCTATGGCGACGGCTCATGCTCGCGGTCGAGCGGATCTCCGCGGGATCGTCCATCACGGAGGCCGCGCACGAAGCCGGGTTCGCGGATTCGGCCCATTTCAGCCGGACGTTCCGCCGGATGTTCGGCGTGCCGGCAGCGGCCTTGCAGCTCATATGACAGAGCCGAGCCTATCCGACCACGTTGGATCGATCAGGAGGAGTCTCGTCCGTCGAGCCAAGTGCACGTTTCCGGTCGAAACTGCCTCCAGGAATGACCGCTTCGGGTCAACAGGAGAAGCGGGCAGTCGTCCCCAAAAGTCCGCCGAGCGGCAGTGACCCGTCATTCACTGATCCGAGTGCGCTTTTCGGCAGATCGGAGGAGAGCCCGGAATATTGACGAACGGCGCTCCAATGGCAAAAACGGGCGAGAACGAAGCGTATCCTTCCCGCCGGAACGAGCCTCACGAATGTCTGCTCAAGCCACTGTGCAACCCATCAACGACCCCGTCTGCGCCTATATCACCGAGCGCATAGACGCTCTGAACGGCATCAAGAGCCAGCGCGAGATTGCAGCAGAAGCAGGCCTGCCGCGGCCCAATGTCGTCTCGATGATCAAAAAGGGCGACATGAAGCTTCCCTTGGAGCGAGTGCCTGCCTTTGCACGGGCGATCAACGCCGACCCTGCTTACCTCTTCCGATTGGTGATGGAACAGTATTGGCCCGGCGGAGCGGACGTCGTGTCGGAAATTTTCGGAACCGTCACGAGTCGCAACGAGGCAGCGATCTTGAACAAGATACGGCAGGTAAGCCGGGGCACCGATCCTGCTCTTACACCTGCCCTGGAGAAGGCCCTGGAAGAAGCATTCGGTTCGCCCTGAGCCTCACAGCCATACGATCAGGAGAAGGCGCCTCCTCAGAGGCTGATTGGCGCATCGTCCAGCCCCGGAGGCCGGCGGGACGATGCGCCCTTCCGTTTCGGCTGCTCGGGGCCGAAGCCGGTTCGCCGCGGCCGTTGCCACCTGCGTGGCACCCTGCTTCCGGAGGATCCCCCCTTTCATGCCGCGGCGCCTGCGGCCGCTCGCATCCTAAAACGGCGCTTCGACGACCTCCACCCGTACCGTGACAGGGGTGGCCCGCACCGCATTGGTCCGGGCGTCCGACTGGTGGAGCATGAACACGAAGGAATCCGTGCCGGCTTTGTTGGATCTGTAGCGGATCGAGTAGGATCCGTGCGCCACCTCGCCCATGGCAGGCTTCTTCGTCACCTCGATCGGCCTGTAGAAGGGATTGTTGCTCTGGAAATGAAGGTTGCACCAGTTCCAGGGCTGCGCTCCGGGGACGGCGGAGGTTCTTTTGACCGAGGCGACGACCGTCTTCATCGTGGTCTCCACGGCTTGGCCGGGCACATAGATGAAATGGTCGACTTTGCAGAACGACTGAGCATGGACGCCAGCCGGGAACAAGGCCAGCAAGGACGCAACGGCTCGTACCACAACCATCTTTTCCCCCTATCTTCATGCCGAGCTTAGAAGGAAGCCGCTGCGGCCGTCGGACCATTCAGGATAGGGCTCCCAGGAAATCGGCCGGATCCCGAGCCTGGGACGCGGGTCCGCTCTTTCGTGCATGGAGCCGGGGCGGCTCTTCTCACCGACATGCAAATGTGATCTTCTAACGGCAGAAGAGACGCGAAAAGCGCATTCAGGGAGGATGTCGGGACCATGGACGGCTCCGTTTCGGCCGCGATCGAGGTCGATCATCTCCAGGTCAGCTATGGCAGCCAGCGGGTGCTGCACGGGGTCAGCCTCTCGGTGGCGCCAGGCGAGTTCGTCGCCATCCTGGGCTCGTCCGGCTGCGGCAAGACCACCTTGCTTCGCACCATCGCCGGCTTCCAGAAGGCGTCCGGCGGCGCCATCCGCCTGTTCGGGCGGGACGTGGTGAACACGCCGCCGGAGAAGCGCGGCATGGCGATGATGTTCCAGTCCTATGCCCTGTGGCCGCACATGACCGTGCTCGGCAATGTGGGCTACGGCCTGCGCCTGCGCGGGGTGCCCAAGGAGGAGGTCCGCGCCCGGGTCGCCGCCGTGCTGAAGATGCTCAACCTCTCCGGCCTCGAGGACCGCAAGGTGACGGCCCTCTCCGGCGGCCAGCGCCAGCGCGTGGCCCTGGGGCGGGCGCTCGCCATCGAGCCGCCGATCCTGCTCCTCGACGAGCCCCTGTCCAACCTCGACGCCAAGGTGCGCCTCCAGCTCCGCTCCGAGATCAAGACCCTGCAGAGCCGCCTCGGCTTCACGGCGATCCACGTCACCCACGACCGGGAGGAGGCCATGACCATGGCCGACCGGATCGTGGTGATGGATGCGGGCCGCATCGCGCAGGTGGGAACGCCGAAGGAGGTCTACGACCATCCCAATTCCCCCTTCGTCGCGAGCTTCATGGGGGCGGAGAACACGCTGGCCCTCGACGTGCGCCCGAGCGGCGCCGGCGTGGAGGTCAGGGCCGACGACGGCAGCGCGGCGCTTTATGGCGGCAGCGTGCCGGTCGGCGCCGTGACGGCCTATTTTCGCGACGACATCGCTTCGCTCGACGATCCGGACGCCCGGATCGACGGGTCGATCGTCCTTCCCGGAAAAATCACGCAGAGAACGTATCCGGGAGGGCACTACAGGTACGTGGTCGCCATCGGCAGCCGTCATTTTACCGTGACGGACAGCCGCTACCACGAGCTCGACCGTCCGGTGGGCCTGCGCCTGCCGCTGGCGGACCTGCACCTGTTTCCCAACGCTCAGAACACGGGAGGACACCATGCGTAAAGGCCTATTGGCTGCGGGACTCGCAGCCCTTCTCACCAGCGGCGCGGCGAACGCCCAGACCCTCAACGTCGCCACCGCCGGCGACCAGAACATGGTCGACTACATCAAGGACTATCTCGGCCCGCTCTTCGAGAAGAAGCATCCGGGCGTGAAGGTCGTGGCGGTGGGCACCGGCCCGGGCGACGGCGGCTCGCAGAAGATCTACGAGAAGCTCGACGCGCAGAAGAAGGCGGGCGCGCCCTCCGACTTCGACGTGGTGGTGGTGCACCAGAAGGCCGCCGGCACCATGGTGAAGGAGGAGCTGCTCAAGAAGTACCGCGACCAGATCCCCACCGGCAGCCTCGTCACCCGCGAGACGGCGACCAACGCCCTCGGCACCGACGTGTCGGGCTACGTCATGCCCATGTTCCACTCGCAGACCGCCATCGCCTACAACCCGGACCTCGTGAAGAACCCGCCCAACAGCTACCCCGAGCTGCGCGAATGGGTGAGGAAGAACCCCAAGCAGTTCGGCTATAACGGCATCAAGGGCGGCATGTCCGGCGTCGCCTTCGTGGCCGGCTGGGTCGCGGCCTTCGGCGGCGATGCGGCGAAGCTGGAGAAAGGCCCCTACGATCCGGCCGCCAAGGCCACCTGGGACAAGGCCATGGCCGATCTCAAGGAGTTCAACCAGAACGTCGTCATCACCCCCGGCAATGCCGGCACCCTCGACATGCTCAACCGGGGCGAGATCGCCATGGGACCCGTGTGGGTCGACATGTTCTACACCTGGAAGGCGGAAGGAAAGCTTCCCCCCACCATGCGCCTGAAGCTCGTCACCCCCGGCATGCCCGGCCAGCCCATGTACTACGCGATCCCCGCCAAGACCGCGCAGGAGAAGCTCGCCGCCGAGTTCATCGCGCTCGCCACGAGCCCCGACGTGCAGGCCGAGGGCATCGTCAAGCGCTTCAACTGGTATCCCGGCATCGACGCCAAGAACCTCGAGGGCAAGCTCGATCAGGCCGCCTGGAAGCAGCTCTTCTCCGACATCCCGCCGGAGACGCTGGCGGCGAACGGCAAGCCGTTCCCCATCGGCCCCTACTTCAACGACATCCTCGAAGCCTACGAGAGGAAGGTGGCGAACTAGCCCCTGCATCACCCGACGCGGACGGCCGGACGGGCCGCCCGCGCCTCCTCCCGATGTCGTCCCGCGGCACGATCGGACGGTTTTCCACCATGGCGAGACCCTCGTTCTTCGGCCTTCTGCTCATCGCGCCGGCGCTCGCGATGATCGGCGCCCTGTTCCTCTACCCGCTCGGGTACTCGCTCGCCGCCGCCTTCACCGACCCGCAGGGCGGCCTCTCGCTCGTGAATTTCGGCAAGGCCTACGAGTTCTACTCCACCGACATCCTGTTCACGCTCTTCATCGTCATCACCTCGACGCTGCTCACCGGCCTCGTCTCCATCGCGATCGCGGGAATCCTCACCCTCGGCGAGACGCCCTGGCTGGTCGCGGCCCTGCGCGCCCTCTACCGCTGGCCGCTCTTCATCCCGTTCATCGTGGCGGCGCAGTGCATGCGCACGTTCCTGGCCAAGAACGGCCTCATGAACAACACCTTCGTGGCGCTCGGCATCATGGAGCCGATCCAGGCCACGAGCCTCCTCGACTGGCGCGGCATCATCATCACCTTCGTGTGGAAGCAGGTGCCCTTCGTCACGCTCATGCTGGCGGGCGCCATGGCCTCCATCGACCGCGCCACCATCGAGGCCGGGCGCAACCTCGGCGCCTCGCGGCTGCGCGTGCTGGTCGAGATCGTCCTGCCGCAGGTGGCGCAGACGCTGCTCGTCGGCCTCGTCCTCTCCTTCGTCACCATGCTCTCCGTGCTGTCGGTGCCGCTGATGGTGGCGGGCTCGCAGCCCACCATGCTCACCGTGGACATGGCGTTCCGCATCAACTCCTACGGCGACTACGCCACGGCCAACGCGCTGGGCGTCATCTCCTATGCCATCGCCGGAACCGTGGCCTGGATCTACCTGCGCCACTCCGTCAAGCGCGAGGTGCAGGCATGAGCGGGGAGGTTCATCTGTCCGCCGCCCGCGCGCAGACGCTCGGACCGCGGGGCGCGGCGCGGGAGCGGTCCTCCCCGGCCGCAGCGCGGGTCTGGGCTTTCGGCGCCACCGCCCTCAAGATGCTGGGCCTCGCCGTCTTCGCCTTCCTGCTGTTCGGGCCTCTCGCCAACCTCGCCCTGTGGTCGGTGGCGGAGCGCTGGTATGCGCCGTTCAAGCTGCCGGTCTCCTACGGCATGCGCTACTGGGAGGTGGTCTTCCGCCCCACGGGCGACGCCATGTCGTCGCTGATGACCAGCATCGGCATCGCCTGCCTGACGGTGCTGGTGGCGCTTGCCGTGTCGATCCCGGCGGGCTACGCGCTCGCGCGCCTCAGGCTGCCGTGGCGCACGGCGCTGATGATCCTGTTCCTGCTGCCCCAGGCCTTTCCGTCGGTGGCGATCTACATCAACGTGGCGCGGGTCTTCTACGGCTTCGGGCTCACGGGCACGATCACCGGGGTCGTGCTCGTCCACGCCGCCCACGGCCTGGTCTATTCGGTCTGGATCGCCGCCGCGGCCTTCGCCGCCGTGGACCGGGACCTGGAGCTCGCCGCCCGCAACATCGGCGCCTCGCCCCTGCGCACCTTCTTCACCGTGACGCTGCCGCTTGCCGCGCCCGGCATCATGGCGAGCGCCATCTTCGTCTTCCTGGAATCCCTCGACGAATTCACCGGCACCTTCTTCGTCGGCGTGCCCCAGGTGACCACCCTGCCGCTTCTCCTCTACAACGCCAGCATGGGCGGCAACTACCAGATCGCCTCCATCACGGCCCTCATCCTGCTCGTGCCCTCCGTCGCCTTCATGTTCGTCATCGAGCGCTTCCTGAAGGCGGACGTGCTGAGCAAGGTCGGCCAGTAAGCCTTTCGGGAATCGCATGATCAGAATCGTCACCTGGAACATTCAATGGGGCCTCGGCATCGACGGCACCGTCGATCTCGCGCGCATGGTGCGCGAGGCGCGTGCGCTCGCGGATTTCGACGTGCTCTGCCTGCAGGAGGTGTCGGACAATTTTTCCAGCCTGAAGGGCAATAGCGGCGCCAACCAGTTCGCGGAGCTCGCGGCGCTGCTGCCGGGCTACACCGCGGTGGAGGGCGTGGCGCTCGACTTGCCCGACGGAGCCGGCCGCCGCCGCCGCTTCGGCAACATGATCCTGTCGCGCCTGCCCGTGGGCCAGGTGCTGCGCTACACCCTGCCCTGGGAGGCCGCCGCCACCCGCAACATGCCGCGCCTCCTCCTCGAGGCGACGGTGACGACGCCCTCCGGCCCCTTGCGGGTCATGACCACGCATCTGGAATATTCCTCCGATGCCCTGCGTCGCGCCCAGGTGGAGGGCATCCGCGAGGCGCACCGCACCGCCTGCGCGCGCACCGTCACCCCGCGCGAGGACGGCCCCGGCACCTATGTGCGCCTTCCGAGCGCGCCCTCGGCGGTGCTGACCGGGGATTTCAACATGCGTCCGGAGGATCCGGTGAAGCGGCGCATCTCGGAGCCCTTCGCCGACGGCGCACCGGCGCTCCTGGATGCCTGGCAGGCGCTTCACCGAGAGGAGCCGCATCCGGCATCGTTCTGCATCTACGACCGCACGAGCAGCGAGCCCCTTTGCTGCGATTTCGTCTTCGTGACGCAGGACATCGCATCCCGGCTGCGGCGGATCGCCTACGATCAGGAGACCCAGGCTTCCGATCACCAGCCGGTGCTGATCGAGCTCGACCTGTGACCCGGCGCGCCCGGGGCTTGAGGCGGGGCGGCGGCCGGTCCATCTATTCCTCGATCGGGCCATCCGGGATGCAGGGAGATCGAGGCGCATGGCGAAGGATCCGGTTCTGCCCGTCGACGACGAGGCCCGCGGGCTTGCCAAGAGGCTCATGCGCACCGCGCGCTCGGGGGCTCTGGCCACCAACGATGCCGGGAGCGGCACGCCCTTTTCCAGCCTCGTGCAGGTGGGCACGGACCTCGACGGCGCGCCCGTGATCCTGACCTCGCAGCTCTCCCTGCATACCCGGCTTCTGGAGGCGGATCCGCGCTGCTCGCTGCTTCTCTCCGCCGTCGGCAAGGGCGATCCCCTGGCCCATCCGCGCCTGACCCTTCTGGCCAGGGCCCGGCGCCTGGAGCGGGAGAGCGGGGAGGCGCAGGCGATCCGCCGCCGCTACCTGCTGCAGCACCCGAAGGCCGAGCTTTACGTGGATTTCCCCGACTTCGCCTTCTGGCGCCTGGACGTGGCTTCAGGCAGTCTCAACGGCGGCTTCGGCCGCGCCTATCGCATGGCGAAGGAGGACCTGCTCACGGACATTTCCGGTTTCTTCGACTTCTACGATTTCGAGGCCGGAGCCATCGCGCACATGAACGAGGATCACGCCGATGCGGTGGCGCTCTACGCCATGCGGCTCTGCGGCGCCCGCGAGGGCGCCTGGCGCCTCGTCGGCATCGATCCGGAAGGGATCCAGATGGCGCTCGGCGACGAGATCCTGCGCCTGCCTTTCCCGAAGCCGCTCACCGGCCCGCACGAGGTGCGGCCGATGCTGATCAGGCTTGCGAACGAGGCGAGGGGCCGGGAGGGCTGAGGACCGCCGTCACTCCGGAACGCCGGCGAGCTGGAGCGCGTCGAGGTAGCGCTGGCCGAAGGCCTGGTCGCGCCAGGGATTGATCTGGCGCTGCAGGGTGAGGGTATAGGTGGGAAAGGCCTCCATCAGGCGATTTGCGGCAGCCCTGGCCTCGTCGAGGCGCCCGAGCCCCACCAGCGCTCCGATGACGACCCGGTAGGACGAGCCGTAGCCCGGCATCTCCCGAAGGGCCATCTCGCCCCATTTCAGCGCGTCCTCGAACTGCTCGAGCATGAGGTAGCTCATGCCGATGCCGGACAGCGCGATGCCCTTCTCGGGATCGACCGGGCTCAGGCGCATGGCCTTGTGGAAGTGGTCGATGGCGATCAGCGGACGGCTCGAATGGGTGTTGACCCAGCCGCTGCTCGTGTAGCTCTGGGCGGAGTTCGGGTTGAGGTAGAGGGAGCGCTCGATGGCGGCGAGCGCGGCCTCGTAGTCCCTGGCGCTGTAGGCCAGAACCTGGGCGGCGAAGCGCAGGCTCGTCGGATCGTCGCGCGCCTCCGCCATCACCTCGCGCGCCATGCGGATCGCCACGCGGATGTCGTCCGGCTCGTGCCAGCACTGGCTCACCGAGATGCTGCGGATATAGGCGCCGAGCGCCTTGGCAAGGGTGAAGCGGGGATCGATGCTGAGCGCCTCGTTGGTGAGCTTGCGCACGTCGGCGAAGCCCTCCCGTGTCATCTTGTAGAAGCAGGGCAGGGCGCGAAGATACAGGTCGTAGGCGCTCACGAAGGCGGTGGGCTTGTTGTTGGCCTGGCGGATCTCCTCCAGCCGGATGCTGGGCTCCACCGCGCCGACGACGCTTTCCGTCACCCGATCCTGGAGATCGAAGATGTCGCTCAGATCTCCCTCGAAGCGGTCGGCCCAGACATGGTGCCCGGTGGTGCCGTCGATGAGCTGGCCCACGATGCGCACCCGCGATCCCGCCTTGCGGATGCTGCCCTCCAGCACGTAGCGGACGCCCAGTTCGCGCGAGACCTGCCTCACGTCCACCGCGCGGCCCTTGTAGGTGAAGGAGGAGTTGCGTGCGATGACGAAGAAGGACCGCACCCGGCTCAGGCCCGTGATGATGTCCTCCACCAGGCCGTCCGCGAAATAGTCCTGCTCCGGGTCGCCGCTCAGGTTCGTGAAGGGCAGCACCGCGATCGAGGGTCGGTCCGGGAGAGGCAGGGCCATGCCGTATTCCGCAGCGCCTGCGCCCGCGGAGCCCGAGGCGAGGGCATAGGCCCTCACGGGCTCCTCCAGGTTCTTCACCTTCTGCGGCCCGAGATCCGTGAAGGTGAAGGGCAGGAGCTTGCGCACATAGGCATAGGCCGTCTCCGAGATGCAGATGCAGCCCGGCCGGGCGAGCTCCTGCAGGCGGGCGGCGACATTGACGCCCTCGCCGAGAAGATCGCCGCCCCGCACCACCACGTCGCCCACGTGCACCCCGATCCGGAATCGCAGGCTCGAACCCTCCGGCTCCTGGTCGAGCCGATCCTGGACCTCGACCGCGCATTGGACGGCGCTGACCGCGCTCGGGAACTCGGCGAGAAGGCTGTCGCCGGCCGTGTTGGCGATCCGTCCGCCGTTTTCGTCGATGAGACCGTCCATGATCGCGCGCCGGACGGTCAGGGCGCGCAGCGTTCCGGCCTCGTCGGCCTCCATCAGGCGCGAGTAGCCCGCAACGTCGGCGGCAAAGATCGCCGCCAGCCGCCGCTCGACCTTCTGCTTCTGCGGATCCATGGCAGCCTCAGGGCGTGGTCGCGGCTATTGTGCTTCCGTTTGGGAAGGCCGTCCAGCGTCACTGCCGTCGAATCTCTGCGGCGTCGGGCTTTCCCCTGCGGGGCGTCTAGCTCACGCCCTCGTCCTGCTTCCTCTCGCAGTCCCGCTTCGGGGTCTGCTGCGGAGCCCGCTGCTCCTGGGCGATCACGGTGTCCTCCCGGGGCGCCTCGGTGGCGAAGGACGGAACGGCGACGGTGGCGAGCAAGGCAAGGGAGAGGATGCGGAGCATGGCTGTCGTTCCCTGTGGAGGCGCCCCGATGCTAGGGCCATGCGGACCCGCTGGCCAGCCCGTTTCGACCGCGAAAACCGGTCCTCACGCCCTCTTGAAAACCGGAAAAGCCGTTCCTAACATCAAGAACGCCAAGGCTTTTCAACGGCTTGGCAGGACGGGCGCCGGCGGGTGTCCGGCGCTCTCGGACCCATGTTGCTCAATGGAGGATATGGCGATGAGATCAGCTTTCGACTTCTCTCCCCTGTACCGTTCGACGGTCGGCTTCGACCGTCTCTTCGACATGCTCGACCAGTCCGCGCAGGTCGAGTCCATGACCAACTGGCCGCCCTACAACATCGAGAAGCTGGGCGAGGACCAGTACGTCGTCACCATGGCGATCGCGGGCTTCTCCGCCGACGAGATCGAGGTCGTGCAGAAGGAGAGCCAGCTCGTCGTGACAGGCCAGAAGAAGGGTTCCGACGACGGCAAGCAGTATCTGCACCGCGGCATCGCGACCCGCGCCTTCAAGCAGACCTTCAACCTCGCCGACCACGTGAAGGTCACCGGCGCGAGCCTCGAGAACGGGTTGCTCACGGTCGACCTCAAGCGCGAGGTGCCCGAGGCGCTCAAACCCCGCCGGATCGAGATCAAGTCCGCCGGCGCGAAGAGTCTCGCTCAGGACAACCAGCCTGCGCAGATCGAGCACGGCAAGGCCGCGTAAGGTCGGCTCCCATCGCTGCAACGGCGCCGGCCGCGTCGCCGGCGCCGAACCCAAGGGCTTGGATTCATGGGCTTGGATTCATGGGCTCGGATGAAGGAGGATAGCATCATGAACATGCGCGATCTCATTCCCTGGGGTCGCAATCATCAGGCGACCCCGAGCCGCTACCGCGAGGAGGGCGATCCCTTCATGACCCTCCATCGGGAGATGAACCGCCTCTTCGACGACGTCTTCCGCAGCTTCGACATGGCCCCGTTCGGCGCCCTGGGCCGCCTGGCGGCCTGGCCGAGCGTGGAGGTCGTCGAGAATGACAAGGACGTGCGGATTTGCGCCGAACTGCCGGGCCTCGACGAGAAGGACGTCGAGGTGCTGATGGGCGAGGGGGTGCTCACCATCCGCGGCGAGAAGAAGTCCGAGGTGGAGGACAAGGAGCGCGCCTTCAGCGAGCGCACCTATGGCCGCTTCGAGCGCCGCATCCCGCTCCCCTGGGAGGTGCAGGAGGACAAGATCGACGCCGCCTTCAGGAACGGCGTTCTCACCGTCACCCTGCCCAAGTCGGCGGAGAGCCGCCCGCAGGTGAAGCGCATCGCCATCAACCGCGGGGGCGAGGAGACCAAGCACTAGGCTCATGACCGGGCGCCCGGCAACCCGGGCGCCCCGCACGCTCACCGGAGGAAAGGATCGGATGACACAACAGACCATGATCGACAGCCGCACGGATCTGCGCCGCGAGCAGGCCTTTGCCGCTGCCATCGGCCCGTCGTGCCCCACGACCCCTTCCTACACGGAGGCCCTCGTGGATCCGGGCGGCGTCTTCCGCACGCCGGCGGAGGTCGCGGAGCATCCCTGGTTCTCGCACGAGGAGAAGCGCACCGTGCTGCTGTCCTGGGCGCGGGACGAACTCGTGCTCGAGCAGGTGGCGAACCGGAGCCTGCCCGAGCTGAAGCCGCGCTCGCGGATCGACGCGGTGATCGCCGCCCTCTCCCGGTTCGATCCGGGTGCGGCATCCGAGTACCGCGCTGCGGTACGCTCGATCAGGGCGCAGCATCCGCGCAGATCCTCCGGCGGCGCTCTGAAGAAGCTGGTGAAGGCCAAGATCATCCAGAGGGAGGTTTCATGCATCACTCTGTGATCGGAATCGGCCTGGCGATCGCCATCGTGGCTGCCGTCGAGCTGTGGCTGCTCCACGGCAATCCTCCGGCGAAGACCGCCTGACATTGAGATATGGGGCTTGGCATCGGGCTTCGGCCCGGTGCCGGGCCTATCGGCCGGAAGGCCTCAAGGCGAGGCGTGCATGAAGAGAGCGGCCTTCACGAGACGGTCGGGGCCGAGATCGTCGTCCGACTCGAAGCTCATCAGTTCCGCCAGGCGGTTGCGGGCACGGTTGATGCGGCTCTTGATGGTGCCGATGTTTGTGCCGCAGATGCGGGCCGCATCCTCGTAGGACAGCCCCTCCGCGCCCACCAGGAGCAGGGCCTCGCGCTGCTCCACCGGCAGCTTGCTCAAGGCCCTCAGCATGTCCTTGACGTCGAGCCGCACGCCCTGGTCGGGCATGACGGCGACGTTCTCCGCCCAGGCGCCCTCCGGGTCCTCGACTTCGCGCTTCTTCCGGCGGGCCTGGGTGAGGAAATCGTTGCGCAGGATCGTGAAGAGCCAGGCCTGCATGCTGGTGCCCGGCTCGAACTTGTCGAGGTGGGTGAGGCCTTTCAGCAGGGCGCCCTGAACGAGGTCGTCCGCCTTGTCGACGCTGCCGGAGAGGGAGATGGCGAAGGCCCGCAGGTGCGGAATGGCCTTGAGCATCTGCTCCTTCGGGGAGTTTTCAGCCATTACTCGTCCAACCCTACGAATCGAGCTTTCTAGAAGGCCCTTCCCGGGCTCCAGCCGCATTAACCTATGCGAAGCTTGGCCTTGATCCGCGCCAGATGTCGGGAGGGAATCGCCGGGAATCAAGGGAGCGACCGAAATCGGCCCCGATCTGCGGTCAAGCTTTACATGTGGCAATGAGACGGACCGCAGTCGGAGCTACTTTTATTGAGCCGGAACCCATGCATCGTCAGTCCCTGCCGACCGCGAAACGCCTGCCCCGCCGGCCCGTAAGGAACCCCATGACTCAGGCCCGCTGCATCATCGTGGAAGACCAGGCCCTCATCGGCATGTCCCTGGAGGCCTTCCTGGAAGACGCGGGTTATGCCGTAGCCGGCGTCTTCATGAGCAAGGCCGAGGCCTTGCGATGGCTCGAGGGCGATGTGCCCGACATCGCCGTCCTCGACATCATGATCAGGGACGGCACCTCCCTGGAGGTGGCCCGGACGCTCAGGACCCTCGGGGTGCCCTTCGCGGTCTATTCGGGCCTGCCCTCGAGCGCCGACTGCCCCGCCGAGTTCAAGGGCGTTCCGTGGCTTGAGAAGCCCGTGAGCCGCGAAACCCTGGCGGAGGTTCTCGGACGCCTGGCCGCACCTGAAAAGCCGGCCGCTGAGCCCATCGTCGTCGCGCACCGGCCGTAAGGAGGGACCCGAGACAAACGAGGAACATCAGGGCTTCGCGCGCCGTTGTCATGGAGGTTCCTGCTCCTGGGAGGACACCATGAACGTGTCGTTCAAAACCCTGCTGGCTGCGGGCCTTGCCCTGGCCGGATCGATGATCGTTCAGCCCGCGCCGGCCGAGGCCCAGCCCTATTGGGGCTATCGCCACCATCACGCCGGATGGGGCTATCGCCCCTCTTACGGCTATGCGCCGCGGGCTTATTTCGGCCCGCGCTATTACGGATACCGCTACGGCTATCCCTATTATCGCCGCCACTCCGCCGGAGGCGCCCTGGCGGCGGGCCTGATCGGCGGACTGGCTCTGGGCGCCATCGCGAGCGCGGCGGCCAATCCCTACTATGCCCCGGCCTATTACCGCCCGGTCGCCTACGCGCCGCGCCGCTGCTTCGTCGAGCGGCGCCGGTTCGTGAACCCCTACGGGCGCGTGGTCGTCCGGCGGATCGAGACCTGCTACTGAGGCTTTCCCTCCGTCGTCACCCGAAAGCCCCGCAGCCGCGGGGCTTTTGCCGTCCGTTGAAGCCGCCGCCCGGACAGGCTGGAGCATTTTTCGGCGAAGTGGATCCGGTTCGCCGTCAAAAAATGCGGCACGCGAAGAAAAGAGATGATTCCATCTGAATGGAAACAGCTCTAGAGCTGCAGCAGCCCATCCCTGGATGACCCATGACAGCACGCTTCCATCGCGGCGACCTGCCCGCGGATTACCAGCCCGGCTCCGCCATCGCCGTCGACACCGAGACCCTCGGCCTCAACCCGCATCGCGACCGCCTGTGCGTGGTGCAGGTCTCCACCGGCGACGGCACGGCGGACGTGGTGCAGATCGTGAAGGGCGACCCCCTGCCGGAGAATCTCATCCGCGTGCTCTCCGACGAGAGCGTGCTTAAGATCTTTCATTACGCCCGCTTCGACCTGGCGGTTCTCTTCCATACCTTCGGGGTCATGCCGCGCCCGGTCTATTGCACCAAGGTCGCTTCGCGCCTCGTTCGCACCTACACCGACCGCCATGGCCTGAAGGATCTCGTGCGCGAGCAGCTCGGCGTGGAACTGTCGAAGCAGCAGCAATCCTCCGATTGGGGCGCCGACGCGCTCACCCCCGCCCAGCTCGACTACGCCGCCTCCGACGTGCTGCACCTGCACGCCTTGAAGGAGAGGCTCGACCGCATGCTGGAGCGGGAGAACCGCCTCGGCATCGCCCATCAATGCTTCAGCTTCCTGCCGACCCGGGCCCAGCTCGACCTGCTGGGCTGGGCGGAGACGGACATTTTCGCCCATTCTTGACGGGCACTTAAACTTTCCCTCATAAACCTTTATGTCCGTCATAACATCGCCATGAGCCTCCGGCATGGCGCCATGCCGATTGTCAGGCGGAGGGGGTTGACCAGGTGGCGGTACTTCAGGGCACCACAATGGGTGAGGGCCCGGCCTTGCGGCCGGTCGAACGCTCGCGCGCCTTCCGGAGCGCCCGCCGCCACTCGCGCTGGGTGCGGTTCGCCAAGGTCGCCATCCCCCTGGGCTCCCTGCTGGGCATGGCGGCCGTGGGCTTCGTGGCCTATTACGACCCGTTCCGGCAGATCGAGAACCTGAGCTTCGGCTCCATCGGGGTGAGCGGCACCAACGTCACCATGGAAAGCCCGAAGCTGACCGGCTTCAAGAACGACAACCGCCCCTATGAGGTGACGGCCAGCGCCGCCACCCAGGACGTGCGCAAGCCGAACTTCGTGCAGCTCAAGGACCTGAAGGCGCGCATCGTCACCGACGAGCGCGGCACCGTGGCCCGGCTCCAGGCCGCCAGCGGCGTGCTCGACACCAAGCGGGAGCAGATGCGGCTGCGCGACAACATCGTGGTCACCACGGATGCCGGCCACGAGGTCAAGCTCCGCTCGGCCTTCGTGCGTTTCAAGTCCGGCTCCGTGACCTCCAACGAACCCGTGGTCGTGTCCTTCGGCAGCGGCACCATCGAGGCGGAAGGCCTCAGCGTCACCGACAACGGCAAGGTGATGAGCTTCACCGGCCGCGTCCGCACCATTATCCAACCTTCTTCGAATTCCGCCTCCTCCGCCCCGGAGGCTGCCGGCACGGGCTCGACCGTCCCAGCGCCCCAACAGACAAGTGTTCGTCCATGATGAGTCTCACACGCGCCGCCCTCGCCCTCGCGCTTCTGTCCTCCGTTCCGCCGGGGGCCGCCTGGGCTCAGGCCAGCAAGGAGCGGGCCGTGGGCTTCGGCAATTTCGGCTCCAGCAAGGAGCCGATCAAGATCGATGCCAACAAGCTCGACGTCTTCGACAAGGAAGGCCGCGCGGTCTTCACCGGCGATGTGGTCGCGGTCCAGGGCGAGAGCACCATGAAGTGCACGGTCATGACCGTGTTCTACGAGCAGCGCGACCAGAGCGGCGGCCCGGCCACGCCCGCGCCTGCGGCGGCGGCGGGAGCCGACGACAGCGCCATCAAGAAGATCGACTGCAAGGGACCCGTCACCATCGTGTCGCGCACCCAGGTGGCGACCGGCGAGAACGCCACCTTCGACCGGGGCTCCAACAAGATCCTGCTCACCGGCAACGCCACCTTGAGCGACGGACCGAACGTCACCAAGGGCGAGCGGGTGCTCTACGACATCAACACCGGCGTCGCCAATATCGAGACGGCGCCGGGCGGACGCGTGCGAGCCCTGTTCGTTCCGGGCAGCGGCGGCCCGGCGCCCACGGGCGCCGGCGGAGGCGCCAATGCGCCCGCCAAGCCCAAGCCGCAACAGAGGCCGGCCACGAACTGAAACGGGGGGCTTCCCCCGCCTTGACCCTTCCACCACCAGCGACGATCCTGTGAAACCGCTTTTCAACCGTTCCCCCTCCGGTCCTTCGAACGTGAGCCTCCTGGAGCCGCAAGGCGCGGGCAGGGGCCCCGTTGCGCATTCGCGCCGGGATGCCGAAGCCGTGTTCGGCGGACCCGGCATTCTCGCGGTCAAGGGCCTGCAGAAGAGCTATCGCGGCCGCACCGTGGTGCAGGATGCGGGCTTGAGCGTGCGCGCGGGCGAGGCGGTGGGCCTGCTGGGCCCGAACGGCGCGGGCAAGACCACGATCTTCTACATGATCACCGGCCTCGTCGGGGCGGATCGCGGCGTGATCAGCCTCGACGGCCACGACGTCACGGGCCTGCCCATGTACCGGCGCGCCCGTCTGGGCATCGGCTACCTGCCGCAGGAGGCCTCGATCTTCCGCGGCCTCAACGTGGAGGACAACATCCGCGCCGTGCTCGAGATCGTGGAGCCCAGCCGCAAGGAGCGCGAGCGCAAGCTCGACGCGCTGCTCGACGAGTTCAACATCACGCGCCTGCGCAAGTCGCCCTCCATCGCCCTCTCGGGCGGCGAGCGGCGGCGTTGCGAGATCGCCCGGGCGCTGGCGGGCGAGCCCACCTTCATGCTCCTCGACGAGCCCTTCGCCGGCATCGACCCGATTGCGGTGGGCGACATCCAGAACCTCGTGCGGCACCTGACGCGCCGCGGCATCGGCGTGCTCATCACCGATCACAATGTGCGCGAGACCCTGGGCCTCATCGACCGGGCCTACATCATCCATTCCGGCCGCGTGCTCACCGAGGGCACCCCGGACGCCATCGTGGCCAACGAGGACGTGCGCCGCCTCTATCTCGGCGAGGATTTCCGGCTCTAGAGCATCGTGCGGAAAACTGGATCCGGTTTTCCGACCGGAGCGATGCTCTTAACTTTAACTCAAAGACAAAGCCTCGGACCCAAAAGTGGATCTGCACTTTTGGGTCCGAGGCTTTGGGAACCTCCAGCCTTTTGACGCCGCCCGGCCAGCCGCAGTAAAACGGCACAGGCATGCAAGAACCATGCCTGAAACGCCGGGGTGCGGTCATGAATGCGATGCAACGGCTGGAGCTGCGCCAGGGCCAGTCCCTGACCCTCACCCCCCAGCTCGTCCAGTCCATCAAGCTGCTGCAGCTCTCCCAGGCGGAGCTGGCGGCCTACGTGGCGGCTGAGCTCGCGTGCAATCCCCTCCTGCAGGAGGCCGCCGCGGGGCCCGACGCGGCGGCGCCGACCCTGGCCGATTTCCTGCGCGCCAAGGACAGGGCACGGGCCGCGGGCTCCCGCATCGTACCCGGAGCGCCGCCCCTGCGAACGCAGGCGGCGGGGGGCGCATCGGGGCAGGCGCCGGGCGCAGGCCATGACGAGCTCGGGCCGGAGGTCGAGAACAGCGTCGTCCGCGCGGCGAGCCTGGCGGAGCACCTGGAGGCGCAGCTCGACCTCGCCGCCGCCGATCCGCGCCTGCGCACGATCGGCCGGCACCTGATCCAC
This sequence comes from Microvirga arsenatis, assembly GCF_009910705.1. Taxonomy (GTDB): domain Bacteria; phylum Pseudomonadota; class Alphaproteobacteria; order Rhizobiales; family Beijerinckiaceae; genus Microvirga; species Microvirga arsenatis. The sequence goes on from NZ_JAAAXJ010000002.1 coordinate 498,845, forward strand.
GCCCTCGACGAGGCCGGCTACCTCGCCGAGGATCTGGCGGCGATCGCAGGCCGCCTGGGAATCGGCATGGAGGATGCCGAGGCGGCGCTGCGGCTCGTCCAGACCCTCGAGCCCTCCGGCGTGGGCGCGCGCGATCTTGCCGAGTGCCTGGCGATCCAGCTGAAGGAGCGCGACCGGCTCGATCCGGCGATGCAGGCCCTGCTCGATCATCTCCCCCTTCTCGCCCGACGGGACCTCGCCGCCCTGCGCAAGGCGTGCGGCGTCGATGAGGAGGATCTTGCCGACATGCTGGCCGAGATCCGCCGGCTGAACCCGAGGCCGGGCCTCGCCTTCGCGCCGGCGCCCGTCCAGGTGCTCGTGCCCGACGTGCTGGTGCGGGCGGCCTCCGACGGCAGCCTTGCGGTCGAGCTCAATCCCGACACCCTGCCCCGCATCCTGCTCAACCGCACCTACTATGCCGAGGTCGCCAAGGTCCTGCGCAAGGACGAGGACAAACGCTTCCTCGCCGAGTGCTTCGAGACGGCGAGCTGGCTCACCCGCAGCCTCGAGCAGCGCTCCAGGACGATCCTCAAGGTAGCCGCCGAGATCGTGCGCCAGCAGGAGGCGTTCTTCCGCGAAGGCGTGGGAGCCCTGCGCCCCATGACGCTGAAGGGCGTGGCGGAGGCGATCGGGATGCACGAATCCACCGTCTCCCGGGTGACGGCGAACAAGGCGCTGGGCACCGAGCGCGGCACCTATCCGATGAAGTTCTTCTTCGGCACGGCCACGGGCGAGGGCGAGCATGCCGCCAGGGCCGTTCGCCACCGGATCGGCCAGCTGATCGCCGCGGAGAGCCCGGACCGGGTGCTCTCGGACGAGGCCATCGCCCGGATGCTGAAAGGCGAGGGAATCCAGGTCGCCCGCCGCACGGTGGCGAAGTACCGGGAGGCCCTGCGCATCCCCTCCTCCGCAGCCCGCCGCAGGGAGCACGGAGATCAAGCCTGACCGTTTCGGCCCCGGATTTCAAGTCTTGCATTGGCCCGCAGACGGATCATCATCGCCCTCGGAGCACACCCTTCGACGATCGCCGCGAAGCGGGGTGCGAGGCTGAGGAGGACAGGATGACGTTGAGGGTGTCGGGCAAGAACATCGATATCGGCGAAGCTCTCAGGTCCCAGGTCCAAGCCCGGGTGGCCGGCGCCCTGGCCAAGTATTTCGACGGCGGCTATTCCGGCCATGTGACCGTCACCCGCGACGGCGGCAGCTTCCGCACCGACTGCGTGCTTCACCTGACCTCGGGCATGACGCTCGAGGCCTCGGGCCTCGCCGCCGACGCCTATGCCAGCTTCGACCGCACGGCGGACCGAATCGAGAACCGCCTGCGCCGGTACAAGCAGCGACTCAAGGACCGCCCCGGCTCGGGTCATGAGCGCGCGGGCGCGAGCCTGGAGGTGCCCTATGCGGTCTTCGAGGCTCCGAACGACGAGACGGTGGAGGAGGACGGCTACCACCCCATCGTCATCGCGGAGACCACGAAACCCCTGCACAGGCTCTCCGTCAGCGACGCTGTGATGCAGCTCGATCTGACGGGAGCGGCGGCTCTGGTGTTCATCCACGCTAGCACCGGACGCGTGAACGTCGTATATCGCCGCGGCGACGGGGCGATCGGCTGGGTCGATCCGCCGCCTGCACAGCCGTGAAGGGGGGTACTCCTTCTGGCCCGGTTCTTGCGTGGAACGGTGAGAGGCCTTCCAGGCTTCACATCAAAATGCGGCGTGATCGATGCCTTTGCTGGATTTTCTAGACCCTCAAGCCGTGCTGCCCGCCCTGCGCGCCAACGGCAAGAAGCAGGCTCTTCAGGAACTGGCCTCCCATGCGGCCCGGCTGACCGGCCTTCCCGGCAGCGCCATCTACGAGGCCCTGCTGCAGCGGGAGAGGCTCGGCTCCACCGGGATCGGCGAGGGCATCGCCATTCCCCACGGCAAGCTGCCGGGCCTGACCCGGATCTTCGGGCTGGTGGCGCGGCTCGACAAGCCCATCGACTTCGAGGCCCTCGACGGCCAGCCGGTCGACGTGCTCTTCCTCCTGCTCGCCCCCGAGGGCGCCGGAGCCGATCATCTGAAGGCGCTGGCGCGGGTGGCGCGGGTGCTGCGCGAGCCGGGGCTCATCGAGCGGCTGCGCGCCACCCGCGATGCCACGGCCATCTACGCCATCATGACCGAGCTGCCGAAAGCCGCCTGAAGCCGCAAAGAGCGGCACGGGACGCTCGCTGCGGCATTCTTACCCATCGTAAACCCCTCCTTAACCCTCCTCCCGGATCCTGCTGCCGCAAGGTAACAAAAAGGATTCGGGGCTCATGGCGTCTCTGGCTCGGTTGAAGCAGCCGTCCGTACGGGTGCGCGTCGCCACCTTGAGCGGCGTGATGGTGCTGGGCTTCGCGGTGATCGGCGCGGTGTTCCAGATGGGACGCCAGGACGTGGACCGGGCGCTCTCCGCCCAGCAGACCTATTCCGCCCTGGCCGAGAAGGCCAATGCCTTCCGGGGCCAGGCCGATGCCCTGAAGGTCACCGCCGGTGAGTGGACCGCAAGCCGCCTCAGCCATCACGGGCAGGCCTTCGTCGACCGCCACAAGGCCATGGCCGCCGAACTCGACGCGATGGGCGCCGCCTCCGGGGCGCGCCTGGTCGAGCCCGAGATCGCGACGCTGAAGCAGCATGCCGCCACCCTGATCGACCAGGCGAACGCCCTCGGCAAGCTCTATGCCGCCATCGGCACCAAGCCCGACGAGGGCGTGCAGGGCCGTCTCCTCAAGGCCGAGGCCGCCCTCGAGCGGGCCGTGCGCCCCCTGACCAGCAGCGGCGAGACGGTGACGTGGCGGCTCTGGGCGGCGACGCTCGGCATGTTCAACCAGGAGGCCCGCGCCCGCATCCTGCTCGAGGAGAGCATCATGGCGGCCTTCGACGTGGAGCAGGGCCGGTTCGCCCGCGCCCTGGCCCAGCTCTCGGGCGAGGCCGCCAAGGAGAAGGCCGCAATCGAGGCCGCCAGCACGGAGTTCCAGACCGCCTTCCAGGCCTGGGGCGAGCTGGAGCGCCAGGTTTCCGGGCAGGGCGAGAAGCTGATGGGCCAGTTCGACCTGCTCGTGCCGGTTCTCGACCAGCTCCTCGCCAAGGTGCGCGCGGAGGCGCATCAGACGGAGGAGCAGCTCACCGCCTCGCAGAACCGCACCTTCTCCCTCATCCTCTGGGCCATGGGCGTCACGCTGCTGCTGGGCCTGATCCTGAACTTCCTCGTCGGCCGCTCGATCTCCCTGCCGCTCACCCGGCTCCAGCAGGCCATGCAGCGGCTTGCGGACGGCGATGCGAGCGTCGACATCCCGTCCACCTCCGCCGCCAACGAGATCGGCGCCATGGCCCGCACCGTCCTCGTGTTCCGCGACAACGCCCGGGAGCGCGAGCGGCTCACCCGTGAACGCGAGGGCATGGCGGCGCTCGATGCGGAGCGCGCCCATGCGATCTCCGGCGCCATCGCCGCCTTCGACGCCTCCGTCGAGCAGATCCTGGCGGAGGTTCGCCAGGTCACGGGGGATCTCGCCCAGGCGTCGAGCCAGCTCGAAGGCTCGGCCAATCACGTCACCCGGCAGGCGCAGATCGCGGGCAGCGCCTCTATGCGCACGGCGCAGAACATGTCGGCGGTGGCGAGCGCCGCCGAGGAGCTCGACGCCTCGCTCGCCGAGGTGGCCGCTCAGACGAGCGCCTCGGCCCAGGCCTCCGAGCGCGCCGTCGCCGAGGCGCGGGGAGCGTCGAGCAGCATGACCGCCCTGTCCGCCGCGACCAGCCAGATCGGCGAGGTGGCGGGCCTCATCCGCACCATCGCGGCCCAGACGAACCTCCTGGCGCTCAACGCCACCATCGAGGCGGCGCGGGCCGGCGAGGCCGGCAAGGGCTTCGCCGTGGTGGCCAACGAGGTGAAGGACCTGGCGGGCCAGACCGCCAAGGCCACCGAGGAGATCGCCCGGCAGATCGAGGCGGTGCAGGCCGCCTCCCGCGAGACCCTCGTGGCGCTCGGCACCGTGCAGGCCTCCGTGGAGGATCTCGCCGGCGTGGTCTCCACCGTGGCCGGAACCGTGGGCCAGCAGACGGCCGCCGTGTCCGAGATCGCCCAGTCCGTGGCCCAGGTCTCCACCGAGGCGCAGGCGGGCACCTCCGCCATTGAGACGACCCAGGGCGTGGCCCTGCAATCCCTCGAGGCGGCCAAGGCGGTGGCGGACCTTTCCGAGACCCTGGAGCGTCAGGCGCAGCGCCTCGGCGCCGAAATCCACCAGTTCCTCAACAGCGTCCGGGCGGCCTAAGGCTGCCCGGCGATCTCCCAGACGAGCTGCACGTTGGCCGTGTAGCGGATCGTTGCCGGCGGCACGATCGGCACCGCTTCGGCGCCTGACGCCGCCATGCGCATCCGCGCGCCCATCTCGGGCTGGGGCTCGAAGGGCTGGGCCGAGCCGTCCCGGATCTCGACCAGGCGGCCGAGCGACACGCCGGCCGCCCTCGCATAGACCTCCGCCTGGCGCTTCGCGTCCTGCACGGCCGCCTCGCGGGCGCGGGCGCCGCCCTCCTCCTGCCGGTCGAGACCGAAGCTGACCGCCTGGAACGTCATGTCGCCGCTCGACAGGATCTCGCCGGCCAGGCGCCCGACACCGTCGAGGTCGCGGGTGGTGATGCGCAGCTGGTGGTGGGCCGAGAACCGCGGCGCCTTGATCTCCTTGCCGTCGGGTCCCGCCTGGGGCGGCGTCCGGAACACCTGGAAATTGGCGGTGCGGATGTCCTCCCGCTTGACCCCGAGGCTCTGGATGCGGGCGAGCACCCGCTCCGTCGCCGTGCTGTTGGCGGCACTGGCCTGGGCCACCGTGTCGGCCCGGGTTTCCACCGTCACATGGATGCGCGCGAAATCGGGCTTCAGCTCCGCCTCGCCGGTGCCCATCACGCCGATCGTGGGCTGGCGCGGAGCAGGGGTCTGGGCGAAGGCGGGAAAGGCGAGGCTGGCGGCAAGGAGGGCTGCGGGGGCCGAACGCATGACGAAACGTCCTTCTTTCATGAAAAAAGCTCCGCCCGAGTGGACGGAGCTTGGCGGGCGCGCCGAATCTGCGCGACCCAATCTGAGCGCCGGATTAACGGCCGGTCTTCACCCGGGTCCAGAGCCTTGTGACGGTGCGCTGGGAGCGCTCGTCATAGGCCGTGTTGGTGAAGAGGCGCTTCATGGTGGCCTCGTCCGGATAGATGCCCGGGTTGTCGAGGATCGCCTTGTCGATGTGCTGCTTGGCGGCGAGGTTGCCGGAGGCGTAGGACACGAAGTTCGTGTTCATGGCGGCGATCTCCGGGCGGAGCATGAAGTTGATGAACTCATGCGCCTCGGCCACATTCTTGGCGTCCGCCGGGATGACGAAGCTGTCGAACCACATCAGCGCGCCCTCGCGCGGGATGACGTAGCTCACCTCGACCCCGTTCTTGGCCTCCTCGGCCCGGCTCTTGGCCTGGATCATGTCGCCGGAATAGCCCACCGCCACGCAGATGTCGCCGTTGGCGAGCGCGTTGATGTACTCGGAGGAGTGGAACTTCTGGATGTTGCCGCGCACCCGGAACAGGGCATCGCCCGCCTTGTTCAGGTCCTCGGTGCGCTTGGAATCGGGGTTGAGGCCGAGATAGGCCAGCACGCCGGGAAACAGATCCTCGGGCGAGTCCAGCATGTAGATGCCGCAGCTCTTGAGCTTGGAGGAGATCTCCGGCTTCAGCACCAGGTCCCAGGTGTTGAGCGGCATGTCGCCCAGGATCTCCTTCACCTTCTTGACGTTCACGCCGATGCCGGTGGTGCCCCACATGTAGTTCACGGCATATTGGTTGCCGGGATCGTACACGGCCAGACGCTGCGTCACCTCCGGCCATTGGTTGGCGAGGTTGGGCAGCTTCGCCTTGTCGAGCTTCTGGAACACCTTGGCGCCGATGAGCCGCTGCACGAAGGGGCCCGACGGCACCACGATGTCGTAGCCCGACTTGCCGGCCAGAAGCTTGGTCTCGACGATCTCGTTGTTGTCGTAGGTGTCGTAGACCACCTTGATGCCGGTCTGTTTCGTGAACTCGTCCAGCGCCTTCGGATCCACGTAGTCGGACCAGTTATAGACGTTGACCACGCGCTGCTGCTGCGCGGCGGCGCCGGTCACAAGCCCTACGGTGAGGGCGACGGAAGCGAGAAGACGGAACATCAGGGGTGGGAACTCCTCACGATGAGAGTGACGACCGGGGCAGGCTAAGAAATTCCGGGCAAAGAAACAATGTCCAAGTGATCGCCTTCAAGTGATTGCCCGGCGGATGGTTTTTCAGGCCGCCCGCTTGATGGCCTTCGCCAGCCGCTCCAGCCCGGCGTCGAGGGTGGAATCCTTCTTGGCGAAGCAGAAGCGCACCACGGTCTTCACCGCCCCCTCCGCGTAGAAGGCCGAGACCGGGATCGCGGCGACCCCGTGCTCCAACACGAGCCGGCGGCAGAAGGCGACGTCGTCGGTTTCCCCCAAGGCCGAGATGTCGATGTTGACGAAATAGGTGCCCTGGCTCGGGATCACGTCGAAGCCGAGGGTCTTCAGGCCGTCGGTGAAGCGGTCGCGGCTGCGGGCGAAGTTTTTCCGCATGTCCTCGAAGTAGGAATCGTCCTTGGCAAGCCCGTAGGCCACGGCGTGCTGCAGGTTCGGCGCGGTGGTGAAGGTGAGGAACTGGTGGGACTTCGCCAGCACCTTCATGATCGGCGGCGCGGCGCAGACGAAGCCCACCTTCCAGCCCGTGAGGCTGAAGATCTTTCCGGCCGAGCCGATCTTCACCGAGCGCTCGCGCAGGCCCTCCAGCGCCAGGATCGGCCGGTGCCGCCTGCCGTCGAACACCACATGCTCCCAGACCTCGTCGGAAATCGCGATGGCGTCGAACCTCCGGCAGAAATCGGCCAGGAGGTTCAGGTCCTCGTCGGAGAACACGGTGGCCGTGGGGTTGAGCGGGTTGTTGAACACAACCGCCTTGGTCTTCGGCGAGAAGGCTTTTGCGAGCGCCTCCTCCGTCAGGCGGAAATGCGGCGGCTGCAGGGTGACGAATTTCGGCACGCCGCCGGCGAGCCGCACGAGGGGCAGATAGGCGTCGTACATGGGCTCGAACAGCACCACCTCGTCGCCCGGCTCCACGATGCCGAGGATGGCGCCCGCGAGCGCCTCCGTGGCGCCCGAGGTTACCATCACCTCCGTGTTCGCATCGAGATCGACCCCCTGCCAGTGCCGGTAATGGGCGGCGATCGCCGTGCGCAGCTCCGGGATGCCCATCATCGAGGGATACTGGTTGTAGCCATTGAGCACCGCATCCGCCGCCGCACGCCGCACGTCCTCCGGCCCCGGATCGTCCGGAAAGCCTTGGCCGAGATTGATAGCCCCGGTCTCCCGGGCCAGGCTCGACATCACTTCGAAGACGGTGGTGGGCAGGTTGGCGAACAGGCGGTTCATGCGGCTCTCTCGTGCGGAGTTCTTGGAAGGCGCTGATGGCTTCGTATCACGGAGCGGCGGGAGATCGAACCCTTGTTGACCCATTCGGGTCATCCCGGACGGAGCGCGGCGGAGATCCGGGATCGGGAGCAGGATGTAACGCAGGTCTCCCTCTCCCGGATCTCGGGAAAACCCGAGATCCGTTCCTGCACGCCTAAGTCGGGAACACCCGACTTAGGAGGGGAGAGGGTCGGGGTGAGGGGTGAGTGTCCTATCCGGAGAGAGCGTAACCCCTCACCCGCGCCTGAAGGCGCGACCTCTCCCACCGGGAGAGGTGAACTTGCGCTGTTCTCGTCGTGCGATCCCGGATCGGCTTTCGCCGTCCGGGATGACGATGCGAGGGGCGCTTTGTCATCCTGGCGTTTCATGCTCTATCGGGGAGGGTCAATGAAACCGTCCCCATGCCTCGTCCCCGATCCCCTCTCATTCCCTGCCTCGCCGTCCTCATCGGAGCCTTGAGCCTTGGCTCCCTCCTGATCGGCCCGGCGCCGATCACGGCGCCGGTGGCGGTGAAGGCGCTCGTGTCCGATCAGGGGGCGGCGAGCGTCGTGGTGCGGGAGATCCGGCTGCCGCGGACATGGCTGGCCCTCATGATCGGCTGGATCTTCGGCCTGTCGGGCGCGGCGCTGCAGGGCCTGCTGCGCAATCCGCTCGCCGACACGGCGGTGTTCGGCGCGCCGCAGGCATCGGCCTTCGGGGCGGTGCTCGTGATCTATTCCGGCCTCGTGGGCACCCTGTCCTGGGCCCTTCCCGTCGCGGCGATCCTCGGCGCGCTCCTGTCCATCGGCCTCGTCGTTCTCGTGGCGGGCCGCGGGGCGAGCGTCGTGGTGCTCGTCCTGGCAGGGCTTGCGGTGGGGAGCCTCGCCGGAGCGGGCACCTCGCTCGCCATCAGCCTGTCGCCCAATCCCTTCGCGGTGACGGAGATCGTGTTCTGGCTGCTGGGCTCCTTCGAGGACCGCTCCGCGACGCATGTGCTGCTGGCCGCGCCCTTCGTGCTCCTGGCCTCGCTCCTCATCCTGCAGGCCGCTTCGGGCCTGCGGGCCCTGTCGCTGGGCGAGGAGACGGCCCTGAGCCTCGGGGTGGACGTGGCGCGGCTGCGGGGCCTGATCGTCGCGGGCGCCGCCATCGGCACGGGAGCCTCCGTGGCGGTGGCGGGGTCCATCGGCTTCGTGGGCCTCGTGGCGCCCCATCTGGTGCGGCCCCTCACCGGCTACGATCCGGCCCGCACCCTCGTGCCTGCGGGGCTTGCCGGCGCGGCGCTGCTGCTCGCGGGGGATTGCGCCGCGCGCCTGATCCCGTCCGGCACGGAGGTGAAGGTCGGGGTGCTCACGGCGCTGCTCGGGGTGCCGTTCTTCCTGTGGGTGATCGCCCGCCGCAAGGCGGAACTCTTGGAGACGCCCGCATGACGCTTGTCGAAGCCCGCTCCTTAAGCGTGGATCTCGGCGCCCGCCGGGTTCTCGACCGGGTGAGCCTCGCCCTGGAGCCCGGCCGCCTCACGGCCGTCGTCGGCCCGAACGGTGCCGGCAAGACGAGCCTGCTGCGGGCGCTCGCCGGGCTGCTGAGCCCGGCCGGGGGCGAGGCCGTCCTGAACGGCGCCCCGGTCGACCGCATGCGCCCCGCGGAGCGGGCGCGGGCCATCGCCTATCTGCCGCAGGGCGGCGGCATCGCCTGGCCGCTGCCGGTGGCGGAGGTGGTCGCCCTCGGCCGCCTGCCGCACGGCGAGCGGCCCGGGGCCCTGCCCGAAGCCGGCCGGCAGGCCGTCGCGGCGGCGCTCGCGGCGGTGGGGCTGCAGGGCTTCGAGAATCGCCCCGCCACGGCGCTCTCCGGCGGGGAGCGCACCCGCGTGCTTCTCGCCCGCGCCCTGGCGACGCAGGCGCCCGTGCTCCTTGCCGACGAGCCGGTCGCGGCCCTCGACCCGCGCCACCAGCTCGTGGTTCTCGGCGCCCTGAAGGACCGCGCCCGGGAGGGGGCCACGGTGGCCGCCATCCTGCACGACCTCACCCTCGCCGCCCGCTTCGCCGACACGATCCTGCTGCTGCGGCAGGGACAAATCGAAGCGCTGGGGCCTCCCGAGGCGGTCCTGACCGAGGCGCGGATCGCCGTAAGCTTCGGGGTCCGCGCCGAGGTGCTGCGGCAGGCAGGCCGTCCCGTGGTGGTGGCGCTGAGCCCCCTTTCCGGGACTTGAGAGGGCTGCGCCATGTGCATTGTGAAAGATACATGGTTACATTGACAAAGCCCGGAGGCCTCCGATACCCCGGAGCCGGGACGTGGCAGGATCATGAATCGGCAGGATTTCAAGAAGACGCTCATCGTTGTGCATGATCTCGTGATGACGGGCGTGGCCGTCCTCGCGACCTTCTTCGTGCGCTTCGAGGGGTCGCTCCTGAACGAGCGCCTCGTTCATCTCCCCCTCTTCCTGCCGCCCTTCATCGCTTTTGCCGGCGTGATCTACTGGTTCTCCCAGCTCTACCGCTCCAAGTGGCGCTTCGCCTCCCTGCCGGACCTGTTCAACATCTTCCGGGCCTCCAGCATCCTGGCGATGACCCTGCTGGTGGTGGATTACGTCCTGGTCTCGCCGCAGCTCCTGGGCACCTTCTTCTTCGGCAAGATCACGATCGCCCTCTACTGGCTGGTCCAGATGTTCCTGCTGGGCGGCCCGCGGCTCGCCTTCCGCTACCTGAAATACGCCCGCTCCCGCCAGACCCTGCAGCGCGATTCCAGCACGCCGACCCTGCTGCTCGGGCGCGGCAGCGACATCGAGGTGATCCTGCGCGCCATCGAATCGGGAACGGTCAAGAAGGTTCATCCCAGAGGCATCCTGTCCTGGCGCGCCGACGATCTCGGCCAGTCCATGCGCGGCGTGCCCGTGCTCGGCAGCTTCGACGACCTCGACCAGGTGGTGCAGGACTTCCAGGAGCGGGGCGTCCCGATCCGCCGCCTGCTGGCGACGCCGGGCGCCCTCACGCCGGAGGCGAACCCCGACCGGCTGCTCGCCCGCGCCCGCCGCCTCGGCCTGCCCCTGGTGCGGGTCACGAGCCTTGGCGAGGGCATGCGCGATGCCGAGCTCGCGCCGCTGGAGATCGAGGACCTGCTCCTGCGCCCCACCGTGCAGATCGACCGGCAGCGGCTCGAGGCCTTCATCCGCGGCAAGCGCATCCTCGTCACCGGCGGCGGCGGCTCCATCGGCTCGGAGATCTGCACCCGCGTCGTGGCCTTCGGCGCCAGCGACCTGCTCATCCTCGAAAGCTCCGAGCCCTCGCTCCATCACATCCTCGAGAACCCGACGCTTCTGTCCAGCGACACCAACGTGGACGGGGTCATCGCCGACGTGCGCGACCGCGAGCGGGTGCGCGAGGTGATGGGCGAGTTCAGGCCCGACGTGGTCTTCCACGCCGCCGCCCTCAAGCACGTGCCCTATCTCGAGAAGAACTGGACGGAGGGCATCAAGACCAACGTGTTCGGCTCGGTGAACGTGGCCGATGCGGCGGTGGAGGCGGGCGCCGCCACCATCGTCATGATCTCCACCGACAAGGCCATCGATCCGGTCTCGATGCTGGGCGCCACCAAGCGCTTCGCCGAGATGTACGGGCAGGCGCTGGACGCGGAGTTCATGGGGCGCAACGGCGCCACCCGCACCATCGCCGTGCGCTTCGGCAACGTGCTGGGCTCCGTGGGCTCCGTGGTGCCGAAGTTCAAGGCGCAGATCGCCCGGGGCGGGCCCGTCACCGTCACCCATCCGGACATGGTGCGCTACTTCATGACCACCCGCGAGGCGGCGGACCTGGTGCTCACCTCCGCCTCCCATGCGGAGGAGAGCCGCTCGCTGACGGAGCGGTCCAACGGCGACGAGCGCGCCTCGGTCTATGTGCTGAAGATGGGCCAGCCGGTGCGCATCTACGACCTGGCCGAGCGCATGATCCGCCTCGCCGGCTACGAGCCCGGCGAGGACATCGAGATCGCGGTGACCGGCACCCGCCCCGGCGAGCGCCTGCACGAGATCCTGTTTGCCCGCGAGGAGCCGCGCACGGAGATCGGCATCGACGGCGTCATGGCCGCCAAGCCCATCTTCGCCGACCGCACGCGGGTCGATCAGTGGCTGAAGCTCCTCGCCCGCGCGGTGGCGGAGGGCGACCGCGCCCTGGCCGAGCGGGTGTTCGAGGAGGCTATCCCCGAGTTCAAGCGCCGGAAGCCTGCGCCGCCGCCCGCCGCGCCAGTTCCGCAAGCCCGTCTCGCGTCGAAGTGACCGGCTGCCATCCCAGCTTCCGGAGTGCCTCGGAACTCGCGACCAGCGAGCCCGCCAGGCGCTCGTAGGCCTCGCCTTTTCCCGCCAGAGCCGCCGCGCCCTTCAGCGCGAAGGCGGGCACCGGCACCAGCCCCGGCCCGCGCCCCAGGCCCTTGCGCAGGGCGGTGACCATCTCAGGGATCGTGACCGGCTCCGGATCGGCCGCGATGAAGGGGCGCCTCAAGGAGCCAGGCGCCTTCAGCAGGGTGTCCATCGCCGCCGCCAGATTGTCGAGGGACAGCAGCGAGCGCTTCGCCGTCAGCCCGCCGAGCGGCAGGGGCCAGGGCTTCATGGCGAGGGAAAGGAGCGCGGCCATGTTGCCCTTCACGCCTGGGCCGTAGACGAGAACCGGACGCAGGGCCGCCCAGTCGAGGTCGAGTTCCGCCAGGCCCCGTTCCGCCTCGAGCTTGGAGCGGCCATAGGCATCGGTGGGCCGAGGCTCCATCTCCTCCGTCAGCACGCCCTCGGCCGAGGGGCCGCTCTGGGCGCGGATGGAGGAGAGAAAGACGAAGCGCTTGACGCCCGCCCGCTCGGCGGACTGGGCGAGCTTCACGGTCGCCTCCGCGTTGATGCTGCGGTAATCGTCCTCCGGCCGCCCGGACATGGCATGGGCCAAGCCCGCCGAGTGGATCACCATGTCCACGTCGCGCAAGGCGGCCGCCATGTTGTGGGGCGAGGCGATGTCGCCGATGACGGCGCTCGATGCGCCCTCCGGAACCTCGGAGGGCCGGCGCAGCAGCACGCGGACCCGGTAGCCGCGCTTGGGCAGTTCCGCGAGAAGGTGCCGTCCGATGAAGCCCGTCGCGCCGGTGAGGGCAATGAGGGGTGCATTCATCGGGAAACCTCCAGGGGAGCTGTTGCGCGCGGACGGGAGAAGCGCCTGAGAACCAGGCCGACGAGAACGCCCCCTGAAGCGAGCGCTGCGATCTGCACCGCGGCAGAGGGCCAGATCAGTGTCATAGCGGCGAGGGCGGCGAGGACAAGGTTGAGCCCGAACACATGGGCGCTGACTTGCATTGCCGAGAAGCCGTTGTCGGTGGCCTTCTGGTAGAAATGGCTGCGATGGGCCTCCCACACCTTTTCGCCGCGGGCGAGGCGGCGCAGCAGGGTGATGGTGGCGTCCATCAGGTAGTAGAGCGGCAGCAGGAGAGCGGCCGCGAGCGCGCCGGTTCCGGCGAGTTCCAGCAGCATCCAGCCGACGAGCAGCCCGATGGGCAGCGAGCCCACGTCGCCGAGGAAGAGTTTTGCGACGGGCTTGTTGAAGGGCGCGAAGCCGAGGAGCGCGCCGCAAAGGGCGGCGGCCACATAGAAAACCTCTGGAGTGACGGCCTCAGCGGGCAAAGGATCGCCGGCGATGAAATACAGAATGGGAATGGAGGCCGTGATCGGCACCATCTCGGCCACGGTGATCCAATCGAGCCCATCCATGAAGTTGACGAGGTTCACGAACCAGACCCCGCCGAGGATCAGGAGCGTCTGCTCGGCGATGACAGGAACGGTCTCCGGCAGGACCCGCACGCCGCTCGTCCCCACGACTGCCGTGACGGCTGCCATCTGCAGCAGCAGGCGTGGGACCGCAGGCAGAGGACGGATGTCATCCACCGCACCGACGAAGGCGAGGATCACGGCGGCTGCGGCCACGATGGGAAATGTGTGTACCGGAAAGCCCGTCAGCAGGATTCCGCCTGCCACAAGGAGACAGGCGCCAATTACTGCAATTCCACCGCCTTGCGGCGTCGGTATCTTGTGGCTTGAGCGCGCATTGGGACGCGCCAGCGCATAGCGGACGAGCAACGGCTTCAGAAGAAGGATCAGGAGGGCTGAGACGAGCGCCGACGCAAACAGAGTCAGGAGCAGGATCGGCAACAGCAGGATCTCGACGGGGACCATCTCACGCCCCGTGATAGCCGCGATACCAGGCCACGAACCGCCGGATGCCCTCCTCGAGCGGGGTTGCGGGCGCGAAGCCCACGTCGCGGCGAAGATCCGTCACGTCGGCGCGGGTCTCCAGCACGTCGCCGGGCGGCAGGGGCACGTCCACGCGCCTGGCCTTCCGGCCGAGCTGCTCCTCGATCAGGGCGATCAGCCGGTTCACCTCTTCGGGCGAGTCGTTGCCGATGTTGTAGACCCGGTGCGGCGCGGCGCTGGTGGCCGGGTCGGGCTTTTGTGCATTCCAGGCCGGGTCGGGGGAGGGCGCGCGGTCGACGAGCCGCACGATGCCCTCCACGATGTCGTCGACATAGGTGAAGTCGCGCCGGACCCTGCCGCCGTTGGCGACCTGGATCTCCCGGCCCTCGGCAATGGCATGGGTGAACTTGTAGACAGCCATGTCCGGCCGGCCCCACGGCCCGTAGACGGTGAAGAAGCGAAGCCCCGTGCAGGGCAGGCCGAAGAGATGGGCATAGGAATGCGCCATCATCTCGTTGGCCTTCTTGGTGGCGGCATAGAGGCTGATCGGGTGGTCCGTGGTGTCGTGCTCGGAGAAGGGCAGCGTGCGGTTGGCGCCGTAGACCGAGCTCGACGAGGCATAGACGAGGTGGCCGACGCTCTCCTGCCGGCAGGCCTCCAGCACGTTCATGAAGCCCAGGAGGTTGGAGGCGGCGTAGGGCTGGGGGTCGACGAAGCGCACCCCGGGCTGGGCGGCCAGATGGATGACCCGCTCGAAGCGGTGGTGCCGGAACAGGTCGCGGGTGGCCTGCGCATCGGCAAGGTCCAGGCGTTCGCCGAGAAAGGTGTTGTAGGGGCTGAGCCGGGCGAAGCGGGCTTCTTTCAGGGCCACGTCGTAATAGGGCGTGAAGCTGTCGACGCCGACCACCTGCCGGCCCTCGGCCAGAAGCCGCTCGACCATATGATAGCCGATGAACCCGGCCGCACCGGTGACGAGAATGGGAGAGGACATGGGAGGCCCGCGCTTGGTTAGACGGCGGGCACCTTAGCGGCCTGGGCCCGATCCGCAACCGTCTCGTCGGCGGGGGCAAAGGAGAGGAACTGGCGCTCCCGCGCCATGAAGGCGGTGGGCATGATCCGCTGCATCTCGGCCTCGGCCGCCTTCAGGGTGGCATCGTTATGGCCGGGATAGAGGTGGAAGATCGCCAGGGCCTTCACGCCCGATTGCTGCGCGAGCTCGACCCCCTTCTGCCAGGTGGAATGGCCCCATCCGCGGCAATAGGAATATTCCGCGTCGAAGAACATGCCGTCGAAGATCATCAGGTCCGTGTCGCGGACGAAGGCGGCGAGGTCCGGATCGGGCCAGGGGTCGCTGTGCTCCACGTCGCTGATGTAGCAGATGCTGCGGCCCCGATGGCTCAGGCGGAACCCCGTGGCGCCGCCGGGATGGTTGAGGGGATGGGTCTCGATCCGGGTGCCGTCGTCGAAGGTGATCGGCTCTCCCGCCCTGAAGCCGTGATGCTCGAAGCGGGCCGGCAGCTGGCCGAGGCGCACGGGAAAGAGCGGCGGCGCGAAGAGCCTGCCCAGCGGCTCCATGGCGCTCTCCCCGTCCAGGTGGCCGCAATAGGTGCGGATCACGCGCTCCTTGGCGAGCAGGGCGGGCTTGAAGAAGGGAAGGCCGCTGATGTGGTCGAGGTGGAGATGGCTGAGGAGGATGTCGATCTTGTCGGGGGCGTTCTGGGCGAGCTCGGCGCCCAGTGCGGACAACCCCGTTCCCGCATCGAGGATGAACAGGCGCTCGCCGCAGCGAACCTCGACGCAGGGGGTGTGCGATCCGAACTCGACGAATTCGGGTCCGGAGGCGCAGGTGGATCCCCGAGTGCCCCAGAACCGGACCTGCAACGCGTCGGAAGATGCAACACACCTCAGCATTTCAAGATCATGATCAATCGAAAACCCCACCGATGTGCGCTGGCGCACACGTCATAAGCTGCTCATGGGCCGGAGGCCGGGTCAAGGCGAAAGATGTCACGCACGCAGGGCCGCCAGGGGCCTGGTGCGCCGATCCACCACCGGCTCGCCGCGCTCGAAACGGATAACCGCGTCGAAGGGCGGTTGATCCATGGCAGGGGAAATCTCAGGCGTCACGAGGATCAGCCCGCGGCCGACGAGGGCGCGGCGCAGGTTCATCACCAGCCTGTCGGCGGCCGGTCCCGGCAGGCCGTCGAGCGCCCGCTGCACCACCAGGATGCTCGGCCGGCGCACGAGGCAGCGCACCAGATCGACGGCCGCCGCCTCGGTGAGGGTGAGGTCGTCCCCTTGCGGATCGATGGGCGTGTCGAGGCCGATGCGCGACACCTCGCTGTCGAGGCCCCTTTGCGTGAGCACCCGGCGGGTCACCTCCTGCACGGCCTCCAGCGCGCCCGCCTGGTCGGCCGCGATGCGCCCGAAGAGCAGGTTGTCCTGGATGCTCGCCGCCGCGCAGAAGCGTGCCTCGTCGTAGAACTCGATGGAGGACTTCAGGCTCAGCGGCAGCATGCGGGCGAAATCCGCGCGGGCCACGAGGATGCGCTCCTCCAGCCCCTCCTCGAGCAGGCCGAGGCGGTGCCGGCTCTCGTTGTAGCGAAGCGCGAGGCCGATCAGACGCTCCTGGTCGCGCGCGGTCTGGTCGCTGCGGCGCTGCTCGTTCTTCCGGTCGACGAGGTCCTGGAAATAGGGCCGGTCCGCCGCGGAGAAGAAGGAGAAGCGGTCGAAGAGCGGGGATCCGTCCGGGATGTCGGAGAAAATCTCGATCATGCTGGTGGCGATGGAGAGCCCCATGCGGGCGAGCGGCTTGGTGAGCTCGTTGGCCTCCAGGATCGCCCGCACGAAGGGATGGCCCGACAGGCGCTCCTCCTGGAAGGCATCGCCGATGGGTTTGCCGAACAGCAGGTTCTCGCCGATGGTGGCATAGCGGTTGTAGCGCGTGGCGCTGAAGGGATCGACGAAGCGGTCGAGCCCCTCCGCCGCGAGCGCGGCCTGGACCATCCGGCGCGCCTCGACGAGGGCTTCGGCGAGCTTCGGCTCGCGCCCCGGGTCGATGGTGCCGGACAGGCCGCGCGCATGGGTGAGCCGGTCGAGCCCGGCCACCGCGATCGCCTCGGACAGCCGGTGGTCGCGCTCAGAGGCGGGCGCCGTGCAGCCATAGAGCAGGTTGTCTCTCAGGCTGCCCTCGATCAGCACCGCGCTGCCCGCAAAGGCGATGCGCTGGCTGCGCTCCACCGGATCGGCGGCTGAGAGATCGACGCCGCCATAGGAGAGGCGGCCGATGGAGGGCGGAAGCTGGCCGCTCATGAGGGCGGCGAGGAGCCGGGGCCCGGCATCGCCGTCGCCCACCAGCGCCACGTGGGAGGGAAAGGCCAGGGTCAGGTTGACGGCGGCCACCCGCGCGCCGCTCGCCGGATCGTAGGCCGAGACCCCCTCGGCCACGAGCGCGCCGCTCTCGGGAAGGCTCGCCTTGCCCTTGACAGCCGCGCGCAGCTTGAGGGGCGCCAGGCTCTTGCCCAGGTCGATGAGCAGGGCCCGCGCGCGCAGGACGAGCCGGTGCCACTGCACCACTTCCCGGGTGCCATAGGCGGCAAGCGCCGCGGCAAGCACGCAGGCGGCCACGGTGCCGGCGCTCAGCGGGCGCTCCTGCGCGAACCAGGCGCCGAGCGCCAGCACGGCCAAAGGCGCGATCATGAGCACGGCGGCGGACCCCGCCTCGGCCAGGGCCAGGCGGTATTCGTAGCCCATCACGGGCCGGTGGCTCTGCAGAAGCGCCGCGCGCACCCGGTCCCGCTCGAAGGGAGCGGTGCCATGGGCGCGCAGGGCCGGGATGCGCTGCTCCAGCTCCTGAAACACGTCGCCGGCCTCCTCGCCTTCCCGGTTGCGGGCCGTGGCGGCGTCGAAGCGCAGGATCGAGCGGCGGGCGCTCACGACCGCGCCGGCGGCAATCACCAGCGCCAGCGCCGCCCCGAGATGCCAGTCCATGACGAACACATAGGTGCAGGCGAGCCCGATCATGCCGCCGAGCTTCACCGGGACCAGAAGGCTCGAGCCCAGCACCCCGTTCTCGCGCGCAAGCCCGCGGGAGGCGAGCGCCGCCACCATGTCGAACTCCTCGCGGGAGGCGGAGGGCACCTTGATGATCGCGTCGACGGCCGCCGCCTGCGCCCTGGTCAGCATCCGCAGGCCGATTCCCACCGCGAGGGCCTCGATCCCGATCAGGATCAGGCCGATCAGCACGGGGACGAGCAGGATGCCCGCCACGGAGGCGAGGGCGAAGGCCTGCGGGCTCAAGCTGAAGCCGGGAAACAGCACCAGGGGCTCGGGCCAGAGGCTTGCCGGCGGGGTGAGGGCCAGCCGCAGGAAGGCGGCCGGCGCGTTCCAGGCCTCGGGCCCGCCGGTCGCCCGGTCCACGACAGCGCGGACGAGATCGAAGCCCATGACGATGAGAAGGCCCGCCAGGGCCAGAAGCCCGAAGCCGGCGAGATGACGGGCAGGAGAGGTCTTCCAGGCCAGGCGCAGCGGGTCGCGCTCGATGACGGCTCCCAAGGATGGCTCCAACGTGGATCGCGGTTGATGACGTTAGCGGACCCTAGAGCATTTTTTCGTGAAAGGGATAGGAGGCGAATGCAAAAAGTGCGCTCCCGCACCCCTCTCGTCTCCCCCGGACGGGACTCTATCTCACCTCCCTGCTGCCTGCGAGGAGGATCGGTGATCCCGCCCATGACATCCGCTCTGCCGCTCGATCCGGTGTTCCAGCTGGTTCTCGAGGTTCCGGGCCTCGCGCCGAGCCCGTGCCTGCCGCACCGCCTGACGGATCTCTTCCGGGAACTGGCGCTGGAGGAGCCCTCCCGCCCGGTGGAGGAGATCGAGGATCAGATCTGGGCCCTGTGGGGGTCGCACGAGGACCGGATCGCCGAGGAGACCATGGCGGCCGCGATGGAAGCCCTCGAGGCCGGATCGCTCGGGACGGCGAGGCCCCTTCTCGATCACCTCGTCGCCCAGCACCCCACCTGGGCGGAGGCCTGGAACAAGCGCGCGACGCTGGCCTCCATCGAGAAGCGCGATGCGGACAGCCTCCTGGACATCGCGCAGACCCTGCGCCTCGAGCCGCGCCATTTCGGCGCCATCGCGGGCTTCGGCAATCTCTGCCTGAGGCACGGCCATCTCAACGAGGCCCGCGCCGCCTTCCAGATCGCGCTCGGCATCAACCCGCACATGGAGGACCTGCGCGACATGCTGGAGAACCTTTCCCCGCACCACCTGATGCTGCACTAAGCGGCAACGGGACGGGCTTTGCAGCGGCGAGGGCGGGGAGGGGCCAATAACGGCTCTCCGCGCCCCGTGCCCAAAGGCCGCCTTGACCCGAAGCGCGCTCTCTTTCCAGGATGGAGGATATCCCTAAATCAAAAGATGGCGTGCGCCCTCCGGCGACACGTTGCGGGGCAGAATGGTTATCACCGGAACTCACGACTCCTTTCTCGTCGCCCTGTCGATCCTGATCGCGACCGTCGCCTCCTATACAGCCCTGGACCTGGCAGGCCGCATCCGGACGGCGCAGGGCTGGACCGGCCATGCGTGGCTGGCCGCAGCAGCCTTCGCCATGGGCGGCGGCATCTGGTCGATGCACTTCGTGGCCATGCTTGCCTTCAGCATGCCCGACATGGCCATGAACTACGACATGGGACTCACGGCCCTGTCCTTCGTCCTGCCCATCGTGGTCACCGGAATCGGCTTTCATGTCGCCAACCGCCCGGACATCGGCCTCACCACCCTCGCCCTGAGCGGCCTCTTCATGGGGCTGGGCATTGCCGGAATGCACTACACGGGCATGGCCGCGATGCGCATGCCGGCCGATCTCAGCTATGATGGCCTGTGGGTCGCCGCCTCCGTCCTGATCGCCATCGGCGCCTCCGCAGTGGCCCTGTGGCTGGCCTTCCGCCGGACCGGGCCGGGGCAGAGGCTCGTCGCCGCCGTGGCCATGGGGATGGCCGTTTCGGGCATGCACTATGCAGCGATGCGGGCCGCCATCTTCACCACCCATGCGGCCGTGGACCACGCCCATGGCCAGGCCAGCCTGGAGCAGACCAGCCTTGCCCTGGCGGTTGCGGCCACGACCTTCGCGATCCTGTTCCTCGCCCTGATCGCCGCCATGTTCGACCGCCGCTTCGCCCTTCTGGCCGAGCGGGAGGCCGCCGCCCTGCGCGCCAGCGAGGAGCGCTACCGCACCCTCTACAGCAAGACCCCCCTGCCCCTGCATTCCCTGAGCGAGGCCGGCATCATCGAGCATGTGAGCGACGCGTGGCTTGAGCTTCTGGGCTACCGCCGCGAGGAGGTGGTGGGGCGCCCCCTCACCGATTTCATGACGGAGGATTCGATTCAGCGCCGGGCGGAGCTGGTCTGGCCGAGGCTCCTGCGGGAGGGGGCTGCGAAGGATGTCGAGTATCGCCTCGTGACCAAGACCGGCGCGGTCCTCGACGTGCTGATGTCCGGCCGCGTCGTGCGCGACGCCGAGGGCCGGTTTCTCTACGTTCTCGGCGGCGTGGTCGACGTCACGGCCCGCAAGAAGGCCGAGGAGGCCCTGCGGCAGGCGCAGAAGATCGAGGCGGTCGGGCACCTGACGGGCGGCGTGGCCCACGACTTCAACAATCTGCTGGCGGTGGTGCTCGGCAACCTCGAGCTTCTGCGCAGGCGCCTCCCCGACGACCCGAAGGCGACCCGCCTGCTCGACAACGCCATGCAGGGAGCCCGGCGCGGCGCCGCCCTGACCCAGCGCATGCTCGCCTTCGCCCGACGGCAGGACCTCAAGCCCGAGCCGGTCGACGTTCCCGACCTCGTCAAGGGCATGGCCGATCTGCTCCAGCGCTCCATCGGTCCGATGATCCTGATCGAGACGCGCTTCCCCCTGAGCCTTCCCTGCGCCCAGGCCGATGCGAACCAGCTCGAACTGGCGCTGCTGAACCTCGTGGTGAACGCGCGCGACGCCATGCCCGAAGGAGGAACGATCACGATCGCGGGGCGGGAGGAGGTGGTCGCTCCGGGGCATGCCAGCGGTCTTGCGCCGGGAGGCTATGTCTGCCTCTCGGTGTCCGACACCGGCCACGGCATGGACGAGGCGACCCTGGCACGGGCCATGGAGCCGTTCTTCACCACCAAGGGCATCGGAAAGGGCACGGGCCTGGGGCTGTCGATGGTGCATGGGCTGGCGGAGCAATCGGGTGGGCGGCTGATGCTGAAGAGCCGCAAGGGGCAGGGCACCACCGCCGAGATCTGGCTGCCCGTGATCGCCGCGAAGGCTGCGGCTGCGGCCGCACCGGCTCAGGAAGCGGAGACGGCCGGCGCAAGGCCGGGCGCCGGTCCCTTCACGATCCTGGTGGTCGATGACGACACCTTGGTCCTCCAGAACACGGCGGTGATGCTGGAGGATCTCGGCCACCGGGTGCTGGAGGCGAGTTCAGGCCAGGAGGCCCTGGAGTGGCTGATCCGCACGCCGTCGGTGGATCTGGTGATCACCGACCATGCCATGCCCGGCATGACGGGGCTCCAGCTCTCCGATGCCATCAGGAAGCGATGGCCGCATCTGCCGGTGATCCTGGCTTCAGGCTATGCGGAGCTGACGTCCGAGGTGAGTTCCGCCGTCGCGAGGCTCAACAAGCCGTTCCGGCAGGAGGAGCTCGCGCGGGTCGTCAGGCAGAGCATGGAACAGGCCGCGGCAGGAAAGGTGGTCCCGTTCCGCTCCAAGCCGGCCGAGGGCCCCGTGGGACGGGAAAGCTAGTCGCCGAGGCTCCGCGACGGGCCGTGGAGCCGCCGGGTCCCGGCGCCGGTGAGCATGCCAGACCCCCGTTGCGTGCATTTGTAACTCTCTCCCCTGCCGAGCTATCCACCTTCATGGCCCCGCGCGACCTCCTCCTGATGATTCTCGTCTGCTTCCTGTGGGCGGCGCATACCATCGTCAGCAAGCTCGTGGTCTCGGGCATGGAGATCCCGCCCCTGTTCTACGCCGCGATCCGCTTCGGCATCGTGGCCCTCGTCGCCCTTCCCTGGCTGCTCCCGGCGCCCCGGCCGCGCTGGCGCATCCTGCTGGTGGGGTTCCTGATGGGGAGCGGAGGCTTTGCCCTGTTCTTCCTCGGGATCAGGAGCGCGAGCCCGTCGAGCGCCGCGGTGGTGAGCCAGCTCGGGATTCCGATCACGGCGCTTCTCTCCCTCCTGATGCTGGGCGAGCGGATCGACCGCAGGCGCGGCTTCGGCATCGTGCTGACCTTCACCGGGGGCGTGCTCGTGATGTGGGACCCGGACAGCGGCTTTCCGCTCTCCGCGGGCCTCCTGCTCATCCTGGCCTCCACCTGCACCGGCTCGCTTGCCGCCGTGATGATGAAGCAGATCAAGGGTGTGCGGCCCCTGCAGTTCCAGGCCTGGGTCGGGCTCGCCTCGGTGGCCCCCATGGTGCTCCTGACCGCGGCGTTCGAGACCGGTCAGGCGGCAAAAGCTGCGGAGGCAGGCTGGGCCTTCGTGGGAGCCCTCCTGTTCTCTGCCCTCGTGGTGTCGCTCCTGGCGCACACGATCTATTACGGCCTGATCGGCAAATACCCCGCCAACCTGATCGCGCCGCTCACCATCATGAACCCCCTGTTCACGGTGCTTCTGGGCATCGCCGTGACGGGAGACCGGTTCGACGGGCGCATGGCGCTGGGAACGGGGCTCGCCCTGTGCGGGGTCCTGATGATCGTGCTCCGGCGCGACGGTGCCTCGAAGCCGGCCTGGACCCGGTGGAAGCGCCTTCGCTGAGCGCGACAACGGGGCCGTTGCGGGGCCTTGGCAGCGGGATAGGCTTAAGGAGCCATGTCCGATTCGCCCGCCTCCCTCCCCCGCCCCATCATTCTGCCCGCCGACGGGCGCCAGTCGCCGGTGGCGGCCGGGATCCAGCGCGGCGTGCGCCGCCTGTTCTCGCAGATGGGCCACGTCACCCTGCCGGAATTCACCCTCGCCAACGGAAGGCGGGCCGACCTCATCGCGCTCGCACCCGACGGGGCGCTCACCATCGTGGAGATCAAGTCGAGCGTGGCGGATTTTCGCGCCGACCGGAAATGGCTGGACTACGAGGATTTCTGCGACCGCTTCTATTTCGCGGTGCCGGAGACGGTGCCCTTCGACATCCTGCCCGAGGATCGCGGCCTCATTATCGCCGACAGCTTCGGCGCGGCGATCCTGCGGGAAGCCTCCCACCACCCGCTGGCGGGCGCGCGCCGCAAGGCCGTGACCCTGCGCTTCGCCCATGCGGCCGCATCCCTGCTGCACGCGCTCGCCGATCCCGACAGGATCGCCGACGGGCGGCTCTGACGCTCTGGGCGCCCGCGCAGCCGGAAACAAAAAAGGAGCGGACTGGTCCGCTCCTCATCCTGCATCGCTCTTGGCTTTTTACCGTGGCGCGCGCTTGGCCAGGATCCGCTGCAGGGTCCGGCGGTGCATGTTGAGGCGTCGCGCCGTCTCGGAGACGTTGCGGCCGCACAGCTCGTAGACCCGCTGGATGTGCTCCCAGCGCACCCGGTCCGCGGACATGGGGTTTTCCGGCGGAAGCGCCCGTTCGCCCGGCTGGGCCATGAGGGCCGCGTGGATCTCGTCCGCGTCCGCCGGCTTGGCGAGGTAGTCGAAGGCGCCCATCTTCACCGCCGTCACGGCCGTGGCGATATTGCCGTAGCCGGTGAGGACGACGCCGCGCGCGTCGGGCCGGCGGTGCTTCAGGCGCTCGATCACGTCGAGACCGTTGCCGTCTCCAAGGCGCATGTCGATCACGGCGAAGGCCGGCGGTTCGCTTTCGATGGCCGCAATGCCGTCCGCCACGCTCTCGGCCACGCGCACCTGATAGCCGCGGCCTTCCATGGCGCGGGCCAGCCGGGTCGAGAACGGCCGGTCGTCGTCGACGATCAAGAGACTCTTGTCGGCGCGATCTTCGAATGCGGCAGGCGCATCGGCCATCAGAACATCTCCTTGCATTGTCAGGACTATTCCCCTCTGAGGCGAGCCTGTCCGGCCCTGCTCTCATATGGGAATTGATCCCCTAACCTTTGAGAGGCACCAGCGAACCTCCCTGCGGCGAAATTGCCGCACCTCGTTCAAACGCATGACGCGGCCAAACGATCCGCGCGATGGCGCCCGAGGCCGGCGGAGCGGCGTTCGACAGGGTCAGCTCGGCGCCCGATCGCTCGATCAGCGTCTTGGCGATGAAGAGGCCGAGCCCCAGGCCTCCGCCCTCCTCGCTGTCCTCCGTGCGCTCGGCGGCGCTGCGGGTGGTCACATAGGGCTCGCCGACCCTGAGCAGGATATCGGGCGCGTAACCGGGGCCGTCATCCCGGATCTCGATGAAAACCTCGTGAGGAGACCAGCAGGCCTCCACCGTCACCTGGCTCTCGGCGAAGTCGGTGGCGTTGTCGAGGATGTTGGACAGGCCGTAGACCACCCCCGGATTGCGCCGGCACAGGGGCTCGGGACCGTTGCCCTTGGCGATCACCTTCACGTCGTAGCCCACCGCCCGCTGGGGCTCGACGATGTCCGCCACCAGGTGGCTCAGCGAAACTGTTTCGAGGAACTCGCCCTCGTCGCTCATGGAGGTGAGCTTCGTCAGGATCGTGCGGCAGCGCTCCACCTGCTCCTGCAGGAGCCTCAGGTCCTCGCCCACGGGCCCGTCCTTGGGCATGGAATGGCTCAGCTCCTTGGTGACCAGCGCGATGGTGGCGAGCGGCGTTCCGAGTTCATGGGCTGCCGCCGCCGCCAGGCCGTCGAGCTGCGACAGGTGCTGCTCGCGGGCGAGCACCAGCTCCGTGGCGGCGAGCGCCTGGGCGAGCTGGCGGGCCTCCTCCGCCACGCGCCAGGCATAGATGCCGGTGAACGCGGTGCCGAGCAGGATCGCGGTCCAGATCCCGCTCACGTACAGGAACGGCAGGGTGAAGCTCTGCCCCGGAAACCAGGGCAGCGGCCGATGGGCGAGCACCAGAAAGGTCGCGCATCCCACGGCCAGAAGGCCGAGGCCCAGGGTCCGCTCCGGCGTCAGGGCCGTGGCCGAGATCAGGACGGGCGCCAGGAACAGCATGGCGAAGGGGTTTTCGAGCCCGCCGGTCAGGTAGAGGAGTGCGGCGAGCTGCAGGATGTCGAAGGCAAGGAGCGCCGTGGCGACGTTGTCGCTGAGCCGGTGGCTCGCCGGATACTGGATGCGCAGCAGCAGGTTGACCCAGACCGAGGCGAAGATCACCAGAAGGCACAGGGCGAAGGGGAGGGGAAATCCGAGCCCGAAGCGGACCCCGATCACCGCTGCGGACTGCCCCGCGACGGCCAGCCACCGGAGGCGGACCAGGGTGTCCAGGCGCAGGTGCCGGGCGTGATGGGTCAGGCTCTTCGGTTCGATCCGGGACATGCTGGACAGAATAGGGCCGGTGCCCCTTTCGCCAAGCAGCGCCCGCCGGCCTCTTTTCCTATCCGGAGCCCGATGAAGGCCGTGCAACCTTCAAGCAATGCTCCGAAACCAAAGTATGTCATCCGTTTTCGCGATGGACCGACAAGCTTGTTGCAATAAGCTCAAGGAACTTTAATCTTAAAATTACGGTTGAGGATAAAGCCTACCGCATCGTGCGAGAACCAGGCGCCCGGCCTTTGGGGACACAGATGAACCTTTCTTATGTTTGGTACGATACCGCACACTGGCTCTTGAGCCCCGCCCGTGCAGCCTCGGATTTCACAAAGCACTTCTTCGACAATCCCGGAAACCCGCTCACCAACACCCCCTACGCCCGGACCGTCTCCGCGGCCTGCGAATTGTTCGAGCGCACCACCCGCCGCTACGGCAAGCCCGCCTTCAACCTGCCCACCACCCGGATCGGCAACGAGACCGTGAGCGTGATGGAGCGCATCGTCTGGGAGCGCCCCTTCTGCCGGGTGGTCTCCTTCGAACGCACCCACCGCGCCGCCAAGAACCAGCCCAAGCTCCTCATCGTGGCTCCCATGTCCGGGCACTACGCCACGCTCCTGCGGGGCACGGTGGAGACCTTCCTGCCCACCCATCAGGTGATGATCACGGACTGGGCCGATGCCCGCATGGTTCCCCTGGCGGAAGGCCGCTTCGACCTCGACGACTACATCGACTACATCAAGGCCATGTGCCGGGACCTCGGCCCGGACCTCCACCTGATGGCCGTGTGCCAGCCGGCGGTGCCGGTGATCGCGGCGGTGGCCCGCCTGGAGGCGGAGAACGATCCCTTCATCCCGCTCTCCATGACCCTCATGGGCGGCCCCATCGACACCCGCCGCTCGCCCACCGCCGTGAACCGGCTGGCCGAGGAGCGCGGCATCGAATGGTTCCGCCGCCACTGCATCACCAAGGTGCCCCCGTCCCATCCGGGCTTCTGGCGCGACGTGTATCCGGGCTTCCAGCAGCTCTCCGGCTTCATGGCCATGAACATCGACCGGCATCTCACCGCCCATTGGGAGATGTTCAACCACCTGGTGGAGGGCGACGGCGATTCGGCCGAGAAGCACCGGGAATTCTACGACGAGTACCTCGCCGTGATGGACCTGACCGCGGAGTTCTACCTCCAGACGGTCGAAAAGGTCTTCGTCAACCACGAGCTGCCCAAGGGCGAGATGATGCACCGGGACCAGCCGGTGGATCTCATGGCCATCCGGCGCTGCGCCATCATGGCGGTCGAGGGCGAGCGGGACGACATCTCGGGCGTGGGCCAGACCCTGGCCGCCCTCGAATTGACCCCCAACCTGTCCTCCGACAAGAAGCTCTATCACCTGCAGGCCGGGGTCGGTCACTATGGCGTCTTCAACGGCTCCCGGTTCCGGGCTGAAATCGCTCCTCGAATCGTTGAATTCATTGAGAATCACGCTCGAGAACCAGTCCGGAAGGCCGCGTCAAGAGCCTGATCCCGTTCTTGATACGTTCCTAGGAGCGGCAAACGGCTGCGCTGACAGAATCAGCGTGGCGGGGCAGATTGCGGACATGAAATCCGCCCTGTTCCGCCGCGTTCCTGCGGATCCGCCGCATCTCAAGGTCGTCCACGACGGCCAAACCTTCAAGGTGGCCCTCAAGCGCCGGCCGACGGCCAAGCGCATCACCCTGCGCGTCTCCAACGCAACCGGCGAGGTCGTGCTCAGCATCCCCGAGCGCACCGATGTGGGCCTGGCCCAGAAATTCGCCGACAGCCACAGCCAGTGGATCGCCACCCGGCTCGCCCGGGTGCCCGAGCGCGTGCCCTTCGAGCCGGGCGCCCTCGTGCCCTTTCGCGGCGTGCCTCACCGGATCGTCCACTGGTCCACGATCCGCGGCGTGACCCGGGCCACCCGCGGCAGCGCGGGCGAGCCGATCATTGCGGTGGCGGGCGAGGCCGCCCATGTGGCCCGCCGGGTGCGGGACTTCCTCGAGGCCGAGGCGCGGCGGGACTTCGCCGCCGCCGTCAGGAAACATACGGCCCAGCTCGGCGTCGCCGCCAAGCGCATCACCGTGCGCGACACCAAGAGCCGCTGGGGCTCCTGCTCGGCCAACGGGGCGCTCAACTTCTCCTGGCGGCTCATCATGGCCCCGCCCTTCGTTCTGGACTACCTCGCCGCCCACGAGGTCGCCCATCTGCGCGAGCTCAACCACTCCGCCCGGTTCTGGAAGCTCACCCACCAGCTCTGCCCCCGCACCGACGAGGCGGAGGCCTGGCTCAAGGCCTATGGCAGCGCCCTGCACCGGATCGGCTGACGGATCCCGACCGCATGCAGCCCGGGAGCGACGCCGGGCTGCGGAACAACGTTTGGGCCAAACGGCCGCTATTCTCTTGCGCGAGCAAAAGGCTTAAAAGGGCGCTCGACCATCACCGCCCGATTTCCAGCAGACAGGCCGATCTCGTGAAAAAAGTCTTCGTCAAATCCTATGGCTGCCAGATGAACGTCTATGACGCCGAGCGCATGACGGACATGCTGGCGGCGGAGGGCTACAGCGAAACCAAGGCCATGGAGGAGGCGGACCTCGTCATCCTCAACACCTGCCACATCCGCGAGAAGGCCGCCGAGAAGGTCTATTCCGAGCTCGGCCGCGTGCGCGAGCTGAAGAAAGAGCGCGAGGCTTCGGGCCAGGAGACGAAGATCGTGGTCGCCGGCTGCGTGGCGCAGGCCGAGGGCAAGGAGATCCTGCGCCGGGCGCCTGCCGTCGACGTGGTGGTGGGGCCGCAGAACTATCACAACCTGCCGAGCCTCCTGAAGAAGCCGCGCTCCGAGCGCGTGGTCGATACGGAATTCCCCATCGAGGACAAGTTCGACCATCTGCCCCAACCCTCGAAGGCTGCGATCCGGACCCGCGGCGTGTCGGCCTTCCTCACCATCCAGGAGGGCTGCGACAAGTTCTGCACCTTCTGCGTGGTGCCCTATACCCGCGGCGCGGAGGTCTCGCGCCCCGTCGCCAAGATCCTGGACGAAGCGATGCGCCTCGCCGATGCGGGCGTGCGCGAGCTGACGCTGATCGGGCAGAACGTGAACGCCTATCACGGCGAGGGGCCGGACGGCTCCGTCTGGTCCCTGGGGCGCCTGCTGCACCGGCTGGCCGAGGTGCCCGGCATCGCGCGCCTTCGCTACACCACCAGCCATCCCCGCGACATGGACGACGAGCTGATCGCGGCCCACCGCGACCTGCCCGCGCTGATGCCCTATCTGCACCTGCCGGTGCAGTCGGGCTCCGACCGCATCCTCGACGCCATGAACCGCAAGCACACGGGCGACGAGTACCGCCGCCTGATCGAGCGCATCCGGAAGGCGCAGCCCGATCTGGCCCTCTCCTCCGACTTCATCGTCGGCTTTCCCGGCGAGACGGATGCGGAGTTCGAGGACACCATGCGCCTCGTGGCGGATGTCGGCTTTGCCAGCTCGTTTTCGTTCAAGTACAGCCCCCGTCCCGGCACCCCGGCGGCGGAGATCGAGGCCCAGGTCCCCGAGGCGGTGAAGGCCGAGCGCTTAGGCCGGCTGCAAAACCTGTTGGAATCGCAGCGGCAGGCCTTCAACCGCGGAACCGTCGGCCAGACTCTCGACGTTCTCCTGGAGAAGCCGGGTCGTCACCCGGGCCAGATGGCGGGCAAGTCCCCCTACCTGCAGGCCGTGCAGTTCGAGACCGACCGCCATGCGGCAGGCGAGATCGTGACGGTGCGGATCACGCAGGCCGGCTCCAACAGCCTGTTCGGGGAATGGGTCGGCCCCGGCAGCCAGGCGGCGGCCTAGATCCTGGCCCGACGAGGCCCCATATCCGTCCGTCGCAGCCCCTGCGGCGGATCATCAGAGGAGAGGCATTTGAGCCCAGCGGACAACGCAGCCGCACGAGCCCAGAAGGGACGCAACCCCGGCGGCCCGCATCCCGGCGTCGTCGAGGAGGCGGAAATCATCCTCACCTTCGAGGACAACCGCCTCGCCAGCCTCGTCTTCGGGCAATACGACCAGAACCTCGCCCATCTGGAGCGGCGCCTCGACGTGACCGCCATCGCCAACGGCAACCGGGTCACCGTGAAGGGCACGCCGGAGGCCTCCGAGCTGGCGCGCCGGGTGCTGGAAGGGCTCTACGACCGCGCCCGCGGGGGCGGGGCCCTGGGGCCGGGCGACGTGGACGGCGCCATCCAGGAGAGCACGCTCCAGGGCAGCCTCTTTCCCGCCGAGGAGCAGCCGGCGGCGCCCGGGCTCACCGCCTTCGACCAGATCTCCACGCGCCGGCGCGGGCCGGTGCGGGCCCGCAACGCCTCGCAGAACGCCTATATCAAGGCCCTGAAGACGAACGAGCTCGTCTTCGCCGAAGGCCCCGCCGGCACCGGCAAGACCTGGCTGGCCGTGGGCTATGCGGTCTCGCTCCTCGAGGCGGGGCAGGTGGACCGCCTGATCATCTCGCGGCCTGCAGTGGAAGCGGGCGAGCGCCTCGGCTTCCTGCCCGGCGACATGCGCGAGAAGGTCGATCCTTACCTCCGCCCGATCTACGACGCGCTCTACGACTTCATGGAGGCCCGGCACGTGGACCGGGGCCTGCAGACCGGCATGATCGAGATCGCGCCGCTGGCCTTCATGCGCGGGCGCACGCTCACCAACGCCCTGGTGCTCCTCGACGAGGCCCAGAACACCACCACCATGCAGATGAAGATGTTTCTGACCCGCCTCGGCGAGGGCTCGCGGATGATCATCACCGGCGACCCGACGCAGATCGACCTGCCGCCGGGCCAGAAATCCGGGCTCGTCGAGGCGGTGCGCGTGCTGCAGGGGGTCGAGGGCATCGCCCGCGTGACCTTCAAGGAGGCGGACGTGGTGCGCCACGACCTGGTGCGCCGCATCGTGACCGCCTACGAGAAGGCGGCGCGGGAGGCCCCGCCGGAGCAGCCCCGTCAGGACCGCCGGCCGTGATCGAGCTCGACATCATAATCGAGGCGGACGGCTGGAGCCGCCTCGCGGACGCGGAGGCCCTGGCGCAGAGGGCGGCGGCGGCGGCGCTCGCCGTCTCCGACGCGGCGGGGGGTGCTTTCGAGGCGAGCGTCATGCTCACGGACGACGCCCGGATCCGGGAGCTGAACCGCACCTGGCGGGGCAAGGACAAGCCCACCAACGTGCTCTCCTTCCCGGCTCCCGAGCAGCCCGGCGCGGCGGGCCCTCGCCATCTGGGCGATATTGCCTTAGCCTATGAAACGCTGGTGCGCGAATCCGAGGAGGAATCCAAGGAGCTTGCGCATCATTTTGCCCATTTGATCGTCCATGGAATCCTGCATCTCCTCGGCTACGACCACGAGGTCGAGGAGGAGGCGGAAGAAATGGAAGGTCTCGAAGTCAAGGCGCTTGCCGCTCTCGGCATCGCCGATCCCTATCGCGATTTGGCAGCATGAAGGGCTGACACCCCACGCTATGAACGAAGATCGAAGTCGCAGCGACCGCCCCGTCCGAACCCTCACGGAAACCGACGAGACACGCGACCACTGGTACGACCGGGTCCTGGTCCGGCTCGGCCTGAAGCCCCGCGAATCCATCCGCCACGATCTCGAGGACGCCCTCGAGGAGGCGGTGGAGGACACGGATTTCTCGCCCCAGGAGCGGGCGATGCTCAAGAACGTGCTCTCCTTCCACCGCATCCGGGTGGAGGACGTGATGGTGCCCCGCGCCGACATCGTGGCGGTCGCGTCCGAGACCAATCTCGGCGAGCTCCTGAGCCTGTTCCGCACCGCCGGCCACTCGCGCCTGCCGGTCTACGGCGAGACCCTGGACGATCCCAAGGGCATGGTCCACATCCGGGACTTCCTCGACTTCATCGCCATGCGCGCCGACAGCGGCGCCACCGAGGCGGGCGCCGGCGACGAGACCCGTCCGCCGAGCCTCGGCCAGATCGACCTTTCGATGACGCTGGCAGAAGCCAACATCCTGCGACCGGTGCTCTTCGTGCCGCGCTCCATGCCGGCCATCGACCTCCTGGTGCGGATGCAGGCGACGCGCACCCACATGGCCCTCGTGATCGACGAGTACGGCGGCACCGACGGCCTCGTCTCCATCGAGGACCTCGTGGAGATGGTGGTGGGCGACATCGAGGACGAGCACGACGAGGACGAGGGCGTCACCATCGCGGCCGCCGCCGACGGCACCTACATCGCCGATGCCCGCGCCAGCCTCGACGAGGTCAAGGAGACGCTCGGCGTCGATCTCACCGAGGAGGAGGGCGCCGAGGACATCGACACGATCGGCGGCTTCATCGCGACGCTGGCCGGCCGCGTGCCCTCCCGCAGCGAGGTGATCGTGGGTCCTGCGGGCCTCGAGTTCGAGGTGCTCGATGCGGATCCGCGGCGGGTGAAGAAGCTGCGCATCCACCGCCGCACCCCGGCGACGTCGGAGGTGGAAATCAGCGAGGGCCGGCCGCTCGCCCCGCGCTCCCAAAGCGCCGCGGCGGAATGAGCCCTCTGGCGAAACGGGCCATCCTCCTGCGGGGATGGCGCCGGTGGCTTGCGGCCTTCGCGGCCGGGGCGGTGGGCGCCCTGGCCATGCCGCCCTTCGGTTTCCTGCCCGCGCTCGTCCTCTCGCTCGTTCCCGCGATCTGGCTCCTCGATGGAACCGCCATCGAGGGCGCCTCCCGCTGGGGGGCGCTCAGGGCCGCCGCGCTCGTCGGCTGGTTCTGGGGCTTCGGCTATTTCGTTGCCGGGCTGTGGTGGCTCGGCGCCGCCTTCCTCGTGGAGGCGGACCTTTTCGCCTGGGCCATGCCCTTCGGGGTGCTGGGCCTGCCGGCGCTCCTCGCCTTCTTTCCCGCCTTCGGCTTTGCGCTCGCCCGCCTGCTCTGGCTGCGGGACGACCGGCGCATCCTGGCCTTCGCGTTCGGGATGACGATTGCCGAATGGCTGCGGGGCCATCTCTTCACCGGCTTTCCCTGGAACAGCCCGGGCATGGCCCTTGGCCAGAGCCTCTGGCTGATGCAGTCGGCCTCGCTCGTGGGCCTCTATGGCCTGACCTTCGCGAGCCTGTGCATCGGGGCGGCGCCGGCCGTGCTGCTCACGGGGCGGACCGCCCGCGGCCGCTGGCTCGCCCCGGGCCTGGCGGCGCTGGTTCTGCTCGCCATGGCGCTCTTCGGCCTGTGGCGCGTGCCCGCCGAGGCCTCGGCCACGGTTCCGGACGTGCGCCTGCGCATCATGCAGCCCAACCTGCCCCAGGACGCCAAGTTCAACCCGCGCAACCGCGAGCCGATCATGCGGCACTACCTCACCCTGAGCGCGAGCCGGGGAGGGAGCGGCGGCGCGGCGCCAACCCACATCCTCTGGCCGGAATCGGCCTTTCCCTTCCTGCTTCACCGCGACCCGGCCTCGCTCGCGCAGATCGCCGCCCTGCTTGAGCCCGGCTCCGTGCTGATCACCGGCGCCGCGCGCATGGACGAGCCCCTGCCGGGCGAGGCGGCGGGCAAGTTCTACAACGCGATCCAGGTGATCGACGACCGGGGCACCATCCTGAGCTCCTACGACAAGGTGCACCTGGTGCCCTTCGGCGAGTACGTGCCCCGGTTCCTCGATGCGCTGATCCGGGCCGTGGGCCTGCGCCAGTTCGTGCACATCCCGGGCGGCTTCGAGCCGGGCGAGCGGCGGGCCGCCCTGGCCGTGCCGGGCCTCCCGCCGGCAGCCGCCACGATCTGCTACGAGGCGATCTTCCCCGGCGGGATCCTGGGCGACGGGCCGCGTCCGAGCCTCATCCTGAACGTGACCAACGATGCCTGGTTCGGGCGGACCCCGGGCCCCCATCAGCACTTCGCGCAGGCGCGTCTGCGTGCCGTAGAGGAAGGCCTGCCTCTGGTGCGCGCCGCCAATACCGGAATCTCGGCCGTGGTCGATCCGTTCGGCCGGATCACAGGTCAAATTCCATTAGGGGTTGAGGGCGCTATGGATGCTTCTCTTCCGGTTGCGCAGCCTGCAACTCTTTATAGTCATTCCGGCAGGTTTTCTTTGACGGCCACGCTTGTGATCTGCTTAATGATCCTGGTCGTACGTCGTGGGCGCCAATCGCGTTTTTAGCAAATATACCATGCCCTTACGTTGCGTCGGAATTTGTCAGGAAGCGGGGCTCCATGAAGAAGTCGACCGGCTCGATCGATAGGGAAATCGGAAGCAGGGTGCGCATGCGCCGCGTTTCGATTGGCATGAGCCAAGAAAAGCTTGGCGATATGCTTGGCCTTACCTTCCAGCAGGTCCAGAAATACGAAAAGGGGATGAACCGGATCAGCGTGGCGCGTCTCGTGGAGATCGCCAAGATCCTCGGCGTCGACATCCACTTCTTCTTCAACGGCATCAAGTCCGGCGCAGGCTTCGCCGAGGAAGGCGCCCCTCCCTACGTGGCCGACGTCATGTCGACCCCGGAGGGCCTGCAGCTCGTGCGCAACTTCACCAGCATCAAGAGTTCCAAGGTCCGCAAGAGCATCGTTCAGCTCGTCGCCTCGCTCGCCGCCCAGGAGGAGGCGGAGCGTTCGTCATAACAAACACGTTCGCTTGACCTTTCCGCCTCCCTGCGGCATGAGCATGGACCCAGAGCCCGGGTTACGTGCCGGGGATTGGCTGAATCTCTCTTCATAGGACTATCTGCTGTGCGGCGGTCGAGCTATCTTTTCACGAGCGAGTCGGTGTCCGAGGGGCATCCGGACAAGGTCTGCGACCGGATCTCCGATGCCGTCGTCGACGCCTACCTGGCCGCCGAGCCGGAGGCCCGCGTGGCCTGCGAGACGCTCGCCACCACCAACCGCGTCGTCATCGCCGGCGAGGTGCGCGGCCCCGATTCCATCACCAAGGACAAGGTGATCGAGCTCGCCCGCGATGCCATCAAGGATATCGGCTACGAGCAGGACGGCTTCCACTGGAAGAACGCCGACATCGCGGTCTATCTCCACGCCCAGTCGGCGCATATCGCTCAGGGCGTCGACGCCTCCGGCAACAAGGACGAGGGCGCGGGCGACCAGGGCATCATGTTCGGCTATGCCTGCAACGAGACGCCCGAGCTGATGCCGGCGCCGATCTACTACGCCCACAAGATCCTCGAGAACCTCACCGCCGCCCGTAAAGGGAAGGTGGGCGACGCCGCCAAGCTCGGCCCGGATGCCAAGAGCCAGGTCACGGTGCGCTACGAGAACGGCCGGCCGGTGGCCGCCACCCAGATCGTGCTCTCGACCCAGCACCTGGACGAGAACCTCTCCTCGGACGACGTGCGCGCCATCGTCGAGCCCACCATCCGTCAGACCCTGCCCGAGGGCTGGATCTCGCCCGACACCATCTGGCACGTGAATCCCACCGGCAAGTTCGTGATCGGCGGACCGGACGGCGATTGCGGGCTGACCGGCCGCAAGATCATCGTCGACACCTATGGCGGCGCGGCTCCCCATGGCGGCGGCGCCTTCTCCGGCAAGGACCCCACCAAGGTGGACCGCTCGGCGGCCTATGCCGCGCGCTACCTCGCCAAGAACGTGGTGGCAGCGGGCCTCGCCGACAACTGCACCCTGCAGCTCTCCTACGCCATCGGCGTGGCCAAGCCCCTGTCGATCTACGTGGACCTCCACGGCACCGGCAAGGTGGACGAGGGCAAGCTCGAGGCGGTGCTCATGGACGTCATGGACCTCTCGCCCCGCGGCATCCGCACGCATCTGGGCCTCAACAAGCCGATCTACGCCCGCACCGCGGCCTATGGCCATTTCGGCCGCAAGCCCGATGCGGATGGCGGCTTCTCCTGGGAGCGCACGGACCTCGCCGACCGCCTCAAGGCGGCGTTCCGCTAAGAGCCGCTTCGGCGGGCCGAATGCAATTCGGCGCTCCTGTAATCCGACGCAAAGAGCCGGTTCCCCGTAAGGAGAATCGGCTCTCAATGCATCAGCCGACGTGATGAGCACCGGCCATTCGAGCAGATCGTGCTGACTTGAGGAGCATTTGTCCCATGAGCGAAGCCTCGGAACGCGCCGGCGCATTCTTCGGGCGCCGGAAGGGCAAGAAGCTTCGCGCCGGACAGGACGAACTCGTCCACACCCTGCTCCCTGCGATCCGCGTGGCCCCGGGGAGCGACCTGCCCGGTCAGTTCGCCAATCCGGCTGCGCGGGAAACCTGGCTCGAGATCGGCTTCGGCGGCGGCGAGCATCTCGCCGCCCAGGCCCGCACGCGCCGGGACGTGAACTTCGTCGGCTGCGAGCCCTTCGTGAACGGGATGGCGAAGCTCCTCGCCACGGTCCAGCAGGAAAGCCTCGACAACATCCGCGTCTGGGACGACGACGTCACCAAGCTCCTGCCCGCCCTTCCCGACGCCTCCTTCGACCGGGTCTACATCCTCTATCCCGACCCCTGGCCGAAGCGCCGGCAGCGCAAGCGCCGCCTCGTCTCGGACGAGATGCTCGCCATGCTCGCCCGCGTGATGAAGCCGGGCGGCGAGCTGCGGTTCGCCAGCGACATCGACGATTACATCGGCTGGGTGCTCGCCCGGGCCCTGCGCTCCTCGCATTTCCGCTGGACCGCGACCCGCGCCGACGACTGGCGCAAGCCCTATGACGGTTGGCCGGGCACCCGCTACGAGGCCAAGGCGATCCGCGAAGGCCGCGTGCCGAGCTACCTGACCTTCGTGCGCGTCTGAATTCTAAACCGCTGCCGGAGCGGCACGCTCGTCGCTCACCACCCCGCCGTCGACGAGGTGAATGCGCCGGTCCGCGCGGGCCGCGATGTCCATGTCGTGGGTGACCGCGATCACCGTCTTGCCGCGCTTCCTCACGAGGTCGCGGAGGATCTGGAACACCTGCTCCGAGCTCTTGCTGTCGAGGCTGCCGGTCGGCTCGTCGGCGAGCACCACATGGGGATCGTTGGCGAGCGCGCGGGCCACCGCCACCCGCTGGCGCTGGCCGCCGGAGAGCTGATCAGGCCGCTTGTCGAGATGGCCGGCCAGGCCCAGCTCCTCCAGGAGGCCCGCGGCGCGCTCCCGCATCTCCCGCGCGGAGAGGCGGCCCGCCTTGCGCATGGGCAGCTGCACGTTCTCCGAAACCGTGAACTCGGGCAGCAGGAAGTGGAACTGGAACACGAAGCCCAGCATCTCGAGCCGCAGGCGCGCAAGGGCATCGTCGTCCATGGCGGAGGTGTCCTGCCCGGCGATGCGCAAAGTCCCGCCCGTCGGGCGGTCGAGGAGCCCGAGGAGGTAGAGGAGCGACGACTTGCCGGAGCCGGATGGCCCGGTGATCGCGATGAATTCCCGCTCGCCCACGGTGAGCGACACGTCCCGCACCAGGGTCACCGGCACGGTGGCGGGCAGGATGCGGGTGAGATGCTCCGCCTCGATCAGTGCGCTCATGTGGCCCCCCGGATGATGTCGACCGGGTTGAGCCGCGCCGCCTGCCGCGCCGGCAGGTAGCCGGCCACGCCCGAGGAGATCAGCGCGAAGGCCGAGGCGATGGCGTAGTGCCAGGGGCTCCAGAACAGGGGCAGGCGGGTCAGCTCGCGTCCCACCCCCGCGCCCGAGAGCCTGAACTCCACCTGGGAGAGGGCGAAGCACAGGAGAAAGCCCACGAGCCAGCCGACCAGGGAGCCGGCCAGGCCGAGCGCCAGCCCCTCGACCAGGAACAGCCGGCGCATGTTTCCTTGCGTGAAGCCCAGCGATTTCAGGATCGCGATGTCTCGCGCCTTCTCGTGGGTGATGGTGGAGATGATGTTGAAGATGCCGAAGCCGGCCACCAGCAGGATCGCGCCCACGACCGTGTACATGACCACGTTGCGCACCACGAGGGCCTCCAGGAGCGATTCGTTCGCCTCCTGCCAGGGCACGGCCTTGTAGCCGAGCTCGGCCTCCGCCTGCCGGGCCACGCGGAGCGCAGCGTTCGGATCGTCCAGGCGCAGGCGGATGTCGTTGATCGCGTTGGGCCGCTCTGAGAGGATCTGGGCGCTTTTCAGGAGCACGTAGGTCTCGCCCTCGTCGCGGGCGGTGTTGCCCGTGTGGAAGAGCCCGACGATCCGGAAGCTGCGCGACTGCCCCGTGGGGGCCACCACCTGGATCGTGGTGCCGACCGTGGCGCCGAGCCTCCGGGCCAGCCCGTCGCCGACGATGATGTTGTTGCCCCCGGCGCGCAGGGCATCGAAGCTGCCCTGGACGAAATCCGCGGCCACCGACGACACCTGGGCCTCGATCTCGGGCTCGATGCCGACGATGGACACCCCCAGGTCCCGTCCCGCATAGCGCACCACGCCCTGCGTGCGCAGGCTCTGGGCCATGCGCCCCGGCACCCAGGAACGGAGGGAGGCGAAGGCGGCGGCGGGGTTGAGGATGCCGCGCCGGTCCTCCTTGGGCCGCAGGCCCTCGAACTGGGCCGCGGCGAAGAGATCCTCCGCCGGCTGGCGCCGGGCGGTGCGGCGCTCGTCGGTGATCTGCACGTGCGGCATGGTGTCGACGAGCTGGGCGATGAAGTCCTTTTCCGTGCCCTGCATCAGGGCCGCCATGGCGATGGAGAAGCCGACTCCCAGCGCCACCCCCAGGATCGCCACCACGGTCTGCCGGCCGCGCCCGGCGATGTGGGTGAGGGCGAGTTCGAGGATGAGGCGCATGCTAGCCCCGCCTCTCCGCGACCCTCGCCCCGTCGGCGAGATCGTCCGGGAAGGGGGCGATCACCCGCTCGGCCTCGCTCAGCCCCTCCAGGATCTGGGTGCTGCCGGCGCCGCGGATGCCCAGCTTCACCTCGCGCCTGCGGGCGATCCCGTCCTGCGCCACGAAGAGGGCGCTGCCGCGCAGCGCGCCCGTGGGCACGAGGAGCGCATCGGCAACGATGCGGGCGATCACGTTCACCTCCACCGTCATGCCGATCCGCAGCGGCGTGTCCGCCGGCAGGGACAGGTGGACCCGGTAGGTCTTGGCCACCGGATCGCCCTTCGGCGTGATCGAATCGACCTTCGCCTCGAGCGTCCGGTCGGGAAAGGCGTCGGCCTTGAGCACGGCGCGCTGGCCCACGGCGACGCGGGGGATGTCCTCCTCGTTCACCTCCGCCTCCACCTGCAGGGGCTTGGGCTCGCCGACCCAGAACAGCACCGTGCCGGGCTCGGCCACCTCCCCCACCTCGCCGTCCTGGCGCAGGACGATGCCGCTCACCGGAGCCCGCAGCACGTAGGATTCGAGCCGCGTCTCCTGGCCGGCGAGCAGGGCCTGGATCTGGCCGAGCTCGCTGCGGGCCCGGTCGAGGGCCTGCTCGCTGGCGACCCGGCGCTCCACGAGGGCGGCGATCCGTTCGTATTCCGCGGCGGTGAATTTCTGGCGGGCGCGCAGCTCGGCGAGGGCGGCCTCCGCCTGGCGGCTGTCGAGGCGGGCGAGCACGGCGCCGCGCTCCACCGCCTCGCCCTCGCAGTTGCACAGCTCCACGATGCGCTCGCGCAGGAGCGGCGTGACCTTGGCCCAGATGCGCGGCTCGACCGTGCCCGTGGCATAGACGATCTCGGCCGCCTCGCCGCGCCTGGGCGCCGCGAGGGCAACCTCCTGCGGCCGGCTGAAGCGCCAGGCGGCCGCTCCGGCTGCCAGCAGCACGGCCGCGAGAAGGAGCAGGCGGGACAGCTTCACGACACGACTCCCAAAGACCGCGCCTGTCTAGCACAGACCAAGCTGGGCCGCGATTGCGGAGCTTTCCGGAGGCGGCCCCCGAGCCTGTCGGACCGGAACGGATCCGCCGCCGGTCCGGTCCGGTTTCAGAACTCTTGCAATTTTCGGCTTGAATCGGTATATCTGCGTCGTCAGCTCTGGTTGCAGCGTCAAGCTGCTGGTCGAGAGTGGGCCCCACCGGGTCCGCTCTTTTTTATTGCCTTGAACGCCGGAGCGTGCGGAGAGCCATGACAAACGAACGCGACAAACGGCTGATCACGGAGAGCGGCGTCGCCGCCCGGGTGGCGGCCATCGTCGAGCCGGTGATCGAGGATCTGGGCTTCAACCTCGTGCGGGTGCGGGTCACCGGCGCCAACGGCTGCACCGTGCAGATCATGGCCGAGCGGCCGGACGGCACCATGTCGGTGAGCGACTGCGAGACCGTGAGCCGGGCGATCTCGCCGGTGCTCGACCTCGAGGATCCCATCGACCGGGCGTATCATCTCGAGATCTCCTCGCCGGGAATCGACCGCCCGCTGGTGCGCAGCAGCGACTTCGAGCGCTGGAGCGGCTACGAGGCGAAGGTGGAGATGGCCGTTCCGGTCGAGGGCCGCAAGCGCTTCCGGGGGCTGCTCCGGGGCGTGGAGAACGGGATGCTCACGATCGAGCTGCCCGACG
Source organism: Microvirga arsenatis (assembly GCF_009910705.1). Taxonomy (GTDB): domain Bacteria; phylum Pseudomonadota; class Alphaproteobacteria; order Rhizobiales; family Beijerinckiaceae; genus Microvirga; species Microvirga arsenatis. The sequence continues at coordinate 538,327 of NZ_JAAAXJ010000002.1, forward strand.
TGAAGGAGGGCCTGGAGCCCATCGCCCGCGTTCCCCTGGCGGATGTGGGCGAGGCTCACCTCGTGCTGACCGACGAGTTGATCCGTGAATCGCTGCGCCGGGGAACGGCGCCGACCACGGACGAGCTTGATGAAGACACGGACGTGGTGGACGCGCCGGACGAGGCGCAGGACCCGTCCGACCAGACGAAACCGAATTAAGGAGCGACCTCGATGGCTATCAGCGCCAACAGGCTTGAACTCTTGCAGATCGCCGATGCGGTCGCCCGCGAGAAGGTGATCGACAAGCAGATCGTTCTCGACGCCATGGCGGACGCCATCGCCAAGGCGGCCCGGTCCCGCTACGGCGCGGAAACCGACATCCATGCGGAGATCCACCCGAAGACCGGCGAGCTGCGCCTGGCGCGCCACCTCCTGGTGGTCGAGGACGGCGCCGTGGAGAACGATTCCCGCGAGATCAGCCTCTCCGAGGCCCGCACCCGCCACAACCCGGCCGCCCAGGTGGGCGACGTGATCGCCGACACCCTGCCGCCCTTCGACTTCGGCCGCATCGCGGCGCAGTCCGCCAAGCAGGTGATCGTGCAGAAGGTGCGCGACGCCGAGCGCGACCGCCAGTACCAGGAGTACAAGGACCGCATCGGCGAGATCGTGAACGGCGCGGTCAAGCGCGTCGAGTACGGCAACGTGATCGTGGATCTCGGCCGCGGCGAGGCGATCATCCGCCGCGACGAGCTCATCCCCCGCGAGACCTTCCGCCCCGGCGACCGCATCCGCGCCTATCTCTTCGACGTGCGCCGCGAGGCGCGCGGGCCGCAGATCTTCCTGTCGCGCACCCATCCGCAGTTCATGGCGAAGCTCTTTGCCTCCGAGGTGCCGGAGATCTACGACGGCATCGTCACCGTGCAGGCCGTGGCCCGCGATCCGGGCTCCCGCGCCAAGATCGCCGTGACCTCGCGCGATTCCTCCATCGATCCCGTGGGTGCCTGCGTCGGCATGCGCGGCTCCCGCGTCCAGGCGGTGGTGGGCGAGCTCCAGGGCGAGAAGATCGACATCATTCCCTGGTCCCCCGACCAGGCGACCTTCATCGTCAACGCGCTCCAGCCCGCCGAGGTGGTCAAGGTGGTGCTCGACGAGGAGGCCGACCGCATCGAGGTGGTGGTGCCCAACGACCAGCTCTCGCTGGCCATCGGCCGCCGCGGCCAGAACGTGCGCCTCGCCTCGCAGCTCACCGGCTGGGACATCGACATCCTCACCGAGGCCGAGGAATCCGAGCGCCGTCAGAAGGAGTTCGCCGAGCGCACCGACCTGTTCATGAGCGCGCTCGACGTGGACGAGGTGGTGGGCCAGCTCCTCGCCTCCGAGGGCTTCCGCTCGGTCGAGGAGATCGCCTATGTGGATGCCTCCGAGCTCGCCTCCATCGAGGGCTTCGACGAGGACACCGCCGCCGAGATCCAGAGCCGCGCCCAGGATTATCTCGCCCGCATCGAGGCCGAGAACGAGGCCCGGCGCAAGGAGCTCGGCGTTGCCGACGAGCTGAAGGAGATCGACGGCGTCACCACCGCCATGCTGGTGGCCTTCGGCGAGAACGACATCAAGTCCGTCGAGGACCTGGCCGGCTGCGCCACCGACGATCTCGTCGGCTGGACGGAGGGCCGCGGCCCCGAGGCCACCCGCTACAAGGGGGCTCTCGACGGCTTCGACCTGTCCCGCGCCGAGGCGGAGGCCATGGTCATGGCAGCCCGCGTGAAGGCCGGCTGGATCGAGCAGCCCGAGGAAACCGTGGAGACCGAGGGATCGGCCGAAGAGGCCGAGACCGAGGCTCAGCCGTCCTAAAACGGCCATGAGGAAGCGAGGTCAGGACCTGTGCCGCGGCATGAACCGGAGCGCACCTGCATCGTCACCCGCGAGGCTCGAAGCCCCGCGGGCCTGATCCGCTTCGTCCTCGGGCCGGACGGCCAGGTGGTGCCCGACCTCCGGCACAAGCTGCCGGGCCGGGGCGTCTGGGTCACGGCCCGCCGCGGCATGGTGGAAGAGGCGGCCAAACGTCGCCTCTTCTCCCGCGCCTTCAAGGCCGAGGCCAGGGCTCCGGAGACCCTGGGCGAGGATATCGAGCGCCTTCTCCGGGACGACATGCGCCAGGGCCTGGCGCTCGCCAACAAGGCGGGCGCCGTGATCACGGGCTTCCACAAGGTGGAGGCCGCCTTGGCGGGCAAACCCGTCGTCGCCCTTATTCATGCCGCAGAGGCGGCGGAAGATGGGCGAAGAAAATTGGCGAACCAGTTGCGAAAACGCCTCGGCGAGGCAATATCAGGCTTTCCGGTCATTCAAGAGCTGTCCAACGACGAATTGGATTTGGCATTGGGCCGGTCACATGTGATACATGCTGCCCTCGTCGCGGGCGCTGGGAGCGACGGCTTTCTGAACCGCTGGCATCGTTACCGCTCCTATCGCGGCATCGAGGCCGATCAAACTGGCCTCGGAAACGAGACCGGCGAACCCAAGACTATGAAACCCGCAGGAACTGAGGCGGAATGACCGATACGAAAAACCAGGGCGACAAGACTCTTCATGTGTCGTCCAAGACGCTGTCTCTGAAGCGCCCCGTCGAACAGGGCGTGGTGCGCCAAAGCTTCTCCCACGGCCGGTCCAAGTCGGTCGTGGTGGAGACGGTGAAGCGTCGCCCTGCCGTTGGCCCCGGCGCGCCCAAGGAAGACAGGTCCGCGCCGCAGCAGGCGGCAGGCTCCGCGGCTGCGCCTAAGCCAGCCCCGGCCGCCGCGCCGAAGCCGGCGGCGCCCGCTCAGGGCGCCCGCCCGCAGCGGCCTGCCCCCAACACCCCCCGCTCCGGCGGCATGGTGCTGCAGACCCTGTCCGAGCAGGAGCGCGATGCGCGCCTGAACGCCCTTGCGGATGCCCGCCGCCGCGACGAGGAAGAGCGCCGCCGCCAGGCCGAGGAAGCCGCCCGCCGCGCCGAGCGCGAGGCCGCCGAGGCCAAGGAGCGCGAAGCCGCCGAAGCGCGCAAGCGCGAGGAGGAGGAGCGTCGCCGCCAGGACGAGGAGCGCAAGCGCCGCGCCGAGGACGAGGCCCGCCGCCGCCTGGGCGAGGAGGCCGCCCCGCGCCCCGCGCCGGGTGCCGCCCCCGCAGCCCGCACCGGCGCTCCGCGTCCGGAGGGCGGCCGCTTCGAGGGTCCGCGCCCGCCCCGCTCCGACGGTCCGCGTCCCGCCGGCCCGCGCTCGGACGGTCCCCGCACGGGTGGATTCCGCCCCGGCGTCGGCACCTCCGGCGGCCGTCCGCCGAGCCTGAACCACATGGCGCGCCCGGCCGCGCCGGTCGTCCCCGATCCGGAGACGGCCAAGCCCAAGACCCGCACCGCCGCCCCTGTCGCGGCCCGCGCCGTCGAGGTCGATGACGAGGAGGGCGTGCGCGCCCGGCGTTCCGGCGTCGCGGCCAAGCCCGCGGCCGTGCCGAAGGCGCCCAAGGCCGCTCCCGGCGAGGAAAAGCGCCGCGGCCGCCTGACCCTGACCAACGCGCTGGCCGGCGACGAGGAGCGGACCCGCTCGCTCGCCGCCTTCCGCCGCCGCAACCAGCGCCTCATGGGCCACCGCCAGGTGGAGCAGAAGGAAAAGATCGCCCGCGAGGTGACGATTCCGGAGACGATCACCATCCAGGAGCTCGCCAACCGCATGTCGGAGCGTGCCGTCGACGTGATCAAGTTCCTGATGAAGCAGGGACAGATGCACAAGATCACCGACGTGATCGATGCCGATACCGCGCAGCTCGTCGCGGAGGAGCTCGGCCACACGGTGAAGCGCGTCGCGGAATCGGACGTCGAGGAGGGCCTCTTCGACACCCCGGACACGGACGAGAATCTCGAGGCGCGGCCTCCGGTCGTGACCATCATGGGCCACGTCGACCACGGCAAGACCTCGCTGCTCGACGCGATCCGCAAGACCAACGTGGTCTCCGGCGAGGCCGGCGGCATCACGCAGCATATCGGCGCCTACCAGGTGACCTCGCCGCTCGGCGGCAAGATCACCTTCATCGACACCCCCGGCCACGCCGCCTTCACCGCCATGCGCGCCCGCGGCGCCAAGGTGACGGACATCGTCGTGCTCGTGGTGGCGGCGGATGACGGCGTCATGCCGCAGACCATCGAGGCGATCAACCACGCGCAGGCGGCCGGCGTGCCGCTGATCGTGGCGATCAACAAGGTGGACAAGCCCGACGCGAACCCGCAGCGGGTGCGCACCGAGCTGCTGCAGCACTCCATCGTCGTGGAATCCATGGGCGGCGAGACCCTCGAGTTCGAGGTCTCGGCCAAGACCGGCCAGGGCCTCGACAGCCTGCTCGAGGGCCTGCAGCTCCAGGCCGAGATCCTGGATCTCAAGGCCAACCCGGAGCGCTCGGCCGAAGGCACCGTCATCGAGGCGAAGCTCGATCGCGGCCGCGGCCCCGTGGCCACCGTGCTCGTCCAGCGCGGCACCCTCAGGACCGGCGACATCGTGGTGGCCGGCGCCGAATGGGGTCGCGTGCGCGCCCTGATCAACGATCTCGGCGCCGCCGTGAAGGAGGCCGGTCCCTCGGTCCCCGTCGAGGTGCTCGGCTTCAACGGCACGCCCGAGGCCGGCGACCGTGTCGCGGTGGTCGAGTCCGAGGCCCGCGCCCGCGAGATCACCGAGTACCGCGCCCGCCAGAAGCGCGAGCGTCAGGCGGCCCGCATGGGCTCGGCCGGACGCACGCTCGCCGACATGATGCGCGACCTCAAGGCCGGAGCGGGCCGCAAGGAGTTCCCGCTCGTGGTCCGGGCCGACGTGCAGGGCTCGGCGGAAGCGATCGTCGGCGCCCTCGAGAAGGTGGGCAACGAGGAAGTCGCAGCCCGCATCGTCCAGGCCGGCGTCGGCGGCATCTCGGAATCGGACGTGACCCTCGCGGAAGCGTCCGGCGCCATCATCCTCGCCTTCAACGTGCGCGCCCACAAGGAAGCGCGCGAGGCGGCCGAGCGTGCCGGCATCGAGATCCGCTACTACAACATCATCTACGACCTCGTGGATGACGTGAAGGCGGCCATGTCCGGCCTGCTCGCGCCGACGCTGCGCGAGGAGCGTCTCGGCGAGGCGCAGGTGCTCGAGGTGTTCAACGTGTCCAAGGTGGGCAAGATCGCCGGCTGCCGCGTCCTCGACGGCGTGGTCCAGCGCGGCGCCCATGTGCGCCTCATCCGCGACAACGTGGTGATCCACGAAGGCAGGCTGTCCCAGCTCAAGCGCTTCAAGGACGACGCCCGCGAGGTCACCTCGGGTCAGGAATGCGGCATGTCCTTCGAGAACTACCAGGACATGCGCGTCGGCGACCTCATCGAGTGCTACCGCGTGGAAGAGGTGAAGCGGTCGCTGTAAGCCGCTTCCATCCAACCGTCTGGAACATCCATCATGGCCGGGTCATTCCCGGCCATGATCCCTTTTGAACGATCCGGTCCAACCCCGGAGACAAGACAATGGCCAAACGTTTCGAACAGACCACCGGACCCTCCCAGCGCCAGCAGCGCGTGGCCGAGCTCGTGCGCCACGCACTGGCCGAGGTTCTCTCCCGCGGCGACCTGCAGGACGACGTGCTGACGAAGAACGTCATCACCATCCCCGAGGTGCGCATGTCGCCGGATCTCAAGCTCGCCACGGCTTACGTCATGCCCCTCGGTGGCCGGGACGAGGCGGCGGTGCTCAAGGCGCTCGAGAAGAACAAGAAGGTGCTGCGCCAGGAGGTCGCCCGCCGGGTGAACCTGAAGTTTGCCCCCGACCTGCGCTTCCGCCGCGACGAGAGCTTCGACGAGGCGGCCCGCATCGACGCGCTGCTGCGCTCCGAGCGCGTGGCGCGCGATACGCTCAAGCCCGCCTCCGACATCTCCGACGACGACAACGAGTAAGAGCCATGAGCGAAGAACGCCCGCAGCGGAGGCCGCACGGCGACCGCCCGAAGAAGCGCGACGTCAACGGCTGGATCATCCTCGACAAGGGGGTCGGCCTGACCTCGACCCATGCGGTGGCGGTGGTCAAGCGCAGCCTCTCCGCCAAGAAAGCGGGGCATGCCGGCACCCTCGACCCGCTCGCTTCCGGCATCCTGCCCATCGCGCTCGGCGAGGCCACCAAGACCGTTCCCTTCGTCATGGATGGGCGCAAGTCCTACGTGTTCACCGTGGCCTGGGGCGCGGAGACCACCACGGACGACACCGAGGGCGAGGTGGTCGAGCGCACGGATCGGCTGCCCGACCCGGCCGAGATCGAGGCCCTCCTGCCCCGATTCACCGGCCAGGTGCAGCAGGTGCCGCCGCGCTTTTCCGCCATCAAGATCGCCGGCGAGCGCGCCTATGACCTCGCCCGCGACGGCGAGGCGGTGGAGCTGCAGCCGCGCACGGTGCAGATCGACCGGCTCACCCTCGTCCATCACGACGGCAACCGCTCGGTGATCGAGGCCGATTGCGGCAAGGGCACCTATGTGCGGGCCATCGCCCGCGACCTCGGCCGAACCTTGGGCTGCCTCGGCCACATCGCGGCGCTGCGGCGCACCCGTGTCGGCCCCTTCACGGAGCAGGAGGCGGTGACGGTGGAGGATCTCGCCACCGATCCGGCGGCCCTGCGCCCCGTGGAGGCGGCCTTGAGCGAGATCCCGTCCATCCCGGTCAGCCGCGACATGGCCGGGCGCCTCATGCGCGGGCAGTCCATCATCCTGCGCGGACGCGAGGCGCCGCTGTCGGGCAAGGTCTATGCCACCTGCAACGGCGTTCTCATCGCCGTGGGCGACGTGGAGCGCGGCGAATTGGTGCCGCACCGGGTGTTCAACCTGGGCGGATAAACGCGTCATCCCGGGGTCGCGACGGCGGAACCCGGGACCGTTTCACGAATCCAGCGCCTTTCCCGTCCGGCGATCCCGGATCGGCTTGCGCCGTCCGGGATGACTGCATCGGATCTTACCGGTCGGCCTTCAGGCCCTGCGCCGAGCGCGTCAGGAACTTCTGGGTGATCGGCACGATCAGGTCGTAAACCGCCTGGGCAGTCTTCTCCTCCTCGCGCAGCGACTCCTGGAGAGCCGGGACGAACTTCTGGTTCCCGGAGGCTTCGGCCATGGCGATGAGGGACTTGTAGGACGCGATCTCGAAATTCTCGAAGGCGTGGTTGGCGAAGGTGTTTTTCAGAACCTCGTCGGCCATCGGCATGTGGCCGACGGCGGCCAGATTGGCCATGAACTGGGTGGCCATGTCCTTCAGGATCGAGCGATCCGCACCGAAGCTGTGCAGAGCCTCGTCGAGGCGGCGGATCTGCCCTTCCGTCTCGGTGATGTGCCGGCGCAGCAGGTCGGACATCTCCGGATAGTTTTCGAACCGCTCGACCTGCCGCTCCATGAGCTGGATGGCCTGCTTCTCGAGGGCGTGAGCGTTTTCCAGGCCGGTGATGAAGATGTTGCGGATGTCCTCGGAGGACGTCAGGTCGGCCATGCCGGTGGTGGCAGTCATGATGGGGCTTCCTATCTTGGGGGTCTCCGGTTCACCAACCGCAACCCGGAAGACTTGTTCCGCCCGCGTTTGTCGCAAGCGGCGCATCCTATTGCTCCGCTTGGGAAAAACGATTTCTCTGGCACTTCACCGCATTTCGTGTATGGTGCGCCATCTCTTCGAAGGCCTGATCCCTCGAAGAAGACGCGTCCGGGTTCGGACCGCGCTGGACGACATCCCGGCCCGGCCCTTCCGGACGAGCGGACCCGAGGCTCCTTGAAGCCCACGGTCTTACACAACACACCAACCTGAAAGGACTGACGATGTCGATCACGGCTGAGCGCAAGACCGCGCTTGTCAAGGAATTCGCCCAGAAGGCTGGCGATACCGGCTCCCCCGAGGTGCAGGTCGCCATTCTCACCGAGCGGATCAACAACCTGACCGGCCACTTCAAGACCCACACGAAGGACAACCATTCCCGTCGTGGCCTCCTGAAGCTGGTGTCGCAGCGCCGCTCGCTCCTCGACTACCTGAAGAAGAAGGACGAGGGTCGCTACCGCACGCTGATCGAGAAGCTCGGCATCCGCCGCTAAGCTTTTCGTGAAAGAACTTCCGTCCGGAGCCCGGCTCCGGACGGCCTCCACACCGGTACGGGCCACAAGGCCACGGTGTTTTTACGAAGGAGGCGGCAGACGCGATGACCATGGCAGGATCGCAAGAGGCTTCACCAGGCGGGCATGCCCTGCCGCGGAGCCTCTTGCCGTCTTGCTCATGGCATCGGGCCCCGCCTCGGCTGTCATGAAAGACTGAACCTATGTTCGATATCCAACGCGAAGAACTGATCTGGGCCGGGCGCAAGCTCGTGCTCGAAACGGGCAAGATGGCCCGCCAGGCCGACGGCGCCGTCGTCGCCTCCTACGGCGAGACCACCGTCCTCGCCACCGTCGTCTCGGCCAAGGAGCCGAAGCCCGGCGTCGACTTCTTCCCGCTCACGGTGAACTACCAGGAGCGCGCCTACGCCGCCGGCCGCATCCCGGGCGGCTACTTCAAGCGCGAGGGCCGTCCGACCGAGAAGGAGACCCTGGTCTCCCGCCTCATCGACCGCCCGATCCGCCCCCTCTTCGTCGAGGGCTACCGCAACGACACGCAGGTCGTCGTGACCGTGCTCTCGCACGATCTCGAGAACGACCCGGACGTCGTCGCCATGGTGGCGGCGTCTGCCGCCCTCACCCTCTCCGGCGTGCCCTTCATGGGCCCGGTGGGCGCCGCCCGCGTCGGCTACATCAACGGCCAGTACAAGCTGAACCCGCCGCTGCAGGAGATGGAGCAATCCTCCCTCGACCTCGTGGTCGCCGGCACGACCGATGCCGTGCTGATGGTCGAGTCCGAGGCGAAGGAACTGCCCGAGGACGTGATGCTCGGCGCCGTGATGTTCGGCCACAAGCACTTCCAGCCGGTGATCGAGGCCATCATCCGCCTCGCCGAGAAGGCCGCCAAGGAGCCGCGCGACTACCAGCCGGCCGACATGTCCGAGGTGGAGAAGGCCGTTCTCGCCATCGCCGAGAAGGACCTGCGCGAGGCCTACAAGATCACCCGGAAGCAGGACCGCTACGCCGCCGTCGACGCCGTGAAGGCGAAGGTGATGGCCGAGCTTCTTCCCCCCGACGGCGAGCCGAAGTTCGATCCGGAGCAGGTGAAGGCCGTGTTCAAGGAGGCCCAGGCCAAGGTGGTGCGCTGGAACATCCTCGACGAGGGCAAGCGCATCGACGGCCGCGACCTCAAGACCGTCCGCCCGATCCTGGCGGAAGTCGGCGTCCTGCCGCGCACCCACGGCTCGGCCGTGTTCACCCGCGGCGAGACGCAGGCTCTCGTGGTGACCACGCTCGGCACCGGCGAGGACGAGCAGTTCATCGACGAGCTTGAGGGCACCCGCAAGGAGACCTTCCTGCTGCACTACAACTTCCCGCCCTATTCCGTGGGCGAGACGGGCCGCATGGGCTCGCCCGGCCGCCGCGAGATCGGCCACGGCAAGCTCGCCTGGCGCGCCATCCACCCGATGCTGCCGGCCGCGCACGAGTTCCCCTACACGATCCGCGTCGTGTCGGAGATCACCGAGTCGAACGGCTCCTCCTCCATGGCCACGGTCTGCGGCGCCTCGCTGGCGCTGATGGATGCGGGCGTGCCCCTGCGCCGTCCGGTGGCGGGCATCGCCATGGGCCTCATCCTCGAGGGTGAGCGCTTCGCGGTCCTGTCCGACATCCTCGGCGACGAGGACCACCTCGGCGACATGGACTTCAAGGTGGCCGGAACGGAGCAGGGCATCACCTCGCTCCAGATGGACATCAAGATCGCCGGCATCACGGAAGAGATCATGCGCGTCGCGCTCGAGCAGGCTCAGGCCGGCCGCACGCACATCCTCGCCGAGATGAACAAGGCCCTCACCGCCCCGCGCGCCGAGCTCGGCGAGCATGCCCCGCGCATCGAGACGATGCAGATCCCGGTCGACAAGATCCGCGAGGTCATCGGCTCGGGCGGCAAGGTCATCCGCGAGATCGTGGAGAAGACCGGCGCCAAGATCGACATCAACGACGACGGCCTCATCAAGATCGCCTCCGCCGACGGCAAGTCGATCAAGGCCGCCTACAACTGGATCCGCTCCATCGTGGCGGAGCCGGAAGTGGGCGTGATCTACGACGGCACCGTGGTGAAGGTGATGGAGTTCGGCGCCTTCGTGAACTTCTTCGGTTCCCGCGACGGCCTCGTGCACATCTCGGAGCTCGCCAGGAACCGCGTCGCCAAGGTCACGGACGTGGTCAAGGAAGGCGACAAGGTGAAGGTGAAGTTTTTGGGCATGGACGAGCGCGGCAAGGTCCGCCTCTCCATGAAGGTGGTCAACCAGGAAACTGGCGAGGACATCACCGAGCAGCTCAAGGCCGAACGCGACGCCGAGCGTGCCCAGCGCGACCAGCAGAAGCAGGCGGCGGGCGAGTAACTGGCTTTTAGCCTGACTACGAACAGAAAAGGCGCGGCTCCGGCCGCGCCTTTTTCTTTGCTCCAATGAGATGTCGCTGGTGATCACCGCACGAGGCTCCCCACCTCCGGAATGATCCAGCTCCCCAAGGGTGCGGCCCGGCCGCGGATGGGGACGATCTGGCGGCTGTGGCCGGAGAGGTCGAGGCCGGCGCGGGTGGCGAGGTCCTCGGAGATCACGAGCTCGGCGTCGAGCTCCTTGGCCAGGCCCTCCAGGCGGCTGGCCGCATTGATGGTGTCGCCCACCGCCGTGAGGCTGGTGGCCTGGCCGTAGCCCATCTGGCCGATGATGGCGGGGCCCGCGTGCAGCGCCATGGCGATGCGCAGGGGCTGCTCGAACTCGCTGGCGTAATCCTCGTTGAGGCGGGCGAGCCCCGCCCTGATCCGGAGCGCCGCATCCAGCGCCTGGCGGGCCGCCTCCTGCGGGGTGGTGCGCAGGCCGAAGAGGGCGAGCACCCCGTCGCCGATGAACTTGTCGATATGCCCGCCCGCATCCTCCACCGCCTCGCCCACCGTCTCGAAGTAGCGGTTGAGGATGAACACCGTGTCGAAGGGCAGACGCTTCTCGGTGAGGCCGGTGAAGCCGCGCAGGTCGCAGAACAGCACCGCGACCTCCCTCTCCTGCCCCTGGGCGCGGCCGCCGCGCAGGAGCGATCCGACCCCGTTGCGCCCCGTGGAGAGAATCGGCACCACCGCGAGGTCGTGGGTGGGCCTGAGCTGGCAGGCGAGCCTCACGTTGGGTCCTGCCTTGATGCGCGCCAGCGTTCCGCGCTCCTGGGCCGTCGGCGGCGGCTGATCCTCGAGCCCCTCGATCACGCGCACCCGGCAGGTGGAGCAGCGGCCGCGACCGCCGCAGACCGACAGGTGGGGGATGCCGATCGTGCGGCTCGCCTCCAGGACGCTGAAGCCCAGGGGCACCGTGGCGGCCTGATTGTTGGGATAGGAGATCCGGATCCGCCGGGACCAGAACGGCAGGCGGCGCACCAGGCGGGCGAGCAGCGTTCCCGCGAGAAGCCCGCCGAAGAACGCATAAAGCCCCTGGGCGATCGCGGGCAGCCGGTCGGAGACGGGCACGGCCGGAACGGCGAAGCGCTCCGGCGCGGCGGCGATCTCCTGCCCGGCCTCGGCGAAGCCGATGAGCGCCAGGACCGGCACCAGCAGAGCCCCCGTGTAGAGGGTGAGCGCGTAGATGGGAAACCAGGGTTTCGGGCGCAGCCAGAAGTAAAGGCCCAGGCATCCGTGCAGCCAGGCGACGACCAGAACCGCCGCCTGCCGGGCTCCGGCTCCCGGGCTCAGAAGCCAGAGATTGCGCACCACCTCCGGATAGCCCGAATCGTGGCCGGTAAGCGCCCATTCGATCCGGGTCCCCGTCACATGGGCGACGAGGAGGAAGGGCAGGCTCAGGCCCAGGGTGAGCTGCGCCGCCTCCCGCAGCGGCATGCGCAGGGTGCGGCGGCGGTAGAGCGCCTGCAGGGCCAGCCCGAAATGCAGCAGGACGGAGCCGTAGAGCAGGATCGTGCCGACCGGGTTGCGCCACAGCCGGTTGAACCAGGCGCGCCCCGCCTCCATCGCCTCGACGGAGACGAGGCCCAGGGCATGGTTGCTGAAATGGGTGAGCAGGAAGGTGGCGAGCACGAGCCCCGTGCCGAGGCGGATCTCGCGCCAGGGAATCGCGGCCTCGAACGGGGCCGCCTCGGATCCGGGTCGTTTCGGGGGCTGCTTCATCTGGGATGACGGTCGCGATCCTGCCTCGGCTATGCAGGTGCAGCCGCGCCCGCGAATGTCAAATCACACCTCCTGGACTGGGCGCCGGAAGGGCTTATGCCTAGCGGTGCAAACAGGCCTCGAATCATGTCCCATATCATCACCAGCGTCTCCGAACTCGAAAGCCTCTACGGGGAGGTCAACACGGCCTCCCTGCGCAAGGAGACGGACCGGATCATGCCCACCTACCGGGCCCTCATCGAGGCCGCTCCCTTCGTGGCGCTCGCCACCGGCGGGCCGGAGGGTCTCGACTGCTCGCCCCGCGGCGACGGGCCGGGCTTCGTACGGGTGCAGGATGAGAAAACCCTGCTCCTGCCCGACCGGCGCGGCAACAACCGGATCGATTCGCTGAAGAACATCGTGCGCGATCCGCGCGTCGCCCTGCTCTTCCTCATCCCTGGCCTCGGCGAGACCCTGCGCGTGAACGGACGCGCCGCGATTTCCGTCGAGCCGGCGCTACTGGAGAGCTTTTCGGTCGAGGGCAAGCCGCCGCGAACCGTGATCGCGATCGCGGTCGATGCGGTCTATTTCCAGTGCGCCCGCGCGATTCTGCGCTCGGAATTGTGGAACCCGGCCCGGCACGTGCCGCGCGGGAGCCTGCCGAGCGCCGGGCAGATGCTCGCGGCGCTCACGGACAACGAGGCGGGCGGCGAGGCCTACGACAAGGCACTGCCGGAGCGCCAGCGCAGCACGCTCTATTGATGCGCTTTTTGAAGCGCATCGTCGGGAGCGCAAAACCAGGACCACTTTTGCGCACGATGCACTTGACCTGAAACCTCCTGCCCCCGAAAAGGCAGGTCTCGTTTTCGTAAAGTGAGGCTCAAGAACAACCCATGACGATCCAGCGCATCAAGCCCGGCCCGCGCATGAGCGGCGCCGTCGTTCACGGCAACACGGTCTATCTCGCCGGCCAGGTCGCTCAGGAGAGCGCAGGCAAGAGCGTCACCGAGCAGACGAAGGAGATTCTCTCCATCATCGACAGCCTGCTGGCGGAAGCCGGCACGGACAAGTCGAAGATCCTGATGGCCAATATCTGGCTCACGGACATGGGCACGTTCCAGGAGATGAACGCGGTGTGGGATGCCTGGGTGTCGCCGGGCAACACGCCGGCCCGCGCCACCGTTGAGGCGAGGCTCGCGGCGCCCGCCTTCAAGGTCGAGATCGCCGTCATCGCGGCGAAGTAAGATTTACGAGCAGAAAGAAGCGGGCCCCAAGGCCCGCTTCGTTCATTCAAGCCTGCCACAGGTTACGGGCAGGGATGGCGCATGCCGTCGTAGCCGAGATAAGTGCCCGAGGCCGGATCGTACGAGCGGTAGCGCTGGGCGCAGTAGGCATGGGTGTTGCCGCCATAGACCGGGGCGGCCTGAGCCTGCGACTGGGCGATCGCGCCGCCGATGATGGCGCCGGTGGCGAGACCGAGAGCGCCGGCCGCCAGGGCGTTGCCGCGGTCGCGGCGGTAATAGCGGCGGTCACCATAATAGCGACGATCCCCGTAGTAGCGGCCGTCGCCATAGTAGCGCCGCTCCACGTAGCGCGGGCCGCTCCGGTAGACGCGGCGCTCGATATACTGCGAGTAGTCGGCGTTCACGGTGCCGTTTTGGATGGCGGAGACAAGCTCGTTGACCGGCGCCGTCTGCACTTCTGCTGCGGAAGCCGGAGCCAGACCGAAGGTACCGAGAGCAGCGGTCGCGGCCACAGCCATGAAGAATTTACGCATGGGATTTCCTCCAATGTTGCAAGGCGAACGCTCAAGCCGCAAGGTCGTTCCCAATGTTGGGAATTCCGGGCTAGCCCTCGCGGGAACGTGAGGCCGGAAGGTCCGGCGCCTCCCGTTCTGGCCTCGCGGGCATGGCCCGCCGGCCCTCCAGGCGCCCCTGCCCCGTCGGACACAGATCCAGCACCGCGCAGCGCCCGCAGGCGGGGTTCTTGAAGAAGCAGCAGCGCTGTCCGTGCAGCATCATGACCTCGTGATGGTCGTAGACCTGTTGCGCGTCCCATTCCTGCGGCAGGAGCGCGGCGAGCGCCCCATGGGACGGCCCCACCGCCACCGATTGCGGGATGAGGCCCGTGCGCTGGGCGACCCGGTGGTGGTGGCTGTCCACGGGAAGCGCCGCCTTGCGCAGCACCGAGAAGGAGAGCACCGCAGCGCTCGTCTTCGGTCCGATGCCCGGAATGCTCTCGAGCCAGGCCCGCGCCTCCGTGACCGGCATGTCCTTGAGGAAATCGAGGGAGAGGCTGCCGTGCCGCTCCTCGACGGCGCGCAGCACCGCCTGAAGGCGCGGCGCCTTCTGCTCCGGCCAGGTCACTCCTTCGATCGTCGCCTCCACCTCCTCCGTCGGCGCGTTCATGAGCGCGCGCCAATCGCTGAAGCGTGCCCGCAGGGCCTTGAAGGCGCGCCCGGAATCCGCGTTGCGGGTGCGGTGGGACAGGAGCGAGGAGATCAGCTCGCTTAAGGGGTCGAGGGAATGGAAATACGGAATGGGGCAGCCATAGACCGCGCAGAGGCGCTCGTGGATGGCGAGCGCCTTCTCCTTCAGGTCCTGCAGCTCCGGATTCATCCCGGGGCAAGTCGCGAATCGGCGGGGCGGTTCCACAACGCTGTCATCACCGGCCCTGTGCCGGTGATCCCGAGCGGAGAGACGCCGCGCTTTATGTGGTCGGGATGGCCGGGACAAGCCCGGCCATGACGGCTAGGAGGGTGTCATTCCCGGCCGGAGCGTCAGCGGAGAGGAAGGGAATCCACAACCATGCGCTACGCTATGGATCCCCTTCCCTCGCTATGCTCGCCGGGGATGACAACGTCGCTTTACAAAATAAACCGGCTCAGGTCCGTGTTCTTGGCAAGCGACTCCACCTCGCCGCGCACATAGGCAGCGTCGATGGTCACCGTCTCGCCGGAACGGTCGGGGGCGGTGAAGGACACGTCGTCGAGCACGCGCTCGAGCACCGTCTGCAACCGGCGCGCGCCGATGTTCTCGACGGTATTGTTCACCTCGACCGCCACCTGCGCCAGCGCATCGATGGCATCCTCCGTGAACACGAGGTCGACGCCTTCCGTCTTCATCAGGGCGACGGATTGCTTGATCAGGCTCGCCTCCGTCTCCGTGAGGATGCGGCGGAAATCCTCGACGGTCAGCGGTGAGAGCTCGACGCGGATCGGCAGGCGGCCCTGCAGCTCGGGCAGAAGGTCCGAGGGCTTCGACACGTGGAAGGCGCCCGACGCGATGAAGAGGATGTGGTCCGTCTTCACGGGCCCGTATTTCGTCGAGACGGTGGTGCCCTCGATCAGGGGCAGGAGATCGCGCTGCACGCCTTCGCGGGACACGTCCGCGCCGGTGCGGCCCTCGCGGCCGGCGATCTTGTCGATCTCGTCGAGGAACACGATGCCGTTGTTCTCCACCTGGCGCAGGGCCTCCTGCACGATGGCGTCCTGGTCGAGCATCTTGTCGGCCTCTTCCGTCACCAGCGGCTCGTAGGCCTCGCGCACCGTGGTGCGGCGGGTCTTGCGCTGGCCCCCGAAAGCCTTGCCGAACACGTCGGAGAGGTTGATCGCGCCCACCGACGCGCCCGGCATGCCCGGGATCTCGAACATCGGCATCCCACCGCCCGACTGCTGCAGCTCGATCTCGATCTCCTTGTCGTCGAGCTCGTTGGCGCGCAGCTTACGGCGGAACGCGTCACGGGTGACCGCGCTCGCCGTGGCGCCGACGAGCGCGTCGAGCACGCGCTCCTCCGCCGCGATGTGCGCTTTCGCCTGCACCTGGCGGCGGCGCTCCTCCTTCACGAGGCCGATGCCGATCTCCACGAGGTCGCGCACGATCTGCTCCACGTCGCGGCCCACATAGCCCACCTCCGTGAACTTGGTCGCCTCGACCTTGAGGAAGGGCGCGCCCGCGAGCTTGGCGAGACGGCGCGAGATCTCGGTCTTGCCGCAGCCGGTGGGGCCGATCATGAGGATGTTCTTGGGCGCCACCTCCTCGCGCAGTGAACCTTCGAGCTGCTGCCGGCGCCAGCGATTGCGCAGGGCGATGGCGACGGCGCGCTTGGCATCGTTCTGGCCGACGATGTAGCGGTCGAGTTCGGAAACGATTTCGCGGGGAGAAAAGGTGGTCATGATGACGAAAGAATGGGGTGTGGCAGCCGTCGCGCAAGATGTAAGGGAAGAAGTCGCAGGAGAGCGGTGCGAACCGGACGCCAGCCCGCGCTGAGCAGGAGAACGAAGGCACCGAGGGCGAGGAGGGTCACCGGCCAAGTGCGATCAGTAAGGCCTATCTGCGAAATCAGAGATGAAAAGGCGAATCCGGCATAGCTCAAACCCGAGACGAGCATCGCGCGTCTGTCGATTACAACAGCTACGGCAGCGAGCAGAATAAAGATAAGGAGCACTGCCACCGGCATGACCGCCTTAGGCAGGAGATCGTTGTGCACAGCGATGTGCGAGATCAGTGGATGAACGATGAGAGGCGCTGCCAGCATATGCAGTCAGAAGGCAATGTCGTTACGCCGGGTGACTCGCTCTGGATCGGAGAGATCGAAGCGCATCGCCAGAACAAACACAGCGCAGCCTGTAACGAAGATAACCAGCGCCACACCCCATTGTGGAAGGTCAGGGAAGATCGAGAATATCGTTCCAAGAACCGCCGTGACTAGGGCCGTGATGGCCGCTGCAATGGTGATCGGCACCCGAAAGCGCCAATAGTGAACGGCCAGCATCACCATAGTCAGCAGGGCAGAGATGACAACGGAGCCCATCGATTTCGAAGCAATCCCGAGAAGGTCCAGGAATCCAGGCTTCAAGTTCACCGGTTCTATCGCGGCGAAAAGAGTATCCGCTACCTTGAAGAGAGAGACACTGAAGAGACACAGCAGAACAATGCTGGGAAGCGCCATACGCCGGCGCCGAGTGAAGAACTCCGCCAAGAGCCATGATACAACGACAAGCAAGCCCCATGTAGCCAGAGGACCGGTGACTTGCTTCGACAAAAACCAAAGCGCACCCGTAAAGAGCCCAATGCCGAGCGTCACGAAAATATCGCTGAACCCTGTCACGAAGCGCAGCTTCTCGTCGTCCTCCGGCTCAGGTGCCGCCGCAGCGGCCATATCATGGGCCAGTTTGCGCAGGTCACTGACCTGCTGGTTCGTCACAATCCCTCGGACAACTCCCTGTTCGAGGACGGCATCGGTGATCATTAATCGAGGCTTTCTATAACAATATTACTATTGGTATAGACGCATATTTCGGCCGCGATGGAAAGAGATCGGCGCACGATGGTCTCCGGGTCCGTCTCGTATTCGGCGAGCGCCCGCGCGGCCGCGAGCGCGTAGTTGCCGCCCGAGCCGATGGCCATGATGCCGTTTTCCGGCTCCAGCACGTCGCCGGCGCCGGAGAGCAGCAGGCCCACCTCCTTGTCGGCCACCAGCATCATCGCCTCCAGGCGGCGCAGGTAGCGGTCGGTGCGCCAATCCTTGGTGAGCTCGACGCAGGCGCGGGTGAGCTGGCCGGGATATTGCTCGAGCTTGGCCTCGAGGCGCTCGAACAGGGTGAAGGCATCCGCCGTGGAGCCGGCGAAGCCGCCGATCACGCCGCCCTTGGCGAGGCGCCGGACCTTCTTCGCATTGCCCTTCACCACGGTCTGGCCGAGGCTCACCTGCCCGTCGCCGCCGATGACGACGCGGCCTCCTCTCCGGACCATGAGGATGGTGGTGGCATGCATGCGGGGGGCGGCTTCTTCGGACAAGGCAGGGCTCCGGCGGGCGGGAAGTCAGCGTTTGGAACCTCACTTAAGCATTCGCGGCCTGAAAACAACGCGGGGCTTCCCTCCCCCTTGCGGGGAGGGATTGAGGGTGGGGGTCGCAAAGTCGGAACGCTGCGCTCGGTAGATATCGGCGAGGCCCTTCCCTCCACGCCATCACCGGCCTTGTGCCGGTGATCCCGATGCGAAAGGCGCCGCGCCTTATAGCATCGGGATGGCCGGGACAGGCCCGGCCATGACGCAAATATCTCACCCAGTCGCACCACCCCCACCCCTGCCCCTCCCGCAAGGGGGAGGGAAACACGTCGGTGGTGGCAATTCTCCACGCTCCTTGCTAGAACGCCTCGTCTCTTGTTCCCAAAGGATTTGGATGATGCGCTCCGCGAGCGTCAGCCGTCGCACCGCCGAGACCGATATCGCCCTGTCGATCGCCCTCGACGGCACCGGCAAGGCCGAGATCTCCACGGGGGTCGGCTTCCTCGACCACATGCTCGAACTCTTTGCCCGACACGGCCAGTTCGACCTGACCGTGAAGGTCGCCGGCGACCTGCATGTGGACCAGCATCATACCACCGAGGATACCGGGATCGCCTTAGGACAAGCCATCCTGAAGGCGCTTGGCGACAAGAAGGGCATCACGCGCTATGCCGACATCCATCTGCCGATGGACGAGACCCTGACGCGCGTCGCCCTCGACATCTCGGGCCGTCCCTTCCTCGTGTTCCGGACCCGCTTCCCTACGGAGAAGATCGGCGCCTTCGACACCGAGCTGGTGCGCGAGTTCTTCCAGGCCTTGGCCATCCAGGCGGGGCTCACCCTCCATGTGGAGACGCTCTACGGCGAGAACAGCCACCATATCGCCGAGAGCTGCTTCAAGGGGCTGGGCCGGGTTCTGCGTCAGGCCGTCGCCCTGGACCCAAGGGAGGAGGGCCGCGTTCCCTCCACCAAGGGAACGCTCTAGATCCGTTGAAGAGACCTCCTGCCGGGCACCCCGCCGGACAGGACCTTGAGGATACGCTGCCATGACCACCTATACCCTGCACCTCCCGCGCGATGCGCGGCCGGGTGATCCGAGCGCTTTGGACGAATCCGAGCTCGTGAAGGATGCGTTCTCCTGGGGCGCCTTCCTCTTCACCTTCCTGTGGTTCTTCGTCCACCGGCTGTGGCTTGCGGGCCTGGCCGTGCTGCTCCTCGTTCTGGCCTTCGGCGGCCTCATGGCCGCCCTGGACGTGCATCCGCTGGCCGCCTCTGTCGCCCAGCTCCTGCTGCAGGCCCTGATCGGGCTCGAGGCCAACAGCCTCAGGCGGTGGACGCTCGCCCGCCGCGGCCGGCCGGCCGTCGATGCCGTCACGGCCGCCGACCAGGACGAGGCGGAGACAAAGGCCTTCGCCCGCTGGCTCGATGCCAAGTCGGCCCCCCTGCCCCGCAGCCCGGCGCCGTCGCCGATCCTGTCCACCCCGAGGCGGTCCGAGCCGGTGATCGGCCTCTTCCCCGATGCGGAGCGTCCCCGGTGAGCGTCGTCATCATCGATTACGGGTCCGGCAACCTGCATTCCGCCGCCAAGGCCTTCGAGCGGGCGGCCAGGGAGGCGGAGCTCGACTTACCCATTGCCGTCTCGTCCGATCCGAACGCCGTCGCCAGGGCCGACCGGATCGTGCTGCCCGGCGTCGGCGCCTTCGCCGATTGCCGCCGCGGCCTCGATTCCGTGCCCGGCATGGTGGAGGTGCTGCAGCGGCGCGTCCACGAGGACAAGCGCCCCTTCTTCGGCATCTGCGTCGGCATGCAGCTCATGGCCACACGAGGCCTCGAGCACACCACAAGCTACGGTCTCGACTGGATCCATGGCGACGTGAAACCCATCGCGCCGAATAATCCCTCCTTGAAGATCCCGCATATGGGCTGGAACACGCTGACCCAGACGAAGCCGCACCCCCTGCTCGACGGCATCCCCCTGGGTCCCGACGGGCTGCATGCCTATTTCGTCCATTCCTATGCGCTGACGCCGGCAGACCCGGCCGACGTGGTCGCCACCACCGATTACGGCGGGCCGGTGACCGCCATCGTCGGGCGGGACAACCTCGTCGGCGCGCAGTTCCATCCCGAAAAGAGCCAGGCGCTCGGCCTCAAGCTCATCGCCAATTTTTTGAGGTGGCGTCCGTGATCCTCTATCCTGCCATCGACCTCAAAGAGGGCCGCTGCGTCCGCCTGATCCAGGGCGACATGGACCAGGCCACGGTCTTCAACGACGATCCCGCCGACCAGGCCGCCACCTTCGAGGCGCAAGGGTTCGAGTGGCTGCACGTGGTCGATCTCGACGGGGCCTTCGCCGGCAAGCCGATGAATGCGGAAGCCGTCGAAAACATCCTGAAGCGCGTGAAAATTCCCGTGCAGCTCGGCGGCGGCATCCGCGACATGAAGACCGTGGAGGGCTGGCTCGGCAAGGGCGTGTCCCGCGTCATCATCGGCACGGCCGCCGTGCGCGATCCCGACTTCGTGCGCGAGGCCGCGCGGCTCCATCCGGGCAGGATCGCGGTCGGCATCGACGCCAAGGACGGAAAGGTCGCCGTGGAGGGCTGGGCCCAGACCTCGACCCTCTCGGCCGAAGAACTCGGCCGCCGGTTCGAGGATGCGGGCGTCGCCGCCATCATCTACACGGACATCGCCCGCGACGGCATCCTGAAAGGTCTCAACTTCCCGATGACCTTGAGTTTAGCCCGCGCGGTCTCGATTCCGGTCATCGCCTCGGGGGGCCTCGCCTCCATGGCCGACATCGAGCGCCTCGCCCAGCCCGACTGCGCCGTGCTCGACGGCGCCATCTCCGGCCGCGCGCTCTATGACGGGCGCATCGACCCGGTCGAGGCGCTGGCGCTGTTGAGACAAGTGCCCGCTCCATCCTCCCCTTGAGGGGGAGGGTCGACGCTGCGCGAGCAGCGGCGGGGTGGGGTGGAAATACCCCGTTCTGCACGCCTCGCGCATCCACCCCATCCCGGACCCTGCGGTCCGACCTTCCCCCTCAAGGGGAAGGTGATTAAGAGTGAACCATGCTGAAAGTTCGCCTCATTCCCTGCCTCGACGTGAAGGACGGGCGCGTCGTGAAGGGCGTGCAGTTCGTCGACCTCGTCGATGCGGGCGATCCGGTGGAGGCCGCCAAGGCCTATGACGCGGCCGGTGCCGACGAGCTCTGCTTCCTCGACATCACGGCGAGCCACGAGGCGAGGGGGATCCTGCTCGACGTGGTGCGGCGCACGGCGGAGGCCTGCTTCATGCCGCTCACCGTGGGCGGCGGTGTCCGGACCGTGGAGGACATCCGCAACCTGCTGCTCGCCGGCGCCGACAAGGTGTCGATCAACACCGCCGCGGTGAAGAACCCGGATTTCGTGCGCGAGGCCGCGGAAAAATTCGGCAGCCAGTGCATCGTCGTCGCCATCGACGCCAAGCGGGTGTCGGGCGAGGGCGAGCCTCCGCGTTGGGAGATCTTCACCCATGGCGGGCGCAACGCCACCGGCATCGACGCCATCGCCTTCGCCAGGCAGGTGGCGGCGCTCGGGGCAGGGGAGTTGCTCGTCACCTCCATGGACCGGGACGGCACCAAGGGCGGCTACGATCTCGCGCTGGTGCGCGCCATCGCGGACGCGGTCTCCGTTCCCGTCATCGCGTCGGGCGGCGTCGGCAATCTCGACCACCTGGTCGACGGCGTCGAGAAGGGCCATGCCAGCGCGGTGCTCGCGGCCTCCATCTTCCACTTCGGCACGCACACGATCTCCGAGGCCAAGGGGTATATGGCGGAAAAGGGTCTGAAGATGCGGCTGGACCCGGTTCTGTAGGTCCATGGCCGTCGATCCGAGCGCCCTGGATGGCGTCAGCCGCGATGTCGTCGCCTATCTCGCAGAGCACAGGCCCGCATGGCTCGACCATGCGAAATCCTTGCCCGACGAGGTATCCGACGCGCAGTTCGTGGAGATCGCGTTTCCCAATCCGCCCGGCACCGAGGGGCAGGAGCCGCTCTGGATCTCCACCTATGGCGCCGAGGTCACGGTGGGCATGGATACCCACCACACCCATTTTCCCTGGCCGACGGGCTACAATGGCGAGGACGGCCGACCGGCCGCGATCGGCCATGCCGATGCGCTGATGCGGGAGGAGAAGGTCATCGTCTCGATCTGGGAAGAGGGACGAGCCCGGGCGAGTTCATGGGACGTGCCGCAGCGGCTTTCGGCCTACGAGGAATACCCGGACGGGCCGATGGAGCTGCGCATCCGGTCCTGGCGCGGCAGTTACAACAGGACTTTGCGGTTCGATTGGGATAGTTACCTCAGGATCATCAGAGGCACCGCCCCATGACCGCCTTCACCCTTGAAGATCTCGCCCGCATCGTCGCCGAGCGCGCCGCAGCGCCGGCCTCCGAGTCCTACACGGCCAAGCTCATCGGCGGTGGACCCGCCAAGGCCGCCAAGAAGCTGGGCGAGGAGGCGGTGGAAGCCGCCATCGCGGCCGTGCAGGGCGACCGCGAAAACCTCACGGCGGAAGCGGCGGACGTGCTGTATCATCTTTTGGTCGTGTTGCAGGGCGCCGATATTCCGCTAAGTGACGTCATGGCCGAACTGGAGCGCCGCACGGCGCAGTCGGGTCTCGCGGAGAAAGCCGCCCGCAAGGCCTAAACCGGAAAGAGGTGGTTCGCATGGACCAGCCCAACGTGGTTTCCACCCCCGAGACCGATAACGGCCTCTCGCCCTACCGGGTCTTTTCCCGCGACGAATGGGCGAAGCTGCGCGCCGACGCGCCGATGACGCTGACCGCCGAGGAGGTGGTGCAGCTGCAATCCCTCAACGATCCGATCTCGCTGGACGAGGTGGCGGCGATCTACCTGCCGCTCTCGCGCCTGCTCTCCCTCTACGTCGCGGCGACGCAAGGCCTGTTCAAGGCGACCCAGCGCTTCCTGCTGGCCGAGAAGGAGCAGAAGGTACCCTACATCATCGGCGTGGCGGGCTCGGTGGCGGTGGGCAAGTCCACCACCGCCCGCGTGCTGAAGGCGCTGCTCGCCCGCTGGCCCAACACCCCGAAGGTGGACCTCGTCACCACGGACGGCTTCCTCCTGCCCAACGCGGAGCTGACGCGGCTGGGACTCATGGAGCGGAAAGGCTTTCCGGAGAGCTACGACACCGGAAAACTCCTGCACTTTTTGGCCGACATCAAGGCGGGCAAGCGCAACGTGAAGGCGCCGCTCTATTCCCATCTCGTCTACGACGTGGTGCCCGGCGAGGAGACCGTGGTCGACCGGCCGGACATCCTCATCGTCGAGGGGCTCAACGTGCTCCAGCCGGCGCGCATGCCCAAGGACGGCACGGCCATTCCCTTCGTGTCCGACTTCTTCGACTTCTCGGTCTATATCGACGCCGACGAGGCGGACCTGCACCGCTGGTACGTGAACCGCTTCCTGCGCCTGCGCCACACCGCCTTCCGCGACCCGCTCTCCTATTTCCGCCGCTATGCGGAGCTGCCCGAGGCGGAGGCGATCGCCATCGCCGACGGGTTGTGGAACCGCATCAACCTGGTGAACCTGCAGGAGAACATCGTGCCAACCCGCCAGCGGGCGAGCCTGATCCTGAAGAAAGGCCCGAGCCACCGGATCGAGACGGTGGCGCTGCGGCGGCTGTGACCACGCCAACCATTTCGCAATCTTAGGCGTTGTGCCTCCGGATGAACGGAGGATGCATGGCGAACCACCCCGTCGACGAAAAGCTCGAGCGCAGCGCCGAGCACGCGAAGGAAGCGGCCGCCCAGACCCAGGAGGCGGCGGAGCACACCCAGGCCGCGGCCAAGACGACCGCCCAAGCCACCGTTCAGTTGAAGGACAGCGCCGACCGGCGCACGGAGCTTGCCGCGAACCGCACCGTCTTCGCCGCCGAGCGCACCTACGCCGCCTGGGTGCGCACGGGCCTGGCCTCGCTCGCCTCCGGCATCGGCGCGAAGAAGCTCCTGGAGGGCGTCGTGCCGGACTGGATGATCATCTCCACCGGCTCGATCCTGGTGCTCTTCAGCGCCTTCTGCTTCGCGGCCGCCGTCTGGCGCCAGCTTTTCCAGGGCGCACAGCCGCCTCAGCCCGACGTGCCGCGCATTCCGCCGTTCCTGTTCGTGCTCTTCAACGGCTTCCTGGCGCTGGTCGCGCTGGCGGCCCTGATCAGCATCTGGTTCGGGCGGACGGGCGGGGATTGAGCACGATTTCTCCTCCCCCTTGCGGGGAGGAGCTAGAGGTGGGGGTGGTCTGACTGGGTTGAGCTACGGCTGAGTCAGGCGCGGGAACACCTCTCCCTGAGGGAGAGGTGAGGTGCTGTAGCAGCCTTCATGCCTTCTGGATCAAGTGCGCATTCCAACTTTGCGACCCCCACCCTCAATCCCTCCCTGCAAGGGGGAGGGAAGAGCGCCTCGCTGCCGTTACCCCAACAAACCCTGCTGCTGCGCCAGCTCCTTGAGGCTCGTCTGCGGGCGGGCGCCGAGATGGCTGATGATCTCGGCGGCGGCGAGCCCCCCGAGGCGGGCGCAGTCGGTGAGATCCATATTCTTCACGAGGCCGGCGAGGAAGCCCGAGGCGAAGAGGTCGCCGGCGCCGGTGGTGTCGACCACGCGCTCCACGGGGAAGGCCGGCACGGCCCTGGTCTCGCCGCGGCTCACGATCAGCGCCCCTTCGGCCGAGCGGGTGATGGCGCCGAGCACGTTCTCCTCGCGCAAAGCCGCGAGCGCCGTGTCGGCGTCCGACGTGCCGTAGAGGCTCTGCAGCTCGTGGATGTTGGCGAAGAGGATGTCGAGGCTCCCATCCCGCATCAACCCTAGGAACTCGTCGCGGTAGCGGTCGACGCAGAAGGCGTCGGAGAGGGTGAGCGCCACCTTGTTGCCGGCCTCGTGCGCGATCTTGACCGCCTTGCGGAAAGCCTCCTTCGCGGCCGGCGGGTCCCAGAGATAGCCTTCGAGATAGACGATGCTGGAAGCGCGCACCGTGTCCGGGTTCACGTCGTCGGGGGTGAGGTTCTGGCAGGCGCCGAGATAGGTGTTCATGGTGCGCTCGCCGTCCGGCGTCACCAGGATGAAGCTGCGCGCCGTGGCGGGGCCGTCCTCGGCGAGGGCCACGTCGTAGTGAACGTCGATGGCCTTGAGGTCGTGGGCGAAGAGTTTTCCCGTCTCGTCGTTCTTCACCTTGCCGATGAAGCCCGCCTTCACGCCGAAGGAGGCCGCGCCCGCCGCCGTGTTGGCGCCCGACCCGCCCGACACGATGATCGCCGGGCCCATGTCGTTGTAGAGCTCCTCCGCCCGCGCCTCGTCGATGAGCTGCATGGCGCCCTTGTGCACCTTCTTGCTGAGCAGGAAGGCCTCGTCCGTATGGGCGAGCACGTCAACGATGGCGTTGCCGAGGGTGAGAACGTCGATGCGGGTCTGGGACATGAGCCACCGGGGTTATGGAAAGACGGGGCGCTTTCGCATCCGGGGCAGGGGAGGTCAAGGGCTGAGGCGGCGCAGCGTTTTCCCTCCCCCTTGCGGGGAGGGGTTAGGGGTGGGGGTGGTTAGACCGGGTGAGCGGTCAGGCAAGAATGGCGTTGTATTGATCGCATGCTTTCATAATGAGGTGCACCACTCCGACTTTACGACCCCCACCCTCAATCCCTCCCCGCAAGGGGGAGGGAAGAGAGACCGTCATACACAGCCTTCCGCTCCCGCTCCTGCGCCTGGTCGAGGACGGACAGCATCTGCTCGAGCTCGTCCGGCGTGAGGCCGCGGATCTCCCGCGCCAGGCGGTTGGCCAGAAGCGTCGCGCGCGGGTCCGTGTTGGCCGTGTCGATCTTCACGCGCGGATCGGAGAGGTCGGCAAGGCGGGTGAGCTCGTCGGCCTCGTCCCAGATGATGTGGAAATACTGCAGCACGCCCTGGATCAGGGTCCAGGTGGGCTTGCCGCGCTCGCCGCGCTCCAGGGCCGAGAGATAGGCGCTCGACACGCCCAGATGCGCCGCCATGTCCTTGAGCATCAGGCCGCGCTCGCGGCGCAGCTGCCGCACCCGTTCGCCGAAGGGAGTCATTGATTTACCCCACACCCCGCCGCCGGCGGAGCCTGACATAGAGTGCACCGGATCCGCCATGCTGGGGAGAGGCCTCCTCGAAGCCGATCACCAGGGGGCGCAGGTCGGGCAGGCGCAGCCAGTGCGGCACCATGCGCCTCAAGACCCCGCGCTCCTCGAACGATCCGTTGCTCACCGCAGCGCCCCCCTTGCCGGTGATCACGAGAACGAGGGCATGGCCGGAGCTCTGCGCCCGGTGCAGGAAGCTCAGGAGGGCGAAATGCGCCTCCTCCTGGCGCATCCCGTGCAGGTCGATCACGCTGTCCACGTCCCTCCGGCCCCGGCGCAGGGCCTGGAGCGTCTTGCGCTCCACGGGAGCCAGCGGCGGCAGGGCGGGTTTCTGGGGCGGGAGAGGGGGCAGGACGGCAACGGGCGCGGTCCTCTGCGGAGCAGGGGCCGTGGCGGGCTTCTCCTCGGGCTCGGGCTCCGGCGGCAGCGCTTTGCCCTGCATGGGCCTCACGTGCCGGGCCACGTGGGACCAGAGCCGCTTCTCCTCGGGGCTGAGCTGGCGGGTGCGGCTTTTGCGGGTCATGAACGGGGCTTGGGCTGAAGAACCACGAAGCGCACGGGATGGCGCAGGAGTCCGGCGCGGCGCCCCGCCTCCGCGCCGCTGCCGAAGAAGAAGTCGCCCCGGGCGGGACCGACGATGGCCGAGCCCGTATCCTGCGCGATCATGAGCCGCTGCAGGGGCTCCGCCTCGTCGAGGGTAAGGGGCAGCCGGCCGTCGAGCCAGACCGGCAGGCCATAGGGCCAGAGGGAGCGGTCCACCGCCAGGCTCCGGCCCGGCACGAGGGGATGGCCCGCCCCGCCGATGGGACCGTCCTCGGGGGCGAGCTCCGCCGCCTCGCGGAAGAAGATGTAGGAGCGGTTCTGCCGCATCAGGGCCCTGGCGGGCTCCGGGTTGTCCTTGAGCCAGCCCATGAGCTTGTCGAGGGTCATGGTCTCCAGGTCCATCTCGCCCCGCTGCACCAGCAGGCGGCCGATGGAGGTGTAGGGGTGGCCGTTGCGCCCGGCATAGGCCACGCGCATCACCGAGCCGTCGGTGAGGCGGATGCGGGCCGAGCCCTGCACATGGATGATGAAGGCCTCGCCCGGCTCGCGGAGCCAGACGATGGGCTTGGCCTGCGTCCCGAGGGCGCCTTCCTCGATCGCGGCCCGGTCGGGATAGGGCTCGTAGCCGCTCCCGGTGCGCCGGGCGGCCTGGAGGCCCTTGTCGATCCCCGGCAGGGTCTCCCCCTGCGGGATGGTGACCAGATCCTCCGGCCGGTCGAGGAGGGGAACCCTATAGGGGCCGTCAGGGGTGCGGGAGCCCCTGAACTCGGGCTCGTAATAGCCGGTGAGAAAGCCGCCGCCGCCATGGGGAACGACCGCATAGGGCCGGAAATGGGCCTCGAAGAAGCGCCTCGCTTCCGCCCGGCCCGCGTCGGGGTTCCTGAGGG
This sequence comes from Microvirga arsenatis, assembly GCF_009910705.1. Lineage (GTDB taxonomy): Bacteria > Pseudomonadota > Alphaproteobacteria > Rhizobiales > Beijerinckiaceae > Microvirga > Microvirga arsenatis. The sequence goes on from NZ_JAAAXJ010000002.1 coordinate 565,891, forward strand.
CCTCGCGGCAGACGGAGAGAAGACCGGGCTGCGGCGGCTGCGCCGGCCGCAGGGCCTGGGCGCTGGCGTCGAGCGCGCGGCAGGAGCGCAGGAAGGCCCGGAAGGCGGCGGCGTGGTCGTCCGCCTCCCAGCCGGCAAGATCCTGGAAGGCGAGGGGTTCCAGGCGCGCAAGGTCCGTCGGCGCCGGGCCGGCCGCAGCCCCTGACATGATCAGCGCCCAGACGGCGAGGCTGGCAAGAAGTGCCCGGCCCGCATCCCTCATTGCCCCGCTTCGGTCGCCACGAGGAGCCAGTTGGGATCGCGGCTGCCGAGCGTGCGGGCGAAGGTCCAGACATCGGTGACGTCGGCCACGGCCTCGGGGCTGCCGTCGACCACGGTGCCGGAGGCGTCGCGGGTGGCGGTGATCAGCTTGGAGAGGAAGCGCACCACGATCTGGGCCGTCTTGCCCTGGAGCTCCACGCCCGCGATCTCCGCCTTGTCGATGGAGACGAAGGTGGTCTCCACCGTCTCGCCCCGGCGCTCGCGCTCGGTGATGGCGCGCTCGAAGCCCTCGTAAACCTCGCGGGAGAGCAGGTCCTTGAGGGTCTTGCGGTCCCCTTGGGCGAAGGCGGTGACGATCATCTCGTAGGCGGCCTTGGCGCCCTCGAGGAACTCGGCGGCGTCGAAGCCGGGCTCGAGCCGCGCGATGCCGTCCAGGGACTGGGCCATGGGCGTGCCCGGCTCGGCGATGCCCTTCCAGCGCTCCGCCGGCGGAACCTCGGCCGCCGGGCGGGCGCCGTTGGCGCCGGGGAGGCGCACCACATTGTGATCGGGCTCGGCAGGCGCATTGCCCGGACGCAGGGGCGCATCCCGGCGCAGCGGGTCGAAGGGCGGCTGCTCGTTGCCGGTTTTCTGCCCGAGCACGGAGCGCAGGCGCCAGATGACGAAGACGGCGAGTACGATGAAAATGAGGGTCGTGATGTCGAAGGAATCCTGCATCGTCGATCCGTTGTGAGCCTGCCCGCGCCCGAACGTCGCCGGGCGTTGTGCCGAGGAGGCGAAGGTGTCATCCTTCGCATATGGGGTCTTGAGGTCGTAACATCCACCTCCGGCCCCGACAAGCAAGGCGCCGCCTCAAATCTTGCTTCGCCCATGAGAAGCATGGTAGCGCGGAAGTCCATGGCCCGAAGCGAGCCGGCGCTTTGCCGACGTAATGTTCTGTCCGGGCCCGACGAGACCCCTTAGGGAGCAAGACACCATGGCCGAGAATCCGGCAAACAACGGAGCGCCCGCGCTCAACGCCCTTGCGCAATACTGCAAGGACTTCTCCTTCGAGAACCCCAACGCGCCCCGCTCCCTCCAGCCCCAGACCGAGGGCCCGCAGATCAACCTGCAGGTGAACGTCAACGCCAAGCAGCTTGCCGAGGCCGATTTCGAGGTCGACCTGACGCTGGAAGGCGATGCCAAGGTCGGCGGCAAGGACGTGCTGTTCGCCTTCGAGCTCACCTATTCCGGCGTGTTCCGGGTCCAGAACATCCCGCAGGACCAGCTGCACCCGGTGGTGATGATCGAGTGCCCGCGCCTGCTCTTCCCCTTCGCCCGCCAGATGGTGGCCGACGCGGTGCGCAACGGCGGCTTCCCGCCCCTCTACATCGACCCGATCGACTTCGTCGCCCTCTACCGCCAGCGCGCGGCGGAGGTGCAGGCGCAGCAGAACGGCGGCGGCCAGACCCTGTCGTAAGAAGAATCCAGCTTTATTGCGATCTTTGGGTGGAGCGGGCAACCGCTCCACCTTTTTTATTGCTTAGATCGTTCTGAAACGTCTTGATTTATGGTCCTAGGGACTATAGATTGACGATCTCGCTCTTCTAAGGAAGGGCGCAATAAGCTTCCAGAGGAATCTATCGGGAGAACGCCATGAGAATAATCAAAACACGAAGAAGCGCAGGGGATGCGCTGAAGGGCCGACATAAAAACCTATATAGCAAAGGACGCTGCTCGCGAGGCGCGTAAGAACAAGATCAGTGATGAAGACCTGTGCGAAGCCATCGCCCGCGCAGAAAAAGGCCACATCGATGCCGAGGTCGGGAAGTTCCTGATCAAGCAGCGGATGGGCCGCTCCGGAGATTACCGGGCTGTTATCGTCTACAAGCGGGGCGACAGAGCGGTGTTTCTCCACATCTTTCCGAAGAGCCGGAAAGCCAACCTGTCCTCATACGAGAAAACCGTCTTTCGAGATGCGGCCAAGGTGCTTGCGAACCTCGCAGATGTACACATTCCGGCATTGACCAATACCGGAGAATGGATCGAGATTGATTATGAAAAGTACCAGAAAGACCTATCGGAGCGACCCGCTTCGATCAGTCCATCTGGCGATGAAGGGCCTCCACAAAGTCGGCGCAATCGATAAGGCAACGATGCGCCACTTCGATGTGGCGTGCCTCACCCCTGTGGACCCTATTGAACCGGATGACGTGAGGCGAATTCGTGAGAAATCCCTCATGAGTCAAGCAACCTTTGCAGCGGCTCTCAACGTCACTGCCAGTATGGTGAGCAAGTGGGAGCGCGGGGAGAAGAAGCCGACTGGCTCCGCGCTTAAGCTGCTGGCTCTCGCTGATAAAAAAGGGATCGAGACTATCCTCTAAGCCTCGACCTTAAGGTGTGGCTATTCAGCTAATTGTCCGAAATATCTAGGCTCAGCATATACACTCCGCTCTTCCGAAGCCGATGCTTTCTATGAGGAAGCCTCCGGCTTCGTCTCGCCGAGATATTCGCGCCAGATGGCGCCGGGCCCGAGCGACTGGATGAAGGCCTCGTGCGCGGCGCGCTCGGCCTCGGTCAGGCGCGGGATCAGGGTGCGCGGGCGGGCGTCCCGGGCGGCCGCGCCCGCCGCGCGGCGGGCGGAGGGCTGGAGCGACAGGTCGAAGCCCACCTGGCGGCCGCCGATCAGCTCGATATAGACCTCGGCCAGGATCTCGGCGTCGAGCAGCGCCCCGTGCTTGGTGCGGCGGGAATTGTCGATGCCGTAGCGGGCGCAGAGCGCATCGAGGCTGTTGGACGCGCCCGGATGCTTGCGCCGGGCCATGGAAAGGGTGTCCACCACGTCGGCGAGGTTGAAGGCCGGGTGCCCGGTGCGGGCGAATTCCGCATTGAGGAAGCCGATGTCGAAGGCCGCGTTGTGGATCACGAGCCGGGCATCGCCGACGAAGGCGGCGAACTCGTCGGCCACCGCCGCGAAGACCGGCTTGTCGGCGAGGAACTCGTCGGAGATGCCGTGGACGGCGAAGGCCCCGGGCGAGACCGGCCGTTCCGGGTTGATGTAGACGTGATAGCTGCGCCCCGTCGGGATGTGGTTGAGGAGCTCGACGCAGCCGATCTCGATCACCCGGTCGCCCTTGGCGGGATCGGTGCCGGTGGTTTCGGTATCGAGGACGATTTCACGCGACATCGCAAAACTCTTCATCACAAGCGGTGGCGCCGGCCCGGCCGGCCGGCGAGGCAGGCGAGGATGGTGCGCACCTGCGCTTCGGCGGAGGCAAATCCGCGGCTGGAATCGACGAGGAAATGGGCGCGCTCGCGCTTGTCCCGGTCGGGCATCTGCTTGGCCAGGATGGCAGAAAACTTCTCCGCCGTCATGCCGGGCCGGGCGAGCACCCGCGCGCGCTGCACCTCGGCCGGGGCGGTGACCACGAGGGTGGCGTCGCAGCGTTTCTCGCCCCCCGTCTCGAACAGGAGGGGAATGTCCAGCACCACGACGGGCGCGAGCGCCGAGGCTTGGCGGAGAAATGCCTCCTCCTCCTCGCGCACCAGCGGATGCACGATGGCCTCGAGCTCCCGCATCCGCGCCGGATCGGCGAGCACTGCGGCCCCGAGCCGCGCCCGGTCGACGGCGCCGTCCGTGACGGTGCCGGGAAAGGCCTTTTCGATCAGCGGCGCGGCGCGGCCGCGGTAGAGCCGGTGCACCGCGGCATCCGCATCATGGACGGGGATTCCGAGCCGGCGGAAGAGAGCGGCGGTGGCGGATTTCCCCATGCCGATGGAGCCGGTCAGCCCGAGCACGAAGGTCATCGGGCGCCCTCGATATCGGCGAGGATCAGGGCGCGCAGCTCCGGCGTGACCTCGGGCCTCACGCCGAACCAGCGCTCGAAGCCCGGCACCGCCTGGTGCAGCAGCATGCCCAATCCGTCCACCGTTCTCAGACCCTGCTGCGCCGCCGCGGCCAGGAGCGGCGTCTGCAGGGGAACGTAGACGATGTCGGCGACGGCGGCGTGGCGCGGCGCACCGGCCAGGTCGAGGGCGAGCGGCGGCTGGCCCGCCATGCCCAGCGAGGTGGTGTTGACGATGAGCTGGGCATGCGGGATCACCCGCCCGAGGGCCTCCCAGGCCGAGGTTTCGAGCGCGACCCGGCTGCCCGGCCGGAGATCGCGGACCAGGTCCTCCGCCTTCGACAGGGTGCGGTTCGCCACGAAGATCCGCTTGAGAGCCCGGTCCTGGAGGCCCGCCACCACGGCCCGGGCCGCGCCTCCCGCGCCCAGCACGAGGGCGGTGTCCACAGCCTGTTCCCAGCCGGCCCCCAGGCTGGCGTCGAGATGGGCCATGAAGCCCGTCACGTCCGTGTTGTCGCCCCAGAGCAGCCCGTCCTCCAGCCAGAGGGTGTTGACGGCGCCCACGCGCTGCGCCCGCGCCGTGCGGCGGTCCACGGCGGAAAAGGCGATCTCCTTGTGGGGGAGGGTGACGTTTCCGCCGGCATAGCCCCGGGCGGAGAAGCCGCGCAGGAATTCCCCGAAATCCACAGGCGCCACGTCGATGCGCTCGTAGGAGCCGTCGAGGCCGTAGGCCTTCAGCCAGTGCCCGTGGATCAGCGGCGAGCGGGAATGCTTGATCGGATGGCCGACGACGAAGGCCTTGGGCATGGTGCGTCCTTACAGGGCAAGGCAGCCGAGACGGCGCAGGGCGGCGAGCAGGGGCAGGAGGGGAAGGCCGAGGATCGTCGAATGGTCCCCCTCCACCGCCTCGAAGAGATGAACGCCAAACCCTTCGAGCTGGTAAACGCCCACGCTCCTGAGCACCTCGGGGCCGGCGAGGTCGAGATAGAGCGCGATCCCCTCCTCGGTGAGCGGCCGCATGGCAAGATGCGCGCTCCTGGAGAAGCGCTCGACCACCTGCCCGCCGATGGCGAGGCTTCCGGCGGAATGGAGATCGTGCCGGCGTCCCGCCAGGCGCCCGAGCTGCGCCTGGGCATCCGACCGGCCGGCGGGCTTGTGGAACACCTCGCCCTCGCAGGCGAGCACCTGATCGGCCCCGAGCACCACCCGCGCCGGATGGCGGCGGCTCACCGCAAGCGCCTTCTCGTCGGCGAGCCGGGCGGCGAGCGCGACCGGATCGAGGTTTTGCCGGGCCGCCTCCGCCTCGACCGCCCGCTCGTCCACGCCGGGCGCCTGCGTCTCGACGGGAAGGCCCGCGCTCACGAGCAGCGCGAGGCGGGTGGCGCTGGTGGAGGCCAGCAGGAGCTTTTCGGCCGGGGTCCAGAGGGCGGGCATGGGCTACCTCGCCGCAAGGCGCTGGCGGTGGTCGCGGTAGAGATCGATGATCGCCGCGGCCGTCTCCTCGATGGAGCGGCGGGTCACGTCGATCACCGGCCAGCCGTTGCGGGCGAAAAGCCTGCGGGAGGCCGCCAGTTCCTCCGCCACGGCCTCGCGGTCCACGTAGGAGGTGTCGTCATCGGCCTTGAGGCTGAGGAGCCGGTTCTGCCGGATCTGGATGATCCGCTCCGGCGTCGCCACGAGGCCCACGATCAGGGCCGTCCTCGCCGTCTCCAGCACCGCCGGCGGCGGCACGCCGGGCACGAGCGGGATGTTCGCGGTCTTGAGGCCGCGATTGGCGAGATAGACGGAGGTGGGCGTCTTGGAGGTGCGGCTCACGCCGACCAGGATCACGTCCGCCTCGTCCAGGTCGTGCGGCAGGTGTCCGTCGTCGTGCAGCAGGGTGAAGTTCATGGCGTCGATGCGCTTGAAATATTCCGCGTTCAGCATGTGCTGCGCGCCGGGCCGGGCGGTGGAATGGGCGCCGAGATAGGACGAGAGGAGCTGGTGCACCGGCTCGAGCACGGAGAGATAGGGCGAGCCGGTGGCGCGGCAGACCTCCTCGAGGCGGGAGGCGAGGTCGCGCTCGACGAGGGTGTAGAGCACGATGCCGGGCGCGGTCTCGATCTCGCTGATCACGCGCTCGAGCTGGGTGGTGGAGCGCACGAGCGGATAGACATGCTCGATCGCCGCGACGCCTTCATACTGCGCCACCACCGCGCGGGCGACGGTGATCAGCGTCTCGCCCGTCGAGTCGGAGACGAGATGGAGATGGAAGTAGCTGCGTCCCACGGCCCGCGGCCTCCATGAAGAGGAGTCGATCAGTGTGGATAAAACGCTTGGGCGGCGAGGTCCAGCAAAAGGCCCTGTGGGATTCAGGCCAACCCATCAACAGGGCTCCCCGTTGTGCGATTCCGGAATCGGCCTTTTGGGAGAATCCGGTACGAATCACCCGGACGTTTTCGATTCAGGTTTGGTTAAGCTTCGTTAACGGGCTGTTAAGATTTAAGATTCCGGAAAGGATTGTGGCGGCCCTGCCCCATCCGTTAATGAACCCTTAAACCCGACCCCTGTGTGGACCGCTTGTGGACGGGGTTGCGGCTTTGCGATTCACGGCCCAAGAGAAACATCAGATTCTTAGATTCAAAGAATTTCTTTTAAGAGAGGGCCTGTGAGCGAGCGTCCCACCAAAGCTGTCTTACGCGTGCTGAACGGCGAGCCGGTCTGGCCGCTGCCGATCTGGATCATGCGCCAGGCCGGCCGCTACCTGCCGGAATACCGGGCGACCCGAAGCCAGGCCGGCTCCTTCCTCGACCTGTGCTACAATCCGAGGCTTGCCGAGGAGGTGACGCTCCAGCCGATCCGCCGCTTCGGCTTCGACGCCTCGATCCTGTTCTCCGACATCCTGGTCATTCCCCATGCGCTGGGACAGGACGTGCGCTTCGTCGAGAACGAGGGACCGAAGCTCGATCCCGTCACGTCGAGCAAGGATTTCCCGCGGCTTGCCGACGAGCTGCCCCTGGAGCGGCTCGACCCGGTCTTCGAGACCCTGGACCGCCTGAGCAGGAGCCTGCCGAAGGAGACCACGCTCCTCGGCTTCTGCGGCGCGCCCTGGACGGTGGCGAGCTACATGATCGCCGGCAAGGGCACCCCGGACCAGGCGCCGGCGCGGCTCACGGCCTATCGCGACCCGGCCTTCATGGACGCGCTCATCGACCGCCTGGTGCGGGCCTCCACCGCCTATCTCATCCGCCAGATCGATGCGGGCGCGGAAGCCGTGCAGATCTTCGAGAGCTTCGGCTCGGCCCTGCCGCCGGCGCTGTTCGACCGCCTGTCGCTCGATCCGATCCGCCGCATGGTGGACGGCCTCAAGCAGGCGCGGCCGCAGGCCAAGGCGATCGTGTTCGTGCGCGGCGGCGGCGCCAATCTCCACCGCTTCGCCGCGGCCGGCATCGGCGATGCGCTGGCCCTCGACTGGACCCTCGACCCTGCGGTCGTGCTGCCGACCCTGCCGAATACTGTCGCGACTCAGGGCAATCTCGACCCGCTGGCGCTGATCGCGGGGGGCGAGGCGCTGACGCAGGGCGTCGATCATGTCCTCGCGGCGGCCCGCGGCCGCCCGCACATCTTCAATCTCGGCCACGGCATCCTGCCGGAGACGCCGATCGAGCACGTGGAGCGGATGATCGCCCGCGTGCGGGGGGCTTGAGTTTCCATGCTGTACGACTGGCTCAAGGCGTTCCACGTGATCGCCGTCATCGCGTGGATGGCGGGCATGCTCTACCTGCCGCGCCTCTTCGTCTATCACTGCGACGCGCCCAAGGGCTCGATCCAGTCCGAGACCTTCAAGATCATGGAGCGGCGCCTGCTGAAGGCGATCATCAACCCGGCCATGACCGTGGTGTGGGTGCTCGGCCTGTACCTGATCTGGGAGGGCGGCTGGTACAGATCCGGCTGGCTGCACGCGAAGGTGCTCCTCGTGCTGATCCTCTCCGGCGTCCACGGGGTCTATGTGCGCCGGCTGAAGGAGTTTGCCGCCGACAGGAACACGCGGCCCGCCAAATATTATCGCATCCTCAACGAGGTGCCGACCGTGCTGATGATCGGCATCGTGATCCTGGTGATCGTGAAGCCGTTTTGAGATCGGGACGGTGAACGAGCTCGCCACCCTCGCGGCCCGCAACAATGCCCTGTGGTGCGACGCGGTCTGCCGCGCCGACGGCAGGCCCGGCGAGTTCCGCGACGATCTTTGGCTCAACCGGCACGGCACGCCCCGGTTCTATCCGGATGCGGTGACCCTGACCGGCCATCCGGGGCTGGCGGACGTTGTGGCTTCCCTGGTCGGGACGGATCCCGGCCGGGGCTGGGCCGTCAAGGACAGTTTTGCCGCCATCGACCTGTCGCCGCTGGGCTTTCAGCCCCTGTTCGATGCGCAATGGCTGTTCCTGGAACCTCCTGCCGCCGGGAGCGTGCCGGAGGAGGTCGCCGTCGTCGAGAACGCGCGGGACCTGACGGCGTGGAGCCATGCCTGGTCCGGCCCGGGGGCATCCCCGGAGCCGTGCCCGTTCGGGACGGCGCTCCTGAGCGATCCCGACATCGTCTTCGCGTCGTTCCGGCAGGACAGGAGCATTGTCGCCGGAGGCATCCTGAACCGGGGCGGCGGGGCCGTCGGCTTGTCGAACCTCTTTGCTCCCGCCGACCGCATCGACGCTGTCTGGAGGGGGATGGCGGCGCTGGCGGCCCGGCGTTTTCCGGGGCTGCCCCTCGTCGGCTACGAGCGCGAGGCGGAACGCGAAGCCGCCACCCGCAACGGCTTCGTGCCGGTCGGGGATCTCAGGATCTGGCATCGCCCCGGCGGATGACGGTCGCGCTTTTTTGAGGCGTCAGGTCTTGAGACTTTTCCGGAAAAAGGCTAAATAAGGGGTCTCTTCCTCAAAGACAGGTGCGCTGCACGGGCCCTCAGGGCTCCCCAGTCACGGTTCGTGAACCCGGCGGCCCTGTCGAAGTTTCCCTTCACCTCCCCCGCGTACAGCCCCAGGCCTCCGCGACCTTACCCCGAGAGTGTTCCCCGATGAGGGAAATCAAGCTTCAAGACCTGAAATCCAAGACGCCGACCGAACTCATCGCCTTCGCCGAGGAGCTCGAGGTCGAGAACGCGAGCACGATGCGCAAGCAGGAGCTCATGTTCGCCATCCTCAAGCAGCTCGCGGCCCGTGAGGTGGAGATCATCGGCGCGGGCGTCGTCGAGGTGCTGCAGGACGGCTTCGGCTTCCTGCGCTCGGCCGATTCCAACTACCTGCCCGGTCCCGACGACATCTACGTGTCGCCCTCGCAGATCCGCAAGTTCGGCCTGCGCACCGGCGACACGGTGGACGGCCCGATCCGCGGCCCGAAGGAGGGCGAGCGCTACTTCGCCCTGCTCAAGGTCAACACGATCAATTTCGAGGATCCGGAGAAGATCCGGCACAAGGTCCACTTCGACAACCTGACGCCGCTCTTCCCCACCGAGCGCTTCAATCTCGAAATCGCCGATCCCACCCGCAAGGATTTCTCGCCGCGGATCATCGACATCGTCTCGCCCATCGGCAAGGGCCAGCGCGCGCTCATCGTGGCGCCGCCGCGCACCGGCAAGACCGTGCTGATGCAGAACGTGGCGCAGTCGATCACCACCAACCATCCCGAGTGCTACCTCATCGTGCTGCTCATCGACGAGCGCCCGGAGGAGGTGACCGACATGCAGCGCTCCGTGAAGGGCGAGGTCGTGGCCTCCACCTTCGACGAGCCGGCGACGCGCCACGTGCAGGTGGCCGAGATGGTGATCGAGAAGGCCAAGCGCCTCGTGGAGCACGGCCGCGACGTGGTGATCCTGCTCGATTCCATCACCCGCCTGGGCCGCGCCTACAACACGGTGGTGCCGTCCTCCGGCAAGGTGCTCACCGGCGGCGTCGACGCCAACGCCCTGCAGCGCCCGAAGCGCTTCTTCGGCGCGGCGCGCAACATCGAGGAGGGCGGCTCGCTCACCATCATCGCGACCGCGCTCATCGACACCGGCTCGCGCATGGACGAGGTGATCTTCGAGGAGTTCAAGGGCACCGGCAACTCGGAGATCATCCTGGACCGCAAGGTCGCCGACAAGCGCACCTTCCCGGCCATCGACATCACCCGCTCCGGCACCCGCAAGGAGGAGCTGCTGGTGCCGAGCGACACGCTCAAGAAGATGTACGTGCTGCGCCGCATCCTCAACCCGATGGGCACGGTGGACGCCATCGAGTTCCTGCTCGACAAGCTGCGTCAGACCAAGTCGAACCAGGATTTCTTCGACTCGATGAACACCTGAGGCGGACCGTCCGCCTGCGGAAATTGAGCCCCATCCTCTCACAAGAGGGTGGGGTTTTTGTTTTGAGGAGTTTCCGTGCAGACGGGACCCTCCTTCGAGACGCCGCTCCGCGGCTCCTCAGGATGAGGATGGTGCTTGTGGCTTAGGAGTATTCTGGTGGGGCAGGGTTGCTGGTTCTACATCCTGCATTGTGCGGACGGCAGCTACTATGTCGGCACGAGCCGGCTGGATGATCTGGAGACCCGCGTCAGTCAGCACAATCTGGGCCTGTTCGGAGGCTATACAGCTAAGCGCAGGCCTGTGAGCCTCGCGTATTCCGTGCATTTCGACCGCATCACCGATGCCATCGCTTATGAGCGCCAAGTCAAACGCTGGACGCGAGCCAAGAAGGAAGCCCTGATCCGTGGCGACTTCGAACTGCTCCATGAATTGGCGAAGAGACCACCTGCCCGCCAATCATGAAACACTGCCCTCATCCTGAGGAGGTCGCGCAGCGACCGTCTCGAAGGAGGATCCAGGAAACGCCGGATAGCTCCCTTCCGGAATTCGACTTCACAGCACGCCCATCAGCGCCAGCACGATCACGGTCAGGACGGCGGAGATCAGCAGCGAGCCTGCGCAGCCCAGCCGGTTCGAGAAGAAAAAGAACATCGGTGCTCCCGTGCACGGTGACAGGCATCGTCTTCATCCCGCCCTCGCGGAGGGCCGGTTGAAGACGCCGCTCGCCAGCACAACCCCAAGGGTCGCCAAAACGATCCCGATCCAGGCAGCGGCACTTGGGATTTCGCCCAAGACCGGAATGGCGAGCAGGGCCGCGAGCACGATCGACAGGGGCGAGACGGCGGCGGCGCGCGAGGCGCCGAGACGGTCGATGGCGATCCCGTAGAGGATGATCCCTGCCACCCCCGACAGGAAGCCTTGAAGCAGGGCCTGCAGGACGACCGGCCTGTCCAGCCCATGGTCGAGGGCATGCAGGAGCGGCGCCCCGCCGAAGGGCAGCAGGATCAGGAAGGACCAGAGGCCGATGAGGGCGGCGGCCTGCAGGGCCGACAAGCCGCAGCGGCGGTAGGCGTGGGTGTAGATCCCCCACAGGCCGGCGCCGGTGAGCAGCAGCAGGTGGCCGCGCCAGGCGCCGTTGCCGGAGAACAGCAGCCCATGGCCGCCGATGCAGGCGACGCCGGCCAGGATGAGCGCAAAGCCGAAGACCCGCAGGCCTGCGAGCCGCTCCCCGAAGACGAGCCAGCCGATGAGGGCGACGAAGAGCGGCATGGTGCCCGGCAGGAGCGGGCCGATCTCCGCCGCCGGGGCGAATTGCATGCCCCAGGCGATGGGCGCGAGCAGGAGCGCCGGGATCCCGAACCGCAGCAGACCGAGGGCGGCGGGGGGCAGTTCGTGGGTGACGGCGTGGCGGGTGCCGACCGCCCAGGCGGCCCAGATCGTGACCGTCGCCAGGGCTGCGAGCCAGCCGGGAAGGGCGGGGCGGGTGGAGGAATGGGGGAGCGCGCGGGCGATGTCGGACATGACGAGCCTCCTTCGATGCGCCTGAGCATAAACTTGCAAGGCAGGGCATGTCCTTGCGAAGTTCGGCTTGCGGGAGGCCGGTTCTTGGCAGAAGATTGCGTCCATCCGGTCCTTGTGGTGAGCCCATGCCCTATATCGATCTCGACGGCATCGACCTGCGCATCCTGAGCGCCCTGCAGGCGGATGGGCGGCTGACCAATCAGGAACTGGCCGATCAGGTCGGCCTTTCGCCCTCGCCCTGCCTGCGCCGGGTGCGGCGTCTGGAGCGGGAGGGTTTCATCCGCAGCTACCGTGCCGTCCTCGACCGGGAGGCGGTGGGCCTGGGGCTCACGGTCTTCGTCGAGATCAAAGTGGAAAAACATTCCCGCGACCATGCGCAGGCGCTCCAGGAGGCGCTGGCCGCGATGCCGGAGGTGGTGGCCTGCCACATGGTCTCCGGCACGGCCGACTTCATGGCCGAGATCGTGGTGCCGAACCTGAAGGCCTATGAGCGCCTTCTCACCGAAAGGCTCCTGACCCTGCCGATGATCGGCGACATCCGTTCGAACTTCGCCCTGACCCGCGTGAAATCCGACGCCGCCCTGCCGCTGACCCATCTGAGGCGTGAGGCGGAGAGACGCGAGCCGGATTGCTGAGGTGTTGCTCTTTCCCTCCCCCTTGTGGAAGGGACCGAGGGTGGGGTGTCGGCGCTGAACCGGACCAGCGTGGCGCAGGCTCACCTCTCCCCGGATCTCGGGTGTTCCCGAGATCCGTTTCTGGGCCGCAGGTCGGGAACACCCGACCTGCGGCGGGGAGAGGTCGAGCGATAGCGAGGGTGAGGGGGTGAGCGGGTGCCGGAGAGGGCTGTAACCCCTCACCCGGACCTGACGGTCCGACCTCTCCCTCAGGGAGAGGTGAGCCAGCGCCAGGCCTGCATAGGCTCTCGCTCACACCCCCACCTGCACCTCCTCCCCAGCGCAAGTCGGGTGTTCCCGGCTTGCGGCAGGCCCAAGACAAGTCTCGGGCAAGCCCGAGGCTTGTGGGGAAGGAGGGCTCCTGCCCTTGATCTAATATCCGCCCGCGATACCGGATCCCTGCTCGGCCGCCAGCATCTCCCGCACCCGCGCCCTCAACCCGTCCGCATCCGTGACCGGCAGGGAGCAGCGCTGGCCGGCGCAGACGAGGGCCTGGGCTTCCTGGCTTGAGGCGGCGAGAGCCCTGGCCGGGTGATTGTCGTCCAGCGCTTCGTCCTCGCGCAGCCGACGGACGCTCCGCTCGGGGTAGGGGATCTGCAGGGCCGCTTCATAAAGCGGTTGCGCGTTGTTTCCCGTGACGACGATGCTCAGGCCCCTGAGATGCAGGTCGAGGGCGTTGAGGATCGAGGTGTGGCCCAGGGGCGAGGCGCGGGCGACGCCCAGGAGCCGGCTCAGGGTCTCGGCGGCGCGCCGGATGTCGCTCTCGGCCTCCGTGATCTGCGCCAGCCGGACCAGGGCCTCGGCGAAGACGCCGTTGGCGTTGGGCACCGCCTCGTCATGGGTGGGCTGCGGCCGCACGACCAATGGGTCCGCGCCCCGGGCCGTCATGGCAAGGCAGCCGGTCTCCTCGACGAGGAACTCCGACAGCAGCACGTCGCGCCAGGCCTGCGCGTCCCGGAGATAGGAGGGCTCCGACGTGACCTCGAAGAGGGCGAGCGCCGCCCGCATCATGGCGGCGTGATCGAGGGCGAAGCCGGGGAAGATCAGCGCCCCGCCGCGCCAGGAATGGCCGAGCCGGCCGTCGCGGCTCATGGACCCGGCCACGAAGCGATAGGCCCCCTGCGCCAGGGAAATCCAATCCGGCCGGCCGAGGAGGGGGGCTGCCCGCACCAGCGCGCCGATCGTCAGCCCGTTCCAATCCGCCAGCACCTTGTCGTCGAGGCCGGGCCTCACTCGGGAGCCACGCCGCTCCAGGAGTTTCTCGCGCATGGCGGAAAGCCGCTGTTCCACGTGATCGGGTGCCTCGCCGGAGATCAGGCGGTTGGGGATGTTGCGGCCCTCGAAATTGCCCTCCGCCGTGATGTCGTAGACCCGCGCGAAGAAGGCGGCGTCCTCCCCGCCCAGCACCTCGCGGATCTCGGACAGGCTCCAGACATAGAAGCGGCCTTCCTCGCCCTCCGAATCCGCATCGAGGCTCGAGGCGAAGGCGCCCTCTTGCGTCACCATCTCCCGCTCGAGCCAGGCGACGATTCCCTGAGCCGCCTGTCGGAAGAGGGGGCGGCCGGTTTCCGCGAAGCCCAGGGCATAGAGCTCCAGGAGCTGCGCGTTGTCGTAGAGCATTTTTTCGAAATGCGGCACGAGCCAGCGCTCGTCGACGGAGTAGCGGGCAAAGCCCCCGCCGAGATGGTCGTGGATGCCGCCGAGCGCCATGCGCTCGAGGGTCAGCAGGAAGCGCTGGCGCGCCCCGCCGTCGCCGCTGCGGCGGGCATAGCGCAGGAGGAACTCCAGCTTTGGCGGGTTGGGGAATTTCGGCGCCCCCTGGAGCCCGCCATGCTGGGGGTCGACCAGTTCCGTCAGGCGCAGGCCCATCCGGTCGAGATCGCTCGGACCCAGGACGCCGCCATCCCCGGTCTCCACCCTGGCGAGGTGCTCTTTCAGGGCGTTTCGGTTCTTGAGGACCCGTTCCGGTTCCGCATGGTAAAGGCGGCTGATCTCCCGCAGCACCGCCACGAAGCCAGGACGGCCGAACCGCGGCTCCTTCGGAAAATAGGTGCCGCCCCAGAAGGGCTCGCCCTCGGGGGTCAGGAACATGGTGAGGGGCCAGCCGCCGGGCTCGCCGAGAAGGTGGAGCGCGCTCATGTAGACATGGTCCACGTCGGGCCGCTCCTCCCGGTCGACCTTGATGTTGACGTAGAGCTCGTTCATCACCGCGGCCACGCCCGGATCCTCGAAGCTCTCATGGGCCATCACGTGGCACCAGTGGCAGGCGGCATAGCCCACGGAGAGCAGGATCGGCCTGTTCAGGCGCTTCGCCTCGGCCAGGGCCGCCGGCCCCCATTCCCACCAGTGGACAGGATTGTCCTTGTGCTGCAGGAGGTAGGGGGAACTCGCGTTCTTCAGGCGATTCATGAATCCGCTCCTGCTCACGGCCGGCTGGCCCGGCGGGGTCGGCTCGGGTCGGAACCGATCCCCGCGATGATGTAGGGCTCCGGTGGTCTAAATCCTCTTGCTGTCACGAGGTTCAACCGATGCGTTCGGACGACACGATCTTTGCCATCGCCTCGGGCCACGGCCGGGCCGCGGTCTGCCTGATCCGGATCAGCGGGCCGGGGAGCGGCCTGATCCTGGAGCGGATGGCCGGCGGCGTGCCCGAGCCCCGGCGGGCGGTGGTGCGGACCCTCGTCGATCCGGCGACGGGCGAGCCCCTGGACCAGGCCCTCGTGCTGTGGATGCCCGGGCCGCGCAGCTTCACCGGCGAGGACCAGGCGGAGCTGCACATCCACGGCGGGCTCGCCACCCGCGCCGCCGTGCTGCGGGCGCTGGGATCGCTGGAGGGCTGCCGCCCGGCACAGGCCGGGGAGTTCACCCGCCGGGCCTTCCTCAACGGCCGCATGGACCTCTCCCAGGTGGAGGGCCTCGCCGACATCATCGATGCCGAGACGGAGGCGCAGCGCCGCCAGGCCATGCGCCAGCTCGGCGGCCGGCTCGGCAATGCGGCCGAGGGCTGGCGGGAGCGCGTGCTGCAGGCGCTGGCCCTGCTGGAGGCGAGCCTCGACTTTTCCGACGAGGGCGACGTGCCGGAGGGCCTGGAGGCCGAGATCCTGCGGCTGACCGGGGAGGTGGAGGGGGAGATCGCCGGGGCGCTCGCGACCCGCAGCGGCGAGCGCCTGCGGGAGGGGCTCACCGTCGTCCTGGCCGGGCCGCCCAATGCGGGCAAGTCGACCCTGCTCAATGCGCTGGCCCGGCGGGACGTGGCCATCGTGTCGCCCATTGCCGGCACCACCCGCGACGCGATCGAGGTCCATTGCGACCTGGGCGGGCTGCCCGTGGTCATCGTCGACACGGCCGGCCTGCGGGAGAGCGCGGACCTGATCGAGCAGGAGGGCGTCTCCCGCGCCCGCACCCGGGCGCAGGATGCCGACCTGGTGCTCTGGCTCGTGCCGCCGGAGGGCGAGGCGAGCCCCCCGCCGCCGGCCCGGCGCCTGTTGAAGCTGGGGACCAAGGCGGACCTGAACCGGAACCGGCCCGACTGCGACCTCCTGATCTCGGCGTCAACGGGGGAGGGGATGCCCGAGCTCGTCTCGCGCCTGGAGGCGGAGGCGGCGAGCCTGATGGGACAGGGCGATGCGGTGATCACCCGCGAGCGCCACCGGCTCGCCCTCGGCAGGGCGCAGGAATCGTTGCAGCGGGCCCGCGCCATGCTGACGGGGAAGGGGCCGCTGGAGTTGACGGCGGAGGAGGTGCGGCTCGCCGCGCGGGCCATCGGCGAGATCACAGGCCGGGTGGACGTGGAGGATGTGCTCGACCGGCTCTTCTCCAGCTTCTGCATCGGCAAATAGGGCGCGGTAACCTTTTCGCGATTCTGTGCGCGGCGTCGGTTCGGCTGTTCACGAATCGGTGGAACGGTGCTGAATCGCCTCTGCACAGGCTGTGGAAGCCCTGTGCAGAACCGGAGCGGACCCAAAATGTTTCACGTGAAACATTTTGCCCTTTTGACCTTCGCCCCGGCGCTGCGTAGATCCCAGGCATGGAAAACGTCATGAGTGCTTCGTTCGATGTGATCGTCGTGGGCGGCGGCCATGCCGGGGCCGAGGCCGCGGCTGCCTCCGCGCGTCTGGGCGCGCGGACGGCGCTGGTCACCCACAGGCTCGCGACCGTCGGCGCCATGTCCTGCAACCCGGCCATCGGCGGCCTGGGCAAGGGCCATCTGGTGCGCGAGATCGATGCCCTCGACGGGGTCATGGGCCGTATTGCCGACCGGGCCGGCATCCAGTTCCGCCTGCTCAACCGCCGCAAAGGCCCGGCCGTGCGCGGCCCCCGCACCCAGGCGGACCGCAAGCTCTATGCCCGCGCCATGCGGGCGGAGCTGCTCGCCACCCCCAACCTCGCCATCGTGGAGGGCGAGGCCGACGATCTCGTGATTCGCGACGGCCGCGTCGCAGGCCTGCTCCTCGCCGACGGGCGGGAGCTCGCCGCCGGCGCCGTGGTCATCACCACCGGCACCTTCCTCTCCGGCCTGATCCATATCGGCGAGCGCAAGATCCCGGCCGGACGCATGGGCGAGCGCCCGTCGCTCGGCCTGCCCAAAACCTTTGCCCGGCTCGGCTTCACCCTCGGCCGCCTGAAAACCGGCACCCCGCCCCGCCTCGACGGGCGCACCATCGACTGGGCCGGCGTGGACAAGCAGGCGGCGGACGACGAGCCGGTGCCGTTCTCCCTGCTCACCACCCGCATCGCCAATCCCCAGATCGAATGCGGCGTCACCCGCACCACGGCCCGGGTCCACGACCTGATCCGGGAGAACCTGCACCGCTCGGCCATGTATTCGGGCGAGATCCAGGGCACGGGGCCGCGCTACTGCCCCTCCATCGAGGACAAGGTGGTGCGCTTCGGCGACAGGGACGGACACCAGATCTTCCTGGAGCCCGAGGGCCTCGACGACATCACCGTCTATCCCAACGGCATCTCGACCTCCCTGCCGGAGGACGTGCAGCTCGCCTTCCTCAAGCATATCCCCGGCCTGGAGAAGGTGCACATGCTCCAGCCGGCCTATGCCATCGAGTACGACTACGTCGACCCGCGCAACCTCACCGCCGGGCTGGAGACCAAGGCGGTGCAGGGGCTCTTCCTGGCGGGCCAGATCAACGGCACCACCGGCTACGAGGAGGCGGCGGCCCAGGGGCTGGTGGCGGGGCTGAACGCCGCGCGCCGCGCTTCGGGCCTGGACGGGATCGTGTTCGACCGGGCCGAGTCCTATATCGGCGTCCTGGTGGACGACCTGATCACCCGCGGGGTCAGCGAGCCCTATCGCATGTTCACCTCCCGCTCCGAGTATCGCCTCAGCCTGCGCATCGACAATGTGGACGAGCGGCTCACCGGAAAGGGTCTGGAGATCGGCTGCGTCGGGTCGGAGCGCGAGGCGCATTTCCGGCAGTCGCAGCAGGAGATCCGGCACACCCGCCAGCGGCTTCAGGCCCTCACCCTGACGCCGCAGGAGGCGGCGCGGCATGGGCTGGAGCTGAACCAGGACGGCATCCGCCGCACGGCCTATCAGCTTCTCTCCTATCCGAGCATCGGTTGGAGCGACCTGGAGCGGGTCTGGCCGGATCTCGCCGGCGTGAGCGGCCCGGTCCGCGAGCGGCTCGAGACGGATGCCACCTATGCGGTCTATCTCGACCGGCAGCAGGCGGACATCGCCGCCTACCGGCGCGACGAGAGCGTGGTGCTGGAGGAGAGCCTCGATTTCAGGGAGCTGCCGGGCCTGTCGAACGAGATCAAGGCCAAGCTCGATCTCGTCCGGCCCAGGACCCTGGGACAGGCGGCCCGCATCGAGGGCATCACCCCGGCCGCCCTGACCCTGCTCGCCGCCCATGCCCGCAAGGGATCCGGCCGCGGCTCCCGTCCGGCGGAGACGGTGCCGGCATGACGAACCCCATCACCGCTGCCGGCCTCGATGTTTCACGTGAAACATTCGAGCGGCTCGAACTCCTGGAGCGGGAGCTGCGCCGCTGGCAGGCGATCAAGAATCTCGTCGGCCCGGCGACCCTCGATTCCATCTGGGACCGCCACATCGCGGATTCGCTCCAGCTCCTCGCCCTCGCGCCCGAGGACGCCCGGACCTGGCTCGATCTCGGCTCCGGCGCCGGCTTCCCGGGCCTCGTTCTTGCCATCGCGGGCGCGGAGAGGGGGCTTCGGGTTCACCTGGTGGAGAGCAATTCCCGCAAATGCGCCTTTCTGCGCCACATCGCGCGGCTGACGGGCGTCTCCGCCCAAGTGCACGAGGCGCGGCTCGAAGCCGTGGTTCCCGGCTTCGTCGGCCAAGCCGACGTGGTCTCCGCCCGCGCCCTGGCCTCTCTCGTCCAGCTCCTGGACTGGACCGCGCCGATGTTGAAAGCGGGGACAATCGGCCTCTTTCCCAAGGGCCGCGACGCCGGGATCGAATTGACCGAGGCGCGGAAAAAGTGGACATTCGACGCGGAGATCCTGCCGAGCTCGACCGATTCCGAAGCCAGGATCCTGCGCATAACCTCCATCGAGAGCCAATCATGATGACCGACCGCAACGGACCCGAAGCAGGCGCGCGTGGGGTGAAGCCCCGCGTTCTCGTGCTCGCCAACCAGAAGGGCGGCGTCGGAAAGACGACGACGGCGATCAACCTGGGCACGGCGCTGGCCGCCATCGGCGAGCGGGTGCTGATCATCGACCTCGACCCGCAGGGCAATGCCTCGACCGGGCTCGGCATCGACCGCAAGAGCCGCCAGACCTCCACCTACCATGTGCTGGCAGGCGAGGCCTCGCTGGCCGAGGCGATCACCGAGACCGTGGTGCCCGGTCTGTCGGTGGCCCCCTCGACCCTCGACCTCCTCGGCATCGAGCTGGAGATCGCCAACGAGCGCAACCGGGCTCATCGTCTGCGCTCGGCCATCCGCGAGCTTTCGGCCGTCGAGGTAAATGAACCCTTTACCTATATTTTGATCGATTGCCCGCCATCGCTCAATCTTTTGACCATCAACGCCTTGACCGCTGCCGATGCCGTTCTGGTGCCGCTCCAATGCGAATTTTTCGCGCTGGAGGGTCTCAGCCAGCTCCTGAAGACCGTCGAGCAGGTCCGGTCCGCCCTCAACCCGGAGCTGACGATCCATGGGGTCGTGCTGACCATGTTCGACCCGCGCAACAACCTGTCCGGCCAGGTGGTGGCGGATGTGCGCCAGTTCATGGGAGCGAAGGTCTACGACACCATGATCCCGCGCAACGTGCGCGTGTCGGAGGCGCCGTCCCACGGCAAGCCGGTGCTGCTCTACGACCTGAAATGCGCCGGCTCGCAGGCCTATCTGCGACTCGCCTCCGAGATCATCCAGCGCGAGCGCGCCCTGCGCGCGGCCTGAAAACCACGAACGAGAGAACACGATGGCTGAAGAAGGAAAGTCGCGCCTGGGCCGCGGATTGGCCGCCCTGATCGGCGAGGTCGGGGAGGAGATGGGCACCCTGGAGCGCAAGGGATACACGCCGAAATCCGTTCCGGTGGAATTGCTGCGCCCCAACCCGCGCAACCCGCGCAAGGTGTTCGACGACACGGACCTGAGCGAGCTGACCCAGTCGATCAAGGACCGCGGCATCATCCAGCCCATCGTGGCCCGCCCGATCCCGAATCACAGGGACGAATACGAGATCGTCGCCGGGGAGCGCCGCTGGCGCGCGGCCCAGAGGGCGGGGCTGCACCGGGTGCCGGTGGTGGTCGTGACCATCGACGACAAGACGTCCCTGGAATACGCGATCCTCGAGAACGTCCAGCGCGCCGATCTCAACCCGATCGAGGAGGCGGAGGGCTATGCGCGCCTGATGCAGGAATTCTCCTATACCCAGGAGACCCTGTCCAAGATCATCGGCAAGAGCCGCAGCCACATCGCCAACATGCTGCGCCTCACCGACCTGCCGGCCTCCGTGCGCAAGCTCCTGATCGAGCGCAAGCTCACCGCCGGCCACGGCCGCGCGCTGCTCTCGGTGAAGGACCCGGTTCAGGTGTCCAAGCGCATCCTCGACGAGGGCCTGAGCGTGCGCCAGGTGGAGGAGATCGCGCAGGGCGATGCGGGCGGCGCGAAGGCGGCGAAGGGGCCGAAGCCCGCGAGGGCCGAAAAGGACCCGGACACCCGCGCCCTCGAAAAGGCGCTCCAGGACGTGCTCGGCCTGACGGTGAGCATCGACCACAAGGGCGAGGGCGGCGAATTGCGCATCAAATACAAGACCTTGGACCAGCTCGACGGGCTGTGCCGGCGGTTGAAGGCGTAAGCCGATCTCCATTCAACATGTCACAGACCTCATCCTGAGGAGGATTGCGTGAGCAATCCGTCTCGAAGGAGGATCCGGAGAGCGCTGGATCCTCCTTCGAGACGCAGACTGCGTCTGCTCCTCAGGATGAGGTCTGTGGGTTGGAGAGAGGATGCCATGACTAGGGTGTCATCCTCAGGCCAAGCCGCAGGCGAGGGAAGGGGATCACGATCAGGCTCAGCGCTATGGAACCCTTCCCCTCAATGCGTTCGGCCGTGAACGACAGCGTGGGACTTCCCGCCTACCGCCGCGCCGCCCTTGCAATATCGAGCAAGGTCTTCGCTGCGATCGTATCGCCGAGATCGGCCATACGGCGGGTCTGCAAGAGGCTCGTCTGCAGCAGGGCGATGACGCTTTTGAGGCTGTCGCTGGTCCAGCGCTGGAGATGGCGCTCGACCAGGGGCTTGCGCCGGAAATGCAGGCTGCGCAGGGTTTCCATGATGGCCGGGATCGGCCGGCCTTCCTCCACGGACAGGCGGGCGCCGAGCAGCATCAGGGCATGGCGGAGCGCGGCGCCGAGCAGCACGCCCGCATTCACGCCCTCGGCCGCAAGCCGGCGGGAGCCGGTTTCGAGGCCCGTGCCCTCGCCGGCAAACGCCGCGTCCACCACCGCATCCATGGCGAGGCTCGACACGTCGCTCATGATGGCATCCACGTCGGCGAGCGTGATCTCCCTGCGGCCATGGGCATAGAGCATCAGCTTGGCGAGTTCGCCGCGGGTGGCGAGGCGGTCGCCGCCGAGGCTCGCGATCAGCGCCGCGCGCGCCTCGCGCTCGATGGAAAAGCCGTTGGCTTTCAGGGTCTCGTCCACCACCGTGCCGAGATTCCTGCCTTCGTCCGCATAGCAGGGCAGGGCGAGCGCCTTCGGGGAGCGCTCGCAGAGGGTTCGCAACGGCGAGGATTTCTGCAGGTCGCCGCCCTCGATCACGATCACCGTATCCTGCAGCTCGCCCTTGAGCACGGCCTCGACCGCCGGGGCGATGTTGCGGGAGGTGGATTTCACCCAGATGGCGCGCTTGCCCCCGAACAGGCCCATGGTGCCGGCCTCGTCGGCAAGGCGGCCGGGATCGGCGGCGATGTCGTCGCCGTCGATGCGGATGAGCTGGAACGGGTCGGACGGATCGTCCACCGCGCGCTCGGCGACCGTGCGGGCGCGCTCGTTGATGAGGCCCATATCGGGCCCGTAGAACAGGAAGATCCCGACGCGCGGGTCGGGGCGCCGCAGCGCCCCCTCCACATCCCCGGCCTTGACGGCGACCATGGATCAGCTGTTCGCGAGCGCCGCCGACAGCCGGGTCCGCACCTGCTGCGCCAGATCCCGGGCGAGCCGGATCTCCGCGTCCCGCGCCGCTCGGATGTTGGCGAAGCGCTGCGGGAACCGGTCGAAGCTCGCGGTGGAGGTGGCGACGCCCTGGGTGACCACGGTGTTTCCGTCGAGGGTGGTGAGCGTATAGGTCAGGGTTCCGCCGACGATGACGGAGCTGGCCGTGCCGTATTCCGAATCCACCACCGGGCTCGTCTGCGACTGGTTCATGGCCAGCCGAAGGCGGTAGCGCTTGGGCGTGTCCGAGCCCGAGCCGTTGAGCTGATAGACCAGCTCGCTGCGCAGGTAATGCCCGGTATTGGCGAGCCGGGCCGGCCATTCCACCTCGGGAACGTCGATGGAGGCCAGCACCGCCTGCAGCGACTGGCCCGAGGCGGTGGGGCCGTGGAGCGGCCGGAAGCAGGCGGACAGGCCGAGAGAGAGGCCTGCCACGAGCGCGATGCGAGCGAGGCCCTTCAGGTTAAGCGACGACATTCACGATCCTCTGGGGAACGACGATGATCTTGCGGGCGGGCTTGCCCTCCATGGCCTTCTGCACCGCCTCGAGGGCGAGCACGGCCGCCTCGACTGTAGCCTGATCCGCGTCGCGGGCAACCGTCACGTCGGCGCGCTTCTTGCCGTTCACCTGCACGGGCAGGGTGACCGTGTCCTCGACCAGGAGCGAGCGGTCGACCTGCGGCCAGGGGGTGTCTGCGACCAGCCCGGGCTGACCGAGGGTCTCCCAGCATTCCTCCGCCAGATGCGGCATCATGGGGGCGAGGAGCTGCACGAAGATGCGCCCGGCCTCGGCGAAGGCCGCGCCCAAGCCCGGCTCGTCCGCGGCCTTGGCCCGGTTCGCCAGATCCTGCAGGGAATTGGCGAGCTCGTAGAGATGGGCGACGCAGCGGTTGAAGCGCAGGCGCTCCACATCCTCCTCGACGGCGGCCAGCGCCTTGTGCGCGGCCTTGCGCACGGCGAGCGCGATCGGGCCATCCGCAGCAGCGCCGTTGCCGCCCGCCATCCGGTCCGCGATCTCGCCCACCAGGCGCCACACGCGCTGCACGAAGCGGGCTGCGCCCTGCACGCCCTCCTCGGTCCAGATCACGTCGCGCTCCGGCGGGGAGTCGGAGAGCATGAACCAGCGGGCGGTGTCGGCGCCATAGGACGCGATGATCTCGTCCGGATCCACCGTGTTCTTCTTCGACTTCGACATCTTCTCGATGGAGCCGATCTCGATGGGGGCGCCGGTCTCCACGTGGAAGGCCCTGCGCACGCCTCCTTCCGTCTCGAAGCGCACGTCGGAGGGCAGCACCCAGGCGCCGCTCTGGTCCCGGTAGGTCTCGTGCACCACCATGCCCTGCGTGAACAGGCCCGCGAAGGGCTCGTCCAAGCCGGCGTGTCCCGTCTTCTTCATCGCGCGGGTGAAGAAGCGCGAATAGAGCAGGTGCAGGATCGCGTGCTCGATGCCGCCGATATACTGGTCCACGGGGAGCCAGGAATCCACCGTCGCGCGGTCCGTGGGCTTGTCCGTCAGGGTCGGGTCGGTGAAGCGCGCGAAGTACCAGGACGAATCCACGAAGGTGTCCATGGTGTCCGTCTCGCGGCGGGCGGCCCTGCCGCATTGCGGGCAATCCACATGCTTCCAGGTCGGGTGGCGGTCGAGGGGGTTGCCCGGCACGTCGAAGGACACGTCCTCGGGGAGCACCACCGGCAGCTGGTCCTTCGGCACCGGCACCACGCCGCATTCGTCGCAATGGATCACCGGGATCGGGCAGCCCCAGTAGCGCTGGCGCGAGATGCCCCAGTCGCGCAGGCGGAAATTCACCTTGCGCTCGGCCACCGGACGGTTGCCGCGGGTCTGGCTTTCCAGGCGGCGGGCGACCTCCTCCTTGGCCTCCGCGATGGTCATGCCATCGAGGAAGCGGGAATTGATCATCCGGCCCTCGCCGTCATAGGCCTCGTCGGTGATGACGAAGGTGGCCGGGTCCACGTCCGGCGGGCAGACCACGGGCGTGTTGCCCAGGCCGTATTTGTTGACGAAGTCGAGGTCGCGCTGGTCGTGCGCCGGGCAGCCGAAGATGGCGCCGGTGCCGTATTCCATCAGGATGAAGTTCGCCACGTAGACGGGGAGCGTCCAGTTCGGGTCGAACGGGTGCTCGGCGCGGATGCCGGTATCGAAGCCGAGCTTTTCCGCCTTCTCGATCGCCTCCTGCGCCGTGCCGATGCGCCTGCATTCCTCGATGAAGGCGGCGAGCTCCGGGTTCTTCTCGGCCGCGGCCTTGGCCAGCGGATGATCGGGCGCAACCGCCATGAACTTCGCGCCGAACAGGGTGTCGGGGCGCGTGGTGTAGATCTGCAGCTCCGTCTCGCCGTTCGGCACGGTCTCCGGCTTCAGGGCGAAGCGCACCAAAAGGCCTTCGGAGCGGCCGATCCAGTTGCGCTGCATCAGGCGCACCTTCTCCGGCCACCGGTCCAGGGTGTCGAGCCTGTCGTCGAGATCCTGCGCGAAATCGGTGATCTTGAAGAACCACTGGGTCAGCTCGCGCTGCTCGACGAGCGCGCCCGAGCGCCAGCCGCGCCCGTCGATCACCTGCTCGTTGGCCAGCACCGTGTGGTCCACCGGGTCCCAGTTCACCTTCGCGGTCTTGCGGTCGACCAGGCCGGCCTCCAGGAAGTCCAGGAACATGCGCTGCTGGTGCCTGTAGTAGCTCGGATCGCAGGTCGCGATCTCGCGGCTCCAGTCGATGGCGAGCCCCATCGATTGCAGCTGGGCGCGCATGGTCCTGATATTGGCATAGGTCCATTCCTTCGGGTGGACCTTGTTCTGCATGGCGGCGTTCTCCGCCGGCATGCCGAAGGCGTCCCAGCCCATGGGATGGAGCACGTTGAAGCCCTTGGCGCGCTTGTAGCGCGCCACCACGTCGCCCATGGTGTAGTTGCGGACATGGCCCATGTGGATGCGCCCCGACGGATAGGGGAACATCTCGAGCACGTAGTATTTCGGACGCGGGTCGTCGTTCCGGGTCTTGAACAGGTCGCGGTCGTTCCAGACCTTCCGCCATTTCAGCTCGGCTTCCTTGGCGTTGTAGCGCTCGGGCCTCATTTTTCCGTCTTTATCCGTCGTGGTGGTGCGAAGCGGCTTGCGCCGCCGGGTTGCGGCGGACTAGGACACAGCTCTCCCGCGCGGTCAACGGTTTCGCGTCGCGGAGGCGGTCGAGATTCGGTTCGGTGTTCCCCTCCCCCTTGCGGGGAGGGGTTAGGGGTGGGGGTCTCAAAGTCGGAGCGCAACGCTTCAGCAATCAAGCTGCAAGGCTAATACAGCGCCCGATTTCGAAAGCTCTCACTCTGTCGCACCACCCCCACCCTTTATCCCTCCCCGCAAGGGGGAGGGAAACGCGGCGGGACAGCGCACAAGAAGGAACATCTCCATGAGCGAGAACGATGCCGTCGAGGGCTTGAGGCAGGTGCGGGAGGCGATCCGCCGCGCCGCATCCGACTACGACCGGGATCCGTCCTCCATCACTCTCGTGGCCGTCTCCAAGACCTTTCCGGCGGAGGCCGTCGAACCGGTGCTCGCCGCCGGCCAGCGGGTCTTCGGCGAGAACTACGTGCAGGAGGCCAAGGCCAAGTGGCCGCGCTTGAGGGAGCGCTACCCGGACGTGGAGCTGCACATGATCGGCCCGCTCCAGTCCAACAAGGCCCGGGAGGCGGTCGAGCTGTTCGACGCGATCCACACCCTCGACCGGCCGTCGCTCGCCGAGGCGCTCGCCAAGGAGATCGCCAGGCAGGGCAGGCGGCCGCGCCTGCTGGTGCAGGTGAACACCGGCGAGGAGCCGCAGAAGGGCGGCGTCGCGCCGGGGGAGGTCGATGCCTTCCTCGACGCCTGCCGCAGCCGCTGGGGCCTGTCGGTCGAAGGCCTCATGTGCATCCCCCCGGCCGAGGACCCGCCCTCGCCGCATTTCGCGCTGCTGAACACCCTCGCCCAGAAGCACGGCCTGAAAACCCTCTCCATGGGCATGAGCGCGGATTTCGATGCCGCAATCCAGCTCGGCGCCACCCATGTGCGGGTGGGCAGCGCGATTTTCGGGAGCCGGACGAAAGTCTGACGAGCCGGGGGCGGATGCCAGTGGCGTTGCATCCGCCTCGCATCTCGGGTTAAGCTTATCCCATCGATCCACCGTTCGAACCAGGGAGGGCTGCATGTTGGAAGCGATGCATCAACGCAAGTTCGGCCCCTGGCATGCCCTGCAGCAGGTTGTTGCAGGGCCGACCATCGAACGGATCTGACGGTTTCTGAAAACCGCCTTCATCTCATCCTGGTCAGCTCTGAACGGCTTTCCGCGCCACGGTTCCGCAAGGATCCGGCGCGTCTGACACGTTCCAGAATTTTTCGCGCTTCTGACGGCTTCGAGCCCTGAATGCGCCGCACCGGTGAGATCCCCATGTCTTCCTTGAGCCTCCGCAATGTCGGCGTCATTGCCCACACGCCCCTGTTCCAGAACCTGAACCTCGTCATCGGCGCGGGCGACCGCCTCGGCCTCGTGGCCGGGAACGGCGCCGGCAAATCCACGCTTTTGAAATGCCTCGCCGGGCTCGCCGAGCCGACGCACGGCGACATCGTCCGCTCGCGGGGCCTGTGCGTCGCCCTCGTGGAGCAGGACGTTCCCGAAAGCCTGCTCGACCTGTCCTTCCATGACGTCCTGCATCGGGCGCTTGCCCCTGACGAGCGCGAGGGTCAGGACTGGCGCGTCGCTATGGTGCTCGACGAGTTCGAGACGCCCACCGACCTGCGCGCGCTGCCCCTGCGGGCGCTCAGCGGCGGCTGGCAGCGCCTTGCGCTGATCGCCCGCGCCTGGATCACGCAGCCCGACATGCTGCTGCTGGACGAGCCCACCAACCACCTCGATCTGGAGAAGCTGTTCAAGCTGGAGACATGGATCAACAATGCGGGCTACACTGCGCCCATCGTGGTGGCGAGCCACGACCGCGACTTCCTCGATGCCTGCACGAACCGCACGCTTTTCCTCAGACCGGAGGAATCGGTGTCCTTCGCGCATTCCTACCGGCGCGCCCGCGATCTGCTGGAGGCGCATGACGCGGCGGCGCAGGCGCAGCGGGAGAAGACCTTGCGCGAGGTGAAGCGCCTGCGCCAAAGTGCGCAGGAATTGCGCAATGTCGGCATCAACAGCGGCAGCGATGCCGCGCAGGTGAAATCGGCGCAGATCAAGCGCCGGGCCGACGCTTTGGAGCAAACCGCACGGTCCCTTTACAGGGAACGGCCCGGCGAGATCCGGCTCGGCAATCGCGGCACGCATGCACGCGTGCTCGCGGCGCTGGAGAACGTGACCGTCGAGGCGCCGGACGGGCGCAGGCTCTTCGCGATCCCGAAACTCGATGTGGCACAGGGCGAGCGCATCGTGGTGCTGGGCCGCAACGGCGCGGGCAAGTCGCAATTCCTCCGCCTGCTGCACCGGGCGATGACCGGGGCGGAGGGAATGCCCGGCATCCGGGTGAGCCCGAGCCTGGCGCTCGGCTACGTGGACCAGGACATGCGGCAATTGCCCGAGCGGGCGACGGCGCATGAGGTCGTCCTGTCCCGCTTCCGTCTCGGCGATCAGCGCAGCCGCGCGGTTCTGGCGGAGGCAGGCTTTTCCATCGAGCGGCAGAATCTGCCGATCGCAAAGCTGTCGCCCGGCCAGAAAGCCCGTCTCGGCCTGCTGGCGCTGCGCCTGTCGGAGCCGAACTTTTATCTGATGGACGAGCCCACCAACCACGTGGACATTCCGGGACGCGAGCAGCTGGAAGGCGAGATCCTCGATGCCGAGGCCACCTGCATCGTGGTGTCCCACGACCGCAGCTTCATAAAGGCCATCGGCACCCGCTTCCTGCTCGTCGACAGGGGAAGACTGAAGGAGATCGACGGGCCGGAGGAGTTTTACAGGACGATGCTGGGGTGAGCGGCGAAAGCCAAACACCCGCGTCATGCCCGGCCTTGTGCCGGGCATCCACGGATTCCTCTTCGATCCGCATGACCTCATCCTGAGGAGCAGACGCAGTCTGCGTCTCGAAGGAGCTTCCAGAGAGCACTGGATCCTCCTTCGAGACGGTCGCGTTGCGACCTCCTCAGGATGAGGTGAGTGTTTCCTAAGACGTGGATGGCCGGGACGAGCCTGGCCATGACGGCGATCACCCAAGCCGCTGAAGCACAGCCCGCGCCATCGCATCCGCGCTGCCGGGCGCGTATTCGAGGTAGAGATAGGGCTCGATGAGCTCGAGCTCCATCAGCATGAAGCCCCTGGACCGGACGAGACCGTCGATGCGGGCGTAAAGGGGCGTGTGCGGCACGAGCGCGAGATAGCCCCGCGCCGCCTCGATCACGTCGTCGCTCACCTCCACGCGCTCGAAGGTCGCGCCGTATTGCTTGTTCGCCCGCCATTCCCCTTGCCGGATCACGCGGCGCACCGCGTGGGAGAAGGCGCCGTCGATGAAGGTCAGGGTGGTCTCGCCGAGAGAGCCGATGTCGTCCTGGTATTCCTGGAGCAGCGCCTCGCCAGCGGGCAAGTCGGACAGGTCCGCCCGTTCGATCTTGCGTACGCCGTATCCGCTCTGGCCCGAGACGGGCTTGAGAATCGCAACGCGCCAGCCCTCCGCCTGCATCCGCGTTGCGACCGCATCGCGATCGACCTCCGGCAGGTGAAACGTGCGGGGAACGGCAAGGCCGGCCTCTGCCATTTCCAGCAGATAGGTCTTGCGGAAGTTCCAGCGCAGGGTCGCGGCGGAATTGATCAGATTCGCGCCTTTGGTTTCGAGCGCGTCGATCCACGCCCTGAAGCGTGCGGGTTCATCATGGTAGTTCCAGCAGCACAGAGGCAGCACGGCTTCGGCGTTGGCAAAGCCATCCGGTGGCGCGCCGTCCCAAGGCAGATGCGTGGCCTCTGCTCCATGAGAGCGCAGGGCATCGAGAAGAGCCGCAAGGCTCGGGGTCGGATGGGGGTAGTCGGAACAGGTGGCGATCAGGATCATGCGTCAGCCCACGATCTCGATCCGCGTGTTCGGCCCGATCCGCTCGAGCAGGCGGCGGATCATGCGCTGGTCGACCGCGACGCAGCCTTCCGTCGGCAGGAAGCCGGGGCGGGCCAGATGCAGGAAGATGGCGCTGCCGCGGCCTCGCCGGATGGGGCCGCGGTTCCAGGCGATGTCGAGCACCACGTCGTAGAGATGGTCGTCCCGCCACATCCTCTCGTGGCTCGTGGGGCAGGGCAGGGGGACGAGCCGGTTGTAGCGGCGGTCGCGCACGTCGTCGGACCAGCCGTCGCCGGGGCGGATGGCTCTTAAAGGGAGACCCGTCCGGGGTCGGGGGCCGCGATCGGCCCGGTAGAAGGCCTGCAGGATCCGGAACCGGCCCACCGGCGAGGCGCCGTCGCCCTCGCGTTTGGAACGGCGCGTCCCCGAGCGTCCGAGGGCGCATGGAATCACGAGATTGCCCGCCTGCAGGCGCCCGCGCCGATGGTCCAGCGGGGAGCGGAAGACGCGGATGACATTGACGCGAGTGAGTTTCATCGGCAGTGGAAGGGCCCCGAAGGCCCCCTTGTTGTCAAGCTGGGAATGACTACTCTTATGCGTCGGGCACGATCCGAAGCTCAAGGCCCGCGCGGTTTTGGCCCCGGCCGCAGCGCTTCCGGTCCGGATCGTGAGCGGCAATGGGGCGGACGAACCGGCTTGGGTCCGAAGGGTTCGTCGACCGGCCGCCGCCCGGATAGGTTGCAGTTCCTCGTGTTGAAGGGTTTGAGATGTCGAATGCCAGCCGCCTCCTTGTCGTCGACGACGATCAGGACCTGCGCGACACGCTGACCGAGCAGCTCGGCTTCTACAGCGAGTTCCAGGTCACCACCGCCGAGACGGCCGGCCAGGCCATCGAGGCCGTGAAGGGCGACCGGATCGACCTCGCCATCATGGATGTGGGCCTGCCCGACATGGACGGGCGCGAGGCCGTCAAGGTCATGCGCCAGAACGGCTTCCGCAGCCCGATCATCATGCTCACCGCGCAAGGCTCGGACAGCGACACGGTGATGGGCCTGGAGGCCGGCGCCAACGACTACGTGGTCAAGCCGTTCAAGTTCGCGGTGCTGCTCGCCCGCATCCGCGCGCAGCTGCGCCAGTACGAGGCGAGCGAGGACGCGGTGTTCCAGATCGGGCCCTACATCTTCCGCCCGGGCTCCAAGCTGCTCACCACGGAGAAGGGCTCCAAGCTCAAGCTCACCGAGAAGGAGACGGCGATCCTGCGCTATCTCTACCGCGCCGGCCAGGCGGTGGTCGGCCGCGACACCCTGCTCACCGAGGTGTGGGGCTACAATTCCAACGTCACCACCCACACCCTGGAAACGCATATCTACCGCCTGCGCCAGAAGATCGAGGCCGACCCGTCGAACGCCAGCATCCTCGTCACCGAGCCCGGCGGCTACAAGCTGATCCCCTGACAGATCCCATGGCGCTTGACGACGACATCGCGACCTTAAGCCAGGCGCCCCTGTTCAACCTGCTGGAGCGCGACGCCCTGCGTCTGGTGGCCTTCGCCTCCGAGACCCGCACCTATCGCGAGGGCGACGTGCTGTTCCGCAGGGGCGACCGCTCGGACGGCGGCTACGTGGTGAGCCGCGGGTCCATCGCGCTCGACGCCGGCGAGAGCGGTGCGCCGGAGGCCTTCGTGGCCGGCCCCGGCTCGCTCATCGGCCAGGCCGCCCTCTTCGCCCGGGTCGAGCGCCGCGCCACGGCCACCGCCCGCGAGCCCTCCGCCGTCATCCGCGTCAGCCCAAGCCTCATGCGCCGGGTGCTGGAGGAGTTTCCGGACGCCGCCGCCGCCATCCAGGACACCATGGCCGAGGAGCTCGCCCGCCTCACGGAAGGCCTCGAGCGCGTGCGCCAGCAGCTCATCGCCATCGACGGCGGGGAGGAGCCGGCGCCCCTGCCGGAGGAGGACAAGGAGCAGGGTTAGATCGAGGGGGCATCCCGGACGAGC
Source organism: Microvirga arsenatis (assembly GCF_009910705.1). Taxonomy (GTDB): domain Bacteria; phylum Pseudomonadota; class Alphaproteobacteria; order Rhizobiales; family Beijerinckiaceae; genus Microvirga; species Microvirga arsenatis. Next base: position 597,128 of record NZ_JAAAXJ010000002.1, read on the forward strand.
GAAGCGAGATCCGGGATCGCTTTCAGTACGAGACGCTGGAACCCTCTCTCACGAGGGGAAGGGGAATAGCGCCACACTCGTCGCACGATCCCGGATCGGCTACGCCGTCCGGGATGACGCTTACCTAAAGCTCCAGCACCGCCGTCACCGGCGCGTGGTCGGAGGGGCGGTCCCAGCCGCGGGTCTCGCGGGTGACGTCGACGGAGCGCAGGGTGTCCTTCAGGCCCGGCGACAGCCAGATGTGATCGAGGCGGCGGCCCTTGTCGGCGGCGGCCCAGTCGGGCGAGCGGTAGCTCCACCAGGAATAGATCTTTTCCGGCTCGGGGCGCAGGGCGCGCATGGCGTCGATCCATTCCGCCTCCTGGCGCAGCTCCTCGAGGGCTTCGGTCTCCACCGGCGTGTGGCTCACCACGTCGAGAAGCTGCTTGTGGCTCCACACGTCGTGCTCGAGGGGCGCCACGTTGAGGTCGCCCACGAGGATCGCAGGACCTGCCGTCGGCTTGGACCTGCTGCCCCAGCGGCGCATCTCGGCCATGAAGTCGAGCTTGTGCCGGAATTTCTCGTTGATCGCGGGATCGGGGATGTCGCCGCCCGCGGGCACGTAGAAGTTATGGATGGTGAGCCCCGCCGCGCCCTTGGCCTCCCGGCTCAGGGTCACGGTGATGTGGCGCGCGTCCTGGCGGCCGCACATCTCCATCACCGCCGTCTCGGAGAACGGGTAGCGCGAGAGGATCGCGACGCCGTTATAGCCCTTCTGGCCCATATGGACGACGAAGGGATAGCCGAAGGCCTGCAGCTCCTTCAGGGGCAGCTTGTCGTTCGGGCACTTGGTCTCCTGCAGGCACAGGATGTCGGGCCGCCGCTCCATCAGGAAGCGGCCCACCTGGTCGAGGCGCAGGCGAACGGAATTGATGTTCCAGGTCGTGACGGTGAGCTGCACGGGAAAAGGCCCTTCGGAAGAAGATCCCTTTCGGCTACGACAGATTCCGTCCGGAGGGAAGGGCAGGCTTCACGGTCGACTTACATACGACCTCATCCTGAGGAGCCGCGAAAGCGGCGTCTCGAAGGATGGCCCAGTGGTCTCTGGAGACGCCTCGTCCTTCGAGACGGATTGCTCACGCAATCCTCCTCAGGATGAGGCTGCGGAGTGCAGGATCAGCCTTGAGGACGGCAGGTCACTACCTATTGTTGCCGGCGCCGATGATGGCCTCGTACTGGATCTTGAACAGGTCCGGGTCGATCCGGCGGCCGCGCTCGACCTTGCCCAGCACCACCATTGTCTGGAAGCCCTGGGCGTCGACGATGCGCCACTGGTTCAGGTTCTCCACCTGCGGGTCGAAATAGAGGGTGATGCGCGAGGTGCCGCCCAGCGTCGAGGAATCCTCCAGGTTGATGCGCACCGCGTTGCCGTCGTTGGTGATGCCGGTGATCTTGATGTCCTGGCCGAGATTGACCCGCTCGCGCAGGAGGAATTTCAGCGGCGTCTGCGAGATGGAATAGAGGTCCTGGGTGGCGAGCTTGCGGTCGCGCACGGCCACCGAGCGGCCGTCGGCGATCACCTGGAGGGCGGCGGGCGGATCGTATTCGAACCGCACCTTGCCGGGGCGCTGGAGGTAGAGGGTGCCGCCCTGCCGGCGCCCGTCGCCGCCGACCTGCGTGAAATCGGCCACCAGGGTGGTGAGATTGCTGAAATAGGCGTTGGCCCGCTCCACCACCGTGCTGTTCGGCAGGGGCTGGTTGAGGGCCACCGGCTCCACGGCGGCGGTCACGATCGGCTTCGGCGCGACGACGATGGGCTCGGGGGGCGCCTGCGGCTCCTCCGCGGCGGGCCGGCTCGGCGGGAGCGGCGCGGTGACGGCGAGCATCTGCTCCGCATTGGCGGGTCTCGGGATCACCGGCCGGGCCGGCTGGAGGGCCCCGAGCGGGGATGAGGGCCGGTGGAAGGAGGCGGTCGGCAGGGAGGCGGCCGACCGGCTGAAGCCCTGGGCCGGGGCGGGACGTGCAGGCGGAAGGATCATGTCGATCGGCAGCGTCTGCCCCGCAGCCGGCCGGGGGCCCGCTGCTGCGAGCAGGGCCGCTGCCAGGCTGAGAAGGGGGAGGGAACGCATCCGAAAGATCTCCTGCCGAACCATCATGACCGCTGCGGCGCCATTGCACATGGCTCAAGAATGACGCAGGGCAGCGGCCAAGGTTCCGCCGAGCATCGGACCCAAAAGTGGACTTGCAGTTTTGGGTCCCATCCGATGCTCATTTCTAAATGGCGCATCGTGCGGACCCGGCGGGCCGCACGATGCGCCGGAGCTTAATCCTCCCCCGCGCCCGAGGTTTCAAGCAGGATTTCCCGTTTACCGGCGTGGTTTGCGGGACCGACGATGCCCTCCTGCTCCATGCGCTCCATGAGCGAGGCGGCGCGGTTGTAGCCGATCTGGAGCCGGCGCTGGATGTAGCTCGTCGAGG
>NZ_JAAAXJ010000020.1 GCF_009910705.1 Microvirga arsenatis
ACGGCTGGAAGACGCTGACACAAGCGTCAGCCCCGAAGGAGACGATTGACCTCGCCGCCTGACCCAATACGATGTTCATGCCGGAGATCGCGCCACCCGAATTTCAACACAGCTCGCGACGGCACCACCCAAGTAGCCATGGTGAGGATGATGGTGCAATCATAACTCATCCAATCAAGTATTCAGGTCATGCTGTCTCGGACAATTGGCCTCTTCGCCGGAGTGAAAGGCCACCCCAACAAATGCCGTTGAACATCACGCCCCTCCTGCGCGCTCTCTCGATAACCGCTTTCACTCTTGGCCTACCGGATGCGGGAGGCAGCAAAGCTCTCGCGGCGAATACGATCCACGGCTTTTATGTCGGCACTTGGCGCACTGGAGACATCGGCCAGGTGATCTACCGCTACCTGGAAAGGACGATCCTTTACCTGGATACCGGCGTCCGCGCCCACAGTTTTGCTCCTAAGCACAAATGCGACGATCACACATACAAGCCATTCAGAGAAACTTTGCGCGCCACACTGCCAAAAGCAGAGAGCGACAGGAGGCACCTCGTCTGGCTGGACGAGCTGAAAGCCCAATCGTGTGATTTGATCTTGGAGCACAGGATGAGCCGCGGCATGCTCAGGGTCGAATACAGGACAACCTTTTACAGCCCCGTCAGGTGCTCTCAGATTAACAGCTTCATCCGTTCAGACAGGTTCAGCAGCATTTACGATCGGCCAATCCTTGTCAGCGGTAGCATGTCGGGTGAGGCCAGACTGGAGAGTGACACCGAAATCCTCAGGGACATTCATGCAAAGTACGTGACATGCGACGATCTCGGGCCAAACCGGATCAGGGTTACAGCGCGTCTACCGAGGGTGTAGATTGGCTCGCCGCCTCACACAGGTACAAGACAATTGCCCCGAAATTCCGATCCGTTTCCTTACAAACCGTGCAGAGGCTCGGTTAGATTGTGATGGGCGTTCCCCACGACCGAGGATCAAGCTCCACCATGATGGCCGTCAAGATCATCTGCTTTGCTGCGATTGGAGCCATGCTCGGCCTCATAGTATTCTTTGTTCTAAGCTTCGTTGCAGTCATGCTTTTAGGAAGCTTGGTGAAGCCACTAGGACTAGATCTTCATCACTTATTCCCTCTCTATGCGGGAATCCTTTTTACACTATTGGGTTTACCTATCGGCGGTTATTATGGAATGATATTCGCGTTGAGGAGCCGTGGTTTCTCGATCGGTGATTATTATCGCTCAGTAAGGGACTTCCTGAACGGCCCTTAGCTCGACGGACAACCAGGCGCGTGCGCCGAGATTTATCCGCACCGTCCTTGGACGTCCCTTTATGAGGTTTATTGAAGCGCCTAACAGTCCACACTCCCAGGAGCGAAAGGGACGCAGATTCAGATGCGAGCAATAGCCATCATTACCTGTTTTCTGGCTGGCCCAGCGCTCATTCTAATATTCGCGCGGCATCTACGGCCTGTTATGACTTGAACCCTTTGCACCTGGAGGCGTTTTGCTCGTCCTGTTTGAGGAGGAGCCATGCTGACGGACACGCAATGGGCGATGCTGGAGCCTTTGGTGGAACAGTGCCGTCCGAAGGGCAAAACCCCACCGCACGATCTGCGTCGCACGATGGAGGCGATCCTGTGGCGGCATCAGAATGGCGCCAAGTGGCGCGCTCTCCCCTGTGAACTGGGCCCTTGGTGGCGGGCCGCTCAGACCTTCATCCGCTGGGCTCGCCTGGGTGTCTGGGAGCGTCTGCTAAACCTGGTGCAGGAACGTGGGATCCAGCTGGGCATGACATTCCTCGACGGCACCAGTGTGCGTGCGCATCAGAAAGCCGCCGGAGCGCGCCGAAAAGGGGCTCTCAAGCTCAACGAGACGATCGTGAAGCACTTGGCCGATCGCGTGGCGGCTATGGCACCAAGGCTTGCGTGATCGCCGACGGTCTCGGACGCGCCATCGCGTTTCGGATCGCGCCCGGTCAGGCGCACGAGCTGCCTGACGCCATTCCGCTGCTCGACAGCCTGTCGGACGTGCCGAACTGGGTGGTGGCCGATCGTGGCTATTCCAGTCACAGCTTCCGCGGGCACATCTGGAGCCTCGGTGCGAGACCGGCGATCCCGGCCAAGTCCAATGAGGCGCCGGTGGCATGCCCCGAGTGGATTTACAACAATCGCAATGTTGTCGAGCGGCTCTGGGCCAGGCTGAAGGAGTGGCGGGCTGTTGCAACCCGCTACGAGAAGACAGCCTCATCGTTCATGGGCATTCTCTGTCTCGCAGCCACACTCGACTGGCTCAAGACCTAACAGGACCTAGCCTTGCTCAAATAGCGCAAAGCTGACCAAGATCGGCAGGAACAAGTGACCCAGCATCATCAACTCCAGTGTTCCACGATGGGCAGCTGGGGGACATCCCGGTCAGGGATAAACTGTCGAGCCTAACGGCGCAGAGTTCATCGACATGGCAAGGATTGAGGTTGTCATCCAGAGCGATGACGCGGCTTCAGGATATCGTTCTTTCAACTGTTTCATGGTCCCAGCGGCCTCCTCCGAAAGGCAGTCGCAGAGAAGAATGACGTTGTGTACCGGAGCGCAGTGGCGCGACCTGCCCGAACGCTACGGTCCTTGGCAAACGGTTTATGAGCGCTCGACCCGGTGGCGCCGTGACGGGTTGTTCGACACGATCCTGGATCAGCTCCGGCTCAAACTGAATGCCGAGGGGCTGATCGATCTGGATCTGTGGTGCATCGACAGCACCAGTGTCCGAGCTAGCCGCTCGGTCTCTCCCGGGGCGGCTTCGGCAGCAAGATCCACCTGGTGAGCGATGGCGCAGGCCTGCCGCTGGCCTTTACGCTCACACCTGGGCAACGGCACGAGGCGCCGGTGTTCGAGCAGACCCTAAGGGCTGTCCCCCTACCCAATCCGAGAGGCCGTCCACGAACAAGACCCAAGTATCTGGCGGGTGACAAGGCCTACAGCTACCGGCCTGTGTTCCGTTATCTGCGGCGGTGCCATATTCGACCCGTGATTCTGCCACGCACCGGCGGCAACATGGGGCGGGGCTGCGCGCAATCCTTCCATACAGACCTCTACCGCAGACGCAACGTGATCGAACGCTGTGTGGGATGGCTGAAAGGTTGCCGTTCCATGGCCACCCGGCAGGAGAAGCTTGCTGTCAACTTCGCTGCGATGGTGAAGCTCGCTTTCATACGCCAGTACCTGCGCACGATCAGCCCGTCAGACAGGACCTGGTAGCGGCGGGTGCGGAGGCTTTCGCGATGTGTGCCTTTAGGTGGCTGGTCAGCCTTCAGCCGCTTCCCGTCTAAGCTGCTTTTATGCAATATGATCAAGCAATCCCAGATCCTGATGACGTTAGCCTGAACAACGATGAGCAGCCTGCACCAATACCCCGCCATATCGGCTCATAACGAAGAGACCGAGCAAGATCGCATCTCGCGGCTGCATCAGGCTTTTGGCGTGATGTGCGCAATTGCCCGCATAGTCTGGCCCGAAGAAACAGGCTCCGGCTCGGCTGAGCCAGGGCTGACTCATTCCCGCTGGGACGGGGCGGTAATAGCTTTGCGGGACACCAGTGGGCAACTCGAGGTGATCTGGGCCTCGGCCGCTCACCGGGAGCGCTTTGGTGTACTGGCCGAACTCGCATGGGAAGCCATGTCAGAGGCGCGGACGAATGTCGTTCACCGCCTCCCAATGTGATTCCCAGTTCGTCTTAAAGGGCGGATGATCCCTTGCCTTATGTGAGAAGAGAGCGCTTCTGCTGGGTGGTGTCTGCGCCACGCCGGCCGTACCGTCAGAGGCATGGATCAGTTTCAAGCACCGTTCCCGAATGCCAGTATAATGGCGTTCGAACTATCACGCTGGCCCAAGGGTTACCCGTGGTTTTCCGTATGCTTCACCGACGTGGGAGAGATCGCTAACCATGGCGACAGGAAGTGCTCTTTCATCCATCGCGCCCTTGCCGCACCTCCGTAGAACCCCTTAGGGGAAGCATCGGGATGTTGCGGTAGATCAAAAGCCGCTACTCCAAGGCTCATGTCAGCCACACGATGTGACGTGAGTTTCCCAATGCAGACTGCCCTTCCCGCTCCCGCAATCCGCGGTTATGCCGAGCCGGTGCGGCGTGCCCCCGAGGTGAAGGTGCTCGGCGCCACCCGCGTACTCGCCAAGGACGAGGAGCTGTTCGGCGAAGGCGACCGGGCTGCATTCTTCTACAAAGTCGTGTCGGGTGCCATCCGCACCTCGAAGCTCCTTTCCGACGGTCGCCGTCAGATAAGCGCCTTCCATCTGCCCGGTGACATCTTCGGGATTGAGGCCGGTGACGAGCACCGCTTTTCCGCCGAGGCCGTTGATGAGGCCACCGTCATTGCCTATCGCCGATGCAGCCTGGAAAGCTTCGCCAGCCAGGATGGCGCCTTTGCCTGCCAGGTCGTGAACGCCATGATGCGGTCGTTGGAGCGGGCGCAGGACCACATGATGCTGCTCGGCCGCAAGAGTGCGTTGGAGAAAATCGCGACTTTCCTGCTCGACCTCGCCGAGCGTCTTGGCGACGATCACGTGGACCTACCGATGTCGCGCACCGACATCGCTGATCACTTGGGGATCACCATTGAGACGGTCTCGCGCACGCTTACGCAGCTCGAGCGTCAGAACATCATCGAACTGCCAGCTCACCGCCGCTCGATCCAGCTCACGAACAAGGCAGCGCTCCGCCGCCTGGACAGCTAAGCCGACGGGCGGCACCGGGACGCTCCTGCAATCATCAGCTGCGGAACCGGTCCTGTGACTCGCAGCAACCATTCGACTGCCCTGGACAATGACGGGCGCATCCAGGCTGGAGTCTGCCTCGTGCCGGAGATCGGTGTCACATGATGCAGGCTTGCATCTCGGTGTTACGGCTATGCAGGTGACAGGCAGATCGTGCTTTCGGTTAAACGGGCACCGTCTCCTCTGTTTTGTACCCGTGCTTCTTGCCCTGCACAACGCTGAAGAGGCCTTTGGGATGGGGCAGGCTCTGCCCCTGCTGCTCGGTCAGGTACCCGACGTTCTCCGCGCTATCCTCCCCGATATCACGTTTTCGAGTTTTCTCGTCGCGCTCGTCGTCGTCACTGTTGCGCCAGTGCTGATCCTCGCTTCGATGGGTCATCGACAGCCTAGTGGCTGGCCGGCTTATGCTCTCCTAGCCGTTCAAGCGACAATCCTTCTCAATGTGCTCAGCCATCTCATGGCTGCAGTCAAAACAGGCGGCTATGTGCCAGGACTTTTCACGGCACTCCTGATAAACTTCCCCTTCTCAATGCTATTACTGGGGCGAGCATGGCGGGATCGCTGGTACTCAGGAAAGGCGATGGTTGCTCTTGTACCCCTGGCCTTCCTTCTCCATGGACCGCTTCTTCTCGCAATCTTAAGCTTGGCATCGCAATTGATTCCGCGCTTTTGAATTCGGTCGCGCTGCCTGGGCACCATGTTCTCACCATGGGCTTCGGCGAGCGCCATCCTGTGGCTCCGAACGCCAGGCCGGACGGAAGCGACGATCCGGAGGGGCGGCAGAAGAACCGCCGCGTCGAGATCCTGGTGACGCCGACCCGTTAGAGCGTCAGGTAAATCGTGGAGCCATTCCTGGCAGCGGCGACGAGGAGGTGTCGAGAACCGTGAGCTGATAGAAGGCATGCAAGCGCTCGGCCCCTTTGGTTGATTGTGGAAAAAGCACCGGCAATCGGCACCTCAATCAGCCGGTCAACAGGCAGGGCAACAGCGCACGCACTGCTGCGGGCCGCGGGGAACTACGGCCTGAGGCTGGAGTGGGGTCCTGTCGCAGGTCAGGACCGCATAGACAAGCCGCATGCTCCTGTCCTACCGGTCCGCCAGAACGGTGACGCCCTCTGCGATCAGTTGCGACAGCGGCCGCCCTCGGCGATGCAAGCGGCTTCTCTCGGCGAGTATGGCGTCGATGGTCATGATGTTGGGACAGTAGCGCCTCACGGCCGGCGCCCACCCGCGCTCGAGGTCGCGCCGGCAGAGCCTGGCCACCGGGCAGGCCGAGCAGACGATGCTCATCTCGCGAAGGACGGTGGGACGGGTGAGCTCGAGCCATTCCGGTGCAAGTCCCATGGCGTCAAGGAACCGGTGCAAGTCCGCTCCGCCCCTGGCGCCATGGGCCGCCATCCGGTCCAGCTGATCTGATGAGAGGCCGAGGTCCCGGGCAAGGGTCGCATGCTCATGGATGCTGAGACAGGCCAACTCCTTCCGTGCCTGCCTGCTGGACCACCAGCGCCTCAGTGTCGTCATCAAACTCATGAAAGCCTCCTGCCCCGGCCAAGATAGGCTGTCGTCCCCTGGCCGCTTTGCTCCAGCACAAACTTGGTGCTGGTGTCCGCCGGCACTGGAGCGCCTCAGAGGGGTCCCCTCCTCAAACCTCCGCCTTGGCTCGTTCCCAGTAGCCGGGGCAGGCCTGCGCGAGAGCCTGCGCTCCATCGCCACGTTCCTGTTCCTCAGCCCCGCTCGCATCGGTGCGGCTGTTGGAGCCTGCGTGGGTCCGCTGCTCCGAAAGAGATTGGCTGGTTACGGCCGGGGTACTCCATCTCAATGATCGAAACCCGCGCGCAAAGGTTTAGCTCTGAGCCAAGCGCTCCGGCCCGTCCGTGCCCCTGCGGCTCCGAGACCGAACGCTCGACGCCCCGCTCTGAGTGTGGTTCCACCCTCAGCGGGGCGTTTGCCTTGTGGCCAGGCCAGATGCTTGTCCCGGGTGAGATCACCCGCCCTGCCGATCGACCAATCGCGGACGAGCCAATCTCCGCCCAGAACTTGGTGACGATTAGGGTCAGGAGCGGCGAAGAAAGCTAGATCTTGGTGCGCGAGCGTCTGGTCCTTCCCTGGCAGGAGGGACAGACGCGGTGACAAGCATCGCTTCTTCCTGAACGGTATTGCCAGGAGAATAATCCGCATTCTACCCTCCGGGTTGTAGGCTTCAGCTTGGTGAATCAACCGAAAGCCGAGCCACCTTTGGGAGCGACAATGCGTCTTTCATTACTCACAGTCATGGCAGGATCCCTGTCGTTGGGGGCCTGTGCCACGGTCACGCGCGGCACGACGGAACAGATCACCTTCGACTCCTCGCCTCCAGCCGCGATGCGGACCTCAACCGGGCTGACCTGCCCCACGACACCTTGCACGTTACAAGTCGACCGCAAGTCAGAGTTCGTTGCGACGTTCTCCAAGGACGGCTACGAGAGCCAGGACGTGATGGTTCAGACCCGCGTTGCCGGCAGCGGCGCAGCGGGCTTTGCCGGCAACGTGCTCATCGGCGGCCTTGTTGGCATGGGCGTTGATGCAGCGACCGGAGCGACCCTGGAGCACTATCCCAATCCCGTCACGGTCAGCTTGGTGCCGCTGGCGGTCTCCTCGAAGTACCGAGCCCGCAAACCCGCCCCTGCTCGAGGGCCGGTCAAGGAAGCTGCTCCTCCGACATCGTAGCCGGTAAAGACGCAACCTCCACAGCCTCAGTCACCAGCCGGAGCTTGTTTTGCAAGCCAAGACCGATCCTGATGTTTTGGGTTGCCACTGAACTCTGGCTGGTCTGCCCCCTGAGAGGTGGTCCTCCCTGAGGTATGGCTTTCAAGCCGAATGGAGGACTAAAGATGAGCAAGAAGAGACACACGGCCGAAGAAATCGTCGCGAAGCTGCGGCAGGTGGACGTGCTGACGGCGCAAGGCCGCACGGTAGCCGAGGCGATCCGGCAGATCGGCGTGACGGAGGTCACCTACTACCGCTGGCGCTCCGAGTACGGCGGGCTGAAATCCGACCAGATCAAGCGCCTGAAGGAACTGGAGGCCGAGAACGCCAGGTTGCGCCGGGCCGTTTCCGACCTCACCCTCGATAAGATGATTTTGAAAGAGGCGGCCAAGGGAAACTTCTAAGCCCCGCCCGCCGCCGCGCCTGCGTGGAGCACGTCAGGGCCGAACTGGGCCTGTCCGAGCGACGAGTCTGCCGTGTTCTCGGCCAGCATCGTTCGACCCAGCGCAAGATCCCCACCACCCCGGATGACGAGGCGGCTCTGACCGCCGACATCACCGCTCTGCTGCGGGAGGCGGGCCGGCGGGTGAACAAGAAGCGGGTCTAGCGGATCTGGCGGCGGGAGGGGCTGAAAGTGCCACAGAAACAACCGAAGAAGGGGCGGCTCTGGCTCAATGACGGATCCTGCATCCGGCTGCGGCCGGAGTATCCCAACCATGTCTGGAGTTACGACTTCGTCGAGGATCGCACCCATGACGGGCGCAAGTTCCGCATGCTCAACATCATCGACGAGTTCACGCGCGAGTGCCTGGCTATCCGGGTGAACCGGAAGTTGAAAGCGGTCGATGTGATCGACGTGCTCTCGGATCTGTTTATCCTGCGCGGTGTTCCGGGCCATATTCGCTCCGATAACGGCAGCGAGTTTGTGGCCGAAGCCGTGCGTGAGTGGATCACGGCTGTAGGTGCCAAAACGGCTTACATTGAGCCGGGCAGCCCGTGGGAGAACGGCTGCTGTGAAAGCTTCAACTCGAAGCTTCGGGATGAATTGCTGAAAGGAGAGATCTTCTACACGCTCAAGGAGGCCCGGATTGTGATCGAAAATTGGAGGCGCCACTACAATACCATCCGCCCGCACTCATCGTTGGGCTACAGACCGCCCGCCCCGGAGACGGTGCTATGGCCGGCTGCGCAACCCCAACCAGCTTCGCCGGCCACCCCGGCCGTAGCACCGCGGCCGATCATGCACTAACATTAACCCCGGACCACCTCATGGGGGCTGGCCACTCATGGGACCGCAGCGATAGAGGGAGCCGACCGAGCCGACGGAGCACGGTGTTGCCTTGTCAGCCGACGAGCGCGGCTCCGAGGGCACCCACGCCGTAAGCCACGCCGGCTGCCAGCGCCCCCACGAGCAGCATCTCCAGGCCCGATACGAGCCAGCCGCGGCCGGTAAAGAAGGCACGGCCTGCCCCCACCGTGAACAGCGTCACTAGAGCCAGCGTGGTTGCTGCGGCGAACCGGTCGCCATCGAACCACGGCAGCAGATAAGCGAGAAGCGGAATGAGGCCGGCGATGATGAAGCCGAGGAAGGTTGCAAAGCCATGGCTGGCCGCGGCGGCCAGCGTCGGGATCGCGCTGCTCTGCACGTCCGAGCGGCGCGATAGGACATTGCTCGCACCCATGGAGAAGCCGTCCGCCACGAGGTTAGCGAAGCCCAGAATGAGGATGACCTTGGACGACAGCGCCGCACCGGTCACGCCAGACACCACCGCCAGGGTCGTGATGATCCCGTCATTGGCTCCGTATATGAGATCGGGAAGGTATTTGCCGACCAGGCGGTACACAGCCCCGTGAGGCGCCGGGCGGGTGGAGTGCGGGAACCCGTTGCAAGGCATGGATGTGCAGGAATCCATGAAAGTCATGTCGGTTCGATGCTGACAAGTTCCGTGTGGCCGAAGCCCTTCCGGTAATCGAGGACGGAGATCACTTTCGGGGCGATCCTGAAGAACGCGACACCCTCGAGCGTGCCCGTGGCATACTCCGCGATTCCTTGAGGAAACTTCCGGAGCAGGAGCTGTCCTGCCAGCGCGATCTCCCGCGGATCCGTGAGGCGGGTCGCATGACCTCCGAGCGAGAGGCCGCGGATCTCGCCCCAGTTTGTGTACGGCAGGTTGACCGTCAGGGATACCTTGTCGTTGCGGCCGATGTTGCGGGATTTCTGGGACCCTTCCGCACATCCGAAGTAGATGTCCAGCCCGTCGTGGGCGTAGCTGACCGTCGTGGCATGCGGGTATCCGTCGCCACGGACCGTCGCTATCGTCATGTCGTTCGCGCTGTGCAGGATGGACAGGATCTCTTCGCGCATGCTTGCGTTCATAACGTCATCCTCTACTCGTTTCCCGGACGGCCAGTCAGGCATCGGGACGGCCCGTCGAACCACATTGGCTTCATCCCCGCCGAAGCGCCTTGATCACGGTCAATGCCGAGTGGAATCGAGCCACCCATGATTTCAGCCGGGTTCGTCGGGAATGGCACCTCGGACCTCCGCCAGGCTGCCGCGCGCTCCCGCGGGTGTCTTGCCTGATCCTTCGGCATGACGCCTTAAGGAAAGTGAGTTTCCACGAATCGGAACGATGGCGCAGGATCCCATGCCTTCAATGCTGAAGAACGGCCCGGCACCCCTGTTCCTCCCCTGCCGATCCGACAAGGAGACGGCGGCGTTCCGGCGCTGCTTCTCCGGGCGAGAGCATGAAGGAGCTCTCGCTCGCCAAGATGTTGTTCCTCGTGGTGCACCGGGGAAGGCGAACCCTAGCCCTGTATGGAATTCAGGTAGGCGAGAAGATCGTTGATCTGCGCTGGATCGAGCTGGAACTGGGGCATGGAGGGATGGCCTGTCGTGATGCCCTCCGCGAAAGCCTCCGCCAGGCTCTCGATAGGATAGCGGGTATGGAGGATCCGGAAGGGCGGCGCCTCCGGAATGGGGCTCTCGCCGACGCGACCGATGGCATGGCATTGGGAGCAGTTCGTCTGGGCGAACGTGAACCCGCGCTGCACGCGTCCCGATTGGGCCATGAGGGCCGATGAACCCAGCGCGAGCGAAATGCCCACGAGTGTGAGGCGCCTCTTCATCGCTGCGCTTCCGGTCCTGCGGGTTCGGCCACCTTCACGGAGACGATCTGGAACGTATGGGGCTTCCCGTCATCGTCCTGCATGGTGACGTACTCGCCCACAACGAAACGATGCTGATGCAGGTGATAGCCCGCCTCCTCATCACCGGGACGATCCTGGTTATAGTCGATCATCCATGTCGCGCCACCAGATCCACCTGGACGATGGACCAGAATGCCATGCCGCTCGCCCTCGTCGGCCCAGAAGCGGCGGACCCGGCAGTACTCGCGCTTGTCCGCCCACTCGACCTGGTCCAGACGCCCCCGTGGATCGAGGGGAGCGGTGATCTCGTAGCCGTACCGTGGGCTCCCGTCCGGGAACTGCTTGCTGCGGGCCAGATGGAGTATGATGTGATGGAGCATCGATTCCTCCTTGGCATGGCTGCCTTTCCGAATGAGCCACGCCATTGTGGCAAAGCTTAAGGAGGGTTCCGCCCGGCCGCCTTGATCCGGATCAATACGGAGCCGGTCCCGGACCGAAAGGGCCAATCCGAGGCTACTCGCGGGCTCTGTCCTTCAGGGCGTCCTTGATGCGCCGGATGATCGCTCCCTTTGCCTTCTTGTCTGCGGCCGCCTCGATGGCATCGTTGATCTCGAGCAGCAGCTCGGCATAATCGTTGTGCCAGTCACGGTGCCCGACGCTCGCACCCGGCAGACGCTGCTCATGCCTCTCGATCCGAACCGCCCCCTCGCCCGTCAGGTCATAGATGTCATCGATCCCCGGAATGATGGCGGCCGGCGTGCGATCGAGATCGGCAAGGGTCGATTGCAGCGCCCTGAGCGGCGCGTCCTCGCCATGAACCAGGAAGATCCCACGCCGGACCGGAAGGCGATCGGCGAGCCACGACTTCAACTCCGGCCCGTCTGCATGCCCCGAGTAGAGGTCGAGCGTCCGCATGCGGGCACGGACCTTGATCTCCTCACCCTGGATCCGGACCTTCGAGGCGCCGTCCTGCAGGATCCGTCCGAGCGTGCCCTGCGCCTGGAAGCCGACGAAGAGGACGGTGGCCTCATCCCGCCAAAGCCAGGCTTTCAGGTGATGCCGTATTCGACCCGCCTCGCACATGCCGCTTGCGGCAACGATGATATGGAAGCTGTGGATGCGGTCGATGGCCTTGCTCTGCTCGACAGTCTCCGTGAAGCGCACCCATCGGGACTCGAGCGCCTGGACTAGATCGGCGCCATTCCTGAGTTCCCCGGCATGCCGCTTGAAGATAGCGCTGGCCTTCGAGGCCAGGGGCGAGTCGATGAAGATCGGAATGTCCGGCAGTTCACCCGCTTCCATCAGCTCCATAAGGTCGACGAGGAGTTCCTGCGTTCGTTCAACCGCGAACGATGGAATGAGCAACGCGCCGCTCGGATGCATCGCGGCCCGGACCTCGTCACGCAGCATCCGGCGGCGGCGCTGGATGTTGGTGCCGGCGCGGTCGGTGCCGCCGTAGGTCGATTCAAGGACGACGTAATCGAGGTCGCGCGGCCCGTCCGGATCGGGTTGAAGGAGTTTGTGGTCAGGACCAATATCCCCGGAGAACAGAAGACGGGTCGGTTCCTCGTTCACACCATGCGTCACCTCCATCTCAATGGAGGCCGAGCCCAGAAGATGGCCCGCATTCCAATAACGGGCCCGAAAGCCCGGGGCGACATCCTGCCATTGGCCATAAGGCACGGGACAGAAGTGCTCGAGGGACGCGACGGCATCCTCTTCCGTGTAGATGGGGGACACCGTCTCCCGTCCGCGCCGGCTGTTGCGGCGGTTGAGCTGACTGACCTCGATCTCCTGAATGTAGCCGGAGTCCGGAAGCATGATCGAGGCGAGATCGGCTGTGCCCGGCGTGGCATAAATCGGCCCGTCGAACCCGGCCTTCACCAGCTTCGGCACGAGACCGGAGTGATCGATGTGCGCGTGGGTGAGGCACAGGGCGCTGATTCCCGCCGCGCGGAAGGGGAAGCGCTGGTAATTGAGCTCCCTTTCCTCCTTCGATCCCTGGAACATCCCGCAGTCGACCAGCACGCGGGCCGCGTCCGTCTCAAGCAGGAAGCAGGAGCCCGTCACGGTGCGGGCAGCGCCAAGGAAGTGAAGGCGAAGCGACAAGACGGTCTCCTGGATCAAGGAAGGATTCGGGAATGGAAGATGCCATTTTGCTCTATCACCGTCGAGCCGCAGGCGATCTTCACGCCTACCGCGCTCTCGCTCCGAGCTTGCGCACGGCGGCGAGCCATGCCCTGCGTTTGGCCTCGCTCATCCCCTCGATCATGCCGACGAGGGTATGGCGGTTCGGGCCAATGCCGACCAGGGCCAGGATGCTGCGCTTGAGGCTCCTGAGGCTGTACGCCCCGAAGTACCAGCGGTAGGCGAAAGCGGGCATGCCCATGGTGATGACGATCCGCGACGAGCGGCCCTTGAGGGCGGTCTTCCAGCTCGCGCCAGCCGTGCCGCCCGTCATGAAGGCTGGCCGGAACGCCTGCTCCATGAATCCTTTGAGCAGCGCCGGCATGCCGCCGAGCCAGAGGGGATAGATGATGAGGACGTGCTCGGCCCACGCCAGCGCCTGTTGCGCCTCAGCAATCGCGGGAGGCGGCAACGCGCCCTCCCAGTCGCTCTTGGAGCGCAGGAGCGGAAAGTCGAGGTCGGCCACCGGAACGACGCGTACCTCGTGTCCGCCTTCGGCCGCTCCCTGGGCATAGGCATCGGCTAGGGCATGGCAGAAATGCCGGAGGTCGGACGTCGGATGACCTTGAATGATGGTGATGCGCGTCATGCCGGCTCCTCCAGCAGGGGCTGCGTTCCGCTCAATGGGCCAGGAGAACGGGGCGATCGGAGATTGTCAGCATGTCCAGGGTTGCCCCGCCGAACACCTGCTCCCGCAGGCGGGTGTGGCCGTACCCTCCCATGATGACGAGATCGGCGGATACGCGGCGCGCCTCGTCGAGAACCACATCCGCAACCCGGCGCCCCCGGCTCTCGACCGCAGAGACCTCCGCCGTGACCCCGTGGCGGGCGAGATGCCGTTCGATGTCCTGGCCCATAAGGGGGGCGGCCTTGGGATCGATCATCAGGACGACGGTGCGCGCGGCGTCCTGGACGAACCCCAGCCCTTCGCCCAAGGCGCGAGCGGCCTCCCGGCTGCCGTTCCAGGCCACCAAAACCGTCTTCACGGGCCCCGGCTGGCGGTAGCCGGGCGGAACGATCAGAAGACCGCGCCCGCTGCCGAAGAGCACCGACTCGACGAGGTCGAGCCAGACGGGCGTGTCGCCTGCACCATAGGGACGCGTGGCGACGAAGAGGTCGGCATAGCGGGCCTGCTCGGCGACCTTGATTGACATGGTACCGAAGATCTCGTCGAAGCGACGCAGTTCGGCGTTCTCTTGAAGGCCCGAGAGTCTGTCCGTCAGACGCCCTGCTGTTACATCGCCGTCCTTGCGGGTCTGCTGCTCCAATTCGGTCACAATCTGAACGATCGCGGCACCGCCGCCATCGAACGGCATGGTGATCGAGAGGTCAGGGAGCAGGTTGGTGAAGATGCCGATAAGATGGGTCCCTTCTCCGGATGCCAGAGCCCGACCGTACTCCAGACGATTGTCGTCTTCGGGGCTGCCGTCCAGATGGACCATCACGTCCTTGATCATCGTCTACTCCTCATTGGCCTGCCCAGGCGGGATAGTTCCTCGCCAGGGGAGCGGTAGAACCTTGATGTAGTCGAAATCCCGGATGATGCTTTGATTCAGCGCAACGCTCTGAGCCAGCGCACCTGCCAATGTGCGGCCGGTCCCCTGCCCTCCTGTGAGGGATAATGTCCGGAGCCTGAGATGCCCTCTCGCCGATCAGCGTCCCTCAGAAGCAGCCGCGGTCCCCGACGGACGTCGGAGGTTGTTCCACCACCTCCTTCCGCTGACAAGCCGGCACCCGACAGCATCCGGGCGACCGCGCCGCCGAGGCCTTTGGACACCTGGAACGATGCCGAATTGCACCAGCTCCGGGATTCCCTCGACCATATCGCCCATGCGGGGCTGGCACGCCTCACCGGCGGTCTTTCCCCGGCGGCCGTGGCCGGAGCCTTCATGGACTGGGCTGTCCATATGATGATCTCTCCAGGCAAACAGGTCGAGCTCGCCGCGAAGGGAGCTCGCGCATGGGAGCGCCTTGCGCAGTACGCGGCTCAATGTTCGGCCGCCGGGCGGACGGTCGAGCCCTGCATCCAACCCGTGCCCCAGGATCGCCGCTTTGCCGAGGCCGAATGGTGGCAATGGCCCTACAACATCATTCAACAAGGCTTCCTCCTCCAGCAGCAATGGTGGGGCAACGCCACGACCGGGGTCGACGGCGTCACGAGGCAGCATGAGGCGGTGGTCGAGTTCGCCGTGCGCCAGATCCTCGACATGACCTCGCCGACGAACTTCATCGCCACCAACCCCGTCGTCCAGCGGCGCATTATGGAGACGGGTGGGCAGAACCTCGTACAGGGACTGCGCAACTTCACGGACGACTGGGAGCGGATTGTCCATGGGAAGCCTGCCGCCGGCACCGAGGCGTTCCAGGTCGGTCGGGACGTAGCCGTCACACCCGGCAAGGTGATCTACCGCAACCGTCTCATCGAGCTGATCCAGTACGAGCCAACAACCGACAGGGTCAGGCCCGAGCCGATCCTAATCGTGCCGGCCTGGATCATGAAGTACTACATCCTCGACCTTTCGCCCCAGAACTCGCTGGTCCGCTACCTCACGGACCAGGGCTTCACGGTGTTCATCATCTCCTGGAAGAACCCGGCCGCCGAGGATCACGACCTGGGCATGGACGACTATCGCAAGCTCGGGGTGATGGCGGCGCTTGATGCGGTGAACGCCATCGTGCCCGATCAGAAGGTCCACTCGGTCGGCTATTGTCTCGGCGGCACGCTTCTGTCCATCGCAGCCGCGGCCATGGCACGCGACGGCGACAGGCGTTTGGCCACCATGTCCCTGCTAGCGGCGCAGGCCGACTTCCGGGAGGCCGGAGAACTCACACTCTTCATCAACGAGAGCCAGCTCCATTTCCTCGAGGACCTGATGCGGAGCCAGGGTTATCTCGACACCCGGCAGATGGCCGGAGCCTTCCAGCTCCTGCGCTCGAACGACCTGATCTGGTCGCGGATCGTCCGGCACTACCTGATGGGCGAGCGCACGCCCATAAACGATCTCATGGCCTGGAACGCCGATGCCACCCGCATGCCCTACCGGATGCATACGGAGTACCTGAGGCAGCTCTTCCTCGACAACGATCTCGCAGAAGGTCGCTTCCAGGTCGACGGCCGTCCCATCGCCATCAGTGACATCCGTGCACCGATCTTTGCGGTCGGCACCGAGCGCGATCACGTGGCGCCCTGGCGCTCGGTGTTCAAGATCCATCTCCTGGCCGATACCGACGTAACCTTCCTTCTCACGAAGGGCGGCCACAACGCCGGCATTGTTGCCGATCCCAGTCAGGCCAAAGGAAGCTTCCAGGTTCTGATGAGATCCGCCACGGGCCAGTATCTCGATCCCAACACCTGGACCAAGCTTGCACCTCGGTTCGAGGGCTCCTGGTGGCCGGAATGGACCCATTGGCTGGTTTCACATTCCGGAGAGCCCACCGATCCACCTGCATTGGGTGCGCCGGCGCAGGGTTACCCGGCCCTTTACTATGCGCCCGGCGTCTATGTGATGCAGGCCTGATGGGGGTCGTGGACGCGCTTCGATCCCACGGGCTGATCGCCACCTTCAGGATGCCATGGATCGTCGTGGTGGCGATGCGGCTCTGGGCATCAAGCGATCCCACGTGTCGAGCCTCGGTTTAAGGCGTGCGCTGAGCCTTTGGGCGAAGCGTCCTCGCCTTCCAGGGGTTCTGGCTCCTACTGCGACTTACGAAAGCGACTGAGCTCGATGGTCCATCGCGAGGGCCAGAATGCCAGGATGGCGACCACCGCGGTGATCAGCAGGAGGGCCACCATCACCTGCGTGATGCCGAAGATCGCGGCGTCTCGCGCGACGAACCAGCCTGTCACAATGCCAGCAACGACCAGAAGTGCCCGGACAATCCAGCCTAACATGGCGCCCTCCATCCTCGCGGGCCGATTGCGGATCTCCATCCAGTTCCGGACGAGCAATCAACCCTTGCGCCAAATTCACGCTGTCTTCGTCGAGGCGCCTTGATCTGCATCAAGGCTGATGATGGCCAGGAATCCGACGATGCCTCCAAGGTTGTAACCGATGACCGCAACCGCCAAGCTGCCCTGCGTCGATGAAAGTTCCGTGTGTGGTTCTATGCAGGGTTTAGATGGCCTGGGAAGCAGCCGAGGTGATGAACGGAGGGCGCAATGATCGCTTATGTGGAGCATTCCCCAATCCAAGACATGCCAAATGCGGGTCAGGTCTATGCACCGGACATTCTTCCGAGACTTCAATCCTTACTGGCGGTTCTGGCTGATATCGATTTAGCGTATGAAAAAAGTCTTAAGACCATCACAAGCACTCGATCGGATGGGAACTGGAGGGACGAAATGATTTCCGCCCTTCGGCGGGCCCATTCCGAGCAGCGCGCCCCTTATGTTCGGGAACTCTGCGCGCTGAAGGAGCGGATAGACGCACCGTTCGGCTGAGCCCCCAGACAGGGCAGTCCGCCCATGGAAAGGCGTAGATCCTCTACAGAGTGTGCTCACCTCTGGTCATTGAGGAGCGTCGGCTGCCCTCGCCTCGTCCCCAGGGAGATCCGTATCGCGGTGGAAGCTCGCGCGAGAGCGGCCGCTATCAATCAGCTTGATCACCGATCAGTCGGCCGACTGCCACGATGCCGTTCCGCGCCGAGAACCGCCCGCTGAAGCGGAACGGTACGCCGCCACCGACAAGAGCGCTTCGGCAGGGCCGGGCCGCAACGCATGGCTATGCCGATGCGGCTTCCCGGTTTTGCCGGAATTGCCGAGCGCGCCGATCCCCTCGTCCAGCGCGATCGCATCGACCACATACACTCTGACGCTGCCGTTCCGCAGGCGCGCCCGGAGGATGATGAACCCGTCGCAGCGTAGGATCACATAGTTGCCGGTCGCACGGGGCGAGGACAGGCTTGCTGAAGATCAGATACGCCTCGGGTTTGGCCAGCTGAACCAAACCGAAGCCTCCTGCCGCTGTGCGAAAGGCCATCCAGTCCACTTGGACGAGATCAACGGCATTGCGTTGTCCCCGGCGGCGCCAGAGCCGGGGGGTGTCTGCCCAGCCGATATAGGCGTTGACCAGCGCGGTCGAGCTGTCGCCGGCGACGTAGAAGGCGCCGTCCCGCAGCGGGAATTCAAGGTTGAGGATTGGATTGCCAGGCGGTGTGCGGCTCGAAAACGCAAGTTCCGACAGAACAGTCCCGAGGCTCAGCGAGGCAAGGGCTACGGCGCGCTCGGCCCACCGCCATGGGGAAGGCAGCGAAGAATGCCGTCTCCCCCGGAGGCGCCATGCCAACCGGGCGGCAGGGAGCGCCAGCAGCTTGGCCAAGACGAAAAGGAACCACAGTGGCAGGTAGGGCCAGATACCGGCGAGCCGCACCACCAGCAGGAGCTTCGCACAGGCCATGGTCCACAGGCCGAGATCCCCGGCCGAGACAGGGCCCGACGGCTGGTAGCGGAAGGCCCGCTCCGGATTGTCGTTGTCCAGCGCTGCATGGCAACGGAGAGCGGACGCCCGTTCTCTGCAACCGTGAGCTCCAGGGCGAAGCTCTCGCCATCGTGGCGGAGGACTGCCCGCGCACGGTTGGCGTCGATGGGCTCCAAGATGACGCCGTTGGCCGGCAGAAGCGAGGCTGGAGCCCAGAGTGCCTCAGCGAAGGCCTTGGCCTGAGCGGAGCGGACCAGATCGGGAGTTGCCTTGGCGCGGACTACCGGAACGGTGTCGAGGAGCCAGAAGCGCATCCAAGCCTAGTCCCCGATGCAGGCGTCTGGTCCCGAGATGCGGCCCAGCCTCGATCCGATCCGGGGCATCCAGTCGAACCCGTGCCACGGCGCTAGGATCTCGCCCACCATGTCGAGTACGACCACGGTGCGAAGCGGCGTTCCTCGGGTGATCGCAAAGGTGAAGTAGTGCCGGGCCGGTTCCGGCAGGGAGGCAACTATTGCAGGTGAGACAGGACCGTACCGCGCACATCATGAGCGGCAAGTTCGACCTATACCTGACCATCCTTCCATTCGTTGTGAGCCTGATAGCCTCGGGGACCGAGAAGCCACAGGGCCGGTACACCGGCGATCGAGACGGCAAGACCACTGCCCATACTCCCTTCTTCCGGTGTAGATGACTAGTAGCCCGTTGCCTCTGTTGCAGGGAAAATAAGGCGCATTGGGTGCATGGGCCTTAATCTCAATAAGCGGGGAAGGTGAGCCCCGAAAAGGTATTTGCTGCCACCTCCGTGTGCTCGCACCAACCGTCCTTTGATCCAGGTCATATCTCGGGAAGAAATAATGCATAAATTGGCTACTTAGGTCGATCACGAGATCGCAAGAAACCTTATCTGGGGCAGGCAGCGTGAGTGAAATGTTTTTCTGCTGAGCCAAGCAGATTGGATTCCGCTGGCCTTAGCCGTCCTCGTCTTCGAAATTCCACGCTACACTATCTCGCTGATCTCTCTCGCCG
Organism: Microvirga arsenatis; assembly: GCF_009910705.1. Classification (GTDB taxonomy): domain Bacteria; phylum Pseudomonadota; class Alphaproteobacteria; order Rhizobiales; family Beijerinckiaceae; genus Microvirga; species Microvirga arsenatis. Next base: position 19,317 of record NZ_JAAAXJ010000020.1, read on the forward strand.
TGTTATGGATGACTCGAAAGCCTCAGCTGACTGAGGTCAGGAAGAACATCTCGATCAGCGTCATCATTCCCGCTTTCAACGGGGCTTCAGGGCTTCTTCGGTCCATTGCCTCGCTGCGCGAGCAGACGCTAGCTCCACTTGAAATTATTGTCGTAAACGACGGCTCGACTGATGGCACGCGCGCGATAGCCGAACAGGCGCGCGCGGCAGGCCTGATCGACTTAGTCATTCACCACGGCAGCCGCTGCGGCCGCAGTCCTGCAGTGAATGCAGGTGCCCGCTTCGCACGCGGCGATCTTCTTCTGGCCATGGATCCAGATACGGTCTTTGCGCCCACCGCACTTATGCGCCTCGCTGCAGCGTTCAACGATCCCCGTGTTGCGGCGGCCTGCTGCAATATCGGCGTCAGAAACGCGGGTGCAACACTCTGGGCGGCGCTTCAAAGCCTCGAATATCTGATGTCGATCAGCGCCGGAAAATCGTTCCTGAATATGATCGGAGCGATCTCGTGCTGTTCGGGCGCTTGCTCCATGTACCGGCGCGACGTGTTCGTGGATCAAGGCGGGCCCGATGTAGGCCCGGGCGAAGATCTCGAATTCACCCTGCGCTTGCGACGGCTTGGCTACCAGGTGCGTTTCGTGTCGGAGGCCTGGGCGGAAACGAGCGTTCCCGAGAGCGCGATCAACCTCGTGCGTCAACGCCTGCGATGGGATAGAGACGCCTTTCGGATCCGTCTCATCCAATACGGCGAGCTCAAGCTGTTCCGAGCCGAGATGTTGTCTGACACGCTCCAGCGCCTTGACTTCGTCGTCTTCGATCTGGTCCCGACCCTCTCGCTCCCGTTTTATATTGCCTATTGCGTGATCCTGTTCGGGCCTGAGACCCCGCTGTTCCTCGGGGGGGGTTATATACTGTCGCTCGGGATTTCACTGTTCAACATCGCACTCTCAAGCCTGATGGTCAGTCAGTCGCACACATTCTTCAGCCTTACGATCGCATTGATCTTCCCGCTCTACCAGGGAATTGCGATGAAGCTCGTGCGCGGCATGGCCTTTACGTTCGAGCTTCTGTTCTCCGCCTCACGTCATGACGATTACGTCCCTCCCCGGGTCAGGCGAGCACTTACGGCTCACCGCACTTGAAGGAAGTTGCCATGAACCTCCAACTCCACCGCCTTGACCCTTATATTCCTGACCCTGTTGAGAGCCGCCGCTCGCCTGCAGGACGTGTTGTCCGCCTTATATATGCGTTGGGCGTTCTGAGCGTAATCGGCTTCTTCGTCGTGCGGTTCGGCGCACCTGCTGTTATGCTAAGTGGGCCTGGAGTTGTCTCGGCTCCCCGTGAGATCGTCTCTCTGCCGTATATCGTTCAGGTTCAGCGTATGGAGGTGGAGCAAGGAGCCAAGGTCCGGGCAGGTACGCCTATCGCTCTCGTACGCTCGCCCCAGGTGAATGAGACGCGATCAAATATCACGCGTGCCATTGCTGATCTCACTAGCCGCGAGGCGGATCTGCGCGTTAAGGCACGCATCGCCCGCGACACGCTTGATGCTGTCCGCTCGCGCCTGCGTATCGCCGACGACACCCTGCGCCGCTTCGAAGCAAGCTCCAACCAGGAGAGCGCGAGTCTTGTCTATCGCACTGAGGTCTACCGAGAGAGAGCCCAAGCGATTCAAAATGTTGTGGCGTTGGAATCGGAGGCTGCTGAGGCCTCAACTCAGCTCTCCCGTTTGGCAGAGACGCGGCAGGAGATCCAAGCGCAGCTGGAGCGGCTGGACAAGGATTTCGATGGCGGTCGCGTGCTCGCGCCGGTGACAGGTATCATCGCGACACGTCTGACTAGAGCCGGTGAAACCGTGGTAGCCGGTTCGTCGATCGCCGAGATCTTCCAGGCAGGAGACATCTATATCGATTGGTACATTCCCGACTTCCGTCTGGTCGATCCGCAGCCTGGCCAGAAGGTCTTCGTCGTGCTCGGCAAGACCAGGGCTCTTGGAACAATTGACGAGGTCCTACCCATCTCCGATACCTTCGATACGCACCGCGGCTCAATCCTGCGCGAGCCTCCGGCTGGACAGGTCGCGCGCGTTCGTCTCGATCCCGGCGTTCAGGCGCCAGCGCTCAACTCTAGGGTCTATGTCCATATGTACTATACTAGCCTGACCGATCGGCTCGCCAGAGCCATCGTCAGAATCTTAGGATTGGATTGAGGTGAACAGCGATGCGGACCGATGCGGCCTGTTTGAGTTGCCCGAACTGTGGAGCCTTGGGCCTGAAGACCTCTCCGGTGATCCACCACATGATCTGCGCCTATGTCGGTCCTGATTACGACTTCGACACAACAGATGAGGGTTGCCGCTGTCCAAAATGCCGGAGAGTTCTACGTGATGAGAACAGCGATTGGGAGGTCGTCGGCTCAAGTGCGTTCTGCACAAGCTGCCGCACCGAGTTCGTCATAGCACCTTAGCGACACTCCCCAAGGTCGGGACCGAAGCGGCTCTGCGGTGTCCTCGCCCAACCCTCCCTTGACTTTTGGATTGAACATGAAGGCCAGAGCCGGCCCCGAGCGTCACAACCGAAGGCCAGACGGAGGACCGCTCCAACAGCGTTCTCGTCAATCCTGCTTGCTGATGCCCTTATCGGGCGATCCTCCCGACAGAGCCCTCATGCACGGCTTGGCCGGTGTGCTTGAACGATGTGATGTTCTCGACGGTCATCGCGACCCCATTGCTCAGTGTCTCCTCGGTGAAGAAGGCTTGGTGGCCTGTGATCAACACGTTCGGAAAGGTCAGCAGTCGCGCGAACACATCGTCATCGTTGAAGCGCTGCTACAGGGCCTCGAAGAACAGGTCCGCCTCCTCCTCGTAGACGTTCAGACCGAGATGCCCAATGGCGCCGTCCTTCAGCCCTCGCAGTACCGCCCGGGTATCGATCACCGCCCCCCGGCTTGTGTTAATCAGCATCACGCCGCGTTTCATCCGTTCTAGGCCTCCGGCATCGATGAGGTGATGCGTGGCAGGTGTGAGCCGCCAATGCAGGGTGACGTTATGGGAGAGCGACAGCAGTTCCTTCAGCGGCACGTCGCGCAACCCCATCTGCTTGCAGGTGGCGGTGGGCTGCGAATCATATGCTAGAACAGTGCGTCCGAAACCCGTGAAGACCCTGCTCACTACCTCGCCGATCTTTCCTGTTCCTGCCACGTCAGCCGTCTTCCCGACGAGGTCGAACCCGAGCAGACCTTAGAGGACGAAGTTGCCTTCCCTAAACCGGTTGTACGCCCAGTGGGTCTTGCGGTTCAGCGCGAGGATGAGCGGAATAGTGTGCTCGGCATGGGGAGAATAGGCTGGGACCCACGCCACCCTGACTCCCTCATGTCGTGCCGCAGATCGACGTTGTTTGATCCGGCCGCGCGCAGGGCCGCGAGCCTCACGCCCATGGAGGCTAGGCAGGCTACGATATCCGCGTTCAACTCGCCGTTGACAAATACGCACAACGCATCGGCGTCATTCGCCAAGCCACAGTTCTCAGCCGAGAGCCGAACCTCGAGATACGACAGCCCGGGCCCTGCCGCGGCATTTGCGGTATCGAGGCAGCGCCTGTCAAAAGGTTTAGTGGTGAAGATGGTGGCATGCATGCAGGGTATTCTTTTCCGGCAGAGGGTCGCACGGGCCCGATTCTCAGCGATGCTTGAGGTCTGGATTGAGCCCGCCCACGCGGCCCCAGAGGCGCTTCTCACCCTCAAGAATCAACAGCAGGATCATGCCCGCCGCCATGATGGCCACCCCGTCCAGGAGCGACACGGCCCGTGTGTGGAACAGGACCTGCATCGGTGGCAGGTAGGTAAAGGCGAACTGGGCCAGGACCACTGCCCCGACGCCGATCAGGACCGAACGGGTGCCCACGACGCCGTGCCATGTCAGGGACGGTGCGTGCAGGAAGCGCACGCTGAACAGGTAGAAGATCTCCAGCACCACGAGCGTGTTCACCACGATCGTGCGAGCCTCCTCGATGGGCAGACCGCGCCGGATCGCCCACGCGAACATGCCTGAGACGGCGACCACGAACAGCACTGACACGAGGACGATCCGCCACACCAGGAACCTGGACAGGATCGGCTCGTCTACGCGGCGCGGCGGGCGGCGCATCACGTCGGGCTCAGGCGGCTCGTAGGCGAGCGTCAGCCCAAGGGTCGCGGCCGTGATCATGTTGATCCACAGGATCTGGACGGGCGCGATCGGCAGGGTAAGCCCGAGCAGCATGGCGGTGATGATCGCCAGTGCTACGCCGCCGTTCGTCGGGAGGGTCCAACTGATCACCTTCTTGAGGTTGTCATGCACCGTCCGTCCCTCGTGCACGGCTGCGACGATGGAGGCGAAGTTGTCATCGGCCAGCACCATCCCGGCGGCTTCCTTCGCGACCTCGGTTCCCTTGCGGCCCATCGCGACGCCGACATCAGCCTGCTTGAGCGAGGGCGCGTCGTTGACGCCGTCCCCGGTCATCACCACGATCGCGCGATCGTGTTGCAGCGCCTGGACGATGCGTAGCTTGTGTTCGGGGCTGGTGCGCGCAAACACGCTCACGTCGCGAACCACGGACTGAAACTCGCTCTCGCTCATCCGGTCGAGGTCGGCACCCGTCAGGGCCCTCCCATCGCTCCCCCGGATCCCAAGCATCCCTGCAATTGCCGCGGCCGTGGCGGCATGGTCGCCGGTGATCATCTTGACTCTGATTCCGGCGGACTGGCACTCCCGCACGGCCACGAGCGCCTCGTCACGGGGCGGGTCGATGAGGCCGAGCAGTCCCAGCATGGTCAGGCCATCGTCGACATCGGCGAACGCCAGCGGTTTCGACGGCACCTGCGGCAGCCGCTTCGCGGCGATTCCGAGCACCCGCTGCCCCTGGCGGGCCGCGGCGTCCGCCTGGGCCGTCCACCAGCCAGCATCCAGCGGCCGCTCTCCCGATGAGGCATGCTCCCTTCCGCACATGGCAATCACCCGTTCCGGAGCGCCCTTCACGTAGAGGACGGCGCCGCCCTCGGGCAGGTGGTGCAGGGAGGCCATGAAGCGGTGCTGCGCGTCGAACGGGATCTCGTCTAGGCGACCGAACCGGCTGCGGAGTTCATGCGGGTCCATGCCGGCCTTCATGGCAAGGGAGACCAGTGCTCCCTCCATCGGGTCTCCGTTCACAGACCATCCTGCCTCTGTCCGGCGCAGGCTGGCGTCGTTGCACAGGCATGAGCCTCGGACCACCTCCGCCAGGCTGGTCCGGTCCTCGACGGATGCCCGCGTGCCGTCCAGCAAGAACCCACCTTCGGGAGCGTACCCGCTGCCCGTCACCTCGAAGCGGCCGTCCGACGTGACGACGGTCTGCACCATCATCTCGTTGCGGGTCAGGGTTCCCGTCTTGTCGGAACAGATCACGGACACGGAGCCGAGCGTCTCGACGGCAGGCAGGCGGCGAATGATGGCGTTGCGCGCCGCCATCCGCTGGACCCCGATCGCCAAGGTGATCGTCATTACGGCAGGTAGCCCCTCGGGGATGGCTGCGACAGCTAGGCCGACCACCGCCATGAAGGCGTCACCCCATGGCATCCCGTGAACCGCGACGGCGATCCCGAACACCGCCACCGACACGGCGAGGATCGCACCCGTGAGCATTCGGGCGAACTGGTCCATCTGGCGCACGAGCGGCGTGGCGAGGGTCTCCACCTCGCCGAGCAAGGAGGTGATCCGGCCGATCTCCGTGCCCGCGCCGGTGCCTGTGACAACGCCGGCTCCCTGTCCGGCCACGACGAGGCTTCCCGAGAAGGCCATGCAGGTCCGGTCGCCCAGCGCCGCATCCGCGCCGATCCGGCTCGTTCCCTTCTCCACCGGAACCGACTCGCCCGTGAGGATGCCTTCGTCGATGCGCAGGCTCCGCGCCCGGAGAAGGCGCAGGTCCGCCGGCACCCGGTCTCCGGCCTCGAGGAGCACGATGTCTCCCGGGACGAGTTCCTCGGCCTTGATGGTGTGGCGCTTCCCGTCCCGCATCACCGAGGCCTGGGCCGAGATCATGGCGCTGATGGCTTCTAAGGCGCGCTCGGCGCGTCCTTCCTGGATGAAGCCGATCACCGCATTAACGAGGACGACGAGGAGGATGACCGCCGCGTCGACCCAGTGTCCCAGGAGCGCGGTCACGGCGGCGGCCGCAAGAAGAACGTGGATCAGAACGTTGTTGAACTGCGCCAAGAAGCGGGAGAGTGCGCTGCGTCCCTCGCCTTCCGGCATCCGATTGTAACCATGTAATGCGAGACGCCGAAGGACCTCCGCAGTGTCCAGGCCCTCAGGGCTCGTGTCGAATGCCGTCAGCGTTGCTGCAACGGAATCCGCATGCCACGGTACTACCCTGAGCGGCTTCTGCGTGTCGATGGTCTCACCAGCCTCAGCAAAGCACGCCGGGTTATGCATCGTCGACCCCTTCAGGTTCTTAGGTGAGCCACTGCATATGATCCACGAGCAGTCAGGGCGTGATGGCAACCTTGAGCACGCCGTCGCGCTGGTTCGCGAACAGGTCGTAGGCCTCCTCGATTCGATCAAGCTTGAAGCGGTGGGTCACCAGGGGACGGGTGTCGACCCGGCCGGACGCGATGACATCCATCAGGCGGCGCATTCGCTCCTTGCCGCCTGGGCAGAGCGTCGTCCGGATCGTATGATCGCCCAGGCCCGCGAGAAAGGCGTCGAACGGGATCTTCAGGTCGCCGGAGTAGACACCGAGCGACGAGAGCGTGCCTCCCGGCCTCAGGACGCGCAGGGCCCCCTCAAAGGTCTGTTGGCGGCCAAGGGCCTCGATGGAGACATCCACCCCGCGCCCGTCAGTCAGCCGCATGATCTCCGCCACCGGATCGGCCTGCGTGAAGTCGATGACGTGGTCCGCACCCATGCGATGGGCCATCTCCAGCCGGGCGGGCACGCTGTCGACGGCGATGATGGTGGTCGCACCCATGAGCCGGGCACCGGCGGTCGCGCACAGCCCGATGGGACCCTGAGCGAAGACCGCCACCGTGTCGCCGATGCGGATTGCGCCACTTTCCGCGCCGGAAAAGCCGGTCGACATGATGTCCGGGCACATCAGCACCTGCTCGTCGGTGAGCCTGTCCGGCACCAAGGCGAGGTTAGCCATGGCGTCGGGCACGAGCACGTAGTCGGCCTGGGTGCCGTCGATGGTGTTCCCGAACTTCCAGCCGCCCATGCCCTTCCAGCCGTGCCTCGTGCCGGGACCGTCCTGGGCGTGGCACCCGCACAGCGCCGCGTGGCTATGGCCGGAGGTGCAGATCGCCCCGGCAATCACGCGTTGCCCGTCTCGGTAGCCCTGCACCGCCGAGCCGAGCTTCTCGATCACGCCGACGGGCTCGTGGCCGATGGTCAGGCCGCGGGCGACCGGATACTCGCCTTTGAGGATATGGACGTCGGTGCCGCAGATCGTGGTGGTGGTGATCCGGACGAGTGCGTCCAGTGGGCCCACGTCCGGGATCGGCTTCTCGTCGAGCACGATGCGGCCGGGCTCGACGAAAATTGCGGCTCTCATCTTGGGCAAAGCGATTCCTCCTGTGTGGCGCCAATGGCTCATAGGCCAGGGCGGTCGCCCTAGCGGAATGGGTGCGGGCAAGTCCGATGGCATGCCCTCTGGTAAACCTGGCTACGCGAGCCCGGCGCGAGCTGAACGCCAAAATCCTGAACCTGCACAATCGCCTCCTGGTATGGCGTTCCTAATCCTTTGTCCTCAGTACGCCATGAACAGGGGCACGGGACTCTGCTTGAGCAGTGACTGGGTGACGCCGCCGAACACCAGCTCGCGCAACCGCGAGTGGACGTAGCCGCCCATCACGATCATGTCGGCACGGGTTAAGGTGGCGTGACTGCGCAGCGTCTCGGCAACATCCCCTTCCTGGGCCGGCAGCGTCTGGACCTGCACGTTGACGCCGTGGCGGGTCAGGTGCGGCGCGATGTCAGCGCCGGTGACGCTGGCGGGCAGATCCTTCTCCCCCACCACGGCGACCACCTCCACGGTCTCAGCCGCCCGCAGGAACGGCAGGGCGTCGGCCGCCGCGCGGGCGGCGCGCCCGCTGCCGTCCCAGGCCACGATGATGCGCTTGGCATGGAAGACCTCCTGCCCGGGCGGGACGATGACGAGTGGGCGGCCGCTGTCCATCAGCAGGGCATCGATCAGGCCCCGGTCGGGAGTGAGGGCTTCCGCCTCGGCGTCGACGACGGTGAGGTCATGCAGGCGGGCCTGAGCCCTGAAGATGGCGAGCAGTTCTGGATAGCTGAGATGCAGGGCTGCGGTGGAACAGACGACCCCTGACGCGTCTGCATCGCCCTGCGCGCTACGGGCAGCCGCCTCGGCGAGGGCATGAAGGCGCCGGTTCTCCTCGTCGACGAGGCCGGCCACGACCTTGCTGATCCCGGCGCTCGACAGGGCCAGCTTCAGGGATGCGGCTTGCACCGTGACGTGGGCGCCCGCCTGCTGCGCCAGGGACAGGCCATAGCCTAGGGCAGAGGAGGTCTCGTCCGGACCGAACTCCTTCGTCAGGCCGATCAGCACGCTCTTGATGTTCCCGATCATGGCGTTCCTCCCATATGCGGCCGTGGTCGTTTCCTTCAATGATATGGTAGACGCAGGTAGGAAGGCTGCATTGATATGGCGCAAAGCCGTGCGCGGCGCATGCCGTCCAACCTCGTTCGATCGCTTCACCGGCGTGGTCCAGGTCGGAGACAGGCACCGCCCAGCCGAAACGTCTGGCTGCCCTGACATTCACCACCAGCAGGTACCCGGTCGGCTGCTCGATCGGCAAGTCGCCGGGGTGCGCGCCGTGGAGGATCTGGTCGACGAAGTAGGCCGCCCGCCGCATCTGGGCATGGCCGTCGATGCCGTAGGTGAACACGGCACCGGCTTGGGCGAAGAGCGAGTAATCGGCCACGACCGGAAGGTCCGGCTCTGTCATGGAAGCGGCCGGAAACGAGGTCCGTCGTCGTTCGCAGCAAGGACGGGACAGAAGCCCGCCTGTTCCCACGTCGGGATTACCCACAAGAGGAGTGTCGACGTCCTCGCCAATTGGGACGTAAGGCCCGATTCAATTGTGTGGGCTTCGGCCCGGCTCGTGCCCGATGATCAAGGTCAGGATCTGCCGTGGTCGCCGCAATTCAATTTAAACTGAGGCAATGCCTTCGGGAGCGAAGGTGTAGGCCAGGGTCTGCGCCGAACGATCGCCTGCTGGGCGCACCCTGGTTTGACAGTTTGCAGGACGTTCCTAGGTGTCACTCATTGACACCGGCCCCCTCCTCCTCTTTCCCGGATTTCATGAGAACCCGTAAGACACGAAACGTCTCGCTCACCCCTGAGCTGGAGGCCCTGGTCGACAACAAGGTTGCTTCCGGGCGCTACCGCAGCGCCAGCGAGGTGGTCCGCGCGGCGCTTCGCCTGCTCGACGAGAGGGAGCGCCGCATCGAGCAGATGAAGGGGGCGGCGACCCGAACATCTCATGCTGATTGAGAGGCTCTTGGACGCTACGTGGACCATGTGATCGGCAGGTATGGCGTCTCGGAGCGGCTGGCCTGCCGGGTTCTGGGCCAGCATCGCTCCAAGCGTCGCAAGATCCCGAATTGGCCAGAGCTGATCCTCCAGCCGCTTGGCTGAGATCCGGCTGCTCATGGAGCTTTCAGCGATTGTGTGCGTCAAGTTCTGCAAAGTGGGGCGGCCGGTCAGGCTGGCTAAGCGGCTTCGCGAAGAGTGCTTTTCTTGTGCTCCTTGAGATCCTCCATGTTGAGGTAGCGGTGGGCTTCCAGCCAGTTCTCGTGCGTCTCGACCGCCAGAGCCCGCACCAGCCGGCAGCATGAGGCGGCATTGGGGAAGATCCGCACCACGTAAGTGCGCCTCCTGATCTCCTCGTTCAGCCGCTCGAGCATGTTGGTGCTTTTCAGATGCTTGTGATGCTGACGCGGCAGCCGGTAGAAGGTCAGCGTCTCCTCGATCGTCTCCTCGGCCCAGGCGATTAGGCGCGGGTAGCGTCCCTCCCACTTGGCAATCCAGGCGGCCAGATCCCGCCGGGCTTCCTCGACCGAACGGCGGTCGTAGAGCCAGCGCAGCTCCTGCAGGCAATCATCATCGGCCTTGCGCGGCAGGTGATCGAGCGCATTCCGCAGGAAATGCACATAGCACCTCTGGTAGGCCGCCTCACTCAGCACCTCGCGGATGGCCGCCCGCAGGCCGGCATGATCGTCGGCCACCACCAGCTCGACCCCGGAAAGCCCACGCTCGCGCAGGCCCTGGAGAAAGGTGCGCCACGAGGATTGGCTTTCCCGGTTGGCCATCTCGACGCCCAGGATCTGGCGCCGGCCGTCCCAGTCGATGCCGACCGCAATCAGCACGGCTTGTGAGGCGACGATGCCGCCCTCGCGCACCTTTTCGTAGCGGGCATCCAGGATCAGATACGGGAACGGCTCCTCGAGCCTTCGGGAGGCGAACTGGGCCAGGCTCTCATCCAGGCGCTTGTTGATGGCCGAGATGGCGGAAGCCGAGAAGCTGTGGCCGCACAGCTCCTCGGTAATCGCCTTGACCTTGCGGGTAGACACACCCTGGACGTACATCTCGGCGAGCGTGGCTACCAGCGCCTGCTCGGAGCGCTGGTAGCGCTCGAACAGCTCGGTCGAGAAGCGCCCGTTGCGGTCCTGCGGCACGCGTAGCTCGAGCTTGCCAACCCGGGTCACCAGGGTGCGGGTATAGTAGCCCGAGCGGTAGCCCAGGCGAGCCGAGGTGCGCTCGCCCTTCTCAGCCTGGAGGGCATCGGTCATCTCGGCTTCGAGCATCTCCTGCATGACGGCGCGCACGATCTCGCGCAGCCCGTCCGGGCTCTGGCTGAGAAGGTCCTTGATGGCAGCGGCAGCAGGTTTATCCTTGGTGTTGGTCATGGTGGGGCTCCTCTCGGAGTGCGTGACGTTGAACATCACCATCCTGCCATGACCGCCCCAATCAGGCGATTTGCAGAACCTTCACCACACTACTCTTTCAGCAGCCGCTCACGGCCCGGCGGAAAACTTGTTGCGCTGAATCAATCAGGTCCGTCAGCCACCATGGCACGATAGTTCCAAAATCTCCCTTGACCCTCCCATGATTGGAAGGTGCACAACCATTCCGTCGTCAACGCCGAACGGAGTTCGTCCCATGTGCGGATGCAGCGCCCACCAGTCCCAGCAAAGCCAGGCCGCCGAACGCGAGCCGACCGCCCTCGCCCTCAGGCTCGAGGACATGACCTGCAGCCATTGCGCGGGAGCCATTACCAAGGCCGTCGAGGCCGGTCTGCGCGGCGTGAAGGTCGAGGCCGATCCAGCCTCGAAGCTCGTCCACGTCCGCGGCACTTCCGACCTAGCCGCGGTCCGGTCGCTGATCGCCGAAGCCGATTTCACCCCGAGCGCGGCCGGAGACCCTACCCGGGCGTTGGCGGACCATCGCCCGTTTTCACCGACGTGAGGAACACCATGAGACCTGTATCGTTTCTTGCCTTCGCCACCGCCTTCACCGCCCTCTCCGCCTTCGGGGCCACCGCGGATCCTGGTCACTCCGGCCATGACCACGCCGAGGAAGCGGCCTATGGACGCCCCGGCGATCCCGCAAAGGGCGGCCGCGTCATCCAGGTCGTCATGAAGGAGACCGACAGCGGCATGGCGTTCGCGCCGGAGCGCATCGAGGTCCGTCAGGGCGAGCAGATCCAGTTCGTCCTGCGCAACGGCGGCGAGCTCGACCACGAGCTCGTCATCGGCAGCGTCGAGGCCAACCGCCGGCACGCCGAGGAAATGGCGAGCCACCCGGACATGGCGCACGAGGATCCGAACGCCAAGCGCCTCGGCCCGAAGACCTCCGGCGTGCTGCGCTGGCAGTTCACCCAGGCCGGGACGTTCGAGTATGCCTGCCTGATCCCCGGCCACCGCGAGGCCGGCATGGTCGGGACCGTGGTGGTGAAGTGAGGGGAGTGGTTTGCCGTGGCGAACGAATCCGCCATACACGGCCCTGTGGCCTACAAAGACCCTAGAGGTAACCGTTTGGAAACCGGCCGCCCGTCAGATCATTACCTGATGTCAGGAGCGAATCGTTGAACACCTTGTGGACCCACTTCCGGCGCCTCGTCATGAGCCTGATGCTCGTGGCCGTGGCGTCGTTCGTGCTCCACAGCGGCGCGCTGGCGGGCCTGCACCAGCATGGGCAGGGCTCGCCCGACTGCGAGCAGATGGCCTCCGCCGGCACCGGGCATCAGCATGGTCCCCAGGTTGCGGCGCACGTCCACCAGGCCGCGCACGATCATGGCGATGGGGTGGCCCATCACCATGCCAAGGCCAAGGCGGCGGATGGGGTCGCTTCCGACGACCGGCAGGCCGATGTCGGCCCTGAGGGCTCCTGCTGTGTCAGCACCTGCCCGTTTGCGATGGCTCCCTTGGGCTTGGCTGCCATCTCCGCGCCGATGGGCATCGCAGTCGCGCTCCTGCCCACATCCCAAAACGGCTCGGGCATGAGCCTTGACGGCCTCAAGCGCCCACCACGAACCCTCAGCATCGTGTAGCCAGCGACCGGCCCCGACGCCGCGTCGCTACCGACGCCGTGCTCATGATCCGGGGTTCTCCCAATGCCTATCCGTACCAACGGCGCTCTGCGCCGCCTCCAAGCCATGCTGATCGGCCTGGGCCTTCTGACCACCATCGCCGCCGCGGTTGCCCACGAGGGACACGACCACGGCGCCCCGCCGCCCGCGGCGGTCACCACCAACAATCCACGGGTCACCGCCCAGTCGGATGCCTACGAGCTCGTCGGCATTCTCCGCGGCGACCGCCTCGGGATCTACCTGGACCGCTTCACCTCGAACGAGCCCGTGACCGACGCCAGGATCGCCGTCACCGTCGGCGGCAGCGAGGAGGTCCAGGCCGAGGCGGCCGACGACGACGGCACCTACACAGTGACATCGGCCAAGTTCGCCGGCGAAGGCCCGCTGGAACTCATCTTCGCGGTCACGGCCCCCAGCGGCGACGACCTGCTGATCGGCACGCTCCACTTGCCCGGCAAGCCCGTTGCCACGGCGCCTGCCCCGGCGCGTGGAACCCCGCTTCAGGTCCTGCAGAGCACACCCACGGTGAAGCTCGGCGGCATTGAGGTGTCCACACCCTACATGATCGCCGGCGTCGCACTCGCGCTGGGCTTCCTGCTCGGCCTGGCGGCCCGGAGACGGAGGAAGCTGGTGCCCATGGCGGGCCTTGCCTTGGTCGCGCTCGTCGTCTCGACAGCCTATGCCTTCGCCCATGAGGGACACGACCATGGTGCCGATGCGGCGAAGGCCGCTCTCCCCGCGGGCGACACGCCGCGCCGTCTGCCCGACGGCACCGTGTTCGTGCCCAAGCCGAGCCAGCGCCTGCTCAACGTGCGCACAACGGTGACAAAGCCCGAGGAAGCGCAAAAGGCGGTGCGCCTGATCGGACGCGTCATCGCCGACCCGAACCGCTCCGGCCTGGTGCAAAGCATCAACGGCGGGCGCATCATCGCTCCCGAGAAAGGGCTCCCCCGCCTCGGGCAGACAGTCCGGAAGGGCGACGTGCTCGCCCTGGTCGAGCAGGCGGTGCCCCAGGCGGACCGCACCACGCTGTCCGAGCGCGTGGGCGAGATCGAGCAGGAGATCGCGGTCGCCGAGACCAGGCTCAAGCGCGTGCGCCAGCTCTCTGATCGCGGCGTCGCGCCGCCGAGCCAGGTCACGGATGCCGAGATCGAGCTGGAAGGCCTACGCCGCCGGCGTGAGATCGTGCGCCAGACTCGGATCGAGCCCGAGGTCCTGCGGGCGCCCATCGACGGCACCATCGCCGCGGCCCGGGTGGTTCCCGGCCAGGTGGTCGCCTCCCAGGACGTGATCTTCCAGATCGTCGACCCGCAGGGGCTCTGGGTCGAGGCGCTCGTCTACGGCGAGATCGATCCCGCCAAGATCACCGGCGCCAGCGCCACGGCCGTCGACGGCACGTCCCTGAAGCTCACGTTCCAAGGGTTCAGCAAGGCGCTCCAGCAGCAGGCCACCGTGGTGCAGTTCGCCGTCGAGAGCCCGCCCGGCAACCTGTCCGTCGGCTCGCCTGTTACGGTCTTCGCGCAGAACGGGGCTTCCGTCAGGGACATCATCATGCCCCGGGACGCGGTGGTGCGCGGAGCCAACGGCGAGGCGGTCGTGTGGCGCCACACGGATCCCGAGCGGTTCGAGGCGCGTCCCGTCCGGACCGAGCCCTTCGATGCCACCCGGCTCGTGGTCCGAGCCGGCGTCGCTGAGGGCGAGCGGATCGTGATCCGCGGCTCCGAACTCATCAACCAGATCCGGTGAGGCACGGCGATGTTCAACTTCCTCGTCAGCAACAGCCTGAAAAACCGGCTCTTCGTCATCGCGGCGGCGCTCGTCCTCGTCGCCTACGGCTCGTGGATCCTGCCGCGGGTGCCGGTGGACGTGTTCCCCGACCTCAACCGCCCCACCGTCACCCTGATGACCGAGGCCGAGGGCCTCGCGCCGCAGGAGGTGGAGCAGCTCGTCACCTACCCGCTGGAGACCGCGATGAACGGCATGCCGGGCGTCACGCGCGTCCGGTCCGTCTCCGGTGTCGGTCTCTCCATCGTCTATGTCGAGTTCGACTGGAGCACCGACATCTACCGCTCGCGCCAGCTCGTCGCCGAACGCCTGGCGCTCGTGGGCGAGCAGCTCCCAACCGGTGTCACCCCGCAGATGGGACCGGTGACCTCGATCATGGGCGAGATCATGCTGGTCGCCGTGACCAGCGACACGGTCTCGCCGATGGAGGTGCGCGAGATCGCCGACTTCATCATCCGGCCGCAAATCCTGACCATAGCGGGCGTCGCCCAGGTCATCCCCATTGGCGGCGAGGTCCGGCAGTACCGCATCGTGCCCAACATTGCGGCCCTGCAGGCGCTCGACGTCACGCACGAGCAGATCGAGGCCGCGGTCACGCGCTTCGGCACCAACACCGGCGGCGGCTTCGTCGACCAGCACGGGCGCGAGTACCTAATCCGCAACGTGGGTGTCACCAAGCGCCTGGAGGACCTGCGCAACACGGTCGTGGTGCACAAGCAGGGCCAGCCGGTCTTCCTGCACCAGGTGGCGCAGGTCGACTTCGCCCCGCGCGTAAAGCGCGGCGACGCCGGCTTCCAGGGCAAGCCCGCCGTGATCGTGTCGATCCAGAAGCAGCCCGGCGCCGACACGGTCGACCTCACGGGCAAGATCGAAGCGGCGCTGGCCGAGATCCAGAAGACGCTGCCGCAGGGCGTGTCGGCCACGAACCTGCAGTTCCGGCAGGCCACCTTCATCGAGACCTCGGTCGACAACGTGAAGCGGGTCCTCCTGGAGGCCGCGGCCGTCGTCGCCATCATCTTGATCCTGTTCCTGATGAACGTGCGGGCGACCGTGATCTCGCTCACGGCGATCCCGATCTCGATCCTGGTGACGGTGCTCGTCTTCAACGCCTTCGGGCTCACCATCAACACCATGACGCTGGGCGGCCTGGCCATCGCCATCGGCGAGCTCGTCGACGACGCGGTGGTCGACGTGGAGAACATCCTGCGTCGGCTCAAGGAGAACCGGGAACTCCCCAACCCGAGGCCCGTTCTGGAGGTGATCGCGGCCGCAAGCCAGGAAGTCCGCTCGGGCATCGTCTACGCGACGATGATCATCATCCTGGTGTTCATCCCGCTCTTCGCCCTGTCCGGCATCGAGGGGCGCCTCTTCGCGCCGCTCGGCGTGGCCTACATCGTGTCGATCCTGGCCTCGCTCGTCACTTCGATCACCGTGACGCCGGTGCTGGCCTACTACCTGCTCTCCGGGCGAGTGAAGGGCCACGAGCACGACAGCTTCGTGGTGCGCCACCTCAAGCGCGGCAATGCGGCCCTGCTGTGCTGGGCCTTCGGGCACCGCAAGATCCTGTTCACAACCGTTCTGCTCGGCGTCGGCCTGGCGGCCTACGGGGCGACCCTGCTGCCGCGGGCTTTCCTTCCGCCGTTCAACGAAGGAACGCTCACGATCAGCCTTGCCTATAATCCCGGCATCGCCCTGGCCGAGAGCCATCGGCTCGGGCTGGTGGCCGAGAACCTGATCAAGGACGTGCCGGAGGTGATTTCGGTCGGCCGCCGCACAGGCCGGGCCGAGCTCGACGAGCACGCCGAGGGTGTGCACTCGTCCGAGATCGATGTCGACCTGAAACGGTCGGAGCGCTCTAAGGAGGAGGTGATGGCGGACATCCGCGCCCGTCTCGCCGTCCTGCCCGCGACGCTCAACGTGGGCCAGCCGATCTCGCACCGTCTCGATCATATGCTCTCGGGCGTGCGCGCCGAGATCGCGCTGAAGATCTACGGCTAGGACATCGACACCTTGCGCACGCTGGCGGAAGGCTTGCGCGAGCGGCTGTCGGGCGTCGAGGGGCTCGTCGACCTGCAGGTCGAGAAGCAGGTGCGCATCCCGCAGCTGCGCATCGACGTCGACTACGAGAAGGCCGCCCTCTACGGCCTCACGCCGGCGACGGTGACCCAAGGCCTGGAGACGATGTCGAACGGGCGCACGGTCTCGCAGATCGTGGAGGGCAACCGCCGCTTCGACGTGGTGATGCGCCTGTCCGACCAGGACCGCTCCACCACGGGGCTGGGCGACCTGCTCATCGCCACGCCGACCGGCCACGTGCCGCTGCGCATGATCGCGAGCGTGGTGGAGACGGACGGGCCGAACCAGGTCCTGCGCGAGAACGGCCAGCGCCGGATCGCGGTGCTGGGCAACACCGACGGCCAGCGCGACATGGCGGCCATCATCGCCGACATCCGCCGCATCACTGGAGAGACGCAGTGGCCGCAGGGTTATGTCACCCGCCTGGAGGGCACGTTCCAGGCGCAGGAGGAGGCCACGCTCCGGATCGGGGCGCTGTCCCTCCTGTCGCTCGCGATGGTGTTCGTGGTGCTGTACAGCCGCTACCAGTCGCCGGCGCTGGCGCTGATCATCATGGGCAACATCCCGCTGGCGCTCATCGGCAGCGTGATCGCGCTCAACATCGCCGGCCAGCCGCTCTCGGTGGCCTCGATGATCGGCTTCATCACGCTCGCCGGCATCTCGGCCCGCAACGGCATCCTGAAGGTCTCGCACTACATCAACCTCGCGCTCTACGAGGGCGAGCAGTTCGGCAAGGATCTGGTGATCCGCGGCAGCCTGGAGCGGCTGACCCCGGTGCTGATGACGGCCCTCTCCGCCGGGCTCGCCCTCATCCCGCTCCTCATCGGAGCGGACGAGCCCGGGCGCGAGATCCTGCACCCGGTGGCGGTGACGATCTTCGGCGGCCTGATCTCGGCGACGCTGATCGACACCTTCCTCACCCCGGTCCTCTTCCTGACCTTCGGCAGGAAGCCGCTGGAGCGCATTCAGGCCAGCCGTGCGGGACAGACAGATGCACTCACCCCCGCGGAAGCATTCTGATCCCATCAAGGAGAACCACCATGAAGCATCTCGTTCTCACCCTTTCCATCGCAGCCGCCCCCCTAGGGGCAACTGCCCACGAGGTCGCCAAGGGCCCGAACGGCGGCCCCGTCGTCGACAGCGCCGGCCACCACGTCGAGTTGGTCGCCATGGGCTCCGAGCTCGTCCTGTTCCTCACCGAGGCGGACGACAAGCCACTCGCATCCGCGGGCACCAAGAACGCCCGCGCCATCGTGCAGGACGGCGGCAAGACGTCGACCGTCCCGCTCCAGCCGGCCGAGCCCAACAGGCTCGTCGGCACCCTGGCCCAGCCGCTCGGCTCGGGCGCCCGCGTGGCCGTCTCGGCCACCATGGCCGACGGCCACGCTGTGCAGGCCCGCTTCGTCAACAACTGACCCCACACAGGAGACACAGCCATGAAGACATCCGTTCTCGCCGCCGCCCTCTTCGTGCTGGCCGGCCCGGCCTCGGCCCAGGCCCCGGCCGATCACCAGCAGCACCACCCGGGCGACACCTCCGCGCCCCAGACCCAGGCGCAGCCCCCCGCGCAGCCGCAGGGCCAGATGCCCCAAGGACAGATGCCTATGGGGCAGATGATGCAGAACATGCCCGAGCAGTGCCGGGCCATGATGCAGAACATGCCGCAGAACTGCATGGGCATGATGCAGCAGATGATGCGAGGCGGCATGATGGGTGGTGGCATGATGCAGGGCCAGAGCATGCAGGGCGCACCCTCGCAGGCGGCTACCCAGTCCGAGGCGACGAAGGCCTACACGGCAGCCATGGACAAGATGCATGCTCCCATGATGCAGGCCATCCAGAACCCGGATCCCGACGTGGCGTTCGTGAAGGGCATGATCCCGCACCACCAGAGCGCGATCGACATGGCCCGGGTGGTCCAGCAGCACGGCAAGGACGAGCAGACCAAGAAATGGGCTGCCGACGTGATCCGCGAGCAGGAGCGCGAGATCGGCGAGATGCGCGCTTGGCTGAAGGCCAAGGGCGCCGAGTGAGCCCGCATCCTGCAACCGAAGACCGTCTCTCTGATCGCTTCATGGGTCCTGGCCCTGCCAGGACCCACTCCACAGGGCCAAGGAACCTCCAAAGGGAAAAGCAGCGGCGGCCAGACGGCAAAGGTTGTTGTTCCTGGTCAAGGGAGCCAGCGGGCAGGCTGGCTATGGCTTCGAGGACAGGAGCGCGCGACGGCGTCCACCCAACCGAGATCGACCGCGTCTGCAGCGGATCAAGGCGCTTGACCTTCCCATCATGGGAAGCCCCAGGCTTCCCGCAGCTCATCGAGGCTCACGCGGAGAACCGCCATGACCGACACTCCAGCCACCAAGGGCCATGAGGGCCATAAGCGCCATCATGGCCATGGCACCCATGCCGGACACCACCATCACCATGAGCCTGCGGCGGAGGCCGGGAAGGTGAAGGATCCCGTCTGCGGGATGATGGTGGACCCGCACGCGACCCCGCACCGGGCCCAGTACGAGGGCAAGCCGTATTACTTCTGCTCCTCCGGCTGCCAGTCGAAGTTCATGGCCGAGCCGGTGAAGTACGTCGAGCCGACAGCGGCCCGGAAGGCCGAACCCGTGCCGGAGGGCATGATCTACACCTGCCCGATGCACCCGCAGATCCGGCAGGTGGGGCCGGGCTCGTGCCCTATCTGCGGCATGGCGCTCGACCCTGTCCTTGCGACGGCGGAGACGGGTCCGAGCCACGAACTCTTCGACATGACGCGCCGGTTCTGGATCGGGCTTGTCCTGTCGCTGCCCGTGGTGGCGCTGGAGATGGGCGGGCACCTGACAGGGCTGGGCCACTACCTCGGCCAGCAGACCTCGAACTGGATCCAGATGCTGCTCGCGACCCCGGTCGTGCTGTGGGCCGGCTGGCCCTTCTTCGTGCGCGGCTGGCAGTCGCTCGTCAGCCGCAACCTGAACATGTTCACACTGATCGCCATGGGCACCGGCGTGGCATGGGTCTACAGCATGATCGCAACCCTTGCGCCTGAAGTGTTCCCGGCAGCGTTCCGCGGGCACGACGGCTCGGTCGCCGTGTATTTCGAGGCCGCGGCGGTGATCACGGTGCTGGTGCTCCTCGGCCAGGTCCTGGAGCTGCGCGCCCGCGAGACCACCAGCGGGGCGATCCGCGCCCTGCTCGATCTCGCGCCGAAGACGGCCCGCAGGATCCTCCCGGACGGCACGGAACAGGAGGTCCAGCTCGACACCGTGCAAGCCGGCGACCGCCTGCGGGTGCGCCCGGGCGAGAAGGTGCCGGTGGACGGGGCCGTTCTGGAGGGACGCAGCGCGGTCGACGAGTCGATGGTCACCGGCGAGTCAATGCCGGTGACCAAGGAGGTCGGCGCCAAGGTGATCGGCGGCACCATGAACCAGTCCGGCGGCCTCGTCATCGAGGCCCAGAAGGTCGGGCGCGACACCATGCTGTCGCAGATCGTCCAACTCGTGGCCGAGGCCCAGCGCAGCCGCGCCCCGATCCAGCGCCTAGCGGACCAGGTCTCCGGCTACTTCGTGCCGGCGGTCATCGGAGTCGCGGTGCTGGCCTTCATCGCCTGGGCGATCTGGGGGGCCGAGCCGCGGTTCTCCTACGGCATCGTAGCAGCCGTGGCGGTCCTGATCATCGCCTGCCCCTGCGCCCTCGGGCTGGCGACACCGATGTCGATCATGGTCGGCGTCGGGCGCGGCGCCGGGGCGGGCGTGCTGATCAAGAACGCCGAGGCGCTGGAGCACATGGAAAAGGTCGACACGCTCGTGGTCGACAAGACCGGAACCCTGACCGAGGGCAGGCCCGCCGTGACGGCCATCGTCCCGGCGCCAGGGTTCACGGAGTCCGAGGTGCTGCGCCTCTCCGCCAGCGCCGAGCGCCCGAGCGAACACCCGCTCGCCTTGGCCATCGTCGAGGCGGCCGAAAGGCAGGGCATCGCGACCGCTCCGGTCTCGGACTTCGACTCGCCCACCGGCAAGGGTGCGCTCGGCACCGTGGAGGGCCGGCGTATCGTGCTCGGCAGCGCCAAGTTCCTGGCGGAACACGGCATCGACGTCAGCCCGCTTGCCGAGCAGGCCGAACGGCTGCGCGAGGACGGCGCGACGGCGATCTTCGCCGGCATCGACGGGAAGGTGGCGGGCGCCATCGCCATCGCCGACCCGGTGAAGGCCTCGACGCCCGAGGCGCTGGCAGGCCTGAAGGAGGAGGGCATCCGCGTCGTGATGCTCACCGGCGACAACTGGACGACCGCGAAGGCGGTCGCGCGCCGGCTCGGGATCGACGAGGTCGAGGCGGAGGTGCTGCCGGATCATAAGAGCGCCGTGGTCGAGAAGTTCAAGCGCGAGGGCCGCGTGGTGGCCATGGCGGGCGACGGCGTCAACGACGCACCGGCGTTGGCGGCCGCGGACGTCGGCATCGCTATGGGCACCGGCACCGACGTGGCGATGGAGAGCGCGGGCGTGACGCTGCTGAGAGGCGATCTGACTGGCATTGTGCGGGCGCGGCGTCTGTCGCGGGCGACCATGCGCAACATCCGCCAGAACATGTTCTTCGCCTTCATCTACAACGCGCTCGGCGTGCCGGTCGCGGCGGGCGTGCTGTACCCGTTATTCGGCATCCTGCTCTCGCCGATCATCGCGGCGGCGGCGATGGCGCTGTCGTCGGTAAGCGTGATCGGCAACGCCATCCGCCTGCGCACGGTGCGGCTGTGAGCATGCTCGGGTGCCGTCGGGGCCTTTGGCGCGAGATCAATGCCGCGCCGGGAGAAGACGTGACAGAGGAGACACAGACATGGACGTGCATGCACCTGGCCGGCAGCGGGCCGAAGCGTCCAGGTTG
Source organism: Microvirga arsenatis (assembly GCF_009910705.1). Lineage (GTDB taxonomy): Bacteria > Pseudomonadota > Alphaproteobacteria > Rhizobiales > Beijerinckiaceae > Microvirga > Microvirga arsenatis. Next base: position 40,665 of record NZ_JAAAXJ010000020.1, read on the forward strand.
ACGGGCTTGATCCCGTCCCCATTTGCCTGGATCCTGACGCTGGGCGCGGGCCTTCTCGGGCTGTACCTCATCGCGACCCACACGGGACACGTCTTGGAGGCCCTGCCCTACCTGCTGCTCGCCTGCCCGATGATGCACCTGGTCATGCACCGGGGCCAAGGCTGGCATGGCGGGCATCGCCATTGATGGTCGCTCGCCGGATCCGCTTGGCCGAGCTGACCTCGGGGGGTGGCGCGGTCGTTCTTAGCATCGGCCTGGGCGTGCTCATGGCTGACCATCTCGATGGCCTAGGCCCCACAATCCTCGCTGCCGGCATCGCGGGGCATGCCTGGGGCATGGTCGACAGGCACCGCCAGGATCGCCTTCAGGGCACCATCGGTCGTAGTGGGCGACCGCCCTATACTGGGCCTGCTGGATTGGACTGGCCGGGATGCTTGCGTGGATCGCGGTCCGGCCATGAACGCCTGTCCCAGGATGTGTCGCAAACGTTTTGTTTCAGAGTTTCAGCTATAGCCTCTTCGGCTTTAGGGAAAAGGGCGGCATGTTCAAGGGTAGGCATTTTGATCGGTTCGTGATTCTGCTCTGTATCCGGTGGTATCTGGCCTGCAATCTCAGCCTCCGTAACCTACAGTCGATGATGGCGGAACGGGGTATCTCAGTCGGTCACGCAACAGTGCATCGCTGGGTTGTTCGTTACTCACCGGAGTTTCTGGAGCGCTTCGCTGACCGTGAATGCCTGCTCCAGGCTCAAGCTGCCGCTGTCGGTGACCCGCACTCGCACCTGGTGGCTGGCACCCTGCTCGACTTTGAGCAGGGTGCCAGCCACCACGAGCGTGTTACCATCAATCAGAAACTCGCTTCCAACAAGCGCACCGTTGGCATCATAGCGTGGGCCCACGCCATAGTCAGCGCCGTCTCTTCAACAGGACGCCCAAGTCACGACAAAGCCGCCGTCTGCGAGCGTCGTAATGGCTGGGCTTGTCTGTGCATCATACAGATGGCGCAGAGCGGCTTCCAAACTCCTGATGATTTGGAGCACATTGGCGCATCAGCGGCACGGCACAACCTGCGTTTCACAGGCCCGCCCCTTGGGGCAGAGTAACGGAAGCCTGATCAGAGTTCGGATCCGAATTAGCCCAACGACCTATAGAGGACATCCTGCTCTGCAGCAGGCTCAAGTGCCTAAGCGTCGTGGCTGGCTTGAGGGATCGATAATCACGAGAGTTCCGGTGATCGGATCGAGAATCGTCATGAGCAGCCCTCCTCCTACTCGCGCACGACCGTGGTCGCGCCGAAATTTAGATGGGAGCCACCAGCGGTTGGGCTGACGGACAGCGCCAGCAGCCCATAGTCCCAAAGAAGATCGAGACGGTTCATCCGCGCTCTAAGAGCTTTGCAGGAGGAGCCGATTGGCAGGGTCACCAACTAGGCCATCGTAGCGCTTAAAGGGTTAACACAAGCTTGATGCGTTCATCTCCTTCCAGATGTCCTATCGTGCCGCTAACGCTCCTGTGCGCTGGGTGCATACCACCCTACCACTAGCAAGGGTTGTGATCTTAACTCTGTCCGGTACTGTGTGAGGTGTCGGTCCCCCCGACAGTTGGACAAGTTCCATGTCACTCAGGCTGCTCCTCCAGCAGCCTTTCTTTTTGGGCCGCATCCCAGTGCAGGCAGGGAACGGACAGCATCCCCGTCTTCGGCCACGTCAAGTGCTTAGCTGCGACAGCCGGGTTCTTTAGCAGTCCATGGAGTAAACCACTCTACCTCTGCGGATTATGGAAGCAGGGCATCAGAGGATCAGCCTGCTCCTGGGCAGAGGGCATCAAGAAGCTCTGAACTTCCGTTCCCTCGTTTTCACGTCATCGATGGCTCCACAAAGCCAAGCACTGCCTTCAGCGGAGAGCGGCAGGCGCAAAACGCCCCAGCCGGAGGAGGTTCGTGGGCCTCCGGCCGGGGCGTCCATGGCGGAAGGGGGACCTACTCTGCCACCCCGTCGAGGGTAGACCATGCAAGGAGGTTCACAATGGCGCATCCGAGGTGAGCGACAGATTGCCTCTACCCATTTGGGTAGGGTTCAGCGCTGGCGGATACAAGCGAAAGGCAACGCCGCGGCCGAGGGTGGCTTCGAAAGCCCCCTGCAAGGGCGCCTTCCAAGGGCGTAAGGGTGAGGAACTGTCGGGCTGATATGTAACGCGCCCGTATCTGCAACTGCTACACACCTACGATAAACAATCCCTGGCTGAATTGTACCCGCACAGGTCAAGCTTCTGACCTCCGTAGTTTACCGGAGAGGACAGAAGTGGACCCGGTGTGTATAAGTCGGAAAAACTAGCCCAGGCCGTCTGGCCTACCCGATCAATGGGCTGGACCTGAAAGCGCCCTGGCCCCCAAGGGCGCTTCTCTTTTTTGGGCGTGTTGGTCAAGCGCAGGATATCGCCCCGGATCACAAGCTCCAGGCTCTGACAATGAACGCACAGGGGTATCAGCCATCCAGAGGCTGCCGCCGGACGTTCATGAGCTCCCGCCAGGGGTCTGGCTTCTCTTCGAAGTCGGCACCAGGCCGCTTCATGATCGGGTTGGACGGAGAGGCCTCTCAATCTTTCTTGCGAACTGACCAGAGGACTGGCGTTCAGCGCCCATTCGAGATGGCCTACCCACCCGTCCCTGCACGGGACCTCAATCCGCTGGGCAGCGCGGAACTCGTATCTAGGTTCAGGCAGGGGCCTGCCAGCGATAGGGTACGTTGTCGACCCACATCCGGTGCAGGATCGCGGCCAAGCGCCGAGCCACTGCCACGATTGCCTTAGGCATCCCTCGGCGCTTGGCCACTTCTAGCCCCCACTCCCGCAGGGGCGACGACTTCTTCGTTATCCGCAGCAGCACACCAGCCGCTTCGACCAAAGCCCAGCGAATGCCTGGATCACCGCACTTGGAGATCCCTCTTCCCTGGTCGATTTCGCCTGATTGGTAGCGCGTTGGCGTCAGTCCGAAGTGAGCGGGCACCGATCGCGAACGCCCGAACCTGGCCGGCTCATCGACGCCAGCCCGGAAGCTCAAAGCCACCATGGCTCCGACACCGGGAGCTGTCATGAGAAGCTGACAAACCTCGTCGGCTTCCGCCAATTGCTCCATGGCTTTATGCAAGCGCTGATACTGCTCTCTCAGGACGCGGCGTACTTCCAAAAGCGGTTCGATCGTCAATCGCAGATGAGGAGACTGCTCCAGTAGCTCAAGAATGCGCTGGTCGAACTTGAGGCGGGACACGATGCCCACCTTGAGGCCGAAGTTACGCAGCAGACCACGAAGATTGTTCTCGGCATCCACCATCTTGGTTTGGACAAATCGACGGGCCGTCAGCAGCATCCGGATCTCCTGGCTGCGGATGGTTTTGACATGCACGGGCTTGTAGAGCCCCACCCGCATCATCTGGGCGATCCCTCGCGCATCATTGCGATCGGTCTTGTTGATCTGGGCCGATAAGGCCGCCTTCATATGCCGGGTCTCAACGCAGATGACCGGATACCCGGCGGCAGCCAGCCCACTGTAGAGCCATTGCGAGAGCGGACCGGCCTCCAGGCCGACCCGTTTGTAATGATCGCTGATGGAATGGAGCAGTGCCCCGATCGCATCCGGCTCGGTCTCAACCTTGCTTTCCTTCAGGATCCTCCCGGTGGCATCCATGATGCAGACGCTGGTAGTGCGGACGGAGACATCGAGGCCGACGAACAGATCCATGGCAGGGCTCCTTGACCAGTTAAGCTTCAGGAGCCTGCCCGGAGATTGAAATCCTGTCACTCCCAAGCCGGGAGTGCCGCGGGAGCCCCAATCATCCGATCTTTCTTTTTAGCCTCATCAATCTTGAGACGCTCCGCCGGCGCTTTGCGTGAGCGCGGTTCCTAAGCAGAGAGCACGGCCGCTGCGACCCTGAGGGGGTTTGAAGTGCTACACATCATCCGCTGCGGCCCATGCGTTATGGCACAGCACGGCGCGGCAGGCGAGAGCCGTCTCTTGAACCGGCTCTTTGGTTTTGCAGCCTGAGTAAACTGGTCGAATGAGTTTAATCACGTCAGCGGACGCTCTGTGGATGCGGTGCTTGTGCAGAAACCCGCCCGACTGGAAGGCTGGCAGGATCCATACATTCAACGGCCCACGGTCCTGCCTCTTTCAAGGCTGAAAAATAGAATTTCACGGGATCAGGCAACAGCTGAGGACGCCTCGCGAACCTTGATTGTTGCGAGGCTAACGAGTTCAGCGGAGCGGGCAATCTCGCTCATGCTAGTGCTGATGGATGACACGCTTCGTGAGGCAGTCTGCATGCTGACTGACATCTCCTGCGTCACCGCTGATTGCTCCTCGACAGCCGCCGCGATCGCCATCGAAATCTCGTTGATGTTTGCAACTGTGGACGTAATCGTGTCGATAGCGCCAACGACATGATCTGTCGCAACCTGAGTCTGCGCGATCTGCCCACTGATCTCCTCGGCGGCCCTTGACGTCTGGGTTGCGAGATCCTTTACCTCGGACGCTACGACGGCAAAGCCTCGGCCTGCTTCCCCGGCACGAGCGGCTTCGATCGTTGCGTTGAGTGCCAAGAGATTGGTCTGGGACGCGATTGCCTGAATCAACGTGGTGATCTCGCCAATCTTCTGAGCCGCCGCTGTAAGGCCTGACACGATAGCGTTGGCTCTCTGTCCCTGCTCCACCGCCTTGGTAGAAATGGCAAGAGCATGGCTCACTCTTCGGCTGATCTCGCCTACCGAGGCAGCAAGCTGCTCCGCACCGGCGGCGACCATCTGAACATTCATTGATGTTGCAGTCGAGGCTTCTACCGCATGGGTCGTCTGACGGGTGACATCGGTAACAGCGCTGGTGATCTCTCCTAAATCGGATGCAATTGCCTTCAGTAGTTCGCCTCGGCGCATGCGGTCTCTGACCTGAGCTGTTACATCAGTGGCAAACTTCACCGCTTTGTAAGGTTGTCCATTGGCATCAAGGATCGGGTTGTAGGAGGCTTGGATCCAGATCTCCCTTCCACCTTTGGCAACGCGCTTGTACTCCGCTGCTTGGTATGCGCCCCGACCCAAGGTCGTCCAGAATGCACGATACTCGGCGCTGTCCCAGAACGAGGGCTCCACGAACATGCGATGATGCTGACCTTGGATCTCCTCTAGACGATATCCCATCGCTGCGAGAAAGTTCTCGTTGGCGAACAGAATCGTTCCGTCGAGCTTGAACTCGATAACCGCTTGCGATCGATGAATCGCGGCAATCTGGCTCTCAAACTCCGCGTTGCGCCTCTTCTCCTGCTTGATATCAGTAGCGAACTTGATGATCTTGACGATCCTCCCGGTACGCCCGACAAGCGGGCTGTAAGATGCTTGGATCCAGACCTCCCGCCCACCTTTCCCAATGCGTTGGTACTCTGCCACTTGGTGCTCCCCACGATTGAGGGCAGCCCAGAAAGCTCGTTATTCCGAACCCGCGCTTTCCACAGGATCAACAAACATGCTGTGGTGCTGCCCCCTGATCTCGTCGAGGCTGTAACCGAGCACATTGAGGAAGTTAGCGTTCGCGGTCAGGATCGTGCCGTCGGTGTCGAACTCGATTACCGCCTGGGATTGCTCAATAGCCTCAAGCTTGGCCTTCATCTGTCGTGCTGACCAAAATGCGAACATCGACCTTGATCCTCCAGGCGGCTCTTGTTGCGTGCACGTCTCGGATTGTGTCGAGATAAGCCAGCAAGGCTAGGTGCGCGGCAGTCGTGACGCTGGTGCCGCCGTCCACCTGGGCCAATTTAGATCAAAACTTCTTAATGAAATGTAAGAATGAGCTTCAGGTCACAAGCACAGGGAACTTTTAGCGCGGTCGAACACCCGGATTTGTCCCTGGTTCGAACAGGAACTCGACACCGGCTTGCTCCAGTGCCGATTGTATAGCCTTTGCGTTTTCGTCCTTAACTCTCAAGGGCTCGTCATCAGCCTCAAGGCGCTTGACAGTCATGGGAGCAACTCCCGCCGCGGCGGCCAAACGTCGGACCGACCATTTAAGCATGCCGCGCCCGGCTCGCACCTGCGCGGCGGTCACGACTGGCTCAATGCGAAAGTCTAGGCCGCTCCCCTTTAGAGCGCGAGTCTCCACGCTCGTCAGGCCAGTCCGTTGGAGCTGATGAAGCCATAACTCGTCAACTGTCAGCCTCGCTAGGTTGGCGAGAAGTCTCATGTGCCCGGGAGTAAAGTCGCGGGGCACATGATCAACTAGGCAAATTGAGCCAATCCTGATCCCTGGCTCGGTTACGAAGGGCGCACCAGCATAAAACCGCAACGGAGGATTGGCCGTCACGTAAGGATGTTCCGCGAAGCGCCGGTCGGCCTTGGCATCGTTCACCACGAATACCTCATCATGCATAATGGTGTAGTTGCAAAATGACAGTTCCCTAGGCGCTTCTTCCAGTTTAGCGTCGTATCCTCTCTTGATCCAGGCGAGGCTCTCGGCAAGGAAGACCATCAGAACGACCGGGACTTGAAACAGGTCCTGGGCAACTGAGCAGATCCGGTCAACACCGGCTGGCAAACCGCCGTCGAGTATCTTCAGGCGATGCAAAGCCTGAAGCCGCTCGGCCTCGTTGGAAGGGACTGGGTATGGGAACGTCATAACAAGACTTAGGCTCTTGAGAGGGAACAAGCTATCAGAAGCGAACTTTGGGATGCTGTCCAGCCTCGTTCCCATATCTAGAGTATTTTGTCTTTAGACGGGCTCATAGCCTGATTTCCTGATGTAGTTGCCGCGCTCGGCTGGAGTGAAGGCATCGAGCACATCACCGATTGTGCTCCACAGGCTGTCGCGACTGCGAGCCGCGGCTTTGCGCAACAGGGCTTCCAGCTCTGCGAACAGTTGCTCTATTGGATCAAGACCGGGCGAATACGGGGGCAGGTACATTAGGGTCCAACCACGCGTGGTTATCGCCTCCCTGACGCCGGACACCTTATGTGCGGCGAGATTGTCCAGCACCAGCGGGGCGACAATGCCGTTTTGACGAAGACCAGCCAAAGGTAGTGGTCTTCCAGTGCCCCAAGGGCTTTCGCAACCAGACGCTGGCCTTTGGCGCAACGGCCATAGCGGCAGGTTATGTTGGTGGCCGTGCCGGTCTCGTTTAGGAACACGAAGCGGGTGCTATCCATGTAGCGCTGCCACACGCGCCAGCGGTGACGCTCGCGGGCGACATCGGGCCGATCCCGCTCGGCGGCTCTCAGCGACCTTGTTTACGCTGCAGGCCAAGCCGGCGCAGATGGTGATAGATGGTCGACAGATCAGGCGTGAGGCCAACGCGGCGCGAGAGTTCCGCCTGGATCTCTGCTAGGGTGATTTCCTCACCCTCAGCAAGCTCGCGCAGAAGAGCCTCGTATGGCTCCATGACGGGACAGCGATAGCCGCCGATCTGTGCAGGCTTGAGGCTGCCCGTCTTGCGCACACGCCGCATCAGCTTGATGGCGGCTGAGACGCTGACAGAAGAGCGCCTTGCCGCTTGGCGGATGGAGCTGCCCTCCTCAACGGCAGCGACAATGCGTTGGCGCAGGTCGAGAGGCGGAGGTGCCGTCATGCGGGAACCGCTCGTCGGTAGCCCACAGCTATGGAATCAAACCAGAGGAATCCGTGCAACCTCGAAATGCTCTAACAGCATGGTGTGCATTGACTGAAGCAGGTGAGCCCGCATTCGCGTGCAGTGAAGGCCAAGCAAATGTCTGCACGTCGTTTATAACACATGGTGGGATGGCAGAAGCGATTGTGCGATAACCGACGCAGGAAAGTTCCGTGTTCGCTGCTTCAACGCCGTTGACCTACCACAGTATGCCCCATGAGTTGCTGAGACGGATCAAGCAAGTCTGGCGCAACGCGGACTAGGTTTCAGCCTGAATTGCCATTCGCGGCCGCGGGAGGATAGCTGCCTCCTCGTCGGGCGCGGAGACAATGCCCGTCCGTTGCTAGATGCCATCGCAAGCGCGCTGCACCACCTCTAGACCGTAGATCCGCTCCAGCCGGCACACGGTGAAGTGGGCGCGGGCGAGATCCTGATAATGATCCATGAAGGCAGTGTTCACTGCTGCGCCGCCGAGCGCTCGGACGACGGGCACAGCTTGAGCTGCAACTTTCTGCGAGACCACGATGCCGAATCGAGTGGCGATCTCTGAGGCCAGCCGAATCATGACTGGAATGCCCTGCCCGACAAAGCCATGCTCAGTGATAAAGCGCACCGCCTCCGCCATGGACTGCGCCAGCGCCGCACGCACGGCGAAGTAGCTGCTCTCGGCGGGGTTCGCGTGTTCCGTGCCGCCGCCCAACGCGAAGACCTGCACGCAGGCCAGCGCGGCCGCCGAGCTCGCTAGGTCTTCGCCTTCTTGCCGCGCGATCTCAGCCACGGAGCTCAAGATCAAGGTGGTCGATATCGGCAGTTCGACCGGCAGCATAGCGAGGCCGAAAGCGCCGCCCACGGCGCCTAGCTGACAGCCGCCACCTTGTGCAGCAACTCGCTGCGCCATAGAGGCTTGGCGGTCAAGGTCGTCGCCGCCAAGCCCACGGCCACCAGCAGGGCCTTCTGGCTGGCACGCGTGACGAGGACTGAGACAGCTTTCGGGGTCAGGTTGCCAATCATCTCAACCGGCTTGTCGGCCAAACCAGCCAAGCGGGTGATCCAGTTGGGGTGCTCCAGGATGGCGACGGCCCGCTCCAGGGCGGCGCGATCGTGCGTGGCGAGGTCCAGTTGCAGGATGCTCATCTGGCCTCAACGCGCCAGGAAGCCGAAACTTTCCGCCGGGAGCCCTGCTCACCGGTTTCAAATGGTCCCGAAAGAAAAGCCACGATCGATTGCGGCGTCTGCGGTCAGCGCACGCTTGAGGCACGGCTTTGCTGGGGAGGTGATGTCGCCACAAAGACTTCTGCAACTCCCAAGCAGTGTCACCTACGGGCGGCGAGGTCTGCCCTCAGAGCGGCAATCTCCGTCCGTAACGCGTCCAAGTCGGTACGGCTCGCGGTGCTCGTCTCCGGGGATGCGGTATCCCGCTCGACGAAGAAGGAGGCAAAGCTCGCCGTGATGTAGCCGAAGACGGCAAAGCCATACAGCGACAGCAGGAAGCACAGGATGCGGCCCTCCAGGCTTCTAGGCCAGTATTCGCTGCCCATCGTAGTTAGAAGCATGCCGGTCCACCAGAGAGCATCCCAATAACTGGAGAAGCCCCCCTGCACCTCCGAGGCAGGCTCGAAGGCTAGCATGCCGCCAGCCCCGAGCAGGGTGATCAACGTGGTCAGGACGACGGCATAGCCAAGGCCGCGGCGGCTCAGGCTGGCCCGCAGGGCGTTCATACCCCGGTTGGCGGTGCCAACGATGCGCACAAGCCGGAAGCTTCGCGCCGCCCGCGCGGCCTTGAGAAAGCGCAGACCCCTCAGCAGGCGGAAGGCAGGCACGACCAGGGCAATCACCGTAAGCCAATTGCGCCGCAGAAAGGAGCCTTTGCGGGGTGCAAGCGCAAACCGGACGGTGAACTCAACAATGAAGGTGATCCAGATCGCGGTGCCAAAGACCTCCAGGGTCCGAGTGCTCCCCCAAACCAGTTCCACGATGACGAGAAGGAGCCAGGCGAAGCTGAGCAACAGCATCGGCGTCTGGAGCCAGTCCTCCAAGTCACGGAGCACACTCCAGCGCTCCTCCGTCTGGTCCGCGGCGGCACGGGGCCTGTCGTTCATCGTTCGGGCACTCCTGTTCGAGCTCAGATGCCGAGGAGAACGAAAGACCGCTCGTGCAGGTCCAGGGAGGCGTCAGGCTCTCCGCAGAACTGGACCTTGTTCACCCGAATGGTGGCCAACGTCTGTCCAGGGTTACCGCTCAGCTGATTGCTTGAGGTTGGCTGCGGCTTGGCCGAACAGGATTTTCTTGCCTTCCTCAGTCACACCAGGGCGGCTCATGTACGGTTTGCCCTGCTGGTAAGCGCGCCGTCGCCGGGCGCTCCCGCACCCGCTCGAACCAGCCCTTCAGGTCCGGGAAATCATCTATATTCTGTTGCTGGCGCTCGTGAGGCACGAGCCAAGGGTAGCAAGCCATTTCCGCAATTAATTACTCGCCCGCAATGTAGGCCTGGCTGACAAGCTGCCAGTCGAGCAGGCCGTAAGTGATTCGTCTCTTCACGTGGCGGTTGATGGCGTACGGATTTTTGTTGGAGCGTACTGCACGAAGTGATGGTTCTGCCCCGTGATTGGGCCAAGACCGCCCACATGCCAGAACAGCCATTCCAGCACGGCCCTTCAGGCTGCGCAGATCCGCCAGCAGGAAGCGCCCGGTCTTCTCGGCCAGGCACGCCAGGATCGACCCCGACTCGAACACCGACACGGGCTCTCCTCTGCCGGGTGGCTCGTCGTCGACAATAGCCGGAATGCGGTTGTAGGGTGAGCTGGCCAAGAACTCGGGCTTGAACTGGTCGCCCGCACTGATGTCCGCCGGGCGAAGACCCGCCTCCTCCGGGAACAAGCTGATTCTATGTCCGTTCGGCGTCGGCCAATAGTACAGCTCGATCATCCCTGCCTTCCTTGGCAGTTATCTAGGCTGGGCAGTAACGCCCCTGCTCAAAGCACCCCTAACTGAATCACCAGGTATGACGATCGAGCTCTATGAACTCGCAGGTGCCGAGGACGACCGGCCCTTCAGCCTCTATTGCTGGCGGATCCGTTTCGCCCTGGAGCACAAGCAGCTCGACTTCGAGCCAATGGGATGTCGCTTCACAGACAAGGATGTGATCGCGTTTTCCGGTCAGGACCAGGTGACGGTGCTGGTCGATACAGGCTATGTGATCTCAGCCTCTTGGGCCGTCGCCTGCTATCTTGAACAGGCCTATCCTGACCGACCGTCGCTCGTCGGCCGGTCGGCGGAGCAGCCCCTGTCGCGCTTCTGTGTGGACTGGACCGACACCGTCTTGCACGGCACGCTGATCCGGCTACTGGCGAGCGACATCTATGCGCACCTGCACGAGAAGAAATAAGGCTGCTTTCGGGGGCGGGAGAAACGGTCTGGGGCAACGCTGGAGGAGTTCTGCTCCGATTACGCTCAGGCCCTGCAGGAGCTAAAGCTTATCCTCACGCCTCTGCGGCGAACGTTCAGAACCTGCCCTATCTCGACGGGGAAGTTCTTCTTTAACAAATGGCCTGCTATCATCCCCATTCCCTGAAGGGAATGGGGATGATAGCAGGCCAGCCGCGTAGCGGCTATTTCCCTCGGAATTCCTTGATATTGCGTTGGATTGCCTCCGCTGCGACCTGCTCCGCAGTGCCGACGTAATAGGTCTGGGTCCATGACTGGTCCCGCCCGCAAATTCGCTTCAGCTCCGGGAATTGCTCGTGAAGGTACCGTGAGGTATAGCCCTTCAGCAGGTTGGCGATCTGGGCAGGAGCCCATCGCGGCGGCGCTGAGACGAAGACATGGACATGGTTAAAGTCCGTCTCAACGGCAAAAAGTGCGGGTTCGAGGGGCACCGCAACATCGTGGGCGCCGCGAACATGCACGTGAACGGCTCCGGCCGGAAGGTCATGTTCCCCGCTTCTGTGACGTATCAACGAGCCGGCCCGATGCGGGCGGCACGGGGAATGAACAGCCCCGCTCCGAGCTTACCGGCCCGTCGTAGTAGCCTGGACACGGGCCTGCGGGAGGGGCTTGCCCCATCCGCACCGCAGTCGCCTGCGACCTCCCTTCCACAAAGAGGAGCTTCACGCGGCGACAGGACAGCCGGATCGCCGGCGCGCCGAAAGGCGCACTCCCAAGTAGCCTGAAAAAGCAGGAAGCCCTTTCCCTTCACAGAATGGGAGTGTCACTGCTCATTCATCATAAACATCAAGCTCAAATGAGTTTACCGCGAGCCGGCCGTTCCAAACTGGTCCCCGGCTCCCCCAGGGCAGGAAGAGCCAGGGCCACGTTGGCTCTAACGGGCCTCGTGGCTGTTATGCGGGACCGAGCCCCCTTTGCGGCCCGCTTCGGCAGCAAGATGGCGGTTCCGGGAGAAGGACCTCTTTTCCGCCGGAACGCTCTTGCCGCCCTTGCTGGCGATCTCACGCTGCTTCTCTGGGCTCATGGAGGCAAAGCCACGTCGTGATGTACTCATGCTCTGTTCTCCCGATCACCTGAACAAAGGGAACTGGAAAACGGAAAAAACCGAGAGGATGGTTCAAGCTTGACCTTGCCAAAGACCCACTGATGATCTGAGTTCATTCTCTCGCTGTCCGGTCAGACTGCATGTCTAAAGGCTTCCTACCGGTGACGCGCAACCTCGTCTTAACGAGACAGGTTTACAGAGGCGAATCCGATCGACGGGTGCATTGCCTTGATGAGGTTTTGGTAGCAAGACCCTGCTGATATGCCGGGATGCGTCGAACTCCTCCCTGGCTTGAGGAAAGGGGCTGTCCCGGCATGCGCGACGGGGCAGGGAGTTCGTCTACCATAGCCTAGCCCTGTTTGGCTGGTGCGAAGGCTGGGGGCGGAATGGTAGCCGCCGGGGCTGCGATAGCAAGTGCTGAGGTCAGACCAATCATGGTTGTTCTGTTGACGAGTCCTCTAAAGATTAAGTGCCGAAGGCACTCTGCATTTTCAGTTCCGTCACAAGAAATTCGATAGCCCGGTTCTTGCGAGACGAGTTATCGCTGCGCGGAAGGGAGGCCGCAGTGTGTTATAGCGCACTGCTTCTTTCCGCGGCGCAATAACATTGACCGTTTGGGAAGGTTCCGGTCCAACGCTCACCCCGCTGTGAGTGGCTTGAACGCTGACATCAGCGATGAACGGCTGGGGATTGTCGAGCCATCGTCGATCTGTTGGATCTCGCCTGTAAGGGATGGCTCCCTAGGCAACGCATTGGTCCGAAGCGCGCTCGACATATCACCCGCACCGGAAGGGCATACATCCCTGAGCTGGGTCGTCGACGTGCTTCCATACACGGATCCGGATCGCCGGGACCAGCGTTGTGAACCTGGGTCAGGAGCGCGTGAAACGTACGAAAGGAGTTGTGACGCTCGGCTGAATGGAGGGAGGTCGTGACCGAGTCCCCTTACGAACTGCTCGGCGTGAAGCCCAATGCGTCTGCGGACGAGATCCAGAAGGCGTACCGGAAACTGGCCAAGAAGTACCACCCGGACCTGAACCCCGGCGACCGGAAGGCCGAGGACCGCTTCAAGGCGATCTCGGCCGCCTACGACCTGCTGAGCGACCCTGAGAAGCGGGCCCGCTTCGATCGCGGCGAGATCGACGCTTCCGGCGCCGAGCGGCCCCGGCGGCGGTACTACCGCGACTTTGCGGCTGAGGACGCTGGACCATCCTACCACAGCGATGCCGGCTTTGCGGATTTCATGGATCAGGACATCCTGTCCGAACTTCTCCGGCGCGGCGCACGAAGCCGGTTCGCGATGCCCGGGCATGATCTCCGGTTCCGCCTCGCCGTCGACTTCCTCGAGGCGGTGAACGGCACCCGCAAGACGGTAACCCTGCCGGACGGCCAGTCGCTCGACATCACCATTCCAGCCGGCATCCGGGACGGCCAAGTGGTACGCCTCGCGGGCAAGGGGGAGCCAGGCATTGGTGGCGGTCCGCCCGGCGACGCCTTGATCGAGGTCCATGTGCGCCCGCACCGCCTCTTCACACGGCAGGACGACGACATTCGCCTCGAGGTGCCGATTTCCCTGCGCGAGGCCGTCCTCGGAGGCCGAATTCAGATCCCGACGCCGACCGGGCCCGTCATGGTCGGCGTTCCGAAAGGCAGCAACACGGGACGAGTCCTGCGCCTCAGGGGCAAGGGCGTGCCACGGGCGGACGGTACGCAGGGCGACCTGCACGCGGTCCTGAAGGTCGTTCTGCCCGCCCGCCCGGATCCGGAACTCGAAGCCTTTGCAGAGCGGTGGACAGGCGGCGCATCCTACAATCCCCGAGATGGCATGGAGGCGTAGATGCTGACCCTGGAGGAGTTCCAGCTGCGTCTGGACGTCGATGCGGGCACGGTTCAGGTCTGGATCGAGGAAGGCTGGCTTCTTCTGCAGCGGGACCAAGCTGGCTTCGCCTTTTCGGATTTTGTCGGGCATGAACACCTGGCCACCCGCATCAGGGCCTTCGTCGACTTCCTGGCCGAACGGATTGGACGTCGTGGTTCCTGATACGGGAGTAAGGAGGCCTCCCTACGCGGGGTTCCAAACCTT
>NZ_JAAAXJ010000021.1 GCF_009910705.1 Microvirga arsenatis
GGTCGCCGTGCCGCCCGCCGCGCCCGGGGAGCCGCTCGCAGCCGCGCCGGCCGTCGCACCCGCACTGGCGCCGATGCCCGCGCCGACGGCCGCACCCACCGGCCCGCCGATCAGGGCGCCGATGCCTGCGCCGGCGAGCGTGCCGCTCAGCGAGCCGCCGATGAACTCACCGGAAGCGCTGTAGACCGGACGGCCGCCGTTGAGGGCCTGGCTGGTCATGGAGTGATCCTGGATCATCTGCTGCGCATAGCGGCGGACGACCGGGTTGCGGGAGCGCTCCAGCGCGAGCTGGCTCGAGGCGATCTCGAAAGCATCCGATTGAGCCGCCCTCATGCGATAGGTCTGGCTGTCCATGACCATCTGGGCAGAGGCCGGGGCGGCCGAAACGGATGCAAACAAGGCCGCAAGGGCAACATACTTCTTCATGAGTGAACTCCTGTCTGTGCGGGTCGCAGAACACCGTGCGAAGCTCAACAGGCTTGCAACGTCATGGGTGGCTGCTGCACCCCTTCAACGAGGAGCGATCTGGGCGGTTCCAGAAAAGGCAGTCATTGTGCCGCATAAACTCCGGAATTCCTGTATCGAGCTTGGCCATTACTCACGAGGCGATAGTAGAACGATGGTCCCGATGCTCGCGAATGCTTGCGATTTCTGGCTGAGGCCAAGCTTGACGTCGGAATGACCGATGCGGCCGGGCGGCCGTGCCGCTCAGGTCTTCTGCACCTGCCGGATGCGCGCGAGGGAGAGCATGCCTAAGCCGCCGACGCTGCCGTCGGGCCTCAGGCCGCGCCGCTCCGCGGTCAGCAGGAAACCCGTCCGGTCCTGGTCGATCGTGAAGAGATGGTAGCCGGCCGTGTGGGTGAGCGTTCCGCCGCGGGCCGAGGCGGAGGGGGCGCCGACGATCGGGATCGGGCCCCGCGGTCCGTCGAGATGGGCGAGCGAACCCACATGGTTGTGCCCGTGCAGCACGAGTTCCGCGCCGACCCGGCCGAGCATGGCCTCGAAGCGGGGCGCGTCCGTGAGGTGGCGGCCCGGCTCCGCGCCGCCCACATGCGGCGGGTGGTGGATGAGCACGATCCGGAAGCAGCCGGGCTCCCGCCCGAGCTGGTCCAGCATGGCCTCGGCGGCCTTCGTCTGCTTGGATCCGACCCGGCCGGTGGCGACGAAGGGGAGCGTCGGGATCGCCGAGGACAGCCCGACGATGGCGATGGGCCCGTAGCGGCGCAGATACGGGAAGACCGCCTCGCGCCCGTCATCCCCGCGCGTCCAGGGGGCGACCTCCTTCAGGAGGCCTTCGAGGGAGCCGCGGACATAGGCGTCGTGGTTGCCCGGCACGAAGGTGACGCGGGAGGGGTCGCCCAGGCCCTTGAGGAACACCCGGGAGGTCTTCCATTCCTCGGGCAGGCCGATGTTGCAGGTGTCGCCCGTGCAGGTGATGTGGTCCGGCCCCTGGGCATGCATGTCGGCCACGAGTTCGGCCAGCAGCTCCATGTCGTGGAGGTCCTGCCGGCTGCGGTGCCAGTTGTACCAGCCGGTCAGGCGCTTGCTGAGCAGCTGCTTGAGGCGCGGCCGGGGCAGGGGGCCCACATGGGGGTCGGTCAGATGAGCGATGCGGAACATGGCGGCCGGCTGGGTGCGAACGGAGAGGAGAGTTCGCGCGCGGGGCCGTCTGCGTCAAGCGCTCGGGGTGAAGATACCGTCGCGAAGCGCATGATTGCGCCTCGCGCTCATCACAAGGCCGTATCGCGGCCGCTTGCCCTCGGCCTGCCGAGGGCAGACGAGGCGAAACCGCGGCTCAGTACTGGGTGCCCGGGATCAGGGTCGAGTAGACCGAGCGGTCCTCGAGGTTGAGGGCCGGCGACCAGGAGAAGCGGGCCGAGCGGTTCAGGCGGGACAGGATGAAAGCGAGAAACATTGGAACACCTTTGGTTGGTCCTGTCTTAGACCTTCGTCTAAAGCGGGTCACGCGCCAATATGATGCGGCAGCCATGCATTTGATGAATGACTACATTCATCCTCCGGTAATCTTGTTGTGATGGCATGAGCCGATGTCCGACCTCCCCCAGCCTCGTCCAGCCGCGCGCCTCGTCTCGCGGGCGCTGCACACCTACTGGCGCTTTGCACGGGGCATGACCCTCGGGGTGAGGGGCGCCGTGCTCGACGGGCAGAACCGGGTCTTCCTCATCCGCCATACCTATGTGCCCGGCTGGCATCTGCCGGGCGGAGGCGTGGAGACGGGGGAGACGGCTCTGGAGGCCCTCGACCGGGAGCTGCGCGAGGAGGCCTGCATCGCGATGGACGAGCCTCCGGCGCTGCTCGGGGTGTTCTTCAACCGGCGTGCCTCCCCGCGCGATCACGTGCTGGTCTATGTCATCCGCCGCTTCACGGTGCTGGCGGAGAAGCGGCCTGACCGGGAGATCGCAGAGGCGGGATTCTTCCCCCTCGACCGGTTGCCGGAGGGGACCACGCCGGCCACCCGCCGACGCCTGGACGAGATCCTCGAGGGACAGCCCCTCTCCGCCACCTGGTGAGAGAGGGTTTGCGCCCCGGGGTCGACGCTGCTATGGCCTGAAGGAAAGTAAGGAAACGCCGAGCCTCATGACCGCCACCCGGATTCTGCGACGACGACACGGCTGACCCCGTCCAGCCGCCTTCCTGCCTGTCTCGTCCTATGTCCAGGGTCCGTTCATGACCGAGCTCTCGCTCCAGATCCGTACCGAGCAGCCCATCGATTCAGAGGCCATCGAGCGCCTGCACGAGCGCGCCTTCGGCCCCGGCCGCTTCGCCCGCACCGCATCGCGCCTGCGCGAGGGGGCACCCCATCTGCTCGATCTGTCGTTTACCGCCATGGTCGGCACGCTGCTCGTGGGTTCCGTGCGCATGACGCCCGTGCGGGCCGGCGACGAGCCTGCTCTGATGCTCGGCCCTCTCACGGTGGAGCCGGCCTTCGAGAGCCGCGGCATCGGCGGCGCCCTCATGCGCCGCTCCCTGGAGGCCGCCAAGGGCAAGGGGCACACCCTGGTGCTGCTCGTGGGCGACGAGCCCTATTACAGCCGCTTCGGCTTCCAGCGCATTCCGCCCCAGCAGCTGCAGCTTCCCGGGCCGGTCAATCCCGCGCGCTTCCTGGCGCTGGAGCTGGCCGAGGGGGCGCTCGCCCGTGCCAGGGGGCTCGTCAGCCCGCTCCCGCCGGTTGCGTGACTACGCCCGGCGGCGTCCCTCAATCAGCCAGGCGGCGAGCGTCGAGCCGATCAGGAGAACGAGCCCGAGGAAGCCGAGCGCCATCGGGAAGACCGAGACGCCGCGCACGATGGCGCTGTCGCTGGGCCTGATCCCGATCCAGTCCCCGCCGGAAAAGCGGGTGCCCGAATGAACCGCGAGGATGCGCGGCACCGCGATGCTCTGGTCGCCCGCCATGGCCACCCGCCGCACGGAGCCGCCCGTCGCCTCGGCGATGGGTTCGAGGGCTTCCGTGTTGCTGAACACGTCCATCAGCTCGCGCGGGTTGGCCGGCCCGATGCTCACGAAGGCGATGAGGTCGCCCGAGCGCACCGTGTGCAGCCCGAGCTCGCGGCTCGCCACCTGCGCGGAGAACAGGCCGGGGCGCGACTCGGTGAGGGCGACGCTGCTCTGCGCGCCGCTGGGAGAAACGAGGGTCACCGGATCCGCCGCGTCGGCCATGGTCTGGCGCTCGATGCGGATGTCCCGCCCCAGCGCGCTCGCCCGCAGCGCCTCCTCTTCCAGCGCCGGCTCCTTCATCAGCCAGTGGGCCAGGCGGCGCAGCAGGTCGAGATGGGGGCCGCCGTTCTGGTAGCCGCGCGCCCAGAGCCAGGCGTGGTCGGAGAGCAGCAGGGCCACGCGACCCTTGTCCTCCCGGCGCAGCACGAGGAGGGGCAGGTCGTTGGCGCCCGACATGAGGGTCGAGCCCGTCTGCACCTGCGAGCCGATGATGCGCAGCCATTCGCCCCAGGCGGGAGGGGACTGCTCCGATCCGGGCAGATCGCGGGTCACGGGATGGCGCTCGCCGGTCTCGGTGATCTCGGCCTTGTAGGGTTGCTCCACGATGCTGCCGTTGGGCTGGCCCGGGATGACCGGGGCGAGGCGCGTCTGCGCCAGGCTGCCGTAGCTCGCGAATTCGGGGCCTGCCGCCACGAGGATCGCGCCGCCCTCGCGCACGTAGCGCACGATGTTCTCGAAATAGCTCGACGGCAGGATGCTCTGGTTCGCGTAGCGGTCGAAGATGATCAGGTCGAATTCCTTGATCTTCTGCTGGAACAGCTCGCGGGTGGGGAAGGCGATCAGCGAGAGTTCGTTGATCGGGGTGCCGTCCTGCTTCTCCGGCGGGCGGAGAATGGTGAAGTGGACGAGGTCCACGTTGGCGTCCGACTTCAGCAGGTTGCGCCAGGTGCGCTCGCCCGCATGGGGCTCGCCCGAGACCAGCAGCACGCGCAGCTTCTCGCGGATGCCCTCGATGGGAACGACGGCCCGGTTGTTCGCCTGGGTCAGCTCGTTGGGAAGCCCCTCGACCTCGAGTTCCACCACGTTGGTGCCGCCGTGCTCGATGCGGACCTGGAGCGAGAAGGGCGTGTCGGCGCGCACCTGCTGGCGGGCGAGCACCTGTCCGTCCCGGCGCACGGTCACCAGGGCCGTTCCGGTGCCGCCGCGCTCCATCACCTGGGCACGGACGGTCTGGTCCTTGCCGACGATGCCGAAGCGGGGCGCCTCCAGGAGCTTGATCTGCCGGTCGCGCTCGTCCGGGCGCCCGGTGATGAGGGCGTGCAGGGGCGCGCGGAAGCCGAGGCCCTCCACGGAGGAGGGGATGTCGTGGACCACGCCGTCGGTGACGAAGATCACGCCCGCCAGCCGGTCCGGCGGCACGTCGGCGAGGCCGTTGGAGAGCGCCGAGAACAGGCGCGTGCCGTCATCGCCGTTGCCGTCGTCGGCCTCGATGAAGCGGGGATCCACATCCGCGAGCGAGCCGAACCGGCGCTCCAGCTCGGCGCGCACCTGATCGGTCATGGGCGAGCGGTCGCCGAGAGATTGCGACGTGGAGCGGTCGATCACCACCGCCACGATGTCCTTCACCTTCTCCCGGTCCTCCTGCACGAGGGCCGGGTTGGCGAGCGCCAGCAGCACCAGCCCGAGGGCGACGGCGCGGAGGATCGCGACGGGACCTCGCGAAAGGAGCGCCAGGATCGCCAGCAGGGCGACGACCGCGCCGAGGGCCCAGAGGCCGTAGGTTGGGATCAGTGGGGAGAAGCTGACGGAAAGCAAATCGTTCTCCTGGTCGTGGCTCGGGTCGAGCCGGCCGTGTCATCCGCGGCGAGCGGAGCGAGGGAAAGGGATCCACTTGCACGCTCGGCGCCATGGATTTTCTTCCCCTCCGCTTCGCTCCGGCCGGGAACGACGTACTTGACGCCGGCCTGAGCCGCCGGAATCCGCTTTTGCTCGAAAATGCTCATGCCCTATTGCCCGAGCCGTTCGAGCAGGGCCGGCACGTGCACCTGATCGGCCTTGTAGTTGCCTGTCAGCGCGTACATGACGATGTTGACCCCGCTGCGATAGGAGAATTCCCGCTGGCGCTGGTCGGTGCCGACGACCGGGAAGAGCCACTCGCCCCGCGGCCCCACGGCCCAGGCGGCCGCGAGGTCGTTGGAGGTGATGATGATCGGCGAAACCCCGTCGCCGGACCGCGCCGGGCGGCTTTCCTCGCCCTCCGCCTGGGGCGGCAGAGCCTCCACCCAGGTCTGCCCCGTGGCGTAGCGGCCGGGGAACGAGTCGAGGATGTAGAAGGTCTTGGTGAGGACGTGGTCCGGGGGAATGGGCTCGAGCTCGGGAATGTCGAGGCTCGCCAGCATCCGGCGCAGGTACTGGCCCTCCGCCGTGGGCGCTCCGCCGGGACGGTTGCCGAAGGCGTCGCGGGTGTCGAAGATCACCGTGCCGCCGCCCTTCATGAAGGCGTCGATGCGCCGGATCGCGGCTTCCGAGGGCATGGGCCGCGATGCGACGATGGGCCAGTAGATCAGGGGATAGAACGCGATCTCGTCCCGTGCCGGATCGATCCCGATGGGCTCGCCCGGCGAGAGCGCCGTGCGCTGGCTCAGCACCTGGGTGAGGCCGGTCAGGCCGGCTCTGCTCGTGTCGTCGACCTGCTGGTCCCCCGTGATGACATAGGCAAGCCGCGTCACGAGGGCGGGGCTCGAGCTCTCCATCGTCATGGGGGAGGGCCGGCGTTCCTGCGCGCTCGCATCGGATGCGGGGTTCAGCATCAGCGCCCCGGTCAGGGCGAGGGCGGCCGCAGCGCCTGCGCGCCGCAGGCGGCCGGTGAGGTTCGACAGATGGCCGCCGAGCCAGAGCGAGGCGAGGGTGTCGGCGACGAGCAGAAGCAGGGCGAGCATGAAGAGCGGCATGCGCAGGTCGATGGTCTGGGCTCCGGCCAGGGGAGCGATCCGGGCGTTGAGCGGCGTGTAGTTCAGCGGCACGAGCCGGTCGCCCGCGAGAAGGGCATTCACGGCAAGGCTCGAATCCACGGGGCCGTAGAAGCCCGGCGGGTGCTCGCCGGTGGCGCGCTCCGCATAGGTGCGCGCCACCGCGCGGGCGTTCGCCGGCGGGGAGATGTAGGTGCCGTAGCCGTCGAGGGTGAGGCGGGGAGCCACGGTTTCGTTCTCCGCGTTGCGCGCCTCCGCATTCGCGTCGCCCGGCGCGCCGGCCAGGGCCGTGGTCCGGCGCAGCATCTCCACGAACAGGCCCGACAGGGGCAGGTTCGACCAGGTGGTGTCCGCGGTCACGTGGAAGAGCACGATCATGCCGTCCCCCCGCTTGTCGGCTGTGACGATGGGCGTGCCGTCGGCCAGCGCCGCCCAGGTCTTGGCCGGCAGATCGCCGTCCGGCTCCGCGAGGATCTGGCGGCGGATGCCGATCTCCTCCGGGATGGCGAGACCGAAGAACGGGCTTTCGCGGGTGAAGGGGGCGAAGGTTTTAGGGGTGTCCCAGGAGAGCGTGCCGCCCAGGCTGCGGCCGCCGCGGCGCAGGCGCACCGGCACCAGCTCGTCGTTGCCCGCGGCCAGGCGCGACCCCGCAAAGCGCAGCAGCATGCCGCCGTTCTCGACGAAGGCGGTGACCTTGCCGAGCGTCTCCCGGTCGAGGCCGCCCACATCGGCGAGCACCAGGACGGAGACCTGCTCGTCGATGAGCTGGCTCACCGCGTCGGCCACGCCGCCGCGGCCCGTGCGGATCTCCGAATAGGGCGCAAGCGCCCGCTCGATGTAGTAGAGCGGCGAGAGGAGCGGCTGCGCCTGATCGGACGTGCCGCCGAAGACGAGGCCCACGCGGCGGCGCTTGCCCCGCTCGTCGAGGAGATGGACCGCGCCGGCCGAGCCCTCGCCGAGGATCTCGACCCGGGCGATGGCGTTGCGGATCTCGGTGGGCAGATCGAAGGCGACCGTGGTCTCCGTGGCATTGGCCTCGAAGGAGAAGCGCATGTCGGCCAGCGGCAGGCTCTTCAGGTCGAGGACGCGCACGGTGCCGGAATCGCGCCCGTTCGGCTCGGGGCGCACGAGCCTGACATTGAGCTGGCCGCTCGCGTTCTCCGCGCCGGCAACGGCAAGGGCCTGAGCGCGCTCAGCCTTGAGAACGGTGATCCGCTGCCCGTCCGCCATCTGCGCCAATCCGTCGATGAAGCCCTGCCCGTCAACGCCGGCGACCCCGTCGCTGATCCAGACGACGTTGGCATCGGGCGTCGATTCCAGGAAACGCCTCATGGAGTCGAGATGGGCCTGCCGGTTCTGCAGGTGGGGCAGGGGTTTCAGGGAGCGCAGGCGCTCGAGCGCCGCGGCGGGGCTTGCGGGTTCGATGGCCGCAGGCGCCTCCGCCGTCGCGACGAGGGCGACGGTGCGTCCGTCGCGCCCGGCGGCCTCGATGCGCTCCGAGGCCAGGTTCATGCGCTCGCGCCAGTCGTGCGCCGCGGCAAGCCCGTTGTCGAGCACGATCAGGAGCGGGGAGCGGCTGTTCTCCTCCGCCAGCGGATTCCAGATCGGGCCGGCGGCCGCCAGGATGAGGAAGGCCGCCAGCAGGAGCCGCATGAGCAGGAGCCACCAGGGCGTGCGGGCGGGCGTCTCCTGCTCCGGGCGCAGGTCGGCCAGGATCTTGAGGGGCGGGAAGTCCACGCGCTTGGGCTGCGGCGGCGTGATGCGCAGGAGCAGCCAGATCGCCGGCAGGGCGGCGAGCGCGGTGAGGACGAGCGGAACGGTGAAGGTGAGCGGCAGTCCCAGCATCGCCTATCGCCCTCCCATCGCGGTGCCCCGGGCCGTCGACACGAGCGTCATGATGCGAAGGGCTGCCTCGCTCGCCGGCCGGTCCGTGCGGTGGATGGTCAGCGTCCAGCCCCGGCGGCGGGCCAGGTCCTGGATCTCCGACCGGTGCTGGTCGATGCGCGCGCGGTAGGCCCGTCCCCAGGAGGAGGCATCGCCGATCCTGAGCGAAACGCCGTCCTCGAGGTCGTGCAGCACGGCCTGCCCCTGGAACGGGAAGGTCTCCTCGACCGGATCGACGATCATCACGAGATGCCCGCGCGCGCCGCGGGAGGAGATGCCCTCCACCATGGTGGTGATCTCCCGCAGGGGCGAGAGGAAGTCGCTGATCAGAACCGCCTCGTGCTGGGCCGCGATGGGCGCCTGCGGCGGCAGGTCCTCCTCCAGGGAGGCGCGGTCCGCCACCAGGGTCTGGGCCATGGTCTCGGCGATGCGCCGGGTCGCGCGGGGAGGCATGAGCCCCAGCATGCCGACGCGCTCGCCGCCATCGACGAAGCAGTCCGCGAGGGCCAGGCCGAGCACGACGGCGCGCTCGATCTTGGAGGCCTGCGCCAGATCGGAGACGTAGCCCATGGAGGCGGAGCGGTCGATCCAGAACCAGACCGTCTGCGCCGTCTCCCATTCGCGCTCGCGCACGTAGAGACGGTCGTCGCGCCCGGAGCGGCGCCAGTCGATGCGCTGCGCCGCCTCGCCGGTGACGAAGGGGCGGAACTGCCAGAAGGTCTCGCCGGTGCCGGCGCGGCGGCGGCCGTGAATGCCGTGGGCGAGGTTGGCGGCCACGCGCCGGGCTTCCAGCACGAGGCGCGGCATCCGGTCGGCGAGGGAGAGGGCGCTTTCCGTCTCGCGGCGACCCGGCGAGCGGTCGCTTTCGGGAAGGACCCGGACACGGGCCATGGTGACGATCCTAGCCTGCCAGCCGTGCGGTGAGCCGGCCGATGATGCCGCCGATGGTCTCTCCATCCGCGCGGGCGGAGAAGGTCAGCGCCATGCGGTGCTTGAGAACGGGCTCCGCAAGCGCCACCACGTCGGCCATCGAGGGGGCCACGCGGCCCTCGATGAGGGCACGGGCGCGCACGGCCAGCATGAGCGCCTGGCTGGCGCGTGGGCCGGGGCCCCAGAGGATCCTGTCGGTCACGCCCTCCACCGGGTCGCCCTCCGGTCGGGCCGAGCGGACGAGGTCGAGGATCGCCTCGACCACGCTCTCGCCCACGGGCAGGCGGCGCACGAGGCGCTGCGCATTCATGAGCGCCTCCGCGTCCATCACGGCCGAGGGCCTGTGCTCGTCCGCGCCGGTGGTTTCGATCAGGATGCGGCGCTCGGCCTCGCGGCTCGGGTAGCCCACGTCGATCTCCAGGAGGAAGCGGTCGAGCTGGGCTTCGGGAAGGGGATAGGTGCCCTCCTGCTCGACCGGGTTCTGCGTCGCCAGGACGTGGAAGGGCTGGGGCAGGTCGTGGCGCTCGCCGCCCACGGAAACGTGGTGCTCCTGCATGGCCTGCAGCAGGGCGGACTGGGTGCGGGGGCTCGCGCGGTTGATCTCGTCGGCCATCAGGAGCTGCGCGAAGACGGGGCCTTTCACGAAGCGGAAGGAGCGGCGCCGGTCCGCGCCCTCGTCGAGGATCTCGGAGCCGAGGATGTCGGAGGGCATCAGGTCCGGGGTGAACTGGATGCGGCGGGCATCGAGCCCGAGCACGGTGCCGAGCGTGTCCACGAGCTTGGTCTTGGCAAGCCCCGGAACGCCGACGAGCAGGCCGTGGCCGCCTGCGAGAAGGGTGATGAGGGTCAGGTCGACAACGTTCTCCTGGCCGAAGATGACGCTGTGGATGGCCTCCCGGGCCCGCCCGACAGTCTCAAGCGTTGCCTCCGCGCTGCGGATGATCGCGTCGTCCAAGGCGGTGGGCGCTTGAGCAATGCTGGCCGTCATGAGGTCGTGCTCCCTCTCATAGGCAATTGCCCCCTTCAGCTAGTCTGCCTTTGTTCCGGGTCGAGTGGCAAGGGTCGATGCGCCGCAGCGCCGAACCCAGGTGGAGTGGACGAGACAGCCGGGGACTCTATGCTCTAGGAAGTAACCATCGATGGCCGTTCGTCGATCCCGAAAAGCGAAATTTGTGTTCACGCTTGCGTCATGACCGATTCCTCCCCTCCACCCACGGCCAGCGCCCTCGCCCGCCTGGCAGAGGCCCTCGGCGCCGAAGCGAACCGGAAGGGCCTGCCCCCCGTCGAGCGCTGGAACCCGGCCTATTGCGGCGAGATCGACATGCGGATCGCGGCCGACGGGACGTGGCACTACATGGGCACGCCCATCAACCGGCCCGCCCTCGTGAAGCTGTTTTCGACGGTGCTGCGCAAGGATCCCGAGCGCTATGTGCTGGTCACGCCCGTCGAGCGGGTCGGGATCGTCGTGGAGGATGCGCCCTTCGTCGCGGTCGAAATGGCTGTGGAGGGCGAAGGGGAGGGGCGTCAGATCGCGTTCCGCACCAATGTGGACGATCTCGTGCCGGTGGGGCCGGATCGTCCCCTGCGCTTCGAGCGGGACGCGAGCGGCGGCGTCAAGCCCTATGTGAAGGTCCGGGGCGAACTGTGGGCGCGCGTGACGCGCAGCCTCGCCCTCGACCTGATCGCCCTGGGCGAGGAACGCAGCACCGAAGACGGGCCCGTCTTCGGGGTGGCGGCCGGCGGAGTCTTCTTTCCCATCGCCCCCGTCTCCGAGCTGGGCGCGTGCTGATGCGCCTTGCTCCCCATGACGCGCCGGACTTCCTGACGCTGGCCGCCGAGCGGCTGCGGCGGGAGCCGCCGCATCCCGAGGAGGCTCTCGCCAACCCGCGGGGCGACCACAGCCTCGACAACGTGCCCCTCGTCCATCCGCTCGCGCCGAAGCCTGCCGCGGTCCTGGTGCCCGTCGTGATGCGCGAGGAGCCCATGCTGCTGCTGACCGAGCGCGCCGCGCACCTGCGCCAGCATTCGGGGCAGATCGCCTTTCCGGGCGGGCGGGTCGACCCGACGGACGCATCGGTTCTGGATGCCGCCTGCCGGGAGGCGATGGAGGAGATCGGCCTCGACAGCCGCTTCATCAGCCCGCTCGGCTATCTCGACGCCTATCTGTCCGGCACGAACTATCTCGTGATGCCGGTGGTGGCGCGGATCCCGCCGTCCTACACGCTCAACGTCAACCACGACGAAGTGGCCGACACCTTCGAGGTTCCCGTGAGTTTCCTCATGGACCCCGCGCGCCACGAGCTCCATTCCCGCGAGTGGAAGGGACGGGTCCGCCGCTACTATGCAATGCCCTACCAGGGGCGCTACATCTGGGGCGTCACGGCGGGCATCATCCGCAACCTTTACGAGAGGCTCTACGGTTCATGACGCGGGCAGTTGTTCAGGGACTGGTGCTGTTCTTCCTGCCCTTCGTCCTGTTCGGCGTCTATCTCGTCATCCGTCGCCGCAATCCCCTGCTGTGGTCGCACTGGAGCGACCAGTCCCTCTGGCTCACCATCGCGGGCCTGGGCTTCGTCGTGATCTCCCTGGTCGCGACGGGCTTCCTGGACGAGCGCGAGACAGGCGCCTACGTGCCGTCGCGGGTGGAGAACGGACGGGTCATCCGGGGGCATTTCGAGTGACGGACGCTCTCGACCGGAACGCGCTCGCGGGCCTCCTCGAGCGCCCGCCGCTGCGCCGCCTCCTGGACGCGTTCGACGGCGAGGGGGAGGAGACGCGCATCGTGGGCGGCGCGGTGCGCAACGCCCTGCTCGGACGCCCGGTCACGGAGATCGACTGCGCCACCACCATGCTGCCCGACGCCATCGTCGAGCGCGCCGCACGGGCCGGCTTCAAGGCGGTGCCCACCGGCATCGAGCACGGCACGATCACGGTGATCGTCGAGGGCGAGGCCTTCGAGATCACGACCCTGCGCGAGGATGTGGAGACGGACGGGCGGCATGCGGTGGTGCATTTCGGGCGCGATTTCGTGCGCGATGCGAGGCGGCGCGACTTCACCATCAACGCGCTCTCCCTCGGCCTCGACGGGAGGCTCCACGACTATACCGGCGGGGTCGCCGACCTCGCGGCCCGGCGCGTGCGCTTCATCGGCGAGGCGCGCACCCGCATCCGCGAGGATTACCTGCGCATCATGCGCTTCTTCCGCTTCCATGCGGAATATGCGCAAGGGGAGCCCGATCCGGAGGGGCTCGCCGCCTCGGGAGCCGAGCGGCAGGGGCTTGCGATCCTCTCGAAGGAGCGGATCCGGCATGAGCTCCTGAAGCTTCTCGTCGCCCGGCGGGCCGAGGAGACCATCCGGATCCTGGCCGGGCACGGCTTCCTCACCGGCCTGCTCGGGGGCGTCGCCGAGTTCGGGCGCTTCGCCCGCGTCGCCGGATCCGTCCGGGGCGACCCGGCCGCGATCTGGCGCCTGGCGGCTCTCGCCGTCCTGGTGGAGGAGGATGCGGAGCGCCTGCGCGAGCATCTCCGGCTCTCCAACGACGAGCACAGGAGGCTTTCCGCCTATGCAAGGCTCCTGGCCCTGCTGAAGGCCTGGGCCCCGCCTCTCGATGCCGCAGCCATCCGCCGCCTGGTGGCGGACCACGAGCCCGAGATCCTCGGCGTCGTCCTCGCCGCAACGGCCGGAGAACCCGCGCCCGTCGTGAAGGAGGAGGCGCGGGAGGCTCTCGCGCGGTTCCGCAGCGGCGCCGAACCCGTGCCGGTGTTTCCCCTGCGCGGGGCCGACCTGGTCGCGGGCGGCGTCCCGAAGGGCCCGAAGGTGGGCGAGCTGCTCGCCCGCGGCCGGCAGGTCTGGCTCGCGGAAGGCTGCCGCACGGACGAGGCCTATTCCAGGGCGCTGCTCAAGCGCGTGCTCGATCAATCCTGAGACTTTGGTCTCTTCGATCCCCTTCCGGACGCCGCGAGCCGATCCGGCATTGGGATGACGGCTTTCTTTACGGCCACCGCACCGTGGGCGGCATGGAGGAGAGGATCGAGGCGATGTTGCCGCCGGTCTTCAGGCCGAAGATCGTGCCTCGGTCGTAGAGCAGGTTGAACTCCACATAGCGCCCGCGCCGCACCTGCTGCTCGATCCGGTCCGCCTCCGTCCACGGGGTGGTGACGTTGCGGCGCACGATCTCGGGATAGACCTTCAGGAAGGCCTCGCCCACGTTGCGGGTGAAGGCGAAATCCTCGTCCGGGTTCCCGGTCCAGTGGTAGTCGTAGAAGATGCCGCCGATGCCGCGGGGCTCGTTGCGGTGCTTGAGGAAGAAGTACTCGTCGCACCATTTCCTGTACGTCTCGTAGGAGCCCTCCGGCGCATGGGCGCGGCAGGCCTCCTCCATGGCCTGATGGAACAGGATCGTGTCCGGGTCCTCCTGCGTGCGGCGCCGGTCGAGGACGGGGGTGAGGTCCGCCCCGCCGCCGAACCAGGGCTTCGTGGTCACCACGAAGCGGGTGTTCATGTGGACGGTCGGCACGTTCGGGTTCCAGGGATGGGCAATGAGCGAGATGCCGCCGGCCCAGAATCGCGGGTCCTGGTCGGAGCCGGGAATCTGGCCGCGGAACTCGGGCGCGAACTCCCCGTGCACCGTCGACACATGCACGCCCACCTTCTCGAACACGCGGCCGCGCATCATCGACATCACGCCCCCGCCGCCGGGCGCGCCGCTGTGGTCCCTGCGCTCCCAGGGGGTGCGCTCGAAGCGGCCGGGTTCCGTGGCTTCCGGGGGGAGGGGGGCCGTCGTCTCGTCCTCCAGCGCCTCGAAGGCGGCGCAGATGCGGTCGCGCAGCAGGGCGAACCAGATCGGGGCTTCTGTCTGCAGGCGCGCGACGGCGGTTTGGTCGGTCATGGCAGCACTGTCTTTCAGATCATGTGAAGACCTCATCCTGAGGAGGATTGCGTCAGCAATCCGTCTCGAAGGAGGGTCCAGAGAGCACTGGACCCTCCTTCGAGACGCCGCTGCGCGGCTCCTCAGGATGAGGTTGGTGTTTGACTTTCACGGGTTAATCGGATCCGGCTGGGGAAACGCATGGGTCTGCCGCAGGGCTTCGCCCAGGATCATGGCGGCGGTCACGGCGACGTTGAGCGAGCGCAGGCCCGGCTGCATGGGAACCACGATGCGGGCGTCCGCCGCCGCGTGGACCTCGTCCGGCACGCCGGCGGATTCCCGGCCCACCAGGATGATGTCGTCGGGCCGATAGGAGAAACCGACATAGGGCGTTGCCCCCTTGGTCGTCGCCAGGACGAGCCGCGCTCCGCTCGCGCGCCGCCATTCCTCGAAGGCCCGCCAGGAGATATGCCGGGTGACGGACACGTGGCGGATGTAGTCCATGCCCGAGCGGCGGAGGTTGCGGTCGGAGACGTCGAAGGCCGCGGGCTCGATGATCTCGACCGGGACGCCGAGGCAGGCCGCGAGGCGCAGCATGGTGCCGGTGTTCTGCGGGATGTCCGGCTGGAAGATGGCAAGACGGGGCATGGGTTCGTCATCGTGGCAACGCGCCTCGCCGTCAAGGGAGCGCCCTGGCGGCGGCCCGCTCGGCGGCATTTTGAGGCACAGGCTGGAACAACTCCAATCCGCCTATGGACAGCCGGGCTTGACCGTGCCAAAGAGCCACCGCGCGGCGACTCCCAGTCGCATTGCGCGCGCGTTGTCGTGTTCCATATCGGAACGCGTGAGCCGAATGCCCGGGTTACCAAGGCATTGCCGATGCGCGGTTCTCGTTTTTGACCAATGCTGGAGAGCCAAGTGGCCGAGACCACCACTCATGTCGCTGAGCCGACACGGCGCGATTTCCTCTACATCGCCACGGGCGCCGCCGCCGCCGTCGGCGGGGCTACCCTGGTATGGCCCTTCATCCAGTCCCTGGCGCCCGATGCGGCGACGAAGGCTGCGGGTGCCCCGGTCGAGGTCGACCTGACCCCGATCGCCGAAGGGCAGATCGTAAAAATCTTCTGGCGCGGCAACCTGATCTTCATCCGCCATCGCTCGGCCCAGGAGATCAAGGCGGCCCAGGACGTGAACGTCGCCTCCCTGCGCGACCCCCAGGCCGATTCCGAGCGCGTGAAGAACGGCAAGGATCAATGGCTCGTCGTCTACGGCAACTGCACCCATCTGGGCTGCGTGCCGCTCGGCAACGCGGGCGAGTACAACGGCTGGTTCTGCCCCTGCCACGGCTCGGTCTTCGACACCTCCGGCCGCGTCCGCGGCGGCCCGGCGCCGATCAATCTGCCGATCCCGCCTTACTCTTTCGTGTCCGACACGAAGCTCATCATCGGCCAAGAAGCCACGGCGTAACCCAAGCGACGATCAGGCGACATCCATGAGCCAGCATTCCACAACCTACGTTCCCAAGAGCGCCTTCGGTCGGTGGTTCGAGAGCCGCCTGCCGATCGCGGGCCTCGTCCACTCGTCCTTCGTCGCGTTCCCGGTGCCGCGGAACCTGACGTATTTCTGGACCTTCGGCGCCATCCTGGTCTTCATGCTCGTGTCGCAGATCGTGACCGGCGTGTTCCTGGCCATGTACTACACGCCGAACGCGGCGATGGCCTTCCAGTCCGTCGAGCACATCATGCGCGACGTGAACTACGGCTGGCTCATCCGCTACCTGCACGCCAACGGCGCGTCGATGTTCTTCATCGCCGTCTACATCCACATCTTCCGGAACTTCTACTACGGCTCCTACAAGGCGCCGCGCGAGGTTCTCTACATCCTCGGCGTGATCATCTTCATCCTCATGATGGCCACCGCCTTCATGGGCTACGTGCTTCCCTGGGGCCAGATGAGCTTCTGGGGCGCCACCGTGATCACCAACCTGTTCTCGGCGATCCCGGTCGTGGGCGAGACCATCGTTCACTACCTCTGGGGCGGCTACTCGGTGGGCAACCCGACCCTCAACCGCTTCTTCTCCCTGCACTACCTGCTGCCCTTCATGATCGCGGGCGTCGTGATCCTGCACATCTGGGCGCTGCACGTGCCGGGCCAGAACAACCCGACCGGCATCCCGATCAAGTCGGGCAAGGACGCGGTTCCCTTCACGCCCTACGCGACGATCAAGGACATCTTCGCCGTCGTCGTGTTCATGATCTTCTTCGCCTACTGGGTGTTCTACATCCCGAACTATCTCGGCCACGCGGACAACTACATCCCGGCGAACCCCGCCGTGACGCCCGCACACATCGTGCCGGAATGGTACTTCCTGCCCTTCTACGCGATCCTGCGCGCCATCCCCGACAAGCTCGGCGGCGTCATCGCGATGTTCTCGGCCATCCTGATCTGGGTTTTCATGCCCTGGCTCGATACCTCGAAGGTCCGCTCCACCGCCTATCGCCCGCTCTACAAGCAGTTCTTCTGGGTGTTCGTGGCCGTCTGCGTGCTGCTCGGCTGGCTCGGCTCCCGCCCGGCCGAAGGGTGGTACGTGATCGCCTCGCAGATCTGCACGGTGTACTACTTCGCCCACTTCCTGATCGTCCTGCCGGTGCTCGGCTTCGTCGAGCGTCCGCTGCCGCTGCCGAATTCGATCCTCGAATCCGTCATGGGCGTGCAGAAGGGCGGGGCGGGCATGCCGGCCGGCGCCAATGCCGAGCCGCAGTCCAAGGGCTGATCGCGAGCGTTGAGGAAAACATCATGATGAAGCGTACCCTTCTCATCGCCGCGGCTGCCCTCGGCCTCTCCGCTCCGGCCTTCGCCGCCGGCGAGACCCCGGTCCCGCCGCAGCTCAAGTGGAGCTTCCAGGGGCCGTTCGGCACCTTCGACCGGGCCCAGCTCCAGCGCGGCTTCAAGGTCTACCGGGAGGTCTGCGCCTCCTGCCACGGCCTGACCTATGTCGCGTTCCGCAACCTCGCCGAGCCGGGCGGCCCGGAATTCTCCGAGGCGCAGGTCAAGGCCCTGGCGGCGGAGTACAAGATCCAGGACGGCCCGAACGAGGCCGGCGACATGTTCGAGCGTCCCGGCCGCCCGGCCGACCGCTTCCCGGCTCCGTTCCCGAACGAGAACGCGGCTGCGGCCGCCAATGGCGGCAAGGCTCCGCCGGACCTGTCCCTGATGGCCAAGGCCCGGACCTACGAGCGCGGCTTCCCCTGGTTCATCACCGACGTGTTCCGGCAGTATTCGGAGAACGGCGCGGATTATCTCGTCGCCCTGCTCAACGGCTACGAGGAGGCCCCGGCGGGCTTCACGGTGCCCCAGGGCGGCCACTACAACAAGTACTATCCGGGCCACGTGATCGCGATGCCGAAGCCGCTCAGCGACGGCCAGGTCGAGTACCCGAAGAACGAGGCCGGCCAGCCTCAGGCTCCGGAGACGGTCGACCAATACGCCCGCGACGTGACGGCCTTCCTCACCTGGACGGCGGAGCCGCATCTGGAAGCCCGCAAGCGCCTCGGCTTCCAGGTCATGCTGTTCCTGATCGTGCTCGCGGGCCTGCTCTACTTCACCAAGAAGAAGATCTGGGCCCGGGTGGGCGGCGAGGTCGACGGCCACGCCACGCCCCCGATGACGCACAATCCATAAAGCTCAGGATCAAGGCCCCGCTCCGGGGCCTTTTTCTTTTCTGCCCGTTCTTCCGGACAGCCGATCCGCCGTCCGCGAGAGCCTCGGCGTCATCCCGGACGGCGCAGCCGATCCGGGATCGGGTGCAGGAGAGGGCACAGGATAAGCCCTCCCCCATCCAGATCGGGTGTTCCCGATCCGGACGTTCCTCGTGCTCACGTCGGAAAAATCCGACATGAATGCGGGGGAGGGGGAGCACTGGGTGAGCACGGCCCCTCTCCCGGCCTGCTGTGCAGGCCACCCTCTCCCGCTGCGGGGAGAGGGCAAGGTGCGGGTGCGGGCAGGTGAGGGCCTGTGCAATGTTCTCACTTTGTTCTTGACTTCGGCTGCAAGCTGGGCTATATCATGGTTCATCCTCGTCCGGTGAGGGGCGCGCTCGCGAGGCGTCGCAGATGCGGGACGGGGCGCGGTCCCGCCGCAGGTCTCGCACACCTGTGGTCGCGGGAGGCCGATCCTGGCTTGTTCCAGGTCCGCCTGAAAAGAACCGCGCGTGACGAGCAGCTTGGCTCTCACACTCACCACCATCCCCCATCGAGCCGGGCTGCCCCAAGCGCCACCCTCGAGCAACCCTGACGGCTCGCAGCTCACGCTGCGGGCCCGAAGGTGCTGGATCTTTGAAAGACTCACCACCTGCGTCATCCCGGACGGCGTGAGCCGATCCGGGATCGCATGACCCATGAGGCGCTCTTTCCCTCCCCCCTGTGGGGAGGGTCAGGGTGGGGGTGCCGGCGCTACCCTTTCAAGATCGTGGCTCCGATCACCTCTCCCCGGCGGGGAGAGGTCGAGCGAACGCGAGGGTGAGGGGGAGAGCGGGTGCCGGAGAGGGCTGTCACCCCTCACCCGGACCTGACGGTCCGACCTCTCCCTCAGGGAGAGGTGAAGGGGCGCCTCACCTTCTGAGGTGATCGCTCACACCCCCACCTCCAACTCCTCCCCACAAGGGGGAGGAGGGCTGTCGTGCGCTTGATCGGGCAGACCAAAGACAAGTCTCGGCCAAGCCCGAGGCTTGTGGGGGAGGAGAGATCGCGTTGCGCCACTCTCGTTCGACGATCCCGAGTTCTGCTGCGCAGCCCCGGGATGACGGCGCGTCGTTCCGTCCATGACGGCGGACCGCCCCGCGCGCCGTCCGCAGGGAGGCATCCGCTTTTCCCTGGCGCGGCCCCTCGTGATGCACACCACGCTAGTGACACGGTGCCGGGCTGGCTCTATCCCGGTACCCATGCTGCAGACAATCGCCGACGATCACTGGGGCCTGCCCTGCCTCGCCTATCACGTCCAGCCGAGCCTCGAGCCCGAGACCCGCGCCGCCCTTGAGAGGGTGCAGCGGGCCTTCGCCGAACTCTGGCCGAGCCCCCTGCATGTCGGTCCCCGGCATGGGCTGCACGTCACCATCTATCCGCTGGTGACCGTGAAGGGCGGCTTCGACAAGGAGGCCTATTGGCGGAGCATCGCCCGGCAGAGCCGCGGCCTGCTCGAGGATCTCTGCGCCGGGCATCGGACCCTGGAACTGCGCTTCTCCCGCCTCAAGGTCACCGACACGGCCATCATCGCGACCGCCACCGAGGAGACCGGCCTGATCGAGGCCATCCGGAAGAGGATCCTGCGCGACATTCCCCCGCCGCCGGGCCAGAAGCCGATCATGTACGACCTGATCCATTCGACCCTGGCGCGCTACCGGACGAAGGCGTCGATTCCGGACGACGTGGTCGAGCGCATCGAGAGCCTGCCGGTCTCGATCGCGGCCCCTGTGGGGCAGATCAGGCTCGTTCGCGAGACGCTCTTTCCCTGCCTCGCGACCGACGAGATCGCCGCGTTCCCGCTGATCCGGAGCTGAGGCTTGGGGCGGTGCCCTTCCTCGGCTATGACAGGGCTCGGCCCCGAAACAGGCGAGGATGGAATGACGAAGGCGGTGCTAGGCATTATCGGCGGGTCGGGGGTCTATGACCTGCCGGGGCTCGAGGACATGCGCGAGGAGCCCATCGCATCCCCCTGGGGCGAGCCGTCGGACGTGCTGCGCATCGGGCGCATCGGCGCGACGACGATCGCCTTCCTGCCCCGCCACGGGCGCGGCCATCGCCTGTCGCCCTCCGACATCAACTACCGCGCCAATATCGACGTGATGAAGCGTGCCGGCGTCACCGACCTGATCTCCGTCTCCGCCGTCGGCTCGTTCAAGGACGAGTATTATCCGGGCTTCTTCGTGCTGGTGGACCAGTATGTGGACCGCACCCACAAGCGCGAAAACTCCTTCTTCGGCCGGGGCTGCGTGGCGCATGTGCCCATGGCCCATCCGGTCGGCCCCCTGCTGCGCCAGCGCATCGCCGACGCGGCGGTGGCCGAGGATATTCCCTTCGCGCTGGGGGGCACGCTGGTGTGCATCGAGGGGCCGCAATTCTCAACTTACGCCGAGTCCATCACATACAAGCAGCTCGGCTACGACGTGATCGGCATGACGGCCATGCCCGAGGCCAAGCTCGCCCGCGAGGCCGAGATCACCTATGCCACCATCGCCATGGTGACCGACTACGATTGCTGGCACCCGGAGCACGACAACGTGGATGTGGCCTCCGTCGTCGCCGTGGCGCAGCAGAACGCCGCCAGGGTCGCCCGCCTCGTGGCCCGCGTCGCCCGCGACTTCCCGGCCGAGCACGAGCCGTGCCCCGCAGGCTCCGACCGGGCGCTGGACGGCGCCATCATGACGGCCCCTTCGGCGCGGGACCCGGAACTCCTGAAGAAGCTGGACGCTGTGGCGGGGCGGGTGCTGAGAGGCTAGGCTGTTTGACCTTGTCCGAGGACCGAACTGAGGCGCAAGCATGAATGCCATGAGCCAAGAGGCCGACGAACTCGCAGCCGATCCGGCTATTATTGACGCCTGGGTCAGGGGATGGGCCTCATCCCGTGAGGCGCCTCCGCCCATTCCGATTCCTGGGGGGCTGCGCGTCGACGTCGGACAACCTCAGCAGCGAGTTCGCTATGTCTTTCCAAGGCTGGATGCCCTTGCTCTTCAGGCCGTCATTGAGAGGGAGAGCGAACCGGGAGCTTTCATCAAAATCTGTGCGACAGCGGCGAGCGTGAAGCCTTTGCTGCCAGATCATTGGACATTGCAAGAGCCGTGTTACGTAATGACGGTGTCTCTCGAAGCTGGCAGCCAAGATGCCAGATCCAGAGTTCCTTCAAGCTATGTCATTTCCATTCGCCGACGAGCAGCCGTAGCTTTCGTTGAGATTCTGACGGAGGACGGCAATCTTGCTGCAAAAGGTCAGATGGCTTTCAATGGGCGCTATGGCATTGCCGATCAGATCGTGACGGCGCCCGAGCATCGCAGGCGAGGTTTGGCTACGGTTGTCATGCGAACCCTGGAGCGCGAGGCAGCTAGCACAGGCGTCACGACAGGAATTCTTGTTGCCACACAGGATGGCTTCGGCTTGTATTCAGCCCTCGGCTGGAATCTGCATTCCCACTATACATCGGCAGCGCTTCTACCGCTCGCTGTGTGATCTGACGTCCAGATCAACAGATCTAACTATAGGCTCTTCCATGGACCAGCGTCTCCTCACCGACCTGAAGGCCGCGATCCGCTCGATCCCGGACTACCCGAAGCCGGGCATCGTCTTCCGGGACATCACGACCCTGCTGGGCGATGCGCGGGCCTTCCGGCGCTCCGTGGACGAACTCGTCCATCCCTTCGCGGGCGGGCGGGTCGACAAGGTGGCGGGCATCGAGGCGCGCGGGTTCATCCTCGGCGGGGCGGTGGCGCACCAGCTCTCGGCCGGCTTCGTGCCCATCCGCAAGAAGGGCAAGCTGCCCCACGAGACCGTGCGGATCGCCTATTCGCTGGAATACGGGGTCGACGAGATGGAGATCCATACCGACGCCATCGGCCAGGACGAGCGGGTGATCCTCGTGGACGACCTCATCGCCACCGGCGGCACGGCGGTGGCCGCCACCCAGCTCCTGCGCCAGATGGGCGCCAACATCGTGGCCGCCTGCTTCATCATCGACCTGCCCGATCTCGGCGGCGCCCGGAAGCTGCGCGATCTCGGCGTCGAGGTGCGCAGCCTCGTGAGCTTCGAGGGGCATTAGCTCCACGGCGTCATCCCCGGCGGCCCTGGGCCGGGAAGGGGATCCGCATCAGGCGCGCGATGGATTCCCTTCCCCTCCGCTGATGCTCCGGCCGGGAATGACAGCGGAGCGCGACCAGCTCACCCCCGCCTTTCCCAGAACACCATGCCGTCGAAGGCGAAAACCTCCTCGCCGTGCTGGTTGGTGCCGGTGTTGTGGTGGAACACCAGGCCCCAGCCGGGGCGGGAGGCGGAGGGGCGCTTGGCGGTCACGGTCGAGCGGTAGGTGATCGTGTCGCCCGCATAGACGGGCTTGAGCCATTTCAGGTTGGAGAAACCGGGGGAGGGGCCGAGCCGGGCCGGCCTCTGGCCGTGGGCGAGCGCATAGGCGCGGATGCGGTCGCGGTGGCCCACCATCCGCTTCATCCAGACGCTCGCCGTGTGCCAGCCCGAGGCGCAGAGCGCGCCGAAGAGGCTGTGCCTCGCCGCCTCCGCGTCCACGTGGAAGCGCTGCGGATCGAACTGCCGGGCGAAGCGGATGATGTCGTCGGGCAGGAAGGTGTAGGAGCCGAGCTCCTCCGTCTCGCCGATGACGAGGTCCTCGAAAAAGGGATTGGCGGAGATCGGCGGGAGTTCCCGCTGGGGATGGTCTCCGGGCAGGGAATCCGCGACGGCGGCAAGGACGTTGCGGCCCTCGCCCGAGAAGGGCTCTGCATCGCGGGTGGCGAACATCACCCAGTTGGTCTGGGTCAGCACGGTCTCGTCGGCCTGGTTGACCATGTCGAAATGGAACCGCACGAGGCCGAGGGAGGGGCGGCTCTTGGAGATGCGGCTCTCCAGCACCTTCATGTGCGAGCGCAGGGTGTCCCCGGGCCTCACGGGCCTCACCCACTTCACCTCCTCGATGCCCGGCGATCCCATGGAGGTCGAGTCCAGGATCAGCCCGTCGGCCACGAGGCGCATGTTGAGGCTGCAGCTGTGCCAGCCCGAGGCGATGAGGGTGCCGATGAAGCTGTCCTTGGCGGCGACCTCGTCCACGTGGAAGGGCTGCGGGTCGTATTCCCGCGCGAAGGCCAGGATGTCCTCCTTCGTCACATGGAGCGGGCCGAGCGTCCGGGCGAAGCCGGGAGGCAGATCTTCGAAAGCGTGCATGGGCAAGTCCCCTGTTGGGGCCTGCCCTAGCATAACGGAATTCCGACGGGGAGGCCTGTCATTGCAGGCCTGGTCCGTCGCTCGCATGTCCGAGGAACGAAAAGGGGACGGGCAATGCCCGTCCCCTGGATGTGTCTCTGCCCGAATGGTCAGAGCACGAACCAGCCCTTGCTGAGGTCCATGGCGCCCTTGAGCTTGATCACGGCCTCGGCAGCCTTGTCGCTGTCGGTGTTGAGGTAGACATAGGTGGTGCCCTTCGCCTTCTCGTAGCGCACCTGGCCCTCCTTGCTGAAGGCCTTCGTGCCGATGAAGCTGAAGTTCTGGTCGCCGCTCTTCTTCGTGTTGGCGTCCACCGCCCGCAGGTCGATCTTGTCGCCCTCCCGCCCCTTGAAGTCGGTGATGTAATCCGCCTTCGCCTTGGACGAGCCCGTCTCCTTGTCGTCGAACACGAACACGTCGCGACCCTTGCCGCCGGTGAACGTGTCCTTGCCCAGGCCGCCCACGAGCCGGTCGTTGCCGTCGCCGCCGCCGAACACGTCATTGCCGGCGCCGCCTGTAAGGGAGTCGTTGCCCGCATCGCCGCTCACCCGGTCGTTCCCTGCTCCGGCATCAAGCGTGTCGTCGCCGGCGCCGCCCGAGAAGATGTCGTTGCCTGCTTCGCCGATCAGCCGATCATTGCCGTCATCGCCGTTCAGCTGGTTGTCGCCCGCACCCGCGCTGAGCGTGTCGTCGCCGGCGCCGCCCGAGAGGGTGTCGCCGCCGACGCCGCCCAGGATCACGTCCGAGCGGGTGCTGCCGCTGGCATTCTCGTTCAGGACATCCTGCACCTTGATGGTGAAGGTACGCGTGATGGATGCCCCCGTGCCGGCAGCATCGGTCACCTTCACCGTGATGTTGTGCTGGGCTGCCTGCTCGAAGTCGAGCCTGACGCCATCGACCACCCTGAGCTTGCCGGTCAAGGGGTCGACAGCGAAGCGGCCGCCGGCATTGTCGGTGAGTTCGAAGCGGTGCGTGTCGCCATCATTGTCCGTGACGGCGAACGTCCCGAACACGACTTCATTCTTGGTGTTCTCAGCCACCGCGTCCTCGCCCTTGCCGAGGCTGATCTCGGTAGGAACCGGGTTGAGCAGGTTCTCCGCGCTGACCGCACCGTCGGCGAACTGGAAGATCTCCACGTTCCTGATCGTGTCGGTGCCGTCGCCATTCTGCCGCTTGTCCTCAAGGGTGAACGAGCCGTTCTTATTGTCCGTGATCTCGTAGTCGGCCCACTTTCCGGTCAGCACCACCGTATCGTTGCCCCCGCGGCCGTCGATCAGGTTGGCTCCCTTGTTGCCGCGGAAGATGTTGGCGAAGCCATTGCCGGTCAGATCACCAAAGTCATTTTCCGTATGGGCTTTGATGTTCTCGACATGAACGCCGTCGGCGAGCGTGTAGGCGATGCCACTGACGATGATCGTGTCCGTGCCCTTGCCGTTCGCTTCGACGATGCTGTCGTCCTCGCTGTCGACGTAGTAGGTGTCGTCGCCGCCGCCGCCGCTGAACGCGTCCTTGCCGCCTGCACCGTCGAGGATATTGGCCGCATCGTTGCCGACGATCTCGTTGTCGAGCCCGTTTCCTGTGCCGTCGATGGCTGCGGTGCCCGTCAGGGTCAGGCGCTCGATGAACTCGAGATACACGAGCGAGTAGGTGGCCGATGACTGAACCGTGTCAGTGCCGCCATCTTCCTCCTCGATAATTTCATCCCCATTACCGTTGACGATATATGTGTCGTGACCGGCTCCGCCATTCAGAAGGTCATTGCCATTCCCGCCGTTGAGCGTGTCCGCCCCATCATCGCCATATAGGATATTGGTTCCGCTGTTGCCGATGATATGGTTGTCGAGATTGTTGCCAATGCCGACGAAGGCCTCATCAAGCAGCGTGAGGTTCTCCAGATTACTTCCAAGAGTATAGTTGCCCAGCTTTGATAGAACGATGTCGATGCCTTCATCCGCAAATTCTAGAATTGTGTCTCCGTTATTGAGGATGTAGGTGTCATCGCCTGCGCCGCCGTAGAGCATGTCATCGCCTGCGCCGCCGTCCAGGGTGTCTGCGCCGGCATCGCCATAGAGTTCGTCGGCATCGGCCTCGCCGAAGAGCTGGTCGTCGTCGTCTCCGCCATGGAGGGTGTCGTTGCCGGCGCCGCCATGGAGCGTGTCGTTGCCGGCGGCACCATTCAGGACGTCACCCGTGTCCGTCACAACGGCCTGCGGCGTGAGGCGATAGATGACTCCGGTACTGGGAGTCTGGAAAGAACCTAAATCAGCAACGTATAGATTGCCTTGGGCGTCCATGCCGAAGGACGTGATGCCTTCTATGCGACCCGTGACAGTTCCAAGGATGAGGTTTGTCACCTCCGTCCGTTGCCAATTGCCCTCCTCATTCTCAGAAAGGGTAAAGAACCTGCCTGACCCGAAATCGGCGAAAATGTAGCGGCCCTTCAATGCCTCCACGGGTCCATTGTAGACATAGCCGCCGGTGACAGAAGCGCCGAGCCGCTCTTCTTCAGGAGCGGTTGGGTGCCGAATGTTAGCATAGTAATCGATTGGGTTCGTGTAGGGATTATTGGGGCCTTCGGGCTCGGGGCCGTCATCGGTGGGACCGCTGTGGCCCCATCCGTAATTGGCGCCGACTTGAATACTAGCTCCTGTTGCAAGGAGGTTGATCTCCTCATACTGCTCTTGGCCAACGTCACCGATGAACATGCGCCCCTCGGAATCGAAACTGGCGCGCCAAGGGTTGCGAAAGCCGATGGCATAGACCTCGCTCTTGGCGAATGTGCCTGGCACTCCGGCAAACTGAGTGGGGTTGCCTTCCGGGATTTCGAAGTTCTTGTCGGGGTCGTCTTGGTAGGAATCCCCGCCGTCGACCTTGAGCCGCAGGACCTTGCCCCGCAAATCTTGGGGATCCTGTGCAGAAGCAAGGACCTCGCCATCGCCTGTTGTCATGTATAGCAAGCCGTCCGGTCCGAATCCGATCCAGCCGGCGCGGTGAAAAACGGACCCTTCGGTGTAGTCGTTGACCTTCAGCACGAGCTTCATGCTTGAAGGGACGACCACGCCATTGTTGTCGAGGGAATACTCCCGAAGCTCCGTCTTGCCCTGTTGATTGGACATAGTCAGGTAAACCTTGCGGTTGTCACCCTGTCCAAATTGGGGATGAAACGCAAAGCCGGTCAGACCTCGCTCGCCAACAGTACTAATCTGAGCTGTGAGATCTAGAACTGTGGTCATCGAGGAGGGCCCCTGGCTGAGGCTCATCATTTTGAGGGAGCCGGTCTTCTCGAGGATGTAGAGCCGATCAGCGTTCGCGGGATCGCCGGCAATGTAGGTTGGCTTATCGATCCCGGTTGCGACGGTGGTTGTCTGGATCGTAAAGCCGCCGCCTCCACCCTGCGGATTGTAGCCGTAGATCGTATCGGCGTCGTTGGAGCCGGTGATGGTGTCGGAACCAGAGGTGCCAGGATAGGTCGCCATAATAAGTTGCCCCGCATTGAAGAATGTTACTTTCCTCCATCTCTCACCGAGGGGCTTGGCGGCGGCAACTCTCTGAACGGAGAGGATTCCTGACGGAGCGTCACTTTTCGGCTCTTCAACTGCTATGGCGGCAGCTTCGGAGGCTCGCAAACCCAGACGGGACCTCAGGAAAGCCCCATTCTGCGGCAATCGGCAGCACTCAGGGCGAGAAATCCCCCGCCGCGTTGTGGGCCATGCGGATCGGTTCCGGCAGGCGGTATTTCAGGCAGCAGCGCAGGACGAGCTCGGCGGCGGTGGGGATGTCGGCGAGGTGGCCGGGGGAGATGAACATGGGGTTCTTGGCCGTGCGGGTGCGAAGCGCCACGCCGATGGTTTCCTTGCGGTCGATCAGAGGCGCGGCGGAGCCCTTCTCCTCGGCCAGATCCCTGTAGCGCCCGCACAAAAGGGTCTTGCCGCAGCCGATGGTGGGGCGCTCGAGCCACAGGCCCATATGGCTCGCGATCCCGATCCGGCGGGGGTGCGCGATGCCCATGCCGTCGAAGAGAAACACGTCCGGCTCGGATTTGAGCTTCCCGAAGGCCTCCTCGAGCACCGGTCCCTCGCGGAAGCTGAGAAGGCCCGGGACGTAGGGAAACGGCGTCGGGCGCTGCGCCAGCACGGTCTCCACCGGCAGGAAGCCCGGATAGGTCACCACCACGATGGCCGCCTGCGACTGCTCGTTCTTCACGCTCACGTCGACCCCGGCCACCAGCTCGATCCGGTCGAGATCGATGGGGCGGTCGGAGACGACCTCGCGGCGCAGCTCCTGCTGCAGGGCGATGGCCTCGGACGGGGAGAGGTTCCAGTCGTGGCGATGGCGAAGCTTCATGACCTGGGATCGAAGAGGACAAGGGCTCAACGCTCAAGGTTCGGGATCGATCCCTCCCGGTTCCAAGGCGCGTGGCCGGAGCGGGGGGATGCTATGGCCAAGCCTATGAGCCGTCTACGCAATATCCCTTAGGGGCATTGTCTGAATTTTGTCCTTAGGTCGACGGGTGTACATCCCTCTCCATCCTAGAGATAAGTCAAAAACGAGGATGTCATGTCTCGCGTATCGGCCACGGCCAGCCTTGCGGCCTTCGGCGCCGGCCTCTGGGCGCTGCCGGCCCAAGCCCATGTGAAGTGGTTTGCACCCTACATCGTCGACGCCGCCCCGCAGCCTGTTTCCGCAACGCTGACCAATGTCTGGTTCTGGACCGGCATCGGCCTGGTGCTGGCCTTCTTCCTCGCCACGCTCGTGGTCGAGCGCACATTCGTCGGCCGGGGCATCCAGTCGGGACTTGATCGCGTCAGCGCGCCGCTCTGGAGCCGGGCGGACGATTTCATGCGCGTCTCCATCGGCGGCTTCTTCGTGGCGATCTTCGCCGTCGGCGGGGTTTATCTCACCCCCGATCTCAAGACGGATTACGAGGTGATCTCCTGGGCGCAGCTGCTGATCGCCATGTGCGTGTTCTCGCGCCGGACCATGCCGATTGCGGCGGCCGGCATCATCACCCTCTGGGTGGTGGCTCTGCGTGAGTACGACCTGTTTCACCTGCTCGACTATCTGGCGCTCGGCGTTGCGGTCGCGGCCTATCTGGTGATGGCCTCGTCCCATGACGGGAAGTGGCGCGCCCGCCGGTTCCTGGTCCTGCGCTGGGGCATTGCGATCGCGCTCATGTGGTCGAGCCTGGAGAAGTTCGCCTATCCGGACTGGTTCTATCCGCTCGTGGAGGAGAAGCCCTTCCTGACCTTCGGCATGCCGCGTGACGTGTTCATCCCGATGGCCGGCGTCGCCGAATTCAC
Source organism: Microvirga arsenatis (assembly GCF_009910705.1). GTDB lineage: Bacteria > Pseudomonadota > Alphaproteobacteria > Rhizobiales > Beijerinckiaceae > Microvirga > Microvirga arsenatis. The sequence goes on from NZ_JAAAXJ010000021.1 coordinate 28,380, forward strand.
CATGGGCTTCGGCCTGCTGTGGACCCCGCTGGTGCGTCGCCTCTCGGCCGTGGCTTTGCTCGCGATCTTCTTCACCGCGGTCTACCCGTTCGGCCGCATCGACCTCGTCGGTCATGCGCTGATCATGGCGGCTCTCTTCCTGGTCGCCGCCAATCCCTGCCGCGAGGCCAAGGCGGTTGCCGTGACAATGCCGAATGCCCTGCCACGCTTCGGCAGCCTGGCTTCGGTGCCCGCGGGTCTTGCGGTTGCCCTCGTGGTGCTGGTGAGCGGGTATTGGGGACTGCACGGCGTGTTCTACAGCGCCGGGTACGACACCGGTCAGCAGACCGAACTGTCGACCCATTCCCACAGCAGGGAATACCCGCACGGGCCCCAGGCCAAGCCTGAAAACCACAGCCATCACTGACCGAGCTCAAGCCCGGTCGTCATGAGCGGCTCGGCTTGATCTTCCGCAAGGAATGATCGAACGGGATGGAGCATCATGCCTCCGTCCCGTTCGGTGTTTGAGGAGATCCGCTTTGGCGCAGTCTGCCACAGGCCGCAGCATTCCGATCGCCAGCCCGGCCGAGGGCGTGACGGAGGAGCTGATCCGCAGGTTGGTGGAAACCTTCTATGACCGGGTGATCCGCGACCCGGAGCTCGGCCCCATCTTCCAGAAGGCCCTCTCGGGTCGCTGGAGCAAGCATTTGGCCTTGATGGTGGATTTCTGGTCCTCGGTCGCGCTGAGGACGGGCCGCTACCAGGGCAAGCCCCAGGCGGCCCACATGGGCATGAGCCTCACGCCCGAGCTGTTCGCCCGCTGGCTGGCGCTGTTCGAGCAGACGGCCCGCGAACTCTGCGAGCCTGACGCGGCGGCCTTCTTCGTGGATCGCGCGCAGCGGATCGCGGAAAGCCTGCAGATCGGCCTCGGGATCGGACCGAAGGCGCTGCGGCTGCCATAGGAATTTCTAGCGCTCCCACCATTCGAGCCCGTCTTCGCCCCTCTTCGGCAGCAGGGACGAGATGCCGATCATGAGGAAGCCGCAGGCCACGAGCACGCCGACGAAGAATTCGGCATTGCCGAGGCCAGGGGAAATGAAGTTCTCGAAGAAAGCCTGCATGGGTGACAACCTCCATGCAGGCTTTGTCGCAGAACGGCCCTGAACGGACGAAAAAACGAGCGTTCAGGATTCCGTCAGGTATTGAACCGGAAATGCATGACGTCCCCGTCCTGCACCACGTATTCCTTGCCTTCGAGCCGCAGCTTGCCCGCATCGCGCGCGCCGGCCTCGCCCTTGAGCGAGACGTAATCCGCGTAAGCGATCGTCTCGGCCCGGATGAAGCCCTTTTCGAAGTCCGTATGGATCACGCCGGCGGCGCCGGGAGCCTTGGTGCCCCTGGTGATGGTCCAGGCGCGGGCCTCCTTGGGGCCGACGGTGAAATAGGTGATGAGGCCGAGCAGCTCGTAGCCGGCGCGGATCACGCGGTTGAGACCGGGCTCCTCGAGGCCCACGGCTTCGAGATATTCCTTCTGCTCGTCGGGGGGCAGAACCGCGATCTCGCTCTCGATCTTGGCGGAGACCACGACGGCCTTGGCGCCTTCTTCCTTCGCGCGCTCGAAGACCCTGGCCGAGAACGCGTTGCCCTTGTCGGCGGAAGCCTCCTCCACGTTGCACACGTAGAGAACGGGCTTGGAGGAGAGGAGGCCCAGCATCTGGAACAGGCGCTCCTCCTCTGCCTTGCGCTCCACCATGCGGGCGGGCTTGCCCTCGCGCAACAGGGGCAGCGTCCGGTTGACGAGATCCAGCGTCTCCTTGGCTTCCTTGTCGTTGCCCTTGGCCTTCTTCTCGAGCGCGGTGACGCGCTTCTCGAGGCTGTCGAGATCGGCCAGCATCAGCTCGGTCTCGATGGTCTCGATGTCGGCGATGGGGTCGATCTTGCCCTCGACATGGGTGATGTCGGTGTCCTCGAAGCAGCGCACCACATGGGCGATCGCGTCGACCTCACGGATATTGGCCAGGAACTGGTTGCCGAGGCCCTCGCCCTTGGAGGCGCCGCGCACGAGCCCGGCGATGTCCACGAAGGTGAGGCGGGTCGGGATGATCTGGGCCGAGCTGGCGATGGCGGCGAGCTGGTCGAGGCGGCTGTCCGGCACCGCCACGTCGCCCACGTTCGGCTCGATGGTGCAGAACGGGTAGTTCGCGGCCTGCGCCGCGGCTGTCTGCGTCAATGCGTTGAAGAGGGTGGACTTGCCGACATTCGGCAGGCCGACGATGCCCATCTTGAAGCCCATGGCCTCACTCCTTTGTTGTGGCCTTTTCTCCGGGCCGCTTCACGTCCGTCCAGCCTCTCGCCTCCAGGGCGAGGTGGACCTTGTTCTGAAAGCTGCCGTCCTCGCCCTTGGCGAGAAGGGCGGCGTTGTCCGCGATGATGCGGCACAGGTCCTCGACCCAGGCCTCTTCGCTCTTGGCGAAGTCGCCCAGCACATGGTTTTGCACCAGTGCCTTGTGGCCTGGATGGCCGATGCCGAGCCGCACGCGGCGGTAATCGTTGCCGCAATGGGCCGAGATCGAGCGCAGGCCGTTATGGCCGGCGTTGCCGCCGCCGATCTTCACGCGCAGCTTGGCCGGCGGCAGGTCGAGCTCGTCGTAGAAGACCGTCACGTCGTGCAGCGGGATCTTGAAGAAGTTCTGCGCTTCTCCCACCGCCTGGCCGGACAGGTTCATGTAGGTCTGCGGCTTGAGCAGCAGCACCTTCTCGCCGCCGATCACCGCATCCGCGGCTTCCGCATGGAAGCGCTTGCGCCAGGGGCCGGCATTGTGCGCGCGGGCGATCTCGTCCACGACCATGAAGCCGATGTTGTGGCGGTTCCGGGCATAGCGGGATCCGGGATTGCCGAGCCCGACGAAGAGGCGCATCGCTTGGTCCTGCTCATAAGAAACGCTCCGGCCTTGCGGTCGGAGCGTCGAAGCCGATCGATGGGCTCGAACGCCCGATCAGGGCCCTTAGGCCGCAGCGGTGCCCTCGGCAGCCGGAGCCGCCTCTTCTTCCTTCAGGCCGGTCGGGGCCACGACGGTGACGAGGGTGGCATTCTCCGTGGAGGTCGCCTTGGCGCCGTTCGGCAGCTTGATGTCGTTGAGGTGGACGGAATCGCCGATGTTCAGACCCTCGACCGAGACCTCGATGAAGTCCGGAATGGAATCGGACGGAACGAGCAGCTCCACCGAGTGCTCCACGATCTGGAGGGCGCCGCCGCGCTTCACGCCGGGGCTCTTCTCCTGGCCGATCACGTGCACCGGAACCACGACCTTGATCGCCTGGCCCTGCGAAAGGCGCAGGAAGTCGACATGGAGGGGGAAGTCCCGCACGGGGTCGAGCTGGTAGTCGCGCGGAATGGCGCGGACCGTCTGTCCGTCCACGTCGATCTCGAAGATCGTAGTCAGGAAGTGACCGGCGAAGATCAGCTGCCTGATCTGGTTGAAGTCGAGGGCGATCGCCTGGGCCGGCTGGCCGGCTCCGTAGATGACGGCGGGAACTTGGCCTTGGCGACGAACGGCCCGGGCGGCCCCCTTGCCGGCCCGGTCGCGCGCCACGGCCTTGATTTGCTTTACTTCGCTCATGGTCGTGGTCCTTTGAATGAGATTGAAAAACCGATGGCCGCCAAGGTCTTTGAAACCTAACGGCGGCCATGAGGTCTGCGCCCGTGCCTCCAAGGGTGTCGAGCGGGCGCGAGGCGGCTTATAGGGGAAAACCGGCCCGTTGACAATCTCCGGCGGAGAGGCCGATCGAGGCTGAGTTTTCAAGGCGTCAAGGGCTGTCGTTTGTAGCCGTAACGCTCAAGGTAGGTGAATTCGCCGGCCCGCGAGCGCCAATCCTCCCGAGGGGCCCTGATGCGGGGGAGGGGCCACCGGGGCGCAAGGGGCTTCGGAAAGGCCGCGATGTTGGCATCGCCCACGATCCTGCCCGATCCCTTGGGCTGAGGTGCCGATCCGGCCGAGACAAAGGGGGCAAAGAACCAGTAGAGTTCATAATCCCATCGTCCAAGAAGGGAAATGAGCTCCGCCGTCTTCGGCGAGGGATGGGCTTCGCAGAACAGGACAGGCCGGTCCCGTGCGATGGTCTCCCGGGCTCCCCCCACCACCTCGAGATCGTATCCCTCCACATCGATCTTGATCATCGCCAGAGGAGGAAGAGCAAGCGAATCCAGCCGGCGCATGACCACGGGCGTCTTCTCGCCCTGGAGGCTGTCCCGGCCGACGGCCCCGAAGTTCACGGGCATGTCCATGGCCGGCATGGCGAATTCGACCAGCCCGTCCGCCTCGCCGAGAGCCCAGGGAAAAGCCTCGACCGACATCACTCCGTTGAGGGCGATGTTTCTCATGAGGAGCCGGTAGATCGGCAGCTGCGGCTCGAAACTGAAGACCGACAGCCCCTGCACCGAGCGGGCGAGCGGGATCGAAACGGTGCCGATATTGGCGCCGACATCGCAGAAGGCGCTTCCGGGGGGAAGATGGTCCCGGAGGAAGTCGACCTCCGCACGGGCGAATTCACCCGCCTGCGCCAGGCAGGGCCCGATGGTCCGGTCCGCGGATGGATAGAGAAACAGCGCATCGAAGGCGACCGCGCTGGAAACCGACCTCATGCCCAAGCCTTTCGATCACCATTCTCGCATGCGTTGTATCATAACACGGTTCGTGGCCTGGATCGCTCTTGCGGTTTGTGAAAGGCAGCGTCGGCCGGCGGTCAGTCCCGACGGTCCGCCGTTGGGATCGTCAGCGTGAGCTTCCTCAGGAGGGCCGCCAGTTGAACCTGCTCCTCCTCCGTCAGCCCCCGCAGCATCGCTGCCTCGACGGCCATGTCCTCTCGAAAGGCCTCCCGAGCGCGTCGGCGACCTTCCTCGGTCAGCTCGACAGGGAGGCTGCGGCCGTCCCCTTCCGCTTCCACACGCCGGATCAGCCCCGCCTTGGCAAGACGATTCAGGCGGTCGGTCAGCCCGCCCGACGAGATCATCAAGGACCGAAACAGCTCTGTAGGGCGTAAGCGATAGGGCGGGCCGGAGCGGAGGAGCGTGAAGAGAACATCCGCCTCGCCGCTGTCGAGGTCATAAGCCTTGAGAACGGCCTCGATGGGCGGGCGCGCAGCCAGGGTGATCCAGCGTGCGCGGCCCAGGATCGCCATGCCGCGGGTATCCACGTCGGGGAGTTCGGCTCGCCACTGAGCCTGGCGCTCGTCGATTCCATCCCGAGCTGACGGGAGCCCATCATCGGCAGTTTGTCTTGACATCGAGGTAATCCCACACTTATCTTTACATCAAGATAAATGACTGCCCGGCCGATGCAATGGTTGTCAGCGGCTGAACCGGGCCATCCGCTCCCGACGCTGTTTTTCGCCGCTCCTCTCGGAGGCTCGCCATGACCGCCGCACGTGTTCTCAGAGCCACCGACTCCACCCTTGTCCTCCTGGGCCTGTGCGGCTTTCTCTTCGCCAGCCGGATCATGATGTCCAAGGCTGCCCTGTCGGCTGGCATCCAGCCTTTCCAGCTCGGCGTCTTCGGCAACCTCATTGCAGGCCTGTGCCTCCTGCCCTGGCTCGCCGCCAGCCGGCAGAGGATCCCGACGGCACCCGAGCACCTGGCCCTTTACGGGATTCTCGGTCTCGTCAGCTTCGCGGTTCCGACCGTGCTGTCCTATTTCGTCGTCGAGCGGGTGGGGCCTGCCTACACCTCGATCGTCTATTGCCTGTCGCCGTTGCTCACCATGACTCTCGCGGCGCTGCTCGGCGTCGAGGGCATGTTCCTGCGCCGCTTCGTCGGAATCGTGATCGGATTTGCAGGAATGATCGCGCTCGTTCAGCAGCAGATCCTGCAGATCGATGTCGGGAAGCCGGTCTGGGTGGCGCTCGGCCTCGTGATCCCTGTCTGTGCGGCGACGGGCAATATCATCCGCTCCGCGTGGTGGCCCAAGGGAACATCCGCACTCGCCTTCTCCTGCGGTGCGTCGTTCAGCTCAGGCCTCATGGTGGCTGTAATTGCGCCTGCCTTCGAGGCGCCGCAGGACTGGCGCTTCGGGGATCCGGCCATACTCTCGTGGATCGTCGGAATCGGAGCGATGTCCGCCCTGTCCCAGCTGATGAACTTCCGCCTGCAGCAGATCGCAGGTCCGGTGGTGTTCAGCCAGATCGGCTATTGGGGCACCGGCTTCGGGGTGCTGCTCGCAGCTCTCCTGTTCGGAGACGTGCTGACGGTCTTGTCCCTTATGGGACTCGCCTGCATCATGGCCGGAGGCATCCTGGCCAATCGCCGGCAGGATGCTTGAGCTGCAGCAGCGATCAGTCGAACAGGCTCGAAACAGAGCTTTCCGTCGCCGTACGGCCGATGGCCTCGCCCATGAGGGAGGCGATGGAGATGACGCGGATGTTGTGAGCCGCCTTCACCGCCTCGGTCGGCATGATGGAATCGGTGATCACGAGCGCCTTCAGGCGCGAGCTGGCGATGCGGGCCACCGCGCCGCCGGAGAGCACCCCGTGAGTGATGTAGGCGTAAACCTCCTTTGCCCCATTGGCCAGGAGAGCATCGGCGGCATTCACCAGGGTGCCGCCGGAATCGACGATGTCGTCGACCAGGATGCAGGAGCGGCCGGAGACGTCGCCGATGATGTTCATCACCTCGGACTCGCCGGGGCGCTCGCGGCGCTTGTCGACGATGGCGAGCTGGGCGTCGATGCGCTTGGCGAGCGCACGGGCGCGCACCACGCCGCCCACGTCCGGCGAGACCACCATGCGGTTGCCGCCGTCAAGGTGCTCCTTGATGTCGCGCGCCAGGATGGGCGCGGCGAAGAGATTGTCGGTCGGGATGTCGAAGAAGCCCTGGATCTGGCCGGCGTGGAGATCCAGCGTCAGCACGCGGTCGACGCCCGCATGGGCGATCAGGTTGGCGACCAGCTTGGCCGAAATCGGCGTGCGGGCGGCGGATTTCCGGTCCTGCCGGGCATAGCCGAAATAGGGGATCACGGCCGTGATGCGGCGGGCGGAGGCCCTGCGCAGCGCATCCGTGATGATCAGGAGCTCCATCAGATGGTCGTTGGTGGGGAACGAGGTCGACTGGATGACGAACACATCCTCGCCGCGCACGTTCTCCTGGATCTCGACGAACACCTCCATGTCCGCAAAGCGCCTGACCTGGGCCCTGGCCAGGGGGACATTGAGATAGGCGGAGATGGCCTCCGCCAGCGGACGATTGGAGTTTCCCGCAACGAGCTTCATGAAAGCAACTTTGGCTTCGTGTGACCGATGACGCCCGCTGCGCAACGCCTTGATCCCTGCGCGGCCGGGCGCAAGGCTCTTAGCAGCGATACGAAACCGTCACAATACACGTCACGGACTTTGATGGCCTCGGAGGCGTGTTGTTGCCATGCAATCACTGCATCGCAACCTGGCTCTCCTCGTCCAGGGCGGCGTCGGGCGAGGCTTCCGCGGTCTGGATGGGGTTGTCGGGCGCTTCCGACTTGGCCTTCGCAAGGAACTCGGCGATCTCGTCCATGCTGGCCTTGGCCAGCTTGGAGAGCGCCTCCTTGTCGAGAGCGGCGACGGAAGGCGCGGCGACGGGGCTGGAGCCTTCCAGGCGCTTGGCCCGGCGCTTCTGCGCGTCGAACACGTCCCAGACATAGGCTACCTTGGTCTCTCCATCCTCGGTCGAGGTCGAGAGATAGCCCCGGACCCGGTAGCGCGCCTCGGCATTGGCGCCCACGAGGTCGACCTTGCGGTCGGTGGCGGCGGTCGCGAGCTCGTCGGCGAGCGCCGTGCGGATCGGGACGGGTGCGCCGTCGATGCTCTCCAGGGCCACCGGAACCCCCTCGGGTGAGGCCGTGAATGCCGTCTGGCAGGCCGCCAGCGCCGCCGTCAGCGCGATCACAGCGAGCCGTCCTGCAAGCGTCATCCTGGCCATGAAAGCCCCCGGTTCTTGTTCTTCGTAACGAAGTCTTAAGCTTAACGGAGGGCTTCGTCCAGATCAGGCGCGCCGGCGCAGCCGGTGGGCCGCCTCGTCGAGGCCGAGGGCCGTCAGCCCCGCCACGAGCCCCCAGAAGGCCGAGCCGATGCCGAACAGGGTGAGGCCCGAGGCGGTGACGGCAAAGGTCACCACGGCCGGGAAGCGTTTGGCGTCCTCGGAGAGGGAGGAGCCCAGGGCCCCTGCGAAGGAGCCGATCAGGGCGAGCCCAGCCACCGTCTTGATGAGCTCCGGCGGAAGCGCCGCGATGAGGCCTATGAGCGCCGCGCTGAAGGCGGCGAAGGCCAGGTAGCTCAGGGAGTAGAACGGTCCGACCATCCAGCGCTTCGACGGGTCGGGATGGGTGTCGGGGCCGGTGCAGATGGCCGCCGAGATGGCGGCCAGGTTGCTCGTATGGGCGCCGAAGAAGGCGGTGACGATCGAGGCAAGGCCCGTTCCGGCGAGGATCGGGCGGGAGGGCGGCTGGTAGCCGGAGGCCTTGAGCACGGCAAAGCCCGGCAGGTTCTGGGAGGCCATGGTCACCAGGAACAGGGGAAGCCCGAGCCCGATCAGCGCCGCAGGCTCGAAGGAGGGCGCGATGAAGGTGAGGGAGGAAAGGGTCAGGCCCGACGTCAGCGGCCGGGCCATGCCGCTCCCGAACGCAAGGCCGAGGCCCACGAACAGCACGGCCAGCACGGCGAGCGCCGGGTTGAACAGCCGCACCACGAGGAAGAGGGCGACGAGGGGCAGGACGAGGCCAGGCGCTCCCTGGGCGCTCTGGAACACTCCGACCACGAACTGCAGCAGCACCCCGGCCAGCATGGCCGCCGCGATGGCGGTGGGGATGCGCTCGATCAGGCGACCGAAGGGCTTGATGAAGGCCGCGAGCACGATCAGCGCGCCAGCCAGCAGGAAGGCGCCGACCGCCGCATGGATGGAGAGGTCCGTCGATGCCGCGACCAGGGCCGCGCCGGGCGTGGACCAGGCCGTGATGACCGGCATCCTGTAGCGGACGCTCAACGGCCCGCTGGTCGCGGCCATGGCCAGGCACAGGGCTGCGACCCAGGAGGAGGTCTGTGCCGGATCGGCCCCCACGGCCTGCGCCGCGGCGATGATGATCGCAATCGTGCTGCCGAACCCCACCAGGGCCGCAACGACGGCTGACGTGACGATCGACAGGCGCATCCCGATGCTCCGCTTCCTTTCCGCGAGCTTGGCGGTTTAAACCGAACGACGGGGCTGCGCCAGTTCGCCGGCGGCACTTTCCTCGCGACTCCCGAGCCCTTAAATCTCTCCCATGAGTCGCAATACGTACAACGACGTCCCGCCGGATATCCTGGACAACGGGGATGAGGATGAGGCCGTCGCGGTCGAGGCCGGGTCCGATATCGAGTTCGACCTGGAGGCCAATCCGGGCTCCGTCCAGCGGGGCACCGAGGTCATCCGGCATTTCTGGACGACCCTCCCCAACGCGCCTGGCGTCTATCGCATGCTCGACGCCAAGGGCGACGTTCTTTACGTCGGCAAGGCCAAGAGCCTGAAGAACCGGGTGGGCTCCTATGCACGGGGTCAGGCGCATTCGAATCGCATCGCCCGCATGATTGCCGAAACCGCCTCGATGGAGTTCGTCACCACGGCGACGGAAACCGAGGCGCTGCTGCTCGAGGCCAACCTCATCAAGCAGCTGAAGCCCCGCTACAACGTGCTGCTGCGGGACGACAAGTCGCTGCCCTATATCCTGCTCACCGCCGACCACGAGGCGCCGCAGCTCGTGAAGCATCGCGGCGCGAGAAAGCGCAAGGGCGACTACTACGGGCCCTTCGCCAGCGTCTGGGCGGTGAACCGCACCATCAACGCGCTCCAGCGCGCCTTCCTCCTGCGCTCCTGCAACGACAGCTACTACGAGAACCGCACGCGGCCCTGCCTGCTGTTTCAGATCAAGCGCTGCTCGGGACCCTGCACCAACGAGATCCCGCACGACGAATATGCCGAGCTGGTCGCCGAGGCGCGGGCATTCCTGTCGGGCAAGTCCAATGCCGTGAAGCAGCGCATCACCGAGGAGATGCAGAAGGCGGCGGAGGAGCTCGAATTCGAGCGTGCCGCGCGCTGCCGCGACCGCCTGGCGGCGCTCTCGGCCATCCAGGGCGTGCAGGGGATCAACACCCAGTCGGTGGAGGAGGCGGACGTGTTCGCCCTCGACGAGCAGGCGGGGCAGTTCTGCGTCGAGGTGTTCTTCTTCCGCAACTGGCAGAATTGGGGCAACCGCGCCTATTTCCCGAAGGCCGACAAGTCCATGAGCCCGGACGAGGTGCTCGGCGCCTTCCTCGCGCAGTTCTACGACGACAAGCCCGCGCCACGCCTCATCCTGCTCTCGCACGAGATCGAGGACGCGGAGCTCATGGCCGCGGCGCTCTCGACCCGGACCGAGACCAAGGTGGAGATCCACGCGCCCCAGCGCGGCGAGCGGCGCCAGCTCATCGATTATGCCCTGCGCAACGCCCGCGAGGCGCTCGGCCGGCGGCTCGCCGACACCTCGTCGCAGCAGAAGCTTCTCGTCTCCCTCGCCCAAGCCTTCGGCCTGCCGAAGGTGCCCAAGCGGGTGGAGGTCTACGACAACTCTCACATCATGGGCACCAATGCGGTCGGCGCCATGGTGGTGGCGGGCGCCAACGGCTTCATGAAGCAGCACTACCGCACCTTCAACATGAAGTCGGAGGAGCTGAAGCCCGGCGACGACTACGGCATGATGAAGGAGATGCTGCAGCGCCGCTTCGCCCGTCTCGTGAAGGAGGAGCCGAAGGGCTCCTCCGCCGACGGCGAGAGCGGCGACGACGCGTTTCCCGCCTGGCCGGATCTGGTGCTCATCGACGGCGGCAAGGGGCAGCTCGAGGCCGCGCGCCAGGCGCTGGCCGAGGTTGGGGTGAGCGAGGACGACGTGGCCCTCATCGGCATCGCCAAGGGGCGCGACCGCGATGCAGGCCGCGAGACCTTCTTCAAGCCGGGCCAGCCGCCGTTCAAGATGCCGCCGCGGGACCCGGCGCTCTACTTCGTCCAGCGGCTGCGCGACGAGGCTCACCGCTTCGCCATCGGCGCGCATCGAGCCAAGCGCAAGCGCGAGCTGGTGAAGAACCCCCTCGACGAGATCCCCGGCATCGGCCCGACGCGCAAGCGGGCGCTCCTGCACCATTTCGGCACCGTCAAGGCGATCCAGCGCGCCGCCTTGGAGGACCTGATGAAGGCGCCCGGCGTGAATGCCGCAACGGCCCGGGCCGTCTACGACTTCTTCCATGAGCGGGGATAGTCCGGCAATCGATGGGGGATCACGTCCCGGTGACCTTCGGTAATTCCGAGCCTCTGCGATTGACGGATCGTCTGTCGTCATGCTTCCTGCGCTTGATATGAAGACTGCTCCCTCCTTCAGCCGCTCGAAGGCCTTCAACCTGGCCAACCTGCTGACCTATGGTCGGCTTGCGGCGGTTCCCGCCGTGGTCGGCCTGCTGTTCTGGCCGGAGGACCACTGGTCGCGCTGGGCCGCGCTGATCGTCTTCGCGCTGGCCGCCATCACCGACTACCTCGACGGCTACGTGGCGCGCACCTTCGCCCAGCAATCGGCGCTCGGGCGCATGCTCGATCCCATCGCCGACAAGCTGCTGGTGGCCGCCTGCCTGCTCATGCTGGTGGCCGACGGCACGATCCACGGCTGGGCGCTGTGGGCGGCCATCGTGATCCTGTGCCGCGAGATCCTGGTCTCGGGCCTGCGCGAGTTCCTGGCCGAGCTGAAGGTGAGCGTGCCGGTGAGCCGGGTCGCCAAGTGGAAGACCACCCTCCAGCTTGTGGCGCTGGGCTTCCTCATCGCGGGGCCGGCCGGCGAGACGGTGCTGCCCAACAACACCCTGATCGGCATCGTCCTGCTCTGGATCGCCGCGCTCCTGACGATCTATACCGGCTGGGACTACTTCAAGAACGGCATCCACCACCTCATGGACGAGGGCTGAGCCCATGAAAATCGTCTACTTCGCATGGGTGCGGGAGCGCATCGGCAAAGCGGAGGAGCAGGTCGATGTGCCGGATGGCATCGGCACCGTTGCCGACCTGGTGCGCTGGCTCAAGAGCCGGGGGGAGGAATATCAATACGCCTTCGAGAACGAGGGCATCGTGCGCGCCGCCGTCGACCATACCCATGTAAAGCCTGAGGCCTCCATCGCGGGAGCGCGGGAGATCGCCTTCTTCCCGCCGATGACGGGGGGGTAGCCCCGCCGGGGCCGCATCGCCATGGCACGCACGATCCGCATCCAGGCCGAGCCCTTCGACGCCGCCGCCGAGACGGGGCTCCTGACAAAGGGGAGGGGGGACATCGGCGCGGTCGTCGCCTTCACCGGCCTGTGCCGGGACGAGGACGGACGGCTGGCCGCCCTCGAACTGGAGCACTATCCCGGCATGGCCGAAGCCGAGATCGGCCGCATCGCCGCCCAGGCGGAGAGCCGCTGGCCGCTGCTCGGCCTGACCGTCATCCACCGCTTCGGCAGGATCGCGCCCGGCGAGGAGATCGTGCTGGTGCTGGCCGCAAGCGCCCACCGGCAGGCGGCCTTCGAAGCCGCATCCTTCCTCATGGATTACCTCAAGACCCGGGCGCCGTTCTGGAAGCGCGAGCACCTCAAGGACGGCACGGTCGGAGCCTGGGTCGAGGCCAAGGAGGCTGATGACCGCGCTACCCAGCGGTGGGGCTGAAACATCACGCTCCTTTCGCCCGAATTCCGTCCCGCAGCGCCTCCGGGGAGGGCCAGAGATAGACGACCACCGGCCACTCCCGGGCATCGACCTTCACGAGAACCCGCTTGGCGATGGTGCCGCCGATCGCGTCGTAGAAAGAACGGTACGGGTTCTGCTCGAAGGCACCTATGGCAACCGGGCCCGGCGCCGTCTCCTTCAGCCATTCCGCCGCCTCGAGAAGGAGCCGCTGGCCAATCCCGCGTCCCTGCCGTTCGGGCGAGACATAGAGCAGCGTGATCTGGGACGCAGCGCCCACGTCGTTGCGGTCTCCCAAACGCGCGGCGAGGAAGCCTGCCACGCTGCGGGCCTCCTCGGCGACCAGCAGCAGTTCCCGTTCCCCATCGAAATCGGACGAGAGCCATGCCTCGACCTCCGCTCGCCGGTAGTCCGGATCGGTTCGGGGACCGAGTTCCGCCTCGGGCATGAAGCCGGCATAGGCCTGCCGCCAGCCACCGGCGAGGATCCGCCCGATGGCGGCGCTGTCGGAGACGGATCCGCGGCGGATCATGAGGTTTTCGGAGGGCTCAGTCATGGAAGGGAAGGGGCGGCTTGAGGCGAGTTCCTTGACCTTATGCCGCAGAAGGCGGAGCATGGCGAGCCGATGACAAGCGGAGATGCTCCATGCGCAGCGCTGTCGTTCTTGGGCTCCTCATGCTCTCTCCCGCCGTCGCCCACGAGAGGCCTGCGGTGCCTCAAACCGTTCAGGCTCCCGATCACAACCCGCTCGACTGCTACTGCCGGGCCCAGGGGCGCATCTTCGCGCCCGGCGAGAAGGTCTGCCTCAGGACCGCCCAAGGCCCGCGGCTCGCCCAGTGCCAGATGGAGATCAACGTGATGTCCTGGAGCATCACGGAAACGGCGTGCCCGGATGCATGAAAAAACGCCGCCGGAATGCGGCGGCGTCGAAACTCTGGAGCCGATTGGGTCGACGGAGCCTCAGAGGAGGCCGGCGACGATGGCGAGAATGAAGGAGGAGGAGACGCAGACGGCGGCGATGTTGAGCTTGGACGTCCAGTCCAGGTTCGATGTCATATTCATCGGGTGCCCCTTTCCGCGTGAAGGGGTTAATACCCCTCTCTGAACGGATAGGAAGGTATCAAACCTGCGAGGGCCTGAGAAGCACTTCGAAAGAGATAGAGCGGTTCCGGAGCGGCTCGAGAAATGGTTAACAAATGGTTAACGTCTTGTTTTTCCAAGGCTGGATCCGCATAAGACCTTCGTCGAAATAAGTTCCTGCTCCATACTGTCGCACTCCTCTTTTTCGGTGAAATGTGCCGTGAAAGGGGCTCCCGACCCCGAATCGCCCACGCGGCTGAGCCTTTCCTGCCGTTGACGGGATGTTTACGGCCCCGCTCTAGGGTTCGGGCCATGCGTCGTGGGTTAGTTGCGTTTGTTGCCCTATCGCTTGTCGGCCTTGGGCTTACCGGTTGCGGCCTGTTCCGGTTCGAGCAGCGCGAGCCCTGGCGCGCGCAGGCTGAGGAAGCCTGCCTGTCCCAGCGCCTCGTGCAGCCTTCTGCCTACATGGCCCTGGGCAACAAGATCGACGGGCCGGGCGTCTGCGGCATGGACTATCCCTTCAAGGTATCCGCCTTCAACAACGGCGCCGTCGGCCTGAAATCCAGGGTGACGCTCGCCTGCCCGATCATCCCGAGCATCGACACCTGGCTCAACGAGATCGTGAGGCCGGCCGCGGAAATGTATTTCGGCGTTCCTCTCGCCGACCTGAAGGCCGGATCCTATTCCTGCAGGCCCCGCAACAACCAGATGGGCGCGAAGCTGTCCGAGCACTCCTTCGGGAATGCCATCGACATCATGGGATTCGCCCTGGCCGACGGCCGGGAGATCTCGGTCGTCGACGGCTGGCGGAGCAGGGATCCCGCCCAGCAGGACTTCCTGCGCGAGGTTTTCGTCGGCGCCTGCCGGTATTTCACGACGGTTCTCGGTCCGGGCTCCGACGCCTTCCACTACGATCACTTCCATCTCGACCTTGCGCGGCACGATCCGAGGGGCGAACGGCGCATCTGCAAGCCGATCCTGAAGTTTACGCCCCGGATCGATCCCGAGCGCAGCCGGGAGGTGCTCCAGAGCGCCGCTGCCTCGGGCGAGATTGCTCCCGTCGACCTGGAGCAGGATGTGGCGGAGGGCCAAGCCTATATTCCCCCCGCGCCGCCTCCGGCTCCCGCCTTGGCCGCCCCCGTGCAGCGCTTCTCCTCCGGCTATTCTCCCGACCTGCCGGGGGCGAATGCCGCGTCGCCCAGAGGGCAGCCCGTACAGCCCTATCCGCCGCTTCCTCCCACCGGCCGCCCCGTGGAGCAGACCTATGCTCCGCCCAGACCCCTGCAGCGTCCCGCCGGGGAGCCGATGGTGCTGAACAGACACGCCCTCTATTAAACCGCAGGCGCAGCCTTGACCTCCGTGGGCTTCGCCCACATGGTCGGAGGACAACCGAAGATCTGTTGGAGCACCCCGAATGAAGTGGCTGGCGGCTTTCATCTCCTTGATGCTGTTGAGCGGCCCCGTCCTCGCCCGTGAGATCACGCCCGCGGAGCGGCGCGAGGAACCCTTCGACGCCACCCTGCCGGCCTGCGCCGACCCGTCCGTGCTCCACGACATCAGCGTGAATTTCCAGAGCAAGGAATACAAGTTCTGGAACTCCAACCTGCAGATCGTCGCCTTCGAGCAGGTGCGGCAGGTGGCCTGGCGCCCCTGGGGGCTCGACTACATCCCCCGCCGCTACTGCACGGGCACGGTGGTCGTGTCGGACGGCCTGAAGCGCAGGATCAATTTCTCGATCCGCGAGGATCTCGGCTTCATCGGCATCGGCTGGAATACGGAAGCCTGCGTCGACGGCTTCGACCGCCATTATTCCTTCGCTCCCCATTGCAAGCAGGCCGCCCCTTGATCCTGCGCCGGTGCCTTGCCGCCGCGGGTGCCTGTCTTCTCTCGCTTTCCGCCATGGCGGCTCCCGGGCCGCGGGAGGCGAGGGGCGCCCCCATGGGGCAGTTCGACTTCCATGTGCTGGCCCTCTCCTGGTCGCCGGGCTTCTGCGAGAACAGCGGCAGCCGCAGCCCGCAATGCGACAGCGGCAGCGGGCTCGGCTTCGTGACCCACGGCCTCTGGCCGCAATACGAGCAGGGCTATCCCAGCTTCTGCGAGCCCAGCGGCCGCTTCGTGCCGCAAGCGGCCATGGCGGACGCCAAGGGACTCTTCCCGGACGACAATCTCGCCCGCTATCAGTGGCGCAAGCATGGAACCTGCACGGGCGAGTCCCCGAGCGGCTACTTCCAGGCCGTGCGGCGGGCCCGCGAGCTCGTCCGGATCCCGGACGGCTTCAAGGGCCTGGACAGCCGCTCGCAGGTGCTGCCGAGCGAGATCGAGCGCGCCTTCATCGACGTCAATCCAGGCTTGCGCCCCGACATGATTGCGGTTTCCTGCGGACGGCGCATCCTCCAGGAGGTGCGCATCTGCCTGACCAGGGATCTGCGCGGCTTCCGCTCGTGTCCCGAGGTCGACCGCGACGGCTGCCGCGCGGGCGCAATCACGGTTCCCGCGCCCCGATAGGACGGACATGAATTACCGCCATGCCTTCCACGCCGGCAATTTCGCCGATGTCATGAAGCACGCGCTGCTGGTGCGGATCCTTACCTATCTGCAGCGCAAGGACACCCCGCTGCGGGTCATCGACACCCATGCCGGCATCGGGCTCTATGACCTTTCGGGCGACGAGGCCGGACGGACCGGCGAGTGGGTCGAGGGCGTCGGGCGCTTGGACGAGCCTTTCGCTCCCGAGGTGGAGGACATTCTCGCGCCCTACCGCAAGGTGATCGCCGATGTCCGCGCCCGGCACGGGCAGACCATCTATCCCGGCTCGCCCGGCATCGTGCGCGAGCTGCTGCGGCGCCAGGACCGGGGCGTGTTCGTGGAACTGCACCCGGCCGATCATGCGGTGCTGAGCGAGGCCTTCAACGAGGTCTCGAACCTGAAGGTGATGCATCTCGACGGCTGGACGGCCCTGCATGCCCTGATCCCGCCGAAGGAGAAGCGCGGCCTCATGCTGATCGACCCTCCCTATGAGCAGCCCAACGAGTTGGAGCGGCTCGGCACCGAGACGCTCGCCGCCCTGAGAAAGTGGTCCACCGGCGTCTATGCGGGCTGGTACCCGATCAAGGATGCGCGGCCCGTCGATGCCCTGTTCGATCGCCTGCACCGGGAGAGCCCGCGCGCGGGCCTGCGGCTGGAACTCTATGTGGACGATCCACGCGACTCCGCGCGACTCAATGGCAGCGGGCTCTTCGTCCTCAATCCGCCCTGGATCCTGAAGGATGAGGCGGAACTGCTGCTGCCGGCCCTTGCCGAGCGCCTGTCCCGCAGCGGCTACGGCGCCTATCGCTGCGAGGCCTTCGGCCCCCCTGCTTAAAACCGATTGCGGCGGGCGCCTCGAACGGTCATGACTCCTGTCCTTCTCTTCATCAGGGGTTCTCTTCCATGCTCGTTCTTCGCTCCTCGCCCGCATCGCCCTTCGGCCGGAAGGTGAAGCTCTCCGCCGCGATCCTCGGCCTCTCGGACCGGATCCAGGTGGTGGATGCGGATACCCTGAACCCCGAGGATTCCATTCGCCAGCAGAACCCGCTCGGCAAGATCCCGGCGCTGATCCTGGAAGGCGGCGAGGTGCTCTACGATTCCCGGGTCATCGTGGAGTATCTCGATCATCTGGCTGGGGGAGGGCGCATCATCCCGAACGGCGCCGGGCGCTTCTCCGCCCTGCGCGACCAGGCCCTGTGTGACGGCATCATGGATGCGGCGCTGCTGCAGGTCTACGAGGGCCGCTTCCGTGCGGAAGACAGGCGCGAGCCGAAATGGGTCGACCACCAGGCCGACAAGGTGCGTCGCGGCCTCGCCCATGCGGAGGCCCATCTCTCGACCCCCGGAGAGGATCTGCATATCGGCAGGATCGCGCTTGCCTGCGCACTCGGCTATCTCGACCTGCGTTTCGGCGGCCGGTGGCGCGAGAGCCATCCGAGGCTCGTGGCGTGGCTTGCCGACTTCGAGGCCCGCGTTCCGGCCTTCGCCAAGACGAAGGTCACCGCGTGAAACGAAAAGGCCCGGGGGTTGCCCCGGGCCTTGTTGTGTTGTGCTGCGG
This sequence comes from Microvirga arsenatis, assembly GCF_009910705.1. Taxonomy (GTDB): domain Bacteria; phylum Pseudomonadota; class Alphaproteobacteria; order Rhizobiales; family Beijerinckiaceae; genus Microvirga; species Microvirga arsenatis. Next base: position 46,250 of record NZ_JAAAXJ010000021.1, read on the forward strand.
CGCCGGATCTTAGTAGGTGCCGAAGCGGAAGTTCAGACCGGCGCGGATGACGCCGAAGTCGGTCTCGCCGTCGAAGCCCGGGAAGTCGTCGTCGTTGTC
>NZ_JAAAXJ010000022.1 GCF_009910705.1 Microvirga arsenatis
CAAAGAGCAAAACCCATCCCAGCAGGGACGGAAAAGAACCTCAAACACCCCGGCCGTCCCGAGCGGACCAGCCAGAGCCCGAAGCTCCCCACAGCACAAGCTCAACAAAGAACCGCGCCGCCGATGAAGCCTATTTAGGCGAGGCCCGGGCTGCTGTCAACGGCCCTCGAAAAGAATTCTGAAGTTCTTTTCGAGACAATGCCCTGCCGGCACAAGTACAGACACAGTCATCCCGTCCGCAGAAACGATGCCGCTTCCGCGCCAAACCCGCCGCAAGGCCAAAACCCCGCAAGCCAATACCAGGCAAAACTCCAGAGGAGCAGGAGGTATGTTCGACAAACCTTCGAACCCCCGATGCTCATAGCATAGCCGGAGAAAGCCTCCGGCCGGACACCAACACGCAAGATCCAGCCGGAGTTTGCACCCCAGGCCAAACGATCCCGCCGTGTTGGAAAAACCCTCAGGCCCAAACAGCCCGAAGATCGCGCCGATATAAACAGTTCGCCGCAAGTTGCAAGAGGGAGCTGCATCGGACGAGGATCATGGAATGAATCGCCTCACCCAGTGTCCGGAGCGAACCCTAAGAGGGATATAATGACGTTCGCGAGACTTACAAGATGCCGTCTTTGCTTCCTGAACGAAGCGAAGCCTATGGGCTCCCCGCCATGCCACGACTGGTCAAAAGATGAAATCCGGGCCATGGAGAACTACATAAAGAGCATCGGACCGCTTGCTGGCATAGGGCCAAGGCTTTCTTCGCTGCATCCTGGAGTGAAACTTCATTGACACAAGCCGTTTCCGCAACCGATCCGCGGCAGCTGCAGCATCGAACCGCCGAAATCCTCCTGGATGCGGTGGCCGATACGGCTCTCCTTGTGCTCGACTCCAACGGCCGGATCGCGAGCTGGAGCCGAGGAGCCGAGCAGATCCATGGGTGGACTCGGGATGAAGTGCTCGGACGGTCGGCCGCCATTCTCTATTCCCTGAGTTCCGACGCGGAGGAAAGGCTGCAGCACGACCTGGATACCGTCCGCAGAAAGGGCCTGTACGAGACTCAGAGCCCACGCGCCCGCAAGGATGGTTCAACCTTCATGGCCCGGGTCACGATCAGCCCCATCGCCGACAGCGCGGCCGGCCAGAACGGTTTTGCCATGATCACGCGCGACATCACGGAATGGATCACAGCCGAGGAGGCCTTGAGGACGCGGGAGGCTCACCTCCGCTCCATCCTGGAGACGGTCCCGGATGCGATGGTGGTCATCGACGAGCAGGCCAGGATCCAGTCCTTCAGCGCGACCGCCGTTCGGCTCTTCGGCTACCAGCCCGAGGAGATCATCGGGGAGAACGTGAAGATCCTCATGCCGGCGCCCTACCGCGAGCAGCATGACAGCTACATGGCGCGCTATCAGAACACGGGGGAGCGGCGCATCATCGGGATCGGGCGCGTGGTGGTCGGCCAGCGCAAGGACGGCTCCACATTCCCGATGGAGCTGGCCGTCGGCGAAATGCGCTCGGGCGGCATCCGGTACTTCACCGGCTTCATCCGCGACCTGACCGAACGCCAACAGACGGAGACCCGCCTGCAGGAGCTCCAGTCGGAGCTCGTGCACATGTCGCGCTTCACGGCCCTCGGCGAAATGGCCTCGACGCTGGCTCACGAGATCAACCAGCCCCTGACGGCGATCACCAACTATCTTAAGGGATGCCGCCGAATCCTGGAGCGGATGGAGGGCGACACGGCTTCCATGCTGCGGGATGCGGTGAACGAGGCCGGCGAGCAGGCCCTGCGGGCGGGTCAGGTGATCCGCCATCTGCGCGAGTTCGTGGCGCGTGGGGAAAGCGAGCGGCACATCGAGAACCTGCCCAAGCTGATCGAGGAGGCAAGCGCGCTTTCCCTGGTCGGCGCGAAGGAGCAGGGGATCCGGGTGACCTTCCAGTTCGACCCGAATGCCCCATACGTTCTTGCGGACCGGATTCAGATCCAGCAGGTGCTGCTCAATCTCATCCGCAACGCAATTGAGGCCATGCAGGAGACCTCGCGCCGGGAGCTCAAGGTGGCCACGCGCCTCGTCGACGACGCTCATGTGGAGCTGTCCGTCGAAGATACGGGGCCGGGTCTGGCTCCCGAGGTTGCCGCTCAGCTCTTCCAGCCCTTCGTGACGACCAAGAAACACGGGATGGGCGTTGGGCTGTCGATCTGCCGGACCATCGTCGAGGCCCACGGCGGCAAGATCTGGGCGGACTCGAAGCAGGGCGAGGGAACCACCTTTCATTTCACGCTAAGGTCGATCAGAGGAGAGGAGATGGCGAATGCCGAGTGATGCTGCCGTGCACGTGGTGGATGATGACGTTGCAGTGCGCAAGTCACTAGCCTTTCTTCTGGCATCTGAGGGGATCCCGGTCCGCCTGCATGAATCCGCCTCTGCCTTCCTCGACGAGGAGATGAAGGGGGAGGCTGGCTGCATCGTCACGGACGTGCGGATGCCGGGGATCGACGGTATCGAGTTGATCCGCCGCCTCAAGGCCCGCGGCGTCACGCTGCCGGTGATCGTGATCACCGGACATGCCGATGTGCCCATGGCGGTCGAGGCCATGAAGGAGGGAGCTGTCGACTTCCTCGAGAAGCCTTTTGGGGACGAGGCTTTCATCGCAACGGTGCGCGATGCTCTCTCTCGCCATGAGAGAAACAGCCATCAGGGAGCGCAAATCGCCCAGATCCAGGCCCGCTTCGAGGCTCTCTCCGAGCGGGAGCGTCAGGTTCTCGACGGCCTCGTCGCCGGCAAGGCCAACAAGGTCATTGCCTATGATCTGGGGATCAGCCCGCGGACGGTGGAGATCTACCGGGCCAACGTCATGGCCAAGATGCAGGCCAAGAGCCTGTCGGAGCTGGTTCGCATGGCTCTGCTGATCGACGCCAGCTGAGTCCTTAAGGACTATTCCGGAGTAGGGCGCTGGCCTGCCCTGTGCATAATGCGCGGCATCAGCTGGGTGCACGGACGCCCACCGCCGTTGAGGATCATGCAGGCTCTCAAGATGTCGCAACTCGCGGGACCGGTTATCGTCGTGGATGACGATGATGCGGTTCGAAACTCCTTGAAGTTCGCCCTGGAGCTTGAGGGCCTGAGCGTGCGCCTGTTCAAGGACGGCGCCGAGCTTCTGGCCGTCCCCGACCTGCCTCGCGGCGGATGCTATGTCATCGACTACAACATGCCCGGCATGACCGGAATCGAGCTGGTTAGGAAGCTCCGGCAGCGACAGATCGACAGCCCTGCGATCCTCATCGCGTCCCAGGTCAACGAGGACCTGCACGGCCGCGCCGCCCGCTCGGGCTTTCGGAGCGTTCTCGAGAAGCCTCTCCATGACAGCGAACTGCTGGACAGCATCCAGGCGGCCCTCGCGTAAGGATTTCTCGCATCCGGCATCGAAGAGTGTGACCAATCCGCCTGTCCGGCGGCTGTTGTTGCGTTCATTCATAGGGGGTAGCAAAAAGCTGCTGGAACCTGCGGGTGTTGTCTCGCAGGTTCCAGCAGCTTTCTCTTCTCAGAACGAAGCCGTAGGGGGCTCCGCTCAGGCTCATCAAGCATTCAGATGCTCGAGGGCGGCCCGGTTGCTCAGCACCACATGGCGTGCGGAGGGAAGCTCGATCATGCCCTGGCGTTCCAACTGGGTGAAGGACCGGGAAACGGTCTCGATGGTGAGGCCCAGATGGTCCGCGATGTCGGAGCGGGACATGGGCAGGTCGAGGGCATCGCCCCCGCTCGTCCGCTCGGCCATGTCGAGAAGGAAGGTCGCGATCTTCTCCAGGGCCGACTTGCGGCCGAGCAACAGCATATGGTTCTGGGCACGCACCAGGGAGCGCATCATGCCCATGGTCATCTCCTGGGCCAGTTGGGAGTCGCTGCCCATGAGAGCGCCGAGATTGCTGCGCCGATAAGCGATGACCACGCAGTCGCCGACAGCCTCGGCGCAGAAGCGGTATTCCTCACCGGCCTCGATGCCGAAGATGTCGCCTGCCAGGTGGAAGGCATCGATCTGGCGGCGCCCGTCGCTCAGGAGCTTCGACGTGCGCACGACCCCGGAGAGAACCTTGTAGACGAAAGCTGCCCGGTCGCCCTCGGCGAAGATTTCCCCATCCTTGGCGTAAGAGTGGACGGCGCCGACCGCAGGAGCATCCGTGGACTTGCGGAACTGCGGGGCTTCCAACGTGAAGAGAGGAAGGGCCGAAGAATTGGCTTTGGTGAGGAGCGCGGACTGCATCGAACCCTCGTGTTCCTGAAGAAGTGACGATGGTTCATGGGTACTGCCGATCAGGCGGAGCTAACATTCAGGTCTGATACCTAAGGAGTTTTCCTGATGTCGTCGCAAGAGGATCCAGGGCTCGCCCCAGGCTGGTGAGCTAGGCGAAAGCGTGGGCTGTAAAGGCGCCCAGAACCGCCCCGATGAGCAGGGTCGCATCGTGGAGGCCGAGGAGGGTGCGTGGCGCAGGACCCCTGTCGTGAACCCAGAGCGTGGTGCCGAGCATCACGAGGGACCAACCCATCCCGACGAGAACGGCAGCGATGGAGAGCCCTGCAAGGGTGCCGGCCAGCCCAAAGATCATGGCTCCCACGGCCAGCAGGGCGCCGCCGGCTGCCGACAGGGGGATAGGCCTCGCCGCTCGGGGAGCAAGGGCCAGGGCCAGGGATGGGGTGTACATGGCGATGACATGCCATGCCACCGCACCCACAACGGCTTGAGATGGAGCGCAGCCGATCACGGCGATGGGAGTTGCGCCCATGAGGGCTGTCATCACGAACCAGCCGAGGGAGCCGACGAGGGTGGGCAGAAGGATCGAGCGCCAGCCCTGCAGGCGGCTGGGCTCGACCTCCTGAATCCGGCGCCTCTGGTACGGCAGGGCTGCGGTTGCGGCGAGGGAGGCCACGTGTGCCAGGGCCGCTGCAGCCGCCGTGCCGGCGAAGGTCCGCGGCACCGCTGCAGCTTCGGCCAGACTGGCAATGGTGGGGGCGAGCAGGCCGGCCAGGGTGGCGGCCCCGAAGACGACCAGAAGTGTGCTTGCTCCCCGGCTGCCCACCGGCACGGCGGCATGGCGGTAGAACAGGCTGAAGCCCCCGGCGATCCCGAGCCAGAAAGCGCCCAGGACGAGGGCGCTGAAGTGCAGGGATACCAGAGCCCAGACGAGAACCAGGCCGCCGGCGGCGCCGAGGCTGGCGCCGAGGGAGAAGGCCGCACGGCGGCCGAATGCGTCGAGGAGCAGGGATGCGGGAAGGCTGGCTAAGGCTGCACCCACATAGAAGGCGGCATAGGGCAGGGTGGCCATTCCCTGGCTGGGGGCCAGGGCCAAGCCTGCCAGGGGCAGGATGCTTAAGGTGAGCACCTGGGCGAGAACGGAGAAGGCGAAACCGGCCGCAAGGAAAGCCGTTCCTCGTCGATCTGGAGCTGTATCGCCCAGGGCTCCAGGCTCGCAGATGCATTCCAACTGCCCCGCCCGGGGCATCGCCGCCAGAGAGGTCATTTGCGAAGATCGTCATCCGACAGGACGCGCACCGCTGCGCCCTGCACGTCGTCGTATTGCCCATTCTTCAGCGACCACATGAAGGCGGCGAGGCCGGTGAGGCCCAGGAGCAGGGCAATGGGGACGAGATAGACCAGAACTTCCATGGGATCAGGCTCCTTGAGCTACCAGATCGATTTGCGCGGAGGCGGGCTCGCCTGCCGGGGCAGGCGCACGGCCGCGCGCCCGAAGGGCATTGAGGGTCACGAGGGTCGACGAACCCGACATGGCGAGCGCGGCAACGAGCGGAGTGACATGGCCGAAGAAGGCGAGGGGAACCGCGATCAGGTTGTAGACCAGCGCGATGCCCAGGTTCTGCCGCATCAGGTGGTGGGCGCGGCGGGAGATCTCGATCGTGTCCTGCACCGGCTGCAGCCGGTCACCGAGGAAGACCGCATCGGCCTGCGCTTGGGTCAGATCGGCGGCGCTGATCGGGGACAGGGACACATGGGCGGCAGCCAGGGCAGGGGCATCGTTGAGGCCGTCGCCGACCATCAGCACCTTGCGGCCTTCAGCCTTCAGAGCTTCGAGCGCCTCGATCTTGTCGGCCGGCCTGCAGCCGCCCCGCCACATCTCGACGCCGAGCGTGGCGGCGATGGGCGCTACGGCCTCGGGTCTGTCTCCGGAGAGGATGCGGCAGTCGAAGCCGCGCCCGCGCAGGGCCGACAGGACGGCGACCGCATCGGGTCGGAGGGCCTGGCGCACCATCAGCACGGCACGCTCCTCGCCCCAAGAGAAGGCGATCACGGAAGCCGTAGGATCCATCGCAGCCATCTCACGGGCCAGCTCCTCCGAGCGGCAGAAGGCCGGGCTGCCGAGGCGCATTTCCACGCCGTCCACCACGGCGCACACCCCTTGGCCGGGCTCCTCGGTCACGCCCTCGAAGGGACGGCGACTGCCTGCCAGCTGCGCCACCGCTGCGGCCAGCGGGTGATGGCTCGACAGGGCAAGGCGGCTCGCCGCCTTGAGGAGATCGGGGGCCACGCTGCCTGCATTGACCACGCTCATCGTCGGCAGGGTCAGGGTGCCGGTCTTGTCGAAGACGATGGTGTCCACCTTGGCCAGCCGCTCGAAGGCGTCTCCTGCATTCAGGAACACGCCGGAGCGGAAAAGGGCGCCGGAGGCGACCACCTGCACCACCGGCACGGCGAGCGCCAGCGCGCAGGGGCACGTGATGATGAGAACCGAGATCGCGGTGATCAGGGCATCGTGAACGGTGGAGCCGGAGGCGATCCAGGCGATGGCGGTCAGAGCCGCCGCCGTGTGAACGATCGGGGCATAAACCTTCGCGACGCGGTCTGCGAACTGCACATAGCGCGACTTGGCTGCTGCTGCGTTCTCCAGAAGCCGCTCGACCTCGTCCAGCAGGGTGCCCTTGCCCGCGGCAGTCACGTGCACGGTCAGGGTTCCGTTGTAGTTCATGCTGCCGGCATAGACCTGGTCCCCGTCCTTCACGGCGCGATGGGCCGTCTCGCCTGTCACGAGACTCTCGTCGACCTCGGAGGAGCCGGAGAGGACAGCGCCGTCGACCGCGATGCGCTCGCCGGGGCGGACGAGCACGCGGTCGCCGGCCTTCAGGGCCGCCGTCGGCAGCAGGACGACCTCGCCGCTCTCCTCAATCCTGTGCGCGACCTCGGCCCGGAACGAGGCGAGGTTGCTCGCGACGGAGCGGGTCTTGCGCCGCATGGCCTGGTCGAGATAGCGGCCGCAGAGCAGGAAGAAGAGCAGCATGACCACCGAGTCGAAATAGGTGTGCTCCGCGGAATTGACGGTCTCGACCACCGACATGCCGAGCGCGAGCAGGATGCCGATGACAATCGGCACGTCCATGTTGGTGCGACGGTTGCGCAGGGCGCCCATCGCGCTCTGGAAGAAGGGCTGCCCGGCATAGGCCACGGCCGGCAACGCGATGAGAGCGGCAAGCCAATGGAAGAAGTCCCGGGTCTCCGGGGTGATGTCGGTTACGTTGCCGGACCACACGGAGACCGCCAGGAGCATGATGTTCATGGAGGCGAAGCCCGCCACGGCCAGGCACTTCAGGAGCCACTTGGCGCGGCGGGTCTCCTCCTCCTCGACCAGCCGGGACTGGAAGGGATGCGCCCGGTATCCGAGCCGCTGCAACTCCTCGACCACGGCCGCAGGGGACAGATCTCTCTCCCGCCATTCGACGGCGAGACGGTGATGGGTGTAGTTCAGCCGCGCGTCCACGACGCCCGGCAATCGGCACAGCCCGCCCTCGATCTCGTCGATGCAGGCGGCACAGTCGATCCCCTCGACGGCAAGGTCGAGATGGGCCGTGCCGTCGTCCTGGCGCTTGACGTAGATGGAAAGGTCGAGGGTTTCGGGCATGGCACCGGATCCCTTAGAGCGAGATGCGGCTCTTGGAGCGGAAGACGGTTTCCGTCTCGCGCTTCAGGTCGATGACGAGGTCCCACTGGCCTTCCGGCATGGGGGTAAGGCACTTGAACTGACCAGGGGTCAGCTCGACCACCTGCAGAATGACATCGCGGCGCTTGTCGGTCGGGTGGGCGAGGCGCAGCTCCGGGGTGAGGCCCGCCAGCGCCTGGCCTTGGGCATCCCGCGCGGTGACGATCAGGCCAGGCATGTCTCCGCGCTGCAGGGAGGCTTCGACGGACCAGTGACGGGCGTCCTGCGCCTGGGCTGCGGCCACGTCGTTCTTGAAGGACAGACCGGCCTTGTAGGCGCTCTCCGTCTCGACGCCGCTGAAGCTCGAGAGGGCAACCCGAACCATGTAGAAGTTCATGGCGAAGACGATGCCGAAGAAGGCGATGAAGCAGATCAGGACGGTGCGCCCGGTGATCGGCCTGGGAGCCCGGCCTGCGGCGGCGTTGGTGGACATGGGACTACCTTTCAGGAGCCTTGAAATGGTCGCTCGTGCTGGCCTTGTCTCCATTGGAGAGATCGGTCAGGACGAAGTGGAGATCGGTGGAGGCCGAGGTCGGGTATGACGTGTCGGTGACGAGCACGCGGGCCTCCAGGGTCTGGTCCGGGCCGACGGTCACGATGGCGCGACCCTGCTGATCGAGCTCACCGCCGACGATGTCGATCTTGGCGTCGGCCAGGCCTTCCACCGTCAGGACATAGCGGCGCTCGTCGAGATGCTTGTTCGCGACGCGGATCGTGAACCCGTTGCGGATCGAGCCGTCGGAAAGGCGGACGAAGAGCGGATTACGGTCGTGCATCACGCTCAGATAGATGTTCTGCCGCAGGGCGAGCGACGTGACCATGATCGAGCCGACCACGGCGATGATGCCGGCGTAGAACAGGGTGCGGGGGCGCACGATGCGGCGCACCTCCGGACGGCCTTCCATCCGCGCCTTGACGTTCATGTCGGTGTCGTAGGCGATGAGTCCTTCCGGGCGGCCGATCTTCGTCATCACCGAGTTGCAGGCATCGATGCACAGGCCGCACTGAATGCAGTCGAGCTGCAGGCCCTTGCGGATGTCGACGCCGGTGGGGCAGACATTGACGCATTGATTGCAGTCGATGCAGTCACCGGCCGGCAACCCCTGCAGCTTCAGAGCCTCGTTCTTCTTCATAGAGCCGCGCGGCTCGCCCCGGTCGTAACGGTAGGTGACGTTCAGGGCATATTCGTCCGTGAGCGCGGCCTGAATCCGGGGCCACGGGCACATATAGGTGCAGACCTGCTCGCGCATCCATCCGGCAAGCGTGTAGGTCGTGAAGGTGAGAATGCCGATCCAGGTATAGGCTAGGAGAGGCGCCTGGAGCGTCGCCAGCTCGTAGACCAAGGTCGGCGCGTCGGCGAAATAGAGCACCCAGGCGCCGCCGGTCCACCAGGCGATCATCAGCCAGACGAAGTGCTTAAGGCTCTTTCGGGCGGCCGTCTGGAGGGTGAGCTTCTGCCGGTCGTTGCGCATCCGCTCGCGGCGGTCGCCCTCGATCCAGCGCTCCACCGCGTAGAACAGGTCCGTCCAGACGGTCTGCGGGCAGAGATAGCCGCACCAGATGCGCCCGGCGACCGCATTCATGAGGAATAGCGCCAGCGACGCGAGAACCAGGAGACCGGTGATGTAATAGACCTCCTGCGGCCAGATCTCGATGAAGAAGAAGTAGAAGCGGCCGTTCGCCAAGTCGACCAGGATGGCTTGGTCCGGCGCGTTGGGACCACGGTCCCAGCGGATGAAGGGCAGGAAGTAGTAGATGCCGAGAGTGACGGCGAGCAGGATCCATTTGATCGTGCGGAAGCGGCCCTTCACCGCCTGAGGGTAGATCTGCTTGCGAGGAACATAGAGCGGAGCCTCGTCGGCAGGGGCCGCGCTGGCTGCTCCAAGTGGATGGGAAAGGGGGGTGTCAGCCATCGAATCCGTTGCAAACCGCTTTGATAGGGTAGCGATGGAATACGACGGGGCTGGCCAAGACACCTTGATTCAAATCAAGCCGCGGCCGGAGGTTGCCCTCCGGCCGCCTGACGGGTCAGAACCCGGATTTTTCTCAGGGCCGCTGGTCGCCGCCCAGGGAATGGACATACAGCGTCAGGGCCTTGATGGTCGTGTCGTCCAAACGGCCGTGCCAGGCCGGCATCACGCCGCCGCGGCCATTGTGGAGACCTTCCATGATCGTCGCCTTGTCGGAGCCGAACAGCCAGATCTTGTCCGTCAGGTTCGGGGCGCCGAGTTCCTGCATGCCCTGGCCCTTGTCGCCGTGGCAGGCCGCGCAGTTGTCGGCATAAACCTTGGCGCCGGCCTTCAGGTCGGCCGACTTGCCGATCGGCAGGCCCGAGAGGGAGAGCACGTAGTCTGCCACGTGCGAGAGTTCCTCGCGCTTGAGCATACCGTCGCGACCGAAGGCCGGCATGGTGCCGGAATGGCCCTGGTCGCTGGTCGAGCGGGCCCCGAACCGGATCGTCTGTTCGACCTGCGCGAGGGAGCCGCCCCACAGCCAGTCGTCGTCGTTCAGGTTCGGGTAGCCCTTGGCGCCCGCGCCGCCGGCCCCATGGCAGGGAGCGCAGTTGTCGCCGAAGGCGGCCTTGCCCTGAGCCCGCGCGAAGGCGAACAGCTCGGGGCTCTGCTTGATCTCGTCGAGCGAGCTGGCGGCGAGCTTTGCCGTCATGCCCGAACGCTGCTGCTTGAGGGCGTTGAGATCAGCCACCACCGCCTCGCGCGAGTGCCATCCGAGAAAGCCCTTGGTGTAGGAGGACACCAGAGGGATGGCAGGATAGGCGATGGCGTAGAGGACCGCCCAGACGATGGTCAGGTAGAAGGTCCAAAGCCACCAGCGCGGCAGCGGATTGTTGAGCTCCTGAATATCGTCCCAGGTGTGCCCAGTGGTGGTGACGCCGGTGACGGCATCGACCTGTTCGTGAGTCTCATGGGCCATGGTTCAGTCCTCCTGGAGAGGCATGCGGGAGGCCGCATCGAAGCGGTCCTTCCGAGAGGGAGCGAGGGCGTAGATCAGCACGATCGCGAAAACGGCGACGAAGTAGATGAGCCCCCAGGTTTGGGCGAATTCAGCGAAGAACTTGTATGCGGCTGGCATGATCGTCTGTCCTCAGCGCACGTTGGCCTTGTTGTCGTAGAGCTTGAAGTCCACCTGCGTGCCGAGCATCTGCAGATAGGCAATCAGGGCGTCGGCCTCCGTGACCTTCTGCGGGTTTCCGTCGAAGTTGCGCGACTGAGCGTTCGGGTAGCGGCTGGCGAGATCGGCCGTGTTCGGATCGTCTGCGTTGGCCTGGGTGCGGATGTCGCTCTCCGCCTTCCTGACCATCTCCTCGGTGTAGGGAACGCCTAGGGTGGCCTGGACCTTCAGGTCCTGTGCGATGGCCTTCGCGTCGAGCTCGGTCTGCTCGAGCCAGGGATAGCTCGGCATGATCGAGCCTGGCACCACGGCGCGGGGATCCTTCAGGTGGTCCCGGTGCCAGTCGTCGGAATACTTGTTTCCGAGACGGGCGAGGTCCGGGCCGGTGCGCTTGGAGCCCCACTGGAACGGCCGGTCGTAGATGCTCTCGGCGGCCAGGGAGTAGTGACCGTAACGCTCCACCTCGTCACGGAGCGGGCGGACCATCTGGCTGTGGCAGTTGTAGCAGCCTTCCCGCACATAGATGTTGCGGCCGGCCAGCTCGAGGGGAGTGTAGGGCCTGATGCCTTCCACCTTCTCGATGGTGCTCTTCAGGTAGAAGAGGGGCACGATCTCCACGAGGCCGCCGATGGAAATGACGATCAGCACGCCGATGATGAGGATGATCGAGTTGGTCTCGAAGATTTTATGACGGGACCAGAGTGACATGGTCGGGTTCCTTTACTCTGCGGCGATCAGCGCGGGCCGGGTGACTTGCACTTCTTCCTCGGCCTCCTGACCGGCCGAGATCGTCTTCCAGACGTTCCAGGCCATGATCAGGGAACCGGCCACGAAGAGCGCGCCGCCGAGTGCACGGATGACGTAGAAGGGATGCATGGCCTCGACGGTCTCGATGAACGAGTACTCGAGGAAGCCGAGGCTGGTGTAGGCGCGCCACATGAGGCCCTGAAGGATGCCCGCAACCCACATCGACGAGATGTACAGGACGATGCCGAGCGTCGAGATCCAGAAGTGCCAGGAGACGGCCTTCATGGAGTACAGCTCCTTCTTGTTCCACAGCCACGGAACGAGGCAGTAGATCGCGCCGAAGGAGACGTAGGCCACCCAGCCCAGAGCGCCGGAATGCACGTGGCCGATGGTCCAGTCGGTATAGTGCGACAGGGAGTTCACGGCCTTCACGGACATGAGCGGGCCTTCGAAGGTCGACATGCCGTAGAAGGCGACCGACACGACCATCAGGCGCAGCACCGGATCCGTGCGGAGCTTGTCCCAGGCGCCGGAAAGGGTCATCAGGCCGTTGATCATGCCGCCCCAGGAGGGCATCCACAGCATGACCGAGAACACCATGCCGAGCGTCTGGGCCCAGTCGGGCAGGGCCGTGTAATGGAGGTGGTGGGGACCTGCCCAGATGTACATGAAGATCAGGGCCCAGAAGTGGATGATGGAGAGGCGGTAGGAATAGACCGGCCGCTCGGCCCGCTTCGGGATGAAGTAGTACATGATCGCGAGGAAGCCGGCGGTGAGGAAGAAGCCGACCGCGTTATGGCCGTACCACCACTGAACCAGGGCATCCTGCACCCCCGACCACACGATGTAGCTCTTGGGCGAGAACGGCGAGACGGGGATCGTCGCGTTGTTGCCCAGATGCAGGACCGCAATGGTCAGGATGAAGGCGAGATAGAACCAGTTTGCCACATAGATGTGGGGCTCCTTGCGGCGCATGACCGTGCCGAGGAAGACGAGGAAGTAGGCGACCCACACGACCGTCAGCCACAGGTCGGCATACCACTCGGGCTCGGCGTATTCCTTGCCCTGGGTGATGCCGAGCAGGTAGCCCGTGCCCGCGATGACGATGAAGAAGTTGTAGCCCAGCACCACGAACCAGGGTGCGATATCGCCGGCGAGGCGGGCGCGGCAGGTGCGCTGCACCACGTAGAACGACGAGGCGATCAGCACGTTGCCGCCGAAGGCGAAGATCACCGCCGAGGTGTGCAGCGGCCTCATGCGCCCGAAGGACAGCCAGGCGGTGTCGAGGTTGAGCGCCGGGAAGGCCAGCTGGGTCGCGATCAGCAGGCCGATCGCGAACCCGGCGATGCCCCAGATGACGGAGGCGACGGTCGCAAACTTGACCGGCCCCATGTTGTAGTTCGGCTTGCCGCCGATGGTGAGCGGAGGCAGCTGAGCGGGACGCTCATGATACCGGTTCACGATCGCGAACACGGACGCGACGCTGGCCGCTGCGAAGAGGTAGGCATGGAAGGCGTATTCAGGGGTATAGGCCTTCGCCGCGATGATGATGCTGAGGAGTGCCAGGCCGGCAAAGGCCAGGGCCGAGCCCGCTTCGCCGAAGGTCATTCCTTTTGAGGGTGCTGCCGCTTGAGCCATAGGCTTCAACCTTTTGGAGATTATCGGCAAAGCCTTGAGCTTTACCGTCAGCAGACTCGTTTATGTGCGACGCACCCAAGAGGCATTGATGCAGATCAAACGAGCGCTGCGCCCACCTGCCATCGTCGGCTGGCCGGGCAGAGCGGTCGACAGCTGCCTAGGGAAATTTACTTTTTCAATCAGTATGTTGCATGATCGTTGCAGCGGCTGCAGGGAGCAGTCGCTCGTGCTAAGGTCCCTATCGCTGCGGTGGGCGGAGCCGTCGCTCCGCCGAGCAGGGGTGAACCAAGGCGCAGAAGCTAGAGCGTATAGCGCAATGCGTCGCTGGCGGATCTGAGGGCAGGAAGGAAGCGCCCGGTCATCTCGTCGGCCGAAATCCGGCCCGCCTGAGCGCTGAGGTTGAGGGCGATGGTCACCTGACCGTTCTTCTGAACCACCGGCACGGCGATGGAGCGCAGCCCGAATTCGAGCTCCTCGTTGACGAGGGAATAGCCCTGGTTCCGGACGGATTCCAGAATTGCACGGAGCTTGGCCTTGTCGGTGACGGTCTTCGGAGTTCTGGGTTCGAGGTGGACCCGCCGAAGGTAGGCCTCCAATTCCTGCTCAGGCTGATAGGCCAGGATCGCACGGCCGAGCGAGGTGCAATAGGCCGGCAGGCGGCTGCCGACGCCCAGGCCGATAGACATGATCCGGCGCGTTGCGGAGCGGGCGATATAGACGATGTCGTCCCCGTCGAGGATCGCGGCCGAGCTCGACTCGCCCGTTTCCTCCGAGACTCGTTCCAGAAAAGGCTGCACCCGTGCCGGCAGGGAGGCGGAGGACAGATAGGCATAACCGAGCCTCAGAATGCGTGGGCTAAGACTGAAGTAGCGCCCGTCGAAATCCGCATAGTTCAGCTTGGTCAGCGTCAGGAGATAGCGTCTTGCCGCCGCCCGGCTGATGCCCGTCAGCCTCGCCACGTCGGAGAGGGTCAGACGCGGGCGGTTCGCATCGAAGGCCTCGATGACCAGCAGGCCTTTCTCGAGACTCGCAACGAAATCCCGATCCATGCTTGCCGCGTCGTCGCTCTGCTGATGCTGCATTCCGTTCTCCAGGAGAGGTGCGCTGAACTTTGGTAGCCTTGACACCATTGCCCTGAATCATACTTCATGTGCGATATATCTTTCAATGTTCGCAAAGCGCACACAGGCTAGACATTAGAACGAGAAGACCGCGATCCTTTCAAGCGAGATCGGGGCTGTTGAGAGGGAGGAGAAGGAAATGAAGGTTGCTAAGAAGATCCTGGGCGTCGCCGTGGGCGCCCTCCTGCTGGGCTCCGTCCCCGCCATGGCCGAGACGATCAAGGTCGGCATCATCGGTCCGTTCTCCGGACCCTTCGCCCTTCAGGGTAAGAACTTCCAGGCGGGCGTCGAAGCCTACATGGCGCTGAACGGGAAATCAGTGAAGGGCCATGAGATCGAGGTCATCTACCGCGACCTGCCGGCGGCCAATCCGGCTCAGTCCCGGGCCCTCGCGCAGGAGCTGATCGTCAAGGATAAGGTGCAGTATCTGGGCGGCGTCTACTTCACGCCCGATGCCATGGCCATCACCCCGCTGCTGAAGCAGGCGAACACGCCTCTCGTGATCTTCAATGCGGCGACCTCCGCCATCATGACCCAGTCGCCTTTCGTGGTGCGCACATCCTTCACGACGGCGCAGACCACGACTCCGCTGGGCAAGATTGCGGTCGAGCGCGGGGTGAAGAAGGTGATCTCGGCCGTGAGCGACTACGGGCCGGGCGTCGATGCGGAAAACGCCTTCAAGAAGGCCTTCGAGGCGGCGGGCGGAAAGGTGGTTGAAGCCGTCAGGATGCCGCTGAACACCACCGACTTCAGCCCGATCATGCAGCGCGTGCGCGATTCCGGCGCCGAAGCCGTGTTCGCCTTCCTGCCGTCAGGCCCCACCACCCTCGGGTTCGTGAAGGCCTACAACGAGACCGGCTTGAAACAGGCCGGCATCAAGTTCTTCGCTCCCGGCGACCTGACCCAGGAATCCGACCTGCCGGCGCTCGGCGACGCGGCCTTGGGCCTGCTCACGACCTTCCACTACTCCGTCTCCCACGATTCTCCCGAGAACAAGCGCTTCGTCGAGGCCGCGACCAAGGCCATCGGCAGTGTCGAGCAGCTCTCCTTCCCGGCCGTGGGCGCGTTCGACGGCATGCATGTCATCTACAAGATGATCGAGGCGACGGATGGCAAGCAGGACGCCCAGAAGGCCGTCGATGCGGTGAAGGGCATGGCCTGGACCAGCCCACGCGGTCCGGTGAGCATCGACGCCGAAACCCGCCACATTACGGAGAACATCTACCTGCGCGAGGTGGCGAAGGGTCCGGACGGCAAGACCTACAACAAGGAGATCCAGACCTTCCCGAACCAGAAGGATCCTGGTCTCGCCACCCAGTAGGGCAGGCACCCACCAGCCCGACAAGGCGCGGCTCTGCTGAGCCCGCCCTGCCTTCAGCAGGACCGATAGACCGGAAGCCCTGATGCAGACTGCCCTCAGCATAGCCATCGATGCCTTTGCCTATGGCATGGCGCTCTTCATCATCTGCATCGGCCTGTCCCTGACCATGGGCCTCATGCGGGTCGTGAACCTGGCGCATGGCGCCTTCGCCATGATTGCCGGCTACATCGCTTCCTATGCAGCGAGGGATCTTGGTCTCGGCTACGCCGTGGCGATCTTCCTGGCGATCATCGGGACCATTGTGATCTCGATCCCCCTGGAGAGGCTCCTCTACCGGCGGATCTACGGCAGCCCGGAACTCACGCAGGTGCTGATGACCATCGGCATCACCTTCTGCGTGATCGGCATCACCAACTACTTCTTCGGTCCGACCCTGAAGACCATTCCGCTTCCCGGAAGCCTGACGCAGCCCGTGGATGTCGGGTTCCGCACCATCGCCGGGCACAGGCTCTTCGTCGTGGCCTGCGGACTCGTGGTGGCGGGCGGCCTCTGGTTCCTGATCGAGAGGACCTCCTTCGGAATCAAGCTGCGGGCCACCGTCGACAATGCAGCCATGGCCGATGCCCTCGGCGTCCGGACGCAGGTGGTCTATGCGATCAGCTTCGCCATCGCCATCGGTCTCGCGGCGCTCGGCGGCGTGGTTGGCGCCGAGTTCCTGCCCATCGAGCCCTACTATGCCCTGCGCTACATGGTGACGTTCCTGGTCGTGGTATCCGTGGGCGGTGCCGGGTCGATCCTCGGTGCCGTGGTCGCCTGTCTCCTCCTCGGCGCCGTGGACACCACCGGGCGCTACCTGATGCCGGAATTTGGCAATTTCTTCTTCTATGCCGCCGTCATCGCCATCGTCTGCGTGTTCCCGCGCGGCTTCTTCGGAAGGGCTCAGTAAGGTGCAGGTCGCCGCTCAGACACCAGAGATCGCAACCTCCTCCTCAGCCGGCTACCGCTGGGCGCGCGATGCGGTCGGCGTGACGCTGATCCTCGCCGCAGGGCTGGCCGGCTACTGGCTGTTCCCGGACAATCTGGCGCTCCTGACCCGGGTCATCGCCGTCGCCCTTCTGGTGCTCTCCATCGACCTCGTCACCGGGTATGGCGGTGTTGCGACGCTGGGGCAGGCCGCGCTTTTCGGGGCCGGCGCCTACGCGGCCGGTATCGCCTGCGTGAACGGCGTGACTGAGCCCCTGACGCTGATCCTGATTGGTGCCGTGGCCGGGGCAGTGGCGGGGCTTTTCATGGGCACGATCATGCTGCGGGCCCATGGACTGGCGCAGCTGGTTCTCTCCATTGCGATCGTGCAGCTCTTCCACGAAGCGGCCAACAAGGCCTCCGCCTATACCGGAGGCAGCGACGGTCTCGCCGGGCTAATGGTGAGCCCGCTCTTCGGCGCCTTCGAGTTCGATCTCTGGGGCCGGACGGCCTATCTTTTCGGGCTCGCGCTTCTGATCGTCGTTTTCGCCTCCTTGAGGTTCATCGTATCGTCTCCCTTCGGAATGCTGTGCCGGGGCATCAAGGAGGATCCGGTCCGGATTCGAGCCATGGGGGCCTTCGTATTCCCGGTGCTCCTCAAGATGTTCGTGATTTCGGGTGCGGTTGCGGGTATCGGCGGTGCGCTGGCTGCGATATCGACGCAGGTGGTCGGCCTCGACAGCGTCAGTTTCGAGCTCTCCGCTAACGCTCTCGTGATGCTCGTGTTGGGCGGGCTCGGTACCCTTTATGGCGCCTTGGTTGGCACCGTGATCTTCATGGGGTTCGAGCATGTGGTCTCCGCCATCAATCCGTTCCATTGGATGACGATGGTCGGAGCGCTGCTGATCGGCGTGGTGCTGGCGGCTCCCGGCGGATTGAGCGGCCTTCTCGACAGGATGTCCGGAATCTCCCGGCGCAGAAAGGAGAAGCGGACATGAGCGAGTTGTTCCGCGTCGAAGGGCTCACCAAGAGCTTCGGCGGCCTCGCCGTGAGCCGCAACATCTCACTCGCGATGCAGGAGGGCGACAGGATCGCCCTGATCGGCCCGAACGGGGCAGGCAAGACCACCTTCGTCAATCTCGTGACAGGGCAGCTGCAGCCAAGTGCGGGCCAAGTCGTGCTCAATGGCGAGGATGTCACCCGGCTCGGGGCGGTTCAGCGGGTTCGAAGGGGGCTGGTGCGCACGTTTCAGGTGACGCGCCTCTTCTCGGACATGACGCCCGAGGAGCATGTCACCCTCACGGTTCTGCAGCGGGAGGGCAGGGCCACCCGTATCCTGAGCCGCTTCCACGGCAACTCGGAAGTCGCAGGCGAGGTAGAGACCATCCTGTCCACCCTGGGACTCCTGGAAGTCGCGCGGCGCAGGGTCCGCGAGATCGCCTACGGCCAGCAGCGGCTGCTCGAGATCGGTATCGCCTTGGCTCTCCGCCCGAAAGTCCTTCTGCTCGACGAGCCGGCTGCCGGCGTGCCGTCCAGCGAAACGCCGAGGATAGAGCACGCGCTCGAGCGGCTGCCGAAGACCCTGGCCGTGCTCATGATCGAGCACGACATGGACCTTGTCTTCCGCTTCGCGAGGCGCGTGGCGGTGCTGGCTGCCGGCGAGATCATCTTCCAGGGCCTTCCATCCGAGGTTGCGGCCAACGAGAAGGTCCGAGAAGCCTATCTGGGGAACTATGCCCATGCCCGCAGCGTCGCTTGAGATCCGCGGATTGAGCGCGGGCTACGGCCCGACCGTGGTGCTGGAGGACCTGTCCTTTTCGGTGCCTCCCGGCGCACGCCTGTCGATCCTGGGCCGCAACGGGATGGGCAAGACGACGCTGCTTTCCACGCTCATGGGGCTGACACGCCGCTATGCCGGCGAGATCCGTGTGGATGGCGCGGACGTTTCATCCCTCCGGAGTTCGGAGCGCGCCCGCAGGGGCATCGGCCTTGTGCCGCAGACCCGGGACATCTTCCGCTCCCTGACAGTGGAGGAGAACCTCATTGTCGGCGTGAAGGACCGACCGCGCAGCGTCATTCAGGAAGCCTACGACATGTTCCCCCGGCTCTACGAACGGCGCGGCAATCTCGGTTGGCAGCTGTCGGGCGGAGAGCAGCAGATGCTCTCCACCGCCCGCACGATCCTCGGACGCCCCTCGGTGCTCCTCCTCGACGAGCCCCTCGAGGGATTGGCGCCCGTCATCTGCGAAGAACTCATGGCAGCCTTCACCCGGCTGGCCTCCAGCGGCGAGATGACGATCCTGCTCGTGGAGCAGCGGCTGGAAAGCGCCCTCGATTTCGCGGAATCCGTCCTGATCCTGGAGCGCGGGCGCATTGCCTGGCAGGGAACGAGCGAGGCTCTTCGGGCCGACCACGCGCTCGTCGAGCAGTACATCGGCGTCGGCTCGCTTCACTGAGGTCAACAATGGCATTCGCACGCGCGAACGGAACAGTTCTGCACTACCGGACCGATGGAAAGTCCGGAGCTCCTGCCCTGGTGTTCATCAATTCCTTGGGGAGCGACTTCCGCATCTGGCAGGATGTGGTGGCGGCGCTCGCGAACAGGCTCCGCATCGTGCTCTACGACAAGCGCGGGCATGGCCTCTCGGACGCCCCGCTAGGCCCGTACACCATGGACGACCACGTGGACGATCTTCTGGCCCTGCTCGATCATCTCGGGATCGGCAGAACATCCTTGGTCGGGCTCTCGGTGGGCGGCATGATCGCGCAGCGCCTCGCCGTGCGGACGCCGGACCGGGTCCAGGCGCTGACTCTCTGCTGCACGGCGGCAAAGATCGGAACGCCGGAACTCTGGGCGGAACGCATTGCCGCCGTGGAGGCCGGCGGAATCGAGCCGATTGCCGACAACATCCTGCAGCGCTGGTTCACGCCCCGCTTCCGGGAAACCCGCCCGGACGAGGTCGCCGGCTGGCGCAACATGCTGGTCCGTACACCGGCCCGGGGATATGCTGGAACCTGCGCGGCGATACGGGATACGGACCTGACGGCGGATGCCGGGCGCATCGAGGCTCAGACGCTCTGCGTCGCCGGGGACCAGGACGGTTCCACCCCTGCCGACGTAGTGCGCCATACGGCAGGCCTCATTCCCGGTGCCCGTTTCGAGATGATCGACGGATCGGGGCATATTCCATGCGTCGAGAAGCCTGCCGTCCTGGCAGAACTCGTCGGCCGTCATCTTCAGGAGGCCAGGATTGTCTGACAACGAACGCAGCGAACGCTACAGGGCGGGAATGGCCGTCAGACGACAGGTGCTGGGTGACGCCCATGTGGACCGGGCGACGGCGCAGATGACGGAGTTCGACGCCGACTTCCAGACCTTCATCACCGAGGGGGCCTGGGGCTCGGTCTGGTCGCGTCCCGGACTCACGAAGCGGGAACGCTCCATCGTAACCATCGCGCTTCTCGCCGCCCTCGGCCAGGACGAGGAGGTCGCCATGCATGTGCGCGCCACGCGCAATACGGGGGCGACCAAGGAGGACATCAGGGAGGCGTTGCTGCACGTGGCTGTCTATGCGGGCGTTCCGGCCGCCAACCATGCCTTCAAGATCGTCAAGAAGACCTTTGCGGATATGGAAGCGGATCCCGCGTCTCGGGCATAGGGCAGGGAGCTCTGGCAGCGTCACGGAGTGCTGGAAGGGAAGGGAAGATGTCGGATCAAGGATCGTTCTATCAGCGGGACCGGAGCTGGCATCCTGCTGCCTTCACGCCGCAGTACAAGACTTCGGTGCTGCGCTCGCCGCAATACCCGCTCCTGTCGCTCGAGAACACGATCTCGGAAATGACGGGGCCCCGGTTCGGTCACAATAAGATCGGACCGCTCGACAACGACCTGATCCGCAACTACGCCAAGACCGGCGATCCCATCGGACAGCGAATCATCGTCTATGGCCGGGTGCTGGACGAGAACGCGCGCCCCGTGCCGGGGGCTCTCTTGGAGTTCTGGCAGGCCAATGCCGGCGGGCGCTACCGCCATAAGAAGGAAACGTATCTGGCCGCCCTCGACCCCAATTTCGGCGGCTGCGGGCGCACCATCACCGACGAGGAAGGTCGCTACTGGTTCCGCACCATCAAGCCCGGCGCCTATCCGTGGCCGAACGGAGTGAACGACTGGCGCCCGGCCCATATCCACTTCTCCATCTTCGGCCATGCCTTCGCCCAGCGCCTGATCACGCAGATGTACTTCGAGGGCGACCCGATGATCTGGCAGTGCCCCATCGTTTCGACCATTCCGGACAAGGCAGGCATCGAGATGCTGATCGCTTCGCTCGACCGCAACGCTACCCTGCCCATGGACTCGCTGGCCTACAAGTTCGACATCGTTCTGCGCGGACGCCGCTCGACCATGTTCGAGAACCGGATGGAGGGGAACTGATGTTCCAGAGGCTCAAGACCTTGAAGGAATCGCCCTCTCAAACGGCCGGGCCATATGTCCATATCGGAGCGACCCCGAACTGGGTCGAGATCACCGGCGTGTGGGAAGAGGATCTCGGTCTCGTTCTGATCGGCCCCGACACCAGAGGGGAGCGGATCATCATCAAGGGGCGGGTGTTCGACGGCAGCGGAACGCCGCTCAAGGACGCCCTGATCGAAATCTGGCAGGCGGATGCGGACGGGCTCTACAACAGCCCTGAGGAAAGGCGCGGCAAGGCCGATCCGAACTTCGTAGGCTGGGGCCGCCAGCCGACGGACGGGGTGACCGGCGAGTATCGCTTCGAGACGATCAAGCCCGGGCGCGTGCCTTACAAGGACGGGCGTCTCATGGCGCCTCACATCACGTTCTGGATCGTGGCACGGGGGATCAATATCGGGCTGCACACCCGCCTGTACTTCGGCGACGAGGAGGCGGCCAATGCGGAATGCCCGGTTCTCGCCCGCATCGAGCACAAGCACCGGGTCCAGACCCTGATCGCCGCCCGGAGCGAGGAGAAGGGGCTTCCGACCTATACCTTCGACATTCACCTCCAGGGTGAGAAGGAAACCGTGTTCTTCGACATCTGACAGCCGTTTCGAAAGCAGACCATGGCCAAGTTTCAGAGCCTCAAGGAGGCTGTTGCCGAAAACCTTCGCGATGGCGACACCGTCGCCTTCGAGGGGTTCACCCATCTCATCCCCCACGCCGCGGCCCATGAGGCGATCCGCCAGGGCATCAAGGACCTGACGCTGATCCGCATGACACCCGACATCATCTACGACCAGATGATCGGCATGGGACTCGCGAAGAAGGTGGTCTTTTCGTACGCCGGCAATCCCGGCGTCGGCCTCCTGCGCCGGATGCGCGATGCCATCGAGAATGGCTGGCCCCGGGCCATCGAGACGGAGGAGCACAGCCATGCGGCCATGGCCAATGCCTACGAGGCGGGCGCGGCCGGGCTGCCCTGCGCCATTTTCCGCGGCTATCGCGGAGCCGGGCTCAGGGAGGTCAACCCGAACATCAGAAGCGTCACCTGCCCCTTCACGGGCGAGGAACTTGCCGCCGTGCCGGCCCACCGGCCGGACGTAGCCTTCATCCACGCCCAGAAGGCCAACAGGCGCGGGGACGTGCTGATCGAGGGCATCGTCGGCGTGCAGAAGGAGGCGGTCCTGGCCTCGAAGCGCTCCGTGGTGACGGTCGAGGAGATCGTGGACGATTTCGACGACCTCCACCCCAATCTGTGCATCCTCCCGCATTGGACCGTCACCTCCATCGTCGAGGTGCCGGGCGGGGCGCATCCGTCCTATACCCATGGCTATTACGACCGCGACAACGCGGCCTATCTCGAATGGGACAGGGTCTCCGCCGACCGCGACCTCTTCACGGCGTGGATGAAGGAGAACGTGCTCGATGCGGGGCCCGAGATTTTCGCCGCTCGCGTGAAGGAGCTGTAAGATGACGTCCGTTTCCGACTTCACGCCCAACGAGATGATGACCATCGCTGCGGCCCGCGCCCTGTCCAACGACGACGTGTGCTTCGTGGGCATCGGGGCGCCCTCGGCGGCCTGCAACGTGGCGCGGCTTACCCATGCTCCCGACATCACCCTGATCTACGAGAGCGGCACCATCGGCACGGCGCCGAACGTGCTGCCCCTGTCCATCGGCGACGGCGAGCTGTGCGAGACGGCCGTCACGACCGTGTCCGTGCCGGAAATGTTCCGCTACTGGCTCCAGGGCGGGCGCATCTCCATCGGCTTCCTCGGCGCCGCCCAGCTCGACCGGTTCGGCAACATCAACACCACCGTGATCGGGGACTACCACAAGCCCAAGGTGCGTCTGCCGGGCGGGGGCGGCGCGCCCGAGATCGCCACCTCATGCCGGCAGGTCTTCATCACCATGAAGCAGGCGACCCGCGGCATGGTGGAAAAGATCGACTTCTACACCTCCTTCGGACACGGCGAGGGCGGCAACCATCGCGAGCGCCTCGGCATCCCGACCAAGGGGCCGACCCTCCTGATCACGGATCTGGCGATCTGGAAGCCCGATCCGGAAACCAAGGAATTCACCGTCGTCTCGATGCACAGGGGCGTGACAAAGGATATGGTACAGGATACCTGCGGCTGGAAGGTGCGCTTCTCGGGCCAGCTTGAGGAAACGCCGCCGCCGTCCGAGCTCGAACTGACGACGTTGCGCGAGCTGCAGGCCAGGACCGAGCGCGCGCATGGAGGCAAGAAGGGAAAACAGGATGCGTGAAGCTTTCATCTGCGCTTATGTCCGCACGCCGATCGGCCGCTATGGCGGCGCCCTGTCGGGCGTCCGCGCCGACGATCTCGCAGCCGTGCCTCTCAGAGCGCTCATGGAGCGCCTGCCGAACCTCGACTTCGAGGCGGTGGACGACGTGATCTATGGCTGCGCCAACCAGGCGGGCGAGGACAACCGCAACGTGGCGCGCATGGCCGTGCTGCTGGCGGGCCTGCCCGGCTCGATTCCCGGAACGACCATGAACCGCCTCTGCGGCTCGGGCATGGATGCGGTCATCGCCGCGGCGAGGGCCATCAAGGCGGGAGAGGCCGAGATCATGATCGCCGGCGGCGTGGAATCCATGTCGCGGGCGCCCTTCGTCATGCCCAAGGCCGACACCGCTTTCTCCCGCAACGCCGAGATCTTCGACACCACCATCGGCTGGCGCTTCATCAACCCCTTGATCAAGAGCCAGTACGGCGTCGATTCCATGCCGGAAACGGGGGAGAACGTGGCGGCCGAGTTTGGCGTCTCCCGGCAGGATCAGGATGCCTTCGCGCTGCGCTCGCAGAAGAAGGCGGCGGCCGCTCAGGCCAACGGGCGTTTGGCACAGGAGATCGTGCCCGTCACGATCCCGAAGCGGAAGGGCGACCCGGTGGTGGTCGACAAGGACGAGCATCCCCGCGGCGACACCACCCTGGAGCAGCTCGCCAAGCTGCCGACCCCGTTCCGCAAGGATGGTACCGTGACCGCCGGCAACGCCTCCGGCGTCAATGACGGCTCTGCTGCCCTGATCGTGGCCTCGGAAGAGGCCGTTCGGAAGTTCGGCCTTGAGCCCATCGCCCGCGTGGTCGGCGGGGCGACCGCCGGCGTGGCGCCGCGGATCATGGGCATCGGGCCTGCTCCCGCCACGAAGAAGCTCTGCGCCAGGCTGGACGTGAAACCCTCGGACTTCGATGTGGTGGAGCTCAACGAGGCCTTTGCCAGCCAGGGCATCGCGGTGCTGCGCGAACTGGGCATTCCGGAGGATGCCGAGCACGTCAATCCGAACGGCGGCGCCATCGCGCTCGGCCATCCGCTCGGCATGTCCGGGGCGCGCATCACCGGCACGGCCGCGCTGGAGCTCAAGCTGCGTGGCAAGCGTCGGGCGCTTGCCACCATGTGCGTCGGGGTGGGGCAGGGCATTTCCATTGCCCTGGAGTCTGTCTAAGCTTCGGCCGACCATGACTCAGGGGCTCCCACATCCGCTGTTGCAGGCTCTCGTCGGTGACGAGGAAGTGGGGGCGCTCTTTTCCAACGAAGCCGAACTTGCAGCCATGCTGCGGGTCGAGGCAGCCCTTGCCGAAGCCGAGGCAGGAGCCGGATTGATCAGCCATGAGGCGGCGCGCCGGATCGCCGAGAGCTGCCGCTCCTTCCGGCCCGATTGGGAGAAGCTCGCTTCCGGACTTTCGCGGGACGGGGTCATCATCCCGGAACTCGTGAGGCAGCTGCGCGTGGCCGTCGGGGAGGATCACGCCGGAGCCGTCCATCTGGGAGCGACCAGCCAGGACATCATCGACACCGCACTCGTCCTGCGCCTGAAGAGCGCGATCGAGATCCTCGGGCGCCGCCTGAGCCGGTTGATCCAGAGCCTTGCTGCCGTGCGGGCGCGCGACGGCTCGTTGCGCCTGATCGCGCATACGCGGATGCAGCAGGCGCTCCCGTTCACGGCAGCAGACAAGATCGAGACCTGGATCGCGCCGCTGGAGCGGCACCGCGAGGCCTTGCAGGCCTTTGCTCCCCGCCTTCTGGTCCTCCAGCTCGGCGGCCCCATCGGAACTCGCGGCGAGCTCAAGGGACACGGGGATGCCGTGGCCGGCGCCATGGCGGAGATCCTTGAACTCGGTGTCGCTGCTTCCTGGCATTCGCAGCGTGACCGCATCGGGGAGTTTGCCGCCTTGCTTTCGCTCCTCACGGGTACTCTCGGGAAGATGGGGCAGGATATCGCGCTGATGGCCCAGAACGAGGTGGGGGAGGTGCGCCTTGCAGGCGGGGGCGGATCCTCCGCCATGCCGCACAAGGCGAATCCCGTTCAGGCCGAAATCCTCGTGTCCCTCGCCCGGTTCAACGCCGGCCTGCTGGGAACGCTTCATCAGGCTCTGGTTCACGAGAACGAACGTTCGGGGGCAGCCTGGACGCTCGAATGGATGGTGCTGCCGCAGATGGCGGTTTCGGCAGGCGCCGCCCTGAACAGGGCAATCGCCCTTGTGGAGGCCCTGACCATCACGGGCCGCCAATCAGGCTGAATGCAGCCGTCACGTGTCCCCGACGATCGCCGTGATCCGGCCGGAGCCTCCGCAATCGGGGCAGGGTTTCTGCCCGATTTTGCCCGAGCCGCTGCAGGTGGGGCAGATGTTCTCGCCCGTCTGCTTGGTGCCCGGCACATCCTCGTCCCCTGGATTCTTCCGTTCATTGTCGGACATGGCGCACCTCCTGGAAGGGTAACGCCATGCATGATGCGAGGTTCTGCCGTCCTTCCGGTTCAGGCTATCGCATTCTGCTGCCGTGCCCTGAAGGCCAGAGGCGGAAGGCCGGTCTTCTGCTTGAAGAACCGGGCGAAATAGGCCGGATCCTCGAACCCGAGCAGGAGTGCGATCTCTTTCGCGCTCAAAGCCGTGAACGTCAGATAGCGCTTGGCTTCGAGAAGGAGCCGCTGGTGGACGACCCCGAGAGCTGTGTCGCCGAGCTGCTCGCGACAGATCCTGTTCAGATGGGGGGAGGTGAGGCCAAGCCGGGAGGCATAGAAGGCAATGGGACGGTGGCTTCGGAACTCCTTGTCCACCAGCTCCCGAAAGCGCAGGGCATGCAGATGCGCCCGCTGACCGGCCCCGGAGCCTGCCTCCGACCGGGTGCTCAGCAGACGGTGCAGGGTGATGAAGATCAGGAGCACGCGCGCCTGGAGCGCCTCGGATCCTCCGGCGCGGTGGTTGGCAAACTCTGCCGAAAGAGCGGCCAAGTCGGCTGCCAGGGTGCCGGCGGCCTCGTCATGGTCGTGCAGGGGAATGATCCGGACGGTGCGCAACAGATCCCGCATTCCGTCCATTGCGGGCATGACCTGGGTCAGGCGGCTTTCGAACAGGGTCAGCACGCTTCCCGTCACATCGGTCGAGAAGGCGTAGCCGTGGACGGCCATGGGAGGCATGGTCACGACGGAGGGGCCCGTCAGATTCCGGCTCTGCCCATCGACCAGCACGTCGGCCGCGCCGCCCGTGAGGTGCAGGATCTGAAACAGCTTCTCGTGCCGGTGGGGCTCAATCCTGTAATTGTGCAATCGGCTGCGGGCCTGGATGGTTTCGCAATGGGCCCAGTCTGCCGCTGCGCTGCCAGCGGCCTCCCCATAGAGTGCGTAGGTTGGGATGCCACCCGTGCTCACGTGAGCCTGACCTTTCGAAACGGGATAGATGTTCGAATTGTCCAATTCATTGCCTGCTTTGTCTATTGGCCGAAGGGCGGCCTGGCGACATCCTGTTCCGGAAGGCGTGTCATGGGCGCACGCCATCGGGAGGAGACGGGAGCATGCGGACCCAGGTTGCGATCATCGGGGCCGGCCCGGCCGGGCTTCTGCTCGGGCGCCTGCTGGAGAAAGCCGGGATCGATGCGGTCATCCTCGAACGCCGGAGCCAGGACTACGTGCTCGGGCGGATCCGTGCCGGCGTTCTCGAGCAGGGGACGGTGGAGCTGCTGGACAAAGCCGGTGTCGGCGGCAGGCTGCACGCCGAGGGGCTCGTTCATGACGGCGTGGAGTTCTGCTTCGACGGGGACAGGCACCGCTTCAACTTCCGCGAGCTGATCGGCCGCACTGTTACGGTGTACGGGCAGACGGAGGTCACGCGGGACCTGATGCAGGCCCGCGATGCTTCGGGAGCGACTACCATCTACGAAGCAGAGAACGTTTCGCTTCACGACTTCGACAGCGATGCCCCCACGGTACGCTATACGAAGAATGGCATCGAGCACGAACTCGCCTGCGACTTCATTGCGGGATGCGACGGCTACCACGGCGTCTCCCGCGCCAGCGTCCCCGAGGGCGCGTTGCGCACTTTCGAAAGGGTCTATCCCTTCGGCTGGCTTGGGATTCTCGTGGACAAGCCCCCCGTGGCGGATGAGTTGATCTATGCTCACCACGAGCGCGGCTTTGCCCTCTGTTCCATGCGCTCCCCGACCCGCAGCCGCTACTACGTCCAGGTGCCTCTCGGCGAGAGGATCGAGGATTGGTCCGACGATCGCTTCTGGGACGAGCTTCGCCGCAGGCTGGACGAGAGAGCGGCCGAAGCTCTGGTGACGGGTCCCTCGATCGAGAAGTCGATCACGCCTTTGCGGAGCTTCGTGGCCGAGCCTCTGCGGTTCGGACGCCTCTTCCTTGCCGGCGATGCGGCCCATATCGTTCCGCCTACCGGAGCCAAGGGCCTGAATCTTGCCGCAAGCGATGTGGGCGCCTTGGCTGAGGCGCTGATCGAACACTATGTCGAGCGGTCGGATGCTGGAATCGACGGGTACTCGGCGCGTGTCTTGTCCCGGATCTGGAAGGCGGAGCGGTTCTCGTGGTGGATGACCTCTATCCTTCACACCTTTCCTGACACAGATGCATTCGGCCGGCGCATCCAGCGGGCGGAGTTCGATTATCTCCGGGCATCGAGGGCGGCCGCATCTGCCCTGGCGGAGAATTACACGGGCCTTCCGTTGTAGTGTCCGTTCATGGCCCTAGCTGCGGCTTGAAGGCTTTTGACGACCAATTTGGAATGATTATAGAATAGATCCATTCTAGACTGCCAGTTTTTGATTAAAATAAGTAAAAACTATAGTATTTGACTCGCCTATATTGGTCTTGCTACGGCGGAACCATCGTCATGTTGATGAAAGTTCCAGCCGTGCATCTCCGTCTTGCGTTACTTGCATCCTCCGCTCTCATTCTTGTCCCGGGCGCAGCACTCGCCCAGGTGAACGAGGCGCGCACCATCCAACTGGATGAGGTCACCGTCGAAGGCCAGGGGGCAGGGCAGGAGGGAGCCATCACGGCCAACGGCTATGTGGCCACGGCAACGCGAAGCGCGACGAAGACGGATACGCCGGTTCTCGAAACGCCTCAGTCCGTGTCCGTCGTCACGCAGCAGCAGCTCGAGGATCGCAAGCCGCAATCCCTGCTCGACGCGGTGTCTTACACCCCCGGCGCGCGGGTCGGCAGCTATGGCTTCGATCCTCGCTACGACGCGTTCTCGATCCGGGGCATCGATGTCACCTATACCGGCGTGTTCCGGGACGGCTTGCGTCAGGTGAACAGCCCGAACGGCCTGTTCCGCCTTGAGCCCTACGGGCTTGAGGGCATATCGATCCTGAGGGGACCGGCCGCCTCGATCTATGGCGCGAGCAGCACCGGCGGCATCGTCGACCTGATCTCCAAGCGTCCGACGTTCCTCCCGTTCCGGGAGGTGGAAGTGCAGACGGGCTCCTATGGACGCCTGCAGGGCGCCTTCGATCTCTCGGGACCGGTTACGTCCGACAACACGCTGTTCTACCGGCTGACCGGCCTCGTCCGCGATGCGGGAACGGAGATCGATGCGGTGCGGGACGACCGCGCCTACATCGCTCCCGCTCTGACCTGGAAGCCGACGGATTCGACGACCCTCACGCTCCTCGGCGAGTACATGGATGCCACCACTGGCGGCACCGCGGCGTACATCAACAACTATGCCACTGATGCCGCAGGCAACCCCACCAGCCTCTCGGTCGGCGCAACCCGGGTCTTCGCCGGCGATCCCCGCTACAACGACTTCCGGCAGCAGCAGGGCCGGATTGGCTACGAGTTCGAGCACCGCTTCAACGACATGTTCACCCTGCGCCAGCGCACGCGCTTCTCGGCGCTCGGCACCAATCAGGAATACGTCTACGGAGGATCGGGCCTTACGCGCGAGAACAACTGGGGCATCGTCAGCGACACCCATCTGGAAACCCGCCTGAGGACCGGCGACGTCGATCACACGATCCTGTCCGGCCTCGACGTCAGCCGCTTGAGCTATGTATCCAAGCAGGGCTTCGGCGTCATTCCGATCGGAACCGATCCGGTGCTCAATTATCGAGAGGAGCAGACGCAGACCCTGACCGGGATCTACATTCAGGATCAGGTGAAGTGGCAGAACTGGCGCCTGACCCTCGGCGGTCGCCATGACTGGCTGACCAGCGAGTACAACACAGCAGGCTTCGAATACGACCGCGACGACACCAAGTTCACGGGCCGCGCCGCCCTCGGCTACGTGACGGATTTCGGATTGGCGCCATACGTGAGCTACGGCACGTCCTTCACGCCGAACCCCGGCACGATCCTGGGCGGCGGCGTGGCGGAGCCCACCACGGGCGAGCAGGTCGAGGTTGGCGTCAAATACGACCTGCCCGGCATGAATGCATCCCTGCGTGCGGCCGTCTTCGATCTCCGGCAGGACAATGCGGTGGTCTATCAGGTCGTGGATGCCACGAACCGTCAGGTTCAGCTCGATCTGCGCTCGCAGGGATTCGAGCTCGAGGGCGTCGCCTCCCTGGCGGAGGGACTCAGTGTCCAGGCCTCCTATACCTACACGGATGCCCGCATCCTCAAGCTGACTCCTGAAACGGAAGGAAAGCGCCTCACGAGCGTGCCCTACCACATGGCATCGCTGTGGCTCGACTACACGGTCCAGGAGGGGCCGGCCCGCGGCCTGGGTATCGCCGGCGGCGTTCGCTATGTAGGGTCCAGCTTCGGCGACAATCTCAATCGGCCGATCATCGAGAACGAGCCCCGCACCTATCTCGACGCGGCGCTGCGCTATTACCTGGAGAACATCGACCCGAGCCTGAAGGGGCTGCGTCTGCAGGTGAACGCTTCCAACCTGCTCGACGAGGACGGCCAGGTCTGCACGTCCAACTACTGCTACTTCGACGAGGGCCGCAAGGTCGTCGCGAGCCTGCGTTACCGCTGGTGAGCCCGGGGATGGCTGTGCGAGGGTTGGATTCGCCCGTTGCCATGGTTCTGGCCATCGGCGGGCTTTACGTCGGCCAGAGCGTCATCAGCGGCGTGACCTTCGGCGCGCTCCCGAGCGTGATGCGGGACCAGGGCCTCTCCCTGGACATGATCGGCCTCACCTATCTTGCGGTGCTGCCCTGGGTCCTGAAATTCCTCTGGGCCCCGGCGGTCGAGCGCTACAGGCTGCCAAGAGCGGGCGAGAGCCGTTCTCGCTCGATCGTGCTCGTCGGTGGTCTGGTATGCGCTGCCGGGCTCCTGCTCGGCGGCCTCGTGGGGGCGGGCAATCTGGCGGCGATCGTGGCGGTCATCCTGGTGGTGGCGCTTGCCGCCTCCACGGTCGACATCGCCTGCGACGGGCAGGCGGTGGAAAGCCTCTCCGTCAAGCACCACGGCTGGGGCAACGCCGCCCAAGTGGGAGGAGCCTATCTCGGCTCCGCCATCGGGGCCGGCCTGTTCCTGGTGCTCGTCGCCCATCTTGGCTGGACGCATGCCATGACTCTGATGGCTGCGCTCCTCGTGCTCCTGGGTCTGCCGTTCGTTCTGTCGCCCGCACCGCCTGCACCGGCCCACCGCCCGCACAGGCCTTCCCTGCGCTCGGCCCTTGCACGCCCGGAACTGCGCAGGGGGCTCGCCCTGTCTGCGCTGTATGCCGCCACGCAGAAGTGGGGGATGACCATGCTCGGGCCGTTCCTGGTCGACGCGGGTCTCGACCTCGCCTCGCTCGGCATCGTCAACGGGGCAGGAGGGATGGCCGTCGGCTTTGCATGCGCGCTCCTTGGCGGCGCGTGCGTTCGTCGATGGGGTTCGCGTCCTGTCATGATCCTGGCGCTGGCGGCGCAGGCCCTGGCGCTTGCAGCCCTTGCGGCCTCTGACTGGACAAAGGGGACGCCGCAGGAGTTCCTGGTCGCTCTGGCCCTGGTCAGCTCGTCCGGGATCATGGCCCTGGGTTTTGTTGCCCTCTATGCGCAGTTCATGGCGCTCTCCGATCCGCGCCAAGCCGGCATCGACTTTACCCTGCTGCAATCCATGGATGCTCTCGTCAGCATGATGGGCGGGCTTGGGGCCGGCTGGATCTCCCAGCATTACGGCTACGGGGCATGCTTCGGTCTGTCCGCAGCTCTCGCGTTCATGGCCATTCCGATCACCGCGCGGCTGAGCTCTCGCCCGAAACCGCTCTCGAGCCATGAGGAGCAGGGGGCCATGAGCGAGCTTGCGCCGATAAAGTCATGATCCCTTCCCTTGAACCCTGCTTCACGGGTGTTTTCACCCACTATAAGGATGCTCTTGCCCTTCCCGGCGAACATCCGTCGTCCGTACGAGGGCGGGAACTGCTCGACGCAAGCGTGCTGGACAGCCTCCTGTCCCGTTTCTCCGCGGTTCATCCGGGAGGCGACCGGCGCGCCCTGGTGTCCATGTGGGCGCAGTGGCACTTCGGCGCCCTCATCATCCCCACGACCCTTGCGGCCCTGGTGCTCGACCGCAACCTGCCTGTTGACCTGGACCGGATCTGCATCGCTGTGCACGAAGAAGGTCGAACCGCTGCGGTCATCCTGCCTGACGAGGGTGTTCCGCGGAAGGGAGACGATGCTGAACGGTTTGCATCCCTGTTCAGGGGGCACATCGAGCCGCTGATCCGCACTCTTGCGGCGCGGTTCAAGGTCTCGCCGCGCCTGTTGTGGAACAACGCGGCTGACGTCTTCGAATGGACCCTTCAGCAGGCGGCGGGGGCCGGAATGGCCAAGCCCGATGTTCTCGAAGAGGGGCGTTCGCTCCTCAACGACAGGCTCTGGGCCGGGGGCGCCCCGAACCCCATGTTCGGCCTGGTCCGCTACGTCCGTCAGGAAGAACAGGAAACCCGCCGCCGGAAGGTCTGCTGCCTGCGTTACCACCTGCCGGGCATCGCCTGCTGCGGCAGCATATGCCCTCTGCCGCCGCCGAGCCTGACTCCCGAGACCACATGAACAGAACTCGCCCGCCCAGAATGTTTCGGAGTCGCGGTTACAGCCGATGATGTATTTTCAGACTAACAAGAACCGCAGCCCCGAGCTTTCGGTATACGCACTGACGCCCGCGACGACCTCCGAGAGAGAATCCGCAAGCTCCCGCCTCTGCAAGGGTGCGGATGGCGGAGGGGGTGGGATTCGAACCCACGGTGGGCTTGCACCCACGGCGGTTTTCAAGACCGCTGCCTTAAACCACTCGGCCACCCCTCCGACGGGTCCTGCCGGAAGATCCTGTCTAAGGCCGTCACCCTTCAGGCGTCAACTCGGAGGCTTCGGCCACAAAAGCTTGGCCTGCCTCAAACTCATGGATTTTAGGGTGAGCCAGAGCTTGTTAACCACCTCCTCAGGAAAGCACGGCGTAATGCGGGTGTCGCAAGGCGGATCCGTCGATCTGCATTCCGCCTTGGTGTAAGTCATTGACGGCCCTGCAATATCGGTTTTGACGGGAAGCTGTCTGAGCTTTGCCACCGGGAGAAATGGGTTCGCACGAAGACAAAAGTCTAGCTCAGTTTCTCTCGCGTCATAGTTTAGAGTTTTTGCTTATCTAATTGATTCAAAAATAAATTTATTCGCTTGTTACAATGTAAAATTGGGTATACCTTTGCCATTGACAAGCGCGACCGTTTAACTTTCCTTTAACAACCAGAAAAGCACTGTGCCTGATGGCCGGCGCTCCCGGCTCAGGGTTGCGCACCGTGCGAACGAGAGGATGCGGGACGAATGCTTTGTGATCGCGCTGATGCGAAAACCGGGCTGAAGGCGGGGGGGCGTCTTTCCTCCACGCAACGGACTCTGCTCCGCGTCGCAGGTGTGACGGCCATTGCCCTTACGGCGGCGAACTGCTCCTCGAACGTGAGAGGCGGGATCGATCCGAAGTACGGGGTGGCTCCGAGCCCGAAGGTGGTGGCCGACGGCCAGCCGGTGCCCAAGGGTGGTGGCCGGCAGATGGTCGGCAAGCCCTATACGGTGGCCGGCCGAACCTACGTTCCGAATGAAACGCCGCGCCCGGTCGAGGGGCTCGCCTCCTGGTATGGGCCGAGCTTCCATGGCCGCCTGACGGCGAATGGCGAAGTGTTCGACCGCGATTCGATCGCCGCCGCCCATACCACGATGCCGCTCCCGAGCTATGCGCGCGTCACGAACCTGCAGAACGGCCATTCCATGATCGTTCGCGTGAACGACCGCGGACCTTTCCACGGCAACCGGGTGATCGACGTGTCGGAGCGCGCCGCCGCCGCCCTCGGCTTCCGCCAGGCGGGCACGGCCCGCGTGCGGGTCGAGTATGTCGGGCGTGCCTCCACCAACGGCAGCGACGACCGGATTCTCCTGGCGAGCCTGCGCACCGACGGCCAGCCTGCGACCCTGACGAACACCGGACCGACCATGATCGCCCAGGCGGGTCCGCAGCCGAACGCGCCGCGTCAGGCCATCGCCCTGCGCACCTACGAACCCGATACCGCGGTCTATGCCTCCAGGCCTGCAACAGCCCAGCCTTCGGCAGGGTCAGGGGCGGTGGCCGGCACCGTTCCGCTCCCGCCCGAGCGGCCCTTCGACCTCGGCACCATTCCCGGGGCTGCCAGCCCCGTGGCCCGGCTCAGCTCGGCGGCTCCCAATACGGGTGCGGCCTCCCGCCCGGTGCTCGCCGGCCTTTACGAAGCCCCGGCCTCGGCGCAGGGCGGCTTCCAGAAGACCGGCTCCGCCGTCCCGGCCGCCTCGTCGAAGTTCGTGCTCCGCTAGAGCACGGGCCCTCCTGCAGCTGCTGCAACATTACGCACAGCCGAGCGTGGCTGCACGTTGATTTGCGGTTGACGCGCCACAGATTCGGGGTCTCCTAAGGGAAGAGCCTGGAGTTGCTGATAATGCGTCGTTTCAAGGTCGCCCGGATCCTGGCGGCACTCGGTCTTGTGTGGGGTGGGATTCTGCTGGCCTCCGGTCTGCCGCAGGAGGCGAGGGCCCAGGGCTTCCAGACCTTGGCCCCGACAGCCATCCTGATCGACGCCGGCAGCCATGCCGTCCTGTTCGAGAAGAATGCCGACGAGCCGACGGCGCCGGCCAGCATGGCGAAGGTCATGACGGCCGAGGTTGTCTTCAACGAAATCAAGAACGGCCGCCTGAGCTTCGACAGCGAGTTCACGATCTCGGAGAATGCATGGCGCAAGGGCGGCGGAGGCTCCGGCGGGTCGTCCATGTTCGCGAAGGTGAACACCTCCATTCGGCTGGAGGATCTGCTGCGCGGGCTCATCGTGCAATCCGGCAACGATGCCGCCATCGCCATCGCCGAGGGCGTGGCCGGAACCGAGGAAAGCTTTGCCCGCCTCATGAACGAGCGCGCCAAGCAGATCGGCCTAACGAAATCCACCTTCCGGAACGCCACCGGCTATGGGCACCCCGAGCAGAAGGCTACGGTCCGGGACCTCGCAAAGCTCGCCATACACATCATCGAAACCTATCCGGATCTCTACAAGCTGTTCGGCGAGCGCGAGTTCACCTGGAACAAGATCCGGCAGCAGAACCGCAACCCCCTGCTGTTCATGGACATCGGGGCCGACGGCCTGAAGACCGGAAACATCGACGAGGCCGGCTATGGCCTCATCGGCTCCGCCGTCCAGAACGACCAGCGGCTCGTGGTGGTGGTCAACGGTCTCAAGACCGCCAAGGATCGCGCGGCGGAATCGCGGAAGCTCCTCGACTGGGGCTTCAGGGCCTTCGAGAGCCAGCAGCTCTTCGCCGAGGGGCAGGTGGTCGGCGAAGCCCAGGTCTTCGGCGGCACCCGCCGTTCGCTCCCGCTTGTGTCCAAGAAGCCCGTTCGTGTACTCGTACCCCGCGGGGAGGGCGAGCGCGTCACGGCGCGCATCGTCTATACCGGCCCGCTCAAGGCTCCGATCCAGAAGGGGGCCGAGGTGGCCCGGCTCCAGGTCAACCGTGGTGACATGCAGGCTCTCGAAATGCCGCTTTATGCCAGTGAGGACGTCCAGCAGGGTACATTGAGCCAGCGGGCGCTGGATGGGCTGTTGGAGTTCAGCACGGGCTGGGTTCGCCGGGCCTTCGCGAGTCTCTTCGAAAGAATTTGATGGCAGGCTGCTTCATCACGTTCGAAGGCGGGGAGGGCGCAGGCAAGTCGACCCAGATCGGCAGGCTCAAGAACCGGCTGCAGCAGCTCGATCACTCGACCCTCGTGACCCGCGAGCCGGGCGGATCCCCGCGGGCCGAGGAGATCCGGGCCTTTCTCCTGGGCGGTCACGCCAAGCATCTCGGGCCCTTCGCGGAGGCCCTCCTGTTTGCGGCCGCTCGCATCGACCACCTGGACAAGACCATCGTTCCGGCTCTGAAGAATGGCGTTCACGTGCTCTGCGACCGCTTTGCGGATTCGACCAGGGCCTATCAGGGTTCTGTGGGGAACATCGACAAGACCCTCATCGATCAGCTCGAGCGCGTGACGCTCCGGGGCGTGAAGCCCGATCTCACCTTCATTCTCGACTTGCCTGCCGAAGTGGGGCTGGCCCGGGCCAGGGCGCGCCAGGCCGGGAAAGGTGAGGGCGCGGATCGTTTCGAGGATGAGGACGTGTCGTTCCACCAGTCGCTCCGTCAGGCATACCTGTCCATCGCCCGGGCGGATCCCGGGCGATGCGTGGTGGTGAATGCGGATCAGGCGCCCGACGAAGTCGAGGCGGCAATCTGGGCTGCCTTGCGCGAGCGCCTTCCCCGGATCACCCAAAGCGCCGTGAGGCCCCTCGATGTCGCGTGAGCCCCAGGGGCTGCCCGAGCCCGATCAGCTCGAGGGGACGCCTCATCCCCGGGAGCAGTTTGCGTTCTTCGGCCACGAGGAAGGTGAGGGAGCCTTCCTGGAAGGGCTCCGCAGCGGCCGCCTCCATCATGCCTGGCTGATCGGAGGCGCCCAGGGCATCGGCAAGGCGACCTTGGCTTATCGCGTCGCGCGAGCGGTGCTCGATCCGCGGCGCAGCGCCGACAGGTCCGTCGCCAGCCTCGATGTGCCGCCAGACTCGCAGGTGGCGCGGCAGGTCGCGGCCCTGTCCCACCCCAACCTGTCCGTTCTGAGGAGGGCGCCGGCAACGGACAAGAAGGCAGCCTCCACGACCATTCCGGTCGAAGCCGTCCGGAGGGCGCTCTCCATGTTCGGGTCGACGGCGGCGGATGGCGGCTATCGCGTCTGCATCGTCGACAGCGCCGAGGATCTGACGGTGTCGAGCGCCAATGCCTTGCTCAAGGTGATCGAGGAGCCTCCTCCGCGCTCGCTGTTCCTCATCGTCAGCCATGCGCCTCAGAGGGTGCTTCCGACCATCCGTTCGCGTTGCCGGCGCCTGCTGCTGCGGCCGCTTGGGGAGCGGGACATCAAACGGGCCATTGCCTTCCTCGGAGCGCCCTGGTCCGACATCCCAGGCGACGTGGTCGATCAGGCTCTGCGCTATGGCGAGGGCTCGGTGCGCCGCACCCTCGAGCTGCTGGACGAGGAAAAAGTAGCCTTCATCGAGCAGGTCACGAAGCTCCTGAACACCTTGCCCGGAACCGACACGAAGCAGGTCCTGGCCCTCGCCGAGGCCCTTTCGAGACGGGATGCGGAGGACAGCTACGAACTGGCCCTGGACACCGTGCAGCGCTGGGTTTCCCAGCGGCTCCACGAGCGGGCAGGCCTCGGCGCCTCGCGCCTTGCACCTTTGGTGGAGGTGTGTGAGAAGATCGGCCGCGCGGCGCAGGAGATCGACGTGTTCAATCTCGACCGCCGGCCCTTCATCCTGACGATGTTCGACGACCTTGCCGACGCGGTGCGGCGAGCGGCCTGAAGTCTCCGCACTCTACAGGATTCAGGGCTTAAGATTTCAGGTTTTAGGAACCCGACATGGCCGAAAAGCAAAAATTCTACATCACCACGGCTATCTCGTATCCGAATGGGGCTCCCCATATCGGCCATGCCTACGAGGTCGTCGCCTCGGACGCGATCGCCCGCTTCAAGCGCATCGACGGCTATGACGTGTTCTTCATGACCGGCACGGACGAGCACGGCCTCAAGATCCAGCAGACGGCGGACAAGAGCGGCACCACGCCAAAAGCCTTCGTGGACGAGATGGCCGCCAAGTTCCGGGCCATGGCCGACCGGCTGAACTGCTCCTACGACCGCTTCATCCGCACCACCGACGCGGACCACCTGCCCTCGACGCAGGAGCTGTGGCGCCGGATGCAGGAGAAGGGGGACATCTACCTTTCCAAGTATTCCGGCTGGTACTCGGTCCGGGACGAGGCCTATTACGACGAAAGCGAGCTGACGAAGCAGCCCGACGGCAGCTGGCGTGCGCCGACAGGCACGCCTGTGGAATGGATCGAGGAGGAGAGCTACTTCTTCCGCCTCTCCGCCTACCAGGATCGCCTGCTCGCCCATTACGAGGCCAATCCCGACTTCATCAGCCCGGAGACCCGGCGCAACGAGATCACGAGCTTCGTTCGCTCGGGCCTGCAGGATCTCTCGATCAGCCGCACCACCTTCAACTGGGGCCTGCCGGTTCCTGGCGATCCGAAGCACGTGATGTATGTGTGGATCGACGCGCTGAACAACTATGTGACCGGCTGCGGCTTCCCGAACGAGAACGATCCGCGCTGGCGCTACTGGCCGGCGGACGTGCACATCATCGGCAAGGACATCGTGCGCTTCCACACGGTGTACTGGCCGGCCTTCCTCATGTCGGCGGAGCTGCCGCTGCCCAAGCGCGTTTTCGGCCACGGGTTCCTTCTCAACAAGGGCGAGAAGATGTCGAAGTCGGTCGGCAACGTGGTCGATCCCTTCGATCTGGCCGATACCTATGGCGTCGACCAGATCCGCTACTTCTTCATGCGGGAAGTTCCCTTCGGGCAGGACGGCAACTACTCCCACGAGGCCATCGTCAACCGCATCAATGCGGATCTGGCGAACGACCTCGGCAACCTGGCGCAGCGCTCGCTGTCCATGATCGCGAAGAATTGCGGGGCCGCCGTGCCGCAGCCGGGGGAGTTCACTCAGGCCGACCGGGACATGCTCTGGCTCGCCGATGCCCTGCCTGGAAAGGCAAGGGCTGCCATGAAGGACTTTGCGCTTCACACGACACTGTCGGAGATCTGGGCCGTTGTGGCGGAGGCCAACCGCTACTTCGCCTCCCAGGAGCCCTGGGTTCTGCGCAAGACCGACCCTGCCCGCATGAACACGGTGCTCTACGTTACCGCCGAGGTTCTGCGCGCCGTCGGAATCCTGGCCCAGCCCTTCGTGCCGGAGGCTGCGTCCAAGCTGCTCGATCTGCTGGCGGTGGCGCCGGAGGGCAGGGGCCTTGCGGCGGTCGGGCCCGAGCATCGCCTGGCCGCGGGGGTACCCCTTCCGCAACCGGCCCCGATTTTCCCGCGTTATGTCGAGGCGGAGGCGTCCTGACGCGTCCGCTTTGATCGGCCCGCAGGGGCCCTCAGCGGAAGCGGGCGATGTATACGACCTTCATGTTCGCCACCGGGATCGAGAACAGCATCCCGACCATCAACAATGGCCGCACCCGCATCGATCAGATGGAGAAGTGCGGCCATTACAGGCACTGGAGAACCGATTTCGACCTCTTGGAGGAGCTCGACATCCAGGTTCTCCGCTATGGGCCGCCGCTGCATACGGCGTTCCTGGGCCCTGGGCGGCATGACTGGTCCTTCGCGGACATGACATTCGCCGAGATTCGGCGGCGCAACATCATTCCCATCGTGGATCTCTGCCATTTCGGCGTGCCGGACTGGATCGGCAACTTCCAGAACCCGGACTTCCCGGCGCTGTTCGCGGAATACGCCGGCGCCTTCGCGCGCCGCTTTCCCTGGGTCCAGCTCTACACCCCCGTCAACGAGATGTTCATCTGCGCCCAGTTCTCGGCCGCCTATGGGTGGTGGAACGAGCAATTGCGCAGCGATCAAGCTTTCGTGACCGCCCTCAAGCATATCGTGAAGGCCAATGTGCTCGCCATGGAGCGGATCCTCGACGTCCGCCCCGATGCGCTGTTCATCCAGAGCGAGTCTTCAGAATATTTCCATGCCGAGAATCCTGCGGCCATCAAGCCGGCCGAGATCATGAACGCGCGGCGGTTCCTGTCCCTCGACCTGAACTACGGCCGGCGGGTCGATTCCGAGATGTACGAGTTCCTGATGGACAACGGCATGACCCGGGACGAGTACCATTTCTTCCTGAGCCGCTCGTCCCT
The DNA here is from genome assembly GCF_009910705.1 of Microvirga arsenatis. Classification (GTDB taxonomy): domain Bacteria; phylum Pseudomonadota; class Alphaproteobacteria; order Rhizobiales; family Beijerinckiaceae; genus Microvirga; species Microvirga arsenatis. Next base: position 39,848 of record NZ_JAAAXJ010000022.1, read on the forward strand.
GCGCCATCACTGCATCATGGGCAACGACTACTACGTCACCAACGAGCATCGGGTTAGGGCCGACGGCATGACCCGGGCCGCCGGGGACGTCTTCGGCTACGACGAGATCACCCGGCAATATTACGACCGCTACCGCTTGCCCGTCATGCACACCGAGACCAACCTCATGGAGGGGCCCACGGGCGAGGAGGCGGTCAACTGGCTCTGGAAGCAATGGGCCAACGTGCTCCGGGTCCGCAACACCGGCGTGCCCATCGTAGGCTTCACCTGGTACTCCCTCACCGATCAGATGGACTGGGACGTGGCTCTCAGGGAGGAGAACAACCGCGTCACGCCAGTCGGCCTCTACGATCTCGACCGCAACATCCGTCCCGTGGGGCGCTGCTACAAGCAGCTGATCCAGGACTGGTGCAACGTGCTCCCCGCCCAGAGCGTCTGCCTGACGGTGCCCGTCATCCGGCCGCACGACCTCGAGGAGAGCGCGGTCCGCCGTCATCAGGATCGCCTCCGGAAGATGCGCCGCAAGGAGGCGGGAGAGGACGACGAGCCGGCGGCAACCGCCCAGGGTGGGCATCGGTAGACGAAGGCGCTGATCGGCTTTATTCAGCGTGTGCCGTTGCCGCCGCAGAGGAGGGCGCCTTCACCCATGTTGGTCGACAGCCATTGCCATTTGGACTTCCCGGATTTCCAGAGCCGCCTGCCGGAGGTGCTGTCTGCTGCGGCGGCGGCCGGGGTCGGCCGGATGGTGACCATCTCGACCCATGTGGCGCGCTATGAGACCTATCGGAGCCTTGCCGAGGCTCATACGAGCGTCTTCTGCACCGTGGGCACCCATCCGCACAATGCGGCGCTCGAACCGGACGTTCCGGCCGAGCGGATCGTGGATCTCTCGAGGCATCCCCGGTGCGTAGCCATCGGCGAGGCGGGCCTCGACTACCACTACGACAAGAGCCCGCGCGACGTGCAGCAGCGCGTCTTCCGCACGCATATCGAGGCCGCGCGAGAAGCCGGGCTGCCCCTGGTCGTCCATGCCCGGAATGCGGACGAGGACATGATCCGGATCCTGTCGGACGAGATGGGGCGAGGGCGGTTCGATGCGGTTCTCCACTGCTTCTCGTCGGGCGAGAAGCTGGCCCAGGTCGGCGTCGAGCTGGGCCTCTACGTATCGTTCTCGGGCATCCTGACCTTTCGGAACTCCGAGGAGATCCGCCGGATCGCTGCATCGGTTCCCCACCATCGTCTGCTGGTGGAAACGGATGCGCCCTACCTCGCCCCGGTCCCGCACCGCGGCAAGACCAACGAGCCTGCCTTCGTGGCTCACACGGCCCGTGTGCTGGCGGAGGTCATCGGCGCGTCCCCTGAGGCCGTCGCCGAACTCACGACTGCCAATTTCTACCGGCTCTTCTCCAAGGCGGCGGCTGCCGATGCCGAAAACGGGCGGGCGCTCGCGTCATGACGTTGCGGGTGACCATCCTGGGCTGCGGATCTTCCGCCGGCGTGCCAAGGGTCGGAGTCGGCTGGGGCGCCTGCGACCCGACCAATCCGCGGAACCGGCGCCGGCGCTGCTCGGCGCTGGTGGAGCGGATCGGCCCGGACGGTGCTGCCACGACCGTTCTGGTCGATACCGGCCCGGACGTGCGCGATCAGCTGCTGGAAGCCAATGTCCGCCGTCTGGACGCGGTTCTCTACACCCACGAGCATGCCGACCATATTCACGGGATCGACGACCTGCGGCCGCTCGCCATCGTCCAGCGCCAGCGCATCCCGGTCTACGCCGACAGGATGACGAGCGAACTGCTCCTGATGCGCTTCGGCTACTGCTTCGAAACGCCGGCCGGCAGCAGCTACCCGCCGATCCTGAAGATGCATCACCTGCAGCCAGGCACCACGACCATGGTTTCCGGCCCAGGAGGAGCCGTGGAGGCCGTGCCGTTCCGGATGGTCCACGGCGACATCGATGCACTGGGGTTCCGCTTCGGGAGCATCGCCTATGCGCCTGATGTGAGCCTGGTGCCGGAGGAGAGCCTGCCGTATCTGGAAGGGCTCGATGTGCTGATCCTCGACGCCTTGCGCTACACGCCGCACCCGACGCATTTCTCGGTGTCGGAGGCGCTCGACCTGATCGGGCGGGTCAGGCCGAAGCGCGCCATCCTGACGAACCTGCATACGGACCTGGACTATGAGGCGCTGCGCCGCGAGCTGCCGCCGCATATCGAGCCGGCTTATGACGGCCTGCAGATAGAAACCCGCTGATGCTGCGGCGGTAAAGATGGTGGAGCGGGCCCCGTGAGGACAGGCAGTTCAGACCTCGCCAAACTGCCTTCAAAGGTTTTATGCCTGGGTGACCCATGAGCCACGCGCCATCAGCAGATCGATATCCGCGCACGCCGGATGGGCGCTATTTCGTCGTTCGGGGTCGATTGTGGCGCCTGAGCAATCCGGATCTCGAGCCTGAGGAGCGGGAGCGCTTGGTTCGGGAGCTGATGGCAGCGCGCCGTGCCATCCGCAGCGTCAAGGACGATCCAGAGGCTTTGGCCATAGTCCGCGCTCGGGTCGATGCCGGAAAGCGGGCTCTCGGGGAACGTGGCCCGGTGTGGTGGAGAGACGGCGCGCCCGATTACAATCGGCAGCTGGTCCGGAACACTCCGTATGCTGAATGGTATGCTTCGCTCGCCACGAGGCCACCGACCGACTGATCCAGAGCCCCTGCGGGGAGAGATTTAAGTTCCATTTAGCTCTAGTCCCTAACAGGATCCTCAACTGTAGCAGTGATTTAGCTGTCGTGGACATGTCAAGAACGACAGCAGGATGTGAGTGCCTACGGCATGCTCGCCGTCAAGAACGGGCCTTC
>NZ_JAAAXJ010000023.1 GCF_009910705.1 Microvirga arsenatis
GCCCGGTCGCTCCGCGATCGGCGAGCACTGTCCCAAAGCCCCGGTGGGCTGGCGGTCCCTGAACCGGTGGACCGCCACGTTCCTGCCAAGTCAGCCGGAACTGATCGTCTGGCAGGAGTTCTCCTCGAATGGTGACGTACCCTTCCGGACGCGAGAGGCTGCCGTACTTGACGGCGTTGGTCGCAAGCTCGTGGATGATGAGCGCCAGTGCAGTGCCCGCCCCAGCACCAACCGGAGCGTCGTCGCCTGCAATCGCCAGCCGGGCATCATCCGATGAGCTTCGGCCATCCTGCTCGTGCATGTAGGGATGGGCGAGAATACGCAGGAGACCCAGGACCGTCCGGCTCGCTGGATCGGCTTCGTTCAACGGGTTGTGCGGTTGGATGTACGCGTGCACATGCGCGAGACTGTTCAGGCGCTGCACCAGGGCGGTCGCAAAGGGCCTGACGGCTTCGTCCTTCCGGGACGCGAGGGCCACGAGGCTGGTAACCACCGCGAAGATGTTCTTGATCCGGTGCGACAGCTCGCGGCTGATCAGCTCCCGCTGCTCCTCCGACGTCTTGAGATCGTGGATATCCGTGCAGGTTCCGAACCAGCGCTCGATGGTGCCGTCCGGTCGACGGACTGGCAGCGCGCGGCCGAGGGTCCAACGGTATTCGCCGTCATGCCGACGCAGCCGGTACTCGATTTCATACGGCGCGCCGGTTGCGAGCGACTGCCGCCACCGCTCCCAGGCGCGGGCTTGGTCGTCCGGGTGGAACATCCCGTTCCATGCCTCGCCATCCGTCGAGCCGTAGGGGACGCCAGTGAACTCATACCAGCGGTCGTTGTAATAATCGTGGTATCCGTCCGGCCGCGCCGACCAGACCATCTGCGGCATCGTGTTGAGGATCGCCTCAAGGCGCGCCATGTCGGTCACGATTCCGGCCGAGGACTGATCCTCCCGTGAGTGAGCCCGGATCGTCCCTGCAAGATAAGGCTTGTGCGTCCGATTCCGATGATCACTCGCTTCAGGCAAAATCACTTTCCCGGCAGCGATCACCCGGACCGTGTCATCGGACTTGGAGCGCAGCAACCGAAAGCTCTCTTTAAAACGTGCTCCCATGCCATCGCGGAGGACGGCGCGCACCCGGTTGCGAATCCGCTCCCGATCCTCCGGATGTACTTGGCCCAGGAGGGTGCCCCCCGCCACGGGCCAGGGATGGTCGTCGCGGCCGGATTGGCCGAGCAGAATTTCCCGGAACACTGTGTTGCCGTCGAGACGCTCGGCCACGGGATCGAACCACCATAAGCCGACCTCCGCTGCTTCCGCGGCCAAAGCAAGCAGATGCCCTTCGGGAAGCGCATGGTCATTTCCAGAGTGGAAAGGTGTCGCAGCGGATCGGTTACGGTTCATCGTGCTTGGGGCACCTGGAGCGGGGTCTCAGAAGTTGGTGGATCTAAGGGCGATGGCGGCCCCGCATCAGCCGTCGGGCGCGAGGAGGATGCTTTGCGGTTTGACCTCGGGCAGAACGCGGTCGAAGTGCTGTTTGACCGCGGAATGGCATTCACAGGCCGCGCCTTCCAGGCGGGCCCGGTCCAGGATGACGATCTGGCCGCGCGCATACCGGATCAGGCCGCGCGCCCGCAGGGCCCGCGCCACCGATGTGACCGTGGTGCGCTGGACCCCGAGCATCTCGGCCAGAGCTTCCTGGGTCAGCGGGATCTCGGCGCTGTTGACCCGGTCCTGGGTCGTGAGCAGCCATCGGCAGCAGCGGGCCTCGAGCGAATGCAGCGCATTGCATGCCACCGACTGGATGATCTGTGCCAGGAGAGCGTCGGCGTACCGGCTGAACAGGTCGCGCAGGGTGGCCGAGCGTTCCTTGGCTTCCTCCAGCCGGGAGGTCTCAATCCGCAGAGCCGGGCCCGGGATCTGGACTTCGGCTCGGGTGAAGGCCGGCTTGTAGCCTGAAGACACGATGCCGCCGAGGGCCCCCTCGCGCCCGACGGTTGCGGCCTCGGCAGCCCGCCCGCTCTGCATCACCACGACAAAGGATACCATCGTGCTGGCGCAGGGAAAGTAGGTGCGCGTGACGTCGTCGCCCGGCTCGAACAGCACCTCACCCTGGTACAGGGTTACGGCTTCGAGATACGAGTCGAGCAGCGCCCGGTCCCTGGGCTGCAGCGAGGCCAGGAGGCGGTTGCTGACCAGATGGTGCCCAACGGATGCGTTGCTCTCCGTGGGGCGGGTCAAAGGTTGTTTCATCAGGGTCCCCATCCCGTGGCCGGGGCAGTCTCGGCGCTGCCCTTCCTCGAACCCACAGGGTGCAGCGTGGCACTGTGTCAGAAAACGTCACGCTTGTCCGTCGAGTACTCGACTTAGCCTGCCGGAAATCGCATCGGATTGATAACCGGTGAGGCAGATGTAAAGTCATGTACAGGATGAAGCGCTCGCTGGGCCAGATCCGGCTCATTGCGGCCATTGTTCAGTAGAGCGACGCGTGACGGTATTTTATGAGAGGCATCTCGAATGCGCCTGACCAAGCCCTCCCGACAGGCCGAATTGGCCGACAACCTGTCAAGGCTGTCCAAGGCGGCGATGCGCTGATCGGCCGGAGCGACCCTGCTTGAGTTCACGCCGGTGTCGTCAGATACGCTATGACGAGTGGTGCCAATCGATCTTTATCGAGGCGGTCACGGTGCAGATCCGGCAGTCGTGCTCATCCCGCACCCGGATGACGACGTCTCAGGTGTTCCCTCTTGCCAGCCGGCCCGATCTCAGCCGCCGAGCGTGAGGCCGACTGGACTGCAGCTTTCTCGCCGTCGAGCGCCGTGCCTTCGTCGTCGCGCTGGAAGTACGCTCCGTCATGTACGTCGAAGAAGTAGCGGGCCATGGCGGTCCCTCTAGCCAGTGCATCACCCGTTGCCTGGACAGCACGGGAAGGCGGGGAGCCGCCTTGAGATGGATCAGCGCGGCGGTAAAAGAAGGACCAGAGTGGCGTTTCACGAGCGGTTGGGAGCCGGGCCGGACCTCCGGACTGCGCCAGGGAGCGGTAACGGACCATTAACCATATTCGGGGATGATCCCAGGCAAGACGCATAGCCGCTGTCGGCGGGGGCGGTGTACGAGCAAGGAACCCGATGAGTACCGAGGCAAATCCAGATCAAAAGAACACGGATCCGCGGTTGGGACCCGATGCACGGGAGCACATCGGCTCCCACCTCCAGGCCATCTTCGCGGAGATTGAGGGACAGCCCATCCCCGACGAACAGATAGACCTGCTGCTCGCGTTGCGGTGGGTCGAGCGCGAACTCGGGCGCAAAGAGACCTGACCGCGACGGAGCATCCGTTTGGTTCACGCCAAAGACGGCGTGCGGCAGCGCCCGGAGACCTACTGGACCGGGTGGTCGATCGTGCAGATGACTCTCGTCGGGACGAACTCGATTCGGGCCTCTCCGCCGAGGTCCTGCGGCAGGCTGCGCTCGATTAGCCGCGTGCCGAAGGCGCTTGCAGGGGTGCGCTGGAACATATCGTCGACTAGGGCGAAGACTTGCCCGGTCCGCGCAGGACCGCCATGTGGCCGGGAGCCTGCCGGAACAGGGCGCGCAGGTCCGCGAACTCGGTCCTCAGTGCATCGTCCGTCGCCATGGTCATCGCCCATGCTACAGCGCCGTCACATGGATGAGCCGGTCGCCCCCATCGGTGCCCGCGACCGTCCAGCAGCACGCCGTCCTTAATCTCATGCAGCAGCCCCCGCGGAGCTCCGCCGCGACCTTGTCCGCGGCTCCCTGCGCGGTCGCAGGATCGGGCAGGCCGACCCCTTCCTCGTCGTAGACGAACTACTCCTTGGGTTGCAGGTGGAAATCGTGACGGGGCATCGGTCTCCCCATCGTCGAGGAGGTGGAGCCGCAGGCAGCTCAAGACTACCGGAGCCGCTCAGCGGTTGTTCGACGCCTTCGAAACTTCTGACATCTCCGGCCCCTCTCAGCTCGGGAGATGCCTGGAGGTGTGGCCACGCTCCACCTGTCCCGGGCTGAACTGCATCACGGACGCAGCGACGTCTCCCTCAGGACCCGCCGCGGTCGCTGGCGATGCCATCGGCGCCCGAGAGCCCCATGAGTTCTGCCAGACGATTCCGAGCCCGGTTCACGCGGCTCTTGATCGTGCCGACCTTCACCCCGAGAGCTTCTGCAGTTTCCTCGTAGGACAAGCCTTCCGCTCCTACGAGCAGTATAGCCTCGCGCTGCTCCTTGGGCAGTTTCGCCAGGGCCGCCTCAAGATCCTGCACGACGATCCTGTCTTCCTGGTCCGGAATCGTGATCAGCGCCGCGGCATGGGATCCATCGGCATCCTCCACCTCCCGCTGGCTCTTGCGATGGGCGGAGAAGAATAGGTTGCGCAGGATAGTGAAGAGCCAGGCCTGCAGGTTCGTGCCCGCCTCGAAGCTCTCCTGTCGGCTGATGGCCCTCAGGATTGTCTCTTGGACGAGGTCCTCGGCGCGATTAACATCGCGGGTGAGCGAGACAGCGAAGGAGCGGAGCGACGCCAGGCTGGCCATAATCCCGTCGACGAAGACTTGATCCCTCGGGTGCGTGTGGGCGCGGATGACCTGGGCAACGCGGTCAGCGAGCCGAGCGAGGCTGTGGGGCAGCTTCTCGGCGGCGGGATCACCGTACAGGGCGCGCAGCTGGAGGCCGAGATGCGCCTGGATGCGTATGTCCAGGATGGCGTTTCCGGTTCGAGCGGAACGTGCGTCAGTACTGGTCTTGTTCATTCCCAAACAGATGTAACGAGCTGGACCGTTTTCAACCGTGATCAAACTCGCCGGAGGGACAACGGCCTAGCCCCTGCCTGGTCCTGGCTTACCATCCCTTCCATCGCCGGGCTCATGCCTGGTCGAGTGTCAATGCCGGAGGAACAATCTCAGACATCGGGCTACTGTGAACTACCGCCCTATCAACTCTTCCGCCATACAAGATATCAATGCTTCCGCCCAATGAGCGGTCGCCCTCGCGATTGAGCCCGGCCCCGACATCCGTGCATGGCCGCCCATGTCCTCGAGAGCGAAGGGTTCGCGGTCTTGGAAACATCCTCGGCCTACGCGGTCGCCAGGATCATCCGGAGGCGCGTCGACATTCATGTGGTGTTACGGACGTAATTCCTCTTTGGACTCTCGACGGCTTCGATATGGCCGGGCTGGCGGAGGCCAGCGATCTGCGCATGCTGGCGATCGTTGCATCCAGCCCATTGCCGCCAGAACTCTCAAGAACGGCGCCGGTGCCTCGCTCCCTGCCGAAGCTCTACCAAATCACGGAGGTGATCCGATCGAGCCGCGCATCTGAGACCTTCACGAATCTACCTGCGGGCGAAAGGCGAACTCCACCCTGGTCCCGCCGGAGCTTGGCACGACCTCCAACGCGTGGCTGTCCCCCATCCTCTGGAACCCGTTGCAGACTGCAGGCCGGACGCAGCGGCCTGAGGTGGAGGGTGCCGACAGATCCTATGCCGCGTGGTTCTCCTCCAGGTCGCGACGCCTATCGTGCGTGGGGCCGCTCATGTCTACGGGGTTGCCGTCCGGCAGGATCAAAGGCCGTGGCAACCTGGAAGCACTCAGCTCATCCAGCCGCTTGCAGTCGAGCACGGGGAGGAGCCCGCCTCCGGCCCCACCTTCATCTCAGCCCTTCAGGACCTCGGATTCCTGGATACGTCGCCAACCGTCCTGCCTTATCCTAGGCCTCGTCTTCAACGAACGATGCTCTTTCCCGAATGTGGTCATCCAAGCTCACAGACTGCCCGTCCCTGCGTCCGGGCCAAAACCGTTCCCCAGGGGTGTCGTGCTCGGCCATTAGCAGTGGTGAAACGAAATCGCCAGATTAACGATTAGCTATTAAGCTCGGCTACAAATCTAGGTTCGAGGGGGAGATGGCATTGGCAACCCGGGGCGCCAAGGACTGGCATGAGGCCAGGGAGACGGCATGCAACCTCATCAGAGAATTGGAGGAAGCTAAAATACGTCTTGACCTCCCGTGCGCTCGGATCCTGCCGGCAAGGACTTCTGCCTTGGGGAGGGAAGTCGTCGTATCCGTTCCGATCGATTGCAGCGGATGCCCGAACCCGACGGTCGCCGAAGTTGCGCTTCTCCTTGCCATAAAGTGAGAACATCCACCCGGTGGAAGGCTACGGCAGAACGCAGCCGGACATCCGTCTCGCCATGGTCTTCGATGCGTCATGCCCGTGTGCTCGACGTCAGGCCATGCTGGTTGGCCTGAGGCGAGGGCAGGCACGGCGCCGCCCTCTTTTCGCCTCGCCCCTTCTTCCTTTCTTTAGAGGCGCATCTTCATTCGCTGTGCCGGGATGCTAGCGTCCCCTGCGGGCAACCTGGGCGATGTCATATCGGGAGATCCCGATATCCAGTAGTTCGCGATCCGAGAGGGCAGAGAGTTGTCGCACTGTCTCGCGCGAACGGCGCCACTGACGAAACCTGGCGAGAATGATGGACAGGAACATGCTGCAACCTCGATAATAAACGCACACGAATTTAGCCGCGCGGCCCGCAGGCCACGAGGAAGAGGCCACCGGACCGGTGGCGGAGTTCAGGGAGGAAACCCATCACGAGAGGCCGTGATGGAGGAGGGGCATCTACACCGCCTTTAGCCTCAGACAAACCCAGGTAAGGTCGGCCCAGCCATGCTGGAGCAGCATGGAACAGATGGGCGGCGTTTACCGATCGTTTACGGCTCCCGACCGGCTCAGACGGGAACCTTGCTGACAATCGTGGCGGCGGCCGCCGGGCTAAACCCGACCTCCATCAGCTCACCTTCCAGGTCATTGAGGCTGTAAGGTTCCAGCGTAACGAGGCGTCCGGCCCCCTCCCGCTCGACCAGGAGGGTGTCACCGTCCTCTTCCTCCGGGATTCCGGGATAGTCATCAAAGGACGTCGTCGTGACCCGCACCGCAGGGCCCCCATCATCCTCGCAGTCCACCTCACCGGTGCTTTGATAGACCTTCACCGTGACTAGGTGTCCCTCTATTTCGCCTTCGAAAACCGTGTTCCACTCACCCATGTAGCCCTCCTCGATGCCGACTCGGCTGGTCAGCGCAGAAGACAATCCTGAATGCATCAGCACCAAACCGCCACAGGACCAAAGCAGGATTGAGCCAAAGCGTGGCAATTCGACGGGCACCTGCGTCTCCACTGTATGATTATCGTCCCCCTGACGTGACATGAATGACGCGACGTTATTCCTCGGCAGTAGCTCGTAGCGGGGGTACGCCCCGCAGAAGCGCCTCCCGCCGTGGGACGCCCGAAGCAAGGGCTCAAATGGGTCTAGTCTAGCTCGAACCTGTCGCATGTATTCCGGCCTTTTGCATCTCTTCCCCTTCAGACGGAGATCAGAGCATGAGCACATGCCGACCTGGCTTCGCCTCCATGGACCCGCAGAAGCAGCGTGAGATCACCAGCCAGGGCGTCAAGAGCGTTCCTGCGGAAAGGCGCTCGTTCTCCCGGAACAGTGACCTCGTCGCGCAAGTGAGGCGCAAGGGCGGTTTGACTTCGCCGAACGTGGAGGGCACACGCTAGCCCGTGGAACCGGCCTATATGCTCAGGCAAGGTCAGAAACGATGTATGCCGGCTCCGATTTGGCGGCGGCCAAATCACCCAAATCTGGCGTATCGTCCGGCTCCTGGCCCTGCCCAGTGGTTACCTCGCAACTATGCCGCTCTAAGGGCTGCAGGCGTCGGCCGAGCCGTCCCTCTCCTTCAGGCGAGCGAGCAACCTTCGAAGGCCATCCGGTCGGCCGATGCCACGCCAATTTCCCTTCTATCGCTGCGGTCTATAAGGGCGTAGGCATGCTGGGTGCGGAACACGTGGCTGTGCAGGTTGGCGATCCACTGACGGCCCGCGCCGTCACGTTCAGGTAGCCGATGGCCTTCTCCAGGTGCGGCGAGCCGCTGGACCATTAGAAGTCGGCATAAGGCTCGACCAAGTCGTTCAGGAAGCGTAGCCCAACTGACGGTCAAAGCCGATCTACTCGCGCTCGAAAAAAGCGCATTATCCTTCTTCAGGTAGAGCCAATCGCCAAGCTGGCCGATCAGGTTGACCGCCTGCACGAGCCTCCCCTCCTGGTCCTTCCGCATGTCATTGCCGGGCTGGCATGAGGGGAAGCGGGGGAACTCGATCGCCCGCCCCCCGCTCAGCATCGAGCGGCGGTAAATTCCCAAGCCGCTCCATGCTGGAGAGCTTGGAGCGGTCGCCATGATAGGGGGCGAGCGCAGCGTCCGAGGCGCCGCGCTCCAGGGCTTACGGTCCGTCCGCTCGCGTCCGCAACGAACCGATCCTTGTCGTCACCCTTCAGAACGCCGCGGACGTAGCCGATGTCGTGCAGCAGGCAGGCGACGAGGAGATGGGAGTAGTCCAGCAGCTCAAGGCGCTCGGTGAGTATGCACCCGCGCAGGATGTCGCGGGCGACCTGGGTAGCGAGGACGGTATGACCGAGGTGGTGGCAGAGAGCATCCCTCTTGCTGAGGCATTCCAAGGCCATTTGCGCGATGCCGTCCAGCCGCTCGGCCTCATACTGACCGGGCGGGCCAAACAGGCGCCGGAAATCGTCGGCGAGAGGCTTGCCGGACTCGCCCGCCACAATTGCCGGCATCGCCATCATTCAAGTCTCCTCGCTGCAGTCCGGTTTCGGCAGCCGGTCATGGTCGAACTGCCTCCCGATGCCGCGACCAGAGGTCTGAGCCAAGCATGGGGTCTGAATAGCACCACTAGGCGCGCGTCGCCTTAAGGCCGATCAAGAGCGCCGACCCGCGCTGGGTGGCGCATCGACGAGGGCATGAAGGCCAGCAGCTTCGCCAAGCCCTGCCGCGTGACGGATACCGTGCGGATCATCCGTATGATGGGCGCCAGACATGAGGAGCGGCAACGGGAGGCAGACTCAATAGACGGGTTCCGTCGGCCCTCGTTGCCAACGGGCCCTATGGGGCAGCCGTGGACCTGAAGGGCTCGGATGACCGGGCGCCGCGTCAGGCCGGCGGCGCTGGCGAGGGCCTGTGGCCATGGGACAGGGAGCCCCGCCCCAAGGCAGGTCGCCTCCACATGAAGTCAACAGCACATCTTCATCAACGGGAACGCCGTATCCGGAAAATGTGGGGTGGACGAGAGCTTTTCACGCGTAATTTACATCTATGGGATGGCCCTTGTCGCCGGTGTAGGCAAGGCGTGCAGGCTGCCGATTTGGCACACCCTCCCAAGACCGAGACCTGGACTGAGGCAGGAACTGAGAGACGCCTAGCAGCGCCGGATCCTGCGAACGTCCCTCGAGAGGAGACCGGATCACCAATCCGTCGAATCGGGATCTAAAGCACCGGTAACAGAATCGGCAGCCTCGGACGAAGTGCGCCGTCGTAGAGCGGAGCGCGCCCGATGGTTCAACGAGTGAAGAGCAGCTCCGGCTTGCGCCTGAGGTACGAGGTGGCGAGGTGAGCTGAGGCCCAGGACCGGGCCTCAGCCTTTTCCTGATCAGCGGGTGCGGTCGGTCGAGCCTGTGGTGCCAGTGCCACGGACGTTGCGCTCGTCCTCGACGTCTACCTCGGTCTTGCGCACCGTGTCGGAGATCGTCTCGGTGCGGGTCTCAGCCTCCTTGCGCACCACCACCTCCTCGACCACGCGGGCCTCCTTGGAGACCACCGCCTCTTCGCCGCGCTCCTCCACCTCGATGGTGCGCTCCTGGAAGGGATCGCTGCCCAGCGTACCCTCGCGGTACTCACCCGAGACGGGGCGCCGCTCGACATCGACGCGCTCCTCCCGCAGGGTCACCTGTTCTTGCACCGGGCGCTCGACGACGCGAGACTGGATGCGAACCCGGCCGCGGCCGACCTCACGCTTGCCGACGTGCAGCTCCTCCTCGGCCACCGGAATGACCGTGTCCCGCCCGCCCGTGGCGGTCGAATCGGTGCTAGCCCGGGTGATGTCCGCAGATCCGGTGACGTCGCTGCCCATGTCTACGTCCGACCTTGTAGTGCTGGACGACCCCGTCAGGCCGCCGGCCAGCCCGGCCGCGACGGTGCCAAGTCCACCTCTGGTGCTGCCAGAGGCCGAGGCGTCATAACCCCGCCATCCCTCGGAACGCCAAGAGGTCTGCTGCTCATCGAGGTCCAGCACCCCATCGTCATCCAGAATGTCGACCACCCGGTCAACCTCGTCGTCATCACACTCAACGGCGACCAGCGCGTTGCCGCGGCGTACGCCTTCTGCATAGGCGTGGGCGTCGGAGCGAGGCACGCCCGCGTCCTCTAGGTCGTCGATCAGGTTGTCGGAATGGTCGGAGTAGATGTTGACGGCACCGCGCGAGACGCCGGCCTGCTCCAGGCGGCCGACGATCTCGTTGGCTTTCTGCCGGTCTTGGTAGAGGCACGTGACGGTCTTGGACATGAGGTTGGCTCCTGCAAGGCTGTAAGAGATCAGGCCCGTTCGTTCGGTTCGGCCGAGCCGGCGAAGTCCGACGGCAGATGCCCTCCTGGGCGTCGGCAGGACACCGTCTGCGCAGGAAAGCGGCCATACAGGCGATCGGCTCGGCCCGTGACCTTCCAATGTGCCGTCCCGATTCCGGTTCCATGGATCCGGCGAGCCAAGCGGACCTCGAGGCGGATGGCAGGTCAGGTTGGCGCCCTTACCCGGCCCCACAAGCGCGGCACTGCCTGAAGGGCCCGGTCCCGGTCACGCCCTAACAGTCATCGTCCTGTCATGGAACCGCTGGCCCTGGCTCAAAGTTGGATCAGCGGCCAAGCTCGGGCATTGGCCGTTCAGCCGATGAAGTGCCTTCGCCATGCCGATGACGAACCCAGCGCCACCGCAACCCGGCAAGGGGCAAGTTACCTCGCTGCTGTCGACGCTCGGAGCTGCCGTCCTGGGCTGGGCGCTACTCAGGCTTGTGGTTGGGGGCTCACGGCAACCCCAGACCTCAATCGCGCCAGCCCCGGGGCATCGCAAGAACGTATCCGCCGACCGAACGGCTGGGTTCGGCGGGAGGATGCATATGCCACCCCGGGCGGCGCACGAGCCGGGGCGCGGGCGCGAGGCGGCCACGCCTACCGAGATCCCGACGCTTGGCTGGAAGGACGTCCTGTGGCGGACCTACGAGGAATTCAGAGACGACCGGCTGATGTCGGTCGCCGCGGGTGTGACCTACTATGCCCTCCTGGCCATCTTTCCCGCCATCGCCGCGCTGGTGTCGATCTACGGCCTCTTCGCCGATCCGGCCACGATCCAAAACCACCTCAGCGCGCTCTCGGGCGTGCTGCCAGGCGGCGCGGTAGAGATTGTTGGAGAGCAGGTGAAGCGGATTGCTTCGCAGGGCGGCGGCACGCTGGGGCTCAGCTTCATCATCGGTCTGGCGATCTCGCTTTGGAGCGCCAATGCGGGAATGAAGGCCGTCTTCGATGCCCTGAACATCGTCTATGACGAGGACGAGAAGCGCAGCTTCATCCAGCTCAACCTTCAATCCCTCGCCTTCACGCTCGCCGCCATCGCGTTCGTGCTCGTCGCCCTGGCAGGCATCGTCGTGCTGCCGATCCTTCTCAACATCATGGGTCTGGGCAGCGGGGTCGAATGGCTGCTCTCCCTGGCCCGTTGGCCAATCCTCCTATCCGTAGTGGTCGCGGGGCTGGCGGTGCTCTACCGCTATGGCCCGAGCCGTGACAAGGCGGAATGGAAATGGGTGACGCCCGGCGGCGTCGTGGCCGCCGTGCTATGGCTGGTCGGCTCGATGCTGTTCTCTTGGTATGTCTCGAACTTCGGCAGCTACAACGAGACCTACGGTTCGCTGGGCGCGGTGATCGGCTTCATGACATGGATCTGGATTTCCAACATCATCGTGCTGCTAGGCGCCGAGCTCAACGCCGAGATGGAGCACCAGACTGCTAAGGACACCACCGAGGGGCCGCCCCACCCGATGGGCACCCGCGGCGCCCAGATGGCTGACAACATCGGGCCGGCCAAGGCTTAAGGCCGCGTTACAGGTAGACCACGGATGAGGCGCAGAAGAGAATGGGACATGCGGAGCCCTTGCTTGTCTGCTGGTGGGATCAGCACGGGAGGATGCGGCACTCCATGAATTTCGAGGCGAACCAGTCCGCCATTGTCGAACTCGTGCGGCAGAACCAATCCTGGGCGCCGTTCATCGTCGCCGCGCTGGCGTTCGGCGAGTCAGTGGCCTTCCTGTCGCTGTTCGTTCCCGCCACCGTAATCCTGATTGCTATTAGCGCTTTCATCGGGGTGGCCGACCTGGAGTTCTGGCCGCTCTGGCTCAGCGCTGCCGTCGGAGCCGCCATTGGCGACATGGTATCCTATGCGCTGGGCCGGCGCTTCAAGACATCCATCTATAAGATGTGGCCGCTCTCGACCCATCCGCAGCTCGTCGGCAAAGGCGAGCGCTTGTTCTGCCGCCATGGCCTCTGGGGCGTGTTCATCGGCCGCTTCTTCGGCCCGGCACGGGCTGTGGTTCCCCTAGTCGCAGGTGTCTTCGGCATGCAGGTGCCCCTGTTCATGGCGGTGAACATAGCCTCCGCCTTAGTTTGGGCGTTCGCGCTTCTCGCTCCGGGAGCCGGACTGTCGGAGTATCTGGGGTGGTGACCTGATGTCGGGCCGCAGCGGATCGGAAGTTTCCGGCGACTCCGCTGCGGCCCGTCCCTGCTTCCGTCCGGCGGCATCCTTCCGGTCTTGGTCGCGCACCAGCCAACGCACTGAGCCGAGCGCCAGGATCGCCTTGGCCAACCCAATGATGGTGAACAGCTCGGTGTTTGGTGGCGTCCAGGATAATGAACTTGCGCACAAGGGCCAGCAGCGCGATCAACACCACGGTACGCACCTGCAAGATGCACTCCTTGCGATGCAGGACGCCGATGGTCGAGTGGTTGAACTCCAGGGCGATCAGCACCGTGGAGATCATGTCGAAGACGACTTGGAACACGCCGGTCTCGGCTGGGTCGAGTAGGCCGAACAGCATTAGCATGAGAATCCGGAACGCCACGTTCACCAACGCCACCGCGATCATCAGAATGATCGGGGCGGTCAGGACGGGCGAGACGATCTGCTCGATGCGCCCGTATGGGCTCAGGCCGGGCCATGCCTCGTGGGTCTCGCGCAGGGCGTGGTCCACGGCTGCCGTGGCGTGGCCTGAGCCCATCGCCGAGCGGGGTCGGTCCTTATGGTTCCGGGGCAATCCCGTCGTCGCATGGCTGCATCATGCAGGGCCCGCGCCTCGGGTGTTGACGCCGCCCGGAGTGTTGTTCGACCCGCCGGCCCAGGGTAGGCTCGTGCTGCGCAGGGCATTGTCGAAGAGGCGGTTCATCTCGCGGGGGAACGAAAGCAACGAACCGTTCTCTCCGAGCAAGCCAAAGCTCGATCGGAAAGAAGTCAGCGGACTGCCGGCCCTCGTCTTTTCTTCCTGTCGACAGATGTATTACGCAGGAACGGCGACGAAGAGCGATTGGCCATCACGCATGATGCGCAGCAGGACCGGCCTCTTGTCCTTCTGCGCCTGCGACCAGGCCTGCGCCACATCAGCCGGCTCGGTCACATCCCGATTGTTGGCGGAGACGATCACGTCGCCGGGCCGAATCCCGCTTTCAGACGCCGGGCTGTTGGGCTGCACCCGCTGGACGAGCACGCCGCTCACGTTCGCGCCGAGTTGGCGGCGCGCTGCTTCATCGATGGGAGCCAGAGCCACGCCAAGCCGCTTGCCGTCTGCCTCGGTGTCTTGCTGAGGCCCAGTCAGGGCTGCGGTCTGGTCACCGGGGCGCTGGCCGACGATCACCGGAACCTCCTGCGGCGTGCCGCCTCGCACTACTGTCAGGCGAGCCTGAGTTCCGGGCTTTAGGCTCGCAACCGCGCGGGTGAGATCCCGACCGCTGTTGACTGTCTGGTCGCCGATGCGGATGATCACGTCGCCCGTCTTGATCCCAGCCTTCTCGGCCGGGCCGCCCGGCTCCACCGAGGCGACCAGCACGCCTTTGTCGTCCGAGCGTCCCAGCGCCTGGGCGATCGCCGGGGTGATCTCCTGCAGACGCACGCCGACGTAGCCGCGCTCGACCCGGCCCGTGCGGATGAGCTGCTCGGCCACGGACTGGGCGGTGCGCGACGGCACGGCAAAGCCGATGCCGATGTTGGCTCCCACGGGCGAGAAGATGGCGGTGTTAACGCCGATCACCTCGCCACGGGCGTTGAACAGGGGACCGCCCGAGTTTCCCCGGTTGATGGCGGCATCGGTCTGAATGTAGTCGTCCAGGGGCCCCGACTGAATGTCCCGCGAGCGCGCTGAGACCACGCCGACGGTGACGGTGCCGCCCAGACCAAAGGGGCTGCCGATGGCGATCACCCAAGAGCCCGGTTCGGCCGCGTCCGAGTCTCCCCAGGTGGTGACGGCCATGTCGGGCTGCGGATCGATCTTGAGCACGGCAATGTCGGTGGCCGGATCCCGCCCCACTAGCTTAGCCGGAACAGGACCGTTCTCACCGAAGGCGACCTGGATGTCGTCAGCATCCTCGATGACGTGGTTGTTGGTCACGATGTAGCCGTCAGCGCTGATCACGAAGCCCGAGCCGAGGCCCTGCCGGGGCTGCAGCCGCTCAGGGCTGGAGCGCTCCTCGAAAAAACGGCGGAAAAGCTCGGGTAGATCCTGATTGTCCGGCGTGGATTGCGCCCGCTGCCGCCGTTCCTCGACCCGCTGCCGCGTCGTGACCGCAACCACCGCCGGCATCTTCTGCTTCACGATAGCGGTGAAATCCGTCGGCGCCGGCTGCGCGTGGGAAGGGACGTGAACGGCGGAAGCAAGAAGCAGCAGAACACCTCCGATCACACCGGTTCGGAGGAACGCGGGCAATCTACTGTCATGCATCATGCGAACCTCGTGGCGGCTCGGCGCTCTGCATCGGCGCTCAAGGTTCAGAATGAATGCTGTTCAGAGCCTCAGGTTCCGTGTGCCTGCCCAAGGCCGCGCCCATTCGCAGCTGCACCCGTCATAGATGCGGGCAATCATGTCCGACGCCGAACCGGCTTGCCCCTCAGGTACTTGGCGAGGGCGTGATGGGAGTTGTCGCTCGATCACCTGCGTAGCGCGAGCAGCTCCATAGGAACTTCTCAAGCGAAGTCAGACATGCAGGATGACAATGGCTCGCGGTGCGGACCTTTGGTCGTACCGCTGTCATAAGGAAGTTTTGCAAGGATAGCCGCTGATAGAGCGTCTGCCGATCCGGGTGCGAGAACGCCTGATTTTCCGTGCCTCGCAGGCAACACTGTGGTGGAGTGCTTTCTAAGGCGCGCGATCTATTCGCCTTCCGAGGAACGTAGTGTATCGAGCACGCTACTCCGGATCTTCACACCGCCCCAGTCTCCATCCTCGGGCCATTCCTACAGATTGTACTTGGCGTCCTTCATCGGCTACGTCCTCGAGGAGGTCGACGGACTCAGGCCGCAGCCCGGCGTGGTGATGATCGGAGTCACCAACTTTCCGAAAGCCGTCGATCCTGCGCTCCTCCGAAGCGGATGGCTCGAACGCGTGATCCACGTTCTGTTTCCGAGCACGGAAGAGCTGGCTCAAACCTTGCGGCAGAAGCTGGCATCGGATCTGCCCGGAGCGGACCTTAAGCAGCCGCGTCTACGCCGTTTCCCCGGAGCTTCGCCGCCGGTGTGCCGCACACGAGGCTGGGCATGACGTAGCGGCGGTGGCTTCCGTCAGCGGGCATGGCGGACACGCCGGCACTGCCCGGGTGACTGGAAGGCCGGAGCAGCCGATGACCATCGAGGTCGCCCGCCAGATCCTGCTCTACCTGCCAGCCGGGTGAACGACGGAGGAGGTGGTGCTCGCGGGGCCAGCGCGGAGCGGGGGACGCCGAGGAGGCGGACTTGGCCATGGCGACCCGCCTCGCGGTGCGCATGGTTGCGGCGTCCGGCTTGACCGTCCGACGCCGCTGGTGTATCTTGTCACAAGCCTGTCGCCGTTCAATCTCCCGCCCCACCTGCTGGCGGAGGTCAAGCACGAGCTGAACGCCACCTATAAGGAGGCGATCGCCTTGGTCTGGGCTCACTAGGCTGCCGTCGAGCAGCTCGCCACCCATCTGGTTGACCATCTCGACGCGTCCGCTCGTGCGATCGTTAAGGCGCATTCAGGTACTGGAGGGTTCCCTGAAGGGGCAAGTACCCGGCACTACCGATCGTTGCCCGGCCTGCCGCAAAACGACAGTCATAGGAATTCACCGAGAAAACGACGTCTGCCGCGCACGAGCGCGTGAGGCCCAGTTTTGTTCCAGATGGCTCCCAGGGGAGGCTCAGCGGCTAGCCGATTGCACCCGATGCTGGAGCCTCAACGAGCTGAGGGGTGGCCATCTGCCGGATCAGGCTGACGACCGTCGTCGGTAGGTAGGGCTTGGCGAGAAAAGGGATCTCTTCCGGCAGCTCATCCGCCCCCGGCTGCCTGCGGCCTGAGGTGACGATCACCTTCACGCCCGGCCACCGCTCGCTTACCGTGCGGGCCAGCCCAAAGCCATCCATCGAGCCCGGCATCTCCACGTCGGTCACAATGGCCTGAATGTCGGGCCGCGCTTCCAGAACGGTCAGCGCCTCGTCGGCGCTCGCAGCCTCGAACACCTTGAACCCGGCGTCCTCAAGGAAATCGGCGGCGAAGATCCGGACCAGGATCTGGTCTTCCACAACGAGGACCGTCATGCGGGTTTCTGAAACAGCTTCGCTCATGGGGGCCTAACCAAAAAGGGGCAGCTTCGTTCCACCAGCCAAGTGGATCATCCGCAGGGAGTTTAGGTCCGTTGCGGTTACTAAACCGCCAAGTTTCTGTCCCTTCCATTTTTCGTCGCAACCGTGCAGCTCGTGGCGGCGTCGGTGCGCAGATCCCGGAGCAGAGCGTCTTTATCTCACGGCCGCCCCAAGAAGGAGAGCCCCTTGGCTCGCCAGGAGCCTTGCGAGCGACCTTTGCTGAGCTTTGAAAAGCCAATCTCATGGGGGCCGGATCCTGTCGCGCTTGGGTGCCACGCCTGCAAGGCTCCTCGGTTCGCCCCGTTTTGGCGACCAAGCAGCTGGTGATGGCGGCTCGACCCGTTTCCTGATCGAGCCCTCTGCGTCGCCCCTCACCTGACGCAGGAGTTACGTCACACAGGCGAGATCGGCAAGGTTCGCTGTCAGGACCAGAAGGGCCCCCATTGGCACGGATTTTATTGCACTCCCCGTGCGCTTCCGCGGTGGTTCAGCTGTGGTCGAGAAACTGCAGGTGTGGCGAAACGGTAAACGCTGGTTCTTGCTTAGGAGCTTCGGCTCCACGGCCCATCAGAGCGCTTTTCACAGCCTCTACCAAGGACCCATCCTCGTGGTATGCGCGCACATACCTGATCCTGTCGGGTTACCGGGCGGCCGACCAGCGGCGCAAGACGCGGACGGACCTCTACGTTGTCCTGGCCCTCCAGAGGGCGTTCGGCGTAGGGGCGGAGACCTTTATGAGTTTGCTGAGCGGCGACTGGATCGTCACCACTCTGGAATGTCTCTCGTCAGCCGCGATGATGGGCGGCACCTGCTTGCGAAGCTTCGCCGCGCCCTGCCTGGCCACGGCCATGATCGCGCTGAGCTTCGGTCCAGCTTGGCTCGGGGCTGTGTGGTCGGGTGAGCCGATCATGTTGCGAACGGCGCTTCAGATCCCCTTTCTACCTCTACGCCATGGGCCAGGCCGTCTATCGCCTCAGCGTCATCTTGATTTCCACCATACAGGCCGAACGCGACTATGAGCACCGCGTCCGGCATGACGTGCTCACCGGATTGCCAAATCGTCGCTTTCTCATGGAGACGAGAGAAGCTTTAGCCCCGCATCCGGTGGTCCTTACCATCACCGACATCGATCATTTCAAGAGCATCAACGACACCTATAGGCTTCGGGCCGGTGACGCCGTTCTGCAGGGGGTGGGAGTCCTCATGACAACCCGCTTGTCCGCCTACGGCATGGCCGGCCAGCTTGGTGGAGAGGAGTTGGCACCCATCGCGCCTAGGGCTTATGAAGAGCGAGCGCGGACCGTCGACGCCATTTGCATGCGTGAACGGGCTCAACCGCGTTGACATGCCCGCCTTCGAGCTGAAAGGGCAAAGACTGAAGCTAAGTGTCGAGTTTGAAAAGCTCAGGTTGATGGGGCCGCTCCTCCTGCGATGAAGCTGCCCGAAGAAGAGGTCTTCGAGATTGATCGCTTCGAGCGGTCAGGACTGCTCGGTGGGGACCGGCTTTCGTTCCGCATCCAAAGAGGGGCATACCGCGCTCAGCCCCTGGCGCGTTTCCTATCAATTTGCGTTCTTCGCCTTCATCTCGCTGCGGTAATAGCGACGCCAGCCTTCGCGCCGCCGCACGGCCATGGGTTCATCGTATTCGCTCGGCAACACCACCGGCACAAACAGGCAGACGCTCTGAGTCGGCAGCACCTCGCGCCACTGAGACAAAAGCCTCTTGTAGGCTTCCCCAACGGGCCGGATGGTGCGGTCGAGGTCGTACAGCCCGCGCGGGTTCACCCGGCCCCGCTGCTCGCGAAGGGCAACGTCCCAGTCGATCTGGTCGGTGAGCGAGTACCAGGTGAAGCCGACGATGGGCACGCGATTGTTGCGCACGCGCAGGACGTTGGCCCATTGCTTCCAAAGCCAGTCGACCGCCTCGTCACCCTCCGGGCCCTGGTCGAAGTTGGTCTCAGTATGCATCACCGGCAGGCCATAGCGGTCGTGGTACTGGCGCGTGATCTCGTCATAGCCGAACACCTCGCCGGCGGGCCGGATGTGCCCGCCGGGATCCACCCGGTGCTCGTTGGTGTGATAGAAGTCGTTGCCCATGATGCAGTGGTGGCGCAGGTTGTTGTCGAGGAAGAAGTGGTACTCCTCCCGCGTCATGCCGTTGTCGAGCATGAACTCGTGCATCTCCGAGTCAACCGGGCGGCCGTAGTTCAGGTCGAGCGATAGGAACCGCCGGGCGTTCTGGATCTCCGCGGGCTTGATCGCCTGCGGGTGTTCGGCGTGGAAATACTCGGTCGATTCGCTCTGGATGAAGATCGCATCGGGCCGCTCCTCCAGAATGGCATGCATGGCCAGCACGTTTGCCTTGACGAGGTGCTTGAGGGCGGTGACGAAACCCCGGTCGCTTTTCAGCTGCTCATTCCAGTACCCCGTGGCCGCAGAGAACGTGGCGCAGATGAACATTTCGTTGACGGGGGTGTAGAGCTGGACCCAAGGAAAGCGGCGCGCGAACGCGCCGGCGTATTCGGCAAACAGCGCCGGGAAGTCGGGGTTCTGGAAGTCTCCGATCCACTCCGGCACGCCGAAATGACACAGATCCGCGATGGGAACGATGTCGCGCTCCTTCAGCCGGGCGAACGTCAGGTCGGCGAACTCCCAATCGTATCGGCCTTGGCCCATAAACGTCCGGTGGAGGGGCGGGCCATAGCGCAGGAAGCGGACGTCCAGTTCCTCAAGCAGATCGAAGTCCCGCTCCCACAAGCGGTAGTGGCCGCACTCCTCCATCTGGTCCCGGCGCACCCGGCCGTTCTGGATGGTGGGATAGCTGTTCTCGATGCCGGTCGCAAACAGGAAAAGAGGGGTTCGGGTCGGCTGCCGATTGGCTCCCGCCTGACGCGAGGGGCTACGGGTGACATCCTGCATGGGCTTCTTCCCCTGTGACAGGCCGGAAACGCTCCACCTGTGCGATCGGCTCCACGCGAATGCTCAATCGACCTCGTTCATTCCGCCACGCACCGCGGTCCGCCGACCTCATTCCGGGCCAATGAGCAGCCAAGCTCAACGGTTTGGAATGATGGCGAGCTTAGGCCCTCAACCCTGGAACTGCCCTGAGAGTTCGGCGGCTCCTATCCGCCTGGACGTCGGAACGGTCTCTGAGCCATCCATGGTTGGCGCGGCAGCGTGCGCCGGATCCTCCTTGTGCCAAGTTCGGCCGGTTTTAGGGACGCGGCAGCGTGCTATTGGCGGCCGGATCAGTGCGACATGAGCACCGGCAGGGTCATGGTTTCGAGGCTTCCACGCGTCGCCCCGCCCAAGATGAATTCGCGCACGCGGGAGTGGCCGTAGCCGCCCATCACCATGAGGTCGGCTTGTACGTCAAAGGCGTGCGACAACAGGGTGCTTGCAACGTCCCCTGCGCTGGGAAGCCTGCGGAACTACGCATGGATGGCGTGGCGCTCCAGGTGGCGGACCATTCTCTCGCCGGAGGCTTCGGTCTCGCTCGGCTCATCGGCGACCGTGAGAATTTCGACCCACTTGGCTCGTTCCAGAAACGGCATCGCGTCACCGAACGCACGCGCCGCCGTGGCGCTGGCGTCCCAGGCAACCAGGATGGTCTCAAGCCGGAACGGTGTGATCGGCACGTCAGGGACGATCAGGGCAGGTCGGCCGGATTCGAACAGGACCGATTCCACCATCATCTCCCGGTCGCCCGGCGCGTCTGGGTTCGGCTGTTCGACCACCGCGAGATCGAAGTGCCGTGCTAGAGGGCCGAGCGCACGACCGGGCAAGCCAAGCGTGACCTCGACTGGCTCTGTTTCGACGGCAACGCCAAGGCCCTGGGCTGTCGTAGCAAACCCCTCAAGGGTGCGACGCGCCTCCTCCCGCGAGGCCTCAAGAACCGAGGTCAGGACGGGGACGGATGCTTCAGGCCATGCGACGCTCGTGGTCGGGTCGTGCACGAGCATCGTCGCCGTGAGGTGCGCTCCAAACAGGGCGGCCAATGAAGCCGCGTACGGTCCAACCGTTCTAGAACTCGGATCAAGCACAACAACGACGTCTTTGATAGCCATGGGAACGTCCCCTCCCGCTACGACAAGGTCTAACGACGACTGTATGATGTATTGGGCTTCCATCGACACAGCCACTCGGGGATGCCGAAATCGGACTCACCAGCGTTAGTTGTGCGTCAGCAATCTTTCACCGTTCGGTTGTTGCGGGTTTGATGTGCCTCGCACGGCACTCTGCCTTTGCTCAGGACCAGCGGTTAATCACCCACAGGACCAAGCTGAGGATCAGGCTCACAAGGATGCTGGTTGCCAACGGCACATACAATGAAAAGCCATCCCGCTGGATCAAAACGTCACCCGGAAGGCGACCGAACCCCAGCTTCTCCAATACCGGCCAAAGCAGGCCCACGAGCACGAGCAGGAGCCCCAGCCCAATCAGTATGCGCGAGATCTCCATGCGCACCTCCGATGCGAGAATCCACACCTGTCGACGTGGTGGTGCGGATGTCCGAGGTCAAGCATCGCGCCCCGCTCATGCCAACGGCCTAACTGCGCCGGATCGGGTGAGGGCAGGCGAATGTGAAGGTTTCCAACTTCACCGCAGCATCCGCCGCGGCAGCGACTTGCCGCTCGTCCGGTGAGATCCCACCGGCTGGAAGGGGGAAGCAGCGAGTGCTCTCCGCCACGCGGTCCGTGACACTTTTTCATGCGGCCCGGGTTACCGTCACGAGATCGTCCTGCCCCTGGATTCAAGAGAGCGAAGCCCTGCCGAACTCACCAGAGCCTGTCATGATCAGCCCTTTGAACGAGCGAGAGCGCCTTCGCCACAAGCGACGCAACCGCATCCAGTCATTGCTCCTGATCGGTGGCATGGGGGCACTGCTAGCGGCCTGCGGCTGGATCGTCGCGGGCGGGGAGGCGGTTGCGTGGGCGCTCTTCGCCGGCGGCATCAGTCTTCTGTTCACCCCCTACGTCTCACCCTGGCTCACCCTGCGCATGTACGGGGCCCTGCCGATCCGACCCCACGAGATGCCAACACTCTTCCAAGCTCTCGCGCTGATCTCGGACCGTGCCGGCCTCTCGCAGCCGCCCGCGCTCTTCTACGTCCCGAGCCGGATGATGACTGCCTTCGCGACGGGCACACAGAGCGAGGCGGCGATCGCAGTCACGGACGGGCTCCTGAGGCACCTCACCTTGCGCGAACTGGCCGGTGTCCTGGCCCACGAGGTCAGCCACATCCGCAACAACGACCTCTGGATCATGACCCTCGCCGACGTCATTAACCGGGTGACTGCCGCGATGTCCCTTGCCGGAGTGATCCTTCTTCTGGCGAGCCTGCCGGTCCTGCTGGTCGAAGGGAACGCCGTGCTCTGGCTCTTGGTGATCCTTCTCGTGTTCGCGCCGACGCTCGCCAGCCTGCTCCAGCTCGCCCTCTCGCGGACGCGGGAATACGATGCCGATCTCGACGCGGCGGGGCTTACGGGCGACCCGCTCGGCCTTGCGTCGGCCCTGGCAAAGCTGGAACGCTACGAGGGCGGCCTGCTGGAGACCCTGTTCCTTCCGGGCCGGCGCATTCCCCACCCCTCGCTGCTGCGAACGCATCCGGATACACGCAAGCGCATCGAGCGATTGTTGGCTCTGAGAGTAGGGCCTACCGAGCAGGAATTTGACCCGAGCCCCGTTATCCTGCCTTCCCGCTTAGATCCTCCGCACCGGAGGCCTCATTGGCACCCAACAGGCCTCTGGTATTAGGCGGGTCTCCAATGCGGTTCCGCCGGCTCGCCCGATGGATTTGACTGCCCGGCCGTTCTCCTGCAAATTCGGGGTTCAGCGGCGGAGCGCGCCGAGCAGGGGCACGTCCCAGGTCAATCTTCGCTCATTGCGCTTTCCCGTCGCCAACCGAACCGGCAGCTTCCTGCTCCCGGGCGCGGTTCCGGCCGATGGATCGCATGGCCGGCCAAGTTCTTGAACGTTCCGGTGGCGCCTCTGCCGCCTGCGCGGCGGATGGAGACCCGGCTCGTTCATGACCGATAGAACGATGTGCTCCGGCCGGTCTGACGAACCGATATGGAGCACCGCCTAGGATGACTGGGGGGCGCGCTCCGGCATCTGGCGCGCCCGCCGCTTCCCGTCTGGGTGCGACCGACTGCCCGGCACCCAACCGGTGGGCATCCTGACCTCATCCGCCAGCTCGCGACCGCGGGTCCGCAGCAGGGACAGCCCGATCGCTCCAACGATCAGGACGGCGGTGGCAAGCAAGGCAGCCTCGGTGGGGATGACCTTGCCGCCGTAGAGATGGTTCACCGTCATCTTGATGCCCACCAGCACGAGGATCAGCGACAACGCATACTTGAGGTAGACGAACCGCTTCACGATCCCGGCGAGCGCGAAATAGAGCGCCCGCAGCCCGAGAATCGCCATCACGTTGGACGTGTAGACGATGAACGGGTCCTGCG
This sequence comes from Microvirga arsenatis, assembly GCF_009910705.1. Taxonomy (GTDB): domain Bacteria; phylum Pseudomonadota; class Alphaproteobacteria; order Rhizobiales; family Beijerinckiaceae; genus Microvirga; species Microvirga arsenatis. The sequence goes on from NZ_JAAAXJ010000023.1 coordinate 23,206, forward strand.
TGATCGCCAGGATCGCCGGTATGGAGTCGACGGCGAACACCAGGTCGGTGAACTCGACCATCACCAGCACGAGGAACAACGGCGTCACGTACAGCGCGCCGTTCCGCCGGACCAGAAAGTGCGTCCCTTCGTAGTCCTCCGTGACCGGCAGCCGGCGGCGGAGAAGCTTCAGCACCGTGTTGTTCTGGAGATCGGGCGTCCCCTCGGCCGCGAACAGCATTCGGATCCCGGTGAAGATCAGGAACGCGCCGAAGACCAGCGTCATCCAGGCGAACGCATCTAGGAGCTGGACGCCGGCGAAGACCAGCACGGCCCGCAGCGCCAGGGCGCCGAGCACGCCCCAGAACAGGACCCGGTGCTGGTAGGCGGCGGGCACTCCGAAGTTGGAGAAGATCAGGACGAAGACGAAGATGTTGTCGATGGAGAGCGACTTTTCGATGAAGTAGCCCGTAAGGAACTCGACGCCTGCCTGCCGGCCGAGGAACCAGTACACCCCGGCGCCAAACAGGAGGGCGAGGAGAATATAGCCCAGACTCAACCACAGGGCCTCCGCGACACCGATGGCGCGCGCCTCCCGGTGCAGGACGCCGAGGTCGAGCACGAGGAGCCCCGCCACGAGGACTGCAAACGCCACCCACAGCCAGATGTCACCTCCCATCTTCGGTCATCCTTCAGCCATGAAGAACGTAACGATCGACCGACCCATAAACTTCCCAGACCCTTCCCGGTTCATCGATGGAAGAGGGTGCAGCCCGCCGTGTCAAAGCTCTCGCGAAGGAGGGTGAAGAGAGGGCCGTCTCGGGGTCACGGGACGTGCAAAACAGCTCCGAGGCGGGCCCTTGGGCGTGGCGACCGACCGGAACTGCCCCTGTTTCGCTCCCGTTAGTACGTGCTTTCGCTCAAAGGAGTGACGCTATGGACCTTTGGCAGCTGATTGCGAACGATCACGCCAACATCGCGGACCTCTGCGGAGAGATTCCCCGGGCCTTCCCCGATGGCGGCGTCCGGAGCCGGGAGCGCCTGTTCAGCGAACTCGAGACCGAACTCCGTCGGCATCTGGAGGCGGAGGAGGAAAGCCTCTACGACACGCTTGAGGACCACGATCGCGCCGAACACCTCGCCGCCGAACTGGAACACGAGCATGAGGAGATCAAGCGCCGGCTCGCCGAGCTTGCCCGCATGCGGGACAAGGGGAGCCAGGACTGGACCCAAAGGTTCCGTGATCTGGCAGCCCTGATCGAGGGGCATTTCCATCGCGAGGAGCACGAGCTCCTGCCGCTGGCGCGCGAGATCCTGGACGAGGAGGAGGTTCGCGAACTCCGCCAAGAGTATGTGGAGGAGAACATCGAGGCGCTGCGGGCGCGGCATCGCGGCTGGGACCTGCCCTCGTCCGGCCTGCTGCTTGGAGCTTTGGTCGGCGCGGCAGCGGGGGCTCTTGCCTTTGCGGCTTGGCGCACCGGCGCTCTACGAGGTCTGACGGCGCAGACGCCGATGCAGCTTCTCCTGTCGCGGTCCCCAGTGCTCAATCGGCTTACCGGCCGCGGCATGCGAACCATGAGCCAATACGGGGCCGAGGTGTTGAAGGACGTCGCACAACGCACGCGCACGTCGGTCCAGGATGTCTCTGCGCGCCTGCGCCTGCCGCTTGGGACGACCTATTCGATCATGGCGAATCTTGAGCGGCAGGGGCTCGTGCGCTCCGCCAGACGCCAAGGGCCGGTCCGCGAACGCGTGGTGGCGATCACGACAAGGGGCCGCGAGGAGGCGCGACGCTGATCTCGTGGCTCCGTCCCCGGTGGGCCGATGGCCGGAGGATCACGGCCAGGCTCCTGGCGCCATGGCAGCGGTCGGGTCGCCGCCGGTGCCGGGAACTGCCTCATTGGTTGTCTCGGGCGCGGTGCTGGTGCGGCCGGGCATCGACCCGTTGGAACCTGACAGTGCCGCCTTGAGGCCGAGCCTCCTGCTCGGGCGAGAGGGACGAGCGAGCGCAGGACACGTGCGCGGAAACACTTCAGCTCCTCCAGCACCCCGTCCGGCTACACCTGGCGGACAAGGACAAACAGCGCCGAGATGTTGGGCTGCCCGGCCTCACCGGTGGAGCGGATGAACTCATCGCTGATCCTGTAATCGGCCCAGCTCCCGGACAGCGCTCCCGCCCGGGCGCCGAGCGCCGCGCCGGTGGCCAGGCTGATCAGCGGGTTCATGAAGATGATGCCGACGAGCGAGCCCCACATGGCGCCCCAAAGGCTGCCGGAGGCCGCGCCGGCGCCCACCACGTCGACGCTCTTCTTCAGGCGCAGCTTGCCGTCCGAGCCGCGGATCGCCACCACCGCGTCCTCCAGGGCGATGAGATACTCCTTCTGCAGGCGCACCAGCTCGGTTACGGCCCGATCCGCCTCGTACGGATCCCAGAAGCCTACTACAACAATTCTGCCATCCGTTTCCTCCGTGTCGCTCCTGAGACGGCTGGTCCGTCCTGCCCGATGGTGCCTCCTGCCCATGCGGGCACATCTGCAGCCACGGGTCACTCGGCAGCCGTCTGGCCTTTGTCGCCCGATCCACGCTGGGCCTCCCGGTCAAGCTCGACCGCGTTGCGATGGTCGCCTGCCGCACCGGCGGCCTGTGACCCACCTTCCGCCTTCGGCTGGGGCTCCAGCATGACCTTCTTCTCGTGGCTGTCCCAACGCGCAATCACACGGTCGCCCTCATGGATCTCGTTCGCCAGCATGGCGCGGGCGAGCTGGGTTTCCAGCTCCGAGCGGATCAGGCGCCGCAGCTCGCGGGCGCCGAACTCCGGTCGGAATCCCGCCGCGGCCAAGTGGTCGACGAGGCTGCCGTCGATGACGAGCTCGACTCCCTGGCCATGCGCTGTGCGCTTCACCCGTTCCAGCTGCAGCTCCACGATGGAGCGGATCTGGTCACGGGCAAGGGCATGGAAGACGATGATCTCATCGATACGGTTGATGAACTCCGGCCGGAAATGGCTGCGCAGCACGTCCATCAGCTCGCGCTTGAGGCGGGCCTGATCGTCCTCGGCCGTGCCGCGCACATTGATGTGGCGCTGGATGATGTCGGATCCTAGGTTCGATGTGGCGATCAGGATCGTGTTGGTGAAGTCGACCACACGCCCCTTGCCGTCGGTGAGACGACCGTCGTCGAAGACCTGCAGCAGCACGTTGTAGACATCCGGGTGAGCCTTCTCGATCTCGTCCAGCAGCACCACGGAGTAGGGGCGCCGGCGCACGCGCTCGGTGAGCTGTCCGCCTTCCTCATAGCCGACGTAGCCGGGAGGCGCGCCGATCAGGCGGGCCACCGCATGCCGCTCCATGTACTCCGACATGTCGAGGCGGATCATGGCGTCCTCCTCGCCGAACACGGTCTCGGCAAGCGCCTTGGCCAGCTCGGTCTTGCCAACGCCGGTAGGGCCGAGGAACAGGAAGGTCGCGATGGGGCGGCGCCCTTCGCGCAGGCCGGCCCGGGCGAGGCGCACGGCGTCGCTCACCGCCTTCACGGCCTCTTCCTGGCCGATCACCCGCTGGTGCAGGCGCTCCTCCATCCTTACCAGGCGCTGGCGCTCCTCGGTGGTGAGCTCGTTGACCGGCACGCCTGTGAGCTTGGACACCACCTGCGCGATGTGCTCTGTGCGAACTTCCGCCGAGGCCGAGCCGCGCTCGCGCCGCCAGCGTTCGGTCGCCTCCTGCAGCTCCTTGTTGCGAGCATCGTGCTCGGCCTGGATCTGGGACGCGCGGTCGAACTGCTTGCGCGAGGCAGCGTAGTCCTGCTCGCGCTTGAGCTGGCGAACCTCCGCCTCCAGTTCCTGCACTTCGACCGGCCGCGCCGTCGTGGAGATCTTTACCCGCGCCGCCGCCTGATCGATCAGGTCGATGGCCTTGTCGGGCAGGAAGCGGCCGGTGATGTATCGGTCGGACAATTCCGCGGCCGCAATGATCGCCTCGTCGGTAATAGTCACCTTGTGGTGCGCCTCCAGGGTGTCGCGCAGGCCGCGCAGGATCATGATGGTCTGAGAAACCGTTGGCTCGGGCACGAAGACCGGCTGGAAGCGGCGCTCCAGGGCCGCGTCCTTCTCGATGTGCTTCTGGTACTCGTTCAGCGTGGTCGCGCCGATCAGGTTGAGCTCCCCGCGCGCGAGGGCCGGCTTGAACACGTTGGCGATGTCGAGCCCACCTTCGCCGCCCCCCTGGCCCGCACCTACGATGGTGTGGATCTCGTCAATGAACAGGATCAGCTCGTCCTCGCGCTCGGTGACCTCCTTCAGGATCTGCTGCACACGCTCTTCGAACTCGCCGCGATACTTGGAGCCGGCCACCATCGAGTTGATCGACAGCTCGACCAGGCGCTTGTTGCGCAACGCCTCGGGCACCTCGCCGGCCACCATGCGCTGGGCGAGGCCCTCGACGATGGCGGTCTTGCCAACGCCCGGCTCGCCGATGAGCACCGGGTTGTTCTTCTTGCGCCGGGCCAGCACCTCGATGGTGGTCTCGATCTCGCGGGCGCGCCCGATCACCGGATCAAGCTTGCCCTCGCGTGCGAGCTTGGTGAGATCGCGGGCATATTTGTCGAGGTTGGGTGTGTTGGTCGGTGTGTCGACGCGGCCTTCCTCGGCGCCGCGGCCCACCACCTTGGTGACCTGCTGGCGGATCGCCTGGGGCGTGAGCCCATAGCGGCGCAGCACGTCGGCCGCGATGCCTTCGCCCTCCTCGGCAAGGCCGATGAGCAGGTGCTCGGGCCCGACATAGGAGTGCCCGAACTCGCCCGAGACGGAAAACGCACGGGAGAGCGCGTCCTTCACGCGCGGCGAGACACCGATCTCGCCGCCTTCCTCCGGATTGAAGTCGCCCCGCCGGCTTTCCTGCACGATCTGGTTGCGCAGGTCGTCAAGGGACACCTTGAACTGGTCAAGGATGGTCCGGACGACATCGCTTTCGGTGAGCGCCAGGAGGAGGTGCTCGGTGTCGACCTCCTTGCGGCCGAAGTCGCCCGCCCGACGGGCGGCGGCTTGGAGGATCTGCTCCGCATGCTCGCTCAGGCGGTCCGAGACGCTCGCCGCCGCGCCCCGGCCGCGGGCGCGTCCACGCCCTGACCGCACCGGAATGGGGGTGCCACCATCTCCCGTTTTGGGAACCTCATCCGTACCGTCCCTGGCGCTCGTGAGCGGACTCTCGCCGAAGAAGTCGCCGCCGAAAAACTCGTCGAACAGGCCACCGTGCCGGCCGAAGAGGGACTCGAGTGGCGAGCTTGACCGCTGCTGGCGGGCGAGGCGCCGGTAATCGACGTCGCACAACTCCATGCTTTGGCGCTGGCCGTTGCTCACCACCTGTGCCCGAACCGTCGCAGGCCGCACCCCACATACGTCACAGAGTCCATTCGCCATGGCTACTGCTCCCGGATCACATTTTCGTGCCCAAAGGATACGCGTTGCTGATCGAGGTAGTTTCAGCTTGGCTGACGAGAAAGCCCTCGGGAACGGACGGGTGACAGTGGTTCCGAAGGGCGGCACGTTGCGGCCGCCTGGCTGGCAGTCAGCTTGTCAGCCTGCCAGCAAACGGCAGTTGCCGCCGTGGATCGCATCGAAGCCCCTAGCCGTCAGCTTGACCGTCGACGCGTCCGGGGCCACAAGGTAACCGGCATTGATGAGCTCCCTAATGGCCACGGCGACCGCGGGATCGGTGCCGAGCCGCTCGTCAATCTCGGCGATGGTCATGCGGGCGCCGGGCAGCCGATGAGACTGACGGAACAGGTCGAGGATCTCGCAGGCGATCACGCTAAAGCTCATGGGTCCACGCCTCCGTCTCTAAGGTGTGGGTCCGCGGCTCACGCGGTGACCTGATCTTGAAGGCCCTGGCTCAGGCAGGGGTAGGCGACTGGTCGAGGTAGTTGACCCACAGGGTGATCAGCGTCATCGTCACCACGGCCAAGCCCGCCGTGATGTGCATGCCGGCCGCATTCTTGATCTCGCCGAACCCGAGCAACCAGGGGGCGAGCAATGCGCAAGTACCCAAGGCCAAGGTCGCCCAGCCCTGCCAATCCCGCGCCTCGATGGTTCGCGCGAGCGTGGTCGCCCCGAGCAGAAGCCCGATGAGAACCGCGCTCCAAGCCGCAGCTGATGCATCCGCATAACGGAACGTCCACGGTGACGCGACCAGCATGAGGGCCATCGCCGCGTTAACGGTCTCGGCTATAGTCCACTGCTGCGGAGTGCGGTACCGATCAACGGTTTCGCGTTCATAGATCCTGGGACTGAAGTTCATCGTATCACCTCCGTCTTCGAAGTCAGTGCTACGCGAGTTCGAACACCAAGTATCTGCATCTGGATGGCACAGGCTCCGCCTGCACACGTGTGCAGATGGGATCACCGGCGGCAGGTGTCCAGAGGCCGCGTTCAACGGGTGGTGAGACGGCCGCCGCGCAGTCCTCCCGATCCGCCAGTGCCGCCTTCCAGAAGCCTTTCACGGGACGGTGGTTGCTCAAACATCAGCGTTTCCGCGATCAGGAGCTGCATCTTTACGCCTGCCGGCGGCATCAACGGCCAATTGGATCCGCCTTCAATCCTTCGCGTGGAATTTTTTACCTTAGAGGAGGTCACCGGCAGTGCAGGTCATCTGGACCACTTCCGCGATCGCCTCGGTACATGTCCGCTGTCTCTCAGGAGAGCGGAGGACGGGATCCTCCCATGCGCGTTGAGCACTGTCAGCACGTCCGGGCCCGCGGCACCGGGCGCGGGAGCGGTCATTTCCGCCCCTTCGGAGTCGGCGCTTGACTCAAGGCAGCTCGCTCCCAGTGCGCATCACGAGCGAACGGGATGCTCCTCGACCAAAGTTCCGATCAGTCGGAGCAATTCTTGGTGCTCGGGCCCCGTTCCGGAGCTGAGAAACGTCCCGAGATCAATGTGCGCCACGTGACCTCCGGAGGCCACGTTGGCCTCATGCCGGATAAAGATTTCCCCTGAGGTGTCGCGGATAAGATACCAGCGGTCGCCGTTCGGACTGCTATAAATTGCACGGGCCTTCTTCATGCACAAACCTCCAGCAAGATGTCAGACGGGTCATCCGACAACCGGATGCAGTCGCGAGAGAGTTATACAGCCTGCCGGCGCGATGGCCCAGATCTTGCATCGGAAGCCGCCCGGCCTGAAGTGTGACTCCGCCTGTAGCGCCCCAGCTAATCGTTCCCGGCGTCAGGTCGGTCGAGGCCGATCACAGCCTTGAGGATGTCGTCCGGACCGAACTCGTGGCCAGCTTCGATCTGCAGCAAAGTCATCAGGTGAGTTCGAGCCCGGTTGACCCGGCTCTTGATGGTTCCGATGGCGACGCCACACACGGCCGCCGCCTCCTCGTAGGAAAGCCCCTGAGCGCCCACCAAGATCAAGGCCTCGCGATGCAGCGGGGCGAGGTTTCCGAGCGCGTGCCAGAAATCCTCAAATTCGAGATGCGACTGCTGTTCGGGACAGATCATCAGTCCGGCCGCCCGCTTACCTTCCGGGTCGTCCACCTCGCGCTGGCGCCGCCGCTGTTCGGAGTAGAACAGGTTGCGCAGGATGGTGAAGAGCCACGCTTTGAGATTGGACCCCATCTCAAACTGCTCGGCATGCGACCAAGCGCGCAGGATCGTCTCCTGCACGAGATCATCGGCCCGGGGCGCATCACGGGTGAGCGATAGGGCAAAGGCGCGAAGCTCGGGCAGGGCCGCCAGGATGAGCGTGCTGAACTGAGCGTTCGCCTTCATCGGACATCTCCTCAGCCTCGGCACCTGTCTGTTTCCGACAGGAGCCGTCCTCGGCTAGGCCCTGGCCATCAGCGCCTAGCTGATGGCCCTTCGGTGCCGCGGACGCTTAGGAGGCTCGTATCGCGGAAGCGTGGATCAGCCACAGCCCAACAGCCGCTAGGACCGCGACGGCCAGCCCGACGAGCACATGGGTCCACATGGCCGTCGTGACGCCGGCAAAGCCGAGGGCCCAGGGGGCCGCAGCGGTCCAGAGCCCGAGGGCGGCATTGACCCATTCCTCCCATTCCTGCAGCTCAGTGATCGCGAGCGCAGCCATCAGGCCGACCGCCAGGCCGCACAACCCCGCGTTCCAGGTCGCAACCTGGACGTCACGGAAGCCGACGAGCCACGGTGAGAAGAACAGGAACACCGCCAGGATGCTATTGAGGATGTTCGTTGCAGTCAGCTCACTCCTGTGTTTCAGCCCAATCATCGCCAACCTCCCTTTCTCGAAGCGAAGGTTCATGCATCGTGCCGTGCAGGCGCTGTGCGCCGGGCGAGGCCGGAGCCCTCGCCTGGCGAAATCGGTCTGACGCCGTCATGGCGTCGTTGGCACCGCCGATCTTTAAGCCTTCTCGTGCTCGATTATTTTCGAGCCGTTGCCGCGGGCAACCCGGATGCGCTTCGGCCGCATCTCCTCGGGAACCTCGCGCACGAGATCAAGCGTCAACAACCCATTCTCCAGCTTCGCTGCCTTGACCTGGACGTAATCGGCCAGGTTGAAGCTCTGCTTGAACGTGCGGGCCGGAATGCCCCGGTGCAGGATTTGGACCGGCTTGTCCTCGGGATGCTTCTGTCCGGAGACGATCAGCGTGGTATCCTGCTGGACGAGCTCGATCTCGTCCGGCGAGAAGCCAGCCACCGCCATCACGATGCGGTAGTGGTCAGTGTCGACCTTCTCAATGTTGTAGGGCGGCCAGCTGGTCGTCGTCTCAACCTGCGGGGTTTGATCGAGTATGTCAAAGAGCCGGTCGAAACCGACCGTGGAGCGGTACAGGGGGGAGAAATCGAAAGCCGTTCTCATCGCCATATCCTCCATTGAGCAACATGGGTCCGAGAGCGCCGGACACCCGCCGGCGCCCGCGCCAAGCCATTGATAAGCCTTGACAATCTTGGATTTAGGTGATCCTCGGGAGTTTTCAAGAGGCGCGAACTGCCGGGCAGAACCCTGGCATGCCCTGGTTCGCGGGGCGCGTCGTGCCTGGTCGGGAAGAGATAGCCGGCGGCCGGGTTTCCGTCGGAAACGGCCAGGCGGATGGGACCGGAGGAGAGCACCGACTCGAGTGACGGTCCTGAATGTTCGGGGCTATGCCGGAGCCTTTAGCACCTCCGCAGGCGTCGCGATCAGTCCACAGAACCCGTCCCTCAGGCTACGGTCCAGAAGCCGCCGAAACCTCCCCGAGGTGGTCTGCGGGGTGATGGAGAGCCCGGCTCAGGCTAGGAAGGGGTCATGCTCGGACGAACGGCGGAGCCGTTTTCCATCCGTTAAGGTGGTCGCTTGCCGTGAAACTCACCCCCAGACACAGGCCACAATCCGCACCACCTCGGACGACAATCCCGTCCGCTGAAGATCTTCCCTGATCGTGAGATGAACGCTGACGGGAAGAGAGGGTACAACCGGGTGACTGCCGCGTTCGTTGTTCGGCCAGCGGTAGACGAGGTTTTCCCTCGGAGAGGCAGCGGGAGGGTCCAACCTCGACCCAGAGGCCTCGGGCCTTGGCGTCACCGGAAAGTCCGATAATCACTGGCTGTTCTGTTAGCCCCCAGTGCACTGGTCCGAAGTGCATCCTGGAAACTGCCGATGAAGTACCGCGTTACCAGGATGGCACGGAGAGTGTGCTGAACCTCGTGAGGTTTCGCCATGACCATGTCGGAAATCACCAACAGGCTGAAATACGATATCTCGGATGCGCTCAAGCGCGTGACCGGCAAGCTGCCGTTCCGCAAGGAAGGGCAGAGCGGCCAGTCCACCGCTGCGAGCAATCGATCCGGGTCGAAGAAATAGGCCCATGTAGTGGGGCGCTCGGACGAGCGCCCCACCTTACAGCAGAAACGTAGGCCCGGGCTTCTTCCCCATCCCGGCGGATCCTCGGATCATCAACTGGATCAGCCCTTTAAAGGAGGTACGCGCGGGAACGAGGTGATTCCTTTATGGATTGCCGGGTGTTTCACGGCTGCTGAAGCCTTCGCATATCCGAATTGTTACGCGTCCAACCTTCATTGCACGGAGGAACGGATGAAGCTGAAAGGCGTCGATCGAACCATCCTGGTGCAAAGCTCGAACATCGATCTGGGCGACGTTCTCCCCGACTACGCCCGGACGAGGATCCTGCAGATGGCAGGCAAATACTTCGGGCATCTGAACACCGCCAGCGTCCACTTCACCCGCGAGGGTGTCCTATATAGGTGTACGGTCAACGTTCAGATGGGCGCGCTCAAGATGATGAGCGGCGAGGCCAAGAGCTCCGACATCTATGCTGCCTTCAAGCTGGCGCTTGAGAGGGTTGCCAAGCAGCTGCGGCGGGCCAAGCGCGAGCTGCGCGAGGACAAGGCGCAGCGTCTCGACAAGCATCTGGACTGGCTGGGTTCGACGCGGCGTCACCTCGCTGGCCGCCGCGTCGACCAGAGCGCCAGGCATGCCGGTGCGTATTGATCATGGCAGCACCTATCGGGTAGCTGCGGAATAGTCTGACGATCGGAAACCCACCAGGCCCGTTCGAGTGGACGGGAGCGGACGCCGGCTGTTTGCTCCCGTCCGGCACCGGCACATTGTCAGGAAGGCCGATGCCGGAGGATTCATCGCCATCCTGCACCAGACCGCGGCGCTTCTGCCACAGAGGCCGCCGGATCGATCCAGGGCATGCCAAGTCTAACCCTGCTCGACTCGTACATGGATGAATTCCGGTCAAGGAAACTATCGAGCGGATCAGGGAATTGACAGGTCAGGCCTGACCAGGCCTACATCGTTCGATAGGCCGTGGCCTGCGAAACCATTTTTCAGATTAAAACCAGAAGGGAGACCGACAGCATTCATGAATACCGAGATGCGCCGCACTTTTGTCCCTGATGAGGCTTTGACCCAAACCCGTCCAACCCTCGCCAACCTATATCGTGAGCGGCAGAGCGGGTTAGTGTCCCGTGACGCTTCCCGTATGCGCTACGACCTGTTCCGGAACCGCCATGAACCGGAGCTCTGCTGCGCCGTTCCCGAACACCGGCCCGCTCCCGCGTTCGTCCGATCCGAAGGTTGGCAGCTTGCCGGTCAGATCGACGCCACCGCCCCGATGCCACTGGGTTTCGACCGCGAAGCGGCCAGTATTGGGGCACACCTCAACGGGTTCTATCTGTTCGTGGCATTCAGTCCGCTGCCAGCATTGAGGTCCAATGCTCCTGATGATGCGCCCTTGGCTCGTGCCCGCTCACGAAGCCCGTCCGAGCGGTATGCGCAGCACTCTTGAAATTGAAAAGAACCTCTCACTAAATAAACAGTGGCTAAGGCTCCCAAAAAGCTTGGCATATCGGGCGCCGGCGGGTGTCCGGCGCTCTTGTGGTTACATTGCTCAAGGGAGGATGTAGCTATGAGGAGTGCGCTCGATTTCTCTCCCCTGTACCGCTCGACAGTCGGCTTCGACCGGCTCTTCGACCTGATCGACCAGTCCGCTCGCATGGAGGCTGCACCCAGCTGGCCACCGTACAACCTCGAAAAGCTCGGTGACGATCATTACCGCATCACTATGGCTGTGGCAGGCTTCTCGCCGGACGATATCGAGATCACCCAGGAAGAACACTCGCTGCTGGTGGCCGGACGGAAGCACCCTGAGCAGGAGAACGGACGATTTCTGCATCGCGGCATCGCCACCCGCGCCTTCAAGCAGACCTTCAACTTGGCGGACCACGTCAAAGTCCAAGAGGCGAGACTGGAGAACGGCCTGCTGACGGTTGATCTCGTGCGGGAGGTGCCGGAGGAGATGAAGCCGCGCCGGATCGAGATCACGACCGGCGGCGTTCCGAAGACCGCCAAGCATGACAAGGCCGCATAGAAACCCGATCAATCTGGAATGATCGCTGGGCCAGTCAGCTGCCCGGCCCAGCCCCTTGCTCGATGGAGGAAGGACACGATGGGTCGAGTAACCATTGACCGGCGAACCAATCAAGAATGGTCACCCCCATCCTTGCGATTGAAAGGCTACTGGCACGGTGAGCGGCTTGAGGCACACCGTCTTTCGTTCCAAGCCCCCCAGGAGGTTCTGACCCGCACGGCGTTACATACCAGCAAGAAGCGGGCGATCCTCGCCGATTGGGCTTCCGATGCCTGCGCGGTGGAGAACCTGCGAAACTGGCGCAAGCTGCCCCAACCCAGCGCTCTCGTGCTCCTGGACGACATCCGCGGCACCCTGCGGGTGCTGGACAGAGGCACGCTCCACTAGGCGGGGAGGGCGACATGACCGCGCTCGACCCACGCGACTGGCCGGGTCTGCCAGACTGGCTCGACCCGCATGAGAGGCGCCGCAGTCCGCAGGAAGCCAATCGAGAGGTGCTGGAACGGTGCTGCATGTCGGTGGCGTTCTGTCTGTGCTTTGCGGCTATAGCACCGGTTCGCCTGATGCCGTTTGTGTTCGCCGGGCTGCTGTTCCTAGCTGGAATTGCCTCTGTGAGCCTCGCGGTTTTGCGGGGTGAACGGCCGCTGGTCACGCACCTGACTGCTTGGGATGAGGCAGCCTTCCTGTTCACCGCGACCCTAGGGCTGCGCCTCTGGCTCGAGCGGTTCCCGGCCGAGTGAATGCAATCGAGAATGTTCACCAACTGACACATATCGGGAGCACTGCAATGGAGCAGCAGACGATCAGGGTCGGAGAGACCCGCTTACCACCGTTCTTTCCAAGCACAGGGCGTCTTTGGCCCGAGAGAGGGAGAAAAGTCCATCTGAAAGGTCCGGCGGATGTCTTCCATCAACCACCGGGCCAGCGAGTAGAAGCACCAAACCCCGCAGGGGTCCTGCGACGGGCTTCTTGGCTGCGTGGCCGCTCCCCACTCCTGCCGGATCTCGACCAAGCCCTTGTCAACCCGGCATCCGTCTTCGACACGCCTCAAGACGTCGTGCGCCATCCTCTGCTGACGATCGACTGCAAGCGAGAGATCCTTGGGCGCTGGGCCTGGGATGAGTATCTCCTTGAACTCGCCGATGCCGAGGGCATGTCAGGAGATTACCCCTCCCGACTGGACGAGGTTAAGGCGGCGCTGCGGCTCGTCAGCAAGGAGCACAGTCCTGACCCTGCGGCGCCCGCAGCTCCTATTATGTCTTGCTGCTGGGACGAGAATGCCCTTGCCGCTTAGCGACCGAGGTTCCCGGGAGGAGACCCGAGCGGTCTCTCAGGTATTCTGATGGCCGGAGAGATTCATGCTCTTGCTCTAATCCGTCGTGCCATCCCGTCTGGTTCGTGCTGCCGCACCGCAGAAGGCGAGGATATCTGCTTTGCTTCTCCGGTGGCCGGGACGAGGGGGCCGACACCGGCTGCCACACGAATAGTCGGCGACCGGGACGCCTTTACGGCGTCGCGGGCAGCAGTTCAAAGAGGAGGAGCGTACGGCCGAGCGCCTCGAAAGGCGCTCCTGCGGGCAGGACTACATTACTGGAACCATCGACCTGGTTGGTGTCTGTCAAACATCTCCACTTCTGACCCCCGACGACCTGTGGCAGCGTGAAGAGGACGCTGTCATGATATGCGTTCAGGACAAGGAACAGGGTGACCTCAGCTCCGCGTTTTCTGATTCCTGTCGGCTGGGCGCGCCCATCGAGGAGGATACCGAGCGCCCGTGCGTGCGGGTCCTGCCAATGCGCCGGCGCCATTTCCTCTCCCGCCGGAGTCAGCCATGTCACGTCCTTGACGCCGAGTTGTTCGTTGTAGACGCCGGTCACAAACCGGCTGCGACGCAGCATGGGCAGGGTGTGGCGCAGCTCGATCAGGCGGCGGGTGAATGAAATGAGTGCCCGTCCGTCCTCGCCGATTCCGCCCCAATCGATCCAAGAGATCTCGTTGTCTTGAGCATAGGCGTTGTTGTTGCCGGATTGCGTGCGGGCGAACTCATCCCCCGCCAGGAGCATCGGCGTGCCTTGCGAGAACAGCAGCGTGGCGAGCATGTTGCGCATCTGCCGGGACCGGAGCGCGCGGATGGCGGGATCGAAGCTGGGCCCTTCGACGCCATAGTTGGCGGAAAGGTTGTGTGCGTGCCCGTCGCGGTTGTCTTCGCCGTTGGCGTGGTTGTGTTTGTGCTCGTAAGACACGAGGTCGTTGAGGGTGAAGCCGTCATGGGAGGTGACGAAGTTAACCGAAGCGAATGGCTTCCGACCCCGCCGGTTGAACAGATCCCCGGAGGCCGTCACGCGGGCGGCGAGTTCCGGCAGCCGCCCTTCGTCGCCGCGCCAGTAGGCGCGGACGGTATCGCGGTAGCGGTCGTTCCACTCCGACCAGCCCGGCGGAAAGCGGCCAACCTGGTAGCCGCCAGGCCCGAGGTCCCATGGCTCCGCGATGAGCTTGACTTGGCTTAGCACGGGATCCTGACGGCAGGAGTCGAGAAAGCCGCCACCCTCATCAAACCCGTAGGCTTCTCTTCCCAGGATGGTCGCGAGATCGAACCGGAAGCCGTCGACGTGCATCTCCTGCGCCCAATACCGAAGACTGTCGGTGACCATCTGCAGGACGCGCGGATGGCTTAAGTTGACTGTGTTCCCGGTGCCGGTGTCGTTGATGTAGTAACGGGGATCTGGCGCAAGTCTGTAGTAGGACGCATTGTCGATGCCCTTGAACGACACCGTCGGCCCGAGCTCGTTTCCTTCAGCGGTATGGTTGTAGACTACGTCCAGGATCACTTCGATGCCGGCCTCATGGAAGTGGGCCACCATCTCCTTGAATTCGGTGATGAAGGGGGTCCCGAGATAGCGCGTATGAGGCGCAAAAATGCCGATGGTGTTGTAGCCCCAGTAGTTCCGCAGGCCTTTCTCGATCAGATGGGCCTCATCGATGAAGGCGTGAACCGGGAGAAGCTCAACCGCCGTCACTCCAAGGCGTTTGATGTGGTCGATCACCGACCGGTGCATCATCCCGGAGAACGTCCCGCGCAGCCTGTGCGGAACCGCGGGATGGCGCATCGTGTAGCCGCGCAGATGCGCCTCGTAGATGATTGTGCGGTCCCACGGCACTCGCGGGCGACGCTCGTTGCCCCAGGTGAAGGCCGGGTCGACCACCCGGCACTTGGGCATGAACGGCGCGCTGTCGCGGGTGTCGAAGGACAGGTCCCTCTCAGGCGCGCTGACAGTGTACCCGAACAGGGCGGTATCCCAGGTGAGCTCGCCGACGATCTGCTTTGCGTAAGGATCGAGCAGGAGCTTGTTTGGGTTGAAGCGGTGACCAGCCGCGGGCTCATATGGTCCATGCACGCGGTACCCGTAAGTGGTGCCGGGACGGGCGTCGGGCAGGTAGCCGTGCCAGACCTCCTCGGTGTACTCCGGAAGTTCGATGCGCTCCAGCTCGCGCTTGCCAGTCTCGTCGAAGAGGCACAGCTCCACCTTTGTAGCGTTGGCGGAGAACAGGGCGAAATTGACGCCAAGCCCGTCCCAGGTGGCCCCAAGCGGAAACGGCAGGCCTTCGCGAATAAGGGAGGATTGTGCGAGCGCCGGTGAGGCCGCCGGCGCGGGCTCGTGCTGGTCGGCGGTGGGACTCCGGTCTTGCAGGTTCATGGGGCACCAGGAGAAAGGGCGGAGGCTGGAAGCCTAGACGTCACCGGTGCGAAAGGCGAGCCCTGTGGCCGCCGGAGGCGGACAGCATGAAAAGCGGACCGCGGCCGCGCCTGACGTGACGGCTCGCCTGACGAGGGGTTTGTCATGGCTCCCAGCGCGCGGCAACGGGTGCCACCCCTCTCGTCGCATGGCCCAACAAGGGCCGCGCTGAGGAGACGGGATTGGCCGACGGAGACTGTTCCGGAGCGGGGTTCGTAGGTGCTGCCGGCAGCGGCAGCTCCAGGAAGAAGCTGAGGCCGTCGCGGTCGAAATCAAACCGGAGATCCGCTTTGCATTGGTGCTTGAGGACCTGCTGGATCAACTTCGATCCAAATCCCGTGCGGCTGGGTTTCTCAACTGGAGGTCCCTGCCGTTCCGTCCAGCGAAATGTCAGAACGCGGCCCTCACTGGTTTCAGTAATATCCCACCTCACCTCCAAGCGTCCTTCAGGGACAGCGAGGGCGCCGTATTTCGCGGCGTTGGTGGTGAGCTCGTGAAACGCCATGCCCACCGGCACGGCGAGATCGGCGGACAGCTCGACCTCGGGTCCGATCAAATGGACGCGTTCCGACCCCTCCCCGGCGAAAGGGGCCAGTTCGCTGCGGAGGATGTCAGCCAACGCCGCCGTCCTCCACGAGGATTCGACCAGGAGGCTGTGGGTCCTGGACAGGGCGAGAATGCGGTCCGCGAACACTTTCTTGAAGTCGTCGACCGTCTTTGCCGAACCTGCCGTTGCCCGGAGGAGGGCCAGGACGGTGGCGAGGGTGTTCTTCACCCGGTGATGCAGCTCGCGGATGAGGAGCGCCTGATGCTCTTCCGAGCGCTTCCTCTCCTCCAGGTACGCCTCGGCCTCGCGTTGCCGTCGCCTTGCGCGCAGGGCCGACCGGACCGCGTTCACGAGGATTGACGGGTGGAAGGGCCGCTCGAGCACGGTGACGTTCCCGAGCACTTCGGTCAGGCGGGTGCTGGCGGAGCCGCCACGGAGCGTTAAAAGGATGAATGGGAAATCCGACCACGGCGGCTGACGGACGATCCATTCGGCGAGGGCCGTGACGTTGGCGTGGGCGAGCGCCTCCTCCGCGATCACCGCGCAACCGGCCCGACCCAGTTCCTGGACAAGCGTTTCAAGATCGGGGCAGATCCTGGAGACGATCCCTGCCTGTGTGAGGACCCCCTCTGCGACGGTCGCGTCGCGCCCTAGAGGGGCAAGAATCAGAGCCGGCACATCATTCTCCGCTACTGCTGCGAGCCGCCAGGAGTGAGCTGCCGCCGCCTTCAAGCGTGGGAACGCCGGTCAGAACGCCGCGGAACTGCTCAAGCGGCTCTCCGAGACGCAGGCCCCGCTCGCCGATGCACAGCTCCCGGATGGTGTTCTCGTGGGGTCCGGTGCGCTTCTTGATGGCGGCGACAGAACGGTGGATCCGCCCGCCGGCCTCGAAGAAGCGGAGAAGCATCACCGTGTCGCTGAGGTAGGTGAGGTCGAGCGGCGACGCCATCTGCCCGACCATGCCGCTCTGGGCCAGGATCAGGATCGTGATGACGCCCTGCTGGTTCAGGTAGGTGAGCAGCTCGTGCATCTGCAGGAGCATGAAGTGCTCCTCCGGCATGGCGTTCAGGTAGCCGCTGAGGCTGTCGATCACGACGATCCGGGCACCCTCGTTTTCGACGGCATTGCGCACCCTGCCGGCGAACTCTCCCGGGGACAGGTCCGCCGGATCCACCTGCTCGACCTGCAGGGACCCAGCCTTGACGAAGGAGGCAATGTCCATGCCGATGCTGGCCGCCCGTTTCAGAATCACGTGCTCGGTCTCATCGAAGCTGACCATCAGGGCACGCTCGCTCTGGGTGAGCGCCTTGGACACGAAGGCGAGGGCCAGCGAGGACTTACCGACGCCGGAAGGACCGATCACAAGGGTGCTGGTGCCCCGCTCCAGACCACCGCCGAGGAGAGCGTCGAGTTCAGCAATGCCGCTGGTCGCGGCCTCCTGTAGGAACTCACGGCGATGATCGGCAGCCACAAGGCGAGGGAAGGCCTGAAGCCCACCCCGGCGGATGACGAAGTCATGGTAGCCGCCCCGAAAGGCCGTGCCCCGCATCTTGATGACCCGCAGGCGCCGGCGCTCGGAGCCGTAGAGGGGAGCCAGCTGGTCGAGGCGGATGACGGCATGGCTGACGCTGTGCAGGTTCAGGTCGTCCTGCTCGGAGGTCAGGTCGTCGAGGAGCAGGGCGGTCGTGTCGTGTAGCAGGAAGAAGTTCTTCAAGGCGAGCACCTGCCGCCGATACCGGAGAATGCTTTGCGACAGCAGGCGGATTTCGGAGAGGCTGTCGAAGACCAGGCGCTGCGGCTTCACCCGCTCGACTTCCGCCAGCGCCATGTTGACGGTTTCGCCGAGTTCGAGGTCGGACGCGTAGAGAAGGCTCTGCTGCTGCTTGGGATCAAGGCTCAGTTCCGGCGGGACGAGCTCATAGATCTCGACGCCGTCCAGCGCCCAGCCATGGCGCTCCGCAACGGAGAGGAGCTCACGTTTGCTCTCCGATAGGGTAATGTAGAGGCAGCGCTCGTGTCGCCGGACTCCATCCAGCAGAAACTGGAGTCCAAGGGTTGTTTTACCCGAACCGGGCCGGCCCTCCACGAGATGGGCCCGGCTTGAGGCGTACCCGCCGAGCAGAATGTCATCGAGGCCGGGCACACCGGTCGGGACCGGGGCGGCATCATTCGGGCAAAGGACGGACATAGGTTCCTTTATCCTTCATGGCCGACGCCGTTGATCGGCCTCGGGTTAGTTGGCGGTTGTCCTTCGACAGCCCTTGAATCAGCTACACTGCGCGGAGCCTCAGCCGCTCCCGTTTCGCCCGACGTAAAGAATGCCTTGACAGGTTCCTTTGTGGGCTAGTTTCGGAGAATGGTCTGTCAACTACTTTACATAGCTGGGCCATTCAGCCTTGGAAAGAGATGCGACAGTGCGGTTTAATCGGATACTCCACTTGTTGGTTGCCCCGGCTGATGTTGCTCGTACTGCTGCCTGATCAGGCCATAACATTCGCAGCAAACCTCCTCCAGGCCGTGCCGGTCGAGGATCGGGTGCCGTCGCGAGCTGTGTTGAAATTCGGGTGGCGCGATCTCCGGCATGAACATCGTATTGGGTCAGGCGGCGAGGTCAATCGTCTCCTTCGGGGCTGACGCTTGTGTCAGCGTCTTCCAGCCGTC
>NZ_JAAAXJ010000024.1 GCF_009910705.1 Microvirga arsenatis
GACGGCTGGAAGACACTCCCACAAGCATCAGAAACAAAGGAGACGATTGACCTCGCCGCCTGACCGAATACCATCTTCATACCGGAGATCGCGCCACCCGAATTCCTACACAACTCGCGACGGCACCAAGAATATGGTGGCTGAGCAGTGTGTGGAGTGGATGGCGTGGTACGGTGGCAATATCCGCCGAAAAGAATGAGAGCAGAAACTGGATCCCGAGCAACAGCGATGCCGTAGCGAGCATGATGGTTCCAGTGGGTGTTTCAGTTCCTGCAATTGCATGAACGATCCAATTGCTACCTCCGTAAAGGAGACCGAATAGAAACAGCGGCATTCCCACGGCTATGCACAAAGACGCAAAGGAGAAATCTCGGAGGAAGTATTGCAGGGCCACTCTTCTCCAGAACCGGGCGAAATGAGCTCCCAGAAATGGAATTAGGATCGATTTTATTTTAAGATTACTTTCTTCGTCCCCATAGTGGGCCATAATCGGTATGTCGAGAACTACCGCTCGTAGCAAGCCCAGGTAATAAAGTATATCTGTTTCGAAGAAAAAGCGCTTAGCAATGCGGTTGGCAGGAAGGAGAGGAATGAGGCTGCTATGGATTGCTGTATAACCGTTCGAAGGGTCAAAGATGTTCCAGTAGCCTGTTGAAAATTTGGTCATAAGAGAGAGGATTGCATTTCCGAATATCCGGATGGGAGGCATCGGCGCCAAGGAAGCTGCGTTGAAAAAGCGGTTCCCTTTGGTGTAATCGGCTCTGCCGGATAGAATTGGCTTCACAAAATCCGAAATGAGGGTCGGGTCCATCTGACCATCGGCATCAATCTTGACGATAACCGTGGCGCCATGCTGGGCCGCAGCTTGGTACCCCCTGAGAGTCGCTCCGCCTACCCCTTGGTTCGTCGGATTATTGATTACGGTAACTCGAGGGTCAGTACACTTTTCCTCAACTAAACTTCCCGTCTTTTCAGGGCAGCAGTCATCAATAACAAAAATCTTGTCTACTTCTGGACCAATTTGGGCGAGAACTGATAGAATGCTTGATCTCGCTCGATACGTTGGGATGACTACCGCGATCAATGATATTCTCTGCCTATCTGGAATCAATCTGTGCTCTGTACCAATTTGCAATCGTGTGAGCAATGTTGCCCGGCCTGAACGGGCAGATGGAAATGGAAGCTTATTGACGCATTGTGGATGGATTAGGCTCTCTGAGCAGATTATGAGAGCCTTAGCATTCGGAAGTCCCTGACGTCTTGCTCGAATGCGGCCCATGTTAACCAGCGGCGACGCTCGTACAGCAGCAAACCATCGTGAGGTCGAGTCAAGGTCGTCAAGGGGTGGAGTGGCTGAAGCTGCTGAGTGCCGCTCGCAATGTAGTGACCTAGGATAAACGGGAATAGGCCTACAAATGTACGCGCTTGCGACGGGTAGTGAAGGCACAGAGAGAGGTGCTCTGCCCGGCGTGCTGGCGGAATCTGCTCGCGCAACACAGCTCCTGCTTCCAAGATAGGAGTGAGGACTCTGTAGGGTCTAATGGTGCATCTATAGGAATTGTAGAGAGGAAACTGCCAAATTTGATTCGAGATGTTAAGGTGTCGACCCAATGCAACAGCAAGCAGAGCTGCAGCATCGTGGTCTGGATGCCCGCCTTCAAAAGCCGGTGAATAAATCCCCTCTATTTCAGCGTTCATGTATTGGAGGTATGCTAATAGGCTTGTGAACACATTTTCTAAATGATGCCGAAGTCCTAAATTTGGAACTGATTGTTCTAGACCAAGAAACCAGATGCGTTCTTTCCTAATTCCAAGGCGCTCGAGGACGTTTGTGCTTTCCGCATTCCGCATAGCAGCAGTTGCGCGCCCAAAGGCACCGTCCGTAAGGTAAACGATCAGAGGTTGGTTATCTGCAGCGACAGCTACATCCAGGAGGTGAAAGACGCCAAATTCATCGTCTTGATGCGGCAGGAGGAACAGTTTAGTTTTGGGCATTATTAGAACGCATCAAAGTCGAGAAAATCGAAGAATATCCGCTCCGCCACAATTTTCTTGGGTGCAGTTTCCCGGAGGGGTCTATAGATAAAGTTTAGAGGTGCGGGCCGCAGACGTGCCGGGATATTCCAAAAGAATGAACTGTGACGTTCGCCTTCTGGAAGAAGGCCAAGGAATACTCGAGCTCCGGTAGCCGTTAAGGATGGCTTTGCTTTGATGTTCCAGCTAGCATCCACTGGGCGCTCGGACCACGCAGTGAACCCAGGGATTCCTGTGGAGGCTCCAAAAGCTACCAGCCCCGGCTTAGCTGCTGCCACTCGCACAGGTCGGAAGGGGTTTGCCAAGCGCCAAGCAAGGGCCTGAGGCGACCACAATCTTACGAAATCGGATGAACGATTCTGAACGATCTCAGGTGTGACGCGAAGCGGGCCAAATCCGATGAGGGCTTTTAGTGAGGCAACATGCTGAAATGATAACTTAGTTAGAAATCCGGGCGTACTGTTGGCGTTTGCTACTCCTATCACGGCGAGATATCCGCTCTCTGCCGCTCTCTCATAGGTAAGACGAGCAAGTTTCGTGAAGAGACCACGTCCTTGGTAAGATGGATGAGTAGCCGTATTGAGGGATAGAAGCACCTTCGCCTCACCCCCAGCCAAATGCGCTCTAATGGGAATGCAAGCGTAGTGGGCGGCAAGGCTATCTCCGTCCCAAGCGTCAAATCCGACCACTGGTCCGTCCGGGTTTTCCAGATAGAGCCAGGAAAGATATCTATCAGTGTAGCGATCATGACTCTTTGGAAAGCAAGCCCTTAGAAGATTGGCATACTGGGTGAGTTCACCTGGGCGGATTGTGCATGGGGAAAACCTCAATTCAGTCATCAAGGAGTCTCCCTTTACTTGAGGCGGAGCGAAACGTTTGGAGTTGTCACACGAGACTAGGAAAGCAGTCAAGGTTTAGCGTTTAATTCTAGTGCGGCCAAGAAATGTATGGCCTTTTTGGAAAAATTGTCGAGAAGATTAATAGCTTCATATTGAAGGATAAAAATTTTTCTTTGACATATCAAATTAGTGCCTATGTCATAATATCGATTAACTTAGGAAAATCCATTTATAAACGGCGCTATGTATTCTGATAAATGTTGATTAATATTTGCATTTCATGGCATAAACAAAATATGTGAGTGCGGCTAAAATATCTAAGTCTTTCCAGAGAATTTCGCCTTGACCCACTTGGTAACCTTCACAACTCGCCAGGGAAGTACCCGCTCTACCAGAAAGACCTTCAGAGAAAACATCCTTTCTCTCACGCGGTAGCGTCGCATGAGGAAGGCGGAGACCGGCTGCATGGTCAAATATTCGACCGCTCTGATTTTTGGGAAGGCTCTGACCCTGTTTTTGCCCGGGAAGGCGAGGGCGGCATCGGCGGCGATGCTCTCGAGGGCGCTCAGGTACTGCTCCATCGAGTAGTCGCGATGGCGCGCAAACGCCGCCTGCGACAGCGCCAGCCGCCGCTCGGGCGAGAGCCCCTCCAGCAGCCCCACCACCGCCTCGGCCGAGAACTCGTCGAGCAGGAACCCGTCCTCGCCATGCCGGATCACCTCCGCCGGGCCGGGGGCATAGCTCGTGGCAATCACCGGCACCCCGAACGAGAACGCCTCCAGGATGACGTTGCCGAACGACTCCTTCTTCGACGGCAGCAGCACCACCGAGGCCTCGCCGTACAGAACCTGCTTGTCGGTGACGTTGTAGACGATCTCCACCCACTCGCTCAGCCCCGCCTCGGCAAGCAGGGCGAGAAAGGCCGCCAGATCCGGCGAGTTCAGGCTGTCGGTGGTGAAGATGCGCAAAGGCGGCAGGCCGCGCTCCTTCATCAGCCTGGCCACCGGCACCAGGCGCTCGGCGCCCTTGGTGTGGAAGTCGATGCGCCCGACATAGGTCACGAAGCGGTTGGTCTCGGGGCTGTAGCCGTTGTGGGCGCGGGTGGCTACCGGCAGCCGGATCTTGGTGAGCTCGTGGAGGCCCATCTGGCGGTGGAAGCTCATGTCCATGTCCGACAGGCACAGGATGCGCGAGACCCTGTAGCTGTCGATGAAGTCGAGATGGGCGAGCACTTCCGAGTCCTGCAGGATGAAGGCGAGCTGGCCCGAGGCCATGTGGAGGAGGGGCAGGCGGGCCAGCTGCTCCTGGATGGCGGGGGAGAAGGCGCGGAAGACGGAGTTGGGGGTGACCACCACCGTGTCGGTGGCATGGCAGGCGGCCAGGAAGGCGAGCACGCCCGCCTCATCCTCGTCGGCCACGAAGGTGTCGGGCGCGGGCGCAAAGGCCGGATCGCGCTTGGCCGAGAGGCAGACGTGGCGGATGGGGCGGCCCTGGGCGGCGGCGATGGTGTTGCGCACGCGCCCGGGAATGCCGCCGATCTTCGACACGTCCTGTACCAGATGCACAATCGTCCGGAGCTTGAACGGCATGATGTCGTTCAGCGCCTTGCGTAAGGTCAGTCTCTGATCCTCCGTCAGGGACGGATCGTCGCGGACGACCTTGAGCAGGTTGCGGTGCAGGTTCTTGATATAGGTATCGTCGATCCCGTAGCGCTCTTTCAGAACCTGGTAGTTCTGAACCCGGGCGGCGATCTCCGGAAGAAGGATGTTCTTGGACAGCGTCGACTTGCGGGAGGCTGCGATCAGATAGAAGGGGGCGGTGTCGATGATCTGGACACGATCGAAGCCGCCCAGGAGGATCCGCATGTTCAGGCGCACGTCCTCGCTGCGGCCCTTCACGCTGTCCTGGGTATGCAGCCTCAGCGCATCGCGGTTGTAGATTTTCCCTCCGATGCCCGAGAGAATGCGGGTGATCGTGTGGCTGTTGATCGGCTGCTGAGGATCCACGAACCGCGGAAATTCTCTCCGCCGGCCGTTCATGAAGGGCGTGACGATCATATCGAAGCCCGGCGCCAGGCGGGCCGCCACGGCCGTCAGCGCATCGGGCTGGATGAGGTCGTCGCCATCGACGAAGGTGACATAGGGGGTTTCGGCCTGATCGGCGATGAACTGGCGCCCGATGGAAGGCGAACCGAAATTGGCTTCAGCCAAATGAGCTTTGAAGTGGCTTTTCTTGGAGAGAGGGTGCTGGGCAACCAGAGCGGCGGTGCCGTCCGTGCTGGCATCGTCGAACAGCACGATCCGAAAGCGCCGGTCATCGAGCTGCGCAAGGCGGTCGAGCAGGCCCGCGATATTCTCCCGCTCATTGTGAGTGGTGACGCCGACCGTCAGAATGGGATTCATGGGTGGATCTCTGTTTATGCGGCGGCTCAACCTACTGATGGGGCTTGCGGCTCAACTTCATCTTCATGAGGCGGAAGGGCTCGGTCATGCGCCAGGAGAATGACTCCTTCACATGTCGCATCTCCTTCTCCATCAATCGGATCTCCCTGCGAGCCTCCTTCAGTCGCGCTCTCAGCACCTCTGCCGCTCTGATTTTTGGGAAGGCTCTGACCCTGTTTTTGCCCGGGAAGGCGAGGGCGGCATCGGCGGCGATGCTCTCGAGGGCGCTCAGGTACTGCTCCATCGAGTAGTCGCGATGGCGCGCAAACGCCGCCTGCGACAGCGCCAGCCGCCGCTCGGGCGAGAGCCCCTCCAGCAGCCCCACCACCGCCTCGGCCGAGAACTCGTCGAGCAGGAACCCGTCCTCGCCATGCCGGATCACCTCCGCCGGGCCGGGGGCATAGCTCGTGGCAATCACCGGCACCCCGAACGAGAACGCCTCCAGGATGACGTTGCCGAACGACTCCTTCTTCGACGGCAGCAGCACCACCGAGGCCTCGCCGTACAGAACCTGCTTGTCGGTGACGTTGTAGACGATCTCCACCCACTCGCTCAGCCCCGCCTCGGCAAGCAGGGCGAGAAAGGCCGCCAGATCCGGCGAGTTCAGGCTGTCGGTGGTGAAGATGCGCAAAGGCGGCAGGCCGCGCTCCTTCATCAGCCTGGCCACCGGCACCAGGCGCTCGGCGCCCTTGGTGTGGAAGTCGATGCGCCCGACATAGGTCACGAAGCGGTTGGTCTCGGGGCTGTAGCCGTTGTGGGCGCGGGTGGCTACCGGCAGCCGGATCTTGGTGAGCTCGTGGAGGCCCATCTGGCGGTGGAAGCTCATGTCCATGTCCGACAGGCACAGGATGCGCGAGACCCTGTAGCTGTCGATGAAGTCGAGATGGGCGAGCACTTCCGAGTCCTGCAGGATGAAGGCGAGCTGGCCCGAGGCCATGTGGAGGAGGGGCAGGCGGGCCAGCTGCTCCTGGATGGCGGGGGAGAAGGCGCGGAAGACGGAGTTGGGGGTGACCACCACCGTGTCGGTGGCATGGCAGGCGGCCAGGAAGGCGAGCACGCCCGCCTCATCCTCGTCGGCCACGAAGGTGTCGGGCGCGGGCGCAAAGGCCGGATCGCGCTTGGCCGAGAGGCAGACGTGGCGGATGGGGCGGCCCTGGGCGGCGGCGATGGTGTTGCGCACGCGCCCGGGAATGCCGCCGATCTTCGACACGTCCTGTACCAGATGCACAATCGTCCGGAGCCTGGAGCGGTCAGGAGAGGTCGACACCGTCGAGGTTTCTGTCATTGCCTAGTTGCTCCAAGCGGTGGTTCTGCGACGGATTGTTCACGTTCCAGGTGTACCAGCGCCACCCCAGCCAGAGTTTGAATGGCGGTCAAGTAGCCGATAATGAAGAGGTGATCAACTCTCGGATCGATCTTGTTCCGGTCGCATGTATTGAGCTCTATCGAAAGCAAATTTACTGAATCTGAGTGCCTGCATCATAGTTGAATCCGCTCTCCCATCCTCTGATCTCTAGCGGATACTGGGCAATGAGTAGGGTCAGGTGCGGATGAGGCGCGCTACTGAGACTTGGCTTGCGTCTGACCCGTGCTGTCCGGAACGCTTGAAGCGGCGCTCCGGGAAGGGTGCTGGTCCAGGAAGCCTTCGGAGACTCTTCTCCTGTCCGTCGCGACCCCTTGGAGGTGGTAGACCTTGCTGTGCGGCGTGTAGACGATCCGCTGGCGGAGGTGCCTTCGCATGAAGTCGCACAGGATCCAGTCCGAGCGGTAATGCGGAGCGTTGGCGCTGTCGAGACCGTTGGCCGCTTTGATCACCTCCGGCCGCACGAGGCCGCAGAAGAGGGGCGCATAGGTCAGTTCGATCAGGCCATCATCCCGGTCGAAATCCGGATCGAGGATGTTGCTGTGGTGGATCGAAAGGTTGATGTCGCATTCGAGCGCCCCGGTTGCCCCGGGCACGTGAACCCTGAAGATCCTGCTGTTTGCCGGCAGAACCTGGCGGGGAACGGCCATTCCTGCATCCTCGTGCTTGAACATGACGTAGCGCAATTCATCGAGCCAATCGGGTGTGGCAAGCGTATCGTTGTTGAGGATCAGGATCTTCTCGTCGCGATCGATCACCTCAGCCAATCCCCGGTTCACGGCGTAGCTGAAGCCGGAATGGCTGTTCTCTCTGATCAGGCGGACATTGTCGAAAGCCCCCGGGAGCTTTTCGAGTTCCGCATAAGTCTCGTCCGAGGATCCGTTGTCGACGATCACGATGCGATAGGGAGTTCTTGTATGCTCTGCAATGGAGCGCAGGCACATCTCCAGCTCGCCGGCGGACTCGTAGTTCGGGATGACGATCTGAACCGGCTCGACGGGCAATCCCGATAACTTCTCCAGCCGGCGCTCGCGAGCCTTTCCTGCGGTGGAAACAGCCAAGTGCGACTTCCCATCGCTGGTCGTGAAGGGCTGCGCCCAATCCGCTCGCAGGGCGAGCCTTGACCGGATCTCGTCCAGATCGGAGTCCCCGTCAGGGATCGTCGGACCGCCGTCATCCGCCTTCCCTTGGAAGGAATGGCCGAGGAGGCAGGGAATGGCAACCGGCGCTGCAACTTCCGTCAGCCTGAGAGCGAAGTCCCAGCCGACGTGCCGTTTCAGGGAGGCATCGAACCGTCCTGCCTCGTTCAGCAGGTCGCGTTCATGGATGAGGGTTGTCGGAGAAATGTAGTCCGTATTCTCCAGAAGGCTCCGGTTGAAGGGCGCGAACCGAATACCCTTGAAAGCTGCTCCCAAGCGTGCAGCGGGATCGAACCCCTCCCACATGGCAAGGGCGCCATAGGCCAGACGTGCGCCCTGCAGCCGCATTCGGCTCGAGAGAATGAGCAGGCAATCGGGATCCCATTGATCGTCATCGTCGAGATAGGCGATGAGGCTGCCGGCCGATCGTTCGATTCCGGCATTGCGGGCTCCACCGATTCCGGTCCGCCCGGCAAGGCGAAGATAGCGAATACGGCTGTCGCCGAACTGCCGGACGACGATCTCTGTCTCATGGCCGTCGCTCGCATCGTCGACGACGATCAGCTCCCAGTTCTCATAGGATTGCATCAGGACCGAAAGGATCGCATCGGCAACGATGGGCGCACGATTGCGTGTGGCCATGATGACGCTGACCAGAGCATCCTGAGGCGCCGTCGACGCGTCGGCTGCGAATTTTCGCTTGCTGTTGTCCATATAGGCGACGACACGGAGATCGCTTTCCCACAGCTCGGGACCGATCGTGTCAGGGTTGATCATGGCCCGGCGGAGATACTCGTCGAACGTGTTGTAGAGCTTATGGAGTCGGGTCTTGGTCTGATAGGGCGTCAAATACCTCGTGGGAGGCACGCGGCAGAGGATGGGGGAGGATGTCACCCGATAGAGATGCTCTTGCGGAATATGCGCCCGAGCGGGGCGGCGGAAGTTCTCGAAAAAGGGGTTGGGAAAGCGGCCCTTCCTCATGCCCGCTTCGAGATGGTTCCGGAATGCTTCGTCAGGATCCGTGGGGGCATCTGGATATCGAGTGACATACCAAGCGGCATCGAACAATTGCTTGGCCGGGGCCTCGCGCGGCGGCTGTTCCGCCTTCTCCTGGTCCTTCTTGAGGGGCCTCTTCTCGTCCGGGGCTTTCGGAGCGGAAGCGGGAAGCGCGGCACGCCTGGAAATGGCTCCAGCGACCCTGGAAGGAAGAAGGGCCTTCATCCACCGCCTGACCGGTTGAGGAACGAGGAAGAGGGCCGCTCGGAGTACGGTTCGCATCATGTCCGCTTGAATGCTCTTGCTGGGACAATGCGTTAGCGACGAGGGGGCGTAAAGGCAACCTCATGTGACAAGATATCTTGCGAAGAGGCAAGCCGGTTTGACCCCCACGGATCCGGGTAAGGCTGCCGCCAGCGGGCCACGTTTGCCGCAGAACCGACAGAGACCCGCTCAAGCTTGCAAATGGAGCCGGTTTCCGAATATGTCCCACGAATACTCTAGTTATAAAGTTTAGTTATGATTCCCACCCGGCATCACCTTGTTCCGGAGATCCAGGGCCTTCGTGCCGTGGCGGTCCTGGCTGTGCTCTTCTACCATCTCTGGCCGGCGGCGGTGCCGGGCGGCTATGTAGGAGTGGACGTCTTCTTCGTCATCTCCGGCTACCTGATCACCGGCTCGCTGTTCAAGGAGTTCGAAGCCACCGGCCGGATCAGCGTAACCGGCTTCTATGCCCGCCGGATCCGGCGTCTCCTGCCGGCCGCCACCTTGGTCGCGCTCACGGTGGCCCTGTGCCTGCCCTTGTTCGCGCGCTCCCAATGGCCGAACATCGCCGGCAGCCTGGTGGCGAGCGCGCTGTACGTCCAGAACTGGTTTCTTGCCGCCCAGGCTGTCGACTACTTGGCCGACGATGCCAAGGGGCCGATGAACCACTTCTGGTCGCTCTCGGTCGAGGAGCAGTACTACATCGTCTGGCCGCTCATTCTGTTGCCTCTCATCGCCCTCGTCCGCAGAACCGCCGTGACCCCGCGCGCCGCCTTCGGCTGGATGATCGGCCTGATCGGCGCGGCCTCCCTGGCCTATTCGATCACGCTCACCCCCCAGAACCCCGGCGTGGCTTATTTCGCCACCACTACCCGTGCCTGGGAGCTGGCCCTGGGCGGAGCGCTCGCCGTGTTCCGGGCCAGGCTCGCTCCCCCGCCTTTCGTCCGTGCAGGGCTCGGGCCGGCCGGTCTCCTGGCCATCGCCGCGGCCTGCTTGGCCTACAGCGACGCCACGTCCTTTCCCGGTTACGCGGCTCTGCTGCCCACGCTCGGGGCGGCGGCCGTGATCCTGTCGAGCGGGGCCCAGTCGCCCTGGTCGGCTGCTCCGCTTCTGAACGCACGTCCATTCCAGTATATCGGCGACATTTCGTATTCGCTCTATCTCTGGCACTGGCCGCTGATCGTGCTCTATGGGGAGCTGACGGGGCGCGCCATCGGCCCCCGTTCCGGCGCCGTGCTTCTGCTGGCCTCTCTGGCTCTGGCCCATCTCAGCAAGATCTGGGTCGAGGATCCTTTCCGTCGATCGGGCTTTGCGGTGGGGCGTACCATGGCAACCGGTGTCGCCAGCATCGCCGTGATCGTCGCCGTGGGGGCGGCTTATCTGGCGCGGGAGGCCCTCGAGCCGGCCGATGCCGTCGTACAAGGCAAGCCGCGCGGCGCTCTGGCCATGCTCGACCCAAAATACGACTGGAAACGGGAAGATCCCGCGAGGATGGTGCCGAGGCTGGAAAAGGTGAGGGCGGACGTATCCTCCGCCTATGCAGCCAAATGCCATCAGACGGTCGAGGCAACCGAGGTCCTGACATGCGATTACGGCAATCCGCAAGCAGGCACCAAGATCGTCATGATCGGCAATTCCCATGCGACGCACTGGTTTCCGGCCTTCGAAGAGCTTGCGCGCACGCAGCCCATCTACTTCCGCGGATTGGCGAAGTCGGCCTGCATCTTCTCGGTGGAGCCCATCTACGATGGGGATCTCAAGCGCCCTTACACGGAATGCGCGCAATGGTCCAAGAACGTGATCGACTGGGTTGCGCGGGAGCGGCCCGATGTGATCCTCATCTCTCATTCCCCCGGTGAAGGAAAGGTCACCCCAGAGGCTTTGGCTGCCACCTGGAAACGCCTGATCGATCTGGGGCTGGATGTCCGCCATGTCCGCTCGATCCCACGGCCCTCGTTCGATGTCGGCAAATGCATCGAGAGCAACAAGGAGTGGATCGCCAAGTGTGTCCCGCGGCGGGAGCGCGCACTGAGGCGGAACAATCTCTATTCTACGGCGAAGATGTTAAACGTCGAGATCCTCGACTTCTCCGATTACTTTTGCGACGCGCAGCATTGTCCTGCGATCATTGGCGGTACCATGGTCTATCGCGACAGCCACCACATGACCGCAACATTCGCCAGATCATTGAGCGAGCCATTGAGGGAAAAGCTGGCGCCTTTCATAGGCATCAAGACGGCTGATCAGTGACGGGGCGGACAGGAGCGCTCAAGCCGTAACCCGAGGCGGACGACCGATCTCTTCGTCGAGCGGATCTAGGGTTGAGGCTGTATGGCCCATCGATGATTGCTGCGCGGCGTATGACCGGCTCGACGGATGGCATTCTCGATCCATGCGTCGGAATCCATCTCCATATCATTTTTCCGATCTTTTCCCCCTCTTGCGAGTTGTGCCTCCTGCAGAGTTTCAGGAGGATAGCAACGGATGGCCGGGAACGGGGAAGTTTTGGATTGCCTCATCGTCGGAGGCGGGCCGGCGGGGCTGACGACGGGGCTTTACCTCGCCCGGTTCAAGCGGCGCTTTGCGGTGGTGGACAGCGGCACGCCCCGGGCGGCCTGGATCCCGACGAGCCACAACATCCCGGTCTTTGCGGAAGGAATTTCGGGCAAGGACATCCTGGCCCGGGCGCGGGCCAATCTCGAGCAGTACGGGGCCAGGGTCCAGGCCGGGCGGGTCACCGGCCTGAGCAAGCAGCCGGACCGGTTCGTGGCGGTGGTGGAGGGCAATGACGGCTCGACGGGCCAGATCGCCGCCCGCCGCGTGGTGCTGGCCACGGGAGCCGTCGACATCGAGCCGGACCTGCCGGACGTGCCCAACGCGGTGCAGCGCGGTCTCGTCCGCTACTGCCCGATCTGCGACGGCTACGAATCCCGCGATCGGAAGATCGCCGTGATCGCCTATGGCGCCCATGGGATCGGGGAGGCGGTCTTCATCGCGCGCACCTATTCCCGGGATGTGACCCTGCTGACCCTGGGCCAGACCCTCAAGCTCGATGCCGAGCAGCGGGCCAGGATCGACGAGAACGGAATCAAGGTGGTCGAGGCTCCGGTCGAGTCCCTGGAGGTGGAGAACGACCGGATCTCCGCCGTCAACGTGGCCGGCCGGGAATACCGCTTCGACGTGCTCTACTCGGCCCTCGGGCTCAAGTACCGCTCCGACCTCGCCATCGCGCTTGGCGCCGAGCAGGACCCGTCCGGGAGCCTCATCGTCGACAGCCATTGCCAGACGAGCGTCAAGGGCCTCTATGCGGCCGGCGACATCGTCCGCGGCCTGGACCAGATCGTGGTCGGCATGAGCCATGCGGCCCTGGCCGCCACACACATCCACAACCACTGCGAGCTGCCCACCGAGGACGAGCCCGGCGGCGCCTGAGCGCTCCCGTCAGGACAGGGCCTTCGCCAGGAGCGGCAGGCTGATGTCCATCCGGTAGTCCACCGAGGAATGGTCGTCGTGGAACTCCTCGTAGGTGTGGGCAATGCCGGCGGCCTGGAGCTTGCGGCGCATGATCCGGGAGCCGTAGACCATGTTGTACTGGTCGATGTCGCCGCAATCGATGTAGAAGGCCTTGAGCCTGCGCAGGTTCTCCTGGCAGGCCGCATCATCCACCATGCGCAGCGGGTCCCAGCGCAGCCAGTTCGCCCAGCGCTCCTCGATGATCTCGCAGGTGTCCATGTCGACGGGCAGGCGGATGCCGCAGAACTGGCCAGGATCGGGGTCGAAGCTCGCCGCCTGGGCCAGCAGCATCAGGGTGTGCCAGTCCTTGTCCTTGGCCTTGGGGCCGGCCTCGAACTTGGTGAGGAAGGCCTCGATGGACATGTCGTGGCCGGCCAGGTGGCGCAGCGCTCCGGCGAACTCGCCCAGGTGGTAGAGATACTCGAAGCCCACATCCCCGGAATGGGAGGCGGCGGCGGCCCATACCGAGCCGCCGTGGCGCAGGGCATGGACCATGGCGCCGAAGCCGCCGGAGCTCTTGCCGAAGACGCCCCGCCGCCCGCTGCCGCCGCAGCCGAACCGCCCTTCCACGAAGGGCAGCATCTCGCGGATCAGGAAGGTCTCCCAGGCGCCCATGGCGGCGCTGTCGACATACTGGTTGCCGCCCAGCCGCGTGAAGCAGTCGGGGAAGGCCACCACGACGGGCGGCATGGCTCCGCAGCCGATCAGCCGGTCGAGGCGCTCGGGCACGTTCTCGCCGTAGTTCTTCCAGTTGGTATGGGCGGGACCGCCCGCCGTGTAGCCGACGAGGTCGACGAGGAGGGGCAGGCCCCGGCCGTCATGGCCTGCGGGCACGTAGACGTCGATACGCCGCCGGGAGGGATCGCCGAGAAGGTTGCCTTTCAGGCAGTCGCTGTCGATCCAGAGGCGGTGCACGGTCCCTTCCGGTGCGTGATGATCCTTGCGCATCGTCGTCCTCGCTCGTTGCAGGCAGGAAGATGTGAACGCCGGCAGGCGTCTTGTCCAGAATTCCGTTGCTCTCGCCGGTTAATAAGTGTCGATCCTCCCTAGCCATTCCGGCATTCCCGGGTCTACGGTGCAGCCCGGTGCGTCATAGTTTGGGGGGATCTCATGACCGACAGTTTCCTGCCGCGGTGGAGCCTGAAGACCGAAGGGGTCGTCATGCCGGACGAGCGGCTGCCGACCGGACAGATGGTGGTCGTCGGCCTGCAGCACGTGGTCGCCATGTTCGGCGCGACGGTGCTGGCGCCCATCCTCATGGGCTTCGATCCGAACGTGTCCATCCTGTTCTCCGGCCTCGCCACGCTGATCTTCTTCCTCGTGGTCGGGGGGCGGGTGCCGAGCTATCTCGGCTCGAGCTTCGCCTTCATCGGGCCCGTCCTCGTGGCAACGGGGGCAAGCGTGGGCAGCCCCAACCCGAACATTCCCCTGGCGCTCGGCGGCATCGTGGCGGCCGGCGCGCTCTACTTCCTCATCGGGCTCGTGGTACAGCTGGCGGGCCACCGCTGGATCGAGCGTCTCATGCCGCCGGTGGTCACCGGGGCCATCGTGGCCGCCATCGGCCTGGTGCTTGCACCCATCGCCATCAACAGCGCCTCGGGCGTCACCCCCGACAACCAGAACGGCAGCGACTTCGCGCGCTGGATCGCGCTGGCCACCGTCGTCGCCGTCGGCCTCGTCGCGGTCTATGCCCCGGGCATGTGGCGCCGCCTGCCGGTGCTGATCGGCGGTGCGCTGGGCTACCTCATCTACTTCATCTGCGCCAACGTGCTCGGCCTCGGCCAGCCCATCGACTTCTCGAAGATCGGTGCGGCGTCCTGGTTCGGCCTTCCCAATTTCCAGAGCCCGGTCTTCGACATGCGGGCGATCAGCCTGATCGCTCCGGTGGCCGTGATCCTGGTGGCCGAGAATCTCGGGCACATCAAGGCGATCGGCGCCATGACGGGCCGCAACCTCGATCCCTATCTCGGCCGCGCCTTCATGGGCGACGGCCTGGCCACCATGCTCTCGGGCGCTGCCGGCGGCACGGGCATGACGACCTATGCCGAGAACATGGGCGTGATGGCGGTGACCCGGATCTACTCGACCCTGGTCTTCATCATCGCGGCCGCCTTCGCGCTGCTGCTCGGCCTGTCGCCGAAGTTCGGCGCCTTCATCGGCACCATCCCGGGTCCGGTCCTGGGCGGTCTCTCCATCGTCGTGTTCGGCCTCATCGCCGCCACGGCAGGCCGCATCTGGGTGGAGAACCGGGTCGACTTCTCGAACCCGCGCAATCTGATCACGGTCGCGGTGGCCCTGGTTCTGGGCGCCGGCAACTTCAAGCTGAACGTGGCCGGCTTCACCCTCGACGGCATCGGGACGGCCACCTTCGGTGCGATCATTCTCTACCACCTTCTCAGGATGGCGCCGGCCACGGCGGAGCGGCCGCATCCGGCGGAATAGCGCCCGCCCGTCCCAGGAACACGCCTACCGAGCCCGCGTTGAGCCTCAACGCGGGCTTCGTCTTGCGCCCGGCCTGCCGCCACGGGCCAGCCGGAGCTCCGCATCCACTTCTCTCAAGGGATGTTTCCATGAGCTCCGAGCAAGAACAGACCCTGCCGCCGCAGGTGCAGGACCAGCAGCCCGGTCGCGAGACCGAGATGAATCCGAGGCCCGACTACGAGCCCCGCTATCCCGGCAGCGGGCGCTTGCAGGGCAAGGTGGCGCTCGTCACCGGCGGCGACAGCGGCATCGGCCGCGCCGTCGCGGTTCTCTTCGCCCGCGAGGGAGCCGATCTCGCCATCATGTACCTGAACGAGAACGAGGATGCGCAGGAGACGAAGCGCCTCGTGGAGCGGGAAGGGCGCTCCTGCCTCACCATCGCCGGCGACGTGGGCGACCCCGGCTTCTGCCACGCGGCGGTGGATCAGGTGATCCAGCGGTTCGGCAAGCTCGACGTGCTGGTCAACAATGCGGCCGAGCAGCATCCCAAGAAAGAGATCGGGGAGATCACGCCCGATCAGATCGACAGCACCTTCCGCACCAACATCTTCGGCTATTTCTACATGGTGCAGGCGGCGATGCCCCACCTCAAGAAAGGTGCTGCGATCATCAACACCACCTCGGTGACCGCGTATCGCGGCAGCTCGGATCTGCTCGACTACAGCGCCACGAAGGGAGCGATCGTCGCGTTCACCCGCTCCCTGGCGCAGAAGCTCGCGGGCGAGGGCATCCGCGTCAACGGCGTGGCGCCGGGCCCGATCTGGACGCCGCTGATCCCATCCACCTTCCCCGCCGAGAAGGTGAAGCAGTTCGGGGCGAACACGCCCATGAAGCGTCCCGGGCAGCCGAACGAGGTGGCGCCGTCCTTTCTCTTCCTGGCCTGCGAGGATTCGTCCTACATCACCGGCTCGGTCCTGCATCCGAACGGCGGCGACCCGACGGAGGCCTGACGACGAAAAGGGCAGCTCTCAGGAGCCGCCCTGTTCTTTCACGTCTGCGATCGGGGCTCAGCGCCTGCGGCGCACCCGGACCGGCACGAGGCGCTGTTCCGGAACACTGAAGGCGAAGAAGAGCATGACGGCCGCCAGTGACCCGCCGATCATGAAAAGTACTTCTGCAATTTCAGCCTGAGAGGCCGCGCCGGTAATCGCCGAAAGCGTAGTCAAAACAGCAAAGATCCAAAATGCACGAAGGGCAACCGAACGAGTCATCGACCATCTCTCCCAAGTGTTCAGAAAAACGTGCGGGCGTGGGGCAGGTTCCATGCGAATAAAAGCCTGCAGCAATACTTTTGAACAGGCGATGAACACAGTGAATGGTGCCCGGTGAAGCGGAACCATACAGTCGCGCTTGGCGTTGTCGGAGCATCATCGGCTCATCGCCGAGAGTAAAATCAGCGAGGTAACACCATGCTCGGTTGGGCAGTCACTTTTCTCATCATCGCCCTGGTCGCCGCTCTGTTCGGCTTCGGCGGCATCGCCGGCACCGCCGTCGAGATCGCGAAGCTGATCTTCTTCGTTGCGATCGTTCTGTTCGCCATCTCCGCCGTCATCGGCCTGCTGCGTGGACGGACCCCCATGTGATGCGTCCTGGCGATGCGGCTTGGCATCGAATCGAAACGCCGCCCTCACAGGGCGGCGTTTTCGTTTGCGGTGCTGCCGGGGAGGGAGGGCCTGTAGCCTCAGCCCTGGATGGCCGCGCGGGTCATGCTGTCCGGGCCCAGATCCTCGATGTCGTCCACGTTCAGCAGGGATGCGAGCCGCAGGCGCGCCCGGTTGACCCGGCTCTTGATGGTTCCCACGGCGCAGCCGCAGATATGGGCCGCCTCCTCATAGGAGAATCCGGAGGCTCCCACCAGAAGCAGCGCCTCGCGCTGGTCGCTGGGCAGTTTGGCGAGGGCGCTGCGGAAATCCTCGAAGTCGAGATGCGAGCCCTGCTCGGGATGGACCCTCAAGCGCCCGGCATAGGATCCGTCCGGATCCTCGATCTCCCGGCGCCGCTTGCGGTACTCCGAGTGGAAGAGGTTGCGCAGGATGGTAAAAAGCCAGGCATTCAGATTGGTGCCTGGCTCGAAGCGATGAAGATTGGAGAGGGCTCTCAGCAGCGTGTCCTGGACGAGATCGTCAGCCCGGTCGACCTGCCCCGAGAGTGAGATCGCAAAGGCCCGAAGGCTTGGGACTGCCGCGAGAATGGCCTCCCTTAACTCCGCCTCCGGGGCTGGGCTCATTGAGCCCCTCCCTTGCCCCCATTGCCTTTGTCGAGCTGATCGAGCAGCTCCCTGAAGCGGTCCGGGACGGGCTGCTGCATGAGCTCGTCGTACATGGCCCGGAGCTGGTCTCCAATGCGTTTCTGGCTGGTGCTGTCGAGTTTTGGATCGGTTGCAAGCTTGCTGCTCGAGGGTCTGTCCAAAGAGAGACGAGCGAGCTTGTTCCCCTTATCAACCGTCATCTGAGTCCCCTTGCCATCCCTTATTTTCCGCGGGATAGCCAACCTTGGCAGTATCCGTATAATCGTTTTCGAGCAATAACGCTTGTTGCTGCGCTCGGTTCCCGCACGTGGAACTTTTGCAGCTTTGCCGCGTTGAGTGGATCATCGGTACAACAGGTCAAAAGCACAGTTAAGGGGAAGCGAATGTCGACAGCGCAGCTTGTCGTCCAGCATTTACCATATCTTCGCCGCTACGCACGCGCTCTGACAGGCAGCCAGATGGCTGGAGACGCCTATGTGGCCGCAACCCTTGAGACTCTCGTCAGCGAGCCCGAAACCATCGGCCCCTCCGGCAATGTGAAAGTGGAGCTCTTCAAGGTCTTCACGCGTATCTGGAACTCGCTTTCCGTGAATGGCCGCAGCGAGCAGATCCAGCGCGATCTGCCGGCCGAGGTGCGCCTCGGGCAGATCACCCCGCTTCCCCGCCAGGCTTTCCTTCTCTCCTGCCTCGAGGGCTTCGCGGAGGAGGAGGTCGGCCAGATTCTCGACGTCGACACGAGGACCGTTCGCGATCTCGTCGACGAGGCCGGCCGCGAGCTGGCGGCCGACATGGCCACCGACATCCTCATCATCGAGGACGAGCCCCTCATCGCCATGGACCTGGAGGCCCTCGTGGAAGGCCTCGGCCACAACGTGACCGGCGTCGCCCGCACGCGGACCGAGGCCGTGAAGCTTGCCTCGACCAAGCAGCCCGGCCTGATTCTCGCCGACATCCAGCTCGCCGACGGCAGCTCGGGCCTCGATGCGGTCAACGACCTGCTCAAGTCCTTCGAGGTGCCGGTGATCTTCATCACGGCCTATCCCGAGCGCTTCCTCACGGGCGAGCGTCCGGAGCCGGCCTTCCTGATCGCCAAGCCGTTCCAGCCGGCGAACGTCTCGGCGGTGATCAGCCAGGCCCTGTTCTTCCAGCAGAGCGCCCGCCGCCGCGAGGCCCGCGCCGCGACGGCCTGAACCTCCGTCAGGAAAACTTCTGATAGTAATCGCCCGGCCTCATGGCCGGGCTTTTCTTTTGCTCCGATGTATTGGGCGCAAAAAAAGACGGGCTCTGAAGCCCGTCTAAGGTGCCGGCCAATGCACAAGGGGAATGCGGGGAGGACCAGGAGGCCGGTGCTTTAAGAACGCCATATGGAAATTAAAGGTTCCCGGCTTTTTATGTCTCTTTTTATTCATTGCTCTTACGGCAGCTATCAGGAACATCAAAGTTACGGTTGCGTTGTTTTTGCAAATTGCTGAGGTGGGATAGCAGGAGAGAGAGGGATGTTCCGGACGCCTGTGGCACTCGTTGGACTGGCAGGGGTGTTCTTTGTTGCCGGGGGCTTCGTTCCCGCCCTATCCACCCTGGTTCTTCAAGGGCAGCCGGATCTCCTGGCGGGGGCGGCGCGCTCGGAGGTGATGTCCGCTTCGACGAAGGGGGACCGCATGGCGGTTCCCGCTCCCTCGGCTCAGCCCTCCACGGTCTCGATCGTCGAGCTGGTGGGCATCTCCCAGGCCACCGTCATCCTGCGCGACCGGGACGGGCGCGTGCTCTACAGGTCGGATCCGCGCTCCGGCGTGACGACCCTGGCCCGCGACACGGATCTTCCCGTCGTGACCCTCAAGGAGGAGATGCAGGCTCCCGTGGCCCAGCATCCGGTGAGCCGCCGCGAGGGTAGCGAGACGCCCCGCGAGAAGCCGCAGAAGAACCGCAACCCGATCGGATGCCTGGGCGACGTGAGCCCTCTGGCCAAGGCGAGCGGCGACCGCATGCCGAGCCTTTGCCTGGCGCTGCTGGAGCAGTCCCTCTCGTGAGGTTCTGCCCTCGATGCCCACGTGATGCATTCGACGGCCGGCGATCCCGCATTGCGCCCGCGGCCCAGATCGCGATGGTTCGGGAACCATCGGCGTTATTGACGGTTCCTAGTGTCAAAGTCTTGTTCAACGTCTGCTGCCGTTTGGGTGGCATGACGGTTTATTGCTCATAATAAGTACCAAGTATTTACATACGAGTTCTACATCATTGATGCCGGTAACATTGGCTTGAATAAGTCAATATTCGGAACGGTTGCTGACGCTGTGCGTTTAGCCCTCGCGCACTTAAGGCGCATAACGCGATTCAATATACCCTCAGGAGAAAATCCAATGCTGAAGAAGCATATGGCAGCTTGCCTCGTCGTGACGGCTTTCGCGGCTGCGCCCGCCTTTGCACAGACGCAGACCACCCCGTCTGCTCCGACCGATCGCCCGGCCGCCTCGGGCACCGGCACCACCACCTCCGGCTCCCCGGCCATGCAGCCCGGTTCGTCCGGCTCTTCGACGATGAGCCAGTCCTCGTCCAGCATGGGCCAGGGCGGGGCCATGCAGGGTCAGTTCATGACCAAGATGGAAACCAACCAGATGATGGCCTCGGACCTCATCGGCACCCGGGTGATCAGCGCCAACAACGAGTCGATCGGCGACATCAACGACGTCATCCTCGACCGCAACGGTCAGGTCATGGCGGCCGTGATCGGCGTCGGCGGCTTCCTCGGGATCGGCGAGAAGGACGTGGCCGTCCCGTTCCGGTCGCTGGAATTCATGAACGCCCAGCAGGTTCAGGCCATGAGCAGCAACGCCAGCGGCAACAATGCCGGCGGCAGCAACGTGGCCACCACGGGTTCGACCACGGCCGGCAACACGACCGCTACCGGCTCGGGCACTGCCGGCTCGAGCAACGTGACCGCGAGCAACACGAGCTCGTCGAGCAACCAGAACCAGCCCGAGCGTGTCATGCTCCGCATGACCAAGGCCGAGCTCCAGGCCGCTCCTGCCTTCAACGAGGACGGCGACAACAACAACCGCACGACCACGGGCACGACCACTGCTCCG
The DNA here is from genome assembly GCF_009910705.1 of Microvirga arsenatis. GTDB lineage: Bacteria > Pseudomonadota > Alphaproteobacteria > Rhizobiales > Beijerinckiaceae > Microvirga > Microvirga arsenatis. The sequence goes on from NZ_JAAAXJ010000024.1 coordinate 20,402, forward strand.
AAGCAGTAATCGGCGGCTAAGGACGACATATGGCGGCGCCTGGGTTCCAGGCGCCGCTTTCTTTTCGCCGAGGCTAAGGAGAAGGGCGGGCAAAATAAAAGGCGCAGCCGTTGGGCTGCGCCTGAAAGGTGCCAGTCCAAGGGGGCATTCGGACCGGTTGCCTGAACAACGCGGTCTCGGCGCCTTGGTTCCCGCAGGGGAGAAGAAATTCTGCCCTCTGCTCCATGGGGCAAGAGTGCGAGGACGCTGGACTTGTTGCCGCACAAGGAACTGGGGCTTGGCGCATACGTTGCCGTTGGGAAACGAACGATGCGGAGGAAGCCATGACAGCGACGAATGAACTGGATGCCGTGCTTTGCCAGGAGGAGCTGCCTGACGAGTTCTGCCGGCTGACATCGAGTTCCCCCGCGCGGGACAAGCTGTCCGTTGCTTCCATGCTCAGCGGCATCATTCCGGTCGGCCACCAGGACGAGGTGACCTGTCCTCTCATGCTGAGGCGCCACCTTGTCGTTCCGGCCCTGCCTCATGTCCTGCCGACGGCCGTTGCTGCCTCCGGCGGGCGGTCGGGGGTCGAGGGATCCCATCTGCATGGCTGATGCCCAGCTGCCCCTGGCCGCCTCCAATCCGGTCGCGGTGCTGTTCCACCCCAGCATCGTGCCGGTGGTCGATGTCTTTCGTTGCCTGAACCGGCTGGAGGACCAGTACGACCTCTGCCTCCTCGACGGGCCCGAGCAGGCCCTGGCGGCTTATACCAGGCCGGAGGCGGCCAAGAGCATCATCTCGGATGCGCTGCTGCTGGCCTTTGCCCTGACCCGGCAGAGAGGGCGGCCTTTCGCCTATCGGCCGGTGGGGTCGCGGCATGCGAGCTTGGACGAGTACTGCCTCATCTCCCTCATCGGCTCGTCGCGAAACCCCGACTCCCCGGTCGTGCGCGAGGCTGCGCAGTGCCTCGAGATCGTATCCCTGGATTTCATGACGGCACTGGCGGGCGAACTCGTCCGGCACATCGACGGAGGAGACCTCCGCTTCGAGCCTCCGAGCCTTGCCGAATTCCATGCGATGATCGGCTGCGCCGTGCCGCAGGAGATTCCGATCGAGGCCCAGGCGAATCCGGTCGGATCCACCCTCAGGTTCTGACGGCGCTTTTCCGGCACCGGCGCAAAAGTAAAGGGGCCGCTGGGCGGCCCCTAAACCTATAGGTTAAAGCAAATTATTCCTGATTGCCGCGGGTATTGCCCGAGGCCTGACCGCCTTTGCGGCCAGCTTCGGACGCAAGCTCGCGATCCTGCGAGAAGGACCGCTTTTCGGCGGGAACGCTCTTGCCGCCCTTGCTGGCGATTTCACGCTGCCGGTCAGAGTCCATCGACGCGAAGCCACGCTTCGAGGTCGAACCACCTGGCGCCATTTCATGCCTCCTTATCAATGGTGTTCGTGCTTCTTCAACCGCTCGCGGAATCGATGGTTCCGATGATGAAGAGGGAACCTTTGCAAAAATTTTTATGGAAATATTCAGCCTTCACGAATTGTTACGCTCCTGCGAAGAGATCGACAGATCAAACGTGGCAATAATGGGGCTAATGGGAATAAGAACCAAAAGGGTACTTACCTCGATACAGAAGAAGAGCGGGGCTATATTTGCGAATAGGGAATTGCCCAAGGTATGTAGTTGAACCTCTGCCCCGCTGCGAAGGATTCCGTTGAAGAGGGCGCGGAACCAGGATGCGTCGGAACGGGGATGATTGCCTCGGCGCGCCGGTATAATAAGCACCCATGCGCTCTTTTCCGGAAGGGCGCAGATCGGAAGCCAGAAGGAACGAGGCGGGAATGACCTACGACGACAACAACGTGTTCGCGAAGATCCTGCGCGGCGAGCTGCCGTGCCACAAGGTGTACGAGACGGACCGCGTTCTCGCCTTCATGGACGTCATGCCCCGCGGCGACGGCCATGTGCTCGTCATCCCGAAGGCGAAGGCCCGCAATCTCCTCGACATCGAGCCCGACGATCTCGCCGAACTGGCGAAGGCGGTGCAGGTGGTCGGCAAGGCGGCCAAGGCCGCTCTCTCGGCCGATGGCCTGACGATCCAGCAGTTCAACGAAAGCGCAGGCGGGCAGGTGGTCTTCCACATCCACTTCCACGTGATCCCGCGCTTCGAGGGCGTGCCGCTCAAGCCCCATACGGGTCAGATGGAGAAGCCTGAAATCCTGGCGGACTTCGCTGGCCGGATCCGAGCCGCGCTGCCAGAGGCGTGACGGGGAGGAGGGGCGGGGCGAGCGCCCTGCCTTCTTCCTGACGATCAATCCGCCCAGTCGAGGGAACGGGTCACGGCCTTGTTCCAGACGGCGTTCAGCCTCTCGCGCCGCGTGGCCTCCATGGCCGGCGTCCAGCGCTTGTCGACGGCCCAGTTCCGCACCAGCTCGTCCGTCCCGCTCCAGAAGCCGGTTGCGAGGCCGGCGGCATAGGCGGCGCCGAGGGCCGTGGTTTCGATCACCTTCGGGCGCACCACGGGCACGTCCAGGATATCGGCCTGAAACTGCATCAGCAGCTCGTTGACCACCATCCCGCCGTCCGTGCGCAGCTCCCGCACGGCGATGCCGGTGTCCTTCGCCATGGCTTCGAGCACCTCGCGGGTCTGGAAGGCGGTGGCCTCCAGGGCGGCGCGGGCGATATGCGCCTTGGTGGCATAGCGGGTCAGGCCGCCGATGAGCCCGCGGGCATGGGAGTTCCAGTGGGGCGCATAGAGGCCCGAGAAGGCGGGCACGATGGTCACGCCGCCGTTGTCCTCCACGCTGCGGGCGAGAGCCTCCACGTCGGAGCTCTTCTCGATCATCCCGAGATTGTCGCGCAGCCACTGCACCAGGGCGCCGGCAATCGCGATGGAGCCTTCCAGCGCATACACGGTCTTGCCCTGCCCGAAACGGTAGCCGACCGTGGTGAGCAGGCCGCATTCCGAGACGTAAGGCGTCTCGCCGGTGTTCATGAGCATGAAGCAGCCGGTGCCGTAGGTGTTCTTGGCCTCGCCCTGCCGGAAGCAGGCCTGGCCCACGAGCGCCGCCTGCTGATCGCCGAGGATGCCGGCGATCGGAACGCCGGCCAGATTGCCGGTCGCTTCCCCATAGACTTCGCTGGACGAGCGGATCTGCGGCAGGCAGGCGCGCGGAATGTCGAAGAGGCTCAGGATCTCCCCGTCCCAGTCGAGGGTGCTCAGGTTCATGAGCTGCGTGCGGCTGGCATTGGTCACATCGGTGATGTGGCAGCCGCCATCGACGCCGCCGGTCAGGTTCCAGACCAGCCAGGTGTCGATATTGCCGAACAGCACATCGCCCGACGCCGCCTTCTCCCGCGCGCCGGGCACGTTGTCGAGGAGCCAGCGCAGCTTGAGCCCGGAGAAGTAGCTTGCCAGCGGCAGGCCCGTCTTGGCCCTCAGCCGGTCGTGGCCGCCGTCCTTCGCGAATTCCTCGACGATCGGGTCGACGCGGGTGTCCTGCCAGACGAGGGCATTGTGCAGGGGCTTGCCGGTGCGCCGGTCCCAGATCAGCGTGGTCTCGCGCTGGTTGGTGATGCCGATGGCGGCGAGATCGCGGGGCGACAGCCCTTTCTTGGCCAGGGCCTCCTGGATCACCGCCTGCGTGTTGCGCCAGATCTCGAGCGGGTCGTGCTCCACGTAGCCGGGCTTGGGGTAGATCTGCTCGTGCTCCCTCTGGCCGACCGAGACGATGCTCCCGGCCCTGTCGAACACGATGAAGCGCGAGCTGGTCGTGCCCTGGTCGATGGCGCCGACGTACTGAGCCATGTCCTTCCCCGAATCCTATTGCGCGGCGACGGAGGCCGCATTCTTCCTGGCCAAGTAGGCATCGATCTTGGCCGGAGCGTCAACCGGCACATGGAGCCCGAGCTTGGAGCGGCGCCAGAGGATGTCTTCGGCGCTGCGCGCCCATTCCCGGCGAGCCAGGTAGTCGACCTCGGCCGCCGTGAGGCCGGCGCCGAAATCCTCGCCGAGATCGGCCATGGATTGGGCCTGGCCCAGAAGCTCCTCCATGCGGGTGCCGTAGGAGCGGGCCAGGCGATGGGCGAGGTGTTCCGGCAGGAAGGGCCAGCGCTGGCGCACGGTAGCGAAGAAGCGGTCGAAATCCGCATCCGGCATGTCGCCGCCCGGCATCTTGGCCGTTTCGGTCCAGGCCGGCTTCATGGCCGGGAAGAAGGGCTTGAGCTCCTCCAGGGCATGCTCGGCGAGCTTGCGGAAGGTCGTGATCTTGCCGCCGAAGATCGACAGCACCGGCGCCTGCCCCTGCGGCGCGTCCATGTCGAACACGTAGTCGCGGGTCACGGCGGAGGCGTTGGAGGAACCGTCGTCGAAGAGGGGGCGCACGCCGGAATAGGTCCAGACCACCTCCGCCGGGGTCACCTGGCGCTTGAAGAAGTGGTTCACGACGTTGCAGAGATACTGGATCTCGTCGGGGCTGATCTCGACCTTCTTGTCCGGCACGGCTTCCACCGGAATGTCCGTGGTGCCGATGAGCGTGAACTTCTCCTGGTAGGGAATGGCGAAGACGATCCGCTTGTCCGTGTTCTGGAGGATGAAGGCTTCCTTGGTGTCGAAGAGCTTGGGCACCACGATGTGGCTGCCCTTCACCAGGCGCACGCTCTTGCGGGTGTTGAGGCCGAGCTTGGCGTTGAGCACGTCCGCCACGAAGGGCCCGCCCGCATTGACGATGACCTTGGCGCGCACCTCCTGGCTCTCGCCCGTCTCCACGTTCTGGAGGGTGGCGATCCAGGTCTGCCCGTCGCGGCGGGCGGAGGTGAGCTTGGTGCGCACCCGGATGTCGGCCCCCTTCTCGAAAGCATCCAGCGCGTTCAGCGCCACCATGCGGCTGTCCTCGACCCAGCAGTCGGAATAGACGAAGGCGGTGTCGAAGCCCGGCTTCAGGGCCTGGCCGGCGGGGTGCTTGGTGAGCTTGATGCCTTCCGTGCCCGGCAGCTTCTTGCGCGGGGCGAGATGGTCGTAGAGGAAGAGGCCGAGGCGCACGAACCAGGCCGGGCGGATGCCCTTCTCGTGGGGCAGGATGAAGCGCAGGGGCCAGATGATGTGGGGAGCCGATTCCAGCAGGCGCTCGCGCTCGAACAGGGCTTCGCGCACCAGGCGGAACTCGTAGTATTCGAGGTAGCGCAGGCCGCCGTGGATCAGCTTTGTGGAGGCGGAGGAGGTGTAGCCGGCCAGATCGCCCTGTTCGCAGAGCACGACGGAGAGGCCCCGGCCCACGGCGTCGCGCGCGATGCCCGCGCCGTTGATGCCGCCGCCCACAATCAGAAGATCAGTCACTGTCGTCACGGAACGCGTCTTTCCTTGAGCCCGGGCCGTCCCGGTGCCCTGCACATGGTTTCTTTAGCCGCCTAAGGCAAGCGATTTTTGGGCCCTGTTCAGGTCTCCTTGGCGAGCGCCAGGATTAGCACGAAAGCGACGAGCGAGCCCAGCGCCATCCCCAGGCAGGAGAAGAGCACCGCGTCGTAGCTGCCCCGCCAAGCCCACAGGGCGCCGAAGGCAAAGGGAGCGCCCGCCATGGCGATCCGGACCGGCATCGCGATCATGCCCTGGATGGCGCCGTAATCGTCGCGCCCGAACAGCTCCGGCGGGAGAAGCGCCCGCACGATGGTGATCATGCCGTTGGCCGCGCCGTAGAGGCCTGCAAATCCCAGGATCAGCCAGGATCCGGCCGGGATGAAGGGCAGCAGGAGGAAGGCGAGGGCGCTCAGCGCCATGGTGGCGACCCCGATCCCTCTCAGGCTCATGGCCCGCTCGCCGAAGCCGGTGAGGAAGCGCGCCGCCACCTGGGCCGGCCCGATCACCGCATAGGCGGCCACGGCCGCATCGAGGGTGAACCCCCGTTCCAGCATGATCGGGATCAGGTGCACGGGGATGCCCGTGGAGATGATGCCCTGCAGGATGTTGGTGGCGACGAAGAGCCAGAATACCGGGTTGGCGAGCACGCGGTGCAGATTCGAGGCCGGAAGCGTGGCCTTGTCCGCTGCCCTGTGCCTCGGCCGCTCCGGCGAGGCCGGGATGCTGAAGGCGTGCAGCACCGCGCAGATGCCCAGGTTCAGGGCCGCCATCGCCAGGATCGAGCCGCGCCAGCCATAGGCATCGATCACCACGTGGAGGAGGGGGATGAAGACCGTGCTGGCGAACCCCGCCACGAGGGTGATGATGGTGATGCCGCGCCGCGCCAACAGGCCGAGGTTGAGGGCGAGCACCGCAAAGCCGGCCTCGTAGAACACGGCGCTCGTGGCGGCTCCCATGCCGATCCAGATCAGCACGAAGCCGGGGTAGCTCTCCGTGAAGGCCCAGAGGACGAGGAGGAGGGCGGCCAGCACCGAGCCTCCGGTCATCACCCACCGCCCGTAGCCCCGGTCGATCAGCCGCCCGACGGGTACGGCGAAGAAGGCGGAGGAGACGAGGGCGAGCGAGAAGGCGGCGGTGAGCGCCGTTTTCGACCATCCGAGATCCCGCTCCATAGGCTCAATCAGGAGCGCGAAGGCATAGAACAGCGTCCCGTAGGAGATCAGATGCGTGATCGAAAGGGCCGAGACGACGCGCCAGGGCATGGGGCCGGAGGGTGACATTCTTGCTTTATGTCACTCCCTGAGGTTGACGGATAGGTTTTTAGCCCCCATATGCACAGCAGGCGACGGCGTCCGGTACACTGGACAGCTTGAGCGGGACTGCGTGACGGATATTCGCGATATGGCGAAGACCCCGGTTCCCTTCTTCAATCGCTCCATCATAAGACGGCCCCATCACGCGGGCTGTTTCCCTACAGAGCCCTGAAGCGCCTTTGCTTTTTCGAAGCCGAACCTGCTTTGCGGCTCACCGCATCCGTTCGAAAGATACACCTCCCTTGACACTCTTCACCGATTTCGGATTGGCCCAGCCGATCCTGAAGGCCCTGGCGGCCGAAGGCTATGAGAAGCCCACCCCGATCCAGGCCCAGACCATTCCCTATGCCATGGACGGCCGCGACGTGTGCGGCATCGCCCAGACCGGCACCGGCAAGACGGCCGCCTTCGCGCTGCCGATCCTGCACCGCCTGAACGCGAACCCGAAGCCGCGCAAGCCCAAGAGCCCCCGCGTGCTCGTGCTCAGCCCGACCCGGGAACTCGCCAGCCAGATCGCCGACAGCTTCAAGGCCTATGGCCGCAACCTGCGCCTCACCACGGATGTGGTGTTCGGCGGCGTCACCATCTCCCGCCAGGAGAAGGCGCTGGCCCAAGGCGTCGACGTGCTCGTCGCCACGCCCGGCCGCCTGATCGACCTCATCGACCGCAGGGCCCTGTCCTTGCGTGAGATCGAGATCCTCGTTCTCGACGAGGCCGACCAGATGCTCGATCTCGGCTTCATCCATGCGCTGAAGCGCATCGTGACCCTTCTGCCGAAGGAGCGCCAGAGCCTGTTCTTCTCGGCCACCATGCCGAAGACGATCTCGACCCTGGCCGAGGCCTTCCTGCGCAATCCGGCCCATGTGGCCGTCACCCCGGTGGCGACCACCGCCGAGCGCGTGGAGCAGAGCGTGATCTTCGTGCCGACGAACCGCAAGCAGGTGCTGCTCGAAACGCTCCTGCGCGATCCGTCGATCGAGCGCGTCCTCGTCTTCACCCGCACCAAGCACGGCGCGGACAAGGTGGTGCGCGGCCTCGACAAGGCAGGCATCGCAGGAGCGGCGATCCACGGCAACAAGTCCCAGCCGCAGCGTGAAAAGGCGCTTGCAGCCTTCCGCGCCGGCACGTGCCGGGTTCTGGTCGCCACCGACATCGCCGCGCGCGGCATCGACGTCGAGGGCGTGTCCCACGTCATCAACTACGACCTGCCGAACGTGCCGGAATCCTACGTTCACCGCATCGGCCGCACGGCCCGCGCGGGGGCGACGGGTCTCGCCATCTCGTTCTGCAACGACGAGGAAAAGGCGTACCTGAAGGACATCGAGAAGCTGACCCGGCTCAAGGTGCCGGTCATGCCGCTGCCCGAGGGCCTTCCTTCCGCTCCGGCGGCCGGCGAGGTTTCCGAGCGTCGTGAGCCGCAGCGGGGCCGCCCGGCTCCTCATGCGCGCGGCCACCAGGGCCACGGCCAGCCGCGCAGCGCCGATCCCAATGCGGACAAGGGGCCGAAGCGCCGCCGCGGCCGCGGCGGCAAGCCTGCCGGCAACGGTCAGCCCCAGGCTGGTCATGCGGCGGGCAACCAGCAGCGTCCCGCACAGGGGCAACGCCCCGCGCAGGGCCAGCGGTCGGCCCAAGGGCAGAAGCCTGCAGGCCAGGCGCAACGGCACTCCGGCGGCCGGAGCGACGGAGCCCAGGTGGCCTGGCTCGAAAAGAGCCCCCGCCGCCGGTAAGGCATAAGAACAAAAGAAGGCGCCTCCGGGCGCCTTTTTCTTTGCAGCTTATGGCATAGGATCTGCTGCATCACTCAGTTCGTGGAGATTCCACCTTATGGCCAAGCGCGCCGGAAGCGCCGATCTGTCGCTGCATTCCGGCCATGTGCCGAAATGGCTGGCGGACCGCATGACGCGGCTCGGCGGGGTGGTCAGCGAGGCGATCGTGCACCATTACGGGCGGGACGAGCTGCTGCGACGGCTCGCCCATCCCTTCTGGTTCCAGTCCTTCGGCGCAGTCATGGGGATGGACTGGCATTCCTCCGGCATCACCACCAGCGTGATCGGCGCCCTCAAGCGTGGGTTGACGCCGCTGTCGAAGGAGCTCGGCATCCACGTCTGCGGCGGACGCGGGAAGCACTCGCGGCAGACGCCGCACGAACTCGTCGCCATCGGTGAGCGTGTGGGCTTCGACGGCGCGGCCCTCGCGAAGGCAAGCCGCCTCGTGGCGAAGGTGGACAGCGCGGCGATCCAGGACGGGTTCGACCTCTATCTCCACGGCTTCATCGTCACCGACGACGGTAAATGGGCGGTCGTGCAGCAGGGCATGAATGACGGCCGCCGTCAGGCGCGCCGCTACCACTGGCTCTCGGAGGATCTCGACAGCTTCGTGGAGGAGCCGCACACGGCCATCGACGGCAAAGGACAGGGCACCATCGTCAACCTCACCGACCGGCGGGCCGCGGCCTCGCGCAGGGCGCAGATCGAGCTTCTGGACTCGCTCGGACCTGACGGCGTCGCCCGAAAGTTCCTGGCCCTCGAAGAGCGCCGGGCGGATCCGGCGCCGCAGCCCCTGCTGCCGCATCTGGTGATGCCCGAGCATCACGACGTTCGCTCGAAAGACGTGGTGCTGCGGCGGCTTCATGGAAGTCTTGCGGCGGCAGCCGATCGCGGCCCTGAGGATTTTCCCGATCTGCTGCTCACGCCCGGCGTGGGACCGCGCACGGTGGAGGCCCTCGCCATGGTGGCGGAGGTCGTGCACGGCACGCCGTGCCGCTTCAGCGATCCCGCGCGCTTCTCCTTCGCCCATGGCGGCAAGGACCGGCATCCCTATCCGGTGCCGGTGCGGGTCTATGACGAGACGATCCGCGTGCTGAAATCCGCCGTCCGGAAGGCGAAGCTCGGGCAGCAGGAGGAGCTTTTCGCCCTCAAGCGCCTCGACGATCAGGCCCGCGCCCTCGAACGCCATGCCACAGGCCCCGACGTGGAGGAGCATGTCAGGCGGGAGACGGCGAAGTCGCATGCCTATGGCGGCCGCTCGATCTTCGGAGACGAGCCGCCGCCTGGGGGCGCTTAGAGCCCTTTCAGGAAAAGTGGAAACCGGTTTTCCGCCCGAAATGGCGACAAACCGCTCTAGAGCATTTTTCGGCGAAGTGGATCCGGTTCGCCGTCAAAAATGCGGCACGCCAAGAAAAGAGATGATTCCATGCCAATGGAAACAGCTCTAGCGCTGCGCCTTCTGCAGCAGGCTCTTGTCGAGCATCACGTGGACGCCCTTGTTGCCGTTGACCACCTGCGTGATGCGCAGATCAGCCGCGAGGCTGCACAGGGCATAGGCCTCAGCCTTCGTGATGCCGGTGCGGGCGACGACGAGATCGATCATGCTTCGCAGGGCGATGACGACGCAATCGTCAAGATCCGGATCGAAGGCCATGGTCATGACATGCGTCGGCGTCTCGGCCATGGGCCAGGCGAGATGCATGTCCTCGCGCAGGTGCAGCTCGAAGGTGCCGATCAGCCCGGTCTCGATGGCGGTGACGCAGACCTCCCCGTCGCCCTGGACGCCGTGTCCGTCGCCGACGGAGAAGAGGGCGCCGTCCACGTGAATCGGCAGGTAGAGAATCGTGCCCGGCACCAGCTCCTTGTTGTCGAGATTGCCGCCGTTGCGGCGCGGCGGGAGCGTGCTCACGCTGCCCCAGGCGGCGGGCGGCGCGACGGCCATCACCCCGAAGAAGGGCTTTAGCGGCAGCTCCAGCCCCCAGGGCATGCGGCCTGTCATGCGCTCGCGGTCGAGCGGAATGTGCATGAGGTGCATCTCGTCGAAATCGTCGGGCAGCGCACCCTTTTGCGGCGCCACATAGGTGTAGCCCCAGTCATAGTGCAGCTGGATGTCCCGGATGCGGACCTCGAGCACCTGGCCTGCTTTCGCGCCCCGCAGAGCCACCGGGCCGGTGCAGATATGGCCCGGCAGCTTGGGGCGCTGCGCCGCATGCACGGCCGCGAGCGCCTCAGGGATCGCGAAGGGAGGCTTCGGCATCGCCTCCGGGCTGCCGGAGATGGTCGAGATCGTGACCGTGTCGCCTGAATCCACCGTGATGAGCGGGGGAATGCCCGCGTCGAAATAGCCCCAGTGAACGGTCTTGGGGGATGCATCAATCCGGTACTCGGCCACGGAACACCTCTGCCAACGTCATCGCAGCAGGATGTCTCGCATTCCCTTAGGCCGAGGACAACAGCTTTGATGCCTAGAGCATCTCTCGGCGAAGTGGACCCGGTTCGCCGTCAAAATTGCGGCAAGCCAAGACAAGAGCTGATTCCATGTCAATGGAAACAGCTCTAGTGATACGGATCCGCCGCGTCGCGCAGGCCGTCGCCCATGAAGTTGAAGGCGAGAACCACGATCACCACAGGCACCATCGGGAAGAGCAGCCACGGGTGAAGCTGCACGGCCGCGAGGTTCTGCGCCTCGTTGAGCAGCACGCCCCAGCTCGTCACGGGAGGGCGCAGGCCCAATCCGAGGAAGGAGAGGGCGGTCTCGCCGAGGATCATGGACGGGATCGAGAGCGTTGCCGAGGCGATCAGGTGGCTCATGAAGTTGGGGATCAGGTGGCGCGCGATGATGCGCTGCTTGGAGGCTCCCATCAGCTCCGCCGCCTTCACGAAATCCTCCTCGCGCAGCGAGAGCAGCTTCGAGCGCACGGCGCGGGCCAGCCCCGGCCAGTCGAGGAGGCCGAGAATGATCGTGATGCCGAAGAAGACGAGGATCGGGCTCCAGTTCGGCGGCAGCGCCGCCGAGAGCGCAAGCCACAGGGGCAGCTCCGGAAGCGAACGCAGGATCTCGATCATGCGCTGGATCACGTGATCGACCCAGCCGCCGAGATAGCCGGCCAGCCCGCCGAAGAAGAGCCCCAGCGCAAAGGACACGGCAATGCCGACGATGCCGATGGTGAGCGAGATCCGCGCGCCGTAGATGATGCGCGAGAGCAGGTCGCGCCCGAGCCTGTCGGTGCCGAGCAGAAACATCGTGCCGCCCTCCGGCGGGCAGAACAGGTGGAGGTCCGTCTGCCACATGCCCCAGAACTCGTAGGCATCGCCGCGGCAGAGGAACCGGATGGGCTGAGGCTTCGACGTGTCGAGGGTGTAGACGCGCCGGAAGTTCTCCAGGTCGAAGCTGTAGGTATAGGGATAGACGAAGGGACGCATGAGCCGCCCCTCGTGCATCAGGTGGATGCCCTGGGGCGGCGCATAGAGGAAATCGCCGTGCCGCTTCGTCTGGTTGTAGGGGGCGATCACCTCGACGAAGGGTACGAGGGCATAGAAGAACAGGAGCACGAAGGCCGCGGCGAGAGCCACCCTGTGCCGGCGAAACTTCCACCAGATCAGCTGCCAGGACGAGGCCCGGTAGAAGCTCTCGCTCCCGGTGCCCACCGGCTCGGTGGTGCCGGGATCGAAGGGGGCCGGATCGACGTAGTGGCGCTTGGCCGTGACGGCTGTGTTCATCGTCCGCCCCCCATCCGGATCCGCGGATCGAGCCAGGCGAGCAGCAGGTCGGAGATCAGCATGCCGACGACGGTGAGCACGGCCACGAACATGAGGATGAACCCGGCGAGGAACTGGTCCTGGCTCTTCAGGGCGTTCAGCAGGATCGGCCCGACCGTGGGAAGACTCAGGACCAGCGACACCAGCACCGAGCCCGACACGAGATGCGGCAGCAGGTTGCCGATATCGGCGATGAAGGGGTTGAGCGACATGCGGAAGGGATATTTCAGCAGCGCCTTGGTGGGTCCGAGGCCCTTCGCCTTCGCGGTGACGTAGTACTGCTTGCCGAGCTCGTCGAGGAGATTGGCGCGCATGCGCCGGATCATCGCCGCCGTGCCGCCGAGCCCGATCACGACGGTGGGCACCACGAGATGCGAGAGCAGCGACTGGATCTTGGGCCAGGTCCAGGGCTCGCCCGCATATTGCGCATCGTAGAGCCCGCCGATGGAGATGCCGAACCAGCGGTTCATGTAATAGAGCAGGATCAGCGCGAGCAGGAAGCTGGGCGTCGCAAGGCCGATATAGCCGATGAAGGTCGCGAAGTAATCGCCGATGGAATATTGCCGCGTGGCCGAGTAGATGGCGATCGGGATCGCGATCAGATGGATGAAGATCACCACCGCGAAGTTGACGAGAAGCGTCAGCCAGAGCGCGTCGCCCACCACCTCCACCACGGGCTTGTCGTATTCGAAGGACCAGCCCCAGTCGCCCTGCAGCAGGCCCGAGAAGCCGTTGGGCCCCGGCATCACCCCGAGCCAGACGAGGTATTGCTGCCACACCGGCCTGTCGAGCCCGTACTGCTTGATGAGGAACTCCGCCTTGGCGACGGAGGCGGATTCGCCCTGGGCGCGCAGCTCGGCGATCTGATTGGTCAGGAAGTCGCCCGGCGGCAGCTTGATGATGAAGAACACCAGCGCCGAAATGATCAGCAGGGTCACCGCCATGGTGACGATGCGACGCAACAGGAAGCGGATCATCGACGGGCCTCTTTGACGGCGGCTCTGTTCCAGTAGATCTCGTCGAGCCGGTAGATCCCGAGCATCGCCGTCGGCTCCCAGCTGTAGAGCGCCTTGGCGGGAAGGCCATGCAGGCCGTTCTTCACCACGATGGGCTGCAGGGCGCCGGCGACCGTGCCGATGGTCCATTGGTTCTCGGCATGGTTCTGCAGCATCTCGCGCCATGCCGCCCTTTGAACGTCGCGGTTGCCGGTGTTCATCCAGGTCTCGTAAGCCTTGAGGAGGCGTTCGGCCTCCGGAATGTCCACACGTTCGCCGTTCTTGCCTTTGGTCTCCACATACTGGCCCCATTTCGGCCAGGCGTAGTTGTCCTGGCGCATCGGCGCGAGTTCGGTCGGCGGCATGATGGCGGTCGGGATCGCATTGTCGAGGCCGGGCGCGGCCACCATCACGGTCAAGCCCGCATAGGAGCGATTGCGCAGCACCGTGCGGTCCTGCGGCTTCACGAAGAGGCGAACGCCGATCTCGCGCCAGAACTCGCCGATCAGGGTGAGGCCATCCACCACGAGGCTGCTCTCGCCGTCGGTCTCGACGATGATCTCCAATTCGCGTCCGTCGGGCAGCAGGCGGATGCCGGCGCCGTTGCGCTCCGTCAGCCCGATCTCGTCGAGCAGGCGCGAGGCTTCCGCCGGGTCGTAGGTGGCGTTGACGGTGCGCAGCTCGGGAGAGAAGAGGGGGCTTTCCGCCACCACGGTGTTGTTGCCTTCCGTGCCGAGGCCGAAGAGCAGGGCGTTGTTCAGCGTGCGGCGGTCGATGCCGAGCGACAGGGCGCGGCGGAACCGGATGTCCCGGTTGAGCCGGCGCCAGACCGGATCGACCGCATTGAGATTGGGGTAGAGCGCGAGCTCCGTGCCGCGCGCATAGGGCCAGAGCAGGGTGGTGTAGCCCTTCGCCTTCTCTCCTTCCTTGAGCACGGGAATGTCGCCCATGGACAGGCCGCGGAACAGGAGGTCCTCCTCGCCCGCATTGGCCTTGGCGGCGAAGAGGCCGCTCGCCGACACGTCCATGAGGATCCGGTCCACATAGGGCAGCTGCTGCCCCTGCGCATCGACGCGATGGTAATAGGGATTGCGCTCGAAGACGAAGCGGTTGGCAGGGGCCGCATTCGTCACGCGCCAGGGCATGAGGGTCGGCAGGGCCGGGTTGGTCTGCTCCTTCATGTCGTCCATGCGGTTGTGGAGCGCCGCCCAGGATTTCAGCTTCTGCTGCTTGGCCTTCTCCTCCAGCGCAGCCTTGTCGGCATACTTGGCATGGAACTGCTTGAGATAGGCCGAGGCGCGGTAGATCCCGGGATCGAGCGGGCCGGCGAGCTGCGGCAGGAAGCGGGGGTTCGGCTTGTCCCAGGTGTAGCGAACCGTGCGCTCGTTCAGAACCTCGAACCGCGGCGGCTTGCCGTCCACCAGCATGAATTCCGGAGGGCCGGCGGGGGAGAGATCCAGGTTCTGCGCCACGTCCTCCCAGTAGTAGCGGAAGTCCTCCGCGGTGAAGGGCGAGCCGTCGGACCAGCGGTGGCCCTCGCGCAGAGTGAAGGTGAAGATCCGGTCGTCCTCGTTCTCGAACTTTTCGAGGATGTCGGGCTGCAGGTTCAGGCTCCTGTCGTAGCCCACGAGGCGGGTATAGGTGTAGGTCGAGATGTAGCGGATGTCGCGCGGGCGCGGCACCAGGGTCACGATCTCCCCGCCGTACTGGCCCGAGGTGTTGACCACGATGGGCGTTTTCGGAAGCCGCTCGGCGATGGGCGGCAGCTTCTTGTCCTTCGGCAGGTTCCCGAAGAAGGGCGGCTCCTTGTAGTCCTGCCCCCAGGCCGGCGGCGCCAGGAGCGCAGCGGCAAGGGCCAATGCGGAGGAGAGGTTTCGGATCGTGTGCGTCATCACGCAGCCTCCCGCGCTGCCGGCGATCCCAGTCGGACCTTGTGGCCGGGCTCGATTTCCTTCATGGCCCCGTACCCGCCGGGCTCGATGCGGAAAGGCTCCGGCCATTCGGAGGGATGCGAGAAGCGGCCGGCCCGCAGCTTGGCGAAGTCGAGCGGCCGGTCGATGTCCGGGTCCGGAACCGCGGCAAGAAGCGCCTGGGTGTAGGGATGGACCGGGTTGCGGAAGAGGGACGATTTCGGCGCCTCCTCGACGATGTAGCCCCGGCACATCACCGCGATGGTGTCGGCGATGTAATCCACCACGGCGAGGTTGTGCGACACGAAGAGATAGGACAGGCCGAGCGCCGCCTGCAGGTCCTTGAGCAGGTTGAGCACCTGCGCCTGCACCGACACGTCGAGGGCGGAAACCGGCTCGTCGCAGAGCAGCACCCGGGGCTCGAGGGCGAGGGCGCGGGCGATGCCGAGGCGCTGGCGCTGGCCGCCGGAGAAGGAGTGCGGATAGCGGCGCAGCGAACGCTGGTCGAGGCCGACCATGTCGAGCAGCTGCTTTGCGCGCTCGTAGCGCTCGTCCGACGTGCCGATGTCGTGGATGCGCAGGGGCTCGGTGAGGATCTCGTACACCGTCATCCGCGGGTTGAGCGACGAGAACGGATCCTGGAAGATGAACTGCACGGACCGCCGGTAGGCGGTGAGCGCATCGCCGTCCAGCTCGTGCACGTTCCTGGGGCCGGTGCCGTCGTCGAACAGCACCCGGCCGGAATCGGGCGTGATCGCCCGCATGATCATCTTCGACACGGTGGTCTTGCCGCAGCCGGACTCGCCCACGAGCCCCAGCGTCCGGCCCGCGGGAAGCGCGAGGTCGACCTCGCTGACGGCGCGGATCTGCTGCGTGCGGCCCGAGAACCAGCCGGAGCGCAGCGTGAAGCACTTGGTGAGGCGCTCGGCCTTCAGGATCGGGCCTGCCGGCTGGGGGCGCGCCGGCGCGCCGGCGGAGGCAAGGCTCGCGCTTCCGACCTCGCGGATCGGGGTCAGCCGCTCGTTCTCCGCCATGGCGAAGCGGGGGACGGCGCGCATCAGCGCCTGGAGGTAGGGATGCTGGGCGTTGCGGAAGATCTCCTCGCGGGAGCCCGCTTCCATGACCCGCCCGCGATACATGACCACCACCTCGTCGGCCACGTTCGCCACGACGCCGAGATCGTGGGTGATGAGCAGCACCGACATGCCCGTCTCGGCCTGGAGTTCCTTGATGAGGTCGAGGATCTGCGCCTGCGTGGTCACGTCGAGGGCCGTCGTCGGCTCGTCGGCGATCAGGAGCGCAGGGCGGGTGATGAGCGCCATGGCGATCATGGCGCGCTGGCGCAGGCCGCCGGACAGCTCGAACGGGTAGGTCCGCAGGGCGCGCTTCGGGTCGGGAAAGCCGACCCGGGCGAGCACCTCCATGGTCCGCCGGTTGGCCTTTTCCTGATCCACCCTGGCGTGGATCATCAGGGCCTCGGAAATCTGGTCGCCGATGGTGTGGAGCGGCGACAGGGACGTCATCGGCTCCTGGAAGATCATCGCGATGCGCCCGCCGCGCAGTCCGTGCATCGCATCGCTCTCCGGCTTCAGCGCCGCGATGTCGACGCTCTGCCCGCCCGAGGGATCGTTGAAGAGGATGGAGCCGCCCGCGATCCGGGCCTTGTTCGAGAGGATCTGGAGAATGGCCTGGGCCGTCACCGACTTGCCCGATCCGGATTCGCCGACGAGCGCCACGGTCCTGCCCTTCGGAATGTCGAAGGTGAGGCCGTCCACCGCGCGGAAGTCTCCGGCATCGGTGCTGAAATCCACCGTCAGCTGGCGAACCGACAGGAGTGGCGCTTCCATATGCTCCTCCAGACCTATGAGCATAACGCATCAGATCTCATTAGATCGCAATTGCAATCTTGTTTCCATTCCAAAGCACGCATCCGGCGGCAGGAAGCGGATGTTTCTGGCGGCCAGGTGAGCGATAAGCTTTTCGCATAACCACCAGATGACCTCGTCGTGGACGAGATGGTGAGTCAGGAAGCCGATGGGCTCATCCCTGTCCGCCGTGGCCGCGATCCGCCGCTCGACGGCCCGGGCGAGGCTCGCCACGATCCGCTCGGGCTCGGCGAGGCTGCGGGTCCCATGCCAGTCGATGGGGTCGACGTGGGTGTTGACCTGGACGAGCCCTTCCGCAGGGCGGGCCCTTGTTCGGTCGGTGAAGGTGGACAGGCCGGCAAAGCCCAGGCGCGGCAGGACGGGCACGAGTTCCTTCGCAATCCTGTTCCAGGGCGGCACGAAGACGGGCAGGAGCCGGGCGCCGAGGCTCGCGCGGGCCGCCTGCAGGGAGCGCTCCGCTTCCGCGGCCATGATCGCCACATCCCGGTGAGACCCGAACTCGGCCTTCTTCTCGCCTTCGGGGGCATGATTGGCATGGCTCCAGCCATGCACCAGGGCGAAGGCTCCTTCCTCCTCGGCCAGGCGGGCGGCCAGCGAGGGCCGGATCGTCGCCGGGATGGCGGCGAGGCCGATCCCGGCCTCGTAGCGGCGGGCGAGCCGCAGAAGCCGGTCGAGCTGGGGCGTTTCGGCTGCCGCATCGTCGTCGCGCCACCAGAAGCCGAGGGAGAAGCCCCGATCCCCGGCTCGTTCCAGAGCCTCGTCGAGGGGGCGCCAGTCGATGGATCGATGCAGGGCGGGCCCAGGGCGCACCAGACCGGCCGCGAGCGCGACGCTTTGCCGAACGCCGTCGGTGGGGATGGACAGAGAGGGGGGCGGGGGCTGCCCCAGCCGCTGGCGGATCGCCTCCGCGAGACGCTCCGGCGAAAGCTCGTCCTCGGGGACGATCTCCGCAAAGCCCCGCGCCTTCAGCCGCTCGGCGCGAAGGCGCTGCTCCGTCTCCTGTCCGGCCTCGAAGGGGACGAGAATGGCCCTTGCGCCGCAGCGCAGCAGGTCCACCGCCGTGTTGTAGCCGGCCTGGCTGACCGACAGCTCGGCCCCTGCGAGCAGATGCCGGAAGTCGGGCCGGGCCCGCTCCACGATGACATGGGACGGGGCGGTGGCCTGCAGGGTCGCGAACTCCGCTTCCGCGACCCCGCGCCCGACGAGAACGTGCCAGGGCCGGTCGATCACGATCCGCGATGCCTCGATGGCCGCGCGGTAGAGGGGCAGGCTTGCCGCGCTCGACCCGCCCGACACCACGATCCCGCGCCGCTCGGCCGCCGGCACGGACTCCTCGCTCTCGTCCACATAGCCGGTGTAGCGGATGAGCGGTGCGATCCGCTCGTTCACCGGCCACGACGCCTCGAGCGGGAGGAACCCGGGATCCCCGTGCACGAGAACGGCGTCGTAGTCGCGCAGCAGGCGCGCATGCGTCTCCTCGATCCGCTCGGGCTTGGAGGAGGCCACGAGGATGTCGCGGATCGAGCACAGCACGAGCGGATGCGGGGACAGGCCCCGAGCCGCTTCGAGCAGGGCGTCGAACTCGGCGGCCAGAACGCGGCGGCCGAACGGAAAGAGCTCGGTGATGAGGATGTCGGGGCGCGTGGACCTCAGGGTGTCGAGCAGCAGGTCTCTGCGCCGGGCGAGATAAGCGTCGTCGACGGGGGCGAGATTTTCGTCGAGCAGGGTCCTGAAGTCCGTGCCTGCCGTGCGCACGGGCGGCAGCTGGACGACGCGGGCGCCGTCGAGATCGTTCAGGCGGGCAGGAGTTCCGCCCGACACGAGGGTGGTCGCGTGGCCCGCACGGGCGAAGCCGCGGGCGAGGGCGGCCGCCCGCGTCAGGTGGCCTGCTCCGAGAAGGTGGGTGACGGCGATGAGAACGCGCAGACTCATGGGAGCAACCTAGCGCGTGAGCGGGTCGAGCGCATGGCGCAGGCGGAGGGCGGCGCTCTCGAGATCGCGCTCCTGCCTGACGAAGTCGCAGGCATGCAGGCCGAGGCTCAGCAGCCGCTTCCGGTCGCGCAGCAGCCCGGCCACGGCATCGGAGAATGCGGCGGCGTCGCCGGGTGTCGTCAGCCATCCCGTTTCGCCGTGCCGCACCACGCTCGCCACGCCGCCATAGGCGCCCGCAACCACCGGGCAGCCCATGGCCTGGGCCTCCAGCAGCACCATGCCGTAGGCTTCGTTGACCGCGGGCCACACGAAGAGGTCGGCGGACCCGTAGAGCGCCCGGAGGCCGGCGCTGTCCATCTGCCCGTGGAAGCGCACGCGATGGGCATGGGCCGCGAAGAGGCTTGCCACCTCCGCGCGGGCTTCGCCATCGCCGACGATGTCGAGGGTCCAGGGCAGATGGGCGATGGCATCGAGAGCGGCGGCGAGGATGCGGTAGGAGGCGAGCTTGTCGCCGGGGCGCATCATCGCCACCGTGAGAAGCCGCGCTTCGCTCGCACGGGAAGGGATTGCCTCAGGCGCGGGCCAGTCCTCCAGATCCAGGAAGGGCGGCAGGTCGATGAGCGCCTGCCGGTCCGGGCGGGCCGCTTCGAGGGCCTCCCGGTCGTGGCGCGTCATGACGAAAACCGCGTCGGCCCGGTCGAGGGCGGCCTCCGCTCCCTCGTGCCCGAGCGCCCACGGCCCTCCCGCGCGCTTTGCCGCCCGGGACCCTTCCGCGACGGCGTAGGGGATGCCGAGCGCTTCGGCGACCCGGGGCCCGATCCAGTCCGGCGCCTTGTAGTAGACATGGTAGGTGAACCACAGGCGGGGGCGGCTGCTCTCCGGCAGCGCCCGGTAATGCGCGATGAGGCGCGAGGCCTCGTCTTCGGCCGTCTGCCGGATCGCCTCCTGGCGCTGCCGGTCGCCGGCCTTGTCGAGGCTGCGCAGCTCGCTGGCGAGCTCGGGCCGGAAGCCTGCGCGGTCGAGGGCTTTCATCAGCAGGCGCGCCATGGTGCGGTCGCCCGAGGGCAGGGGATGGTTCGGGCTTTTCAGGGGGGCGTAGAACGCAACGGGCCGCGCGGTGCTCACACCCGCTCCGGCTCTCTGGCAGGGCTGTCGATCGCGGCGCGCAGGCGCGCCTCCAGAATGTCGATGCCGCCTTCCATGGAAAAGTCGCGGCGCAGGCGCGCGAAGGCGGCGGAGCCGAGAGCTTTGCGCCTCTCCGGGTCGCGGACCAGCATGTTGAGGGCGTTGGACAACGCCTCCCAGTCGCCCGGCGGGACGAGATGCCCCTCCACGTCGCTGCGGATGAATTCCGGGATGCCGGCGAAATCGGTTGCGATGATGGCAAGCCCCTGGCTCGCGGCTTCCATGATCACGTTCGGCAGCCCGTCCCGGTCGCCCGATTTCGCCTCCTTCGACGGCAGGACGAAGAGGTCCGCTTCGCGCAGGAGGGCGATGATGTCGGGCTGCGCCTTGGAGCCGAGGAAGGCCACCCGGTCGGCGATGCCGGCATCCTTGGCCTGGGCCTTGAGGGCATTCAGCAGCTCGCCGCTGCCCACATGGGCGAAGCGCCAGTGCAGGTCCTGCGGCAGGGCGGCGAGAGCCCGGATGAGATCGCCGTATCCCTTCTTCGCCACCGCGCGCCCGACGGAAACGATCCGCACCGGATCGAGCGGATCGGAGCCGTCCCGCAGGAGGCGGCTCTCGGGCGCTGCCGGGAAGCGGGAGAGGTCGAGCCCGTGATAGACGAGCGTGACCTGCTCGGGCCGCGACAG
The DNA here is from genome assembly GCF_009910705.1 of Microvirga arsenatis. Classification (GTDB taxonomy): domain Bacteria; phylum Pseudomonadota; class Alphaproteobacteria; order Rhizobiales; family Beijerinckiaceae; genus Microvirga; species Microvirga arsenatis. Next base: position 41,113 of record NZ_JAAAXJ010000024.1, read on the forward strand.
GGATTGGAGATGGGCGGCCCCTTGCGCCGTGCAGGTCACGCCCCACAGCGCCTCCGCCATCTTCTCGCGCTTCTCCCAGTCGGGCGTGGTCCAGATGTCCTTCGCATGGGCCGAGAAGGTCCAGCTGCGGCCTGTCAGGAGGGCGGCGTAGCGCACGACGGAGGCGGGCGTGTGCAGGTAATGGACGTGCAGGTGCCGAACCTCCGCGGGCATCTCGCGCGCCATGACGAAGGCCTGGCCGAGGCGGCGCACCCGGTTGGCCGAAAAATCGCGCTTCAGGTCGCGCCAGAAGGCCCGGATCGTCGCCGCAAAGCCCTTCTGCCTCAGGCTCCAGACCGCTCCCCGCAGCACCCGCAGGGGCTCCTCGTAGAGATATTCCGGCAGGTAGGCGACGGGCGCCTTGATCGCCTTGTGCATGGGATGCACCGCGCGCTCGGTCGGGTGGCGCAGGGACCAGATCTCGAGGTTCAGGCCGCGCTGTTCGAGGGCGAGGACCTCCTGCGCGATGAAGGTCTCGGACAGGCGCGGATAGCCTTTCACGACGACCGCGATGCGTCGGGCTGTCTTCGAAGGAAGCATTCGTCTTCTTACTCGGCGGCCTGATGGTAGGCAGGCGCGAACGGGGCCCTGGTCTCCACGAGAGCCTTAAGCCGCTCCTGCACCCGGTCAAGTCCGTCGAGGAGGCCTGGGATGACCACCTCCGACGGCTTGGGCTGCGAGGAGAGGCTGCGCAGGGCCGCGGCCATGCGCTCGGGCGTGCGCGGCTCCCGGTAGTCGCTCAGCAT
>NZ_JAAAXJ010000025.1 GCF_009910705.1 Microvirga arsenatis
CCTGACGACCCTCAGCTGACCCGGAATGTCCGCGCTATTCACTGTCATTGCGTCCGCAGCCTCCATTGCGGACACAGACTCCGTCACTGCATCAGCCATGAAAAGGTGCGGAGATTTGCGCGCTTACGCTTGATCGATGACACGTGAGATTGCCGAGGTCACCGCATCGCAAGACTGTCGAGGAGCCTTCCTACGGTAACTGAGCGCACAGGCTGATGACGGCAATCGCCGCCGAAGCCGCGGCGGCCGTCAGCCAAAGATCAATGGCCTGCGGCCGGTGAGAGACAAATTGCTTCATAAGGGCACGATTCAAAGAGTCAGGTTAGGAGCAATGGATGGCTGGGAGGGCATACTGCCCAGCCGTAAACCCCAACGGATCGATCCGGTTCCCACAGCAGATCACTTTTTGGCGCAGCCTAATGACTCACTTTGCCATGGCAGCCCTGCGTATTAGCGAGAATACATTCCAACCTATTCCTCTTAAGCCTGGCCTCGACATCAAGAGAGAACCACGCCGAGCCCCTTGGCGTGGTCATGCTCTCGTCTTGACGCTGAAAGGCTGGGCGCTGATATGGCGGATGTATTTCGGCCAGACGGTTTAGCGCAAGGATAGCGATGTCGGGACGTGTTCGAGGCCGGAAGAGTTCCCGCGAGAGGATTCTCGATGCGGCGGCGGAGCTTGTGAGTGAGGTGGGTTCGGGACGGCTGACGCTGGACACCGTGGCCGAGCGCGCTGGGCTCAGCAAGGGTGGGCTTCTCTACAACTTTCCCACCAAGGAAGCGCTGCTTCAGGCCATGATCCAGCGCCTCGTTGACGAGGTTTCAGCGGAGCGGGAGGCGCTCCGAGGTCAGGCTGAGCCGGGACATAACCTGGAAGCACGCCTGTGCACGGCCGCCCTGCTCAAGCTGCGCCAGGGTAGGACGAAGGAGGTCGCCAATGGCATGCTGGCTGCCTCAGCCGAGAACCCGCACCTGCTAGATCCCGTGCGCGAGGTCATCAAGGCGACCCTGGAGAACCTGAAAGTCACATCGGACGATCTGGACGCGGCGCTGGTGGGCTGGCTGGCCATTGAGGGCCTGAACAGCCTGGAGATGCATGACATCAGTCCGTTTTCGGAGAAGGAGCACGAGCGGGTCGTCCAAGCAGTCAACCGCCTGTTACGTAACAGGGGGAGCCGTAGTAGCCAGTGCCATAGGAGACGCCTGCATACGGATAGGTCGGGGCATAGCGATAGTTGTAGGGATACTCATAGCCATAGCCGTAGTAGGGAGCCGCAGCCGCGGAGCTGATCAGGCCTCCAATGAGGGCTCCCCCGATCAGGCCAGCCGCAACAGCGCCGCCACCGCCCCTGTAATGCCAGCCGCCACCATACCCTCCACCTCGCCAGCCGCCGCCGTGCCATCCATCGCGATGAATCCCACCGCCACGCCAATGGGGCTGGGCCTGAGCCTCGTGCACTGCTGCAACCCCGAATGACAGGACGGCAGCGCCGATTAAGAGAACGGACTTCCTCATAGCGCGTGTCCTTAGGACAAGTTTTCGGCTCTCGAAATCCAAGAATAATACCACGCTTGGTGAGCAGGCGATAAATAAATATCTGTTTCTTCTCCCTGAGGTGTAGAATGAGTTGACCGATTTTATTCGGAACGAGAGGCGGCGACGGCTGGCTTTACCGCCAGGGTACTTGGTCGGCCCTGAATAATGCGGCGGCACGAGGCTGGTGCTGGATTTCAGGCAACCTGCGACGTATCCGGTTGCACGATGAACCCATCAGGGCTGCCAGAAGCCAAGCCACAAAAAGCCTGAGCCAGTTCAGGATCAGGCGCAGGTTATGTCCGGCGGCCACGAGCAGGGCATTGATTGCATCGCCGGCTGCCCCGAGCAGGTGATTGCGTCCCAGCCGCCCATCCTGCTTCATGTGCCCGATCATCGGCTCGATTGCCGACCGGCGTCTCAGCTCCCGCTTAATCGTGGGCGTCAGCCCCCGCCGCTGTCGGGCGATGAACACGCGCTCCTTGTGCACATAGTCGTGCCCGCGATAGCCCAGGTCGACGTAGATACGCGCGGGCTCCATGTCCGTCATGGCCACGACTTGATCCTCTCGTCGTGCTGAGCGTATGGCCGTCATACGGATTGCCCTCCAGCGCCTTGGAGGCCAGCACGAAGCCCTCCCGGTTGGTCACCGCCACCGCAACCTTGCTGCCGAACTCGTACGGGCGATGCGCCTTGCCTTTGGCGATGCACACCACCTCGGGCGCATGCAGGCTGTAGAGCTTTTTCTTGCTCGTGCGCTCCTGGGGCAGTAGGCGCTCCGTCAGGCCCGGCAGACGTGCAAAGCGAAGGGCGAGGCCCTCATCCGCGGCGACTTTGCGGGCGACATCGCGGCAGACCCGCCCGAGATAGGTCTTCAGCCGCTTCAGTTCGCGCCGCATGCGCGGCATCTGCCGCGCATGAGCATAGCGGCCCACCTGCACGGCCGCCCGTTTGGCCAGCCGGGTGTGGGCCTGACGCAGATCGAGACTGCACTTCTTGGCCTGCCGCACCAGAGCCTGCAGGGCTTTCAGGTACAGCTTGGCATCAGAGGGATGAGTGATCGCCTTGGGCTGCACCGTGGTGTCGACGCTGATCCGCTCCAGGCTCGAGGGCCGCACGGCGCCGCTCTCCAGTCCGGCCTGGATGGTGGTGGCCAGCAGCGTCTCCAGTCCCTCGGGTCCGAGCCGCTTGCGCCAGCGCGTCAGCGAGTTGGGATCGCACGGCAGCTCATGCTGGAAGTACTCGCAGCCGCAGAACCACTGTTCGCGGTAGGGATGCCTGTTACCAAGCACCCCCCGCACAGGTCCGAACGTGCCCTATTCAGGCATTCGGCTCCCACCTCGGGTGTGTGACGGCAAAGCGCTGATCAGGCCAGGGATGAAGGATATGGGGCATCGGCAGCCATGCGTCGGCAATCTGCATCATCCGTTGCCAGTTCATCCCGTCTTTCTGGCTCCGCCGGCGCAGCGTTTGTCGCCACGCCACCATCACCCGGTGACGGAATTTCTGTAACGATCGCATGTTGGTGGGCACCGCATGATAGGCAAAGTAGCCCGTCATCACAGACCTCAGCCACTTCCCTTGCTCGGGAATGGAAGCATGCATGTGCTTCCGCAGCCGGTCCTTGATCGCGCGCAATCTCTCCCGCATCCGGTCCGCCCTGGTCCGGCGATGGAGCTGAAAGCGCCCTTGCCGTGACCTGCCGCAGATGAACACAAACCCGAGAAACTGGAACGTCTCTGGTTTGCCAAAGCCCCGTCGCTGCCGGCGCTCTCTCGCATAGCGACCGAACTCCAGCAGCCGGGTCTTGTCCCCATGAAGCTCGAGTCCAAACTGCTGGAGCCTCTCACGCATCGCGTCCCGGAACCGCCGCGCGTCGCCTTCGTGCTCAAAGCCTACGATCACATCATCGGCATAGCGCACGATGATGACCTTGCCGTTGGCTTGTCGCCGTCGCCACTGCTCGGCCCAGAGATCGAAGACGTAGTGCAGGTAGACGTTGGCGAGCAGGGGCGAGGCCCCTGATCCCTGAGGTGTCCCCATGTCACTAACGCTCCATTCTCCCTCATCCAGAACGCCCGCCTTGAGCCACTTGAGCACAAGGCGGATGATGCGCTCGTCGCCGACCCGATGCCTCAGGAACCGGAGCAACCACATTCGGTCGATCCTGTCGAAGAAACTCCGGATATCGGCGTCGAGAATGCAGTTCACGCGCATGGCATTGATGCCACCCGAGAGCGCATCGAGCGCATGGTGCTGACTGCGCCCTAGCCGGAGCCCATACGAGAACCCGAGGAAATCCTCCTCGTAGATCGCGTTGAGAACCCTGACCACGGCGCTCTGGAGGATTTTATCCTCCAGAGCGGTTACGCCTAGCGGGCGCTGTCGGCCATCCGGCTTCGGAATGAACCGCCGCCGAACCGGCTTCGCCCGGTATGTGCCACGATGGACCCGGTGGTGCAGATCCTGAAGATTGGCCTCCAGGTTTGCCTCGTATTCCTGCCATGTCAGGCCATCCACCCCGGGCGCAGCCTGACGCTCAAGCGCCTGGAACGACTCCCACAGCAGATCAAGGGTAACATGGTGCATCAACGCGGTGAACTTCTGCTTCTTCCGCTGCCTTGCAGCGTGCCGTACACGATCCAGCCCCGGTGACACGCTGGCCCGGCTCTGTGTCCGGTGCGTGCGTGGATGGCCCGTGTTCCCCTCGGTCCTCGCCCTTGGCTCCGCCCCCTCCGCCGCCGGTGTCCCAGCTTTGTTCGAGGGCCTCGTTGCTACTATGGCGAGGTCAGACTTCTCCGGCTCGTGCATCATCGGCTTCGGCTCCTCGCCTTCCCGATGCGGGCCGTCGGCTGATACGCACACCGACGGTCAAGCCGGAGATCTCCCGGTTCCCGCGCAAAGAGCGTGCGTGCATGCCAGAGTCTGCGACCATGCCGGATCCCCGCAGCCCTTGCGATACCGGGTTGTGGGATGTTGCCTTCCACGTACTGGAGCGTGTCGGCATCCGGGATAGAAACCCTATCGTGGCTCAATGGCTGGCCTGCACGGCCCCTGCCGACGCTTCGACGACAGCCTCGCGGCGGCCCTCGCACGGCTCGGGGTCGATGTGGATCGCTACTCCTTCATCGCGGTGGACTTGCACCACCTGCTCTTTGCCGGTCTCCCGGCGCTCCAATACGGGTTCTCGATCCAGCGCTGCACCACCGCCTCATCGGACAAGTTGAAGGTGTGCTGGAGATAGACAGCCCAACCATCAGGCGTGTCGGCTTCGCGGGTCGTCCGAGCGGGCGGTAGAAGCGACCAAACTCGTGATCGAAGCTGTCCCAGTCGATGAGACTGCCCAGGCGAAAGAGCTCGTGGCGCTGATCGAGAATCTGATCGAGCCGGCTGCGGTAGAGATCGCCGGAGCTCGGCATCGTCGGCTTGGGTCCCATGGCAAAACACCGGTTTTAAGCGGGTCAGTCCCCAGATGCTAGCATTCTACAATGCTTCGCCAAGACGAAGAATCCTTCAACCTCAATCAGTTGTGGGTTGTTCAGGGCCGACTGCTTGGGCTATCTGGCTGCCTGCTGGTTTTCCTTGGCGCCCTGCCGGTTTATTCGGATTCGTTTTTCGTGAAGGTCTACGGGAGGACCTACAGGGTCGATCCCCGGTATCCGCCCAACGAACTCAAGGGCCCAACGCCCCGGGAGGCCATTGAGGCCCTGCCCGCCGACATCGCGGAGGGTCCCACCTTCAGCCCGTCACACGGGCAGGTTCTTGCCGAAGTCGAGGAACGGGTCTGGATCGCGCGCAACCAACTCGTCGAGGAACTGGAGGAAACCGCCGCCTCCAGGCAGTGGCGGAACACGGGAGCGACACAAAGACCGTCGATCAGGAGATCACGGAATCCCTCGCAAGCGGAGCGGCACAGACCCAGGCGCTGGCGTTACAGCAACTCTACGACCACCACAGGGCTCTGTACCTTCTCGTGCGGGAGCTGCGGCGGTCCATGGACCTACCCGTGAGACCGCCTGAAGCGGGGTTCTCCCGACCGAAGCTGGCGCCTGAGATCGAGGCGGGCTACCGCGATCAGAGCTTCGACCCCCTCACCGCCTACTACGGCTTCAGGCGCGTCAAGGCGGCCTTTCGCTCCCGTGACGTCACACTCCTGGCCCGGGTTTACCCACTTTCCCTTGACAGTGACAGGATAGACCAAATGGACCATCTACAACCGCGACCAGCTTATCGCCGCGAAGAAAACGGTCATGGATCCGCGCCTCCGGGAGGTCATCGCGAACTCCGCCTTTGAGACAATCTTCGTCCGGGACAAGGGCTTGATGCTTGGACAGGGAGAGGTCTGGATCACCTACGACAAGTTGGGCTTCGGATTGGGCGCCATCACGCTGGAACGATAGCCTGGCTTCGTGAGGACGCAGCCAAGCATGCGCTGGAATGTGCAGCATCCATTCTTGCTACAGGCCGGCGAGAATGCCGGCGGCTTTTGCCAGTACCACGAACATCTCGCGGGCGTGTTCGACGGCCACAGGATCCGGATGCTCCTGCGCTCGTGCCATGGCCGCACTCGTACCCAGCCAAACCCCAGGATTGACGGCACGCAGGTCCATGAGCGGCCTGAGCCTGTACCAGCGCATCACGGCTATGGCCCTATACAGGTCCCTGATCGGGTACTGACGCGTGCGCCCGGAGGCTGGCTCGATTGTCACGACAACAGGCGAACTAAACGAGTGGCGGTTCATAAACGATGTCCGGAAGTCAGAGGGGCGCGCAAAGCGGCGGGGCTGGCCGGTACTGGAGTTCCGGCGACCAGGGAGCGAAAAAGCATGACCGCCGCCACAGGATGAAGTGATCCTGCGTCGCAAGACCCAATCCCCTGTCCTTCTCGCGGCGCGCGATCTCCGCCTCGATGGCCTGGAGCAGCCGCTCCAGCCGAAGCATATGGCGGCGATCGGAACGGGTCGGCTTGCGTTTTTGGCTTGTCATGGGAGCCCCCGGCCGCAAGCGGAAACACCGGCGTTGCTCTCCATTGAGCGAACGCTTGGCAGCTTGCCGGCTGCGATCCATACCCCTCAGGCGATGTCCTTGTTTGTGCCGAACCCCTACCGGACCGGAGAAGCCCAGTCTGACAGGAAGCCGACACAACGGCGTGGCTTTGTTAACTTATGTTAGTTTGCCGCATTCTGGTTGCTGGCTCAGCCGCCTTGCTGCAACCGATGCAAGGCCACATTCTCCGTAGGCCTGCTCACGGCACCCAGGTGAAGCGGCCCGCAATTCCATGGCGTTCTGACAAGCCCCTCATGAACCAGCCATGAGGAAGTTCCCTTTGTCCGGGTCGGCTGATCTGTGAGCAGGCATCAGGTGGCCGTTGCAGACGGCGTGCAGGCGCTGTTCTCCTTGCGGGTGTTATCCGTCACCAGTGCATCGTGCGGAGCCAAAGGCCTGCGTCAGCGAAAGGCGGATCCGATCGTCTGCATCCAACAATGCTCTAAGGTGAAGTTCGCCGGGTCTCGTTGGCGCTGATCACCCGCCCTAACAGTTCCTGAAGCGAGTCCCGCTCTCGCTCCGAGAGGGTGGCCATGACCCGATCCCGCACGGCCAGAATCGCAGGATGCAGGCGTGCGTAGAGTTCCAGACCCTCCGGGGTGAGGCTGAACAGGTGCGGGCGGTTCCCTGCTCCGGGTGCCCGGCAGATCCATTCACGACGCTCGAGGTGCTTCATCATCCGCTGGACACTCGCGAGGTCGCATCCGATCCGCTCGGCTACACGGCGTTCCGTGAACCCGGGCGCATCGTGGAGGGAAGCAAAGACCGCAGGCTCGACTGCGGTGAGCCCCTCGGGCTCGGTAATCTCAGTCAGCTCCGCCGTGAGGACCCGGTCGAAGCGCCGCCCCAGGTTGAACTCGTTGTGGCGGTGGACCGGTGGCAAGGTCCGCGACGGCACGCTCGTGGAGGGGTGTATCATGTAGGCTTGAATGGGGGTGCTGAGGTTCTTGACGACCTGCATCCCTAGATCGTCGAAGCTCAGCGGCAGCACCTTCCGGACGTATTCGTGGGCCGTTCCCGACAGGCAAACGAGCCCGGGCTGGGCCAATTTCTCCATGCGTGCGGCAATGCTGACACCGTCGCCAAAAATATCGCCATTGCGGATCATGACCCCGCCAACATGCACTCCGATCCGGAACACGACCCGGCGCTCCTGGGGAACGTCCTCATTGACGGCGGCAATGCGCTCTTGGACGTCTAGGGCGCATCGAACGGCATCGACCGCGCTGGGGAACTCGGCCACGATGCTATCACCGGCGGTGTTGGCGGTCCGGCCGTTATGCTGGGTGATCTGCCGGTCCAGGACGTCGCTATGGGCGTTGAGAAGGAACAAGGTTCCTGCCTCGTCGATCCTCATGAGGCGCGCGTAGGCAGCCACGTCCGCGCAGAAGATGGCTGCGAGGCGGCGCCTGATCGGGATTGCCGGCTTGGTCACGGCCAAGGTCCTTTGTAGCCCCACACGGCGCACGTCACACGAGTAGGAGAGCATGAGGTTCTGTGGGGCAACTTGTGAGAGGGTCCCCAGGAAAGCGGCTACCAAGCCCGTTCAGCCGCTATTCCAACGGGAGCTCTGACTGTGAGGAACAGTGTTGCCCCACAACTCCTTATGCTCTCCAAGTACAACCAGACCGAATGAGCAGTGATCTGGGGTGGAAACCGATGGCGCTTCTTGCTGACAGGCTTCGTCACGCTACGACATTTAACCCTGAAGTTTCTGATAAAGGGTTGCCGTGACAGCCCTGGTGTACCCTGCCCTTCCATCCTCTGACAGTGTGGCAAAGCCCGGCTATGATCGGGCCTTTTCTTTTCAGCCACGCTGAAACCAACACTCTGTTCAGGGCTTGGGATTGTGTGATGGGTTGATGTCACGCTTCCGGAATGCCCGTCACCAGCACTCGGATTGGCCTGCTTGCTTGTGCGGGTTCCTAACGGCAGCCAATCCACTGTTCTCTTGAGCCGAGCGCCCGCCCCGGCTCCGACAGAGGGAGGCTCGCATACAGATACCACCTGGGCCGAAGCATGCCTCCACGCTGTCAGTTTGAGTGTCGGGGCATCCTTCCGCTCGACAATCTGAACTAATCAGCCGGGTACACCCGGATAAACGCGACTAGCGAGTGACTTCATGTCACCACGGGCCCTCTCCTCTTGGATTGGGCCCGTTTGCTGCGTTTTCGAAGCTCATCAGAAGGGATCGACAGCCAGTCCTGTTTCGCAAATATTAACCGGCTGAAACCCTTACAAAGCAAAGGTTGTTTGGATCAACGCCCAGGAACGATCCGTCGGTAAGCTTAGCAACTGCCTAGCCCTAAGTCTTAGTCTGCCTGCTTTGACATCATGTCAAGAGTCAGAAATGATTAAGATGCGTTAACCGCTCTTTCTCTCGGCCAGCATCGAAAACAGACATGAGCAAGCAAGAGAAATTAAATATTGATCCGCGTCTGGACGCAGAGGATTGCACCCATCATTGCCCGATATGGCTGACGTTATCGCTCGCTTCTTTCGGGATCGTGGCCTTGATCGGCCATCAGATTTTCGGCTGAGATGCAGATTATAAGACTAAGAGCCCGTCCCGAAAAGGGTTGAGTGGCCGAGATCCGTATGATTCCAGGAGGGTGCTGAAGCCTGACCTGGAACCGCAATGTGGACCCCGACCACCCGGCGGCAGTATAGCCGCGACGGCTTGCGATACGAAACTGATCTGACCGATGCCGAGTGGGCGCTGATCGCGCCGCTCCTGCCTGAGCCCCACGCCCGGGGACGACCCCGGCGCTGGCCCGCCCGGGAGATCCTGAACGCGATCTTCTATGTCCTGCGCGGCGGCGTTGCCTGGCGGCTTCTGCCCTCTGATCTGCCGCCCAAGAGCACGGTCTTTCGCTGGTTCAGCTTGTGGCGGGACACCGGTGTGTTCGAGACCATCAACCATCTGCTGGTCATGGCGGATCGCGAGCGGGTCGGCCGGGAAGCCTCGCCCACAGCCGCCGTGCTCGACAGCCAAAGCGTGAAGACCACCGAGAGCGGCGGCCCAAGAGGCTATGATGGGGGCAAGAAGGTCAAAGGCCGCAAGCGCCAGGGATGTTCGACACCGACGGGCGCGGTCTGGTCCTGGAGCCACAGCCGGCTGACGTTCAGGACCGGGATGGTGCGCCTGTGGTCCTGCGCCGGTCGCGGCGCTCCTTCCCGTTCATCGTCAAAGCGTTTGCCGACAGCGGCTATGCTGGAGAGGCTCCCGCCCAAGCGACTTCAATCACCATCGAGATTGTCAGAAAGCCGCCCGATCAGGTGGGGTTCGCGGTGCATCCACGCAGATGGGTCGTGGAACGGTTCTTCGCTTGGATCAGCCGCAATCGTCGGCTCTGGAAGGATCCGGAGGCGACACTCACGTCCGCCCGCGCCTTCCTTTACGCTGCTTCCGTCATGCTCCTTATCCGCCGCTTGGGACGGTGCTCATGATTTACGGGACGGACTCTAACAAGCTGGGGAGCAATTTTATTGCTCGATCCAAGTGCTTGATTCAGAGTAGGCGTGGTGCTGTGCCGCTTAAGCGGATGCGGGCTATTTGACGGGGTACGGCGGATTGACGTGGACGCGTACCTGATCTCCATCGGCAATGTCTCAGACATTCAGGTCAGATACCCCTGTTCTCGGTAAACGCTGAGAGGCCCATATGGCTGCTTGGGTGCGATTGGTAGCTCCGATCTTGCGCAGAATGGCCTTGACGTGGACTTTGATGGTCGCCTCAGTGATCTCGAGATTGCGAGCGATAACCTTGTTCGGCTCTCCCTTCGTCAAGCAACCCAGGATTTCCGCCTCCCGCACCGAGAGCTTGCATTCCTTCAGATCAGAAAGCTTCGGCTCTGACACGCACTCATCCTGAACCGGCTGATTTCCGGCCTGGGGAGTTCTCTCTATGAGGGAGCGCACCACCTCAAAGGGCAGAACTCTCTCCCCGAGCATGACCAGTTCCAGTGAATTGATTAGCACCTCAGGGCCGCTGGCGGTTAGGCAGAAGCCGTTCACGCCAGCCTCATGTGCCGTCCGCACGAAGCTGAGGTCAAGTTGATCCGCCAGAGCAACAATCCGGGTCTCTGGCGACCGCTCTCTTACGAGCCTGATCACCTCAAGCGCACGACCGGTGTTCTGGCTGGCTTCAATGATCACCAAGGCCGTGTTGGGGGCACAAGAATGAGGGCGTTTTGGACCAGTGATAGATGCTGCCTCGGCAATCGCAAAGAGCGTGTCCCGCAGGATGTGCTGAAGTCCTGAGCGCAGAAGGGGGTTGTCGCAGATTAGAGCCGTGGGGATCGCCGGAGCCAAACGCGTGGATGGGGCGTCAGCGTCCAACGAGCGATCATGTACAAGCGTCAGCGTTTGTGCAGTCATCCGTGCCCCCTGTCTTATCTCTTCCGCTAAGAGAAAGTAAACAAGTGGCAGAGTGTCTGTCTGTCTGAATCCCGACAGTAATCTGGTTAGAAAAATATTCGTAACTGTGACATGCAGTCACATTTCTGTGATTGCGCAGGAGAAAGCGGAGTTGCCTTACGAACGGCGAGTATTAGCTGAGCAAGTTCGAGGCCGAAGACAGAAGGAGAGGCTCACTTAAGGCTCGTAAGGCCCTCTTTCATCCCTTCTAGGCTTCAGCCGATGAGGCGGGGAGCCATCGCGAACAGGAAAGCGCTTGAGGTCCCGGCCCGTAGGGGCAATGGAGCCGGTGAATTCACGATGGGAGTGGATCAACCTGCTGCCCGAAGATCATTCACCATGGTTGATGCAAGGTGCTTCTGAAGTTCGGCAATCAGAGCTACATAGGGCTGACGCCGCTCGCGATGCCGACGTTTCAGATTCTTGGAAGGCCTCGAGGGTCCGCTGCGTCAGGCGCACGTCGACCTGCTCGCCGATGAGGCCGAAGGGCACGGGATAGAAGAAGCCGTCCACCTCGATGTGGTAGTCCAGCCCGACGCGGGCGAACTGCCACTGCGCGAACACGTAGTTTTCCGCCGGCAGAGCTGCGAGGGTGGGTCTTTCAATGGGTGAGTTCAATCGATCAGCGCAACAGCTTCGGCCAGCATAGCGCCAGGGGTTCTAGAGCCAAGGGTTTTCCTCGGCCGGGTATTGAGTCTGAGGGCAATCGCGTCGAGATCATCCTGGCTGTAGACGGACAGATCCGATCCCTTGGGGAGATACTGGCGTAACAAGCCATTGGTGTTCTCGTTACTCCCGCGTTGCCAGGGGCTCTGCGGATCACAGAAGTAGACGCTCACGTCAGTCGCGATGCTAAACCGCTTGTGCTGGGCCAGTTCCATGCCTCGATCCCACGTCAGCGACGCCATCAATCCCTGAGGAAGTTGCTGCACCTGGCGAACAAGAGCCTCCACCACGCTGTCGCTGTCTTTGCCTTCCACATGAACCAGCAGGACAAACCGGGATTGGCGTTCAACCAGGGTGGCAATATGCGTGTTCTTGCCGCCCGCGAGCAGATCGCCTTCCCAATGCCCCGGCACAGCCCGATCCTCGATCTCGGCCGGGCGATCTCTGATGGAGACAGCATCGATGATCTGGCCTCTCGGCTGGCCGACCGTGCTCGCTGTCTTGCCGCGCCGCATAACCCGTCGGCTCCGCAGATGGCGGGTCAGCTCCTTTCGCAGGACGCCGCGGGCTTGGATGAACAGGCTCTTGTAGATCGTCTCGTGGGATACACGCATCGTTCTGTTATCGCGGTGTTCAGCCTTGAGCCACCCTGAGATCTGCTCGGGAGACCATTGGTTCTGAAGCTTCTCCGCTACCAGCTCCTGAAGAGACTTGTTGATTGCCAGAAGGCAAGCTTTCGGACGTAAACCCTGTTGCCAGGCACGCTCATCGGCTTGCGTGGCACGATACCTCTTTCTGCCTCCATTCCGACGGACCTCCCGGCTGATGGTCGAGGGTGATCGCCCAAGCCGGTTCGCAATTTGGTGGAATGACCACTCGGCTGCGAGGCCCCGCGATATCTCCTCGCGTTCTTCAGACGTGAGCGAAAGCCGAGAGCGTGTCCTCGGCGGTGGAGCAATGCCTCCCTTGGCGAGCACGACGCCAAAGACTGACCCGGCATGCTTGCCAAGAGCACGGCCGATGTCGCTCAGCGACTCGCCAGCTTTCCACCGGGCCCAGAGTTCCCTTTTCTGCTCCGCCGATAAGCCCGGCCGCCCCGTACGCGCCATCATGGATCCTTTCAGACACCAGAAAATCGATCATGGTGCGCTGACCCGTTGAATCCATCACGGCTTTTTTCGCCAAGGAGGGAAGTCGATGAGGTTCCAGCTCATCGATGTGGCGAAAGAGAGCTTCCCCGTCACCCGTCTGTGCCAGGTTCTCGAAGTGAGCCAGAGCGGCTACTTCGCCTGGCGATCTCGTCCGGCGAGTTGCCGTCAGCGGGAGGACCTGGTCCTCTTGGCCCACATCGGCTCGGCCTTCACCCTCTCGAATGGGACCTATGGCAGCCCACGTATGACCCGCGAGCTGCAGGATGAGGAACTGCAAGTTGGTCGACGCCGTACCGCCCGGCTGATGCGGGAGAATGGGCTCAAAGCCCGGCAGAAGCGTCGGTTCAAACGCACCACCGATAGCCACCATGGCTTTCTGATTGCTCCCAACCTGCTCGAGCAGGACTTCTCGGCCGAGCGCCCGAACCAGAAGTGGAACGCGGATATCTCGTACGTGTGGACGGGTGAGGGATGGCTGTATCTGGCCGTGATCCTCGATCTCTTTGCTCGGCGGGTGGTTGGCTGGGCGGTCAGCGACCGGCTGCGCAAGGCTCTGGCGATCCGACGACCTGGTGAGGGGCTGATCCATCACGCCGACCGCGGCAGTCAATACTGTTCGATCAAGTATCAGGCCGAGTTGAGGAAGCACGGCATCCGGATCTCGATGTCCGGGAAAGGAAACTGTTATGACAACTCGGTGGTCGAGACCTTCTTCAAGACCTTGAAGTCCGAATTGGTCTGGCGCACGGTGTTCCAGACCAGAGCTGAGGCCAAGGCGGCCATTGGTCGTTACATCGACGGCTTCTACAACCCTGTCCGGCGTCATTCGACACTGGATTATGTCAGTCCGGTTCAGTTCGAAAAGCTGGCCGGATAGCTACCAAACCGCTCTCCACTAGAGCTAAGCAAGTCCAGGCTGCTCCTTGCTCGTAACCATGGAGCCTTCATGCCTGATCGGCGGGCCTTGGGAACACCTCCACGATCGCGGCTTACCCCTTTGCCGGACAACGGTCGGAATGGTGGCTGGATTGATCTCGGAACGGTGGCCGGAGAATGATTGGAATCAAGGCGGGCTTCACCTCGGAATCCCTGACCGGATGAAATCGGAATCTGCAATCTAAACATCTAAGTGGTGATTTCCTTATTGTCCTGCTGACCACTCGCCTCCGCTCGCGCGGCTGACGCACAGGTGCAGAACGCCATCAAACCGACAAGGGCCCTGGCGCCGCGGATCAAGCTGCTCCGGAGCCAGAGCGATGTCACCGTAGACGAGGCGAATTGCGGGGCGACCTCGCACCGGCTTCCCAGGGTTGCGTGCAGCAGAGGAGATGCCGTGTCAACGAGACCAGGCAACAATACATGCTGGACAGGCGCGTTATACGGTCGCCCTTTCGCTGAGTACCGCAACCCGGGGTCAATCCGCAGGTGGATCAGGCGGTCTGGTCTGCAAAAAAGAAGCCGTTTGGAGCAGTTCCAAACGGCCTGAGGGGCGGGCTCGCAAGCCCGTTCAAGGGAACGACGCCGTAAAGTCACGGTGTCATCACCATAACCATAACAGGTGGATTCCTCCTTGACCAGGCCACGCGTGAGGTGGGGTTGTTCTGTAGTGCCTTGCCTGCTCACCCGCTCCTAGGCTGGAGCCTTCGCTGTGGACTGATACGGAACCGGCATGGACGTCAGATGCACCGCGGACGCCGAGCTTCGTCTCGGCCCGTGTCAGTCGAATCCTGGCGAAACTGTTGTTCTCGATCCGGAGGAGCACGTCAGCGGAAGAGTCGCGTCGGGCGGGCTCGATGGCTGTCTCAATGAATGCGCTTTCTCCTGAACATAGGCACTGTTGTCAGCCTCGGTCGGGTGCGGAGCGGCACCGGTCATGACAACGAGCTCCCTCGCCAGGAGCAGGTTCAATCGATGTTTGAGCCTAGGATTTTCTGGATTGTTTCAAATGATCGTGGGGCTCTCTCGAATGAGGAGCCGATTGGCTCCCGAAGGGTCGCAAGCGCAGGCCGGCAGGCCTTTTCCAAGCCAGTCTGCCCGCTCACACTCTCGGGCTGTTGGTAGCATCGGAGCGTAGATGATCACTCAAGCAGCGACGTGGGAGGTTGTTCCCGTTCGTCAAAGTTCCCTGAGAGCATATTTGTTTAAGCGGAACCCATTGGCGGCTTGTTCCCAGGCAACCGTCAGGGCCAAGGCCAGGTTACACCTCACCAGATACTTGTCCATCTTCGCGATGGTCCGGGCAGCTGGCCGTCTTGGTACAATCGGCTCCTTCCCAGATTGCCATGACGTCCGGCAAGTCACGATCTGTGCTCCGCCGCGGGAGCCGGTCGCGATGCAGTTGCGTGAGTGCTTGTTGGTTCAGAAGGCGCACAAAGCGCTTGGACGCAACGAGGTCGTGCCCCTCCTCCTTAGCTCGTCGTTCAATCCGCGACAAAGCATTCATCGCAGGTCCAAGCACCGTGAACTCCGCCCGCAGCCCATCATCGAAGACTCCGGCCAGAACGTCGCCCGCATGAAGGGTCGTTATCAACCGGAGCGATGGAAGTCCGACCTGATTCCGTTGGGCGTTCCATTGATCCAGGTGGGCCCGAATATCTAAGGCTGCGGCCAGGGCATTGCTGGCCTGTGCGTTGGCAGTTCCCTCCAGAAAGAGAGCTAGCACGCCGTCTCCTATGTATTTGTCGACGAGCCCATGACGCGCCGTCACAATTCCGTTCACAACCGCGCGAAGATCGAGAAGCCAAGTGAGAACGTCGGCGGGGTCGTGTCTGCGGGTCAAGATGGAAAACCCGCGAATGTCGACCGCCATCAGGCAGACGTGGCGATCCCTCAGTTGCTTTCGTTGTCCCGTGCGCAGGATGTCAATCCCGAGTCCCCTTGGCACAAATCGGGCAAAATACGCCCGCTCACGTTGTGCTTTCAGTTCACCCAGAAGCGCTTGGCGCATGCGACGCACGCTGAGGAGAACGAAGATTGCTGCTGCCGCGAATGCCACCAGACCAAACAGCTGATGAGTAATTGTCTCGGATGAACCTGTTATCTTGGCGCTGGCCGGTACCCCATAAGCAACTGCCAGCGCACCCGCCCATCCACTCACGACCAGCCCGGCAAAGGTGAGCACGTGATCATACCGCAGCCGCAGACTGTTCTGAAGCAGGAAGAGGAAAGCCGGGAGTTCGCTGACCGCGTCGGAGGCATGATGCGCACCTTCGAACTTTGCAGGCAGGTGCTCGGCGAGCACGTAGATGGCTAGGAATGCATCGAGGAGCGTGGAGACCCACGGCAGCATCCGCTCGAGTTGCCCGGATCGCACCCGCCATGCGACGGTGATCGTACTGACAGCATAGCCAGCGAGCAGGATCCAATGGCCCTGATGATGGCCCGGGCCATCGTCGAGAAAAGCTGCCGTGATCAGGATACCGAACACGAGAAGGCGGGGCAGCAGTGCGTGACGCTCGAACTCGGGCGAGCGTGCATCTGCTCCGTCGTGCGCGGTGTTGCGCTCGCGACGCTTCAGGTTGCTCCAGACATTGAGGGATTGCTGATCGGTGCTTGGCATTCGACTTCTTTGAATAAGAGCAATGTGCCCGCAGTGTGGTGGGGCGTTTGGGTGCTTTCTTGGATGTCGCTCAGGTGCAGGGCCTGGGCACATCATTCCGGTTGAGCAAATGAGAGAACGAGTCGATGACCGGCGAGTTTGATGCACCCTTGGCGGGGCGTCGCAACTGGCTTCAACGGGTTCACTCAGCGGGCTTGATCAAGGAATGCACAGACGCGGCCGACGGGCGACAACCCAACCAGAGCGGTGTGCGGTCAGCGCCTGCTGGGCTTGCGCCGAGAGCTGCCGCAGGATGGCGGCCTGATCATTCCCGGACGATAGGCTCCGCAGGCTCTTTCCGGCCAAGTCTACTGAACTGACGTCCGCCAGGAGCCGGCACTGTCATTGGCAGCTTTTGCCTGATCACAGCGTTGGCCGCCGCTTGGCTCCAAGCCTCTGATCTCTGAACGCGAGCCGCTCAGGCACGATCGAACCTCCGCCTTTCTTTTCATTCCGCTGCAGCTCAAACCTGCACGGTCTTCTCCTCGGCCCTGAGCGCCTCATCCTCAATCTGGATGGTGACATGATCAATGCCGAATCTCTCGGCCATGGCCTGGCGGGCGCTGCGAAGAATGCGTGGCGCCTCGCGTACGTCGGACACGACCAGGTGCCCGCTCATGGCATCCAGACCCGAGGTGATGGTCCAGACGTGAAGATCGTGGACCGCAATCACGCCCGGGATCTCGCGCAGGTATTTCTCCAGGAGCACAAGGTCGACCTCAGGCGGCGTGCCCTCCAGCAGGATGTGGGTTGCCTGCTTCAGCAGGTGCCAGGTCCGCGGCACGATGAACAGCCCGATGCCGGCGCCGATGATCGGGTCGGCCAACCTCCAGCCGGTGAACAGGACCGGCAGCGCCGCCACGATCACGCCGAGCGAGCCCAGCATGTCGGACAAAACCTCGAAATAGGCCCCCCGCACGTTGAGGCTTTCCGACGATCCGCCGGCGAGAAGGCGCATGCTGATCAAGTTCACGATCAGCCCAACGGCGGCTACCGCCAGCATCGGCCCGCCGATCACCGCAGGCGGATCGATGAAGCGGCGGTAGGCCTCGTAGAGGATGTAGACGGTCAAGAGCAGCAGGACCACGGCATTGGCCAGGGCCGACAGGATCTCGGCTCGCAGATAGCCATAGGTCTTTTGCGGCGTCGCGGGCCGCTCGGCAAAGCGGATAGCAAAAAGCGCCAGAGCCAATCCGCCGGCATCGGTCAGCATGTGAGCCGCATCGGCCAGCAGGGCGAGACTGCCGGTGACAAGGCCGCCGATCACCTCGGCCGCCATATAGGCCAGCGTCAGTGCAAGCGCCCCGACGAGGCGCTCCCGGTGGCGCCCCGCAGCAGAGCCGGCCTGCGCCGCTCCATGGTCGTGACCGGTGCCCATCATCTCTCCTTTTCCAAGTGCCCGAGATCCGTGCCCCCTGACCTGAAGCGCCGCAGGGCACGGCAGCGTGCCCTTGCCCTCTCCTGTCACTCGGCGGCGGGTCTGAGGTGCACCGGATCAGTCGCGTGGTCCTCACGCGGGCTCACCTGCTCCTGGCGCGGCGCCGTCCTGGCAAATCGAGCGTAAAGAGCCGGCAGCACCAGGAGGGTGAGCAGGGTCGCGCTGATCAGACCACCGATCACCACCGTAGCCAGCGGCTTCTGCACCTCAGCGCCAGTACCGGTTGCCAGCGCCATCGGCACAAAGCCCAATGAGGCCACCAGCGCCGTCATCGCCACTGGCCGCAAGCGCGTCATGGCGCCTTCCACAATCGCCTCGCGCCGGGAACGGCCCTCCGTCATCAGCTGCTTGATGTAAATGAGCATCACGAGCCCGTTCAGCACTGCTACGCCCGAAAGCGCAATGAACCCCACGGCCGCCGAGACCGAGAACGGCAGATCGCGCCACCACAGTGCCGCAATGCCGCCGGTCAGCGCCAGCGGCACGGCGCTGAACACCAGGAGCGCATCCCGCGGCGAGCCCAACGCTGAGTAGAGCAGCAGAAAGATCAAGAAGAAACAGCCCGGCACCACGATCATCAGGCGCTGTCGCGCTGCCGCCAAGTTCTCGAACTGCCCGCCCCAAGTGATCCAGGAGCCGGCCGGGAGCTGGACCTGCTCCCCGACCTTGGCCTGGGCCTCGGCCACGAGCGAGGCAATGTCGCGTCCGCGCACATTCGCTGTGACCACCACCCGCCGCTTGCCGTTCTCACGCGAGATCTGGTTCGGCCCCTCGGCAACCGAGAAGCTGGCGACCTGCTCCAGAGGAATTGAGGCCGCCCCCCGTCCAGTCTCTGCCCCCGGCAGCGGCACCGGCAGGTGCTTCAGTGCCTCCATGTCCTCGCGCACAGCGTCAGGTAGCCGCACCACGATGGGAAAGCGCCGGTCGCCCTCGAAGACGATGCCGGCCTCCTGGCCGCCAATGGCGGTCCCGATCACGTCCTGAACCGCCGCCAAGCTCAAGCCCAGGCGCGCGATCTCGGCCTTGTCGATCCTGATCTCCAGGAACGGCAGACCGGTCGCCTGCTCGACCTTGACGTCTTCAGCGCCAGGCGTGCTGCGCAGCACCGTCGCAATTTGGTCGGCCACCGGCAGCATCTGGCCGAATTCCTCGCCGAACACCTTGACGGCGAGATCGCCACGCGTGCCGGCCAAAAGCTCGTTAAAGCGCATCTGGATCGGCTGCGTGAATTCGTAGTTGTTGCCCGCCAGCTTCTCGACCGACGCCTGGATACGCCCGATCAGCTCCTCTTTCGAAAGTGCCGGGTCGGGCCACTCCTCCTGCGGCTTGAGGATGATGAAGGTGTCCGAAGCATTTGGCGGCATCGGATCGGAAGCAACCTCCGCCGTGCCAGTCTTCGAGAACACGTACGCGACCTCCGGAAAGGCGCTGACCGCCTTCTCGACCTGGAGCTGCATGCCTTGCGACTGCGACAGCGCGGTGCTCGGAATGCGCAAGGCATGCATGGCGATGTTCTTCTCGTCAAGCTGCGGGATGAACTCCTGACCAAGCCGGTTAAAGACAAGCACCGCCCCCAGAAACAGCAGGGCGGATGCGACGATGACCGGCATGGGATAACGCACGGCCCCCCTGAGCACCGGCTGATAGAGGGCTTTCAACGCCCGGACGAACACGTTCTCCTTCTCCTTCACCCGCCCAGTGATGGCGATAGCGATCAGGGCCGGCACGAAGGTGAGCGACAGAACAAAGGCGGCCGCCAGGGCGATGATGACGGTGAGCGCCATCGGCTGGAACATCTTGCCTTCCACTCCAGTGAAGGTCAGAAGCGGCACGTAGACCAGGATGATGATTGCCTGGCCGTACACGGACGGCTTGATCATCTCCTCAGCGGATTCGATGACGGTACTCAGGCGCTCGCCCTTGGTAAGTGTGCGACCGCGTTCATGCTGGCGTTCGGCAAGGTGGCGCAGACTATTCTCGGCAATGATCACCGCCCCGTCGACGATCAGGCCGAAGTCGAGGGCTCCCAGGCTCATCAGGTTGGCACTGATTTGGCCCTGGACCATGCCGGTCATGGTCATCAGCATCGCGATCGGGATCACCAGGGCGGTGATCAAGGCCGCGCGGAAGTTGCCGAGCAGCAGAAACAGCACCAGCACAACGAGGAGGGCGCCCTCGGCCAGGTTCTTGGCCACCGTCTTGACTGTCGCATCGACGAGCAGGGTGCGGTTGAGTACCGTCTTGGCCTCGATGCCGGGCGGCAGCGACTTGTTGATCTCCTGCATCTTGGTGTCCACCGCTGCCGAGACCGTGCGGCTGTTGCCGCCGATCAGCATCAGGGCAGTGCCAACCACCACCTCCTGCCCGTTCTCGGAGGCCGAGCCGGTGCGCATCTCGCGCCCGATCTTCACCTCCGCAACGTCCTTGATCCGCACCGGCACGCCGCCGCGGGTGGTCACAACCACGTTGCCGATCTCGTCCATGCTCTCCAGTCGCCCGGCCGAGCGCACCACATAGCCCTCGCCATTGCGCTCCAGGTAGCCGGCACCGCGGCTGGCGTTGTTACGCTCAAGCGCCTCGGTAACCTCGCTGAACGACAGCCCGAGCCCGATCAGCTTGGCCGGGTCCGGTTGGACATGGTACTGCTTCTCGAAGCCGCCGATCACGTCAACGCCGGCGACCCCTGGCACGGTCTTGAGCTGAGGCCGGATGATCCAGTCTTGTACGGTGCGCAAGTATGCGGCGCGCTCGACCTCCGTCGCAAGCCGCTGGCCCTCAGGGGTCAGGTAGCTGCCGTCCGTTTGCCAGCCCGGCTGCCCATTCTTGGGCAGAGTCCCCTCCTCCGGCTTTTTGTAGTGCACCGCCCACATGTAGATCTCGCCCAAGCCGGTCGAGATCGGGCCCATATTGATCTCGGCGCCCGGCGGCAGGTTGGCCTTGGCCTCGCTGAGCCGCTCATTGACCTGCTGGCGGGCGAAGTAGATGTCGAGCTTCTCATTGAAGACGGCGGTGACCTGCGAGAAGCCGTTGCGCGAGAGCGAGCGGGTGTATTCGAGGCCTGGGATGCCGGCCAGCGCCGTTTCGACCGGATAGGTCACCTGCTTCTCAACATCGTAGGGCGAGAGCGCGGGTGCGACCGTGTTGATCTGAACCTGGTTGTTGGTGATGTCCGGCACGGCATCGATGGGCAACCGGTTGAGCGACCAGATCCCGAGGGCGGCCGCCACAAGGGTCAGGAGAACCACGAGCCAGCGCTGATGGACCGAGAAGGCGAGGATATGTTTGATCATGACTTTTGCCTCTCTCGATCAGTGAGCGTGCTCGGCTTCGGCCTTGCCGAGCTCAGCCTTGAGCACGAAGGAGTTGCCGACCGCGATCGTCTCGCCGGGATCGAGCCCGAACACGACCTCGACTGCCTCGTCGTCGCCCTTGCCAAGAACCACTTCCCGCTTCTCGAAACCTTGAGCGGTGCGCACGAACACCACCTGCTCGCCTTCGACGGTCTGCAGGGCCGTGCGCGGAATGCGTAAGCTGACTGGCTGCTCCTCCGTGGTGATCTGGGCCGTGACGTAGGAGCCTGGGCGCCAGGTCAGATCCTTGTTGTCAATTGCGGCAATCACACGGGCGGTGCGGGTATCCGGATTGAGGATAGGGCTGATGAAGATGATCCGACCCGGTGAGCCTTGGTGGGCGTCCGTTCCTGTGGTGATTGTGACGGACTGCCCGTCCCGGATCTGGGGCAGGTCTCCGGTGGAGACCGACAGCTCGATCCAGACGGTGGCCAGGTCCGCCACGACATAGAGCTCCTTTTCCTGGCCTTCGCCGCCGACTGGAGCGCCGAGATCGACCTTGCGCTCGACAATGCGGCCCGCGAGCGGGGCGCGGATTTCGTAGCGCTGCAGCCCCTGTATGTTAGCCTTTGAGAGGCCGGCGACCTCGTTCTCTCCCACGCCAAGCGCCGACAGCTTTTGGCGGGTCAGGTCAAGGCGCAGCTGCGCCTCGGTAAAAGCAGTGCGGGCGCGCAAGAATTGCTGCTCGGCCGAGATGTTCTTTTGGAACAGCGACTGCTCGCGCTCGAACAGGGTCTTTTGTAGATCGAAATTGACCTGGGCGGCGAGATACTCGCTTTTAGCCTCGGCCACTTCCCGGCTTTCCAGGATAGCCACCACCTCGCCTTTGGCGACAGGAGCACCGAGGCGCTTGTTCAGTTCCACCACGGTACCAATGACCTTGGCGGGGATGCGAGCCACGCGATCAGGATCGGGGATGATCGTGCCCGGCACGCTCAGGCGACGGACAAGGGTGCCCTCGTCGACAGGAGCAACATCAATCCTGGCGGCCTCGATCCGCTCAGGCGCCATGAGGATAACACCCTCCGGGGCCTCGGCCTCACCGGATCCATGGCCATCGTCCCCGGCGTGCTTGGCCTCTGCCCCATGGGTATCCTGCCCATGGGCGTCCTTATCACCACCATGGCCAGTCTCGAGCTCTGCCGGATCGCCTGCAGGCGCCCCCAGTTGTGCCAGGAGCGGCAGCGGGACAGCGCTGACGGCGGTGCGCACCGCGTGCGTCACAGGCGGCATAAGGCTGCCCAGGACGATGCCGAGCCCGGCGACGATAGCAAGAATAACAACACGCATGATTATACCACCAATCTGAAACGGGGCACCTTGCGCTCACCCGAACGTGGGCTCGCCGGGGATACAAGAAAGGGGAAGCAGTCAGCCGACCCTTAAGAGACTCCCATGCCGGGAGGGGGCGGCCTCAAGCCGGCTCATGGGAGCCGGTGCGACAGGGTTGGGTCAGGCGCGGGGTGGCTTAAGGGGAAGAGCGGCGGGACCGGACCGCGGGGCCGCGTCGGCCCAGGCGGAAAACGCGCCGCAGACGGTGGCGCTAACGACGGCGGGCGAGACAGGATCGGGCCCGGCGGCGTTCTGATGTAGGGGACAGTGGGCGTCCTGGACAAGCGCCGCATCGTCGGTGCCGCTCGCCGGATCGCCGAGATCGGACGTAGTGCTGGTGATCGCCGCAGAGGCTGGGGCAGTCGAGCCCCCGCTGGCGGCAGCGGGCAGTGGGGCAACCAGGGCCAGGAACACCACTAAGGCCATCAGCCGCGCGACCACCATCCGCCAGAAGCGGCGGTGCCGGACGCGAGCGATGGGCATCGTAGAAAACATGGCGTTTGGAACACTCTCCAGGTGAGCCGGCTCAGCCCTTAATGTCGACGCTGTAGCGCCCCTTGCCAATCTCGCTCGCGCCAGACTTCAGCGTCACGGTGGCCCGGAACTTGCCGTCCACGGCAAAGTCCGCCTTGCCAGTCAGAAGGTTAGCAGTGCCAGGTTTAAGTTCAAGAGTCTTCTGCTCGTTGCCCTTGGCTAGAACAGTGGCCGTGGCGCTGAACGTGGACGCATCGACCTTCTGCTCCTTGTCGTCAACGAGGTAGAGCATCACGTCCGCGCCCTTGACCACAAGCTCGGCCTCATAAGCTCCGATCTTCTGGATCTGCCCGCCGTTGGCCGCCGCATGAGCGTGGCCCTGCCCCTGGGCCAGAGCGGCCGCAGGAGTAAGCGCGAGACCCAGGACAACCATGGTCCGTAGCAGAAACATGCAAGGCTCCATCACAGGCAAAGTACGATCAGCCGACGGCCGTGGGCGCCGACGGTTGGGGTGCTTCATAGAGTCAGGCGGTCAGAATGTCCATGCCTCACGGCCAATATACCTTGCCGCGTTGCAGCGATATCCCGCCGCAGGTTCGGTTTCGCAGTAGCCAAGACCGAACTGGACTGGGGACCGGCGCGGCGAGCCTTTGACAGTCAGGCTTTCTGATCCGCACCGGTTGTTGCCCCAGGAGGCTTAGCCGGCGGGATAAGATAAAATCAAGGGTGGACAGAACCGCGTCAAGCGAACAACCTGCGTTCGTGGCAGACCCTAACGCTCTATCATGTCCTCTGGGGCGTGGTTCCAATGCTCCACCACCTCCTAACTCGCAGAACGGCGCTTAGGGCTTCCTCCCAAGCGCCGCTTGTTTGAGGCCCGGAGTAACCCTCGGCCAGGCGGGTTGAGCCCCATCCTCTGACAGATAAACTGATCAAAATCGGGTAAACTGATCAAAATCGGGCCAGTGATGGTAATATTGTGTCGGGATGACACTGTGGCGGTGCCCATCGCAGATAAGGAGCCGCAGCGGTGAGCTACCAGTCCCAGCATTTCTTAGCAATCGTTGGGGACAAGGGCCTGGACCAGAGGCCCAGCTGGGCACTTGTTGCTCCCGATCCTGGTGGTCTGGTGCGTCACCGTCCCTGTTGCCGGTCGCTCTGGCAGCGATAGCCGACGAAACATTGCCGCACATCTGCTGTGGGGACCCAGACTGGCCGGGCCCGTTCGTTGATCTGGCAGAACTGTTGCCCGCTCACATAGCGGTCATAGATGTAGGGCCCCGTTCTCAGCACGACCGCTCCCCGGATGGCAACGAGGCCGCGGGCCTGACGACAAATTATCGCAGGTGTCGAAGAGTTCTCTTGGGCCAGAGCGCCTGTTGCAAACAGGATGATAACAATGCCGAACGCAAATTTCTTCATGAGACACCAACGATAACCTTCGTAACAACTAGATGCCGTAATGGGCTGAAAGCGATACGAAATATTCAGCAGCGGGCCCAATGCCAATCGAAAACCCGCAGCATTCAGAAATGTCCCTTATCTGATCCAGAGCAACTCTGCGTCCTCAGACGCCACGGCAAAATACGTCTGCAGCGCGATCGCCCGACAGTCGACCATGGCCCCGGGCTTCAAGTTCGCCCGAAAGCCGTCGTTCGCACGCATCTGGGCCGAGCCTCTCACGACAAGCATCTGACGATACGAGCCACGAGCCGCGATCTTGCTGAGGTTCCGTCGTATTCCGGCTTTCAGAATGGTGATGGCGATTTCATTGTACGTGACGGGACTGCCGCCTGCCCGAGCATCCTCTAGCAGGCGGCTCGCAGACGGTTCAATCTGCGGTGCCTCCACGTTGCTATTGCCCCTCTGGTCAGCAAGCTCAATCCTGAGGGCTGCGGCGAGCCTGACGGCATTGTCCAGCGTTGGAGAGAAGCGCCCGTTTTCGACGCGCGAAATTGTCGAGGCGGCAATCCCGGAGAGGCGCGAGAGCTCACGCAGGGACAGCTTCAGCTCTTTCCTGCGGTTAAATATCTGCTGACCAAAGTTCACGTCGCGCACACCAGGCCAGAATCAATCATGGAATTGCAACTACCCTGCGGGAGATCTGAATGCAAAACCTCTATGGCGGCAGCAACGCCGCGCAGGACTGGGAGCAAGCGCATGGATCGGGAGGCTTGTCGCGCCGATGGACGAGCTCCGGCGCCCTTGAGGCAACTTCGGACGACCTGAACAGGCGAGCCGCATCCGATCCTAACAACGCTGCCCCACCGAACACCTGAGCAGGGACTCGCTGGTTGGCCAACGGATGGCGGCTTCGTTGGTGATTGAGCTTCATGATGGCTATGTGGATGGCTCGGTCGAGGTCTTCGGGTCCGGTGAATGTCTGGTGGGCAAGGTAATGCTGCTTCATATCGCGCCATCGCTCCTCGATATCGTTGAGTTCGGGGGCATTCTTTGGCAGCTATTCGACGCTGAGCCAGTGCGCCCGCTGGCCGAGGGCGGCTGTGGTTACCTTGCTGGTGTGGATGGGACTGTTGTCGAGGACGAGCCGAACCGGCTTGGTGCAGCGGCCGGGCTTGGGGCCATAGCGGCGGTCAGGGGGGCTCAAGAAGCGCGATGAAGTCGGTGCTGCGCTTGATGCGCCTGGCCTGAACAACAAGCTCGCGTCCGGCCCAATCGAGCACGCCGAGCAGGGCCACCTCAAAGTATGACGGAGCCCAAACACTAACTATCAGGAGAATCATGTCCTTAGGATCGGCAGCGTACAGCAGTTGAGATTGCCCACATCACTGTTTTTAGATAAGTGATGTGTAGGTTTTTGGAAACAAGCAGACTACTGAAAATGGAAGAAAATCAGCTAAAAGAAATTACTATAAGGCAGTATGGTCTATTGAGCCCCCTAGATTGGGGCGAGGATTGCGAAGAAGAACTTCTTCGCATGAATCAGCTTTGGAATCGGCTCGCTGAAATTGAGCAAGTTACCCGTGAAAAATATAATACATCTATCATGACTGATCAAGACGTTGAGAGTATCTACCAGCAAATTGCTTCATCATCCGATTTCCAAAGCTCCTTGATTAAAGAGAGGAGAAGCATTCGCAAGCAGAATGGAAGGAAAGTGGAAACCCATAACCTTGACGAGCAAATTAGAGATCTTTCCCATAAAATCGCTGACCTCAGAAATACTGCGGCCTCAAGTCGCAAGTTGGCTAGGGAGAAAGCTGGCAAAAGAATACGTGCCCTTGAGGTCGAGCGGCGCGCTGCGGTTAAGTTAGCTCGCCAAGAGAGTGGACTATGGTGGGGAAATTACAACGCCATTGTTAAGGCATATGAGCGGGGTCGACGGATTGCGTTACGTAACGGCGGCCAGTTGCAGTTCAAGCGCTATGATGGAACAGGACGCATCGTCAATCAAATTCAAGGCGGCATGACAGTAGCGGACCTTTTTGGGGCAACTCATTCTCAAATCGCAGTTGATGCTCTGCCAGGTGATGCGTGGACGCACCCGAGCCGTGGCGAACGGCGCCGTCTTCAGCGCACCCGTCTTACTGCCACGATTTTTGTGAGATCTGGTGAACGCCGCACTGTAACATGGCCAATGATTATGCACCGGCCCATTCCTGAGGATTGTCTCATCAAAGAGGTCGTTGTTACACGCCGGAAGCTAGGCCCATCCTGGCAATGGCAAGTGACATTCACCTGCACAAGATCAGGTAGCAAGCAAAACAGACACACTTCTACACGTCGGGTTGTGGCAGTGGACTTGGGGTGGCGGCGCCTTCCTGAAGGCATACGGGTAGCAACTGTTGTTCGCAACGACGATACCCCTGCTGACTTCATGATCGTACCAGCAGATATTGTGGACGGCTTCGCGCTAATCAAAACTCTGCAGTCACGGCGCGATACTATGAAGAATAATATCATTGCATGGCTAAAAACCCTTGACTGGGCGGCGGCGCCGGAAGCGCTCACCATTCATTTACCTGCCCTGCAGGATGCAACGTTCATTAGCGCAGGACGGGTCGCATCCCTTGCAATCGCTTGGCGCAATCACCAGGATTGGGACGCGGAAGGGTATCGCCACCTTGAGAAATGGCGGCTTGCCGACAAACGGCTTTGGTTATGGGAGGTAAATCAGCGTGAGAAGCTTATTGCACGCCGCACTGATCTATATAGGCGACTTTCCTACAACATAGTTGTAAATACTGATGTAGTGGTTATTAACCATCTCGAGATTGAGAAGATGTCCCGTCTTCTGTTGCCAGAAGGTAAAGAGAACCCGCTTTTCAAAGCAGCTCGCCACTATCGTACCGTTGCTGCTCCCTCATATCTTAGAAAGTGGATTGAAATACAGGCGAGGAAAATAGGAGCCACAGTAGTGACTCAGGACATGGAAAATTGGGTTTGCCATGCTTGTGGCGCGATCACCATGCCGGCAAGGCCTTACGACCTGCAGCAGACTTGTGCGCACTGTGGCATAACATGCGATCGAGATATGAATACCTGCCGTGTCATGCTCAAGTCCTTTAATAGATGAGTAATGCGGATGCTGCGCTGCCTTAAGCTCACAGGCTTGACAATGCTATCTGATGACGCTAGCAATTAACGACGCGTGCTCCGTCGCTTTGTTATGGAGACTTCTACATCCCAGGCCCCTAAGCTGGAGGCGAGTAGTTCGGTTTCGGCACGAGCTTAGCGTCCCCATTGCGAGTTTCTTTGCGATAAAGACGGCTTTCGTATTCTTACGCGAGAGCCGCAGTGGCTGAAGGAGGCATCTTCTAGAGGCCGCGAGCTCCATTGTAATCTCAGAAGAAGAGGGAGGCCGTTATCGTCGCCGTCGCAAGTACACTCTTCTGCCTCTGCATGACTGTCTCTATGGGCTCCGGCTCCAGGCCACCATCCCGCACCTGACCCGTTTATTCCTTTAATCGCACAGGCAAGTTTACCTTTGCCTACCTGCATGAGACAGCCACCGGTGCGTTGCTGGTGCGTATTCGCTGAAGGCCGCGGAATCTTCAGCCATGGCGTGGTAGAGTGCGGGCATAGGGATTGAGCACGACAGGATCGACGAGGCGGCTCACTCCCTGATGTGGCTGACGCTGCATGATGAGCGGCGAGCTTGGAAGAGTTTCGATTGGGCTGCGACGGATCGGCTCTACCAGAATGGCTTTATCTGTGATCCGGCCAACAAGATCAAGTCCGTGAGGGGCTGCAGAAGGCTTAAGGCTGGCATCAGGCTGCAGTACCGTTCGGTCTCTGGGGTTACTGTCAGGCGGTATGTTCGAGACCAGGGTGCCCGCTGAGGATCAAGGCATGTCCGCGGACGGTCCCTTGAGAGGTGCGGCAGCCGGCTGGTCATGGAATGTTGCGATCGCTGGAGAATCCGCTGGTCGTTCGCATAGACCATCCATCTGGATCAGGCCGAAGCCGAAGGTTGGATCCCGTCCAGGCGTACCAAGGTCGCGCGTGTACTCTTCGAGGCGGGACTGAACGGCTTTGGCATCCAACACCGGGTTGGACGCGAGCACTAGGCCTGCGGCGGCCGATACAAAGGGGACGGCATAGGACGTCCCTGTCCTCAACGTGCCGCTGCCCTGGGCTGAGGCCGTCCAGACATTCACCCCGGGAGCGGACAGGTCAACATAAGGACCGCGCGTCGCCCGCCGATACACATTTAGATCGTGATCCACTGCGGTGACTGCAACAACCCCGACATAAGCTGCCGGATAAGACGGTTCGGCACCAGCTCCATTGTTACCTGCCGCTGCAACGATCACGATGCCTTTAGCCTGAGCGGCTGTAATGGCTTTCTGGAGAACCTCATTCGCGGGACCGGAAAGGCTCAGGTTGATGACCCGCACCCCGCGCTCAGCCAAGGCCTCAAGCGCCGTGACCAGTGATGTCACGTCTGTCCGGTCGGCGGTGCCGCCGTCGCGGTAGAAGGCATCGACCGCAATGATCTTTGCCTCCGGCAACAGGCCAGGGGTTTGACTGTCCAGCCGCCCTACGAGGAGAGCCGCAACGGCCGTGCCGTGATCGGGCAACGAGGGCATGGCGCGGCGGGTGGACTGAGCCACGACCTCAATCGCCTGTCCCCTCAGGGCGTCATGCTCAACATTGATGCCGGTGTCGATCATACCGATGAGGGGAGCAGGGCCGCATTGTTTGGTGTTCGAACCCGACCACTTCACCAGGGAGGCCCAGTTCACGAGCGGGGTGGACTGGCACTCAGCGCTCGTGCAGGCAGGGATGCTCTCATCGAGATAGTAGAACTGGTCGAAGTCGACCGAGGCCTGAGCGTAAACCAAGCGGACCCGTTGCCGAGCCTGCGCCACAGAAACGCCAGCTGGAACCCGAAGCCTGATCACCTGGGGCTCGATGCTCCCCTGCGTCTGGGTCTCGATCCGGAAGCCTTGGGCGATCAGCTGGGCCAAGTCCGCTTGCGACAGGCCCGATGCCACGATGGAGCGCGATGACTGCCGCGGCTTGGGACGCCGGTCGATCTCTTCAACGACAGGAGCTACACGTGCAGGCTGAGCCTTGACCGAAGCCGCCTTCTGGGCCGTCTGCATCGGGGCGGCGGCTTTGGCTTGGTTGGGCGTCTGCGGGGCGGATGCTGGGGCCTTGCTCCGGCTTATTGGAGCCTTGCCGCTGCTCGCCTGGACCTTGCTGTTCGTACGTTGGCTTTTGCCGCCGGGCGCGGTTACGGCATTCGGTGTGTTGGCTTTTGAGTTGCCCTTGCTGCTGCTCGGGCCTGCGCCGGCACTCGCTCCCTTGCTGGCAGTGACCTTCCCGGTATTGCCCGAGTTCGCCTTGCTGCCGTTGCTTCCGGCATTGTTGTTGCCCTTGCTCGCACCGGCACCGCCACCGATGCCAGTTCCAGCGCCGCTGCTGCGGCTGGCACTTCCGCTCAAGCCTCTACCGAACCCATCAATGCCGCGACCGAGCCCGCCCCCGACACCGTTTCCGCGGCCCGGCCCGCCGCCTATGCCGCCGCCGAGACCGCCAGCGTTGGAGCTGCCTTTGCCACCGCCATTGCTACTGCCATTCCCGCTTCCTGCGCCACCGCTCGTCCCACCACCGTTCCCGTTGCCGCCATTATTGTTGCCGTTTCCGCCGCTGTTGTTCCCACTGCTGCCAGTATTCCCTACTCCGCCGCCTCCGTTTCCACCGCTGTTTCCGCTCCCGCCATCGTTGCTAGGACCTCCAGCCCCGCCGCCATGTCCGCCTCCATCAGAATCCCCGGTGCCCCCGCTGTTGCCGTTGCCTGCGCCACCGCCAGCCGAGCCACCGCTATTCCCGCCTCCTGCGTCGCTACCTCCGTTTCCGCTCCCGCCACCGTTGCCGTTACCACCTCCGTTGCCATTGCCATTGCCGCCGCCGTCGCCGCCTTTGGCGAGTGCTGACCCGTTCATGATGGGCAGGCTGGATCCATTGCCGAGATCCAGTTGAACTCGGAGGGGAAAGGCAGCAGCAATGCTTGCTATAGCGATGAGGATATGTCGCCTCCAACGTGCCATGCTACTCTCTCATCCTGACAACTCTGCCGTGAATTCGTCATTTGCCGCGCGACTGAAGCATAAAAGCAGAACCCATGGCGGCAGATTGACTGCACAATGCGCTGAATCGCATGCCTTGTACCGTACCCGAGATGAACAGAAGCGGACCAATCACTAAGTATATCTAATCTTAAGCTTGGCAATATCGTTGATAACAGAGGCGTCGGAGCAGTGCCTTCGTTGTGCCAGCCGTTACTGCTCGACCTCGGATGACAACTCAGAATGGCGTTTGCGCGAGATGTGCTCCTGATCGATCGCTGGCATTATCGCCCAAACGCATTTATCCTGGTGACGAGGTCCATCCCACCGACCTTAGTTTGGCTCCGGTCACAGATGTTGTGCCGTACAAGAATTACACCGGTACCCTCTCGCTCCCGCGCCTTGCCTATGACATGGAAAGCCTGCTCAGCCTGGAGCGGACAGCGGCCCTCCTGACCCTGATCAACTTCCAGTGGCTATTCGTTGGCACGGTCACAAGCTTTCTGTGCTCCGCCACCCTCGTTCTGGCGATGTCACGGTAACCTTTGGTCAGAGGCTTCTGCTCTAAGAGCTGTGGCATGACCAAGCCCATCAGCTACAAGCGCCATCGGTTCCCATCCCAGATCATCGCCCATGCAGTTTGGTTGTACT
>NZ_JAAAXJ010000026.1 GCF_009910705.1 Microvirga arsenatis
CGTCCTACACGGACATTCTCGACCACTGTTGCGCGGCTTGGAACAAGCTCGTAGACCAACCCTGGACCATCATGTCCATCGGCTTGCGCGACTGGGCCCACAAATGATGATCAACGGGACTTGGTATAAGCCATGGAGTATGTATGATCCGGTGCTTGCGCCAAGGACCGTAAAGGCAGATCAAGCTCGTTACTGTGATAAACCAAGTGCGGCCAAAGAAGTGACATCCGATGAGCAATGCTTCATCACGTGATTTGAAGGGAGGTCACATGCTATGGGCCAGAACATAACAGACCCCTCACCTCAGCCGGTGACAGCCTGCGGGCAGATCCAGTGAACACCTAACAAGGTCGACTTCGCCGAGAGCGCTTTGTTCGTCCTTGGACTATAGAATTCTGGAGAATACGATTGCCCAGGTTCGTTGTCGTCTCAAATCGGGTCGCTGTTCCTGATCCCACGGGCAACAGGGCGGCTGGAGGTCTGGCGGTCGCCCTGCGTGAGGCGTTCGAAGCCTATCGCGGGCTGTGGTTCGGCGGAGCGGCAAGGTTGCAGTCCACCCCTCGGCCGAGCCCAGGATGGTCGATAAGGGTCAGGTGCAGTATGCCCTCATGGACCTGATGTCACTCGATCGACACTATGAAGCCTGAAGCCCTGCTGAGATGCTGGTTGCGCTCAAAGGGTTCGAACAGATGCAGGAGATCTTTATGTCCCAAATGACCGGGACAAAACGAGAGTGAGTAATAGCGAGCTCCTCACCTGCTTACAGTCCGATCAGACCTGCCCCTCTGCCTTACGTTTCATGATGTTGCGTCAGATGAAGGTAGTTAGGGTTGAAATCAGAGAAGATCTTGAGACGCTCGACATCCGGGATCGTGATGGTGTGGCCTTTCAGCATGATCAGGCCTCCGACCCGGAGTTGCCGCACGATGCGGTTGAGATGAACTCCCGTCATGGCAAGCGTGTCGGCGAGTTGCCGCTGCGTCAGCGGCAGAACGAAGCTGTTGTCGGTGGCCAGTCCAACCGCCTGGAGGCGCATCAACAACTCGCACAGGAGGTGCGCCAGCCGCTTATCGGCAGGTCTGCGGCTCATGTTGATCAACCACTCCCGTACAGTTCCGGCATCCACCAGTGTGGCCCACCACAGAGCTCGGGTGATGGTCCGGGATTGACTCATCAGATCCTCGATTATGGTGTGGGGTAAAAACGCCACCTTGCAGGCCGTGAGCGTTCCGATGGTGTGATCGATCTTGTTCAGGATCGACACGTGCAGGTCACAGCAGTCGCCTGGAATGAGATAAGCCATGATCTGGCGACCTCCATCCGGCAGACGTTTGTAGCGGCAGGCGAAACCCTCCAGGATGACGTGGACGTTTTCGGGGCTGTCATCTTCAAGGATCAGATCATGCCGCGCCTTGAATTGTCGCACGTCTCGAACAGCCTGTTCCAGCTCCTGCCGGTCCCGGTCGGACAGCCCAGCGCCATACTCAAGCTTGAGAACGAACGGGGTGGGCATGACCACCCTCCATCACCAGAAGGTGATCTTATCAGACTCACCCATGGTGTGGCTATGCGGTAAGGTCGGCTGAAGTCCATTGAGCAGCTTGATTGATCAAGGGTGTTGCTGACAGGCATCGCGACGTTCGATGATCCTCCCATGAGTGCTGAGAGATCGGATGAAGCTTGGCTTTCAACCAGTCATTGTTGAGACGAATGCCCCAGACGAGGAGGGCTGTCTTGTCTTCGCCGACAACCGGCTCGTGGCGGTGTTGGTGCGATTGTCAGCGGAGCACGGCAAGAAAGCAGGATGCTGGTACCTGGAACATGGCTTCGGCAAGTTGGACGGACCGGTCCATCCCATCTTCACGGACCTGAACGCCGCCCGAGACTGGGTGGCACAGCGATTTGGCTGAGGTGATGCACAGACGTCAAGTGGGCTGGGGAGAGCTGCGAATGGATACGTTCGTCTAGCCTTTTCGGTTGGAGCTCAAGTTGCCTGGGATCAGAGTGTCTTTACCTGAACAATTTCGCCGCCCTCGCCAGTGATAATGATCGTCCAGCAACAGTCATGATCCACCTGATGGAGCAGTCCACCTCGGAGTTCCGCTGCTGTCTTGTCAGCCGCTCCTCGGGCTGTCAGTGGATCGGGCAGATCAACCCCCTCCTCGTCCCATACGAAGCTGTCCTCGGTGCGAAGATGAAAGTAGTAACGAGGCATCTCGACCTCTGTCCCTTAGGACTTGCTCACAGCCCTTGACCGCAAGACTGGAGAAAAGATGCAGGAGACCACGAGTGATCTCCTGCCAGTCGGGAGGACCAATGCGTATAGGCCTCAGAGAGGTCTCGCCACTCTTTCGGCTGCCAACCAATGATCAATCTTGGAGGCTGTTCCGATCCCAATGTATAATCATGTTGTTTTTCTTCATGATATTCAATCTGTGTTTATGTTAATCGTCATCACATAAACCTAGATCAAAGCTTTCAAGCAAAGATCGTAGAGTCTTGATGTTTTACTTTGACGAGAGCGTCAAAATCACAAAAGCTCTTCGGGCTCTGCAATTCTGATCCGGACTACGGGGGAGAGATGCTGGCATGTATTGTACGTGGGACAGGCATTTCGAACACGCTGCGCGCCAACGTCTTCAACGTCACGACTGGCTCCAACGAGTCAAGGGAGACGCAGAATGGAACAAGGCTCTGAAGGCACTGGGATTGCGTTGATCGTCGAGGACGACAACGAGCTTAGGGCTCTGGCCGTTGCCTTGCTGGAGGAAACGGATCTCCGGGTTGTGGAAGCGTCGAGCGGCGAGGAGGCTCTTCACTGCTTGAAATATCTCGCAGGCGACGTGGTCTTTCTCTTTGCCGATGTGCGTCTGCCCTGTTTCATGAGCGGGGTAGATCTTGCTCGCACTGTCCGGCTCAAGTGGCCGTGGATCAGAACGGTCTTGACCTCGGGTGCACCGCTCGAGGAGGACCTCGATAAGACTCTGACACAGGTCCGGTTTATGCCGAAGCCTTGGAGAGCCTTGGAGAGCCTTGGAGGTCCTGGTTGAGGCTGAAAAGGCTGTTTCGAGCCGGTATGAAGCAATTGTATCCCACGCAGAAGCTGAGGTGGTGAGGTCGCTACGGGCATAATCTCGATAAGCTCCGATAGCTCCCAATTGTAGTACCCACCCAAAAGCATGTTGATGAAGGGAAATACTATGACGGCGCAGCAGGGTGCAGACAAAGAGATCACAATCCAAAGCTCCACCATCCATCTTGGTGATGGTCTGCCGAATTATGCTCGCGAAAGTATCCTGCGGGTGGCCCGCAAATATTTTGGACGTCTGAACACCGCATCGGCTCACTTCACGAAGGAGGGGATAACTTATCGCTGCAGTGTGAACATGCAGATGGGTGGGCTCCCGATGAGGAGCGCTGACGCCAAGGACAAGGATATTTACCTGGCCTTTGATGCGGCCCTCGCAAAGGTCGCCAAGCAGCTTCGGCGGACCAAGCAGGAGCTTCGTGACGACAAGGCTCGGATCATCGCTGCACCGAACGCCGACGTGCGCCTATGAAGTGAGATTGTTGTGAGCTGATGAGATGCAGTATGCACTTGGATGACTACTTTCCATTGAACGATGTCCCGCCACGCGTGAGGAAAGCAGTCCTGGCAGAGTTCATGGGACGCAGGCCCAGCGTTCGAGAGGTCCGAGAAATCTCGGATCAGCGCTGGCTGGCAACACCAGAGATCGGCGAGCGTTCGCTCAGCATCATCCATCGTATTACCGAGCCTGACCAAGCCTCCGCTGCTGTCAGTTCTCCCTCCAGGATGACAGATGCCGCGTTGCTGCGCCGCCTGCGCTTCGTTCAACATGAACTCGAGGCGTTAGAGAGGCTGCTTAAGGTGAGGCTGCGCAAGGCACCGCGAGGCAGACACGTCCCGGGACAGCCCACCGCGGATCTGCCGAGCCGCACGGCAGCATTAACAGGACCTGATGCTGCGACACGTTGAGGTTCGTTCCAACCTCGAACCGGTGAATGTTCACAATCCCACAATTACATCGTGGACAAGGTTTGCAACCTGATTGCCATTGTCCCTAAGCGAAACAGGGAGGGCACGCAGACTCGGAGCAGCCGCTAAAATCTCGTGGCGCAAGTGACTCTTCTTGCAGGCATTTTTTATTTCCCTCTTTGATACTTTGGATCTGACTTCGGATTGAGACCGAAGGTGAAGCCGCGCTCGAATCGGATGTTGTAAGGCCACGTGGTCAAGAAACACTTCTCCCAAGCCTGGGAAGCCGCAACGAGCACCTATCGCTCGACCACCGCCCGTTTGTTGAGCAGAACATCGGCCTCGAGGCTCACGTGCAGCGCACAAAGCCCGTGATGACGTGCCTGGAGACTAGCAGGCTCTGCGCTATGCTCTATCTGCCCGCAGGATGATGAGCAGGAGAGCACAATGTCAGATCATGTCTACAAGATGGTAGAACTTGTTGGATCATCGGAAACCAGCATTGAGGATGCCATTCAGACCGCGATCAGGCGGGCGGGTCAGACGTTGAGAAATCTCCACTGGTTTGAGGTTGTCCAGACCCGCGGCCACATCGAGAACGGTGAGGTTCGACACTATCAGGTTGTGCTCAAGGCCGGCTTTACTCTGGACGACGGGGCTGCGTGATCCAAGCGCAAGGCCGTCCATGGCTTGCCGGCGTCGATTGCGCCCCCTTGTTCTCGAGGTGTATGTAGATGGCAGCAACGACAAAACCCCACCCAGAGTAGAGCTGAGCGGGATTCTTTTGTTGGCGGCTGATACCCAAGTTAGCCTGTTGCTGCTAGCGGCTGATCATAACTGCAAGGGCGCGGAAAGAACGGCGTAGACATGGCCTACGAGCTCCCTCGGCTGGCACTTGGCAGCTATGACGTGCTGCTCAATGGGGTGATCATCGCCAGCCTCGTGCGCAATGGCGACACTGATAACGCAACCTGGGCGGCCGAGCTTCTGGTAGCCCTACCTGCAAGGGAGAGGCCAGCTCCCGTCACGGAGATGAAGCACACGTTCGGCAGCCTGGAGGAGGCCCGGCAGTGGCTTGACGATGCTGAGATCCGTAATGCAGACCTCCACGGCAAGGCGTAAGGACCCCCATCGATGCTGATCATTCCGGGCAAGCGGAAACCTCTCGCCAAGGGAAGCCAAGAGGATTGGGAAGAGGCTCGTAAGGCCTATGTGCTCGAGCATGCGCCTGGGTTGAAAGAGCACTATGTAGCTCAGGACAGAGCATTCCGCCAGATCGAGGCGGATGCGCAGAACCGCCATCCTGACCCAACCCCGGACGACATAGCCGCCGCAATCGCGGCAGAAGCCGCCCTGCCCTACCGGAGGAGAACAGAGGCTCAGCTGCGTCGCAACTTTGAGCCTTTGGCAGCGCATCCTCCCCAGGACATCAAGAGCAAGCGCAAACGGTCCGTCCAGCGGGAGCAGCGGGCGTGGAACAGAGCCAATCCTATCCCCTTAACGGACGAACGGCAGTGTGCGCTCACGGCAGAGTTCGTGAGGATCTACGCCAAGGCTGTCCGGTCATAGGCTGCTCCACCACACCTGCCCTTGCGGACGCTGGCAGGGATGAGGCTCTGTTTCAGAGAGAGCCCACCTGTCCCGAATACCTCTTACGGGCGATACACAATCTCACCTGTGTGGTGTAGGGGTTGTCGGACAGGCGGCGCACCAACAACTGACAAGAGCACCGGCCTTGGGAGGCGATATCATGCTGTCGGTTCAGCACCTGGCTTCCGCCAGCTCGTTGGCTCGCGATTGCACCTATAACCTGTTCAGGAACAAACAGCGGTCAGCACTTCTCTGT
The DNA here is from genome assembly GCF_009910705.1 of Microvirga arsenatis. Taxonomy (GTDB): domain Bacteria; phylum Pseudomonadota; class Alphaproteobacteria; order Rhizobiales; family Beijerinckiaceae; genus Microvirga; species Microvirga arsenatis. The sequence goes on from NZ_JAAAXJ010000026.1 coordinate 5,844, forward strand.
GCTGTGCCGGTGTACCGCCCTGTTCCGACCTTCCTCAGCCCGGAGCAGTGGATCTTTGAACGCCCCCTCCAGGCGTCAGACTATGGCCCGCCCGGCTTCGAGGACAGGGCTGCATCTGTAGGGGTGCGGTTCAATGGCTTCTACCTGTTCCAGGTGACAGCTTCTCAAAACAAGATAGCTGCTTGATCGACTGATGCAGATCAAAGGGATCGCGAAGGTTCCTGGCTGGTTACTTACCCAGCCGTTTCAGGGCAATTGTCCACGTTGACGAAGCGCATGCCATCCGTCGGCTGGTGCAAAGCCCTTGCGCCCGCGGGTGCCCGGCAAAAGGCGAGGCATTGGAAACAGGGTTGCCGTCCAGTGTCCTCCCAGAACATTCTTCATGTGCTGATCAAGCTACAGGGTAAAGTCTGCGGAGAGCCCCTTAAGACCCAAGGTGGCTCATTTCCCCTCTTGAGATCACGTCGCCTCACCTTTACAGGTTGAGCACCAGGCCGGGCCCCTCTGGCAGTTCCTATGAACTGCGATGTCGGACTGGGTGTCCAATCGGGTGGCCTGGCATATGGCGTTCTGCCGACCGTAATCCTCTAGTCATCTCCCCTGCCGTCGCGCAGTGGAGGCGGGATGCTGCGTGGATTGCGGAGCGGTCAATTCAGACGGTATGGCAGCTGCCCCTGTTCATGCAAACGGGAGCCACATGAGCGAATTTTTCACCACAGAAGCCCTCTCTGCCCTCCTCCAGGTCATCATGATTGCAGATTCCGACGCAATCCGGACAGGTATTCCGATTTGAAGCCGGACAGCATTCCGGAATGAAGCCGGACACCGTTCCGATCAATCACCGGACACTTTCCTCACTCTGACGATCCCCTGGGTCAGCAACTCGGGCATCACCTTCCTCAGCTCGCACGAGGAGAACGGGATGCCTGCCAAGAGGAAGCTGACCATGAGACACTTGAGACAGATGCTGCGCCTGACCCGGGACGGCATGAGCGTGCGCGACATCGCTGAGAGGCTCGGGATTGCGCGCAGCACCGTCCAGGAGAACCTCAAGCGCGCCGAGCAGGCTGGCTTGAGCTGGCCCTTACCCGGCGCGCTGACCGACGAGGCCCTGGAGGGCAGGCTTTTCGCCCGCGCCGGCGTCAAACAAGGCCTGCGCCGCCGACCCGAGCCCCATTGGGGCGATGCCGTCGTCGAACTAAAGAAGCCCGGCGTTACGCTGCAAATCCTCTGGGAGGAGTACCGGGCTGTCCATCCCCAGGGTTATGGCTACAGCCGCTTCTGCGAGCTCTTCCGCTCCTTCGAGCGCCGGCTCTCGCCGACCATGCGCCAGGACCATGTCGCCGGCGACAAAGTGTTCGTCGACTATTCCGGCAAGAAGATCGCCATCGTCGATCCCCGCACCGGCGAGATCCGCCAGGCCGAGATCTTCGTCGCCGTGCTCGGCGCCTCCAACTTCACCTACGCGGAGGCGACCTGGACCCAAACTCTGCCGGATTGGATCGGCGCGCATGGGCGCATGTTCCGTTTCTTTGGCGGCGTTCCGCGCCTGATCGTGCCGGACAACCTCAAGTCAGGGGTCAACCGGGCCTCGTTCTACGATCCGGAGATCAACCGCAGCTACGGCATGATGGCCGCGCATTACGGCGTCGGCGTTCTGCCAGCGCGGCCACGAAGGCCCAAAGACAAAGCCAAAGTGGAGAATGGCGTGCGCTTTGCCCAGACCTGCATTCTCGGACGGCTGCGGCACCAGACCTTCTTCTCCCTGGCCGAGGCCAATGCGGCGATTGCCGGCGCGTGCGAGCGCATCAACGATCATGTCGTTCGCCGCCTCGGCGTCAGCCGCCGTCATCTTTTCGAGACAGTTGAGCGCCCGACGCTGGCGCCGCTGCCGTGCGACGACTACGAGTTTGCCGAATGGCGCTTCGCCCGGGTCGGTACCGACTATCATGTCGAGTACGAGGGTTTCTTCTATTCGGTCCCGCACGGCCTGATCCGCGAGCAGGTCGATCTGCGGGCCACCAGCCGCACGATTGAGATCTTCCACCGCGGCCAGCGCGTGGCAGCCCATCAGCGGCGCTACGGCGGTCGCCGGCATGGCACCGACCCAGACCACATGCCCAGTTCCCATCGGCGCTATGCCGACTGGACCCCGGAGCGCTTCCGCCGCTGGGCGACGTCCGTCGGCCCACAGACCGAGGGGCTGATCACGGCCATTCTGGCGCATCGTCCGCATCCTGAGCAGGGCTTTCGGACCTGCCTTGGGGTTCTGCGTCTGTTGCGCGATCTCGAGCCCTCTCGCGCCGAGGCCGTCTCAGCGCGAGCCCTCCAGATCGGCGCGCTCACTTACAAGAGCATTGCCTCCATCCTGGCCAACCGCCTGGCCGCCCAGCCCGCCCGCGGCGCTGAGCCAACCGCCATCCTGGAGCACGCCAACCTGCGCGGCCCCGGCTACTTCCACTAAGGAGATCCCCATGCTGACCCATCCTACCCTCGCTATGCTGACCGATCTTGGTCTTCATGGCATGGCCACCGCCTTCAAGGATCTGCAATCCCAGCCCGAGGCTCGTGCTCTCGAGCATGGCGACTGGCTGGCTCTCCTGCTCGAGCGGGAGGCGACGCTGCGCTGTCAGAAGCGGTTTGAGAGCCGGGCCCGGGCGGCTCACCTGCGCCATGATGCTCATGTCGAGGACGTCGACTTCAGGGCTACCCGTGGTCTGGATCGCGGGCTCTTTCTCAAGCTCGCCGGCTGCGACTGGATCCGAGAGCGACGCGGGCTTTTGCTGACGGGATCCGCAGGGGTCGGCAAAAGCTGGCTGGCCTGCGCGCTGGGCCAGAAGGCCTGCCGGGAGGACTTCTCGGTGGTGTATCACCGCGCCCCAAGGCTGTTTGCAGCGCTCGCTCTGGCGCGGGGGGACGGCCGCTACGCGCGCATGCTCAAGGCTCTGGCCCGCGTGGATCTGCTCATCCTTGATGACTGGGGACCTGAGAAGCTCGATGACAATCAGCGGCGAGATCTGCTGGAGATCGTCGAGGACCGGTACGAGCGGCGTTCCATCATCGTCACGAGCCAGATCCCGGTCGAGCGCTGGTACGAGATCATCGGCAATCCGACCATTGCCGATGCGATCCTGGATCGGCTCGTCCACAATGCCTATCGGATTGAGCTCTCCGGCGAGAGCCTGCGCAAGCAGCGCTCCCCGGCCGCCGCCTCATTGTCCGATTGACGACCGGACAGTCCCAATCCACCATCTCCCATGACCCAGGGTCAGACGAGGAGAGTGTCCGGCTTCAGTTCGGAACACTGTCCGGAATGAAATCGGAATGGGTGTCCGGCCTCACCTTGGAATAAGCGTCCGGCTTCATCGGAATCCGCATCATGATCGATTTGGTGCTTGCGGGCGACAACGCCATCGTCATCGGCTTGGCGGCCGCCGGCCTGCCTAAGGAGCAGCGGGCCAAAGCGATCCTGATCGGCATCATCGCCGCCACTGTCCTGCGCATCGGGTTTGCCGCCGCAACAACTCAGCTCCTGCAGATCGTGGGCCTGCTGCTGGCCGGCGGTATCCTGCTGCTCTGGGTGTGCTGGAAGATGTGGCGTGAGCTGCGCACCAGCCATGCCGAGGAAATACAGGGCGAGGAAGCCCTGGAAGGACGTGACCTCGACCACGACGGCAAGATCGCGGGAGCCGCCCCCCGCAAGACCTTCGCGCAGGCGGCCTGGCAAATCGTCATTGCCGATGTGTCGATGTCACTCGACAACGTCCTGGCAGTGGCCGGCGCCGCAAGAGAGCACCCCAACGTGCTGATCTTCGGCCTGATCCTGTCCATTGCCCTCATGGGCGTGGCGGCGAGCTTTATCGCTCGCTTGCTCCAGAAGCATCGCTGGATTGCCTATGTAGGCCTTGCCATCATCCTCTACGTGTCAATCGAGATGATCTATCGCGGCGCTCTGGAGGTGTGGCCGCTCGTCAATGGTGCATAGATGTCATAACGAGATGGCTCACCTCCCCTAGGAGGCGAGCCATCCTGCGGGTTTGCTTCAGTATTCTTCTTCATCGACCCCGAGTCTCGGCGCCGTGGAAGGCGGGCTTCAACGACGTCCGCCGCACCGACCGCTGGGCTTGGAGCGAGAGAGAGCAACAGAAGTATGGAGTTCCAACCTTGCCGTTGCCACCGCGCCAGTCGACAGGGATTGAACCTAGCCAGTGACCACGATGGATCTTGATGCTCTTGCCACTCCGCTGCTCGACGTCGTTCGGGCGCACCAGGAGTGGACGCCCCTCATTGTCGGCATGCTCGCCTTCGCCGAGTCTCTCGCCTTTTTGTCCTTGCTTGTTCCCTCAACCGTCCTGCTTCTGGGCATTGGGGCTCTAATCGGGGTAAGCGGCCTGGAGTTTTGGCCCATCTGGCTCGGGGCGGCCGCTGGTGGGATCCTTGGTGACGGGGTCTCCTATGCCATCGGATACAAGTTCAAGCATGCCGCATTTCGGGTCTGGCCGCTGTCGTACCACCCGAACCTAGCGGATCGAGGGGAACGGTTCTTTGCCCGGTGGGGTGCGTGGGGTGTCTTCCTGGGCCGCTTCATCGGCCCGATGCGGGCTGTGGTGCCCCTGGTTGCAGGCATCTTCGCCATGCCGATTATGGTGTTCCAGATGGCCAACATCGCCTCTGGGCTTGTCTGGGCCTTTGTGATGCTCGCGCCGGGAGCGGGCTTGACCGCATTGGCCAAGTAACGAGCCAAATGACAGTTGCCTTCTGTTGAGCCGCAATCCTCTTGCGTACAGCGTCCCTGTGCATCACTCAGGATCGCCTTAGGGCCGGACCCCTCTGGCGGGCCGCCCATCATGTCGAACACATTCTCTTGCCCTTTGCGCCCAGGAGCGCGACCGCAACAGGAGGATCCAGCGATGGATTCCGCGTCCCTTCAGGGCTCCCACCCCACCACCATCCTCATCCAAGGTGATGCCGGGCTTCGCGACTTGGTTTCCTCGCGCTCAAACAGGCCGGCGACAGGGCCTCCCTGGCTCTCTCTGCAACGGGAGAGGAGGTGCTGGCATAAATGGATGGAAAATTTCTGACGTTCGTCTGGATTAAGTCCCCCTGCAGCTTCGTACACCTGGCATGAGCGACATGAAGCGCATGGACGTCATCTGCCTGCTTGGACCCTTGCGGCGCTACGCGAGATCCTTGACGCGCGATGAGACCCAAGCCGAGGACCTGGTGCAGGACACTCTGGTCCGAGCCTACGAGGGGCGAAGCTCGTTCCGCTCAGGCGGCAACCTGCGCGGCTGGCTGCTCTCGATCCTGCACAACACGTTCATTGATCACCGGCGCCGCCATGTGGCGGAATTTCGCCGTCTGGAGCAGGTCGCCTTCCTCATCGATACCGCGGCTCCTCCCGAACAGGAGAGCCAGGTGCGGCTCCAGCAGGTCCAGACCGCCTTCATGAGCCTGCCGGACGAGCAGAGGGCCGCCCTGCACCTAGTGGCCATCGAGGGCCTGTCCTACCAGGAGGCAGCCAATGCCCTGAAGATCCCGGTCGGCACCCTCATGTCCCGCTTGGGACGCGCCCGGGCTGCGCTGCGGGGGTTCGAGGCGGGAGCCGATGTTCAGCCGCCCGAAGCCAAGCGCCCAAGCCTGCGCGTCGTCGGAGGATCCGATGTCTGATCCCATCACCGAAGCGGACCTTCTCGCCTACGTGGACGACCAGCTCGAACCTGCTCGGCGGATCGAGGTCGAGGAGCATCTTGCCCACGACCCGCAAGCCGCCGCGCGGATCATGGCCGATCTCAAGGATCGCGATGCCCTCCGGCTGCTCCATGCGGCTCCCCTGCCTCGCCCGACAGAGCCGATGCTGGCGGCCGCTCGTCGGCTCGAGCGGGCTCTCGGCTGGCAGGAGCTGGGCCTGAAGCTCCGCCGGGTCGCCGCCGTCGTGGCCCTCGTCGGCTTCGGCTGGTTCGCTCACGGACAGGTTGGCTTAGGCATCACCGACAGTGAGGCCTCGCCCAAGCCGCCGGCCTTCGTCGAGGATGCCCTGCACTCGCATGAGACAAGCCTCCTGCGGGCCCGCATGGTTTCGCAGCCGGAGGTGGAGGCCTACGACCCCGCCGAGATTTTGGCCGAGACCGGGATCCGGCTCCCGTCCCTGCCCGAGGACTGGCAGGTGCGGGACGCGCAGATCTTCCCGTCCCGCTACGGCCACAGCATCGAGATTGCCATTGACGCTGGCGGGCTCGGCCGGGTGTCGCTGTTCGCCGCCCAGGCCCCGGCCTTCGACGTCATCGCCCCAATGCCGGCCCGCTTCGAGAAGGCGACGGCCGTGTACTGGCAGACCGGCCAACTCGCCTACGCGCTCACCGGAACGGGCAGCGACAAAGCCCTTGAGCGGGCGGCCATCCGGCTGTCCCGCAAACTTCAGTAATCCCCCACAGGAGGACCTTGGATGAACACTCCCTACGCCTGGCAGACCACCACGGCCCGCGCGAGCGGCGCCGTCTTCGACGAGGGCCTGCGTCAGCACATGCTGCGGGTCTACAACACCATGGGCATCGGCCTTGTGGTGACAGGGCTCGTGGCCTTCTTCGTGGCCTCGACGCCCGCGCTCTACGTGCCGATCTTCCAGACCCCGCTCAAGTGGGTGGTGATGCTGGCTCCCCTTGCCTTCATCTTCTTTTTCTCGTTTCGCATGGACCGGATGACGGCGGCCTCCGCACGCACGGCCTTCTTCGCCTTCTCGGCGGTGATGGGCCTCTCATTGGCATCCGTATTCCTGGTGTTCACCGGTGCCAGCATCGCCCGCACGTTCTTCATCACCGCCGCCATGTTCGGCGCCACGAGCCTCTACGGCTACACCACCAAGCGGGACCTCTCGAAGTTGGGCTCGTTCCTCATCATGGGCCTGATCGGCATCATCATCGCTTCGCTGGTGAACATCTTCCTTGCGTCGAGCGCCCTGCAGTTCGCGATCTCGATTATCGGCGTTCTCGTGTTCACGGGACTGACCGCCTACGACACGCAAAGCATCAAGGAGCAATATGCAGAAGGGTTCGGGCATGAGGCCAACAACAAGATGGCCGTGTTCGGCGCCCTCTCGCTCTACCTGAACTTCGTCAACATCTTCCAGCTGATGCTGAGCCTCACCGGGCAGCGGGAAGAATAAGCCCCGAACCACACCTCATTGCATAGAAAGGAATTGATCTTCATGGACCATCAGGACCGTCAGGCCATCGAGCAGCTCTTCGGCAAGATCGCCCAGGTTGAGCGCCAGTCCACGCCTCCGGACGCGCAGGCGGCGGACTTCATCCGCTCACAGATCAACCGGCAGCCGAACGCCCCATACTACATGGCGCAGACCATCGTCGTGCAAGAGCAGGCGCTGAGCGCCGCCCAGGGCCGCATTCAGCAGTTGGAGCACGAACTCGCCAGCCGCCCGGCCGGCGGCGGCTTCCTCTCCGGCCTCTTCGGCGGCGGCCAGTCGCGGCCGCAGCAGTCCCTCTCCTATCAGCCGCAGCAGCCCTATCAGCAGCCGATGCAGGGCCTGCCGCCTCACATAGCTCCCGGCATGGGCGGCATGGCTCCCCGCGGAGGCGGCGGCTTTCTCGCCGGCGCGGCCCAGACCGCCATGGGCGTGGCCGGCGGCGTACTCCTCGGCAACATGATCGCCGATGCCTTTGGGGGTGGAGACGAGGCGAAGACCGCCGATGCCGGGCAGGCCGAGACGCAGCAGGCTTCGGCCGAGGATACTGGCGGCGATGACTTTGGCTTCGAAGAGGACATCTAAGACCGATTAATTATGGGGCAGCCCTTCCGGACCAGGGCTGGCCGCCCCATGGCCTCACCCCCCCCGATCCGAGAGATCTCCAAGCCGGGCTCTCGGATCCCAGTACCGTTGGCCGCCGGAGGCCCATGCGCGTCTCAGGCTCACGACAGAGATGGAACGCCGGTCTGCCACCGCCGTTGCCCGGTGACCTCACACCGATTTTCAACCCTTTGATTTCCTGCACCACGATCCCCGTACGGAGTTAAGAATGCGCCGTTTGCAGCCTGCCGCGACCTCCGCCCTTGCCTGCATCCTTGCCTTATCCGGAACCATCGTCTTGGCTCAGACGAACAGCGCCTATCGGAGCACGGATGTGGTTGCCGGCAAGACGCAGCGCTTGGGGGTTTATGGCAACGTGCAAAAGGACTGCACGTCGGGATCGCTGCCAACCGTCCGGGTGGTAACCCCACCCAAGCATGGCGAATTGAATGTACGGAGTGGGAAGCTCAAGGCCGGCCGGATTTCCCGCTGCCCGAAGCTGGAGGCCACAGCCCAAGGGGTCTTCTACAAGCCCAACCCCACCTACAACGGGGCCGACGAGGTGAGCTACGAGGTCAAGTCGGCCAGCGGCAAGCTGGAGAGCCACACCGTCAAGATCACCGTGAAAGACGCCACACCGGGAGACGCAAAATCCAGCCCGGACGCTGACAGCGAGCTGTGACGCATTCTTGGCCTCGTTTCCGGCTGCTCCGTTGAAGGCCTGGATGAGGCACCTCATTAGTAAGGGCCAGCCATAAATTCCGGGAAAGACACACGCCAACCCAATATGGAGGCTGATAGGTTCCCGGTTGATCATCGCGACTGCTACCAAACCTAGAGTACTGAAGACCCCATAGTGCTGTCTCTCAGGTGATCACGAGTTAGCGGCTTGTTTCATAAACGGCCTGGATTGAGCCACGAACGGAAGTAAGGTCGTTGCGTGCCACAAATCACAGGAGAGTTAGACGATGTCGGACGAGGCTGAACCACGGGGGGATTTGACAGTACGCACCATCGCCATGCCGGCCGATACAAACGCAAACGGCGACATCTTTGGCGGGTGGGTGATGTCACAGATGGACCAAGCTGGTGGCATCGCCGGGGTCGAGCGCGCGCAGGGCCGTGTGGTGACAGTCGCAGTTGACGCCATGCACTTCATCCGTCCTGTTCGTGTGGGTGATGTCCTTTGTGTCTACACGCAGGTCGAGCGTGTCGGCCGGACATCCATGACGATCAAGATCGAAGCGTGGGCGCGGCGGTTTCAAACCCAAGTGCGCGAGAAGGTCACGGATGCAACGTTCACTTTCGTCGCTATCGACCAGGATGGCCGGCCGCGCCCGCTCCCGCCGGCCGTTGAGGTCATTGCGCCATGACGAGACGCTACCACTTTGAACATGAGGCGACCAGTTCTGGCACTGGAGATCAGCATAGAGATGCGCGCCATTCCTTCCACGCAGGCACGGCTAGCGGTAATCAGCAGGTGCGGCACATGGCAGACCTTTGACGTCGGCTCCTCCGCAACTGAGCGGACGCCACTCACTGAAGCGCTCAGGATGCTGGTTACGGGAGGTGGCCCGATTGTCAATACTTTACCGATGTATGATGGCCTGATGACAGTTTGCCCAGAAGAAATCTTGCTGCACAGAATGCCTCTGGCGAACGCACTGAATTGAGCAGTGGATTGAAGAAGATTGTGTGCGTCAAGTTCTGCAAAGCGGGGCGGCCAGTCAGGCTGGCTAAGCGGCTTCGCGGAGTTGATCCTTCTTGTGCTCCTTCAGATCCTCCATGTTGAGGTAGCGGTGCGCCTCAAGCCAGTTCTCATGCGTCTCTACCGCCAGGGCTCGCACCAGCCGGCAGCATGATGCCGCATTGGGGAAGATGCGCACCACGTAGGTGCGTCGCCTGATCTCCTCGTTGAGGCGCTCGAGCATATTGGTAACCGGTATGAGATACGCGGTGCCAACATTCCTGCTGTGGTCTCGATCATGGCGTATGCTGCGAGCATCCGGGACAGAGGCACCGGGAGCATGAAGGTGCGGGCAGGCCGTTCGTATAAGCATGAGCTTCGAGCTCGCGTTAGTAGCTGGCCGCCTCTGCGACTCGCCCGGTTGCGCTGAGAGCGCGGATCCGTAGGTGTCGTGTCGCCCCACCGCTTCCGTCGACTTGGATGACAGTGGAGGCTGGAATGCGACGCGTGATTGGCATCGACATCCACCGGACCTTCGGGGAGGTGGTGATCTGGGACAGCGGTGTGCTGCGGCACGCCGGCCGGATCGATATGACCCGGACTGGCCTGGAAGGACTGGGCAAAGGACTGAAGCCAACGGATGAGGTGGTCATCGAAGCGACCGGGAACTGCATGGCGGTGGCGCGCGTGCTATCCCCCTTCGTCGCGCGGGTGGTGATCGCCAATCCGTTGCAGGTGAAGGCTATCGCCCACGCTCATGTGAAGACGGACAAGGTGGATGCCGGCACCCTTGCGAGCCTACATGCAGCTGGCTTCCTTCCGGAGATCTGGACCCCGGACGTGGCGACCGAACGAATGCGCCGACTGGTGGCGCGGCGCTATCAGGTCGTGCGCCACCGGACCCGGATCAAGAATGAGGTGCATTCCATCCTTCATGCTCATCTGATCCCGAAGTGCCCCCATGCCGACCTGTTCAACAAGCGCGGTCGGGAGTGGCTGTCACGGCAACCGCTGCCGGACGATGAACGGGTGGCCATCGATCGGCATATCCGGGAGCTTGACAGGTTGGAAGAAGACCTGGTGGGCCTTGACCGTGAGATCGCGCAGGGCTCTCTGGAAAGCTCCGAGGTGCACCGGCTTCTGACCATCACCGGCATCAATCTGGCTGTAGCGACAGGTCTCATGGCGGCGATCGGCGACATCCAGCGGTTCAAGAGCCCGCAGAAACTGGTCAGCTACTTCGGGCTCAATCCCCGGGTTCGTCAGTCTGGTTTGGGTGCCGCCCACCATGGCCGCATCAGCAAAGCCGGGCGCAGCCATGCCCGGGCGATGCTGGTCGAGGCGGCTTGGGCGGCAGCGAAGGCTCCGGGCCCGCTGCACGCCTTCTTCGTGCGTATCCGCGCCACACGGGGCCCTCAGATCGCTGCAGTCGCCCTGGCACGGAAGCTGGTCGTTCTTTGCTGGCATCTGCTCACCAAGAAGGAGGACTATCTCTGGGCACGGCCTGCGCTGATCGCCAACAAGCGCCGGACTATGGAACTGCAGGCGGGCCTTCCGCAGAAGAAGGGAAACCGACGCGGTCCAGCCTATGCCTACAACGTCAAGGAGCTACGGGATCAGGAGCGGGCCGTGGCTGAGCAGGCTGAGCGGACCTACGAGCGCTTCGTGGAAGGCTGGAAGTCCCGGCGTCCTAAGGACAGGGTGCGCGAGCGCCTCAATCCGACAAGGCTCGAATGATCAGGCGGCCTGGCGAGGCTTGCAGTCGATGCCCCACTCTTTGCCACGAGGTCGCCCGCGCGCAGAGAGACTACCACAATCGGCAGAAAGATGCTTGTCAATCTCATCCGTGCTCTTGAGGTGCTTGTGGTGCTGGCGCGGCAACCGGTAGAAGGTGAGTGTCTCCTCGATCGTCTCCTCGGCCCAGGCCACCAGGCGCGGGTAGCGTGCCTCCCACTTGGCAATCCAGGCGGAGAGATCGCGCCGCGCCTCCTCGACCGAGCGGCGGTCGTAGAGCCAGCGCAGCTCCTGCAGGCAGTCATCATCGGCCTTGCGCGGCAGGTGATCGAGAGCGTTCCGGAGGAAGTGAACGTAGCACCTCTGATACGCCGCTTCCGTCAGCACCTCACGGATGGCCGCCCGCAGCCCGGCATGATCGTCAGCCACCACCAGTTCCACGCCGGAGAGGCCGCGCTCGCGCAGGCTCAGCAGAAACGTGCGCCAGGAGGACTGGCTTTCCCGGTTGGCCATCTCGACCCCAAGGATCTGGCGCCGGCCATCCCAGTCGATGCCCACCGCAATCAGCACCGCCTGCGAGGCGACGATGCCGCCCTCGCGCACCTTCTCGTAGCGGGCGTCCAGGATCAGGTAGGGGAAGGGCTCCTCCAGCCGGCGGGAGGCGAACTGGGCCAGGCTCTCGTCGAGGCGCTTGTTGATCGAGGAGATCGCCGAGGCCGAGAAGCTATGGCCGCACAGCTCCTCGGTGATGGCCTTGACCTTGCGGGTGGAGACGCCCTGCACGTACATCTCGGCCAGGGTGGCGACGAGAGCCTGCTCGGAGCGCTGGTAGCGCTCGAACAGCTCGGTGGAGAAGCGGCCGTCCCGGTCCTGCGGCACGCGCAGCTCGAGCTTACCCACGCGGGTGATCAGGGTGCGGGTATAGTAGCCCGAGCGGTAGCCGAGGCGGGAGGCGGTGCGCTCGCCTTTCTCGGCCTGAAGCGCATCGGTCATCTCGGCCTCGAGCATCTCCTGCATGACGGCGCGCACGATCTCGCGCAGCCCGTCCGGGTTGTGGCTCAGAAGGTCCTTGATGGCGGCAGCGGCAGGTTTATCCTTGGTGTTGGTCATGGTGGGGCTCCTCTCGGAGTGCGTGACGTCGAACATCACCATCCTGCCATGACCGCCCCGCTCAGGCGATTTGCAGAACCTTCACCACACTACTCTGATCGGTCGACGGATCACGCACAGAAGGTATTGCGATCGCGCTGCTTGTTCTTCTTGGCGCCAGTGATGGTCGCTTGCCGGGAGCACGGTTGTCTTCGCGGTCGACACCAGTTCGCCGCATGATGGTCTTCGCAGGTGGAGGTCTTCCAATGTATTCGACGCAGTCTGCGGGTCGATCACACGCAGCTGCAGTCCCATCAGCGGAATGACCTGACCTACGTCCCGGCAGGGACGTCTCGGCGCGTCCGAAGAGAGAACGCAATCTAGCTGTGGCTCAGCTTCAAGTCATGGCCGGTCTCCCATGCTGCGGTGCGCTCTCAGGCGGCCGTGCTGGCGGACCGATCAAAGAACTCGCCAGTTCTCAGCATCGTGCGCATGACAACGGCGAGTTTCCTCGCCACGGCAACGGCTGCCCGCTTGAAGCCGACCCGCTCCCGGAGCTTGAGGCCCCATCGCCGCAGGCCGCTCTCGGCCGAGCTGCGGGTCAGGATGACGGTTGCCGCCTCAAACAGGAGCCCTCGTAGGTGGCGATCGCCTCGTCGCGAGATGTGGCCATCGTAGTCGACCTCGCCCGACTGGTAGCGTCGGGTGGTCAGGCCAAGCCAGGCACCGACGGAACGCGACTGCTTGAAGTTATCCGGATCCTCAATGGCGGTTGCAAAGGATGTTGCAGTGATTGCGCCGACACCCGGGATCGACATGAGAATGCGACAGGCTTGATTCTGGCGCGCGCCGGCCACGAGTTGGCGGCCGAGTTCCGCAGCCCGGATGCGCAGGCTACGCCACGCCTCCATCATTGGCAGCACGATAGCAGCAAGCCCGTCCTGGTCGACCAGAAGACCACGGACATTCTTCTCGAACGTGCTGCCCTTGCCCGCGGGAACGACCAAGCCGAAGGTCTTCATTAGGCCGCGGATCTGGTTGGACAGCTCGGTGCAGATCCGCACCAGCCGGGTGCGGGCCGCCACAAGCGTGCGGGTCAGCATGCTGTCGAAGCCCTTCACCCGCACCTCGCGGAAGAAGCCCACCTCCGCCAGATGGGCCAAGCCGTCGGCATCGTTGGCGTCAGTTTTATTGGGTGCCATGTCGAGGGCTGCCTTGGCATGACGAGCATCGATGCAAATCGCCGGCAGCCCCTCGGCGCAAAGTGCGTGATAGAGCCACACGGACAAGGGCCCAGTCTCGAACACCACCCGCCTCACAGACGGGGCACGCTTGCGGATCAGGTCAGCAATCAGCTTTGGATCAGACGGGCACTTGCCGCGCCAGATGCGCTTGCCGCCCCGGCGGATCGACACCGCCGTCTCTTTCATCGACACGTCGAGCCCGATATACTCTTCCATGGCTGTTCTCCATTCGATGCTTGGGCTCGGCTTCCCGTCGAGAGCCCGTCTGTCCATCTTATCGGGGAACAGCCACCCGCTTCCATGAGCGTGACTGCTTCAGAGCGAGTCGCTCCCGCGATTACCCCATGTATTCGGCTTGAGCCCTATCTTCGACAGATATGCATGGAGGTGTTGTGCTCCGAGCTGATGATAGCGTGTGGTTTGGTTGAACCACCACAAGGATCAGAGGAGGAGCACAGCATGAAGCACTACGCCGGACTGGACGTGTCTCTCAAGGAGACCTCAATCTGCATCGTGAATGAGACAGGTGCGATCTGCCGTGAGATGAAGGTGCCAAGCCATCCCGAAGACCTCGTGCGGGCTCTTCAAGATCCTGCATGGCGGCTGGCCCGCATCGGCCTGGAGGCCGGGCCGTTGTCGCAGTGGCTGTTCAGTGGATTGGCGCAAGCAGGCTTGCCGGTAGTCTGTATCGAGACCCGGCATACGAAGGCGTTCCTCAAAGCGCAGGTGAACAAAACAGACCGCAATGATGCCCGTGGTATTGCCCAGATGATGCGGGTCAACCTGTTCCGGCCGGTGCACATCAAGACGCTGACAAGCCAACATCGTCGTGCCTTGCTGACCGCGCGCAAGCTACTGCAGGAAAAGGCTGTCGCGATCGAGAACGACATCCGGGGCTTGCTCCGCAACTTCGGCCTCAAGGTTGGAATGACCGGGGCGGTGGGGTTCGACGTCCGGATCCGGGAGCTCGTAGACGGCAGACCGGAACTGGCGGAATTCACCGCCTCCCTGCTCGCCGCCAGGCGGATGTTGCGGGAGGAGCTGTCCCGCCTCCATCGGAAGGTACTGGAGATCACCCAAGACGACGGCGTCTGCCGGCGCCTAATGACCATTCCGGGCGTCGGACCGGTTGTCGCCCTGGCGTTTACCAGTACCATCGATGTCCCGGCCCGCTTTCGAAAGTCGAAGGCTGTCGGACCTATCTTGGGATTAACGCCTGTGCTCAAGGAATCCGGAGAAAGCAAACGTGTTGGGCAGATCTCCCTCTGCGGGGATGGAATGATGCGAGGGTTGCTCTATGAAGCCGCCCAAGTCCTGCTGACGCGGGTGAAGAAGTGGTCCTGGTTGAAGGCTTGGGCGACGAATGTCGCCAGGCGGCGTGGCATTCGGAAAGCCATTGTCGCGCTGGCGCGGCGCTTGGCTGTCCTCATGCCCCGGATCTGGAGCGATGGAACGGAGTTCCGTTGGACGAAAGATCCTCTCGTGCAGCCATCCCTTTGATCGCTCGTTAGGGAGAAGATACCGAAGTTCCGCCTGCTGGTGGAAAGCTGTCCCTCGCGGGACGATGGATGAGGTAAGTTCGTGCTGGCCTTTGCATCGATCACCACGGTGATCAATGCGCTCATCAGATTGTGCTGCTTCAGCCTTCTCATCCCATCATGGGAGGGCAAGATGCCGATCCCGGAGAGAAGCAAGAGCTCGCGAGGAATGGGCTAGACCGACGGGTTGAAAAGACGGTGCTTGACGTGGAGGTGCCGAATAGAGAAGAGCCAGCGGTCATGAAGCACCGCGTTCAAAGGCCGGAGACATGACTTGCACCCGCCACGCTAGGCCGAAACGTCATCAACAATCACATTGCCAAACGGGCGCCATCCAGACATGACGATGCCGGTTGGAAACTGGAGCAGGCCGATTGACTAACTTGATTCTGCTTGCGGCTGTGTCGCCAATCATCAGCGGCTAGACTGTCGTCTATCAACGCACCGGTAGCCGACAAAGCACTGCTGCACATCAGCCGTAGGAATCCAAGCTGGCGCAGTACGTTCATTGATCTGGCAAAACCCGGGTCCGCTTACATAGCGTTCATAGGTATAGGGCCCGGTCCCCAAGACTATTGCGGCTCGGCTAGCAACCAGACCGGCGGCCTGGCGGCAGCTCATGGAGGTAGTGACAGGCCTATCTTGAGCCAGAACATCTGTTGCAAAGACAACGGCAAAGACCGTCAGCACCAGTTTCATCATCATAAGCTCCATAGAAGCACGATCTGACAATAAGCAAACATGATCGCGCTAGTAGTATAGCCGTTTGAGGCCCGAAGTTCTCCGGGTTCGTTGAGAAGGAGGCCCTCGAGCGCAGCGCTTTTGGGCGAGCATTAACCCTGATCCCCCAGTTTCGTGGATGTTGGTCTTGATCCTGTGAGGATCCTGGCCACAGGGTTCCTTTTTTACTTCCTTTGCTTGGGCTCTGCTGCTTACATCGCGTGCACGGAGGTGGAGGATTGATGGAGCTGCTTTTGATCGAGGCGTACTCCTGCCGGGCAGGCCAGTTTCCGGATTTCGGGGACGCGGCACTTGATCATCGTTACGCACGGCTTACCGAAAGCCTCTTGGGATTGCCGGAGGAGTGGGCCTGCGTCGTCATGCGATGGCGAGGTGGACGGTGTCCGTCGGGCATTGCCATAGGAGGCAGGAGGATCACTGCAGCAACTGGAGGGCGCCTCTTTGCGGGCAGCACTCAAATCGGGGTCTTCACTCGGACATTCGATAGTGGTGATGAAGAGCGCTCCGAGCACGAGATGTTCGTTGTGGTCACGAACCCGAAATTCCTCGCCACACTCAAGCGCGAGTTCCCCGCAAAGCTTTAATCTTTCTACGCGACGATGCCAATATAGTTCAAATCTGTTGAAGGATTGAGGGTTTCGCCATCTCGGCTGCCACGTGAACGTGTTGACACGGGCGGCCAAACTTACATTCGGATGAATGGGTCAATGGTTAGCGCGGCAATGCAGCGGGGCAGAGCACCGACGTGTTGTTCCCGGCTAGGCGGGATACAGCCACCCTGCGGTTGTTCCCGAAGTCTTTGGACGCGGCATGTACGGCCATCTCGCGGATCACCAGGAAAGCGCCACCGTTTGATGTTCCTTCGGAGGAGTTTGCCGATCGGTCGGGATGGAGACTGGGCAATGGAACAGACTACCGCCGGTTGCTGGGACTGCTGAACTGGCCAGAACGACTCTAGGGCTTGTGTGTTGTCTTGGCGGAGTCGGAGCTTCCCTCGAAATGGCGCTGCGGTTGATCTTCGTCGTGGATTTTGCTGCTTGGATCCTTTAGGTTGGGTGGATAATAGGTCCTCTTAGCCTCCCCTCGCTGGCTTTTGCTAGCGAGGGAATTTTTTGCCGGATCGCTCGTTGCGCCCTGGCGTAGAGTTGAGCTTGTGCCGTTAGGTGAACGTTAGGACAATGGCAATATTTCAGCTGTTCTCTGCCGCCAATCCAGGGCCCGCCTGATGCTTGTCTTCTGTTCGGCGTTCAACCATGTCAACCGCCACTGCACGCGTTTCGCCGTTGTTCTGTTCTTCGCCGCGCTCGCCAGCTGTGTTTCTGTTGAACAGCCGCCGGTACCGACCGCGGGCAAGCTCTCCAATCCCGAATACGTCAGGATGTATGGACCTCGTCCGGATGAACGGTTCCCGCTTCCTGCAACAGATATCTCAGAAGTCGACCCTAAATTCCTGCGCCAGGAAGTCGCCTATCATGGGCCTGAGCAACCAGGAACAATCATCGTTGATACAGCCACTCGGTACCTTTACCTCGTGCGAGAAAGCGGACGCGCTCTCCGCTACGGGATTGGTGTTGGAAAGGAAGGCCTCGCCTGGAGAGGTCGTGCACGGGTGGGCCGAAAGGCCACCTGGCCAAGTTGGACACCGACAGCGGACATGATCAGGCGAGAGCCGGAGCGGAATGCCCGCTGGGCAGTCGGTATGCCTGGCGGGTTACAGAACCCCCTTGGTGCCCGTGTGCTTTATCTTTACAACGGCGACAAGCGCTCCCAGACACCTAGGCGAGCCCAGCAGATGAAGGTCTGAGCGGCCCGCCACCATGGACCCAGTTCAGCGGGGATCGCCTGCCACTTAGCACCATTCTCATGGCGCCAGAGAATGGCATCCAGTGTCCGCCGCAGATCCTGCGGCGGGGTCTTACCCTTAGGATGGCACTGGTCCACCGAAGGCTCCAGCATAGCCCATTGCGTGTCCGTCAGCATGGCTCTTCCTCAAAAAGGACGAGCAAAACGCCTCCAGGTGCAAAGGGTTCAAGTCATAACAGGCCGTAGCATCCCCTCTCCTTGTTCCCCTGTCTTCGAAGGTGTCGCTTCCCAAGATCCAGCTTTGGGAGAAGAGAAAGCGGATATCCTCTCTTCATGCCAGAACGCCAGCATGACCTATTCCCGAGACACCACCGCTATTTCCGAGCTCACCGGCCAACCCGTCAGCACCTGGTCTGAGGAATGGCGGAGCGCACTCACCTTGCCCCCTCCACGGTCGAGGTGATTGCCGCGGACCGGGCCTGCCGGGAAGCTCTTGCATTGAGCACAGTCCATCTGCAGTTGGGCATGTCATCGCCTTTGACGCATGTCAGGGCCCCGGAGCGCCTCTCGACCCATACGTTCGTGGCTCCTGGCAAGAGTGTGCAGTGCTTCTGGGCGGTTTCCAGTTCGACCTGTGCTATCCATGCGCTGTTGTTGCCGCGCAACTCGTTCAGATGGTTTGCCGTGGCCGGTGTCGAGCAAAGGACGTGAAGGCCGCGCAGCGTAACGCGCTCGGCCTGCGCGGCTGCGGGAGTGGCGGCAAGTGCTAGGACGAGAACAAGGCTTTTCATGCGTGATACCCTTCGTTTGACTGCCCGAGAGGCTGCCTAGTTCAGGAAACGCATGGACAAGCCTCCCGATGCATACGCCAAAAGAGGGATGGGGCTCATCGAAACCGAGCCAGAACCATCCTGAAGATGTCCAAGCGGGGGCGGGACGTGTTCTTCAATGGCCGGAAGGACTAGAACGGGAAGACCGTTGACCGGGGCTCGTCGGGATCCGCGGGGCTCAGGCTACCAAGGCGATCCTGGAGACAATGCGGCAGCTGCAGGAAGCCCGTGAGGCCAAGAAATAAGACCTGGCCTAGTTCTAGGCGAGAGGGGTAAGCCCAAGCTCGGCCGGGAGTATCGGACGGGAGGTTTCGATGCCCTTCAATCCTCCTGGCAGGCGGATGTTCCAATGCGGGGGCTGCTTCTGATATCCACTGTTTCCACAGCCTGCCCCCTCTTGCTTTTACTAGACTCGACTTAAGCTGTTTGGTAGCGGAACGTTGTTGGGATCGGGTGCGTTGGGCGATTGAGAACTATACGTGGCGCTTCGATGGCTCGCGGCGCCCGCCACGTGCCTGATGGAGGATCTGATGCTCTCCATTCATCCCCAAGCCCGCACCACCCCAGCCGTTCGTCAGGAGATCGCCCGCTCGAG
Organism: Microvirga arsenatis; assembly: GCF_009910705.1. Classification (GTDB taxonomy): domain Bacteria; phylum Pseudomonadota; class Alphaproteobacteria; order Rhizobiales; family Beijerinckiaceae; genus Microvirga; species Microvirga arsenatis. The sequence continues at coordinate 24,906 of NZ_JAAAXJ010000026.1, forward strand.
AGAGCCCACGGGCGTGCTCGCCCGGCGCTTCGGGGTCAGCACCGAGACCATCCGCAAGTGGCGCAAGCGCGGAGCACAGGACTGCCAGGACCATAGCAGCCGGCCGCACAAGCTGCCCTGGAAAGCCACCGACGAGGAGCGGGCGATCGTCTGTGCTCTCCGCTAGGCCACCGGCTTTCCGCTCGATGACCTCACCTTCGTGGTCACGCACTTCCTGCCGCATCTCAACCGCGATGCGGTCTACCGCATCCTCAAGGCTGAAGGCTTGGGGCGCCTGCCGCCGGGGCAGCAGCGCCAGCGCAAGAGCGGCACGTTCAAGGAGTATGATCTCGGCTTCATCCACATCGACATCAAGCACCTGCCCAAGCTGGAGACCGCCAACGGCGAGCGCCGCAAGCGCTTTCTCTATGTCGCCATCGACCGCTGCTCCCGTTGGGTGCACCTGGCCGTCAAGGACGACGAGCTGGCCACCAGCGCGGTCGCCTTCCTCAAAGAGGCGATCGGCGCGTTTCCCTTCAAGGTCACGCACGTCCTGACGGACAGAGGCTCGTGCTTTACCGCCGATGGCTTCGAGGACGCCTGCCGGAGGCTGAAGGTGGAGCACCGCACGACCAGGCCGTATACGCCGCAAACCAACGGCCTCGTCGAGCGCTTCAACGGGCGGGTGCAGCGTGAGGTGCTGGGGATTACAATCAACAGTCATCGGGACCTCGAGACCCTGCTCAAGGGCTTCAACCAGGCCTACAACAGAAGACGGCAGTGCGTGCTCAAGGGAGCTTCACCCGAGCAGATTGTGCAACGGCTCCTGGCCACCGAGCCGAAGATGGCCAACCGGCGCTTCAAGCCACCCGATTCAGACGCTTTGCCCCAAGCCCTCCAGGTCGTCGCTCACGCCAAGGAGGTTTCGCATCCAGATAGCTGGATTACCAAGCAGGGACGTGGGCATGCCCGGGGCCTGTTGGTTGAGGCCGCCTGGGCTGCGGCACGAGCCCCTGGTCCCCTGCGGGCGTTCTTCCTCCGGGTGAGCAGCCGACGCGGCCAGCATGTGGCGGCGGTGGCAGCGGCCCGCAAGCTGGCCGTCCTCATCTGGCATCTTTTGCGCAAGGGCGAGAGCTACCTGTGGGCCCGCCCGGCGCTGCATGCCAAGAAGATGCGCGAGCTCGAGGCGGGCTATCCGGCTGCCCGGGGTCAGAAAGGAGCAGCTCACGCCTACAATCTCAAGAGCCATCGTGATCAGGAGCGACGCTGGGTTGAGCAGGCCGAGGCGGCTTACACCCGGTTCGTGGCAGGCTGGAACCCTCGTGGCCCGAGATCCGGAAAGGTGCGCACGAGCGCTCTAAAGGAGGAGCGACGATAAAGGCTGCGCGGCAGGGTTTGCACCTCAAGCCCTGCTCTTTGCCACAGAGTCACCCGTGCGCCAGGGAAGAATACACCAGGATGATGTAAAAAGCTCTTGTCGATCACATCAGTCGTCTGCGGGCTCTTGGTCCGGGAATGGTCCACGTCCTCGACTGCCAAATAGAGCTCGTACTCATGGTGTTCGGGATTGCCGCAGTACGCGGTGCCGCGGTCGGTGAGCACCCGACACAGCTTCACCTCGTGAGCGTCGAAGAACGGCAGGACACGATCGTTGAGCAGGTCGGCCGCGGTGATTGGGGTCTTGCGGTCGTACAATTTGGCGAACGCCACCTTGGTGTAGTGTCGATGAAGGTCTGCTGGTAGATCCGACCCACCCCTTTCATAGTGCCGACGTAGAAGGTGTCTTGGGCTCCGCAATAGCCAGGACACTCGCTCTCGAACTCGCCATGCGCGTCCTTCTCGGCCTTGGCCTTCTCCAGCGCCGCCAATTGGCTCTCGGTGAGGATCAGGCCTTCCTGCGCGACCTTGGCTTCCAGAGCTTTGAGCCGCTTCTTCATCGTCTCGAGATCATGCCTCTGCCAGACACCACGTACGCCGGCGGGTGAGATCGAATGGCCACGCTTGCGCACCTCTTTGGCAAAGCGGATCTGACCGAAAGCGGGCTGCTCCAGGGACAACTCGATGATCACCGCTTCTAACTCGGGTGGGGCGCGGTTGGCCAGCAGCGGCTTGCGCCGGGTCAGCTCCTGCAGGGCCAGTTCGCCGCCGGTCTCGTAGAGCTCCTTGAAGCGGGAGAAGCTGTCGCGGGAATAGCCCATCATCTTGCAGGCCTGGCTGACATTGCCGAGCTGCTTGGCCAGCTCCAGCAGGCCGACCTTGGCCCGGATGATCTTCTGCTCGTTGGTCATGACGGTGCTCCTTGGGAACGCCGAGGCCGGGCGCTACGCACCCCGACCACTCCGCGCCCGGCCTCGGCTCATGCCTCAGCCTAACGACACCGTCTGTCAGATTAAGTCCAAACTACTTCAATTCAGGATCCCGCACAGTTCGGCTCACCTCACCGAGACGCTGGATGGAGGCGCCGTTTCCAACGCTCAGAGCGCGGAAGTTGCGCGGCTTCAGCCAGTCGCTTCGTCCGTCTGTGTTGGATTGCCTCCCGTGAAGGCGGCATCGAAGCCTCAGGTGTCACTCACTCCGGTCGTGATATTGGTTCAGGCTGCATCACCTGTTCAATGACTCCGGGGCTCCTCTTCCGAGGCTTCCGCTCCTTCTTCAAACTTTCACCCAGCACAGGGTGCACATTGTGGATGGGCGCCGTAGTCGCTCCAGCGTCAGACATGTCGGCCTGTGACACAGCTTCGGCAGCCATCTGCACGGCCGGGTGTGCTTCCGCTGGGGTCTCTGATGAGGCTGCTGGCAAATCCAGTTCTATCTGCTCCTGATTGTCTTGCTCTGAAGAAGGCTCGCGACAGACAGGCTCAACAGGCTCCGCGCTGCCCCAGACAGGCTCGACGATGCTCTGCAGGATGCGCGGAGCCGTAGCTAATTCGGCCGTCGCTTGAGGCTCTTCCGTCTGGACGATCTTGGCTGGCTCAACCGACGTCAGCTCAAACAGTCGCCTGAGCGGAAGTTGATGACGCTGACTTTGAACGCGGGATTTCTTGATCTCGACAGAAAAGGGCTTGGTGTTCCGCCTCATTTCATATGCTGGCTATAAACTGGGAAAGATAGTGAACTAAGTTCTTGTGCGTATCACGTCAACACGAACGGCACATACGATGCTGCACCTGGAGTTTGTGAGAAGTTAATCAATACTCGGATAGTTTCAGCGCTGCGACTTCTCCGAGGCGTCGCCTGTGCGATCAACGCATATCAATGATGAGACAATAGCTATAGTTGGGGGCTGATCTGGCAGAACTTGCAAAGCGCCACGCCCATACGGTTCCCTCGGCTGGTCGAGTTCGGTTACTGGAGCAGACTCGGGAGCTTTGGGCTAAGCTGCCAGTTCCGAACGTGCGTCGGTGATCTGGAACAGGTAGAACCCGTTGAACCGCACGCCAGCCTGGGCGGCCCGGTTCTGGAAGCCTCAAGGGCTCATGTCCAAAGGCCGCAGCGCCCGCTTCAAACCTCCACTCGTCGGGATCAACGATCCCGGGAACTGGGCAGTCCTCCGGCACGGCACAGAGTAGTTTGGGCCCGGGCCTGTTGCGGAAGAGGTTGTAGGTGCATTCCCGCGCGGGTGCTCTGGCCGGAGCCAGGAACTGAATGGATGACATGAGGCCTCCGAAGCTGGCACCTTTGGGCAGGTCTTCGTGCACAGCATCTGGAGCATGCCTTACCTCAGTCAGCATGGATTATGTATCACTCTTGCAGGGGATCCGGAGCAAGTGGGGTCGTCAGAAGCATGAGCTTCCCTGCCCTCGTAAGCAGAGGGCAAACCTGCCTCTGAGTAGCGCTGAGCGATGCAGGACGACGAGTGACCGCGCCGCTCATGTCGAGCGTTTCCCGGCACCAAATTCAGCCATGAAGGGCTTCGCGTAGACCAAGCGCCGGTGCTATGGGCACCAGCTCGAGCCCTCTTGCGTCTCACTTCCGCAGAAGATCGCTTTGTCCTGATCGTCCGAGACGATGAAGCGGCATTGTCGCGCCTGGAGCTTGAACAGGGTTGTTCGGGTCTGCTGGCACGGTTCGCCGATCTCAGGCATGGCTCTGACATCCTGTGCAGGACCACAGTGCAACACGATGAGGCCTCAGAAGAGTTCCACGCCTGCGTGAGCTATCAACAGCTTGATCGTAAGCGCGCATTTCAGTGCACGTCGTAAGGCGGGGTTCAGGCTGGCTGTTTGTTGAAGTTGAAGGGCAGCAGGTCGTCGATATCGGCGTCGTCGGGACGCTGCGGCGATTCGGTGAGAACATGCCG
>NZ_JAAAXJ010000027.1 GCF_009910705.1 Microvirga arsenatis
TAGGGTCCGTCATGGCGTGGTCTCCAATGGGACCCTGGCGCTCCAACGCCCGAATCCCGTTTTGTGGGCTTCAACACCCGGAGACTACGCCACCCTCTCAAAAGTCCACCACATCCCAGACGGCACCTGGCTACAATCCCGCGCTCGAGAGTTTTCCCGTTCTCGTCCTTTTTGCCATTGAAGAACTCGTCGCGCTGGACCTTGGACATCTTCAAGATCGCGCGGGCTTCACATTCACGCTGCCATTCCTCCGACCAGGTGTTGACCGGCTGGCCGGTGATTTCCGAGATGGCAGTCGTATCGCGAGAATAGGTGCTCATGCCTGATGTATGACTTGAGAGAATGGACGAAGGGTTGATGAGCAAACAAAAGACCGGGCCTGTGTGGGCCCGGTCCTACTAACACATTCAGTCTGGCAGCTTCCAGCTTTACGCCGCCTTCACCCCGGACAGGAAGGTTGAAACCTCACGGCTGAGGTCATTGGAGTGACGCGACAGTTCCTGGGCAGCGCCAAGGACTTGCGAAGCGGCAGCGCCGGTTTCCCCTGCCCCGTGCTGTACGTCGACGATGCTGCCCGTCACTTGCTCGGTGCCGCGGGCGGCCTCCTGCACGTTGCGGGCGATCTCGGCGGTCGCCGCACCCTGTTGCTCCATAGCGGCGGCAATCGAGGTCGAGATCTGGCTCATCTCGGTGATCGTGCGGGCAATCTCCTGGATCGCTGTTACCGTCTGCTGCGTCGCCTGCTGCACCGAGCCGATCTGATGCGAGATTTCATCGGTTGCCTTGGCCGTCTGAGTGGCGAGGTCCTTTACTTCCGAAGCCACCACGGCAAAGCCCTTGCCGGCCTCGCCGGCGCGCGCCGCCTCGATGGTGGCGTTCAAGGCCAGGAGGTTGGTCTGGCCCGCGATGGTATTGATCAGTTGGACCACATTGCCGATCTTCTCGGCGCTGGCGGCCAGGTCCTGCACCGTTGTGCTGGTGCGCTGAGTGCCCTGCACTGCCTTCTCAGCCACTTGCGAGGATTGGGCTACTTGGCTCGCGATCTCGCGGATGGAGATCGACAGCTCTTCCGTGGCAGCGGCCACCGTCTGGACGTTTGCGGAGGTCTGCTGGGCCGCAGACGAGACTGTGACCGACTGCTGGGTGGTCTGACCTGCGACCTGGGTCATGGATTGGGCAGTGGCTTCCATCTCGGTGGCGGCTGACGAAAGGCCTTGGGTCAGAGCCGAGACGTTGCGTTCGAATGTCTTGGTAAGCTGGTCAAGAACCTCGGCGCGGCGCATCTTGGCTTGGTTCTCGACCTCCTGCTCGGCAGCGAGGCGGCGAGCTTCCAGAGCGTTGTCCTTGAATACCTGCAGCGAGCGGGCGAGCTCACCGACTTCGTCTTTACGTTCGATGCCAATCACATCAACGTTCAGATCGCCGTGTGCAAGGCGACCCATCGCAGCTGTCATGCCGCCGAGAGGGCGGACAACGGCGAATGCGATGATCGAGCCGAGCAGGGAGATGGCCAGCAGGAGGCCGAAAGCTGACGATGCAACAAGGGTCGTCGAGGTGGAGGATGCCAGTTCTTCTGAATGGTTCCCTGCTTGCTCGAGGGCCTTCTCGTTAGCCTCAATCCGTTCGCCGAGAAGATTGCGCACCTTCATGCGAGCGTCGCGCCCTTCGCCGTTCGAGATCTGCAGAGCGGCCGCGTCCTCGTCCTTCATGGCAAGAGCAAAGCTTTTATCCATCAGCGTGAAGTAGCTGGCAACAGATGCCTTCACGTTCTCATTGATCGTGCGACGCTCCGGAGTGCCGGAAAGGGAGACGAGTTCGTCTACTTCCTGGAGCACCAACGCCCGGTACTGCTGATAGTTTTTCTCAGCGCTCTTCAACTTATCCTGGTCGGCTGCCGAATAGAGGATTGCATTCTTTTCCTGTATGCTGGCTTCGTTCACCTGGGCGTTGATCTTGAGAATGTTGATCAGGCGTGCGGCATCGACATCGGTCAGCTTTTTTGTATCGGCTGACAAGGTAGACAGGCCATTGCTGGCGATTACGACCAAACCAATTGTGATGGCTACAAAGATGGCGGCTGGAATGGCCAATTTGACCATCAGCTTAAGATTATTGAGAAATTTCATTGCCCTTCGGTGACCTGCCCGCATCGCCGCGAGTGGCGCACGCCCCCTTGGCGCACAAACACAGGTTTGTGGGCCTTAACGGCGGAAACTTGCGTGAACCTGATTTGGAAGCTTTTTAAAGTGCATCCAAATGAAAGCGGCGGCTCGCAATAAGCCTACTGTTCCGTTGCAGCCACCCTTTCGAGCGTTGGCTTCCTCAAAGGTACTGAGAGGATAATCTTGCTGAGAACCTCGTAGACCTCTCTCGGATCGCACTCCTTCTGCTGGGTGGCGCAGTGCTCGAAGAAGCTGACGTATTCGTCGCATTGGGCTGAGCGCTGGTTCTTCGGGGTCTCCGCACAGTGGGTATAAGCCTGCCGCAGGTTTCGCGGGGGATCGAGAGAAAGAAGGACCTTCTGGCCTGGCGATTGGGTGATCTTTCCATGGGCGAGGATGAGGGTGGCCGGGCCCAGAAGGATGGCAAGAGCGATAAAACCAGGATGGATTTTCCACATTGGCCCACCTCACACCGGCATGGTTAATGCCAAGTTAACCTGATTTTCCCGGCTGTGAAGCCTGACCGGCGCAGGCTGGACCAAAGGATGGAAAAGCGGAGCCAGCGGGAGCCTGGGGAGGTTGCCGCATGCGAAGGAGTAGGAGGGGACACCAGCCCTCATCATGGAACCATACCGCTCAGGTCTCGATAACTATTAGGTGCATGTTGAGGAGGCGGTCATTCGCGAAGGAAGTCATGTCTGACAAGAGCGACCAGCGCTGGCACCACCGGCGCACGACAACTGTTACGGCCAAGGTTGTCGTCGGGAGTGGAGCCCCGCCTCTAAACTGCACGGTGCAAAACCTCTCAGCTGGTGGGGCGCAGCTCACCCTGGAGGATGGTGTCGCGCTGCCGCCGACCTTCGTGCTGGAGGTTCCAACCTTGAACCTGCGGGTCGAAGCCCAAGTAATCTGGAGCCGGGGTCACCAGCACGGTGTGACGTTCGTGTGGCCGCAACACAAGGAGCGCGGCGGCAGGCCGTCAGCATGAGGAGAGGATCACGTATGGCAGCAGGCCCACAGGACGAAGAAGATCAGACCGAGCAGACGGCGCAGGCCAGCACGCCTCAATTGGACCGCCTGGAAAAGTTAGCCAAAGCCGCCGCAACATCTGCTCAGGCCAAGCAGTGGCGGGCACGCCAGAACGGTCTGCGAGACCAGGATGAGGCCTCAGAGGTGCGGAATTTGAACCACGACGCCGAGGCGCGGGCTCAAGCAGAGGCCGCAATGCAGCGAATGATGGCGAAGCCACAAGGCAAGCGGCGCTAGGTGAGGACCCAAGTCGCAGTTAAGGGACTGTTAGATCTTAGCTGGCCATGGTCCCGCCCTCTTGCCCCTCTAAGGGGTGGGAAGGCGTAACAACGGAGTTACAAAATGGCAGAAGCCACCAAGAACAAGAAACCGAACCCGGCCCTGGCGAAGCCGCTGCAGCCCTCGAACGAACTGGCGGCCGTTGTTGGCTCATCCCCCCTGCCCCGCACCGAGGTGGTGAGCAAGGTGTGGGAGTACATCAAGGCCAACAACCTGCAGAACCCTGCGAACAAGCGCGAGATCCTGGCCGATGACAAACTCCGTCTGGTCTTCGGCGGCAAGGACAAAGTCAGCATGTTCGAGATGAACAAGCACTTTGCTCAGCATCTGTCCTGATCTTCCTGATGAGTGCACAGCAGCCTCGTCAGCCCTGCACGAATTGTTAAGCTTGGCCGTATCAAGATGCAGGTAACGGGCGCGTTGCGTATCAGCCCGAACAACCTCCATCGCCCCCAAGCATGGAGCTGGCCCTGGTGGAGAGCCCTTACCCTCTCTGCTGGGGTCTTTTCATTTGCCACGGCCATTCCCGACGGATACGTCGGAGGTCCAGCTGCTATGGATCGGTAGATATCCACAGTCGGCTGTGAAAAGCGCGGGTACTCGCTCCGCGGACGAATCCCACAGGGCCTTTCGCTTGATTAGGTCACTGCGAAAGGGGCACATAAGAAATCCCACGCGGCGCTTGATTCGTTCCTTAATGGAGAACCGCGCCAATGAAGAGTCTTCCAAGTATCGGGGAACCTGCCCACCGGGTATCCAAGTGGGTCCGATTGAGACGAAACAATAAGTTTGTAGATGTGCTGCAAGGGGCCCCGAAGTTTCACCTTCAGGGATGCTTCATGGCGCGAGTCCGCAGAAAACTCTTCCGTTTCGGCCGGCGTTACGGATTCCTTCTGGGCCTAGATTTATCGGTTCCGAAGGTACCCGATTTCTTCGCTTTCGTGATGCAGTTGATCGGATAAGTCCATGCCGATTATGAAGCTGCCAAGTAGTCCACCAAAAGCTGATCATTCTCGATCATGTGATCTGTCAAGGTCAGCTCTGTTCCTGCGATGGGTAGTTATCAAGCTCGGACGCGGCGATCTTGAGGGACGACATTGGTTTGGGAGATCAGATAGGCATCCCGATTTTTCTTGAAGGTCGCTGCTTTCTCGAGGTCCTTCAGAACCTTCTTCTGTGCCGGCACTGGTTGCTGGGCATAGCGGGCGCAAAGACGGGGGAGGGAGAACGGAATTGCGAGTTCCGTCCGATTTGCAGGGATGGCTTCTTGAATTAAACTTACCTGCTCTTCTGGCAGTGGAGCTCCGCTCTCGCCGCCAATAAGGAGCATCAGGTTCATTACGGCCGACGGCATAGCGCGGACGAGCTCCTTGCCTGGTGTAGCCGCGGCGATCTCAAGATACTCGGTGCGGGACAGCGTGATGTTCAGAGACTGGTCCCGTGTGAGTGAACCATCTGCAAGGTCGTGAAGCGCCTGTCTGAAAATCTGCTCCCGCGCCCGGGCTGCTTCATCGTGTCGTCCAAAGCCTGCCTTCTGGCGAATCCATTGCTCGGTGGGGCCCTTAGGGCCGACCGCCACGATGGAGGATTTAATCAATCCCTCGGCAAGGCTGGGACGGAGTTGCTCTTCCTTCTCTGCATTGTCGATAATGAAGAAGCGGATGCTCGTGTTTGCCACAATCCCCTTGATCTCGGGCAGGACGCTCGGGTCAAAGGTCGTGATGGAGAAGGCCGAAGCCTTGCCACCAAAAGCATAGGGGTAGAGATCGGCAAAGCGCTGGCGCAGCCGGCAATAGGCTGCCAAGAGGTCCCGCCGTTGCGGGGTGAGCTGATTGGGCCGATCCAGAACAATCGAGCGCAGGTCGGGCTGCAGGCTGTGAGAGCCCGTTGCTCGCTCCACCAAGCGAACGGCAGCGACGTTGAGCAAACGAGCCAGCAGTCCCGCCCTGTCCTTCAAGAGATCGATGGCGGCCGACATGTGGGTAGCGCTGGACGGATGGGCGAAGTCGGTGAGCCACGGCAGGGCGAGAGGCTGCGCCTGCTGTAGGCTCCTCAGGAACTTGCGCTGCTTGTCGGTAGGATTGGCAGATTCGTAGTCACCGTCGTGTCGGATACCGACGAAGGCCACGTATTTGCGGGCTACGTCCTGGGTCTTGCAGAGGAAGGCCTGCTGCGCCCCTGTCCGTTCGTCGTGGGTAGCCACCAGCCAGCGGGGAAGATCCGGGGCAGCGTCCTTGTCGTAGAGGCCGAACTCCTGCAGGTCGCAGAACAGAGCGACCCGGCTGGAGAACTTCTTGGTCTCGGAGTCGTACCGGCGCATACCGGTCACCATAAGGCCAGCGGCGAAGGGCTTTGGTACGGGAAGAGTGTCCTCGTTTCCGATCTCCATCGTGGGGTCGAGCGGATCGTCGTACTGCTCACCGTCCCCCTCGCCCATCCGCAGCCGGATCTGACGCTGGCGCTCCTCGATCTGCTCGCGAAGGCTGGGATCCTTGTCGAACCAGGCCTCAAACTGCTCCCGGATCGGAGCCGCCAGCGCGCGAACCTGGCGGCGGCAGCGCTCGGGATCATTCCGGCGCATGGCGTCGATGTCGCTGAAAATGCGGAGGATGGAATTGCCAACATCGACGAAGACTTGGTGCGTCTTGCCGGACGCTTTATGAGCCCGTTCCCCTCGCCCGCTGATCTGCTTGACCGGTCCGATGGAGCGCTCCTGACAGGCAAGAATGTTAAGGTCGGTCTGGGGAACGTCGGTGCCGACGCCGAGAGCATTGACGTTGACCAGGATGTCGAAGCTGCCGGCGCGAGCCGCATCGAGGAGGTCGTCGCGCTTGATTTTGCGGCCGATCGGCTCACTCCCTTTGAGCCCCTCCTCGGCGCCGTTGCGCCAGACCCGGATTTCGCCGGCAACAACAAAGGCCACGCGGGGCTTTTCTCCAGCGCGGGGATGTTCGGCGGGTAGACTTTCTTGAGCGATAGAGCCCGAGAGCTCCCTCGCAAACTCCACGCTGTCACAGTGGATCATGGCGAGAGCCGCTTTGGCCGCTCGCTTGGCCCAGATCCGGGTAACGGCTGCCACGATAAGAGCAGCAATTGCCTTATCACCCTCACTCGCTCCTTCCTTGAAGAAGCGGGAGAACGCTTGCTGGGAGGCTTGGTCGACTGACTTGTTCTCAGCGAGCAGCGCTAGGAAAGCGCTCTCGATGAGGCGAACGGCGTCAGTGCCGAGATGAGCCTCGAATTCACCCGTAGCGATATCGAACTTAGTTGGAACGGTTCGGCCGGTCGCCAGAACCTCGTCATAGGTGGCAACGTCGATCAGGTCGTGCTCGATGCTGGCCCCGAAGGCGTCCAGCGGGTCCTTGCCATCCGTCCTGAATGGGGTCGCGGTTAGAACGATGCCGGAACCGCCGGCGTGGGCAACACGGGAGAGGACATTTGCGAGTTCGTCCGCCGCAGCCTTATGGCCCTCGTCGATGAGAACCACCCCTCCCCTCTTGCCGAAGCGATCCAGGGAGCTCAGAAATTCCTCGTCATCGAGTTTGTTGACGAGGGACATGTTGGTTGCGGGAATGACGTCGGCATCCAGTGAGTTCCGCACCATCGGCCCATCGCCGATGACCTCGTTCTTGGCGACGTAGAACGCGGTCTGAGCCCCTTTGACAGCCGGAACGCTCTGGAACTGGGCGTAGTTCTGGCGCAGTAGGCTCACATCGGGATGAAGGACCAAGATTGGCTTGCCCAGGTTGATCGCGTCCTCGGCTGCCCCAGCCGCCAGAAGGCTCTTGCCGCTGCCAGTAGGCGCAAGGACCGCGCCCGAGCGACCACGTCGAATTGCCTCGCGAACGGAGGTGGCAATCCTGGCCTGATAGGGCTCGGCCTGCTTGTCACCGATCCGCCGGCTGAGTTCCGAAACGGAGGTTTGAGGCAAGGCATCGGCAGAGTTGGTGATTGGCCGCATCGGTCAAAGATCTGAGATTCGATTGGAAACGTGGGATGGGGCGGACCATTCATGCGGCATGATTCGCAAATCAAACCGCGGTCCGCTGATTGCAGGGATTATACCCTGAAGGGTTGCGCGGGGCAGCGCTTATTGTCACGTTGGGCGCAGACAAATGCTCCGGGATGAAACGAACGCGCGGATGCCAAGACGGAGGGTTCCACCCGTGTGCAATCTCTATAGCTCGTACGCGACACAGGCCTCGATGAGACAGGCCTTCAATGTTACCCGTGACAGTGCGGGCAACCTGCCTCCCCTGCCGGCGATCTTTCCGGACCAGATGGCGCCGGTCATCAGAAATCATGACGGCGAGCGCGAGCTGATTCAGATGCGCTGGGGTTTCCCGCCGCCGCCGAAGGTCGGGAACCATCTGGTGACGAACGTGCGTAATGTCGGCTCACCGTTCTGGCGTGCCTGGCTCAAGCCGCAGTACCGCGTGATCGTGCCAATGACCAGTTTCAGTGAATACAAAGATACGAAACCTCGTAAAACTCCGGTGTGGTTTGCTCTCAATGAAGAGCGTCCCCTTGCCGCGTTTGCTGGCATTTGGCGGCCATGGACCGGCGTGCGTGGAACGAAGGCTGATCCTGTTGAAGGTGAACACCTGCTCTATTCATTTCTTACATCCGAGCCGAATGGCGTGGTAGGGCCGGTTCATCCGAAAGCGATGCCTGTCATCCTAACCACGCCTGAGGAATATGACGTCTGGCTCAATGCGCCGACTGAAGAGGCACTCAAACTTCAGAGACCCCTCCCGGATGAAATGCTTCAGATTGTGGCAGAAGGCGAAAGGTCGGACAAAGTGAGTGACGCAAGAGATCGCAGTCATACCAGGACTACGCACGCGCCTTGAGCAATGTCGAAGTTTCTGAACCATTCATCAAAGGTAGATTCATTGCTCATCCAATGCACATGCGTGTGCACATAGCCCTACTTCTGGGTTGTTAGTTCTTACTAAGAATTCCTCAACCTACCAGGAGTATAAGCTCAGACGCTATCAACCCATTTCCTGGTATAGCAGCAAACTTGGCGACCGCTGTCAGCAGCGGCCGCTTCTTTTGCCTCACAGTCTACAAGGCACCAACCTGCGAATGTTCAGGTTCTCCGTCCGTGTTTGAAAGTCGCGGTGAGACAAAGGCTTTGATCTCGCTAGGTAGTGTGACGCGCAATCGGATTTCTGCGCTTCACAGGCGGCAAGCCGGATCGTAAATTTCGTTAACATTTGTGTGGAACCTGAACAGGTATCGAAGTCTGCGTCATTTATGTCGAGTACGAGATTATTAATCCGGTTTGGGTGATCTTGAACTACGCGGCATAGCGGAAAGATGGATGCCCAAAGTAGCTCCGAATCCGGTCGGGTAGCTTTGACAGCCGACGCATGTGGCTGATGACGACGCGCTTGAGGTCGGGCTTGCTGCGGGCGGGTGGCTTGCGCGCCACGGCTTGCTTCAGGTCGGCGTTCAGGCCCTCGTCTGGGTTCAACTCAGGGCTATAGGAGGGCAAGGAGAAGACCTCGATCCGCTCCGTGCGCGCGGCCAACCAGTCCTGCACCGCCCGGGCCCGATGGACCGGCAGGTTGTCGCAGATCAGAAACACCTTGCCGTTGGCCTCCTGGATTAGCCGCCCGAGAAAGCGGATCAGGCTCGGTGCTTTGACCGCGCCATCGAGCACCATCCAGCGCAGCTCGCCCTTGTTGCTCACAGCCGAGATCAGGCCCAGCCCCGCGCGCTTGTGGCCGATCGCGTGCCGCCGCTTGGAAGAATTCCCCACTATCAATGCCATGCAGCTCTTCAACGAGTTGTGCGTCCAGTTTCCAGGTCGCTTGACCCGCAAGCAGTATAAGACGCTCGCGCGACGGGTCAGTCTCTGGCGCCAGGCGGCTCGAGCGAGCGGGTAACATTCCGGATGAGGCAGACGGTAGCAAAATTACGTGAGGCAACACGCGGATAGTGCGGAAGAATGGAGAGAGCTCGTTCGGCGCCAGAGTTGGCGCGGAACCTAGCCCGAGCCTTCCAGACCCCCGCCGGATATTAGCCATTGCTACGCTGCCCGCTTAGTCTGGTTCCGCTTAGCCGTGTACCCTCTGGAGGGTTCTGGTGGGCAGGCAGGGCAGACGACAAGGTCATCAGGGCCGACATCGACTGTAACGTCGGACAGATTGTCGAGCTCACCATTGAGCAAACAAGTGATCTGCGTCTCGAATGTTTGTCGGTCAAAGGCATACATGCCGCCCCGAGCACCTTCGAATCCGCAGTTCCAAGCTGCGAGGGCTTGACCATAGCGCAGGGCTGCCTGAATGCCCTTAGCTTTGGCACGGCGAAGGCCCTGCTGTCCGTTGGCAGCCACCTTGGCAATGAGACCAGCTGTGCACCAGTCGCCTGAACCGCATGTGTCGGTGAGCCTCGGCGCGGTAAAGGCTTCAAGGTGAATCCACTTTGAAACATCTCCGCGGAGTCGGTGGCGGTACTTAAGCCCTTGCTCACCGAGCGTTTGTACCTCAAGCAAGGTAGCTGAGCCGTCCGCCATGACCCCCTCGATGCCTGCCAGACGTTGGTCCGCATATTTGACGATGTGAGCAATCGTAATCGCCTCGGCCATAAGCTTGTCTGCCGCCTTTCCGGAGGGCTCAAACACAACCACAGCACCGTGGGCCGCTGCCTCAGCCGCTAAGGTGAGGGTTGCACGCGATAACCGATCGAGGAAAAACACTGACGCCTCGGCTAAGGCTGGCTTAACCACCTCCACAGCCTCGGTTGTGATTGCCTTGAAAGCTGGCAACCACTTGCCGCAGTGGGGGCAGGACCAAGAAAATCGGTGCTTGGGTCGACCATCACGCCCTCGCTTGATTTCCTGAACAATGATGGGAGTATGGGCAGTAGGACCGCAACTCGTCCAATCGAGATGCACCCCCCAACGCCTCATGTCGGAGCGGACGCGATCCGACGCTGGGTCATCGTTCATCCGTGCGATCGGATATGCGTTCCAACCGAGGAAGGCCAAGATGGAGAGTACGTTTCCACACGTTCCCCCTGCCCATGAGCGCACGGAGGAGCGAGGATCCGGTCCTACAACCAAGTCGAGCGCAATCAGACCAGCGCCGAATACTTTGGGTTGCTGAGCAGTCATCGTACAGGGCTCCCTTGTGCCAGCAGAGCCGGTCGGGGCTGAGGATAGCCATCTCCTTCTAACCAAACGTGAACGAGGTTCGGCTTGCTGATCTCCGATGGGATGGATGCTTCAAAATCATAACCGATTGGCTCAAGATGGGCGACTGGCAGGTTGCGTTCCAGTGCTGCCATCAGAGCGCCAAGGGCCATTACTTTGCTACCGAGCGGAGAGAGGACCAGCAACGATCCTCCAGTCTCGGCGAAGACCGGTTTGCGGAGATCGTCCAAACGCAAGATGGTTCGGTAAAGATCAACTGGGTCTCCCTCATCCGCATATACGATATTGCGGGTATCAACCGACCAAGTGCTCTGTAGCTCAGTGAGATACTCCTCCGCGAGCGCATCACCAACGCGGGGGTCGGTTGCCGGGAACGGAAGAATCGGGCATGTGTCGTGGGGCTCGACGAAATCAAAGAGACGTCCGAGCGCTACACGGCGTCCGGCAGCCAGTTGAGGGAGCCAGAGCCGTGCTGCAGCGGCCGTCGCGTCGAGTGTCGAACCACCTTTGAAGCCATGCACATAACCTGGAGCATCGCTGGGAATCGAGCGGATGTTCGCATCAAGGCGTGGATCATGGGCAACAAAGACATGCAGGTTAGTAGGACCATTACCGCGTCCGATACGCTCAACAAAGTACCGGATGATTGGGAAACCCGTACCAACGGAGAGAGCACTCATGTCAACGACTATGTCACTGATCCCCTCAAGAGCCTGACGGTTGAGGGCAGCAATGATGTTCCGCCCTCCAATCACTGCACCGTCGGAGCCGAAGATCTCGATGGGAACGACCTCGCGGTCAACGATTGATGCCAGAAGGGCCTTGGTATTGGCCTGTGCACGGTGGGCATGGCTCTGTGGAGGGTTGGGACGGTTCTCCTGAATTAGCACCGCGCGTACCTTATCGTTCACAAGGCCAAGACGAGTTGCGACAGCAAGGGAGCGAGGATCAAAGCCTGCACCGGCAACGAGCAGCACTCGCCGGTCAGATTGAGCAAAATAGTCGCTTATGAACGCATCTACCTCCGTTCCTCGGTGGGCAATGCAAGGATCCCAGCGGTAATCGGGTCTCATTTCAAGCCTCGCCGAGAAAGCGTACCAGATCATCGGTGCGGCGTTCAAGAAAGCCGCCGCGTTTCAGCGTCAACCCATGATGAAGCAGAAGGACGCCGCCGAGTTCGACGAGACACCAAAGCCGCTTCTTGGTGCCGTGATTAGGCACCAGAACGAAGGCATTATAGGCGACTCCGAACTGTAGTACGCGCGCCAAATGAGGGTGGGTCTTGGGAATCGCCTCGAATTCCTCCTGCGGGATGCCGAAGGCAGTAGCGCCGCCGCCAAGTGAAGCATTGCCCTCAAGGCTTTTGGCCAAGCATTCACCAGCAATTCTTTCTGCGAGTTGCCGGACCAATGGGACTTGGGGGAAGTCCCATTCTCGGACTATCTCGCTCGCTCGCTCGCGTAGAAGCTTGTGCTGAACGGCACTCTTTAGTGTTGCGCCTTTGGCACGGATGAGCTGAGTCTCCGACTGCGATACGAGTCGGGCAGCGAGTTGGAGGAACTGCTCGGCATTCTCTGAGCTTGCATCACAGAGCGTATCAATTCCAAAGAAGTATGGCCGGTCATACTTGTGCAGGAGGTGGATGCGTGCTCCATCGGCGACGCTAGCATCGGCGGTGAGCGGGCGGTTGGGCTCGGCGTCGCCTCCCTCCTCAAACAAGCCGCGTTGCGGAATGCGCTTGGCATAGCGCTCCAGGAGTACTGTCAACATCCCTAGCCGTAGGTCCTCGCCATCCTCCTCCGCTGTTGCCAGGTAATCCGCGATCTCCCTTTCAAGCCCTTGGCGGCGCTCCGCTGAGACCCCGTAGCGGCGCTGCAGTGCATCCACATGTTGAGCCAGCTTCTCGCGCTTGCCTGGCGAGATAACCTCTGGCGTCGTTGCCAGTAGATCACTAAGGCTGTGGAGGCGTCGGCGGTTAAACACCTCCATTTGGCTTAGATAACGGCTCGCCATGTCTTTGGCCATTTTACGGAAAGCCCGCCGCTGGCCGGCACGATCCTCTCCGCTTTGCAACCTGATGTTAGTGATCTCGCGCGCCTGTTTGAGCCCTGGTTCATCGGTGTCAGCTGCCGTGCTTAGGAGGGCAGCTCCCGGAGTGAGCGCGTCAAGCCGAGTGAGAATCCAACGAGCCACCTTCAGTTCTCGACGCGCGAGCCACCGTCGAAGTGCGGTGAGTTGAGCCGGGTGAAGACTATGAGCGTCGTCAAAGATGACGAGAGGTCGCAACTGCAATACCTCCTCACCGTCCGTGATGCGGAAAGCCTCAATCACGTCGAACGGCCGGTAGACTGTCGCCGCTTCCCGATCGATGTCCTCAATGTTTGGCGGCATCAGCGCGGCTGAAACCTGATAAATGGCAAGTTCGACTTCGCGAGCACGGGTAAGCAGCGCCGGTCCTGCTGTTCCACCGATAGCGGTCAGCGCGGCGTCCGCGTCGACACGTGGCACGATCTCAACGCGATTGAGCGGCACGCCTGCAGCCTGGATATTGCGGAGCCAGGCGAGAACCGTCCGAGCTTGGAGAAGCGCGATCATCAGGCCCGTTTTGAGATCCTCGGGATAGGGAAACTCCCAGAACTCCCGGTACTCCGCCTCAAGCGGGAGCCTGCCGCCGATAAGGGTTGGCCGCCCATCCTCAATAGCTCCGCAGGACGTCAAAGTGTCGACCAATGGCTTGTACGTATTGGTACCTCGATTGCGGAGGAGGGTCCGCAGTGTGGTGAACTGGAAAAGCCGCGCCAATGTGGTCTTGCCGCTACCTGGCGTGCCAATGATCATGGCCAGGCGATCGTAGAGGCGGCCTTCTTGAGCCGGCTTCTGAAAAAAGGTGGCAAGCGGTTCAGGCGTGACCACGGCGAGAAACGCCTCGTCGTCACGGAGATACTCGGTTGCTCGCTTCTCGAATGGATTCGCCATGCTGTTCCCGTTAGGCATGCCTTTGACGACGGCGGAAAAGAGGCCTCATGGCTGGCGCGAAAACGCCATCCCGATCACCCCCATCAGTTTCTGCCCAGAGCAGTGCGACGGCATTGTTAGGCGTATTATGATCGAGCACGAGAGGGAGGGCGCAGCCACCATACCCAAGACCGAGGTGAGTTGCCCCTCCGACATCAGTATGCTTGGTACGGATCTTGGGGTCGTAATATTTCTCGGAAAGCTTCATAAAGTCATCTTGACGTCCAGGAACAGCGTCAATCGGCAGATCCTCAGGCAAAATTGTACCGTACGAAGCGTGCATTGCCCGGGCCCAGCTGCCGTTGAAGATTTCGGCGGCCTTGGCCAAACGCCCCTCAATTGCAGCGGCCGCGGCGAAGGACACGACATAATGGTGAATGCACAGCTCCCAGTCGTCGGCAAAGAGCTTGTCACCACCAAGTACATCATTCGCGCTCTCGACCGAGTCCTTGAATCGGAGGAGCTTGCCCTTCCACTTTGCCTTATCTTCGTCATATCGGAGGAACGATGTTCCAGTGCCAGCAAAGTCATCAACCAGATAGACGAGCCGAAACCGAGCTTCCGGATCTCCGAGGTCCTTACGCAAGTTGTCCAACAAGTCCTTCCACTTCTCGGTATCAACTTGCGTGCCTTGGACGAGTTGCTCGTTATTGAGCAGACCAGCATTGGCGTGTCGGATGGTATCGATGCGAGCCCCATCGCTCAAGCCCATGAATAGCGTTTGCCGCCGCAATCGCTCGCTGGCAGTCCGAGCGTCAGCGTCGGCAAGCACGCGGTAGCGCGGTATCCCGCGTTCGGCAGCGACAGTGCAGATGAGACGATCCCGCACAGTGCGTGGGTAAAACTGCTCGACGAGCCGCTGCATTTCGCTGGGACCGATGTAGACGAGGGTGCGGCGCACGAAGGCGTACGCCGTTTCCCGTTCGTCTAATGCGAATTGCTGGAGCCAAGTGGCCAAGCTCTCGATGAAGCGCATACCGGCCTGAAAGTCGCGATAGCCATCGTACTTAAGCCGTGCCATCAGCCTCAGCCACTCGAACTCATTGCGAGCACGGTCGTCGCTCCAACCCATGATCTGGCCGAGCACCTTGAGGCCGAGATCTTGATTCATTGTAGCGCTTCCTTCCCGAACTGCAGGTAGCCGTCATGCGGTTCGAGCATCGAGAGGTAGTCAAGTGTGACGGCAGGACCACGCTGTCCAGGCTCGCCCAAGTGCCAGCACGTCGCCGGATCCACGCTAAGCTCATCGACTCCGAGCGAGAAGGGCTCTCGCAGCAGCGCGTAGTCGTTGCCCGGCCATCTGCCCCGATCTCCTATGGTCAGGATAGGGCCGTCGCCAATATCCTTGCGGAGGTGTTCGATGACATTTAGTTTAGAGACGCCGGCAGCAACGATATCGATTGAATGACTGGAACGCGTGACACTGACGTCGCTGACTCCAGTCATTAGAATGACCTGCTGAGCGAGGTCCCAGAGCCGACTTTCGGGCATGACGCGGACCGCTTCTAGCGTGATCTGAAAAGGTCGGTCTTCCTGGCGTGCGCATTGTGCAAGCTCGGGCTGACGGCGGAGGGCATCGGCGAGCGGCCTAAGTGCGGCGCATACTGTTGTCGCGCGGTCCGGCGCGCTGTCGTCTACCAACGGAGCGACCTCCGCGCCATTGTAGTAACCGACCAGGATTTGCGACCAGAGTGAGCTGGGCAGCCTGGATTGGAGGTCACGTCGGACTGATCCACCCCGACCCGTCGCCACCGCTATGCGGGCGCCTGCCGTCGCGAGGCGGGCTAGTTCAGCGATCATCTCAGGCGATGCCGGCTCAAATCGGTGGCGTGTGTCAACGATGGTCCCATCATAGTCGAGGACGACGGCTGCAAAGCGGGCCTCGTGGAGGCGTGCGCGGAAGGCGCCAAGCGCGTCCCGCCAGCGGTCGAGCTCGCCCATGGCAGCGAGACGGCTGGGAGCAACGCCTGCTTTCCGCGAAATAGCGGCAGCCTCCCGCGGCGAAAGGCGTGGCCTTGACGCGCCTCGGTGGGAGCGCGGTAGAGGAAGGTTGTAGAGCTTTCGCCCGAACTCCGGCACTCCTGGTCGCCCGGGATCGATGCCCCTGGCGATCCCAGCCCACTCGGTAATCCGCAACGCAGCGAGGAGGGACGATAAGGCTGTCGCACTATGTCCGCCAGATAAGTCGATGCGTGCTTGTGGGACTTCCGTAGGGATCAGGGCAAGTGTGCGCTCAGCGAGGGCGCGATCGGCATCGGTAACGAAGGCGAGCACCGCACTTGTCTCAGCTCGCTTAGCGAACCAGTGATGCCGACCGTGAGCGAAATTGCGGTAGTCAGCAAGCTGAAGGTTGCCAAGCGCCGCCTCAGTAAATTTCGACTCAAGGTCGATGGCCCCAACTCGTGTTGACGGACCATATAGGACAACCGTGGTGGTTCGTGGCCAAAGTGGCACCGTAGCTTCCCGCCATACTTGCACGGCAGGCGCCGACTCGGGGAGCAGCATTTGAAGCCGATCAATTGCTTCGTCCCAATCTGCATCGGCACCGAATTCCGTAGCGTAAGCGCGGTTGAGTAGGGCAGAGAAGCCTAGAAGTGAATTGGTAGCTAGGAAGCCATCCTTGCCAGCGGGGGGCGGGTAGAGAAGCAGGTCGACGAATGAGTGGTTGCGGCAAAGGTCGGCGAGTGGGCTATCTGCGCGTCCACACAGCACACCAAGTTGCCGCGGCTCTCGGAGGATCAGGGCCTTAGCTGCTGCCATGATATCGATGTTGCCGCCGCCGGCGCTTAATAGCCAAGTTGCAACGCCTGACTCGAGGGGCTCCTCGGCAGCCTCAAGCGGTGTAGCCACGGAAGCAAGGCGCCCGGTGAAATGCTGATGCAGGCTAGCGAGCATGTGCGCTGCGGTGAGAGATCCGCCGGAGCCGATGGCGCGGAGTGGTGAAAGCCCGGCAGTACGTAAGGCTAGGCGCAGAGGCCCGATGTCGGCCGTCTTTGCCCAAGTGAAGGTCTCGGCCAGCTTGGCCATCTCGCTGGAATACGGGCGTGCCATAGTCGTACAGGCTGCTCCTCGCTAAAACCAATATAAACTTGGCAGCGGACATGAACGATAGAAGAACAGGATTCAAGACGAAACTTATGACAGGGCTGTCGGTAACCTCAGTCATGCGAAAAACACAACACCTTCCGGTGATTATTGTTGATAAACCCGAACAATGTCGCATGCTTCGGTTATAAGGCAGCGCAAGTCTTCCTCTGATTGCCGGTCGCAATAGCCCCCTTCGAGCAGATGGCAGAAGCCCTGCAGCTTTTCGAGGATCTCTTCCCCGCCCTGCGGCCGGAACTTGGTTTTTTGAACCCGGCCGCGAGCGGCAGGAGATGGCCGCTCCGATATCATGGCTGAGGTGGACACGGGCAGTTCTACCGGAGGGTGGTATAAACCCCGGATTCTAACAGACCGGCTTCGCTTATCGCACGCAAAAGTTGTCTTAGAAGCAAATGGAAAGCTGAGTTCTCTATCCAGGGTCTGTCGAGCCGACTGACTCGTAGCAATTTTCAGCACTTGGCAATGGAATGTTGTTACAATAATTTTGCATACAAACATTATGGAACTTAAATTGCTCTGGAGCTGTGGAGTGCGAACTCGCATCCGCAAACAGTCTTGTCCAACAGACACGAATCTAGCCCCGATGCTAGACCGGACTGCTTCTGGGCCCGCACATCCTCAACAGGAAGCTGTGGTCCTAGGCTCATCTTTGATCCGGAGTTTCACTTTAGCTCCGCAACCCACTTCGTCCATCTTGGATCTTCAGTCAGTTGCAAGGCGCTCGCCAACCGCTCCCGCGTCCATGAGCCAAAAAACTGTTGACCCTTCGTGCCTTCCTGAAGCACTCCCCATAATGCATTTAAGGTGCAGGTCAGCAACTTGAATACCTGCAACCGTCCATAGGTCACAGCGGCATCATCGTAGGACGCGAGCAACAGCTGTTCCTGGGTCATATCGAATGCGCCCTCGACACACAGGTAAGCCAAATCCCACGCTGGATCGTTCATGCGGGCATATTCCCAATCGATCAGGAACATGTGTGATCCGGCGTCAAGACAGTTCTCCGGCACCAAGTCGCAGTGGCTCGGGACAAGCGGCACTGACGAATCCGTCACATGTGCCCGTGCCCCTTCCAGGGCTGCCTCCAGTGTGGAGGGCAGCACAGGTAGGTCATGAGATCGCTGCTGGCACTCAGCCCTATATTCGTCGATGATCCGGAAAGGGTCGAAGCGTCGCGTGAGACGGAGGTCTGACTGATGAAGTCTGGCGACGACATGAGCTGCACGCGGTACCGAGCTTGGATCCGCCTGGTAGGCTTCAATGCTCATGGGCTTTGCGTCCTCAATGAAGCGAGTCAGCATCACACCCTGAGGATTGGCGTAGAGAACGGGAGGCCCAATCCCGACTGTACCGGCGAAGCGTGCGGCGATCACCTCTTCCTGGCGGTCGATGTGAAACGGTCCCGGGTTCGATCTCGGCACCCGCAGGACAAGAGAGCCCTAAGGCAGATCCAAGCGGTAATTGGAATTGGAGAGCCCTCCCAGAGGTGTGGCGATCTGCTCCAAGGGCAATCCATGCAGCGCCGGGATCGCTGCGGCGAGGTCAGCTGAGATCCGGCTCCACTCAAAATCAGGCTGGCTCTTCATGACCCACCAAAGGCAGTGATAAGACTCCACCGATGTCAGAGAAAGCGGCGGCGCCGCACAAGGCAATCACGCTTAGCGCCGCAATGATGAAAATGGCATCAGATCGTCTGAAGCTTGGAGCATTTAGTACCGTCCGTGGTCCAACGGGCGAGAGGCCGCGTGCTTCGAGCGCGAGCGCCGTTCGGCCGGCGCGGCGGATCGCGAAGGCAAGCATGGGGATGACGAGGCTCATGATTTCTGCCGGTCCCGGCACCCGCCGGATGCGGCGTCCGGTTTTCATCGCGCGGGCAATCCGCATCTGCTGCGCTTCCGATGCGAGATCTGGAACAAGCAGCATCGCGGCAAAAAGAGAATAACCAATCCGGGGCGGCAATCGGGCATGCACCATCAGGGCGCGCACCAGCGCAGCGGGATCAGTGGTCAGGGCAAAGAAAACCGAGATCATCCCACAGGCAACAGCGCGCAGAAACAAGGTGAGACCTGCCGAGAACGCATGCGAGCTCAGGAGCGCCTCGCCCGCCATGCGCGTGGCAAAATCGCTGTCCTGCCGAAAGAGCAGGCTCGTGGTCAGAAAGCCTAAGCCGAACAGACAGAACGGCACCATCAGCGCCAGAAGAAGCAGCGGCGACGTGCGATTGAGAGCGACTAGGGTGAAGCCTGTCACGACGATCAGGACAACCTGGAAGCGCGCATCGAAGACAAGGACGGATGCGACCAGTCCAACGATGCAGACGAGAAGCTTGCTGAGCGGATTGAGCGCCTTCAGCATGATGCGACCCGATGCAGCCATTGCAGAGCTATTGCGCAGGATGGCTCGGCCAGTCCGGCGCGCCGGAGGAGAGCCGTGTCGCTCATCAGCTCCTGTGTTGGACCATCGGCCAGGATGCCACCTTCACCGACGACGATCGAACGGGGGCACAGGCGCAGGGCGAGGTCCATGTCGTGGGTGATGACAGCGATAGCATGCCCCCTCCCCTGCAATGCTTGCATCTCGCGCATAAGCGTCGATACGCCAAGCGCATCGAGGCCTGCCGTTGGCTCATCCAGCACGAGCACCGGCCAGCGGTCGGAGACGGTGAGGGTCGCAAGAGCCAGCCTCCGCTTCTGGCCCTGGGATAACTCAAAGGGATGACGGTTCTCAAGCCCGGAAAGCCCCCATGTCGCCAAGGCGCTGGCCACATGTTCAGCCTTATCCCTTGCCGCAACCTGCTCGGGAAGAGCGTCCAGGATCTCATCACGCACTGTGCCGACGGTGAACTGGTTCTCCGGCCGCTGGAACGCATAGCCGCCCGGTGCGCCGGTTCGGCTTCCCGCCTTCAATGGGAGAAGGCCGGACAGGCAAAGACCGAGCGTCGACTTGCCCGCACCGTTCGCCCCAAAGATTCCGAGGATCTCGCCTTGATGAATGGCAAGATCAATGTTGCGCAGGATCGTTGGGCCGAGGAACGGTGCACAATCGGCCTTCACAAGCTCTGCCAGAACAGGAGCCCCTAGTGCAGTCGGGGCGCTTCGCACCGCGTACTCAGCCACAAATGCCTTGACAGCCGGGATGGCTCTGTCGACGTCCTCGCGGGAGGATAGGGCGGGGTCGACATGCGACAGGGCCTCCTCGACGGACAGTGGTGCCGCCGGGGGTGCAATGCCGGCGTGCTCTAGTTGGGCGTCTAGCATCGTTGCCACCGGACACCAGATGCCCTCGGAGGCCAGAAGGTCGCGCTCATCACGGAAGATGGTCCGCGGATGCCCCTCAGCAAGGATGGTGCCGTCCCTGCCGAGGACGACCATGCGATCGATGTGCTGGATCAGACCCTCCAGCCGGTGATCGACAATAAGGACGCTGCGATGAGGGTCGTGCTCGGTCAGCAGTGCATGCAGGCGGTCCGCTGCCTGAGGTGCAAGATGCGCCGTCGGCTCGTCGGCCACGAACAGTGGGGCGTTCTGCACGAGCGTCGCGGCCAAGGCAACGAGCTGTCGTTCACCTCCAGATAATGTTGACGTCGGACGCTTGCGCCAGCTCTCCGGCACCCCGACCCTTTGCATCGCCTCCATAACACGGTCCGCAATGTGCTTGGGCGGCAGAGCGCGGTTCTCCAGGGCAAACGCGATTTCATCTTCGACCCGCATGCCGCAGAGAGTCTGGTCCGCGTCCTGGAAGTACTGCGCCACCTGAGCCGCCCAAGCCCAAGGCTGTCTCGTGCCGACATTGACCCCGAAGAGGCAGATGTCTCCGCTGACGGTCGCAGGAATGCTGTTAGACACGAGGCCCGTGAGTGTCAGCAGGAGCGTAGACTTGCCCGAGCCTGAAGGCCCCAGCAGAAGGACACGCTCGCCCGGCCGCACCGCAATGCTGACTGGTCCAACCACCTGCCGCGTGGCGAAAGGGTACTGAACCGTCACCTCGTGCCATTCGGCGGCAAAGCCGGTTCTATGCGATTGCGGATCGCTTTGCATGATCGATGGCCAGACCGGCAAGGGCACCGGTCCTGTAGAGCGCTTCCACAATGAGGTGCCCGAGCCATCCGCCCAAGAGCGCACCGCTCAAACAGCGCAGGATGAACATCGCGATCAAGATGCCGGGCTGAAGGGCGCCATAGTCAAAGCGGATCCAGGTATAGATGAAGGAGAAGATCGCGGCACCAATGCCTGCCGTCAGCAGCACGGG
Source organism: Microvirga arsenatis (assembly GCF_009910705.1). Classification (GTDB taxonomy): domain Bacteria; phylum Pseudomonadota; class Alphaproteobacteria; order Rhizobiales; family Beijerinckiaceae; genus Microvirga; species Microvirga arsenatis. Next base: position 21,004 of record NZ_JAAAXJ010000027.1, read on the forward strand.
TAAGGAGTAGTTGCGCCATCGGGTGGCGGCGAAGACCACCTCGGCGCCGGCGCCCTGAACCGCACCGGTCACCAGCAGCAGCAGGCCTGCCGGACTGCCGAGCAGGATCTGCACCGCGGCGGTCAGCACCTCCGCCGCGAAGGCAACGCCGGGCTTTCGGATGATTGCGGCGGCGACGATCGAGGCGATGAACCAGAAGCCCATCACCACATCCATGGTCACCGGGCCGAAGATGGCCTGCGCGATCAGCCAGACCTGCACCCAGCCCAGATAGAGCACGGCGAAAACTGCGCCGAGAACGGTGACGATGAGGGTCTCCCTCAACGTCCAACCTCGCGTACTGGACATGATGGTCTCCATGATGTGGAGGTGATGATTGCTTAGATGGCGGTCGGGCTGTTCGCCGAGACCTTGAGGTCGAGGGCGACATGGCCCTGCGGTGCGCCAAAGCGCAGGAAGGCCTCGCTCAGTGTCGCGAAAACGGCCCCCGCATCACCCCGCAGCTTGGTGCAGAAGTTCTTGGAGCGGTCGAAGACACCGGAGTTCTTGAGAAACTCTATGCAGCCGTAGATCTCGTCCATGTGGTGGCCGCTGCCGAGCGGATACAGCGAGAACTGGGCTGCCACTATCTGACCCGTCTGTGGGGCAGCCCCGACCTGCTCGATGGCGGCTGTGATCCCTTCCGCGAGCGGTTGGCCATAGTGCGAGTCGTTCACGGGCGTGCAGATAGGGTCATCCGGTTCGCCCGGGCACCCGCGCGAGACGGTAGCGGCCAGAACGCAGTGCACCCCTTGACCTGCTGCCGAGACGAACAGATCGCGCATGGCTGGGAAAAGCTGGTCGGGCGGACCGACGAGCAGCGTCGAGATGTCGTCGGTTTCGATCCGGAAAGTCGATCGGTAAGGCTCAAGCGCCCCGATCGCGCCGAGGATGACGCCGACGAAATCGTCGGTCATGGGATAAAGGGAGACTTGTGCGCCGGAAAACATCGTGTCCTCGCTCCGCTGGCATTACCCAGATCAGCTTGAGGGTCCGACGGTTTGGCACCGTCATCTCAGCCCCGGCGATACGGAGCACCCCTGTCGATGAATCGTTCCTAGCACTGATCGAGGCGCCCGTGCAACCTTGTCGGAAGATCTTTTCTCGCGGGCCTCTCATCAGTCATGGCCCTGCCCATCTGCCGGGGAGGCACTTGGACAATCTCAAGACGCGTTAGAAAAGGCATTCAGTGAAATCGCGGGGCAGCGCAGTTCCGCGTTGCGCCAGCATCAGGTTACTGACTGCTGACACCGGCAGCGGCAAGCCTCGCCTCCCTGGCTCTGATGCGCTCACGACGGGCGCATCCACCGGCACCAACAAAACCTATACCGACTATCTCACCTGCTATTCCGACGCGTGCTCTTGCCATAATGATCATGCGGTCGAGGAGGACATCCCGTTAGGCTGACTTGCCGTAGGCTTCTCAAGTGCAGTAACAGGCCTCCCATGTGAGGGCTCTGCGGTGGACTGGGACAAGATCAGACTGTTCTACGAGGTGGCGGAAGCTGGCAACTTCACGCGGGCCGGCGACAAGCTTGGTGTCAATCAATCCTCCATCAGCCGCCAGATCAGTGCTCTTGAGCAGGACCTGAAGGTTCCGCTGTTTCACCGCCATGCCCGTGGCCTCATCCTGACGGAGCATGGCGAGGTGCTCTTCAAGGCTGCCCAGGACATGCATCTGCGCCTCGAGCGAACGTACCAGCGGCTCACCGAGACCAGCGAGCGACCTGCCGGCGAACTCAAGGTCACCGCCACCGTGGGGATTGGCGGCATCTGGCTGGCCCAGCGCGTCACGGAATTTCTTGATCTTTATCCCGAGATCCGCATCCAGCTGATCCTCACCCAGGACGAGTTGGACCTGTCGATGCGGGAGGCCGACATTGCCATCCGGCTGCGGCGGCCGGCTCAGCCGGACCTGATCCAGCGGCGCCTGTTCACCATCCACTACCATGCCTATGCCGCCCATACTTACATCGACAAATTCGGCGAGCCTCAGACGGTGGCGGATCTCGACAGCCACCACATCATCAGTCTGGGCGGGGAGCAGCCGCCATTCATTCTTGACCTTCATCAGCTGGCGACCTGGGGACGCCCTGCGAAGGATCCACGCCTGAGCCGGTTGGTCGTGAATGACAGCCTTGCACTGCGGCGGGCGATCGAGACGGGCGCCGGCGTTGGGATGGCGCCGGACTATGCGATGAGCAACAACCCGCATGTGAAACAGGTGCTGCGCGATGTCGAGATGCCGACCCTTGACTCCTATCTGGTGTTTCCCGAGGAGGCGCGCTCTGTTGCCCGGCTTCAGGTGTTCCGGGACTTTCTGGTGACCAAAGCGCAGAGCTGGGCCTATTAGGTCGTGGACTCATCTCGTAACTTGGAGCCACTGCACTTAACTCGCTGGCCGTGCCGGTCTCATTCTGCCTCCGGATCCGACAAACCCTTTGCTGTCCGCCTGACCACACTCACGAACTGGCGCACAACGGCTGAGGGATCGTTGCGGCGCGAGGCGAGGCTCAGAAGGGCCCTCGGCTGAACAGGACCTGTCAATCGGCGATAAGTCACCCCATCCATCGACATTCGCTGCATCGAGATCGGAACGAACGAGATCCCCAGACCAGCGGCGATCAAACCAAGAGTGGATGTGATTCGAGGAGCAAGTTGCCCAACGCGAGGACTGAACCCAGCAGCCTGACACGCCGCAATCGTTCTGTCGCAGATACCCGAGCCCGGGGGGCCGTAGAGGATGAAGGTCTCGGAGGCGAGGCTTGCCAACTCTAAGGCCGTGTCGCCTTCACCCTGAGCCAGAGCGTGTCCGCTCGGCAGTGCCACAACCATGATCTCGTCCAGCAGCGGCGTTATCATGAGCCCGGCCGGATCGGGCACAGCGTTTCTGATGAAGGCCACGTCCATCTGCTCATTGCGCAAGCGATCAAGAAGCCCGTGGCTCAGGGCCTCCTCCAACGTGAGGGACACGAGTGGGAAAGCCTCCCGGAACGCCCGCACCGCCCGCGGCACAAGGGGATGGAAGGGAGCTGTCGGTGTCATTCCGACGCTGATGCGGCCCTGCTCTCCTCGTGCCGTGCGGCGGGCGGTCTCCAGAGCACGGTCGAGATGAGCCAGCATTGCTCGGGCATCCTCAAGCAGCGCACGGCCAGCCTCGGTGAGCTCGACACCACGAGGTTTGCGAAAGAACAGCTGCACATCGAGCTCTTGCTCCATGGCTTTGATCTGCTGACTGAGGGGCGGCTGCTGCATCCCTAGCCGCTCGGCCGCTCGTGTGATGTGGCCTTCCTCGGCAACGGCAATGAAGTATCGAAGGTGCCGCAACTCCATGCCATATCCAAAACATATGAGTTTTGCTCTCGCCATATGATACCTCTTACCCCGGGCCGCAGCTATCCTTTCGTCATTGCCTCGCTAGACGGAGGAGTTCCCTATGAAGCTCGCTCGCCGAGAGTTCCTGCGCTTCAGCGCAGGTGCGGTTGCCCTATCGTTGTCCGCCCGCCTTGCGAGAGCGCAGACTTACCCAACAGGGCCTGTTCGCATCGTCGTGGGGTTCCCCGCAGGTGGAGCCGTGGACATCGCAGCACGGGTCATAAGCCCTTGGCTGTCAGAGAAGCTTGGGCAGCCGGTCATCGTCGAGAACCATCCAGGCGAGAGCGGCAACCTCGCGACTAGAGCCGTCGTGAATGCGCCTCCGGACGGATCGACACTCCTTCTGTGCGGCGTGGTGAACACCATCAACACGACACTCTTTCAGAGCCTCGACTTTAACTTCACGCGGGACATCGCGCCTGTGGCCGGCATCTCGCGCGTGCCGCTCGTGGTGGAGGTCCACCCCTCGGTGGCGGCCAGAACCGTTCCAGAGTTCCTTGCCCTGGCGAAGGCCAATCCGGGTCAGCTCAAAGTGGCCTATGCCGGCCGGGGCACGCCACAACACCTCGGCATTGAACTCTTCAAGATGATGGCCGGGGTTGATCTCATGCTGGTGCCCTATCTCGGCTCAGCCCCGGCCTTGGCCGACCTGCTCAACGGTCAGGTGCAAGCGATGTTCGATCCGATACCCTCGTCCATTGCGCATATCCGAAGCGGCAAGCTGATCCCCCTGGCGGTGACCAGCCCAGCTCGCTCAGAGGCACTGCCGAACGTTCCCACCATGAACGACTTCGTTCCCGGGTACGAGGCGGGGTCCTGGTACGGTATTGGTGCCCCCAGAGACACGCCGGACAGCGTCATCGCCAGGATCAACACCGAGGTCAATGCCGGCCTCGGAGATCCCAAGATCAAGGCGCGCCTGGCGGAACTGGGTGCAACCGCGATCCCTGGCACATCGGCCGAGTTTGGCCGGTTTATCGCCAGCGAGACGGAGCGTTTCATGCGGGTCATCCGGGCGGCCAAGATCACGCCTGAATGAGCAAACCCGTTTGCTCGATGTCGCCCGGACAGTTAGTCATTGTTCTTTGGATGCCCTGGGCTCGAACCTCATTCAACCTCCTGGAGGAGTTCGGCGCCGCCGCGACGACTTAACCGACTTTGAATGGGGCGTGGTTGCTCCGTTGCTGCCGAACAAGCCGCGAGGAGTGCCGTGGTTCGATGATCGGCGCTGACCCAAAAGTATCGGCTGGGCATTGCGTTCGGGCGGCCGCATTTACACTCGCCTTAGTGCGTATCTGACTGCGTGCTTACGAGTCCACGCTCGCGGGCTCAAGGCACCTGGGTCCTGCTGGTGTAACGGCAGGGTATGGGCTGGTCAAAGCGTCTACTCGGTGCGGCGCAGCGGCTTGATCTCGGGAGCACCCAGCCAGGCGCACACCTCCTCCAGGGTCTTAAACGTATGCTCAACCTGGGTAAATGGCGGAGGCCACTGCCCTGGTGCCGGATCGTTCAGAAGCTCTGCGGTCCACGTGACCTGATCGGTGCGCGCGCCACTCCGCACAATGCTCCCAATGATCTCACCATGCAGCAGAAGATCGTAGCTGCCGGGAGCCAGTTGGATAAGACGGTAGGGCATCTGGATGTGGTCTCGATCTCGGTTCTGAACCCAGGCCACTTGTCGTTGTGACCAGCAATTGAGGGGCTAAGCACAGTGGATGGCCATCGCAACCGCCCCTGAGAAAGCCTCAGCTGTGAGTGCCCGCAGCGGCTCGCGCCCGCCCAGTTTTGAAGCAGGTTGACTTGATCACATCGGCTGAGCGGGTACAGTACCGCTGATGGGTGTAGACCTCATGATCCTACACAACAAAGGGAAGAGTTTCGTGGCGACAGGAACGGTGAAGTGGTTCAACGAGCAGAAGGGTTACGGCTTCATTCAGCCGGACAACGGCGGCAAGGACGTGTTCGTCCATATCAGCGCTGTGGAGCGTGCTGGCCTGCGTGGCTTGGCTGAGGGCCAGAAGATCTCCTATGAAGTTGAGGCAGACCGCCGCTCCGGCAAAGAGTCGGCCGTGGATCTGAAGACGGCTTAATCAGGCCCGCGTGGGTTCAATCGGGCCGCTCTGCAAGGGTGCCGCCTGCCCCACAGCAGATTTGAACCCTCGCCGGGTCCGTCAGCGCCGGCGAGGGCTCAAGGAGCGGGCGAGTTCCCGGATGACGCTGTCCTCAATGTTGAGATCATTCTGATCGTGCACGTCGTTCGCTTCGGCCTCAGCTGAAACCGAGGGTGCAACGGGCTGCGGAGCAATCACTTGCGGCTGATGGGATCCCACGCGGCCGTCCAGGGTATCGAGCAGGCTGTGGAGCGCCGCGTCTGTGATCTCCACCTCAGGCGCTGAGGGCAATCCGGACAGAGCCATGGAGCGGCCCTGGTAAGCGGGATCTCCTGTGACCTCCGGACCAAACCAGGCCAGCGGCTGAAACTTACGGGCCTGCTTGCTGTGCTCGAACGTGACCGTGATCAGATCCAGCGGTCCCGGTGTGAGGAAGCGGCGAACAGTGACCGAATGAGTGGCGATGGCCAAGCTGACACTCAGGTACTCGACCCGCCCGGCAGTCAGCTCCAGCAGCGCCTCAGCGTGAGAAAGGGGAATGTCCGTGACCTCCTCGACCGGACCGTCCGGGCGATTGGAGACCAGAATGAGCCGACCTGTCTCCTCCTCCAGCTGCACATGGTTGCCCCGGTCTGGACGATCCGGGAAGTAGCCCTGCCGGACACGATGGCCTTCCCTCTCCTTCTCGATCAGACGGGCCAGGGATGGGGCAAGCAGAAAGACGCGGGCGGTGCTCATCACATATCAGCCTTCCACAACGGGTGACGCTCGTTGCGCCAGCGGACGTCAGGTTACGGTGTGACGATGGGCAGGGGAAGAGCGTTTGTTGCTGTCCCCGGCAGGCGCGGGCTAATGGGTAGCAGAGCGCCCCAGTCCAGATCCATGACAACTGCCGCAGGACGGCATGGTGACAGCCACCGATAGGTCCTCGTACTTGGCTGTGCTATCATGGCACATAAGCTGGTGCCCTCATGACGCACCGATGCTGCACCTCAAAGAGAGGAGGCTAACATGCCCCTCAAAGACCTGCTGCTCGTGATCGGCAAAGACACGGAGGCTGGCGAGCTCTATACCCTGGAGCTTGCTCGGCTCAGTGGCGCGGCCTTGACAGTCACGTCGTCCGGAGCAGTTCCCAGCCTGCCTGCTTTCATCCGCTCAGAACTGCCCAGTGATCTGCTAGATCACATGCGTGAGGATGTGGAGAGCACGGCGAGAGCCGCTCTGGAGGGCTTTGCCAAGAGAGCACCAGAGGTGGGTGTCACGGTCGAGACGGTGATACCTGATATATCGAGAGGGGACGTCACAGGCGAGGTCAGCCGGCTGGCCCGGTACTTCGATGTCACTGTCCTCTAGCAACCTGATCCTGCGGGAGCAGAGTCAGCCGACCTCATCGAAGCGGTCCTGTTCGGCTCAGGACGTCCGGTGTTGATCGTTCCCTGCCGCCAAACATCCTCACAGCTCGCGACAGCCCTTGTTGCATGGGACGAGGGGCGGCCCGCCGCCCGCGCTGTTGCTGACGCCCTGCCTCTGCTCGCGATGGCTGCACGGGTCGAGATTGTGACGGTCGGCGACCTCAGAGGAGACCCTAGCCGGGACAGCCGCCAACTGGTGCGCCACCTGGCCAGTCACGGCATCGAGGCGCATGCGACGAACCTCACGCGAGACCAGGGCAGTGTTGCCGGCACCCTGCTGTCCCATGCCGTCGATGTGCAGGCTGATCTGCTCGTGATGGGCGGCTATGGCCATTCGCGGTTACGGGAGATCGTGCTCGGCGGCACAACCCGCAGGATCCTCCAGACCATGACCGTTCCCGTGATGATGGCTCATTGAGCGGGTGCAGCATACCACCTGGCATTGTCACACGAAGCAAGCAAAGGCCGTCTTGGTTGTGAGCCGCGATTACCTAATACCCCGTCTTAGAGAGAGCGACTCGTCGCAGCCTCAAAGTGCCTGAGATGTGATTCAACATGGCAAGCGAGGAGGTTTGCCATGTCCATTCCCGTCGCCCTCCGGCCTGATTACGATGCCGTTCG
>NZ_JAAAXJ010000028.1 GCF_009910705.1 Microvirga arsenatis
TAGGGTCCGTCATGGCGTGGTCTCCAATGGGACCCTGGCGCTCCAACGCCCGAATCCCGTTTTGTGGGCTTCAACACCCGGAGACTACGCCACCCTCTCAAAAGTCCACCACATCCCAGACGGCACCGAGGATCGTGATCTCGCCCCGGTGATACCGGATGAGGCCGGCGTGCTGCAGCGTGCGGGCGACAAGGTTCACGGCCGGCCGGCTCACGGCGAGCATCTGCGCCAAAAACTCCTGCGTTAGTAGGAAAGTATCCCCGTCGCTTCGATCATGGGCCATCAGCAGCCAGCGGGCGCAGCGTTCCTCGACCGAATGGACACCGTTGCAGGCGACGGACTGCATGACCTGCCCGAGAAACGCCCTGGAATAGGTCAGCAGCGCGGTCTGAAAGGCGGGGAGCTCCCGTTGCAGTCCGCGGAAGGACTGAATGTCGATCATGAGGGCGGAGCCGGGCATCTGGACGATCGATCGGTGCAGGGCGCGGTCCGCGCCCAGAACGGCTGCAATGCTGACCATTCCCTCACGCCCCGTGGTGGCGATTTCGGCCACGTCGCCCGCCTCGAAGACACCCACCGTCGAGATGATGCCGCTCTCCGGAAAATAGACATGGGTGAACGGTTCGCCGCCTTCGATCAGTTCACGACCGTTGGTGAGCTCGACCGGTTGGCAAAGCGGCTCGATCTGCTTCCATTCCCGAGGTGGGAGTGCGGCAAGGATGCGGTTCTTGGGTTTCGACATCGGCATGGCACTCTATTCTGCGGCGAGTTCGCTGCGTGCGGAGCCGGCAGGTCCGGCCAGCTGGGCGAGCTCCGCCTCATCGAGCGTTTCCTTCTCCAGGAGCCGCCGCGCCGTCCGCTCCAGGACGTCGCGTCGCTCCTCCAGAAGTTTGACCGTCCGCTGCATCGCCGCCTGGACGATGGTCCGGACCTCCTCATCGATAGCAGCCGCGGTTTCGTCGGCGTAATCGCGCTCCTGCGGCGGCAGCAGGTCCTGTCCGGCCAGGAACGTGCGCCGATCCTTCTCCAGCGCCACATGGCCGAGCCGCTCCGACATGCCGTACTTCGTGACCATGCTGCGGGCGATATCGGTCACGCGGGCCAAGTCGTCGGCGGCGCCGGTCGACAGGTGTCCGAACACGATCAGCTCCGCAGCCCGGCCGCCGAGCAGCACGGCCATCTTGTTCTCCAGCTCGTCGCGGGTCATCAGGAAGCGGTCCTCGGTCGGCCGCTGGATCGTGTAGCCGAGAGCGCCGACGCCGCGGGGAATGATCGACACCTTGTGCACCGGGTCGACCCCGGGCAGCGCCAGCGCCACGAGCGCGTGCCCCATTTCGTGATAGGCGACGATTTCGCGCTCCTTCGGGTTCAGCAGCCGGTTGCGCTTCTCCAGACCGGCGACGATGCGCTCGACCGCGTTGTTGAAGTCCGCCATCGTCACCGCATCGGCCCCGCGACGGGTGGCGAGAAGGGCTGCCTCGTTGACGAGGTTGGCGAGGTCCGCGCCCGTGAAGCCGGGCGTGAGCGCCGCCACCTTCTCAGCGTCAACGTCGGGCGCCAGCTTCGCCTTGCGCATGTGCACCTGGAGGATCTGGACGCGGCCCCTCTTGTCCGGCCGATCCACCAGCACCTGGCGGTCGAAGCGGCCCGCGCGCAACAGGGCCGGGTCGAGGATCTCGGGCCGGTTGGTGGCCGCGAGGAGCACGAGACCTGTCCGCGAGTCGAAGCCGTCGAGCTCGACGAGGAGCTGGTTTAGGGTCTGCTCCTTCTCGTCATGCCCACCCGCATAGGGTACGACGCCGCGGGCGCGGCCGAGCGCGTCGAGCTCGTCGATGAAGATGATGGCGGGCGCCTTCTCGCGCGCTTGGCTGAACAGGTCGCGCACGCGGGCTGCGCCCACGCCGACGAACATCTCCACGAACTCGGAGCCGGAGATGGAGAAGAACGGCACCTTGGCCTCGCCGGCAACCGCTTTGGCGAGCAGGGTCTTGCCGGTACCGGGCGGACCGACCAGCAGCACGCCCTTGGGCATGCGCCCACCGAGACGGCCGTACTGCTCCGGGTTCTTCAAGAACTCCACGATCTCGCGCAACTCGTCCTTGGCCTCGTCGACGCCGGCGACATCGTCAAACTTCACGCCCGTATCGATCTCGACGTAGACCTTGGCCTTGCTCTTGCCGATCTGCATCAGCCCGCCACCCAGCCCAGCGCCGTTGGCAAAGCGATTGGCCAGATAGGTCCACAACCCGAAAAAGATCAGGACGGGCAGAACCCAGGAGAGGATGTCGCGCAGCAGCGTGCTCTCGATCTGGCCAGTGTAGGTGACGCCGTACTGCTGCAGCTCCTTAGCGAAGTCGGGGTCGACGCGGGTGGTGGCGAAGCGCGTATGGCCGCTGGGCAACGGCTCCTTCAACGTGCCCTGGATGAAGCGGTCGGAGATGCCGATCTCCGCCACCTTGCCGCTCCGCAGCAGCTCCTGAAACTGGCTGTAGGGGATCGGCGCGATCTCTCGCGCAGCGCCAAGAAAATACTGGATGACGAGAACGCCGAGGAACGCGGCGATCGCGTAGCCGATATTGAAGCGGGTTTCCTTCGTCATCGGGGTACCTTCCTGCAAAGTTGGTCGTGATGACAGGTTCGATCAGTGCGATCACCGCGGTGCCCGGACGGGGATGGACCCGCGAGGTGCGGGTCCCGCCGGAGGTGCTGCTTAACGGCAGATTGTCCGCCGATGGACCTGCCAGCCCCAGCCCGGCACCCATTCACGCCATTGATCGGTGACGCAGGTTCGCTCCGCAACGGGACCGGCGTAGACCGGGTAGGGGGCTGCGACATAGACCGGCCCCGGCACGGCATAGTAGGGGCGCGTGCTGGCCGCGAGCGCGCTTCCGAGAGCGAACCCGGTCAGGGCGCCAACAGCCGCGGCAGGACCGGGATGCCACCCCACATGATGGTGCCAGGGTCCATGGCGCCAATGCGCTGAAGCAGCGGTTGGCACCGTCACGGCCGAAACGAGCGACAGTGCGACGACAGCAGCTTTGATGAGACGCTTCATCATTGATCCTCTACTCCTCACGTCGAATGCATCGGGGATCGCGCACGGCGGAGGCCGGAGCGCTGCAACGCCCCGGCACCCGGGCATTTAGGCCAGCTTTCCCGGCTTGTTGTGGATCATCCACAGTTCGAGCGCGGCGAGCGCCGCGATGGTGAGGCCCACGCCAAGGTGGATGCCCATCGCGGCGGTCACACCGGAGAAGCCCAGCGCCCACGGGGTGACAGCGGCCCAGAGGCCGAGGGCGAGGCTGGCCCAGCCTTCCCACTCGCGCAGTTCAATGAACCCGGCGAGTGCAACCATGATCGCGAGAACACCGATCAGGCCGGCGCTCCACATGGCCGTCTGCTCGCCCGCGAACCCAAACAGCCAGGGCGACCCGACAAGGAACGCACCGGCCAGCGCAGTGATGATGTTGATCGCGGTGAGTTCACTCCAGTGTTTCAGGCTCTTCATCGTTGACCTCCTTCGTTGAAGCTAGCGTCAGTGATAAGTCACCTGTGCAGGTGCACCCCCATCTGACGATCCAGTGCCATCGGCAATGGGGGAGCTCGGGGCAGGCCCTCGAACGAGCGGCCTGCCGAAATCGATGGCGTCGGCCGCAGTCGCCGAAAGGCGCTCGATCAACTGCTGGCGCAGCGCGCCAGGATCGATCCGTCGGGCGGCGATCTCACGCAATGCGAGCACGGTCGGCTTTTCGTCGCCGGGGTCGACCTGGAGCTCGGCCCCGTTCCAGAGGTCGTGCGCCCGGCGGGCGGCGAGAAGGACCAGTTCGAACCGGTTCGGCACGACCTGTTCGCAGTCTCTCGTGGTGATGCGAGCCATGAGTTCCTCCTATGCTGCGGACCTGCCCTGCGGCGAGGTGTTCAAGGATAGGAGCACCTGCGTCCGCTCCAGCTGATCGAGCATCAGCAGCGCGGACTTGACTTGGTCGTAGCGAGACGGCTTGCCGGCCGCCGGAGACTCGTCGGCCTCCACCTCCAGCAGCCATTCGTCCCATGCCCAACGACGCAGGATCTCGCGCTTGTCGTCGATTGAAAGGCTCGGGTCGTGAACCACCTCGGACGGCGCGGCGAAGACGCTGGCCGGATCGACGAGGGCCCGGTCCAGGTCGGGCCGACGGCCCATGACGGCGACGCCATACTGGGCGTCCATCCAGGCCAGCGCGGCGGCCGTCATGTAGAGGTCTGCCGCCTCACGCTGCTGCGCCTCCTTGCGACCGCGCTCGCGCTCGGAGCGGGTGGCGGCGACCGGTTCGCCCTCGACACGGTACGCCAGACCTTCGCGCTCGGCGTACGCAATCGCCTCCTCTTTCGAGCTGAACCTGAGTTCGACCTGCGTCAGGGTATCGTCGTCGGCCGTCCAGCCCATCAGCGGTTCGATGGTCTGAGGCAGGCGTCGTTCGAAGCGCAACACCCATTGGCCTGTTCCGGCGCGGCCGGAGGTCGTGACCGGCCGCGCGCGGCGAAAGATCAGCGCCTGCGCATCCTGCGGCCACGGCTGACCCGGAATCAGGCGTGACACCGGCGGCTGATTGTGACCAATTCCGATATGGCGTTCGTTCATGGGCAGCCTCCATCAAGCCCGACTAGTGCGGAAGCGTCCGACAGGCGGCCCGCTTGCGATTGCCGCGAATGGCTTGGACCGCGCTGAGGTATTCGCCGGCAGCCGATGGGTCGAACAGCGCGAGCGCCTCAATGACGGCATTGATGCGGGACTTCACCTGCAGGTCGGGCATGACCCTGCCGGCGACCTGCTCGATCACCAGCTCGTCGCGCGCCCATGACAGCAGGATGGTTCGCTTCTCCTCGTCGCTGAACCAGGGATGCTCAACGACCTCCTGCGGGCTCGCAAAGATGTTCACCGGATCTATCAGCGCTTCCACGAACGAGCGTTCGGATACGCCGGGCGATGCAAGCCGAGAGACAGCGGCGGGATTGTTGGCGTCTGGTTTAGTCTCGACCATTTCCATGATCATCCTCCCTCAGACGAGCGAAGGATGGCGCGGGGCAGCCGCGCGGGCCTGCCCCGCACCGCTTCGGGTGGTTAGTGCTTGGCTCCTTTGGCTTTCCCGTTGACCGGAATACGCTTGGCCTTCTCCTGCGCCTTCACGGATTTGGGCAAGGTGACGGTGAGCACGCCGTTGTTGAACGACGCCTCGACCTTGTCCTCCTCGACCGCGAAGGGCAGGGGGATCACACGCTCGAAGCGGCCGTAGAAGCGCTCGCTGAAACGGCGCTCCTTGTCCTCAGTCTCGGCCTTCTTCTCGCCGCGGATGGTCAGGACGTCGTCATCGACGAGGACCTCGATGTCCTTCTCATCCAGGCCGGGAAGCTCGGCCGAGACGCGAACGTCCTTGTCCGTCTCGACCGCTTCGATGCTGGGCCAGTTTGGCATCCGGCCGAGAAGCGACGGAATGCCGCCTTCGAAGCGATTGAACACGTCGTCGAACAGCCGGTTCATCTCGCGGTGGAGGGTCATGAAGGGGCTCAATTCCTCACCGCGGAAGGTGCTGGGGACCATCGATCGTTCGTTACGGCCCCAGGGAATGAGATCTCGCATGTTCATCATCTCCTCCTTTCGTCATCTGGTTTGAACGAGCGCGAGGGTTCGATGCCGGTCGCCCGGCACCGTTGCGCTCGTTACTGAGTGCGTCTGCTTACGCGGCCTTGCTCTTGTTCTGCGGCGCGTGCTCGATCTGCTGAGGCTGGTTGTCCTGAGCGAGCGCCTTCACGCCGGTGCCGGAGGCAATTTCGATCCGGCGCGGCTTGAGCTCCTCGGGGACTTCACGCTTCAGCTCGATCGTCAGCAGGCCGTTCTCGAGGCTCGCGCCCGTGACCTTCACGTGGTCAGCCAGATTGAAGGACTGCTTGAAGGCGCGGGTGGCGATGCCGCGGTGGAGAACCTGCACGCCTTCGGGCTCAGGATGCTTCTGGCCATTCACGAAGAGCGTGTTTTCCTGCTGAACGAGCTCGATCTCGTCGGGCGAGAAGCCGGCGACCGCCATGGTGATGCGATACTGGTCATCGCCCGCCTTCTCGATGTTATAGGGCGGCCAGTTGGTCATCGGCTCAACCCGGCTGACCTGATCGAGCATGTCGATCAGGCGATCGAAGCCGACCGTCGAGCGGAAAAGGGGAGAGAGATCGAAAGTTGTTCTCATAGCTACATCCTCCATTGAGCAACGTAACCATAAGAGCGCCGGACACCCGCCGGCGCCCGAGATGCCAAGCTCTTGAAAAGCCTTGGCAATCATCGAGGTGGGAATGCCCCCGCGGCGTGTCAAGACCCCGCCCCGCGGCAAGACCATAGGATTTGTCGAGCCTCTGCGCAGCCGATCTCTTTGGTCTTGATGATGGGCAAACCGATCCCACATCGGAGCCGGTTTCCCCGTCACACAGGAGATCGCACATGACCGACACGCTGACGCGAGACGAGGTGAGGGCGCTCATCGGGCGTTCGGACGATCGGGTGGTGACCGAAGTCCTCGCCATGGGCGCAAGCCGGGCCGAACTGGCCGAGGCGCGGGCGTGGCTTGAGAACGATGAAGCCATGCTGAACGAGGGCAGGCCGACTCCCTCCGGTCGCGTCGCCCGTTTGGTCGAGATGCTCCAAGCCGATGACGAGGATCTTCCTGCAATTCCAAGGCTCTGAAAGTCTGTTCTCGGATCGGAAGAGGATTCCTGCCATGACAACGGGATACTTCTTCGTCAAGCTTCGCGGCGCCGATGATGTATCCGGGCTCATTCTTCCGGACATTGGCGATCGCAATGCCCTGCGCCGCAAAGGAGCCGAGCTTCTCTTCCATCTCCACGCGGCTCCGATGCGTCCGGACGAGATCGAACTCGTGCCGTACTTTCCGCCGCAGTCAGAGACTGTTCTGGTCCGTCAGTCCAATCAGCAGGTTGGGCTGACGTGACTTCGCTCTGTTAGGTGGAGACTGTAGAGTTTCCTGGCTGACGGGAGATGCCGTTAGCAACGGCAGGCGTTCGTGCTGAGAGACAATCGTTCGCGTTCGACTTGTCGGAACCGCCTCGGGGCAATTTTCGTTGCCTCTCTGTAGACTTCCGGATTGGTACGAGGTCCGCTCGGGTGGCACTGGTCCCCCAGGACGTTTTCCTTAGCTGATCTGTACCGGGTCTACGCGGCACGAACCGGGCTCTCCCGATTGAGTGCCCGAAGCCCAGGGTGCAACGCTCTGGGCTTTGTTATGAACGCTGTCGATTGGCCCGCGCAAACCACAATGCCTGGTGGCGATGTCTTCAGAGAGCAGAGAGCGGGCTCGGTCAAGGGTTATGTCAGTGGATCTCCAGAAGGAGTTTCACTCTTCCCTCCGGTCTCCTCTTGGATGATCGAGCCATCGGCGCCAATGATTGCCCGCCAGACTGCTCCGCCGCATCGCACCGTCAACCGCGATAATCCCGCATCCTCGCCCTGGCCGGTCTCCACCAGGCTTGTCACAAGACCCGCTTTCATGCGGCGGCGGAGTTCGTCAGCGGACAGAGCGAGCTTTTGGGCAAGCTCGTCAGGATCCAGCACGTAGTCACCGCGACCGTCGCGCTCGATACGCATCGGACGAACTCCAGTTGAGCCTGCCACTGATCCAGCAGGGCGCTATGGAGATACTTCTCCTCGTCTGCCATCGCGAACGGCTGAAAGGGGGCCAGGTTTTGGCCTGGCCGCCCTCCGTGCCATTTCGTGTTCGCTTAGAAGTCCATGCCGCCCATGCCACCGCCCGGCATGGCCGGAGCAGCCTCCTTCTTCGGCAGTTCGGCGACCATGGCCTCGGTGGTGACCAGCAGACCGGCGACCGAAGCCGCGTCCTGCAGAGCCGTGCGAACAACCTTCGCCGGATCGACGATACCGGCCTGAAGCAGATCGACGAACTCTTCCGCCTGGGCGTCGAAGCCATAGCTCAAGGAGTCGTTGTCGGTGATTTTGCCGACCACGATCGAGCCCTCCACACCGGCATTCTCGGCAATCTGGCGGATCGGAGCCTCAAGGGCACGCAGGACGATGTTGATGCCCGCCTTCACATCCGGATTATCGCTGGAGAGCTTGGCAACCGCAGCCTTGGCGCGCAGCAGAGCCGTGCCGCCACCGGGCAGAATGCCCTCCTCGACCGCGGCCTTCGTGGCGTGCATGGCATCGTCCACGCGGTCCTTCTTCTCCTTCACCTCGACCTCGGTGGCGCCGCCGACGCGGATCACCGCGACGCCGCCGGCGAGCTTGGCGAGGCGCTCCTGGAGCTTCTCACGGTCGTAGTCCGAGGTGGTCTCCTCGATCTGCGCCTTGATCTGCGCCACGCGAGCCTCGATGTCCTGCTTCTTGCCGGCGCCGTCGATGATCGTGGTGTTCTCCTTCTCGATGCGAACGCGCTTGGCGCGGCCGAGCATCGGCAGGGAAACGTTCTCGAGCTTGATGCCGAGGTCTTCGGAGATCGTCTGACCGGCGGTTAGGATCGCGATGTCCTCGAGCATGGCCTTGCGGCGGTCGCCGAAGCCCGGAGCCTTGACGGCGGCGATCTTCAGGCCGCCGCGCAGCTTGTTGACCACCAGGGTGGCCAGGGCCTCGCCCTCGATATCTTCCGCGATGATGAGCAGCGGCTTGCCGGTCTGAACGACAGCCTCAAGGATCGGGAGCATGGATTGGAGCGAGGAGAGTTTCTTCTCGTGGATGAGGATGTAGGGATCCTCAAGTTCCGCGATCATCTTCTCGGGGTTGGTGATGAAGTACGGCGAGAGATAGCCGCGGTCGAACTGCATGCCTTCCACGACGTCGAGCTCAGTCTCGGCGGTCTTGGCCTCCTCGACGGTGATCACGCCCTCGTTGCCGACCTTCTGCATGGCCTCGGCCAGCATGCGGCCGATCTCAGTATCGCCATTCGCGGAAATGGTACCGATCTGGGCAATCTCCTCGGACGAGGCGACCTTCTTGGCGCGGGCCTGGATGTCCTTGATGGCCTCGGTGACGGCGAGATCGATGCCGCGCTTGAGGTCCATCGGGTTCATGCCGGCGGCCACCGCCTTGGCGCCCTCGCGCACGATCGCCTGAGCCAGAACCGTCGCGGTGGTGGTGCCATCACCGGCAACGGTGCTGGTCTTGCTCGCCACCTCGCGCACCATCTGGGCGCCCATGTTCTCGAACTTGTCGGAGAGCTCGATCTCCTTGGCGACGGTGACGCCGTCCTTGGTGATGCGCGGCGCGCCGAAGCTCTTCTCGATCACCACGTTGCGGCCCTTGGGACCGAGCGTCACCTTCACCGCGTCGGCGAGAATGTCGACACCGCGCAGCATCTTCTCGCGCGCTTCAGATGAGAACTTGACCTCTTTCGCTGCCATGGGACTCACCTCTGCTTTAATGAAATTCTATTGCGGCCTCGTTGTCATGCGACATTCCTACTCCAGGATGCCCATGATGTCGGATTCCTTCATGATGAGGAGATCCTCGCCTCCGACACGCACCTCGGTGCCGGACCACTTGCCGAACAGCACGCGGTCACCTGCCTTCACGTCGAGGGGCTGGACTTTGCCGCTCTCGTCGCGGGCACCAGGGCCGACGGCGATGACCTCGCCCTGCTGGGGCTTTTCCTTAGCGGTATCGGGAATGATGATGCCGCCTGCCGTTCGCTCTTCCGGCTCAATGCGGCGAACGACGATGCGGTCGTGCAAGGGACGGAATTTCATCGAAACACCCTCCTGACCTGCATTCGAAGTAAATTGCTAAGCTTAGCACTCACAAGTCGCGAGTGCTAATCCGGTATCGACATAGTAAGGCTTCCCTTACCGTCAAGAGCCCGTACGGAGGCAAGCTCACGAAAAGGTTTCGCCCGGCCATATCGCCAGCCGGAGGATGGGATCGGGTTCCGGATCCGTCACCTTCTGCTCGCCTTTGCGATCCAGCGGCGTAGGGAGTTCGGATCCATCATGCCGGCCTGCCGTGACGCAATCTGCCCGTCCTTGAACACAAAGAGCGCTGGGATTCCTTGGATGCCGAACTCCGACGCGAGGCGGGGGTCGGCATCGACGTTGACCTTGACGAAGCGGGCTGCCGGCTCGAGCTCTTGCGCCGCCTGCTCAAAGACGGGAGCCATGGCGCGGCAGGGGCCGCACCACGGCGCCCAGAAATCGACCACGACGGGAATGTCATTGCGGGCGATATGGCGCTTAAACCGCGCGCCATCGAGCTCGACCGGCTTTCCGGAAAACAGGCTGGCGCCACAGCGGCCGCATTTCGCCGCCTGGGCTGGTTTCGACCGCGGCAGGCGATTGACGCTATCACAGGCGGGGCAGACGATGTGGAGCGTGTCGGACATCGTGCAAACTCCAGCTCATGTTCACGCGCACGAATATGTAAGTGCAGCCCTGCGAGGGTACAGGAGTCGTTGAAAGGACAGCGGAGCTCCTATGGAGGCGCAGACCCGAACAGGTTGGCCTCCCGGATGCCATCGATGACGAACTGAACTGCCACCGCTGCCAACAGGATGCCGGAGATGCGGGCGACGACATTGGTGCCCGTTACCCCAAGCAGGCGTCCGAGCGGATCAACGAGAACCAACGCCACATAGGTCGCTCCAAGACACGCCGCCAGCGTCGCCAGGACAGTGGCCCGGGCGAGATCTGTCGCGGCCTGACCCATCAGCAGCACGATTGCGGTCATGCTGCCAGGGCCGGCGATCAGCAGGATGGCGAGCGGGAACACGGCAGTGTCGCCGGGCCGCTGGGCCTCATGTTCCTCGCTCGCCGTGATCGACGACAGGGCGGTCGGATGCGCGAACACGAGATCGACGGCCAGAAGCAGGAGCAGGATCCCGCCGGCGATGCGGAAGGCGCCCAAGGAGACGTGCAGGAAGTCGAGCAGCCGGTTTCCCAAAAACGCGAAGAGCAGCAGCACCAGCCCGGCGACCACGACCGCCTGCCATGCCAGCCGCCGTTCGGGACAGTGGATCCCGGTGGTGAGCACCCCCAAACACGGCGGCCGTCTCGACGGGGCCGATCGTGACGAACAGGAGCACGAACGCGGATACGGCGGTCTCCAGCATCGGTTGGGCGGCGCTCCTACGCAGCCTGCGTGCCGCTCTCGGACGTCCGCGCCGGCTCGCCTTCCAGGGCGGCCGCCAGTGCATCGTCGACCCGCTCCAGCCACACGAACTCAAGCCGCGAGCGCGCTTCCTCTGGGATGTCCTCGAAATCCCGGCGGTTGCGGGCCGGCAGCATCACCCGCGTGAGGCCCGCCCGGGCGGCCGCCGTGACCTTCTCCTTGATCCCGCCCACTGGCAGGACGAGGCCGCGCAGGCTGATCTCGCCCGTCATGGCCGTGTCACTACGGACCGTCCGGTCGGAAAGAAGCGAGACGAGAGCCGTGAACATCGCCACGCCGGCGCTCGGACCGTCCTTCGGTGTGGCTCCGGCCGGAACGTGGATGTGAATGTCGTTCTTCTCGAACATCTCAGGGGCGATGCCGAGCGCGCCGGCCTTGGCTTTGACCAAGCTTAGGGCTGCCTGGGCGCTCTCGCGCATGACATCCCCGAGCTGGCCGGTGAGGATCAGCCCGCCCTTACCCGGTGCCCGGCTGGCCTCGATGAACAGGATGTCGCCACCCACCGGCGTCCAGGCCAGGCCCGTCGCCACGCCCGGCACACTGGTGCGCATGGCCACCTCGTCCTCGAAGCGCGCCGGCCCCAGGATGGCCGCGAGGTCATCGACATCGATGGTCACGTGCTCGGTGCTGCCCTCGGCGATCCGCACGGCAGCGTGTCGCAGCACCCGGCCGATCTCGCGCTCCAGGTTGCGGACGCCCGCCTCCCGCGTGTAGTCCCGGATGATCCGGCGCAGGGCCTGGTCGCTGATCTCGGCCTGCTCGGGCTTGAGCCCGTTCGCCTCCAGCTGGCGCCGGACCAGATAGCGCCGGGCGATCTGCAGCTTCTCGTCCTCGGTGTAGCCGGCGAGCGTGATGATCTCCATGCGATCACGCAGCGGACCCGGGATGGTGTCGAGCATGTTGGCGGTGGCGATGAACACCACGCGGGAGAGGTCGAACGGCACACCGAGATAGTTGTCGCGGAACGTGGCGTTCTGTTCCGGATCGAGCACCTCCAGCATGGCGGCCGAGGGGTCGCCCTGGACGCCGCGCCCCATCTTGTCGATCTCGTCGAGCATCATCACGCAGTCGCGGGCGCCGGCCTTCTTGATCGCCTGGATGATGTTGCCGGGCAGCGCGCCGACATAGGTGCGCCGGTGGCCGCGGATCTCGGCCTCGTCATGGACGCCGCCGAGGCTGACTCGCACGAAAGGCCGCCCCATGGCGCGGGCGATCGACTGCCCGAGCGAGGTCTTGCCGACGCCGGGCGGACCGGCAAAGCACAGGATCGGCGCCTTGCCGTTCGGCGCGAGCTTGCGCACGGCCAGGTACTCGACGATGCGCTGCTTGATCTTTTCCAGCCCAAAATGGTCCTCGTCGAGGATGCGGCGGGCGTCCGCGATGTCGATGGGCTTCTCCTCGGGCATGCTCCAGGGCAGCTCGACCAGCCAGTCGAGATAGGTCCGGATCATCGCCGCCTCGGTGGCGCCCTCGGGCATGCGCTCATAGCGGCGAAGTTCCTTGCGCGCCTGCTCCTCGACCTCCGGCGGCATGGTGGCCTGGGCGATCTTCTCGGTGAGCTCCTGGACCTCCTGAGCGCGCCCGTCGCCTTCGCCCAGCTGGCGCTGGATCGCCGCCATTTGCTCCCGCAGCACGGCCTCGCGCTGGCGTTCGTCCAGGGCGGCCTTGGTCTGGCGGCCGATCTCGTGCGTCAGGCGGAGAACCTCGATCCGCTGGGCCAGCAGGCGGGAGACCTTGTCCATCCGGGGCAGGAGGTCGAGCGTCTCCAGGATCTCCTGCTTCTCCTCGGGCTTGATGTCCATGTAGGTCGCCGCAAGGTCGGCGAGCTGTGCAGGCGAAGTTGCTCCCTGCACGGCCGCGACCAGCTCCTGCGGGGCCTGCGGGAGGAGCTGCAAGGCCTCGATCGCCTGGCTCTGCAAATGGAGGAAGCGGGCTTCGATCTCAGGTCCCTGGGCTTCGGGCTCCGGCAAGTGGAGCACACGCGCGGCCAGGAACGGCTTGTCGTTCACGAAGTCGAGGATGCGGATCCGCTGGACGCCCTGACAGATAATATGGTGCGTTCCGTCCGGAGCCGTCATGTAGCGGACGATGTTGGCCAGCGTTCCGACAGGGTGCATGTCGGCGGGGCCGGGTTCCGCGACCTGGGCATCGCGCTGCATCACGATGCCGATGGGCCGCTCCTCGCGCACGGCTTGCTGGGCGGCGGCGATCGAGGCCGGGCGCCCGATGACGATCGGCGCGATCATGCCCGGGAACAGCACGGTATTGCGCACCGGCACGATGATGGTCGCGTCCGGCGGCAACGGAACCGGCGTGAACTCCTCCTGAGGCTCCGGTGAATGGTTGTTCGGCTGGTTGGGACCGTTGGCAAGTCCGAACAGGATCATGGCGCAACCCCTACACGTCCTTTTCAAGGCTGAAGACGAGGCACCCATTCCGCGCGAGCCGGCGCACGGCCCTGTAATGCCCGGGTGGCAATGGGATGTGTCGCTCGAACCGTCCCTGCGGCAGTTCCAGACGATGGATGCGGGCCGTCCGCAGCTCGGGGGGCAGCAGGCGCCGGCCGGCCACCACCAAGGTGCCGTCCCGGACAACGGCCTCGACCTGGTCAGGCTCGACCCCGGGCAGGGCGATCAGGATAAGAACTTCCCGCTCGGTCTCGATCATGTCGAGGGGAGGCTCCCACGCCGGCGCCCGGGCCTGCGAGCGCTGGAGCTGAAAGAGTTGCCGGTGCATCCGCTCGGCCCGCGCCAGGGCGTCGATTGCTTCCGAGAGCATCCAGTTTGCCGGATCCCGCATCGTCATCCGCCTCCACCGAACGGCTAGGTGTTAGTAAGCCTGACTGTCTTCAAGACATGCCTCAGACATCCCGGTCCGCAATGGCCTCTAACAATGCGCACGGATCGCTCTTGTTTCTTGATCGGTGACGGGGCTTGACCAAATCCATTGTGGCAGCGCGTGCCGGAGGCGGTCTCGCGTCCGCCGTCCAGCGTCGGACCGCCATGGCTGGAGCGCCAGTTCGCGGTGAGTCCGCCGGGGCGCGGCGTTCCATACCAGAACGTCAGCGGCCGTGGCCTTCGGCGGCGCCTACCCGATGAGAGGAGACGACCATGCCTATCAACGATCCTGGACCTGGGACCCTTGATGCCGTTGAGGAAGCAAGTCTCGAATCGTTCCCAGCGAGCGATCCTCCGGCTTGGGTGCCGGTTCGCACCGGTCCGGTCGACGTCGCCGCCCTCCTCGGCAGCAACGCCGCGGCCAGGGCCGTGTGGAACGAAGCGCTTGAGGAGGCGGCCCGGATCGCAGACGAGGCCGGGGCGCCGGAGCTGTCCGGACAGATCCGGGACATAAAGCGCCCGGAGACAGGAACCGTCTGAGCCCGGCGCAGTCGCAGCGGGGGCAGCCGATAGGGCCCTTAGAGCCCGCTCGATTGAGGCGCCGGTGTGCGCCGATGCATTGGGCCGGTCTTGCGAAAAATTGGCCCCCAAACCAGATCGTACACGCTGGCGGCTCCTTTGAGCGCCGGCGTCCTTCGTTGGCCCAATCGGCCAAAGGACATCTTCCTCGGTTCTAGCGCGCCTCTGAGAGGGCGTAAGGTCTGATGGAGGTACAGATGAATTTCGAAAAATACACCGAGCGTGCCCGGGGCTTCGTTCAGGCGGCGCAGAATCTCGCCATGCGCGAAGGCCATCCGCAGCTCTCGCCGGGCCACGTCTTGAAGGTTCTGCTGGACGATCCGGAAGGCCTCTGCGCCGGTCTCATCGACCGGGCGGGCGGCCGCTCCCGCGACGCCCATGCGGCGGTCGAGCAATGGCTCGCCAAGCAGCCGAAAGTGTCGGGCTCCGCCGCCCAGCCGCAGGCGACCCGCGACCTGATGCGCTTCTTCGACACCGCCGAGAAGGCCGCGGAGAAGGCGGGCGACTCGTATGTCACCGTCGAGCGGATGCTGCTGGCGCTCGCCGTCGAGAAGGACAGCGAAGCGGGACGTATTCTCGCGCAGGCCGGCGTGACCGCCCAAGGTCTCAACACCGCCATCAACGCGCTGCGCAAGGGCCGCACCGCCGACAACGCGACGGCAGAGAACGCCTATGATGCATTGAAAAAATATGCCCGCGACCTCACGGAAGCTGCCCGCGATGGCAAGCTCGATCCGGTGATCGGCCGCGACGAGGAGATCCGCCGCACGATTCAGGTTCTGTCGCGGCGCACCAAGAACAACCCGGTTCTCATCGGCGAGCCCGGCGTCGGCAAGACCGCCATCGTGGAAGGTCTGGCGCTGCGCATCGTCAACGGCGACGTGCCGGAGAGCCTCAAGGACAAGCAGCTGCTCGCCCTCGACATGGGCGCGCTGATCGCCGGCGCGAAATATCGCGGCGAGTTCGAGGAGCGGCTGAAGGCGGTGCTCAGCGAAGTGACGTCGGCCGAGGGCGGCATCATCCTGTTCATCGACGAGATGCACACGCTCGTCGGCGCCGGCAAGGCCGATGGCGCGATGGATGCGTCGAACCTTTTGAAGCCTGCGCTCGCCCGCGGCGAGCTGCACTGCGTCGGCGCGACCACTCTCGACGAGTACCGCAAGCATGTGGAGAAGGACGCGGCCTTGGCCCGTCGCTTCCAGCCGGTCTTCGTGAGCGAGCCCACGGTGGAGGACACCGTGTCGATCCTGCGCGGGCTGAAGGAAAAATACGAGCAGCATCACGGCGTGCGCATCACCGACTCGGCGCTCGTGGCTGCGGCGACGCTCTCCAACCGCTACATCACCGACCGCTTCCTGCCGGACAAGGCCATCGATCTCGTGGACGAGGCCTCCTCGCGTCTGCGCATGCAGGTCGATTCGAAGCCGGAGGAGCTCGACAACATTGACCGCGAGATCGTGCGCCTGAAGATCGAGCAGGAAGCCCTCAAGAAGGAGACCGATGCGGCCTCGCGCGACCGGCTCGAGCGCCTGACCAAGGAGCTGGCGGAACTCGAGGAGCAGTCGGCCGCCATCACCGCACGCTGGAAGGCAGAGAAGGACAAGCTCGGCACTGCGGCCGATCTCAAGAAGAAGCTTGAGGAGGCCCGCAACCAGCTCGCCTCCGCGCAGCGCAACGGCGACTGGGCGAAGGCCGGCGAGCTCTCCTATGGGGTCATTCCGGGGCTGGAGAAGCAGCTTGCGGACGTCGAGGCCCACGCCGATGGCGGCGGGCTGATGGAGGAGGCGGTGACGCCCGATCACGTGGCCGGTGTCGTCTCCCGCTGGACCGGCGTGCCCGTCGACAAGATGTTGGAGGGCGAGCGCGAGAAGCTGCTGCACATGGAGCAGGACATCGCCAAGCGTGTCGTCGGACAGAGTGAGGCCGTCTCGGCCGTCTCCACCGCCGTGCGCCGTGCGCGTGCGGGCCTGCAGGACCCGAACCGGCCCATCGGCTCGTTCATGTTCCTCGGCCCCACGGGCGTGGGCAAGACGGAGCTCACCAAGGCTTTGGCGGCCTTCCTGTTCGACGACGAGACCGCGCTCGTGCGCCTCGACATGTCGGAATACATGGAGAAGCACTCGGTCGCCCGGCTCATCGGCGCGCCTCCCGGCTATGTGGGCTACGAGGAGGGCGGCGCGCTGACCGAAGCCGTGCGCCGCAGGCCCTACCAGGTGGTGCTCTTCGACGAGATCGAGAAGGCGCATCCGGACGTGTTCAACGTCCTGCTGCAGGTGCTCGACGACGGACGCCTCACGGACGGGCAGGGCCGCACGGTGGACTTCCGCAACACGCTCATCATCATGACCTCGAATCTCGGCGCCGAATATCTGGTGAACCAGGCGGAAGGCCATGACACCGACGAGGTGCGCGACGAGGTGATGGGGGTGGTGCGCCAGCACTTCAGGCCCGAGTTCCTCAACCGTGTGGACGAGATCATCCTGTTCCACCGGCTGAAGCGCTCGGAGATGGGCGCCATCGTCGACATCCAGCTCGGCCGCCTGCAGAAGCTCTTGGCCGATCGCAAGATCACGCTGCAGCTCGACGAGGACGCCCGCAACTGGCTTGCCGAAAAGGGCTACGATCCGGCCTATGGCGCGCGGCCCCTCAAGCGCGTGATCCAGAAGCATGTGCAGGATCCGCTGGCGGAGCTCATCCTCTCCGGCGAGATCAAGGATGGCGAGACCGTGCCGATCCGCGTCGGACCCGCAGGCCTAATGATCGGTGGTGGGGATGGGCACCCGAGCCACGAGATGGCGGCATAGGACCTGAGGCTCGCAGGCTCAGGGAAGCTTACCCTCGCGGAAACCTGCGGTCCGCATGTGCTTCATCCGTGTGGCCGGCTTGGGAAGCTGGCCACACGGATCTTCGTCATCAGGGGAGAGCAGGGGATGAAGGTCTTGACACCTTTCGTTCTGAGCAGCGTCGTGTCCGGCGGCCTTGTCGTGCTTTCATGTCCGTTGGTCTTAAGTGCCCTGACGTCTCTGCGGTATCCACAGCCACATCGTGTGCGGCCGACGGGCGGGGCCAGCCAACAGAATGGTCAGGCCGCGAGCATGCTGTCGCCGCAGCGAGGTATATCTGCTCCGCGACCCCCATACTGGCGGCATGCCGGCAGGGGAATCCGCGGCAGCCATAAGTGCCGACAGCAGGCTCACGGGCTTCATCGTCCGCAACTGCGTCATGCGGCAAAGCGAGCTCGCACCGTGCAGGCGAGAGTTCGCATGGCTGGTAACGGATCACGGTGAGGTGGTGCCTCATCCATCTACAACGGGAAGCCGCTTGGAGAGAATGGTGCCCCCGATGGTTGGAGGATCCTTATGAATCGGAGACTTCTTACAGCGTTGTTCCTGAGCCTTGCGGCTCTTCCAGCGGCCATAGCGCGTCAGGACCAGACGCTGGTTTCGCAAGCGCAGACTGCCACGTACGAACGGGATCTGAACCGAGCGGAGAACGCACAACAACCGAAATCTGACGGCCGGCAGCGTGTCGGGCTATCCAAGAAGCACGAGCGACTTCTGAGCAGGGACCCCAAAGAAATCATTCCGGATATCTGCATCGGCTGCTAGTCCTAGGCCACAGGAGAGCTGCGGGATGGGTCAGACGGTGTAGACTGAGCCGATCCTTCCTCTGCTTAGTTTTTACCCTCACAGAGCGAATGCGACTTGGCCCTGCGCTCGGAAATTCCCGTCCCACGAAAACGGATCGGGTGGCGGTTAGGCATCGGTAGATGCACTCATTCTGCGAGACCGCCGCGTCGAACATTCAGAGCGGCCGTGCTCCTTCGCGTGCGAGGGCTTCAATCAGAGGTCCATACCCGTCGAGGTCTGGTTGGGTAGCAAAGCTATATACCGCGCAGGTTGAAGCCCACGGCAGCTTTTCTGACGTGAAGACCTCGACAAAGGGCACGTACCAATGGTGGTCGTCCAGCATAGTCGCCCGGACTTTGACGACGAGGTCCAGGCCGTGCGGGTGCGTGAACATCCAATTTTTGCAGTGGGGGCAATAGAGCTGCCGATGCGGACCATGCAGACCACCGATCACGGGCTCACGACGCGTTACCGCAAAGCCGTCGCTTGGCACAATGATAGTCAGTGAGTATGCGCTTGCGCTCAGCTTCTGGCACCCGGTGCAATGGCACGCCGCCGTTAGCAAGGGTGGGGCAGTTACTCGGAAGCGTATCCCGCCGCATAAGCACCCACCCTCCCAGGGTAGTTTCCAACCGCTCATCCCTCTGGCCCCAAATGATCGACTTCGGTAATCGTGCCTGACTTCGGATGTGCCCAAGAAAGCCAAGCTCCTTGCGACCAAAGTAATGCAGCATGGCCCCCAAAAAAGGCTCGCGCAATATACCCGCTCGACTAATCCCGCAGATCTTCTGTGGCTCGGCTGCTAATAGTCGGCCCGACGGTGCTCCTGGACTGTCATGGCGCGAAGTCTCCGGCGGCCGACGCTCACAGGTGTGTTGCCGGATCGCAAAAAATCGCTTGTCCTGCCCTTGTGTTGAAAGCGGTACGACTTGCAAGCGTCGCTGTGCGTTCTCATCTCTTTAGCGTCAAGTCGGCTCCTCGCGGGCATGGCTTGGCCGATGCACTCCGACGAGGCTTAGGATGGACCCTCTCGCGCCACATCGCGGGGCAGAGAAGTCCCCTTGGGCGAGATCCGTATAAGCCTTTTCGAGTCGTCGCTGAACCTGATCGGCAACTGGTATGAAGAGGTTTGTCATGTCTCGGTGGAATGACAATTCTCGCCTGGCGCCATACGGGTTTGGGCCAGGCACATTTGCGCCGGCGCGGGTCGAGTTCGACGCCGGCCTGCGGGCGCACATGATCGGCGTCTACAACTACCTGATGCTTGGGCTTGCCCTGAGCGGCGCCGTCGCTTACACGGTGACGAACACGTCTTTGGGCGAACTCTTCTACTCCGGTCCGCGCGAGCTGACGCCGCTCGGCTGGGTCGCCCTGTTGGCTCCCCTCGGCTTGGTCCTGATCGCTTCCTTCGGGGCACAGAGCCTGTCTCCGGCAGGGCTTCAGGGGATCTATTGGGGCATCACGGCCCTCCAGGGTATTGGCCTTGCGGCTTTGCTCCAGGCCTATACCGGGGAGAGCGTCACCCGCGTCTTCTTCATCACGGCCGCGTGCTTCGGCGCCCTGAGCCTGTGGGGCTACACCACACGCAGCCAACTCTCCGGCTGGGGCTCGTTCCTGCTCATGGGCCTGGTCGGGTTGATCCTCGCCTCGGTGGTCAACCTGTTCCTCGCGAGTTCGGCCCTGCAGTTCACGATCACGGTCATCGGCCTGTTCGTGTTCGCGGGCCTGACCGCGTGGGACACCCAGCGGATTAAGGAGGAGTACGTCGCGGGCCTCGCCCACGGGGACGCCGCGCTCACCAGCAGGGTCTTCGGGGCGCTGAGCCTCTACCTCAACTTCCTCAACCTGTTCCAGCTTCTGCTGTCCCTTCTGGGTCAACGGGAGGAGTAACCGGACGGAGGAAGCGATGCCCCTGACCGGACGTTTCAATCTCCGCCGCACCATGGGCGGCAAGATCGTGCTGCAGGTCGAGGAGGAGGTCAGACGGCTTTGGCCGTTCTCCCGCAAGCAGCCGACGAAGAGGCGCTGGCGCGACGCGACCGTGATGGATCTGGCACAGCCAGAGCTGCGCCCGCTCATGGACCTCCGCCACAAGTCCGGGTTCGAATGGCTCGGGATCTATGGCCAGCTCGACCCGGCGCGGCGAACCGGAGCGGCCCGCA
This sequence comes from Microvirga arsenatis, assembly GCF_009910705.1. Lineage (GTDB taxonomy): Bacteria > Pseudomonadota > Alphaproteobacteria > Rhizobiales > Beijerinckiaceae > Microvirga > Microvirga arsenatis. The sequence continues at coordinate 20,360 of NZ_JAAAXJ010000028.1, forward strand.
TGTCACCGGAGAACCGCCCGTCGCTTAGCGTCGTTCCCGAGCCTCGGCCCAAGGCAAACGCCTCGGCGGCTGAGCACCTGCACCTCGCCGCCTAGGCCGGTGGGAAGAGGATCTGCCGGGACGGCATCAGCTTCACCTGCCGTCCCGGCTCTTGCAAGCTTGAGCATAGTTCCTATCTCGAAAACGCCTTGTGCCGCGCGCCCCGAACTTCCGCGGCCGCGCGCATCTCAATCGTCGATCCTTCGCTCTTCGAGGAGGTCTTGCCGATGAAGATTGCCCAGGTGGCTCCTTTGTACGAACGTGTTCCGCCCAAACTCTACGGGGGAACCGAGCGGATCGTCTCCTATCTCACCGAGGAACTGGTGCGGCAGGGACACGAGGTGACCCTGTTCGCCTCCGGTGACTCGATCACGAAGGCCGAGCTCGTGCGCTGCTGCGACCTGGCGCTCCGGCTCAATCCGGTCGTCAAGGACCCGCTGCCTTACCACATCATGATGCTGGAGCAGGTGAGGCAGCGCGCGCATGAGTTCGACGTCATCCACTTCCACATCGACCTGTTGCACTTCCCGCTCATACGCGAGTTCGCCGACAGGACCGTGACGACGACCCACGGCCGGCTTGATCTCGTTGATCTCGCCCCCTTCTACAGGATGTTTCCGGACATTCCGCTCGTCTCCATCTCGGACGATCAGCGCAAGCCCATCGCCCACGCCAACTGGGTCGGCACCGTCCACCATGGGTTGCCGAAAAACCTCCTGCCTTTCCGTGCAGCCGCGACGGGAGGGTACCTTGCCTTCCTGGGACGGATCTCGCCAGAGAAACGGCCCGACCGCGCGATCGAAATCGCCGCGAAGGCCAGGATGCCCCTCCGGATCGCGGCCAAGATCGACAAGGCCGACCAGGCGTACTGGGACGAGGTCGTCAAGCCGCTGGTCGACGCCCATCCGAATGTCGAGTTCATCGGAGAGATCAACGAGAGCGAGAAGGCCGACTTCCTTGGCAACGCCGCCGCACTGCTTTTCCCGGTTGACTGGCCCGAGCCCTTCGGCCTCGTAATGATTGAGGCCATGGCCTGCGGCACCCCCGTGATCGCCTTCCGCTGCGGGTCGGTGCCGGAGGTGATCGAGAACGGAAAGTCCGGCTTCATCGTTGACAGCATCGAGGAGTCTGTCGAAGCAGTCGCCGCACTCAAGACATTGGACCGGGCCGAGGTGCGTCGCTGCTTCCTCGACCGGTTCACTGTCGAACGAATGGCGAGAGATTATCTTGATGTCTACCGCAACCTGCCCGGCGTGCGCCTCGACGCCGCACACCTGCGCCGTACCAACGGAGCCAGGTCCAGCTTGCATGCGGTGGCATAAGGTCCATTTCCCTGACGTTTGTTCTCTTGTTGGAGGACGACATCATGAACCTGCATGTTGACGCGCCTGATGACGCAGCCGACATCCGCCTGGGTCAGTTCGCCGTTGCGTCGCAATCCTCCCTGCAGGAGCGCCGCCCGCGGACCCTAAAGCACGGCGATACCTTTGGGGTGTTCGACCGCAACGGCGACGTGCTGTCAGGCGAGGGGAGCCCGGACGGGCTATTCCATCGGGACACCCGCCATCTCTCCCACCTGGACCTGCTGATCAACGGGGCCCGCCCGATCCTCCTGTCGTCGACCCTGCGTGACGACAACGCGGTGCTCACCTGCGATCTCACCAACCCGGATCTGTATGACGAGGCCGGCCGCCTTCTCTTGGCACACGACGTGGTCCACATCCGCCGGTCCAAATTCCTCTGGAAGTCGACCTGCTTCGAGCGCCTGCTGGTGCGCAACTTCGGTGACCGGCCCCAGCGCCTGATGCTGGAACTGCGGTTCGAGGCTGACTTCGCTGACCTCTTCGAGGTCCGCGGCACGCGCCGCATGCGCCGGGGAACATTCCATCCGGCGGATGTCGGATCAGAGACTGTCACGCTCACCTATCGCGGCCTCGACGGACTGACCAGAACGACACGCCTGCGCTTCGATCCGGAGCCCGCCCGGCTGGAGTCCGGACGCGCCGTGTTCGACGTCGAAATTGCGCCGCGGCAGCGAGCAGTGATCTTCGTCGAGGTCCGCTGCGACGATGGCCGGCCTCAACGGCGGCCGCGTGAGCATTACCTGTCGTCAATGGTCGAGGCGCGGCGGGCGCTGCGCCAATCCTCGTCGCGGGCCGCTTCCATCGCGACCTCGAACGAGATCTTCGACGAGGCTGTCCGGCGCTCGGTCTCCGACCTCTACATGCTGGTGACGGACACTCCCGAGGGCCCCTATCCGTACGCTGGGACGCCGTGGTTCAGCGCTGCCTTCGGGCGCGACGCCCTCGTCACGGCTTACCAGACGCTGTGGATGGATCCGGCACTGGCCCGCGGCGTCCTCCAATTCCTTGCAGCCAACCAGGCCAAAACCGAGGATCCGACGGCTGATGCCGAGCCCGGCAAGGTCCTGCACGAGGTGCGCTACGGCGAGATGGCTGAACTCGGCGAGGTGCCGTTCCGGCGCTATTACGGCAGCGTCGACTCGACGCCGCTCTTCATCATGCTCGCTGGCGCCTACCTGGAGCGCACAGGAGACACCTCTACCCTGGAGCGCCTCTGGCCCAACATCGAAGCCGCACTGCGCTGGATCGACGTCTATGGCGACCGCGACGGCGACGGCTTCGTAGAGTATGGGCGTCGGACGCAGGAAGGGCTCATCAACCAGGGCTGGAAGGACAGCCACGACTCCGTCTTCCACGCCGACGGCAGCATGGCCCAGGGGCCGATCGCGCTATGCGAGGTCCAGGCCTACGTCCACGCCGCCAAGCGCTCCGCCGCGCGCGTCGCATCGGTCTTGGGAATGCCGGAGCGGGCAGCCTTGCTGGAGACGGAGGCCGATCAGCTGAAGCAGCGGTTCGACAGGGCGTTCTGGTGCGACGACCTCGGCACCTACGCTCTTGCACTGGACGGCCACAAGCGGCCCTGCCGAGTCCGGTCTTCGAACGCAGGGCATGCCCTGTTCGCCGGCATCGCGCTACCTGAGCGGGCAACTCTCGTCGCCGAAACGCTTATGGACGCGTCGTCGTTCTCGGGCTGGGGCGTGAGGACCATCGCGTCGACCGAGGCGCGCTACAATCCGATGTCCTACCACAACGGCTCGGTCTGGCCGCACGACAACGCGCTGATCGCCCTAGGTCTCGCCCGTTACGGCTTCAAGCGCGAGGCGGCCCGGATTTTTGACGGCCTGTTCCACGCGTCCGTCTACATCGATTTGCGGCGGCTGCCGGAGCTCTTCTGCGGCTTCCCGCGGCGGCGCGGCCAGGGGCCGACGTTCTATCCAGTCGCCTGTGCGCCACAGGCCTGGGCGGCTGCGACGCCCCTGAGCCTGGTTCAGGCCTGCCTCGGCCTCACTTTCGACCCGCAGACCAGGACAGTCCGGCTCGACCGACCGGTTCTGCCGGACTTCCTCGACGAAGTCGAATTACGCAACCTTGCGGTCGATGGATGCCGCCTCGACGTCGCCGTCCGCCGCGCAGGTGGCGAGGTGGCGACCCATATTCTGGGCCGGACGGGTGACGTACGGGTCGAGGTTACCGTCTGAGGCGAACAAGGACGAAGCTGAGGTCAAGGGCGAGACCCGGCCCTCAGTCGCTGTGCACCATGATATGTGCTTGCCTCACAGTTTCGTCCTGAAACCTTCCGGTGAAATGTATCGATCATGGAGAGTGCTCCTTCGTCGAAGGAGCACTCGCTATATCATCGAGGTAAAGTCATCCCGCGGCTCGCTTCAAAGAGGTTTGGTGGACCCTCAGTCACATTCGTACTCGGCTCCGATACAAACGCTTTCGATGAAGTTTGCTCAGTAGCGCACGTTTACCTTCCTAGACTAGGATAAGTCTTCAGAGCTAGGATAAGTCTTCAGAGCGCCGACGATTAGATCGGTCAGCCGGTCAAGATAAGCCCTGTCGGCGGGCAGGCGCGTCACGATCATGCGCCAGTAGATCATGCTCCCGAGGAGATCTGTCGCCAAGTCGAGGTCAACCTCGTTCGATAGTTCACCACGGCTCATGGCTCGACGAAGCACCTCCTCCGCCCGCGAACGCCGGTAGGACTGGAGCCGACTGCGGATAGCCTTGGCGAGTTCAGGCGTGCGCGGCAGCTCGGCATGAAGATCGGGCAGAATGCGCGCGACTAAGGGGTGGCGCAGGATACGCCGAAGTTGACGCAAGAGGAGCTCAATGTCACTGCGCAGGTCACCAGTGTCCGGCGCCACCGCCAGATCGCTCCCCACCCGCGTCAAAACATCAGAAACCAGAGCCAGTTTGGACGGCCAGCGGCGGTAAATGGCGGCTTTGCCCACACCAGCCCGCTTGGCCACCGCTTCCACGCTGAGAGCCGCATAGCCTGTCCTTGCCCATTCCTGGAACAGGGCAGCCTCAATGGCTCGGGTGACGGATTCCTGCATCACGGCAGCACCGCTGGGCTTGCGCACGGATGGTTCTCTCTTGACGTCGGAACGGTTGCGTTCCATCCAATTTTCTCCTATATGCGTCGGAACGACACCGTTCCATCCGTGAGGAGTAAAGGTCAATGTCTAAAACACATAAGCCTGCTGGTCTTTCGCGCTTTTCCGACATGTTGAAAGCGGCCCTTGGTCCTTTGGTGGATCAGGAGGCGTCCAGTTTCCTCGACATGATGGCACCGGACGGCGTTATGGAATTCCCCTATGCGCCGCCTGGCGGGGTCACCCGAGTTGAGGGCCAGGAGGCGCTGGCGGCTTACCTCAGCGGCTTCGACAACATCCTCACCATCGAGCGCATGACTGAGCCTACGGTGCACCGGACGGACAATCCTGAGGTCGTGATCCTCGAGTTCGGCTGCATCGGCCAAGGGGTGAAGACCGGCCGCCCCTACAACCAGCGCTACATTTCCGTGATCACCGTCCGAGGTGGGAAAATCATCCGGTATGTCGACTACTGGAACCCGCTGATTGCCTTGGAGGCCATTGGTGGCTTGGATGCCCTGACAGCGGCTCTTGGCACAGGAGGGCGCTCATGAGCAATCCATCCATCCTGTTAACCGGCGGGACCGGTAAGACCGGTCGACGCATCGCCGCTCAGCTGGCTGGCAAGGGCCTCAAGGCCCGAATCGCATCTCCTACGGGAGCGGGACCCGCCGGACACCAAGGAGTACGCTTCGACTGGCTCGATGAGAGCACCTATGCCGACGCGGTGGCCGGGATCTCGGCCGTATACCTGTTGGCGCCGGCTGGCGTTGCCGAGCCTTTGCCGGCCATGCAGCCCTTCCTGGACCAAGCTTTGAAGGCTGGCGTGCACCGGTTCGTTCTGCTGAGCGCCTCCTCCCTGGAGGAGGATGGCCCGATGATGGGCAAGGTGCATGCCTATCTGAGGCGGAACGCGCCCGAATGGGCCGTGCTGCGGCCAACATGGTTCATGCAGAACTTCTCAGAACAGCAGCATCTGCCGACGATCCGGGACGAAGGCAGGATTTATTCGGCCACTGGGGATGGGCGGGTGCCGTTCATCGATGCGGACGATATCGGGGCCAGCGCAAGATCTGTTCCTGATTATACGCTAAGATAGAACAAATCAGGAACTCGCCTTTCCTTGACGATCCATTGTCCGGCGCCGAGCGCACTTACTGGGAGGTAGCAGCCCGGCGCTCTCAGCGATTAGCCGGAACCCTGCTGGTAACGATACCCAGAAGGTAACGTGTGGATACGCAGGGTAGCAGCTGTACGGGGTTCGTAGATCTCGCACCAATGTCCGGCTCCTCAGGAGCGATTGAGTCGACACTATGCGAGGTAATCGATGGCCCGCCGGAAACTCTTAACCCCTGACGAACGCCAGGCGTTGCTCGGGATTCCCGACGACGAGGAGAGCCTGATCC
>NZ_JAAAXJ010000029.1 GCF_009910705.1 Microvirga arsenatis
GAGTGCGCTCCAACCACGTTGTGGACAGACTGAAGCTAATCCCGTCCACAACGAGCAGCAAATGCGCTAAAGTGGTACGTGGATTACATCGTTGACATGAAGAAATATCCTAGAGCTAATTCCATAAGATATGTTATGCGAATCCGCGTTTACCGCCTCTCCGCACCCTTCTCGGCTCCCCTTAGACCGCCTCGAACGCCTTGCAGCATAAGGGTTTGCGCCGGATACCCTCTGCACCCCTGCAGGAAGCCCGAGGACGGCCATTCCTGCAGCTGGGGACCGATGGCCCCTGGAAGCGTCCGATCGGCCTCCAGAGCCCGGAAATCCGTGCTTTTCTAAGGGAAAGCGCCTCGGAGATCCTGACCGAAGGCCATGCTCGAGGACGCCAGCGCCAGGTCGGCCGGCCCGGAAGCCCCGATCCGACGGGCGCTATAGAAAGAAGGCCCCGGAAAGTCCCGAAAAAATAAAGCTGTGACATGGGTTTAGCCTCGATCCGCCTTTCTGTGGCGGCCGAGGCAAATCCCTGCGGGATCCTTGTGGCATGCGCCCCAAACCCCTGTCCCAGACGCCCTGATGGGCTGCTGGCCGGTGCAGGCGTACGGATGAGCCGACGCCTTCCCGTCCAGGCTGACGCTTGAAATGGCCGCTCACACTGATCCGAAGGTCGTGAGCTGCCCAGGGCCGGCACCCATGCGGTTGCCGATCCGGACCCCGGCCAAAGGCCTGGTCTCCGGCCCCTGACCGCGATGCGGATCCTCGAAAATCGCCATGGCTGAGAACAGCCTGAATATTGTCATAGGGCGATTTTCTCAAGGAAAAGAGGTCCCAGAAAATAGGCTCAATACCGCAAATGTGACGCACCCCCACGGGTACATCACATTTGCTCGGACCCAACGGTCCGTATTTCGACCTTCGGCACCTTCCGGTTTTCAGGATCCTGGCACCCTGCTGCAGCCCTCCCGGGCTTTGGCTCATGAGGTCTCATGGAGCGTCGGTCAGGATCCATTCCGGTGCATCACGCTGCACCTGCATCAGGGTCGATCAGCGGCTCCGGCCTATTCCTGATCTCCCGTCCTTGCGGACGACGAGCGTTGCCCGGATCGGGCTTCCTCTCGTCAAATAAGGCACAGAAAATCGGATCGGATGTCAGCTCTCGGACTGATCGTCCTGCCGTCATCCTGGGCGATCCCTCGCCCGCGCTCGCCCGTGATTTTCTATGCCTTATTTTGGCAGCGCACGCTGCCCCATGATGGCTGACGACAGGTGTCACGACCCCTCCCCGGTCGGCGATCGTTTTCACCTGTTTGGATCGCCCTGTTGCACTTCGCGTTCACCGAGTTTCGTGCTGAACCAGGTCGGCCCCTGTGCCTGATCCCAGCAATTCAGCCTCACGATCAGGCCCTGTGGCAATGGCTGGAGTCACATGATAGAATTTCAATAATTCGAAAAATTCCTTTTTATCCGCGCCTTCCCTTCATGGACCATTTGCAGCTCTCGGGCCCTGTCATCGTCACCACACTGTCCGCGCTCTCGCGGGTGGTGAGCCGGGCTGAGGCGCGCAATCCGAACCACAACTTCGCCAAGCTCAGGGTTAAGGCTGCCGGCACCTATGCCCTCGGCGGCCTTGGCATTGCCAACCAGGTGCAGGCTCGCGCTGCCCCGATCAGGGGGGCGAGCATCTCGACCCAGGCGTCGATGACGTCCCCGTTCGCCCTGTCGCAGGCGCTGCATCCGGCCGTCGCCTTTGGCTACGACAATCCGAGCGTGCGCTTTGGCGACCGCACGCGGGGCAGCGCCCGGCCGAAAGCGGCCGATGGCGCGCAGAGCTTCCATTTCTCCCACAGCTATGTGTCCAAGACCTCCCCTATCATGGCGCTGATCCGGGAGCTCAAGGGCGGCCGTAAGCACTCGAACTCGGGCGCCACGGACCATCTCCTTTACATCGAGCGGGACGGAGCGGCCGAGAAGGTGAAGACCCCTGCCCGCGATCCTCAGGTGCGGCTGTCGGAAATGGAGGCGGAGGCCGCCAGCCGCAGCTCGCAGGACCAGCAGGACTATCTCGAGCGCCTTGGTGCCGTTGAACGGATACCGGTCAAGAACCTGTCCGATGCTGAACTCGATGCTCTCGAATATGCCTCGTTCGGCACGATCGGCGACACCCTCGAGGAGCGCCGGGCTTTCTGGGAGAAGGTCAACGACGTTGAGAGCGATCCTAGAGGCGATAGTATCACGCTTGCGGCTGCTCACGATCGCGAGCTCTGGACGCGGCTCTACGATGCCCAAGATGAGGCCCCGAAACGGATGCGGGATCTCCTCAAGGGTATGGATCGGAACAAGCCTCAGGATCTGAAGCTCACTGCGCTTCCGACCAAGGACACGCTCGCGGTCTACAAATGGGCGACCGGCATTGCTCCCGAGATGGAGATCGACATCGAGCCCGGCCGCGGCGGGCGGGTGCAGAATCGCATCATCGCCGAGCTGCCGCACGAGCTCAGCGGCAAGGAGCGGGTCCGGATCGTGCGTGACTTCACGCAGGTACTGGCCGACCAGGGCCTGCCCTATTGGGCGGTGATCCACGCCCCGGACAAGAACAACGACAGGCGGAATTTCCACGTTCACATCGTCTATTACGACCGGCCCGCCGCGAAGATGGTGGATCCCAAGGATCCGAACGGCGGCCTGAAGTGGGACTTCGAGATCGTCGAGAAAAAGAGGTTTGCTAATCGGCACACCCGCGAGGTCAGGCCCTTCCTCCAGCCCAAGCTGCGCGAAGCCAGCGAGAAAAGCTGGGTGCCTCAGCTCCGCAAGAAATGGGAGCAGGTGAATAATGCAGTGCTGGAACAGGCGGGCGTCGACAAGCGCTATGACGGCCGGACCTACAAGGCCATGGGCATCGATGTCGACCCGCTGAAGCATATTCCGTCCAAGACCTTCAACAAGGAACGCAAGGGCGAATGGACGGAAGAAGGTGTGGCGCTGGCCCGTCGGCAGTGGAAGCAGGTCGAGGACGCCATCGTGGCCGACACGATGAAGCGGACGGCCAAGCGGCAAAGGGAATTGTCTGAAAGAGTGGAGCGAGCCAAAGCTGCTCTTTTAGCGAAAAATCCCTTTAAGGATGTCGCTCTCAAAGAGATCGAGCGGCTGGGCGTTCTGGCCAATACCCTGACGCACCGGGTTGGGATTGCGGAGCTCTCCCAAGATATCGGACGCCTGGTGATCGACCGGACCGCCTCGCGGGCGAGGCTGGTGTTTCATGCTGCGGTCGAAGAGGCGTCCAAACCAAAGCTGGGGCGGCCGCGCAAAGACGCGGCCGCCAAACCGGTGGGTGCGACACTCAGGATTGGCGATGAAGCGATCGAGGCTCGCGACTTCCTGGAAGTCCTCCATAAGAATGGAGAGATCATCGATCGCAATAATGGTCTTCGGCTTCTGGATGCGCAGCGGGCGTTGAAGACGGTTCTCGAGCGGATTGAGAGCCTGGAGAAGAGCCCGACCCAAAACCCATTATATCCGCGAAGCGCCGGCACGTTTGTCTCTCTCTCCCTTGATCCGGATCCGGTGAAGGTCGAGCAGCGGAAAAAGGAAAAAGAAAATGCGATCATGGAGAGCGTTCAACGCTACACCGATCGCGTGATTGAAGAGATGAAGGCCCTGGATTTTGAAACCCTGCGGGCGGGTGTCCTGGCCTATGCCAAGCTGGATCGGGAAGAGCGCGAACAGCGGATCCGGGAAGAAGCCGCCAAGGCTGCCCAGCAGGAGACGCAGAAATCCAGCACACGGGAGCCGGACAAATCCGAGGCTCGGAAACAATCCGAACCGGCGGCGGAAAAGCCGAAATTCGCGGAACCGCGCCGGTACCGGTCGGATCCTCTGCCTGAGCCTGCCTGGAAGAAGAACCGGAGCCAGTCGTCGGGCGTGGGCGCGAGCAGGGTGGCCTCGACAAAAGCCCCCTCCTCCAAGGCGCCCTCACCTGCTGCAGGTCCGGCTGTCAGGACATCTGAACCCCTGAAAGCAGGCCCGGTCGATCAGGCTCGGTTTCCTGTGAAAGCCCAGACCTCGACGCCAGCTGCCAAGCCCCCGGCAGCGGAACGACCGCGCCAGGAAACACAGCCGGCAGCTCGCGTGCAGCCCGCGGCTGATCCGAATAGGGCGAGGATCGATCAGCCTCAGCGTCCTGTCGCACCTGGCGCGGCCCAGATTGCCAAGCCGTCACCGGACAAACAACCTGCCCAGGACACTGCTCCTCAAAAGGCAGCGCGGGAATCCTCGAAGTCCGTCGCGCCGACTAAGGCCGGCGACAAGGCTGTGCCGCCTCAGATCAGGCTCGATCCGAAAAACATCCGGCGCAGCCAGGCTGAAATCTCCGGCATCGTGGTGAAGGGGCAGATTGACAAGCCCGTCGCGAACGCTCCTGCGTCACCAAAGGAGGAACGGGGCCGCGTGATCATCGGGGCAAAACCCACCGGTCCTGTCGAGAAGCCTCAGATCGTCCTCAAGCCGCAGCAGACTCCCCTCTTCGTTTCCAAGAAGGACAAGGAGAAACAGAAACCGCTGCTGTTTGAATCAAAGAGGGCTAAAGGCGAGACCCTGGAGCTTTTCCCCCAAGTCCCTGTCAGGGGAAAGAAACGAAAAAAGAGCAAGGATCGCGGGCGCGATGATCGATAACGAGAAAGGTGCCTTGAGCGGCCCTCCCTCCACGCTACCCCCGCCGAAGTGAGCCTGAACATCCCGCCTGATGATTGATAGCGTCTTCCAGTTGGCGACGTGTTCGTCCGAACTGTGCATGAACAGAAGGTTCAGTATCCTCGTCAATTGGTTCGCTTGATTTTACAGGACCGCTCATTAATGAAAGCCGCGCTGGAGTGGTATAGCTCGATGCCGTATGCAGGCCGGACTGAAAATAGGAGGGCGAGGAAAATGGGTTCGATGAGGATAAGAGCAGTTCTCCGGATTGCTTTATTCGTCATCCTGACCGGAACCCTCACAGACATTGCGCACGCTGAGAACTGCGAGAAGACCATTTGGACTGCGTCGTTCACCCTGCGTGCGCACGGTTCGTGTGGATTCCAGAATTACAGCAAGAGCTATTTTGAACGGCAGCGTCAGTGCGTCTCCAAGGAAAGGGATGAGGCGCGAGTGAATTTCCTTATCAATGATGCTGAACGGGTATTTGATGATCTCGGCCGAGGCCTTGGGATGAAACCGGCTTGTGATCTCGTGCTCAACGGATTTCCCGAAATCCTGAAGCCGAAGAAACCTTAATTCTTTCGTGCATCAGTCCTGCCGGTGTTCGAACTGTGTCCTAATCACGAGGTGAGAAATGAACATTCTTGGGGCAGCACTCGCAATAGCGCTTCTCCTCCCGTCTTTGGCCATGGCCCAAGGCGTACGAGCCGGCAAATGGACGTCCGGCGTCGGCCAGGGAATCGTGGAGCACATCGTACGGAATGGGCCCGGCAATGATTTCAACATTTCCTGCGATGTGGGCTATTCCGAGGATGCCGAGCTCACCGGGATTAGTATTTCGATCCGAGATAACGGACCGCCTCCGAAGAGCACTGTTCGCATTTTCATCGATGATGAGGAGTTCCAATTCGGCGTGGACGATCATGGAGGCATCAAGACGAATTACCGGGTCAATGCCGATAATTTCATCGCGCTCTGGGAAACATTGAGGAGCGGAAAGTCAATGCGGGTTCTCTTCGAGGACGGCCGGACGTCCTCGTTCTCGCTCGATGGCGCCAAGAAGGTTCTCGGTTCAAAGCCGTGTGGAACGAACTTCTATGCGATGCCGTCGAAGCCCCAGGTGAAAAAGCCCAAGGCGTTCTGATTGTGGGATCGTCGAAAATAGACAGGCCCGCCGTCGTGGCGGGCCCTTCTCGTTAGCCGAGGGGATTGGCATCACACGTCAGCGAGAGGAATGTGGCGGCGAATAAATTTCCGCATATTCTGGAAACTCAGCTTCACGAATTCCGCGTTTCCGGTTCCGAAGCCTGCCTCCGCCAATTCAGCTTGTGCGGCCGGACTATCGAGATCGGTGAGCAGAGTGTTTAGCACTTCGCTCTGCCATGCCACTTTTCCGAGTGGTAACCAATCACAAGCATCCGGACGAGGATCGGCCACGGAACGTCTGAGATCATCCTCATTTGTTTTTGTCGAAGTGTACGCCAATGACGCAAGCATCTCGAAGCGCCCGAACTCCCGGGTGAAATCTGCCTTGGAAATGAAATCTCGGTCTAGGTATCCTGAGAACAGGTCATAGAGACGATCACTCAATCCAGTGTTTGACATGGAGTTCCGGATGAGTTGTGTCCATAGGCTCTTAGGGATGTCGTTGTTGTCCCACGTCCAAGAGAAGAGGCCTTGAACCGCCGGATGTTGATTTTGACTGACCGCCTCTCTCAGCGGGGTTGTCAGCCAATTATAGACCTCTCGAAGCCGATCCGACCTGAGCGCACCGATCCCGTAAGCGTAGAGGAGGAGGATAGCAGGATACCACTGAGCCTTGATCCAAACGGTGAGGCCGCCGGTGGAACGCCGGAAGCCGAGATCCTGCAGAATTGCCTTCACGAGCGGAAATTCGGACCCGTCACCCCATCGTCCGAGTACGGCAAACAGGCGTACCAGGCGCTCGGACCGGCTCTCGTAAAGCTCGATCCGGCGGGTGAATTCCTCGGGGGTGAGGCCAACGTTGGTATCAAATCGCAACTCGCCCAGCTGCGCTTTCAGCCGGCGCATTTCGTCGGCCACTAGGTCGTAGAGTTCGATCCGGAATTCCGGCCGGGAGAGATATTTCTTTGCCGTGGCGACGAGCAGCTCGACGCTTTCCGGGTTCGCACGCTGCAGCGCCGCCTGAACTTCGACCTTGCGTTGGATGTCCTGGAAGAAGCTGTCGGCGTCCGTGATTTGTACGAAACGGCCGACCCGATGCTCGATCAGATCCTGGGCGACGGTGCCCGGGGTTCTCGGGTTGGCATAATAAAACGGGTACCGGCGGCTGGGCGCCCGGGTAATTGCCGCCCTCAGAGCATGGTCCCATTCGGCGGACCAACCACAGACGATGAGGCCATGCTCATCGAAGATCCGGTCGAGGAGCTTGTTCATCGGATCAGAGTAGGCCGCGAGCTCCTCGTCGGTGTTCAGGATCCTAGTATCGAGATAATCGCCATGGACTTTGACGACATAGCAGCGGCTGTGGATGAGCGGAACGGCGCCTCTGAGGTCGTCATCAGACCGGATGACCGTCGGCTCGACCCCGACCTCCCGGAGGGCATTTTCCAGGAGCCGGTCAAAGTTCGTGGTGATGATGACCCGGATATAACCGTCCCGGACCAGGCGGGCGATCGCGCGGTGAGCCTTGGTGGGAACCTTAATTCCCTCATCGACCTCCTCGGCCGTCGGCTCAATAAACCGGTGCAGGATTGCCCGGCGCTCGTCCGGCGACTGGGACAGCTTGCTCAAGAGTTCGGAATAATTCGGCTCGGACCCGAACCGCTGTTTGTACCAGACGGCCCAGTCCTCCTGATCGCCGGCCTCCTCGAGGGCGCCGACGCGCTTTGTGAGCTCGAGGACAATCTCCCAGCCGGTCGGGATTTGAGCGGCCCGAGAGACTCCACTGCCAATGAGCAGGGCGTAGACGCCCTTATTCTCATAGATGGAAAAAGCGAGGGCTGTTAATGGATCGAGTGTCGATGACATGGCCGTGTGAATGCTCAAACTGACGAGTTTGGAATATTAGAGCCCCTGACCTGGCGATCAATTCCCGTACACCTGCTGCGACATCTGCACCGGTCATTGCTGGGAAGCTTGACTGTTGGTAGGAGCGATCAGGGAGATTACCATCCGATGATCATTAGATCGTACCATGCTACTGTTTGTTCCCCGTCCGATTTCGAACGGGGATTTCACCCACTCACCCATTTCGGCTCACCTCGCGCTGGCCTCTGGCAGGTGGCGAGAAAATTGGCGGATGTTTATGGGCAATCCAAGAATCTATCGTCGCTTCCGAGCCGGGTTTTTGTCATCCCTGTCGAGTTTGAACCTCAGGGCATTCTTGAATTGAAAGACTGGAACACCCCAGACGCCAAAGGCCTCATACTGGCGCTTTCGAAGGAATCTTTGATTAATCACGAGACCCGAACACACCACCTCCAACGGATTCACGACCTCCGGGATTCCCAAGCGCGGGCGCTATATGCCAGCCAGGTCGTCCGCGACCTGGGTTATGACTTCGTGCAGTACAAAACTGACCAGGAGGTTACCGGACTGAAAGCCTTAAGTCACATCGACATTGGTCCGAAAGACCAGGGCCGCATCTGTTATTGCAATATGATTCCTTGTCGGCCCTCAGGCCCCCCACTAACCCTAGATATATCCGAACTGCACGGCGCTATTCTGACGTTGTTTGAGAACTCCCTGAGCTGAATTCCTGTCACCTCGGAACCTCAGGGAAACCTGTTCGAAGATGGTGAGCGACGCCTGCTAACGCGATTTACAGGGAATGTGGTTGAGCCGCTGGAAGAAGTCGGATGCCCACCGCTCTATAGTCGTTGTCCGAATCCGGTCGAGAGCGATGGTTCAAGCAGGCGTTCTCTTCTTTCAGGATCCAAGCGATCCTTGCGGTCTTGAGTACGTCCGTGACCGTCTCGCGGGACGGCGTATTGATCTCAAGAAGATCACGGACGATATTCGCGACAGGAGTGTAGTGCTCCCAATGGAAGATCGCCCTGCCTGGATCCTTCATTTTCTTAGGCTGGTCCTTCCAGCGAAACTGTCTCAGGTCGGGCAATCCCATTTCCTTGGCGCGCTCCTGAGCCGCAACAGACACCATCGGCTGAACGAAGTTCTCCAGGTCACGAGCCATCCATTTGAGGAGGGTTCGGAAATGGGCGCGGACGGGCTCTAGGTAATCTGACTGGTGATACTGCTTCAGGATCTCCATGATCGGTCCGACCAGGTAGTCGGCCGCCACATCGATCGGGAGGAAGTCGTCGCGCTGGGCGGGACAGATATTGACGCTCATCGTCATGCACGATCTCCAAATTTGTGTTGCCTCACATCGCTCAGCACCGAGAGTGTGAGCGGTCGATATCCGAAAAACGGGCGTCACAGCTCACCCTTCCGCAGCTGATAGCGCTAGTACAGCGTTGCGGGAGGGCAATCGACGCGCTCTGTGGCTGTATATCGGAGCATTCTGCGCGCCTTGTAACAACGCACAGGAGAATTCGCCGCGGCCTGCGATTCCAAAGATCATCACAGAGGAGAATTTCACACGCTTCGGATCCTGGCGGCTCGATGGACGGGGGAATTCGTCGCGGCCAGAGCCAGGTGCGTGTGGCCGATCTTTGCTGGCCGAACGACTGCAGGTGTCACGGCCATGAAGGAGGTCCCGATGTGATGGCAAGCACAAACTAAAACGCCCACCCGAGCTGCAACTCAGGTAGGCGTTTTGGAAAACAGCGCCCAGGAAGGGGCGGTACCCGTTCGATCTGACAAATGAACGGTACCTCACCCCCGACAGATCGTCAAGCACCACAGGCGTTTGCCTGAACGACGACTCATGGGCGTATCCTAACGTCGGTACTGTGGAGGTGACGGAGACGAGCAATACCTCGCGAATGGAACCGGACATCCGGATAGCGGACTTCGACCCGGCGTTCATCCTCCAGGAGCCAGCCACCAGTTTTTTCATCTCGTTGAGAAGGCCGGCCTGATCACCCACTACGAAGCGTTTTCGGCGCTCGATCGCCTAAGAGCAGCGAAAGCCTTAGCCGCGGGTGGGCGATAAGCAGAGCGTTTAAGTAGAACTCCTGGGATTTCCGTCGCGCCCCCCTCTCCTGTGTCTATGTCCTCCTTACAAGGTTTCGGGGTGCCACTGTGATTAGGTGCGTTTTCTGGGTGGTGCATTATGAAAGATGGCGGCACCTGGTGGAGAGGTCGGCAGCGCTAGGCTGGAGAGGTCGGCCGCATCGCCGGCATCGAATTGCCAAGCTCCAGGATCCGTGAGAGCTTCCCTATACAGAGTGGCGGCTGGGGGTCACGATGGGAAAGAAGCACGGCACCAAAAAGCTCTATGGCTGGTCGACGAGACAACAGGGCGGGTTCAGGGGCAGCAACTGGGCGCCGAAAGGAACGCCAAAACCGTTCCGGAAAAAGAATCTTTCCAGTCAGGCGAAGGAAGCCGAGCGCAAATCGCTAGAGGCTCAATTGGGATTGGCCGATGGCGAGCCGGTGATCGTAGTGAAGTCTCCGGTCAAGGCACCGAGGCGACCTGACGTGGCGTGTGCCGAAACCGGGCTCACCCTCGAGGAAGTCCGAGCTCTCCGCCCCTATGCCTATAAGCTGGCCCGGCTAGAGCGCGGGGAATTTCCAGCAAACACCGATGAGCGAGTACATTTTGTGGAGGTCTGCCGTGGTCATGCGGAGCCCAGGACAATCCACGAAAAGGCGTATCTCAAATGGAGGGGCCTGAAGCCGAACCTGATCGCGCTCGAGCGCAAGCTCCTGGTCGCTGAAATGGAGGCCCGTGCCGGAATGTCCCGCCTCGCCGTTGGAAAGCCTCTGGCTCTTGAGGTCGAAGAAGAACGCGAAGAAAGGAAGCAGCGTCTCAGGGCAGGACGGGAGACGGTTAACCGGTTGGCCAGCCAGGCGTCTGTTGCCAGCGGCGACGAACCGAAACCCAAGCCGAAGCGCAAAATGTCCATCGGTAATTTCTGGGACCAGGCGAACGCTCGAGCAGCTCGTGAGCGAGGCCTCAGGATTTTGAATGAGGTCCCGAAGGTGAAGGCTGAAGAAACGTGGGGCTCGCGGGAGGATTGGAAACGCGACCGGGCTTCGTGGAAAAAGGGACGTTAAAGACCTGGACCGGGATCACCTCCAATTAAAATAATATGCCCCGCTGAGCGGGGCATAAATTTGTGAGGAGCCTTCAGGTCGATCTTAGCGGATCGCCATGAGTTCTGGGAAAGGCGACCAGCCTGTCGCGCGCTGCGGGTTATTACAGGCGGCGCTGTCTTCCTCGGCGCCGGCGACCTTGCCGTTGACAAGGATAAATCCATTCGCCTTCCGACCTGTGTATCCGCCGAAGCTGTTCTTAGCATTCATCCGGACGCAGACCGCCAGCGCATTCTGCCCGAGCTGCTGCTGGCTGACCGCAGTTCTCCAGGAGTTTGAGATCTCAGCGTCACGAATAGAGTACGGGTCTTTGAAGTTCTCCCGCACATATTGAACGATCGCGGCCCGTGTGGCGGCCGTCGTCGGAAAATGCTCTGGCTTTGTGTCGGCCGTAGAGACGCATCCGGTGAGAGCCGTCAGAGCGGCCGCGCTGGTCAGGATCTGTAGGCGCATCGTGCCCCCTCATTCTTATGAGGGAATTAATACCGTGATGCTCGGATCGATGACAGGGGATTTCCTATAGGGCCTGCAGCTTCATCAGACGGTGGTTAATGTGGTGAGGTTTGGTGTCTCGCCATCTCTTATCACCTGTGAGCTGCGCACCTCGTTGCTCCCCTGGAGAACCTTGTCTTATTTGCACTCTCCGGGCTGCCGTGATTCTACCCAAGCCCTATTGACGGTGCTGGTGCCTGCGCATGTGACATTCGTTGAGCAGCACAGCACCTCAGCCTAGAGCAGCCACGATGGCTGGAGCTATCACGAAGGCCAGCAGCGAGGTCGCACTCATGGATCCATTTCTCTAAGAGCCCTTCTGGGGATGACGCCTGGATTGCCGTCGCGCCATCCTCTCCTTTATGCCTCACCTTTGAGGGGAGGTTGTCCGCTTGGCCCGCAATCGGGCGACGACATTAGCCACAGGCTTGGTCCTGCCGGCGGCCACATCTTGGTTGCCGATCGCCAGGATTTTCAGAAGCGCCAGCGTTTCCTGGACTGGAATTGAGTAAGGCATGGCTGCTCCCCGGCGATCGAATGGGACTAAATATAGCCCTTGTATGGACCTAGTCCAATAGCGTTAGATCACCAAACCTAACGCGCGGAAGCCCCGGCGCGTCAGGGTGTCTCTTTGATCTGCAGCTTGATGCCGAGCGCTTTGAGCACCCCACACACCGTTGAAAGTCTAGGATCGCCGTCGCTGGTCAGAGATTTGTAAAGTGCCTCGCGGCTCACACCGGTGTCCTTTGCCACTTTAGTCATGCCACGGGCGCGGGCGATGGTGCCGAGCGCTACAGCGATGAATTTGGCATCGCCGCTCTCGAGGGCCTCCGCGAGAAGCTCCATTTGCGCTGCCTCGCCGGTGAGGTGTTCGGCTGCATCGAAAGGTTCGGTTTCAATAGGCATGTGATCTCCTGATGATCTTTCTTACAAGTCCTCAGCCATGGCGATGGCCGACTTGATGTCCCGTTTCTGACTGCCCTTGTCCCCTGCGCAAAGAAGGACAATGACCGAGTTATTTTGTTTGGTGAAATAGACCCGATAGCCAGGGCCATGATCAATCCGAAGCTCACTTACCCCAGAGCCGACTGGTTTAACGTCGCCGAAGAGACCCGATTCCAACCGGACAATCCGCTGGGCGATCCGTTCCACCGCCCGCTGATCTTGCAGGTCCTTCATCCATTTCTTGAAAGTGAGGGTTTGGCGAACTTCGATCATGTGTTAACTATAGTTCACACCTCGGAGGCTGTCAACTATAGTTCACAGTCTTCTTATGTAATGGAGTTGAAAAGTTGACCTGGGAGATTGCTCGATAGCGTGATCCTTACGCTTCCAGCCTGAGGAGTGGCTTACCGCTCATTCGCCTCGAACCGGTCGAACTTGAAACTCTCCGGAAGCCGGCCGCGGTATTTGCGCAACCTGGCCAATACCTCCGCCACCTTAGGCTTCTCCGAGTCTTCGAAAGCCCAGGCGGCATCTGTCAGCAGCACGCCTTCGGATGTCTCCTCCACGACAAGCCGGGTGCCCGCGTTCCAGCCGCGTTTCTGCCTGACCGCCTTTGGCAGGGTGATGTGGCCCGTCGACGAGACGACCACCGTATGACGCCTGGATTGTGACATAGCTACCTCCGGCGAGCTGCAGGACGACCCTAGAATAGATGGCTGATGATAGCGCTCAAGTGTGTCGCGCCCACTTGGCTTTGAAGCAGGATCGGAATCGCCTATCCTCATCCTGTGGGACGATCTGGCTGTCGTCTCACTCGATGCTGCAGGGCCGGATCCCGATCGCCAGCTCTCGGATCCGTCACTCTTCAGCATCGGACCTCCGGTTTCGAGGCACTATCGCCACAGCCGGGAGCCGGGGAGGCCCATCCTCCCCGGCTTTTCTCTCTTTGGGGCGGGACTGTGTCGTGAAAACCGCGAGCATCAGCCAGGCAAAGTCCCAGCTATCCCGTCTCTTGGAGGACCCCGCAGCAGGTGAGGCCTTTGCTATCACCAAGACAGGCAAGCCCACGGTGAAGGTCGTGCCACTGAGTGCTCCTGGGACCCGCAAGGTCAAGCGCATCAGTTTCCTGAGCGGCGAGCTGACGATCCCAGACGACTTCGACCGCATGGGTGAGCAGGACATCGCCGATCGGTTCTCCGGTCAGCCCTAAAAGCTATCATCTGTCTGTCGCACCAAAAACATGGCTTGTCCCTTGCCGGCGATTGGCCGAGAGAACCGGGTCTTTACCTCTCCATCCGAAACTCTGACCTATGGCAGTCTTTCAAGGGACACCGCGATGTCAGAGAGGAAAACCAACTCACCGATCCGCCGCTCGAAGCGGGTGACCTTGTCCGTCGAACTCGTTCGCGAGGCAAGGGCTCTCGGGGTCAACATCTCCCAGGCCTGCGAGGCCGGACTGGCGCGTGCGGTGGCCGAGGCCCGCGGGTCCCGATGGCTGGAAGAGAATAGGGAGGCTATTGAGGCTCACAACGCTTTGATTGAGCGCGACGGCCTGCCTTTGGATGAGTTCAGGCAATTCTGATCCGGGTGAGGATCCCAGCCTTGTACCAGGTTGAGTACCAAGCCGGCCCTGCAGCCTTTCCCTGATCATCGTCGCACCTGCCGCGCATATATAAAGAGAGGTGCAAATTTCCGGAATTTTTCAAACGCACTACCATTAGCGTTCATCATTCCCCTCGGAATTGTGGCGATGATGTCCGGTGGCGAGATAAGGTACCAGATGGTCAATACAAGCCCTACGCCGGTCGCAGTTTATGTCGATGAAGAAACGCATCGTGAAGGCAGGATCCCTCTGCTTCGAAGTGCTATGCGTCACACCCTTCAGGAGAACAAAAAGAGGTACGGGAACTAGCATCGCCTCGCGTGGGACACCCGAGAGAGATGGATTAAAGGGCTGACAGCCCCTTTTTCTTTGAACCGCTCCGCCTTATTGAAGTCGGCGCATTCGAGGTGATGGGAACGGTCATGTTGGCCGGCTGTATTACCACCATCCTCGTCCGGTTGGCCTGCACGTATGTTAACGTTGTCAGGTCAGCTTTCGCTCGATAGTCTGTTCGACGTCTCAGAAGGAAAGAGCGCTCCCCCGGGGCGCTTTTTTGTTGGCTGGGTGCTCTTAAGACCCCTCCTTTCCTGTCGCAGCCGCCTTCCAGTCCGACCCGGTGTCGTCCCTTGCCCTCTTCCCGCAGCCGCCTGAGATCCATCCCTTGACCACATAGTCGTCCGCTTGCATGTTGCCGGCGCTCCGATTCGGCCGCAGCCTGGTCGCCCCCAAGCTGCATGAGCAAGATGGGAGCAGCCCCGAGAGCTTTACCCTCTCGGGGCCTTTTTCTTAGGCTTCGCCGGTCATCGGATGCCTCAGCATCTGGCTCGAACTCCTGACCGGTTATTCTATAGCTGACGCCAGAGTGCCAGGAGTTGTCAGGAGTCCAAGGCGCTGGCAATGTGCCCAAAAATGAGGTTGAGGGGCGAAAATGGATTATCATCTCGAGCGCGGGCTGCGGCTCAACCTCAATCCCAAGAACAAGCCTCTGTATAACTGGGCGATCAATGAGATCGACGCGCAGGGGCAGCAGATCGGTCATGACCAGATCCCATGGCCGTGGACATTGCATTTCACGGCAACGTCTTCCGTGCTTGCCGACAGCATTGACCTCAAGTCAGGGCCTAAGATCTGGGAGAGCACGCCGACAGCACGCGAGATCGAGCAGCGTCAGGTCATCCGCCTACAGCTGCGTCCGGGCAGCCTGAGAGACAACGGAGATTTCCTCCGCGAAACCACCTTCTCAATGTTTGGCACCGACCGAGCCATTAAGAGCTTCCAGCTGAACATTCATCCGACCGATGATCCGTCCAAGGAAGAGGGCTGTACGGCATGGGGGACAGTCTCCTACACGGCCGAAGTCGACCTCAGGAACGAGACGGAAGAAGACTGTGTCATTTTCTACCTGTACGTGAAGCCGGAGACATTCACCCGGTACGCGGCGAAGATCTCATTCGGTTCTGTGGACG
Organism: Microvirga arsenatis; assembly: GCF_009910705.1. Lineage (GTDB taxonomy): Bacteria > Pseudomonadota > Alphaproteobacteria > Rhizobiales > Beijerinckiaceae > Microvirga > Microvirga arsenatis. The sequence continues at coordinate 15,400 of NZ_JAAAXJ010000029.1, forward strand.
AGATAATCTTTAGCGTTGGATCGGTGGATGGCTTCTACTCGGAATGGAGCCCGTCCATCTCGACCCGCAGAGTGAAGGTTCTGACCAAGGGCGAAGAACATGAGATCAACCTGCCGCCTGGCCTCCAGCTTGAGCCGCCACGGCTGGGCGAAGTTGGTGAAGCTCGGTTGGAGATCATTCGGCGACTAGAGTTCGCAAATCCGGCGCGGGATCCTCAGTCGGCCGAGGAGACGGTCGAAGTTGGGACGGTGCTGGTATCACCCGAGACCCGAGCACCCGGGGAAGCGGACCCACGGACATTGAAGATGTTGAGGTCCTTAAAGCGGACCGCGTGGTTCGTGGTGGTCCTTTTGGCGCTGATCTTCATCACGACATTGTTGAAGAGCTAGCCCGACGCGATCGAAGGGCACGTAGTTTGGCGCCCTTTTTGGGCATCATTCCTCAGATGAGAGGCGCCAAGAGAGTTCTCAAACCAGAGCGCTCCGGCACTTGTGAAGATCTTGCGGAGCTTTTGCCGAGGATGATATTCTCCGCAAGAATATAAGGCTGGGGCAATGTGGTCTTGGATACTAAAAGGCCTGATCCTCGTGACGGGCATGGTGGCCTTCGAAGCCACCGCTCAATCGATACCGCCGAACGCTTCTCCAACCCGGTATGGGTCGGGCTGGCAGTGTGACCGCGGATTTCAGCGAACCGGCAATGAGTGCGTGGCGGTGCAAATTCCACCGAACGCGGAGCTCAATTACCTGGGCAACGGGTGGCAGTGCAAACGAGGTTATTCCCGATCCGGAAACGGATGTGCCGCCGTTCAAGTGCCTCAGAACGCCGACCTGAATTATCTTGGAAATGGTTGGCAATGTAAGAGAGGCTATCAGCGATCGGGTGAGACATGTGTGCCAGTCCAGGTCCCACAGAACGCCGAACTAAATTACATCGGCAACGGTTGGCAGTGTAAGCGGGGTTTCTCCAAGGTCGGCGACGGCTGCCAGGTCGTCGAAATTCCCGCGAACGCCGAGCTCAATTCTCTTGGGAATGGATGGGCCTGCAAACAGGGATATACGCGCGACAGCAATAGCTGCCGAGTAATGACGGCCGAGGAGCTGAAGGCTTATCAGGAGCGCATGGTACGTCTGAGGGAGGCCGCGGAAAAGCGAGCTGCCCGTGGTGATTGCGAGACAGAAGACCAATCCGGAGCGGAGGTTTGCCTCAGGGTCACAGATACGAACCTGAATTGTGATGAAGCGTTCGACGGAAAAAGCTACAGCGGATGCACCCTGTCGATCTCATATGATCTCGAAACTGATTATAAAGGTCAATCTTCCATCGATGTCGATGTCGAATGTAGTGCTTCGATTGACAAAAGAAAGCGTGTCGGCTTCTCAGGCAGTGAGAGCGACAGCAATGAGGAGTCTCATAGTCTCTATGCTCAGGATAACGAGAGTGAGACGATGGAGCTGTCCTTCTATTTCTCGGGCTTCGACGAAGTTTACCGGGCCTCTGTCTCATCGGTTGAATGCGAAATCGATAGTGTCTCCCTCAACTAACCCCCCCTATTGAAAGGGCGACCCCGCATGATCCGGTCGACTTCGGGCCTTTGGCTCTCCCTTGTGACTTCAACCGTCGTTCTGGCCTCTGGCGCTCCTGCGGCCGCAGCAACCCCAGACCCGCGTCCCGGAAACTGCCCTCTTGAGAAAGCCGTCTACCTGGCCGAAGGGCGGTTAAAAGACACTTCGGTGGCCCCCGATGAGCTCCGGTTTGACTTTAAAGGTGAACCCGCCGGGCAACCGCCGCCCGAGGGATGGCCACGAAACGTCCTGATTAAATCGGCTCAAATGGGTGTTACCCTCAAGTTCGGATTTTGGCTCCAGAACAACACCGGCACAGAGTTCGCGTCGGCAGAGCTGCCGCCAGCTCAATTCTCTCCGCAGATGAAGGCCGCCTACAAAGCCCGCCAAACCAAGTCCGAACCGTTTAAAGCATCTTCGCCAATCTTCTCGACCGACGAGGATTTCCAGGTCAGGCAAATCCCTCACAATGGGGTCAAGACGCCCGTGATCGTGATGTTTCCGGATTTCCTCTCCTTCTCCCATTCGTCGTACAATGGCCTGGTCAGTGCCGGCCTGGCCTGGGGCGTGTTCAAGTTCGCGCGGTGTGAGAGCTAAGTGGGTTTACAATGAAGACTCCTCTCGAGGCTGCTTTCTGGACGTCCGGGTTTCAGCCTTGGAGGGTCAATTTTCGCCAATGTGCCAGTTTATGCGCACACCCACACAAACCCCATCATCCGCTTGTCGAAACGCCCTCTCTTCCGTCGCACGTTGAGCACCATCCGATGAGCCAGGTCGTCCCCGGCCGAACACACAATTCTCGACGATCACCCTCCCAGTCATTCGCCTTTTAACATCTGGCGAGGCCGTTATCCTCCAGCCGTCTGGTGCCGGAGAGCCAGATCGAATTGAAACGCCTCTGATCCACCTCTCCCACGTCGCCCACCTCCCCTACCACGTCATTCACAGCTGCCATCCCCAAATCTCACCATCTCCGTTTCACGGATCTTGAATTTCCCCGCCCGTTTGATTTTGATCGGCGCCGGGGGATGCGATAAAATGGTACGGGCTTTTCTGCTTCTTGTAACTTGCGTGGCGTTTGGTTCAGCCAATGCGATGGAGGTCCGGCAAACGACATGGCGAGGTCGGCCGGCGCTCCTATTGACGGGTCCGATTGAGCGAGGTGACGCTGAAAAGCTCTCCGGAAATCTCTCAGGCCTGCCGCTTTGGCCGCATGGTGCCTCGGTCTTGCTCCTCGACAGTCCTGGCGGAAGTGTCGGAGAGGCCCTGCGGATTTCCAAGCTCCTTGATGACAATCCCGTCCACACGGTGATCCCTAAAGGGGCGAAGTGTGCATCGGCATGCGCTTCAATTATCTTCATTGCCGGGAAATTCCGAACCGTCGAAGAAGGCGGACTTTTCGGCCAGCACTCATGCTCCCTGCGTGGGGTTAAGGACACAGAGTGCAATCATCTAATCGCCCAGCACGCGATGGCGCACGGTGTTTCGTACGGGAGCGTTGCAGCATTCGTCACCTATGTCCCGCCCTCGGATATCGCGTGGATGGAGCGATTCGATGCGGATTGTTACGGCCTGACGCGCTATCCTTTCGAGGGCGAGAGCGGTTTTGAGAGGAGCGAGCCTTGTGTCATCGAGGCCATCGCGGGCGGGAGACCTGGCGCTCAGGCCGCCTGGCGGGTCGACTTCAAGGCCGATGGTTACCGTGCGTTCCTGCGGCCGGCTGATGACAGCAAACGCGAGATGGAGCTCAGCCTTTTCTGCAGTGAGGCCCGACCGGGAGCCCTGTTCTTGAGCATGGACATCACAGGACCGCATCAGATGATCCGGGAGGCGGTCATCGGAGCGTCCCTGTCGGCCGAACCGGTGGTGTACCAGAGTCCAGCCTATGAACTCGTCGAGACGGGTGAAGGCTATAGCCAGGTGCTCGTGGAAATTCTCCGGAAGGATGTTGCCGCGTTTCTCCAGAAAGCGAACAAGCTGGTTTTCACAGCCCGCCTGAAAAAGCCCTACGTGGATATGGTCGCCACCACCTATTTAGCGAAAAGCCGAAAGGCGCTGTTGTTCGCAGCCAACAATTGCATCAATGGCAGCAAGAGCTAAGGCGGGCCCTAGCCTCCCTTAAGGTGGTTTCCAAGTGCGACGCCGTTGATATAGTTGCAGAATAATTAGAGGCGTGAATGGCTAATCTAACCTATCATGATGGTGCCGGTTTTGGTGCGAACCTGGATCTGTTTGCGCCTTTCGGGTTCTCTCTCCAGACCAGCACCGTCCAGTTTTCGAGCGCGATGTTTACGCCTGGGAATGCCAACTACGGTGTCTCGGGCAACAGCTATGTCACGAGCTTCCGGGTTAAGTACACGGAGACTATCGGCGGCGTGATCGTTGACGAAATATCAGCGGAGCGCATCACCTACCAAGGAGGGTCCAAGGTCTTTACGGCCACCTCTGTCGGTTATTTCCTCGGCGGCTCTGCAATCCTGAGCGGCGATTTCCTGAAGGTGATCGCATTTCCAGGTCCGCTCACTGTCAATGGGAACGCCTATGCTGAAACCCTTAGAGGCGGCTCATTAGGCGACCAGCTGTTCGGGAATGGAGGAATGGACACCCTGATCGGAGCCGACGGCGACGACGTTCTCGATGGGGGGCTCAGCGATGATGTCATGTACGGCGGAGCCGGGAATGACTTTTATTGCATTGATAGCTATGGCGATAAGGTTCACGAGGACAGCGGGATCGACACACTGAGGGTGAGTCTAGACACCTATTTCCTTCCAGTGGATACCGAGAATTTGGTCTTCACCGGCACCAGCAATTTCGCTGGTTACGGGACCGACAGCTCGAATGTGATCTCCGGCAGCGTCGGAAATGACACCCTCTCCGGAAGAGATGGCCGCGATACCCTCATCGGCGATGCAGGAAATGACCTGCTTTATGGAGATCTCGGGAACGACACTCTGCAAGGCGGATCCGGAGCCGATATCTTCGCTTTCAGCTAGAAGCTCGGGCCGTACCGAACGAACAAGACCTACAACTACGACACCGTCCAAGACTTTCAGCGCGGGGTCGACCATATCGGCTTGAGCGATACCATCTTTAAAAAGGTAGGATCCGGATCGCTCTCGAAGCCCGGCCGTGTCAGCAAATCCTATTTCAAGCTCGGCACCGCCGCAAAGGATCGCAACGATTACTTCGTCTATGACAAGAAGGCGGGGGTGCTCTATTACGATCCTGATGGGTCAGGCTCTGCTAAGAAAATCCCGTTCTTGAAGGTCGCTGGTGGGACTAGCCTCAGTTCCTCAGACCTCTTTATCATCTGACACCCAGCTTATGGACTGCGGATCAGAAATCGACAATTAAATGGGGAGTTCCTCCGCTCTGATCCCAGCCGGTCTGAACAATTTGCCTACTTGTTTGAAAGAAACTGCATTGGCGCCGGTCGTCGGCGCCAATAGAATGTCCGGAGACCTCGATGACACGCCTCTCCTTCCTTCCGCTTGGCCTGGTGCTTCTCCACTCGCCTGCGATCGCGGGTGACAGCTGGCTATATCTCGGACCGCAGCGGCCGGATCCTAAGATCATCAAGCTCGAAGGATTCGGCACGGAAGAAGCAAGAGCGGAGGCGCAGGTCACCGATCGAGACATAAAAGACTTCTGCGACAACTTCCATCCGGGGCAGACCTGGTGCCGGGACGCCGTTCGGCATGAATTTCCAAAGCCGATCGTCGCCTCCGCAAACTGCCTCGCGGGCACGATCACGACCGCGAACGGCGACGAGCTCGTATATGCCGGGGAGCGCAAATCAGAGGGCTATGGGGATTCACCGAACCTCACGCTCTGGAAGACCAGGGACGGCAAGGAGTTCCCTCGGGGCGCCATCGGCGGTGTGCCGGCTCAAAATTGGAGCGTCCTTTGCGGCCTGAACTTCAAGCCCCGCCAGGCGCAGCAGGCCCAAGCGACGGCATCGCCAACCCCGCAGCTGCGCGGAACACGGGACAAGAATGGCGTCTATACTCCGACCATGGAGGAATGGCTGGAGATGCTCAACGACCAGCCATACATTCATAATGGCTCCGAGGTCGGTGTTAATTTCAGCAAGGGCTACATCAAGTATTGGACACCGAAAGCCTCCATCGCCGGCACCATTTCTGCGGACACTATCCTTTTCCAAGGTACGTTCACGAACGTCCCGAAACTCGAGCTGCGGGGAACGGTCGCTGGGACGGCGTATGTCTTCAAGAGGGGCTGCGAGCCTGCACCGTATCGGGTCACTGGGACCTATTCGAATGGCCGTATCATTCTTCGGGGAGCGTCACCGCAGCGCGCCAAAAATTCATGCGAGATCAGCGGTTACTCGACAACGAGCCCGAACGCTGTTCTCGAGTTCACAGAGCGGCCGGAACACCATTGAACCTTTGCTCGCCGCAATCCCCATCCTTGGCGAAGCTAGGGTTAGGGTGAGACAGGCACCCGCCCTGAAAGCTTCCGAACACTTCAAAATGACAAATTACCCGGTACTATAAATGATGGAGTGGACGGCGCCTGCTCCCGGCAGTGCCCTATGAGGTAGGGTGATTGCCTCAGCGCCAGACAGGGAGCCACTCCAATGCATGTCACGACTGTTGGTCTCGACCTCGCCAAGCACGTCTTCCAGGTCCACGGCATTGATCAGGATGGACAGGTTCTGATCCGCCGGCAGCTCCGCCGAGGCGAGCTCATCGGCTTCTTCCGGCGCTTGCCGCCCTGCCTGATCGGCATGGAGGCGTGTTCCACCGCTCACTTCTGGGCGCGGGAACTGGCGGCCCTCGGGCACGAGGTCCGGCTCATGCCTGCGGCTTACGTGAAGCCTTATATCAAACGCGGCAAGAGCGATGCCCTTGATGCTGCCGGCATTTGCGAGGCCGTGACCCGCCCGACCATGCGCTTTGTGGCCATCAAAAGCCCAGAGCAGCAGGCCGTGCTGATGCTCCACCGCACCCGCGAGCTGCTCGTGCGGCAGCGGACCATGCTGGTCAATGCTCTGCGTGGTCATCTGGCCGAATACGGCATCATTGCTCCCCAAGGGCTGCCGAGCGTCCCCAAGCTCCGGGAAGTGGCCGAGAAGGCCCGAGGGGCAGCCTTGCCGGAGCTGGCGTGGCGCTGCATCCGGCTGATCATCGCGCAACTTGAGGAGGCCCATGTTCGGATCACTGAGGTCGAGCAGGAGATCCTGGCCTGGCATCGCACGAATGAGGTAAGCCAACGCCTGGAGACGATCCCCGGCGTCGGCATCATTACGGCCAGCGCGATTGCGGCCACCATTTCGGATCCGGGCTCCTTCCGCTCGGGCCGGCACTTGGCGGCCTGGATCGGCTTGGTGCCACGCCAGAGTGGGACAGGCGGAAAGGTGCGGCTCGGGCACATCTCCAAACAAGGGGATCGATATCTGCGCCGGCTTCTGGTGCTCGGGGCCACGACACTCTTGCGGCATGCCCGCGGCAAAGCCTCAGCGGCTGCGGGATGGATCAACGCGCTCTTGGCCCGCCGTCCAGCCGGCATCGTCAAGGTCGCCATTGCCAACAAGTTGGCTCGGGTCGCCTGGGCCGTCTTGCAGGGCAACCAGGGTTACCGCGCTGCGGCCGCATAAGCTGCTCCCAGGAGCCGGATGAGGAGTTTGCAAGGTTGGTGGAGGTGGTGATGGTGTGATGACGAACCGGTCGAGCCGGGGATCAGACAAACCCGTGATAAGCCGTTGCGTTCAGACGCAGCATAAATGTTGGGGACCTGATCCGCGAACTTCATCAAGGCCCGCGGTCATGAGGCCGCATCACAAGGCCGAACACATGGCTGCCCACGACCAGATCGTCAAAACGCAAAAACCCCTTGCCACGCAGGCGCCGTCCACACATGGCTTATCGAAAGTCCGACTCGCAAAGTGTTTCATTGTGTCGACAAGGGCGAGAGGAGCGCCGGTTCGGACAGGCTCTTCACCGGCTGCCAAACTCAACCCGTAGATGGTATCTAGCTTCAGTTCCTGTGAATTATGGCTCTCGACACACCGGGGCGTAATGACACCGTTCCGCGTGTCAACTTCCGATTTGGCGAAACGAATGTTGGGCTTTTCAAGCAGGGTCCGGTAAGGCTCACTCTGACATAAGCGAGGACTAAGGGGCCATGTGGCTCCCTTCTCATGTCTGGACAATCACCGCGCCCCCTCACACGTCCCCAATCCACCCATTCCGTCGCGATTTTCCGCGTCGCGCGTTTTGCCCCGTCGCGCATTTCCGGCCACTGCCCATGAAATTCCGCCCCGCATTTTCATCACCATCGGTGTAATGACGACCTGCTTCCCTGGCCTTTGCTCGTGTAAGCGCCGCCATCCTTTCAGCCCCTCCCCGGCTTTTTTCCTGCCTCTCTTGGGCATAGCTCCGGCGCTTCGTCCGTCGTCTTCCGGTTCTTCGTCCGCTTTTCCCTAACGCCTCGTAGGTGGCCCATCGGGAAATACTGACCGCACTGCCACAGCGATATCCACCATCCCACGGATCGGCTGGCGCCATCGAGGACTGTTCGAATTTCACCCAGATCGCGTCCGGGAGCATACGATAAATTCCCGGAGCAGCCGGCACCGATCCCCCGTTGTCCTCCGACTGGCCGGATAAATCGGCCGGCTATCGGCTGTGGCCTTCAGTCAGCTGACATCCAAGCCCTTACCATAATGTTTGAGAGTTTCGGCTATCCAGGATGTGTTGAACGGTTGCGGACCGTTATGCAGATTGATGGCATCCGCTGCCCGGTCGAAGAGAGCGATGCACTTCCGTTCAGGGTCATGTTTTGACTGATAAGCGATGCCGTCTACGGAATCTGGATGGGACCAGATCGCATGTGACCACGCCCGGGAACGCGGGTACCCGCCGGATGTGACAATCGCTGTTGCGCCCATGGTCGACAACCCGTTTCCATGCATCATGGCAAGGCGCAGCTCTCTCGTTGTCTGAAATTCAGTCCAGTGCCGTTCGTCAATTTCAGATTGACTGACCAGCCGAACAGCAGGGTTTCTGAGGAGAGTTTCTACGAACGCACTTTCCAACTCGAAGCCGATATAGAGGACCCCATATTCGCCATTCGGTGCATCAAACCGGTATGCTGCGGGCTTACCAGCACCAGGGCCGAAAAAGACCGGATCAAACGTGTGTCGATGAACCCGGAACAGTGATGTGCCCGCCGAGACGACTTCGACGGGCAGTTTACTGGAGTTCAGCCAAGCGGGCGGAAGAGGAGGCGTAGCATGGGGAGGCACGGTTAGCTTACTCGGCTCCCTGCGCCCGGGCGACGTCTAAGACATCCTCGAGCTGTCCCTTCTTGAGAGCCTCAAGCGGAGAAAGGCCATCGAGGGCTTCATCCGGGGTTAGAAGCCATTCGAGCCGCATCCAATCGGCCCGCACTGGCATTTCCTTCAGGACCATGTCGAGGCCTTCGACCATGCCATCTTGGGTGAATTGGCAGGCCGGGTACCGGTAATCGTCCCCGGTTCTGACCGCGATAATCGTTCCTGCTTTGCGGCGCTTCTCGATTGCTTGCCTGGTGATTTTCAGCAGCGAGACCACGTTTTGCAGCGAAAATAGACCGCCTGCCAGGTTAATTAGCTCAGCCTTCCGGGCGGCACCTGCTGCGACCAGCTCGGCGGTAGGGTCGAGTTTCGCTACCACAGGGTCCGAAGCGGCAGCCGTCAGAGCCTTGGCGAGTGCCCCCACATCGGTGGATGAGCTCAGGATGCTGACCAGGTCGGCGGAATTGACCGGAGCGTTAATAGCCGCGTCGAACCCCTTCACCGCACGCGAGAGTAGAGCCAACTTTTGAGGTTCGCCGGAAATTTCAATCGCGCGCTCTAGAACCTGTCCGATACCCTCAATGACACGGGCAAGCTCGGCCGAGAGCTCAGTGTGGGAGCGAAGTTCCGTGACAACGAACCCAGCCGTTCTTGTCCCGATATCCTTTAAACGATCCGGCTTCTTAGTTCGACTGGCATTCACTAAGGCTGCCATGGGCACCTCCCGAGGCGGCAGTTGTCGTATTACATATACCACTCACTGGACACTTTGACAACTATATCAGGTGGGTTGGGTTCCAACTGGCAAACTGCCGCTTCGTCAGAGCTCAAGGTCCGGGTCCGGACCGATCGCTCCCTCAAGAGACCGGAACACCTCGCCGAAATGGTCCTCCAGAGCGATGTTGGCAGCGCAATCGGATTGGTTTCCGAGTTGATCCTCAATCAGTCTCGCTGGGCTTGCAGGCGCGTCAGTCCAGTAGCTACCTCTTTCCGGGGCGCGTCAAATTCCCCTTAGCATTGGGTCGCGAGTAAAAAATCCCAGCCAAGTCCCGGCCAGGAGGTCGTTGGGTGTGCGACGTTCTGAAGGGAGAATTTCATTTACCGGCAGCTGGAGGCTTGTTTGCGGATCCGTGAGGTTGTCCCGACAGAGGGAATTTGACGCGCGTGATTCACCTCGCGCCTAGCCCTTGACGTCGTAGTCGCTGCACCTGATCTCGGTAACGCCCTCTTGGTCTGAGGATGCCTCGATCTTTGGACCGCTCTCTGAGTAGCCGACCTTCTTCCACCAAGCCTTTGCAGCCTCCGGACGGGCTGAGGTGAGGAGCATGAGCTGCACGCCAGGTGAGGTTCCGGGCCCACGCCAATAATAGCCCGGGTGCTGTGCCTTGATGAGGTCGTCCTCCTCATAAGCACAGACGCCGACCACGGGCAGGCCTTTGACCTGAAGGGGCTTTGTCAGCTTCCAACATGAGAGGCTGTCATAGCCCTCTTGAGCCTTAAGGTTGATGAGCTTCGCCCGGGTGCCGTCGCGAGCTGTGTTGAAATTCGGGTGGCGCGATCTCCGGCATGAACATCGTATTGGGTCAGGCGGCGAGGTCAATCGTCTCCTTCGGGGCTGACGCTTGTGTCAGCGTCTTCCAGCCG
>NZ_JAAAXJ010000003.1 GCF_009910705.1 Microvirga arsenatis
TCTCGTTGACGTAGCCGCCGGTGGTGGAGGCGCCCGTGTAGGAGCGGTAGCTCATCACCGTGTACTCGAGCGAGTCCCGGTCGAGCGGCATGCCGCTCTCGTGCGGATGCTCCAGACCCAAAGCATGGCCGATCTCGTGCAGGAAGGTCAGGTAGGCGTAGTTGCCCTTGCTCGGGGCGCTGTACCAGCCGCTCGTCTTGTTGAACCAGGAATCGCCGCCCTCGGCGGCCGTGGAGGGAAAATAGGCCCAGGCGGTGCCAGGCGCGTCGGATTGCGCAAAACGCAGATCGGCGTGCGTTGTCGAGGTCTCGGCGATCTCGGCAAAGGTGAGGTTCGCCACGGCGGCATATATGGAAAGGGCGGTGTGGACCGTTGCCTGCTGGATGAGATTGAGAGTGCCGAACTCCGTGAGCGGCTCATTCGAACCGTAGGGCGTGCCGTAAAGGGAGCCGCCCGTCGGAAAGCTATAGGTGAGGTTGCTGACCGCCCATTTCAGATCACCGAGGAGGCTATCGACATAAACATCGCCCGTGGGTGCAGTCGTTGTGACAGCAGGCATCGTCTCTGCTCCAGAAATAAATTCGTTATCGTCTACGCAATGCGACTAAAATTGCCCCTGGGATTTAATATTTTTGAAATGCCAGACCGGGTCACTCAGGAATTTTGTTTCATAAAACTAAAAAGCTCTTGCTGTGGCGGGCGGGGTACGCCGGGCGCGGTGGTCATGAACCAGAAGTGAGTACGTCGGAGGCGGCTTTGCCTGTGGATTGCGGGCACAGGCGAGCTTGGCCGTTCCGTTTTTCCCCTGCACCCGCCTTGCCCTACGTTATGGAACAGGTTTGGAGAGCAAAGCTTCGTGCGCTACCCGCCCCAGATTTTGGAAGAGATCCGCGCCCGGCTGCCGGTTTCGGCCGTCGTCGGCAAGCGCGTGCGCCTGAAGAAGGCTGGGCGGGAATGGAAGGGGCTCTCGCCCTTCAATGCGGAGAAGACGCCGAGCTTCTACGTCAACGACCAGAAGCAGTTCTACCACTGCTTCTCCTCCGGCAAGCACGGCGACATCTTCACCTTCCTAATGGAGACGGAGGGGCTGTCCTTCCCCGAAGCGGTGGAGCGGCTCGCCGGCGAGGCAGGGGTGCCGCTCCCCAAGCTCTCGCGGGAGGACCGGCAGGAGGAGGTCAAGCGCAAGAGCCTCTACGACGTGATGGAGATGGCGGCGGCGTTCTTCGAGGCCTCCCTCCAGGGGCGCCTCGGAGCCAAGGCGCGCGACTATCTCGCGGGCCGATCCTTGAGCCGCGAGACCCAAGAACGCTTCCGCATCGGCTATGCGCCGCCCGAGCGCTATGCCCTGCGCGATCATCTGGCCGGGAAGGGCGTGCCCATCGAGATGATGGAGGAGGCGGGTCTCCTGATCGCCGGCGAGGACGTGAAGGTTCCCTATGACCGCTTCCGCGACCGGGTGATGTTCCCGATCTGCGACCTGCGCGGCCGGGTCGTCGCCTTCGGCGGGCGGGCCATGAGCGCCGACGTGCCGGCCAAGTACCTCAACTCCCCCGATACGCCGCTCTTCAACAAGGGCCGGCTCCTCTACAACTACCACCTCGCCCGCCAGCCCGCCCACGACCGGGGCACGGTGATTGCGGTCGAAGGCTATGTGGACGTGATCTCCCTGAGCGTTGCAGGCTTCCCCCACGCGGTGGCGCCGCTGGGAACGGCGCTCACGGAGGATCAGCTCACCCTGCTCTGGCGCCTCGCGGACGAGCCGATCCTCTGCTTCGACGGCGACAAGGCCGGCCAGCGGGCCGCCTACCGGGCGCTCGAGGTGGCCCTGCCGAACCTCGCACCGGGAAAGTCCCTGCGCTTTGCCATGCTGCCCGACGGGCAGGACCCGGACGATCTTGCCCGCGCCGGCGGGAACGCTGCCGTGGAGCGGGTGCTCGCCGCAGCCCGGCCGCTGGTGGACGTGCTCTGGACGCGCGAACTCGAGGCTGGACCCCTCGACACGCCCGAGCGGCGGGCCGCCCTGGAGCGGCGCCTGCGCGAATCACTGGCACTGATTCGCGACGAGACCCTCAAGAAATATTACCGGGAGGAGGTTCAAGGCCGGCTTGCGGCCCTGAGCCCCGACCTCCGGCCGGGCCGCTTCAACCGTCAGGGGGGAGGCGGGCGGCGGGATTTCCAGAAGCCGCAGCCCACGACGCCGAGCGCCCGCCTGAGCGTGTCGCCGCTGCTCGCCCGCAACCCGCTTTTTGCCGGCAGCACGGCCGAGAGCCCACGGGAGGCCGTGATCCTCTGCACCTTCCTGGTCCACCCGGAACTCATCCAAAATCACGCGGAAACCCTTGCAGATCTTGAACTTGAGGGCCGGTCCACCCAAATGGTGCGCAGTCTCCTGCTCGATGGAGCGGCGAGCGGCGAACCGGCCGATGCCACGGTCATGAGGGCCCGGCTGGAGCGGGCCGGCCTGACCCAAGCGGCCGACAGGCTGAGTGGCCTGGTCCGTCCCGGCGACCGGTGGATGCTGGATCCTCACGCGGATCCGTTGCGTCTTGAGGACGCATTGAGGCAAGCCATCACCTTGCATCGCCGCGCGCGCACGTTACATAGCGAGCTTCGAGCAGCCGAGCGCGCGCTCGCCGAAGAGGACAACGAGGCCAATCTCGCCTGGCTGCGGGAGGTCCAGAACCAGCTGTCCTCCGTCGAGGGTGCCGAGGCCGATACGGACAATGCAGGGATCCAGGGGGGTCACTGACGGTCCTGGTTTCAGGGTGCGGCAGGCAGGGCGGCTGCCGCAGCTTGGGCAGGGGATGGTTAACGGTTGGTCAAGCGATTGACTGTTTATAGTTGGCAATGAATTTCGGGTGGCGCAGCCCTCAAGGCTCGCTGCCCTTTCGCGCAGCGCAGGTCCTGTAGGGGGGACGGGCGGGGCGCTGGAGTTGAGCAAAGCATGGCGACGAAGACAACCGGCGGCGACGAAGGCGATACGACGACGACCGAGCAGCAGGGCGATGGGCCTCTGCTCGACCTGACCGATGCCGCCGTCAAGCGAATGATCAAGCTCGCGAAGAAGCGCGGCTATGTGACCATCGACGAACTGAACGAGGTGCTGCCTCCCGAGGAGTTCACCTCGGACCAGATCGAGGACGTTTACAGCCAGCTCTCCGAGATGGGCATCAACGTCGTCGAGTCGGAAGAGGCGGACGAGGGCGCGCAGCCCGAGGCCGAGGAGGAGGAAGCCGAGGGCGGCGACCTCGTCGAGGCCTCGCAGGGGCGCGCCGTGGCCGTCCGCGAGACCACGGCCAAGGAACCCACCGACCGCACGGACGATCCCGTGCGCATGTACCTGCGCGAGATGGGCTCGGTGGAGCTTCTCTCCCGCGAAGGCGAGATCGCCATCGCCAAGCGCATCGAGGCCGGCCGCGAGGCCATGATCGCGGGCCTCTGCGAGAGCCCGCTGACCTTCCAGGCCATCATCATCTGGCGCGACGAGCTCGTCGAGGGCCGGGTGCTCCTGCGCGACATCATCGATCTCGAGGCCACCTATGCGGGCCCGGACGGCAAGGGCGCGCCCAAGGTGGATGCCCTCGAAGGCGAGGGCGACGAGGAGCCGGTCGAGGGCGAGGAGGGCATGACCCCGCCCGAGGGCGACATGGACGAGGACGATCTGGAGAACAACGTTTCGCTCTCGGCCATGGAGGCCGAGCTGAAGCCGCGCGTTCTCGAGACCTTCGACTCCATCGCCGACAACTACAAGAAGCTGCGCCGCCTGCAGGTCGAGCATGTGGAGCAGCGCATGCAGAACAAGCAGCTGACCCCGGCCCAGGAGCGCAAGTACAAGGCGCTGAAGAGCGACATCGTGGCGGCCGTGAAGTCGCTGTCGCTGAACAACAACCGCATCGAGGCCCTGGTCGAGCAGCTCTACGACATCAACAAGCGCCTCATCTCCCATGAGGGCCGCCTGATGCGCCTGGCCGAGAGCCACGGCGTCGCCCGCGAGGAGTTCCTCAAGCACTACCAGGGCTGGGAACTCGATCCCAAGTGGGTGCTGCGCGTCTCCAAGCTCGGCGGCAAGGGCTGGAAGGACTTCGTCGCCAAGGCGAAGGACCAGATCCACGACCTGCGCGAGCAGATCCACAATCTGGCGAGCGAGACCGGCCTGGAGATCCAGGAGTTCCGCCGCATCGTCATGATGGTGCAGAAGGGCGAGCGCGAGGCGCGCCAGGCGAAGAAGGAGATGATCGAGGCCAACCTGCGCCTCGTGATCTCCATCGCCAAGAAGTACACGAACCGCGGCCTCCAGTTCCTGGACCTGATCCAGGAGGGCAATATCGGCCTCATGAAGGCTGTGGACAAGTTCGAGTACCGGCGCGGCTACAAGTTCTCGACCTATGCCACCTGGTGGATCCGGCAGGCGATCACCCGTTCGATCGCCGACCAGGCCCGCACGATCCGCATTCCGGTGCACATGATCGAGACGATCAACAAGATCGTCCGCACCTCGCGCCAGATGCTGCACGAGATCGGCCGCGAGCCGACCCCGGAGGAACTGGCCGAGAAGCTCGCCATGCCGCTGGAGAAGGTGCGGAAGGTTCTCAAGATCGCCAAGGAGCCGATCTCCCTCGAGACGCCGATCGGCGACGAGGAGGATTCGCATCTCGGCGATTTCATCGAGGACAAGAATGCCGTCCTTCCCATCGACGCGGCGATCCAGTCGAACCTGCGCGAGACCACGACCCGGGTTCTCGCCTCGCTCACGCCCCGCGAGGAGCGCGTGCTGCGCATGCGCTTCGGCATCGGCATGAACACCGACCACACCCTCGAGGAGGTCGGCCAGCAGTTCTCGGTGACCCGCGAGCGCATCCGCCAGATCGAGGCCAAGGCCCTGCGCAAGCTGAAGCACCCCTCGCGGAGCCGGAAGCTGCGGAGCTTCCTGGACAACTAAGAGACTTCGAAAGGCGGGCTCCGAAGCCCGCCTTTTTCATTTGAAGCACGTTCGCTCGTCACCAACGGGGGTGATCCAATGACCGACCCTGCGCTCAAAAGGCCTTCGAAGATACCGATGAAGGTTACAGCGGCGGTCGAGGCGGAGCCGGTCGCTGCGAAGGCGGCCCAGCCGGTTCTTCTGTCGGGCGGCAACCCGCAGATCGCGAAAGGCTATGGCGATGCCCCCGTGCAGGCCTATATCGCCGCCATGCCGGGTTGGAAGAGCGATGTCGGGCGCCGCATGGACGCGCTCATCTCGCGCACCGTTCCGAACGTGAGCAAAGCCGTCAAATGGAACTCGCCGTTCTACGGTGTTGAAGGCCAGGGATGGTTCCTCAGCTTTCATTGCTTCGCGAAATACATCAAGGTGGCTTTCTTCCGCGGCACGTCGCTCGATCCTGTGCCTCCCGGCGAGTCAAAGCAGAAGGAAGTGCGTTACCTCGACATCCGTGAGCACGATCGCCTCGATGAGGCTCAGTTCGTCGCATGGGTGACGCAGGCCAGCCGATTGCCCGGCGAGAAAATGTAAGCAGTCCCAGCAGGCCCAAGGCGGCCCATGAGCCAGCCTTTCAGGAGAGGTCGGGCGCCTAAAGCGGTTTCTCGGGAGCTGCGGATTGCTCGGTTTCCAAGCGGCCGGTCCTATCCTCCTGTTTCGGCAGAAGAGCCGGAACGATGCCGTCGGCGACGAGCGCGTGAAGCTGGCCGATATGGTTGTCCTCGCGCGAGGGCTCGGTGGGATCCGAGGTCATCGTGACCGTCAGCCCGAGACTCGGGATGACGTAGAGCATCTGCCCGCCGAAGCCCCAGGCGTAATAGGCCTTGTGCCCGCGCATGTCGCGGATGAACCAGCCGTAGCCATAGGCGTCCCCGGTGAAGGGGGAGGCCGTGCGCGGCGTCCAGGATTCCCTGATCCAGTTCTCCGACACCACGCGCTTGCCGTCGACGATCCCGCCCTGGCGAACCATCTCGCCGAAGCGGTGAAGCGCGCGGGGTGAGAGGGCCATCTCGTTGCCGCCGAGATAAATGCCCTGCGGATCCCTGGTCCAGGGCGCGATGCTGATGTCGAGCGGCTCGCCGAGCCATTCGCGGGCAAGCTCCAGGGTGCTGCGCTTCGAGGCGCGCGTGAGCGCTGCGGAGAGAAGATGCGTGCTGCCGGTGGAATAGAGCATGCGACCGCCGGGCTCGTCCACGAACGGCCGCGAGAGGGCGAAGCGAACCCAGTTGCCGCTGCTGATCCAGGCGCCGTAATTGCGGCCCGAGGTGCGCTCCAGCCCGGCCTGCATGGAGAGCAGATGCCCGACGGTGATCTGCCTCACGCGCGGATCGGCGTCCGGCGGGATGCTCCGGTCGAGGATCGATGCGACCCGCTGGTCGACGCCGTCGAGGATCCCGCGGTCGATGGCGATGCCGACCAGCGCCGACATGATGGTCTTGGAGGCTGACTTGATGTTCGTCGGCCGGTCCAGCCTGGTCCCACCGAGCGCCTGTTCCGTCACGACGGTTCCGTTATGGGAGACGATGAGCGAGCGGAGGTTCGGCAACTCCTTCGCCCGCTCCACCGTCTCCTCGATCCGCCGGATGTCGGGCGTGAGAGCCGGTAGAGGGGAGGCGGGCTGAGCCGCCGCGCCGACGCTGCCGGCGGCCAGCAGCAGGAGCGACATTCCGGTCCGGCGAAAGCCGAGACGCGATGAAGCCATAAGGTCTTCGCTGGTCCTGTTGCGGTCGAACAAGGCCTGGAGATGGACCCGCGTTCCTCGACCGCAACCGGCCACACACCATTGTGAGCCGCCATCCATGCACGCAGACAGCCTCAGCCCTGCGCCTGCGACATTTGTGCCCGGCAGCGCCGGCAGCTATTTTGCGCGCACAAACGTAAATATGGGTCAATCCACATGATAAAAGCGTGGTTTTCTCGCCCGCTCTGGCAGCGGGTTGCCGTAGGCTTCGGCCTCGGCATCCTCGCAGGCATTCTCGCCGGAGAGCAGGCAGCCGTCTGGTTCAAGCCGCTCGGCGACATCTATCTGAACCTCGTGCGGATGATCGTCATCCCGCTCGTGTTCTTCACCATCACCTCCAGCGTGGCGAGGCTCGCGGAAGCGGGCAACGTGGCGCGGCTCGGTCTGCGCACCCTGTTCTGGTTCGTCGCCACCTCCGCCATCGCCGTGCTGGTGGGCATCGCGTTCGGCCACCTGATCGATCCGGGCCTCGGCCTGTCGAACCTGCCGCTCGGTGAGGTGAAGCCCCGCACGATTCCGTCGCCGCTGGAGGTTCTGATCGGCATCGTGCCGACGAACCCGATCAAGGCCATGGCCGACACCAACGTGCTGCAGGTGCTGTTCTTCTCCGGCATCCTGGGCGCTGCGCTCGTCTCCCTCGGCGAGAAGACCGCAGGCCTGCGCGGCCTCGTCGATCAGGGCGCGGCGCTCGTGTTCCGCATCACCCGCTGGGTGCTGCAGCTCACGCCCATCGGCACCTTCGGCCTCATCGCCTGGGTTGTCGGGCGTTACGGCCTGTCCTCGCTCCTGCCTTTGGCTAAGTTCATCGCCGCCATGTACCTCGCCTGCCTGTTCCACATCATCGTGGTCTATGGCGGCCTGCTCAAGCTGCATGGCCTGAAGCCGGGCCGCTTCTTCCGGGGCGCCCTGCCGGCGATGCAGATGGCCTTCGCGACCTCATCGAGCCTCGCTACCCTGCCGATGTCCCTCCGGGTTGCGGTTGAAAAGCTCGGTGTGCCGCAGAGCTATGCCAGCTTCGCGGTTCCGCTCGGCGCCAACGTGAAGATGGACGGGTGCGGCGCGATCTATCCCGCCATCGCGTCGATCTTCATCGCGCAGTATTTCGGGCTCGACCTGACGCTGACGCAGTATGTGCTGATCGGACTCACGGCCGTGCTTGGCTCGCTCGGCACCGCCGGCGTTCCCGGCACCTCCATCGTGATGCTGACGCTCACCTTGAGCACGGCCGGCCTGCCGCTCGAAGGCATCGGCTACATCATCGCCATCGACCGCGTGGTGGACATGATGCGCACGATGACGAACGTCACCGGCCAGGTTCTCGTGCCCGTGCTCGTGGCGAAGGAGGAGCGCATTCTCGATCAGTCCGTCTATGACGGGGCCATCGAGAAGCGTGCTCCCGCGGGAGAGACGGTGCTCGCCGCCGCCGAGTAACGGCCCCCAACCACGAAAAAGGCGGGCACAAGGCCCGCCTTTTTCGTGCAGTCGCGACGCGGCTCAGAACAGGAAGTCCGAGGCGCCGATCAGCGAGACCTTGACGTTGAGCAGCGCGATCGACTGGCCATCGGCCCTGATGATCACGTCGTCTGCCCGGCCGTCGCTGTCGCCATGGCCTCGGGCGATGCTGAGTTCACCGAAGCTCAGGCCGTTGCCGCGCAGGTCGATGCGGTCGGTTCCGTTCCTGAAGTCGGTGATCTTGTCGGCGCCCCACTTGCCGGCGAAGCGGAAGACGTCCGCATCGGAGCCGCCGCTCAGGATGTCGTTGCCGCTGCTCCCGTTGAGCCTGTCCTTGCCGCTTTCACCATAGAGCCGGTCATTGCCGCTGTCGCCGACGAGCCCGTCATGTCCCGTGCCGCCATAAAGCTTGTCGTTGCCGGACTTGCCGAACAGCCTGTCGTTTCCGCCCAGTCCCTTGATCGTGTTGGCAGCCGACGTGCCGGAGAGCGTATTGGCCGCGGCCGTGCCGTTGATCGTGCTGCTGGTGGTCGTGCCGCCTGTGGGATCGATGAGATCGAGCTTCACGTTCGCAGCGCCGATCGTCACCTGCTTGGTCACCGATGCATAGCCGCCGCCCGAGAACGTCACCGTATAGGTGCCGGGATCGAGCGCCAGCGTGTAGCCGCCGCCGCTCTGCGAGGCGGTGCTGTACCGGGTGCCGGCCGCGCTCACCGCCGTCACCGTGAGGCCGCCGAGGCCCTCGCCGATATCGTAGAAGCGGTCGCCATCCTTATCGTCCATGGTCACGCCGGTGAGAAAGACCTTCGTGCCGGAGCGGGCGAAATTCTGCGTGACGAAGGCGGCGTCCCAGGTTTGATAGGCCCCGGTCTGAAAGCCGATGCCGATCTCGCGGTAGGCTCCGTTCAGGATGTTGGCCTTGTGGCCCGGGCTGTTCATCAGGTTCGTGTGCAGGAGCTCGACCTCGTCCTGCAGCCCGGCGGGGGAGCGCAGGCTGACCCAGGCGATGTTCTCGGCCGAGCTCCAGGATCCCGTAAAGCTATAGCCGGTGCCGGCCATCCGCTGGTGCGGGGTCGAGCCCCCCGAACCCGTGTGCGAGAAGACGTCCGCCGTGATCATCCAGTTGCTGTGCGAATCCGCCGAGTCGTTGAGATCGCCGTTGAAGGCGAGCGGTTGAGCGCCGGTCTTGGCGCGCTCACGGTTCACCAGCTCGAGCATGAACTGCTCATAGGCCGTAGCTTGCGACATGAAATGCCCCTTGTTCTTATGATTTTTGTCCTTGAAGGACTTATGCCTAGAAATCCGCTCCTAGACGGCAATTGGGGAAAAGTTGTGGCCTGTGTGGTACAAAGTATCGCTCCTGTCCGCAGCCTGGCTTGAGGACTCCGCCCTTCCGGCCCCGTAACCCTGCCCTGCAGGATGGGAAGAAGATCAGGAGCGCAATCTGGTCTATAGGAGAATCGGAAACGCCTTCCTGCCGGGCCAAGCCCTGCCGCAAAACAAAGAACGCCCGATGGATACCAAATCGCCCGCCCTGTCCGCTGCACCCGTGACCTCTCCGGCAGAGCGGGTTGCCGTCCCTATCCTGGCGGCGATCAGCGTCTCGCACATGCTGAACGACCTGATCCAGTCGCTGCTCCCTGCGATCTACCCCATCCTCAAGGATTCCTACCGCCTGGACTTCGGCCAGATCGGGCTTCTGACGCTGACCTTCCAGCTGACCGCCTCGCTGCTCCAGCCCCTCGTCGGCACCCTCACGGACCGCAAGCCGCAGCCTTTCTCCCTCGTCGTAGGAATGGGCTTCACGCTCGTCGGCCTGCTCACGCTCTCGCAGGCGCATTCCTATCCGCTGCTGCTTCTGGGCGCGGCCCTCGTGGGCATGGGCTCGTCGGTCTTTCATCCCGAATCCTCCCGTGTCGCCCGCATGGCCTCCGGCGGCCGCCACGGCCTGGCACAGTCGGTGTTCCAGGTCGGCGGCAATGCGGGAACGGCGCTGGGGCCGCTGCTTGCGGCCTTCATCGTCGTGCCGTTCGGCCAGGGCAGCATCGCCTGGTTCTCCGCCGTGGCGCTTCTGGCCATGCTGATCCTGTTCGCGGTCGGGCGCTGGTACCAGGCGAGGCTCGTGGAGCTGCGGGCCAAGCCCAAGGCGGCGGAAACGCGATCGACCCTGTCGCGCGGGCGCGTCGTGGCCTCGATCACGATCCTGATGATCCTCGTCTTCTCGAAGAACTTCTACATGGCCGGGCTCACCAGCTATTACACCTTCTTCCTGATCTCGAAGTTCCAGGTGTCGGTGCAGGATGCGCAGATCTATCTGTTCATCTTCCTCGGCGCCGTGGCGGCCGGCACGCTGCTCGGCGGCCCTGTCGGCGACAGGATCGGCCGGCGCTACGTGATCTGGATCTCGATCCTCGGCGTCCTGCCCTTCACGCTGCTGCTGCCCTATGCCAACCTGTTCTGGACGGCGGTGCTGAGCATCATCATCGGCGTGGTCCTGGCCTCCGCCTTCTCGGCCATCCTCGTCTATGCCACGGAGCTCGTGCCCGGGCGCGTCGGCATGATTGCCGGCCTGTTCTTCGGCCTCTCCTTCGGCATGGGCGGCCTTGGAGCCGCCGCGTTGGGGCAGCTCGCCGACATGACGAGCATCGAGACCGTCTACAAGCTGTGCTCGTTCCTGCCGGCGATCGGACTGCTCGCCTATTTCCTGCCGAAGATCGAGAAGGCGCGCTAGAGCAGGGCCTCCCGAGCGGCGTTTTCGAGCGCCTTCATCATCATCCGGTAGGGACCGGGCCCGTGGCTGATGCGGGCGACGCCCAGCTCCGCGAGCCTTGCGGCGGAGGGTGTCGATGCATTCGCCATGACATTGACCGGCAGAGGCGAGCCTTCGACGACACGCGCGATCAGCGCTTCGTTGACGAGGCCCGGCACGAAGAAGCCGTCCGCGCCGGCATCGGCATAGGCACGTCCGCGTTCGAGGGCTTCCGCAACGAGGCCTTCATGCGCATCGGCCGGAGCCACGAGGAATACGTCGGTGCGCGCGTTGAGGAAGGCAGGAATGCCCAGCCTGCCGGCTGCTTGCCGTGCCCCCCTGAGCCGCGCCGCCTGTTCGGAGATCGCGCGCAAAGGTGTGGTCTCCCGAGAACTGTCCTCGAGGTTGCAACCGATCGCGCCGGCTTGCAACACGCGGGCAACGCATGCGCCGACCGCCTCGGGATCGGCGCCATAGCCGCTCTCCAGATCGATCGTCACCGGCAGATCGCTGGCCGCGACGATGCGCTCCAGATTGGCGATGGCGAGATCGAAGGGCATGTATTCCCCGTCCTTGAAGCCATGCGCCGCCGCCACCGACCAGCTGCCGGTCGCGAGCGCCTGCGCGCCGCTTGCCGCAACGGCCTTGGCGCTGCCGGCATCCCAGATGTTGAAAAGGATGACGGGCCTTCCTGGAACGTGGAGAGCCTTGAACGTCTGGGCTTTCGACACTTGATCGGACATCTGCAACCTCAGGATTGAGAACTCGTTTGCGCCATGCGCCGCTCATGCTCGAGGAGCCACTGCTTGCGCCAGATCTTGCCGCCATAGCCGGTCATCGACCCGTCGGCGCCGATCACCCGATGGCAGGGAACGACGATCGCGATCTGATTGGCGCCGTTCGCCCGCGCAACGGCGCGAGCCGCTTCGGGGCGGTTCATCTCCCGCGCAAGCTCGCCGTAGCTGCGCGTCTGCCCGATCGGGATCTGCTGCAGGGCTGCCCAGACCGATGCCTCGAAATCCGTGCCCTTCTGGGCGATCGGGATGGAGAATGCCGCGAGCCGCCCTGCGAAGTATCGCCCGACCTGCTCGGCGAGCGCATCGAGCATCGCATGCCGGCCGAAGGCGATGGCGCCGACGCGCTCGTGCAGGCGTTTGATCTCGCTCGGCAGGGCCTTGCGCTCGGCGAATTCCAGCAGGTGCACGCCCGCATCGTCCGCCACCGCCAGCATGGCGCCGATGGGCGTGTCGAGCCATTGGGCAGTGAGGATCCGGCGGGCCGTCGTGCGAACCGGCGCATCGCCGATGAGTCTGGTGATCGCGTCGCGGAAGCCGCTGCCGGATTCGTAGCCGGCGTCGAGCTGCGCATCGAGCACGGTGCCGCCCTGCTGCAGCCGGTTGACGGCCTGCCCAAGCCGTTGCGAGCGGGCATACTGAACGAAGGTGACGCCGTATTCCCGCTGGAAGGCCCGGCGCACGGTGGAGGGGTCATAGCCGAGCGCCTTCAGGTCCGCGGCGCTCCACCGCCTGTCCGGCTCGTCCTTGATCCTGTCCTTCAGGGCCTCGAGGGCGCCGCTCACGGGCCGGGCGACGGCCAGAGGCTTGCAGCGCAGGCACGGGCGGAACCCGGCATCCCGAGCGGCATCCCGGCAGGAGAAGAACACGACATTGCTGCGCTTCGGCTTGCGGGCCGGGCAGGTCAGCCGGCAGAAGATCCCTGTGGTCTTCACGCCCACATAGGCGAACCCGTCATAGGCCGGGTCGCGGGCGAGAAGGGCATCGAAAAGGGTGTCGTCGTCGCGGGGCATCGTCATGATGCTGTTCTAGCGCAGAGCTACAGGCCCTGTCGCCGGAAACGAGGCGTTTATTTTCCCTTTTCCGCTCCCGGGGAGCTGCCGTCCCCAAGCCCGGGACGCTACTGCCAGGCGTAGTTGAAGCTGATGCTGATGCGTTCGCTCTCGGCCTCGTTCAGGGGCACCTCGTGGCGCAGCCAGCTTTCCCACAGCAGCACCGTGCCGGGCGCCGGCTTCATGTAGGCGAACTGCCGGTTTTCGGGCTTGGCCTTGGCCTTGCGGGGCGGGGCCGCCATCATGAAGCCGAGGCGCGGGTCCTCGAGCTTGAGGGCGCTCGCCCCCTCCGGGATCGTCACGTAATAGGTGCCGCTGATCACCGAATGCGGGTGGATGTGCGAGGTGTGGATGCCGCCGGGCGGCAGGATGTTGATCCACAGGCTGTCCATGACGAGCTTGCGGCCCTGGAGGTCGTATTCGAGCTCCTTGGCGAAGGCCGCCACGTGCTTGTCGAGATCCTTCAGCAGGTCGCCGAAGACCGGGATGCGCCAGGGCAGGTCGTTGAGCGAGGCATAGGAGGTGTAGCCCGGATAGCCATGCTTCTCGCACCAGCGCTGCCCGGCCTCGTCGTCCTCGGCGATGGACAGACAAGCCGCCTCCAGCTCCCGGTTGCGGCGCTCGGCTTTTGCGCCCGTCAGCTCGGCGCGGTAGACTTTGGTGACGAAAAGCGTCTCGATGCTGGTCATGTCCTGGCTCTATTACGGGGGCCGGCCGCTGTCAAAACGACGGTGGAGTGGAAGGCGCCCTGACTTGAAGGTTGCCGGGCAACACCACACCTTGGCCTCATGATCCCGCCTCCCTCCCCACCCGTCCCGGACGATCTGCTGACCATGGCCCGAAGCCTGGACGCGGAGAGCCTCTCCCGCGTCATCGCCCTGCGGGACTGGCTCGTGACCGTGGCGGCGAGGATGGAGGATGCGAACGAGGTCCTGAGCGGGTTCCTGGACCGGCTGATCGAGGTGGGCCTGCCCATCGACCGGGCGGTCTCGGCCATCGAGGCGCTCCATTCGGAATATGCCGGGATCGGGCGGTTCTGGACCCGGGAGGAGGGCACCGTCGTGCGCTATCTCCCCCATGGGGACCGCCGCGAGGCGGTCTACCAGACGAGCCCCTTCGCCCACGTGAACCGCACCGGGCAATGGCTCATCCTCGACCTGGCGAGCACTCCCGACGATCTCTTTCCCGTGATCCCGGAGCTGAAGGAGGCGGGCTACCGCCAATATGTCACGATCCCGATCCGCTTCACCAACGGGGCGGAGAACGCCATCTCCTTTGCGACCCGCACTCCGGGCGGCTTCGGTCAGCGCGAGCTGACGATCCTGCGCATGGTCATGCCGTCCTTCGCGCTCGTCACGGAGCTGCGGGCCACCAGCAACCGGCTCGACGAGGTGCTGCGCATCTATGTGGGCGACGATCCCCACAAGGCGATCCTCTCCGGGGCGATCCAGCGCGGACAGGTGACGCGCATCCGCTCGGCCATCCTCTTCGCCGACATGCGGGACTACACCCATATCTCGGCGACCCTCAGCCCGGAGAGCGCGGTCGAACTGCTGAACAACTATTTCGACTGCCTCGTGCCGCCCATCGAGGACGAGGGCGGGGAGGTGCTGAAATATCTCGGCGACGGGCTTCTGGCGATCATGCGCGACAAGGGCGACGACACGGGCGGCGCCGCTCAGTCGGCGCTGACCGCTGCCACCAAGGCCCTGCGCCGCATCGAGAGCGCCAACAGCGAGGGCCGCTTCCCGGTGCCCATCCATGTGGGATTCGCGCTGCACCACGGCGATGCGGCCTACGGCAATGTCGGCTCCGGGCAGCGGCTCGATTTCACGGTCATCGGGCGCGACGTGAACCTCGCAAGCCGCATCGCTGACCTGAACAAGCGCCTGGGCGAGCCGCTCCTGATGTCAAAGCCCTTCGTGGAGCATCTGTGGGGCGATCCGATGCCGCTCGGCGCTCACGCGGTCGAGGGGTTTGCGGAGGCCATCGAGGTCTACAAGCCCTAGAGCGTCCCGCGTTCGTGCGGTGCGTCGAGATCCAGGAGCGGCCCCAGGGGAACAATTCCCGCAGGATTGATGGTCTTGTGACTCTCGTAGTAATGGCCCTTGATGTGGACCATGTCCACGGTCTCTGCAATCCCATCCGTCTGGTAGATGTCGCGCAGATATCCCGACAGGTGCGGGTAGTCTGCGATGCGGCGCAGGTTGCACTTGAAATGGCCCACATAGACCGCATCGAAACGCACCAGCGTGGTGAAGAGCCTGATGTCCGCCTCGGTCAGTCTGCCGCCGCAGAGATAACGCCTTGAGGAGAGGCGCTCGTCGAGAAGGTCGAGCGTGTCGAAAAGAGGCCGCACGGCCTCTTCATAGGCCTGCTGTGTGGTCGCAAAGCCTGCCTTGTAGACCCCGTTGTTGACCTTGTCGTAGATGCGGGAATTCAGGCTTTCGATTTCGGAGCGCAGGTCCTCCGGATAATAGTCGCCGGGCCTTGCTCCAATGCCGTCGAAGGCGGAGTTCATCATGCGGATGATCTCGGCGGATTCATTGCTGACGATGGTGTTCTTCACCTTGTCCCAGAGCACAGGCACCGTCACGCGGCCGGAATAGTCGGGCTTCGCTGCCGTGTAGACCTGGTGCAGGTAGCGGGCGCCCCGGATGGGGTCCGGAACGACGCCGGGACCGTGCTCGAAGGTCCATCCGTTTTCGAGCATCCTCCAGTGCACCACAGAGACCCCGATCATCGCCTCCAGCCCTTTCAGCCTGCGCATGATCAGGGTGCGATGTGCCCAGGGGCAGGCGAGCGACACATAGAGATGATAGCGCCCGGCTTCCGCCCTGAAGCCGCCCTCTCCCGTAGGACCTGGCGAGCCGTCGGCGGTGATCCAGTTCCGGAACGCCGCGTTGGTGCGCACGAAGCGCCCGCCGGTGCTCTTGGTATCGTACCAGCGATCCTGCCAGACACCGTCGACAAGCAGTCCCATCCCGTCCTCCATGCCGGCTCTCGAACCGGTCCGTTGCATCCTGAGACAGAGGGCCGATGGCTGCCAAGATCAAGGCCGATCCTGAAATCTCCCTCCCGATGGCTTGATGCCGCAGGCTTGACGGGAGCCGGGATGCAGTCCAGGAACAGGGCCGGATGCCGGGCTCGCTCCCGGATGCGTCCGCGAGGGGGGTGACGAACGGCGCCCTCCTGGGCTAGAGAGAGATCCTCTCTCCCTGGAAGGGCCTGTAGCTCAATGGTTAGAGCCGGCCGCTCATAACGGTCTGGTTGCAGGTTCGAGTCCTGCCGGGCCCACCAACCCTTTCCGACCCCTCTCAGCTGCCCTCGCCCACGAAGGCCTTTTCCACCACGAAGTCGCCGGGGCGGCTGTTGCTGCCCTCCTCGAGGCCGCAGGACCTGCAGATCTGCATCAGGTCGAGGTTGAGCTCCATGGAGCCGCAGATCATCACCCGGTCCACCTCCTTGGTCCAGGTGGGCCGGTCGAGCTTGGAGAAGATCTCGCCGCTGCGGATATGGTCCGTGATCCGGCCCATGCAGGGGGATTCCTCGCGGGTGGTGGTGGGGTAGTAGTGCAGCCGTCCCGCGCAGAGCTCCCCGATCAGCGGATCCTCGGGCAGGGCGTCCATCACGAGGCGGCCATAGGCGAGCTCGTCGTTGGTGCGGCAGGTATGGGCGACCACCACGTCCTCGTAGCGCTCCCAGGTCTCGGGATCGCGCAACAGGGAGCAGAAGGGGGCGATGCCCGTGCCGCTGCAGATCATCCAGAGCCGCCGGGCGGGGGTGAGGCCGTCGAGGACGAGGGTGCCCACCGCCTTCGGGCGGACGATGATCCGGTCCCCCACGGCGATCTGCTGCAGGCGGGACGTGAGCGCGCCGCCAGGAACCTTGATCGAGTAGAATTCCAGCTCGTCGTCCCAGGAGGGGGAGGAGATGGAATAGGCCCGCAGGAGCGGCTTTCCGTCGATATCGGGCAGGCCGATCATCACGAACTCGCCCGAGCGGAACCGCAGGGACCTCGGCCGCGTGACCCGGAACGAGAAGTTGCGCTCGCCGAAATGGGTGACGGCGGTGACCGTCTCCAGATCGGCGACGGCAGCTCGGCTCGGCTCTGTCAGACTCATCGTTCACACCTGTTCCGGACGGATTGCGGGCTTGAGGGATCGGGGCGACGTGCTCGTTAAACGCTCCGAGCCTGCCGTTCAAGGCATCCGTCGCCGCCGGGAGGGATTTGCGGCAACCTTTCGCGGCTGCCGTCGCGAATCCTCCTGGCCCGTGTCAATGCTCCGCTCCAGATAGGGTTTCGGACCGGGGCCGAAATCCCCGTCCGACGAGGGGAGACCGTGATGACCGGCCGCGCTGAGAAGACCCGGAGCCCCGTGCCCGGATTGAGGGGGCCCAGGGGCGAGAAGACGGTTTCCCTGGCGCTTCAGGGCGGCGGCGCCCATGGCGCCTTCACCTGGGGCGTGCTCGACTACCTCCTCGAGGACGGCCGTCTCGCCCTGGAGGCGATCACGGGGGCGAGCGCCGGCTCCATGAATGCGGTGGTTCTCGTCGAGGGCTGGCTCGAAGGCGGCCCGGACGGGGCGCGCGGGCAGCTGCGCAAGTTCTGGAAGCGCGTCAGCCTCGACGGCAGGCTCTCGCCGATCCAGCGCACGCTCTTCGACCGGCTCCTCGGCGCCTGGAGCGGCGACGGCTCCACGGCCCATCTCTGGCTCGACGCCTGGTCCCGGATGGCGAGCCCCTACGACCTGAACCCGCTCGACATCAACCCGCTGCGGGACGCCCTCAACGAGCTGATCGACTTCGAGCGCGTGAGGGCCTGCACGGAGGCCAGGCTCTTCATCGCGGCGACCAATGTCTGGTCCGGGAAGATCCGGGTCTTCCGCGGCTCCGAGCTGACCGTCGATCACGTGCTCGCCTCCGCCTGCCTGCCCATGCTCTTCAAGGCGGTCGAGATCGATGGGGAGCCCTACTGGGACGGCGGGTATTCCGGCAATCCCGCCCTGTTCCCGCTGTTCTACGAAACGGAGACCGACGACATCCTGCTGGTCCAGATCAACCCGATCGAGCGCCGCTCGACGCCGCGGACCGCACGGGAAATCCAGAACCGGCTGACCGAGATCACGTTCAACGCGAACCTCCTGCAGGAGCTCAGGGCGGTGGATTTCGTGGCGCGGCTGGTGGACGAGGGCAAGCTCTCCCCCCGGGACTACAAGCGGGTTCTCATGCACCGCATCCACGGCGGGCCGAGCCTCGATGACTTCACCGCGGCCTCGCGCCTGAGCGCCAAATGGGAGTTCTTCAAGGAGCTGAAGGATCTGGGCCGTGCGGCCGCCCGCACCTGGCTTGCGGACCATTACGAAGCGATCGGGCACACGGGCACTCTCGATCTGCGCAGCGCCTATTCCTGACCGGCGCAAGGCCGCGGTAGACGCCGCATTGCCTCTCTCCTAGAAAAGGCCGAGCCCAAGACCAAGAAGAGCTGAAGCTTGAACCCCCTGTCCTCCGCCATCCGGCGGCGCGCCCTGTCGACCCGCGCCCGTCTCGTCCTCCTCGTCACCGCCGTCCTGGTCCCGGTCGTGGCATTCGCGTCGCTGCTCCTGTGGCAGTTTGCGGCCACGGAGCGTGTTCGCCACCAGGCGGAGGCCCTCGAGCTCTCGCAGCGGGTTTCCGCCGTCATCGACCGCGAGCTGGACGGGCTGACCGGCGCCCTGGAAGCCCTGACCACGTCGCCGGCTCTCCAGGCGGGTGGAGATCTTGCCGTTTTCGACGCCCAGGCCCGGGCTCTCCTGCGCCGGCGCGGCTCCTTCGTGACCATGCGGGACCGGACGGGCAAGCAGATCATCAATACCGGCCGGCCCTTCGGATCGCCCCTGCCGGACTGGGACGATCCGGTCGTGCTGACGGCGGACCGCCAGGTCTTCGAAACCGGTCGGCCGGTGGTTTCGGATCTCTATACCGGCGCTGCGACCCAGCGGAAGCTGGTGCAGATCGATGCGCCTGTGTTCCGGGATGGGGCGGTGGCCTATGCCCTCAGCATAGCCCTCGAACCTGCCCGGCTGGCGGACATCCTCACGGCTTCGGCTCCACCCGACTGGACGATCGCCATCGTCGACCGCAATAACCGGGTCATCGCCCGCTCGCGCCAGCATGAGCGGTATGTGGGAAGCGAGGCGACGGCCGATCTTCGCGCCAACACGACCGGTTCCGGCGGCATCTGGCTCGGCCGCAACCTGGAGGGAGCGGAAGTCCTCGGGGCCTACACCCGCTCGTCCTTCTCCGGCTGGCGTGTCGCGGTCGGGGTTCCCACCGCCCTCATCGAGGCTCCGGTCCGGCGCATCACGGGAATCCTGATCGGGACGTCGGCCGTCGTCCTGGTGCTGTCCGGCGCCCTGGCGATCTGGTTCGCCAGGGGGATTGCCAAACCGCTCCGCCAGCTGACGGAGGTCGCCCGGCGCGTCGGCCAGGGGGAGCATGCGCCGGCTCTGGCAACGGGCCTGAGGGAGGCCAACGAGATCAGCGATGCGCTCGCCGCCGCGGCAGTCGCCCTTCGCGAGCGCGAGCAGGAGCGGGACAGGGCCGAGGCGCTCAACACGGAACTCGCGGCGCTGGTCGAGAACTCGTCGGACTTCATCGGCATCGCCGACACCCAACTCAACATCCTGTTCGTCAACGATGCGGGCCGGGCGCTCGTCGGGCTTGAGAGCATGGAGAAGGCCCGCCGCACCCGGGTTCCGGACTTCTTCGATCCGGCCGAGCACGGGCGCCTTCAGGAGGAGGTCTTTCCTGCTGTCGTCGAGCGGGGGCGCTGGTCCGGCGAGCTGACGTTCCGCCACTTCGCGACGGGCGAGCGCATTTCCGTCATCTACGACGTCTTCCGCATCGACGATCCCGAGACGGGGCAGCCTATCCGCTATGGCACCGTCACCCGCAACATCACCGAGCGCAAGCGGGCCGAACGGCAGCTCGCCGAGAGCGAGGCTCGCCTCAAGACCGTGTTCGACACGGTGCCGGTCGGCATCGTCCTGGCCGAGGCACCCTCGGGGCGCATCGTGGCCGGCAATGCCCAGGTGGAGCGCATCTTCGGCCATCCGGTCCTGCCGTCGCCGAACGTCGAGAGCTATCGGGAATGGATCGGCTATCATGCCGACGGACGCCGGGTGGACGCCGCCGAGTATCCGCTCGCGCGGGCGCTTCAGGGCGGGGAGGAAAGGCCGGAGCTCGAGATCCTCTACGAGCGCGGCGACGGGCGTCGCACATGGGTCTATCTGATCGGAGCGCCCATCCGCGACGTGCAAGGGCGGATCGTCGGAGGACTCGTGGCCTGTCTCGACATCGACCGCCAGAAGCGGGCCGAGGAGGAACTGCGGGAGCTCAATGCCACCCTGGAGCGCAGGGTCGAGGATGCCATCGCCGAGCGCGACCGGATCTGGCGCCTGTCGGCCGAGATCATGCTGGTGGCGCGGTTCGACGGCGAGATCGTCGCCGTCAATCCGGCCTGGACGGCCATTCTCGGCTGGAGCGACACGGAGCTGGTGGGAGGCTCGTTCCTGGATCTCGTCCATCCCGACGACCGGGAGAGCACCCTCGCCGAGGCGGGCCGCCTCTCGGAGGGGCACACCACCCTGCGGTTCGAAAACCGCTACCGGCACAAGGATGGCAGCTATCGCTGGCTGTCCTGGACGGCCGTGCCCGACCGGAACTTCATCCACGCCATCGCCCGCGACGTCACCGCAGAGCGGGAAGCCGCCGAGGTCCTGCGCAGGACCGAGGAGCAGCTTCGGCAGTCGCAGAAGATGGAGGTGGTGGGCCAGCTCACGGGCGGCGTCGCGCACGACTTCAACAACCTGCTCACCGTCATCACCGGCCATCTCGACATCGCGCAGCGACGCATCGAGGCCACGCAAGGCGACGCGCGCCTGATGCGCAACATCCAGAACGCCCTTGAAGGCGCGCAGCGCGCGGCGGTTCTGACCCACCGCCTGCTCGCCTTCTCGCGACAATCGCCGCTCCAGCCCGAGGTGGTGGATCTCAACAAGCTCGTCTCCGGCATGTCGGACCTGATCCGGCGCACATTGGGCGAGACGATCTCCATCGAAACGGTGCTGGCCGGCGGCCTCTGGCGCACGGAGGCCGATCCGAACCAGGTGGAGAGCGCCATCCTGAACCTGTGCGTCAACGCGCGCGATGCCATGCCCGGGGGCGGCAAGCTCACCATCGAGACCGCCAACACCTATCTGGACGACGGCTACCCGGCGGTCTCGCGCGGCGACGTGAAGGCGGGGCAATACGTGATGGTTGCGGTCTGCGATACCGGCACCGGCATGCCGCCGGAGGTGCGGGACCGGGTGTTCGAGCCCTTCTTCACCACGAAGCCGGTAGGCAAGGGAACCGGCCTGGGCCTGAGCCAGGTCTACGGCTTTGCCAAGCAGTCCGGCGGCCATGCGGCGATCTATTCGGAAGTGGGCGAGGGCACGACCGTGAAGCTCTACTTCCCCCGTCTCATGCGGGCCGCTCAGGACAAGGCCGAGACGGCGGCGGCAGGGACCATCCCGCTTCAGAGAGGCCGCGGCGAGACCATCCTCGTGGTCGAGGACGAGGACATGGTGCGGGAGTTCACGGTCTCAGCCCTGGAGGAGGCGGGCTACACGGTGCTGGCCGCGGCCGACGGCCCGAGCGGCCTCGCCCTGCTGAAGGCTCATCCCGAGATCGATCTCCTGTTCACCGACGTGGTGCTCGCAGGCCCGCTCAACGGCCGCAAGGTTGCCGACGAGGCCCTGAGGCAGCGCCCGGGCCTGAAGGTGCTCTTCACCACCGGCTACACCCGCAATGCCATCGTGCATCACGGACGCCTGGATGAGGGCGTCGACCTGATCACCAAGCCGTTCACCGCGAAGGATCTGGCGGCGAAGGTGAGGCGCGTGCTGGAAGGCGAGTGAGAGATCGGCTGCGAGGCCCCGCCCTTGCAGGCGGGGCCATGCTGCATCAGCTGCGCTTCGGCGGGTTGGCCGGCCAGCTCTTGATGAGCGTGTCGTAGTCGACCGTCTCACCCTTCGGCTTCTCGTTCGCCAGCTTGCGCTGGGGCGCGATGGTGCCGGCAGCTTCCGCCTTCTTGAACCACTCCTCGGCCGTGGTCTTCGGGTTCAGCTTCGGCCCGCACTCGCCCTGCACGTTCGCGCGCTCGAGGCGTCCGAGCACCTCGTCCTGGGCTGCGGCGAGGGAATCCATCGCCTGCTGCGGGGTCTTGGAGCCGGAGGCCGCATCGCCGATGTTCTGCCACCAGAGCTGCGCGAGCTTCGGGTAGTCCGGGATGTTGTTGCCCGTGGGCGTCCACTGCACGCGGGCGGGCGAGCGGTAGAACTCCACGAGGCCGCCGAGCTTCGGCGCGCGCTCCGTCATGGACGGGTGCCAGATGTCGCTTTCGCGGATGAAGGTGAGGCCCACATGGCTCTTCTTCAGCGAGACCGTCTTGGAGGTCACGAACTGCGCGTAGAGCCAGGCCGCCTTGCGGCGTTCCACGGGCGTGGACTTGAGCAGGGTCCACGAACCGGCATCCTGGTAGCCGAGCTTCATGCCCTCCTTCCAGTAGGAACCCTTCGGCGAGGGTGCCATGCGCCATTTCGGCGTGCCGTCCGCGTTCACCACCGGAAGGCCCGGCTTCACCATGTCGGCAGTGAAGGCCGTATACCAGAAGATCTGCTGAGCGATGTTGCCCTGCGCCGGCACGGGTCCGGATTCGGAGAAGGTCATGCCGGCCGCCTGGGGAGGCGCGTACTTCTTGAGCCAGTCGATATACTTGGCGATCGAGTAGACGGCGGCAGGGCCGTTGGTGTCGCCGCCGCGCTCCACCGAGGAGCCGACCGGGCGGCAGCCTTCCATGCGCACGCCCCATTCGTCGACGGGCAGGCCGTTCGGGATCCCCTTGTCGCCGTTGCCGGCCATGGAGAGCCAGGCATCGGTGAAGCGCCAGCCGAGGGAGGGGTCCTTCTTGCCGTAATCCATGTGGCCGTAGACCTTGACCCCATCGATCTCCTTCACGTCGTTGGTGAAGAATTCGGCGATGTCCTCATAGGCCGACCAGTTCACCGGAACGCCGAGGTCGTAGCCGTACTTGGCCTTGAACTTCTCCTTCAGGTCCGGGCGCTGGAACCAGTCGTATCGGAACCAGTAGAGGTTCGCGAATTGCTGGTCGGGCAGCTGGTACATCTTGCCGTCGGGCGCGGTGGTGAAGGATTTTCCGATGAAGTCGTTGACGTCGAGCATCGGGTTGGTGACGTCCTTGCCCTCGCCCGCCATCCAGTCGTCGAGCGCCACCGCCTGCTTGTAGCGGAAATGGGTTCCGATCAGGTCGGAGTCGTTCACCCAGGCATCGTAGATGTTGCGTCCGGACTGCATCTGCGTCTGGATCTTCTCCACCACGTCGCCTTCCTGGATCAGGTCGTGGGTGAGCTTGATGCCGGTGATCTCCGAGAAGGCCTTTGCGAGGGTGCGGGCCTCGTATTCATGGGTCGTGATGGTCTCGGAGACCACGTTGATCTCCATGCCGACGAAGGGCTTGGCCGCGTTCACGAACCATTCCATCTCCTTCAGCTGCTCGTCCTTGGAGAGCGTGGAGGGCTGGAATTCGCTGTCGATCCAGCGGCGCGCTTCTTCCATGCCCGCGAAGGCGGCGCCGGCGCCCAGTGTCATGGCGAGCACGCTCGTCGACACGAAGAGCCGCAAGCGGGGGTGAGTATGGGTGAGTTTCATTCATTCCTCCCAAGTTGTGCCCTGCCGGCTGAGGCGCCGGTCTTGGTCCCTGGGGTCCGGGCGAACCGAAGGGTGTTATGGTCCTGCGCGTCTCACACGTAGCGGAACACCGCTGCCGCGAAGAGAAGCGAAAGGGCGGAGGCCCACCACAGGTCGAGGCCGACGAGGCCGAGCCAGGCGAGGTGGATGAAGGCGGAGCCGAGGAGCGAGATGAAGAGCCGGTCGCCCCGCGTGGTCGGGATGCGCAGGACGCCGACGCGCTCCGTCTCCGGCCGGTAGATCGCCAGAAGCGTCATGATCAGCAGGAGGCTTGCGATGGCGGCGAAGAAGAGGCCGGTCTGCCAAGTCCAGGCCATCCAGGCGAGATCGGGCATGGTGCTCTCCTTTAGACCCGGCCCAGGGCGAAGCCCTTGGCGATGTAGTTGCGGACGAACCAGATCACGAGCGCGCCGGGCAGGATCGTGAGCACGCCCGCCGCCGCGAGAAGGCCCCAATCCATCCCGGCCGCCGAGACCGTGCGCGTCATCGTGGCGGCGATGGGCTT
Source organism: Microvirga arsenatis (assembly GCF_009910705.1). Taxonomy (GTDB): domain Bacteria; phylum Pseudomonadota; class Alphaproteobacteria; order Rhizobiales; family Beijerinckiaceae; genus Microvirga; species Microvirga arsenatis. Next base: position 24,060 of record NZ_JAAAXJ010000003.1, read on the forward strand.
GGCGTTCACGGAGGTGAGCGTGCGGGCGAGCAGCAGTTCTACCCAGGAGAACATGAAACAGAAGAAGGCCGCCACGCCGACGCCCGAGGCGATGAGCGGCATGAAGATCTTGATGAAGAAGCGCGGAAACGAATAGCCGTCGATGGCCGCCGTCTCGTCGATCTCCCGCGGCACGCCGGACATGAAGCCTTCGAGAATCCAGACCGCGAGGGGCACGTTGAAGAGACAATGGGCCAGGGCGACGGCCCAGGGCGTGTCGAAGAGGCCGATGGCCGAGTAGAGATTGAAGAAGGGCAGGGCGAAGACGGCCGGCGGCGCCATGCGGTTCGTCAGCAGCCAGAAGAACAGGTGCTTGTCGCCCAGGAACCGGTAGCGCGAGAAGGCATAGGCGGCCGGCAGCGCGAAGGCGATCGACAGCACCGTGTTGATGAGCACATAGGTGAGGGAGTTGATATAGCCCGAATACCAGCTCTGGTCCGTGAAGATCTTGACGTAGTTGTCGAAGGTGATCTCCCGCGGCCACAGGGTGAGGCCCGAGGTGATCTCCATGTTGGTCTTCAGGCTCATGTTCACGAGCCAGTAGATCGGCAGCATCAGGAACACGAGGTAGAGGGTCATCACCACCGTGCTGCCCCTCACGCGAGGCTCCGACAGAACGCGGTTGGCCGCCGCGGGAGCCGCGGCGGTCTTCATCTCGGAGGAGCCGACGGCGATGCTTCCGCTCATGCTTCGACCCTTTCGCGTTCGGCATCCACGTTGGTCATGACGGTGTAGAACACCCAGCAGATGGCGAGGATGATGAGGTTGTAGACCAGGGACATGGCGGCCGCCTTGCCGAGGTCGAACTGCCCCAGGGCCAGCTTCACCAGATCGATGGACAGGAAGGTGGTGGCGTTGCCGGGGCCGCCGCCGGTGAGCACGAATGGCTCCGTATAGATCATGAACGAATCCATGAAGCGCAGCAGCACGGCAATCAGCAGCACGCGCCGCATCTTCGGGAGCTGGATCGTGCGGAACACGGCCCAGCGCGAGGCTCCGTCGATGCGGGCGGCCTGGTAATAGGCATCCGGAATCGATTTCAGGCCCGCATAGCACAGGAGGGCGACGAGGCTCGTCCAGTGCCACACATCCATGATGATGATCGTCACCCAGGCATCGAGCGGATCGCCGGTATAGTTGTAGTCGATGCCGAGGCGGTTGACGGTCCAGCCGAGGAGGCCGATGTCGCCGCGGGCGAAGACCTGCCAGATGGTGCCGACCACGTTCCACGGAATGAGCAGCGGCAGCGCCATGAGCACCAGGCAGAGGGCGACGCTCCAGCCCTCGCGCGGCATGGCGAGCGCCACCGCGATGCCGAGCGGCACCTCGATCAGGAGGATGATGGCGGAGAACAGGAGCGTGCGCCAGAGCGAGTCGAAGAAGCGCTCGCCGAGCTGGCTCGACGGATCGAGCAGTTCCTGGAACCAGGCAATGCCGTTCCAGAAGAACTGGTTGTTGCCGAAGGTGTCCTGGACCGAGTAGTTCACCACTGTCATCAGCGGCAGGAAGGCCGAGAACGCCACGATGGCGAAGACAGGGAGGACGAAGAGCCAGGCCCTGTTGTTGACGGTCTTCGTCATGCCGCGTGACCTCCGAGGGCTTCGCCCGGCACCAGATGCCCGTTGGCGTAGATGTGCACGTGGCGCGGATCGAGCGCGAGCGAAGCTTCGCTTCCCTCGATGGAAATGCCGTCCGGAACGCTCGCGGCAAGAGGGCGGCCGCCCAGCTCCACCCGGGCGATGCGGGCGCGTCCGATGTCGTCGATGCGGCGGATCCGGACCGGAAGGCCGGCGCCCTTGGGCTGGAGCCGCGCGAATTCGGGGCGGATGCCGAGCTCGATCCGCTCCCCGCCGGACAGGGTCCGGTAGGCTCTCTGCAGGGGAACGGCGTCGGAGCCGATGAAGGCGGTGGCGCCTTCGACCCGGCAGGGCAGGATGTTCATGCCCGGGGAGCCGATGAAATGGCCCACGAAGGTATGGGCTGGGCGCTCGAACAGCTCGTCCGGCGTTCCGGTCTGCACCACGGCGCCGTCATGCATCACCACCACCTTGTCGGCGAAGGTGAGCGCCTCGGTCTGGTCGTGGGTCACGTAGATCATCGTGATGTCGAGCGCGCGGTGAATCTCCTTGAGGGTGGAGCGCAACTGCCACTTCAGGTGCGGGTCGATCACGGTGAGCGGTTCGTCGAACAGGATCGCCGCCACGTCGGGACGCACGAGGCCGCGCCCCAGGGAGATCTTCTGCTTCATGTCCGCCGTGAGATTGCTGGCCTTCCGGTCGAGCACGCGGGTGAGATCGAGAAGATGCGCAATCTCCTCCACCCTCCGGGCCGTCCGGTCCCGCGGCACGTGCCGGTTCTTGAGCGGGAAGGCGAGGTTCTCGCGCACGGTCATGGTGTCGTAGACCACCGGGAACTGGAAAACCTGCGCGATGTTGCGGGACTCGGTGGCCAGGTCCGTGACGTCCAAATCGTCGAAGAGGACGCGCCCGCGTGTCGGGCGCACGAGGCCCGAGATGATGTTGAGCAGGGTGGTCTTGCCGCAGCCTGAAGGACCCAGCAGGGCATAGGCGCCGCCCTGCTTCCACACGTGGTTGATCTCCTTGAGGGCATAATCCTCCGGGGTGCGGGGATTGGGCCTGTAGGCATGGGCGAGATGGTCGAGCGTGATGCGGGCCATGGCTTTCCCCTCAAGCCGCTTTCTGCGCCGGGTCGCCGGCCGCGAGGCGGCCATGCCCATCGAACAGGAACAGGTGTCGCAGGTCGAGATAGGCCGTGACGGCGGATTTCGGCTCCAGCCGTCGGACACCCGGCACGAGCGCCACGAGCCGGTGCTCGCCGGCATCGAGGTGCACATAGCTTTCCGACCCGGTGATCTCCGCCACGGACACCGTTGCGGGGAGGGCGATCTCCTCGCCTCCGCCGGGATCGAGCGTGAGATGATGGGCCCGGAAGCCGACCGTGTACTCGCCGTCGGGCACGGTGGCGAGGGTGCCGCCGGCATGGATCTGCCCGCCGGCGCTCAGCGTCGCGCTGGCGCCCGACTTGACCGCGTGCAGGATATTCAACGGCGGGTCCGAGAAGACGCGGGCCGTGGTCAGGTCGCGGGGGCGGCGATAGACCTGCGGCGTCGGCCCGAACTGCGTCACCCGGCCCTCGAAGAGGGTCGCGGTGTTGCCGCCGAGCAGCAGGGCCTCCGTGGGCTCGGTCGTGGCATAGACGAAGATGGCGCCCGAAGCCGCGAAGACGCGGGGCAGTTCCTCGCGAAGCTCCTCGCGGAGCTTGTAGTCGAGATTGGCGAGGGGCTCGTCGAGCAGAACCAGGTCGGCCCCCTTCACCAGAGCCCGCGCGATCGCGGTTCGCTGCTGCTGGCCGCCGGAGAGGTTGAGCGGCTTGCGGTCGAGGTAGGGTTCAAGCTTGAGCAGCCTGGCGGCATCGCGCACGCGCGCCTCGATCTCGTTCTGGGGCAGGCCGGAGACGCGCAGGGGCGAGGCGATGTTCTCGAAGACGGTGAGCGAAGGGTAGTTGATGAACTGCTGGTACACCATCGCCACGCTGCGCCGCTGCACGGCCCAGCCGGTCACGTCCTTGCCGTCGACGAGGATGCGGCCGCTCGTGGGCGCATCGAGCCCGGCCATGAGGCGCATGAGGGAGGTCTTGCCCGAGAGCGTTGCTCCGAGCAGCACGTTCAGGGAGCCGCGCTCGAGGGTCAGATCGACATCATGGATGTGAGTGGAGGCCCCGACCTTCTTCGAGACCCCTTCAAGAACGAGGGTCATCGGCACTCCCTGGAACGACGAAGCTGCCGGACATGACAAAGGCAGGACGAGGGGGCAGGCGCATGCGGCTCGATGCCCGGCGCTGCGGCCTCTTGCACTGCCTCATGAAGCCCGCTGCGAATGCGTGCCTCATGCATCGTTACGTTGTGCAACGTCGCGGTATCCCACAGGCCCAAGAGCGCTTCTCCCGGCTTCGGACCCCCTGAATCTCGGCTTTCTTCTTATTGTTACGGCGAAGGTATCTTGCCCCTCTGGCGAAAGCAACCGGCTGCGATCGACCCGACGCGGTCTTTCGAGCGACTGGGTCAACGCGCGATCATGCATCGGACCTTGACGCTGGGTCATTCGAATTGAACCCGAGCCTTGCTCGGGAGTTCACGCCTCGTGCGCCGCACCCGCTTCGCAAGGATTGCGGGACGTCGGATCTCTCGGGAGAGCGTCATGCCGGACAATGCCAAGCCCCTTGCCGTCGTCACCGGCGCCTCGACCGGGATCGGCTATGAACTGGCCAAGCTTTGCGCGCAGAATGGGTACGACCTCGTGATTGCCGCCGATCAGGCTGCGATCCAGGACGCAGCCGGGGACTTCCAGGCCCTCGGCGCCGCGGTCGATTCGCTGCAAGTCGATCTCGCGACCCTGGAGGGTGTCGACCGGCTCTATGCCGCCCTCAGGGGCAGGCCGGTGGATGCGCTCCTCGCCAATGCGGGTCACGGCCTCGGGCATGCATTCCTGGACCAGGACTTCACCCAGGTCCGGCACGTGATCGACACCAACATCACGGGCACGATCTACCTGATCCAGAAGGTGGGGCGGGACATGCGGGCCCGGGGCGAGGGGCGCATCCTCATCACCGGCTCCATCGCCGGGTTCATGCCGGGCACGTTCCAGGCCGTCTACAACGGCACCAAGGCCTTCATCGATTCCTTCTCCTTCGCCCTGAGGAACGAGCTGAAGGACACGGGCGTGACGGTGACGTGCCTCATGCCCGGCGCGACCGATACCGAGTTCTTCGAGCGCGCCGGCATGCTGGACACCAAGGTCGGCCAGGACAGGAAGGACGATCCCGCGGACGTGGCCAAGGTCGGGTTCGAGGCGATGATGCGCGGCGACGGGGACGTGGTGAGCGGATGGAAGAACAAGATCACCACCGCGATTGCCTCCATCACGCCGGCCGGCATGCTGGCCGAGCAGCATCGCAAGATGGCCGAGCCGGGATCGGGCCAGAGCTGAGCCCGTCCGGTTGCAGCGTCGCGCCTCGAAGGGTCGGTTGACGATCCCGCTCCGATGGGCGAGGAGCGGCTTGCAGGGCCGTCACGCGCCCTGGCTGCAAGGGATTGTGCGATGATGCCGAGGGATTTGCTGGAGCGCCTGACGGGCCTGCTCGGACCGGCGGCCGTCCTCGCGGAGGGACCGGACCTGGAGCCCTATGCGGTGGATTGGCGCAAGCTCTTCCCCGGAAAGCCGGCCTGCGTCGTCCGCCCGTCCTCGGCGGAGCAGGTGGCCGGGATCGTGCGGATCTGCCGCGAGGCCGGTGCCGCCATCGTGCCCCAGGGCGGCAACACGGGGCTCGCCGGCGGGGCGGTGCCTGACGCCTCGGGAACCCAGGTCGTCCTGTCCCTCAATCGCATGGCGGCGATTCGCAACGTCGATCCCGTGGGGCTCACCCTCGAAGCGGAGGCGGGCTGCATCCTCAAGGTCGCCCAGGATGCGGCCGCCGCTGCAGGTCGCCTGCTGCCGATCAGCCTTGCCGCGGAAGGCTCGGCCACCATCGGGGGCGTGGTGGCGGCCAATGCGGGCGGCGTGAACGTGCTGCGCTACGGCATGACCCGCAGCCTCGTGCTCGGCCTCGAGGTGGTTCTGCCCGACGGGACGATTGCCAATGGCCTGCGCCGCCTGCGCAAGGACAATGCGGGCTACGACTGGAAGCAGCTCTTCATCGGCAGCGAGGGGACGCTCGGGATCGTCACGGCGGCGATCTTAAGGCTCCTGCCGCGGCCGAAGCATTCCGTGACGGCGCTGCTCTCGGTGGTGGATCCTGCCGCCGCCCTGCGGCTCCTCGAGCTCGCCCAGGACGAGCTGGGCGACCAGATCTCCGCCTTCGAGCTGATCTCGGCCACCTCCATGCAGCTCGTCGCCAAGCATGCGGGCCTGAAGACGCCGATTGCCGAGGGCGAGTGGTTCGTGCTGATCGAGGCGGCCTCCAGCCTCGCGGGCCTGCGCGAGGCGGCCGAGGCGATGCTGGGCATGGCCTTCGAGCGGGAGATCGCGTTGGACGGGGTGATCGCGGAGTCCGGTGCGCAGGCGGCCCAGCTCTGGGCCCTGCGCGAGCATGTGACGGAATCGGAGGCGCGCGAGGGCAAGAGCGTGAAGCACGACGTTTCCGTGCCGCTCACGGAGGTGCCCCGCTTCCTGCACGAGGCCGGGGAGGCGCTCGCCGCGGGCGCGCCGGGAACGCGGGTCAACGCCTTCGGGCATCTCGGCGACGGCAACATCCATTACAACGTGCTCGTCGATCACGGCCACGATCCCAATGTCGTGAACCGCATCGTCCACGACATGGTGGCGGCCTTCGGCGGCAGCATCTCGGCGGAGCACGGCATCGGCCAGTACCGGGTGGGCGAGCTGGCCCGCTATCGCGCCTCGACCGAGATGGAGCTCGCGCGCAGGCTCAAGCGGGCGCTCGATCCGGAGAGCCTGCTCAATCCGGGCAAGGTGCTTCTGCCTTAAGCCTGTCTTTCGGTGCGGCCCAGCAGATAGAACTCGTCGTTCGGCCGCATGCTGCTGACATTGGCGAGGCGGTTGGACATGGCGAAGAAGGCGGCAATCGCCGCGATGTCCCACACGTCCTCTTCGCCGAAGCCGTGGGCGCTCAAGGCCGCTATGTCAGCATCGCCCACGGCGTGGGCCTCGAGCGCCACCTTCATGGCGAAATCCAGCATCGCTCTCTGCCGGGGCGTGATGTCCGCCTTGCGGTAGTTGATCGCGACCTGATCGGCGATCAGCGGGTTCTTGGCCCGGATGCGCAGGATCGCGCCGTGGGCGATGACGCAGTACTGGCACTGATTGGCGTTGCTGGTGGCGACCACGATCATCTCGCGCTCGGCCTTGGTGAGGCCGCCCGGCTTGTCCATCAGGGCGTCGTGATAGGCGAAGAAGGCGCGGAACTCGTCGGGCCTTCGGGCCAAGACCAGGAACACGTTCGGCACGAAGCCCGACTTCTCCTGCACCGCCAGGATCCGCGAGCGGATATCCTCCGGCAGATCCGCGATCTCGGGAACGGGGAAGCGGCTGATCGGCGGCTGGCTCACGGGCGGCACCTCGCATTGTTCCGCTCCCGCTCAGGATCGTGCCTGCGGGAGCGCCTTGCCAGATCGAGCTTATTCGGGTTGGATTCCGCGCACAATGTCTGCCGATCGGGAGGAGAGCACCGATGAGCGCCCAGCAGGACCTGTCCAACGAGGCCCTTCTGCTGCGGGAGGAGAGGGACGGCGTGGTGACGCTCACCCTCAACCGGCCGGCGCAGTTCAATGCCCTGTCGGAGGAGATGCTGCAGGCCCTCCAGGAGGCGCTCGATCGCTTGGCGCAGGACGAGGCGGTGCGCTGCGTGGTGATCGCGGCCGCCGGCAAGGCCTTCTGTGCCGGGCACGACCTCAAGCAGATGCGCGCCCATCCGCGCCAGGATTATTACGAAGCCCTGTTCGCGAAATGCAGCCGGGTGATGCAGGCCATCGTCCACCTGCCGGTGCCGGTGATCGCCCGGGTGCACGGCATGGCAACCGCCGCCGGATGCCAGCTGGTGGCATCCTGCGACCTTGCCGTGGCCGCCGAGAGCGCCACGTTCGCGGTCTCGGGCATCAATGTGGGGCTGTTCTGCTCCACGCCGGCGGTGGCGCTCTCCCGCAACGTGTCGCCGAAGCACGCCTTCGACATGCTGGTCACGGGCCGCTTCATCTCCTCCGCCGAGGCCCTGTCCTTCGGCCTCGTCAACCGGGTGGCTCCGGATGCGGATCTCGACGGGGCCGTTGCAGCCTTGACCGCCGACATCTGCGCGAAAAGCCCTGTGGCGATCCGCACCGGCAAGGCCATGTTCGGCCGCCAGCGCTCCATGGGCCTGGAGGAGGCCTATGCCTATGCGAGCAGCGTCATGGCCTGCAACATGATGGCCGAGGATGCCGCGGAGGGCATCGACGCCTTCATCGAAAAGCGCAAGCCGGTCTGGAAGGGGCGCTGACACGCCCCTTCTTCAACTCGCGGCCTTGTGGGCCCGCGCCATCTCCCGCAGCTGGAACTTCTGGATCTTGCCCGTGGAGGTCTTGGGCAGCTCCGTGAAGATCACCGTGCGCGGGCACTTGTAGGAGGCGAGGTTCTGCCGGCACCAGGCGATGATGTCCTCGGCCGAGACGGAGTGATCGGGCTTCAGCTCCACGAAGGCGCAGGGGGTCTCGCCCCATTTCTCGTCGGGCATCGCCACCACGGCCGCAGCCTGGATGGCCGGGTGTTTGTAGAGCGCGTCCTCCACCTCGATGGAGGAGATGTTCTCGCCGCCTGAGATGATGATGTCCTTGGAGCGGTCCTTCAGCTGCACATAGCCGTCGGGGTACTTCACGCCGAGATCGCCGGAATGGAACCAGCCGCCCTCGAAGGCCTTGGCGGTGCCCTTGGGGTTCTTGAGATAGCCCTTCATCACCACATTGCCGCGGAACATCACCTCGCCGAGGGTCTGCCCGTCCGCCGGAACGGGTTGCATGGTCTCCGGGTCGAGCACGTCGAGGGCTTCCAGCACCGGATACCGCACGCCTTGGCGCGCCTTCTTCGCCGCATACTCGGCAGGCTCCAGCGCATCCCATTCCTCGTGCCACTCGTTCACCACGGCCGGACCATAGACCTCCGTCAGGCCGTAGAGGTGGGTGACGTCGAAGCCTGCGGCCTTCATCGCCGCGAGCACGGCTTCCGGCGGCGGGGCTGCGGCGGTCATGAATTTGACCGTGTGCGGCACCGGCCGCCTTTCGGCATCGGCCGCATTGAGCAGGGTGGACATCACGATGGGCGCGCCGCACAGATGGGTCACCTTGTGATCTGCAAGCGCATCGTACATGGGCTTGGCGCGCACGGCGCGCAGGCACACATGGGTGCCTGCCACGATCGAGAGCGACCAGGGGAAGCACCAGCCGTTGCAGTGGAACATGGGCAGCGTCCAGAGATAGACCGGATGCTGTCCCATGGCGGCCGTGAGGATGTTGCCCATGGCGAGCAGGTAGGCGCCGCGATGGTGATAGACCACGCCCTTCGGGTCGCCCGTGGTGCCGGAGGTGTAGTTCAGCGCGATCGCATCCCACTCGTCCCGCGGCGGGACCCACGCGAAATCCGGGTCTCCGCCGGCGACAAGCTCCTCATACTCCATCGTGCCGAGGCGCTCGCCCGCGCCGGAGAACTCCGGGTCGTCGTAATCGATGACCAGAGGCTTGTTGGCGCTCAAGGCGAGCGCTGCCTTGATGGTGGCGGAGAACTCCCGGTCCGTGATGAGCACCTTCGCCTCGCTGTGCTCCAGGGAGAAGGCGATGATCTTGGCATCGAGGCGGGTGTTGAGGGTGTTGAGCACGGCGCCGGTCATCGGGACGCCGTAGTGGCATTCGAGCATGGCCGGCGTGTTGGGCAGCATCACGGACACCGTGTCTCCGCGCCCGATGCCGCGCTGGGCCAGGGCCGAGGCCAGGCGGCGGGACCGGGCATAGAAGTCGCGGTAGCTGCGCCTCAGCGGGCCATGAATGATGGCGATCCGGTCCGGGTGAACAATCGCCGCCCGCTCCAGAAAGGTCAGGGGCGTGAGCGGCTGGTAGTTCGCCGGGTTCTTGTCGAGATTCGTGTCGTAGATGCTCGAGGCCACGGTGCTTCCTCCCCCCTCGACCTGCAAGTATCCTCGCAGGGCAAAGGCCTGACAATTCGACCAAATGTCAGCGCAGCGACGATCAGGCTGCGTGCGGTTTCAGCCTTGGGCGGCCGCGACAGCCTGCTTCGCCTTGGCCGTGATCGTATCCCAGGCCTGCGCGCGGATGTCGGAGGTCGAGCAGATCCAGGAACCGCCGGCGGCCACGACGTTGGGAAGGGCCAGCCAATCCTTGACGTTCTTCTCGTCGATGCCTCCCGTCGGGCAGAAGCGGGCCTGCGGGAAGGGACCAGCCAGCGCCTTCAGGGCCGGAATGCCGCCCGCCGCAACGGCAGGGAAGAACTTGACCGTCTGGAAGCCATGGGCCAGGGCCGCCATGAGTTCGGAGGCCGTCGCGATGCCGGGGATGAACGGCATCGCGCTGCGGGAGGCTGCCTGGAGCAGGTCTGGCGTGGCGCCGGGGCTCAAGGCATAGCGGGCGCCGAGCGCCTGCGCCCGCTCCAGGTCTTTCGGCGTCAGAACCGTGCCGATGCCGACGATGGCCTCCGGGACCTCCCGGATGATGGCAGCTGCGGAATCGGCAGCCGCCGGCGTGCGCAGCGTGATCTCGAGAAGCCGCAGCCCACCCGCCACGAGGGCTCGTGCGAGGGGGACCGCATCCTCCACCCGTTCGAGCGTGATGACCGGAACGATGGGGCCTGCCCGGAGGAGATCGGCCAGCGTCCTGTCGCGGGAGGAGGCGAGAGCCGTCAGGTCTTGATCCATGAAGATGCTCCTTGAAACGAATGGCGGTGTTCGGCCTATGGCATCGCCTCGCGCGGGATGATCGCGCCGCGATGGCGCACGACCTGACCCGCGAGACGGTGACCGGCGGCGGCTGCGTCGTCGGGGTTCTTTCCGGAGAGACGCGCATGGAGATAGGCCGCCGCGAAGCTGTCTCCTGCTGCCGTGGTGTCGACCACGTCCTCGGCAGGCTCGCCCTTCACGACGAATTCTTCGCCCTTCGACAGCACGCGGCAGGTGAGATCCGGATATTTGAGGACGATCTCGGCCTTGTCCGCGAAGGCCAGAAGATCCTGCGTGCCCTTCTCGCCGAACAGAAGGTCGAGATCCTCCGTGGAGGCGAGGATGATGTCGGCATGGGCAAAAGCCTTGCGGAATGCGGCGCGCGCAACCTCAGGGTCCGGCCAGCCGCGGGGGCGGAAGTTCGTGTCGAAGGCGACGCGCCGTCCCTTCGAGCGTGCGTCCTGAAGAACGGCGAACAGGCGCTCCCGCCCCTCGTCGCCGTAGAGCGAGAGCGAAATGCCGGAGAGATAGATCAGATCATAGGCGGCCATCGCCGCGATGGTGCTCCCGCCTTCCGGCACATGGAAGAGCAGGCGTGCCGCGGCCGTATCGCGCCAGTAGGAGAAGCGGCGCTCGCCCTTTGCATCGGTCTGGATGATGTAGAGACCGGGCAGGCGCCCGGGCAGGCGCAGGACCTGGCTCGTGCCGACGCCCTCGCTGTTCCAGGCCGCGATCAGCTCGTCGCTCCAGCTGTCGTCGCCCAGGGCCGTGACGTAGTCCACCTGTGTTCCCAAGCGCGCGAGATAGACGGCGGTGTTGAGGGTATCTCCGCCGAAGCCGCGGGACAGCCGCCGATCGGCTTCCTCCCGAAGCTCGATCATGCATTCACCGATGCAGGCAACCTTGGTCATGCTTTCCCCGTGGCTTTTCGCATTCCCGCAAGGGAATATGGCGAGCCTGGGCTGGTTGTCGATCTAAATCTGCAGGGTGCGGATGCTCAGCCCAAGGGCTTCCGGGAATGCGGCGGAGGAGGCGGGAGCCGTTGCCGGATGCGCCTTCGGGCGTGATTCTCCTTGTGAGAAGGGCCATGAGGTCCCGCGAGACGCATGACGATGCCTGCAACATCGTGAACCGCATGGGGCCGGAGCAGCATTGAAGCCCGGCTTGACGAGAAATCGACAAGTATCCCTGGCTATTGTGCGTAAAACCGACTTTGCCACTTTAAATCTTGAATGAAACCGCTAATGAGGATCTGCTGTCTTATGCATTCACCGTCAAAGAGAAGGAGTTCCTGATGGCCAAGACTGCAACCAAGGTTTCGTCCAAGAAGGCCCCGGCCAAGAAGGCTGCGGCGCCCAAGGCTGCAGCAAAGGCAACGTCGAAGACCGCGAAGGCGCCTGCCAAGGCCGCCAGCAAAGCGGCTTCGGCCAAGGCTTCGACGAAAGCGCCTGTGAAGAAGACCGCGAAGGCTTCCGCCGGCTCCGCCTCTCCGATCCTGACCCTGCGCAACATCGCAGACCGTCTCTCCGAGATGCACGAGCTGCCCAAGCGCCAGGCCAACGAGATGCTGAACCAGGTGGTCGAGATGATCGCCAAGAGCCTGAAGAAGGGCGACAAGATCCGTCTCACGGGCCTCGGCATCCTGCAGGTGCGCAAGCGCGCCGCCCGCATGGGCCGCAACCCGCAGACGGGCGAGCCCGTGAAGATCAAGGCCTCGAAGAAGATCGCCTTCCGCGCTGCCAAGGATCTCAAGGACGCGATCTGAGCCGTTGCGCTCCTGAGAGCTCCCCACCATCGCGGGGGAGAGCTCAAAATCCTCGTCCCAGAGCAAGGCAGGTTTCTGCCTTGCTTTTTTGTTGACCGCTTCCGGTGCTTGGCTCCCGGTCGATTCAGCGTGGTGCGGCCCTAGAACAGCAGGGTGCACGACGATCGTCCTCAGCCGGAGCGCCGCTCCAGAATCATGCCGGTCATTCTCGGGCGTCTGGCCATTGCATTGCTGTTGGGGGTGGCCGTCACGGGAGGGTTGGTCTGGCGAGGCGTTCTCGACATCCCGAACAGGCTCAATCCATTCGCGCCCCTGAAGATTGCCGACGAGGTCAACTGGCTCACCCGTCGCAAGCTCGCCCGCCTCGAGCGCGATGGCGGGCAGTGCCTTGCCGTCCTCGCCGAGTCGCAGGTTTCGCACAGACCCTTGCCAGATCGCCCATCGGATGGGGGTTGCGGGCTGTCCAATGCGGTCGAGGTGTCCCGCTCTTCAGTGATGCTGAGCCGGGACTTCACGGCCACCTGTCCGCTGACGGTGGCTTTCGCCCTGTTCGAGCGGCATGTCCTGCTTCCTGCAGCCCGGGAGCATCTCGGGCAGGAGGTGGCGCGGGTCATGCATCTTGGCACCTACGCCTGCCGGAACATCAATCACCGCGCCCGCGGCCGGCGCAGCGAGCATGCCACGGCCAATGCCATCGATGTTTCAGGCTTCATCCTCGCCGACGGACAACAGGTGAGCGTGAAGGAGGATTGGAGGGGCGACGATCCGCGTCGGTCTGCGTTCCTGCGCGCGTTGAGAGATGGCGCCTGCCGCTTCTTCGATGTGGTGCTGAGCCCCGACTACAACGAGGCTCACGACGACCATTTCCACTTCGACATGGGGCCCTACCGAGCCTGCCGGTAGGGAGACCGGCCCTGAGCAGGGCCGGGCATCAGTTCATCGCGTAGCTCGGCGCCTCGCCCATCTGAGCGGCCTTGGCGGCCAGCAGCAGGGCCTCGCCGAGTTCCCGCGCATGCTCGGGGGTCATGGCGACCGGCATCTGGCGGCGGATGCCGCGCTCGTATTCCTCGGGAGTCGTGGCGAGTTCGATCACCATCATTGCATCGCGCCCGTCGAGCGTGCCGACGGAGAAGCTGGTGAGTGCGCCGATCAGGTCCATGTCAGGTTTCATCTTTTGCCCCTTGCGTAGCGTAAGTAATTATTACCCGATCCTCCCGATGCCTGTCTGCTCTGCATACAGAGAGTGGATTTTGTTACGTTCCCGAACGTTCTGGGGAATGCTGGATGCAGGCGGAGGGCCAGCCGCGTGTTTTTACGTCCGCCCGACGCATCAAAAGCCCATCTGCTGCGTTGACAGGCCGCACTCTTGGCACGGCGGACCGAGGATCGGGAGCCGGGAGCGGAGGTGGTCATGCTGAACAGGCTCCTGGGTACTCTCGCATTCCTCCTTCTGGCCGGCGATGGTGCGGCCGGGGAGCCTCCGAGGCCCGATACGCAGTTCGATGTGGCTCTCGTGATTGCCGTGGACGTCTCGTCCTCGATGGAGGGAGAGGAGCAGGGTCTTCAGCGCAGAGGCTTCATCGAGGCCTTCCGCTCCGCCCTCGTGCACGAGGCCATCACGAACGGCCTGAATGGGCGCATCGCCGTCACTTACGTGGAATGGTCGGGTGTGAGGGACCAAAAAGTGCTCGTTCCCTGGACGATCATCGATGGTCCCGAGAGGGCGAGTGCCTTTGCCGACGAACTCTCCCGTCAGCCCATCCGCCAGGCCGGGATGACGTCGATTTCCGGCATCATCGACTACGGCCGCAATCTGTTCGCCCAACTGGGCGGCGCTCCGCTCCGAAGCGTGATCGACGTGTCCGGCGACGGGCCCAACAACGACGGCCGGCACGTCACCTATGCGCGCGACGACGCCGTGGCCGATGGAATCGTCATCAACGGCCTGCCGATCATGTTCCGGCGGGGTTCAGGCGGCGCGGAACTGGAAGACCTCGATCTCTACTTCAAGGAATGCGTCGTCGGCGGCGCGGGCGCCTTCGTGCTTCCCCTCCACGATCCCGAGCAGTTCGCCATGGTCATCCGAACGAAGATCATGCGCGAGATCGCAGGGCTTGACGATCTCGTCCCGCGCGTGATCCCGGCGCAGACGAGCATGCCGGCCATGAACTGCGTCACGGGAGAAAGGCGCAAGCAGGAGGATCTGCTGAGCCAGGAGAAGAAGCCGTAGCGGGCGCGAAGGGAGGACCGGCACCCGATCGGCGCCGGTCCCTCAATATGTCACTTCATCAGTCCTGCCGACCGCAATGCCTTCGTGATGACGGCGCCGATGTCGAGATGCGAAGGCTCGGGCCGATCGCGTTCGCGAGGGCTCTCGATCCTTGTGGTGGGCGGAGTTGCCGAAGGCCCCGGCTTCGGCTCCGGCCGGGCTGCCGATTGCGGCGCATGGCTCCAGGCCGCTCTTTCGGATTCCCCAGTGAGCCCCCAGAATTCGGCGATCCGATGGCTCGACGAGATGCCGACATCGAGCAGGAACGGGCCGGCCGCGCCATAGCTGTTCTCGCCGGAGCCGACGGCGAGCGGCGTGCCGTGCCCCATCCCCGAGATCACGTATTCCTCGATGACTTCCGTGCCCGTCGCATCCGTCCAGACGCGGCGCAGGTGGCCGTCGACCGTCTCGGTGTCGCTGGGGTTGGACTTGAGGTCATGGACATCCGTCCATTGCTTGATGATCTCGCCCGCATTCATCGGCTTCACGGTGGTGTCTGCGCTGCCGTGCCAGACGGAGACCTTGGGCCACGGTCCCCGATGGGGTGAGGCGCTGCGGACGAGGTCTCCCCATTCCTGCGCCGGTCGGGTCTGGCCCTGGAACATGCATTCGAAAGCCTCGGGGACGCTGGTGGCGCAACGATAGGGAAGACCGGCGATGATGGCGCCAGCCGCGAACACATCCGGGTAGGTGGCGAGCATGGTCGCGGTCATTGCCCCACCGGCCGAGAGCCCGGTGACGAAGACGCGGCTGCGATCCACATTGTGCTGCTTGATCGCATGCTCCACCATCTGCCGGATCGAATAGGCTTCGCCCCTGTCGCGCTCGATATCGCCAAGCTGAAACCAGTTGAAGCAGCGTTTCGGGTTGTTGGATTCCTGCTGCTCCGGGTAGATCAGGATGAAGCCGTAGCGGTCCGCCAGGGCGGACCAGCCCGACCCGTGGTCGTATCCTGCTGCCGTCTGGGTGCAGCCATGCAGCACGACCACGAGGGCAGGCGAGGGGGGCAGCTCCCGCGGCACGTAAGCCAGCATGCGCAGATCTCCCGGATTGGGGCCGAATCCGTGCAGTTCCGTCAGGCGGCTTGGAGCAGGCGGGGCCTTGAACGAGGCTGACGCCCCGTTCGACTTTTTCATGGCGGCTTCCCACTGGCGGCGGTAGCGCGCCAGTTGAGGGATGATCTGGCCTAAGCGTTGCATTATCGATGGGCCCTTTCGGGTAAGGTTGGCTTGAGAGAACGCCTTATATGGGGCCTTTGTTGCAATGCACAATGCTTATGCTGCGATGCGATATAGGGGCGGATCCGGCCGGTTGCGTCCGTCGTAGCGGACGGGACGCGCCGCCTGCATCCTCTGAAGGCGGAAGCCGAGGGCGCCTCCCGGCGGCGCACGGAGCAGGCGGATGCTCTACCCGCCGTTCGGGCGCCACGGCGGAAACAGAAGATCGGGCTATCGTGGGAAGGCGGGAGCCGCCTTCCCACGATAGCCATGCATGGTTCTACGGGCGCTTGTCGGACGAGCGCTTCTTGTCCTTCGGCCGCTTGTAATCCTTGGGCTTCTTGCCCTCCTTGGCGGTCTTGCGCGCAGGATGGGCGCCCCGCTCCTTGGGGCCGTGAGCCTTCGGGCCGCCCCATGGTTTCGCATCCCGCGGCTTGCCGTGGCCTGCATCCGCCGGCTCGATGCGGATATCCTCGTCATTGGCCTTGCGCGCGGCGGCGGCGAATTTCGGGGCGTGGGACTTCACGATCTCGAACTTCGTCTCCCGGTCGAAGATCTTGATCGAGCCGATCTCCTTCTTCGTCACGTGGCCGAGGCGGCAGATGATCGGCAGCAGCCAGCGGGGATCCGCGTTGTTGCGGCGGCCGACGCTCATGCGGAACCACACCATGTCCTCGGACGACCGCTCGAAACCGCCCTCCGACGCACCACGGTCCCGCTCCTTGAAGCCGCGGGTGCGCTCTTCGGTCCGCTCGCGCTTGTCCTTGCGCTGGCGCGGCTCGCGATCCGAGCCCGCATCGACGATCTCTTCCGGCGCTGGCAGGCGGGCACGATGGAACTTCACCAGGGCGTTGGCGATCTCCTCGGCCGAACGCTCGGCCAGAAGCGCCCTGGCCATGGCAAGGTCCTCTTCGGTCGCCTCTTCCGCAAAGATCGGATCCTGCATCAGGCGCTCGCGGTCTTTCAGGCGGATCTCGTCCGCCGAAGGAGCGCCGGCCCAGGTCACATCGACGCCCGCCATGTCGATCAGCCGTTCGGCCTTGCGGCGGCGGGTATAGGGCACCAGCATCACGCAGACGCCCTTGCGCCCGGCGCGGCCCGTGCGGCCGCTGCGGTGCAGGAGCGTCTCGTGGTCGTTCGGCAGGTCGAAGTGGATCACGAGGCCCAGATCCGGCAGGTCGATGCCGCGGGCCGCCACGTCGGTCGCGACGCAGACGCGGGCGCGCCCGTCCCGGAGGGACTGCAGCGCGTTGCTGCGCTCGTTCTGGGTCAGCTCGCCCGAGATCGCGACGGCCGCGAAGCCGCGCTCGATCAGGCTCGCATGGAGGTGCCGCACCGCCTCGCGGGTATGGCAGAACACCATGGCGCCGCGGCTCTCGTAGAAGCGCAGCACGTTGACCACCGCATGCTCGACCTCGTTGGGCGCACAGCGGATCGCCCGGTACTCGATGTCGCCGTGGGGCTCGTTCTCGACCAGGGTGTCGATGCGGTGTGCCTCGCGCTGGTAGCGGCGCGCCAGGGTGACGATGTTCTTCGGGAGCGTCGCGGAGAACAGCAGCGTGCGGCGCTCCTCCGGCGTCGCATCGAGGATGAACTCCAGATCTTCCCGGAAGCCGAGATCGAGCATCTCGTCCGCCTCGTCGAGGACGACGACCCGCAGCTTCGAGGTGTCGAGGCGCCCGCGCTCCAGGTGATCGCGCAGGCGTCCCGGGGTGCCGACCACGATGTGGCAGCCATCCGCCAGCGCCCGCTGCTCGCGGCGCACGTCCATGCCGCCTACGCAGGAGACGATCCGGCCGCCGGCCGGGCCGTAGAGCCAGACGAGCTCCCGGTTGACCTGAAGGGCGAGTTCCCGGGTCGGCGCGATGATGAGGGCGAGAGGCTCGCCGGGAGCCCCGAAGCGTTCCGCGTCGCCCAGGAGGGTCGAGGCCATGGCGAGGCCGTAGGCGACCGTCTTGCCCGAGCCGGTCTGGGCGGAGACGAGCAGGTCGCGGCCGAGGGCCTCAGGCGCCAGAACGGCGGCCTGGACGGGGGTCGGGTCGTTGTAGCCTCGATCGGTGAGGGCGCGTTCGAGGCTGGGATTGGTCTTGGGAAAGGGCATGAGAAGGGGCTGAACCGTTTGTGGGGAGCCTCACGGACTCCGGTAAGAATGATCAGCCGGAGGCAGCGGCATCGTCTATCTCGTCGATGGATACCAGGAACACGACATCGATATCGAGACCGTTGTCATCGTCTTCGTCGTTGTCGTCGACCTCGTCCTCTTCGTCCAGGGCTTCATAGAAGGCGTCGATCTCGTCCTCCGATGCGGGCCGTGTCGTCAAGGCAGCTGAGCCGTCCCAAAGGGAGCGGCCCTCGCTCTTAAACGACTTCAGGTCGTCTTTAAAGCTCTCGCTGAGGAAGAGTTCGCGGGCCTGATCCTCGTCCGCATTCGTTACGGCAACCGCTTTGTCAGCTATCTCCAGGGTGACCATGGCTCGTCCTTCGCCAGTGCAGGTGGGCCCACGTCACTAACGCTCAAGCCGAAAATTGGATCAAAAGCGACCGCGCACGGGCTGTGAAGCCCTGGAAGGGTGTGAAAAGCCCTTAAGACCAGTATGGACAGGAAGCGACCAATATGAGACCAGTTAAGCCGTGAACATCACAGGTGCCACACCCTCTTTCCGGTTCCTGGACCGGCTTTCCCTTGCAGGTTCCCGCGTCAACGAAGACGGCGCCGGGCTGAAGGGGCGCTTTGCCTGGGTGATCGACGGCGCCACGGGCCTTTCGGACGAGCGGCTGACCTCCGGGGGGAGCGATGCGGCCTGGCTTGCCGGACGCATCGACGATCGGCTGGCATCCTGCTCCGGCGACGAGAGCGCGGACGGGCTCCTGGACCGCCTGGAGGCCGATGTGGAGGCCGCTTTCCGGGAAGAGACGACCCATGCCGCGGCGGTTCCCGACCACCACGCCCCCTCCGCCTGCCTGGGCTTGATCGAGGCGGCTCCGGGCGATGGGAGCCGCATCCGGGTTCGGGGGCGCTTCCTGGGCGACGTGATCGCGCTCGTGCCCTCGCAGGAGGGGATCGTCCGATGGAGCGACGAGCGCGCCAAGCCGTTCGAGCACAAGACCCTGGCTGCCCTCGGGGCGCAGGGGCACGAACCGGGGCTGATCCCCGAAGCGGTGAGGCGCCAGATCCTGGAGAACCGCACCAAGCTCAACAGGCCTGACGGCTATTGGGTGGTGAACCCGCTGCGGCCCTGGGCGGGGCAGGAGCTGCGCTTCGAGGCGCAGGTCCCGTCAGGCGCGCCGATCGTGCTCGCCACCGATGGGTTCATGCGCCTCGTGGACGTTTTCGCGGCCTACTCGGACGAGGCGCTGCATGCGCGGCTGGCCGCCGGGCAGGGGCGCGAGCTGATGCAGGAATTGCGGGAAAGGGAGCGAGACGATCTCATGTCAGGCGCGTATCCTCGTGTTAAAACCCATGACGACGCGACCTTTCTCGTGATTGCAGCCGAGCCACGCGGCTGAGGAATTCCGCAGGGCCTTCCGGCAAGGGCGCCCTGCGGTGGGAGGACAAGAACTAACCATGAGGGAAACGAGAATGAAACTGACCCGCCGCATTCTGATGGCCGCCGCCGCCGGCAGCGTGCTGTTCTCGGGCACGGCCGCCATGGCCCAGACCGAGCTGACGTTCTGGAGCTGGCGCCAGGAAGACCGCGCCTTCTACCAGGACACCATCAAGAAGTTCCAGGAGAAGAACCCGGGCATCACGGTCAAGTTCGAGACCTATGCGCCCGAGAACTACCAGACGATTCTCTCCACGGCGCTCGCCGCCGGCCGGGGCCCGGACGTGATCCAGGTGCGCGCCTACGGCAACCTCGAGACCATCGCGACTCCGGGCTACCTGCTCGCCCTCGACGGGCAGAACGTGCCGGAGCTGGCGAACTTCCCTGAAGCGGCGCTCGCGGCCGAGACGCTGCGCGCCGACGGCAAGGTCTATGCCGTGCCCTTCGCCATGCAGGCCCAGCTCGTGGTCTACAACAAGAAGATCTTCAAGGATAACGGCCTGAACCCGCCGAAGACCTGGGACGAGCTGATGACGCTTGCCCAGGCGCTGAAGGCCAAGAACATCACGCCCTTCGCCAACGGCACGGCCACCGCCTGGCAGAACGAGACCATCGTCGGAGGCCTGCTCTCGTCGATGCTCGGCAAGCAGTTCGAGGCCGACATCGTTTCCGGCAAGGCGAACTTCACCGATCCGCGCTTCGTCAGCGCGCTGGCCAAGCTCAAGGACGTGAGCCAGTACTTCTCGCCCAACTTCACCGGCGTGGACTACCCGTCCTCGCAGCAGCTCTTCGTGGCGGGCCGTGCGGCCATGTTCGCGGGCGGCTCCTACGAGGTGGCGAACTTCAAGAACCAGAACCCGACCCTCGACATCGGCGTGTTCCCGTCCCCCGTTCTGAAGGCGGGCGACCAGCACCTGATCGCCACCTATTACGATGGCGGCTATGCGGTGAACGCCAAGACCGAGAAGAGGGATGCGGCGCTCAAGTTCGTGCGCTTCCTGGCCACGCCCGAATACGGCACCGCCTTCACCAACACCCTGAAGAACCTGTCGCCGATCAAGGGCATCAAGATCGAGGATCCGATCACGCAGGAGGTGGCGAAGCTCGCCGAGAACTCCATGTCCTACCTGATGCTCGTGCGCTTCCGCTACCAGGAGCCGAGCGGCTCGGTGCTGCTGCAGTCGAACGTGCAGAAGATGCTCGCCGGCCAGCAGACACCGGAGCAGGCCGCGGCCGAGATCAACAAGGGCATCGCGACCTACTACAAGCCGTTCCAGAAGTAAGCTTTTGCTAAAAGAGGCGGCGAACGCACCCGTTCGCCGCCTCTTGAGTTCTGACAAACGCATCCGAAAGCCCTCATCCTGAGGAGGTGCGTCAGCACCGTCTCGAAGGATCAGGGCGTATCCAGTGCTCACTGGATCCTCCTTCGAGACGCAGACTTCGTCTGCTCCTCAGGATGAGGGTGTTGTTCGTGGGAATTCACCCTTTAAGGTCCCGTCCATGCTCGTCTCGAACAAACAGGCTCCGTCGCTGAAGCGGCAGTTATGGGTGGCGTTCCTCGTCGTGCCGCCCATCGCGTTCATGTCGCTGTTCGTCGTCTACCCGATCCTGTCGGCCTTCGCCTACGCCTTCTACGATTGGCAGGGCCTGGCGCGCGGCGAGTTCGTGGGCCTCAAGAATTTCAGGGAGGTGCTGTTCGGCGCCACCATGGCGCCCGTGGTGTGGAACGCCTTCCTGCACAATGTCTATGCGCTGATCGCGCTCATGGTCATCCAGAACGGCGGCGGGTTCTTCCTGGCCTGGCTGCTCTACAAGGAGCCCTTCGGCTTCCGCTTCCATCGGGTGGCGGTGTTCGTGCCGGTGGTGCTCTCGACGATCATCGTGGGCTTCCTCTGGAAGCTCTTTCTGAATCCCAATTTCGGAATCGTGAACCAGGCGCTCTACTCGCTCGGCCTCGATGCGCTCGCAAAGCCGTGGCTTGGGGATTCCTCGACGGCTCTGGGTGCCCTCATCCTCGCCAATGCCTGGCACTTCGTGGGCTTTCCGACCCTCGTCTATCTCGCCGGCATGCAGCGCATTCCCCCCGAGATCATCGAGGCGGCGCGGCTCGACGGCACCAGCGAGTGGCAACTCCTGAAGAACATCGTGTGGCCGCTGGTGGCGCCGAGCACCACCATCCTCTTCACGCTGCTCTTCATCGGCGCCTTCAACTGGTTCGAAATTCCTTACGTCATGGTGGGCCTCGACGGATCGCCCTTCGGCTCCACCGACGTGCTGGGCCTCGTCTTCTATCGCACGGCTTTCGGCAACCAGAGCGCCAGCATCCAGAATTTCGGCCTGGGCTCGG
Source organism: Microvirga arsenatis (assembly GCF_009910705.1). GTDB lineage: Bacteria > Pseudomonadota > Alphaproteobacteria > Rhizobiales > Beijerinckiaceae > Microvirga > Microvirga arsenatis. The sequence continues at coordinate 45,688 of NZ_JAAAXJ010000003.1, forward strand.
CTCTCGCCACGCTCCTCTTCCTCTTCATCGTCGTCTTCGCGTCCATGCTGACCCTGTGGCTGCGCCGTCGGGAGATCCAGTTTTGACCGCCATCGCCTCCGATCCGCCCGCCACGCGCCAGTCGCTGTCCTTCGCGTTCCTCGCGCAGGTCATCCTGATCGCCAACTCCTTCATCATGCTCTATCCGGTCGTGGTGATGGTGCTCTCCGCCTTCAAGACCACGGGCGAGATCTTCGAGCATCCTTTCGCGCTGCCCGATTTCACGCAAGTCGGGAACTTCGCCAAGGTGCTCGGCGAGACTTCGATGCCGACCTACTTCGTCAACTCGATCCTGGTGACGGGGGCTTCGGTCATCCTGATCCTGGTGCTCGGCACCATGGCGGGCTATGCGGTGGCGCGCTACGAATCGCGCACGAACACCATCATCCTGCTGTTTTTTCTCGCCGGGTTGATGCTGCCCCTGAAGCTCGCGGTCATTCCGCTCTTCATCCTGCTGCGGGATCTGGGGCTGCTGGACAGCCGCTGGAGCCTCATCGTCACCTACACGGCCATCGGCCTGCCCTCGGCCGTGTTCATCATGGCGGGCTTCCTGCGCACGCTGCCCTCGGAGCTGGAGGATGCGGCCCGCATCGACGGCGCATCAGAGCCCCGCATCATGTGGTCGGTGATGCTGCCCCTGGCGCGCCCGCCCATGGCCATCGCAGCGATCCAGAACGCCGTGCCGATCTGGAACGACTTCTTCTTCCCGCTCGTCTTCATCCAGACCGACGCGCGGAAAACCCTGCCGCAGGGGCTGACCACCTTCATGGGCGAGTACACCACCGACTGGGGCATGCTGTTTGCCGGCCTCACCATCGCGGCGGCTCCCATTACGCTCCTCTACATCGCCCTGTCGCGCCAGTTCATCCAGGGCATGACGGCGGGCGCGGTGAAGTAGGATGCAGATCCCGAAGGGCGCCCTCGTCGTCTCCTGCCAGGCCCGGGCCGACAACCCGCTTCACGGCCCCGTCTACATGTCTGCCATGGCCCGCGCGGCGGAGGCCGGCGGCGCCCGGGGCATCCGCGCCAATGGTGCGGACGACATCAAGGCGATCCGCGCCGTGACGGCTCTGCCGATCATCGGGATCGCGAAGGTGTGGGACGACCGCTTTCCGGTCTACATCACGCCGGGCTTCGCCCAGGCTACCGAGATCGCGGCCGCGGGCGCCGACATCGTCGGCCTCGACGCCACCGCGCGCCCGCGGGACGGGGAGCCCGTGGAGCGCCTGATCGGGCGCATCCGGCGCGAGCTCGGCCGGGAGGTCTTTGCCGATATCGCGACCCTCGAGGAGGGCCGGGCGGCCCATGCCGCCGGGGCCACCTACATCGCGACCACGCTCTCCGGCTACACGGAGGAGACGGCGTCCCGCAAAGCCGAAGGGCCCGATCTGGAGCTTCTGTCCGCTCTCGTGGCCCAGGTTCCGGCGCCCATCGTGGCGGAGGGCCGCTTCGACACGCCGGATCTCGTTGCGGAAGCTTTCAGGCGCGGGGCTCATGCCGTGGTGGTGGGGACCGCGATCACCAATCCGCGCGAGATCACGCGAAAGTTTGTTCAGGCGGCATCCTGAGCGCCCGAGAGGCAAGTTTGTAACGGAAACGTGAGAGCACCTCTGGCGTTCTCGGGTGTACCCATTCACAATGGGTTCCAACCGAGGTGACGCCGTGCTGATCCGCCGCCCTTCCGACATCCCGCCCTCCGAGATCACGCCTCGGGAGGTCTATTTCACCCGCCGCCAATGGATGGCCGGTGCGGCCGGGCTTGCCCTTTCAGCAGCCCTGCCGAGAGGTCTGGAGGCGGCCCCGTTGCCGGCGGCCAAGAGCCCCTTCTCGACGGACGAGAAGCCGACGAGCCGCGAGGACGTCACGAGCTACAACAACTTCTACGAATTCGGCACCGGCAAGGAGGACCCCGCCGCCAGGGCCAAGTCGCTGAAGACGTCGCCATGGACGGTCAAGGTGGACGGCCTGGTGAACAAGCCCGCCGAGTTCGCCATCGAGGATCTGATCAAATCCTCGGCGCTGGAAGAGCGCATCTACCGCATGCGCTGCGTCGAGGGCTGGTCCATGGTGATCCCCTGGGTCGGCTTCCCGCTGGCGGATCTCATCAAGCGGGTGGAGCCCTTGGGCAGCGCGAAATACGTGGCGTTCGAGACGGCCTACCGGCCCGAGGAGATGCCGGGGACGGACTCCCTCTTCCCGGTTCTCGAATGGCCCTATGTGGAGGGTCTGCGCCTCGACGAGGCCATGCATCCGCTCACCATCTTGGCGGTCGGGCTCTACGGCGAGACCCTGCCGAACCAGAACGGCGCGCCCATCCGCCTCGTGGTGCCGTGGAAATACGGCTTCAAGGGCATCAAGTCGATCGTGCGCATCAGCTTCGTCGAGAAGCAGCCGGCAACCTCCTGGAACAAGCAGGCGCCCAACGAGTACGGCTTCTATGCCAACGTGAACCCGAACGTGGACCATCCCCGCTGGAGCCAGGCCACGGAGCGGCGCATCGGGGAGGGCGGTCTGTTCGTGAAGCGGCGTCCCACGCTCATGTTCAACGGCTATGCCGACCAGGTGGCGAGCCTCTACACGGGCATGGACCTGCGGAAGTTCTACTGATGGCGGGCAGAGCCTCCGCGCCCGGTGCAGCGAAGGGCTTGGCCCTGCCGCAGGTGCCGAAGATCCTCGTGTATGTCGTCGGCTTCATCCCGGCGATATGGCTGTTCTATGCCGGGATCATGGACCGGCTCGGCGCCGATCCCATGCGTTATCTCGAGCAGGCGCTCGGCCTTTGGGCGCTGCGCTTCCTCGTCGCCACGCTCGCGATCACGCCGCTGCGGCAGCTCTTCAACATCAACCTGCTGCGCTACCGCCGGGCCATCGGGCTGCTCTCGTTCTACTACGCAGCGCTGCACCTCATCACCTACCTCGTGCTCGACCAGGGCCTCGATATGGCTGCCATCGTGGCCGACATCGTCAAGCGGCCCTACATCACCATCGGCATGGCGACCTTCGTCGTCCTCGTGCCTCTCGCCGTGACCTCCAACAATGCCGCGATCCGGCGCATGGGCGGGCAGACCTGGGCCAGGCTCCACCGCCTCGTCTATGTGGCCGCCGTCGGGGCGGTGCTCCACTACATCCTCGTGGTGAAGTCCTGGCCGCCGGAGCCGCTGGTCTATGCTGCCATCGTCGCCGTGCTCCTCGGCTACCGGCTGGTCCGCTCCCTGGTGAAGAAGCCGTCGCGCCGGCGCACCGCTTGAAGACCGGGCCCACTCGGCTAGGATGCGCCGGACAAGAGCAGGGCTTCTCCTTTGAACGGCAGCATCATCGATCGAGCGGGCTTCATCGTCGGCGCATTGGCGCGGGTGCTCCTGATTGGGCTGGCATGGGCGAGCCTCGCGCTCCCAGGTGGGGCTTCGGCCCAAGCGCGAGATGTGGTGGTCTTCGCCGCGGCCAGCCTGAAGAACGCGCTCGACGATGCCGCCGCCGTCTGGATGCGCGACACCGGCAGGCGGGTCGTGGCGTCCTATGCGGCGAGCAACGCGCTCGCCAAGCAGATCGAAGCGGGAGCCCCGGCCGACATCTTCTTCTCCGCCGATCCCGACTGGATGGATTATGCGGCCTCCAAAGGACTGATCCGGCCTGAAAGCCGCATCAGCCTCCTCGGCAATTCCCTTGTGCTCATCGCGCCGAAGGAATCCGCGATGCAGGTCGAGCTCAAGCCGGGCTTCGATCTCGCGGCTCTCCTCGGCAGCCAGCGATTGGCCATGGGCCATGTGAATGCGGTGCCGGCCGGGAAATACGGCAAGGCGGCGCTCGAACATCTCGGCGCATGGGCGGGCGTGAGGGACAAGGTCGCTCAGACCGAGAACGTGCGCGCGGCGCTGCTGCTCGTCTCCCGCGGCGAGGCGCCTCTTGGAGTTGTCTACAAAACCGACGCCATCTCCGATCCGAACGTGGCCATCGTTGCGACCTTTCCGGAAGGCAGCCATCCGCCGATCGTCTATCCCGTGGCGCTGACGAAGGACTCCGCCCATCCCGATGCGGCGGCGCTCCTCGCCTTCCTCCGCTCCGACAAGGCCCGCCCCTTCTTCGAAAAGCAGGGCTTCACTCTGTTGAACAAAGCGGGCTCGGGCTCGTGATGGAGGGGCTTTCACCGGAAGAATGGACGGCCGTTCGCCTGAGCCTGAAGGTCGCCCTCGCGGCGATGGCGGCAAGCCTCGTTCCCGGGATCGCCATCGCCTTTCTGCTGGAGCGCGGGCGCTTCTGGGGGCGGCAGGCGCTGGATGTGCTCGTGCATCTGCCGCTGGTTCTGCCGCCTGTCGTCGTCGGCTGGTTCCTGCTCGTCGGCTTCGGGCGGCGCGGCCCCATCGGATCGTTTCTCGCCGAGCAGTTCGGCATCGTGTTCTCGTTTCGCTGGACGGGCGCGGCGCTTGCCTGCGCCATCATGGGCTTTCCCCTGCTGGTGCGCGCCATCCGCCTGTCCATCGCCTCCGTCGATCGCCGGCTCGAGGATGCGGCGGGCACGCTCGGCGCGCATCCCGTCTGGGTCTTCCTCACCGTCACGCTGCCGCTCATCCTGCCCGGCATTCTCGCCGGCATGGTCCTGTCCTTCGCCAAGGCGATGGGGGAGTTCGGCGCCACGATCACCTTCGTCTCCAACATTCCCGGCGAGACGCAGACGATCCCGAGCGCCATCTACGCCTATACGCAGGTGCCGGGAGGCGAGGGCGGCGCCATGCGCCTGACGTTCGTGTCCATCGCGATCTCCATCGGGGCGCTCTGGCTGTCCGAGTGGATGGCGCGGCGGGTGCGGCGGGCGCACGCGCCATGATCCTCGACGTCGACATCCGGCACCGGCAGGGGGCGTTCGCCCTCGAGGCGCGCTTCCAGTCGAGCGGGCGGCTGACCGCGCTCTTCGGCCCCTCCGGCTCCGGCAAGACGACGATCGTGAATGCCATCGGCGGGCTCCTGCGGCCGGATCACGGCCGCATCGCCGTGCAGGGGCGAGTGCTGGTCAGCACGGCGCAGGATGTCCATGTGCCCAAGCACCGGCGGCGTATCGGCTATGTCTTCCAGGAGGGGCGCCTCTTCCCGCATCTCGACGTGCGGCGCAACCTGATGTTCGGGCGATGGTTCACGCCGAGGGCCGAGCGCAGGGCGAACTTCGAGCATGTGGTCGATCTTCTCGGCATCGCGCATCTGCTCGACCGCCGCCCCGCGACCCTTTCCGGCGGCGAGAAGCAGCGCGTCGCCATCGGCCGCGCCCTGCTCGCCGATCCCCAGCTCCTGCTGATGGACGAGCCGCTGGCTTCTCTCGACGAGGCGCGCAAGGCCGAGATCTACCCTTACATCGAGCGCCTGCGCGACGAGGGCGCGGTTCCCATCGTGCTCGTCAGTCACTCCGTGGCCGAGATCGCGCGGCTGGCGACCGCCATCGTCGTGCTGCAGGAGGGGCGCGTGGTCGCCTCCGGACCCGCTCCCGATATCCTGCGGCACACGAGCGTCTTCACGCAGGCCGGCCTTGCGGAAGCCGGTGCGCTGATCGAGGCGCATGTGCTGCGCCACGAGGACAGGTTCGGCCTGACCGTGCTGCAGGCCCGGGCCGGCACCCTGACCGTTCCGCGGCTCGGGCATCCGGTCGGATCGCGGCTGCGCGTCCGCCTTCGCGCCCGCGACATCATCCTCTCCGTCAGGCCGCCCGAGGGGCTGAGCGCCCTGAACGTGCTGCCGGGCCTCATCGCATCCCTCGACGAGGCGGAGGAGGCGAGCGTTGACGTGCAGCTCGCGTGCGGCGGCGATCTCATCGTCGCCCGCGTGACCCGCAAGTCCGTGGAGGAGCTCGGCCTCAGGCCGGGCCTCCCGGTCCACGCCATCATCAAGAGCGTGGCCTTCGATTCCGAGGCCCTTGGCGGCGCCGGGCCGGAGTCTATGTGAGACTGGAGCCTTTGAGCTTGCACGGACGGCAGGGCCGTGTAGCCTCTCCGGCCTGTTTTTCCCTCTCAGAGAGACCAGGATCATGAACGAACAAGCCCGGAACTTCGCCGATGCTGCCTCCCACGCCCAGCTTCTCGACCGCCTGGCCGAGGTCGCGGTCCGCGTCGGGTTGGGGCTGAAGCCCGGGCAGGAGCTGGTGATGACCGCACCGCTCGATGCGGTCGATCTCGTGCGGCGCATCACGGAGCATGCCTACAGGGCCGGCGCGTCCCTCGTCACCACGATCTTCTCCGATGAGGAGACCACGCTCATGCGCTTCCGGCACGGGCAGGACAGGAGCTTCGACACGGCTCCGGCCTGGCTCTACGAGGGCATGGCGGCCGCCTTCAAGAACGGCGCCGCCCGGCTTGCCATCGTCGGCGAGGATCCGTCGCTTCTCGCCAAGGAGGATCCGGAGAAGGTCTCCCGCGCCAACCGGGCGCGCTCGAAGGCCTATATGCCGGCGCTCAACATGATCGCGGGATTCGACATCAACTGGACCATCGTCGCCGCCGCCACCCCTGCCTGGGCGAAGACCGTGTTCCCGAACGATCCCGAGGATGCGGCGCTCGCCAAGCTGTGGCAGGCGATCTTCTCGGCCTCGCGCGTCGACACGCCCGATCCCATCGCGTCCTGGGAGAAGCACAACGCGGCCCTGCAGGCGCGCACCCGCATGCTGAACGAGAAGAACTACGCCGCGCTCCATTTCCGCGGCCCCGGCACCGACCTTCGCGTGGGGCTCGCGGACGGGCATGAGTGGAACGGCGGCGCGGCCAAGGCGAAGAACGGGATCGTCTGCAACGCCAACATCCCGACGGAGGAGGTGTTCACCACCCCTCACAAGGACCGGGTTGACGGCACGGTGACCAGCACCAAGCCTCTCTCCTACAACGGCACCCTGATCCAGGACATCCAGGTGCGGTTCGAGGGCGGCCGCATCGTGGAGAGCAGGGCACGCACGGGCGAGACCGTGCTGAACAAGGTGCTCGACACGGACGAAGGCGCACGGCGCCTCGGGGAGGTGGCTCTCGTGCCCTATTCCTCGCCGATCTCGCAGAGCGGGTTGCTCTTCTTCAACACGCTCTTCGACGAGAACGCCTCCAGCCACATCGCCCTGGGGCAGGCCTACAGCAAGTGCATCCGGGGCGGCGGCGCCATGAGCGAGGACGAACTCGCCTCCCGCGGGGCCAACAAGAGCCTGATCCACATCGACTGGATGATCGGCTCCGATCAGGTCGATGTGGATGGTATCACACAGGACGGCAAGGCCGAGCCGCTGATGCGGGGCGGCGAGTGGGTAACCAAGTAACAAAAGACTCGCACTTTTCCCTGTGCCGGATCTATGATCCCGGCGACTGCCTGCTCTGTCGCAAACGTGCTTGACCTATCGGTACCGCGACTGGGATGGATGACAGGTATCAAAGAGGTTCCGATCCGGCCCCGCGCCGGATCGAACCGCCCCATAGGCGTGGATGGATGTCGCACACAGCCAGTCGTCAGTTCCAGGATCAGGCCCTGCTGTCGGTTCGCTCCCTTTCGGTGGAGTTCGGACGGGGGGATGGGGCCTTCAAGGCGGTCAAGGACGTGAGCTTCGACGTGCTGCCGGGCAGGACCCTTGCGGTCGTCGGCGAATCGGGCTCGGGCAAGTCGGTGACCTCCCTCGCGATCATGCGGCTGACGGATTACACGGGCGGGCGCATCACCGGCGGACAGGTGATGTTCCGTCCCGACGGCGGGGAGCCCATCGATCTCGTCAAGGCCTCCGACACGAGGCTCCGGGAGATCCGCGGCAACGACATCGCCATGATCTTCCAGGAGCCGATGACCTCGCTCAACCCGGTCTTCACGATCGGCAACCAGATCGCGGAAACGCTCGTCCTGCACCAGGGCTTGAACGGACGCGAGGCGCGGGAGCGGGCGCGGGATCTCCTGCAGAAGGTGCGCCTGCCGGATGCCGACAGGCTGCTCGACCGCTATCCGCACCAGCTCTCCGGCGGCATGCGCCAGCGCGTGATGATCGCCATGGCGCTCGCCTGCAATCCGAAGGTGCTCATCGCCGACGAGCCCACCACCGCGCTCGACGTGACGATCCAGGCGCAGATCCTCAACATCATCCGCGATCTGCAGGCCGAGATGGGCACGGCGGTCATCTTCATCACCCACGACATGGGCGTGGTGGCCGAGATGGCCGACGACGTGGTGGTGATGTGGAAGGGCGAGAAGGTGGAGCAGGCGCCGGTGCGCGACATCTTCGCCGCGCCGCAGCATCCCTATACCCGCGCGCTCCTCTCCGCCGTTCCGCGCCTCGGCAGCCTGACAGGCCAGCCGCTGCCCAAGCGCACGCCCGTGATGGTGATGGACGGCGGCGTGGCGAAGCCCGTCGGCGGCACGCACGAGCAGAACACGGCCGACTACTCCAAGCCCCTTCTCCAGGTGGAGAAGCTCACCACGCGCTTCGATGTCGGCAAGACCTTCTTCGGCCGCGTGACCCACCGCGTTCATGCGGTGGAGGAGGTGAGCTTCGACATCTATCCCGGCGAGACCCTGGCGCTCGTGGGCGAGTCCGGCTCAGGCAAGTCCACCATCGGGCGCACGCTGCAGCAGCTCGTGGAGCCCACGGGCGGCACGGTGCGCTTCGACGGGCGCGACATGGCGGCCATGAGCCATGCCGAGCGCCGCCGCCTGCGGCAGGAGATCCAGTACATCTTCCAGGATCCCTTCGCCTCCCTCGATCCGCGGCATACGGTGGGCTACAGCATCGCCGAGCCCATCATCGTCCACGGCCTGATCAAGGACTCGAAGGCGCGCGAGCGGCGCGTGCACGAGCTCCTGGAGCAGGTGGGCCTGCAGCCCCAGCACGCCAGGCGCTATCCGCACGAGTTCTCCGGCGGGCAGCGCCAGCGCATCTGCATCGCCCGCGCGCTCGCGAGCAATCCCAAGCTCGTCATCGCCGACGAGTCCGTCTCGGCGCTCGACGTGTCGATCCAGGCGCAGATCGTCAACCTGCTCATGGAGCTGCAGGAGAGGCGGCGGCTGTCCTATCTCTTCATCACCCACGACATGGCCGTGGTGGAGAAGATCAGCCATCGCGTCGCGGTGATGTATCTCGGCCAGATCGTCGAGCTCGGATCCCGTCAGGCGATCTTCGAGAACCCGCAGCATTCCTACACGCGCAAGCTGCTCGCGGCGGTGCCCATCGCCGATCCGCAGCGCGAGCGGGCGAAGGTGCGGATCGAGGGCGAGATCCCGAGCCCGGTGCGTCCGGTCGGGCAGGAGCCTGCGATCCACCGCATGCGCGAGGTCGCGCCGGGGCACTGGGTCGCCATCGAGGCGGATTCGCTTCGCGGGGCGGCATAACAAGAAATTTTCCAGAGGGAGACAACAAGATGAAATTCTCGACATCACTGAAGGCGCTCGGTTTCACCATCGCGACAGCTCTGGTGCCGCTCACGGCATCAGGCGCTCAAGCGGCCGGGACCATCACGGTCGCAACGACCATCGACCCCGGTAGCTGGGATCCGATCGACACCTTCCTGGTGCCGTGGGCGTCGGCCGCCAACAACATCTTCGACGGCCTGACCGCGCGCGGGCCGGACATGAAGCTCCAGCCCGCTTTGGCGACGTCCTGGGAGTTTCTCGACAACAACAGCCGCATCCGCTTCAAGCTGCGCCAGAACGTGAAGTTCCACAACGGCGAGCCTTTCAATGCCGAGGCCGTGAAGTTCACCTTCGACCGCCTGTTGGGCGAGGAGGGCAAGAAGGGTCCGCAGCAGTCGAACTACAACTCCATCTCCAAGGTGGAGATCGTCGATCCCTACACCGTCGACTTCATCATGAAGCAGCCGGATCCCGTGCTGCTGACCAAGCTCGCCGGCTACGGCGGCATGATCGTGCCGCCGAAATACATCCAGGAGAAGGGCGACGCGCACTTCAACATGAACCCGGTGGGGACCGGCCCGTTCAAGTTCGTGGAATACACGCCGAAGGTGAACCTGGTGCTCGAGGCTTTCCCCGAGCATTGGGGCGGCGCGCCGAAGCTGGACAAGGTGGTGACGCGCTTCATCCCTGAGGCCAACACGCAGGTGGCGGAACTCCAGGCCGGCCGCATCGACATCGCGACCCTCATCCCCTTCGGACTTGCGCCGACGGTGGAGAAGAGCCCGAACGCCAGCCTCGTCAGCATCACCGGTCCGACCGTCGTGGCGCTGCGCCTCAACACGAAGGAGGGCATCACCAAGGATGTGAATGTCCGCAAGGCCCTTATCATGGCGGTCGATCGCGAGGCGATCATCAAGGCCGTGCTCCTCGGCCACGGCAAGCCGATCGCGAGCTTCCAGTCCGATCTGTCCTTCGGCAACGATCCGTCCCTGAAGCCGCTGCCCTTCGACCTCGCCAAGGCGAAGCAGATGCTGCAGCAGGCAGGCGTGCAGCCGGGCGCTCCGGTTCGCATCGACTTCCGCGGCAATGACGCGACGTTCCGCGAGGTCGCGCAGGCCGCGGCCGGATACTTCCAGGCGCTGGGCCTCAAGCCGACCCTTCAGCCGCATGAGCCCCCGGTTCTGCTCAACGACATCATCCCCAACGGCAAGACGGGCGAGGCCTGGCACAATTCCTGGGGCGGCTGGACCTTCGACTACGACAACACCGCCTACCTGATGTATCACTCGGGCGAGAAGTGGAACCCGTACGACAACGACCCGAAGCTCAACGCCCTGCTCGAAAAGCAGCGCACCATCTACGACACCAAGGAGCGCGAGAAGGTCCTTCAGGAAGTCGCGCGCTACGTGGCGGATCAGGCGCTCGAGATCCCGCTCTACAACGAAAATACCGTGCTGGGCGTGAGCAAGCGGGTCAAGAACTTCGTGCCGCCGGCCGACCGGCGCTTCCGCTTCAACGACGTGACGGTCGAGTAGGCTCGTATCTCCAGACCATCGAACGGGCCCTGTGCAAGCAGGGCCCGTTCCAGTGCAAGAAGGAAACCCCGTGGCGGGCTTTATCCTGAAACGATTGCTGCAAGCCATTTTCGTGGTTCTCGCCGTCACGCTGATCGTCTCCTTCGCGATCAGATTGTCGGGCGATCCCGCCGTCATGCTGGTCGGCGGCGCCGGCAGCGTCACCGAGCAGGATCTGCGGAACATCCGTCAGGCGCTGGGCCTCGAAAGGCCGTTCTTCGTCCAATATCTCAGCTTTCTTCAAGGCATCCTGACGGGCGACTTCGGCCGGAGCTTCATGGGAGGGACGCCCGTCTCCCTGCTCATTTCCCGTGCCCTCCCGGCCACACTGCTGCTGGCCTTCGCCTCTCTCCTGACATCCATCCTGCTCTCCGTCCCGCTCGGCATCTATGCGGCCGTGAACCGGGGCCGCTGGCCGGATCAGACGATCCGGATCCTGTCCCTGGTGGGCCTGTCGTTCCCGAACTTCTGGCTCGCCATCATGCTGGTGCTCCTGTTCTCCATCGTGCTCGGGATCCTGCCGCCGAGCGGCATGGAGGGGCCGGAGAGCTTCGTGATGCCGGCGCTCACCATGGCGGTCATCCTCACCGCCACGAATGTGCGCCTCGTGCGCACCTCCATGCTCGAGACGCTCTCGCAGCAATACATCATGGTCGCCCGCTCCAAGGGCCTGCGCGACCGCGTGGTGCTCTACAAGCATGCCTTGCGCAACTCGGCGATCCCGCTCGTGACCTATATCGGGCTCCAGTTCGGCGGCCTCGTCGGCGGCATCGTGATCGTGGAACGGGTGTTCAACTGGCCCGGCATGGGAACCCTCGCCTTCGACGCCATCTCCAACCGGGACTACCCGGTGCTGCAGGGCACGATCACGGTGCTCGCGCTCTTCATCGTTCTCATCAACCTGCTGGTCGACATCGCCTACGGGCTGATCGATCCGCGCATCCGGACGGAGTGAGGCGATGGCTGCCGCTCAGGCCGTATCCCCGGCGCGCCGGCACTTCCGCTCCCTCGAGCTGGTCCTGGGTCTCATCCTCGCCGGCGGCATGGGGGTGGCGGTGCTGTTTTCGGGCTTTCTCTTTCCCGATGGCGGCGAGAGCATGGACCTGATGGCCCGTCTCACGCCCCCCTTCCAGAGCCTCGCCCATCCGCTCGGCACGGACCCGCTCGGCCGCGACGTGCTGGCGCGGGTGATCGTCGGCGGCAAGATCTCGCTCACGGTCGGCGTGCTCTCGGTGCTGGGGGCCGTGATCCTGGGAACGCTCGTCGGCCTGGTCGCCGGCTACTATCGCGGCATCGCGGAAATCCTCCTGATGCGCTTTGCCGACATTCAGCTGGCGCTTCCCTTCATCCTGCTCGCCATCATGTTCCTCGCGATCCTGGGGACGGGCGTCGACAAGATCATCTTCTTCATGATCGTCGCGCAGTGGGTGCAATATGCGCGTCTCGTGCGCGGTTCCGTGCTGGCCCTGCGGGAGCGGGAGTTCATTCTTTCGGCGCGGGCCATCGGGGTCGGCAACGGGCGCATCATCTTCACCCACATCCTGCCGAACGTGCTCGGCCCCATCGTCATCCTGATGACGCTGCAGGTGGCCAACAACATCCTGCTGGAGAGCAGCCTCACCTTCCTCGGCCTCGGCGTCGATCCGCTCATTCCGAGCTGGGGCGGCATGCTGGCCGACGGGCGCACCTATCTGCAGACCGCCTGGTGGGTCAGCGTCTTCCCGGGGCTCGCCATCATGTTCACCGTGCTCGGCCTGAACCTCCTGGGCGACTGGCTGCGCGACCTTCTCGACCCCACAGGACAAACCTCGAAATGACGATTCTGCTCGACGAGCGGGTGCCGCGCACCCTCGACAGGCTCCTGCGCGAGTGGGCGCGGGACGACCATCGCGGCGCAACGCTCGAGGCCTGGCTGTTCGAGGACGAGGCAGCCCGGCGGGCCGCCGAGCAGGCGCTGGCCGAGGCCGGCATCAGGGCACGGCTGCGCAGCGCCTACAAGCCGCTCGTCCATGCCTTCCTGGAGGAGTTCGACACGGCCGGCGTCACCCGCGTGAGCGTGCGCTACCCGGTTCATCGGGGCGCGGACCGCCTGCGCTTCCTCTCGGAAGCCTATCCGCTCGCGGCCCTGCTCGAGGGCATCGAAACCCGCTTCGAGCCCGGCGAGCCCGATCTCACATACTCCGTCACCCTCGAATACGCCGACGGACGGGTGGCGGAGCAGGCGGTGTTCGCGCCGAACCGCCTGCGCACCAATCATCTCGACCAGCTCGATCTCACGCCGACCGGATGGCTGAAGGTGACGAACCGTCCCGGCGGAGGGTCCGATCTGGACGAGCCCTTGGAAACCGAGATCGAGCAGGTCTTCCACAAGGTGATGGCGGCCGTCGCGGCCCATGACTGGCCTGCCGAAGAGCCCTATGCCGAGACGCTTGCCATCGACGTGACGATCCCCGGCATCGAGCGCCCGCTGACCTATGGCGACGAGGTGATGAGCACCCGCGAGGCGCTGCACGAGGATTTCTACTTTTCCGTCCTCGAGTTCTTCAAGCACCGCTCCGGCCGTCCGCCCGACGACCGCGGCCTGCAGCCGGGCCAGATCGTGCCGGACATCCGCGCAGGGGAGGGCGACGCGCTGGTGCGCGTGTCCCTGCGCCGTTTCGGCGCGCCGCAGGATCCGGTCCGCCCGGAGCAGGAGATCGAAACGGCCGATGCCGCGCCCGGCCTGGCGCAGATCCATCGCGAGCTTGCGGCGCTTCCGGGCCAGGTCTTCGAGGGCACATCCCGCGAGGGGCGCCCCGTGCGCGGCCTCTACCGGCCCGGCTCCCGCCCCGCGGTGCTCGTCACCAGCGGCCAGCATGCCAACGAGACATCCGCACCCGTGGGCTCCTTGAGGGCGGTGCGGCGGCTCCTCGCCAATCCGGAGGCCAACATCGCCTACATCCCGGTGGAGAACCCGGACGGCTATGCGCTCCACGGGCGGCTCTGCGAGGGCAACCCGCGCCACATGCACCATGCGGCCCGCTACACCTCCCTCGGCAACGATCTGGAATATGGGAGCAGCGAGCCCCCCTACGAGATCGGCGCCCGCAACCAGGCCCTGGCTCTTTCCGGCGCGCAGCTGCACCTCAACCTTCACGGTTATCCGGCCCATGAATGGACGCGGCCCTTCACCGGCTACCTGCCGCGCGGCTTCGAGCTCTGGACGATCCCGAAGGGCTTCTTCCTCATCATGCGCCACCACCCGGCCTGGGCCGCGACTGCGCGAACCCTGATCGAGGCGGTGACCACGGGCCTCTCCGCCGTGCCGGGCCTCGCGGAGTTCAACCGCCGGCAGATCGACATCTGCGCCATCCATTCCGGCGGCACGCCCTACGAGATCATCAACGACGTTCCCTGCCTCATCTCCCCGGACGAGCGCCATCCCACGCCCCTGACCCTCATCACCGAGTTCCCCGACGAAACGATCTACGGCGAGGCCTACCGCTTCGCGCATACGGTGCAGATGGCCACCGTGATCGCGGCGGAGGAGGCCTTCGCGTCGATCATGTCGGCGACGGCATAGGCCAATTCGTGACGCTGGGTACGATCCAGGGGATGCGCCTCCGCTACCGGGGCCCCCTGGCGGAATTGCACAACAGAACCATGGCTCTCGCGGTCTCGGGCTGTGCCGGCAACAGCATCCTGCGCGGTGGCAGCGGCGGCGATGATCAGCCAGCCCTGGTGATGCATCGCCGCGCGCTGGAACAAGCCCCATCGGGCTGCCGTTTGTCGGGCAGAGCCGGGTTCGGGATGCCCGGCGGGAGGTTTGCGATGGCCCGGTTGTCCTGGAAGCAGAGCGAGAACGACGCTTCGATCAGGGAAGCGATCGACCTCGTGCGGGAGCAGGGCGAGCCCCTGCCGCCGATCGCCGACGAGGAGGCCTTCGGCGCCATGTTCGATCGCTTCGCGGATGCCAAGGTGGTGCTGCTGGGAGAGTCGACCCACGGCACCTCGGAGTTCTACCGGGCCCGCGCCGCCATCACGAAGCGCCTCATCGGGCAGCATGGCTTCACCATCGTGGCCGTGGAGGCCGACTGGCCGGATGCGGCGCGCATCGACGCCTATGTGCGTCACCGCCCGGTTCCCGACGGCGATGACGAGGCGTTCGCGCGCTTCCCGACATGGATGTGGCGCAACGAGGAGGTCTACGATTTCGTCAACTGGATGCGCGAGCACAACAGGGAGCGGCCGGAGGACGAGCGGGCCGAGTTCCGCGGGCTCGACGTCTACAGCCTCAACGGGTCGATCGGCTCCGTGCTTGAATATCTCGACAAGGTCGATCCGGAGGCCGCCAAGGACGCGAGGGGACGCTACGGCTGCCTGAGCCCCTGGCAGTCTGACCCGGCCCGCTACGGCCGCGCCGTGGCGACCGGCCAGAAGAAGCCCTGCGACGAGGCCCTGCTGCGCCAACTGCAGGACATTCTCGACAAGCGGATGGAGTATCTCAGGGCCGATGGCGGCGAGGCGTTCTTCGATGCGGTCCAGAACGCCAAGATCGTCCATGCCGCCGAGCACTATTATCGCATCATGTACGAGGGCGCGACCGAGTCATGGAACCTGCGCGACCGGCACATGTTCGAGACCCTCCAGAGCCTGCTTGCCCGGCGCGACGACGCCAAGGCCGTGGTCTGGGCGCACAACTCCCATGTCGGCAATGCGGCCGCCACCGCCATGGGCTGGCAGGGCGAGTTCAATATCGGCGAGCTGTGCCGCAAGGCCTATCGGGGCGAGGCGGTTCTGATCGGCTTCGGTACGGACCGCGGCACGGTCGCGGCCGCCGACGATTGGGATGAGCCGATGCAGGTCAAGAGCGTGCGTCCGGCCAGGCCCGACAGCCACGAGCGGATCTTTCGCGACACGGCCTTAAGCTGCTTCCTCACCGATTGGCGCGAGAACGGCCAGGCCGACCTGACGGAGGTTCTCTCGCGTCCCCGTCTCGAGCGGGCCATCGGCGTGGTCTACCGGCCGGAGACCGAGCTCTACAGCCATTATTTCGAGGCCGTTCTCGCCGAGCAGTTCGACGCCTTCGTCTGGTTCGACGAGACCAGGGCCGTCACGCCGCTGACCCGCGCTCACGGCAAGGGCATGCCGGAGACCTATCCGTTCGGGCTTTGATGCGGATAACCCTCCCCATCCGGATCGGGTTTTGGATGTGCCGCCATTCCCTCCCCCCTCTTGCGGGGGAGGGTGGCGAGCGGAGCGAGCCGGGAGAGGGGCGGTGCTCAACGTCTGACGGCCCCTCTCCCGACCCTCGCTGACGCGAGGGCCACCCTCTCCCGCAGCGGGGAGAGGGCAAGGTGCGGGTGCGGGCAGGTGAGGGCCTGTGCAATGTTCTTACTTTGTTCTTGACAGTTCGCTTAAGCTGGGCTATATCATGGCTCATCCTCGTCCGGTGAGGGGCGCGCTCGCGAGGCGTCGCAGATGCGGGACGGGGCGCGGTCCCGCCGCAGGCCTCGCACGCCTGTGGTCGCGGGAGGCCGACCCTGGGCGCTGCCGCAGGAGGTCCGCCTGAAAAGAACCGCGCGTGACGAGCAGTTCGGCTCTTCACCTTCCACCATTATCCATCGAGCCGGGCTGCACGACACGCCACCCTCGATCTCCCCTGACGGCTCGCAGCTCACGCTGCGGGCCCGAAGGCGCTGATTTCTTGAACTCTGCCGGGGTCACTCCCCCGCCTTGCCCCGGTCGTCGGCCCCTGCTAACTGACGGCCAACTCCATTCACATCTCGATCAAACAGGGCTTTTCCCGTGTCCCGTCAATTCATCTACCACATGCGTGGGCTCTCCAAGACCTATTCGGGCGGCAAGAAGGTCTTGGACAATATCCACCTGTCCTTCTACCCGGATGCCAAGATCGGCGTGCTCGGCGTCAACGGCGCCGGCAAGTCGACCCTGCTGCGCATCATGGCCGGCATCGACACCGACTGGACCGGCGAGGCCTGGGTGGCCGAGGGCGCCCGCGTCGGCTACCTGCCGCAGGAGCCGCAGCTCGACCCGTCCAAGACCGTTCGCGAGAACGTCATGGAGGGCGTGGCCGCCAAGAAGGCGATCCTCGACCGCTACAACGAGCTCGCCATGAACTATTCCGAGGAGACGGCGGACGAGATGACCCGTCTCCAGGACGAGATCGAGGCCAAGGGGCTGTGGGATCTCGATTCCCAGGTCGATCAGGCCATGGACGCCCTGCGCTGCCCGCCGGACGACTGGGCCGTCGACAAGCTCTCGGGCGGCGAGCGCCGCCGCGTGGCCCTGTGCAAGCTGCTCCTGGAGCAGCCGGAACTGCTGCTGCTGGACGAGCCCACCAACCACCTCGACGCCGAGACCACCGCTTGGCTCGAAGGCCACCTGCGCAACTATCCGGGCGCGATCCTGATCGTCACCCACGACCGCTACTTCCTCGACAACGTGACGGGCTGGATCCTCGAGCTCGACCGCGGCCGGGGCATTCCCTACGAGGGCAACTACTCGTCCTGGCTCGAGCAGAAGCAGAAGCGCCTCGCGCAGGAGGGCCGTGAGGAAGAGGCCCGCCAGCGCACCCTGGAGCGCGAGCGCGAGTGGGTTTCGGCTTCGCCGAAGGCGCGCCAGGCCAAGTCCAAGGCCCGTATCCAGCGCTACGAGGAGCTCGTGGCCAAGGCCAACGAGAAGGGGCCGACCACCGCTCAGATCATCATCCCGATCGCCGAGCGGCTGGGCAACAACGTCATCGAGTTCGAGAACCTGAAGAAGGGCTTCGAGGACAAGCTCCTGATCGACGGCCTGTCCTTCAAGCTGCCGCCGGGCGGCATCGTCGGCGTCATCGGCCCGAACGGCGCCGGCAAGACCACCCTGTTCCGCATGATCACCGGCCAGGAGCAGCCGGACGAGGGCACCATCAGGATCGGCGACACGGTGAAGCTCGGCTATGTCGACCAGAGCCGCGACACGCTCGATGCCAACAAGACCCTGTACGAGGAAATCTCCGGCGGCAACGAGGTGCTCTATCTCGGCAAGCGCGAGATCAACGCCCGCGCCTATTGCTCGGCCTTCAACTTCAAGGGATCGGACCAGCAGAAGAAGGTGGGCGTGCTCTCGGGCGGCGAGCGCAACCGCGTGCATCTGGCCAAGATCCTGAAGTCCGGCGCCAATGTGCTCCTCCTCGACGAGCCGACCAACGATCTCGACGTGGACACCCTGCGCGCCCTCGAAGAGGCGCTGGAGGATTACGCGGGCTGCGCTGTGATCATCTCGCACGACCGCTGGTTCCTCGACCGCATCGCCACGCACATCCTCGCCTTCGAGGGCGACAGCCATGTGGAATGGTTCGAGGGCAACTTCGCCGATTACGAGGAGGACAAGAAGCGCCGCCTCGGAACGGATTCCACGATCCCGCACCGGATCAAGTACAAGAAGTTCTCGCGGTAGTTCTTGCCGTGGGAACCGTTCTCATCACGGGCATGGGGCGCGGGATCGGGCGAGAGCTCGCCCGCGTTCTCCTGAGGCGCGGCGACCGTGTGATCGGCACGGTTCGCGACGAGCGCAGCATCTCGGGCGAATGGTCCGAGTTCCTGGCGAGCGGGCAGCTCAGGATGCTGGTGCTGGATGTTCGCGACGAGACCGCAATCCGCAAGGCCGCCGCGCAGGTCGATGAGCCTATCGACGTGCTCGTGAACAATGCAGGCATCATCGGCCCGCAGCGGCAATCGACTCTCGACATGGATTTCGAGGGTTTTCTCGAAACCCTGAACATCAACACCCTCGGCCCGTTGCGCATTACCCACGCCTTCCTTCCGCATCTGAGGCGAGCGAAGGCGGGCAAGATCGTCACCATATCGAGCCGCATGGGCTCGCTCTCTTATGCCAAGGCGGACCGGATAGCCTATCGCGCCTCCAAGGCGGCGGTGAACAAGGTGATGCAGGGGCTGGCGGAGGATCTCCGCCCTGAGGGGATCGTGGCGATCTCGGTGCATCCCGGATGGGTCCGGACCGACATGGGCGGCACCGGTGCCGACATCTCGGTCGCGGAGAGCGCAGCCGGTCTTGCGACCCTCATCGACAGGGTTGCGTGTGAAGACAGCGGAGGCTTCTTTGACTGGCAAGGAGACAGGCTCCCATTCTGAAGCCGGCCTCCAGGCCAGAGACTTAGATCTTCAGGATCCTTTTGGCCTCGTCGAGGAGTCTCTCCGACTCGGGATGGTTGCCGGCCTTGTGGGCTTCCTCGCCTTGCTGGCGCAGGCTCATGACCCTTTGCCGGTCGGCTGCCGAGAGCTGCGCCGTCTGCAAGGCCCTGTCGATGGCCGCCATGTCCATCGGGCAGCGGCGGGCGAAGGCCGGTGTGGCTGCGGCCAGGCTGAAGACTAGAACGAGAGGAATTGTGCGAAGCATTGCCTGCCTTCCTTTCCCGCACGAACGCTCGGTTCTGTGCAGAAGACATCGAGGGTTTTGCCCCATGCCCAATTCTAAGCCAATCGTCTGAATGGGTGAACCTCACCTGATGGATAGATCCTGGCTGTCCATGATCCCGCGGCACGAGCAAGTCGTCGTGTTCTCCTAAAGGGAGTTGGGTTCTCCAGCGAAACAGTGTATGACCCTTGAGGCACGAGACATAAGAAGAGAGTCCACGTGCCAGCCGATCACATTTCCAGCTTCGAACCCGTCGCAACGCCTGAGGAAGCCGTCGAGCGCCTCATCGAGCTCCATGACAGCGCCATCGAGGCGCAGCGCCACGCTCTGGAGCACTTCTTCGCCACCGGCACGGCCCCCACGCCCCTCGAGCGGTCCCGCTTCCGCTATCCGGAGCTGCGCCTCGACTACCGGTCGACCTCCGTTCCGCCCGTCAAGCAGCGCGCCTATGCCAAGTTCCAGGGTCCGGGAATCTACGCGACGACCATCACGCAGCCGTCCTTCTTCCGCAACTATCTGCTGGAGCAGCTGAACTTCCTCGTGCGCGATTACGGCGCCACCATCGAGGTCGGGGTGAGCGACCAGGAGATTCCCTATCCTTACGTGTTCGAGCGGGGCGACGAGCTGGGGCGGGGCGCCCATTCCGCCGCCGAGCTCGCCCAGCATTTCCCCACGCCTCTGCTGGCCAAGGTCGGCGACGAGATCGCCGACGGCACTTGGATCTTCCATGAGGGCGAGCCGCGCCCGCTGGCGCTCTTCGATGCGGCGCGGGTGGATTATTCCCTGCGCCGCCTCGTGCACTACACCGGCAGCGACTGGCGCTGCGTTCAGCCCTGGATCCTGCTCACCAACTACCACCGCTACGTGGACCAGTTCATCCGCTGGGCGGTGGGGGAGCTGGCGGATGAGAACGGGCCCTATACGCGCCTCGTGCTGCCCGGCGGCGTCTCCATCGAGCGCGGGCTGGATGGCAGCGCCGTCGAGGAGGCGATCGCCTCCTCGCCCTGGCACCGGTTCCAGATGCCCGCCTATCACCTGATGCGCAAGGACGGGCAGGGGGTGACCCTCGTCAACATCGGCGTCGGCCCGTCGAACGCCAAGAACATCACCGACCATCTGGCGGTGCTGCGGCCCCAGTGCTGGCTCATGGTCGGCCATTGCGGCGGTCTGCGCCAGTCGCAATCCATCGGGGACTACGTGCTGGCCCACGGCTATCTCCGCCGCGACCACATCCTCGACGGCGCCGTGCCGCCGGAGATCCCGATCCCGGCCCTGGCCGAGATCCAGGTCGCCCTGCAGGAGGCAGCCGTCCAGGTCACGGGCGAGAAGGGCGAGGAGCTGAAGCGGCGCCTGCGCACCGGCACCGTCGTGACCTACGACGACCGCAACTGGGAGCTGCGCTGGAGCCAGGAGCGGCGCCAGATCAATTTGTCCCGCGCCATTGCGGTGGACATGGAAAGCGGCACCATCGCGGCTCAGGGCTACCGCCTGCGCGTGCCCTACGGCACGCTGCTCTGCGTCTCCGACAAGCCCCTGCACGGGGAGATCAAGCTGCCGGGCGCAGCCAATGCCTTCTACGAGCGCGCGGTCAGCGAGCACCTCATGATCGGTCTGGCCGCCCTCGACATCCTGAAGGGTCAGCGCACCTCCCTGCATTCGCGCAAGCTCCGCAGCTTCGACGAGCCGCCGTTCCGGTAAGCTCCCTCGCCATGTCCCGGGAAACCCTCGGCCTGCTCCTGGGCTTCGTCGGCGTGTGCATTTTTGCGGGCACGCTGCCCTTCACGCACATCGCCGTCGAGCATCTGAGCCCGCTCTTCGTCACGGCAGGGAGGGCGGCGCTCGCGGGCCTCCTGGCCCTGTCGACCCTGCTCGCCCTGCGCAAGCCATGGCCGTCCCGGCGGCAGGCGGGCACCCTGGCGCTCGTCGCCCTGTGCCTCGTCGGAGGCTTTCCGGGCTTCACCGCGCTTGCCATGCAGAGCGTGCCGGCCTCCCACGGCGGGGTGGTGCTCGGCATCCTGCCGCTTGCAACCTCCGTCATCAGCGCGCTGATCGCCGGTGAGCGGCCGAGCCCGGCCTTCTGGCTCGCAGCTCTGGCCGGAGCTGCCCTGGTCATCGGCTTCACCCTGCACGAGGGCGGCGGCTCCCTGGGGCAGGGGGATGTCTTTCTCCTCGGAGCCGCGGTCTCCTCGGCGCTCGGCTACGTGCTCTCCGGCAAGCTTGTACAGGCGGGCCTGGCCGGGTGGGAGGTGATCTCCTGGGTTCTGGTCGTTGCGCTTCCGGTCACGGTTCCGCTGGCTCTCTGGGCCATGCCGAGCGAGCCGGGCCTGATCCCGGCCTGGAGCTGGATCGGCTTCGCCTATGTGACGCTCATGAGCCAGTATCTAGGCTTCTTCGCCTGGAATGCGGGCTTGGCCATCGGCGGCATCGCTCGCGTGAGCCAGGTCCAGCTCCTGCAGACCTTCGTCACGCTGCTGATCGCCGCCGTGCTCAACAGGGAACCCATTGCCCTGTCCGCCTGGCTCGTAGCCGCTACAGTCTTTGGATTGGTCGTTGCAGCCAGCCACGCCAGGGTCCGGCGGAAAAAGTCCTAAGGCTGTGCTTGCTCTCGTCCTGAGATACATATAAATATATCTTTATATGTACGAGAGAGATTTGGCTGTGCCTGACGATCCATCTCCATCCCTGGATTTGACCCTGGACGTCCTGCGGGCGGCTGCGGAGGAAACGCGTCTGCGGATTCTGGTGCTCCTGAGCGAGGGCGAGCTCTCCGTCTCCGACCTCACGGACATCCTGGGGCAGTCGCAGCCGCGCATCTCCCGCCACCTGAAGCTCCTCGTTGAGGCCGGTCTTGTGGAGCGGCATCGGGAGGGGGCCTGGGCCTTCTTCCGCCTGACCGATCGCGGCACGGCCCTGCGCATCATCCATCCGCTCCTGGACAGCCTGGACCGCTCCGACCCGCAGCTGCTGGAGGATCGCACCCGGCTCGAGGCCGTGCGCAGCCAGCGTGCGCAGGCTGCGCAGGCCTTCTTCTCGCGCCTTGCGCCGGAATGGGACCGGATCCGCTCCCTGCATGCGCCCGAGACCGTGGTGGAAGCCGCCGTGCTCGACGCCCTGGGACCGGCCCCCATCCGAAACCTCGTCGATCTCGGCACCGGCACCGGCCGCATGCTGCAGCTCCTGGCCCCGCGGGCCCACCGTACGGTGGGCCTGGACGCCAGCCATGCCATGCTCTCGGTGGCCCGCGCCAATCTGGAGAAGGCCGGCTTGAGGGGGATCGAGCTGAGGCAGGGGGACATCTATGCGCCCCCGTTCCCGCGCAACACCTTCGACCTCGTCGTGATCCACCAGGTCCTGCACTATCTCGACGATCCCGCGCGCGCCATCCGCGAGGCCGCGCGCCTCGTCGCGCCGGGAGGCCGGATCCTCGTGGTGGACTTCGCGCCGCACAGTCTCGAGTTTCTGCGCGAGGCGCAGGCGCATCGCCGCCTCGGCTTCGCGTCCTCGCAGGTCGCCGGCTGGCTCGATGAGGCCGGGCTCGACTGCACCCTCAATCGAGAGATCGCGCCGCCCAAGAGGGGCGACGAACATCTGACCGTATCCCTTTGGCTTGGCCAGGATCGCCGCGTGGTGACGGATTGGCCCTTGAACGAACCCGACAGAGAGGTCGCCTGATGTCACCGCTCACCCTTCGCGCCAGCCGGCAGACGTCCTGTCCGATCAAGGTTTCCTTCGAGTTCTTTCCGCCGAAGACGCCGGAGATGGAGGCGACCCTCTGGTCATCCATCCAGCGCCTGGCTCCGCTCAACCCGCAATTCGTCTCCGTCACCTATGGCGCAGGCGGCTCCACCCGCGAGCGCACCCATGCGACGGTCTCCCGCCTCGTGCAGGAAACGCGGCTGAAGCCCGCGGCGCATCTCACCTGCGTTGCGGCGACGAAGGAGGAGGTGGATAGCGTCATCCGTTCCTATTGGGATGCGGGTGTGCGCCACGTGGTCGCCCTGCGCGGCGATCCGGTCGCCGGCATCGGCACCGCCTATGTGCCGCATCCCGGCGGCTATCAGAGGACATGCGATCTTGTTGCCGGCATCAAGGCCATCGGCGATTTCGAGGTCTCCGTGTCGGCCTATCCCGAGAAGCACCCGGAAGCCCCATCGCTCGATGCCGATATCGATGTTCTGAAGGCCAAGGTCGATTGTGGAGCGGACCGGGCCATCACCCAGTTCTTCTTCGATAACGATCACTACTTCCGCTTTCTCGACCGGGTGCGCGCCCGCGGCATCGACATTCCCATCGTGCCCGGCATCGTGCCGGTGCAGAACTTCAAGCAGACGGCAAACTTCGCGGCCAAAACCGGCGCGAGCGTTCCCGATTGGCTCGCCGCCCGGTTCGAGGGCCTCGACAATGACGTGGAAACCCGCAGGCTCGTGGCTGCAGCCGTGGCGGCCGAGCAGGTGCTCGACCTCGTCGACCGCGGCGTGAACGAATTTCACTTCTACACCATGAACCGTGCCGATCTGGTCTATGCCATCTGCCATCTGCTGGGATTGCGCGATCAGAGCGTGAAGGCTGCCGCCTGATCCTGCCGTGCCCGGCGCTCGCCGGGCATACGCCTGTGCCCCTTGTCATGAATGCCGACGGCCGGAGCGAACCGGCTGCGCAGAAACGAGAAAACACTGAATGACTGCGTTCACTCCTCGCCTCGCCAACGGCGCCGACATTCTCAAGGCGCTCCGCGACGCCGCTGCCAAGCGCATCCTCGTGCTCGATGGTGCGATGGGCACGGAGCTGCAGCGCTCTCGCTTCTCGGAAGAGGATTTTCGGGGCGAGCGGTTCAAGAACTGGAAGCACGACGTCAAGGGCAACAACGATCTCCTGATCCTCACGCAGCCGGATGCCGTGCGCCAGGTGCATCTCGACTATTTCCGCGCGGGCGCCGACATCGTCGAGACCAACACCTTCTCCGGCACGTCCATCGCCCAGGCCGATTACGGCATGGAAGCCATCGTCTACGAGCTGAACTATGAGGGCGCGCGCATCGCCCGCGAGGCGGCGCTGATCGCACAGAACGAGGATGGTCGTCGCCGGTTCGTGGCCGGCGCCATCGGCCCGACCAACCGCACGCTCTCCATTTCCCCCGACGTGAACAATCCCGGCTACCGCGCCGTGACCTTCGATCAGGTACGCGATGCTTACGCCGAGCAGGTGAGGGGGCTTGTCGACGGCGGCGCCGAGATCATCCTGATCGAGACGATCTTCGACACGCTCAACGCCAAGGCCGCCATTGTCGCGACGCAGCAGGTCTTCGCCGAGAAGGGCGTCAGGCTGCCCGTGATGATCTCGGGCACGATCACGGACCTGTCAGGGCGCACCCTGTCCGGCCAGACGCCCGAGGCCTTCTGGTACTCCGTGCGCCATGCGGAGCCGTTCTCCATCGGCCTCAACTGCGCCCTGGGCGCGCGCGAGATGCGTGCGCATATTCAGGAGATCGGCCGCGTCGCCGACACTCTCGTCTGTGCATATCCCAATGCGGGTCTTCCCAACGAGTTCGGCCTCTACGACGAGCGTCCGGAGGCGACGGCATCGATGCTCGCCGAGTTCGCCGATGCCGGTCTCGTG
Organism: Microvirga arsenatis; assembly: GCF_009910705.1. Lineage (GTDB taxonomy): Bacteria > Pseudomonadota > Alphaproteobacteria > Rhizobiales > Beijerinckiaceae > Microvirga > Microvirga arsenatis. Next base: position 70,677 of record NZ_JAAAXJ010000003.1, read on the forward strand.
AACGTGGTCGGCGGCTGCTGCGGCACCACCCCCGAGCACATCCGCGCCATCGCGGAGGCCGTGGCCGGCAAGGCGCCGCGCACCGTCCCGACGCTGTCCCCGCTCATGCGCCTCTCGGGTCTCGAGCCCTTCACGCTCACCTCCGGCATTCCTTTCGTGAACGTGGGCGAGCGCACCAACGTCACCGGCTCAGCCAAGTTCCGCAAGCTCATCACGGCCGGCGATTACGCTGCCGCTCTCGATGTGGCCCGCGACCAGGTGGCGAACGGCGCGCAGATCATCGACGTCAACATGGACGAGGGCCTGCTCGATTCCGAGAAGGCCATGGTGGAGTTCCTCAACCTCGTCGCCGCCGAGCCCGACATCGCCCGCGTGCCGGTGATGGTGGATTCCTCCAAGTTCCACGTGATCGAGGCCGGGTTGAAGTGCCTCCAGGGCAAGGCCATCGTGAACTCGATCTCCATGAAGGAGGGCGAGGCGGCTTTCATCGAGCAGGCCAGGATCTGCCGCGCCTACGGCGCCGCCGTCGTCGTCATGGCCTTCGACGAACAGGGTCAGGCGGATACGCTGGAGCGCAAGGTGGAGATCTGCACCCGCGCCTACAGGATCCTGACCGAGCAGGTCGGCTTTCCGCCCGAGGACATCATCTTCGATCCCAACGTGTTCGCGGTTGCCACCGGCATCGAGGAGCACAACGGCTATGGCGTCGCTTTCATCGAGGCGGCGCGCATCATCCGCGAGACGCTGCCGCACGCCCATATCTCGGGCGGCGTCTCGAACCTGTCCTTCTCCTTCCGCGGCAACGAGCCCGTGCGCGAGGCCATGCATTCCGTGTTCCTGTTCCACGCCATCAAGGCCGGCATGGATTTGGGAATCGTCAATGCCGGGCAGCTCGCGGTCTATGACGAGATCGATCCGGAACTGCGCGAATTGTGCGAGGACGTGGTGCTCAACCGCCGTCCCGACGCCACGGAGCGGCTGCTGGAAGCGGCGCCCCGCTTCAAGGGCGACGGTTCCGGCGCGGCGAAGGCGGCCGATCTCGAATGGCGCTCCTGGCCCGTCGAGAAGCGCATCGAGCATGCCCTCGTCAACGGCATCACCGAGTTCATCGAGCAGGATACGGAAGAGGCGCGCCAGGCCGCCGAGCGCCCGCTCCACGTCATCGAAGGCCCGTTGATGGCCGGCATGAACGTGGTGGGCGATCTCTTCGGCGCCGGAAAGATGTTCCTGCCGCAGGTGGTGAAATCCGCCCGCGTGATGAAGCAGGCCGTCGCCTATCTCATGCCGTTCATGGAGGCCGAGAAGGAGGCCAACGGCGTCACCGAGCGCTCGGCTGCCGGCAAGGTGCTGATGGCCACCGTGAAGGGCGACGTGCACGACATCGGCAAGAACATCGTCGGCGTGGTGCTCGCCTGCAACAATTACGAGGTGATCGATCTCGGCGTCATGGTGCCGGCTCAGAAGATCCTCGAGACCGCCCGCAAGGAGAAGGTGGATGTGATCGGGCTCTCGGGCCTCATCACCCCTTCCCTCGACGAGATGGTGAACGTGGCATCTGAGATGGAGCGCGAAGGCTTCGACATTCCGCTTCTCATCGGCGGGGCCACCACGAGCCGCGTGCATACGGCGGTGAAGATCCACCCGAACTACAACAGGGGCCAGGCCGTCTATGTGACCGACGCGAGCCGCGCGGTCGGCGTCGTGTCCTCGCTGCTCTCGCCCGATGCCAGGGACGGCTATGTGGAGACGCTGCGGGCCGAGTACCGGAAGGTGGCAGAGGCGCATGCGCGCTCCGAAGCCGACAAGCAGCGCCTGCCGATCGAGAAAGCCCGTGCCAACAGGCTCATGCTCGACTGGGAATCCTATCACCCGCCGAAGCCCACCTTCACCGGCGCACGCGTGTTCCGCAGCTACGACGTGGGTGAACTGGTGCCCTATATCGACTGGACGCCGTTCTTCCAGACCTGGGAGCTGAAAGGCCGTTTCCCGGCGATCCTCGAGGACGAGAAGCAGGGCGAGGCCGCGTGCCAGCTCTGGGAGGACGCGCAGGCGATGCTCAAGCGTCTCGTCGAAGAGCGATGGTTCAACCCGAAGGCGGTGATCGGCTTCTGGCCGGCCAACGCGGTGGGCGACGACATCCGCCTCTACACGGGCGAAAGCCGCTCCGAAGAGCTTGCCACCTTCTACGGCCTGCGCCAGCAGCTCTCGAAGCGCGACGGCAAGCCGAACCTGTGCCTCTCCGATTTCGTGGCTCCGCTGGAGAGCGGCAAGCCGGACTGGATCGGCGCCTTCGTGGTGACTTCCGGCATCGAGGAGGTTCGCATCGCGGAGCGGTTCGAACGCGCCAACGACGATTACCGCTCCATCATGGTGAAGGCGCTGGCCGACCGCATCGCAGAGGCTTTCGCCGAGCGCATGCACGAGCGCGTGCGCAAGGAGTTCTGGGGCTACGCGCCCGACGAGAGACTCGGCAACGACGGCCTCATCAACGAAGAATATCAGGGCATCCGTCCGGCACCCGGCTACCCGGCGCAGCCCGACCATACGGAGAAGTCCACGCTCTTCAGCCTGCTCGAAGCGGAGCGCCGCATCGGTGTCGGCCTCACCGAGTCCTACGCCATGTGGCCGGGCTCCTCGGTCTCGGGCCTCTACCTGTCGCACCCGCAGGCCTATTACTTCGGCGTCGCCAAGGTCGAGCGCGACCAGGTGGAGGATTATGCCGGGCGCAAGGGCATGAGCGTGGCGGAGGTGGAGCGCTGGCTCAGCCCCATCCTCAACTACGACCCGGCAAGCTATCGGGCCGTTGCGGCGGAGTAAGCTTTCCCCACGCGTCATCCCGGACGAAGCGCCAGCGGAGATCCGGGATCGTTCTTGCAATACTCCTCGTCATGGCCGGGCTTGTCCCGGCCATCTCGCTTTCATGAGGCTCAGTGCTGTTCGAATCGGGATCACCGGCACAAGGCCGGTGATGACGCGCGTCGGGGCACTTCATTTTGCACGCGATCCCGGATCGCCTTCGGCGTCCGGGATGACTTTGATGATTATTCCCGCCTCAACGCCTCGATGGGATCGAGCTTCGCCGCGCGCTGTGCCGGATAGAACCCGAAGAAGATGCCCACCAGTGCCGAGAAGCCCACGGCCATGAGGATCGCGTTCGTGGAGACGAGCGAAGGCCAGCCGGCGAACTGCGCCACGAGATAGGCCGCACCGGCGCCCAGACCGATGCCGAGAGCGCCGCCGATGGTGGAAAGGGTCGTCGCCTCGATGAGGAACTGGCTGAGGATGTCGCGCGGGCGCGCGCCGACGGCAAGCCGCAGGCCGATCTCGCGGGTGCGCTCGGTCACGGACACCAGCATGATGTTCATGATGCCGATGCCGCCGACGAGCAGCGAGACGGCCGCAACGGCTGCGAGCAGCAGGGAGAGGGTGTTGGCGGAGGCGGAGGCGGTGTTGGCGATCTCGGTCAGGTTTCGGATCGAGAAGTCGTCCTCCTGATCGCCGACGATGCGATGGCGCTGCCGCAGCAGCTCCGTCATGCTCTCGATGCCGGGTTCGATGTCGCGCTCGCTGGCGAACTTCACGAAGATCGAGCCGACGGAGCGGTCCTTGGCGTAGTTGCGGCCGATCAAGCGGCGGCGGCCGGCATCGAGCGGCACGAAGACCACGTCGTCCTGATCCTGTCCGAAGGCCGATTGCCCCTTGGGCGCCATCACGCCGATGACGCGGAAGGGCACGTTTCGTACGCGCACGATCTGGCCGATGGGATCGTCCTCGCCGAAGAGGTTGCGCGCCACGGTCTGGCCGAGAAGGATGACGATGTCGCCGCGGCGCATCTCCTCCGGGTCGAAGGTGCGTCCCGAGGCGACGTCCCATTCGCGTGCGGAGAACCAGTCGAGGTCGATGCCGTAGATGCGTGTGCCCCAGTTGCTGCCGCCGGCCACCACCTGCGCGCCGCCCTGAACGAAGGGCGCCGCCGCCACAACGCCGTCGATCTCGCGCCGGATCGCCTCGGCATCCTCATCGGTGAGCGACGAGGCCGCGCCTGCGCCGAGGCGCGCGCCGCCCTGCGTCACGTTTCCGGGCGTCACGATGGCGAGGTTGGCGCCGAGCGAGCGGATCTGCCGGTCGACCAGATTGCGCGCCCCCGAGCCGATCGCCACCATCGCGATCACGGCGGCGACGCCGATCACGATGCCGAGCATGGTGAGCAGGCTGCGCAGGGCGTTGGCCATGATGGCGGAGAACGCGGAGCGGATGGCTTCGATCCATCTCATTCGGCGGCCTCCGGTGCAGGGCTGCGCGCATCCGCCGGCTCCTGCCGCCGATCCTCGACTACGCGGCCGTCGCGAAACCGCACGAGGCGGCGCGCGTGGCGCCCGACTTCGGCATCGTGCGTGACGAGCACGATGGTGACGCCTTCGCGGTTGAGGTCCTGGAACAGGCACAGGATCTCGCTCGCCGTGCGGCTGTCGAGGGCGCCGGTCGGCTCGTCGGCGAGCAGCAGGCTCGGGCTGCTCACGAGCGCCCGCGCAATGGCGACGCGCTGCTGCTGACCGCCGGAGAGCTGCATCGGCCGGTGATGCGCCCTCTCGGCGAGGCCCACGCGGCCGAGCGCTTCGAGCGCCCGTTCCCGCCGGGTCTTGCGGTCGAAGCCCGCATAGATCATCGGCAGTTCCACGTTGCCGAGCGCATCGATGCGGGGCAGCAGGTTGAACTGCTGGAAGACGAAGCCGATCTCGCGGTTGCGCAGGCGCGCCAGGCCGTCCGCATCGAGGCTTTCGACCGCCGTTCCGGCGAGGCGGTACTGGCCGCTCGTAGGCCGGTCGAGGCAGCCGACGAGGTTCATGAAAGTGGACTTGCCCGAGCCGGAAGGGCCCATCACCGCCACGAAATCAGCCTGCTCGATATCGAGCGAAACGCTGTCGAGCGCAACGACACGCCCGGCATCGAGGTCATAGACCCGTTGCAACTCGCGCGTTTCGATGAGAGCCATGATGCTCCCCTCAAAACATCCGCGGCGGGCGCGGGCGGCGATTGGAACCGGCTCCCCCGCTGTTCGCCTCATCCGAAGCGTCCGCGCGAGGCGCTCCGACGATGATGGCAGCGCCTTCCTGCAGATCGCCGCGGATGATCTCCGTATAGGCTCCGTCGGTCACGCCGAGGCGGACCGGCACGGGCTGTGGCTTGCCGTCATGGCCCACGCGATAGATCCGCCCGCGCGTTCCTTCCTCCTGCGTGAGCGGGGCCTGATCGCTGCGGGGCCGCCGCGGCCCTTGGGCGTCCGGCACCGTGCTCCGTCCTTCGTTAGCGGTTTGCTCATCGTGCGGGCGTGGCCGCCGCCTTGGCGGCTGGCCATCCGGCGTGCCGTCTCCTGCCTCGGCCGCTGCCATCGTGGCGGGACGGAAGCGCAAAGCCGCGTTGGGGATGCGCAGCACGTCCTCGCGCTCGTCGGTAATGATCTGGAGATTGGCCGTCATGCCGGGCAGAAGCGCCTGGTCCTGATTTTTGACGCCGATGACGGCCGTGTAGGTGACCACGTTCTGCACCGTCTGCGCGGCCAAGCGTACCATGCGCACGATGCCTTCGAAGGTGCGGGTCGGATAGGCGTTGACGGTGAAGGTCACCCGCTGCCCTTCCTTCAGGCGGCCCACATCCGCCTCGTCGATATTGGCGTAGATGTCGATCTGGCTCAGGTCCTGCGCGATGGTGAACAGGGTGGGAGCTGAGAGGGAAGCGGCCACCGTTTGCCCCAGCTCGATGTCGCGCTTGACGACGACGCCATCCACGGGAGACTTGATCTCCGTGCGGGCGAGATCGATCTCGATGTCCCTGAGCTTCGCCTGGCGCTGGAGAACCGTCGCCTCCGCCGATTTCACGCCGGCTTCCGCGAGAACGAGGTCGGCTTTCAGGCCTGCAGCCTCTGCCTGGTTGGAGGCGATCTGCGCCTCGGCCGAGGCGAGGTTGGCCCTCTGGATCTCCACCTGCGTCCGCGCCTGCTCCAGCGCTGCCTGCGTGCCGACCGCGCGGGTGGTGAGCTCGGCCTGGCGCTCGAGATTGCGCTGGGCTTCGTCGAGCTGGGCGCGGGCACGGTCGCGCTGGGCCTTGAGATCCGCGGCCTGCGCCTCGGCGCGCAGCAGGGAGGAGCGCGCCTTCTCGATCTGCGCGCGCTTAATGTCGAGATCGGCCCTTGCCTGGGCGAGGTCCGCCAGGGCCGCGTCCCGGCGCGACTTGATCTGCTCCGCGTAGAGGCGGGCGACCACCTGGCCTTCCTTTACGGGCGTATTGTAGTCGGCGAGGATCTCGACCACCTGGCCCGAAAGCTGGGAGCCGACCAGAACCGTCGTGACCGGGTTGAGCGTGCCGATGGCGCGCACGCTTGCCGTGATCGAGCCGCGATCCACGGTGCCGAGGCGATAGGCCTGATCGGAAGCCTGCCCGCCCGTAGGCTTCCACAGGACGAGGCCAGAGGCTCCCGCCACCAGGAGAATGCCGATCAGCCAAACCCAGACGCGCCGCAACGAAGAACCCTCTGCCAGACAGGGAATGTGATGCGCGCCGATTGTGGCCGATTTTCTATAGCGTTGCGAGTTAACTCTTTGTCATGCGGCCGGCTGCGGCCGTGATGCGATCAGATTGCGCAGGGTCGTGATGGTGGAGGCATCCGCCACGCCGTCCACGCGCTCGGGCCTGAAATGGCGCTGGAAGGCGGCAACCACCTTTTCCGTGTCCTCGTCGAAGACGCCGTTGATCCGCACGCCGTAGCCGTACATGGCAAGCATGGCCTGAAGAGCCTCGATGGGCATGCCCTGGTCGCCGCGGGAGAAGAAGCGGCCGTCGCTCATCGCCGCCGGCGGCACCCAGTGGCCGACTCCAGCCTCGTGCAGCCTTCTCCACGGAAAGCGCTCCCCCGGATCGACCTTGCGGCCCGGCGCCACGTCGGAATGGCCGAGCACCCGCGTCGCCGGGATGCGCCAGCGGCTGACGATGTCCCTGGCGAGCGCCGCAACGCTGTCGATCTGCACGTCGGGGAAGGGAGGCAGGCCGCCGGGATGGCCCGGATTCGCGATCTCGATCCCAATGGAGCAGGAATTGATGTCGGTCTCGCCCTCCCAGGAGGACAGGCCCGCATGCCAGGCGCGGCGCGCCTCGGGCACGAGCTGGAGGATGCGGCCGTCGCCGAACACGAAATAGTGGGCGGAGACCTGCGAGACCGGATTGCACAGCCATTGCAGCGCTTCGCCCTCGTCCGGCATGCCCGTGTAGTGCAGGACGAGCATGGTGGGGCGCTGGCCGTCCTTGCGCTCCCCGTGATTGGGGGAGGGGAACACCTTGTCGGCGGCGGGGCTCTCCGGGGTCAGCGCAGCCATGCCGTCACCTGAGGTTCCGTTCGGCGGCAATGCGCTCCCAGGCGGCATTGATGGCAGCGAGCCGCTCGGTGGCGATCTTCACGGCCTCCGGGGGCAGGCCGCGGGCGATCTCCCGGTCGGGGTGGTTCTCGGCGACAAGCCGGCGATAATGCCGCTTCAACTCGTCGTCGCTCATGCTGCGGTCGGCCTTGAGAATGAGATACGGATCGTCCCTGCGCTTCACGTGCCGGGCGGCAATGCGCTCGAACTCCACGTCGGGGAAAGCGAAGATCGTCGCCACATCCTTCAGATAGGCATACTCCGCTTCGTGGACCGCCTCGTCCGCCTTGGCGATGTGGAAGAGGCCGTCGAGCACGTCCTCGAGGAGGGCAGGCTCCTCCTTGAACTCCTCGTAGATCTGGCGGGCATAGGCCTCGAACCCGTCCGTCGTCTGCATGGCCAGGTTGAACAGGCGCTCGACCTTGTCGTGCTCGCTGTCGGGCACCTCGACGACCTGCTCGAAGGCGCGCACCTCCACGTCGACGACCACCCCGTCGGCCTTGGCCATCTTGGCGGCAAGCGCCACCAGGCCCATGGTGAAGAGCACGTCCCGCGGAGGCTTCCCGAAAGGCGCTCCTTCGCGGTCGACGAGAACGTGGCCGGCTACTCCGCCCAGGAGCGCACCGATCGGCCCGCCCAACGCGAGCCCGATCCCGGCACCTCCGAGCTTACCCCAAATCGACTGAATCATCTTGGATCAAGTCGTACGCTCAAAGGCGGGCAAAAGGAAAGGGGCCGGGACGAGCCCGACCCCTCAAATTCGTTCCCGAGGTCCCTATCAGCGGCAATAGACGTTGCCGTAGATGTCCTGATAGGTGCCGTACGGGCATGCGGGACGGCTGGGGGTGGTCGCCGCGCCGACAACTGCGCCGCCTGCTGCGCCAATGGCCGCACCGGCCAGGGCGCCGCTCGCCCGTCCTGTCGCCGCTCCGCCGATGGCCGCGCCGGCCAGGCCGCCGATCGCGGCGCCGCCGACTGCACGCTCGCCGGGAGTGTTGCAGGCCGCCATCGAAAGGGTGAGAGCACCGGCGGCAATGGCTGTCATGATCTTCTTCATGGAGGCTTCCCTGTTGTTCAGCGGGCGGTAGGCTGCCCGGTCCTGTTTAGCTTGACCTTACGCTGTCGCCAACTCCCGGGGCGGGAAAGAGTTCCTCAGAGCCCCGACAAGCTGACGAAAAATCCTCACACTTCTCCGAGGCTAGAGCTGCGACACCGAGGCGGGAAGCTTGGTGTGAAAGCCAGAAGAAACAAAGAAAAAACGGTCGAGTCCGAACGAATTCCGAACATGATTACGGCATGATGTGCCACATCTTCGCCTCAATTGGCCGCCACCCAGCGCACCCCTTCGACGGCTGCGAACTGGAGTTACGGTTTGACTTTGCATCACTTCCTCAGAACCCTGGCCGTAGCCTCTCTCGGAGCTGTCGCATTGGTCCTCGCCTCCCAGGCGCGGGCCGAAGGAGAAGCAGGCGACAATCTCATTCCCCCGGATCGTGCGGCGGAACTGGCGGAGGCTGCGACGGCCGAAGCGGCTGCGGTGGTCGAGGAGGCGAGCGAGGCGCCGGAGGAGAAGAAGTCTACCAAGACTGCCAAGGCTGCTGACAGGAAGAAGGCGGAGGGTGCCTCGGCCTCGAAGCCCAAGGTCGCCGAACCGGGCGAGCGGATGGCTTCGAAGGCGGCCGAGACCGAACCTGCCCCGCGCGATGCCGCAGGCGACGAAATCCAGAACCAGACCGCATCCCTGCCGGGACCCGCAGAGATCAAGGCCCGGTTCCGCCAGCCCGATGCAGCGCGCGCCGCTGCGCTGAAGCCGCTGATTGCCCGCTATGCCTCGGAAAACGGTCTTCCCTACGAGTTGGCCGATGCCGTCGTGCGGCTTGAGAGCCGCTACAATGCCTCCGCCCGCAACGGCCCGAACATGGGCCTGACGCAGATCAACGTCCGCACCGCCCAATCGCTGGGCTACAGGGGCGGCGCCGCCGGCCTCCTCGATGCGGAGACAAACCTCCGATACGGCCTCAAATATCTTGCCACGGCCTACAAGCTCGCAGGCGGGGATACCTGCGGCACGATCCTGCGCTACCAGTTCGGCCACCGGGCCCAGACCATGACGGGCGCCTCCCGTGCCTATTGCGCGAAGGTCAAGGTGATCACGGCCGCCGCGGAATGAGCGGCTGCCCTTGACGTCAGGGCCCTTTTGACACCACATCCCCACGTCAGCCGGCCGGGCGGCCGCTTCGAGTTCAGCTCGGGGAGGAAAGTCCGGGCTCCATGGAAGCAAGGTGCCGGATAACGTCCGGCGGGGGAAACCCCAGGGAAAGTGCCACAGAAAGCAGACCGCCCCGCAAAGGTTCTCGGACCCGCGGGGTAAGGGTGAAAGGGTGCGGTAAGAGCGCACCGCGGACGCAGCAATGCGGACGGCACGGCAAACCCCACCAGGAGCAAAACCGAATAGGGACGACAGGCGCTCGCGCCAGGCCCGCTTTCAGGTCCGTCGTCCGGGTTGGTTGCTAGAGGCGGCCAGCAATGGCCGTCCCAGAGGAATGGTCGCCACGTCCGAGGTCTTAGACTTTGGGCCCTACAGAACCCGGCTTACAGGCCGGCTGACCCATCTTTCCACAGGCCCGAATTGTGCGGAAAGCGTGAGCAAACCTTTGCTCCGCTTACGATTCATTAACCGTAATTGCGTCTCATGGGGCACGCATGCCGAGAGGCCTGCGCTCCCGCTCCGTTCCGTTGACGACCATAATATCCCATGTTATCCCAAACCATCCCGTCGACGGTGTCTTCCGAAGGGGGCGTCAAGCACTCAAGAAATGCTGGCGTTTCGCTTCTGAAAGTAGCGTCTCCACCGAAAGCGGGTGGCGGATCCTCACGATCCGCCGGGGGGCTGACAATCAGGAGCGTGCGAGCTGCGGCCAATGAACCGCTTCGTGTCCAATTTCACCAACAAGTTGGATTCGAAGGGTCGCGTCTCGATCCCCGCATCCTTCCGGGCCGTGCTGGCCAAGGATGGATTCGAGGGGCTCTACGTGCATCCGGCGCTGGACGCGCCGGCACTGGACGCGGGCGGCAATGTGCTTCTGAACGAGATCGATGCGTTCTTGTCGACGCTGTCGCCCTATTCGGACGAGCGGGATCAGCTGTCGACGGCGTTGTTCGGGACCAGCGAGATTCTGAAGGTCGATCCGGAAGGGCGTGTCATCCTGACGGATACGGTAAAAGTGCATGCCGGGATCGGCGATACGGTGACGTTCGTCGGGCTCGGTCACAAGTTCCAGATCTGGGAGCCCGAGCGCTTCCGTGCGCACTTGGAGGAGGCGCGCACGAAGGTCAGAGACCTGAAGAAAGCCTTGGGAAACCGCATTGTGGAGCCACGATTGGTGCAGAATACCTCACCAGGAGCACGGGAACGATGATGGGGCGCGGCGACGGCCCAGGAGCCGGAGCCGCTGGCGGACCGCCCCGTCACGTTCCTGTGCTCCTGGCGGAGGTCTGCACGGCACTTGACGTCAGGGGCGGCGGCGCATTCATCGACGGCACGTTCGGTGCGGGCGGCTACACGCGCGCCGTTCTCGACGCCCATCCGCAGAACAAGGTCGTCGCCATCGACCGCGATCCCGATGCGATCGCGGGCGGCGCTGCGCTCGCAGCGAAGTTCAAGAAGCGGCTGATGCTGGTGCCGGGGCGCTTCGGCGATCTCGACGACATCGCCCGCGCTCAGGGCTTCGAGAGCGTCGACGGCGTCGTGCTCGACATCGGCGTTTCCTCCATGCAGCTCGACCAAGCCGAACGCGGTTTCTCGTTCCGCGCCGAAGGTCCGCTCGACATGCGCATGGAGAGAGACGGCCCGAGCGCCGCGGATTTCGTGAACGAGTCCAGCGAGGCCGAGCTCGCCGACATCTTCTATCATTACGGCGAGGAGCGTCGCGCCCGCGCGGTTGCCCGCGCGATCATCGAGGCCCGCCGCCGTCAGCCTTTCGAGACCACGCGGCAGCTCGCCGACCTCGTGGCATCGCTCATCCGGCAGGAGCCGGGCGGCATCCATCCCGCGACGCGCGTGTTTCAGGCGCTGCGCATCGCCGTCAACGACGAGCTGGGCGAGCTGGTGCGCGCGCTGCATGCGGCCGAGCGCATCTTGAGGCCCGGCGGGCGCCTGGTGGTGGTTACGTTCCATTCCCTCGAGGACCGGATCGTGAAGCAGTTTTTCGCCGCCCGCACCGGGCGTGCGCCGGCGGGCTCCCGCCACCTTCCGACCGCGGCCGCTCCCGAGCCGACCTTCGATGCGGTCACCCGCGGTCCCATCGCACCCAGCGAAGAGGAGATGGCGCGCAATCCGCGGGCCCGCTCGGCGAAGCTGCGGGCCGGCGCGCGCACGGATACGCCGGCGCAGGAGCCGTTGAGCGCCATCACCATGCTTGCGGAGCTGCCGCAGACCGCCGAGAAAAAGGGAGGGCGCCGGTGATCCGACTGCTCCATATCATCGCCATATCCGCCCTCATCGCATCGGCCGGATACGCCTACTCGATCAAGTACGAGACGCTCTACTACGTGGAGCAGGTGGCGAAGCTGAAGTCGCAGGTGAGCCGCGAGCGCGAGGCCATCGCCGTGCTGCAGGCCGAGTGGCAGTATCTCGACCGTCCGGACCGCCTCCAGGAGGCTGCCGACAAGCATCTCGACCTGCAGGCGCTGAAGATCCAGCAGCTTGCGCGCCTCTCCGATCTTCCGAACCGGCCCTCGCGTGAGGACGAGATCGGCCGCAAGCTGGAAGCGCTCGGCCTGCTCGAGCCGACCTCGACGCCGAAGGACAAGAATTCGGACGCCCGCACCCCGACGACCCAAACCCCGAAACGGTGAGCCTCGTGTCGCAAGAGCCCCAAACCGAATGGCAGGGTAAGAAACCGCACCGCAACCCGGGTGTGCTCGGTCATGCCCGCGAGCTGTTTCGCCTGCGTCACGACAAGAGCACGTCGCGCGTCGGACTCGCCGCCGTGTGCTTCGTCGGCCTGTTCGGCCTGATCGGCGGACGTCTCGTCCATCTCGCCGTCACCAGCGAGAACACCAGCGAGGTTCGTCGCGTCACGTCGTCCGAAATCTCCGCCGCGCGTCCCGACATCGTCGACCGCAACGGCGAGATCCTCGCCACCGACGTGAAGATGGTGTCGGTCTTCGCCGAGCCGCGCAACATCGTCGACAAGGACGAGGCCGTCGAGCTTCTCACCGCCGTCCTGCCCGATCTCGACGCCACGGAGCTGCGCAACAAGCTCAGCACCAAGAAGGGCTTCGTCTGGGTCAAGCGTGAGATCACACCGCGCCAGCAGGCCGAGGTGCACCGCCTCGGCATTCCGGGCATTGGCTTCCTGCCGGAGAACAAGCGCGTCTATCCGAATGCGGAGGCTGCCGCCCATGTGCTCGGCTTCGCCAACGTGGACAACGTAGGCATCGCCGGGATCGAGAAATACATCGACAGCATGGGCCTGCAGGATCTCAACGGCGCAGGCTTCAACATCTCGGCAGCCGACCTCAAGCCCATCCAGCTCTCCCTCGATCTGCGCGTGCAGCACGCCCTTCGCGACGAGCTCGCCAAGGGCATGGCGAAGTACAAGGCCAAGGCGACGGCCGGAGCGATCCTGGACGTGAACACGGGCGAGATCATCGCTCTCGTGTCGTTGCCGGATTTCGATCCGAACAACCCGGTCGACGCCCTCGACAAGGACCGGATCAACCGCATCAATGTCGGCGTGTTCGAGATGGGATCGACCTTCAAGGCGCTCACCGTCGCGATGGCGCTCGATTCCGGCAAGTACAACATCAACTCGACCTTCGATGCGCGCTCCGGCCTGCGCTACGGCCGCTTCACCATCGGCGACTATCATCCGACGCGGCGCGTCCTCACCACGCCGGAAGTGTTCGTGCACTCCTCCAACATCGGCACCGCGCGCATGGCGCTGGGCATCGGCGTCGAAGGCCACAAGGCCTTCCTGCGCAAGATGGGACAGCTCACGCGCCTTGAGACCGAACTGCCGGAGAGTGCGCTGCCGATCATTCCGCCGCGCTGGGGCGAGCTCAACACCATGACCATCGCCTTCGGCCACGGCCTTGCCGTCGCGCCGCTCCAGGCGCTCGCGGCCGTGGGCGCGCTGGTGAACGGCGGCGTCATGATCAAGCCGACCTTCCTGAAGCGCACGGAGGAGGAGGCGCGCAAGAACGCCATGCAGGTGCTCAAGCCGGAGACGAGCGAGGCGATGCGCTACGTGATGCGCCTCAATGCCTCGACGCCGGAAGGCTCTGCCGGCAACGCCTCGATCGCCGGCTTCTTCGTGGGCGGCAAGACCGGCACGGCCGAGAAGGTGATCAACGGCCGCTACGCCAAGAACAAGAACTTCACCACCTTCACGGCGGTGGTGCCGGCGGACAAGCCGAAATACGTGTTCCTGACCATCATGGACGAGCCGCAGGCGGTGGAGGGCACCTATGGCTTCTCGACGGCGGGCTGGAACGCTGCCCCCGTGACGGGCAACATCATCGAGCGCATCGCGCCGCTGCTCGGCGTGCCGCCGCGCTTCGAGCCGCCGCAGCAGCCCTTCCCGCTGATGTCGCGCCTCGGCGCCTGGGGCAGCAACCGATGAGCACGCGATCCCTGAAGCTCGGCGATCTTCTCGATCTTGCGGCAGGCGACGCTCAGGCGTCCCTTTCCGTGTCGAAGATCGCTTCCGACAGCCGCAAGGTGGAGCCCGGCACCCTGTTCTTCGCCGTGCCCGGCACCAAGGTGGACGGCATGAGCTTCGTGCCGCAGGCGGCGGCTGCAGGCGCGGTCGCCATCGTCGGCGAGGCCGGACGTCCGGCCGATCTGCCGAACCATGTGGCCTATCTGCAGGTGAAGGACGTGCGCCGGACGCTCGCTCTTGCGGCCGCCCGTTTCTTTCCCAGGCAGCCGGAGAAGGTCGTCGCCGTCACGGGCACCAGCGGCAAGAGCTCCGTGGCCGACTTCACGCGCCAGCTCTTCGCAGCGCTCGGCTACAAATCCGCGAGCGTCGGCACGCTCGGCATCATCACCTCGGACGGTGCGGCCTACGGCTCGCTGACGACGCCCGACCCGATCTCCTTGCACGAGAGCTTCGACCGGCTGGCCAATGACGGCGTGACTCGCCTGGCCATGGAGGCCTCCTCGCACGGGATCGACCAGCGCCGCCTCGACGGGGTGCGCCTGCATGCGGCGGGCTTCACCAATCTCGGCCGCGACCACCTGGACTACCACGCCACCATGGAATCCTACGCGGCGGCGAAGCTTCGGCTCTTCGATACGCTCCTGCCGCAGGATGCGCCGGCCGTCATCAATGCCGACGGCCCCTCTGCGGATCTGTTCCTGCAGGGTGCGCGCCGCCGGGGCCTTTCTCTCATCACCACCGGTACGGCCGGCGAGACCATCCGGCTCGTCGAAGCCCGTGCCGAGGGATTCGCGCAGGCGTTGACGGTCGAGGCTTACGGTCGAACGATCCGGACGACCCTGCCGCTTCTCGGCGCCTTTCAGGTCGAGAACGCGCTGGTCGCTGCCGGCCTCGTGCTGGCGGTGGAAGGCGAGGGCAGGGCGGCCGAGGTGTTCGAGGGTTTCAGAACCCTGAAGGGCGTCTCCGGCCGCCTGGAGCAGGTGGGCGAGATCGATGGCGCGCTCTGCATCGTCGACTACGCCCACAAGCCCGACGCGCTCGCCCATGTGCTCGATGCCCTGCGTCCCTTCGTGAAGGGACGCCTCGTCTGCATTCTCGGCTGCGGCGGCGACCGGGATCGCGGCAAGCGCCCCCTCATGGGCCAGATCGCTGCCGATAAGGCGGATGCCGTCATCGTCACGGACGATAATCCTCGTTCCGAGGATCCGGCGGCCATCCGCGCCGAGGTCCTGAAGGGGGCGCCCGGCGCCCGCGAGATCGGCGATCGCGCACAGGCCATCCGCACCGCCGTGAGCGAGCTCCGGCAGGGCGATATTCTGGTCGTCGCCGGCAAAGGCCATGAAACGGGCCAAATCATCGGCGACCGGACCCTGCCGTTCTCGGACCACGAGGAGGTCCGGACGGCCATTGCAGCGAGGCAGGGATGAATTCGCCCCTTTGGACAAGAGACGAGATCGCAGCCGCCACCGGCGCCCGGGTCGGCGGCGGCTTCGGGCAGGCGACCGGCGCCTCCATCGACACGCGCACGCTCGAGCCCGGCGATCTCTACTTCGCCATCAGGGGCGACGTGCATGACGGCCACGATTTCGTGCCGGCGGCCCTGGAGAAGGGCGCATCGGCTGCCGTCGTGTCCGAGGAAAAGGCTCCTGCCTTCTCTGGCTCCGACAGGCTGATCGTCGTCCCGGACGTGCTGGAGGCGATGCGCCAGATGGGTCGCGCGGCCCGCGCCCGCACGGGCGCGAGAATCGTCGCGGTCACCGGCTCGGTCGGCAAGACAGGCACCAAGGAGGCCATGCGCCTCGCGCTCTCCGGCCAGGGCGCGACCCACGCCTCGGTGGCGTCCTACAACAACCATTGGGGCGTGCCGCTGACGCTCGCCCGCATGCCGCGGGAAACCGCCTTCGGCGTGTTCGAGATCGGCATGAACCATGCCTATGAGATCCTGCCGCTCACGAGCATGGTGCGCCCGCATGTGGCGGTGATCACCACCGTGGAGCCGGTCCATATCGAGTTCTTCCCCTCGCTCTGGGGCATCGCCGATGCCAAGGGCGAGATCTTTGCAGGCCTCGAGCCCGGCGGCACCGCGGTGATCAACCGCGACAACGCCTATTTCGAGCGCATGCGCGCCCATGCTCTTGCCTCGGCGGCCGGCCGCGTCGTCACCTTCGGCGAGCACGAGGCGGCGGACATCCGTGCCCGGCAGATCGTCGTGAAACCCGACCATTCCATGGTGGATGCCACGATCTTCGGCGAGCCCCTGACCTACAGGATCGGCACGGCTGGCCGGCACCACGCCCTCAATTCCCTGAGCGTGCTTGCAGCCTCCCATGCGCTCGGCGCCGATGTGGCGCTGGTGGCGCTCTCTTTCGCGGAACTGAAGCCTCCGGTCGGCCGCGGCGAGAGGACCATCCTCTCCGTCGACGGCGGTGAGGCCCTGCTGATCGACGAGAGCTACAATGCGAACCCCGCCTCCATGCGCGCGGCGCTCGCCAATCTCGGGGCGGTGGAGCTCGCTCGCGGGGCGCGGCGGATTGCCGTGCTGGGCGACATGAAGGAACTGGGCGAGAAGGGGCCCGGGCTCCATTCGGAGCTGGCGGAAGCGATCCAGTCCAGCGGGACCGACCTCGTCTTCGCGGCCGGCCCTTTGATGAGACATCTTGTCGATGCCCTGCCCAAGGCCGTCGTTGCAGCCCATGCGGAAAGTTCCGCCGAGCTGGTCGATGCGGTCTGCGCCGCGGTGCGTCCCGGCGACGCGGTGACCGTCAAGGGATCGCTCAGCATGAAGATGGCCCTGGTTGTCAAAGCTTTGAAAGAACGTTACGGCGCGAGCCCTGCGGCCCACGCGCTGAAAGGATGATCGATGTTGACCTGGTTGGCTGAGCTCAGCCATATTTTCAGCCCCCTCAATATCTTCCGCTACATCACGTTCCGCACCGGCGGCGCGACGGCGACCGCCATGCTGTTCGTGTTCCTGTTCGGCCCCGCGATCATCTCGCTCCTGCGCGTGCGCCAGGGCAAGGGACAGCCGATCCGCGAGGACGGTCCGCAGACGCACCTGCTGACCAAGCGCGGCACCCCGACCATGGGCGGCCTGATGATCCTGGCGGGCGTGCTCGTATCGACCCTGCTCTGGGCGAATCTCGAGAACCACTATGTCTGGATCGTGCTGTTCGTCACCGTGGGCTTCGGCGCCATCGGCTTCTATGACGATTACCTGAAGGTGACGAAGCAGTCGCACAAGGGCTTCTCCGGCCGCTCGCGCCTCGCCATCGAGGCGATCATCGCGGGCCTCGCCTGCATCGCGATCTCCTACATGGCCACCCCGGGCCTGGCGAACAAGCTGGCGCTGCCCTTCTCGAAGGACCTGATCATCAATCTCGGCTGGTTCTACGTGATCTTCGCCGGCTTCGTGATCGTCGGCGCCGGCAATGCGGTCAACATCACCGACGGCCTCGACGGCCTCGCCATCGTGCCGGTGATGATCGCGGCCGGCACCTTCGGCTTCATCGCCTATCTCGCCGGCAACGCGGTGTTCTCCAACTACCTGCAGATCCATTTCGTGCCCGGCACCGGCGAGCTTGCCGTGCTGTGCGGCGCGCTCATCGGCGCAGGCCTCGGCTTCCTCTGGTTCAACGCGCCTCCCGCTCAGATCTTCATGGGCGACACGGGCTCGCTCGCCCTCGGAGGCATGCTCGGCACCATCGCAGTGGCGGCCAAGCACGAGATCGTGCTCGCCATCGTCGGCGGCCTGTTCGTGCTGGAGATCATGTCCGTGATCATCCAGGTCGCGTCCTTCAAGCTCACGGGCAAGCGCGTCTTCAAGATGGCGCCGATCCATCACCATTTCGAGCAGCTCGGCTGGACCGAGCCGCAGGTGGTGATCCGCTTCTGGATCATCGCCGTCATTCTGGCCCTCACCGGCCTCGCCACCCTGAAGCTGCGGTAAGGCGCATGACACCCGTCACCTCCTTCGCAGGCAAAACACTCGCTCTCTTCGGCCTCGGCGGCTCGGGGCTGGCGACGGCGCTTGCCTTGAAGGAGGGCGGGGCGCGGGTGGTCGCCTGCGACGACAACCCGGCGAAGATGGCGGAGGCGAATGCCAAAGGCATTGAGACCGCCGACCTGCGCGATGCCGACTGGTCGCGATTTTCGTCCCTGATCCTCTCGCCCGGCGTGCCGCTGACCCATCCGGAGCCGCATTGGTCGGCGAAGCTGGCGAGAGAGGCCGGAATCGAGATCATCGGCGACATCGAGCTGTTCTGCCGCGAGCGCGCGAGGATCGCGCCGAACGCGCCCTTCGTGGCCATCACCGGCACCAACGGCAAGTCCACCACCACGGCACTCATCGCGCATATCCTGCGCGAGGCCGGCCGCGACGTGCAGATGGGGGGCAATATCGGCACGGCGATCCTGTCCCTCGAGCCGCCCTCCGACGGCCGCATCCACGTGATCGAGTGCTCCTCGTTCCAGATCGACCTCGCGCCGTCGCTTGCTCCCACCATCGGCGTCCATCTCAACCTCTCGCCCGACCACATCGACCGGCACGGGACGATGGAGAACTACGCGGCGATCAAGGAGCGGCTGGTGGCGAAGGCGGGCCTTGCCGTCATCGGCGTCGACGACCCGATGAGCCGCGCGATTGCCGAGCGCTGCGAAGCCGGGGGCGTGAACGTCGCGCGCGTCTCGATCGAGCCGCTCGGCGTGAAGGGCATCTTTGCGGACGAGGATACCCTTGTCGGGGTGACTGAAACCGATATGGCTGCTGTAGCCAATCTGTCGGGCATCGGCTCGCTGCGCGGCGCGCACAACGCGCAGAACGCCGCTGCAGCCGTTGCCGTCGCCTTGGCCTTGAACGTTTCTCCGGAAAGCATCCGCTCCGGTCTCCATACCTTCCCCGGCCTGCCGCATCGCATGGAGGAGGTCGGTCGCATCGGGGCCGCTCTCTTCATCAACGATTCCAAGGCCACCAACGCGGATTCCACCGAGAAGGCGCTCAAGTCCTTCGACGGCATTCTCTGGATCCTCGGCGGCAAGGCGAAGGAAGGCGGCATCGAGCCGCTGAGGTCGTACTTTCCAAGGATCCGCAAGGCCTATCTCATCGGCGCAGCCGCGGACGAGTTTGCAGCGACGCTCGGCGGAGACGTCCCGCATGTTCATTGCGGCACCCTCGACAAGGCCGTGGAGCAGGCCGCCGCCGACGCGGCGGCGATGGACGGCCCAGCCGTCGTGCTGCTCTCGCCGGCCTGCGCGTCCTACGACCAGTTTCCCAATTACGAAGTGCGCGGAAACCACTTCCGCGATCTGGTCCGGGCCCTGCCCGGCATCGAAGCCAAGGGGGCTTGAAGATGGTGTCACGCGCGGAACGCTCGGCTTTCGGCGATTGGTGGTGGACGGTCGACCGCCTGCTGCTCGCAGGCCTCGCCATCCTCATGCTTGCGGGCCTCGTCTTCCTCATGGCCGGGGGTCCGCCGGTGGCGGAGCGGCTCGGGCTTTCGACCTTCCACTTCGTGAACCGGCAGGTGATGTTCCTCATCCCGGCCCTGCTCATCATGATTCCGGTCTCGTTCCTGTCCCTGCGCCATATCAGGCGCCTGGCCCTCATCGTCTATGCGGCGGGCATGGTGCTGATCCTGCTCGCGTTTCAGTACGGTCCCGAAATCAAGGGGGCCCATCGCTGGATCATGATCGGCCCGCTCGGCCTCCAGCCCTCCGAGTTCGTGAAGCCCGCCTTCGTGGTGCTCGCCGCCTGGGCCTTCTCGGAGGGCGCGCGGCGCAAGGACGTGCCGGGCACGCTGATGGCCTTCCTGCTCCTGCCCGCCACCATCATCCCGCTCATCCTGCAGCCCGATTTCGGCCAGACCATGCTCGTCACCATCGTGTGGTGCGGCCTGTTCTTCGTCGCCGGCCTGCACTGGTTCTGGGTGATGGGCCTCGGCGCCGGCGGGCTCCTGGGCATCGGCGCGGCCTATCAGTTCCTGCCGCACGTGCGCGCCCGCATCGAGCGCTTCCTCGACAAGGATTCCGGCGACACCTTCCAGGTGGACACGGCCATGGAATCCTTCGCCCGCGGCGGCTGGCTCGGGCGCGGCCCGGGCGAGGGCACGGTCAAGCGCATCCTGCCCGATGCGCATACCGACTTCATCTTCGCCGTCACGGCGGAAGAGTTCGGCATCATCGTCTGCCTCGCGCTGCTCGCGGTCTTCGCCTTCATCGTGCTGCGCGGCCTCACGCTCGCCCGCCGCAACGAGGATCCGTTCTGCCGCCTCGCCGCCACGGGCCTCATCTTCATGTTCGGCCTGCAGGCCTGCATCAACATGATGGTGAACGTGCATCTCATGCCGGCCAAGGGAATGACGCTGCCCTTCATCTCCTATGGCGGCTCCTCGCTGCTTTCGCTCGCGCTCGGCATGGGCTTCCTGATCGCGCTCACGCGCCGACGTCCTCGCGCCGAGATGATGGATCACTTCAGCCAGGATCGGGCTTGAAAGTATGAACGCGCCTCTCGTCCTCCTGACCGCCGGGGGCACCGGCGGCCACCTCTTTCCGGCCGAGGCCCTCGCCAATGCCTTGAAAGCCAAAGGCTGCCGTGTGGCGCTCGCCACCGACAAGCGCGCCAATGCCTATGCGGGATCGTTCCCGGCCGACGAGATCGTCGAGATCCCGTCCGCGACGCCGTCGGGGCGCTCCGTGCCGCAGATGGCGAAGGCCGCGCTGAAGCTGGGGCAAGGAACGCTGGCATCCGTCGGCATGATCCGCCGTCTCAAGCCCGCGGTGGTCGTGGGCTTCGGCGGCTATCCCACCGTGCCGCCGGTGGTCGCCGCCTCGCTCCTCAAGGTGCCGACGGCGATCCATGAGGCGAACGGCGTCATGGGCCGCGCCAACCGCCTGCTCGCGCGGCGGGCCACGGTCATCGCGACTGGTTTTGCCAACATCAAGGGCATTCCGGCCAGCGTTCCGGGTAAGGTGATCCACACCGGCAACCCGATCCGCCCGGCGGTGCTGGAGGCGGCCAAGCAGCCCTATGCGCCGCTCACACCGGGCGAGAGTCTCCGCCTCCTCGTGGTCGGCGGCAGCCAGGGCGCCCGGGTGATGAGCGACGTGGTGCCGCCGGCCGTCGAACTCCTGCCCCCCGCGCTCCGCTCCCGCATCGTCATCACGCAGCAGGCGAGGGGCGAGGATCTTGAGCGGGTGCGCGCCCATTACCAGAAACTGGGTGTGGAATTCGAGGCCGAGCCCTTCTTCAAGGACCTGCCGCATCGCCTGGCCGGGGCCCATCTCGTGGTCTCCCGCTCCGGCGCCTCGACCGTCGCGGAACTGGCCGCGATCGGTCGCCCCTCGATCCTCGTTCCCCTGCCGGGCTCGCTCGATCAGGATCAGGCGGCCAACGCCAAGACCCTCGGGGATCTGGGCGCCGCCATCGTTTGCCCGCAATCGGACTTCACCCCTGAACGGCTGGCAAAAGAGCTTCAGACCTTTTTTCAGGAGCCTGACCGCTTGACCAGAGCCGCCGCCGCCGCACATACGGCCGGCATCATGGATGCGGCTGAGCGGTTGGCTCAGGCCGTCCTAAAACTCATCCCCTTCTATTATCACGGAAAAAGACGATGAAACTGCCGCCGAAGCTTGGTCCCATTCACTTCATCGGAATCGGCGGCATCGGCATGTCGGGCATCGCCGAGGTCATGCACAACCTCGGCTATACGGTTCAGGGCTCCGACGCCGCCGACAACTACAACGTGAAGCGCCTCGCCGACAAAGGCATCAAGACCTTCATCGGCCACAAGGCGGAGAACGTGGAGAATGCCGAGATCGTGGTGGTCTCCACCGCCATCAAGCGCGACAACCCGGAATTGGTCGTCGCCCGCGAGAAGCGTCTGCCGGTGGTGCGCCGCGCCGAGATGCTGGCCGAGCTCATGCGCTTCAAGTCCTGCGTCGCGGTGGCCGGCACCCACGGCAAGACCACGACCACGTCGCTCGTCGCGACCCTCCTCGATGCGGGCGGGCTCGACCCCACGGTCATCAACGGCGGCATCATCAATGCCTACGGCACCAATGCCCGCATGGGCGACGGCCAGTGGATGGTGGTGGAGGCGGACGAGTCGGATGGCACCTTCCTCAAGCTTCCGGCGGACGTGGCCATCGTCACCAACATCGACGCCGAGCACCTTGACCATTTCGGCACCTTCGACGCGATCAAGGACGCCTTCCATTCCTTCATCAACTCGATCCCGTTCTACGGCTTCGCGGTGATGTGCATCGACCATCCGACCGTGCAGGACCTCGTCGGCCGCATCGAGGACCGGCGCATCATCACCTACGGCGAGAACCCGCAGGCCGACGTGCGCCTAATGGACGTGGATTCCCGCGGCGGCAAGAACCGCTTCCGCGTGATGATCCGCGACCGCCGCCCCGGCTTCCGCCTCGAGCTCGAAGACCTCGTCCTGCCGATGCCGGGCGCGCACAATGCGCTCAATGCCACCGCCGCCATCGCCGTCGCGCACGAACTCGGCGTCTCGCCCGACCAGATCCGCAAGGCGCTCGCGGGCTTCGGCGGCGTGAAGCGGCGCTTCACCCGCACGGGGGAGTGGAACGGCGTCACCGTGTTCGACGATTACGGCCACCATCCCATCGAGATCGCGGCGGTGCTCAAGGCCGCGCGCGCCTCCACGGACGGACAGGTGATCGCCGTGGTGCAGCCGCATCGCTACTCGCGCCTGTCCTCCCTGTTCGACCAGTTCTGCACCTGCTTCAACGATGCGGATGCGGTGATCGTCGCCCCGGTCTACGCGGCCGGCGAGCAGCCGATCCCGGGCGCGGACCGCGACAGCCTCGTGTCGGGTCTCAAGGCTCGCGGCCACCGCAACGTGATGGCGCTCGAAAGGTCGGAGGAGCTCGCCGGCCTCGTGAAGGGCGTGGCGAAGCCGGGCGATTACGTGATCTGCCTGGGCGCGGGCAACATCACGCAATGGGCCTATGCCTTGCCGACCGAGCTTGAGGCCCTGGGCGAGAAGGCCGCTTGAAATTGTGTGCAGCAGCACAAGGTTTCCCCATCCTGAGGAGCGCGCGAAGCGCTCGTCTCGAAGGACGGCGAAACCGCTTCCGGGGCTCGCCGGAGACGCCGCCATCCTTCGAGGCGCGGGCTATGCTCGCTCCTCAGGATGAGGGCTGTGGGGTGCTTCATGTTTTCTGATATCGTTCCCGAGCTGAAGGCCCGCATGCCCGAGCTGCGCGGCAGGCTGGAGGCCAATGCGCCGACGGCGCCCCTGTCCTGGTTCCGCACGGGCGGCCCGGCGCAGGTGCTGTTCACGCCGGTGGATGCGGACGACCTTGCCTATTTCCTGCAACGGCTCGATCGCAGCGTCCCGGTTCTCGTCGTCGGCCTGGGCTCGAACCTGCTCATCCGCGACGGCGGATGGGAGGGCGTGGTGATTCGTCTCGGAAAGGGCTTCGCCGAGGTTGCCGTGGAGCCGGGCCTGCGCGTGCGCGCCGGAGCCGGCGCGCCGGACGTGAAGGTGGCGCGCGCGGCGGCGGAGGCCGGCATCGCGGGCCTTTCCTTCCTGCGCGGCATCCCCGGCACCATCGGCGGGGCGCTGCGCATGAACGGCGGCGCCTATGGCGGCGAGACCAAGGACGTGCTCGTCGAAGCCAGGGGCGTCACCCGCACGGGTGAGGCGGTCACGTTCACCAATGCGCAGATGGGCTTCACCTACCGCCATTCGAGCGTGCCGGACGACGTGATCTTCACCGAGGCGCTGTTCGAGGGCCGTCCCGGCAATCCGGAGGAGATCCTTGCCGAGATGAACGCCATCACCGAGGCGCGCTCCTCGACCCAGCCGGTCAATACACGCACGGGCGGCTCCACCTTCAAGAACCCGCCGGGCCGAAAGGCCTGGGAGCTGGTCGATGCCGCCGGCTGCCGTGGGCTTCGCATGGGCGACGCCCAGGTGTCCGAGATGCATTGCAACTTCCTGATCAACCATGGCTCCGCCTCCGCTGCAGACATCGAGGGCTTGGGCGAAGAGGTCCGCCGCCGCGTCCGCGAGATGTCGGGCGTGGAGCTCGAGTGGGAAATCAAGCGGGTCGGGCTGCCGAAGCCCTGATTCGAATCGCTCATTTGTCCCGGCACGCCGGGTTAGCATGACGGGAGAGACCCATGGCGAAGCACGTTGCCATTCTCTATGGCGGCTGGTCGGCAGAGCGCGAGGTGAGCCTCAATTCGGGCCGGGCCTGCTGCAAGGCGCTCGAGGAGCAGGGCTACAAGGTCACGCCCATCGACGTGCAGCCCGACATCGCCACCGTTCTCCAGGCGGTCGCGCCGGACGTCGCGTTCAATGCGCTTCACGGACCGATGGGCGAGGACGGCACCATCCAGGGCCTCCTGGAGATCCTGAGGATCCCCTACACCCATTCCGGGGTGCTTGCCTCGGCGCTCGCCATGCAGAAGGACAAGGCGAAGGTGGTCATGGCGGCGGCGGGCGTTCCGGTTCCGAAAGGCGTCGTCGTTAACCGTTTCGAGGCGGCGAAGAGCCACGTCCTGCCGGCGCCCTACGTGGTCAAGCCGGTCAACGAGGGCTCGTCCCACGGGGTCATCATCGTCCGCGAGGACCGCGCCCATCCGCCCCAGGAACTTCTGCGCGAGGACTGGCCCTATGGCGATCAAGTGCTTGTGGAGCAATACATTCCCGGCCGCGAGCTGACCTGCGCCGTCATGGGGGACCGGGCGCTCGGGGTCATCGACATCCGGCCCGCCACCGGGGTCTTCTACGATTACGATGCAAAATATGCGAAGGGGGGCTCCATTCACGTCCTCCCGGCAGAAATTAAACCGAATATTTACCAAAAGGTCCAAGAGTTGGCGTTAACGGCGCATCAAGCGCTCGGCTGCAGGGGAATCAGCCGCGCCGACTTGCGGTACGACGACACGCCCGGAGGAACCGGGGACCTCGTCGTTCTCGAAGTCAACACGCAACCCGGCATGACCGAGACGAGCTTGGTGCCAGAACTGGCAGCCCATGCGGGCTATACGTTTGGCGAGCTTGTGCAATGGATGGTGGAGGACGCTACCTGCAACCGATGACGGCCTACCCGGCCGGATTCGCCGTTGCGCGCGCCGCCTCCGGAGGCCGGAGGCCGCTGTCGTCCCCCGTCAAACCCACATCCCGAATCAGGAGGCTGTTCGGCGCCTCGCGGGGCGTGCGCCGCCGATCCGCCGGGGTTCCGCTCGAGCAGCGCATCCCGCGCTTCCTCGGGACCGGGCTGACGCTCGCCTTCTTCTCCGCCGTTCTCGGCTACGGCCTCTGGCAGGGCGGCCATATCGACGGATTCATCCGCGAGCACGGCGAGCCGCATCATGCCCTGGCCCGCGCCGTGGGGCTCGGCCTCGAGCAGGTGACGATCTCCGGAATTTCGCAGCTGCGCGAGAGCGAGGTGCTGGCAGCAGGCGGCATCACCCCCAGGCTGTCCCTGGCCTTCCTCGACGTGAGCGAACTGCGCGAGCGCCTGGAGCGCGTGCCGATGATCAAGTCGGCTGCGGTGCGCAAGCTCTATCCGAACGAACTCGTCATCACGCTCACCGAGCGCGAGGCCCATGCGATCTGGCAGAACAACGGCGAGCTCTTCGTCATCGCCGCCGACGGCACCGTGATCGACCTCATGCAGGACGAGCGCTATCTCGGCCTGCCCTTCGTGGTAGGCGAGGGCGCCAATACGCGCAGCAAGGATTATCTCGCGCTGCTCGAGGCGGCCGGGCCTCTCAAGCAGCGCATCCGCGCCGGCACCCTCGTCTCGGGACGGCGCTGGACGCTCAAGATGGACAACGGCATGGACGTGCGCCTGCCGGAGATCGGAGCCGCCGATGCGCTGGCCCGGCTCGTGAAGCTCGAGAACGAGCAGAAGATTCTGGAAAAGGACGTGCTGGCGATCGATCTGCGCATGGCGGATCGCGTCGTCGTCCGCTTGACGGAAGAGGCCGCCTTGGCCCGCGCCGAGGCGCTCAAGAAAAAACCAATGCGCGGCAAGGGGGTCGACACATGAGTCTCTCGGGTCACGGATTGACGCCTCGCCTGAAGCCGCTCTCCGCGCGCAAGAGCGCCATTCTGTCGGTGCTCGACGTGGGAACGAGCAAGGTCGTCTGCGTCGTGGCGGAGCTGAAGCCCGCCGACGAGGTCGAGTCGCTGCGCAGCCGCACCCATGTGGCGCGCATCCTCGGAATCGGCCACCAGCGCTCCATGGGCCTGAAGGGCGGCGTGGTCGTCGACCTGGAAGCGGCCGAAGCCGCGATCCGTCAGGCGGTGCATGCGGCCGAGCGGATGGCGAAGGTCGAGATCCAGTCGGTGATCGTCAACCTCACGGGCGGCCGCCTGGCCTCCGAGCACTTCGAGGCGCATGTGCCCGTGCGCGGCGCGGTCAGCGCCGGCGACGTGCATCGCGTGCTCGATGCGGCGTCGAGCTACGACCTGCGCCGCGGCCGCACGGTTCTTCACGCCCTGCCCACCGGCTTCTCGCTCGATGCGCAGAACCACATCGTGGATCCCGCCGGCATGATCGGCGAGCGCCTGGGCGCGGATCTGCACGTCGTCACCTCCGAGGCGGCGGCGGCGCGCAATCTCATGCTCGCGGTCGAGCGCTGCCATCTCGGCGTCGAGGCGGTCATCGCCACGCCGTATGCGGCGGGTCTCTCCGCGCTCGTCGACGACGAGGCCGACATGGGCTGCGCCGTCGTCGACATGGGCGGCGGCACCACGAGCGTGGGCATCTTCTCCAACGGGCATCTGGTGCATACCGATGCCATCGCCGTCGGCGGTCATCACGTGACCATGGACATCGCGCGCGGCCTCACCACCCGCGTGTCCGCCGCCGAGCGGCTCAAGACTCTCTACGGCTCCGCGATCGCTTCGAGCGCGGACGACCGGGACATGATCGCGGTGCCGCAGGTCGATGAGGACGAACGCGACGTTCCGAATCATCTGCCGAAGTCGCACCTCGTTCGCATCATCAAGCCGCGGGTCGAGGAGGTTCTCGAACTCGTGCGCGACCGGCTCAAGAGCGCGGGCTTCGCGGCCCAAGCCGGACGGCGGGTCGTGCTGACGGGCGGCGCAAGCCAGCTCGTCGGGCTGCCGGAAACGGCGCGCCGCATCTTGCAGGGCCAGGTTCGTGTCGGGCGTCCGCTCGGCATCAAGGGCCTGCCGGAGGCGGCAAAGGGCCCTGCCTTTTCGGCGGTGGTCGGCCTCCTGGTTTACCCCCAGGTGGCGCATATCGAGTATTTCGAGCCGCGCTCCAGCGGCTTGTTCCAGAGTACGGGAACCGACGGCTACTTCTCGCGGGTGGGCCGGTGGATTCGCGATAGTTTTTAAAACGAGTAACGCGTTGGCGCGGCGGGCCATCGTGAAGAGTTGAAGTGAACCAGGTCAGCGTCGGCCAAACGCTCATCAGTATACAGGCCAGAAGAGGCACAGGTCATGGCTATGAATCCTCATGCTCCGGACATCCGGGAACTCAAGCCGCACATCACGGTCTTCGGTGTCGGCGGCGCCGGCGGCAACGCCGTGAACAACATGATTGAATCCGGTCTGGAGGGTGTCGAGTTCGTGGTGTCGAACACCGACGCGCAGGCTCTGGCCTCCTCCAAGGCCCAGCGCGTGATCCAGATGGGCATTCAGGTCACCGAAGGCCTTGGCGCCGGATCGCAGCCGGAAGTCGGCCGCGCCGCCGCCGAGGAGGTGATCGACGAGATCCGCGATCAGCTTGCCGGCTCCCACATGGTGTTCATCACCGCCGGCATGGGCGGCGGCACCGGCACGGGCGCGGCTCCTGTCGTGGCCCGCGCGGCCCGCGAACTCGGTATACTGACGGTCGGTGTGGTCACCAAGCCGTTCCAGTTCGAGGGCGTGCGCCGCATGCGCCTCGCCGAAGCCGGCATCAACGAGCTGCAGCAGGCGGTGGACACGCTCATCGTGATCCCGAACCAGAACCTGTTCCGCGTCGCCACCGAGAAGACGACCTTCGCGGACGCCTTCGCCATGGCCGACCAGGTGCTCTATTCGGGCGTGGCCTGCATCACCGACCTGATGGTCAAGGAAGGCCTCATCAACCTCGACTTCGCCGACGTGCGCTCCGTCATGCGCGGCATGGGCAAGGCGATGATGGGCACCGGCGAGGCCTCCGGCGAGAAGCGCGCCCTGCGCGCTGCCGAGGCGGCCATCGCCAACCCGCTCCTCGACGACGTGTCGATGAAGGGCGCCCGCGGTCTCCTCATCTCCATCACCGGCGGCAACGACCTCACCCTCTACGAGCTCGACGAGGCTGCCACCCGCATCCGCGAGGAGGTGGATCAGGACGCCAACATCATCCTCGGCGCCACTTTCGACGAGAGCCTGGAAGGCATCATCCGCGTCTCCGTCGTGGCCACGGGCATCGACCATGCCACGATGAACAACACCGCGGACCTGACCGCCACCGAGCAGCGCATCTCCGAGGTGGCCGAGCGCCTGCGCGCCGAAGCCCGGGCCCGCGCCACGCAGAGCCAGCCCACGGCCAGCTTTCGCACCACCCCGGCCGAGTCGGTGAAGGCGGCTCCGGTTCTCGCCCAGGGCACCTCCGCCCTGGCCGCGGCCCCGGCTCCGGTGACCATGGCCCAGCCGGTGGAGCCCGCGCCCCAGCCGGTCGTGCGCGACGACGTGGTGCTGACGCCGGCGCAGCCCCGCCCGGCGGTGGCCTACGAGCCTCCGGCTCCCCAGGCTCCGGTCTACGAGGAGCCGGTGGAGCAGGGCGCCTTCATCCCGCCGCAGGCGGAGCGGGCCATGCGCCCGGCCCGGATGCCGCGCATCGACGAGCTGCCCCTGCCGGCGCAGCGCGAGATTCGCGCCAGCCGCGGCGAGGAACCGGCCCAGGAGCACAAGCCGTCCCTGATCCAGCGCCTGGCGACCATCGGCTTCGGCCGCCGCGAGGAGCCGCAGCCCGCCCCTGCCGAGCCGCGCCAGGAAGCCCCGCGCCAGCCCATGTCCTCGGTCCATGCCGAGTACGCCCGCCGGCAGGCCCCCCCGCAGGCCCAGCGCGCGCCGCAGAGCCCCATGGCTCCCGCTCCCCGCGCCGCCTCGGAGGACGAGCAGCTGGAGATTCCGGCCTTCCTCCGCCGTCAGGCCAACTGACCTGACGGGCCCGCAGGCCGTCACGGATGTTACACGAGGCCCCCAGCCGCAGGCCGGCTGGGGGCCTCGTTCGTTAATTTTCCATTAACTTCAAGGGCTTGCGGGTTATCCCCTTTGTAACAGACGGTAAGAAAGCGTGATTTGGCCTAGCCTGACAGCGGGACTATGGTGCCTCCACATCAAAGGGGCACCGCTCACAAGAAGCCTCCGGCGGAAGAAGAAAGCAGGCAATGCACCTTCCGCAGGACGACAGGCTCTGTAAGGCGACAAGGGTTAGTTGAGGTCCAGGGATAATGAAGCAAAGCCAGCAAACCACGCTTCGCGCCGCCGTGACCCTGATCGGAACCGGAGTTCACTCCGGGGATGAAGTGAAGATGATCCTTCATCCGGCTGAAGCGAACCATGGCATTGCTTTTCTCCGCACCGGCCTGCCGGGCGGCCTGGACCGCCTCATCGATGCTCGGCACCTGGCGGTGACCGCCACGGAGCTGTGCACCGTCATCGGCGACCGCGACACGGGCGCGGTCGCCACCATCGAACACCTCATGGCGGCTCTCGCCGGCCTCGGCATCGACAACGTGCTCGTCGAGATCGACGGGCCGGAGGTTCCGATCCTGGATGGCAGCTCGGCTCCCTTCATCGAGGCCATCGACCAGGTCGGCATCGCCGTCCAGGGCGTCACCCGCCGCTACCTGAAGGTTCTCAAGCCCGTCCGCGTCACGCAGGGCAAGGCCTTCGCCGAACTCCTCCCGAACGACCGGACCTTCCGCCTCGACGTGGAGATCGACTTCCCGACCCCGGTGATCGGCCGCCAGCGCAAGGTCGTCGACCTGTCGCCGTCCGTCTTCCGCCGGGAAATCTCCCGCGCCCGCACCTTCGGCTTCATGCGCGACGTGGAGAAGCTCTGGAGCGCGGGCTTCGCCCTCGGCGCCTCCCTCGAGAACACCGTGGCCATCGGCGAGGACGGCATCCTGAACCCCGAGGGCCTGCGCTATGCCGACGAGTTCGTCCGACACAAGCTCCTCGATGCGGTGGGCGACCTGTCGCTGGCCGGCCTGCCGCTGCTGGGCACCTACCGCTCCTATTGCGGCGGCCACCGCCTGAACTTCTCGGTTCTTGAGGCCCTGTTCTCGCACCGCTCCAACTACGCCATCGTCGACGCGGCTCCCCGCCGCGAGACCGGCTACGCGGATATCGGCGCCTCGGTCGCCCCGGTCTTCGCCCCCGAGGTTCACTGACATCCGGCCACCCCCGAGGCCCCGATGCGGCCTTGGCGCGAGCGGGCGCCCATTGGCCGCATGATGTCGTGCAGGCTTTCTTAATTCCTATTGGGTAAAGCCTGTGCTATGGGCTTGGCTCCGCGCATATGCTTGGGCTAAAGAACGCCCGGTGCATCGTTAAATCATCGGGCACGGTTTTTGGAGGACCGCGAAGCATGTCGTTCGCGAAGGTTTATACGGGCATGAAAGGTGCGGCCGGCCGCGCCCTGATTCTCGGCGTCTGCAGCCTGGCGCTCGCCGGATGCGAATCCCTTTCGTCGCTCAACCCGTTCGACAAGAGCGAGACCTACAAGCCCGAGATCGTGTCCAACTCCCCGCCGGAGGAGATCTACAACGACGGTCTCGCCCGGGTGCAGAAGGGCGACTTCGACGGCGCCGTCAAGAAGTTCAGCAGCCTCGACAAGCAGTATCCCTATACGGATTGGGCCCGCAAAGGCCTGATCATGGAGGCTTACGCCAATTACGAGGGCGGCTTCTACGAGGAGTCGATCACCGCGGCCAAGCGCTATCTCCAGAGCTATCCGAACACCGCGGATGCGGCCTATGCCCAGTACCTGATGGCCTCGTCCTATTACGACCAGATCCCGGACATCACCCGCGACCAGGAGAAGTCCGAACGTGCGATCCTGGCCCTGCAGGAGCTGATCCAGCGCTATCCGAACTCGGAATACGTGGCGGATGCCAAGAAGAAGATCCAGGTCGCCAGCGACCAGCTCGCCGGCAAGGAACTGGAGGTCGGCCGCTTCTACCTGCAGAAGCGCAATTATGCGGGCGCCATCAACCGCTTCCGCAACGTGGTCTCCCGCTACCAGACGACCCGTCACGTGGAGGAGGCGCTCCAGCGCCTCACCGAGGCTTACATGGCCATGGGCATCGTCAACGAGGCGCAGACGGCCGCCGCCGTTCTCGGTCACAACTTCCCTGACAGTCCTTGGTACAAGGACGCCCATGCCCTGCTGACCAGGGGCGGCGTGGAGCCGCGCGAGGACTCGCAGTCCTGGATCAGCAAGGCCTTCCGCGGCGTTCCCCAGGTCGGTCAGCGGACGGGCTAAGCCTCATCATCCATGCTCATCCAGCTGACGATCCGCGATATCGTCCTTATCGACAGGCTTGAGCTTCACTTCCATGAAGGGCTGAGCGTCCTCACGGGTGAGACCGGCGCGGGCAAGTCCATCCTGCTCGACGCCTTCGCGCTCGCCCTCGGCGGGCGCGGCGACGGCAGCCTCGTGCGCCACGGCGAGGCCCAGGGCCAGGTCACGGCCGTGTTCGACTGCCCCCTGGACCATCCCGCCCGCCGCATCGCGGCCGATGCCGACATCGACGTGGACGGGGACCTGATCCTGCGCCGGGTGCAGGTGGCCGACGGGCGCACCCGCGCCTTCGTCAACGACCAGCCGGTCAGCGTCCAGGTGCTCAAGGCCATCGGCGCGACCCTGGTGGAGATCCACGGCCAGCACGACGACCGGGCCCTGGTCGATCCCGTCTCCCACCGCGCCATCCTCGACGCCTTCGGCGGCCTGTCGCCCGAGGTGCAGGCCGTCTCCGACGCCGCACGCAAGGTGCGCGAGGCGCGCGCCGCCCTGCAGGATCACCGCAACCGCATCGCAAAGGCCCGCAAGGAAGCCGATTTCCTGCGCCATGCGGTCGAGGAGCTGACCACCCTGAACCCGCTCGCGGGCGAGGAGGAAACCCTCGCCGAGCGCCGCGTGGTGATGATGCAGTCCGAGAAGGTGGCGCAGGACCTCAACGAGGCCTACGAGGCCGTGGCCGGCAATGCCTCGCCGGTGCCCGTGCTCTCCGCCGCCGTGCGCAAGCTCGAGCGCCGCAGCGCCCAGGCGCCGTCCCTCGTGGAGCCGAGCGTCAAGGCCCTCGATGCGGCGCTGGTCGCCATCGACGAGGCCCGCGCGGCCCTCGAGGATGCGATCCGCGCCACGGAGTTCGACCCGCGCGAGCTGGAGCAGACGGAGGAGCGCCTCTTTGCGCTCCGCGCCGCCGCGCGCAAGTTCGACGTGCCTGCCGACGAGCTGGCTGCGCTCCGCCAGCGCTTCGAGGAGGACGTGGCCGCCATCGATGCGGGCGAGGAGAAGCTCGCCGTGCTGGAGAAGGCCCTGAAGGAGGCGGACGACGCCTATGTGAAGGCCGCGAAGACGCTCTCCGCCGGGCGCAGGAAGGCCGCGCAGGCCCTCGATGCGGCCGTGCAGGCCGAGCTGCCGCCCCTCAAGCTGGAGCGGGCGCGCTTCATCACCGAGATCGCCACCGACGAGGAGAGCCGCGACCCTGCAGGCTTCGAACGCGTCGAGTTCTGGGCCCAGACCAATCCCGGCACCCGCGCCGGCCCTCTCATGAAGGTGGCCTCGGGCGGCGAGCTCTCGCGCTTCATGCTGGCCCTCAAGGTGGTGCTGGCGGACAAGGGCTCGGCGCCGACCCTGGTCTTCGACGAGATCGACACCGGCGTGGGCGGCGCGGTGGCGGATGCCATCGGCCAGCGCCTGGCGCGGCTTGCCCGCAAGGTGCAGGTGATGGCCGTCACCCACGCGCCGCAGGTGGCCGCCAAGGCCTCGAGCCACTTCCTCATCGCGAAGGAGGGTGTGCGCGGCGAGAAGGACCGGGTCGCCACCCGCGTGGTCCCGCTGGAGGCCGACCCGCGCCGCGAGGAGATCGCCCGCATGCTCGCAGGGGCCACGATCACCGAAGAGGCCCGCGCGGCCGCCGCACGCCTGCTCGAAGCGGCGGCGCATTAGCGCATCGTGCGGATCTCCGGTCCGCACCGAACGACAATCCCATGACAGGAACGGCTGTTTGCTGCCGGAAGGTGCCGCTTCACCTCCGGTTCCGCAGCGCGCCGAGAGACGGCGAATACCTCCTCGGAGCGAGCGGAGATTGCCGTGAGTAATCCTGCGGCGCTGAGACACGATTCCTGCCCCGAAGGCTGAGGTCCGAACGCCTAGGGATGAAATACTGAATTGCGAATTCACGCCAATGGCCAAGCTTCTAGCATCGCCACGTGCTGCGCCGGGAATCGACGCAGCGCGGACCGCAATGCAGAAGACTTGGGGAGAGAAGCCAATGGCGCTCAACAACATACAGACACGGCCTGGAGGCCTTCAGATCGATCTCGACAACAGCAACAACATGCTGACGCCGAGCACGAATATCCTTGCCTTGGCCCAGAGCCTGTCCTGGTGGCAGTATCACTGGCAGAAGGCGGTGCTGACGAACTATCTCAACAGCGGCGACCATCTGCGCGGCGACGATCAGATCAACGGCGGCAGCGGCAACGACACCATGGGTGGCGGCGCGGGCAACGACATCCTCAACACCGGCAGCGGCAACAATCTCGCCGATGGAGGCGAGGGCAACGACACCATCAACGGCGGAACCGGAAACGACACTCTGATCGGCGGAGTCGGAAACGACCTGATCAACGACAACGGAGGAACGAACACCATCTATGGCGATGGCGGCCCCGGATCGGGGACGGAGCTGCTGAGCAACGGCGGCTTCGAGTTTCCGCAGAGTCCGGTGCCGGGCTCCGGCTACACGAGCGACCCGAGCATTCCCGGCTGGACCTCGCTGAACGGTGAGAATTTCGAGCGTGTTGCCGCAAGCCACGGCCGCGGTGCAGCGGCGCAGGGCACCTACTGGCTCGACCTCGACGAAACGGCCGGCAATCTCGACATCGTCAGCAATGCGGTGGGCATCCAGTACGGCGAAACCTATCGCGTCGCCTTCTCGCTCAACGATTCCCACGGTGCCGCGGACAACGGCGTCGCGGTTTATCTCGGCAACCAGCTCATCGACACGATCACCGCCGCAGAGGTCATGAACGGGGGCGGCTTCCAGAGTTTCGAGTACTTCGTCACGGCCGAGTTCTCGGGCAATGCGGGGCTGCGCTTCGTCGGGCTCGGCAACCCGGACAATATCGGGCTCGGCCTCGATGCGGTCAGCCTCCAGTCGCTCGACAGCAACGCGGGCGACGGCAACGACACGATCAATGCCGGCAACAACGACGACAGGATCGTCGCGGGCGGCGGCAACGATGTGGTCAATGCCAATCAGGGCAACAACACGGTCTATGCCGGCGCGGGCAACGACACGGTGACCGGCGGCAGCGGCAACGACGCGGTCTATGCCAGCGCGGGCAACGACACGGTCTATGCCAACGAGGGCAACAACCAGGTCGACGGCGGTGCAGGCAACGACACGATCTACTCCGGCAGCGGCTCCGACAACATCTCCGACGGGGAGGGGAACGACATCGTCTATGCGGGCGAGGGCGATGACAACATCATGATCGGCCTCGACGAGTCGACGAACATCAACGAGAGCGGAAGCGACACCTACTACGGGCAAGGCGGAGCCGACGACTTCTACATCGTCAGCCCCTTCTTCGGAAACGACACGATCTGGAACTTCAGCGTGGCTTCGGGGGATCGGCTCGTCGCCGACGGCTCCGATTGGGACGATCCGGGCAACCTCGGAGCCCTCAACGGGGGCGCCCTCACGCTGACCAGGGCGCAGCAGGATCTCAACATCACCTTCAACAACGGGGGCGGGTCGACTCTCAACCTGAAGTACTTCTTCAGCGAGAACAACCAGTTCGCCAACGCGGTGGATCAGGGGACTCTGAGCGACGCCGAAGCCGTGCCGGTGCTGCTGGCGATCTTCCGGAACGGGAATCCCAACGAGGCCGCTTTCCTGATCTGAACCGGTCGACGGGAGCCGGGCATCCGTGCCCGGCTCCTCCAAGCAGAACCGCGAGGGCCCGCGGGGAGACGGCAGCGCCTCCGGCACCATCGCCCGATATGTCACGTCTGTGTGAGATCGGGACTGCCGGCCTTGCTCGCGCACGAAGAAGGCCGATCTCCTCCGGATGCACAGCCCCGTGCAGCCATTCGAACGAGAGCCGCGTGCCCGCCCTGTCCCCCAATGCCTGCCGATCGGCCCTTGCCGGCTTGGTCCTTCTGGCAGGCGCAGCGACATCCCATGCCGATGTCGGCCTGCCCGCAACCGGAGCCCCAACCGACCCTTTCCGCCATGTCCAGGCCCTGCAGGACATTGCGACGGCCAATGGCGGCAACAGGGCCGCCGGCACGGCCGGCTATGACCGCTCCGTCGATTACGTGGCCGAGCGGCTTCGCACGGCCGGCTACGCGGTGCGGCTCGAGGAGTTCGCCTTTCCCCTCTTCGAGGAGCGCACGCCGCCGAGCCTGGTTCTCGATCCCGAGGCACCCGATGCGTTCGCGGCTCCGCGGGAGGCGCTGCGCACGCTGGCCCATTCGGGCTCGGGCGCCCTGACGGCGCCGGTCCAGGCCGTGGATCTCGGCCTGAGCGAAGGACCGCTGCAAGCCTCCACGAGCGGCTGCGAGAGCGAGGACTTCGCAGGCTTCACCCCGGGGCACATCGCCCTCGTGCGGCGGGGCACATGCCCGTTCCAGACCAAGGCCGAACGGGCGCAGGCGGCCGGGGCCGTCGCGCTCATCATCATGAACCAGGGCACCGGGGACCAGACCGGCACCTTCGGCGGGCGCCTGGAAAGGCCGGCCGCCATTCCGGTCCTCGGCGTGAGCACGGAACTCGGCCGCAGGGTTGCGGAGACGGCCCGGGATCCGGCCCGCAGCCGCGTGCGCCTGAAGGTCGAGGCCGAAACGGGGACCCGCTCCACGCGGAACGTCCTGGCCGAGCGCGGCGAGATGAAAGGGCCCTTCATCGTCGTGGGCGCCCATCTCGACAGCGTCTCGGAAGGCCCCGGCATGAACGACAATGCAAGCGGCTCCGCCGCCGTGCTGGAGGCGGCCCTGCGCCTCGCCGGGGAGCCTGCGAGCGGCACGCCGATCCGCTTCGCCTTCTGGGGTGCGGAGGAGAGGGGCCTCGTCGGCTCGCGCCACCACCTCGACGCCCTGCCGGAGGAGGAGCGCCGCCGGATCCGGTTCTACATCAACCTCGACATGGTGGGCTCGGTGAATTTCGGCCGCTTCGTCCAGCTCTCGCAGACGGAGCGGACCGCCGAGACTGCCGGGATCATCCAGGCCTTCACCGATTATTTCGAGACTCGGAACCTGCCCGTCGAGGAGCGCGTCCGAAACCAGCGCGGCTTCGGCTCCGACGATGCGGCCTTTGCCGCCAAGAACATCCCCACCCTCGGCCTCTTCACCGGCGCGGGCAACGCGAAGAGCGAGGAGCATGCCGCCCGGTTCGGCGGCCAGGCCGGCCAGCCCTACGATCCCTGCTATCACAAGGCCTGCGACACGGCGGAGAACATCAACCGGGATGTTCTGGGGCAGATGACCGACGCGTTGACCCATGTTCTGCGCGGTGCGCGCACCATCATGCCGGACCGGTGAATCCGCAGCTCAGGCAGCGCCGCGGATCATCCGTGTGTGCAGCCGGCTCTTCCCGCCGGTCAGACCGCCACATCCGCCGCCACAGCAGCCAGCAGCGCGGCCTCCTTTTCCGGAGGCATCCCGGCCTTCAGGGGCGTTGCCCGGCGGGTCCGGTCCCAGGCGAGGATGTTCGCGAGCGTTTCGTCCAAGGGCCGGGTCCGAAGCCCCTGGGCGAAGGCCTTTTCCGTGTCGATCTCCAGGAAATGGCGGAACGATTCATCGGAACGCGGGAGCCAGAGGGGGACTTCGCTCCAAGGCTCGAGGCCGGCGGCCAGGACCGCCTCGTCCGGGCACCAGACGAACCGCGCATCCGATCCCGTCACGTGGCGGCACGATTCGAGAAGATCGCACATGGCAAGAGGGCGCCCGGTGAGGTTGAAGATTCCACCCAATCCTTTTGCGGCACCCTCGACGATGAAGCGCGCGGCATCGCGCACGTCGATGAGCTGGACGAGCCGCTGCGGATCCCCGGGAGTGGGGATGGAACCGCCCAGATCCACGCGGCGCACCCAGTAGGTCAGACGGTCCGTGTAGTCGCCGGCCCCGACCAGGAGGCCCGACCGGAGAACGAGGGCCCGGTCGCCGAGACGGTCGAGCGCCACAAGCTCGCATTCGCGCTTCAGCGGCCCATAGGCCGTGCCGTAGGATGCGGCGCTGGAGCGGCGCTCCGTGGGGAGCGATCGGGCGAGGTCGAGTTGCTCGGGCGTCGCGCGGCCCGCCGGTGCCTGTTCCGTCAGGCCGGGCTTGGCGAAATCGGCATAGACCGAAGCGCTCGACACGAAAGCGTAGCGGCCGATGGTCGGGGAGAGAGCATCGAGCAGGCTCGCCACGGCGTCGGGCGCAAAGGCGCAGGTATCGACCACAAGGTCGAAGCTGCGGCCCCTGAGGGCCGAGAGGTCGTGGTGCCGGTCGCCGACGATGGTCTCGAACCCAGCTCCGACCGCCGGATTGACCGTCTGGCCGCGGGTGAAGATCGCGACCCTGTGGCCGGCTTCGAGCGCGGCATCCGCAACGGCTCCGCCCAGAAATCCCGTTCCGCCGACCACGAGCACGTTCATCGCAGGCATCCCGACTCACGTTGAGCACCCGCCTAATGAGGATGGAGGTTTCTTGGGCGGTCAACTTCCGCAGGGGCAGATCTGAAAAGCCGGTCCCGTCATCACCGGCCTTGGTTTGGCGATCCCAATCGGTGAAGCCTGTATCTCTCTCCCCCCTTTGCGGGGGAGGGTGGCGAGCGGAGCGAGCCGGGAGAGGGGGAGTACTGGGTGAACACGGCCCCTCTCCCGACCCTCGCTGACGCGAGGGCCACCCTCTCCCGCTGCGGGGAGAGGGTGAGGACGAGGGTTTTGGCCTGTGCAATGTTCTCACTTTGTTCTTGACTTTGTTCCCAACCTTGGCTATAGCTGTGGTTGTCCTGCCTCGCGAGGGACGCGCCCGAGGCGTCGGTTGCGGGGGCGGGATGCGGTTCCGGCCGCTGGCGGGAAGGACGTTGTCCCGTCATGCCGGGGCTCTGAGCGGAGGAGGAGGCGCAGGGCGGCTGTTCGGGCAGCGCCATGGGCCTGGCCTCCCAAGCCTCGCCGGCACCGGTGCACCCGGGGCTGCGCATGCAAGCGCCGCAAAGCTCTCTGAGGGTACGTCCCTGATGGGCTGGAGCGCGAGGCTCAGGGTCGAAAAGCCGTGCGCGGGAGGCAAGGTGCTTCCCGTCCGGGCGGACCTCCCGTCCCGACCCGATCCTTCGCCCGCTCCACCGGAGTGCAGCGAAGCAGCCTTGCCTCCCGCGCTTCCCTTGAAGCAGCCCGAGACAGGCCAGGACCAAGCCCACAGCCGCCACCCCCATCAGGGGAGGGAGCGCCCCGGCGCGGCCTTAAGGAATGGGTCATCACGAACGAGGAGAATGCCGGAAACCCGTGAAACCTCTGCGGTCTGCTCTGGAGACTCAAGCCCTGAGCGCTATGGTTCAAGCACCCTCAAACCCGATTCGACCATGCCCCCACGCACCACCTCCTCAAAGCCCGCCGCCCACCTGACCCCCGACGAGGCCCGCGCCGAGCACGGCTAGCGCTGTTACGGCGAATATTTGTAGGCGAGTAAGAGCCCTGCATTTAGATCTAAAACATCCGATTGCTCTGGATTCCCTAACATGACTTCTGACAAATCTAAAGAAATCGAACCGAAATTGTTTGACGATGATCTCGTCCCAAACAAAAGTAAGCCTGCTGAAGTTAGGGATTTATCAAAGATATTTTGCAGAATCCTTAGAGGTATACCGGAAAAGGACATATTTCACGCTCTAGCGCGAGTTCCTGAGTCTGTAGTCGAAAATTTATATTTAACATTCGCGGGACCACTTATTGCCCAGGCCGGGCAGAAATTTGAACGAGATGATCTAAGAGAAATTGCTCGGAATATAGAATTTAAGGGTTTGTCCCTACCATATGACAGTCTGAGAGAGTTTCTGGATATATTGCAGAAGCAGTATGACCTTACACAGAGAACAGATTATTCCGATATTGAATTCGATGCTCTAAAAGCAATAGTCATTTATCTTGGTGAGATTGCCCCGGAGCTGCCAGAATTCACTGAGATCGGATCAAAAGACTTAGGGAAATTTGCGAAGATCCGGCATCGCGTGCCGATGCTTTCGCTCGCCAACGGCTTTACGGACGAAGAAGTCGAGGAGTTCGTCGAGCGCATCCGCCGCTTCCTCAATCTGAAAGACGATGCGCCGCTGGCCTTCACCGCCGAGCCCAAGATCGACGGCCTGTCCTTGAGCCTGCGCTACGAGAACGGAAGGCTCGTCTCCGCCGCCACCCGGGGCGACGGTGCGGTGGGCGAGGACGTGACCAACAACGCCCGCACGGTGGGCGACATCCCGCATCAACTGAAGGGCTCGAGCCTTCCGGAGGTCCTCGAGGTGCGCGGCGAGGTCTATCTCTCGCACGAGGATTTCGCCGCCATCAATGCGCGCCAGGAAGCGGCCGGCAAGCCGCTCTTCGCCAATCCGCGCAACGCGGCGGCAGGCAGCCTGCGCCAGCTCGATGCGTCGATCACCGCCTCGCGTCCGTTGCGCTTCTTCGCCTATGCCTGGGGCGAGGTGAGCGCCATGCCGGCGGACACGCAATACGGCATGATGGAGTGCTTCAGGAGCTACGGCCTCAAGGTCAATCCGCTGACGCGCCGCTGCACGAGCATCGCGGAGCTGCTGGAGCATTATCACGCCATCGAGGCGGACCGCGCCAATCTCGGCTACGACATCGACGGCGTCGTCTACAAGGTCGATTCCTTGAGCCTGCAGCAGCGCCTCGGCTTCGTCTCGCGCTCGCCGCGCTGGGCGCTGGCGCACAAGTTCCCGGCGCAGAAGGCGATCACGGTGCTGGAAGGCATCGAGATCAATGTGGGCCGCACAGGGTCGCTCAACCCCATTGCGCGGCTCAAGCCTGTCACGGTGGGCGGCGTGGTGGTGTCGAACGCGACCCTGCACAACGAGGATTACATCAAGGGCATCGGCGGCAACGGCGAGAAGATCCGCAATGGTGTCGACATCCGCATCGGCGACACGGTCGTGATCAACCGCGCCGGCGACGTGATCCCGAAGGTGCTCGACGTGGTGCTGGACAAGCGTCCCCCGGACGCGAAGCCTTACGAGTTTCCCACCACCTGCCCCGCCTGCGGCAGCCATGCGGTGCGCGAGGTCAATCCGCGCACGGGCAAGGAGGATGCGGTGCGCCGCTGCACCGGCGGCCTCATCTGCCCGGCGCAGGCCCGCGAGCGCCTAAAACACTTCGTGTCGCGCAACGCCTTCGACATCGAGGGGCTGGGCATGCAGCGCATCGACGAGTTCTACGAGGAGGGCTTGATCCAGCGCCCGCAGGACATCTTCACGCTGGAAGCGCGAAACGCGCGCAGCCTCAAGCGGCTGGAGAACCGGGAAGGGTGGGGCGAGACGAGCGCGAAGAACCTCTTTGCGGCCATCGAGGCACGCCGCTCGATCTCGCTCAACCGCTTCATCTTCGCGCTCGGCATCCCGCATGTGGGCGAGACCTCGGCGCGGCTGCTCGCCCGCCATTTCGGCACCTTCGAGCACCTGCGCGAGGTTGCGAGAGCGGCCGCCGATCCGGCATCGGAAGCGCATGCGGAACTCACCTCCATCGGCGGCATCGGGCCGGTGGTGGCCGAGGCCATCGTCGAGTTCTTCAGGGAGGCGCACAACGGGGAGATGCTCGATGCGCTCCTCGCCGAGGTCGCCATCGAGCCCATGGAGGCGCCGGCCGCCGCAAGCTCGCCCGTCGCCGGCAAGACCGTGGTGTTCACCGGTTCCCTGGAGCAGATGACCCGCGAGGAGGCCAAGGCCATGGCCGAGCGGCTCGGGGCCAAGGTGGCGGGCTCCGTGTCCAAGAAGACCGACATCGTGGTGGCGGGTCCCGGCGCGGGCTCGAAGCTCGCCAAGGCGGCCGAGCTGGGTGTTCAGGTCATGGACGAGGACGGCTGGTTCGCCCTCGTCGGGCGCGGGTGAGACTCCTGTCCAAGACACACAG
Source organism: Microvirga arsenatis (assembly GCF_009910705.1). GTDB lineage: Bacteria > Pseudomonadota > Alphaproteobacteria > Rhizobiales > Beijerinckiaceae > Microvirga > Microvirga arsenatis. The sequence goes on from NZ_JAAAXJ010000003.1 coordinate 112,095, forward strand.
AGTTCGATGTGGCATGGTGGCGCCATGACGGTGGTCTCCCCCGAGGTCTCGCTCGACCCTGCCCAGGTTGGAGCGGGCGACGTGACGCATTTCTGGCGGGTGCCGCGCTATCGCGGCCTCGACTGCCTGCGTGCGACCTTCCGCCGTCACGCCTATGCCCGCCACAGCCACGACACCTACGCCATCGCGGCGGTGGTCGCAGGGTGCGAGACCTTCTTCCATCGCGGCGTGCAGCACTATGCCTCGGCCGGAAGCATCGGCGTCATCTGCCCGGACGAGATCCATGACGGGGAGCCCCATGGCGGCAGCTTCGAGTACCGGACCTTCTATCCCTCGCCGGAGCTGATGCAGGAGATCGCCGAGGACGTGGCAGGCCGCCCGCTGTCCCGTCCGCCCTGGTTCCGGCATTCCGTGATCGACGACCCCGAGCTTTTCCAGGCTCAGGTCAGGCTCCATGCCTGCCTCTGCCAGGATGAAAGCTGGACCTCCGAGATGGAGCAGGACACCCGCCTCATCGATTTCCTGAGCCGGCTGATCGCCCGCTGGGCCGATCTCGATGCCCTGCCGAGTGTCCGCTACGGATCGACGGGCATCCTGCGGGTGCGGGACTATCTCGATGCCCATCTAGGCGAGGAGGCGGACCTCGCCAACCTCGCGAACATGGCGGGGCTGTCGCGCAGCCACTTCATCCGCGCCTTCGCCAAGGAGACCGGGCTGACGCCCCATGCCTATCTCCTCGACCGGCGCTTCAGGGCTGCCTCCCGATTGCTGCAGCAAGGGGAGGCCCCGGGTGACGTGGCGGCGGCCTGCGGCTTCTTCGATCAGAGCCATCTCAACCGGGTGTTCAAGGCCCGCATGGGTGTGACGCCGGGAGCCTATCGGGCCGCGTGAGAAAGCACTTTCATCCAAGACGTCTCACGATTCGTCGCGCATAAGGCCGGAGCAATGAGGACGGTCATGGATCAGGCAAACCCCTTCGTCTCCACACCCCGCCGGGAGGTCCGGGCGGGCCTGCGCGACATCGCGCCGGTCGCCGTCGCGGCCCTGCCCATCGGCCTCCTGTTCGGTGCGGTCGCTGCCGCCAAAGGCATGTCGCCGCTCGAGGTCATGCTGATGTCCGCCCTGGTCTTCGCGGGCGGCGCGCAGTTCGCCGCCATCGAAACCTGGATCCAGCCGGCACCCATCCTGACGCTCGCCTTCGCGACGTTGCTGATCAATGCGCGCCATGTGCTGATGGGGGCTTCGCTCACGCCCAAGGTCCGCATGTCGCGGCTCCAGACCCTGCTGGCCTATTTCTTCCTCACCGACGAGGCCTGGGCCTTGTCCGAGCGCCGCGCCCTGGAGCGGCCGGTGACCGGAGCCTATTGGTTTGCGATGGCCGCGGTGCTCTGGGCGAACTGGACGCTGTCCTCGACGATCGGCGCGATCCTCGGCTCCTTCCTCGGCGATCCCGAGCGCATCGGCGCCGACTTCGCCTTCACGGCCCTGTTCATCGGCCTCGTGGCCGGCTTTGGCCGCAGCCGCGTGACGCTCGTGACCGTTGCCGCCAGCGCGACCGTCGCGGCCCTGGTGCACACCTTCGTCGGCGCTCCCTGGCACGTGGCGTCGGGCGCTCTCGCGGGCATCGCCGCCGCCTACCTGGCTGCTCCTGAGGAAGCACGCGCATGAGCCTCGACACGACGACCCTGATCGCCATCCTGGCCATGGCGGCGGTGACCTACCTCACGCGCATCGTGGGCCTCTTCGTCGCCGACCGGCTCGTGCTGACCGGCCGCGCCAAGGCCGCCTTCGATGCGATTCCTCCGGCGGTGCTCGTGGCGGTGATCGCGCCGACCGCGCTCACCACCGGATGGGCGGAAGCCATCGCCGCCGCCATCACGGCCGTCGCGGCGTTCCGGCTTCCGCTGCTCGGCACGGTGGCGGTCGGCGTGGTTTCAGTCGTGGTGCTGCGGAACGTGCTCTAGCCGATGGCCTGCGTTGCGTTCTCCAACCAGGCGCGCGTATCGGCATCGAGGTGCGGACCGATCTTCTCGCGAACGGCCGCATGATACGCGTTGAGCCACGCGATCTCGTCCGCATTCATGATCGCAGGCTCCACGAGGCGCAGGTCGATGGGCGTGAAGGTGAGCGTCTCGAAGCCCATCATCTCCCGGTCGCCGCCGGGAATCGTGCGCGGCTCCACCAGGATCAGGTTCTCGATGCGGATGCCGTAGGCGCCGGGCTTGTAGAAGCCCGGCTCGTTGGAGAGCATCATGCCGATCTCCAGCGGCGTGTGGCCGGTCTTGGCGATGCGCTGCGGGCCTTCGTGCACGGAGAGATAGCTGCCGATGCCGTGGCCCGTGCCGTGATCGAAGTCGAGGCCTGCCTCCCACAGGGGCTTGCGCGCGAAAGCATCGATCTGCGCGCCCGTCGTGCCTTTCGGAAAGACCGCCTGCGCGATGGCGATGTGGCCTTTGAGCACGCGGGTGAAGCGGTCCTTCATCTCCGCATCGGGCTCGCCCACGATGATCGTACGGGTGATGTCGGTGGTGCCGTCTTCGTATTGCGCGCCGGAATCGATCAGGAAGATCTGGTTCGCCTCGATGGCACGGTTGCTCGATGTGGTGACGCGGTAATGGGGCAGGGCGGCATTGGGGCCCGCGCCCGAGATCGTCGGGAACGAGACGTTCTTCAGCGCTCCGGTCTCGAGGCGGAAGGCTTCCAGCGCCTCCACCGCATCGATCTCCGTGAGCCGGCCCGAAGGCGCCTCGCGGTCGAGCCAGGCGAGGAAGCGGGCCACTGCCACGCCGTCGCGCAGATGCGCCGCACGCGAGCCTGCGATCTCGGCCTCGTTCTTGACCGCCTTCATGAGCGCGATGGGGTCGGCGCCCACATCGACCTTGCCGCCCGCCGCCTCGATGCGCCGGATCAGGGCGACCGCGCCGGTGGCCGCGTCGATGCGAACCTTGCCGCCCGTCCGGCCCAGTTCTTCAAGGGCGGTCTGGAAGCCGCTGATCGAGGCGAATTCGGCGAGGTCGCCCACCGCATCGCCCGCCTCGTTCGTCACCTTGGCCGGATCGAAGAAGAGGCTCGCGCGTCCCTCCCTGGGCAGGATGGCATAGCCCAGGGGCAGGGGCGTGTGCCCCACATCTCCGCCGCGCAGGTTGAAGGCCCAGGCGAGGTTGTGCGGGTCGGAGATGACCAGCGCATCGATCTTCGCCTCGGCCATCTTCCTGCGGATGCGCTCCAGCTTGGCCGGCGTCGTTTCGCCGGCATAGTCGAGCGGATGCGGGCGCACCGGCGCCTGCGGGGGCGCCGGGCGGTCGATCCAGACCACGTCGACGAGGTTGATGTCGACGGGCGCGAGGCGCCCGCCGGCGCGGCTCACCGCCTGCTCCAGGCGCTTCAGGCCGTCGCTGGTGTGAAGCCAGGGATCGTAGGCGAGGGTGCCGCCGGGCGGCAGGTGCTCGGCGATCCAGTCCTCGGGGGTGGAGTCGGCCAGCTGAACCGGCGTGATGACGGAGGTGTCCACCTGCTCGGCGGCCTGCACCGTGTAGCGCCCGTCGACCACGAGGGCGGCCTTGTTCTGCAGGATGACGGCCGTGCCGGCCGAGCCCGTGAAGCCGGTGAGCCACGCCAGACGCTCCGCGCTTTTCGGCACGTACTCGCCCTGGTGCTCGTCGGCGCGGGGCACGATGAAGCCGTCGAACCCACGGCGGGCCATCTCGGCCCGCAGCTTGGCAATGTGCGCCGGGCCCTGGGCAGGGGAGGTTGTGTCGTCGAAGAACTGGAACTGAGCCATGGAAAGCAGCACCGGAAGCGGAATGGAGAGGCCAGCACGCTAGGCCGGAGAGGGCGCGGCCGCAACTGTGATGAGCCTGCAGGAGGCGCTTCCTGCGAAGGCAATCTGCTCATGACGCATGCGTCGAGTGCCTGAAGGTTAATCTTTCGGAAGCCCGTTCTGCACCAAGTGCATGTCTCGCATGTGATCCTATGACTTCTACTAAAGTCGGCCTGAGCCTATGTTCCTTTCAACAAGAACAGAGGAGCGCTGAAGGGTCTCGGCACCGTTCTGTTGGAGATGAGCCCATGACCACAGCTGTTTTTTCGTCCAGTCTCGTCCGCAAGGAGCAGGCCCCGTCCAAGCTGTCGCAGCTTGCCGCCCGCGTCGCGGCCGCTCTCATGGAGAGCCGCGCCAGAAGCGCCACCCGGGAGCTGCGCCGCCACGAGGCGTTCATGACCGATCTCGCCCGCAGGCAGGATCACTCGCCCCTGTTCCTCGACCAGTCCGAGCCTCTGCCCTTCAAGATCTAACCAGCCCGTTTGCAAGGAAAGACAGCATCATGATCATCGTCGCCGCCATGAAGGCCATCCGCGAAGTCTGGGTCGAGACCCTCAAGCTCCGCCGCGAACTCGCCAAGCGCTATCCGGGCGTCCTGGCCGAGTAACGATCCTTACCGGCGGGGAAGCGCTCGCGCGCTGCCCCGCTTCATCACCAGCGCCGCCCAGCCTTCCAGGTCGTAGCGGCGCTGCAGATACCAGCCCTGATGGGCATAGGCCGACAGCACGCCGGGAACGTCGCGGGCAAGCAGGCCCGACAGGATGATCGTCCCGCGATTGCTCGTCACCCGCGCCAGCGAGGGCGCCAGCATCCGCAGGGGCCTTGCCAGGATATTGGCGAAGACGAGGTCGAAATGGCCCGGACGGTCTGCCTCCGGGTGGCGGATGCCGGGGCCCACGTAAAGCTTCATCCAGGCGCCGATCCCATTGAGCCGCGCATTCTCGCGGGCCACGCGGACGGCCTCCGGATCGATATCTCCCGCCACGACGGGACGCTTCAGAACCTTCGCCGCCGCAAAAGCCAGGATGCCCGTGCCGGTGCCCACATCGAGCACATGGCGCGGCGTGCGCGTCTTCAGCTCGTCCACGAAGGCGAGCAGGCAGCCCTTGGTGGTGCCGTGGTGGCCGGTCCCGAAGGCCAAGCCTGCCTCGATCTCGATGGAAATGTCGCTCGGCCGGCGCTGCTCCCGGTCATGGGAGCCGTGAACGAAGATGCGGCCGGCCCGGACCGGCTTCAGGCCCTCGAGCGAGGCCTTCACCCAGTCCTTCTGCTCGATGGGCAGGAACACGCCCTTGTCCGCCTCCGCGCCCACGATGGGGCGCAGCAGGCTGCGGATCGCGGCCTCGTCGGGCTGGTGGGCGAAATAGGCCTCCAGCATCCACGGCCCGCCGTCCTCCGTCTCGAACGACGCAACAGCGGTCTCGGCAGGGTCGAAGATCTCGCCGATCATCTCGGTCATGGCGCGCGCGGAGCGCTCGTCCGTGGTGATGCGGAACACATGGGTGGGGCGGTTGGGGTGCAGTCCTTCGAGCATGACCCCGCTTTATCACCGCTCACGCCGGCGGTCACCTGTCCGTGAATCGAGGAAGCGGGAGGAACCGTAAGGGTGGAAGCTCTCCCACGATGGCTTGGGGACGGGGAAGACAGGGCGCTCACCTGAAGAGCAGCGGATCGTTCGAGCTGATGCCGGATCTCAGGCCGGCGTCAGCTCCCTGGCCGGCTCGAGAACCTTGAGGCGCTCCGCCTCCTTCGCCTTGTACTCGCGCTGCACATCCGTGATGTAGTCGCGCACGATGGGCGCGGCGTCGCGCTTGCGGGCGAGCTGCATGTGGAACACGAGCTGGCTGCCGGTGGTGAACATGGTCTCGGCGCTGATGAGGTAGAACTCGAACATGCGGCAGAAGCGCTCGTCGTACATGGCGGCAATCCTTTCGCGGTTCGCCTCGAAGCGCCGGTGCCAATGATTGAGCGTCTTCGCGTAGTGCACGCGCAGGAATTCGAGATCCGTCACCCACAGCTGGTTCTGCTCGACGACGGGAAACACCTCCGACAGGGCAGGGGAATAGGCGCCGGGGAAGATGTATTTTCTGAGCCACGGGCTCGCAGTGCCGGGCGGGCTCATCTTGCCGATGGAATGCAGCACCATCAGTCCGTCGTCGTCGAGCAGCGCGTTGATCTTGGCGAAGAACTCGCCGTAATGATGCACGCCCACATGCTCGAACATGCCGACCGAGACGATGCGGTCGAATTTTTTGTCAACCATGCGGTAGTCCAGCAGTTCGAAGCGGACGCGATCAGAAAGTCCGGCCCGACGCGCCTTCTCGTTGGAGAGTTCGTACTGTTCCTTCGAGAGCGTGACTCCCGTGACGTCCACGTCCTCCATGGCGGCGAGATAGAGCGCGAGGTCGCCCCAGCCGCTGCCGATGTCGAGGATCTTCAGGCCAGGCTTCAGCCTAAGCTTCGAGGCAATGAGACGAAGCTTGTTCTGCTGCGCCTCCTCCAGCGTGTCGTCGTCGTTGACGAAGTAGGCGCAGGAATACTGCATGCCCTTGTCGAGGAAAAGCCTGTAGAAGTCGTTGCCCAGATCGTAGTGGTGCGCGACGTTCTGTTGCGCCTTGCCGACGGGGTTCGCCTGCTGGAACCGCTTCACCGTTCGCGAGATGCGCTTGAGCACGCTCTGCAGCGGGTAACTCGCCAGGGAGGAGCGGTTCATCGAGAAGAGGTTCAGGAAGTCCCGCAAGGTAGAGCCCTCCTCGAAGCTCATGCGCCCGTCCATGTAGGCTTCGCCGGCATGCAGTTCCGGGTTGAGGAAGAGCTTGTGATAGAGCGAGCGGTCCGTCAGCCGCATGGTGACGCTTGGGCCCGGCTTCTCGCCACCGAACGTGTGAATACCTCCCTCCGCATCGATCACCTTCAAGGTTCCGGCACGCACGAAGGATCTCAGCATGTTGGACAGGGGAAACATCGGCACCTCCCGAGATCGGTCGTTTGGGCCGGATGGTTCCACAGTTACGAGCAGGTGGCTAGAGGGCGAAGGTCCAGATCAGAACTGGTCTAAAATGCAGGAAATCCGGCCTGATGCGGGAACAACCGGGAGTCGCTCCTGTTGAGAGGCTGACTCCTGAGGGGCCGGGAGCCGTCACTCACACGACAGGAACAGGAGCAAGCGGATGTTCTTCCGCCAGCGGCAGATGGCCTATCACGCCAAGCCCGAAAAACCCGACCCGCTCTTCGCCAAGATGCTCCAGGAGCCCCTGGGAGGTCAGTGGGGCGAGATCAGCGTGATGATGACCTATCTGTTCCAGGGCTGGAACTGCCGCGGGCCGCAGAAGTACAAGGACATGATCATGGACATCGGCACCGAGGAGATCGGCCATGTCGAGATGCTCGCCACCATGATCGCCCGCCTGCTCGAAACGTCGCCGATCGAGCAGCAGGAGGACATGGCCAAGAACTCGGTGGTGGGAGCCGTGATGGGCGGCGCCCGGGTCGAGGATGCCATCGTGGCCGGCATGAATGCCCAGCACTACATCGTGGCAGGTCTTGGAGCGCGGCCCTCGGACAGCGTCGGCAATCCCTGGACATCCGCCTACACCATCGCGAGCGGCAATCTGCTCGCCGATTTCCGCTTCAACGTGACGGCCGAGAGCCAGGGGCGCCTGCAGGTCGCCCGTCTCTACAACATGACGAACGATCCCGGCGTTCGCGACATGCTCTCCTACCTCATCGCGCGCGACACCATGCACCAGAACCAATGGCTCGCCGCCATCCGTGAATTGGAGGAGGACGGGCTCGAGATGACGCCGGTGCCGTCGAACTTCCCGCAGGAGCTGGAGAAGGGCGAGGTGGCCTACCAGTTCCTGAACCATTCGGAAGGCACGGAGAGCCAGCAGGGACGGTGGGCGCAGGGGCCCTCGCCGGACGGCAAGGGTACCTTCACCTATGTCGACCGTCCCCCGGCCTTCACCGAGGATGAGGGCAACCTCAACCCGGTCGATCCGCGCACCTACGGCACGCCGCCGGCTCCCGTGCCGCCCGCGGCTGCGGAGTAGGGTTCTCTTGAAATGATATGTTGCGATGCCCGGCCCTGCGCCGGGCATCTTCTTGGATCAGCCCAAAGCCTCGACGAAGCTGTCGAGCACCATCTTCCGCCCGGCCTTGTCGAACTCGACCGTGAGCTTGTTGCCGTCCACCGCCTCGATGGTGCCGGGGCCGAACTTGGTGTGCAGCACGCGCCCGCCGACCCTGAAGCCCGAGCCGCCCGTGGACTTTGCCACCAGTTCGCCTTCGATCAGCACGGGTCCGCGCCGCTCGCCCGAGCGGCGGGCCGAGTATCCGCCGTCGTCGGTGCTGGCGCGGTGCGCCTGAGCGCGCTGCCAGCCGGGAGTCTGGTAGGAAGAACCGCTGAAGGGCTGCATGCGGTCGAAGCGCGAGCCGCCATAGCCGCCGCCATAGGAGAAGTTGGCCGGGGCCTCGACGATCTCCACGTTCGACTCAGGCAGGTCGTCGATGAAGCGGCTCGGCACGGTCGAGTTCCACAGGCCGTGGATGCGCCGGTTCGAGGCGAAGTAGATCTTGGCGCGCTTGCGGGCGCGGGTGAGGCCCACATGGGCGAGGCGTCGCTCCTCCTCGAGGCCGGCGCGGCCGCTCTCGTCCAGCGCCCGCTGGTTCGGGAAGAGCCCTTCCTCCCAGCCGGGGAGGAAGACCGTGTCGAACTCCAGGCCCTTCGCCGCATGGAGCGTCATCAGGCTCACGCGCTCGGCGGTATCGGATTCGTTCGCCTCCATCACGAGCGACACATGCTCGAGGAAGCTCTGCAGGTCCGGGAACTCCTCCATGGAGCGCACGAGTTCCTTGAGGTTCTCGAGCCGCCCCGCCGCATCGGCCGATTTGTCCTTCTGCCACATGTCGGTGTAGCCGGATTCCTCAAGCACCGTCTGCGCCACCTCGGACTGGCTCATGGTCTCGGACAGCTTCGCCCATCGCCCGAAGGAGATGAGGAGGTCGCGCAGCGTGGCCCGAGGCTTGGGCTTCAGCTCGTCGGTCTCGACGATGAAGCGCGCCGCCTCCATCAGCGGCACGCGGGCGGCGCGGGCGTGGTTGTGCAGCACCTGGATCGTGGCATCGCCCAGGCCCCGCTTGGGCACGTTGACGATGCGCTCGAAGGCGAGGTCGTCGGCAGGCTGGTTCACGACGCGCAGATAGGCCAGCGCATCCCGGATTTCCGCGCGCTCGTAGAAGCGGGGGCCGCCGATGACGCGATAGGGCACGCCGAGCGTCACGAGCCGGTCTTCGATCTCGCGCATCTGGGCGGAGATGCGCACGAGGATCGCGATCTCGGAGAGCGGGTGCTTCTTGGCGTGCAGCGCCTCGATCTCCTCGCCGATGAGCCGGGCCTCGTCCTCGGAGTCCCAGGCGCCGGTGATCGTCACCTTCTCGCCGGGCTCGTCCTCGGTGCGCAGGGTCTTGCCGAGGCGGCCCTGGTTCTTGGCGATGAGGCCGGAGGCGGCGGAGAGGATGTGGCCCGTGGAGCGGTAGTTGCGCTCGAGCCGGATCACGGTCGCGCCGGGGAAGTCGTGCTCGAAGCGCAGGATGTTGTCGACCTCGGCGCCGCGCCAGCCATAGATCGACTGGTCGTCGTCGCCGACGCAGCACAGGTTCTTGCGCGCCTGGGCGAGGAGCCGCAGCCAGAGATACTGGGCGACGTTGGTGTCCTGGTACTCGTCCACGAGCATGTAGCGGAAGCGGTTCTGGTACTGCTCCAGGATGTCCGGATGTTCCCGCCACAGGCGCAGGCATTCGAGCAGGAGGTCGCCGAAATCGACGGCGTTGAGAACCTTCAGGCGCTCCTGATAGGCGCGATAGAGCCGTCCGCCCTTGCCGTTGGCGAAGGCTCCGGCCTCGCCGGCAGGCACCTGATCGGGGCCCAGGCCCCGGTTCTTCCAGCCATCGATGTGGCCGGCGAGCTGGCGCGCCGGCCAGCGCTTCTCGTCGATGCCCTCGGCCTCGATCACCTGCTTCATCAGGCGAAGCTGGTCGTCCGTGCCGAGAATGGTGAAGTCGGAGCGCAGGCCCACCAGCTCCGCATGGCGGCGCAGGATCTTGGTGCCGATGGAATGGAAGGTGCCGAGCCACTGCATCCCCTCGGCCACGTCCCCGATCACCGAGGTGATGCGCTCGCGCATCTCGCGCGCGGCCTTGTTGGTGAAGGTCACGGCCAGGATCTGCGACGGCCAGGCCTTCCCGGTGGCGATCAGGTGGGCGATCCGGGTGGTGAGCACCCGGGTCTTGCCGGTGCCGGCCCCGGCCAGGACGAGAACCGGGCCTTCGGTCGCCTCGACGGCGGCGCGCTGCTCCGGGTTCAGGCCGTTCAGATAGGGGGATTGCGGCGCAACCGCCGCCCGGGCGCGGGCGCTCAGCGAGCCGGACGCCGGCTCATGGGCGAGGCTGTCCTGCGGATCGGGTCTGGGATCGGACTGATTCATCGGCGGGACCATGGATCAAAAGGCGAACGGCGTCGAGCCCGGAATGCCTGTCGATCCTGCCGCAGGGGCGAACCTGAAGGCCCCGGCTTCATTGTCGGAGGAGGGCTCCAGGGCCACATATGGGCATGAGGCTCTTGAGGAGGAATGTCGCATGCGTCTCGCCCTCGCCGCTGCCATGGTTTCAAGCCTGCTCCTGCCCTTGGCCGTGCCGGCGGAGGCCCAGACACGGCTGCCTCGCGTAAGCCCTGCGGAGCGCAAGACCAAGACGATCAACCGCCAGATCCAGCAGGATCAACGCCTGCTCAGGCTGGAAGAGCGCATCCAGATGGAGAACAACCAGATCCGGCAGAGCATCGAGCGCGACCGCCTGTTCGCTCCTCGCCCGCTGCCGCCGATGCCGCGCGGGTGATGCCTGTTCCCGCCCGGGCCGCTCAGTGGCGCGTCCCCGAGGCCGGGATGGCCTCCCCGACTTCGGTCCTGCGCGGAATGCCGATGACGCGCCCCAGGTTCTGCGGCCTCGCCAGCCGCGCATGGGTGGTCTTCATCACGGCCAGGTTGGCGGCGATGTCGTCCGGGAAGGGGCGGACCTTCCGGGTCTCCATGTCCACGTGGAGGGACAGGCCCTCCATGGTGGCGGCGACCCAGCCCTCTCCCGCATGGCGGATTTCCATGTAGTAGTGGATGCGCTTCTCGTCGTAGTCGACGAGCTGGAGCGTGACGCGCACCCGGTCGTGCATCTTCAGCTCACGCTTGTAGACGGTGTGGATCTCGGCCGCGAAGAAGGACGCCTTGCGCTTTTCGAAGTAATCCTGGCCCAGGCCGACCAGGCTGAACCCTTCCTCCACCGCCCGGTCGAAGAGCACATGGTAGTAGGCCATGTTCATGTGGCCGTTGTAGTCGATCCATGCGGGCTCGACCCGCATCGTGGAGGACACGAAGGGCGCGAAGAAAAAGACGGGGGTCCGCTTTCCCATGGTCAAACTCGTCCCCTGATGCTCCTCAAACGTCCACTCCCGCCGACGGGAAGAAACAATGTTAGCACGATCCGGCGGCTCGTGCATGAGGGGTGCGGCATCTTTCTCATCCGGAGTGTTGCCTTTGCAACGGTTCTGGTAGCTATGGGGAAAGCAAGCCTCACGAACGGATCTGAAGCTTCCATGAACGCCCCCCATGCTCCTGCCCGTCAGGCCCCGACGGATGCCTCCCTCGCCCCCCTCCTGTCCGAGCTGACCGGGCGCTTCGGCGACCGGGTCGTGACTTCGGCCGCGGTGCGCGAGCAGCATGGCCATTCGCTCACCTGGGTGAAGAACCAGCCGCCGGACGTGGTGGTCTACCCGCGCACGACGGAGGAGGTGTCCGAGATCGTCAAGCTCTGCGCCACCCATGGAATTCCGATCATTCCCTATGGCGCGGGCACCTCCCTGGAGGGGCACATCAACGCTCCCCATGGCGGAGTCTGCATCGATCTGAGCCAGATGAAGCGCATCATCGCCGTGCATGACGAGGATCTCGACTGCGTGGTCGAGGCGGGCGTCACCCGCAAGGAGCTCAACGAGCACCTGCGCGACAAGGGCCTGTTCTTCCCCATCGACCCCGGCGCGGACGCATCCATCGGCGGCATGGTCGCCACCCGGGCCTCGGGCACCAACGCGGTCCGCTACGGAACCATGAAGGATGTGGTCCTGGCGCTCACCGCCGTGCTGCCCGATGGCGAGATCGTGAAGACCGCAAGCCGGGCCAAGAAGAGCTCGGCCGGCTACGATCTCACTCGCCTCCTCATCGGCTCGGAGGGAACGCTGGGCATCGTCACCGAGATCACCCTGAAGCTCCACGGCATCCCGGAGGCGATCTCCGCCGGCATCTGCCCGTTCCCGTCCGTGAAGGCCGCCTGCGACGCCGTGATCATGACGATCCAGTCCGGCATCCCGGTCGCCCGCATCGAGCTCCTGGACGAGGTGCAGGTGAGGGCGGTCAATCTCCACTCCAAGCTGTCTCTCCCCGAGAGCCCGCTTCTGCTCCTGGAGTTCCATGGCTCCGACGCTGGCGTGCGTGAGCAGGCCGAGCGCTTCGGCGACATCGCGGCCGAGTTCGCCGGCGGGCCGTTCGAGTGGGCCACGAAGCCCGAGGAGCGCTCCCGCCTCTGGCAGGCCCGGCACGACGCCTACTGGGCCGCCAAGGGTCTGCGCCCCGGCGCCCAGTCGGTGGCAACCGACGTCTGCGTACCGATCTCGCGGCTTGCCGAGTGCGTCGATGCGACGAAGCAGGACATCCTCGAAAGCGGCCTCGTGGCTCCCATCGTCGGCCATGTGGGCGACGGCAATTTCCATGTTCAGCCCCTCGTGAACGTGGACGATCCGAGGGAGATCGAGGCCTGCGAGGCCTTCATCGACCGGCTGGTGCGGCGGGCGGTGGCCATGGAGGGCACCTGCACCGGCGAACATGGGGTCGGCCAAAAGAAGATGAAGTATCTGGAGATCGAGCACGGGCCGGCGGCGCTCGGCCTCATGCGCGTCTTGAAACAGGCCATCGACCCCCACAACATCATGAATCCGGGCAAGATCGTTGCGCTTTGACGGTGGAACACGGCGAACGGCGCTCCCGGTTCCCGATGCCATGGGATAAGGACGTGCTGGTGTAACGGAGAAAAGGCAGCCTCTTGCGCGATATCCTGACGATCATCGCCTCCATCGTGATCCTGATCTTGGCCGTTGCCGTCGCGGCGCCTCCCTTCATCCGCTGGGAGGATCACCGCACCGGCATCGACGAGATGATCGCGCGCGCCTCGGGCACGGAAGCCCGGACGGAGGGCGAGGTCGCCGTTCGCCTGCTGCCCACGCCGCGGATCGAGCTCGGACGGCTCAGGCTCGGCGGGAAAACGCCGGACTCACCCGTTCTCACCGCCGATGCCGTCTGGGCGGAGATCGCCCTGACCCCGCTGCTGCGGGGCGAGGTCAGGTTCACGGAGACGCGGGTGGGGCGGGCCGACATCCGCATCCCGGTCGCGGGAGACGGCGAATGGCGCCTGCCGCCCGATCTGGTCTCCGGCAGCGGCCGGGCCCGGGAATGGGCCATCGAGAACCTGTCCGTCGCCCAGCTCCTCGTCACCACCCAGAGCGCCAGCACGGGCCGGACGAACCAGGCCTTCGCCGAGAACGTCGTGATCCAGGGCCAGAAGCTCATCGGCCCCTGGCGGGTCGAGGGCACGACGGCCGGCGTGCCCTTTCGCCTGGTCACGGGCGAGCTGGCCGAGGACAAGACCATCCAGGTCAAGCTCTCGGGCGGGGGCGACATCTATCCCCGGTTCGATCTCGATGCCCGGCTGGGGCTGAACGAGGGCACCGGCGAGGCGACGACCCCGAGCGTCACCGGCAAGGCGAAGGTCCTGTTCGGCCCGCCGGCGCAGCTGGCCGCGGCGGGCATTCCGATCCCCATTGCGGTCGAGACGGAGTTCAGGACCGTTCCCGGCGCCGTCGAGCTCGGTCCCGTCAGCGTGGAAGCGGGGGAGGGCGGCGCGAGCCTTCGCATGACCGGCGACGGAAGGATCGGGCTCAACGAGCCGCGGATTTCCCTGCGCCTCGAGGGGCGCAGGCTGGATGCGGACAGCTTCATCCTCTCGTCCAACGGGCAGGACTTCAAGAGCCGGCTCCAGAGCTGGTCCCTGCCGCTGGTCCGTGTGCCCATCGATCTCGATCTCAAGATCGACAGCATCGGTCTCGGGCAGGAGGATCTGTCGAACGCCATCCTGAAGCTGTCCCTCGACACCGGCCGGGCGCAGCTCGACCGGATCGAGTTCACCGCGCCGGGAGAGACCCGGGTGGCTGTCGAAGGCCAGCTCGGGCTCACCACGCGGGGCGGCATCAACGGCAAGGTGGCCTTGGCCTCCAACGCCTCCGACCGGCTGGCGCGGTATCTTGCCAGGATCGGCCTGAATTCGCCCCTGCTACGGATGCTGGACGGCCGTCCGGTCGAGGCCTCCTCGGAAATCGCCTTCTCCAATCCGGTCCTGTCCTTCAACCGCCTGCGGCTCAAGACGGGCGAGTCCACCCTCACGGGCAATGTTCGCTACACCGCGCCGGAGGCGAACGAGCGCGGCCGGCTGGAGGCGCAGGTCGCGATCCAGAACCTCAACCTCGACGACCTGCCGCAGGTCTCCAGCGTCTTCCAGGCCACCCAGAACATCGATATCGGCCTCATCCTGGATGCCCGCGCGGTCAGCGCCGGCAGGAGCCCGCCGACGGGGCGGATCTCGGCCCGGATTCTCTCCGACGGGCCGGCGCTGCTCGTGGAGACCCTCGACATCGTGGATCTCGCCGGCGCCAATGCCCGGGTGCGGGGGCGCATCGCCCCGGACGGCTCCGGGCGCATCTCCGGCAAGGTCACGGCCCAGCGCGCCGATCCGCTGGTCGATCTCCTGGGCAGCGTCTGGGTGGGCGGGATCTCCAAGCTCGTACCCCACTTCGTCCGCGAGGGCGCCCTCGACCTCGACGTGGCCTCCGAGCGGGTCGCGCCGGCTCCGGGCTCGAACGAGCTGAGGCTGCGCACGATCGCGACCGGCCGGATCGCCGGCGGCCCCTTCGAGGGGCGGGTCGAGTCCATCGACGGCCGAACCGAGAGCTTGATCCTGAGCCTGTCCACGGACAGCACGGGCCGGTGGGTCAACCGTCCGGCCATGGCCAGCCTGAACCGGCCCTCCAAGGTGGATCTGCGCGGGACGCGGGTCGGCTCGGGACTGTTCAACGTCACCCTGACCGGAGACATCGCCGGGGTGAGGGTCGCCACCACGCGGCCCTTCTCCTTGAGCGAGGGCGACGACGTGGTGGACAGCGGCGAGGCCGAGATCACGACGCCCGACATCACGCCCTTCCTGCAGCTCCTGGGCGATGGGGCCGGCGTCGCGCCTCCGGTTCCCGTGACCGGCCGCGTGACCCTCGGCCGCGAACGCGGGTCAACTCTCCTCGAGGTCAACGGCAAGGTCGCGAACGATCCCGTTCAGGCGCGCCTCGTCGTCGCCTCCCGCTCGGACATCAGCGGCGAGGTCTCCCTGGGCCGCCTTTCCCTGCCCTGGCTGGTGGCAACCCTGACGCTCAACGTGCCGGGGGATCCGAACGCGACGGCGATCTGGTCGACGGCCCGTTTCGGGCAGAGCGGGCGGCTGGTCTCCGGCGGCCAGGTCACCTTCCGGGCCGGCACGCTCGATCTCGGGCGCGGCCTGCAGGCGAGCCGCGCCTCCTTCGTGGTCGGGGCCCAGCCCGACGGCATCTCGATCCGAAACTTCGACGCCACGATCGGCTCGGGCCGGATCACGGGGGCGACGACCATCACCCGCGAGGGAGCGCTTGCCACCATCGTCGGCGAAGGCTCGCTGGAGAAGGTGCCGCTCTGGGCGCTCACCGGATCGAGCCCTTTCGAGGCTGTCCTGTCCGGCCCGCTCAGGTTCGGGGCGGCGGGCGGGAGCCTGTCCGAACTGGTGGCCAATCTCGGCGGCGCAGGCGAATGGCAGGTGACGAACCTCCGCATTCCGGCAGCCGATCCCAATGTCTTCGAGCGGGTGCTCAAGCGGGCGCTGGCCGAGAACGATCCGCTCGCCGAAGGTCGGGCAGAGGCCATCGTCGGCATGGAACTGGGACGCGCGCCCCTCAGCGCCGCCTCGGTCCGAACCTCGGCTGCCCTCGTCGGCGGCATCCTGCGGCTCTCCCCCTTCGTGGTCGAGGGGGGCCAAGCCGTCTGGCAGGGCGGGGTGACGTATGATCTCAAGACGCTGCAGCTCGATGCCCGCGGCGCACTGACGGCCAAGGCTTCCCCCCCCGAATGGGTGGGTGCTCCGCCCTCCATCGGCCTGAACTGGCAGGGTTCCCTGACGGCGCCCGTCCGGCAGATCGATGCAGGTCCCTTCCGCAACGGCCTGGCCGCCATCGTGCTCAAGCGGGAACTCGAGAAGATCGAGGCCTTCGAGCGGGCTGCCGCCGAGCGCCAGCGCCAGATCGACGCGCAGCGGGAAGCGGAGCGGCAGAGGGCCCGGGCCGCCGAGGAGGAGGCGCTCCGCCAGGCTCGGGCGCGGGCGGAGGCCGAGCGGGCCCGGCGCGAGGCGGAGCGGCTGCAGTCGCAGCAGCAGAGCCAGCCCCAGGACGAGTCCGGGACAACCCCCGCAACTTCCCTGCCGCCCCTGAATCCACCGGTGGAGGTGGCTCCTCCGCCCTCAGTCTATGGAGCCCCGATCCGCTAAGCGGCGGCGAAGATCGTTCAGCACGAACACCCGGATGGCGGAGGAGAGGTTCTGCTCGCCGCGTTCGGCGTCGATCTGCCCGATCAGGGACTGGACGGACAGCTTCTCCCGCCCTGCGATCTCGCGCAGGCCCTCCCAGAAAGGCTCCTCGAGCGAGATGCTCGTGCGATGGCCCGCGATGGAGACGGAGCGCTTGACGACGGCAAA
Source organism: Microvirga arsenatis (assembly GCF_009910705.1). Taxonomy (GTDB): domain Bacteria; phylum Pseudomonadota; class Alphaproteobacteria; order Rhizobiales; family Beijerinckiaceae; genus Microvirga; species Microvirga arsenatis. Next base: position 128,830 of record NZ_JAAAXJ010000003.1, read on the forward strand.
GCCCATTCACGGCGTCTCGTCGGGATCGCGCCTGTGAGCCTCGAGGCGGCTTTTCGCCAGTTCCTGCTCGGCCTTGGTCAGCTTCTTCTCCGCCTTGGTGCGGCCGAAGCTGATGCGGTTCTGCTCGGCGCGGGCCTCTTTCTCGGCCCGCGCCTTGTTCTTGCGCGCCTGGCGCAGATTGATGATCTCAGCCATGGCGCGATTGTAGCTTACTCGCCCGGCTGAAGCATCGTCTCGGGGCGGACGACGGCGTCGAAGTCCTCTGCCGAGACACCGGCCTTGAGAGCCTCTTCCTTGAGCGTCGTGCCGTTCTTGTGCGCAGACTTCGCGATGGCCGCGGCCTTATCGTAGCCGATCTTCGGAGCGAGCGCCGTCACGAGCATCAGCGAGCGCTCCATCAGCTCCTTGAGCCGCTCCTTGTTCGGCTCGATGCCGACGACGCAGTTGTCGGTGAAGCTGATGGCGCCGTCCGCCAGCAGGCGGATCGACTGCAGCACGGCGTTCACGATCACCGGCTTGAACACGTTGAGCTCGAAGTGGCCTTGGCTCCCGGCAACGGTGACCGTGGTCTGGTTGCCCATGACCTGGCAGCACAGCATCGTCATGGCCTCGGCCTGGGTCGGGTTGACCTTGCCGGGCATGATCGAGGAGCCGGGCTCGTTCTCGGGCAGGGAGATCTCGCCGATGCCGGAGCGCGGGCCGGAGCCCATCAGGCGAATGTCGTTGGCGATCTTGAACAGGCCGGCCGCGAGGCTCGCCAGCGCACCGTGGGTGTAGACGAGCGCGTCGTTGGAAGCGAGTGCCTCGAACTTGTTGGTGGCCGAGGTGAAGGGAAGGGCGGTCAGTTCCACCACCTTGGAGGCGAAGCGGTCCGCGAATTCCGGATGCGCATTGAGGCCCGTGCCGACGGCGGTGCCGCCCTGGGCCAGCGCATAGATGCCGGGCAGCGTCTGCTCGATGCGGGCGATGCCGAGGCGCACCTGGGCGGCGTAGCCGGAGAATTCCTGGCCCAGCGTGACCGGGGTCGCGTCCTGCAGGTGCGTGCGGCCGATCTTCACCAGATCCTTGAAGGCCTCCTGCTTGTCCTCGAGCGCCTTCAGCAGGTGCTTGAGGGCGGGGAGCAGGCGGCCGTTGATCTCGCGGGCCACCGCGATGTGCATCGCCGTCGGGAACGAGTCGTTGGACGACTGGCCCATGTTCACGTGATCGTTGGGGTGAACCGGCTTCTTGCTGCCGCGCTCGCCGCCGAGGCGCTCGATGGCGAGGTTCGAGAGCACCTCGTTCATGTTCATGTTGGACTGGGTGCCCGAGCCGGTCTGATAGACCACCAGCGGGAACTCGTCGTCGTACTTGCCCTGCACCACGTCGGCGGCGGCTGCGGCGATGGCGTCGGCCAGGCGCGGCTCCAGCTTGCCGAGATCCTTGTTCACAAGCGCGGCAGCCTGCTTCACGATCGCCAGGGCGTGAACGAGGGGGAGCGGCATCCGGTCGGTGCCAATGCGGAAGTTTTGAAGCGAGCGTTGCGTCTGAGCGCCCCAGAGCTTGTCGGCAGGAACTTCGATGGGGCCGAAGGTATCTGTTTCGATGCGGGTTGAGGGCGACATCCTGACCTCTTTCGATGGAGTTGCGTTCTCTTATCTCAAATGATGGCGCTCGCAACTGCGAACGCGCATCGGAGGCCTCGTCAATTCGCATGAGCGACACCCTGGAAGCGCCCCTGTTCCGCCCGCCCCATCCCGAGCCGCGCACCGAGCCTCTCGGCATGCTGGCCTTCCTGAGGGCCGTGCGCGAGAACCCCCTCACCATGTGGATGCACACCCATTTCGAGGAGCCGATCGTCACGGGCGAGGGGGCTCTGGGCCGCATGACCGTGGTGAACGACCCCGCCGCGATCCGCCACATCCTCCTGGACAACGCTGCCAACTACCGGAAGGACGACCTGCAGATCCGGATCCTGGCGCCGGGGCTTGGCCGAGGGCTGGTGACGGCGGAGGGCGAGGAGTGGAGGCTGCAGCGCCGCACCCTGGCGCCCTTGTTCACGCCCCGCACAGTCGCCAGCTTCTTCCCGGCCATGGTGGAGGCGGCGGAGCGCCTCGTCCGGCGCTGGCAGAGGCGTCCGGACGGGCGCGTGGTCGATGCGGCGCTCGAAATGACCCGGGTGACCCTCGACGTTCTGGAGCGGACCATCTTCACCCAAGGCGTGCCCAAGGACCCGGATGCCCTGGGCCGTGCCATCACCCGCTACTTCAACTCCCTGGGGCGGGTCGATCCCCTCGACATCTTCGGTTTCCCGGACTGGATCCCGCGGATCGGGCGCCTGCGGGCGCGGCCCTCCATCGAGTTTTTCGAGGAGACCGTGAACGAGCTGATCGATGCCCGCAAGGCGCTGCTCGCCCGGGGCGAGCCCGCACCGCGGGACCTGCTCACCCTGCTCCTGGAGGCGGCGGACCCGGAAACCGGCAAGGGCCTGAGCGACATCGAGGTGCGCACCAATATCGTCACCTTCATCGGCGCCGGCCACGAGACCACCGCGAATGCCCTGTCCTGGGCGCTCTACCTGCTCTCCCAGGACGAGCGGGCCCGCATCCTTGTGGAGCAGGAGGTGGACGAGGTGCTGGGTGCGGGGCCGTTGGAGCCGAGGCACCTGGAGCGGCTCGTCTACACCCGCGCCGTGATCGACGAGGCGATCCGCCTCTATCCGCCGGCGCCCTACATGAGCCGGACGGCGCTCCAGGACGACCGCATCGGCAGCCTGGACATTCCGGCAGGCTCCATGGTGGCCATTTCGCCCTATGTGCTGCACCGGCACAGGCGCTTGTGGGAGGAGCCCGACGCCTTCCGGCCCGAGCGATTCCTGCCCGAGGCGCGGGGAAAGATCGACCGTTTCGCCTATCTTCCGTTCGGAGCCGGCCCGCGCGTCTGCATCGGTGCGAGCTTCTCGCTGCAGGAGGCGGTGATCGTTCTGGCCACCATCGCCCGCGCCGTGCGGCTCGATCTGGCGGAGGGGCACGTGGTCGAGCCCGTGCAGCGCGTCACCCTGAGGCCGCGCGGCGGCCTTCCCATGCGCGTCGCCCCGCGCAGCCCTCAGGCTGCGCAGCACAAGGGCGGAGTGGAAGCTGTGGCGGAGACTTAGTTCTTCTTGCGAAAGGCGTCGAGGCTGACGACCTCGGCGGTGCCGGATGCGGCGGGCTCGTCCGCCTCTTCCTTGGCGGCTTGGTCCCCGGAGGTTTCAGGCGATTCCACCTTGGCGACGGGCGCGGGCTTCTTCTCGGCCGGAGGGAGGGATTTACGGGGCTGCTTCAGCTCCACGGGCTCGGCGGCGCCGCTGCGGGCCGGCTGCGATGCGCCTGCTTCCTCGGAATCCTCCTCGCCCTCGTCGTCCTGGCTGTCGAACTTGAGGCCGAACTGGACCGACGGGTCGAAGAAGCCGGTGAGCGCATCGAAGGGGATGAGCAGCCGCTCGGGGATGCCGGAGAAGGAGAGCCCGACCTCGAAGGTGTGCTCGGTGACGTTGAGGTCCCAGAACTGGTGCTGGAGGACGATGGTCATCTCCTGGGGATATTTCTCGCGCAGGCGGTTCGAGAGGCGAACGCCGGGGAAGTCCGTCCGGAAGGAGATGTAGAAGTGGTGCTCGCCCGGCAGGCCGTCCTTTCCGGCATCGATCAGCACCTTGCGCACGACGCCCTTCAGCGCGTCCTGCACCAGAAGATCGTAGCGGATCAGGTCTTTACCACCGGCCATGCGCGAGCCCTTGCAGAAACGAAAGTGGAGGCTTCTGTTGCCAGGTGCCTCCGGACCCCGCCTTACGGTGCTAACCGCAAGGGCTTTGATTCGGCTTTAGGGACCGCTTACGCAGCCACTGCAACCGGAGCATAGTTGTCGTTGGCAACTATAGATTCGGCCCGATAACGGCGGAACCATGCCGAGCGAAAGTCTACCCTTTACGCCCTCGTCGATCCTATTTCGCCCCCGCCGAAATCCAGATCCTGCCTGGATTTTGGTGGAGGCGCCGGGTACCGCCCCCGGGTCCGATGGGTTTATTCCGATAGCCGTTTATCGCCATAGCCGGTCTTGCGACCGGCATGCCCAATATAGGTGGGCCGGATCGATTTTGAAAGGGTGGGGATGGGGACGGTTTGCGACTCGGAGAGCCTGACCCGGTGACCTATAATGGATCCAGGAGCACCTCATGCAAGCCTATCACGACCTCATGCGCCGCATCATGGACGAGGGCGTCCGCAAGGACGACCGCACCGGAACCGGGACCATCTCGGTCTTCGGCCATCAGATGCGCTTCGATCTCAGCCAGGGCTTCCCGCTGGTCACCACGAAGAAGCTGCACCTGCGCTCCATCATCCATGAGCTCCTGTGGTTCCTGAAGGGCGACACCAACATCCGCTACCTGAAGGAGAACGGCGTCACGATCTGGGACGAATGGGCGGACGAGAACGGCGATCTCGGCCCCGTCTACGGCAAGCAGTGGCGCTCCTGGGCCAAGCCCGACGGCGGCACCGTCGACCAGATCCGCTGGGTTCTCGACGAGATCCGCCGCAACCCGGACAGCCGCCGCCTCATCGTCTCCGCCTGGAACCCGGCCGAACTCGACAGGATGGCTCTCGCGCCCTGCCACTGCCTGTTCCAGTTCTACGTGGCGGAGGGGCGGCTCTCCTGCCAGCTCTACCAGCGCTCGGCGGACGTTTTCCTCGGGGTGCCCTTCAACATCGCCTCCTATGCGCTGCTGACGCACATGATGGCCCAGGCCACCGGCCTGCAGCCGGGCGACTTCATCCATTCCTTCGGGGATGCGCACCTCTACCTCAACCACCTGGAGCAGGCCCGCCTCCAGCTCTCGCGGGAGCCGAGGCCGCTGCCGAAGCTGCGGCTGAACCCTTCCGTGCGCTCCCTCTTCGACTTCACCTACGACGACATCGCCATCGAGGATTACGATCCCCATCCCGCCATCAAGGCGCCCGTCGCGGTCTGAGGGCCATGAACAGGCGCGAGGCCATCGAGAGCGCCATCCGCATCCTCGCCCCGCGCATTCCGCGGCACGAGTTCGAGGCCGTGGCCGACCACGCGCTCGGCAGCCGCGGCCTGCACGCCGCCTCGCCCGAGACGGCCGCTTGGCTGTCGATGACGGCCTATATTCGGCATAGGCTCACCGACTATGACAGCCTGCTCGACGAGGGCTACGACGTCGAGAGCGCCCGCTTCTTCGTGCTCGACCACATGAACGCGATCCTGGAGGAATGGGGCTCGCCCCGGCGGGTCCTGGAGGAGGATGAGGGCTCGGCCTCCTGAAAGGCGACCTCTGTTCAAGGCAGGAATGATAGGCTAGAAGGATCGTGATACTTTATTTCTTTGCTTGAGGTTGTTTCGTGCCTACGCTCCGCGCCCTGCAGGTGACAGGGATCAGCTCGAACCGCATCGACATGGTCTTCATGGGAGACGGCTACACGTCCACGGAGATCGGCACCGCCTATAATGCTCAGATTGAGGGCCTTCTGAGCTATATGTTCGGTGGGGGCCTGCTCAGCGAACCCTTCGGACGCTATCGAAACTTCTTCAACATCCATTCCATCGATGTTGCCTCCGCCGAGTCCGGTGCGGACGATCCGTCGACCGGGGTTTCAAGGAATACGGCGCTGGACGCGAGCTACAGCGGTCGCGCGCTGAGCATCGACCTCAATAAGGCGGATGCCATCGAAGAGGATGTCCTGCGCTATGCCGGGTTTGCCTCCGAGATGCGCTTCATCCTTGTGAACAGCGCCGCCTACGGTGGGGCAGGCTACGACTCCAGCATCTACTCCGCCGGGCATTCCCAGGCCTACGAGATTGCCCTTCATGAGATCGGCCATGCCTTTGCCGGGCTGGGCGATGAGTATGACTACGGTGCCACGGGACCTTATGCCGGCCCGGATCTCCCCTACGCCAATGTGACCTCGGATGCCTCGGGCGGCAAATGGTCCGAATGGCTCGGGTACAACCAGCCCGGCATCGGGGTCATCGGGGCTTACGAGGGGGCCTACTACCACGCGGCGGGGGTCTACCGCCCGTCGCTCGACTCCAAGATGAAGACCCTGGGTCGCCCCTTCGACGCCATCGCGAGGGAACAGTTCGTCCTCAAGTTCTACGAGCTGGTCGATCCGCTGGACGGGTATACCGACCCCTGGAGCACCCATCACAACCGGTCCGATTTTTCCGTCGACACCATCGATCCTGCCGTCATCAAGGTGGATTGGACGCTCAACGGCAGAACCTTCGCCGATGCCGGAGAGACCTTCAGCGTGACCCAGGACAATTACGGCTTCGGCGCGCATGTCCTTACGGCACGGGCCTATGATCCGACGGATTGGGTGAGGGGAGATCGCAGCTCGTTGGAGCAGGTCGTGACCTGGACCTTGACGAATGACCGCCTGCTCACCGGCGATGGATCGTCGAACAGCCTTCGGGGAAATGCGCAGGCCAACGAAATCCAGGGCAGGGGCGGGAACGACAAGCTCTGGGGCGGAGCCGGCAGCGATGTTCTGATCGGCGGCACGGGACGCGATACCTTCGCTTTCGACGTCAGGCCCGACAAAAACTCGAACAGGGACAAGATCGCTGATTACAGCGTAGCCTCGGATACGATCTGGCTCGACAGCAAGGTTTTCACGAAGCTCGGGCCTGGGACGCTCACAAGGCCGAAGAAGCTCGAGTCCGATCTGTTCGTCGTGGCGTCCAGGGCGAAGGACAGGGAGGATCGGATCGTTTACGACAAGAAGAAGGGCCTGCTGCTCTACGACGCCGACGGATCCGGAACGAAGGTCAAGCCCGTCGAGATCGCGGTGCTCGCCAAGGGTCTCGCGATGAGCTTTCACGAGTTCTTCGTGGTTTGAGATCCTGCCGGCTTTCGGAGGGCTCTGCCGGAGTGGATGGGCGAGGGGTGAGGCATTGGCGGCGTCCTCTTGTTCCCGTAAACAGGAGAAATGACTCTCTCCATCCGATCGGCCACAGCCGCCGATTCCGCCCTCATCTTCCGCTTCATCCGCGAACTCGCCGACTACGAGCGGCTGGCGCATGAGGTCGATGCGACGGAGGCCGACATCGCCAAGGCGCTGTTCGGCGAGAACCCGCGGGTCTTCGCCGACATCGCCGAATGGCAGGGGGAGCCTGTCGGTTTTGCCCTGTGGTTCTACAACTTCTCGACCTTCCGCGGACGGCACGGCATCTATCTCGAGGACCTGTTCGTGCGGCCCGAATTCCGCTCCAGGGGCATCGGGCGGGCCCTGCTCCGGCACCTGGCGCGCCGCTGCCTTGCCGAAGGCCTGCTGCGCCTCGAATGGTGGGTGCTGAACTGGAACGAGCCGGCGCTGCGGGTCTACCGCTCCATCGGCGCTGTTCCCATGGACGAATGGACGGTGCAGCGGATGACGGGCGAGCCCCTGAGACAGCTGGCGGAGGAGGCATGACCGTTCCCTTGATCCTCGTCGTCGCGATGGCCGAAAACGGCGTCATCGGGCGGGACAACCGGCTGCTCTGGCGTCTGAAGACCGATCTCGGCCGGTTTCGCAGGCTGACCATGGGCAAGCCGATGATCATGGGCCGCAAGACCTTCCAGTCGATCGGCAAGCCCCTGCCTGGGCGGGAAACGGTCGTGCTGACCCGCGACAAGGGATTCGCCGCCGAAGGCGTGCATGTCGCCCATGCCTGGGAGGAGGCGATGGCGAGAGGCCAGGAGCTTGCCTCTCGGATGGGGGCGGATGCAATTGCCGTAGCGGGCGGGGCCGAGATCTATGCGATGGCCCTTCCGCATGTACGGAACCTGTACCTCACCGAGGTCCAGGCGGCGCCTAAGGGCGATGCGGTCTTCCCCGCCTTCGACCGGTCACAGTTTCGCGAGGTTCGGCGGGAGAGCCATCCGAAAGGTCCCGACGACGAGCATCCGTTTACCTTTATCGACCTCGAACGGCGCACCTGACGCCATTCGAGGTTGACGAAGCCTCGCGGAATACCCAATTCGCAGGCTTGACAGGCGGAAGAGGCAGCACTCACAACCGCCTTCGGTTCCATCGGCCGTTCCGGCCGGACTTTTTGCAGGTAAGGAAAGGCGTCCTATGCCTTGGAGTAACCAAAGCGGCGGCGGTGGCCCCTGGGGTCAGCGTGGCGGATCGGGAGGCGGCAAGAGCCCATGGGGCTCCGGCGGTCCGCAAGGGAACGGCAATCCCCCCGACCTCGAAGATATTCTGCGCCGCAGCCAGGATCGCCTCAAGGACTTCATCCCGGGCGGCTCCATGGGAGGGCGAGGACTCATCATCCTCGTCCTGGGCGTGATCGCGGTCTGGTTGCTTACCGGCTTCTACACGGTGCGGCCGAACGAGGTCGGCATCAACATGCTCTTCGGCCGGTATGTCGGCACCTCCGGCGAAGGCCTGCGCTACAACCTGCCTTACCCGATCGGCCGCGTGATGAAGCCCAACGTCACCGCCCAGCAGCGGGTCGAGGTGGGCTATCGGTCCACGCCGACCGGGCAGGGCCGTCCGCGCGACGTGATCGAGGAGAGCTTGATGCTCACCGCCGACGAGAACATCGTCGACATCGACTTCGATGCGGTCTGGCAGATCAACCCGGCGCGTCCCCAGGACTTCGTCTTCAACCTGCAGAACCCCGAAGGCACCATCAAGTCCGTGGCCGAGAGCGCCATGCGCGAGGTCATCGGACGCCGCAACATCCAGGCGATCCTGACCACCGAGCAGGCGAGCGTCGCCCAGGAGGTGCGCCAGATCATGCAGAGCACGCTGGATGCCTATGGTGCGGGCGTGCTCGTCAACCTCGTGCAGCTCCAGGCCGCTCAGCCTCCAGCGGAGGTGCGCCAGGCCTTCTTCGAGGTCAATGCCGCCCAGCAGGATGCCGTCCGCTTCCAGAACGAGGCGGAGACCTTCGCCAGCCGCGTCGTGCCCGAGGCCCGAGGCGAGGCCGCCCGCACCGTCCAGCAGGCCGAGGGATATCGCGAGCAGTCCGTCGCCGATGCCTCCGGTCAGGCGGCTCGCTTCCGGCAGGTCTATGAGGAGTACCGCAAGGCTCCCGACGTGAGCCGCGAGCGCATCTTCCTCGAGACCATGGAGCGCGTCTTCGGCGGGCTCGACAAGGTCATCGTGGATCAGAACGGCCAAGGCGTCGTGCCCTTCCTGCCCTTGAACCAGTTCCAGAACCAGAATCAGCGCCCGCAGCCGCAAGGCAACGCGGCCAACCAGCAGGGAACGACACGATGAACGGTTCGACCCTTCGCACTGTCCTTCTCATTGCGCTGGCGCTGATTGCCGTCGGCCTCTACAGCGCGATCTACATCGTGCAGCAGACGCAGTATGCGCTCGTGCTGCGGTTCGGCGCGGTCCAGTCGGCCATTTCCGAACCGGGGCTGAAGTTCAAGGTGCCGCTCATCGATAACGTCACCTATTTCGAGAAGCGTGTTCTCGACCTCGATCTGCCGGTGCAGACGGTCCTCTCGGCCGACCGGCAGAATCTCGAGGTGGATGCCTTCACCCGCTATCGCATCGTCGATCCGCTGCGGTTCTATCAGGCCGTGGGCAACATCGCTCTCGCGAACCAGCGCCTGCAGAGTTTCACCAACTCGGCCATGCGCAACGTTCTGGCGAACGCATCCCGCGATGCCATCGTCCGCACCGAGCGCGCCGCTCTGATGAACCGCATCCAGGAGGACGTGAACCGGCAGGCGCAAAGCCTCGGCATCGAGATGATCGACGTGCGCCTGACCCGCGTCGACCTTCCGGCCGCCAACAGCCAGGCTGTCTACCAGCGGATGCGCACCGAGCGCGAGCGCGAGGCAGCCGATCTGCGCGCCAATGGCCAGCAGCGGGCGCAGACGATTCGCGCCCAGGCCGAGCGCGAGGCAACGATCATTCGCGCAGAGGCGAACCGCCAAGCGGAGGAGCTGCGCGGCCGAGGCGACGCGGACCGGAACCGCATTCTGGCCGAGGCCTTCGGGCAGGACCCCGAGTTCTTCGCTTTCTACCGCTCGATGCAGGCCTACGAGAACGGCCTGAAGTCGGGGGATACCCGCCTGGTGCTCAGCCCGGACTCGGACTTCTTCCGTTACTTCAACGACCCGACCGGTCGCAGGAACGGAGGAAGCGCCCCCGCTCGGCCCGCTCCGGCGCAGCCGGCCCCAGCTCAATAAGGCCCCGATGTCGGACCTGATTACAGCCCTCGGCCTCGCTCTCGCGGTCGAGGGCATTCTTTTTGCGGCCTTTCCCGACGGCATGCGCAGGGCCATGTACGAGGCGGCCCACAGCCCCAGCGACCAGATGCGGATCGTGGGCATCGTCTCGGCCGTGATCGGGCTCGGGGTCATCTGGCTGATGCGCCAATTCGGTTGACAGGCCGCCAAGCTTCCGCCGCAATGCCTGCTTGAATGGCGGGACCGAGCACCAATCTATATCCAGGAACCCCCGAGAGAGGATTGCCTATGAGCATTGCCACGAACGCGCTGGCGCCTTCCGAGACGATGCAGGTTCGACGCTCCCTGCGCCGGCTGGCCGCCTCCGCCCTTGCGGTCCTTGCCTTCGCCGCAACGGCCCTGCCGCTGCCGGCCTATGCCCGCTCCGCGCCCGAGTCCTTCGCCGATCTGGTTCAGGAGGTGATGCCCGCGGTCGTCAACATCTCGGCCTCGACCACGGTCGAAGCCCGCAACCGCACCCTGCCCCAGCTGCCGCCCGGCACGCCCTTCGAGGATCTCTTCGAGGAGTTCTTCAACCGCCGGGGCCAAGGCAATGGAGACAGCAGCCCCTCGCGTCCGCGCAGCTCGAACTCGCTTGGATCCGGCTTCGTGATCGACCCCTCGGGCATCGTGGTCACCAACAATCACGTGATCGGCGACGCAAACGACATCAGCGTGATCTTTCCCGACGGCACCCGCCTCAAGGCCGAGATCGTCGGCAAGGACTCCAAGGTGGACTTGGCCGTCCTGAAGGTGAAGTCCGACAAGCCGCTCAAGGCGGTGAAGTTCGGCGATTCCGAGACGATCCGCCCGGGCGACTGGGTGATGGCGATCGGCAATCCCTTCGCGCTCGGCGGCTCCGTCACGGCCGGTATCGTGTCGGCCCGCGGCCGCAACATCGATTCCGGTCCCTACGACAACTATATTCAGACCGACGCCTCCATCAACAAGGGCAATTCCGGCGGCCCGCTGTTCAACATGAACGGCGAGGTGATCGGCATCAACACGGCCATCCTCTCGCCCACCGGCGGTTCGGTCGGCATCGGCTTTGCGGTTCCGGCCTCCACCGCCGTTCCGATCATCGACCAGCTCCGCCAGTTCGGCGAGACCCGCCGGGGCTGGCTCGGCGTGCGCATCCAGAACGTGGACGATGCGACGGCTGAGGCGCTCAATCTCGGTTCGGCCCGGGGTGCTCTCATCGCGGGCGTCGACGACAAGGGTCCCGCCAAGCCTGCCGGTCTCGAGGTGGGTGATGTGATCGTTCGTTTCGATGGGCGGGAGGTGAAGGATTCCCGCGATCTGCCGCGGATCGTGGCCTCCACGCCGGTTGGCAAGGCCGTCGACGTGACCATCGTCCGCAAGGGCCAGGAAATGACCAAGCAGGTCACCCTCGGCCGCCTCGAGGACACGGAGAAGCAGGCGAGCCTGCAGCAGCCCTCGACCGAGCCGCCGACCGCAACCCGTCAAGCCCTCGGCCTGAACATGTCCGGCATGACCGACGAGCTGCGCCGCCGCTTCAGCCTGAAGGATGATCTCAAGGGCGTGGTCATCACCCGCGTCGACCCGAACTCGGCCGCCTCCGACAAGCGGATCCAGGCCGGCGAGGTGATCGTTGAGGTCAATCAGGAGCCGGTGACCAGCCCCGCGGACGTGACCAAGAGGATCGACGACCTCAAGGCCCAGGGCCGCAAGTCGGCGCTGCTCCTGGTCGCGAATGCACAGGGCGAGGTGCGCTTCGTCGCCTTGTCCATCGAGTGATCGTCAGCCGTTCCATCATGACGAAGAAGGCGGCCCTTGTGGCCGCCTTTCTTATTTTTAGTGCCGGACGTGAGTAACGGATCAATCCAGCACGATCTCTTCGGCATGGTATCCCTGGCAGTAAAGCAGCGCCGAAAGATCGGCGTGGTCGATCCGTGCATGGGCCGCTGCGGCGACCGCCGGCTTGGCATGGAAGGCGACTCCGAGACCTGCCTCACCCAGCATGGCAAGGTCGTTGGCGCCGTCGCCGACGGCCATGGTTTCGTGCGGAGCCAGGCCGAAGCGATCGCGAAGCTCGATCAGGGTTGCGAGCTTCGCCTCGCGGCCGAGGATCGGCTCCTCCACCTGCCCTGAGAGCCTCTCGCCGTCCACGATCAGGCGGTTGGAGCGGTGCTCGTCAAAGCCGATCTTCGAGCCGATGGGGCCGGTGAAGAGCGTGAAGCCGCCGGAGACGAGGCAGGTATAGGCGCCGTTGGCGCGCATCGTCCGGACGAGTGCCGTCCCACCGGGCGTGAGGGTGATGCGCTTCTCGATGATCTCGTCGACCACACTGACCGGCAGGTTCTTCAGGAGAGCCACGCGCTCGCGCAGGGCCGGCTCGAAGGCGATCTCGCCGCGCATGGCCCGTTCGGTGATCTCAGAGACCTCCGTCTTCAGCCCGACATAGGCGGCCAGCTCGTCGATGCATTCCTGGCCGATCATGGTGGAATCCATGTCCGCGAGGAAGAGGCGCTTGCGACGCGTCGCCTGCGGCTGCACCACGATGTCGATGGGCCGCCCTGCCAGGACGCCACGCAGAGCTGCGTCGACGGCTGTTGCATCCGGCGCACCTGGAGGGATCAGGTCCGCTGCGATTCCCCTTGCCAGGACGGCTTGTTCCGTCTCTTGTCCCAGCGCTCGGGCCGCCAAGGCAATGACCTCCTCCGTGACGGCCGGCTGGGATGGGTTGGCGATCAGGGTCGCAACAAGGGAATTCGGGGAAGAGGCCATGGGGAGACCCGGCTGTGAATGAGTTCAGGATCGGCGCGGTCCTCATCGCAGGGCCGACCGCATCAGGCAAGTCCGCATTGGGAATCAGGCTGGCACAGGCCCTGGACGGCGTGGTGATCAACGCCGATTCCATGCAGGTCTACCGGGACCTGCGCGTCATCACGGCCCGCCCAACCCCGGAGGAGGAGGCTCAAGCTCCCCATAGGCTCTACGGTCACGTGGATGCCGGCGTGAACTTCTCCGTGGGCCGCTATGTGGCCGATGCCGTCCGTGTTCTGCAGGAGGTCCAGGGCAAGAGGCTGCCGATCTTCGTCGGCGGAACCGGCCTCTACTTCAAGGCTCTCACGGAAGGCCTCTCCGACATGCCTCCGGTGCCGGATGAGGTGCGCGAGCAGGTGCGCCGGGAGAGCGAGGGACTGGAAACGCCGGAGCTTCACCGGCTTCTCGCGGAGCGTGACCCGGAGACCGCGCGAACCTTACGCCCCTCCGACCGGCTGCGAGTCCAGCGGGCCCTGGAGGTCTTCGCCGCCACCGGGCGGCCGCTCGTGTCCTTTCACGGAGTGCGCGAGCCGGGGCCTCTGGCGGGTCGCCACCTGGTCAAGCTCTTCCTGGCCCCGGACCGGGACGACCTGCGCCGGCGGATCGACCGGCGCTTCCTCGCCATGATGGAGCAGGGGGCGCTCGACGAGGTGAAGGCCTTGGGCGGGCGCAATCTCGACCCGATGCTCCCGGCCATGCGCGCCCACGGCGTTCCCGGCCTTCTCGCCCATCTGCGCGGCGAGCTCACCCTCGACGAGGCCATCGCCAAAGGGCAGGGCGACACGCGCCGCTACGCCAAGCGCCAGTTCACCTGGTTCCGGCATCAATTGCCGGACTGGCATTGGGTCGAGCCCGAAAAGGCGTTCGATGCGGCGATGGACCGGATCAATGCGCCAGGGAGCCCGTAAGCATCTGGTAGAAGGTGATGAAGATCTCGAACACGATCAGGAGAACGATGATCAGCTCGAGGCGGAGGGAGCGTTCGGTGTCGATGATGTCGGTCAGGGCCTGGGCTGTGTCCCCGAGCACTTCGAGCTTGCGGTGGAGGGCGGCTGCGCGCTCCTTCAGCTCGTACTCGTCCTCCAGGCGCGCATAGAGGCGCTCCAGGTCCGGGCGGTCCCAGAGGACGTCCGGCTTCTCCTCCACGGCCACCCGGCCCGACATGCGCTGCCGGACGAGGAGGGCGCGGCCCACATGCTTCAGGATCTTGCGGCGATCTCGCGGGCGGCGGCCCTTTTGGGCCAGGTGCTCGACGGAGGGCTCCACCAGCTCGAAGGCGGCGGTCGCCTCCCGCTCGTCCCGGGCAAGGGTAGCGCTCTTGGACAAAGCGTCCGCAATGACGATCAGCCGCTCGGTGGAGAGCTGCCTGATGTAGATCGGGCCTCCGGGCGGGATCTGGTCATCCCGCTCCGGGGAGATTTCGATAACGGCCGTTTCCTCCTCGTGGCGGGCAAACTCGCCCTGAATGCGCTGGCGAAGGCTGCGGATGACCTCGTCCTCCTCCAGGGGGGTGAGGCCCACCAGCACCGCCACGCCGTAGCGGAACAGGGCCACGAAGCCGTCCTGGCCGGCCCGGAAGGCGAGGGGCGTCGTGGACAGAACGTCGCTGCGCTCCAGCCCCGCCACGTCGAGGCGGTCTCCCAGGAGAAGGGCGCGGGCGGTGAGGCGCAGATTCTGCATCGGCGCCCCGGTCGAGCTCGTATCGGTCATGGTCATACGACTAAAATAGGGGCCTTGCCCGAAAAGCTAAGCCGTCGTCGGCCAGGACCACCCCGCTTGACCTATTGGGAAGCATCGGTTAGCGTCTGCGCAACTTTTGAACCGAGAGCTGCCCAAATGCGCAAGCTTATTCTCGTAGTACGAGCGCCATCGACGGAGCGGGACTGACCCGCAGGTCCGGCGATGGCGCACAGGCCCCTCAGGGGCCTTTTTTATTGCCCGAATTCGACAGACACAGCAGACGAGACCGACGGAGCGAGGACGATGAGCGAGATGATGACCGGAGCCGAGATGGTGATCCGAGCCCTGCAGGATCAGGGGGTCGAGCATATCTTCGGGTATCCGGGCGGCGCGGTACTCCCCATCTACGATGCCCTCTTCCATCAGGAGAAGGTTCGGCACGTGCTCGTCCGTCACGAGCAGGGCGCCGTGCATGCGGCCGAGGGCTATGCCCGCTCGTCGGGCAAGCCCGGCGTGGTGCTCGTCACCTCGGGCCCCGGCGCGACGAATGCGATCACCGGCCTCGCCGATGCGATGATGGATTCGATCCCGCTCGTGTGCATCACCGGCCAGGTGCCCACCCATCTCATCGGCTCGGATGCCTTCCAGGAATGCGATACGGTGGGCATCACGCGCCACTGCACGAAGCACAACTATCTCGTGAAATCCATCGAGGACCTGCCACGGGTTCTGCACGAGGCCTTCTACGTGGCGCAGAACGGCCGCCCGGGTCCCGTGGTGGTCGATCTGCCGAAGGACATCCAGTTCAAGACCGGCGCCTATGTCCGGCCGCTGAGCAACCAGCACAAGACCTACCGCCCGACCGTCAAGGGAGACATGGAGCACATCCGCGCCGCGGTCGAGCTGATGGCGAATGCGAAGCGCCCGGTGTTCTATACCGGCGGCGGCGTCATCAATTCCGGACCTCATGCCTCGACGCTGCTGCGCGAGCTCGTCAGGCTCACGGGCTTTCCGATCACCTCGACCCTGATGGGACTCGGCGCCTATCCGGCGTCCGACAAGCAGTGGCTCGGCATGCTGGGCATGCACGGCACCTACGAGGCTAACCTCGCGATGCATGAATGCGACGTGATGATCAACATCGGCGCGCGCTTCGACGACCGCATCACGGGACGGCTCGATGCCTTCTCGCCCTTCTCCAAGCGCATCCACGTGGACATCGACCCTTCCTCCATCAACAAGACCGTGAAGGTGGACATCCCCATCGTCGGCGACTGCGCCCATGTGCTGGAGGACATGGTGCGGCTGTGGCGGCAGGGCGCGCATCAGGCCGACAAGGTGGCGCTCAAGGATTGGTGGAGCAAGATCGAGGGCTGGCGTTCGCGCAACTGCCTCGCTTTCCGGAACTCGGACGAGACCATCAAGCCTCAACACGCGGTCCAGCGCCTCTATGAGCTCACCAAGGACCGCGAGACCTATGTCACCACGGAGGTCGGCCAGCACCAGATGTGGGCGGCCCAGTACTTCAAGTTCGAGGAGCCGAACCGCTGGATGACCTCGGGCGGCCATGGCACCATGGGTTACGGCCTGCCGGCAGCCGTCGGCGCGCAGCTCGCGCACCCGAATGCGCTCGTGATCGACATCGCGGGCGAGGCCTCGATCCAGATGATGCTGCAGGAGATGTCGACGGCCCTGCAGTACAACCTGCCGATCAAGGTGTTCATCCTGAACAACGAGTACATGGGCATGGTGCGCCAATGGCAGGAGCTGCTGCACGGCGGGCGCTATTCCCAGAGCTACTCCGAGTCTCTTCCCGACTTCGTGAAGCTCGCCGAGGCCTACGGCGCCGTCGGCATCCGATGCGAGAAGCCGGGCGAGCTCGACGCGAAGATCATGCAGATGATCGACGTGAACCGCCCGGTGATCTTCGACTGCGTCGTCGACAAGACCGAAAACTGCTTCCCGATGATCCCCTCGGGCAAGGCGCACAACGAAATGCTGCTCAACGACTATCTCGGCGAGACCGGAGCCGATATCGGCTCGGTGATCGACGAGAAGGGCAAGATGCTGGTTTGATCCGGAAAGTGAGAGCCATGCCCACCCTTGTCATCGCCAACAAGTGCTACTCGTCCTGGTCGCTGCGCTCCTGGCTGCTTCTGAAGCAGATGGGTGTGGCGTTCGACGAGATCGTCATCCCGCTCGACCAGCCGGACACCAAGGAGAAGGTGCTCCGGCATTCGCCGGCCGGCAAGGTGCCGATCCTCATCGACGGCGACGTGACCGTGTGGGAGAGCATCGCGATCATGGAGCATGTGGGCGAGGCTTACGGCGCGCCCGTGTGGCCTGAGGATCGCAAGGCCCGCGCCATGGCGCGCTCGGTGGCGGCCGAGATGCATGCCGGGTTCTCGGCCCTGCGCTCCGCATGCCCGATGAATCTCGGCAGGAAATATGGCCCGCGAGACCGCGGCGAGGCGGTCGCCGGTGATGTCGCCCGCTTCAGCGAGATCGTGCGCCAGGCGCGCGAACGCTTCGGCGCGGGCGGGCCGTTCCTCTTCGGCGCCTTTTCGGCGGCTGATGCCATGTATGCCCCGCTTGCGACGCGCCTCGACACCTATTCCATCGCTCTCGATCCCGCCACGCAGGCCTATGTCAGCACGATCCTCTCGCTGCCCGCCTTCCAGGAATGGCGCGGCGCCGCGCTGAAGGAGGCGTGGATCGTCGATGCCGACGAGGTCGACGAGGAGGCCATCGAGAACTACCGCATCGCAGCCTGAGACCAGAAGACGAAGCCGGAAGACACAACCATGCTCCAGATGAAGACCCACTATCCCGATGCCACCCGCGTCGAGCCCGTCAACCGGCATACGCTCGCGGTGATCGTCGACAACGAGCCGGGCGTTCTTGCCCGCATCGCCGGCCTTTTCTCCGGCCGCGGCTACAACATCGAGAGCCTCACGGTCACCGAAACGGAGCACGAGGCGCATATCTCGCGCATCACCATCGTCACGGTGGGCACCGACAGCATCATCCAGCAGATCAAGAGCCAGCTCGAGCGCCTCGTGCCGGTGCATCGCGTGGTGGATCTCACGCTCACGGGTGAGGCCGTGGAGCGCGAGCTGTGCCTCGTCAAGGTGGTGGGCAAGGGCGACCATCGCGTCGAGGCCATGCGCCTGGCCTCGGCCTTCGGGGCCCGCACGCTCGATGCGACGCTGACCTCCTTCGTCTACGAGCTGACCGGCACGACGGACGAGGTCGAGCGCTTCATCAAGCTGATGACGGCCGTGGGTCTCGTAGAGGTCTCCCGCACCGGGGTCGCCGCCATGGCGCGCGGCGCAGAAGGAATGTGAGCTTTCAGCCCCTGAAGTCGCTCTCCTTCAGGAACGCCTCCTCCTCCGGCGTGGTCTCGCGGCCCAGGATGGCGTTGCGATGGGGGAAGCGGCCGAAGCGGGCAATGATGCTGTGATGGTGGCGCGCCCATTTGATGGAATCCTCTTCGCCGAGGGCTTCGTTCAAGGCCACCGAGCGCTCTTGGTCCGCCAAGGATTCCGAGTGCATGAAGGGCAGGTAGAAGAACCGGCGGAACTGCGGTTCCACCTTGTGGTCGAAGCCCCGCTCGATGGCGCGGTCGGCGGCCATGAGGGCGACCGGGTCGGTTCTGTAGGTTTCGCGTCGTCCCCGGAACATGTTGCGGGGGAACTGGTCGAGGAGGAGAACGACGGCGAGCGCGCCCTCGGGCGTCAGCTCCCACTCGTTGAGGTCGCCTCGTGCGGCGGCCTCATAGGTGGACAGGAAGCGGTCGCGGCAGGTCTGGTCGAAGGCTTCGTCCTTCGAAAACCACTTGGCCGGTCCGGCTTCGCGCCAGAAGGAGACAACTTCGTCGGGAGTGGCAAGGCGCTGCATGGCGTTGTCCTTCTCGAGGAGGAGCTTGGACACCAATCTAGAGCATTGGGGAGCGGATTGAACTCTCCAGGCTCGGATCGTTTGGGCCAAACGGGCCGTCCTGCACCGCATGCAGGGAGGGGCAGCAGTTTTGCTACAAACAACAACTTGTCAGCGCAGTTTTATTCGCTAAAAGCGGCGCCTGATGAACAAAATGTTGCGCAGGTCCATCCGGGCGGTGCAGCGTCAACGAAGGCCGGGGGAATGCCCCCTCTGAGACAAGGGACTTGAGGACCATGCGTGTCTATTACGATCGCGACGCAGATATCAACCTGATCAAGGGCAAGAAGGTCGCCATCGTCGGCTATGGCAGCCAGGGCCATGCCCATGCGCTGAACCTGCGCGACTCCGGCGTGAAGGACATCGTGGTGGCGCTTCGCAAGGGCTCGCCCTCCGCGGCCAAGGCCGAGAAGGCCGGCATCCGGGTGATGGAAGTGGCCGAGGCCGCCAAGTGGGCGGACGTGGTCATGATGCTGACCCCCGACGAGCTGCAGGCCGACATCTACCGCAACGATCTGCACGACAACATGAAGGAGGGAGCCGCCCTTCTCTTCGCGCACGGCCTCAACGTCCATTTCAACCTCATCGAGCCCCGCAAGGACCTCGACGTGCTCATGGTCGCCCCCAAGGGCCCCGGCCACACGGTGCGCTCCGAGTACCAGCGCGGCGGCGGCGTGCCGACCCTGATCGCGATCCACCAGGACGCCACGGGCAACGCCCATGACATCGCGCTCTCCTATGCCTCCGCCAATGGCGGCGGGCGCGCCGGCATCATCGAGACCACCTTCAAGGAGGAGTGCGAGACCGACCTCTTCGGCGAGCAGGTGGTGCTCTGCGGCGGCCTCGTCGAGCTGATCAAGGCGGGCTTCGAAACCCTCGTCGAGGCGGGCTACGCCCCCGAGATGGCCTATTTCGAGTGCCTCCACGAAGTGAAGCTCATCGTCGACCTCATCTACGAGGGCGGCATCGCCAACATGAACTACTCGATCTCGAACACCGCCGAGTACGGCGAGTACGTGACGGGTCCCCGCATCATCACGGCCGAGACCAAGGCCGAGATGAAGCGCGTTCTGGAGGACATCCAGACCGGCAAGTTCACCCGCGACTGGATGCTCGAGAACAAGGTCAACCAGACCTCCTTCAAGGCCGTCCGTGCCCGCAACGCCGCCCATCCCATCGAGGATGTCGGCGCCCGCCTGCGCGACATGATGCCCTGGATCAAGGAAAAGGCTCTGGTCGACAAGAGCCGGAACTAAGGCCGCAAGGCGGCGCGACGCCTGGGAAATCCTTGCCTCTCAAGGAAAAGGAAGTCTCCTCCGCGCCGCCTCTATCTCTCTTGCGCTAAGCCGGATGTGAATTTGCGAGCCCGGGCATTTCCGGCTAGTGGGCTTCCGTAGCGCAAGGTTCGACCTTTCATGAGTGCATCGATCCAGACCAAGGATTTCCCGGAATTCGAGGCGCCCCTCTGGGCCGATCTCGATCCCGTGGCGCGTCTGGAACTCCAGGCCGAACTCCAGCAGGTGATCCTCCCGGGAGGCGCGATTCTCTTCCAGGAAGGGGACCCGGCGGACGCGCTCTACATGCTCGTGTCCGGGGCGCTCGGCGTGTCCATCCAGGGCAGCCATGGGGAGCAGAGGCGCGTCGCACGCATCTTCCCCCCGGAGACGATCGGGGAAATGGCCCTGATCTCGAATGCCCCCCGTTCGGCCAGCGTCACCGCCCTGCGCGACTCGGTTCTGCTCAAGCTTACCCGCGAGGCGTTCGAGCGCCTCGTCAAGCGCTGTCCCACGGTGATGGTCTACCTGTCGCGTCTGCTCGCCGACCGGCTCCGTGCGACCACGCGCAGCAGCCCGATCAGCTTCAAGCCCACCACCTTCGCGATCGTGCCCGTCACCCAGGGCGTGGCCGTGGCCGACTTCGCCCAGGCGTTCCTCGAAGAAATGCGGCGCAGCCATGGAGCGGGCGTCGACCTCCTCGAGGCGATGCCGACCCAGGCGGACGAGAACTGGCTTTACCGCTTCGAGGCCGGTCGCGAGCGCGTCATCTATGTCGCAACCGAACCGTCCGGCGCCTGGACGAGCCGCTGCATCCGGCATGCCGACCACGTGATGTTCGTCGCCCGTCCCGGCGAGCCGCTCGTTCCCGAGGCGGAAGCGCTCACCTGTGCCGTCTCGTCCTGGCGCCGTCACGACCTCGTGCTGCTGCAGAAGGCGGACGCCTCCCGCCCGCTGCCGGCTCACCCCTCGCTCGCCCGCCTCCCTGTCGACCAGCGGCTCCAGGTGCGCGAGAGAAGCCTGCCGATCTCCAGCGCCTGATCCGCACGTCGAGCGGACGGGCCGTGGGCCTGGTACTGGCCGGGGGAGGGGCGCGGGGCTTCGCCCATCTCGGTGCCATCCAGGCGCTTCGCGAATACGGGTTCCCTGTCGATCTGGTCGGCGGAACCAGCATCGGCGCGGTGATGGCGGCCACCTGCGCCATCCAGATCGGGCTCGACGAGGCCAAGGCCCTGATGCGGGAGGCCTTCGTCAGAAACCCGCCGCTGAACGACTACACCCTGCCGCTCGTGGCCTTGGTGCGCGGCCAGAAGGTCGATGCGCGGCTGATGGAGCACTTCGGCGACAGGACCATCGAGGAACTCTGGCTGCCGTTCTTCTGCGTCTCGTCGAACCTGACCACGGGCACGACTCATGTTCATCGCCAGGGGCCGCTCTGGCGGGCCTTGAGGGCGAGCCTGGCCATCCCGGGCCTCCTCCCGCCTGTGGTCGAGCCGGAGGGGGTTCTCGTCGACGGGGCAATGATGAACAACCTGCCGGCCGATGTGATGTCGGATCTCCAGAGAGGGCCGGTGCTCGGCATCGACGTGGCCCGCGACGTGGCCTTCACCACGCCCGGCGAGGAGGAGAAGAAGGCGCCGCTCCTGCGCCGGCTTCTGGGTTTGCCGGCCAATGCTCCGGACATCGTCAGCCTGCTCTACCGTGCGGCGACCATTTCAAGCGATGCCCAGACCCTCAAGGCCCGTGCCCATGCGGCCCTGGTCATCCATCCGCCCCTGGCCGATGTGCCCCTGCGGGGCTGGGAGCAGTTCGAGAGGGTGGTCGAGATCGGCTACGAGCATACGCGTGAACGGATCGAAAGCGGCGCGCTCGACAGCTTCAAAGCTGCGTAGAAGCGCCGGGCCTGAGCCTCTCAGAGGCGGTGCCACATCATGGCCAGAGCCGCCACGATCACGGTCAGCAGGATTCCGAGCGTCTGCGACCGCCGCTTGTAGAACCGGTACAAGGCGCAGCAGGCGACGAGCGTCACCAGCAGGCTCCACATGTCCTGGGTCAGATGGTTGATCCTGGTAGGGCCGAGCAGGGGCTTGGCCGTGCTCCAGCTCTCCGTCATCCAGAACGAGCCATAGACAAGGGCGGCGATACCCCAGATAGAGGGCCACCACGCCGCAGGCAGGCCTGCGGAAAGCGGGTTCGAGGCGGCGGCCGCCTGCGGGGCGTATTCAAGCTCGCCGATGGAGCCGGATGAGAGATCGGACACGGTGATGGTTCCGCAACGTTATAGCTAAGCTCTTAACATTGCGGAACCGGGCTGAAACCTCCAGGAACGGAGGGGAAAGCGCAGTTTCCAGGGAGGATGCCCAGCTCTTACTGCTGGTTGCTCTTCGTGTTCTGAGCCTTGTTGTTGTCCTGCTTGCCGGGGTCCTTGCGGTTCTTCATCGTGCCGCCGGAGCCGCGGGTGTGATCGTCGAGGTGCTTCTTGCTCTCGGCGGAGTTGTCGCCGTTCATCTTGCCTTTGCCCATGAGGGGACCTCCTGTGGTGACGAGGGTTAATGGCCCCTTCGGACCTCGGGTTCCCGGGTGCGCGCCCCTACCACAGCAGGTATTGGGCCAGACCTGCGCCGGGCGCGAGGATCACGAAGGCCCAGACGGAGGCGGAGGCGAGGTTGGCGGCCTGGAACAGCACGCCCGGCATCAGGAAGATGCCGGCGATGAGGGCGATGACGGCCCGGATCGGCCCGAAGAACCGCCCTAGGAACACGGCCCAGGGGCCGAAGCGCTGGAAGAACTCCTCGCCTCGCGCGATCAGCTTGGGATTGCGGGACAGGGGCCAGATCCCATAGGCCGTCTTCTTGTAGCGCTGGCCGATGGCATAGGAGAGCCAGTTTCCGAGGAAGGCGCCGCAGACCGCCCCGGTCCAGGCCTGCCAGAAAGGGATGTCGGCCGCAGCCAGCACGAAACCGACCGCGATCAGGATCGTCATGGTGGGCAGGAGCAGGGACACGAAGACGAGCGATTCGGCAAAGGTCATCATCCCGAGCACGAACGGGGCATAGGCCCGATGGGCCTGCACGAAATCCAGGATGCTGGTCTTCCAGAAATCGATGTCCATCAATGCGGTCCGGCTCCCGTTTCGGTGGGGTTGATACAGGCATGCTCCATGGATCGAAAGGACCCAATCGACTTTGTGATGGATGGGATCACATCACGCGATTTGAAGCGAAGTTCGTGTTGCGGTAACCCGGACGCAAGGGGGCAAGAGCCATGAACGTTCTCTCGATCCAGTCCCATGTCGCCTACGGCCACGTGGGGAACGCCTCAGCCGTGTTTCCGATGCAGCGCCTCGGCGTCGAGGTCTGGCCGATCCACACCGTGCAGTTCTCGAACCATACCGGCTACGGCTCCTGGAAGGGCCGTGTCTTCGACGGACCGGCCATCGAGGAGTTGGTGGAGGGCATTGCCGAGCGCGGAGTGCTCGGCCGCTGCGGCGGCGTGCTTTCCGGCTATATGGGCTCGGCCGACATCGGCAACGCGATCCTCTCCGCCGTGGCGCGTGTGCGGTCCCTCAACCCGGAGGCTCTCTACTGCTGCGATCCCGTGATCGGCGATGTGGGCCGCGGCATCTTCGTGCGCCCCGGAATCCCCGAGTTCATGCGGGATCAGGCCGTGCCTGCAGCCGACATCATCACCCCCAACCAGTTCGAGCTCGACTATCTCTCCGGCCTTACGACCCGGACGATGGACGACGTGAAGAAGGCGGTTGCCGCCGTTCATGCGATGGGCCCCAGGGTGGTGCTCGTCACTTCCGTCGAAGCACGGGAAACACCCTCCGACAGCGTGGACCTGGTGGCCGGCGAAGGCGGGCGCTTCTGGCGTGTGCGAACCCCGAAGCTGTCGCTCTCCGTCAACGGGGCAGGGGATGCCATCGCCGCGCTCTTCTTCGTCCATTATGCGCGCTCGCGCTCGGCCCCGGCAGCTCTTGCGGAAGCCTCCGCCTCCATCTACGGCTTGCTCAAGCGCACGGAAGAGGCGGGCTCCCGCGAGATCCTGACCATTGCGGCGCAGGACGAATTCGTCTCCCCCACCCACCGCTTCGACGTGGAAGAGGTTTGATCCCATGCCCCGCCGGTTTGTCACCCTGGATGTCTTCACGGGCGAGCGCTTCGCCGGCAATCCCCTGGCCGTGGTCCTCGACGCCGAGGGACTCGAGACGGCGGGGATGCAGCAGATCGCGAAGGAGTTCAATCTCTCCGAGACGGTCTTCGTCCTCCCGGCTTCTGAGCCGCGCCAGCGCGCCGATATCCGCATCTTCACGCCGGCTCGTGAACTGCCCTTCGCAGGACATCCCACCGTGGGAACCGCCGTGCTTCTTGCGTTGCTCGACCAAGACGGCCAGCCGGGCGCGGTGGCTTTTGGGCTCAAAGAGCAGGTCGGCATCGTACCCTGTGCCGTCGAGGTGAAGGATGGGACCAGCGGCACGGCCCGCTTCCGCCTGCCGCGTCTGCCCTTCGTTTGGGGTGAGGGCAAGGACCCGACCACATGTGCTTGGGCGCTTGGTCTTGACCCCACGGAGATCGGTTTCGATCGCCACATCCCCAGCCGCCATTCGGCAGGCGTCGCGTATGATCTCGTGCCTGTCGCATCGCTTGAAGCACTGGCCAGAGCCAAGCCACAGGGCGAGGCCTTCGACAAGGCCTTCGGCGACAGCGATCACCCGGCACCTTATGTCTATACCCGCATCCCTCAGGCCGATGGATTGCGTTACCGTGCCCGCATGTTTGGTCTGGGCATGGGCATCGTGGAAGACCCGGCCACCGGCTCGGCCGCTGCGGCCTTCGCAGGTGCCCTCATGCAGTGCGAGCCTCTGGGCGACGGCGAGCACAACATCGTCATCGAGCAGGGCGTCGAGATGGGCCGCCCGAGCGAGATCCTGCTTCAGATGGCGATCAAGGACGGAGCCCTCGTCTCCGCCGAGATCGGGGGTGGGGCGGTGATGGTGAGCCGCGGCGAGCTTCTGGCGTGAGGGGCGAGCTCGCGTTCCACCGCGTCTCCCGCGTCGAGGCGTGCTGCCGGCCGCTGGACTGGGCCTGGCCCAAGCAGAACCGAGCCTTCGTGGAGGAGAACTGGAAGCGCCGCACGGCGGGCAAGCCGTTGATGTTCAACGGGCGGGTCCTGCTGCTGCAGGACGTCGCCTTCGAGCAGGATCTGTGCCGCTCCACCTATTTCGAGGTGGATTATGCGGACTTCGTGGCCTGGATCGACAAGGGGTATCCAGATCCGACCATCGCCAACGGTTTTGCCATGGGGGCGCTGCGCGGGTCCGACGGCGCCTATCTCTGCGGGGTGATGGGGCAGGGCACCACCAACGCGGGCAGGGTCTATTTCCCGGCCGGAACGCCGGATCCCACCGATCTCAGACCCGACGGCACCGTCGATCTGGCAACCAGCCTCACCCGTGAGCTCGCCGAGGAGACGGGGCTTGCGGAAGGCGAGTACCGCGTGGACGGTGAGTGGATCATCGTTCAGCGCTGGCCCACCATCGCCTTCCTGCGCATGGTGACGCTGCCGGTCACGGCAGAGGAGGGCGCGGCGGCCATCCGCGCCAACATCTCCCGCCAGGAAGAGCCTGAGCTGCAGGACGTGCGGATCATCCGCGGGCCGGGGGATATCGACCGGGAGCGGATGCCGCTTTTCCTTCAGTCCTTCTTCGAATGGGTCTTCGCTCAGAGATAGCCGTGCCGCGCCTTCGTGGCGTTGACCATGCGGATCGCCTCCGCGTCGCGTCCGGCAGCGCAGGCCGCCTCGGCCTGTCCGATCTCCCGATCGACCCGGTTGTACACGGACTGGTTGACATGGCCCATGGCGAGGTCGTTGCTCATCACGGCCCGGTAGCGCGTGATCTCGCCCTGGCAGCCTGTGCCGGAGGCGGAGGCCATGGCTCCCGACGCGGGAGAGGCGGGGCCGGAAGCCGTCTGGTTGCAGGCGACCAGCGCCAGCGTTCCTGCCAAGGTCAGCATGGTGGCAGTTTTCATGAGAGCATCTCCTCGTGGGTTGTTCGAACCGGGAAGTATGGTCAAGCTCGACTTCATCTAGGGCAGACTGCACGTTGACCAGTCCTGCCCTAGCGTCGAGCCATAACCCGCACGACGGTCGAGCTTTTGCTTTTCGTTTGTTTCAAAGGCTTGCCATTCTGAGGGAGCGCCGTTACAAACGTGCCCGTTGTTCGCGGCTGAAAGCCCGCGGCCATGGAGGATTTGGGCAGCGATGATCATCGGCTCCCCCAGCGCAAGAATGAACGGCCCCGCTCCTGCGGCCGCTCTCGCGCGCCTTCTTGGCCTCCTTCTCCTTAGCTGCCCCTGAGGGTCGGCTGGGCGTTGCCGCCTGGGCTCTCAGGGGTTCTGGACAAGCAGGAACAACCTTGAGCCCTAAGGCTCCTCCCGAGAAGGACTAGACCCATGACCACCCCCGTATCCGGCTCCTCCAAGGACCGCGTTCTGATCTTCGACACCACCCTGCGCGACGGCGAGCAATGCCCCGGCGCCACCATGACCCTGGAGGAGAAGCTCGAGGTGGCGGAACTGCTCGACACCATGGGCGTCGACATCATCGAGGCGGGCTTCCCCATCGCCTCCAACGGGGATTTCGAGGCCGTTTCCCTGATCGCCAAGCAGGTGAAGCGGGCGACCGTCGCCGGACTTGCCCGCGCCATTGCGGCCGACATCGCTCGTGCCGGCGAGGCGGTGCGCCATGCGGCGCGGCCTCGCATTCACACCTTCGTCTCCACATCCCCGATTCACCTGGCGCACCAGATGCGCAAGTCGGAAGAGGAAGTGCTGGAGATCATCACCGCCACCGTGACCCAGGCGCGCAACCTGGTCGAGGATGTGGAGTGGTCCGCCATGGATGCCACCCGTACCCCGATCGAGTATCTGTGCCGCTGTGTGGAGGCTGCCATCAGGGCCGGCGCCACCACCATCAACCTGCCGGACACGGTGGGCTATGCGACGCCCGACGAGTACCGTGCCATGTTCCGGGCGGTGCGTGAGCGGGTGGCGAATGCGGACAAGGCGATCTTCTCGGCCCATTGCCACAACGATCTGGGCCTCGCCGTCGCGAACTCCTTGGCGGCGCTGGAAGGCGGCGCGCGGCAGATCGAGTGCACCATCAACGGCATCGGCGAGCGGGCGGGCAACGCGGCTCTCGAGGAGATCGTGATGGCGATCAAGACCCGCGGCGACGTGCTGCCCTACGAGACCGGGATCGAATCGACCATGCTGACCCGGGCCTCGAAGCTGGCATCTGCTGCCACCTCCTTCCCCGTGCAGTACAACAAGGCCATCGTCGGCCGGAACGCCTTCGCCCACGAGAGCGGCATCCACCAGGACGGCATGCTCAAGAACGCTCAGACCTACGAGATCATGACGCCCGAGAGCGTCGGCGTGTCCAAGACCTCTCTGGTGATGGGCAAGCACTCCGGCCGGGCGGCCTTCCGCAACAAGCTGGAGGAGCTGGGCTACAGCCTCTCCGACAACCAGTTCCAGGACGCCTTCGAGCGTTTCAAGGAACTCGCGGACCGGAAGAAGCACGTCTACGACGAGGACATCGAGGCGCTGGTCGATCAGAACATCGCCATGGCGCACGATCGCATCAAGCTGGTCTCGCTCCATATCGTGGCGGGCACCCGCGGCCCGCAGCGCGCCACCATGCGGCTCCAGGTGGATGACCGGATCGTGGTCGAGGAGCAGGAGGGCAACGGCCCGGTGGACGCCACCTTCAACGCCATCAAAGCCCTGGTGCCCCACGAGGCGGTGCTGGAGCTCTATCAGGTTCATGCGGTCACCGAAGGTACCGATGCTCAGGCCGAGGTCTCGGTTCGCCTCTCCGCCGACAACCGCAGCGTCACCTCCCGAGCCGCCGATCCGGACACGCTCGTCGCCTCCGCCCAGGCCTATCTGGGCGCCCTCAACAAGCTCCTGAGCCGGGGCGCCCGCCTGCACGCGCAACATGCGGCGGAGTAACACACGATCAGGCCCGCTCCGGCGGGCCTTTTCTCTGCCGGGCGGCGCAAGCTATCGAACCTGCAAGCTTGGGCTTTTCCAGGGACCTTCTTCGAAGCGGTGCGGCATCGGAAAAGCCCCGGAAGCGGGTTCGAAGGGCGACAGGGGCTGAACCCGGAAAAATCCCGAACCGGGGCGGAAAACCTCGCCTTCGGGGACTAGACAGGCTTGCCCCGGTTTGTTACACGCACGGCCTCTTCAGCGGACAACGCGCCGCTGAACTCGCTTCGGCGACGGGTGTGTAGCTCAGTTGGTAGAGCAGCTGACTCTTAATCAGCGGGTCCAAGGTTCGAATCCTTGCACACCCACCAATAAAATCAATCACTTAGATGGGTTGATGGATAGAACGGGTCGACCGTTTTACACCCGTTTACATGCCATTTTACAAAGTGCGTTCCTGTTTCCGTCCTGCCTTCCAGGTTCGATAGGCATTCAGGGAGTGGATCGCCTGGATGTTTTCGGCATGGGTCACGTGCCGCAAATTCTCCGAGGTATTGTTCAGGCCGTTGCCGTCGCAGTGGTCGATCTCCATGCCATCCTTCTGCCCCATGATGAGCTGGTGCATGTAGACGGTCGCTCCGCGGATTGAGGCACGGGCGTACATCGTCCGTGAGCCATTGGGCTTATGAACTGACCACCGATGCTGCTGAAAGTGATGGGCCACGTCGTCATCAACCAGAGCGTAGAGGTCGGTGGGCTTGCGGTTCTTATAAAGTTGAATTCGCGTCGTCATGCGCTGGACCGTCCCTGTGCGTTGTGCGCCTCAAGTTTACGTATAGCATTTTCAGCCAGAACGACATCACGGCTCAAGTAATGCCGGTCCAAAATTGAGTGGACATCTTTGACAGTGTGGCCGGTAATCGCCGCAATCTCAAATTCTGTTGCTCCGGCGATAGCAAGTCGCGTGACCGCGGTTCCTCGCAGGTCGTTGAAATGCAGATCCCCAATCCCCGCCTTGGCGCAGGCCTTCCTGAATGACGCCCGGAAACCGTCTGATGTCCAGGGCGTCTTGTCCGAAGAGGTAAGCATGATCGTGCCATGCTTCTTCAAGGAGCCGATTTCCTCGGCAAGGCGCACCCCCACGGGCACGGTCACGCGGGCGCCGGTCTTCCCCTGCTTGAGGCGAAGATACTTCCCATCATAGGCAGACCAGGGTAGGCGCAGCAGGTCGCCCTGGCGCTGCCCCGTCCAAAGCCCAAAAATGACAACCGACATCACCTCTGGAGAGGCGACGGTGAAGAGGCGACGCAGGGTGTCTTCTGTCCAGATCAGGTCATTCCGATCTGCCTTGTAGAGCCGTCCGCCACGTTCGCAGGGGTTCACCGTGATCCGGCCGCGGTCCTTGGCGACCGAAAGCACCCGAGCCAGGACCGTCCATGCATAGTCCGCCTTCCGCGGCGTGTCCGCCATGCCGTCCCGCCAAGCCTTGAAGTCGCCGCGGATCTCCGGGGCTGTCAGAGCCTCCAAGGGGAGGTCCCCGAACTCGGCATCGATCAGGTTCAAATAGGTCTGATAAGCCCGTTTGGAGCTATCCGAGAGGCTTTTGTACTCGCTGCTGCCGCGGAACTCCGTCACGAGCTGGTGCAGGGTGCCGTCCGCGGCAATTGTGCGGCCCTTGTGGGCCTCCTGATAACTGGCGAGGAACTCCGAACTCCCCGGCTCTCCGCGGAGCCGCGGGCCGCCTCGCCAGGCATAGTAATAGATCGTCTTTGTCCCGTCCGCGAGCCGCCGCGGTACCCGGTGTATCCCCTTAAGCATGACGCGCATTCCGGTTGGCCCTCCACCGCTCGTAGGCGCTTTGCCCCGCCTCAGAGTCGGATAGGCCGGATAATCTGTCCAGCGCCCGGTCAATGGCCCTCACGTCCCAGCGGCGCGTGCCGGGGAGGGGGCGGGGGAGCCTGCCCTGGGCCACCCACCGGGAGAAGCCGGACGGGCTGAGGTGGCAGTGCGCCGCCGCTTCCTCACGGGTCAGCAATCGTGAATGCTCTGCCTGTCCCATGCTTCACTCTCCCTGGGGGAGGTTGGGGGTGACATCCGTCGCTTCGCTCCTCTTCGCCGTGTTTGCGGACGGAGGCTCAAACGCGATCCGTGGCATTTGCCGCACTTGCAGGCTAGGCGGCCATTCACCCGCGTTGCCCCCCTTGGCATCCACGAGCTTGAGCCCCACAGGCTTGGCGCCCATCTGCTTGACGAAGACGGGCACTCCGGTGCGCCTGCCCTGGTCGATGAGGCTCTTTGCCCAGACGGGATCGTAGGGCCGCGCCCCGTGACCGCTCTCGCCTCCGGTGATGATCCAATCGAGGCTATTCAGCCAAGGACTGAGGTCGATAGGACCGATCTGAGGCTCGATGGAAAGGCCGATCCAGCGGGTAGCAGGCTTGAGCCGCACCAGCTTGGGGATGTCCCGGTCAGCCTCTTCCTGATGAACGACCGTGGCGATGATCCCGCAATGCCGGAAGTTCTCAGCCCAATCGGCCGGGATCATCTTGGCCACGTTGCCGACGCGCTTCGTCACGAACTGCCAGTTCAGGTTCTGGCATTCCCTCACGAGATCCCAAAGCCTATCACGCCATTCGTCCGGCACTTCGTTGTCGAAGACATCGGCCATGGAGGCGCAGAACACCCATGGGCGCTCGCCGGTCTTGGCGGCCTCACGGTTCCACTGACGCGGTTTGCTCCAGTCTTTCACGAGCCGGCGTGGTTGGCCTGTGCCCCAGTGAGAGCCGCCAACACGCTTGTCGAAGGTTTCGGCATAGCAGTGATCGCAGCCGGGCCCGACCTTGGTACAGCCCCACCACGGATTGAAGGTGTGCTTGGTCCACTGGATGGCGGTGTTCTCAGCCATTGGCGCCTCCCTCAGGCGGCGCGACCTGGCGGCTTGCCTCAACGCTGCTTGAGCTTTCCCGATGAGGGCCTTGGCCCGAAGGAGGGCACAAACTACCCTCTCCGCTGACCGGGGGAGGGGCGGGAAGAGGCATCCAGTGGGTGGGGTGCCAGGGAACACTATCGTGCGCCCGAAGCCATTGTTGCGTCCGACCCGACGGGGCGAAGAACCAAGTCTTGTAAACCCGCCCGCACCCGTCGATGCCGATGATTTCGGCCCTTCCATCCTTCGGAGCCGTGCTGATGTCCTGCCAGCCCTCCCGCCCCTGTCCTTCAGCGGCAAGGGCGGCGAGGATGGCGTCCGCTTTTTCCTGAGAAGCCCGAACGGACTTGCCGTAGCCGAAATCGGCTATCTCTCGGGCCTTGGTTTCATCATCGCCATCCCGCAGGCAAAGGTCGTAGAGCCTCTGCCACGAGCTGTGCGCGTCGAGATCGATAATCCGAGCGATCTTCTCTCTCAGCTTCGTGCTCATGGCTGCTGCTCCTGGGCGATGAGGGCGTTGACGAGGGCGAGGAGGAGGGCAAGGGGAAGGTGCCTATGTTGCCCCCGATGGACCGCATTCACGTCCAAGCTGACGTACCAGATACCGTCGAAAGTCTGCCCCATCGTGATGAGTGCACTCGGCAACAGCGTCTCCACGAGGGAGAGAGCGGCGTCGAGGGAGGCGGTTAGGTCATATCCCTCGAAACGGTCTGCGTATGGCAAGAACGTCTTGCCGTGTTCGACATGCCAGCCGCTTTCAACATGACGGACGCCATTGAAGACCCGCTTGCTGTCCTCTGGCAGAAGTAGTTGCCAGACGATCTCCATATCGAGTTGCCGATCCGGCCCCTTGGCCTCTTCCAGCCTTGTCTTGAGGGCGAGGAGAACATCACTGGTCATGGGAGGGCCCCTTCTCCTGCTTGAGGGCGGTGCGGGAGGCTTCGGCGGCAGTAAACAGCGGAAGTATCGGTTCGCCGTCTGGCCCGATGCGGACCCAGTTCCCATTCTCGAATGAGAGTGCCCCACCAGGGAGGTTGAGCCACTGATGCGACCAGCCCATTGCCCATCGTGAGAGCCGAACAGTGGCAGGCAGGCCGTCAACCATCACAAGATCAGCTCGGATGGTCGCCTTCCGCCCTGTTCCCTCGGCAACAGCCGAAACGATAGCGCTGAACGACAGAGGAACGCCTGGAGGCAGGGCGGCTTGCAGGGTTTGCCGCACAAGATCAGTCAGCCTACTCATGGCCTGCTCCTGTGAGGGCGGCGCGACGGAAATCGCCGAGGGTCAGAGCGCAGTGAGTTGTGCGACCGAATTGGACGATAACCTTGGTATCGTCAGGAAAATCCTCGTCGCCCTCGCCGCTCACATCAGCGAACGGCTCCAGCGCCTTTTGCATGGCCTCCAGGCGGGCTTCGGCGGCGAGAGCACGGCGCTCCCAATGATCCATGTATGACGCGACGTTCGGGTTGACCGCGCTAATCTCGCAAACACCGTCGGTATGATAACGACGCCTCCACTCCTCCCTCTCCCGCTTGAGCGTCTCGTTCTCTGAGCGGAGGGTGGCGTTCTCACGGACATATGCTTTCAGATCCTCAATGGCCTCGGCCAGTGTCTTGCCTGAAGCTTCCGTGAAATAGCCCCATGAGCCGAATACAGAGTTGTTGGCGAGAGCCACGATGTCTCGCGCTTCATCCCGCGCAGCCTCCAGCTCCTTCACCCTCTCGGCGAAGGCCGCTCTCTCAGCAAGTAGAGTTGGAGCAGCGGCTATCAGGCGGGCGTTGGCCACAGCTTGGGCTTTGCTGACGCATTCGTTGCTGTTCTGGTGCTCAATCTTGCAAATGTAGATGCCGCGATAATCACCGTAGCCACTCGCGTTAGGGGTTACTGTGTCGCTCCACGGCGCATAGACGCAGAGGGTGTACCCGTCCCAGTCCTCGAACTTCCAAGGCCCTGGCGTGTGTCCCACCAGCTCCGCATGCTCTCCTTGTGAGACATTAGGGTTCACATCCTTCGGGCTTTCAGCCCTCATCTTCGCCGTGTTTTCCGTGGTGCTCATGAAAGGGCTTCCTTCGGCGGGTAATAAAATTTGGCGGAAGCATGGCAGGACGTTTGCGTGTAGTGCATGCCAGCTTGGCTATTGGAAGGGTAACGAACCCGTTTTGGCGCACCCATCTCGGGGCGGACGCGACGTATCCTCCCGCTCGCGTCGTTCCCTCTGGAAGGACCTTGGTCCCACCTTTGGGCCGCTGATCGCAGCGGCCCTTTTCTTTGGCCGGTCATGCGCAAGCTTCCTCAGAAAGTGAACCGCCGTGCTCGGCCGCAGGAACGCGAGACAGGTCAGCCAGATCGGCCGGCACAGCGGAAGGGGTGAAGGGCTTGCAGGCAGGGCCATGCGCAAACCAGGCGCTCAGGACTCGGGCGTTGTGAGCATCGACCCTCGCCATGGTCTCCTCGCCATGGATGGCCTGCAGGAAGGCGGTGTGCTCAGCGTCCGGGAAGGCGGAGATATGCCAGATGCGGATGGGTTGGTTCATCGAGTGCCCCTGATGACTTGGCCTGTGCGGCGGTCCACGATTGTCCCGTCGAACCTCCGTTTGAAGTTGCTGTTGCGCCCGAAGGGCAAGGGCTTCCGGTGAGGATCCTTGATCCCGAGATGGACGCATTTTTCCCGTTTCGCCTCAGCAGCCCTGGCGTGATCCTCGGCATCCTTGTCGCGCTTGCATTCCCAATGCGCCGGCCCGAGATTGTCTTCCGTATCCGTGCCACCGAGCTCTAGCGCTCTGATGTGCTCGCAGAACCACTTGTCGCGGGCGCCATCGATCGGCCGGCCACAGTTGACGCAGACGCCCTTATGGCGCTCCCAGATGGCGAGAACCTTGGTCTTGGACAGACCGCCGCGGATCGTGGTGCCGACATCCTCTGGAATGAAGTAGCCCATCAGGCCGCCCTTCCAGTATTCCGGTTCAGCGTCTCCGGCTGAACACCGATCATGGCAGAGATGATCTCAAGGATGGCCTGCTTGGACTCCTGAAACTCCCTGGCTCCCATTGCACGGCGGGACTGGCTCTTGGGCTTCCGCACAACCACGATCGGGCCGCGCACGACAACCACCGAGTATTCGTCCATGGAGGCGAGGAAGTTGGCGACCCGCAGGGCGGCGGCATGGCTCCCGGCATCGACCTCCTGCTGGTTGAAGTAGCCGGCGTCGATCAGGGCCCGCTTGCGCAAGTGCTCCGGCGTCCGGAACTGTTCCGTCAGGTGCTCGGGCAGTTGAGCCCAGGCTTCAGCCACGAAGGCGAACTCGTGGTTATGGCTGGAGAGAGAGCGATCCTCATGGATGGCGAGGCGGTAGTTTTCGCCGACCACGAAGGAGCGGTCGCACTCGGCCCGGAAGCGCGGGTGCGGAACCATCGCTTCCCCGTTCCACTGGTATAGGATCGGTGCCGTGGTCATGTCACTGCGCCTTCTTGGTAGGCCAGCCGAGAGAGACCAGCTTCGCCTTAGCGTGGTCTCGAACCCCGTC
This sequence comes from Microvirga arsenatis, assembly GCF_009910705.1. Lineage (GTDB taxonomy): Bacteria > Pseudomonadota > Alphaproteobacteria > Rhizobiales > Beijerinckiaceae > Microvirga > Microvirga arsenatis. The sequence continues at coordinate 163,173 of NZ_JAAAXJ010000003.1, forward strand.
GCGGATGCCCTCAGCGAGGCAGGCAAGATCCTTCTGCGTGTCGGCATGAAGCATCAGGTCCGTGACCGCGTTGATGGTCTTGCACTTGTCGATCTTCTGCTTGAGGGCGGCTTCGATCCCTGCAGGGCTGTCGGGGTCCATCGGCCGATCATTGGCCGGCTGACGCTGTTCCTGCCCTTGCTCGACGTTGCCGGGGCGCTCTTGCTTGAACTCGTCGGCCTCTTCCTCGGAATAGACATAGCCGTGCAGCTCGATGAGCTTGAGGATCACGCGATCCTTCGCGCGCTTCTCGGCCATGGCGTAGACGTAGGCTGCCTGCTTGCCTGAGACGCGGTAGTTGACGCCGATCAGCGCCTCGCCGATCGACCACTCGGCACGATCCCCCATGCGGCCGGTGACGCGGATTACGGCCTCGTCCCGCCCGGCGCGGATAATGGTCGGCTCGTCGAAGGTGATCTTGGCTTGGGCTGCGATCCGCTCCAGCGCCTTGTGATAGATCACCGCCGTTCCTTGAACCCGCCAGACGTTTCCAGCCATGGGTTCGCCGAACTTGGCCAGCACCTCGGAGATTTTCTTGTCGGTGGTGTTCATTAGCGGGGGCTCACTCTGAGTGTCTGGGACGGAGCGGATAGGGACGCGCCAGGGACAACCTCGCCCTGCTCAAGAGCTGCCTTGATGGCCGCCTTGTCCGGGGTCCGGACGATCTTGCAGAGCTGAGACGGAATGGCCTCCTCGTCCTCAATCACCACGCTGGGACGGGTGCTTGTGAGGGAGGCGGTCAGATCCGGAGCCTCGATCTTCGGCAACCCAAGGGTCTGCATCGCCTGCTTGACGATGGCGCGGAGGGTCTCGGCTTTGCTCTCGAAACGCTGGCGGCGCTCCTTCAATTCCGCCTCGATGTCCTTGGCGGCCTTGGCCTGCCCCTCGGCCCAGCGGGCGGCGCGGAGCATTCGGCGCAGCCGTTCCAGAGCATCGCATTCGCTCTCGACAAGCTGTTCGAAATCGGGGTCATCCGGCGTGATCCCGGCATCCTTCAGCGCCTGGACGACAAAGGCGGCGGTGGCGATCTCTTGAGAAAACGTGGCTTGGGCGTTCACGGCTTCACTCCGCGGCAATGAGGGCAGGGTTGTTCTGATCGGCGCGGAGCTGCTGCACCTTGGCATGCAGGAGGCGGCAATCCCGGGCGGCAAGCTCCAGGCACGCGGCGGCATGGAGCAGGTCGAAATCGGCTTGGCCGGCTCCTCGTGCCGTGTCCTTGGCGTAGACGAGTGCAAGGTGAACGGCCCTGGACAGCTTGTCGGCATCCATCTTGATCCGGCTGGCGGCGACGCCGAAGGCGATGTGATCGAAGTTCGGCATCAGTGCTTGTCCTTCGGGAGCTTCACGATGGGCTTGCCCCATCCGCAGTGCTTGGAGAGTTCCGCGATCACGTCGATGCGGCGCTTCTCGGTGTAGCGGGTGATGGGGCCGCGATAGCGGGGAGTGACCGGAACGCGCTTCATAGCGCCTCCACGATCTTGAAGAGGGAGAAGCACCAGAGGCCGAAGACGACGGCTCCGATGAGCATCCAGAGAGCGTTCTCAACCTTCTCCGAAAAGGCCTTGCAGCGGGGAGAGTTGAAGGACATCACGCGGCTCCCGGATAATCAGGTCCGTCCAGATCAATGCGGTTCTCGTCATCGCCGCCGCAGGGGCAGGAAGAGACGCCGAACCGGCTGCCGCTGATCTTGTGCAGGAACGATCCGCGCCCTTTGCAGGCGGGGCATTCTTTCAACGTGTCGCGAAGGATCTGCTGGATTTGCTCGACGTCCGCGCTGTGAACCAGACGGCAGCGGAAGGACGGAGCAAGCGGGAACGGGATGACTTCGGCCATGATCAGCCTCCGATCTTCGAGAAGTAGCGACGGCGCTTGTTGGCAGCCTCGATGGCTTCCTTCGCCCGCTTCTCAATGGCGGCTTTGCGCTGTTCGGGAGTGAGCTCGACGCGACGGGCGTTCTTCATGTCGCGGATGGCGCCAGAAAAGCCGATGGTGCGCTGGCGCATTATGCAGCCTCCGTCGGTGCCGAGCCTGGATAGCCATTGATAGGCTGCCAACGGTAGCCCTCTGGCATAGGCGAGCGCGTACCGGGATGCTGCCCACCAGCGGCATGAAGAATATCCCGGCAAATAGGTCCGTACTTCGGGGTATCCTCTTGCTTGAGGTTCTCCCATTCAGTGACCTCAGCGACCTTTAACATCGCTGCTACGGCCTTCTCTTCGTCCAAGAACCAGCCGTAAGCACTGTTGAAATTCAGGCCGCTCGGGATGTGAGTAATGACGTACCCATCGCCGCCGTAAGCTTCATGAACAGCAAGAGCCCCGTAGCGATGGCCCGTCACCGTCTGAGGCCCCTTATTCGTCATGATCTGAAAAACATCATCTCTGATAAGGGAAAGCTTCCTCGCCATCTCACGCCCCCATCCCAATCGAGAGCATGGCAATGCTCACGGCAAAGATCCCGAGGCAGCAGAGTTCAACGAGGTTGGTGAGGAAGGTGCGGAGGAGGGGCATGTGGGCCATCCATGTGGAAGTGGATGGACAAAGTCTGCACGGAAAAATCCGTATGTCAACCTCAAAACGGAAATTTCCTTCCGTTGCATACGGAAGAAATGTTTTTGTTTTGTTCCCCGCAATCCACAGAGTAGAATAACTCTCAAGTGCCAATCACGACACTTTTCTTAGGCTAAGATCTTAATGACACAGCAAGGCTTGCCGGTTATGCCATGGCCACGATGACCCAAGCTTACTTTAGTCTGACTTATGACGGGCCAGCTGTCCGTGACGGCGAGATCGACGTCACCGATCTAGCTCCTGCTCTGTTGGCCCTCGGTCAAGCTGTGAAGGCAACGGGCAAGATCGTGCTTGGTCCTGACGCGGACGTGAGCCTTAAAGTTCGTACGACGAAGACAGGATCATTTGAGGTCCTGATGAGCGCCGTAACGAACGGTGACGTTGGTCTTGCATGGACCATAATAAAGCAGTTCTACCAAACAGACGACGTACAGACCGCAAAGGCCGTCGTAGAAACTCTCTTGATGGGAGGAACAGTTGCGGGCGCAGCAACTGCAGGCGTCGTTAAGTTTCTCAAGTGGCGCAAAGGTCGCCCAATAGAAAAGCAGGAAGCGCTACCGAACGGGGCGGCGAGAGTTACAATTGAGAATGTTGAAATAATTGTTGGCCCTGGTGTTCTTGAAGCTGCGCGCGATCCAATCGTTCGCTCAGGGATCGAAAAGGCTATCGCGACCCCTCTCGAGAAGGACGGCATCGATATTGTTAAGTTCTCCAGCGAGGCAAGTGAGCAAGTAGTAGTTGATAAGTCGGAGCGCGTTCATTTCTTGAGCGCGGAAGCTTCTGAGTCTGAATTCACCTCTATTTACAACAAGGTGTTTTCGATAGTTACGTTGTCGTTTAAAGCGGGCAACAAATGGAAGCTTCATGACGGGCAAGGTGCTCGAAACGTCACAATTTTGGACGAGGACTTCTTAGATCGTATCGACACGGGAGTTGCTCGCTTCGCAAAGGGAGATCTCTTGGTATGCCAAGTGAGAGAGACTGCCGTTCGCACAGACGGAGGCTTCAAATCTCAGTACGAGATCCTGAAGGTCATAGAGCACCGACCTTATAGGCCCCCAGAAACGCTCAGGCTGTGAGAAGGTAACTAAAGCCTCGTTACTTTGCAGACGACGCGGCCGATTACCTGCAGATCCTCGGCAAGAATTTCATCGGTTCCATGTGCCGGGTTGTCCGACTTAATTCGTATCTTGACCGGATTGCTGCCCTTCACGACCTCTAGCCGCTTCACCGCTATTCCGATGCCATCGAAGATGGCGAACAGGCCGTCAGGAGAGGGTGCCGTCTGAGCACGGTTGATCATGACTCGATCCCCCGGCAGCAAAGTCGGTATCATCGAATCACCGTCGACTGGGATGAAGTCGACTTCTGCCTCTCGGGCTCGCAGCTCGGTGTGCAAATAGTCGACCGGCAGCCGCCACACCGCCCGCACTCCATCCAGAACCTTCCCATCGACCATCACGCCAGGCGCGAGGCCGCCCTCGCCAAGCCCCGCTACAACATTCCGTTCCGGCACCTCTCCCGGCTTCAAGTCTCCCCGCTGGATGCGGATTTCCACCGCATGGGCCGTGCGATCCTCGATGAACTCCGGATCCGGCTCGAACTCCTCGCCAACCGGAACCCTGCGGATAGTGTCCTCTTCCCCAATTTCAAACTTGAACAGCGATCCCGGCTTCAAAGCGAACTCCTCCTCGAGCGCCGTCACCTCGGCAGCTCCTAGGGATTTTTTACGCCCCTTAAGGAAGTCGCGAAGGTAGTCCGGCCCGCGGCCAATCTTCCTCGCCAAATTGGTCGGATCGATCCCCCTTGAGTCAATCAGGGCGGAAAGGTTGGCTCGGAGTCGTTCAGGGCTGTGTGGTCGCATAGGCGGAATTATCCGCTTTTCCGAAAAGCGTGGCGATACGGAAATTTCCCGTTGCATGTACGGAATTTTCCGTTCATATTGTCCGCATGGAAGAGACACTTCGCGCCCACCTTTTTGAATGCGCCGCCTTGTTCGAGGAGGCCACGGGGGTCACGCCCGCAACCCTCGGAAAGCGCGCGCTCAACGACAACACGTTCTTTGCCCGGATCTCAGAAGGGCAGGGATTTACGGTCAGAACTTTTGACCGCGTGATGGAATGGCTCTCTGCCAACTGGCCGGAAGGCGCTGAATGGCCCTCTGATGTTCCGCGTCCGGCGCCCTCCCAGAGCGAGGCCGCCTGATGCCCCCTTTCCCCGTCGTTCCCTCCATCAGCGTGTCCTCCCTGGCTGATGGCACCTGCACGGGCCGGCCTGCCCATCTGGCTTCGTCGGTTCGTGCCCTTCTTTTCCCTTCCATCGGCACCGCCTCCGGAACTGCCGATGTGAGGAGCGCGGGCGGCACACTCCCTTGCCCCGCTGCCGCCCGCGCTTTTGTTTCAGCCCCCGCTTCCACGGCTGCTGTTGTCGCATCCCGCCTGTCCACCGTCACTGCAAATATTCCTGAGAACGTGGCATGAACTCTCGCTATCTCGCCCGCATCGACTACGACCGCCTGAAGAAGGCGCAAGACGAGCTCATCAAGCACCCGGACGTTGGGGGGCCGAAGGCGGCAGCCGAGATCACCCGCGTGGATCCGGCCCGTCTCTCCCGCTACGGCAGCCCGCACGAGACCACCAACGCTCCGGTGGATGTGATCGCGGATCTGGAGGCGAAGGCGAACGCTCCCATCGTCACCCGCATCCTTGCGGATCTTCACGACTGCGATCTTGTCCCGCGTGACCGCTCCCTCAAGCAGGAGGCGGACTACGACGAGCATGCCACCGACCTGACCCGCGCCGCCTGCGCCCTGATGGTTAAGCTCCAGGAAGCCCGCAGGGACGGCATCGATGCCGTGGAGCTGGTTCAGCTCGAGGCTCTCGCCGCGCAGCTGCAGATCGAGATCGCGGAGTTTCGACGTGACGCAAAGCGCGACCTGAATGCTCCGGTACCGATGCGCAAGACGGGCGGTGCGGCATGAGCGACGGCGCCAACACCGAACCAGTCACATCCTTCATGGATCGGATCCTCAACCTGAAAGCGGAAGAGGACCAGATCAAGGAGGACATCAAGAGCATCTATGCCGAGGCCAAGGCTATGGGCTTCGACAAGACGGCTTTGGGTGACGCCATCGCCCGCATCCGCAAGCTGCAGAAGGACCCGGAGAAGCTCTCCGAGCGTGAGGCCATCCGCGACCTGTATCTGCAGGCTTACGAGGAAGCCTCGCATGCGCATGCGCCCGCGCGTACGCGTGAGGGCTGAGCATGAAGTTCTCCACTCGCGCTCTTGGTCGCCTCAAGACCGGTCAGATGAACAAGACCGAGGAGGCCTATGCTGCGCACCTTGAGCTCCGCCGCATCGCGGGTGAGGTCGCCTGGTACAAGTTCGAAGCTTTCAAGCTCCGGCTGGCTGACAATACCTTCCTGACCGTCGATTTCGCCGTGATGCTCACGGACGGCACCCTCGAAATGCACGAGGTCAAGGGCTTCTGGACCGACGACGCCCGCGTGAAGATCAAGGTCGCCGCTGATCTCTATCCCTTCCGGTTCATCGCAGCCCAAGTGCTTCCGAAGAAAGAGGGCGGCGGGTGGAAGGTAGAGGAGTTCTGATGACTTGGCCCTTCGGTGACCTGCGCCCTTTCTCATATGACCTGATCATGGCTGACCCGCCGTGGCGCTTCGACACGTGGAGCCTCGCCGGCAAGAAGCACAAAAGCCCCGAGTCGCATTATTCGACGATGACGCTTGACGAGATCAAGGCGCTCCCCGTCGGCCATCTCGCGAGCCGTGACTGCGTGCTTTGGCTCTGGGCAACCCATCCGATGCTCCCACAGCAGTTGGAAGTCATCGCCGCCTGGGGATTACGGTTCGTCACATCCGGCGTCTGGGTGAAGCGCACCGTCAATGGCGGGCTAGCCTTTGGCACCGGTTACCGCCTCCGGTGCGCGTCTGAGCCCTTCCTGCTTGCCACCAATGGCGATCCTGAGACCGCCAGAAACGTGCGTACGGTGATCGAAGGCCCCCTTCGTGAGCACTCCCGCAAGCCTGACGAGGCTTTCGCCGCCGCCGAGGCGCTGATGCCGACCGCACGGCGCTTGGAACTATTTAGCCGTCAAAAGCGGTCTGGATGGGACACCTGGGGCGATGAGGCCTCCAAGTTCGACGAGGCAGCAGCATGAGGCGCTTTCCATATCCCACAGAGGCTTTGTCCGGTTTCGAAGCCATGGAAGCCGACGCCATGCTCCTTGAGCGCATCGCGGAAGAGTCAGAGCAGTCGTTGAGTGCGCTGAAACAATTGGGTGCCAAGCCTGAGATTATGACAGCCTTAGAAAACAGGGCCAAGCGCCTGCGCCGGATTGCTGCCTGCCTCGGCTACATGGCCGGTCGCTTGGATCGCCTTCACCTCCTGAACGAACCCGTCCGCCGTGAGAGCAACTACGGCGGCAGCCAACGGAGCGCGGCATGACCGAGCGCGTCATTGACCTCGAAGCCCTGCGAGAGCGGCGGATTGAGGAGACCTGGGCTCAATACTGTGCCGCCCGCATGCAGGCGGAAGCCACTCTCTCTGTCGAGGATGGGATTGCGGCTGGCAAGGCATGGCGCCGGTGGCTCGATCTTTTCATGAGCGGAGATCAACGCGAGTCGCTGGACCGGGCAGGGGAGGTCAAGAGCCTCCAGAGGCGAGCAGGCTGACCATGCGCCCAGAGACTGTCGATTACATCGAACAGCCACACGCCCTCTCTGCCGAGCAAGGTCTTCTCGGGGCCATTCTCCACAACACCGACGTGATCGACCGCGTGCGCGGTATCGTCGAGGCCGATGACTTTCACGAGCAGGTAAACGCCACGATCTTCCGCACAATGTGCGAGCGCCGGGATGCTGGCGAGAACATCGACGGGCGGCTCGTTCGCATTGCTATTGGGGATCAGGACCTCGGGGGGATCACGGTCGGAGAATACCTGGCGCGGCTCTATGCCCACGCGACGACGGTCTCGAATGCTCCGGACTATGCTAGGGCTATTCGCCATGCTGCCATGATGCGCAAGCTTCTGGCAGCCTGCCGTGACGGCGTGGCGGCCATGACCTCTGGCGCCGTGCAGGATCCCTCCCGCTATGCCGCGCAGATGATCGAGGAACTCGATCTGGTTGCCACCTCCGGCACCCACGAAAGCCTGAAGCGTGTCACCCTCGGATCGGCCTCCCAGCAGGCCATTGATGCTGCCGTGGCGGCCCGGGAAGGCCGTCTTGAACGGGGGGCGCCTTATGGCATTCCAAGCCTTGACCGAATGACCCTTGGCATGCGCCCGGGCCAAATGATCGTACTCGCCGGCCGCCCTGGGATGGGCAAGACGACAGTTGGTGTTGCCTTGGCTCTCAATGCCGCCAAGGCGGGGCATGGCGTCTACTTCGTGTCGCTCGAGATGGTCGCGCAAGAGCTCGGTGAGCGGGCTCTTGCCGCCGCAGCCTTCTCGCCGCGGGATAAGAACCCGATCAGCTACCGTGAGATTGCCAAGGGCAAGGACCTGAGTGACGAAGATATCTGGGCTCTCCAGGAGACCCAGAAGCGCCTCAGCAAGCTCCCGCTGGTCATCGAGCAGCAGCCGGGGCTCACCATCTCACAAATCGCGGCCCGCGCCCGGCAGGCCCGCGCGTCTATGGAGCGCAAGGGCATTCCCCTGTCCGTCGTTGTGATTGACCACCTCGGTCTGATCAAAGCCACAGGACGCTATTCCGGCAACCGTGTGCAGGAGCTGACGGAGATCACTGGAGCCATCAAGGTCCTCGCTAAGGAACTCAACGCTGCCGTCCTGGTCCTGTCGCAGCTCTCTCGTGAAACGGAGAAGCGCGAGGACAAACGCCCGGTTCTGTCCGACCTCCGTGATTCCGGCTCGACTGAGCAGGATGCCGATATGGTCATGGGGCTCTACCGAGAAGCCTACTATCTCGAGCACAAGGCCAACCCGACCCCTGAAGACCTCGCCAAGCTGGAAGCCAGCCGGGATGTGATCGAGATCGAGATCCTCAAGCAGCGTCAAGGCCCGACCGGCCGCGCTCGCCTCTTCTGCGCCATCAACTGCAACGCCGTCTCCGAGCTCAGCGAGTATTGATCATGAGCCAGTATCCCTCACTCCCCCTCTTCACCGACGCCTACATTGCCGACACGGCCCACCTGACCAACGAGGAGCATGGCGCGTACCTGCGGCTCCTCATGTTCGCCTGGCGGTCCCCCGATTGCGGGCTGCCGGATGACGACATGAAGCTGTCCCGCATGCTCGGTGTCACACCGAAGAAGTGGGCCTCGTTGAAGGCTGCCGTGATGGCGTTTTGGAGGCTTGAGAACGGTCGCTGGTTTCAGTCGAGGCTCTCTCGCGAGCGTCAATTCGTTGAAGAAAAAGTTGAGAAGAGACGCAACGCCGGAAAGCAAGGCGGTCGCCCTAAGTCATTGAAAAACCAAGAACCAGAGAAAGCAAATGGTTCTCAGGAGAAAAGCAAACCGAAAGCACCTACACCTACACCTATACTTCCTACGGAAGAGCGCGGGCGCGTGCCCGCGAACATGCAAGCCCGCATGCTGGCTGAATTGCCGCCTGGGGTTGATTGGCCAATCCGCATTTCGATGAAGCTTCAACCGATCTTCGAATGCCTGGAAGCCGGAGCCGATTTCGAGAAGCACGTTCTGCCGGTCATCCACGAGGAGGCGAAGAACGCCCACGCCGCCGGCCGCAAGCTGTTCTCCTGGGAGAACGTGGTTCCGCAGATCATGGCGGCTGTCGAGCGCGACCGGAAGCCTGCGCAGCCCAAGCAAGACAACGTGTTCACCGATGAGGTTTGGAGCCGCGCCATTGAGGGCTACAAGCGGACTCGGCACTGGTCCTACGGCAAGTGGAGCATGCCGCCTGACGATCCAGCTTGCTCGATCCCGACCCACATCCTGGCGGCCCATGGCTACGGAAGGGCCGCCGCATGATCTGCAGGTGTGGAGGAGAGACCCGCGTCGTCGACAGTCGGCATCCCAAGCCGCACGTCGTGAAGCGCGTTCGCCAGTGCGAGGCATGCGGGGAGCGCTTCCCGACGTTTGAGAGCCGCGAGGTCCCGACAACCATGAAACCGCGCCGCAAGGGCGCCAGCACCGAGGCCTGGCGGAAGAAGGTGGAAGCGGACCCCGAATGGTACCGGCAGAACCGCAAGCGCTCCAGCCTCCGCAGAAAGGCGCGCGAGGCCGCTCAGGCGCTGGGGAGGCCCGTCAGGGAGATCTATCAGCAATGGGGTGTCGCATGACCCATCCCGCACCCCGCATCGAACGAAAGGCAGCAGCATGACGAACTCCCCCCGCTTCGCCCTGTCTGCCGATCCCCGCTAACCCTTAACCAGTGAGAGCCCCCGCACATGGCTAAGAACCGCCGCAAGAAACACCGCCGCTACCTCGAAACCCCGAAGGTAACGCCCTCGCATTTCATCCGCCTGGAGCGGCTCAAGGTCGTCATTGACGAGAGCCGGAAGTGGTACGTGGTCCGCGTGAACGCCAAGACCGAGGTGAAGGTCCAGAGAGGGTTGGAGCAGGCCGGGTTCACGACCTACCGGCCCGTCGACACGGACATGGTGCGCCGGCGGGGCAGGGTGTACGAAGTCGGCAAGAGGCCGGCTGCGGGATACCTGTTCGTTGGCGTTACGCCCGACAAGTGCGGCCACGAGGAGCTCTGGGCCTATCACGATAGGATCGTGGCTGGGGATCAGCCGTTCACGGTGATCGACCAGGAGGGCAGGGAACTCGTCTGCGACGCTCGCATGGTGCAGGAGCGTCCGTTCTACCGCGTCATGGGGCCGTTCGGGGTCAAGCAGCTCCAAAGGTTTGCCGACCGGATCAGGCCGCCTCTCGTGGCAGCCCTGTGGTATAAGGGTGAAGTGCTCGGACATTTCCCGGCGATCCATTCCGGTCTCGTGGAAGGGGAGAAGCTCTTGTTGACAAACGTCTTCGAGAAGCTTGAAACCCTAGCTGCCTGATGCTAGTTATACCTTCACATATTCTTGTGGTGCAGTGTGCTCGCCCGATTGGGCTTTGAGCTACGACCGCGTGAGAGGGATGGAGCCACGGCCGCTGTCCCTCAGAGTGCGAAGCCTGCAAGAAATCAGCCCCGGCGAGATGATCGCGCGGGGCTCCCTCACCGGGGCTTCAGGCCGAAAAAGGCTTTTATCTTCTCCATCATCGCAGATGCGCCAAGGCTCTCCAGCTTGCTAAGCCAATACAGCAATTCAAAGGCTACCAAAAAGAAGCAGAGCCATACGATGGCCGTGATGAGATCTCCTGTCTTCTTATAGTCAGGGATGACGATCGCTAGGGCGAGGGCAAGCCCGATTGCTCTGCAGAACCACGCAAACACATTGTTCTCCGTTCTGAACACGCCCTCAACCTAATGGCAGATAAACGCAAATCCTACATCCGAGACGACGGCTGTCTCATGATCGAGATCAGCCCCAACCTCTACGTGGAAGAGAGCATCGCTGAGAGGCTGGGGCTGTTGAGGTAGGGCATGGACATCGCCACGCTGATCACCGTCCTCATCATTGTCATTTTCCTTGCGGGCATGGCTTCGTCTCGCTGAATGCCCCGTCCTCCCGATCTCAAAGCAAGGCAGAGAGCATGGCCCCGTTCCGAGTGCTTTCCTGGGGCATCCTCCTGATCTTTGCCCTGAGCATTGGCAAGATCCTGCCCTGAATGCCCAAGCCCCTGGATCACAGAGCAAGGCAGAGAGAGCACGATGCCAAGCGCACTGAGGAGAAGCCCTGGCGCCGCTGGTACTGGACAGCCCGATGGCGCAAGAGGGCCAAGAACCAGCTCAGGGTCGAACCCCTTTGCCGCAAGTGCAAGGCAGAGGGCAGGATCACCCCGGCCAAAGTAGCCGATCACGTCATTCCCCATCGAGGCGATCCGATCCTGTTCTGGGAAGGCGAACTCCAAAGCCTCTGCGACCCCCATCACAACAGGGACAAGCAGCGAGAGGAGCGAGGCCGGTTCCAGGCTGTAGGTGAGGATGGGTGGCCCCTCTGAGCACGCGGGGGGGGGTAGTCAAAACCTTAGGGCCGCTCGCCCATGCACCGGCGCCCCACCAAAACTTCTCACAAAGCCAGATTAATGTTCTGAGGTTTGAATTATGGCGGCTCGTGGAGCCAAGCCGAAACCAGCGCATCTTCGTATCATTGACGGCACTCACCGGACCACGCGGCACGGTGATGAAGGCAAGGTCAAGGAGGCGGCAGAGGCATCTATCCAGAGTTTCGGTAAGCTGACCAGACCCAAGCACCTGAAGGGCGAGGCTCTGGCGGCATGGAAGAGATACATCGAACCGGCGTCGTGGCTTGATGCCTCGCGGGAGCCGGCAGCAATCGCGTTCTGCGAGCTGTGGCAGGAGTTCCGGTTCGCTCCGACCAGTTTCCCGGCTTCGAAGCATGGGCAGATGCGGGCCTACATGAGCGAGCTCGGTCTGACCGACGAGCGGAACCGCGGCGACATCGAGAAAGATGACAAGGACGAGTTCTTCGACGACTGACCGCGCTACCCTCTATGCAGAGGCCGTCGCCAGGGGCGATATCATTGCGGGGCCCCACGTTCGGAATGCCTGCCGCCGTCATCTGGACGACCTTAAGCGGGATGACATCGTTTTCGATGAGTCCGCCGCAGCCAAGGCCCTCCGGTTTTTTGAGGAGAAGCTTCGGCTCAGCGAGGGGCAGTTCGAAGGCAAGCCGTTTCGGTCGCAGCCAGCACAGGATTTCATCATCGGCTCGCTGTTCGGCTGGAAGAAACTGGACGGGCGGCGCCGGTTCCGCAGGGCCTACATCGAGCAGGGCAAGGGGAACGGGAAGTCACCACTCGCGGGGGGCATCGGGCTCTATGGCCTGACGGCTGATGGAGAGGCTGGTGCCGAGATCTACTCCGCAGGCGCGACCAAGGAGCAGGCTGGCATCTTGTTCCGCGATGCCGTCAAGATGGTCGACAAATCGCCCGACCTCGACAGGCGGCTGAAGCGCAGCGGAGGGCCGGGCCGGGAGTATAACCTGGCGTATCTGCCCAAAGGGTCGTTCTTCAGGCCTGTTTCAAGGGAGACGAAGAAAACAGGTTCCGGGCCGCGCCCGCACTTCGCCCTCGTGGACGAAGTGCACGAGCATGCCGATGGCGGTATAATCGAGATCCTGGAGCGCGGCTTCAAGTTTCGCCGGCAACCGCTCCTGTTGATGATCACGAACAGCGGGTCCGACCGGAATTCGATCTGCTGGGCCGAGCACGAGCATGCGGTAAGGGTGGCGGCGGGTAACATCGACGCCAAGGACGACGATGCCCACTACCTGGGAGAGGTTCTGGACGACAGCACGTTCTCCTATGTGTGCGCTCTCGATCCTGGGGATGATCCCCTGAACGATCCGTCCTGCTGGATCAAGGCCAATCCACTGCTGGGAGTGACGATCACAGAGGAGTACTTGGCTGGCGTCGTCGCTCAGGCCAAGGCCATGCCGAGCAAGTTGAACGGCATCCTCCGCTTGCACTTCTGCCAGTGGACGGATGCAGATACGGCCTGGATGACACGAGCCGCCCTTGAGCCTGCCATTGCTGATTTCGATCCGAAGGAACATCACGGCAAGCCAGTCTGGATCGGCTGCGACCTGTCCCAGAACCGGGACATCACGGCTTTGGCCGCTGTTGTGAAGACAGGAGAGGTTGAGATCACGTCCGAACGCAACGGTCAGAGGCAGACGGTTCGCAAGCCGACCTATGACGCCTGGATCGAGGCTTGGACCCCTGGCGATACCATGGACGCCCGTTCCTTGAGAGACAAGGCGCCGTACCGGCAGTGGGCTGAGGCGGGGCACATCCACGCCCCGAAGGGTGAGAGCATCCGGTACGACCACGTTGCGCAGGCATTGGCCGAATACGCCCATGACTTCAAGGTCGAGTGTGTGGCCTATGACCGCTATGCCTTCCGCCGTGGCTTCGAACCGGAATGCGCCGCTCTTGGCATCGATGTCGAGTTCGTGGAGCACCCGCAGGGCGGCACGAAGAAGGGCAAGCCCAACGAGGCGATGAGAACCGCGGCTGAGGCGGCGGATCGCGAACCGGAAGGCCTCTGGATGCCCGGGTCGGTTCGGGAGCTGGAAGACGCCATTCTGGAAGGCCGTATCCGGCTGAAGAAGAACCCGGTTCTGATCTCCGCCATGATGAGCGCGGTGACGGATGAGGACCGCTGGGGCAATCGTTGGCTCGCGAAGGAGCGAGCCGTGAACAAGATTGACTGCGCCGTTGCCCTCTGCATGGCCGTGGGTGCGGCCGCTTCTTACGAAGGCGCTGCTGGTATGGACCTCGATGCCTGGATCGCGAGCTACGCATGAACTGGCTAAAACGAGCGCTCCGGATGACCGGCAAGAAGGACATTGAGCCGTGGCGATCCGGGCTCGCTTCGACCGAGAACGGTAACAACTTCGTCACCAATCAGGTCACGCTTGCGGACTATCGCGACCTTCGCCTGGCAAGTGGTTCGGCAGCTATTGGCCTATCTGCCACCTGGGCTTGTGTGCAGCTCATCGCCGGCACTATCGCCTCGCTGCCGCTCATGGTCTACAGGACGGATGCGAATGGCATCCGTCGCGTCGCCCGGGATCACCCGCTCTATTTCGTGCTGCACGACAGCCCGAACTATGACCAGACGGCCGTAGACTTCTGGGAGTTCATGGCGGCGGCCATCGAGTTGCAAGGCAACGCCTACGCCCTGATCGAGCGGCGCTCGGATGGGGCCCTGAATGCCCTGCACCCGATCCGGCCTGATCTGGTGCGGGTGCGCCGCCTGGACAATGGCGGCCTCGAATACGAGTGGACAGAAGACGGCCGTCGCGTCGTGAAGTCTGGCGAGCAGGTGCTCCATATCCGCGGGGCGATGGGTGACGCTCTCTCGGGCGTCTCGACGCTCTCCGCCTGTCGGAGTGTATTCGAGGATGCTATCGCGGCCGAGACGGCCGCTGGAGCGATGTTCCAGAACGGGGTGAACCCAAGCGGTATCCTGAGCACGTCTGATACGGTTGCCCTGACGAAGGAGCAGCGCGAACAGCTCGAGAAGCTGCTCCAAGAAAAGTATGTCGGTGCACTGCGCAACGGGCGCCCCATGCTGCTCGACAACGGAATGAAGTGGACCCAGCTCTCCATCAACCCCCAGGACGCTCAGATGTTGGAGAGCCGCAAGTTCAGTGGCGAGCAAATCTGCCGTCTGTTTGGGGTGCCCCCCGCCATGGTGGGTTTTGGGGACAAGTCTTCGAATTGGGGAACGGGCAAGGAAGTCGACGTGCTCGGCTTCCAGAAGTTCACCCTCCGCAAGCGCCTGAAGCGTATCGAACAGGCCCTCCTGAAACAGCTTGTGCCCCTGGCCGAGCGGCGGATTCAAGGGATCACGATCGAGTTCAACTTCGAGGGGCTGCTGCGCGGCGACACGGAGAGCCGGTACAACGCCTATGAGCGGGCCATCCGGATGGGAATTGCGACCCGCAACGAGTGCCGGGCCCTCGAAAACCTGCCGCCGATTGAGGGCGGCGATGTGGTGACAGTGCAGATGCAGGACATCCCGTTGAAAGACGCGATCAGCGATTCACGGCAAGCCCAAGGGGTGGTAGAAGAATAAAGCGGCCCGACAAGGTGCAGGAACACCAAGCCGGGCCTGACCATCACGATGCAGGAACATCGACAATGGCTGACACTGTTTTAGACGCGCCGAGGGCGCTCCGCAACTTCGTTTGCGAGGGTTGCGCCGCTTCAATCCAAGGCATTCGACGGACAAAGAAGTTCTGTGAGGCATGCGCCAAACAGGCGCGGTTGGCCTCGGCTCGAAAGTATGATGCGGCGAACCCGCGCGATAGGTCGGTGCAGAAGCAAAGGAAATGCTGCGGCTGCTCGACGGAGTTCGTCACAACCAAGGCATGGGTGCGCTACTGTGATCCGTGCAGGGCGGAAGCCCGCGAAGCAGGACCGTCTGAGCACTACTATCTGAGGAATCCGACAGCGACGAGCATATCCGGGGAGCATCGCACCTGCCGTCATTGCGGGGGCGGGTTCCCGGTGAAGGCTAAACGGCAGGTGTTTTGCTGCCGATCCTGCCGCCAGAAGGCCGAGAGTGCGACCCCAGAGGTAAGGCTGAATGCTCGCGTTCGTGCAGGCATTCACAAGACCCTCAAATCTGGCAAGGGCGGGCGCTCGTGGTCTGAATTGGTCGGCTATAGCGTTGAGGAGTTGAAAGCTCATCTAGAGCGGCAGTTCCTTCCCGGCATGGGCTGGCACAATATGGGCGATTGGCACTTAGATCATCGTCTGCCGCTCGCCTCATTCAGTTTCGATAGCGCAGAGCACCCGGATTTTCGGGCGGCATGGGCACTGACCAATCTGCAACCCTTATGGGCGGAGCAGAACATCAAGAAAAAGGCACAGCGCCTCTTCTTGGTCTAGGAGAACTCTCAATGTTCAAGAAGTCTTTCGGCTTCTCCACTGAGGAGGTGGAGCAGGACGGCACTTTTGTGGGCTACGCCAGCACGGTCTTCGGCGAGCCGGATGCCTACGGGGACATTGTTCTTCCCGGCGCATTCAAGAAGACCTTGGCACGGTACACCGCCGAAAAGTCCATGCCCTCCATGCTCTTCGGGCACAAAGCGGACGAACTCCCCATCGGCGATTGGATCGAGATGGTAGAGGACGAGAAGGGACTACGCGTCAAAGGCCAACTCGACCTTGACGACCCAGAAGGCGCGCGGGTTCATCGCGCCTTGAAGAAACGCCGCGTAAATGGCCTTTCTATTGGCTACGTGATCCCCTCGGGTGGCATCGAGCCGGACCCCGAGCGTAAGGGCGTCTACTATCTGAAGGAAATCGACCTTCGCGAAGTATCGGTGGTCAATTGGCCCGCCAACCGAAACGCCCTAGTCGATGGCGTGAAGGCCGAGGCCATACACCAGATTAAGAGCAAACTGGCAGCCGGGGACCGGCTGACTGAAAGAGAGTTTGAGCTGTTCATGCGGCACGCCGCAGGACTCTCCAACTCGCAGGCGGAGCGCGCCGCACGCCTCCACCTGAAGGGGCAGGGGGAACCTGCCGAAGCGGCTGACGAAGGGCTCGCGTTCTTGCGCGCCCTTAAGGGCTGACGCCCAGCATCAACCAAAATCAGGAGGTTCCCATGTCGGAACACAAGACTGCGGCGGAACTGGCCGCAGAGGTCAAGCGCGAATTCGAAACCAAGCACGACAAGGTGAAGGAGATTGCCGAGAAGGCGCTCGCTGAAGCCGAGAAAGGCGTGCCGATGGCAGCCACGGCAAAGGAGCTTGCTGACCAAGCCATCCTCGGTATGAACGAGGCTAAGGCCCGCTTGGACGAGATGGAGCAGAAGCTTGCTCGCCGCCGCGAGCAGAGCGACAGCGAGCGCACTGCCGGACAGCGGTTCGTCGAGGACGAAGGCTTCAAGGCGTTCGCCGGTCAGACCCGCCCGCGCGGCCGTCATATCGTCGAGGTCAAGGACATTACGTCTCTTACGACCGATGCCCCCGGTTCCGTGGGCACTCTTGTGCGCCCGGACCGGGCGGCCCCTGTCGAGCTGCCGCGCCGGCGCTTGACGATCCGCGCGCTGCTCGCTCAGGGCAACACCGGGTCGAACTCGATCGAGTACGACAAGGAAAAGGGCTTCACCAACAATGCGGCTCCGGTCGCTGAAGGTGCTCTGAAGCCCCAATCCGAAATCCAGTACGAGGAGGCGACCGCCCCGGTTCGCACGATCGCACACTGGATGCGTGCTTCGGTCCAGATCCTTGCGGATGCCCCCGGCCTCCGCTCGATGATCGACAACCGCCTCCGGTATGGTCTTGCCTATGTCGAAGAGAACCAGCTTCTCAATGGCAGCGGCACCGGCCAGAACCTCGAAGGCCTTGTGACGGTAGCGACGCCGTTCGCGGCTCCCGGCGGGCTCACCGCAGGGCAGATGATCGACACGGTGCGCCTGGGAATGCTTCAGGTGGCGCTTGCCGAGTACCCGCCGAACGGCATCGTCTTGAACCCGATCGATTGGGCTTTCATCGAAATGATGAAGGATGGCGATGGCCGCTATCTCATCGGCAACCCGCAGGGCACGCTTAATCCGACACTCTGGGGCCTGCCGGTGGTGCCGACCCAGGCGATGGGCGTGGACAAGTTCCTCGTCGGCGCATTCGACCTCGCAGCGCAGATCTTCGACCGTCAGGACGCGACGGTAGAGGTGTCTACCGAAGATCAGGACAACTTCGTGAAGAACAAGGTCACGATCCGCGCGGAAGAGCGACTCGCCCTTGCCATCTATCGCGAAGAGGCCCTCGTCTACGGCGACCTCGGCCGCGTTGCGTAACCCGTTCGGTTCATCAAGGAGGGCGGCTCACGCTGCCCTCTCTATGAACTGAGAGGAGACCCCACATGGCCACGATCAAAGCTATCCTCACCAAACCCCTCGACGGCGATCCGGAAGGCACCGAACGCGAGTTCAGCCAAGCCGACTTCGACCGGCTCAAGGCTAGGGGCGCCGTGCGCGCTGCGACGGATGGAGGCGAAAAGGCTGTCCCGAAAGTCGCGAACAAGGCTGCTCCCGCCGTCGCCAACAAGTCGGCAGGCGCCTCCAAGGCCAAGGCTTAATCCGTGCTGATCCCAGTCACTCCATCCACTCCGGTCGTCTCTCTGGCAGATGCGAAGCACCACCTTCGCGTCGAGCATACGGACGATGACGCCTATATCACGGCCCTCATCGGGGCCGCGACGACGGCTGTCTCGGAGCGGCTGGAGCGGACTCTTGGAGCCACGACCTGGGATTACCGCATCGGCTCGGACGATATCTGTTGGGGCTTCGACATTCGCCTGCCGAAGCCCCCGTTGATCGAGGTGGTATCGGTCAAGTACATCGACACGGATGGGGCCGAGCAGACCTATGCCCCGGCCAATTACCGGGCCTTCGGGATCGGTGGGCAGGGCGGCATCCGGCTTACCGGTGGCGCGTCCTGGCCTTCGCTGCGTTATGGCCCCGAGGCGGTGACAATCCGCTATCGGGCCGGCTACGAGAGCGTTCCCGAGCCGATCAGGCAGGCCATCCTCCTGATGATTGGCCAACTCTTCGCAAGCCGCGGTGAGATGGTGCCCGAGAACCTCACCGAGGATCCGGCGATCAAGTACCTGCTCGCTCCCTATCGGGTATTCGGGGTCTGATCATGCCGGTCCACCTCGGCTCCGTCGCCGTCACCACGCACGACGGCTATACCGTCACGCGCTTTGCGGACGGCAAGGAAGTCCACGCCCATCATGCCGAACAGCCCGGACAGGCGGATACCGCCAGGAGTCTCGGCTACCGGGACGCAGTTGCCATGAACCGCGACCACGATCTGACCCATTCCCTTCTCGCTTACTGGCTCGGCCTGCCTTGCTCCCCGACGCTCCGGGATGTGGCAAGCGGAGCCCCGGCAACAGAGATCCACTACCTCGAGGAAGCGGCCGTGCTGGCGATCCAGCGGTTCGCCAATGCCACAGGCGTGCCGCTCCTTGAGGTTGCTCGCACCATCAGCAGAGGAGCCTGACATGGCACAAAAGGCAAAGTTCGCGAAGGATTACGACTACCGCGTCAGCTTCGGCAAAGAGGTCGCCTACAAGAAGGGCTTTGAGGGCCTGATCCCGGAAGCCCACTACGAGGCAGCGAAAGCAGCCGGGGTGCTTGAGGGGGAGGCTGCCCCGGCTCAGACCGAAGCCAAGGCGAAGGCCAAGGGCTGATGTCTGCAGGTGCCCTGCGCGACCGTATCCGCTTCGAGAAGCGGGCGGAGGCCGATGACGGCTATGGCAACACCGTCTCGGATTGGACGCCCCAATTCGAGCGGGCTGCCGAGATCCGGCCCTTGAAGGGTTCGGAACAGGTCATCGCGTCTCGGCTTCAGGGCACGCAACCGGCGCTTATCCTCGTGCGCTACGACTCGCAGACGGCGACCATCACGCCCGAATGGCGGGCTGTCGATGCCCGGAGCGGGACGACCTACAACATCCAGACGGCTGCCGACATGGAGCGCCGGCGCGAGTACATCACCATGATGTGCACCGCAGGAGGCTCGGCATGAGCAAGATCGGCGGCCGGGAGCGGCTACTCAAGAAGATGGCGGCCATTCCGCAGGCGATCCGCAAGGATATCGCCTCTGCGATCGAGGCTGGAGCGAATGACATCGTGTCGCTGCAGAAGCAGCTTGCGCCAAAGCAGAGCGGCGACCTGAGGAACTCCATTCGGGCGGTGAAGGGAAGCTATACCCCGGAGAACGCGAATGTCCGTGGGATGAGCGCGAGTGCGGCAGAAGGGAACGATCCGGACCTGACCGTGCACATAGTGGCCGGCGATGACAAGGCTTGGTACGCCCGCCTGGTCGAGTTCGGCACGGCGCCGCACGAGATCCGGCCCAAGCGCCCGGGCGGGCTCCTGAACGTCTATGGCCGCATGATCGAGAGCGTCTCGCACCCTGGTGCGAAGCCCAGGCCCTTCTTCTATCCTGCCTACCGGGCGCTGCGCCGGCGCGTCAAAGGCCGTATCACCCGCGCCACGAAACAGGCTATCAAGAAGGTTGCCTCCGAATGAGCGCGGCTCTTGCCCTGCAGAAGGGCATCAACACCACGCTGCGCAGCACCGCTCCCCTGCAGGCCCTCGTCGGAAGCCGAGTGCTAGACCGGGTGAATGCGGGCGAAACCCTGCCTTACGTCCATCTGCGGCAGTTCCAGGAGATCGACGACAGCACGTCGTGCGGGGATGCCTGGGAGGTCTATGGGGATGTCGATGTCTGGTCCGACACCCCAGGCAAGGTTCAGGCGTCCCAGATTGCGAGCCTCGTTCGCGATGCGCTGCATGAGCAGGACATTCCTCTCGATGAGCCTTACGCGCTTGTCGAACTTCGCCACCGTGACACCCAGATCGGGGACGGTGGCGACGGGCTGCTGACCCGCGCTCGCATCAGCTTCCGGGCGCTCATCGAGCGCGTCTAAACCCAGCCAGGAGATATCTGCGATGGCAAAGCCTACCACCGTATCGGCAGCGAAGCTGCTCATTCTGATCGGGGATGGTGCCACCCCCGAAGTGTTCGCCGCCCCCTGCGGCCTCACGTCCCGCGGCATCAACTTCTCAAAAGAGACGAACGACACTCAGGTTCCTGACTGCGCCGATCCGGACGCCCCGCAGTGGGTGGAGCGCGTGACGACCGCGTTGAGCGGCACGGTATCGGGCTCGGGTGTCCTGGCTCAGGAAGCCCTCGCGACCTGGCGCACGTTCTTCTTCTCGACCGAGTCCCGCAACTGCCGCATCCGGATCGACGGCGGCACCGGCTGGGGCCATTGGGAAGGCAAGTTCCTCTGCACGACCTTCAACGTGACCGGCGAGAACGGCGAGAAAGTCGGGGTTGAGATCGAGCTTCAGAACGACGGCGAAATCACGTGGGTGGCTGCCACATGAGTTCTGATGCTTCGGTGTCGTTCGATTGGGCGGATGGCGAGTACACTTTCAGGCTTGCCATCGGCCAACTACGGGAGCTGCAGGACAAGACCGGCGTCGGTCCTTATGCTCTGCTTGCCCGCCTGATCGATGGTACATGGCGGGTGGATGACCTGCGCGAAACCATCCGCCTCGGTCTGATCGGCGGCAAGGTCGATCCGCTGAAGGCTCTTGGTCTCGTTCGGACCTATGTCGAGGGGCGCCCTCTCGCGGAGAGCGTCAACCCCGCCAAGGCGATCCTCTCGGCCGCCATCTTCGGCAATCCGGAAGATCCCGTGGGAAAACAGAAGCCGGAGGAGACCGACCGAGCGACGGACGGCTCCGCTTCTCCGAGCTCTACGGATCCGGAGCCGTCCTCGGGTGGACAGCCCGAGCCGTCGACGAACTGAGCCTCTGGGAACTCGCCGCTGCGATCGACGGGCACAACCGCGCACATGCGGCCGAGGAAGAGCCTGTCGATCCTCTGACGGCCGAGGAGTTCGACGACATGCTCAGCCGTCACGCTGATTGGATCAACGGCTAGCCTTCAGTGTCGGAGGGATTGGGCTAGCGAGGGCGGGGGTGGGGCTTTTCGGGGCGTGTCGCAACCCAATAGACAATCCCGCCGACAATCAGGGCACCAACAGGCGTAACCATCAGAGACAGAAACTGCGCAGTGGTCATTTGAGGCTCCCAAGAATGGCCCTTGCCAGGAGATGTAAGACGACGCTGATGATTATGCAAATCACGCCGCTGATAGAGGTTCCCAGCAACGAGGTCGCTGGCGAGCCATTGAGGGCGGAGATCATAGGGGCTAACCCGCCAACAGCAACCACGGCAATGGCAACACCATTCAGGTAAGTGGCTGAGAGCTTTGCTCTTTCGTTATGGATAAGGCTCATTCTTCGCCTTCAGAGGAGGGGGAGGGCTTGATGTCCCGTTTCTTGGTAGACGCCGGGGCAGCCTGGAAGAGTTCAAGCGCCTCTCGGATTTCCGCTAAGGTCTCTTGGTTGCGGTCGATTTGGTCAATGGCGACTTGGAGAAGGGCCTCCTTCGACATTCTCGATAGGATATCGAACCTTTGCTCTTTGTCGAAGCTACGCTCCAGGCGCGCTAATATCTCGGCCGTCATAGAACGCCTGTTGGCTTCGGCGGCCTTCTCGACCTTGGCGCGAAGCTCTTCTGGGAAGCGCAGGCGGAAATGAGGATCTTCTCTCGACATGCCACACCTATGGCCAAAAAATCGTTTGACGTCGATGCCACACGGTTGTACAAAGTAATGGCCATTGATTGGACAAGGAGATGTATATGGCGCGTGGCGACCCGCACATGAGGGTTCGCATCCCTCAAGATCTGAGAGAGCGGCTTCGGGCATCGGCCCAGACGAATTTTCGGACAATGAACGCTGAACTGGTGTTTCAGCTAGATCGCTCCCTGCCCCGGCAGGGGGAGAAGAACGATGACGGGGTGAAGTTTGGCGACCGAGCCCCGTCATCGTCGCAATCGGCGCCGGTTACCAGCCGGGCCTAACCACTCGATGAAAGGACCATCGAATGACTGACAGGAAAATGCCTCCGGCTCAGGCAGAAAACAAGAGCCGACCGAGGGTGGCCTACTTTGGAGCAAGCAAGCTCGGGATGGAGTGCGCTGTTCTCGATGATGGCCGGAGCGGCTACATCCAGCGGAGCCTACAGACGGCTGTGGGGATGAACCGCAAACTTCCGGTTCGCGCTTTTGAGGATTTTTGCGCGAAATTCGCTCCTAAAGCTTTGGAATTCCTAGAGAAATCGGGTTCGCGCTTTGAAGAGGTCGTGATGCCCCACGGCGGCTCTGCCGTATGGGTTGAAGCAGGCTTTCTCACGAAGCTCGCCGGAGGCATCATCGACTCGGCGTTGCGTGGGCGATTGAAGGCCAACCAAAAGCACATGATCGCGCCATGTCAGGCTCTGATCGAGGCCTTGGGAGAAGTTGGTGAGGTCGCTCTGATCCACGAGGCTACCGGCTACCAGTACCACAGGGCCCCCGACGCCCTTCAGGATCTGTTCTCTAAACTGATCCGCGAGACGGCTGCCGATTGGGAACGCCGGTTCCACCCGGAGTACTATTCGGCTCTCTGCAAGCTGTGGGGCTTCAAGTACGGGAACAAGCATCGGGCTCTGCCGCCAGTCATCGGCAAGGTGACGATGGATTGGGTCTATGGCGTCGTGTTCCCGCCTGAGATCATTGCGGAGGTGAAGTCTCGGGCCAAATCCGAGAAGCTGCATCAGTGGCTCACGGAGGAGGGCGGTCTAAAGCTCCTCGAAAAGCAGCGTGACGCTGTGATGATGATTGCTCGCTCATCGGTCGATTACAAAGACTTCGAAGCTCGCTGCTCGGTTGCCTTCTATCGTCCCGGCCAGCAGGTTCTCATGAACTTCCCACAAGCGGAGGCGGCATGAGCGACATCCGGAAGCAAATCCGCGCCCAGATCATCACGTATATGGCCGAGGCAAAAGCTAATGGGCTCGACCCCTACAAGGCAGCCAGGAGAGCCTTCCCAGGGACGCCTGATAATGTTCTGATTTTGGCCCTCTGCGATTTGGACTCTCAGGAAGAAGAAGCTTGGTAGCAGTCGATGGAAAAGACCATCGATGGCGAGATAGTCCGCAGGGCGCTCGAAAACCAAGCCTAGAAAAGAAGCGGCCCTCGTCAGTGCTGGCACACCGGGCGAGGGCCTAACCCCAACAACTTAGATAGGATAAGTTGCCATGGCTCATGGACAACATACGACACGTCGCGCCCTTTTAGTAGGGGCGGCAGCCACAATTCTCGCCGGGAACGTTGCTGGAGCCCCTCTGTCTAAGCAGCCAGAAATGCTCCGCTTTCGTGCAGAGCAGCTGATCCAAGACGCTTTGCGCGCTCGCATAGCTCTTGTTCTTCACCCTGAGACAGGCGGAATTTGGGTGACGGAGCCCGTAGACGATCCTCAGACCGAGGAGGAAATGCAGCTCTGGCATCGGCTGAAGCGGCGGCTGCATGATGACCCGGTACTGAAGGCGGAGGTGAAAGCGGTTCTCGCAGCATCTTGAAGCACAAAGGGCGCTCTATGGGGTGCCCTTTTTCTCAACCCAGCCACGGGCCACACTTCCCTCCGGCCCGTACTTCGTCAGCAATTCATAGCAGGCGCGTGGCTTGTTCGGTTTGTTTGGTTGTGAGTCAAGCTCAATGTAACGATTGATCCACTTGGAACGCGAAACGTCGTTCTCGACTATAAATCTGCCCTTCTGTGAGAAATCGAAGTCATCTGCACATAATTCGATGAGGAATGCTGCGTAAGCTACATGTTCAATTAAATCTCTGTCGCGTTTTTCTTTTGCCTCTATTTGCTCAGCTTCAGACTTATACCGCTGAATTTCGCTCTGACTGGACGCCGGAAGCGCGAAAAGCAGGCTGGAAATACATAGTAAGGCGGATCTGTTCACAGGATACCTCATGGCCCAAGAACTTGAGACGTTGGTCGTTCGCCTCGAAGCCCAAATGCGGAGCTACGAGCGCGAGATGAATCGTGCCCGCACTGTAACAGCCAGGAACATGCGGGCAATCGAGAAGGATACCGTTACGTCGGGTCAAAAGTTCACGGCCATTATGACGAACGCTGGGCGGACGGCCGCGGCTGGTCTGGTTACTGGGCTCTCGGTCCTAGGGGCCGGTGGCCTTGTGGCAGGTTTAGGGTTCTCAGCCCTTGTGGATACCGCCCGGGCCGCAGCGGCTGAGCTGGCTAAAATTGGAGACGTCGCCGAAAAGGTTGGAGTCACCGCAGAGGCGCTCCAAGCTCTCCAGTTCGCGAGTGAACAGAACGCCGGCAGTGTGGAGGCGGTGAATTCAGGGCTAGTCCGCTTTGCAGCCGGGTTGGCTGACGCGAGCGCCGGAGGAGGGGAGCTTTACAAGATCCTCCAGGCCAACAATGTCGCCTTCACAGATGCTAACGGAAGGCTGCTGCCGGTGCTTTCCCTGCTTGAGCAGTTTGCCGATCTAGTCAAGAACGCGCGAACCCCTCAGGAGCAGCTAGAACTGGCCGTCCGTGCCTTCGGGCGGGCAGCAGGCCCTGAGCTACTCGGGATGCTCAAACAAGGTTCAGCCGGGCTCCGGGAGATGATGCAGGAGGCGAAGGACTCCGGCGCGGTCCTCGAAAATGAGCTGATCGAAAAGGCGCGGCGTATTGATGATCAGTTTGCAAAGATCGCCCGAACAGTAGGGATGAATGTCAAGGGAGCGATCGTTTCCGCCGCCGCGTCCTTGGGTGAGTTCGCTGCCCTTCTCGATAAGGTAAAGGGGTATCGAGAGAACCTGGGAGGGGCGAATGTGCCAAGCCCGGAAGAGTTCGGCTTGGATCAGCAGATCAAAACGATCCAGGGACTTCTTGCTCGGCAGAACGGGCGGCGTACGAGCATCACTGCAGATAAAGAAGCTGAACTCCGCGACCTCTTGGAATTGAGAAAGCAACGCGCTCTCAAGAACCTCCCCGCGCCACAGGTCCAGACGCAGCCCGCGCTCCCATCCCTGGTCGGCACTCAGCCGCCGCAGCCGGCAAAGCCGACTATCCTGCCGGCTTCCGGCGACGGCATGAGCAAGGCGCAGAAGGAGGCCGAGCGCCTGGCTGAGAGCTATCAGCAGATGGTGCTCGTCGCGAACCAGCGTATCGAGAACCTTCGCCTGGAACAGCAGACCCTAGGGCTGACGACCGCCGAAGCCGAGCGGTTGCGGTTCGAGCAGGATCTCTTGAACGATGCTCAGCGGGACGGGATCACCCTGACCGACGCTCAACGTGCGACGATCTCCCAACTTGCCGCCACCTATGGCACCCTGTCGGCTGCGCTTGAGACGGCGGAAGAAGCCCACGCCAAGCAGCAACAGATGATGCAGGACTTTCAGGGCATCGCCACGGAGAGCCTGCAGGGCATTGCTGCCGACATCATGGCCGGCGTGGACGCCGCGGAGGCGCTCGACAACGCCCTCAAGCGTGTCGCGGCCCGGCTCATTGACATGGCGCTGGATCAAGCCATCACGAGCCTGTTCAAGAACATGAACGGGGCGGGCGGGGGCAATTTCCTGTCGAGCATCGTCGGAGCGATCACAGGCCAGCGTGCTTCGGGCGGCTCGGTTCAATCGGGCGGCACCTATCTTGTCGGTGAGAATGGCCCTGAGCTCCTGCGAATGGGCCGCAACGGCATGATCAAGCCAAACTCTGCTCTGGGGAAAGGGGCGGGCGGCGGAGGCCTTCAGGTCGTGGTCAACAACAACGCCAACACCCAGGTTTCCACACGTCAGACGCAAGGCCCGCAGGGGCCGCGCCTTGAGGTGCAGATCGACGAGATGGTCGCTGCCGCTCTCATGAGGGGGGCCAAGACCGGGGACGCTCTCAAGGCCATGCGGCGCAACCGGATGGGAGGCTGAGCATGCCCCTGCCTGTCTGGCCAGCCTCAGTGCCGCACATGCCCCACACCCACAATATCCCGGAGCCCTTCCGAGGCGCTTTGGAAAGCGAGATGACGGCGGGCAACACCCGTTCCCGACGCACGGCAACCGTTGTGATCGGGGTCGTGGACATGACCATCCGGATGACGACGGCTCAGTTCCAGACCTTCAAAGCCTTCGTGCGCGACACGCTCAGCCATGGAACCGCGGACTTCCAAATGCCGGTGTGGGACCTGACGGGCTGTCCTGTACGGAGGGTGAAGCTCCGCAACAAGGGACATTACACCCCCATGCGTGTGGGCTCCGAGATTGACGTCTCCTTCTCCCTCGACGTGTGGGATCTCTAAGTGCCGATCTCCGCAACGCAAGCCTGGGCCGAGGCAGCCGCTTCCGCGCCCAAGGATGAGGTCATGCTCGTCACCATCGAGCTGATCCATCCGGTCTTTGTCGAGAACGGGCAGCCGGCTCCGATCAGGGCGGTGAGGAACACGGTGGACATGAACTTCCGGCTTGAGGCCGGGGCGCCGGTGGGCGGCGGGACGGTCGTACTCTTCAAGGCCATCCCTTTCGACATCGACTACCCCCGCATTGGCAGCCTCGGAGCAGAGGCCACCATCCGGCTCGACAACGTGAACCGGGAGACCTCCCGCTATCTCCACGAGGCGGTGAAGATGAACACGCCCATCCAGGCGATCTTCCGGGGCTATCTGGCTTCCGACCCCAACACAGTCGGGCAGGGGCCCTACAAGCTGATCCTGCGCTCTGTGAAGCGCAAGGGCAGCATTCTTGAGGGGCAGCTTGCCATTGCCCGCCCCCAGAACATGCGCGTTATGCGCGAGGTCTACGACATGGTTCGGTTCCCGTCATTGCTGCAGGCGTCGTGATGGATCGTCTCGCCTTCTATGAGAGCCTGATCGGCAAGCCCTACAGGATCGGGGCGAACGGCGAAGATGGTTCTTTCGATTGTTATGGGCTGGCCCAATATATCCAACGAGAGCTAGCGGGCGTTCAATTGCCAGATGTGGACGCGCGGCCAGCAACAACACGGCAGCAAGCAGAAGCCCTCCTTGATCATCCGGAGCGCAATAATTGGGTTCAGATAGAAGAGCCAGAAGACTTGTGCTTAGTATTAATGGGGAATGTAGCCAAGAGAGATTTTCATCTTGGGACATATGTAGTACCATCAACAGTAGGTGGAGTGCTTCATATTAGCAAAGAGGCTGGTGTTGTATTTGATGATATGCCCGCACTCAAAGCCTCTGGCTGGAACTACATGAAGTTTTACAAGAGGGTCTCGTGAACCATCGGGGCGAGAATGTATCTGCCATCACGGCCGATCTCTTGCGGTCGGAGTTTCACTACGACCCTGAAACTGGAATATTCACCAACCGGGTCTTGCGCCGATCCGCCAAGCCCGGCGACAGGGCTGGCACTATGAAGCCGAATGGATATCGGCGCATCGGTATCCAGAAGCGCTATTACTATGAGCATCGCCTCGCATGGCTCTATATGACCGGATCGTGGCCAGACGGCGAGATTGATCATGCCAATGGCGATCCATCGGATAATCGCTGGTGTAATCTTCGTCAGGCTACACGCTCACAGCAGGGTGCCAATCGCCCTATTCAGAAGAATAACACTACTGGGTTAAAGGGCGTCCAGTGGCACAAGGTGCGCAAGCGTTGGATGGCCTCTATCAGCGTCAACAAGAAGGCGATCTGCCTCGGCTTCTTTGATACTCGCGAAGCTGCCTACGAAGCCTACTGCACGGCGTCAGATAAATTCTACGGGCCTTACGCCAGAGTCGCATAACAATGAAACTAGCGGTTAAGCACTCGCTCCTGGTCTTCGACCCGGAGCGCGACGACGTTCGCCAGGTCGAGAGCGGCCTCGTGCTCCCCATTGCCGAGCACAAGACCCGCAAGCGCAAGCCCACCATCGAGCAGGTTCTCGCTGAGACCGGCTGGCGGTTCGACCTGCCGACCGTCTGCAAGGTCAACGGTGTCTATTACAGCCGCACCGAATGGGCCACGCACCGGCTCGCCGCCAATGATAACGTCGAGTTCCTGTCCCGTCCGCTTGGCGGGTCGAGCGGCGGCGGCTCCTCGGCCAAGAGCATCGGTGCGATCGTCGCCATGGTGGCGCTGACGGCGCTGGCCCCCTATGCGGCGGGCGCGATCTTCGGCGCCGGCACCATGATGGCATCGGTCGCCTCCTCCCTGCTCATCGCAGGCGGGGCGATGGCGATCAGCCACTTCCTCAAGCCCAAGGCAGGCGGGCAGACGGCCGAGAAGGACGAGATCTACTCCTTCGGCTTCGGCGGCAACCAGGCTCGCCCGCTGCAGCCCATCCCGGTCGGCTATGGCCGCACCCTGTCCTTCCCGGACTTCGCCGCGCCGAAATACTCCGAGTTCGACGGCGACAACATGACGGAGTACGCGCTCCTCTGCCTCGGCTGCGGCAAGTACGACATCGAGGAGCTGCGCATCGCCGATACCCGGATCTGGACGAAGGCCAACGGCTACAACGCCTCCTTCCCGGGCATCAAGATCGAGATCGTCAACCCGGGGGAGAAGGTCAACCTCTTCCCGGTCAACGTGGTCACGGCCTCCGAGGTCTCGGGCATCGATCTTTCCACGAGCTTCTCGCCCGGGTTCACCGCCAATGCGGCCGGCACCGAGGCCAAGGAGCTTCTGTTCGACTTCATCTTCCCGTCCGGCTGCTTCTTCTCCTGGAAGGGCGAAACCCGCGTGTGGACGGTGGGTGTCGAGGTGCAGGCCCGCCCGGTCAATGCTGCCGGAGCTCCGACCGGCCCCTGGAACACGGTCTGGACCAAGGATTACAGCTTCAACAAGCAGTCGCAGATCCGCATGACCGAGCGGATCGAGGTGGCGAACGGCCGCTACGAGGTTCGGGTGCGGCGCACGAACCTGCCCATCAGCGAACTGGAGCAGGACTCCCGCCTCGGGGGCGCCGATCAGCTCGTCTGGTCCGCTCTGCGGGCGCACATCGATGGCCCCAACACCTTCCCGCGCGTGACCTGCATCGCCATCCGCGCCAAGGCGAACGAGGCGCTCCAGGGCATCATGAATGGGCAGGTGGGGGTGATTGCCACCCGCAAGATCCCGGTCTGGAACGGAACGGGCTTCGTCGAGCAGGCCTCCCGCTCGATTGCATGGGCGGCCCTCGATATCTGGCGCAATGCCGACTACGGCGCCGGGCTCTCCCTCGATCAGGTCGATTTCCAGTCGTTCTATGCCTACGACCAGCTCTGGACTTCGCTCGGCCACACCTTCGATCACGTCTTCAAGGAGCCGCAGACCCTCGACGACGCGCTCGAGACGATCATGAAGGCGGGGCGGGCGATGCCGGCACCGGTGGGCGACCGCCTGACCATCGTCCGCGACGAGCCCCGCGGCATCCCGCGCATGATGTTCACCGATTACGACATCGTGCGGGACAGCCTGGAGATCAGCTACGAGCTGGCGAACGACGATTTTGCCGATGGCATCGTGGGCGAGTACATCGACCAGACCACCTTCAAGCCGGCCGAAGTCTCGTCCGCCCCGGATGGGGTGACGCTTGCCAAGCCCGCACGAGTTCAGCTTCCCGGCGTGACCAAGCGCAGCCAGGCGGCGGGTCTGGTGCGCTTCATGGCCGGCGAGAACCAGCACCGCCGCATCATGGTCTCCTGGACGGCCCGGGCGGAAGGCCGCCTGCTCAAGCGCGGCGATCTGGTTCTGCTGTCCTGCGAGGAGCCGGAGACCTGGGGACAGTCGGCAGAGATCGTCAGCTACAACAATGCCACCCGGCAGATCACCTTCGATCACGACCTCGATTGGGACGAGACCGCGACCAACCATTACATCGAGGTCAGACGCCGGGACGGTCAGCCCTGGGGGCCGGTGCGCGTCACGCGTGGCACCTCAGACCGCATTGCCACCGTGAACGCCGCCGACATGGCGACGGAGGCGACCCGGCAGGGCATGACGCTCGCCGATGCCGTCGCCCGCTCGGATCTGGCCGACCGTCCGACTGCCGCCTTTTCCCCTGGGCAGCCTCGCACATTCCGCGTGCTCATCACCGAGGGCACTCCCGACACGGACGGGGAGCACATCACCCTGACCGGCGTGGTGGACGATCCTGCGGTCTATGCCGTGGTCGAGACCGGCGTCACGCCGCTGCCGACCATCCCGGACGTGTTCTCGTCCTCCCTGCCGGTGGTGACGACGCTCGCGGCCCAGGTCTACCAGCGGCACATGAACCTCGTCCTGCAGGCGGGCTGGCAGCCGGCCAAGGGAGCTCTGACCTATGTTGCCGATGTCTCCTACGACAACGGGCAGACCTGGGTCCGGGCCTACAGCGGCGACAAGACCACGTTCGAGGCAACCGTCGCCGGGGCGCAGACGATCCGGGTGCGGGTGGCGGGCGTCACCTCGAGCAACGTGGTCGGGGCCTACAGCATCGTCATCGTCAATCCGCCGCCGCTGGTGCTGTCCAACGACTTCTTCATCATGAAGGTC
Organism: Microvirga arsenatis; assembly: GCF_009910705.1. Classification (GTDB taxonomy): domain Bacteria; phylum Pseudomonadota; class Alphaproteobacteria; order Rhizobiales; family Beijerinckiaceae; genus Microvirga; species Microvirga arsenatis. Next base: position 194,270 of record NZ_JAAAXJ010000003.1, read on the forward strand.
CAGCCCGACGATCTCGTGCCAGCGCTTAGCCGGGATCTGGAAAGCCTAGGCCTTCTCGACAGCATCGCGGACTTGGGCGGCGAGGCCCGGGTCGTAGCCGAAGAGGCGGACGAGCGGGCAAGGGCTGCCATTCTTCAGGTGGCCGAGGTCGAGGTCACGGCCGAGAAGGCGCTCGCCATCTTCGGCACCGATGTCGTGGCCGAATACGACAACAACGCCATTACGGTCGGGGAGCGCTTCACGGCCGTTGCCGACGTGACGGGGCAACTCATCGGCGCATGGAAGGTCACAATCGGGGCCAATGGCTACTTCACCGGCCTGCAGTTGGTCGGGGCCAGCGGCCCGGGCGGCTTCCAGAGCGAATTGAAGATCGCGGTTGACAAGCTCCTGGTCGGTGCCCCTGATAGCGGCTTCGGTGCCGAGGCTGTCTTCTCCATTGGCACGCGCAATGGGGTCGGGCGCATGGTCCTGCGTGGCGATTTCCTCGCAGACGGCTCGATCAACGCCAATCAGATCAACGTGCTCAGCCTGTCGGCTATCACCGCCAACATCGGCACCGTCTCGTCAAGCGCAAGCTACACGACGGGCGGCTTCCTGATCGACGGCCCGAACCAGCGCTTCGAGATCTGGGACAACACCTGATGGCCCGCCGCGTGGTCATGGGCCGGATGCCCGATGGGACGTTCGACCTGCGCATCTCGCGCCGGGGCGTCGATGCGCTGGCGGCGGACGTGAACGACAGCCGGCAGATCAGCTTCTCGGCTCAGCGCGCCGCCCGGGCCAAGGTGGGCGCGGCAGGGCAGATATCGAGCCTCAACACATGGGTCAGCTTCGGCAAGACCTTCGCCGATCCGCCCCCGACGCTCGCCGCCGTCAAGATCAACGGCCGGGTGATCTTCAATCATTACGAGTATCTGCCCCATCCCACGGAAGCCAACGCCGTTTTCCATGGGACGCCGTATTGCCTCGTGGTCCAGACCGCCCGGGTCAAGGCCATTCAGGCGGTCAGCTGGGGCAACCACGCCTTCTCGGCAGGCGACAAGTATCTCTTCTACACCCTCTCGCAGGACTGACATGGCAAGGCGGATGGTTCTGGGCCGGCGCGGCGCCGTGTTCGGCCTGTGGGTGTCGAAGCCTGCCAACGATGCGCTGAGTGCGACGGACTCGCAGCTGCTGTTCACCATGACGGAACGGGCCGGGATGGTGCTCGCTTCGGGCACTGTCACCGTACCGTCCGGGGGGAACGCCGTTCGCGTGGCCTTCCCCGACACCTATCCTTCGACGCCACTGGTTTTCGCAGGCTCGCTCACACACTACCCGCGTAGGTTGCCGGTGAGTACCGACGCGGACCCATCGGGCTTCTATCTCCGAGCGATCCGCGACGAACATTTCCTCACCTATCCTGCTGAGGGCACCACCGCCCGCTGGTTCGCGATCATGAAGACGGAGACCTAGCCCGTGGCAAGACGCATCATTCTGGGCAAGCATGGGGCGGGATACCGCTTCAGGGTCTCGGAGCCGGGTGTCGATGCAGCCGCCGCATCGCTCGATCAGATCATCTTCGATGCCGACAATATCCCGGCGCGGGTGGCGGCGACAGGCGTGCGTACTGTGGGGGCGGCGGCGCAGCCCAGCGTTCCGACCGTGGCTACGATCTCCCATGGGGTCGATCCGTCTCTTTGCATCGGAGTGGCGGAATCGACTTACCAGACAACCGGGTTCGAATACCAGGACGGGACATGGTTCATTCGCGCACAGCATCCCGACGTGAACAGCGGGAACCCGTACTCGCAGTACAACGGCGTTTCCGCGATGGTCGGCGAATGGGTGACGCCGTTTCTGTTCGAAGGCGATACCAGCGAGGGCGGCGTTCAAAGCTGCGGCTGGAGCATCGCCTGGACCTCGTCCTCGCTCACGATCCGCAACTACTCCGCCAACGGCATCCGGGTTCGCTGGGCAGCTTTGGAGTTCTGAATGATCCTCTATACCGATGAACAGGGCCGCTACCTCGGCCATCTCGATCAGGTCTATCCGGCGCCTCCGGGCGTGCTGGAGAAGGTGAGGGCGGAGCAGGAGGGGAAGGCCTGGGACATCCCGCCGTGGAACGAATCGTTCTGGTACTTCCCGGACGGCGTGCCGACCATCCGGCCCAAGCTCGATTACACCGTCACCGAGACCCGGGAAGGAGAGGACACGGTTGCGGTGATCTCGGGCATCCCGGCCGGTGTGACGGTCAACGTGCACGGCCCGGAAGGCGGGCAGTCGGTCGAAGCGGATGGCGAGAACCTGGAACTCGTGCTGCGCATCGCAGGGCAGTATGCCGTGACCTTCGACCCGTTCCCATACCAGCCGGTCTCGATCCTGATCGAGGCCAAGCGGCGGGAGGGCTGAGCATGGCGCGTCTCGAAATCGGCCCCACTGTCGACCAGCTCCGGGAACTGGCTGAAGCCGCCATCGACCGGCATTTCGAGCCGGTGCGCCACCGCATGGCGCTCTACACCCGCAAGGTCGCGAGAGCCGAACAGCACCTCGCCGGCAGGCCCTCCGCCATGATCAACCGGGAGGCCCAGCGCCGGCACATCAAGGCCGACGACATCGCCCGCCAGATCGTCGCCTTGGCCGATGCCGACGAGGCGATGGAAGACCAGCGCGTTGCCCTGAAGCTGAAGGTGCGCAAGGCCCTCACGGCGGAGAAGATCCGCAAGCTGCTCTCCGAGAACGGCATCGCGCTCGCCCGCTGAACCCGTCCACCCTCCATGCCTGAACCAACGGCCAAGCCCTCTTGGCCGGGAGGATATCCATGGCTCTCGATCCGTCCTACTTCTTCTACAACGACGGCACCATCACCCTCACCAACGGCTCCGATATCGCCACAGGCGAGCTGGTTGCCTGGGACCCGGCTGTTCTGCCCTTCGACTTCGTGTTCCCGAACAACGGCGTCTCGGGCATGGCGGTGATCAAGGAAGTGCTCGCCGTCGACCAGATCAAGCTTGCGGCGCCCTGGTCCGGCCCGACGTTGACGGATGTGCCGTACTTCATGGTCCGCTGGACCAAGCACACGGACCCCCGCGTCTATGCGCTCAGGGTTTCGGAATACCTCACCCGCATCCGGCCTCTGCCCGAGGTCGGGCCGCCCGGCTGGAGCCCTATCATCGCGGTCGTCGCGGACGGCGCCCGGCGCGTGCTGCAGGTGATCGACTGGACCGCGACCGGGACCACCTACGCCAAGCCTCCGGTCGGGCGCTATATTGGCGCGACAGGGCTGGTGACGGATATCGCGCAGGCCATCGACATCCGCGGGCCGCAGGGCGTACAAGGCATCCAAGGCTTACAGGGGCTCCAAGGCGCTCACGGTGGCGCGTTCGCCATGGAACTCACGTTCTCGGCGGCTACGGCCAGTACTGATCCCGGCGCAGGCAAGGTCAGACTCAACCATGCGACGGCCAGCTTGGCGACCCAAATCTTCATTGATCTCGTCGACAAAAACGGCGCGGATTGGTCGGCGGCGCTCTCGCACTTCAATCAGTCGACGAGCGATTATAAGAGCTACATTCGCCTGACCCACGCATCTGATCCGACCAAATGGATCCTGTACTACATTTGGGCGGAAACTGCCGTGACCGGCTTCAAGCGGTTCAGCATCGTTCATGTGTCGAGCAGCGCCGCGAGCCCCTTCGTCGACAACGACCCGGTTGTCCTCACCTGGACCCGCAACGGCGACAAGGGCACTACGGGCGATAAAGGTTGGTCCCCTGTCTTCTCCATCGTCAGCGACAGTGCCCGGCGCGTGCTTCAGGTCACGGATTGGGTAGGGGGTGCTGGCACGAAGCCTGCGACCGGCAGCTACGTCGGCTCGGCCGGGCTTGTGAGCGATATCGCTCAGGCCGTCGACATCCGTGGCCCCGCAGGTCCGGCAGTGGGCGCGAACAGCGTCGACAACACGCTGCTGGCCGATATGGCGACGGGCACGATCAAGGGGCGCGTCTCGTCCGGAACAGGTGACCCGGAGGATCTGACAGGCGCTCAAGCGGCCGGCATCATGCCGGTCGTGCGCTATGACGCGGCGCAAGCCCTTACCGAAGCGCAGAAGCAGCAGGCCCGCGACAACACAGGTCTGATCTGGCGACCGCTCCAGCGGATCACGCTCGGCGCGGACGTGGCCGCCATCGATATTTCGATTCCGGCCGCCGCCAGAATGATCCGCATTACTGGCGCTCTTCAGTGGACGGTGGGCACGAGCGCGGCCCTCGGAATGCGCTTCAGCTTCGACAATGGCGCGACCTACAAGGCTGGAGCGACGGACTACAAGTTCGGCGTGCTCTATGGCTCGGGCAGCGCTACCCCGGCGCACACCAGCCTCAGTGCCGATCGCATTCAGCTGACCACCACGGCGCTAGGCGGCAACGTCCCGCCGGTGATCGAAGCCTTGATTGCGAACTGGAGTGCGAACCGCCTGATCGGTGTGTCGGGCAGCGGCGGGCTGACCGATGGGAACAGTGACATCTGGAACTACAAGTTTTCGGGCTACTACCCTGCAACGGCTGCTCTCACTAACGTTCGGCTGTTCGCCACATCCGGCAACCTCAAGAGCAGCTCGGAGCTGATCGTGGAGTATCTGGCATGACCAAGGTAAAAGTCTGGCGGGACGGTAAGATCATCGATGTGGATCGTGCGGAGCTGAACCTCCCGGAGGCCGATCTCGCGATACCGAAGATCCGCTCCCTCGCCATGTGGCGCGCGCGCACGATCATGAAGGTGACGCCGTGGGGCGAGGGCACGCTGTTCCAGGCGGTGCAGGCTGCAATTGCGGCGCTCTCCGACCCGTTGCAGAAGGCCTCAGCCGAAGAAGCGCTCGAGCGCGGCGACGTGTTCGACCGGGACGGCGTGTTCGTGCCTATGCTCGCTCAAGGGCTCGGCATTACGGAGAAGCAGCTCGACGAGCTGATGGAGCAGGCGGCGGCGCTGCCGGCCTAAAACCTCACATCAAGACCAAGAGGCCACCATGACCACCGAGACATTCGGGCGGGCGCTGTCGCTCGGGTGGACGGCCTCTGACTGAACTCCCCACAACCGAGGAATCCCCATGGATAGGACCGTCCCCAGGCCGGCGGCGATGCTGCTCGACTTCATCGGATCGAAGGAAGCCCCGAAAGGCTACGATACCGTCTACGGCAATCGCATGGACCGGATGCCGAAGCCGCTCACCTCCATGACCATGAAAGAGGTTCTCGATCAGGGGAAGTGGCGCACCAAGACCTTCGGCTCCTCGGCTTGCGGCCGGTATCAGTTCATGGACGCCACCCTCCGGGATCTGGCGACCGAGATGAACCTGAAGGCAGAGGATGTCTTCACGCCCGACTATCAGGACCGGCTCGGTCTCTATCTGCTCCGGCGCCGCGGCTACGAGCGGTGGATCTCCGGCCGGATGTCGGATCACGCGTTCATGATCGAGCTGGCCAAGGAGTGGGCCTCGTTCCCGGTGCCCTATCGCATGCAGGGGGCGCACCGGACCGTGGAGCGGGGGCAGAGTTACTATGCCGGCGACGGCCTGAACAAGTCGCTGGTCTCGGCAGAGGCCGTTGAGGCGGCTCTCACGAAGGCCAAGGGGGCGGCCGGCGCGGCTCCCGTCCCGCCCTCCCGTCCGGTCGCTCAGGCGCCATCACCCGCCGCTCTGGCTGCCATGGCGGCCCTTATCACCGCTCTTGTCGCCGTCGCAGCCCTTCTCGGCATCGACGCCTCAGCCCTCAAAGCCATGATCCCATAGGAGACGCGCCATGACCCCGCTTATCGTTCTCGACATCGCTGCCCGCATTGCCGACCGGCTCGTCAAATCCCCCTCCGTTCCGATTGAGGCCCCAGAGAAGCCGGTCGTGAAGGTGGAGGTCGCCAAGGAGCTGCAGCCGGTCCTGGAGCACCTGACGAACAATGAGCCTTGGTACCGTTCCCGCGTCAGCTGGGGCGCGATCTTCGCGATCCTGGGCGGTGTCGCCACCATCGGCACGATGGCCGCCAACGGGGTGCCTCTGTCGTGGGAAACCTACGGTCCGCCGCTTGGCAGCATCGGCGGCGGCATCGGCACGCTCTACGGGCGCTGGAAGGCGCGGAAGCCGCTGGGGGCGTGAGCCATGATCATCTCCTCCACCGCTTACATGCAGACCCGCATGCTCGAGATGGGCCTTGCCGCTCTCATGGTGGCATGCGGGGTCACGCTGCTCTGGCCAGGGGATACCTTCGCCTCTCCGATCTATGCCAGCCTCGTGCGCTGGCTGACCGAGGATCAAGGTGGCTGGTTCCTCTCTTCGGTTGGCATTCTCCGGTCGACGGCGCTGGTGATCAACGGGCGCTGGAGATCAAGCCCGATCGCCCGCATCGCCGGCTGCCTGACCGGAAGCGGCTTCTGGTTCACCTTCGCCGTCTCGGTGGCCAGCGTGGACCGGGGTGAGGGCTTGGGCCCGCCGATCCTGCTGGCGATGTCCGGCACGCTCTTCGTGCTCGAATTCTTCTCGGCTCTCAGATGCGGCACCGATGCCGAGGCCCTCGACAGCCTGAGACTTCGCCAAGCCAGATCGAAGGTGTCGAAGAGTGCTTGAGCTCAAGGACATTGCCCCGCTTCTTGGGGTTCTGCTGCCGGCCATCGGCGCCATCTTCATGTACCGGGCGGCCGAGCGGCAGAGGGCTCGGGAAGTGGACAAGGCTGTCCAATCCGCTCCTCTTGGGGTCGTCGCGGCGATCACGGATAAGGATGCGGGCGTTCAGATGGCTGCAGCCATCGGGGAGCTTGCGGACGCCGTGCGCAAGGCCGTGGCCATCATGCGGGAGGAGAGGGACGACCAGGCGAGGCGGCACCAGATCGACCGGGCCCTCGACGAGATGACGGCGGTGCGCCGGGAATTCCAGGAACTCGTCCATCTGCTCAAGCAGCGATCTTGAGCGATGCTAGCCTCGATAGTGGCGAAGAATGGCACCTCATCCCCCTCCCTGTCCAGGAGAGCGGAGGGAGGCGCGGGCTTTGATGGCTTCATAGTTCTTCATCGTAACGAAGATGGTTCGACCTACCGAAACGGCGTGTTCGTCGTCCACGATGGCGGTCTCTCCAGTAATCGGGTCTTTAGCCTCGTACCCGGGCTCAACCTCAATGATCTGCGTTCCGAAGGCTGCTGCGAGAGGCTCGTACATTATCCCCGGTCTCCTTCCTGAAGAGAGGGGTTTGAGACGGACGTCTGACCTTCGGTCACCGCGCTGTCGTCCTTCGGATCGAGCCCTGTGGTCTCGCCCGCTTCGCGGCTTCCATCGCTGACGCTGGCGGCGTCTAGCATGGCTTCCCAGATTGCCTCGCGCACCCATCTGTGGCCGATCTGGCTTGCCTCATCGAAAGGATCGTCATAACCATCTAGTAGGGCAGCACTCAGCATCGCCTCGGTCGGCTCTTTCGGGACCAGAACCCAGCCCTCGGAGCGTAGCCTCTTGACCTCAGCCTCAGCCCTGTCTCGCTGCTCGCATGCCTTGTAGAGGCGTTCCAGGGCTGCGGCCAACTCGCGTTCCCTCTGCTCGATAAGGTCAGCCGCCTCAATGAAAAGCGGCTGAAACCCAAAGGTACTGTTCTCGCTGTATTGGCGCAGACGTTGAGCCGGAGTGCGCAGCACCCTTTTACCCTCTTCCTTCGACATGGATTGATCTTTCAAGAGGCTAGACATGGGGGTGCCCTCCTTCGCTTTCGCTCATCGGGAGGTCGTCGTCGGGCCAGTTCATCCAATCGCGACGCTGAAAGCGGCTATTGAACGGAGTCCAGTCGTCAGGACGTTCCTCGATAAACCGGAACTCAATATGAGCCGGTCGGCTGTCCACGCAGGCGTAAATTGCCTCCCGTGCTGCTTCTTCACTTTCGGCCATAACAGCGGCGCAGACAGTTGGAACGTCGTCTGATGCCCGCATTCCGCTGAACCACCATGGAGAATGAAGCTCAAACGGCCCATGGTCTGCGAGCCAGCTAACCCAATAGCGTTTCACGGAATTGTTCTCCATAGCGGCTTGCCTCTCGGCTGATTGATCTTTCCCGGTCATGCCGCCTCCTGCTTGATATGAGCCCAATTCCGACCGGTCTTGATCATGGATATGGTTGAGGACGCGACGCCATATGCCGTGGCGATAGCCTTATGTGTTCGAGTATCGGCGCGGATTGCTCTAACGTCATCCTCGGTCAGCACTGACCTGCCGCCCCCGAACCCATAGCGGCCCTTGCTCCACATATCCTGCTGGTTTTCGAGATTGGTCCCCAGGAACAGGTGATCCGGGTTGACGCAAAGGCGGGTGTCGCACGTGTGGCAGACGAACAGCCGGTCAAGGATCGGCCCCTTGTAAAGCATGTAGGAGACTCGATGGGCGGTCACGTACACGCCATTGTACCGGATCTTCCCATAGCCCTTCGCAGTGCTGCCCGTCCAAAGCCAGCACCCGCACGGGGAAGAGGAGCGATCTATCTTGGCCTGGAAGCGGGGCCAAAGCGCCTGAGGAGAACTAGCCATGGGCCGCCCTCCCGCTTGTGAGAGGGGTCGAGAAGCCCGATTTTCGGTTTACATTTCTGCTGTAAGTCATTGATCTTGCGTGCTCCGAATGAGTCTCGGTTTACACCCAAGTGACTGATTTCATTCGATTAAGAGGTGTCTCTTAATCAGCGGGTCCAAGGTTCGAATCCTTGCACACCCACCAATCATTCCGGCGAGAATAGATCATTTCCCAAACGGCCAGAGAAAGTGCCATTTCTCAATGGCTTGGCTTTTCGCGACGCTATCTCTGCCACATAATGGGCCTTTCAAAATGGCCGTTGCACGCATGTTGAGGCGATGATTTCTCCCGCCTTGAAAATGCACTTTCCGTCGGTCTGTGCTCCGTGCAGTCCGAGACTGGTTCGAGGCACGACTGAGACTTGTTTTGATCTCTTTGACAGATGTTGAGGTCAGCAATGCGCGCCTATAGTCCCGAGTTGTTTCTCAGTCGCTTCCTCCAATCTCTGCTTCAGCTACACGGTCGTGAAACAATCTATTTCGGGATCTTTGTGGCGTTGATCAGCAATTGTGCTTATTGCTCAAGCTCGCGGAGATAGGGTAAGCGCATCTGACAGGTTGCAGGGCACAGGCTTTTCCCAAGTCTCGCCAAGGGCTGAGGCGCAATGTTCATCGAGGGCGAAACGTTCGACGACCTTTTGAGGAAGGGTCTCCAGGACCTCCTGAAGTACGGCCATCGGATCAGGCCAACAAAGGGGGATGCGATCGAACTTATTGGGGCTGCAAGTCGCCTTGCTCCGGGTGCCCGTACGGCAGTTCCCCGACGTGGTCCGCGTTCCGCATTGCATGATAGAATGCATGGATTGCCCTTATGACATCATTGGGCAAAGCACCAGCCTCAGGCACACGCGCAAGGCAGACTTCCTTCAACTCCTCAGTTGCGAACGAGATCTCCATACTATGAACAACGGTAGTTCCGGCTAAGCACCATGCAACCAGAAGGTTGCATGGTTTCCTGGGTTTTCAACACCTCTTTTGGCGAAAACCCGGCTGTCTGGTACCCGCCTGATCCAGGTGCCGCTGTGCATCACTTGGCACTGGATGATGGATCCAATGTCGTCCGGACCTCGGTTGAGAGGATCTCGAACATGTCCTTAGCCTCCGTCTCAGCGAAGGTCACATAGCTGTTGCGAAGCTCGGAAAGACGTTGCAAGATGTCCTGTGCATTTTCGGGAGGCTCTCCGGGCAGGAGGTGGGCGATATTGACCGCGAGGCCGGCCAAAGTGTCGCCAACCGTTTCCCTGTCTGCGTCTTCGGTGACGAGAGCAAAGTCGATGACCCGTGAAGTGAGCGATGGCCGCTCATGGGCATGAACAAGGCGGTGCCGCTCGCGAAGCCTGCGATCGAACTGCTTCTTGAATGCCTTCTGAAAGTTGTTCGATCGGTCCACCGTGGGGACGCCCAGATCCGATGCAACGTAGTGCAGGAACCTGATCAGTTCAGCGCCTCGCTCCTGAATGATGTAGAGCTCGCCCTGCCGCAGGCTGTAGCTATGTATCTGCCATGCCATCGACATGTCGCGGGGTCCTGAGTTGATGATTTCCCGGTATCGGGTCGTGAAGGGATAAAGCCGGATCCGATCGCCTAAGCTCTCGATTTCCATTGCAATGAGGAACGGGAGCTTTTCTGCAGTTGAATAGCTCGTGACGTTCTTGGCGGTAAGGCGCTTCGCGACCCCTTCCCTGGTCCGGACTGAGATGGTTGGCGCGTCCCCAAGCTGAGCAAGGCTTTCTCTCAGCCGCCCTTCGGCATATCCCGCGAGAGCCTTAACCGCTGTCCGGTCTAACTTCTGCATGCTTTCTTCTCGAACCATAACACTTCCCCCAGCCAAAATATCATTGAAGTGCCCGCCCGTGAGAGCCAATGCACGGCGATCAACCAATGGCACAGCTCCGAAACGAGGGCGTTTTCAAGTGGCTCATGGCGGAACCGAGCCAGCGATGACAGAGCCGCTCCAGTAAATATGCGCCATGGCGATCCTAGCCACGCAATATGACTTGCGTTTGTTCTACCTGAAGTCTCGCGTTGCGATCTTGATCTCAGGAACGTTCTCTTGATCATGGCTGCCTGAATCAACCTGGGAGAAAGGCTCAAACGAGGCGCCTCTCAGCCTATCCCGGGTGCCGATCCTACTCTCGTTGCCGCGGCCGCTTCTGAGACGTAGTTCGGTGTCGCGATCCGCCACCGAGCGGAGGAGATCCGACAGGTCGATGAAGTGCTCGGCGATCAGGTGGGTCACCACGCCTTCGCGCTGAACCCGGCCGCGGCAGCCGATCATGCCTGAGGACAGGATCAGGCGCCGGTGCTTCTCGAACACCGCGGACCAAATCACGAGATTGGCGACGTCCGTCTCGTCCTCGATGGTCATGAAGGTCACGCCCTTGGCGGAGCCCGGCTTCTGGCGCACCAGCACGAGGCCCGCCACCGTGACGCGCTGTCCGTCCCGGGCATGGTGAAGATCTGCGCACGAACGGATCCGGCGCTCGGTCAGCTCCGGCCTTAGGAAGGCGAGGGGATGCCGGCGCAGCGTCAATCCGATCGCGCGATAATCCTCCACGACCTCCCGGCCTTCCGTCATGGGAACGAGAGCGACCTCGGGCTCGACGAGTTCGGGCCTGATGGTGCGCTCCCGCTCATCGGCAGCTGCGAACAAGGGCAGCACCTGGTTCGACAGGCCCTCGATGGTCCAGAGCGCATTGCGTCGGCTAACACCAAGCGAGCCGTAGGCATCGGCCTCGGCGAGGTGCCTGAGGGCTTTCACCGAGATCCCGGCGCGGCGCCAGAGATCCTCGATGGAGGTAAACGGCTGTTCCGCACGAACAATCGGGATCATCCCACCATCCGTATTGGAAAGGCCATGCACCATCCGGAATCCGAGGCGGACGGCAAAACGCGTCGGGTTTCCGGTCGACTCCAGGGTGCAGTCCCAGCGCGAGTGGTTGATGTCGATCGGGCGCACCTCTACACCATGCGCCTTGGCATCCCGCACCAGTTGGGCCGGCGCATAGAAGCCCATGGGTTGCGAGTTGAGGATCGCACAGCAGAACACGTCCGGGTGGTGGCACTTCATCCAGGACGAGGCATAGGCGATCTTGGCAAAGCTCGCCGCGTGGCTCTCCGGGAAGCCGTAGGAGCCGAAGCCTTCGAGCTGCCTGAAGGTGCGTTCGGCAAAGGCGGCGTCATAGCCGCGGGCGACCATGCCGGTGATCAGCTTGTCGCGGAACTTCGAGACGCCGGCGGTGAACTTGAACGTCGCCATGGCGCGCCGGAGCTGATCGGCTTCCGATGGCGTGAAGCCGGCGCATTCGATCGCCACCCGCATGGCCTGCTCCTGGAAGAGCGGCACGCCGAGCGTCTTTTCCAGCACGCGTCTGAGTTCGGGGCGCGGGTATTCGACCTCCTCGCGCTTCTCACGCCGCCGCAGATACGGGTGCACCATGTCGCCCTGGATCGGGCCGGGGCGGACGATCGCTACTTGGATGACGATGTCGTAGAAGGTTCTCGGCCTCAGCCTTGGCAGCATCGCCATCTGGGCCCGGCTCTCGATCTGGAACGTGCCCACCGTATCGGCCTTGCGGATCATGGCGTAGGTCGCCTCGTCCTCACCCGGGATCGTGGCGATGTCGTAATGCTCGCCCTTGTGCTCGCGCAGGAGATCGAAGGCGCGGCGCATGCAGCCCAGCATGCCAAGACCCAGCACATCGACCTTCATGAACTTGAGGGTGTCGATATCGTTCTTGTCCCACTCGATGACCTGACGGTTCTCCATGGCGGCCGGCTCGATCGGCACGAGATCGTCGAGGCGGTCCTGCGTGAGCACGAAGCCGCCCGGGTGCTGCGAGAGATGGCGCGGCGTGCCGATGAGCTCGCTTGCAAGCTCCAAGGTCATGCGCAGGCGCGGATCGTCGAGGTTGAGGTTGAGCTCCTTGGCTTCCTTGTCCGAAACCCCGTCATTGCCCCAGCCCCAGACGAGGCCGGCCAATCCTGCCGTCACATCCTCAGGGATACCGAGCGCTTTGCCGACCTCGCGCACGGCGCCCTTGGCGCGGTAGCAGGAGACGACGGCGGTGAGCGCCGCGCGATGACGGCCATAGGTGTCGTAGATCCACTGGATCACCTCCTCGCGGCGTTCGTGCTCGAAATCGACATCGATGTCCGGCGGCTCGCGCCGCTCCTGTGAGACGAAGCGCTCGAACAGCAGGTCGTGCTCGGTCGGATTGATCGAGGTGATGCCGAGCACGAAGCACACGGCGGAGTTTGCCGCCGAGCCGCGGCCCTGGCACAGGATGCCGCGCGACCGAGCGAAGGACACAATGGCGTGCACGGTGAGGAAGTAGGGCGCATAGCCCAGTTCCTCGATCAGACGCAGCTCATGGCGGCAGGTCGCCGCGACCGCATCGGGGATGCCGTCCGGATAGCGCTGCCTTGCACCTTTCCAGGTCAGCCGCTCCAATTTCTCCTGCGCGGTCTCTCCAGGCTCTGTCTCGGACGGATAGTGGTAGCGCAGCTCGTCGAGCGAGAAGGTGCAGCGCTCGAGCACCTCGCGCACATGCCCGAACGCTTCGGGATGACGCCCAAACAGGCGTTCCATCTCGAGTGGATCCTTAAGATAACGGTCGGCATGCCGTTCGAGACGATAGCCTGCCTCATCAATGGTGCAGCCTTCGCGAATGCAGGAGACCACATCCTGCAGGCGGCGGCGGTTCGGGTGGTGATAGAGCACGTCGCCCATGGCGATGGTCGGCACCCGGGCGGCCTGTGCGGCTTGCCCAATCGCATAAAGCCGCAGGTGCTCGTTGGGCGCGAAGCGCCGGATCAGGGCCATGTAGGCGCGGTTGCCGAAGGTCCGTTTGAGACGGGCGAGGTTGGCCTTAAGCCTGTCGTCAGCATGATCGCCCAGCAGAACGGCGAGCAGTCCCTCGTTCCAGGCGACCACATCATCCCACATGAGATGGCACTGCCCCTTGCCGCGGCGGCTCTTGCCGAGGCTGAGCAGGCGACACAGACGCGAGTAGGCGGCCCGGTTCGTCGGGTAGACGAGGAGCGACGTGCCATCCATGAGATCGAGACGGCAGCCGACGACGAGCCGCACGCCTGTATCCCGAGAGGCCTCGTAGGCACGGACGATCCCAGCCAGCGAGTTGCGGTCGGTGACGCCGAGCGCCGAGATGCCGAGGAGCTTGGCCTGCTCGAACAGCTCCTGCGGGCTCGAGGCGCCGCGCAGGAACGAGAAGTGGGTGGTGACCTGAAGCTCGGCGTAGATAGGGCCTGCAGGGCGCTCAGTCACGCGAAGAACCCATGCATCCACCAGCGCCCGCCTTCCGCAGTGGGCGCATCGCGGAAGATCCAGAAGCGGCCGCCCTGTTCTGTCTCGACGCGATAATAGTCACGGGCAGCCGAGTTCCTGTCGCCCTTCCACCATTCGGGCGTGATCCGTTCTGGACCGTCGGCCTTGACGACATTGTGCTTGACCTTTCGCCAGATGAAAAAGCGCGGCGGGTGATCTGGGAGCAGGGCGGTCGCGACCACAGGCTCGGGTGGATCGAGCAGCCGCGTGGGTCGCGGCAGGTTCTCCGGCCAGACGGCGCCTGTTGGTGGCGCAAGCGGTAGGATCCGGCGCGTCATGCGTTCCGGCACCAGGCTCTGGACGGGCGCGAGACGGTAGATCTTTCTCATGCCGACGCGGGCGCCAAGACGGTCGACAAGCTGGCCTATGTCGGCCTCTTCCCTCTCATCGCCAAGTCCGCGTGCTTGGACCTGTGTCTCCGCCAGTGGTTCGACCTTGCTCGCGACAAGAACGATCTCTTCAATGCCGAAGCCGGGATCGATGGTTTGGAGACGCTCATCGAAGAGTTTGGTGAGATGAGCCGCATCCCGATTGGCTTTCGAAGTTCCGACGCGCAGGCAGGCACTTTTCTGATCGACACGCTGACACAGGAGATCAAGCCGACGCACGCCTTCTCCACGGCGTTCCAATTGCCGGCACAGATCCTTGGCGAGGCGCAACATCACGGATTTGAGATCCTCAATCCGGCCAATCGGCTCTGCAAACGCGATAGCGGCTCTCACACTGTCCTTGGGGATGAGGGGATTGATAGGCTCGAAAGCATGGCCCATGGTCTGGTCAAGCCGCAGCGCGACGTCGCGGCCGAAGCGACGGACCAGGGGCGCACGCGGCATGGCAGCCAACTGGCCGATCCGCTCGATGCCGAGACGATGCAGGGTGGCGAGCTTGTCCACGGGGATCCTCAGGACGCGGATCGACAGGGACGCGACCGCATCCACGGTCCGACCCGCCGGCACGACGCCGCCGGCTCCATAGCGAGCGACCGCCCAGGCGGCACCCGGCGCGTCGGCGACCGCCGCTTTCGCCGCGATGCCCTGGCGCGTCAGGCGGCTCGTGAGATCCCGGAGCAATTCCTCCTCGCCGCCGAACAGATGCGCCACGCCGGCAATGTCGATCCAAAGCCCGTCCGGAGGATCGGGCGACACCACGGGCGAGTAGTTGATGGCCCAGCGCGCCAGCTCCCGTAAGGAGGCGTCGTCCTCCTCAGGCGTGGCCTCCGCCACATGCAGATTGGAAACGAGCGCCTGGGCCTGGGCCAGCGCCATGCCGACGTGCAGACTGAGCTCCTGCGCGGCCGCACAGACGGCGCGCACGACGCGGCGCGACCCGACATTGTGCACGGTCACGAGCGGCTCATGACGCGGCGGCTCGCCGGTCCGCCGCCTGATCCGGTCGGTCGGCCAAGTCGGCAGGTAGAGCGAGACGACCCTTCGCATCGCAAGCCTCCACAATCCAGGTACGGGGTTCGGCGCCGCGGCAGCGCAGGAGTTCGACCTGCCAGCGTTCCCGTCCGAGCCCAGGTGCCGGCATGAGCTCGGATGGGGCAGGGGCAATGCGCCAGCGGGTCACGGCGGCGGTCGGCAAGTGGACCAGATCCTTCTCGGCCAGGGTCCACCAGCGCCGGATCACCAGGGCGGTGACGCCCGTCGCTTCAGCCGCCAGTTGCAGGCGGCGGGAAGCGATGAGGCTCATGCGCGTGACCTCGCCGACAACAGCCGCCAGTCCCTTCTCGCGCAGGCCTTCCTCGATCAGCGGCAGGACCTCCCGCTCACGCTCGGCTTCGGCATAGATCACCCGATCCGGATGCAGGCCGGCACGAAGCAGTCCGGGGGCGAACAGATCCCGACGCGTCAGGCACCAGAGTACGGGGCCTTTAAGGCGAGCAGCGATCCCGGCGGTGAACAGCGTCGTGCAGCCGGCAAATTCGGAGGCGTGACCCGCCTCAATCATCTCATGAAGCGCGCCTCGGGCGAGGCCGCCGCCCGGCAGGTAGCTGTCGAGAGCTTTGAGGCCGAAGGGAAGCGGCTTGGTCTTCTGCGACCGACCGTCCAACCGGGCAATCTGGAGCCGCAAAGCGGCAAGCCTGTCCTGTCGCCCGGCATGCATGGCTCCGTGCCCATTCAAGTTCGTGTTGAGGACGTTCCTATTATGTTCTCGTTACGGAAGGTGTCAAACCACACGCAGAAGTGTCTGTGAATTTTGGGGAGAAGGGTGTTGCACAGATGGGGTTCAACGACGCTTTAGAAACGCTAGAAACAGCCAATCTGGCGGAGCTGCTCCTGCCAGTCCGGGGGCAGCTGCGCCAGACGTGAGAGGCCGGCCCCACCCGGGAGTGTGCCATTGATCGCCGCCTGCACGATGTTCGGGGCGAGGAAAGCGAGGTTCAGGGTCAGCCTCACCGAGCGTTCACTGCAGCCTTCACGATCAGCAATCAGGTCTGTTGTTACGTTGGCATCGGAGACCAACTCATCAACCCATGACCGAGCCTTTGCAATCGCGTCGATCAGCCGGACACGGGCCTCGGCCCGGATTGGCTTTTGCCGGGGTATTCCGGGGACGTCGGCAGAGGGAGTAATCACCTGCCGGCGCCGTCGATGAGGGGCTGGCGACCAGGAGAGAATGTGCGACGCCTGAGACTCAGCCTGATCCCGCAACGTGAGACTGAGCTCCCCTTTCCGGACCACAACACGATCGATGCAAACCTCCACAAGCTCGCGGTCGGAGACCTCCGCCGACATCTGCGGCCCATTGCCGGTTCGTGCCAGATTGCGGAGGGTGTTAACCACGACGGCTTCAATCTCAGGGGCAGGAACGCGATAGATCGAACCAGCTTCGTGTTTGCGCCCCTGTGCCAGAGCGCAGGACACATAGTACCGGTAGCGGGCTGAGCCCTTCTGGGTGTGTACTGGGGACATCCGGTGACCCCGGTCATCGAAAATCCGTCCCGCTAGGATTGAGGTCGTGGCAGCTCTGGCCTGCGACCTGCCACGCGATTGTTGGGCGAGCCTTTCGTTCACCGCATCGAACAGCTCTCTGGAAACAATGGCTTCGTGCTCACCCTCATAGCGTTGTCCGCGATGAAGGATCTCGCCGAGATAGGTGCGGTTTTTGAGGAGATAGGCGAGGGGGCCACGCAAGAAGGGAATGCCGCCACGGGTCTTACCTGAGGCCAGAGGTCGTCGTTTTGACACGATGCCTCGTTCACGCAGCTCCTGCAGCAGGAGAGTGAGACTGCCGAAGGCAAGATAGCGCTCGAAGATCATCCGAACCTGTTCGGCTTCCGCTTCATCAATAACGAGCTTGCGATCCTCCACCCTGTAGCCCAGTGGTAGATGACCGCCCATCCAGATGCCTTTCTTCTTCGAGGCTGCAATCTTGTCCCGGATGCGCTCACCCGTGACCTCGCGCTCGAACTGCGCAAACGACAGCAGCACGTTGAGCGTCAGGCGTCCCATGCTGTTCGTGGTGTTGAAAGCCTGCGTGACCGAGACAAACGACACCCGGTGCGCGTCGAACAATTCCACCAGCTTTGCGAAGTCCGCCAGGGAACGTGTGAGCCGGTCCACCTTGTAGACCACCACGACATCAATGAGATTGGCGCGGATGTCGTTGAGAAGCGACTGGAGGGCAGGGCGCTCCATAGACCCTCCCGAATATCCACCGTCATCATAGCGGGCAGGGTGCAGCCGCCAGCCCTCATGAGACTGGCTTTTGATATACGCTTCTGCCGCTTCCCGCTGGTTGTCGAGGGAATTGAATTCCTGCTCGAGACCGGAATCCGACGAGACGCGGGTGTAGATCGCGCAGCGGAGCGTTTTCGGAGCAGGAGCCTTCATGGATGCTCCTCCCTGTTAGGGCCTGACGCTGTCTTGTCCCGCAGGCCGAAGAAGCGGGGGCCGTTCCAGCTGGTGCCGGTGATCGCCCGTGCGACCTCGGAGAGGCTTTTGAAATGGGCTCCATTCCAGCGGAAGCCGGTATCGCTGACGACAACCTGATGCAGAATCCCCCCATGCTCCCGCACGAGCACGGTACCGGGTTTGAGCGTCTTCTTTTCAGGGACCGCAGGGACGGTCCTGGTCGCTGGCTTTCCACCCTTGCGCTGGCGCGCAATCCGCTCGAGAAACCGGATCGTCTCGCGATCAAGATCACCGAAGACATTGGTCTGCATTTTATAGGCGATCATGCGCACGAGAAGCGGACGGTTCAGGTGGGCCGGAGCCGGTGACCGATAAAGCCTGCGCCACCGGATCCTCAGTTCGTGCAGGTCAAGGCTGTCGAGGCGATCGAGCTCGGCTTGGAGATTGGTGGTCAGGAAGGACGCAGCCTCCGCTGCGCCCTGGTGCATGCTAAGGGAATTCGTGAGCATCGGTGACCTCATGCTGCTTGGCCGGCAGAGGTCTCGTTCTCCGGCAGCGTGAGGCGATAGACGCTCCGGCCGGTCTCGTTCTTATCGTTGGTGATCGTATGGCCGCTCTTGCGCAGGCCGGTGAGGGCGGCACGGGTAGTGTGCGGCAGCCAGCCTGTGGCGGCCACAAGATCGTCGAGGGTTGCGCCCTGCTCGCGACGCAGAAGTGAGATCACAAGCGCCTTCTTTGACCCGTCTCGTGCTGCGCTGGCAGGCGGGGCATCCGTCACCTGTGCAACGTCAGCTGCCGCAGGGTTAGGACAATCCTGATCAGGTTGGATCCCGATGGCTTGGAGACCGGTGGGTGTCAGCTTGAAGCCGATGCGGTTTGCCTCACTCTCGCGCCAGTGCGGCTGGTGGGGCTGGACCATGATCTCCTCGATCAGCTGGCCGCGAAGCAGTTTGGCTGTAACAGCATTCGCCGCTTTGCCTTTCAGGTTGATGGGCGGAACCAGGAGAAGATCCTCCCGCTGGGAGGCGGCAGACAGCAGGAGAAGCTGGGTGTCAGTGAGTTTCATAAGGCGATCCTTTCTCAGAGAATGACAGCTGATGGCTGCCACCGCCTCAGGCTCCCCATCGGCCCAATACCAAGGGGAGCAGGATCGTCAGCGTTGTGAGAACGGTGTCTGGTGGTCAGGATGTGGAGGATCGTTCCTGAAGCCGCTCGAGAAGGCAGATGGCATTGAGCAGGGTCCTGGCCTCGCGCACCGGCTCTTCCAGGGACAGCGCCATCTCGACCGCATGACTGCTGGCCCCAGCCTGCGCGCAGGTCAGGGCAGCCTGGGCCACGGCCGAGGCGTCCCGCAGGCGCAGGCAGATCGCCTCAAGACCAGTCTCGATCGTCAGGGCAGCGGGTGTTTCGGGCTTGCTCATGGTGGTGTTCGTCTCCGTCATGGCCACCATGAGTGCTCGGTTGCGCCTCAAAGTCGAGCATGATCAGAGCCATGGCATTGCGTTGTTGGCCCTGGTTTTGTCCTGTCATGATCATGTGCAAGACGAAAAGGCAGATCCATCGCTGAATGCGCCGTTATAGGCCTTCTCTCGTGAGCCTATGGCTGAGCAACGCGCATAAGGAGGGGGCTCAGAAGTCCTGTCACCGCGGATGCGAGACCTGGACCGGCAGAACCCTTGAGCGTCGATTATCGCGTGGTGCCGGCCTTCAGGCGGGTCCGGCCTTTGGCCCGGGCCAGCACCTGAACCAGTTCCAGGGCAATCTTCAGATCCGTATCGGACAGAATGCGCGTGGTTTCCCGCAGCTGGAGCTCAATCTGCAGCCGCTCCGGTGCAATCTTGCGCTCGGCAATCCCTTCCACAAGCTCCGGCAGCGGAACGCTGAGCACCCGGGCGAGATCGGCAAGCGTTTCGATCGTCGGCAGCTGTAGGCCGCGTTCGATGTTCGAGATGCTCTCCGGTGTGCGGCCGACTTTCTCGGCAAGAGCCTCCTGGGTCAGCCGCGCACGCCGGCGCGCCGCCTGAACCCGCAATCCCAAAGCTAGCTTCAATGAATCGGCCATAGGCCGAAACGTGACTTCGAAAGATGCACTTGACCATGAACCGTAGTTCGAGCAATGCATGTGAAGACGAAGCGGAGTTCGAGGGGCGATGACAGTACAGGGTGTGAGTAAAGATAGGGGCTGTCCGTTGGTCGGGGCCGAACAGGGTCGCTGAACGGAGGAGGCTCAATCATGCGTTTCATTATCTTCCTGGCTGGCTTCCTTCTGTTCAACGGCGCAGGCCTCTACGGCTTCACGGAGTGGCAGTCTTACATGTCAGATGCCGGACGCACGGCGTCGCTCAATCAGTCCTTGCGTCAGATCGGCCAGTCGGGACTGAGCATGCCCAACCCACCAGACCTCGCTCCTGCCAGTCTCGCAGCATCGGTCGGCTTCAGCATCATGCTGCTGGGATGTGCCCTGATTGCCGCCGGCCGGCCGGGCCATCGGATCCAGTTGCGCGAGCCCTGAATGAAACTGGCCCCTACAGATGCACTGATGCTCCCTGCGGACACCCGGCCAAGCATCACTGTCTGTCTCATGGAGGGCCGCATGCTGCGCATCGCCATCGCTTGATGTCGGCCTGCTCTCAGGTGTGCGCCTGATCGTCTTGGCGAGAGCCTTCTGGGACAGCCCCGCACGCTGGTATGCGGACTAAAATTATCCGTCCACAAGCGAGCTTCAATGAAGCGATCAAAGGCCGGGAGGTGATTACGAATGATGGACATGAACACGAGGCTGGATTTGGGAAATATAGCGTGAGACGAGCCAAAATTCGGGGAGATATGCAATGAAGATGGCAGTCGGGGTCCAGGGCTCTGTGAGTGTAGCAGGCCCACTCATGATAGGAGACAACAAAAGAGGTCATCATGGGAAGTGGATGATCAGCTTGCTGACAAACTGCCTGAGCAGAAGGACACGGTGTTTGCTGTTCTCTCGGTCAGCGGCATCTCTGGTTTGTCTGCTGGCTGTCACATTCAGCAGCGGGAGCTTGGCTCAGCAGAGCCTTGCGTCGATTGAAGGCAACTGGAGTGATATTCCGGGAGACTGCCGTAAGTTCAGTACGCTTACCCGCGACAGGTGGTTCGTCCCTGGGATTGATACGATGGCTGTCTCAGATATCCGACCTGATAATGAGGGAGGCCTGGAGTCGATCTCGATCGTACTCAATGGCAAAATGAGGGTCGTCTTCAGCCAGATCACGAAGAGTTCGATGCACACCTCCTTCGCGAATGCATCAGGGCAGATGTACAGCTTCAAGCTGTATCGCTGCGACGGCGGCGCGGCACCAGCAACGGAGGGCAGGACTGTTCCGGTTCAAAATCCACCACGGTCTCAGGAGACGGCGATAATTCAGGCGCTTGCAATGCAGATGACGAGGCGGCTTGAGCAGGAATACTGGCGCACAGGCGCGGCAACCCTGCCGCCAGGCGATGTTGCCATGCTGTGTGTGACCCGAGCTCACCAGATCTATCCATTGGGGGATCCGCGCTTTGCACCGGATCAGGCCATCCGGCTCCGAATTGACGTGATGCGCAGGTGCTTTGTGGCTCAAGGATATCAGGAACAATAGGTCCATTGCGCCAAGAGTTGCGGTTTCAAACCCAGGCTGACTGTTCAGGACCTTTGCTTGTCATCAACGGATCGTTTGAAAACGTCTCTCAAGTCATTTTGTTAACCAGCTGGCACGGGCAGGGCTTCCGCTCAGCCGCCCAAAATGGCTTAAAACCAGGGCTTCTGGAGCCATTTTGCGCTTCTGCAGGGCTACAGGACAGTGGAGCAAAGAGCATCCGCAGCACGGCACCGGGGCCCTGCGGATGCCATCGTGCAGAAGGTCGAGCTGCCTCAGCTCACAGCGTAGCGATCACTTGCTTAGCTTCCGTATGCCAAGTTATAGGTCGTTTGCTCAATAACTTAGATGCGGGGCGGGAGCGTGGCATTTCTGAGCGGGGCAGGGGACTTCGGTGAGGACCAGCTGGTTCCGCGCAGCTACGCTCTGCCGGACCTCCCATGGGAGAGCATCGCCGGCCGTCTGGAACAGCTCACGATCGGCATCCTGCGGTTTGACGCCCGTCTCGCCGCCTCCGGCCTGGCGGCCGGCTGGCAGGCGCGCTGCGACCTGACCGAAGCGGTGCGTGCCCTTCTCCTCGACGGCCATCTCGTCGATGTCGGCGATCTCGTGCTGCACGATGCCGGCATGGACGTGCGTCACCCCACCCACGCGCTCACCCGCGCCGCCGCGGCGCTCCGGGCGCGGCGCACCGCCCTGGCCCGCCCCGCCCCCTGGCCGCTCTCCATCGACGGTCTCGCGGCTCTGCGCGGCATCGGCCCGGTCAGAGGGGAGGGGAATCACACCCGGCCCCGGGGCAGGCCCGATCCGGACGACGAGGCGGCCTATCCGCCCTTCGCCGACGATGCCGATCCGTGGCAGGCGCATTTCGCCGAGATCGATGCCCTGCTCAAGCGCACCAATACGATCCTCGCCGGCGAGACCCCGCTGCGGACAAGCCGGTCGCATCTCGTCTACGATCCTGATGTCGATGAGGCGGAGAACGAGGACCTGTGGCTCGACGTCGTGAAACGGACCTCGCACTGGCCGGCGGTGGCGGCCGCGGCGGTGGCCTGGAAGGCCTGGCTCGATCTCAACCTCTACCCCCGCCTGCCCTGGCTCGGGCTGATCATGGCCGCATCCATCCTGCGGGCGAGGGGGCTGACTGGTCACCTGCTGCCGCTCGCCGCCGGGTTCAAGCAATCAAAATTCCGGCCCCAGGGGCGGGAAGGGGCGACAGAGACGCTGGAGGGCTTCTGTCAGGTGCTCGAGGCGGCCCTCGCCATCGGGAACAAGGATCTCGACCGGCTGATCCTCGCCCGCGAGCTGATGCAGCGGGTGACGAAGGAGTGTCGCTCCAACTCGAAGCTGCCGGGATTGATCGAGCTCTTTCTGTCGCGGCCGCTGGTGACCGTGCCGCTCGCGGCCAAGCTGCTGCAGGTCACGCCCAAGGCGGTCGACCTGATGCTGGCCCAGCTCGGGGGCGCCTTGCCGCGCGAGCTCACCGGCCGAACCCGCTACCGCGCTTGGGGCATCGTGTAGAGGCTGCTGACAACAAAGTTGGGGATCGTCACACGGACACCGTGCTCCCGACGAGAGCCGGGTTCTGCAAAAATCTAGTTCATTTCATCGGCGCGTCGTAAGTTTAGTGGCTATCCGCCTGCGGTCGCCAGCGCCGCCCCAGGATGGCACAACGGGATTTCGGCTCATCCGGCTTGACCTCGAACAGCCGCTCCTCGTCGAACACGCTCTCGTACTCCGACTCGGTAGACCCGCCATGCTCGTCGTCAACTCTCGATTGGAACCGGACATGAAGGAGCACATGCGAGATTGTGCTAGGGATCTTGGTCGGATAGGTGAAGACTTGGCGAATGCCGGGCTCGACAAAGTAATAGTACCGTCCGAGTGGCTCCTGCGGGAGCAGGTCGACCTTGAGCAACTTCTCTGGAAATTCGAGTCGCTGCTGTCCCCTATCCCAATAGCCTAAGGGCGCGCCCGACCGGAGCCCCAGCATGGGCACCTGTATGCTGCCGAACTTGCGGCGGACCTGACTCTTGTTGTGCACGATGATGCGAATGTCGGTGATGTACTCCCCTTGCACCGGCCCCAGGAAACGGCACTCAAGGTCGAACTCGGTCCGGGGCACGCTGCTGCGCTCGATGCGGCGGATCTCGTCCTCACGCGCAAGCTGCTCAGCACGGATCCGGTCCTCCCGGACCTGCTGCTCGTTGCGGAGCTGAATCTCTCGCTCCGACCGCTCCCGTTCCGCACGCATGCCGTAGTACGCCAGCGTCACGGTCGCCAACGTCGCGAGGAGGCTCAGGAACGTAACGGCGAGCTCCCAGTGTTCCACCAAAGGCTTCCAAGATTCCATATACGAAGTTCTCCCTGATCCTGCTCACACAGAAGCGGCCCTCGGCCGGCGCCGCCGGGCATCGGCTTGCTTGTTCCGGGCCTCGGGCTGCGGAGGGACAGCCCATTTTGAGGAGTGGCAGCGGACAGGTGCTGGTTTGGCGTTCAAGCCGTTCCATCTTCCTCACGGAAGACGCAGGTCGAGGAACACGGGGCAATGGTCGCTCACGTTCTTGCCGGTCACGTCCAGCTTTGGGCTGTCGCTGGGTTCAGCCCAAGCCCACAGCCGCTTGTTCAGGATTACATAAGCGATTGAGCGGTCCGGCTCGGGCGAGTGTCCGGAGCACACGAGCGCTTGGCGGTAAGGAACCATGAACAGGTCGAGCGTCTGTGGGTCTCGATCATCGAGGTCGCGCCACAGGGGCTCGTTGGCGCGGTCGAACACCCGATTGAAGTCGCCGAGCAAAACGAAGTCCTCGCCCGCGCGCTCGCGCACATCGATCCAGCGCTCCAGGATGGGAATCTGCCGCACCAGCATCTCGCACGCTTCCTCAAGGTTGGGACGCGAGGGGTTCCGGTAGGAGGCCGGATCCTCGATCCGGGCGCAACCACTATTGAGATGCAGGCTGACGGCCCAGAAGCGTCGGCCCCCGGCTTCGACCAAGGCGGCCGTGCCGTCCCGCACCGGATGGCCTTCGCGGTCCGTGATCGCGAGCTCGGCAATGGGCTCGATGCGGATCAACTTCACCTTGTCCTTGCGTAGAGCCAGCGCCGTGTAGATGTCGCGTTTCTTCGGATTCGCGAGCTTGCTAGGGTCGGCTCGCAGGTCCTCCTCGAACCGGCGGGAGAAGATCAAGTCGTACGTCGCCTCGGGGAACGCCCGCCGCGCCGCCTCGGTCGAGCCCATCTCCTGCAGCCCGACGATGTCAGCATTGAGCTCGCGTGCGAGGTCGGCGATGGCCCGGTAATCGGCGGCTGTTCTGATCTGTCCCGGACCTCCGCCGGGTTCCGGCCTTAGGTATTCGCCTTCAACATGCCAGAAATTGGCGATGTTCCACGTCGCCACGCGCACTTGTTCTGCGGCGGCGCTCGCCCAAGTCAAGAATACGGTCGCGAGGGTGATGAGAAGCCGCAGCATAAGTCGCCTGCAGGAAGGCGCGGTTTTGGCCACGGGCGGAAGGCAGCGCGCCGTGATCAGATGATACCGCCGTCTAAGGCATTCTGCTCTCCACCGGGCGCGCCGCAAAGCCGGGCAGAACCGGACCAGACCATAATTTCCCTGGCTCATACGGATCAGCGCCATCAGGTCACCCCTGTCCATCGCTGAGGGGTGCGGCGGCAGCACCTGGCCTGCACTTGGCGCGAAACATCCACCCGCACTGCCCAGAACAGGTTTCGGAAGGCGAAGGAGCCCTAGACGGGTGCACGGGAGCCGTGCCGTGCGCAACGAGCTTGTGTTTGCTGCGGCAGCCTGGGCGTTGGTCGTGCTGGGGTCGAACCGCAATGACCCCGAGCACACGGCAGGCGCTACAGAGCTCGCATTCCCTACAGTCCACCAGGACCAGGGTAGACCGTTCCGTCCGGCGCGTGGGCTCCGGCATAGGCCCCGTCGCCTGCGACGCAGGCGAGCCCCCCATTGACCGACTGCACGCGACATGGACTTTGCGCCGCCAGAGCGCCCGGCTGGAGGCGGAAGTCGCCTGCCGCGGGTGCGACGAAGCCGGGATCCCCATGCCGGCCGCGGGCCTCGAACGTAGGCCCGAGCGACGGATCCGCGGGGAACCCGTTCGAGCTCACATCGGTGTCAAACTCGCTCGCGAGGTCGGGCCGTTCGCGCCCCACCTCGTCGACGGGCAACCACCGGAAGCAGTCGAAAAAAGGCAATGAGCCGGTCGCCCCCTTAAACCGCCGTAACTCTTCACCCCGGACCAACCGCTCGCCGCAAGTGGCGTCGAACGTGACCGGACGAGGAGAGCAAAGCTCGGCGTCATAGCCCGGCGTTCCGGACTCGCAGAACAGGATCGCGTTGTTCCAATGACGCAGATGCACCGCTGCCCCGGTTCCTGTCACCGGCGCCCGAAGGTACCAGCTGTTGTTGAAGACATAGACCGGCCCCAAGGTGGGATAGCGGAAGGTGTCCGCCTCCATGCCCTTGTCCGGAAGGGAAAACTTCAGGACGCGCCCAGCGATACTGGTATCGCAGCGCTGGTCCTGCTCCTCCATCCAGACATCCGCCAGTTTGCCATTGCGGAGTTCGCGCTCCAGAAGGGCGACCGGCAGCCACGTGGCGGCCGCGTAGTCGAAGTGGCGGTCGAGCGCCGGATCGAAACTGCCTCCCGCCACCGGCTTCGGGATGGGATGGCGCTCGCAGGGCGGGCCGCCGCCGGCGCTCTTTGACCATCCCAAGGCCGGCATGTCGTCGAACCAGCCTGTGTTCCCGAAGATGTAGACCGGGCCGCCGCCCATGTCGTCGAAAGAGAACCAGGCGTGCGCGTTGTGGATGCGGTTGCGCGCCACCACGACGTCGCGCGAGAAGACCTCCATCTCGACCGGGTTGTCGCGGAGATAGGAGAAGGTGTTGTCCTCGACTTGCACGCGCGTATTGAAACGACAGGTCTGAGGTGTGAGCTGCGACGCAGGGAGCTCCTCGCACTTCTTCGCCTTCAGCCGGATCCCGTTGTAGGCGCTGAAGACGCGGTTGCTGCGGAACACCACGTTGCCGCTTACGTCGACGCCGCCAAGCAGCGCGCCGTTGTAGTGCTCGGCCACGCCGTGGTGGGTCACGCCCCAGGGCAGGGTGCGCCATGTCCGGCCCGGGCAGCCCAAGCTGGCAACCCGTGGCTCGGCACCTGCTGCTTGCGCTGCGCACACTTGTGGGCCCGCAAGGCTGGTCTTGGCATATCCGCTCGTGTCCTGGACCCAGGTGACCCCCTCCACCGTGATCGCATCGGATGGGTTGGATGTTGAGCCCTTGACGGCCAGCCCGTAGCTGCTGCCGCGGATCAGCGTGTTGCGGAGGGTCACGCGCCGGCGGCCCACAGCCCGGACGGCCGACAACCAGCAGTCCTCGAACGTAAGGTCCTCAAGGATCAGCCCGTCGACGCGATCGAGGTCAACGCAAGCCGCCGCCTTGAGCCGACCGCTCGACCCGAAGGCGGGCACGGCGAAATTGCTGGACGATGCGATCATCTCACGCTCCGCCGCTTCAGTGAGGGTGACGAGCAGGTCGCGCTGCCCCCCGGATAGGCCGGCGATCACAAGCGAGGTGTCGGCGCATGTCCTCTCGCTGTCCTGATCCGGCATCGTGCAGGCCTGGAGCGCTTCGATCGTCTTGCCGGCGAACTTCGTGCGCGCGCCGATCCCCTTGATGGTGATCGGCGGGGAGTTCGACGTGCCCTTCTGGGAGACCACCAGACGATCCGAGTAGACTGTCACGCCCGCGGGAGTCTCGGCGAGGAGCTGTAGGGTGTCACCGGGCTGCAAGAGATCGATCATGGCCTTGTCGAGGGCGCGCGTCTTGGGCGCCACCTCCCGGCCGGCGGCATCGTAACCGGGACCGCCGGACGGCGTGGCGACATAGGTGACAGCCAGGGCATGGCTGGTGCTGAAGCCGAAGAGCAGCAATGCCTGAAACCCGAAGCGGGGCAGACAGGAGTGCCAGGCCAGCCAAGGCAATCCGTCGCGCATCGACCATCCTCCTTGCGTTAGGGCAATGTAGCATGGCCCCTGCCATGCGGGCGGGCGCAATGGGATGATGCGGTCGCTTCCGAGCTGCCGCACCGATGTGCCTGGTCAGTCCAAGGATGTGCCCAAAGGAGCTCGCTGCAATGATGCAAGTAGAAGGCTGCTCCATTGGGCTCATCGGCCGCTGATGCCGGCCTGCCATGGTGCAGGGATCCTGGGAACAGACGTCTACGCCGTCTTATTCGTGCCTTATACTTATTTGCCGTGTTCAGGACGCTGTGTGCTCCTGCATTCTCAGCCTGGCATCATGCCAGATTGAGGCTCCTTGCCCAAACGTGATGAGGCCGGCGGACCATGACGATGCTGCTCCGAGCTGCCATGTTTGCGATCGGGATCGGCGCGATGCTCGCTGCCGCGCCCGTCCAAGCCCAGGGCACCCGGCCCGCTGGGGTGTCGGACGAGCAACTCTTCGGGACGGTGCTGCGCGCGTCGAAGTGGGAGACGCTCCCTATTCCGGTATGCTGGGAGAACCCCAGTGCCGCCGACGCCCATTACCGTTCCATCACGCGGTCTGCGGTCGAGGAGACCTGGGAGCGGTACTCCGCTGTGAGGTTCACCGGGTGGGGCAGGTGCAGCGACAATGCACCTGGCATTCACATCCGGATCGCGGACGAGGGGCCACACGTTAAGGCGCTGGGACGCTACCTCGATCAGAGGCCCCAAGGCATGGTGCTCAACTTCACCTTCCGAGAGTGGAGCCCGGGTTGCCAGCAGACGCGGGACTTTTGCGTCTATGCCGTTGCGGCTCATGAGTTCGGGCATGCGTTGGGCTTCGCGCACGAGCAGAACCGGGACGACGCTCCCAAGGAGTGCCGGGCCGAGAACGCCCAGGGCACGAAGGGCGACTACAATGTCACCAAGTATGATCCCGTGTCGATCATGAATTACTGTAATCCGGAATGGAACAGCGACGGAAAACTCAGCGCGCTCGACATCGAGGCGGTGCAGAAGTTCTACGGCAAGTAGTCTGCACCGCGCTCGTCATGGGTGGCATCGACCCGGCTCTCGCGCAAGACGCCGTCGCGGTCGCTGCGCGCTATGATGCACGGACCGCGCACGTGGAAACCATCGGCACCCTCTTCAACGGCACGCAGGAAGTGGGCGGCGGCTCCGGCCTGCTCGTGGGCGACAGCTATGTCCTGACGAACAACCATGTGATTCCCAACGAGCAGAACTATAAGTCTTTGGTCGTCGCCGTCAGGTTGAAGTCGCGCCTGCTCAGCCCGCACGCCGTCAAAGCGATTCATCGGGACGAGGAGAGGGATCTCGCCTTGCTCGAGTTCGCCGGGGCAGCGACCAGTGCGGGCGGTCCGCGATGCCCCATGCCGGTCGTGCTCGATGCGGCGCGCGCGCCGATGGGCACCGCAATCTACATGATGGGTTTTCCGGTCGATCAGGACCTGAGCGTCACCGATGGGCTAATCAGCAATCACAACGGGCCGAAGAACCAATGGCAGACTGACGCTCCCGTGAACCCCGGCAACAGCGGGGGGCCCGTCTTCGACAAGACCGGCGCCTTCGTGGGAATCGCAGTCGGTGGCGTGGTGAACTGGACGATCGGCGGAGAGACCCGGAGAGTGGTGGGCGTGAACTTTCTCATCCCGGCCGCCCGCATCGTCAACAGCCCGTTGTTCGGGAAGATTTCCGCCCTCCCGGCGGAGCGCCGGTGCTGGACGGAGGACACTGGGCCGCCAGTTTCGCAAGCCGTTGCGCCGCCGCCGAGAATTCGCAAGACCTATACGGTGGCCGAAACAAAGGACGACCATCCCGTCGCCTTCGCCCCGCACTCAGAGACGTACACGAAGACCTTCGGTGCCGAACCCGGATATCGGATCACCGAATGCACCTGGAACGCTTTGAGCGAGAATCATCACGGCGACCTTGCCTGCAACATCGGCCCGGGAGGGGCGTCAGCCACGTTCTTGTTCCGGCTGACGAGCGGCCCCATGGTTGACCAGTGGCGCGGTTGGTGGGGCGGTACAGTGACCTTGGCCCAGGAGCGGATACAATGAAGCCTTGTGCGATTGTCCAGCCCAACCTGCCGGCCCAATTTGCTGCTTTCAGGAGCAGTCGCGTCGCGCGATGCTGTAGGCGCCCTCGGACCATCCTGATTGGAGATGCCGGGGTAGCCTCTTGCAACGAGGGGATCGCGCTGACAGTGGAGGCGATACGCTGCCAGCTCCAAAGATCACGCGGATTGTTCAATGAGGCGGGCTATCCGACCAGCGCGGTGTGCCGGTGCAATGCAACGCCCCAGGCTTCGGTTGCTGATATTCGGATCATCCGTGTGAGATGGATGTGAGTTCCGCTCCATGAGACGCATCGGTCCTTTCAGTTCGGGCTGCGCCGAACTGGTCAGACATGACTTCGCGCACGTGATTGCCTATCAAGCACCGGCACACGGTCTCGTGCAGGCGGGCGTTGGCTACCAAATCTTACGGGCATTTGCCCAAAGCAGTGCTAGAATGACGGCCATAAGTCACGATGGGATCCTGTACGAGGGCGACCCGGAGATTCGGCTACGAATCCGATGACGGCATGCTCATCATCGGCTCGGAGGAGGAGAACGGCGCATGTCTGACCAAACCGCCCGGCAGGAGTTGTCCCGCGCCCTCTTGCGTGATGTGGCCCCCGACGAGGGAGAATTCTTCGACGTCTACGATGCGGCAGCCGCGAACCCCACTGACGACCGCTTGGCCGGGACTGGGTTCGGTCCGCCGCCGGAGTTTGCCGGCCTGCTCGGGATGGCTGCGGTGCTGGTGGGACAATCGATCTTCGACAAAGTCCTGGAATGGAGCGCCGATCTCGCCGGCGAAGTCGCCAAGAAGGTCCTGACCGATGCCGCCGCCGAGCAGCTCAAGCGCTGGCTCCGCGCCCCCGCGAAGGAAAGTCTCGGAGCTGTCCTGACCGGCGCTGGTAAGGTGGAGATCCTGGCCATCGTGGAGCGGGACGCGCGCGCGGCCGGCCTCTCCAAGGACGACCAAGCCAAACTTCTGGCTGCCGCTGCGAGACAATTGGGTCTGACTCGGTAGCATGCTATGGCCGCATCCAACACCGTGCGCGCCGCCGCCATCGCTGCTGTGATGCGGCGTGAGTCGCGGCTGCGGACATGGCTGTTGCTCCTCATCGTGTCGGTCGTTCCGAGTCTGCTGGTCGGCACGTCATTCCCGTTCACGTTGACGGATCTTCTGCTTCCGCTCGGCCCGCCGCTCAGCCACATGGCCCATGCCGGCCTGCTGTTCGCCGGCACCTTCTGCATCTTACTGATAATGGCCGCCGAACTCACCCGCCGGAAGGTACGTGTTCCCGAATCCAGTCCGGGCGTCGGACCGACCGTCTCCCACGTGCTGCAGGATCTGGCGCGGCGCGTGGGGATCGAAGCCGAGGCGCAGCCCTTTGGAGGATTGAGGAGCCGCGGGATCGAGGCGGTGGCGGTCGGGCGCCGGCGCATCGTGCGGATCGCGACCGCCCGGTTGCGCGAGGTCAACACGCACCCCGAGGCGTTCCGCTTCACGCTGGCGCACGAGCTCGCCCATCTCGCGGCCGGCGATCCGCGCGCCGACCGTTGGATTGCCTGCGCCTATCTTGCGGCGTCGGTGTTCATGCTGGTCACGTTCGGCAGTGTCCTTTGGGAGGTGGGCAGCACCGCCGCGACGGCGTGGCGCTTTGGCCCGGATGCGGTGGCAGGCAGCCTCAGGGTGGCGGCGCTCCCGCTGGCGGCAAACGCCATGTCGATGGGCACGCTGGCGCTCCTTCTGTTCTTCGAGCGCCGGTCCGCGATGCGCCTGCGCGAGTTCCACGCCGACGCGGTGGCGACCGCTCTGGTCGGGCCGGGAGCCAGCGCGATCGACAGGCTGCAAGGCGCCGGGGGTGGGGCACTGACCCGATGGGTCCGACGACTGGTCAGCGATCATCCCGAAAAACATTTCCGCCGCCGTGCGCTTTCGGAGCACACCGTCGCCTTCCAGGCTGACCGAATCCTGTTCGTCCTGCAGGGATACTTTGCCGCCACTGTAATCGAGATGCTGCTGCAGGTGCTCTTCGTGAATGCCTCCCCCAACGTGTCGACCTTGGCGGAGAGGCAGCAACAGCTATTCCTCGTGCTCGAACACTTTCCCCTGACGGTCACGACCCTCATGGTCGCGGCAGCGCTCCTGACTTTCGTCTCCGGGCTGCTCGTGTTCAGGCGGGTGAAGGTCCTCGCCGACGCGGCAGGCGCAAGGCAGGTCCCGGCCCGGTTGGTCACGCAGGTCCCTCTCTTGGTCGGTGTTGGCGTCGGCCTCGCCCTTGTGAGCAGCCAGACGGTCCTGTGGGAGCTCAGCAGCCTCGGCTGGCGCCTGGACGCCGTCGTCGAGGCGGACCCCGACCGAGCATCGGTTTATGCCGCCTATCTCTTGGGTGTTGTTGCCGCAATCCTGCTCATCATCGGCGACAAAGGCCGCTGGTCGCTGACCCGCGGCGGCACGGCTGCGCTCGCAGCTCTGCCGGTCGCCTTCGCCCTCTCCGCCGGCCTGCGGTTCTATATCCGCTGATGCGTCGCGCGGCGGGCTCGGGACCGTTCCGGCCTCGGGAGGGGTGCCCGGCGGCCGCTGGGGCCTTGAAGAGCGATCGGCGCAGGCGTCCAGTACGCCGTCCCGGCGGCACACGATCACGGACAGAATCGCGGGGACCGGCGATCGATGGGCTGCGGCGGCGCGCATGCTGACGGCCACGGCCGTACCGATCCTGTGCCACAGTTCGCCCTTTGCCCTTCACCGTGATCATATGCACCATCTCCAATGGTCGGGGCCGCGGAGTGGCGGTACGGTCGGTCACCGCCCCTGTGAACCAGCTGTTGGCGACGATCCGCAGGCTTTGATTAAGTCCGATGAAGGTGGCGAGCATCGTTTGATGGCAGATTTTAGAGGTCCAAAGCGGCACGCCTTTGTCCTCCAATAAGACTAAATGGGTTGCTCTTCGCTTTGTATTGATTCGGACAAGCACCGGCGGACCCAAAAGTCCGTTCCGAATCGGATGCAGCCATCGCGGTAGAAGTCCGCTCGCTCGGCCAGATAGCGCTGATACGCCTTCTTGGAGCTTCGCTCAATGCTCTCCAACAGGGCCGGGTCCGTATCAAGTGCCAGCGCGATCTCCTCCGCTCTGCGGATTGCCTCCCAGAGGCCCCGGCCGGCGAGCGGGTCGAAACTGGCGTGAGCATCGCCGATCCGGACTGATTTCGGGCCAGCCCGCAACGGCAGCCATCGGCAAGGTAAGGGCATAGCCCGGACCACAGGTGCGTCGTGCAGCCGTTCCAGCAATCGTGCGATACGTTCCGTTCGCGCAAGGAGCCCGGACGCGAACAGAGGCGGCCTCTGTCCGGACAGCGACAGCGCGTCGGTGATCACCCCGATACATGCGAGGCCGTTAGGACCCGCAATTCCATAGGTCCATCCGTCGTGACCGGCCTCAATCATCAGACGAGCGTCGACTGGAGCTCCGGATGTGGACATCGTGCCGGTACCGACAAGAGCTACGAGCTTGTCGTCATACTCCCGCGCACTTCGTGGTCCGAAAGGTGTCGCAAGGCAGCCGGACGCGAGGATACACCACCCTCGATCATCACGATGCATGCGTTCACTCTCTGCAATGGCGACTCCTGCGTCGACGGCTCGCTTGCTGAGCAGACTCTCGAAGGCAACGCGGTCGACGGCCCAGGCGCACCCGTAGGGCGTGTTGATATAGTCCGCGCTAGAGACTCCATCGGTGCCCCAATGTGACCACACACCAGGACACGGCTGTGCGACAGCGAGCATGTCGTCGCGGGAGATCCCGAGCCTCGCCAGTGTGGTGAGGGCGGATCCTCCCAAAACGTCGACCCGTGACTGTCGATCCGGCCGGTGTGGGCGGGCGTGAAGCGTGATGGTCCAGCCACGCCGCGCCAGGGCGATTGAAACTGCTAAGGCTGCGGGGCCGCTGCCGATCACGGCTGCGCGACCGTGGTGGCGCTCGGCAGAGGTCATCTGCCAAACCGCATCCGGCGCACCGCGGCTCTGTCGGCTTCATCGGCGAACCCGGCGGCCTGGGCCCGTAAATCCGCAGGCGATGGAGGGGATGGCGGCGGGACAACGGCGCCGGATACGGCGGCTGGCGCCTTGTTCTTCGTTCCGGGATGCGTCTCTACGTAGATCACCGGCGGGAAATCAGGGTCGCCGGCGACACCCGGGTAAGCCTCCACCACGCCCATCGTCCCGAACTGGTGGATCAGGTGCTCTCCCCAGTCTTGCGCGAGGCTGTTAAGCGGAAAAAACCAGCTCCGCCTCTCGAGGAATGCATTGATCCGCTCCTCGCGCGGCAGCGACGGGTCGACCGCCCGCTTGTAGTTTGCGTGGGACAGGACGAAGTTGGGAACCCGTGAAGGCCAGAAACTCGGCGCATCGTACACCAGTTTGTCGTCATACCCTGCCAAGCATCCGCCTGTGTCGATCTGCCAGGGCAGCAGCATCCATCGCGTCAGCGAGCCTGGGAACTGTCCGTGCAGCGGCCCCTTTGGACCCGTCGCCGTTCCCGCGTCCAAGTGGGTCCCGTAATCGGGCTCGGGTCCCGTGGCGCGCGCGATGCGGAACGGTTTCGCATAAATCGACAGGTGCCGCATAGGCCACGTGAGCTCGATCCCCGGATGGAAAGCATCCGCCGCGCAGAAGTCCAGCGCCGCACGATCGAGAGTAGCCGGCTGGTCGCGCAGTGGATAATCGTCGATCACCTTGGGCGGAGAGGGGACCTTCCCCCAGTCCGCGACGAAATCTCCCTCGCTCCAGGCCTTGAGATAGCGCAATCTTTCTCCGCCCAGCGCGAGGTTCTGGTACCGGTCGCTGGGATCTCCCGTGCCGAAAGAGTCGCCGTACAGCCAGGGCCACGCGGCCGGGTCTGACGGGTCGGGCGTCTGCTCCCTGAAGATCTTGAAGATGGCCATCCGCAGCGGCTTGAACACGTCGGCGGTGGCACCGCCGTGAATCTTGCTGATCCGTTCGATGTGGGCTCCGTCGCAGAAATCGAACGGTCCGCTATGGCCGAATACCGCCGCGAAAGCCCGGTTGACCCATTGGAGGCTGCTCAGGCGGGCGAGGATCGTATAGACGTCTTCGGTGAACGAGATGCTGTCCTTCGGCGGGAGCCACTTCGCGTCGACGTACAGATCGGTCAGCAGGTCATGGAACGTCCGCCATGACTTCAGGTCGGGAGCGTAGTTCGGAGGCGCGGACACGACCCAGGCTCCCTCCGTTGGGATTTCCGTGCCGTTGACACGTACCGTTGCATCCACCGGACCGTCCGCGACGTCGTCATGCCAGTCCGTAGCATTGCCGAAGGGATCGTTCTCGGAGCCGACGAAGGGCGGGGCCCCGCTCGGGGAGCGCGAGATGCCATGGCCGCTGAGGAAAAGGAGGCGTCCTGCCTCGCCCGTGCGGATTTCGCCAAGGTCTACGGGCATGCCCTTGAAGGTGCCGGTGTCGAACCGGTACTCTGCCGCCCCGCCTTGGTTGCGCCCTGAAATCGAACGGCGGCCCGGATCGATCACCAGGCCGCGACGCTCCTCGGGATCGACAATGCCCGGGTTGCGCCGCTCGATGATCGTATCCTTGAGCGTCTCCAGATCCATCGCATGCCGGAACTTGAACCAGGTGGCCTTGGAGTTCGCGACGTGGACGTGCCAAGTGATGTCAGCGTTGTCGGCGGTCAGCTCGGCGACGACGTTGTCGTCCTTGTCGTACCCGTAGATGCGGAACTCCACGGCCTCCCGCTTGAGCAGGCCGCGTGCGTCATGCGAGCTGTCAACCGGGCGGGGCGGTGGGTAGGGGACCTGCGGCGCCAGCAGGTATGCAACTTCGCTACTCCCCACCCGCGCGACGCCGATTGCCGGATGGATGGACGCCCTCACAATTACTTTCGCCATATTACTCCTCCGATGCGGAGCGCGGGATGTCAGGCCTGACGATCCGCCACCTGACAATGTCCAAGCCTCAAAATTCCCGCCGCTCCTGAAAGACTTCGGTCGTTTCGAGGCCGTTGCTGCGCAGCACACGGATCTCAAGGGCCGATGCGCCGGGAAATTGGTTGATGTCAACGTCGGCCACGTTTGGACGGTCGAGTCCGGCCGCCATCGTATGCCAGCGCGTGTCCCCGTCCGGACGGACTTGGAGCAGGTATGACACATTCGGCTCGGCAGGAGCGTTTCCCGAGAGAGGAATGTGGTGTTCGCGGCCAGGCGCCGGCGCAGCAAGCTCGACCTGACCTTTCGGCTCGGCGCTGCCAGGCGCATACTGCGAGACCTCGATGCCGTCGATGAAAAGCCTGACGTAACGCAGGGACGGCGTTACGGGAACGAACTCCTCAAACATGCGGTCGCTCCCGGCTATCCCACACGACACTGTCATTGGGTTGACGGCGAGGTCGAACAGAACCGCGCCGGCCTCGTCGACCCCCTTGACGCGGACCCTCTCCTCGCCACCCTCCAACGACGCGAACGCGACTTTAGTCGGCAGCATCGAGAGGATGGTGCCCCGTCGAGCACTGAGGTCGAAGGTGCCGATGATCTGGGCCCAGTCGCCATAATCCATTTTTCGCGCCATCGCGGCATCCCTCGCTCTGCTCAAACGATCCTCGGGGCGAATTGCGTGTCTTCCGCAACGAGCCTGTCGTAGAGGCCATCATAGGTGTATTTCGACACCCACTGGCGGTCGCAGTAGGTCATGAAGTCGGCCTAGTGCTCATGCGGGTAGGCGCGCATCCGCAGATTGAGGGCCGGATCTCCGACGTCAAACCCGATGCAATCCTGGCCTGCGTCGGAGATCGTTCCGTTGGCATATGGGAAATGCGGGTCGTCGCTGCTCTGGTTGCAGAACCCAGGATGGAAGCGGCCGAACGTGTGGGCCAGCTCGTGCGCCCCATACCAGTCTCCGTAGGAGCCGTCGTCGTCCCAATAGCCGGGACCGGCTTTGCCGCAGGGGCCGACGGCGATCGTGTTGGGTGCAGGCGCGGTCGGGACATCATTGGCCGCACCGCGGAAAAAGCCTGAATGGTCGGAGACCAGGCCATAGTAGTGCGTTCGCGGGTCCCATCCGGCATCCATATCAGCCTGCCGGATCGTGAGCATCTGCTGGTGCAGGATGCCCAGCAGCGCCCACCACAGTGGATCGAAGCCGTTGGGCAGTTGCGGTCCGGAAAAGGGAGGAACGAAGGTCGCTGGAGCGTTGATCACCGCCTGGCTCCAGTCGATCCCCGCCGCCGGATACGCACGAGTCAAGTACGACCGAAGATGGTCGAAGTGCGTCGCATCCGGCGCAAACTGCCGCGGCGGATCCTGTCTCGGGTCCGTATACCGGATCCCCAAGGCCCGCACCCGCAGCATCGGTGCGGAGGTGAAGGTCACCTGCAGTTCGTTCCCCTCTTCTAGGATAGGGAAGTCGTCGCCGCCTGCAACCACGGGGATGCGCTTGAGCCTAACCGTCATCGGACTGGCGGGTGGCGCCGGCAACAGGAAATTCAACGTGAGCGCGGCGTCGCGGCGTTGCTCGGCAAGCCCGGGGTGCTGCGTTGCACGCAGCACAGTCTCGTTGGCAGACGCCACATAGGCGCCCGGCGCGCCTGGGTGGGCCGACACGACGATCTCCCCGCGCACGCGCAGGTTGGACGAAAGGCCCCGCGGCGCGACGTAGACCCGAACGACCGTAGTTTTCCCGGCAAGGAGTTTCACCTCGTGCGCCATGTTCTGGATGGCCTGCGTCACCTCAAAGCCCAGGATGAGAGCTCCGGGCGCCTCACCCCCAGCGCCTGGAGCGGTCCGCCAGCGCCGGCGCCGCTTTGGTATATCGACGAAATTCATCGCGTTGGTTCCTCCGGCATTGTGCTCGGACAGCCGTCCCTTAGCCTAGCGTGGTCTCCCCGGTTCCACCGCAGGAACGCCGTTCGTCGTGCGACGCATGTAAGCCGCGGACCGGTAAGAAACTTGGCGCGCGTCTGCGATCGACCCTAACGGGCGATTGGCGTCAGGCGTTCGCCACGGATTGAACGAGAGATTGTCTCCGTAGGCGGCCTGTCCCGTGGCTTTTAGGTCCTGCTGTGCGAGGGTCAGCGCTCCAATTGCCTGAAACGGCGTCGGCCAGCGCCGCGTAGCGGCATCAACCGGCGTCTCGTCATCCGTCGAGAACGGTTGGAGGGCCAACTCGAAGCTCGCTTCACCACCGAGCAGGTGCCTCTCCACGTCGGTCCTGAGGAAGTGCGGATCTCCCTCGGCTGCAAGCGAGCCATTCGGAGCTTTGACCGGGCGGAGGCGATATTTCACGATTGCCTCCGGGCCGCACGCGTAGGGCAGCACGCTCCAGTAGGTCGCCGCCAACACGCTCGTCTCTGGCTTCGCCATCTCGTCGAGAACGGCCTTCGTCTCGGGATTGGCAGCCAGGTACGCGTCGAAATCACCGAACACCGCGGCGTCGGAGAACGCACAGAAATCGCGTCCTGTGTCCACGAAGAAACGATCGTGATTCTGCATCAGCAAATCGGCGGTGCCAGAATCAGGGTCGTCCGAATCCAGAGTTTCGCCATGCACGCCAAAGAGCTTGATCCCAATACCGATGGTCGCATTGGAGCTGTCGGGCGCATCAGGCGAGGTATCGCTCGAAAAACGAACCCACGCGGTGAATTCACGTTGCGCGAAAAGCCCGTACCTGTACCGTTCGTGAAGGGCAAGATCGATGCGCAGGGTGCCCTTTGCCACTCCGTGGACCTTGCGAAACACCGGCCGCGGCGAGGGCCTCTGCCCCGCCGCGATGAACCGAGCTTGGACGACGTCGACGAAGATGCGGCGCGTTTCCTCGCGAAACGAAACCTCGCATGCGGTCTTGGCCGCTTGATGCGCCGCGGCCGGCACGCCATCATCGAGGAGGTTCTTCGCAGCCGCGCGCAGGTCGACGAGCGATTTTGCCATGTTTCTCCTCCCAACGTTCCGGCTCGCGGCAGCGTTCGGCTCATCGTTCGCTGAGCCGCATGTGATCAGGGCATCTCCTGGAGGAGATCGTAGAAATTGCGGATGACACGGCACGAGCCGAGTCGGCGCACGATTTCCTCCATATCGGCGATGTCGTGGTCGCGATGGTCATGGCCATGGGCGTGGCCCGGCATCGTCATGCCATGAGCTATGAAGGCCTCGCGCTGGATGGCGAGGGTCAGTGCCTGCGGCTGGCCATGCGACCATCCGTCTTCCAGCTTGCCTGTCCAGGTTCCGACCCAAGAAATCTCAACCACGTTGTTGGCGGCGGCCCAGCGGTCGATGCAAGCGTCAACCCACCCGTGCAGGTACCAGAACACGGCATTCACGTGGCTTGAGTAGGTATCGCCCAGATAGTCATAATCGGGTTGGTCCCAACGGGTGTCGATCGAGGACGTGTCCTCAAGGTTCGGCGACGGCATGTATCCCACGGGCTCCTGCGCCCAGCGCATGTGGAGGTTGTTATGGATCGTCGTCTCCAGGAGATTGCCATAGGCGCCGAGCGACAGGCGCGTGAGGTTCGCTGGATGAGTGTAAAAGGCCTCCCACACCGCCAGCGGATTGTGGGAGTAGGCGTCCGACTTCACCCTCTGCAGGCGTTCTGTCGCCGCGGCGTTCTGCTCTTCGGTCCCAGCGGGATCGGCATAGGCCCAAGCTGGCGGGACCTCGAAGTCCGGCTCCTCCCCAGGCTTAGGGATCTCCTGCCATCGGTCAAGCGGCGGCTCGCCCAACTGAGCCAGCAGATTGTTGACCTCCCTGATCATCTGCCGGTGCATGTAGAGGAAGTCCTCCCCGGAGTAATTGTCGAGGATGAGCTTGTCCGCTGCGTCGAACGGCACCCGGTCGTTCGGCGGCGCCCAACCCTTGTCGCGGATGAACTGCTTGACTTCGGGGGTCAAGTCGGGGTCATTCCACGCGCCCCGGATAGCGTGCCAGAGGAAGTGGCGCAGGCGGTGTCGACGCGACGCGAGCATGGTGACGACCACTGCTGGAAGCTGCCTGAGCGCCATGATCTCCTCCTGCGTCGCTCTTGCAGACTGCCATAGCTGTCGATGGAGTCACGAACTATTAGGGCATACGCCTATTGGTCGACCGGCTATGTCTTTCCCCCGTAGCCGGCGTGCCGACGCTCTGAGGAGTGCAGTGATCCTCTGATCCCACGCTGCCTTATCCAGGGATGGGGCGGCGTCGCGCCGTCTTGAACCTCACAGGTTCTGATCTCTTGCGGGACCAGCTCCCACCATAGCCCCACCGCCAGCTGCTGCCCCCGCAGAATGAGTACACCGGAAGATATCCCATTCTGGAGGGCTCCGTTGCAGTAACTTGGACGGGACACAGTGAACCCTATCGAAAGGGGCGCTTAGGCAGAACGACCAAAGAGCTGGTTGACGAGGCGGATTTCGCCTGTGACTCCCGGTCTGAGCAGGATGCAATGACCGCGGCGGATCATGCGCATGACCTCGAAGCCTTTGATGGTAGCGGAAGCCGCTGCCATCCTCTGGAAGCCGCGCGTCGACCGGATCACGCGCTTGAGCGCGCCGTGGTCCGCCTCGATGATGTTGTTGAGGTATTTTGAGGTGCAGTGCTCGACATCCTTTGACAGCAGACCTTCCTTCTGCAGACGCCGGATTGTCTTGGGGTACGACGCCAGTTTGTCTGTCGTGATGGAGGAACGTGGACAATTGTTCCTCGTCTTGAGGGCTTTGCGCAGAAAGCGATAGGCTGCTCGAGTGTTTCGTCGGTCTGCCAGCATGAAGTCAATCAGCAGACCGTGTTTGTCGACAGCCCGGAACAGGTACTTCCATTTCCCACCGACCCGCACGTATGTCTCGTCGACACGCCATGAGCCGGACCGACTTCTCTGGTACGGACGCACCCGCTTCTCGATCCCGGGGGCGTAGCGCTGGATCCTGCGGAAGAGAGTGGACGGATCGACCCCGACACCACGCTCCTGCATCATCTCGGCCAGATCGCGTTAGCTGATCCCGTACTTGCAGGACCAGCGCACGCATAGAAGGATGATCTCGACCGGGAAGCGACGGCGCTTGAAGATCGACACAGGAGCGGCTCCCTTATGGGATCGCTCCTCGTTATACAGCCAAGGTTAACGCAACAGTCCCCGAATACGTTCGATGGTTGGATCGGCACCCACATCTTCTCGACGTGATGGACCGAACCTATTGGAGTCTTACTCTATACTCGTGTGTGGTTTTCATCCTCCTCACACTGTTCAGCCGCCAGGAGAGAACGAAGGAGTTCTTGGTTCTGTTTTTCGTGAGCGCAATCGTCGTATCGGTCATTGGCCTCTTCTTTCCGGCCGACGGGACTATGGTGTTCTATGCGCTTGAGCCCAACACTCTGGTCAATGTCTCGCCTCGCGAAGGAACGTTTTGGATCGACGCTTTACATGCCGTGCGCGCCAACCCGGACCATACATTTCGTTTGAACGACCTACCTGGTCTCGCGGCATTTCCCTCGTTCCATGCGGCCATGGGCGTGATCACGGTTTATTGTGCCCGTGAGACACCGCATCGATGGAACGGACAGTCTGAATGAGTCGGCACGCTGGATTGAAGCGGTGTCGCTTTTAGCTCTATGTGCATTGAAATTATGATCTGCCTCTAATGAGCAGTTTGCTCTGAATTATTATTGTTTAAGCTGTTCTTTCAAAGCAGCCGGGATCCTTTCCATGCTAAGCTATTCGAAGAATGGTGTTCGGATTGAAGGATACCCTAGGAACGAAGAAGCCTTCAAATTAATGGTCGTCGAGAAAAGGCGCGTCCATGTTCTTCAGGTCTTCGAAGACCGTAGGCACGTAAGGCGTATATGGAATGCTCGCCAATTCAGCGCGACGGCCAATCTCCGCTGGAATCTGGAAACAGGCTATGCCTCGCGTAAGCGCTACGTGGGCTTGATTGAGGCCCACTTTGCCATCGACGAGTCTGATTTGCCAAGCACTTTTGAAACTAAAGGAGGATCGGACGCTTCTGCCGAAGAAGAAAGAATGCCCGCGCAGCAATGTAGTTCCTCCGTCAATATACAACGCCGAGCAGGCGCGAGCAGCTCAAGAATTCAATTTCGTGAACTTGTGCGAGAGGATAAGGAATCTGAGACGAGCCTTATGGAGGCGAGAGCTCTCGCCCAGCAGCTCCTAGTTGAGATGGACAAAGACGAAATATACCATCAAATCCGTCAGAAGGACGTGCGCGGT
Source organism: Microvirga arsenatis (assembly GCF_009910705.1). GTDB lineage: Bacteria > Pseudomonadota > Alphaproteobacteria > Rhizobiales > Beijerinckiaceae > Microvirga > Microvirga arsenatis. The sequence continues at coordinate 235,949 of NZ_JAAAXJ010000003.1, forward strand.
GCCGACAGCAAAGAAATACAAAATTGCCTCCTATCATTCCTTAAGGCAAATGGATTTCAGGAAGAACACGTAGGTCTTTTTGGGACAACAAATAGTCCAAATGTCAGACCTGATTATTGCCGCCCAAGTTCTTCAGGCAGAAACGGCATCATTGTAGAAGTCGAGCGCGGAAAAACTACCCACAACAACATGGACATGTTTGATATTTGGAAGTGTCATATCTGCGATAAGGCCAATTATCTCTTTCTTGTGGTGCCGCAAGTACGCGCAGCGAACGGAAGGAAAGAGTTTGAGTTCGTATGTAAGCGAATGTCCGCCCTCTTTCGCCCTCAGAACTACACCAATGTCTACGGTCTATGGCTGTTTGGGTATTAAATGGCAGCCAAAGGTGGGAGCGGCGGCTAGCATCCGCTTGGTACACGCCCAGCTGTGGCGCTGAAGCCGCATGCCCCATGATTAAGGCGCATGCAGAAGGTCCGGGTCATAAGCAGGATCAAATGAGCAGGGCGGCGGCATGAAGACTGCTCCCTTCACGCTGACAATCCACTTTTTTACTCCACTTCCGGGCGAGAGGTGGGCACGCCCCGGCAGCTTAAAGGCTCCTTTATGGAAACGTCTCCCGGGCAGCTGTTAGGGGGCTGGAGCATTCGCGCCATGAGATCTGATCATCCGTTGCCAGTTGGGTATCCGGCGCAATGCTGTGATCAGCAAAGCCCAATCTCGTTGCGGCAACAGCTCGCCACGTGTTTGCCGGCCGGATGGGCAGAAACGCTGAACCACTCGCTCTTGTCATCTCACTTGTCAAAGAGTCCGCTCAAATCCACCGCCCATTGCCGCAAATCAATCTCCTGAAAGCCCTGCCACGCGTTGGCCATTATCCAGAAGACCTACTTTCACTTACCAGCACATAAGCTACCCTGAGGGAACAGGAGGCCTGATCGCAGGTGCCTGAGTTGCTCAGGCCGACATCAATGCAGAGAATGAGGAACTGCACAAATCGAAAGAATGTTGCACTACTTACATGAAACTTTGACTGTCGCTGCATATTTGCCGCGAAGTCTGCTGCGAGGGCCATCTTGAGGTCTGAGGTTCCACGGATCGTGCGAGAGTGGGAGAAAGTGCTTTGCCGCCACTTTCTCATGATCGGCTCTAACGGCGACGCCACGCCCATACGCTCTCTAGAGGTCACGCTAGCGACTCTGGCGGAAGCCTGCGGCCGCGGTGGCGACTCGCATACTGAAGTCGAAGCAGGCTTCCGATCGGCCTTCCAGTATGAGAGCGTCGTGGTCCCCGCGCTCGAACGCGGTGAGTTCCTCCGTCTCGACCGCGAAGGCCTTCCGGGTTGCTTCACCTTTCTCGCATTAACGCTCTACATCGATAGCCTTCTTGACGACGTCTACGCCGGAATCGGCCAATACCGAGAGAAGCTCGACACCTGGCTTGGCTTCGGCCGGAGCTTCTCTCATCTCGAGGGGGTCGCCGCCATGTGGGAGCACTTGGTAGGGTGGCTCGACCGGCGAGTGGATGCGGGAGAACCCTTCCGGTGCATCGTTCTCCCCCCGCACGGAACCTGGACCCATATCGGATACACTCGCCGGCTGTCCTTTCCTGCGCGTCGCGATGTCCGGCTCGTAGAGCGCTTTCTCACCGACCATCCTAGGTCTACGCAGCGTCCTGGCGATTTTATCGCCAATTTTGAGGCGACTGCGCTAGGGCCGCAAGCCTCTTGGGGGCTGAAGCAAGCCTATGAGGAGTTTAGAAGCGCGTATCTCACCGATTCTCGAGCGCTCGCCGGACATAGGTTTTGGCGCTTCGTCACCGGCCTGAACGGTGGCGAGCGTTTGGCTGGACCAAAACCTGCCGCCGTCGAGATGAGCTTCGACGAGGACGGCGGACGCATCTTTGTGGTGACCGTTGGGAGTGTCCGGGACAAGCCGAGAACCATCGCGCCTACTCTTGGGGCCGCGATGGACGCGGTCGAGGCTGCAGGCGAAACGTCTCTGTCACCAGCCCTTGCGCGTGGCTGGCTGCTGTTTCGGCGGGTCGGCCATGGCCGCTGGCAATCAGCTTTGAACGTCGATGAGTGCGTTGGACGGATCCTCCTCGGCTGCAGGTCCGAGATTGCGCCCCGGGTCGAAGCGCTCATCGGCCATCTCCCGTCAAGCGGGTCATGGGCTCTTCTCAAAGAGCCGTCTCCAGTTAGTGTGATTGAGAGCGCCGTCGCCCGCTTAGGCGGGGCTCGTCGCCAAGAGGACTGGCTCGTGCCCGTGTCGGTCTGCGATGGCATCCAGAGCGCCGACCTGTGGCTTGGACGCCCGGCCTTCTTGCCACGCATTGTCGCCGACACATCGGAACTATGTATTGTCCCCGCGCCGGGAAATCTCAGCGGCCCGCTGACGATCTCGGATGATGGGTCCTTGCGACTGCAGGCAAGTTCGCCAGTGGACGGCGCATACGTCGTCTCTCCGAAGGTAGCGGGTGGTCGCCCGCCGCCATGGTCGCGTCGGATTTCGTTCGTCCGGGACGCAGTGCCCCATACTGCCTATGGCGGCTCCAAAGACGATCTTCTTCCTCTTCGCGATTGGACGGCTCTTGAGGAACAGGGGCTTACAAGCCATGTGAGCGGTGGCTTTGAATGGGACGAAGGCGGCTGTGCGATTGGCGATCTCCTTGAGGCTGTTTACGCAGGCGGACGCACGGGTTGGGACGAGATGGATCTCATTGAGGTCATTCGTCTCGGCGTTGGCGGAGCCGTCGATCCTTGGACTACGCTGCGGTCTCTTCACGACGCGGGATATCTTTGTCCTCGCCTGCGACAACATTGGAAAGGGCGCGTTTGGACGCTGACTCCTCCTTCTCTTCTGATCGTAAAAGGAAGGGAAACAGACATTGTTCTAGCTGAAGGCGCTCTGTGCGATCGACTAACGGACGCCTTTAGGCGCTCAGCCGAGGGAGGCGGGGGCGCGCCGTTCCGTAGAGCGGCTGTGTCTGTTTGGAGTCCGCCGACGATTGGCTGTGCGGGCGCCGACCCTCAATACCTAGCGGAAAAGCTTGGATGGCCCATCGCTCACACGAAGGATCTAGCCCCACCTATTCCTTTCGCTGTCGAAACGACGCCAAAGCGGAACGATCGCTACCTGGTGGCCTCACGATGGGATTGGGAAATGCGTCGCTTCACGGTGGGCTGCCATGTCGCCGAAGGGAGAGTGGCGCTGACACGGTGGCAGCATCCGGGCGGACGAGATCACGACGTCTATGTCGTTGAAAGTCCTGGACACGAGAGCTTCCATCTCTCTCGGACGGCATCAATCGTACTGGCTCATGGCCTCGCTCGAGAGGCCTTTGTCAGAATCGAAGACGATTGGCTCGTGCGTGTGGCGCGGGAAGGCGGACTGCCAGATGTGGCGGCGATGCGCCTACGAGTCAGTAATCTACGAAACGCTGGTCCGGTCGACGATACTTATGTTTACCCCTTCTGCGATGTAGATGCGCAGTGGCTGCAAGCTATTATGGCAGGATGCATCGGCGGAGTTCGGGAAGCTTCGGCAGCGACCGCCGCAGAAATCTTGGCTTTATCTCGTCGCTCGGGTGCGCGAATTCGTCCCCTATGGATTGGCGGCAAAATGAGAATAAATATCAGATAAATAGATAAAAGGGCAGAGGCATGGCGGCTGAAGGTCGATGGTTTGTTGGACGTGGGGTGCGGAGCCGCGACACCACGGCCTATATCGAAGTTCTTGCCGAGAGGAGCGCCGAAGGGTCCTACAGTTTACTGGCAAACCCGCGTAAAGTCTTTCCAAAGACCGGCGAAGTCGAACTCAGAGGCATCGCAGCCGCAGCGACGAAGCCTGGCGACTGGTTCCTGTTCCAAGTCGGCCCAAACGATCGCAGGGGCGGGACCGCGGCGAAAGCCATCCATCCTCAAGGTCTAACCCGATACTGCGACTTGTCTCATATCGGCTCCCTTGAGGCGATCAGACCTCTGCTCGTCGAGCTGGGCCTAGCCCGTTCGGAGGGAACTTGGACTATCCGTCTCGACGCCAAGACCGTCGCTAATATGACGCTTGCGCGAGGCGTGGACGGCTTGGTCCGCGCTCAAGGCAAGGATCTAGCGCAGGTCCCCCTGTTTGAGTTCAACGAGGAAGCAATCCTCACCATCCCGACTGAGGGAGGCGACACCAAGCTCTATAACATAAGCGCGAACGCCACCAACATTGGGAGGATTGATTGGTCCTCGGATGCAAACTACGTGAGACGGATCGTTCAGGCTCTACCGGAAGCCGCCGAAGGCTCAATGCTGGCCTCGTTGTCTCATTGGCTTAAGCGCTATAGCGACGACATGCATGCACGCCTATCGGTTCTTGGAACATCGGACGTTGGAGCGGCCTACAACGTCCTTAGAGCGAAAAGCCTCGCTTCCCGTCTGGCAGAGGAGCGCCGTGTTCTTCAAGACTATTTTGACGCAGTCCGGACAGATCCTGACGTCAAGAGCCTGATCAAGCGCGCTATCGACGAATTCGTCGCGAGAGAGCGGGAAGTCCTTCTTGTTCGAGCCCAGACCGAACTTGAACAGGAGATATCCCGCGAGCGCGCACAGCGTCAGGCGGAGCTGACGCGAGCAATGGAGAACCTCAAGGCCGAGATGGAGGCGATCCTCGCAGAGCACATCTCTTTGCGGGAGAGGGAGATCGATGCGGCCTTACGTGAGCGGGAACACCGTGGAATAAGAGCGATCGATGAAGCGCTCGCGCGCCGAAAGGCTGAACTTGAATCCGAAATCAAAGAGCTGGAAGATCGCGGGACATCGCTCGCCGCTGAGCTCGCTGACGCCGATGCTCGCAGCCAGGCCCTGAAGACGAGCATCGACAAGATGGTCTTCGAAGAACAGCAGGCGTTGGAGAGGATTGATCGTCTTGAAAAGGCTGAAACCGCTCTAGAGGCGACGCCGAGGGGCGGACACGCCTCTCCGATATGTCCGGTCTCACCTTCGGTCCCTAGCTTAGCGCGGCGAGGGACATCCGTTAACGCGCAGGCTCTCGCAGCTGCTGTTGAGAGCTGCCCCCTCCTATCGGAGACCGGTAAGGCCGTCATGATACGCTTCCTCGCCGCAATGCTGGCTGGGGAGGCGCCGATCTTGCATGGGCCTCAGGTCGACGATTTCCTCGAGATTGCAGCGGCGCTCGTCTCTTCAGGGCGATCGGCCCGGATCGAGGCGGATCCCACGATAATATCCTTCGATGACCTATGGATTCGCCCCGGCGCCATGACGGGCACGCCGCTGCGCAGCGCAGCCGCTGCGGCAGTTTCCGCTAACCCAATGACGACGCTCGGAATTATCGGTCGTGCGGATCAGTCTGGTCTTCGCTTCTGGTACCCAGACTTAGTCTCGCGCGCTCGCCGTGGCGAGATTCCGCGCCGCCTCCTGCTTTGCGTCGCCTTGGAGGACCCGAATTCAGAGGAGGCGATGGCGGCGCCAGTCCGCGCTTGTTCTTTCGAGATCTCGTCCGTGATCGCCGACGGCGCGGCGCTGACAGCGCCTGTGCTCCTGGGCGGGGGAGTCCGGGGCATTTGCAATGAGTTCGATCCCGGCGAGCCTCCTGAGGACCTCTCCGGGGCTGTCGGCTTCCTGGGCGTCGCCGCCGCAGGCCTTGGCGTGGCGGACGCCAAGCGCCTCGCGCGGATCTGCATTGAGGCGTCCGCCTTTATCGGGGACCGTCAGTTATCGAATCTCGCCGCCGACATCGCCGCTATGATGCGCAATCCGAGGCCTCCCGGCAGCGAGGCCTCTTCCGGCCTTAAAATCGTGAAATAAATTACAAGGGGATTAGAATGCTCGATCCGGTGGGGGGCTTTGGCCGAATTCAGGGCTTTTTCGTTTCTTACGTCGAGACAAACTTCCGCATCTCCGATCCGCTGACCGCTCAGGCGCGGCGCAAGTTGCTGCAAACGCCCGATGTCGTTGCGACCGTCCCCTATGTGGAGCCAGTTCTTCGCTACGAACCCGCCGACCGCACCTTGGAGCAACTAATCGAAACGGACCCAAACGATGTCCTCGGCCCAATCTCTAAGGAAGGGCGAACGGCATTCGTTGAGCTCGCTCTCTCCGGCATGTTCGACGGCGAAGATACGGAAGGGGTGAAGCTGCGCCGCAAATCAAAGTATCCGCCTTACCAGCACCAGAGCGTCATGCTCGGGCGGGGCGTTCGCCCCGGCCAACCTGCGATCGTCACGTCCGGCACCGGGTCGGGCAAGACCGAAGCATTCTCGCTTCCAATCTTCGCCGCGATTTCGAACGAGGCGGTGAAGTGGGCAACGCCCGATGCTGGGTATCTGAGCGACGCCTGGTGGAACGAGGAAAGCGCCGACTGGCGACCGCAACGGGCGGGTGAAAACAGGCCCGCCGCCATCCGGGCGCTTGTCCTCTATCCCATGAACGCCCTTGTCGAAGACCAAATGGTGCGTCTGCGTCGATCGCTCGACTCCCCGACAGCCCGCCGCACCATGGACGACCGGTTCTCCGGCAATCGGATTTTCTTTGGACAATACACCAGCGCAACGCCTGTCACCGGGTACGCGCGCCACCCGCGTCTCAGCAACGATCCCGACGAGAAGAAGCGCCGACGCCGGCGTCTTGGCCAACTCAGGGCGGCCATGCGCCGTTTCGCGGAGAACCAGGACGCCGCGCGGCGGCAGGATGAAGAGAACCTCCGTCGCGCGATCGCGGAGGGTCGCGAGCCTCCGGAGCAAACCAGGTTCATCTTTCCCGCCCTCGACGGCGGCGAGATGGTTTCACGCTGGGACATGCATGCGGCTCCGCCTGACATTCTCGTGACGAACGCCTCCATGCTCGGCGCCATGCTTTCCCGGGAAGTTGAGGAAGGTATGTTCGAGGTCACGCGTCAGTGGCTGATGGAGAATGAGGACGCCTATTTCTACCTTGTCTTCGACGAACTTCACCTCATCCGAGGATCGGCCGGCACTGAAGTTGCGTTCCTTGTGAAATCTCTCATCCAACGCCTTGGCCTCGATCAGCCAGGACACATGCATAAGCTGCGAATCCTCGCCTCCAGCGCTTCACTGCCAATGGAGGGCGAAAAGGGCGCTCAGAGCCGGAAATACCTGCGGGATCTGTTCGCCCCGTTCGGGACAAGCACGGGGCCAGGTGATCCCGGCTCGACGGACGAAGGCTTCTGGGGAGACGCTGTCGTTCCTGGCAAAGCGTCCACCCCTTCGTGGGACGGCGTCAAGCTCCCGGCTGCGCCATTCCTAGAGCTCCTGCGCGCCGCGGACCCTTCAGGGTCCGGATTCGTCGCCGGCCTCACGCGGACCGACGAACTCGACAAGGCGGTTCGGAGCGTCGCGCAAGCGTTCGGCATCGCTGGGGACGATCCAAAGGACCTTGTCCCCTCCATCGCCGCCAAAGCGGCTGAGGTATTAGTTGGAGCTTGCAGGACCGAAGATGGCGTGCGGGCGAAGTCCATTCTAGACATCGCGTTCGGAGCGTTCGCCGGCGAAGCCTCAGCCGACGCGGTGCGAGGCTTGATGTTGGCGCGGGCGCTCCCTGAGAGCCGCGCATGGCCTGCTAAAACGCCAGAGGGAACTCCGTCGTTTCGCGTCCATACCTTTATTCGCAACATCGAGGGGCTTTTTGGGGCTCCCGTTCTGACCGACGAGGGCGTCCGCTTCCTCGATCTGACGGTTGAGCGAGGAACTTCCCATGGCCCGGCTGGGGAAGGGCGGCCCCGCGGTCGGCGCTTGTTCGAGATGCTCTACTGCGAAGCGTGTGGAGACATCCTCCTCGGGGGCCAGCGGGGCAAGCCAGTTGGGACTTCCTGTGAAACAGAACTTCTGCCGTCGGCGGCCGATCTTGAGGGGCTGCCCGAGAAGGGGGCGTCCGAGTACTACGACAGCATGACTCACGACCAATTCGCTGTCTTCTGGCCGCGACGTTTGAGTCCGGAAGTCTCCGAAAAGGATTATGACCATTGGGACAAGGCGAGCCTTGATCCAGATTCTGGAGTTGTGACCATAGGAGAGGATGTCCCCGCCGGCCATATTGGTGGATACCTCTATTACCAGAAGGACGCAGCCCTTACGAACGCCAGGGGTCAAGCGGTGCGCCGACGAATGGCCCAACCGTTTTGCTGTCCCAAATGCGGGACGGACTACTCCAACCGTCCCAGCTCCAATCGATCCAGATCGCCAATCCGCGCCTTCCGCACTGGCGTGACCAAGGCGTCGCAGTTGGTTGCGACAGAGCTCTTTGAACTTCTTCACGCAATTCGAGCTGAAGCAAAGAGCATCGTCTTTTCGGATAGCCGTCAGGACGCGGCCAATCAGGCGCTCGAGATTGAACGCCTGCATCTTAGGGACCTGAGGCGCGAGGTCTTGGTTTCCGTCGCTCGGGATTACATGGCCGACCTTGAGCGCCGGTGGGTGCCTAAGGAGAAGCAAGGAGAAATTCTCACCGAACTTGCACAGGCCGGCAGAACTGATGAGCTGCTGAAAAAGGCGGCGGAGTTTGAGAAATTCGCGACAGATCCCCACGTTGACGTCGCCAATCGCAAGGTCCGGATTGATCGGCTCTTCCAATACTCGACGTCAGAGGGCGGCACAGTGTCGGAGCTCGTATCTGAATACGTTCGGCTCGGCATCCATCCGTTCGACGAGGTGGGTCGGAAGCGCTTCGACGGCAGGCATTGGTCGGCGGCGTTCGTGAAGGAAGGCGACACAATCCGCTTTGACCCTGGGCTAACGCAGCTCAAGATTAGCGAACTGAGCAATGAAATCCTAAAAACCCAGTACGAACTCGTTGACGACGTGATTTTCGCGAATACGTTCTTCGCGCTTGAGGAAACTGGGCTCGCGTACCCGTCTCTGACGCGCGGCTCAGGCCCGCAGGTCGATGAGATGGACGCCTGGCTGCGCGTGTTCGCCAGCACGACCCGCGTTGAAGGAAACAAGTACTTTGACCCCTCTCGGGTTCGGCAGTGGGCGTCAGCCCGCGACATTCCCGATACAAACCGGGTCGGGAAGTTTGCGAACGCTCTGTTCGGCACCCAGGGCCGCGACGCGGGACTCGACAGCGTCCTCTCCCATTTGAACGCCGTCGGGCATGGCAATGGCGTCATCCGCGTGGGTTCAGTGTTTCTCAAGATCGCCACGGCAGACGATCCATTCTGGCGGTGCTCGTCATGCGAGCGGGTTCACTTACACAGAGGCGTGGGACGATGCACTCGCTGCTACGAGCCTTTGCGCGAGGAGCCGACGGACGTCGTGGAGCGCCTCTGGCGTACTAACTTCCTTGGACGCCGGATCGTGCGCGGGCACGAAGAGAACGTGCCTCGCTTCCGGCTGAAGTGTGAGGAGCTGACTGGGCAGACGGACGATTTCGCTGACCGTTTGCGAAAGTTCAAGGGCATTTTTGTCGACCAGCCGCGAGAAGTTGAGAGGCTCGCGTCCGAAATAGATATGTTGTCGGTCACCACTACGATGGAGGTGGGCATCGACATTGGCTCGCTCCAAAGCGTCTATCAAGCGAACATGCCGCCTCAGCGGTTCAACTATCAGCAGAGGGTCGGCCGAGCGGGACGACGTGGTCAGGCATTTTCATTTGTGATTACGTTCTGCCGAGGCCGTAGCCATGACGCCTATTATTTTGCCCGTCCTGAGGCAATTACTGGCGATCCTCCGCCTCCTCCGTTCCTAGCGGTGGACCACGATCCTATCCCACTGAGGCTTTTGCGGAAGGTCTGGCTTCGAGCCGCTTTTAAGTTGCTTCGCGAAAATTGTCATGCCGCGGGATTGCGCTATCCAGGAGACGATCTCGTGCCTCCCGATGTGCATGGCGAATATGTCACGACCGACGACTATTATCTGGACCATGCCGCGGATTGGTCGGGGCAACTGCGTAATGCCCTTAGGCAAACCATCTCGGTTCGGGACAGGTTTGTAGCCGCCGCCACCATCGACAAGGCCCAAGCGGAACGGCTCATCGCTCTTTCTGAGGTGGACGCCCTTGTCGATGAGATAGACGCGCAGAGCGCTTATAGGCCTTCCGTTCGCAAAGGTCTCGCGGTGTTCCTCGCCGAGCGTGGTCTGTTGCCCATGTATGGAATGCCGACCCGAGTGCGCGAGCTGTATCTCGGCCTTCAGCAGAAAGCTGAGATTGGGCGCGACGAGTACTACTGGTCTTCCATGGACCGGGACCTCGATCTGGCGATCTTCGAGTTTGCTCCTGGCGCGATCCTCACGAAGGACAAGCAGAAGCACCGCGTCATCGGCTTCACGGGCGATCTATTGGAGCCAACCATCCGAGGGACGAACGTCGACCTCCTTCCAATTTCCTCATGGCTTGAGTCGGAGGCCTATGTCGCTCTTTGTCCAAACTGCGGCTCAGCCAGCCATGGAGCGCAGCAACCAGTTGACCCGATACAATGTGATGACTGCCGTTCGGGGGTTTCGACCCAACATTTTAAACGGTACGTCACCCCATCGGCCTTTCGAACCGATTTCGAGCCTGAGGGGAACGATCTCGACGAAATCGGGCATATGGCCCTGAGAACTGTCGCGACCGTCCTCCGCTCAGGCAATCCGAGCGATCATGGAAACGTTCGTGTGCGTCGCGGAGCGGGCGTCACGGTCATGCATCTCAATGACGGCGTCGAGAACGACCAAGGGCTTCCGACGCGCTTCACTGTGGAAGAGGCTGAAGACAAGGGCGTTCCAGTACCAGGCCGCAATCGCCCAGCAAGCCTTGACGACGAACAGGCAATCACAACGGACTTCTTGAACAAGAAAAGTCAGCAGAACAGGTGGACAGTTCGGCCCGGGACGAGGGCGGAATTCGGCCTCGTCTCCCAAAAAGAGACGGACGCCATATACCTCGAGATGTTGGACTTTGACCCGAGACTCTCTCTCGATCTTGTCGCTCGTACAGGGGCGTGGTCGCACATCGCCACGCGAGCTGCGGCGATCAGCGCGACCCACATTTTGGTGCAGAAGGCCGCATTGAGCCTTGACGTTGCTCCTGATGAATTTGAGGCTCTCGAGCCCCGGCTTCGGAACGGCCGGCCGATGTTGCAGATCGCAGACGCGCTGATCAATGGGTCTGGCCTATCGCGCCGCCTCGGCGAACTCCGCAGCGATGGCCGCCCAGAGATCATTCACATGATCCATGAGATTCTGACGGATCGGACGACATGGCCTCTGAATGCTTTCCTTCGAACGGACTCTGAGGGCAGCCATGCGGATAGGTGCCAGACCTCTTGCTACCGCTGCATCCAACAATATGGGAACCGCCGCTATCATGGACTTTTGGACTGGCGCTTAGGCCTCGCGTACCTTCGTGCGCTTGTCGCTCCGGGATTTGCCTGCGGCCTTGAGAAAGCTGACGAGGCCTATCCTGAGCTTCAAGGCTGGCGCACCAGAGCTCATGACTTGGCTCAGTCGACGTCGGCTATGCGCCCTCGCGTATTTCGATTGCAGACCGTTGGGGATTATCAATTGCCGTGCCTCGTCGAGGTGGACGCCCATGGCGACCTGGTCCGCCGAACGGTCATTGTGCATCCGCTCTGGCGCCTTGACGCAGAGGCAGAGTATCGCCTGCTGGGCAGCCGCAGTGAGACGCCAACCAGATTCGTGGATACTTTCAACCTTGAGCGGCGTCCTCTTCGGGCCCTCGAGATAGCGCAGGGTCAAATGGCGATGCCGCAGCGCTCGGAGTTCGTAGATGAAGTGATTTATCTAAAGCGTGGCTGAAGTTCGCCCCCCACCAGCAATTGCAACCTGTCCCCAATAGGGGGACCATTCGGCTCCTTTGACAAATGCTGTAGATCTTCACGTCTTTAGGCTATCACATCGCGTGTGACGCGAGCGCTGATCGTCCGAGTTTGCGGGCCCGACATCTCAGGCCTGGCTGGTCGTGCGGAGCTCGTCGAACGGACGCAGGTCCGTCCTACCCCAAGTACGTAAGGAGCGCCATTGCCAAGCGGCTGGCCGCTCTCTAGGGGAACGCTGGGATCGCAATGGCAACTCGAGGGCCATAAGAGCAAGGACGGATTGCGCTTCGAAATCGAGGTAGGCTGATGTCAGTCGATATGTATGAGGAGCGGTTTCGCGAGGAGTTGGAGAAGCTGCCTCGCTTTGTGCCAGATGACAGCCGAGTTAGTCTTGTCTGGAATCACAAAATTCCGGCATGGCGCGCTCTTTTCACCTCTCTTTGCCTTTATGGTCATAGCATGGGTTATCGGCTTCCATCCTTTGAGGACTTTTTTCGGTACTGCGAGAGCGCCTATACCAAACGTCACCCGAACAGCAATTATTACTCTCGTTTCTTCGAAGACCCTCTGTTGGCTGGAATGCGCCAGCGTATTTCGGCGTGGTACGAGTCGGGAATGGCGGAAGCCTATCTGTATGCTTGTTTGGTTGAGGCAGTTGAGGACAAATCCAAAGCGGGACTCGTGCTCTACGATCCTCGTGCTGATTGGAAGCTCAAGGCAGACATGATCGTGATCATCAATCATCGGCCGCTGCGGGTGAGCGCCTTTTTTAGCGAACGAAGCGAGAGACCCAATATCGAGGCGCGGCGGGATAAGGTCGAGCGGATACGAAAAATAAACACTACGGAATCGTCTCACTGGAACAATAGAGAGCTGTCAGCCATGCAGCCTTTCGAGATCGCCCGTGCGGATACTGATCTTCAAGTCGTCAATGGCGTCCGATTGTTCTCTCTGGCGGCAATAAACTCCTTGTTCGAATCACTTTATAAAGAAGCTCGTATTGATGGCTGGCTATTTCCGTAGCAGCTGTTGAGATAATCTACGAAAATCGCCAGATGTTTAAAGCAAGCCGAGGATTGAGAAGCGGGCTCGCCACGGCTTCTGAATTCTAGAATGTTGCTCCGCCTAGAGGATGCTATGGACCACGGCCTTGCTTTAATGCCGAATGAGGTCTCGCGAAGAATAGTCCACAGACAGGGTAGATGAACTTTACTTGGTCGTGTTTCAGCACTCATAATGAAGGAGCACGTCGCCAGGGCCAATGCTGGTCAACCATCATACGACAAGATGAAGTCAGACAAGGAATGACCTTAGGCAGATCGATTGCGCTCACAGGATCAATGCTCGCCATTGCTTGGGGCATATGTTTGTCACTGGATAGCGATCCTAGACTGGCATTTGTAAGATGGAGCGATTTTCATGAGGGAACCAACGAAGTGCCCGACGCTCTCGAATTGGCGTCCAAGTCCATAGTTTGGAAAACTGGATCATTATCCCTGATTTGTTCATCGCCAGACCAAATCCGCCTCGCAATGAAGGCACAGCTTCCAGGGCCCCGCGAGAGCATCCGCGAAGGAGTTGGCGACAAAGCAACGATCTTTATCGGTGACATTCGCCGGAAGTTGGAGACCTTCCTTCAGATTACCGATATGGGTCTGATCGATACTCTGATCTCCCCGCCATTATCGCGTGTCGACCTCTCCTCGCTGGCCAGCGCATTTGAGGAGGCTCAATCTGGAAAGGTGAGTGTGATGACGATGGAAACGGGTACGTTTATGGCCGCACGCACGACAGGGACTGCTATCCACGCCTTTTCGAAAAAGTGCTTTGCGAGCAATCTGGATTAAGTGGCGGCGTATCTCGCGGCCTGCGTGAGCATGAGGCTGGCCAAGGCAACCAGATGCAGGTCGGCAAGGGTCTGAGGTAAGCGCTCGTAGTCCCGCACTAGACGGCGAAAGCGCGTGGCCACGCGAAGGTCCGCTCGGCCACCCAGTGGCGCGGCAGCAACACGAAACCGCGCTTGGCCTCGGCCAGCTTGACCACCTCCAGCTCGATACCATGCTCCCGCGCTGCGGCCGCAGCTTTCTCGCCCGTATAGCCTTGGTCCACATACGCCAGATCAATGTTCTCGTCGGTGGCTACCTGCACGGCTTGGGCCAGTTTCCCAACTTCGGCCCGGTCGTCGGTCGTGGCAGGCGTCACATGGGCGGCCAGAAGGTGACCGAGCGTGTCCACCGCGATGTGCTGCTTTGAGCCCTTCTTGCACTTGGCACCATCATAGCCTGCCCGGGCCCCGCTCTCGGGCGTGGAGCGCAGGGTGCTGTTGTCGAGCGCTGCCGCCAAGGGCTCCTCGGGGCGCCCAGCGGCCAAGCGTAGCACGGCGCGAAGATCATGCGCCAACTCCTCGAAGCAACCGGCCCGCAGCCAGCGTTGGGCCTGCCGGTAGACCGCCGCCCAAGGTGGCAGATCATTTGGCATCCAGCGCCAGGGTGCTCCGGTCTTGATGATGTAGCGCAGACCGTTGAATACCTCGCGCAGAGAGTGCTCCCGCTGGCCAGCCTCTTCGGGCAAAAGGGTCAAGTAGGGCGCCACCAGTGCCCATTCCTCACCGGAGACATCGGAAGGGTAAGGTTTGCGAGCAGCGGTCATCCCGTCACAACGGCAACAATCTCACTCCAGGTCCATAACAGCCTCTAGTGGCGGAGCAGCTGACTTTTGACAAGAACCAAAAAATAAGCATCCTATCTGTTTCACGAGCGTTTCTCGGCTCTATCCTGGTCGGCTGACGATAAAGGGCTGGTCGCTCGGCCTATGCTGCGAACTAAAACCCACTTAGCAATCTAAAACAGAAGGCCCTAGGTTGCCTTTGTCAGGCTGGATCTAACCTGCGGCAGCTTGGCCTAGAATGCTGCTCCACATGCCGAGGGCATGATGGCCCAGGCCGTAGTTTAGAATGATGGAGCGCCTTGATATGTGCGCGAGCAGCCCTGGTTCGATCGCTTATGAATATGACATCGAGCGGACGTCATCTGTTGAAATTGTCCAATATCCGCCGTTGGATATGCTCAGAATGCGAGCCGTAAGCAGATAATTTGAGGGCCCTGGGGCGCTTTCGCCATGCAACTGACACGCCGCGCTTTGTATGATCTCGTCTGGAGCAAGCCAATGACCAAACTGGCGGCTGAGTTTCAGATCTCCGATGTCGGCTTAGCCAAGATCTGTGACCGGCACCGCGTGCCTACTCCGCCCCGAGGGTATTGGGCAAAGGTCGAGGCCAGGCAGAAGGTCAAACAGGCGCTGTTTGTGGAGGTTGACGATCCCCAGCTTGATCGCATTGAGATCAACGGTAATCTCGCTCAGCTCCCAGAGCCTGTCAGGGAGCTCGTTGTACGCCACAAAGCGGAGCGCAAGGTTTTTATTCCACTCGTCGAGTCACCTCCACCAAAAGCCACAGGCGATCTTCACCCGGCCATCCGCCTGACTGCCAAAACGTTGCGCAGCCGCTCTGCACAGGATGGTGAGGTGGCCAGGGCTTTCGGCGAAGGGCTATGCGGCGTTGAAGTGGGCATTCAGGCGATAGAGAGAACGATCACAATCCTTGACGCTCTTGCGTGTGCTCTTGCTGAAAAGGGTCTGCAGGTTGCCCCAAGTGGCAATCAGATGAGAATCATAAACAGACCCGAAAAGGTAGAGTTCACTCTCAATGAGGTGACCCGGACTGTGCCGCACGAGCCAACTGAGGCTGAACTGGCTGAGGAGGCAAGGCGGCAGAAGCGGCGGGAGCGATACTGGCGCGGTGAGATTTCATGGGACTCATCATTCCAGGGAAAGGCTTGGCCCGAGAAAGACATTCTCCGGACAGGGCGGCTATTTCTTCAGATTGAGGGCTACAATGACGGCGTCCGGCGCAAATGGGCGGACGGTAAAACCCAGACAATTGAGGTTCTCGTTCCCTCCATTGTGCACGGCTTCGAGGTTCTTATCGCCGCGCGCAAAGCTGAGCGGGATTGGCGCGAGGAACGAGAGCGCAAGTGGAAAGAGTATTGCCGCAGGAGAGAGCTCGCGAAGGCTCGCGTTAAACGCGAAGCGGACCGGGGTCCGTTCATCGACCATGTCATCGAGATCCATCGCGAGATCGCGCGTCTGCAGGCGTGGCTGGATGACAGCTGGCCAGTCGCCGAGCAGAGGCCTGGCAAGCGCTTATCGGCGCATGGTTGAATGGGTCCAAGCCGAGCTAGACAGCCTCGCCGCCAGCATTGAACCCGATGGAATTGAAAAGCAATTGGCGGAGAACAGGTTATTCCCTAACCCGGACGCTGATGAGCTCCATGATCCGCTCGGAGAGCCTGAGGAGAAATACTATTGGCAGTTCGATTGACTGCCCTAGAGGTGTCTATGGTTGGGCAGCCTCACCCATCTGGGTCGACTTGCAACGGCCCCAGTCTTCAGGACCTGTAGAGCGGGGGCGAAGATCCTGAATGATGCCTCAGGAAGGCCACCAGTCTGATCGAAGGCGGCCTAAGAGGCTTTCTCTCATGGAACGCCGCTCTTAAGCACTTCCGTCGTGGATCTCAGACAACCTTCTTGTGGATCATTATGGTCTAGGCGGAACCGTTCACGTTCTGTTTTTGTTTTCCCTTGAGCTCTGCTATACGATAGCCGAAACCTGATCCGAAACAGCGACTTTCGACATGGCTCATCAGCGTACCTTCTACGAGTTCTTCGCCGGCGGGGGCATGGCCAGGGCCGGCCTTGGGAAAACATGGCGCTGCCTGTTTGCCAATGATTTTGATGCCAAAAAGAGTCAGACGTACCAAGCTAACTGGGGCGGCGAAGAGCTCGTGACTGGCGACATCCGCGCCCTCACGACGGCGGATCTCCCGGGCGAGGCCGATCTGGCGTGGGCCTCCTTTCCCTGTCAGGATCTATCCTTAGCTGGCGCTGGAGCTGGGCTGAAGGGAGAGCGATCGGGAACTTTCTATCCGTTTTGGGACCTCATGAACGGCTTGATCGCTGAAGGGCGGGGTCCGGCGGTCATTGCTCTTGAGAACGTCTGCGGGACGCTAACCTCACACCAAGGAAAGGATTTCGGGGCGATTTGCTCCACGTATCGAGCGGCCGGGTATCGGTTCGGCGCCGTCGTCATCGACGCTGCGCTATTTGTTCCCCAGTCTCGCCCTCGGCTTTTCGTCATTGGGGTTCGCAGCGACGTGAGTGTCCCGGAGCGAGTGCAATCGGGAAAGCCTTCGTCGCTGTGGCACACCCGAGCCCTCCAGACCGCCTATAACAAGCTCAGCCCAGAATTGCAGCGAGAGTGGATTTGGTGGCGTCTTCCCGCTCCGTCCGCCCGAAAGACGGATTTTGCGGATGTGATTGAGGAGCATCCTAATGGGGTCCGCTGGCATACGCCCGAGCAAACGAATGCTCTTCTCGCAATGATGAGCTCGATTAACCTCGCTAAAGTTGAGCAGGCTAAAAGGGCTGGCCGTCGCATGGTGGGAGGGATCTACAAGCGGACTCGACCGAACGCGAGTGGCATGAAGGTCCAAAGAGCGGAGGTCCGTTTTGATGATGTGTCCGGCTGTTTGCGAACTCCGGCGGGAGGATCCAGTCGTCAGCTTATCATCATAGTTGATGGCGAAAACGTGCGCACCCGCCTGATCTCTCCGCGAGAGACCGCCCGTCTTATGGGATTGGATGACAAATACAAGCTGCCGCCGAACTACAATGAAGCCTACCATTTAACCGGCGACGGCGTGGCGGTGCCTGTGGTGCGTCACCTTGCAAAACATTTGATCGAGCCGATCTTGGCTGGCGTTCGAGAGGTTTCGCAAGCTGCATGAGCGAGAAGGATTTTGATCAATGCAGCCTGTTGCGCAGCGCAGTCGAACCGGCGCCCGGTTGGCTCTCCGCTACAACCCGTGAGGTTCAGGGCCCCACCAGGTGCCTCCAGAATGATAGGGAGGGCGTCGGCTCTCTCGCGAAATGGAAGAGGGCGGCTCAGCGCCATCCCGACAGCTCCCCGGTGACCATGCCCAGCGGACATGTTGCCTTTATTTCGCTCAAAGAGAACCCGCATGGTGCGGCGAGAGGACGTTTATGAGCCAGGATCAGGCGACGCAACTCGCCGAGTTCAATAAACAGCACATCGGCCTCTCAAAAGGGTCGCTGTCGCTCGTCCTGATTCTGACGAGAAACGCGAGGTTCAAGGATTTCCCTTTGAATCGGTCGCAGTTCATAACCCCCAGTGGAGGCCAGGTCGCAGGCCTTGGCGGCTCTGCTGTCGCTCGCATATTGAGAGATCATGGAGTCGAACGAATCCTCTCGAGTGAGGGAGGACGGACGAGCCGCGGCAACATGGAGCGCATGGAGGCTTACATCGCGCTGCTGAATGAACTTCACGCAGCCGGCAGTCTCGACCTTGAAGCTGCTGAAAGTTACTGGGTTGAACAAGCCCAGCTTTACTTCGATTCTCAACCGTTCACGTTCAAACTCGACCCTGTGAAGTCCCTGCGCGCGTGCGTTCGCGATCTTCTGCGACAAGCTGTCGAGCGGCAACGCGAGGTCAGGGGAACGATGTATGCTGGGGCCGTTATGCAGCACCTTGTTGGCGCGAAGCTTGACAGGATCGCCGACGGCAAGCTCGAGCACCATGGGTTTTCGGTCGCCGACGCGCCATCAAATCGGTCGGGCGACTTTCTGATCGGCGATGTCGCCATCCATGTGACCACAGCCCCAGGCGAGGCCCTCATTCGAAAGTGTCAGAACAACCTGGGAACAGGTCTTCGACCTCTCATCATCACGACAGACGATGGCGTGGGCGGCGCGAAGGCTCTCGCCAAACAAATCGGCCTTGAGGACAGGATCGACGTCGTAGAGATCGAACAGTTTATGGCAACGAACATCTACGAGTGGAGCGCCTTTGATCGGAATTCCCGCCCTGACACTGTTCGGAGCTTAATCGAGCGCTACAACAAGATCGTCTCAGAGTGCGAGAGCGACCCGAGCCTGCGCATTGAATTCGAGGGATAGCGATGGATCGCAGCGCCGTCATGCGCGCTGTCAAATCAAAGGACACGACGCCTGAGCTCGTGGTCCGTCAGCTCGTTCATGGGATGGGCTATCGATACAGGCTCCACGCCAAAGACCTGCCTGGGAAGCCAGACCTCGTTTTTCCCCAACGGCGGAAAGTCATATTGGTGAACGGGTGCTTCTGGCACGGCCATCATTGCAAGCGGGGAGCGCGCCAGCCGAAGGCGAATGCAGAATACTGGCGCGCCAAAGTGCAAAAAAACCGCGATCGAGACCGTAGAAATGAAAAGGCTTTGAGAGAGGCCGGATGGGAAGTGCTAACAATATGGGAGTGCCAAACAGCTGTGAGCCAACAGGAAGAGTTGAGGTCAGCGATAGCCCAATTCTTAGGTTTGCCTCGCCGCTGTACACGTCGGCTTTAGACTTTCGTCGTCCCACACGCACATAACTAAAGTCGCTCAGAACCCGTTTGTAGCACGAAATGAGCAACTTGATTTGAGGCAAGATTTTGAGTGGTGCAGCTCTCTAGAAAATTCGCCGCATCTAATCTGGCCGGATTTGGCCCTTCATAGATGACCGTTTTCGAGCGAACGCGTCAGAAGGAACAATGTCAGATTAGTCGTCAGCGCACAGGACACGTACTTCATGGTCTCTAGCCAACCCGTGATTGACTGCCGGTCACGAGGGCCCTCGATATCATCGGCGACAAATCCCTTTCGCGCAGTTTGCACAATGCGCCATCACTATCAGGCCCCAAGGTAACCCGCTTCGCCTGGCCTGAGCGCTGAACTGGAAGCCGGCGGCAAAGTAGGTCTGCCAAAGCAGCATCCTCCACAGCGCAGACGATCTGCCGACCTTCGGTCACAAGCTGGGCCGCCACTTCAGCCAAGTGGACGGTCCTGAAGTCATCGACGTGCTGTACAGGATCGTCGAGAAGGATCGAGCGCCATCGGCTCCAGGCTAGCGACGCGTTCACCGACAGAAGAAAGGCCAAGCCCGTAGCCCGCCGTTGCCCGCTCGAGAAGAGAAACTGAGGATTCAGGTTCTCGCCTACCTGCAACTTCAGGAAACGCTTCACGTCGCCCCGAATCGAATACTCGATATCACGCCAGACTGGGTGCGGGCGTAGACGGCGATAGAGTTCAGACATCAGCGGAAGGACCCGGTCCAGCCGTCGGTCAAGCGTTTCGCTGGCGGCCCGGCGCGCCGCATCGTGGATGGCGGAGGCATTCACCTCCGCTCTACGAGCGCGTCCGAACTTTTCCTGCTCCCGGGCCAGCAACGCCTTAGCCTCTACCTCGGCATGTTGGGCGCGTTCCAGCTCGCCGTTGAGACGGAGCGTTTCCAGGATCCTCAGATCCTGACGCGCGGCGCTAACTGAACTTCTGATCTCTGCCTGGCGTCCCACAAGCTCATCGAGCCCAATGGTATCGGGAATTCCAAGCATGTTCCGATCATGATCAAAGGATTGCATGAACGCGCGAATTTGCTCGGACGCCGCTTTGCTCGTAGCCACAGCACGCTCGGCGCTGGCGAGCCGAGCGTCCGCAGCCTTCACTGCTTGTTCTCGCTGCTCCTCGCGAGCGGCAGCCTCGTCCAAACGCGCCGCTATCGCTTCTGCAATTGCCATGCCCTCATTAAACTCGGCGTGCGACTGGCCCTTGGCGCAAAGGGGGCAACATCCGTCCTTCAAGCCAATAGTGCGGCCAAGGGAAATCAGCTGGATCAGATGGCGCACTTCCGATGCAAGTGCGGAGGAGGGTACAGCACCTGCGCCTTCAGCGATAAGGTTCTCCAATGCAGCCTTTGCCGCATCCCGCTCACTTCTAGCTTGTTCCTCGATGGCTTCAAGTTCCGCGAGGCGTACGCGCGCGTGGGCAGCTTCACTCCAGCGTTTCGCCAGACTTTCCAACGCGTCTGCCTGTGCATTCAGGGACGCGATGCGATCACGCACGGGTCCCATGAGCCGATCCGGCGAAGCCTGCGTGTCCGTGAAGGCCCTTAGACGGCGGATGGCCTCGAACATGACTTCGTCCGCGACGATGTTCGCCCGCACTTCATCAATACGTCGTGCTGCTTGAGAAACCGCGCTGTTGGCTGCGTTGACCGCTTCCTGGGCGGCGCTGGTCCGACGCTTCGCGGCAGCCAGGAGCTGGTGGGCCTTGGCGATCCACTCGTCGGCATCGTTAGCACCCAGGGCATCACGTAGGAGCGCGTAACGTTCCGTTTCCTTCAGGTCGAGACTGAGCCCTGCAATGTGTTCGTCACGAATGATGGAGGCTGAGCAAAGCTGCTCCAGGGGTGCGGGTGGGGCCAGCTCGCTGTCACAGAGCTGCCCGGACACGATCGCCAGCTGCTGCTGGTCCGGCTCTCCGAACTGGGTCCGGCGGATACTGGCGATCTTACCTCCGACATCGAAGCCGACGTCCACATATCGGTCCTCTGGTACAGGACCCTTGCCGGTCCACCAAATATAGTCGGCGACGGTTTGACCGGACGCTTTGGCATCTTTGTATTTGCTCAGGGTTCCGGTCAGGGCGAACTCGATCGCGTCGAAGACGGTGCTTTTTCCCACACCGTTGCGACCATCGATAATGGTGAAGCTCTCAGCAAACTCGATCCGGACTGGCTTACGGTACCCGCGGAAACCGCACACGTCTACATAGGCAAGTCTCATGGCGCTTCCTCCAGCACCTGCATGATCGCAGTTTCGTCTGCACCCGAGAAGAACGCCTCTAGGGCCCGCGGCGGCAGCTCGGTCGTGCGCAGGCGGATCTCCTCGACCATATCAACGGCGTCGAGCTTGGGAGCTGCCTGCAAAGGGAGCAACGGCAGAAGAGCCGCCCTCAGGTCGGACGTGTCGGTGATCCCAGCGCGGGCGATCTTTCGGGTCCCGACTAGGCTCTCCTCAATGGTCCCGAGAACAGTAGATTGGGCGAAGCTGGCCTCCTGGCGGGCCAGCAGTACCGTGTAGGCATTCCACGCTTTCTGACCCGCGCGGCGCAGGCCTAACTGGTGTGTCGCCACAGCGCGGTCGGCGTCGTTCTCCCAGGAAGCCGCCAATCTGGCGGGATCGTCATAGGCGAACAGGAACCCGAGGATGGTTCCGTTCTCGAAAGTCAGGAACGGCGTGTCCTCGGATGCGCTCCGGGCTGTGGCGAAGCCGTTTTCGCCAAGGATTTCCGCGCTTGCTTCAATGATGTCAATCACAGCTTCAACTCCTCGACGGCTTCGGAGCGGGTAAGCCAACGGCTCGGACTGCTCCGAATGATAGTCGGCGTCGTTCCGTCCCGCACGATGTCGGATGGCAGGGCTTGGGTCTCCGAACCGACGGCGATAACGATGTCGGGCGCGACTGCCGGTGCCGTTTCGCGCTCAAACTCGGCTTTCACGCGATGGAGCGCTTGGTTCGGCGTACGCAGGACACGGATGCGGCGCCCGTCCATCGACCAGTATGAACCGTCGGGTGTCGCGCCACCAGCCCTCAATTGGATGAGGGTCAGGCCAAGCAAGGCCTCCTGAGGAGGATCACGGTCACAGGCAGGCTTCCCTGGCCTGCGGCCCTCCAAATCGCGCCGGGCGAGCCACAGCGCGTCGTTGTCGATCTCCGGTGCCGTTAGCCAGTCATCGTCGGGAGCGTTACCTGTCGTCTCGGCATAGGCCTCCTTGCCCGACCACAGCACGCGGCGCACGAACGACTTCGAGAACTCTAAGCGCAGCCTGTCGAGGAAGTCCGATCCGGATGCGGCAACGTGGTGGAACTCGGACGTCGCCCGTTGGCCGAGCGCGTAGAGGGCAGGGGCCTTCGTCTCGAAGGTGGCGTTGTCTGCCGGATCGACCACAATGACGCGTGAGGGACGCACCGCTCCGAGCGTCCGCTCCAGAATGCCATTGAGGTAGGACCAGTCGGACCAATAGCCGACGATGACAAGGTCGCGGTCGAGAAGGTTGATTCTGAGCCATTCCTCGCTCGACGCGATGCGCCCTGCCACCGGTTCGATGGTCAGTTGCCCAGGAGCCCACACGGTGTTGTCCAGGTCTTGCGTTCGGCAGCCGTGGATTTTCAGGTAAGGGGCCGTGCCGGCCGGGAGCTTCGCGAGCTGGTGGCCGTCCATGCCCATGCCGATCTGGCCAAAGAGGAGTTGCCCGGCCGTCTCGACCATACAGTCGACATTCGTCGTGACCGCGGCTTGGATGCCGCGCACGAGCAGCAGATCGGCGACAGCATGGTGGCCAGGGTTCGGACGCCCGGCAAACGCGTTCGGGTCGATCAGAGATCGCAGGTAGACCGTTGCAAGCTCCTTCCTTTTGAAGAAGAACTCAGCCTGCTCTTCGATCCCCGCCGGGAGAGGCTCCCTGATGCCGCCATACTTCGCATCGTAGGCCTGTTTGGCCTGAGCGGCGAGCGCTGCCGCACTCGGCAGTGCGCTCGGTGGGGCCATGGATAGGCCTGCGCCACAGAGGACGGCCAAGCGGTTGTTCAGCAGGGAGTCGAGAGCAATTTCTATGCCCTCTTCGAACTCAATCCCTTTCATGAACCAAGAGCCCCCAAATAGATATTTTGTTACCAGGCAAGATTGAAAGGAGCATCTTTCTATCTACTTGGCGTTGTTTTGTGCAACACATCTTTAGACAAAGCTGTACATCCGTTAGCAGGATGACTGTCGCAATCTTAAGATTGTACGCTGACGATCGAAGTCATGTGATTGCCCGCCCAGCAAGTAAACGTATGTTTTTTAACTATTTCAATAACTTAAGTTCCATAAGATATGTTACCGGATTTTTTCTCTCTCCCATCATGAAAGTCATGATATCGCTATGGTTACAGAAGGGTGACGCGCCTAGTTGCAGCACTGATCCAACATTTTTGAAGCAGGTTGTTAGAGCTATCTCCCTTCGAGTTCAGCAGGTCGTTTGAACCCGGCTGGGCGATGCACAGTCTTTGGCCGCTCACGCGGTGTGTCAGAGGCATGCAGCGGATGGGTGCGGGCGGTGAGGTAATCGAGTGCTTGGCTGGTTGAATCCACCTGGTCATCATGGCGGCCATTCGGGAAGGCGAGCAGCTCGTCCATCCAGACGGCCAACCAGGGCGCATCCTGCGGCACGTGCACCTGTCCTGACTCGAACCGGGCAGACTGAGCGAGGAAGCGCGCTTCCTTGTCAAAGCGCGGCTTGCGCAGGATAGCCCTCCACTCCCCCGACCGGCGCAGATCCTGTGTGATCGCCCGGCCGATGTCCGTATCCTCGATGATCGTCTGATCGACCTTCCAGGTCTGGGACAGGCGCAGCACCTTCCGCCGGAGCTCCGGCACCTCGAAACGACCCCGCACCAGATCCAACAGATAGAAGTCGAGCCCCTTGGCACCCCAGACGGTGCCTACCGAGTAATCCGAGGTCTCCGACAGGGTGGACGCGGTATCCCAGCTGGCGATCACCATATCGAAGGAAGAGGGCTGCACCGCATAGCTGCGCAGCCATTCGCGTTTGACGATGTTCCCCTCCGGCGGCACCGGCGCCTGCTGGTACTGAGCCGAGAAGGTCAGCGACCCTTGCGAGCGGCGCATCTGCTCCAGGATCTCCCGCGGCTCACGAGCGGCATGCAGCACCTCGCCGGCGCGCCTGAGATATACATCATCCGGGTCATCACTGAGCTGATAGGCCCGCTCCTCCGTTTCGATCGCCGGGATCGAGACGACTTCCCAGTCGCCTTTGGCCAGCACATGCCCGACCAGATCATCCTGGTGCAGGCGCTGCATGATGATCACGATCGCACCTGTACGCTTGTCGTTCAGACGCGTGTAGAGGGTGTTGTCGAAGGCCTCGTTCACCCGCCGGCGCTCCTTCTCGGACAGAGCATCAGTCGCCTTGATCGGATCATCAATGACGATGAGATCCGCGCCGCGGCCCAGGATCGAGCCGCTTATGCCGGCGGCATAGCGGTAGCCCTGCTGAGTCGTGACCAGCTCGGTGTTGCGCGGACGTTTGGAGGCGAGCTGCATCTGCGGGAAGAGCTCCCGGTACCAGGGGCTGTCGATCACGGTGCGGGTGTCGACCGAGAGTTTGCGGGCAAGATCGTCCGCATAGGAGGCACAGATGATCCGCCGGGTTGGATCCCGGCCCAGCACCCAGGCGGTGAAGCCGACCGAGACGGTGATCGACTTCATCGAACGGGGCGGGACGTTGATGATCAGCCGGCGCAACTCGCCCCGGGCGACCCGGGTCAGCTGCCAGCACAGGTGCTCAATGTGCCAGTTGTGCTGGTAGGGTGTCCCGGGCTCCAGCGTCGCAAAGACCTTGTGGCTGAAGGCGGACAAATCCTGCCGCAGCAGAGCCCGCAGGAGGCGTGCACGGTCAGTCATGATCCTGGCCCTCCTCAGCGAGGCCGTCATTGTCTGAGCGTCGGATCACGTTTGATGCGTCGTGCCGCCGGGATGGACCGAGCACCCGCTCCAGGAGAACAAGATCCTCCTCCGGCAACTCGTCCGGGCGCTTGACCTCATGACCAGCATGCCGTTCGTAGCGGTCAAGCAGGCTGTCAATCGCCCGCAGCTGCCCGCGCAGGGCATCCTGAGCCTGACGCAGGATGATAGCCTCAAGAAGCGGCACCCTGCGCTTGCGGCCATTCTCAGTGAGCTCAATCTCGCTCTCCAGCACAGCTGTCATGATGGTCTTGAGATTGACGCTGCCCTTCTTGCGGCCGCCTGGGTTGCCGGACTGACCCGGCTTGAACTGGCTGGAACGCGGTGGCTTGCCCCGGCCAACCTCATAGGCGGCCGGAGCACTCGTGGTTTTCTTCGTAGCCATGGCACATCACCTCACGCCGCACGCGATGAGCGCTGCCGGATCCTGACCGCCTGAGCGGCATCGCTCTGCGAGCCCTGCTCAGGGCCGATCTGCCGATCAGGTGATGACGTGCGCAGCTCAGCCATTTCGGCAAAGGTCAGCCCGGTCTCAGCATGGCGGGCGAGCTCACCGGACCACTGCTCCCAGCGACGGACACCTACATCGACGTAGTGCGGATCGAGTTCCACGGCATAGCCACGCCGTCCGACCTTGGCACAGGCGATGATGGTTGTGCCCGAGCCGGAGAAGGCATCGAGCACGATGTCATTGCGGCTGGTCACATCCCGGATGGCATCGGCAATCATCCGCACATTCTTCGGAGTGGGGTGCAGTTCCAGCTCCTTGCGCAGGCTTGCAGCACCTGGATAATCCCACACGTTGGTCCGGTTGCGTCCGAACTTGCCCAGCTGCACGTGGTTGGCCCCGGGCTTCTTCGGGTCCTTGAAGACAAAAACCATTTCGTGCTGGGAGCGATAGAGTGAACCCATGGCGCCAGAGCCTTTGTTCCAGATGCAAAGGTTCTTCAGCTCCAGGCCGGCCGCCTGTCCGGCTGACAGCATCTCACTCATATGGCGCCAGTCCATGAAGCAGAACTGGTACCCACCCGGGATGAGGAAGGCGGAGCTTGCCTGCAGGAAAGCGCTCAGGAAGGGGGTGAAGGCCTCGCCCAGCTCGCCCGCGCCCATGACAAACTCTTTATGCCGGCCCGGCTTAGCCACATGGCCGGAGATCGGCACGTCATAGGGAGCATCATGGATGCCCATGGCAGCCTGCTCATCTCCCAGAAGTTTGACATAGGTAGCTTCATCCCGGGCATCGCCGCAGATCAGGCGATGCTCACCAAGAAGCCAGAGGTCACCAAGCTGCGACACGGGAGTCTCAGTGATGTCGCCAGGCAGACGATCATCAGGGTCGCGATCAGGGGCCTGCTCCTGGCGCTCGATGAGCTGATCGATCTCAGGCGAGGCAAAGCCCGTAATGGTGAGATCGAAGTCCAGATCAAGCGTGAGATCAAGCTCAAGCAGCTCCTTGAACTCAAGCGCCAGGAGTTCCTGGTTCCAGCCGGACTGTTCCGCCAGGCGGTTGAGGGCGATGCGCAGAGTGCGCTTCTGGGCTTCATCAAGGTGGGTGAGGCGCACCACCGGGACGGAGCTGTAGCCAGCCTTGCGGGCAGCCTCGAAGATTCCGTGCCCGCCGACTATCTCGCCGTCAGCATCAATCAGGATTGGCTGCACGAAGCCAAAGGCCTGGATGGAGGCTGCGAGTTGCTCGATGTGAGCCAGAGAATGGGTACGCAGCGCGTGCTTGTAGGCTTTGACGCTTTCGATCGGCACATACTCGACCGCGAGCTTCAGGTCACGGTAGAGAGCCTTCACCTTGTGGCTGGCAGGGTAAGCGGCGGCCCCTGAGTTCAGGGCCGAGACAGAATTAGCGGTTGGTTCGCGCATGGCGACGTTCCTTTGAACAATAGAGGCCAACCCCGCTGCCGAGACGCTTCGACAACGATCACCATGAGATCAGTCGATCTCGAGAAGTGGTTCGGTTCGACATGAACCGAGGGCTGTCCGCGAATTGCTCCCGAGGGAAACTGCCGCTGAACGATTCAAGAGATAAGCCAGCGATGAACTTTGGTCAAGCTATTGGAAAGAAAGTGACTTTTTACAAAGAGAGTATCCATGGCTAATCGCACGGCGGTCGTCAGGACCTCATGGCTCATGAGGGATAGGATTCGATTTTCCCTGCAGATTTCCCTCAAAGCAGTGAAAAGGGCAGGGGAGACCGGTTCGTACCCGACTGCCTGCACCACCAAATTCTCCAAGAGCTTGGTGAAGTTGCGGCAGGTTTCGCTAGAGCCTGGCAACCTTATAGCTGCCACAAGCGCAATCTTGATTTCAATCCAAGCAATGGTGGCGTCTGGACGTGCGGCAGAAGACAGAGTTCGAGAAGCGCTCGCCAAAGTATACGACGAGCCTTTCTGATGTACCTTCCGAGGAGCGAATGAAGAGCGTTCAGAACGCGTGCTCGTAGCGCCCTCGCAGACCGAATCGGCGCGGTATTGGAAACACCGCGCCGATATTTCTTGCCTTGTACCCTGCCGTTAAAGCGCGGACATACGGCTCATGAGGCGGCATAGGGCCTGCATGTCGGCATCGTAGCTTTCCGGCGCGGCAGACACCATGGCGCAGCTGCGCCGCAGCTTCAGGCGTTCATCCTCGGACATGTTGCGGATTTCCGCCCGGAGGCGCTCGGCCTCGGGTGGATTGCTTGGCCGGTTGGGATTGAGGCCGCCTGTGGCAGGCGGGTTGCTAACGCCAGGACGCGACGGGTTGGCTGTCCCGCCCCCGACGACCCCGCCACCAGGGGGTCTGGTTCCGCCACTGCCGATCCCCACACCGATGCCAACCTCAACACCGTTCGAGCCGCCGACGTTCGCCCCAAGTCCGGCATTGACGCCCCTCGAGCCGCCAATGCTTGCACCGCCTCCGGCTCCGACGCCGTCGGAGCCGCCGACATTCACACCCGCACCGGCATTCACCCCCGAAGATCCACCCACGCTCGCGCCGAGACCGGCACTGACACCTGAGGCGCCGCCGACATTGGCGCCCGCGCCAGCATTGGTGCCGTGAGAACCTCCGATACTTGCCCCTGCGCCGGCCGAAACGCCGTTCGATCCACCAATGCTGGCGCCGCCTCCTGCGGACACGCCTCTGTCGCCGCCAATATTTGCGCCAACACCGGCTCCGGTGCCGCGCTCACCGCCGAGACCAGCCCCGACTCCGGCCGAGATGCCTCCTTCTCCGCCGATACTGACGCCAACGCCGAGGTCGCGGGATAGGGCCGGATCCGGGGCCAGAAATGTAACCAGGAGAACTGCCGCGCCAATCACCGAAGCCCCACGGCCGAGGCTGACCAAATGTCCATGCGCATCCATTGCTCTGCTCCTTCGGAGGTACCCCTTCGGGGCTCCTGCGAAAAGACGCAGCCATGTGGAAATAAGTTCCACTCCTGAAGACAAACATCTCAGATCTGGACCGTGATTTACTTGCTATCCCAAGTCATTATCGAGGGGAATAAGTAAACTTCAATGTGCCGAATAGAATTACATAGCAAGTAGCTAAAAGACGGATCAGAGTCCGCACAATGCCTGCAGCCAGCCCTCCTTGGCTTTGCTGCCTTCCTGTCAGGGGAGGGCAAGCCTCGGCTCCGCCTCACAGCGCGAGCGGAAGCACTCAGGGGCGTCGATGTCGAAGATGCGAATACGCTCGACCCGACGTCGATGGTGTCGCCGTCGACTGTCTCGGTTTTGACCGTATACATCAGTGAGGAACCCAGGAACATGGCGAGCGTCAACAAGGCTGCCTTAACGGCAATCGCACCTTGCTCGGCGCATCGACGGTTCGCTCCCGATGCTGATCTCGGAAGCGGAGTTGCTCAGGTGTAGGGCGGTAGCTGGCCTGTGCGTAATAGTCGGAACAAGGAATTTCCCTTTCCCGTCAATGCGGGAACGAAAAGGAAATTTGCCGAAATCGGCCTTGAAAGTACCACGTTCGCAGTCGCCCGTAATCAGCGGGTCCGAGGCTCAGGTCCTTGTGCAACCACCAATTCTTCCCTGACGACCAATAGCTTAGAGTAGACAGGCCGGCTCAGGTGTGGGCTTGGATGCCCGTCCACCTCAACTCACGCGCTTCTGCGGTCGTGCACTGGGAGCTTCGCCGCGAAGGCGAGATGGGTCTCGGCTCCTAGGTTCGGAGAAGCGCCGCACTATAACCAGCGTGTCTTCGCCGATCCATCCAAGGAGCAGCCATGAGGCTAGCCGCTGCGGCGCGGTGGATTTCAGGCATAGCGCTGGTCGTTCTGTCCATTCTCGCAATTCGCGCTGGGCTCCCCCGGATGGCGGATGGCGGCTTGTGGGATTTCGGCTCCTTCGTCGAATCCGGTCGGGCCGCCCGCGCGGGGTCGAACCCGTACGGCGTCTATCCGCTGACCCTTCATGTTCAGCTGCCGGGCTTCGAATCGTGGAACCCGAACCTCAATCCTCCGATCTCGGCCTTGATATTCCAGCTCTTCGACGTGGCCGATCCGCGTGCGGTGCTCCGGGTCTGGCGGTGGATATCCATCCTGTTCTATGGAGCGGCGGTTCTTCTGTTGCTACGCCGCTTCCAGGGGCCGCAGGCGCCGGTCATCGCCGTATGGGCTTTTGCTCTGGCCGGGTTCTGGGACACGCTCCTCCTCGGCCAGATCTACCTGCCCCTTGTCTTCGCAACGGTACTGGCCTGGCTTCTGCTCGAGCGAGAAGAGAGCTTGTGGGCTGGCGTCCTTATCGGGTTCGTTGTTGCGATCAAACCGAATTTCCTGGTCTGGCCGGCGCTTCTGTTCCTGTCCGGCCACCGTCCCGTGGCTCTCGCGGCCGCGGGCACGGCCGCCGTGATCAGCGCCGTGCCTCTCGCGGTCTATGGACCGGAGATCTATCACCAATGGCTCGAACTCGTCGTGTCCGACCGCGAGCGGGCCTTCTTTCTTACGAATGCATCCTTTGCAGGGCTGGCCGCACGAGCGGGCGTTCCGGCTCTGGGAATTTTCCTGGGACTTGGGCTCCTGGCGGGCCTTGCCGCGTGGGCCTATTGGCGACGTCCCAATGTCGTCTCCGTCAGTGGCATGGCACTTCTCGCAGCGCTCCTCGCGTCGCCTCTCGGATGGGTTCACTATACCCTGTTCCTGCTCCCCGTTCTCCTGACCCATTGGCATCGGCCCGCCATTCGTGTGGTTGCGCTCCTGCTCATCATTCCCGTGCCCTTCGTCATCGACCAGTTCACCAAGACGACCTGGATTCAGTTCACAATCGGCTCCGTTTATGCGTGGGCGCTGGTGCTGTGCCTTGCCGATCTCATTGCCGTCGAGTGGCGTCAGAATAGGCAGGATGAAACGGAAAACGAGGCGAGCGGTCGGAGCAGCCTTCTCTCGAGGATCCGGAAATCGCCTCCTGCAGCGTGAGCCGTCCTCATGCCTCCTCAAAGGCTGGATGGAACTCCCGGTTCACCCTGTTGGCTGGAGGGTGTTCTGCGCACATAGACCTTCCAGTCCGCTGTCTCCTGCGCAAGATCGAAATGCTCCTCGACGTAATCGGAGTAGAGCCTGCGAAGCCCCTCCGCCGTTGAGACCTCGATCGGCCATTTCGGATCCATGACCACATGCGCCGTGCGGAAAAGTTCGTCGGCGGGAAGGTAGTTCTCTTCGTTGACCGTACGGCCCCAATGGTACCAGGTGCTGTCTCCTTGCGGAGGATGAAGACCCAAGCCTGCGGAAAATGGGCTTACGAAATCGAGAACGACAACCCTGCTGTTCCCGAGTTCGAGGCCTTCGATAGCTCGTGCGCCATCTTCCAGGCTCGCAAGATAGCGGTTGAAGAGTTGGAAATCCCTCTCACTCCGCAGCTGCACGAGCCGGATGCCCTTGAAGTTCGGCAAAGGCACGGGCTGTCCCTGGTTCGTACTGGCAAGCCTGGCATGAAGGCCGAGGGCTGCGGCATTGTGAATGGCGGCCGGCAGCAGGAAAGCAAGCAGAGCGAGCTGCACCCCAACGGTGAGGAGGCGTCGATGCCTCTCGCTGGTCGTTTCGCCGGTGCGAGCCATGAGTTCCGCAGCCGCGGCGGCTCCAACGGGGAGGCTGAAAATTCCCCAGCTCTGATAGTTCTGGATGATGAGCATGAAGCCTGCGCCCGCGCAGAACGCCAGGAAAAGAAAGTCGCGAATGCTCCGCGTGCGCCAGAGCAGAAGAGCCGAGAAGAGGGTGAACAGCGCGAAGTCGGCAAGACTCCTGAGGAGCGTTCCGGCCAGGGCCTCGATCGAGGACACCTTGCCGCTGACGCCTCCGGCGAGGAGCAGATCCTTGAGATGCCCAGCCGTTCCGCCCCAGACGGCTTCAATCATCAGCCCTATGGCAAGCACGGAAGCGATGGCTGTCGCCGCCCACTTCCATTGGCGGGGATCGAGCAGCATCAGGACCAGGAAGCCTGCTCCGACGATCCCATAGCTGATCTTCATATACAGCATCAGGATCACAAGGAATGCGGCAGAGCCCGCATCGAGCAGGATCTGATACGGGCTCTGCCGTGCCGGCCGCACGTACATCATCAGCAGGAAGCCGAGTGCAACCCAGCCGATGCGGTTGTAGAACATGGCGAAGGAGAGGGCCTCTATGCCCTCGCCTGGATTGATCGGAACGGCCGCGATCAGGAACAGGAAAGCAGCAAGGGGAATTGCAATCGCCGGCCTGAGGCGCGAACTGAGGATGTGAGCGGCGACCGGGGCGAGAGCTGCGATGACGAGGGCCACGCCCACCGGCATCGCAGCGCCGAAGCTGCCTGAAAGCCAGTACCCGGCGGCCGGCGCATAATAGACCAGCGGCCCAAGAGCGGTGTGGAAGTCTCGGTTTGGAACTTGACCCGCGCTGATGCGGTGAACGCCGTCCAGGAAAATGAACAGATCGTTGAGGTATTTGGTCGTGACGGTTTCGCCCGGGAGAGCGAGCAGTAGCGCGCAGGCCATGGCTATAGCCATGACCAACCCTGCTACGGAGGCCCGGCTCTCAGTTGGCATCCTCATTGTCGAGTTCCATCCCCAGCGCCAACACTGAAGAGGTCGACCGGTTCCTTCCAGCCTCGCATCGCCATCGGCCACCACAGGTCCCGATCAGAGTTTCAAACGCTTGAAGAGGGGCTCCGGAATGAAGCGGATCGCCATCATCACGGGCCGCCAGAGACGGCGAACGTAGATCACGTCGCCTCTGCCCCTCTCCGCAGCCTCATAGATGGCAGCTCCCACTTCCTGCGGCTCGGCCGTCAGCAGCGGTGGGAGCTTCATGCCAGCGGTCATTTGTGTGCGCACAAAGCCCGGCTTGACCGTCACGACCCGGATGCCCTCCGGAGCCAGGCGATTGCGGAGGCCTGACAGGAAGGCCGTAAAGCCAGCCTTGGCCGCTCCGTAGAGATAGTTCGAGGCGCGCCCTCGATCTCCAGCAACCGAACTCACGCCGACGATCGCCCCCGACCGCCGCTCAAGGAACCGCTCGGCCAGAATGCCGAGAAGCAGCGCAGGCCCTTCGAAGTTAGTGCGCAGGAGGAGGCGGGCATGGTCGGGGTCGCTTTGCGCCCGCACCTGGTCGCCAAGCTCCCCCACGACGCAGACCGCTGTGTCGGGCTGGTGGGGCAGCTTGTCGAGAAAGGAGGTAAAGCTTTCCGTTTCGAGGATGTCGAGCCTGTGGACCGTCACCTCGGCTCCGGTGCGGGCGGCAATATCCTCGCCATTCCGCTGCGCCTCCTCGTCGTTGCGGGCGGCCAGCATCACGCGCCAGCCCTCCTGAGCATACCGTAAGGCTGTCGCTCGCCCGATATCCGAGGTGCCGCCGATCAGAAGAAGTGTTCTGGTGGTCATCAGATACCGAGCCGCGTTGACAGATGAGAGGATATCTTGCCGGGCGCCCCGATCGCCTGTCTGACATCCTTGAAGCGGGCAAGTCCGGGATAGCCGGCCTCGAAGGTGGCGGGCGACTGGCGTGCATCCTTGGCGAGATAGAGCCGTCCCCCGGCTTCGACAACCAATCGGTCGAGGTCGTCGAGCAATGCGAAAGCGGAATCGCTCACCGGCAGGTCGAGGGTGAGGGTGAAACCCTCGAGGGGAAAGGAAAGATCACCGTGGCCGGGGCCGAGCTGCTTCAGAACCGCGAGGAAGGAGGGTGTGCCACGCCGGGAAATGCGATCGAGGATCTCGGCCAGAACGGCCGGCGCATGATCTGTCGGAACCACACATTGATGCTGGAGAAAGCCGCACCGACCGTAGATCCGGTTCCAATTGCCGATGCTGTCCAGGGGAAAGAAGTAGGGATCCCACGGCACGAGATGCGGGTAGTCCGCCTTCACGGCTCCGGCGCGGAAGTACAATTCGTTGAAGGCGGAGACCGACAGCCGGTTGAGCGTCAAGGAGGGGAGGTCGAACGGAATGAGCAGCCGCCCGAGTTTTGCAGAAGGAAAGGTGGGGGTCCCTGGACGAAGCGCATCCAGATCGTGCAGGGTCGCATGCTCGGCCGCAAAGATCAGGGAGCGCCCGAGCGCCTTTCCGCGCGCCAGGCAGTCGACCCAGGCGACGGAATAGGTTGAGGCACTGGAATCCCGCAGCGCCTTCATGGCCTCCTCCAGGTCCGAGGCCACATGGATTGTCTGGCGCATCCAGCCGGTTTCGATGGGGCGGAGCGTGAAGGCAGCCTCGATGATGGTGCCGGTCAACCCCATGCCGCCAATCGTGGCCGTGAACAGCTCGGGGTTTTCGCCGCGGGAGCATGAAACGACGCGCCCATCAGGCAGGGCCAGCGTGAATGCCTCAACATGGTCGCCGAAGCCGCCATCCCGGTGATGGTTCTTGCCATGGACATCCGCCGCGATCATGCCGCCGATGGTGACGAACTTCGTTCCCGGCACAACGGGTGGAAAGAACCCTCTCGGAACAACGACGTCCAGAAGATCGGACAGCAGGACGCCCGCTTCCACACGCACCCGGCCCGATGCCCTGTCGAAGGCCCGGATGCGGTTGAGGCCTCGTGCGCAGAGCGTGATCCGCTCACCGATGGCGGCATCGCCATAGGAACGGCCGTTCCCCCGAGCCACAAAGCCGGAATTCGAGGCCATAAGCGAGGGCAGGTCGGCCGGCGATGCCGCCGTGATCAGCTCGGAGGCATGGCGAGGATAACGGCCCCAGCCGGTGAGGGGGGTCATGCACGCCGCTCCTTGAACACGAAGGTTCGGTCGAGGATGAACTTGGCGACATAGCCTATGGCAAGGCCGATGACCGCCCCGGAGTACTTCGCGAAATCTGTGCCCCAGATCATCCAGAAGGCTACCTCGAAGCCCCAGAAGATAAGGGTCGTGAGGATGCTGAAGGCACCATAGAGCGAGATCTTCTGAACCTCGTCCCGGTAACCGCTGTAGTCGTCTGCGAAGACCCACTTCTTGTCGAGCAGGTATTTGAGAAGGAACCCCGCCACCGTTCCCATGAGAATGGACAACGGCAAGGCCGCCACGGGAGCCGCCCGAATAACGATCTCCTGCGTCACGAGATTGGCCAGCGTGGCCACGACGGCGAAAAGCCCGTACCGGACGAACATCATTGCTTCAGCTCTCCGGACGCAATGTAGGGCGGGCTTTGGGCAAAGCCTAGCTGCCGTTCCGGCATACAAGGAACCATGGCCTAGATTGCTGCGAAAATCAGCAGGGCTGTCGCGGCAATCGTCGCTAGGCTGACCTTGTCCTTCATGGCGAACACCACAGGATCGTCATCCATCTGGCGCCGGCCCGCCAGCATCATGGCGCGGGCGATCCAGTACATCAGGAGGGGACCTACAAGCCAAAGCAGCTGAGGGCGGGTGTAGAGCTGGTTCACGTCATCGCTGGCGATGTAAAGCGTGAACACCGTTACGGCATTGAGACCCGCTGCCGCCGCCAGGGCGGCGACGATGTCGAGATCGCTGAGCTTGTAGTCCCGGCTTGTCGGATCGGGCAGGCTTGCATCCCGTCGCGCTGCCAGCTCCACGTAGCGTTTGATGAGAGCCAGCGACATGAAGATCATCATGCAGAAGGCCAGGAGCCATTCGGAGACAGCGATGCCCGTGGCGACCGCGCCGCTGATCACGCGGATCGAGTAAAGGCCTGCCAGGGTGAGGACATCCACGATCATGATGCGCTTGAGCGCGAATGAATAAGCCGTGGTGAGAGCGAAGTAGCCGAGCAGCACACCGAGGAACGTCAAGGAGACGGCGGCACTCAACGCCACTGCTCCCAGGAAGAGGAGCGGAATGGCAATAACCCCATGCATGAGAGGAATGGCGCCGCTTGCGAGAGGGCGCCTGCATTTGGTGCGGTGCCCTCGGTCGTCCTTCAGGTCGACCAGGTCATTCAGGATATAGACGCTCGATGCGCACAGCGAGAAGGCGAAGAAGGCCAGAATAGCCTGGAGCACGGCCTCTGGGGTGAAGACATGCGCCGTCAGGAGCGGCAGGAAGACGAGAGCATTCTTTGCGTACTGATGGACACGGAGCATCCTGAGCCAGGTGCGCCAAGTGACGCGTTGGAATGGCAGATGCTCGACATCAAGTCCGGTTCGGATGAGTCTTCTGCGTACGCCGTAGGGCGCACGGATCGCATATGCCTTCGCCGCTTTGCTCCATACGGCCACGTCGGCGGCATCGTTGCCGACATAGTCGAAACCGCGCTCCCCGAACGCCTCGACGAGCTGATGAGCCTTTCGGGCGCCAGCGAGATTGGTGGTTTCATCCGAGGCGAACCAGCCGGTAAACTCCCCCAGATGCTGGGCAATGCTCTCAACCAAGCGCCGGTGGCTTGCCGAGGCGAGGTAGACCGGACGTCCCTCTGCCCTGGCGCGGCGGATCAGGGCAAGAACCTCCGGATCATACGGCAGGGTGCTGGGATCGAAATCCGCCGGTTCTGCCAGACGATGCTTGAGAGCCGCCTTTCCCCGGGAGAGGGCAGTTAGCATCTCATACAGGGAGTGCGGACGCCGGCCCAGTTCGGCAAAGGCAGTTTCGATGAGCAGGTCGGAGGCGATCAACGTGCCGTCCAGATCGACCACCAGCGGGCGGCCGGGACCGGCTGGGGGTGTTTCGACGACAATGGTCGTCCAATGGCTGTCATCTCGTTCGTATGTGCGGTTTTCCGCCTCATCGCGGCCGAGAGAGGAACTGTTACGGCGCGCCCCTTGCGATTTCACCTCGAACGACGACAATAGAAACACTCCGCCTCAAGGAGAACATCCCGGTAGTCCACGCAAACGGTCAAGCTGAAAAGCGAAGGGACGAACCCGGCGCAGACGCGGCGTCACAACGATCGGTGACGCTCGGCAGTTTCACCTTTGTCGTCCAACTTTTCCGATCACTAGCGTAACGCTTGAGAGACTTCGTCTCCGACCGCGCATCAACACTGGCAGCAAGGGCATCGGCCGATGCTGGTACATAAGGAACAGCCCACTAACGGCTTAGTCTGCAAAAAGTTGCAAGATGCCATTGCTGCGGTGACACGCTCATCGTGACATCGGACACGCTTGCCTCGATTGAGAATTCTTCCCGAGGTTTATTTCTGAGATCCCGGGGTGGACAGCGCTTCCTGATTGGCGCTTTGCGGAAATGGGAGGGAAGGTGCAGGGGACGCACCTTCCCTCGAATGGCTACTTCGGCTCCTGGGTGCCGGCAGCCTTGCGGCGTGCGGCACGGCGAGAGAGCATGTTGAGCCCCTCGATCAGGGCCGAGAACGCCATCGCCGCATAGATATAGCCCTTCGGAACATGGGCGCCGAAGCCTTCGGCGATCAGGGTCATGCCGATCATCAGGAGGAAGCCCAGCGCCAGCATCACGACCGTCGGGTTGTTGTTGATGAACTGGGCCAGCGGATTGGCCGCCGCCAGCATCACCGTCACGGCTGCGACGACTGCAATCACCATGATCATGACCACATCCGTCATCCCGACCGCCGTGATGATGCTGTCGAGGGAGAATACGAGATCGAGCAGGAGGATTTGGGTGATCGCCGCCCCGAACGTCATGGTGGCCTTCGTCGTGTCGAACATGTCGTCGGTGGGGGTGGAATCGACGTTATGATGAATCTCTTTGGTGGCTTTCCAGACCAGGAACAGGCCGCCGCCGATCAGGATCAGGTCGCGCCAGGAGAAGGCATGACCGAAAAGGGTAAAGATCGGCTCCGTCAGGGTCACGATGATGGCGATGGTGCCGAGCAGGCCCAGGCGCAGGATCAGGGCCAGCGCAATGCCGATACGCCGGGCCTTGGAGCGCTGGTGCTCAGGCAGCTTGTTGGTCAGGATCGAGATGAAGATCAGGTTGTCGATGCCGAGCACCACCTCCATCACGACGAGGGTCGCGAGGGCCGCCAGGGCTGTCGGATCGGATAGCCAGGTAAAGTCCATTCAAGATTCCTTTCAACTCTCGACATCGAGATATCCTATTTCATCCTCTGGCAAAGCCGAGAACGAGTCAGCTTGGCCGTGCCCCCCTATTTGTGACGTCCGCCGCCATTCTGAAAGGTGGCGGCTCCCGTCCTTGATGCTCTCCTGCCGCTTGGCCATGCTTTCCTGCGGTACCCGGCATTCTGCGGTCTTTGCCTCGCGCCAGGAGCGAGTTCTTCCGATGATGGCAGTGATCTTCGAGGTGTGGCCCGCGAGCGGATGCAAGGAGGACTACCTGAGGCTTGCCGCTGCCCTGCGGGCCGAGGTGGAGCAGATCGACGGGTTCATCTCGGTCGAGCGGTTCGAGAGCCTCTACGAGGAGGGCAAGCTCCTCTCGCTTCAGTTCTGGCGCGATGAGGAGGCGATCCGGCAATGACGCAGCCACCTCCAGCATCGGCAGGCGCAGGCGCTGGGCCGGCGCGAGCTGTTTGCCGACTACCGCCTGCGGATCGCAGAGGCGGTGCGGGATTACGGCCCCCAGGACCGGGTGCAGGCTCCCGGATCGCTCGACTTGGTGTGAGCCCCGGAGCGGCGGGACAAGCCTTCAGGCCGCCGTCGGCGCAGCCGCTGCCCGCAGGAGCATGCCGAAGAGGTCGCGCGGCTCGTCCGGATCGGCGAGGAGGTCGAGTTCCTCGTAGAGACCTGTCTGCTCGATCTGTCGCTTGACGTAGCGCAGGGCCGAAAAGTCCTCGATGGCAAATCCCACGGAATCGAAGAGGGTGATCTGCCGCTCGCCGGTGCGCCCGGGTTCCAGGCCGGCAATCACCCGCCACAGCTCCTTGACCGGGTAATCCGGAGGGAGCTGCTGGATCTCGCCTTCGATCCGGGTCTGCGGCGGGTATTCCACGAAAATGTCGGATCGCTTCAGGATATCGGCATGCAGCTCGGTCTTGCCCGGGCAGTCGCCGCCGACCGCGTTGATGTGAATTCCCGAGCCGACCATGTTGTCCGTCAGGATCGTCGCGTTCTGCTTGTCGGCAGTAACCGTGGTGACGATCTGAACGCCCTCCATCGCCTCCTCGATGGAGTTGCAGACCGTTATGCCGAATCCCATGCCGGCAAGGTTGCGGACGCATTTCGTGCTGGCGGAACGGTCGATATCGTACAGGCGCAAGGTGTCCACGCCCAGGAGGGCCTTGAAGGCAAGAGCCTGGAACTCCGCCTGCGCCCCATTGCCGATGATGGCCATGGAGCGGGCGCCCTTCGGGGCCAGGTGCTTGGCCGCAACGGCCGACGTGGCAGCGGTGCGCAGGGCCGTGAGGATGGTCATCTCGGTCAGGAGAACGGGATAGCCGGTTCCCACATCGGCCAGCACCCCGAAGGCCGTCACGGTCTGTCGCCCTTCGCGGGTGTTCTTGGGGTGGCCGTTCACGTATTTGAAGCCATAGACCTCGCCGTCGCTGGTCGGCATGAGCTCGATCACCCCCTCGCGGCTGTGGGAGGCGACCCGCGGCGTCTTGTCGAACGATTCCCAACGTCGGAAATCGGCCTCGATGCACTCGGCAAGCTCCAGCAGGAAGCGCTCCACGCCGATGGCGAGGACGAGCTTCATCATGTGGTCCACGCTGACGAAGGGGACGATGTTCAGTTTCGGGATCATGGCTCAGGGTGTCTTCGGGGTATGGCGGTAGCTCTGCGTGGGGCGGTCGAGCACGCGCCGGCCCATGAGGCTTGAAACGAGATCGACCATCAGCAAGGCCGTCCGACCCCGCTCGTCGAGGAAGGGGTTGAGCTCGACCAGATCGATGCTTCTCACCAGACCGCTGTCGTGCAGCATCTCCATGATGAGATGCGCCTCACGGAAGGTTGCGCCGCCGGGAACGGTGGTGCCGACGCCGGGCGCGATGCCCGGATCGAGAAAATCGACATCGAGGCTCACGTGGAGAATCCCGTCCACAGCGGCGACGCGTTCGAGGAAGGCGCCGAGAAGAGGCGCGATGCCGTTCTCGTCGATGGCGCGCATGTCATGGACCGTCACGCCGGATGTCGACAGGGCGGCGCGTTCCGCAGGGTCGACGCTGCGGATGCCCATCATGCAGACGTTCCGCGGGTTGATAGGCGCTGCCACGGGCGGAAAGTAGCCCTCGAACCCTTCGAGGCCCGTGGCATAGGCCATGGGGATCCCATGGAGGTTGCCGCTCGTCGTGGTCTCGAGGGTGTGGAAATCCGGGTGGGAGTCGAGCCAGAGAACGAAGAACTCCCGGCCTTCCTCGGCGGCCCGGCGGGCGAGCCCCGTCATGGAGCCCGCCGAGAGGCTGTGATCGCCGCCGATGAAGATCGGAATGCCATCTCCGCTCGCCTCATAGGCAGCCTTGGCGATAGATTCGGTCCAGGCCACCGTCTCAGGCAGGGCCCTGATGGCGCGGTTCGGGTGGTGCAGGTCGCGAAGCGGTGCGGGTGCGATGTTGCCGCGGTCCTCGACGGCATAGCCCAGGTTGCGCAACTCAGGCACCAGACCGGCGGTCCGGAATGCGCTTGGCCCCATGTCGCAGCCGAGCCGCCCGGCGCCCTCCTGCACGGGCGCACCGAGGATGATGCACGCGGTCGATCCCATTCTTCGTCTCCTTGAGCAATCGCCAAGCTACCGAGGGCTTCCGGCGTATTGAACAGATTAAATTGACAAACGGAGCAAGATACCTGATCAAAATGGCAAGTTATGCGTTTCATTCTGGCTTGCCATGGACGATCTCGACCAACGGCTGATCACGCTCCTCCGACATAACGGCCGGCGGAGCGTCTCGGACCTCGCCTTGGAACTTCGCGTTTCGCGCGCCACCGTCCGAGCCCGGATGGAGCGCTTGGAGCGCTCCGGGGATATCGTCGGCTATACGGTGATCCTGCGGGCCGATGCGGTTGCCCTGCCCGTGCGCGGGATCATGCTGATCGAGGTGGAGGGCAGGGCCGGGGACCGGGTCGTCGACGCGCTCGGCGGCTTCCCGGAGGTGAGCGCCATTCACACCACCAACGGGAAATGGGACCTCGTCGTCGAACTGGGGGCGAGCAACCTGTCCGACTTCGACGCCATCCTGCGGCGTGTCCGCCTGATCCCCGGCGTCATTGCCTCGGAAACGAACCTCCTGCTGGCGACGCCGCGAAGCACGCGCGCCCGGCTGTAGGGCGCGTTCATGCCGATTGCCGCAGCAAAGCAGAGCTCCTCATGATCGGCATAATATCAAGAGCAGCAGGTTTCCTGGTTCTTTAGGATGTAACTACAATACAATAAATACAGCGTTGTAGTGGGTTGCTTGAATAGATTTCAGGTTGTGTTCATTAGAGACAAAGAAGAAAAATTCTTACATCTGGTATAATTGTCATCATGGAATGATGAGGTGGTCCATATTTTGCCGCAATGTCAGTTAGATCTCCCCATCTGCACATATAACCTCTGTGGGATATTAATCTCATCACAACAACGGGTACGAGGATGGGGTATACTACATCTTTCAAAGTTGACAGCAGCTGGAACTCGGGCTTCACCGGTTCCATTTCCCTGGTCAACGCGAACCCCAGTGCCATGAACGGCTGGGTGGTGGAGTTCGATGCCCCGTTCGAGATCACAAATCTCTGGAACGGGGAAATCGTCAGCCGGGTCGGCAACCATTACGTGGTTCGGAATGCGTCCTGGAACGGCTCCGTTGCTCCGAATGGCACCGTGACCTTCGGCTTCCAGGCGAACAGCACAGGACCGGTCCCACAGCCGGCAGGCTACATCGTCAACGGCACGGCCATCGGTGGGACACCGACCCCGGTCCTCCCGTCGCTCTCCGTCGGAGATATGAGCCTTGTTGAGGGGAACACGGGCACGAAGGAAGCCCTGGTCACCGTCTCGCTCTCCAAAGCTTCAACTGAGACCGTAACCGTGAGCTATGCCACGGAGAACGGCACGGCCTTGGCCGGTGCGGATTACACGGCCAAGTCAGGCACGCTGACCTTCGCGCCGGGGGAGACCACCAAGACGATTGCCGTACCGGTCCTCGGCGATACCGTCGTGGAGAACAATGAATCCTTCTTCGTGAACCTTTCCTCTCCCTCGAAGGCCACCGTTGCCGACGGGCAGGGCGCGGTGACCATCGCCAATGACGATGCGGCCGCCCCTCCAGCGTCGCTCAGCGTGGCCGATGTGAGCATCACGGAAGGGCAGAGCGGCACGAGCAATGCCGCCTTCACCGTTCGCCTTTCGGCCGCATCCGTAACGCCTGTCACCGTCTCCTATGGAACGAGCAATGGGACGGCTCTTGCAGGAACCGACTACACGGCGAAATCCGGCACTCTGACGTTCGCACCGGGCGAAACCTCGAAGACGGTTGATGTCTCCGTCATCGCGGATCTCCTGTCGGAGGCGAACGAAACGTTCAGCTTCAACCTGTCCAATGCATCCGGGGCCACGATTGCCAAGGCCCAGGCCACGGGAACGATCGTCAACGACGACACGGTCGCCCCGACGCCCACCATTACCGTCAGAGACATCTCCGTGCAGGAGGGCAATCCTGTCACCGTGCCGGGCACGGGCTCCGGCGCAGGCGTCGGGTTCTTCCACACGGTGGGCAACCAGATCCTCGACGAGGCCGGCAACACGGTGAAGATCGCCGGCGTGAACTGGTTCGGCATGGAGTCAGACCGCTATGCGCCGGACGGTCTGCATGCCCGCAGCTACAAGGACATGATGAACCAGATGGCGGATCTGGGATTCAACACCATCCGCCTGCCGTTCTCGGATCAGCTCTTTGAGGCCGGCAGCCGGCCGAACGGCATCGATTTCGGCAAGAACCCCGATCTCATCGGCCTCACGGGCCTTCAGATCATGGACAAGATCGTGGCCTATGCAGGCCAGATTGGCATGAAGATCATTCTCGACCATCACCGCTCCAGTGCCGGTGCGGGCGCCAACGGCAGCGGTCTCTGGTACGAGGGGGCCTACACGGAGCAGAAGTGGATCGCCAACTGGAGCATGCTCGCTAGTCGCTATGCAGGCAACTCCACGGTCATCGGTGCCGATCTGCACAACGAGCCGCACGGGCCGGCCACCTGGGGCGGCGGCGGAGCGACGGATTGGGCCGCAGCCGCCGAGCGCGCCGGCAATGCCATCCTGACGGCAAACCCGAAGTGGCTGATCTTCGTCGAGGGTATCGAAGCCTACAACAACCAGTACTACTGGTGGGGCGGAAACCTGATGGGCGTGAAGGACCGCCCGATCGTGCTCGACGTGCCGGGGCGCCTTGTCTATTCGGCGCACGATTATCCGAACTCGATCT
The DNA here is from genome assembly GCF_009910705.1 of Microvirga arsenatis. Classification (GTDB taxonomy): domain Bacteria; phylum Pseudomonadota; class Alphaproteobacteria; order Rhizobiales; family Beijerinckiaceae; genus Microvirga; species Microvirga arsenatis. The sequence continues at coordinate 278,873 of NZ_JAAAXJ010000003.1, forward strand.
ATGGCCAGCCCTGGTTCAACGATCCATCCTTCCCCAACAATCTGCCGTCCAAATTCGATCAGATGTGGGGCTACATCTACAAGCAGAATATCGCGCCGGTTTACCTCGGTGAGTTCGGCAGCCGGCTGACGGATCCGAAGGATCTGGCATGGCTTAGCAAGATCAAAGCCTACCTCTCGGGTGACTTCGACGCCAACGGCACTACGGACATCGCGTCGGGCAAGCAGGGAATCCACTGGACCTGGTGGTCGTGGAATCCCAATTCCGGCGATACGGGCGGGATCCTGCAGGACGACTGGACATCCGTCCACCAGAACAAGGTCACGCAGCTTCAGCCCCTCATGTTCGATTTCGAAACGGGCGGTGGCGGCACCACGGTGGATGGCACCACCAATGCGGTCTTCACGGTGGAGCTGTCGGCCGCCTCGGCAACGCCGGTGACGGTCGCCTATAAGACCGTGGCCGACACGGCCGATGGCAGCGACTTCACCCCGGTTTCAGGAACCCTGACCTTCGCCCCCGGCGAGACGAAGAAGACGGTTACGGTGAAGGTGGCGGGCGATTCCCTTCAGGAGGCGAACGAGGCCTTCCAGATTGCCCTGTCCAGCCCGACGGGAGCAACCCTCGGAAGGACCGCGGCGACCGCCACCATCGTGAACGACGACGGCAGCGTCACGACACCGCCGCCCACGCCCCCGACGCCTCCATCCACGACGTCGAGCCTGAAGGCGACCACGACGGTTACGAACGACTGGGGCAGCGGCTTCACGGCCAATGTGGCGGTCAAGAACACCGGCACGACAACTGTGGATGCCTGGACGCTGCAGCTCAAGACTCCGGTCAATATTTCCAACATCTGGAACGCCGAGATCGCCAGCCGCGCGGGCGATACCTACGTGCTCCACAATGCGACGTGGAACAGCAAGATCGCGCCGGGGCAGGAGGTGGTCTTCGGCTTCCAGGCGGCCGGAAGCGCGTCGTCCAGCTCCTTCGACTGGGTGCTGTAGGTCACCACGGCCTGCCATCCTCTGCTGGCGATCCAATGAGCAACAGAGCCTCCGCCTGTCATAAGGCGGAGGCTCTGCTTTATGAGCGCAGCGCAGCCGCCGGTGCTGCATTTGATCTCAATCAATGTCGGGCCCGACCCTCCGTTGCGGAGGGGCGATTGACGAAGGTCAAAGAAGCGCGGCCCGAACCCGGTTACATGCAGCATGAAACATTCGTGGGGCGGCAGCGAGCGGTGAGCCGCTCCAGCATCGGGGTTTGCTGGCATGAGAGACGACCTGAGAGCGCGATACGGCGAGGAGCGGCTTCCCCGCTACACGAGCTATCCCACCGCGCCGCAGTTTTCCGGTGCCGTCGGGCATGAGGCCTACGGACAATGGCTGTCCGATCTGGCGCCGGAGGCGACCGCATCGCTGTACCTTCATGTTCCCTTCTGCCGCTCCATGTGCTGGTATTGCGGATGCCACACCACCATCACCCAGCGGGATGCGCCGATCCTCGACTACCTTGCGGTCCTGCGCCGGGAGATCGGCCTGGTCGCTGATCGGATCGCCAAGCCGATGGACGTCCGCCACGTGCATTTCGGCGGCGGCACCCCGACGATCATGGAGCCGGCCGAGTTCGCCGGCCTCATGGACCTGCTCCGGCAGAGATTCTCCCTTGGCGAGGGTGCTGAGATTGCCATCGAGATCGATCCTCGGACCCTGACCCGCGCCATGACGGCGGCGCTCGGGGCTGCAGGTGTCACGCGCGCCAGCCTTGGCGTGCAGAGCTTCGATCCCGTGGTTCAGCGGGCCATCAACCGCATCCAGAGCTACGAGCAGACGGCGAGGGCGACGGAGGGCCTGCGGGAGGCCGGCATCCGCGGGATAAACTTCGATCTGATCTACGGCCTGCCGCACCAGACGGTTGAATCCTGCGTCGAGACCGTCAAGAAGAGCATCGCGCTGCGCCCTGAGCGTTTCTCCGTCTTCGGCTATGCCCATGTGCCTTCCTTCAAGAAGCACCAGCGCAAGATCGACGAGGCTGCTCTGCCCGACGGCGAGGCGCGCTATGCGCAGGCCGAGGCCATCGCCGAGGCGCTCGTGGCGGCCGGCTACCGCCGGATCGGCCTTGACCACTATGCTTTGCCCGAGGACACCATGGTCCAGGCGCAGGACGAAGGCGTGCTGCATCGCAACTTCCAGGGCTACACCACCGATCCCAGCGATGTGCTGATCGGCTTCGGAGCCTCGGCCATCGGGCGGCTGACTCAGGGCTATGCGCAGAACGAGGTTGTGCTCGGACGCTATGCCGAGCGCATCCTGCGTGGCGAGCTCGCAACCGCAAAGGGCTATGCCCTGACCGCCGACGACCGCCTGCGCGCCGACCTGATCGAGCGGGTCATGTGCGATTTTCGGGTCGATGTGGGACAGGTCTGCCGGCAGCACGAAACGGCACCCGAGTCCATCCTCGAGGTGATCCCGAAGCTGCGCATGCTCCAGGATGACGGCATCATCCGCCTGGAGGGCAACGTCCTTTCCGTGAACGAGGATGCGCGCTTCCTCGTCAGGAGCGTCGCTTCCGCATTCGATGCCTATCTCGGTGCCTCCGGGCGCACCCATAGCAGGGCGGTCTAAGGGCTGGGCATCTTCCTAAGTCGGGCTTATCGGTCAGTCATGAAGATCCGCTCCAGGTTCTGCAGGGCTGCCAGGAGCGGCCTGGCGTCCGGCCCGAGTTCGGCAAGAATGCGACGCTCGAAGGCGAGGGCCTGGGGAACGATCTCCCCATAGATCTTCCGGCCGAGCGGCGTGAGGGACAGGATCTCCTCGCGCCGGTCCTCTTCGCTTGTGCGCCGCTTGAGCCAATGCCGCTCCTCCAGGGCTCGGACGGCCCGGCTGACCTTGGTCTTGTGCATGGAAGAGTGCCGGCCGATGGCCTTGGCGCTGATCCCGTCGAACTGTCCAAGCGTGGCTAGAACCCGCCATTCGGGAATGGTGAGATCGTGGTGGGGACCGTAGACGGAGCGGAATTCCTGGGACACCGCAGCCGCCAGGCGGTTGAGCCTATAGGGCAGGAATGTCTCAAGCCGGAGCGTGGTCATGGTGTTGTTGGTTACAAAATAAACAGTTACATTTGCGACCAACTGTGGAGATCCTGCCCATGAATGTCCAGAACCCGTCCCTGCAGTCGCAAGCCACCGACCGGATCGAGAGCGCCATCCAGCCGGGCTACATGTCCGGCTTCGGCAACGGCTTCGAGACCGAGGCTCTCCCGGGCGCGCTGCCCATCGGCCGCAACTCCCCTCAGAAATGCGCCTACGGCCTCTATGCCGAGCAATTGTCCGGCTCCCCGTTCACCGCGCCGCGCACCACCAACGAGCGCTCCTGGCTCTACCGCATCCGGCCCACCGTTTCCCATTGGGGTCAGTTCAGGAAAGCGGATATCGGCCTGTGGCGCACGGCGCCCGCTGCCGAGGTGGAGGTGCCGATCGCGCCGATGCGGTGGGATCCCATCCCGCTGCCATCCGAGCCGGTTTCTTTCCTGGAGGGGATTCGCACCATCACAACCGCTGGCGACGCCGGAACGCAGGCCGGCATGGGAGCGCATGTATACCTCGTCACCCGCTCGATGGTTGACGAGTACTTCTACAACGCCGATGGCGAGATGCTCTTCGTGCCTCAGCAGGGCTCGCTGCGTCTGTGGACCGAGTTCGGCATCATCGATATCGAGCCGGGCGAGATCGCCGTCATCCCCCGGGGCGTGAAGATTCGGGTGGAGCTGACGGGCGGCCCGGCCCGGGGCTACCTGTGCGAGAATTATGGCGGCGCATTCACGCTGCCCGAGCGAGGTCCTATCGGCGCGAACTGCTTGGCCAATCCGCGGGACTTCCTCACGCCCGTGGCGGCTTATGAGGACCGGGATGTTCCCTCGAAAATGTACGTGAAATGGGGCGCCTCGCTCTGGGTGGCCGACATGGACCATTCGCCGCTGGATGTGGTCGCCTGGCACGGCAATTACGCGCCCTACAAGTACGATTTGCGGCGCTACTCGCCGGTGGGACCGATCCTCTACGATCACGCCGATCCGTCGATCTTCACAGTGCTGACCTCGCCCTCCGAGACGCCCGGCACGGCCAACATCGACTTCGTGATCTTCCCCGAACGCTGGCTGGTTGCGGAAAACACCTTCCGGCCACCCTGGTACCACATGAACGTGATGAGCGAGTTCATGGGCCTGATCTATGGCGTCTACGATGCCAAGACCGGCGGGGGGTTCGTGCCGGGCGGGATGTCGCTGCACAACACCATGCTGCCGCACGGACCTGACGTCGACGCCTTCGAGAAGGCCAGCAACGTGGAGCTCAAGCCGCACAAGCTGGAAGGCACGCTGGCCTTCATGTTCGAGACTCGCTTCCCGCAGCGCGTGACGGCCTTCGCGGCGCAGACGGAGTCGCTGCAGAAGGACTATGCCTCCTACGGCCACAAGCTCAAGAAGCACTTCGATCCGAACAAGCGCTGAGCGTGAGGATCTCCCAACCATCCACCGGAGCCTCAAGCTCCGGTGGCTTTTTTGTGGATGTGAGATCATCCTGCCGCGCATCGATATTGCGCTATTCTGTTGCTGGTTATCCTCGGGTCTCGTTGCCACATTGCAGCCGCACTGCAACGCTTTGGTTGCCGCCGGGCACGTCCATCGCGTGCCCGACCAACAAGCATAACGCGGAACAAGCTGCTGATGAATTTGGAACGAAAGAACCGTTCGCTCGTGCCGGACACGAACTCCGTTCTGGTTGAACTGGAACGCACGATGATTGCGTCTATTGCCTTGATGAAGCGACTGAGGCGGGAGAGGAGACGCTCCATCCGCAGCAACCGCTCGCCGGAGCAACAGAACGCTTGAGCGGATTGTGTTTCTGACGCTTGAGGGCAGGGGATGTGATCCCCTGCCGAAGCTGTGAAACGTTCAGCAGGCGCCGGCACAGATCCGATACTCATTTTTATTACGTTGTAGCGATTCAATTTCGATCAGTTGAGTTGCGCTTTGCCTCATGTGCCGCTTGGCACAGATGCAATCGGCCCGCGCGAGTATCCTCCTGATTCTTCGCCAGGAGGACCTTCCCATGACGACATCGAACCTTCAGCATCGTCGTCGCTCTTTGCGCTCCGCCCTTCTTGCTGCAACGGCCACCCTGACCCTTGTTACGGGAGGCGTGGCTTATGCGTGCCCGCTTGGCGGACATGATTCCCCGCGCGTCCGCATGCTGCATGCTCTGCAAAAGCCAGGTCACCATGGGGCTGCCCATCACATGACCGTGGCACAGCTGCAGCCGACGGTGCCGGATGCGAAGCCGAAGCGCAGCGAGCTTGGAACATATGGACGCGATCTGCCCCGTGGGGCAGCGGCCCCCCAGACGGACGCCAAACCTCCGCTCCAGGGCAATCTCGGATCTCTATCGTGGCCGGTGACGAGAGATCCGGCCGGTGATGCGCAAGCCTACTTCAACCAGGGCTACCGGCTGGGGTGGGGGTTCAATCACGCAGAGGCTGCGCGCGCGTTCCGAGCAGCCCAGGAGATCGACCCGAGCTGCGCCATGTGCCTCTGGGGCGAGGCCTGGGTCCTCGGCCCCCACATCAACTATCCCATGGATGCCGACGCGAATGCGCGGGCCATCGCCGTGCTCGAGAAGGCAAAAGTCCTAGCGGCCCAAAGCGGAGACATGCAGGAGGCTCTGGTAGAGGCGCTCTCTAGACGGCATTCGCCGGATCCGAACGCTGACCGCAAGGCTCTCGATCAAGCCTACGCCGATGCTATGGAGGCGGTGCAGACGCGTTTCCCGCACGATCCCCATGTCGCCGTGTTGACGGCCGACGCTCTCATGAACCTCACGCCGTGGGACTACTGGGCCGATGGCGGAAAGACCCCGAAGGGAAAGACGGAGAGGATCGTCGCCTTGCTCGAAGGCGTGCTGGGGAAGCGACAGCTCGGCTCCCTCGAGCCGAGTCCCGATCATCCCGGAGCCATCCACCTCTACATCCACGCCGTGGAGGCGTCGGATCGGCCGGAGCGGGCTGCGCCCGACGCGGCTCGCCTGGAGAGCCTCATGCCTGGAGCGGGGCATCTGGTCCACATGCCCAGCCACATCTGGTATCGCCTGGGCCGCTGGCGCGAGAGCCTGGACGCCAACATCAGGGCTGCGGCCGCTGACGAGGCGCAGATCGGGCAGGGAGGTGCGAGCCTCCTGTACTCGGAAGCGTATTATGCGCACAATGTTCACTTCGTCATGGTGTCTGCCTTGAGCGGTGGCGATGGTCGCACGGCCGTGGATGCGGCGCACAAGCTCTCAGGACTCATATCCGACCGGGCCAAGCGCGAGGTTCCCTGGACGCAGCCCATCGCGGCGGCGCCCTACAACGCCCATGTCTTGTTCTCGACGCCCGAAACCGTGCTGTCCCTGCCGACACCGGAAGGAGACTTCCCCTATGTGAAAGCCGCTTGGCACTATGCACGCGGCGTTGCACTCGCCCGTCTGGGACGGGCGGACGAGGCCCGCTCCGAGGCAGCTGCCATCGAGGCCCTGGCTCAGCGCCCTGAGATCGCATCGCTGCCTGATGCGGGAATTCCCGGGCCGGACGTTCTGTCCATTGCCGTCCGTGAAATCGAGGGCAGAATCGCACAACGGGCGGGAGACCCGGCGCGAGCCGCCGCATTGTTCGCGGAAGCGGCAGCCATCCAGGACCGGCTGCCCTACATGGAGCCCCCATATTGGTACTATCCGGTGCATCAGTCCCTCGGTGCCGCGCTTCTCGCTCAAGGCAAGGCTTCAGAGGCGAAGGCGGCTTTCCAGGAGGCGCTTCAGAGATCGCCCAACAATGGCTGGGCGGCGGCGGGGCTGCTCCTCGCTGCCCAAGCGCAGGGGGACCAGAAGGGGCTCGAAGAGGCGAGAGAACTGATGCAGAAGAACTGGCTTGGAGAGGGCCTGCCGGCACCCGAGCAGCTCTGACGTTCGCCTCCAACTCATCCTTGCGAAGGGCTCCGGCAGGCTTCACGGAGCCCTTCGCTTCTCAAGGACCGGCCTTCTCCTCCACAGCCAGATCGAGATCGGGTTCGCGCGGCCGCGGATCGATGTGGCGACGACGCCGTCCAGCACACCGGTTTCGAAGATCGAGCTGGCCGATCCTGCGACTTGGTAGAGATCGTCGCTCAAGGCCACATCCGCCTCGTGGAATGCCGCGACCTCCATGAGCCGGCTTGCAACGTTCACGGTATCTCCAATGGCTGTGATGTGCTGATGGCTGTCGCCGCCGAGGCGGGATGCGATGATCACGCCGTGATGGGCGCCGATCTTGAAGCCGATGCGCGATGCAATCGGATCGGGCAGGGTGGCGATCCATTCCTCCATGCGGGAGCAAAGATGAACGCAAAACTCAACCGCATGACACGCGTCCATGGATCCCGGATCAGGAAGCCCGAACAGGATCATCGCGCCGTCGCCCATGAAGCTGGCGACAACGCCTTCGCGCTGCACGGCCTCCCTGTCCACGAGCGTATGGAACTGCCTGAGCATCTCACGGGTGTCATCGAGCGGAAGGATCTCGCTCAGTCCCGTGAATCCAGACAGGTCGACGAAGACGACCGCTGCTTCCTGTCGTACGGGCGTGGAGAGGAAGCCCGGGTCCTTTGCCAGCCGTCTGGCGAGACTCGGGGGTTGGAAGCTCCGCAGGGTTTGGCTCTGCTGCCGGAGTCTTTCGGCACGGACCCGATCAAGCCAGAGCTGTGCAGCTCCGAAAAGAACCGCAGGCGGCATTGCGGCCGCGAGGGGCAGGCTGGCGCTGAGCCAGAGGCCGTGCGTAAACCCTATGACCGTCACGGCGATCCAGGCGGCCGCCGCCGCCGCGATCATGGCAAAGCCCCACAGGCTGCGATGCCACGCGAGGAGAAGCACGAGAAGAACAGGCAGGGTTACGGCCATCACACCATCGGCAAGCCGCGTGCGTCTGTCGCGCACCAGCCCGTCACCTTCGATCAGGTGGGCCGTCGCCGTGGCCAGGACCTCGACACCGGGCAGAAGCGGATCGAACGGCGTGGGGAACGCATCGCCCCCTCCCGCCACAGTTGCGCCGACAATGATGATGTTGTGGCGGATCGCACTTTCATCGACCTCATCGTTCAGAATCTCGCTTGCGCTGATCGTGCGGATCGTGCCTGAGGGACCATAAAACCGCAGGGGTAGGTTGAAGCCTTCATCGGTGCGGGTCGAAACATCGCCCAACGTGACTCCATCCTGTGCGATGGCAGGGTTGCTTCCTGCGGCAACGGAGGCGGTGCGAAGGGGAAAGGAGGGGAGCAGCCTTGAGTTTGCGCGCAGAAGAAGCGGAATGGATCGTGGAACGCCGGACGGATCCGTCGCGATGTTGACAACCCCTATGGCCGATGTGCTTGCAAGGGCTTCGATGGGAAGGAGGAGGCTCTGCGCAGCCGGGATCTCATCCAGGGTGCCTTGCTCGGGAGCCTGGCCGCGCCGTGCGTCGCGTTCAAAGAGGCCCGCTGCTGCAAGGACGGTCGGCGCCTCGCGGAGCGCAGAGGCTAGGGCAAGGTCGGCGTCCGGGGGACCGGAATCGACGAAGAGAATATCGAGCGCGATCACCTTGGGCTTCATGCGCGCGAGCTTGGAAACGAGGCGTGCCATCGCAGTCCTCGACAGGGGATAGGAGCCTGCCTCGCGCACTGTCCGGTCGTCGATGGCAATGATCGCGATGGTGCTGGGCGGAGGCCGTGGTCCCTGGATGAGAAAGCGCAGATCCGCGAGGGGCGCCTCCATGCGCTCCAGGCCGGACAGGTGTCCCTCCCAATGGGCAAGTGCAAGCCCCAGTCCCCACAGACAGGCAATCACCGCTGCCGCCAGGGTAGGGGCATGCCGCCTGTGCCACATGGATCATCGCCCGAAGCGGGCCAGGAGCGCGGCGGCGCGGGCTGCTGGCCAGCGCCTGACCGCGAGCGGAGCCGCACCTGGCTCGACGTCCACGCCTTCTCCAGGTCCGAGGCTGACGCTTCCGGTGGTGCCGGCTGCCCGCCGGACCGAGACGCGGCCGGTCACCACGAAGACGGCCGTCTTGCCTCCGCTCACATCGACAGCCCATTGGGTACCGCGGACGGCTGCAATGGCCTGCGGGGTGATCACCCGGAAGCCTTGCCGGCCCGACCGCTTCGAAGCATCGATGAAGATGGCCCGGTTCTGCAGCCTCACAGCATCGGGCGAAGCATCCCGGTTGCTGTCGATGAGGTCGAAACCCGCTCCGGCCTCCGCTTCGAGGATCAGCCCATCACGGCAATGGAGCACTTGCCTGTGTGGGGCTGCAGCGGTTTGGACCACGCAACCGATTCTCTGTGCGGCGGCAGGCCCGTTCACAAGGATTCCAGCCAGCAACGAGGGCAACAGGAGCCGCATGGCGCCGGCGCAAATGTTCGAATAACCTGGCTCTTGCGGTGCCATGCTGCATCTCCACAACCACCGGACAAAGTTCCGTCCCAGTCGGCAGAAGGATACCGACCGCTTATACTATGAACGGATTGTGGGAGCCAGCGACGTGCCGGAGATCACCTTTCGATGTACCGCATTCGCATCGGCGAACACATGATTTTCAGCCTTGATCCCGCTTCTCAGAGCCGCTGTGCTACGAAGAACAACCGGGGAAAACGCAGGAGAACCCTGCCGTCCGGCTGCGCAGGATAGGCCTTGGCAATCTCAGTGCGATAGAGTTCCAGATAGCCGAACCTCTCCTCGGGCGAGAGAGGATCCAGATACGGCTTCAACCCTGTGCTCTTGAACCATTCTGCGATCGCACCGGCTCCTGCCAGAGGGTGAACATAGGTGGTTTGCCAGATGTCGACGGAGCATCCTGCCTGCTGCAGCCAGGTGTAGTACTCCTCGAAGGATCCAATCTTCTCTCTCGCTTCCGAGGCCCGGGCGAGCTTCCCAGCCCAGGGGCCGTTCCGGGCGACCTGCTCCATGATCCTGTGGGACGGTTCATCGAGGTTGTTCGGCATCTGAACGGCCAAACATCCGCCATGGCTCAACAACGAGACGAGACGCGGGAGCAGGGCAGGGTGGTCCGGAAGCCATTGAAGCACCGCGTTGGCAAAGATGAGGTCGAAGCGCTCGCCCGGCTCCCATGCCGAAATCTCCGCCTCCTCGAAAGTCACGCCGGGCAACCGCTCGCGCGCCTTGGCAAGCATGTCCGGTGAGTTGTCGAGGCCGAGCACCCGGGCATCCGGATAGCGATTGACGATCAACTCCGTGCTGTTGCCGGGCCCGCAGCCGATATCGGCTGCGTTCCGGGCGGAGACCACCGGAACACGCCTCAACAGGTCGGCGGCCGGACGCGTGCGCTCGTCCTCGAACTTCAGGTATTGTCCCGCGTTCCAGTCGGCCAAGGCATGCTCCTTTGTCCCTTTCCGACACCTGCTTACCAGAACCAGAATGACCCGTCTCACGCATTCGTGCGCCGCGGCCCCTGTCGCCAGCGGCCGCCTTCGAGCGTATAGTGGCGCCGGGTTGCGGTAAGGCGTGACCATCGATGACGCACGCTGAGCCGTGATCTCAACTGCCAAGGTTCAGCCCTGGAGGAGCGATTATGGCTCATTTTCACGTCGTCGCCGGTGCCGGCGAGGTTCCGGCCTATCCCGTTGTCAGGAAGATCACACTCGCGGATCTGAAAGAAGCCCTGGCAAGGGGCTTCGACGATTTTTGGGCGATGCCTTCTCACCTTATCTTTATCGGATTGATCTACCCGATCATCGGCTTTGTCCTGGCTGCTCTGACTTTCACCAACAATGCGCTGCCGCTCCTCTACCCGTTGGCCTCCGGCTTCGCGCTCATAGGACCATTCGCAGCCATTGGGCTGTATGAAATCAGCAGGAGACGCGAACAGGGGCTTCCAATCGCGTGGCAGGATGCGTTCGATGTGCTCAAGTCGCCATCGATTCCATCGATCGCCGCTCTCGGGGTACTGCTGCTGGTCATCTTCTTCGCCTGGCTAGCGACCGCCCGCCTGCTGTACGAGTCCCTGTTCGGGTATGCGGCACCGGCATCCTATGGGCAATTCGCCGATCAGGTTCTCACCACTGCTGAAGGCATGCGGTTGATCGTTCTCGGGAATGCGCTCGGCTTTGTCTTTGCCCTGGTGGCATTCAGCATCAGCGTCATCTCGTTCCCGCTCCTGCTCGACCGGGATGTGGGGGCAGCCGTGGCCGTCTACACCTCCATCAAGGCGGTCGCGATGAACCCCCTCACCATGGCCCTTTGGGGCCTTATCGTTGCGGGTGCCCTGTTCTTCGGTTCCATCCTGCTGTTCGTGGGACTTGCCATCGTCATGCCTGTGCTGGGGCACGCTACTTGGCACCTGTACCGTCGGGTGGTCGAGCCGCCACACCCTCAAGAGGCGCATTCGGCAACCTGACCGGGTGAAACTTCCGATCGCAAGGCGGCGCGATGGCGCCGCTGTTTCGGATGCCACCATTGCTTCGGGCTGGGGCGAATTCAACGAGATGGTAAATGCCCCATTCGCCTGGAGCTTGTGTGGTTTATAACCCTATCGCCCGTTCATGAGCGGCATCATTGTCCGCTGGATGAACATATCTTCCCTGCGATGTGATGTGCCTTAAATCCAACGTCTGGCCGAGACGGAGCCTTGGGGTTTTGCCGTAAGGGAAACTATGGTTAGGTACATCCCCGAACCGAGGGCAATTTGAATTAGTGTTGCAAGGGAGAGAGTGCCCCACGTGCTGCGGCTGAGCACCAAACGGCAGGTTGCGTCGATCCTCCTTGCAGGCGTTCTCTTCGGTGGATTGCCTTGGGCGCCGGCTCTTGCGTTCGACCTGTTCGGATGGTTCCGAGGAAGCGCTGATGCTCCGCCTCCTCCCGACATGGAGGCTCTGCCGTATTCCCTCGACTACGGCATCAACGGCGGCGGCAGCGATCTGGAACAGGTGCTGAAAGACGCCTCGACGCTTCAAAGCCTGCAAGCCGATCCTCCCCCCGATGCCGCCGCTCTGGTCAGCCGCGCAGAGGCCGATCTGCCACGCCTCATCGATGCGCTCTGGGGAGCCGGGTATTACAACGCTCGCGTCAGCATCAACGTCGCCGGCGTGCCGCTGGCGCTGCAGGCTCCACGCACCGATGCTGCCGTGCGGGCCGCCTCCACCTATCAGGCGCGTGCCCTCGTGCCTGTTCAGATCGTTGCCGATCCAGGGCCTCAGTTTGTGCTGAGAAACGTCTCCATCCGCGATGCAAGGACCGGAGGCACCTTCACGCCAGCCGAGCTTCCGCCCCGGATCGTGAAGATACAACCTGGGGATCCGGCGCGCTCGGCCGACATCCTCGCTGCCGAAGCCCGCATCGTCGATCACTTCCGAGCTCAATCGCGGCCCTTCGCGAAGGTGCCTGACCGCGAGCCCGTCGTGTACCACCCGAGCCAGGTCATGGATGTCACCCTGGGTGTCGATCCGGGCCCTCGTGCCGGGATAGGGGTCATCAGGGTTCAAGGAACAGAGAACGTGGATCCCGCGGTGGTGCGCTCCTTCATCTATACGGAGCCCGGCGATCCCTATTCGCCGGCAACGCTCGCTTCCATGCGCCGGTCGATCGCCCAGATCGAAGCTCTGTCATCGGTGCGGATCCGCGAGGGAGAGACCCTCGACGCCTATGGCAACCTGCCCCTGTTCGTGGAGGTCACGGAGCGCCAGCCGCGGATCATCGGCGCCTCGATCCAGTATTCCACGACCGACGGACCAGCTCTGCGAGCCTACTGGGCGCATCGGAACCTGTTCGGCGGAGCCGAAAGGCTGAGACTGGAAGGCAATCTTTTCTACCTCACAGAGGACGGCGGCCGGCCAAACAGGGAGGGCGACCCACGATGGGAGGACTTTGGCGGGCGCTTCCGCGCGAGCTTCCTGAAGCCCGCCCTGGGCGGCAGCCGAAACGATCTTCTGGCCGAGGCTCTTGTGGAGCGCGACCGGACGGAAGGCTACACCAGCCGTCTGGTGAACGGGACGGCCGGGATCCGCCACCGCTTCAGCGAGACTTTCTCGATCCAGGGAGGGGTCGAGTACGAGCGCGGGCAGACGACGGATGTTCTCGGGCAGATCGACTACCAGCTCGTCGGGCTGCCGGTCTCCCTCAGCTACGACTCGACGGACAACGCCCTCAACCCGACGGAAGGCGTCAGGCTGCTCGCCTCCGTAACCCCATATCCGGAGTTCCTGGGCTCTTCCGTACCCATGACGGTCGCGCGGGGGACGGCCTCGGCCTATTACTCCCTCGATGATGAAGCGCGCTACGTGCTGGCTGGGCGTCTGGGTCTAGGTTCCATTGTCGGGGCAGATCTCGAGGAAATTCCCGCCAATCGGCGCTTCTTCGCGGGTGGGGGCGGTTCCGTCCGCGGGTTCGGGTACCGGACGCTGGGGCCGACCTTCCTGGGGGAGCCCATCGGCGGCAGGAGCCTTCTGGAGGCCTCGGTCGAGGCGCGGATCAAGGTTACGGACACGATCGGGATCGTGCCCTTCGTCGATGCAGGTACGGCCTTTGCGTCGAGCTATCCCGATTTTGACGAGCGCGTCCGCTTCTCGGCAGGCTTGGGGCTGCGGTACTACACCGGCATCGGACCGATCCGTCTTGACGTTGCAGTGCCGCTGAACCGGCAGCGGGGTGACGACACTTTCGGCATCTATGTGGGCATCGGGCAGGCTTTCTGATGAGCAAGACCATCCGCCCCGTTGCCCTCCTGATCGTCGCCCTCGCCCTGGCTCTTGCCGGTTCCTGGCTGATCGCCGCTCGCCCGAGCCAGGCGCAGACCGATCAGAGTGTGCTGGCCAGCCTCATTTCGCGCCTGCTCTCGACGCCGACGACGCGGGTTAGCATCGGCAGCATTGAAGGGGCGCTATCCTCGAATGCCGTTATCCGCGATGTGCGCATTGCGGATCGCGACGGCGTTTGGCTCAACCTCGATCGCGCCCGTCTGGTCTGGAGCCGGACGGCTCTGCTGCGTGGGCGCCTTCAGGTCAATGAACTCGCCATCGATCGCCTGCAGGTTCTGCGCAGACCTCGTCCGCCTGAGGAGAATGCGCCCGTTTCCGATGAGCCGATCCTGCCCGAACTTCCCGTCCGTGTGGTTGTCGATCGCTTTGCCTTGCAGGAACTCGCTTTCGGCGAGCCGGTGCTCGGAACCGCAGCCCGACTTTCGGCGCAGGGCTCGGCCCAGATCGGCAACCCGTCCGAAGGCCTTGACCTGGCCTTCGCGGCCCAGCGCCTGGATGCAGCGGGACGTCTCGGCATCGATCTTCGCTATGTGCCGCAGACGAACCGCCTCACGCTTGAGCTGAATCATCAGGAGCCCGAGGGCGGCATCGCCGCGCGGCTCATGAATCTGCCCGGACTGCCCCCGGTGGATCTGCGGCTGTCTGGCCAGGGACCTTTGAGCAATTTTGCAGCGCGACTCGATTTTTCCGCCGGGCCAAGCATCGGGGCATCAGGCACTGCGACGGTGAGGAGAACCGGCGCAGCCTATGACGTGAATGCGGATCTGGCGGCTCGGATCGAAGGGCTTGTACCGCCCCCCATCGCACCGGTCTTCAGCGGCACTACCCAGCTCCTTGGCAACATTGCGGTTGCCGATGATGGAGCCATCCGCATCCAGCCCCTCCGCGTCACGTCGAATGTGGCCCGCTTCGACATGACGGGAGCCGTCAGCTCCAGCCGCGTCCTCGATCTCAGCCTCAGCGCGCGGGCCCTGCCGACGGAAGGGGCCAAAACTCGTGCGGGCGATGCCGAGATTGCCCGAATGAACTTCGACGGAAAGGTTCAGGGGCCGATGAACGCGCCGCGGATCAACGGCTCGCTCGACGCTGCCGATGTGAGGCTGCCGCAGGGAACTCTCGATGCGCTGACCGCCCGCGTGAGCATGAACCCCATCGGCGGCACCGACCCTCCGAATCGGTTTTCTTTCGACATCGATGCCAATGCCTCCGGCATCCGCCCCGCCGACCGAGCGATTGCCCGGGCAGTCGGACCTACGCTCGCTGTGACGTCCCGCGGCTCCTTCGACCTTGAAGGCATTGCCAGCATCGAGACGGCACGCATCACAACTTCCACGGCGCAGGCGGGCTTCGCGGGACGGGTAGGGGAGACCATTCTGGATGGTACCCTGGATGCTGCCATCCCGGCGCTGGCGCCCTTTTCCGGCATCGCGGATCGTCCCCTGCAGGGATCAGCAACGCTGACCGCCCGCCTGTCCGGCAATCCGCGCCGCTACGACATGGCAGCGGTCATCGACGCTCGGGTGCGGGAGCTCTCGACGGGAACTGCCATTCTCGATGGGCTTCTGGGCCGCACGGTGAGCGCCGCAGGGACGGTGCGCCGCATCCCGAACGGTTTTGGGTTCGACGATTTTCGCATCGACGGTGCGCATCTCGATGCCCGTATCGATGGGCGCGCCTCGCAGGCGTCTGCCGATCTTGGCCTTGACCTTACGGTGGATGAACTGAGGCATGTGGACCAAAGCGTGACTGCGGGCAGGGCAAGGGTCGAAGCTCGTCTGGGCGGATCCCTCGATACGCCGAATGTGAAGGGCACTGCGACGTTCAGCGATGTTCGTGCGCTCGGCCGCGCCATTCCTCGCCTCGCGGTTGATCTCGACGCTCAGGACGTGACCGGCGCACTCGACGCCTCCCTGAGGCTCGATGGGCTGGTCGATCGAAATTCGGCAACGGGCTCCCTGCACCTTGCAAGGACGCAGGAAGGGGGATGGCTGCTCGACCGGCTCGACATCGATGCCGGCTCTGTCGCTCTCAACGGCAACCTCCGCCTGGGCTCCGATCGGCTTGCGCAAGGCGAGATTTCCTTGTCCGGCAGCAACTTCGACGATCTCAGCCCCATCGTCCTGACGAAGCTCGATGGATCGCTCGACGCCGTCGTTGCACTGAAGGCGCAGGACGGGCGGCAGGACGTCACCGTCACGGCGAGAGGTGTGCGGTTTGCCGTTGCGGATGTGGCTTTGCGTGATTTCAATGCGAGGCTCTTGGTTCAGGACCTCTACCACCGCCCCATGATCGATGGGACGGTCTCGGCCGACAGTCTCACCGCCGGGGGCCAGGCCTACAGGAACCTGCGGTTCGTGGCTGAGGGAGCGCCGGATGCATCGCGCTTCAGCGCCTCCGCCGCTGGCCAGGGCTTCAGCCTCGACGCTCAGGGGCGTCTCGTTCCCGGGGATGCAACGCGCATTGATCTCGCCGCCTTCACGGCCCGCCGCGGCGGCAGAAGGCTGTCCCTCGCCCAGCCTGCGACCCTCGTTCTGCGAAGTGGGACGCTCAGCACATCCAATCTGGTGATTGCCGCCGATCAGGGCCGGATTGCCCTGTCCGGCACCATCGGTGACAGGCTCGATCTCTCCGTGGACGTCCGCAACCTGCCGCTCCAGACGATCGACGTCGTGGCGCCTAGCCTGGGCGTCGCCGGCACGGCCAACGGCAGTGCTGCCATCGCCGGGCCGACGGAGAACCTGTCCGGGACGTATCGCCTCAACGTCACCGGCCTCGCGACGGCCCAGACCCGTCAGGCCGGCCTTCCGCCTCTCGCCGTCGAGGCTCAGGGCCGGCTGGCCGGTGGGCGCGCAGGAGTGGATGCGCGGGTCACCATTGGCCGTGCCGGAACCCTGCAGGTCTCGGGCAGCGTCCCGCTCGATCAAGCCGACGAGCTGGCTCTCAGGATTGCCGGCCGGACCGATCTGGCTGTCGCCAATACCTTCCTCTCGGCTTCCGGACAGCGCCTCGCGGGTCTCGCCAATCTCGACCTGTCGATTGCCGGGGCATTCTCGCAGCCCCGTATCGAAGGTGCGGTCACGATCTCCGACGGGAGCTTTGTCGATGCTCTTCAAGGCATCCAACTGAACGGCATTGCTGGACGCCTGGCGGCGCGCGGACAGGTGCTGTCGATCGAGAGCCTCACCGCTCAGACGCCCAATGGCGGTTCGCTCTCCGCCCGGGGACAGGTCGCGCTCGATCCCGCTGCTGGACTGCCGGGAGAGATCAGGATCGTGGGCAGTCGCGCCCAGCTCGTCTCCAATGGGACTGTCGAGGCGAGCGCCGATCTGGATTTCACCCTGTCCGGGCCTCTTCTGACCCGCCCCCGAGCCGCCGGACGCATCGACATCATCACGATGAATGTTTCGGTGCCCGATCGCCTTCCGACGACCTTGCGGCCCTTGCCTGGGACCAAGCATGTGCGGCCTACACCGACCGCCGCAGCCCGCCTTGCCTTGGCCCAGCGGCGGCAATCCGCTGCCACCAGAGGAGCGCCCTTCCGAGCCGAACTCGACCTGACGCTTACGGCGCAGAACCGCATCTTCGTCCGAGGCAGGGGGATCAATGCCGAACTCGGTGGGGATCTCAGGCTTCAGGGAACGACACAGGACCCCATCGCGACCGGGGCCTTCGAACTCCGGCGCGGCCGCTTCGATCTGCTGGGGCGGCGGATTGAGTTCGTGCGCGGAAGGCTCGACTTCATCGGGGACCTTACGCCCTCCCTCGACTTCCTGGCCGAGACCCAGGCTGGGGACGTTACGGCACGTATCGCAGTCACCGGACCGGCCTCCGGTCCCGAATTCGCCTTCAGTTCCGAACCCGATCTGCCCCAGGACGAAGTTCTCTCGCGCATCCTGTTCCAGAGACCCTCCGGGGGCCTCTCGGCCGGTCAGGCGCTCCAGCTTGCCCAGGCTGTCGCGCAACTGTCGGGGGGAAGTGGTAACGACGCCTTCGAGCGCCTGCGGCGGTCGCTCGGGGTGGACAGCCTCGACATCACCGTTGGCGCCGGCGGAGGGCCGGGCGTGGGCGTTTCGCGCTACATCAGTGACAATGTTCGCGTGGGCGTCAGGGCGGGGGCTCAACCGAATGAAAGCGGTGTGACAGTGGATATCGATATTACACGCCGCCTCAAGGCTCAGGGCGAGGTCAACGCTGAAGGTGGAAGCTCCGTGGGGCTAGGTTTCGAACTGGAGTATTGAAGGTTCGAAGCCATCGAGGGGGTGGACGATGCCCGGCTTGGGTCCTGGGGCCTAAAGCTTTGTAGCTTCGACAGAATCGGGAAATCCATTCCAGCGGCTCCGAAAAAATGTATGCTCCATGGAACCTAAGTGGCGCTCGAGCGTTATGTAAGGTCAAGTTCCATCTGAATACGAACAAAGTACCTTTTGGAACATCGGAACATGGGGATCCAGGTGCGAGTAACGCCTGGAACAGCGTAACGGGGGCTTTCATGGCACAAGTCGAGACTTCTCCTTCGCAGCTTGATCCCAGGCTGCTTCTGAAAACCTTGCGTGCCTTCCGCAAAGGCGATTTTTCGGTTCGCCTGCCTTCGGACCTGACAGGGATCGACGGGGAAATCGCGGAAGCCTTCAACGACATCGCCGATCTGAACAAGGGGCTCGCTCAGGAACTTGACCGGGTGGCAAGGGTCGTCGGCAAGGAGGGAAGGATCGGCGAGCGGGGGCGTCTGGCTGCTGCGACGGGTTGCTGGAGCGAGTGCATCGACTCGGTCAATTCCATGATCGGCGACCTGGTCCAGCCGACGACCGAAGTGGCCCGCGTGATCGGTGCTGTCGCCAAGGGCGATCTCAGCCAGAGCATGCAGCTTGAAATCGAAGGCCGGCCCCTGCGAGGCGAATTCCTCCGCATCGGCAAGGTGGTCAACACCATGGTGGGCCAGCTCAGCTCCTTCGCCTCCGAGGTGACCCGCGTGGCGAAAGAGGTGGGCACGGAAGGCAAGCTCGGCGGCCAGGCGCAGGTGAAGGGCGTAGCCGGCACCTGGAAGGACCTGACCGACAACGTGAACATGATGGCCGCGAACCTCACCGGCCAGGTGCGCAACATCGCTGAAGTGACCACCGCCGTGGCGAACGGCAACCTGTCGAAGAAGATCACCGTCGACGTCAAGGGCGAGATGCTGGAGCTGAAGAACACCATCAACACCATGGTGGACCAGCTCAACTCCTTCGCCTCCGAGGTGACCCGCGTGGCGAAAGAGGTGGGCACGGAAGGCAAGCTCGGCGGCCAGGCGCAGGTGAAGGGCGTGGGCGGCACCTGGAAGGACCTGACCGACAACGTGAACATGATGGCGGCGAACCTGACGGGTCAGGTGCGCGGCATCGCCGAGGTCGTGACCGCCGTTGCCGTGGGCAACCTCACCCGGAAGCTGACCGTGGATGCCAAGGGCGAAATCGCCGCTCTGGCGGATACCATCAACGGCATGATCGACACGCTGGCCACCTTCGCCGATCAGGTGACGAACGTGGCGCGCGAGGTGGGCATCGAAGGCAAGCTGGGCGGCCAGGCTCTCGTGCCTGGCGCCGCTGGCCTGTGGCGCGATTTGACCGACAACGTGAACATGATGGCGGCCAACCTCACCGGCCAGGTGCGTAACATCGCCGACGTGACCACCGCCGTGGCGAACGGCGACCTGTCGAAGAAGATCACCGTCGACGTCAAGGGCGAGATGCTGGAGCTGAAGAACACCATCAACACCATGGTGGATCAGCTCAACTCCTTCGCCTCCGAGGTGACCCGCGTGGCGCGTGAGGTGGGCACGGAAGGCAAGCTCGGCGGCCAGGCGCAGGTGAAGGGCGTGGGCGGCACCTGGAAGGACCTGACCGACAACGTGAACATGATGGCGGCGAACCTGACGGGTCAGGTGCGCAACATCGCCGATGTGACCACTGCGGTGGCGAATGGTGATCTGTCGAAGAAGATCACCGTCGATGTCCGCGGCGAGCTTCTCGAGCTGAAGAACACCATCAACACCATGGTGGACCAGCTCAACTCTTTCGCCTCCGAGGTGACCCGCGTGGCGAAAGAGGTGGGCACGGAAGGCAAGCTCGGCGGCCAGGCCCGCGTGGAAGGCGTCGGCGGCGTCTGGAAGGGCCTGACCGACAACGTGAACATGATGGCGGCGAACCTGACGGGTCAGGTGCGCAACATCGCCGATGTGACCACTGCGGTGGCGAATGGTGATCTGTCGAAGAAGATCACCGTCGATGTCCGCGGCGAGCTTCTCGAGCTGAAGAACACCATCAACACCATGGTGGACCAGCTCAACTCTTTCGCCTCCGAGGTGACCCGCGTCGCGAAAGAGGTGGGCTCCGAGGGCAAGCTCGGCGGCCAAGCGCAGGTGAAGGGGGTCGGCGGCGTCTGGAAGGGCCTGACCGACAACGTGAACCTCATGGCGGCGAACCTCACCGGCCAGGTGCGCGGCATCGCCGAGGTCGTGACCGCCGTTGCGACGGGCGACCTCTCGAAGAAGATCACCGTCGTGGTCGAAGGCGAGATGCTGGAGCTGAAGTCGACCATCAACACCATGGTGGACCAGCTCAACTCCTTCGCCTCCGAGGTGACCCGCGTGGCGCGTGAGGTGGGCTCTGAGGGCAAGCTCGGCGGCCAGGCGCAGGTGAAGGGCGTAGCCGGCACCTGGAAGGATCTGACCGACAACGTGAACATGATGGCGGCCAACCTCACCGGCCAGGTGCGCAACATCGCCGATGTGACCACCGCCGTGGCGAACGGCGACCTGTCGAAGAAGATCACCGTCGACGTCAAGGGCGAGATGCTGGAGCTGAAGAACACCATCAACACCATGGTGGACCAGCTCAACTCCTTCGCCTCCGAGGTGACCCGCGTGGCGCGTGAGGTGGGCACGGAAGGCAAGCTCGGCGGCCAGGCGCAGGTCCGCGGCGTGGGCGGCACCTGGAAGGACCTGACCGACAACGTGAACATGATGGCCGCGAACCTGACGGGCCAGGTGCGCAACATCGCCGACGTGACCACCGCCGTGGCGAACGGCAACCTGTCGAAGAAGATCACCGTCGACGTCAAGGGCGAGATGCTGGAGCTGAAGAACACCATCAACACCATGGTGGACCAGCTCAACTCGTTTGCCTCCGAGGTGACCCGCGTCGCGAAAGAGGTGGGCACGGAAGGCAAGCTCGGCGGCCAGGCCCGCGTGGAAGGCGTCTCGGGCCTCTGGCGGGATTTGACCGACAACGTGAACCAGCTCGCTGCCAACCTGACCAACCAGGTGCGAGCCATTGCGGAAGTCGCCACGGCCGTGACGCGCGGCGACCTGACCCGATCGATCACCGCGGAAGCCCTTGGCGAGCTTGCGGCGCTCAAAGACAACATCAACGAGATGATCCGCAACTTGCGCGACACGACGCTCAAGAATGCGGAGCAAGATTGGCTCAAGACCAACCTTGCGAAGTTCACCCGCATGCTGCAGGGCGAGCGCGACCTCGCAACCGTCTCCAACATGATCCTGTCGGAGATCGCGCCGCTCGTGAACGCGCAGCAGGGTGTCTTCTATACGGTGGAGAACAACGGCGACGAGCCGGTCCTCGAGCTCGTCGCATCCTATGCCTTCACCGAGCGTAAGCATCTTGCCAACCGGTTCCGCCTCCGGGAAGGACTCGTCGGCCAGGTCGCCTATGAGAAGAAGAGGATCCTGCTCACCAATGCGCCGAGCGACTACATCAAGATCGGGTCTGCTCTTGGGGAGGCCCCACCGCTCAACATCATCGTCCTGCCGGTTCTGTTCGAGCAGGAGGTGAAGGCGGTCATCGAGCTTGCTTCGTTCAACCGGTTCTCGGAAACCCATCAGTCGTTCCTCGACCAGCTGACGGAATCCATCGGCATCGTTCTCAACACGATCGCCGCGAACATGCGCACGGAGGGCCTGCTGAAGCAGTCCCAGCTTCTGACCACGGAGCTGCAGAGCCAGCAGGAAGAACTCAAGAACACAAATGATCGGCTGGAGCAGCAGGCAGCGACCCTGCGCCAGTCGGAGGAGCTCCTGCGGCAGCAGCAGGAGGCGCTTCAGAAGACCAACGAGGAACTGGAGGAAAAGGCCCGCCTGCTCGAGCTCCAGAAGCGGGAGGTCGAGGCAAAGAACCAGGAGGTCTCCGTCGCCAAGACCGCTCTGGAGGAAAAGGCCGAGCAGCTGTCGCTCACCTCGCGCTACAAGTCCCAGTTCTTGGCTAATATGAGCCACGAGCTGAGAACGCCGCTGAACTCACTCCTTATCCTGTCGAAGCTCCTGACCGAGAACACGGAAGGCAACCTGACCGAGAAGCAGAGGGAGTTTGCTAAGACGATCCATGCGGCCGGCTCGGATCTGCTGTCGCTGATCAACGACATTCTCGACCTGTCGAAGATCGAGTCCGGAACCGTGAGCCTGGAAGTGTCGAGCGTCAGCTTCAAAGACCTCGTCGAGAACATGGACAGGACATTCAGGCAGGTGGCGGAGGAGCGGAAGCTCGACTTCCATGTTCAGGTCGATCCGAAGCTGCCACCTGCCATCAGGACGGACTCCAAGCGCCTGCAGCAGGTTCTGCGCAACCTCCTCTCCAATGCCTTCAAGTTCACGGAGCGTGGAGGGGTGACACTGCAGATCGGCTCCGCAGAAGGAACGCCCCTGCGCGCCGGCAGTCAGTGGGTTGCCATATCGGTCACCGACACCGGTATCGGCATTCCGGAGGACAAGCAGCGCATCATCTTCGAAGCATTCCAGCAGGCCGACGGCACAACGAGCCGCAAGTATGGCGGCACTGGCCTCGGCCTGTCGATCAGCCGCGAGATCGCTCGTCTGCTTGGCGGCGAAATCGTGGTGTCGAGCACGCCTGGAGCAGGTTCCACCTTCACGCTCTTCATCCCGGTCGAGCCGCCTGCAAGCCACGGAACGACGGGAGTGGGAAGCTCGCTCAAGACCAACGGGGAGGGCGCCGGCCATTCCAACTTCGGCGAAGAGCAATCGGGCACCCTGATCCGCCAGCCGGCCGCCGCCATGGCGCTCTCGGCCTCTCTTGACGACCGCCACGCGATCACGACCGGGGATCACGTCGTTCTGATCATCGAGGACGACGCCATGTTTGCCTCAGTGCTGCTCGAACTCGCTCGCGAACAGGGTTTCAAGGGGCTGATCGCCATGGATGGCGCCTCGGCTCTGGCCCTGGCTCACCGCTACAAGCCGCATGCGATCACGCTCGACATCGGCCTTCCGGACATGGATGGATGGGCGCTCCTCGATCTTCTCAAGCACGATCCGAGGACGCGTCACGTCCCAATCCATGTCATCTCGGTGGACGACCAGAAGAAGCGGGGCCTTAAGGCCGGGGCGTTCGGGTTCCTGGAGAAGCCGGTCGACCGTGAGGCGCTGATGGGCGCCCTCAACAGGACCAAGGAGTTCATTGACAGGCCTGTAAAGAAGCTCCTCCTGGTCGAGGATGATGACAATCAGCGCATGAGCCTCACCGAGCTCATGAAGAATGAGCAGGTCGACGTGACGGCAGTTGGAACTGCGGAAAGTGCGCTGGAGGTGATCCAGGTGCGGCAGTTCGACTGCGCCATCGTGGATCTCGGCCTTCCGGACCTTCCCGGGGCGGAGCTGATCGAGCGAATCCGTAAGACGAAAGGGGGTGAGGAACTGCCGATCGTCATCTATACCGGTCAGGACCTGTCGAAGGCGGAGGAGCGTAGGCTTCACAGCATCGCCGCAACGATCATCGTCAAAGGAGAAGGCTCGTCGGAACGCCTCCTGAACGATACAGCGCTCTTCCTCCACCGCGCCATCAGTGCGATCCCGGAGGACAAGCACATCATTGTCGAGCGGCGCTCGGATGAATCTCTCAGCGGCAGGAAAGTCCTGATTGTCGATGACGATATGCGTAACATCTTCTCGCTGACGAGCGCTCTCGAGCAGCACGGCATCTCGGTCGTTTTTGCCGAGAACGGTCTCGAAGGCATCGAGAAGCTGAAGGACAACCCGGATGTGGATGTGGCTCTGATCGACATCATGATGCCAGAGATGGATGGTTACGAGACCATGAGGGAGATCAGGAGCATCCCGCGCTACCGTGATCTGCCGTTGGTTGCCGTCACAGCAAAGGCCATGAAAGGCGATCGTGAGAAATGTCTTGAGGCAGGTGCGACAGACTATGTCTCCAAACCTGTGGACATCGACCAACTTCTTGCTGTCTTGCGCGTTCAGCTCAGTCGGAGCACCTATATCCCTGACGGAAAGACTGTTCCGAATGGCGCGGCAGAGACCGGGTTGAACTCATGACTGATGACGTTGGGCGGGTGGTGCCGGACTTGAAGGCTGATGATTTCCACCTTGTAGCGGCTCGCCCCCTGATCGCCCCCATCTTGGCGAAGATTCTGGTGGTCGATGACGATCCCCGGAACCTGATGGCCGTGGAGGAGGTCATCCGCTCCCCTGGCGTGCAGGTCGTCACGGCAGATTCCGGCGAAGCGGCCTTGCGGCACGTGCTGCAGGACGACTTCGCCGTCATTCTGCTCGACGTGCAGATGCCTCGGCTCGACGGGTACGAGGTGGCCGGCCTGATCCGGAACCGGCCACGCTCATCGCGTGTGCCGATTTTGTTCCTGACGGCCTTCAACAAGGACGACATGCATGTCTTCAAGGGCTACTCGGCCGGTGCGGTCGACTACGTGTTCAAGCCGATCGAGCCTCTGATCCTCAAATCCAAAGTCGACATCTTCGTTGATCTCTACCGCAAGACCGAGGAGATCCGGCGGCAGGCCGAGCAGGAGCGCCATCTGCTCATGGACAATCTGCGCGTTCGCAGCGAGAAGCTGAAAGCCGAGCAGGCTCTGCGCCGGCGTGAAGAACATCAGTCAATCGTCCTGCAGTCCCTCCCGATCGCACTCTACACGGCCTCCTTGGAGGAGGATCACCGCCGACTTCACTTCACCAACGAAAGCATCGAGCGCATCACCGGATTCCGGCCGGAGGCTTTCCTTGAGCGCTCCGACTTCTGGTCGTCGAGGCTCAATGCAGAAGATCGGGAGCGCGTGATGACGCAGCTCCAGCGCTTGGGGCAGGAGGACGCTCTCAGCCTTGAATATCGCTGGACTTGTGCCGATGGCGTCGAGCGACATTTCCTCGACCAGACGGTTCTCATGAGGGATGACAATGGGCATCCGCGCGAGATCTTTGGCATGTGGTTCGACATCACCGAGCGCAAGCAGATGGAGCAGAACCTGCTCCATGCGAGCAAGCTCGAGGCCCTGGGCAGGTTGACGGGCGGAATTGCGCATGACTTCAACAACATGCTCAGCGTCGTCATCGGAAACCTCGACCTTCTCAAGAAGTCGATCCAAGGAAACAGCAAGGCCGAGCGTCGCGTCCATATGGCGATGGAGAGCGCTCAGCATTGTGCGGACCTGACCTACAGGCTCTTGACCTTCTCGCGACGGCAGGCGCTTCAAGTCTCGACCATTGATGTCTTAAGCCTCATGCCGAGCCTTCTGGAACTGATGCGCAGAACCTTGGGCGAGCATGTCAATGCCAGCTTCCATGCCGAGCCGGACATCTGGCCAGTTCAGGTTGACCGCGCCCAACTGGAGGCTGCACTCCTGAACCTCGCCGTCAACGCGCGCGATGCCATGCCGGATGGCGGCGACCTCACCATCAGGATCGAAAATCGCTCAGTGGAAGAAGGAAAATCGATTTCCGCCGGGGATTACGTGATGATCGCCGTGAGCGATACCGGCACCGGCATGCCACCCGAAGTTCTGGAAAAGGTCTTCGAGCCATTCTTCACGACGAAGGAGAGCGGAAAGGGAACCGGGCTCGGCTTGAGCATGGTCTACGGCTTCGTCCAGCAATGCTGTGGTCATATTGAAGTCGAGAGCGCCCCGAATGCTGGCACCACCATTCGCATTCTGCTTCCACGCTCGCACG
Source organism: Microvirga arsenatis (assembly GCF_009910705.1). Lineage (GTDB taxonomy): Bacteria > Pseudomonadota > Alphaproteobacteria > Rhizobiales > Beijerinckiaceae > Microvirga > Microvirga arsenatis. The sequence goes on from NZ_JAAAXJ010000003.1 coordinate 304,656, forward strand.
ATGCTGTCGAAAGTCCGTCTCAACGCCAGCCCGAATTGTCTCACCCCTTCGGTGAGGGTCGTACGGTGCTGGTCGTCGAGGACAACCCGGCCGTCCGGCAGGTTGCCATCTCCACGCTCAATACTCTCGGCTTCAAGGTGATGGAGGCTGAAACCGGGGACGAGGCTGCACTGATGCTGAAATCGAACAAGCAGATCAGCCTCGTGCTGTCCGATGTCAGAATGCCGGGAGAACTGAGTGGTATAGATCTCGCCCGCCTGATCCAAAGCGAGATGCCCGGCGTACAGGTTCTTCTCACGACCGGGTACTTCGACGGTGAGGACCAGCTAGAAGGTCTCCATCTTCTCTATAAGCCGTACCGGGCGACAGATCTGGCCGAGAAGATCCAAGCGCTGATGGAGCTGCCGCATCAGGTTGATCTTGAAAACGCGCAAAAACAACGCGCCGCTGCAGTCGCCTGATGGGTTAGTTCATTTTCGTCTGGCATAGCGGCAGCGTACAGAACCTCTGGAAGATTCCCATAATACCGTCCGCGCCCTCCTGACTTGCAAAGGAGGGTGCGGCTGCAAGATGGCTAAAGACTTGCTGTCAATATGTCTCTGCCCCCCCGCCAGGCAGTATAAAAATCGCCGGTGCGATCCAAAATGAAGATGGTGGCGGAGTTCGGCACGGCGGACCATGTGGCCGACTCGACTGCGAACTTCAGCGCCTTCGAACGAAAGTGGAATGAGCCGAGATCGTGCCCTGACAGGGTCACTGTCCATCGATTATGCTTGAATGCAACGCAGTACGCTCCATGGGGCATAATGGCATCTCCCAAGTCGCTTGATCTGGCAAATCACAGGCGCAGTTGCTAACCGCATCCAGCGCAGAAGGCAACCGCCAGCTTGATGGTGGACTTCTTGATAACCGTTGCGCCGCCGCGTGGCGGCTCAGAGAACGCGCCCTGGATTGAGGATCCCTTTGGGGTCGAGGGTTTGCTTCATGGCGCGCATGAGTTCCAGCTCGGGCGCGGTTCGGGTCAGGGAAAGATAGGGGCGCTTGATCCGCCCGATGCCGTGCTCGGCGGAAATGGATCCGCCAAGACCCGAGACGAGATCATAGACGAGTTTCTGGACGGCCTTCTTGAGGTCCTCGTCCATCTTGTCGATGGCGACATTGATGTGGATGTTGCTGTCGGCGACATGACCGAAGACGACATAGACGGCATCGGGCCAGTGCACCCGCATGTTCCGACGAAGGTGTTCCACGGCCTCGGTCATGCGGTTGAGAGGTACGCTCACATCGAAGCGGATCTCCTCGGGCAGGAATCGTCCGTATTCGTAAGGCGTTTCCCGATAGGCCCAGAACCGGTTTCTGTCGGCCTGCGACTGGGCAACGACCGCATCCCTGATAAGGCCCTGCTCATAATATGTGCTGAGGAGAGAAGAGAACGCCTCGCTTCCTGCGGGTTCCTCCCCCATGTCTGCTTCAATGAGCAGCGTGACGTCATGATCCGCTTCAAATGCAGGCGGCAGGCCGCAGATCTCGGTAGCAACGATCATGAATTCCCGCCACATGGCCTCGAAGACCAGCAGCCGTCCCGGATGAACCTGCTGGATCTGCCGAAGAAGGATCAGGGCGTCCTCGAAATTTCCAACGGCACAGAGAGCCGTCTGGACACCGAGAGGCTTCGGATACAGGCCGAGGACGACACGCGTGATGACGCCGAGCGTCCCCTCGCTGCCGATGAGGAGCTGTGTCCAATCGTAGCCCGCATTGTTCTTGAGCATCTTGTTCAGGGAGCGGACCACCGTGCCATCGGCAAGAACGGCCTCAAGACCAAGTGTGTTGCGACGGGTCATGCCATATCGCAGCACTTGGTTGCCGCCGGCATTGGTGGCTACATTCCCGCCAATCGTGCAGCTTCCACGCGCGCCGAGGTCGACACCGCAAAGAAGTCCAGCCTCTTCAGCAGCTTGCTGTACGACGACTAAAGGTGTTCCCGCAAGGGCAGTGAGAGTTGCGCTTGCCGCATCGATCTCCTCGACACCTGTCATGCGCTCCAGCGACAGCGCGATCTCGCCAGCTTCAGGACGAGCGCCGCCGGCAAGCCCCGTCAGGCCGCCTTGGATGACAATGGGCTGCTCATGATCATGGCAGATCCGCAAAACGGTCGAGACGTCTTCGGTCGTGTCCGGCAGGATCAGGGCCTTGGGCGATACAGGTGGTAAGCCGCTTGCATCGGCGTGATTCCTGATCGGGATTTCGGCTCCTGTGCGAACCTTGGATCCCAGAGCGGCGACAAGGGCTTCGATGACGTTGCTCATTGATCCGGGCCCTTTTCAAGAGGATCGGGTCACCTGCACGATGGCATCCGGGCGTTTTCTGATGTCCGGAAGCAGCTCGAGCCCGAGGCCGGGCTTCATGTTCACCGTGACCTCTCCTGCGGTGACCGTCGGCAGCTCCGTAACGAGTTCGGTGTACCAGCCCGTATAGAATGCTCGGACGCTCTCCTGGATGAGGGCATTCCTGGCGTGCAGGGAGAAGTGGCACGATGCAGCATAGACGACCGGGCCAGTGCAGTCGTGCGGCGCGACCGGCACGTGCCACGCTTCGGCGAGTGCTGCGATCTTGCGCGCTTCCGTCAGGCCGCCGCACCAGGAGAGGTCGAGCATGGCGACGCCGGCAACGCCCGTCTCCAGATACTCGCGAAACGCATGGGTGTAGGAAAGGGTTTCGGAGGCGCAGACCCATGCCTTGGAGTGTCGGGCGTATTCCTTCAGGTCGCCGATATTGTCGAGCCGGAATGGATCCTCGTGCCAGTAGGTATCGAAATCAGCGAGCGCTGAGGCGAGCTTCTTCGCCATCGGAAGGCTCCACAGGGAGTGGAACTCGACCATGATATCCATCTTGTCGCCGACGGCTTTGCGGATCTTCGCGAAAGGCTCAAGAGCTGTCCGCAGTTCTGCGGACGATATGTCATAGCCATGGCTGCGCTCGGCGGCCAAGTCGAAGGGCCAGATCTTCATCCCCGTGATGCCCTGCTCCAGCAGGGAGTGAGCCAGCTCATCCGCGTTATGCAGAAAGGCCTCCAGATCCTCGTAAGCGCCCTCGGCATCTCCGAGGCCCCAGTTCGCAACCTTCTGGGCTCGGCTGTCCCGGATGTATCGGTATCCAGCACAGGTGTTGTAGACTCGTATCCTGTCCCGGGACCGTCCGCCCAGCATGTCGCAGACGGGTTTGCCGTGCGCTTTCCCGAACAGGTCCCATAACGCGATGTCGACAGCCGAATTGCCCCGCGTCTCGACGCCTGCGGAGCGCCAGCCGAGATAGTTCTGGAGGTCCCGGTTGATGGCTTCAATCTGAAGAGGGTCGCGGCCGATCAGCTTCGCCGCCACGGTTTCGTGCAGATAGGCCTCGACGGCAGCAGCCCCCATAAAGGTCTCCCCCAGCCCGGACAGACCCTCATCCGTATGAAGGAGCACCCAGATGATGTTTGGGAACTCCTGCAAGCGGATTGTCTCAAGGCCGGTAAGCTTCATGATGTGCTTCCTATCGAGTCGCCTCGAACGCGAGGTTCTAAGCGGGATCCGGGATCGGGGCTCTATGATATCCTAAAGCGCACCTGTGGCGAGGAGGTACACGTTGATATTTTGTTTCATGTATGGACGTGGTCCCGAGCAGCTTGGCCGCTGTTGAATTGACACTCCGAAAATCTGTGCCTTAGATCGGAGGAATCTGCACCTGTGCAGGCTTGAACAGCCTGCACAGGTGAACAGAATCATGGGGGCTCGATAAGCCCAAGCCAGGGAGTGACAGTGAGCAGGATAGTCGACTGGTTCTTCAAGGCCCTGGAAGCGCTCTTGGTGCTTCTCCTGGCGTCCATGGTCGTCATGGTCTTCGGCAATGTCTTGCTGCGCTACCTCTTCGACACCGGCATTGATGTCTCCGAGGAACTCTCCCGCTACTTTTTTGTATGGCTCACCTTCATCGGGGCTGTCGTCGTCGGCCGCGAGAATGCGCATCTGGGTGTCGAGACGCTCGTGGCCAGACTTGGGGATAGGGGGCGCAAGCTGTGCATGATTCTCTCGGATCTGCTCATCATCGTCTGCTGCGCCGTGTTCTTTTGGGGGACGTGGCAGCAGGCCGAGATCAATGCCACGAACTACGCGCCGATTACCGAGATATCGATGCTCTGGATCTATGGTGTCGGGTTCTTCACCAGCATTGGATTGGGAATCCTGGCGCTCCTTCGAATCCTGCGTGTCCTCACTGGAACCATCAGCGAGCATGAGCTCAAGGCTTTCGCCGGGGATTACAGCGACGACGCGGCACATGCCTTAAGGGAGCGCCTCGAGTGACGATCGTCGTATTCCTCGCTTCGCTCCTCGGAGCCATGGCGCTCGGCATGCCGATTGCCTTCGCGCTCGTCGTGTGCGCATTGGCTCTCATGCTCTGGCTCGGGAATTTCGACAGCCAGATCGTCGCTCAGAACATGATCATCGGAGCCGACAACTTCCAACTGCTGGCGGTGCCGTTCTTCCTCCTCGCCGGCGAGCTGATGAATGTCGGAGGCTTGTCGAAGCGCATCGTCAATTTCGCCCTGTCATGCCTAGGCCATATCCACGGCGGGCTCGGCTACGTTGCGATCGTTGCGGCGCTCATCCTTGCCGCTCTGTCCGGATCTGCCGCAGCGGATACCGCAGCCCTGGCGGCTATTCTCATCCCGATGATGCGAGACGCGGGTTATAACCTTCCCAGGTCGGCGGGGCTCATCGCTGCGGGCGGCATCATCGCTCCGGTGATACCGCCCTCCATCGGATTCATCATTTTTGGCGTTGCCGCCAACGTATCGATCTCGCAGCTTTTCTTGGCCGGAATCGTGCCTGGCCTGATGATGGGGATTTCCCTCGTCGTCGCATGGGCGATCGTCAGCAGAAAAGACAAGATGCAGACCTCGCCGCGCACCACGATGCGGGAGCGCGGAAAGGCCTTTCTGGACGGTTTCTTTGCGCTTCTGATGCCTGTCTTGATCCTGGGCGGCATCAAATGGGGCATCGTTACGCCGACCGAGGCGGCGGTTCTGGCCGCAGTCTATGCGCTCGTGATCGGCATGTTCGTCTATCGCGAGCTGAAACCGTCGATGCTCTACGGCGTCTTTCTGACAGCGGCAAAGACCACGGCGGTGGTGATGTTCCTGGTCGCTGCAGCGCTTGTCTCCGCTTGGCTCATCACCCAGGCGAACATCCCTGGCGAGATCAGCGGGTTGATTCAGCCGCTCATGGGCAACAAGACGCTGCTCATGTTTGCTCTCATGTTCCTGGTCGTCATCGTCGGAACGGCTCTCGACTTCTCGCCGACAGTTCTGATCCTCACGCCGGTGCTGATGCCGATCGTCAAGCAGGCCGGAATCGACCCTGTCTATTTCGGGGTGCTCTTCATCATCAACAATGCAATCGGCCTGATCACGCCGCCGGTCGGAATCGTGCTCAACGTGGTGAGCGGTGTCGCCCGCGTACCGATGGGGGCTGTTATCAGAGGCGTCAATCCGTTCCTGATCGCGCAGCTTGTCGTACTCGTTCTGCTAATCTTGATCCCCGAACTCGTCACCGTACCACTTGCCTGGCTGCGGGGACGGTAAGTTGAAGAATACCAAAGGAGAGGAAAACCATGAAGGCGCTCAAATTTGCACTGGCTGCCGGAATTGCAGCAACCGTTCTCGCCAACGCACCTGCCTACGCGCAGTTCAGCGAAAGAAGTATTCGCCTGTCGAACGGCGTGAACGAAGACCATCCGAATGGGAAGGGGGTCGAGAAGTTCAGGACCTGTCTTGCCGACAAGTCGGGCGGCAAGCTGAAGGTTCAGGGCTTCTGGGGCAATGCCCTTGGCGGCGACCTTCAAGCCACACAGGCGCTCCGCTCGGGCACTCAGGAGATGGTCGTGACATCCAGCTCGCCCTTGATCGGGATCCTGCCGGAGCTTGGCGTCTTCGACCTGCCGTTCCTCTTCGCCAATGAGCAGGAAGCGGATGCAGTCCTCGACGGCAGCTTCGGCAAGCATATCGATGCGAAGCTGGAAGGCGCCGGGCTCGTCAACCTGGCCTATTGGGAAAACGGCTTCCGCAACCTGACCAACTCACGCCGCCCGGTTGAGAAGTGGGAGGACTTCAAAGGCCTCAAGGTTCGGGTGATGCAGAACAATGTGTTTCTCGACACGTTCAAGAACATGGGGGCCAATGCGGTGCCCATGGCCTTCGGCGAGGTGTTCACCGCTCTTGAGACCAAGGCCATCGACGGTCAGGAGAATCCCTTCGTCACCATCGACACTTCCAAGTTCTACGAGGTCCAGAAGTATCTGTCGGTGACGCGCCACGCCTATACCCCGTTCCTCGTACTCTACTCCAAGAAGCTGTGGGATGGGCTGTCCAAGGATGAGCAGGCGGCGCTTCGGGAATGCGCGGTGGTTGCCCGCGACGAGCAGCGCAAGGTGTCCCGCGAGCTGTCTCAAGCGTCGCTCAACAAGATCAAGGGGGCCGGCATCGTCGTCAACGAGCTCAATGCACAGGAAGCGCAGCGCATGCGCGAGCAGGCGAAGCCCGTCTGGGAGAAGCACGCCGCTACGATCGGCTCCGAGACCGTCAAGATGATGCAGGACGAGCTGGAGAAGATCCGCAAGAAGTAAAGCTCATCCCCTCCTGTCGAGAGCACTGTCCGGAGCGACCTCCGGACAGTGCTTCTCTTGATCGTCTTGGCCGGAGCGGAGTCCCTGGGGTGCATGGATCCGCTGCCTTGTGATTGGATCATGCCAATGCAAATCCTCATCTTCGGCGCGGCCGGCATGGTCGGACGCAAGCTCGCTGACCGTCTGGTGCAGGAGGGGCAACTCGGCGGAACAGCAATCTCGCGTCTGATCCTGCATGACGTGGAAACGCCTTTCCGGCCTGACGCGCCGTTCCCGGTCGATACGCTCACATCCGACTTCTCCGCTCCCGGAGAGGCGGAAAGGCTCGTGGCAAACCGGCCGGACGTCATCTTCCACCTGGCTGCCATCGTCTCGGGCGAGGCCGAGGCAGATCTGGAGAAGGGATATAGGATCAACCTCGACGGAACCCGTTTCCTCTTCGATGCCATTCGTCTCATTGGTGACGGGTATTGCCCGCGTTTGGTCTTCACATCCTCGATTGCCGTTTTCGGAGCGCCCTTTCCGGAGGCTATCGGAGACGAGTTCTTCCTGACGCCGCTCACCAGCTACGGTACACAGAAGGCGATCGGCGAACTGCTCCTCGCTGACTATTCGCGGCGCGGCTTCTTCGATGGTGTGGGAATCAGGCTGCCGACGATCTGTGTGCGACCCGGCAGGCCGAACAAGGCCGCCTCCGGCTTCTTCTCCAGCATCATCCGCGAGCCCCTGAACGGCCAGGAGGCCGTTCTGCCGGTGCCACTGGATGTGCGCCACTCCCATGCCTCGCCACGATCTGCGGTCAACTTCCTGATCCATGCGGCGACGCTCGATACGGCGGAGGTCGGTCCCCGGCGCAACCTGACGATGCCGAGCGTCTCCGTGACCGTGGCCGAGCAGATCGATGCAATGCGGCGTGTGGCCGGCGAGCGTTTCGCCGCCCGCATCCGGCAGGAGCTCGATCCGACAATCATCCGTTTCGTCGAAGGGTGGCCGCGCCGCTTCGATGCTCGGCGCGCGGAAAGTCTCGGGTTTCGAGCCGAGGCAAGCTTCGACGAGATCATTTTCGTCTATATCGAGGATGAGCTTGGCGGGTCCATTCCTGCCTGATCTGGCAAAGACCAGATCTGCGGCTAAGGCCGGCGCCATCTTGCCGCTACCCAATGCCGAAGCGCTCGCCACTTTTCGATGCCCCAGATTGTAAAGCGCCCAACAGGCTTCCGGAGAAAGGGCAGGTCATAAGCTATCAGGAGAAGGCCCAAGGGCAGCATCCAGAAACCCAGAAAGGGCAGGATGGCGAAGATGCCGCCGAGGATGAGCAGAATTCCTGCGGGCAGTCTGATCCATCGTGCCTGAGGATGCCTGAGGTTGCGCAGGACAGTGGCGACCTTGCCTGGCACTTCGTGCTCCAGGTTTCTGAAGGCCTGTCTCAGGACCGCTCTTCCGCTTTGATGCCTCATGACAGGGAAAGATCGTTTATGGGCGGAGGTTCCGGAAAGCCTCGGTAAGGAACCCGCTTCGGTGGCTAATTTACAGGACCAGCCCCGAAAGGGCGTCCGCAACGGCTTTTCTTCCTTGTTCGCGGATTCGATTGAGGCGTGCCGTATGTTCGGAGCGCGCGAGGCGGTCGAGATGAGGAATGAACTCCAGCGGCAGGGCTGGATCACCCACATACTGAGGCTTGTCGCTTCTCTCGAAATAATCTGCCCTCAGCATCCTTCCCAGATGCTCCTGAACCGGAATCGGCAAGGAAGGTCTGTTGCTCCGAGTGCGAGAGAGCATATAGGTGGGGTGTGCGGAACCGTGAAAGGCAAAATCTTTGTCGAGCATAGCGGGCCCCCGCGCCTCATATGGTCTGGGTTAACGCGAATAAGGCGCCGAAGTTTCCGCCCGCCTTGGGTGTCGCGTGGCGACAAGGTGAGCAACCCGTCTGCCGAACCAGTCCAGAGCCCCTTTGGGCTGCTAGGGCTTCCGGATCGCAGAAGCGCTCATGGCGATCAGATCACGGCTTTTTGTGTGGCAAAAAGGCAAGTCCGGTTGAAGGGAGCCGGTTTCCTGCCATCTTCAGACGTGCTGCCTCTCGGCAGAGAGCTTGGGGAGCTTTTCATGCAAACACCCGATGAATGGGAAATTCCTCCCGAGTTCCAGCCCGATCCTCATGCCCTTGATTATGACCTGCAGGGGGCTCTGGCTGCCGTCGTGTCCCTCCGCGCGCGAGTTCCCGACGATGCCTTCACGGCTGAGACGCTTGGTACCGAAAGGGCAGGGCAGGGAGTCGTCATTCGCGATGACGGCCTCGTCGTCACCATCGGCTACCTGATTGCAGAGGCGGAGGAGATCTGGCTCACCACGAGGACGGGCCGAGCCGTTCAGGCGCATGTGCTCGCCTATGATTACGAGAGCGGCTTCGGTCTCGTCCAAGCCGTGAAGCCCCTGGGTGTGCCGGTCCTGGCTTTGGGGGACTCGCGCCGTCTTGCGCCGGGAGACTCGGTCGTGGTCGCCGGCAGCGGCGGGCAAAGCCATTCCCTAGCGGCACAGGTCGTGGCCTGTCAGGAATTCGCCGGGTATTGGGAGTATCTCATCGACGGAGCGATCTTCACGGCGCCGGCGCATCCGAACTGGGGAGGAACGGCTCTGATCGGCCCGCGGGGCGACCTCGTCGGCATAGGCTCGCTCCAGCTTCAGCACCAGACGTCGGGCGGCACGGTGGTGCCCCTCAACATGAGTGTACCCATCGACCTCCTGAAACCGATCCTCAACGATCTTCTCACCCTTGGCCATGTCAAGCGTCAGCCGCGGCCATGGCTCGGCTTCTATGTCGCCGAGACCGAGGACAACCACATCACGGTGATCGGCCTCGCGGGAGATGCTCCGGCGCAGCGGGCCGGTTTGCGGGCCGGCGACCGGGTTCATGCGGTCGGCAACCGGACCGTAGGATCCCTGGCCGAATTCTACCGTACCATATGGGCGCTGGGTCACGCCGGCGTTGACGTTCCGCTCACCCTTGAGCGGGAGGGTGACAGGTTCGACGTCGCCGTTCGATCCGCGGATAGAGGCCGCTTCATGAAGACGCCACGGCTCCAGTGATCGGGATGTTGCATGATGCTTCCGAGACGAAGCATGAGTGGGCCTCCCTGACTGAGGCGGGAACATTTATCATTATGCTGCTCATTATGCTGCCGATCCATCGACAAAACTGGACGCTTCCACGCTCATGACCTTCTCCCGAGCCGACGCGTTGAATCTTGCAGAGCTTCTCAGGACCACGGCACAGGCCGAGATCCTGCCGCGCTTTCGGAACCTTTCGACCGGGGCCGTCCGCACCAAGACGTCTCAACTCGATCTGGTGACGGATGCCGATGAGGCCGCCGAACGGGTCATGGAGACCGAGCTGCGTCGCCGCTATCCCGGAGCGCTCATCCTCGGGGAGGAGGGGGTAAGCCGCGATCCTCGGCTGCTCGATGGCTTGGCGGAGGCCGATCTGGCCTTCATCCTCGATCCTGTCGACGGCACGCTGAACTTCGCATCCGGACTGCCTCTCTTCGGCGTTATCGCTGCTGTCGTAGCGAGAGGCGAAGTGGTCTGTGGGGTCATCCTGGACCCGATCTCCGACGATTGGGCCATCGCGGTGCGAGGCGAGGGAGCCTGGATCCAGCGTCCCGATGGCGGCACCCGGTCCCTCCAGGTTGCATCCCCCGTGCCTCTGGCGCAAATGAGCGGCAATGTCTCCTGGCGCTATCTTCCGGAGAAACTCCGGCCCATGGTTACGGGGCGTCTGCCGAAGGTGGCGATGGCAGCGGATCTGCGCTGCTCGGCTCATACCTACCGCCTGATCGCGGCCGGCCACCTGCATTTTTCCTTTTCATCGAGCGTCATGCCGTGGGACCATGCCGCAGGATGGCTGATCCATCGCGAAGCGGGGGGCTACACGGCGCATTTCGACGGCTCTCCCTACCGGCCCGTCAATCGCAGCGGCGGCCTTATCTCAGCGCCCGACAGGGAAAGCTGGCAGGCCGTGCGCGACGCGCTGCTCGCGTCTCAGGATTGATCCATCCGACGAAGGTAGTTGTAGACCGTGGCCCGCCCGAGGCCGAGCACGCGGGAGATGTAGGCCGCCGAGTTGCGGCCGCCGAAAGCTCCGTCTCCTGCGAGATCCATCACGAGCTGCTGCTTCTGCGAGCGGCTCATCTCGGCAATGGTCAGGCCGCGCTCGCGCGTCCAGCTCTGGATGTATTCGTTGATCCGCTCGTGCCAGTCCTCCTTGAACAATGAGGCAGGCTTTTCAGCGGTCTGCGGCACGGCGACCAAGGCCGTCAATGTCTGCATGACCGCATGGAAGTGCGAAACGTCCACGTTGATGCAGAGAATGCCGACAGCCCTCATGCCGGATCGCAGAACGGCGCTGACGGACTTGATGCGCCTTCCATCCCAGTTCACCTTCTCGTAAGGACCGATGATCGTATCGGACGGCTTGAAGTCGATCTCATGCAGCAGGGAAGGTTCTCCAAGCTCCCGTTTGGAAAACGGGTTCGAGAGATGCACGACCGTCTCGGTGGAGAGATCGTGAAGCACCACCTCCGCGTAAGGCCGGAAGAGCAGGGCAATGGCATCGCAGACGGGAACATAGCTGGCGAGCTCCGACGGCAGCGCAGGCCTGGGCTGTGCCTCTTGAGCTCGACTCATGACAGTTCCGAGCGGACGAACTCGGCAAGCCGTTCGAGACCTGCCTCAAGATGATGGGCTGGAGCGCCGATGCCGATCCTGATGTAGCGATCCATGCCATAGACGTCCCCGGGCAGCAGCATGATGCTGCGTTCCTCGCGCATGCGGTGCACGAGCTCGGTCGAGTTCATGGGCATGGCATAGCGGATGAAGGCCATACCGCCGGCCTTCGGAGGCACGAACGAGAACAGGTCCTTGTTGGCATCCACCCAGCTCTGCAGGAGGGCCAGATTCTCGCGCAGGATCCGCTTGCTGCGGGACAGGATCTCCTGCCGCTTGGCCGGCTGGACGGCGATCTCGGCCACGAACTCGCTCACTGCCGATGTGGTGATCGACGTATAGTCCTTGCGCTGCCACGAGGCGTAGATCTCCTGGGCAGGCCCTACGAGCCAGCCGATGCGCAGGCCGGGAAGCGCCATTGCCTTCGAGAGGCCGCTCGTGACGATGGCTTTTTCGTAGAGATCGGCAAAGCTCGGAGGCTCCTCCTGCTCCAGCTCCGCCCCCTTGTAGACTTCGTCGGCATGGAGGTAGATCCCATGCTCCCGGGCAATGGCCACGAGGCCGCCCATCGTCTCGAGCGGCAGGACGCTTCCCGTCGGGTTGTTGGGATTGCAGATCGTCATCATCTTGGTGCGGCTGGAGACAGCCTTCCGCACATCGTCGAGGTCCGGAACCCATCCAAGCTCCTCGCGGAGCAGAACCTCCTTCACGGTCGCGCCGATGGCGCGAGCCCAGCCCCAGATCTGCAGGTAGTTGGGAACGAAGACGATCAGCTCATCGCCGGGCTCGAGAAGCGACATCACGATGAGAAAATTGGCTTCCGCCGATCCGTTGGTGACGATCACCTCGTCGCCGCCGCGGTTGGCGTAGAGGTTTGCGACGGCTTGGCGCAATTCCACGCGGCCATTCGTCCAGCCGTAACCCAGTTCCACGTCGAGCAGCTGGTTCTGCTGCTCCGGCGTGAGGAGCTCCCGGAGGGAATAGGGGTGCACACCGCTGTCGGACAGATTGTACTCGACCGTGTTCTCATAGAGCGACTGGATGCGCTCGAGCGTGAACTCTTCGATCTTCATGGATCCTCGCGGTGAAAAACAAATCTTTCGGCTCTGTAGCACTCGGGATTTAGACGATAAAGTCCAATTTGGACTTGACGGTTCAAAAATTCCCCTGGCATGGTCCGCTCCTCGCGAGGCGGCATGGGAGGAACTGGCGCAGAGCAGGTCTGCAGCTTCCTCCAAAATGGAGCATGTGGGTGCAGTTCGATACTTTTCTGATGGAACGGAACCAGACGCTTTACGAAAACGGCGTCGAGATCAATCTCACCGAAAGCGGGGTGCATCCCTGCACGATCGAGGAGATCCTTCCATCCGACGAAGCTCAGTCCTTGCTGCGGCTGCCGCTTGGCTATGGCTGGACGGATGGACGTCCGGACCTTCGCTCCGGGATCGCCCGGTGGTACCCGGGCGCTTCGGCCTCCAACGTGCTGGTCACCAACGGCTCGTCCGAAGCGACGATGGTCACGTTGATGGCACTGGTCGAGCCCGAGGACAGGATTCTCTTCGCAGTTCCCAACTTCATGCAGGTCGATGGGCTTGGGCGCGCCCTCGGCATGAATGTCCGGCGGCTTCCCCTGCTGGCCGATCAGGGATGGCAGATCGATCCGAAGGGGCTAGCCGATGCGATCTCCGAGGGCGTGAAGATGATCGCCGTCACCAATCCCGGCAACCCGACCGGAGCCGTCCTGTCGCGCAAGAGCCGGGAGGTTCTGTTGGAGGCAGCGGAAAAGGCAGGAGCCTGGCTCCTCGTCGATGAGATCTACCGCGGCGGCGAGATCGACGGGGAGGAGACGGAGACGTTCTACGGGACGTATGACCGCGTCATCATCACCAGCAGCCTCTCGAAGTCCTTTGCATGCCCCGGTCTGCGCCTGGGATGGATCGTCGCTCCCGAGGTGGTGATCTCGGAAGCCGCCAAGCGGCAGGATTACACGACCATCGGCAGCGGGATCCTGAGCCAGATGCTCGGCGCGTCCGTCATGGAGCCGGAGAACCGTGAGCGCATCCTGGCGCGCGGGCGGGCCTTGCTGCGCAAGAACGCGGACATCGTTGGGCAGTGGGTCGAGACGCGGAACCGCTGGTCCTGGCAGCGTCCGGCAGCCGGTGGAATGGCGTTTCTGCGATATGACTTCGACATGCCTTCCGAGCACCTGTCGAACGAGTTGCGTGAGCAGGAGAGCGTTTTTGTCGTCGCAGGCAGCTGGTTCGGGATCGAGCACCACATCCGCATCGGCATCGGGGTGAAGGCAGAGGATCTTGTGGAGGGACTTGCGCGCCTCGACAGATTTCTCTCCCGTCACGGACTTTCCTGAGGCGGGTTCAAGCCATGCTGGAAAGTCATCGCCTGCTGCGCGCAAAGGAAGATCTACGGCGGCTCGTTGCACTCCCATCGGTGAGTGCGCGCGGGGAAGGGTTGGCCGAATGCGCCGATGCCGTTCGCGATCTTCTCGCAGAGGCTGGTTTCCGGACGGAGGTTCACCCTGGAAAGGTTGGTCCCTTCGTCGTGGGCGAGGTGGGCGGCGGTCCTTTGACCGTCATGATCTACAATCACTACGACGTGCAGCCTGAGGATCCTGTTGCTCTCTGGCACAGCCCTCCCTTCGAGCTGAGCGAGCGCGACGGACGCTGGTATGGGCGTGGAGCGGCCGACGACAAGGGCGAGTTCGTCAGCCGCCTGGCCGGATGGCGACTGTTCCGCGAGCAGTGCCCCGGCCCGCTGCCTTTCAGACTGATCTGGCTCGTCGATGGGGAGGAGGAGATCGGCAGTCCGTCGGTCGAGGATTTTCTCAAAACCCGCTTCCAGGGCGAGAGTGTCGATGTGTGCTGGTGGGAGTACGGCGAAATCGACACGAGCGGCCGTCCCATCGTTCTTTGCGGCTTCAAGGGCGTCATGGCGCTCGAACTGCGCTGCAGGACGGCGAAAGCCGATCTTCATTCTAGTCTCGGAGCCGTCTTCGACAACCCGCTCTGGCGTCTTGCGGCAGCGACGGCCTCGCTGCGCGACCCGTCTGGACGGGTGCTGATCGAGGGTTTCTACGACAGGATCCGCCAACCTGCCGGCGAGGAGGAGGCCCTGTCTGCCGAGCCTCCGTTCACCTTCGAGAGCCTTGTTCAGGCCACCGGCGGGCAGCGGGCTCTCGGTGGGATCGATGAGGCAAGCTTCTACCGGGCGATGAACTTCAGCCCTTGCATGAACGTCAACGGCTTTTCCGGCGGCTATGCCGGCGAAGGGGCAAAGACCGTGCTGCCGGCAGAAGGAAGCGTCAAGATCGACTTCCGCCTCGTTCCCGATCAGGACCCGCAGGAGGTTGTCACCCTCCTTCGCTCCCACCTTGATCGGGCAGGATTCGGCGACATCGAAATCGTGGTGCACGATGCCAATGTGAAGCCTGTCAGGTCGGCTACGGATCACTGGTTCATCCAGGACGCTCGGGAAATGCTCGAAGCCTGCTTCGGCCTTCCGCCCATCATCCAGCCGAGTTCCCCGGCCTCCGGTACATCCCATCCCTTCGTGGAGCAGCTCGGCGCCAGCATCGTCGGCATCGGGATCACCCATCACGGGGCCATGCTCCACTCGCCGAACGAGAACATCATCGTGGAGCAGTTCTCCGCCATGATCGAATGCTCGGCCGGTCTTTTCCAGAAGCTTGCGGAGCGGGGCCGCCGGCAGACAGCAGAGGCGGCCGAAAGGCTCAGCAACCGAGCAGGAGAGTGAACCATGAACAGCCTTGTTCTTCAGGCTGCGGCCCGGTCGGTGCAGGCGCGCCGTCGCATCCGCACCCATATCTACGAAACGCCGCTTCTGCCCTCGCGGCAGATCGGGCGAGACATCGGCTCATCCCTCTTCTTCAAGGCCGAGAACTTTCAGCTCACCGGCTCCTTCAAGATTCGCGGTGCCGCCAGCAAGATGACCTCCCTCGGCATCGAGCGCGGCGTCATCACGGCTTCATCCGGAAACCACGGGATCGCCTCCGCCCAGGCCGCCGCCTCGATCGGACAGGCGTTGACCATCGTGCTTCCCGAAACGGTCGCTCCCGCGAAGCTCGACAAGATCCGTTCCTATAATGTGAACGTGATCTTGCACGGGGCGGAGAGCGGACAGGCCGAACTGCACGCGCAGAAAGAGGCGAAGGATCGCAATCTTGTTTATGTTTCGCCCTACAACGATACTGAAATCGTTGCAGGGCAGGGCACGATCGGGCTTGAGCTGCTCGAGCAGGCCGAGGAGATCGACAATGTCTTCATCGCCATGGGCGGCGGCGGGCTGATCGGCGGCATCGGCTCGGTTCTCAAGAGCTTCTCTCCGGGCACGAGAATCTTCGGCGTAGCCGCGCAGAACTCGGCGGCGCTCGCGGCTTCCATTGCTGCAGGGCGCGTCGTCGAAACCGAGCATCTCGAGACCTTGGCCGATGGGGTTGCCGGAGGCATGGACGAGGACAGCATGACCCTGCCGCTTGCCATGGCCGTCGTCGACGAGGTCGTCTCCTGCACGGAGGCGGAGATCGCCGATGCACTGAAGCAGCTTGCCTACAGGGAAAACCAGATCGTGGAAGGCGCGGCTGCTCTCGCGCTGGCAGGGCTTCTCAAGGTTTCCGGGCGCTGCCGTGGTCAAAGGAACGTCGTGGTGCTGTGCGGCGCCAACTTCGACCACAGCAAGATCTTCTCGGTTCTCTACAGCTAGAATCCGGAAGAACATCATGGATCGAGCCAACCTGCCGATCATCCTCGACCTCCCGCAGATCGAGCGGCGCCTCGAGAACGTCGATCTCATCGGCCTTATGGAAGGGGCCTTCGCCGCCTTCTCGCGGGGCGAAGCCGTCGTGCCCGTTCCCGGTGAACTCCTGTTCGACGATCCGCCGGGCGAGGTTCATCTCAAGTACGGCTATATACGGGGAGGCGAGACCTATGTCGTCAAGATCGCATCCGGATTCTGGAACAACCCTCAGAGAGGCTTGAGCAGCAGCGACGGGCTCCTTCTCGTCTTCAGGAAGGAGACGGGCGAGCTGACCGCTGTCTTGAACGACAGGGGTCGGTTGACGGATCTGCGCACGGCCGCAGCAGGGGCCGTTGCCGCCAAGCATCTGGCCCCGAACGAGGTGGACACGATCGGGGTTCTGGGAAGCGGCATCCAGGCGGAGCTTCAGGTGCAGCTTCTCCAGACTGTGCGGCCGTGCCGCAGAATCGCCGTCTGGGGGCGCAATCCCGAGCGTGTGTCGCTCTATGCACAGAAGATGCGAGACAAGGATTTCCTGGTTGACGTCGTGCATTCACCTTCGGAGGTCGCTGCGCGCAGTCGGCTCATCGTCACGGCGACGGCAAGCCCGAAGCCCCTGCTGCAGTGGGAGGATATCCGGCCCGGAACGCACATCACAGCCATCGGCGCCGACAGCGCCGACAAGCAGGAGCTGGACCGCTCCATCATTTACAATGCCGATCTTGTGGTGACGGACAGCCGAAGCCAAGCCCGTTCCCGGGGAGAGCTGGGTCATGCCTACGGCGCTGATGACCTAGCCATGAGCAAGGTCGCCGAAATCGGCGAAATCATAGAAGCGAAGGCACAGGGCCGCAGCGCACCGAACCAGATCACCGTTTCCACCTTCTCCGGCCTTGCCGTCCAGGACATCGTGATGGCGTCCGCCGTCCTAGGACGATCCTGAGCGCATGATGCTGCTCATGGTACGCTAGGTTGACGGCGGATCCTGCAGCACCCCCTCGATGCGTCCGATGAGAGCATCGATCTCGGACACCGTTCTAAGACGCATTTTGCACTGCCGGTCCAAATACCAGGACCGGCCGATGCTCAGAGCGAGTGGGGGCAAGGCCCACAGCAGGCTGACGGAATTGAACATCAGGAGGGACAGGGAGGCGACCGACAGAAGCCAAACCTCGATGCGCCCGTAACCCTGGATGATCTCGTTCTTGAGAATCAGTCTCTGCCGCTCGATCAGAAGCTGCTCCCGAGCGTGAACGAGGTAAGTGCGTCTCGATGCTTTGGCCTGTCTAGTGTGGAGCTTCCCGAGGCTGCTCCTGAGACCCGCAAGGAGGTGAGCTCTATTGGAGGCCTCCGTTTCCCCTTCCGGGATGGAGAATGATGCAGCAACCCTGCGGTAGAACGTGACGAGCGCCGGCGGATGGTTGTCCTGCTCGATATGGAGTTCGACTGCGGTGAAGCTGTCGGTGATACGACTGCGGACCTGAGCAGCCATGGGTTTGCCAAAGTTGCGAGAGCCCGAATGGATGGCCGGAGCCAGGCCCGTTTCAGTCGCACTCTCAACTGTGGCTTCTGCCCTCTCCATCGATACAGCCCGCCTTCGCCGCCCCGAGCTTCACAGATGCCGGAAGCGGGCTCCCTGCCTCCGATCCGACCTCCCGCGATGGTAAAGCAACAGAGTAAACAGACGATTAAGCGGGGGATCTTGCCAATGGTCAGCCAGATCTAGGATCGTCAGCCCTTATCTTCAGGGAGCAGGCTTGCAAGATCCTTCAGGAATTTGATCGATGCGGCGGGCCTGCCTTCCTGCTCCGCAATCTGCGTGATGTGATTAAGGACATTGGCCATCTCGCTCAACTTGGCCACACGTCCTGCTGCGAGGATGTGGAAGAAGGTTGAGAAGGCGACCGCAATGGCTTGGTCATGCTCCTGCAGCCTGCGGCATTCCTCTTTGAGAACCTTAATGTCCCTCTCCTGGGCCGAGACGATCTCGACGAGGGTCAGCATCTGCTGGGCGAGAGTGTCGATGGATTCGTTCATGTCGGTCGGGCGGTCCGGGTCGAATGACGTCTGTTGCGGAAGGGAGCCCAGCACGTCGGATAGCTGACGTTCCAGGGTAGCGGTTGAGGAAGGCCGCGGGCGGTGGGTCTCATCCGGCTGCCGGCCTTCACCGACCGAGGGCGCTTCACCCAGCACACCCTCCGTCTCCTGCACGGTAATGGCGGGCATTCCTGTCGTGCGCGTGAAACTGGCAACCACTTTTCGGAAGAGGGCGAACAACTTGGCATGAATCCCGCGGTCACCGTTCCACGGCTGCACCAGGTAGCCTGTGCATCCGGCTCCTCGCCATGGGGAACGCTGGACGGTACCACGTCTTGAAGGCGAATGCTTCAGGAACGTCGCCATGTTTTCCTTGAGCCAGCTACCCGCGGGCGTAGAGCAGGCGGGCGCGGATGGTTCCATCCAGCGCACGGATCTCGTCCAGCGTTTCCCGGCTTTGCTCCGGCAGTCCTTCCACCTCGATCACGACGTAGCCGATTTCTCCATCCGTCTGCAGATGCTGGGCCGTGATGTTGAGCCCACGCTGAGAGAAGGCGCTGTTGAGGCGGCCCAGCATGCCGGGCGCGTTCCGGTGCACGTGAATGTAGCGTGTCCCGGTGGCTCTGGACGGCAGCTGCACCTGTGGGAAATTGACGGCGCCCACTGTCGTGCCGACATCCGAATAGTCGATCAGCTTCTTGGCCACTTCAGCGCCGATCCGCTCCTGAGCTTCCTCCGTCGAGCCGCCGATATGCGGCGTCAGGATCACGTTGTCGAGGCCCTGCAGGGGGCTCACGAACGGCTCCTTGTTGGAGGCGGGCTCGACGGGAAAGACGTCAATGGCGGCTCCCCGCAGGTGCTTGCTCTTCAGGGCATCCGCGAGCGCATCAAGATCGACCACGGTGCCCCGGCTGTTGTTGATAAGGTACGCACCCTTCTTCATCGCGGCGAGTTCGGCCCGGCCGATCATGCCGTGCGTTGCCGGTGTTTCGGGAACATGCAGGCTTACAACATCACTTTGGGCCAGCAGCGCATGCAGGCTCTCGGCCGGTTCCGTGTTGCCGTGACGAAGCTTGTCCGTCTGGTCGAAGAAAATCACGCGCATGCCCATGGCCTCGGCCAGATAGGAGAGCTGCGAGCCGATGTTGCCATAGCCGACGATGCCGAGCGTCTTGCCTCTCACCTCGTGGCTGTCGGCGGCGGACTTGTCCCACTGGCCCGCATGGGCTGCGGTCGACTTCGGAAAAGCGCGCCTCAGCAGCATGACGATCTCGCCGACGACCAATTCGGCCACGCTTCGGGTGTTGGAGAACGGAGCGTTGAAGACGGGGATTCCTGCGTGCCTTGCAGCATCCAGGTCGACCTGATTGGTGCCCACACTGAAGCAGCCGACAGCGATCAGCCTGTTGGCGGCATCCAGCACGCGGCCGGTCAGCTGGGTCCGGGAACGGATGCCAAGCAGGTGAACGCCTTGCAAGGCTTCGACCAACGCGTCCTCGTCCAGAGCGGTCTTGAGGTAAGCCACATTCGTATAGCCGGCATCCCGGATCAGCTGGACGGCACTCTCGTTCACGCCTTCGAGCAGCAGAACGCGGATCTTATCCTTCTGAAGGGAGAACATCTCGGTCATCTCAGCTCCATGGACCACATGACGGCCTGCCATAGCGCGCCAGAGCGGCTGCGAAAACCCTCCCGGTTCTGCGGGGCAGAACAATTCCGGCACTGCCAAGCCCGGGGTCGGTTCCATCTCCGAGAGGATACGGCCCATACCCCCAATTCGCAGATCCGCTTCGATGTGCCTGGGCTATCATGAGCCAATCCGGTTGCGGCTGCAGCCGGCCAGACAGGACGGGAGCCGGTGCCGGATGTACGCACGGCTCCCGTTCCTTTTGTCCAGGGCCTTGTGCCTCGCCGAGCATGCCTCCTGTCGGTCCCGCCCATGCGGGATCCAATCCCGGAAATATGAGTTTGTCCCACCGAACCATCTGGTTCCCTTCCATGGAACCGTTCCAGGCCAGAACAGGAAGAGAAGGGGCAAAGTGCCGCGAATCCTGACCTACAATGTGCACCGGTGCCTCGGTACGGATGGTCAACTGTCTCCCACGCGGATCGCGGACGTGATCGCCGCCTTCGAGCCCGATGTGGTCGCCCTTCAGGAACTCGACGTGGGGCGAGCCCGGACCGGAGGCGTCGACCAGGCCCATGCCATCGCCAAGGCGCTTGGCATGCAGGTCCACTTTCATGCCAGTCTGCGCGTCCTGGAGGAGGAGTACGGCAACGCCATCCTGACCCACAGGCCGTCGGAACTCGTCAAGGCGGCGGCTCTTCCAGGACTGCCGGGGCTTGAACCGCGCGGCGCCCTCTGGGCTGCGATCAATATCGGGGGGGCCGAGGTCCAGGTCATCAACACCCATCTCGGGCTGCGTCGGCACGAACGGCTGGCGCAGGTCGATACCCTCCTGGGAGCCCACTGGCTGGGCCACCAGGCCTGCCGGGAGCCGGTGATCCTCGTCGGAGACCTCAACGCTACTCCACGCTCGCGGGCCTACCGGCGGCTGGCTGCCCATCTTTGGGACGCTCAGGCCCAGGTCGGGTCTTCACGCCCCAAGGCCACGTTCCCCTCCCGCCTGCCGATGCTGCGCCTCGACCATGTCTTCGTCAGCCGCGCGATCCGGGTTCTGCGGGTGGAGACCGTACGGACGCCCCTGGCTCGCGTCGCATCGGACCACCTCCCGCTCCTCGTCGAGTTCCAGGTCGCACAAGGGAAGAGGCATAAGCCCCGTCTGGCCTATGCACAGGAATGAGGGACGGCGGGCGGATCGTTGACCGACCCGTCGCGTTTAGCTTCCGGAGCCGGACTGACGCCCGGCAGAGCCCCTCGGGATCAGGAGAGCGGATGCGGAACTGGAAATACATGGTCGCTGCGGCTGCCATTGGCCTTGCAGCCTTCCTGCTTTACCGCACGCTCAGCCGCTACAGCCTCGATGAGTTGATCGGCGCAGTGGCCGCCGTACCGACCGCCAAGCTTGCAGGTGCGGCCGGCTTCGCCGCCGCCAGCTACATGACCCTGACCTTCTTCGACTACCTGGCATTGCGCTATGTCGGTCGGCCCCTGCCGTACCCGAAGGCTGCGCTGGCTTCCTTCACGGCCCTGTCTCTCGGCCATAACATTGGGCTGGCGGCATTGAGCAGCGGCGCGGTCCGCTATCGCTTTTACAGCCGCTGGGGGCTTACGGCAGGGGAGGTCGCCAAGGTGGTCGTCTTCTGCGGCATCACTGTTGGTCTGGGCCTCCTGACGCTGGGCGGCGCGGCGCTCCTGTTGCGCACCAGCTTGGCCGTAGAGATTACGGGGCTGAGGCAGCCACTCGTGATCGCCCTCGGCACCGGCTGCCTCGCCATTCCGCTGATCTACCTCGTGCTGGCAGCTCTGGTGCGAAGCCCGCTGCGGATCCGCCGCTGGAACCTCGAGGTGCCGTCCTTGCGCCTGGCCATAGGCCAGGTTCTCGTCGGCTCCATCAACTTCGCTTTCGTGGCAGCCTGCCTCCATCAGGCCCTCGCAGCTATCGCCGACGTAGCCTATCTGGGCGTGGCGTCCGTCTATGTGATCGCCAACGCCACGGCGCTCGTGAGTCATGTGCCCGGCGGGCTTGGCGTGATCGAGAGCGTGGTCATGTACCTTTTGCCCCAGGCGGATCTGATCGGACCTCTCCTGGTTTTCCGGTTCGTCTATTTCCTCGTTCCCCTCGCCCTTGGGGGGCTTCTGTTCGCGGCGACGGAACTGATCCTGGGGCGGCAGGGTGGAACATACCCGGCCAATCCCCGCGTGGGGGCAAAGGCCTGAAGCTCAGTCCTTGCGGCGCCGGAACAGGGACAGCGGCTCGAAAGGCTCCAAGGGGTCGAGAAGGCTCGTTCCCGGGGCCGGAGCATCAGGCCCGTCGTCCGACATGGCGCGGAACGCGCGAAGGCCCCGCTCCCCTGCATTGAGCCGGTCGATGGCGCGGATCAGGGAGCCGCCTTCATCGAGCAGAGCACGCGAGAAGATGTCCGGCTGGGTGGACAGATGTTCCGCCAGCAGGCGGTCGCGCAGGCTGGCGATCGTCTGGCGCATCTCCCCATTCGTAGCCTCGATGGCGAGGTCGCACTCGCTGTCGAGACCCATGGAACGGTTGTTCAGGTTGGACGATCCGATGCGTAGGAATACGTCGTCGACGATGATGATCTTGGAGTGGATCAGAACCTGGCACTCTCCGCCCTTTCCATCGGGAATCACAGGGTAGTAGACCCGAAGGCGATCATGGGGATCTGACTTGCGCAGCCTGCGGATCAGGCGGTCGCGGTTCGTGCCCATGACCAGTTCCTCGGCCCAGCCGTGGGACTCGTGCGTCTGGATGACCACGATTTCCGGACCGTCCGGGCTGGCGAGGTGCCGCTCAAGCACGTCCCCGATGCAAGGCGCCGTCATGTATTGCGCCTCGATGTAGATGGTCCTCTCGGCCGCGGAAAGCGCATCGATCGTCAGGGCGACGACTTCCCGTGCCGCGGGCTGCTCCCCCCAGGCCGGGTAGGTGCGCGCGATGGCAACAGGCACATTCACGAAATCGGGGTCGAGGCCGGACGGCCAAGGGTCGGATTCGGCAGTTGGAGATGGATGAAGATCCTCCCCAGTAGCGAATTTCCACCGGCCGTAGGCCACCTCGGCAACAGAGCGCGCGGCCTCCCCGTCCACGACCATCTGAAGGTCGTGGACGGGTTCGTAAACCGTCCCGTCCTCCCGCAGCCGGATCGGATCGTCACAGGCGTGGCGCTCGGTATCCCAGCGCTCGACGGTGAGATCCATGCCGCCGACGAAGGCCAGGTCGTCATCGATGCTCACGATCTTCTGATGATGAGCAGCGTAAAGCGGATGGTGGGTGTCAAGCTTGACCTGGATCCGGGGGTGATTTTGCCAGTCCGCTCCGAAGATGAGCGGTCCCGGAGCCCCTGGGGCATGAACGACCGCGACGCTCCAGACAAGAACCCGCACCTCAAGATCCGGCCTCGCCTCGACCAGAGAGCGCAGGAGTTGCCCGAGAGGAGGCGACTCCTCGGGGCTCACATCAGGTCGCAGCCGGATGCCCCCATCGAAATCCCAGCCGATGATCATGATGGATCGCCGGGCGGCCCGCAGCGCCGCTTCCAGGCGGGAGAAGTATGCGGCTCCGTCGATCAGGATGCCAGCCCTTGCCGCGCACGCGACGCGCCAACAATTCTGCCCAGGCCGCAGGATGGAACCCGGCGGCAGCTCCGCCGCCTCCCAGGCGGCGCTGAGTGTTTGCAGGCCGGTGGTTTGTTCCAATAGCTGCACGTCGCCCTTCATCCCAATAGCTTCACCTTGCCAACTCGGGATAGAAGCCAAGGTTCCGGCTGTGCAACGAAGTGGCACCGGGCGTTGTGATCGATGGCTCATCTGCGGTTAAGGACTTGGGGGCAGGTTCCCTTCCAACCCTTCAGAGAGGGAGAAGCGAGTGTTCGATTGGATCGTCAGCCTGATCGATAAGGCCGGATATGCAGGCATCGCCCTTCTGATGCTGCTGGAGAATGTCTTCCCGCCCATTCCCTCGGAGCTCATCATGCCGCTGGCAGGCTTTTCCGCAGCCAGGGGGACGCTCAGCTTCGCAGGGGTGGTGCTCTCGGGAACCATCGGGTCCCTGGCGGGAGCCTATCTCTGGTTCCTGGTCGGCCGCTGGATCGGCCCGCGGCGCCTGAAGCGCTTTGCCGCCCGGCATGGCCGTTGGCTCACGCTCCATCCGGATGAGGTCGACCAAGCGAGAGCCTTCTTCTCGCGCCATCAGGCAACGGCTCTCTTTATGGGACGCCTCATCCCGGCCATCCGGTCGCTTATTTCCGTCCCGGCGGGGGTGAACTGCGTCCCGATCCCGATATTCCTGGTCTGGAGTTCCCTTGGAACCGCTCTCTGGACTCTTCTTCTGGCCGGTGCCGGCTACCTGCTCGAGAGCCAGTACGAGCAAGTTTCGGAATGGCTCAATCCGGTCTCGAACATTGTCGTTGCCATGCTGGCTGCTTGGTACGTCTACCGGGTCGTACGGTTCAAGGCATCGGGAGCCTCCTGAGGCAGGCTGCCCGAAACTGCGTCTCTGTGCCCGAAGTCCGGGCAAGCCATCGCAAAGGATTTGAGGCCTGGCCGTTGTCAATCGCGGGAACCGCCTAATAATTTACGCAGTTCGCTTTCGATGAGCGCATCCAAGGAGGCAGGGCTCCCGTTTGCCCTGCCTGCGCTTCATCCGATAGGGCTTGTCATCAGGATTGAAGGGCGATCATGGACACAGAGCTTGAACAAAGAATCCGCGAGCGGGCATACGAGCTTTGGATGCGTCATGGCAGCCTGCCCGGACGCGCCGATGAATACTGGTATCAGGCGGAGCGCGAGATCCTGGGGGAAAGCCAGGAGGGAGCGGGGACACAGCAGGAGGATCTGCCGATCATCGATCCTGCGCCTTTGGGAATGACGAGCATGACGGCGGATGAGGTTCTCTCCGCCCCGGCTGCTCCCAAGACGCGCAAGAAGCGCAGTCCCGCCCAGCCTGTGGCGGAGGAGGGCAGTGCCGTTCCTGCCGCTGCGCCCAAGCGTCGGCGGACAACCCGCGTGACCTGAAATCCTGCAGGGGAGCGGCCCCCGGTTCCTCCCATCGGGCGTTCCAGGGCAGGAAATCGACTCAAGGCGCGATACGCTCCAAGAACCTGCGGCTGATTTCAGCGTCTATAGAGCGGGGCAGGAGTCTGCCCAAGATGTGAGGACCTCAATCTTGCCGAATTCCAGCGTTCCCTACGCACCTCTCTCCCGCCACGCGATGGCCTACATTCTTGCGGGTGGGCGAGGCAGCCGATTGATGGAGCTGACGGACATCCGCGCCAAGCCTGCTGTCTATTTCGGCGGCAATACGCGGATCATCGATTTCGCCCTCTCGAACGCCCTCAATTCCGGCATTCGCCGCATCGGTGTTGCGACCCAGTACAAGGCGCACAGCCTCATCCGCCATCTGCAGCGCGGGTGGAACTTCTTTCGGGCAGAACGGAACGAGAGCTTCGATATCCTGCCGGCGAGCCAGCGCGTGTCGGAGACGATGTGGTACGAAGGCACGGCCGATGCGGTGTATCAGAACATAGACATCATCGCGAGCATCGATCCTGAGTACATCATCATCCTCGCCGGCGATCACATCTACAAGATGGACTACGAGATCATGCTCCGGGAGCACGTGGACTCGGGAGCCGACGTGACCGTCGGCTGCCTCGAGGTGCCGCGCATGGAGGCGACCGGCTTCGGGGTGATGGCCGTCGACGAGACGGATCGGATCGTCTCGTTCCTCGAAAAGCCTGCTGATCCGCCCGGCATGCCGGACAAGCCGGACATGGCGCTCGCCAGCATGGGCATCTACGTCTTCAAAACGCGGTTCCTGTTCGAACAGTTGAGGCGGGATGCGGAAACGCCCGGATCCAACAGGGATTTCGGTAAGGATATCATTCCCTATCTCGTGCAGCATGGAAAAGCAGTGGCGCACCGTTTCACGCGCTCCTGCGTGCGGTCCGGCGCCGAAGCCGGAGGCAGCGATGCCGAGGCCTATTGGCGCGACGTGGGGACGGTGGATGCCTACTGGGAGGCCAACATCGACCTGACCGCCATCGTTCCCTCCCTCGATCTCTACGATCGCGACTGGCCGATCTCGACCTTTTCCGAGACATGGCCGCCGGCGAAGTTCGTGCATGATGAGGAAGGGCGGCGCGGCCACGCCATCAACTCGCTCGTGTCGAGCGGCTGCATCGTCTCGGGGGCAGCCTTGCGCCAGTCGCTCGTCTTCACGGGTGTTCACCTGCATTCCCATGCTCAGGTGGAGGGTGCCGTCATCCTCCCCTATGCGGATATCGGCCGCGGAGCGCGGCTGAAGAACGTGGTCATCGACCGCGGCGTGAAGATTCCCGACGGTCTCGTGGTCGGCGAGGATCCGGAGCTGGATGCCCAGCGCTTCCGCCGCACCGAGAAGGGCATCTGCCTCATCACGAAG
The DNA here is from genome assembly GCF_009910705.1 of Microvirga arsenatis. Lineage (GTDB taxonomy): Bacteria > Pseudomonadota > Alphaproteobacteria > Rhizobiales > Beijerinckiaceae > Microvirga > Microvirga arsenatis. Next base: position 330,905 of record NZ_JAAAXJ010000003.1, read on the forward strand.
CCGATGATCGAGAGATTGTCCGGATGAGTTCTCTGAACGTTCTGTCGGTTGCGTCGGAGGTCTTCCCCATCATCAAGACAGGCGGCCTGGCCGATGTGGCCGGAGCCCTGCCATCTGCGCTCGCCGAGGAGGGCGTAACGCTCGTCACCATCGTCCCCGGCTATCCAGCCGTTCTGAAGGCATTGGAACGTGTGGAGGTCGTGCATCAATATCCAAACCTCTTCGGAGGCCCGGCACGGCTCCTGTCAGGCCGGGCAACGGGACTCGACCTGTTCGTGGTCGATGCTCCGCATCTCTTTGATCGGCCGGGCTCGCCTTACCTAGCCCCCAACGGACGGGACTGGCCGGACAATGCCCGGCGCTTCGCCGCTCTCAGCCGGGCCGCAGCCGATCTCGGGCAGGGGGTGGCCCCAGGATTCACCCCGGATGTGGTCCATGCCCATGATTGGCAGGCCGGCCTCGTTCCCGTTTACCTGAGCCTCGCCGGAGCATCGCGTCCCGGAACCGTGATGACGATCCACAACATCGCGTTCCAGGGCATCTTCCCTGCCGATCTGCTGTTCGAGCTCGGGCTCCCCGCCAGCACCTTCACGGTCGACGGGGTCGAGTACTATGGGCAGATCGGCTTCCTGAAAGCGGGCCTCCAGCTGGCAGACCGGATCACGACCGTTTCGCCTACCTATGCCAAGGAAATCCAAACGCCCGAGGGAGGCATGGGGCTCGATGGACTGCTCCGCTCCCGCTCGGGTGCCGTCTCCGGGATCCTGAACGGCATCGACGAAAAAGTATGGGACCCTTCGGCCGACCCGCACCTTGTGCAGACTTACGACCGCAGCAGCCTGGATTCCCGCGTGCTCAATAAGCAGGCCCTGCAGGAGCGATTGGGATTGAAACCCGACCCGGATGCTCTTCTGTTCGGGGTGGTCAGCCGCCTCACCGAGCAGAAGGGATTGGACCTCGTCCTCGCTGGTCTCTCGCGCCTCCTTGCCGGAAATGCCCAATTGGCCCTGCTCGGATCCGGCGACACGACCATTGAGGAGAGCTTTCGGACGGCCGCCGTTGTTTATCCAGGGCAGATCGGGTGCTTCTTCGGTTACGACGAGGCGTTGGCCCATCGGATTCAGGGCGGCAGCGACGCGCTGCTCGTGCCGTCGCGCTTCGAGCCCTGTGGCCTGACGCAGCTTTGCGCCATGCGCTACGGCAGCGTTCCCATCGTGTCGCGCGTCGGCGGGTTGGCTGACACGATCATCGATGCCAATGAAATGGCCATTGCCTCTGGCGCGGCAACCGGCCTCCAGTTCGGTCCCGTCAGTCTCGGTGCAGCCATCGATGCTTTCGAGAGAGCGAAGACGCTTTGGCGTGACAGGAATGCTTGGCGGCAGCTGCAGATGACCGGCATGCAGGCGGATGTCAGCTGGCGGCGCCCGGCAAGGCGGTATGCCGATCTTTACCGCGCCTGCGCACGAGCCGCCTGAGGCAGGAGGCGCGTCATGACGCGCCTTTCTTCCTCTCCGTCCTGGTCTGCTTTTCAGGCTTCAGCTGGAACAGAAGGAGCGAGCGTCCGGTGACGGTATACTCGCTGCCGAAGGCAAACTCCGCCGGTGCTTCCAGATCCGGCTGGTTGGTATCGATATGGCACATCCATGCCGATCCGCCGACGACCTCCGGCAGGGTGCATTGCACCACATCATGGTAGGCGTTCAGGATCATGAGCAGGGTCACGTCCGTGCCTCGCCGTCGGATGCCTGTCGGCTGAGCACGACCGTCGAGCAGAATGCTTATGCAGCGGGCATTGGGGTCTTGCCAGTGCTCAGGGGTCATCTCGTCTCCGGCCGGGGTGAGCCAGGTCACGTCCTTGACGTCGAGTTCCTCGTTGTAGACGCCCGAAAGGAATCTCCCTCTGCGCAGGATGGGCAGGTTCTGGCGAAGCTGAATCAGCTTGCGGGTGAACTCCAGGAGCTCGATGCCGTCCTCGTCGATGCTCTCCCAATCGATCCATGAGATCTCGTTGTCCTGCGCATAGGCATTGTTGTTGCCGTGCTGCGTGCGCGCGAACTCGTCTCCCGCCAGCAGCATGGGGGTTCCCTGCGAGAAGAGCAGGGTGGCCAGCATGTTGCGCATCTGGCGCAGGCGCAGCGAGCGGATCTCGGGATCGTCGGTTGGGCCTTCCACGCCATGGTTGAAGGAGAGGTTGTGGTCGTGTCCGTCCTTGTTGTCCTCCCCGTTCGCCTCGTTGTGCTTGTCGTTGTAGGAAACGAGGTCGTTGAGCGTGAAGCCGTCATGGGCCGTGACGAAATTGACCGAGGCCCATGGCCTGCGTCCGCGCTTGTTGAAGATGTCGGCGGAGGCCGTGATGCGGGAGGCCAGTTCCGGCAGCTTGCCTTCGTCACCCTTCCAGTAGGACCGCACCGTGTCGCGGTAGCGGTCGTTCCACTCGGCCCATCCGGGCGAGAAGCGCCCGACCTGGTAGCCGCCGGGACCGCAATCCCATGGCTCTGCGATGAGTTTCACCTGGCTCAGGGCCGGGTCCTGGCGGCAGGTGTCCAGAAAGCGTCCATCCTCCTCAAAACCATGGGGTTCGCGCCCGAGGATCGTTGCCAGATCGAAGCGGAACCCATCGATCTGCACCTCCTGCGCCCAGTAGCGCAAGCTGTCGGTGACCATCTGCAGCACGCGGGAGTGGCTGAGATTGACGGTGTTCCCCGTGCCGGTGTCGTTGATGTAATAGCGCTTGTCGGGCGCGAGCCTATAGTAGGACGCGTTGTCGATGCCCTTGAAGGATAGGGTCGGGCCGAGCTCGTTTCCTTCGGCGGTATGATTGTAGACAACATCGAGAATCACCTCGATTCCGGCGTCATGGAGGTGGCTCACCATCTCCTTCACCTCGTTCACGAAGGGCGTGGCGAGGTAGCGCGGCTGCGGCGCGAAGAAGCCGATGGAATTGTAGCCCCAATAGTTCCGCAATCCCTTCTCGATCAGGTAGCTGTCATCCACGAAGGCGTGGATCGGCAGAAGCTCGACTGCGGTGACACCAAGGTTGCGGATGTACTCGATGACTTCATGCTGCATGAGCCCCGAGAAGGTGCCGCGCAGCTCCCGCGGCACTGCGGGGTGCTGCATGGTGAAGCCGCGCAGATGGGTCTCGTAGATGATCGTGCGCTCCCACGGGATCTGCGGCCGGCGCACGCGCCCCCAGGTGAAGGCCGACTCGACCACTCGGCACTTCGGCATGTATCGGGCGCTGTCCCGCTTGTCGAAGGACAGATCGGCGTCGGGCGAGCCGATGGTGTAGCCGAAGAGGGCAGGGTTCCAGGTCAGGTCGCCGATGAGCTGCCGTGCATAGGGATCGAGCAGGAGCTTGTTGGGGTTGAAGCGGTGGCCGGCGGTGGGCTCGTAGGGGCCGTGAACGCGGTAGCCGTAGGTGGTTCCGGGACGCGCATCCGGCAGGTAGCCGTGCCAGACCTCGTCCGTATATTCCGGCAGCTCGATTCTCTCCAGCTCCTGCCGTCCCTCAAGATCGAAGAGGCACAGTTCGACCTTCGTGGCATTGGCCGAGAAGAGCGCGAAGTTGATGCCGAGCCCGTCCCAGGTGGCGCCGAGAGGATAGGGCAGTCCTTCCCTGACGCGGGATGTGCGCCGCACGTTCGGGGCAACGATGGGAGCCTGGGAAAGCTCGCGGGTGTCGACTTTATCGTTCATGGGAGAACTCGGCAGAGAAGCGCAGCAACAATCTCATTCGGTCAACGCGTGAGGTCCCGGGAAGTCCCTTGGAAGCGGAACTATATCTTCGCCTCGGCGCCTTCATGGTCGAGAACCAGAATGAGGGTAGCCAGGGGGGGAATGGTGAGCGTGAGGGAGAAGGGGTGTCCGTGGCTCGGGGATTCCTCCGTTGCCACCCTGCCGAGATTGCCCATGTTGCTGCCGCCATAGATCGCCGCATCCGTATTGACGGCTTCGCGGTAATGCCCTGCAAGCGGCACTCCGATCCGGTACCCTACCCGCGGAACCGGCGTGAAGTTGGACACCACAATCGCAAGGGAGTTCTCCTCGTCGCCGCGACGTGCCCAGGCGATGACGCTGTTGTCACGGTCGTCGGCCACGAGCCATTCGAAGCCGCTGGCCTCGCAATCCTTCTCATGCAGCGCCGGGATGGAGCGGTAGGCCCGGTTGAGGTCGCGGATGAGCGCCTGCATGCCCTTGTAGAGAGGCTCGCTCAGAAGGTGCCAGTCGAGGCTTACGTCATGGTTCCATTCCCGCTCCTGCGCGAACTCACCTCCCATGAACAGGAGCTTCTTGCCAGGATGTCCCCACATGAAGCCGTAATAGGCCCTCAGGTTTGCAAAGCGCTGCCATTGGTCCCCCGGCATCTTGCCGATGAGGGATCCTTTGCCATGCACGACCTCGTCATGGCTCAAGGGCAGGATGAAGTTCTCCGAGAAGGCGTAGAGCAGGCCGAATGTCAGATCGTGATGGTGGTAGCGGCGGAACACCGGGTCCTTGCTGATGTAGCGAAGGGTGTCGTGCATCCAGCCCATGTTCCACTTGAAGCCGAAGCCGAGGCCGCCCGTATAGGTGGGGTGTGAGACCCCCGGCCAGGCGGTCGACTCCTCCGCGATGGTGACGGCACCCGGAGACGAGGCATAGGCCACCTCGTTCATCGTACGGATGAAGTCGATCGCGCCGAGATTCTCGTTGCCGCCGTAGCGGTTCGGAATCCACTCCCCGGGCTTTCGCGAATAGTCGAGGTAGAGCATCGAAGCCACCGCATCGACCCGCAACCCGTCGAGATGGTACCGCTCGAGCCAGAAGCGGGCATTGGCAACGAGGAAGCTCATCACCTCCCGGCGCTCGAAATTGTAGATGTAGGTGCCCCAGTCCTGGTGGAAGCCCAGGCGAGGATCGGCATGCTCGTAGAGATGGGTGCCGTCGAAGTAGGAGAGCCCGTGCGGATCGTTCGGGAAATGCGCAGGCACCCAATCGAGGATGATGCCGATCCCAGCCGCATGCGCCGCTTCCACGAAGGCTGCGAAGTCTTCAGGCGTGCCGAAGCGGCTCGTCGGGGCATAGAGCGAGATCGGCTGATAGCCCCACGAGCCGTCGAACGGAAATTCCGTGATCGGCAGCAGCTCGATGTGGGTGAAGCCGAGGTCCTTCACGTAGGGAATGAGACGCACGGCCAGTTCCCGGTAGCTCAGGTACCGGTTGCCCTCTTCGGGAACGCGGGCCCAGGAGCCGAGATGGCACTCGTAGATCGCCATGGGCGCCTTGCGGTGGTTCCGGGCAGCTCTGGACTTCATCCATTCGCCATCCTGCCACCGGAACTCAGGCTCGCCCTTGAGAATGGACGCAGTCGCCGGCGGGTGCTCGGCGGCAAAGGCGATGGGGTCGGCCTTCAGGGCGAGGAGGTTGCCCTGAAGGCCGACGATCTCAAACTTGTAGCGCTGGTCCGGCGTCACGTTCGGAATGAAGAGCTCCCACACGCCGCCTTCGTGCCGCCGCCGCATGGGATGGCGTCGTCCGTCCCAGTCGTTGAAGTCTCCCACCACGCTGACGCGCCGTGCATTGGGAGCCCAGACCGCGAAGAGGAAGCCTTGGATGCCGCCAAGGTCCCGGTGGTGCGCCCCGAGCCTAGTATAGACCGCATCGCTCGCAGGATCGCTGATCTGCATCAGGTCATCATGGGAGAGAAAGGTCCCGAAGCTGTAGACGTCGTGGCGGATTTCCGTCCGGCCCTGCCTTTCGATCCGCAGCCTGTAATCGGGTCGCTCCGAGGCGGTGAGCGTGCCGACGAAGAAGCCGTCCGGGAGCCGCTTCTCCATCGGCGCAAGAACGGTCACCCCGTCGCGGTCGAGGATCGCTGCAGCATCGGCTTCCGGCAAGATCGCACGGATCTCCCAGCGATTGGGGGAGACCTCGTGCGGGCCGAGCACGGAGAAGGGATCGCCTGAATTGACGATCTCGGCAACCGTCTGCGGCTCGGCCGGGCGCACTGCCGCGCTCTGCGATCCACTCCGGTGCTGATCCATGCTGGCATCCCCTTCCATGTGCGGGCTCTATCCAAGGCGGAGCGCTGCCGGCTCCAATGTGCCTCGTTCGGTTCGGAGGACCTCATTATGGAGCGGAGGCGGCAGCAGACCAGACGCATTGGGACACATCGAGCCTCCTCCCACGCTCACCCTTTCATGCCGCCGCCGCTCCTCCTGAGCACGGCGAAGGGCAGGGGCTTCAGGAGGTTCGAAATGGCGCAACTCGCATCTTGGAGAAGGAACTCCTCGCCTGTTATCACATTCCTCCATCCTCCCCGCGGCAGGTCGATCATGGTATCGCCCCATGCTTCCGGATCGACGGACAGGCTGTCCCCTGGCTCGAGCGTGGCCCAGAGCCGAGGCACGATCACAGCCAATTCCTCCCCTCCGTGCCGACGCACATAGACGAGGAGATGTTCGGCCCTGCGGCCAGTGGCAAGGAGCGGCCGATAATCGCCTTCCGCATAGAGCAAAGGGGCTTGTGCGCGGTCATGGAGTATCTGTGCCGTGATCCTCTGCTTGATCCTCCCATCGGGCCAGCTTGCCAAGAGTGTGTCCAGAGGGGCCTCTGCGCTTAGGGCCACCGAGCGGGCCCTGTAATCGACCGGGCGCCGGTTGTCCGGGTCGACCAGAGAGAAGTCCCAGAACTCGGTGCCTTGATAGATATCCGGCACCCCCGGAAGCGTGAGCTTGAGGACGGTCCGTGAGAGCCCGTTCAGGGCGCCCAGCAAGGCGAGGCGCCGCGCGAGCGGCCGGAAGCGCTCGATGAAGGCGCCCTTCGCGTCGAGCACGGCATGGAGAAGCTTCATGGCTGCAGCTTCGTAGGCCGCGTTCGGGTCGATCCAGCTGGTATGCCGCTTCGCCTCCCGCAGGGCCTTGGTCAGATATGCTTCCATACGCGTGCGGAAGGAGGCCAGTTGCTGCTCGTCGGTTCTGTCCAGAAGCTCAAGCGGCCACGCGCCGAGGAGGGATTGCAGCAGGATCACACGATCGTTCGCGTCCGGTGCCGGTGCGCCGTTCACATCCGACAGGTGAGGCGAGACGACGTCCTCCCAAAGAGCGAGAGCCTTTGCCCATTCCTCCGGATCCTCGGAGAGGGCGAGCAGCCGCGCGCGGGCATCTTCCCCCCGCTTCGTGTCGTGGGTGGTGGTGCCGATTATGGTATGCGGCCAATGGCGGGCGCGGTCTGCATTGGTCTCGTGAAAGGCCTCCGGAGTAAGACCGAAATGGCCCGGGTCACCGCCCACCTCGTTGAGTGCGATCAGGCGGCCGTAGCGGTAGAAGAGGGTGTCCTCCAGGCTCTTGGCCATGACGGGACCTGTGAGCTGCTGGAAGCGGCGGCGGAAGCGCCGGACGTCCTCGATGTCGGCAGATTCGCTCCGCCCGAGCAGCGTCGCAGCGATGAAGTCGTGCACGCTGCGGTCGGGGAGGGTGCTGGACTCCTTGGCAGCTGCAACCGTTCGCTCGATGAGTTCCAGGTCCTCGGCGGCCGGCGTCTCATGTCTGAGATAGCTGCGATAGACCGGGAAGGCAGCGATGATCTCGACGAGGGCGCGGCGCAGGGAGAAGGCAGTGTAGTCGCGCGTGCGCCTGCATGCATCAGCGATCCCTCTGATGTCCGAGACGAGGACTTCCAGTTCGCTGGCAAAGTTCTTTTCGGTGATCTCGACCTTCGCCTGCCGCAGCAACTCCTCGTAGGAGCCTTGCAGCCCGGATGCATCGCGGTAGATGCGCTCCAGGATCTCGCCTGCGGCTGGATCCACCAGCACGCCGTCGATCACATTGAGAATATCGTAGCCGGAGGTGCCGGCGACCGGCCAGGAGCGAAGCTTCTCTCCGGGTTCGAGGATCTTCTCCACCGCCACATAGAAGCCTGGCCCGACCCGGTCCTGAAGGGCGCGGGCATAGCCTTCCGGGTCGGCGAGGCCGTCGATGTGATCGATCCGCAAGCCGTGGACGTGCCCCTCATCCACAAGTCGGACGATGAGCTCGTGCGTCTTCTCAAAGATCTCCGGGATCTCGACGCGGATGCCGGCGAGCGTGTTGATGTCGAAGAAGCGGCGATAGTTGATGTCGCTCGATGCCACGCGCCAGTAGCAGAGGCGGTAGGCCTGTGCCTCGAGAAGGCGGTGCAAGCTGTTGAAGCTCTCGGATTCGCCGGGGGTGCCGTTGAAGATCTTGACGGCATGGTCGATGGCCTCGAGCAGGGGGCGCGATGCCTCCGCCAGCTCACGCTTGAGGCTCTCGCCGTCCTCCAAATGCTCCGGCAAGGCTTGGGCTGCGGCGGAGCGCAGGCGCTCGGTCAGCTTGCGCAGCCTGCCGGATTCGGCCTGATCGGAAAGGGTGGCCAGGGCATGGTCCAGAACCATAGGATAGGTCCTGGGGCAGATCGGGAAGCGATGCTCCCAATGCCAGACACTGAAGCTCCCCTCCTCAGGATCGAACTTCAGCTGGAGCTCGCCTCGTTCGAGAACCTCGCCGTAGAGGCCTCCGAGCGACGGTACGATCAGCTTGCCTCCAGCCCCCGGGCGCTCCCAGTCGATGTCGAAGGCTTGGGACACAGGCGACAGTCGTCCCCATTCGAGAACCGAAAGCCACCAGCGGTTGGACTGCCCGCCCACGCCCATATGGTTCGGCACGATATCGAGCAGGAGCTTGAGACCGTGCTCCTTCAGGGCTGCGGAGAAACGGCGGAATCCGTCCTCTCCTCCGAGTTCCGGGTTGATGACGGAATGATCGACGATGTCGTAGCCATGGGTGGAGCCCGGCGCCGCCTTCTGAATAGGCGACGAATACACGTGGCTGATCCCCAGCTTCGCGAGGTAGGGGACGATCTTCACCGCATCGTCGAACGTGAAGTCCTTGTGGAACTGCAGGCGGTAGGTCGCCCTGGGTGGCGGCGCGGCGAGCATGTTGCGACGTCCGCGAAGATCCCGCCCTTCCTCAGCGAGCTCCGCGGCAAGTCTGGAGAGCCGGCTGTTGGGGGCGGCGATGGTCTCGATGGTGTTGGAGAGGCGCCGACGCCAGTTGGGGTGTCCGGCATCCATGCCTGGCATGTTGGGTTGGTTCAACTCGCCCGAGGCATCCTCGATCTGCAGAGCCGTGAGTACGGAGGAGGTGCGCGCGAGATAGCGCACAGTCGCCTCCAGCGGCGGGTTCTCGGGAACGAGAGGCGATGGGAGAAGTGCCTCGCGTGCAAGCGCCTCCGTCAGATGCTGCTTGTCTGCCTTTCGCGAGGCGCGTTCGCCAGCGGCGGTTTGGGGATCGAAGATGCCGAGGGTCTGGCGCAGATCGATGTCGAGGCCCTGCCACCAACCGGTGAAAGTTGGCAGGTCGTGAGTTGAGATCACGGCCATGGCCGAGCGGGGGTATCGGCCCGGAGCCTTGAATGCGGAGCCCTCGCGTTCAAAGGGCAGGACCCGATAGCTCAGGACCCCGGATTCCATGATGGCGTCGGAGAAGCCTTCCGGCGCCGTGCCGAGATCCTCTGCGATGACGAGGCAGCGGGCGCGGTGGCTCTCCACGCGCAGAACCGCCAGCATGGCCTCGAAAGGATAATCCACATAGGCACCGTGCGAGGCCGGGGCTCCGGACGGGATTAGGAACAGGCGTTGAAGCTGGAAGGCATGGTCGATCCGGATCGCTCCGGCATGGCGCATGTTGGAGGACACCAGGTCTCGGAAGGCCGCAAGGCCCTGCTCTTCCAGAGTCAGGGGATTGAAGGGCGGCAATCCCCAGTCCTGCCCCTGCGGCCCAAGGGGATCGGGAGGCGCCCCGATGGAGAGCTTTGGTGCGTAGCGCTCCGGCGTCGACCAGATCTCCGAGCCGCCGCCATCCGCACCGACGGCGAGATCGCGGTAGAGGCCGATAACGAGGCCAGCGGCACGGGCACGCTCAGCGGCCTCGCCGAGCTGGCGATCGGCAAGCCATTGCAGCCAAGCATGAAAGGCGACCCGTTCCCCTTGCTCGGAGCGGAAGCGCCCGACCTCGTCCGACCGGATGGAGCGGTAGGCCTCGGGCCATTCGCCGATCCAGAAGCGGCCCTGTTCACGGAAATGCTCAGAAAGCGCTTCGAAGGTGGCATGGGCTTCCAGAGCCTCGCCGCCAGCCTTGCGAAACTCCTCGAAACCGGAGGTGTCGCCGGACCTGCGGAACCACGCCCACAAAGCATCGAGCAGCGGCCGTTTGACGGCCCAAACCTCCGCATAGTCGATGAGCTGAGCCTGGCGTCTCTTGGAAAGGCGCAACTGCATCTCGGGCGTGTCGAGCAGCGCGCGGGCTCCGCTCACCTCGTAGCCCTCGACCGCTGTCGGATCGACGTAGATGGACTCGAGGAAGAGGCGCGAGGAGGGAGAATAAGGCGATATCTTCGAACGGTCGGCCGCAAAGAGTGCATGCACCGGGCTGAGCCCCAGGAAGGCCCCGCCGAGTTCTCCGACAGCCCCGGCTGCAAGCGCCACATCCGTGTAGTCGCCGATGCCGAAATCGCGCTCGGATCGCAGGGAGTAGACCTGGGCAGTCATGCCCCAGAACCGCGCCTCGCCCTGCAAGGCATCGGGCTCCCAGCATCGGGCCGGAGCCGCGATGATGGTCGCCTCGATCTCGCCGAGGAGCAGGCGGTGGTAGCCCATGGGAAGAGCCGGAATGTCGATGGCACCACTCGTCGAGAGCCGCCCCTCATGCGTGGCGCCGCTTTCCTCGAGGATCGTCCATGCCAGCGCATCCTGCGGAATCCGCAGTTTGATCTTGGACCCCTTGTCGGCCTCGACCGGAATCACAGCCGGGATCGCTCCCGATTTTAGGCGTTCCAGACGCGCCAGACTCTCCAGAGCCCCACTTTCCGACGTGATGTCGAGCCCTAAGGCCGAAAGCAACGCCTCGCGCGTCTCCGAGGTTGTTTCGATGCGGTTGCCGAAAGCATCCGTGTAGTCAGTGGAGATACCGACAAGGGCGGCCATCCGCTCCAGCAGAGCGTTCAGCTTGCTCATGCAGGATTTCCCTTCATTATCACGGCACTCCAGGAGGGAAGCTCAATGTCAGTTCCCGACAGACCGGCACCTCGGCTGGACCACAGAACACGATCGCTCGATTCATAGCTCTGAGACGCGGCAGCGTCACCGAAATTTGCAATCAGGCGGAGCCCTCCGTCCACGAAACTCCAGGTAACCTCGATGATTCTGTCAGACGAGATGCGGTATTGCGAACCGCGGTAGCTGCTCTTGAGGAGCGGCACGATCTCGGCATGGCGTATCTCAAGCAGCCGGCGCGTTGTGGCGAGGATGTCGCGATGAGGAGATCTGTCTGCTTCTTCCCATATGAGCTTCGAGCGCTCGAAGGTCGCCCTGTCTGTCGGATCGGGAATGCGCTGCGACATCTCCGGATCCGAGAAGGCCTTGAAGCGCTTGAACTCACCCCGGCGCCCGTCCCGGACGGCCTTGGCAAGGTCCGGTTCGGTTTCGAAGTCTACGAAGAACTGGAACGGTGTCGAGGCCGCCCATTCCTCGCCCATGAAGAGAAGCGGGATGTGTGGCGAGAGAAGGAAGATGCCGCGAGCAAGCTCCAGCCGTTCCGGTGAGACGAGATGCGAGAGGCGTTCGCCGAAAGCCCGGTTTCCCACCTGGTCGTGGTTCTGCAGGAACGAGACGAAGGCCGATGGCGGCAGGTGCCCTGACGGCTCACCGCGAGGCACGCCATCCTTGTGCGGCGAAGGATCGCCCTGGTAGGCGAAACCTTCCGCGAGCGCCCGTGCAAGATGCTGGAGCGGCCGGTCGGCATAGTCCTCGTAGTAGCCTTCATTTTCTCCCGTCAGCAGGGCGTGCCATGAATTGTGGATATCGTCGGCCCATTGCGCCGTGTGCAGCCTCGGCTTCCTGTCCGCGTCGCGCTCAAGCCAGCGCGCTTGGTTGGCCTCGTTCTCGAGCACCAAGTGGATCTGCCGATGCGGGATGGCCTGACGGATTCTTGCTGCGAGCTCTTCAATGAAGTGAGGCTTGCCGTCATCCGTGATGGCATGGACCGCATCGAAACGCAGGCCGTCGATGTGGTACTCCTCCAGCCAGTAGAGCGCATTGTGAACAAGGAAGTCGCGCACCACTCGGCTGCCGTCTCCGTCCACGTTGATGCCTGCGCCCCAGGGTGTTGGATGGCGCTCCGTGAAGAAGCTTTTGGCATAGGCGTGAAGGTAATTCCCGGAAGGTCCAAAATGGTTGTAAACCACATCGAGAAAAACCATGAGGCCGAGTTCATGGGCGTGCTCGACAAGGCGCTTCAGGTCCTCCGGGCTGCCGTAGGCCGCATCGGGAGCGTAGGGGAGAACGCCGTCGTAGCCCCAGTTCCGCCGGCCCGGAAACTCGCCGATGGGCATGAGTTCGATCGCGGTGACGCCGAGATCGCGCAGAGCATCGAGCTTGGCCATAAGTCCGGCATAGGTTCCTTCAGGGGTCGCCGTCCCCACATGGATCTCATAAAGAACGGTCTCCTCCCAAGGTCGTCCGGCCCATGCCATGTCCGACCAGGCATAGGCGCCGGGGTCGACGACGCGGCTCAGCCCGTGGACATCGTCGGGCTGGAAGCGCGACGCCGGATCGGGCACCACGAGATTGCCGTCGATCTTGTAGCCGTAGCGGCTTCCATCGCCGGCATTCTTGGCAACATGCCGGTACCAGCCGTCGCCTGCCGCCTCCAGGGGCAATTCGGCATCGTCGAGAACGAGGCTGACCTCGCGAGCTGTTGGTGCCCATAAGGTAAAGCGAACACCGTCGGGTGTTATCTCAGCCCCGAAGGGCATTGAGTGAACGCGCCGCATTGGATCTCCGGAAGCAAGGGGGAGGCACTTGCGAACGAGCATGACGGATCAATGTTCCGGCTTGCGTGAAAAAACAGCCAAGCTTTTTGCGTAACCTTGTTCACGCACTCGGAGGCAGGCCGATATCCTTTCGAGCTAACCAGTAATTTTTTCAAATTCCTGTGGAACCACACTTGGAGGCAGCGAGTTAAAAGGCCGACTGCCTATGGCGCGGGGGGTCGTGTCGGGAACGCGCCTCTGAGCGAACATGCTGGAATCATATCAACTGGACGCCGGTTCGGCTGTCTCGACCATGGCGCATGCCGAACTGCAGTGCAGTTCCCAGCCATCGATTTCCGTCACGCGGCGCCAGTCCATTCTTTTCGTCACATCCGAAATCTCTGACTACATCAAAGCCGGCGGTCTCGGCGAGGTCTCGGCCGCGCTTCCGCGCGCGTTGCGCCATCATTACGACGTGCGCATCCTCATCCCTGGCTACCGTCAGGTTCTGTCGCAGATCGGAGCCGTTGAAGAGGTCGCGAGGCTGTCGGCCTCCTACGGCATTCCGGCCTGCAGCCTCGGCCGCGCAATGACGCGCGACGGCCTGATCGTTTACGTTCTCCTGTGCCCGGAACTCTACGACCGGGACGGCTCGCCCTATGTCGACAGCTTCGGCGTCGACTGGTGCGACAACGACATTCGTTTCGCGCGTCTCGGGCTCGCCGCCGCCGATATCGCCAGCGGCAATGGCGATCCGCTCTGGCGTGCGGACCTGCTTCACCTGAACGACTGGCCGTCGGGCCTTGCCTCCGCCTATCTGGCATGGCGTGGACAGCGCATTCCCACCATCCTGACCATTCACAATCTCGCCTATCAGGGCAATTTCGAGCGCAGCCGCCTCTCGCATCTGGGCATTCCCGATGCGGCCTTCCACATCGAGGGTGTGGAGTTCTACGGCAAGGTGTCCTTCCTGAAGGCAGGGATCTACTACTCGTCCCATATCACGACGGTGAGTTCCACCTATGCGCAGGAGATCACGCGGCCCGAATTCGGCTGCGGTCTCGATGGGCTCCTGCGCGCCCGCGCCGAGGAGGGGCGGCTCGACGGCATCATCAATGGCATCGACGAGAGCTGGGATCCGAGTACCGACCCCTACTTGGTCAGCCGGTTCTCGGCCGAGAACTGCCGCGGCAAGCGCGCCAATGCGGAGAGCGTTCGCAGGAGTTTCGGTCTTGCCCTCAACACGGGCCCGCTCTTCGCCGTCGTGTCGCGGCTCGTGCATCAGAAAGGTGTCGATCTGGCGATCTCCGCCGCCGAGACCATCGTATCGCAGGGTGGGCAGATTGCCTTCATCGGCCAGGGCGAGCCGCGCTTCGAGGCCGAACTGCAGGCCCTGGCAGGACGCCATCCCGGTTCCATCGGCGTGAAGATCGGCTACGACGAGGGCGATGCCCGCCGCATGTATGCCGGCAGCGATTTTCTTCTGATGCCATCGCGCTTCGAGCCCTGCGGTCTGAGCCAGATGTATGCGCAGCGCTTCGGCTCGCTGCCCATCGCGCACCGCACGGGCGGTCTGGCCGACACGATCGAGGATGGTGTCAACGGGTTCCTGTTCGGCGAGCCGTCCCTCAACCGGTTCAAAGATGCCATCAAGCGGGGCCTCGATACCTTCCGCTCTCGGTCCCGCCTGATTGCCATGCGTCGCGCGGCGATGAAGCGGCCCCATGGCTGGGATCGATCCGCCTCCCGCTACCAAGAGGTTTACGAGCGGGCCTGCCACGCGGCTTTTGCCTGATTCTTCGCGAGGGGCAGGGCTGCGTTGCGCCAGCTTATCTTCGCCGGTCACCTCCGATAAAATAGGCCCCTGACGATATCCATCGTCAGGGGCTTTGGGCTGTCGCTAGGGCGTCTTAGTGCTTGTCGCCACCCTTGCCACCGCCTTTGCCACCACCGTTGCCGCCGCCGTTCCCGGCCGGCCCGTCCTGGTCGGTGCCATCGCCGTTGTTCGAGCCGCCGGGGTTGGACGCGTCGTTGCCGTCGTCGTCGTTTCCGTGCCCGTTGTTGCCGTGGCCGCCCGCATTGCCCTGACCGTTATTGCCATTGCCGGAGCCCTTGCCGCTACCGCCAGAGCTGCCGTTGCCGGTCGAGCCGCCGGTTCCACCGGTGCTGCCGGTCGTGCCGCCGTCATCCGTCGAGGTGCCGGTGCCGCCATTGGTGCCCTTGCCCGAATTGCCGTTGTCGGCGACAGCGCCGCCGCGGCCCGGACCCTGGGTGCCGCCGCCGCTGCCGGAGCTTCCGAGCGTGCCGCCACCGGAGGAGCCTCCGGAGCCGGGGACGATTACCGGACGGCCGTTGACGGAGCCGGTCGCCGTCGCATCGACATCGCCTCGGTTCCTCAGTAGCTCAAGCCTTTGCTGGGCCAACGGTCTGATGGAGCAACGGCAAACCTCCTGCCCCGCGACGATGCGAAGACGGCAGTTGTGGTAGATGGAAGGATCGGCCACGGCAGGCACGCATTGCTGCCCGGGACCGAAGCTTTGAGCATAGGCCGGAGCCGCCATGGCAAGGAGCAGGGCGGCGCTAGACAAAGAGAGAGCATGCGAACGCTTCATGGTGTTCACCTACGTTGGAGCCAATACTGAAAATAAGCCGCCTCATGACGGCTCGGTTGGCTAATAGACGCAGGTATAGGAATAACGTTCCCTCCGTATGTCGAAATTTAGGACTTGGCAGTTTGGGAACCTATTGCCAAGTTTGCTGTTAACGTGGCTATATATGAAGATACTGGAGGAGCTATACTGGGTAGTACTTCGGCTTTCGTGCCGATCGTCAAGCTAAACCATGAGCGCTTAGCCTCATATCTCCGGCCCGGTCTCATAAGCTTCAGCCATGACTCGGATCTCCATGATCTTACTCTGGAAGGACGACCAATCGTCGTCCATGGCGATCGGAGACCAAACAGCCTCGACCTCGTCGATCAGCATCGTGCAGGGCACTGGACGTGCGAAGTAAGGATGGTCGAGCTTGATCCCGGGCGCAGGAGCGAAGCTCTGGAAGGCAGCGCGAACGGCTTGGAAGGGGGTCTGAGCATAGTGATCCGCCGCGGGGCTATGCGCCGCCCGCCCGGCGCTCGCCTCACCGCCATACCAATCGAAGAAAACCTGCTCGAAAGGCGCCTTCGTCTCATGAAGGAAGGTCCAGAGGGCTTTGGCGAGGGCTCCGTCCCGTTCGAAGCTCTCGGACTGGAGTCCAAGACGGCGCAGGATGGCGTCTGCGAAGGCGCGGTGGAGCGCCGGCTCGAAGGCGGACAGCGCCTGCTCCAGGGCGCTCTGCTCCGCCAAGGGCAGCAGGCATTCCGCGAGGCGAAACAGGTTCCACAGCAGGGTGTCCGGCTGCCTGCCGAAAGCATAGAGCCCGGTTTCGTCGAAGTAGGCCGCGGTGAAGCCGGGCTCATAGTAGGGCAGGAAGCGCCATGGACCGTAGTCGAAGCTCTCGCCCGTCACGTTGATGTTGTCGGTGTTGAGAACGCCGTGCACGAACCCGGCCGCCATCCATTGCGCGCCCATGCACGCCACGCGGCGGCAGACCTCTTCGAGAAAGGCGGCTGCACGGGCTGGCTCTTCCTCGCGCCAGGCCTCGGGCATGTAGGTTTGAATCGTGTAGTCGAGTAGCCTGCTGATGTTGTGGCTTTCGCTGAGATAGAGGAAGCGCTGGAACGTCCCGATCCGGACGTGCGAGTGGCTGAGGCGGACCAGAACCGACGAGCGGGTAGGGGAAGGTTCGTCGCCGCGCTCGAGCTCCTCCCCGGTTTCGATCAGGCTGAAGGACTTGGATGTCTCGACGCCGAGCGCTTCCAGCATTTCGGTTGCCAGGATCTCCCGCACGCCGCCTTTCAAGGTGAGACGTCCGTCCGCGTGCCGCGACCAGGGCGTCTGCCCGCTTCCCTTCGTGCCGAGGTCGAGCAGCCTGCCATCCTTTGCATCGCGGAGCTGCGCGAACAAGAAGCCGCGTCCATCGCCCAGGTAGGGGTTGTAGGTGCGAAACTGATGCCCGTGATATCGCAGGGCGAGCGGCTGCTCCAGGCTGCCGGGAAGGGGAGTGAACCGGCCGAAATGGTCGATCCACTCCTCGTCAGTGAGGGAATCGAGCCCTACCCGGGCAGCCCAGCGCTGGTTCCTGTAACGCAGGACGTGCTGCGGAAAGCGTGCCGCCTGGACGATATCGTAGAAGTCGGGGCCGAGATCCTGGTGCTTGGCTGAAGGCGAGTAGGCAGCGGAGACGGGCATCGCGACAACTCCTGGCGTGTCATGGTCAAATCCTGCGGAAGCGAAATGTTCAGGCACGCTCCGCTGCCGAAAAGGTGCGACTTGAGGTCGGAAGTCTTTGTCAAGAGCAGGCCGAACTGCTGTTCCGCCATCGTATAGTGTTGCGACGCAGGCAATCATGGCAATCGTCTGGCGCGCAACAAAAATATTTCCAGCCTGAGGATATCTCCAAAAACGCTGTTTGTTCCGAAGCTTCTCAGATGATGCTGACGTTCGACTGCGCCTTGCATCCCAAAGCCGATGCGTCCCTCTATTGGTCGGGCTGAGACAGTTTCATAAAGTCTTTCGAATCGTGACAGACGGGAGGCTTGCAGATGGCAGTCAAAGATGCGCTGGCCCTTTGCGGACGTGTCGGCCTGATCCTTGCGGCATTCGCATTCGTCGCAGGGATCGTCGCAGGTCCGCTCCTGGAGAAGGTCTGGACTTCTCCGACCAGTGTCACGGAGCGCGAGACAGAAGCTGCGCCGCCGAAGGCTTCAGTCGTGCTGGCATCCGAAAAGAGGGGCTAACGACTTCTTAGACATCCTTCGGTCATATCCAGATCATCGCCGATGCAGGCAGGACCCTGGTGCCTTTCGGAAGGACGCGATGAGCAACGACACGATGATACGGCAGGAGATCCGCTGCTCCTTCGCTTTGATCC
Source organism: Microvirga arsenatis (assembly GCF_009910705.1). Lineage (GTDB taxonomy): Bacteria > Pseudomonadota > Alphaproteobacteria > Rhizobiales > Beijerinckiaceae > Microvirga > Microvirga arsenatis. The sequence goes on from NZ_JAAAXJ010000003.1 coordinate 348,683, forward strand.
GCGGTCTCATCCGCAACTATTCCGGTCTCTATGCGGGTGAGGATCTGGCTGCGGATGTTCTGCGGTACTGCGACGAGATGGCCGGCCGAGAGGCGTCGAGCCCGCGCTTGAAGGAGGCCCGCCGCATCGTCGCCGAGCGCTGCAGGCATTTGGCGCAGGCTGCGGACCGCTTTTCGCAGCGCGATCCCGCCTTCATCGCGATTGCCCGCGCTCGAGCCGATGCCGCCGTCGACCTGCTGCAGGATGCGATCTTCGAGTGCCGCAAGTCCCGCATGCCAGTCCCTTCTTCCGGCCGGCTCCTGCGCAGGAAAAGTCTCTGAATCAAAGACGTTTGGATTTGATCGATGCCGTTGCCGGCACGTCGACGGCTTGCAGGTCGAGGCTCGGGTCGGCCTTCGGCTCGTCGAGGCCGTAGACGTCGTCACGGAAATGAACCATGCCGTCCGGGGTAGCGTAGCCCGTCAGGTAAACCCACGCTACGGGAACCGGCTTGCTCAGGCGAATGTCTTGACGTTCCGTGCTGGCGATGGCGGCGTCGATGCTGGACTTGGTCCACTTTCCGGATGCGCCGCCGGTGTCACGCAGCAGCCATTCGGCAAAACCGACCACATCCGCAACACGCACGCAACCCGACGAGTGAAAACGCGCATCTTGCGCAAAAAGCTGCTTCTTTGGTGTGTCGTGCATGTAGACGGCGTGCTTGTTCGGCATGTCGATACGGATCTGCCCGAGCGAGTTGATCGCACCCGAGTCTTGGCGCAGCGTGTAGTTCACGGCGCTCTCCGTCGACCAGTCGAGGGTCTTCGGATCGACCTCCTGCCCCTTCGCATCGAGAATGCGGATCTTCATCTTCTCGAGATAGGCCGGATCCTTGCGCACATGGGGGATGATGTCTTTCCTGATCAGCGACACCGGGACCGTCCAGGTCGGGTTGAGATTGACGGCGGTGATGCGCGTTTCCACCGTGGGCGAGGGGCGGTCCGTCTTTCCGACGACGGCCACATAGCGCCTCACCACCTCACCGCGCTCTACCGCTTCCACTGCCGCGGAAGGAATGTTCACCACGACATAGCGGTCGCCGAAAGCAAAGGTCGAGCCTGCGAGCCGCTGGGCCGATGCGGTGAGCTGACGATGACGGGTGAGGGCGGGCACATTGATTGCCTGCAACGTCCTGGCCCGCACGGCTCCGGTTTCCGGCAATCCGTGCCTCGCTTGGAATCGTTTGACGGCTTCCGACAACTCGCCGTCGAAAACCGTGTTTGCCGTCGAGCCCGCAGGCAGGTCGCCTTCGAGTGCAAGGCGCTGCCGGAGGACGGCGACGAGGGGGCTCTTGTCCCCGGCCTTCAGCACCGTCCCCGGCGGCAGGGTCGGCCAACCGCCCGCCTCGGCAATGCGCTTGTAGGTCCATGCCGCCCGCATGGTGTTGATGAAGGTGGCAGGGTCAAGCGTGGGCCGGGTATCCTGCGAGATGTTCACTGGCAGTACCGCAGGGCGGCTCGGCTGCTCCGATACCTTGGTCGCAGGCGAGGCTGCAGCCTTGTGCCGCAGGGTGGCGTTTGTCGATGCAGGCGCCGGCGCAGCCGGAGGCGGGATCTCCGGGGTGATCTGCTGTGCCTCAGCGATCCCCGCAAACCATAGGCCAGCGAGAAGGACAAGGCTGAGGCGGAGGGAGTTGGCATGCCGGTAGGTCATGCCCCAGACTATGGGCGATCTTGGTTTACAAAGTGCTGCGCGCAACCCGCCTGGCGCTGCAACTGGGAGGGCTGAGGGGCGTTGTACCCTGTCCCAACCTTCTCTCTTCATGCGAGTTGCCCATGCAGGTGACGCCCGCTCCCCCGCAGGACATCCGGCGGATCGATCTCAGCCTGCCTCCGTCCATCGGCCTTCATGCCGTCAGGCTGCTTGAGCAGATTGCCGCTGCCGGCTCGGGAAGCTTCATCTATGTCGCCGAAGGGGAGCGCCGTGCCGGGCAGCTGGCACTCGCCTTGAAGAGCCTCGCGCCGGATCTTGAACTCCATCTTCTCCCGCCATGGGATTGTCTTCCCTATGACCGCGTGTCGCCTTCGCGCGAAGCGATGGGGCAGCGCCTGTCGGTGCTTCGGCACATGCTGCGGGCCCAAAAGGGCCCACGTCTGCTCGTGACGAGCGCCGCCGCCATCCTCCAGCGGGTGCCGCCCCGCGACATCGTCGAGGCCTCTGCCTATTGTCTTCGAACGGGGGAAGCGTTCTCGCCTGAGAGCATTCAGCTCTTCCTGTCCCGCACGGGATACATTCTCGACGAGCGGGTGGACGAGCCCGGAGAAGCGGCGATCCGCGGTCAGGTGGTCGACCTGTATCCGGCCAGCGGCGCCACGCCTTGTCGCGTCGAACATGATGGCCAGACCATCCTTGCCATCCGCACCTACGATCCCGTTTCCCAGCGCACGGAGTCCAACGTCGACAGCCTGCTGCTGGAGCCTGCCTCCGAGGTGATCGTGCCGAATAGCGGCGATCCCGACGCATCCTTTGATCGCTTCGATGGCATGGAACACCGGCTGCCGGATTACTACTCCCACCTCGATACCGTCTTCGACTACTGGCCGGACGCTGCAATGGTGGTCGAAGCAGGAGCGGAAGGGCGCCGCCAGCTCATCCTGGAGCAGGTCGGAGAGGCCTATGAGGCTCGCAGGAGCGCTCGCCCGGATGGAGCGGCTCCGGGCTCGGGAGTTGCTCCTGAACGGCTCTTCGTCCAGGACTCGGAATGGACAAGGCTTCTGTCCCAGCGGCGCCTCGTCCTCATCCACCGGGCTGAACAGGCCGATGCAGCGCAGATGACCGTGCCGCGATTTGCGACGACCTCCAATCCGACTCGCGCCCTGACGGAGTTCCTGCGCACCCAGCAGGAGGCCGGACGGAAGATCGTGCTGTCCGCCGCGACGAGAGGCGACCTGAACAGATTGAGGCGAAGGGTCCAGCGGCTGCAGGCGAGCGTTGCGGCAGTCGAGCGGTGGAGCGATGTCGTCCATGGACGGGAGAATGGCTGGTTCGCACTCGTGTCGAACCTGAAGGACGGCTTCGTCGATGAGCGTGGGGAAATCGCCGTCATCACCGCAGCCTCCGTCCTTGGAAGCCGCGCCGAGACAGGGCTGGAGCAGGAGAACGGCTCGGGCACCTCCCCATTGCACGACATCGCCTTTCAGATCGGCGATGCGGTCATTCACACCGAGCACGGCATCGGCTCCCTTGACGGCATCGAGACGATAACGGCAGGCGCAGCAGGCACAGGTGATGCGATCAGGCTCGGTTACGCCGGCAATACGACCCTGATGGTTCCGGCAATGGAGATGGATCGCGTCTGGCGCTATGGAGCGATGTCGTCCTCCATCTCCCTGGACAGGCTGAAGAGCGATGCCTGGACGGCGCGCCGCGAGAGGATCGAGGCGGAGATTCGCGACACTGCCGAGCGGCTGAAGCACCTTGTCGAGGCTCGCCGGTCCAAGAGGCTTCAGCCGCTCGTGCCGCCAAGTGGCGCGTACGAGCGTTTCGTAGCCCGGTTTCCCTATTCTGAGACGCCGGATCAGCAGCGCGCCATCGAGGATGTGCTCGACGATCTCGCCTCGGGACATCCGATGGATCGGCTGGTCTGCGGCGATGTCGGATTCGGCAAGACGGAGGTCGCGCTGCGTGCAGCCGCAGCCGCCGCATTGGCAGGCAAGCAGGTGGCAGTGATTGCCCCGACCACGGTACTGGTCCGACAGCACGTCAGAAGCTTTCAGCGCCGTTTCGCCGGACTTGAGATTGAGGTCGCACATCTCTCGCGTCTGGTGAGCCCGGCGGAAGCGAGAGCCGTCAAGAAAGGGCTGAGGGACGGGTCCATCCGGATCGTCATCGGCACCCATGCCCTAGCGGCCAAAGGTGTCGCATTCAAGGATCTCGGCCTCGTCATCATCGACGAGGAGCAGAAGTTCGGAGCCGCGCACAAGGCGAAGCTGCAGAACATGGCCTCTGAAGGACATGTTCTCACCCTGACCGCGACGCCGATCCCTCGGACCCTGCAGGCTGCGCTCGTCGGATTGCAGGATCTGAGCGTCATCGCGACGCCTCCGGCCAGGCGACAGCCCATCCGCACCTTCCTCATGCCTTTCGATCCCGTCAGCGTCCGCGAGGCGCTCATGCGGGAACGGCGCAGGCGAGGGCAGAGCTTCGTCGTCTGCTCGCGGGTGGAGGACATCGAGCCCATGCGCGCCAGGCTCGCCCAACTTGTCCCGGAGCTCGACATCCTGATCGCCCATGGCCAGATGCTTCCGGCCGAGGCGGACGAGGCGATGGTCCGCTTTGCCGACGGCGAGGGTGACGTGCTGCTGGCAACCAACATCATCGAAAGCGGGCTCGATGTTCCGCGCGCCAATACCATGCTGGTCTGGCGCGCAGACCGTTTCGGGCTCTCGCAGTTGCATCAGCTCCGCGGACGTGTGGGGCGCGGTCGCGTTCGAGGAGCAGCCTATCTCCTGACGGAACCCGGCGAGGCCTTGTCTCAAGCCACGGAGAAGCGGCTGCGGACTCTGGAAACGCTCGACAGGTTAGGCGCCGGCTTCGCCATCAGCGCGCGCGACCTCGACCAGCGAGGAGCGGGGACGCTTCTCGGGGAGGAGCAGAGCGGCCATGTCAAGCTGATCGGTGCGGATCTCTATCAGCACATGCTCAGGCGTGCCCTGCGTGGTGAGGCAGAGCCCGACTGGACGCCGGAGATCAACATCGGCCTCGTCGGCAGGATCCCGGAGGAGTATGTCAGCGAGCCGGAGGTCCGGATCAACCTTTATGCCCGCCTTGCGCGGATCGACTCGTCGGAAACCGCCGACGACCTCGAGTCGGAAATCGAGGACCGCCTCGGTCCCATGCCCGACGAGGTGCAAAATCTCGTGAGGCTCGCTGGCCTGAAGCATCGATGCCTGCGCCTGAGGATCGCGCGCATCGATGCCGGTCCGCAAGCCATAGCCCTGAGCTTCCGGCCTGGTGCGGCGGAGGATCTGCCCCTACAAGCCATGATCGAGGAAGCGCAGGGCAATCTCCGATGGAGCGGCGAGAGGCTTATCCATGACGCCTCCGATGATGATCCCGATGAGCGCTACCGGCTCATCCTCGGGTTGCTGGATCGCCTGGAGCGGTGACCCGATGTGAACCGATCCGAATGAAAAGGACTTATCCCAGAAAGCCATTCTGATCATGAGGAGCCAATGACGTCCGAGGAGATCCAGGAACTGATCGCTGCGCGCGAGAGCCTTGTGAAGCGGCGCCGGGAAATGGCGCGCCAGATTTCCGAGGCGCCGCTTCCCTCCGTCGAGATGGCGGAGGAGCTCACAAAGATCCTTGTGGCCGTCGAGGCCCTGGATCGCGCCCTTAACGAGGCAGGCCACCCCTACATGAGCCAGGGCGTGGCCGAGCAGCTTCGCGCGGATGTCTGAGACTCTCAGAACCTGATGCGCCCGATCAGGTCGAATCCAGCTCCAGGCCTCGGCCTCAGCACGAGCGCCTCGCCTTCGCTCGGGAAGACACCGGTCAAGGCTGTGATGTTGACCTGATGGGTAACCAGCACGAGCACGCCGCGCGAGCGCCATTCCTGAACGGTCTGGCGCAGGGCCTGCGTCTGGCTCTCCTCCCGCTCGCGTCCTCCGAAGAAGGAGTCGAGCGGCGGGAAAGGCTCGGTGACGGCGCCAAATGCCAAGCGGGCGGTATCGAGGGCCCGGCACCAGCGGCTGGAGAGCACGCGCTCCACCGGGATCCCGCGCGTTCTGAACTGCTCGCCGATGGTCTGCGCCTGCTGCCGGCCCTCGGCCGAGAGGTTGCGCTGGGTCGCGCAATCATCAAGCCGGAACCCGGCCGGGTCGCCAGTTCCCGGAGCGCGGGCATGCCGCAGGATTGCGACGGTTCCTCCCTGCCGCAGAGCCTGCCACGCTTCATCGGACGCCTGGGCCGGCAGCATCCAGCTCAAGAGCATCAGGCTCAGAAGAGCGGGCAAAGGGGCCATCCTGAACTCCCCGGTTTCACGTCGCGCTTGATGTCCAAGCCGACAGCGTCAGTCTGAGGGGCTCACGCTCCCTCGGTAAGCTCCACAAGGATGTCCACCAGCGGGTCCGCTGGGTTTGCAAGTCCGGCGATGACATTGAAATGGTGAGCTTCCGGAACCTCGTGATAGCGCGTCGTGACGCCAGCCCGGCCCCAGGTGTCGACGATGGCGCGGGACTGGCGCAGGAACTCGCCGCTTTCGGCCCCCCCGACGACGGCAACAAGCTTTCCGCTGCCCGGGGGCGTCCATTCGAGCGGGCTGAGACGATGCGCCTCCTCGAGCGTGAGGCCGAGGGCTTTGTTGATCGACGTTTCGACGAGCGGCGGAAGATCGAACAGGCCGGAGATTGGCATGGCTGCCCGAACGGGGCGAAGAGATGGTGAGGTACGGGCCATGAGGCAGGCCGCGAGGTGGCCGCCTGCCGAGTGTCCCGTCGCAACGATCGGCCGGTCCATGCGCCGCATGATGAAATCCGCTGCGGCTTCGATCTCGGCGATGATACCGGCAAGATTGGCAGCGGGGGCGAGCGAGTAGCTTGGTACGGCTACTGTCAGACCCCGCATGTTGGCACCACGAGCCACATGACTGACAGATGTTCTATCACGTGATTGCCAGTATCCTCCATGAATGAACAAAACGACAGGGCCGCCGCTGTCGCCATTCTCTGGATAGAAAAGATCAACTTGGTTACGCTCACCTGCTCCGTAGCTGAGGCTGAGTTCGCAGCGTGCTGTTGCACGATAGGCAGCGGCGTCCTGCTCCCAACCATCGAGATGGATCAAGTGATCCGGCACTCGTGCCCGATTGTTGTACTCGGCCTCATAGTCGAGTCTTCCGGATGCCATGGCACTATCCTCAGACGTGGAGATAACGATCCTTCAAGGTTGGATCGCCCAGGAGTTCCTCGCTCGTCCCGGTCCAGACGGAGCGGCCTTTCTCGATGATCACGTGGCGGTCGGCGAAGGTAGTCAGGGCGCCGATGTTCTTGTCGATGACGAGAATCGACTGGCGCTCGCCTTTCAGGCGCTTGAGGCAGGACCAGATCTCCGCCCGGATCAATGGCGCCAGCCCCTCCGTTGCCTCGTCGAGGATGAGCAGCTTCGGGTTGGTCATGAGCGCGCGGCCGATGGCCAGCATCTGCTGCTCGCCGCCGGAAAGCTGCGTGCCGAGATTGGCCCTCCGCTCCTTGAGTCGGGGAAACAGCTCGTAGACCGCATCGAGCGTCCAGCGGCGGGAGCCCGTCCGCGTGGATGCGGTGGCGACGAGGTTCTCCTCCACGGTCAGGGTCGGGAAGACTTGTCGTCCCTCGGGAACGAGGCCGATGCCGGTCTGGGCGATGCGATAGGGCGCAAGCCCCGCAACCGCAACACCATCAAAGCGCACCTCGCCGGCGCGGGGGCGCAGAAGGCCCATGATCGAGCGCACGGTTGTGGTCTTTCCCATGCCGTTGCGCCCGAGCAGGGTGACGACCTCGCCGGGCCCGACGTCAAGCGAGACGTCGAAGAGAACCTGGGCCGCGCCGTAGGAGGCCTGGAGGTGCCGGACCGAGAGCATCAGACCATCTCCTCCTCGCCGAGATAGGCCGCGCGGACCTCTGGATTGGCCCTGACCCGTTCCGGCGTGTCGGTCGCGATCAGGCGCCCGTAGACGAGCACCGAAACCCGATCCGCCAGGGAAAAGACCGCCTCCATGTCATGCTCGATCAGCACGATGGTGAGCCTTCCTTTCAGGCGTCGCAGGGTTTCGACGACGCGCTGGGATTCGTCGTGGCCGGTTCCGGCCAGGGGCTCGTCGAGAAGGAGCAGCTTCGGCTCTGTCGCAAGGCCGATGGCAAGTTCGAGCTGGCGCTTCTCGCCATGGGAGAGAAGCCCCGCCGGGATGTGAGCGCGTGCGCTCAGGCCCACATGGGTGAGGCAATCCATGGCAGGTTCGTTCAGGGCGCGCTCCTGCGCGGCGTTGCCGAAGAAACGGAAGCTGGAGCCGGAGCGCGCCTGGATGGCGAGGCTCACGTTCTCAAGCGCGGAGAAGCCGGGAAGGATCGAAGTGATCTGGAATGAGCGTGCAAGACCCTTCGCGACCCGCTGAGGCATGGAAAGCTGCGTGATGTCCTCGCCGGCAAACAGGATCTTGCCCGAGTTGGACGGCAGCATGCCGGAGATCTGGTGGATCAGCGTCGTCTTGCCGGCACCGTTGGGGCCAATGACCGCATGCAATTCGCCGGAATTGACGGCAAGGCTCACGTCGTCGGTGACGACAAGCGCACCATAGTTCTTCCGCAGATTGCGAAGTTCGAGCATCGGCTCAGCCATGGCGGGGCCTCCGCAGCAATCCCATGATGCCGCCCCGAACGAACAGCACGATCAGGATGAGCAGGGGGCCGAACACCATCTTCCAGTTCTCGGCAAGATGCGACCGCGTCTCCTCGGCGAGGAAGAAGCTCGTCATGTGCAGGATCTCGGGCAGGAACTCTTCGAGCAGCAGGAAGGCGGCCGCTCCGATGATGGCGCCGTGGAGAGAGCCCAGCCCGCCGAGCACCACCATGAAGATCAGCTCGCCAGAGCGCTGCCAGGTCATGAAGGCCGGGCTCACGAACTCGGCCTGGTTGGCCAGGAGGCACCCGGCCAGCCCCGCCATCATGCCGCTGATCACATAGGCGGTGAGCTGATAGCGGAAGGGCTCGAAGCCGATGGCTTCCATGCGAAGCGCATTCTCGCGCGTGCCCCGCAGGACACGTCCGAAGCGGGATACCACCAAGGACCGGGAGAAGGCATAGACCCCGAAGAGGCAGAGCAGGCAGAATCCGTAGAGGGCGAAGTCGTTTTCCAGAGCCGTGGAGCCTGCGAGGAGGCTCCTCGAGGCCAGGGTCATGCCGTCATCGCCGCCATAGGCTGCAAGCGACGTGGCCAGGAAGTAGAGCATCTGCCCGAACGCGAGCGTGATCATGATGAAGTACACGCCCTTCGTCCTCAAGGATATGGCCCCCGTAACGAGGGCGAAGAGGGCGGAGGCGGCGAGCGCGACGGGCACCTGGATCAGCGCCTCCTCGATGCCGTGGCTCGCCAGGATGCCAACTGCATAGCCGCCGAGGCCGAAGAACGCGGCGTGGCCGAAGCTGACGAGAGCGCCGTAGCCGAGGATGAGATCCAGCGACATGGCGGCGATCCCGAAGATCATGACCCGGGTCAGGAGGGAGAGCACATAGCCCTCCGCGCCGGAGAGCATCGCGAGCAGAGGCGCGGCCGCAAAGGCGGCGAAGAGGACAATGGGAACGATCTCGAGACGTCTGCCGAGGGACAGGGCGGGTGCGGAGGAGGTTTCAACCAGTTCGGTCACGGTCACGCCCTAACGTTTCACGGGAAACAATCCGGAGGGGCGGAAGAACAGCACCGCGGCCATGAAGATGTAGATCAGCATGGGGGCGACGGCGCGGCCCGTCTGGCTCGCGGCGGCAGGGTCGAGAACGAGGCGCAGGAGGTTGGGCGCGAAGGTTCGCCCGACCGTATCCACCAGCCCGATCAGAAGGGCGGCAAGGAAGGCGCCGCGAATGGAGCCGATCCCGCCGATCACGATGACCACGAAGGCGAGGATCAGGATGTTGTCGCCCATTCCGGGCTCGACGGACAGGATCGGCGCCACCATGGCGCCGGCAAAGCCCGCGAGCATGGCGCCGAAGCCGAACACCACCATGAACAATCTCTGGATGTTGACTCCCAGCGCCGAGACCATCGGGGCGTTGCTGGCTCCCGCCCGCACCAGCATGCCGACCCGGGTGTGGTTGACGAGGACGTAGAGGACGGCAGCGACCGCAAGGCCTGCTGCGATGATGGCGAGGCGGTAGACCGGGTAGAGCAGGCCGCTGGCGATCTCGACCGAGCCCGCGAGCAGTTCGGGAACGGGAACGCTCAACGGAGCCGCGCCCCAGACGAACTTCACGCCCTGGTTCAGGAAAAGGATGACGCCGAAGGTGGCGAGCACTTGATCGAGATGATCCCGGTCATAGAGGTGCCGGAAGATCAGCGCCTCCAGGAGAAGCCCGAAGGCGAGAGCTGTCGGAAGCGCCAGCAGAAGGGCCCAGCCGAAGCTTCCCGTCCAGGCGCTGAACGCCGCGACGAGATAGGCTCCCACCATGTACTGCACGCCATGGGCCAGATTGATGAAATCCATGACCCCGAACACCAGGGTCAGGCCGGCGGCGATGAGGAAAAGGATAAGGCCGAACTGAAGGCCGTTCAGAACCTGGACGAAGAGAAGGGTCGCTGTCATCGGCACGTCACTGGCGGCTGGCTTCGATCATTCGGCCCTGCGCGGACGCCTCTGTTCGAGGAGCGTCGCGGCAAGGGAGAGCAGGCCTGCCCGGACAAGGCGATCCGAGCAGGCCGGCCCGTGGAACGCGCCTCAGTTCGTCGGCGTGCATTCCTTGGCGTAGGCGTCCGTGTAGTCGTCGAAGACCTTTTCGACGATTTCGGTCTGAAGCTTGCCGTCCGGGCGCTTGGCCGCCTTCACGAGGTAGAAGTCCTGAACCGGAAAGCCGTTGGCGCCGAACTTGAAGTCGCCCCGCAGGGATTTGAACTGCGCCTTCTGAATGGCCGCACGCACGGCGTCCTTGTCATCGGTCTTGCCGCCGGTGGCCTTCAGGGCCGCATCGATCAGAAGAGCCGCGTCGTAGGAGTGCATCGCATAGGATGCCGGCACCGCGTTGTAGGCGGCCTCATACGCAGAGACGAACTTCTTGTTCTCCGGGGTGTCCAGGTTCGGAGCCCAGTTCGACCCGCTGAGCATGCCGATGGCGGCATCCTGCTGGGCCGGCAGGTTCGTCTCGTCCACCGTGAAGGCGGAGAGGAAGGGAATACGGTCGGCAAGTCCCGCGGCGCGGTACTGCTTGACGAGGTTCACGCCCATTCCGCCCGGCATGAAGGTGAAGATCGCATCGGGCTGCATGGAGGCGATCTTCGCAAGCTCCGACTGGAAGTCGAGAGTATTGAGCGGAACGTAGGATTCCTCCACGATCTCGCCCTTGTAGTGACGCTTGAAGCCCGCGAGCGCATCCTTGCCGGCCTGGTAGTTCGGGGCCAGCAGATATACCTTCTTGTAACCCCGGTTCTGAGCCACCTTGCCGAGGACCTCATGGTTCTGGTCGTTCTGGTAGGAGGTAGCGAAGAAGTAGGGGCTGCAGCTCTTGCCGGCGAGATTCGAGGGGCCGGCATTCACGCTGATATAGAAGGTCTTGCTGTCGACGATCGGCTTATGGGTGGCGACCGCCACGTTGGAGAAGATCGGGCCGACGACGAAATCCACCTTGTCGCGCTCGATGAGACCCTTGACCTTGGTCACGGCCACATCGGGCTTGAGCTCGTCGTCGACGACGATGACCTCGACGTCCCGTCCTCCCAGCTTGCCGCCGAGATCCTTCACCGCGAGCTGGAAGCCGTCGCGGGCGTGCTGGCCGAGCACCGCCGAGGGGCCGGAGAGGGTGAGGAGCAGGCCGACCTTCAGCTTCTCCTGCGCCATGGCCGGCAGACCGGCCAGGGACACGGCCGCTGCAAGGCCAAGGGTTTTGATCGTCACGTTCATCATGGTCTCCCGAGTGGCTGTTCCCTGCGCACGTTTCTCGTGCTGCATGATTGTTCCCGGCGGGACGTGAGGCGCCTCGACGGAAGGGGCGGCGCTAATCTGCCGCAAAACGATCCTGCCGAACACTCCCTTTGTTGGAGCCGTTCCACGGGCATCCCCAAACTTTGGGATTGCCAAGTATTGTTTTAAGTTTAAAATAATTTGGGAGTTCTTCAAGCGGATTGTTTCGCAGAGGAAAGCCGGCGGGATGACAGGTGCGTGAGCGGCAGGCGGGGTGGATGCGCGATCGCGGCATTCCCCGACCCTGGAGAAAGACGGCTCACGCGACGCTGCTCTCCTGCTCCACAACCGGTTGGGAGGAACGGACCATGGCGCACACGGCTCATGTGGATACCTTCGCAAGGAATAACCTTCCGCCGCAGGATCAGTGGCCGGCCTTCGTCTTCAACCGCCCCGAGCTGCAGTATCCGGAGCGGCTCAACTGCGCCGTGGCGTTCCTCGACCGGTGGGTCGAGGAGGGCAGGGGCGACGAGCTCTGCCTCATCAGCCCTGCCGAGACGCTCACCTACCGCGAGCTCCAGGAGCGGGTGAACCGGATCTGCAACGTGCTCGTTCAACGGCTCGGCTTCGTTCCCGGCAACCGGGTTCTCCTGCGCTCCGCCAACAACCCGATGATGGTTGCAGCCTACCTCGCCGTGCTGAAGGCCGGCGGCGTCGTTGTCGCCACCATGCCCCTGCTGCGGGCCCGGGAAATCGCCTATCCGCTCAACAAGGCGAAGATCGGCATTGCGCTCTGCGACCACCGCCTCGCGGAGGAGATGGAGCGGGCAAAGGCCATGGCTCCGGATCTGAAGCACGTGGTGTACTGGGGCGCCGGAAGGCATGACAGCCTCGAGACCCTGATGGCGGAGGCCTCCCCCGACTTCCGTGCCGTGGACACGGCAGCCGACGATGTCTGCCTGATCGGCTTCACCTCGGGTACGACGGGCGAGCCGAAAGGCACCATGCACTTCCACCGCGACATGCTCGCGATCTGCGACGCTTACTCCCGCAACGTGCTCCGGCCCGAGCCCAGCGACCGCTTCATCGGCTCGCCTCCGCTCGCCTTTACCTTCGGGCTCGGCGGCATCGTACTCTTCCCGATGAGGGTCGGTGCCTCGACCGTGCTGCTGGAGAAGGCGGGTCCGGACGACCTGCTGCCGGCCATCATGCAGTACAAGGCCACGATCTGCTTCACGGCCCCGACCGCCTACCGGGCGATGCTGTCGAAGCTGGACGGCTACGATATCTCATCCTTGCGCAAGTGCGTCTCGGCGGGCGAACCCCTGCCGAAGGGCACTTTCGAGGCCTGGCGCAGCGCCACGAACATCCGTCTGATGGATGGGATCGGCGCCACCGAAATGCTGCACATTTTCATCGCCGCGAGGGAGGAGGAGATCCGCCCCGGCGCCACCGGCAAGCCGGTCCCCGGCTATGAGGCGAAGGTGATCGACGAGGAAGGACGCGATCTGCCGCCCGGCAGCATCGGCCGCCTCGCCGTGCGCGGGCCGACCGGATGCCGCTATCTCGCCGACGAGCGCCAGCGCAAATACGTGCAGGACGGCTGGAACGTCACGGGCGATACCTACCTCATGGATGAGGACGGATACTTCTGGTACCAGGCCCGCTCCGACGACATGATCATCTCCGCGGGCTACAACATCGCCGGCCCCGAGGTGGAGGCGGCGCTCCTTACCCACCCGGCGGTGGCGGAATGCGGCGTTGTGGGCGTGCCCGACGAGGATCGTGGCGCGGTGGTGAAGGCCTACGTGGTCCTGCACCGGGACCAGAACCCGAGTGCGGAGTTGACCAAGGCGCTGCAGGATCACGTGAAGGCGGAGATCGCGCCTTACAAGTATCCGCGCATCATCGAGTATGTGGATTCCCTGCCGCGGACGCAGACCGGGAAGCTGCAGCGTTTCGAGCTCCGGCGCATGGCTCAAGCCGAGGTGCGGCCGAGGGAAGCCTTGAGCGCCTAGGCTGCGCAGGAATGAAAAGTGCTGCGAATGAAGGCGATGCGGTTGGATCGGGTAGGGAAATCATGAAGACGGCGATCATCGGCGGTGGCCCGGCAGGGCTGTATTTCGCGATCCTGCTGAAGAAGCTACGGCCTGATTCCGACATCACGGTCTATGAGAGAAACCGCGCCGATGAGACCTTCGGTTTCGGCGTCGTGTTCTCCGACGCGACCCTGGACAATTTCGAGAAGTATGACCTCCCGAGCTATCAGCGCATCACCCGCGAGTTCGCCTACTGGGACGACATCGCCATCCATTTCAAGGGAACCGTTCACCGGATCGGTGGCAACGGCTTCTGCGGCTGCTCGCGCCGCACGCTCCTCCTCATCCTGCAGGACCGCGCCGAGGAGCTCGGCGTCAAGCTGCGCTATGAGGTGGATGTCGACGATGAGAGTCTGTTCGCGGATGCCGATCTCGTCGTGGTGGCCGACGGCATCAACAGCCGCTTCCGCGACCGCTACGCGGATCATTTCCAGCCCGAGGTGGACCTGCGGCCCAACAAGTTCGCCTGGATGGGCTCGACCAGACCGCTCGATGCCTTCACCTTCATCTTCCAGGAGACGGAATGGGGGCCTTTCATCGCCCATGCCTACCAGTATGAGGCGAACCGCTCCACCTGGGTGTTCGAAACCGATCCGGAAACCTTCGAGCGGGCCGGTCTGAAGGACAAGAGCGAAGCGGAATCCGCTGCGCTCATGGAGCAGATCTTCGGCTGGTTCCTCGACGGGCACCGCGTCCTGACGAACCGCTCCATCTGGCGCAATTTCCCGATGATCCGCAACAAGCGCTGGGTCATGGGCAACAAGGTGCTGCTCGGCGACGCCAAGGCTTCGGCGCATTTCTCCATCGGCTCCGGCACGAAGCTCGCCATGGAGGACGCGATCGCTCTCTACGAGGCGTTTCGGCGCGAGCCCAGCGTCGAAGGGGCGCTTGCCCTCTACGAAACGGGGCGGCGCGAGGAGGTGGAGAAGACCCAGCACGCCGCCGACGTCTCGCTCGTCTGGTTCGAGCATGTGGCGCGCTTCTGGGACTTCGATCCTGTCCAGTTCGCCTTCGGCGTGATGACCCGCGCGAAGGCGATCACCTACGACAACCTGCGCCTGCGCGCCCCGGACTTCGTGGCCGCGGTGGACAAGACCTTCGCCAAGCAGGTGCGCCGCAAAGGCTTCGACGTCCCGGTCGACAGACCGGCCGTACCCATGTTCCAACCCTTCCGCCTCCGCGATATGATCGTTCCCAACCGGGTCGTGGTGTCGCCGATGGACATGTACTCGGCGAAGGATGGGGTGCCGGGCGACTTTCATCTCGTCCATTACGGCTCGCGCGCCATGGGCGGGGCGGGGCTGGTCTTCACGGAAATGACCTGCGTATCGCCCGAGGCGCGCATCACGCTCGGCTGCACGGGCCTGTGGAACGACGAGCAGGAGGAGGCCTGGAGGCGGATCGTCGACTTCGTTCATGCGAACTCGGCGACGAAGATCTGCCTGCAGCTCGGCCATGCCGGTCGCAAGGGCGCCACCAAGCTCATGTGGGAAGGCATCGACCGTCCGTTGGAGGAGGGCGCCTGGGACATCTGCTCCGCATCGCCCATCCCTTACTTTCCGGACAGCCAGGTGCCGCGCGAGGCAACGCGCGCCGACATGGACCGGATCAAGCAACGGTTCGTGGAGGCTGCCATCCGTGGCGAGCGGGCGGGCTTCGACATGCTCGAACTCCACTGCGCCCATGGCTACCTTCTGGCGAGCTTCATCTCGCCCCTTACCAACCGCCGCACGGACGAGTATGGCGGTTCCCTCGAGAACCGCCTGCGCTATCCGCTGGAGGTGTTCGATGCCATGCGCGAGGTCTGGCCGGCTCACAAACCCATGTCTGTGCGCATCTCGGCCACCGACTGGGCCGAGGGCGGCGTCGCTGGCGAGGATGCGGTCGAGATCGCCCGCGCCTTTGCAGAACACGGCGTGGACCTTGTCGACGTTTCGACGGGGCAGACCGTGCGCGAGGCGCGGCCCGTCTACGGGCGCATGTTCCAGACGCCGTTCTCCGATCAGGTGCGTAACGAGGCGCATGTCGCCACCATGTGCGTCGGCAACATCACCACCGCCGATCAGGTGAACACGATCCTCGCCGCAGGCCGCGCGGACTTGGTCGCGCTCGGTCGGCCGCATCTCGTCGATCCGTTCTTCACCATGAAGGCTGCCGCCTGGTACGGCGCGGCCGACATTCACTGCCCGCCGCAATATTACGCCGGCAGGGATCAGATCTTCCGCAATTCCGTGCGCGACCGGCAGGATCTGGAGGAGCTGAAGATCAAGGCCAAGCCGAAGACTCGCGCCGAGCTGAAGATGGAGGCCGGTGAGAAGCCCCTCGCCGCGGAATGAAATGATGACACCTCTCAAGGGCCGGCATGCATTGGTCACGGGCGGCGGCCGCGGAATCGGCCGTGCGATCGCATCATCGCTCGTGAGGGCAGGCGCGACCGTCACCGTGGTAGGGCGCAGCCCCGCGACGCTTGAGCATGCGATCATGCATGGCGACGCCCATGCGGCGGCTGTGGCCGACGTCACGAATGCGCAGGCGGTGGAGGCCGCCGTTCATGATGCAGTCGCCCGCTACGGACCCGTCGACGTCCTGATCGCCAATGCGGGTGCAGCCGTCTCCATGCCTTTCTTGAAATCAGGCCCAGAGGTCTTCCGCCAGATGATGGACGTGAACCTTCTGGGGGTCACCAACATGGCCCAGGCTGTCCTCGGTTCCATGATGGAGCGCGGCTTCGGCCGCATCGTCGCGGTGGCGTCCACGGCAGGCCTCAAGGGCTATCCTTACGTGAGCGCCTATTGTGCCGCCAAGCATGCCGTCGTCGGGTTCGTGCGTTCCCTGGCGCTGGAAACCGCACGCGTCGGAGTGACCGTGAACGCGGTCTGCCCGGGTTTCACCGATACCGATCTCGTGGCGGAGAGCCTCGAGAAGATCATGGCGAAGACAGGCCGCAGCCGCGACGAGGCGATGGCCGAACTCGTGAAGCACAATCCGCAGGGAAGACTCATCCAGGCGGCAGAGGTGGCCGATGCCGTGCTCTGGCTCTGCGGCGAGGGTGCGCGGTCTGTGACGGGACAAGCCATTGCCGTGGCCGGAGGAGAAATTTGACCATGGACGACCAGGCCATTCCGCTCGACGCCGAGACGAAGGCTGTCGAGATGCCGGAGGATCACAGGGAGGAGTTGCGCCTGTGGCTGCGGCTTCTCACCTGCACCACCCTGATCGAGGGGGAGGTGCGCCGCCGCCTGCGCGAGCGGTTCGACGTCACGCTGCCGCGCTTCGACCTGATGGCGCAGCTCGAGAAAGCACCCGACGGCATGATGCTGTCCGATCTCTCGAAGCGCATGATGGTCTCGAACGGCAATCTCACCGGCCTCGTGGAGCGGCTCGTCGCGTCCGGGCACATTGCGCGAACCGTCTCGCCGACGGACCGGCGCGCGATGGTGATCAGCCTGACCGATACGGGGAGGGCTGAGTTCCGCGCTATGGCATCCGAGCATGAGCATTGGATCGCGGACCTCTTCGGCGACCTGACGCCCAAGGACCGCAACGAATTGATGCGCCTGCTCGCGAAGGCCAAGCTCTCCGCACGGCGCGCCATCGCAGGGGGAGGACCGTAATGAAGCCAGCCAATTCCGTAACCCTGCCGCTTCGCACCTATGAGCCGCACCATTTCCTGCTGTCGGTCGACGGGCCTGTGGCGATCGTCACACTCAACAGGCCCGAGAGGAAGAATCCGCTCACCTTCGAGAGCTATCGCGAGCTGACGGATTTCTTCCATGCCTGCACCAAGGACGACGAGGTGAAAACCGTCGTGGTGACAGGCGCCGGCGGCAACTTCTCGTCCGGCGGGGACGTGTTCGAGATCATCGGCCCGCTCGTCGAAATGGACACGAAGGGGCTCACCGCCTTCACGCGGATGACCGGGGAACTCGTGAAGGCCATGCGGGCCGCGCCGCAGCCCATCGTCGCCGCGGTGGAAGGCATTTGCGCGGGAGCAGGCGCCATTATCGCCATGGCGTCCGACATCCGCCTTGCCGCGCCCAGTGCGAAGGTCGCCTTTCTGTTCAACAAGGTTGGGCTTGCCGGCTGCGACATGGGTGCCTGTGCCATTCTTCCCCGCATCATCGGCCAGGGGCGCGCATCGGAGCTGCTCTATACCGGCCGCTTCATGAGCGCGGAGGAGGGCGAGCGATGGGGCTTCTTCAGCCGGCTCGTCGATTCCGGAGAACTGCTGGGCGAGGCCTGCAATCTGGCGCGCATGATCGGCACGGGTCCCACCTATGCCAACACCATGACGAAGCGCATGCTTGCCATGGAATGGGCCATGTCGGTGGAGGAGGCCATAGAAGCGGAGGCTGTGGCTCAAGCCCTTTGCATGACGACAGAGGACTTCGCCCGGGCGTACCGCGCCTTCGCAGCGAAGGAAAAGCCGGTCTTCAGGGGAGACTGACGTGATCGATGCAAGCTTTCTCTCCTGGCCGTTCTTCGAGGAGCGGCACAGGCGCTTTGCCGAAGAGCTGCGGGAGTGGGCCCGACGGGAAGTCCATCCTCTGGTCGACCATCACGACGTCGATGCCTCCTGCCGCCGTCTCGTGCGGCGTCTGGGGGAGGGCGGCTGGCTCAGGGCCGTGGTGCCGCAGGCCTATGGCGGAATGCTGGAAGCCTTCGACGTGCGCACGCTCTGCCTGGCGCGCGAGACCCTGGCCTATCACGATGGCCTGGCCGATTTCGCGTTCGCGATGCAGGGCCTCGGCACGGGCCCGATCACCCTGTTCGGATCGGAGGCGATGAAGGCACGCTACCTGCCGGCCGTGGCCCGGGGCGAAGCCATTGCTGCCTTCGCGCTCTCGGAGCCGGAGGCCGGATCCGACGTTGCCGCCATGACCACGACGGCGAAGCCCGACGGGCCGGACCATGTCCGGATCGACGGGGTGAAGACGTGGATTTCGAACGGCGGCATCGCCGATCACTACGTGGTGTTCGCGCGCTCGGGAGAGGCTCCCGGAGCAAAGGGATTGTCGGCCTATGTCGTCGATGCCCAGACGCCCGGATTGACGATCGAGAGCCGCATCGAGGTGATCGCGCCTCACCCGCTGGCGACGCTGCGGTTCGAGGGCTGCCGGGTGCCGCTCGCGAATCGGATCGGCGCTCCGGGTGAAGGCTTCAAGGTCGCCATGGCCACCCTCGACGTGTTCCGCTCGACCGTAGGCGCAGCCGCGCTCGGGCTGGCGCGCCGTGCCTTGTCTGAAGCCCTGCGGCATGCTTCCTCCCGCAAGCTCTTCGGCGCCCCGCTCGGCGACCTGCAGATGACGCAGGCGGCTCTTGCCGACATGGCAACGAGCGTGGACAGCGCCGCCCTTCTCGTCTATCGCGCAGCTTGGACGAAGGACGGGGGAGCGGCCCGCGTCACCCGCGAGGCCGCCATGGCGAAGATGTATGCGACGGAGCAGGCGCAAGGCGTGATCGACAAGGCCGTGCAGATCTTCGGCGGCCTGGGCGTGACCCGGGGCGTGAAGGTCGAGGAACTCTACAGGGAGATCCGGGCCCTGCGGATCTACGAGGGAGCCACCGAGGTCCAGAAGATCGTGATTGCCCGCGACCTCCTGCGCTCGCTCGGCTCCAATGCCAACCATGAGGGAGGATGACCAATGACGGCTGCTGTTGGAAGTTCGCCCAGGCCCGCGATGGAGGACGGACCCGAAGTCCTGAACCCGAAGCACTGGCCGACGCCGAAGGGCTATGCCAACGGCATGATGGCCGAAGGCCGAATCGTGGTGACCGGCGGCATCGTCGGCTGGGACGAGAATGAGATCTTCGCCGACGGTTTCGTGGCACAGGCCCGGCAGATCTTCGAGAACATCCGTGCCATTCTCGCCGAGGGCGGGGCCGAACCCCGGCATCTCGTGCGCCTCACCTGGTACGTGGTGGATATCGAGGAATATCTCGCCAATCTTCGCGAACTGGGCCGGGCCTACCGGGAGGTGTTCGGCTCCCATTATCCGGCCATGGCCCTCGTCCAGGTCGTGCGCCTCGTCGAGAAGGCAGCCCGCCTCGAAATCGAGGCGACGGCGGTCGTGCCTCGCTGACCGGATCCGCTAAACCTCGATCCGCACGATCTCAGCGGTCGACTGGCCGATGGGCACCGTATCGCCCACCTCCTTGCCCATGAGAGCCTGGGCCAGGGGCGAGACATAGGAAAGGTTGCCCTTGGCCGGGTCGGCCTCGTCCTCTCCGACGATGCGGTAGGTTTGCCGCCGCCCGTCCTCCCGCTCGAAGGTGACGCGGGCGCCGAAGCGCACATGGGACATGTCCGTGGGTGGCGGCACGACCTCGGCCGACATGCGGCGTGCCGACCAGTAGCGCAGATCGCGGGAGAGTCGGGCGATCTCGGCCTTGTCGTCCGCGGTCTGGGCTTCGGCCAGACGCCGCTCCGCCGCCTCAATCTCCGCATCCATTTGGGCCAAGCCCTCCGGCGTCACCAGATGATGTGGGCTGATCGGCCGGTCGGGCAGGTCCTCGAAGGCTTCTCCACCCTCTGATTCACGAACAAAGGCACGACTCATGGCGCTTCCTCCGCCTGAGAGGAAAACGCTTCAGGGCTGCCAAGTTTCCCGGCGCGGTCTTTATTGCCTCGCTTGCCTCAGACGGCCGACGATGCCGCCCGGGAAGGCATAGACGCTGATGACGAAGAGGGCGCCGAGCCAGAGCAGCCAGCGATCCGGGTGGATGAGGTTGGGCAGGAGCGGAACCCCCGCCAAGGCCGTGCTCCCGGCCTCCATCAGCACCTGCAGATAGCTCTGCGCCAGGACGAAGAGCGCGGCGCCGATGACGGCTCCATACATCGTCCCCATGCCGCCGATCACGACCATGAGCAGGATGTCGATCATGATCGAGAAGGAGAGGGTGGTGTCAGGTCCGTTATAACGAAGCCACAGAGCCATCAGGGCTCCGGCCACCGTGGCTGCCAGCGCCGAGATCACGGAGGCTGCGGTACGATAGGCCACGACCCGATAGCCGAGCGCCTCGGCGCGGAACTCGTTTTCGCGGATCGCCTGCAGCACGCGGCCGAAGGGCGAGTTCACGATGCGCAGAAGCATCAGGAAGACCAGCAGCGCGACAAAGAAAACGAGGTAATAAGCAACCAGCCGCCCGTTGACGGCAGTGCCGAAAAGAGGCTCGGAGAGAAGCCGGAAGGCCGGACGGAGGGCTGGAGGCAACTGGAACGACAGGCCGTCCTCTCCCCCGGTGATGTTCGAGAGCTGCGAGGCGAGAACGGCGGCAGCGGAGGCCACCGCAAGGGTGATCATGGAGAAGAAGATCGCCCGCACCCGCAGCGACAGGAGACCGATGGCGACGGCCAGCACGGCGGAGAGGGCAAGGGCTGCCAGCAACCCGACGGCAACCGAGCTCCAGGTAGGACCCAGGCGCTCGAGCGCGATGGCGATGCCGTAGCCGCCGATGCCGAAGAACATCGTATGGGCGAAGGAGACGATGCCCGAGTAACCGAGCAGCAGATCGTAGCTCGCCACGAGAACGATGAAGACGCAGATCTTCGCCGCCGTGCCGATGGGCTGGCTGCCGGGGAAGAGGAACGGCGTCGCGGCGAGCACCACCAGGATCGCGAGCAGGATCAGGCTCAAGGCCCGCGAGCGCGGCATGTCGGAAGACAGGAGCTCGCTCAAGGCACCGCCTCGCCTGCGGGTCTCGTCGAAGGGAAGGGTGAGGGTGGAGGATGAACTCATCGGCGGGCTACCGGAAAGAGGCCCTGCGGACGCCAGATCAGGACGAGGGCCATGACGAGGATGTTGGAGATCAGCGCCAGCTTCGGCTCGATGAAGCCGACATAATTGGCCACGAGAGCGACGAGGAGCGAGCCCACGAAGCAGCCGGTGATGGAGCCGAGGCCGCCGATGATGATGACGATGAAGACCAGCACCATCACCTCCATGCCCATGCCGGCGGTCAGCGTCTGGCGGTAGAAGGCCCACATGACGCCCCCGAGGCCCGCGAGAGCCGAGCCCGCGATGAACACGCTCACGAAGAGGCGGCGAATGCGGTAGCCCAGCGCCTCGACCATCTCGGGGTTCTCGACGCCGGCCCGAATGAGCAGGCCGATGCGGGTGCGGTTGAGCAGCAGTTCCATGCCGAGAAAAACCGCCAGGCCGATGACGACGGCGACCACACGGTAGCGCTCCATCACGATGTCGCCGAACACGAAGGCACCGCGCAGGGATTGCGGCAGCGGGATCGGAATGGGGGATGCACCCCAGATGGCATGGATGAGTTGCTCCGTGACGATGAGCCCGCCCATGGTGACGAGGATCTGCTTCAGATGGCTGCCATAGACCGGGCGGACGATCACCCGCTCGAAGACTGCGCCGGCAAGTGCGGTGACGCCCATGGCCACCAGGATGCACAGCCCCAGGAGCGCCAGGTTCAATCCAATCGAGTCGGAAAGGGCCCATCCGGCGAGAGGGCCCAGCACGAGGAGCGTGGCGTAGGCGCCGAGGGAGATGAACACCCCATGCCCGAAATTGATGATGTCCATCAATCCGAAGACGAGGGTGAGGCCCGAGGCCATGAGGAAGATCATCATGCCCATGGCGAGACCTGCGACCGTGAGCGTCACCCAGGTCGAGGGACTGCCGACGAAGGGCAGCGCCAGGAGGGCAAGGGCCGGCACGAGCAGGAGCGGCAGCCAATCCGTCTTGGCACGGGGTAGCTCCGCTGTCGCGGCGGTGGGTTCAGCAGCCATGTCGCTCATTGATGGGCATCCAGGGAAAGGCCGAGCAGGCGCTGCTGCAGGGCTTGGTCCGCCACCAGCTCGCTCATGGGACCGGAATGCACGATGCGCCCGTCGTCCATGACCACCACGCTGTCGCCGAGAGCCGAAGCCGCATAGAAGTTCTGCTCCACGAGGAGGATCGTCTCGCCGGCGGCCTTCAGGGATTTGAAAGCCTCGATCATGCTGCGCACCATCACCGGAGCAAGGCCCTTGGTCGGCTCGTCGATCAGCAGCAGGCGGCGGGGCTCGGCAATGGCGCGGGCGATGGCGAGCATCTGCTTCTGACCGCCGGAAAGATTGCCAGCCGGCAGGTTCCAGAAGCGCTTGAGCGCCGGAAAGAGCCCCAGGATCCAGTCGAGCCTGTTCTTGTCCACGGGACCGCTGCGCGCGGCGAGCACGATGTTCTCGCGCACGGTGAGGTCCGTGAAGATGCCCATGGATTCAGGCACATAGGCGATGCCGGCACGGGCGATGTCCGGCGTCGAACGCTCCGTGATGTCGCTGCCGTCGAAGCGGATGCGGCCCGAGGAGGCCTGCCACAAGCCCATGATGGTGCGCAGCGTCGTCGTTTTGCCGGCGCCGTTGCGGCCGAGCAGCATGGTCAGCTCGCCGGCGGGAACGGAGAAGTCCACCCCGTGCAGGATGTGGTAGGGCCCGATATGCGTATGCACCCCGGAGAGCTGCAGGAGGGGCTCAGTCACGGGAGACCTCCACGCCGAGATAGGCTTCCTGCACCACGGGCGAGGCGATGACCTCTGCAGGCTCGCCATCGGCCACGAGGGCGCCGTTGTGCAGAACGATGATGCGGTCGGACAGCGAGCGAACCACGTCCATCTTATGCTCCACGAGGAGCACGGTGGCGTCGCTCCGCTGCTTGATGTCGTGGATGAGCTCCAGCACGGTCGGCACCTCGTCGACGCTCATGCCGGCGGTCGGCTCGTCGAACATGAAGATCTTGGGCTCCATGGCGATCAGCAGCGCGACCTCGAGCTTGCGTTGATCTCCGTGCGAGAGCGCTTTCGGCGCGATGTGCCTTTTGTCGGCAAGGCGCACCCGCTCCAGGACAGCCTCCGCCTTCTCGATCAGGTCGCGGCGAGTGTTCCACACTCTGAAGAGCGACCAGCCTGCATCGGCGCGGCTCTGCACGGCAAGGCGGACGTTCTCGAGCGCGGTGAGCTGTGGAAAGAGGTTCGTGAGCTGGAAGGCCCGGCCCAGTCCCCGCCGCGTCCGAGCGGAAGGAGCCAAACCCGTAATATCCTCGCCTCCGACGATCACCTGGCCCGATGTGGCACGGAGCTGTCCGGAGATGAGGTTGAAGTAAGTGGTCTTGCCGGCGCCATTCGGACCGACGATGGCGGTGAGCGTGCCGGGGGTGAACCGGCACGACACGTCGTTGACGGCCACATGCCCGCCGAAGCGAATGGTCAGCCCGCGCGTTTCAAGCGCGGGCGTCATTGTCGTTGAGGTTTCCACAGGTCGGATCAGCGCTTGTTCCGAACCGGGATCGGCATCTTGTCGGCCTGAATCGTGGCGACGAGATCGAGCAGGTCGTTCGCATCCTTGCCGTTGGCCTTGACCTTGAAGTGATACATGTCCTGCAGGGCCTGGTGATCTTCCTTGCGGAATGTCATGGCGCCCTTCGGCGTCTCGAAGGTCATGCCTTCCATGGCCGTGATCAGCTTTTCGGTGTCGGTGCCGCCTGCCTTCTGGATGGCGGTGACGACGGCGGAGGCCGCGGCGAAGCCGCCCGCGGTGAAGAAGTCCGGCGGCGAGTTGAAGCGCTTCTGGTGCTCGGCCACGAGCCAGTCGTTCATGGCATTCTTCGGGAAGGCGTAATAGTAATACACCGCCCCTTCCATGCCGGGATAGTTCTTGTAGATCTGCATGGCGGGCAGGATGTTGCCGCCGGGTGCGATCTCGATACCGAAGCGCTCGGGCTTCAGGTCGGCAATCTTCGGCAGCGGATGCTGGCCGGCCCAGATGATGTTGATGATCTTCTTGCCCGGCTTGTCCTTGAGCGCATCGAAGATGCGCTGCGCCGAAGCGGTGAAGTCGGTGGCGTTCTGCGGAGCATATTCCTCGAACACAACCTTCGCATTGGGGCGGATCTGGGCAAGCGCGTTCTTGAGCGCGGCAACGCCGTCGCGTCCGAAGGCGTAGTCCTGCGCCAGGGTTGCAATCGACACGTCGCCGCTCGCCGGAACGGCGGCCGCGGCGCCGTAGGCGTCCTGCGTGGAGTTGCGGGCGGTGCGGAAGATGAAGCGGTTCCACTTCTCACCGGTGATCGCGTCGGCGACGGCGGGCTCCACGATCAGGATCTTCCCGTTCTCCTCGGCTACCGGCAGCATGGCGAGTGCCGCCGCCGACGAGGTGGTGCCGACGGCGAGATCGACCTTGTCGTCGTTATAGGCCTGCTCCAGCAGCGTCTTGGCGAGGTCGGCCTTGAGCTGGTCGTCCTTGACGATGACGCTGATCTTGCGGCCGTTCACGGCCATGGTGCCCTTGGTCAGATATTCCAGGCCCATCATGAACCCGGCCTCGGTCTGCTTGGCATAGGCCTCGAGCGGACCGGTCTTGCCGGCGATCAAGGCGATCTTGATGTCCTGCGCGAAAGCGGCAGACGCGAAGAAAATTCCTGCCGTAGCGGCAGCGATTTTAAGTCCCAGGCGCATAGGTCTCCCCGTTTTGTTATTTCACCATTGACGTCTCTGCAGTGCAGCATGTCAAGATCGGCTGGGAAACCGTCCCTTATCAGAAAGGATGAGCGGCCTGGGGCTCTCAAGCCTCCGGAAGGACGGGAGTCTCGATATCCTTGGCTTCACGTCCGCGCCGGGCGGCCTCCCGCTCCAGGAGCAGCAGTGCCAATCCCGCGCCGCAAATCACCGCAGCGCCCACCAGAGTCCAGAACCCGACCACATCGCCAAAGGCGAGATATCCGAGCACGATGGCCCAGACGATGAGTGTGTACTGGTAGGGCGCAACCACCGAAGCGGGGGCGATCTTCAGGGACCGGTTCACGCAGACGTGAGCGGTCATGGAGACGATGCCGAGCAGGAACAGTCCGATAAGGTCGAGCGGTCCGGGCGTGACCCAGGCAAGTGGTGCCGCGACGAGGCCGAAGATGAGCGTGCCGAGGATCTGTCCGAGCACGAGGGTGGCATCATGTGTTTCCCGCAGCTTGCGGGTGGTGATCATGAGCAGAGAGTAGAACAGGCTTCCGGCGAGCGCGATGAGCGCGGGCAGGGACAGGGTGGCGCTCGACGGGCGCAGGGCGATCAGCACGCCGACGAAGCCGCAGGCGATGGCGAGCATGCGGGGCTTGTCGATCTTTTCGCCGAGCCAGAACGCCGCAAAGGCCGCCACGTAGATTGGGCCGGCGAGATAATAGGTCATCACGTCGGCGAGCGGCAGGTAGGTGACGGCCCAATAGAAGCAGGCGACTTCGAGGGTGGAGAGGGTGATGCGCACCGCATGAAGCCCCGGCTGCGGCGGAATGGCGAAGGGGACCTTCTGCCGACGCATGAGGGGCAGGAGAACCGCCAGCGCCGCAATGCTGCGCAGGAGCAGGACCTGACCGACCGAATAGGTGGCGACGAGCCACTTTCCCATGACGTCGTTCATGGCGAAGAGGAACACGCCGAGCAGCATCAGGCCGATGCCGACGAGAGTTCCCGAGCGCACCTTGTGCGCCGGAGAGAGGGTGGAGTGGCTCATGGGACGGATACATGAGGGAAAGCGGGCTTGATTCACAAGGCTTTTCAGCACTGACTGAGGTCGAACACGCCGGAGACACCCCCCATGAACGATTCATCGCCGAAGGATCCCAACTACGAGGCGCGAGTGCGGGAGAGCTTTGCGCGCCAGGGATTGATGGCAACGCTAGGCGCATCTCTGATCCGTGTCGCTCCGGGTCAGGTGGAGATCGCACTGTTCCCCTCTGCGGCCGTGTCGCAGCAGCACGGCTACGTGCATGCGGGAGCGTTGGCGAGCATCGCGGATTCCGCAGCCGGCTATGCGGCCCTCACCCTGATGCCGCCCGGCGCCGGAGTTCTGACGGCCGAGTTCAAGATCAACCTGATGGCACCGGGCCTGGGCGAACGGATGACAGCGCGGGGCCAGGTCATCAAGGCAGGCAGAACCCTTACGCTCGCGCAGGCCGAGGTGTTCGCCCTGAACGACGGAAGCGAGAAGCAGATCGCCCTCCTCACCGCTACCCTCATGGCAGTGGCCGGGCGCGAAGGGGTGAAAGATTAGAAGGTCTTGGCTCCGTTCACCGGCAGCATGATCGCATAGAGCGAGGTCGTCGCGCAGATGTAGAGCCGGTTCCGTTTCGGGCCCCCGAAGACGAGATTGGCGACGGCCTCGGGCACCAGGATCTTGCCGATCAGGGTGCCGTCGCTTTCGTAGCAGTGAACCCCATCGCCGGCGCTAGTCCAGATTCTCCCTGCTTCGTCCAGTCTGAAGCCGTCGAACAAGCCATGCGTGCAGGTGGCGAATACCTTGCCGCCCGAGAGGCCGCCCCTGTCGTCTACCTCGAACACACGGATGTGGCGGGGACCGTCCTTGACATGGGTGGCGCCGGTGTCGGCGACGTAAAGACGCTTCTCGTCCGGGGAGAAGGCGATGCCGTTCGGGCGGACAAAATCCTCGGCGACAATGCGCACCTCGCCATTGTGCGGATCGATGCGGTAGACGTGGCAGGCGCCGATCTCGCTTTCTGCCTTGTGGCCCTCATAGTCGGAATCGATCCCATAGGCGGGATCCGTGAACCAGATCGACCCGTCGGACTTCACCGCCACGTCGTTGGGGCTGTTGAAGCGCTTGCCCTGGTAGTGGCTCGCCAGAACGGTGATCGAGCCGTCATGCTCGGTGCGGGTCACGCGCCGGTTCCCGTGCTCGCAGGTGACGAGGCGTCCCTGCCGGTCCACCGTGTTGCCGTTGGAATAGCCGGAAGGAGCGCGGAAGATACTGACCGCGCCCGACGTCTCGTCAAAGCGCATCATCCGATCATTCGGCACGTCGCTCCAGATCAGGTAGCGCCCGGCCGGAAAGTAGGCCGGGCCCTCCGCCCAGCGGCATCCATCCGCGAGCTTTTCCAGACGCGCCGATCCGATGAAGAGGCGCTGAAAGCGGTCGTCGAGAACCACGGCCACATCCCTGAACATCAGGCTTGGTCCTCCGTCAGTGAGCCATCAGGACGGGCATGGTCGTGTTGCTGAGGATATGGCTGGTGGCGCCGCCGAAGAACATCTGCCGCAGGCGGCTCTGGGTATAGGCGCCCTTCACCAGGAGGTCGCAGCCGAGAGCCTCCGCCTCCTTCAGGATTGTCTCGCCCGGCCTGTTGGACGGATCGGCCGCCATGATCGCCTCCGCCGGCAGGTCGTGCATCCGCAGGTGCCGGGCAAGCTCGGAGCCCGAAGGCCCGGGAACCCCCCAGTCGTCGAGTTCGAGAACGACGATGCGGCGCGCCTTCCTGAGCAGGGGCATGGACCCCAGGATCGCACGGGCGGTTTCCGTGCTGCGATTCCACGCTATGACGGCAGTCTCGCCGATGGTGCGGGCCGCCGTGGGAGGCGCGATCAGGATCGGGCGGCCGGTCTCGAACAGGGCGGCCTCCGCCGTGGACAGGCGGGTCTGGCCGTTCGATCCGTCGGGCCGACCCACGACGATCAGGTCGAAGACGCGGCCATAGGCGCCCAGGAAGGCATCCTCCATGAGCCCGTCCTGGCGCCAGCCCGAGCTCAGACCCGATACTCCGGCGGCGGCGCGTGAAATCTGCTTGCTGGTCATGAAGGCCTCGAAGCGCTCGCGGCAGGCCCGGGCCATTTCGAGGCGGTTCTCGGGGGTGATGGGGGAGGGCACGCCGATAGCGATGTCCACCGGCAGAACCACCGGATAATCGGGGGTGATGGCAATCCCTTCGATGTAGCTGTCGAACAACCGGCCGAGCTGCAGCGCAGCCTCTAGCTGGGGCTCGACGACGCCATGGTCTTCGATCGGAACAAGAATGCTCTTCATGAGGATTATTGTCGCGCCGAACGCCCCCCTCGGCAAGAGCAATCGATCCGAGCCTTTCGGATGAGGCCCTAGCGTACCTCGAAGTCCCCGGGATTCCAGGAGACCGCTGGGTATTGCGGATCCATCCTCTCCAGGGTTGCCTTCACGATGTTCGCGATGGCGGCATTGCGGACCCATTTGCGGTCGGCCGGGATGATGTGCCAGGGCGCCCAGGGGGTCGAGCAGCGATGGAGCATGGTCTCGTAGGCTTCTTGATAGTCGTCCCAGTGCTCCCTGTCTTCGAGGTCGCCTGGGTTGAACTTCCAATGCTTCGTCGGGTCGTCCAGACGGGCCTGCAGACGTTCCTTCTGCTCGTCCTTGGAGATGTGCAGCATGAACTTGAGGATCGTGGTTCCGTTCTCGACCAGCATCTTCTCGAAGGCGTTGATCTGCTCGTAGCGCTGCTCGATCGTCTCCTCGGATGCGAACTTCCGGACCTTCGCGATCAGCACATCCTCGTAGTGCGAGCGGTTGAAGATTCCGATGGTGCCGCGGCGAGGGCACACGGCATGGACGCGCCAGAGGTAATCGTGAGCCAGTTCCAGCTTCGAGGGTGGGCCGAAGGCGTGAACGGAGACACCGAGGGGGCCCGTCGCGTTGAAGACGCTGCGGATGGTGCCGTCCTTCCCCGAGGTGTCCGTCCCTTGGAGGATCACGAGCAGGGCACGGGAGCCTTCCGCGTAGAGCCTGTCCTGCAGGGCATCGATGTCCTTGGCAAGGGATGCCGTGTTGGCCTTGGTTTCCTGCTCGTCGCCGAACAGCGACTTGTCGCGCGGGTCGCGGTCCCGAAGCCTGACCTTCTCCCCAGGCTTGACCCGAAGTGCCTCGATCAAGGCGTTGTCCCGATCCGTCATGGTCGTCTCTCCCGTCGATTCCAGAACGATAGGGCGAGGCGATGCGAAAGGAAGGCTTGGATCGTTGCAGGTGCGCCCTTTACCGCCTGCCGGGCGCACCTTACGAAGAACCGACGATCACGATCCGCAGGGGACCCACGATGCTCGCTCTCTATTACTATCCCGGCAACGCCAGCCTTTTGCCGCACATGATGCTGCGCGAGATCGGAGTCGAGTTCGACCTGCGCCTCGTGGATCGGGGGCAGAACGCCCAGAAGAGCGCCGAGTATCTCAGGCTCAACCCCAATGGGCGTATCCCGGTCCTGGTCGACGGCGACCTGGTGCTCTTCGAGGCCGCCGCCATCGCCCTGCACCTGACCGACCGCTTCCCCCAGGCAGGCCTCGCGCCGGCTCACGGCACGGCGGAACGGGCCGAGTTCTACAAGTGGATGGTCCATCTGACGAACACGCCGCAGGCCGAGTACCGTGCCTGGTTCTACCCGCACGAGCATGTGAGCGACGAGGCAGCTGCGCCTGCGGTGAAGCAGGCGGCGGGAGAGCGCCTCAACCGCATGTTCGACGTGATCTCCGAGCAACTCGGCGAGAAGACCTGGCTTCTGGGCGAGCGTTTCTCGGCCGCAGACCTGTTCCTGTTCATGCTGATCCGCTGGGGCCGGGGCATGCCGCGCCCGCCGCGCAGCATCCCGAACCTGCACGCCCTGGCCGAGCGGGTTCTGGCGCGGCCTGCCGTGCAGAAGGCGCTCGACGTCGAGGGTCTCAAAGCCCCGATCTTCTAATCCTCAGGTTTTGCGGGATTTCCGTTTCTTCCGGCTCTGGCCGGGGAGCACCTGGTCGACGGCCCGGATCTCGGCCCAGGGGTCGCGCTTGAGCGAATGCAGGCGGCTGCCCAGGTTCTCGACCGTAAAGCCGTTGGGCTTCAGATCGGGCGAGAGTTCTTCCCAGGTGACGGGTGTCGCTACGGGGGCACCCGGTCGGGAGCGCGTGGAGTAGGGTGCGACGGCCGAGGCCTCGCGGTTGTTGCGCAGGTAGTCGATGAAGATGCGGCCCTCACGCTCCTGCTTCACGGAGGTGGTGGTGTAGCGGTCCGGCTCGTCGGCGGCCATCGCCTCGGCGATTTCCCGCGTAAAGGCGAGCGCCTCCGACCATGGGGCTCTCGGCTTGAGCGGCACGACTACGTGCAGGCCCTTGCCGCCCGTGGTCTTCACGAAGCTCTCGAGTTCCAGCCTCTTCAGGCGCTCTCGAACCGAAAAGGCTCCCTCGATCACGCGGGGCCATTCGACGCCCTCGCCGGGATCGAAATCGAAGATGAGGCGATCCGGGCGCTCGAGATCCGCGAGGGTCGCCCCCCAGACATGCATTTCGAGAACGCCGGACTGCACGAGGGCGATGACGCCCTGAATGTCCCGGACCGTCAGCGCCTCCTGCTTGCCGCTGTTGTCAGGGATCATGGTGCGATGGATGGCATCGCTCATGCCGGCCCAGGAATGGCGCTGCACAAAGCACTTCTTCTGCGCGCCCCCGGGGCAGCGGACGAGGGTGAGGGGGCGGTCCACGAGGTGCGGCAGGAGCCTATCGGCGATGGTGAGATAGAACTCCGCCAATTCCTGTTTGGTGAGGCCCTGGTCCTCCCACAGCACGCGGTCCGGATGGGTGAGGCGCACGCCGGCGACCTCGACCTCCCCGGCCGTCGGAGCCTTGTTGCGTGCACTTCGCCTTGCAGGCTGTTCTGCCTTCGCCGGTGCAGCTTTCTTGGAGGCGGCCCTGGGTTTTGATCGGCTTTCGGCAGCCCGGCGTGGCGCGATCTCCTCAAGCGAGCGCTCGGTCTTCACCGAGAGAGGCGCCTCCTCGAGGATGTCCGGCTCGTCCTCGCTCCGTGCATAGGCATCATCGGCCTTGATCAGGAGCCAGGATTCCTGGTGCTCTCGCGGGCGTTTCGCCATGCGCACCAGGTGCCATGCGCCTTTCAGCTTCTCACCGTTCAGCCGGAAGGTGAGGCGGCCTTTGTCCAGGCCCTCCTGAGGGTCGCCCTCAGGCTCCCAGGTGCCCTGGTCCCACAGCAGCACGGTGCCGCCGCCATACTGGCCCTCGGGAATGGTGCCTTCATAATCGCCGTATTCGAGCGGGTGATCCTCCACCTGAACCGCCAGGCGCTTTTCGCCCCTGACGAGGCTCGGCCCCTTGGCCACCGCCCAGCTTCTCAGGACCCCATCGAGCTCAAGGCGGAAATCGTAATGCAGGCGGGAGGCATCGTGCTTCTGCACGACGAATGCGGCTCCCCGGCGCCGGGAGGCCGTACCCTTCGGCTCCGAGGTTTTGGTGAAGTCGCGCTTGGCGCGATAGGCTGCGAGCTTTGCCATGGCGCGGAGTCAAATCCGCGCCATGCGCTCCGGTTCCAACCTTCAGGAGGCCAGGGGCTGGACGGCCGCCTCGGCCGTGCCGCGTTCGCTGAGGAAGGCGGCGGCGATCAGGTCGCGGGTGTACTCCTCGCGCGGGCGATCGAAGATCTCCTCGGCGGTGCCGCGCTCCACCACCTGACCGCTCTTCATCACCATGATCTCGTCCGAGAGGGCGCGCACGACGGCGAGATCGTGGCTGATGAAGACATAGGCGAGGCCATGGGCCTTCTGCAGGCTGCGCAGCAGCTCGACGATTTCCTTCTGCACCGAGCGATCGAGGGCAGAGGTCGGCTCGTCGAGAACGACGAGCTTCGGATGCAGGATCATGGCGCGGGCGATGGCGATGCGCTGGCGCTGGCCGCCCGAGAACTCGTGCGGGAAGCGGTTGCGCCAGGCGGGATCGAGCTGCACCTCCTCGAAGGCCTGGGCCGCGCGCCGGTCGCGCTCCTTGCGGGAGATGCTCGGCTCATGGACGAGCAGGCCCTCGGTCACGATCTCGCCCGCCGTCATGCGCGGCGAGAGGGAACCGAAGGGGTCCTGGAAGACGAGCTGCAGGTGACGCCTCAGCGGGCGCATTCCTCTCCGGTCGAGGGGCATGAGGTTGCGATCCTCGAAGCGCACGAGGCCGGAGGCGGGCTGCAGGCGCAGGATGGCGCGGCCGAGGGTCGATTTGCCGGATCCGGACTCGCCGACGACACCCACCGTCTCGCCGGCACGAACCCGCAGGCTCACGTCGTCCACGGCGCGCAGCACATGGGTGGTCTTGCCGAAAAGGGTCTTCTGCAGGGCGAACTCGACCTTGATGTTTCGCGCATCGAGGATCACGGGAGCATCGGCCGCGACGGGCTCCTTGCGGCCGGCCGGCTCGGCATCGATGAGCATACGGGTGTAGGGATGCTTGGGCGCGGCAAACAGGTCGGCGGTCTGGCCGCTTTCCACCACCTCGCCGCGCTTCATCACGTAGGTGCGGTCGGCGAAGCGACGCACCACCCCGAGGTCGTGGGTGATGAACACGATCGACATGCCGAGCCGCTTCTGCAGATCCGCAAGCAGCTCGAGGATGCGTGCCTGCACCGTCACGTCGAGGGCCGTCGTGGGCTCGTCGGCGATCAGCACGTCCGGGTTGTTGGCGAGCGCCATGGCGATCATCACGCGCTGGCGCTGGCCTCCGGAGAGCTCGTGCGGATAGGCATCGATACGCCGGGCGGGATCCGGGATGCGAACCAACTCGAGGAGCTCGATGGCGCGCTTGCGCGCCGCGGCCTTGCCTAAGCCTCCATGGGTCGTGAGGGGCAGGGCGAGCTGATCCCCGATCCGGTAGAGCGGATCGAGGGAGGTCATCGGCTCCTGGAAGATCATGGTGAGCTTGGAGCCGCGGTAATGGTTGAGCCGGTCGGGGGAGAGGCCTACGAGTTCCTCACCACGATACTTGACCGAGCCCTCGGCCCAGCCGTTCGAGGCAAGCAGGCCCATGACGGACATCATGGTCTGGCTCTTGCCGGAACCGGACTCGCCGACGATGGCGACGGTCTCGCCCGGATTGATGTCGAGGTCGATACCCTTCACGGCATGGAGGATGCCGTCGCCGGTGCGGAAGCGGACGTGAAGGTTGCGAACGGAGAGTACAGGTTCGGCCATGCTCAGCGATCCTTCGGGTCGAGGGCGTCGCGCAAGCCGTCACCGATGAAGTTCAGGCAGAAGAGGATCGCGACAAGCGTGAGGGCGGGATAGACCAGCATCCATGTGGAGTCCTGGATGCTCTTGGCGCCTTCGGAGATCAGCACGCCCAGGCTGGTATAGGGCTCCTGAACGCCGAGGCCGAGGAAGGACAGGAAGCTTTCGAGCAGGATCACGCGCGGCACCATGAGGGTCATGTAGACCACCACGGGCCCGAGGGTGTTCGGGATCACGTGGCGGCGGATGATGCCCTTGGTCTCGACGCCAAGCGCCTCGGCGGCCTGCACGTATTCCTGCCGCTTGATCGAGAGCGTCTGACCGCGGACGATGCGCGCCATGTCGAGCCACTCGACGGCACCGACGGCCAGGAACACCAGCACGAAGTTGCGGCCGAAGAACACGACCAGCATAATCACGAAGAAGATGAAGGGCAGCGAGTAGAGAATGTCGACGATGCGCATCATCACGAGGTCGACACGCCCGCCGAGATAGCCCGAAGTCGCGCCGTAGACGACGCCGATGACGATGGCGACGAGAGTCGCCAGAAGACCGATGGCGAGGGAGACCTGTCCCGCCTTCATGGTGCGGGTGAGAAGATCTCGTCCGTTCGCCTCGGTACCGAAGAAAAAGTACTTCTTCTCGATCGGCACGTCGACCACGAGACGGCGTCCCTCGTCCTGGCGCTCCACCACCTGCGCGGTGCCGAAGAGATCGGAGCGCTCGAAATAGGCGAGCATCCGCTCATCGACAGGCCTCTGGCCAGTGCCGACGAGGGTCATGCGTACGACGTCGTCCTTGATCTCGATGTTCTCGGGTGTGGCCCTGACGCGGGATCCGATGCGCTCGACTTGAGGCACGATCTGATCCGGCTTCGGGTAGGCGGTCAGGCTCGCCGGCGTGCGCACATAATCCGGGTACACGCGATCGAAGGGATGACCGGTGAAGAACGGGCCGAAGATGCAGGCGAGCGCGATCAGGCCTAAGATGATCATGCTCGCAACGGAGGCTTTGTTGCGCAGCAGACGGGCCCGGGCATCCGCCCAGAGCGAGCGGCCGACTACGGGTTCGTTGACAGGGATATCGGAGATGACGGCGCCTTCGGCCATGGCTGAGCCTCAGTCGTAACGGACGCGGGGATCGATCACCGCATAGAGAATGTCGACGATCAGGTTGAAAATTAGCACGAACACCGCCACCACGACGACCGTGCCCATGACAAGGGTGTAGTCGCGGTTCAGCGCTGCCTCGACGAAGTAGCGGCCGACGCCGGGCAGGGCGAAGATCGTCTCTACCACTACGGAACCTGTAAGCAGGGCAGCGGCGGCGGGGCCGAGATAGGACACCACCGGCAGGGCGGCGCCGCGCAGGGCGTGGCGCACGATCACCCACCGCGGCAGCCCGAGCGAGCGGAGGGTGCGGATGTGGTTCGAGCGCAGGTTCTCGATCATGGCCGCGCGGGTCATGCGGGCGATGATCGCGATCTGCGGCAGGGAGAGGGTGATGACCGGCAGGATCAGGTTGCGCGGCGCGCCCCCTGCCCAGCCTGCCACTGGCAGCAGGGCCAGCATGAGGCCGAAGACGATCTGCAGCACCGGCGCGATCACGAAGGTTGGGATCGTCAGGCCGAAGGTGCCGAGCCCGCTCACCATGTAGTCGATGGTGCTGTTCTGGCGGAAGGCCGCGATGGTGCCGAGCGTGCCGCCCACGATGATGGCGAGGCCGAGCGCCAGGGCGCCGATCCGCATGGAGACGGGCAGGCCGTTGGCGAAGAGCTCGCCGACGCTGAAGTCGCGCATGATGAAGGAGGGGCCGAAATCGCCCTGAACCACGGCAGCGAGATAGCGCAGGTATTGCTCGAAGAGCGGCCGGTCGAGGCCGTAGATCTTCTGCAGGTTCTCCATGACCTTCGCCTCGAGCGGGCGCTCCAGGTCGAACGGACCGCCGGGTGCAAGCCGGATCAGGAAAAACGAGATCGTGATGATGATGAAGAGGGTCGGGATCGCCGAGAGGAGCCGGCGGAAAACGAAGGAGAGCACGGGAACGACTCCGCTCTGAATATGCCCTCGGAGAGGGGGCAGCCTTGCCGGCTGTCGTCTTGATTCGTGAGCCGGGCGGCTGGAGGGCCGCCCGGCGATGCGAGGAAGCTTACTGCTTGATGGACAGGAAGCGGCTCGGATACACGCCAGAGATGTTCTGGTGGAAGCCGACGAGCTTGTCCGAGATCAGGTTCTTCGTGCTGTAGTGGAGCAGCGGGATCCACGGCTCCTCCTTCATGAAGATCTGCTCGGCCTGGAGCAGGTACTCGGCGCGCTTCTTGAGATCGGTCTCCTTGGCGGCCTTGTTCTTCATGAGGTCGTCGTACTGGGCGTTCTTCCACTTGCCGTAGTTGAAGCCCTTGTTGTCGCTCTCGAGCAGGAAGAGGAAGTTCTGCGGATCCGAGTAGTCGCCGATCCAGCCGTAGCGGGCAACGTCGAAGTCGCCGCCGTCGCGCAGATGCGCGAAGTGGGTCTTGGAGTCGGTGTTGATGAAGGAGGTCTCGACGCCGAGCGCCTTCCACTGATCGGCAACGGCCACCACCGTGTTGCGGTTGTTGTCCGTGGTGTTGTAGCGGATCTCGACCTTCAGCGGCTTGCCGCCGGGGCCGTAGCCGGCTTCCTTGAGCAGAGCCTTCGCCTTATCCTCGCGGTCGATCGGCGACATGGTGGCGTATTCGGCCTGGGCCGGCTTGCCGTAGTTGCCGATGCCCGGGGGCACGAAGGAATAGGCCGGGATCATGGTGCCGCCCCAGATGCGCTCCGCAATGAACTCGCGGTCGATCGCCATGGAGAGCGCCTTGCGGACGCGCACGTCATCGAACGGCGGCTTGGAGCTGTTCACCGGCAGAGCGTACACACCGAGATAAGGGCCGATCACGACCTGCTTGCCGAAGCGCTCCTTGAGAGCCTTCACCTGGTCGGCCGGAATGTCCGGGGTGGAATGGAGCTCGCCGGCCTGGAAGCGGCGGACGGCCGCGGCGAGGTCGGAGATCGGGTAGAACATCACCTGGTCGATCTTGACGTTCGCGGCGTCATGGAAGTGGGGGTTCTTCACCACCTTGATGTGGGAGTTCGGAACGAACTCGGCCAGCGTGTAGGCGCCGTTGGACACCAGGTTGCCGGGCTTCACGTAGTCCTTGCCGAACTTCTCGACCGAGGCCTGATGGACGGGGAGGCCCGTCTGGTGGGTCAGCTGCTCGATGAAGTAGGGGGTCGGCTGCTCGAGGCGGATCTCGAGGGTGCGGTCGTCCACCGCCTTCACGCCGAGCTCCTCAGGCTTGGCCTGGCCCTTGTTGACCTTTTCGGCGTTCAGGATCGGGTAGAGAATGTTGGCGTACTTGGCGCCGGTTTCCGGATTCATGATCCGGCGATAGGCGAACACGAAGTCCGATGCCTTCAAGGGGTCGCCGTTGGACCACTTGGCGTTCGCCCGCAGGGTGAAGCGGTAGGTCTTGCCGTCGTCGGACATCTCCCACTTCTCGGCAACGCCGGGCACCACTTCGCCCTTGTTGTTCTTGATCACGAGACCTTCGTAGAGGTCGCGCAGAACGTGGGACTCGCCCACGGTAGAGGTCTTGTGGACGTCGAGCGTTTCCGGCTCGCCGTCATTGCCGCGATGGTAGACCACCTGCGCGACGGCGAAGCTCGAGAAAGCTACCGTTGCGGCAGCCGCCAGAGCGGTACGTTTCAGCCATGATGACATTGGACGCGTTCCCTTTCTGATTATCTCAGGGTTTTTGAATGTCTTCGGTCAGAGCCGGTAGGGCAGTAACCTTGCCCTATTTGTTGATCAATCAACTGTTTATGTCCAGTACTATCCAAAAAATTAAGAATTTTCTGAAATCGCAAAGGCTTAGCTTTGTGGAGAAACTTCAGGCGCCCGTGTCGAACACCAGTCCGGCCGCTTTGATGCCGCCCGCCGCGGCGATTTCGTCGTTGTCGGAGGTGTCGCCGGAGACGCCGACGGCGCCCAGAATCCGGCCCTGGCCGTCCTTGATCAGCACGCCGCCCGGCACGGGAACGAGCTGCCCGCCCACCGCTTCGGTGGCCGAGGCGATGAAGTAGGGGCGGTCCACCGCCATCTTGTGAAGAGCGCGGGAGCCGACGCCGAGCGCCAGGGCGCCGTAGGCCTTGCCCATGGCGATCTCCGCGCGCTTGAGGCTGGTGCCATCCTCCGCGAGAAGGGCCTTGAGGGCGCCGCGCGCATCGTAGACCACCACCGCGAGCGGCTTGAAGGACTGCTCGCGCGCGGTCTTGAGGGTGGCGGTGGCGATGGTCTGGGCGGCTTCAAGGGTGAGATCGGTCACGCGGCTGCTCCACTCGATCAAGGTTGACGGTGCGGTAGCACAAAATCAGCGGGCTGCAACATCCCGTGTTGCCAGCCAGGTTGCCACAGCCCTGCGCTCGTCCACGGTCATTTCCGTGATGTTGTTGGGCGGCATGGCGTGGGTGAGCACGCTCTGCACGCGGATGATCTCCGCATGGCGGGCGATCTCCTCGGGCGTGTCGAGGCGCACCCCCTTCGGGGCGGCGGGAATGCCGTCCCAGACGGGCTCGGCCGCGTGGCACATGGAGCAGCGGGACTGAATGGCCAGAACGGCCTCGTCGAAGGAGGCCGAGACCGTCTCGGCCGTTGGGTTGGCCGGCGCCTGGGCCATGTTGGCGTTGCCGGGCTTGCCGAGGATGGACAGCCAGATCGCCAGCGCGATGGAGGCCGCGGCCACCCCCCAGGTCCACCAGGGCGAGCCCTTCCCGGCATGCTGGGAGTTGAAGAAATGCCGGATCGCGGCCCCAGCGATCACGATCAGCCCGACAATGCCGACCGAATAAGCCGAGGACCACGCCAGGGGGTAGTGGTTCGACAGCATCAGGAAGATGACAGGCAGCGTCAGGTAGTTGTTGTGGGTCGAGCGCAGCTTGGCTTCCTTGCCGAGCTTGGGATCGGGCGAGCCCCCGGCCAGCAGGGTGGCTACCACCTTCTTCTGGTTCGGGATGATCACGAAGAACACACTGGCCGACATCCAGGTGGCGATCATCGCGCCCGTATGCAGGAAGGCGGCGCGGCCGTTGAAGACCTGCGTGAAGGCGAAGGCGGCCAGGAGGATGTAGAGGAAGAGCACCACACCAAGCGCCACCCCGTTCCCGCCGAGAGGGGAGCGGCACAGGCCTTCATAGACGAGCCAGCTCAGGGCGAGGCCGCCGATGCCGATGGCGGCGGCCTGCCAGGGGGTCAGGGCGCGCACGGCCGGATCGATGGTGTAGATGTCGGCCTGAAGATAATAGACCCACACGATCAGGAAGAACCCGCTGATCCAGGTCGAGTAGCTCTCCCACTTGAACCAGGTCAGCTCCTTCGGCAGTTCCGGCGGCGCAACCAGATACTTGCGCATGTTGTAGAACCCGCCGCCATGGACCTGCCAAGCCTCGCCGCCGACACCCTCCGGCAGACCCTCCCGCTTCTTCAAGCTGAGGTCCAAGTGGATGAAGTAGAAGGACGAGCCGATCCATGCGATGGCCGTAATCACGTGAACCCAGCGGATGATCTGGCTGATCCATTCGGAGATTTGCGGGTCGATCATGCAGTCACTTGAAGAGTGGGAGAAAGGCATAGCCTAGGGCGGCATCCCCGTTTGCGATAGGCCGAGGCTCCGGCTTTTTCAACAGGAACCCTGTCCCCGAATCTGGCCTTTTCCGCAGAAGGGGCGTGCACTGCGGCTTGACGCCGAAGGCTCGGCCTCAAAAGATTCAGGCTGAAAGACACCGTTCTCCACCCGCGAGGTCCCATGGGGCGCCTGTCCACTCACGTTCTCGACACCGCCAACGGCAAGCCGGCGCGCGGCATCGCCGTCGAGCTTTTCGCCATTGAAGGCGCACAGCGCCGCTCCGTCGTGCGCACCCTCACCAATGCGGACGGGCGCACGGACTCGCCCCTGATGATCGGCGACGCCTTCCGGACGGGCACCTACGAGCTCGTCTTCGAGGTCGGCGCCTACTTCAAGGCCCTCGGCACGGCCACGGCCGATCCGCCGTTCCTGGATGTCGTTCCGATCCGCTTCACCATCGCCGAGCCCGACGGGCATTACCACGTTCCGCTCCTCGTCTCGCCCTGGAGCTACTCCACCTATCGAGGAAGCTAAAAAGTGCCGCAGACCTCCTATCCCCGCGACCTCGTCGGCTATGGCCGCAATCCGCCCCATCCGCGGTGGCCGAACGGCGCCCGCATCTGCGTCCAGTTCGTAATCAATTACGAGGAGGGCGGTGAGAACAATATCCTCCACGGCGACCGCGCCTCCGAGGCCTTCCTGTCCGAGATCGTGGGTGCGCAGCCCTGGCCCGGGCAGCGGCACATGAGCATGGAGTCGATCTACGAGTACGGCTCCCGCGCCGGCTTCTGGCGCCTCTGGCGGATGTTCACCGAGCGCAGGATGCCGGTCACGGTCTATGGCGTCGCCACCGCCCTGATGCGCAATCCCGAGGCGGTCGCGGCCATGAAGGAGGCCGGGTGGGAAATCGCGAGCCACGGGCTCAAGTGGATCGATTACCGGGATTTCTCCTCCGAGGAGGAGCGGGCGCACATGAAGGAGGCGATCCGGATCCACACCGAAGTGACGGGCGAGCGGCCGCTCGGCTGGTATACGGGACGCACCTCGGAGCACACCAACCGCCTTGTGGCGGAGGAGGGCGGCTTCCTCTACAGCGCCGATTCCTATGCCGACGAGCTGCCCTATTGGGAGCAGCACGGCGACCGGCATCAGCTCATCGTGCCCTATACGCTCGATGCCAACGACATGCGCTTTGCGACCCCGCAGGGCTTCAACGCAGGCGACCAGTTCTTCGCCTATCTCAAGGATTCGTTCGACACCCTCTATGCGGAGGGCGAGACGGTGCCGAAGATGCTCTCGATCGGCCTCCATTGCCGTCTCGTCGGCCGCCCCGGACGGGCCGCGGCGCTCGCGCGGTTCCTGGACTACGTGGCCTCCCACGACCATGTCTGGGTGGCCAAGCGCATCGACATCGCCCGGCACTGGATCCGCCATCACCGCTCGGCGAGCCTGAAGCCCAGCGCCATGAGCCGCGCGATGTTCGTGGAACTCTTCGGCGACATCTTCGAGCATTCGCCCTGGATTGCCGAGCGTGCCTACGATGCCGGCCTGACCTCCGGGCAGGACACGGCGGAGGGGCTGCATGCCGCCATGGTTCACGTGCTGTCCGAGGTGAGCCGCGGGCAGAAGCTCGCACTCATCAACGCGCATCCCGATCTCGCCGGGCGCCTGAAGCTTGCCGACCTCACCGCGGATTCCCGAAACGAGCAATCCTCGGCGGGGCTCGACAGCCTGACGGAGGAGGAGCGCGACCGCTTCCTCGCCCTCAACGACCTCTACAAGGAGAAATTCGGCTTCCCCTTCATCATGGCGGTCAAGGGACGCTCGAAGGACGAGATCCTGGCCGCCTTCGAGGAGCGGCTGGAGCACGATCCCGAACGCGAGTTCGATGCTGCGGTGGTCCAGATCGAGCTGATCGCGCTTCTGCGGCTCAAGGACCGGCTGCCCTCGCTCGCGGATGTCTTCTCGAGCCTGGCTTAAGCGGAACCGTTCCAGGCAATCGTGCGTCTTCGTCTCAGCTTGGCCATCGCCAACCGGCCAGACGAGAGGAGGACGACATGGGTCTGTTCAAGTTCATCAAGGATGCGGGCGCAAAGATCTTTGGCGGCAGCGCTGCCGCCGCCACCCCGGAGAAGCTGCAGCAGGAGGTCCAGGGCCATGGCTTCGACGCCAGCAAGCTCGGGATTCAGGTCGAGGGCGACCGGGTGAAGCTCTCGGGGCAGGCGACGAACCAGGAGGAGGCCGAGAAGATCATCCTGTCCCTCGGCAACACCTACGGCGTCGCCGAAGTGGACACGTCGGATCTTCAGGTTCAGCAGCCGTCGGCACCCTCGACCATGTACACGGTCCAGAAGGGCGACACCCTCTGGGAGATCGCCGAGAAGCATTACGGCAAGGGCAAGGGCGCGAAGTACACGGAGATCGTCAAGGCCAATTCGCCGCCGGTCAAGGACCCGGACATGATCCAGCCCGGCTGGGTGCTGCGGATCCCGCCTCTCCCGTAGGACTTCTGCCGATTGCGCTCCTCCCTGCGGTGCCGGTATGAGACTTGTGACCCAAGGAGGATATCTGATGAGCCAAGAGCCGAAAGTCGTC
The DNA here is from genome assembly GCF_009910705.1 of Microvirga arsenatis. Taxonomy (GTDB): domain Bacteria; phylum Pseudomonadota; class Alphaproteobacteria; order Rhizobiales; family Beijerinckiaceae; genus Microvirga; species Microvirga arsenatis. Next base: position 390,395 of record NZ_JAAAXJ010000003.1, read on the forward strand.
GATCTCGACCGCGAGGCGGTCAAGGAGGGGCTGCACAGCGGCACCCTCGTCCTGATCGACGTCCGCGAGCCGCACGAGTTCGCCGCCGGGCACATTCCCGGCGCGGTCTCTCACCCGCTCTCGTCCTTCGACCCGGCGGCTCTGCCGGAAGGCAAGCGAATCGTCTTCTCCTGCGCCGCCGGCGTCCGGTCGGTAAGGGCGATCGAGTTCGCGCAGGCCGCCGGTCGCGACATCCGCGAGCACTACAAGGGCGGCTTCAAGGACTGGGCCGCGGCCGGAGAGCCTGTGGAATGATGCTGGCGCAGGGTCAGTTCACATAGATGTGTTCTAAAGTAGAGTGCTCAAGCTTTCCAGGATGTGCCCTAATGCCGGCCAGACGAGGGTGGTTCGTAGGGAGACCGCCCGTCGCACCCATGGGGGAACAATAGATGAAGCGTAGTGTTTTCGTTGCCGGCCTGCTGGCGCTGGGAGTGACTGCCGCCATCGCGCAGAGCAATGTCGTCGAGCAGCGCCAGGCTCTCATGAAGGAGATGGGAGCCCAGACGCGTCCGATCGGCGCCATGATGCGCGGGCAGGAGCCCTTCGATCTCGCCAAGGTCCAGGCCGGCCTGAAGGTGTTTGCCGAGAACCCCAAGAAGTTCGTGACCCTCTTCCCGGAAAGTTCCAAGACCGCGGAGAAGACCGAAGCCCTGCCGGCCATCTGGGAGAGCAAGGCGAAGTTCGAGTCGCTCGGGAACAAGATGAGTCAGGACGCCCAGGCCGCCATGACGGCGATCAAGGACGAGGCCTCCTTCAAGGCGGAGATGCCGAAGGTCCTGCAGAACTGCGGCGCCTGCCACAACGAGTTCCGCAAGAAGACCTCCTGATTTCACGAAGCTCATGACGGGCGGCCCATCGGGCCGCCCGTTTCATTTGGAGACGCGGCAATGCGCAAGGCGCTCTTGGGGCTGTTCGCCCTGGCGATCATCGGTGTACTCGGCTTCCTGGCCCTGACCTCGCCATCGGCCTATCGCCTCGTCCGCGCGCAGACGCCGCTTCCCGACAGCAGCCGGCCCCCGAACGTCGAGAACGGCCGGGTCCTGTTCTTCGCGGGGGGGTGCACCTCGTGCCATGCCGTGCCCGAGCAGAGCGACAAGCTGAGGCTCGGCGGGGGCTACGCCCTGAAGTCCCCCTTCGGAACCTTCTACGTCCCGAACATCTCCCCTCATAAACAGGACGGGATCGGCTCCTGGACGACGGCGGATTTCGTCCGCGCCATGCGCGAAGGAGTGTCCCCCGATGGGCGGCACTACTACCCGGCCTTTCCATACACGAGCTACCAGCGCATGAGCCCCGAGGACCTCTCGGATCTCTTCGCCTTCATGCTGACCCTTCCCGCCGTCGAAGGCCGCACGCGGGATCACGACCTGCCGTTCCCGTTCAACATCCGTCGAGGCGTCGGCCTCTGGAAGCTCGCTTTCCTCGATGGACGGGTTTTCGCGCCCGATCCGTCCAAGTCGGCGAGCCTGAACCGGGGAGACTACCTGGTGAACGGACCTGGTCATTGCGCCGAGTGCCACAGCGAGCGCAACCTCGCCGGCGCCATCATCGAGGAGCGCCGCCTCGCGGGCGGTCCCGATCCGGAGGGCAGGGGGATCGTGCCGAACATCACGCCGCATCAGACCGGGATCGGCGGCTGGAGCCCCGACGAGGTGGCGACGCTGCTGAAGACCGGCGAGACGCCCCTCTTCGACACGGTCGGCGGGCCCATGGGCGCCGTCGTCGCCAACACGGCCCAACTGCCCGAGGCCGACCGCCGGGCCATGGCGGAATACCTGCTGTCCCTGCCGCCGAGGCCGGGCTTCAAGAGGCCGGAATAAGCTGTGGAGCGGCTGTGGACGGGCTGGGGATCGCTCAGTCCATCACCGCGGCTTTGAGGATGCACACCATCGTGGCGCGGCCGGGCCTGTCGCCGATGCAGCGCACGGAGTGGGGCCGGTCGCAGCGATAGCGCAGGCTCTCCCCGGCTTTCGCCTGCTGGACGACGCCGCCGACCTCGACCTCGAACTCGCCCTCGAGCACCGAAAGGCACTCGACGGAGCCGCGCTGGTGGCTGTCGGAATCGAGCACGCCGCCCGGCTCCGACTGCACGTCGTACCATTGCAGCCATTCGATGGTCTTGAGCCAGCCGATGATGGCGAGCCGCATCTTGCCGTCCTCGGAGACGAGGATCGGCGTGTCCGCCTTGGACGACTTCTCGATGAAGGGCTCCTCGTCGCCGGAGGCGAGGACGCGCTCGATGGAGACGTCGAGGGCCTGGCTCAGGCGCCAGATGGTGGCCAGCGTCGGATTGGTCTCGTTGCGCTCGATCTGGCTGATGATCGACTTGGCGACGCCGGACTGCTCGGCAAGTTCGGACAGGGACAGGTTGTAGGCCTTGCGCAGGCGCTGGATCGTCTTGCCCATGTTGCCCGAGATGACATGCGCGCCCGATTCCAGGTCCCGGTTCCGTTCTTTGCCCTCGACGCCCATCGCTGCCTCTGTTCTGAAAAACCGTACGCCCGTTTCTCAAAACGGTTGTGGGGTAATCGGCAGACCGGGTCAAGCACCGGCGCGGCCACGGTCGCCCTTTTCCCTGCGGACGCCTTTTCAGACACCCGGGCGCTGGGGCGAAGCCTGGAATTCCTTGGTGCGCAGCAAGCCGATCCGGTGCTCCCGCCAGACGATGAACAGGCCGGTCGCTGCCACGATGGCGCCGCCGGTGAGAACGGTCGGCGTGGGCAGGTCCCCGAACATGAACCAGCCGAACAGGAGCGCCCAGATCATAGTGGTGTATTCGAAGGGCGCGATCACCGACGTGTCCGCAAACCGGTAGCTCTGGGTCAGCAGGATCTGGCCGATCCCGCCGAGGATGCCGCCGATCACGAACAGGCCCCAGTCCATGGCATCGGGCATGCGCCACCCGAAGATCATGGTCAGGAGGGAGAGGAGCGAGGCCAGGATGAAGAAGTAGAAGACGATGGCGCCCGTCTTCTCGGTCGCGGTGAGGCGGCGCACCTGGATCATGGCGCCTGCGGAGCAGAAGGCCCCGGCGAAGGCGCAGAGTGCCCCTAGCGTCGGCCCGGCGCTCAAGCCTCCGGAGAACGTCTCGACCCTCAGATAGGGCGAGAGCATGATCAGAACGCCCACGAAGCCGATGGCCACGGCCGTCCAGCGATAGGCCCGGACCTTCTCGTTGAGGAGAAGGGCCGCCAGGATCACGACGATCAGGGGCGAGGCGTAGCCGATGGCGATGGCATCGTGCAGGGGCAGGTACGAAAGGGCGGCGAAGCCCAGATACATGCCGCTCGTGCCGATCAGGCCGCGCTTGAAATGCCCGGCCACGTTCCGCGTTCTGACCGCGTTGACGAGGTCGCCCTGCCACCTGAGCCAGATCAGGAGCGGCAGGAGGGCGAAGGACGAGCGGAAGAACACGACCTCTCCCACGGGATAGCGGGTCATGAGCGTCTTGAGCGTCGCCGACATCATCGTGAAAACGAGGGCGGACAGGACTTTGAGGGAGATCCCCAGGAGAGGTTTCACAGGAGGCGCATCGTCAGGAGCGGGATCGCGGCGGGAGGGGAGGAAAGACAATCACGATGACGCTCCCGCGTGAAGGCCCAATCGGCGCGGAAGCCCCTGCGCCGGATGCATGGGTTCAGGATCGCGCCGTCCGCGAGCGTTTCACGTGCGAACGAACATAACCGATGGCAGTGAGTGCGAGCCAGGCCGCCTGAGTGATGAAGGAGGCCAAATTGAAGTCGAAGAGCAGTGAATAGAGAATAAGGAGCGCGCCGAGCGCATTGAGAAGCGCATAGCGGCCGTCCTCTACGCTCAGAAGGCCGAGCTGCAACAGCCCGTATGCCGAAAGATAGGCCGCAACCCCGATCAGTCCGACCAGATCAGATACATTCATCAGTGATCTCCGCCCGAGTCGAACTGGGCCTGAATGGGAAATCGATCCGTCATGGAACCGGATCTCTGCCTAACCCACGGATGTCGAGGGGTGAAGGGGGACATCGCCCTGCCCGCTGCGGCCCGGCGTCACAAATCTGCAAGAAGAGCGTCATGAGAGCGAGACGCGAATCCCGGATGGCTGAGTGCCGACAGCTCTCCGGGGGGACCCATGGCCCAGGACATGAACGCAATTCGGGTGCGCACCCTGTTTCTCTCCGATCTCCACCTCGGAACGAAGGGGTGTCAGGCCGGAGCCCTGCTGGACTTCCTCAGGGCCTATGAGGCCGACACGATCTATCTGGTGGGCGACATCGTCGATGGATGGAAGCTGAGATCTGGCTGGTACTGGCCCCAGGCCCACAACGACGTGGTGCAGAAGCTCCTGCGCAAGGTCCGCAAGGGCGCGCGCCTCGTCTATCTGCCCGGGAACCACGACGAGTTCCTGCGCGACTACATCGGCGTGAATCTCGGTGGGATCGAACTGGCGGATCATGCCCTGCACGAGGCGGCCGACGGACGGCGCTACCTCGTGATCCACGGCGATCAGTTCGACCTCGTGGTGCGGCACGCCCGCTGGCTCGCCCTGCTCGGGGACGGGGCCTACAGCGCAGCCCTCTTCGTCAACACCTATCTCAACATCGTGCGGCGGCGCCTCGGGCTCACCTACTGGTCGCTTTCGGCCTGGGCGAAGCTGAGGGTGAAGAACGCGGTGAACTACATCAGCCGGTTCGAGGAGCTTCTCGCCGCCGAGGCCCGGCGCCAGGAGGCCGACGGCGTGATCTGCGGGCACATTCACCATGCCGCCATCCATGACGGGTTCGGCGTGGCCTACGTGAACACGGGCGACTGGGTGGAATCCTGCACCGCGGTGGTGGAGCATTACGACGGCTCCCTTCAGCTGGTTCGCTGGACGGAGGTTCAGCGGGATTGGGTCATCGGCCCGGCTTTCGATGAGCCTCACGCCAGCGAAAGGGCCGCCTGATGCGCCTGCTCATCGCAACGGATGCCTGGCGTCCTCAGGTGAACGGGGTCGTGCGCTCGCTGGAGCACATGGCCGGGGAGGCGCCGGGCTTCGGAGCCGAGGTGACCTTTCTCACGCCGGAGCGGTTCCGCTCCTTTCCGATGCCCACCTATCCGGAGATCCGGCTGGCCCTGGCGGGACCGGGCGCCGTCGCGCGGATCCTCGATGACGTCGCGCCCACCCATGTCCACATCGCGACGGAAGGCCCCATCGGGCTCGCCACGCGCGCGGCCTGCACACGTCAGGGCAGGGCCTTCACCACGAGCTACCACACGCGCTTTCCCGAATATGTCGCGGCCCGAGCAGCCATCCCCGAGGCCTGGTCCTATGCGGCGCTGAGGCGCTTCCACGGGAAGGCACGAGCCATGATGGTCAGCACGCCCTCCCTCGAGCGGGAACTGGCCGGTCGCGGCTTCCGGAACATCATGCGCTGGACACGGGGCGTCGACACCGCTCTCTTCCGGCCGAGGAACGAGCGCATCCTGGATGCGGCCGCGCCGGTCTTTCTCTATGTGGGGCGCATTGCGGTGGAGAAGAATCTGGAGGCCTTTCTGCAACTCGACCTTCCGGGCACGAAGGTCGTCGTGGGGGACGGTCCCTTGCGAGGAGAGCTCGAGGGCCGATATCCCGAGGTCCGCTTCCTCGGCACCCTGGCAGGTGAGGATCTGGCGCGGGTCTATGCCTCGGCGGACGTGTTCGTCTTCCCGAGCCTCACGGACACGTTCGGGATCGTGCTGATCGAGGCGCTCGCCTCCGGCCTTCCGGTCGCAGCCTTTCCGGTGACAGGCCCGATGGACGTGATCGGGACCTCGGGCTGCGGCGTGCTGGGATCCGACCTGCGGGAGGCGGCCCTCGAAGCCTTGGAGATCCCGAAGGGCAGATGCCGGGCTTATGGCGAGACCTTCACCTGGCGGGAGAGCGCCAGGCAGTTCTTTTCCAACATCGCGTCTGCGCATTCCGGCTCCTAGGCCGGCTCTACATCAGGAAGGCAGGATGCCGGTGGAGAGGCCTGGCCTTCTCACCCTCGAAAGGGCTTGCCCCATCGGCAGGCTGCGCCGAGGGCGCCTCGTCCCTGCACAGGGCCAGCATCTCGTGGATTTGCCGCTCGAGGCCCTGCAGCGTGGCGATCATGAGCCGGATCCGCTGCTCGGCTGCCGCCTGCATCTCCTCCTCGGACAGGGTGGTCGAGGAAGCGCCGGCGCTCACGCCGGGAAAGGAGCGGACCTCTTCCCTGGTGTGCCGGATCGCGGCGGCCATGCCTTCCAGAACCGTGCGGAACGGAACGACGTCCCTGGCATCCGGGGGCTCGCGCCTGAGGCGCTCGAGGGCTTCGAGGACGAGCTGCGTGTCGGCATTGCGGTTGCGCCGGGCGTATTCCTTCAGGAACCAGCGGCCCCGCGCGGTTTCCATCACCGCGGCTTCGATCGTGTCGAAGTCCAGATCGCCGAAGGTGACCTTTGTCTCTTCATCGGGCATGGTGCCGGTGTCCATCGATGCCAGGGGTGCGATTCCGCTCCTTCATCAGATGTGTGCAAAGCCGGTGCTCGCTCAACCCCTCTTACCCTTTGGAGAGGGAGTCTTGCACTGCGTTCTTGCGCTCCCGCCTCGTTTTTGGATCCCGGAAGCCCCCATTCCCGATGCGTCCCATCAAAGCTCTCGAATTCCGGCTCGGTGCCCTGCAGGCCGCAAGCTTCACCAGCCACGGAATGTATCTGCCCTTCTTTCCGCTCTGGCTGCAGAGCAAGGCCTTGTCGCCGACGCTGATCGGGTTCGTGGTCGCCATTCCCATCGTCGTGCGGATCCTGGCCACCGCCCCGCTCCTGAGCCTCGCCGACCGCTCCTTCGGCGCACGGCGCCTGCTGCTCGCGAGCCATCTGGGCCAGCTCGTCGGGTTCCCGCTCTTCCTGCTCACGGACAGCAGCCTCGCCATCATCGTCCTGGTGGCTCTCGTCGCCGTGGCGCAATCCTGCATCATCCCCGGCAACGATCTCGTCTCGACCAATGCGATCCAGCGCGATCCCGGCCTGAACTACGGGCGGATCAGGGGTGCGGGCTCGGTGGCGTTCTTCGTCACCAACATCGTCGGCGGCTATCTGGTCGGCGCCTTCGGGGCCGATGTGGTGATCCTGGCCCTCACGCTCATCCCGCTTCTCGGGATAGCGGCGACGCTGATCGTCGTCCCGCACGAGGTGCCCGAGCCCTCGGCCCCTACGGCATCGACGGAAGGATCCGCCGCTCCGAAGCTGTCGAGGATCCTGTGGCTCGTGCTGATCGCCGGGGCCGTGACCCAGGGCAGCCACGGTGCGCTCAATGCCTTTGCCAGCATCCACTGGCGTTCCATCGGCTTCTCGGACGAGGTGATCGGCTATTTCTGGGCCATCGGCGTCATCGCGGAGATCCTGATCTTCATCGTGCTCGGCCGGGCGGTCGGGCGCGGATCGGGCGTGGACCTGATCCTGATCGGCTCGGCGGCAGCGGTGATCCGCTTCAGCCTCATGTCCCTTCAGCCGGGCACGGGCGTGATGCTCGCGCTGCAGGCCATGCACGCCCTGTCCTTCGCCGCCACCCATATCGGCACCATTGCGGCGCTCACCGCTCTCGCGCCGATGCAGGCGAGGGGCAGGGCCCAGGGCATCTATGGCTCCCTCGCAGCCCTGACCACCGCCGTCTCCACCATGCTGAGCGGCCTCATCTACAGCGAGGCGGGGGCAGGGGTCTTCGCGGCGATGGCTCCCCTCGGAGCCGTCGGCGTCGTCCTGGCCCTGCTGGTGCTCCGCCTGCAGAAGGATCAGCCCCAGAGGGCGGGCTCCGGCGGATAGACCAGGCTGCCCTCATAGCGAAGGCCCGGTTCCCGGTCCCTGGCCAGAAGGAGGGGGCCGTCGAGGTCCACGAAGCGGGCGCGGGGCGCGAGCACCAGGGCCGGCGCCATGGCGAGCGACGTTCCCACCATGCAGCCGATCATGAGGGAGAAGCCCCTGGCCTCCGCCGCATCGGCCAAGGCGAGGGCTTCGGTCAGGCCGCCGGTCTTGTCGAGCTTGATGTTGACGACGTCGTAGAGGCCCACCAGCCGGTCGAGGCTTGCACGGTCATGCACGCTTTCGTCGGCGAGGATGGGAATGGGACGCGAAACCCGGCTTAAAGCACCATCCGTCTTGGCGGGCAGGGGCTGCTCCACCAGGGCATAGCCCTCCTCGGCGCAGGCGGCGAGGTGCCGCTCGATGTTCTCCTCGGTCCAGCCCTCGTTGGCGTCCGCGATCAGGGTGGCCTGCGGAGCCGCGCGGCGCACGGCCCTGATCCGCTCGATGTCGCCGTCGGGCGCGCCGAACTTCACCTTGAGGATCGGCCTCTCGGAGGCCTTGGCCGCCGCCTCCGCCATGCCTTCCGGCGTGTCGAGGCTGATCGTGTAGGCGGTGGTTGCCGGCGGCCAGCGGGTGAGGCCGGCGGTCACATGGGCGCGGATGCCCGAGCGCTTGGCGTCCAGGTCCCACAGGGCGCAGTCCACCGCGTTGCGGGCAGCGCCTGCGGGCATCAGCGCCTGGAGCGCCTCGCGGGTCAGTCCCGCCTCGATCTGCGGCCGGACGGCCTCGACGGCCGCCGCCACGCCTTCCACCGTCTCGCCGTAGCGGGGATAGGGCACGCATTCCCCATGGCCGACGGCTTCGCCTTCCCTGATCGTGGCCGTGACCACCACGGCTTCGGTTCGGGAGCCGCGGGCGATGGTGAACTTTCCGGCAATGGGAAACCGGTCGATGGAAACGGTGAGCTGGCGCATTCTTGGGCTTCTCTGCTGAACTTCGGCTCGACTTGTGGCGCAATGACACGCTATCACCAAGCGGAATCAGTGCCGAAGGGATCATCGTGGCGCAGGGCACCCTGACTCAAGGGCCGCACATGGCAATCGAGCGCACCGGGGAGCAGACGATCGTTCGTCTGTCGGGTCCCTGGACGGCGCCGCATGCCGAGCAAGTGGAGATCCTCGCCGGCGAGATCGCGGCCGAGGCCGACCGCTTTCCGCTCTATCTCGATCTGAGCGGGGTCGAGCGGCTCGACACCCTCGGGGCCTGGACCCTGGACCGGGCGCGGCACGAGCTGTCGGCGAGGGGGCAGGCGGCGTTCGCCCATGCCTCGCCGGAACAGAAGATCCTCCTCGAGGAGGCCGCCTATCGGGATTTCCGGGAGGAGCCCAAGCCGCGCCAGTCCCGCGCGATGGATTTCCTGGTCGATGTGGGGCAGAGCGTGGCCGGCGCCGGCAAGGACCTCGTCGGCGGAGTCGGGTTCCTGGGCGAGCTGGTCGCCGCCCTCGTGCGGGTGGTCACCCACCCCCGCCGCTTCCGGGGCTCGGCGGTGATCAACCAGCTCGAGCAGATCGCCTACCGGGGCGTGCCGATCATCGTCCTCATCTCGTTCCTGGTGGGCTGCATCGTCTCGCAGCAGGGCATCTTCCAGCTGGTTAAGTTCGGGGCGACCCCCTTCGTGATCGACCTCATCGGCATCCTGGTTCTGCGGGAGCTCGGGGTCCTGCTCACCTCGATCATGGTCGCAGGCCGGTCCGGCTCGGCCTTCACCGCCGAGATCGGTTCCATGAAGATGCGGGAGGAGATCGACGCCCTGCGGGTCATGGGGCTCGACCCCATCGAGGTTCTGATCGTCCCGCGCATCCTGGCGCTCATCATCGGCCTGCCGCTCCTGACCTTCATCTCCTCCATCGCGGCGCTCGTGGGCGGCGGCCTGACCACCTGGGTCTATGGCGGCATCAGCCCCGACATCTTCCTGGAGCGCCTGCGGGCTGCCGTGGGGATGAACACCTTTCTGGTCGGCCTCATCAAGGCTCCTTTCATGGCGGTGGTGATCGGGATCATCGCGACCCTGGAGGGCCTGGCCGTCGCGGGCTCCGCCGAGTCGCTCGGGCGCCACGTGACCTCCTCGGTGGTGAAGGCGATCTTCATGGTGATCGTGCTCGACGGCCTCTTCGCCATGTTCTTCGCAGCGATCAGGTACTGAGACGATGCTCGAACGGCGCCATCCCGCTCCCCCAAAGAACCGCGAGCCGATCATCCGCGTGCGCGGCGTGGAGGTCGGCTTCGGGGAGAGGACGATCCTGAAAGGGCTCGACCTCGACGTCTATCGCGGCGAGATCCTGGGTTTCGTGGGAGGCTCCGGCCAGGGCAAGTCGGTCCTCACCCGCGCCATCCTCGGGCTCGTTCCCAAGCGCGCGGGCACCATCGAGGTGCTTGGCCGGAACCTGGACGAGCTGTCGCCCTCCGAGCGGCGGCAGCTCGAGCGCCACTGGGGCGTGCTGTTCCAGCAAGGGGCGCTGTTCTCCGCGCTGACCGTGAAGCAGAACATCCAGTTGCCCATGCGGGAGTACCTGCACCTCTCGGACCGGCTCCTCGACGAGCTGGCCATGCTCAAGATCGAGATGGTGGGCCTCAACCCCGATGCCGCCGACAAGCTGCCCTCGGAGCTTTCGGGCGGCATGATCAAGCGGGCCGCCCTGGCCCGGGCGCTCGCCCTCGACCCGGAGATCGTCTTCCTGGACGAGCCGACCTCGGGCCTCGACCCGATCGGCGCCGGCGAGTTCGACGACCTGATTGCGACGTTACAGCGGACTTTAGGGCTGACCGTATTCATGGTAACCCATGATCTCGACAGCCTTTACTCGGTCTGCGACCGGATAGCGGCTTTGGGCGAGGGACGAATTCTCGCGGAGGGTCCCATCGAGGCGATGCTCGCCTCGGATCATCCGTGGCTCCGCTCTTACTTTCACGGCAAACGGGCACGCGCGGTCATGGCCGGCGGCGCGCAAGGGTAACGATGGAAACGCGTGCAAACTACGCCTTGATCGGGCTCTTCACCCTGGCGGTGATCGCGGCGGCTTTCGGCTTCGTCTACTGGTTCTCGGGCGGCGAGCGGGGGCAGGCCCGGCAGAACATCCGCATCGTCTTTTCCGGATCGGTCGCGGGCCTGTCCCAGGGCTCGAGCGTGTCCTTCAACGGCCTGCGGGTCGGCGAGGTGTCGAGCCTCGACCTCCTCCCCGAGGATCCGCGCCGGGTGGTGGCCATCGCTTCGGTCAACGGCACCACGCCGATCCGGGCCGACACCCGGGCTCGCCTGGAATACCAGGGCCTGACCGGCGTCGCGAATGTGGGCCTGTCGGGCGGGGAACCGGGAGCGCCTCCCCTGGTTGCCGGGCCGGGCCAGCCCATGCCCACGATCTTCGCCGACCGTTCCGACTTCCAGGATCTCATCGAGACGGCCCGCAACATCGCCCGCCGGGCCGACGACGTGCTGGAGCGGGTTGGCCGCGTGGTGTCCGACAACGAGGCTTCCATCAGCCGCACGGTTCAGAACGTGGAGCGCTTCTCGCAGGCGCTCGGCGAGAATGCGGAAGGAATCGACCGCTTCCTGGCCCAGGTGGGGCAGGCGGCGGAGAAGGTCGGCCCCCTGGCCGAAAAGCTTGAAACGCTGGCCACCAACGTGGACGAGGTGGTGCGCGCGGTCGACCGCCAGCGGGTCGCCCGCATCGTCGAGAACGTGGACAGCTTCGCCCAGGCCTTGGGCGAGAATGGCCAGGTCGTGAGCGAGGCCCTGAAGGACGCGGCGAGCCTCATCGACCGCCTGAACGAAACCGCGCCGAAGCTCGACACCGCCGTGGCCGAGATCGCGGAACTCGCCAAGGCCGTCGATCCGGCCAAGGTCAGCCGCACCGTCGACAGCGTCGACACCTTCGCCCAGACCCTGAGCCGCCGCAGCCCCGACGTGGACAAGGCGATCCAGGAGGCCCGCTCGATCACCGAGAAGCTCAACAAGTCGGCCGACCGCATCGACAGCGTCCTGGCTGGGGCCGAGAAGTTCCTCGGCTCGGCCTCCGGCGAGTCCGGCAAGGGCGCCTTCGACGAGATCCGGGCGGCCGCGGTAGCGGTGCGGGAGCTCGCCAACGACCTGAACCAGCGCACGGAAGGCGTCCTGGGCGGGATCAACCGGTTCACGGAATCGGGCCTGCGGGAATACGAGGCCTTGGCCGTCGAGGGGCGCCGGACGCTGGGCGACATCAGCCGCGCGGTGCGCAGCATCGAACGTAATCCACAGCAGTTTCTTTTCGGTGGCCGTTCGAATCTCCCCGAGTATAGTGGACGCCGCTAAGTAACCTGTATGCGTGGATCCTTCGTGCCGTCTCCCCTGACCGATCGAGCCTGCCTGCTCCGGCGCCTTGCGCCGGTTGCATTTCTGGCTGCCCTGGCCGGGGCCTGCTCGTCGGGACCCGCGCCCGCGACCTTCGACCTTTCGGCCCCGAGCGCCCGGATCCGGGGTGCCGCGGGGGTCCAGGTGCTGGTGAACGAGCCGGCGGCGCTTCAGCCGCTCTCGACCCAGCAGATCCTGGTGAAGGACGCCAGCGGCTCCGTCTCCTATATCGGAGGAGGGCAGTGGGCCGACAACCTGCCCCGCCTGATCCAGACCCGCCTGATCAACACCTTCGAGAACGCCTCCCAGATCCGGGGCGTCTCCCGCCCGAGCAGCGGTGCGGTGGCCGATGTCCAGCTGATTTCCGAGCTGCGCCGCTTCGAGATCGCGACGCCCGGCAACGAGGCCGTCGCCGAGATCTCGGTGAAGATCGTCAGCGACCGCGACGGCCGTATCGTCAATGGGCGGATCTTCCGCACCAGCGTTCCTGCGAGCGCCGTCGATGCCGCGAATGCCGCCCGCGCTCTCGACGAGGCGCTCTCCGTGGTCATGCTCGACATCGTGCGCTGGGTGAGCAGCAGCCATCTGCCGCGCCGCGACGATCCGGGCACTGCTGCGGCAGACGAGGCGAAGGCGCCGGCTTAGGGCACTCAGCTCAGCATAGACCATTCCGTTCGTCACACCGGCCTTGTGCCGGTGATCTCGCTTTAGGACGACGCAGCGCCCCTGTCATTGGGACGGCCGGGACAAGCCCGCCCATGCCGTGACGAATGTCATCCTCAGGTCAAGCCGCAGGCGAGGGAAGGGAATCCACGATCACGCCCTGTGGCATGATTCCCTTTCCCTCCGGCCGGGAACGACACCTCTTGCAAGGTGCTCCGGCCAACGAAAAACGCGGCCTCCGGGCCGCGTTTTTCTTGTTCAGCTAGAACTTGATCGAGCTCAGTCGAACCGGCCGCTGGCGTGGGCCAGCATGGTGTAGACCTTGCCGGTCTCCGAGGTGAGATAGGTCTTCGTCAGCATGGAGTCGCGGTCGTCGCGGGCGACTTCCGAGAGCAGGCGCTCGAACTCCTCCACGTAACGGTCCACGGTCTGCCGGAACTCGTCGTCGCTGCGGTACTTGCGGCGGATCTCGTCGAAGGTCTGCTGCCCCTGCAACGTGTAGAGCCGGCGGGTGAAGACGTTGCTCTCGCCGCGGCGATAGCGGTCCCACAGCTCCACGGCCGCGTCGTGATCGATCATCCGCGCGATGTCGACCGAGATCGAATCCAGGGACTCGAGGCTGTTGGTGCGGCTGCGATCCGGGCGGCCGGGGCTCCGGACAGCCTCAGCCGGCTCGTCACGGGAAGCCCGGTTCAGGAGATCCGACAGCCAGCCGCCGCGCGGCCCGCCCTGGCGGGAAGGAGCCTCCTCGCGGCGCGGTGCCGGACGCTCGGCCGCAGGCGGCGCCTGGCGCACGGGCGCAGGAGCCGGGGCGGGAGCGGGGGTCGGGGCTGCAGCCGGCTTCGGCTCGGCCTGGCGGGCCACCGGGGCGGGGGCAGGGGCGGGCGGCGTGGTCTGGGCGATCCGCTGCTCGACTGCGGCGGCCACGGCCGCCATGGTCGCGGCAACCGGCGTCTCGTTCATGGCAGCCTTGCGCGGCTGGGCGGCAGGAACCGCGTCGACGAGGCGGGTCGAGCGGGAGACCAGGGCCGACAATTCGTTGAGGGCCTTGATCTGGTCGGCGACGACCCGGCGCATGTTGGCGGTCGTTTCCTGGGTCTCCTGCGGCAGCTCCACGACGCCGCGGCGCAGCTCGGCGCGGGTGGCCTCCAGCTCGCGCTGGATCTGACCCGTCATGCCGCGCAGCTCGCCCATGGCCTCGCGGAACTTCGCGGTCGCGCCGCTCAGGGCGCTGGCCATCTCGGCGGTTGCCTGCTCGTAGCTGGCGCGCAGGGCCTCCGCCGTGCGCTCGCTCTCGGCGCCGGTCGTGGCGCGGATGCGCTCGAACTGCTCGCCGATGGCGCTCGTGGTGGACTCCGCCGCAGCGGCCAGGACGGAGCCGATCTGGCTCGCCTTGGCCTCGGCCTCCTGGAGGGAGCGCTCCAGCAGGGTGGTGAAGGAGCGGGTGACCGATTCCAGATCCTGCGAGCGCTCGCTGATCCGGTTCAGGAGCTCGTCCAGGGCCTGCTGGCGGCTGGAAAGAGCCTCGTTCATGCGGGCCTCGACGCGCTCCAGGGCGGCCGCAGCCTCCGTGAGGGTGCGCATCTGCTCGCCCGTGGTGTCGGTGAGCGCACGGCCGCGCTCCTCGAGGGTGCGGGCCAGCTCCAGCGCCTGCTGGATTGCGCCGGACGAGACGTGGCGCAGGGCATCGACCTGATCGGCCACCTGATCGGAGGCGCGGCCCGTCTGCGTGGCGATCTCGGAGAGCAGCGACTCGATGTGGTGGACGCGTCCGGCCAGGCCATCCTCGACGGCGCCGAGATTGCTGCTGGCGGAGGCCGCCACCTGCTGGAGCATGCGGTTGGCATCGGTCAGGCGGCCGAGCACCTCGGTGAGTTCGTCCCGCAGGCGCTCGTTGGCGCCGGTGAGGGCTTCCACCGTCTGCTGGGTACCCTCGTCGAGGGCGCTGCGCACGGCCTGCGTCGATTGCAGATAGGAGGCGGTCAGCTCCATCGTGCGCTCCTGGAGCGACGAGAGGAGGGTGCTGCTGCGGTCCTGAAGGGCCTCAACGACCCCATTGGTGCGCTCTTCGAGGTTGCGCAGGGTCGTCTCGCTGATGGCGGCAACCTGCTGGCCGATGACCTCGCCGCGGCTGCCGAGGCTCTCGACGAGCGAAGCCCCTTGCGTGTCGAGGATCGAGCGGATCTCGCCGATGCGGCTGGTGAGCGAACCGAGAACGGCCTGGCCGCGCTCGTCGATGGTCTCCGCGACGCCGGAGAGACGGTTGACGACGCGATCCTCCAGCATGGTCACGCTCTGGTTGAGGGCGGCGGCAAGCTCGTCGGTGCGGCTGCCGAGCGTCGCGGCGATCTCCTCCGCGCGGCTTCCCAAGGTCTGGTTGATCTCGAAGGCGCGGGTGCCGAGGGTCTCCGCGACCTCATCGGCCCGGCTGCTGAGAACCTCGTTGATCGATGCGATGCGGCCGTCCAGCGACTGCCCGATCTGCTCCGCCTTGGAGGCGAGGGTGTCGGCGATGGCGTTGGTCTTGGCCGTGATCGCCTGGCTGATCTCGTCCACGCGGGCCTGAAGGGCCGTGGCCACGTCGCGGCCGCCTTCGGCCATGACGCGGGCCATCTCGCCCGTGCGCACCACGAGGGCCTCGTTGAGGGCCGTGGAGCGGGCGCCGAGAACGCTGTCGACCCGCTCGACGATGGCGTCGAAGCTGGCGGTGATCTCTGAGGTGCGACGGGTGGCATGCTCCTCGAGAGCCGCAAGCTGCGTCGCGATGGCGGTGGTCGCGTCGCGGGCCCGCTCGGAGAAGGACTCGGCCACGGTGCGGCCCTGCACGGTGATGAGGCGGTCCATCTCTTCGAGGCGGCCGGTGATCGTCTCCGTCAGGCTGCCGACGTCGCGGGAGATGCGCTCGGCCACTTCGCTGCCGCGGGTGGTGACGTCCTCCAGGGCCGCGAGGCGGGCGCCGAGGGTCTCCTCCATCTCGCGGGTGCGGCTGTCCACGGTGGTGGACAGGGTCTCAGCCGTGCGGTTGAGGGCGTCGTTGACGCGCGAGCCCTGGCTGGCAATGGCGAGAACGATGTCCCTCGCGGTTGCGGCGAGACGGGTCTGCGCCTCGTCGGTGTGACGGGCGAGAGCGTCCGAAAATTCCTGGCCGCGGGTGTCGAAGGCGGCGCGGAAATCCTCGACCTGAGAGCCCATGAGGGTGGAGAGGCGCTCGCCGGCCTGGGTGAGGCTGGTCTCGAGGGCCTGCCCCTGGACGGTGACGGTTTCGCTGACGCGCTGGCTGGCAGTCTCCAGGCGGCTCGCAAGATCCTCGACGCGGGTGCCGATGGATTCGTCGGCAAGGCGCACGGCGCTTTTCAGGTGCTCGCGCACCTCGCTGCCGCGCAGCACGATCTCGTCAACGACGCCGGTGCCCGTGCTGGCAAGCTGCTCGCGCAGGGCCATGCCGCGGGCTGCGAGCTCCTCGATGACGGAGCTGACGGTAACCGCGAACTCCTCGCGCACGGTGCCGCTGCTGGTGGTGAGGGCTTGAACCAGGGAGGCGCCGGTCTCGGAGAGCTGCTCGCGCAGCTGGGTGCCGCGGGCCACGATCTCCTCGCTCACCGAGGCGCCGGCCGCCGCGATCTGGTCGCGCATCTCGGCGGTGCGGGCCGAGATGTCGTCGGCGATCACGCCGCCGGTGGCGGCGAGCTTCTCGGTGATCTCGGCCCCGCGCTGGGTGAAGCTGTCCTCCAGGGTGCGGGCGGTCTGCTCGAAGGCCTCGCGCACGTCGTTGCCCTGCTGGGCGAGGGCGTCGATGACGCCGCGGCCGGTCTCGGCGAGGGTGCGCGTGACCTGGCTCGCGCCTTCCTGAAGGTGGCGGGTGAGGAGGTCGCCTGTACGCTCGAAGGCGCCGGTGATGTCCTGGGCCTTGCTCTCGAGGGCGGTCGTGATGGTCACGCCCACCTCCGAGATGCCGTTCTTGATCTCGTCGCTGGAGCCCGCGAGGCGCTCCACCAGCTCGACGCCGCGGCTCGCCATCTCCTCGACGACGCGCTCGCCGGCGCGGCCGAGGGCCTGGGTGATGTGGTCGCCCTGCTTTTCGAGCGATGCGGTGACCTTGTCTCCTGCGCCGCTGACGGCGGCGACGACGCGCTCGCTGGCGCCGTCGAGATCCTGGATCAGGCTCTGATGCACGCCGGTGATCGAGCCGCGCACGCGCTCGGCGTTCGAGACGATGGCCTCGCGCTGCGCCACGAGCTCGTCGATCAGCGAGCGGATGCGGATCTCGTTGTCGGAATAGGCGCGCTCGAGGGTGGAGATTTCGCTGCGCACGAGCGTCTCCAGCTCGCCGGCGCGGGCGAGCGCCCGCTCGACGCCGTCACCCACCGCTGCGACCTCGCGGCGCACGGCCTGCGACACGGAGAGCACCGCGTCGGTGGAGAAGTTCTCCGGCTGGGCCAGGCGGGCGGCGACCTCGCCGACGGCGCGGGCCACCATCTTCATCTCCTGCGAGCGCACGGTGAGCATGGCCGCGATGAAGAACAGGAAGATCGGCGCGAGGAGCCCCACGGCCGCGAGCGCCAGCTGCGAGGTCGAGAAGGTGGACAGCAACTGCTCGGGCGTGGTGATGCCCTGCGTGTAGACGAGGGCTCCGATGCCGCCGAGCCAGAGCAGGGAGGCGAGGGCGGCAATCCAGTAGGCGCGGCGCGAGGGGCGGACCTGCAGCGCCTGCAGCATGACGCCGACATTCTGGCGGTCGTCGTTGGCAACCGCGCTCCGGTCGGGGGCGACGAAGCCGGAGCGGGCCATGTCGTTCAGGCGCGGGTCGCGGTCGTCTGCCTGGCCGGAGAGGGAATCGGAGCCGAGACCGAAGGGGCCCCGGGTGAAATCATGGTCGTCGATATCGGGAAGCCTCGGCTCCTCGAAGGCCTTGTCGCCCGGGCGCCCGGGCGTGTGGATCACGAATGTCTCGTCAAGGTTGAGAGCCTGCTCGACAGCCGAAAGGGCCGCCTCAGCCGGGTCCTTCATCTTCTTGTTCTCGGTCGCCATGATCCGCCCTCGTGACGCAACTGATGATGGTTGAAGCCGCATTCCATCCACGAAAAGCAAGGTGAATGCATGACCTCAACCGGCACGGATTAACCATTCAAGGCGCCTCCGCACGGTAATCTGTCATTTACCAAGCAAGTCTAGCGGCCGATCTGAAACAAGGAAACCCGATGTCCCCTGCCACTTGTGAACGTCGTTAACGGCTTAGTAACCTGCTCTGCCGGGGGAATTGCGGCGAAAAAACGGCAGGTCGTGCGCGTATCTCTCGTCTTCCGGCGCCGTCTGTCATAAGTATGCGCCAGCTAGCAGAGGTCCGCAATGATCCAGATCACGTTCATCGATTCCGAGGGAACTGCCCGCACCGTCGAGGCGGAGGAGGGCGCAACCGTGATGGAGACGGCCATCCGCAACGGGATTCCCGGCATCGAGGCGGAATGCGGCGGAGCCTGCTCCTGCGCCACCTGCCATGTCTATGTCGCCGAGGAGTGGGAGACCGCCACCGGCCAGCCCCAGCCGATGGAGGAGGACATGCTCGATTTCGCCTTCGACGTGCGCCCCACCTCGCGCCTTTCCTGCCAGATCCGCGTCCGGCCCGAACTCGACGGCCTCGTCGTCCACACCCCCACGCGCCAGGGCTGAGGCGGAGGAGCGCCCATGTTCAAGACGATTCTCGTTCCCGTCGATCTCGGCGAGGTGGAGGCGGCCAGGCCCGCCATCGACAAGGCGGTGGAGCTTGCGGGCCACTCGGGCGGCAGCCTGCGCCTGATCTATGTGCGCGCCATCGTGCCCGTCACCTATATGGAGTTCATGCCGCCGGCCTTCGACGCGGAGCAGCAGGGCGAGGCCGAGACGAAGCTCGCCGAGGTCGCCGCCGGGGTCGGGATGCCCTCCGAGCGGGTTTCGGCGGTGGTGCGCCTCGGCTCGGTCTATGCCGAGGTTCTGGACGAGGCCGAGAAGACCGGCGCCGACCTCATCGTGGTCGGCTCGCACCGCCCGACCATGGCCACCTACCTGCTCGGCTCCAATGCCGCCACCATCGTGCGCCATGCCCGGTGCTCGGTGCTGGTGGTGAGGGCTTGAACTTTTCCCTCGTTGTCATTCCGGGGCGGCTCGTCAGAGCCGAGCCCGAAATCCATACCCGCCAACGTCGTAGAAAAGCGCGCGACGCTGATCGCCCTTGCTTGAAGCGTCGTGGCTATGGTTCCCGGGCTCCGCTGCGGGCCCGGGATGACGGGACGAATTCACCCCGCCTTCGGCAGCAGTTCCTCCGGCAACGCCTCGGAGCGGAACGGGCGGGGCTTGTTGAGGCGCAGCATCGGCGCGATCTGCCACACGCCGATGAAGGCGAGCAGGCCGCCGAGCAGCGCCACGTCCCTCGCGCCCATGCTGAAGGCCTGCCAGATCAGGTAGAGCATGGCGAGCAGGGAGGCGACGGCCAGGGCAGAAGAAGGCGCCCACAGCCAGAGGGGCTTGCCGGCCACGAACTTCGCCTCCGGGTTGGCGCGCACGATCGCCCGGCACAGGGCCTGGGCGAAGGTGCGGTATTCCCGCGTCAGCTCCTGCGCCTCCACGAGGCTCCGCCAGTCGAGGGAGCCGAAGGTGAAGGACTTGCCGTCCTTCATGACCACCTTGGTGCGGAACGCCCCCTTGGCCAGGCGTCCTGGCTCGTAGGTCATGCGCACGGTGTCCACCGCGCCGAGCCGGACCTCGTGGACCTTGCGGCCGGAATCCACCGTGAGCCTGTCGCCCTCGAGGGTAAAGGAGATCGGCCCGCCGAAAGGCTTGGGGCTGTGGGTGTAGGTTGCGGTCATCGGATCTCTTGCCTGGATCGTCTCAGCGTACCAGCTCGCGCATCGCGTGGTCTATGCCTTCGAGATTGAGCGGGTACATGCGCTCGCCGAAGAGCTGGCGGATCAGGGTGATGGATTGGGTGTAGCCCCAGTGCGGCTTCGGCACCGGGTTGAGCCAGACCGCCCGGGGAAAATGATCGAGAACGCGCCGCAGCCAGACCCCGCCGGCCTCCTCGTTCCAGTGCTCCACCGAGCCGCCGGGATGGGTGATCTCGTAGGGGCTCATGGAGGCGTCGCCCACGAAGACCACGCGGTAGTCGGACGGGTAGGTGCGGATCACGTCGAGGGTGGGGATCTTCTCGTCGAAGCGCCGGCGGTTCTCCTTCCAGAGGTGCTCGTAGACGCAGTTGTGGAAGTAGAAGTGCTCGAAGTGCTTGAACTCCAGCCGCGCCGCCGAGAACAGCTCTTCCGCGATCTCGATGTGCCAGTCCATGGACCCGCCCACATCCAGGAAGAGCAGCACCTTCACGGCGTTGCGGCGCTCGGGCCGCAGGCGCACGTCGAGATAGCCCTTGTGGGCGGTCTCGTGGATCGTCTCGTCCAGGTCGAGCTCCTCCGGCGCACCGGTGCGGGCGAATCGGCGCAGGCGTCTCAGGGCGATGCGCATGTTGCGGACGCCGAGCTCCACGCTGTCGTCGAAATCCTTGAACTCGCGCTTGTCCCAGACCTTCACGGCGCGGAAGTTGCGGTTGCCCTCCTGGCCGATGCGCACGCCTTCCGGGTTGTAGCCGTAGGCCCCATAGGGCGAGGTTCCGGCCGTGCCGATCCACTTGTTGCCGCCCTGGTGGCGGCCCTTCTGCTCCTCCAGCCGCTTCTTCAGGTTCTCCCAGAGCTTGTCCCAGCCCATGGCTTCGATCTGGCGCTTCTCCTCCTCCGTGAGGTAGCGCTCGGCGAGCTTGCGCAGCCATTCCTCCGGGATGCCGGTCTTCTCAAGGGCTTGGCCCATGCTCTCGAGACCCTTGAACACCTGTGAGAAGACCCGGTCGAACTTGTCGAAATGCCGCTCGTCCTTCACCAGACAGGTGCGGGAGAGGTAGTAGAACTCCTCCACGCTCTTGTCGGCGAGATCCCGGTCGAGCGCCTCCAGCAGGGACAGGTATTCCCTCAGCGAGACGGGCACCTTGGCCGCGCGCAGCTCTGTGAAGAAGGTGAGGAACATCGCGCCAGTCTCCGGCAACGGGGACGAAGGTCAAGACTCAATCGGGCCGCCCGGTTCAGACCCTCACTTCCCGACGGTGCGCCGGGCCCGGAACTCGCTACGGTCGGGCTTGCGGGGGTTCCTTCTCAGGACCGCGCGGAACTCGTCCCGCCGCTCGTGGATGGAGGCGATGACGAGGCCCATGGGCACCCCGATATCCGCCAGAACCGCCTCGCTGAGCTGCAGCGAGGCCTCGATGGTCTCCGGCACGGCATCGTCCACCCCCAGATCGTAGAGCTGGGCCGCATGCTTGTCGTCGCGGGCGCGGGACACGATGGTGATGTCGGGCCGCTCCTGCCGGGCGGCGGCCACGACCGCCCCGATGGCGCTCGGGGTATCCAGGGTGATGACGAGGGCCCGGGCCTGCTCGATGCCGCAGGCGCGCAGGAACTCCGGGTGGGAGCCGTCGCCGAAATAGACGGGCTTTCCGGCCTTCCGCTGCTCGGCGACCCTGACCGGATCCATGTCGATGGCAAGATGGGGCACTTTGTGGCGCTGGAGCATGTCGCCCACGAGCTGCCCGACCCGGCCGTAGCCCGCAACGATGACGCGCCCGGGCTCCTCCGGGGGCGGGGGAGCAGCAGCGGCCCAATCGAGGGAGCGCTTCTTCTCCATCCGGCGGCTGAGGCGGCGGCCGAGGCGCGCGAAGAAGGGAATCGCCACCATGGTGAGGGTGGTCACCAGCAGGAGGTTCTGCCCCGGCTCGAGGGGGACGAGCCCTGCCGCCATGGCGCTGCCGAGGATGACGAGGGCGAACTCGCCGCCGGGACCGAGCAGCAGGCCCGTCTCGGCGGCTTCCGCCGCATTGAGCCCGAAGGGGCGGCTCAGCCAGTAGATGATGACGCTCTTGAGGGCGACGACGAAGGTCGCCACCGCCAGGATGGTGAGGGGAGCCTCGAGGAAGCGGGACGCGTCCAGGCTCATGCCCACGGAGACGAAGAAGACGCCGAGCAGCAGGCCCTTGAAAGGCTGGATCGTGGTGTCGACGGCGCGGCGGTACTCGGTCTCCGACAGGAGAATGCCGGCGATGAAGGCCCCGAGCGCCATGGACAGGCCGCTCACGGCGGCGACCAGGCTCGTGACCATCACCACGAGCAGGCAGGCGGCCATGAAAAGCTCAGGGCTCTTGGTGACCGAGACCATCTGGAAGAACGGCCGCAGGACGATCCGCCCCAGCACGACGATGACGGCCAGCGCGAGTCCTGCCTGGAGGAGCGCCGTCGCCATGGTGAGCGCGGTCACCTCCGGCTGGCGCGTGTCCAGCACCGCGATGGTGAGCAGGATCGGGGCGACGGCCAGATCCTGGAAGAGCAGGGCCGAGAAGCTGGCGCGCCCGGGCGTGGTGTTGAGGCGCTTCTGCTCGGCCAGCACGGGCAGGACGATGGCCGTGGAGGAGAGGGCGAAGGCGATGCCGATCACGACGGCGGCCGTGACCGTGTCGACGACCTTGAAGGCGAAGAGGCTCAGGGCCAGGGTGCAGAGCAGGACCTGGAGGGACCCAAATCCGAAGACCATGCGGCGCAGGAGGCGCAGGCGCTGCCAGGACAGCTCGATGCCGATGGTGAACAGGAGGAACACCACGCCGAACTCGGCCAGGCGCGAGGTGCCCTCGGGATTGGTGAAGGTCAGCCAGTCGATCCAGGGATAGGACGGGATCAGCCGGCCGAGCCCATAGGGTCCCAGCAACGCGCCGGCTGCCAGGAACCCCAGCACCGGGCTTACCTTAAGCCTGTGAAAGAGGGGAACGACGATGCCTGCCGTTGCCAGAAAAAGAATGGGTTCCTGATAGGCGTGCAGGTCTATCGCAGCGGCCATTGCTTCCTTCCGGTCGAGGCTATTGTCGTTCTAGCGGTAAGGGATGCGCAAGGGGTTAATGCCGCATGAGGCGGATGGAGGCCGCGACATGAGCGCATGAGCGCCCATGCAGTGACCCACATGCGCGTCATCCCGGACGCCGCAAGGCGATCCGGGATCGTGTGCAGAATAAGGTGCTGACCTCGTCTCGCGATCCCGGGTTCTGCTTCGCAGCCCCGGGATGACGCCGTATTTTACCCCAGCGTCGCCAGCGCCTGCGCCAGATCGGCCACCAGGTCGTCCGGATGCTCGATGCCGATGGAGACGCGGATCGTGGCGTCGGTGACGCCGAGGCGGTCGCGGGTTTCCTTCGGCACGCCGGAATGGGTGGTGGAGGCCGGGTGCGAGATCAGCGACTCGGTGCCGCCCAGGCTCACCGCCAGCTTGAACACCTGCAGCGCGTTGAGCACCTTGAAGGCCTCCGCCTCTCCCCCCTTCACGTCGAAGGAGAAGGTGGAGCCAGGCGCGTCGCACTGGGCCTCGTAGACCTGACGGGCGCGGGAATCCTCCGGCAGGTAGGCAAGGTGATGGACCTTGGCCACGCTCGGGTGCTCGTGCAGGAATGCCGCCACGATCTCCGCATTGCGGTTTGCCGCGTTCATGCGAAGCGCCAGGGTCTCCAGCGAGCGGCCCAGCATCCAGCAGGAATGCGGATCGAGCTGCGTGCCGATGGAGGAGCGCAGCAGGCGCACCGTCTTCATCAGCTCCTTGGAGCCCAG
The DNA here is from genome assembly GCF_009910705.1 of Microvirga arsenatis. GTDB lineage: Bacteria > Pseudomonadota > Alphaproteobacteria > Rhizobiales > Beijerinckiaceae > Microvirga > Microvirga arsenatis. The sequence goes on from NZ_JAAAXJ010000003.1 coordinate 413,885, forward strand.
CGCCGCGCCGGCGATCAGGTCCGAATGGCCGCCCACGTATTTCGTCAGCGAATAGACCGAGATGTCGGCGCCGTGCTGCAGCGGCTTCTGGAAGACCGGGCCGAGCAGGGTGTTGTCGCAGACGATGACCGGGCGGTGCCCCTGGGCTGCGCCGATCTCGTCCGCCACGGTGCGGATGAGGGCGACATCGACAAGGGTGTTGAGGGGATTGGAGGGCGTCTCGATCTTGATGACCGAGACGCGGCCCTTGGCCATGGCTTCCTTGGCCGCAGCCCGGATGCCCGCCCCGTCGACCCCGTCGCCGAAGCCCACGGCGCCGATGTTCATGTTGGCCAGGGTCTTGGCGATCAGGGTCTCCGTGCCGCCATAAAGGGGCTGCGAGTGCAGGATCACGTCGCCGGGCCGGGCGAAGGCCAGGATCGTGGTGGCGATGGCCGACATGCCGGACGAGAAGAGGAGGCCGGCCTCAGCCTCCTCGAAGATGGCGAGCCGGTCCTCGACGATCTCGGAATTCGGGTGGTTGAAGCGGGAATAGACCAGGCCCGCCGCCTCGCCCTGAGGCGGCTCGCGCCGCCCCGCCACGTAGTCGAAGAACTCCTTGCCGTGCTCGGCGCTGTTGAACACGAAGGTGGAGGTCAGGAAGACCGGGGGCTTCACCGCGCCTTCCGACAGGGTCGGATCGTAGCCGTAGCCCAGCATCAGGGTCTCGGGCTTCAGCTTATGATTGCCGATGCGGTCCTTGTGGTAGCGGTTGTATGCCATAGGTCATGTCTCCCATTTGTTTGTCATGGGCTTAGCCTATGAAGGCGATTGCCGAAAGGCGGGGGCAGGACTTAGGGTCTGATAAAGCGAGGAAGAGTGGAATGGCGCGTTTTGCCGGAACCGAATCGTATGTGGCCACGGAGGACCTCACGGTTGCCGTCAATGCCGCGATCACGCTGGAGCGGCCGCTCCTGGTGAAGGGCGAGCCCGGCACGGGCAAGTCGGTCCTGGCGGAGGAGATCGCCCGGAGCCTGGGCGCCCCGCTGATCACCTGGCACATCAAGTCCACCACCAAGGCCCAGCAGGGGCTCTACGAGTACGATGCGGTCTCGCGCCTTCGCGACAGCCAGCTCGGCGACCCGCGGGTGTCGGACATCCGCAACTACATCAAGCGCGGCAAGCTGTGGGAGGCCTTCGCCTCTGACGTCCGCCCGGTGCTGCTGATCGACGAGATCGACAAGGCCGACATCGAGTTCCCGAACGACCTCCTGCTCGAGCTCGACCGGATGGAGTTCTTCGTCTACGAGACGGGCGAAACGGTCAAAGCGGCCCAGCGCCCCATCGTCGTCATCACCTCCAACAACGAGAAGGAGCTCCCGGACGCGTTCCTGCGCCGCTGCTTCTTCCACTACATCAAGTTCCCGGACCCCGAGACCATGGCCCGGATCGTCGAGGTGCATTACCCGGGCATCAAGCACCGGCTGGTCGAGGAGGCCCTCAAAATCTTCTTCGAGGTGCGCGAGGTCCCAGGCCTCAGGAAGAAGCCCTCGACCTCCGAGCTGCTCGACTGGCTCAAGCTCCTGCTCTCGGAGGATATCGGCCCCGAGCAGCTGCGCGAGCGCGACACCCGCAAGCTCATCCCGCCGCTCCATGGCGCCCTCCTGAAGAACGAGCAGGATGTGAGCCTGTTCGAGAAGCTGGCCTTCATCGCCCGGCGGGAGGGGCGCTGATGCTGCGCCTCCTGCTCCTCCGTCACGCCAAGGCCGCCTGGCCCGCGGGCATTCTCGACGTCGACCGGCCCCTCGCCCAGCGCGGGCAGGCGGCGGCGCTCCTCATGGGCGGCTACCTGAAGAAGGAGCGGCTCGAGCCCGATCTCGCCATCGTCTCCTCGGCGCGGCGCACCCAGGAAACCTGGGAGCGGGTGCAGCCCTATCTCGGCGAGATCGAGATGCGGCCGGACGGGCGGATCTACGAGGCGCCCGTCAGCCGCCTCGTGGAGGTGGTGCGGGAGGTTGAGCCGGGAATCCGCACCCTGCTGGTCATCGGGCACAATCCCGGCTTCGAGGATCTCGCCAAGCTACTCATCGGCGAAGGCGACATGGACGGCATCCTCCGGCTCGGCCAGAAATTTCCCACGGCGGGTCTCGCAGTGATCGACTTTGCCCTGGAACGCTGGGCCGATGTCGCGCACAAATCCGGCCGGCTCGACCGCTTCGTGACGCCGAAGTCGCTCGGCAGCGGCGAGGACGACTAGGCCCCTCCTGACCCTGCCAGATCGAGATACAGCAGTTCCTCGTCGTAGAACGTGTCGCCGACCCGAAGGGCCTTGCGCTGGATCCCGTAAGGCTTGAATCCGAGCCCGTGATAGGTGCGCCGGGCTCCATCGTTCGTGAGTCCCACGGCCGCTTCCAGCATGATCACATGCTGGCAGGCATGATCGATCACCTGTTGGACGAGCCTTTTGGCGATGTGGCGCCCGCGCCATTCCGCCTTCACGTAGACACCCCACAGAAGACCCTTGTGACGGGCCTTCATCCGGTCGTAGACCGCAAAGCCCGCCATGCCGACGAGAGCGTGATCGGCAAAGGCCCCAAAGACCGCATTCGGGCTTGCGGACAGGCGCGCCCGGATCGTCTCGAGCGGTACCGAGACATCCTCCTCGTAGCTCGCGCCGAAGGCCTCTGGCGCGACGGTGAGCCCTTCGAGCCTCAGGGCGCGGAACGCTTCAGCGTCCGCTGGTTCGAGAGGACGGATCAGGATGTCTGAGGTCATGGAGGTCCGCTGCCAGTGAGAGGCGTATTCGTGGAATGCACGATCCTCGCGGTCAAGGGAGGGGCTTGAGGATGAACCTATCCGCCCCACCATCGTTTGGCCTGAAACCTTCCTGATTGTTCCTGGCCGAAGCGGGGCTGATCCTCATCATGCTGCCTCAGACCTTTTATGCGCTCGTCCTTGCGGCTCGCGCGCTCCTGCCGGGCGAGTTTGATCCCGGAGGCGGGGGTGCCTTGCAGCCCGAGCCGCAGGCCGGGGCGGTGCGCTACGAACCCGGCACGCGCGAGGTCACCAACTGGCGCTCGGAGGCCGTCGATGCCCTGGAGCCGAAGCCCGTTGTGGCCATGGCCGCCCTGTTCCGGGCCGAGCGGCCCTTCGTGAGCCGCTGCGTGAAGCTCAACAACTACTGGTGCATCAAGAGCGCCCGCTGGAACGGGGAGATCGCCACGGACAGCGAGGGCCATGTGGGCTTCGTCTCCGCCGAGCACGGAGCGGATGCCGCCGCCGCCCTGCTGCGGCGCTACTATCTGGAATTCAACCGCAAATCCGCCCTCGACATCGTGCGCCGCTGGGCGCCGGCCGAGTGCAACGTGGCGACCGGAATCGGCGGCCTTGCGGTTCTGGCGGTCAGGGGGATCGGCGGCACGGTGCGCGCTCAGTACCTCGCCTCGCGCAGGCGGGGAGGGGCGGTGCGCTACACCGCGAAAGCGGGCCCCGGCGGCAGGCCCGGGCGCGTCTCCATGGTGATCCCGATGGCGCCGAAGACGCCGCAATACCGGGTGCCGAGCATCGCCGCCGGCATGGGCGAGAGGCCGAAGCCCGCCAAGCCGCCGGAGCCTCCTGTCGCTGCCCGCCGCAAGCCTGCGGAGCCCAACGCGACCGCATCGGTGGCACCAAAGCCCGCACCGAAGGTCCATAGTGCCATGGCCTGCCCCTCCGAGGAGCAGCGCCACCGCAATTATGCGAGCCGCATGGTCGAGGGCCTGGGCCTGGGGCCTTCCGACGACCTGAAGCTCTTTGCGGAGGACGGCACGCCCCTGCCCAACCTTGCTCACGTGATGCTCGCCATGTCGGCCTTCGAGCTCGGAGCCCTGCGGGCGAGCCCCGACCTTGTGGAGGGCGCTATCGAGCGGGCGGTCGCGAGGGTGAAGGGAAGCGCACAACCGGGTGCGCAGAAGGCCGAGCTCCCTGCAGGCGGGTCTCGGGCTCCGGAGCGTTAGACGCGCCTTGCGCGTTAGGACTTCAAGCCCCACCTGTAAGCTTGGCTTGAGAGCAGTAGGTTCATCTTCGTGTCCGTCATCACCGATCTCGCCTCCCGCGCCGGCTCCGCGGCGCAATCGCTCTGGGAGGCCTCCGGCCAGCTGATCCAGCCCTCCCTCCGCCTCGGCGTCACCGGGCTCGCCCGCTCGGGCAAGACCGTCTTCACCACCGCTCTCGTCCATCATCTGACCCGCGGCACGAGCCTGCCGGCCTTCCGGGCTTCGGCCGAGGGCCGGATCAGGCGCGCGCACCTGGCGCATCAGCCTGACGACGCCGTGCCGCGCTTTCCCTTCGAGGAGCACATGGCGGCTCTCACCGAGGGCCGCCGCTGGCCGCAATCCACGAACCGGATCAGCGAGCTGCGGGTCGACATCGAATACGAGCGCAAGACCGGCTGGCGCACGGGCCCCGCCTCGCTCGCCCTCGACATCGTGGATTATCCCGGCGAATGGCTGCTCGACCTGGCGCTTCTCGATGCAGGCTATGCCGAGTGGTCCCGCCAGACGGTTCAAGCGAGCCGCAGGCGCGACCGCGCGCCCGTTGCGGGACCCTGGCACGAGGCTCTGAAAACCCTCGATCCCTCAGGCCCTTCCGACGAGGTGCTCGCATCGAAGGCAAGCGAAGCCTTCAAGGAGTACCTGACGGGCCTGCGCGCGGGGGCCGAGGCGGTGGCGACGACGCCCCCGGGCCGCTTCCTCATGCCGGGCGATCTCGCCGGCTCGCCCGCTCTCACCTTCGCGCCGCTCGACCTGGCGCAGGGCCAGGCCATCGCGCCGGGGAGCTTCGCAGCCCTCATGGAACGGCGCTTCGAGGCCTACAAGACCCATGTGGTCCGCCCCTTCTTCCGCGATCACTTCCAGCGCATCGACCGGCAGATCGTGCTGGTGGACGTGCTCGCCGCCATCGATGCGGGACCTGCGGCGCTGGCCGAACTCGAGGAGGCGCTGGATCAGGTGCTGATGGCCTTCCGCATCGGGCGCAACACGCTCCTCTCCCGGCTGTTTTCGCCCCGCGCCGACCGGGTTCTCTTTGCCGCGACGAAGGCCGACCACATCCACCACACCGATCACGACCGGCTCGATGCGATCCTGCGCCTGCTCGTGAACCGCGCCTCGCGGCGGACCGAGGCCGCGGGGGCGCGGGTCGGCACGGTGGCGCTGGCCTCCGTCCGCGCGACCCGCGAGACGACCATCCGCGAGGGGCGCGAGACCCTGCGCGCCGTGGCCGGCATTCCGGAGGCGGGCGAGCGGGTCGGCGAGGAGGTCTTCGACGGGGAGGCCGAGGCGGCAATCTTTCCCGGAGAGCTTCCGGAGACGGCGGAGGCCGTGTTCCAGGGCGCGGTGCCGCCGGGCTCCCTGCGCTTCCCGCGCTTCCGCCCTCCGAAGCTGCCGGTGGATGCGGCGGGCCGCATGGCCAAGATGCCCCACATCCGCCTCGACCGCGCCCTTGAATTCCTGCTGGGGGACCGTTTCGCATGAGCCGCCAACCGCGCGCCTATCGCCTGGACGATCCGAACATCTCCGCCGGCGCCGTGCAGGTCACGGAGGAGCCCTTCGATGCCATCGAGGCCGCGGACGGCATCGTGGTGCCCATGGGCGAGAAGCGGCGGGCGCCCTGGCTCGGCATCCTGCTCTCGGCGCTGTCCGGCCTCCTCCTGCTTGGGTTGGGCCTGGCGGTCGAGACCCTGATCGTGGACCTCTATGCCATCGCCCCCGGGCTGGGCTGGCTGGCGCTCGCCCTCGCGGCTCTGGCCCTGCTGGCCTTCCTGGCGCTCGTCGGGCGCGAGATCTCCGGCATCTGGCGCGAGCAGAAGATCGAGAGCCTGCGCGAGGCGGCGGTGGATGCGCTCGCCGTGAAGGATCACAAGGCGGCCAAGGGCATCGTCGCCGATCTCATCGGCCTCTATGGCGGTCGCTCCGCCGCCACGCAGGGGAGCGCGCGGCTCAAGGCCCTCACCGACGAGATCATCGATGCTGACGACCGCCTCGCCATCGCGGAGCGGGAGCTCCTCGCGCCCCTCGACGCCCAGGCAAAGCGGGCGATCGCGGGAGCGGCGCAGCAGGTTTCCCTCGTGACGGCGGTGAGCCCGCGAGCCATCGTCGATGTGGCCTTCGTGATCTTCGCGGCGGTCCGCCTCCTGCGCACCCTGGCGCGGATCTATGGCGGGCGGCCGGGCCTGCTCGGTTTCCTGCGGCTCGCCAAGGCCGCCTTCAACCATCTGGCCGTCACGGGAGGCGTGGCCGTCGGCGACAGCCTCATGCAGCAGGTGCTGGGGCTGGGCCTCGCGGCGCGGATCTCCGCCAAGCTCGGGGAGGGGGTGCTGAACGGCCTCATGACGGCCCGGTTCGGCTTGGCGGCCCTCTCCGTCTGCCGGCCACTCCCCTTCATCCGCGAGGAGGCGCCCAAGATCGGGGATGTGGCCGGCGAACTCATCAGCCGGGCGGAGGCCGCCGCCTCCTGAGGCCGAGCCCGTCCCGACGGGTGCGACATATCGTGCAGCTTGGGCCTTGCGGCTGTCTTTCCAAGCCCGGCAGGGTTTGCGCCCTGCCTCTTAGACAAAGCGATGACACTTAATCTCGTTGTCGTGGCCCCTGCTTGCCTATATAGGGGCGCCACAGCTCATCGGGGAAGAACGGCTGAACATGACTGATAGCGTGATCGATGAAGGCTACCGTCCGTCAGAAGACGAACCTTTCATGAATGAACGGCAAAGGGAGTACTTCAGGCGCAAGCTGATCCGTTGGAAGAACGATATCCTCAAGGAGGCTCAGGAAACCCTCGCGACCTTGCAGAGCGAGAACGAGAACCATCCTGATCTTGCGGATCGCGCCTCCTCCGAGACGGATCGCGCCATCGAGCTTCGTGCCCGGGACCGTCAGCGCAAGCTGATCGCCAAGATCGATGCGGCCCTGGCGCGGATCGAGGACGGCTCCTACGGCTATTGCGAGGAGACGGGCGATCCGATCTCTCTCAAGCGGCTCGAGGCCCGCCCGATTGCAACCCTGTCCCTCGAGGCGCAGGAGCGCCACGAGCGGAACGAGAGGGTCTACCGGGACGATTGAGGACCGGCATTCCGAAATGGAAAAGGGCTCCGCTTGCGGAGCCCTTTTCGTTTGCACGACCGGTTCGTGGCGGCGAGCCCGTCACCCCTTCTTGCTGGGATCGAGCGGGCGGCCGAGCAGGCGGGCGAATTCCGCCTCGATGTCCTCGACCGAGAAGGGATCCGCCGGCTTCTGGGAAGCCGGAGGCGGCTCCTTGGCCTGGGGCGGCAGGGGCGCCGCAACCGGCGGCCGGGGAGGAGGCGGGGGGGCAGGCGGTGTTGCGGGCCGCACCAGTTCGACTGCCGGAGCCGGCTGAACCGGAGCCGTGGCTTCCGGCTCCTCCTCGGCAAAGGCGTCGTCCTTCTGCCGCTCCTCGTAGCCGTCTGCTGGCTCCTCCGGGGCGACGGGATCGAGGCGGTCTTCCTCCTCGTCCCTGACGTCGTCGTAGACGGCAGGCTCATGGATGGCAGGCGCCGCAGGCGGTGCGGGAGGGGCCACAGGCGCTACCGAAGGCGGAGTCACGGGGCTCGCCGGGCGCTTGAGCGCCTCCTCGAGCTGCTTGGCCATGTCGGAGAGAAGGGCCGCGTCGGGACCCGACCGCTCGGAGGCGGCGGGACGCTCGACCGGGGCCGGCTGGGGCGGGCGAACGGGCTCGGGGGGTGCCGGGGGCACGGGGGTCGGCCTGGATTGGAACGGTGGGGGCGTGAAATGCGGACGGGGCTCCGGACGCTCCTCCGGAAGCGCGGGGATGGGGGGAGCGCTCGGCGCAGGAGGCGTCCTGGCCTCGGCGCGCAATCCCTGGATCGCCGGGGGAGCCGATGCGGCGACGGCATCAGGCTTCAGCACAGGCTCGCGGTGAGCCGATGCCGGCGCGCTCGCGGTCGCGATCGGAGAAAGCTCCTCGTCGATGTCGGATTCCTCCGAGGGGCGGCGCACGAAGGCGCCGAGCTGGGCGGCGAGCTGGCTCTCGATGGAAGGACGTCCGTTCGGCTCGACCTGGGGAGCGCGGGGAGCCTGATCGACCGGCGGCTCGAGGCGCTCGGGACCCGGATCGACGGACGGAGCGGGAATGCGCGCGCCTGCCACGCGAACGATGTTGGTCTCGATCACCACGTCGTTCGGGCCGCCGATGAGGAGCAGATGCTCGACGTTGTCCCGGCGCAGCAGGAGGAGTTGGCGCTGGCGGTCGAGATCATACACGTCGACGATGCCGAGCCGGGGCTGGCGGCTGCGGCCGCGATCGCTGCCCGGCATCATGAGGCGGGCGCCTGTCAGCTTGCGGAAGACGACACCGAACAGCACGAGCAGGATCAGGATGATCGCAAACGCAATCGCGAATTGGACTGCTCGTGATGCTTCGAGACCAAAAAGAGATGACACGTTGTACTCTCAAGTGTTAGCCGGCCTTCGCAGGCCACTTCTGTGTTGGTTGTACCACATTGACTGCCAAAGCCAGCGGCAAGGTTAACAGATGGTTAACAGCCTCCGGCCCGCGCATGCAGGTCTGCGGTCGGGAACGGATCCCGGCGATCCGTCCAAGATGGGTCGGACTTGCGTTTCATCAAGCAAAATAAGGATTTCCTATGACGCCCACGCTCCGCACGAGGCGTGCGGCGCCGTTCCGGCCCTTGCGCTCACGCAGGTTGGAGCCTTAGAGGTCAGTCAAGAATTGCCGTGTATCCTGACCGGCGAAGATCAAGCGGCGGCTGCAATCCTGCGTCCGGTGCCGGGAGGCACGCCCGCCCGTTGAGGATGTTGATGCTCCATGGCTTATGAGGGCGACACGCCAAAGGGTTCGGCCATCGACCGTTCCGACCGTCACGGCCATATCGGATGGGTTCTGCTCCTCGCCGCTCTGCTGGTCGGCGCGACCTTGAGCCTGCGTTTCCTCGGCCTGCAGCAGGCCCAGCCGCTGATCCTCGGCCTGCTCGCCTTCTTCGCCATGGCGGGCGTGTTCTTCCTCTTTGCCATGGCGATCGGCGTGGTCCAGTTCTCCGGCCAGACCGCCCGCAACGATATCACCAAGCTGATGGCCGACACGTCCGGCGAGGGGCTGGTGGTTGTGGAGGACGATGGGCGCATCATCTATGCCAACGAGGCCTATCTCGCCCTCGCAGGCGGGGAGGGCGGCGATGTGCGTCCCGTCGAGCGCCTCTTCATGGGCGCGCCCGAGGTGTCGGAGGCGATCTATCGTCTCGCCCAGGCCGCCCGCGAGCATCGCACGGGCGCCGAGGAGATCCGCCTGTCTCCGTCGCTGAGCGGCACCCAGGAATTCGGCTGGTACCGCGTGCGCGTGCGCCCCGTGCCGCGTCCCGGCGGGCGGCAGGCCGCGCTGTGGACCATTGCGGAGGTCACCCACGAACGCGAGCGTCAGGAAAACGTCTTCCAGGAGCTGCAGCACGCCATCGACTACCTCGATCACGCGCCGGCGGGATTCCTGTCCGTCGATCCCGACGGCTCCATCATCTACCTGAACGCCACGCTCGCCTCCTGGCTCGACTACGACCTCGCCCAGGTCGGGTCCGGCGGTCTGGCGCTGTCCGACATCGTGCCCCGCGACGTGGTGTCGATGATGACCTCGTTCTCGGGCGAGCCGGGCAGCGTGCGCACGGAAACCTTCGATCTCGACCTGCGCCGCCGCAACGGCCAGTTCCTGCCGGTGCGGCTCTACCACCGCATCGCCTTCGGGCAGGATGGGCGCATGGGCGCATCGCGCACCCTGGTGCTCAACCGCTCCGCAGGCGGCGAGGTGGACGAGGGGCAGCGGGCGGCCGAGGTGCGCTTCGCCCGCTTCTTCAACAACACGCCCATCGCCATCGCCACCGTTGACCGCGCAGGCCGGATCGTGCATGCCAACGCGCCCTTCTCCAAGCTGTTCGGCTCCCTGCCGCGCACAGGAGAGCACGGAGCCGACGGCCCATCGATCCTGGAGGTCTTCCGGGAACGCGATTCCCTCGAGGCGGCCCTCAAGGCTGCGGCCGAGAACAAGGGGGACATTCCGCCCCTCGAGCTGCAGACGAGGGGCGAGAGCGGCGGCTCCGTTCGGGTCTGGGTGACGCCCGTGGGCGATACGGGCGCGGACGGGGAGACGGCGATCCTCTACGCCCTCGACACCACCGATTTCCGCAAAGTCGAAGAGCAGCTCGCCCAATCCCAGAAGATGAATGCGGTGGGCCAGCTCGCCGGCGGCGTGGCGCACGACTTCAACAACGTGCTGCAGGCCATCATCGGCTACAGCGACCTGCTGCTCGCCAATCACCGGCCCACGGACCCGTCCTTCCAGGACATCATGCAGATCAAGCAGAACGCGAACCGGGCCGCGGGCCTCGTGCGCCAGCTGCTCGCCTTCTCGCGCCGCCAGACCCTGCGGCCGGAGGTGCTCAACCTCAACGACCAGCTCTACGACCTGTCGATGCTGCTCAAGCGCCTCCTCGGCGAGCGCGTGGCGCTGGACCTCAACCACGGCCGCGACCTCTGGTTCGTGAAGGCGGACGTGAACCAGTTCGAGCAGGTGGTGGTGAACCTCGCGGTGAACGCGCGCGACGCCATGCCGAACGGCGGCAGGCTCTCCATCCGCACCGCCAACGTGTCCGCCGCCGAGGCGGGGCGCCTCGCCGTGAGCGGCATGCCGGCGGCCGACTACGTCATGGTCGAGGTCTCCGACACGGGCTCCGGCATGACCCCGGACGTGCTCGAAAAGATCTTCGAGCCGTTCTTCACCACCAAGGAGGTGGGCAAGGGCACGGGTCTGGGCCTCTCCACCGTCTTCGGCATCGTCAAGCAGTCGGGCGGCTATATCGACGTGGATTCCAGGCCCGGCGAGGGCACGACCTTCCGCATCTACCTGCCGCGGCACATTCCGGCGGTGCAGGAGACGCCCGAGGAGGCAAAGCCCGAGACGGCGAAGAAGCCCGCCGCCGACATGACGGGGCAGGGCACCATCCTGCTGGTGGAGGACGAGGATCCGGTGCGCGCCGTGAACGCCCGGGCCCTCTCCGCCCGCGGCTACACGGTGCTGGAGGCGGCCTCCGGCGTGGAGGCCCTGGACATCATCCGGGAGCGCGGCGAGCCGGTCGATCTCGTGGTCTCCGACGTGGTCATGCCGGAGATGGACGGCCCGACGCTGCTCGGCGAATTGCGCAAGCTCTACCCCGACCTCAAGGTGATCTTCGTCTCCGGCTATGCCGAGGAGGCCTTCCGCAAGAACCTTCCCGAAGGGGAGGAGTTCAACTTCCTGCCCAAGCCCTTCAGCCTGCGCCAGCTCGTCGAGACGGTGAAGCAGGCGATGGCTCGCTAACCCATTGAATTAACTTATCATTAACCCTGCGTCATCGTGCCCTGCACAGGATCTGTGAATTCCTGAAAGAGAACGAAAAAAGAACTTGTAAGGGGGAACAAAGTGAGTACATATATTCTCTCAACACCGCGTTGAGATTCACTCTTCCTCCTGCCATAAGGATGTTAGGTCATGTCACAGTCCTCCCTGCGACTGGTGGAAAGCTCATCAATGGATAAAGACAAATCGAAAGCTCTCGACGCGGCGCTCTCGCAGATCGAGCGTGCCTTCGGCAAGGGCTCAATCATGCGGCTCGGCAAGGGGCAGCAGCCGGTCGAGATCGAAACCATCTCGACAGGTTCGCTCGGCCTCGACATCGCGCTCGGCGTGGGCGGTCTGCCCCGCGGCCGCATCATCGAGATCTACGGGCCGGAATCGTCCGGCAAGACCACGCTCGCGCTGCACACCATCGCGGAGGCCCAGAAGAAGGGCGGCGTCTGCGCCTTCGTGGACGCGGAGCACGCCCTCGATCCGGTCTATGCCCGCAAGCTCGGCGTCAACCTGGACGATCTCCTGATCTCCCAGCCCGACACCGGCGAGCAGGCCCTCGAGATCGCCGACACCCTGGTCCGCTCCGGCGCGGTCGACGTGCTCGTCATCGACTCGGTGGCGGCGCTGACCCCGAAGGCCGAGCTCGACGGCGAGATGGGCGAGGTCCAGCCGGGCCTCCAGGCCCGTCTCATGAGCCAAGCCCTGCGCAAGCTCACCGGTTCGATCTCGCGCTCGAACACGATGGTGATCTTCATCAACCAGATCCGCATGAAGATCGGCGTGATGTACGGCTCCCCCGAGACGACCACGGGCGGCAACGCGCTCAAGTTCTACGCCTCCGTGCGCCTCGACATCCGCCGCGTCTCGACGCTCAAGGATCGCGACGATCCGATCGGCAACTCGGTGCGCGTGAAGGTGGTCAAGAACAAGGTCGCTCCGCCCTTCAAGCAGGTCGAGTTCGACATCATGTTCGGCGAGGGCGTGTCCAAGGTGGGCGAGCTCATCGATCTCGGCGTCAAGGCCGGCATCGTCGAGAAGTCCGGCGCCTGGTTCTCCTATGACAGCCAGCGCCTCGGTCAGGGCCGCGAGAACGCCAAGCAGTTCCTGCGCGACAACCCGGAGATCTCCGCCAAGATCGAGGGGCAGATCCGCCAGAATGCCGGCCTCCTGGCCGACCGCATCCTGGATCAGGCGACCCCGACCGCCGACGATCTGGACGAAGGTTCCGCTGAATAACGCATGGCCCGGACAAGTCGGATCCGGTGATCCGAAGGGCCATGCACAAAGAAGTTTGCTCTCCTTCAAGGGCAAAGAGAGGCCGTCGCGAGAGATCGCGGCGGTCTTTTTCATCGGGGTGGCACGGATACGGGTGCGACAGAGCCTAGAGCGGTTGGCGGTTCCACGGAATCGCCAACCGCACTGTCAGTCTTTAGTTTGTCGCCATTTCGGACGGAAAACCGGTTCCCACTTTTCCTGAAATGGCTCTATCGCAGATCCACGCGGATCCCGGCACCGATGAAGTTCGATCCGGATTCGCGCTCCGCGACGAGCCCGAAAATCCCGGAGCGGTGATGGATCCGGGGGACGAAATACACGCCCGGCAGGGAGGCGTGGGAGAACTCCGCCTCGAAGGCGAGATAGTTGAGGAAGCGGCTGCGCTCGACCCGGAAGCTGCCCTCCAGCCTCGGCCGCTCCGAGGCGTAGGAGAGACCTTCGCCGAAGGCGAGGTTGACGCTCAGGCCCCCGAAGAGCGGGATCCGGCCCGTCCGGAACATGAGCGCGATCGTGCCCTCCCAATGGCTCTGATCGCCGAAATGACGCAGGACCTGCGCCTCCAGCTCGATGCGGTTGCCGTGAAATGCGAAGTCCGTGCCCGGCAGCGGGATGGAGAAGGAGGGGACGATCACCCGCGAAAGGCCGGCACCCATGAAGTAGGCAGGTTCCGCGGCCAGGCGGCCGGTCACGGCGCGCTCGGGGATCTCCAGCAGATCGGCATTGACCCACTGGCTGCCATAGGCGGTGAGGTGCCACTCCCGCTGATGGCCTTGAGACGCAGCGGGACTGCCGAAGAGGCCAAGGCCGAGCCAGGCCGCGCCGGCAAGACTGGATGCAAGTCGAAGGCGCGATCTGCGGTTTGCCGGCCGAAAAAAGGCCGCTGAAGGAACAACCATATGAAAAACACCGGATATGATCCGAGGCCACAACGGCCGGAACCAGGTTAGCACCAGAACGGTCGGACACAACCCGCCGCCCGTTTGCGCCTTTCCGCGCCGGGCGGCACAATCCGGCCATGCTGCCCATGCTCGCCACCGAGCGCCTGCGGCTGGAGCCGGTCGCCAATGGCGATCTCGGCCGCCTGCTCGGCCTTCTGATCCGGCCCGAGATCCGGCGCTATCTGTGCGACGCCGCCGTCCTGGACCGCGCCCAGGTCGAGAGCCTGACGGGCGAGGCTGCTGCCCTGGCGCCGCGGGGGCTCGGGCTCTGGTCCATCCGAGACGAGGACGGCGCCTGGCTCGGGATCCTCGGTCTGCAGCCGGTCTCCGCGGTTGCGGCCACGGCCTGGCCTGCTTTCGCGGAGGAGGTGGAGCCCCTCGTCGCGATCGATCCGCTGGCCTGGGGGCGCGGCTATGCGACGGAGGCTGTCAGGCGGGCTGCGGCCTATGCCCGGGACGATCTCGGCCTGCATCGCCTCGTCGCCCTTGCGGACGAGCCGAACGTCCGCTCCCACAGGCTCCTGGCACGGGTGGGCTTCCAGCCTGTCGGAACGGGGCAGGGGCCGCGGCACCTGCTGCAGGCCTATTCGCTTTCCCTGCCGAAACGCCGCCTCGACAGCGCAGGCATAGGCAGCTAAAACCGGCCACCATCAGATCTTTCGGGCCCTGAAAAGCCCCATTCCTCGAGCTTGAGAACCCATGAGCGGCGCCAACGAACTACGGTCCATCAACGCGATCCGGTCGACCTTCCTCGATTACTTTGCCAAGAACGGCCATGAGGTGGTGGCCTCCAGCCCGCTCGTGCCGCGCAACGATCCGACCCTGATGTTCACGAATGCCGGCATGGTGCAGTTCAAGAACGTCTTTACGGGAGTCGAGAAGCGCCCCTACAGCACGGCCGCGACCTCGCAGAAATGCGTGCGCGCCGGCGGCAAGCACAACGATCTCGACAATGTGGGCTACACCGCGCGCCACCACACCTTCTTCGAGATGCTCGGCAACTTCTCCTTCGGCGACTACTTCAAGGAGCGCGCCATCGAGCTCGCCTGGAACCTGATCACCAAGGAGTTCGACCTGCCGAAGGACAAGCTCCTCGTCACCGTCTATCACACGGACGACGAGGCGGCGGACCTCTGGAAGAAGATCGCCGGCTTCTCGGATTCCAAGATCATCCGCATCCCGACCTCCGACAACTTCTGGCAGATGGGCGATACCGGCCCCTGCGGCCCCTGCTCGGAAATCTTCATCGACCAGGGCGACAAGCTCTGGGGCGGCCCTCCCGGCAGCCCTGAGGAGGACGGCGACCGCTTCCTCGAGTTCTGGAATCTCGTGTTCATGCAATACGAGCAGATCGAGCCCGGCAACCGCATCCCCCTGCCGAAGCCCTCCATCGACACCGGCATGGGCCTCGAGCGCATCTCGGCCATCCTGCAGGGCGTGCACTCGAATTACGACACGGACCTGTTCCGCACCCTGATCGATGCCGTGGCCCATGCCACCGGCGTGACGCCGGAAGGCGACCGCAAGGCGTCGCATCGGGTGATCGCGGACCACCTGCGCACCTCCTGCTTCCTGGTGGCCGATGGCGTGCTGCCGTCGAACGAGGGCCGCGGCTACGTCCTCCGCCGCATCATGCGCCGCGCTATGCGCCATGCGCAGCTGCTCGGCGCCAAGGAGCCGCTCATGTACCGTCTCGTGCCGGCGCTCGTGCGCGAGATGGGGCTGGCCTATCCCGAACTGATCCGCGCCGAAGCGCTGATCACCGAGACCCTGCGGCTCGAGGAGACCCGCTTCCGCAAGACCCTGGAGCGCGGGCTTGCCATCCTCGACGAGGAGACCCGGAATCTCGGCAAGGGCCAGAGCCTCTCCGGCGACACGGCCTTCACGCTCTACGACACCTACGGCTTCCCGCTGGATCTCACCCAGGATGCGCTGAAGCCCCGCGGCATCGCCGTCGACACGGAGGGCTTCAACGCCGCCATGGAGCGCCAGCGCGAGAAGGCCCGCGCGGCCTGGTCGGGCTCCGGCGAGGCGGCGACCGAGACCGTGTGGTTTGCCGTGAAGGAGCGCACCGGCGCCACCGAGTTCCTCGGCTACGACACGGAAACGGCCGAGGGCATCGTGCTCGCGCTCCTGAAAGACGGCCGGGAGGTGCAGGAGCTGAAGGCGGGCGAGAGCGGCCTCGTCGTGCTCAACCAGACCCCGTTCTACGGCGAGTCCGGCGGCCAGGTCGGCGATACCGGCACCATGCAGGGCGAGGGCGCCCGCGTGTTCGTGACCGGCACCGAGAAGAAGCTCGGCGATCTCTTCGTGCACCATGTCACCGTGGAACACGGCGCGCTGAGGCTCAACCAGTCGCTGGAGCTCGTCGTGGATCACGAGCGCCGCTCGGCGGTGCGTTCGAACCACTCGGCGACCCACCTCCTGCACGAGGCCCTGCGGCAGGTGCTCGGCGATCACGTGGCCCAGAAGGGCTCGCTCGTGGCGCCCGACCGCCTGCGTTTCGACTTCAGCCATCCCAAGCCCATCGAGGATGCGGAGCTCGCCAAGGTCGAGGAGATCGCCAATCGGGTGCTGCTCCAGAACGAGCCGGTCGTCACCAAGCTGATGGCGGTGGACGAGGCGATCGAATCCGGCGCTCGCGCGCTCTTCGGCGAAAAGTACGGCGACGAGGTTCGCGTCGTCTCCATGGGCAAGGGCGACAACAACCGGGCCTTTTCGGTCGAGCTCTGCGGCGGCACCCATGTGAACCGCACAGGCGACATCGGCGTCATCACCATCGTGGGCGAGAATGCGGTCGCGGCCGGCGTGCGCCGCATCGAGGCCATGACGGGCGACGCCGCGCGCCGCTACCTGGCCGAGGAAAGCCGCCGCCTGCGCGAAGTCGCGAGCCTTCTCAAGACGCCGGTGGACGAGGTCTCCGCGCGTCTGACGGCGCTCCTCGAGGAGCGCCGCAAGCTGGAGCGCGATCTCGCCGAGGCCCGGCGCAAGCTCGCCATGGGCGGCGGCGGTTCGAGCGGCGGGGATCCGGTCAAGGACGTCGCCGGGATCAAGCTCATGGCACGCGCGGTCACGGGCGTCGAGATGAAGGACCTCAAGAGCCTCGCCGACGAGGGCAAGAAGCGCCTCGGCTCGGGCGTCGTCGCCATCGTGGGCGTGGCCGAGGACGGCAAGGCCGGCATCGTGGTCGGCGTCACCGAAGACCTCACCTCCAAGCTCGACGCCGTCTCGCTGGTGCGGGTCGGCTCGGAGAAGCTCGGCGGCAAGGGCGGCGGCGGACGCCGCGACATGGCCCAGGCCGGCGGCCCCGACGGCGCTCAGGCGGAAGCGGCTCTCGCGGCGATCGAGGCGGCGCTGGCGGCCGCTTAAGAACACGCGTCATCCCGGACGGCGAAGGCCGATCCGGGATCGCCTGACGGTATAAGAGCGCTTAATTCTTCGTCACCCTCCAGACCGTGTTCGACAGGTCGTCGGCGACGATCAGGGCGCCGCGCGGGTCCACGGTCACCCCGACCGGCCGGCCCCGCGTCCTGCCCTCGTCGAGCAGGAAGCCGGACACGAAATCGATCGGTTCGCCGGCGGGCCTGCCGTCGCGGAACGGCACGAAGACCACCTTGTAGCCAACCGGCACGCTGCGGTTCCAGCTGCCGTGCTCGCCGACGAATACGCCGTCGGCGAAGTCCGGACCCATGGCCGGGGACGAGAAGGCCACGCCCAGCGCCGCCACGTGCGAGCCCAGGGCGTAGTCGGGCCGGATCGCCGAGGCGACCTTTGCCGGATCCTGCGGATGGGCGCGCGGGTCGACGTTCTGGCCCCAGTAGCTGAAGGGCCAGCCGTAGAAGCCGCCCTCGCGCACGGAGGTCAGGTAATCCGGGACGAGGTTGGGGCCGATCTCGTCCCGCTCGTTCACGACGGCCCAGAGCTGGCCCGTGCCCGGCTGGATGGTGAGCGCCGTGGGGTTGCGCAGGCCGGTCGCATAGGGCTTGTGCGCGCCCGTCTGGGGGTCGATCTGCCAGATCATCGCCCGGTCTTCCTCGACATCCATCCCGCGCTCGGTGATGTTGCTGTTGGATCCGATGCCCACATAGAGGAAGCGTCCGTCCGCGCTGGCCGTCATCGCCTTCGTCCAGTGGTGATTGATCACCGCGGGCAGATCCGCCACCTTCACCGGCGGCCCGCTCGCCTGGGTCTGGCCGTCGCGGTAATCGAAGCGCACCAGGGAATCCTGATTGGCCACGTAGATAGCGCCTTTGACGAAGGCGAGGCCGTAGGGCGCGTTGAGCCTGTCGGCGAAGACGCCCTGCATCTCGTAGGTGCCGTCGCCGTCTGCGTCGCGCAGCAGCGTCAGCCGATCGCCGCCCTTCACCGCGCTCTTGCCGAGGCTCTTGATGAAGCCTGCAATGATGTCCTTGGGGCGCAGCGAAGGCGCGTAGCCGCCGGACCCCTCGGCCACCAGGATGTCGCCGTTGGGGAGCGCCAGGGTCTGGCGCGGGATCTTGAGATCCGTGGCGATAGGCTGAATCTTGAAGCCCTCCGGCACCTTCGGTAGCTCGTTGCCCCATTGAGCCGGTCTCGGGATCTTCATGGAGGGCAGAAGGCCCCGCTCCGGCTCGGGAAGGTTCGGGTTCGGGCCATATTGCGGCGGCTCGGGGTCGCCGTTGCAGGCGGTGAGGGCGAGGCCAAAGGCGGCGATCAGGAGGGTCGAGCGCATCATCTCACGCCTCCGGACTGGAACCCGGAATAGCCGATCCAGGCCGCGACGAGGGCCAGGAGCGTCGTGACCGCCGACAGATAGACGGCCTCCGGCATGGTCGCCCAGGCATCCTTCGCGTGGACGAGGGCATTGACGAGGCCGAGCCCCCACATGGCGAGCAGCACGACGAAATAGAGCGCCAGCCGCCCCTTGCGGGCCGGTCCCCTGCGAAAGAGATTGACCAGCGCCCAGAGCACGGCGAAGCCACCGCCGAACAACCCGCCGGCGATGAGCCAGGACGAGAAGTTCGCCCACTGCACATGATAGGTCGACCGATAGGCGAGATCGCTGAGCAGAGCACCCGCGAACAGGGGCAATGGGAAGGCAAGAAGGATGGCGTGAAGAGGATGAAGCGGCCTCAGAGCCCCTGGGCTGGATAGGGCAACCACAGCATCTCCTCCCGTTCCTGGACCGGCCGCGCGACGTCGCGTCCGGCAAAGGTTTGCGGGGTCAATGCATCAGCGGTCACTCGGTTGCGAAAACAGTCCTCATCCGCCGGCGGCAGCCATGGGATCGTCCATGGGCCGCTCTACGGGAAAGGAACGCGGGTTGCTCCAGGCAGCGGACAGCGCGGCGGATCTTCAATCGTGATCCGGATGCTGCCGCGAGGCCATCTTCTGCAACTGTTCCGGCGAGGCGCCATCCTCCGTCCGCTCGCCGGGCAGGGTGTGCAGCTTTTCGAAGGCGGGCAGCCTGCTCTCGATGCCGTACTGGATCTCGGGGGTGACCCGGCCCGGCTCGTCGAGGCTGCCGATGGAGACCGTGATGCGGTTGCGCTCCACATAAGAAAAGGTCAGCGGCGTGCCGCAATCCCGGCAGAAGCCGCGCTCCACCGCCTCCGAACTCCTGAAGATGCCGGGCCGACCCTTGGTCCAGACCAGATCCTTTCGCGGCACGCCGGTGAGCGGCGCGAAGTAGTTGCCGAAGGCCTTCTGGCACATGCGGCAATGGCAGATGCTGGCATGGGTCGGCTCCGACATGAGCGCATAGCGCACCGCCCCGCACTGGCAGCCGCCGGTCATGACAGCGGAGCGGGTCTCTTCTGAGGGCATGATCTCCTCCCGTCTGGCTTTGCCCATTCAGCCCAAAGCCCCCACCCGGCTTGCCGCGATGGATGGTCCTAGACTATGTTCTGCTATATCGACGCTGTAGCTCCAGCGCCTTCAGAATGATCGCAGCTCCGGCAGGGCGCAAGGTGCAAGCCGGCTCACCCAGCCGATGCTGCGCCTGCCTTACGAAAGGATTGCCCGAGCCGATGTTCGGACGTTGGTTTCACAAGCGGGAGGCGTTCAATGCCTTCTGGCACGGCGCAGCCTTGAGTCCTGTTGCGGTCATGAGTTTGAACTCGTTTCTCAGCCGCGGTTTCTCCGTCGATCTCTACACTTATGGCGATGTGAAGTTCGTGCCTGCCGGCGTCAGCCGGAGGCCTGCGGAGGCCATCCTGCCGAAGGAGAGGCTCTTCGAGGCCCATGGAGGCTTCGAGCATTTTGCGGACCTGTTCCGCTATTGCCTGATCAGGAAGGTGGGTGGCTGGTGGATCGATACGGACGTGGTCTGCAACACCGATCGCGTGCCGCGCACAGACATCGCCTTTGCCTTTGCCGACCGCGCCGGCACGATCAATAACGGCCAGTTCAAATTCCCCCGCAGCCATCCTGTCATGGTGCGCGCTGCCGAGGAGGCTGCGGCGGCGGACATCTCGGCCTGGGGCGCGTCGGGTCCCGATCTGCTGACGCGGATCGTTGCCGGGGCGGGGATCGACCGGTACCGCTGGGACCAAAGCCAGCTCTACCCGATCCACTGGGCCGAGGCCGCGAAGCTTCTGCTGCCGGAATACAGGGGCGAACTCGAGGAACGGACAAGGCGCTCCGCGTTCATCCATCTCTATGCGGCCATGTTCCGCCTGCAATGCGGCTTCGATCCCAACCGCTTCCTGCCGCCGAAGGGCAGCTATCTGGAGGGGCTCTACCTGCGCTATGGGATCGGAGAGGCGGCCGATCACCTGGAGCCGGTCGACGAGGCCGCCTTGAGACAAAGGATCGTGCCGGCCGTGCAAGAGCCGTGGCTGCAGAACGTCCTCGCTCAGGAGGGGCTGCAATTCTCCTTCGCCGATGCGGCGCAGAGGCTATCCGCGGGTTAAGGCCGCCTCGTCTCGTGAGGCCCAAAAGAAAACGGCCGGAGCGAGCCCGGCCGTTTCATCTTCAGAGTTTCCCGAGCACTCGGCTCAAGCCGCCATCGCTTTTTTAAGGTTCTCGTCGATCTTGTCGAGGAAGCCGGTGGTGGAGAGCCACTTCTGTTCGGCGCCGACGAGGAGCGCGAGGTCCTTGGTCATGTAGCCGGATTCGACCGTATCGACGCAGACCTTCTCGAGGGTGGCGGCGAAGCGGGCGAGCTCCTCGTTGTTGTCGAGCTTGGCGCGGTGCGCGAGGCCGCGGGTCCAGGCGAAGATCGAGGCGATGGAGTTGGTGGAGGTCTCCTTGCCCTTCTGGTGCTCGCGGTAGTGGCGGGTCACGGTGCCGTGCGCCGCTTCCGCCTCGACGGTCTTGCCGTCCGGCGTCATCAGCACGGAGGTCATGAGGCCGAGCGAGCCGAAGCCCTGCGCCACCGTGTCGGACTGCACGTCGCCGTCGTAGTTCTTGCACGCCCACACATAGCCGCCCGACCACTTGAGGGCCGAGGCCACCATGTCGTCGATGAGGCGGTGCTCGTAGGTGAGGCCGAGGGCCTCGAACTGGGACTTGAACTCGGCGTCGTAGATCTCCTGGAAGATGTCCTTGAAGCGGCCGTCATAGGCCTTGAGGATGGTGTTCTTCGTGGAGAGATAGACCGGGAAGCGGCGGTTCAGGCCGTAATTGAACGAGGCGCGGGCGAAGTCGCGGATCGACTCGTCCAGGTTGTACATCGCCATCGCGACGCCGGCCTCGGGGAACTTGAACACCTCCTTCTCGATGACCGTGCCGTCCTCGCCCTCGAACTTGATGGTCAGGCGGCCCTTGCCGGGCACCTTGAAGTCCGTGGCGCGGTACTGGTCGCCGAAGGCGTGGCGGCCGACGATGATCGGCTGGGTCCAGCCGGGAACGAGGCGCGGAACGTTCTTGCAGATGATGGGCTCGCGGAAGATCACGCCGCCGAGGATGTTGCGGATCGTGCCGTTGGGCGACTTCCACATTTCCTTCAGGTTGAACTCCTTCACCCGGGCCTCGTCCGGCGTGATGGTGGCGCACTTCACGCCGACGCCGTACTTCTTGATGGCCTCGGCGGCCTCGACCGTGACCTTGTCGTTGGTGGCGTCGCGGTGCTCGATGCCGAGGTCGTAGTACTTCAGGTCGATGTCGAGATAGGGGTGGATCAGCTTGTCCTTGATGAACTGCCAAATGATGCGGGTCATCTCGTCGCCGTCGAGCTCGACGACCGGATTGGCAACCTTGATCTTCGCCATGATCTCACCTTGCGCTAAAGGGCTGGAACGGGCCTGCCCTGCGGCAGGCTGTTGCGGCGGCTATAGCGCGGTTATGGCCGGCGGGGAAGGTGGAAGGCGCAAAGGAATTCAGCCCTGTCCGAGCCGGCTCGGCATTTTCCGGCTCTCGGTGCAGAGCGTTGCGCTGAAGAGCGAATTGACGGTGGCGGCCTTGCTGCGCACCGTCTCCGGGACCGTGCGGCTCCTGACCAGGGCGGCCGTCGCCCTCAGGAGGGCCCTGTCGCAGATGCAGGCGCCGCGCCCGACCCGTTCGTAGCACAGGTCATGGGCCCGGCAGGCGGAATCGAGCGCATCGACGGGAGAGGCCCGGTTGAGGTCCCCGGCTCCGCACCAGTTTCCATGGAAGAGGGACGGAGCCGGTCCCGAAGGGGCTGCCAGGGCTGGACCGAGGCCGGCCACGATCAGAAACAGGCCAAAGGACAGGGCACGCAGCCGGGACACTCGCTCCTCCGAAGCCGCTCACGGAACGTGACGCTATGACATCAAGATTGCAGGAAATAAGAGAAAGGGCTGGGTCAAGGTTCCCCTGAAGGGAAAAAGCGCCGCGCCGCGTGTGCTGCCGCACGGAAAGCCAAGCTTATCCGTTGTTCAGATCGCTCCCGTTCCAGCGGCTTCCGTACAGGAAACCTGATGCCAGCAGCGTCAGGCTGCTCCTCCGGCGCCGCTGGAATCTTGTTCAACACAAAGGGGAGCTGACATGCGTCTTGCCTTCATTCTCGGAGCGACGGCCTTGGTTCTGGCGGGCTGCCAGACGGCCGAGCAATCCATGGCCAATGCGGAATCCGTGTGCATGGAATCGGGCCTCAAGCCCGGCACGAAGAACTACGAGCGTTGCCGCAACGCCAATTACCGCAACAACGTGGCCCAGTCGAACGCGGCGGCCAACCAGGTTGCCGTCGGCACGGCGGTCGGCGTCGTCGGCGGCGCGGCCCTCGGCGTGGCCGCGGCCCGTCCGCACTACTATTGCGGCTGGGGCTGCTGGTAGCGCGAAGTCGGGCATCCTCCAGCGATGCCGGAGCCTCCTCGGACCCTCGGGGAGGCTTCCGCCGTCTTCAGCGGGTGCGGCTCCGCCAAAGCATCCCTGCGGCAAGCCTAGTCGACGGGATGGGTTTGGCTGTATGGGAGCGCCATCGCTCACCGATCTCCTCATCGACCCGACCGCCATGACCCGCCCGATCATCATCCTCGTGGAACCGCAGCTCGCCGAGAATATCGGCATGGTGGCCCGCGCCATGGCCAATTTCGGGCTCTCGGAACTGCGCCTCGTGTCGCCGCGCAACGGCTGGCCCAAGAAGGGCGCCCATTCGGCGGCGTCCGGCGCGACCCATGTGCTGGACGGCGCGAAGCTCTACGACAGCGTCCGCGAGGCCATTGCCGACCTCAACTTCGTCTTCGCCACCACGGCCCGCGAGCGCGGGCAGATGAAGCGGGTCTATGCGCCGGAGCCTGCCATGAGGGAGGCGCAGCAGCGGCTCGCGGCGGGACAGGGGATCGGCATCCTGTTCGGGCGCGAGCGCACGGGGCTCGAGAACGACGAGGTGTCCCTGGCGGATGCCATCATTACTTTCCCGGTCGACCCGAAGTTCTCCTCGCTGAACCTGGCGCAGGCCGTCCTTCTGGTCTCCTACGAGTGGTACAAGCTCGCCACCGGGGGCGCGCTGCCCTTCGACGGCGGGCCGCAATCGCCGCCTGCGCCCCGCGAGATGGTGCTGTCGTTCTTCGACTTCATCGAGGGCGAGCTCGATGCGGTGGGCTTCTACCCGGAGGACAAGCGGCCGACCATGACCCGCAACATGCGGGACATCTTCTACCGCCTCAGCATGACCGAGCAGGAGGTGCGCACCCTGCGCGGGGCGATTCGTGCCCTTGCGGAAGGGCGCAGGTTGAGAAAACCTTAAGCAAATCGTGGCTTTATAACGCTCGGGCCCTATCTGCCCGATTGTTCAGAGTTCGAGACGACGATGCGCCGGTTCCTGCTGCCTGTCCTGCTCCTGGGTGCCACGCTTGCCGCTCCGCCGGCCCGCGCGGCCACGCCGCCCCAGCAGCCCGAGCAGGGACCCGGCGGACGGGACTATCCCTCCGCGGACGTCGTCAAGCGGGCGGTCGGCACCGCCAGCGCCGGCACCTTCGTCTTCCACGGCAACGATACCCCTGCGAGGCCCCGTCCGGTCGTGGTCTTCCTCCATTCCTGGGGCGCGGTGAACCCGGGGCTCTACGGCGGCTGGATCGATCACCTCGCCCGCAAGGGGAACCTCGTGCTCTTCCCCCGCTTCCAGGAGGTGAACCGCTCCCGGCCCGCGGATGCCTCCAATCTGGCCGAGACCCTGATCGAGAGCGCCCTGGCGGCCCTGGCGGACGATCCGAAGGCGCGGCCCGACAGGGGGCGGGTCGCCTTCATCGGCCATTCCGCCGGCGTCCCGCTTGCGCTCAACCTCGCGGCCGGCGCTGCCTCGGGCAAGGTTCCGGCGCCGAAGCTCGTCTTCGGGCTGATGGCCGGCGGCATCGCCTCGAACGAGAAGGAGCGCGGCATCCTCCTGCGGGACCTCTCGGCGGTGGATCCGGGAACCCTGATCATCACCATGAGCGGCGACCGGGACTACCTGCCCGCCGACCGGGCGTCCCGGCTGCTCCTGCAGCAGGCGAGCGCCGTTCCGGCCACCCGCAAGCTCTTCATGCGCGCCTCCTCCGACGATCACGGCTTCCCGGCGCTCACCGCAACGCTCGCGTCCCCCGGATCGGTCAAGGCGGATTACGATGCCGCCGCCATCAAGCTGCCGCCCGACCCGCCCCGCGACCCGAAGCAGAAGAACACCTGGCGCTGGAGCGCCGACATGGCGCTCTCCGGGCCGCAGACCATCCTAACCCAGCAGCTCGGCACCAACGTCACCGATGCCCTCGACTATCTCGCCTATTGGAAGACCTTCGACATCGCCGCCGAGGCGGCCTTTGCCGGCAGGGATGCCGCCGCGCTCCTGCGCGATCCCAAGTTCGTCGACATGGGCACCTGGAGCGACGGCTGGCCGGTGAAGCGCCTCTCCGCGCAGATGCCGAAGGTCGAGGGGCAGGAGAAGAAGGACGAGCCCGGACCCCGCCGCCGGCTCAACATGGCGCCCGCGGAAAACCGGCAGGGATTGTCCGACTTCATCGACAGGCTGCGTTCGTAAGGTTGTGTCATGCGTGCTGATCTTCTGGCCGGGGCGACCTATAATCCGGCGGTCATGCCTTCTCCCGTTCCCACCATCCTCGTCTTCGATTCAGGCCTCGGCGGACTCACCGTGTTCTCCGAGATCCTGAAGGCGCGCCCCGACGCGCGCTATGTCTACGCGGCGGACGATGCGGCCTTTCCCTACGGGCGCCTGAGCGAGGCGGTGCTGGCCGAGCGAGTGATCGCCGTCATGGAGCGGCTGATCGGCACTCACGACCCGGACCTCGTGGTGGTGGCCTGCAACACCGCCTCGACCGTCGTGCTGCCGCACCTGCGCGCACGCTTCTCCATTCCCTTCGTGGGCACCGTGCCGGCGATCAAGCCGGCCGCGCAGACGACGCGGACCGGCTACGTCACCGTTCTGGCCACCCCCGGCACGGTGGCGCGGGACTACACCCGCGATCTCGTCGAGACCTACGCGGCGGGCTGCCGGGTCAACCTCGTGGGCTCCCGCCGTCTTGCGGGCATCGCGGAGGCGGAGATGGCCGGAGAACCCGTACCGGATGCGGAGCTGATCGCCGAGCTTCGGCCCTGCTTCGTCGCGGACGAGGGCGGGCGGACCGACGTGGTGGCGCTCGCCTGCACGCATTACCCGCTGCTCCTGCCGCGCCTGCAGGCCCTGGCGCCCTGGCCGGTCGCCTGGATCGACCCGGCCCCGGCCATCGCCCGACGCGTGACGCAGCTCATCGGACCTCCGGTGCCCGGCCACGAGGCGGACGAGAACGAGGCCATGGCCGTGTTCACCAGCGGCGCCGGGATCGGCCCGGCCCTGCGCGGCGCCCTGCTGGACAAGGGCCTGCCGGTGGTGGCCGTCGAGGAGATGCCGCTGTCGTACGGCTAGGTTTTTTCCAATACTGGCTATGGTTTGACGAGCTCTACGTGCAGGCCTTTCAGTCTCTGAGGAATTTTCGCACGCGCTTTCCAACTACCAAATTGTAGCCTATGAGCTACAGATCGAAGTTAGGAAAACAGACGAGTTCAGAAAATGGATGCGGGCCTTCGGGACACCGTGGCCAAGGCTAAGATCGCATCCCGCATTCGGCGGTTGGCGTTCGGCAATCCTGGCGATGTGAAACCGGTAGGGCAGGGCGTCAGCGAAATGCGCATCGACCACGGCCCGGGCTGTCGCGTTGGCTGGGGAAGTTTAGAGCTAAAGCCCATGGCCTTGGACACAAATCCATTCGACCCGGCGGAGTACCTTGAGGACAAGGAGGCTCTCGCCGCTTATCTCACGGAAGCATTCCAGACTGGCGACGCAGCCTTCATCAGTGATTCCCTTGGGGTTGTCGCGCGTGCCATTGGCATGTCGGCGATCGGCAGGAAGACAGGACTTTCGCGCGAGAGCCTCTACCGCTCATTGAGCCCGGAGGGAAACCCCGAGTTCAGCACCGTGCTTAAGGTGCTCGAGGCGCTCGGTATGGAGATCAAGGCCGTTCCTGCGAAGGAGAAGCACAACGAAGCGGCATAGCTGCTGACGGGGTGCGGAGGTCAATTGACTTTCCCGCCCTTTCCGCCTATAGCCCTCCCGGTCGCGCGGTCCTCACGGGCCGCGTAACTTTTTACGCACCCGTGGCCCGGCTCCGGCCGGCCTGTCGTCCCCTCGGGGAAGAGGAAGGGCGCGTTCCTCGCAAATTCGACAACCAAGAGGAACAGCGATGTCGAAGCGCATTCAGGCCAAGCACAAGCTTGACCGCCGCATGGGCCAGAATATCTGGGGCCGCCCGAAGAGCCCCGTGAACCGCCGCGAATACGGCCCCGGCCAGCACGGCCAGCGCCGCAAGGGCAAGCTCTCCGACTTCGGCACGCAGCTGCGCGCCAAGCAGAAGCTGAAGGGCTACTACGCCAACATCACCGAGAAGCAGTTCCGCCGCTACTACGCGGAGGCGATCCGCCAGAAGGGCGACTCCGGTGAGAACCTGGTCGGCCTGCTCGAGCGCCGTCTCGACGCGGTCGTGTACCGTGCCAAGTTCGTGCCGACCCCCTTCGCCGCCCGCCAGTTCGTCAACCACGGGCACGTGAAGGTCAACGGCCGCCGCGTCAACATCCCGAGCTATCTCGTGAAGGCCGGCGACGTGATCGAGGTGCGCGAGAAGTCGAAGCAGCTCGAGATCGTGGTCGTTGCGAGCCAGCTCGCCGAGCGCGACGTTCCGGACTACATCGAGGTCGATCACTCCAAGATGACGGCCCGCCTGACCCGGATCCCGACCCTCTCCGAGGTTCCTTATCCGGTTCAGATGGAACCGAACCTCGTGGTCGAGTTCTACTCGCGCTAAAGCCGCCACAAGAGTTCAAACGAAAAGGCCGCCCCATGGGGCGGCCTTTTTGCTGTGGGGTCATGGCCGGGCGGGCGGACGGTGCCCTCCGTGACCCGGCCCGCCATGCTCCATCATGCCCATGCGGCCATGGTCGCGACCATGGCCGCGGCGCCCGCCGCGCTCGTGCCAGCGCGGGCCGTCCTGGTCGACGGCCTCGCGCAGCAGGCGGGGCGCGATCCGCTTCTGGTCTTCGGTCAGGGTGTCCCAGAGAGGGCGCATGGCCGTCGTGACGGCGGCCGAGCGCTGGGCCCGCTCCGTCATCATGGCGCTGCGGCGCTCGAGGCGCTGCATGAAATCCATGGACTGGCGCTGCTCGCGGTCGGGGCGCTGCTCCATGCGGGCGAAGAGCCCGCTGGCGGCCGTGCGGATGGCGCTCTCCACCGGTCCCCAGAGCCGCTCCTGGTCGGTCGAGAGCTTGAGCCCGGCCTTGATCGAGGCGATGCGGGCATCCACGAGCCGGTTGAAATCCTCCTGGCTCAGGCCGCGCCGGGGGGAGGGCTGCGCCTGATCCTGAGCGGCGGGCGAAGGCGTCTGCGGTGCGGGGCTCTGCTGCGCGACGGCCGCGGTTCCGGTTCCGGCCAGCAGCGCTGCGAGGGTGAGAGTGGCGAGGGTCTTCATGCGGATCTCCTCCGTGATGGCGGTAAGGACAGGATTGCTCCGATCCTGCTCTCCCGGAGGTGACTGCCGCATGAACTTTTCGTCATGTGGAGAGGGCCGGCGCCGGCCTCAGAGCCGCTTCAGGAATCCGGCGAAGCGCATCAGCCCCTCGGGCCATGGGCCATGGCCGCTCTCGGCGTTGAGATGGCCCGAATCCCCCGCATCCACGATGGCCGAGCCCCAGGCATAGGCGATGTCCTCCGCCTTGGCGTAGTCGCAATGCGGATCGGTCCGGCTGGCGATCAGAACCGACGGGAAGGGCAGGGGATCGCGCGGGATCGGGGCGAAGGCGCGGTCGATGGCGGGGATGAAGTCCGGACGCTCCACGTCCGGCAGGCTGACCAGGAAGGCGCCCTGGACCTTGCCCCTGGGCAGGAGCGGGGCGGCATGGGCGATGGCGAGCACGCCGAGGCTGTGACCGACGAGCACGACCGGCTTGTCGGCCCGCTTCACGTCCTCGAGGATCCGCCCGACCCAGGCGTCCCTGCTGGGTGCGTCCCAGCTCTCCTGCTCGACCCGCCGCGCGGACGAGAGCTGGCGCTCCCATCGGCTCTGCCAATGGTCCTCGCCCGAATTCGTGTAGCCTGGAACGATGAGGATGCTGCAATCGGAGGTTTTCATGCCCCGGAGATAAAGGCCCTCGGGGGAGCCTTCAAGCGCTTCTCCTGAACTCCATGGCCTCCGTCTCCTTCAGGGCGGCCTCCCGCTCGGCGATGTAGTCGCGGGTGATCGGCACCACGTCGTTGCGCCGGGCGAGCTGCAGCTGGAACACCACCGCGTCCTGCCAGCGGAAGGCGGATTCCGACAGGGCAAGGTAGCATTCCCACATCCGGCAGAAGCGCTCGTCGTAGAGCTTCAGGACCTCCTCGCGGTGAGCCAGGAAGCGCTCGCGCCAGGCCTGCAGGGTATAGGCGTAGTGCAGGCGCAGAACCTCGATGTCGGTGACGATCAGCCCCGCCCGTTCGATGGCCGGCATCATCTCCGACAGAACGGGCAGGTGGCCGCCGGGGAAGATGTACTTGGTGATCCAGGGATTGGTCGGGTAGGGCGCACCCGAGCGCCCGATGGTGTGCAGGAGCATGACCCCGTCCTCCTTCAGGAGGCGGCGGCAGGCCTGGAAGTAATCGTCGTAGGAGGGCAGGCCCACATGCTCGAACATGCCCACCGAGACGATGCGGTCGAAGCTCCCGGAGATGTGCCGGTAGTCCTCCAGGTCGAAGCGGACCCGGTCCATGACCCCAGCGGCGGCGGCCCGCCGGCGCGAGACGTCGAGCTGCTCCTCGGAGAGGGTGATCCCCTTGACGGAGCCGGCCCCCGCTGCCTGGGCGAGGTAGAGGCCCATGCCGCCCCAGCCGGAGCCGATGTCGAGCACGCTGTGCCCGCGGTCCACCAGCAGCTTGGCCGCGATGTGCCGCTTCTTGGCGGCTTGAGCCTCCTCGAGACTGGCGTCGGGACGGTCGAAATAGGCGCAGGAATACTGGCGGTCGCTGTCCAGGAAGAGGGCGTAGAGCCGCCCGTCGAGATCGTAGTGATGGGCGACGTTGCGCTTGGCCCTCGTCGCATCGTTCTCCGCCCGGCGGATCATCCAGGAGCGGATCTTGCGCAGGCGCGACAGGGGAAGCTCGTCGAGTTCGCCGCGGGTGTCCTGAAGCAGGAGCTGGAGCAGGTCGAGAAACGTGCCCTGCTCGACGACGAGGCGCCCATCCGTGAACAGCTCGCCGAGCTTCAGCTCCGGATGGAGGCAGAGGGCCATCTGGGCCGCGGCGTCCGTGAAGCGGATCGAGACCCGGGGCTCGCCTCCGTCCCCGAAGGTGAAGCGCTCGCCCCCGGCGGTGACCATGTCCAGGCTGCCCCGCCTGACCGCGCGCTCGAAGGCTGTTTTGAGAATGGTCTCCGACAGCATGGCGGCAATTCCCGCGCCGTTGATCGCTCCGCACGGGAATTCTTGCTTATTTCGGAAACTATTGCCAGCCCCTCGGGCTAGGCGGCGCTCGCTCCGAAGACCCGGGTGAAGATCGTGTCCACATGCTTGAAGTGGTAGCCGAGGTCGAAGCAGGCCTCGATCTCCTCGGGCTTCAGATGCCTCGTCACGTCGGCATCGTTCTTCAGGAGGGTGAGGAAGTCGCCCTCGCCGCGCCAGACCGGCATGGCGTTGCGCTGGACGAGCCGGTAGGCGTCCTCGCGGGAGGCGCCCTTCTGGGTGAGCGCCAGCAGAACCCGCTGGGAATGGACGAGCCCGCCGAGGCGGTCCAGGTTCTTCTGCATGTTCTCCGGATAGACCACGAGCTTGTCGATCACGTTGGTGAGCCGTGCCAGCGCGAAGTCCAGGGTGATCGTGGCGTCGGGACCGATCATGCGCTCCACGGAGGAGTGGGAGATGTCCCGCTCGTGCCAGAGCGCCACGTTCTCCATGGCCGGCAGGGCGTAGGCGCGCACCATGCGGGCAAGGCCCGTCAGGTTCTCGGTGAGCACCGGGTTGCGCTTGTGCGGCATGGCCGAGGAGCCCTTCTGGCCGGCCGAGAAGAATTCCTCGGCTTCCAGAACCTCGCTCCTCTGCAGGTGGCGCACCTCCGTGGCCAGCCGTTCGATGGACGAGGCGATGACGGCGAGCGTCGCGAAGTACATGGCGTGGCGGTCGCGGGGGATGACCTGGGTCGAGACCGGCTCGACCTGAAGCCCCATCTGCTCGGCCACGTAGTCCTCAACGGAAGGATCGATGTTGGCGAAAGTGCCGACGGCGCCCGAGATGGCGCAGGTGGAGATCTCGCGCCGGGCCTCGATGAGCCGGAGCTTGCAGCGCTCGAACTCGGCATAGGCTTGGGCGAGCTTCAGGCCGAAGGTGGTGGGCTCCGCGTGGATGCCGTGCGAGCGGCCGATGGTCGGCGTCATCTTGTGCTCGAAGGCGCGGCGCCTGATGGCGGCGAGCAGCTCGTCCATGTCGCGCAGCAGGATGTCGGTGGCGCGGGCGAGCTGCACGTTGAAGGTGGTGTCGAGCACGTCGGAGGAGGTCATGCCCTGGTGGACGAAGCGGGCCTCCGGGCCGACGATCTCGGCGAGATGCGTCAGGAAGGCGATGACGTCGTGCTTGACCTCGCGCTCGATGGCGTCGATGCGCTCCACGTCGAAGGTGGCCTTGGAGCCCTTCTCCCAGACCTTCTCAGCCGCCTCCTTCGGCACGACGCCGAGATTGGCCAGCGCCGTGGTGGCGTGGGCCTCGATCTCGAACCAGATGCGGAACTTGGTTTCCGGCGACCAGATGGCCACCATCTCGGGACGGCTGTAACGGGGGATCATGACTGCTCACTTCCACGCGGGGACATGCCCGCGCGGTAGCACGATCACCCCGCGATCTCAACGCGCCCGTGCCGCCGCCTCGCGAATGGCCGCCATGTTGGCCGCGTAGGCCGAGGGGCCGCCCTTGAAGGTGGCCGATCCTGCGACCAGCGCGTTGGCGCCGGCGGCGGCCACGAGGGGAGCCGTCTCGGCGGTCACGCCGCCGTCGATCTCGATGTCGATGTCGCGATCGCCGATCATCGCCTTTACACGGCGAACCTTGTCGCAGACGGAGCCGATGAAGGCTTGCCCGCCGAAGCCTGGATTGACGGTCATCAGCAGCACGAGATCCACCATGTCGAGCACGGGCTCGATGGCGGATTCATGGGTGCCGGGGTTGAGCACCACGCCCGCCTTCTTGCCGAGCGCCCGGATGGTCTGGAGCGACCGGTGCAGGTGCGGGCCCGCCTCCGCATGAATGCTGATGATGTCCGCGCCCGCCTTCGCGAAGGCCTCCAGGTAAGGATCGACCGGCGCGATCATCAGGTGAACGTCGAAGACCTTTCGGGTATGGGGGCGCAAGGCCTTCACCACATCCGGGCCGATGGTGATGTTCGGCACGAAATGCCCGTCCATCGCGTCGATGTGGATCCAGTCGGCTCCCGCCCCGTCGACGGCGCGGATCTCCTCGCCGAGCTTGGAGAAGTCGGCGGCCAGGATGGAGGGGGCGATGAGAAGGGGGCGTGTCATGGCCGCGCCGTTAGCACGGGCCTGCCCTCGCGGCAACGGGACAATGGCGCTAAGGACGCGAACCAGTCGAATGCCACTCGCCTGGGGAGAGGTCCGTTTGCGGCAGGAATTCCGTGGACGTCCTCGATCCGGGAGGAGTAAAGATGGCCTCGTTTCGAACGGTACGAACCTGCCGGTCGTTCCCGACCGGCGACTGAAATGGGGCAGGCCTTCATGCGTAAGGATGTGGTTGTTCTCGGGGCCGGCATCGTCGGCGTGTCCATCGCCGTGCACCTGCAGAAGCGCGGACGGTCGGTTCTCCTGGTCGACAAGCGCAAGCCCGGCGAGGAGACCTCCTTCGGCAATGCGGGCCTGATCCAGCGCGAGGGCGTCTATCCTTACGGCTTCCCGCACGATTTCGGCGCGCTCCTGCGCTACGCCCTCAACAACACCATCGACGCCCATTACCACTGGGCCGCGATCCCGAAGCTCGCGCCCTTCCTGTGGCAGTACTGGATGCATTCGCGTCCCGCCCAGCACAAGGCGATCGCCCGGATGTACGCGCCCCTCATCGAGCGCTCCGTCACGGAGCACATGGCGCTGGCCGAGGAATCCGGCTCCACCCACCTGATCCGCCCGACCGGCTGGATGAAGGTGTTTCGCGACGAGAAGAGCCGCGACGAGCAGTTCAGGGATGCGGAGAACGTCAGGCGCGATTTCGGCGTCAACTTCGACGCCCTCGACACCAGGGCGGTGGCCGAGCGGGAGCCGCACCTGAAGGTGGAGACGAAGGGCGGCATTCACTGGACCGACCCGGCTTCCGTCTCCGACCCGCACATGCTGACCATGGGCTATGTCGGGCTCTTCGAGCGCCTCGGCGGCGAGCTGGCGGCGGGCGATGCCAAGACGCTGGAGGAGACGCCGGCGGGCTGGCGCGTCCAGACCGAGAGGGGCTCGGTTGAGGCCGGCGCCGTGGTCGTGGCGCTCGGCGCCTGGGCCGACGTGGTGACGAAGCGCCTCGGCTACAGCCTGCCGCTTGCGGTCAAGCGCGGCTACCACATGCACTACAAGCCCCAGGGCAATGCCGTGCTCAACCGTCCGACCCTCGACTTCGACCGCGGCTATTTCCTGGCTCCCATGTCGAAGGGAATCCGGCTTACGACCGGAGCGGAATTCGCCGAGCGCGACGCGCCCAAGACCCCGGTCCAGCTCGGCCGGGCCGAGCCCATCGCCCGCGAGTTCTTCCCGCTGGGCGAGCGGGTCGATCCGGAGCCCTGGATGGGGATGCGCCCCTGCACCCCGGACATGATGCCGATCATCGGCCCGGCGCCGAAGCACAAGAACCTGTGGTTCGGCTTCGGCCACGCCCATCACGGCCTCACCCTCGGCCCGGTGACGGGCCGGCTCCTCGCCGAGATGATCACGGGAGAGACGCCGATGGTGGACCCGAGGCCGTATCGGGCCGATCGCTTCTAGCCGAGGCGCCTCCTCCGCGCCCTCGTAAAGTCTCGTTCACAAGAATGTCATCCTACCCATTTAGAGGGGAAAATTCTTGTAGGAGAGGTTAGAACGTTTATGATCCGCTCCAACGTTACGGAGCGGGTTGATGGTTTGGGGTGACCGAGAGTTAGTCAGCGACATTTACGAGGCTGCGGTCACTCCGGAACGATGGTTTCAGGTCTTCGAGAAGATCTCGTCCTTTGCGGGTGCGAATGGCGGCTTCATGATTGCTGAGACGGCCGGGGGCGCGCGGTCCTGGGTGGCCACGGAGCGCTTCCGTCCGGTTCTGGGCGACTTCTATGCCCAAGGATGGCACCTGCGGAATACCTGGGCCGAGCGGGGAAGCCGGCGCAGGCGCCTGCAGTTCTTCGACGAGACCGAAATCTTCGCACCCGGCGAGATCGACACGATCCCCATGTACCGCGACTTCATCCGTCCCCGGGGCGGCGGCTGGTCTGCGGGGGCTCTGATGCAGATTCCCAACGGCGGCCGGGTGTCCATGCGGTTCGAACGCCCCTTCCACCATGGGCCGATGGATCCCGAGTTGCGGGCAAGGCTCAATGTCCTGCGGCCCCATCTCTCCCGCGCGGCCTTCCTGTTCACGAGGCTCGGGCTGCGGCAGGCCCGCTCGACGGTCTCGGCGCTTCAGTTCATGGACATTCCTGCCGCGGTGCTGACCCGGAGCGGCCGGCTTCTCGCCTGCAATGTCGCCATGGAAGATCGCCTGTCCCAGGTGAGCGTCAGGGCAGGCGACCGGATCGCATTCAAGGACAGAAGCGCTCAAGAAGGCTTGAGCAGCAGCCTCGCGCGCCTCACCGCGGGCCTGTTCGACCAGCTCCGGGGGCCCATTCCCCTGCCGGCAACGGAGGAGAACGGGGCTGCGGTGGCCTATCTCATCCCCATGCGGGGAGCGGCGCAGGACATTTTCGGCTGCGAAACGACCCTCCTGATGATCAGGCCGGCCCATTCCGAGAACCGGTTGATGGACCTGGTCCGCACCACCTTCGTCATCGATGCCGGCGAGTCCCAGCGCCTGGCCCGGCTGATCGCCTCCGTCTGCCCGCGCCTGGCCGCCGCCTTGCTGACATCGACCGAGAACGTGCAGGTCACCCTGGACCGGCTGCTCGGACAGACGCGATCCGCAACCGAGGCAAAGATGGCAAGCTTTCTGTGGAAGCTGGGGGAAGGGGCCGACATTCACAGGCCCGCCCGCGCGGCCATGGCAGCGTCGTAGCTGCGCTCAGAGGGCGAAACAGATCCCTCGGCGAAGGCGTGCCCGAGGGCAGGCGTTCACCCCCTCACTTCGCCCGGCTCGATCCTGTCCCGCACGACGACACCGTTCTCCACGGTCAGGACACGCCAGCGCGAGCAGAAGGTCTTCCATGACGTATGCCGGTACGTGGCCCTGCTGGAGGCGACCCGCAGCTCGGTCGTGACCCAGCTCGCCCAGACCGGCTCCGGGCTGCCGAACACGTCCTCGAGCGTGAAGTCCCGCGGCCGGAAGTCGATGTGCCGGATCATGGGGCCGCCGGGATGCAGCTCCCGCAGGGTTTCGGGCGGTCCTGTTTCGCCGATCCAGCCATGCGCCTCGAGCGCTTCGAGGTAAAGCCGGCTGCCGCGCAGTCCCCACCGGGCGAGATAGCCCCGATAGAGCCCCGTGTGGGGGTACTCGAACTCGATCACCAGGCCGCGCGGGTAAGGCCGCGGCAGGGGGTCCGGCATGCCGCGAAGGCCTACGGGCCACTGCTCCCCGTCGATCGTGATCGAGTCCGGCCATTGGGTCGTCATCGCCGTCCCCAGCGATCCTTCCATGCGGGCTGCGCGCCC
Source organism: Microvirga arsenatis (assembly GCF_009910705.1). Classification (GTDB taxonomy): domain Bacteria; phylum Pseudomonadota; class Alphaproteobacteria; order Rhizobiales; family Beijerinckiaceae; genus Microvirga; species Microvirga arsenatis. Next base: position 449,217 of record NZ_JAAAXJ010000003.1, read on the forward strand.
GGGAAGGGCAGAGCGGTGGCCTCGTAGATGCCCCGTGCGATGGCACGGGTGAGGCAGTCGGCGGCGAGCGCCCCGATCTCGATCAGGTCCCCGGCCTCGTCCGCCAGGGGCTTGCGGCCGGTGCCGGCGGCAAAGATCGTGTCGCCGTCGTAGAGCGCGTGGGCGAAGCGCAGCGCTCGCGCCAGCCCGTCATGGGCCACGACGGCCAGGCGCTTGGCCTGGGCCTTGGTCAGAACCGCATCGGTGGCGACAAGCGCGATGGTGGTCGAGATCGGCGGCTTGCTCTCCCGGTTGCGGCCCTTCCAGTCCAGGCGGCGCATCTCGGGGGTGATGCGCTCCGGCAGACCGAGGCCGCCGAATTCCTTGCCCTCCTCGAACCCGCCGGCCCAGAAATGCGGGCCCTCGCCGATGACGGCCGAGGCGAGGGCGTTCACGATCACCAGCGCCCCGACCACATGGCCCGAGCCGGTGACCGCGCTGGCGGAGCCGAGACCGCCCTTGAGGTTGACGGTGGTGGCGCCGTAGCCGCCGCCACTCGTGCCGAGCGCAAAATCCTCCCCTGCCGCCCGAGCGGCCTCGTAGCCCAGCTCGCGATAGGGCGGATAGCGGCCCCACTCCTTGTTGCCGCCGTTGAGCAGGTCGAAGGTGATCGCCTGGGGCACGAGGGGGACGAGGGCGGACCCCACTGCGAAGCCGACGCCCTTCTCCCGCAAGTAGGCCTGCACCCCGCCGGCCGCGTCCAGGCCGAAGGCGGAGCCGCCGGAGAGCACGATGGCGTTGACTCCGGGAACCACCTTGTCCGGCTCCAGCAGGTCCGTGTCCCGGGTACCCGGCGCACCGCCCATCACGCAATAGGACGCCACTGCGGGCTCGTCGAAGAGCGCGACGGTGACGCCGGAGCCGAGATCGGGGTCGTGGGCATTGCCGACGCGAAGGCCTGCCACGTCGGTGATGAGATTGCGAAGCTCGGTCATGGGGTTCAGCAAACCGGAATTCCGGGGCCTTCACAAGCTGGCGAAGCGGCGTTTCACCGGCTTTCTCGGGAAGCCGCAACGGGATAAAAGGCGTTCATGCTCAGCGTGTCCCTTCCGGCCGCCGCCCTCGGCGGCCTCGTCAGCTTCTTGAGCCCCTGCGTCCTGCCGCTGGTGCCGCCCTACCTGTCCTTCCTCGCCGGCACGACCTTCGACCGGTTGAGCGCGGGCGACGACCGCGCCGTGCGCCGGCGCGCCGTCCTGGCCGCCCTGCTTTTCGTGGCGGGGTTTTCGACGGTTTTCGTTCTGCTCGGCGCCACCGCCTCGGCCCTGGGCCAGGTGATCCGGCAATATCTGGACGTGCTGAGCACGGTGGCGGGCGTCGCCATCATCGTCATGGGCCTCCACTTCCTCGGCGTGTTCCGGATCGGGCTGTTCTACCGCGAGGCCCGGTTCAGCGTGGAAAAGCCCGTGGGCCTCTGGGGCGCCTACGTGATGGGCCTCGCCTTCGCCTTCGGCTGGACGCCCTGCATCGGGCCGGTGCTGGCGGCGATCCTCACGGTCGCGGGCTCGGAGGACAGCGTCGCCCAGGGCGCCCTGCTGCTCGCCGCCTATTCGGCGGGCCTCGGCATCCCCTTCCTGCTCGCCGCCTTCGCCATGAAGCCCTTCGTGGCGCTCCTGAAGCGCATGCGCTCGCGCTTCGCCATGGTTGAGAAGGTGATGGGCGTGCTCCTCGTTCTCACCGGAATCGCCTTCCTCACCGGCTGGATCACCAGCATGTCCTTCTGGCTCCTGGAGACGTTCCCGGCGCTTGGGCGGTTGGGATAAGGTTGCGATCAGACATCGATCCGGTGCCCTGCGGCCCGCAGGGCCTCGACTGCCCGCTCCACATCCTGTTCCTTCACGAGCACATAATCCGTGCTGAAGGTGGAGGTGGCGAAGATGCCGATCCGGGCCCTGGCCAGGGGATCGAGCACGGAGGCGAGGATCCCCGGCACGCTGAAGTCGAAGCTTTGCATGATCCGAAAGCACCGCCAGCCCGCATCGATCTCCGCCTCCGCTGGTGCCTGGGCGGCGGGGCAGACGAGGGTCGTCTCCTCGACGGCCTGCACCAGGAGCGAGAAGGCTCCCGGCCGAGGTGCTGCGACCGATGCACCGCCCGGGAGGCGGCAGACGGCATAGGTCTCCTTCAGGAGAATCAGGCTGAGTGTTGGCATGGATTGTTCTGCAGAACAGCTTTCCATAAGAAAACCCGCCCTGTCGCCAGGGCGGGTTCCGTCGGTTGGCTTTTGGGCCGGTCGATTAGGTCGATTACATGGCGAGTTCGTTGCCCGTGTAGTCGATCTTGCCGTCGGCGCCCTTCTTCCAGACGTACATGATGTAGTCCGGACGGGTGATGTCGCCCTTCTTGTCGAAGGAGATGTCGCCGATCACGGTCTTGAAGGGCTTGCCCGCCTTCATGACGTCGGCGACCTTCTTGCCGTCGGTGCTGCCCGCCTGCTTCGCGGCCTCGGCCAGGATCTGGGCCGCGGCGTAGGAGTACAGGGTGTAGGCTTCCGGCTCGAAGTTCTTGGCCTTGAACTTGGCCACCACGTCCTTCGCGTTCGGGTTCTTGCGCGGATCCGGCGAGAAGGTCATCAGGGTGCCGTCGGCGCCCGGGCCGGCGATCGAGGTGAACTCGGCCGACACGATGCCGTCGCCCGACATCATCGGAGCCTGGAGGCCCTGGTCGCGCATCTGGCGGATGATGAGGCCGGCTTCCGTGTGGAGGCCGCCGAAGTAGACGACGTCGACGCCGGCCTGCTTCAGCTTCGACACGAGCGCGGAGTAGTCCTTCTCGCCCGGGTTGATGCCCTCGTACACGACTTCCTTGAGGCCCTTGGCGTTCATGGCCTTCTGGGTCTCGTCGGCAAGGCCCTTGCCGTAGGGGGTCTTGTCGTGAATGACGGCGACCTTCTTGCCCTTGAACTTGTCGGCGAGGTATGCGCCGGCAACCGCGCCCTGCTGGTCGTCGCGACCGCAGGTGCGGAAGGTGTTCCAGAGGCCGCGCTCGGTGAACTGCGGGTTCGTCGAGGCCGGGGTGATCTGGACGATGCCGGCTTCCTCGTAGACCTGGGAGGCGGGGATCGACACGCCGGAGTTGAAGTGGCCGACCACGAACTTCACGCCCTCAGCGGCGAACTTGTTGGCCACCGACACGCCCTGCTTGGGGTCGGAGACGTCGTCGCCGATGACGATCTGCAGCTTCTGGCCGTTGATGCCGCCAGCCGCGTTGATGTCCTCGACAGCCTGCTCGACGCCGTTCTTCAGCTGGGCGCCGAAAGCCGCGTTCGGGCCGGTGATGGGGCCAGCAACGCCGATCTTGATCTGGGCGCTGGCAGCGCTGGAGAAGGCGAGGCCAAGACCAAGCGCCACGCCGGTCAACAGCAGTTTTTTCATGAGGTCACTCCTCTGGGTGGTTTTATAGGCCCCCTTCCTTCGGGGCCGGTTTGACGGGAGACCCGTCATCCAAGGCAACATCATGCCGGTTTTTGAGCGGATGTCACCTGGGAATCTTTTTTGCCGGAGCATCGGGCCCAAAAGCCGAAATCGCTTTTGGAATCAATCCGATGCTCCGTCTTCTTAAAGGCGCCTCTCCGGGCGCCGCCCCTGCATTAGCCCTTGGTCGCAGACGCCTTTTCCCGCCAGGAAAACGGACCGGTCCGCTCGTAGAGCCAGCGGTACTGGGTGGTCATCATCCGGGCGCGGCGATACTGGAAGCCGAGCGCCCCGATGATCAGGAGCACGATGGTATCGACCGCGTAGTAGTGGATCGACAGCAGGGTCCCGCCGAACAGGGCGAAGTGGATGAAGCGCACGGCCGCGCCGAGGATGAACAGGTAGACGATCAGGGTCCAGAACGGACGCCAGGTGAGGGCGATGGCCCGCCCGGTCATCCAGGCTGCCCAGCCGCCCATGATCACGGTGATGAGAAGGAAGAGCCAGAAGGACGGCTCTTCGTAGAGGATGCCCTGCATCAGTGATGCCCCCCTTCGAGATAGGCTGCGCGGACCTGAGGATCGTTGAGCAGATCCTTGCCGGTGCCGCTCATGGTGATGTTGCCCGTCACCATCACGTAGCCGCGATGGGCCAGCTTGAGGGCGTGATAGGCGTTCTGCTCCACGAGGAAGACGGTCATGCCGTCCCTCTCGTTGAGCTCCTTGATGATCTGGAAGATCTGCTTGACGATCAGGGGCGCCAGGCCCAGCGACGGCTCGTCCAGGAGGAGGAGCTTCGGCCGGCTCATGAGAGCGCGGGCGATGGCCAGCATCTGCTGCTCGCCGCCCGAGAGGGTGCCGCCGCGCTGCTGCAGGCGCTCCTTCAGGCGCGGGAACAGGGTGCAGACCCGCTCCAGATCCTGGTCGAAGTACTGCAGATTGTTCATGGAGGCGCCCATCTGCAGGTTCTCGTAGACGGTCATGCGCGGGAAGATGCGCCGGCCTTCCGGAGATTGCGCGATCGACAGGCGGGCGATCTCGTGGGTGGGCATCCGGGTGATGTCCTGCCCCTGGTAGGTGATCGTTCCCTCCCGGGCCCGCGGGTTGCCGAAGATCGTCATCATCAGCGTCGACTTGCCGGCCCCGTTGGCGCCGATCAGGGTGACGATCTCGCCCTCGTTGACGTCCATGTCGACGCCCTTGAGGGCGATGATGTTGCCGTAATAGGTCTTCACGCCGCGCACGCTCAGAAGCGGCTGGCGGGAGGTGGAGGCCTGGGGATTCTGCATCGCGATGTTTGCTCCAGCGGTGCTCATGCGCCGATCTCCGCTTCGACCTTCTCGACCTCGTCATCGGCCACGCCGAGATAGGCGGCGATGACCTTCGGATCGCTCCTTACCTCGGAGGGCGAGCCGTCCGAGATCTTGACGCCGTAATCCAGCACCACGACGTGGTCCGAGATCTCCATCACCACCGACATGTCGTGCTCGATCAGCAGGATCGAGGTGCCGTGATCCTTGCGGATCGACAGCAGGAGCTGGTTGAGCTCCAGGGACTCGCGGGGGTTGAGGCCGGCCGCCGGCTCGTCCAGGCAGAGCAGGAGCGGGTCGGTGCACATGGCGCGGGCGATCTCCAGGCGGCGCTGGTCGCCGTAGGGCAGGTCGCCGGCCGGTTCGTCGGCCCGGTGGATGAGACGGGTCTTCTCGAGCCAGAACTTGGCCTTCTCGATCGCCTCCTTCTCGGCCTTGCGATAGCCGCCGATGCCGAGCACGCCCATGAAGGTGAAGCCGGAGGCGATCATCAGGGGGTTGTGCTGCGCCACCAGCAGGTTCTCGAGCAGGGTCATGCCGGAGAACAGGCGGATGTTCTGGAAGGTGCGGGCGACCTTGCCCTTCCAGTTGATGTCGTAGCCCGGCAGCCGCTCCAGGAGCAGGTGCGACCCGTCGGGCTTGCGCAGGGCGACCATGCCCTCCGTCGGCTTGTAGAAGCCCGTGATGCAGTTGAAGACCGTGGTCTTGCCCGCCCCGTTCGGGCCGATGAGCGCGGTGATGTCGCCGCGCCCGGCCTTGAACGAGAGGTCGTTGACGGCCACGAGGCCGCCGAAGCGCATCGTGAGATGCTGTACGTCGAGGATGGGATCCTGCAGCCAGCGCATTAGCCGTGTCCTTCCTTCACGAGCGAGCCGGAAATGGCCTTGCGCTCTTTCAAGATCACCGAGGGTTCGCGTTCCGAGATCAGGCCGCGCGGACGCCAGACCATCATGGCCACCATGCCGATGCCGAAGAGCAGCAGGCGGTACTCGTTCGGATCGAAGCCCGCACCGAAGACGGATTGCAGGAAGGTCAGGTTGCGCAGGATCTCGGGGCCGCCGACCAGCACGATGGCGGCGATCGCCACGCCGATCTGCGAGCCCATGCCGCCCAGAACCACGATGGCCAGGATGATCGCCGATTCCAGGAAGTTGAAGCTTTCCGGGGAGACGAAGCCCTGGCGGACCGCGAAGAACGAACCGGCGAAGCCGCCGAACATGGCGCCGATGGCGAAGGCCGTCAGCTTGGTGTTGGTGGTGTTGATGCCCAGCGACCGGCAGGCGATCTCATCCTCGCGCAGCGCCTCCCAGGCGCGGCCCACGGGCAGCTTGCGCAGGCGCATGGTGACGAAATTGGTGATGAGCGCCAGCGCCAGGATGAGATAGTAGAAGAAGATCATCCGGTGCATGCTGTTGAATTCAAGCCCGAAGGTTTGCGCAAAGCCGCCTTCGCCAGCCGTGAACGGGATGCCGAAGAAGGTTGCACGCGGGATCGAGGAGATGCCGGCGCCGCCCCCTGTCACGTCCACCCAGTTGATGAGCACGAGGCGGATGATCTCGCCGAAGGCGAGTGTCACGATGGCGAGATAATCGCCGCGCAGGCGCAGCACCGGAAAGCCCAGGATCATGCCCCAGAAGGCGGCGAGAATGCCGGCGAGCGGCAGGCAGATCCAGAACGACAGGCCGAAGGTGGTCGAGAGCAGGGCATAGGTGTAGGCCCCGACCGCGTAGAAGGCGACATAGCCCAGGTCGAGCAGGCCGGCGAGGCCCACCACGATGTTGAGGCCCCAGCCGAGCATCACGTAGGTGAGGATCAGGATGCCCAGATCCACCCAGTAGCGGGATTCGGTGAGGCCGCCCTGGATCAGGTAGATGATGAGCGGGAAGAACAGCGCCACGCCCAGGAACATGGGCAACGCGAAGCGCGACACGTGCTGGAAGGCGCTGGGGGTCGCATGGACCGCCTCGGTCGCCTGGCGCGCGCTGGGCGTCGCCTTGCCGTAGGCCCTGGAGGCCGTGAAGGCATGCAGAACGAGACGCAGGCCGAACACGATGGCGCAGACGATCGCCACCAGGCCCCAGCGGGGGGTGAGGAACAGGTCGGCGCCGGCCTGATCCGTCCTGTAGGCCAGGATCGGGATCGACAGGCCCAACGTGATCAGGGTCGTCTTGAAGGCGTCCTTGAGGGCCGCGTTCAGATCGAAGCTGCGGGTCACGGCCTGGGTCTGGGCCGCGGTGGTGATGGAAGGAGCGTTCATGGCTCTTAAGCTCCCTAGACCTTCTCGACCTCAGGCCGTCCGAGAATGCCGGAGGGCATGAAGATGAGGACGATGGCGAGGATCGAGAACGCGGCCACGTCCTTGTACTCGATGGAGAAGTAGGCCGACCAGAAGGTCTCGATGAGGCCGATGATCAGCCCGCCCAGAACCGCACCCGGCAGCGAGCCGATGCCTCCGAGAACCGCGGCCGTAAAGGCCTTCACGCCCGGCACGAAGCCGTCGTTGAAGCTCACGACGCCATAGTACAGCAGATACATGGTGCCTGCGACGGAGGCGAGGGCGGCGCCGATGACGAAGGTGAGCGAGATCGTCCTGTCCACGTTGATGCCGAGCAGCGCCGCCATCTTGCGGTCCTGCTCGCAGGCGCGCTGGGCGCGGCCCAGCGACGTCTTCTGAACCAGGTACCAGAAGATCGTCAGCAGCACCGCCGTCACGATCATGATGATGATCTGCTTGTAGGAGAGCGCGACATTGTAGCCGCTCGCGCCCTGGAACAGCACGATCACGTCCTGCACCATCGGGGGCGTCGGCTTGTTGCGGGCGCCCTGAGAGACCTGGACGAAGTTGGACAGGAAGATCGAGACGCCGATGGCCGAGATCAGCGGGGCGAGGCGGAAGGAGCCGCGCAGGGGCCGGTAGGCGATGCGCTCGATGGCCCAGCCCCACAGGGAGGTGAGCGCCATCGCGATGACGAGCACGATGAGCAGCGCCAGCGCGACGGAGGAGATCCCGAGCCAGGTGGTCAGGATCAGGAAGAAGATGAGCGAGATGAAGGCCGAGAGCATGAAGACGTCGCCGTGGGCGAAGTTCACCATGCCGATGATGCCGAAGACCATCGTGTAGCCGATGGCGATGAGGCCGTAGATCGACCCTAGAGTCAGCCCGTTGATGAGCTGCTGCACAAAGATTTCCATGTCCTACCCTTGCCCCTCTGGAAGGGGTCATTCTTGGGAAACACCGCAGGAAAGCACGATGCATGAACATCGCCAACCCTGACGTAAGGTGCTGGTGCCTTTAGCAAACGGATTTTCATTCGACAACGTACTGTTAAGATTCCTATCACCCCATTTAATGGAATTCGGGGCAGCCATTGGTCGAAGAGGGGCTCGGGCGCCTGCGCGGCCGCTTCCCAAGGCAGGGGCGAGGGACCATATGGCCCATGAACGGCCTTGTGTTCCGCCCGCAAAGAGTGTGAAGAGGCTTGTCTGGATGACGATGTTGAAGAGCCAAGCCCCTTCCCCTTCAGCCGCCACCGGCGCTGCCGCCCCTGACGCCGCGCTGTTCCGGGAGGGCATGAGCCGCGTCGCCGGCGCGGTGCACATCGTCACCACGGACGGCATGGCCGGCCGCGCGGGGTTCACGGCGACGGCGGTCACGCCGGTCACGGACAGCCCGGCCTCGCTCCTCGTCTGCGTCAACACCGCATCCCGCTCGGCCCAGGCGCTCCTGGCGAACCGGGTCTTCTGCGTGAACACCCTGAGCATGGCCGATCTTGCCCTGGCGGATATCTTTGCCGGACGGGCCGGCCTTCACGGGCAGGAACGCTTCACGAAGGGGGAATGGGACAAGCTCGCGACCGGATCGCCGGCCCTGGTCTCGGGGCTCGTGTCCTTCGACTGCCGCATCAGCGATGCCCGCGTCGTTGCGACCCATAACGTGATCATCGGGGAAATCGTCCGGATCCGGCTCGGACGGCAGGAGCCCGCTCTCGTCTACAGGGAGCGGCACTACCACGCGCTCTGAGGCTGCGGGAGCGGCTTCTGGAAAGGAAAAGCCCTCCACGGGGGCACATGGAGGGCTTTGGGGTCTCGAAGACCATGGGGCGCGGCCTTCTCGGAAGGTAATGCGGACTGGGTGGCTTGGTTCCAAAGCAATTTGCCTTTCGTAAGGCCAAGGCGCGCGGGAGCGGAGGGCCTTCGGAACGATACGGAATATCTCTGCCCAGGAGTTGTCTCCGGAGCGGGTTGCGCCAGATCCTCATTGAAGTCTTGCCTGTTTCATGGTGTCTTGTTTGCATTACGGTCGTCATCTAAAGAGCTGGGGCAGGGATGTTGGCGAGTTCGACAGTTTCAGATGATTCCGCAGCCGTAATGCCGTCCGTTCCGTTCCGATCCTCCTCCAGAAGATTCCGCGGAAGGGAAGGAACGCGACAGATCCCTGCGCTCGCAAGTTCCGCAGCGACGGCGGCCGGTCAGCAGGCAGACGGGCCGTGAACAAACTCGGCGCACGGGAGGCATCGTCCCGATCCCAGAAAGCCGACAAGCCGGTCGCATCGCCTCCTTCCAAGTCGGTGTCGGCAGCTCGGCCAGGGGATGAGGTCGACGGTGGCAGTGCCCGCCGCGCGGCAGCCCTCGCAATTGCGGGGCTCGGCACGTTCGAGTGGAGCCTGCTCACCAGCGAGGTGCGTCTCGACGAGAGAAGCCGGGAGATCTTCGGGTTCGAGCCCGGCGAGGGGCATTCCGTGCAGGAGGTGCTCGGCCGCATCCACCCGGACGACCTGTCCGGGGTGCATGATTCGGTGCGGGCATGCGCCGACGGGCATTCCCGCCTCGACGTCAGCTTCAGGATGCTGCACCCGGACGGCGCCACACGAATCGTGACGGCCATGGGCGATGCGGCATGCAAAGCCGAGGGCCGTGCGGAGAGCATCATCGGGGTTTTCGCGGATTCCACTGCTGGCCGGCGGGTCGAGACGGGCACCCGCGAGAGCGAAGAGCGCTACCGCTCCTTCGTTGCGCACAGCTCGGAAGGCATCTGGCTCCTGGAATTCGATCCGCCGCTCGATACATCCCTGTCGGTGGAAGAGCAGATCGACCGCGCCTATCGGGACGGGCGCTTCGTCGATTGCAACGATGCCATGGCGCGCATGTACGGGCTTGCCCGCGCCGAGGATCTCATCGGCAAGACCCTCGACTTTCCGCTCCCCGCCTCCGACCCGGCCGCGAGGGCCTATCTCGAAGGGATCATCCGCGCGGGATACAGCGTGACGGACGTGGAATCGACGGAGCACGATGCCGCCGGGAACCTGAAGCATTTTGCCAACAGCATGATCGGGGTGGTCGAGAACGGCGGGCTCAGGCGGCTCTGGGGCATCCAGCGCGACATCACCGACCGCATGCAGGCCGAGGAGCAGCGCACGCTCCTGATCCATGAGCTGAACCACCGGGTCAAGAACACCCTCGCCACGGTCCAGTCCATCGCTTCCCAGACCCTGCGCAACGCCCGCACCATGCAGGAGGCGAAGGGAGCCTTCGAGGAGCGGCTGATCGCCCTCGCCAGGGCGCATGACGTGCTCACCCAGGAAAACTGGGAGGGGGCCAACATCCGGGAGATCGTCGCCCAGGCGCTTGCCCCCTATGCCGGCCAGAACCGGAACCGCCTGGAGATGAGAGGGCCCGAGCTCCGCCTGCTGCCGCGGGTGGCGCTTGCCCTGTCGATGGCCCTGCAGGAGCTCGCCACCAATGCGGTGAAGTACGGGGCGCTCTCCAGCCCGCAGGGCCGGGTTCTGGTGGCCTGGTCGGTCGAGGAGGCCGGGCCGTCGCCTCGTCTCTGCCTGCGCTGGGAGGAAAGCGGCGGGCCGGCCGTCCGGCCGCCCACCCATCAGGGCTTCGGCTCCCGCCTCATCGAGCGGAGCCTGGCGCGGGAGCTGAACGGCGAGGCGCGCATCGAGTTTCGTCCGGATGGGGTCGTCTGCTCCGTAAGCGCTCCTCTCGCCTGAAGGATCCCGCCCTTGGAACCATCGGGCCCGCCGCGCCCTTGAGAGGCATATGGCTTTTCAAGGAAACGGCGATGCTCAAGCTCATCAGAAACCTCTTCATCCTCCGGCAGGCCTGGAAGATGATCAGGCGCCGGCGCTAGCGGCGGCCCGTGCTCAGGATCTCCGCGAAGGCCCCGGAGCATAGGGGCTCCACCCGCTGATCTGGACGAAGCCGTCACTGGCAGCGGCGACCAGGTGCCTGCGATGCCGGTGGACGAGGGTGCCGGGCCTGTAGCGGTGCGGCTCCTCCCACCCCGTGGCCTCCCACACGTAAACATAGCGGGAATCGATCTGGGCGAAGGCCTCGATGGAGCCGAAGGCGCGGATCGTCCGAAGCACATCCTGCACGCGGCCGGTCCAGTCCACCGAGCGCTGGCTCTGGGTGACCCGGGGCCAGTAGGTGCCCGGCCCCTGCGGCGCCGCCTCCCGCCAGAGCCGCGGCAGGTCCTCGGCCAGTTCCGCCGCAATGGCCTTGGCCGCCATCTGGCACTTGGCGAGCAGCGTGTCGTGCGTCTCGGCCCGGCTCAAGGGAAAGCGCTTCTGGGCGAGGATCGCGCCGGTGTCGAAGGCGGGCTCGAGGGCATGGACGGTCATGCCCCATTCCTGGAGATCGTCCAGGATCGCCTGGAACAGCGGATAGGGCCCGCGGCCCAGGGGCAGGGGCGAGGGGTGGAAGTTGACGGCGTAGGGAAGGTGGCGCTCCCAGCCGGTGATCAGCCACGGGTAGCCCGCCACCACGAGGACATCGCAGTCCATGGCCTTCAGGCCTGCGAGGTCGGCGGGCAGGATGCGCGACATCTGCACCGGCAGCCTCAAGGAGCGGGCGCGGGCGAGCGTCACGTCGTTGAAGTCGTAGATGCCGTCGCAGGGGCGGCTGAAGAGCTTGACGGGCTCCCAGCCCTTGGCGAGCAGCGTCTCGAAAACATCTCCGAGAAAATCGATTCCGGCGAAGGCGAAACGCATTCCCGGTGCTCTCCTTCCGCGATGCTTCCGATCAGGCTCTGATCCGAGCAATCAACGCAAGATCGCGGGGATGTGCAAGTCCATTCACTTGCGGGAACCTCGAACTGCACTCAAGATTTAGCCTTGAGCATAGGGCAGGAAACCGCCTGTGCCGTCGGGGCGGACGCCTGTCCTCAAGGCTCGACCGGGCTTGAGAAGGAGTTCGCATGGTATCGAAGGATTTCATCCGCCAGATGGAAGGCTACGGGCTCACGACCGCCAAGATCCTCTACCGGATGCCCGACCATCCGACCTTCCTGCAAACCTATATCTGGCAGGAATACGACCTGGCCCCGCGCTTTCCCGTGCTGATCGACTTCCTCGAGTTCTGGAAGCGGGAACTCGCCGGGCCCCTGCACTCGGTGACGATCACCCATGCCCAGCTGATCCGGCCTGCCGAGTTCCGCGCGGTCCAGGGCGAGATCAACATTCATTGAGAAGCCTTGGCCCGGGAGCCCAAGTCGGGTAGAGAGGCGCCCTGAGCATCCTCGAACCTGCCAGGGCTCCTTGTTTTCCAACGCACGCACCTCCCAAATCCTGCTCGCCCTCGCATCCCAGCCAGGGGAGCGACTGACCGTGCGCGAGATCATGGCGGTGCTCCAGGACAGGGCCTTCGCGCTGCTCATCGTCCTGCTCGGCCTGCCCAACTGCCTGCCCATGCCGCCGCCGATCCCGCTGGTCTGCGGCCTCCTGCTGGCGCTGGTTGCGATCCAGATCGTCTTCGGACGGGATTCGCCCTGGCTGCCGCGCCAGCTCATGAACCGCTCGGTCGCCCGCACGGACGTGGAGCGGGCGGTGGGCCGCGCCGTTCCCGCCTTCCGGCGCCTGGAGCGCATCTCGCGCCCGCGCATGACCTTCCTCGACACGCCCGTGGCCATGCGCCTCATGGGCGCGGTCGTCCTTGTCCTGTCGCTGGGGCTTCTCTTCGCGCCGCCCTTCGTCGGGCAGATCCCGCTGGGCCTGGCCGTGTGCCTCGTGGGGCTGGGGCTGGTCGAGCGCGACGGCCTCGTGGTGGTGGGCGGCCTCCTGATCGGCTCCGTCGGCCTGACGCTGAGCCTCGGCTTCGTCTACGCGATCTTCACCGGGATCGACACGCTCATGTGAGGGAGCCTGCGGCCGCGCCGGGCGGCCGCAGACGCTGCAAGGTCAGTCGTTGTCGTCGAACTCAGGCGCCGACTTGAGCTGATCGACCGGCATGGTGACCATGATCCGGACGTCGTCGGAATTCCGCGCTGCGGAGGCGCCGCCCGCCTGGCCCTGGTTCTGGACGGAGCCCGTTGCCGCGACGTCGCCGGCACCCATCCGGACCGCGCTCAGGGGCAGGGCCACCGTGCGGTCGCCGAGGCCTTCCTCCACCTCGACGACGAGGGCCACCACGCGGCCGTCACGGTCGAGCACCAGATCCTCCACGTCGCCGATGTCCTCGTTGTTGGCGCCGAGCACCTCTTCGTCCATGATCTTCGAGGCCAGCATCTGGCCCGGCTCGAGACGGGTGATGAAGCCTGCGGAGCCCGAGGTGGACTGGGCCAGCGCGGCAGAGGCGAGCAGGGTGGAGGCGAGCAGGCTCGCGGTCATCAAGGTTTTCATCAACGATCTCCCATTGCGTTTCGGTGCAGGTGTAACGCAACCGGGCGGGCTTGGTTCTGCGGTCAAGCTCAGATGAGCCGCAGGCCCTTCAGGCTCGCATGGCCTTCGCGGCCGACGATGATGTGGTCGTGCACGGTGATGCCCAGAGGCCTGGCGACCTCGATGATCTCGCGGGTCATCTTGATGTCGGCGGCGGAGGGCGTCGGGTCGCCGGAGGGGTGATTGTGGACGAGGACGAGCGCGGAGGCGGAAAGTTCGAGGGCCCGCTTGACCACCTCGCGCGGATAGACCGGCGTGTGGTCGACGGTGCCCGATTGCTGCACCTCGTCGGCGATGAGCGCGTTGCGCTTGTCGAGGAAGAGCAGGCGGAACTGCTCCTTGTCCATGAAGGCCATGGCGGTGCGGCAATAGTCGAGCACGGACGACCAGGAGGACAGGACCGGCCGCTTGGCGACCTCGCCCTTGGCCAGGCGCCGGGCGGAGGCCTCGACGATCTTCAGGTCCGTGACCACGCTCTCGCCGATCCCGTCCACCTCCATGAGCCGGGAAGGCGACGCCGCCAGCACCTCGGCGAAGGTGCCGAAGCGCTTGAGCAGCTCCTTGGCGATGGGCTTCACGTCCCGGCGCGGGATGGAGCGGAAGAGCACGAGTTCCAGGAGTTCGTAATCCGGCAGCGCATCGCCGCCCACCTCCATGAAGCGGGCGCGCAGCCGGTCGCGATGGCCATGGTAATGCGGAAGGTCGTCGCTCATGCCCGCCCGTGCTTCCTGCCCTCAACGTGCCCTCGGGGAGATCCCGGAGCATCATTGTTACCTTTTAGGCCAGAGGCGATGGGGCAGGCTAGTGCCTTGCCGGGCTTCAGGACGGCTTGTCCAGACCCTTGGGCGAGTAGGTGAAGACCTCGACCCCGGTCTCCGTCACGCCCACCATGTGCTCGAACTGGGCCGAGAGGGAGCGGTCGCGGGTCACGGCGGTCCAGCCGTCGGAGAGCACCTTCACCTGCGGCCGGCCCAAGTTGATCATGGGCTCGATGGTGAAGAACATGCCGGGCTTCAATTCCACGTTGTAGGACGGCTCCACGTAGTGGAGGATCGTCGGCGAGTCGTGGAAGACCCGCCCGATGCCATGGCCGCAGAAGTCGCGCACGACGGAGCAGCGCTCGGCCTCCGCGTAGGACTGGATCGCCGCGCCGATGTCGTTGGTGGTCGCGCCGGGGCGCACGGCCGCGATTCCGCGCAGCAGGCACTCGTAGGTGATCTCGCACAGGCGCTGCGCCCGCCGGGGAACCTCGCCCACATAGTACATGCGGCTCGAATCCCCGTGCCACCCGTCCAGGATCAGGGTGACGTCGACATTCATGATGTCCCCCTCGCGCAGGGGCTTGTCGTTGGGGATGCCGTGGCAGACCACGTGGTTGATCGAGGTGCAGATCGTCTTGGTGTAGCCGCGGTAGTGCAGGCAGGCCGGATAGGCGCCATGGTCGCGGATGAAGTCGAAGGCGAGCCTGTCCAGGAACTCGGTGGTGATGCCGGGCTTCACGTGCTCCGTGAGCATGTCCAGGCACTCGGCCACCATGCGCCCGGCCCGCCGCATGCCCTCGAAGGCCTCGGGCCCGTGAATCGGGATCTCGGCGGCGCGCTTGCGTTCCACAACGTCGGTGTCGGTCATGCTCGATCCTTGTCTGCTGCCGGGAATGTAAGGATCGCGGCGCGCGAAGCAAGCAAAGACCTTATGCCCCGCTTGCGATCGGCGCCCGAGGGTGTCATGAGCAACCCTGTTCATTCACTGCGCGGGTCCGGATTTCTCGGTAATGCATGATTCTCGCCCCTTCGGCGATTTTGCGCCTTCAGGCCTCACCCGTTGGGTGATCGACCGCACGCGCGGGTTGCCCGAGGGATGGGCCGGCCGCCGGCTGGCCCTGATGCTGCGCCACCTGGCGATGAAGATGCTCAAGGGGCTGCCGCTCGACCTCGAGACCTTCGGCGTGCGCATGCGGCTGTACCCGTACAAGAACGTCTGCGAGCGCCGGATCCTCTTCACCCCGCAATATTTCGATGCCGACGAACTCAGGATCCTCACCTCGAAGGTGCGGGACGGCTTCACCTTCATCGACGTGGGCTCGAACGTGGGCTGGTATGCCCTGTTCCTGGCCCGCGAAGCGGGGCCCGACGTCTCGATCCGGATCCTCGCCGTGGAGCCGCAGCCGGAAATCTTCGACCGCCTGATCTACAACATCCGCCAGAACCCCTCCTGCACCATCAAGGCGGTGGACTGCGCCGTGGCCGACAAGACGGGCGAGCTCACCCTGTTCCTCGACCCGCTCAACCGGGGCGAGGCGAGCCTGAAGATCGTGAATTCCAGCCAGACGGACGCGATCCGCGTCCCCGCCGTGACCCTGCTCGACCTCCTGAACCGGGAGGGGCTGACCCGGGTGGACGCGATCAAGCTGGACGTGGAGGGGGCGGAGGACCTGGTGCTCGACCCCTTCTTCCGGGATGCGCCGGCCTCGCTCCACCCGTCGATCTTCATCGTGGCCAACGTGCCCGAGCGCTGGCAGATCGACGTGGTCAAGCTCCTGAAGGACAGGGGTTACCGGCAGATCCTCGAAACCAAGATGAACCTGGTGTTCGAGCGCTCCTGAGCGCCTCAACGGGGCGTCACGATCCTCACGGGCCGGTCGATCGTCACCTCTTCCGGCGTGATCCGGCAGGCATAGGCATAGGACTCCACGCCCGAGGCGAGGGCGTGCCGGAAGGCCTTGTCGTAGGCCGGGTCGATATCGCGGGCGACGTCGAAGCGCTCGGCGTCCATCTGGATCACGTAGACGAGGGCGGCCCTGGCGCCCTGCGCGGCCATGTCGGCGAGTTCGTAGAGATGCTTCGCGCTGCGGGCGGCCACGCAATCCGGAAATTCGGCGAAGCCCGCCTCGCGCATGAGGTGGCAGTTCTTGACCTCCAGGTAGCAGGGCGCTTCCCCGTTCTTCTCCAGCAGGAAGTCGACCCGGCTGTTGCGGCCGTACTTCACCTCCGGCCGGACCCGGTCATAACCCGCGAAGGGGGCAAGCCGCCCCTCCTGCAAGGCCTCGGCCACGAGCAGGTTGGGGCGGGAGGTGTTGATGCCGATGAGCTGGAGGGGCCCGCCGCCGGCCGCGACCTCCACGAATTCCCAATTATACTTGAGCTTGCGGTTCGGGTTCGAGGCCCGGGACAGAAAGACCCGGCTGCCGGGCTCCTTCAGGCCCATCATGGCGCCGGGATTGGCGCAGTGGGCGGTCACCACCTCGCCGCTGTCGAGCTCCACGTCGGCCAGAAATCGCTTGTAACGCTCGATGAGACGACCCGCGAGCAGGGTTTCCTGAAAACGCATTCAAAACCAACATTCGGCTGCAAAAATCCCTGGTAGCAGGGGAGAAGCCCTGTCTTCAACCCGGCCTGCATCCGTGTTGTCCGTGGCGGCCGCGAGGCCGGGAGAGGGGATTGCTCGCGCACTCGGCGCGATGGAACCCCCACGGACTCCCCCACCGGGTCTTGGGCACAGCTCCCTAACCCTCTCCCGCAGCGGGGAGAGGGCCAGGTGCGGGTGTGGGGATGTGCAATGTTCTCACTTTGTTCTTGACTTCTGCTCTAAGCTCGGCTATATCATGGCTCATCCTCGTCCGGTGAGGGGCGCGCTCGCGAGGCGTCGCAGATGCGGGACGGGGCGCGGTCCCGCCGCAGGCCTCGCACGCCTGTGGTCGCGGGAGGCCGACCCTGGGCGCTGCCGCAGGAGGTCCGCCTGAAAAGAACCGCGCGTGACGAGCAGTTCGGCTCTTCACCTTCCACCATTATCCATCGAGCCGGGCTGCACGACACGCCACCCTCGATCTCCCCTGACGGCTCGCAGCTCACGCTGCGGGCCCGAAGGCGCTGGATCTGCGACATCGACCCCGGTCATGGCCGTTCCCGGAGCCGGTCAGGCGATGACGGTGAAGAGCATGGAGAGAAACGCAAGGCCGGGGATGAACTCTTGCATGCGCTTGAGAATTGCCGTCTCTGAGGCTAAAGGCCCCCAAAAGGATCGCTGCGCATGGCCACCTCCGTCACAGCCGCCCTCCTCATCATCGGCGATGAGATCCTCACGGGCCGCACCAAGGACAAGAACATCGGCTACATCGCCGAGTACCTGACCGGGATCGGCGTCGACCTGCGGGAGGTGCGGGTGGTGCCGGACGTGGAGGAGGAGATCGTGGCCGCGGTCAACGCCCTGCGCCACCGCTACACCTATCTCTTCACCACCGGCGGCATCGGCCCGACCCATGACGACATCACCGCCGACTGCATCGCCAAGGCCTTCGGCGTCGGGATCGCCCACGATCCTCGGGCGGTCGCCATGCTGAAGGAGCGCTACACGCCGGAGGAGCTGAACGAGGCCCGGCTGCGCATGGCCCGGATCCCCGACGGGGCCAGCCTCATCGAGAACCCGGTCTCCAAGGCACCCGGCTTCCGCATCGGCAATGTCTTCGTGATGGCCGGCGTGCCCTCCATCATGCAGGCCATGCTCGACAACATCGCGCCGACCCTGGAGACCGGCGCACGCATGATCATCGAGACCATCGAGGCGGAGGGGCTCGCCGAAGGCATCTATGCCGAGGGCCTCGGCCAGGTCGCCACGTCGTTCCCGAGCGTCTCCATCGGGTCCTACCCGTCATTTTCGGCGAGCGGCTTTCGCAACCAGATCGTCGTGCGGGGCAAGGACCCTGACGCGGTTGCCGGGGCCGCCGCCGCCGTCCGTGATCTTCTCGGTCGCCTCAAGGGCGACCGGGCGCCCCTGTAACCCATATCCTCGCCACCGCCAGCCAGAAGAGCCAACCGATGTCTCCGACCTCTCCCAAAGCCTTCCCTGTCTCCTGGGACCAGTTCCACCGCGACTGCCGCGCCCTGGCATGGCGCCTGGCCTCCGCGGGCCCGTTCGAGGCCATCGTCTGCATCACCCGCGGCGGCCTCGTGCCGGCGGCCATCGTGGCCCGCGAACTCGATGTCCGCCTGATCGAGAGCGTGTGCATCGCGAGCTATCACGATTACAAGAACCAGGGCGAATTGCAGGTGCTCAAGGACATCTCCCCCGCCATCAAGGCGCTGGGCGACGGGACGGGCAAGGGCGTTCTCGTGATCGACGACCTGACCGATACCGGCAAGACCGCCAAGATCGTGCGCGACATGCTCCCCAACGCCCATTTCGCCGCCGTCTATGCCAAGCCCGCCGGTCGTCCCCTCATCGACACCTTCGTGACGGAAGTGAGCCAGGACACCTGGATCTACTTCCCCTGGGACATGGGCCTGGCCTACCAGGCGCCGATCCGCGAAGGCGCGGCGGGCTGATCCGGACGGAGCGCGCCCGTGGCGGAGTTCGACATCGCGCGGACGCGCAAGACCCTCTTCGGCGCGCTTCTCGATGCCAGGGATCGCTTTGGCCGCAACAAGGTCGCTCTCGAGGACCTGGAGCGCCAGCCGATCACGTTCGGGCGTGTCGTCCTCGGCTCCCTCGTGCTCGGGCGCAAGCTCGCAGGCCTGACGAAGGAGCGGGAATCTGTCGGCGTGCTGCTGCCGAACGTGCAGGCGATCGCCGTGACCCTGTTCGGGCTCAACGCCTTCGGCCGCGTGCCGGCCTTCCTCAATTTCACGGCCGGCATCAAGAACCTCAAGGCCGCCTGCGAGGTGGCCGGGATCGGCACCATCGTCACCTCCCGCCGCTTCGTCGAGCAGGGCAAGCTCGACGACCTCGTCGAGGCGCTCGGGGAGGGGCGGCGGATCCTGTGGCTCGAGGATGTCAGGGCTGGGCTGACGAGCCTCGACAAGCTGCGCGGCCTCGTCGATTCCTGGATCGCGCGGCGCGTCCATGCCGGCGCGAAGCTTCAGCCCGACGATCCGGCCGTGCTGCTCTTCACCTCCGGCTCGGAGGGCGTGCCGAAGGGCGTGGTGCTGTCGAACGCCAACCTGGTGGCCAACGCCTATCAGGTGAAAGCATTGGCGGGCGACGTGCTGAAGGACGACGACGTCTTCTTCAACCCGCTGCCCATCTTCCACTCCTTCGGCCTGACGGCGGGCCTTTTGACGGCTTTGCTCAACGGCATGAAGTCGGTGCTCTATCCGAGCCCGCTGCACTATCGCCAGATCCCGAAGCTCGTGGCCGGAGCGCGCGCGACGGTGATGCTGGCGACCGACACCTTCCTGCAGGGCTATGCCCGCGCTGCAGGGGAGGACGACCTGGCAAGCGTGCGCTTCGTGATCGCCGGAGCCGAGCGGGTGAAGGAGGAGACGCGCAAGCTCTGGAGCCGCCACGGCACGATCATCGTGGAGGGATACGGCGCTACGGAATGCTCGCCGGTCATCGCCTGCAACCTGCCCGACACGAACCGTCCAGGCTCCGTCGGGCCCTTCCTGCCGGGCATCGCGTGGCGGCTCGAGCCTGTCGAAGGCATCCACGAGGGCGGGCGCCTGCACGTGCGCGGGCCCAACGTGATGAAGGGCTATCTCGACCCGTCGGCGCCGGGCGGCATCCGCCCGCCGGTGGACGGCTGGCACGACACCGGCGACATCGTCACCGTCGATGACGGCATCGTCACGATCCGGGGCAGGGCGAAGCGCTTTGCCAAAATCTTTGCGCATATTCCGAATACCGAAGGAATGCTAAAAGCCTAGTTGACGTAGGCTTTTCCGGCTGTCACGCTTCCTTCTGCGAAGGAAGGCGCCTTGGCGGCACGCGGCATTTCCCCTCGCAACTGCAGGAGGAAATGCTGTGGCGGTTATGATGGACACGTCGGTGCGGTGGCAAGACTGCTTTGGACCGGAGATGGTCGAGGCCGTCTCTCACATGACCTACGCTCAGCGCTACGGGATCATTCCGTTCCTCGAGTGGCTCATTCAAGCGGAACCAGAAAGCCTCGCCAACCGGGTTCGCCGCTGCTTTGCCGGTGCGCCTGGCGAGGACGTCGAGAGCCTATTCCCCGACGGCATGTCACACGAGCGCGCTTTCGTCGATGTCCTCAACCAGTGGCGCGACGTCTACAGGGTTTCTGGGGAGAGCCACCTCACCGAAGGCACCCGGATGCACCGGGCCCACTCGGTCAGGCATGCCTTGGAAATCCTCAGGGACCGGGGCGTACGCGGTGTTCCGGAGAATTTCAACCGAAAATGGATCCGGGTGGGCACCCCTCCGACCAAGGAGTTCCCAAGCTTGGGAGCCGCCGACTGGCCCGAGCTGGAAGGCTACGAAGGGTACGAGCGTGAGCGCCGCGCCATGGAGCTCGTCCGTTCGTCCTTCGTCTCGCTATTCCTCTACTACGAGGAACTATTCAACCTTGGCCAGAGCCTCATCCGAGGCGACCCGCCTATGCCGGACCAAGATCCACAAGCGCGCGAGACCTTGCGCAACGGGCTCCTGATCTTCCGGGATCATATTCGCGAGACCGGCTCCTTCAAGCTTCCGCGGCGAGTCGCCGAATACGTCCTGCCCCGCGACCCAGCATTATGGTCCCAAGCCGGACATTTCGATACGGCAGGAATGTGGGACCAAGTCGCGGTGATGAATATGGCCTACCGCGGCTGCTTCGGGCCATTGGCCCCCGCGATGATCGGCGCTCTGGGCGTCCTGATCTGCGATACCGGCTGGAACATCCAGCCCGCGCGGGACCTCGCCCGGGATCCTTTCGTCTTCCGCTCCGCTGAAGGCTCGTATGTTGCCGCGCCGTCCTTTATCGAAAGCTTCAAGAGGCGGGCCGGGCACCATGTCCTGGCATTCCTCGGCGAGAACCATCAGCTGGACGAAGGCAGGCTTCGCGCGGCCCTTGATCATTGGGACCGAACCATAGAGGCCTATGATCCCGCCCGCCAACTTGACGGATACGCATGTCTCGAAGCAGCGGGCGACGGCAGTGCGCTCTCGGCTGCGGACGTCCTCGACCGCTACACGCGAATGGCAAACGCCCTTAGAGCTGAGTTCGGGCATTTCTCACACGACCTCTTCGGCGATCGGTTCTGGATCTTCATCAATGGCAACGTCCAGCCGAGAACCTATGCGTCGGGTACGCGAGCGATCCAGGCCGACGTCTATCCGAAGAACTCTGTCCTGGCCCGTCCCGGCTTCAACTTCAAGGCTGTTCGGAAAACCTTCTTGATCATTCGGCGGCAAGAGACCGGCTCGATCGATGCCGTCAGGGTGGCGGCGGGGCATGCCAGCTCGTCGGTGCTCATGCCGCACTACCTGAACACGCCGGTGGTGAACGCGGAGCTGGACGCCAGCATCCGGCAGTTCCAAGACGCTATGGAGGCGATCGTAGTCCGAGATCTAAATCAGGAGCATGTCGCCCTGCAGCTCGACAGGCCGGCGGCGGACCTCGCGCGCCTGCGCCGAACGGCCGACAGGGCGGGCATCACTGCGGCTCTTGGTCTTCTCGACGAGGTCCCGGACGACGCGGGACCGGCTCCTCCTGCGCTGCGTTTCGAGCCGGACGATGAGCGCCTCGGCGAACTCTACCTGATCCATCGGAAGCTGCGGGAAATGCAGGCCTATTACCCGAACCGCGCCCGCTTCAGGCTGGAGTTCCTTCCGCTCCTGGCGCTGGCGAAGGCCATCGGCCGGGAGCTGTTCCGCAAGCACCTCGGTCCGCGGTACTGGCAGGCCGCTCGGCGGGCATCCTTGGCGCTGAGATCCCAGCAGATCGTGCTGCCGAGCCTGGAGGACTAAGATGGCCAGTGGCTTCTTCCTTGCCAACCACGACCGGGTGCTCGAGAGTTACGGCCGCCCCAAATGGCTGGTCACAACCAAGCCGAGTTTCGACTCGAACGAGGAGTTCACTGAGGAAGCGACAGACCTGCGCCACAATTACTGGATCATCCGGAGTGAAGACCCCGACAAGGTCCTCGACCCTGAGCTTCCCTTGGACTTCGCCCAACCCGTCGACTTCGGTGGCGTTCTCCTCACGCACGAGCCACTCGCTTGCGACCTCCTCACGGCGAAGATCATCGCGATCGAAGCCATGCGGGGCCAGTACATGACCATGGACACTGCCAAGGCGCTCGCTGAAAAGCTCCGGCATGTGTTCTGGATCGTACGCTGGAGGCTGGCGCTCGGTCTTACAAATATGCAGCAGATCACTCCGTCCTTGTTCGACGATTACTGTGATCGCCTGCGGCAGGGGGTGGTCGCCCTCGTCCCGATGGAGGACCGGCTCCGCCAGCTTGAGGCGCAACTCCAAAGCCGGCAATGGTCGTGGCCCACATACTTCCACCAATCCACCCAGCGAATTGATTTTGAAGCGTTGGCGGCGTGGCTCGGGATCCCCCGGCAGATGCTCATCTCGCCGTGGATGCACCCGCGTATCACGTCCCTCATCGGACGCACGAATCCTAAAATCTATTTCAGTCAAGCGGGAGACTCTGGTCCGCGAGAACCGGAGGATCTGGATGGTGATTCCAGGTCGCCGCAGCCCTCCGTAAGCGTGGCGACGCAGGCGCTGACCGCCTGGAAGAGGCTGGCCTATCTCTCCGACATCGGCCTCCTCCCGCACGACCCAATCACCTTCGACCCTTTTGAGAAGGTGAGCCTTGTCACACGGGCCCGCCAAATAGGCCGGACGCCCGGCGTGGGGGAAGGGCGAACCGGAACCCCACGACCTGAGCAATGGCTGGCCCTGCTTGATGGTGCGGCCCGATGGGTCCTCGATTACTCCGGTCCCATCCTGACGATCTGCAGGCTGGCGCGCGAGGTGCAGGGCGATCCGAGCAACATCCGCAAGCAGAAGAAGAGGATGGCGGCGTTCCGGCAAGCCGTCGAGGCGATCATCGCCGAGCACCTCCCGCCCAACCGACCGGGCGTCCCGCGCCTCGTGCCGCAATGGCGGCGGACTGGACGCAACAGTCCCGCCTATGCAGACGGCATGATGCTGGAGGAGGCGCTCGGCCATTTGGTCACCGCGTGCCTGGTCCTGATCGCCGGGCTGTCAGCACGTCGACGGGACGAGGTGCGCAGCCTCCAGGCCGGCTGCACCGTGAAGGACCCGTTCGGAAACTGGTGGCTGTCGAGCTACATCGAGAAGACGATCAGGGACATCGAGCAGATCCCCGTCCCCGCCATGGTGGCCGTGGCCGTCCGGCTGCTGGAGGAACTCAGCGAGTCGGCACGGGAGCGCACCGGCAAGAACTGGCTGGTGAAGATCCACAGGCCGTCGTTGACGCACGTCAGCGACGAGGACCAGGGCCGCGTCTACATCGAGACCGCCCTCCGCTTCACGTTGAACGACTTCGCAGAGGTGGTCGGGGCGAGCGAGTCGAAGGACGGTGTTGACTGGAAATTCGCGCCGCACCAGCTGCGCCGCGCCTTCTCCGTCTATTACTATCACGGAAACCGCTTTTCCTCGCTCGACGCGTTGAGCCGCTTCCTGCTGCACTTCGACCCCGAGATGACCCGGCTGTACATCACGGAGGCCATCCCCGGCACGCTGACGCGGCTGCGGGAGGTGATCGACGCACGCCTGAGAAGCGCGGAGGAGATGGAGCAGCCAGGTCAGGACGCCGTCCTCACGTCGGCCCGGGCGGCTATGATCAGCCTTGAAGAGCGGGCGCGCGAGCACGAAGACGTGCGCCAGGACGCCTTCGTCGAGCGCGTCCTGGACATGTACGATGGGGCCGAGAGCCCCATCGGCTTCGGCGCGGCGGCGCTCTATGACGAGTTGGAAAAAATGATCGAGAGCGCGCGTCGCTCCGTGCTGATCAGCGGCCGCTCGAACCTGTCGCCGGACCGGGAACGCGAGGCGCTGGTCCGGCTGCTGCGCGACGCCGCTCCCAACCGGTACATCGAGCCGCATCCAGGCCGGCACACTCACTGCGGCTGCCGGCCCGGCGACCCGTCCGACCTGGCGGACGCCGTCTGCCTCCGCAAAAAGGCAGGGGAGGCGGGCCCGGACGGCGACTACCGGCCGGACTACGCGTTCGCGTCGACGGAGGATTGCCTCGCATGCCGCCATTGCGTCGCGTTCGGCGAGAACGTGACGGTCATCAACCGCAGGGTCGACCAGATCGCCGCCGCCGCCGAGAAGGCGCCCACGGAGCCAAGCCGCGTGGCGGCGAAGGCCAAGCTCGATTCGCTCAAGGCGAAAATCGCCGCCGCGAAGGCGGCCGTGCACGGAAAGCACCGGGGGTGACCATGGGCAGGAGCGAGTCACCCGAGGAGAAACAGCGCCGGGTCCTGGAGGCGTTCCGGGCCAAGGTCGAGATCCTGGAAGGTTGGGCGGCAGAAGGGGTGCCGGAGGGCAGCGAAGTTCCCAAGACCCATGCGGCGCTGCGCCGTTGGGGAGGGCCCGACGGGAGCCTCGCCCAGTGGTCCGACCCCCTGATCGACCGGCCGAACGTCGGGAAGTATCCGGACCTCACCGAACGCTACCAGCAGGCGCTACGAAACATCGAGCTGCGGCTGAGGAAGTCCAAGCGTGGGCGGCTGGGCGACCTAGAGGCCACGCTGGCGGTCCTGCGGCGCGAGAACGATGCCCTTCGGGCCCAGAACGCCTCCTTGATCGGCCTCCTCGACCAGCGTGAGCGCCGGATTGTTCTCCTGGAGGATTTGGCGAGGGCGCATAAATTGCCGGTCCTGCCGCCTGTCGCAGCGACGTCGCCCAAGTCCCCTCGATAGGTTCAGGATTGACGGCGCGGCGGCAGAGGCGCCGCCGAAGCCTCTAACCAAAGCGGCTGGTGAGCAATGGTCGTTCATCTTCGCGGGTGAGACGCCGAAACAAAGCTGTCTTATGGCACGGTAGAGCAGCGTCTCGGCCCTTCCGAGAAGCGCTCATAGCCCTGGTTGGGGTATGCCTCACGACAGGGCCAAATAGCTGACCCTCGACCGCCGCAATCCAAGCGCCAAGATGGCCCGGCTCCACGTCCTCTCGATTTGGCAGAGCCTTTCTGGCGACGGGGCCCTGCTCCGCGAGTGGTGCCGCATCGGCACGGCCGGACAGCGAAAGATCGGATCCCATTCAAACGAGAGCGGGGCCGCCGAAGCCATCGAGGCCTAGCTCCGGCGCAGACAGAGCCGGGGACACCGTACACGAATGAACAGGCAGCTCCGCCTAGAGCTCCTCATCACCAAAGATCGATGATAGGTCCTCGGGCTTGTCGAGAAGCTCATTGGCGCCGCCCTGCGCCTTATAGTCCGCTTCGATCTCGACGATTCCGGCTTTCAGGAATGAAAACGCCTCATGCGCGAGCGCTAGGAACTCGTCGCCGCGCATGTTCACGATCGTCGAATCCTTCACGGTGATGCGGGCGTATTTCTCCGGAAAAGATGTGTCGTGCCAGATGTCGACTTCCCATTCGGTATGGTTGCAGGTTGTGATCGCGCCTTGATGGGTTGCAGTGTCGCGGGCCCTTCCGAAGAAGCTGTTGAGCTTGCTGCCATTGAGGTTGCGCCATGCCTTAACAGCGTCTGAGAGGGCCCTGTCTGGAGTGTTCGCTGTACTGTTCTTGAGTTCTTCGCGAATCGCATAAAAGCCGTTGAGCACCGCAATCGCATGGTACCAGAGGCCGCCCTCGAACCTACATGCATCCTCTGAATTTTTGATCATTAAAAGGGCATACTCGACCCTATCTGCCACACTCTGAAGGGACATGCTCGTCTCCTCTCAACTGAGCTCCCCGCGGCCACGATCGCCGCGACGCCAAAGCCACTAGCATGATGGATGGTGGCTGCCGATCTGCCATTGGCCGCAGGCTGAACTCCGCTGGCAAGCGGAACGAGTAGGCCGCCGCGGCGTTAGACGCAATTGCCGGTCGTTGTTCTTCCAATCGGCCGAAATTTTCCACGGCGCTCCGAAGAGGCATCTGTCTTTGGCGGGACTGGGTAGGACAACGAGGGCGTGGCAATTCTGCGAATCCGACCAATGGATGAGTGCCTCCGACCGCCGACGAACTCGCGGCGATGCGGGACCTGAGCGACGAGGTTGAGCCGCTGATGATGCTGATTGTCTCGACAGAACGCTGATCACACGCGACGACGCCGACGCGACCGGGGCTCGCGGAGCCACCTGGATCGGCCGGCGTCGCAGCCTCAAGATCGCGGCAGTCCAGCGGACAAGCCGCGCTGGCGGCACCATCCTGCAAAATGGCGCTAATCGGAGGCATAGGCCCGGGCAGTATTCGCGCTGTCCTTCTGTTTGGCATAGTCCCGAGCCGTCTCGGCCAGTCCGCCGAGGGAAGAGGGGAGGGGGCCCTGCGCGACGCCGGCGCTGGACGGGGGGGGCGCGGTGCTCGGAGCCACGTCTTCTTCACCACCATCGCCGGTCAGGCGCGCGGGAGCAGGGATTTTCTGCGAAATCGGGGGATGCTGGGCCATGGCCCGCGAGTGTATCAGCTTTATGTCCGATAAGATTGCATTATCGGACATAAAAAGCTCACGACACCCACGGCGCTTTCACCGCCCGTTTGCACGATAAAGCGCCGTCAGGCATATGATCGATCCATGATTCCGGCCGCTCCCCGGCGCATGGTTGCGCCTCTCTCTGAACCATCCGGATCGGCGCCGTCTCCCCCGCAAGCGCCTGCGGAGAGCCTTGCGCCGCTTCCCCGTCGGCTGCGCCCCCAGCCCGCCCATGTCCTCGTCGCCGCACAGGCCATCTTTGCGGCGGGCGGCGCCATCGCTTGGCTCGATCAGGTCGTGCGGCTCGATGCACCCGTCCTCGGCGCCTTGCGGATGCGGCAAGCCCTGTCGGCCGCCGTGATCTCGAGCACCTGACCCGGCCGGGCGACGATCCCGGGCCGACCGGGCGCCTGCACCGGGCGTGGCGCCGCATGGCCGAACAGCCGACTCGCACCGATGCGACGTCCGTGGCCCACCTGGCCTCCCTGCTGGACGTCGGTATCCCGACGACCGAGGCCTTTGCTGTCCGCGCTTCCGAGCCGGGGAGCTTTCCCGTGGCGGCCGCCGCGGCGGCCGCGGGCCGGGTGATCCGGTCCGGTGCAGGCCCATCCCGCGAGCGCGAGATCGTGGCCTGGATGATCGCCGATCTGGTTCTGGCCGCTCATCTCGGCTGGCCCCGACCGATCCCGCTGCTGGCGACGGCGATCCGCCATCCCTCCCTGCGCCCGGCCGGCGAGGGGCGCTGGCCCGCGCCGGACAGCCCTGCCTGGCTCCCATTCTTCTGCGCGGCTTATGACAGGCGGCGACGGCGGCCTATGAACGGGCCGGGGAGCTGCTGCGCCGCGCCGCCCAGTTGCAGCAGGTCATCACGCGCGTCAGGTCCCGTGGGCGCGAGGACGGGGCCGCCCTGCTGCTCGCCGACGATGCCGTCGCCCCCGTCCGTCTGGCCGGGATCGGATCGGATCGCGCCGCCCGCCGTTTCCTCGAGCGCTTGACCGCCCTCGGAGCCGTGCGGGAACTCACCGGTCGTCCGACCTTCCGCCTTTACGGACTCTGAACATGGCGCAATCCGGCCCCCCCGACCTGCCGTTCGATCCGGAACTGGATCACCTCCCGCCCGAGATCCGCTGGCGGGAATGGATGGGGCGCGTCGAAGCGGTCATTTTCGCCTCGCCGGAACCGGTGCCGCGCGAGGTCCTGAGCCGCCTTGTCGGACGCGCCTGCCGGCTCGACGATGTGATCGCCGACATTCAGCATGAGTTGCAGGCGCGGCCGTTCGAGCTGGTCTTCGTCGCCGGCGGCTGGCACCATCGCACGCGACCGCGCTACGCCGATGCCATTCGGGTGGTCCAGCAGCCGCAAGCCGGTTCGGCGGACCGCGACCTGAGTTCAACCGAGCGTCTCGTCGTCACGGCAATCGGGTATCTGCAGCCGGTCACGCGCAAAGAGCTGTCGCGCCTGTTCGGCAAGGAGGTGAGCCGCGATGTCATCGCCCGGCTCAAGCGGCTGGACTTCATTGGTGCCGGGCCGCGCTCGCCCGAACCGGGCTCGCCTCTGACTTATGTCACCACGTCGGAGTTTTGTCCGTCTTCGGATTTGGGTCCCTGCGCGGTCTGCCGGATATTGAAGCGCTCGAAGAGGCAGGCCTATTGCAACCCATTACCGAAGCGAACGAGCCGGCTGATGCTCTGGACCGCGAGCTCGGTCTGGTTGGCGATGATCGGGTTGAGGGGCACAGTGATCTGCTCTGAGCGAACTGTAAGGTGCAGTGTCGGGCGACGGCAGGAGCGCTAGGGCATCGGGATGCTGGATCCTCAGGTCGGCTCACGAAACGCGAGCTGACGCTCAAATCGGGCGGGAAGTGTCAGCACCTGACCCACTTCCAGACCCCTGATCGATCCGCTGAGTCTGCTTGAAGGCGACCTGTATGTTTCAGGCCCAGCGATAGGTGATGGATGGATGTAGACCTAATCTCCATTCCAAGTCGGTTGACGGAGGGCTATTTTTTTGTCCGGTGGATCGAGGGCTTTCGCGTTGGCTTCCCCATGGCGGAAAATGCCGGATCCCCCATCATCCAGTCCGAGTTGTGTTGCCCTTCTGGTGCAGGACACCTCGCACCCACGATCACAGGTTAATGAGGAGGAACGCACAATGTCCCGCCATCCGATGACCCCCTTCCGCCCCGGTGGCGGCATGTTTCCCGGTGATCCCTTTCTCTCGCTGCATCGTGAGATGAACCGCCTTTTCGATGATGTCTTCCGTGGCGCCAGCCTGCCCGCGGCGCCCGGCGGCCAGAGCCAAGGCGACGTCGGCAGCTTCGTCAACGCCAGCATGAACGTGTTGGAGACGGACAAGGAGATCCGCATCACGGCGGAGTTGCCCGGCGTCACCGAGCAGGACATCGATTTCAGCCTCGATGATGACGTGCTCACCATCCGGGGCGAGAAGAAGTTCGAGCGCAAAGACGACAAGGAGAACTTCCACTTCGTGGAGTGCTCCTACGGCACCTTCCAACGCTCATTGCGGTTGCCCTACGCCGTTAACTCCGAGCAGGTGAGCGCCAGCTTCGAGAACGGCGTCCTGACCGTGATCGTGCCGAAAACCGGGCGGCAGGAGCGTTCCCGCCGCATCCAGGTGCAAGGCCGGGGCGCAACCCGTCAGGGCACCGCGACAGAGGGCGGCCAGCAGGAGAATACCGGCACACAGGAGCAATCCGACGACACGAGATCCGGCTGAAGGTCGACCCGCGTGATGGCGGGCAGGCGCCTATGACCACGCCGGGAACAACCCTGCTCGACGGGGAGGCGAGGCTCCTCGAATATTTTTGATCCGCGTCAATGTCGGTTTCTGACAACTGCGCCATGATCCGTATCGCGCACCCAGAGGCCGACACACCCCACTTCAATTAAACGGGGAGGACCGCCATGCCCAGGATGAAAGCCGCCATCTTTGTTGAGCCGGGCCGCATCGTTTTGGATGAGAAGCCGATCCCGGATGTCGGTCCCCTCGATGCGCTCATCCGCATCACCACCACAACGATCTGTGGCACCGACGTTCACATCCTCAAGGGCGAGTACCCGGTGGCTCGAGGGCTCACCATTGGCCATGAACCGGTCGGCATCATCGAGAAGCTCGGCTCGGCCGTGCGAGGCTACCGCGAGGGGCAGAGGGTCATCGCCGGCGCCATCACACCTAGCGGGCACAGCGCGGCCTGCCTGTGCGGCTGCCATTCCCAGGACGGGGCCGGCACAACGCATGGCTGGAAGCCGATGGGCGGCTGGCGCTTCGGCAACACCGTCGACGGCTGCCAGGCCGAATTCGTGCTCGTTCCCGACGCCATGGCGAACCTCGCTCCCGTACCGGACGGGCTCACCGACGAGCAGGTGCTGATGTGCCCGGACATCATGTCCACCGGCTTCTCCGGTGCGGAGAGTGGGCGCATCCGCATCGGCGACACGGTGGCCGTGTTTGCTCAAGGGCCGATTGGCCTGTGCGCCACAGCCGGCGCCCGCCTGATGGGCGCGACCACAATCATCGCCGTCGAGGGCGTGCCCGAGCGCATGGAGATGGCGCGCCGGATGGGGGCGGACCACGTGGTCGACTTCACGAAGGCCGATCCCGTCGACGAGATCCGGCGCCTGACCGATGGACGCGGCGTCGACGTTTCCATCGAGGCGCTCGGGCGCCAGCAAACCTTCGAGGCGTCGCTGCGCGTGCTTCGGCCGGGCGGCACGCTGTCGTCGCTCGGTGTCTATTCGGGTGATCTCAGGATCCCCCTCGACGGCTTCCTGGCCGGGCTTGGAGACCACACTATCCGGACCACGCTCTGCCCGGGCGGCAAGGAGCGCATGCGGCGCCTGATGGAGGTGATCGCTTCAGGACGCGTCGACACGCGCCCGCTGGTAACGCACCGCTTCAAGCTCGACCAGATCGAGGAGGCTTACGAGTTGTTCGGCCACCAGCGCGACGGCGTGCTCAAGGTCGCGATCACGCCGTGACCGCATCGGCAGGCTCATCAGGGATCAGGTCTGCTGAACATACGTGCCTGGGGCGTCGCACAGCGCAGGGTAGCCACGGGTTGGCGCCCCGAGCGCGGGAGGGCCCACCGGATTGCCGGAATGCGAGGCAAGCCACCGGACCCATTCCGGCCACCACGAGCCCTCATGCCAATGCGCGATCCTGGTCCAGGTGTCCGGATCCAGGTAGTGGTCCGTGGCGGATTTCGTCAAAATCTGGAAGCGCCCGCCCGGCCGGTCCGGATTCGCCACGATGCCGGCATTATGGCCTCCCTTTGTGAGAAGGAACGTCACGTCGGTGTCGGCCAGAAGATGGATCTTGAACGCCGAGCGCCACGGCGCGACGTGATCGCGCTCCGTCCCTACGGAAAAGATCGGCGCCCGGATGTCGCTGACCGCAACGGGACGCCCGTCGACGCGGAAGCGGCCCTCGGCGAGATCGTTGTCGAGGAAGAGTTGCTCCAGGTAATCCGCGTGCATGCGGTAAGGCATGCGGGTAGCGTCGGCGTTCCAGGCCATGAGGTCGTTCAGGGGCGTGCGCTCGCCCATCAGGTAGTGCCGCACGAGCCGCGACCAGATGAGGTCGTTCGAGCGCAGGAGCTGGAATGCGCCAGCCATCTGCCGGGTGTCGAGATAGCCCTGGCTGCGCATCAGGTCCTCCAGGAAGTGGACCTGGCTCTCGTTGATGAACAGGGTGAGCTCTCCGGCCTCCCGGAAGTCCGCCTGCGCCGCCAGCAGCGACACCGTCTCTAGGCGTTCGTCCCCGTCACGCGCCATGGCGGCCGCGGCAATCGACAGGAGCGTGCCCCCGAGGCAGTAGCCGACGGCATGGACCTTGCGGTCCGGCACGATGGCGCTGACCGCATCGAGCGCGGCCATCACCCCGAGCGTGCGGTAGTCGTCCATGCCGAGATCCCGATCCTCTGCGGTCGGGTTCTTCCAAGAGATGATGAACACCGTGAAGCCTTGATCCGTCAGGTACCGGACGAGAGAGTTCTCCGGGGACAGGTCGAGGATGTAGTACTTCATGATCCAGGCGGGCACGATCAGGATAGGTTCTGGCCTGACCTTGTCAGTCTTCGGGGCATACTGGATCAGCTCGATGAGGCGGTTACGGTAGATCACCGCGCCGCGTGTCACGGCCACATCGCGGCCGACCTGGAAGCCTTCCGTGCCGGCCGGAGGTTTCGAGCGGACGATCCTGTCCCAGTCATCCTTGAGGTTCCGCAGGCCCTGCACGAGGTTCTGGCCGCCCGTTTCCAGGATGCGCCGCTGCACGACCGGATTGGTCACCACGAAGTTGGAAGGTGATGCCATGTCGAGGATCTGGCGCGAGATGAACTCGACCACCGCCTCGTGCTGCTTAGTGACCCCGTCGATATCGGTCGTCGCGTCGTGCCACCATTGCTGCTGCAGCAGGAAGGCCTGGTGGATGATGTTGAACGGCCATTGCTGCCACTCATCTCCGCCGAACCGGCGGTCCTGGGGCAGCGGCTCGATGCACGGTTCGCAGGGGCTTCCGTCCAGGCCGCAACGGGAGGCCAACTGCGCCAAGCGCGTCCACTGGCGGGCTGCCTTTGTGGCAAGCTCGACCTGCTTGCCGGGCGAGATGGCAAGGTGGGCGGCCCAGTCCATGTAGGCAGCAGCGAGCGCCGCGAGCGAAAGGCCGCCGGTGAGGTGCGCCAAGCCCGCATGGGCGGCGTGATCGAGGGTGTCCCAGAAGTGGTGAAGCTGGGCGTTGACCGATTGCTCGGCCAGGGGGATAGGCGCGGGCATGGTGGGAGAGGAACGCCGATCTGGCTTCTGCCCCGGCGCTGGGGTGCCCCGGGCCCTCGGCGCACGTCTGGTGGCAAGAGTGGCAGATGGGTGGGACGGCATCGCAGCCTCCGGGTCTTGCCCTGTGTGCCGCAGGAAGTGGGCCATCGGACACTATCCCCGGACGAGCTCAGGCAAATTGCGCCAGATCAAAGCATTCACCCCGATTTCGACCACATGATGATCGATAGCTGCTTCGGCACAACGGCTGTGTCCGGGCCCACAGAGGGAGAGAGTGATGATCAAGGACATCATGGTGCATCTCGACGGAAGCCTCGAGGACGAGATCCGGCTGGAGCACGGGCAGGCCATCGCGTCCGCCGGGCGGGCCCCTCTCATCGGCATCTTCACCAACCTGCTGCCCGACCTCACCATCGCCATGCCGATGGACGGCGGCGCGGCGGCGATGCAGGTGCTGACCGAGCTTGACGATAAGGCGCGCCAGGACGGCGACACCACCGCCAAGCGCCTGACCGAGCGGCTGGCCAGCCTGCAAGTGCCGAGCGAGCTGCGCCGGCTCGATGGGACCTACGGCACCCTCTCGGCGAAGGTGGTGGAGCAGGCCCGCTGCGCCGATCTCTTCCTAGCCACCCGGCCCAATGGCGGGACCGAGACACCCGACTGGACGGATCTCGTCGAGGCGGTTCTCTTCGGCAGCGGACGCGCGCTCCTGCTCGTGCCGCCCGGCCGTCATCGTCGGGGGCCGATCCAGACCGTGCTGGTGGCCTGGAACGG
The DNA here is from genome assembly GCF_009910705.1 of Microvirga arsenatis. Classification (GTDB taxonomy): domain Bacteria; phylum Pseudomonadota; class Alphaproteobacteria; order Rhizobiales; family Beijerinckiaceae; genus Microvirga; species Microvirga arsenatis. The sequence continues at coordinate 482,545 of NZ_JAAAXJ010000003.1, forward strand.
CAGCCGCGAGGCCGCCCGCGCCCTGCGCGAAGGCTTGCCCTTCATCGAGCAAGCGGGGCGCACTGTCGTCCTCGTCGTGGATCCTCCGCCGGACACTAGGCCCTGGATGGAGGTGGAGGACCACCTCGCCCGCCATGGCGTGATCGCGGAGGTCGAAACCGCCGAAAGCCAGGATCGCCGCGTCGCCGACGTCATCCTCGACGAGGCCCGCAGCGTGTCCGCGGATCTCATCATCATGGGAGGGTACGGCCATACCCGTTTCAGGGAGCAGGTGTTCGGCGGAGCGACGCGAGACATCCTCTCCGCAGCGGACAGTCCGCTGCTGGTGGCTCATTAAAGCGGGCCATGCCAATCGCCTGGAGGGCAGGACATGCTGGTGCAGACGCGTGTCGCATCGAACGGCAATGAGGCGGACACCGCGGCCGGCACGCCTGCGAGCCTGACCGGTCTCGACGAGGCCGAGGCGCAGCGCCGGCTTGCCCGGCATGGGCCCAATGCTGTCGCGGGGAGGCGCCCCCGCGGACTGATCGACATCGTCCGCGGGATCCTGCACGAGCCCATGTTTCTGCTCCTCCTTGCCGCGGCGGGGCTTTACTTGGTGCTCGGCGATATCGGCGAGGGCCTGTTCATGATGGCCGGCGCCCTCGTGACCATCGGGCTGGTCGTGCTGCAGGAGGCGAGGAGCGAACAAGCCTTGGCAGCCCTGCGAGAACTCGCGGAGCCGTACGCCCGGGTGATCCGGGGCGGGGCCGAGCGGCGCATCCCGGCGCGCGATCTCGTGCCGGGCGATCTCGTCCTCGTTGGAGAGGGGGAACGTCTGCCCGCCGATGGCATCCTGCTCGCCGGCGATGCGCTGACAGTCGACGAGTCCGCCCTCACGGGCGAGTCGGTGCCAGTGTCCAAGCGTCCCACGCCAGATGGGGCGGGTAAGGCGACCGATCCCGAACCTGGAGGAGACGACACGCCGTACCTGTTCGCCGGTACCCTGAATGTGCGTGGGCAGGGCATGGTCCACCTCATGCGTACAGGTGCCGCGACCCGGCTGGGGCGCATCGGCGCCTCGCTGGCCGCCATTGAGGACGAGCCGACGCTGCTGCAGAAAACGACTGGCGCGCTCATCACCAAACTCGGCGCTCTCGCGCTAGGGTTCTGCGCCATCGTCGCCGTGACCTATGGCGTACTGCGAGGCGACTGGATTGGAGGCATGCTATCCGGGATCACGCTGGCTATTGCGCTGCTGCCGGAAGAGTTCCCGATGGTGCTGGCGATCTTCATGGCGCTTGGGGCCTTTCGGCTTGCCCGGCACAACGTGCTGGTGCGCCGTGCCGCCGTGATCGAGACGCTCGGGGCGGCCACCTTCCTGTGCGTCGACAAGACCGGTACGCTGACGGAAAACCGGATGGCGCTCACAACGGTCTGGCGCGACGGCAAGGCTCAGGATCTCCGGGACAGCGGCGAGCTTTGCGCCGCCATGGAGCCGCTGCGGACGGCGCTGCTCGCGTCCGCCGTCCGCCCCGTCGATCCCATGGACAAGGCCATCCATGAGGTGAGGGCGCAACCGCCGACGGAGCTGGATGGAACCGGGGCCCCGCTGCGCACCTATCCGCTCCGTCCCGAGCTTCTCGCGTTCATCCAGGTCTGGGCGGATCCGCAGGGCGGCGTCCTCTATGCCGCGAAGGGCGCCCCAGAGGCTATTCTCCGGCTCTGCCGCATGGAGGATGACCAACGCGCGGCAATGGACAGGGTCGTTGCCGACCTGGCAGGCCGCGGCCTGCGGGTGCTGGGCGTGGCATCCGCGCGCGATACCCGGGACAGCGCAACCGCTCCCGAAGCTCTGGCTTTCACCTTCGAGGGGTTGATCGGCTTCGCGGATCCGGTGCGGCCCGATGTCCCGCAGGCCGTCGCCGAGGCGAAGCGGGCCGGGATCACCGTTGCGATGATCACGGGCGATTACCCCGCCACAGCTTTGGAGATCGCCCGCCAGGCCGGGATCGACACAAGTGCGGGCGTGCTCACCGGCAGGGAGGTCGCCGAGCTCGATCCGGAAGGACTGCGGGAGCTCGCGCGGCGGATCCGGGTGTTTGCGCGCATCATGCCGGAGCAGAAGCTCGCGCTGGTCGAGGCCTTGAAGGCCAATGGCGCGGTCGTTGCCATGACCGGAGACGGCGTCAATGACGCGCCGGCGCTTGAGGCCGCGCACATTGGCATCGCCATGGGGCAGCGGGGCACCGATGTCGCCCGGGAGGCCGCCGACATCGTGCTCCTCGATGACCGGTTTCCCTCGATCATCGGGGGTGTGCGTCTCGGGCGGCGCATCTTCGCGAACCTGCGCAAGGCGCTCACCTATGTGACCGCGATCCATGTGCCTATCGCCGGGCTCGCCCTGCTGCCCATCCTGATGGGTCTGCCGCCGATCCTGTATCCGATGCACGTGATCCTGCTGGAGCTCGTGATCGATCCCGTCTGCTCGCTCGTGTTCGAGGGGGAACCCAGCGAGCGGCATGCGATGGAGCAGCCGCCCCGTCCCGCCACCGAGCCGCTCTTCGGCACCTCCCAGATCGTGCTCGGGCTCCTCCAGGGTGCCGTCGTTCTCGGGGCCGTCTTCGGCCTCTATGTGTGGACGCTGAATACTGGCCTTCCGGAGGTGGAGGCGCGGGCTGCGGCGTTTGTCGCCTTGGTGCTCGGAAACCTGGTGCTTGCACTCGCCGACGCTGCGGAGCCGGGAACTTCCGTCTTTGACAGGAGGAGGCTCGCTTTCTGGGGGATCGGCGCCGGGGCCGCCGTCATCGTCGCCATGGTCCTTTACGTTCCGCCGCTGGCCAGCATTCTGCGCGTTTCATCCCCGAGCCTGTCATGGATGGCGATAACTGTGACCATTGCAGTTCTGGCCGGGGGCTGGTTCGGCTTGGCCAAGCGGTTCCGGTCCGCAGGGGCATCAAGCAACGAGCAACGGACATCGGCATGACACGCATCGTCATTATCCAGGGCCACCCCACGTCCGGCGGCGGGCATTTCGGCCACGCGCTCGCCGAGGCGTACGCTGAAGGGGCTTCCGCCGGCGGCCACCAAGTCCGGTCCATCCCGGTTGCCGACCTCGACTTCCCGCTGTTGCGCTCGAAAGCCGATTGGGACAGCGGCCCGCCGCCATCCGTCATCGCGGAGGCCCAGCGCACCATGGCGTGGGCCGAGCACCTCGTCATCATCTACCCTCTGTGGCTTGGAGGGATGCCCGCACTCCTGAAGGGGTTCATGGAACAGGCGTTCCGCCCGGCCTTCATGACGGGTGGGGGCGGCTCCAAGGCGAGCTGGAAGACCGCCCTCAAGGGGCGCTCGTCCCGGATCGTCATCACGATGGGCATGCCCGCCTTCGTCTATCGGTGGTACTTCGGCGCGCACAGCCTCAGGAGTCTGAAGCGCAGCATCCTGTCCTTGGTTGGCATCGGCCCGAACCGGCACACGCTCGTCGGGATGATCGAGGGCATGAGCGACAGTAAACGGATGGCCTGGCTCGATGCGATGCGCAGCCTCGGCAAGAGGGCTCGGTGACTATTGCGTGGGCTTTTGGCTTTACCGGTCTGCTGACGTGCAGATCGGCAACGGTTGATGCAGACCCTGCAAGGGGCGACAATCCTTGCGCCCCAGCTGGACCCGATGATGCCTGGTGTTGAGAAAGCCAGCCTGTCAGCCTCGCCGCGACCTCGGTTCCTCCGCGTGCCGAGGATCCCTTCGCTGCAGGAGCTTCACGGGGTCATCCGCCCCATCCTGGTCATCCTGCCCGCAATGGGGCTGATCCTGGGCTTCGGAGTGCGCATTGTCGGAAGCGGGCACTGGGCCGGGACGATCTGGGCCGCGGCGACCCTCCCGGTCCTGAGTGCATTGCTGATCGAGATCGTTGCCACTCTGCGGCGCGGGGATGTCGGCCTCGACATCGTTGCCGCCCTCTCCATGACCGGGGCGCTCATGTTCGGGGAGCACCTCGCCGCCGTTGTCGTCGCCCTGATGTACGCCGGCGGGCAGTACCTGGAGAGCTTTGCCGAGCGGCGCGCCAACCGCGAGATGACGGCGCTACTCGCCCGTGTGCCGCGGACTGCGATCCGACAGCGGGACGGCAGGCTTGAGGAGGTCCCCCTCGATGCCATCGCGCCGGAGGACCGCCTGCTGGTCCGCCAGGGTGACGTCGTGCCCGTGGATGGACTTGTTGTCGCTGGGATGGCTGTTCTGGATCAGTCGGCGCTGACGGGCGAGTCGGTTCCTGTCCAGAAGAGAGTCGGCGAGCCAGTCATGAGCGGCGTGACCAATGTCGGCGATGCTTTCGACCTTTCGGCCACGCACCGCGCTGCTGAGAGCACCTATGCCGGCATCGTCCGTCTGATCGAAGCCGCGCAAGCCTCAAAGGCTCCCATGACGCGGCTCGCCGACCGGTTCGCCATGGCGTTCCTCGCACTGACCGTGATGCTCGCCGGCGGTGCTTGGCTGTGGAGTGGCGATCCGATCCGAGCCCTGGCCGTTCTCGTCGTCGCCACCCCATGTCCCCTTATCCTTGCTGTGCCCGTGGCCATTGTCTCAGGAGTGTCACGCGCCGCGAAGGCCGGGGTGCTTGTGAAGGGCGGGAGGGCACTGGAGACGCTCGCTCGGGTGAAGGCCCTAGTGATCGACAAGACAGGCACCCTCACGCACGGGCGGGCGCGGATAGTCGAGATCCGCCCTAGGGCGGGGCTGTCGCCCGAAGAACTCCTCCAGCTCGCGGCGTCGCTTGATCAGGCATCGAAGCACGTCATCGCCCGGGCCCTCGTTTTGGAGGCGCAGGCCTGGGGACTCGACCTCCAGCGTCCTACAGCAATCGAAGAGATCCCGGGCGAGGGGCTGGAAGGGAACGTCGACGGCCGGCGCGTGGTCGTGGGCGGTGTCCGGTTTGTCTCGCAGCGCGTTCCGAACGCCGGGGCGGTGGCCGACGGCTACTATCCCGTGGGCTCGGTTGTGGTGGCCGTGGCGGCCGATGGGGAGCCCGCCGGGCTCCTGATCCTGGCAGACCCCTTACGCTCGGAAGCCGCCCGGGTGATCGACAGCCTTCGCCGGCTGGGGATTGCCCGGATCACGCTGGCATCCGGCGACCGCCGCGACGTGGCGGAGGCCGTGACAGTCGGATTGCACCTCGACTCGGTCCATGCCGAACTCACGCCAGACCGGAAGATCGCCATCGTGCAGGATGAGAAGCGGCACGGGCCCGTGATGATGATCGGTGACGGCGTCAACGATGCTCCGGCTCTTGCTGCTGCTGACCTTGGCGTCGCCATGGGCGCAAAGGGTGCCGCCGCGTCGGCCGAAGCAGCCGATGTGGTCCTGCTGTTCGATCAGCTCGATAAGATACCAGTGGCGATCCGGGCCGCTCGCCGGTCCAGGCACATCGCGTTCCAGAGCGTCTATGTGGGGATCAGCCTGTCGGTCGTTGGGATGATGGCCGCCGGGTTGGGCTATCTGACGCCGGTGCAGGGAGCTCTCATCCAGGAGGCCATCGACGTGGCCATGATCCTGAACGCGCTGCGGGCGCTGTGGGGACCTGAGCCGTCGTGATCACGATGCGCCCGGCTCCTCCGGGACGCGGTGATTGGCTTATCGGCGCTCCTGAAGGAGTTCGATCTGCATCTCCTGGATTTCGGCGAGGCGCTCCCACTGCCGGTTGATGAGATGGTCCACCTTTTCGTGCAGGTGCCGGATTTCGAGTTCCGCCTTCAGGTTGACCTGATAGTCGTTCCGCGAGCGCAGTCGATCCTTTGCCTCCTGACGCCTCTGGTTCATCATGATGATGGGAGCCTGAACGGCGGCGATGCAGGACAGAACGAGGTTGAGAAGGATGTAGGGGTGTGGGTCAAAGGCCTCAGGCCCTCGCGCCGCGTTGATGCCGATCCAAGCTCCCAGACCCAGGGCGAAAAATATCAGGAACGGCCAACTCCCGCCGAACGTGGCAAGCCCTCAGACAGGCGCTCGCCCAACGTGCGGTTCTCGTCGTAGTTGTCCTCGACGTTCTCTGTGACGGTGAGACCCTCCGCAAGACTGCGCGCCACTTCCTTGTCGAGCCTGGTGAGTTCGCCGCGTTCCTGGCGCAGGAGTTCTTCGACATAACGCAAGCGGTACCGGTCGACGGCTGCCCGACTGATACAGCTCTGGGCATCGAGTGCCGGATGGTCCTGCCTGATCCTGTCCGCGAGAGCTGGGCGCAACTGCTCAATCAGGAGAGAGTCCCTTTGGGAGTAAGCTTGGCCCGTGATTGGGAGACCGGGCTGGACGACGCCGGATGGGATGTCATGATCGTCATTTCCACTGGTTTGGCATGGATCAAACTTAGCCGCTCGACGGTGGTGTACCAAGGTGCCATCGCCCTGCCTGATCGTTCCTTGTACCCAGGAGGTCCCTTTGTCGCTTCGCCTTCACTTCTATGGTGCCGCCCGGACCGTGACCGGCTCCTGCTTTCTGCTTGAGACGGACGCCGCCCGTATCCTAATCGATTGCGGAATGTTCCAAGGCTCAAAGACTGAGCGGGAGCTCAACTACCAGCACTTCCCCTTCCGCGCGGCCGGCATCGATGCGCTCTGCCTCACCCATGCGCATATCGACCATAGCGGCCTTGTACCGAAGCTGGTGAAGGCTGGCTTCGACGGTCCGATCTATGCAACGGGCGGCACGGCCGACCTCGCCTCGATCATGCTTCCGGATTCCGGCTACATCCAGGAGATGGAGGTCGATCAGCTGAACCGGCGCAACAGCCGACGCGGGCGGGATAGGGTGTCCCCGATCTACACGGAGGAGGACGCCATCGCGTCTCTCAGGCAGTTCCGCCCCGTGGCTTACGGCCAATGGCAGGATGTGGCTCCCGGCTTCCGAGCCCGCTACTGGAACGCCGGACATCTCTTGGGCTCGGCCTCTATCGAGATGGAGGTGACGTCCAGCGATACCGAAAGACCGACCCGCCTCCTGTTCTCCGGCGATATCGGCCCGGATCAGAAGCTCCTACAGCCCGATCCGGACGGACCGCACGACCTCGATTACGTGATCCTTGAATCGACCTATGGCGACACCGACCGGGCCGGCACCACCATCGAGCGCCGACGGCGGGTGCTGCGGGACGAGGTGCGGGGCGCGATGCGCCCGAGCGGGGTTCTGCTCATACCGTCCTTCGCGGTGGAGCGAACGCAGGAACTGCTCGTCGACCTCATGGAGCTGATGGAAGCGGGCGAGCTGCCGGATATTCCCATCTTCATCGACTCTCCGCTCGCCTCGAAGGCCAGCACCATCTTCAAGCGACATGCCGGAGAGCTCAGGAACGGCGGCGACCTGGTGCAGGCGCTTGAGTCTCGATGGGTGCGCTTCACGGAAACAGTCGAGCAGAGCAAATCCATCGACCGCATCCACAGCTTCCACATTATCATCGCAGCCAGCGGCATGTGCGAGGCGGGCCGGATCCGGCACCACCTGAAGGCGTGGCTCTGGAAGGACGAGGCGACTGTCCTCTTCGTTGGCTTCCAGGCGCAGGGCACCCTTGGGCGGATTCTTCAGGACGGTGCGTCGAAGGTCCGGATCCATGGCGAGGAGATCAAGGTCCGCGCACGGATGAAGACGCTCGACCTCTACTCAGGTCATGCGGACGGGCCGGAGCTGAAGACGTGGCTTTCCGAGCGCCTCCCCGTTCGCCGGGGCGTTTTCCTAGTCCACGGAGAGGATCCGGCCTTGAAAGCGTTGCAAGCGTCACTGGATGAGGTGGAGCAGGCGCCGGATGCGCTCATCCCCGAGATTGACGATCTCTACGATCTGAGCGGCGCGCGCCCCGTGCGCATGGACCGCCCCGAACCGCGGCTGTCTGGCTCAAGCGCCGGACACCGGGACTGGCACAATGACTACGCGGAGCTGCTTCTCGACATCAACGGGGCCATTGAGGCCGCCGCTGACAGAAAGGCGAAGGGGGTCATCATCCGGCGTATCAGGGATGCCTTGAAAAACGGCTACAAGGAGTAAAGCCTGCCATCTTTCCCGTTCCGGTCCGGCCCGATTTGATCGGGATCAAGGCTGTCGGGGGCCGTGCCTCTAAGCTTTGCCACAATGGCGAGGTTCGCTTGAGACGCGCCCTGAACCTGGGAGGGAGACATGCTCTACCACATTACGCTTCATCTGGCCCGCAGCAGGGAGTTTCCGGAGGGCAGCCCGCGCTACGGCTACGAAATCACCGCGCCTCTCGATGCCCAGGGGCATCTGAACCAGGAGGAGTGGGCGGACAAGCGGGCCTATTGCCGGGTTCGCCGCTTCTGGGCCGGTGCGGGGGAGCAGCATGGTATTCTGGTCCACCGCCCAGGTGGGGCCGGCGGGGCAACCTGGATGATCGATTACAACCAGGGTCATCCGGGTGATGAGGAGGCAGGCTATCGCCTCCACCAGCATCGCTTCGCTGAAGGTGAATACATCACCATCCAGGTTGACGACGAGAAGCCCCATACCTTCCAGGTGGTCTCCGTGAAGCTGGCCGAGCCTGCCAGAGCAGAGGGGCACCGACAATGAAGCGGCTCGCTCTCCTTTGCACCGCACTGGCCCTTGGCTCATCGGCCGTGATGGCCCAATCGGGACGCGTGCAGCGCGGGCTCACCTTTGCGCAGACCAACTGCTCCCAATGCCATGCCATCGGCCACTTCGGCGACAGCCCCATTCCCGAGGCGCCGCCGTTCCGAACGCTTCATACCCTTTATCCGATTGAGGGCTTGGCCGAGGCTTTCGCCGAGGGCATCACCACGGGTCATCCCTCGATGCCTCAGTTCGAGCTCGATCCGGCCCAAATTAATGATCTGCTCGCCTACCTGCAATCCATCCAGGGATAGGGTGAGAACTTGAGGTTACTAAAAAAGTTGTCGTAGACGAGGCGCCGGTGCCAGTATGAACCACCTGAAAACCAGCAGTCCGTAGGGAGGAAAACATGTCGAGACCACCTGGAGGGCGCCGCCCCAGCGATCCTTTGAAGGCGGCAGAGGCGGCCTTCAAGAAGGTGACAACAAAGGCCGACGACTTCCGCCTGGAGCGCGACGGCGACAATCTTGTGCTGACCTTCACACCCGACGGACGCGTCTACAACTTCGCAATCGACGGGGATCGGCTCTCGGAGCCCTCCGTGTCGCCTGCCCAGGTGAATGCCGCCGATTACGCGGACGACGAGGTCCGCGGGACCGCATCCGGGCTTGCCAAGCTCGCCCTTACAGGTTCACCCCCGCAGATGTAGGTGCCGCAACCCATATAGTGGCATCCGGTCGGCGGAGTGGTCCAAGGGTGGGGGAACTCCGATGATGCACGGCATGAGCTGGGGCATGGGCGGGATGAATCTGATCGCGCTTCTCGTCCTCATCCTGGTTGTCCTGAGGATTGCCGCGCTTGTGAAATACCTGCTGAAGTGACGTCACAGTGCGGACGGGCCATTGCCCGTCCCACCGGCACTCATGGGCTCACGGCTCGGGGCGTGTCGAGCCCGTCCTAAGCGAACCCTCTGCCTGGGTTCAATAGTCAGCGACTATCCCGGCTGTCGCCGTTGTCGTCATCATCATCGTCGCCGGACCCGCCGGGCATCATGGCACCGCCCGGGCTCATCATTCCCGGACCCATTCCTTGCCCCTTCATGCCGCAGCCGCCCATCCGGACGAGGACCTGCAATCGTCGCTTCTGAGCCTCGTCGAGCGTGGCGTAGAGCGGCGAGGCGGCATCCGCGAGCCTGCGCATGGCCTCCGATCCCTGGCTCATCCGGTCAGCCATGGCGCGGAGCAGGCCAACCGGGTCGGTCGCCATCATTCCAAGGGCCTGGCGCATGGCCTGCATGTGGCTAGCGTGGAGAGTGGCAAGGTTCCGGATCGCGGTCTCGACGGGTGGCCACAGCTTTTCCTGATCGGCTGAGAGCTTCAGACCGGCTTGGATCGCGGCGATGTGGGCGTCGATGAAGGCGCTCATGTCCTCGGGCGAGAACCGGCCTATCATGCCCCGGCCGGGGCCGCCCATCCTGGCGCGCCGGGCATGCCCTGGCCCTGCATCATCTGCCCCATCGGCATTCGTGCCCCGGGCTGGGCCGTTGGCGTTTGGGTCTGTGCGGGAGGCGTCGCCTGGGCTTGTGCAACGGAGGCCCCGCCGGGATGGTGTTGGTCACCGGAAGTTTGAGCCAGAGTGGGGCCGGTGACGGCGATCAGAATGGCGGCGACAAGGTATGTCTTCATGGCAGGCTCTCCAAGTTGAAACCGGTCACTCGCATCAGGAAGCATCCGCGGTGCGCGCTTCACTCAAAGGCGGTGGGCGCCACCCAGGACTGCCATGCTTCCGTTGTCTCAATCACTGCCACTGCACGGTGGCCTCCGGGCTGACGTCGAGCCGCCTAGAGACGCGCGGCCTGCATGGCGTGGCTGGCCCGGCTGTCGTGGTCATGCGGGCCCGGCTCGATGGGGCCGAAGTCGCCCCGCAGCGCCTTAAGCGCATACCGCTCCGTCTCGATCTCGTGGGCGGTGCGGAAGCCGAGCCGCCGCAGGATCGGCAGAGGTGGGCACCAGCCCTGCACCGCGTGCTGGAACAGGAAGGCGGTCACCAGAGCCGGCAGGGCGAGCCAGTGCTTGTCCAAGGTCGCCCCGAGCATCACGCCGGTGAAGGCCAGGGTCGAGGCGTTGGCCTCCAAGGTCCGTTCGACATCCCACTCCTGATCGAGCTCGTGCAGCCGGCGGTCGATCCCCTCGGGATGGGCCGCATGCCAGCGGACGCTCTCGGCAATCTGCATCTTGATCTGACGGTTGATTTCCTGGCTGGTGTGCCTGGGAACGCGGTCGACGGTGCCTGCAACCATGGTTCAGCTTCCTGCAACAACAGGGGCAACGGGGCGTTGGCGGGCCGGTTCCACACGGTGGGCTGGGCTGCATGCCCGCCCTTGCATATCCATGAGAATATGCTAAATTAGATAAACCTCATGAACGTAGGTGCGCCTATGCCCGCTGTGGAACTCGACCTCGAAACATTCGAACAGAAGGCGACCGAGGTTGCCGATGTCCTGCGGGCGCTCGCCAACGAGCGCCGGCTGATGATCCTGTGCAAGCTGGTCGAATGGGGCGAGGCCAACGTCACCACGCTCACCGAGGCGGTGGGGCTGTCGCAATCGGCCCTGTCGCAGCACCTCGCCAAGATGCGCGACGAGGGCATCGTCGCCACCCGGCGCGAAAGCCAGACGATCTGGTACCGCATCGCCGATCCCCGCGTCGAGCAACTCTTCGCTACGCTCTACGAGCTCTATTGCAAGCCAGCCAAGGCCAGCAAGTCCCGCTGATCGGAGGTCGCCATGGAAAACTTCACTCCCGTGTCCGCGCTTATCGGCGGCCTGATGATCGGCGCATCTGCCGCCCTGTTCCTGGTGCTGAACGGGCGCGTCGCGGGCATCAGCGGCATCCTTGGCGGGCTGCTTCATCCGGCCCGCATCGAGATCGGCTGGCGCCTGGCGTTTCTCGCCGGCCTGTTCATTGCGCCGCTAGTCTATGCCGCCGTTGGCGGCGCGCTGCCGCCCGTGGAACTCGATGGCTCCCTGCCACTCGTGATCCTGGCGGGGCTGATCGTCGGCTTCGGGACGCGGCTGGGGGCGGGCTGCACCAGCGGCCACGGCGTCTGCGGCATCGGCCGCGGCTCGCCGCGCTCGCTCGCGGCCACCGCCGTGTTCATGATCACGGCCATCGCCACCGTGTTCGTCACCCGTCACCTCATCGGGATGTAAGCCATGCCCCTGATCGTTTCCGCCTTCGCGTCGGGGCTCCTGTTCGGCCTCGGGCTGATCGTCTCGCAGATGGTCAACCCGGCCAAGGTGCTCGGCTTCCTCGATATCTTCGGCGCCTGGGACCCAAGCCTCGCCCTCGTGATGGGCGGCGCCGTCGCGGTGTCGACGCTGGGCTATCTCATCGCCAAACGTCGCGGCGTGCCCGTGCTGGCGCCGCGCCTGGAGATCCCGACGCGGCGCGACCTCGATCCGCGCCTGATCGGCGGGGCCGCCCTGTTCGGCATCGGCTGGGGCCTCGTTGGCCTGTGCCCTGGACCGGCCCTGGTCGGCATGACCTTCGGCCCGTGGCCCGTGTTCGTGTTCGTCGCCGCGATGATCGTCGGCATGGCGGTCTTCCGCCTCGTGCCCGCCGACTGGCCGCAGGTCACCTTCCGGCGCGAAGCCCCGCGCGTGGATGGCTGAAGCCCAAAAAGCCGGCCATCCCAGATTTCAAACGCTGCGTCATTTCTTGAAGACAGGAGCAAGCATCATGACCGCCCAGACGTCATCGCCCTTGCACGGCCGCCCCATCGTGAAGGGGTTCTACGAGAAGCGCACCGGCAGCGTGCAGTACGTGGTCGCCGATCCCGAGACGAAGAGGTGCGCCATCATCGACCCGGTGCTCGACTTCGATCCGAAGTCCGGGGCGACCGCCACGATCCAGGCCGACGAACTCCTCGCCCACATCGCGCGTGAGGGTTACACCCTCGAATGGATCCTCGACACGCATCCCCATGCCGATCACTTCTCGGCGGCCGGCTACCTCAAGGACAAGACCGGCGTGCCCACCGCCATCGGCGAGAAGGTGGTCGAGGTGCAGAAGCTCTGGAAGAGCCTCTACAACTGGCCCGACACCTTCCCGACGGATGGATCGCAATGGGACCGGCTGTTTGCCGACGGTGAGCGCTTCAGGATCGGCAACCTGGACGTGGAGGTGATGTTCACGCCTGGCCACACGCTGGCGTCCATCGCCTACGTCGTCGGTGACGCCGCCTTCATCCACGACACGATCTTCATGCCTGACAGCGGCACCGCCCGCGCCGACTTCCCCGGCGGCTCCGCCAAGGCGCTGTGGCAGAGCATCCAGCGCATCATGGCCTTGCCGGAGGAGATGCGCCTGTTCACGGGGCACGACTACCAGCCGGGCGGGCGCGAGGCGCAGTGGGAGAGCACGGTCGGGCAGCAGCGGCGCGAGAACAAGCACCTGGTGAAGGCGAAGACGGAGGAGGAGTTCGTGGCGTTGCGCGAAGCGCGCGACCGTGAGCTGCCGATGCCCAAGCTCATCCTGCACTCGCTGCAGGTCAACATCCGCGGCGGGCGCCTGCCGGAACCGGAGGGCAACGGCAAGCGCTACCTCAAGATCCCCCTCGACGCGCTCGACGGCGCCCCCTGGGACGAATGAAGGAGACGATCATGACGAAGACGGCAAAGGACCTCGTGGCCGAGGCCAACCAGACGGTTGAGACCCTGTCGGCCGAGGAAGCCTTAAAGCTCGTGGGCGACCCCGGCGTGGTGCTGGTGGACGTCAGGGAAGGCGAGGAGTTGCAGAAGACCGGCAAGGTTCAGGGAGCAGTGCACGTGCCCCGCGGCTTCCTGGAATTCCAGGCCGATCCCGCCAGCGCCTCGCATAAGCCGGAGCTGGGCGGCGGCAAGCGCTTGGTTCTCTACTGCGCATCCGGAAACCGGTCGGCGCTGGGGGCAAAGGCCCTGACAGAAATGGGCATCGGAAACGTGTCGCATGTGGCGGGCGGCTTCGCGGCCCTCCAGCAGGCGGGCGCGCCCATCGAAGAGGGCCGCTAAGCCATGCTGACCGGTCGCTCAGCCTCGGTGCTCACGCACTTGCCGGGCGATGCGGTTCAGATGATGGTCGTGGATCCCGAAGCCTTCCAGGCCATGGATGGTGTCGAAGAGGTAGTCCCGGCAGGAGCCCAGTGCCCCGCAGGCGGTGGCTATCACCCGGGCCGTGTCGGCCTCCGAAGCGGGCCGGACGTAGTTCGGGGCCTTGCGCTTGATCGTGAAGGCGATGGCGAACGTGTCTTCGGGCAGATCGGGACCGTGCAGCGCTCACCCAGCGCGGCACGTAGGCGCCCGTCACCATCTCGCGCCGCCAGACCAGTTCAAGCTCGGCCTCCGCTTCGGCGCGGGCGATGCGGAAGGCCACGCCCCGGCAGGAACCGCCGCTGTCGAGCCCCAGCACCAGGCCCGGGGCGTCCGGGGTGCCGCGCCCGATGGGCGTGGACAGGCAGAACTCCCGGTGCCAGCCCCGGATCAGGACCGGCTTCTGCTCGGTATGGTGGAAGGCCGGGTTCCAGATCAGGGAGCCGTAGCCGAACAGCCAGACCTCGCCCGGCGCGGGCTGCGCGGCCAGGGTCGCCTGGAGGGATGCATGCCGCTCGGCATCGCTCAGCACAGGCAGATTGGTCCCGGAGCGGGCGATCATCTCATGCACGAAGCCATCCCGGAGGGTTTCCTGGGTCAAGCGATGGGACCGCTTCGGCGCGGCAGATCCTTTCATTCCAATCTCCACTGGGTCGGCACTCGCGTGGCCGTGGGGGCCAATTCCCTTCGGCTCTCTGCATACCTTGGGTGGGGATGTAAGTCTTGGGGTGGCGGGATGTTCATGCCGGCGGCGCATGGCAGCATCACACATGCTGCGCCTGCTCCGCGATCAGGCAGCCGGCTGCAGCCAGCCATCGGCTCGATCAAGTGACGCCCGGTCGAGCGTCGGGGAGCTATTGCGGTGCGAACGGGTTCCTGAATCCACCGGCCCCCGCCGGCGCCCTGGGCGGATGATGCGTGGCGAGATAGTCGAGGATCAGGTCCCGGTCGGCGCCCTGGATGTCCGGCATGCCGTGCCGCTCCGTCATCCAGGTCATCGTCTCGTCCCATCTGTCGCGGGTCAACCCCTGGTTCGACACTAGCTTGTAGCCGTGGCACGCGGTGCACAGGCCGAAGGTCTCGTCCCGTCCGGGTCCCGCCGGCAGGTCGTCAAGCTGCTCGTCCTTGGGCGTGAAGGCAGGCGCAGGCCCCTGCTGGGCCTGCCCGGCAGAGAAAGAGGCCGATGCCGTGAGGGCCAGCATCGGCAGCCAGTGGAATAGCCGCACCATCAATGATCCTTATCCCACCAAGACGGCCACGCGGTGCATGGTGTTGCCGCCATAGCCCTGCGGGTTCCAGTTGTGGGCCACGGGCGGTTGCATCTTGCCGTTCGAGTCCGTGGCCCTTGTCCAGATCTCGAAGTAGCCGTCCGACGGCAGTGGGATGGTCGCTGTCCACCTACTCCAGTCGTAGCGGTTGCGGGGCGGTGCCAGTGTCGCCTGCGTCCAGGTCTGGCCCGCATCGGTCGAGACGTCCACGCGCGACACCGTGAGATCGCCGGCCCAGGCGGTGCCGCGCAGGGCCACCTCCCGCGTGCCGGCCGGCAGCCTCGTGCCGTTCGCCGGAGCCGTGATGATGCTGCGCACCGGCATGGATTCGAGGATGCGGAAGTCCTTCTCGTCCGCCTTGCCGCCCGGCACCATGGGCGTGTTCGGCACCCGGTAGGAGGTTCCGGTCATGCCTTGGCCGTCATGCTCGCGGTCACGGATCGTGATCCGCGTCAGCCACTTGTGCGACAGCGAGCCAGGCCAGCCGGGAATGACCAGCCGCAGTGGTCCGCCATGGATGTTGGGCAGGGGCTCGCCATTCATCTGGTAGACGATCAGGCTGTGCGGCTCCAGCGCCTTGGCGATGGGCATGCCGCGCGAGAGGGACTCCTTGGTCGTGTCTCCCGAGAGGTGCGGGTCGGCGCCGTAATGGGCGGTGTACTTCGCCGTGTCCTTGAGCCCCGCCGCCTGCAGCACTTCGCCCAGCGGGATGCCGGTCCACTCGGCGCAGCCCGCGCCGCCGTTGGCCCATTGGTTGCCTCTGGCCTGCGGCTGGAAGAACGAGCGGCCGTTGCCGCCGCATTCGAGCACCATGCGGTAGGTTTTAGGCTGGAAGCGGGACTTCAGCTCGGCCAGTGTCAGCTCAAGCCGGTTGTTCACCTCGCCGTCAATAGTCAGCTTCCAGGCATCCGGGTTTGCCGCCGGTTCCGGGATCTGTCCGTTGTTGCGAATGAAGAACTTCGACATTGGCGTGGTCTCGTCATCGAGCAGGTGCTCGGGCGTCTCCGCCACCAGCGGCCGCTCGCCGAGGACAACGAGCCCCTTCTCCTTGCCTGGGTAGTCGAGGGGCTGTGGCCCTGAAGGCTGGGCAGCACCGCCCGATGCGGGAGCCCCCTGCGCCAGAGCCGACGGGATCATGATGCCGGTTGGATTCGAGGACAGGGGGACGCTGGCGCCCACGGTGGCCCCTAGGCCCGCCAGGCTAACGCTGGTTAGGAGCCCGCGGCGGCTGATCCCTCCCGGCTGCGGGGGCTCTTGATCGTCAAGGGGTAGGTCTTGGGGCGACCGCTCGGTTTGGCGTGTCATGGCATTCCTCCGCATGGCCCCCATCGCACCGCGCCCGTGGCCGCAGCGTCGTTTGCCGCATGGTAGGACAACAAGCTTGACCTGTGAAGACAAGGCGGCAGTGCAGGGCGGTCGTCGGACCGCTCCGCAAGGCGCCTCATCGCACTTCGGCTACTCCGCCAGCAGCCGGCTGAGCGCACCCGACAATGCCTCACGGGAAATCTCGCCAACGTGGACGGACTGGAGCTTTCCGTCTGTGCCGATGAAGAGGGTGACCGGCAGACCCGGCGTGGCGTAGTGGCGAGGCACGTCCGTGCGCGCATCGAGCAGCACGTTCGACAGCGTGATCTTCTCCTTGTTCAGGTAGCCCTCAATCGTCGTGCGCCTCTCGCCCTGGTTCACGAACAGGAACGTGACGTCGTCTCTCGCCGCTGCCACCTCGGCCATCATCGGCATCTCGCGCCGGCAGGGCGGACACCAACTGGCCCAGAGGTTCACTACGACGGGTTTTCCCATAAAAGCCGTCATGGACGTGTCGCCTCCCTTGATGTTCTCCAAAGCAACATGCGGCATCGGGGTCGAAGGCGTGGCGTTGGTCAGCTGCCACACGACGTTCCACGCAAACAGCGCTATCGCCAGACTGACCACGGCACCAATGGCCGTGCGGCGCGTACGCACCAGGGCCACGGACACAGCAACAACAGAGGCAGCGGCCCATGGCCAGGAGAAGCCTCCCTGCCAGACCGCCAGGATGCGCCAGGGCTCGGCGGCGAAACTGGCGGTGTTCTCGATCACGTGCCCGAGACGCGCCGTGATCAGGCCTGCGATGAGGGCCCAACTCGACCACCGCCCGATGCGGGGATCCAGGCGGGAGGACAGGACCCACGTGACGGCCATGAAGGCACCGATGCCGACGATGGCGGCGAGGCGATCACCGGCGAAGATGAGGGGACCAATTGAAACGGCTTGCATGAGCGCGTTGGTTCAGGATCCAGCTTAAGGCAGCCTTAAGAGAACCGCCGGATCCAGCGCTGCCACCGTCAGCCTGTGGCCACGTCGATGCCGAAGCCAACCCGTACGCCGGACCGACCCTGGCGATTGTGCAGCACGAAGGAGGCCTTTGCCCGCCGGAGCGCCGCGTCGACGATGGCAAGGCCAAGGCCGCTGCCGACAGGGCTGCGATGGCGCCCACGGAAGAACCGGTCGGTCACTTGGCCGATCTCGTCCTCCGGGATGCCAGGGCCCTCGTCTTCCACGGCGATCACCGGCGGGCTTGCACTGCTGTCGAGGACCCACCGCACGCGCCCACCCGCCGGCGAGTGCTGCACGGCGTTCTCATGCAGGTTGCGCACGGCGAGATGGAAGAGTTCGCGGTTCATCCGGATCGTCGTATGGTGGAGCGCGGGGTCGATCTCCACCCCAACATCCGTGTGGCTGGTTCTGAGGCTGGCGGCGATGTCCTCGATGGCGCGCCCGACCACGATGTCCTGAGGCTCGCCCTCGTCCGGAACGGCATCGAGCTCGGACATGGCAAGCAGCTGGCGCACGAGGCGGCTGGTGCGGTCGACGGCCACCAACGTTTGCCTCATCGCTCCTTCGCGGATTTCCGGATCCCTCGCCGCCAGGGCCACTTGGACCTGGGTGCGCAGGCCGGCCAGCGGGGTGCGCAGCTCGTGCGCCGCAAAGGCCGTGAAGCTGCGCTCATGCTCGCGGGCTGCCGCGAACTTGCCGAACAGGCCGTTGAGGGCGTCAACAACGGGACGGATCTCCGACGGCGGGTTGCCGACGCTGACCGGGCTCAGGTCCTCGGGGCCGCGCGCCTTGAGGCCCTGTGTCAGGCGGCGCAGGGGCCGCAGCCCGCTCCCGACGCTGGCCCAGATCAGGAAGGCGAGCAGCGGGACCACAACGATGGCCGGCAGAACAAGCCCCCGGACGAGGTCGGTGACGAGGCGATCCCGCAGCCCGAGCCGGTCGCCGACCAGCACACGGATGCCGCGGTCTCGGTCGGCGAAGGCATAGACCCGCCACGGCTCGCCGCCCACCTCCTGCTCCGAGAACCCGCTGGTCTCGTTCGACAACGCGGCCTCAGGGGCGCCGCTGGAGCGTCCGATCAACCGGCCGTCGAACGACCAGATCTGGCACGAGAGCTGGCGCTCGTAGCCCACATGCGTTGGCTCCGGGAGCGGTATGGAGGCCGGGGCTTCGCCGGCGCGGGCCGAGAGCGCGATCTCGCCGCTGGTGACCAGCGAACCCACCATGCGGGCCGCCTCCATAAGGCGCGTGTCGAGCACGTGCTGCAGTTGGCGCTTGGTGTCGAGATAGATCCAAGCCGTCGCGAACAGCCAGATCAGGGTCGTGGCGGCAATGAGGATGATGAAGAGGCGGGTGCGGATCGAGCTCATGTCAGGCGCTCCGGAGACGGTAGCCGAGGCCGCGCACCGTCTCGATGGCGTCGCGCCCGATCTTCACGCGAAGGTGATGCACGTGGACCTCGACGGCGTTGCTCTCCACGTCCTCCTCCCAGCCATAGAGCCGGTCGGCGAGCTGGTCCTTCGACAGCACCGTGCCGGGATGTCTCATGAGAGCCTCCAGGATCGAGAATTCGCGGCGCGAGAGGCCGACCGGCTTGCCGTCGACCTCAACGGTGCGGCGGCCGGGATCGAGCTCAATCCCGTTCCACGCCAGGACCGGCGAGGCGCGTCCCGCGGCCCGGCGTGAGATAGCCCGCAGACGGGCGGCGACCTCGTCGAGATCAAAGGGTTTTCCGAGATAATCGTCCGCTCCGCTGTCGAGGCCGCCGATCCGGTCGGCGACGGTGTCCTTTGCAGTCAGCAGCAAAACCGGCGTTGCGTCCTGGCGCCGGCGCAGCTCGCGCAAGATGTCGAGCCCGGAGCCGTCCGGCAGCATCAGGTCGAGGACGATGGCATCGAACTCGGCCGTGGCCAGGGCCGCGCGGGCATCGCCGCACGACGCCACCGCATCGACCGTGAAGCCATGAATGCCAAGTCCAACCTTCAGGCCGTCGAGCAGCACCGCATCGTCTTCAACCACAAGAATACGCATCGAGCACCTCCGCGGGCTCTGTGACCCGCTACCCTTAAGGCTGCCTTAAGGTTGGCCGGGAGTTTGGGGGAAGTTGTCCTAGTCGCGAGGATTCGCTTGCCCCACAACCTTACCCGAATTGTGTTTGCGCTCGTTGCGCTGGTCCTTGGCTCAATCGGGGCGGGGGCGCAGTTCAATATCCCCAGCGCCGACGAAGTGTTCAGGTTCAGCGCCTCGAAGAGCGCCGATGGAGGTATCATCCTCGACTGGGCGATTGCCCCGGACATGTACCTGTATCGCGACAAAGTGATCGTCTCGGCCTCGCCCGGCGACGCCAAGCCGCTGCCGGTCGAAACCAGCCCCGGCCAGAAGAAAGACGATCCAACCTTCGGCGAGACCGAGGTTTACCACGATGCGGCCCGCGCGACCGTGTCGGCCGGCGCCTTGGCCGCCGCCAGCTCGCCCCAGACGGTCCATGTCACCTACCAGGGCTGCGCCGAGAAGCTCGGCATCTGCTATCCGCCCGAGACGAAAGCCATCGAACTTGCGGCGCTTCCGGTGGCGAATGGTGGCCCGGCGGCTTCGACCGGCCCCTCGCAGCCGGTCGAAGCCGCCGCGTCCGCCACGACTGCGCCGCCGACGCCGCAAACGGCCTCGCAGGATAATGCCTGGATGAGTGGCAGCCTGGCGTCGGTCCTGGCGACCTTCCTCGGCTTCGGGCTGCTGCTGACCTTCACCCCCTGCGTGCTGCCGATGATCCCGATCCTGTCGGGCATGCTCGCCCGCAGCGGAGGGCGGCTCTCGGCGGGGAGGGGCTTCGCGCTCTCGGTCACCTACGTGCTCGCCATGGCGGCGGCCTATGGCTTGCTCGGCGTCGCCGCCGCCTGGTCGGGGCAGAACCTGCAGGCCGCCCTGCAGACGCCTTGGGCCTTGGGCGCCATGAGCGTGCTGTTCGTGGTTCTTGCGCTGTCGATGTTCGGCCTGTTCGAACTCCAGCTCCCCAGCTCCTGGACCAGCTTCATCTCGGGTCGCACCTCGGGGATGGGCGGCTCGCTTCCTGGCGCGGCGGCCCTCGGTTTCACGTCGGCCCTGATCGTCGGCCCCTGTGTGACGCCGCCGCTGGCCGGGGCTCTGCTCTACGTGTCGCAAACGGGCGACATGATGCGTGGCGCGGCGGCCCTGTTCATGCTGGGACTCGGCATGGGCCTGCCGCTGATCGTGTACGGCACCGTCGGGGCCAAGGCCCTGCCGAAGTCAGGCCTCTGGCTGGTGCGCGTCAAGCAGGCTTTCGGCGTCGTCTTCCTCGGCGTCGCCATCGCGATGGTCTCGCGCATCGCGCCACCCCAGCTGTCGCTCGCCCTGTGGGCCATGCTCGCCATCGGAGCCGGCGTGTTCCTCGGTGCCTTCGATCCGGCGCCCGGCTGCGCGGCCCGCCGGCTGGCCAAGGCAGCCGGCATTGCAGCAGTTCTCTACGGTGGAACGCTGGTGGTGGGCGCCGCGTCCGGGGCGACGGACCCGCTCCAGCCGCTGGCCACCTTGGCACGGGGCTCGGCGCCCGCCGTAACGAGTGAGCTTGCAGCCACCCGCGTCACCACGCCGGCGGAGTTCGACGCCGCGGTCGAGACGGCCCGGGCGCAGGGCAAGCCGATCCTCGTCGACTTCACCGCCGAGTGGTGCGTGACCTGCAAGGAGATCGACCGCACCGTCTTCGCCGATCCCACCGTGCAGGCAAGGCTCAAGGACGTGGCGTTCATCCGCGCCGACGTGACGGATTACAACGATGGGAGCCGCAATCTGATGCAGCGCTTCGGCGTGGTCGGGCCTCCGACGATCCTGTTCCTCGATCCGAAGACCGGACAGGAACTCGCCCCGGCCCGCACCATCGGCACCATCGATGCAGACGGCTTCCTCCAGAAGCTTACAGCGGCGGGCGCGTGATGGTTTTCGGCTCGACTCGTCACCGTGCTTTCCCCCAGGCCTACGCATGGTCGCGCCGGACGATCCTGAGGTATGCAGCCCTGATCCCATGCCTGACGCTCTCGCCTCAACGAGGGCAGGCAGGGGCCGCGGAACTGGCCTTTGCTCATGTCACCAACCGCAGGGAGTTCGACGCCGCATTCACCAAGGCTCGTGCTCAGAAGAAGTCGGTGCTGGCGTACTTCACAGCGGAGTGGTGCCCGATCTGCAAGAGCATCGACAGCCGCGTGTTCTCCAATCCTGTGATCAAGAGGCGGCTTGAGCGCATCGCCCTGGTTCGCGCGGACGTGACGGCCGTCGATGCCGGCAACCGGGCGCTCATGGAACACCTTCGGGTGTCAGGCCCGCCGACCATGTTCGTCATCGATCCGAAGGACGGCCGGGAGATGCCCAGAACCCGCCTGACCGGGGCCGTCGACGCCAACCTCTTCCTCGACACGATCAATCTTGCAGGCCTTTAGGCCCGCGACCGTCCTTCCCCGCATTCCAAGGAGTCAACAATGGCCGTCCTGACCAGATCTCTCTTCGCCGCCGTTTTGGCCGCATTGTCTGTCGCTGTCATCATGCCCGCCGCACCGGCTCTGGCCCAGGACATCTCGGTCGACGCGATCCTGAACGATCCGCAGGCGCCCGTCGGCGGCAATCTCAAGGGCGATGTCACCATCGTGGCGTTCCTCGACTACAACTGCCCGTTCTGCAAGAAGTCGGCCCCCGACCTGGAGAAGCTCGTCAAGGCCGACGGCAGGATCCGCTTGGTCTACAAGGACTGGCCGATCCTCACGCCAGCTTCCATCCATGGTGCGCAGCTGGCATTGGCCGCCAAGCGCCAGGGCAAGTACGAGCAGGTTCACCACGCCCTGATGGCCATCCCTGGCATGCGGATCAGCAAGGAGAAGATGACTGAGGCAGTCCAGAGGTCCGGCGTCGACATGGAACGCCTGAACGCAGACCTGAAGCAGCACGGCGCCGAGATTCAGGAACTTATTCAGCGCAACCTCGATCAGGCCGACGCGCTCGGGCTGACGGGAACACCGGTCTACCTGATCGGCCCGTTCAAGGCATCGGGAGCGCTCACCTACGAGCAGTTCCGCAAGGCGGTCGCCGACGCCCGCGCCCAGGGCAAGCAGTAACCCGCATCCGCGCCCCCTCCGATACCACTCTCTCTCAGGACATCCATGTTCAGTCTCGCACAGCTGGTACAGCTAGCCGGTCTCCTCCGTGTCTCCGCTCTGATCCTCCCGATCACTCTGGCCGCCTGCAACACGACCGCAAGCGCGCCGCCTCCACCGGTGGCCGCGGCGCCGGCCGTCGATCCCGTCACAGCGGAACGCTATGCCGCGGTGACCACCGACAAGCATCTGGTACCGGGCGTCGATCCCACCACGCTCAAGCCGCGCAGCATGCGCCAGCTCGTGGATTACGCGACTGCCGAGAAACCGGGTACCATCGTGGTCGATACGAATGCCCGCTTCATCTACCTCGTGCAGGAGGGCGGCAAGGCGCTGCGCTATGGCGTCGGCGTCGGCAAGGAGGGGCTGGAGTTCAAAGGCTCGGCGACGGTGAACCACAAGGCGCAGTGGCCGCGCTGGACGCCAACACCCGACATGATCAAGCGCGAGCCGGAGCGCTATAGAAAGTGGGCCGGTGGGATGCAGGGCGGCACCGACAACCCGCTCGGCGCACGCGCCCTGTACCTGTTCAAGGACGGCAAGGACACGCTCTACCGCATCCACGGCACCAACGAGCCGGAGACCATCGGCGAGGCGGTTTCCTCCGGCTGCATCCGCATGATGAACCAGGACGTCATAGATCTCTACAGCCGCGTCCCGGCCGGCAGCAAGGTGGTCGTCCTGTGACGGCGACTGGCACATCCGATCAGCGTGATTTCGGAAAGGAGCAACCAATGGATCTGACCCGACGCCGGATCATCCAGGGCGCCGCGCTGGCGTTCCTCTCCCCCGCGTCCTTCAAGGCTGCCCAGGCCCAAAGCGGGGAGGGCTGGCACCCGCTGAAAGGGGACGACGGCAAGCCCGTGGCTAACGCACGCCTGCCGGTCGAGCTGACCAACGAGATCGAGCATCTGCCCGGCTTGATCTGGGTGGGCTCGAAGAGTTCCGCCGTGACGCTCTATGAGTTCTACGACTACAACTGCCCGTATTGCCGGGTGGCGTCGAAGGACCTGCACGAGCTCGTGAAAAAGAGGCCGGAACTGCGCCTCGGGCTCATCAACAACGCCATCCTGTCCCTCGGATCGATGCAGGCGGCAAAGGTGGAAATCGCGCTGCTCCTGCTGAAGGGCCCGGCGGTGGCCTACGAGTTCCACCAGCGCCTGTTCGCCATGCCCGGCACGAACGACGGCCAGCGGGCGCTCAAGCTCGCCGAGGACCTTGGGGTCCCGAGACGCCAGATCGAGCCCACGGCCGACAGCGACAAGGTTGGCGGGATGCTGCGCGAGCAGACCTCGCTGGCGGCCAACCTCGGGCTTGCGGCGACACCATCCTTCGTCGCCGGCGGCGTTGGCGTGCTTGGTTATCCCGGTCCCAAGACCATTGGCGGGATCGTCGCCGCCCTCGACAAATGCGGCGAGGTGGTGTGCCCCTCCTGACGCAACGCGTCAGGTCGAAACCTCAACAACGAAAGCTTTGACGAATGCGGATGAACTCGGCGCGTGGCGTTCTGAGCGGGGTGATCCTGGCCGCAGCCCTGGCGGGCTGCGTGACGGTTGGCGACCCGAAACACCTGAAGCCGGTGCCGCCGAAGCTGGTGGCCAGCATGCAGGTGAAGGGGATGACGGTCTCCGATCCCATCCTCATCCGGGTGTTCAAGAAGGAAGCCGAGCTGGAGGTCTGGAAGCGCGACGCGACCGGCCAGTACGCCCTTCTCAAGATCTATCCGGTCTGCCGCTGGTCGGGGCAGCTGGGGCCGAAGATGCAGGAGGGTGACCGGCAGACGCCGGAGGGGTTCTACACGGTGCGGGCTGGCCAGATGAACCCAAACTCCGCCTATTACCTGTCATTCGACCTAGGCTTCCCGAACGAGTTGGACCGGGCGCTTGGCCGGACGGGGTCGGCGCTGATGATCCATGGCGCCTGCTCGTCCTCGGGCTGCTTCGCCATGACGGATGACGGCGCCGCCGAGCTCTTCGCCTTGGCGCGGGAGGCCATCAAGGGCGGACAGGAGGCGTTCCAGGTCCAGTCCTTCCCCTTCCGCATGACGCCGGAGAACCTGGCCGAGCACCGGGCGAGCCCGCACATCGCGTTCTGGCGCAACCTGAAGGAGGGCTCGGACCATTTCGAGGCGACACGCCGGCCGCCGACGGTGGCCAGCTGCGGCAAGCGCTACGTGTTCAATGCCCGCCCGAACGATCCCGGTGGGCGGTTCGGCGCCGGGGCAGCTTGCCCCGCTTTCACGGTCGAGGCCGGGGCCGCCATGATGGTGGCGGCGAAGCAGGCGAGGGACGAGGCACGGATCAGGGAGATCGTGGCCTCGGGGCGGGCAGCTGTCTCCTACACCTATGCCGACGGATCGATGCACCCCTCGTTCCAGGAGCTCCTGCGCCGCTCGGGACCGGCGCGCCTGCAGGCTCTGACCTCGGGGCGGGTGGAGGTCAGTCGTCCGGAAACCGCCTTGGCCGAGCCGAAGGTGACGCCGGCAGGTCCCGCCCCCGCATGGGCCTCCGGCACCACCCGAAACGACGGAACCTGAGCGGAGGCCGAGATTTGGGGAGCACCTGCGAAACATTCCGCTGAGGTGCTGGTTGGCCGGCCAGGGGCAGAACCACTTTGACGATGAGGTGAGCCGTGACACGCACCGGAGCCAATCGCCGCTACCACTGGTCGGGGTACCTGCTGGGCTTTGCGCTCGGCGGCTTCTTCGACGGGATCCTGCTCCACCAGATCCTCCAGTGGCATCACCTCCTGAGCACGATCAATTCCGACGACATCCGCTTCCAGGTGGCGGCAGACGGCTACTTCCATGCCCTGATGTACGTCATCGCCGCCGTAGGCCTTTGGTTGCTGTGGGCGTCGCGGAATGACCCCCGCGCCTCGGGCCGCCTGCTCCTGGGAAGCATCCTGATCGGGTTCGGCGTCTGGCATGTGGTCGACACCATCCTGTCGCACTGGCTGCTCGGCATTCACCGCATCCGCATGGACAGCCCCAATCCTCTCTTCTGGGACCTGCTGTGGTTGGGCCTGTTCGGCATCGTGCCCCTGATCCTTGGTTGGATGATGGGAGGGCCGCGGGACGAGGACGGGGCTCGCGCGTCCCGCGCATCGGCGGTCGTCCGGTCCCTTGCGGCTCTTCTCGTTCTTGGTGCGGGAGCCGTGGCCCTCTGGCCGCCGCGGGGCAACGAGTTCACCACGGTGCTGTTTGCCCCTGGAACCAGCCAGGGGCGCATCTTCGAGGCCATCGCCGCGGTTGACGGGGAACTGGTGTGGGCCGACGGAAGCGGCGAGCTCGTGGTGGTGCGGATGCCGGAGGAGCAGTCAGGTCTGACGCTGTTCCGGCGCGGCGCCATCCTCGTGAGCGGGGCCGGGCTTCCGCCCGGCTGCTTCAACTATGCGAGGACCTGATCCCCTTCGGCTCAGACGAGGTTGAGGCTTTTCACCAGCATGTAGATCGCGACCACGAAGATCAGGCCGGCAAACACCGTGTTGAGCGCGCCTTTCCTGCCCGCGAGCAACTTGGCGGAGCGCGTGCCGAGCAGGCCACCCAAGACGCCGCCGCCAATGAACAACGCCGCCAGGGGCCAGTCGATCAGGCCCGACAGGGCGTAGTTGGACGCCGTGGTCAGCCCGAAGGCCGACACCGCCACCAGGGACGAGCCGACAGCATTCAGGATCGGCATGCCGGTCGCCATGATCAGGCCCGGCACGATCAGGAAGCCGCCGCCGATGCCGAAAAAGCCGGACAGGGCACCCGTCGCCAGGCCGATGCCGACCAGCTTGGGGAAGTTGTCCCGCGCCAGGCGGACATCCTTGTCGCCCTCACCGGAGCGCTTGCGCAGCATCAGGGTGCCAACGATCATCATCAGCACGGCGAACAGCGCGAGCAGATTCTGCCCGTCCATCATCTTGCCGAGCGTCGAGCCGCCGAACGCGCCGACCACGCCTGAGACGGCAAAGACCAGGGCGCAGCGCCACT
This sequence comes from Microvirga arsenatis, assembly GCF_009910705.1. Taxonomy (GTDB): domain Bacteria; phylum Pseudomonadota; class Alphaproteobacteria; order Rhizobiales; family Beijerinckiaceae; genus Microvirga; species Microvirga arsenatis. Next base: position 508,933 of record NZ_JAAAXJ010000003.1, read on the forward strand.
TGACGGTTCCGCCGCGGGCATGGCTGCCGAGGTTGGCGAGGGCGTTCACCGCCACCGCGACCGCGCTCGTGCCGATGGCCACGTGCGGGTTGGTCACGCCGACGAGATAGACGAGCAGCGGCACCGCCAGGATCGAGCCGCCCCCGCCCACGAGGCCAAGCGTGAAGCCGACGAGCGAGCCCGAGGCGAGGCCGAGGGCGCTCTGGGTAAGCGACAAATCCATCATGATCTCCTGCTAGAGCCGCGGCACGGGTTGTTAAATGCGTCAGGCGTGCTTGGGTTGGGCAAAGGCCGTCCGGTTCCACGGGGCCTTCCTCAGGATCCGGGCCATGCCGCAGAACCCGGTGACCCCCGCCATCGTCAGGCCGGCACCGACAAAGGCTGGGATGATGAAGAACCACTGTGAGACGAGTAGGCCCAGCATCGTGCCGAGGAAGGCCATGCTGCCGGCGCCGATCTGCACCTGGCGCTGCAGCTCCAGCGGCTGACGGCGGTCGACGGCCGACGGCAGGCCAGCCTTCTTCCAGGCGTCGAGGCCGCCTTCAAGAATGTAGGCATCGCAGGCGCTGCCAGCCGTGGCGGCAAGGCGGGCGGCGTTGCCCTGCGTGCGTGCGCCACTCCTGCAGTGGAAGATCACCGGATTGCCCTCGTGCAGGGCGAGATCAGCCGCATCAAGCTTCGACAGGGGCATCAGACGGGCGCCAGGGATGTTCTCCCGGGCATGCTCGTCGGTTTCGCGGATGTCAACTAGGACGGCGCCTTGGTCGAGCAGGCGCTTGGCTTCGATGGGGCTCAGGGTGGCAGGCGACATGGTGGATCTCCGATGTGGGGCGGTCCTGGAGGCAGTCCCTGATTGTATTAGGTATTTCTTATTTAGTGATTGCTTATATATTGTCAACAGCAATCACAAGACGAACCATTGAGGAGGTTCAGATCATGTCAGGCCAACCGATCATCCGGGCGTTCTTCGATGAGCCCACCAACACCGTCAGCTACCTGGTCGCGGATCCGGCGACCAGGAAGGCGGCGATCATCGATCCGGTGTTCGACTACGACCACAACTCCGGCACGGTCGACACGCGCTCGGTCGAGGCGATGCTCAAGGCGGCTGAGGAGGCGGGCTACACGGTGGAATGGGCGCTGGAGACCCACGCCCACGCCGACCATCTCTCAGGTGCGCCCTACATCAAGGCGAAGACCGGGGCGAAGATCGGCATCGGCGAGCACATCAAGGACGTGCAGAAGATCTTTCGGCCGATCTTCAACGCCACCGACCTCAACCCGGACGGCAGCGATTTCGACCACCTGTTCAGGGACGGCGAGCGCTTCAAGATCGGCGAGCTCGATGTGGAGGTGCTGCACACCCCCGGGCACACCCCAGCCGACATCTCCTACAAGGTCGAAGATGCCGTGTTCGTGGGCGACACGATGTTCATGCCGGACTACGGCACCGCCCGCGCCGACTTCCCGGGCGGCGACGCCCATCAACTCTACCGCTCGATCAGACGCCTAACCGCGCTGCCGCCCGAGACGCGGTTGTTCATGTGCCACGACTACAAGGCGCCGGGCCGCGACACCTATGCTTGGGAGACCACTGTCGCGGAGCAGCGCGAGAAGAACGTGCATGTGAAGGAAGGCGTCACCGAGGAGGAGTTCGTCGCCATGCGAACCGCCCGTGACGCAAAGCTGGCCGCGCCCCGGCTGCTGCTGCCCTCGATCCAGACCAACATCCGGGCCGGCAAGTTCCCACCAGCCGAGGCCAACGGCGTCCGTTACCTGATGATCCCGGTCAAGATGAAGGGCAGCGCCGAGGAGGTCGTCTAGCTTCAGCGGGGCAGTCGCGGATCAGGACAGCGCAGCTCTGCCGATTTCATCGAAAGCTCCCTCGCCGGCAGTACCGGTGAGGGAGAAGGATTCAGAAAGAGGAAGAACTCTGAAGCCTGTTCAAGCTTCTTCACCTGGGGTGAACGGACGATGACCTCGGTCGAACGTGGCCACATATCATGAAGGACGAGCCGCCCGAGACTCACTGTATCCTCGCCGGGTCGCTCAATCGTGAGCACGATGGTCACGATCAGCCGCAACTGATGCTGTTCATCCCTGCCTCAACATGAACATCACGAGCGCGTAACTGCCAATCCGTCAGAGACAAACAGCCGACTGTATGGCCTCGTGTTCGGCCGCACCCAGGTTGTAGACCTCGAAGCTGTCTGGATCTTTGAGGAATTCTGCCCTGGCACGGACGTTGAAATAGAAGTGTGGCATGTCGGTTCTTCCATGAACAGCGCGGAGTGGCGTGGCGGTGAACGTAGGGATACTGCTAGACCCATTGGTCTGATCCGGCACAGAGATCATCAACACAACCAAACCCGCAATTTGTTATGGGCCGGAACACACTGTCAGGATTGCCCCTCTCTGAGCCAAGAGAGAGCTGGGTTTATTTGGGCCTGGGGCGGGCAGCTTCCTAACAAGCTGGGAGAGGCATTATTCCACGCCTAAGCGTCGCTGCTACCTGCTTTCTTGGCCAGCTCCTTGCGCTGTGGATCATGGATGATTTGGGATCTCTTCACCATTAGCTGTTCGCGCGCCTGGAGAGCGGACATGGCACGAGCCACCGCGTCGTCAACGCGCTTGGCAAAGCCATGAATTGGAAGCCTAAGCATCGCTGTCCCTCCCTTGTGAGTCATTGGGTTTTCTCGTTCAAACTTCGGATGGAACTTAAGCTGGGACTTTGAGATTTGTCACAGAACTGGAGGTAGGCCGAGTCCATCCCGAAGAGCCATGTCCCTGTCGGCACGCAGCGGTTGATCCTCGCGCAGCTCCCGCTTCATGCGCCGAAGTTGCTTAGCGACTTTTATGAGGGCGGTGTCAAAGGCAGTGTAAATGTCTCGGTCCCGGCTCTCTGCGCTCTTCACAGGCAAGCCGCCCATGCGCATCGTGATGCTGCATCGGTAAGCCGCTCCGTCACGGCTGAAGTGGGCAGATGCTGTGTTCAGGCACCCGAAGTACTTGCCGGCGATGCGAAGGATGCTCGCCCGTGCATAGACAGGAAGCCCGTCACCGAGATGGACATTCGCACCTTGAATTGTAATATTGTTGTCTGAGCCGTTTAGCTTCATACTGCCCTCCTGAAGGAATCTCGCTTGTATGCTTCAATGCAGGGACTGACCCCCGTGCTGCGCGTCGGCGATGAACTCCACCGCTCGGCCCAACTCAAGCTCATCGAGTTCCGTACAGCCGCAACTGTCGATCACCACGCGGTGTGCATTCGAATACAGTTCGAGCCAGAACCACGGCAGACTGGGAAGCCTTTGCGTCTCCGGAACCTCAGTCAGACGGGCCTCCAACGCGCCGAACCGGGCAATGGTCACGGTGCGGGAGCCGTCCGTCTCGGGCGTACAGGCCAGCTGGACATAAGCACGGACGATGCGTGCTTCGATTTCATCGGGGCTCATCCCGGTTTCCATGAGACTGATGGGAATTCCTATTTTCCCGAGTATCCCAAGCATCGTGCTCTCCGCATTGCCGGGAGCGGGTGTCCGCTTCCTCGGTTATCGCCTTAATACGTCCGACCGCCCATGCGAGGATAAGCTGGTCGATCCGTGCACCTGCCGTCCGCCACAGGTCCAGCAGGCGCTTGCCAAGCCATACCGGCATTGCCTCTTCCTCAGCCGCCATGGCGGACGCACTTTGGTTGCGACTTCGTTGCCCACCGCCCCGAACGACGGCCTCTCGCCCTTTATCAACCGGAAGAGGCATCACTCTCGAGACCCCAAAGGCGTCAGTGCCATGCAGGAAACCGCATAGACGCTTGGATGGGAATCAGGTGAAGACCGGAGGAGGAGGTCAGGATTGCCCTGCTATGGGACAGCCAGTCAGGGCTCGATCAGCTTGTTGCGAACCGCATAGAGGGCGAGTTCCACCCCCGAGCGCAGATTCAGCTTGCGCATCGCTGACGTTCGATGCGTCTCGACAGTCTTGATGCTGACCTGCCAGCGCTCGGCTATATCGCGGTTGCTGTGGCCTTCCGCCACCAGTTGGATCACCTCCCGTTCACGAGAGGTCAGGGTCTCCGAGGCGACCGTCTTGCCCCCACTCAAGAAGGTGTCGAGCAGGGTCTGAGCAACCTGAGGCGAGAAGTAGGGCTGCTTGCGTAGCAGGGCGTGCACGGCCCGGGTGATCTCGGCATCGTCCTCCGTTTTTAGCAGGTAGCCACGGGCTCCAGCGTGGAGGATGTCGCGGATCACATCCTCATTGTTGTGCATCGTGTAGATCAGCACCTCTGTCTTCGGGCATGCGCGGCGGATCTGGCGCGTCGCCTCCAGGCCGTTGAGCAGAGGCAAGGAATAATCGAGGATTGCGACGTCAGGCTGGTGCTGGACGGCGATGTCGACTGCCCTCTGGCCATTCTCTGCCTCAGCACACACGCCCCAACCGGCCTGCGCTTCCAGCACAAGCCGCAAGCCCCGGCGCACAATGGAATGATCGTCTGCAACGATGAGTTTGATGGTCATGGCCGCCCATACGAATGCTGGCGATGCTACCTTTGTTGATCTTCCGAGCCCATCAGGCGATGACCTGAGGCAGTGCTCAGGGGTTTCCTTACCCTATTCCGCTTGGGTCCTGCTGTTTTCGGAGCACAATGGTCATTTTCAGATGTCTGTGCGGATGGCAGAAGAACACCGGCGCTGGCGGTTCGGGGCTCATCGGCAAGCGCAGGGAACATAAGGCGCACGGTCGTTCCATGCCCTTCCTGACTTTCCAGCTGCACGTCACCGGCACTCTGTTGGACAAAACCCAAGACTTGGCTGAGACCCAGCCCATTCCCCTCTTCGGACTGCTTTGTGGTGAAGAATGGCTCAAACGCCTGCTCTACTACCGCAGGAGGCATGCCGGCCCCAGTGTCCCTGACGACCACCTGTACCCATGAGCGACCCTTTCCCTCAGCCTTTCCAGGCGGCGGGATGGCTGCCGTCTCTACAGTGATTGTGCCCCCGCGAGGCATGGCGTCCCGGGCGTTGAGAATAAGGTTCAACAGACTTGCTTCGAAATGAACTGGGTCGAGCAGACATGCAGCATTGCTGCTGGCTAACCTGATCTCAAGGGAGGCACGCGGGCCGGCCGCTTGTCTCAGGATGGGTGTGAACCCAGAAATCAGCTCGTCGATGACAGCTGGCTTGGGATGGAGTTCCTGCCGGCGCGCAAAGGCCAACAAGCGCTGGATCATGGCTCTTGCGCTTCTGAGGGAATGATCTGCCTCGCCGATGACTGAGAGGGCATCGGAATTCCCGACCAAGTGCGGCTTCAGGAGCATGCAGGTCGAATGCATGATCCGCAGGGTGTTGCCGAAATCGTGCGCAATCCCGCCGGCGATGCGGCCCAGCGCCTCCAAACGGTGCGCGCGGTTCAGCCGCGCCTGCTCCCCCAGTTCACGCTTACGGCTTTCGTGAACGAGAAAGATCAGAACACTGATCAGACAGAGAAGGATTGCGGCAGCGACAACAACAACGGTGGCATGCTGACGCCATGGTTGAAACACAGTTGCTTGAGCGAGCCCAACCAACACTACGACGGGCGAGTTGCCCAAGGCGCGATAGCCAACAACCCGGGGCGTGCCGTCAACCGGGCTGGTGGCCCAGTACACACCCTTCGGATTTTTGCCTACGAGGCTGAAAATCGGCTCGGCGTCTGCAAACGAGCGCCCAATGGCACCGTCGGCAGGGCTGCGAGCCAGAATCGTTCCATCACGCAGCAAGAGGGCAATGAAGCCGCCTTCTCCGACAGATAAGCCACGGTAGAAGTGTTCGAAGTATGAGGGTTCAACCGCAGCAACGATCACGCCCCCGAAGATTGCGTCAGGCTGGCTGACCCTTCGACTAAAGCTCACAAACCAGGTATTGGTTGACCGGCTTCTGAGGGGCTGCCCGATGTGCAGACCAAGGCTGGAACTGTTCTGATGAGCGTGGAAGTAGGGGCGGTCCAGTGCGTTGAGCCTTGGCGTGGCAGGGTAACCTGTGTCGTGGATTGGGGAGCCGTCCGGCCCGACGACAAAAAGAGCCCGAACATACGGCAACGCACTCAGCCGTTTGTTCAGGGTCTCTCGAAAGCGCTCGTCATGGGCGGGGAGACCAGGACTGGCTTCCAAGGTGTCACTGATACCCTGCAGCGTAAAGTCAATGGACTGGATGGTCCGCTCCGTCTGCTCGGCAAGGACATGGACGAGATTCTGGGCTGCCTCTTCGGCGCGTCCAGTAGCATCCCGGTAGCCGCGCCAGAGTTCGAAGGCTCCGAGCAGCATAATACCAATAGCGAGGATGAGTGCCGGAACCAAGGGAAGGTTGAACCTTGGCCATTGCAATTTCAAGTGGCGCTCCTCCTTGCAGTTACGGCATAAGGCGGTGATCTATTCTACTCTCTTGAGGCAGATACGCTATGGGCGTCGCGGTGCTCTTTTGTGTTGCCGGTGAAGATGGAGTGCGCCCCACGAGGTAGATCGGCATTCAAGAATTAAGCGGGGCTGCCGGGCTTGCGGAACTGGACCCCTATGGCGAAGCACTACACTCACAGCATCTAATTCTAACGGCAGGTCGCGCAAAATGACCTTGTAGACGATACCCTGCACAGCCTCGCCAAATGCTATGAACTGTTGCGCAACCTGGTCCGGACCTGGACCCGAAGATACGAGGCAGGCGCCCTTGAGGAAAATATCGCGACGGGAGCACTGCTCCAAGAGTCCAAGGCTTAGATTGCTCCCCTCGAGCGACTGGTCGGCAAGCTGGCTATCGAATTGGAATTTCTAAAGGAGGCTCTGTAGCACGAACACACCGGCCGCGAATCGCCTAAATCCACCATGACAGGCCCTATTGGCTCTCCGTCTCAAAGGAATGTCGACTGATGGGCCTGCCCCGCTCCATCACGGCCTTCCTCGTGCGGGCGCTGCGCTGGTTCAGAGCACGAGAGATTCGGGTCGAGCGGGTGCGAACAGACAAAGGGTCTGATTATGTCGCGCGAAGGTTCCGGAAGGCGCTGGGGAGACCCGGGTTCCGGCACATCCGCACCCGCCCGTACACCCGAAAACCAACGGCAAGGCCGGGCGCTTCATCCAGACGCTTTTGCGCGAATGGACTCATAAGGTCCCGTTCAGTTCATCATATGCAAATGCAGCCGACCTGCCGCGGTGGCTGTCCTGGTACCATCAGCAGCGCCCGCATGGTAGTCGCGGCCGACGAACACCGGCTCAGGCCCTCGCCGGAACAGCCTGAGCAGAATTCACACCTAGAGGCTGTTAAGGACCTTGGCTGAGGTCATCGGCGTTCTGGCAGGATGACTTCTGCTCGCAAATCTTACCCCTCCGATGTCTTCGATGAGGAATGGGCGCTGGTGGCGCCCTACCTGACACCTCTGCCCGAAGAGGCGGGCCAGAGGGAGCACTCTCTGCGCGAGGTGTTCAACCGGCTGCGCTACATTATCAAAACAGGGGTGCCCTGGCGCTGGATGTCTAACGACCTGCCGCCCTGGGCGGCAGTGTACCAGCAGGCCCAGCGCTGACTGAAAGCCGGTTGCTTCGAGGAGCTGGCGCACGACCTTCGCGCCGTGCTGCGCTTGGCCTCTGGTCGCGATGCGGAGCCCTCCGCCGCCGTGCTCGACAGCCGCACGCTGCGCTCCACGCCGGAGAGCGGTGCGCGAGCCGGATACGACGGGGCCAAGCGCAAGAAGGGCTCTAAGCTGCACATGGCGGTGGACACGCTGGGGTTATCTGCTGGCCGCTCACGTCACCCCCGCCACGGCTGATGATCGAGCCGAAGTGGGACAGTTGGCCCAAGCCATGCCGGTTGCCACCCGTGAGAGTGTCGATCTGGCTTATGTCGATCAGGGCTACACGGGCGAAAAGGCCGCGGATGCCGCCCGGGAGCATGGGATTGAGTTGGAGGTGGTCAAGCTGCCTGAGACCAAGCGAGGCTTCGTGTTGCTGCTCCAGCACTGGGTGGTGGAGCGGACCTTCGCCCGGGCTACCCGTTTTTGTCGGCTCGTGCGCGATTGCGAGCATTTACCTCATCTGCGACTGCCTATCCGACATCATCGTGACGGCCCGCAGCCTGCTCTTTGGCTGGGCCCAGGATCTGGTAGCCCTGCTACGGGAGGCGGTGGACGCGGTGGGCGTTCCCGTTGTCGGCGTGATCAGCGAGGGCCAGACCTCCATTCGCCAAGTCATCGCCGAGGCGCTGCCGGGCGTGTCGTATCAGCTGTGCCAATTCCATTTCCTGCGCGAGACGGCTCATCCGATCTTTGAGGCTGACCGGCATGCCAAGAAGGAACTCAAGAATCAGGTGCGCGGCATCCGCCGGATCGAACGAGCCGTGGAGGAGCGGGATGATCCCGAAGCCACGATCGTGCTGGCGTATTGTGCGGCGGTGCGCAGCGCGATTACCGATGATAGTCGGGCGCCGCTTGCCGCCTCAGGCCTCAAGCTGAGGCAGCGGCTGGAGAAGGTGGCCGATAGCCTTGCCCGGGTGCAGCAAAAGTGGGGCTTCGCACCGGCGCTCACGCGCTTGTGCCAGATGATCGCTCGTGCGCTGGAGCGCACCGTCTCTCTGTGGCCAGACGTGGAGTACGCCTACCGGTTCGTGCACACCGTGGTGCGGCGGGTGAACGGGGTGCAGGACCCGATGCAGCGGTACCGTGAAAAGGCCGGAACGCTGGCGGAGGCCTTCGATCATTTTCTGAAGGTCACGCGCAGCTATCGCCGCGGGTTGTTCCACACCTATGTGGTGCCGGACCTACCGCGTGCAGGTCGGCTTGGATCTCCCGCAGTGAGATGTCAGCCTTGGCATTACAGAGACCCCGCACGAGTGTCTCATGCGGCTCGAAGATGGAACGGCGGCCCGCCAAAGCGGGCCGGAGCTAGGCGCCACTCTCCCGAAACCATCGCATCAGTTTAACAGCTGCGGAGGGGCTCACCTCAAAGCGTAGGGTCGCCTGATGGATGGAGTATCCCCCCTTCCAACGCACGCCCGACCCGCTCACACAAGCCTCGGGACAGAGGAACTGGGATGAGACGCCTCCCGGCCAACCACAACCCTATGGAACCAGCTATCCCGATTCCACGCAATCACTGCACGCTCTAGCTCTTCATGAGAACTTGCTTAAACGCTACTCTTTCCCACCTTAACTCTATTCTATAGTAACTACATTTCGAGCCATCGCCCAATGTATCTGATTCATTAACAAAACAGTATTAATCTAACTTGTGCACTGACACCCGATGACAGTTCTTCTATGACGCGCCAGAACCCAAAAATGTCCTTAAGGTACTACTGCCAAGGTTATCAGATTATGCGAAAATATGTCATTCGCAAGTCGAACATTCCGGCTGCAATAGCTTTTATAGTTGTAGCTGCTGCAGCGCATTATATTGACACACGAAACAAGCTATATTTCGAGCAGAGCCAACGCGCACTTGCCTTCGAGCAGATGAGTTCGGTCCGAGCGAAGCTTGAGGCCAATATCTACAGCAATTTTCAACTCGTTCGCGGCCTCATTCCCGTCATTGCGACTGAACCCAATATGGATCAGACGAGGTTTGCCCAGTTAGCGGACGGACTGCTCAAAGAGGGGCGACAACTCAGAGGCATTGCAGCCGCCCCCGGCCTAGTAATTTCTCTCATGCATCCGATCAAAGGCAATGAAAGCGCAATAGGGCTCGACTATCGGAAAAACGAGAAGCAGCGTGAGGCGGCATTATATGCAGAGCATACAGGTACGGCTGTTCTTGCCGGTCCGGTTGAATTGGTACAGGGCGGACAAGGCCTTATCGCTCGATTCCCTGTCTTTGCTCCAAACGATACGTCTGGCAAGAAATTTTGGGGACTCGTCTCAGCCGTAATCGATATCGAGAAACTCTACGAGGCCAGTGGCCTGAGAGATCCGAAACTGAGCATCGATATCGCATTAGTTGGTGTAGACGGCAACGGATCATCAGGAGAGCATTTCTTCGGCCCTTCGGAGATCTTGGCAGCGAATCCCGTTGCCTCAGATGTAACCCTTCCTTCCGGATCCTGGATGATTGCCGCGATTCCTAAGCAAGGTTGGAGAGTTGAGCCAGACAATGTCTTGGAACTGCGGATGGCGATTTTCGTCGCTGGAATGCTTATCGTCGTCCCAATCTGGATAACTGGACGTCTTGTCGACGAACGTCAGCGGCATATTAGAGTCCTGAGCCATCGCGAGAAGCAGGTTGCAGGCATCTCACAACGCCTTGGCTTAGCATTAGACAGTTCAAAAATAGGAATTTGGGAGTGGGATATCGAGACCAATACGTTTCATCTTGATGATCGTATGAGTGAAATGTTCAATTTGCATCCAGAGAGCAAGCAAGTTCCTTTGGGTTTCTGGATGGAGGCTGTGCATAAAGATGACAGGCAACGTTTCGAAGCAGAGCTCAGCAACGCTGCCGCATCACGAGGTCGTGTCAACAGTAATTGCCGCATTCTTATAGCTGGTGAGATTGCTCGTCATCTCCGGGTAATGGGAGCCGTCTACTCGGAGCCTGACCAGAAGCTCCGAATGATCGGTGTCGCCTGGGACGTGTCGACTGACGTTGCATTGAACGAGAATCTGCGACAAGCGAAAGCAATTGCAGAGGCAAGACAGGCTGAACTGGAAGCCGCACGAAGTCGCATCGAATACAATGCTCTCCATGACCCATTAACTAAAATGCCCAATCGGTGGTATTTGGATAACATTTTAGAGAAGATCGCGGCCAGCGGCACCGAAAGCTCAGAGTGGATTGCGCTTCTTCATATCGACCTAGATCGCTTTAAGCAGATCAATGATACTCTCGGTCACCCTGCTGGAGATGCCATGCTAATCCACGCTGCGAAGGTGATCGAAGCCAAACTTCGACAGGGCGATTTCGCGGCACGTACGGGTGGCGATGAATTCGTCATTGTCCGCGTCTCCGAGAACGAGCCTGAGCATATTTCCGCTTTTGCGACCACCATCATCGAGGAAATGCGCCGACCAGTCTTTTATGAGAGGCACGAATGTCGGTTTGGTGCTAGTATTGGCATCGCCATAGAACCAGTTAAGCGTTTCAATCCTCAGCGTCTTTTGATGAACGCCGATATTGCTCTGTATCGAGCCAAGAGTCTTGGGCGGCACAGATTTGAGATGTTCACGGAAGCGCTGCATAGTGAGATTGTAAGGACAAAACGAATAGCAGATGAGATTCTGTCTGGCCTAGAGAAGAATGAGTTTATTCCTTTTTTTCAGCCGCAATTTAACGCACGAACCTTAGAAGTTGTAGGTTTGGAGGCACTAGTGCGTTGGGACCATCCGGTACTTGGCATCCTGCCGCCAAGCTACTTTCTTACTGTGGCCGAGGACCTAAACGTTGTCGACGCAATTGACCATTCGATTCTCAAGCAAGTTCTTGCTCAGCTGAAAGAGTGGGATCGATCTGGGATGCGGATAGCAAAGACATCTGTTAACGTTTCATCGAAGCGCATTCACGATGAAAGCTTAATTCTGCAGCTGCAAGCGCTGGATATACCAAGCAATAGAATCTCTTTTGAATTAGTCGAATCAACCTATCTCGATGAAAACGATGATGTAGTCGTGCGAAATATCGAGCGGATCAAAGAACTTGGTATCGACATCGAGATCGACGACTTTGGAACGGGCTATGCGTCAATTGTTAGCCTACTCAAAATCAAGCCGCGCCGGTTGAAGATTGATCGCCAGCTGGTGTCTCCCATAGTTTCCTCTCCTGTACAGAAAAGACTTGTAAGGTCGATAATCGACATTGGACATTCTCTGAACATCGAGATCGTGGCAGAGGGTGTCGAGACTATGCAGCACGCTGAGCTTCTCGGAACTTTTGGTTGCCACGTACTTCAGGGCCACGCGTTTGCCCCAGCAATGTCAGCGGAGGCTGTTGAACGCTTGTATGTCGATCATGGACGACCAGAAGTCCGATCCATGCTGACCACCGGACGGATCTAATCATTAGGTGACGATTTTGCTCGTAGGCTGCTGACTATGCCTGTTTGAGCTACGCGGTCGGACGACAGCTAGATGTTTGATCCCAGGGTTTGACGGTGCGATATTATCCTCAGAATAGAGGGACGCGCTATGGGCCACGCTCTCCATGGGAGCGCACAACGCCAGAGGCGCTATAGCGAGCAATGCAAAGTTGACAAGCGAGCCTGAGAGCCTTAACCGAACGCCATAGCATCGACCCGAAGGCCGTCGCCACATGGAAGAAGCGGGACATCACCGCAGATTGCCCGACGGGCCCGGTAGCACCGCATTCCACGGCGCTATCGGTTACGGAAGAGGCGATCATCGTTGCCTTCCGCCGGCACACCCTGCTGCTGCTGGATGACTGGCTCAATGCACTGCAAGCAATGATCCCGCACCTGACGCGTTTATCGCGTCATCGTTGCCTGCAGTGGCACGGTGTCAGCCGCCTACCTGAATGATCGGCGAAAAGCCGACCAAGAAGAAGTTCAGAGCCTATCCTAGCGGCAATTTCCACATGGACATCGCTGTAGTGCGCACTGAGGAGGAAAGGCTCTATCTAAAGGTTGCAATTGATCGCGCCAGCAAGTTCGTGCTCGTGAAGATGCACGAGAAGGTGACGACCGCAATCGGTGGCGACTTCCTGCGCGCTCTGGTCAAGGCGGTGCCTTACGAGAACCATACCGTCCTGACCGACTATAGCATTCACTTCACCCCACCTTGCAACACTGCTTCTGCAGCCCCACTGACCAAGAATGCGACGCACCGAGGCGAGCTCTTCCGGGCCCATGCCTCTGAGTATGTCTGTGTCCGAACCGATGTGGACCATAGCTTGACCCGGCCGAGGCATCCCTGGACCAATGGTCAGGTTGAACGGATTAATTGAACCATTGACCTGACCGGGGTTTTGGACCAGGCGCATTGAGAGCCTACTGCATGATTGCGATATGGGTAGTTGCCGTGCGACTACCTCTCATCTGGCCTGCGACCTCACGTCGAACGACGGGCTTCACCACTTTCTTTTGAGCACGTCCTGCAGCATGGTCTTGTCGAGGGTCAGATCCGCCACGAGCCGCTTAAGCCGGGCATTCTTATCCTCAAGCTGCTTCAGACGCTGGATCTCGGCCACGCCTATGCCGGCAAACTGCTTCTTCCAGCGGTAGAAGGTGGGCTCGGTGATGCACATCTTGCGGATCACCTCGGCCACTGGCGTACCGCTCTCCGCCTGCCGCAGCGCAAAGGCGATCTGCTCCTCCGTGTAGCGCGACTTCTTCATGGCACTGACCCTCCTCATGGATCAAAATGCCCGAAAATGTTGTCCTCCCAATGGACCAATTTAACGGGTCAGGACCACTGCGCTTGGCCGGGCTGCGAGCGTAGATGGACCGTAGCGAAGGGAGCAACGCGACTTCGATGCAATCCCGGGGAACTTGGGGCGCCCACATCCAGGGCGACGATGCTACGAATGTCGGTTGATGGCACGAGGCGGAAGTAAGCCGAACTTCCGTAGCCAAAGGGTAAGCTGATCTTCATAAGGCCACGCCCAACGGCTCAGGTTGACCCCTTCCGGACCTTCACGGCTTTCGATTCGGAGCGATGCTTCCAATCGGCTCTATAGCCGTAACTTATTCCTGCTCATCGCGCGGACCCTCACGCGCTACCTTGCGGCATTCGGCAGCAAAGACCACGGCGCAGCCAGTAAGTGCCTGGAGAGAAGAGGGATTTTGATCTTGCAAGGCACCGCTGGCAGGGGGCGATTCCGAACCTCGCCGTCCCGAAGCCGCCGAGAGATGCCACCATATTGCCTCTGGACGGAGCGCGTCTGGCGAAGCACGATCGACCCTCGAAACGTGCATGGCAGGATAGGATGGCAACTCCTGCGGATCAGAAGACCCAAAGGCGACTTGCGGCGGTCCTCGCGGCTGACGTGGTGGGTTTTTCCGTCATGATGGGGCAGGACGAGGAAGGAACCTTGTCGAGGATCAAGGACCTGCGTCGGGAGGTGCTCGAGCCGAAGGTCCATGACCACCTAGGGCGCGTGGTAAAGACCACTGGCGACGGCATCCTGGTCGAGTTCTCCAGCCCCGTCGAGGCCGTCCGATGCGCCAAAGAGATTCAGGAGTGCCTTGCTGCCGCGGGCTCCGGGGAATCTTCCAAGGCCCTCGAGCTCCGGATCGGTATTAACCTGGGCGACATCATCATTGAAGCCGATGGGGACATCTACGGCGACGGGGTGAATGTCGCAGCCCGACTGGAGCAGTTGGCGGAGCCTGGAGGAATCTGGGTTTCGGGTAAGGTCTACGAGGAGGTCCGGGACAAGCTGCCGTACTCCTTCGAGGACCGCGGGGAGCAGCAGGTCAAGAACATCACCAGGCCGGTGAGGATCTATAGCCTTCGGGCCGCTCCTACGAATACCGGTAGCCCCAACACGCGGCCGGCCCTGCCCCTTCCTGACCGGCCTTCCTTGGCCGTCCTGCCCTTCACCAACATGAGTGGCGACCCGGAGCAGGAGTACTTTGCCGATGGAGTGGTCGAAGACATCATCACCGCCCTGTCCCGCGTGCGCTGGTTCTTCGTGATCGCCCGGAACTCGTCCTTCACTTATAAGGGCCGGTCCGTGGATATCCGACAGGTCGGCCGGGAACTCGGCGTGCGCTACGTGCTGGAGGGTTCCATCCGCAAGGCCGGGAGCAGGGTTCGGGTCACGGGGCAATTGATTGAAGCAGCCAATGGGCGGCACGTCTGGGCTGACAGGTTCGACGGCGAACTCGCCGACATCTTCGACTTGCAGGACCGCATCACGGAGAGTGTCGTCGGAGCCATTGAGCCGAGCATCAGCCGGGCGGAGATCGAGCGGGCCTCCGCGAAGCCGACCCATGATCTCGACGCCTACGACCTCTACATGCAGGCCCTGGCCCATTATTATGCGCACACCAAACCTGCGAGTGACGAGGCCCTGCGGCTGCTCGGTCGCGCTCTGGAGCTGAACCCGAACTACTCCTCGGCCAAAGCTCTGGGCGCCGTCATCTATAACCTTCGATTTGCACAAAACTGGGCAGACCAGGCGGAAGTTGAGGCAGGCATTCAGTTGGCCCGAGAAGCGTTGGCTGACCATCACGACGATCCGACGACCTTGAGCAGAGCGGGAACTGCGGTGGCATTTCTGGCGCGTGATTTTGAGACCGCGCTCGCCGCAATTGACCGCGCGCTAATGCTGAATCCGAACTTAGCATCGGCTTACGGAAACAGCGGCTTGATACGTGCCTGGGTGGGGGATTGGATCACGTCGATAGACCACTTCGAAAGAGAGAACCGCCTGAGCCCATTTGATCCCTTGATGGGCTATTCCGTGGGACACAGCCTCGCGCTGCTGGGGGCTGGCCGCCCTGAGGAAGCGTTGACGTGGGCTCGTAAGGCAGTTCAGGAGCTACCTAACTTCCTGGCGGGGCTGCGAGCTCTCATAGTGACCCTGGTTGAGCTTGGCCGGGTGGAGGAGGCGCGAGTGGTCGGGCAGAGGCTGCTTGCGCAGGACCCAAAGCAGACGATCACTGTCGCGGACCGCCAGATCCCGCACCAAGACCGGCAGTTTCGCGAGCGGCTCTTCGCGGCTTTGAGAACGGCTGGAATCCCGGAATAGTGCTCGGCAGGCTGTCGTCCCCTCGCTCCATCCACATGAGTTGACACTCGACAGTCCATCAATGGCCTCCGGAACTCTAAGGCAGCTTGTTGTCCCGGCTGCAGGAATGAAGGCCGAGTCCAGCCGACGGGCTGGATCAAGTCTGTTGGTCTTTGCTGACGTGGCGTTACGAACGGCCGCTTCTGGCACGTTCCGGAAGTACACTGAATTTCTGCACAAGCGCGACGAGCGGACGTTCATTTGGTCCACCCAACGTTACACTTTGACCCTGAACCGACATTAGCTCCGGCACAACTCAGGTATTGGTCTCGCCGTCTATCGTGCTCATGCACCGGGCAAACGGCTCCGACCAGACGCCTTTTCTCCAGTGGAAAATATAGACGGATCGGCGCAGCCCCAACTTGAAGAACGGGTCGCCCTCCACGAGTGCTTGTGCCGCTTCCTTCGTGTCAGCATGGACGAGCCACAAGGCCCCTTGCGGCTCATCCTCGGGCTGCGGGCGAAGGGCCCCGACGGCAATGATCCTGCCGCCTTGGGCAGCGACATAGGCCAGATGCTCGTCACGGTGACCTTCCCGAAGGTGCAGGCGCTCCGGGTCATCTTGCAGAAGAACGGCAAACAGCATGGGTCAGGTTTCCAGCGGGCTGGCGGCAAGCGTAAAGAGCAATTCAGTCCCGCCTCGTTACCCAAGGTTTTCACCGCGAGACCTAGTTCGCATAGGTCATGATGAAGATGATGCGCTCCATCTCCTCGAATGTGTTGTAGTAATGAGGTGCTATCCTGATCGCGCCGCTGCGGATGCTGGCATAGACTCCGTTCGCCGCCAGCAACGAATGCAGCTCCGCGACGGCTGTCCCTGGGTTCTGCAAAAGGGTAATCCCTGACCGGTTCGAGCGCTCGAACTGGTAGACCGGCTGGATTCCCTGGCGCAGCGCTTGCTCGCAGAGCAGCTCGTTCAACCGGAGGATCCTGTCCTCGATCCAGTCAATCCCGAACTCGTCGATCTGGGCCAGGCGTTCGGTGAGCCTGAAGATGCCGGTTCCGCTCGGCGTTCCCGACTCGAACCGCCGCGAATCAGGCAAGAAATCCAGCGCCCGATTCCACGCGAACGGATTATTGACGCTCATCCAGCCCACGACCCTGGGCGTGACCTGCTCAAGTGCTCGGTCGGAAAACGTCGCGAAGCCAATGCCGCGAGGACCCATGAGCCACTTATGGGCATTCACCACCAGGACGTCTATTCCCGCGGCTCCGACATCGAGGTTGAAGGGCCCCGACTGACTGGGTGCCGTCGACGACCAGCAGTGCGCCGCACTCGGAGCAGAGGTCTCCCAAGGCAGACACGTCGACCCGAAAGCCGCTGTAGAACTGGACATGGCTCACGGCGACGACGCGGGTACGGTCATCCATGGCTTCCCGAATGAGGTCTGGCTCCAGCCTCCCGCCGGGAGAGGTTACCTGCCGAACCTCGACGCCCATCGCGGCTAACTGGATCCAGCACAGATAGTTCGCCGGGAACTCCTGTGCGCAGACGATCAGGTTGTCGCCGGGGCGCCAATCGACACCGAGGGCCACCAGGGGGAGGCCGTGGGACGTATTCTGGAAATAGGCGACATTCTGCGGTGACGAACCCACAAGCTTTGCCGCGAGCGTCCGGCCCCTGTCGAAGTAAGGCTTCGCGATCTCCTTGGCGTCCCGGAGCTGTTCCGAGATGATCGTATTGCAATGCTCGCTCGCGGCCTGAACGCGCCTTGGCAATGGCGACACCGAGGCGTTGTCGACGTAGATCTCGTTCTTCAGGAAGGGGATGTCATCTCTCGCATCATTCAGTTTCTGCTTGTGCGTCACGTTACAGGTCTGGTTTCTTCACCGATCAAGTCTCGTGTGTCCGTTCAGGCGGGCAAATCCGAGCGCTGTCGTCACCGTCTAGGACATTTTGGGCTTGGGCTCATGGAGGTTCGGCAGGAAGGCTGTCAGGATTCCGATTGCCGGCAGGAACGAGCAGATCAGGAAGGCAAACCACAGACCCTTCCAGTCGGCCACCCATCCCAGCAAGGCTGCGCCAATGCCGCCGACCCCGAAGATGAACCCGAAGAACAGGCCAGAGACCATGCCGACGCGGCCGGGCATCAGCTCCTGCCCGTAGACCACGATCGCCGGGAACGCCGATGACATGAGAAGGCCAATGACCACACTCAGGAGCACCGTCGCTGTCAGGCCGACATGCGGCAGGATCAGCGTGAAGGGCAGCACCCCGAGGATCGAGACCCAGATCACGACCTTGCGGCCGAGCCTGTCGCCGATCGGACCGCCCGCGATCGTGCCACCCGCCACGGCTGCGAAGAACACGAACTGAAGGATTTGCGCGTTCTTGGTGGAGAGCTGGAAACGCTCGATCAGGAAGAACGTGTAGTAGTTGGTGAACAGCGCCAGATAAACCCATTTCGAGAACAGCAGCGCGAGCAGGATCGCCATGGCGCGTGAGACCTGTCCCCGCGTTAGCGTGGGATGACGCGCGGGCGCCTTGTTCGCCGGGCGAACTGCGTGCCCGTTCGACTGGTACCAATGGGCCAGCCCGGTCAGGAGGATGATGCCCGCCACGGCGGCAATGGCGAACCATACGAGGCCGTGCTGGCCGCGCGGCAGGACGATGAACGCGGCGGCCAGCGGACCCAGCGCTGAGCCGAAGTTGCCCCCAACCTGGAACAGGGACTGAGCCAGGCCGTGCGCCCCGCCGGAGGACAGGCGGGCAATCCGCGAGGTTTCAGGGTGGAAGATGGATGAGCCAAGGCCCAGCAGCACGGCCCCGGCGAGCAGGGTCTCATAGTTCGTCGCGAAGGCGAGTGTGAGCAGCCCGCTCATCGAGGACACCATGGCGAGCGGCAGCGAGTAGGGCATCGGCCGCCGGTCCGTGTAGAGGCCAATGAACGGCTGAAAGATCGACGCCGTGAGCTGATAGACAAAGGTCAGCAACCCGATCTGCGCGAAGCTGAGATTAAAGTCACCCTGCAAGATCGGATATACAGCAGGCAGCAAGGCCTGAAGCATATCGTTCAGCATATGGCAGACGCTGGCAGAGATGAGGACCGGAAAAACCGTTCCTTTTGGTTTTGCGCTCAGGGGTAATGCTTCGCTGGACACGTTCAGTTCTTCTCTCGATCACGGGATGGTTTGGGCAAAGCACTTGCGGCCGACGTGACACCACGATACAGAGCGCAGATACGGCCTGCCACCACTGTTGGGCCTAAGTAGTATGAGAGTGGGCCACATGCGGAACCTCCACATTGACACGGTTGACCACGTGCCCCGGCCGATCCTTGCCCTCGGCCGCGTCTATCCGGATCGGTTCACCATCAAGCCGCACCATCATCGGCGCGGCCAACTAATCTCCAGCGCGTCAGGCGTGATCGTGCTGACGACGCCGGAGGGCACCTACGTCATGCCGCCACAGCGGGGGATGTGGATCCCGCCCGGGACCGTGCATCACGTGCGGATGGTCGGGACGGTCAGCATGCAGAGCCTGTATCCGGAGCCGGATGCGGTTTCCGGCATGCCGGAGCGCTGCCAGGTGGTTGGCATCTCGCCGTTCATGCGCAGCCTCATGACTGAGGCCCTGAACCTGCCCCTGGAGTACGAGCTGGACGGTCGTGCCGGAGCGCTGATGGAATTGATCCGGCACGAGATGCAGCAACTGCCGATCCTGCCGCTGTCGCTGCACTATCCAACCGACGGCCCTCTGGCGGAGCGCTGTCGGCAATTCATTCAGCAGCCGGCCGTCCACGAGACCATCGACGACTGGAGCACGGCCCTCGGCATGAGCAGGCGCGCCTTCACGCGGCTCTTCCGACGCGAGACCGGCCTGAGCTTCATGGCCTGGCGGCAGCAAGCCTGCCTGCTGTGCGCCATGCCGCGCCTGGCTGCCGGCGAAGCCGTGACCACGGTGGCGATGGATCTGGGGTACGAGAACCCGGCGGCATTCACGATCATGTTCAAGCGCGCGTTCGGCAGTCCGCCCTTGGCCTACCTTGGGCTCCGAAACAATCGCGCCCCTACGGCACCTGCCTGATCCAATGCCCGCTTCAGACAGGAATACTAGACCTTCCGAAAGGGGCAGCAGATTTCCCAGGTCGACCCAGTGCTGACTCTGGATGGCCTCTGCCACCCTAGAACTATCGGTGAGACGTCGATCGACTATTGTCGTTCCCAGAACCGGATGGCATCGACGAGCCACCCTTCGGCACTCGTACCGGTGCCAGGTCCGAAGCCGTGTCCGAGGTTCGGGTACTTCCGGTATTCCACCTCCGTGCCGGACTTGCGCAGCGCCGCAATCCGCCGTTCCATCGCAGAGTGAGGGGCGATCCCATCCTGCTCGCCGACGGCCACGAAGGTCGGAGGCTCGTCGGCTGAGTGGTCTGAATGGGCCGTGTAGGCCATAACAACGGCCGATGGCTTCGGCAGGTCCTTGCCGCCGAAACGGGCGACGCCGTGCGAGCCGATCGATGCTGCCATTCTCGCTCCCGCGGAACTGCCCCACAGGGAATAGCCTTGAGTACCAACCCCGAGGGCTTCGGCATTCTCGAAGATGTACGTGATGGCCGCAGCCAGATCCTGGGTGGCAATCGCGCCGCCTTGTCCGGCCCGGTACTTCAAGACGAAGGCATTGTAGCCCTTGCGGCTGATCTCGGCGGCATATGGGAAGCCTTCGTGGACGGAGCCGACATAAGAAAACCCGCCCCCGGGCGAAATCACCGCGAAAGGTGCTCCCGGCCTGCCGCTGAAGAAGAACAGCCCGGTATGTTCCTTCGTCGGATCGGCCCGCTTCTGCGCCTCGGTGTAGATGTCGTAGAAGACGGTCCTGCCCTTGCCGACATCGTCGATCATGCGGTTCAACGATCCCACCACGGTCTCGGGACGGACCTGCGTGTGGTACGGTAGGAGCGAGCCGATCTCGGCCAGCGGCATGTTCTCGTCATAGGGACGGTCGTCCCAAGGCAATATCCGCCGACCGAATCCGGCGAACGCCGGATTGTTCAGGATGTCCCGGATGCGGCTGGTGGCGGACAAGGAGGCCGCCCTGGCTCCGCCCGTCGCCTGCTCTCTGCTCCCACCGGGCTTGTCATGCGCCAAGGCGGCCTCGGTTGCTTTCGCCGCCGCGCAGGCCGACACCAGGAACAGGGAGAGCGCTATGGTGGCGGACGGCAATGCGAGGATGCCCATGTGCGATTTACCCGATAGCCTGTTGATCGTTGACCGCCGTCGAGCGGTCGGGGTGCGTGGCGGTCTTCAGCCCTCGCGTGATCTCCGTCCCGGGCCCGATCGATGAGGTCATGCTCCTCCGGTGCTGGAGCCATTTCATCCCGTAGTAGGTCAGGGCCATGTAGAGCCCTGCGACCGCGATGCAGTGGACGAAGAAGCCCAGGACCGACTCCTCGAAGTTCCACCAGTCGAGGGTGACCTGCATGGCAAGCTTGGTGCCGAGTCCCAGCTCGAAGGAACTCCAGACGCCATGGATCGCGATGGCGAAGGCTGCTGCCCGAAGTGCGGTGGTTCGTACGGTGCTCGCCTTCGAGATGCCGAACAAGTTGCGCATCAATCCCACGATCATTGGCCAGCGCAGGCCTAGATGAACGGAGACGATGACGAGGACCCAGTAGGCGGCGAGGGTATGGATCTGCCGCACGGTGAAGCCGCCATAGGCAGACATGAAGCCCGACAGCGTGTTGGAGATCAGGACGCTTGTCACGAGCAGCGCCAGCATCGCGACCAGCAGCAGCAGGGTGACCCCGATGTTGAATAGCCCGCGCCCATGACGTTTCTCCTTGGAAATCCTGCCGTACCACCGCCGATTGAAGACGTTGTGCATGATAACGAGCAGGAACATCCCCGTGCCGGTCAGCTCGTGCGCCGTGTTGCCCAGCCACCAGTAGGCGAGGCCGAGCAGCAGCAGGCCGGCGGCGATCAGGTCGAACGCCAGCCGCGTCAGGAACATGGAGCTCACGGTTTGCCTCCCGGGTTCATTCGATCGGCGTGCCGTTGAACCGGGGAATGCGGTAGCCCGTGTAAAGGTACTCGCTTGCAGCCTGGCTCTGGTGGCAGGACTGGCAACGGGCGGTGTTCTCGCTCATGTTGATGGTCCTGTCGGGCTTGAACCACTGGAACTGCCAGTCGCCGGTGCGGCGGCGTTCGTCGTAATCCCCGCCCCATCCGTCACCCTTCTGCATGACGAAGTACCGGAAGACCTCGCCCTCGCGGTAGTCGACCAGCACGAAGTGCGTCCCTGTCGGGATCGGCTGCCCTTTCTTGACCGCCTCGATGGCTTCCGGCGTGGTCATGATGTGTTCCGTCACGTTGCCGCGCCGGACCGTCGTGTAGTGGACCAGCTTCTCAAGGCTCGGAAACGTCACGCGATTGCTCTCGGCAGTGGCCTGCCAGGCGGCCAGCATGACGGCGGCAGAGGTTAGGGCAATCAACGGAAGACGTACTCTCGGGGACTTCACAAAGGACCTCGCATCGGTTGGCGTCAAGAAAGGTTGGAAGGAGCATCCTCGGTACGCCCCTTCATGATCTCTTCATCGTCAGGAGTGGTTCAGGTCCTTGGAGGCGCTTCCACGCCCGAGAAGACCAGCACTGCGTCGGGGAGACGCGCGCCCCGGACCTGGATCGCGGAGACGGCGCGGTTCAATTCGGTCAACTCGGACGCCGTGAACTGCACCGCGGACGCGCCGATGTTCTCGAGCATGTGCGCCATCTGGGTCGTGCCCGGGATCGGAACGATCCAGGGCTTCTGCGCCATCAGCCAGGCCAGGGCGATCTGCGCCGGAGTGGCCTGCTTGCGTTCGGCCCAGCTCTTCAGCAGCGCAACGAGCGCCAGATTGTGGGGCAGGTTCTCCGGTGAGAAGCGGGATTCAATCCCGCGGATGTCGCCTTGCGCAAACCGCGTCCTGGCATCGATGGCACCGGTCAGGAAGCCCACGCCGAGCGGGCTCCACGGCACGAAGCCGATGCCGAGCTCCTCGCAGAGCGGGATGACCGCTTCCTCCGGTCCGCGCCACAGCATCGAGTATTCGTTCTGAACGGCGGTGACGGGCAGCGCCGCATGAGCCCGGCGCAGCGTGTTCAGCCCCATCTCGGACAGGCCCCAGTGCAGGACCTTGCCTTGCGCCATCAGCTCCTTGACCGCGCCGGCGACATCCTCGATTGGCACCTGCGGATCGACGCGGTGCTGGTAGAGAAGATCGATGCGATCGGTCCGCAGGCGCTTCAGCATGCCCTCGACGGCCGCCTTGATGCGCTCCGGACGGCTGACGAGACCCGGGCGCCGCTCTCCGGTCTCCAGATCGACGTCCCAGCCGAACTTGGATGTGATGACAACCTTGTCGCGGAACGATGCGATGGCTTCGCCGAGGATCCGCTCGCACTCGTGGGGGCCGTAAGCCTCCGCCGTGTCGAAGAAGGTAACGCCCCGGTCGAAGGCCGTCCGGATGATGTTGATCATCTCGGGCCGGCTGGGGATCGTCGTCTGGTAGGTCCGATGCATGTTCTGGACGCCGAGGCCGATGCTGGAGACCTCCAACGAGCCGAGCTTGCGGCGGCCCGTCACGGTTGCAGCGACGGAACCCTGGCCGCGATTGCCGGCACCTTGCGCGCCCTGCTGGGCGCTCGCCGGGAAAGACGTGCCAGCGACCATTGGCGCTGCGGCCACACCCGCTGCCGCGAACAGGAAGCTGCGACGGTTGGGATCAGCCGTGCGGCTTGGACGAGCCGTTGCTTCATCGGCCTTGAAGGTTTCTGACTTTTTCATGTTTGGCTCCATTGGATGTATGGCGGCCCCACTTTACGGCTGCTCTCGAAGGGCCCAGCGGGCCCGCAGAGGTGGGTCAGTCCAGCTTCTTCTCGGTCAGGAACTTCGACACCTGATCGGCGATCTGAATGTTGTTAAGGTCAGAGAACGGGAAGTGGGTATTGCCCCTGATACCGATCTCCGGCAGGTGCACGACGGTCACGTCGCCCCCATGCCTGTTGACCGTATCCCGCCAGAGCCTGGCCATGGCCAAGCGCGCACGCCAACTGTCCTGCGCCGGCATGGTCATCGGTTGATCGGGAATGTTGTCCCCGTAGTAGATGACGATCGGGATCCGCGTCAGGGCCATGAACTCGGACATGGGAACGGATACGCCCTGGAGGGTGTCGAAGGCATCCTGCATCGGAGGTGGCACCTCGCCCTCCGGGAACACGAAGCTGCTGCCGGGCTCGAAGGACACAATGGCCTTGACGTTCGGGTTCTTGATCGCGGTCAGCCAACCGGGGCCGCCGCTCTGCGAGTGCGTGACAAGGATGCCCGGACCGATCCGGCCGAACAGGGCGGAGACCCCGTCGGAGACGACGTTCATGTCGAACGGTCCGGTGTTCGGCGTCATCGCGCGGAAGTACTGGTTGAGGGTCTCGGGATCGCGGGCGAACTGCACGCCGTCGAAGTAGTTCGGCCAGAGGCCGACGCGGAACTGGTTGAACCACAACTGCTCGTCGGGGGTCGGCTTGACGGTGGCCTCGACCATGCTCCGTCCCGCATCGCCACGGCGCGGTTGGTCAACGAGATAGGTGGCAAAGCGGCGGCGCAGAAAGATGTTCTGGAAGCCCTCACGGCCGTCCGGCGTCGTCTCCCACGTCTTCGCGGACTGTCCGGCGCCGTGCCACATGACGAGCGGAAGTCTCCGGGCATTCACAGGAACCTGGTAGAACGCGTAGGCATGATCGCCGTGATAGGTTTGCCCGGCAGGATCCAGCGGCTTCAGGGGATTGAAGGTGCCCGGGTTCGTCGTGACCGTTCCACCGGCGGCGAAGCTACCCTGCTCCTGGATCGCCAGCGGCTCGGGCCTGTTCGCTTGCTGGGCATTGACTCCAGCCGATGCGACGATGCCGGTGGAGAACAGCAGGAGGGCAGCGGACAATGTCCGGTTCTTCGATCTCATGGATGTCCTCTCAACCGATGGCTGTGGGCTGCTTCCCCTGCGAATGACTGCGGGAGCGTAGGTGGCCTGGTTCAAATGTAACCACGGTGACTGCGATCGATTAGACATGGAATGCCGCATGAGCCTATGAAGATCTTTCATGAGACGCCCGGTAGGTATCCATGCCGATCATCGGGCGGCCTGGTCCCTGATCTGCCGGATCGCGGCATTGAATCCCTTGGGCGTGTTGCTGGATCCCGCGAGCTTGCCGACGTTCACCTGATCGATCGGCCTGCCGACGACGACCCTCGGCACGGCTGCCGCGAAACGCCGCTGCAACTCGAGCGACCGGGGAACGGTCGCGTGCGGGATCACCTCCACGGCGGTGATGACGCCGTTGGCCAGGGTCGCCTTGACCGTGATGAAGGAGGGTCCGCCGCCATACTGTCCGGTCGCGGTGTAGGTGCCGTCCGCATAGCGGTTCCGCTGGGACTGAGGCGCGGGTATGCCTACCCGGGTGGTTGTTGGCGCTGCCTCCGCTCTCGGCTCGGAGCTCAAGGCTCCGGCCAGCAGCAGGGCCGCCGGGATCATGGTCATCCGCTTCATTCTGTTTCCGATCGTCACGTCGCTGTCCTTCCGTTCAGGTGAAGAGTTCGCCGTCGAAGTCGGTGGAGATTTCGGCACGCCCGTCGGCGAACATCCGTGCCCAGGAGAACCGGAATGCAGGCGCGAGGCGCTCTGCCGGAACGAAGAAGAGCGCCGTCGCCAGCCCGTCGGCTGTCGCCGTGTCGTCCGCGACGACCCAAGTCGCGATCACGTCGCGGGTTGGCGCTCCGGTGCGCCCGTCGATCACGTGATGCAGGCCGTCTCCCCACGCACGTCGGTTCACGGCCGAGGCGCACAGGGCGCGATCCTTCAGGTGCGCCACGCCGATGGCGAGCCCGGCGTCGAGGGGATGCTCCAGTCCGATCCGTAGGGCATCGTCGCCTGCATGGCGCAGGTCTCCGCTGCCGTCGACGAGGAAGCTCGTGAATCCTTCCTCGCGCAGGATGTCGGCGACGATGTCGATGAGGTATCCCTTGCCGGCCGCACCGACGTCGATGACGAGCGGACTCCGGGTGATCAGTGTTCTGCCTGCGCGTCGGACATCCCTGGACCAGCGTGACCTCGCGCGGGAATGGCTGTGCAGCCCGGCCATGTCCGGCGTCAGGGAGTAGGTCCGGTCGTAGCCGAGCAGTTCGAGGTCACGCCCGATCAGCGGATCGACCGCACCGTCTGTGCAGGCATGCAGCCGATCATAGAGATCGAAGAGAGCGACCGCGTCCTCTGCGAAGGTGAAGCTCCCACCGTCAGGCGCAGACGCAATCCGCGAGACCAGCGAGTCCGGCCGGAACCGCGAGTAAGTCACGTCGAACCGCTCAATCCGTTTGAGGATCCGCCGTCGCGTGTGGATCTCCAGCGGCGACGGCGTATCGATCTCCCAGGTGCTTCCGATGGCATCGAATGAGAACCGGAGCATCATCCTGGCTCGCGTGCGATCAGAGCCCGGTCATCTTCAGTGCACCCTCAGGCAGCCGTTCGCCCTTGAGTTCGATCCGTGACGCAGCGGCATCGATCTCGCTGAGATCGTCGGCCGTGAGCTCGACCTCGGTCGATCCGAGATTCTCCTCCAGACGATGCAGCTTGGTGGTGCCGGGGATCGGCACGATCCAGGGCTTCTGCGCGAGCAGCCATGCGAGTGCGATCTGGGCGGGCGTAGCGCCCTTCCTCGCGGCCACGTCCTTGAGGAGGTCGACGAGTGCGAGGTTCGCCTCCCGGGCTTCGGGCGAGAAGCGAGGAACGCTGTTGCGGAAGTCCGAGCTGTCGAACGTCGTGGAGGTGTCGATCCTGCCGGTGAGGAAGCCCGCGCCCAACGGGCTGAAGGGCACGAACCCAATGCCGAGCTCCTCAAGGGTCGGCAGGATCTCCGTCTCCGGCCCCCGGTACCAGAGGGAATACTCGCTCTGGACCGCCGCCACCGGCTGGACGGCGTGGGCACGGCGGATTGTCTGCGCCCCGGCCTCCGAGAGCCCGAAGGCCCGAACCTTGCCGGCCTGGATCAGGTCCTGGACCGCGCCGGCGACGTCCTCGATCGGTACGTTTGGATCGACCCGGTGCTGGTAGAGGAGGTCGATCACGTCGGTGTTCAGGCGCTTGAGGGAGGCATCCGCGACGGCCTTGATGTGCTCGGGCCGGCTGTTGACGCCACCGCGGCGCTCCTTGGTGGCCGGGTCGAGCTCGAAGCTGAACTTGGTCGCAACAACCACCTGGCTCCTGACAGGCGCGAGCGCCTCGCCAACCAGCTCCTCATTGGTGAACGGGCCATACACCTCGGCGGTGTCGAAGAAGGTAACGCCACGCTCCACCGCTGTCCGGATGAGGCCGATCATCGCCTGCCTGTCTGCGGGCGGACCATAATTGGCGCTCATGCCCATGCAGCCGAGACCGAGCGCGGAGACCTCAAGGTTCCCGATCTTACGCTTTTGCATATCCTGTATCCTATGTGTCTGGTTCAGCGGCCGACGCGCGCTTGCAGGTGAGCCGGATAGCGGTCTCCGTGCACCGTGAGCGTGGAGAGGGCTTCATCGATCCTCTGCAACTCGTCGGGGGTCAGTTCGACATCGGCCGCGCCGATGTTCTCGTCGAGTCGATGGAGCTTCGTCGTTCCGGGGATCGGCACGATCCAGGGCTTGCGCGCCAGCAGCCAGGCCAGGGCGATCTGGGCCGGGGTGACCTGCTTCTCGGATGCGATCCGCCCGAGGAGATCGATAAGCCCCTGGTTTGCCTTGCGGGCTTCTTGCGAGAAGCGGGGCACGACGGTACGGAAGTCCTTGCCGTCGAACTGGGTGTCGGCGTTGATGGTCCCCGTGAGGAAGCCCTTGCCCAACGGGCTGAACGGCACCAGGCCGATGCCCAGCTCCTCCAGCGTCGGGATGATTTCGTTCTCCGGCTCGCGCCACCACAGGGAATACTCGCTTTGCAGGGCGGTGACGGGTTGGACGGCATGCGCCCGGCGGACTGTTCCGGGGCCGGCCTCCGACAGGCCGAAGTGCCTGACCTTGCCCTCGGCGATCAGGTCCTTCACGGTCCCGGCGACATCCTCGATCGGGACATTCGGATCGACCCGGTGCTGGTAGAGGAGGTCGATCACGTCGGTCCGCAGGCGCTTCAGCGACCCGTCGACGGACTGCCGGATGGTGTCCGGGTGGCTGTTCAGGTTCTGCTGCCCGTCGGGGCTGGGCAGCTCGAAGCCGAACTTGGTGGCGATCACCACTTGGCCGCGGATCGGCTCCAGCGCCTCGCCGACCACCTCTTCGTTGGTGAACGGGCCGTAGACCTGCGCGGTGTCGAAGAAGGTCACACCGCGCTCGAAGGCGGTGCGGATGAGCCTGACCGCATCTTGGGTGTCCGTGGCGGGGCCGTAGCCGTGGCTCAGGCCCATGCAGCCGAGGCCGAGCGCGGAGACTTCCAGCCCGGTCCTGCCGAGTGTTCGCTTTTGCATGTCCATTCTCCGTTGGGTGAGCCTCAGGAGCGCAAGGGCGGCAGATGAGGTGACAGCCAACGATCTAGTGATTGGGACTACCCCCAACTACCTGCTAAAAAACGCATGAACCTATGAAGGACTTTCATGAATGCCGCGGGATACCATCAACGACCTCCAAGCCTTCGTGGCCGTGGCGCGGGAGCAGAGCTTCACGAAGGCGGCGACGAAGCTCGGCGTCTCACAGTCGGCGCTGAGCCACACGGTGCGCGGGCTCGAGGCACAGCTCGGACTTCGGCTCCTGACCCGCACCACCCGCAGCGTCGCGCCAACCCCGGCGGGGGAGCGCCTGCTCATGACGATGGGGCCGCTCCTTGACGAGATCGAGGCCGGGTTGGCGGCCCTGAGCGAGTTCCGGGAGAGGCCTGCGGGGACCATCCGCATCACGGCGGGCGAGCACGCGGCTCATACTGTTCTCTGGCCTGCGTTGGAGCGGCTGCTGCCGGACTATCCGGACATCAAGGTAGAAATCGACATCAACAACGGCCTGACCGACATCGTGGCGGGGCGATACGATGCCGGCGTACGGCTCGGCGAACAGGTGGCAAAGGACATGGTGGCCGTCCGGATCGGGCCAGACACGCGCATGGCGGTCGTCGGCGCACCGTCCTACCTTGCAAGTCGATCGCAGCCCAAGACACCGGAGGACCTGACCGCGCACGACTGCATCGGTCTGCGTATGCAATCCGGTGGTCTCCTGACATGGGAGTTCGAGAAGGGCGGCCGGGAAGTGAACGTGAAGGTCGAAGGGCGGCTCGTGTTCAACACCTCGCTCATGGCCCTTGAGGCGGCAGTGGCCGGGTATGGCTTGGCGTACCTGCTCGAGGATCGGGTTCAGGCCTGTGTTGCCGATGGACGGCTGGTCGGGGTTCTGGAGGACTGGTGCCCGCCGTTCTCAGGCTATCACCTGTACTATCCGAGCCGTCGCCAACCCACGCCGGCCTTCTCCCTGCTGGTCGATGCGCTGCGTTATCGCGGTTAAACAGGAGACGCGATCATCAGTCCAATAAGAAGTTTGTAATGGCGTGTTTGTGGTGTTATTGTAGAACTTATCCTTTGCGTAATCTCGTCTAATAGGCGCCCCTTGATCAAGAGCACCCGGCGCGACGGCTCAAAGATCGATCTAGCTGATTCTCACTGCGTGACCCGCGAGACTTACCAGGACTTCTTGGCCGTGAGCCGTCCCAACGTCCTTCTATTTCGTTTCGCCAGCCATTATATGGACTTGGGTAACCTTTTCTGAGTTCCTCTGCATGATTGAAGCCATCGATATTCCCCTGCTGCTCAAAGCAGTTGAGGCAGGTGCGATCGTAGCTGCGTCGGCTACGGTCGAAGAAGCGACAAAAGACATCTATAACAAGTTTAAGACCACCCTCGCTGGTATCTTCGGTCGATCGGTGGGGCGAGCCGCCGACAAGATTGGTAATGAGGCAACTCGCGAGGAAGGACGCGCTGAACTCGCGGCCGCGATTACCACCATTCCAAACGAGGACACGTTCGAATTACAGGAGAGCGTCCAAGCACTCCTTTCGGCGCTGAAGGCAGATCCGAACGCCCAGGCTGCCGTCCAGCGGGCCCAGATCGACCTGGATCTGGACGTCGCCGGAAATGTCCTCCTGACGAACATCAAGAACGCCCAGGACATTGGCGTCAAGGCAAAGGTCGGCGGAGACTTCACGCTCAGCGACCTGACAATGGGGAACCGGGACAAGCCGGGAAACTGACCGGCGCGCCGTCGGAGGACGTCGACGGCGCGCCGACCTCCTTCCATCTTGTCCAGACCATCAACGCAAGCGTCTCGGTCTCCACGAACGGCGGTGCCAGCACGATCCAGATTGGGACCGGCGTCAATCCCGACGATGTCGCGACGGCCGTCGTTAATCAGATGCTGCAACGAGGCCTCTTCGCCACGCATGGAGCGGACGCGCGCATTGTATCTGGAGACGGACCTCCGTCATTGAACCCGTTCGAAGCGTTCCTGAATCAGGAAATCGACCGGCTCAGGGACGAAGCGCGCCACAAGGATCCTCGCGAGGCCCTCAAGGATTTCGAGGGGCTGCTGGCACGCCTTCCTTCCAATCCGAGCGGAATGATCCTATTCCGGATCAAGGCCAACATCGCTTTCCAGCATTTCGCCAGCGACAACCTCGAGGCGGCGTCGCGCTGGTGGCTTGAGGCTTATGACCACGCCCCACAGGATCCGCGTGCCGCCGCTAACAAGATCCTGGGCTTGTGGATGGGTGGCGACCCGCTGGCCGCCGTAGAATTCGGCCGGTCCGTCTTGCGGGCTGATCCAGCGAATGAGCTTGCCGCTTCGTACATCCCGCAGGCCGCCGCCATGGTCCCCGAGATCGAGGACGGCCTCGAGGGCATCCCGTTGGGCCTACGCGAGCGGGAATCCGTGATCGCCGGCGAGATCATCTTCTTGCGTAGTCGTGGCGCATCCAAGATCTGGCATGCCAAGGTGCGCCGCGGCCTTGAGCTTTATCCGGACAGCGAGACCCTGAAGGTCTATAGCGCCTATGCGACGCTCGACCAAGCGGTTGCGGACGAGGAGATCCAACGCACCCGGATTATTAATGACTCAATACGGAACGAGCTTAAGACGGCTGCCACGGTGCTTGACGCCTACTGGCGCTCAAAGCCGAGCGCATTCCTGACCCGGCAGTATGACGACGCTGTCCCGGCACTCGCGGGAGCAATGGTGGCGTACCATCTCCTGCACGACAAGGAGAAAGCGCTCGGTCTGGCGACTGAGATCGCCGACCGGAAGATCGGCGAGAAGGAGGTCTTAGCCAACGCGGTTTACGTTGCCCTGGACAACCGGAAATACGATCTGGCCCGGCGGCTGCTCGATGTTCTCCCGGACGATCCCGATTTGGCGTTCAACCGCGGCCTCCTGTTGATGCAACTGGGAGACGACGACGGCGCTGTCGAGGCCTTCGGCCGGGCTAACATCCCCGAGCAC
Source organism: Microvirga arsenatis (assembly GCF_009910705.1). GTDB lineage: Bacteria > Pseudomonadota > Alphaproteobacteria > Rhizobiales > Beijerinckiaceae > Microvirga > Microvirga arsenatis. The sequence goes on from NZ_JAAAXJ010000003.1 coordinate 540,087, forward strand.
GAGCGCGGGATGGTCGAGACCGCTCTCGCACTGGTGCCGTTCCGAAAGCCGGAGACGCATCCGGGCATCGACGCGTTGAAAGCTATCCAGCGGGCCGCCATAGGCCATCCGCGCCAATCGGTGCTCGTGGCGCAGACAGCCATGATGCTGGGCGAGACCGACATCGCCGATGAGGCGTATCGAGCCGCCCTCGCCGCCATCACGCCCGAAAGCCACATCGCCGCCCGCCTGATGGTCGCGAACTATGCGGAGCAATCCGGCTCGCCGAGCGACGTCATCGACCTGCTCGACGGGTATTTGCCGGCCCACGGCTTTGAGAAGGAATACATCTGGCTCGCCATGGCGCACGCCCAGGAGTATCCGCCACGGAAGCGGAACCTGAACTTCTTCGAAAACGTGCGGCCGGACCTCCAGGCAAAGCGTAGCGTCGCGGTGGCACACGCCACGGTCCTATTGAACGCTAACAGGCTTCTCGACGCGCAACGGATGTTCCGCCGCCTCCACAAGGAGGATCCAAACGACCCGTACGTCGCCTATCGGCTCGCCGAGACATATCGTCGGCTCAGGAAGCCCGGCAAGGCGCGCAATGTCTTCAAAGGCCTTAAGCTCGACCGGCTCACCGGACACGTCCAGCAGCAGGCGGCCGTTATCCATGAGGTCGCTAAGGCGGGCGAGCCAGACCGCGCGCTCGTCGCGGCCTATAATCTCGAGCGGCGGCACCCTGACGACCATGTCGCAGCCTTGTCTCTGGTCTACCTAGTATTCTCGTCGGCCAGCCAGAGTGAGCTTCTCCAGTCCTCGGTGGCCGGCCCGGACACATGGGTCTCGATCACCGGCCCGAACGGCGAAAGTCGCGCGTTCGTCATTGACGAGGGGCCAGACCTTTTCGGGACCACGGTCTATCCCCCGGACCACAGCCTGGCGGTCATGGTGACGGGCAAGCGCGCCGGAGACACGTTCACCATCCCCAAGGCAGTGGGCGAGCCTGAAGAATGGAGGGTCGCCGAGGTCAGGAGCAAATACTTGCATATCCACCTCGTGATCAGCGAGGAGTACGAGCAACGCTATCCGGGAAAACCGGGGCTCACGCGCTTCGTCATGCAGGACGGCAACGTGGACGCTGCACTGCAGGTGGTCAAGGAGACGTCCGAGGCGCAGCGCAGGATGGCGCTGCTACACCGCGAAGGCATGCCGCTCGCCGCGTTGGCCCGCCGCCTCGGCGGTGACCCGGTCGGATTCGCCTGGTATCTCCGCAGCCTCGGCGAGGAAATCCGCACGTGCATCGGCACCGCGGCCGAGCGCGCCGAGGCGTTCAGGATCGTTGGAGCGAGCCGAGGCAAGGGCGTTGTGCTCGATCCGTACACGGCCTGGATTGCCGCCGAGTTGGACCTTTTCCCCGTCCTCAAGGAGTGGTTCGGCACGGTCTACACGCCGGCATCGACCTTGCGAATGGCCGACCGCATGAAAGCGAACCTGCAGGAGAACTACGGCAGCAGCCAGATGACGATGGGCTGGCGGGATGGGCAGTTCTACCGGGACGATATTACCCCGGAACGCGTCGCCGGACAGATCGCGGCCGTGGAGGCGGTCAAGGAGAAGATCGAGGCGGGCTGTCAGATCGAGACGGTGCTGCTTCCTGACGACCTAGGCCCGGAAGTCCGGCAGACCCTAGACATTTTCGGATCCCGGTTTCTCGACGCCGCCTTCCTGGCCAAGGAGAAGGGCTGTGCTCTCCTGTCCGACGACCTCAACTACCGCGTCTTCGCCTGGTATGCCACCACAGTCGAGGGCGTCTGGCTACAGGCCGTCCTCTACCGCATGAACGAGGGGGGCCATCTCGGCCTGGCGTCTTACGCCAAGGCTGTGATCGGACTGGCGGGGCGGCGCCACGGCTTCGTCACATTCGACGCTGACCTGCTCCGGGAGGTGCTAGGCCAAGCGGACAACGAACTGTGGGAGTTCCGGGCCATCTCACATTATATTGGCAGCCGTGACGCGGACCTGAGATCCCACATCGCGGTCGCCGGCAGCTTCATCGACGGCCTCTGGATTGGCGCGGACCACCCTGGACCCAAGGAGCGCCAAGCCGTTTCAATTCTGCTAGACAACCTGTTGCGCAACTACCGCACCGAATGGGGCCGGTTAGTCGCGATGCTGCTTTATGGGCTCTCGGGAAATAGACGGGCCACTTCGTTCGTTTTGGACTGGGTCATAGGACATCTCTTGCCATTGAACGTCCTTGAAGAGAGTGTTCACAGCCTTCTCAACAGTGAGGAGCGCCCCAGAGTAGGCGAGTTTATTCAGCGTCGGCGCCTGCGAAGGAGCCCTCGGCTTAGACTGCTCTCGACCACTTGGCGAGGCAATAATATCGGACCCTGGGAACAGAATTCGCGATAGTTGCCTGCCAGGTTTGGGACAGCTGCGGCGAGCCACGGTGTCAAGGTGTGTCCGCTTGGCACCTTCAGCGGAGCATCTATCCAGATTCCACAACAGGCAGTCACCACAAACCTTTATCGCAATTTCGGGGATCTCCCTTGCCTCATGCTGAGCATCACGATGCTGCTCTCCTTCGGTATCTCAGTTTGGATTGGAGTGAGGTCTAGGGCATCCGCTCCTGCAAGAAGGCTACAGCAAGCTAGGCCAAGCTGACCCCAGGGCAGGGAAGGGGGCGTCGAGAAGGTCGAGGCCTTCGCCCGGATCATTGACGAGGCGGTGGGTCAGGGCCAGAAGGATCTGCAGCGGCTGACCCTCGCGCGCGCGAGCATGATTCGGCGGGCGAAGGACTGCCGCAGCAACTCACGTCTGCCGCAGCTCATCGAGGTGTTCCTGTCGCGTCCGCTCGTGTCGGTGGCAATCGCCTCCAAGTTGATAGGTGTCACGCCGAAGGCGGTCGACCTCATGCTGGCACAGCTTGGCGGGGCTCTGCCAAGGGAGCTTACGGGGCGTCGGCGTTTTCGCGCGTGGGGCATCGTCTAAGGAGTGCCCGAGCGCAGGCGGCTCCAACGGACATGAAGTTAAGGGCAACTGCCGGCCGCTAAGCCGACCTTCGCACGGCCACGCGTAAACGCTCAGATCGACCCGGCGCTGACCTTGGATGTGATCTGTCCTCCCACGAACTGGACCGGACCATCACCCAGCTGTGCCCAATAAACTTGCTGGGCAGCAAGGATTGCGCCCAGCAAGGTCTCGAAGGCCAGATGCTAGACTGACCGATCAAACAGCTCCATCGGCATCGCATTCCGGTGCTCATCAGACGACATGCCAATGCCGATGGCGGTGCTCAGAGGAACCCGGCCCAGACCCTGTGGGGCTGGGCCGGGTATCTTTCCCGTCCGACCTTGCAATCCGGTATGGAAGCCCCATATTCACTTTATCGACTTTGGCCGAACAATCGGGCCGTTTCGCCTTGGTACTGCCGGGCGCACGTTCAGACACTCTCCCCAAACATCGACGAACCCGAGTACAAGGTTGTGCTTCCGCATGCCCTTGAGCTCACGTGCACTCACACATACCCAAGGATACTGCCATGAACACGGGCACCGTAAAATTCTACAACGATCAAAAAGGCTTCGGCTTCATCCAACCGAGCAACGGTAGCAAGGACGTGTTCGTCCATGCCACCGCTCTGGAGCGCGCCGGCATGCGCGGCCTCGTCGAAGGCCAGAAGGTTGCCTTTGATACGGCGGAAGACCGCCGCTCCGGCAAGATCGCCGTCAACAACATCGAGAACGCATAAAGCGCGTCTCTCCGGTGCAGGCTTATCTGTACTGCGCCATCGAGGCCGCTCCCATGGGAGCGGCTTTTTGTTTGCATCTGTGGTGCTGCCACTGCGCAGTGTCACGCTGGAGAACCGACATGCTTCATCGATACAAGATCCGACAGATGGTGCGCCTCGTGCGTGCGCCGATTTCTGACAGTCGCGCCGCTGGCAGCGGCGTCTACGAGGTCGTTCGCCTCATGCCGGCCGACGAGACCGGCGAAGTCTCCTACCGGATCAAATCGGGTGTTACGGAGCGCGCCGTCCGCGAGAGCGAGATCAGAGCATGAGTGGTTTCCGAGACAAGGACTTCGGTGACCGGCTGAGCACGGCCGAGAACGCCCGCAAGGCCATGCTGGAGCGCGTCCGGGCCAAGCCGGGTGCCGACGATCCGGCTGTGGCCGAACGCAGAGCAACTCGACAGGCGATCAGCACCGCCCGTGAGGCGCGGCTGGCGGAACGCGAGGCCGCCAAGATCGCCGAGCAGGCCCGCGAGGCAGCAGAGCGGGAGGCGCAGCAAGCGGCCGCCCATGAGCAGCGGCTTTCTCAGGAAGTAGCTGAGGCCGCTGAACGCGCGGAGAAGGCCGAGCGTCAGGTTGCTCTGGAAGCAGAGCAAAAGGCAGCCCGGGACGCCCGCTATGCCGCCCGAAAGGCGCGCAAGTGAGCTAATCCGCGGCATCCGCCAAACGCCTGACAGCCTTTCACCACACCTCCATCACATCGGATTGGCCATGAACGAGTTCCAGGAGAACAAGACGGATACCCCCGAGCGAACCATCTCTGAACGGCACATCGAAGCCGTACGGCAGCAGGGTGGCCTGTTCGTCGAGGCCGTTCGCCGGACCCGCATGCCAATGCTCGTGACCGACGCCACCCTGCCCGGCAATCCCATCGTTTTTGCCAACCAGTCCTTCGTCGATCTGTCCGGCTACACCATGGACGAGCTGCTCGGGCAAGATTCGCACTTCATGAATGGCGAAGGCACAGACCCTGAGGCCATCCGGCGCTATGAGGTCGCGATCCTGGAGGGGCGGGACGAAACCCTGGAGATCCTTCAGTACCGCAAGGACGGCACCCCGTTTCGGGCGATGCTGTTTGCCAGTCCCATTGATGACGGCCAGGGCACCGTTACCAATCATTTTCTTTCCTACTTGGACATCACCCGGCGTTATGACGCCGAAGAGGACCTTCGGAATCTTACTTCGGAACTGGAAGCCCGCGTGGCCGCCAGAACCCGGGAGCTGGAAGCCGTCAACGCCAAGCTATCGGCTTTGGTCACTGAGAGGGAAATGCTGCTGGTCGAGGTCAACCACCGGGCCAAGAACAGCCTTGCCATTGCCGCCTCTCTGCTGGCGATCCAGGGGCGGCGGCAGCCGGATCCGGCCGTCAGGGCTCTGTTCGAGGAGGCTCAGGACCGTCTCAATGCCATGGCCCGGGTGCACGATCTCCTGAGCAAGTCGGAGAAGGCTCAGCGCGTCGACGTGTCTGTGTACGTGGCAGACCTGTGCGAGGCCTTGAGGCCGATTACGGAGAACGACGACCGCATCCGCCTTGAGGCAAAGATGGAAGACGGGATCCTGGTAGATGCTGACACGGCGGTTCCACTTGGCATTGTGCTGACGGAACTCGTCACCAACGCGGTGAAATATGCTTTCCCCGCCCCACGCTCAGGCATGATCCTCATTCAGGCAAGCCGTAGCCAGCCGGGTTGGGTTGAGGTGGTCGTCCGGGATGATGGGATCGGGCTGTCGAGCCTTCGGGAAGGATCGCTCGGCTATGGCCTGGTCCGGTCGCTCATTCAGCAGATCCGAGGTGAGATCGATATTCGGAACGAGGCTGGGCTCGTGGTGACGCTCTCGTTCCCGGAGGCGTCCCAGTAGGCGCCGGAACACAGTACAGATGGTGTGATAGGTGGTGACGCGGATTAAAGATGTGGTCCGCGCCGGGCGAATATGATCTTGCCCTTAGGAACGAAGAGGATTGATCGCCATTCGAATCGACATGCCTGAGAGGAAACCCGACATCCGCGCGCTCGTTCTCGTCGTCGAGGACGAGGCGCTCGTCCGCATGATGCTGGTGGACGTGCTGGACGATGCTGGCTTCAAGGTTATGGAGGCGGCCCACGCGGACGAGGCGCTCCATATTCTCGCGGCTGCTCCGGACGTCCAGGTGGTCGTTACGGACGTGGAAATGCCCCGCGGGAGCATCAACGGCTTCGAGCTGGCCCGCAGAGTGCGGGATGATCGACAGGATATTGGTGTCGTGATCGCATCCGGGCGCGTTGCCCCCGCTCCCGGGGACTTGCCGGAAGGCGCCTATTTTGTCGAAAAGCCCGTTCGTCCTGAAAGACTGCTTGAGCTGATCCGAGCGCTGCTTCGGGAGGGCTGAGAGCGCCACGGGCGAGCGCTCGTGCCGCTTAAGCGTCGGCGCAAGCCTGTACTCGGTTACGGGCGACCGGCAAAGAGCGCATCGTTCCGGGTGCGCCATGCTTCGTCCGACAGCCACTTGTAATCCTGATCGGGCATGAGCGGGATGGTCTTTACCTTCGCCTCGGGCATGGGAAGGAAGAAGCTGTCGCGCTCCTGTGAGACCTTGAGGGAACGGATCGGCACGACGATGCTGTCCTTGCCGGGCGTGAAGAACCCTCCTGACGCGACAATGGCATAGTCGCGACGATCCTTGGTGCCGAACACGACGTTTCTGACTTCTCCCACAATCTTGTCGTCGGCACTTCGCACCTCGGCGCCGAGGATCTGGTCAGCCCTCAAGCCTGGAGCAAGCTCGTCGATGTTGACGAGCGGCTTGGCATCCTTGTCAGTACGACGGCCCTGGACAGCGCCCCGCTGGACCTTTGGTTCTCGCGCGCTCATCTGCGTCTCCGCATCCTCCTCGTCGTTGCCACCCAAGGAGTTTATCGGAGGGCCGGCGAGAAGTTCGCGGATATTGCCCAGGAGGCGCTCGCAGTCATCATGACGCCCGTAAGACCTGAGCGTGATCGCCGCGTCGCGCAAGTTGCGCAGATCGCGCACGGTCTGGCGATTGGCCTTCCCGCGAAGTTCGGGCTTTTGCAGGATGGCTTCCTCGAGTTTGGCATCCGCGATCTGGCAGTCGGCGATCGCTTGTGTGACACCGAGCAGGCTGAGGAGAGTAGTCGCGAGGAGAATTTGTGCTGATTTCATCATTGGTCCGATCTGTAGGAAAGGCAGGTTGCCAGACATGGCCACCTTCTGCCGCCAGCCATACCGTCTGGAGCAGTAAGCCGCATCGCGATGCCGGCAGGATTTATATGGTCACTTCAGGAGTGATGCTGCGATAATGCAAGCAAATCTCCAATAAGTGCATATTATCTAAAAAGATCTGTCTATGCATCATACATGCTTTCAGTAAATTATATATCTAAAAATACTTTAATTTTATTGGTAAAACATCATGAACGTCATCAATAAGCCATCGTGCAGATCGTATTCTTCGGGAAGAAAATGCAGGAAGGACAATGATATGGAACAGCATGCCGACGAGACACAGGACCGGATCAGACAGCGCGCCTACGAGCTTTGGGAGCAACACGGTCGGTCTGCAGGCCATGAGACGGAGTTTTGGCACCAGGCCGAACGTGAACTGAAGGGCGAAGAGAGCAGCAGCGACACCAGCAGAGGCATCAGCGCGAACGCTTCCTCCGCCAGGAGCGGCTCCGGATCGGATGGTCCAGGAAAGGCGTGATTTCTGGAGAAATGGCAGGCTGGGGTTGATAATCCTGTCTCCATAGGTCGCCACTCATGGAACTATGGCTTTGAGTCCTCAGTCTTTCCCCGGAGTCGATTTGATGTCGTGGGAGGAGGTTGAATGGAACAGATTGAACAGCTGCTGGAGTCGCTTCGGGTATTGCCTCACGCCGCCGCGTTAGCCTTTGCCTATGTGCTTGCCTTGCCGATCGGATGGGATCGTGAGCGCAATGAACGAAGTGCCGGCCTACGAACCTTTCCTCTTGTCGCTGTTGCAAGCTGCGGATTCGTTCAGGCAACGGAGGGCATCACGGGGAATTCGCCAGAGGCGCAGGCGCGGATCATCGAGGGGCTGATTACCGGCATCGGCTTCATTGGTGGAGGTGCGATCATCAAGCAATCCGGCGCCGTGCAAGGGACCGCCACAGCCGCAGGCTTATGGGCGACCGGCGCAGTTGGAGCTGCCGTGGGCCTTGGCAGCTACGATGTTGCCATCGTGGTCACCCTGTTCACCATCTTCACATTCCGCATCCTGTCTCCGGTGAAACAGCAGAAGACGCCCCGCGACGATATCGGGCCTCCATCAGGCTCCTCATGAAGCAGTCCCTATGTCGCCAGGCTTGAAGGCTGCTCTCCGCGCGCCCATGTGTTCTTTGCGGGCCGGGCCCCTCTGACAGGCACCATCGCGTGGCTGTGATGTCGGACCGCAGCGAGAATGCCTGGTGCTGATCACTGTAGGACTGATTGGCACTCTGAGTTCATTGTTCGTTATGCTGTTACCAGCCTCAGGAGGCCCGCCTATGACCAGTGCTGCCGGCATGCCGTGTCCCGTCTGTCGTGTCTCGCTCGTGATGAGTGAACGACAGGGCGTCGAGATTGACTATTGCCCCCAATGCCGGGGCGTTTGGCTCGACCGCGGGGAACTCGACAAGATCCTCGAGCGAAGTGCCCAAGACGCACCAGCCGCCCCTCCAGTACAACAGCCCTCCTTTCCAAGGCCGCAGTATGATCAGGGCCACGATCGAGGGTACGCTCAGCCATACGGGAACGGCCATCGGCACGGCCACCCGAAGCGAAAGAAGTCCTTCCTCGAAGAACTATTCGATTGAGACGCTTCGGACGATAAATGGGAAAGGCCCCGTTCTGGGGCCTTTTATATGTTTGGGTCAGGCGAGTGGATCAGTCCGCGGTGCGCCCAATGGTCTCCGCAAGGGGAAAGTTCCGAAAGCTGCTGCATGTGATATCGAAATGATCGCCATTACTGGCGTTGGACCCGTTCATGACCTCAGCCTCCCTCAAGTTCTGCGTAGGTCTTGCTGTCGCACTCGCTCTCGGCGGTTGTTCGACCCTCAGGGGCGCTCTTGTCCCGGTTCCTGCCGCTGCTCCGGGGGCGAGCCAGGTCGACATGCTGGTTGCGACCACGCGCAGTCCTACCGAGCCCTCCGAGATGTTCTCCGGCGCCCGTGGATCATGCCTGTCCTTCGCCAACATCACGGTTTCGATCCCACCGGAAAGCGCCCGCAGGGTAGGGGAGGTGCAGTGGCCGAGCCGCGTTCCAGGCAGTCCCGCAACCGATTTCGTGACGCTCAAGGCCGACGTCATCAACCAGAAGCAGGCGATGGCCTGGTTCAATTGGGCGATGGCAAAGCAGATGAGACATTGCGAAGTAATTGAGACAATGCCGCCCCGGTGCTTTCGACCCGGTCATCTGACAAGAAGGAGTATAGTCAACCGAGAGAGTTAAGCCGGCACAGCGCAGGTTTATCGCTGATGCAGCACGGTTCGTTACCTGCGTGCCAGAGCGTGCGCAAACTGCTCCGGTGGAGCGCTTTCGGGCCAAGCCGGCACGCCGTCCGGGATTGTGATCCACGGCTGCTTTCGCTTGACCCAGATGTGCGCTACCACGTCAAGGGCATCGCTCCTATCCAGAGTGCCTGCGCGCAAGCCCACAAGCCCTGGTCGCGCGCTGTTGGTGCTGTAGAGGCGGGTGTGGCACACCCCGCATACCCGCTGACGCGACACCCGGCCGCTCGGCCCAGTCACCTCACAGAGCGCGACGGGGCCGGACACGGTGAGAAGAGCCTCGGGCAGGAGGGCCACTTGGTTGAAGGCACTTCCGGACCAGGTCTGGCAATCACGGCAATGGCAGGCATAGGTCGGTGGCAGCCGGTCGAGAGCAAGGACATAGCGCACGGCACCGCAGCCACATCCTCCCTCTATAGTCGCCTTCATGTGCCCGCTCCCTGCGCTCCTGATTGCGACACGAATACGATAGCTGGCGGTCGCGTTCAAGCGCGGCGGCGTTCCGGCACGGGTCTCGAGCCCAGCCGGTCGCGCCAGAGATTTGGGATGCAGCCTTGCCCGAAACTCGGTGCATACTCGCCTTTTTGTCTCAAAATGTCAGCAAATCGCTAGGTTGTCTCAGTTCCTGTAACGACGGATTCGCTGAACGAGTGCTCCTAAGGTGGAAAAGCCTAGCATTTTGTCCCGGATCCTATGCATCACTTCATCAATCGTGCCGTCGCCAAGGTCCCGAAGCGCCGCGTCCTCGTCTTCATCCATGGCTTCAACAACCGGTTTGATGACGCGGTCTTCCGCTTCGCTCAGATCATCCATGAATCCCAGGTGCCGGTGGTTCCGGTGCTCTTTACCTGGCCGTCCCGCGGCAGTGTCCTGGCCTATGGATATGATCGTGAAAGCAGCACCTATTCGCGCAACGCGCTTGAGGACGTGCTGAAGGCCTTGGCCAAGGATCCCACCGTGGGCGAGATTTCGATTCTGGCGCACTCGATGGGCAATGTCGTGACCCTCGAGGCCCTGCGCCAGATGGCGATCCGGAACGGCAGGGTCGCTCCCAAGATCCGCAATGTCGTGCTCGCCGCGCCCGATGTCGATGTGGATCTTGCCCGGGAGGCCGTGAGCAACATGGACCCCAACCGCCCGAACGTCACGCTCCTGGTGTCTCAGGACGACCGAGCTTTAGCGATATCGAGCCGTGTGTGGGGCGGTTCGGTCAGGCTGGGGGCCATCGATCCGGATCAGGAGCCGTACCGAACCGATCTGAGGCAATCGAACATCACGGTTCTCAACCTCACCAAGCTGAACTCCGGCGACATCCTGAACCACGGCAAATTTGCAGAAAGCCCCGAGGTCGTCCAGATCATCGGTCGGCAGCTTGCAGGCGGACAGGTCCTGACCGACTCCCGGGTTGGCGTAGGCGATGTGATCATCGGCGCCACTACCGGCCTGGCGTCTTCGGTCGGAAGGGCCGCGGGGGTCGTTGTTGCGGCGCCGGTTGCCGTTGTGGATCCCCGGACAAGGGAAAGCCTCGTCGAGCACGTACAGGAACTAGGGCAAACCCTCCCTGTGACGCCAATACCATGAGCCCACGTTTGCTCGTGCCGGCGTTCCCGTCACTTTGGCTCGGCAACTCGGAACAGAGATTGGGCATATCCGGGGATGTCGGGCTGCATGGTCGACGTCAGCAGCCTGCCCGTCTCCCATGAACTCGCGCGTTGTCTGTGTGCCGGCATCAGGCGTGCGACGCACCGATGTGATCCGCCATATTGGCGCCCCGAGACCCGAGCGGAACGGGAGCGCCCTCCGTGCTGTCTTTGGCAGTCTGGTGCTCCATCTCGGCGTTGAGCTCGGCGCCGAGCAAGACAATCACCACCGACAGCCAGATCCAAATCATGAAGCCAACGCCGGCGCCGAGCGAGCCATAAGTCTTGTTGTAGCTATCGAAGTTGGCGACGTACCAGGAGAACAGCATCGACGCCGCTAGCCAAAGCATGGCCGCCATGGCGCTGCCCCAGGTCACCCAACCCCACTTGGCATCTTGGCGGCTCGGGCCGTAGCGGTAGATGACGGCAAGCCATGCAAAGACCACGACGAGAAGGGTCGGCCAGCGCAGAATGCTCAGGAGCCGTCCGGCCGGGGTGACGAAGCCCATGAAGGTAAGCACGACGGGAGTTGCCACGACCGCACTGATGGCCAGGATCACGATGCCAGCCATGCCGAGCGTGATAAGGAACGTCGTGGTGTAGAAGCGCAGCAAACTGCGCTTCTCCTTCTCACCGTAGACCACATTGAGTGCATCGAAGAGTGCCGCAACGCCCGAGTTCGCGCTCCAGAGCGCCACCAGAAAGCCCACCACGAAAGCAAGACTGAGCGTGTCGCTGTCTTGGGCAATGATGAGGCTGATCTGCTCGCCGATGAGCTCGAGTACGCCGCCGGGCAAAATCCCTGCCAAAAGCGACAGATGATCCCTGATCGTGCTCGTATCGGCAAAGAGCCCGTAGAGCGACACGATCGTGGCGACTGCTGGGAAAACCGCCAGCAGGGCGAAAAACGCGACCCCGCCCGAAGTCGACATGATCCGGTTCTCCGGGATCGACCACAGCATGCGCCAGAGGATGTCTTTCCAGCCCCGCGCCGGGATATCCCTGGGCGTGTTCGCTTCGCGCCCCCGGCCAGGCTCACGGGCTCGGACGAGATCGTCCGGTGGCTCGCCGTGGGCTGCCTTCTCGCCGACGCTGGTGCGCCAATCCTCTGCCTGTTCATTCATCGGAGCCATGGCTTCTCGATCCAATTTCGGCAGAGTATCACGTTCGGAAGCTCCTCGCCGCTCCAACCCGACGCGGCACTGGAACTGCCGTAAGTCCCGAAAGGCCTCTCATGGAGCTCACGTTTCAGATTGGCGGTCTTCCCCCGGGTCGGTTGGATACCTTTGGAAATGTTGAATGGAACAAATTGAGCGCTTGTTAGAGGCGCTGCGGGTATTGCCTCACGTCGCCACCCTGGCCATTGCCTATGCGCTTGCCGTACCTACCGGATGGGATCGTGAGCGAAGCGAACGAAGTGCTGGCTTGCGGACCTTCCCGCTCGTGGCGGTTGCAAGTTGCGACTTCGTTCAGGCCACAAAGGCATTACCGGGAACTCGCCGGAGGCGCAGGCGCGGATCATCGAAGGCCTGATTACCGGAGTCGGCTTCATCGGTGGCGGCGCCATCATCAAGCAGTCCGGCGCTGTACAGGGAACGGCCACGGCGGCAGGGCTATGGGCGACTGGAGCTGTGGGGGCCGCGGTTGGCCTTGGCAGCTACGATGTCGCTGTCCTGGCCACCCTGTTCAGGATCTTTACCTTCCGCGTCCTGTCCCCAGCGAAACACCAGAAGACGCCTGACGACGATATTGGCCCACCATCGGGCTCGCAGTGAAAAGGGAGTTCCTGGGATGTCAGGCTCTTGGACTCGATCACGTGTGAGAGGATAGCTCGAACGAGGAGGCGCTCCAGCATCGGCCTTGGCACCGGATGAGGCGGCTGTGCGTTAGCCGACCATGGCGAAATCCCTCAAGCTCGTATTGGCTCAACCGGAAGACACTCCAGGCATCATCGCCTCGGCCGTATATGCGGAAGGCCGACGCGTGGCCGAGGTTCCGATCGCGGAGGTTGGCGAATGGTCACGGAGGCCGGGGCATGTCGTCTGGATCGGTTTGCATGAGCCCGGCCTAGCTCTCCTGCGCCAGCTTCAGGCGGAGTTCGGTTTGCATGACCTCGCAATTGAAGATGCGCTCAAGGCGCACCAGCGGCCAAAGCTCGAACAATATGGCGAGGCCTTGTTCGTGGTGGCGCGGACCGCCCAGATGCTGGACGGGCGCATCGCCTTCGGCGAGACCCATCTGTTCGTCGGGCATGGCTACGTCGTGTCCGTGCGCCATGGCGCCTCGACAACCTACACCCCGGTGCGTGAGCGCTGCGAAGCCGATCCGGGGACACTCTCGGGTGGTGAGGACTATATTCTCTATGCCATTCTCGACTTCATCGTCGACAACTACATGCCGGTGATCGAAGCAATCCAGTCCGAGGTCGAGGAGATCGAGGACTGCATTCTGGCTGAGACCTCAACCCAAGTTCACGTGCGACGGCTTTACCAACTCCGGCGCGATCTCCTGCGCTTGCGCAATGCCGCGGTTCCGCTGGTAGAGGTCTGCCGCCGTTTGGAGCAACCCGGGCTGCCGGGGATCGACCCCGTGATGTCCCCGCATTTTCGTGATGTCTCTGACCATATCCGCCGCGTCCAGGAGGAGATCGAGTCCTTGCGCGAGGTGCTGGCCTTCGCGTTCGAGACCAGCCTAATGGCCGGACAGGCGCAGCAGACCGAGATCACCCGCAAGCTGGCGGCTTGGGCGGCCATCCTGGCGGTGCCGACGGCCGTGGCCGGGATCTACGGCATGAACTTCGAGCATATGCCCGAGCTGCGATGGCAATACGGCTATGCCGTCGTGCTGGCGATCATTGTCTCGGTGTGCGGCTGGTTGTATTGGAGGTTCCGCCAGAATCGGTGGCTTTAGGCCTCATGCATGCTTCAGCCATGCGTCGCCGAACCAACCAATGCTGGGTATCGATCAGGTAGTTGGTTGCATGAGCGAAGAACACGTGCTCTTTGTGAGCGCCGGTCCAGTGCGCCACCGGATCGGACAGGGAGACAAACTTTGGCGTGCTCTCACTGGCGGCTCCGACGGCAGTATCATCCAGAGTGGCAAGATAATCCTGAATGACACGGCAAGCATCGGTGCCGTGATCCTGAGCCATCCACTCATCGCCAGCGCAGAACCATGCAGTATCCGACGATCAGCATACGCATCATCAACCGGGATCAATAGAGGGCCGTCCGATGGAGCTGTAGAACGGCTTCAGAGCCGTGCGGACGCTCTCTAGGCCAAGAAGGCGGTCGATGTGGCGCAGCAGGTGATCGGCGGGAACGTGAACATCAAGGCAGAAGTCGTAGAAGATCTGCGCCGGAGCCACTTGCACGCGCATTACCGTCCTGCCCTCCGCAAAGGAACAGGAGAATGGAATTACGCCAATGCAGTCCGATCAATGCCCGTCTAAATTAACAGTATCGGCACGTCTCGGATGTTAACGCGGGCGTCTGCTTGCACAGGGTAAGCAGACGTGGTGAAGGACAGGGGCTTCGTCTATTGACCCACAGCCGGCGTTGAGCCCGAGGATCTCGGCACTCAGAGCGGCGAGCCACCCACGGGACTGGAGGAGCAGCCCTCTGCTGACGATCTCCAGTCCCTGTATTACCAGAGCTGCTCGGCACTCCATTTCGTCAGGGTTGGAGCGGTGGATTACTCCGCTGCATCCAGACGCGAGGGAGAGGCCGCCTTGGACAAGGCCTGCGCCAGCTCCTGCTCGGCATAGGGCTTGACCAACAGCACCGCCCGCTTCAGGCTGTCCTCGGCCGAGACGGTTTCATCCCCGGTCGCGAAGATGATTCCGAGGCCGGGCCGTTGCTCCAGGGCACGCTTCGCCAACTCGGCGCCGGACAGATCGGGAAGCCCAACATCGGCGACCAGGATGTCGACCGCATCCGCTTCCAGCGCCTTCAGCGCCGATGTCGCGTCCACAGCCTGAACCACCCTATGGCCGAGCTCGGTCAGCATCTCGGCCGTGCTGCTCCGGATCAGCTCGTCATCCTCGACCAGCAGAACGGTCCAGCTCTTGGTGCTCGCGACCCGCGCGGCCGGGGGGGCAGCATCGGGCGCTGACAATGCGACTCGGTTGCGCTGCTGCTGGTTGGCCAGCACGTGGCGGATCTTCCGTGCCAAGTCCTCTCGCAAATACGGCTTGGCCAATAGCTCTACCCCGGGATCGAGGCGTCCACCGTGGACAATCGCGTTCTCCGTGTAGCCGGAGGTGAACAGCACCGCGATGTGCGGCAGGCGGGCCCGCGCCTTGCGGGCAAGCTCCGGGCTGCGCAACGGGCCGGGCATCACCACGTCGGTGAATAACAGGTCGATCTCCAGCCCGCTCTCGATGATGCTCAGGGCGCTCGTGGCGTCGCGGGCCTTGAGGACCCGGTAGCCGAGGTCCGACAGGAGCGCGACCGCGGTCTCGCGTACATCCTCGTCGTCTTCCACCACCAGGATGGTCTCGCTCCCGCCCCGTACGGGCGCGGTGCGGAGATCCGTCAGAACGTCCTCCTGCTCATAGACGCGCGGCAGGTAGATCCGCACCGTCGTGCCTTGGCCGACCTCGCTGTAGATCTTGATATGACCACCGGACTGCTTGACGAAGCCGTAAACCATCGACAGGCCCAAGCCCGTGCCCTTGCCCTCCGGCTTGGTGCTGAAGAAGGGATCGAACACCCGGTCCAGGATCTCGGGTGGAATCCCACAGCCGGTATCGGTGATGGCCAGCATGACGTATTGACCCGCCGCCACGTCGTGCTGGAGGGCATAGCGGTCGTCGAGCAGGGCGTTGCCGGCCTCGATGGTCAGGCGCCCCTGACCGTTCATGGCGTCGCGCGCGTTGATCGCCAAGTTGAGGATGGCATTCTCGATCTGACCCGGGTCGACCTGAGCGTTCCAGAGTCCGCCCGAAACCACCGTCTCGACCTCGATCTCCTCGCCCAGGGTGCGGCGGAGCATGTCGTCCATACCCTTGATGAAGCGGCCGATGTTCACAACCTTCGGCTCCAAAGGCTGGCGACGGCCGAAGGCGAGGAGCTGGGAAGCCAGCTTGGAGCCTCGCGAGACACCGGCCAACGCATTCTGCACCCGGGTCTCAGCACGCACGTTGCCGGCGATATCCTTGGCGAGGAGTTGCAGGTTGCCGCTGATCACCTGGAGCAGGTTGTTGAAGTCGTGCGCGACGCCGCCGGTGAGTTGGCCCAGCGCCTCCATCTTCTGGGATTGGCGAAGCAAGGCCTCCACCTTCTCCCGTTCGGCGATGGCCTCAGTCACGCGCTGTTCCAAGGTGGCATTGAATGCCTCCATAGCCGCCCTGGCCCGAAGCTCCTGCTCGATGTTACGCGCCTCGATCACGGTACCGATGGGCCGTCCTGCCTCGTCGCGGATCGGGCTGGCAGTGAAGGCCACGGGGTAGAATCTGCCATCCTTGTGGACGAAAATCTCTTCGCCCTGCTCCTGATTGTTCTTGGGGAGAGCCCGGTCGATGGGGCATTCGCACAGGGGATAGGGCGTGCCGTCGGGACGGGTGTGATGGACGACGTCGTGAAGGGGGCGGCCCTGCACTTCGGCGAGCGTGTAGCCCGTCAGATCCTCGGCCGCCTTGTTCATGTAGACGCAATGCTGGCGGTGATCCATCATGAACACCGCCATCTGAGTGTTGTTCAGGATCGCATCGAGCCGGCGCGAGGTCTCGGCTAGTTGCACCTCGAGGCGCTTGCGCTCGTCAATATCAACCACCGATCCGACATAGCCGAGGAACTCGCCGTCCTCGCCGAAGCGTGGGGCTGCGGCGTCGATCGCCCAGGCGTAGGAGCCGTCGGCGCGCCGGAGGCGGTATTCCAGCCGGAAAGACTCGCGCTTGGCGTTGGCGGCGAGGAAGATCCGCTCGGCCTCCGCCTTGTCGTCCGGATGGGTGGCATCGAGCCAGCCGAATCCGAGAGCCGTCTCCGGGGTCTGGCCGGTGAACTCGTACCAAGAGCGGGAGAGGAAGGTGCAGGAGCCGTCCGGCCCGGTGACCCAGACCATCACGGGCGAGTTGTCGGCGACGTTGCGGAACCGTTCCTCGCTCTCGCGCAACGTCGCTTCGGTCCGCCGACGCTCGGTGATGTCGACTGCGACGCCGGGGAAGCGCACGGGCTTGCCCTCTTCATCGTAAAGGCACTCGCCGCGGGCCTCGATCCAGCGGACCGTGCCGTCCTTCTGGAGCAGACGGTACTCCTGCGTGTACCTTTCCCCGGTTGCAATGGCGTGGTTGACGGCGTCGCTGATCCTCTCCCTGTCCTCTGGATGAATACCCGCGAAGTACTCTCCGATCGGCGCTCCCGTCTCACCCTTGTCGGGATCCACCGAGAACATGGCCGCGAACCGCGCGTCCGAATAGAACGTGTCGGCTTGAATGTGCCAGTCGAAGGTGCCCACCATGCCCGCTGCATTGAGAGCATACGAAAGGCGTTCCTCAGTCCTTGCCAGCGCCCGCTGGGCGAGGACACGCTCCGTGGTCTCCACCACGACGGCGAGCACACCCGCTGGCCGGCCGCTCTCGTCAAGGACCGGGCTGTAATCCAGGTTCATCCAGACCTGCTCGGGGGCACCGTTGCGGTAGAGCGTGAGTTCCTGATCACGGTACGACAGAGTACCGCCGCTCAAGCCGACCTTCATCACATGATCGTTGAAGTCAGCGACCTCCGGCCAGCCCTCGCGCACCTTCGAGCCGAAGAGAAGCGGGTGACGGCCGCCTGCGAAGCTGGAATAGGCATCGTTGTAGATCATGACCCCGTCGGGTCCCCACAACAGGACGATAGGCACCGGCGAGCGCAGGAGGATCCCGACCGTGGTCTTCAGGCTCTGCGGCCATGCCGAGATCGGCCCGAGCGAAGTACGTGACCAATCATGGCTCCGGGTCAGCCGGCCCATCTCGCTGTTATCTAGAAACTCGAGATCAAGGGCGATCGCTATCTCGGATGAAGAAATGGTCGAGATCGATGACATGGGAGCGGATACCCGATGGCCAAAATCGGCGCACAATTAAAGTTCGGCCTCTGCGTTGACAAGAGCTTGGCACTACCGCCGGTCACGTCAGGAGTTGCACAGGAAGGCCATTCTAGCTTTGCGGTTCCGAGGAACACCGGACCATTCTGAAGTGGTGAGGGATTTCCTGGATTGACCCGGACGTGATGCCTGAGCCTCGAAGAAGCAGGATGTTTTCATGATACCAAGTTGCGCTGTGTTCCAGGCTCTAAAATCCCGACCAAATCCAGCTGATTTCCCCAGAGGACGTCATATCAAAAGCCTAACCCATGTTTCAGAAAACCGACGCTCGGAGATCCGATCAACATCATTGGTGCGGAAGATTGTGTGATGAAAAGCGTACCAACTCATCTATATGCGTTCCGTGGACTGCAAAGCTCGCACCTGCCAACGTCGGCAGCGACCCCTACCCATGGTTTTGATTGCACGGAGCGCCCATGACTACCGTTCTGACACGCCACAACGTCAGGGTCTTCGGACATGGCGAGCAGCCCATGCTCTTTGCGCATGGCTACGGCTGCGACCAGAACATGTGGCGCCTCGTTGCCCCGGCCTTCGAGGACCGGTACAAGATCGTCCTCTTCGATCATGTCGGTCATGGGCAGTCGGGTGCGGTCGCCTTCGACTGGGCGAGATACGGCTCGCTGGACGGTTACGCGGAAGACGTCCTGGCGATCTGCCATGAGCTGGATCTGAAGGACGTCGTCTTCGTCGGCCACTCGGTCAGCGCCATGATCGGAGTTCTCGCCGCCATCAGGGAGCCGGAGCGGTTCGACCGGCTGGTCCTGATCGGCCCCTCGCCGCGCTACATCGACGACGGCGATTATGTCGGCGGGTTCAAGCAGGAGGATATCGAGGGCCTGCTCGACTTCCTCGACAGCAATCATCTCGGCTGGTCGAGCACCATGGCTCCGATGATCATGGGCAACCCGGATCGGCCCGAGCTCGGCGAGGAGCTGACCAACAGCTTCTGCCGCACCGATCCGGAGATCGCCAAGCACTTCGCGCGCGTAACGTTCCTGTCGGACAATCGGGCCGATCTGCCCAACGTGAAGACCAAATCGCTCATTCTCCAGTGCTCGCAGGATGCCATTGCTCCCGAGTCGGTCGGGCGCTACATGCACCAGAACCTTTCTGGCAGCGAGTTCGTCCTGATGAGGGCGACCGGGCACTGCCCGAACCTGAGTGCGCCCGAGGAAACGATCGCTGCCATGGAAGCATTCCTGAGCGATCCGGCTCCGGCAAAGGCTGTCGCATAGTGACGATGGACCAGGGCTTGCTGATCGAGACGGCCGAGGAACTCTACGAGAGCGCGCCCTGCGGCTATCTCTCGACCCTGCCGGACGGCACGATCATCAGAGCCAACCAGACCTTCCTCACCTGGATCGGCATGGACCGGAAGGAACTCGTCGGCAACAAGTGCTTCCAGGATCTCCTGAGCGTCGGCGCCAGGATCTTCTATGACACGCACCTCGCACCGCTCCTGCGGATGCAGGGTTTCGTGAACGAGATTGCCTTCGATCTGACCTGCGCCGACGGACGCGTCCTGCCGGTTCTGGCCAACACGGTCCAGAAGCGGGATGCGAATGGCCGCCCGATGGTTCATCGCATCACCCTCTTCAATGCCACCGACCGGCGCCAATATGAGCGGGAGCTGCTTCTGGCCCGCCAGAAGGCCGAGCAGGCCACCCAGGCGCTCCAGCGCCTGAACGAGACCCTCGAGGAGCGCGTGGCCCAGGAGGTCGCCGAGCGCATGAAGGCCGAGGAGGCTCTCCGGCAGGCCCAGAAGATGGAGGCCATCGGTCAGCTCACCGGCGGCATCGCCCACGACTTCAACAACCTGCTCACCATCATCGTCGGCAACATCGAGCTTCTCCAGCGCCGCCTGCCCGAGGGGTCGGATCGCCTGCAGCGGGCCGCCACTCACGCCATGGAGGCGACCCGACGCGCAGCCACTCTGACCCAACGGCTCCTGGCCTTCTCCCGGCGTCAGCCGCTCGATCCCAAGCCCATCGACGTCAACAAGCTTGTGGCCGGCATGTCCGACCTTCTCAGGCGCACGCTCGGGGAAGTGGTTGTGCTGGAGACCGTTCTCGCCGGCGGCCTCTGGCGCTCCCAGGCGGACCCGAACCAGCTGGAAAATGCGATCCTCAATCTGGCCGTGAACGCCCGCGATGCCATGCCGGATGGCGGCAAGCTCACCATCGAGACGGCCAATGCCCGCCTGGACGAGGCCTATGTGGAAGCTCTGGCCGAGCCGGTGCCGCCTGGACAATATGTGCTCGTGGCCGTTTCCGACACGGGGACCGGGATGGACAAGGCCACGATGGAGAGGGTCTTCGAGCCGTTCTTCACCACCAAGGAAGCAGGCAAGGGAACCGGGCTGGGCTTGAGCCAGGTGTACGGGTTCGTCCGGCAGTCCAACGGCCATGTGAGGATCTACAGCGAGCTGGGCGAAGGCACGACCATCAAGATCTACCTGCCCCGCCTGATCGGCTCCGACGAGGAGCCTGCCGAGATCCCCTCTCAAGCCCCCGCGATGGTGAAGGGCTCCGGGGAGACCATTCTGGTCGTGGAGGACGAGCCCGATCTGCGCACCTACACCACGGAGGCGCTGCGGGATCTCGGATACCGCGTCCTCGAGGCCGGCGACGGTCGAGGGGCTCTGGAAATCGTCGAGCGGCATCCGGAGATCCAACTGCTCTTCACCGATGTCGTTCTGGCCGGAGGGATGAACGGGCGCGCGCTTTCGGACGAGGTGTCCCGGCGCAGGCCGGGACTGCCGGTTCTGTTCACCACGGGCTACACCTCGAACGCCATCGTCCACCATGGCCGACTGGATCCCGGGATGCACCTGATCGGAAAGCCCTTCACCTATGCCGAACTGGCCGCCAAGGTGAGACGGATGATCGACAGGGGCTGACCCGGCCCGGCCGAGGTTGCAGTAGAAAGCCTAGGGCAGGATAGGTTCAGGAGAGAGGCGATGTCGAGATCACCAGGCGGACGGCGCCCCAGCGATCCTTTGAAGGCCGCTGAGGCAGCCTTCAAGAAGGCCACGACGAAGCCGATCGAGGATCCTCCGAAGGCTGCCGCGGTCCCTGGCGTGAAGGAGACCGTCACCCTGCGCATCGACCAGGATGTGCTGGAGTTCTTCCAGGAGGAGGGTCCGGGCTGGCAGGAGCGGATCAACGCAGCCCTGCGCAAGGCCGCCGGCAAGGGCTGAGGCGACGAAGCCGGAACAGGAGGTCAGGCTATGGCCCGCCGGAGCATCCGCTCGAAGAACAACGGCGATGAGTGGGAGGCTTTCCACCGCCGGTCCAGGCGTATCGTCAGATGGCGCCGTGGCGAGATTGCTCGCATCAAGAGACGGTTCTGGCGAAGGATCCGGGCCATGCTCCGGAGCAGGCCTTCCGAGGCCGAGGATTGATACCGGCGGCTACGCTGAAACTCGATCCGTCCAGCGGGGTTGGCTCCCCGATGACAAGGGGAATGCCAGGCACGTGGAGCCTGGCCATGTTGGCTGACGATGAGCAGATCCGGGGGCTGCGGCTTCCCAATACCCTCGAGCTTCCGCCGAGCCATACCGCGGCCGTGATAGGACACCTTCTCCAAGGCATCTATGCGGACATTCTCAAAGAGGACCACCCTCGTCAGCTGATGGTTCTCATCGAGAGGCTCGACGATGCCGAACGGACGGCGGTGCGCTCAAGCCAGCGGTGACCCGGCGGAGAGCACCTTCGGCTTTCGGCTGCGGATCCCACCTTGCGGCGGCTCGCCGAGCCTGATCCTGACCAGCCGCTCAATGCTTCGAAACTCGTCCTGCAGGCGCTCAAGACGCGCCAGCAGCTTCTCGTCGGAAAGATGCCAGGCGCAGGGGAGATGGTCCCGCTCGTGTGCCGACGGAGCAAACCGGCGGATGGAACGGAGAACGGTGGGCCCCACGCCAGGCGTGGCAAGCCATTGCTTGTCGGGGATCTGGGCCACCTCACGAACTGTGGGCCAGCGGGCGCCAAAGGCGTCGAGAAGGGCGCGCCTAGCCCGGATCGGGACCGCTTCGACGGGGAGAGACTGGTCGGACTGCATTGGACCTCCGGGACGCTCAGGATCTCGGGCTGAGGCAAATCGGGAACCTAGGCCGTTTGAGGGCAAGATCGAGACTGTTTCTCCGCTTTCCGTCACTGATCCCCCATTGCGCCGCCTTGAGCGCCAGCTGCGATCCGGAGTGGTTAACCCGCCCTGGATCCAGGGAGATGGTGCGCCAGGTGCCAAGGCTGACTGCTTTGCTCAGGGAAGGACGATGCCGCACCGCTTCAAGGTCGATGATCGCGTTCACTTCAATCCGAAAACAGCCCCACAGAACGCCGCGGAGAGCTTCCTCCACCTCGTGACGTAGGTCGAGGCCCAGGAGGAGCATCGGACTTGGCGCGTCGAGCGTCTGCTCCCGGTGGGCGACGCCGGGTATCAGTATCACATCCGCTGTTTAGAGGACGGCTCGCGGCGCCTCGTCTGGGAGGCACAGATCAGGCCAGTGCCCAGCCTGGAGAATGCCCGTCTGGGGGACACCTGAAAGCGTCCCAGGACGCTCCACGCCGCTCATCCATGGCAGCGGAGAGGCTGGAGCCCGCGCGGGCTGGTCATGGGAGTTCAGAGCAGATCAGCCCGGCCGCGAAGGCTGCCACCAGCGCGATGCACAGGAGCACGTGGTCAACAGGGTTCTTCGGGACCATCCGCATCTCGAGAAGCCGCAGTAACAATGGATTGCCGCCTGCATCGATTAACATAAGTTTGCTTTGAGCTATGGTGGCAGCGCACCAAATCAAGCACGGCTCCGAGAGATGATCCTGCAGCGTTTCGGCGTCCTGCAGAGGTTCCATCTCCCCAGCCGGCAGAGCTTTTGATATGACGCTGAGGAGCGGAATCGCGGCCGCGTGGGGGTCTGGCCATTGTTGATGCCTCGACCCGTCGGGTGGTCTGGTCCCGCTCGTCAACTGCCGCGTTTGCACCCCCTACCGACGATGAACTCCTCCGATCAGCCGACGACTTCCGGCACCGACTCCAGAGCAAACCAAGCTCCACCGGGCGAACTGCTGCACCGGGTTGAGCAATCACGGGCCGAGCTGGCTCGCAGACAGGCTGTGACCCAGTCGCTCGGCGAGCTGGCGCGGGCCCTCGATCAGGCCGGCCAAGAGGCGGACCGCACCTCGGGTGCGGGGAGGGGGCATGGCCCAGGTCAGGACGCGGGAATCTGAACAACCGGCGCACGTGTTAGTTGACGGCTACAGGTCCCGTTCCCTGGGGTGCCGATGCCGCGCTACTTCTTCGATACCGATGACGGCGAGCTCTTCGTTGCCGATCAGCAGGGGATCGAGCTTGCGAGCCTGGAGGCTGCCAAGCTGGAGGCTCAAAAGGCTCTCGCGGAAATGGCTCGGGACGCTCTCCCGGACGGCGACCAACGCACCTTTGCGGCGGTGGTCAAGGATGAAACCGGTCGGGTGCTGCTTCGCATGGGGCTGACGCTGGTGGTGGAGCAGGGCCCGGGCGCTTAACCATGTCTATACCATACGTGTTGCTCAGGGGTAGGTTGCGCTTTCACCTTGGGTGTGTGCTCATGGGTGTTCAGGGATGCTCTGGATATGGAGGTAGGTCCGTGACGAATTGCTCGTCACGGACCCGGAAGCTCAGCTATTCAACGGAGAGCGTTATTGCTCTCTCACTGTTGTGGGATTCATTCCAAACAGTCCAGCAGTAGGTCTTCTTGTCTCCGACTTGAGCAACGGTAAACCTGCGCGAGGCGGCCCAAGAGCAACCGTCAGTTCCGTGACTAAACCGGCAGTACTCGTCTCTTCCAGCGCCCTCGATCCTACAACTCACCTTCCTAACTGGCATGTTCCCCGGCACTGTGACGCAGGCCCGTCGAGTTTGGAAGGGAAGTACGCCAGCTATTCTGGCGCCGGTTTGCGAGTTCTGACCCGGGCTACCAGGGGAACAAACGGGCTGGGCATCAATGCCCTCTTCACACCCAACATGTGAGCCATCAGGAGGACAAGGTATCTCTGTGATATTGGCAACTATTGGATTGACGGCATAACGACGACATTCATTCGTGAGTTCTCCAGTGGAGGAGCCGTATACGAAACCTAGGTCAGTGCCACTGTCGCGGCTGAAGCAGCGCCCACGGTAATACTTGCCGGCTAGTAGACCGAGCTCGCTCTCGATCTTGGTGGTTTCGAGCTGCTGGATTTTAGCGAGATCGGCTTCAAGATTCTGAGCTGACGCCGAAGCAACTGCAGCAAGGCAGAACAAGAGAATCGATAGTATCCTCATACTTCTCCTCCATTTCGAAGCATCTCTATTTGGCAGTAAGAAGTAGAAAATGTAAAATACCATACCTCTAAAGGGCTGATTTGGCTTCCCGCGCCTCCTGCAGCCGGCGCATCGTCTCCAAGTGGCCTTCAGCCGCCTTCTGCCACCGGATGCCGATCAGATCACGGTCGTTCACCTTCCCCTCTCGTCCTTCCGGTCGTTGAAGAACACGCCCTGCTCAGTCTTGGGCATCTTCAGGACGGCGCGGCCCCGGTCTCGATCCTCCATTCCTCAGGAGGTGTTCACGGGAAAGCGGATGCACTCAGAGTTGCCGGCGGTATCGCGGGAGTAGGCCAAACGGATTTGGTGACTAGTTTCTCGCGCCCGCAGCTATCGCATGGGGCTTGAGTGCGGCGGTACAGCGGTGTGAAGCTTAACGGCTCGGTATTGCGCTGTGCCTGCTGACGACGTGCTAATCCGAGATGGTCTTTGATACAGTCATCACAGTAGGCCCGCCCCTTATTCTTGTTCAAAAAGTAACAACTCGTCCGGCAATCGGCAGCGACGGTTCCGATTCGTCAGACATGGCGGATCCTCTTATGGCCAAGGCGAGAATGTAGCGTGGAGAGATGAAGAGAGTTGAGGAGGGGGAGACACCCTCCTGCTGGTGCTTGCCTAGAAGAAAGCCCCAGCTTGTCACCGGGGCTGTTGAGGTTGCAGCTTCATCGGCTACGATGTCGGAGGAGCGGCTTCCTTGACCGGCCCTCGAGCAGGGGCGGGTTTGCGGGCTCGGTACTTCGAGGAGACCGCCAGGGGCACGAGACTTACCGTGACAGGATTTGGATAGTGCTCCAGTGTCGCTCCGGTCGCCGCGTCGACGCCCATGCCAACAAGGCCGCCGATAAGCACATTGCCGGCAAAGCCTGCTGCGCCGCTGCCGGCAACGCGGGTCTGAACCATCACGTCCTGGCTCTCGTAGCCGTCCTTGGAGAACGTCGCAACGAACTCTGACTTGCGGTCGACTTGCAATGTGCAAGGCGTCGTGGGGCAGGTCAGCCCGGTTGAGGTCCGCATCGCGGCTGGAGGCGAGGAGTCGAAGGTGATCTGTTCCGTCGTGCCACGCGTGACCGTGGCACAGGCCCCCAACGACAGGGATCCTGCGAGGACCGTGAGTAATGAAAGACGCATTGTCGCTCCCAAAGATGGCCCGGCTCTTGGTTGATTCATCAAGCTGAAGCCTACAACCCGGAGGGTAGAATGCGGATTATCGTCCTGACAACGTGATAATGTCTGCCGTTGCGCGTTGTTGGAGCGTCTGTGCTTTCCAGGATACATTCCTGAGCTGGGCATTGAGGGTCGGACGATACCCGAGAAAACCGGTCGATCTGAACCGGCTCGGAGCGCAGGAGCTGGGCGAGACGCTCTTTCGCGCGCAGGGCCAGCTTCAGCTCTGCGCCACATCTCGAGCGGAAGCTCTGCGGGGCGTCGATGTTCAGGATGCGTTCTCCGTTCTCCGTGAACGTCGATGGTGTCGCCGTCGATGATGACGATGCGTCGGCCGTCCACCGTCTCAGTCCGGGCGGCATACACCCACAGCCCGTGAAGGATGGTCGCGAGCAGGAGCCCAGCAACAAAGATTGCGATCTCGCACCTCAGGCGGCAGGCCCGCGCCCTCCGATCCTCGTCCCTGAGGCGCAGCTGCTCGGCGCCGGGTCGAAGCCTAGGGCCAGCGCGCATCGTCTTCAACCTTCTCCCTTCAAGCCCCATCAGAGCACAATTGCTGCACCAGCGCCTCCTTGTAATCAGGCGATGGCCATATGGCAGCCAGACTGAGGATCAGAATTGTGCGATCATAGTTCGTAGAAGGCCGTCTATGTGACGGGCCAGAAGCGCTCGGCCGGCCCAGGCTCTCCGCCGACCTCCTGTGCGAATTCTCTCACAGCGCTGCGGAAATCCTGGGTGAAGCGGAAGATCACCGGCACCTGGCTGGCATAGCAGGCAATCGCCTCCAGCCGCTGCTCCAGGGTCTCGGCAATCGGCACCAGAACGGGCTCGCGCACCTTACCATCTAACGCCGCCAGGCGGATATGCCGGCCTTCTGGCGTGTGGATGGCATAGGGGCAGTCCTCATAGGCATAGACCTCCACCCCCAGGGCCGCCAGGCAGCGGCCGGCCTCGAACACAAGCTGGTGGTCCACATGTGAGCCGATGCCCAGCGGCACGGACACACGATTGCCCTCCCTCCACTCGGGCAAGCCGCGGATCTCCTCGACCAGATGGAAGGCGAGTTCCTTCTCCTCGGCGGGAGCGGACCAAACAGCTCCCGGTCAGAGGTGTAGCGGTCGCGGTAGATGGCATCCGGCAGCCCCAGCCAGCGCACGTCACAGCCCAGGGCGCGGGCGGCGGCCGCATCCTCGTTGCGGCGAGCCGCCAGCACCTGATCGGGGTCGGTGAGCTTCCAGCGTTCGTGCTTCGAGGCGGCGAACTCCCCCACCATCTGCGGCAGCAGCTCGCTGGCAAACACCGTTACCATGTGCGGCTGGTAGCCACCCTGCGCGAGCAGGGCCACCGTGCCGCCGCAGGAGAGCGGCACGTCATCGTAGTGCGGCTGGATGAAGAGGGATGGCCCCATCAGAGATGCAATCATGTAGCCTTTATCGCTCTTCTTCGTAAGGCAAAGGAGCCGGATGGAGGACCTCGGCCTCTACAAGTTCACGAGGCAGAAGCCCACTGCCATGAATGCCATGGCCGCCATGATTGTCAGCCAGAACAGCCCGGTGCG
The DNA here is from genome assembly GCF_009910705.1 of Microvirga arsenatis. GTDB lineage: Bacteria > Pseudomonadota > Alphaproteobacteria > Rhizobiales > Beijerinckiaceae > Microvirga > Microvirga arsenatis. Next base: position 567,159 of record NZ_JAAAXJ010000003.1, read on the forward strand.
GGTCGCTCGCTCTCCCCAATTCAGTTGAGCTCGAACGGCTTTGATCCGATGCTCCTGCTCGCGCTCATGACGCTACCCGCTGTTGTGAGGCATGTTCTGGATCCCTTTTCGGGGGCGCCATACCTCATGCGCGCGTGAGAAGATAGTCCGCGCTTTGTGCATAAGCTCATTTTTGGAACTCTCCATCGGGCGCGGCACTTTCGCGCTTTCTTCGGAGCGAATTCGAGGGCTATAAAGGAGTTCAGCCGCCGGTTGCACTCGGCAGGCTGAGGCTTCAAGCCACCCAGCCCTGAGCGCCCCAGCACTCCTGACTGTGTGCGGACACGGGGACGAGGGCGCCCATGAATATCAATCGGGACGGCCTGCAGCCGGCGATTGTCCTCCTGGCGGAGGACGAGGCTCTCGTTCGCATGATGGCCGCGGATGTGCTCCGGGAGGAGGGCGGCTTCAAAGTCGTCGAGGTGGTCAACGCAGATGAAGCCCTGACCGTGCTCGAGGCAACTGCCGACGTTCGAGCCCTCGTCACCGATGTGGAGATGCCAGGCTCCCTGGATGGCTTCACCCTAGCCCGCGTGGTGAGGCAGGCATGGCCGCATATCGGCATTGTAGTGACATCGGGCCGAATGGCACCGGGGCCCAACGATCTTCCGCCGGGTGCGCTGTTTATCCCCAAGCCATATAGGCCTGCAGACTTGGTGGCAGCCGTGCGGACGGTGCTGCCTGCCGGCCAGCCCCCAGTCTCTGCCGAAGCTTCGGTCCAAGTGCTTCCCGCTGCCATCAAGATCAGCCAGCCCCACACCGGTATTGGCGCCGCCGGAGGTCTGGCTCAGCCCCTTCCCGAGCCCGAGGAATAGACCCTGTAGCGGGTGCAAAATTTTGAGAAGACCGTTTACGAAACCTGAGTGGCCCTGTCGCTTGCGATGGTACAATAATGGAGCGTCGAACCGGCCGCCTCATCCATGCTGTCTCTGAAAACTGCCTGCTTTGTTGTCCTCGGCGCTCTCCTGTGCTCTGGGATAGCTATTGTTCTCAGCTTTCCGGCTTTCATAGTTATCGCCGGGATCCTGGAAGGCGTGTTCGGCGTCCGCGAGGTGGCTTGGTACGGATTTGCTATAAGTCCCTTGTTCGCAATCATCGGCCTTCTCGTTGGCGCCTATTACGGAGCAGTGTTCGCATTGCGGACGAGGGGATACTCCTTGCGCGAGTATGGTCGAACAATCTGGGCGTTCCTGAACAATGTGTAGCTCACACGAAGAAGCCGTAAGTGCGCATAAGCCGTTTATGGAACTGCGGACAATTGATTGAGGGCTGTTTGCTTACCCCTATGCTAAGCTTTGAGTGAGCGAGTGGGCTCACGTAACGGAATTCCAAGAGGGCGCATGACGTCACTTACAGCCCGAGTGGTTCTCTCTGTTGCATGTATGGCGATCTTCCCGCTCCTTTGGGTCTTGATCGCTCTGGTGGGCTTCCATTCTAAAGTGCCCATCTTCCATGTATGGGACCCAATGCTCCAGGCCATTGTTCCCGGACTTATTGTCGGAGTGGTCGGACTAATGATCTTCCCCTCTCCGGCACCGGCTTGGAAGAAGATCCTTGGTCGAGGAGTCGGAGCGGTCGTCTATGTCGCCCTCATGGGCGTCCTGCTTCTGTGGTTTTTCATTATGACCAATGTCGGAATTTGGGGGCCGGAGAAGCACTAGCCTCTGACACACGAAATTTCCGATAACCCCCTTTATGGAACTGGATAGAGTGTCTTTCTGGCGTATTCAGAAGAATTGTGCGGCGGTCGAGGCAGAAACCTAGTAGACAGCCAGTCTAACCCCCCCCCTCGCAAGCTGCTCTCATAAAGCAGCTGAATACTTGCGTAGACTGGTCATGCCAGAGCTAATTGACGAGACCGACGGAACCCCTGAATGGGCCAAGCGCATGTTCCGCCGCCTTAGGGCGGTTCGAACGGGCGTATTCCTCATCTTCCTTATCGTGGGGCTGCCGATCATGTGCGGCTACCAGATCTATCAGGCGCTTATGGCAGGCCAGGTGTGGCGCCTGACCCTCCGCCGCTCGAGCGAGGCAGTCCGGTATGCCGAGGAGCCTGTCCAGTTCATCCTCGGCTTAGCGCTTGCCGTTGGCCTTCTAATCGTCTGGGGAGTGGGACTAGCCGTGTATCACCGCGTCCGGAAGGTTCCTGCGCACTTCAGGAGACCTGCTGGATCGTAGGTCTTCTAAGCTAGCTATTTTCGCGGAACGGGGGTTGCGGAACGTACAGTTCAACAGTTGTGACACCGCACCTCCAGCAGCCGCTCCCCGCCGCCCGGGTCTCCTCGGCCTCCTTCCATCCTTGGATGCCGATCAGGTCCGGTCGATGGACTTGCCGTTCTCGTCCTTCCGGCCGTTGAAGGAGGCGTCCCGCGTCTTCAGGAGAGCTCGGCCTCGCATTCGATCCGCCATTCCTCGGACCAGGTGCTGACGGGCTGGCCGATGAGCTCTGATACGGCGGTGGTGTCACGGGAGTAAGTCATAGGTAGGGTTTTAGCAGGCGCAGGTGAACGAAGGATCGCGTATCACATGAGTGATAGGGTTAGGCCTCGGGTTTGTGGCAAACCATTTCGATGTTGTGCCCGTCCGGACCAATGACGAAAGCGGCATAGTAGTTCGCGTGGTAGTGCGGGCGCAGACCAGGCGCACCATTGTCTTTGCCACCCGCCTCCAGAGCCGCGCGATAGAAATCATCGACCTGCTGGCGGCTCTCGGCCGTGAACGCCAAATGAAGATGCGCCGGTTTCTCTTCAGTTTGGTACAGGCACAGCGAAGCCTTACCCTTTGGGCTCATTTCGACACCCAACGGTCTCTCCCAGATAACCGCTACGCCGAGCGGCTCGAGTGCCTTGAGGAAGAACGCCTTGCTTGCGGCAAAGTCGCTGACTCCGAATTTGACGTGGTCAAACATGAGATCTCCCGAAGTGTGAGGACCTGCGCCAAGCCCAATATCCACTGCTGTGATTCCAAACAATGGGCCGAAGGCCACAGAGTCGGACTGAGATCGGAGAGGGTGATGATGTCGCGCATGAGCCAGCTCTTACGCCACAGATTTCGGGATTGGTATGTCGACCCTGTGCGACTGAATCAACCGCCGCTGCGAGCGTGAGATCCATAATCTGTGCAAAGAGCGCCAGGAGGGTATGGCAACCGAGCTGAAGCCGCTGCGGCGGCCGATAGAGCGCGATGGCCTATCAGGCGGAGCTGAGAAGGCATGGCATCCGGATCTCGACGTCCAGGCAAGGCGGGTGCTTCGACAACGCCGTGGTCGAGACCTTCTTCAAGACTTTGAAATACGAGCTGGTCCGGGGCGCGGTCTTTTAGGCGAGAGCCAAGGCAAAGCAGGTGATCGGCCTTTACGTTGTCGCTTCTACAACTCCGTCCGGCATCACGCGACGCTCGACTATGTTAATGAGCCGGACCCGCTGCCATTGAACGGGAGTGTGCCGATCCTGCGAATACAGGTTCCTGCTCCTAGTCATCTTACTTCACGCCCATAACTGGTCGTTGGAAATTCCCGGAGGATGATTGATGAAGCTAGCGCGTTCATGCTGGGCATTGGCGATCGGAATTGCGGCGGTCACAAGCGGAGCAGGTCTGACCTTTGCCCAGTCTCAAGGCGTCGTTGCCTCAAGCACTGACGCGACAACAAACCACGGTGGTGGAGGCGTGGGGGTCGAACTTGCACCCAGGGTACGCCTTGAGGTGGTCGAGCTCCGTCGTTTGCCCGACAAGGGCGTCATGCAGCTAAAATTCGCGGTCGCCAATCAATCCGGCGGCGACACCAGCCTCAAGGATCACGGCTTGGCGTTCAATCATGAACTCAGAGACATTGCCGTCGTCGACTTCGCGGGTCGGAAGAAATACGGCATAGGATACGCTGCATCTTGCCTCTGCAGCACCTTCAAGGACCGCGACGGCGGCGTAGTACGTGCTGGGGAGCGGCGAGAGTTCTGGGCCTGGTTCGCCATGCCGCCCGCCGGTGTGCGGCAGATGGCCGTGCAGATCCCGAACCAGCAGCCACTCATGAACATACCGCTGCTGTGAGAGAATAGGTTATGCGCACCTCCCCGTCGCGGCTCGTACTTGCAGGAGCGCTATCGGCCGTCATGGTTGGAAGCCCAGCCGATGCGCGGCCGCCTGAGGGCGGGCAATCTGGTCGCCCACTACTCCTGCTCCCAGTTCAGCCGATCAACCCTCAGCCTCCTACGACGGGCTTGGCGGCTGGCGGAGCAAGTCAACCGCTAGCGGAGCCTCCCGCTACAGTTCCACCAGGGGCTGCCTTCTACGTCGGGTCAGTCGTTTTTCCGGTGCAGCCCATCCCAGGGATCAAGTCCGAGAGCAGCGTTGATTTGCTTGAAAATTCGGCCTTGGGAGCCTTCAATATTCGTCAGGAGGGGCGGGGACTGCGACTCACGCTCAACGCTGACGTGCTGTTTGACTTCAACAAGGCCACCCTGCGCCCTGAGGCAAATGAGGTCCTGCTAAAGCTGGTCCACGAAGTTGAATCGCGCCTTGGGCCAGCTCGATACCGGGTGGAGGGGCATACGGATTGGATCGGAACCGATGCCTACAACAGCCAGCTCTCGAGCCGTCGGGCTGCGTCCGTGAAGGAGTGGCTCGTTCGCCATGCCGGTGCCGGGCAGGCTCATGTCGTAGCTGTGGGCTTTGGCGAGCGTCGGCCTGTCGCTTCCAACATAAAGCCCGACGGCAGCGACGACCCGGAGGGCCGTCAGAAGAACAGGCGGGTGGAACTCGTCGTGGACCCCCTCAGATGACCGTCCCACCGGAACAGGGGAAGACTTACTTTGGTCTATCGGTGCCCTGGCGGAAGCCACCAGGCAATCCGTCGATCCGCGCGCAGAATTCATCCTTTGCCGTCGCGTATGCTTGCGGATCCTCAGCGAAGCGGGCAGCCAGACGCAGCTTGAGATCCGCGTACGCGGCGGCCGCGTCCGGGTCGGAGCGCAGATAGTCCCGCAATCGGAGATGACGCCCGACCTCCGGATGATCTGACGGATACATGTGGAGATGGCGGCTGCGCGGGTTGCCCTTGGTGAAGTAGTAGCGCCCGGCAATGCCATTGGCGCCGCGGAACCTGTAGCCTAGCCGCCCAAGGGGCTTGATGCAGAGGACTCCGTCTTCTGGTTCGCGAAGGATAGCCAGGATGTCGATGATGGGTTTGGCGGCGAGCCCCGGAACGGCGGTGCTGCCGATGTGGTGCACCGCGCTCACACGACACTCGCAGGCTTGCACGATGGCGGCGCGTTCCTGCACGAAAAGATCAGCCCATCGCGGATCATAGGGCACCACAACGATCCGTCTCTTAGACATTTCCGACTGCATCTGAAATAATCTGCTGGCCAGGAGGATTGTTACGAGGTGCCAAGACAATCCCTAATGGAGTGCCTCGATCGCTGCGCGCGTCACAGAGGCAATGAGCCGTTCGCGCTCCGCCGGGGGACGGTCCGAACCAGCCACGAACACTGCTACGACAATCTGCCGGCCGCTAGGCAAGGTCACGATCCCCACATCGTTGACCGCAGGACCGGTACCGAGTACGTCCATCGCGGTGCCGGTCTTGTGCGCGACGGCCGACCCTTCTGGAACACCGGCCTTGATGCGGGAGCCGCCGGTACGGGTGCCCGCAAGAATGCCAAGGAAAATGCGTGTCATAGGCTCGGACAGAAGCTCACCGCGCGCCAGCTTCGCAAGAAGGTGCGCGGCCGCCTTCGGGGTTGTCGTATCGCGGACATCGGCGAGGTAGGCCACCATGGCCGCGCGCCTGACCGACGGAGGAAGGTCGTTCAGAGCTTCTGCAAGGGCCGTCTCGTTGGCCCATTCCGGTTGAAAGGGCGGCAGGCCGAGAGCCTCCGGCTGCATCTCCCTCTCGGATCGGTCGACGCGCATACCAGCAATTCCGTGCCGGTAGAGTAGTGCGGTAACTGAGCCCGGACCGCCAGCAAGGCGCAGAAGAGTGTCGGAAGCGGTGTTGTCGCTCAGCTGAAGCGCGTGCTCCGCCAGTTGCCGGACGGTATAGGTGACGCGCTCGCCTTTGAACTCCCGGGCGATCGGGCTCCACTGGATGCTCAAGTCCTCGCGTCCAAGCGCGATCGTATCATCCAGATTGAGGCGGCCCTCATCCACAGCCGTGAGGATCGCGAGGGCGATCGGGAGTTTGTAGACGCTTTGCATTGGAAAGCGCTCGTCACCCCGCCATGACCAAGCGCTTCCGTCCTTGAGGTCGACAAGGCCGACACCGAGCCGACCGGACCCTGTCTCCCTGTCCAAGGCCTCGATCCTGGCCGCGAGAGTGTCGGTCCGGAACTCAGCGTGTGCGGCGGCTGGATAGATCAAGATGGTTGACGCAAGGATCGTGAGGGTGAGGAGCGTACGGACGGGATGCATGGCATTGGAATCCTGAAGCCAGTTGCCGATCTAGCAGCGGAGGGTGTGCAGGTCCTGCTTATCTCCAGGTCAGAGCAGGGTTGAGGCGCGGGCAAGAAGTGTCAACGCAACATCCTAGCTGGCTTGCCCCAGGCGCGCCTAAAGGCACGGCCAAACGCCGACATATTGGTATATCCGCAGCGACGGGCGACCTCGCTCACCGGGAGACCTGTTTGCTGGAGCAGCGCCTGAGCCTGCCGCATTCTCAGCTGCTCAAGGTACTTGGCAGGGGTGATGCCAAAGGCATCCCGGAAGGTGCGGATGAAGTGGAACTCGGACATGCACGCCTCGGCTGCGAGCTCGGCCAGCGATACGCCTTCGGTTACTCTGGAGCGCAAGAGTTCTCTGGCCCGCAATACTCGGCGCAGGCGCTCGCCCCGGGTTGCTTTGTCCGCTGCATCAATGCGTTCGAGGGCCTGGGCGAGCTCGTGCCCGAACGAGAATGCTAGGGCGGAGATGCAATGCACTTGTTCCTCGAGAGCCAGCTGGTCCGCTCCAGAGGTGAGCGCTTCGGCGAGCTTGCGCAACTCCTGCGGGAGCCGGGGGGTACTGCGCAAACTGAGGGACGACAGACCCCGGTCGAGCGCATGCCGCAGCGCCTGTGCGC
>NZ_JAAAXJ010000030.1 GCF_009910705.1 Microvirga arsenatis
GGTACTCGATTTCATACGGCGCGCCGGTTGCGAGCGACTGCCGCCACCGCTCCCAGGCGCGGGCTTGGTCGTCCGGGTGGAACATCCCGTTCCATGCCTCGCCATCCGTCGAGCCGTAGGGGACGCCGGTGAACTCATACCAGCGGTCGTTGTAATAATCGTGGTATCCGTCCGGCCGCGCCGACCAGACCATCTGCGGCATCGTGTTGAGGATCGCCTCAAGGCGCGCCGTGTCGGTCACGATCCCGGCCGGGGACTGATCCTCCCGTGAGTGAGCCCGGATCGTCCCTGCAAGATAAGGCTTGTGCGTCCGATCCCGATGATCGCTCGCTTCAGGCAAAATCACTTTCCCGGCAGCGATCACCCGGACCGCGTCATCGGACTTGGAGCGCAGCAACCGAAAGCTCTCTTTGAAACGTGCTCCCATGCCATCGCGGAGGACGGCGCGCACCCGGTTGCGAATCCGCTCCCGATCCTCCGGATGTACCTGGCCCAGGAGGGTGCCCCCCGCCACGGGCCAGGGATGGTCGTCGCGGCCGGATTGGCCAAGCAGGATTTCCCGGAACACTGTGTTGCCGTCGAGACGCTCGGCCACGGGATCGAACCACCACAAGCCGACCTCCGCTGCTTCCGCGGCCAAAGCAAGCAGATGCCCTTCGGGAAGCGCATCGTCACTTCCAGAGTGGAAAGGTGTCGCAGCGGATCGGTTACGGTTCATCGTGCTTGGGGCACCTGGAGCGGGGTCTCAGAAGTTGGTGGATCTAAGGGCGATGGCGACCGCGCATCAGCCGTCGGGCGCGAGGAGGATGCTTTGCGGTTTGACCTCGGGGAGAACGCGGTCGAAGTGCTGTTTGACCGCGGAATGGCATTCACAGGCTGCGCCTTCCAGCCGTGCCCGGTCCAGGATGACGATCTGGCCGCGCGCATACCGGATCAGGCCGCGCGCCCGCAGGGCCCGCGCCACCGATGTGACCGTGGTGCGCTGGACCCCGAGCATCTCGGCCAGCGCCTCCTGTGTTAACGGGATCTCGGCGCTGTTGACCCGGTCCTGGGTCGTGAGCAGCCAGCGGCAGCAGCGGGCCTCGAGCGAATGCAGCGCGTTGCATGCCACCGACTGGAGGATCTGGGCCAGGAGAGCGTCGGCGTACCGGCTGAACAGGTCGCGCAGGGTGGCCGAGCGTTCCTTGGCTTCCTCCAGCCGGGAGGTCTCAATCCGCAGAGCCGGGCCCGGGATCTGGACTTCCGCCCGGGTGAAGGCCGGCTTGTAGCCTGAAGACACGATACCACCGAGGGCCCCTTCGCGGCCGACGGTGGCGGCCTCGGCAGCCCGCCCGCTCTGCATCACCACGACAAAGGATGCCATCGTGCTGGCGCAGGGAAAGTAGGTGCGTGTGACGTCGTCGCCCGGCTCGAACAGCACTTCACCCTGGTACAGGGTCACAGCTTCGAGATACGGGTCGAGCAGCGCCCGGTCCCTGGGCTGCAGCGAGGCCAGGAGGCGGTTGCTGACCAGATGGTGCCCAACGGATGCGTTGCTCTCCGTGGGGCGGGTCAAAGGTTGTTTCATCAGGGTCCCCATCCCGTGGCCGGGGCAGTCTCGGCGCTGCCCTTCCTCGAACCCACAGGGTGCAGCGTGGCACTGTGTCAGAAAACGTCACGCTTGTCCGTCGAGTACTCGACTTAGCCTGCCGGAAATCGCATCGGATTGATAACCGGTGAGGCAGATGTAAAGTCATGTACAGGATGAAGCGCTCGCTGGGCCAGATCCGGCTCGTTGAGGACGAATTCAGACGGTTCGTACGCTGCATGGCTCTCCGCCCGAACAGGGTGCCGGCTCTGGCTTCGAGGATTTCAAGAAGGTGCTGGCTCAAGTCCCCGTCGGCCAGCGCGAGGCGCTCCTCCTGGTCGAGACGCCTGTCGTGCGTGGGGTCGCTCATATCTGCAGGGTTTCCGTCCGGCAGAATCGAGAGCCGCGGCAACTCGGCCGCACTCGGGTCACGCAGCCGCTTGCAGTCGCGTATGGGGAGGAGCCCGCCTCCGGCCCGACCTTCAACTCAGCCCTTCAAGACCTCTGGGTCCTGGATACATCGCCGACCATCCTGCCTATCCTGTGACTCGTCTTCCAAGAACGATGCTATTGCCCGAACGTCGTCATCCAAGCGCAGAGCCTGCCCGTCCCTGTCTCCGGGCCAAAACGGCTCCCCAGGACTATCGTGGTCGGCCATCAGCGGTGGTGAAACGCAATCTCCAGATTAACGATTAGCTATTAAGCTCGGCTATAGATCTACGTTCGAGGGGCAGATGGCATTGGCAACACGGGGCGCCAAGGACTGGCAGGAGGTCGGGAAGACGGCACGCGACCTCGTCAGAGAATTGGAGGAAGCTAAAATACGTCTCGGCCTCCCGTGCGCTCGGATCCTGCCGGCATGGACTTCTGCCTTGGGGAGGGAAGTCGTCGTATCGGTTCCGATCGATTGCAGCGGATGCCCGAACCCGACGGTCGCCGAAGTCGCGCTTCTCCTTGCTGTAAAGTGAGAACATCCGCCCGGTGGAGGGCTACGGCAGAACGCAGCCGGACATCCGTCTCGCTATGGCCTTCGATGTGTCATGCCTGCGTGCTCAACGTCAGGGCCATGCCGGTTGGCCTGAGGCGGGGGCAGGGACGGAGGCGCCGCCCTCTTTTCGTCTCGCCCCTTCTTCCCTTCGTTAGAGGCGCCTCTTCATCCGCCGTGCCGGGATGCTAGCGTCCCCTGCGGGCAACCTGGGCGATGTCATGCCGTGAGATCCCGATATCCGATAGTTCGCGGTCCGAGAGGGCAGAGAGTTGTCGCGCTGTCTCGCGCGAACGGCGCCACTGACGAATGCTTGAGAGAATGACGGACAGGAACATGACGCGACCTCGATAATAAACGCACACGAATTGGCCCGCGCGGCCCGCAGGCCACGAGGAAAAAGAGGCCACCGGAACGGTGGCCGAGTTCAGGGAGGAAACCCATCACGAGAGGCCGTGATGGAGGAGGGGCGTCTACACCGCTTCTGGCCTCAGACAAGCCCGGAAGAGGTCGGCCCTGCCATGCCGGAGGAGCATGGAACAGGTAGGCGGCGTTTACCTCTCGTTTACCGCCTCCAACCGGCTCAGACGGGAACCTTGCTGACGATCGTGGCGGCGGCCTCCGGGCTGAACCCAACCTCCATCAGCTCGCCTTCCAGGTCATTGAGACTGTAGGGTTCCAGCGTAATGAGGCGTCCGGCCTCCTCCCGCTCGACCAGGAGGGTGTCGCCTTCCTCTTCCTCCAGGATCCCGGGATAGTCATCGACAGATGTCGTCGTGACCCGTACCGCAGGGCCCCCATCGTCCTCGCGTTCCGCCTCATCGGTGCTTTGGTAGACCTTCACCGTGACCAGACGTCCCTCTACCTCGCCTTCGAAGACCGTGTTCCACTCACCCATGTAGCCCTCCTTGATGCCGACTCGGTTGGTCAGCGCAGAAGACAATCGTGAATGCATCAGGACCAAACCGCCACAGCACAAAAGCAGGATCGAGGCGCAGCGTGGCAATTTGACGGAGGCCTGTTTCACCACCGCATCATGATCGCCCCCTGACGTGGTATGGATGGCGCACGTCGACCCTCGGATGTTGCTCTTACCGGAGCCTCGCCCCGCAGAAGCGCCTCTCGCCGTGGGACGAACAAGGCCAGGGCTTAGATTCGACCAAGCCAAGCTTGAACCTTTCGCGTGTATACCGGTTTCCCGCATCTCTTCCCCTTCAGACGGAGATCAGAGCATGAGCATATCACGACGTGGCTTCGCCTCCATGGACCCGGAGAAGCAGCGTGAGATCGCCAGCCGGGGCGGCAAGAGCGTTCCGGCGGAAAAGCGCTCGTTTTCCCAGAACCGCGACCTCGCCGCGCAAGCGGGGCGCAAGGGCGGTTTGGCCTCGCAGAACGGGGAGGGCGCACGCTAGTCCGTAGCACCGCCCTCTGCGTGCGCCAAGCCGGCCTGGGCGGAAGCGGTGCATGACCGGCCCTGGTCCTGGCCGACGCCACTCCGGCTTCTTCTCTCTATCGCTGCGGCCCCATGAGGTCGAAGGCATATTCGGCGCAGAACACGTGGCTGTGGAGGTTCGCGGTCCATTGCCGGCCCGCCACCGTCACGTTCAGGTAGCCGATGGCCTCCTCCAGGTGCGGCGAGACGCTGGTCCAGTAGAAGTCTGGATAGCACTCAACCAGGTCGCCCGGGGAGGCGCAGCCGAACTGGCGGTTGAGGCCAATCTCCTCGAACTCGTAGAAGAGCGCATTCGCCTTCTTCGGGTAGAGCGGATCCCCGAGCTGGCCGATCAGGTCGACTGCCTGCACAAGCCTCCCCTCCCGATTCTCCGGCGCGTCGTTGCCGGGCTGGCCTGAAGGGAAGCGGGTGAACTCGATCGCCCGCGCCACCCGCTCGGCATGAATGGTGGATGGCGCTGATAGACCGTCTGCGAATCCAGATGCGTAAATGCGTGATTTCCGTGTCTCGCAGGCAATCCTGTAGTGGATTGCCTTCTGAGTCGCTGCTCAGTCGGTTGTTGTGGCGCTACCTACTCGCCTTCCGGTGGAGGGAGTGCGTCCAGCACGCTACGCCGGATCTTCACCCCGACCCAGTCCCCGTCCTCGGTCCATTCGATCCCATGATCCGCGAGAGTTCTCTCGATCGCGATGATCACCACTGGCTTGGGAAGCTTCCCACTGTTCTCAAAGGCCATCAGGACGCGCAAGCCTATATGGGCCACTGCGGCAAGATCCCTCTGAGACCATCCCAGCAACGCCCGAGCCGCTCTGCACTGGGTACCTCGAATGGTCATGTCAAGCGCAAAAAGTGCGAATTGACACTAAAAGTGCAAAACAGCACTTTTGATGCTGAAAAGCGTGGGCTGTCCACGTCGGGTACCTCGGAGCGAATCTATGACGGGTGGAAGGATCGTAGAAATGGCCGCGCTTCTCAAGGCCACCAGAGAGGCCGTGGCCGCAGCCGTCGCCACCAAGTTCCCCTTAGACGAGCTGCTCGGACCCGAGTTATCACGGCTGATCAGCGTCTCGAATTCGATCGTCAAGCGACACGGGCTCTTGCTCGAGCGCGCGATCATCGAAGCCCTTGAGGCTTCGGGGCGCTTCCAGGTGCTCCACAATCCCGTGATCCCCATCACTGCGGCAAGCGACTCCCTCGTGGCCTCGAACAGCCCGGAGGCCCTCGCGCGGATTGCCCTGCGCTACGACACGCCCGCGGTCCGATCGGTCACCCACGACATCGTCGTGATCGATCTGGAAGCTGCCTGGGCCGGAGCCTACCAGATCAAGCGGGGCGGGGGGGACATGGGGCCCCGGCTCAGGAAGCCCCTGGAACGCGACCTCGCCGCCGTCAGGCTGCTTTTGCGCGCGTACTTGCGTGACCAGGGTTATTCGGCGGTCGACGTCACCACCACCGCGGCGATCGACTACCTCGGCTCCGCCGGCCTGCCCGACCACCTGACGGTCTTGGGAAGCGAGCTGGACGAGCACTTCGGCGTCCCGGTAGTGAGCACCATCGAACAGATGACGGATCACTTGCGGTCGGAACTGCACAAGGCCGTTCCGGACCTGCTGCGGCCGCTCCTCGCCGCGTTGGAGATGCAGGCCGCCTCGACGGGGCCGCGCCAGAAGGCCGGCACGAAGGAAAGCGCCGGCGAGGAACTGGTCGGGCCGCCGGATTTCCTCGCCGACGATCCAGTCGACTTTCCTGCGCGGCCGGTAGGGCCGGGCCCCCGCCACGCGCCGCATCTCCTCGTCGTCCCGCGCCCGCCCGAGCGTCCGACGAGCGGTCCACTCTTTTGAGGTGCTGCCTGGCGGCAGCTGCAAGGGACACGGGTTGTGTAGTGCAGGGGAGCGAGCAAATGACCGGGGCTTTTCCAACCTTGACCTCGACGAGGAAGCTGAGACACGGCGGCCACGCGCGGCCGAAGAGGCGGCTCGGCGCAGCGGGTCCGCCCAAGGGCTCGGCTGCAACCGGGCTGCTGCCGGACCTCAGGCGCGTGCTCGAGGCCCACGTCGTTGCCTCGCCTCTCGTCGTGTCCGCCGGCCCCGACCCCGCCTGCGAAGAGCTCTGGCGCGCGGCGCTTCAGGACGAGGGCTTGGCCGCTATGCGCGTCAAGCTGGCGTCCAGGGTCGCGACGTTGGTGGCCGTTCCCTCAGACCTGTGGCGGGATGGCGTCCGCCGCGCCCGCGCGCTCGCCCTCAAACACGCGGCGGCCCGGTCTGGCCGCCGCGTGATCGTGGTGCCCGAAGGGGTGCTGCGCCGGGAGCCGAGGCTCGGCAACGCCGTCCTCATGGCGCAGGCCGCGCGCGCGTCGATCAGCGCCGAGGACCGGATCGCCGTCATGGCGGCCCTCGCGGAGGAGCCAGGGATGGTGCTGGGCGACCTGATCCAGCTCGTCCGGCACGAGCCCGACAGGGTGGCGGCGGTGCTGTCGCTCGCGCGGAGCGGCGTCGCCGACGTCGACCGCCGCAAGCCCATCGGCCCCTTGTCCGCGGTCTGGCTGCGTGCCAGCGACGTCTGACCGGGTTCGCGCGAGCTGACCTCATCCTACGCACGATTGGGTGGAGCGATGGCGATCAGACCAAGCCTCAAGAAGGGACCGCCGTCGGAGCCACAGGCCGACCGGCGGCGCCCCGTTGGGCGGCCTAACCTCACCTTCATGGTCGACGAGGATCCGGAGGACTGGTTCGCCCCGATCGACCGGCTGATAAAGGAATACGACAGCATCCAGCCGGAGGCGGATCTCCGTTTGGCAGATCTCCACGGCCTCGGTCCCGCCAAGGCATGGGCCCAAGGCCTCGTGCGCGATCTGCGCGACTACCGCGCCGGCCGCATCGCGCTCACCGATCTCGACCGCGGCTGCCTTCTCGCAGGCCCTCCCGGCACCGGCAAGACCACGCTCGCCCGGGTGCTGGCGCGCGAAGCCGACGTGAACTTCATCGCGACCTCCGCGGCGACGTGGCTGTCGCACTCGTACCTCGGACATGTGATCCAGGCCGTGAGGCAGGACTTCGCCGCCGCGCGGGAAAGGGCGCCGTGCGTCTTGTTCATCGACGAGGTGGACGGGCTCTCCGACCGCGCCGCGGTCGAGGCGCGCTACAGGTCGTACTGGACCGCCTTCATCGGCTGCGTCCTCGAGGAGGTCGACGGGCTCAGGTCGCAGCCCGGCGTGGTGGTGCTCGGATCCACCAACTATCTGAAGGCCGTGGACCCCGCGCTCCTCCGCAGCGGCCGGCTCGAGCGCGTGATCCACGTTCCAGTTCCGAGCACGGAGGACTTGGCGCTGATCTTACGGCAAAAGCTGGCGTCCGACCTGCCTGACACCGACCTCATGCAGCTCGCCGTCCTCGGGTTGGGAGGGACGGGCGCGGATGCCGAACGGTGGGTGCGTAGCGCTCGGCAGCGGGCGCGCCACGCCGGACGCGGGCTCACCTTAGAGGATCTCCTGGCGGAGATCGGCGGCCGCGCCGACGCTGTTTCCACGGAACTTCGCCGCCGGTGCGCCGTCCATGAAGCGGGGCATGCCGTTGCAGCCGTGGCGTCGGGGGAGGCAGTCAGCGTCGAGATCTCCATCGTCGGCCAAGGAAGGCACGCCGGGACGACGCGGGTGGCTGGCGGGCCGGAGCAGCCAATGACCGCCGAAAAAGCGCACCAAGTCTTGGTCTATCTCTTGGCCGGGCGCGCGGCCGAGGAGGTGGTGCTCGGCCGAGCCAGCGCAGGAGCGGGGGGTGCCGAGGAGTCCGACTTGGCCATGGCGACCCGCCTAGCGGTGCGCATGGTGACCGCGTACGGCTTGGCTGGCCCGGCGCCGTTAGTCTACCTGGGCGGCAACCTGCCGGCATCCCATCTCCCGCCGCACCTTCTGGCGGAGGTGAGGCACGAGCTGAATGCCGCCTACAAGGAGGCGACCGCCTTGATCCGGGCGCATCAGGCAGCCGTCGAGCAACTCGCGGCCTATTTGGCCGACCGTCTCGCCGCGTCCGACGCGGCCATCCGCGCGATCTTTGAGGCGCATTCCAGCACGCGAGGGTTCCCTGACTGGGCAAGTACCCGGCACTAGCGCTCATTAGTTGTCTCTATTGGATCCACGTCAATCTGCTACGGCAGCAGCCACCAGATCAGGGCCCAGACAGGGCCCAGGATTGCCCCAGCAAAAAGAATTGCTCCGAGCCAGTCGCGCGTACGACCTCTGGGCGCTGCCGAACACATGGGCCGTGCGCGAGGGACATGTGGCCGCGCAAGGGCTTGCGGACTTGACGAAGACGACCTTCTTCGATTGCGACGCGGTCGTGTACGATGCTGGGACGCGGGCGATCCATTGGTCCGACGGTTATCTGGACCAGCTTCAGGCGCGGATGGTCGAAATCAACCTCGAAGACAACCCTGACCGGCTCGGGGTGCTCGCCCGCACGTTGCGCATCCTGTACGATTGGCAGCAGAGCACCGGGCCGCAGCTCGCCTGGTACCTTTGCCAAGGGCTAGGCGAACTGCAGGATGAGGTTTGCCGCTATGCGGCGCAGGGACACCTGCACAGCCGACGTCCGTCTGTGCCGATCGCCCGTCTCGCCGAAAGGATAAGGACGCACGAGGTCTATCGTCCGTTCTGTCTCGGCGATCTCGCCCGGAACGCGACGGATGACGGTCGAGCGCCCGGTGTGTCTGCGAGGCGCAGATCTCGGGGCATTCAGAGAGCCATGCGAGCTGCGAAGGAACGCGACGAAGCGCGTTGCACTCCGAGCGAATAGTGGCGGAGCGGAGGCTTGTGCGCGCCATGCAGGGATCTAGGCGCCAAGATCTGATCACGCTGGCCTGCGGCGGCCTCACGTCGGGCGGGTTCGTTATCGGCAGCCTCCAACGAAAGTTCACAGAAACGCGGCCTCTGACGGATCCAACAAGGCCGCGACTTCATCCACAAAGTCACGAAGCAGAGCAAGTGCCGTGCCGCGGGCATTCCGCATAGCGGACGTGCGCCATGTCATGTCCGACAAACGGCTCAAGGTGAAGGGGAGGAGGGTCTATGTCGTCATGTGGGGTGATGGGCTCATCCGACATAATGCCAGCGATGGGAAGGGGAAGGGTGTCGAGGGTAGGCCCTGCCAGAGACAAAACCCAAGGAAAATAACCTCAAGGCGGCGCCTGCATCTGCAAAAGAGCAAGAAAGGCAATTGGCGCGTCTTCAAGCAGAAACGACAATGGTCATTGTCCGTGCGGTCGGAACAAACCCGGCGTCGCGGTTTGCCCGCGTGACCCTTGCGAGCGCCTGTTGAGCGTCAGGTGGCGGTCGAGGCAAGTCACCTTGCCAATGCGGGCCGGATGCCGCGGCCGCGATATCGATCGCGCACAAACCTTAGCCTGACTCCCGCCTGTCCGGACGGGTGCGAATAGCACTCCCATCGCCTCTTCGACCAAGGTGTAGGAGGTCCCTCCACGGCATTTGGCAGGAGCGCTTAGGGAGGTTCCCCGAAGGCGAAACGACAGGTGCGGCACAGGCGACTTTCGATCACACCGTCCAAGAGCTCGGTCGCGTACCGGGCGACTGCACAGCACAGCGTCGGCGACATTTCGTCAAACGGTCCAGTGCATCCCCTCAATGACTTCAACAAGGAGCCCGAACATGGAAAACGTGTCCCATCACCTCATTCGCACCCTTCAAGAGGCCCAGTCGACGGCCGGTTCCGACTACGCTGCCTTCAGGCAGCTCGCGCTCAAAGCCGTCGACGCCGTCGAGGCAAAGGGTGACATCGACGACCGCCTCGCAGAAGCTATCGATGCGGTCCGTTTCCCGGACACCGACGACATTGACTGGATCATTCAGAGGGTGAGCTCAATTCTGGGGCTGCCAGGACGCCCCCCAACCACGCCATAAGGCGGCTTTCCTGCCCGCTGCGGGCAAGGCCATTTCCAAGTTGCCGCCGGACGCTGTTGACGACGGGCTACGCTGCCCGTGCTCGCGGTTACGGCCGCGTGATCTGGACCCCGCCGACAGCCGAGAACCGCGACAGAGGATATCCGAGCTGCGCGACCATTTCATTGCCAAGGAAACCGAGTGGGCATGCTGCCAGCCCGAGCCATTCCGCGCAGAGGCACAGAGTGGCTATCAGGCAGCCGGCATCCCGCAGGACTAGGCTCGCAGGGTTCTCGTAAGCAGCCTCGACCTTGCTGACATCGGCTATGAACCGGAGGGTGCAGCCGCGATGGACCCCCACGACCTCGGCGACGGCCGCGGCGTTTCGGGCGGAGACGTCGACATGCGGCACATCGAGCAGATGGAAGGCATGCTCCATCGGATCGTAGAGGCGGACGAGCCCGTCACCGCCGTCGTTGATGCAGACCAATTGGATCGGATGCAGCCCGCCTGCGGACAGGCTGGCCCGCCACTCGACCGGCAGTCCCGCGCGCCCCGCGTGCGCATGCCCCTTGGTCCCAGCCGCATGCCACAGCAGCGCGGCGATGTCGTCCCAGCCGATGGAGCCGGCAAGGGCCGATCGGCGGGAACGCAGCACGTCGGCGAAGTCGCGCCGGGGCGGCGCCCCGGGCGGCGTCAGAGGCTCCGTCGCCGCGACCGGCGGGCGGTAAGGCTGCCAAGCGAGCGGCGGCGTGCGCGGGCCGGGCTCGTCAGTGAGGATCCCAGCCAAGCGCTTCCCACGTCTGATAGTGCTTCACGCACCCGCGGCACTGGCCGCAGGCGAAGTCCGCGACATGGCAGGAATGGGCCTAGGCCAGCACCTCCCGCGGGATGCCGGATGTCTTGACGAGCTCGACCGCTGTCAGCCCGATCGCCGGCGCCGAGACCGTGATCCCGCCCTCTTGGAGCGACATCACCTTGGACATCGCCTCCACGAACTCCGGACGCCCGTCGGCGTGGGCGCCGTCGGTCGCGAGGGCGCCGATCATTAAATGGGTGACGCCGAGCTTCACGGCGGCGATGCCGGCGAGCGTCAGGACGAGCTGGTTCCGGAACGGCCACCATTCGGGAACCGGGGCGATGGCCGCGGGCGGCTGGCCAGCCATGTCGCCGGAGCCGAGGGAAGAGCAGTCGGCGCGGACGACCTCGTGCCGGATGCCGAGGGCTTTGCACACCGCGCCGGCGGCCGCGATCTCGGCCTCGGCGGGGCGCTGGCCGTAGTCGACCGTGATGGCGACGTCGGGCCGCTTCCACCACGCGATGCTGACGGAGTCCATTCCGCCGGAGAGCAACAGTCCGATCATGGGTGGGGAAGCTTCCAAACCGTGCGGTAGATCGCGGTGGCGAAGTCGTCGACGACTTAGCAGCCGGTGCCAACGAGCATCTTCAGGTCCTCGTGCTTGACGTTCTGGGCGAGCGCGACGACCGGGATGCGCTTGTTGACGGCGTAGCCCGCTTCGAAGACGGTGCCGGAATCAAGGCCATTGAGCACGGCGAAGACCACGTCGGCGGCCTCGAGGCCCTTGATGTCCTCGGGCGCCACGATCTCGGCCGGCCCCGGGCCGACCTCATGCACCGGCGAGAACACCTGCGCGCCCAGGTCCATCAGGAGCGCGCGCGCCTCCTCGACGAGCCAGCGCTGGCCGAGGTCGAAGAACGGCGCGGCGAGATAGACGAGCCCTTGACCGGGCCTGACGGGCGGGTAGGGGAGGTCCTGCAGCGCCTCGGGCGCCGGAACCGGCAGCGAGCGCGTGTCGCAGTAGTAGGCGGTCGCCCGCGACGCCAGATCGGCCGCTTCCGCCGGCCTCATGCCTTGGCATCCCCAGAGCGCCGCGAAGGTCGCCGAGAAGACGTCGCCCGAGCCGATCTTCCAGACATGCTCGGTCCGGTAGAGCGGCACGACCGCCTCGCCCTCCGGCGTCACGACGAGGGCGCCGTGCCCGCCCATCTTGAGGACGACCACGGCCGCGCCTTCCTCGCGCAGCAGCCACCCGGCCGCCGCGTGGGGATCGCCCAAGCCGGTCATCGACGCCGCCTCGTAGCGGTTGAGCACGACGGCCAGGCGCTCCGCCCGCGAGCCGTTCGCGGTGAACCGCTTCGCGCCATAGGCCGACTGCGGGTCGTACACGGCCGTGCGCGCGTCGACGACCGCCTCGCCGTGCTGGCCCTTGCGAGCGACTACAGCGGCTCGGGCGATCAGGAGGCCACTCGAAGGGCCATCGAGAACGGCTTCGCCATGGCGGAAACCCGCCTCTCCGATATCCAGGATGAGATCGCAAGGCAGAACGCCGAGACTGCCTCGCCCAAGGAGCCGGTCCGCTTGGCGGTGGCGCGCACGGCCCATGTGAGGGAGCTCCCGACAACGAAGTCCCGCTCGCGCGACAAGCTGGCGCCGGGGCACCTCCTGGAGCTTCGGGACGTGCGCGGGGACTGGTTTCAGGTGCGCTACGTCGACGGCCTCTCGGGAGAGGTGCGGTCCGGCTGGATCTTCGGCAAGCTCACCGTTCCCAAGTAGGCATCTCGACCAAGCCGCACGGTCGGCAGTTTGCAGAAGCGGGCTGCGAATTATCGTGGCCGGCGGCTATGGCCTATTTGAGGGAGAGGTGACCTGCAATGCCTTCTCGCTTGCGCAGGCGAAGGGCCTGTTACAGGCTGGCGCTTGCTTGTCCCCGTGCTCATCCGCTTCATGACCCTGATCAGGCCGTGCGGCCTCAACCTTTAACCAGGTCGATTGGCGCAAGGGACTTCTCGATGAACGCGATGAATTCACGAACGAGCGGGGTTTGTTGACGTCTATTCCAAGCCACACTCACGTCAAAGAAGACGTCGGGGTCGCTCAGCGGTATCGCCGCAATATCCGGCGGGAGCGTCGGTCTGACGGCCGAACCGTAAAGCGTCACGCCCCGCTGCAGCGATACGAGCTGGAGAAGGACCGGAACGTCGTCGGCTTCCTCGGCGATCGTCGGAAGGAATCCGGCGGTGAGACAAGCGCTGTTGATCAGCGATCGGAACGTCTCCCACCGCTTAGTCGTGCCGATGACAAACGGCACGTCGGCAAGCTCCTTCAAAGCGATGGTGCTTCGTCTCGCCAGGGGGTGGTGCTTGGAGACCAGGAGCACGAAACGCTCCCGTCCCACGACCATGTGGCCGAGGGATCCCTTGCAAGCCGCCGACAGGAGGAAGCCGACGTCGATCTCGCCGCTCTCGAGCGCATGAACCTGCTCGTGCGAGGACATCATGTAAAGGCTGACGGCCGCGTGCGGGAAACAGCTCCGGAACCGCACGATCATGTCTGCCATGGGGCCGTTCGCCGATTGCGCGGAATATGCGACGATGATCTCGCCTGCTTCCCCGCATGCCACTTGCCGTGCGTTCCGGACCGATCGGCTGAGCAACTGCATGGCATCTTCGACGTCCCGTGCCAGAACGGCCCCGGCCTTCGTTAGGGTAACGCGCCGGGTTGTCCGCTCCAGCAGCTTGAACCCCAGTTCCGCCTCCAGCATCTGCACCGCACGGCTGACCGCAGGCTGCGCGACGTTGAGGGCCTCCGAGGCCCCGCGGAAGCTGGATGCCTTAGCCACTGCAAGAAAGTAACGTAAACGGACAAGGTCCGGAGCTCGCCCCAATTGATGCCTCCACGTTATCAATTCGTGCCGAATTGATCTTAGACTTTCCCGAGCCGCGGCTGTCAAATCGGAGAACCGAGACCAATTTACGCGCCGTCCGTACGGAGGCTCGCCCGCGCCACCGCCGCGGACAATAATCCTGCGACCGGCTGATAGGGAGTTCTTGTTGATGTCTGGTCCAGTCGATAGGAATGCTGAGATAGGCGTTGCCGTGGCGCAGCTTGCCGGAACAAAGGATGTTGCCGCAAACCTTGCCGCCATCGAGAGGCTCAGCGCCCAGGCGGCGGACGAGGGCGCGAAGGTTGTCGTTTTCCCTGAAGCCGTGATGTACGACTTTACGGCCTCTGCCGAGGAGATTGCCGACGCGGCTCGCCGGCACGGCGACGTGTTTGAGGGGCGCATCAGGGCGCTCGCCGCGCAGTTGCAGGTCGCCATCGTGGCGGGCATGTATGCCGAGGGTGACGGCCCGCTCGCCCGGAACGTGATCCTCGCAGCCGGCCCCGACGGTGAGATCATCGAACGGTATCAGAAGCTCCATCTCTACGACGCGTTCCACTACCGCGAGTCGGACAAGAACGAACGTGCGTCTCTCAAGCCCGATTTCGGCGAGCTTGCGACGTTCGACTTGGGCGACTTTCAGTTCGGACTGTTGAATTGCTACGATATCCGTTTTCCTGAGATGGCCCGCCTGCTCGTCGAGCGCGGCGCGGATGTCTTGCTCGTGGCGTCGGGCTGGGTCACAGGGCCCCTCAAGGAGATGCATTGGGAGACGCTGCTGAGGGCGCGCGCCATCGAAAACACCTGCTTCGTCGCGGCGTCCTGCCAGCCTGCTCCCCACTCCGTCGGGTTGAGCATGATCATCGACCCAAGCGGGGTCGTCACAGGAGCGGTCGCCGGCGGCGAAGGGCTCGTGCTGGCGAGGCTCCGCATGGAGCGCCTAGCGGATGTGCGGCGGATCCTGCCGTGCCTCGCCCATCGGCGATACGCCATCAGCGCCGGCCAATAGGCCTGCTGTTTGACTGCAAAGCGAGCGCCGGTGTGAAACCGGCCGTATCCAAGGAGGAAGACCATGAGTGCTCAAACCGGCGCCACTCTCGACAGGGTGGGCTTACACGCGGACCAGAGGAGCGCCTTCAAGCGCGTCTTGAGCTCGGCGGCCATCGGACAATTCGTCGAGTGGTACGATTTCGTGATCTATGCTTACTCGGCTGCGATCATCGCTAAACTGTTCTTCCCGAACACCGATCCGACCGCCGCCCTTCTTTCGACGTTTGCCGTCTATGCCGTCGGCTTCGTCATGCGGCCGCTCGGCGGGTTCGTCTTCGGCCCGCTCGGTGACAGAATCGGTCGCCGGCGGGTTCTCTCGTTCGTCATCCTGATGATGGGCGTGGCGACCGTCTGCATCGGCCTCCTGCCCACCTACTCGCAGATCGGCATCTTCGCCCCGATCCTCCTGGTCATCTGCCGGCTTGTCCAGGGCCTGTCCGCCGCGGGCGAGACCGTCGGCTCGAACTCCTTCGTCGCCGAGCATGCGCCCTCCGACAAGCGCGGCTTGTTCGTTGCGTTCACCTACTCCTTCGCGAACCTGCCGCCGATCTTCGCCGCGCTGCTCGTCCTCTTCCTCACGAACGCCTTGAGCGGCGAGGCCTATGCCTCCTGGGGCTGGCGCATCCCGTTCCTGATTGGCGGACCGCTCGCCCTCGTCGGGCTCTATATCCGCGACAAGGTTGAGGAAACGCCGGCATTCAAGGCCACCCAGGCCGCCAAGCGCGTCGCCGCCAACCCCATGCGCGAGGCCGTGCGTGACCAGAAGCAGCAGATGGGCTTCAGCTTCGCCCTGGCCGCCTTCTCGAGCCTCGGCTTCTACACGCTGGCCGGTTATTTCGTGAGCTATCTGACCGCGACGGTCGGGCTCAACAGCAATGCGGCGTTGGTCTCCAACAGCATCGCCCTCTTCGTGGCCTTCATCATGATGATCGTCGGAGGGTACCTTTCTGACAAGTTCGGCCGGAAGCCGATCCTGCTGGTCGGGCTGATCATCAACGCCGTGGTCTGCATTCCCGCCTATCTGCTGGCGGCACAAGGAAGCCTTCTGACCGCGATCGCCGGCCAGGGCCTCCTGGCATTCGGATGCGGCTTGTTCTGGGGACCGGTCGGCATCGCATTGCTCGAACTCTTCCCGACCCGCACCCGGTTCAGCGCTTCCGCGATCAGCTACAATCTCGCGTATACGATCTTTGGGGGCACCGCGCCGTTCCTGGGTACATGGCTCATCCTGCAGTCGGGAAGCAAGATCGCGCCGGCCGTCTACATGGCGGTTCTCTCCGTGGCCGTTCTTCTCGTGGTCTTACGGATTCCGGAAACGTACAAGAAGTCTCTCATCCATGCCGAAGATGTCGCGACTACCTAAGGATTACAATCCCGACCGCGGACGACATCTCTAAACCGGAAGCCTCTTGCGGGGCGGCACCCGCCGTCCCGCAGGTTTGTCGCCGTTATGCGGCGGGGTCCTGTATCGACCTATCAGGGCCCTGGACGATTATCGTTGGCTGCCGTCGCCGGCATCAGCCGGGACCTGCAAGAATTTCGCCAATGCGTCTCTGACATGATTGATGGCAATCCGCGCCGACGGGGTCATCCGCTTGTGCTGCGGCACCAGGATGCCCAATCCACTTCCGGCCAGCTGAGGCTCGGCCAAGGGAACGTGGACGAGCTCGCCCCGTCGGATCTCGTCCAGAAAGCCCACCGGGCTGAAGAACCCGATGCCGAGGTTTCGCAGGATGACTTGGCGCATGAACTCGATTGAGTTCGATACGATGCGGGGTTCGAGCTTGGCACCGGACTGCGCAAATTCCGTCGTCATGATGGCGTCGAGGAGCCAGCGATCGTGGAGCATGACGACAGGATGCTTGGAACACTCCGTCAATGTGACGCTCTCGCGTCCAGCCAACGGATGGTCCGGGCGCATCACGGCGCCGACGCACGTCGCGAACGTGTCGGTCACCTGCACGCCCTCGAAGCGCCGGTCCGTGAACAGCACTCCGAAGTCGGTTCGTCCCGACCGTAGTTCCTCGCCGACCTCGCTCGGGTTCACGACCAGCACGGTGAACGTGACCTGCGGGTAGGCGGTCGAGAGCTCCTCGATCACCCGCGGCATGAAGCGCAGCGCAAGCGATTCGAGCGAGATGATCCGCACGTGGCCAGTGATGACACCGGACAGACCCGCCATTTCAGCCTTGACACTCTGGAAGTCCGCCATCGTGTCGCGGATGTGCCGGAGCAGGACCTCTCCCGCGGCGGTCGGAACCACGCCGTTGCGGCGGCGCTCGAACAAAGGTGTTCCGAGGTCCTCCTCAAGCTTGAGGATCTGCCGGTTCACCGCCGAGGACGCGACGTTGAGGGCCTCGGCTGCCCGGCGGATCGAACCGAGGCGGGCGACTTGATCGACATAACGCAGGACGGCGGCGTGCATCAGGGTCTCCCACGGAGCGCTGCCTTTTCGGCATCGCCTCTGGCGAAAAATAATGCTTCCGGAGAGCGCCGGCGCAACCAATAATTCATCCTGCGCTGCCCCGAAGAACAAAAATTCACCAGAGACGGTGGTGCGAACCAGGGCGTGGCCGCTCGGCCGCCAACCAGGAGGAGGAAACAGATGACGGATAAAACGCGGCTCTCTCGCCGTACGGTCCTCAAGGGAGCCCTTGCCGGCCTTGCCATGACCCCGGCATGGGCCCGCTTCGCTCATGCCCAGTCCAAGACCACGACCGTGAACCTGCAGCTCGGTTGGCTGGCCAACAACAACCAGCTTGGCGAGGCGTGCGCTAAGAACCTCGGCTATTATGAGGAGGAGGGGATCAATCTCGTGATCCAACCCGGCGGACCGAACATCGACGGAGTTGCGGTCGTCGCGTCGGGTCGGCATGAGATCGGCCAGGTCTCCTCGAGCCCGTCGCTGATGCTGGCTGCCTCGCAGAAGATCCCAGTCAAGTGCATCGCGGTCGGAGTGCAGGAGCATCCTTACGCGTATTTCTCCCTGCCCAGGAACCCGGTGCGGAGGCCGCAAGACTTGATCGGCAAGAAGGTTGGCATCCAGGCGACGGCCCGCGTCCTTCTCAATGCCTTGCTCAAGAAACACAACATCTCGGAGAAGGATCTCCAGATCGTCGTCATCGGCTCGGACATGAGCCCTCTGCTGACGGGGCAGGTCGACGTGGTCTCCGGCTGGGTGACCAACACCACGTCCCTGAAGCCGCTCGGGCCGGACCGCATCGATCTCCGCCTCTGGGATGCCGGTGTCCGCCTCTATGCCCTGCCGTACTATTCGACGCAGAGCCTGATCGAGAAGAAGCCCGACATGCTCGCCGGTTTCCTGCGAGCGACGGCGAAGGGCTGGGCCTACGCCCACGCCAACACCGAAAAGGCCGTCGACTTTCTGGTCAAGGAATACCCGAACCTCGTCCGCGCCGACGAACTGGAGGCGAGCCAGACCTTCCTGAAGTTTGCATTCAACGGCGCCACCAAGGCCAACGGCTGGGGCACGTTCGACAAGGCCTTATGGCAGGAGCAGATCAGCCTCTACGACGAGCTGAAGCAGTTCGCCGCCGGGGCGCCGAAGGTCGACGACGTGGTCACGACCGCGATCCTCGAGAGGACGGCCGATACGCGTCCGAAGATCGGGTGAGGGCGCCATGCTGAACACCATGAGCTTCTCAGCCCAGATTCCGCTGTCATTGGCCGCGAGTGCCGTTCCCGCTGTCGAGTGTCAGGGCGTGACAGTGCGCTTCACCACTGAGCGCGGCACGGTCACGGCTCTGGAGAACATCGACCTGACGGTGCCTCAAGGCAGCTTCCTAAGCCTCCTGGGGCCTTCCGGTTGCGGCAAGTCGACCTTGCTGCGGGTCGTCGCGGACCTGATCGCCCCCACCTCCGGCATCGTGCGGGTGAACGGAGAGGCTCCCGAGGTCGCCCGCCAGAACCGGGAAATCGGCTTCGTCTTCCAGGACGCGGCGCTGCTGCCCTGGCGGACCGCGCTGGAGAACGTTCTGCTCCCGCTGGAGGTCGGGGGAGGGGCACGGCGGTCGAACAACCGCGATCCGCGGGAACTCCTGGCCCTGGTCGGCCTCTCGGGCTGGGAGGACGCCTACCCGCACGAGCTTTCGGGCGGCATGCGCCAGCGCGTGTCGATCGCCCGCGCCCTCGTGTCCGGGCCGAAGCTCCTCCTGATGGACGAGCCGTTCGGCGCCCTCGATGAGATCACCCGCGACCGGCTCAATGAAGAGCTCCTGCAGGTCTGGGAATCCACCGGGACCACCATCCTGTTCGTCACCCACTCGATCTATGAGGCGGCCTTCCTCGGTCAGGAGGTCCTCCTCCTGGCGGCACGTCCAGGTCGCGTGCGCGAGCTGGTCGACGTGAACCTTCCAAGCCCCCGTCGGCTGCCCCAGCGGGAGACCGCCGAATTCGTCGAGCTTGCCGGCCACCTGCGCCGCGTTCTGGAGACGTGCTGATGAGCCAGTCCACCCTCTCTCCTGGCGTCACCCCTGTCAGCTTCGGGGGCGCCTTCGCCAACGACGAGAGCGAGCGCGCGCGCTTCGTCTCCGCCCAAAGGCGGCTCGCCTGGCGCAAGCGGCTGCTGCCGGTCGTGGCCATCGCCGGACTGATCGCCCTCTGGGGCGCCGTGGTCGCGATCTTCGACGTGCAGCCGTTCATTGCCCCGTCGCCTTGGGCCGTGGCCAGCGTGCTGGTCGAGAAGGCTGACATTCTCCTCGCCAACCTCGTGCCAACGGCCACCGAAGCGCTGCTCGGCTTTCTGCTCGGCAACCTCGTCGCCATCGTGATCGCCACCGCCTTCGTCTACAGCAAGGCCGCGGAAGAGGCGTTCTTCCCTGTGGCTGTGATGATCAACACGATCCCTGTGGTCGCAAAGGCGCCGATCCTGGTGCTGCTGCTTGGCAACGGCATGGAGCCGAAGATCGCCATCGCGGCGCTCATCTGCTTCTTCCCGACCCTGGTGAACATGACCCGCGGTCTGCGCGACGTGAACCCGCAGGCGCTCGAGCTCATGAAGGTCCTGTCGGCCAGCCCGCGCGAGATCTTCTGGAAGCTGCGGGTCCGGAACTCCCTGCCGTACCTGTTCTCGGCACTGAAGATCGCCGCGTCCATGTCGGTGATCGGCGCGATCGTCGGCGAGTGGATAGGCTCCACGAGCGGCATCGGCGCCCTGATCATCCAGGCCACCTACAACTTCGACTCGCCGCTTCTCTACGCCACCATCGTCGTCGGCTCGACCTTCTCGGCCGTGTTCTTCAGCGTGATCTCGATGCTGGAGCGCCGTCTCCTCAAGTGGAACACCGCCCGCGCCAACTGATGCGCCGGCCCGGTAACAAGGACGACTACAAATGACTGCGACTCGTGACTTCATCTCTGAAGACGGCGGCTCTGTGCCCGTCGCCGCTCGCGCTGACCTCGTCGTGGTCGGCGGCGGACCGGCCGGCATCTCCGCCGCGGTGGCCGGTGCCCGCCAAGGCCTCTCGGTCATCCTGCTGGAACGCTACGCCTATCTCGGCGGTCTCGCCTCCGGCGGCATGGTTCTCGTGCTCGACGACATGTGCAACGGCACTGAGATCAGCGTGCGCGGCCTCTGCGCGGAAATGATCGGCCGCATGGAGCGGCTCGGCTTGTGCGTCACGCCGCCGGAGGAGGAGCGCGTTTCCGACTGGAACCTGTGGCGCAAGTGGTCGCGGTGGGGCGTGTTCGACTTCCACTCGCACCAGAAGCCGCAGCCCATCTGCTATGCCTCGGCCTTCGACCCAGACGGGTTCAAGCGCGTCGCCAACGACATGGTCGCCGAAGCCAAGATCCAGCTGCGCCTGCACTCCTGGTTCTCCAAGACCATCATTGAGGACGGCAAGGCCACGGGCGTGATCGTCGAGAGCAAGGAGGGGCGCCAGGCCATCCTCGGCGATGTCATCGTCGACGCGACGGGCGATCTCGACGTCGCCGCCTCCGCCGGAACGCCTTTCATCAAGGGCAGCTACATCGTCACAACCGTCTTCCGCCTCGGCGGAGTCGATACGGAAGAGGCGGAGCGGTTCGAGTTCGAGGAGCCGGAGGCGTTCCATGCCATCGACCGCGAGGCCAAGAAGATCATGGGCGGCTCGTGGGACAAATGGTGGCTCAAGACGCCGCTCCCCGGCATCGTCTGGTGCAACTGCCCGCACATGGTGAACTACGACGGCCTGAGCGTCGCCGACCTGACCCGGGCCGACTTCGAGGGCAGGACCCGCATCGCGGCGCTCCTGGAGTTCGTCCGGGCCAAGCTGCCCGGCTTCCAGAACGCCTTCATCGTCGATGTCGCGCCCCAGCTCGGGATCCGGCAGACCCGGCTCCTGGAGGGCCGGTACGTGGTGACGAAGGAGGATGTCGCCCAGCGCCGCCACTTCCCGGACAGCGTGGCCCGCGGGCGCGACTACTACTATCCCTACCGCTCGCTGCTGCCCCAAGGGGTCGACCAGCTCCTGGTCGCCGGCCGCCACTATTCGGCGACCTCGTCGGCGCAGCGCATCTCACGCGAAATTCCGCCCTGCATGGCCATGGGCGAGGCTGTGGGCGTGGCGGCGGCGCTCGCGCTCGAGGCCAACGCTTCGGTGGGCCTGATCGACGTGAAGGCCCTGCAGTCCCGCTTAAGGGCGCAGGGCGCAGATCCGGGTGACGTTCCCGCTGCGAACGCAACCGTTGACATTGTGGAGGCTGCAGAATGAACGCCCATACCGACATCCCCGTGGCCCAACCGCTCACCGGCATCCGGGTCATCGACTTCACGCAGGTGATGCTTGGCCCCTGCGCGACCCAGGTTCTCGCCGATTACGGCGCGGACGTGATCAAGATCGAGCGCCCCGGCGCCGGAGACCTGTCTCGGACGTCCATCGCCGACGATCCCGATGGGCTCAACAACCCGGTCTTCTGCAGCCTGAACCGGAACAAGCGCTCGATCGCGCTCGACTTGCGCGATCCGGCCGGCAAGGAGATCGTGTACGATCTGATCCGCAACGCCGACGTGGTGGTCAATAACTTCCGCGCCGGCGTGATGGAGCGCATGGGCTTCGGCTACGAGGACCTGGTCAAGATCAACCCCCGGATCATCTGCGCCTTCGGATCAGGCTTCGGGCAATCCGGCCCGTTGGCCCACAAGGGCGGGCAGGATGTGCTCGCGCAGGCGCTCTCGGGCGTCATGGCACGCCGGGCCGATCCAAGCCTGCCGTTGTCGATCTATCCCACCGCGCTCGCCGACTACACGGCCGGCATGCACCTCGTGCAGGCCATCCTGCTTGCCCTGCTGCAGCGGGAGAAGACCGGCCGCGGCCAGCAGGTGGCAGTGTCGCTCTACGACTCCATGCTGGCCATGCAGATGCAGGAGGCCGCGATGTGGCTGCAGCGCCGCCGGGACCTGAACTGGGCGGCGTTCCCCCTGACTGGGGTCTTCGAGACCACTGACGGCGCGCTCGTGCTGGTCGGCGCCTTCAAGGCCAACCCGCTGCGCGACATCTGCGTCGCCTTGGAGCTGCCCGACCTGTCCCAGGACGAGCGGTACGCCACCTTCGCGCGTCAGGTCGAGCACAAGGCGGACCTGCAGGCCCGGTTCCGCGAGTGCTTCCGGTCCAACACCACGGCCTTCTGGCTGGCACGGCTCGAGGAGCAGGATCTCCTGTGCGCCCCAGTGCAGAGCCTCCCGGAGGCGCTCGAATCGGAGCAGACGGCGACAAACGGCACCGTCATCGAGCTTGATGCGAGAGCCGAGGGGATCAACGAGCCCGTGCGGCTGATCGGGACGCCGCTCACCATGAGCGCCTCAGGGTTCCAGATCCGTCATGCACCGCCGAGCCTGGGCGAGCACGGCGAGGAGATCCTGCGCGAGCTGGGCTACGACAGCACGCGCATCGAAGAGCTCAAGCGCGAGAGGGTGGTCGCATGAGCGTCCTGTATGAGGTCACAAACGGCGTTGCCCGCGTCACGATCAACCGTCCAGACCGGATGAACGCGGTTGACCAGGAGACCGAGGCCGCCCTGATCCGGACTTGGGAGCAGATTGAACGGGATCGGTCGGTGCGGGTGGTCGTGCTGACCGGCGCCGGCGAGCGGGCCTTCTCGGCCGGCGCCGACGTGAAGTCCGGCAGCGGATCGTCGGGCCTGGAATACTGGGCGGCGCCGCGGCCCGGCGGCTTCGGCGGCATCGCCCTGCGTGACACGCTCGACGTTCCCGTGATCGCGCGGGTCAACGGCTACGCGCTCGGCGGCGGGTTCGAGATGGTGCTCGGCTGCGACATCGTCGTGGCGGCCGAGCACGCGTCATTCGGGCTGCCCGAGCCTCGGATCGGGCGCTTGGCTCTGGATGGTGGCATCGCGATCCTGCCACGCCGGATTCCGCACGTCTGGTCCATGGGCATGCTGCTGACGGGCCGACGAATTTCGGCTGCGGAGGCTCTGCGCTTCGGTCTCGTCAACGAGGTCGTGCCGGGAGCGGCGCTCGACGGCGCCGTGGAGCACTGGGTGAACGACATCCTGGCCTGCGCGCCGCTCTCGGTCCGCGCCATCAAGCAGATGGTCCGGGCCGGTAGCCGCCTGACGCCGCAGGAGGCGCAAGCTCTGCGCTTGCCCGCCCTGGTCGAGGCGCTGCAGTCGCAGGACCAGGACGAGGGAGTGCGCGCCTTCCAGGAAAAGCGGGCGCCGGTCTGGCAAGGGCGGTAAGGAGGATCCGATGGCCTATGTGATCGCGTCGGCCTGCATCGACGTCAAGGACGGCGACTGCCAGACTGCCTGCCCGGTGGAGTGCATCTATGAGGGCGGGCGGATGATGTACATCCACCCCGACGAGTGCATCAGCTGCGGCCTCTGCCTGTCCGTGTGCCCGGTGCAGGCCATCTTTGACGAAGCCGATCTGCCGCCGCACGAGGCCGGGTTCCTGGCGATCAATGCCGAATTCTTCGGTCCCGCAGTGACGGGCTGGGGCAGCCCCGGTGGCTCCTCGCCGAAGTACGTGACCGATCGCGACCATCCGGCGGTGGCCGGCTATTCGGGGCCTGCAGCCTCGGTCGATGCAGCCTGACGGCTGTTCGGGCTCAAGAAAAGGGTTTGAGAAATGTCCAATCCAGAGAGCTCCGGCGTCGCCTCCGGAGGCGGTGCAACGCAGCGTCTGTCCGGCGTCATCGCGGCCATTGCCACCCCGGTCACCCGGACAGGCGAGCCCGACGTCGATCGCTTCGTCGCTCTCGCCGAACATCTCCTCTCTCATGGCTGCGACGGACTGAACGTTCTCGGCACGACGGGCGAGGCCACCTCGTTCACCCGGGAGCAGCGGATGACGCTAATGTCGGCGGCGTCTGACGCCGGCTTGCCGCTGCAGCGGTTGATGGTCGGCACGGGCGCGGCTGCGCTTGGAGACGCAGTCCAGCTCACCCGCCATGCTGCTGACCTGGGGTTCGCCGGTGCTCTCGTCCTGCCACCGTTCTATTATAAGAATGTTCCTGACAGCGGCGTCATCCACTATCTTGAGGCCATCGTTGAGCAAACCCATTCACGACCGATCCCCATCTACTTGTATCACTTTCCTGCGATGTCCGGCGTTCCGTACAGCGTCGACCTGGTACGTAAATTGCGAGCGGAGTTGGGTGAACGGATAGCGGGCTTGAAGGACTCGTCAGGCGACCTCGTCTACGCCAGACAGGTTGCTGCCATCGCTCACGACCTCAGGGTCTTCCCCTCGAACGAGGCAGCGTTGCTCGAAGCGCGCTCCGGCGTCTTTGCGGGATGCATCTCCGCGACCGCCAACCTGAACGCGGACCTGTGCGCACGAGCGTTCCATGCTGGCGATGATGAGGCGTTGACCAAGGCTGTCGCCATTCGAAAGATCTTCGACGGGTTGCCCTTGGTGCCCGGGGTCAAGGCGGTCTTGGCCCACATTCACCAAGATCCTGAGCTTGCAACCGTTTTGCCGCCGCTCGCTCCCCTGAGCACTGCCGAGGCGCGTACCGTCGTCGAAACCTTCGATCTCCTTCGGAGCGACACAAGGGACGCGACCTGAACAGAGTCATCCTGATAGCGGCACCACGAAGAGTTAAGAATGCCATGACGAAGAACTACATAGCTGGGGAGTGGGTCGGCGCGACGGAGGCATCGCCGAACATCAACCCGTCGAACACCGCCGACGTGGTGGGCGAGTACGCCCGCGCGTCCGCGGCGGAGGCTGAAGCCG
>NZ_JAAAXJ010000031.1 GCF_009910705.1 Microvirga arsenatis
CGTGGACGGCTTCCGTCCCCTGCGATTGCCGAAGGCTTTGGCCCACGCTGCATAGCCCGTTGATAGAGGGCGTTCCTTGTTCGTTCTACCTTAGCGTATAATCAGGAACAGATCTTGCGCTGACCCCGATGTGCACCACGCACCCGGAGATCATCAATCCGGATCTTCTCGCCTTCATTCAAAGCTGACCGAGCCGCGAGGAAGGGGATGGGTCGAGGGCGATGCCGCACGTCGTGAGGCAATGATCCGCAGAGCCCAGGTTTACAACGAAGCGCCTGCCTTGCTCCGTGAGGCAGGCTCCTTCTCTGCGTGGATTCAAGTTCTTTCGAATCCAGGGGTGTAGTTCAACGTCTCTCAACAGTTGTTGAAGAAGGCCGCCTTCCGGCACATTGCAGACTTTGCCCGGAGGTCCGCTCTCGTGCTGAATTCGGTCATTAGTTAAATCGACCGCATACGCACCGGCCTGTCGTCCACAACCGGACTGGCCGGTTTTTAGGCGGAGAACAGAGGCAGAGTTGGTGCCGTAAAAGCCCTCTTTAGTGCCGAGAGAATGCCTGTCAGAGAATGGCTTTTGCCGAATTAGTACAAGAAATCCGGCATTTAAAGACAGAGATCTTGAGGAAAAAAATCTGTGTTTTCAATGAGTTACGCAGTGGCTGACCAAGCGCTCCAGAAGTTCTTTCCTGGGAAAACCGGCTACTCCTCCCCGCACAAGCGCGGCATCAACGACAGTATCCCCTTCCAGGGCTGCGAATGCGAGGTCAAAAAGCTCAACGCTAAAAGGGCAGACCCTCCAAGGGCACCTTCTGAAGTTACCGGTCGGTAACTTCTCATTTGTGAAAAGCTGGAAGGCTTAATTTGTAACCGTTCGGGAACATTACTCCTTGTCTTACGTCTGCGAACAGTCGATGTTACCGATCGGGAACACCGGTGCAGCGTGAGACAAGACACGGACCTTGAACGACGGGCAGCGGAATTCGCGCATCGCTTCGGATCTCTTGTCAGAGAGCGGCGCCGGGCTCTTGGCCTTCTGCAGGATCAGGTTGCCCTCGCCACGGGCGTGGGAAGGCGCTTCCTCATTGACTTGGAGGCCGGCAAGCCGACCTGCCAGATCGGGCGCAGTCTTCTCGTTGCTGAGGCCCTCGGGCTTCGGCTGACGGATGCTCTTGCCGTATTGGCTGAAGGGACAGCAACACCCTCTGATGAACTACCCGACGTTCCGGAAGAGGAAGACTAACGGATGTCCTCGCTTCCCGTTTACTTTGAGCGTCGCATCGTCGGCAGCATCGATGTTGATGCTGAAGGTCCGCGGTTCACATATCATCCTGATTGGTTGACGACCCGCGGGGCGTTTCCCGTTTCGACCTTGATGCCGTTGAGCCCTGAACCGGTTGAACCCGGTGTCTTCATGTCATGGGCCGCTAATTTCCTCCCCGAGGGCGAACAGCTGCGTACCGTCAGCCAATGTCTTGCGATCGCGCCCGGCGACGTGATCGGGCTCTTGTCGCAGCTCGGTCGCGACACCGCCGGTGCACTTTCGAACGGGCGACCGGGCAGCACGTCTCCTGGTCATTGGCGTCCGATCGAGCATGCCGATGACCTTGAGCGGATCATCAACGAACTTCCCAGCAAGCCTTCCGCCGCTGCCCGGAATGCGACCACGTGGACGCGGACAACCGCCCGATCCAGGCGCGCTTCGCATGCGTGGCTTGCGGGCACGAGGCACATGCCGACCACGTCGGCGCGATCAACGTTCTAAGGGCGGGACACGCCCGGCTAGCCTGCGGAGAGACTTCGCCCGTCGGGGCGTCGGCCCAGGAACCCACCGAGGCGAGGTCGCGCCTCGCGGCGTGACACGCGGTAGGGATCCCCTCCGTTCACGGAGGGGAGGATGTCAAGTCCTTGAATCGATCGGCGTGATTGGATTCACGTTCTTCATTGGACGCTGCGGCCGGCGCCTTCATCCTGCGGCCCCATGGATGATTAGCCCGACCCATGGGCTCTACCGCGTGGACTCGGACCAGAACATGGCCCGGTACTATGACCTGCAGCGTGGCTTAAGTGACCATCAAAGTGGGTTGCTTGTCGCGCCTCCTACCAGAATACGGCCCATCATAATGGGTTGATAAAGCCCCAATTGCTAACTATAAACCTACTATAAGGGGTTTGTGATGGATCTGACGCTGCAACTTTATCATGAGGGCGCTTGGCACAACGCCGGGGTTTTAACTCTGGGAGAGCCAGAGCGTGGTCACCAAGGGGCGACAAGGTTCGCTTACGATCCGGACTACTTCTATGAGCACGGAGCCATCGCACTCGCTGAGGATCGTCCGGTCGTCGACGCACGTGCTGTATCGGTCCGCTTTCCGGTCGATCTAGCAGATCGCTCTGAGCCAACCTGGCCAGCTTTTCTGCTTGATCTTCTTCCGCAAGGGCACGCACGCCTGAAACTTTCAGAGGCGATGGGTCTTGATCCGAATGCGATCGCTACGGAGGTCCCGCTTCTCCTTCGGGGAGCTGGCGCTCCGATTGGCAACATGCGCATCAAGGAGGCGCACGAGCAGGAGGCCGAGCGGATTGCCAATTTACCCCGCCTCGGCGTCACTATGAACGAGATCCTGGAAAAATCCGACCGCTTTCTCGAAGTCAGCGACTATTATGCGATGGTCGCCTCGGGATCGTCCGGCCTGCAGGGCGAGTGGCCGAAGGTCATGATGACGCTCAAGGATGATGGCCTCTGGTATCCAGATTCCGTCGTCACCGACCATGAGGCTCGCCGGCATGTCATCGTGAAGCTGCTGCGCGGAAATCGCGGCGATGAGCTGATCCTTGAAGGCGAGGCCCGGTACGCGATGCTTGCTGCAGCCTTTGGCATCCGTGTGCACGCCGTCGAACATTACCGATACAACAGGGATGCAGGCGTGCTTGTCATTCCGCGTTTCGACCGCGCTGTCACCGACCAAGGCCTTGTCCGCTATGGCCAGGAGAGCTTGGTTGCTGCCGCCGGCATCGCTGCTTTTGCACACTCCGACAAACATGAAACCTACTTGGAGGTTCTGAGGCGGTATTCCAGCGAACCTTTGGCGGATGTTACCGAATACGTGCTCAGGGATGCTCTCAATCTGGCGACGGGAAACCCGGATAACCACGGACGCAACACCGCCTTGACCAAGCGTGCGGACGGGACGATCCGCCTCTCGCCGCTCTTCGACTACGCCCCGATGCGTATTGCCGAGAATAGTCTCGGCCGCCCGACAAAGTGGGCGTGCATGCAGCGGACGGGCCGGGACGCGACGCCTGACTGGGCCGAGGTGTGTCGGACAGCTGCTGCTGACACTCTCCCAGCACAGGAGATCATGGCTGCTCTCCTAGAGAGAGAACACCTGTTCCGAACACTGCCCGATGTGGCTCGTCAGCACGGTGTGCCTGAGCCTGTCATCGAAAGGGCCATCGAAGGTCAGTATCGCGCAATCGCGGAGGGCATCGCTGATATCGCAGCCCACGTCCGAGCCCCAGGAGTGCAGTGATGCCGCGCTGGCGAAAGCCCACTAAAGACGAGATCCGCGAGCGGCGGGCCGCACTCGCCGAGAAGGCGCGTACGGGGACATTGCAACTGCCCAGCGCCGTCGCCGAGATGCGCCAAGCGATTGGCCTGACGCAGGAGGAATTCGCTCGCGTTCTAAAACTCACCAAGCGGCAGCTGGCTGAGATCGAACGCGGCGAGGCCAATCCAACAGTCGAGACACTCGGACGGATCGGGCGAGTTTTCGGGTTCGGTATCGGCTTTGTGCCGATGCAAGAGCCGGGGTTTTCTGCGCGCAAGAAAACGGGTCCATCAAGCCCTTGAATCGATCCGCATAAATAGATTCAGGCTATTCATTGGACGCTGCGGCCGGCACCTTTCATCCTGCGGCCCCATGGATGATTTGCCCGACCCCATGGTGCTCTACCGCGTGGACCCGGACCAGAACATGGCCCGGTACTATCGTCTGGACATCGCGATTGACCTGTTCGGCGCCATCACCTTCAGCCGCGAATGGGGGCGGATCGGCCGGCCTGGTCAACGGCGGGTTGAAGTGTGCGAGAGCGAGGCGGTCGCTCGGCAGAACATGAGGCTGTGGACCAAGCGTAAGATGACGCGGGGTTATCGGCCCCCGAATTGAGACGAAAGGAGGCTGCGCGTATAGGTTTGGCTGTGAAAGAGACCCACCGAAATCGCCAGGCTTGCATTTCTGGTCGGCGATCGTGCAGCTGAAGGGGGCTGAGCTGGAGCCGTAGAACTCTGGTGAATCAAGCCGCCAGCTGATCGATCCGAACGAACATCCACGCCGGAAGTGACTTTATTTCGAGCTGGTCGGCCGGATTGAACCAGACCACGTCGATGTCGGCCCAGCTGTGAGCTGCTGGTGTCCCTCATACCGCGCAATTACGCCGCAAAGAGTATAGACATATCGCCCAACTCGCTGTCGTCTGTGAAGGTAAGGATGTAACGGGAGAGCCGGATGAGAGAAAGCCTTGAGCTGGACGTTTACGAGAGCCGCACGATGCAAGAGCGGGCAGCCAGCGAGGACTATGCCGTTGAACTCTACAACGCTCTGTGTGGCATCATCTGGCAAAAGGCGCAGAGCACTGAGTTATGGAGCTGCACCTGGCGGCGTGCGGGGGAAATCGTGGCCCGGGTGCGGTCCCGTTATGTGTCGGGCGACTATATCGACTTCTATTGCAACTTCGACCGGGAGGGGACGGGGAGGGAACCATTACCGAACGCGTGCGGCAGGATCTAGCCGAACTGGGTTGGAAGCCGGTCGAGGCGGTCCAAGACGCTGGAACGGGCAGCTTCGGGAGCCACAAACCATAGGCTGGAAGAGAACGCCGGGGCGTGCGACATCGGAGCACCGCGCTGGGTCTTCTTAAAAGTACGGCCAGGGCCCCGTCGGGATCAGTGGCGGCCGACCGTTCGAGAGGAACGATCCCGTAACTGCTCCGAACCGTGTTTGAACTGAGCATTCGACAGCCGCCTGCGTTCCGGAATATGGGTCAGAAGACCGACAGTCTCCGGATGCGGGAATGCCGTCGTTCCCGATCATGACGAAGAACACCGGGAGAACGGCGTTCCCGTTCAAGAGGGGCTTTACGGCCCGGCCGTTCCGTTTAAACCCAACCTTCTCGGTGGACGACAAAAAGATGAAGGTCACGGACCCGTCGTCGAGGGTGACGCTGGCGACTTCGCCTTTGCATCTTTCAGCCTTGCCGGCCGCAGTCAGCTTCAGACAGGAGCCGCGCAGAATTCCGATGCTAGGGGTCCCGGGATTGTTCTGGGCCGCAGCTTCTCATGGCAGAAGCCCAGAGACCATAGCCGCAAGCGGAAGAACGAGTGTCACGGTGGGTCTCATGATGCTTGGACCGTCCTAGTTCCGGGCGTGGCGGCAGCAGGCCACATAGCGAGCGGCCGCCCACCCCACGGTCCCATCCTGGAGCCGGACGTTTAACCAAGTGCCCTGCCGACCAAGAACGACCAGAGGCGTATCAGGCGGCATCTTAAGCAGCCGGCGGGATTTCAGATCGGGGGCAGCTTTCAGAGCAAGCCAGTTGTCCCCGTTAGGGTCGAGGCCGGTGACATAATGGTATTCGGCGCCGGATCTCACTGCTGGCGCGGACCCCACACGCCGTGACGTCGCACTCTTGTCGGGCGCGAGGTCGAGAACCGTAAGGTCGATGCCGTTGCTCTGTGCATCATCCGGAGTAAGCCAGGTCATGCCCGACGGGTCTGCCCTGGAGATGTAGATGACGGCCGACACGGGCAGGCCCAGCCGTGTGAGGTAGGCGCCGAGCAAAGCATTACCGACACCGCTCTCCTGGGCGGCGCCGTTGGTCATGCGGTAGGCGGCATGGAAGCCGACGCGCGATGAACTCGACATGAAGCGCTGGGTGCCTCCCAGCCATGCAAGCGCACAGGCGGAGGCACACATGGTTCCTGGAGCGACCCCAGTACCGAAGTTCTTCATTCGGATGATCTCGCCCATGCGGATTCCCGTGATAAGTGAGCCGCCACCGCTCTGAAACAGAACGGCTCCTTTGGAATACTGCTGGACGCCCGCGTCAAACCGGTCCTCGTCGCCAGGTTTCAACTCGCCCTCGACGACTATAAAGCCCGAGCCTTCAGCGATCCGGTTGTGGCGGATCTCTGCGGCGCTGGCAGCGCTTCCCAATAGAAGAGCACAGGTTAGCCATATCGTGTTCGAAAATCTCATTTTCCCACCTTTTGCTCTATTGATTCCAATCCGCCAAGGCGGTCGAAGGCTCCCGTTCCTTGAGCCGGGGGCTCGCCCCAGTCTTCAATTGCACTCCTTGCCCGATGCTTAATGTC
This sequence comes from Microvirga arsenatis, assembly GCF_009910705.1. Lineage (GTDB taxonomy): Bacteria > Pseudomonadota > Alphaproteobacteria > Rhizobiales > Beijerinckiaceae > Microvirga > Microvirga arsenatis. Next base: position 6,368 of record NZ_JAAAXJ010000031.1, read on the forward strand.
GACAATTGCCGGCCAGCCTTTTCCAACAACGATGGATGTCGAAAGCTCCCGATCGGTGCGCATGCTATATCCGGTGGGAACACGGTTTCGGATATACGCCAAGGAAACGAACAGGGAGGGCGGCAAGCCCTTCCTGTATTCACATTTCGATTGGCCGTTCGAGGTCGTTGAACAGGCTCCCGACGCTCGTTTGCCGGAACGCCGAGCACAGCCCTAAGCTTCCTCCAGTTGTCGTTCGCTGGGTATGAGACGCCATTGCGACCGGGCGTGCCGCCCGGTCAACGGCCTGCCCGCACTGCCCCGACGTTGTCGGGCCGTGTTGGCCGGCAAGATGGATCCATAACCGACGACCCTACATTGTTTTGCGACTCCATTAGAGCCGCAGTGGACAATGCGCCGCAAGGGGAGCCGAGGACGAAAAAGGGAAGGGGCCCCAGGCCCCACCCCAGATCTGACTGCCTCTAAAGTCCCGCGACTAAGTTTCTTTCGAAACCACGACCCAGGTCGGATTGTGGGATCCAGCCTTGATGCGGAACTTCAGGTTCTTCGCTTGGCGACGCTGGTCGGCCGGGCTCGAGCCAAAGTCGTATCGAATAGCCGACTCGCTCTGCCAATAGCCCATTCCTTGGTCGAAGAGGATACGCACGGTGGCGCCTGGATAGCGAAGAATGAGAACTCGTGCATGCTCCATCTGGCTCTTATCGAGGTAGGTCACGGTCGCCGCGTTGCTAAGCGATCCAAGGAGGTGGTCCGTAACCTGCTTCCGATGATCGTTGAGCATCCAATCGTGATGGACCAGGTATGGTGACACCCGCGGGTTCGGGACCGCACCAACCTGCACCCTCACGATAGTGTCTTTCGCGAGGCCCGGTAGGCGCTCTAGTAAACCATGCACCAGCCGAACCGTGAGTGGGGAAAACACGTACCGATCTGAGTAAGTGACCTCCTTCAGGCTGTCGCCGGCCTTGATCCGCTCGGCCAGGGCGGGTGCTTTCGCCGCCAGGAGCTTCCAGAATGCTCCACCAAAGCCATCCACAGGGCCATCGAGCTCGCGCCCGATGCTGACCAGACTTGCGCCTGGGGCAATTTGCAGGAAATCGGCAGGGTTGACGGCAGTGCCGGGGTGATAAACTTGGGGGACTTCAGCACGAACGAGAGGAAGCCTGGGGAAGCCCCACTTCGACGACGGCTGAAGCGCCTCCAGGTCCCGCGTCCCCCACACGACTGACCTTGCGTCACCCTTTACGTGGGCGAGGAGCGTACCGCCGCCAGCCTGCGGGATTTTCGGCGTGACCCGGAGCGTCGCTCCCGCCTTCATGACCCGGCCAAAAAGGGCAATGCGTTCCTGCACGGGAAGACCTTTGATCACGTCCTCGCGTGCGATCACATCGATGTCGCGCCCACGCAGGCTCAGGCGGCGAATCACGTCAACGATCGACCAGTGCTCCAGATCCCAAGTCGACGGTACCCCGTCGAACCATATGAACAGCTTGCTCGTCGGATCCCGATCCAATTGCCGGAGGATCGAATCTGCGAGCAGTTGGGTTTCGAGCCTTGTCGTCGCGCCGAACAGATGATCCTCGGGCGCAATCTGAAGGCGAGGAAGGATTTTGTCGGCCAGGAAGCGGAACGCCTTCTCGCGCTCCATCGTCGAGGCGTATGTCTCGACGTCCTTTGCAAGAATGCATTCCGAGCACCCGTGGCGGCAGCTGCGGCCGTTGGGGCAATTCAGGATATCGGCTGCCCCTCTGATGACATCCGAGATGAGGCCGGCAGCATTGACCGAGAAACCTGCCCCACCGGAAGCTTGGTCATAGAGGAAGATCGACCAACGCGCGGGCATTCCCTCCCACTCCCTGGTCTGCGTGACACCTAGTCCCATTTCGGAGGCCTCGATGCCGAGAATCCGAGCCAAGGCGTCCCGCATCGCGACCGCAATCGGGAGGCCAACCGCCACGTCCTCAAGCTCTTCGAACTGAATCTCGAAGACGTCCGTGGTGACCTCATAACCGAGTGCGTGGTGCCGCTGGACCGGAAAGTTCTTCTCGACACCCGAGCAAACGAGGCGTCCCCCGTTCTTCTTCGTCACGCGCAAGGGGCGATGATTGCTCATCGACCTCGGGACGGGCGGCATCATGTGAGGAGGTCCATCCTCCTCGGCGGCACGCCCGCAATCGAGGCAGATGGCATACCCGTAACCTCTTGCGCCGAGCGTATGATGGAACACCATACCGGACCGGCTGGCTCTGAAACGGCCGACGGAGGCATCCGCCAGGCTCATCCATTCTCCGCCTCGTGCGGTCACCCACGGGAGCTTCGATGGGATGAAGTCCGTCTTCTCCACCTCAGCATGAGGCTTCTCAACGGGATCGCACGTGAAGCCGGACGGCCGCAGGTAGCGATACCATTTCAAGGACCCGCTTTGGGCACAAGCAGGGCATACCTCCGGGATATTGTGGCTCGTGTCGGTTGCGCCGCATCGCTCGCAGCGCCAAGCGGTTCTAAGTGCTTGGATGTCCCGGACAGTGGTTTCGAGGGCGGGCCGCTTCCAATCCAGGCGAACGCCCGCGGATTTGTAGACGACGCCGTCAACGACCACATCCGCGCCAGGAGCGTAGTCACGGATGGCTCGATCGAGCTCTCGGCTCGGGAACTCCCGTGGAGCCGTGCGCCTCTGCCTGTCATCGGCAGGGCCGTCCTGCCTCTTATTGACGTGAATCGTCGAGTTGTCGAAGATCACCACATCGGTCGGAAAGCCGTGGCCCGGAAGGTAGCTGCGCTTGATCAGCTCCCGAAGAAGGAACTCTTCCACGAGACGGCGCATCTGAAACTGAAGGGCCATCTGCGCGGCGTCGCGTCCAGCAAGGTCGGTCATGTCGACCCGAATGGCATCCCACTCTCGCTCGACCGCGGATCGGACGTCGGCTATCGCCTCTCGTGAGGAGTCGACGGCCGCATCGGTCTTGCCCTCGAGAAGGCTTCCCCTGAGGAGCAAGTCGACCCCGGCCCTCAGATCCGGATTCTGACGGCATTCGGAGGACTCGAGCCATTCCGAGAATTTGTCGCCAGGTGAGCTTCCAGCTTCCATCCGGGTTCCGTCGGCCATTAGGCCAAAGAATGCGCCGGTCTCAAGCTTTTGTAACTCCGCGCCCTTCCCAGCCAGAAAGGCGCCTAGGAGAAATGCATTCACATGACGCTGGACGATGATATTGCTGTCCAGGGTGACCCGTGGCGCGGCGATCGTCCGTGTGAGCAGGGAGATCGGATCGCGAAACACGGCCAGATCCGTTGGAACGTTCTTACACAGGGTCAACGAGAGGGCCATGGATTGGCCCCGTCGCCCGGCGCGTCCGACACGCTGCCGGTAGGATGCCGCGGATGGGGGAACATTCGTGTTCAAGACGGTTCCGATGCTCCCAATGTCGACACCCATCTCCATCGTCGTCGAGCAATTGAGGACGTTGATCTGCCCACGCCGATACTCCCGCTCGTACTCGCGAAGGAGCGGCCCCGGCTGCTGAGCAGAGTGTTCAGCCGAGCGGTAGAACGCATCGAACCGGGCAATCCGGTCGTGAAGGTCCGTCCAGACGCCACGCTCTCGCGCCGACGCGACGCGTTCATCGGTCTGTGCCCAGTCGTCGATCTCACTTCGAGTGACCTGTCGGCCATCCCGCGATCGGAACGGGAACGGGAACTGCGGCATCTCGATCGGCGAGGCTTGGAAGAAGACGTCCCCACCCGACTTGAGCATCGGGTAAGGCGACAATCCTTTGAAGGTCCGATCAAGGATACGGTGCGTGAGTGGGCAGACCGCACCGGTCTTGAGCGGGGCGAAATTGAACCTTTCGGGGTTTAGCTGAGATCCATCCGCGGCCGGAAGCAGGATCGGCTGGATAGCGGACCAGGCGGACTCCATGATCGATATCATGATCTCGCGATCAATGGCCTCATCGAAGCTCAGGCCAAACGCCTGGGCCAGGAGCGACAGCATGATCGGACGGCGAGCCGACGGCTTGTTCGATATCTGCGGCCAAAAGACCTGATGGGGGCGCTGACCGGCCCGTGGGTCGCCCCACGTGATCACGTACTTCGAGCGAACCTTGGGGGCGATCCAATGCAATATGCCCGGATCGACGGCAACCGCATACGAGCCACGAAGGACGCGCACGGTGCAAAGGGTCAAGAAGTCCTTCCAGTCCTCCAGCGTTCCCCCTCGGTCAGAAAAGTCCCGGGGCACGGTCGTGATCCGCTCGATTTCCTGGAACGTGATCCGGATGAGCCCCATTGTTTCGATGCTGTTTTGCTTGTTCGGCCGCCTGATCACCTCACGAAGCAGGGCGAACTTCGCGAAATCATCCGCTTGGTTGAAGCGAATGTCGCGTTTTCCCCAGATGTCAGACTTGATCCACCGCATGCAGGTCTCGTCCGACTTGATCGCCTGAATGGCATCCGACCAGCTCAGCACCCGCTCCTTAGGCTGAAGCGATTGGATTCCGCGAATGAGATCGTCCCGGAATGGTGCCATGGCGGCAGCCAGATCCGGTTTCTCCGCCATCTGCTTCTCGAGATTTGCCAGGAGTTCGCGTTTGCCTTGCAACTCGGCTTCCTGGTGGGGAGCCATGGCCGGGCTGGCCTGGACGGAATGATAGAGCAGGGCGCGAACGTAGTTGCGCTCCGCTTCTGCCTGAAGTTTGGCTGCGAGGCGCGCGGTGCCCTGGCGGCTGTCCGTGAAGGTCAGGAGTTGGCGTCCTTCCGCTGGAAACGGCCCTTTGTTGTCCTTCGTCGCGAGTGTCGGCGCCGCATCGTCCAAGAGTTCAGGGACGATGTTGCTAAGCAGGAAGGGCGCGCCGACCCGGACGTGAGCCAGCCGTGCGTTGCCAACCTTGAAGAAGCCTTGGCAGCCTGGACATTGGTCACGCTCTCTGGTGATCCGGAGCGCGAGTCCTGCGTCCGTTTCCTTTTCCAGGATTTGTCCGGTTCCTGGATCGATGCGGATCGCCTGACCGCCGCTCGCAACGATGAGAACCTCGTCACTGGCAAGTGGGCCGTCCGGGTACAGATCCAAAGCCTCATCGTCCGGGACTTCGTCGTCCAGCTCGGCTAAGAACTCATCCTCGAGCGGATTGGGGGGACGAGACGTCAGCCTCTCTGTTCCATCCTGACTGAATACGGTCTGAGCGTCCAACATCTCCGTGCCGCACCCCGTGCAGAAGAGGAGCTCAAATGCACGCGTTCTACAGGATGGGCATTGATCGATCCTCTCATGGAAAACCGATCCAAATGACCAGTCTCCTCCCTCGAGCGAGGTCCCCTTCAGGCCCGGACACCGTGGATCGGGACAGACCCAGACACCGCCCTGAGACCTATGGAAAGCGTGTATTTTGAGGGGCTGAAGCAGGCGACCATCCTTTTGCGCCTGAGAGGCTGCGACGAGGAGGTCCGCCCCTCGATCCTCATCGACGCCGACCGCCTCGCACCACTGGGACAGCGACATGGGCCTGGTTCGAAGCTGATCGAACCCACGCCGGAAATCGGGTGATCGCCCAAGGCGATCAAACAGATCATCTAATCCATCGAACCTGTCGGGAAGTTTAGCGAAGGGATCGACGGGCGGTAATTCCGGGAGCGACCGCTTGCCTTCAATAACGTCGACGTTGCTGAGAGGAACCCCTGCAACGTCCGCCAGGAAGCGCTGGAGCGCCTCTCGTACGGCCGGATCGCCCTCCTTTCCAATGGTAGCCGACGTGGCAACGAAGCGAACCTCGCTCGGGCTGACTCCAAACGCTCGTGTGACCCGCCGCAGCAGCAGCGACAACTCGGCAGCCTGGGAGCCGACATAGGAATGCGCCTCATCGAGGACAATGTAGCGCAGCTTGCCTTGGGACTGCTGGATGATCGGCTGATCCTCCTGCCGGATCAGCATGTACTCCAACATGGTCGTGTTGGTTACGAGGATGGGGGGAGGGTTCGCTCGGAGGAGGCGGCGGGATCGGACTTCTTCCGGCGTGTTCATCTGCTCGGCATTCGGGACATCCTTGGGGGTGGACCCGTTGTACAAACAGAACCTAATGGCCCCTTTGAAGGGCGCAATCCAATCCGAAAGACGCTCCCGCTGACTGTTGATGAGCGCGTTGAGCGGATAGATCATGATCGCCCTGACGCCGCGGATCGGTCCTCCTCGATCCTCCGCTTCCCGGACGAGATCCTCGAGCATCGGCACAACGAAGCATTCGGTTTTCCCCGATCCCGTCCCGCTGGACACGAGGACCGACCGCGGCTCCGGCGCCAGAAGCTGCTTCCAGGCTGTGAGCTGATGCGAATACGGCCGGCGGGACCTCTCGAGGCGATATCGCTCCCGTCCGTCAGGCTTGGGCAATCCCGTACCATCGAGGGCGTCGACCAGGCTCGGTCGCAACAAGGATCCCGCCAGTTCGCCGAAGGTTTGGTCGGCGACCTCCCAGCCATGAACGGCTTCGATGACGGGGTTGGCGACGAACGCCCCTGCATGGCCGGTGCCGGGCAGGGTCTCCAGGAGATGACGCCGGAGAGAATGGGATTTGAGACCCGCCCATCCAACCACAGCCGCGGTGGATCGGCGCCCGATCCGCTCGAGCGTGTCAAACGAGGTTACTGCGTTCATTAGGTCACCTTACGAGGAATAAGGGCGTCACCGCGGGCATAGGCCCAGAGCCGGGTGAGCGCGACAGGGAAGGCTTCGTCGAAATATGCTTGGTCGAAGGAGCGACAGGCCCGCAACCCCCGATCGATGCTGGATGTGATTTCAAGAATCCCGAGAGAGATCTGAGCGGCTACATGAGGGGCGTCCAATACCGTAAGCGTTCCCTCATCGAACCGCATGAAACCTTTTGGGAGCAATGAAACCCTGGCCCTGAAATTGGGTCTGTTGGGCCAGGCGGATCGTTCCCCATTCCGCCTGATGCACTCGTCCGCAAGAAACTCCCCATGTTGCTCCGTCAGCATGATGGCCGCTTGGTACGGCATCTGGAGAAGTTTCGTGCCATCGGTGCTTGGATCAAGCTTGAGGCTCAGACGCACGAAATCGAGATGCGTTTTTAGCGACGGAGCGACATCTTCAATCGATTGGAGCTGGTTTACGAGCCGGCCTGTCGCGAGCTTCTTTCTATCTGTGGGATCCGGAATGAACGAAAGGCTTTCTTCCCAGACCTCAAGGCGGCGGCGGAACACCTCACACCAAGACTCCATCGGCGTCAGGGTCCACCAGAAAGGCAACTCTCCCTCGATTTCAATCAACAGGGGGAGGTCGTTTGTCTCGGCAGCTGCGAGGAGGGCAACGCCCGCCCCAGGACAACGATGGAGGAGCCTCAGAACGTCGAAGGTTTGGAGAGGAAGATACCCTTTGAAAGTCTTGATCATCCCCTTCAGGTACGAAAGGGCCTCAGTGCCTGACGCCTCTTCGGCCGCTTTGAGCTGTGCCAGGATGTTGCTCTCGCGTTCCTTCTCGGGTTCGGTCAGCATCGCCTGAACGATTGGGTCAAGGGTGGGCAGCACGCCGTCTTCCAGGACACCTGGCATGAAAAGAGGACGGGAGCGGGAGACGCCATCGACTTTGGCGAAGACAAGCCAGGGTCCCCGACCTTGTGGTATGTCGAGGCGCGCGTCCGGAAGCTCCTCGAGTGAACACACCCGCAAGACGTGCTCCTGACCAAGGAGCGTCACAAAAGGACGCCCGACGATTTCGATCGCTCCCGATGCCTTGATGTTGGCAGCGGAGCGACGGTCGAATCCAACCCTGCCTCCGTCGTTGATCAGCCTGAGATCGTAGCGCTGAACGTCGATACGGGCTTCGTTGGCGCCAGAGGAGGCGTACAGGCGAACTTCACAGTCCAGGTCGTCGGCGCATGCGAACAGCCCTAACAACTCGTTCCTGACGTGCGCCAAGGCAAGCGAGCGCTCAAACGAACGATTGAGCGATAGGTATTCGTCGACCCGGCCTCCTTGGATGAGTTCCCCCCTCAGGACGGCCCGGCCGCCCGTTTCGATGGTCATCCCCCGCAAATCGGCAACGGAGAGCACCGTCCGATGAGCAACCCTTTCGCCCGAAGCATTGAAGAAGACGATTTCATTGCCGACGAGCGGCAACTTGGCTCGAAGGGACGCGCTTCCCGGCCACCGGAGTTCCACGGGGATCTCGCGTAGTCTCTCGCCCGCATCGTACGTGAGGCGTACTGTGTCGGCTGCGGGGTCGTTCATAATCGACAGGGTAGTCCCAGGTGAGGTTGGGACGACCTCTTCGAGCCGAAATCCGTAAAGAGACACGGATGCGGCTTGTCCCACCGTCTCGCGCCTGACGGTTGCTCCTGCCGGAACAATCCCAAGGCGAGTTCTGTCTCTGACGATTCCGTCCTCGAAAGAGGTGATCTCGATCAGTCCTACTGGAGGAGACTGGCGGTTCAAGGCCCTCCATTCAGCCTTCGAGCCGACCGGGCGCCATCGGACCAAATGATCGGGAATGGCGGAGAGCAACCCACCCGCAGCAAGCCTTTGAATCTTTGGAACGCCGGCAAACACGGGAACCGATGCCGAGAGATCGGATACCTTGTCGCCGGTCAGGCACACCTGGCCGATGTCGTCACGGTCGGAGGATGACGTGATTTGATAAATGAGGCCATCCGATGTTTCGATACGGACCTGTCCTTGAAGGCGATGGAGCGTGAGGCCATCCACCAAGCCGACATCAGTTAAGGTCCCGGATTGAACGGTGACCTTTTCGACGGAGGACGTCATAGCCACCAACACGGCTTCGTCGCGGGATCGAACGCTTCCCGTTCCAAGGAGCCGGATGTCGTTCAACTCGCCCGTACTCCCGGCCCGGAAGGTGAGGACCTCGCTATCGATGGCTCCGCCGCCGGGGATTTCAATCTCACAGAGGTCACGGCCATCGACGTGGAGGCTTGCACTGACTTGATCTCGAAGTGAGAACTTCCTGATGACCGGATTACCTTGAAGAATAGACCTTGCTGCCCAGCAGGCCTCGCCTTTGGTCGGTCTGTCCAAAATTGCGAGGCAGCCCTGCACCCGTTCGGCAAGCGGACCGGACGGCATCAGTCGAGCCCTGCTAAAACCCTCGAGCAATGCCTCCGATGCGTTCGGAAGACGACTGACATCCAGAAAGCCGTCGAGGCGGAGGCGAAGCCCGAAACTCAGGGTACTATCCCCGGCTTTCACAATGCATCGCTCGGCCAGAATCGGGGTAGCGGGAGGCTCTGCCTTCGTCCGAATAAGGCCTTCGATCAGCCGCCGCGCAGTCTCATCCTCGAGCACGACCGGAAGGCTGTCTCGCCACCCTGGCATTGTCACATCCAGGCACGCGACAGTGTCAAGGCCGCTTTCGGCAGGAACTGCGTGCCTCAACTCGACGATACGCGCCGCCAACTCGGCGACGAGCTGAAGGAGAGGGAGTTTACGGAATGCCTCGGGCACCCGGAACGAATGGAACTCTGCATGCCTCAGGGCCGCAGTGGACGAACGGTCGGAGCCATTCTCAAGGTCGCGTATGACCAGGGCGACGAAGGAGGACAGCCACCCCGACTGCTTGGCGGCGAGCGCCATTGGTAAGCCGCCTTGAACAATTAGGGTGTTGAGGAACATCCTGTCCCCATCGCCACGCCGCATCACCTTCTGGCCCCAGAAATCCAGGCCGCGAGGTGTCAATTTGCGCACTTCGATCTCGGCTTGGGTCAGGCCGATCGCATTCAATGGCGGGTCCCATGACCACATCCCGCCGACGAATTCACGCTTGAACCATTCAGAGACGTACAGGCAGATCAGGGCGCAGAATTCGCGAGAGCTTACGTCTGGCTGAGAGAATTCCAGACATTCGATGAGCATCTCCTTTATTCTGCGATATTCTTGGTCTGTGAGTCGGTAGCGATAAAGAGGACGGCCGTCTGGTCTCGAAAGCTCTCGAGCGCTAAGGATTTTTGCCAAAGATGTAATGCTTGTGGCTGATATTCTCGACAAGGCACACCTCCAACGAGCTTAACCTCCTGTCAGGGCTGAATATCGTCAAGTTGTCTAAAGTATCATGCCCTGAGGGCCGCGCCACTGGTTGCTCAGCAGGTTGTGATGTCGGGCGAGGGCGTCCGATCAAGGCAGGCACCTTTCGCATCACTTGAGGAGTGCTGCCTTGCTTCTTGAGAAGCTTGCGCAGCAGGCGCTTGGCGGCCTAAGCATTGCGTCGGCTTTGGACCAAAATATCGAGCACCGTCCCATACTGAGCCATGGCGCGCCACAGCCAGTGCTTCCGGCCTGCGATGCTAATCACGTCAGCCGGAAAGCGGTGACGGGCGTAGCGAGGGTGATGGATGTTCTTCATCCCTCACGCATGCCTCTATCTGGTCACCCGTTGGTTAGCTTGACGGTACTCTCGCTATTGGGGACATTGTTGAGATCCAACTCGCCCAAGCGCAAAACTATCGAGATAATCAGAGATTTGGGGAATTCAAATGGCGGAGAGGGGGAGATTCCGCTATTGCCTCCCAAACCCTTGAATTTCAAGAGCGTTCTGGCTGACGATGCCCGCCTGTGTAGCACCCGTGCGGGGTCCAGGCCAACGAGCATCGAGTATCGTATCCTGCGCCAATGGCAGTAACCCGGAAGGAAAACCTTTCCCGGGACCAGGCCGATGCACCTGGGGGGCCGCCGTGCCGGCGGGAGCCAGACGATTTCCCACGCGCCACGCTTTTCCAACGCCTTTCCGTACCTGCTGCGGCAAGGGCCTGGCCTATGCAGGCATCATCCCCGCGCCAGCACCACGCAGTCGAGCACGGCGCCATAGTGGCAGGCCGCGGCCACAAGCACGAAGGCATGCCAGATCGCGTTGTGGAAGCGCAGGCCTTCCCACACGTGGAAGATCACCCCCACCGTATACAGAAGGCCTCCGGCAGCCAACAGGGCGAGGGTCGAGCCCGGCAGGGCGCCGAGCACGGCTTCGTATGCCATGACGCCGCTCCAGCCGAGGAGCAGGTAGAGAAGGATCGCAAGCCGATCAAACCGGCCCGGCAGGCACAGCTTCAGGACCATCCCAGCCAAGGAGCCGGCCCAGACCCCGACCAGCAGCATGATGGCGGTGATCTCGCTTCTCATCTGCATGATGAACGGCGTGTAGGTGCCGGCGATCAGCAGGTAGATGGCCGAGTGGTCGAACCGCCGCAGGACCCATTTGACCGGGGACACGGGCCAGAGATTGTAGACCGCCGAGATCACAAGCACCGCCAGGAGGCCACTCCCGTAGATCGCCACCGATGTGAGTTCCCAGGGGCCAACCGTCGGTGCGGCGAGGGCCAGCAGGACGATTACGGCAACGAGACCACCGACGACCCCCAGGGCATGGACGATCCCGTCGACCAAGATCTCGTGCCTGTCGTAGTTCCACCTGATCATCGTCCCCCACGTCGTTGAAGGCAGCCCGCCGGCGCGGCGGCCTCCGGCTTCCGAAGCACCAAGCTTGGCTTCGGGAGAACCCGCCACCGGAACACGGGTTCCTGCGACTTGATGACGGGTCGGTGAGAGGTGGGATACAGGTCCTGGTCTTCCTGGTCCTAACGGGAACTCGGCTTGTCCGGACGCGACCCGGCGGTTTCGACAAGGCAGACCAGCACGAAGACGGCTACGACCGTGACCAGCTCCATAGCCCGGGTGGCCCATTCAGGCGCACCGTTCGGCAGCAGACCAAGCGTCAGGCCCGACAGCAGGGCCGCGGCAAGAGCGGACCAGATCAGCATGTTGACCTCATTTGTCAGCGGATGCGGGTGTTTAGGCCAAGGTGTCTGAACCGGACCTGTACAGGCTCTCAAGTCCTCGCCAGCCGGTACGCGCTGCCGAGCAGGTCGAACAGGTCCAGCAGTCGCACCACGTAGGGATCACGGGCCACGAAGCCGGCCTCCTCCTGCTCCGTGCAGGCGGCGCTGGTGCAGCCCCAGCTTCCGCTGCACCGGATCGGCGACGATGCGCTGGGCGTCTTCGGTCGAGAGCCCGGACGCTGCATCCGAGGGACTAACAGGCTTGTGGGTCATGGGGCGAGGGTGCCGGCGTCGTGATTGAGCCGGTCTGGTTCAATTTGGCAGACAGGGCCACGCTTTCAACAGCACGCTGTTTCTGCGCATGCGACTCCGCTGGAACGGCCGCTCCGGCATGTCGTTCCTCTTGGGGTGGAGAACAGCATGCCGACGAAACTGCCAGACGAGCGACAACTGCGCGATCCGGGCTCCATGGAACTCGACCCGTCCGGCGTGGGCGTGGCCATTGAGGAAACCAGGCGCCTGATCGCCTCCAGCAAGGTCGAGGGCACGCCCGTGTTCAACCGGTCCGGCGAGCAGCTCGACACCGTGTACAACTTCATGGTCGACAAGGTCTCAGGTCAGGTCGCCTATGTGGTGATGAGCTTCGGTGGCTTCCTTGGCATCGGCGAAAGTTACCATCCGCTGCCACGGCGGGCCCTGACCTACGACACCCGGCTGGGCGGGTATGTGGTCGACATCGACAGGGACAGGCTTGCTGAGGCTCCGCGGTATGGCGCCGGCGAGGATCCGTTCACCGACGATGAGTACGGCGCCAGGGTGGACGCCTACTACAAAACCACCCCGACGGCTTGATCCTGCTTCAAGGCCCCATCAGGCCCTGGGCTGGAGCGCAGGGGGGGTGTGGCGGGATCTCCTGCGGCATCGTCGTGGCCACTCCAACCCGCTCTCCAGAGTGCGGGGATGTCGCCAGGTGCAGATGGTGGGATGCCCTCGCTCCGGCTGGGGCGCCTCCGGAGGAATGGGCAGGCTGTCGACGCCGGCGATCTGCCCGGCATGGACTGTTTTTGCCGCCACGCTGAAACCGACCCGCAGGCCGGCGGTTCCCCTGATTAACGTATGTTGGCCCGAGCGACCCAGAGTTGTCGCAGTGGGCCCAGACAACTGCTCAGGACAAAGCCGATGTCCCACGACGCTTCCGGCGACGTGCGCCTGCCCCGTGTCGATCAACTTCATCCTGACGTCGCCGCTTTCATGCTCGCCCGGGCTTTTGCAGAGGTTTACCGGGATGTGCTGGAGGAGCCGGTCCCCGAATCCCTCCTTGCGATCCTGCGGCGGAAGGAAGGCCGGGGAGGCAGATCGTGAACGACCGTAAGTTCGAGCCGCACATCGCCCTGGTGGTCGAGGACGATCCCGACGTTCGGGACCTTGCGGCCGCCCTTCTGGAGGAGACCGAGCTCGACGTGGTGGAGGTGGAGAGCGCCGAGGCCGCCCTGGAATACCTGCAGGAGCACGGCAGCGACGTCGCGATGATCTTTGCCGACATCCGCTTGGCCGGACAGATGGACGGGGTGCAATTCGCCAAGGCCGCCTGCACGCTCTGGCCGACGATCCGGATCGTGCTCACCTCGGGCGCTGCAGGTGACCGGCTGGCGGATCTGCCGGATTGCGTCACCTTCATGCCCAAGCCCTGGCGCGGGCTCGATGTCTTGGTCGAAGCCGAGAAGGCCATGCACCAGCCGCAGCTTCCGGTGGCCTGAATACCCCCCCCCGAAGCTCCCATCCCGCTCCTTGGTTCTCGTGGTCGAGGGCGAGCCGCTGGTGCGCATGACCGCAGTGGACGAACTGGAGGAGGCCGGCTTTCAAGTGCTGGAAGCAATGAACGCCGACGTGGGTCAAGGTTCGACCAGGGCCCGCACCAGTCTTCTGGTGGTGAGCGCATCACCGGTTGCCGCAAAGGCCGCCGTGTTGTCGAAGATGCACCAGGTTTCGGCGCCTGCTGCCGCCTCCCTTGAGAGCACCTCCGCGATGGCTGCCAGATACTCCGCACTGTAAGCCGAGTAGTAGATCCGGGGCGAGCCATGCAGGCGATAGTACGACAGCCCGCGCCAGCCGCCCGGCTCGTCAGCGCCACGGACCGGAGCCGGGTCAGCCGCGACGCGGGCGATCCGAAGCCTGTCGAGCAAGGCCTCGACCTCAGGCGTGAACCAGGAGGCATGGCGGGGCTCGCAGACGATACCACCCGCGACCCGGCTCCGCAGCTCGCTCAGGAAGGTGTCTGCGATGCCAGGCTGGAAGCTCAAGCTCGGGGGCAGTTGGACCAGCAGCGGCCCGAGCTTGGGCCCGAGGCCTCCCGCCTCCGCCAGGAAGCGGTCGAGCAGGTCGCCCACATCCTTCAATCGGCGTTCGTGGGTGACGGTCTTCGGCACCTTCACGGCGAAGCGGAAGTCGTCCGGCACCGAGGCCGCCCAGCGTTCGTAGGTGGCTGGTCGATGCGGACGGTAGAACGAGGAGTTTATCTCGACCGCGTTGAGGACGGCGCCGTAGCGCTCCAGGTGGGAGCCCGCGGTCGGGAAGGGGGCCGCATGCTCCTTCGGGATGCTCCAGGCAGCGGTGCCAATTCGGGTGTTGGCAATAGCCCTTCCTGAGTGTGGATCGGGTGTGAGCGGCATCGCCGGAGCAGAATCCACTACGTCCTCCATTCCTCTCACTTGGCGATGCAATCCAAAGTGCGCTTGAGGCTCATCGGAAGTCTCCGGTCATCTGAAAGGCCACGCTTTGCCAACGCTAGCTGGCGGCAGGACGTTCCGGGTATGAGGCAAGGGCTTTATGGCTTGGCCCTCTTCAACGATGACTTCCGGCACATCGTCGAGGAGCCTCGGCGCAGGTGGCAGGCATCACCTGAGGACCGGACCGATGGCGCGCCATGCGGCGTTGATCCGCCGAGGCGGATGTCCGAGATGCGCTGCGTTGTTCCGCAAGACGGCAAGGCGCAACGCCGCGGTGTTGGGAGAGAATCGCAATGGCAGCGCGAGAGCGAACCTACCGGTGCGTGGGAGGTCCATGCGACGGCATGCTCCATACCTTGGGCGAGGAGCGGCGGATCCGCCTGGCACCCCAGCACGGCGAGGCTCTGATCGCTTATCGGGACAGAGCGATGGCTCCACCGGGCGAAGCAGCCGATTACGATGTGCGCCGGCTTCTGGCGCCTGACGGCAAGTGGCACGAATTCCTTGTGCTGTCGGCCTGGACCAGCATGCAGGCGACCGTCTGGCTCAACCGCCGGCCGCGGCGGTGATGGAGACCTGCACACGGCGCCCGGCTGCGGCGGGGCTTGAAGTTCCTGGGGCCGTCCGCGACGATGCGGCTGACATGTGCCTGAAATGGCTTGCGAGGCAGTGGTTCGTCGGGAGGAAAGCTTGTCGAGATCACCAGGCGGGCGCCGCCCCAGCGATCCACTGAAGGCGGCCGAGGCAGCGTTCAAGAAGGTTACGACGAAGCCGGTTGAGACGCCTCCCAAGGCTTCGGCCATCTCGGGCGTGAAGGAGTCCGTCACCCTGCGCATCGACCAGGATGTGCTGGAGTATTACCAGCAGGACGGTCCGGGATGGCAGGACCGGATCAACGCCGTCCTACGCAAAGCGGCGGGCAAGTGAGGGACCGTCTGGTGAACGACGCAACCAGTGTCCCGGGCAGGACGGTCTTGATCGCGCTCTTCTTGATGGGCGCCGGCACGGGGGCGGCACAAAGATGGACTGGCTCGGGCTCTGCAATTTATAGGGTTTAATACGCTCTCATACTCGTCTACCAAATCAGCGGCGCGGGTTGGAGTTAGGATCCTGCAGATAGTCAGCACCGGCAGATCCACGAATGCCTTTGATCAGATCCCGTATATGCATGCGGGTCCAATGATGAGCGTCCCGGACTGCAGGATTGTTATTTGACGTGGCTTCGAAGCCGCCGTGATATTCCATTAAGTCGAGGAGGGCCCTAAGGTAGCCGAGGGTGTAGTCGTTATGGGGCCTTTCAACAGGTTTCATTCCTCTGCCTATCATATAACTCACGGTACTGTGGTATGCATCCCACGCTGCTCCGGCTTCATCGATCCTGAACCATCGTCCGTCCTCTGGCTCGCCATCGAACGGGGGATCTGCATTGACCGGGGCCGAGTAAAGCGTGACAGCGAGGCTGGTGTAGACTCCACCCTCTGAAATCCCCTCCGACTCTTCAAGCGTCACGGTGTAATAGACAGGCTCCGATCCGGCCGACTCGTGGACCAGATACGTCGCTGCGAGCCGCTGACGGAAGCGGGCCATCTTATCGGTAATGAAGGTAGCCCGCGGCATGTCATCATATTTATGTGTGTCGCTCATTCGACGTCCTCTCCGAACGCCGAGTCTAAGGAGCCGTCGGCAATCTGGATATAGAAGGACCCGGACAGGCTGGCAGGTCTCCATCCAGATTGACTTCTGGTTCGTCTAGCAAAGGGAGACACTGAGCGCCTTAGACGGGCTATCGGTCCGGCATCAGCGTCGGAGTCTGTCTGTGAAACACCACCTCTTCGCCCTTGCAGCCCTAGTTCTGGCCGCGCCGGCCACCGCTCAACCGCCATCCGCGGCCTTTGCGGACCACGTGATCCAACAGCTGGCCTGTTTAAGACGACCCAACCCGACCCCCACGATAACATTTTTGGTCCGGGCGAAGGTGCCGTCTGGGATGTGGTGGACTTTTGAGAGGGTGGCGTAGTCTCCGGGTGTTGAAGCCCACAAAACGGGATTCGGGCGTTGGAGCGCCAGGGTCCCATTGGAGACCACGCCATGACGGACCCT
>NZ_JAAAXJ010000032.1 GCF_009910705.1 Microvirga arsenatis
GTCCGTCATGGCGTGGTCTCCAATGGGACCCTGGCGCTCCAACGCCCGAATCCCGTTTTGTGGGCTTCAACACCCGGAGACTACGCCACCCTCTCAAAAGTCCACCACATCCCAGACGGCACCTGGCCATGGATCCACAGTCTGGTCTTTAGAAAGCGGTTCGGATCAAGGTTGTTCACGAAGAACCCGTTCAACACATCGCCCATAAAATCCTTGTGGACGGATCCGAGGAAAGGGGCGTGGTGTGTGACGATGACATCCGCCTTCGCCTGTTCCAAGAAACTGAGATGGGCTAAGTGCAGGTCATTCCACCTTTGGATTGTCGCGCCTTTGATCCTGTTGAAGTCGGGAAAACGGGTGGCCTCTTTGACAGCATGTCCGGTCAAGTAAGTCCAAAGACTTGCCACGGCGAACCGCACGCCATTAACCGTGAACACCTCACCACCATCGTTTGGGAAGTGTGAGCCATAGTAGTCATGGTTGCCGTTTACATGGATCACCGGGATTTCTAACTGATCCTTAATGCACGCGATTACATTAGCTCTGACGGCCGGATCAGGATGCGTATCCCCGGCCAGCACAAATACATCGGCCTCGACCACCAATGGCAGGGACAGGCTGCCATAGACCGGGAACATGCCGTCAGGAACGCCTAGAGGCGATGGGTCTTCGCGTTCCTCCAGGTGGAGGTCAGAGATGTAAGCAATGCGTGTCATTCGGCTTGTAGGGGTTCGCAACTAATTCCACGGACGAGAATGGCAGATAAGACGTGAGTTTGCCGCGGCAAACTTGTTGATGGTATTTCGTTCCCAAAGCACTTTTAGATTAGGGCCGTCGAGCTGCGCAAGATCTTCGGACACAGGGAGGCCGCCTCGGCATACACTCCAAGCCACGCGAGGTTTCCAAGCTGGTAAGGGTGAAGCTCTAGAGCAATCGGAGTGTCACTCTCTCGCGGCAAACCAGAATGCTGCTTATCGTCTCCTGGAAGAGTTTGCCGCGGCAAACTCCTTAAATTGACTCCGATCCGAGTGACTCCGGTCAGGTCTGCTGGGCGAATGGGGATCCGTACAAAGCGAGCGGATCAGTGTGCGGCACCGGCTGCTCTCGCCCCGCACGGAAGGCGTCGGCAGCAAATCGTTTGCCGCGGCAAACATGGAAGCTGGGCCGCGCCCTCGGAGTGATGTATGCTGAATTCGTATCTGGCGTTTATCACCAGCGGCACGGATGGAAAACTTGCGTCCTCGCGATCAATCGCTGAGCCGGCAGCGGCAATCCTAACGCTTCCCCGCGGATCCAAGGAGCAGTTTTGCAGAGGAGAGTTTGCCGCGGCAAACTCTTGAAGCCTAGTGCCGGCGCAGTCTGGGGGTGGGTTGGGGTGTTGGGCTTCTCGGGTTTTTCTCGCTAAACACACGCGGCGGCGCGACGAAACGAAAGAGTTTGCCGCGGCAAACATCAAAGGGTGGATCTAGCCGTCGTTCGATCGTAGCTTGACTGTAAGATTTACCAAACCGGCCCACTTCTGGCTGGATACTTATTGGCTATTGACGAGCCCAAGCCGACCAGCTCGGGAACATCAAAAGCGTTTGGCACGATGCTGGTAGCTGTACTGGCGGGGATCCCGTCGAAAGCCAAGAGTGTGGCGATAGCCAAGATTCAAAGGGTTGGTTCAGCGTCTCCCACGATCGAAGTCGAAGAGAAGATCGAGGTCGGTAATGAGGCTGAATTCCGTATGGCCATGCAAGGCAAGACGCGTGCGGTCATCCTCTTCTCACGTCCCGGCGGAAATCTGCTCGCTGACCTCCGAGTGGGGGATGAGATCCGGAATGGACGGTTCTCGACGGGGTGCTCGCCGACACTGAATTTGGGGCAGCCTGAGCTCGTGCCTAGCTCGCCAATTTGCCGCGGCAAATTCCGGCGGGAGGAAAGATCGGTTTCCCAGGCTGCGTTCATCGGAGAGCCAGATGGCTGCCCGGAGCTCGGAGCAGGAAGCGCATATTGGAGCATACCTGGAGTGGCAAGGATGAACGAGTGAGCGGTCGTCTATCTCGTCAGTGCTCCGCTAAGGAGGATGCATTGGCTAACAATAGAGGGCGGCAAGAGCTTCAGGATGAAACTATCGATGCTTGAGAAGGGAGCTGATCGTGAACGTCGGTCGGAGGTCATTAGAACCCGGTTAGCTCAGCCACATCCCGAAGCACCCCCGCACTTTAGCCCAGGGTAGGGCGGACCTCCTCCCGCCTGCATCAGCCTCACCCGTGAGCAATTCGAGACGGCGCGGCAGCGTACTCCAAGTTGGTGCCACTCAAGAAGTGGTCCGGCCGAAAGACCTCCGCCGTGTCGTACGATTCTGTGTCGCGGACACACCAGAGAGGACTCGCTAAAGAACATGAGGCCACAGCTCTTCTCGATCGCAGCGCCGGAAGTCTGGGAGACGCTGGCTCAGGCGACGATGCTGTTCTCGTTGGGTGCATGGCGATCTTCATCGCGAATTCGTGCGCCGAGCCTCCTGGAACTGAAGAGATGCGCGAGAAACGATTACCGTCAACTGGTCAGGTTGAGCACGAATGAGGCACAGGAGACAACGTTCATGCGGAGGCTCCCCCGAGCGCAGCTTGGCAGAAAGAACTCGGTGCAAGAGCAACAAGCGAAAGAGCTTATTGCAAGCATTATGACATCTGCGATCACTCGAAACCGGAGCACATCCACGCGGGGGTGTCTCTCTGCAACGATGACCGGGCACGTTTGTTGCAATCGCTGGCCAACCCGACAACCGTTGACGAGCTCGAGCTTGTCTCCGATCCTAAATTGGAGGCCGAGAGGGAGCTGGTCTCCTAAACGAAGCTATCCGGGCTGCCCTGGCGCGGCTTATTCTTCAGATCGCAAAGCCAAACGGGCATGACCTTGCAATCAATCGGCGCTGAAAAAATTGCACCGGCAAACATGTGGCTCAACCGCTCCTGCCGTTAACCTTTTGGCAACATGAAACAATTTGCTCCCGCCGCTCGAATCGGTGTAGCTTGCCATCTGCGGAAAAATGCGCAATCTGCTCTCAAATCCGCAGATGCGAGCAAAGGGGAAACAGCGTGCCAAGTGCAACGAGCGCCGAGAATCCAAAGCCAAGGGAACTTCGCACGGTTGTCCAGGCTCATGCTGCTGATCTTTCGAGGCAACTGCAGCTCCACATTCGGAATTCGTTCCCGCCATCGTCTGAAAAGACGATCCGGAACTTTTCCCCGTCCGAGGTGGCAAAGCTCCTTGGTATTCACGAGGGGTATCTACGACAGGTCGCTTCTGAGGGGAGGGGGCCCGTCCCACTGACGGTGAACGGTCGCCGTTCCTACTCGGTGCAGGACATCCACGAGCTCCGGAAAGTGCTCGATCAGGGATCGCGTGGCTCGCGTCGGTATCTGCCCCACCGAACCGGCAGCGAACACCTGCAGGTGATCTCGGTAATGAATTTTAAGGGCGGTAGCGGAAAGACGACTACCACCGCGCACCTGGCCCAGTATCTTGCTCTTCGCGGCTATCGCGTGCTCGCGATCGACCTCGACCCGCAGGCCAGTTTGACGGCGCTGTTCGGCGTTCAACCTGAACTCGACGTTGGGCCTAATGAGACACTTTACGGTGCGCTGCGATATGACGACGAGCGCCGACCAATCTCTGAGATCGTGCAGGCGTCGTACATCCCAGACCTGCATTTCATCCCGGGAAACCTGGAGCTCATGGAGTTCGAGCATGACACGCCCCGGGCGCTCCTGACTCGCAAAGCAGGCGACACGCTTTTCTTCGCGCGTATCGCCCAAGCATTGGCAGAGGTGCAGGACCTCTACGATGTCGTTGTGATCGACTGTCCGCCTCAGCTCGGCTACCTGACACTCTCTGCGCTCAGCGCTGCAACAGGTGTGATCATCACAGTGCATCCGCAAATGCTCGATGTGATGTCGATGAACCAGTTCCTGATCATGACCGGCGATCTTCTCGAGGAAATCGGAAGAGCAGGGGGCTCAGGCAGCTTCGACTTCATGAACTATCTCATCACCCGTTTCGAGCCTGGAGACGGGCCACAGAACCAGATGGTCGCGTTCTTGCGTTCCATTTTCGGGTCGGCCGTCCTCAATCACCCTATGCTCAAGAGCACGGCGGTGTCTGACGCCGGAATCACGAACCAGACTCTGTTTGAAGTGGATCGCCAGCAATTCAACCGCGCGACGTATGATCGGGCCATTGAATCTGTCACCAACGTGAATGCTGAAATCGAAGCGCTCATCAACAAGGCCTGGGGGAGGGCTGCGACATGAGAAAGGGAATTCTGATTGCACGGCCTACACCCGATGACGTGCCAGCGGAGCAGGCCGAGAATATTGACGCACGCGCTCCGAGGAGCCGTGTGCGACCGCTTCTGAATGCACCTGGCCTTGTTGCAGACCCGGCTGCACGTCCTGTCGGTGCGCTGGGCCAATCGCTCAATGAGTTTCAAGCCAAGGCACAACGAGCGGAGGAAATCGAGCAGAAGCTCGCTCAGGGACAGACCGTTGTCGAACTCGACCCGACACTGATCGACCCCTCGTTTGTCTCCGATCGTCTGCCCAATTCAGAGGACGCCCATCAGCGTCTCGTCGACGCGATACGCGAGAACGGTCAGCTCATCCCCATTCTCGTGCGGCCGCATCCAGAGAAGGAAGGCCATTATCAGGTTGCGTTCGGACATCGGCGGCTGCGCGCTGTTAAAGAGCTGGGGCGCCAAGTCCGCGCAATCGTTCGTAACCTGAGCGATGAAGAGCTCGTCATTGCGCAGGGCCAGGAGAATAACGAACGGGAAGACTTGTCGTTCATCGAGCGGGCACTCTTTGCCCACCATCTCGAACGCAAGGGCTTCAGCCGGGCAACCATTACGGCAGCCTTATCGGTTCACAAGACCGATCTCTCAACGATGCTGTCGATCGTCGCACGAATTCCTGCATCCTTGATCGAGGGTATTGGTCCTGCACCCAAAACAGGCCGGCGCTCCTGGATGGCTCTTGCAGACGGGTTGAAGGGGAAGTCTGAGATCAAGAAAGCCGAGGCCGCGATCGCATCGGAGAACTTCAGGGCTCTCGATAGTGACGCCCGTTTTGCGGTGGTCGCGAAGGCTATCACACCATTCAAGGACACAGGCGCTCCTATCACCATCAAAGATCCAAAAGGCCGTCAGTTTGCACGCGCTGAGCGGACTGCTTCCGTCACTGTTCTGAAGATCGATGAGAAGGTGGCTCCAGCGTTCGGCCAATACCTGCTCGACAAACTGCCAGAGCTGCTTGCAGCCTTTGAGTCGCAGCGCGAAAAGGCCGACGGTTAACAAGCAGTGAAGTTTTCCAGAGGAATCTGGCCCGATTCTGATTCAATCTTGCATTTTGACTCCACTGCAACATCGAATCGTGCGTTCCTCGTTATGCACGAGAGAAGATGGTTGGCTGTGATGTCGAACCCAAGAGCGATTGAACGGACGAAGCGCTTCCGCAAGCAGCGGCGAGAGAGGGGAGACCGAGAGATGAATGTCTGGGTCTCCACCGCTGTGGCCGCTGCTCTTGATGAGGCTGTCTCGGCGGGTCAGTTCAAGACGCGGCAGGACGCCATCCACGCTGCTCTCGCAGCTGCTTTTGTCCGCAAGGAGGTCAATCTCACCAGTTAGGCAATCAGGCAAAGCAAAGGGCCCCAGAGCTGGTAACTCTGAGGCCCTGGGGCTACCGAGGGCCGGCAGCTAGGTCTGTTTCACGACACCTTTATGCCAGCCCGACAATCCGAAGTCAATGAACATCGGCTTTCGGTGAACGCTCTTGCTTTGCCCAAATAAGGAGGGTGCGATGCTCACAGCATCGTTCAAGAGCTGGGCACCCCCAGCGCAGATCATAAGAGTTGGTGGCAGAAGTACCGGCAGCTCTGCGAACGAAACTTTACCCATCAGCTGGCGCGACGTCAGGCTGAAAGATGTCGCACGCTTCTCTCCTGAAAAGACAGTCGCGCGATATGTCACGATTTCTGATCGGGTATTTCACGTAGACCGAGCCAGGTCTGAATTTGCTATTTTCTCGCTCCGAATTTCTGAGGAATTTCAGAGATTTTATAGTTCTTGCCTCTCGCACGACTCTGTGGAGGCTTGGATGAAGTCCTATCGACCGATTCTCGCCTCAGGCGATAAGCCGGCCGATCAGGTCAATCGAGTAACCAACCAGAGGAGAAGCGCCACGGCGTGACGACGTAGGAAAAGCAACGGCCCCCGAAGCGCCAACTCCGGAGGCCGTGGAAATCAATGGGGCTTTGAGGACCCTGAACACCCTTAAAGTCCCATACAGCGAATCCGGTGTCAACGGGGAAACGCCAATTTCTCCGAACACCTGAGCTTTGCCTACCGCCTCAGGAGCCCCGCTGCTTCTGGGAACGGACACGCTTGGCCTGAAGAAGGTCAACGCCATGACAGCGCATCAATCGACAACTCCCTTCGGCCGGCGGCCTCTGTCGC
Organism: Microvirga arsenatis; assembly: GCF_009910705.1. Lineage (GTDB taxonomy): Bacteria > Pseudomonadota > Alphaproteobacteria > Rhizobiales > Beijerinckiaceae > Microvirga > Microvirga arsenatis. The sequence continues at coordinate 6,497 of NZ_JAAAXJ010000032.1, forward strand.
TGGCCATGGTGGCCGCGCGAGCAGTCGCAGAGGCAGGGCCCAAGGAGGCCTTGGCCGACAAATGGAAGGTTTTGGACAATCTGAGGGAGGCCAAGACAGCGCTTGGCATCTCCGATCGGGCCCTGAGCGTGCTCAACGCGCTCCTCACCTTTCACCAAGACACGACCCTGCAGCTCGGATCCGACCTCATCGTCTTTCCGTCCAACAAAGCCCTGACCTTCCGGGCTAATGGCATGTCGCCGGCGACGCTGCGGCGTCATCTGGCGGCTCTCGTGCAGGCAGGTCTGGTGATCCGGCGCGACAGTCCCAACGGCAAGCGCTACGCCCGAAGAGGGGAGGGGGGGGCCATTGAGCAGGCCTTCGGATTCGACCTGTCACCGCTCGTCGCGCGCGCTGCCGAGTTCGAGAGTTTGGCGGATCAGGCCCGAGCCGAGAGGAAAGCCCGTTACCTGTTGCGCGAAGAAATCACGGTGCTTCGCCGCGACATTAGCAAAACAATTGCCGTCGCTCTCGAGGAGGATCTGCCTGGTCCGTGGGCTGATCTGTCAGCACGATTCGATGCTCTCAACGAGGCACCGCCACGCAGCGCCGAGCCCCCCGCATTGGAAGCGATTGCCTCCGATTTGCGGGCTCTCTGGTCCGAGGTGGACAACACGTTGAAATCTCAACTCAAACCAACGAATATGAGCGTCTATGAGTCTCATAGTGAGCGTCACTATCAGAATTCAAAACCAAACATCCTTTTAGATTCTGAACAGGGCCTTCAAAGAAGGCTGGAAGAAACCTCGGCGCCAGAGCCTGAAGCCAGGAAGTCTCCCACCCGGGCCTTTTCCTTGACCCTGGTGCTGCAGGCCTGCCCCGACATTGCGATGTACACGAAGGGAGGGCAGGGGATTTCTACCTGGCGCGAGCTGGTCACCGCGGCCGGCGTTGTAAGAGGCGCCCTCGGAATCAGCCCCTCAGCCTGGGAGGATGCCTGTGCTGTGATGGGCGAAGAGGATGCAGCCATCGTGGTTGCTGCGATGCTGCAGCGGTCCGAGATGATCGTGAGTGCCGGTGGTTACCTACGAAATCTGACGGAGCGGGCCCGAGAGGGTAAGTTCTCGGTTGGGCCCATGGTGATGGCGCTGTTGCGGGTGCAGGCGGGCAAGGAGCCAAGGAGAGCGTGATGGCATTCGATGCGTACCGCCCCGACGTGCGCGTTGATCCTGAGACACGAACGGCCGCCATTGGGGTGACAGCCGATGAGTCTGCTTCGGACAGGGCTTCCGGACTGTCAGTGAGATCCCACCAGACTGGCCGCGTGAGCGGCTCTCTCCTGCTCCAGGTTTAGATATCACACCAGATCGGGTATCATAGAAGATGATTATACACGAAAGCCGAGCTCAACCTTGGCACAGGTTCTCTCCTCCTCGGGTCTTCCACCAATGTTGTTTGTCGAAAAGCACTTGATTGAGCTGTCTCGCATTGGCTACGTGCCACAGGGGACATTCGGGATGGTTCCTGCCAAATGGGCTGCGGATGTCGCCAATGACTTTGCGGAAACCGCTGTGCTGTCGAAGCGACCCATCGGTCGAAAGGAAGTGGAAGCAGTCTGCCTGAGTTCGGCTTCCGCTGCTGAGGTGTTCTTCACGTGCATGAGCTGGGGAGCGATGCATCGAGTGCATGGACGAGCGGCGTGGCAGTTACGCCAGTCCTGGCTGCATTATATCGATGAACTCAGGTCTGCTCCTTTCTCCAGATCGGAAGCCTATAACCGGTTTCAACTCATGCGAACCAGTGGGGCGCTAACGAACATAGGACCAGCATACTTCACGAAGCTCATCTATTTCTGTGGCGCCCGCAATCTTGATGCCGAGCGCGGGTTCATTATGGACCAATGGACCGCCCGGTCGATCCACCTCCTCACCGGACGCAGGAGCATAAAGCTGATTAAGAACTATGGTCAGGATAGCTGGAGGGTGAGCGACGATAACCCCTCAGCGGTATACGAGGCGTATTGCGGAACCGTGTTGGCGCTTGCATCGGAACTCTCGCGTCTGGAGGGACGGGCCGTCACCGGAGCCGAAGCGGAGGAGCGCATATTCTCGCAGGGATGGGGCAAAGGAGCGTGGCGAAATTACCTAATCGCGAACGAGGAATAGATGAGAGGTTCGATGCCGGTAGTGTTGCGAGCAATGCGCTTGTAGGGGGTTGCCTCTACTATGTGAGGATCTTCGGTAAGGTCCAACTTTCCTTTATTGTTTTTGCGGCCCGATTTTTCGGCGGCTGGAACCGGAACTGCATCCGCGAGAGCATCAGGCGGATATAAACCTGCACCTGAACAGCTTGGACCTGTTTGATCAGGGCTGTCTCAACGTGATAGAGCGCGATCAAAGCCGTTCGTACTCTGAACCGGCATTTTAATGCCGCTGCCGAGCTTGCGTTCGCTTAGATTGCAGACGGATGGTCGATTCCTAAGATATTGTATATTTATATAGACAGTAAGCCGCTCTTGGGGTAAATAAATAGACATGAGAGCTGTCGTTGCCCTGTCTACCTATGAATTGGACGCGCTTGAGAGGCTTGGTCAAACGGTAAAGCTGGCTCGGCTCCGTCGCAACTTGACCCAGGCCGAGCTTGCCGAACGGATGGGTGTCAGCCGCTTGACTGTCGTTGCCCTGGAAAAAGGGAACGCAGGGACGTCCATTGGCGCGCTTCTGAAAGCCCTGACTGTCTTTGGCTATACCGGGCGCCTCGGCGAGATCCTCGCGTCCGATCCCATAGGAGATGACTTAGACATAGCTGAGGGGCGCAAGCGGGCCAGAGCGAGAACCGATGTGGCAGACTTCTAATCGCGGCCGCATCGACCGGCTGATCGTCTTTCGATTTGCCGAGGGATCGTTCCATCCGGCCGGAGAGTTGGTCTTTGAGGGCACAGAGCGGCGTATCAGCTGATTTGCGTATGCGAGGAGCTATCTCAAGGATCAGCACCGTGCGTTAGACCCGTGGGGCTTCCGCTTAGAGCCAGGTCAGTTTCTTCGGCGCCTTTCGAAGCTCACCTCGTCTTCCACAATTAGGCTCCCGACAACTGGGGGCGAGGTATCCTGCACTTGGTGTATCCTGACCTCACTCTGGGTATGGCTGAATATTTGGCGCTTGGCAGCTTTAACCGGACCGGCGATCTCGCATTCGGTCCTACACCTGACCGGCCCGAGGTATGGCTCCCGGGAGAAGAGCCAGCTCTGGTTCTGCCGTCAGACGAAGACGACGTGGACGCGCTCCAGGAAGCCGCCAAGGCCGTCGACGAAGGCGAAAAGGATGGCCACTACCTCCGCTACCTTGTTCGCCATAGCGCCGACATTGGAGGGGCACGTCCGAAAGCTCGTCTGATACCCTCACAATGAAGTGCAGAGCGGGCCTCTGATGCCTCCGGTCTATGTCGCCATCTCACCCGAAGGAGACATTCCGCCACACATCGCAGCACTGTTTCATAAGCCTCATCTTTGAGCTTTAGCCACTTTTCTGAGCAGACTCCTTTAGCTGACGAATTGCCTCGGTCATCATCTTGTCAGGTCGCTATCTCTCCGGCGGCCGTGGCATGCTTCTTGCATAGTGATCCCTCGCTGCACCTGAAACAGGGCAGGCAAGGGAGAAGGACCTATGTCAATATTCGACATGACGCGTAGAAACCTGATGGCGCTGACTGCAGCGGCGCTGGTTTCGAGCGCCACGGCGCAGGCCGCAAAAGCAGAGGAAACGATCAAGGTAGGGGTTCTCCACTCATTGTCGGGTACGATGGCCATCAGCGAGACGACCCTGAAGGACGTCATGCTGATGCTCGTCGAAGAGCAGAACAAGAAAGGCGGTCTACTCGGCAAGAAACTTGAGGCAGTCGTCGTCGATCCCGCTTCCAACTGGCCGCTCTTCGCCGAGAAGGCCCGCGAACTCATCAGCCAGCACAAGGTTTCCGCTGTCTTCGGTGCCTGGACCTCCGTGTCGCGTAAGTCGGTGCTGCCGGTGTTCAAGGAACTCAACAACATCCTGTTCTACCCGGTCCAATATGAAGGCGAGGAGAGCGAGCGGAACGTGTTCTACACGGGCGCTGCCCCGAACCAGCAGGCGATTCCGGCCGTCGACTATCTTGCCAAGGAAGAGAAGGTCGAGCGCTGGGTCCTGGCCGGAACGGACTACGTCTATCCCCGCACCACCAACAAGATCCTGGAGGCCTATCTGAAGTCCAAGGGCGTGAAGGCCGAGGACATCATGATCAGCTACACGCCGTTCGGACATTCCGATTGGCAGACCATCGTCGCCGACATCAAGAAGTTCGGCTCGGCAGGTAAGAAGACGGCGGTCGTCTCCACGATCAACGGCGATGCCAACGTGCCGTTCTACAAGGAACTCGCCAACCAGGGCGTGAAGGCGACGGACATTCCGGTTGTCGCCTTCTCGGTCGGCGAAGAGGAACTCGCAGGCATCGACACGAAGCCTCTCGTCGGGCACCTCGCGGCCTGGAACTACTTCCAGTCGGTCGATACGCCTGAGAACAAGGCTTTTATCGAGAAATGGAAGGCTTACACCAAGAACCCGAAGCGCGTCTCCAACGATCCGATGGAAGCCCATGTGATCGGTTTCAACATGTGGGTGAAGGCCGTCGAGAAAGCCGGCACAACCGATCCTGATAAGGTGATCGATGCCATTGTTGGCATCAAGGTCCCGAATCTCACAGGTGGAGTCTCGGAGATGCTCCCGAACCACCACATCACCAAGCCGGTGCTGATCGGCGAGATCAGGGCGGATGGTCAGTTCGACACCGTCTGGCAAACCGATGATCTCGTGGCCGGCGATGCATGGTCGAAGCATCTGGAGGGCTCGAAGGACCTTGTCGCCGACTGGCAAACCCTCAAGTGCGGCAACTACAACACCGTCACGAAGAAGTGCGGTTCTTAAACCTTCAAGGATGAGGGCGGCTGCTGCTGCCCTCACGCTCCCTCCGGTCAAAGTTCATTTCATGATTGTTCTGCGCAAATTCCTGCGGGCCTTCCTTCTGCTGCTCGGCATGGCCTCTGCTGCTCTGGCGGGACCTTACGAAGAAGCTCTGCCCAGGTTCACCAGTGACAGCTATGCGGATACGGATGCCGCAATCGGTGCCGTTGCCGCCAGTGGCAATCCCTTGGCCGTGGACGTCATCGAAGCCCTGCGCGACGGGCGGCTCCTCGTCGGGTCCGGACAGGTCTTCATTCGCCGAGCCTCCGGAGACCTCATCAATGCCGCGACCGGTCAGGCATGGGGCAATCCGGCTGGTGAGCTGAAGCCGGTTCGTCTCAACAACCGGGTGCGTCGCGCCATCGAGGCTGCGCTCGGCAGCCTGACATTGCTCAATCCCGATGCCGCGAAGCGCCTGGAGGCCGCACGCGCCGTGTTCCGCTCCCGGGACGAGGCCGCCTTGCCCGCGCTTGAGAAAGCCATTGCACAGGAGAGCCATGTTCCTGTCAGGAACGCTTTGGAGACTGCCCGTGCCGCCATCCTCCTGAGCAAGCAGGATGCCCCGCCGACGCAGAAGCTGACCGCCGTCCAAACCCTGCGGGATCGGAGTGATCAGGAAGCTCTCGCTCTCCTGTCCAACCTGCCGGCTCACGCACCGCCTGAAGTTGTAGCGGCCGCAGGAAAAGCCGCCGACGGCATCCGGGCCCGCCTTGCGTTCTGGCAGGCGTTCCAGAATGTCTGGTACGGCATCTCCCTCGGGTCCGTCCTGCTGCTGGCCGCCATCGGCCTTGCCATTACGTTCGGCACCATGAGCGTCATCAACATGGCTCATGGCGAGATGGTGATGCTGGGGGCCTATACCACGTTCATGGTGCAGGAACTCATCCGCTCCTATTTCCCTGGCCTGTTCGGAGCATCGCTCCTCATCGCGTTGCCGCTTGCATTTCTGGTTGCGGGTTCGGTCGGCGTTCTCCTCGAGAGAACGGTGATCCGCTTTCTCTATGGTCGGCCTCTGGAAACCCTGCTCGCCACGTGGGGAATATCGCTGATCCTGCAGCAGGGCGTCCGCACGATCTTCGGTCCCACCAACCGCGAGGTCGGAACACCCGCCTGGATGAGCGGCGCGCTGGACGTCGGGGCGATGAGCCTGACCTACAATCGCATCGCCATCGTGGTCTTCGCCTTCTCGGTCTTCGCGATCCTGCTCCTCGTGCTGCGATACACCTCGCTGGGGCTCTACGTGCGGGCCGTCACGCAGAACCGGCGCATGGCAGGCTCCATGGGCATCCGGACCAGCCGCGTCGACGCGCTGGCATTCGGCCTGGGATCAGGGGTGGCCGGCATCGCTGGCGTCGCGCTCTCACAGATCGACAATGTCAGTCCTAACCTGGGGCAAGGCTACATCATCGACAGCTTCATGGTGGTCGTGTTCGGCGGCGTCGGGAACCTGTGGGGCACGCTGGTGGGCGCGATGACCCTCGGCATCGCGAACAAGCTGCTCGAACCCTATGCGGGCGCGGTGCTGGGCAAGATCGCCCTGCTCATCGCCATCATCGTCTTCATTCAAAGGCGTCCGCGCGGCCTCTTCGCGCTCAAGGGCAGGGTGGTTGAAGCATGAGAACCCAATACCTGTTCGACCGACAGACCGTTCTTGTTCTGTCGATCCTGGCTGCCGCCGCCATCCTGGTGCCGGCCATGAACGGACTGGTGCCGCCCGGATCGGCGCTGCACCTCTCGGATCACCTTGTGCCTCTGCTCGGCAAGTATGTCTGCTTGGCCCTGCTGGCACTCTCCGTCGATTTGATCTGGGGGTTCTGCGGCATCCTCTCCCTCGGGCACGGCGCATTCTTCGCTTTGGGCGGCTATGCCATGGGCATGTACCTCATGCGTCAGATCGGGCCGCGTGGTGCCTATGCAGATCCGATCCTGCCCGATTTCATGGTGTTCCTGAACTGGAAGGAGCTGCCCTGGTTCTGGCACGGCTTCGACTGGTTTCCCTTCGCTGCGCTGATGGTGCTGCTGGTGCCGGGAGCTCTTGCCCTGGTCTTCGGCTGGTTTGCTTTCAGATCCCGCGTCACGGGCGTCTACTTCTCCATCATTACCCAGGCCATGACCTTCGCGCTGATGCTGGCCTTTTTTCGTAACGACATGGGCCTCGGCGGCAACAACGGCTTGACGGACTTCAAGGAGGTTCTCGGCTTCCCAGTGCAGGCCGGCTCCACGCGAGTAGTCCTGTTCGTGCTGTCGGTCCTGGTGCTTGCGGGCGGCTATCTGCTGTGCCGGTGGGTCGTGGGGTCCACGTTCGGCAAGGTGCTCGTGGCCGTGCGCGATGCGGAGAGCCGCACGCGCTTCCTCGGCTACCGGGTCGAGCACTACAAGCTTGCCGTGTTCACCCTGTCCGCCATGCTGGCGGGCGTCGCGGGTGCGCTCTACGTACCCCAGGTCGGCATCATCAACCCAAGCGAGTTCGCTCCTGCCAACTCCATTGAGGTGGTGATCTGGGTGGCCGTCGGCGGACGCGGGACTCTTGCCGGAGCCATTCTCGGGGCGCTGCTGGTCAATGCGGGAAAGACCTGGTTCACGGCGGCGCTGCCGGAGTTCTGGCTGTTCGCCTTAGGGGGCCTCTTCGTATTCGTCACGCTGTTCATGCCTCGCGGGATTCTCGGAGCCGCTGGGGATCTGTGGGAGCGTTCCAGCCGAAGGCTGCGAACGCGCCGGTCACCTCAACCTTTCACCCAAGCGGCGGAGTGAGCCATGACCGCGCCGGTTACCCCAACCCTGCTTTACCTCGAAAATGTTACTGTATCATTTGATGGCTTTCGGGCGCTGAACGCTCTGTCGCTCGTCATCGACCATGCGGAGATGCGCGCCATCATTGGGCCAAATGGGGCCGGCAAGACGACCATGATGGACGTAATCACCGGAAAGACGCAGCCCAACGAGGGCACGGCCTTGTTCGAAGGCACTCACGATCTCACCGCTCTCGATGAGACGGCCATCGCCGAACTCGGCATTGGTCGCAAGTTCCAGACCCCAACTGTCTTCGAGATGCATACGGTCGAGGACAACCTGCTTCTCGCGCTGAAGAACAAGCGCGGGCCTCTGGCGACCCTGTTCTCGCGCCAAGCCAACCAAGAGCGGGAGAGGATCGACGCTCTCCTGGAGCGAGTGCGCCTCACAGCCCAGCGACATCGCAGAGCGGGCGAGCTGTCTCACGGGCAGAAGCAATGGCTCGAGATCGGGATGCTGCTGGCGCAGGAGCCGAAGCTCCTGCTGATCGACGAGCCGGCTGCCGGCATGACGGATCAGGAAACCGCCGACACTGCCGACCTTCTCCGTGACATTGCCAAGAGCAAGGCTGTGATTGTGGTCGAGCACGACATGACCTTTGTGCGCGATCTCGGCGTCAAGGTCACGTGCTTGCACGAAGGGTCTGTGCTGGCAGAAGGGTCGCTCGATGCGGTGAGTGCGAACGAGCGCGTGGTGGAAGTGTATTTGGGGCGATGACAATGCTCGCAGTCGAAAACCTGTCTCTCCATTACGGCGCAGCCCAAGCCCTGCGCGGTGTGTCCGTCGGTGCCGCCGTAGGGGAGGTCACATGCGTCCTCGGCCGCAACGGTGTGGGAAAGACGTCGCTGCTCCGCGCCATAGCTGGCCATAGGCCGATCTCCGGCGGCAGCATTCTTTTCGAAGGGCAAAGTATCGTGCGCCTGAAACCTTTCGAGCGTGCAGCCCGCGGCATCGCCTATGTGCCACAAGGGCGCGAGATCTTTCCGCTCCTGTCGGTGAAGGAGAACCTCGAAACGGGCTTTGCCCCCTTGAAGCGCGGCCCGCGGCAGATCCCTGAGGAGGTGTTCGAGCTTTTCCCGGTGCTCAAATCCATGCTTGGGCGGCGGGGCGGGGATCTTTCAGGGGGGCAGCAGCAGCAGCTTGCCATCGGCCGTGCGCTGGTCATGCGCCCGCGCCTCCTCGTGCTCGACGAGCCGACGGAAGGCATTCAGCCGTCAATCATCAAGGATATCGGTCGCGCCATCTCTTACCTCCGTGGTCGCAAGGACATGGCGATTCTGCTCGTCGAGCAGTACTTCGACTTTGCCCGTGATCTGGCAGACCGCTTCGTGGTGATGGAGCGTGGCGAGATCGTTCAGCATGGCGACCGTGCAGCGCTGGAGGGGAACGATGTTCGTCAGCGCCTTGCCATCTGACGGTGTTCCGACGCAGCGCCAGCGGGCGGTCGGTCGTGTGTCGTTCGCTGCGGCGGCCCTTAATGGGCGGACCCGGCCGATGCAGATCGAGGAAAGCGGCTCCATGCGCATTCGCCTGCCGAAAGGAGAGGGCACAGGGCTCGATGCCGTTCTTGTCAATACCGCGGGCGGCATCGCCTGTGGGGATCGCTTCACCGTGGAAGTCGAGGCGCGCTCCGGTGCTTCGGTGACGGTTGCGACGCCTGCGGCGGAGAAGGTCTATCGCTCGGACGGGCCGGTCTCAAAGCTGTCGGTCAAGCTCACCGCAGGAGCAAGGGCCCAGCTGGATTGGCTCCCGCAGGAGACGATCCTGTTCGATGAGGCGAGGCTCGACCGGCAACTCGAGGCAACCATCGCCGAGGATGCGCGCCTGACCTTGCTGGAGGCCGTGGTCTTCGGGCGTGAGGCCAGGGCGGAGCATATCGCGAATGGACTCTTCATTGACCGTTGGCGCATCCGCCGAGGATCACGCCTCGTTTATGCCGACACATTGCGGCTCTGCGGGCCCATTGCCGACCTGCTACAGAAGCCGAGCATTGGTAAAGGTGCCCGTGCCATCGCAACATTGATTCATGTCGCCCCAGATGCCGAGGCTCGCCTGGAGCTGGTGCGCGAACAGCTATCCTCCAGGCAGGGCTGCGATGCGGCTGCGAGCGCCTGGAACGGCCTTCTCGCCGTGCGCTTCTGTGCGGTCTCCATCGAGGCGCTACGGGCCGCCATGTGCCCGTTCCTCCTCGCCTTTCGTGGCGAGCCCCTGCCTCGCGTCTGGCTCAGCTAGGATTTTGGAATGCAACTGACACCTCGCGAAAAAGACAAGCTCCTGATCGCCATGGCGGCCATGGTGGCACGCCGCCGCCTGGAGCGCGGCGTGAAGCTCAACCACCCGGAGGCGATTGCCCTGATCACCGATACGGTGGTGGAGGGTGCGCGCGATGGGCGCTCCGTCGCCGAGCTGATGGAGGCCGGCGCCCATGTCGTCACCGCCGATCAGGTCATGGAGGGCGTGGCCGAGATGATCCATGATGTTCAGGTTGAAGCCACTTTCCCTGATGGCACCAAGCTCGTCACCGTGCATCATCCGATCCGGGGCGCAGCCTCCCAGGACGTCCCTGGCGAAGTGATGGCGCAGGATGGCGAAATCGTCTTCAACGAGGGTGCGCCGCGAACCGTGCTGGCGGTGGCGAACACAGGCGACCGTCCCATCCAGGTCGGGAGCCACTACCACTTTTTCGAAACCAATCCGGCCCTGTCCTTCGAGCGTGAGAAGGCACGCGGCATGCGCCTCGACATCGCGCCCGGCACGGCGGTGCGGTTCGAGCCCGGCTCTACGCGCGAGGTTGTTCTGATCCCGCTGTCAGGCAAGCGCGAGGTCTATGGTTTCCGCCACGGCGTGATGGGTGCCCTCTGATGACGAATGGAAGAAAGCCCGCTTCGCTCCCGCGCGCAGCCTATGCCGACATGTTCGGCCCCACCAAAGGTGACAGGATCAGGCTCGCCGATACCTCGCTTGTCATCGAGGTCGAGAAGGACTTCACGACCTATGGTGAGGAAGTGAAGTTCGGTGGAGGCAAGGTTATCCGCGATGGAATGGGGCAGGGACAGGCGACCCGTGCCGGAGGTGCGGTCGACACCGTCATCACCAATGCGGTCGTCCTCGATCACTCTGGTATCGTAAAGGGTGATATCGGCATCAAGGGAGGGCGGATCACCGGGATCGGCAAGGCCGGCAATCCGGACGTGCAGCCCAATGTCGACATCATCATCGGCCCGGGCACCGAGATCATCGCCGGTGAGGGCAAGATCGTCACGGCGGGCGGATTCGACTCGCATATCCACTTCATCTGCCCGCAACAGATTGAAGAGGCGCTGATGTCGGGCATCACGACGATGCTCGGCGGCGGCACCGGGCCGGCCACCGGCACATTCGCCACCACCTGCACGCCGGGGCCCTGGCATATCGCCCGTATGGTCGAGGCGGCAGACGCCTTTCCCATGAATCTCGCCTTTACAGGCAAGGGCAACGCCTCGCAGCCCGGTGCACTGGAGGAGATGATCGAAGCCGGCGCCTGCGCCCTCAAACTTCACGAGGACTGGGGCACCACGCCTGCGGCCATCGATTGCTGCCTGTCGGTGGCCGATGCCTATGACGTGCAGGTGATGATCCACACCGACACGCTTAACGAGTCGGGTTTCGTGGAGGATACGATTGCCGCCTTCAAAGGACGCACGATCCACGCCTTCCATACGGAAGGGGCGGGCGGCGGCCACGCTCCGGACATCATCAGGGTGGCAGGGCTTCCCAACGTGCTGCCATCTTCCACGAACCCGACGCGCCCGTATACGGTCAACACCATCGACGAGCATCTCGACATGCTCATGGTGTGCCATCATCTCGACCCGTCGATTCCCGAGGATCTGGCCTTTGCCGAAAGCCGCATCCGCAAGGAGACCATCGCGGCCGAGGACATCCTTCACGACATCGGCGCGCTCTCGATGATGTCCTCCGACAGCCAGGCCATGGGCCGCGTGGGCGAGGTCATCATCCGCACCTGGCAGACCGCTCACAAGATGAAGGTGCAGCGCGGGCCGCTGCCCGGCGAAACCGGCGACAACGACAACCTGCGTGTCCGGCGCTATGTGGCGAAATACACGATCAACCCTGCCATTGCCCACGGTGTATCGGGGCATGTCGGTTCCGTCGAGTCCGGAAAGCTCGCCGATCTCGTCGTCTGGACACCGGCCTTCTTCGGCGTGAAGCCCGATCTCGTCATCAAGGGCGGGGCCATTGCGGCGGCACTCATGGGTGATCCGAACGCCTCCATCCCGACGCCGCAGCCGGTGCATTACCGTCCGATGTTCGGAGCCTATGGACGGGCAGTAGCGGCGACCTCCCTCACATTCGTGTCCAGGGCCGCCGTCGAGAATGGGCTTGCAGGAAGGCTCGGTGTCCAAAAGCAGCTTGTCGCCGTCGAGAACGTTCGCGGCGGGATCGGCAAGAAGGACATGGTGCTGAACGGCGCCACGCCGGTCATCGAGGTCGACCCGGAGACCTATGATGTCCGCGCCGACGGCGAGCTTCTGGTCTGCGAGCCGGCCAAAATTCTCCCCATGGCTCAACGCTATTTCCTGTTCTGATCATGATTCGCGCCACATCCATTGTCCGCCGCGACGCCGTCGATTCCGACCGCATCGTCGACATTATCACCCTCGAACACGGTGACCGACACAGACGTCGCATCCTGCTGAACGCCGATGGCGGCACGGCCTTCCTTCTCGACCTCGACAGGGCCGACGTACTGGAGGACGGAGACGCCATTCGCCTCGACAGCGGCTGGCTCGTTGAGGTGAAGGCAGCGACTGAGAAGCTCATTGAGGCCTCGACCGAAGATCCGCTCGATCTCCTCACCCTGGCTTGGCACATCGGCAACCGGCACGTGCCGGCGGAAATCAGCCGGGAGGCGATATACATCGCCTACGATCATGTGCTGCTCAAGATGCTGCATGGGCTCGGAGCCAAGACGGAGATCGTCCAGCGCCCGTTCCGTCCGGTTCGTGGCGCATACCACCAGCACGAGCACGGCGGCCATTCCGGCCATCACCACGGACACGGCCATGGATGATGCGCTCCTGCTGCAGGTTGTGGAGAAGGGCCATGGCATCCTGCCGCTGTTCGCCTGGCTGTCCCCGTCCTACCCGGTCGGCTGCTATGCCTATTCCCACACGCTGGAATGGGCAGTCGAAGCAGGGGACGTGGCGGACGAGAAGACGCTCGTCGCGTGGCTGAGGGATCAGATGACGCTCGGCTTCGGCCGCAACGACGCGATCCTGCTGAGCCACGCCTATCGGGCCGTGGCGGCAGGCCATGAGGCCGCGCTCGTGAATGTCAACGAATTTGCCCTGGCGCTCTCCTCCTCCGCCGAGTTGTACCTCGAGACGAGCCAGCAGGGGCGCAGCTTCCTCGACGCAACTCTGGCTGCTTGGCCCGCTCCGGGTTTGCGCCATTTAGATGGCGAGGTGGCATTCCCCATTGCCATTGGCATGGCGGCTGCAGCGCATGGTGTTCCTCTCCCGATCACCCTGAACGCCTACCTCTTCGGTCTCGTGCAAACGCTCGTCTCGGCAGCCATCCGGCTCGCGCCGATCGGGCAGACAGCTGGCATCCGAGTCTGCGCTGCCTTGGCCGTGACCGTGCAAGGGATCGCGCAGGAGGCCATCAACCTATCTCTCGACGATATCGGCGGCGCGACCTTTCGGGCCGATCTCGGCTCCTTTCATCATGAAAACCAATATACGAGGCTTTTCCGCTCATGAAATCACAGACAGGACCTCTTCGTGTCGGCATCGGCGGGCCGGTCGGCTCCGGCAAGACCGCTCTGATGGAGGCGCTCTGCAAGACCTTCCGCGAGCGCTACGACATCTGTGCCATCACCAACGACATCTACACCAAGGAGGATGCCCGTCTGCTGACGGTGGCGGGCGCTCTTCCGGTTGAGCGCATCATAGGCGTGGAGACGGGCGGTTGCCCGCACACGGCAATCCGTGAGGATGCCTCGATCAATCTCGCGGCCATCGCCACGATGCGGAAGCGATTTCCTGAGCTCGACATCGTGCTGGTGGAGTCCGGCGGCGACAACCTGGCCGCAACCTTCTCGCCTGAACTCGCGGATCTGACGATCTATGTCATCGATGTGGCAGGAGGCGAGAAGATCCCACGCAAGGGCGGACCCGGCATTACCCGGTCGGACCTTCTAGTGGTGAACAAGATCGACCTTGCGCCCTACGTCGGCGCGAATCTCGCTATCATGGAGGAGGACACGAAGCGCATGCGCGGCCAGCGCCCTTATGTCTTCAGCAACATCCGTGGCGGTGTCGGCGTCGACGCCATCGCGCAATTCATCGAACGGGCCGGCGGCCTCTCCGCGGCCGCCTGACAGGAGCATCCCATGAAATTGAAGCAGTCCTTTCTACTCGCCGCCATGGTGGTAACGGCCATGCCGGCCCTTGCGCATACGGGCATCCACTCAGCTTCAGGTTTGGTCGACGGTTTGGCGCACCCCTTTGGCGGTCTTGACCATGTCTTGGCCATGGTGGCAGTCGGTCTCTTCGCCGCCGTGCTCGGAGAGCGGGCTCTCTGGGCCGTTCCGGCAACCTTCGCATCTATGATGCTCGTCGGCGGCGTCATGGGTGTTATGGGCATTGGAATTCCTGCCATCGAGGCGGGCATTGCCCTGTCAGTGGTTATCCTCGGCGCAATTCTGGCTGCCAGGATCCGCTGCCGCATCTCCGTAGCCATGATGCTGACCGGAGCATTTGCCATTTTCCACGGCTACGCCCATGGAGCTGAGATGCCGACGGAAGCCGCAGCAGCCCTTTATTGTCTTGGCTTTGTCTCGGCTACCGGCCTTCTGCATGGGACGGGTCTCGTATTAGGCCACGCTTTTGGTAAGCGCCAGATGATTCACCGCTTGGCAGGTGCTGGGATTAGCGTTGGAGGCGTTGTTCTGTCGCTGAGTTGAAGTTGGCGACCAGGGGCCGCGGCTACTTCAAACCCGCAACTATCAATCGGGACGAGTTACGTGAGACACCCGATGCAGAGCTGCGTTGGAAGGCCTGCTGCTGGCACAAGGCGGAAGTAGGCCAAACGTCTACTTAAGCAGGAAACACCGGGCGCTTCTGAAGGGCAGGGAATTTCGCTGTTGACTCATAAGCGGTCCTTTCGGCAGCCGCGCGAGCCCTTCGTGCACCTTGAGGTAGGTTGAAGGGCTATCTGGCCTCCGATAGCGCTGCCACGCCACAAGCCTGTCAAACGATCCTCTTAAGCTTAGCCTCTCGTTCGGCTGACACAAGGAGAAGACGATGAGCATGATCACAACTCGGGATAGGACACAGATTTTCTACAAGGACTGGGCTCGAACGACGCGCAGCCAATCGTCTTCCATCACGGCTGGTCGCTCAGTGCCGACGATCGGGACAGCCAGATGCAGTTCTTTTTCGACAAGGGCTTCCGTGTGATCGCACACGACCGCCGCGCTCACGGGCGCTCCACCCAGACTGCAACGGGCAATGAGATGGACACCTATGCGGCGGATGTCGCCGAACTGGTCACAGCCCTTGATCTAAAGCATGCCATCCATGTCGGCCATTCCACCGGTGGTGGCGAGCTCGCACATTACGTCGCCCGGG
The DNA here is from genome assembly GCF_009910705.1 of Microvirga arsenatis. GTDB lineage: Bacteria > Pseudomonadota > Alphaproteobacteria > Rhizobiales > Beijerinckiaceae > Microvirga > Microvirga arsenatis. The sequence continues at coordinate 21,892 of NZ_JAAAXJ010000032.1, forward strand.
CGGAGCCGGTTCGGGTTGCCAAGGCGATGTTGGTCGGAGCGGTGCCGCCGGTGATGGTCAGGTCGGAGAGGAACCCTGGCGGCTTGCCGACCGAGGTGTTCGACGGCTTCCGAGCCCAGTTCTACACAGATGTCGCTGCCGGTCCGTTTTATGGCTTCAACCGTCCCGGTGCGAAGGTCTCCGAGGCGGTCGTCGACAACTGGTGGCGCCAGGGCATGATGGGTGGCATCAAGCCCCATTACGATTGCATCAAGGCCTTCTCCGTGACTGACTTCACCGAGGATCTCACGCGAATCGACGTGCCTATGCTCATCATGCACGGGGACGATAACCAGATCGTCCCGATTGCCAACTCGGTCCTGCTAACAGTCAAGCTCGTCAGAAATGGCACGCTTAAGGTGTATGAGGGCCTTCCGCACGGGATGTGGGGCCAGCGCAAGATCTGTTCCTGATTATACGCTAAGATAGAACAAATCAGGAACTCGCCTTTCCTTGACGATCCATTGTCCGGCGCCGAGCGCACTTACTGGGAGGTAGCAGCCCGGCGGGATCCGTCGCAAACGGTTTGTTTCAGAGTTTCAGCTACTGGGTGGAGGTCTCAGTGGCGGAGGAATAAGTGTTCAAGGGCAGGCATTTTGATCGATCCGTAATCCTGCTCTGCGTGCGCTGGTATC
>NZ_JAAAXJ010000033.1 GCF_009910705.1 Microvirga arsenatis
TATGGTCCGTCATGGCGTGGTCTCCCGCGGGATCGCGGCGCTCCAACGCCCGAATCCCGGTGTGTGGGTTGCAACACCCGGAGACTACGCCACCCTCTCAAAAGTCCACCACATCCAAGACGGCACCCAAGGGGCCTGCTTCGGTCCTCTATGGCTCGAACGCGACGGGTGGCGTCGTCAATCTGAACAGCAAGATGCCCGAGACGGTGCGCAGCAACGAAGTCTTCGTCGAGTACGGCACCTTCAATCGCAAGCAGCTCGGCTTCGACCTGACCGGACCGATCGATCCGGGAGCCACCATACAGTACCGGATCATCGGCATCGGCCGTGACAGCGACACGCAGGTCGACTATTCCGAGGACGACAGCATCGTGCTGGCGCCGTCGTTCACATGGCAGCCGACGACGGAGACGCGGCTTACGGTCTTGGGCAACTTCCAGAAGGACGTCGGGCAGCCGACATCGCGCTTCGTGCCGATCCAGGGAAGCCTGCTGCCGACACCGAGCGGGGACTTCATCGGAACAGGCCAGTTCTTCGGTGAGCCAGGTTTCGACAAGTATATCGTCGAGGGTGCGGCCGTCACCGGTATCCTGGAGCATCGGTTCAACAGCATCTTCAGTTTCGATGCGCGCGCCCGCTATTCCATCAGCTCGGGCGCTTACGACCAGATCTGGCCTGCTTTCGGCGTTACATACGAAGCAGACGGCCGGTCCCGGAGCCGGACCCTTTATTCCGCCCGCAACGAGGCCGAGTCCTTTGTCAGCGACGCACGGCTGAAGGCGGACTTCGAGACAGGCTTCATCAGGCATCAGGCGGCGTTCGGTTTTGACTACCAGAACGCCACGATCGACAGCGATACCGGTGGTGGCGTGATGCCGGCCATCGACCTGATCACGCCGCGCTACGGTGCCGCGATCCCGGCCTTCACACGCACCAACAATCCCGCGCAGGATATCGAGCAGATCGGCTTCTATGCCATCGATCGGATGGCGATCAACGACAGGCTGTTCATCTCGCTCGGAGCGCGGCACGACAGCTATTCGCAGACCACCCGCGGCTCGTCATTGCCCGGAACGGAAGCCGACAAGTTCTCCGGCAGCGCCGGCATCCTCTACAAGTTCGACTCCGGCATCGCGCCTTATGTGAGCTATTCCACGTCGTTTGATCCGGTGGCTCCTGACAGCTTCGGCTTTACCTATGTTCCGGTGGAAGGGGAGCAGATCGAGGCAGGCATCAAATACCAGCTTCCAGGAACGCCGACCCTTCTGACGGCCGCCGTGTTCGATCTGACGCAGAAGAACCGGCAGGTGATCAATCCTGATTTCGGTCCCGGCCGGCCGAATTTTCTTCAGACCGGGGAGGCCTCCATCCGGGGCGTCGAGCTCGATATCCAGACCGCATTCCACGATTTCGAGCTTCTCGCAGGCTACACCCATCTCGAAACTGAGGACGAGGCGACCGGTTTCGCGCTCGCCAGCGTTCCCGAGCATCAGGCCTCCGCATGGGTGACCTACCGTCCGCGCGAGGGTGCGCTTCAGGGTTTCGTCGCTGGGATCGGCGTACGCTATGTCGGCGAGAGCCTCGACGGGCGCGACAACTACGTCACCCCGTCCTACACCCTCTTCGACGCCCAGATCGGCTACGAGACCGAGCGCTACTCCGCGAAACTCAACGTCCAGAACATCGCTGACGAAACCTATCTCACGACATGTCTCAGCCGCGGCGACTGCTTCTACGGTGAGCGCCGGACCGTGAGCCTGAGGGTGAGCGGCAAGTTCTGAGCAAGCGCCCGCCAGCCTCTCTAGGAAGGCTGGCGGGCCAAGGGTCATCTGATGAGAGCGGCTTGAACGCCATGGTTGACACAGCGGACCTCGACAATCTGTTTTCGGCCGCAACAGGTCTCGTCCCCATCCTCCAGGGTGAGGTGGGAGATCATGCTGCCGGCTGGGTGTCACCCGGTGCGGACAATGCCGCCACGTTGCGGCAGCTTTACGCCGTCATCAGGGAGACCAACCCGGAGGCCGGAGCGGCCTTCTGGTCTGCGAGCTGCTGGAACCATCTCAATTGGCAGCCGGTCGCCATCGCTCTTCTGGCCGTTCACCACTTCGCCCTGCTGCCGAAAGTGGGCTGCATGAGCCAATGCCTCAGGCAGGGCGGTGTCGGCGGGTTTCGCCTGCCGTCTCCCCATTGCATCCGGGGGGCAAGAAAGCACCTGGTCCGCGAGGCAGGCTGCCAGCTTCGGGAGCTTGCGGAAAGCCTGATCGCCGATATGAGCCGCCTCGCCAAGGAAGCCCACAAGCAGGAATTCGCCACCGTGAAACAGATCACGGCGAAACGTCTCCTGGCGGACAGGATCCTCGGTCTCCTCCTCCGCATTGGACGGCACGACCCAAGTCTCGGGAACGAGGAGCTGCAGGACTGCGCTTGCGCCTGGCTTGAGGCTGCTGGCCTTGAGTCCATGAGCGCACTCAGTCCGATTACGCTCTCCGACGGCCGTGAGCAGCTGATCCTGGAGCGCAAGGCCTGCTGCATGGCCTATCTCTGCGCCGACGGGGCGATCTGCGAATCCTGCCCGACGCAGCAGAGCCGGGACATGCGCCTGCAGCGGCAGAAGGATTATTGGGAGCATCATGCCTAGCGCTATCCTTCCAACCGTGAACATGATCGAGGTCGACGGTGTGCGCGTCAGTCATGGCTCGCGTCGCGTTCTCCTGGCCGAGCGCCTGTCGATCGCGCGCTCGGACCTGACCGTCATCCTCGGCCACAATGGCTCGGGCAAGTCGACGCTGATGAATGTTCTTGCGCGCCAGGCAAAGCCCGACGAGGGCACGATCAGCCTCGACGGCATGCCTTTGCATCGCCTGTCCCAGCGGGATCTGGCCCGCACCGTCGCCTACCTGCCGCAACGGTTGGCGAACGTTGCCGGTCTGACGGTCCGGGAGCTCGTCTATCTGGGCCGCTTCGCCTGGCGCGGCGCCCTCGGGCGCTGGCGCAGTGAAGATCGGCATGCCGTCGAAGAGGCGATGGCGCTCACCCATGTCGAGGCCTATGCGGAGACATTGGTCGATCACCTGTCCGGCGGCGAGCGTCAGCGCGCCTGGGTTGCCATGCTGCTTGCGCAGCAATCGCCGTTCCTGCTGCTGGATGAGCCCACATCGGCTCTCGATTTGGCGCACCAGTATGACCTGATGGCGCTGCTCTCGGGTCTGAACCGCGATGAAGGCAAGGGCGTCGTCGTCGTGCTCCACGACGTCAATCTCGCCACCCGCTATGCGGACCGGATCATTGCCCTCAAGCGCGGCGAGGTGGCCTTCGACGGCTCGAGCGAGGCCCTGCTGTCATCCGCTGTGCTGTCAGCCCTCTACGACATCGACATCCATCTCGTCGATCATCCTTTGGCCGCGACGAAGATCGCGGTCGTGAACCGATAGGATTTCGTGATGAAGCTCGCCGCCATATTGGCATTCCTGATGTCCCTCGCGGGCCCCGCTGCGGCCGTGACCATTGCGGATAGCCGCGGATCGCATGACTTCGCCAAGCCTCCGGAACGGGTCGTCGTATTGAGCTGGGAGCTCGTCGAGCAGGTGCTCGAACTCGATGTCACACCCGCGGCGATTGCCGATATCAAGGGCTACAGAACCTGGGTGGTGCATCCGCATCTCCCGGACGGGGTGGGCGATGTCGGCACCAGGCAGGAGCCCAACCTCGAGAAGATTGCAGAACTCAAGCCCGACCTGATCCTCGCCAGCGACCAGCAAAAGATGTTCGTCGACAAGCTTGAGGCCATTGCGCGCGTTCTGCACTTCGATCCGTTCAAGCAGGATCACAACAACTATCTGGCCTCGCGCGAGATCTACAAGGATCTGGCCGGGCTCTTCGGCCGGGAGGAACTCGCGCAGCGGCGCCTTGATGAACTCGATCAACGGCTCTCGGCTCTCAAAAGAAAAGTGGCCGATCGCTTCCAGGGCCGGCTGCCGAAGGTTACGCCGGTGAGCTTCCTCGACACCTCCCGCGTTCGCGTCCATGGTGCCAACTCGATGGCGCAGTATGCGCTGGAGGCACTCGGAATTGAGAACGGATTTCCGCAGGCGCCTTCGACCTGGGGATTTGCCCTGCGCAAGATCGAGGAACTCAGCCAAGTCAAGGACGGCTTTGTCATTCACATTGAGCCGTTCCCGCAGGCAAAGGATCTGTTCTCGACGCGAGTGTGGGCCTTCATGCCCTTCGTCCGGAGCGGACAGTTCGCCTCTATCCCGCCGACCTGGACATTCGGCGGGCCGTTCTCGGTGGGGCTGTTTGCCGAGGCCTTCGCCGATGCGCTTATAAAGGCGAAGCCTTGAGTTCTGGATCCCACGTCCGCATGCCACCAGCGGCTTCTCCTCCCGTGGTAGGTATCCGGTCCGGGAGAGCGCTGCCGCTCGGGAGCCCCTCTGTGCGCCATGCTTTGATGGCTTTGGCATTGATCCTGACCTTTCTCCTGCATGTCGAGCTCGGAAGCGGAATCGATTTCCTTCGCCGTCTGGAACTCCTGGGCGGAGGCGAGCCTGCCTCGTTCGAAGACGTGCGTTTCCTGTTCTCGGCTTTGCCGCGGGCCGTGATCACGGTCATGATCGGCGCGAGCCTCGGCCTCGTCGGCAGCGTTCTCCAGCAGGCGTTCCAAAACCGGCTGGTCTCGCCGATGACCCTGGGCTCCTCGTCGGGAGCTTGGCTCGCCCTGGTAATCGTGACGGTCTACGATCAGAACCTCGCCGCAAGCCATGGTGAGTGGTTCAGCATGACGGGAGCGATCCTTGCCACCGGGCTGGTCATGCTGATCGCAGGCCGGTCCGGGATCGGTGGGTTGCCGATCGTGCTCGCAGGCATGGCGATCAACATCCTGCTCCTGTCCATCGCCAGCGGCGTGGTGCTCCTCAACCGGGAGCTTGCGACGGGGCTTCTCATCTGGAAAACAGGCGATCTGACCCAGACCGACTGGACCTGGGTGATATGGCTTGCACCGAGGCTCGCAATCGGAGGCCTTCTCCTGGCGTTGGCACCGCGTCCCTTGACGCTCCTGCGTCTTGGCGAAGAGGGGGCGGCGGCACGCGGGCTGCCTGTCTGGCCGGCACTACTGGCCCTCCTGGCCGTCTGCCTCTGGATGACGGCCAGTGCGGTGACGGCTGTTGGCGTCATCGGCTTCATTGCGCTGCTTGCCCCGAACATCGCGCGCGGGCTGGGTGCCCGGAGCAGTCTCGGCGAGATGGTGTCCAGCCTGTTGGCAGGCGCCGCGTTGCTGCTGCTGACGGACAGCATCGCGCTCTTTGCCAGCCGCTTCACGTCCAACATCGTGCCGAGCGGCGCCTCCGCCGCACTCATCGGCGCGCCTGCGCTGATCCTGCTGACCCGCAGGTCACTCAAGGCCAAGGACCACACTGCTTTCGGAGTGATCGAGGGGAGGATGCGCCTGGGAAGGACCAGAATCGGCATCCTGCTCGGAATGTTCGCTTTGACCGGCGCCGTTGGGCTGACGGTCGCGCCCTCCCAGACAGGATGGGCCGTAGAGTGGCCGAACGAGACCGTGCTCTCACTCCGGTGGCCGCGGATGCTCGCGGCTCTCGCCGCCGGCATGGGCATGGCTCTTGCCGGAGGGATCCTGCAACGACTGCTCCGAAACCCCCTCGCCAGTCCCGACATCATGGGCATGTCGCAGGGCGCCACGCTCACCCTCGTTGCAGGCGTCGTGTTTTGGGGCGGATCCATCGTCGACAGCACTGCCGGTGGCGCCTTCTTCGGCAGCAGCATGGTTCTGCTCCTGCTGATCATCCTCGGTCGGCGGCATGATTTCTCGCCAGGGATCATGGCCCTCGTGGGCATTTCGATCGCCGCATTGATGGACGCGCTCGTTCAGTTCCTCCTTGCATCCGGGAGCGATGCGGCGTTCGCGATCCTGAACTGGCTGAACGGCTCCACCTATCGCGTGGCGGCCGAAGATGCTCTGTTTCTGTTCGTCGCTGTGCTCATGATCCTTGGGGTGAGCCTGTCGCTGCATCGCTGGCTCACTCTGATTTCGGCCGGTGATGGCATTGCCGCGGCGAGGGGGCTCGCGGTCGGACGGGCGCGCGTCGTCCTTCTGACGATCGCGGCACTGCTGACGGCGCTCGTGACCGCCATCATCGGGCCTGTGGCCTTCGTCGGGCTGCTGGCTCCGCACATGGCAGCGCTGCTTGGGGCGAGAGGCGCAAGAGACCAGCTCGCGGTTTCGGCTCTCCTGGGTGCGGGCCTGATGCTGCTGTCGGACTGGCTGGCTCGGATCCTGATCTACCCGGCGCAGCTCCCAGCTGGATTGGTCGCCTCGGTGCTTGGCGGCGTCTACTTCATCCTGCTTCTCACCCGAAGCCAGGTGCTCTCCCGCAAGGCTACGGGAACGTAGCGTCCGACCCACAAAGATCTTAGGCGGATGTGCCAGAGCACCTGCGCAGCCGCACGATCACGTCGATCCTGTGACTCAGCACCAAAGCTTTGACCCCTCTCAATGGGAGTGCAACGCCTGAGTTTGGCAACACAAAATGGAACTCCGGTGGGGTCACGATCGGCGCCGGTGATGACCCAGCCGATGCTACGAACTCGCTAGCAATGGCATGTGCGTAACGGCAGTCGGCTCAAGGGTCCGTATTTGATGCTGATTTACAATCGGGCTCAAATGGCTTCGATGGACCCCTTGCGTATTTATCAGGATATACTAAATTAGCTCTCTCTTATAGAGCGCAGGTATGCCTATGTCCCGTTTGGAACTCGACCTTGGAACATTTGAACAGAAGGCGACCGAGGTTGCGGACATCCTGCGGGCGCTTGCCAACGAGCGGCGGCTGATGATCCTGTGCAAGCTGGTGGAGTGGGGCGAGGCCAATGTCACCACGCTTACCGAGGCGGTGGGCCTGTCGCAATCGGCCCTGTCGCAGCATCTCGCCAAGATGCGGGATGAAGGCATCGTCGCCACCCGGCGCGAGAGCCAGACGATCTGGTACCGCATCGCCGATCCCCGCATCGAGCAGCTCTTCGGCGTGCTCTACGAGCTCTATTGCAAGCCAACTACGGTCAGAAAGTCCCGCTGATTGGAGGTCGCCATGGAAAACTTCACCCCTGTCAGGGCTCTGATCGGCGGTCTCCTGATCGGCGCATCCGCCGCCCTGTTCCTCGTGTTGAACGGGCGCATCGCCGGCATCAGCGGCATCCTCGGCGGACTGCTTCATCCGACCCGCAGCGAGATCGGCTGGCGCATGGCGTTTCTGGCCGGCCTGTTCGTTGCGCCGCTGGTCTATGTCGCCTTTGGCGGTGCCCTGCCGCCGGTCGCGCTCGACGCCTCCTTGCCGCTGTTGATCGCGGCGGGGCTAATCGTCGGCTTTGGTACCCGCCTCGGTGGGGGCTGCACCAGCGGCCACGGCGTTTGCGGCATCGGACGCGGGTCGCCGCGCTCGCTGGCGGCCACCGCGGTATTCATGGCCACCGCCATCACCACCGTTTTCATCACCCGTCACGTCATCGGGATGTAAGCCATGCCCCTGATCGTTTCCGCCTTCGCCGCTGGTCTTCTCTTCGGCCTCGGGCTGATTGTCTCGCAAATGATCAACCCGGCCAAGGTGCTCGGCTTCCTCGACATCTTCGGCAACTGGGACCCGAGCCTCGCGCTCGTCATGGGCGGCGCCGTCGTGGTGTCGGCGCTGGGCTATCTCGTCGCCAAACGCCACGGCGTGCCGGTGCTGGCGCCGCGCCTGGAGATCCCAACCCGGCGCGACCTCGATCCGCGCCTGATCGGCGGGGCCGCCCTGTTCGGCATCGGCTGGGGCTTGGTCGGTCTGTGCCCGGGACCGGCTCTGGTCGGCCTGACCTTAGGCCCGTGGCAGGTGTTCGTGTTCGTCGCCGCCATGATCGTTGGCATGGCGGTCTTCCGCCTCGTGCCCGCCGACTGGCCGCAGGTCACCTTCCGGCGTGAGGCCACCCGCGTGGATGGCTGAGGCTCGAACGCCGGCCATTCCAGCCTTCAAACACTGCGTCATCCCTTGAGAGCAGGAGCAAGCGTCATGTCCGCCCAGACTTCATCGCCCTTGCACGGCCGACCTATCGTGAAGGGCTTCTACGAGAAGCGCACCGGCAGCGTGCAGTACGTGGTCGCCGATCCCGAGACGAAGAAGTGTGCCATCATCGACCCGGTGCTCGACTTTGACCCGAAGTCCGGCGCGACCGCCACGATCCAGGCCGACGAACTCCTCGCCCACGTTGAGCGCGAGGGCTACACCCTGGAGTGGATCCTCGACACGCATCCGCACGCCGACCACTTCTCGGCGGCTGGCTACCTCAAGGACAAGACCGGCGTGCCCACCGCCATCGGCGAGAGGGTGGTCGAGGTGCAGAAGCTCTGGAAGGGCATCTACAACTGGCCCGACAGCTTCCCGGCCGACGGCTCGCAATGGGACAGGCTCTTTGCCGATGGCGAGCGCTTCAGGATCGGCAACCTGGACGCGGAGGTGATGTTCACCCCCGGTCACACGCTTGCGTCCATTGCTTACGCTGTCGGTGACGCCGCCTTCATTCACGACACGATCTTCATGCCGGACAGTGGCACCGCCCGCGCCGACTTCCCCGGGGGCTCGGCACGTGTGTTGTGGCAGAGCATCCAGCGCATCATGGCACTGCCTCACGAGACGCGCCTGTTCACTGGGCACGACTACCAGCCCGGCGGGCGTGAGGCGCAATGGGAGAGCACAGTCGGACAGCAGAAGCGCGAGAACATGCATCTCGTGAAAGCCAAGACGGAGGAGGAGTTCGTGGCCCTGCGCGAGGCGCGCGACCGGGAGCTGCCGATGCCCAAGCTGATCCTGCACTCGCTGCAGGTGAACATCCGCGGTGGTCGTCTGCCGGAGCCGGAAAGCAACGGCAAGCGCTACCTCAAGATCCCCCTCGACGCCATCGGCGGCGCTCCTTGGGACGAATGAAGGAGACGATCATGATGACAAAGACTGCAAAGGACCTAGTGGCCGAGGCCAACAAAACGGTTGAGACCCTGTCGGCCGAGGAGGCTGCGAAGCTCGTCGGAGACCCCAACGTGGTGCTGGTGGACGTCAGGGAAGGCGAGGAGCTGCAGAAGACCGGCACGGTTCAGGGGGCGGTGCACGTACCCCGCGGCTTCCTGGAGTTCCAGGCCGATCCCACCAGCGCCTCGCACAAGCCGGAACTGGGCGGTGGCAAGCGCCTGGTGCTCTACTGCGGCTCCGGCAACCGCTCGGCGCTCGCGGCGAAAACCCTGAAGGAGATGGGCATCGAGAACGTGGCGCATGTTGCCGGTGGCTTTGCGGCCCTCAGGCAGGCCGGTGCGCCAATCCAGGACGGCGAGTAAAACCCCAAGTCACCTCAGGCCGGGCAAGGAGATCTCATGAGCGACCAAAGCGACCAAGACCGATGGAATGCGCGATATGCCGGCGACAGCTACCTGTTCGGCACGAGCCCCAACACGTTCCTCGCCAACCAGCGGCATCTCCTGGGGCCCGGGTCGCGGGCGCTGGCTGTAGCGGACGGAGAAGGCCGCAATAGCGTCTGGCTTGCCGAGCAGGGGCTGCACGTCACGGCCGTCGACTTCTCTGCCATCGCCCTTGAGAAGGCGCATCGGCTTGCGGCAAGCCGGGGTGTCGAGGTGACCTTCGTTCAGGCGGATTTGGCAACCTGGGGGTGGACGGAGAACAGCTTCGACGTGGTGGCCGCCATCTTCATCCAGTTTGCGGATCCGAAGCTGCGCGAGTCGATCTTCCGGGGCATTCGCCGCACGCTCGTTCCCGGAGGATTGCTTCTCCTGCAGGGCTACCGGCCGGAGCAACTCCAGTATGGGACCGGCGGTCCGCCTCACGCGGAGAACATGTACACGGAAGCCATGCTGCGAGAGGCCTTCTCCGGGTTCGAGATCCTCCATCTGCGGGAGCATGACAGTATCATTGAGGAGGGGGCCGGGCATCGCGGCGTGTCGGCTCTTGTCGATCTGGTTGCACGTAAGCCAGCTTGAGCGACGTTGGCTACTGCGCCAGCAATCGGCTGATCGCGCTCATCAATGCCTCCCGGGAAATCTCGCCAACATGCAGGGAGCGGAGCTTCCCGTCCGGCCCGAGGAAAAGGGTCACCGGGAGGCCCGGCATCGCGTAGTGGCGTGCCACCTCCTGACGCGGATCGAGAAGGACGTTCGGCAGCGTGAGCGTCTGGCCGGAGAGAAAGCTCTCGATGGCCGCTCGCCGCTCGCCCTGGTTCACGAACAGGAACGTGACCTCAGGCCGGCTCGCCGCCATCTCTGCCATCATCGGCATTTCGCGCCGACAGGGCGGACACCAGCTCGCCCACAGGTTCAGCACGACGGGCTTTCCGCTGAAGGACGTCAGGGGCGTGTCGCCTCCCTTGATGTTCTCCAAAACGACATCCGGCATCGGTGTCGAAGGCGTGGCATTGGTCAGTTGCCACACGACGTTCCAGGCGAACAGCGCTATGGCGAGACTGACCACCGCCCCAATGGCGGTACGGCGCGTCCGCAGCAGGACCACCGACACAGCGGCGACCGATCCAGCGGCCCATGGCCACGAGAAGCCGCCCTGCCACACCGCAAGGATCCGCCAGGGCTCCGCCGTGAAGCTGGTCGCGTTCCCGATCACATGGCCGAGCCGTGCTGCGGCGAAGCCTCCAATGAGAGCCCAGGTCGACCAGCGCCCGATGCGGGGATCCAGGCGGGAGGACATGATCGACGTTGCGACCATGAAAACACCGATGCCGACAATTGCTGCAAGGCGATCACCGGCGAACACGAGGGGACCAATGGAAACTGCTTGCATGAGGTGGCTGGTCCGGGATCCAGCTTAAGGCAGCCTTAAGGATAGCCCCGATTGAGGGCTGCGTTTCCTGCATCGGGAACATCCTGACGGGGAGGCAGGTGTTCTCGATATGGCACAGGCCCGGCTTTCTCTGAGAGACGGCACAGGAGGAACAAGCGGAGATGTCTGAGTTCGCCAGTTTCGCGCTTGGACGCACTGCTGACCGTGCACGGTGCCGCACAAGTTGGGCGAGTTGGCATTATAAGTGCTTGCTAATTAAGATAAAGCTAATATATTTGGATCTGTTTTGGTCATTTCACCTTGTCCTGAGGAGGGACAATCTACGATGCTCACGCGCCGCTCTTTCCTGGCCGGTGCCGCCCTGGCTGGAGGCACCGCCTTTGCTGCCTCATCCACGTGGCGAGTAGCGGCTGCCGAGCCGCAGGAACTGCGGATTCCCGAGCTTATCGATGCTCGCAGCCAGGGCCGGTCGATCTCGCTCAGGGCGCAAGCCGGCCGCACCTCGTTCTTCCCAGGAAAGGAGAGCCGGACGCTCGGCTACAACGGGAGCTATCTTGGCCCGACGCTGCGCGTCCACCGTGGCGACGACGTGGAGATCGCCGTCACGAACGCACTCGACGAGGAAACCAGCGTCCATTGGCACGGCCTGCTCATTCCCGGGGAGCTCGATGGCGGACCCCACCAGATGATCCGCCCGGGTGCCACATGGCGGCCGGTGCTTCCCATCCGCCAGCCCGCGGCGACCCTCTGGTATCACTCGCACGTGCATGGCCGCACGGCGGAGCAGGTCTATGCCGGCCTCGCAGGCCTCCTGCTCGTCACGGATGACGACGAGAAGGCCCTCGCACTGCCGTCGGAGTACGGCGTCGATGACCTGCCCCTGGTGTTGCAGGACCGGCAGTTCGAGAGCGGCCGGCTTATCCTTCCCGAGGGAATGATGACGCTCATGCACGGACGGCGGGGTGACACGCTGCTGGTCAACGGAACCGCCAATCCGGTAGCCCGCGTGCCGCGCCGGCTGGTTCGGCTTCGCCTGGTGAACGGTTCAAACGCTCGGTTCTATGATCTCGCGTTCGCGGACGATCGGGCGTTCCATTGGATCGCTTCGGAGGGCGGCTTACTTGAGAGGCCGGTCGAGCTGCGGTCCCTGAGCCTTGCGCCGGGCGAGCGGGCCGAAATTCTCGTCGACTTCGCGGACGGGCGAGCCATCGCACTTGAAGCAGGGCCAGATACCAATGCACCCATGGTGATGGGCATGCTGGCCCGTGCCGCGGACCTCATTGGCCGTGGACGGGAACCCGTCCTCAGGTTCGAGCCTCAGGGTGGGGAGGCGCCTGGAGTGAAGGTGCCGGAGCGTCTCGTGGCTCATGAGCGTCTGGATCCGTCACGCGCCGTTCGCCGGCGGCGCTTCGCCATGACGATGGGCATGGGCGGCATGATGGGCGGCGGCATGGGCATGCACGGCATCAACGGCCGCCCGTACGACATGGAGCGGATCGACGAGGAGGTCAGGCTCGGCGACGTGGAGATCTGGGAGGTTTCGGGCGAGATGATGGCCCACCCCTTCCACATCCACGGCGTGCATTTCGAGGTGCTAAGCCGGAGCGGTGCGGCCCCGGGGCCTCGCGATCAGGGCCTCAGGGACACGGTCGTGGCGCAGGAGCCGGTCGAGCTTCTTGTGCGGTTTACGCAGCCTGCCGTGGCAGCGCCGTTCATGTATCACTGCCACATCCTTGAACACGAGGACAACGGAATGATGGGACAGTTCGTCGTCCGGTGATGAGCGGTCAGTTTTGTCAACACCTTGCTATGGCCGAAAGGCATTCATAGCGAGTAGGGGCTGCCCCTTTGAAGCAAGGGATCACGCCTACTCCCGCATGAATGCCTGCACCTCCTCGGGTGTCACCCTGCCGTCCCTGTTGGCATCGACCTGATCGAAGATCCGCCTGTGGATGGCCGTCACCTCGTCGAAGGAAAGGCCGCCATCACTGTTCGTGTCAGCGATGGCGAACATGAGCTTCTGCATGTGTCCGCGCATACCTGCCATAGGCCTTCCGCCCATCATCCCCTGACCCATGCCGGGCTGACTCGACTGCGCTCCTGAGCCCTGACCCATGCCGGACGGCGGCATTGCCTGCGCGACCGGCGTGTTAGGACGGTCCTGATCGGCCGCAGCCGGTTGTGCAGTGGCTGCCGCAATCACACCCGTGACGGCAATGGCAGTGAAGGCAAAGACGCGTGGTCGTGCAGCCAACCTCATGACATCCTCCTTGGATCGGATCGCCTGTCCGGGAGACGCTGGCCAAAGCACTATGCTGAGAGGCCGGCCATTCTCCCCCAGGAGCAAGCACCCTCGTCTCAGAGATCCGGACAGCATCGCCGCCACTTCGTCCCGGCGATAGCTTCCGAGACCTCACTAAGAGGCTGGTGAGCAATTTTATTGCTCGATGCAAGTCATTGATTCACCATAGGTTCGGTGCTGGGCCGCGGCTGCGGATACGGGCTGTTTCACGTTTGAGGAGCCCGTGCCATGGCTGTCTGTTCTTACGCCAGCGATCTCAGTGAAGCCGAATGGGCGCTGCTCGAGCCGCTCATCCCCCGCAGCCATCCGGCCGGACGGCGGCAGACCTATCCGCTCCGGCGCATCGTCGATGCGATCTTCTATTTGCTGCGCACCGGGGCGCAGTGGCGAAGCTGCCGCACGAGTATCCGCCCCGGACTGCTGTCTTCTACCACTACGCCCAGTGGCGCGGGGATGGCACCTGGGAGCACATCACTCAGGCGCTGCGAGAGAGCTATCGCCGCACGATCGGTCGCTCGTCCCAACCGACAGCGGCGATCATCGACAGCCAGTCGGTCAAGACCACTGAGATGGGCGGACCGCACGGCTATGACGGTGGTAAGAAGATCAAGGGCCGCAAGCGTCATCTGCTCGTCGACACCCAAGGCAACCTGCTGAAGAACAAGGTGCAGCCCGCTGACCTCGCATGCTGTCCTCCCTGGTGAGTGACCTCATCAGTGAGTTGGGGCGCCAAAGCCCTCCGGAGCCGATGGCGCGCCCATGGCCAGCTGAGCTGAAGCCGCACAGTGCGCGTTAGGCAGAACTTGTCATTTGTGATTAGACCATTGAGCGCACCATCGCCTGGTTGACCACCAACCGGCGGCTGGCCAAGGACTACGAACGCCTGATCGAGACCGGCGAGATGCTGCTTTATCTCGCCATGAGCCGCATCCTGCTGCGTCGCCTCACGCGAAAGGAAAGATAATTGCTCACCAGCCTCTTAGGGGCTGCGTATGCTGAGTTTGCCCGCGGGAGCTTTGGACAGGAACACCCCAAACCCTGCCCGCAGCCCAGGGCGATCCTGCCGGTTGCGGAGCACGAAAGAGGCGTTCGCACGCTTAAGGGCTGTGTCGACGATGGCGAGGCCGAGACCGCTGCCGACGGGGCTGCGATGGCGGCCGCGGAAGAAGCGGTCGGTCACATGATTGATCTCGTCCTCCGGAATGCCCGGCCCCTCGTCCTCGACGGTGATCGAGGGCGGGCGTGTATCTCCATCAAGGAGCCACCGCACGAGACCGCCCTCGGGAGAGTGCTGAACAGCATTCTCATGGAGGTTGCGCACGACAAGATGGAATAGCTCCCGGTTCATCCGGACGGTCGTCTGGTGGAGCGTCAGGTCGATCTCCACCCGTATGCCGGTCTTGCCTGGGGTTCGGCTCGCCGTGGCCTCCTCAATGGCCGGACCGACCACGATCTCCTGCGCCTCGCCATCCTCCGCCGCAGCATCGAGGGCTGACATCGCCAGCAACTGGCGCACGAGCCGGCTGGTGCGGTCGACGGCCACCAGCGTTTGCTTCAGGGCCCCTTCGCGGATCTCCGGATCCCTCGCCGCCAGGGCCACCTGGACCTGGGTGCGAAGACCAGCCAGGGGTGTGCGCAGCTCGTGGGCCGCAAAGGCCGTGAAGCTGCGTTCGTGCTCGCGGGCCGCCGCAACCTTGCCGAACAGGCCGTTAAGGGCATCGACCACAGGACGGATCTCCGACGGTGGATTGCCGACGTTGATTGCGCTCAGGTCCTCGGGGCCGCGCGCCTTGAGGCTCTGCGTCAGGCGGCGCAGGGGCCGCAGCCCGCGCCCGACGCTGGCCCAGATCAGGAAGGCGAGCAGCGGGACCACCACGATGGCCGGCAGAACAAGTCCCCGGACGAGGTCGGTGACGAGGCGGTCGCGCAATCCGAGCCGGTCGCCGACCAGCACGCGGATGCCGCGATCCCGGTCGGCGAAGGCATAGACCCGCCACGGCTCGCCACCGACCTCCTGCTCCGAGAACCCGCTGGTCTCGTTCGACAGCGCGGTCTCAGGGGCGCCGCTGGAGCGGCCGATCAAGCGCCCATCGAACGACCAGATCTGGCACGAGAGCTGGCGCTCGTAGCCCACATGCGTTGGCTCCGGAAGCGGGATGGAGGCCGGGGCTTCGCCGGCGCGGGCCGACAGCGCGATCTCGCCGCTGGTGACCAGCGAGCCAACCATGCGGGCCGCCTCCATGAGGCGGGTGTCGAGCACATGCTGCAGCTGGCGCTTGGTATCGAGATAGATCCAGGCCGTCGCGAACAGCCAGATCAGGGTCGTGGCGGCAATGAGAATGATGAAGAGGCGGGTGCGGATCGAGCTCATGTCAGGCGCTCCGGAGCCGGTAGCCGAGGCCGCGCACGGTCTCGATGGCGTCGCGTCCGATCTTGACGCGCAGGTGATGGACGTGGACCTCGACCGCGTTGCTCTCCACGTCCTCCTCCCAGCCGTAGAGCCGGTCGGCGAGCTGGTCCTTCGACAGCACCGTGCCGGGATGCTTGATGAGGGCTTCCAGGATCGAGAACTCGCGGCGGGAGAGGACAACCGGATTTCCGTCGATCTCGACGGTGCGGCGGCCGGGATCGAGTTCAATCCCGTTCCAGGACAGGGTCGGCGTCGCCCGCCCGGCGGCCCGGCGGGAGATGGCGCGCAGGCGGGCGGCGACCTCGTCGAGGTCGAAGGGCTTGCCGAGATAATCGTCCGCGCCGCTGTCGAGGCCGCCGATCCGGTCGGCCACGGTGTCTTTTGCGGTCAGCAGCAAAACCGGCGTCGCGTCCTGGCGCCGACGCAGCTCGCGCAGGATGTCGAGCCCGGAGCCGTCCGGCAGCATCAGGTCAAGAACAAGAGCGTCGAACTCGGCCGTGGCGAGCGCGGCGCGGGCGTCGCCGCAGGACGCCACCGCATCGACCGTGAAGCCGTGAAGGCCAAGGCCAACCTTCAGCCCGTCGAGCAGCACCGCATCGTCTTCAACCACAAGAATACGCATCGAGCACCTCCGCGGGCTCTGTGACCCGCTCCCCTTAAGGCTGCCTTAAGGTTGGCCGGGAGTTTGGGAGGAGTTGTCCTGGTCGCGAGGATTCGCTTGTCCCACAATCTTATCCGAATTTTGTTCGCGCTTGCTGCGCTCGTTCTCGGTTCGGCCGGAGCGGGGGCGCAGTTCAACATCCCGAGCCCGGACGAGGTGTTCAGGCTCAGCGCCTCGAAGAGCGCCGATGGAGGCATCATCCTCGACTGGGCGATTGCCCCGGACATGTACCTGTATCGCGACAAAGTGATCGTCTCGGCCTCCCCGGGCGACGCCCAGCCGCTCCCGGTTGAGACCAGCCCCGGCCAGAAGAAAGACGATCCCACCTTCGGCGAGACGGAGGTTTACCACGATGCGGCCCGCGCGACCGTGTCGGCCGGCGCCCTGGCCGCCGCCGGCTCGCCGCGGACAATCCATGTCACCTACCAAGGCTGCGCCGAGAAGCTCGGCATCTGCTATCCCCCCGAGACGAAGGCCATCGAGCTCGCGACGCTCCCGGTGACGGCGCAACGGAGCGTGACGGCTTCGGACGGCGGATCGCGTTGGGGCACCGTGCCGACCGGCCTCTCGCAGCCGGTCGAGAGCGCTGTGTCCGCCCCGGTCGCGTCGGCGATGCCGCAGACGGTCTCGCAAAACGACGCCTGGATGAGCGGCAGCCTGGTGTCGGTCCTGGCGACCTTCCTCGGCTTCGGCCTGCTGCTGACCTTCACGCCCTGCGTGCTGCCGATGATCCCGATCCTGTCGGGCATGCTCGCCCGCAGCGGGGGCCAGCTTTCAGCCGGTCGGGGCTTCGCGCTCTCGGCCACCTACGTGCTCGCGATGGCGGCGGCCTATGGCCTGCTCGGCATCGCCGCGGCCTGGTCCGGGCAGAACCTGCAAGCCGCCCTGCAGACGCCCTGGGCGCTGGGCGCGATGAGCGTGCTGTTCGTTGTTCTCGCACTGTCGATGTTCGGCCTGTTCGAGCTCCAGCTTCCCAGTTCCTGGACCAGCTTCATCTCGGGCCGGACCTCCGGGATGGGCGGCTCGCTCCCCGGCGCGGCGGCCCTCGGCTTCACCTCGGCCCTGATCGTCGGCCCCTGCGTGACGCCGCCGCTGGCCGGGGCTCTGCTCTACGTCTCGCAGACGGGTGACATGATGCGTGGCGCGGCCGCCCTGTTCATGCTGGGCCTCGGCATGGGCCTGCCGCTGATCGTGTACGGCACCATCGGGGCCAAGGCCCTGCCGAAATCCGGTCTCTGGCTGGTGCGGGTCAAGCAGGCCTTCGGCGTCGTCTTCCTCGGCGTCGCCATCGCGATGGTCTCGCGCATCGCGCCGCAGGTGTCGCTGGCGCTCTGGGCACTGCTTGCCATCGGGGCCGGCGTGTTCCTCGGCGCCTTCGACCCGGCGCCCGGCTGCGCGGTCCGCCGGATCGCCAAGGCAGCGGGCATTGCGGCGGTGCTCTATGGTGGAACGCTGGTGGTGGGCGCCGCATCCGGGGCGACGGATCCATTGCAGCCGCTCGCCACCCTGGCGCGTGGCTCGGCGCCTGCAGCGGTCACTGCGCTTGCCTCCACCCGCGTCACCATGCCGGCGGAGTTTGACGCCGCAGTTGAAACGGCCCGGGCGCAGGGCAAGCCGATCCTCGTCGACTTCACCGCCGAGTGGTGCGTGACCTGCAAGGAGATCGACCGCGCCGTCTTTGCCGATCCCACCGTGCAGGCAAGGCTCAAGGACATCCCCTTCATCCGCGCCGACGTGACGGACTACAACGAGGCCAGCCGCACGCTGATGCGGCGCTTCGGCGTGGTCGGGCCGCCGACGATCCTGTTCCTCGATCCGAAGACGGGACAGGAACTCGCCCCGGCCCGGAGCATCGGCACGATTGATGCGGACAGCTTCCTTCGGAAGCTTACGGCGGCAGGCCCGTGATGGTTGCCGGATCCTCCCGTTCCCGCGCCTCCACACAGTCCGACGCATGGCCCCGCCGGACATTCCTGAGGTTCGCAGCCCTGTCTTCAGGCCTGGCGCTCCTGCCGCCGACGGCCAGAGCGCAGGCCGCGGAACTGGCCTTCGCCCATGTCACGACACGAGAGGCGTTCGATGCCGCGGTCAGGCGCGCCCGCGCTTGGAGGAAGCCGGTGCTGGCGTACTTCACGGCGGAGTGGTGCCCGATCTGCAAGAGCATCGACCGGCGGGTCTTCTCCAATCCCGTCATTAAGACGCGGCTTGAGGCCATCGCCCTGGTGCGTGCGGACGTGACCGCTTTCGATGCGGGCAACCGGGCGCTCATGGAACACCTGCGGGCGCCAGGCCCGCCAACCATGGTCTTCCTCAATCCCAAGGACGGTCGGGAGATCCCCAGGACCCGCCTCACCGGGGCTGTCGACGCCAACCTCTTCCTCGACACGATCAACCTCGCAGGGCTCTAGGCCAGCGACCGCCCCTCGCCAAATTCTAAGGAGTCAACAATGCCCTTCCTG
The DNA here is from genome assembly GCF_009910705.1 of Microvirga arsenatis. Classification (GTDB taxonomy): domain Bacteria; phylum Pseudomonadota; class Alphaproteobacteria; order Rhizobiales; family Beijerinckiaceae; genus Microvirga; species Microvirga arsenatis. Next base: position 18,671 of record NZ_JAAAXJ010000033.1, read on the forward strand.
ACAAAGTCTCTCTTCGCTGCCGTTTTGGCGGCGTTGGCTGTCGCTTTCGTCGTGCCCGCCGCTCCGACTCTGGCCCAGGACATCTCGGTCGACGCGATCCTGAACGATCCGCAGGCGCCCGTCGGCGGCAATCCCAAGGGCGATGTCACCGTCGTGGCTTTCCTCGATTACAACTGCCCCTTCTGCAAGAAGTCGGCGCCGGACCTTGAGAAGCTCGTCAAGACCGACGGCAAGATCCGCTTGGTCTACAAGGACTGGCCCATTCTCACGCCGGCCTCCATCCATGGCGCGCAGCTCGCGCTGGCGGCCAAGCACCAAGGCAAGTACGAGCAGGTGCATCACGCCCTGATGGGCATTCCCGGCATGCGGATCAGCAAGGAGAGGATGACCGAGGCGGTCCAGAAGTCCGGCGTCGACATGGAACGGCTGAACGCGGACCTGAAGCAGCACAGCGCCGAGATCCAGGGTCTGATTCAGCGCAACCTCGATCAAGCCGACGCACTCGGGCTGACGGGAACGCCGGTCTACCTGATCGGCCCATTCAAGGCATCCGGGGCGCTCACGTACGAGCAGTTCCGCAAGGCGGTCGCCGACGCCCGCGCCCAGGGCAAGCAGTAACCCGCATCCGCGCCCCCTCCCTTTCCGATCTCACTCGCTCACAGGACATCCATGTTCAAGCTCGCAGGGCCGGCAGGCCTGATCCGTCTTCTCGCACTCATCCTGCCGGCTACCCTGGCCGCCTGCAACACCACGGCCGCACCGCCTCCACCGGTTGCCGCGGCCCCGGCTGTCGATCCCGTCACGGCCGAGCGCTATGCCGCCGTGACCACCGACAAGCATCCGGTGCCGGGCGTCGATCCTCGTGCGCTCAAGTCGCGCAACGTGCGTCAGCTCGTGGATTACGCGACCACCGAGAAGCCGGGCACCATCGTGGTCGATACGAACGCCCGCTTCATCTACCTCGTGCAGGAGGGCGGCAAGGCCCTGCGCTACGGCGTCGGCGTCGGCAAGGAGGGGCTGGAGTTCAAGGGCACGGCGACCGTCCAGCGCAAGGCGCAGTGGCCGCGCTGGACACCAACGCCCGACATGATCAAGCGCGAGCCGGAGCGCTACAAGAAATGGGCCAGCGGGATGGAAGGCGGCACCGACAACCCGCTCGGCGCCCGCGCCCTGTACCTGTTCAAGGACGGCAAGGACACGCTCTACCGCATCCACGGCACCAACGAGCCCGAGACCATCGGGCAGGCCGTCTCCTCGGGTTGCATCCGCATGATGAACCAGGACGTGATCGACCTCTACAGCCGCGTCCCGGCCGGCGCCAAGGTCGTCGTTCTGTGATGGCCACTCGGCTTTCGCAGCGACATCAAACCTGATTGGAATGACACCATGGATTTCGACAGACGCCGGATGATCCAGGGCGCCGCGCTGGCCCTCCTGGCACCTTCATCTTTGACCGCTGCCCGGGCCCAAAGCGGGGAGGGCTGGCACCCGCTGAAAGGCGACGACGGCAAGCCCGTGGCCAACGCGCGCCTGCCGGTCGAGCTGACCGGCGAGATCGAGCATCTGCCCGGCGTGATCTGGGTCGGCTCCAAGAGCACGGCGGTCACGCTCTACGAGTTTCACGACTACAACTGCCCCTATTGCCGTGTGGCGGCGAAGGACCTGCACCTTCTGGTGAAGAAGAGGCCGGAACTGCGCCTCGGATTGATCAACAACGCCATCCTGTCCCTCGGGTCGATGCAGGCCGCCAAGGTCGAATTGGCGCTTTTCCTGCTGAAGGGACCAGCTGTGACTTACGAGTTCCACCATCACCTGTTCGCCATGCCGGGCACGAACGACGGGACACGGGCGCTCAAGGTCGCCGAAGACCTGGGTGTCCCGCGCCGCCAGATCGAGCCCGTGGCCGACAGCGAGAAGGTCGGCGGGATGCTGCGCGAACAGATCCAGCTCGCGGCCAATCTCGGCCTGGCGGCGACGCCGTCGTTCGTGGCCGGCGGGATCGGCGTGCTCGGCTATCCCGGCTCGAAGACCATCGGCAGGATCGTCGCCGCTCTCGACCGATGCGGCGAGGCCGTCTGCCCGGCCTGACGCGGCGCGTCCGATCAAGTTTCAACAACGAAAGCTTCGTAGAATGCGGATGAACTCAGCGCGTGGGTTTTGAGCGGAGTGATCCTTGTCGCGGCCCTGGCGGGCTGCGTGAAGGTTGGTGATCAGAAACACCTCCAACCGGTGCCGCCGAAGCTGGTGGCCAGCATGCAGGCGAAGGCGATGTCGGTCTCCGATCCCATCCTCATCCGCGTCTTCAAAAAGGAGGCGGAGCTGGAGGTCTGGAAACGCGACAGATCAGGCCAGTACGCGCTTCTCATGACCTATCCGGTCTGCCGCTGGTCGGGGCAGCTCGGGCCGAATATGAAGGAGGGCGACCGGCAGACGCCGGAGGGGTTCTACACCGTGCGTGTGGGCCAGATGAACCCGAACTCCGCCTACTACCTGTCCTTCGATCTCGGCTTCCCGAACGAGCTGGACCGGGCCCTCGGCCGGACGGGATCCGCGCTGATGATCCACGGCGCCTGCTCGTCCTCGGGCTGCTTCGCCATGACGGACGATGGCGCCGCCGAGCTCTTCGTCCTGGCGCGGGAGGCCATCAAGGGCGGGCAGGAGGGCTTTCAGGTCCAGTCCTTTCCCTTCCGCATGACGCCGAAGAACCTGGCCGAGCACCGGGCCAGCCCGCACATCGCGTTCTGGCGCAACCTCAAGGAGGGCTCGGACCACTTCGAGACAACTCGCCGGCCGCCGAAGGTCGCCAGCTGCGGCCGACGCTACGTGTTCAATGCCAGCCCCAACAGTCCCGGTGCTCGGTTCGACGCCGGGGCTGCCTGCCCCGCGTACACGGTCGAGGCAGAAGCCGCGATGATGGTGGCGGCCAAGCAGGCAAGCGACGAGACACGGATCGGGAAGATCATCGCCTCGGGGCGGGCCGCCGTTTCTTACACCTATCTTGATGGATCAATGCACCCATCGTTCCGGGAGATCCTGCGCCGCTCGGGACCAGCCCGTCTGCAGGCGCTGACCTCGGGGTCGGTGGAGGTCAGCCGCCCGGAAACAGCCTTGGCCGAACCGAAGGTCACGCCTGCAGGGGCCATGTCCGCGTGGGCGGCCGGCACCGTTCAACACGACCCCGAAACTGAGCGGCTCCCGTGATCAACCCTGCCGCCGTCCCGCTGATGACTTCCAGGGAAAGACTTTGATCAGGCCGGTTCAGGTGTTGGACGAGCGTTTGCCGGAGGCGGCCTCCAGCTGGGGCCGCAAGGCTTCCAGATTGTACCCCGCCTCCAAGGTCGTCTGTAGGATCTCGTTGGCTGAGAGACGGTCGCTGGCCGCCAACGCCCACAGGGTGGTCGAGCGCGTGCCGGTGCGGCAGAAGGCGAGGGCGGGCTTCTCCGCCCCGCCGAGGGCCGTCCTGAACGCCTCGACCTGGGCGTCTGCAATCTGGCCTGAAACGGCCGGAATGTGATGGTACGCGAGGCCCAGGCTGCGCGTTCCAGACGATCGTGATCACGGATTCCAGATGATCGTGATCATCCGTTCCAGGGCATCGTGATCATGGTTTCCAGAGGGCCGTGATCACTCGTTCCAGCGATCGTGATCAGTCTCCGAGAC
>NZ_JAAAXJ010000034.1 GCF_009910705.1 Microvirga arsenatis
AGGGTCCGTCATGGCGTGGTCTCCAATGGGACCCTGGCGCTCCAACGCCCGAATCCCGTTTTGTGGGCTTCAACACCCGGAGACTACGCCACCCTCTCAAAAGTCCACCACATCCCAGACGGCACCACTTGGGTTACCACAAGGTCTTAGGAGGTCGATGCCGCCGGTCCTGAGGGTTGGCAGGTCAGGCCCACCCTTCTGGGCACCGCTTCCGCGTGGGAAGTGATTGTCGAGGAGAGGGCGACGAATGCTGATCGTCCGGGGACTAGGGGAGGGCGTTTTCCAGACCGATCCGTGTGCCGACAAGATCGATGGGCCTGGATGGTAACTTACGACGACGAGCCGCCGGGCAGCGCGCGGCGGAAGGGCAACTGACGCACATGCGTCAATACGGGCAGCATCAGAGATCCGAGGACCATCTTCCCACGCGCACAAGGTGCTGATAGAAAATTTAGCCTCATTCCAAAAGCTAAATGTTGTGTCGTTTCATTCGTTTGAACAAGATGAGCTGCACCGCAGGGTGAAAGACGCCGATGCCCGCCTCGCCCGTTATGAGAGGCTGAGCCAAATCGCACTTCTCCTGACCCTGCTCCTGGGCGCTGGTCTCTTGGCTCTGGTGAGCACGCAGATCTGGAGCATTCCGTAAAGCTTGGTCTCAATAACTGCATTGTGGAGGTGACGTGACCCTGCCCGCTCTACGCCCTGCGAACCGCCAAGCTGGGTATCGCGGCGCCAGGCAGATTTCTGGTTCTATCGATCGGCAACTGCGAGAACTCAGGGGGCAATTTGGGGCTCGTTTCAGGCCTCCCGGTCCTGAACACCGTTCGGCAACCGGTGAACTGCAGAAAGGGAAGGGGCCCTATTGAACATTCTTGCTCCCTCCGGACTAAGCCTAATCTGGTTCTCTTCCTGGCCCAGATGACAGTCAAAGGAGGATCGTTCTTTGTCCGAGGCTATAGCCGGCCCCCTGTACGCCTATCTCGCCGGACGCGGGCGCGACAGCCGTGGCCGGTCTGCTGCCGACGTGCTCGGATGGACCGATCAGCAGCTCGAGGACACCCATGACTACATCCAGTGGCTGTTTCCGCTGGCAATCCGCAGCGGGGCCCAGCCCGATGCTCCTGTGCTGACACCAGCTGAGATCCAGGCCATCCGCTCGGATCCCCGGGCAACCGGCACCCTCGAGCAGGCAACAGATCGAATGCTCCAGTTCTACCGCAATACACCTTGGTGGCTGACCTGGCAGGACCACAACCACCTGCGGATCACCCGCATCATCCGGAGCCTGAACCTGCTCGTTGGCCTCGAGACCGCCCGCCGCTTTCATGCGGACATCCTGGCGCTGCATGAGGCAGCGGGAGCCCCGGTAAACGCTCGCAGCCTGCGCTTCTGGCTTGAGGCAGCCGGGAGCTAACGTAGGCTCCAAAAGATTGCCTCCGAGCGAGCGCGAGGGGGCAGGAGGAGCGCCGGCGCCCCAGGGGGTGGTCGTCAGGCCTTGGGTGCTGTCGATCCCGAACCCGTAGAGAGCCTCATCGGCCCCGGCCTTGGTGACCGCTCTCAGGCTGCTTCCAGGGGATGTAAGAGATATAGCTGAACGTCAGGAACAGCAGGGACAGTGACTTCTGTGCAGCGATCTGCAATTCCTGAGGCTCCTTGGTGCGGGCATCGTATACGAGCTGGCAGCTCAGCCCTGTCTGATCCAGTTTCGTTTCCGCCCACATCAGCTCGACCGTAATCGCGCCAGGCGTATGTGTCACCACATAGCCGCCGATCCGGTGCGAGGCCGGTTCGTTGAGCGTGATCCTCTTCTCCTTGGACTCCTCGTCGACCTCGACGTTGCCAAGTCCGGCTGCATGTCCCCGGAAGCGGGAGCCCGGGCCTTTGAAAATCCCGCTGAACGAAAGCCGTGAACCGGGCGTGACCGGAATCAGGTCGATCAGGCGGCGCGCGTCATCCCGGGAGAAGGTTGAGCCATCTGCAACAAGGCGATCAATGATTGCGTTGGCCTCCAAGCGGGTCTGAACGTCCATCTGTGCTCCTGACTAAGTGCGCGATCCATAAGCATCAGTTCAAGGATTCTGACAAACGCTGGGAGTACACCGGCTCGGAAGGGCTGTGAATAACCTAGCCATCGGTGGCCTATTCGAATCCATAGGGCAACAAGAGCAGTGAAACTCTCGGCAACCCTGCCCCGACACAACAATTTGTTTCATGACAACCAATACAGACAAGGACGAAGACTTTGACCCCTTTGATCCGGAGATCTAAGGCTTCTTGCTCTCCTGAGAGAGGAAAGGGATGCAACAGGACCATGTTAGGGGACGCCAACCTGATCCGATCGATCAAGAGGTGAGGCTATGCGACAGTGATACTCAAGCAGCCCGCAGCCGACACTGATCACATGAGGGAATGGCTGTTACCAAGTGACATTCGCGACAGGATCGAGCAGGCTTATCTAGCCGATCCTGCGCACCTGATTACGGGCATCTACAGCGATGTCGCGCTTGGGATGCTCAAGGATCTGAAACACCAGCTGCGCCGACGCAGCACGATTTTTGACGTGGAGCCTTGTGGATCGGTACGCCCACGCGGTGCCGACTGAACTCTCAGTTCGACTTGTCCAGCCTGGCGCTGATTTCCGGCTCGACGAGGAGCACGCTGCCAAATCGGCGCTGGATTTCAGCGGCCGCAAACTCTGAGGCCTCAACCGTGATGCAGTGAGGATTACTGCTGCTCCTAATTCGCACGCCTGGAACCTCCCGGACCTGCTGCTCAGCCGTAGATGAACTCGTCCGAGCTTCCCATCTGGTGGTGACAACATAGGCCGTCATGTTCACCCTCCCATAAAGAGCACCCAGTTCAAAAATAGTGTTACGGATTCCGGCCGCAATACGGTCGCGCTGGCCATAGCGATCCATTTATCGGCAAAGTTAATATCGCTGGAGGAAAAGGCATCTGAAGGTAGATGTAGTCCTTCATTGCAATTGTTCTCCTTACTTTTGCAGCAAAAGGGCGGCGCAGCCGACTTCGACCGCTGTCGTCTTGAGTGGGTAGCCTGAGGCGTGTCAGAGTGGGATCTGTCGCAACAATCTGTCTCAAAGTTTCGATTGATCTTTCCTACGCTCAGCGCCGGAAGAGAGTGTTTCAAGGGCAGGCATTTTGATCAATCGATGATCCTGCTCTGCGTGTGGTGGTACTTGGCCTACAGCCTCAGTCTGTGAAATCTCGAGGAGATGATGGCGGAGCGCGGTGTTTAGGTCGATCCTGCGACGATCCATCGTTGGACAGCGCTACGCTCCGCTCCTTCGGGAAAAGTTCAACCGTCGCACGCGGGACGTCACCCGGAGCGTGTGTGCGAGCATGACGCACACGCCGCAGGTGCGACTTTGGCGGACGCCGTGCACAAGGCCATGCCGGTTGAATCTCGCCGTTTGGATCGTCCCCGTTATCCACAGGCCCGGGTCGGCAACCTGCGTTGACTCCCGGCGTTGGTCCATGTTCCTGCTTTGTTCTCTACTGTGGCAGAGAGGTCAGCATGGGTCATGGATGCCAGGCGCGAGGTCATCGAGAGCTTGCGGCGTCAGATCGAGCGGCTCCACAGCGGCTCGCGCCCGCGCAAAGCGTTGCCCTTCGGCGTAACGCCGATCGACGGCCATCTGCCGGCAAAGGGGCTAGCCTCGGGCGCTCTGCACGAGGTGATCGAGAGTGGCCCAGCCGCGGAGTTCGCCGGGGCGGCCACCCTGTTTGCGGCCGGCATTCTCGCCCGCCTGAAGGGGCCTGTCCTGTGGTGCCTGACGCGCCGGGATCTGTTCGCCCCAGGCCTCATGCAGGTGGGGCTTCACCCGAACCGGGTGATCTACGCGGAGACGGGCCGCGACGGCGATGTCCTGCCCCTGATTGAGGAAGGCCTGCACGAGAAGGGGCTCGGCGCCGTCGTCGGTGAGGTGACAAAGCTCGGCCTGACGGCATCCCGGCGCCTGCAACTGGCCGCCGAGGCCTCAGGCGTCACAGCCCTGGTGATCCGGCGCTGGTGGACGGTGGCGCAAAAGGACCTGACCCACGCTCCCACTGCTGCCCTGACCCGATGGCGCATCACCCCTGCGGTCTCCGATGACCTGCCGGCGCAAGGATTAGGGCGCGGCCGCTGGCAGGTTGAGCTCATGCGCTGCCGCGGCGCTGAACCCTGTTCCTGGATTGTGGAGGCCTGCGATGCGCAGGGTCGTCTCGCTTTACCTTCCAACCTGGCCCACAGATCGCATCCGGCGCAGGTTCGAGGGTCCGCCGGCGGATAAGCCGCTGGTCACCGTCACCACGGTGGGATCCCGTCGGATCATTGCATCCGCCTGCCAGACGGCCCGGCAATTGGGACTAATCGAGGGGATGGCAGTCGCCCAGGCTCAGGCCCTCGTCCCTGATCTGCACGTCATGGACGCGGATCCGGATGGCGAGGCGCAATCCCTGCTGGAGCTCGCCAAGTGGGCGATCCGGTTCTCGCCCGTGGTCGCACTCGACCCTCCTGACGGCCTCTGGATCGACATTGCCGGCGTCGAGCACCTGTTCGGCGGCGAAGAGGCGTTGCTCAAAACCCTGCTCGGGCGCCTGGAGAACAACGGCATTCACGCCCGTGCGGCCGTTGCCGATGTGCCGGGCGCTGCCTGGGCCGTGGCGCGGTACGGGAAGGGCGGGATTGTCCCGCCTGGCCGAGCGGTGGATGCGGTTTCCCCTCTGCCGGTGCAGGCCCTCCGGCTGCCCCCGCAAACAATCGGCGCCATGCACCGGCTCGGGGTCGAGCGGATCGGACAGCTGGCCGCCATGCCGCGGGCTCCCATGGTCCGCCGGTTCGGGCGTGAGGCCAGCCTGCGGCTCGATCAGGCGTTCGGCCATGCGGCCGAGCCGATCAGCCCGATCATTCCGGAAGAGACAACGGTGGCTACCCGCATCTTTGCCGAGCCGATCGCACGCCTGGAGGACCTGAAGCTGGTGGTGTGTCAGTTGTCCGAGGAGATCTGCCGGGCGCTCGCCAAACGAGGGGAGGGGGTCCGCCGGCTTGACCTGGTCTTCCGCCGCGTCGACGAGAGGGGCGCGGCCCTTCGGGCCGGCGCTGCCAAAGCCACGCGGGATCATAAGCATCTGGCAAGGCTGTTCGACGACAGGCTCGAGACGATCGATCCAGGCTTCGGCATCGAGGAAGTCGTGCTGATCGCCAGCCGGACGGAGCCTTTGGACGAGAACCAGATCGCGGCTCGCGGCTTGGACGAGGCAGAAGAGGAGGCCGACATCAGCCGCCTGGTCGACCGGCTGACAGCCCGGGTCGGAGTGGGTCAGGTGTATCGCCTGGCCCCGGTCGAAACCCTTGTTCCTGAGCGCATGGCCGAGAAGGTGCCGCCGCTGTCTCCTCCGGCGCGATCGGCCTGGCCCGACGGACTGCCGCGGCCGACACGGCTTCTCGATCCGCCGGAGCCGATCATCACGACGGCTCTGCTGCCCGACTATCCGCCGGCCGCCTTCATCTGGCGCCGGGTCCGCTACAAGGTGAACAAGGCCGACGGGCCGGAGCGCATCACCTCCGAATGGTGGCTCGGCGACCAGCACCGGACGATCCGGGATTACTACCGGCTCGAGACCGACAAGGGCGCCCGCTTCTGGGTGTTCCGGGACGCGCCCTTGAGCGAGGGCGGCCGCTGGTGGCTGCACGGGTTCTTCGCATGAGCGAAAGCCTGTTCGCATGACCGTGTATGCCGACCTGCAGGTCACCACCCACTTCTCGTTCCTGCGCGGAGCGTCCAGCCCAGCCGAACTGTTCGAGCAGGCCAAACGGCTCGGCATCGCAGCGCTGGGCATCACCGACCGCAGTTCACTGGCCGGGATCGTGCGCGCCTATGAGGCCGCGACGGACACCGGCGTGCGCCTCGTCGTCGGCTGCAGGCTCGACCTCACCGACGGCACATCACTGCTCGTTTATCCCACAGACCGCCCGGCCTATTCGCGCCTGTGCCGGCTGCTGAGCATCGGCAAGAGCCGGGGCGGCAAAGGCAAATGCTTCCTCACCTGGGACGATGTCGTTCAATGGAACCAGGGCCTGCTCGCGATCCTGTTGGGCGATGAGGCGAACGACACCCTGAAAGCCAACCTCTCTCGCATGAAGGCCACCTTCGGCAACCGCGCCTACATGGCCCTGATCCGGCGCTTTGCTCCGAACGAGCACCTCAGGCTCTATTACGTCGAGGAGGCTGCGAAGGCGGCAAGGGTGCCGACGGTCGCTGTGGGGGACATCCTCTATCATCATCCCGACCGGCGCCGCCTGCAGGACGTGGTCACCTGCATCCGGGAGGGTTGCACCATCGACACGGCCGGCTATCGCCTGGAGCGCAATTCCGACCGGCACCTCAAGGATCCCGCCGAGATGCAGCGTCTCTTCGAGCGCCATCCGGGAGCCTTCCAACGGATCCAAGAAATTCTGGACCGCTGTACGTTCTCGCTCGACGAGCTTCGGTATCAGTATCCGAGCGAGACCGGTCCGGGAGAGACAGCCCAGGAGAAACTCGAACGTCTCACCTGGGAGGGGGCTAACCGCCGCTATCCGGATGGCATCCCGGATCAGGTGGCAGGCACAATTCGGCACGAGCTCCACCTCATCGAGAAGCTCGAATACGCACCGTACTTCCTGACGGTGAACGCGATCGTCCAGTTCGCCCGGAGCCGGGGCATCCTGTGCCAGGGCAGGGGCTCGGCCGCCAACTCCGCCGTCTGTTACGTGCTCGGCATCACCTCGATCAAACCGACTGAGCATGATCTCCTGTTCGAGCGCTTCGTGTCCGAGGAACGGCGTGAGCCGCCGGACATCGATGTGGACTTCGAGCACGAGCGCCGGGAGGAGGTGATCCAGTGGATCTACGACACCTATGGCCGCCACAGGGCGGCCCTGACTGGCGTGGTGATCTGCTATCGCGCCCGTGGCGCGGTGCGCGAGGTCGGCAAGGTCATGGGCCTGCCCGGGGACGTGACCTCCTCTCTGGCCGGTCTCGTCTGGGGCTGGGGCAGGGACGGTGTCTCGGAGAAGGAAGCGCAGGAGCTCAACCTCAATCTGAACGATCCGCGCCTGCGGATGACGCTGGAGCTCGCCTCGGAGCTCATCGGAACCCCGCGCCATCTCTCGCAGCACCCGGGCGGCTTTGTGCTGACCCAGGATCGCCTCGACGACCTAGTGCCGATCGAGCCGGCCGCGATGGAGAACCGGCAGGTGATCGAGTGGGACAAGAACGACATCGACATCCTCAAGTTCATGAAGGTCGATGTGCTGGGCCTCGGCATGCTGGGCTGCCTACGCCGTGCCTTCGATCTCCTGCGCGAGCATAAGGGCGAGGATCGGGAGATTGCGACGATCCCGATGGACGATGCTCCTACTTACCGGATGATCCAACGGGCGGACACGGTCGGGGTGTTTCAGATCGAAAGCCGGGCCCAGATGGCGATGCTGCCGCGGATCCGACCAGCCAAATTTTACGATATCGTCATTCAGGTGGCGATCGTCAGGCCGGGGCCGATCCAGGGTGACATGGTGCACCCCTATCTGCGCCGGCGCGAAGGCCGCGAGAAGCCCGAGTATCCGCGGCCCGAGCTGAAGCGGGTCCTGGAGAAGACGTTGGGCGTACCGCTGTTCCAGGAACAGGCCATGCGGGTGGCGATCGAATGCGCCGGGTTCACGGCCTCCGAGGCCGATCAGCTCCGGCGGGCCATGGCGACGTTCAAGCTGACGGTCGGTGTCACCAAATTCCGCGACAAGCTGGTGCAGGGCATGGTGGCCCGCGGCTATGACGCCGAATTTGCCGAGAGAACCTTCAAGCAGCTCGAGGGCTTCGGCTCCTACGGTTTCCCAGAGAGCCATGCGGCATCATTCGCCAAGATCGCTTACGCCTCGTCCTGGATGAAGTGCCACCATCCGGATGTGTTCTGCTGCGCGATCCTGAACTCGCAGCCGATGGGCTTCTATGCCCCGGCCCAGCTGGTGCGGGATGCCCTCAACCATGGCGTCGAGATCCGGCCCGTCGACATCAACCACTCGCGCTGGGAATGCACCCTTGAGCCGACACGCCATCAGGGCCGCTTTGCCGTGCGGCTCGGCTTCTGTCTGGTGCGGGGTCTGGCGAATGCCGACGGCGGCATGATCCCGGTCGCCCGGGGCGATGAGCCGTATACGTCGATCGAGGACCTCTGGCGTCGGGCCGGACTATCCGTCTCGTCCCTCGAGCATCTGGCGGAGGCGGACGCGTTCGAATCGCTGAAGATCAACCGGCGGGATGCTCTGTGGGAGATCAAGGGATCGTCCGATGAGCCGCTGCCGCTGTTTGCGGCCGCGGACGCCCGTGAGAACACCATCAGGCCGGAGGGATACGAGCCCAAGGTCGAGCTCGCGCCCATGACGGAAGGCCGCGAGGTCGTGGAGGACTACCGTTCCAAGGGCCTCACGCTCCGGCAGCATCCTTTGGCCTTCCTGCGAGAAGAACTCACGGCCCGGAAGATCTGTAGTTGTGCCGATCTCCGTCAGGTGCGCGACGGGAGTAGGGTGGCCGTGGCAGGACTGGTTCTGGTGCGACAGAAGCCCGGCTCGGCCAAGGGGGTCATGTTCATGACGATCGAGGACGAGACTGATGTCGCCAACATCATCGTCTGGCCCTCGCTATTCGAGAAATATCGTCGCTTGATCCTGTCCTCGAACATGATTGGGGTCAGAGGGCGTTACCAGCGCGAGGGCGGGGTAACCCACCTGATCGCCGAGAACTTCGTCGACCTCTCGGATCTCCTGAGAAGCGTCAGCGTACGTGATGACTTCGCTATGCCGCACGGCCGCGGCGATGAGGCGAAGATCGGAACGCGTGACCGATTGAGGGCAGGGGCGAAGGAGGGATCTGAGGCAGGGGCTGCGGCTACATATGAGACAGAACAGATTGAGCTTCGGTTCAAGCCCCGGCACTTTCATTGAAATCAAAGCGTTTGGCATTAACCCCAACAAAAACACCATAAAGACGCATCGTGCGAATCTAGATTCGCCTCAAACTCCGTTTTGGGTGAATTCCATTCGCAACAAAGATTCCATGGGCTGAGCTGTGGAATGGATTCGGCGCCTCTTCGCGATAAGACCGTAAAAAGACTATATTCGGTCTTAAGCGATCGCCCAGATACCGCCATGCGCTACTCATCTCAATTCAAGCCAATCAGCTACCTCAAAGCCAGCACCGCAGACGTTCTGGCAGACCTTACCGAACGGCGGGAGCCGCTGGTCATCACACTAAACGGCGAAGCTAAAGCGGTGTTGCAGGGCGTTGCCACCTTCGAGCAAACCCAGGAAACGCTGGCTCTGCTGAAAATTCTAGCTCTGGGCAATCAGGACGTGGCCGCAGGTAAGACCAAGCCTGCGACTGATATCGTCGCTCGTTTGCGGGCCAAACGAGCCAGCACTTGATGGCAGACCCACCCGCTAAGTTCGAAGTCTTGCTCACCAAGGGGGCGGAGCAGGACCTGGAGTCGATCCACGACTACATCGCAGAGTTCGATTTCGTGGGCAGCGCCAATCGAGTGTTGGATGGGTTGATGAAAGCTGTGGAGAGCTTGTCATGCTTCCCGGAGCGCGGCATTTATCCCAGAGAACTGGTCACACTGGGCATTAAAGAATACCGGCAAACCTAGTTTAAACCATACCGTGTGATCTACCGCGTAACAAGGCAACAGGTCATCATCTACGTCATTGCAGATGGTCGACACGACATGCAGTCAGTATTAGCGCGCAGGCTGCTTGGGGTCTGAACCGACCGACAATCCGAGAACGGATTGCTTCCCATCGCCGGCTACCGGCCGCCTGCGCCTGTTACACAGGAGGCCGTCGCGCAACAGCTACCCACAGCCACAATCATGCAGTAGGCTCTCAACTCGCCTGGTCTAAAAATCCCGGTCAGGTCAGGCTCCCAGCGCCCTCCGCATAGGCCTTCCCAAACTGATGAATCATTTGCCCTTAGCTTCGAAACGAGTGCGTGGAAGTTTGAATCGGGTGTCCAGAACGAACCCGAGGCAATCCACGGCACTCTGTGCAAACGATTCAAAGCGACGTGCACTCCTTACAAAGAGTTGTAGTAATGAGGGGAATGCCATGAGGCAGACAGGAAGAGGAAAGCCGCCCGAAGGCGGCTTTTATGATTTGCAGTGCTCTTTCTTGATCCCAAGGACTGGAGCCAGCTTGGCCCTGACTTCTGCGAGGACCCCAGGGGGCGCCATCTCGATAAAGGCCGCTTTCCGGTCTGCCCAGGATGCGCTTTTCACATGGTCCGCAAGGATCACGCTTTCTTCCGCTCCCTTGATGCTCGCCTTGACCTCAAGGGGGTATCCCTTCACCTGCGAGGTTGCCGGGCACAGGACACACAGGCGGGTGACCTGATTGTACTTCCTGGGCGTCAAAACCAAAGCGGGGCGCCTGCCTGCTTGCTCGCGTCCCGCCTGGGGGTCAAAGTTCAACCAAATATAGTCGCCTTCGTCAGGGCAATAGGGCTCTTCAGGCGAACTCATTGCCAACCGCAGCACCCATGGAAACCTCACCGTGAAGATTATCTTCCGTCATGCCGGCAAGAAGTTCGTCTAGGGAGTAGACTGGGACATCCTGAACAGGCGCGACAATGAGCCTGCCGTCCAGGATGGTTACCTCTGCGGGCCGGCCTGGTGCAGCGTCTAGTTCCTGCGCGAAAGCATGGGGGATGCGCAAAGCGAGGCTATTACCCCACTGCGCGAAATGAACTCTCATTGTCATCCTCCCTCATCAAGATACGGAGCCGAGCTAGGTGTATCTACAATGAATATACAGTGTATTGCGTTCCATACAAGTTCTACAATGTAACATCTGCCAGCAGCTCCCTTGCTTGGTGTCAGCGCAAGATCTGATGGGCTAGACGCCCCCAACGGCCTCGGTATGCCAAAGTGGAGGATTGATAAGCACCACTTGAGGGAGGCGTCTATGGGCAATTTGTTTCAGAGTTTCAGCTAGTCCTCTGGGCTCAGCGACGGAGGGTAGCGTGTTCAAGGGCAGGCAATTCGATAAATCCGTGATCTTGCTCTGCGTTCGGTGGTATTTGGCTTATGATCTCAGTCTGCACAATCCTGAGGAAAGGTAACCTTTAGTCTCAAGTTCTTCACGAATGGCCTTCTTGGTGATCTTACCGTAGGCGGATTTCGGCAGGACATCCCAGAAGAATACGTGCTTAGGAAGCTTGTAGTGTGCGATCCTGCCGTCGAGCCAGGCAATGAGCTCGCCCTCGTCGAGAGTCTGATTCGGCCGCAGGGCACAGACGACTACGCCGACTTCGCCCCAGGTTCTGTCAGGCACGCCCAGCACTGCCACCTCGGCGACAGCCGGATGGGCGAGGATCTTCTCCTCGATCTCGCGGGGATAGATGTTGGAGCCTCCCGAGATGTACATGTCCGAGGCGCGCCCGGTGATGAACAGGAAACCTTCTTCGTCCATATGGCCAAGGTCGCCAGTTCTAAACCAGCCGTCCCGGAAGGCTGTCTGGTTGGCTTCCGGATTGTTGTAGTAACCTGCGAACACAGCCGGACCGCAAACGCAGATTTCGCCTGTCACGCCCGCCGGTACCTCACGTCCCTGATCGTCCTGGATCGAGACCTGCATGCCCGTGCGCTCGTAGCCGCAGGTTCCCACCTTCACATCAGGTCTGTCCTCCAGATCGTGGAGCGCGGGGGGCAGCACGGTGATGTTGCCGGTGACCTCGCCGAGGCCGAAATACTGCACCAGCACCTTTCCGAGTTTCCTCAGCGCGTGCTTCTGGTCCTCCCGGTACATGGGAGCGCCGGCATAGATCACATAGCGCAGGGAGGAGTGATCGTACGCGTCCACCGAGGGGTGCTCGGTCAGGAGCTTCAGGATGGTCGGCACCGTAAACATGCTCGTGATGCGCCACCTCGCCACCAGGCTCCAGGCCTCGTCGACGTCGAAGCGTTCACCCGACAGCAGCACCGTCTTGGCAGCCCGCGCGACCTGCACGAGCTGATGAACGCCAGCACCATGGGACAGGGGCGTCACCACCAGGGATGCGTCGGCGTTCGTGGTGCCTGGCATCAGGTCGCAGAGATGATTGGTGATCACGAAAGCCATCTGGCCGTGGGTCAGAACAGCGGCCTTGGGTCGCCCTGTCGTTCCAGAGGTGAAGAAGAACCAGCAGGGATCGTCATGCTCCACCGCCGCTTCCGGCGCCGACTGCCCACTGTGGCGTTCGATGAGATCATCGTAGTTTTCGCCAAAGCTCGAGCGTCCGATAGAGATCACAAAGCGGACATCAGGCGCCGCTTCACGGATGGTCTCGGCATGTTCGGGAAAGTCGCTGTGGCAGATCATGGCTGAAGCGCCGCTCGCTTGGGCCAGGTAAGCAACCTCGTCCGGCGTCTGCCGGAAGTTCGTCGGCACCCAGACGGCGCCGAGCCGGAAGCAGGAGAACATCGACTCGAACATCTGGTTGCAGTTCTTGGACTGCACCAGCACCCGGTCGCCTTTCCTGATGCCCTTTGCCGCAAGTGCCGCCGCCATGGCATCGACACGCCGGTCGAGCTCAGCCCAGCTCCAAATGCACTCACCCCAGACGAACCCGATTTCGGCGCCGTGCCGGCGTGCAGCCTGACGCAGGATGTGGGACAGATTCATGACCCGCTTCGTCGCAGGTGTGATCAGGGAAGGGATGCTGTTCATGGGACTCGTTCCGAAGGGACGGGGCGATGGACGGTCATGGTCAGGCGCCCGCAGGGAAGAACATCTTGCGAAGTCTGCTCTCGATGCTTTCGACCTCGGTTCTGAGATAACGGACGAGCTCTGTCTGCCGTCCGGCGCCCATGCGGCTGTCGATGGCCGCGAGGCTCAGCGCACCTGCGATGCGCCCGTCCGGGAACCTAATCGCAAGGCCGAGGCCCCAGGAACCGGCAACGATCCGGCCGGGATTGAGCGCATAGCCCTGACGGCGCGTTGCCGCGATATCGTCACGGATCTGCTCCACCGGATAATATGCGTATTGGCTTTCGAGAACCTTCCTGTTTGCGGCGAGGATGGTCTCCACCTCATGGTCATTGAGGGAAGCCAGCATGGCGAGCGAACCGGCGCCGATGCCGAGAGGATGCTGGTTTCCAGCCTGAAGGGCGTGAGTACGCACGGGATAGGTGCCTTCCTCCCGGTGCAAGCACACGGCGAAATTACCGCGCCTGACGGACAGAAAGCTCGTGTCCATGGTGATGTCGGAGAGATTGCGCAGGCTCTCAAGTGAAAGCTCGAGCAGGCCGTGACGACGCGATGCGAGAGTGCCGAGCACATAGGCTTCCTCGCCCAAATAATACCGGCGTGTCCGCGCCTCCTGCTCAACGAGGCCGGCGCGGATCAGCGCAAGGAGCAGTCGACGCGCCGTCGGTTTGTTGAGGCCGCTCTCCTCGACGATGTCGCTCAGCTGCGCGCCGCGTTCCGCTTCACGTCCGACGAGTGCCAGCAGGCGCAGGGCTCTGTCCACACTCTGGGACCCTGACAGATCTCCGGTCGACAGCGAGGCATCATCCATGGTGCATATCCAACGTCGGTCCACATGGTGGACCGGACTTTCCGGTTTCTATCCTTGCGCAGAGGCTAAATTGCTTCGCACTGTGTTGCAATGGTTTGTAAGACGTGTATCTTTTCTCCGGAATTCGCGAAACAAAGATCCATAAGATGGACCTGTCGCAGGGCATTGATTGCTGTTGTAGCAGGAGCGGAGGAGGCAGGATGATTGTTGAGGGCACCGGCATAAGCTCTCTCAACCTTGCCTGCAGGCGGTGCCAGCGCCTCCAAGCGGAGCGTGAGATGTCGTGCCGCAATCGCATCCGGCCATTCTCGAGCAGTAGGACGCGCTGACGTGCGGCGTGATTGAGCATGGAGAGCAACATGGCTGCCGCCAGCGACACCGTCGCCCCGCTTTCAAACGTCGACGACGTCGCTGCGCCGCGCATTGGGGCTTTGCTGATCCGTCCGATCGAAGCGGTTTCGGCGCTGCTCCTCTGCGTCATCATCGTGCTGCTTCTGACGGGCGTCGCCTCCCGTTACGTGTTCTCCTATCCGGTGGTTTGGATCGATGAAGTGGCGTCGATCTCGTTCCTGTGGCTTGCCATGCTGGGCTCGGCCATCGCTATCGACCGGAACGAGCATCTCAGGCTGACGCTCTTCACCGGAATGATCCCGAGGAGGTTGCAGGAGTTCGTTCATACTCTCGGGCTCGTTCTCACCGCGACATTCCTGCTCGTCATGCTGCAGCCTGCTGTCGAATACGTGATGGAGGAATGGTATGTCACGTCGGCAGCCCTCAATATTCCCAACAGCTTCCGCGTTTCGGCCATAGCCTTCGGCATCTTCGCCATGCTGGGCTTTATCGTGTCGCATGCGGTGAAGGCCTCGACCCTTCGTGACCTCGCCGTGTCGGTAGTCTTCGTCGCAGCGATCGTGGGCATGCTCTGGCTGCTCTCGCCGACGTTGCTGAGACTCGGCAACCTCAACATTCTTATCTTCCTCGTCGGGGTCGTGGCCCTGTGCCTCGTCATGGGCGTGCCGATCGCATTCTGTTTCGGCATCGGCACCCTGGCGTTCCTGGCCTTCAGCACCCGCGTTCCGATCTTCGTCATGATCGGCCGCATGGACGAGGGGATGTCGAGCATCATCCTTCTATCGGTGCCGATCTTTGTGTTCCTCGGCTGCATTCTGGACGCGACAGGCATGGGCAAGGCCATCGTCGACTTCCTTGCCTCGCTCCTGGGGCACGTGAAGGCCGGCATGTCCTATGTGCTGCTCGGCTCGCTCTTCCTGGTTTCCGGCATCTCGGGTTCGAAGGTTTCCGATATGGCGACGGTCGCTCCAGCCCTGTTCCCGGAGATGAAGCGGCGCGGGCACAAGCCGAAGGAGATGATCGCGCTGCTGGCGACGGGTGCGGCCATGGCCGATACCGTTCCTCCGAGCATCGTCCTGATCGTTCTCGGATCGGTCGCCGGGGTCTCCATTGCCGGATTGTTCACGAGCGGCTTCGTTGTCGCCATGGTGCTGCTCGCCGTGCTTGCGGCCCTCGCGCGCATGAAGGCGTCCGGCGAGCGCCTCGGCGACGTGCGACGCGCGCCCTTTCAGACCATGTGGCGCACGATACTCATCGCTGCCCCGGCGCTGGTGCTGCCGTTCATCATCCGAAGTGCGGTTGGCGGGGGCATCGCGACGGCGACCGAGGTCTCCACGATCGCGGTCCTCTACGCCCTTATCATCGGCATCTTTCTCTATGGCGGCATTGGGCTGCGCAACTGCTACGATATGCTCGTGGAGACGGCGGCGCTGAGCGGCGCGATCCTGCTGATCCTCGGCACGGCGCTTGCCATGGCGTGGGCGCTCACCCAGACAGGATTCGCCCAGCAGCTCGCAGCCTACATGGCAGGCCTGCCCGGCGGCTGGATCATCTTCATGGCCATGAGCATCGTGGTCTTTCTGATCCTCGGCTGCGTGCTTGAAGGTCTTCCCGCCATCGTCCTCATGGCCCCGCTCATGTTCCCGATCGCCAAGAACCTGGGCATCAACGACGTTCATTATTCCATGGTCGTCGTGACGGCGATGAATATCGGCCTGATGGCACCTCCCATCGGCATCGGTTTCTACATCGCCTGCAAGATCGGCAACGTCCCGCCCGATGAGGCCATGGGAGCCATCTGGCCCTACATCCTGGCGCTGCTCGTCGGCCTCGTGCTGATCGCCGCGATCCCAGGCATTTCCACCGCCTTCCTGTGACACGGGAGCCCACCGCAAGCCGCCTACCACAACAAGCATGAGGGAGAGAAACATGATCATTTCACGCCGCACCCTGCTGCAGGGCGCCGCCTCAGCCGCGATGGTCAACAGCTTTGGAGTTCGTGCCCAATCGGCCGAGTTCACCTAC
Source organism: Microvirga arsenatis (assembly GCF_009910705.1). Taxonomy (GTDB): domain Bacteria; phylum Pseudomonadota; class Alphaproteobacteria; order Rhizobiales; family Beijerinckiaceae; genus Microvirga; species Microvirga arsenatis. Next base: position 15,966 of record NZ_JAAAXJ010000034.1, read on the forward strand.
AAATACGCCAACAATCTGCCGGTCACACACCCGATGAACCTGCGCGCGAAGGAAGCGGCCGACAGGATCAAGCAGGAGACCGGCGGGCGAGTCGAGATCCAGATTTTCCCCAACAACCAACTCGGCTCCGACACCGACATGCTGAGCCAGGTCCGGTCGGGCGGCGTCGAGTTCTTCACCCTGTCGCCTCTGATCCTGTCCACGCTCGTACCAAACGCCTCGATCAGCGGCATCGGCTTCGCCTTCCCGAACTACGACAGCGTCTGGAAGGCCATGGACGGCGAACTCGGCGCCTATGTACGCGGCCAGATCGCCAAGGCAAACCTGGTCGTGATGGACAAGATCTGGGACAATGGCTTCCGCCAGACTACGAGCTCGAGCAAGCCGATCCAGACGCCCGACGACTTGAAGGGCTTCAAGATCCGCGTGCCGGTAAGCCCGCTCTGGACCTCCATGTTCACGGCATTCGGCTCGGCTCCGGCCAGCATCAACTTTGCCGAGGTCTATACCGCACTGCAGACCAAGGTGGTCGATGGGCAGGAGAACCCGCTCGCCATCATATCGACAGCAAAGCTCTTCGAGGTGCAGAAGTTCGTCTCCATGACCAATCACATGTGGGACGGGTTCTGGTTTCTGGCCAATCGCCGGGCGTGGGAGCGGCTGCCTGAGGACCTGCGCCCAATCGTGGCCAAGCATCTCAACGAGGCGGCGGTTGCTGAGCGGGCGGACGTGGCAAAGCTCAATGCCGGCCTAAAAGACGAGTTGGTCTCCAAAGGAATGCAGTTCAACGATCCAGATCCAGCGCTCTTCCGCGAGACGCTGCGCAAGGCCGGCTTCTATGCAGAATGGAAGAAGAAGTATGGCGACGAGGCCTGGGCCATCCTGGAGAAGGCCGTCGGCAGCAGCCTGACCTGATCCACTGCCTGATCCCATCCTCGCGACCGGCGGATCCCGCCGGTCGCACGCTGTTTCCTGCAGAGCGTGCATGGACGCGCTGGAGAGCTTCATGGTCGACCGTCTGAAGGGGAAAGCGGCCATTGTTTTTGGGGCGGGATCCTCGGGAGACGGCTGGGGCAACGGTAAGGCTGCGGCCGTTGCCTATGCCCGTGAGGGAGCCCGGGTCGTTTGTGTCGATCTCGTCCATGCGGCGGCGGAGGAAACAGCATCGATCATCGCACAGGAAGGCGGAGAGGCTGTCGCGGTTGCTGCCGACGTTACTGACACGACTTCGGTTGCTGCGGCGGTTGCTCAGGCGGTCACCGCCTTCGAGCGCATCGATGTCCTGCACAACAACGTGGGCGTGACTCATATGGGCGGGCCCGTCGAGCTGACGGAGGAGCAGTTCGAGGCTGCGCTGACGCTCACTATCGGCCCTATTTACCGCACGGCCAAGGCCGTGATCCCGCACATGCTGCAGCACGGAGGAGGTGCCATCGTCAACATCTCTTCCCTCGCCGCGATCCGCTGGACCGGCTATCCCTATTTCGCTTACTACGCCACCAAGGCGGCCGTGAACCAGGCGACGGTGGCGCTCGCGATGCAGTATGCCCGCCAGGGCATACGCGCCAACTGCATCATGCCGGGTCTAATCGATACGCCGCTGATCTACCGCCAGATCTCCGGACAATATGCCTCCGTCGAGGCTATGGTGGCGGAGCGCAACGCGGCCGTGCCCATGGGCCGGATGGGCACGGCCTGGGACGTGGCCCACGCGGCAGTCTTTCTCGCGTCCGACGAAGCGCAGTTCATCACGGGCGTCTGCCTTCCGGTGGATGGCGGGCAGAGCTGCGCCGTCTCCGAGTTTCGGTGAGGATAAGGTTCGATGGCATATGCAACCACGAGCGACGGCATTCGACTCTTCTACGAACCCGCCGGAACGGGTACGCCCATCATCTTCGTACATGAATTCAGCGGGAATCACTGGAGCGGGAAGCCGCAGGTCGGCTACTTCTCGCGCCGGCATCCTTGCGTCACCTTCTCCGCCCGAGGCTATAGGCCGTCGGACGTTTCCGAGGATGTGGAGAAGTACACCCAGGCGCGTTCGGCCGATGACATCATCGACATCATGAACGCGGCTGGAATCGAGAAGGCCCATGTGCTCGGCCTCTCCATGAGGGCGTTCGCCTGTCTTCATGCTGCCCTGCGTTATCCCGACCGTATCCGCTCCGCTGTTGTTGCAGGAGGGGGATACGGCTCCGAGAAGGAGCACCAGGGGTTATTCCGCCGCATTTCCGAGCAGGTGGCGCGACGTTTCGAGGAGCGCGGCGCGCGGGCTTTTGCCCCCGTCTACAGGGAGAGCGCCTCACGTGTGCAGCTTCAGGAGAAGGATCCACGAGGGTGGCAGCTCTTCGTGGAGCGGATGGCGCAGCATTCCGACAAGGGTGCCGCCAACACCATGCGCGGCGCGCAGATGCGGCGGCCCCCGCTCTACGGCCTTGAGGCCGAGTTGGCAGCTCTCGAAGTTCCGCTGCTCGTGGTGGTCGGCGATGAGGACGATCACTCGATTCAGCCGGGCATCTTCCTGAAGCGGACGGCGCCGCGCTCCGGCCTCGCCAGGCTTCCGAAATCCGGTCACACCTTGAACTTGGAGGAACCGGTGCTGTTCAACCAGCTCCTGACCGAATTTCTTACACGGGTGGGAGCAGGACGCTGGGGAGTGCGGGACGCGCGCGCCGATCCAAAGCAGATCATGCGGGCGGACTAGAGCTTCGGGAGGAGGTCATCATGAGGCGCATTGATCATCCGGGTCCGGCTGCTGCGGAACGTTATGTTGCCGTGCCCGGCATGGCGGTGCCAATCCGCTACGTGCTGCAGCCAAATCTGACGGTCGATAAAGCTGTTGCCGCGTGCATGAGGGAAGTTGGTTGCATCGGCGGCATTATGGAATTCCGGGGTGGTCGTTGCGAACCGTTCCGGTACGTGATGCCTGCCGCGTCCTCCGACCCGCGCTACGTCGCTTGGTATAGCGAGACTTACGAACCGGTGGGATCGGTGGATGTAACGCGCGCCTGCGCTATCATCGGCGTGCGGGACGGAAAGACATTCCTCCATTGTCATGGCGTCTGGGATACCGCCGAGGGACAGCGGATGGGCCACATGCTCGCTCCTTTGTCCAGGGTCGCGGAGCCTATCGAGGTGACGGGCATCGGCTTCAGGGACGCGACCTTCGAGGCCATGCCCGATACGGAGACGAACTTCACCCTCTTCGAGCCGGTATGCCGTGTTGAAGTGGACTCCTCAAAGACAGATGCTCGCGTGTTGCTTGCGAAGGTGCGTCCCAATCAGGATATCAGCCTCTCCATCGAGGAGATCTGTCTGCGGCACGGGATCGCAAGGGCCCAGATCTATGGCATCGGCAGTCTGAATGGTGTGCGCTTCGTCGATGGAACGCGGGTGGCCTCACATGCCACCGAGGTACTGATCCGCGCAGGCAACTTTGAGAGTGAGAACAGGCAGGGGCGGGCACGGCTTACAATCGACGTCGTCGATATGGATGGAGAGATCTCTTCCGGGGAAATCACCCGCGGCGACAATCCTGTATGCGTCACCTTCGAGCTAGTGATTGAGGAAGCCATCGTTGAAACGCCCGTTGCGGCTTTCATTTCTAGACTTTGAGGATCCTTGCAAGTAACAGCTTCTCCAGCTTGCATTGTAAGCAGTGATAATTGTTGAATATCGCGAAATTTTCGGAGATCGATGTGGAACGGACCTCCCATTGATACCAACACCAACATGCTGCTGCGAACTGGTAGCAGCATGCGACCTTTGCATCGGACTTTAGAGATAAGCTGTCGACAGCGTCGTACGTCAACACCAAGATAACTCCTCTGCGCGGGCGCTCCCTCCGAGGTAAGCGGCTGGGCATGAGAGCTCCTTTCGGACACTGGACAACCCATACCTTCGTGGCTGGGCCACCGCGCAACCAGCTGAAGGCCTCATGGGTGATCGTTGATCCAATCGCCTTGCGTTTAAGGAGTACAACGAGATCTCACGCTCAATGAGCTCAAACGACGTATTCTGGGCGAGAATAAGCACGTCGACGCGTCCCAGGCTGAGAACGGGCCGAGGGCTGATATCTCTCGCTTGACTTGCGCCAACGCCGGCGAATGTAGTGTGAAGAGCAGCAACAGGCGTATTACGAGAGGACAATGTAATATTAAGTATACTTTCAGACTGCTCAAGTAAAAGACGTCCGGACCGTTACACAAGGCGGAACCGTTCATAAGCTGTGACCTTCTGAAGGACTGGCTTGATCGATGAACGGTAGATTTCCGCCTGCAGAAAGCGGAGTTCATCCGAATAGGCTTCCTCGGGAATTTCCGTCCACCAAGCTTTCGGGCGCCCGTCCGCTCCGTTGTTCCAGCGGTAGCCGCGCTGTTTCAGACAGTCCTTCATGTCGAACGGAGCACCATCGGCCCAGATCCGGATTGTGGTCTTTCGGGCAGCCGCGAGAAGGTGACCGAAGGGGAGGGTGCCGCCCTCAGGGAGGGGACGAGCAAGCACCTCAAGAAGCGCCTGGCAGTCGTCGACAGCTCGATGCCCCTGATGGAAATAGCCGCATTGGCCGATCAAGTATCCAAGCTTGGATCCTTCGAAACCAAAGGCTGCCCAGGGCACCTCGGAGTTGGAGCAGGCCCAAGCCTTGCCCGCGAACCCTCGGGTGAGGTGCTCGCAGAACGGCCGGTCAAAAATGGCGTTATGAGCAATGACCAAATCCGCCGGGGCAATGAACTGCTCGACGGCCTCCAAGTCCATGACCTGGCCCAGGACCATCTCCGGCGTGATCCTGTGGACCTTCATGCTTTCGGGGCTGATCGGAACGCTGGGTTCACGGAGGGCTCCGAACGTGCCGATGACGTCCCGCACCTGGCCCTCGACATGATAGATAAAGGCAATCATGCCGAGCTCGATGACCTCGTCCTTGGCTTTGTCGAGGCCTGTGGTCTCCGTATCGACGATTAACCCGATCTTCTCTCCCTCAAGCAACGGCCGCGACGGGAGGACAGGACGGGGTTTCAGGCGGCGAAGGATCCGAAAGTCGCCGGAGGCCTCGAGCGCATGAGCGGCATTCTCATAATCGGCAGGGGCGAGGTGGAAAGAGGGCGCCAGGTGGGGGACTATGATGGGATCAGTCGCCGGAGGCATGATCGGCGTGTTAGTAGCCGCTGGTCTTGCGAACAGATCCCCTTGTCCCGTTGTCATGACAACTCCGCTTCCTCAACAGAAGCATCAAGACACAGTTGGGCTGGAATTAAATCCCTCTCCAGCGTGAGGCGGCTTTTGCCTCCTGGTATTCCACAGAATCCTCAAGCCATATTCGGACCAAGGCGTGATTTGATGAACCGTCCGAGTCCTAGTACGTGGATGATAGTAATGAACTTTTGCTTCATTCTTATTGGTTAGGGGGTGTCGATGAGCTATGACGGATTTTGGGTGACGAGGCTGATCAGGCGACGTTGTGTGATGGCATCGTTGTAATCTCGGCGCCGTCCTGGAATCTGACACCGGCGATCACCTTCGGCAACTGGTTTTCGCCCATCA
>NZ_JAAAXJ010000035.1 GCF_009910705.1 Microvirga arsenatis
CACCCGGCGCATGCCGACGAGCGCCTCATCGCCGAGATCAGGGCCCTGCGGGCCGAGATTGCCGAACTCAAGGGGCACCTGAGCAAGGCAGCCTGAGCGGGAGGGCGGTCAGGCCGAACTAGAGAGCCAGTGTAAAAACCCGCTGTGGTTTCTCGACGTCTCGCAGCTGATGGCGCCCAAGATCGACCAGAGGCTGATCCAGCTCCCGCGCAACGGCGTGCGAGACCAGCACCTGCTGGTCGAGCCGCTTGGCCAGGTCCAGGAGCCTGCTGGCCCGGTTCACCGCCGGGCCGATGACCGTGAAGTCGAGTCGGTGCGGAGCGCCGACATTGCCATAGGCCACCTCCCCGACATGCAGAGCCAGACCGTGGGCGAGCGGCGGACGGCCCGAGGAGCGGCGCAGGACGTTTTCGGCTTCGGCTCTCTGACAGAACGCCTGCGCGGCCGCCAGCGCCTTCCGGCAGGCCGCCGTGCGGTTGTGCTCGCCCGAGGTCGGGAAGATCGCCAGCACGGCATCCCCGATGAACTTGAGCACTTCGCCGCCATGCGCCTCCACCACTTCGCCGATGGTGCCGAACCAGGCGTTCAGGTGCGCCAGCACCTCGGGGATGGGAGCTTGCTCGGACAGGAGGGTGAAGCCCCGCAGGTCGGCGAACCAGATCGCCGCCTCGATCATCTCGACGGCGCCGCGATCCACCCGTCCTTCGATGATGCGCTGTCCGGTGCGGGGACCTACATAGGTGTCGAGCAGATCGACGGCAATGCGGCGCAGGACATGCCGCTCCAGATACGGGCTGAGGAGCCTTGCAGAAAGCGCCAGCGCCTCCAGGGACGCGGTGTCGAAGCCCTGGGCCTGCCGGGTGGCAAAGGAGATCACGGCGGTCCGGGTTTGATCCAGGAAAGACAGGGGATACATGACATAATCCGTCGCTCCGGCCAGGCGCAGCTCCTCGAGGAGCGGCATGTCGGGGCAAGGCGTCTCGAGCAGGCGGCGGAACGGCCGCCCGGTCTCGTCCACGAGCCGGGTGGGACTGTTCAGATACGACTCGGAGGTGGGTGCCGTGGCCCGGTCGGCGGCATGCACCGACAGGTTTTCGTCTGTCCAGACATGCTGCCAGCCGCTCACCTCCGGATGCAGGATCTCCAAGCCCAGCGAGGCGCGCCAGATGGGGACCTCGAACCGGATGATTGCTCGGCAGAAGCCGGTGAACAGCTCCCCGACGGTGTCATGCGGCGCCTCATCGGCCAGCCAGAGCGAGAGATCTTCCATGCGCTTCATCAGTCGTGATCTCGCCATCTTACCGTGGGCATTCCTTGCAAAGCCGTACAAGTCTATGGCCCGGAGTGCAGTTCGGCGAGAACTTGGCCCAGTGGATCGAACGGCCTTCTATTCCACCGAATTTAGTGTCATTCAGCTTTGAACCTAGACCACGTCTCTTGCTCGGCGCAAATCTCTAAGTGGTTTGCGGTCTTTGTTCAGAATGAGACGGTCACGACCGGCGCCGAGTGTGCCCCCTCCATTATCGCTGTTTGCTTCGGATGTTCAGCCGGTTCGCCTTTGCTGACAAGGCTCGACGCTTCTAAGGCCTCTCTGGCGACGCGTTGAGCACAGCCCAGAACATGCTCGCCTGCTGCACCGCGTCGAAGAACTCTTGGAGCCTGATTGGCTTCAGCTCGGGCATAAGATCCGCAGGGGAAGACATGCAAGATCCACGATCTTCGGGTCGTGCCCCCGCTTATCAGCCCCTCCATTGCAAAAACCTGACCAAGCTCTAGATGGGCAGCAGGGAGCTGCCCAAAAGGAAGGCAGCCAGAGAGGGAACGAAGTTACCATGTCTCTTCGATCCCGCTTCGTCTGGCTTGTATTCGCCCTGGCGCTGCCGATTAGCAATCTGCTGCATCTTCTGATCGAGTGGGTGGAGAGCGGAGTACCGCCTGTGACGCCACCCGAACGGCAAGGATTCGGCTCGCGCCTTCTCCAGAGGGGTTTAGCGCTGGAGTCGGAGGCGATCTGAAGCTTACATATGAGCCGAAGGGCGTGCAGTGCGTGATCACCTTCCCGCTGCATGAGCTGGAAACAGGTCCTGCGGCAGACGAAGAGGGGGCGACCAACGTGCTCCCTCTTCGACGGTAGCCACGCGGAACCACGAGATAAGGTTTGGCAAGGATCCCTAGCCTCTTCAGGAGACGAAACAATGCATGGTAGGCCTCAGCCCAATACCCTTGCCTTCCTGGAGGGTGGTGGCGAGATGGGCGCCCGCATGCGGGTGCATGACTGGAGCACATCCCCGCTCGGCCTGCCTGACCTCTGGCCTCAGAGCCTGAGAAGCGTCGTCGGCCTCGTGCTCAACGCCAAGCAGCCGATGTTCGTGGCGTGGGGGCCGGACCTCGCATTCTTCTACAACGACGAGTACATCCCGATCTTCGGCGCCAAGCATCCCCATGCGCTCGGTCGGCCCTTTGCCGAGGTCTGGTCCGACATCTGGGAGCAGATCAGTCCCATTGTCGAACAGACCCTAGGCGGCCAGGCGAGCTGGCACGAGGACCTGCGGATCCCGATGGAGCGTCACGGCTATCCGGAGGAGACCTGGTTCAGTTTCTCCTACAATCCCGTGCGTGACGAGAGCGGCGCCATTGCCGGCATGTTCTGCGTCTGCATGGAGACGACGGATAAGGTTCTGAGCCAACGTGCCCTGCGCCAGAGCGAGGAGCGTGCGACGGGCGTTCTCAATGGCATGGACGAGGCCTTCGTGCTGCTCGACCGAGAGTTCCGCGTCATCCGGATCAACCCGGCAGGGTTGCGGATGGATGCACGGCCCGAGACGGAGATTATCGGGCGTACCCACTGGGAGGTTTGGCCTGGAACGGAGGACACTCCCCTTGGCCGCTTCTATAAGCAGGCCATGGCGGAGCGTGTGCCAATCATGTTCGAGAACAGGTACACGTTCCCTGACGGGCGGGAGGCCTGGACCGAAATCCGGGCCTATCCGGCCCCCGATGGCTTGGCTGTGTTCTACCGGGACATCAGCGAGCGCAAACGCGCCGAGGATTGGCTGCTCGAAGCCGAGGATCATTATCGCCATACGGTCGAGCTGAACCCGCAAGTCACCTGGACGGCCCGCCCTGACGGTCAGCTCGACCGCGTTGCCCAGCGTTGGCAGGACTGGACCGGCACCACAGGGCTGGGAGAGACCTGGGCGCAGGCCATGCACCCTGACGATCTGGAGCCGTCCCTCAAGGTGTGGGCGCATTCTGTGGCGACCGGCGAGCCTTACGACATCGAACACCGCGCTCGCATGCGCTCCGGCGAGTATCGCTGGATGCACTCGCGTGCCTCTCCCCGCCGCGGCCCGGACGGGCAGATCATCAAGTGGTATGGCACGACAGAGGACATCCACGAGCGGCGCGTCAGTCAGGATGCTCTGCAGGAGGAAACCCAGGCTCTGGAGGTCCTGAACACCGCTCTTGCTGCGGTCGCATCCGAGCTCGACCTCGACCGGTTGGTGCAACGGGTGACGGATGCGGGTGTCGAACTCACCGGAGCCCAGTTCGGAGCCTTCTTCTACAACGTGGAGAACGAGGCCGGCGAGAGCTACATGCTCTACACCATCTCCGGTGTTCCGCGGGAGGCCTTCTCCAAGTTCCCGATGCCACGCAACACCAAGGTGTTCGCGCCGACCTTTGCCGGCGAAGGGATCGTGCGCTCGGATGATATCACACAGGACCCGGCTTACGGACACTCGGAGCCACACCGGGGTATGCCGGTAGGCCATTTGCCTGTCCGCAGCTATCTAGCCGTTCCCGTGACATCTCGATCGGGTGAGGTGATCGGCGGCCTGTTCTTCGGTCACGCACAATCTGGCATGTTCCACGAACGCTCGGAGCGGCTCATGGCCGCGCTCGCCGCGGGGGCGGCTGTCTCTATCGACAATGCCCGCCTGTTCCAAAAGGCCCAGCGCGAGATCGAGGAACGCCGCCGGGCCGAGGAGGCCTTGCGACGCCTCAACGAGACCCTGGAGGTCCAGGTTGAGGAACGAACCCGGGAAAGGGACCAGATCTGGCAGCTCAGCACCGATCTGATGGATGTATGCCGGTCTGATGGAACATTGGTCGCCGTCAATCCGGCCTGGACCTCGATGCTCGGTTGGTCAGAGAAGGAACTGCTGGCCAGCAACTTTCTCGGGCTGATCCATCCCGATGATGTCGAGAGCACATTGGCGGAACTCGGGAGGCTTGATCAAGGGGTGCGGACGTTCCGGTTCGAGAACCGTTTCCGGACGAAGGACGGCAGCTATCGCCTGATCTCCTGGACGGCGGTGCCGAAAGAGGGACTGTTCTATGCGATCGGCCGCGACATCACGGCAGAGCGGGAAGCAGCCGAGGCCCTCCGGCAGACGGAAGAGGCTCTGCGTCAGGCGCAGAAGATGGAAGCGGTGGGCCAGCTCACCGGAGGCATTGCCCATGACTTCAACAATCTTCTGACAGGGATTATCGGCTCCCTCGACATGCTGCGCACCCGCATCTCGCAAGGGCGGCTCGATACGGTGAACCGATACATGACGGCTGCCACTACATCTGCCAATCGCGCAGCAGCTCTCACCCACCGCCTGCTGGCTTTTGCTCGCCGGCAGCCGCTCGATCCCAAGCCTGTCCAGGCGAACGGACTGGTTGCATCCTTGGAGGACCTGTTCCGGCGCACCGTGGGCGAGACAGTGATCCTGGAGGTCGTGCTGGCGGGTGGTCTCTGGCCGACCTTATGCGACCCGAACCAGTTGGAGAGCGCGCTTCTCAACCTCGTCATCAATGCCCGAGATGCGATGCCGGACGGCGGCAAGCTCACCATCGAGACCTGCAACGCACATCTCGACGATGCCTATGTGGCCGCTCAGCGGGATGTGAACCCGGGCCAATATGTCTGCATCTGCGTGACGGACACGGGAACAGGCATGTCGCAGGACGTGATCGAAAGAGCGTTCGATCCATTCTTCACCACTAAGCCTATCGGGCAGGGCACCGGGCTTGGGCTATCGATGGTCTACGGGTTTGCCCGGCAGTCGGAGGGGCATGCCAGGATCTACAGCGAGATCGGTCAGGGCACGACCATCAAGATCTATCTGCCGCGTTACCGCGGTGAGACCGAAGCGGAGATCGAGGCGGCGACCCTCGCTGAGGCGCCACTGGCGCAGTCTGGCGAGACGGTGCTGGTCGTTGAGGACGAGCCGGTCGTACGAGGTCTCATCCTTGAGGTGCTGGAGGATCTCGGCTACCGGACCCTGGAGGCGGCAGACGGACCGGAAGGTCTCAAAGTGCTTCAGTCGAAGGCACATATCGACCTTCTGATTACGGATGTGGGCCTGCCAGGTCTGAACGGGCGCCAGCTCGCCGATGCCGCGCGGGAGCGCCGTCCTGATCTCAAAGTCCTGTTCATCACGGGTTATGCTGAAAATGCCACCTTGGCGGCGGGCTTTCTGGAGCCGGGGATGCAGATGATCACGAAGCCTTTTGCTGTGGATGCCCTGGCACAGAAAATCAGGTCGATCCTCACCGGGGCTGACTTTTCGGATGGAAGCACCAGCAGCACGTCGATCACTCGCCAGTCATAGCTGACCAAGTCCTGCGTTCCCCGTGCTGCTCCGAGCCCGTCAACCTATTGATCGGACTGTGACGACGGGGATCCGGCAGGGCATGAAAGGGACCTTTGCGCCTTTGACAACCAATCCGTTCCGATCTCGCCCGCCGAATGTTTCGCTCCTTGGGCAGCAGCACCCAGGTCGTCGAACTGCTGCCCCAACCGGTAGCGACATACGCTCTCTCGGATTTCGGTGAGGCTTCAATACCTCAGAGAGCGAGACGGGTTTGCTCAGCAGGTCTTTTGGACGGGCAGCTCCGCTTCGACCAACCATAGGCTCAAAGGGAATCGGAAGTGTAACCAGATCGCATGGGCGACGATTTAGGGCGGAAACCGATGATGCTTGTAGCTGAGGGTCTTGCTCAAGCTTCGGCACTTAAATCAGAGAACCTGATCAAAAGTGCCGTGACATCGCGCGGTCACCGAAGGCCGAGAGCTCGGTTCCTCGCGCTGTTGATATGGGCCTCCATCGCTGCAACAGCGCGGCGTGGATCGCGCGTTTCCATCGCCTCGATGATAGCCATATGCTCCTGCATCACGGGCGTGACCAGGGCTCCGGATAGAAGTGTTTGCTCCTGTCGGATGAGGCGCACCTTGATGGAGTTGACCCGATAGGCATCGGCAATGATGGCGTTGCCGAGGGATGCGATGATCGTCCAGTGCAGGCTCCAGTCCACCGTTTGGGCTCGGGCTACGAGATCTGCCGTGACGCCTCCGCGTTGATCGGCCAGAATGCTCTCATGCTCATGCCTCAGTTGGGCGAGCGTGGCATCACTTGCTTCTGTGGTAAAGATTGCGACCGCAGCGCTCTCCATGAAGAGCCTGAACTGGAACGCATCCCGAACAAGACTCAAGTCGACATGAGCAACCTGCATGCCCCGCTGTGGGACCGTCTTGATGAGACCTTCCGACTCGAGTCGAGGCACGAGTTCCCGGATGGCTCCAAGCGACAGGCCGGTCAGCTCGACGAGTTGGCGTTGCGAGATGAACTGTCCAGGGCGGATGTCTCTTGCCAGCAGATGGTGCGTGAATCGATCATAGGCTTTCTCTCGAAGCTTGTGACCAGCTCCACCTGAATCAATCTCCTCCATCCTCACCTCGCTAAGCTGCCTTTTCCGCGAAGAGATGGTCATAGAACGAGCCTAGTCGTTCGGCATCCGCAGCCGATATCCGGAGGAGCGGTGACCTGACATTCAGCCAGGCCGCATCTCCTGTTCGGTGTGCGACAAGGGCTTTCACCGCAGGTGTGACCGGATACTTCAGGACCTCGTCGACAAGCCTGTTGATCCGCTCGTCCTCTTGTCCGATCATAGCCAACGGTTGGAGAAAGCCGGGACAAACATTAGCAAGGCCCGAGATGGCCCCTTGCCCGCCTCTTCGGACGCCCTCTGCAAGGTAGCGCTCGTCTCCTATCAGGATCGCGAGATCCCGGTGCCTGTCGAGGAGGCGCTTCGTGTATTCCCAATCGCCCGACGAATCTTTTATGCCCGTTACAATGCCAGGAAACTGCTTCTTGAGGCGGTCGATCAGTTCAACTGAGAGCGAGATCTGCGTGACCGACGGAATGTTGTAGAGGATGACGCCGCGTGCCGCCGATCCCAGCTTTTCCAGAACGGATCCGAACCAGGAGAAGAGCCCCTCATCAGTGACACCCTTGAAGTAGAAGGGTGGGGTCATCAGGAGGCCACGGCAGCCGAAGTCCATCGCCATGCGTCCCTGCAAGACGGCCTCGTGTGCCGAGGATGCAGCAAGGCAATATACGACCTTCTCCCCGGTGATCTCAGCAGCGGCGAGCGCTCCCAAGACCTGCTCTCTACCTGACATTCCGACCGAGGCGCCTTCACCTGTCGTTCCAAATACTGTGACACTGGCGCATCCATTGGAAAGGCACCACTTCGCGTGCTCCGCCAATCGTGAGAGGTCAAGGGCCTCGTTTGTGCGGAAAGGCGTTACCATTGCGGCGGAGAGGCCGAAGTAGTCGGCGGGCACAGTCACATCAAGGATCCCTATCTTGGTCTGGGGAGCAGGTCGTTCTTGGATATCTGACATGTTAGTATGATGTCAGATATTTACAAGTGCGGGATTGCCGGTGCAGGATGTGGAAGCAAGGGTGAGTTCGATAACACCCTGAACCAGCCAACGACCTTTGGGAGGACAACAATGTTCGCTTCGCTCTCACGGCGCCTGTTCATCGGGACAGTCGCGACCGCTGCCATAGCAGCTTCAGTCCCAGCCCACGCCGCTGATCCGGTCAAGCTCCGCATCTCAACGCCTGCCGTGGAGGCCGATTGGCATGCCAAGATGCTCCCGGTGTTCAAACAAGAACTGGAGAAGGCCGCTCCGGGGCAGTTCGATGTAGAGATTCACCTGAACGGCACGTTGTTCAAGCAGGGTACCGAGCCTGCCGCCATGCAGCGCGGCAACCTTGAGATGGCGATGATCTCGGCATTCGACATCTCCAAGCAGGTTCCGGAATGGTCCATCTTCACCGCCGGCTACCTGCTGCGAAATCCCGACCATCAGATGAAGGTGTTCGGGAGCGATGTCGGCCAGGAGATGTATCGCCTCGTCGAAGACAAGATGGGGATCAAAATCCTCGACGTCGGCTACCTCGGAACCCGTCAGTTGAACCTGAGAACGGAAAAAGAGGTCAAAACTCCAGCCGATCTCGCAGGGGTAAAGCTGCGCATGCCTGGGTCAGATACCTGGTTGTTCCTGGGCAAGGCTCTCGGTGCCAACCCGCTGCCGGTTGCATTCGGTGAGATCTATACAGCCCTGCAGACCGGCGCGATCGACGGCCAAGATAATCCGCTCCCCACCGTTCGCGCGGCGAAGTTCTATGAGGTCACTAAGCAGATCGTGCTCACGGATCATCTGGTGGATGCGATCTTTTTGTCGATGGCCGGCTCCACGTGGAAGAAGCTCGACGACAAGCAGAAGGCCGCTGTGGTGAATGCCGCCAAGGCGGCGGTTCGTTTCAACAACGAGAACCGCATCAAGGAAGAGACAGAACTGGCCGACTTCTTCAAAGCGCAGGGCCTGAAGGTCTATAAGCCCGATGTCGAGGCTTTCCGCACACAGGTACAAAAGACATATCTCGAATCCGACCTGTCCAAGGCTTGGCCGAAGGGAATGGTCGATCGGATCAACGCGATCAAGTAAGCGGATCGTCTCGACCTAGGCCAGGATGCTTCGGAGGCCCCAGCTTCCGAAGAAACCGCTCAAAGTCGCTCAACCCTTCCGAGTAGTGCGGCAGCCGAAGGCCCGTCATGCTTCGGCACCATTTCGTGAACTGCCATGCATGCCATCCGCACCCGACTGCGTTACCTGGCCGAACTGGTTGCCGCGATCCTGTTCGTGGCGATGTTCGGGGCGTTTCTTCTCCAGGTCTTCACCCGTTACGTCTTGAATGACCCGGTGGCATGGACGCAGGAATTCGTACTGATCGCCTATATCTGGATTGTGTTCTGGTGCGCGGCGTTCTTGCTGCGGGAGCAGGAGCACATCACGTTCGACATGTTGTTCTTGGCCCTTCCCCCCGCTCGGCGGCGGGTGCTCGCCATCGTTCTGACAGTGCTGACTGGAATTGCATTCATCGCAGCCCTCCCGGCGACGATCGATTATGTGACCTTCATGAAGATCGAGAAGAGCCCTGTCATCGGGCTGCGGTTCGATATCCTCTATTCCATCTTCGTGATCTTCGTAATTGCAGTGGCGCTCGGTGCTCTGCTGCGTGTCTGGCGTCTTCTCAGCCGCTCGTGGCAGGGCGAACTCAGGACGAGCGGAGACTTTGAGCCATGAGCGTTATCTTCATTCTGACGCTCGTGGCCTTCTTCAGCCTAGCCCTTTTGGGGATGCCTGTCGCCTTCGCAATGTTCGTGGCGTCCATCGGCTACCTCGTTGCCTCCGGCCGCGACGTTGGTTTGTTCAGCGAGCAGATTCTCAACGGTCTTTACGATTCGTTTGTGCTGCTGGCGGTGCCGCTCTTCATCCTGGCGGCCAACATCATGAACGCCAGTGGCGTATCCGATCGTCTCTTCATGTTCTGTCAGGCGCTCGTAGGCCGCTTCCGGGGCGGCCTCGCCCAAGTCGACATTTTGGTCAGCATCATCTTCTCAGGGATGTCCGGCTCGGCGATCGCGGACGCGGCGGGGCCTGGCAAGCTCGTGACTCAGATGATGATCAAGCAGGGACGCATTCCGCCAGGATTTGCAGCCTCCGTTGCCGCGTCCTCGGCGACCATCGGCCCCATCATTCCGCCATCGATCCCGATGGTCATCTATGCAGTCGTCTCCGATACCTCAGTCGGATATCTGTTTCTTGGCGGAGTCATTCCTGGATTGATCATGGGCTTGGCCCAGATGGGGCTCGTGGGCTTTGTCGCTCGAAAGAGGAACTTCCCAAGAGGGGAGGGGATACCTCTGAGCGAGATCCCAAGGACGACGTATCGAGCGTTCCCTGCGCTTCTGATGCCGGTGATCCTGCTCTACTGTATCTACGGCGGAGCGACGACGCCGACAGAAGCGGCCGCGATCGCAGCAGCCTATGCACTTGTGCTGGCCGTTCTCTTCTACCGGGAGCTCTCATGGAAGGAGGGCTTCAAGGTCTTGGTGGAGTCGAGCAAGGCGACCAGCGTGGTGGCCCTCCTCATCGCCGGCGCCATGATCTTCAACTATATTGTGGCTTCGGAACGACTCCCCGAGCAGGTAGGCCGTCTCCTCGACGGTCTCGATGTTTCTCCGCTCGTCTTCCTATTGCTCGTCAACCTGCTCTTCTTGGTACTCGGCTGCCTGTTCGACGCTACGACGATGCTGCTCGTCCTTGTGCCGCTGTTCCTGCCGGCGGCGAGGGCGCTCGGCATCGACCTCGTTCATTTCGGCGTTGTCATCGTCGTCAACATCATGATCGGTCTCATCACTCCTCCTTACGGAGTACTGCTGTTCGTCATGAGCGGACTGACAGGAATTGCGCTGCGGGACATCATTCGCGAAATATGGGCGTTCATTGGGATTCTGGTTGCAGCTCTGCTGCTGATGATCTTCGTGCCGGAGGTCGTTCTCTGGCTGCCGCGATATTTCGGCTACAAGGGGTAGGCGCAGGAACAGTCCTTGGATTGAAATGTTGTGCAAGCTTCAATCAAGAGCGCCTTGCTCCTTGATCCAGCCCCACCTGGCTCACCCGTGCTTCCCCGATCAGTGTGCGTGGCAACCCTGACAACCGCGGCAATCGGAAACTGACGTTTTACCCTTCTCTGGTCGTCCTGGCACTCTAGACGTCACGACAGGCCGTAAAAGCGGTGAGCGGTGCCTCCGAAGAGGGCGTTCCTCTGGTTTGCAGGCAGATGGGCGGTAAGCTCCTGCGCCCACTGCCACCACTGAACGTAGCTGCTGCGCAAGGTGCAAACTGGCCAGTCGCTGCCGAACATCAGCCGCTCTGGCCCAAACAGCGCCAGAAGTGCCTGAGCGACGGGTTCGAGGGCCTCCGCCGAGGTTTTCCCTCGGCACTCGGTCACAAGACCTGAGAACTTGCAATGGACGTGGGGGATACTCGCCAGACGCGCAAGATCTTTGTGCCACAGGTCCAGACGCTCGCCGATCGGCGGCTTGGCACCATGGTCGACGACGATTTTCAGGTCCGGGTGCCGGTCGATCAGTCGCGAAAGATTGGCAAGATGTCGCGGGAGAACAAGGGCATCGAAGCATAGGCGGAGTTCGACAAGTGCCCTGTAGACCGGAGTCAGCTCGGCCTTCAGCATCCAGCCATCGTCCGGAATATCCTGCAGCATGGGGCGGATACCCCGAAGCAGCTTGTTGGAGGCTAGGCGTTCCAGATGGCTAACGGCATCGAGTGCCAGCATGTCGATCCAGCCGACAACACCTTTGACCTGGGGTTCGCTCTCTGCGACTGAGAGGAGATAGCGCGTTTCCTCGAGGGTCGGTGCTGCCTGAACCAAGATTGCGTAATCGATCCCCGCTTGCGTCCAGCACGCTCGGGCGTCTTCAATCGTGAAGTCGCGATAGATGGCAGAAAGGTCAGGGGTGAGCCAGCCATAGTCCCCCCGCGACAACTGCCAGACATGCATGTGGGAGTCGATACGTGGAGGATGGCTCATCTTTCGCCTCGGATTGGCGGCAGCGCCACGGCAGGGGAAGGCGGGAGAGGGGTTGATCCCTCTCCCAGAAGCAGCGCTCAATCGTACAGGACGGATGCGATCTTCGGATCTTTCATGTTCGACTTGTCATAATAGAAGAAGCCGGTGTCGATCACCTTCTCAAGCTTCTCGCCCTTGAGGGCCTTCACGGCTGCCTCGACCGTCTTGTAGCCGATGCCAACAGGGTTCTGGGTGATGGCTCCGGCCATGAGGCCATCCTGGATCGCCTGCTTTTGCTGCTTTCCGGAATCGTAGCCGATGATCACGATCTTCCGGTTCATCTCTCGAGCGCCGTTCACCACACCAATGGCCGATCCCTCGTTGGCACCGAAGATACCCTTGAGGCGGGGGTTGGCCTGGAGGATCGACTTCGTGATCTCCGTCGATTTGAGGTGATCGCCGGACCCGTATTGGACGCTCACGATGTTGATCTTGGGGTACTTTTCCTTGATCCGGTTCACGAAGCCATCGCGCCGATCGATGCCCGTGCGGCTGGTCTGATCGTGCACAACGAGAGCGATATCGCCTTCTCCGCCGATGAGCTCCGCCATCTTGTCGGCTGCCAATGCTGCAGCCGCAAGATTGTTCGTGGTCGCCGTCGTTACCGGGATGTCGCTGTCGACGCCGGAGTCGAAGGCCACGACCGGGATCTTGGCGGATTGTGCTTTGCGCAGGAGCGGGATCGCCGCCTGGCTGTCCAGGGCCGCAAAGCCGATCGCCTTCGGGTTCTTGGCGAGTGCGGCCGAGAGCATGTCGATCTGCTTGTCGACCATGGTCTCGCTATCCGGTCCTTCGAAAGTGATGCGCACGTTATGCTCTTTGGCAGCCTGCTCGGCCCCGGCCTTGACGGCCTGCCAGAACTGATGCTGAAAGCCCTTTGAGATGAGAGGGATATAGATCTCCTGGGCCGCTAAGGGACCCGAATAGCCGATGAGCGCTCCAATGCCGATGGCACCGATCAGATTGCGTCTACTCCACATCTGTTCCTCCTGAATATCGTTCGTTGCGGACCCCGACTGCCCGGAGCTCGGGATTGTAGGGGATGGGTGGGCTGCTGCGGTTTCGTCTGCTCCTTCTTGATCGAGAGTTGAAAGCCCTTAGCTCTTGCGGCGCAAGATATCGGCGTACACGGCGAGAATGATGATGATCCCGGTCACGACGGTCTGCCACTCCTGGGCGACCGAGAGAATTCGCAGGCCGTTCGTGAGCACGCTGATAATCAAAGCGCCGATGATCGTGCCGAGAATGGTGCCGCGGCCTCCGCTCAAGGAAGTCCCGCCGATGACCACGGCGGCAATGGCATCAAGTTCATATCCTTGCCCGAGGGCAGGCTGAGCGGAGTTGAGCCGCGAGGCGATGATGAGGCCGGCTATGCCGCAGATCGCTCCCGAAACGGTGTAGACGATGATCTTCCAGAAGTCGGTATTCACGCCTGAGAGGCGCACCGCTTCCTCGTTCGAGCCAAGAGCGAAGGTATAGCGGCCGAAGGCCGTGCGCGTGAGAACGAGGCTGGAGACGATCGCAACCACGAACAGGATCAGGACGCCGTTAGGAATCGGCAGGAAGGGCAGGACTGCGCCGATCAGGGATTCCTGGGAGATCATCGAGAAGTTCGGCGTATCATTGAAGTAGATCGGCCTGGTTCCCGAGATGACGAGGGCAAGACCCTTCAGCAGCATCATCATGCCGAGGGTTGCGATGAATGGTGGGATCTTCATCTTGGCGATAAGGGTTCCGGAAACCGAACCGCAGAGGGCGCCTGCGGCAATGGCTGCCAGGATGCCCACGGGCATGGGGAGCCCCCAATAGGTCAGGAACACGCCTGCAACGACCGCGCAGAACGTCATCAAGGTGCCAACGGACAGGTCGATGCCACCTGTGATGATGACGAAGGTCGCGGCGACAGCCAGAACTCCATTCACGGCTGTTGCCTGCAGAATGCCGATCAGGTTGTCGCTTTGCAGGAAATTCTCCGAGGCGATGCTGAAGACAGCCATCAGAGCAATCAGGCTTGCAAAGGCCAGAATCTTCTGCCAGGCACCCTGACTGAGCATGGCGGATCTGACGACGGACTGCGTGTCCTTTTCTACAATGGTAGTCACGTGCTTGGTCCCCCAATCGCCGCAATCGAGCTGTCCGCCGTCAGGCTATGCCGTTGTGTTGCCAGGCGCATGATGTTCTCCTGGGTCGCTCCCTCGGCTGGAAGCTCGCCTGTGAGCCGCCCTTCGCACATCACGGCAATCCGGTGACTCATGCGCAGGATTTCGGGCAGTTCGGATGAGATCATCACGATGGCCCGTCCTTGGGCAGCAAGGGCGTTCAGGAGCTTGTAAATTTCGTTCTTTGCCCCAACATCGATGCCGCGGGTCGGTTCGTCGAAGAACAGGATTTCGCAATCCCGGGCGAGCCATTTCGCGATCACGATCTTCTGCTGATTACCGCCTGACAGGAAACGCACCTCCTGAGCATCAGAAGGTGTCTTGATCCGAAGCTGCTTGATGTATGAGCGCGCCGTCTCGCGGATCGCGCGTGTCTTGAGGATCATGTTCAGGGAGAGGAACTTGCTTAGGCAGGGCATGACGATGTTCGCGGCCACGTCCATGCCGGTCGCCAGTCCAAAACGCTTCCGGTCTTCAGACAGATAGCCGATGCCAAGCCGCACGGCGTCTCTGGGGGAGCGGATCGTCGCCCGCTGGCCTCTGACGATGATGTCCCCGCCGTCAAGCGGATCGGCCCCGAAGATCGCCCTAGCAACTTCCGTACGACCGGCTCCCATCAAGCCTGCAAAGCCGAGAATCTCGCCCCTCCGCAGTTTGAAGCTGACGTCTTGGATGGCGTTGCCTCGCCGCAGATTGCGCACTTCAAGCACCACGTCATGGCTCGACAGGTCGGGAACATCGGTCTTTGTCTCGGTCAGGCTGCGTCCGACCATCATCGATATGATCGTGTCGACGCTCGTGGAAGCGGTCGGCACCGTTCCGACATATTCGCCATCGCGCATGACGGTGACCCGATCCGAGATTTCCTTCAGCTCATCCATCTTGTGGGAGATGTAGACGATGCCGACACCTTCGGCTTTGAGCTGGCGGATGATCCCGAACAGCTCTGCAATCTCCGCTTTGTTCAGGGCAGCCGTGGGCTCATCCATGATCAAGACTTTCGACCTGAAGGATAGAGCCTTGGCGATTTCGACCATCTGCTGCATGGCGACCGTGAGTTCGCCAACCTCGGCGCGAGGATCGAGCGCCAGATGCATGCGCGCGAATATTTCAGCGGCTGACCGGTTCAGGGCTCCCTCGTCAAGCAGGAGGCCCATCGCCCGCTTGGGCTCACGGCCGATGAAGATATTCTGTGCGGCGGTGAGGTCATTCATCAGGTTCAACTCCTGATGAATGATGCTGATTCCAAGGTCCTGCGCAGCCCGCGGCGACGGAATATCGACGGGCTTGCCGTCCATGAGAATGTCGCCTGAGTCCTTCTCGTAAATGCCGGCAAGCACCTTCATCAAGGTCGACTTGCCGGCACCGTTCTCTCCCATGAGGGCGTGGACCTCGCCCGGGAGCAGTTCAAAACGAGCCTTCTTGAGAGCTTTCACGCCGGGGAATGACTTGTCGAGATCCCTGATCGTGACAAGCGGCGTCATGCGCAACGTTCCGTCTGTCCTGGCGCCATCAAAAGGATTAGCTGCCAAGAGATCGAGCAATGAGCTGACACGGTGTCTGGATGAGCAAGGCCCATGAGACTGAAAGCCTCTGTGCGCAGCGATGCGACGGCAGTTGGGCAACTTGAGCGCCAAATCGTTGCGGACGCCAACAGGATCTCGTCCTGTATTTGCATCTGCTCCTCCCGACCGCCCCCTGTGACGGTCCGCACCCTGGAGCTATTCTCCGCAGCTCCTTCGGGTTTCGGATTGGATCGAAAGCTCGAAGGCTTTTCTTGCGAGGATGATATTCATGAACACCAGAGGCAAGCAACTGGAAATGTGGCCGGGAGAAGCCGGCCGGATGCTGCATGTAATAGAGTTTCTATCCTGCGGAGGCATCGCTCCAGACGCTTCATCGCTTGCCTGCCAGGAATCGGCACCATAGGCTTGAACCTATTCCTCGTCGGACCCGGATCGAAACTGTCTAGAGATATGAACGGAGTGATCAGATGCCCTGCGACCCGATTGAGAGAACCCTGCTCGGCCGCACGGATCTGTCGGTATCAAGGATTTGCTTTGGCACCTCCTCTCTGGGGGATATGCCCGGAACCTACGGCTATGACGTCAGTGAGGACAGAGCCCGGGAAACGGTGCGGGCCATCTTCTCGGGTCCTGTGAACTTTCTCGATACGTCCCGCATCTACGGTTTCGGTCGCAGCGAGGAACGGATCGGTGATGTCATCCGTGAGCGCGGGGGATTGCCGCAAGGATTTGTCCTTTCTACCAAGCTGGATCGCGACCCGGAAACAAACCGCTTCGACGCCTCTCAGGCTCGGCGATCTTTGGAGGAAAGCCTCAAGGCACTTGGCCTCGACCGCATCGATCTCCTTCATCTTCATGATCCGGAGCATGCCGACTCGCTGGAGGTCGCCACAGGCGCTCAGGGAGCTCTCCCGGAATTGTTCAAGATGAAGGAGGAAGGTTTGGTCAAAGCGGTCGGCCTCGCCGCAGGTCCGGTCGACGTCATGATGCCGCTTCTGCGCGACTGGGACTTCGACGCGATGATCACCCATAACCGGTTTACATTGGCCAACCGCAATGCGGACGTCATGATCAGCTTCGCGCATTCGAAGGGCATTGCCGTTCTCAACGCGGCCCCCTACGCGGGAGGTGTCCTGGCGAAGGGCTCCGACTCCTATCGACGCTACGTTTATCAGGAGGCCTCAGAGGAAGTGCTCGATCCGATCCGCCGGATCGAAACCATCTGCGCCAAGCATGGTGTTCCCCCTGGCGCCGTCGCCCTGCAGTTCTCGATGCGCGACGAGCGGATCACCTCGACGATCTGCGGCGTCAGCAAACCGGAGCGAGTCGCTCAGACGCTCGAGTGGGCACGCTGTCCTGTTCCGCAGGCTGTCTGGGATGAACTAGCATCTCTGGCCTACTCGACCGATGATCCAGAGGCGAGCCGCCAGTACAATCCAGGGTAAGTCTGCCATGCTCAAGAGCATTGACCCTCTCCTGTCTCCGGATCTGCTGATGGTGCTGCGCTCGATGGGGCATGGCGATGAAATCGCCATTGTCGACGGCAACTTCCCAGCAGCTGCCATGGCTCGGCGCCTCGTTCGACTCGATGGCCTGACCGCAACCGCCGTGACCAACGCGATCCTGTCGGTGATGCCCCTCGACGATTTCGTGCCGGAGGCCGCCTGGCGCATGGAGGTCGTGGGCGATCCCGGGGCGGAACAGCCGATCTTCGATGAGTTCCGCGCCATCATCGCGCGTCATGAAGGCTTGAATTTCCGTCTTGGGTCTCTTGAGCGTTTTGCCTTCTACGAGCGAGCCAGTGCCGCCTATGCCATCGTTTCAACGGGCGAGACTAGGCTCTATGGCAACATAATCCTGAAGAAAGGTGTTGTCCGAAACGAATGATAACGGCCGTGGGGCCGCTACTTGATTGTCGCTGGCCTGCAAGATCCTCGGTGACGCTCACCTTGATATAGGCCAGATAAGCTGGGTCGCAGCCCCCCGCACGCAGGTCAAACCGGGCTGAGTGGCCACCTCGGTTCACTGTCCCGAACTCGGCAAGAGTGCTGCACAGCGTTTCCATAGCCTGTGGTGCGCCGGGACGAGCAATAGGGGCTTCAGCGCAAGGAACAGCCGTGGTCCTGGTCTCGTCCTCAGCCTGGCGTGGCGGTGCTAGGCTCTGCGGTGCAGGAGCCAGACGAAGTAGGGCCCGCCAACCAGAGCGGCAAAAAGCCCAAGGGGAAGTTGGTATGGGAAAGCGACAACCCGGCAGAGCCAGTCGGATCCTGTCATCAGTCCGGCTCCGATCAGGATTGCCGCAGCCAGCTGGTGGTGAGCCCGGCTGAAGCCGAGCAGGCGAGCCATGTGAGGAGCAATAAGGCCGATGAAGCTCAAGGGGCCGACGACGAGCGATGCCGCGGCTGTGAGCCCTGCGGCGATCAGAATGAGCACGGCACGGCTCGAGCGAAGCGGCATCCCTAGCGATCGAGCCGAGACGGCTCCGAGCGGAAGAATGTCGAGCCATCGGATCGTCAACGGCACGAGTGGCAGCAGCACCAAAGCCACCGTGAGGGCCATCAATGCTTCCGGCCATCCGACCTCATTGGTAGAGCCACTGATCCAGGCCAGAAGCTGGAAGGCCCGGATGTCGCCGGTTATCATGACGGCGTTGACGATCGCGTTGCAGAGTGCTCCTGCAGCAAGACCGCCCAGCAGGAGGCGATCGGTGTTCTCGGCCTGTCGTCCGGCGATCGCAAGCAGGCCGGTCATGACGATCAACACACCGATCGCGGCGCCTGCGAACCTTGTGCTCATGGTGTGATCGGACAGGGTGAAAAGAACAGCCGCAAGCCCGACACCGGCTCCCGCGCTGACGCCCAGCACTTCCGGACCCGCCATCGGGTTACCGGTCATCCGCTGAAGGATCGTGCCCGCGGCCGCCAGCATGCCTCCTGCTGCAAAGGCTGCCACGATCCGGGGAGCCCGAAACGGCAGAAGATCGACGAAAAGGGAGCCAACTGCAAAATTCCAGCCTTCGGGCCCGCGTCCGATAAAGAGAGCGAGAGTCACCAGGCTCGCGGCGACAAGCGCTATCGCCGCGAGCCCCCTGAGTGGGCGATTCAGCCTTCGCGGGGAGGCGGGAATTGAGGCAGTCGGCGGACGGGTGCTGAGCCGAAGACGCCGCAGGAGGTAAAGCAGCACCGGACCTCCCAGCAGGCCTGTCGCGGCACCGGTCGGCACCATTTCGGCGGAGCCGCCCGCAAGGAGCTGAACGATGCCGTCTGCGAGCCAGAGGATCGCGGCACCGATCAGCGGTGCCACCAGGATGATGCCTCTTTGGGTCCGCACGCCGCAGATCCGGGCGAGGGCTGGTGCGGCCAGACCGATGAAGCCGACGACGCCGACATAGGACGTCACGGTTGCGGCAAGCCATACCGCGATGCCGAGGATCGTCAGGCGGATTGGAAGGAGGGAGACGCCGAGGCTGCGCACACTCCCCTCATCCAACCCGATGATGCCGAGGGGACGTAGAAGGAGCATGGAGGCCGCAATCGACACTGCCAAAGCTGTAGCCAACGCTTGGCTCGGCTCCCAGCCCTGCTGGGCGAGCGATCCGCTGCCCCAGATCAGCAGGGACATCATATACTCGCCGTTGGCCAGGACTAGGGTGGAGCTCAAAGCCACCGCGATCAGAGAGATCACCATGCCCCCAAGAACGACGGTCATGGGCTCGAGATCGTGTTTCCAGGAGATGAACATCAGGAGTGCCATCACGGTGACACCGCCACTCAAGGCGATGGTCTCACGGGCTGTCTCCATGAGTGACGGTGCAAAGAGTGTGGCGACCGCCATAGCAAGCTGCGCACCCGCCGAGATGCCAAGCGTTGAAGGATCTGCAATGGGATTGCGCAGCACCTGCTGCAGCAGAGCTCCTGACAAGCCGAGTGCTGCGCCGGAAAGAAGCGCGACTACAGCACGAGGGAGAACGCTATTGAACAGGATGATGCGATTCAGATCGGAAGCATCGGCGAGTGGCAGCAAGCGTACGATCTGGTAGCAGCACAACCCCGCTGAAGCCGAGGCTGCGACGATCAAGAGCGTCTGAAAGGGAAAAGGTGCATGTGCTCTAACCATGCGCATGCACCCTGGATGCAAGGAGAGCTTCGGTCAGAAGACGCGTGAAGCGCCGCGCAGCTGGAAGGGCTCCAAAGGGATTGATGGGCTTGAGGATCGTCACGCGGTTACCCCGGACGGCCGGCAGAGCATTCCAGAGCGTGCTCCGGGTCAGGGTGGCTTGAGCATCCGGAGGAATGGGGGAAATCACGATGATCGTCGCGTCCGGCACATCCGCGAGGGTTTCGAGCGGAATGGGCGCGGCAGCCGCATAACTGGTGGGGCGCGTCCATGCATTCTCAAGGCCGAGACGCTGAAGCACGTCACCGAACATGCTGTCCGATCCGAAAACCCGGAAGTGCCGAGCGTCGCCCAGGTTGATCAGAAAGAAAGGTCCTGCCACCTTGCCAGCCAGTTGGCGCCGGGCTTGTTCGATGTCCTGGGAGGCTGCATCGATATAGGCTCGGGCCTGCCTCGTGCGACCAAGCCGATCGCCCAAGGCGATGGTCACCTGTTCGGCGGGCGCATAGGGCAGGCGGCCTGGCTCGTAAATCGAATGGGAAACGACTGGTGCAATGCGGCTGAGGTTGCGCTCTGCCCATGCGAACCACGGCGAACTCACGATCAGATCTGGCTGCGATAGGCGCAGCATCTCGTAATTCGGAGAGCCGCGAAGGCCAAGATCCGCGACCTGCTGTGGGATCGGCGGCTCATGAGCGATTTTCCGGAATTGGATGAGTTCGGGTGCGGCGACCGGGACAACATCGATGGCGACCAAGGTTTCGAGCATCGCCCAATCGACAACAGCAACACGACCGGGAGTTGATGCGCGAGCCATGTTCAAGAACGGCATGCCCAGCGCTGCTCCGAGGAAGCTGCGTCGGTTCCAGGTCATTGGGTGATCGATGGGCGCTGTTCGCATCGGGCTTGTCTCAAGGATCGAGGGCTCGCGAAAGCTTCTAGATGGACACTCAATTCTTTTCGTCCGAATCATCGATACTATCGACACTGCAGTGTCTGGTCGGGGCTATCGCTCTTGCACTAAGTGGTACCGTTCAGTGAGAGCCCGTCGTTCCTGCACGGCTTGTTGGACCGCAAACCACGGTCCGTCAAGCGCATACCCTAAATAAATGGCCATGACTTCATGCACTTAGAACTGCTCAAAAGAGGCTTCAGAAACGCGCGGTGCGCCGCGATATGGATTCCCCAGCAGCTATCCAATCGCGATCTATGTGATTGAGCCGACACGCTGCGTCTTCCAAATTATAATCGTTTTAATAAGTAAATTATATTAATTCTAATGAATTTCTCACGGGTCCGTTGATACATCCATAGTTTATACCCCGTCTTAGAGAGAGCGACTCGTCGCAGCCTCAAAGTGCCTGAGATGTGATTCAACATGGCAAGCGAGGAGGTTTGCCATGTCCATTCCCGTCGCCCTCCGGCCTGATTACGATGCCGTTCG
>NZ_JAAAXJ010000036.1 GCF_009910705.1 Microvirga arsenatis
CCCCTGTGATGATGCTGCCATATGGGCACTGGGCAGGAGGCGGCATGCCTACAGGTAAGCGTGGCCTTAGCCCACCGGAAGGGGGTGCTAGGGTGTTTGTGGCAGAAGGCAGGCCGATCAGACGACCAGGCTGGAGCCATTCCGGCGAGACGCCCCGCAGCGGCCCTACTCCAGGAGGGAGAACAAATAGGCGATGTACGCACACCACACCAACATGCGCTATCGTCCCTTAGAAAAGGCTAAGGCTTTACTTCACACCAGATCTGGCTGCGCAGTTGTGAGTCCGCGACCTAGGCTCCGGCAGGAGCTTCCGAGGGTCGGATCCTCAATGCCATCGCACAGGTTCCGCTCAGATAGGGCTTTATCAGCGGCAACTCCGAAGCGGCTACACCAAGAGCACCGGCGCTTTAGAAGCTCCGGCGGCAAATACTCAGTGCGCTTCAGGAAGGGAGCTCGACGCAACTTTGACCTTGCAGCTAGATTGCAGAACCATCAGCCTCAAAAGGACCAACTATCTCCTGTAAGGAGGAGCATGTACTTGAACCTGAAGAACCTCGATGCTGTTTCCTCAAACAAGATTATCGCGAGGCAGCACAAAGACCCTAATGCTGCGATTGGCCTTGCTGCTGCCTATGTCGCCGCCCGCCCCCCTTTCGGAACTTTCCGAGCCGATCGGCTCATGAGCACGATTGTCGGCCAGGTTCAAAGACGTCATTACGCCTTTGCAATTCAGGAAGGGCGCGTGGTCGGCTATGGAGGTTGGGCTCTTTGCACGCGGGACGTGGCGGAGGCATGGCTTGCGGGAAGGCAAGTTCTGGCATCGGAAGTCTGCCGGGATGGTGACGTGGTCATTCCGGTCATTATTTCGACAAGCGAGCCAGCCGCGCTTCGCTGTCTCACGATGCATGTGTGCGCTCTCTATCCTGGGCGCCCTTATATGGGGCGGAGAATTCTGCCTTCCGGCAGTCGGGTCTGCCGAGGCCGTATAAAAGGAATTGCTCAGGGTGAGTTGAACACGAAATGACTCGATAAAAGAATTGGATTGAAGATACCGCGTCAGCGGCTTGATGCTTCATTCGCAACATTATCCATTGGGTCGAATACAACTTAAGAATACCAGACCTTCAAAGAAAATTCCTTGCGATACGCAGACATATTCCTCAACGTAAGCATACAGGCTTCGGACAAGCTCCGGTCAGCACAACTCACCGGGGGCCCTTAAGGCGGGTTAACCCTTTCCGCGAGCCTGTTCGGGGGCGTTTATATGTCAATCGTGCGGGCGCAACGGCAGCATGGCTGCCGGGGTGGAGAAAGCCGGCGGCTATCCAGCCGGCTGTTCCCTGCATCGACCTTCCAATTTGGTTCGCAATCGCGAAGCCGTAGGCTGAATTTCGGCACAGCCGTTCGCAGGCGCATCAGTCCTCGTGCCATTCTCCTCATATCATTGGGACTGACGCGATGTGCATTGCATGTGCCATGGCTGGACAAGCCACCTCCTGGTCGAGTTTCGAGCATTCGGCTGCATCGGCCGCGACCGGTGCCAGCAGCATGAATGCATCAAGCCCCCTCGGTACCCGCTCCTACGACAATCTTGGAGCGGAGTGGCTGACTGGGGACAACCACATCGACTCGCTGCTCTCTCCCTATAAGTGGAGTCAGGAGTCCGGGACGAATTCTACGGTTCTCACGTATAGCCTCGTCGGCCGTGGGCAGTCCTGGTATTCGACCGCTTATCCGGATGGCAATGATAACGGCATTGCCGCTTACAATGACGGATTGCAGGCGCTCAACAGCTTCGAGATGGATCAGGTTCGGCTGGCCCTGCAGAAATGGTCCAACGTCGCAGATATCACATTCGTGGAGGTGATAGACTCCGAAACTGTGGCTGGCGACCTGCGGTTTGCCTATACTTTGGACGCTCCGACTGCCTATGCCTATTATCCCGGCGGAGATCCATGGTCAGGCGATATCTGGCTCGGCAACAACGGCAACAATCATAATCCGCAGCTTCATACTTACGGCTTCGGCTCGATTCTCCTGCACGAGATCGGGCACGCCCTCGGTCTGAAGCACCCTCATGAGGGACCGGCCGATGGGCAGCTCGGCCCAGTTGCGACATACGACAACGACGCGCTCATCTATACGGTCATGAGCTACCGGGACTACGAGGGAGATAACCTCGACGGGATCCGTCTCGGGAACCAACCGATCACTCCGATGATCAATGACATCGCCGCGATCCAGTGGCTCTATGGCGCGAACTGGAGCTATAACAGCGGCAACAATACTTACGATTATTCTGGCTACTCGCAGATCTTTGAGACCATCTGGGATGGCGATGGCACCGATACAATTACTTGGCACGGCCGCAGCGAAGCGGTCGAGATCAATCTGACCCCTGGTACCTATAGCAAGATCGGATCGGTCTACAGCACCGAGGACGGCTACACCGATGCGCGTACCCTCGGCATCGCCTATGGTGCCTGGATTGAGAACGCCACCGGCGGCAGCGGCGACGATATTCTGCGTGGCAACAGCCTCGACAACGTGCTCAACGGCGGAGCCGGAACCGACACGATGTATGGTGGGCTGGGCCACGACATATTCTATGTCGACGACAGTGACGATCAAGTCATCGAGAACTCCAACGAAGGTGTCGACATTGTTTGCTCAAGTGCCTACTCGTTCACGTTTGGCGATGCAACCTTCCTGGAGACCCTGATTCTTCTCGACGGCGCGGTCGAGGGATACGGCAACTACTATCAGAATACGCTCATCGGCAACGAGAGCACCAATAGGCTGTTCGGCGAGGAAGGCAGCGACACTCTTTATGGTGCAGGGGGCAATGATCTCCTGAGCGGAGGTGATGGGTCCGACGATCTATATGGCGGGTTCGGGGATGATTTCTATTTCATCACCGACGGCTCTGACGCCCTTCATGAGTACGCGGGCCAAGGCGTCGATACGGTGGTCAGCACCGCCTATTCGTTCACCTTGGGGGCAAACATCGAGAACCTGCTCCTCCTGGACGGCGCGTCTGAAGGAATCGGAAATTCGTCAGCCAACACGATTACGGGCAACTCAGGTAACAACACTCTCAATGGAGGCCTCGGAGCCGATACGCTTACGGGAGGCTCAGGGGCGGATTCCTACTACCTCGACAATACCGGTGACGTGATCGTCGAGGAAGCGGATGGAGGCTGGGATCTCGTCTATGTCGGCGCCGGGCTGAGCGGCTATACCCTTGATGAAAATGTCGAGAATCTGACCCTTCTCTCCGGAGCCGAATTGGGAGGGCAGTATCGCGGCAATGGGCTTGCCAATTGGATCACCGGCAATGAGGACGGAAATCTTCTGTATGGCGAGGACGGCGACGACAAACTCATCGGTGGAGGCCAGTCGGATTATCTGTTCGGCGGGTTAGGTAACGACAATCTGCAAGGTGGGGATTATGGTGACGAACTAAGAGGCGGAGGCGGTGATGACCGCCTTGAAGGAGGAGACGGCAACGACCTGATGTATGGCGGGAGCGGCAACGACTCTTATCATGTCACCAACGAAGGCG
Organism: Microvirga arsenatis; assembly: GCF_009910705.1. GTDB lineage: Bacteria > Pseudomonadota > Alphaproteobacteria > Rhizobiales > Beijerinckiaceae > Microvirga > Microvirga arsenatis. The sequence continues at coordinate 3,566 of NZ_JAAAXJ010000036.1, forward strand.
ATGTGGTTGATGAAGAAGCCAACACGGACATTGCTGACGAGGTCCACAGCAGCCTGACAGGCTACCAGCTCGCCGCCGGAGTCGAGAGGCTGATCCTGGAGCATGGCGCGGTGGCCGGCTGGGGCAATGAACTCCACAACATCATCACCGGCAATGGCGATGGCAATGCGCTGTCAGGCTATGATGGGAATGACAGCCTTCATGGACACGCCGGCGATGATGACTTGAACGGCGGCTCTGGGGACGACGAGCTAGATGGCGGAGCTGGTGCCGACGACATGAGAGGCGGATCCGGCAACGATACCTACTACGTGTCGGATGACGGGGACGTGGTTGATGAAAGCACAAATACGGGCGATTCCGACCGGGTGATCAGCAGCCTTGCAGCTTATCAGCTGACAGCGGGAGTGGAGAACCTCACGCTTGATACCGGTGCCTCCGCAGGATCCGGGAACGAGCTTGATAACATCATCACCGGGAACGGAGACGGCAACGCTCTCGCGGGCTATAACGGCAGCGACCTCCTGATCGGCCTTGATGGCGACGACAGCCTGAATGGCGGCAACGATGACGATTTCCTCTATGGAGGAGCTGGCGCAGACATATTGACGGGGGGCGAAGGGATCGACACCGCGGGCTACTGGGGGGCAATTTCGGGGATCACCCTCAGTTTGACTGATTCCAGCCTCAACAGTGGCGATGCTGCAGGTGACGTCCTGGTTGAGATCGAGCACATCTCCGGCTCCTGGTACGAGGACATCCTGTCGGGAGACAATGATGGCAACGGCTTCTCGGGAGATGGAGGTGACGATCTCATCCTGGGCTGGAACGGAGATGACACTCTCAACGGGGGCGAGGGAGTCGACAGCGTTGTTGGCGGTGCGGGTAACGACATTATTGACGGCGGTTTTGGCATCCAGGATGTGGCAGCCTATAGCGGACGCCGATGGGATTACGCAGTCAGCAGGACTGCGGACGGCTCCCTGACCATCTCGGACCAGCGCGTCGACGGAGACGGGCAGGATCTCGTGGCGGACACCGAGGTCTTCCTGTTCGCGGATGGAACATTCTTGAGCGTGGATCAGGTGCTGAACCACGGTTCCGGTATCTTGCTCGGCAACGAAGCCATCCGCGAGAACAGCGGCGCGGGTACAGTGATTGGAACTTGCTCGGTTGCGAATCCAGACGCCCTAAGCCAGTTCAAGTACAGGCTGCTCGATGATGCCGGTAAGCGGTTCACTTTGTCTGGCTTAACTGGCGATACTCTAGTGACCACCAACGGGACGATGCTGGACTTTGAGCAGAGTGCGGCACATACCGTGGTCATTGAGGCGACAGATCAGTTCGGCGCACGTCTGATTCAAACCTTGACCATTACAGTCACGGATATCGTTTCTGAAAATACCGCCGGAACGGCGGGCTCCGATCTGCTGATGGGCGGCAAGGGCGCCGACACAATCAAGGGAGGCGCGGGCAACGACAAAATCGCCGGGGGGCAAGGAAAAGACATCCTCGAAGGCGGCAAGGGAAAGGACATCTTCGTATTCGACACCAAACCGGACAAGGCGAACATCGACAAGATTATCGACTTCATCGTCAAGGACGATACTTTCCATCTCGACGATGCAGTCTTTGCCAAATTGGGCAAGGGTTCCGACCAGAAACCGGGCAAACTCAGCAAGACATTTTTCACCATTGGCAGCAAGGCCAAAGATAAGAACGACTACCTTGTCTACGATATGAAGAAGGGCACTCTCTGGTATGATGCCGACGGATCCGGAAAGGGCAAGGCGGTCGAGATCGCAACGCTTTCCAAGAACCTCAAGACCATGTCGGCTGCAGACTTTCTCATTACATAGGGGGACAAGAGGTGCGATCATCGCGCCTCTTTAGGTCGCGAGCTCATGAAAGATCTCTCATTTGCAGTGAGTTGAAGATTCGCCTCCCATCCTGGAGGATCTGATGGTTCGACTCAAGCTGGCAGATTTAGAGTAGACGGTGCCCTCATCATGAGCGACAGCTCGTGCGCGCATTCACCAGCACAGCCGAGCGGTAAGAAGAGAATCGAGATGGCGGCGTGGGGCATTCCCGCAGCGGCCTGACAACCAAGATCCATGCCCTGGTGGATGCTGATGGGCCAACAGGTGCTTGAGGCATCTCCAGACTGCGCCGTGATCTGCCACTCGGCTCTCACGTGGCGACCGGCTCTCTCAAAGCCCAGATGGCACCGCTTCAGCGGCCAGGCGCGTCTGGGATGCGAGGCGGATGGGAGCGTTCACGGCCCCATAGCCCTGATAGCTGCGTCGCTCCACGATCTCGAAGAAGAACCCGCCCTCCAGGGTTTTCGTGTAGGCCTGGAAGTACTCGGCTCCTCCCTCCCGGTCATAAAGGATGTTGCTGGCGCGCAGGCGCTCCACATCCTCGGCGGCAAGATCCGTCCTGACCTCAAGGTCGTCGTAATAGTTTTCAGGAATGGGCAGGAGATCGATCCCGTTCGCCTTCAGTCGCTTCGCCGTCTCCAGAATGTCGCCTGTTGCGAGGGCGATGTGCTGAACACCCGACCCGAACAACTCGGTCAAAAACCGTGATGACAGGGTGCGCTGGCTCTGCGAGGCATTGAGGATCAGGCGCAGCGAGCCGTCACGAGTCTCGATGGCTTGGCTCTGCACCACACCACCCGGGTCGATGACGACCTGAACCGGGGCCTTCCGCACATCGAGCAGAGAATTGTAGAACAGAAGCCACGTCAGCATCTCCTCGTAATGCATGGATTGCGAGACGTGATCGACCGATGTCAGGCCCACACCTGTAAAGTCCCTGACCTCGGTAGGCTCGAAGTCAACATCCCAGAGGCGATCCAGACCCGACTTGTGATCGACGAAATACAGAAGGCTGCCTCCCAGTCCGCGGACGGCAGGGATGTTCAGTTCGCCCGGACCCACGGGCTGTTGGAAGGGCTGGTCGAGGAGACGGACGGCGCGGTCTACTGTTCCAGGCGCATCGCCAACCCGCAGGGCCAGTGCGCAGACGGAGGTGCCATGCGTGATGTTGAAGGAGTGCGCGAAGCCCTCCTTGTCTGCATTCACGACGATGTTGATGTCTCCCTGCCGCCAATGTGTCACGGATTTCGAGCGGTGGCGGCCCGCCTTCTGGAATCCGAGCCCGGCCAGGATCTGCTCGAATCCGGCGGCGCTGCGCTCATCGACCGCGAACTCGACGAACTCCACGCCCGAGCATGTCGCCTTCGGCGGAAGAACCGAATGCTCGGGCAGTGCCGCTCCCGTCCGTCGGCGCAGTTCGTCGAGCATCACGATGAGGGAGCGCTGCCCATCGATGGCGACGCTTCGCGCGGATCCGGCCCGGAAGCGATCATTGAAGATCTCCAGGGAGAGGAGCCCGTTGAAGCCCGTCGCGCCGAGCGCATCCATGAAAGCGTCGATCGGCAGGTCGCCTTGGCCCGGAAAGCACCGGTAATGCCGGCTCCAGGACAGGTAATCCATGTCGAGCCTCGGCGCATCGGCCATCTGCACGAGGAAAATCTTGTCAGAAGGGATGGAGCGGATCGCCGACAGATCGGTGTTCCGCGCCAGCACATGGAAGGAGTCGAGCACGAGCCCCACCGCCGGGTGGTTTGCGCGCCGCACGACCTCCCAGGAGTCCCGGTAGTCATGAATGTGGCGCCCCCAGGAGAGGGCCTCGAACGCCACGCGCATGCCGCGCCTTGTGGCACGTTCGCCAAGTTCATGAAAATCCGCCGCGGCGCGGTCGATTCCGCCAAGAGAATCCGGGGAGACGTTGCTGCACACCATCAGAAGGTCGCATCCGAGCTCCTGCATCACATCGAACTTGCGCTCCGCCCGGGCGAACACCTTCGAGCGCTGCGGTTCGGGCATGCCCTCGAAATCGCGGAACGGCTGAAAGGTGATCGTCCTCAGGCCGAATCCTTCGATCATGCGCCTGGCATCGGCCGGAGTGCCGTTGAAGGACAAAAGATCGTTCTCGAAGATCTCCACGCCTTTGAACTGCGCGGCCGCGATGGCCTCGATCTTCTCGGTCAGGGTGCCGCTCAGGCAGACGGTGGCGATGGCAGTGCGCATGCTCGTCGGTCCGTTTCCTCTTTTCGTGTGCGGGAGCCGTGCCGATCCGGCCAGCTCCTTCTTCGTCAGCTGATCGTTCCTGTGGCGAGCGCATGCTCGACGCCGCCGGCCACATGGCGGGTCAGCACCTCGCAAGCGCGCACAGCGTCGCGCTTCAGGGCGAATTCCAGCAGCTCCGCATGTTCGTTGGCGGCGATGTCGCCGCGATAGCTCAAGGCGATCATCTGATAGCGCAGGTACTTGTCGAAGACCGCCGCATGGTTGTCGATCAGCATCTTCGATCCGCAGGCGGAGATGAGCGCCTGATGGAACTGCCAGTCGTAGCGCTTCCATTCCTCGGTACGGGACCTGTCGCCCTGGGCCATCCGCTCTTCCATTCGCGCGAGCCGGTGGTGGGCGGCCACGACGCGTCCCTCCCACTCCATGTCTCCGGCCCGGAAGGACTGTTCCAGCGCGCGGCATTCGAGAAGCTGCCGGAGGGCCGCAATCTCCCTCAGATTGGCGATCGACACAGGCGCGACCTCAAAGCCTTTCTGACCCTCGGCAACCACGAGCCGCTCGGAATGGAGACGGTTCAGGGTTTCTCGCAGCGTGCTGATGCTCGCGCCGTAGCTGGCCTTCAGGCGCTCGAGCTTCAGCTTCTTGCCCGGCGGCAGGCGCCCGAACACGATGTCGGCCCGGATTCTCTGATAGGCGCTCTCCCCTACCGTGGAGGACGGCGCGATCAGGTGCACGTCGTCGCTCATTTCAGTGCTCCGCTTTCCAGCGTGTAGGCCACGCATCCGTTCACATGCTGGGTCAGCACCGCGCAGGCCCTGTCCGCGTTGCGCGTCAGGGCGCAATCGAGCAGCGCCCGATGCTCCTCCGCTGCGATCTGCCCCCGAAAGACGACGGCCACCATCTGGTAGCGGAGATACTGATCGAAAACTCCGCCATAGAGGTCGAGCAGGGTCTGGGAGCCACAGGCTTCGATGAGAGCCTGGTGGAACTCGCGGTCATAGCGCTTCCAGAGTTCCATCCCCTCCTGATCCCCGGCCATCATCCGCCGCTCCATGAAGGCAAGCTTGTGATGGGCGGCCACGACCCGGCTCTCCCATTCCAGGTCCCCGGCAGCGAAGGACAGAGGCAAGGCATAGGTTTCCAGGAGCAGCCGCATCGCCGCAACATCCTCGAAGCCCGCAGGAGAAACGGGGGCGACCCGGAAGCCGCGCTGCCCCTCGGCCACCACCAGTCCTTCCGACGAAAGACGGCTCAAAATCTCGCGAAGCGTGCTGACGCTCGCCCCATAGTCCTCTGCCAGCCGGTCGAGCCGAAGCCGCAAACCGGGCACTAGGCGACCGAACACGATGTCGGCTCGGATTCGGTCATAGGCGCGATCCGCGATGGATGTAGCCAGCAATTCGATGCTCATTCGTCCACCGCTCTGTCTCGAGACAGCATCATACGGGACTCCCAGCCCATCGCCCTCCGAAGGACGATCTGTTTATATGTTGAAAGTCAAAATATCAGATGATTTTGAAAATGCCTATTGATTTCGCAAACGTCGGAGACGATAGTTCTGCCAAGACGCAGACCAATGCGCGGCAACGTGAAGGAGAGGAAACCATGGGATTTGACATCAACCGGCGCGCCCTGATGGCTGCGGGTGCAGCTCTTCTGGCCTGGGGCACGGCTGGGCCGGCCGCCGCACAGACACCAACGAATCTGAGGTTCTCGGCCGTGTTCTCGGAGCAGGACATCCGGGCTCAGATGATGAAGCGCTTTGGCGAGGAGGTGAAGGCGCAAGGCTTCAATCTTCAACCCTATTACGGCGGCACCCTGTTCAAGCAGGGCACCGAACTCGTCGCCATGCAGCGCGGCAACCTCGAGATGGGCAACATCGCACCGCAGGACATCTCGAACCAGATTCCGGAATGGTCCATCGTCACATCCGCCTATCTGTTCCGTGATGCCGACCACCTGAAGAAGGTCTTTGCCAGCGATGTCGGCCAGCAGCTGAAGAAGATGGCCTCGGAGAAGCTGGGCATTCACATCCTCGGACCCACCTATTTCGGCGCCCGACATGTCGGCCTGAAGCCCAACAAGAAGATCAACAAGCCCGAGGATCTCGCCGGCATCAAGCTGCGCATGCCCGGCGGCGACGCTTGGCAGTTCCTTGGCCAGTCCCTTGGCGCAAACCCCACGCCGATGGCCTATGCCGAGGTCTATACCGGCCTGCAGACGGGTGCCATCGACGGCCAGGACAACCCGTTGCCGAACGTGCAGAACATGAAGTTCTACGAGGTGATGTCGCAGATCGCCCTCACCTCCCACCTCGTCGGCTTCGACCTGCTGGCCGTGTCCAATAAGGTCTGGGATGCCATGTCGCCGGAGAAGAAGGCAGCCTTCCAGGCCGCCGCCGACAAAGCGATCGAGTGGAGCACGCAGGAGCACCAGAAGCAGGAAGCGCAGCTCGCGACCTTCTTCAAGGAGAAGGGTCTCGACGTTTACACGCCCGACCTGAAGGCCTTCCGCGAGTTCGCCCAGAAGAAGTATCTGGCTTCGGATCTGGCGAAAAGCTGGCCGGCCGGCATGCTGGAGAAGATCAACGCGATGTAAGGCGCGGAGCCTCGGCCGTCGGGGCCGCGCCCCGACGGCCTCTCTTATGCCCTTAGACCCTTCTCACGAAGGAAACGGCTTCCATGACCTCATCATTGCGGACGATAGGCGCTTGGCTTGCGCGCCGCGCAGAAAATATCGCCGCCGCCATGCTGGTTGCGATGTTCGCGGCCTTCCTCCTGCAGATCGCCTTCCGGTATGTTTTGGGGCTCCCCATCGGCTGGACGCACGAGATCAGCGTCATCCTGTGGCTCTGGCTCGTTCTGTGGGGCGCGGCTTTCGTTGTCCGGGAACGTGAGGAAATCCGCTTCGATATTCTCTATGGAGCCGTGGGTGCCGGGCCGCGCCGCGCGATGGCGCTCGCCAGCGCCCTCGCGCTGATCGCGCTTTATGCCATCTCGCTCCCGGCCGTCGTCGACTATGTCACCTTCATGAAGGTGGAAAGAACAAGCTATCTCAAGATCCGGTTCGACTGGCTGTTCTCGATCTACATCGTCTTCGCCGTCGCCACCATCATCCGTTACATCTGGATCGCCTGGCAGTCCCTGCGCGGCGTGGCGCCGGACGAGTTCGATCCCACCAAGGCGAGTTCCGGCGTATGAACCTGGCAAGCCCCTTCTCGCTCTCGCTGGTCGCGATCACCGCCCTCGCCTTTCTCGGTCTGCCGATTGGTCACGCGATGATCGCCGGCTCGATCCTGTACCTGTTCCTGGCGGGGCTGGACATGGGAACGGCCGCCGAGCAGTTGCTCAACGGCATGTACTCCAACTACGTCATCCTGTCGGTCCCATTGTTCATTCTCGCCGCCGAGTTCATGAACATCGGCAGCATGACCGACCGCCTCATGGCGTTCTGCAATGCGCTGGTGGGCCGCTTCCGGGGCGGCCTCGCCCATGTGAACATCCTGCAGAGCATCATCTTTGCCGGCATGTCCGGTTCGGCCATCGCAGACGCCGCCGGCACTGGCCGCATGATGCAAGCCATGATGACGCGCGACGGCCGGTATCCTGCAAGCTATGCGGCCGCGCTGACGGCCGTGTCGTCGGTGATCGGCCCCATCATCCCGCCCTCAATCCCGATGGTGCTCTACGCCCTCGTCTCGGATGCCTCCATCGGCTTTCTCTTCCTCGGCGGCGTCGTTCCGGGCCTGCTGATGGCCCTGAGCCAGATGATCATCGTAGCGACCACCGCCCGCCGGCGGAACTTCCCCGTCGAGAAGCCAGTCCCCTTGCGCAAGCTTCCGCGGATCACGTGGGATGCTTTCCCGTCCCTCATGATGCCTGTCGTCCTGCTCGGCGGCATCTACAGCGGCGTGATGACCCCGACCGAAGCGGCGGCCGTCGCGGCGGCCTATGCGCTCGTCATCTCGGCGGGACTCTACCGGAGCGTGAGCTGGCGCGACTTCTACTATGCGCTCGCCGTCAGTGCACGGACCACAGCCTCCATCGGCATGCTGATCGCAGGCGCCCTCGTGTTCAACTACGTCGTCACGGTCGAGAACATTCCGGAGGGCGTGAAGGCGCTGCTCGCCGGATGGAATCTCTCCCCGATCGGCTTCCTGATCTTCGTCAACGTCCTGTTGCTGCTTCTGGGCTGCGTGCTGGAAGGAACGGCGATCCTGCTGATCGTGGTTCCGGTCTTCATTCCGACCGCGCAGGCCCTCGGCATCGACCTCGTTCACTTCGGCGTCGTCGTCGTCGTCAACATCATGATCGGGCTGATCACGCCGCCTTACGGTCTTCTCCTGTTCATCATGGCGAACATCTCCGGAGAGCCGCTGCGCGACATCGTGCGCGACTCGCTGCCCTTCCTCTTTGCCATGATCGTCGCGCTCGCGATCCTGACCTTCGTGCCCGACACCGTTCTCTGGCTGCCGCGCCTCTTCGGCTACCAGGGATGATCCTGCTCCCTTTCAGAGATCCATGCCGATGAGCAAGCCGATCTATGTTCTCAACGGGCCCAACCTCAACCGCCTCGGCACCCGCGAGCCCGAGATCTATGGGCGGACGACCCTGGCCGAAGTCGAGGCGATGTGCCGGGAGGCCGCCTCCGGCCACCCCATCGTCTTCCGGCAGTCGAACCGGGAGTACGAGATCATCGAGTGGGTTCACGAGGCCATCGACGAGGGCAGCGGCCTCATCATCAACCCGGCCGCCTTCACCTTCACCTCCATGGCGATCATGGATGCCCTGAAGATGTTTCCCGGGCCGCTGATCGAGTTGCATATCTCGAACATCCACAAGCGCGAGCCGATCTACCACAAGTCCTATGTCTCCCCGGTCGCGACCGCCGTGATTGCCGGCCTGGGCACCAGAGGCTATCCGATCGCCGTGCGGGCGATGCTCGAGATGATCGAGCAATCGGCCGGAAAGGCTTGAGCCCCATGGCAGGCGATCCGTCATCAAGGCTCTCACCTCAGGCCGATGAGGCGGTGAGGATATCGACCTCCCCTTCCGTTCTCGTCGGCTTGGTGGGAAATGGCATCCGGGCGTCGCGAACACCGAGGCTGCACGAGAGAGAGGGCGCCGAGCAGGGACTTCGCTATATCTACAAGCTGATCGATCTGGAGGCACTCGGCCTCGATGCGGGCGCCCTTCCCGAGATCCTGACCGCGGCGCAGCGTTTCGGCTTTGCCGGCCTCAACATCACCCATCCCTGCAAGCAGGCCGTCATCCCCCTGCTCGATGAATTGTCACCCGACGCGGCCGCGCTCGGCGCGGTCAATACCGTCGTGCTGAAGGATGGCCGGCGGGTCGGGCACAACACGGATTGGTGGGGCTTTGTCGAAAGCTTCCGGCGCGAATTGTCGGATGTGCGCACTGGGCGGGTCGTTCAGTTCGGCGCAGGCGGCGCGGGCGCCGCCGTGGCTCACGCCCTTCTGACCCTCGGAGCAGGCGAGATCACCCTCGTCGACACGGATGAGATCCGCGCCCAAAACCTTGCCGCCGCCCTGTGCGAGCGGTTCGGAAGGCGTTGCGCAAGAGCGGGCGCTGCGGTGGCAGATGCCATGGCGGCCGCCGACGGCATGGTCAACACGACCCCGCTCGGCATGGCGAAGTATCCCGGCATGGCTGTTCCGGCCGATCTCCTGCGCCCGGACCTCTGGGTTGCCGACATCGTCTATTTTCCGCTGGAGACGGAACTGCTGCGTCAGGCGCGGGCGCGCGGGTGCCGCACCCTGTCCGGCGGCGGCATGGCCGTTTTCCAGGCCGTCGGCGCATTCCGGCTTTTCACGGGCTTGGAGGCCGACGCCGAGCGCATGCTCCGTCACTTCGGCGAGATGTGACGCTCGAATCCGTGCTGCCTCGGCGCCTGCGCGATCCGCTCAGGGAATCCCAAAACGCCTTGCCAGCACCACTGGCGCGGTATCGTCGTCACGCGGTCGAAGCGCTTCCGACGGGCTTTCATCTCTCCAGGTCCAGATAGGTCAGAACAAGCTCCCGTCGTCGAAGCGCCTCCGCTCTGCCGATTTCGGGTTTCCCGCCGATCCGGCGCATAATGTCGAGCCCTGGCCCTTAAAACCTTGTTCCCGCTCACTTTTGTCGTGACGTCAGAGGTTCGCTCCTCTCCGGCAGCACCGGCGGCGGCCTTCGGATACGCAGCCTGAAGAGGCGGTCCCATCCCGCACGACCCGATTCTTCAGCCCTGGGCTCCATTGCTGCAACCCAGGACGAAAGATGCTCTTGTGTTTGGAAACCAAGCTTTGCCATGATGGACGGGCCGGCATGCCGTCTCTCGAAGCGGCTTGGGCGAGCAGAACGACCGGGACAATCTCCGGCATCACATGGGGGACCAGATCATGAAGGACGCGGCCGTTGCGTCCGAGATTGCGGATCCGTTCGCAACTCTCGAAACGATTCTCAAAATCATCAACCGTTCGTGGCTGAGCGAAGAGTGGCGACTGGAGGACATTCGCCTCTTGGCACAGGAGACCCTTGCCAAGCGCGGCCGCTCCGTTCCGAAGCGGCTCGCCGAGCCGGACGTTGCCGCGCCCGTTCCGCCGCGCAGCCGGAGGACCACCGTCAGCTCGACCATCCCGAGGCATATCTGACATCCGGCGCCGTGCGGCACGTTGTCAGACGTGTCCTTCTTCAAGAAGATCCGCTTTTAGTCCTGAAGATAATCTTCTATAAGCCGATCAGCGACAGAATTCGCGCGAGGCAGACCCAGAAAAACAGTCTCGCTAAGGGGCAGATCCAATGACAGCTTGCAATCGATTGTAGAACTTTTGCTTGGCGGAGCGATCCTGCGGCAGGCTTGAGCTTCAGAAGGGCGTTTGCTGCCTTCCGTAAGGCCGGCCCTCCTCGGCGCTCGCCCGTACCCGCTCAGCTTTTCCCATCATTCACTGTCAACTTGATTGAATCACCATGCCTGCCGTCGAGAGCTACAGCAACACGGGGAACGTCTACGTCGATTCCCTCCTGAGCAACCTCAAGTGGGTGCCGAGCAACCTGACCTTCAGCTTTCCGACGGCCGCGGCCAGCTACGGCTCGTCCTATGGCGAGGGCGAGACATCGAAGGGGTTCGGCGCCTTCACCGGCACGCAGCAATCGATCACGCGGTCGGCGCTGAAGCTCTTTTCCTCCGTGAGCAACCTGACCTTCGATGAACTCGGCGGCGCCAGCGCCGCCTCCGCCGACCTGCGCTTCGCGCAGTCGGACGTGCCCAGCACCGCCTGGGCCTACTTCCCCACAACCGATGCGACCGGCGGAGACGTGTGGGTCAACAACTCCAGCCGCAGCTATGCCAGCCCGGTGAAGGGGAATTACGCCTATCTCACGATCGTGCACGAGATTGGTCATGCTTTGGGTCTGGAGCATCCGCACGAGAGCGGCATGCCGCTCGACCGGGACTCGCTCGAGTACACGGTGATGAGCTACCGCTCCTACACGGGCGCCTCCACCACCGGCGGCTACGTCAACGAGA
>NZ_JAAAXJ010000037.1 GCF_009910705.1 Microvirga arsenatis
GCGTAAAACATTGGTAGTCTCGGTCATAGGCGTATCGCTCTTCTCGAAGAGGTTCTGGCAAGGCTTGTCACCCGCCTCGGTACGCCGCCTTTCTCAAACCGTCATCACCTAGATTCCGCCATAGCTCAGCATGGCCCCGCTACGTTCCGGTTGCGGAGCGTCGGAAGCAAGCCGCGCGCGAGGTAGAGAGGCTGCGCAAGAAGGGACACCCGGTCGCCCCCGTCGTCCTGGAGGGGCGCACCATCGCCCGGACCTTCTGGGGCAAGGCATGGTGCGACAACCTGGAGAACTACCAGGATTTCGACAACCGCCTGCCGCGTGGCCACACCTATGTGCGCAATGGTGCGGTGATCGACCTTCAGATCTCGGCACTGGAGATCAAGGGGGTGGTGAGCGGATCGTCAATCTACAGGGTCAGCGTCAGCATCACGGCGCTGGGGCCGACGCTGTGGCGCTCGATCTGCACGGATTGCACCGGCGGCATCGACTCCCTGGTTGAACTGCTGCAAGGCCGGTTCTCCAAGGGCGTGATGGAGCGGATCTGCCGGCAGGACGGAGGGCTGTTCCCGAAGCCGTCGGACATCCGGTTCTTGTGCAACTGCCCGGATGGAGCCTCTATGTGCAAGCACGTTGCCGCGGTGCTGTATGGCGTTGGGGCTCGGCTTGATGAGGCACCCGAGCTTCTGTTTCGGCTCCGTGCGGTGGACGGGAAGGATCTGGTCGCCAATCTCGATACGGCGCTGTCAATATCGAGCCAGCCGCTCGATACGGGCAAGGTCCTGGAGACGGACGACATCTCGGCCTTGTTCGGCTTGGACATGGCAGAGACCGGAGGTGCAACCCCCGGCCATGATGCTATGCCCGCTGCTCCCGAGCCGGTGATCCGAATTGGCCAGAAGCGGACCAGCACAAAGGCAATGGGGCGCAAGACAAGCGTTCAATCTCGCCCGGCACCCGCTGCGCCCACAGCAAACCCGCACGCCGCAGCGCCGGCAAGGCGGATCCGTAAAACCGGCAAGGCCGGCAAGACGCTCCATTCCGCTGAGCCGAGCGCGCAGGCTCGGCCCAGCGGCGGCGCCCCGGCTCAAAAGGCGTCCACGCGAATCCGAGATCCCGAAGCCCGGAAAGGCAAAGGTCAGCGGACAGTGCCGAAACCGGAGATAGAACTAACCCCGGACGGGTTCGTGAAGTAGTGGAAATGACCCCGAACCACCGGAACCAGGAGCGCTTGGATGTCTCTGAACACGGTGTGACGAACTCTCTTCAAGCTTGGATGAGGACGGTCGAATGCCCATATGAAGCCTATGCCGCACAAGGGATCTTCGCCTCGCACCCTCGACCTGTTCGAGGTTACACTCACCGTACCGACCCCTCGGTCCGAACCGGCTCCTGCCTCGGCCAAGCTGTGGGAGCTTGCCGGTCTGTCTGATGCACAACTGGCAAGGCACCTTGTCCAACTCATGGATGAACTGCAGCGCCGGATGGAGGCGGGCAGGGGGAGCCGGCCTGAGCTGAAGACAGCGATAAGAGATGCCAGCGTATTCCTTGAACACCACAATCCGCGCCCGTCAAAACAACGGGGTAGGTCCATACGATCCGGTAAGACCTCATCTGCACTACAAGAGGGACAACGCAAGGCGGTGCGGGCTGCCCTTCTGGCGGGAGTGGCGCCGGCACAAGTTGCGAAGCACTTTGGCCTGCCGCTGGCCGCCGTCCGAAAGGTGCTTGAGGAGGCCGCGTAAGCTTCCGGGTCGGACGCGCTAACCTGCGTCGCACTCGAGCATCCGTTCCTAAGCCTCAGCGGGACCCTCTGCCTTTTAATCAGGGGTCCTGGGTTCGAGTCCCAGCGCGCTCACTAACTACTTCAAAGGGTTACCGGCACACGCCCTTTGAGCCGTCTTTTCCCAGGTAGCCAATAGGTAGCCAGACGCTGCGTTCAACTTCGACCGTCTTCGGCTTGCCTTGGGCAAATCCCGTCAGCTCGCACCGTGAGCGTGTCAGGGCCGGTTCTCTCCGGGGAGGGGCGTCGTAGATGATCAGCAGGCCGCCATCCGCCTGCCTCAGGCCAGAGCTCAAGCCCTTCCTGGTGATCCACATGCAGCTAGCAGGGTAGCTCGGTCACTGTTTCGATGCACTCAGGAGCGATGACGCCGGAATTCTGAGGCATAGGTGCTCGGAACGGGTCTCGACATCGTGAGGTGACAGCGCTGCGCCGAGTACCCAATCCTGCGGCGGATCTTCAGGGACTGCGCGACAGGCCCTGTACCGACCCCGCCGACCGTTCTAGGTAATCGGACTTCCAGCCGACCGTTCCGGTCACGATCTCCTCGATCCAAGGGTGTTCATGTTCCACCTGACTTTCGCACTGCCCGCCCTCTATGTCTTGGCGCGGTTCGTGTGGCTGTTGCGCGACAATCAAAACCCCGTGCGCAAGCAGGGTCGCTGATTGTCGCGCAACATGTGGCCGCTTCCGTGGGCGCCGGGCGGGAAGATTGCCCTTGCCATCGCCGTGCTCGTGGCATCGCAATACCATCTCTGGAGCCGCCTTTCGTCCGGCTCGGTCTTCTCGCCCGAGTTTCCCCGTGCTCTCGTGCTGATGTTCAACTGGGCGTTCGGGGCAATCGCGCTGCTGGCGGTGATGCAGATCGCACTCGATCTGACCGTCCTGGTCGCACGGCTGGTCCGGGGCGGCGGAGCTATACCGGACAGCGTGCGCTACACGGCCGCGACGGCGGCCATGCTGCTCTCGGCCGTCGGCGTGTACCAGGCGACGCGTGTTCCCCCGCTCAAGGATGTTGAGATCGCCATCCCCGGGCTGCCGCCTCAGTTCGACGGCTACAGGCTCCTGCAAATGACCGACCTCCACATTAGTCGCCTCTTTCCCAGGGAGTGGACCCAAGCGGTGGTCGAGCGGTCCAACGCGCTCGGGGTTGACCTGATCGTGGTCACCGGCGATCTGATCGACGGTTCCTTCGGCGCGCGGCGTTCTGACGTGGCGCCGCTGCGCGACCTGCGAGCAAGGGACGGCGTCTGGGTCATCCCCGGAAACCATGAGTACTTCTTCGGCTACGAGGAGTGGATGCGCCAGTACGCCAGCCTGGGGATGCAGGCGCTCGCCAACGATCATACGGTCCTGACCCGTGATGGCGGATCGCTGGTGCTGGCCGGCGTCACCGACCTGTCGGCGCCTCGATCTTCCCATCCGGCACCGAACCTGTCGGCGGCGCTTGAGGGCGCGCCGTCCGGAACGCCGATCATCCTGCTCGACCACCAGCCGAGGAACGCCTCGCAGGCGGCCGCACGTGGTGTAGCGTTGCAACTCTCGGGGCATACCCACGGTGGCATGATCCCAGGATTGGACCGGCTGGTCGCGCGCGCTAACAACGGCTTCGTCTCGGGCCGATACAAGGTCGGCGGCATGACGCTCTACGTCAACAACGGCACGGCGTTGTGGCCCGGCTTCGCGCTACGGCTCGGGCGTTCCTCCGAACTGACCCGCATCACCCTTCGACGCGCGTCACCGCAGGATGGTCCGCCCGCCCATGCGCCGACGAGTTCGGAGCGGAACCCTCAAAAGTCCAGCACCTGTCGGACGGCACCGGGCGGTAAGCCGGCGCTAACTGTCGCTGGAAAGTCTGAGCGCGTTGAGCGATGATCCCGTTCGCAGGCTGTCGGCCGTGACCGCCTGATTATCCCGGCTCAGCCCATGACTGGCGCTCTTACACCACACCACGGGACACGATCGACCCGGACCAAAGAGAACGGAACACAAAGCTTGAAGGAGGAGATATTTGCATGAGAACAGCTACGGTATTCGTTGGCCTGAGCCTGTTTGCCATCACGAGCGCATTTGCCCAAACTGATAATAAATCCGACCCATTATCAACTCTTCCACCTCCAGATAGCGTTAAGCTCTCCCAAGTAATCGCTAAGACTGAAGTCAGGCCAGGATTTTACGCGATCAAAAGCGTATCGTTCTCGGACGGCCAGTACGAGATTGTTTATTTTATGCAGGACGGAGCAGAAGTCAGGCTGAACTACGATGCAAAAACCGGCCAGGCACGGCCACCAAAAAGTGGGGGCCTGTTTGGAAGGTAGTATATAATGTTTAACGAGACTGTTCCGCCACTTCCGGCCCTAATCGACGATGCCAGGCTCCTCAAGTATGGTCGCCAACTCCAGCGCCCCGCCGCAGCGCGCTTCAGTTTGTCCTGGATGGTGCTCGTCGCTACGCCGAGCATCACGGCGATCTCCCGGGCACTGACGCCGTCCGGGTGAGCCAAAGCATCTGTCGCAATTGTCTCATGGTCAGCCTTTTCTCTGCCGGTATCGCGCTCTCCTCATGGGACAAGGAGCGTGTTGCCCGAGTTGCTGACCCAGGAAATCCTCAGACCCCGAAGGCTGGCCGGCTTCATTCCGGAATGGTCACCGACATCCAATCGAAATACCCGGCCGGTTTGAACCGGAACCCGCGCCTTGATTTCGCCACGCCCTGGCATTCTTCTGTGCGACAAATCGAGGAGTTCAGATGATAGGCGACATTCAGCTGAAGCTGGGCGGTACGGCTCTGACGGCCCGCCTCGAATATCAGGGAGTTCTGGCTCGTGGACTCGGCAGGCTTTGGCGACGGCCCGCCCGCAGCACCGATCTCAGCGGCGCGGCCGCTGCCACCTTTTCGGTCTCGGAATCCTTGGAGAAGGTGACCGTAGTGTTCGAAGTCCCCGGCTACGGCCGCGACCAGCTGTGTCTAGAGGCCACCCCGCATTCGGTTCGGCTGAGGGGCCCCGAGCTCTCGACCGAAGGCCGGAGCGGAGGTGAGCTCGATCGCCTCGTGCCGCTGCCCGAACGGGTAGAGCCGGAGCGTGTCGCAGCGAGCCTTCGGGATGGTCTTTTGACGGTTGATCTGCCGAAAGCTGCGTGGGTTCGAGGGAAGGCCCGCCGCGTCCCTATCAAGCCAGCTCCCTCAGTCGCGACGGCGCACCACAAAGACCAGCCAGATAATCACGCCTAGGCCGAGCGCCAGCAGGGAAAACGCGGATCGCGTCGGGTCTCCACCCGACGACAGCGAGAAAAGAGCGCCGGCGAGAATCAGTGCGGCCGCGACCACGGCGTTGGCCAAGGCGTCGCCGGCGCGTCGGACGGTGCCCCTGAGAGCGTCCAGGTCCGCGATCGAAACCTGGACGACGATTCCTTCGCGCCTCAGCCGCGCCATGCCCCTCCGCAGAGCCTCGGGCGCGGTCGTGGCGAGCTGATCGAACTCCTTGAAAGCCCGAAAACCCCGTGCCGCCAAAGCCTTGAAGCTGAAGCGCTCAGCGAAGGCCTGCAGCACGACGGGTGTTATAGCCTCGATCACGTCCAGGTCGGGATCCAGTGTTCTGGCCAAGCCCTCGGAAATACCGATCGCTCGCATCAAGAGAACGAGATCAGGCGGGAGCGCAAGCTCGTTTTCCCGGGCGATCGAGATGAATTCCGTAATCGCCTCGGCCAGACGGATGTCGCGGCCCGATTGTGCGCCGTAGCGCGCAAAGAACTGATCGACGGCCGGTTCGAGCCCGAGCGGAGGCGGACCTGGCCGGCGAGCCCAGTCCATCAGGATGTCCGAGACCGCCCCGACGTCGGCGTCAACCAAGGACCCGAGGACGACAAGCACCTGTTCGCGACGCTTCGCTGAAAGGCGGCCCACCGAGCCGAAGTCGAGCAAGGCGAGCCGGCCCTCAGGCGTGACCAGCACGTTCCCAGGGTGAGGATCAGCATGGAACACGCCCTCTCGCAGCATCAAGGCCAGCAATCCCTGGGCCGCTTCCGGGGCGAGTGTTCGGGCCAGCGCCGGCTCCGAAAGCCTGAATTCCGAGTTGGGGCTCGTGCCCACGATGCGATCGCTGACCAGGGTCCTGTCCGTGCTGAACTGCCGATAGACGCGCGGTACGACAAAGACGGTGGTCAACCCGCGGATATCCTCCTGGTTGCGCGCCTCAATTCTGAAATCGATCTCCTCGAGAATTGCTTGCGCCAGTTGCTCGACCACGCGGGTAGGTTGATGTCGCCTAAATGCCGGTGCCCGCCGTTCAATCACTCGTGCGGCAGCCGCGAGCAGCCGCAGGTCGGCGCGGATGACCTCCTCTATGCCCGGCCGCCGCACCTTCACAACGACGGGCTCCCCCGTGGTGAGCCGGGCTCCGTAGACCTGAGCAATGGACGCAGCAGCGATAGGCGTCGGCGAAAACTCGGCGAACACCTCTGCGGGATCGGCGCCCAAGTCATCCATCAGCTGGGAACGCACTTCCTCAAACGGCACGGGCGCGACGTCGTCGTGTAGCCGGCTCAGACGCTCCGTTAGCTCGGGCGGAAGCAGATCCGCGCGCGTTGCCATGATCTGACCCAGTTTGACGAAGGTGGGCCCTAGCCGCTCCAGTGCGCGGACGAATGCCTCCGCCTCGGCCTCAGCGTCGAAGGACTGCACCTTCCGGGTCCGGACCAACCCGAGGCGAGCCAAAGCGGGCTTGAGCCCGGCCTCGCCGAGCACCCGCAACATAGTCACGAGCCGTCGGTAGTCGCCCGCTGAGAGTCGTGAAGCGATCATCGGGGCTGTGTCCTCCGTGGACGCAAGGGAACCGTGGAGTAGCCCCGCTCAACTTGCTCGAGTTATGCCGGAATTTAGGTGATGGGGCCGATTAGGTGATGTTGTGTGCCGGCGCCGAAAGGATCTTGGCGCCGTCCTTAAACCTGACACCGGTAATCACCTTCGGCAACTGGTTTTCGCCCAACAGCCAACGTCAGGTTTTCGAAGCCGCCATGATCAGCTTGAACACCATCAGCCGCGCGGTCGTTGGTGACAGCGCGCCTTTGGTGCGCATCGTGCGGTGCCGCACCGTCGCAAACACACTCTCAATCGGGTTTGTAACCGGTATGAAGATGACGGTGCCGCTGTCCGGCTGGAATTCTCAAGGTTCTGGCGTATGGTGCGACCATCCGGGACAGAGGCACCGGGAGCACGAAGTGCGGGCAGGCCGATGTATACGATGAGCTGAGAGCTCGTGTTAGTAGCTGGCCGCCTCTGCGACTGACCCGGTTGCGCTGCGAGCGCGGATCCGTAGGTGTCGTGTCGCCCCACGCTCCCGATCATAACGCGATCAAGGGAGCTTCGTCATGCGACGCGTGATCGGAATGGACCTCCACCGTACTTTCGCCGAGGTCGTGATCTGGGAGGAGGGTCGGCTGCGCCATCATGGGCGCATCGACATGACCCGAACCGCCCTGGAGGGCTTCGCCAAATCGCTCAAACCCACCGATGAGGTGGTGATCGAGGCCACCGGTAACTGCATGGCGGTGTTGCGGGTGCTGTCGCCCTTCGTGGCACAGGTGATCATCGCCAATCCGCTCCAGGTCAAGGCCATCGCCCATGCCCACGTCAAGACCGACAAGATCGACGCCGGCGTGCTGGCCTCCCTGCAGGCCGCCGGCTTCCTGCCGTCAATCTGGACGCCGCCGCCTGAGGTGGAACGCATGCGGCGTCTGGTGGCCCGGCGCGACCAAGTGGTTCGCCATCGCACCCGGATCAAGAACGAGGTTCACTCGATCCTGCATGCGCATCTGATCCCGCGCTGCCCCCATGCCGATCTGTTCAGCCGGGTCGGACGAGCATGGCTCCAGCGCCAGCCTCTCCCGTCCGACGAGATCCTGGCGATCGAGCGGCACGTGCGCGAACTCGACCGGCTCGGCGAGGATTTGGAAGTCCTGGATCGCGAGATCGCCCAGGACGCCCTCGGCGACCCTGCGGTCAAGCGGCTGATGACCATCACGGGCGTGAACCTCACGGTGGCCGTCGGTCTGATCGCGGCGATCGGCGACATCCATCGCTTCAGCTCGCCGCAGAAGCTGGTCAGCTATGTCGGTCTCAACCCGCGGGTGCGCCAATCTGGCTTGGGCCTGGCCCAGCATGGCCGCATCAGCAAGGCGGGGCGCTCTCATGCCCGTGCCATGCTGGTCGAAGCCGCCTGGGCGGCGGCCAAGTCGCCCGGACCACTGCACGCCTTCTTCGTGCGCATCCGGGCCAGGCGGGGCCATCAGGTCGCCGCCGTGGCAGTGGCGCGCAAGCTGGTGACCTTGTGCTGGCATCTTCTCACCAAAGAAGCCGACTATCTCTGGGCTCGTCCGGCCCTGGTAGCCACCAAGGTCAGGGCAATGGAGCTACAGGCTGGGCGGCCGGCCCGGAAAGGCAACAAGCGCGGACCAGCCTACAGCTACAATGTGAAGGAGCTCCGCGACCGGGAGATGAAGGCAGCCGAACAGGCCGAGAGAGCCTATGAACGGTTCGTTGCCCAGTGGCAGCCCAGACCACCCAAGGGCAAGGTGCGCGAGCGCCTCAATCCGACAAGGCTCGAATGATCAGGCGGCCCGACGGAGCTTCCAGTCGATGCCCCGCTCTTCGCCACGAGGTCGTCCGCGCAAGGAGAGATTACCACAATCGGCAGAAAGGTGCTTGTCAATCTCATCCGTCGTCCGCAGATGGATCCAGTGCTCGGCGGGCCAATCGAAGAAGGCCAGCAGCGCCCGCTGGTCCTTGCGCACACACTCCACGGCTTTCGGATAGCGCGCGTGATCGGTTACAAGGTGCATCTGACCGAGACGTGCGACGAGAGCGGCCAGCACCTGATCACGCATGTGGAGACCACGCCCGCGCCCTTCGTTGATCGCGACGCTCTCGCAGAAATTCACAAGACCCGCGAGGCAAAGGGTCTGCTGCCCGGCACTCACCTCGTCCATGCCGGCTATGTCGCGGCCGACCAGCTTGTCGCCAGCCGGAAGAAAGTCGTGGCGCTCCTCGGCCCGGCTCCCAAGGCTTATCAGCGGCAGACCCAGTGCGGCGAAGGCTTCACGGTGCAGGATTTCATCCTCGACCGGGATCGGGAAGTCGCGACCTGCCCGGCAGGGCATCAGAGCAAGACCAGACTACCATCAGGGGCGAACCACGTTCAAAGTTCGGTTCCCGATGAGCGATTTGCTGGTCATGTCCCTTGAAACTATGCAGTCGCTGTTCTCGGCGAAACGCCGCTCGCACGAACGTGTCAATCCGCGTTCACCAGGCTCATGACGCTTCCAACCAGCGCATCGTGAATCAAGGCAGCCCCGGACGAACACCCGGAAATGCGGTCAGCAACCCACGCATCAGAGTTTGCTCAACCGTCGGCCTTGCGGCTCTGCCGCCGACCCAGCGCCATTGCTCCATCATTGAGTGCCCTGATCTTTTGCAGGGGCAGATCAGGGTGTTCATAGCCTTTAGCAACGAACATCAGATATTTTATCTTGACCCGCGCTCTTGGTCGTGGGCAGCTTAATCGTGTGCGGTAGCGCACATCAGCAGGGTTTTCGATTGGTTATGATCCTGACATGGTAAGGTGTGTTGCCTCCTCCGAGGCGTTGCAGGTCCGATTTTGGGGTACACGCGGTTCCACCTGCGCGTCCGGTCCTCAATTCGTCGAGTTCGGATCGCATACGCCCTGCGTCGAGGTCCGATGCGGCGAGCGTCTCTTCATTCTCGATGCGGGCACCGGCCTCTCGGCGCTTGGAATGGAGCTCGGCCCGAACGCTCCCGAGAAGATCGACATTCTCCTCAGCCATCTCCACCTCGACCACATCAGCGGCCTGCCCTTCTTCAAGCCGGCGCTGCTCGCCAAGGAGCGCGTGATCCGCACCTATTGCGGGCATCTGGAGGGCGAGAGCGCCATGGAGCCTTTGGGCAGGCTCTTCGCCCCGCCCCTGTTTCCCGTCCGCCTCGGCCAGCTTCCGGCCCGCTTCGAGTATCACGGCTTCAAGGCCGGCGAGCCGATCACCTTCGACGACGGCACCCGGATCGAGACCCACCTCCTCAATCATCCCGGCGGCGCCACCGGCTACCGCCTCAGCCATGGCGGCCGCAGCGTCTGCTACATCAGCGACGTGGAGCACAGCGACCCCTGGCCCGATCCGGATCTCGCCGCCTTCGTGCGCGACACCGACCTGATGATCTTCGACGGCATGTTCTCGGATGCCGAATATTCCTATTGCCGCGGCTGGGGCCATTCCACCTGGCAGAAGGGCGTGGAGCTCTCGAAAACCGCCGGCGTGAAGGCCCTGGCGATCTTCCATCTCTACCCCGGCCATGACGATGCCTTCCTGAAGGCCGCCGAGGCCGAGATGCAGGCCGTGATGCCCACCGCCTTCATGGCTCGCGAGCGGCAGTCGATCGCCTTCGAGCCGGTGGAGGAAGAGGCGGTTGCAGAACAGGCCCAGGCCCTAAAGGTGCGCGCCGTCTAAGTGGTTCATCCGGTAAGTCATGCCGCTTCGGCAGGAGGGCGATGCCGGAGGAGCGACGCGGCCGACGCCGACGACGCTTACCCGAAACAAAGGGATGGCGGTGTGCATTCCAGTAGAGCGTGGTGCGGTGAATCGCATCGATGATCTCGTCCCAGCTCTCGAAGCGCCGGCCGGCTAACGCCAGCGAGCGCAGGACTTCCACTAGGGCTCGATCAGGTTGAGATAGGCCGCATACTTGGGGTGGAACACCATCTCCCAGCGCGGATACGCCAGCACGAACAGCAGCACGTCGGTGGTGCGGTGGGAACTCAGGTTGTCCAGGATCGCATACACCCGCTTGGTCGAACGCGGGATCCAGGCCTCAACGTGCTCCAGGAAGTCCACCCAGCGTGCGCCGCCGCGTCCAGGATAAGGATCGGCGAAGGCCTCACCGGGCAGAAGGCCCCGAAGATGTAACTCTTGGCGTGGCGACCGTAGCCGATCTCCTGCTTGGCGCGCTCGGCCAGTCGCGTCTTTGTCTGCCCCAGCGCACGACCCGCGTAGCTCTTGGCGCTCACCAATCCCATCTCGTCGAGGCAGATCACACAACTGTCCGCAGGCGGTGCGGTGTAGAGCGTCTCGATCGCCCCCTCACATGGGCCGATACGTCAGTCAAGTGCCGGTGGCAGGAGTTACCATGACATCCGGGATTGAGCCCGATGGCGCTCATGCGGACCGGTCGTCCGCATCACCTTTATCCGGTCGGGCCATAGCCCTGACCATGATCCCCCATGCGACGGGAACGGGCCCCAAAGTAAGCGCGACCATTCTTCCAGCCAGGGGGCATGAGGGATCGGCCCCCGGACAGGGCGGCTGAGAGCTTACCCTTCAAGGATAGCTTCAGTGATTGGTACACGGTTCCGCTCCCTTGTAGCATTAGAGTGTGCCTCAGGCTTAGCCATTCTGGAGATGCCAAGCCTCGGTTTCCAGGATCTGCCCGCGGCCCCTGGGGTGGCGTGAATGCCCACTGCTGCCTGGCGCCGCAGTGAACCTCCAATTGAGCAAGACGTTAGCCAAACCAAGGCTGTCGCTCTGACCTGCATCACTCGCCGCTTGCCAGAGCGTTATCGCCGCTGGCGCGGTTTGCCCGATTGAATGGAAGAGTTCGTGTTAAAGACCGATCACGTTTGTTACAAGCTGGCCCGTATCCTGGGCGCATTGGCGCTCATAGGCTTGGCGGCCTGCCAGCAGCAGGAGGCTTTGCCTGACAAGCCCCCCGCGCTCGTGCACGCGCAGGTCGTGGAACTCACTGAGTATGCCCCGACGGTCAGGCTTACAGGCGAAATCCGCGCCCGGACGGAGAGCGATCTAGCATTCCGGGGCGGCGGCCGCATCACCGTGCGGAATGTCGATGTAGGCGATCACGTCAAGGCCGACCAAGTGCTGGCGCGCATCAACCCGGAGGAACAGGAGGCCAATGTGGCAGCTGCGCAAGCGGCCGTCAGGGCTGCCGAGGCCCAGCTCCGGCAGGCGACATCCACCTTCGAGCGGCAAAAGACCCTGCTGGCGCGCGGGTTTACGACGCGCCGAGAATATGATGCGGCCGAGGAGGCGTTACGAACCGCCCAGGGCTCCCTCGAAACGGCGCGGGCACAGCTGGCGACGGCGCAGGATCAGCAGGCCCAGACGGTGCTACGCGCCGGCGTGTCCGGGATCATTACGGAACGCAACGCCGAGGTCGGCCAAGTGGTACAGGCCGCCCAACCAGTGTTCTCCATCGCGCATGATGGGCCGCGTGATGCGGTGTTCGATGTCCAGGAGTCGGTGTTTCTCCAGGAGCCGGGCGACAATCGCGTCCAGATCAACTTGGTGTCGGATCCGGATGTCACAGCAGTGGGCATGGTCCGCGAGGTTTCTCCGACGGTCGATCCGACCACCGGCACTGTCGAGGTGAAGGTTGGCATCGACAATCCACCTCAGGCGATGACGCTCGGATCAGCGGTCACCGGAGAGGCGCGCTTCAAACCCCGCTCCGTCATCGTTCTGCCGTGGAGCGCGATGTTCTCCCAAGTGGGAGAGCCTGCCGTGTGGGTGGTTGATCCCCAGACCAGGGCGGTCTCGCTGCGGCCGGTCACCATCGACCATTATGGATCCAGCAATGTGGTGATCCGGAGCGGCCTGCAGCCGGGGGAGACCGTCGTGACGGCCGGGGTTCAGTCCCTGCGGCCCCAACAGATTGTTGCTCTCGCCGGGGGACGCGCCGGATGAGAAAATCCTGTCCCATTCTCATGTCGATCGGGCTCACCCTTGCGCTCGGCGCCTGCCAGGAGCAAGAGGCCGAGGTGCCCGCGCCTGTCCGCCCTGTCCTGACCGTCATCGCCGCGCCGGAGAGGGTTCAGCAGCAGGGCTTTGTTGGAACCGTCGAGCCGCAGGTCCGGTCGAGTCTTGGCTTCCGTGTGCTCGGGCGCATCGTCAGCCGCAGCGCCAGCGTCGGCGAATCGGTTGAGAAAGGTGCGCAGCTTGCGGGGCTCGACCCGCTGGCTTTTGAGCTCGCGGTCCGGTCAGCCCAGGCCGATCTATCCACAGCCCAAGCCCAGTGGGAAACCACAAGGGCGACCGAGGCCCGGCAGCGGACCTTGCTGGAGCAGAACGCCACAACCCAGGCCGAATTCGAGGCGGCCCAGCAGGCCCGTGCCGCCGCGGAGGCAACGGTCGCCCAGGCTCGGGCGAACCTGGTGAAAGCCCGGGAACAACTCGGATACACCCAGCTGCGGGCCGATTATGCTGGCGTGGTCACCGCCGTCGAAGCGGAAATCGGGCAGGTGGTGCAACCAGGCGAGACGGTGGTGACGCTCGCCCGTCCTGATCTCCGCGAGGTGGTCGTCGACCTGCCGGAGGGCATTGCCGCCGAGCTTCAGCCAGGTTCGCGCTTTGACGTCGCCCTGCAGCTTGCGCCCACCGTTCGGGCGGGTGGAGAGGTGCGGGAGATCGCTCCCCAGGCCGATCCAGCCACCCGTACCCGGCGGGTCAGGATCACGTTGGCCGACCCGCCCGACGGGTTCCGGCTCGGCACGACCGTGACCGCATACCCTATGGCGGAGACCGCACTAGGGATCGAGCTTCCGGCCTCGGCACTTCTTGAGCGAGACGGCAGGACCCTAGTCTGGGTGGTCAATCCCGCGACCAACACGGTCTCGACGCGCGAGGTACAGGTCTCTGCCCGCAACGGGCAGACCATCCGCGTCACCGGGGGACTTGCTCCGGGAGACCGTGCGGTCACAGCCGGCGTGAACAGTCTTGCGCCCGGTCAGTCGGTGAAGATTTTGGACGAGGCATCTTCGTGAAGAACGGCTTCAACCTCTCGGAGTGGGCGCTGCGCCACAAATCTCTCGTCTGGTACTTCATGATTGTGTCCACCCTGGCGGGCGTGATGGCGTACATGAACCTCGGGCGCGAGGAGGACCCGTCCTTCACCATCAAGACCATGGTGATCAGCGCCGCCTGGCCCGGCGCCTCGGTCGAGGAGACCTTGAACCAGGTCACCGAGCGGATCGAGCGGAAGCTTGAGGAACTCCCGGCGCTCGACTTCACCCGTAGTATGACCACTCCGGGCCAGACCACCATCTTCGTCAATCTGAGGGCCACGACCCGAGGCCGTGATGTGCCCGGCACCTGGGTGCAGGTGCGCAACATGATCAGCGACATCCGAAGCGAACTGCCGCAAGGCGTGGTCGGCCCGTTCTTCAATGATGATTTCGGGGACGTCTACGGCAACATCTATGCCTTCACCTCCGATGGTTTGTCCCAGCGGCAATTGCGGGACTATGTCGAGGGGGTGCGTACCAAGATCCTCAGGATTCCGAATGTCGGTAAGGTCGAGCTGATCGGCGCCCATGACGAGGTAATCTTCCTGGAATTCTCGACCCGCCAGATCGCAGCACTCGGGCTTGATCAGCAGGAGGTTATCCGCGCCCTGCAGGCGCAGAATGCCATCTCTCCGTCCGGCGTCATTCAGGCGGGCCCGGAGCGCATCAGCGTCCGGGTCGGCGGCCAGTTCACGTCAGAGGAAAGCCTGCGGAACATCAACCTGCGCGTCAACGACCGCTTTTTCCGCCTCAGCGACATTGCCACGATCACCCGCGGCTACACCGACCCGCCACAGTCGCTCTTCCGCTACAACGGCCAGCCGGCGACTGGTCTTGCGGTGGGCATGAAAGCCGGG
Organism: Microvirga arsenatis; assembly: GCF_009910705.1. Lineage (GTDB taxonomy): Bacteria > Pseudomonadota > Alphaproteobacteria > Rhizobiales > Beijerinckiaceae > Microvirga > Microvirga arsenatis. The sequence goes on from NZ_JAAAXJ010000037.1 coordinate 14,495, forward strand.
GGCAATCTCCTGGAATTCGGGGAAGCCCTGGAGGCCCAGATGCACAGGATCATCGCCGAGTTGCCCGTCGGGGTCGGGGTGCACCTCGTGGCCGACCAGCCCGTCGTGGTGGAAGAGGCGGTGGGCGGCTTCACACGGGCCTTGTTCGAGGCCGTGGCCATCGTGCTGCTGGTCAGCTTCCTCAGCCTGGGCCTGCGCGCCGGGTTCGTGGTCGCGCTGTCGATCCCGCTCGTGCTGGCGATGACGTTCGTGGTGATGGAATACCTTGGGATCTCGCTGCAGCGGATCGAGCTATGACGGATTTTGGGTGACGAGGCTGATCAGGCGACGTTGTGTGATGGCATCGTTGTAATCTCGGCGCCGTCCTGGAATCTGACACCGGCGATCACCTTCGGCAACTGGTTTTCGCCCATC
>NZ_JAAAXJ010000038.1 GCF_009910705.1 Microvirga arsenatis
GACGGCTGGAAGACACTCCCACAAGCATCAGAAACAAAGGAGACGATTGACCTCGCCGCCTGACCGAATACCATCTTCATACCGGAGATCGCGCCACCCGAATTCCTACACAACTCGCGACGGCACCGGCCCCTTGATCACCTCCACGCTCTGAAGAGTGAAAGGATTGATGCGCGGGTTGTTGTAGAATCCGAAGTTCGAGCGCAGGCCGTTCACGAGTTGAACAGGCGCCACACCACGGATGAGAGAGAAGTCGCCGCGGGTGTCACGGCCGTAGGCAGCGCCATAGACACCGGGAACGTAGAGCAGGGCATCGTCGACGTCCTGCACGCCCTGATCCTCAAGGCGCTGTTCCGTGACGACGCTGACCGAGCGAGGCGTCTCAATGATGGGTGAATCGAGCTTGGTGGCGACGTTCGCCGACGTGCCAATTGCCTCACCTTTCTGCCCGCCCGACTGCTGCGCGCGTCCCTTGTCGGCTTCAACGGTGATGGATTCGAGTTCAAGAACCTCTTGCGCGCTGACCGGACAGGCGGCGGCAAGCAGCAGGCCCGTCGCGACGCCCGAGCGCAGGATGAGTTTCCGCGCGGTGAAGATGCCCATTGTACTCATAGATGGTCTTTCTGTTTGGCTTTAGTTCTGTCCGTTTCGAGCGAACCGACTGAAAGGTTAGGAGATGTTTTTCTGCACGTGTAGGAACTTGAGGGCTGTCAGATGGGTCGGGTGCGCTTGTCCTCCTCATCGCAGGTTGAAGCGGAGCGGCACCGAGACGGTGAGTTGCTGCTGCGGCATAGTCTCCGGGGCCGCGGGAAGGCTGGTTCCGGGACTGGCGGCGGCCAGAGCCGCCTGATCGAGGGATGGGTTCCCGGTGCTCCGCACCAGGGAAGCACTGACGATCTGTCCTGACCGCTGCATGGTGAAGCGGATGGTGGCCACGCCCTCAAGTCCCTGCGCCCGCGCGGTCTCCGGATAACGCAGGCGACTCCGCAAGGCGGCAGCCAATTGCGCGACATAGCGGTTGAGCACGTTGGGATCAGCCGATGCGGCCGCGCCACCTGTGTTCTCGCGCGATGAGGAGGCCTGTCCCTGCCGCGGGGTCGAGGGGACGGGCCGCTGTTCCGCGACGTCCCGGCGCGGCGGAGGCTTACGCTCAACCTTCTTCGGCGCGGGCGGCCTCACACGCTTTGGCGCAGGCTTCTCCTCGACGGCCTTTGCGACGACAGTCTCCTCGGGTGGAGGAACGGCTGCGACCACGTCGGGCTCGTCCGCCGCCGGCGCTTCGACGGGCGCCGCATCGGCCGGCACGGCTTCGACCAGATCTTGGGAGGGGACAACCTCGGCGGCGTCCGGCGGCAGCGCCTCAGCCATCTCGACCACTTCGGTTGTCTCCTCCGGTGGAGGGGGGGCTGCCGTGATCGGCTCTGGCGGCTGGGCCTCAATCGGCTCCGTCAACGCCTGCGCGGGTGCCGTTGCCTCGACCGCAGCAACCGCCTCGGCGAATTCCATGGCGGGCGCGAGATCAATGGTGATTTCCTGCTCGCCGGGCGGGTTCTGGACGTCGCGCGAAGTCCACAGCACCATGGCTCCGAGAGCGCCAACATGCAGGGTAAGCGCGACCAGAAAGGCGGCGCCGAGGCGTCCCTGCTCGCCGGCCGTTCCCCTGCTCAACCCGGAGGTTTGTATCGTCCCAATCATCACTGCGCCGAGCTTCCGCCGGGTGCCTGCGCGATCAGCGACACCTTGCTGAAGCCGGCGGCGTTGACCTGTCCCATGATCTCGATGACGCGCCCGTAAGGCACGTTGCGGTCGCCTCGCACCAGCACGACCTGGGCCGGATCCTGGGCGGCTAGTTCCTTCAGACGTGGCACCATGGTGTCGGGAGTCAGCGGCTCCTTGTCGAGGAAGGGCTGACCGTTTTCGTCGATGGTGACGACAACGGGCTGCTTCGGTTGTGATACATTCGTCGGGGCGGTCTTCGGCAATTGCACCGGCACCCCGACAGTCATGAGGGGCGCTGCCACCATGAAGATGATGAGCAGCACCAGCATCACATCCACGAGCGGAGTAACATTGATCTCGGACAGCGGCGCTGCGCCGAACTCGTCGTCCGACTCGCCCGAGCGGAGCGGTCCCATGCCCATTATTCGGCGGCCTCTGACCGGAGGTGGGGCTTGCGGTCACGGGCAAGGCGGTCGCCAAGGGCGGTGATACCCGACGCGAAGGATTGCTGCACGCGCCCGAGATCCGTCGTGAGCTTGTTGTAGGCGATCACCGCCGGGATGGCGGCCACGAGGCCGATCGCCGTGGCGAAGAGGGCCTCGGCGATACCAGGAGCCACGACGGAGAGGCTCGTATCCTGGCTCTTCGCAATGGCCGAGAACGAGTTCATGATGCCCCACACGGTGCCGAACAGGCCGACGAAGGGCGCCGCCGAGCCGATGGTGGCGAGGAAGGGGAGGCCCGGCTGGAGCCGGCGCATGTCGACCGCGAGTGCAGCCCGCATGGCACGCTCGATGCGCTCCCGCCGCTCGGCCCTGGTCTCGGACGGGTCCTGGTCGCGCCAGGCCTCGTGGCCTGCGCCCACGATCCGGCCAGTGGGTCCCGGCATCTGCGGTTGGAGCCTCTCGCCGGAACGGGCGGCGGCTTCGAAGGCACGCGCCTGACGCCGCAGGGAGGCAAGGCGCACGACCTTGTCGACAATGATCGTCCAGCAGCCGAGCGATGCCAGAACGAGCAGGATCATGACGCCTTTGACTATTGGGTCAGCCTGCAGGAACAGACCGAGGAACGACATGTCGTGAGCGGCCGCGGGAGCGATCTCATTCATTGGTTTCGCCTCACTTGGCAAAGGGGACGGTGGCGACCTTCGAGGCCGTCTCGATGGCAGACAGGCAGGCCTCGCGTGAACCGGCTGCGCCCTCGCACGCCATCACGTCGTTGAGCAGGATGCGCCCCAGGCGGGGGCAGGCGAGGCTGGTGAAATCGAACAGCTTGATGAGCGTCTTCTTCTCCGGCACAGGTCCGACCTCGACCGCGAGCCGCTTGGCGGCGACCCCATCCGTGTCGAGGGCGAAGAGATCGAGCTTGAGGGAGCGCCAGCCCTCCCCTTTCTGGTTGTCGATCAGGAAATAGGCGCGGCAGTTCTCCCCCGCAGCCTCAAGTCTGTTGAGCTCGATCCGAACACCGCTTGTTTGCGCCCATGCGGGACTGACACCCACGGCCGCCACCAACATCATCAAGGGCAGCGGCAATCCGCTCGAAAAACTCCGTACCTGCATATCGTGATCTTCCGTCGTTTCAGTGGATGGCGGCGTTGGCCGGTCGCGGGGTTTGAGGCGCAAGGCCAAGCCGCAGAGCATTCAGCCTGTCGGCGGCGGCGGTCACGCACGCGCACAGGCTTGAGGCCGGCTGCCCTCTCGTCAGAGCTTTCGCCTTTCCCCGCAGGTCGTCCTGGAGACCGCGACGGGCGCAGTGGATGAGGCCCATGAGCTGATATTCATCTGCCGTCGCTCGGCAGCATGTGGCCGGCATGAAGGCCCAATCTCCTTCACGCTCGTGGCGGATCGCGCGCATGATCCAGGTCATGGCAGCGACGAGTTGCGGGCCCTCGATCGGTCCGAGCATCCGCTCAGCTGCATCGTAAGCAGCATCCCAACAGGCGACATCGCTCGTTATGTAGCCGGCGGCCACGAAGCGCAGGATCGAGAGCCCCAGCACGTCGGCATCGTCCGAGCAGATGTCGGCGATCTGGCTCGTCTGTTGATCGTATCGGTTCATGAATACACCTGTTGACCGGGCGAGCGCTCCCGTGGCGCAAACATGCGCGGGCCTCAGCAATGCATTGTACGAGGTGCCTATGCGGCGGGCGGCGGGGCTCTTTACGCCAGTGGTCGACAGACTTGAGGCGGCGGCGAAAGTGAAACTTCGCGCCTGCGATGCCATGAGGTCATGATTTCTTCCAATCGACGTGGTTCAAGGCCAAGCGGCTGGACGACAGCCAAAATACGGCTGCGAACGAGGAGTAAGTAGCAGCGATAATCTATTTGCGTCAATGGGTTAGCAGACACTCAGAGCCATTCTAAAACAGACTCTATGTTGCTGTAGCACCTCAGATATTTTTCTTCTTTGGAAGCTGTTTAGAGTAACTTTTTTCGTGAAAGCGCCTTGGATCGGCTGCCAAAAACGGTGTCAGGCTCTGTCCTTGCTCAAGCGAGAGAAAGCGCATGGTTGTCCCAAACCCAGCGGTCGAGATCGCCGCCGACCCGCTCGAGGGTTCGCCTTTCGACTGTCGTCAATTTCACGCCCGCGTTGCCCGAGGTGACGAGGAATGTTCCGCTATCCCGTGCGGGTCCGCACACGTCCGGCATGCGCCTGCGCCCCAGATAGCGCCGCGAGGCCCTGTCCCAGAGTGCCACGACATTGCCCCGCGGACTCGTGGCGGCGATGATCACACCGGAGCGGTCGAGCGATACGGAGCCGACATAGTTCGCCATCGACACGAGGTCGTCCTCCGGCATGTTGAGAAGGACCGTCTCGCCGTCCGGCACGAGAATGCCGACCAATTGAACGATATTGAGCGGGTCGCCCTTGAACTGGCAGCCGACCACGATCTCACCATCCGGCGCGCAGGCGAGGTGACGGATGCTCAGGTTGCGAAGCTCGCGCGCAAGCTCGATGCGGTTCTCGACTTCACCGCTTCCCGCGTTGAGAAATGCAAGGCTCGGCTGGAGTTCCCTTTTGTTGACGACATCGCGGCTCTCCGACTCCGTGCGCTCTCCCCCATTGGCGACGACAAGGCGCTCGCCGCCGGGCAGGAATGTGGGTTCTGTCGCAAATCCGGAACAGGGGCGAGAAGCAGTAGATGCACCGTACTGCCCTTATGCGGCGAGCAGGTGAAACTGCTCCGCGAGCGACAGCTGCCCCCTGGTCTACCTATTTCCATGATGAGATTTTGCGAGCACTTCGTCGTGAAGTGTCCGGCATGGATGACATAGCGCGGGATGCGAAGTCCGTTCAACGACTGGCGCTAGATTCCCGCCGCGCACAGATCAACATCCGCTCATCCCTCGATCAGATCGGGCTTCCCGACAACCTGATCAAACTGGACGAAACTCCTGCGGTGAGTTCGTCCGTAGCGGTGAAGAGCTAACTTTGACCATTGAGCTACAGCCCACGCCTTCCGGGATCTCTGGATGCTAGACCTGGATTGGGATGACAAGCCGGTTCGCAATACTGGTGTAAAGGTCCACCTCAGCCTCAGGCGCCCGCAGCGATACCAGCAGTGAATAACGAGCGGATCGTTCCCACCGCTGCAATCCTGGTTTTTCTTTCCACCAGCCACTTACAGGGAAGATGCCAATGGCATCGCGATCGGCGAGGGCAGCAGCACTGCCTCGCCAGATGTCAGAGTGGATGGATCCGCGATCGCGGATTGTGCCCAGGAGCCACTCATCTGCGCCTGCAGCTGCCCCGACTTGCCCCTCTTCCTCAGCTTCGGCTGCGCGATTGATCCTTTGCCTGAACTGCTGAAGATTCTCCAGCGAGCGTTTCACGGCGAAGCGGAGCGCGTGCGAGGCGTAGCGGTGCCGGCGGGTCCAGCCGCGCTCGCCCGGATTCGGCTCGACGAAATAGGACAAGGTAACCCGAAGCTCGACGTCCTGCTCGCCGAGCGCGAGCAGCTCGTCGCGCGGCCAGGGCAGCCGGTGCAAGTGCATGTCGCGCGTCTTGATCGCCGATCCGTCCTTTCGGAAGGGCAGCAGCGCGTCCTCGACCATCAAGGTGGCGTCGTTCGAGGCGCTAAGGAGAGCGCGCTCGAGGTCGGGCACGCCCCAGCCGTACCGTCGCAGCAGCGCCGCGCGCTGCGCCTGCGAACCGGCGGCATCGAACCAGGCGCGCATCGCCGGCGTCCACTCGGCCGAGTGGACCATCAGCCCACGGACCGTCTCCGCCCAGAGCTCCGGCCGCTCGGCGATGATGCCGGCTGAGAAGTTGGCGGCCAATGCGGCGGCGGCGCTCGTATCGCCGAAGCTATCGAACAGTCTCACGTTCGGCCGGTAGTGGGTGGTGACGAGCTGGAGATCGTCGATCGCCTCCGCCGGGTTCATGCCGTCGTGCCCGAAGTTTCCGCCCTCGAACACGACGTCGGGCCGGATCGGCCATTGGCGGTCCCAGACGTTGGATGTGCGACTGGCCGGCGACAAATCGCCCGCCGGTGCGAGCGCGTTCCAGCCTGCGAAGTCGGTGTGGGTGATCGTCGTCTTGTCGGTATATGCCCCGACGACGAGCGCGTTCCAAGCCTGGCACGGGTTCTCGGCCTCAGCCAGATCGTTGGCGTCAAGATATTCGTCCGCGTCGATCGGATCGCGGATGTTCCCGGCAGCGAGCACCATCAGCCGGCGTTGATCGCCGCCGCCGTAGCAGAGCTTGTCGACGGCCGCCGACCAGGACGAGGGTCGGCCGCGACCCAACCCCACGTTGCTGGTGACTGCCATGCAAAACACCCGCCGCCGGCCGGGCGCCGCCGCTTCGACCTTGCCAATGCCGACCTCGGTGACTGCGCCGTAGAGCTCCGGATCATTCTGCGCATTGGGCGGCAGCACCTTCACGGTCTCGAGCCGATGCGTGAGCTCGATCACCTCTCCGGTCGCAAGCGCGGCCTCCAGGTCGCGATAGAGGGCGACGCCCGCCATCATCGTGCCGTGGCCCGTCCAGAAGGCGCTGTCGCCCACGCCCCAGGCGTTATCATAAGCGTGCTGATCCTCTGGCTCGAGGCCGGGCGCGATAAGTGGATGACCTTGGGTGCAGCCGCTATCGAGCACACAGACGGCCGGCGCGAGCGCACCAGGCGCCAAGGCGCGATCGACGAGGTCGCCCGCCCAATCGGCCTGATCGACAGGGCGCATGTCGAGGAAGAAGCTAGGGCTATCCTTGGGCGCCCGAAGCTCCGCAACCGCGTCCGTGTTCATTACCAGCCGCGCCATTGTCTCCGTGTCGGCGAGCGCGAGCACGACATCGCGCTCAGGGAAGCTCACGAGGTGCGGCTTCACCGTGACTTCGAGACGCGCAGCGACGGCGCGGAAGTTGGGCAGCCGCCGGTCGCGGAGCCATACCTCCCACCAGACCCTAACACCGTCGCCTGGGAAGAGATCGTCCGCGTCTGTGAACAGCGAGCGCAGCGCCGAGAGCCGCACGTCCTCAATCCGCGCGACCAGATTCTGGTTCTTTGGCTTGCCGCCCGCCGTCTCCTCGTTCCGGTACTGCTCAACCTTGTTCGTGAAGTATTCAGCCTGCGCTTCGGGCACGAACACCGTGGCGCGCATCGTCTCGGCGTCCTCTGTGGGCGGGTGGACGGCAACCAGCTCGATCTTCCTCGGCCGGTTTTCCAGCCCGTCCAGAGCCGCCTGATGCTCCACCGGCACCTCGAAATCGAGGTAGAAGCCAGCTTCGCCTTCTGCGAGTTGCGGATCGCGCGTTAGGAGCTGCTGCCGTGCTCCGGCGATCGCCTGCCCGAGCGCCTGTTCAAGCTTTGCGGCGTGCGCCGCCCGAGCACGCGCTGGCGGTAGTCCGCTGCTGCCGCGACGAGGTGAGGTGTAGATTTCGCTTTCGACGCCACCCTGCATCAGGAAGTGTGGCCGGTTCCGGGGTGCCTTCGCCATCTGACTATTGGGACGTGTTCGCGGTGTGGCGCTCTTGGAGGGCGGCGATCAACATAGCAGTGCTGATCTCGTTTGACCCGCTCAGCACCGCCCCCTTAGCGGCCTCGTCGGCCGCGCGGGCGATCTCCGCCTGACTCAGCCCTGCCATTGCCTCGAGAACGCCGCTCCATTCAACGGTCTTGAGGCTGAACGTAGACAGCCGATTCTCCACGATGCCGCAGGCGATGTCCGGCGTCGGCAGATCGTAGGTGATAACGTCGTCGAACCGGCGAAACAGCGCCCGGTCAAGGAGCTCGGGGTGGTTCGTGGCTGCGATGATCAGGCTTGGCCCGTCGTCGTTCTCCAAGAATTGGAGGAAGGAATTCAAGACACGGCGAATTTCGCCGACATCGTTCTGCCCGGCTCGCTGGGCGCCGATCGCATCGAATTCGTCGAAAAAGTAAACGCCGCGTTGTAAGCCAATTGCGTCGAAGACAAGGCGGAGCCGGGTCGCTGTCTCGCCCATCAGCTTCCCGATCAGTCCATCGTAGAGAACCGTGAACAGCGGCAGCTTGAGCTCGCCCGCGAGCGCGGCGGCGCTCATCGTCTTGCCCGAACCCGGCGGCCCGACCAGCAGGAGCTTGCGCCGAGGCGATAACCCATGTGCCCGAAGGCGCTCCTGCTGGCGCTGCTCCTTTATGACCCGCTCCAGTTTTGCATGCAGATCAGGAGCGAGAACCATACTGTTGAGGCGGATGTCGGAGTAGCGGGCCGCCAGAAGGCCACTCAGCTCCCCTTTCGGTTGAGCTAGAGGTACAGGGCCGGCGCCCCGACGGGCGACCGTGGAGCTCCGGCCCTTAGCCGAATCGATTAGCTCCCGCAGCTCTTGGGCGAGCTTCCCGTGCCCTTGGCGAGCCTCATGCGCAGCAAGCTGTGTCGCCACCGACATGAATCGATCATCGTCGCCGGCAATGTGGCTCTGAAGCAGAGCGACTATGTGACGTGACGTACTCATTGGACCGATCCAACCTTCGGGGTTAGAGCATAACATTCATCTGTCTTGGGCAACTTACCAAATAGGATAGCGCCGGTGTTGTCCAAACAAATCGGAGCGAGTGGTTACTAGCGGGACGGCCTAATGACCCTGCTTCGCCCGGGCACATCGGGGAGCTTGGCGCGCGTTACCCTAGGCGTTACCCGAGAATTGGGTACGCTGAGCGCCACCGGCCTCGAACCAACAATGTCTTTGATTTTCTTGAGAAATTTGGTGGGTGATGTAGGGCTCGAACCTGCGACCCGCTGATTAAAAGTCAGAGCGTCCGGCTATGATACATTTGGCAACCATCGGGGCTTGCTCTCCAAGAGTCCGGGAACGCGGGTCGGAAGCTCGAGTTGAGGCGGCATCACAGGAGCCGCTTGCATGTCCGCAGCCTTACCTCAGCTGATCACAGCCGTCACACTGTCATGTGCCGCCACCGCACTGACCTGGAGTTCTGTCCAGGCCGCCGAGGCTGACTTTTTTGAGCGTTTCCGCGGTACTTGGTCCGGTTCCGGAAAGGTCCGGCGCGAGGGCGCCTCTCAGCTGCGACAGGTGACCTGCTCCGTCACAGGAGCTCCTGCGGAGAACCGGATCAGCGCACTGGGCAGCTGCCGCGCCGTTGTGATCTTCAGCCACCCAATCGGGGTTGATCTCGTTCATGATCCCCGCTCCGGCACATACCCCGGAACCTACACCGGCTCCCAGATCGGCCCTGCCCGGCTCAGCGGCACCCGCAAAGGTGATGCTGTGAACCTCCGGATCGAGTGGCCGCGCCCGGTCAACGGCGACATACAAGCTGCCATGGTGATCCGGAATGACGGCCGGGGCAGGCCCCGCATTATGGTTGCAGAGAATCTCACCCCCGGCGGCCCCGTTCAGCAGACCACCGAGATTGTTCTGGCGCGCCAGTAGCGGTGTAGCTTACTCGGTCTCCTGAAGTGCCTTGCGCACGGCAGCCAGCGACAGGCCGAAGTGCTTGGCCACTTGAGTGGGGGCTACTCCGGCCAGAACAGCGGCCCGCACGGCTTTGCGCTGTCCCTCCTGCAGCGGCGAAGAGCCCTTGGCAGATCTCGAGGGTTTAACTTGGCTGGTGCGTCTTGGAGCAAGCCGATCCAGGGATGCTCTGGCCTGTCGTGCGGCTGTCTCCAGTTCCAGGTGGTTGTACCCGCCCTTCTCCAGTCGGCGCTGCACCTCCTCAACGAGATCGACAAGCTGCTGGGCCAGTTGAACATCGGACAGGCTGGCCAGCGCCGGCGGCTTAGCCGGAACAGGAGCCGGTTCAGACGAGGGCGTCGGGATGGTCAGAGTGACCTCGAACAAGTCGAGCGTGCGCGGTGAAGAACCCTTGTGCGGCATAGACCATATATGGGCATCGGGCGGGGCTTTCCCAAGGTTCGGGCACCCGCCCGAATGCCGCTGCTAGCGCGCTCCTGGCTCCTGGAGGGAGACCCCCGCGGGTACTTTGAGCTCGCCCTCCTGTCCATCCAAGTCGATGAAGCGGCTGTTCCTGGGTATCACAAGCCCCTCCCCTATCTTTGGCAGCCGGGACAAGGCCGTGCATGCCATAGCAGACCTGCCTCCTGGCGAGGTCTCGGTGCCAGTGAGCCGTGCCCCAGGTTGACCAGATCCTTGAAGGCTCCCCTCAATCCGCATGCTCTGATCCGGAAAAGCCCAGGTGAAGCGCTGGCCTGTCTGTTTCCACTGGCCCGGCCATTCCCCTGGCTTTGTGCGGGAGGCATCGAAGATGTAGGGGCTCACCTCGTCATGCTCAAACTCCCCTCCCCCAACCCCTCCGCCCGGGTAGAAGGTGATCACGAACTGGGACTGATCGCTCGAGCGGGTGCATTGCCAAAGCGAGCCGGCCAGGTTCATGCCGTCGGCAACGGCTGCCGGGGACAACACGACGCTGCCGATCGCGGCAAGGAGAAGGGCTCTCATGGTGCTGTCTCCGATTAGAGGAGGTGACGGAGCAGCACGGTAGTCGGCAGTTCCTTACTAAGTTTTCTCAGGAGGCTGGATTGGAGCGGTCGGTATTGTTGCCGCTCGACTCCAGCAAGCACACCAGGGCAAAGACGCTGATCACGGCGAGGAACTCAGCGCCGGATTGGAGCCAGGATGGAGAACTCTCCCGCAGTGGGCCTACTGCCGCGAGCGAGATTAGAAAAGTAACAACCGTACTCCATACCAACATGTGCCGCCGTCCCTTGGAACGGGAGGAGCTATTATCTCAAGATACATGAATGGTAAATGACAGCCTCCCTTCAAGATGAAGGGCAGATTTATACAATGCCCCAGGCGCGATAGCGGGTTCGTCCGGTGAGCTCGCGCGGCAGGGCGCCGCCGAGCTGGGCCAGCATCAGATCGACCGCCTTGGGCGTGACCTTTAAGAGCTTGGCCCCGAGCGGCACGGTAACCAGCGGGCGCGACAGGAACAGCTCGACCAGCTCCGGCAGCTTCGAGTTGGAGCGGGTCTTGGCCGTGACCCGGCTCATCAGCTCGCGGGCGAGGATCAGCCGATCAAGGTCCTTGTGGGCAATGCCAAGCGCCTCCTCGAGCACCTGGCAGAAGCCCTCCAGCTTCTCGGCCGCTCCCTCCCGCCCCTGCGGCCGGAACCTGGATTGCTTGAAGCCAGCCGCCAAGGGCAGCAGATGATGGGTGAGCCCCCCTCGCCCGCAGGATGGATGCTGCCATGATCAGCCCGAGCCAGGGCAGGCGGGTGTACAGGTTGAGATCGAGCCAGGCGTTCCAGGCCACGGCGGCCGCCGCAATGGCCGGCCAGTGAGAGGTGCGCTGGACCACATCGAGCCACAGGTCCTCGGCCTCACCCTCATCCTGATCGGGATCATAGACCAGATGCGAGCGGCTCTTGCGCAGCGGGGTCTCGCCGGCGAGCACCTTGCTGGTGCGATCCAGGAGAGCATCGATCTCGGCAAAGTGCGCCTTCCACGGATCGGCATCGTTGGCATAGGCCGGATAGACCTCGTCATCGTCCGGGTCAGGCTTCTTGCCCTTCGACCTGACGGATGCCTCCTCGGCCACGGGGCCGATGCCGCGCAGGGCGGCCAGGCCGTCGATGGACAAGGGCCACGGCGCCTTGCGGGCCATGGCGGTGCGTCTCGCGCGGAGAGCTGCGGCGGCGCGGGTGAGCTCGTGGGTGGGGTGGCGCACGTCCATGCCGGCATCGTGCAGGACGAGATCACCAACATCGACAAGATGGCCGTCCAGCAGCAGGGCGCGTACTGCTTCGGTCATGTCACAGCGCGACTGCCAGCCAGCTGACAGCCCTGAGGCCTCCAGTCGGGCATCGAAGCGCAGGAGGCTGATGGTGATCGGCTCGAGCCGGCCGGCGATGGTCTCCCACGCCAGCTCGGGCAGAGCATAGGTGCGGGGTGTCAGCCGCTCGTCGTCGTAGTCCCCTGCCCTGCTGCCGAAAGCGTAAGTGGGGCACATTGGGGGGCAGGGATTCCGCCAAACGGGCATTCGTGATTCAATCCAGGCATGAGCGCGCCCGGTGGTTCCGCCAAGCCCCTATCCCAGAAGGCCCTGCGTCTGCTCGTCACGGATCTGGCCGGTAAGATTGATCGACTGGAGCAAGAGGTCGAGCAACTGCGCCTCGACAACAGCAACCTGCGTATCGACAACCAAGCCCTGAAGGACGAGATCGCCCGGCTCAAGAACCTGCCGCCGCGCCCGCCCTTCAAACCCTCCGGCATGGAAAAGGCCACCCAGCCGCGGCCCGCCAAGCCTGGCCGGCGCCCCGGGCGCGGCGCCAAACGGGATCGGGTCACGCGCGAGGTGACGATCCGGGCCGAGGTGCCAGCCGGCTCGCGCTTCAAAGGCTACAAGACGGTGGTGCGACGGGATCTGGTGCTGGTCGCCGAGGTGGTGCGCTACAAGCGGGAACGCTGGCTCACGCCCGAGGGCCAGACCCTCATCGCGCCGTCGCCGGCGGGTACGGGCCCGGCGTGCGCCGGTTCTGCCTCGCCCTGCACACGCAAGGCCAGGTGACCACCGAGCGCCTCACCGATCTGCTGAACAGCATCGGCCTGTCGATCTCCAAGCGAGAGGTCGTGCGCCTGCTCACCTCGGACCTGGAGCGGTTCGCGCAGGAAGATCGTGCGATCCTGCAGGCCGGCCTGGCCTCCTCGCCTTACCTCACCGTCGATGACACCGGTGCGCGCCATGCCCGCCGCCCGGGCGTGACCACGCAGATCGGCGGCGAGCGCTTTTGCGTCTTTCGCACCAGCCGGTCGAAATCCCGTCTGAACTTCCTGTCGCTGCTGCGGGCCGGCCGTGAGGACTACGTCGTCAACGAAGCCACGCTGGATTATCTGCGCGCCCAGCCTGTCGATGGAGCCGTGATTGCTCGATTGACCAAGCTCCAGGGCAAAGTGTTCAGTTCGGATCTGGAATGGCTGGAGCATCTGGCGCGGTGCTCGATCAACATCTTCGACCGCCCCCTGCTGCAGTCGCTGAACGAAGCCGCCACCTGGGGTGCGCTCCGGCACCATGGGCTGATGGAAAACACCGTCGTGGTCTCCGACGATGCCGGCCAGTTCCGGGTTGCCACGCATGCCTTGTGCTGGGTTCATGCCGAGCGCCACCTCGAAAAGCTGATGCCGACCTCGCCCAAGCAGGCGAAAGCCGTTGAGCTGGTGCGCGCGGCGATCTGGTGCTTCTATCGTAGTCTGAAGCTGTGGAAACAGAGTCCTGCCCCGGGCGCTGAGGCCTCATTCCGGCGGCAGTTCAACCGGATCTTTGGCCAGCGCACGGGCTACAAGGACCTGGATGAGCTGCTGGCTCGCCTGGCGCGGCGCAAGGACGAGTTGCTGCGGGTGCTCGAGCGGCCGGAGATCCCGCTGCATACCAATGCGTCCGAGAACGACCTGCGCGCCTGCGTGATCAAGCGCAAGATCTCCGGCGGCACGATGAGCGCCGATGGCCGTGTGGCACGCGACGTGATGCTGGGGCTTTCGAAGACCTGCCGCAAGCTCGGGCTGTCGTTCTTCACCTATCTTGGGGACCGGCTCGGATTGAACGGAGATCAGCCGAAGATCCCGCCGCTGGCCGACCTCGTCATCCAGTCAGCCTGAGGCATGGCCCCCCAAACTGCCCCGATTACGCCGAAAGCCACGCTTGAATCCCCAAGCTATGTCATTGATGTTCCCAGCTATAGCTCAGCAGAAAGAAGCAAAGCAAGGTGTTACTACATCGTGGGGTGAGGCAGTGTGGCGCTCTATCAGAGAGCTTCCGCGGAGATCTGATCCGCTGCTGCCGGCGAGCACCTGCTTGAAGTGCTTGGGAGCCAATATAGGTCCTAAATGGGGTCAGCGCAAGATCTGTTCCTGATTATACGCTAAGGTAGAACGAACAAGGAACGCCCTCTATCAACGGGCTATGCAGCGTGGGCCAAAGCCTTCGGCAATCGCAGGGGACGGAAGCCGTCCA
>NZ_JAAAXJ010000039.1 GCF_009910705.1 Microvirga arsenatis
GAAGGCCCGTTCTTGACGGCGAGCATGCCGTAGGCACTCACATCCTGCTGTCGTTCTTGACATGTCCACGACAGCTAAATCACTGCTACAGTTGAGGATCCTGTTAGGGACTAGAGCTAAATGGAACCACCACAGGTTGAACAGCCGATATAACGCCCACCTACAGTAAACGAACCGTGGACGAGAAGGCCCTGGGGGTGCCGGTCCCGATCGGTTCGGATCCCCGCTTAGGCTGAAAAAATCATTGATGATTTACCACGCCTAAGACGGTGCGGCTCTAAGAGCGGCAACAGACGCGCTGGAGGAATTTCCATGCCTAAGCGCGGCTTAAGTGCTTGTGTTGCAAGGAAAGCACCCAAGGCAGGTGAATACAGATCCCTTGGTATTTTCACCGCCTAAGAGCCTTAGGAGCTGAGACCGGCCCAGGCTCGCAGGTGAAAACAACGACCTTCGCATTTTCCCAGCCTTAGACGCCGGACGACGGTTCGGCCTGGCGGTGTAAATAAGGGTGAAAAAAGAAGTGCCCTGATTTATCCGGCCTTAGATCGGCTGGGGCACGGCACTTTAGGGTGAAAAAATAGCTGTTGGTATTTTCGCAGCCTTAGCCGGAACTGGCGGGATCGAGATGCCCCGGAGGCTGGGACGGAGGTGAAAACGAGAGCCCTCTGATTTATTCAGCCTAAGCCGTGGCCTCGGCCAGATGGAATTCTTAGGGTGAAAAAATCGGCGCACCCACATATTCACCTGCCTTGGGGATCGCCGGCTGCCCCGGAGAGCCCGAAATAAGGGTGAAAAATTGACCGCCGATTTTCGGTGCCTTACAATCTCTTTTAATTCGAAGCCCAGTGTCGGGGCGGTACGCGGA
Source organism: Microvirga arsenatis (assembly GCF_009910705.1). Taxonomy (GTDB): domain Bacteria; phylum Pseudomonadota; class Alphaproteobacteria; order Rhizobiales; family Beijerinckiaceae; genus Microvirga; species Microvirga arsenatis. Next base: position 866 of record NZ_JAAAXJ010000039.1, read on the forward strand.
TTTCTAAAAAATGCCTCTGAAAGAGCCTTATTTTTATGGAACGGAAGAGCGCCCCCACGCCCGGAAGGTTCGGCTTGCAAAGGCAAAGGAGGCTGCTTCAGCACGGGCCGCCAAAGCCTATGCGGCATACCTTCGGGAGAAAGCCTGTGAGGAAGCGATCGATAGCGAGATCGAAGCCATCGATTTCGCCACGCCTGATGGGACGTATGACCGTGATCGGGGCGACGCTCTTCTAGCGCAGGGCTTCACTCCATATACGAAGCTGACCTTTGAGGTCTCGGAGGGCGGCGCCACTTATGCGGCTTCGGCGAACCCGGAGCGACGCGGCCGCGGCCGTCCGCGGAAGTATTCCGCAGAGAATCCTCCGCCTCCTCGTCCGTCTCGGGCAAGGACTGCGGCGGGTAAAGAGCGTGCAGCCAAGGGGCTGCACCGTCGTGCTCCCCGTAAAGTGAAGCGCGAAGCCTCCGGCACCGTGTCACCGGTGACCGCGTCCCCTGCCCGCATGCCTTTGCCGCAGGTTTCGCCTGAGGTCGGCCGCGAGCTGCCGCCGTCGACCGTTGCCGGTTCGGCGGCAATCGAGACTGTCGTGATGACGGTCGAGGATCCCGATGCGGATTTCTATGCTGCGGAGGCCGCCCGCGAGATGCTTGATCTCTCATCCGCGGGTGAGGCTTCCTCGTCTGAGGAGGCTTCAGTCTCCGTTGTGACGAAGGAGCCGGAGACGGAATTCGAGAAGCTGCTCATGGGCCCGAAGGTGACACCTGGCGTTCTTGACGGCCAGGTTCTGCCGAAGGGGGAGCTTCGGCTCGAGGCGGGCGCGGTTCCTTTCGAGCCGGGCCCGGTCACGGAAGTCGAGCGGATCGTGTTCAATGGGTTCATCGAGAGCTATCACGAGCTGGTCTATTATGAGCGTGGCAAGGGCGATATCGCCTGCCATGACTATGACTTCTCCGATCCGGTGGATCGCAGCAAGGCGAAGCCGTGGATGCTGGAGATGTTCCCGATGTTCGGGCTCAAGCTCTCGGCCGACCTGCAGGCGCCGCCGTTCCAGTTCCGGCGGTTCTCCGACCTGACGGAGGAGGAAGCGAAGGCCTGGATTGACGCCAGCATCAGGCTGAAGATCGATGATTACCTGATGGAATATTTCGGGCGCTCTCGCCTTCGGCCGAGCGCGCTGCTCAATGACCACCGTGATGTCTTCGCTGAAGATATGTGGCTGGAGCAGCGCCGGCGTGAGGTCTGGCCGCACATCCAGCAGCGTCTGATCGACGTTGAGCTTTATGCTCATCGCGTGAAGAAGGGCGAGATGCCGCTTGAGCATGCGTTGGCGCTGTTCACGAGCGATGAAATCAATCGTCTCAGTGTGATGAGCAGCCAGGTCCAGGATCTGTACTATCAGATCACGGACGCCATGGAGTGGTTCGAGGGCTTCTCGCCTCGTGACCTGCTCCACTGGCGCGGCATCAAGGAACCAAGGTTCATTTGTCGGTACCGGATGTATGACGGCTTCCCGCGCTGGATGTATCCGGAGCACCTGTACGATGCGATGAAGAAGGTTTCGATCGTTGATTACGGCTTTACCGTGAAGATCCCGATGGTTACCGATGACCTGACGGAATCGGCAGGCAACATCATTAGCCGGGAACTGATCCGCCTGTCGGATCGTTCCGAGGAGGAAAAGACCCGGCTCATGCGTGAGATGGGTCTTCCCGAAGAGGATTTGTTGTCCCCTGATGCTCCTCGCCTGCTCATCGAGTGAGAGGTCCGGGATTTGGCCCGGACGCCAAAAAGAAAGGGCAGGTGGGTGTGAAGCCCCCTGCCCTTCGTTTCTTCGAGCGTCGTCCAATTTTTTAGGCGGCGCGCTCGAACATCTTGAGCACCTCGTAGGTGGCTTCGGTCAGGAGGCCGAGCATGCGCACCTTGGCGGCCTCGTCCACCTGGTTTGTGGCGAGCGCCCGGCCGAAGGCCTCGAGCCGGATGAGGCCGAGGTGGTTGGTCGACCGGAACAGCGGAACGAGATAGGCATCCGCGTTGGGGTCGAAGACGCCGACGGGCAGGCCGCTCTGGCTGTCGAACAGCCGGACCTGGCCGTTGATCAGGGCAGCGTCGACATTCTCGAATTCGACGGTGGGATCGTTGTCGTCCCCGAAGGTGATCATGAGGAACGGCTGGCTGACGTCCTCGGACAGGCCGATCGCCCGGACCATAGCCTCCATCGTCATGCCCGCACGAGCGAAGGCATTGTCGATGCTCTCCCTGAGCGCCTGGGCCGCAAGCCGCATTTCGTGCTTGTGACCCGAGATCGAGGACTCGAGGGTCTTCTTTGTCAGAGGGGATTTCTGGCTGACAGGGAGGGGCGATGTCATCAGCGATCCTTTTTGGGATTTTGAGAACGGAATTTCCGCAATGTGCGCGATGGTATGGCCGACGCGATTTCTCCCGTCACTGCGAAAAAATGCGCGTGGACGGCCCGGCCTTTCCGGGAGCGTGGATTGTTCATCCGCATCATCAAAAAAGGGACAGGGTTGAGATCCTGTCCCTGGCGGGTCGTGGTCAGGCGACCGAGATCATCGCCTCGGGACCGCCCTTGGCGAGGGCGAAGTTCGCCACGGCGAGGAGCGCCTCCGTGTCGCGGTCGGGCATCACCGCGAGGTGGAGCTCGGCGGCCTTCTTGAGGTCGGCGGCCGACACCTGGAGGAAGAACCAGGATGGGTCTTCCGAGGTGTAGCCGAGGTCCCCGAAGGCCCGGGCGGCGTGGCCTGCCGTCCAGTGCAGGCTGACCTCGCCCTCGAACTCGAGTCAGATGGCGATGTGAGGGCCGCGGTTCTGCCAATCGTCATCGCCGGAATCGATGGAGAGCGTGACGCCGGCGGCGACCGCCTCCTCGACGATCCGCTCGATCTTGGCGGAGAGCTCGGCCGGGAGCGAGCCGAGCAGGCCCTTCAGCACGGTGGCCCGCACCTCGGAGCCGACATAGCCGAACTGATGGAAGTCCTCCATGAGCAGGCGGGCGGCCGAGTATTCGCCGTTCTCGTCCTCATAGTCCTTGAGAGCCTCGACGAGGGCCTGGGTGTCCTCGCGGGTGCCCACCTTTGCCGGGATAGGAACATGACGATGTGCCTCCAACCAGCCCGACCCCGGCTCTGGAGCCCGGACACTGGGCTAAACACGGCGATCCCGCAGTTCTGAAATGCTGCCAACAGACGGTCAGCGCTCCCCCTGCCAACTAAATCAACGAAATCTGGATGCTAGCTTTCGCCTACCGAGCCGGTTGAAGAACCCCTGGTCTTCATGCGAGAGGCCCATGCGGCCTAACGTCCCCGATCCGCCTTCATCAGCTTAAGCGTGGACGCTCGTGCTCCGCGCGGATATCTCAGGTTATGGCCGCTGTTGCAGCTGTTGGGAGCACCAAGGCGAGAGGCAGATCCCTGGACTCACAACAGAGCCCAGGGTCTATTCGCCATGGGAAGTTCCTAGTCCCGGCGCTTGCGCGGGCGACCGCGGAAGCGGCGCTGACAGGAGGACTGCCGGGAGAGAAGGCCGCGCCGCTCCTTCTCGTCTTCCGACATCATCGGATAATCATCCGGCAGATCCCACTTCTGGCGGTACTCGTGAGGGGTGAGGCCCAGATCGCGGAGGTGATCGTAAAGCTGCCGATAGGCGCGGCCGTCCTCCATGGAGATGATGACATCGCGCCACACACCGGGATAGCGGCTTTCTTTAGGCTTGGGCTTATCCGAAGTGGAGCCGGAACTAGAAGCATATCGCGCCGTGATACCATCTACGATGTCGTGCAGGCGCTCCTCCCAACCTGGGGTGATGACATACCCCTCACGAGGCAGGGTAAGGGCGAAGGTGGTCGCCAATCGAACGATCTCGCCGAAGCTGAAGGTCTTATACGAAGTCACATTAACCTCTTCTAACAATGCAGTGCCGCGTAGGAAGCGGGTAAAACAAAAGCTGCGAAGGCATTTCTTGCTGGGCAGCGGATGAACGATAGGTTGTCGCAGGGCGGGCAAGGGCTGGCCCGGCCCATGCGGAACAGGGGTTTCCCATTCTGGTTTCGGGAATGTTTCAAACGGCTGGCTCAGCGCCTCAACGCTGGCCCGGGAACCGCATCAGCGGCATTCGGTTGAGTTCCACCCACCGCAAAGTCCGGCGGGGCGGACGCAGCAGAGCCTGATCGTGGACGCCTGCGCGGCTACTCGTCTTCTTCAGGATTGTTCTCACCTCCTCTCCTTGGTCTGGACTCGGCTTGGGGCCGACCTCTCAGTTGTCGCGTTGTCGCGCTGCTCACTTTTCGGGATTTTCGTCGTTCCTCCTTTCACCCAACGCTCTCTCCCCCTCCCCCAATCCGCTCATTGCGTCGGGCTCCTCATAGGATGACGTCCACAAGCCTTCCGGCACGGGGGCTGTGCCGCGACCTTGCGTTTTGGGCTAGAAGAAGTGCTATCCCACCCGTAGGGCACTCGGCAGCCAGGATGTTGAACTGGTCGGCCAATGAAGCCTTCGGATTGCTGAAATACTTTGCTTGCTGTTGTCACATCAAGTAAACGATATCTATTCCGGTCAGCACGGTGCGAGCACGATCCAATGCCTTGAAGCAACGCATTGGTTGAACCCAACGTTTTACGGCACAATGGTCCTGCTTGATCCCGTTGTTTTGGTTTCGGCTTTGGTGGATCCGGCTCGTCTTCAGCTTGCGCTTTAATCAATCCCGCAGTCGGTGTATTGTATTGCAAGACAGGATTGCGTCGTGATTAGTTTCGCTACCGTCAATTACAACGCGCTCAAGATCACCATGCCGCTCAGTTCTGTATTCAAAAAGTACGTAGCGGCCAGCAGCTCTCAACGTTCGATGAACTAGAACTCGCCCGTGTCACTATGGGTGTTGATAGCGCGGTACCAATTCATCCACTCGCCACAGATTTTAATTTAGCTCTCGTCGATGTGCCGCTTGCGACTGATAGACCGCTTACGACGATCAAAGCGCTCCAGCCATTTGGGCGATTGGTGAGCAGACCATCTGCGAAGAGTCCCGTGATCCATTGAGATGCCCCGCTCCATCATCACGTTTTCGAGGTCAGGCAGGCTCAGCTTGTAAGTGCAGCACCAGCGCGCATGCAGCAGGATAACGATCCGTCGAACTTCCTGCCCTCGAAAATCCCGCTTCATCCTCTTCAGCCAGTGCAGGCCAGAGCCATTCAACAAAAAGAGTTGGGACCGATCCTTTGGTTTCGCTTTATCGATTCCATGGCAGACAGTACCAGGCCAAAAAGTTTAATCGCCAACCATAGAGCTCTAAGGCTATGTGAGCCCCTGTTGCTTCATATTCCAAGCCTCGATGGTGGTTCAGTCTCTAAGAGCAGATGATTAACGGCGCAGCATCGAGAAGTCTAAACTGCTTGTCTGGCTTAGATGATTGACCTTGTCGTGATCTGTTTAATCGTTGAGCCCGCGTTGACGCCGCCCCGTCGGACGCTGGACCGAAGGCGTGTCTTGTTCCAAGGGGGCAGGCCGTGTGCTAGGTGCAACAGACTAAGCGGATTTTGGCGGTATCCGAGGCCTCGTCCTTCTGGCCGGGGTCGGGGTTATAGCGGACGCACGCGACGTTACCGGCTCAAAGGAAGGTTCTGCGACTGGTACTTTGCGTGGACGGCCCCGCGGGCGGCGGGGCGGAACAGCCTCAGGGCTTACTCCCGAAGACATAGAGGTCTCTTGCTCTACGCCCTGCCGTGGAGCACCTCTTGCCTCTTTCTGGGCTGGGGACGGCACAGCCTTGTCGGCCAAAGAGCGACTCTTCGGCGGCCGGCCGCGGCGCCGGTGAGCGACGATAGTCTCCTCTACAGGAGATGCAGGTGTAGGAACCGGACCGAGTGGTTCAGCGCGAGCGATGGTCGCAGCGACACCAGACGTTTCCTCCAGCACACGGCGCTTCGGGGGACGCCCCCGAGGACGAGCAGCGGGAATGGCATCAGGCACTCGGCCTTTTACTGACGCCTCGAAGACTGCATTCTCGTCTCCTTTCCCTGTCGCACCTTTTCCGAACCTATCCTGGATCGCCGGCAACTCAGGCTGCTCCATCAGAACTTGGTTTTTCGGCGGACGACCACGGCGTCGCCGAGGAGCTACAGCATTTTCTTCTCCTGTCGCCAGAGGTACCGCTGCAGGCTTGACGGGCAGAGATGCCTCGGCCGGAGGTGAAATCTCCTGTAAAATATTCGCCTTGTCCGCAATCACCCGCTTCGGCGGGCGACCACGACGGCGTGGCATTTCCGCAGTGGAGATCAGAGTCGCGGAACCGCTCTCCGGGTCCTCCATCTCAGAGATTGCTGCGTTAGTCTGCGCTGGTGCTGGCTGGAGCTGAGCCACTTCTATAGGTCGCATCTTCGGCGGGCGCCCTCTCCTCTTTGGTGGCTGGGTTCCAGGCGCAGCGACCGCCGATCCCGTAGCTATCACCGTCGTTTGTGCCGCAATAGTAGACTGTGTAGCAGTCTGAGCACCACCGCTCGTGAGCACCTTCTCATAGAGCGCCGTCAGCTGGGACATTTGGGCGGATAAGGCTTCAATTGCCTCCTTAATGACGGCCAAATCAGCAACGATCCTCTGCTCTGTTGCCTGACGCTTCGCCTCTTCGATCTCCGTGTCGAGCGCCGACATGCCGGGTCGCAGAGGCCGCACAGACAATTTCTGTGCGGACGGTCGCGACTCAATCCGCTGTGGGGCTCTTTGAGGAACCCTTGAGAACACCCGCTCCTTCTCCAAATTAGCTGTTTTCGCGCGAGACGACTGAGCTGCGGGCGGCTTGGAGAAGACGAGATCAGCCAACTTGGATGGAGCAATCTTGTCAATGTCGTCGACGGCCAGCCTTTTCGGCTCAAGCGTTTGCCCGCCCTGAGCCGCAACGCAGGCAGGGCACAGGTCGTGCTCTCGGTCGTGCCGGCCCAGCACCCAGCCCCAATCGCCGAATTGCTGCATCAACTGCTCGTCAGAAACAGTTCGGCGCGTCTCGTAGGGCCTCGTCAGGCGGCAGTTTGAGCAGCGGACGTTGTAGACCGTCTTCACCGGATTTCCGCCGACGCAGATCACATGGGGTGGAAACAACTTATTTAAATATGTGGGCATTGGATGCCTTCAGATGGTACGCGGTCTCGTCGGTACGTGGTAAAATCGCTTTGCGCAATTAACTTTGGAAGGGAATCTGAAGAATTCAAGCCAAAGTGATTCTGGCAAAAAATCTCAGGAAAAGCCTCTTGCCTCCTGCTTTGCCCTAGTCAAAGCGGCCCCTGCTTGGGTCATTACAATGAGACTTGGCTCCCTCACATTGCAAAGAGCGAGCGCTCCACATCAACGGCACGCCACGCTTGTCCCGATATGCCTAGATCGGACCAGTCAGTACCGGACGCGTTGAGGGCTACGGCTTTCTCTCCGCAGAAGCCGCACCATTGCTTGTATGCTGCAGCTTTCTTGGCCGTGTTCGGACTTAACGGATTTACGTACAACGGCCACCACGTATCGTTAGTGGTTGCGAGGGCGTGGATTTTTTTCGCAATAACGCTGTCATAGACTGCAGCGGACGCTGGGGAGAAGAACATCAGCACCTTGGACGCAAATGACATTCCCATGTTCTGAATGCCCATGACCGCAGCCAAAGCGACATCGAGTCGCTCGTCTTCGACTGCTGTACGTGCGGTTCTGAGAGCGGCATCGATCATATCAAGTGAGGGCTTTTGTTGTCCGACACGCCCTCCCACGATGTGCTCGACCTTTTTCAAAGCACGGCCAGGATTGTAGGCGCGCTTGGGATCAGCGGAAGCGTAATAGCCCCAGTACACGATTGAGAGGAGGCCATGCAGCCGGTCATCAGGAGCATCGCTCCATAGGAGCTTCTCATGGAACCGTTCTAAGGTCTGGTTGTCCCTGTTCCCGATGAGGGAAGTATCACCAGCGAACCAGAGCCCTGGTGCTACTTCTAAGCTGGACAACCCGGATCCACTCCTGATCAAGCGGGCCGGCGGGTACGCATAGCTTGCCCTCTTCCGCGCCCAATCCGATGCGCTCCAACTGTCGAAGCTCATATCTTCCCCCGTTTGTTATTCTGTTAGCTCGCCTACGCGTCTTTGACCACAGCAGTGAACAACGCGCTTGGATCTGACTTCCATAGTTCATACCGGTCCTTCAGACAGACACCACACGGCCGAAATCCGGCAGCTATTGCCATCGGTTCATCGGCGAAGAAGACCCGGTGCTTGGCGTATGTCCCGCCTGCCAGATGCCGCAAGGCGCTCGGACAATCAAGACGACCATAGATCCGGTCCGGACGGTAACCGCCAAGTGTGCCGGGCTCATCAGTCGAATAGATCTGCCTCTGATGATTGAGGAGCTTGTAGCCTCGTGACATCGACACCGAGCTATGGCGGAATCTAGGTGATGACGGTTTGAGAAAGGCGGCGTACCGAGGCGGGTGACAAGCCTTGCCAGAACCTCTTCGAGAAGAGCGATACGCCTATGACCGAGACTACCAATGTTTTACGC
>NZ_JAAAXJ010000004.1 GCF_009910705.1 Microvirga arsenatis
AACCGAAGCGGTGTACTCACCAAAGCGCAAGACTGGTCGATGTCTATTCCACCCGGCCCTCTCGGGCCGGCGCAAGGACACCGCCGCCTACGCTTCTCTTTCCTTCTCAACAATGTCAAAGAGCAAACGTCCCACAAGAGACAAAACATAGCCCCCGCAGAACAAGTCCCGGTCCTAACCGAAGTCAGGCCCATAAGCCCAGGTTCTGTGGAAGAGCACATCGCCAGCCGCATCAGCAGCGGCGATGGGCGCTATATAGGCCGAACCCTTCCGGCCTGTCAACGGCCTTGTGAAAGTTTTTTGACACCCCGAGGCGGCGTCCGACTCGACCGAATTTTGGCCTTTCGCCTCACTGCGGACACAGTGCGGATCGAAGCAGGGCCGCGGCAGGTGCCCTCCCGCCCGCAAGGGGGCTCGGCGCCCAAGCTTATCTATGGCCTGTGCGGTTGCTGTCCCTTATGCTAGATGGCCTCTGGTGTCTGTGACAGCAACCCACCCACTCCGACACTTCCAAAGAGACCATGAGTCACCTTCCTCCTGATGACAGCCATGCGAAAGGCGCCCGTCGCGCAACGGCCCGCCTGTCATCGGGCATCGATCTCGGCCACGAGCCGCCCCTCAACACCAGCGGCAGCGCGGCTCCGGAGGTCGACAAGTGGGAGGTGAACCTGCGCTGGCTCGGCGCCAGCATCCTGACCGGCGTCACGGGCGCCGCGCTGATCGGCGCCTCCATCTACATCGCGCTCGAGGGCGCGGCCACGTCGGCCCTGCCCCCGGAGCGTGCGACGGTCGGCACCCGCACGGCCGCGTCCGGCGGGGAGGACCGGGCCGCCGCCGTGGCCCGCAAGGCCGACCGGCTCAACCGGACGGAACAGACGAGCGCCGCACGGCAGAACTTCAAGGCGCCCATGACGATCCGCAGCGGCGAGCGCGAGGCCATCAAGGTTCGCCACTTCGTGCGGGTGGCCACCAACCTTTCCCTGTCCGCCGGCACCTATGCCTCGGACATCCCGCCCTTCAATCCCCTGCGGCTCTTCGCGGAGGACACGCCGGAGCGCACCGAGCCGACGCCCGAGATCACGGATGCCGATGTTTCGGTGCTGCGGCGCGACCTCGCCGCCATCGCCATTGCGGCCAGCGCCCCCTCCCTGACCGACAGCGACGTGCTGGCCATGCTGGAGGAGGAGCGCCGGGTCTTCAACGAGGCCGGCCGGCGGACGTCCGTTCCCATTCCCGCCCAGCAGATGCTGTCGCGGACCCTGCGTCAGCCGGAGGCGCTCGGCGAGGCTTTGGGCTATGCCCGCGTGATCGATGCCCCCTTCAGCGCCATCGAGGTCCGCGTCGTTCCCGAGAACGTCACGGAACTCCGGAAGGCCGAGCAGAAGGCCATGCCTCCCCTCATCGAGGAGCGCGACGTCGTTCTCCGCAAGGGAGAGACCCTCGAGACCGCCCTGCGCAGCTATGGCGCCACGCCGGAGCAGATCGCCGCGATCTCCTCCGCCCTGGCCGCACGCATCAGGGTCGAGAGCATGACGGAGGGCCAGCGGCTGCGCATCCTCATCGCGCCGGGGCCCCGTCTCGGCGATCCCCGGCAGATCGTGCGGGTGATCGCCTTCGGGGAGCGGGGGGTGGAGGGCATCGCGGCCGCGAACGATCGCGGCGTCTTCGTCTCCGCTCCGATCCCCACGGACGACTCGAACAGCCAGGCGGCCCAGGCTCCCGAGGAGGATGAGGAGGATGAAGGCCGCGGCGGCGTGCGGCTCTACGAGAGCCTCTACGAGACCGCGCTCAAGAACGACCTGCCGCGCCAGACCGTGGACGAGCTGGTCCGGATCTTCGGCTACGACGTGGATTTCCAGCGCCGGGTCAGCCAGGGCGATTCCTTCGAGGTCCTCTTCGGCTCCGACGACGAGAACGGCACGCCGGAGATCCTCTTCGCCTCCCTCACCGTGGGCGGCGAGCAGCGGCGCGTCTATCGCTACCAGGGCGAGGACGGCGCCGTCGACTTCTTCGACGAATCCGGACGCTCGCTCAAGAAGTTCCTGATCCGCAAGCCCATCGCCGACGGCATCCTGCGCTCGGGCTTCGGGTCCCGCTTCCATCCGATCCTGGGCTATTCGCGCCCCCATACCGGCGTGGACTGGGCGCACAAGGTCGGCACCCCCATCATCGCCGCCGGCAACGGAACGGTGATCAAGGCCGAGTGGGATTCCGGCTATGGCCGCCGGGTCGAGATCCAGCACACCAACGGATACGTGACCGCCTATTCGCACATGTCGAGCTTCGCCAAGGGCATCGCGCCGGGCAGACGCGTGCAGCAGGGGCAGGTCATCGGCTATGTGGGCAATTCGGGTCTCTCGACAGGCCCGCACCTCCACTACGAGGTGATCATCAACGGCAGCTTCGTCGATCCGCTGAAGATCCGCCTGCCCCGCGGGCGGGAGCTCGAGGGTCGCGGCCTGGTGGAGTTCAAGCGCCAGCGTGAGCAGATCGACGAGCTGATGAGCCACAACGTGGCCTCTGCGAGCCTCTCCCAGCGCGCCGAGCTGCGATAGGGCCGATGCTCGACCTGCTTGCGATCGTCCTGCCGGTCTTCGGCCTGATCGGCATCGGCTACATCGCGCGCTGGGCGGGATTCGTCTCGGAGCGCGTCGGCGAGGGGCTCTCCGAATTCGTCTTCACCCTCTCCCTCCCCTGCCTGATCTTCCGCACCCTCGTCCGCGCCGAGATCCCGGCCGTCCAGCCCTGGGGCTACTGGATCTCGTACTTCGCCGGCGTGGCCGTGGTCTGGCTCTTGGCGACCGCCCTCGGCCGGCACTTCTTCGGCATCAAAGGCGTCTCCGGGGTCGTGGCCGGGTTCGCGGCCGGCCAGGCGAACACCGTCTTCGTCGGCATCCCGATGATCCTCAAGGCCTATGGCGACGCGGGCGCGGTCCCGCTCTTCCTTCTGATCGCCGTGCATCTTCCCGTCACCATGACGCTCGCGACGATCCTGGCCGAGGGACGACAGGCCTCGCCCCTTCTCATCCTGCGCCGCCTCCTGACCCATCCCATCGTGGTCGGCATCCTGGCCGGGTCCGCCTGCCGCCCGATCGCCGCCTATGTGCCGGCGCCGGCCTGGCAGGTCATGGACCTGCTCGCGAGCGCGGCGGTGCCCTGCGCCCTGATCTCCATGGGGATCGCCCTGCGCCGCTACGGGCTGCAGACCGGCTGGAAGCTGCCGACACTCATCTCGTTCCTCAAGCTCGTGGTGCACCCCCTCGTGGTGCTGCTGCTCGCCACCCAGGTCTTCCAGATGCCGCCGGTCTGGGCGGGCGTGGCGGTGCTCTTCGCCTCCTGCCCCTCCGGCATCAACGCCTATCTCTTCGCCGAGCGCTACGGCGAGGGCGTAGCGCTCGCGTCCAGTGCCGTCACGCTCTCGACCTTCCTGGCCCTGGGGAGCACCCTCGCCTGGCTCTACGTGCTGGGGGTGGGGTGAGCCTCGAACCCGAGGCGCCGGCGCACATCCTGAGGGGTGACGCCGGCCGACCGCAGCTCCGCCAGGGATTGCGACTGGCGGCTCTTGGCGAGCTTGTCGCCCTCCGGGTCGAGAACGAGCCCATGGTGATGGTAGAGAGGGCCCGGAAGCTCAAGCAGGGCCTGGAGCAGGACATGGAGATCGGTGGCGGCTTCGAGATCCCGGCCCCGGACCACATGGGTGACGCCCTGAAGGGCGTCGTCCACCACGACCGAGAGATGATAGCTCGTCGGGGTGTCCTTGCGGACGATCACCGCATCGCCCCAGCGCCAGGGATCGGCGGCCACCGCCTCCTCGCGGCCGTCGCGCTCGAACCGGCGATAGCCGTGCGGCCCCGGCAGGAGGTTCCGCAGCACCGCCATGTCGAGCCGCCAGGCATGAGCCTCCCCCGCGGCGATCCGGCGGTCGGCCTCGCGGGGCGTCAGGCTGCGGCAGGTGCCGGGATAAAGCGGAGCGCCGTCCGGGTCGCGCGGCCAGGTCCGGCCGGTCTCCGCCTCCCGGCAGGCGACCGCCGCCGCAATGTCCTTGCGGGAGCAGAAGCAGGGATAGACCAGCCCCCTGCCCTGCAGCCGTCGGAAGGCGGCTCGATAGTCGTCGAAATGCTGCGACTGGCGCCGGACGGGCTCTTCCCAGGCGAGACCGAGCCAGGAGAGATCCTCGTAGATGGCCGCCTCGAACTCGGGACGGCAGCGTGTGGTATCGATATCCTCGATGCGCAGGAGGAAGCGTCCGCCGAAACGGCGGGCGAGTTCGGCGTTGAGCAGTGCCGAATAGGCATGGCCCAGGTGAAGCCGCCCGTTGGGGCTGGGAGCGAATCGGAATACGGGCTTCGTCACGGGAGCCTGCGAGAACCAAGGAACGCGAAGGAATGGCCACCCTCCTCGAAACGGATGCGGTTCTCAAGAGGGGCCTTGCCGCGCTGGCACAGGCCGATCCCGTGATGGCGCGGCTTGCTGCCGAAGGGGTGATGCCGCAACTGCGCAAGCGCCCGCCCGGGTTCGAGGGCTTGGCGTGGATCGTGGTGGGCCAGCAGGTCTCCACCGCCAGCGCCACGGCGATCTGGGGGCGCCTGCGCGCGATCCTCGAGCCTCCGACGCCGCAGGCCTTCCTGGCCCTGTCCGACGAGAGCCTGCGGGCGGCGGGCCTCTCCGCGGGGAAGGTCCGCACCCTGCGAGCCGTCGCCACGGAGATCCTGGAAGGACGGCTGCCCCTCGACGGCCTGCACGACCTCCAGGCAGAAGAGGCCCATGCCCTGCTGACGCGAGTCAGGGGCATCGGCCCGTGGACCGCGGACGTCTACCTGCTCTTCTGCCTGGGGCACCCGGACGCCTTTCCGAGCGGGGATCTGGCCGTGCAGGAGGCCGCCCGGCTCGCCTATGGCCTCGACCGGCGGCCCGATGCGAAGGCGCTCACGATGCTCGCCGAGCGCTGGCGCCCCTGGCGGGGCGTGGCGGCCAAGGTGCTCTGGGCCTATTACCGCACGGTCAAGGCGCGGGAGGGAGCGCCCGCCTGACGGGCATTCCGGCCCCCTCCTGCTCGAAGGCCTAGGCGGCCTATGCGCGGGCCGCCGCAAGGGCAGCCTGGGCTCCGGCTCTGAGCATGCCCATGTCGCTGCCGACGGCGATCAGGTGGAAGCCCTTGGCCGAAAGCTCCGCCGCCCGGGCGCCGGAGACCGCATAGACGGCGGCGATCTTGCCGGCGGCTTTCGCGCGGGCCAGGGCATGGTCCAGCGCCTTGTCCACCTCTGCGCCGGCCGGGTCGAGCCCCTTGCCGCCCGAGAGCGCGATCGAGAGGTCGGAGGGGCCGATGAAGATCCCGTCGATGCCGGGCACCGCCAGGATGTCGTCGACGATGGCGAGCGCCTCCCGGGTCTCCACCATGGCGAAGGTGACGGTGAGATCGTTGGCCTGCTTCAGGTACTGCGCCGGCTCGAGCCCCGTGAGGGCGAGCGCCGCATGGGGTCCCCAGCTGCGCTCTCCGAGGGGCGGGAACTTGGTGAAGGCGGCGAGGCGCCGGGCGTCCTCCGCCGTGTTGATCATGGGCGCGATGATGCCCGAGGCCCCCGCGTCGAGGTAGCGCGAGGCGGAGGCGAACTCCCCCACCGGGATGCGCACCAGGGCCGGCTTTCCCGCCGCGGCGATCAGGGGAACGGCCTGAACCGCGGCGGCGAAGTCGATGGCGCCATGCTGGGTGTCCAGCACCACCGCATCGAACGCCTCGCGGGCGAGGATCCCCGCTACGGAGGGGTGCGGCAGGCCGCACCAGGCGGTCAGGAGGGGAGCACCGCCGCTGAGGCGCTCGGCGAGGGAAGGATGGGCTGGCATGGCGCCCCTTTCGAGGGTTGCAGGGGTGAGTCGCAGGTGCGGCGCGGGCCGTCAGCGGCCCTCTTTCACGTCCTTGATCGCGCGTTCGGTCAGCTCGCTCAGCTTGGCCTGGAGCTCGGAATCCCCGACCGTCTTGCCGGCGCCCTCGAGGTCCCGGCGGACCTTGCGCAGCACGTCCGCGTCGCCCGCCTCCTCGAAATCAGCCAGCACGACGCTCCTGGCATAGGCCTCGGCCTCCTCGCCGGATTTGCCCAGGCGCTCGGCGACCCAGAGACCGAAGAGCTTGTTGCGCCGCGCCGTCGCCTTGAAGCGCAGCTCCTCGTCATGGGCAAACTGCTTCTCGAAGGCGTCTCTCCGGTCGTCGAATGCGGTCATCGTGTTCGTCTCCTCAAGCTTGGGGCCTCATGCGATATAAGGGCGCACTCGCGCAGGCGCCAGACGCCCCCCATCTAAAGGATCGATGCTTTTCCCGGGCTGCCCGCCGGCGGCCCTTCCCCGCGTTGTGCTTGTCCCAGGGATCGGATAGGTTGCCCCTGAAGCGGAGCGCCGGTGTTCAGCCGCGCCACGCCAGCCGCGGATCTTATAAAAAATGACCATCCCCAGGAGCCACGGCAAATGGATTTTCTCAAACCACGGTACACGCCTATGAATCGTCGCCGTCGCATCTATGAGGGCAAGGCGAAGGTCCTCTATGAGGGCCCGGAACCCGGCACGCTCATCCAGCACTTCAAGGATGACGCGACCGCCTTCAACGCCAAGAAGCATGAGGTGATCGACGGCAAGGGCGTGCTCAACAACCGGATCTCCGAGTACATCTTCCAGCATCTCAACGACATCGGCGTTCCCACCCACTTCATCCGCCGCCTGAACATGCGCGAGCAGCTGATTCGCGAGGTGGAGATCATCCCGCTCGAAGTCGTCGTGCGGAACGTGGCGGCGGGCTCGCTGGCCACCCGCCTCGGGATCGAGGAGGGCACCCAGCTGCCCCGCTCGATCATCGAATTCTATTACAAGAACGACGCGCTCAACGACCCGCTGGTCTCCGAGGAGCACATCACCGCCTTCGGCTGGGCCTCGCCTCAGGAGATCGACGACATCATGGCGCTCGCCATCCGGGTCAACGACTTCCTCTCCGGCCTCTTCCTGGGCGTCGGCATCCGTCTCGTCGACTTCAAGATGGAGACGGGCCGGCTCTGGGAGGGCGACCTGATGCGCATCGTGGTGGCCGACGAGATCTCCCCGGATTCCTGCCGCCTGTGGGACATCAAGTCCAAGGACAAGCTCGACAAGGACCGCTTCCGCAGGGACATGGGCGGGCTGGTCGAGGCCTATTCCGAGGTCGCCCGCCGGCTCGGCATCCTGGCCGAGAACGAGAACCCGGTCACCGGCGGCCCCCGCCTGGTGCAGTGAGCTCTCTGCCCGATCGCGCAAAGCCCGGCCCTGCGCTGGCTCACCTCTCCCTGAGGGAGAGGTCGCGCCTTCAGGCGCGGGTGAGGGGTTAGTGTCCTCTCCGGAGACCGCTCTCCCCCTCGCGTTCGCTCGACCTCTCCCCGCCGGGGAGAGGTGAACCTGCGTCACGCTGGTCCAGTTCAGCGCTCACACCCCCACCCTAGCCCTCCCCGCAAGGGGATGGAAATACCGCGCTCCATCCTGCACGCGATCCCGGATCGGCTTCGCCGTCCGGGATGACGCAGGTGGTGAGTCTCTCAAAGATCCAGCGCCTTCGGGCCCGCAGCGTGAGCTGCGAGCCGTCGGGTTTGCTCGAGGGTGGCGCTTGGGGCAGCCCGGCTCGATGGGTGGTGGTGTGGATGGAAGAGCTGGACGGCCTCTTCGCGCACGGTTCTTTTCAGGCGGACCTGGAGCAGGCCAGGATCGGCCTCCCGCGACCACAGGATTGCGAGCCCTGCGGCGGGACCGTGCCTGCTCCCACACTGCGACGCCTCGCGAGCGCGCCCCTCACAGGAGCAGATCTACACAACGATATAGCCGAGCTTGCAGCACCTGTCAAGAACAAAGTAAGAACATTGCACAGGCCTCACCTGCCCGCACCCTCGCCCTCTCCCCGCTGCGGGAGAGGGTGGCCTGCGCAGCAGGCCGGGAGAGGGGCCGTGTTCACCCGGTACTCCCCCTCTCCCGGCTCGCTCCGCTCGCCACCCTCCCCCGCACAGGAGGGAGGGAAAAGTGCCACGTCCTAAACCCGATCCGGATGGGAGGGCCAGGGTGCGGGCGCCTTTCCGGCCAAGCACCGAGGAGGCTCGCAGGAATCGGGTGTCGCCGCTCCGCCGGGCCCGCTAGGATGAACGGCAATAGAGGATCGTTCCCATGCTCAACACCTTGCGCAACATCACCATCGAGCCGGCAGCGCTGACCGTGCAGGATGAGCCTCAATCGGATTACGAGCGCGTGCGCCGGATCATCGCCTTCATCTCGGAGCGCTGGCGCGAGCAGCCGTCGCTCGAGGCGATCGCCGACCATGTGGGGCTCTCCACCACCCATGTGCATCACCTGTTCCGGCGCTGGGCGGGCCTGAGCCCAAAAGCCTTCCTGCAGGCGATCACGCTCGACAACGCCAAGGCGCTGCTGGCGGATTCCGCGAGCGTGCTCGACGCCACCTACGAGGTCGGCCTGTCGGGCCCCGCCCGGCTGCACGACCTCTTCGTCACCCACGAGGCCATGACGCCGGGCGACTACAAGGCGGGCGGAGCGGGGCTCACCATGCGCTTCGGCTTTCACCCCTCCCCCTTCGGCGAGGCGCTGCTGATCGTCACCGACAGGGGACTCGCCGGCCTCGGCTTCGTGGACGACGGCGACCGGCCCGCGGCGCTCGCCGACATGACCCGGCGCTGGCCGAAGGCCGAATATGTGGAGGATCCGGCCGCCACGGCGTCGGTGGCCAAGCGCATCTTCAACCCCACCCAGTGGCAGGCCGAGCAGCCGCTCCGGGTGGTCCTCATCGGCACCGATTTCGAGGTGCGGGTCTGGCAGACCCTGCTGCGCATCCCCCGCGACCGGGCCACCACCTATTCCGACATCGCCCGCCACATCGGCAAGCCCGCCGCCTGCCGGGCGGTGGGTGCGGCGGTCGGCAAGAACCCGGTCTCCTTCGTGGTCCCCTGCCACCGGGTTCTCGGCCGCTCGGGAGCGCTCACCGGCTACCATTGGGGGCTCACCCGCAAGCAGGCGATCCTGGGGTGGGAGGCTGGGCGGAGCCTGGGCGGGAGCGAGTCTTAGAATCAGAAGCGGCAGGGGCAGTTTCACGCATTCCCGTCCTGCCGCAGGTGCAGGTAGAGCGGGTCGAAATCGCCCGCTTCTCTCAATCTCTCCCAGTCCAGGATCTGCACCTGCGTTCCCTTGCTGCGGATGAGCCCGTCGCCCCGAAGCTCCTGCAGGACCCGGTTGACGTGGACCGCGCTGGCGCCGATGGCGTCGGCGAGTTCGTTCTGGGTGAGGGGCAGATCGAAGGTCTCGTCCTCCACCAGGCCCACGGCCTTCAGGCGCAACAGCAGCTCGCACAGGAGATGGGCCATCCGGTTGTAGGCCTCGCGCCGCCCGATGCCGGTCATCCATTCCCGGAAGATCGAGCCGTCGACGAGGGTCTCGCGCCAGAAGGCGGCGGTGATCCGGGGAAATCGGTTGCAGATGTCGTGCAGGGCCTCGTGCGGGATGAAGCCGAGGGTGCACGGGCTCACCGTCGCGACGCTGTTGTCCATCACCTTCAGGTGCAGGCTCTGCAGGTCGGGGATGTCCCCCGGGACGTGGAAGGCCACGATCTGGCGCTTGCCCTCGGCGGTGATCTTGTAGACGCAGGTGAATCCCTCCAGCAGCAGGCAGGACTGGAACGGACGGTCGCCGATGCGCACGATGTCCCGGTCGGGCTTGAGGCGCGTGACGTGGATCGGGAGATCGGCGAGGGTCTGCTTCTCCTCGTCCGAAAGCGGGAAGATGCTCTCCAGCTTGCGGATCATCAGAGTATTGGGAGCTTTCCCGTTGCTTGTCATGGCGAGCTTCCCTATGGACAAGGCAGGACGAGCCGTCAGCCGCAGCAACCCTGTACGGCCTTCACGATACAGGAGAGCAGAAAGCGAGACCAGAAAGCAATCGGCCGCCCTCCAGCCCATTGGAAAACAGAGCCTTTTCGAGACGGCCCGGAAGAACCACGAACTAATTGCCGGGTTTCGGGGTTTAGCAAACGCCCTCACAAGGACATGCCAGTGCCGCGCTACTTCTTCGATACCTTCGATGGGGATCGCCTCATCGCCGATTCCGAAGGGATCGAGCTGCCGGACCTGGAACAGGTGAAGGCCGAGGCCCAGAGGGCCCTGCCCGACCTGGCACGGGATGGCCTCCCCGACGGCGACCAGAAAACCTTCATCGTCAGCGTCAGGGACGAGACCGGGCAGGTGGTCTTAAGGGCGGCGCTCAGCCTGATCGTCGAAACCGCCCCCGAAAGCCGCTCTGCCTGAACGTGCCCCAGGGCTGCGGCCCGTATTGCAGCCGTGCAACAGCCCCCGGCTCCGGCGACATCCGGCAAAACAAGACCGCAGCTTCGTCTTGCAGCCCCCAAAACCCCTTCTTATATCAGCGCCAGAACAGGGCGTGGCTCGGCTTGAGGCGGCCCTGTCCGAATTTTGTCAACAACATGAAAGCCATGGGCCGGGCTGCTTTCAGGGCTCGGCGGTCTGCTTGAAAGTGAGGGATCCCGCCATGGGTAAGGTCATCGGTATCGACCTCGGCACCACCAATTCCTGCGTCGCTGTCATGGAAGGCACGACGCCCAAAGTCATCGAGAACGCGGAAGGCGCCCGGACGACCCCGTCCATCGTGGCCTTCACGGACGAAGGCGAGCGCCTCGTCGGCCAGCCGGCCAAGCGCCAGGCGGTCACGAACCCGTCGCGCACCTTCTTCGCCATCAAGCGCCTGATCGGCCGCACCTTCGAAGACCCCATGACCAAGAAGGACATGGGCCTCGTTCCCTATCACATCATCAAGGGTCCGAACGGCGATGCCTGGGTCGAGGCCGACGGCAAGCAGTATTCGCCGTCGCAGATCTCCGCCTTCACCCTTCAGAAGATGAAGGAGACGGCCGAAGCCTATCTCGGGCAGCCGGTGACGCAGGCCGTCATCACGGTTCCGGCCTACTTCAACGACGCCCAGCGCCAAGCCACCAAGGACGCGGGCAAGATCGCCGGCCTCGAGGTCCTGCGCATCATCAACGAGCCGACCGCGGCGGCCCTGGCCTACGGCCTGGACAAGAAGCAGTCCGGCATGATCGCGGTCTACGACCTCGGCGGCGGCACCTTCGACGTGTCGGTGCTCGAGATCGGCGACGGCGTGTTCGAGGTGAAGTCCACCAACGGCGACACCTTCCTCGGCGGCGAGGACTTCGACATGCGCCTCGTCGAGTACCTGGCTTCCGAGTTCAAGAAGGAGCAGGGCATCGACCTCACGAAGGACAAGCTCGCCCTGCAGCGCCTGAAGGAAGCGGCCGAGAAGGCCAAGATCGAGCTCTCCTCCGCTTCCCAGACCGAGATCAACCTGCCCTACATCACGGCGGATGCCTCCGGTCCGAAGCACCTGGCCCTCAAGCTTTCGCGCGCCAAGTTCGAGCAGCTCGTGGACGACCTGGTGCAGAAGACCATCGAGCCCTGCCGCAAGGCCCTCAAGGATGCGGGCATCTCGCCCGGCGACATCGACGAGGTGGTCCTGGTCGGCGGCATGACCCGCATGCCGAAGATCCAGGAGGTCGTGAAGCAGTTCTTCGGCAAGGAGCCCCACAAGGGCGTCAACCCGGATGAGGTCGTGGCCATCGGCGCCGCCATCCAGGCGGGCGTGCTCCAGGGCGACGTGAAGGACGTCCTGCTCCTCGACGTGACCCCGCTCTCGCTCGGCATCGAGACGCTGGGCGGCGTGTTCACCCGCCTGATCGACCGCAACACGACGATCCCGACGAAGAAGAGCCAGGTGTTCTCCACCGCGGAGGACAACCAGAACGCGGTGACGATCCGGGTCTTCCAGGGCGAGCGCGAGATGGCGGCGGACAACAAGCTGCTCGGCCAGTTCGACCTCGTGGGCATCCCGCCGGCGCCCCGCGGCGTGCCGCAGATCGAGGTGACCTTCGACATCGACGCGAACGGCATCGTGAACGTCACGGCGAAGGACAAGGCGACCGGCAAGGAGCACCAGATCCGCATCCAGGCTTCCGGCGGCCTCTCCGAGGCCGACATCGAGAAGATGGTCAAGGACGCCGAGGCTCACGCCGAGGAGGACAAGAAGCGCCGTGCGCTCGTCGAGGCGAAGAACCAGGGCGAGAGCCTGATCCACGCCACGGAGAAGTCGCTCACCGAGTACGGCGACAAGGTGTCGGAGGCCGACAAGCAGGGCATCACCACCGCCATCGACGCGCTCAAGCAGGCGCTCGCCGGCGACGATGCCGAGGTCATCAAGGCCCGCACCACGGACCTGATGCAGGCCTCCATGAAGCTCGGCGAAGCCATGTACGCGGCGGCTCAGGCCGGCGGCGAGGGCGGCGAGCAGCCTGAAGGCGGCGACAACGCGAGCAAGGACGACGTCATCGACGCCGACTTCCAGGAAGTCGACGAAGGCGACAAGAAGAAGCGCGCCTAAAGCGATGACCGCTTCCTGAAGAATCCGGCACCCGGTTTCATGACCGGGTGCCGTTTTCGTGAAAAGGCTTTAGATCCAGAATGACCGATCGACCCACCGCTTCCCGCGATGCTCTGGCAAAGGCTTCCCGAGCCTTTTCCTGTGCAGCGCAGGCCGAATCGGGGTTGACCACGATGGAGCGTCCGACCGCTCCCAGGGGCGCCTGACATGTCCAAGCGCGATTACTACGAGGTTCTCGGCGTCTCGCGGACCGCAACCGAGGCGGAGATGAAATCCGCCTTCCGCAAGCTCGCCATGCAGTACCACCCGGACCGCAACCCGGGCGACCACGAGGCCGAGGTCAAGTTCAAGGAAATCAACGAGGCCTACCAGACCCTCTCCGATGCCCAGAAGCGCGCCGCCTACGACCGCTACGGCCATGCGGCCTTCGCCAATGGCGGACCTGGCGGCGGGCCGGGCTTCAACGGCGACTTCTCCGACTTCATGTCGGACATCTTCGAAAACTTCTTCGGCGACGCCGGCCGCGGGCGCGGCGGGCGCGGCGGCACCGCCCGCGAGCGCGGCGCCGACATGCGCTACAACCTCGAGATCACCCTCGACGAGGCCTTCCACGGCAAGACCGCCGAGATCAAGATCCCGACCGCCGTCACCTGCGAGGCCTGCTCGGGCTCGGGGGCAAAGCCCGGCTCGAAGCCCAGGGCCTGCCCCACCTGCGGCGGCGTCGGCCGGGTACGGGCGACGCAGGGCTTCTTCTCCATCGAGCGCACCTGCCCCAACTGCCACGGGCGCGGCGAGGTCATCGACGACCCTTGCGCCTCCTGCGGCGGCGCGGGCCGCGTCACCCGCGAGCGCACGCTCTCGGTCAACATTCCGGCGGGCGTCGAGGACGGCACGCGCATTCGCCTCGCGGGCGAGGGCGAGGCCGGCCTGCGCGGCGGGCCTCCGGGCGATCTCTACATCTTCCTCTCGCTGAAAGCGCATCCGTTCTTCCAGCGCGACGGCGCGGACCTGTTCTGCCGCGTGCCGATCTCCATGGTGACGGCCGCGCTCGGCGGCGAGTTCAGCGTGCCAACCTTGGGCGGCACCGAGGCGCTCGTGAAGGTGCCCGAGGGCACCCAGACCGGCAAGCAGTTCCGCCTGCGCGGCAAGGGCATGCCGGTGCTGCGCTCGCGGGACGTGGGCGACCTCTACATCCAGGTTGTTGTGGAAACCCCGCAGAAGCTCACCAAGCGCCAGCGCGAACTGCTGATGGAGTTCGACAAGGAGTGCTCCAAGGAGAATCACCCGGAGAGCTCGGGATTTTTCTCGCGATTCCGCGAGTTTCTCGACGGCCTGGGTGGATCGACTTAACTTGACGGTCGTTTTCTTTGGGCTCTAAACAGCCAACACGATCCGCCCGATCAAGGGGTCTGACTCAGTGCTTCAGTCGTTTCAACGGACAACGGCCCGGAAATTACCCCTCAAGAAGGATCGCTTCGAGGACGAGGCCCGCTTCCTGAGGTCCTGGCTCGAGCGCCCCCTCGTCATGGGAGCGGTCACCCCCTCCGGCAAGATCCTGGCGCGGACCATGGCCTCCTACGTGGATCCGCGCATCCCCGGCCCCGTGATCGAGCTCGGACCCGGCACGGGTCCGGTGACCGATGCCCTGATCCGGCGCGGCGTGGCGCAGGAGCGCCTCGTCCTCATCGAGTACAATCCCGAGTTCTGCCAGCTCCTGAAACGCCGCTTCCCGAAAGCGACGATCATCCAGGGCGACGCCTACGACCTGAAGGAAACCCTCTCGGGCCTTCTGAGCGAGCCGGCGGCCGCCACCGTCTCGAGCCTGCCGCTCTTCACCAAGCCCATGGACCAGCGCCTGGAGCTTCTGGAGACCGCCCAGGAGCTGATGCACCCGAACGCACCCTTCATCCAGTTCACCTATGCGGTGGTGCCGCCGATCCCGGCGCGCTCGCAACGCTACAAGGCCAGGGCCTCCAACCGGATCTGGCGCAACCTGCCCCCGGCCCGCGTCTGGGTCTACAACAAGGTCATGAACCCATGAGCGCCGCGATGTCTCTTCCGACGAATCCCGTTCCCGCAGGAGACATCCGCGACAGGCTCATCATCGGGCTCGACGTTCCGTCCGTGGACGAGGCACGCGCTCTGGTTCAGCGCATCGGGGACGCCGGCACCTTCTACAAGATCGGCTACCAGCTCGCCTATGCCGGCGGGTTGGAGTTTGCCCGCGAGCTGATCGATGCGGGCAAGAAGGTCTTTCTCGATCTCAAGCTGCACGACATCGGCAACACGGTGGAGGAGGGCGTGCGCTCCGTGGCGCGGCTCGGCGCCACGTTCCTGACCGTCCATGCCTATCCGCAGACCATGCGCGCCGCCATGGCCGGCAAGGCGGGATCTTCCTTGAAGATCCTCGCCGTGACCGTGCTGACCTCCTACGACGACGCCGATCTCGTCGAGGCGGGCTATGCCCCCGTTCCGGCCGCGGAACTCGTCGCCCGCCGTGCAGGACAGGCCCGCGACCTCGGCGTCGACGGCATCGTCTGCGCGGCGCCGGAAGCGGCGCGCGTGCGCTCCATCGTCGGCTCCGACCGCCTCATCGTGACACCCGGCATCCGCCCGGCCGGCGCGGATGCGGGCGACCAGAAGCGCATCGTCACGCCGGCGGAGGGCATCCGGCTCGGCGCCAATCACCTCGTGGTGGCCCGCCCCATCGTGAAAGCCGCTGATCCGCGCGCTGCGGCGGAAGCCATCGTTCGCGATATCGCCGCCGCATGAGCCCGATCTTCAAAGTCCAATTCATAAAGGCTGGACTTTGTGTTTCCCTCCCCCTTGCGGGGAGGGATGAAGGGTGGGGGTCGCAAAGTCGGAGTGCCCATCAACCTCGTTAGAGTGCAGCAGTTAATACAGCGCCATATTCGGCTGACGCTCGCCCGGTCTGACCACCCCCACCCCTACCCCTCCCCGCAAGGGGGAGGGAAACCCGCGCCATATACTGATGATCCCGATCCTCAGGAGCATTTCGATGCACGCCGTGCGACTGGCCCTTCTGTTTGGTATTCTGCTCGTCAGCGGACAGGTTCTCGCCGATACCTGCACCCTTGTCACCGAGCTCGAGACCGGCCGCATCCTGAAGCGCGAGGGCGATTGCGAGCGCCGCAACAGCCCGGCCTCCACCTTCAAGGTGCCCCTGAGCCTGATGGGCTACGATGCGGGCATCTTGAAGACCGAGGACGAGCCGGCCTGGCCCTACAAGCCTGAATACAAGGCTTGGAACGAGGCGTGGCGGAAGACCATCACGCCGCGCCCGTGGCTGCGCGACTCCGTCGTCTGGTACTCGCAGGCGCTGACCCGCGAGATGGGCATGGAGCGTTTCCGGCGCTATGTGGATGCGTTCCAATACGGCAACCGCGACGTCAGCGGCGACAAGGGCAAGGCCAACGGCCTCACCCATGCCTGGCTGAGTTCCTCGCTGCAGATCTCGCCCGTCGAGCAGATCGGTTTCCTGAGGAAGCTTCTCAAGCGCGAGCTGCCGGTCTCACGCAGAGCCCACGACATGACGCTCGCGATCATGCCGACATTCCCGCTGCCCGACGGCTGGATTGCCTATGGCAAGACCGGTTCGGGCTTCCAGCCATCGGCGAACGGCAGTCCCGACCGCGAGCGCCAGTTCGGCTGGTTCGTCGGGTGGGCGCAGAAGGGAGAGCGCAGGATCCTGTTCGCCCGCCTGATCCGCGACGAGCGCAAGGAGACCTCCGTGGCAAGCTTCCGCGCCCGCGACAGCCTGCTGGCGGAGCTGCCCGCCCTGATTGCCGACTGATCTTCTCAGAGGGTTGATTATAAGAGGTGGATGAGACATTCCCCATTCGTCATGGCCGGGCTTGTCCCGGCCATCCACGTCTTGAGCAACTGCAAACCTCATCCTGAGGAGCAGACGCAGTCTGCGTCTCGAAGGAGGATCCAGAGAGCACTGGATCCTCCTTCGAGACGGTCGCTGGCGCGACCTCCTCAGGATGAGGGTGGAGGGTTTAAAAGCGAGATCACCGGCACAAGGCCGGTGATGGCGAGAAGGATAAGGGTTGACGATCAGCCGCCTCTCGCGTTCGCTGCGTCACCCGAAATCTCAAAGGAGCGCCCGATGCCCAAAGGCTATGTGATTGCCCGCGTCACCGTCACGAATCCCGAGGCTTACGCGGAATACGCCAAGGGCGCGACGGCGGCGATCAAGCAATATGGCGGTCGTCCGCTGGTCCGCGGCGGCGCCTACGAAGCGCTTGAGGGCGAGGCGCGCCCGCGCAACGTGGTGATCGAGTTCGACTCGGTGGAGCAGGCCAGGACTTATTATCACTCGCCCGAGTACCAGGCGGCCAAGGCCAAGCGCGAGGGCGCCTGCATCGCCGAATTCGTGCTCGTCGAGGGAGCCGAGTGATGAAGGGCTACTGGATCGGCCGCGTCGACGTCTCCAACCCCGACGCCTATCAGAACTATGTGAAGGCGAATGCGGTGCCCTTCGCCAAATACGGCGCCCGCTTTCTCGTGCGCGGCGGCGCGTATCGGATCGCCGAGGGCGATGCACGCGCCCGCAACGTGGTGATCGAGTTCCCCACCTACGAGGCGGCGCTCGCCTGCTGGGATTCGCCCGAGTATCAGGCGGCCAAGGCCGAGCGCGACGGCCACGCGGTCGCCGACATCATCATCATCGAAGGCTACGAGGGGCCGCAGCCGGGTTAGCGCGGCGCTATTAGCCCTCTCCCCTGCGCGGGAGAGGGTGGCGAACGATAGTGAGCCGGGAGAGGGGACGTCAGGGCAAGCACAGCCCCTCTCCCACCCTGCTTCGCAGGGCACCCTCTCCCGCGCAGGGGAGAGGGAGGTTTGCAGCGCTTCTCAGCCGCCCCCCGAGCCGCTATATCCGGGCCCGACATCAGAGGAGAACGGCCATGAGCGAGATGCGACTTGTCGTGGTGGGGGCCGCCGGGCGCATGGGGCGCATGCTCATCAAGGCCGTGGCCGAGACGGAAGGCTGCACCCTCGTCGGCGCCATCGAGCGGAAGGGATCCCCCGCCCTCGGACAGGATGCCGGGCTTCTCGCCGGAACGGGCCCGCTCGGCGTGACCGTGACCGACGATCCCCTGCCCGTCTTCGCCCGGGCCGACGGCGTGCTCGACTTCACGGCGCCCGCCGCCACCACGGCCTTCGCGGCGCTGGCCGCCCAGGCGCGCATCGTCCACGTGATCGGCACGACGGGCTTGGCAGAAGCCGACTTCGCCAAGCTGGAGGCGGCCGCGCGGCATGCGCGCATCATCCAGTCCGGCAACATGTCGCTCGGGGTCAACCTGCTCGCGGCCCTCGTGCGCAAGGCAGCGGCAATCCTGGGTGAAGACTTCGACATCGAGATCCTCGAAATGCACCACCGCATGAAGGTGGACGCGCCATCCGGCACCGCCCTGCTGCTGGGCGAGGCGGCGGCCGAGGGACGGAAGGTGTCGCTGAAGGAGCGCTCCGTGCGCAGCCGCGACGGGCATACGGGCGCGCGCAATCCGGGCGACATCGGCTTCGCGACCCTGCGCGGCGGCACCGTGGTCGGCGAGCATTCGGTGATCTTCGCAGGCGCCGGCGAGCGCCTGGAGCTGTCGCACCGGGCCGAGGACCGCGCCCTCTTCGCCCGGGGCGCGGTGAAGGCCGCGCTCTGGGGCTTTGACAAGAAGCCGGGCTATTACACCATGGCCGATGTTCTCGGCCTCGATCGGCTCTAGCGCTTCTTCCCTCCCCACCCATCTCGGGCTTGCCCGAGATGGGTATCTTCTTGCACAAGTCGGGAACACCCGACTTGTGTCGGGGAGGGACCAAGGGTGGGGGTCGGAAAGTCAAAGCTGAAGGCTGAATTGTTTGGGCAACTAGACCAGTACAGCATCTCGTCTATCTGATCTCTCACCCGGTCGAACCACCCCCACCCCTACCCCTCCCCGCAAGGGGGAGGGGATCACATCGGAGAACTCTCAGCATGGATCGCCTTCTTGTGCTTGCCCGCCACGGCCAGAGCGAATGGAACCTCAAGAACCTGTTCACCGGCTGGAAGGATCCGGGGCTCACCGATCTCGGCATCCAGGAGGCGAGAACGGCCGGCCAGCGGCTGAGGGAGATGGGCGTCCAGTTCGACATCGCCTTCACCTCCAACCTTTCCCGGGCGCAGCGGACCTGCAAGCTGATCCTGGAAGAGATCGGCCAGCCCGACCTCAGGACCATTGCGGACCAGGCACTGAACGAGCGCGACTACGGCGACCTCTCCGGCCTCAACAAGGACGATGCCCGCGCCCGCTGGGGCGAGGAGCAGGTCCATCTCTGGCGCCGCTCCTACGACGTGCCGCCGCCCGGGGGCGAGAGCCTGAAGGACACGGTGGCCCGCGTGCTGCCCTACTACATCCGCGAGATCCTGCCCCGCGTGATGCGCGGCGAGCGCGTGCTGGTCGCCGCGCACGGCAACTCGCTGCGCGCCCTCGTGATGGTGCTCGACGGCCTGACCTCCGAGACGATCCCGGGCCTCGAGCTCGCGACCGGGATCCCGCTGGTCTACAGGCTCAACGAGGATACGACGGTGGCCGACAAGAAGGTGCTGGAGGGATAAGGCGTACGCTTCGCATCCCCTCGCATGTCATGGCCGGGCTTGTCCCGGCCATCTCTCTTCTGAGAAGGAAGCGCAGCGCTCCGAACAATCGGGATCACCGGCACAGGGCCGGTGATG
The DNA here is from genome assembly GCF_009910705.1 of Microvirga arsenatis. Classification (GTDB taxonomy): domain Bacteria; phylum Pseudomonadota; class Alphaproteobacteria; order Rhizobiales; family Beijerinckiaceae; genus Microvirga; species Microvirga arsenatis. The sequence continues at coordinate 19,199 of NZ_JAAAXJ010000004.1, forward strand.
ACGTGCTGCGGTGAACGTGCAAAATAAATTCATGCCCTCCATCACCCTCGCTCCCGGCCTCGTCTACCATCCCGACTATCTCGACCGCCCGGCGCAGGAGCGGCTGCTCCAGGCGCTGCGCGCCATCACGAAGGCTGCGCCTCTCTTCACCCCGCGCATGCCGCGCACGGGCAAGCCGTTTTCCGTGCGCATGACCAATTGCGGGCGGCTGGGCTGGGTGTCGGACGTGCAGGGCTACCGCTACCAGCCTACCCATCCCGAGACGGGCGAGCCCTGGCCCGCCATGCCCGATCAGGTGCTGCGCGCCTGGGAGGAGCTGAGCTCCTACCCGCACCCGCCCGATGCCTGCCTGATCAATTTCTACGAACAGAGCGCCCGCATGGGGATGCACCAGGACAAGGACGAGGAGGAGTTCGAGGCGCCCGTCGTGTCCCTGTCGCTCGGCGACACGGCGCTGTTCCGCTACGGCGGCCTGGACCGGAAGGATCCGACGAAATCGGTCAAGCTCCGCTCCGGCGATGCCATCGTGTTCGGCGGCCCGGCGCGGCTGATCCATCACGGCATCGACCGGCTCCTGCCCGGAAGCTCCGACCTGCTGCCCCAGGGCGGGCGGCTCAATCTCACCTTGCGCAAGGTGGAAAAGCCGCTTTAGCTTCACCCGAGATGATGTTGCCGTCCCGGAGGGGCATTCATGAAAGCATTGGCATTCGCCGCCCTCGGCCTCCTGTTGTCCTTTCAAGCCGCCCTGGCGGCGGAGCCCGTCTTTCCGCCCGCTTCGCGGCTCGGCCTCGTGCCGCCGAAGGACATGACCGTGTCGCGCCGGTTCAGCGGCTTCGAGAACGAGGAGAAGGCGGCCGCCATCACCCTGGTGGAAATGCCGGCCGCCGCCTACGAGCAGCTGGTCGGCGGCTTCACGAAGGAGGCCCTGAAGCGTCAGGGCTTGGACGAGACCTCCCGCGAGCCCGTCAAGCTCGGCGGCATGGAAGGCATGCTCATCGGCGGCACCATGCTGGGACCCGTGCAGGGCCGCAAATGGCTGCTCGCGATCAAGGGCGCGGACATGGCCGGCCTGGTCGTGGCCCAGGTTCGCGGCGGCGAGGACGGCTACAGCGAGGCGCAGATCCGCGAGGCCCTGAAGAGCGTGGCCCTGCGCGGCCCGGTCTCCCTGGAGGAGCAGATCGCGGCCCTGCCCTTCCGGCTCGGCGACACGGCGGGCTTTCGCCCGGTGCGCGTGATGACGGGCAACTCCGCCCTGTTCACCGACGGCCCCAAGGATACGATCAAGGGTGTGGAGCAGCCGGTGCTGATCGTCGCCTCCTCCCTCGCCCCTCCGCCCCCGGCGGGCGAGCGGCGCAACCAATTCGCCCGGGCGGCGCTCAACTCCAACCAGATCCTGCAGGACATCAAGATCGAACGCTCGGAATCCTTCCGCTTCAGGGGGCAGGACTGGCACGAGATCGTCGCCAAGGCGGTGGAGGCGGAATCCGGCCAGCCGGTGATCGTGATGCAGACCATCCGCTTCGAATCGGGCCGCTACGTGCGCATGGTGGGCATGACCCGGGTCGAGCAGCGGGACCAGCACCTGCCGCGGTTCCGGGCCGTGATCGACGGCGTCGAGATGAACCCCTAGAGCTGTTTCATTGGCATGGAATCATCTCTTTTCTTGGTTTGCCGCATCTTTTGACGGCGAACCGGATCCGCTTCGCCGAAAAATGATCTAGTCCCGCGCCGGAAAGGCCGGCAGCGACCAGCCGCGCAGAATGGCGAGCGCCCGCAAGCCGAAGGCCGCGACGAAGCCGGCGGCGGCGCTGACGAACGGATCGAGCCCGACGGCCTGCAGCGCCACCATGACGGCGGCCCCGAGCGCGGCCGCCGTGACGTAGATCTCCTGACGCAGGACGAGGGGGAGCGTCCCGGCGAAGATGTCGCGAATGATGCCGCCGAAGGTGGCGGTGATGGTGCCCAGCGCCACCGCCGAAAGGGCGGGCACGCCGGCGGCGAGCGCCTTGCCGGTCCCGGAGACGGCAAAGAGGGCAAGTCCCAGGGCGTCCGCCCAGATCAGGACGCGTCCCTGCCTGCCGCCCTCGATCCAGGCCACCCGCCTGGGGCCGAGCGCGAAGACCAGCTCCGCCACGATCAGGCAGACCAGCACGTCGCTCGGGTCGCCCACCCAGAAGACGGGCCTTGCCCCGATGAGCAGATCCCGCACGGTGCCGCCGCCGACCCCCGTGAGGGTGGCCAGCAGCGCGAAGCCGAACGGGTCCATGCCCTTGCGGGCCGCCATCAAGGCGCCGGAGAGCGCGAAAACGGCAACGCCGATGGCCTCGAAGGGGAGGTTTTGGAGGAAAGACACCGAGAAGCCGACCTTGCCCGTTGGAGCCGTGAGACGCTCCCGTATTGATCATGCAGGTCCGTTTCAGGCAACTGCCGCTCGCTCACGGGCTGCGCAACCGGCCCTCTCCCCCACAAGGGGAGAGGGGACACACGCGCAATCTGGAATAGCGGCTTCGTTACGACGCCGATGAATTATCCGCCGTCTCGGCCCCGGCGCCGTTGGCGGCCGCCTTCGGGCCGCCCTTGGAAACTCCCACGAGGGCCGGGCGCAGCACGCGCTCGCCGATGACGTAGCCGGACTGGACCACCTGCAGGACCGTGCCGTTGGGAACCTCGGCGTTGGGAATCTCGAACATGGCCTGGTGCAGGTTCGGGTCGAATTTCTGGCCCTGCGGGTCGAGCCTCTTCACCCCGTGCCGCTCAAGGGTCTTGAGCATGTCGCGCTCGGTGAGGTCGATGCCCTCGATCAGGCCCTTGAAGGCGCCCTCGGCGGTCTTGCTCGCCTCCTCCGGCACGCTTTCGATGGCGCGGCGGATGTTGTCGGCCACGTTGAGCATGTCGCGGGCGAAGTTGGCCACCGCATAGGTGCGGGCATCGGCGATCTCGCGCTCGGTGCGGCGGCGCAGGTTCTCCATGTCGGCCATCAGGCGCAGGAGCTTGTCCTTCAGATCCGCCTTCTCGGCCTCAAGAACGGCGATCGGGTCGGCCTCGGGCGCGGAAGCCGCCTCGGGAGCCGCATCGTTGGCGGGCTCGGCCTGCGGGGCCGCGTTCTGGTTTTCCGTGTCGTTCGGATTCATGATCGATCAACTGAAGATGGGAAGAGAAGGGTTCGGGGCACATATCAGGTCGAAGGCGCCACAAATCAAGCGCTGCGCTTCTGGGGCGCCTCGGTTTCCTCCGTCCTGAACACATCGAGCAGGGCCCGCTGGATGGTGGCCTGACGGCCCGCATGGGTGATCTTCGTGCCGGTCAGGTCCGTCACGTAGAACACGTCCACGGCCTTCTCGCCGAAGGTCACGATATGGGCCGAGGCGATGTTGAGGTTGAGCTTGCCCAGGGCCGTGGTGAGATCGTAGAGCAGGCCCGGCCGGTCGAGGCCCGAGACCTCGATCACCGTCTGGCGGCTCGACAGGGAATTGTCGATGGTCACCTCCGGCGGCACGTGGAAGGCCCTCGAGCGCTCCTTCGCCGGCCTTCTGCCGCCCACGAGGTCGGCGATCCTCACCTCGCCCTTCAGCGCCCTCTCGATGGCCGTGGCCACCCGTCCGGCCCGGCGCAGTTCGTCCTCGTCCCGGTCGAAGGCGCGGGAGAGCACGATGGTGTCGAGCGCGATGCCGTCGGTGGTGGTGAAGATCTGCGCGTCGACGATGTTGCCGCCGGACGCCGCGCAGGCGCCGGTGATGATCGCGAGCAGGCGCGGATGGTCCGGGGAGAGGATGGTGAGCTCGGTCACGCCCCGGAACTGGTCCGTCTCGTAGGCCGTGGTGACGGTCTGTCCGTCCTTCTCCGATTCCCTCAGGAGCCGGGCCTGCTTCGCCCGCCGTGTCTCGTCGGTCTTGATCCAATAGCCCGGCGTATGGCGGGCGGCGTAGGATTCGAATTCCGCATCGGACCAGTCGGGCAGCTCGGCCCTCAGCTGCTCCTGAGCGAGGCGCACGCGCTCGGAGCGGGCGATGTCCACGGCGCCGCCGCCGAGGATCACCTCCGTCTCGTGGTAGAGGTTGCGCAGGAGCTGGCCCTTCCAGCCGGTCCATGTGCCGGGCCCGACGGCCCGGATGTCGGCGATGGTGAGCACGAGCAGGAGCTTCAGGCGCTCCATGGTCTGCACCACCTCGGCAAAGCTCTTGATGGTGGCGGGATCGGACAGGTCGCGGCTCTGCGCCGTGTTCGACATCAGCAGATGGTGCTCGACGAGCCAGGCGACCGTGTCGGTCTCCGCATCGCTGAGGCCGAAGCGCGGCCCGAGCTTGCGGGCGATGGCCGCTCCGGCCACCGAGTGATCCTCCGGCCGCCCCTTGGCGATGTCGTGCAGGAAGACCGCGGCATAGAGCGCGCGCCGGTTGCGGATGGTGGGGAAGATCCGGTCGGCGAGCGGATGCTCCTTGCCGAGATGACCCGCCTCGATCTCGCGCAGCACGCCGACCGAGCGGATAAGATGCTCGTCCACCGTATAGTGGTGATACATGTTGAACTGCATCATCGCGACGATGCGCCCGAAATCCGGCACGAAGCGGCCGAGAACGCCGGCCTCGTTCATGAGACGCAGCACCACCTCCGGTGCGTTCTTCGAGGTGATGATGTCGAGAAAAAGCTTGTTGGCCTCCGGATCGTTGCGCAAGCCCGGGCCGATGAGCTTGAGCGAGCGGGTGGCAAGGCGCGTCGCATCGGGATGGATGGCGAGATTGTGCCGGTCGGCGAGCCAGAAGAGCCGGATCAGGTTCACCGGATCGCGCCCGAACACCCCTTCGTTCTCGACGTTGAGGCGGTTGTTGTCGATGATGAAGCCGTCGCTCACCAGCGCGCCGCCGCGGCGGCGGAAGCGGCCGAAAACACGGTCGAGCATGGGACGGCGTTTGGTCTGGCGCGCCTCGAGCTCGGCGCAGACGATGGCCGTCAGATCACCCACATCCTTGGCGATCAGGAAGTAGGCTTTCATAAACCGCTCGACCGCCGACAATCCGCCCCGGGGAGCAAAGCCGATGCGCTCGGCGATGGTGCGCTGCAGGTCGAAGGTCAGGCGCTCTTCGGCGCGTCCGGTGGCGAAATGCATGTGGCAGCGCACCCGCCACAGGAACTCCTCGCAGCGGGCGAACAGGTTGAACTCGTCCCGCGTGAAGAGGCCTGCGGTCACCAGCTCCTCGGGCTCCTTCACCCGATAGACGTATTTCGCGATCCAGAAGAGCGTGTTGAGGTCGCGCAAGCCTCCCTTGCCGTCCTTCACGTTGGGCTCGACGAGGTAGCGGGAGGCGCCGGCCTTGGCGACGCGCGCATCGCGCTCCTTGAGCTTCGCATCGACGAAGGCCGGCGCGGAAGTGGCGACGATTTCCTTGTCGAACCGCCTGGCCAAGTCGTTGAAGAGGTCGTGATCGCCGAACAGGAATCGCGCCTCGAGCAGGGAGGTGCGGATCGTCATGTCGGCTTGGGCCTCGCGCAGGCACTCCTCCACGGAGCGGGTGGCGTGCCCCACCTTCAGCTTGAGGTCCCACAGCACGTAGAGCATCGCCTCGACCACGCTCTCGCTCCAGGCGGTCTGCTTGTAGGGCAGGAGGAACAGGAGATCGACGTCGGAGCCCGGCGCCAGGGTGCCGCGGCCGTAGCCGCCGGTTGCGACGACCGCAAGACGCTCGCCGGCAGACGGATTGGCGGCAGGATAGAGATGCTCGACCACAGCGTCGTGGGCGATCTCCACCAGCCGGTCCATCCGCTCGCAGAGATAACGGGCGCAGGCGAGGCCGTCCTGGCTTTCCAGCAGCCTCGCCTCCGCCTCGGTTCTGCCCTCGTCGAGGAAGGCCTTGAGGACGGGAACGAGCCTGCCGCGCAGGTCGGCGGCGTCCCGGACAGGCTGGCTGCCGAGGCTGTGCAGAAGGTTTTGAGAACTCTCGGACGACATGGAGCAACCGTATACGAGGCGCCGTTGGCCGACCACCCGAACATGACTTCGTCCAAGGACGAACTGGATCTATCCGGCAAACCGGATAAGATGTTCTTTATAAGAAATATCGTTTGACGCAACAAACGGGCTGTTCTATAAAAAGGATACGCGCCGATTTGAGCATGCAGATTGCGGGCGCGAAACAAGTGCAGCTAAAGCGCCGGGCGCCTCACGCGGCTCCCATGCGCCCAACATGGGACCACTCCGATGAGCCTGACCCGTCGCCTCCTCCTTGCCGCCTCCGTCGCCGCCGGCCTGACGGCGCTCGCCACCGGCGCCATCGCGCAGCCCAAAGAAATCCGCATCGACTTCGCCACCTACAATCCGGTCAGCCTCGTGCTCAAGGACAAGGGCTTCTTGGAGAAGGAGCTGGAGAAGGACGGCATCAAGGTGCGCTGGGTACAGTCGCTCGGCTCCAACAAGGCCCTCGAATTCCTCAACGCGGGCTCCATCGATTTCGGCTCCACCGCCGGCGCCGCCGCCCTCATCGGCAAGGTCAATGGCAACCCGATCAAGTCGATCTATGTCTATTCCCGCCCGGAATGGACGGCCCTCGTGACCCGCAAGGACACGGGCATCGCCAAGGTCGAGGACCTGAAGGGCAAGCGCGTCGCCGTGACCCGCGGCACCGATCCGCACATCTTCCTGGTGCGCGCCCTGCAGGAAGCCAAGCTCACCGAGAAGGACGTGAAGCTCGTCCTCCTTCAGCATCCCGACGGCCGCACGGCGCTCGAGCGCGGCGATGTTGATGCCTGGGCCGGCCTCGACCCTCTCATGGCTGCCGCCGAAATCGAAAGCGGCGCTCAGCTCTTCTACCGCAACGCCGGCGCCAACACCTGGGGCGTGCTCAATGTCTCGGAGGCTTTCGCCAAGGAGAACCCGGCCCTCGTGGAGCGCGTGCTCAAGGCCTATGAGGAGGCGCGCAAATACGCGCTGGCCAACAAGGACGAGCTGAAGAAGTCCCTGATCGCCTACACCAAGCTGCCCGATCCGGTGATCGAGCGCCAGCTCGAGCGCACGGAGCTGACCCATTCCTCCATCGGTCAGGCGCAGGTGGACACGATCCTCGCCGCGGGCCTCGCCCTGCAGCAGGCCGGCGTCATTACGCCTGAGACCAACGTGCGTGCCGCCGTCGATGCCCTGATCGACCGCCGCTTCGCCACCGCGTCGCGCTGATGATTTCATCACGGGAGAGCGCCGTGACAGGCCCAGCCACGAGCCAAGCCTGGTCCTCCCATGAGGGTGCCGCCGCTCTCGCGGCCCCTGCCCTTGCCGAGAAGCGACGCGCCTTCGACGGGCGCATCCTTCTCGGCTTTTTATTACCCATCGCCGTTGCGCTTCTCTGGGAGGCTGCGGTCTCCTTCGGCCTCGCCGAAGGCCGCCTCGTGCCGCCGCCGAGCCGCATTGTCGCAACGCTCTGGGCACTCGCCCAGACCGGCGAATTGTGGACCCACGCCTGGATGACGCTCTGGCGCGTCCTCGTGGGCTTCGTCATCGGCGCAGCCGCCGGCATCGTGCTCGGCGCCCTGTCCGGTTCCAGCAAGACCGTCCGGCACCTGCTCGATCCGACCCTGCAGGCCCTGCGCGCGATCCCCTCCATCGCCTGGGTGCCGCTGTTCATTCTCTGGCTCGGCATCTTCGAGGCTTCGAAGGTGGCGCTCATCGCGGTGGGCGTGTTCTTCCCGGTCTATCTCGGCATCGCGGGCGCGATCCTCTCCGTCGACCGCAAGCTCGTGGAGGTCGGCCACGTGTTCCGCCTCTCGCGCCTCCAGCTCGCCCGGCGCATCCTGCTGCCCGCCGTTCTGCCGGAAGCCGTGATCGCCCTGCGCTCGGGCCTGGGCCTCGGCTTCATGTTCGTGGTCGCGGCCGAGTTCATGGGAGCGTCGGAAGGCCTCGGCTATCTCCTCGTCGACGGGCAGCAGATGGGCAAGCCCGACCAGATCCTCGCCGCCATCATCGCCTTCGCGCTGCTGGGCAAGATCGCAGACAGCCTATTGGTTGCCGCCACGAAGCCGCTCGTGCGCTGGCAGGACACCGTGCGGGAGAGGCTGTGATGCTCAGTCTCGAACATCTCTCCAAGACCTATGCCGACGGCACGCGGGCGCTCTCCGACATCAATCTCACCGTGCACGAGGGCGAGATCGTTTCTCTGATCGGCGGCTCGGGCTGCGGCAAGACCACGCTGCTGCGCCTCATCGCCGGGCTCGATCGCGAAAGCGCCGGGCAGATCCGCCTCGACGGCGAGCGGCTCTCCGGTCCGCATCCGGCCGTCGGCATCGTGTTCCAGGAGCCGCGCCTGCTGCCTTGGCTGTCGGTCTTCGACAACATTGCCTTCGGTCTCGCCGGCGTGAGCGCCGCCGAGAAGAAGGCCCGCGTCGAGCATGCGCTGGAAAAGATCGGCCTCGCCGAGCATGCCAGGCGCTGGCCGCGCGATCTTTCGGGCGGACAGCAGCAGCGCGTGTCGATTGCGCGCGCGTTTGTCACCAACCCGAAGGTGCTGCTCCTCGACGAGCCGTTCTCGGCGCTCGACGCCTTCACCCGCGCGAGCCTGCACGAGCACCTGCTCGGCCTGTGGGAGGAGACGCGCCCGACCGTGGTGCTCGTCACACACGACGTGCAGGAGGCGGTGACGCTCGCCGACCGCGCCGTCGTGATGCAGCCCAAGCCCGGCCGGATCTTCGACGAGTTGCCGCTCACGCTCTCGCGTCCGCGCGACAGGACGGGGCTTCCCTTCGAGACCTCCGTGCGCCGCGTCTTGACGGCCCTGGACCATTCCCTCAAAGCTCCTCAAGCACAGCCCCAGCGCGAACGCGACCGACAGGCCGCGGCGCTATGGTGGTAACAGATTCAAGGACATCATCATGGATGCGACCACCCTTCGCGCCCTCCAGGCGCCGCTGAAGGATCAGTACCGCAGCGATCCGAACGCCGCCGTCATCACCTTGAAGGCGCAAGGCACCCTCGACGAGCAGCACATCGCGTGCAAGGTCGAGACCGGCCGCGCGCTCGCCGTCGCGGGCCTCCACCCGGCCACCGGCGGCTCGGGTGCGGAGCTGTGCTCCGGCGACATGCTGCTCGAGGCGCTCGTCGCCTGCGCCGGCGTGACGCTGAAGGCCGTTGCCACAGCCCTCGAGATCGATCTGCGCCACGGCGCCGTGAAGGCGGAGGGCGACCTCGACTTCCGCGGCACGCTCGGCGTCGACAAGACCGCGCCCGTGGGCTTCAAGAACATCCGCCTCTCCTTCGAGGTCGACACGGATGCGCCGCAGGAGAAGATCGATCAGCTGCTCAAGCTCACCGAGCGCTACTGCGTCGTCTTCCAGACCCTCAACAACAAGCCAGACTTAAGCGCGACGCTGACGCGCAAGTAACTTTTCCAAACTCTCTGTCCTCATTCTGAAGAGGTCGCGGAGCGACCGTCTCGAAGGAGACTCTAGAGAGCACTGAATCCTCCTTCGAGAGGCAGCCTCACGGCTGCTCCTCAGGATGAGGTTGAGTTGTTCTGGAGATGGCTTTAGTTCCCCGTCACCAACGTCCGCGGCGCACCGCTGATCGCGACGGCCGCCCCGCCCCGGATCTCCTGCACCGTCAAGGCGCGGCTGTTGGTGCCGTCGGGGTTGAAGCGGAACACGCCGTCGGCGCCGGCGAAGCCCGCAGGATTGGTGAGCGTGGCGTCGCTGAAGCCCTGCACGCCCTGCATGCGCGCCAGCGCCGCCGCGAGCGTCACCGCATCGTAGGAGAGCGTCGCGAGCCGGATCGGATCGCTGTTGAAGCGCGCCCGGTAGCGCTCGGCGAAAGCATCGAAGCCGCGATTGTCGGGCGCGGCGAACCAGCCGCCCTGAAGAGCCGGCAGCGCCAGCACCCGCGGCTCGTTCCAGATGCCGGTGCCGAGCGGCTTGACCCGCAGGCGATCGTAGCCCGCCATCGGCAGAGCCTGGGCCACGGCAGGCAGCCCATCGCCGCTGTCGGGGATGAACAGCGCGTCGGCCTGGGGCGCGGAGCCGCCGATGACCGGGGCCAGACGCTGCACGGCCGCCTGAGGCTGTCCGGGCTGATAGCGCTCGATCGCAGCGATGCGGATGCCCTGCCGGGCTGCAATCTGGTGCAGCCGCACCTCGGCCACGCGGCCATATTGCGTTTCAGGGATCAGCGCCGCGATGGAGCGGCGGCCTTGGGCCGCCGCGAAGGAGACAATGCGGTCGACCTCCTCCTGCACCAGGAAGCTCAGGAGATAGACGCCGCGGGTGGCGACGCTCGCATCGGTCGAGAACCCGATGACCGGCCTGCCCCTCTCCCGCGCCACCTGCCCGGCCGCCTGGACCGAGCCCGCGAAGAGCGGGCCGATGACGAGCTCGGCCCCCTCCGCAAGAGCCTGCTGGGCGGCGGCCTGCGCCCCCTCCGGCGTGCCGCGGTCGTCCTTGACCAGGAGGGTGATGTCCGACCCCTGGAACTCGCCCAAGGCCAGCTCGGCGGCGTTGCGCATGCTCTGCGCCACCATCGCCCCCTGACCCGGTGCGGTCATGGGCAGGATCAGGGCCACCTTGACGGGGCCGCTGCCGATGGTGGTGCTCCCTCCCGGAGAGCCGGATGGAGCCTCCGCCACCCCGGCGCCGGCGGCATAGGCCGGCTCGACGGGGACGGCGGGCCGAGGCTGGCTCGTCTTGCGCGGCGGCAACAGGCTGCCGGAGCCGATGCAGCCGGACAGGGCCAGCGAGCCGGCCAATACGATGGCCCAAGCAGCCCGGCCTGCGAGCGCCCCGGCTGCCGCAAACGATACGCGCGCCATCTCCACCCCCTTGGGAAACAGCTTTCGTCACCTCGAGGAAGCGTGACAGCAAAAAGTAAACATTGTTTCTCAAACCGAGACCGCAGGCTCACCCGCCGCTTCCGCAAGGCGGCTCCTTCATGCAAAAGTGCCGGACAATGACGCAGAGAATCGACAACCGGACCAAGCGACGCGAGATCCCTGAGCGGATCGCCACCTTCACCGCCTTCGGCCTCGCCGCCGAGGCCAAGCCCCTCTCGCCCGGCCTCTATGTGGTCGCGACCCCCATCGGCAACCTGCAGGACGTGTCCTTTCGCGCGCTCAGCGTGCTCGCGGCCGCCGATGCGATCCTGGCCGAGGATACGCGGGTGACGAAGACGCTGCTGGCTCATTACGGCATCACCACGCCGCTCGTGGCCTATCACGAGCATTCCAACGATGCCGTGCGCGAGCGCATGATCCACCGCATCCGCGAGGGGCAGGCCCTGGCCCTCGTATCCGATGCCGGCACGCCTCTGGTCTCGGACCCAGGCTACAAGCTCGTCCAGGCCGCCATCGAGGAAGGGTTGTCCGTCACGCCGATCCCGGGCCCTTCCGCGGTGCTCACCGCCCTCGTGGCTTCGGGCCTCCCCACGGATCGCTTCTTCTTCGAGGGCTTCCTGCCGCCCAAGAGCGCCGCGCGCCGGGCAAGGCTCGCCACGATCGGCTCGATCCCCGGCACGCTGATGCTCTTCGAAGGACCGCACCGCCTGCCCGAGATGCTCGCCGACGCCGCCGAGGTTCTGGGCGAGCGTCAGGCCGTGGTGGCGCGCGAGCTGACCAAGATGTTCGAGACCATCCGGCGCGGCACCTTGCCCGAACTCGCGCGGCAGTTCGCCGAGGAGGGGCCGCCGAAGGGCGAGATCGTGGTGCTGATCGGCGAGGCGACGAAGGAGATGCACGCGGCGGAAGCCGATGCGGCGCTCGACGGCAGGCTGGAGGCGGCGCTGAAGAACCACTCGATCAAGGATGCGGCGGCGCTCGTGGCGGCGGAACTCGATCTGCCCAAACGTGAGGTCTATGCCCGCGCCCTGACGCTCGCGAAGAAGGGCGAATGAGGAGCGCGCTCAAGCATTTCCCCGCAAAGCTGTATGCGGTCTTGCGCAGGGAGATGCGACAGAGCGAGAAAGCGTTGGCACGCCGCGAAGCGACCTTTCTGCGCGGCCACCGCGCCGAGTGGATCGCGCTGCTGCTGCTCCTGATGAAGGGCTACCGCCCGCTCGCGCGCCGCTATGCGGCCTCCGGCGGGGAGATCGACCTGATCGTCATGCGCGGCAGCACCATCGCCTTCGTCGAGGTGAAGGCACGCGGATCCATGGAGGATGCGCGCTTCGCCATCACCGCCAGGAAGCGCCAGCGCTTCTCCCGCGCGGCACGCGCGTGGCTCTCGCGCAATGCGTGGGCCGCGGGCAAGACCTGGCGCGCGGATGCGGTGTTCGTCGCGCCGGGTCAATGGCCGCAGCATATCGCCTCGGCCTTCGAGCTGGAGATGCCCTGAACCTGCGGGCATCAGCGCAAGTCTCAACCCTTCGCCGTCTTCGGCGCCAGCACCGTCACCGCCGCAGGCCGGATGGAGAAATGCGCGGGCGTCTGCGTGACGATCTCGCCGTCCGCATTGACGGGCTTGGGCTTGCGGGTGCGGATGTCGAACTCCTTGGCGCGCACGGCGCGCACCTCGTTCCAGGCCCCGTGCCGCCCATGCCGGAACGAGCGCGCCATCAGGGCGAGCTTCCAGGCCCGCTCCAGTTCCAAGCTGTAGAGATCGAGGTGGTGGTCGTCGATCGCCGCATCCTGCTCGACCGCATTGCCTCCCCCGTAGAAGCGTCCGTTGCCGACGGCGATCTGCAGGGTCCGCACGCGGGCAACCTCGTTCTCGCTGTAGATCGTCGCCCGGAAGGGCTTGGCGTGGAGCAGCACGTTCAGGGCCACCATGGCATAGCCCAAGCGGCCCCAGCGGCGCTTGATGTCCCGCGTCAGCTTCTGCGCCAGTTCCGCCGAGAGCCCGAGGCTCGCCACGTTGAAGAAGGGCTCGCCGTTGACGATGCCGAGATCGATCTTGCGGGTGTGTCCGTCGGCGATGACCTGGGCGGCCCCATCGAGATCGAAAGGGATCTCCAGGGTGCGCGCAAGGTCGTTGGCCGTGCCGAGCGGCAGGATGCCCAGCGGCAGCCCGGCCTCGATCACGCCGAAGGCTGCCGCATTCAGCGTGCCGTCGCCGCCGCCGACCACGGCGCAATCCACGTCCCTGGCATGCTGGACGATGAGCGGCGACAGGTCCTCGCGGCGGGCGCATTCCACGTGAACGGGCTCGATTCCGTGGTCCCGCAGGCGCTCGATGGCGATGTCGCGCTGGGCGGCGCCGCTGCGGCTCTTGGCATTGACGATGAGAAGGGCGCGGCGGGGCATGGCTATCACATGGACAAGCGGGAGAGGATCTGCAAGAGGCTTGCTGAAGCGGGGCTGTTGGATAACCCACCTCTCCCGTTTTCGTTCACAGGGCCTGCGGCCGGGAGTTGCCTTCCCGGTTTTTCAGGCCAATAACCCTCCTTCGCGAGGAGACCCGACCCATGAGCCTTACCGTTGCGTTCCAGATGGATCACATCCGCAGCATCAAGATTGCGGGCGATACCGGCTTTGCGCTCCTTCTCGAAGCCCAGCGGCGGGGGCATCGGGTTCTCCACTACACGCCCGACCGCCTCTCCCTGCGCGACGGCGCGGTGATCGCCATGGCCGAGCCCATCGAGGTGCGGGACGTGGAAGGCGATCACTTCACCCTGGGAGCGCCCGAGCGGGTCGATCTGTCGAGCGTGGACACGGTGCTCATGCGACAGGACCCGCCCTTCGACCTGGCCTACATCACCGCCACCCATTTCCTGGAGCGCATCCACCCGAAGACGCTCGTGGTCAACGATCCGACCCATGTGCGCAACGCGCCGGAAAAGATCTTCGTCACCCATTTTCCCCACCTCATGCCGCCGACGCTGATCTCCCGCGACAGGCAAGAGATCGAGGAGTTCCGCCGCGAGCATGGCGACGTGGTGATGAAGCCGCTCTACGGCCATGGCGGCGCGAGCGTGTTCAAGGTCGGGCGTGAGGATCCGAATTTCGGCTCGCTCTACGACCTGTTCTCTAACCTGTTCCGCGAGCCCTGGGTGATCCAGCGCTTCCTGCCGAAGATCACGGAAGGCGACAAGCGCATCATCCTCATCGATGGCGAGGCGGCAGGCGCCATCAACCGGGTGCCGGTGGCGAACGACATCCGCTCCAACATGGTGCGCGGCGGTGCGGCGAAGCCCACGGACCTGACGCCGCGCGAGCGCGAGATCTGCGAGACCATCGGCCCGGACCTGAAGCGCATGGGTCTGATTCTGGTGGGCATCGACGTGATCGACGGCAACCTCACGGAGATCAACGTGACCGCCCCCACAGGCCTGCGCGCCATCAAGCGCCTCGGCGGCCCGGATCTCGCCGTGAGGGTCTGGGACGTGATCGAAAGCAAGGTGAAGGGTTAGGTCAGGCCGGCCGACGCGCGAGCGCAAGAAGGGCGCCGAGGCCGCACATGACCGTCCCCGAAGCCTGACGGACGCGCCGGATGACATGAGGCCGGCGGGCGAGGCCGTCTCGGGCCCGGGATGCCATGAGGGTGACAAGAACAGCCCCAAGCGTGTTCAGGGCGATCGAGACCAGTCCAAGCATAACGAACTGAAGCGCGACGCCGCCCTGATCCAGGCGGACGAATTGCGGAATGAAGGCGAGGAAGAAGGCTGCGGTCTTGGGATTCAGAGCCTCGACCAGAACGCCGTCACGGAAGGCTCGCCATGGCCCCGAGGCCGAGACGTCCGTAAGCGCCTCGGCCTTCGCTTCCCGGATCGTCTTGAACCCGAGCCAGACCAGATAAGCGGCGCCGAAAAGCTTGAGAAGCGTGAATGCCTCGGCGCTCGCCATCACCAGGGCCGAGACCCCGAATGCCCCGGCAAGCACATGGACGAGGCCGCCGATGGCGGTGCCGCAGGAGGAAGCGATCCCTTCCCTGCGTCCGCCGGCCAGAGTTCGAGCGGTCACATAGAACAGTCCCGGGCCAGGCGTGATCGCGATGAGCAGAGCCGCGGCAAAGAAGAGGACAAAGCTTTCAGGTGATGGCATGAACCCGCTCCTGACAGCCCTTCAATGGGCTGCTCAAGACACGACGCTCGGCCTAGGCTGCGAGTTCCGCGATGACCGCATTAAGGACCGGGAACCCCTTCGGCGTCACCGCCAGGCGTGAGCCGTCGTGGCGGATCAGGCCCTCCTCCTCGAGAATGCGCAAGCCGCGCTGGTTGAGCGTCTTGCCCGTGAACGCTTCGTAGCGCCGCGGATCGACACCTTCCTTCAACCGCAGGCCCATGAGCAGGAACTCGTCGCCCTCGGCCTCGGAGGTCAGCACCTCCTCGTCGATGACGCCATGGCCTTCGCGCTCGACCAGCTCCAGCCACGTCTCCGGGTGCTTCTCCGTCGCGGTGGCAAGCCGTGCATTGCCGGTGACCAGGCGGCCATGGGCGCCGGGGCCGATGCCGGCATATTCGCCGTAGCGCCAGTAGAGCAGGTTGTGCTGCGATTCCGCGCCGGGCCTCGCATGATTCGAAATCTCGTAGGCCGGAAGGCCGTGCTTCTCGCACACCTCCTGCGTGATGTCGTAGAGCGCGCGGCCGGTCTCCTCGTCCGGCACGGTGATCTTGCCGGCGTCGTAGAGGCGCTGGAACCAGGTACCGGGCTCGATGGTGAGCTGGTAGAGCGACAGGTGCTCCACCGCATGGGAAATCGCCTCCTCCAGCTCCGCGCCCCAGGCCTGAGGTGTCTGGCCCGGACGGGCATAGATCAGGTCGAAGGAGTAGCGCTCGAAGATGGAAGCGGCGATCTTCACCGCGCCCAGGGCCTCATCGACCGAATGCATCCGGCCGAGGCGTCTCAGATCGGCATCGTTGAGCGCCTGGACACCGAGGGAGATCCGGTTGATGCCGGCATGGCGGTAGCCGCGGAAGCGCTCCGCCTCGACGCTGGTGGGATTGGCCTCCAGGGTCACCTCGGCCTTCGGATCGATGGCCCAGGCGCCGGCGATGGCATCGAGGATGGCACCCACGGTCTCAGGCTTCATGAGCGAAGGCGTGCCGCCGCCGAAGAACACGCTCGTGACCGTCCTGCCCGGAATGCGCGCCGCCGTGTGGGCGATCTCGCGCCGGAAGGCCGCAAGGAACCGCTCCTGGTCCACCGGCTGGTGGCGCACATGGCTGTTGAAGTCGCAATAAGGGCATTTGGAGGCGCAGAAGGGCCAATGGACATAGACGCCAAAGCCCACATCGCGCGTCGGATGATCGATCATGGGCCGTATATGGCAGGTCGAAGGCCGAACGTCACGGGTGCCGGTGTCGCGTTGATTTCATCGACGTTCAGTCGTCCCGGACGGAGCGTAGCGGAGATCCGGGATCGTTGGACGAGAATGGTGCCTGATTCTGCCGGCGATCCCGGCTCTCGCTTTGCTCGGCCGGGATGACGCCCTTTGACCTCTCTTGAGAGAAACTTTTCTGAACCTCTTCGCTCACAACGATGTTCACTCTATGAGCTTTTCCATCCTGGCTTCCACCGCACCGGGGGCCTAAGATGGCAGGCAGAGAGTAGGAACCCATCATGCGGCATTGGCGCGGCCCGTTCGACCGGCAGGGCTATCACCACGGCAATCTGAAGGAGGCGCTGATCGAGGCGGCGCAGCGCTTCATTGCCGAGCGCGGCATCGGCGGGTTCACCCTGGCCGACGCGGCCAAGCTCGTGGGCGTGACCCCGGCCGCGCTCTACCGCCACTTCCGGGGCCGGGATGCGCTGGTGGCCGAGGTGGCCTTCCGGGGCTACGACGAGCTGGCCAAGCGCCTCGGCCGGGCCCTGCAGGGCGAGGGCACGGCGCTGGAGCGGTTCACCCGCATGGGCGAGGCCTATCTCGCCTTCGCCGAGCAGGAGCCCGGCTTCTATACGGCCATGTTTTCGGCCAAGCCCGCCGAGGGCGAGGCCTGTGCGCCGTTCTGGGCCAAGGCTGTGGACAGCGGGGACAAACCCGCCGGCAACGCCTTCGACTTCCTGGTTCAGGCCCTCTCCAACACCTTCCCGGAGGGGTTCCAGGGTGTCGACGTGCGCTTCATCGCGATCGAGGTCTGGGCCCTGTCCCACGGAATCGCCACCCTCGATGCTGCCGGCCAGCTGCCGAAAGGCCCCGGCCTGCCGGACAAGTACGAACTCCTGCGCGCCGGCGTCCTCGCCCTCGTCCACGGGGCCCTGAAAGGCCGAGCATAGACCCCAAGTCGAATTTTTGACGTCAGTCCCTTGAAAGCGCCAAGATCGATGGGCATGTTAATGTTGTTAGCATTAACATAGGACCCCTTCGATGTCAGATTCTGCCTCCGCCGCCTGGAACGCGGGCCCGCATGTGGGGCCGTGGGAAAACCGGACCGACTGCCGCCGCGGGCGCAAGCCCGGCCGCGGTCTGGAGATCGCCGGCATCATTCTGGGCTTCATCTTCGTCTGGCCGCTCGCGCTGGCCTACCTGGTGTGGAAAATGTGTGGATATCCGAAATACGACGAGGCCAAGGCTTTCCTGAACGAGACCTTCGGTCGTGCCAAGGACGACCTCTTCCGCTCCCGCGGCCCTGCCGGCTTCGGCGGCTTCGCCAGCACCGGCAACGCGGCCTTCGACGAGTACCGCCGCAGCGAGCTTGAGCGCCTCGAGGAAGAGCGCCGCAGGCTCGACGAGGAGGCCCGCGACTTCCGCAACTTCGTCGAGGAGCTGAAGCGGGCCAAGGACCGCGAGGAGTTCGACGCCTACATGGCCAAGCGCCGGGGCAACGGTCCGACGAACGTTTGACGCCGAGACAAGAGAAGCGCCCCGAGGGGCGCTTCTTCGTTGTAGGGCACATACTACCTCATGGCCGGGTTCGTCCCGGCCATCTCGATTGGAAGCGTGCTGCGCTCATAGGATCGGGATCACCGGCACAAGGCCGGTGATGACGTGGAGGGTTCACCCCCTCTGCAAACACCCCTTGGCCAGCTTCACGAAGGCCCGGGCCCGGTGGGACAACCCTGAGGGCTCCGGCTTGGACCAGTCGATGCCGTGCTTCTCCTCCGAGGAGATCTCGCCGAAGGTCTCAGCAAAGCCGTCCGGCTGGAACATGGGATCGTACCCGAAACCCTTGGTCCCGCGCGGCGGCCAGACCACCTGGCCGAAGACGCGGCCCTCGAACAGCTCCTCGTGCCCGTCGGGCCAGGCAATGACGAGGGCGGAGACGAAATGCGCCCGATGGTCCGTCGCTTCGCGCTTGTCGAGCTCGCGCTTCACCCGCTCCATGGCGGCATAAAAATCCTTCTTCGGCCCGGCCCAGTCCGCCGTGAACAGCCCCGGCGCGCCGTCGAGGGCATGGACGCAGAGGCCGGAATCGTCCGAGAGGGCCGGCAGGCCCGTGGCCCTGGCGGCCGCATGGGCCTTGATGGCGGCGTTCTCGGCGAACATGTGGCCGGTCTCGTCGGGCACGGGCAGGCCGAGCTCGCCCGCCGACACCGCCTCGATGCCGAAGGGAGCGAGCAGCTCCTGCATCTCGCGCAGCTTGCCCGCATTGTGGGTGGCGATGACCACCTTGCCGGTCAGGGGGCGGCGCTCCTTCATGCCACGGCCTTCTTCTGCAGGTCCACGAGCTGCGCCACCCCGGCCTTGGCGAGGCGCAGCAGGTTCAGGAACTCCTCCTCCGAGAAGGGCTTGCCCTCGGCCGTGCCCTGGACCTCGACGATGCCGCCGGAGCCCGTGATCACGAAATTGGCGTCCGTCTCGGCGGTGGAATCCTCGGCGTAGTCGAGGTCGAGCACCGGGGTGCCCTTGTAGATGCCGCAGGAAATGGCGGCGACGGGCTCGCGCAGGGGGTTGATCGAGATGATCGAGCGGCTCTGCATCCAGGCGAAGCAATCGTGCAGGGCCACCCAGGCGCCGGTGATGGAGGCGGTCCGGGTGCCGCCGTCGGCCTGGATCACGTCGCAATCGACCACGATCTGCCGCTCGCCGATGGCGGGCAGGTTGACCACGGCGCGCAAGGAACGGCCGATGAGGCGCTGGATCTCCTGGGTGCGCCCGGAAGGCTTGCCGGAATTGACCTCCCGCTTGGTGCGCTCGTGCGTGGCCCGCGGCAGCATGGAATATTCCGCCGTCACCCAGCCGCGGCCCGTGCCGCGCAGCCACGGCGCCCCCTTCTCCTCCAGCGAGGCCGTGCAGATCACCCGGGTGTTGCCGAAGGAGACGAGGCAGGAGCCCTCCGCATAGCGCGCGACGCCCCGCTCCAGGGTGACGGGACGCAGTTCATCGGGGGCGCGGTTGGACGGGCGCATGGCGGGATTCTCCTCTAAACTCGCGATTCACGCCTGTTTGGAGCGCCAGGCCGCTTTGCGCAAGGGCGAAGCCTTGCCTAAAAGCTCCCGGACCCGCACATAATGCGGACCTCAAGGGTGGATTGTCAGAAGGCGTAGAACCCATCGGATGCACGCAACCGGCCCCTTTTCCCATCTGTCGGAGCCCCGCGCCATCGCGGAGCTGAACGATCGCTCGCGCGAAATTTTCCGCCAGATCGTCGAGAGCTACCTGATGACCGGCGAGCCTGTCGGCTCGCGCCACCTCTCGCGCATCCTGCCGATGACGCTCTCCCCCGCCTCGATCCGCAACGTGATGGCCGATCTGGAAGCGGCGGGTCTGATCTATGCACCCCATACGAGCGCCGGGCGCCTTCCCACGGAAACGGGCCTGCGCTTCTTCGTCGATGCCATGATGGAGATCGGCGACGTGACCTCGGAGGAGCGGGCGCGGATCGAGGCGCAGATGCGCGCCGCCGCCTCCGGCCACACCCTGGAAACGGCGCTGGCCGAGGCTTCGGCGCTGCTCTCCGGCGTCTCCCGCGGCGCGGGAGTGGTGGTGACCTCCAAGTCCAATGCGCGCCTGAAGCATATCGAGTTCGTGCGGCTCGATCCGACCCGCGCCCTGGTGGTGCTGGTCTCCGAGGACGGCTCGGTGGAGAACCGTCTCCTCGACCTGCCCGCGGGCCTGCCGGCCGGCGCCCTGGTGGAAGCCGGCAACTTCCTCAACGCCCGCATCCAGGGCAAGACGCTGGGCGACATCAAGCGTGAGATCCAGTCCCGTCGCGAGGAGATGGAGCGCGAGCTCGATGCGCTTACCGCAAAGCTCGTGGAAGCGGGGCTCGCCACCACCGTGGGACCGGCGGAATCGCGCCAGCTCATCGTGCGCGGCCAGGCGAATCTTCTCGATGACCTGAAGGCGGCCGAGGATCTGGAGCGCATCCGCCTGCTCTTCTCGGACCTGGAAACCCAGACCGACGTGATCGACCTCCTGAGCCGGGCCGAGGGCGGCGAAGGGGTCCGCATCTTCATCGGCTCGGAGAACAAGCTCTTCTCGCTCTCCGGCTCCTCCATGATCGCCGCGCCCTTCCGGGACGGCAGCCAGAAGATCGTCGGGGTTCTGGGCGTTATCGGTCCGACCCGGCTCAACTATGCCCGCATCGTCCCGATGGTGGACTACACGGCCAAGGTGATCTCGCGCATCCTGGAGAAGGGCCGCTAGGCCTCTGTGCCTCGTCAGGACGGAGCCTCCGCCAGCCCCATAGGAAATAATCTTCCCTGTCGGCGTTAAACCTCCGGTCCGTGGAAACGGCCCTGTTCCCCACAGAGGAGGTTTTGATGAAGATCCTGACGATCGTGGCCAGCACCGGCCTCGCACTGATCGGTACGCTTGGCGTGGCTCAAGCCCAAACGAGCGGCACTCCGGGCTCGCCCTTCCCGCATGCCGCCCCGCACGAGATCCAGACCATCAACGGCGTGCCATGCCGCACCGTTCTCGACCGCGCCAACAATCAGCGCATCCCGGTGCAGTGCGCCACCTCGGCCGGCATGGTCGGCATGGACCCGACGACAACCGGCAGCATCCTCGTCGGCCCGGCTTCCGGGGCGCCGACGGCCGGGGCGGCGGTCTCCGGCACGCCGAACTCGGCCTTCCCAACGGCCGCGCCGCACGAGATCCGCGTCATCAACGGCGTTCCGTGCCGCACCGTCCTGGTTCCGGGCACCGAGCAGCGCGTTCCCGTCGAGTGCGCCCGTTAAGCGGGGCCGTCCTGGACAAGCGCGGACTTCCACGTCCGCGCTTGTTCACTCATACAATCGGGCAAGCCTGTCAGTTGGCGCCCCGCGCCTTCCGCTCCAGCATCAGGCCCATGGCAGTCCGGCTGGCAAAGCCCTTCCAGTATGTGTGCTCGGGCTTGGGCTTGCCGTCCTTTTCGACCGCATAGACCGCCTCGCTCGCCCGTTCGACCGGCACGTCGAGATGACTGCCGAGTTCGGCATCGTTCTTCACGTAGCGGCCCAGGAAGGCGGTGACGAAATGCTGCGCGATGTTGTTCATGCGCACGCTGTCCCAAACCGGATCGGCATAGTGGTTGAAGGGGGATGAGGCCGCGCCCTCCCCGGCCTTCCAGCTTTCGACGGGCGCCGGGATCGGCGCCGCGGCGTTGTGGTTGGCGTTCTCGAAGGTCAGGAGGTAGCGGTCGGCGTTGACCGTGCCGGCGTAGAGGGCGCGGACGCCCTTCTCGTAGCCCGAGACGTCGTCCTTGCTGCCGGCCACGTAGAGGATGGGAGTCGTGATCGCGCTCAGGCCCTCCCCGTTCCAGAAGCCGCGCTGCATCCCCCAGGGCGCGATGGCCACGACGGCCTTGATGCGCTCGTCACGAAGCTTCCTGTGCGTCTCGGATCCGGCCAGGTGCACGGAGAGCATTCCCGCCGGCACGCCCGAATCGTAGGCTACGGCCTCCTTGGTCACGCCCGCGCCGGCCGTGATCACCGCACCGTAGCCGCCCATGGAATAGCCGATCAGCCCGGTGCGCGAGGCATCGACCAGCCCGCTGAGGAAATGGCCCGGCTGCTTCGACAGCCGGTCCATCTCGTTGAGGACGAAGAGCTGGTCGAGCGGCCGGTTGATCAGGGTCGAGCCGAACTTGCCCTGGTCGTTATAGGTCGAGTCCGCATGGTCGATGGCGGCCACGACATAGCCCTTCGTCGCCAGATTTTCGGCCAGGTGGCTGAGCAGGAAGCGGTTGCCCGGATAACCGTGACTGATGATCGCCAGCGGGTAGCCGCCGGCGGCCGGCTTGGGCGCGGCGTCCCTGGCCGCCCGGCCGTGGAGCGTCACCTGGGTCTTGCCGTCGCGCAGGAACACACCGGAATAGGCGCCCGGTTGTCCATTGCCCGCATCGGCGGGGTACCAGACCTCCAGGGTGAGCTTGCGGTCGTAGCGGGGCGGCTCCTGGCCGGCCGCGGCCTTCAGCACGTCGATCTGGTTCGGATTGGTCACTTCGATCGTGCGGACCCCGATCGCGTGCTCGCCATGCCTTGCGAGAGCCGGCGCATCGGGCCGCACGAGGTCGATCCGGTTGGCGTGATGGGTGTTCTGCGCGAGGGATGGAAAGGTCGTCGCCAACAGGATCAAGGCTCCCAATGCTGCACGTCTCACGGCGTTTCTCCTTCTTGGTCTTTCGCTGACCGTAGAACCGGACATAGCGTCCGGAGCCCACTTACGAAGTGGCCGATGACAGCTTGACGACCGTCAGGCAGGCGCGGCCGGCAGCGCAAAGGCATCGTCCTGGGCTGCAATCAGGGCCAGCAGCCCCGCCTTGGAACCATCCACACAAGACCATTCCCGCAGAGCAGCCAGGCGCGAGGCTGGACCGAGCCGCACTTCCGCAAGGCGGCATTGAAGATCGCTCAGGCTGTTGAATCCCATGTCCAGCGCCCGCTCCTCGGCGCTGCGCGGCAACCCCCGTACCGGCTCCGGTGCGGGCGGATGGGACGCAAAATCCCGCCCCAGGCTGTCCAGCACGCGAAACAGCGGGTTTTGGGTCACCGGATAGATCACGGAATCATCCCTGCAGGCTTTGTTCGCCAGCAATCCTATCGGATGCAGGAGCGGCCCTGTCCTGCCGTTAAGGAAGAATTAACAGGTAAGTGACCGGCCCGGAGCGGCTCAGGCTCGGAGTCTGCGCATGGGCCGGGGTTGCGGCGAGGAGAAAGGCCAGGCTCTGCGAAGGCGCGTCGTGTTCCTCGACTCCAGTGGGCCCGCTCAGCGTTCGCCAACCGCCTCCTGGTGCCCCTCGACAACCCGGGCGATGGCCATCTGCTGCACCGAGGGCTGGAACGTGATGGCGAACTCCGTTTCCCCGGCCATGCTGGCAGCCTCAAGATGGCCGCCGATCTGCGCTACGGTCGATCTGACCATCCGCATGCCAAAACCCTTCGTCATGGTGAGGTCATAGTTGGGGGGGAGCTCGCCACGGTTCCGCACCGCGAGCCGGCACCCCTCGCTGGAGCGTCCGAGCTTGATCGTGATGGAGGGCTCCATGCCTCCGTGCTTGATGGCGTTGGTCACCAGTTCGTTCACGACGAGGGCCAGGGGCATTGCCTGGTCGGGGCTCAGCAGGATCGGATCGGCCTCGACCACGATGGGATTGCCGGCCGAAAGCATCGATGCCTGGAGTTCCGCGCACAGCTCCCGGATGAAGGTGGCGAACTCGACGACCTCCACGCCTCTGGCGGCATGCAGGCGGCGATAGGCCAGAGCGACGGAATTGATGCGGGACGCGGCCTGGTCGAAGAGGCCGCGCGACTCCGCATCCTTCATGGCCTTGGCCTGCATGATGAACAGCGACCCGATGGTCTGCAGGCTGTTCATCACGCGATGGCTCAGCTCGCGCAGGAGCAGATCCTTGTACTGAAGCGATTTCTCCAGATCCGCCGCCATGGCGTTGAAGGCTTCCGCGAGGCGGCCGAGTTCCGAGCGAGGATTGCCGACGTCGACGCGGGCCTCAAGGTCGCCCTTGCGCAGGCGCTCCGCCGCCCCGAGCAGCTTGGAGACCGGCTGAATGACGAAGGCGCGCCCGGCAAGATGGGCGGCGAACAGCGCCAGAAAGGCCGTTAGCGTGACAAGGAGAAGATTGCGAAGCCTCGCCTCTTCCAGACCGGCGAAGATCACATCCAAGGGAATGCCGACGGAGACACCGATGCCGCGCGGCCGCTCCTCCACGGCGGTGTAGCCGAGCAGGCGGGCCACTCCGTCGGCCGTGTTCTCGGCCGTGGACCTGAGGGTTCCGCTCTGTTGGGCCGTGAGAAGCTGGGGGTAGCGCGCCAGCTTGGTGCCCTCCCGCTCGCGATTCGGGATGCGGACAAGAATGGTCCCGGCCCGGTCGATGACCGTGATCGAACTGCGGGATGGAAAGTCGCCGCTTCTCTCGGCCAGGTATTGCCCCAGCCAGTCGAGGCGCAGCGTCGTGACAATGACGCCGATCACCTGTCCTTCCCTCTTGATCCGCATGGCGAAAGGGAGCACCGGCAGCCCCGAGGTCTTGCCGACGACGTATTCGCCGACGATGAATTCATCGGATTGCAGGGCCTGTCTGAAATACGGACGATCGGTGATGTTCACCAGGTCGACGGCGCTGCACCGGCGATCCCCGTTCACGTCGTAGACGGACACGGAGGTGGTGGCGGCATTGGTGGATTCGAGGCGCCTCAGATAGCGGCCGCATTCCGGGTCCTGGAAACCCTGCACGACAGGAGCCTCGGCGACTGCGCTGAGCTGGGCTCGCACACCTTCGAAGAGGCGGTCCATCTCGCTCGAGACGAGGCGAGCATACCGGAGCGCATCGGCTTCGGCCTGGATCTCCCTGTGCTTTCGGTCGCTCCAGTCATTGTAGAACAAGAGAGCGATGGCCGGGGCGAGAGCCAAGAACACGAGAAGGTAGAGCCGCGTGCGCAGGGTCATGGAAGCCCCTTCGCGCCGGTCGGCCCGCCCGACAAATCCCGAGTTGCCGACCAGAGATCCATAGCTGCCTTATGAGAGTTGCCGGAATGCCGGCTCGAGCCGAGCTCCACAGTTGTAGACTGCCGAGCCTTCAGATCAAGGACAATCCAAGGCGGGATCCGTCCCTCCCTCGGCCGCCCGTCAGGTCTCCAGGTTCCCCATCGTCGCCTCGGAGCGCGGGGACGACCCGCGGACCTATCGGGCGGACGGCTTTGCGCTTATGAGGGGATGATCCCGACACTTGTAAAGCACGTGCGCAGATCATGCCCTCTCCGGCCCCTGCCCATCTCCCTGCCCCCGTCCTCCAGACCCTGACAATGGTGGCGGATGCATTGACGGGAGCGGAGGATCCCTGGTGGCTGATCGGCGGAGCCGCGGCTGGGTTGCAAGGGATCGCGTCACCTGCAATCCCCGATGTCGATGTGGTCATGAGCGCCCGGGACGCCCGGCAGGTGTTGCCGGGGCTGAACATTCCACCAGGAGAAGACGGCGGGACCGATCTGTTCCGGTCGGAGGTTTTCGGGCGATGGACGATCCCGCCCCTTCCCGTCGAGATCATGGGCGGCTTTCGGATTCGGACCCAGGGAGGCTGGCAACCCATGGAGCCGGCCAGCCGCGAGGCTTTCCTCATCGATGGGAGGCCTGTCTATGCCCCCTCCCGGTCTGAGCTGATCGCAATCTGCCGGTTGTTCGGACGCCCGAAGGACCTCGCCCGGGCCGAGGCTCTCTCGCGGCTGGAATAGCCCGGATTCCAGAGCCCTATGGCGAATAGCCCCTCCCCCGGGCCATCGACTTCCCTTGGCTTTGGGGGCCTGCCCTGCTATTGCGGCCCGATCCTTCTTATATTTGCAAGATTATGACCGCACGCACCTTCGACAACATCCGCAACTTCTCCATCGTGGCTCATATCGACCACGGCAAGTCGACCCTGGCCGACCGCCTGATCCAGACCACGGGGGCGCTCTCGGCCCGCGAGATGACGGAGCAGGTGCTCGACAGCATGGACATCGAGCGCGAGCGCGGCATTACCATCAAGGCGCAGACCGTGCGCCTGGAATACAAGGCGCAGGACGGCAAGACCTATATCCTGAACCTGATGGACACCCCCGGCCACGTGGACTTCGCCTACGAGGTCTCGCGCTCGCTTGCTGCCTGCGAGGGCTCCCTGCTGGTGGTGGACGCCTCCCAGGGCGTGGAGGCGCAGACGCTGGCCAACGTCTACCAGGCCATCGACGCCAACCACGAGATCGTGCCCGTCCTCAACAAGATCGACCTGCCCGCCGCCGATCCGGACCGGATCAAGGAGCAGATCGAGGAGGTGATCGGCATCGATGCCTCGGAGGCGGTGCCGATCTCCGCCAAGACCGGCATCAACATCGAGGGCGTGCTGGAGGCCATCGTCCGCAAGCTGCCGCCGCCGAAGGGCGACAAGGAAGCGCCGCTGAAGGCGATGCTGGTCGATTCCTGGTACGACGCCTATCTCGGCGTGGTCGTGCTCGTGCGCATCATCGACGGCACCCTCAGGAAGGGCCAAACCATCAAGATGATGGGCACCGGCGCCACCTACGGCGTCGACAAGGTCGGCGTGTTCCGGCCCAAGATGACGGATGTGGATGTGCTCGGCCCGGGCGAGGTCGGCTTCCTCACGGCCTCCATCAAGGAGGTGGCCGATACCCGCGTCGGCGACACCATCACCGACGAGCGCAAGCCCACGGCGGAGGCGCTTCCCGGCTTCAAGCCCGTGCAGCCGGTGGTGTTCTGCGGCCTCTTCCCCGTCGATGCGGCCGATTTCGAGAACCTGCGTGCCGCCATGGGCAAGCTGCGCCTGAACGACGCGAGCTTCACCTACGAGATGGAGACTTCCGCGGCGCTCGGCTTCGGCTTCCGCTGCGGCTTCCTCGGCCTGCTCCATCTCGAGATCATCCAGGAGCGCCTGGAGCGCGAGTTCAACCTCGACCTGATCTCCACCGCGCCCAGCGTCGTCTATAACCTGCGCATGACCGACGGCACCGTGAAGGAGTTGCACAACCCGGCCGACATGCCGGACGTGATGAAGATCGACGCCATCGAGGAACCGTGGATCCGCGCCACGATCCTCACTCCGGACGATTATCTCGGCTCCGTGCTCAAGCTCTGCCAGGACCGGCGCGGCGTGCAGATCGACCTGAACTATGTCGGCAAGCGCGCCATGGTGGTCTACGACCTGCCGCTCAACGAGGTGGTGTTCGACTTCTATGATCGCCTGAAGTCCGTCTCGAAGGGCTACGCCTCGTTCGACTACCACATCTCCGACTACCGCGAGGGTGACCTGGTGAAGATGTCGGTGCTGGTCAACGGCGAGCCGGTGGACGCGCTCTCCATGCTCGTGCACCGCACCCGTGCGGAAGGCCGGGGCCGCGCCATGTGCGAGAAGCTGAAAGAGCTGATCCCGCCCCACATGTTCCAGATCCCGGTGCAGGCGGCCATCGGCGGCAAGATCATCGCCCGCGAGACCATCCGGGCGCTGCGCAAGGACGTGACGGCCAAATGCTACGGCGGCGACGCCTCGCGCAAGCGCAAGCTGCTCGACAAGCAGAAGGAAGGCAAGAAGCGGATGCGCCAGTACGGCAAGGTCGACATCCCGCAGGAGGCCTTCATCGCGGCGCTGAAGATGGATACCTGAGGCGCATCCTGCACCGTTCTAAAGCCTGAGGGCCCAGCCACCTGTGAGCTGGGCCTTTTCTTTCGCGGCGCCCCTGGACACCGAACACCGGAACATCCCCTCCCCCGTAGAGTTCACCCAAGGCACGGGGCTCGGTGTTCCCACTGTCATTCGCCGGTGAACGGGGTCACGCGACCCCGGGCTTCGGCACGCCCATCGGTGAGGCCAAGCTCCCGCAACCGCACATCCGAGCCACAGGATCTCGCTTCACAGGAGAGCCCATGACTTCGTCTCTGCGGACCACCCTGCCGACCCTCTTTGCCCTCCTTCTCGGCTACGCTCTCATGCAGACCGGCAACACCCTGCTGGGCACGCTGCTCAGCGTGCGCGGGAGCATCGAGCAGTTCACGCCCACCGAGATCGGCGCCGTGGGCGCGGCCTTCTGGGTCGGCATCGTGCTCGGCTCCCTCTGGGCCGGTCGGGTGATCCATCAGGTGGGGCATACCCGCGCCTTCTCGGCGCTGGCGGCGGTGGCGGCGTCGACCGCGCTCCTGCATCTTCTCGTGATCAGCCCGGCGGTGTGGATCGCCGCGCGGTGCGTGACCGGTTTCTGCTTTGCAGGCCTGTTCATCGTCGTGGAGAGCTGGCTCAACGCCTCGGTGACGGCCGAGACCCGCGGGCAGATCCTGAGCCTCTACGGCATGACGGGTCTCGTCGCCGGCATCGGCGGGCAGATGCTCCTGCCATCAGGCGATCCTCATGGATTCCGGCTGTTCTGCTTCGTGGCCATTCTGATCTCGCTTGCTCTCGTGCCCACCGCCCTGTCGCGGGCGACGGCCCCGGCCCATGCGGTGAGCGACACGAAGATCAATCTGGTGCAGCTCTACCGGCAATCGCCCTTCGGCGTGGTGGCGGCGGTTCTGTGCGGCATCACCACCAGCTCGTTCTTCGCGCTCGGACCGATCTGGGCGCAGGAGCGGGGCCTGGACACGACGGAGATCGCGCTCTTCATGACCTGCGGCACCTTGGGCGGATTTCTCACCACATGGCCCCTCGGGTGGCTGTCGGACCGCATGGACCGCCGCCACGTGATCATGGGAACGGCCGCCATGGCGGCCTCGATCCTGCTCGCGCTCATCCACTTCGTGCCGGCCACCGTGCCGACGTGGCTGCTCTTCGTCTATGTCGCCATCTTCGGCGGCAGCGTGATCCCCACCTACAGCATCGTCACGGCCCATGTGAACGACATGGTGCGGCCCGGCGAGTTCGTAGCTGCGGCCGGAGGGCTCCTGATCCTGCTGGGCGCCGGCGCCGCTGTCGGACCCGTGATCGCAGGTGCGGCCATGACGGAGTTCGGGCGCCTCGGACTCGTCTATGTCTTCGTCACCGCCCAGTTGCTCATGGCGATCTGGGGCGCCTACCGCAGCATCCAGCGCGCCGCACCGCCCACGGGGTCGAAGGAGGCCTTCGTGCCGGAACCCACCGTCCCCGTGGGAACGCGGCTGGAGGCGCACTAGCGTCCCCACGCCACGTGTCTACACCAGCAGCGACTGAGCCCCGTCGATCCAGACCGGCGTTCCCGTGATGTGGCGCGCGCGGTCGGAGGCCAGGAAGTGCACGAGCTCCGCCACCTCCTCGCTCGTGCCGGGCTCCTCGCCCGTGAGCGGAATCGGTCCGGCGGGAAACTCGCTGGGGACTTCCGCCTCCTCCGTGTTGCGCTTCTGCGTGTTCTCCATGATCTCCGTGCCGATCTTGCCGGGGCAGACCACGTTCACGCGGATCTTGTGCTTGGCCAGCTCCACCGCCAGCATCTGCGCCATCGCCACCTGCGCGGCCTTGGTGGCGGAATAGGCCGTGGCTCCTGCCGTCGTGAAGGTGCGGGTGCCGTTGATCGAGGCCGTGATGATGATGGAGCCGCCCGCCGTCTTCAGGTGCGGCACCGCATAATGGATGGTGAGATAGGTGCCGCGCAGATTCGTGTTGATGGTGCGGTCCCATTCCGCCGGCTGCAGTTCGTCGATGGGGGCCCAGACGCCGTTGATGCCCGCATTGGCGAAGACGATGTCGAGCCGCCCGTGAGCCTGGACCAGATCGGCCACGGCCTTCCTCATCTGACCCTCGTCCGCCACGTCGGCCACGAGCGGCATGGCCCTGCCGCCGGCCCCCTCGATCTCCTGCGCGGTCTTTCGGATCTCGTCTTCGGTGTGGCTCAGCACCCCGACGATGGCTCCCTCCCGCGCCAGGCGCAGGGCCGCCGCCTTGCCGATGCCGGATCCTGCGCCCGTGACGAGCGCGACCTTGCCTTGAAGCTCCATTGCCTGTTCTCCGGGGACGGGGTCGTCCCATCCCTGAACCGGATCGGCCTCGGCTTGTTCCCGGGCGCCTCAGGCGAGGCCGACGCGCCGTCCCGAGGCGTCGACCACCGGCTCGCCGTCCTCCTTGACGAATTCCCCCTGCTGCGGCGGCAGGATGTCGATGACCGTTTCCGATGGGCGGCAGAGCCTGACGCCGAGCGGAGTCACCACGATGGGCCGGTTGATCAGGATCGGATGCGCCATCATGGCATCGAGAAGCTGGTCGTCGCTCAGGGAAGAATCCTCGAGCCCGAGTTCATGGTATGGCGTTCCCTTCTCGCGGACCACGTCGCGCACGGAGAGCCCCATGCGCTCGATGAGCTGGCGCAGGAGCAGGCGCGTCGGCGGGCACTTCAGGTATTCGATGATATGGGGCTCGATCCCCGCATTGCGGATCAGCCCCAGGGTATTGCGCGAGGTTCCGCATTGCGGGTTGTGGTAGATGATGACGTCCATGATCTGCTCCGACCCTCCACCGTTTCACGCCACGGGCGAGGCATGGAGGAAAAGGCGCGCAATGTCCATCGGGGCCTTACGGCTGGCACGATGCCTTGCCCTGCACCCGCAGCCGGGACAGGAGCTGCTGCGCGAGGGCATCGTAGGCCTGCCGGGTATGAAGGCCCGACAGGGACAGTTCGAGCACCCATTCGCTTGACAGCGGGACGATGAGGGCCTCCACCGTCATCGATCGGGAAGCCGTCGGCAGATTGGCGTCTGTCCAGGTTGCCGACCATCGGGCTGCACCCGTACCGGCGGAGAGGGAGACCGATTGCGCGGGACGCCCGAGCAGCTCCTCGTAGTCCCGCTGCAGCACGGCGGCGTCGCGACTCGCAAGATCGGGGTGCGGCAGGTCGCGGAGCTCCTGAGCGGAGCGAAGGCTCACCGCGAGTTCACCCTCCGAGGCAACGGCATCCAAGCCCTGCGCGGTGGTGCGCCATTCATCGGGAAGAACGAAGGAGAAGCAAAGGCCGGGTGCCGCCATTCCGGTGGCGACCGTCTGCCGCGTGACGGAATCGAAACGGGCGTGGAGGGTCTGCGTGGCCAACACGTCCCCGATCGGCCCATTGGCAGCCCGCGCCCACGGGGCGCCGGTGAGCAGCGCCAGTACGAGAGCCCCTATGGCCCATGCCCTCCGATGTTCGACGCCGTGCACCCCTGTCCTCCTGGCTTCGCCCCGGTCCTTCTGGAAACGCGCTCGATGCGCGGCGGTTGCCTGCCAAGGTCGCGGGCTTGAGTTGCCGGGGTGGGACCCTACCTCGCTCTGGAACGGAACGAATCTGGAGAGACCTCATGCAGGCTTTCATGCGCGCCTCCCTTCTTGCAGCCACCCTTCTTGCCGCAACCCAAGCGACGGCAGCGACCTGCCGCGATCCGGCAGGCTTCGAGAAATGGCTGGACGACATTGCGGAGGAGGCCGTGGCGCAGGGCATTTCGCCTCAAGCGGTTCGGCAGGGTCTGGCAGGCGTCACCCTCGACCCATCCGTCATCAAGAAGGATCGCGGCCAGGGCGTGTTCAAGCAGAGCTTCGAGCAATTCGCCGGCCGCATGGTCTCGCCCGCCCGCCTCAAGGGCGGCGCCAACATGCTGAAGCGGCACGCAGCGACCCTCGAGCGCATCGAGCAGCGCTTCGGCGTCCCGGCTCCCGTGCTCGTGGCGATCTGGGGGCTGGAGACCGATTTCGGCGCCGTGAGAGGCAACCTGCCCGTCATCCGCTCGGTCGCGACGCTGGCCTACGATTGCCGTCGCTCCGACTTCTTCAAGGCCCACCTCTTCGACGCCCTGCGCATCGTCGAGAGGGGCGACCTGACCCCGGCCGAAATGCGCGGGGCCTGGGCCGGCGAGATGGGGCAGACCCAGTTCATGCCGTCGTCCTATGTCAAGTACGCGGTCGATTTCGACGGCGACAGGCGGGCCGATCTCCTGCACAGCCCGGCGGACGTGCTGGCCTCGACGGCCAACTACCTCAAGGGCCACGGCTGGGTGAAGGGAGCCGACTGGGAGCCGGGCACGCCGAACTTCGAGGCGATCCGGGCCTGGAACAAGTCCCAAGTCTACGCGAAGACCATCGCCTATTATGCAAAGAAGCTCGCGGGCGAGGACACCTCGGCCTTCGCGAGCCAGTGACGGGCGGAAACAGGCGGGCTCCGGGCCCGCCTTTTTCATTCATGCGTGAGTGGCATGACTTAGAAGATGAGCTCGCCGGCTCCCCAGGCCAGCAGAATCAGCAGGATGAAGCCCAGCAGGAACATGACGAACAGGATCTTGGCGATCGTTCGGGCGCCGGACGCGATTCCCGTAAAGCCGAGCGCTCCCGCCACGAGGGAGACCACGAGGAAGATCAGAGCCCATCTCAGCATGCCGGCACCCCTGTCGCTCACCGTCCAACCTGGAGCATAAGCGCTCGAGCTTGATCGGGTTCCCGTTCGACGGACGCCTCGTTTCAGATCACCACCGTGACCGTCTCGGCAGCCCGCGTCAGGGCCGTGTAGAGCCAGCGGCTGCGATGCTCGCGGAAGGCATAGGACTCGTCGAACAGCACGACATCGTCCCATTGCGAGCCCTGGGCCTTGTGCACGGTGAGAGCATACCCATAGGTAAACTCATCCGATTCCTTGCGCAGCACGAACGGCACCTCCTCCTCGGTGCCCTCGAAGAACGCCTTGTGCACGGCCACCTCCACGGAACGACGGCGCGCATCGTCGTCGGGCAGCACGTCCATGCGGATGAAGTCGTTGCGGATGCCGCGCAGGGCCTGGATGCTCCAGGTGCCGCCATTGAGGAGGCCCTTGGTCTTGTCGTTGCGCAGGCAGACGAGCTTCTCGCCCGCTGCGGGCATGGGATCGCGGTATCCGTTCAGCTCGCGCAGTCGCGTGTTGTAGAGGCGCCGGGTCTTGTTGAGGCCGACCAGCACCTGATCGGCCGCCATGACGGCCGCCGCATCGATCTCGCGCCGGCGGATGATGCGGCTCTTTCCATAGGTGCCGGGCTCGAGACGGCCTCCCTCGCGCACCTTCATCGAGAGATGGATGATCGGGTTGTCCTTGGCCTGGCGGTGCACCTCGGTAAGCATTACGTCGGGCTCCCCCTCCGTGAAGAAGCCTCCGCCCTTCACGGGAGGCAGCTGCGCCGGATCGCCGAGCACGAGCACGGGCCGGCCGAAGGAGAGGAGGTCGCGTCCCAGCTCCTCGTCGACCATGGAGCACTCGTCGATGATGATGAGGTCGGCCTTGGAAGCCGGGCTCTGCCGGTTGAGGACGAATTGCGGCCCGTTCTCGTCGGATTCCCGCGAGCGGTAGATCATGGAATGGATCGTGGAGGCCTCCCGGCAGCCCTTGGTGCGCAGCACGAGCGCCGCCTTGCCGGTATAGGCTCCGAACGCCACCTCCCCGTCGACATGTTCGGCGATGTGCCTGGCCAGCGTCGTCTTGCCGGTGCCTGCATACCCGAACAGGCGGAACACGGGACGATCGCCGCGGCGCAGCCACTCGGCGACGGCTTTCAGGGCGGCATCCTGCTGCGGCGACCAGCTCATGCGGATCGCGCCTCGCGATGCAGGGAATAGAGCAGGCCGACGATGATGCAGCCGCTCCCGAGGAAGACGAAGGGGTCGAGCGCCTCGCCGTAGAACTGCCAGCCGACCAGGGCGATCAGCGGGATGCGCATGAAGTCGAGCGGCACCACCATGGTGGCGTCGCCCTGACGGTAGGCGTTGGTCAGGCAGTAATGGGCGAGAAGCCCGCCGACGGAGATGCCGACGAGAGGCAGTGCGTGGCTCGGCTGGACATGAAGCCAGAAGGCGCGGCTCACGCCCAGGAGGTTCATGGGCAGCTGCAGCAGGTTCATGAAGTACAGGATCGAGAACGTGGTCTCCGTCATGGTGAGCCGCTTGGTCATGATCGCCACGAGGGCGAAGCTCAGGGCGACGCCCAGCATGAGCAAACTGGCCGGCTGCAAGGTTTCCAGCCCCGGCCGCAGGATCACGAGGATGCCGACGAAGCCCAGGATCACGGCCACGAGACGGCCTCGCGTCATCGTCTCCTTCAGCAGCGGAATCGCAAGCAGAGCCACCCAGGCCGGCGTGGTGAATTCGAGCGCGAAGACGGTGGCGAGCGGCAGGAGCGTGAGCCCGTAAGCCCAGCCGTCAGTGCCGGCGAAGTGCAGGACGTTGCGCATCAGGTGGAGCCTGAAGCGCCGCGGCTTCAGGCCCGGCCTCAACTCGGGCTTGAGCAGCGCGAGGGCGAGCAGGATCAGGACCCCGGCGGCGTTGCGCACCGCGAGCATCTCGAAGATCGAGAAGGCCGGCGCAAGCGCGCGCACCGCAATCGCCGTTGCGGAGAAGGAGAGGAGCGCGCCGCTCATCCAGAGGACGACGGCAAGGATGCTGCGATGGGGCACGACGAACCGACGGTGGGAATCCTCCCCCCTCGATTACCCTGCTCCTTCCCCGCCGTGAAGCCTTCCCGGCCTCGCCATCCGCAGCGACCTAGGAGCGCATGAGCAAGGCTCCGCGAACAGGCGCGGGCTTCCTGCTCGCGTCGACGATTCACGATCCTGATTCTGAGACAGCCGCGCATCCTTTCACTCGATGCCGACTCTCCGGACGAAAATTCCTGCATGCGCGTCGGACGATCGCGCGACGGTGCGAGAGGCACCCTCATCCCTCTCCAAGTGGAGGGAATTTGCGATGGTATGTTGAACGCAGACGAACACATCCGAATACTCGCAGAGCGCGCAAAATCATCTTATCTGACTGCGCAAGCCTTTGATATAAAATGAATTTCCAGATCGCCGGGGATGCGCTGCCGATCTGTTTGCGACCAGCAGACAGGCTCATGCGGAGTCCCTAAGCTCCTCAGCGCACACCCGAACTTGAGTCTTTCACCTGCAAGTGCTGAGAGATGGCGCCGACAAAATATCCACAGAAAAAGTGCGCATTCTACTGTCTACACTTTCCGGTATTCGGAACCGCGTTGGTATAACGACGTTGCCTTGCAAGCGTGACGGTTGCACGCGAAGGCCCTTGAAGGAGGCGGCAATGCCGACAGATACCAAGAACCCGCTGACGATGCTGTTCACGGGTGACACCGGTGCGACCAGCACCAAGAAGACCGCGAAGAAGAGCAGCTCGCGCAGCAGCTCCTCCAGCGCCAAGAAGTCCGGCTCGAAGAGCTCGGGCGCCAAGAAGAGCTCGGGCACGAAGAAGACCGCAGCGAAGTCGACCTCGAAGTCGGCCTCGAAGTCTTCGGCGAAGTCCGGCGCGAAGAAGACCACTGCCAAGAAGACGGCCGCCAAGAAGACCTCGACCAAATCGGCCTCGAAGTCCTCGGCGAAGTCCGGCAGCAAGTCGACTGCGAAGAAGTCCGCAGCCAAGAAGACCACCGCCAAGAGGACCTCCGCGAAGTCGACCGGTTCGACCGCCCGGAAGTCCTCGTCGCGTTCGTCTTCG
Organism: Microvirga arsenatis; assembly: GCF_009910705.1. Lineage (GTDB taxonomy): Bacteria > Pseudomonadota > Alphaproteobacteria > Rhizobiales > Beijerinckiaceae > Microvirga > Microvirga arsenatis. Next base: position 54,339 of record NZ_JAAAXJ010000004.1, read on the forward strand.
TCGCGCTCCGGCGCATCCCGCTCCGCGTCCAAGAGCTCTGCGTCCCGCAGCTCCAGCCGCGGCGGAGCCAAGTCCTCGGCTTCGAAGTCGCGCAGCGCGTCCAAGTCGGCTCCGAAGCGCGCGGCCGCCGCGACCAGCCGGACCTCTTCCACGAAGAAGTCCGGCACCGTTGCGAAGCGGTCCTCCGGCTCCCGCTCGTCGAGCTCCCGCAAGAGCCCCTCGAAGTCGAAGCGCTGAGCCAACCATGCCGCCCGCACCGGGACAGGCTCCGCCTGGCGCCCGGTGTGTGCGCATAAAAAATCGCCCGGTGGAAGCCGGGCGATTTTTTATTGGGGGGAGCCGGCCTAGCGGCCGGTGCTCATCGGATCGCTGGCGCCCCAATAGGGGGTGGCATTGTAGTAGCGATGGACATGCTCCTCCCACTCGCGGTCGTAGGAGGCATCATGCCCTTCCGCGCTGCGGCGGGGAGCGCCGCGGAGCTGATCCTCCGACAGGTTCAGCTCATAGGCGTCGAGCTCGGTGTTGTACTTCAGCACGCCCCAGGGAAGGGTGTAGTACTCCTCGCCCAGGCCCATGAAGCCGCCGAAGCTCATCACCGCATAGGCCACCTTGCCGGACCGCTTCTCGATCATCACGCGCTCGATGGTCCCGATCTTCTCGCCATCCGAGCGGCGCACCGGCGTACCCTCGACCTTGTCGCTGGCGATCAAGCTCTGGGTCTCGCGAACGTCGCCACTTTGTGCCGTCGTCTGCATCATGTCGCTCCTTCATCCGTGGGATCCTAAGGCAACGCTCGGGTTGAAAGCCCGGTTCCGGCTCGAAGCCCCCTCCTCCAGCGTTTCCAAGGCTTTGCCCCCCTGCAGCAAGCGCTGCCTTAGGAACCCGCCTCCCGGCCTCACGTTGATCCACGTTCGTGAAACCTTGAGGATAGGGAGGAGATTGCCATGGCGTTTCGCCAGAAGCCGGTCGAGGAGCAGGTGGTCGTCATCACCGGCGCGTCCAGCGGCATCGGACTTGCGACGGCGCACCTGTTCGCCGAGCGCGGCGCCAGGGGGCTCGTTCTCGTGGCACGCAACGAGGAGGCCCTGCGCCGGATTGCCGGCGAACTCAGCCAGGGCAACACCCGCGCCGTAGCAGTCGCGGCCGACGTGAGCCGCCGGGAGGATCTCGAGCGGGTCGCGCGCACGGCGATCGACACGTTCGGCGGGTTCGACACCTGGGTGAACGATGCGGCGGTCGCCGTCTACGGCAGCCTGACCGAAGTGCCGCTGGAGGATCAGCGGCACCTCTTCGAGGTGAACTACTGGGGCGTGGTCAACGGCTCGCTGATCGCGGCGGAGCACATGCGTCGGCGTGGCGGCACGATCATCAATGTCGGCAGCGTGCTGTCCGAGAGAACCATGATCCTGCAGGCCCAGTATTCGGCCTCCAAGCATGCCGTCAAAGCCTTCACCGACGGCTTGCGCATGGAGCTTGAGAACCAGGGCGCGCCGATTGCGATCACCCTCATCAAGCCTTCGTCCATCGACACGCCTTACGTCGAGCATGCCCGCAACTATCTCGACCGGGAGAATGCCGTTCCGCCGCCGGCCTACGATCCCCATCTCGTGGCCAAGGCCATCGTGTTCTCAGCCGAGCACCAGCGGCGCGAGATCACCGTCGGGTTCGGCGGCTGGGTCATCGGCGCGATGGGCAAGGTGGCACCCCGCCTCGTGGACAAGGCCATGGAATGGACGGGCTACGGTTCGCAGACCACGGACCAGCCGGAACGCCCCGCCATGCGCGACAACCTCTACGAAGCCCGCGAGGACGAAGACATCTACTCGTCACTTCCCGGGGAACCGCGCAAGACCAGCCTGCTGCTCGAGGCGCAGCTTCACCCCTTCGTCACGGCGGCGGTGCTGGCCGGCGTTGCGGCAGGCATTGCGGCCCTGTTCATGCGACCCGCGGCATCCTCCCGTCGAAGCCGCCCCGTCAAGCGCCCGACGCCACGCTACCAGCCCACCATGCGCCGCACCGGCAACGGGCACGACAAGCGTACGCTCGGGCCGGGCCATGTGAGCCAGCGCGGGCCCTATGAGGGCCGCCCGCAGCCCAGGCACTGAGGCATGAAGGGCCGGAGCATCCCTCCGGCCCTTCGTCCGAAGAGCGACAAGATGGCCTCGTCCGCTACGTTCCTCGCTCGCGCAATGCGGGTTAGCCTTCCCGCATGAACGCGATTCGACTCCTCGCCATGATCCTCGCCCTCGCTGCCGGCGGCACCGCCGTCGCCCAGGACAAGGGCACCCTCGATCCCAAGCCCCTGCCGCCGCTCGCCAACCCGGGTGATCCGAACCTCGCCGCCAAGGAGCTGTTCGGGCGCCGCGCCACGCCCGCCGATCTGCGCTCCCGCTCCATCGGCAGCTATGCCAAAGGCTGCGTGGCGGGCGCTGCGGCGATCCCGTTCGACGGGGAGACCTGGCAGGTCATGCGCCTCTCCCGCAACCGCAACTGGGGGCATCCGGAGCTGATCGGCTTCCTGCAGCGCTTCGCCGCGAAGGTGCCCTCGATCAACGGCTGGCCAGGACTGCTCGTCGGCGACATCTCGCAGCCCCGCGGCGGGCCCATGCTCACGGGCCACGCCTCGCACCAGATCGGTCTCGATGCGGATGTCTGGCTCACGCCGATGCCCACCCGGCGCCTGTCGCGGGCGGAGCGGGAGGAGATGTCGGCCACCAACGTGGTTCGCGAGGACTGGCTCGACGTGGACCCTGCCCGATGGACGCCGCAGCACACGGCGCTCATCCGCGCTGCGGCCCAGGAGCGGGGCGTGGCGCGCATCTTCGTGAACCCGGCGATCAAGAAGGCGCTCTGCCGGGAAGCGGGTCCAGACCGCGGCTGGCTGTCAAAGGTGCGGCCCATGTGGGGCCACAACTATCACTTCCATATCCGTCTCGCCTGCCCGGCCGGCGAGACCGGCTGCTCGGACCAGGACCCGCCCCCGGGCGGCGACGGGTGCGGTGCCGAGCTCGCCGCCTGGTTCACCCCTCAAATGCTGAACCCGAAGCCGGGCAAGCCCCGCCCGCCCCTGACGATGGCGCAGCTGCCCACCGAGTGCCGCCGGGTTCTGGAAGCGCCCTGACGCAACACGAAAGGGCCGCGCCCTCAGGACGCGGCTCCTCCTTCAAGCCTTCCCATGCTTGGGCGCAGACCTACTCGGCCGCGACGCCCACGCCGATGGGGCAGGAGACGCCGGTACCCCCCAGGCCGCAATAGCCGTTGGGGTTCTTCGCCAGGTACTGCTGGTGGTAATCCTCGGCGAAGTAGAACGGGCCTGCCTCCAGGATCTCCGTGGTGATCGGTCCATAGCCCTTGGCCGCGAGCGCCTTCGCATAGGCCGCTCGGGAGGCCTCGGCGGCCCTGCGCTGGCTCTCGTCGAACACGTAGATCCCGGAGCGGTACTGGGTGCCGACGTCGTTGCCCTGGCGCATGCCCTGGGTCGGGTCGTGGCTCTCCCAGAAGGTCTTGAGCAGGGCCTCGTATGACACCTGTCGGGGGTCGAAGACCACCAGCACCACCTCGTTATGCCCTGTGAGGCCGGAGCAGACCTCCTCGTAGGTCGGGTTCGGCGTGATGCCGGCCGCATAACCCACCGCGGTGATCCAGATTCCGTCGCCCATCTGCCAGAACTTGCGCTCGGCACCCCAGAAGCAGCCGAGGCCGAACACGGCCTTCTGCATGCCCTCCGGATAGGGCGGCTGCAGCGGGCGCCCGTTGACGAAGTGGCGGTCGGCCGTCGGAAGGGGGCTGGACCGGCCCGGCAAGGCCTCGGCGGCGGTCGGCAGGTCGGCTCGTTTGCGGAAGCTGAACATGGAAGTCCCTCGCGTGATCCCGCTTATGTAGTCACGGCGCTCCGCGAGGGGGAGTGGCGGCGCTCGTCACCTTGCCGTGAAAGGCTCTCAGCGGCCCGCCAGGTAGCCGATCGGCTCCAGCGGCTTCTGGCCCAGCCAGAGCAGCAGGGCACCGAGAAGGAAGCCGGTCACGGAGGCCGGCATCTGGAGGAGGCTGGTCGCGATCGGGTCCCACAGCCACGGATAGCCCCGCTGAGCGATGCTTCCCTCAAGCCCCGACAGGCTGTTCGGGAACAGGGTGCCGGCCACCCGCCCGAGCGGCGCGAACGATACAGCATTGTTGACGATGGAGCGTGTTCCATCGATCACCAGGCCGACGAATCCGGCGGCGATCAGCAAAAGGCCAAGGCTACGCGCGAGGAACTTCACCGGAGGATACCTCTATGAACAGAGAGGTCATTATCTAGAGCCTTTTGTCGCAATAGCAAAGGCGATTCAGGATAGCTTGCCCCAAGTTCGGTCTTGCATTCCTCCCCCATTTAGCGATACACGAGCGCTCCGCACGCAGAGCGGAAAACCTCTGCCGGCTCGAAGCCGGCACGGGAGGTTCCTGAGCCTGCCGGCTCATGCTGGAGGGGTGGCCGAGTGGTTGAAGGCGCACGCCTGGAAAGTGTGTATACGGGAAACCGTATCGCGGGTTCGAATCCCGCTCCCTCCGCCACTGTCTCGGCACCCGAAAAAGCCTCTTTCGCCTAAGATCCCCTATTCCCAAGTGCTTGGTTGCTGGTGTTAGGTTCAGGCCTGCCACTCCGACGGCGGGCTCTGGATGCCGAGGGGAGTCCTCGGGACACCGCCGCCTTTCTCATCCGTACCTTGGGGACCCGGAGGCCACGGACTTAGTAAGCCGGACCTCCGGGAACAATCCGGCCCTGCAGGGCGAGGCTGCCCGACCTCTGTCTCCGTCGGGAAGCCGATGGCACCCTAATGCGCGGTCAATGCCTTGGCTTCGTCCTGGGAAGCCGGATCGCTCGGCATCGGCATCCTCTCCTCGGTCTGCCCGGGGGTTGGACGCATGGTCAGCGTGGGCTCGAACGCTTGCGCGGAGAAGCGGGGGCGGTTGCGCAGATCCATCAGGGCGCGCAGCTCGGTGGCGGGCAGGTCCATCGGTTTCGCGTCCCGCCAGCGCCTGCGCAGCTTCCTGCGCGAGAAGAGCCCCCATGCGCTCTCCACTTCTTCCTCGACCTGCAAAATGATCCGTCCGGAAAGGGATTTCCGGAGATTGAACCGCCCCGTCAAAGCCATTGTTCTGTCCTTATGAATCGGGCCCTTCGTCCCGATACTTTATTACCAGACAGAGGTCGCCAAAGCTTTAAGACATAAGGTAAATGGAGAGCGGATGAGGGGTGATGCGATCCCCAGCCTCGACAGCGCGCGGATCTCCCCTTGGCTCGGTGCCAGGTATCGCAGGGTCATGCGGCGCTGTCCGGAGAGCCGCCATCATTCCTTGCAGGCCCGTGCCAGGAGCACCGGCACAATCTGTTGCGCGATCAGCATGGCCTGCTCGACGTGCCGCTCGTCATAGGCGCCCTCGCGGTCGAGGAGGTTGACGGTTCCGAGCACCGCCCCATTGAAGAGGACCGGCAGGTTCATGACGCTTCCCAGCCCGAGGCTCACAATCGTCTCGTGATCGGGAAAGAGCGGGGCGAACTCTGCGGGAGTCCTGGCAAGGAACGGCTTCATCTCGCCGCAGATGCGCTGAGTGTAGGCATTGGGCAGGATGGGCTTGCGACCGCCGACGGAATAGACGTCGGCATTCGTCGTGTAGATGCGCTCGACCTCCAGCCCGCCGCTCAGCATCTGCGTCACGGTGTAGAGGCGGTATCCCACGGTTTTCGCGAAGGCCTCACCGGCAGCCTCCAAGGTCGCGCCGGGCTGGTTTCCTGCAGCCCAGGCGCGCTGCACGCTCACTACTGCCTGATGAACATCGAGCATCGAGTCGTCCTGTCGTCTCTCGAGGGCGGGCTCATCCTTGCAGCCGCCCGCCCGGTGGCCAGCCATAGGAGAGCCCGTTCGTCCCGCGAATGCAAGGAGGGGCCGCTTGGCTCCCCGCCCGTGACGATGCCCTAGAGCGGCAGGCCGCGCAGGGCCGAGACGGCCTTCATCACGCCGCGCAGCTCGGCAAGGCCCCGCAGGCGCCCGATGGCCGGGTAGCCGGGATGGGTGGGCTTGCCCACATCGTCGAGAAGCTCATGTCCATGGTCCGGGCGCATCGGAATGCGCCAATGCGACTCTCCGGCGCTCTTGCGGCGCCCCTGCTCCTCCAGGAGTACGGTGATGAGGGACACCATGTCCGTATCGCCGCCGAGATGATCGGCCTCCATGAAGGAGCCGTCCGGCTCCTTCGCCACGTTGCGCAGATGGGCGAACCAGATGCGGTTCGCGAAGCGCCGCGCGATGGCCGGAACATCGTTGGCCGGATTGGCTCCCAGGGAGCCGCTGCAGAGGGTGAGGCCGTTCGCGGGCGAATCCACCGCATCGAGGATGAAGGCCAGATCGCTCTCCTTCGACACGATGCGCGGCAGACCCATGAGCGGGCGCGGCGGGTCGTCGGGATGAATGCACATCCGGATGCCCACCTCCTCCGCCGTTGGAATCACCTCCCGCAGGAAGCGGGCGAGATTTCCGCGCAGGGCATCGGCATCGATGTGGCGGTAGCGCTCGAGCATCACGCGCAGGCCCGGAATGTCGTAGCGGTCGAAGGCGCCCGGCAAGCCCGCCATGATGCTGGAGAGAAGCTTGCGCCGGTCGGACTCGGACGAGCGGTCGTGCCATTCCTTCGCGCGACGCAACACCTCCGGGGCGTAATCCGCCTCCGCGCCGGGGCGCTGCAGCATGTAGCAGTCGAAGGCAGCGAATTCATGCAGGTTGAAGCGCAGGGCCGTGCCGCCGCCCGGGAGGGGGTAGGCAAGCTCCGTGCGGGTCCAGTCCACCACGGGCATGAAGTTGTAGCAGACCGTTGTGATGCCGCACCGGGCGAGGTTGCGCAAGGACTCGCGGTAGTTCTCGAACAGGGGCGTCAGATCGCCTTCGCCGATCTTGATGCTTTCGTGAACCGGCAGACTTTCCACGACGCTCCAGCGCAGGCCGAGCGAGGGATCGGCTGCGATCTCGCCCTTGCGCTTCTCGATCTCCTCCACGCTCCACACGACACCATAGGGGATGTGATGCAGGGCGGTGACGATTCCGGTCGCCCCCGTCTGGCAGATATGGGGAAGTCGGACCGCATCCTCAGGTCCGAACCAGCGCCAGGTCTGTTCCATGATGATAACCTCGTAGCAGCCGGGCTCGCCTGCCGGCATGGGTTGGGGCCGGCTCTACCGTCCCGGCTCGATCCAGTCTGACACCGTGCGCCTGGCGCCCTGCGCGAAGAGCCGCGCCAGCGCTTCCGTGACCGTGCCGGTGAAGCGCGGGTCGCGGGGCAGATCATCCCCGAAGACCTCGCGCACCGCGAACAACTCGCCTGCAAGGCTCTCGGCCGATCCCGCGGCCCGATCCGCCAGCGCGCGTAGGCGTGCCGCCATGGGATCGCGCACGTCGATGGCAGCGCCCTTCTCGTCGATGCCCGTCACGTAGCGCATCCAGGCCGCAACGCCGAGCGCAAGCCGCCTGATCGGGGCATCGGCCTGCAGCCGATCCCGAACGGTGCCGAGAAGGCGCTGCGGCAGCTTCTGCGAGCCGTCCATGGCGATCTGCCAGGTGCGGTGCTTCAGAGCCGGGTTTCTGAACCGCGTGACGAGGGCGCTCCTGTAAGCTTCCAGGTCGGCACCCGGCGGCATGTGGAGCGTGGGCGTGACCTCCTCGTCCATGAGGCCGCGGATCAGCCGGACGAAGGCCTCGTCCGCCATGGCATCGGCGACGGTCTCGTAGCCAGAAAGATAGCCGAGATAGGCAAGCGTCGAATGGCTGCCGTTGAGAAGCCGGAGCTTCATGTGCTCATAGGGCTCTACGTCGCTCACGAACTCGACACCAGCTTTCTCCCAGCCGGGTCGTCCCTGCGGGAAGCGATCCTCGATCACCCACTGCGTGAAGGGTTCGGTGACTACAGGCCAGGCATCCGCCACGCCGAGCGATTGGGCAATCCGCTCCCGATCCTGGTCGCTCGTCGCGGGAACGATGCGATCGACCATGGTGGACGGGCAGGAGACCTCCTCCGCGACGAACCGGCCGAGCTCCGGATCTACCAGCTCGGCAAAGCGCGTGAGAACCCGCTTCACCGTGCGCCCGTTGGCGGGAAGGTTGTCGCAGGTCAGAACCGTGAAGGGCGGCACGCCGTTCATGCGGCGGCGGCGCAGGGCCTCGACGATGAAGCCAGGTGCAGACTTCGGCGTTCTCAGATAGGCCAGATCGTGCACGATGTCCGGATGCGCCTCATTCAGAGCGCCAGTGGCGGGATCGTGGCAATAGCCCTTTTCCGTCACCGTGAGGGTGACGATGCGCGTCTGCGGATCGGTCATCACCTCAAGCAGGCTCTCGATCTCCCGCGGCGCGACGATCACGCGGCGGATCGATCCGATCACCCGCAGCGCTTCCCCCTCCTGGGAGCGCACGGACAGGGTATAGAGCCCGTCCTGCGGCTGCAGCGCATCGTAGGTGTCGGGGCTGCGCAGGCTCGCGGCCACGATGCCCCAACGCGGATCCTGCGCCAGCACATCGTCCGTATAGACGGCCTGGTGCGCCCGGTGGAACGCCCCCACGCCGAGATGGACGATGCCTGTTCCGATGGCTCTGCGATCATAGGCGGGGCGGCGGACATCCGCCGGCAGATCGGGGAGCATGTCGTCGTTCAGACGGTCTGACATCGGATCCTCAATGCGCCGGCTGCTGCTTCGCGCGGGTGACGATCTGCGTCGGGTTGACGAAGCGCAGGGCGATGATGAGCCATACGAGGGTCGTGACCATATAGATCACCGCCATGGCGTCGATGGACTGCACCGCGCGCACGCCGGCCGCGAAGACGGCGTAGTAGAGTGCCACCACGAGGGTCTGGCTGGTGGGGCCTGCCACGAGAAAGGTCAGTTCGAACGTGGCGATGGTGCGCACCAGAACCAGCAGCAGCGCCGCCAGGATGCCGGGCAGGAGCAGGGGGAGCAGCACATAGATGAACAGCTTGAAGGTGTTGGCCCCGAACACACGGGCGGCCGCCTCCACTTTAGGATCGATCTGCTCGATGAACGGAATCATGACAAGGATCACGAAGGGCACCGTCGGCACGAGATTGGCCGCCACCACGCCCCAGAACGTGCCCGCAAGGCCGGTCTGGTAGAGCACGGTCGCGAGCGGGATGCCGAAGGTCATCGGCGGGATCAGGAGCGGCAGCAGGAAGAGCAGCACGAGGAGGCGCTTGCCCGGGAAGTCCCGGCGGGCGAGGGCATAGGCCGCGGTCACGCCCAGTGCCCCGGAGATGAAGACGACGGCCGCGATGACCTGGAATGTGACGACGAGCACATCCCAGAGCTGGAACTCGCTCCAGGCGGAGGTGTACCAGCGCGTGGTCCAGCCGGCCGGCAGCCAGGTGCCGAGCCAGCGGGTGGCAAAGGAGCTCGTCACCACGGTCGCAATCATCGCGATCAGGTTCAGGACGAAAAAGCCTATGGTCGCCCAGACGGCCGCGGCCCAGAGCTTGGCGCCGATGGTGGTGTCGCGGATCATCGGCTTATCCTTTCGCGCCGGAGGCAGGGCCGCGGTAGAACAGCCCGCGCGAGGCGAGCACCGCAACGACGATGGCCAGCTGGACGAAGCCCATGATCATCGCGATCGCAGAGCCCATGGAATAGTCGTATTCCTCGAACGCCGCCTGTGCGGCGGCAATCGAGATGACGCGGGTCGACCCCGCCGGCTCGCCGAGGAGCACGGCCGAGGGAAACACCGAGAAGGCCTGCACGAAGGAGAGGCAGAAGGTGATGGCGAGGCCCGGCATCAGCAGCGGCAGATAGACGTGGCGGAAGCGCTGCCACGCGCTGGCCCCGAGGGTCGCAGCCGCCTGCTCCAGCGCGGGATCGATGCCGGTCACATAGGACAGGGTCAGAAGAAAGGTGAATGGAAAGCCCGTGATCACGAGGGATGCGAAGACGCCCCAGTAGTTGTGGACGAGCTTCAGCGGCTGGGAGATCAGGCCGAAAGTCATCAGGGTCCGGTTGAACCAGCCCTGGGGCCCGAGATAGTTCAGCAGGCCCTCCGCCACCAGCACCGTGCCGAGGGTGATCGGCAGAACGAGGATCGTCGTCAGCAGGCGCTGATTGCGCATGAGGCGGACGCGGAAGGCAATCGGAATGGCCAGCAGCAGATTGACGAGGGTGACCGGAATCGCGAGCCAGAGCGTATTGGCGATCGTGTCGTAGAGAAACGCGTCCGAGAAGAAGCGCCTGTAATTGGCGAGCCAGTCGCCTCCGGCCTTCGGCTCGAAAGACAGGACGAAGCCGAACGCGAAGGGATAGACGAACAGGAGCAGGCTGAAGATGGCGGCGGGGACGACGAGCAGGGTCACCGCATCGAAACCGCGGGCCGCCAGCCGCTGGCCCAGGCTGGGGCCGTGTTCCACGGGAGATGCGTGAGCAAGGGTGTCCATCACTGCCTCCCCTGAACGGGCTCCGCGAAGACGAGGATGCGCTCGTCCTCCGTCCGCAGATGAACCCTGGCCCCCAGCTCCACCGGCACGTGGGAGCGGAACACGAAATCGAGTCCGCCGGCTGAATGCGCGGTGCCGACGAATTCGCGGCCGCGGTACTCGATGGTGTCGACGGTCGCAGCAATGGCGTTCGGCCCGGCCTCACCGACCTCGAGATCGTCGGATCGAATGGCAGCATAGGCCGTCGAGCCGACGGAAACCCGCTCACGGGCGACGCCGCTGATCCTGGCGCCCTCCACGTCGAGGATGGCCCGGTTGCCCTCGATGCCGACGACCTTCCCTTTCAGCTTGTTGCGGAAGCCCATGAAGTCGGCCACGTCGAAATGAGCGGGCGCCTCGTAGAGCTCCTTCGGCGAACCGACCTGCCGCACCACGCCGTCGCGCAGCACGACGATCCGGTCCGCCAGCGACAGGGCCTCGTCCTGGTCATGGGTCACGTAGATGGTCGTCGCCCCGAGCTCGTTGTGGATGCGGCGGATCTCCGCGCGCATCTCGAGGCGCAGCTTGGCGTCGAGGTTGGACAGCGGCTCGTCCATCAGCACCAGGGGCGGCTCGATGACGATGGCGCGGGCGATCGCCACGCGCTGCTGCTGGCCGCCCGAGAGCTGGCCCGGCAGCTTGTTCTCCTGCCCCTGCAGGCGGACGAGGCTCAGGGCCTCGTCGACCTTGCGGTCGATCTCGGCCTTTGGCCGCCCGCGCATCTTCAGACCGAAACCGATGTTCTGGCGGACGTTGAGATGGGGGAAGAGCGCATAGTTCTGGAACACCATGCCGAACCCGCGCTCCTCGGGGCGAAGCGTGTCGACCCGGTTCTTGTCGAGCCAGATCGCTCCGCCCGTCACAGGAAGAAGACCCGCGATGCAGTTCAACGTTGTCGACTTCCCGCATCCCGAGGGTCCGAGCAGGGCGATGAACTCGCCCCGCCGGATCGAGAGGGAGACATCGCGCAAGGCGTTGAGCGCCCCGAAATCGCGGCTCACACGATCGAGCCGCACTTCATCGAATTGAGAGAGGGCGATGGTCATCGCGGGTCCCTTTTGCTTACTTGCGCTTGCCGGCGGCGACCTGCTCGTCCCACATGCGGAAGGCGACCACCATCTGCTCGGGCTGGAGCGGCAGCTCGATCGGATTCTCGGCGATCCACTTCTCGTATTCGGGACGGCCGAATTCCTTGATGGCGGCCTGGCTCTCAGGCGGCGCCATGTCGAGGGTCACGCCCTTCACGGCCGGACCCGGATAGAAGTAACCCTCGTCGTAGGTATAGGCCTGCTGCTCCTTGGTGAGCAGAAAGCTCATCAGGTCGAGGAGCACCGCAACCTTCTCGTTCGCCAGCCCCTTGGGCACGCACATGTAGTGAGCGTCCGCCACCCAGTGGAAGCCCTTGAGTGCCGCCACCTTGGCTTCCTTCGGCACGACGCCGAGCACGCGCGGGTTGATGTCCCAGCCCGTGGTCGAGACGGTCATGTCGCGGGAACCTTCGCCCAGCTCCTTCATCACCGCGCCGGTGCCGGACGGGTAGTACTCGATGTTCTGCCCAAGCTCCTTCAGGTAGGCCCAGGTCTTGTCCCAGCCCTTGGCCGGATCCTGCGGGTTGCTGTCGCCGAGGATGTAGGGCAGGCCCATGATGAAGGTGCGGCCCGGACCGGAATTGGCAGGGCGCGCATAGATGAAGCGGCCCGGATTCGCCTTGGTGTAGGCGAGCAGCTCCTCGGCCGTGGTCGGCACGGTCTTGACCTTGTCGGGCATGTACTCGAGCAGCGGGCCGGAGGGATAGTAGGTCACGACGACGCCCTGTCCCTTGGCGAGCCCCTGCATCTTGGCGGCAGCCGGAAGATAGATGTCGTCGAGCTTCGGCAGCGCGTTGGCATGGGTGGGGATCAACTCGACCCAGAGCTTCTGCTCGATGCCGGCGGAGAGCGCGTCGGTGCCGGTGAGCACGAGGTCGATGTCGACCCGGCCCGCATCCTGCTGCGCTTTGATCTTGCCGGCGAGCTCGGGCGCGGTCGCCTTGGTGAAGGTGATGCGCGAGACGAGGTTCGGCTTCGCCTTGCGATAGTTCTCGATGGATTTCTGCGTCAGCGCGAGATTGCCGGCCACGTCGATGATGTTGAGGGTCACAGGGCTCGTCGGCAGATTGGCTTGAGCGAAGCTCGTACCGCCGAGAGCGGCAACGCCTGCAGCGCCGGCAACACCGCCGACGAAGGTCCGCCTGGTGATCAGGTTCGTCATTCTCTTCCTCCCGTTCTGTGCGACATGGCTCATTGCGGCCATGTCCCGTCTCACAGCTTGTAGGCCTCCTTTGCGAGGCGATAGGCAAGGTCGTAGGCCACCTCATGCGCCTCGTCCTCATCGAGGCGATGCGTCACCACGAGACCTGCGAGGTAGGCGCAGTCGACCCGGCGGGCCACATCGTGACGCGCCGGGATGGACAAATAGGCTCGCGTGTCGTCGTTGAAGCCGACCGTGTTGTAGAAGCCTGCCGTCTCCGTCGTGAGCTCGCGGAAGCGGCGCATGCCCTCCGGCGCATCGAAGAACCACCAGGCGGGACCGAGCTTGAGGGCCGGATAATGGCCGGCAAGCGGCGCCAGTTCGCGGGAATAGCTCGTCTCGTCCAGGGTGAAGACGATCACCGTCAGGTTCGGTTCGTTGCCGAATCGGCCGAGAAGCGGCTTGAGCGCGCGAACGTAATCGGTCTGCGAGGGAATGTCGGCGCCCATGTCGCGCCCGAAGCGGCGGAACAGGGCTTCGTTGTGATTGCGCAAGGAGCCGGGATGGATCTGCATGACCATCCCATCCTCGACGCTCATGGCCGCCATCTCGGTGAGCATCTGAGCCCGAAACAGCTCCGCATGCTCAGGGCCGGCATCTCCGGTCGACACGCGACGGAACAGCGCCTCGGCATCTGCCTGCGAAAGATTGGCCGTCCGTGCCGTCGGGTGCCCGTGGTCGGTCGACGTCGCACCATAGGTGCGGAAGAAGGCGCGCCGGACCCGATGCGCCTCCAGGTACCCGTTCCATGTGGAGGTGTCGCAGCCCGTGATCTCGCCGAAGCGCACCAGGTTCTGCCGGAAGCCCTCGAATTCAGGATCCACAACCGGATCGGGGCGATAGGCCGTCACCACCCTCCCCTTCCAGCCCGATTGCCGGATGGTCTCATGATGCTTCAGCGGATCGAGCGGGCTTTCCGTCGTGGCGATCGCCTCGATTCCGAAGCGCTCGAAAAGCGCGCGGGGGCGGAATTCCGGCGTGCGCAGGGCGGCGTCGATCCGGTCGTAATAGGCATCCGCATTGGCAGCCGAGAGCCGCTCGGTGAACCCGAAGAGTGTCGCGAAGGCATGATCGAGCCAAGCGCGCGTGGGTGTGCCGCGGAAGAGGTGATAATGGGCTGCAAACCGGCGCCAGATTTGGCGCGGATCGCGTTCGACCGCGCTGCCGTCCTTGGTGGGGATCCCCAAATCCTCCAGGCGGACGCCCTGGCTGTAGAGCATGCGGAAAATGTAGTGGTCCGGAATGACGAACAGTGCAGCCGGGTCCGGAAACGGCTCGTCCTCCGCATACCAGCGGGGATCCGTGTGGCCGTGCGGCGAGATGATCGGCAGGTCCCGAACCCTGTCATACAGCCTTCGCGCCACGTCGCGCACCGAGGGCTCGGCAGGAAAGAGCCGGTCCGGATGAATCAGCATAGCACCTCCCTCGACGCTTCCGCCCAGCCTGTCCCCGGCCGGTTGTCGGTATGTCTTATGGTCACCTTAGGCCGCCCCGCCCCTCATTGCAATAGTCTACTAGTATGCTAGTATGCTTCTTATGTCCTATGGAACCCTCGCCAAGCTGCAGCCCGACAGAGAGCCGATCGCACGCCAGATCACCCGGGCGCTCCGTCAGGCCATCGTGACGATGCAGCTCTCACCAGGAGAAATGATTTCCGAGCAGGACCTCGCCCGCCGCTTCGGCGTGAGCCGTTCGCCCGTTCGCGAAGCCCTGATCAAGCTCAGCGAGGCCGGACTCGTAAGGGTTCTGCCGCAGCGCGGCACGCAGGTGGTCAAGATCTCCCGCTCCAGCGTCGAGGACGCCCGCTTCATCCGAGAGGCTGTCGAGACCGCAGTGGTGCGGGAAGCTGCCTTGAAGGCGCGCCCCGCCATGAAGGCGGAACTGTCCGCCAACCTGACCCGACAGCGCCGCGCCCAGCGCTCCTCTTCCACGGAGGCGTTTCTCGAACTCGACGAGGAATTCCACCGGCTTCTTGCCGAAGCGGCGGAGCGCCCTTCCGCATGGCAGATGATCGAGGACATCAAGCCCCAGATGGACCGGGTCAGGTTTCTCGACATGACCAAGGCCGTGCCGCGCAACGCCATCATCGCACAACACGCCCTCATCGTGGATGCGATCAAGGCGGGCGACCCGGCTGCGGCGGAAACGGCAATGCGGGTCCATCTGAGCGAAATCCTGCGCTCGCTCCCCGAACTTGCGGCCGAGTACCCGGATCTGTTCGAGCCGGAAGTTCAGACGGCGGCAAGGGCCCGGAGCGCCTGATCCTCCCACCAGCCGATCTGCCATGGCTCGGGCACGAGCCACCATTCGACGCCGGATGAGGGTGAGCCTGCAGGCGCTGGACAGGCGGAACTCGCTTCGCGGATTCGTGTTCCGCCCCTGGGACCGAAGGCCGGAATGCACATGTCCAAGAAGCACGACATCCCAATTGAGGTGGAGCTGAAGCTCGAGGTCGAGCCCGGCAAACTCGACACGGTGCTCGCGCATCCGGGGCTGAAGGCCTATGCACGCAATGCGGCAAGGCAGGATCTCCACTCCACCTATTTCGACACTCCGTCGCACGACCTGAAGCAGGCCGGAATCTCCTTCAGGATTCGGCGCAACGGCACGCGTCGGGTCCAGACGATCAAAGCTGCCCGCATCTCCCACGATGTCGCCTTGGCACGCAATGAGTGGGAGCACGAGGTCGACAGCGACGATCCGGATTTCGCGTCGGCAAAGGGCACCGCCCTCGAACCGTTCCTCAACCTGCAGGACAGGATCCAGCCCGTCTTCACCGTTACGGCCGATCGGACGCTCCTCATGGTGAGGCATGGCCAGTCGATCATCGAGGTGGCTGCGGATCGCGGCCGTGCCGAAGGCGCGGATCGTGATCTGACTTTCGGCGAGCTCGAGCTCGAACTCAAGGAAGGCACAGTCGCCGATCTCTTCGCGCTGGCCATGACCCTATCCGAGGCCGCGCCCCTCCGCCTGAGCTACCGGACCAAGGCCCAGCGCGGCTATGAAGCCGCATCCGACGAGAAGCCGACGAAGGTCAAGTCTGGATTGGTAAAGCTCAAGCGTCGGATGACGAGCGCAGAGGCCTTTCAGATCATCGGCGCCTCCTGCCTCAAGCATCTGATGGCCAACGAGACGATCGTCAGGGAGCGTCTTGAGGGCGATGCCATCCACCAGATGCGCGTAGCGCTGAGGCGGCTGAGGGCTGCGATCACCCTTTTCAAATCCATCGTCGCAGACGAGGAGCGGGACGAGATCAGGTCGGAGCTCAAATGGATGGCCAATCGCTTGGGCGAGGCCAGGGACCTGGACGTCTATATTGCAAAGGTCCTCAAGCCAGCCCTCATCGGCCGGGATGAGGATGCCGGCTTGAACGCCCTTCTGCAGGAGGCGCAGGAGCGTCGTGCCCAGGCTTATGGGAAGGTACGGGAGTTTATGGCCTCATCCCGCTTCGTGAACGGGGTCCTGAAGACAGCCGCTTGGATCCAGGCGGGCGCGTGGGCGGAGGATGAAAGCAAGCCTGCCCGCAAGCGCCGGGCCCTGCGCATATCCGTCCTGGCGGAAGAGGAGCTGGACCGGCGCTGGAAACGCATCCTGAAGCGCGGCAAGCGACTGGCCGACCTGGACCCCGAAGATCGGCACCAGGTACGCATCGAGATCAAGAAGCTGCGCTACGCCGCCGAATTCTTCGAGAGCCTGTTCAAGGGTCAGGGCACAAAAGCCCGGAAGCAGGCCGCGCTCGCAACGCTTGAGGCACTTCAGGAGACGCTCGGAGACCTCAACGACATCGCCGTCGGAGCGCAACTGCATGGTTCGGCCGCAGCCGAGGCCCTGCACGAGGAGCAACTCGCCCATGTTGACGACCTGCTTGCGAAGGCCATGGCGCAATACCGGGAACTAGCCTCGCTGGAGCCCTTTTGGAAGGGCTGAACCCCTCTCATTCGCTGGCCTGGCGCCTGCCCCCGAAGAGCCGGATTGGCTCGACGCCCCCTGGCGATTGCCCTGCGCGGATGCCCCCGCGCTGCCGGCGCCCGTGATGTAGCGCTGCATCACCCGCGCCGTGCGCTGCCCGTCGCCAGGGATCTGGGTGTCACCGGCATAGGGCGGCCAGGGGTCTGCGGTATGAACCACCGCATTCCAGTTCTTCGCATCGCCTGCACCCAGCGTCACCCCATCGTGCCGCTTCAGGTAATCGATGCAACCGCCCAGGCCGAGCGCCGGGACCAGGCAAAGGAGGATGATGAGCCGGTTAGTATTTCCTGCTGATCTTCTTACCGACATTCCGCTTTTCCGGCTGCAGTTCCACAATGTGCCCATAGGGTCCGACGACCCCAGCCCCCTCGGCAAAGCGCTTCTGCATGCCGCTGTCCACCTCGAGCGAACCCATGAGGAAGAACTCGACATCGTTGCTGGGCTTGGTTCCATCCAAGGGCGTGCGGAGAGGCTGGCCGGGCTTGGCGGGCTTCACCAGACGCGGAGTGACGATGATCACGAGATCCGTTTCCTGCTCCTGAAACCCGGACGAGCGGAAGAGCGCACCGATGATCGGCAGCTGGCCGATCCACGGGATCTGCTCCTGGTTCTTGGTGTGGCTGGTCTGAAGCAGGCCGGCGATCGCAAAGCTCTGACCATCGCGGATCTCGATGGACGTGCTCGCCCGGCGGGTGATGAAGGAGGGGATGGAGATCGCCCCGAGATCCAGGCGAACCGAAGGATCAACCTGGCTGACTTCCGGTTCGAGCTTGAGATTGATGAGGCCGTTCTCCAGCACCACCGGGGTGAAGTTCAGCCGTACGCCATATTCCTTGTACTCGACGGTGATCTTGTCGTCATAAGCCACCGGGATCGGCACCTCGCCGCCGGCAAGGAAGCTCGCCTTCTCGCCGGAGAGCGCGATGAGATTGGGCTCCGCGAGGCGTCGCGCGAGCCCCTTCTCCTCGAGCGCCTGCACCAGCACGTCGGCGCTGACGCCCCCACCCAGGAAGTTGGCGATCAGGGTACCGAACGGGGAGTTGCCGCTGGGAAGCAGGGGATTGAAGCGGATCACGCCGTCTTGGTTTTCTTGATCCCCGCGCGGCAGCCACCCTCCGGTTCGCCCGTCGCGGCCCGGGGGCTGGCTCAAGCGCCGGCCGTACCAGCTGACGCCCAGCTCGCGCCCGGCATTCCGGTTGGCCTCGATGAAGCGCACCTCGAGCATGACCTGCTGGCCGCCCGTGACGCGAAGGGCGTTGATCACGCCCTCGGAGCCATACTGCTCGGCCATTTCCAGAGTTTTGCGCAGGGCGACGCCATCCGGCACGGTGCCGCTCAGGCGCAGCTTCCCGTTGATCGTCTCGACCCGAACATTGGCCTGCGGGATGACCTCGCGGATGGAATCCGCAAGGTCGGGGGTGTCGGCACCGACTTCCACATTGACGGTGCCGAGCAGTTCATCGCCGGCATCGTAGACGGCGACGTTGGTCCTGCCTTCAGCCTTTCCGAGCACGTAGAATGTCTGACTGGTCATGGGAACGGCATTCGCAACCTCCGGGTTGCCGACGACCACGCGGCCGATATTGGCCGCGGTCTTGGCCGTCATGAACTGTCCCTTGGCCACATTGATCTCGCCGACCGCGCGTCCCTTGTTGAAGCGCAGGAAACGCTCCTGAGCCAGGGTCGGCGATGCGGCGACAAGCCATCCACACACCGCCGCGACGAGCATGGCGACGCAAGCTCGAACGCCTCTTGATGCGGCATGTCCGCATGCCCTGTTGTTCTTGGTGTCCATGCTGCGAGATCCGCCTTTGCCCCTTTTCTTTTCTAGGTTGCGGCGGAAGACGGAGTCCATTCGGCCTAACGGTCTAGGCTCCTTCTGAGGAGATCTGCAGGGCGGTAAGCGGGCCGTCGCGTTCGAAAAGCATAAGCCGGATGGCCTATTCCAGGGCACCTCGTTTACCCTGTGCAACGGAAGGTGAGACATTTGACAGCACCCCGGGCCTGGAAGGCTTGCCGTCTGGGGAGATACATTGATACATCACCGCATGGCCCAGCCGAATGTGCTTTCGAGAAGAGCGGTGGGCCTCGTGGTCAAACGAACACCTGGGAAAACCAGGCAGAGGAAGACGGGGATCGATCCATGATGCGGCCATCGAAGCGCCCTTTGGCGGCCTGCCTGGTTATCGGCTCCCTGCTGCTTCTGACGGCCTGCAGTGCCGGCGCAGGGCTGTCGAGCTTCGGCGACGGCCTGAACGCCATCGAACTCCCTGCATCGGTGGAAACCTACCCCGACAGGGAGGTGCTGCAGGTGGCCAAGGCTCAATTCGCGGAAGGCAATTACGGCCATGCCGTCCGGTACTACGAGCGGGCTGTCGAGGTCGCTCCGAAGAATCCGGAGGCCTGGCTTGGCCTGGCGGCGTCCTATGACCGCGTCCGCCGCTTCGATCTTGCCGACCGCGCCTACCGCGAGGCCGGTCTCCTGATCGGCGACCGGGCCGAATACTACAACAATGTGGGCTATTCCTACCTTCTGCGCGGCGACGCCGCCAAGGCGCGAGCCAACTTCCTGAAGGCCTACGAGATCGACCCCACCAGCGTCACGGTCAACAACAACCTGGAAATGCTGCGGGACAATCTTTCGAAAAGTGGGAAGAGCTGACGGCTGCCCCTCCCATGTTCGGGAAGCCCGATCTTTAGACTGTTCAGTCGAGAATTCCGCCGGACGTCCTAGGCCGTCAAGCTGAATGGACCGGCGCCTCAAGATGCTCCTTGATGGACGCAACACAGCCACGAGCGGTTGTGGGGGCTGCATCGACGATGTGGCAGGTCTTCAGGTTTATGTCGAGGAGTGAAACCATGACGTCTCTCGTAACACGCTTCATCAAGGACGAATCCGGCGCGACTGCCATCGAATATGGCCTCATCGCCGCCGGACTGGCCATTGTCGTTCTGGCTATTTTCGGTCAGGGGGGACAGGTCAATGACTTTCTGGACGCCGTCTTCGCGCGTCTCATGCAAAGCATTCCGCAGTAGGTTCGATGTTTCCGAGCGGGGAGCGAATGCTCCCTGCTCAACTCCTCAGCATTTACGTCTCTCTTCTCTCATCCATATGGAAAAGGCAGACCCGATGATTTCTGCCGTCGCAGCCCTTTCAGCCAGCCTGTGCTTTGCCGCAGCGATCCTTTGGGCTGCGTTCATGGATCTGACCACGATGAAGATCCGGAACGAGATCATCGTCTTTCTCTTCGCAGTTTATGCGGCCTTGGCCCCGCTTGCCGGCTTCAGCGCCGTCCACATCGGCTTGAGTGCCGCTGCGGCATTCGCCGTTCTGGCAGGGATGTTCCTCTTTTTCGCTCTCGGCTGGATCGGCGGGGGCGACGCCAAGCTCGCTTCGGCAGTTGCCCTTTGGCTCGGCGCTGACCAAGCCCCTGCCTTCATCCTTTATACTGCCCTGTTCGGAGGCCTGATAACGCTTGCCCTCCTCCAGTTCAGGACCATGCCGCTTCCTGCCACATGCCAGCGGATGCCATGGGTCGTGAAGTTGCATCAATCCGGAGTGGGCGTTCCCTATGGAATTGCCATCGCATTGGCGGGTCTGCTGACCTTCACGAAGACGCCTTGGGTCCTGGTCCTGTCATAAGATGAATACCTCCAAGCACCGAGGCCCCTGCCCATGCTGCGCATCGTACTCCTGATTGTCGCTCTCGGCGCCGGAATCTTGGCCGGGTGGCTTGCCCTCTCTTTGAGGCCGAGCGCTGCCGTGGCCACCGTCGAGCCCCCGCGGCCCCAGGTCAAGATGACGGAAATTCTTGTGGCGGCGGCTGACTTGCCGTTAGGGCAACCTTTGGACGAGAAGGCCTTTCGCTGGCAGGCCTGGCCTGCCGACGCCATAGGTGCCGGCTTCATCACCCGTGCCGCCCAGCCGGACGCCGTAAAGGCCCTGAACGGCTTGTTGGTGCGCAATCCCTTCATCTCGGGCGAACCGATCCGGGAAGAGAAGCTGTCGCGCAGTTCCAACCTCCTTGCCTCGCTGCTCACCCCCGGCAAGCGGGCGGTTGCCATCCGCATCTCGGCGGAGAGCACGGCCGGCGGGTTCATTCTTCCGAACGACCGGGTGGACGTGATCCATACGGGAAGCCGAACGGCTGAAGGGCAGAAGGACAACGTCAGCCGAACCCTGTTGAGCAATATTCGCGTCCTGGCGGTGGACCAGAACATGGTCGAGGCCAAGGGCAAGGGCGTAGCCGTGGGAAAGACGGCCACTCTCGAGCTCAGCCCAGCGGAGGCCGAGGTCATCGCCACCGCGCAAGCCTCAGGCAGCCTGTCCCTCGCCCTCCGCTCCGTTGCCGACATTCGCGACGAGACCTTGCCGAAGACCCCGACAAACCCTTCCGTGCGCGTCCTTCGGGCCGGGCAGAGCGAATTCGTGAAGTTCTAGACATGGCAGCGCTGAAGCCGGTTTGCACGGTTCAAGGCGGAGGATTCTCCCAATGACGGACATGGCATTCGAGGCCGCCGGCGGCATCAACGGGGGGAAACCCGCCGAGCCGTCGAACGGCCTGCATGGATCCAAAACTATCGGATCGTTCCTGTCCTCTGATATTGGAGCCACCTCGGCGAACCGGGACGCCTCAGGCCCGAGGGAGAAGCTGAGAATCCCGCGGATCGCGATCGACGCCTTCTGCGACAGCTCAGATTTCGCCGCTTCCGTTCAGGAGATGGCCGCCGACCGCCTCATGGCGCGAACCCGCCTGACCGCTTACCAGGGCGGCATTACGGCAGCCATCCGTCACTACGAGCAGGCCCCTACTCCGAACCTCGTCATCGTGGAAAGCCGCTCCTCCGGCTCCGCCTTTCTCGCCGAGCTGGACCGGCTGGCGGAGGTCTGCGATGCCGGCACCAAGGTGATGGCAGTCGGCCATACGAATGATATCGCCCTGTACCGGGAGCTCCTGAAGCGCGGTGTCAGCGAATACATGCTTGCGCCCGCCGATCCTATGGCCTTGATCGCAGCCGTCTCCCGCATCTACGATGGGGTGAATGCCGACCGGCTGGGGCAGGTCTATGCCTTCATCGGCACCCGCGGCGGCACCGGATCCTCCACCATCGCCCACAACGTGGCCTGGACCCTGGCGCGGCGCCTCAAGTCGGACGTCGTTCTGGCGGATCTGGACCTTCCCTTCGGAACCGCGAGCCTCGATTTCAACGTCGATCCGAGCCAGGGGGTGGCGGAGGCGATCAGGGATGTGGGACGCCTGGACGAGGTTCTGTTCGATCGGTTGCTGACGAAATGCGGCGACAACCTCAGCCTGCTGTCGGCCCCTGGGGAACTCGGTGCAAGCTACGATCTGGATGGGGGGGCCATCGAGCGGCTCCTTGAGGTTGCGCAGTCGAGCGTGCCTTTCACGATCCTCGACCTGCCGCATGCCTGGACCTCTTGGAGCAGGAGCACGTTGGCGGCGGCCGACGAGATCGTCATCACGGCGACGCCGGACCTTGCCAGCCTGAGAAATGCCAAGAACCTGGTCGCCGCGCTCAGGCAGGCTCGCCCTCACGACCCCCCTCCGAAGCTGGTGCTCAACCAGGTCGGGATGCCCAAGCGCCCGGAAATCAAGCCTGCCGAATTCGTCAAGGCCGTGCAGCTGGAGCCTGTCGCTTCCATCCCCTTCGAAGCGAGCCTGTTCGGAGCCGCCGCCAACAACGGAAAGATGATCGCGGAGGTCTCCTCGAAAGGCTCGGCAGCGAAGGCCTTTGGTGTCATCGCAGACGCGATGACCGGACGTCGCGAACAGACAAAAGGACGCAATCGCTTCTTCGATCTCGGCTCCTTCTTCAGGAACGCAAAGAGCAAGCCCGGCCCCTCGTCAGGCAAGAGGTAGCGTCTATTTGCCGGTGACCGTCGGAACGAGCCTGCATGTTTCCGAGCAGGAGAAGATCTGCTGCTCGGTCCCTTGATAGACCGTCGTCACCTGGTTGCTGTTGGCAAAGACATTGACAGCCAGGTTGGCGATCTCCTGCCCAGCCTCTCCGAACACGATCATGTTCGTCGTCCCAACGGCTTTGCCGGTGAGCACGATGGTATATTCGTCGCTGAGCGTGCCATCGACGATTGCGGGATTGCCGATCACCACCGTGCGCGCTGGATGGGCGAAAGAAAGAATCCTGGCGAAGTCCAGGGTCACGCCGATGGAGCTGGAGGCTTTCCCCGCCATGAGGTCGGAGCTCAAGATCCGGCTTGCGCGAAGCTGCGGCTCGTCTGCCGCCGCTCCGCCGGCGAGGGATACAGCGCCTATGAGGCCGGCGAGGCAGATCCGGACAGGGCTCTTCATGCAATGAATCCAAACAATGCTTTCGCTACAAAGATCATTCCTTCCATATTGCAGCAATTAGGCCATATGGCTGATCGCTCTGGCACCGCTCTAGGCCAGCAAGCCGAGTGGACCCACCTCCCGGCAAGCCTTTTAAATGGAGCCTCGAAAGATGGGCTCGATCACCTCATGACCAGGTCTTCGAGCATGATGTGAAGGCGGGGCGTTAACTGACATGTTCGGCAAGAGAAGTCTCTCCGATGACCAGGTGTCCCGGTCTCCGGCACCCCTCCCCGCGGGGAAGGCCGAACCGGAGCTTCTGTCAGCCCCCTCTCCGGCGGCGAGAAGCGACGCGAAACCGCAATCGGCGCCGGCTCATGCCAAGCCCAGTCCGGAGGACGCGGCTGCCGCTCCGTCGGTGTCCATCCGCAAGTCCGATCAATATTACGAACTCAAGAACCAGATCTTCAGCGCCCTGATCGAGGCCATTGACGTGGCGCAGCTGTCCAGAATGGAAAGCGCGCGGGCAAGGGAAGAGATCGGGGAGATCGTCAACGACATCATCACGGCCAAGCGGATCGTGATGTCGATTGCCGAACAGAATGACCTTCTGCAGGACATCTGCAACGATGTCCTGGGCTATGGCCCCCTGGAGCCGCTCCTTGCCCGTGACGACATTGCCGATATCATGGTCAACGGCGCCGACTGCGTCTACATCGAGGTCGGCGGCAAGGTTCAGAAGACCGACATCCACTTTCGTGACAACGCGCAGCTTCTTCATATCTGCCAGCGGATCGTCAGCCAGGTCGGTCGTAGGGTCGACGAGTCGAGCCCGATCTGCGACGCGCGCCTTGCAGACGGGTCGCGCGTCAACGTCATCGCGCCGCCTCTTGCCATCGACGGACCGAGCCTGACGATCCGCAAGTTCAAGAAGGACAAGCTTACCCTCGATCAGCTCGTCAAGTTCGGCTCCATCACGGCGGAAGGTGCGGAGATCCTCCAGATCATCGGACGGGTGCGGTGCAACGTCCTGGTCTCGGGCGGCACCGGATCGGGCAAGACGACCCTCCTCAACTGCCTGACCCGCTACATCGAGCCTGGAGAGCGTGTGGTCACCTGCGAGGATGCGGCAGAGCTGCAGCTGCAACAACCTCATGTGGTTCGTCTTGAAACTCGCCCGCCGAACATCGAAGGCGAGGGCCAGATCACCATGAGGGATCTGGTCAAGAACTGCCTGCGCATGCGGCCCGAGCGCATCATCGTAGGCGAGGTCCGCGGCCCAGAGGCGTTCGATCTCCTGCAGGCGATGAACACCGGCCATGACGGGTCCATGGGAACCCTGCACGCCAACTCGCCGCGGGAGGCGCTCTCGCGACTTGAGTCCATGATCACCATGGGCGGATACTCCCTGCCATCGAAGACCATCCGGGAGATGATCGTCTCTTCGGTGGACGTCATCATCCAAGCGGCCCGCCTGCGGGATGGCTCCCGCCGCATCACCCACATTACGGAAGTTTTGGGCCTTGAAGGAGATGTGATCACCACCCAGGATCTCTTCGTGTATGAGATGCTCGGAGAAGATGCGAAAGGGAACATCGTCGGGCGGCATCGTTCCACGGGCATCGGACGTCCACGCTTCTGGGATCGCGCCCGGTACTATGGCGAGGAAAAACGGCTTGCTGCAGCCCTCGACGCGGCGGAGAAGTCCAATGCTTGAACACCCTGTGACGGGTACTTGACCCATGCTGCCAGAGCATCTCGCCCCGCTTGCTGTTGTCCTGCTTGCGTTCTGTTGTGCGGCAGGAGTGGTGATCGCTCTGCTGTATCCGGTGATCGCCCGACGCTCCGAGAGCCAGAAGCGACTCGCTGCCATCATCGTCCCCCACAGCGTTGGAGGGCAGCTCATCAGTTCCGAGGATATCAGACGCAAAAAGGCTGTAGAGATTACGTTGCGTGAGCAGGAGGAGCAGCAGAAAGCTAAGAAAGGCACGAAGCTTACCCTTACCGGTCGCTTGCGTCAGGCCGGATTGGGATGGAGCAAGAGCAACTACTATGCCTTGTGCGGAGTGTCCGCGGTCGTCGTCTTCCTGGTGGCTCTCGCACTCTTTGGCCTAGGCCCGGCTCCCGCTGCCGCCTTTGGGCTCACAGGAGGTCTTCTTCTCCCCCATCTGTATGTAGCGGCAGTGCTCAGCCGCCGCCTCAGGACGTTCTCCGAAGAGTTCCCGAACGCCGTCGACATCATCGTCCGCGGCGTTAGGTCAGGCCTTCCTCTTACCGACTGTCTGCGGATCATTTCGCTCGAGTCGCAAGAGCCTGTGCGCGGGGAATTCAAGGTGATCCTCGAAGATCAGACCATGGGCGTACCTATGGATCAGGCCGTCCAGCGGCTGCCGGAGCGGATCCCTTTACCCGAAGCCAATTTCTTCGCAATCGTCATTGCCATGCAGAGCCGCACCGGCGGCAGCCTATCTGAAGCGCTTGGGAATCTGTCGAAAGTGCTGCGCGAGCGCAGAAAAATGCAGGGCAAGATCAAGGCTGCAAGTTCGGAAGCAAAAGCTTCTGCCGCCATCATCGGCAGCCTGCCCATCCTTGTGACCTTCATTCTCTACATAACCAAGCCCGACTATATCTCTCTCTTGTTTACAACCTTCATCGGCAACCTCGTTCTAGGGGTATGCGCCTTCTGGATGCTTGTTGGCACTCTGGTTATGCGCAAGATGATCAACTTCGACTTTTGAGGCGGCGATGGGGCTGGATTTCATTCTCCTCAATGCCGACTTGCTCATCATGGTTTCGGCAGCAACCTCTACCTTTACGGCAACTATTGTCGTCTTATGGCCCTACCTGGTCCGAGACCATCTCGGCAAGCGTATGGCACAGGTCGCCAGCGAGCGGGAGCGGATTAGGCTGAGGGAGCGCGCACGGCTTGCCTCGCAGAACCGCCAAGCATCCTTGAGGACCGAGCCGAAAAGATTATTCAAGGCCATCGTGGATCGTTTCGACCTTGCGAAGCAGGCTGAAAACGGCAACCTCGTGCAGCTTCTCCGCATGGCAGGCTTTCGCGGCCCCGGACCAATCATAACTTACCTCGCCGCTCGTGTTCTGGCTCCGCTGGGCGCTCTTATTCTCGCTTTCGTTTACGTGTTCTTCATCTTGAATCTTGAGCACCCTCTTTTCGTCAAGCTCGGCCTTGTGATTGGCGCGGCTTGGTTTGGGAACTACGCACCGCTGCTTTATGTCAAGAATCGCATTACCAAGCGGCAACAAGCCATCCGCCGCTCGTGGCCTGATGCTCTCGATCTGCTTCTGATCTGCATCGAGTGCGGCATGGGGGTAGAGAGCGCCTTACGTAAGGTAGCCGATGAGATAGGATCCCAGTGTCCTGAGCTCGCGGAGGAGCTGAGCCTCACGAATGCCGAACTCGCCTATCTGCAAGACAGGCGCAAGGCATATGAAAATCTCGGTGAACGCACCGGGCTTGATGGAGTCAAGAGCGTGGTTACAAGCCTGATCCAGTCGGAAAGGTACGGCACTCCCCTTGCTCACTCCCTTCGCGTTCTGGCTCAGGAGAACCGCGACATGCGCATGAACGAGGCTGAGAAAAAGGCTGCGGCTCTCCCGCCCAAGCTCACAGTCCCCATGATCCTTTTCTTTCTCCCTGTTCTCTTCGCAGTCATCATCACTCCAGCCGTCATTCAGATCACCAGCATCAAGTGATTGGTAGATCCTAATTGATCACACCAGATGACATTACCATAGGTCAGCAAACCTCTCCGAGGAGCGGTCTAGGTCATTTAGCTGAATACCTCGCTATACCAGTCTCTTATATGATGACCTTCAGCTCAAATGCTCTGGCTGTATGCGTGGCGGTCCTTGGAAATGCGCCTCCGTTCTCGATCTGCATGGAACAGACTCCTCCGGAACATGGGAGAAGAGGAAGGATCCATCGCCGTTGAGTTCGCCTTCGTCGCTCCGGCCCTCATTATTCTCATAGCTGCTGTCTTTGAAGGAAGCCTGCTCTTGTACACCTGGGGCAACATGGAACATATCGGTCGCCAAGCGGCACGAGGAGCAGCAATCGGCGAATTCACTCTCGAGCAGGCTGAGGCATTCATCGTCAGTCAAATGGAAGGATCGATCGGCTCTCCAAGCGTCAATGCGGATGTGCGATTTGAGACTGGCACCGAGCCTATCGACAACCAGGTGATAGTCAACATCAGCCTTCCAGCCACTGAGCTTTCGAATCTCCAGCCATTCGGACTTTTCCGCATCATGATCCTGTCAACCACGGTTACTATGCATCGGGAGGTGAGCTCATGAAGAGCCTCCGTAAACTAGGTCGTGCATTCAAGAAGAACGAAAATGGCACGGCTGCAATCATCGTCGTTCCGGCACTCATCTCTTTGGTGGGTGTTACTGCTATCTCCGTGGATTCGATGCATGCCTTTACTGCAAAGGAGCACCTGCTAACCACCGCTCAGGCCGCGGCGTCGGCAGCGGCCAGTGCCATGCCGGACCAGAACAGGGCCGTGGAGGCGGCGCTGGCCTATGCGGAGGCGAACCTCAAGGGCGCACCTGAAGGCACGGTGGTCACGCCCCAAGACATCCAGTTCGGCCTCTGGGATCAGCAGAGCAAGACCTTCACGCCAAGAGGCTATGGCGAAACGGCCAATGCAGTCCGGGTGACGGCGAGCCGAACGGCAGCCAAGGGCAATGCCGTTCCCACCATCTTCGGCCGCGTGATCGGCGTCGACACCTTGGGCGACATGGCGATGAGTTCGACGGTCGTCCGCTACGACGGTCATGCCTGCCTCCATGCCCTGGCTGAGGACGGGACTGGCCTGCAGGTGGGCGCCAAGGCCAAAATCGACATGGAAAACTGCCCGGTCCATGTTCATTCGAGCTCCAGCGAGGCTCTGAAAACCGACTCCAGCGCGGAGATCAAAGCGAAGGAAGTCTGCATCAACGGCAGCTATGTCAGAGGCGACAGCAGCACGATCGAGCCGGATCCGGGTCTCGGATGCACCTCCGTCAGGCCGGACCCCTTTGCCACGCTCCCTCCTCCGCCCACATCAGGCGATGGCTGCCTCTTCACCAATAAGCACCCGATCATCGGCGAAGTGCTGGGCCTGATCCAGAACGCCGTCTATTGCGGCGGCCTCTACATCTCGGGTGGATCGACAGTCGTTCTTCCGCCGGGCGTCTACACCATGCGAGGCGGCAAGCTGACCGTCGAGGGAGGCTCGACCCTCAAGGGCGACGGGGTGACCATCTATCTCACCGACAATGCCGTGATCGACTTCAAGGGTGGTGCCAAGATCGACCTCACAGCCCCTACGAGCGGATCCCACGCCGGCATTCTGTTCTTCCAAGACCGGAACTTCGGCGGGCAGCATACGATCAGCGCGAATGTGAATGCTTCCCTGAATGGCGCGATCTACATGCCGAAAGGAACGCTGAGCATTGGAGGGAGCAGCGTTCTGAACGCGGATCCCTCCTGCCTCCTGATCGTCGCTAACCGGATCAACATCGATGCCGCGAGCGGCAGCGAGTCGACCAGTTCTGTGACGGCTCCGGACTCCTCCCTCTGCCCCCTGCCATCCTACACGCAGCGCTCTCGCGTGGTGATGTAGCGGCTAAGCTCAGGTGCCCGAGCAATTGTTCCATTGACGATTGTCGAGAAAGCTGCATGGGATGCCCTCCGGGGCATCCCATGCAGCTTGATTGCATCTCTTTGCTATCGGCTCGAGACGTGACGGACTGAGATCCCCTCAAAGCCCCCTGAGTTGGAACTTCTCCGTCGGCCTTTCTCATGGACCTGTTTTGGCATCCCGCAAACCACGGCATGGCCTCACAGGCGCCCGAGACTCCATCGCCCGCGGTTTCACGGGTTTGCAGGAGGGTCTTATGGGTTCACCAGAGGTATTGGTTTCCAAGCGCAAAGCTGAGAAGGATCCTATGCGGAAGCGAGCCCCCTGATAGCAGCAATTCTGTCGCAGGCGTTCTGAGCTGCCCTGCATGCCCTCTCCAGAGGAACGGCAATATCGCCTCCCTGAATGCAGGCTTGCTCCAAGGTTGTGCAGAGCTCGGCCAATTCGGAAAAGCCCAGGAGAGCGGCCTGGGAGATCACAGCATGCGCTTCCTTGCCGATCCGGTCACGCTCCATGGCGGTCGGATCGTCGCCTGCGAACGTCTGCCTGAGCTGGCGCTCGAGCCTGTCCAGCCACTGATCGGTGCGTTCCCGTCCGAACAGGGAGATGAAGCTTCCGAAATCCGTTTCGTCGAACCTCGCCGGCCCATCTGCGACCGGCTCCTGCGTCTTACTCTCCTGCATGGGCAGCCACTGCGCCAGCTTTGCAAGGAGATCCGCCCGTCGGAGCGGCTTGCCAATATGGTCATCGAACCCAGCCTCCCTGAAGCTCCTGACCTGCTGCGGCAGGACGTTGGCGGTCATGGCGACGATGAAGACATCAGCGGGTTGAGTTCCCAAGGCCCGGATGATCCGGGTCGCTGTGACTCCGTCCATACCCGGCATCTGGATGTCCATGAGGACGATGTCGTAGCTCTTGGCCTGCACTGCCTCGACAGCTTCCGCACCATTGGACACGATATCGACCTGATGGCCTGCTGCCTCGAGCAGCGTTCGGACAAGCTCCTGATTGATCTCGATGTCCTCAGCCAGGAGAATGCGTCCAGGACGGCACGCAGCCGGAATTTCGATGTCGCGCGAAGGGTCTGACGATTCATCGGCCTGAGGCATGGCCAGTTCGATCCAGAAGGTGGATCCTTTGCCCTCCTCGCTCTCCATACCGATTTGGCCGCCCATGAGTTCCATAAGGTGCTTGGAAATGGCGAGGCCCAGCCCCGTGCCGCCGAATTCTCTCCGAATGGACGGATCGACCTGTGAGAAGCGCTTGAACAGCCGGTTCCGCTTGTCGGACGGGATTCCGATCCCCGTGTCGCTGATGGAGATGCGTACAATTTCACCCCTCTCTGAGCGACCCTTGCGCTCGACGCGAGCGACGATCTGCCCCTGGTGCGTGAATTTCACGGCGTTGTTGAGCAGATTGAGCAGAATCTGTCGCAGGCGCGCCTCGTCTCCAAGGAAACGCCCAGGCAAGCCTCGATCCAGCTCGACCAGGATCGGGATTCCCTTTGCCTGCGCGCCGCTGCTGACGATCGAGACGGTGTTGTCGACGAGAGCGACAAGGGAAAAAGGCTCAGCCTGCAGCTTGATCTGGCCTGCCTCAATGCTGGAGAAGTCGAGGATGTCGTTCGCAACCGTCAGGAGAGCCGAGGCCGATACCTGGATCAGTTCGGCATAACGGTGCTGTCTCGGATGGAGAGGCTCGTCAAGCAGGCGCTCGGTGTAGCCGATGATGCCGTTGAGAGGCGTTCGGATCTCGTGGCTCATGGAGGCCAGGAAGTCGGTCTTGGCCTGATTGGCAATGTTGGCGCGACCCAGCGCCCCCTCCGCCGTTTCCTTAGCCGCTGTCAGTTCGCCCTCCCGCTCAGCGATCGCATCCGCCATTCTGTTGAGAGCTCGCGCCAGAATCCTGATTTCTCCTGCGCCCCGGCGGGGGGCACGGGTGCCGAGTTCCCCATATTCGAACGCCTCAGCCGTACGGACGAGGCTGCGCACGGGCCGGAAGATGAAGCTCTCGACCCCGAGCATCCCGAGCATAAGAGACCCACCGGCAATCAGCGTGATCATCACCAGCCGATAGCGAAGCGCCTCATCGACGGAGGCGATGGCGGCATCCCGATGCAGGCCCAGGGCGAGAACGGTTCCGGTGCCCGGCAGATCCTGGAAGATGAAGAGGCGCGGAACGCCCTGCAGATCGGGATACTCGAAAAATCCCTGCGGCGCCCGCGCTGCCGCTTGCACGACCCTATGCGCATCCGTCGCGACTCCTGCCGCTCCCCCAAGAGGCGGGTGATGGGCAGCCAGCGTTCCCTTACGGTCCACGACGAACATCGTGACATCGAGGTCGGGAGCAAGCCGAGCCGGGGAACGCTCGCCAAAGAGCTGCGGATCGATCCTGGCAGAGATGACGCCGAGCGTTTGTCCCTCCCTCACGACGGGGAGGGCCGCCGTCATGCGCAATGTACCGGCAGTCGAAGCGCTGCTGAGTTCACCAAGAGAGAAAGCGCCTTCCTGCAGAGCTTTTCGAATGGCGGTAAGGGATCCTGCATCGGCGACGTTGTCGTTCTTACCGATGCTGCAGATTTCACTTCCGCTCACGTCCGAATACTGGAGAGCGCTCACCCAGGGGTGAAGCCGCATGTGACGGTTCAGGAAAGCGCGGCAGCCCGGTTGGCCGGAACGCAGTTCTTCGGCCTCCGCAAGAAAGGCTAGGAAGGCCCTCGCCTCGTCGACCAAGTGGTTGTGACTCTGGACCGCATGGAAGGCGAGCATTTCCGCGCGCTTGCGCGTGGCTTCGATGGCCCTGGCACGCTCCTCGCCGGCCAGTTGCACAAGTGCGCCGACCAGGGGCATCAGAACCGCAATGCCGATCAGGATGAAGCGCCAGAACAGGCTGCTGTGGTGCAGCCGTCGAAGCTTCGTGACCCGGCGCTTCATGGCCCGGACGGGAGAGGTTGCGAGCGATGGGGGCCAGACAGCTGCAACATGGCTCCTTGGCTCCCGCGGCCGGTCAGAAAGCCCGGCGGCCCGGATAGGGGCGCGCGCCCGCAACGGCCGCGGCCGCCCGGTTGTTCACGCCGAAATAGCGGAAGATTGCAGCCATGTGGATCTTGACGGTGCCCTCGCCGAGGCCAAGGGCATTGGCGATCTCCTTGTTGGTCTTGCCTTGGACCAGGAGGTCGAGCACGTCCTGCTGCCGGGGGGTCAGTTGCCCCGGCATGTCGCCGTGGTCCGAGGAGGGAGACGCCTCCCTCGCCGGCTCGCCGATTTCCGCAGAGATGTCGGCCAGGGAGGGCGGCACGTAGATGCCACCGTTGAAGATCGTCTCGAGAGCGGTTGTGAGTTCCGTGATGCTCAAGCTCTTGTTCACATAGCCATGGACGCCGGCTTCAAGGGCAAGCAGCATGTCACGTCGTGAATTCGAGCCGGAAATCACCGCCACGCGCGTTTGCGGGAAACATTCCCTTACGGCACGCAAATTCATGGGCGTCCGCAAACCAGGCATGGAGAGATCGAAGAGAGCCACGTCGATGTCGGCTTCCCCGCTGAGACGCTCCAGCGCCTCGTCGAGGGATCCCGCCTCGATCACATCCGAGAAATCGAAGCGGCGCGTCAGAATAGCGCTAACCGCCATCCGAAAGTAAGCGTCGTCATCAGCAATAAGACCAATTCGCGCCGACACCTCAACCCCCACCTACTCACTAAATTAGCCCGTATTATTAAATTTTTGGGCTTAGATAACTATACTCTGCCTCGACTTAAAACCGGCTTTGTCGCTTCTATATTGCTGTAGTGCGCATGCATTGCATTTTGGACTATTGTTTGACTGTAAAGATTGCCGCACGTTTCCTCAAATACACGCTGAACTACAAAACATATCATGTAATAACATTTCGTAATATCAATCCAGAATGTTGCAAGTGCAATTTGCATTCAAGCATATTCGGACGCGAACGCGCCTCGCTGAAAGGCTCTGCTCGCAAACATCCTCGACCTATAGGATGTCGAACGAGAGTTTGCGAGCTGACCCCTCACACTGCTGTACGCTCCAGATCATAGGCTCTCAACCCGGACGAACTCTTCACCTTCTACTGGGTGCCCGGCGGGGGCAGATAGGGGATGTCATCTGGTGCCGGACCTTTGTGATCCGCCGGAGAGCCATCTTCAGGGACAGGATCGAGTTCCGGCAGTTCTGGCAGAGGGCTTGGCACCTCGCGCTCCTCGCGAGGAACTTCGGGCTTGGCTGTGCCTGACATTGCGCGCTCCATGCATGGACCTTTCCCGGGCAAGTCACAACCGGAGCCGAGGTTCCCTCTCGGGCAGGAGCCGCCTCTCCACAGCCCTGTCGACCGACGAGCGCGCACTTCCTTACCAATCGTCGTCGAATTGGTTGCTGCCGGTCAAAGAAGGGCGAGGGTTCCGCGGCTACACCGCTTCCTGCAGCGTAACGCCAAGCAGGAACCTGCGCCGTGCAATCCAGCCGAGACCTTGCCAGAATAGCGCTTCAGCTCCTCGCGGTCCTGTCGCTCGTTCTGAACGGTTTGATCCCCGGATCCGCCTCTACGGCGCTGGGAGGGCTAGGGGCGGGAACGCCAGCATCCAATGCGCAGCTCCACTGTCCGGAGCACGATCCCGTCTCGGCACCGGAGGACCATCGCCGAAGCCGGCACGATGCATGCTCCTGCTACGTGCCGTGCGGCAATCCTGGCGTTGCCGTCAACGCTGCAGCATCCTCTCCACCGCTCGCATCTCCAATCCCGTCCGTTCTGATAGCGACCTTCCACAAGGGTCGTCTTCCTGTGACCGGAAGCGGATCGACTCTGCCCGTCGGAGCCCGTGCGCCACCGCTTCTCGGCTGATCCCTCACTCCTCCTGATCAACCCGAAACAAGCGGAATTTCATCATGTCTCTCATCCATCGCCTCGGCGCGCTCGGCGCTGCCTTCTCGCTATCCCTCCTTGCCTCTGCAGCCCTCGCTCATTCGACCCTTGAGGTGCAGGAGGCACCGGTGGGCTCAACCTACAAGGGCGTGGTGCGCGTCGGCCACGGCTGTGACGGCGCCGCAACCCTGAAGGTGCGCGTGCGCATTCCAGAAGGCGTCATCGCTGCAAAGCCGATGCCGAAGCCGGACTGGACCGTCGACGTTCTCGAGGGTTCCTATGCAAAGGCGTACGTCAACCATGGCACGCCCGTGACGGCGGGCGTTCAGGAAATCGTCTGGAGCGGGAAGCTGCTCGACCGGCACTATGACGAGTTCGTCTTTCGCGCCACCCTCACCGACAGCCTTCAGCCCGGCACCACCCTCTACTTCCCGGTGGTGCAGGAATGCGAGGACGGAAAGACCGAGCGCTGGATCGAGATCCCGGCACCGGGCAGGAGCGCTCACGACTACAAGAGCCCCGCTCCCGGACTGAGGCTGCTCCAGCCGAAGGCCACACATTGACGCCTCCTTGCAGGAGCGCTCCTTGCGCTCCTGCACCTCCCTCGGAGGAGCCGCTTCGAACTGCCCCTTTGCCGGTTCAGGAACGGAGCCTGGCCAACTCCTCCCGCGTGTCGATATCCTGAACCACCGCAGGATCGGAGGTCGGCCATTCGACGACGTCCTCCCTCCCCCGGAGCACCGGGCCGGCCCCGGCATCTCCGGACAGCCGGTGGATCAGGGGCTCAAGCGCACGCGCGATCAGAACAGGGTTGCCGCGCTGCCCCTCGAAGATGGGAACGATGGCCGCTGGCTTACCCCTGTCATGCCAGGCCGACACAAGCCCGTCGATGAGCTCGGCCGTGACGGAAGGCATGTCGCCCAAGAGGACGAGCGCGGCCTCTGCCTCTGGCGGGAGAGCCGAGAAGCCGGCCTTCACGGATGTCGAAAGCCCGTCGGCATAGCGGGCATTGTGGACGATAGCGACAGGCAGCCCCTGCAGCGCAGCCGCCACGTCCTCGGAATGGTGGCCGGTCACCACGATCACCGGATCGGCCGCGGATACGGCAGCCGCTTCCGCGACGCGGCGCACGAGGGGCTTGCCGCCGATGGAAGCCAGCAGCTTCGGCTCCTCGCCGAACCGGGTGCCGCGACCCGCCGCCAGAATGATTGCCGCGACACCGTTCACTCCTCGCCTTCGCTTTCTCCGCCCTCGCGCGGCTGCGGTCGCGAGACGATCTCCATGAGAAGCCCTCCGACTCCGAGCGCCATGATGTCGGCGCGCGTGACCGGAACATCCGCCAGAAAACGGTGCAGGATCCAGTCGAACCCGTTTTCCTTCGGCGACCGGGCACATCCCGGGGCGCCGATCACCGGCTTGCTGCCGACGGAGCCGACGAGGAGGAGGTTTCCGGGATCGACAGGCATGCCGAAATGCTCGACCCTGCCGCCTGCCATCTCGATGGCAGCGGGAATGACATCCCGACGGTCCGCAATGGCCGAGGCCCCGAACACGACGATGAGCTGCGCAGCGCCTGAAGCCTGAGCCTCCAGCTCCCGCGCCAGCGCCGCCGTTTCGTGAGGCACGCGCCTGTCCTGAGCGATGCCGGCGCCGGTCGGTTCCAGCCGCTTGGCCAAAACGGCAAGCGTCTTGTCGACGATGCTCGGCTTCAGCCCTGGGAGAACGGTCGAGACCACCGACACCGCGCGACGGGTGTAGGGAGCAATGCGCAAGGCACGGGAGCCGGCCCTGGAAATGCCCTGCCGCAGGAGGGATCCGGGTATGGCATAGGGAATGATCTTGACGGTCCCTACCATCTCTCCTGCGACCACAGGCTTGTACGCCGGCAGGGTAGCGGCCGTCATGGCCTCGTCCACGGCGTTGAGGCCGTTGATCGCATCCACGTCCACCAGGAGAACGCCTGCGGTTCCGGCATGGAGGTTCGAGCGTCCGGTGAAGGGCGCCTCGACGACGATGTTTTCGCCCGCTAGCGCTCGCGCGAGCTGCCATGCCGCCTCGTCCTCGCCCATGTCGCCGGGTTCGAACCGCGCAGCGATGATCGCCTCGATGCCGGCCTGCTTGAGCCTTGCGGCGACCTCTTCGGACACCAGGCTTCCTTTCTTCACCACCGTTCCGCCAGCCCGCACGCTGTGGGCGGCCAGGGCGCCGACGGCTTCCTCGACGAGAACAAGGCCGAACTTCACGCCGCCCGCCTCCGCTCCTGGCGCAGGGTCGCGACGATCTCGGCCAGGATGGAGACCGCGATCTCCGCAGGCGAAACCGCCCCGATGTCGAGCCCGATGGGTGCATGGATGCGCCCGATGTCAGCCTCCGTGAAACCGGCGGCCGACAAGCGCTGGACCCGGCGCTCATGGGTTTTGCGCGATCCCAACGCGCCCACATAGAAGCACTCCGACCGCAGGGCTGCGGCAAGGGCGGGGTCGTCGATCTTCGGGTCGTGGGTCAGCGCCACGACGGCCGTGTAGCGGTCGATGCGGAGCTCCGGCAGCACAGCATCAGGCCATTCAGCCAGCACACGCACATCCGGGAAGCGCTCAAGGGTGGCGAAGGCCGTGCGCGGATCGACGATGGTGACGTCAAGATCGAGCCCCCTCGCCATGGGGGCCAATGCCTGGCTGATATGAACCGCGCCGACGACGACCACCCTTATCGGCGGAGCCTGCACGGTCAGGAAGAATTGGCGTCCGTCCCGTTCGACGAGGCCGCTCCTTCCCTGGCGCAGCCGTTCGCGCAGTTCCTCCGCCAGCACGTCGCCTTCAAGCTCCGGCTCCCGCACGAGGCGCTGCTCGCCCGAAACGGTGTCGGTCACGAGAACGGCCGCGCGCCGGGCGGCGCGCTCTGCGTTGAGCTGGGAGAGGAGGCTCAGCCTCATGCCGTTGTCCTAGTCCACCCGTTCCACATAGATCCGGATCCGTCCGCCGCACGAGAGGCCGACCTGCCACGCGGTCTCGTCGGCGACACCGAACTCGAGCATGCGCGGCTTGCCGTCGGCGATCACATCGAGGGCCTCGGTGATCACCGCGCCCTCCACGCAGCCGCCGGACACGGATCCGAGGAAGTTCGTATCCCCGTCGATCACGAGGTGGCTGCCGACAGGGCGTGGCGCCGAGCCCCAGGTCTCCACGACCGTTGCGATGGCAACGCCCCTGCCCTCGCGCTTCCAGGATTCAGCCGTC
Organism: Microvirga arsenatis; assembly: GCF_009910705.1. Lineage (GTDB taxonomy): Bacteria > Pseudomonadota > Alphaproteobacteria > Rhizobiales > Beijerinckiaceae > Microvirga > Microvirga arsenatis. The sequence continues at coordinate 91,165 of NZ_JAAAXJ010000004.1, forward strand.
TTCAGAATGTCCGTATCGGTCGTGAGCATGAAACCTCCGCGAAGGAGCGGCGTGCCGCTCGATACTGCCACCACCGGCCCTCGCACGGCAACCGGCCTGGCAAGCCGCAATCCACCGTGCAGCCGGCAGGCTCTCCTGTGCAGTGCAGCAACGCTTGGTACGTGACGCGCCGCATGATTTGCCCATACTCTGACCCTGGGCTGGTTGACAGGAGGAGAACACAGCATGGCAATGACGATGCAGGGCGAGGTCACGCTTCCCGCCGACCGGGCGACGGTGTGGGCGGCCCTCAACGACCCGGAGGTTCTGAAGGCCTCCATCCCCGGCTGCCAGGACCTGGAGAAAATCAGCGATACGGAGTTCCAGGCGACAGCCAAAGTATCGGTCGGCCCCGTCAAGGCCACGTTCAAGGGAGGCGTCACCCTCACCGATCTCGATCCGCCCAACGGCTATACCATCAGCGGCGAGGGTCAGGGAGGAGTCGCCGGATGGGCGAAGGGGGGCGCGAAGGTTCGCCTCGAGGAGATCGAGGGTGGCACACGACTCGTTTATGACGTGGAGGCCAATGTCGGCGGCAAGATCGCCCAGCTCGGCGGCCGCCTCATCAACGGCGTCGCCAAGAAATACGCCGACGAATTCTTTGCGAATTTCGCCAAGATCCTCACGCCTGCGGAAACTCCCGCATAAGTGACCTGCCTGGGCCGCCCTGCAGGCCCGGCCGATACTTGACCGCTCATACGGGGCGGTCCACACTGACCTCGATGAGCCGCATCCGTGCGGTCGTCCAACAAGAATACCTGTCGGTGCCTGAGACCACCTGAAGGTTGGCCGGGCTGCCGGCCCCTGAGGAGGATATCACGCATGACCACCGTCTCCCTGACGGTGAACGGTCAATCCGTCACCGCAGACGTCGATCCCCGCACCCTGCTCGTTCAATTCCTGCGCGACAACTTGAGGCTCACCGGAACCCATGTGGGCTGCGATACCAGCCAATGCGGCGCCTGCGTGGTCCACCTGAACGGCCACGCTGTGAAGTCCTGCACGGTTCTCGCCGTCCAGGCGGATTCGAGCGTCGTCACCACCATCGAGGGCATCGCTGAAGGAGGCGAACTGCACCCGATGCAGGCGGCCTTCCGCGAGCATCACGGCCTGCAATGCGGCTATTGCACGCCGGGCATGATCATGTCCGCGATCGATATCGTGAACCGCAAGGGGCATGCTCTCGACGAGCAGACCATCCGGGCCGAGCTGGAAGGCAATCTGTGCCGCTGCACGGGCTATCACAACATCGTCAAGGCCGTCGCCGCCGGCGCTCAGGGAATGGCGCAGTCGCTCCTGCGGCAGGCGGCCGAGTAGACCGACGCGCCCTCACGCAATGGCGCAGGCTGCCGGCGCTCCGCGCAGACGTCCTTCCGGACGCTCTTGCCGAAGCCCCGCCTCCGCCTCCCGATGAGGGCAGACACAGACCAGGGAGGATAGCATGACCGCAACAGGGATCGGCGCACCCGTCCGCCGCAAAGAGGACCAGCGTTTCGTCACCGGCCAAGGACGCTACGTCGACGACTTCAACCGGCCCGGCCAAGCCTATGCCTATTTCCTCCGCTCGCCGCACGCTCATGCGATCATCCGGTCCATCGATACGGGACCGGCCATGATCATGCCGGGGGTGATCGCCGTCTTCACCGGCGACGATCTCGCCGCCGACAAGATCGGCGGCCTCATCTGCGGCTGGATGATCCATTCCAAGGATGGCTCGCCGATGAAGGCGGGCCCTCACCCGGCGCTGGCGCAGGGCAAGGTGCGCTACGTGGGCGACCATGTCGCCGTCGTCATCGCCGAGACGCTGGCGCAGGCGAAGGACGCCGCCGAAGCCATCGTCGTCGATTACGATGTCCTGCCCGCGGTGGTGGATCCTGCACAGGCCACGAAAGCCTCCGCGCAGGTGCATGACGTATCGCCCGACAACACGGTGTTCAACTGGCATCTCGGCAACAAGGACGAGGCGGAAGCCGCCTTCGCGCGGGCCAAGCACATCACGACGATCGACCTCGTCAACAACCGGCTGGTGCCGAACCCGATCGAGCCCCGCGCGGCGGTGGGCGAGTACGATCCAGGGACCGACAACTACACGCTCTACACCACGAGCCAGAACCCGCACGTGGCCCGCCTCGTGCTGTCGGCCTTCATCGGCGTCGCGCCCGAGCACAAGCTGCGCGTCATCGCACCCGACGTCGGAGGCGGCTTCGGCTCCAAGATCTTCATCTATGCCGAGGAGACGGTCTGCGTCTGGGCGGCGAAGAAGGTGAAGCGCCCGGTGAAGTGGACCTCCGATCGTACCGAAGCCTTCCTCTCCGACGCGCATGGCCGCGACCACGTCACCCATGCGGAGATGGCAACCGACGAGAACGGCAGGATCATCGGCCTGAGGGTGCACACCGTGGCCAATCTCGGTGCCTATCTCTCCACCTTCTCCTCCTCCGTGCCGACCTATCTCTACGCCCCGCTCCTGTCGGGCCAGTACGACATTCCGGCGATCTACTGCGAGGTGGACGCTGTCTATACGAACACGGCGCCGGTGGATGCCTATCGCGGCGCGGGACGGCCAGAGGCGACCTATGTGCTCGAGCGCCTCGTCGAGAAGACCGCGCGTGAACTTGGCCAGGATCCGGCGGAGTTCCGGCGGAAGAACTACATCACGCAGTTCCCGCACGCGACGCCGGTCATCATGACCTACGACACGGGCGATTATGCCGCCTCCCTCGACAAGGCGCTGGAGCTTGCCGACTACAAGAACTTCCAGCAGCGCAAGCAGGAGAGCGCCCGCCGCGGCAAGCTGCGGGGCATCGGCTTCTCGAGCTATATCGAGGCCTGCGGCATCGCTCCCTCGCAGGCGGTCGGCTCCCTCGGCGCCGGAGTAGGCCTGTGGGAATCGGCGGAAGTGCGCGTCAACCCGACCGGTTCCGTCGAGGTGCTCACCGGCTCGCACAGCCACGGCCAGGGCCACGAGACCACCTTCGCCCAGCTCGTCTCGGATCGGCTCGGCATTCCCATCGATCAGGTCAGCATCGTTCACGGCGATACGGACAAGGTGCAGTTCGGCATGGGCACCTACGGTTCGCGCTCCGGTGCGGTGGGCATGTCGGCCATCGCCAAGGCCCTCGACAAGGTGATCGCCAAGGGCAAGAAGGTGGCGGCCCATGTGCTCGAAGCGTCGGAAGGCGACATCGAGTTCAAGGACGGCCGGTTCGGCGTCGCGGGCACCGACCGTTCGATGGCCTTCGGCGAAATCGCTCTTCAGGCCTATATCGCCCACAAGTTCTCGGGCCAGGATCTGGAGCCCGGCCTGAAGGAGGGGGCGTTCTACGACCCCACCAACTTCACCTTCCCGGCCGGCGTGCATATCTGCGAGGTCGAGATCGATCCCGACACCGGCGTGACCAAGATCGAGCGCTGGACGGCGGTGGACGATTTCGGGGTGATCATCAACCCCATGATCGTCGAAGGCCAGGTTCATGGCGGCATCGCGCAGGGCGTCGGTCAGGCGCTTCTCGAAGGCGCGGTCTACGACCAGAGCGGGCAGCTCATCACGGCAAGCTTCAACGATTATTGCATGCCGCGCGCCATCGACCTGCCGTCCTTCCAGGTCGGCATGACGGTGACCCCCTGCCCGTCGAACCCGCTCGGGATCAAGGGCTGCGGCGAGGCCGGCGCCATCGCGGCTCCGCCGGCCGTCATCAATGCGATCACCGATGCCCTCGGCCATGAGGACATTGCCATGCCGGCGACACCGCAGGCGGTGTGGCGGGCGGCGCAAAAGGCACGCATGCCCATGGCGGCGGAATAAGGGAGGACGGTAATGTACGCTTTCGAATATCACCGCCCGACGAGCGTCAAGGAAGCCGCTAGCCTCGCCGGCGGAGCGGAGGACGCCAAGTTCCTCGCCGGCGGCCACACGCTCCTGCCGACCATGAAGCTGCGGCTAGCAGGTCCCGCGAACCTGATCGATCTTGGCCAGATCGCCGAGCTGCGCGGCATTGAGCGCTCCGGTAGCGCGGTCACGATCGGCGCCATGATGAAGCATGCGGAGGTGGCCACCTCGGCCGAGGTGAAGGAGGCGATTCCGGCTCTTGCCGAGATGGCCGAACTCATCGGCGATCCGCATGTGCGCAACCGCGGCACCATCGGCGGATCCATCGCCAACAACGACCCCTCCGCCGATTATCCGGCCGCCTGTCTTGCCCTGAACGCGACCATCGTCACCAACCAGCGGAAGGTCGCGGCGGATGACTTCTTCCAGGGCATCTTCACGACCGCTCTTGAGGAGGGCGAGATCATCACCCGGGTCTCGTTCCCGATCCCATCCCAGGCGGCCTATGCCAAGTTCCGCAACCCGGCCTCCCGCTACGCCCTCGTCGGCGTATTCGTGGCCAAGCATGCGGACGGCGTGCGCGTCGCCGTGACGGGCGCGGGCTCGAACGGCGTGTTTCGGGTGCCGGAGATGGAGAAGGCGCTGAGCGGAAGCTTCACTCCCGACGCCCTGAACGGCATCGCCGTGCCTCAGGACAGGATGAACAGCGACATTCATGCGGATGCCGCCTATCGGGCTCACCTCGTCGGCGTCATGGCACGGCGCGCCGTGCAGGCGGCTGCCGCGCGAGGCTGAATGGCCCCATCGGAGAGACGTTGACTCGATGCCCGGGCGAAGGTCCGGGCATCGTGCCCTTGAGGAGCAGCAAGCCCGTGGCCGAGAAACCCGGTTCCATCGACGACACTCTGGCGCTTCTGAAGGGTGCAGGCTATGTGGCCGACCGTCCGCTCGCGACGGTTCTCTTTCTCTCCCTGAGGCTCGGGCGGCCGCTCTTTCTCGAAGGGGAGGCCGGGGTCGGCAAGACGGAGATCGCGAAGGTGCTCTCGTCGGCGCTCGGGCGGCGCCTGATCCGCCTGCAATGCTACGAGGGGCTCGATATCGCCTCGGCGGTCTACGAGTGGAACTATGCCGGGCAGATGATGGCGATCCGCCTGGCCGAGGCCGGCGGAGCGGTGGACCGTGACGCCCTCGAAGGCGACCTGTTCTCGGAGCGCTATCTGGTCAAGCGCCCGCTCCTGCAGGCCCTCGAGCCCGACAAAGCCGGCGCGCCCGTTCTCCTCATCGACGAGCTCGACCGCACGGACGAAGCCTTCGAGGCCTTCCTTCTTGAGGTCCTGTCCGATTTCCAGGTCACCATACCGGAACTCGGCACGGTGAGGGCAGCGCACCCGCCCATCGTCATCATCACCTCGAACCGCACCCGCGAGATTCACGACGCGCTCAAGCGCCGCTGCCTCTATCACTGGGTCGATTATCCGGATGCGGAGCGGGAGCTCGCCATTCTCGCAAGCCGCGTTCCCGACGCGCCGGAGCGCCTGTCGCAGGAGATCGTCGCCTTCGTGCAGGCGATCCGCAGGGAGGACCTGTTCAAGGCACCCGGCGTCGCCGAAACCCTCGACTGGGCCTCGGCCCTCGTCGAGCTCGACGCGGTGGCGCTCGATCCGGCACTGGTCTCGGACACCCTCGGTGTTCTGCTGAAATACCAGGACGACATCCAGAAGATGCAGGGCAGCCGGGCCAAGGAGATGCTCGACCGGGTTCAGGATGCATTGAGGGCCTCGGGGTGATCGAGCCCCATCCTTCGCGCGGCGAAGGCCGGCTTGCAGACAACATCGCCTATTTCGCGCGCGCCCTGCGGACCGCAGGCCTGCCGGTCGGTCCCGGCGCGGTTCTCGATGCCATCGCGGCGGTCGAGGCGGCGCGGATCGGGACGCGCGGGGATTTCTATTGGACGCTCCATGCCGTCTTCGTGAAGCGGCACGAGCACAGCATCCTTTTCGATCAGGCCTTCAGAGTCTTCTGGCGGCGGCGCGCGCTGATCGAGAAGCTGATCGCCCAGATGTCGCCCATCGCCCCCGGCGGAGCCAAGGAGGAGAAGAAGCCGCAGGCCGGCGCCCTGCGCGTGGCCGAGGCCCTCGCGACGCCCCGGCAGGAGAAGCCCGAGCCGGTCGGGAAGACGGAATTCTCCGCCCGCCTCACCGTCTCGGACCGCGAGGTCCTGAAGGCCAGGGATTTTGCGCAGATGTCGGCTGCCGAGATTGCGCTGGCCAAGCGCCTCATCGCCGAGATGTCCCTGCCGGACGATGAAGTGATCACCCGCCGCTTCCTGCCGGATGCAAGGGGCCGGCGGATCGATCCGCGCCGCACCTTCCGACGTTCCCTGCGGGGCGGCGGGGCCGCCATCGACCTGGCCTATCGCTCTCCTGCCGTAAGACACGCGCCAGTGGTGGCGCTCATGGACATCTCGGGCTCCATGGCCGACTATTCCCGGCTCTTCCTGCATTTCCTGCATGCCGTCGCCGAGAAGAGGCGCCGGGTCCATTCCTTCGTCTTCGCCACGCGGCTGACCAATGTCAGCCGCGAGCTGACGAGCCGCGACCCGGACGAGGCCCTCGCCCGCGCTGCCAAGCGCGTGCAGGACTGGGAGGGCGGCACCCGCATTGCCCATGCGCTCCACGACTTCAATCGCCTCTGGTCTCGCCGGGTGCTCGGACAGGGCGCCGTCGTCCTGCTCTTCACCGACGGGCTCGAGCGCGAGGTGACGAAGGAGCTGACCTTCGAGATGGACCGCCTCAGGCGCTCCTGCCGCCGCTTGATCTGGCTGAACCCTCTTCTGCGCTTCGAGGCTTTCGAGGCCCGCGCCTCCGGCATCCGTGCCATGCTGCCGCATGTGGACGAGTTCCGGCCGATCCACAACCTTGCTTCGATGGCGGAACTCTGCCGGGCTCTCTCCGGCGCGCCAGGCGAACGCAGCAAGCCGCGCCGGTGGCTCCAGGCCTCGTGAAGCCGGAACCTGCCGTCAAACCCGATCCGGCATTGGCAGAAAGCCGGAGCCGAGGGGATGTTTCCGTAGCGGAAAGGTTGCTATGGGGAAGCTTGACCTTACGATAAGTAGATCCATGCGCCTCCTGATCGCATCAGCCCTTCCGTTGAGCCTCCTCCTGACGCCGGCTCTCGCTCAGCCCTTCTACGGTGAGGGTGCATGCCCGGCGAAGCTGCGGCCGAACGGCTCCTTCTGCGTGATGAACATCCCGAACTCCATCCGCAACCCTGGGATCTGCCCCCCGGAATACGTGAGCACCGCCGACGGCACCTATTGCGTGCTCGCACCCCGGAACCAGTGGGTTTTGACGCGGGCGAACTGCCCGAACGGAACCAAGCCCAGCAAGGGCGGGGAGTATTGCGCTGGCGCCCAGGCGGCCGAGAGCCCGGCTGCAACCCCATAGCCGTCTCAGTGCGACGGATCAGCCGGCAGGAATTGCCTGGCCTCCGCTGCGCGGCACCGGATGGCAATCCAGTTCGAACCGCTCGCTCGGCACATTGGTCTGTGCCACGCGGTAGCGGATGGACTCGATCCGCTGACGGCAGGAATCGAGACTTCCGAAACGCTCGTTCACGCTGACCGCCGCAACCCGGCTCCAGGCATCGGGGCGCGGGAGATTGCGCAGGGGCTGCCCCGCCACCGGAGCCGCGGTCATTGCGGTCAGCATGTAATAGACGAGGATGTAGTCGTACATGGGGACGGGGGCTTACGTATGGTTAAGATTCCGTAAACTCCTAGCACCGGGAGCCTTGCCCTCGCAAACCCGCATTCTCCCGCTCGGATCGTCCTGAGCGGGAGATGGCAGCATCTTCCTGGATGATGTCACAACCCTGAGAGGGCGACGTACTTGATCTCGAGGAAGCCCTCGATGCCGTACTTCGAGCCCTCCCGGCCGAGGCCCGACTGCTTCACGCCGCCGAAAGGCGCCATCTCGTTGGCGAGCGCGGGCGTGTTCACCCCCACCATCCCGCTCTGCAGCGCCTCCGCCACCCGGAACACCCGCGCCATGTCGCGCGCATAGAAGTAGGAGGCCAGCCCGTACTCCGTGTCGTTTGCCATCCCGATCACCTCCGCCTCGTCCCGGAACGCGATGATCGGCGCCAGAGGTGCGAAGGTCTCCTCCCGGGTCACCTTCATGCCCTGCCGGATCCCCGTCATGACGGTCGGCTCGAAGAAGGTGCCGCCCAAGCTCGACCTCTTGCCTCCGACCAGCACCTGAGCTCCCCCGGCAAGCGCATCGGCCACATGCTCCTCCATCTTCGCCACCGCCCGGTCGTCGATCAGCGGCCCCATGGCGACCCCGGCTTCGGTGCCCCGCCCGAGCTTCAGGCCCGCCGCCTTCTCGGCGAGCTTCGCGGCGAAGGTCTCCACGATGCCCTCCTGAACGTAGATGCGGTTGGCGCAGACGCAGGTCTGGCCGGCATTGCGGAACTTGGAGGCGAGCGCCCCTTCCACAGCCGCATCGAGATCGGCATCGTCGAACACGATGAAAGGTGCGTTGCCCCCCAGCTCCAGCGACAGGCGCTTGATGCCGCCCGCCGCCTCGCGCATGAGCCAGCGGCCCACATTGGTGGAGCCGGTGAAGGTGATCTTGGCCACCTTCGGGTTGCGGCAGAACTCTTCGCCGATGGGCTGGGCCTGCGTGGCGGTGATCACCGAGAAGGCTCCCTTCGGCACGCCCGCCCGCTCGGCCAGCACGGCCAATGCGAGCGCCGAGAGCGGGGTCTGGGCGGCAGGCTTGAGCACCATGGTGCAGCCGGCCGCCAGCGCCGGACCGACCTTGCGGGTGATCATGCCATTGGGAAAGTTCCAGGGGGTGATGGCCGCGCATACCCCGACCGGCTGCTTGAGCACCAGGATGCGCTGGGAGGGCGTCGCGCCGGGAATGACGTCGCCGTCGATGCGCTTGGCCTCTTCCGCGAACCACTCGATATAGGCGGCGTTGGAGACCACCTCGGCCTTGGCTTCGGCGAGCGGCTTGCCCTGCTCGGTGGTGAGGATCAGCGCCAGGTCGTCGGCATGCTCGATGATGAGATCGTACCAGCGGCGCAGGATGCGGCTGCGCTCCTTCGCGGTTCGCCGCGCCCATTCGGGCTGCACGGCGTGCGCCATGTCGATGGCCCGGCGGGCCTCCTCCGCCCCGAGATCGGGCACATGGCCGATGAGCGAGCCGTCAACCGGGTCGGTGACCGCAAAACGCCGGCCTTCCCGAGCCTCGATCCACTCGCCCGCCACGGGCGCGCGAAACTCCAGGAGCGAGGGATCCCGGAGACCGAGGGAATGGGTACCGGCAGAGCGCAGGGCTGTGGTCATGGAGAAACTCCCAAAAGTCGGAAAACGGCAGGCGCCGCAAGCGATACGCCTGACAGGAAGAGAAGGACGAAAACGATGCGCCGCATGGTCGGCGCCGGAACCGGAGGCGGCCAGCGGCGCGCCGCATAGGTGGCGCCCATGACCGAGGGAATGGCGAGAAGACCGGTCAAGGTCGAGGCAGGCGGAAGGTTGCCCGAAACAACAACCAGGCCGATTCGGAACACCGCATTGAGTGCAAACACCGTCACCAGGGTCTCGCGGATCTTCACCAGGGTCATGGGCTGACGGTAGAAATGATAGACGAGCGGCGGTCCTGCCGTCGAGAACATGCCGCCCATGACCCCGGCGACGGCTCCGAAGAACACGAACGATCCGTCGCCCGACGGCCTTGCCAGAGGTTCGGGTTTGCGCGCCAATTGCAGGCTCGACACCACGATGGCTACGCCGAGGAGCAGGCGCAGGAGATCGGCTTGGGTGTCGGCAAGCCATTCCAGGAGCCAGTATCCGACGAAGAGCATGGGGATGCTGGCGGCCATGACGAAGGCGAATTCACGCCAGGCCACATCCCGCCAGCCCTTGAGCAGCATCTGCGTGGCGTTCACCAGGGTGAGGACGCTCACGATCATGGCGGCGTCCGGCAGCGACAGCAGGCCGGTCAGCCCCACGCCCCCCATGGTGATGAGCCCGAAGGCGAAGCCCGTCAGGGTCTGCGCGTAGGCAGCGGCGCCCGCCAGCGCAAGAAAGCCGATGAGCGCCGCAAGCGACATGGTTCAGGCATTCCTCAGATCTGCGAACAGGCTCGCGAAGGTCGACCCGGCCCGGTAGAACACCGGCGGCTCGCCCAATGGTGCAGGCACCGTCACCTCCTGTCCACCTGCAAATGTCTGAGCCGACCACACATGGATCCAGTCGGCCCCTGCAGGCAGATAGGTGGACCATTCGGCCTTGCCGGCCTGCCAGACGGGAGCCACGAGCAGATCGGGACCGTAGAGATAGGCCTCCTGGACGGCATAGGTGCGGGCATCGTCCTCGAAATGCAGGAAGAGGGGACGCTGGACCGGAAGACCACGGCTGGAAGCTTCCGCCACCAGGGATTTCAGATAAGGCGCGAGATGCACGTAGATCCGCGTCATGCGGGCGAAGTGGGACAGCACCTCAGGATCCTGGTCGATCTGCAGGTTGTCGCGCGGGCGGTTGCCCTCATGGGTGCGCATGACCGGCGTGAAGGCTCCCATCTCGGCCCAGCGCATGATCAGCTCCGGGGTGCGCACGTTCCCGAAGAGGCTGGTGTAGCCGCCGATATCCGAGTGGTGATAGGCGTTGCCCAGGAGCCCCGACGAGAGCGCGCCGGAAATGACGGTCACGAGACCGTCGTGGCGGGTGAAGTCCACCGACTGGTCTCCCGCCCAGAGCAGGGGGCAGTGCCGCTGCACGCCGGTGAAGCCAGCGCGCATGAAGAACAGGATCTCGCCGCGCTTGCCGCGGCTCTCCACGGCGCGGGCATTCACCTCGGCCCAAAGGGTCGGCCAGGCATTGTGCATGATCCTGGCATCGATCCCGTTGGCAAGCTTCACGTCGATGGGCAGGTACTCGCCGAAATCGGCCATCCAGCCGGAGAGCCCGTAATCGATCATGTTCTGGCCGATCACGCGTTCGGCGAACCAGGAGGCGGCCTCCGGGTTCGTGAAATCGACGACGCCGCAATCGAACTCGCCGAAATCCACGAGAGCCGTCTTGCCGCTCTCGTCCTTCGCGAAATAGCCCGCAGCCTCCGCCTCCGGGAACAGGGACCCGTCGACGGCGATATAGGGATTGACATAGCCGAGGAAGCGGATGCCGCGATCTTCCAGCTCGGCGATGCGCTGGCGCAGCCCCGGATAGCGATCCTCGTTCGCCTTCCAGTCCCAGAACAGGCGCGCCCCGAAGGAGGTGTGGCGCAGGCCCACCCAATCCTCGCACCAGAGGCCCGACACCTTCGTGCCGGCCGCGACGATGCGCTCCAGCCTGTCGAAGGAACCGGCCCCGTCCTTCAGCCCGATGATCGCACCGCCATAGACCCATTCCGGCAGGGGCGGCTGACGCCCGAAGCGCTCGGCCATGGCCTCGACCAGGGCGATGAAGGTCGGCCGCGCGGTGAGCTCGATGCGCTCGGGCACGGCCCAGATCTCGATCTCATGGAAGTCGGGGCGCCGGAAGTCGAAGGCGGAATAAGCCGTGGTCTCCACATGCAGCGCGTAGCGGCGCGAGGAGAGATAGGTCGGCTGCGGGTAGTTGGTGTTCCAGTAATCGCCGCCGGCCTTGCCCATGACATCCGCCCTGAAGGTGATCTCCGTCGTCTTGTCACGGCCGACGCCGGGCTCCGATGTCCACAGGGGAAAGCGGCGCCCGCGCAGGTCGAAATAGGACATCTGCTCGCCGCCGCCCCAGACATGCTCCCCCTGCTCCGCATGCACGCGAAGCCAGATGCGGTTGATGGAGCTGTCATCCGTCCTCACGTGGAGAGCGCCGTTTCGCCCGTCGCCCGACACCTGAAGCACCAGGCGGGCTGGCTGGCCAGGGGCCGCGGAGAAGGCGATCTCGGAACCTGACACTGCCGCATGCACCAGGGGCGTGCGCTCGATGAAGTAATCCTCGATGTCGAAATTGCCGCGGTACATGTCCATCCGCGCGTCGCCCCGACCGACGAAGAGGCAGGGCGCTTCGCTCCGGTGGCGCAGGATCGGCCTGCCGTCGAGGATGAGGTCGAAGCCGGTGGAGGTGGTCTGGATCTGCATGGATCGTCTCAATTCTGCGTCAGGCCGGCATCGACGATGAAGTTGGCGCCGGTGCAGCCGCCGCTTTCGTCGGATCCGAGGAAGAGGGCCATTCTGGCGACATGGCTGGCATCGAGCCGGAACTTCAGCGCTTGGAGATCGAGGAACTGCTGGTTCAGCTCCGGCGTGAGCCAGAGCTGCTTCTGGCGCTCCGTCAGGATCGCACCCGGCACGATGCAGTTCACCCTGATACCGGCGGGCCCCAGCTCGCGGGCGAGAGTGCGGGTCATGCCGTTGATCGCCGCCTTCGCGGTGGTGTAGCCGACCATGCCCGGGCGGCCGCGCATCCACGAGATGGAGCCGAGCATGATGACCGAGCCCGCGCCGCGCGCTGCCATGCCCTTCGACACGGCCTGGGTGGCGAAGAACTGGTGGTCGAGGTTGAGCGCCAGCGCGCGGCGCCAGTAATCCGGCTCCACCTCGGCCATGTCGTGGCGGTCGTCCCTGCCTGCATTGTTGACGAGAACGTCCACACCGCCAGCATCGCCTTCGATCCGCGCCAGAACCTCGCGCAGGGCGGGAATGTCGGCGACGTCGCAGGCATGGAAGGCCGCTCCCGTCTCGCCGGCGAGCGCCGCCCCAGCTTCGCGGGCAATATCGATGAAGGAGACGCGGGCGCCCTGCGCCACGAAGGCTCTCACCATCTCCTCGCCGATCCCCGATGCTCCTCCGGTGATGACGACGGACTTGGCTTCAAGGGAGCGGTATTGAACCGTGCTGTAATCGAAGGACATCGCAAAACGGCCTTAAACGGACGGATCGAAACGGGATTCGGGCAGGCCCGGCACATCGACCGGCATGGCAAACAGGCTGCCGGAATGGGGAAAGGTCTTAAGCTCGTCCTCCGACCGGCCGGTGCGGGCGGAGGTCACATAGAGCGTTCTCAGATCGGGCCCGCCGAAGCACACCATCGTGGGACAACGGGCCGGAACGGCGTATTCCGCCAACAGGGCTCCATCGGGAGCATAGCGTTGAACGCGCCCGCCCTCGAACAGGGCAGTCCAGTAGCAGCCTTCCGCATCCACGGCCGCGCCGTCGGGGCGCCCCCGGTCGTCTTCGGTGGGCTGAAGGCGCACGAACAGGGTCTTGTCCCTCGCCTCGCCGTTTGCAGGATCGTAGGCATAGCGCCACACCGTGAAGGTCGGCGTGTCGGAGTGGTAGAGGGTGCGGCCGTCCGGCGAGAAGGCGACGCCGTTCGAGGTCAGCAATCCTCCCGCCAGCGTCGCGAGCCCGCGCTGGTCGTAGCGGTAGAGATGCGCCTTGCCGCCCTCCTTCGGCTCGTCGATGGTGCCGGCGAGGAAGCGTCCTGCCGGATCGACACGGCCATCGTTGAAGCGGCTGGTGCTCTGGTTCTCCGGATTATCGGCGAGCTTCCTCTCGCGCCGGCCTCGGGAATCGAGGAGCCACAAGCCGGAGCGGAAGCCTGCGATGAAGCCGCCGCCCTTCCTGAACCCGATGCAGCCGATCTCCTCGGGCATGGGTGTGACGTCGTGCGCTCCGCTCGCGGGTTTGTAGCGATGGAGCGCGCAACCTTTGATGTCGACGAAGTACAGCGCCTGCTCCTCGGCGGACCAAATCGGGCACTCGCCCAGTTGGGCTCGGAGGTCGAGCTCGACCGTCAGGGGCATCGCCTCGATCCTCAATAAGCCGCAGCCGGAGCGCTTGCCGGGGCAGGCTGGTCCCGCAGGGAACCGAGCCATTCGGAGGCGCGGCCCGTCATCATGGCAATGTCGGAGGCAACCGCCACGTAGCTGTAGCCGTAGCCGATGAATCGCCGCACCATGTCGGGATTGGGGCCAACGATGCCGACAGGCTTCCCGGCGTTCTGCGCCATCGCGGCAGCCCTCTCGATCAGCGCCTGGACCTCGGGATGGGCGATGTTGCCGATATGCCCCATGGATGCGGCGAGATCGCCCGGTCCGACGAACAAGGCATCGATTCCGGAAACGGACGCGATCTCCGGCAGCCGCTCGATGGCCTCCGGCGTCTCGAGCTGCACGATGACCGCCACGTGATCGTTGGCGCGCTTGAGGTAGTCCGTGGCGCGGCCAAAGCGCGAGCCGCGATGCACGGCGGCGACGCCGCGTACGCCTTCCGGCGGATATTTCGCGAAGGAGACGGCTTGGCGCGCCTCCTCGGCCGTCTGCACGAAGGGCAGCATGACCGTTCGGGCGCCCGCATCGAGCACGCGCTTGACGAGCACCTGATCGTTCCAGGCGAGCCTCACCACGGGTTCGGCCGGCGTGCAGCCGATGGCGCGCAGGATATGCGCCAGATCCGACACCTCGATCGGCACATGCTCCATATCGACCACGAGGAAGTCGAAGCCGCTATAGCCCATCGCCTCGGCGGTGGCAGGGGCCGCTGCCATGAGCCAGGTGCCGAGCGGCGGCTTCGGTCCCTCGCCCTTCAGCCAGCCCTTGAAACGGTTTTCGATGTCGGCCATGGCAATTCTTTCAGAAGATGGAGGGCTCGGCCACGAGACTGCGGGTGGCCAGGAAGTCGAAATCACAGCCTTCGTCGGCCTGGGAAACGTGGCGCTGGTAGAGAGCGGCGAAGGAGCGCTCGTAGCGCAAGGCTGCGGGCTTCCATTCAGCGCGGCGACGCTCCAGTTCCTTCTCGTCGACCCGCATGTCGAGGCGACCGGCCTCCACGTCGAGTTCCACGAGGTCTCCCGTCCTGAGAAGACCGAGGGGGCCGCCCACGGCCGCCTCCGGCGCCACGTGCAGGATGCAGGTGCCGTAATGGGTGCCGCTCATGCGCCCGTCGCAGATGCGCACCATATCGCGCACGCCTTGTTTCAAGAGCTTCTTCGGGATCGGCAGGTTGCCCCATTCCGGCATGCCGGGCGCACCGACGGGTCCCGCATTGCGCAGCACGATGACCGTATCCTCGGTAATATCGAGATCCGGATCGTCGATGGTGCGGTTCATCTCGGCGGGGCTGTCGAAGACGAGCGCCGGCCCCACATGCTTGAGGAATTTCGGGTTGGCCGCGGAGGATTTCATGACGGCGCCATTGGGAGCGAGATTGCCGCGCAGCACGGCCAGCGTCTTGCCGCGCGAGAGCGGCACGACCGGATTGTCCTCTCCGCGGATGACCTCGTCGTTCCAGCATTCGGCTCCGGCGATGTTCTCGCCCAGCGTCCTGCCGTTCACGGTCGCAGCGTCGGGCTCGAGATGCCGCTCGAGCTTCTTGAGCAGCGCCGGCAGCCCGCCTGCGAAATAGAAATCCTCCATCAGGTACTCGCCCGAGGGAAAGAGGTTGGCGCAGACCGGCACACGCCCCGCCATGTCGGACATGTCGTCCAAGGTGAGATCGATGCCGGCGCGGCGCGCCATGGCGATGAGATGGACGGCGGCATTGGTGGAGCCGCCCAGCGCCATGTAGGTCACAAGTCCGTTGCGGAAGCTTCTGGCATCGAGGAAGCGGGACGGTTTCAGGTCTTCCCAAATCATCTCCACGATGCGCTCGCCGCAGGCCGAGGCCATGCGCGGGTGGCCGCTGTCTGCCGCGGGAATGGAGGAGGCGCCCGGCAGCGTAAAGCCCATGGCGTCCACGATGGACGTCATCGTGGACGCCGTCCCCATGGTGTTGCAGGTGCCGATGGAGCGGGTCATCCGGCTCTCCAGATCGACCCAATCGGCCTGTGTGATGTTGCCGGCGCGAAGCTCGTCCCAATACTTCTTCGTATGGGTGCCGGCTCCCGTCTTCTGCCCGCGCCACTGCCCGTTCGACATGGGTCCTGCCGGACAGTAGATCACCGGGATGTCCATGCTGATCGCGCCCATGAGCAGGCCCGGCGTGGACTTGTCGCAGCCGCCGAGCAGCACGGCGCCATCGATGGGATGGGAGCGCAGGAGCTCCTCCACCTCCATGGCCAGGAAGTTGCGGTAGAGCATGGTGGTGGGCTTCACCATCACCTCTCCGACCGAAAGCGCCGGGAGTTCCACCGGATAGCCGCCGGCCTGCCAGACGCCGCGCTTCACGGCCTCCGCGCGGTCGCGCAGGTGGGAATGGCAGGGGCTGAGGTCGCTCCAGGTGTTGACGATGGCGACGACGGGCTTTCCGAGGAACTCCTCCCGCCGCATGCCCATCTGCTGCGTGCGCTGGCGGTGCGCGAAGCCGCGCATGTCGTCGGAGGCGAACCAGCGCTGACTCCGCAGCTCCCCGATCGTTCGGCGTGTCATGGCAAATGTCCTTATCCCTTGATGCCGCCGGAGGTGAGGCCGGACACGACGCGCTCCTGGAAGATCACGATCAGGACCGCGACGGGCACGATGCCGACGACGAGCGCCGCCGAGATCACCGGCCATGGGAAGGCGAACTCGCCCTGGTAGAGCGTGATGCCGACGGGCAGCGTGCGCAGCATGGGGTTGGAATTGAACGAAAGCGCGAGCAGGAACTCGTCCCAGGCATTGACGAAGGCGAGGATGCCCGCCGTGAAGACGCCCGGAGCCGAAAGCGGCACCACCACCTTGAACAGGGCGCCGATGCGGGTGCAGCCGTCGATCATGGCCGAGTTCTCGAGATCACGGGGGATCCCTTCGAAGAACGAGACCAGGATCAGGGTGCAGACCGGCAGGCTCAGCACCGTATAGGGCAGGATCAGGGCCACCCAGGTGTTGAGCAGGCCGAGCGCCCGCATGATCTCGAAGAGCGGCACCAGCAGCGTGACGAGCGGGAAGGTCGACACGGCGATGATGGCCGACAGGATGAGGTCGCGCCCGCGGATCTGGAGCCGGGCGAGCGCATAGGCGGCGAGCACGGATATGAAGAGCGTCAGCGCGGTGGAGAGGATCGCCACCATGAAGCTGTTGAACAGGAACAGCAGCAGGGGCTGGTCCGTGAAGGCGCGCAGATAGTTCGCGATCGTCGGCGCATGCGGCAGCCAGGTGATCGGCTTCACGGTCAGCTCGGCTTCGGTCTTGAGCGACGTGAACAGGATCCACAGGGCCGGGAACATGCCGTTCACGACCAGGATGAAGCCGATCAGGATGCGCAGCGGCTTGCCGGAGAGGATCGACTGGTTGGCAGGCGTATCGTGGCTCATGGCGTCACCCCTTGGCCCGGATCATGCGCAGGTAGACGGCCGTCACACCCATGGAGAGGGCGAACATGACCACGGCCAGCGCCGAGCCGTAGCCGAGATCGAGGAAGTCGACCGTGTTCTGGTGGATGTACATGGCAAGCGTCGCCGTGGATGTGCCGGGGCCGCCCCGCGTCATGGTGTAGGGAATGTCGAAGGTCTGCAACGCGGTGATGGTGCGGAAGATCAGCGCCACGACGATGGAGGGCTTCAGGAGCGGAAGCGTGATCTCGAAGAACTGCCTGAACCGCCCTGCCCCGTCCACCTCCGCCGCCTCGTAGAGCGAGCGCGGGATCGTCTGAAGCCCGGCCAGGATGATGAGCGCCATGAAGGAGGAGGTTTTCCAGATGATCGTCAGGCAGATCGCCGCGAAGGCCCAGTTGGCCGAGTTGAACCAGATCACCCCCTCGATGCCGAGACGGCGAAGCACGTCGTTCACCACGCCGTACTCGGAATGGAAGAACCAGGCGAAGATCAGGCCGGCGAAGGAGAGCGGGAGCGCCCACGGAATGAGCAGCGACAGGCGAACGGGCCACTTCACGTTGAACGGCAGGTTCGCCATGAGAGCAAGCCCCAGGCCCACGAGCAGCGCCCCGGGAACGGTGATGAGCGTGATGAGAACCGTGTTCCAGGTGGTCTCCCAGAACACCGGGTCTTCCAGCATGAGGGCGTAGTTCTCGAGCCCCGCGAAGCTCGCGGGCACGCCGGAGGTCAGGGATAGATTCTGGAAGCTCGTCCAGATCAGACGGCAGACGGGATAGACGATGATGAGCGTCAGCAGAAGCGCCGCAGGCATGAGCAACAGCACCGCAAGGGTCCGCTCGCTCGGATCGAGGAAACGCGTCCACCATTTCGTGCCGCTCTCGCTGGGCGCCCTTACCAGGGTCGTTTCGCTGGCTGTTGCCATGGTCCTCATCCTGCCGGGTCGGAGGTGGAGGACGGACGCCCGCGGGCGTCCGTCGAAGGTCTTGGGTTTTCGAGCCTCAGCGCAGCACGCGGCGCAGGCGGCCTTCCATCTGCGTGGCGCCTTCCTCAGGCGTCTGCTGGCCGGCGAGAACCGCGTTGACGGTGGTGCGAATGATCTCGCTCACCTCGTTGTAGCGCGGCGTCACCGGACGCGCCTTGGCGGTCTCGACCACCGGGCGGGCACTGGCGAACCACGGCACCGCCTTGGTCACGTCGGCATCCGTGTAGACCTCCGGGAACTGCGGCAGCAGGGCGGCATTGATCGCCATGAACTCCGAAACCTCCGGGCTCGACAGGAACTGCACGAATTTCTGGGCCTCGGTCTTGTTGTTGGAATAGGCCGACACGCCCCATTCCCAGCCGCCGAGGCAGGAGGCCGACTGCCCACCCTGCACGGCCGGCAGCTTCACCACGCCGACCTTGTCCTTCACGGCGGACTCGGCGCCCTGGAACTGCCCCCAGGCATAGGACCAGTTCACCGCAAAGACCACGTTGCCGGCCTGGAACTCCTTGCGGGTGTCGTCGGTCGCCACCTCTGCGATGTTCTTCTTGGCGACGCCCTGGTCGACAAAGTCCTTCCACAGCTTCAGCGACTTCACCGCAGTTTCCTTGTCGAAGGAAAGCTTGCCGTCGGATACGAGCTGCTTGCCCATGCTCCAGTAGGGCAGGAGGAAGGTGCAGACCGCGCCCTCGATCGCCCTGCCCTGGAAGGAGAGGCCCTGCAGGTTCGGGTCCTTCTCGGCCTCGGTGATCTTCTTGGCGGCGGCGGCGAGCTGATCCCAGGTCTGCGGCGGCTGGATGCCGTGCTTTTCCAGCAGATCCTTGCGATAGTAGAGGAACATGGCGTCGGCGAAAGCCGGCAGGGCCACGATCTTGCCATCGACGGTGTTCGCCTCCGCATAGGCCGGGAGGTAGCGCTTCATGTAGTTGGCGGCATCGTTGCCGAGCACCTCGTTGAAAGGCACGGTCCAGCCGGCAGCGGCATATTGCGCCGGGCGGATCACGTCCAGAATCATGACGTCGAGGGAGGTATCCTTCGCGGTCATGACGGTGTTGAGGTACTGCGCCTGCTGCTCCGAAGTGTTGCCGCCGGTCTCGATGGTGACCTTCACGTTCGCGTTCTTGGCCTCGTACATGTCGAAGGCCTTGCGCCACACGTCGGGGCGGTGCTGGCTGGAGACGAAGACGCGCAGGTTGGTCTGGGCCGTGGCGGCGGAGGCCGTCAGCCCGAACGCCGCGCCGGCAAGCAGCAGCGTCGTGGTTGTCTTGAAGTTCATGTGTTCCTCCATGGAAGGTGACTGCGATCGGCTCACATCGCCTTCTTCTTGTTGCTGCGATACGCTCTCCTAGGCGAGCGACCGCTCCGTTGCCGCATCGAACAGATGAATCCGGGATGGATCGACACCGATGGACAAGGTCTCGCCGGGATGCGGCCGCAGCTCCGGCGCGACGCGCGCCGTCAGGGTGGCCGATCCAAAAGCGAAATGGATGAGCGTGTCGGAGCCCAAGGGCTCGACGACCTGCACGCGACCCGAGAGGCCATGCCCCTCGCCGGCCGGAACGAAGTGTTCGGGGCGGATACCGACGACGACCTCCCGCCCCTCGAGACCCTGGGCCTTGCCTGCAGCCTTTGCGGTCAGCGGGATGTGGGAACCGCCGTCGAACGCCACCCGTCCGCCGCGGATCGTGCCCTTGGCGAAGTTCATGGCGGGCGAGCCGATGAAGCCGCCGACGAAGACGCTGGCCGGGTTGTTGTAGACCTCGTCGGGCGTGCCGACCTGCTCGATCTCTCCGCCCTTGAGGATCACGATTCGGTCGGCGAGCGTCATCGCCTCCACCTGGTCGTGCGTGACGTAGATGATGGTGGTGCCGATGGCCTGGTGAAGCCGCTTGATCTCGGTGCGCACCTGGCCGCGCAGCTTCGCGTCGAGGTTGGAGAGCGGTTCGTCGAAGAGGAAGACCTGGGGCCGGCGCACGATGGCGCGGCCCATGGCCACGCGCTGACGCTGGCCGCCGGAGAGCTGTGAGGGTTTGCGGTCGAGAAGCTGGGAGATGCCGAGCATTTCCGCCGCCTGAGCGATCCGGGGCTTGATCTCGGCCGCCGGGATGCCGCGCACCTTCAGGCTGAAAGCCATGTTCTCGTAGACCGTCTTATGGGGATAGAGCGCGTAATCCTGGAACACCATGGCGATGTCGCGCTCGCGGGGCGGCAGCTTGTTCACCACCCTCTCGCCGATCCGGATCTCGCCGCCGCTGATGCTTTCGAGGCCGGCCAGCATGCGCAGCGTCGTCGACTTGCCGCAGCCGGAGGGGCCGACCAGCACGACGAACTCGCGATCTTCGATCTCCAGGTCGATGCCCTTCACGATCCGGAGGGCACCGTAACTCTTCTCAAGCTTGCGGAAGCTGACCGACGACATGCTCCCTCCCTGTTGTTCTGCTGCGCAAAGAGCACCTTGCCTGCGCTCCTGCCCCTGCCGCCGGCATCCGGCGAAGTGGTTTATTGAGTCTATCATAGCGCTACGATCCAGGTTGCGCAAGCTGGCAGTTGAGGTCAGCAGCCGGGCGCTCTTTTACGTAAAAGAGCACAAGTTTGGTTCTATATAGCGAGTTTTGGCTTCAATACCGGGCAAAGACACCCTATAGTACAGCAGCCTCTTTCATCGGAGCGCTACGAGAGGGAAGCGGATGGACGCTCACAGCAGCAGCTTGCGAGATCGAACGCCTCGGAGACGGCGCAAGATGCAGCGCGTCACGATGATGGATGTGGCCAAGCTGGCCCAGGTCTCCCCATCCACCGTCTCGCTCTATCTTCGCAAGCCTGCGGCCGTTTCCCCTGCGGCAGGCCAGGAGATTGCCCGGGCCATCGCGGCCCTGGGCTATGTTCCCAATCTCGTGGCCGGAGGCCTGGCGGCGGCATCCTCCAAGGTCGTCAGCGTCATCGTGCCCTCGATTCGCAATGCCTTCTTCGCCGAAACCGTCTCGAGCCTTCAGTCCGCGCTCGTCGCGGAGGGGTTCCAGGTGCTCCTCGGCCACAGCGAGTATGGCGAGGAGCAGGAGGAGGCCCTGGTGCGCACGGCGTTGTCCTGGGCGCCGGCCGCCGTGGTCCTGACCGGGCTCTCCCACAGCGCCGGAACCCGAAAGCTGCTGCAGGCCAGCGGTGTTCCCGTCGTCGAAATGTGGGAACTCGGAGCGGATCCGATCGACATGGCGGTGGGGTTCTCGCATCCGCAGGTCGGAGCGACCGCTGCACGCCACCTGCTCTCCAAGGGGCGCCGCACCCTGGCCTTCCTCGGCGCCCGCATGCAGGAGGATCACCGGGCGGCGAAGCGGGCCAGCGGGTTCGTGGAGGAGGCAAGACAAGGCGAGCCGCGAACCTGCGAGATCATCAATCATCCGGGCGCCGCCACGGTGGAAGCCGGATCCCTCCTGCTGAACCGGGCCCTGCAGCAGATCCCTGACCTGGACGGCATCGCCTGCTCGAACGACCTGATCGCTCTCGGCGCTCTTTTCGAATGTCAGCGCCGGGGCATCGCCGTTCCGGAGAGCATCGCCATACTGGGCTTCGGCGACCTCGATTTCAGCGCTTCGTGCATTCCCTCCCTGACCACCATCCGCCCCTCAGGGGATCTGATCGGAAGGGAGGCGGCCCGTCTGATCCTCAGCAGCATCCACGGGGAGCCCCCTGACGGATCTGCGCGCATTGTGGACACGGGCCATGTGCTGGTCGAACGGCGAAGCACCTGACCGCATCCGGGCAGGGCCGGGAGGCAAGGCAGAGGCGTCCGGATTCAAGACGGCCAGCGGGCTGTCGTGACGGCGCACTCGGCCACATCGACGGCGGGACCCTGCTCGACGCTGGCATTGAGCTCATCCAGGAACTCTGCCTGATCGACGTTGTGCTCGCGGCATGCGTCGCTGACCGTATGGAAGCACGTGATCGGGCAACCGACGCAATGCATGCGATACTTCAGGAAAACACGGATCGTCGCAGGCCAGCGCCGCATGACGTCGTCGACGAGCTGGGTGGCTTCAACGGGCATGGAGGCCTCGCTTGAGAGGGTGAATGACAGCATGGGGTCATTGTCCCCGATTTCAGCCGCCCGTCTTTGCGCGGCATCAACAAAACCGGGCGGGTGCAAGGATCGGCAATTTCCTTGCGGTGGAGCAAAGAAGATCCGGGGCGCATCGGCGAGGGATCTGGCGTTCGAAGGAAGAGCCGCTCCCCGCGCGGCAGTCCCTCAGGAGATCGTCCGATGTGCAGCTGCAACGCGCCCCAAACCCTCATCGACGTCCGCCAGATCATGCCGCGGATGCGTCACCCTCTGGTCTTCAGCACCTTCGACCGGCTTCGCGAGGGCGAAGGGTTCGTGCTCGTGAACGATCACGACCCGAGACCCCTTCTGTACCAGTTCAACGTGAACTACCCTGGCGCCTTCGAATGGGACTATGAGGAGGCAGGGCCGGAGCTCTGGCGCGTGCGCATCAGCCGTGCGGCTGCCTGATCGTTGCCGGAACCGGTGATCACGTCGGAAGACAGCCGCTCCTGGGGCATGCTCTCGGATCTGCCGGGGCACCCCATGATGTGGGTTCTGATCCTGACGGAAATCGTGACCTTCGGCTTGCTCTTTATCACGTTTGCAGTCACGGGCGCCGTTCATCCGGAGGTCTTCGCGGCAGGCCGGGCGCAGCTCGATCCCACCCTGGGCGGCATGAACACGATCATCCTGATCACCAGCGGATGGCTCGCCGCCTTGGCCGTCGAAGCCTGCGCCGCTGAGCGCCGGCGCAGAACGCGGCTTCTCGTTGCTGGCGCGATCCTCCTGGGCTGTGCGTTCGCCGCCGTCAAGATCGCCGAATATGCCGCGAAGAGAAGGATGGGAATCGGGCTTGAGACCGACATGTTCTTCACGCTCTACTTTCTCCTCACGGGCTTCCATCTTATGCACGTCGTGCTGGGGATCGTCATCCTTGCCGCCGTGGCCCTGGACGCCAGCCTGGAGAGCCTGAAGACCGGCACCGCGTTCTGGCACATGGTCGACCTTGTGTGGGTCGTGATGTTCCCTCTGGTCTATCTGGTCGGGTGACGCCGCGATGAGAATCGTCGGCGACGCCACCCGCACCTGGGCTCTTCTCGTTCTTCTCACGCTTCTGAGCATGGTGACCGGGCATGCCGGCTTCCATGGCCTTGCCGGGAGCGGCATCGTGCTCGCTGCCTGCGTCGTCAAGGGACGATCCATGCTGATGGATTTCCTCAAGCTCCGGGACGGGCCCGCAGGCTGGCGCGCCCTGTTCGCAGGGTGGCTCGTTCTGATTGCGGCCTCGGCCTGGATTGCCCCTGCTCTCTCCGTCCTCCGCAACTGATTTCTCTTGAGGAATACGCCGAGAACATCCTGCCTCGGGCACGGCCTGAGGCAGGATGCATGCTGCTCCCTCCCTGATCTTCGCAAGATCCTGCACCCGCTCCGAAATGAGTGCGCGCGAGGGAGATCATCCGCGTTTTATTTGCGTTGCAACAAACAGGTGTTCGGGATGCGGGAGTAGAAAAGCTTCATTCCGACGACGGACCTCAGAACGATCCGCCAGGCGGTCCCACACAGGAGACACTCATGACCCTTTGCATGTTCTCGGGACGCCGGCCGCTGCTTGCGACCGCTGCCGCTCTTGCCCTTGCTACCACGGCCGGGCTCTCCCTGCCGGCCTTCGCCGGCGACAAGCTTGCCGCCGCGACTCCCCACCTGCACGGCTCCGCCTCGACCGCAAGCGCCGCCCCTGTGAGCGTGGTGCGCCTGCCCTCCGACCTGCCCGGCCCCCTCGGCAAGCGCGGACCGCAGCGCGTCAAGGTCGACCTGGAGACCGTCGAGGTCACCGGCGAGTTGGCGGACGGCACCAGCTACCACTACTGGACCTTCAACAGGAAGGTGCCTGGACCCTTCGTTAGGGTACGCGTGGGCGACACGGTCGAAGTCAAGATGAAGAACGCCGACGACAGCGTCATGATGCATAACGTCGACTTCCATGCGGTCACAGGCCCCGGCGGCGGTGCCAAGGCCACGGAGGCTGCTCCCGGCGAGACCCGCGGCTTCGAGTTCAAGGCGCTCAATCCGGGCCTGTACGTCTACCATTGCGCCACGCCCACGGTGGCCTCGCACATTGCCAACGGCATGTACGGGCTGATCCTGGTGGAGCCGGAGGAGGGCCTGCCCAAGGTGGACCACGAGTACTACGTGATGCAGGGCGAGCTCTACACCGAGCAGGCCTATGGCACCAAAGGCCTCCTGGAGGAGAGCATCGACAAGCTTCTGAGCGAGCGGCCGGAATACTTCGTCTTCAACGGCTCGACCGATGCGCTCAAGAAGAACCCGCTGAAAGCCAAGGTGGGCGAGACGGTGCGGATCTACTTCGGGGTGGGCGGCCCGAACTACACCTCGTCCTTCCACGTGATCGGGGAGATCTTCGACAAGGCCTATCCGATGGCCTCCTTGAGCTCGCCCATGAAGGACGTGCAGACGATCACCACGCCTCCGGGCGGGGCGAGCGTGGTGGACTTCAAGGTGGAGGTGCCCGGCAACTACATCCTGGTGGACCATGCCTTGAGCCGGGTGGAGCGTGGCCTGGCGGGCATTCTGCAGGTGGAGGGGCCCGACAACCCGGCCGTGTTCAAGGACTACAACCCGCAGAAATCGGCCCAGTCCACCTCTGGACACTAAACCGAACACGAACAAAACAAACAACGCCCGGGGACAACTCCCCGGGCTTTTTCGTTGTCCGAGCGGTCCGATGCGCCGTGCGCGAAAGCCGGGAGCTGACGATCCGTGCCGGACCGGGGCTTGACCTGAGGGCCTGCAGGATTCTTCTCTGGCCTGCCCGCGGCATCCTATGCCGCCTCACTGGTTAGGGATCCGCCTTGGACTGGGACAAGATCAGGCTGTTCTACGAAGTGGTCAGCGCCGGAAACTTCACCCGCGCCGGCGAAAAGCTGGGCGTCAACCAATCCTCGGTGAGCCGGCAGATCAGCGCCCTCGAACACGACCTGAAGGTTCCGCTCTTTCACCGGCACCCGCGCGGGCTCGTGCTGACGGAGCACGGAGACGTGCTGTACCGGGCCGCGCAGGACATCCGCCTTCGCCTGGAGGAGACGCGCCAGCGCCTGACGGAGACGAGCGAGCGGCCGGCCGGGGATCTGCGGGTCACGGCCACCGTGGGCATCGGCGGGATCTGGCTCGCGCGGCGCATCACGGAGTTTCTCGATCTTTACCCCGACGTGCGCATCCAGCTGATCCTCACCAACGATGAGCTCGATCTCGCCATGCGCCAGGCCGACATCGCCATCCGCCTGCGCCGCCCGGCCCAGCCCGACCTGATCCAGCGCCGCCTCTTCACCGTCCAGTATCATGCCTATGCGGCGCACGCCTATATCGAGCGCTTCGGTGAGCCTGAAACCATTACGGATCTCGACAGGCATGCGATCGTCTGCCTGGGAGGCGATCAGCCCGCCTTCATCCTGGACCTGCACAGCCTGACGCATCTTGGCCGCGATCCGAAGGATCCGCGGGCCAGCCGGCTGGTGGTCAACGACAGCCTCGCCCTCAGGCAGGCCATCGAGAACGGCGCCGGAATCGGGATGGCTCCCGACTATGCCATGAGCACCAATCCGAGGGTGAAGCAGGTGCTGCGCGATGTGGAGATGCCGTCGCTCGACAGCTACCTGGTCTATCCCGAGGAGATGCGCTCCGTCGCGCGGGTCCAGGTCTTCCGCGACTTTCTCGTCTCCAAGGCTCAGCGCTGGGATTTCTAGAGCAGCCTTGAGCTGCATCGGCGCTTTTGCGGCAGCGAGGCAAAGGCTCGAAAGGGTCGCAAGCTCGACCCTAATTTCTCCACGATTCGAAGCCTACTAAGAAGCTTTCAAACCGTGAGGATTGCTTCGATGACCCGGTCTTTCCTTGCCGTTATGGCCATTGCCCTCGGCCTGCCCTTTTTGCTTCTGCTGGCCATCGTCTCCTCGGCGTCCGGGGTAAGCGCCAGCGTCCTCACCAATGCTCTCGGGCTGGTTGTGATGTCGATCGTCCTGATGCTGGCCGTCTATGAAATCAAGCGCATCGCGGACCTGCCGCCGGACGCGCACTGAACCGATCCGATCAAGCAGGCGCGTCCGTGCGAAGGGGATCGCGCCGTGAGCGGCCGATCCCCTCATCACACCGATAAGTGAGCAGTTCAGGCTGCGGCTCTCGCCCGCTCGGGATTCTCGGCAGCCGTCGCGCGCTGCAGAGCCATGATCAGAATGCCAATATCCTCGTGAAGAAGGTTGATGGCGTTGCGAGCATATTCGCGGAACTCATCCCTGACGACTTCCGACTCGCCGTCCCACGAATAGTCTTCATGCTCAGCATCGTAAAACGCGCGAGCCACGAGTTCGACTTGATAATCCATGATGCGCCCCATGCACCCTTCAGGTGCCTTGTTGTCGTATGAGCCTGAGGCGCAATCTACGCTCTTACTTAGTCATTATCCGGCTCGCCATCAGGGTGAAATCAGGCTTACAGCCGCTCTCGACTGATCCGCAACTCGCCACATGGGCTACTCCGATAGGGGTAGACCTCCTCCATGGGCGAGCAGGGATCAGCCGGGCGGCTGTTTCAGCTTGGCGATCAAAGTTTTAGCTGGCTTCACCCTCAACGCGAGGGCTGAAACTTCTATTCGCCGGGGATCAGCGTCCTGCCTCCCTGTGCGGAATTGAGGTAGCCCGCCGCCCACATCGCGGCCTGCGTCCTGTTGGCGGCCTTCACCTTGCGCAGGATCGCCTTGATGTGAACCTTGACGGTGGCTTCTGCAACCCCCAGCTCGCGGGCGATGAGCTTGTTCGAGGCGCCTTGCGTCAGGCACCGCAGGATCTGCGCCTCGCGCTCCGACAGCTTTCCAATCAGGGCGGAGGGGTCGTCGGTCGGTGGGAACGGGGCGGAGCGCCCCAGTTCGATAGCGCGGTCCTGCCGCGCCTGATCCAGCAGGGCGAGGCCCAGGGATGCCGGAATGAACGTTTCGCCGAGCATCACCAGCTCCAGGGCCTTCACCAGGGCGTGTCGGTCCATGCTCGTGGGGCAGAACCCGTCGAGTCCCGCCCGGCACAGCTGGATGATCGTCTGCGGCTCGGCGAGGTCAGCAACCACGACGACGCGCGCCGAGGGGCACTTCGCTTTGAGATCCTCCACGATGGAGCGATACTCCTCCGGCGAGCGGCTCTCGCAGATCAGGAAGAGCATCGGCACCTTGTCGGCGAAGACCGGCAGGCCGGCCGGGTCCTCGAGCGGTTCGTCCGTCAGAATGAAGCGAGTCTCCGCCAGGATATGGCTGATGCCCGTGCGAAGGAGAGTGTTGTTGCAGACCAGAACAGTCGTGACATTCTGGAACGGATCTTGAGCGATGGGAAGGATCTGTTCTTTGTAGACGACATCGTGGCCCATTGGCTGCGCAGCCCCCTTGTGTTGTACCGCAACGTTCAAACGAGGAACATGTCCCCATCCACCCGAGCCAAAGCAGGCAAAATGCCCTAGGAGAATGAAACCATGTCCAGGAATGTGATCCAAAATTGGATCGAGCGTGGCGATAACAACTGCAGAAAGGTTTAGTTCCTCTGGGGAACGTGCCCCGGAAGGGGTAACTCTCCCTCTCCGAAGCTTCACAATACTGTCGTTAAGGCGCTTACTCCTGTTCCGATACAACAGCTACGCCTCGACAGGTGCGCCGAGTGGCACCATTGACCGTGCAGGCTTGGCTCCGGCCGTTTCCGTGATCGGCAACTGAGACAGCATCTGCGTCAGCTTCTCTGCCGAGACGGCCTTCGAGAACAGGAAACCCTGCATCTCGTTGCAGCCTGCGGTATGGAGAAAATTCTTCTGGGTATCCGTTTCCACACCCTCCGCCGTCACCGTCAGGGACATGGCCCGCCCAAGCGCCACGATCGCGTGGACGACGGCAGCGGCCTTGCTGCCCTGGCCCAGGCTCTGGGTGAACGAACGGTCGATCTTGATCTTGTCGACCTCGAACCGGTGAAGGTATCCCAGGCTCGAATATCCCGTGCCGAAGTCGTCCAGCGCGATGCGGAATCCCGCATGCCGCAATCTGCGGAGGGCCGCGATGGTTCCGCTGTTCTCATCCAGCAGCACGCTCTCCGTGACCTCGAGTTCGACCCTGCGCGGATCGCAGCCGGTCTCCTGGACGATGGCGACGACCCGGTCGACGAAGCTGGCAACCCTGAACTGCACAGGCGAGAGATTGACGGACACGTAGAGATCGGGCCAACGACGGGATGCGGAGCAAGCCTGCCGCAGCACCCACTCGCCGAACGGGACGATGAGGCCCGTCTGCTCCGCGACGGGAATGAACTGGCTCGGTGGAATATGACCATGGGTAGGGTGCTGCCAACGGGCCAGGGCCTCGACGCCGACGACGGCGCCAGCCGATCCGATCTGAGGCTGATAAACGACCTCAAGTCCCTCACCCGTTGCAAGCGCATGGCGAAGGTCCTCCTCGATCATGCGATGCACGGCGATGGTTTCGTCCATCTCCGGCGTAAAGCAGCAATAGCAGTTACGACCGCCGGCCTTGGCCCGGTAGAGTGCAATGTCGGCCTTCCGGAGCAGATCGATGCGCTCCACGCCGTCCTCGGGCGAGAGGACGAGCCCGATGCTGACGCCGACGAAGACCTGGCTGCCCAGAACATCGTAGGGTTCCTGCGCTGCGGCGATGATCCTTTCGCACAGGCGTTTCGCCTCCTCGGCTCCGGTGCGGACCTGGACGATGGCGAACTCGTCTCCGCCCAGTCGCGTGACGGTATCGTCGGCCCCGACGAGATCTGACAGGCGTGCGCCGAACTCGCGGATGAGGCTGTCGCCCGCATGATGCCCGAGCGTATCGTTGACGTGCTTGAACCGGTCGAGATCCAGCATCATCAGGGCAACCTGCTCGCCCCGCTGCACCCGCGCCAGAGCATGATTGAGCCGGTCTTCGAACAGGGTGCGGTTGGGCAGCCCGGTGAGCACATCGTGGAATGCCAGATGATGCGCCTGCGCCTCGCTTGCCTTCAGTTCGAGAACCGTTCTCTCGAGAGCGGAGGTGGAGTGCTTCAACCGCCGCACGAGCATGCCGAGCAGGGCGAGAATGGCCATGGCGGCCAGGCTCATGGCGGGGCCGACCGAACTCAGGACCCGATCGCCGGGCAGTTCGGGCTTCCAGATGAAATAACCGATGAGATCGCCGATATCAGAGCGGAACGGGACCGAGACTTCATTCGAAGCCGGGTTGTCGACGAGGGAAAAGCGAAGCCCGTCGATCAGGTTTCGCTCCGACAGCTGCTTGATGAAGCTGCCGTCCAGGTAGCGGATGCTCACCAGCAGGAACTCGCGTCCGGACTTGTAGGACACGTCGTCCGATTCCGGCACGATCTTCATGATGCTCACCGCCGCCGGGCTCCCGAGGAGCTCCAGCAGGTGCGCGTCGTG
Organism: Microvirga arsenatis; assembly: GCF_009910705.1. GTDB lineage: Bacteria > Pseudomonadota > Alphaproteobacteria > Rhizobiales > Beijerinckiaceae > Microvirga > Microvirga arsenatis. Next base: position 120,752 of record NZ_JAAAXJ010000004.1, read on the forward strand.
AACGGCCTTCCCGGTGGTCAGGTAGGCGGCATTGGCACGCTCCGCGACATGCTCCCGATGCGGCGAGTCGGGCATCCCGCGGATTCCAGCAATGAGATCGGCGATCTTTCCCTTGATGCGGTCGAACTCCCGAACGGATACACGTGCGGCATCGATCGTTGCATCGATGGGCTCGTCATGGCCGTTCAGGATATAGACCTCGTCCTGGCCGAACGTCTTGCTGAGCCAGATGCCGAGATTGGCGTCGAACCATTTGAGGTCGAACTGATCCTTGTTCAGCTCCTCGACCGCATCATCCCAGACGGCGACCATTTCCTGCTGCTGGGCGAGTTCCTGAACGATGGCCTGAATGCTGCGATGCGTCGTGCGCAACTGGCGCTCGGCGGAAACGTCGTTGCTCTTCTGCACAGCCCATAGGATCGAGACCGACGCCAGGCAAAGGATCGCCATCGCCACCAGCAGGACAGGCAGCACGACTCCACGGAAAAACGGCTGTCCTGGACGTCCAGCGGAAGGAAAAGACTTCAACACGTCGGCACCGCAGCACTTCCTGATGTCGGTCTCGCAAGGAGCCGAATCGACGAAAGTTCGAATGGGGAGACTTGGGGAGTTCAGACCTGCCGGATTCCCACCGGCCTGGCAGAGCGGCATCATGCCTTTGAGCTGCATAAGAAAACGGCGAGCAGCTCAACCTGCCACAGATATCGTGCTGATGGGACAGGATTGGCCAATCGCCCGCCAAAAGCAACCGATGGGCGGTGCCCCGTGCATGCTTTGGCGGTTCAGAGTTAAAAATTCCTTGAGTTCAACGCGGGAAGCGTCATGCGGGGCCGCCGGCTGCATCGGACATGCCGGCAAAAAACGCCTGGATGAATTCACGCGGCGTCCGCTTATTCGGGCTCCGCGTGCTCCTCGAGGGCCTTGATGAGCTCGAGGCACTTCTCGGCAACGGTCGCCGGCACTCTCGGGTCCCCGTGGTGATGGCGCATCGCCACGGCGCTGGCCTGCTCGAAGAGGTCGGTCAGGTTGCCCGAGATGAACGGCCGCGAGCTCGGGAACTCGAAGCCCGCCGGAGCCGGGCGTGACTTCTTGCTGGAGGCAGGCCTGGGCTCGAAAAGGGACAGCACCTCGCACCGGTCGGCAATCTTCTTGAGATCCTTGAAGGCGATGATCTCGGCCATCGGCAACTCCTACGCAACAATCGGCCCGCTTTATACCGTTCCGGGGCGGCGGTCATGGGCTATAAGATAAAAATGTGAAGCTGCCGACCAACGTTCCAGGCTCTGGCTGCAGCCGCAATCCTCACCCCCAACTCTTTCGAGGTAGAGCCGGCCCGCAGGGGCCGAAAGGACTAATTCACAGCACGCTCACGCTAAATTGAGGTCCCTTCCGGCGGATATGGGGTCCTCCGGCCTTGCCGGCCTCCCGATTCCTGTCAGCTTTGCCCTTGGTGGAAGGGAGACAGCTATGAACCGAGGGCTTCTTGGCATCGCCGCAGCATGGATGGCCCTGGGGGCATGGCTCTTCCCTCACGATGCCAGGGCAGAGACGGAGGTCGATGTCGCCCTCGTCCTGGCCGTGGACGTCTCGCGCTCCATGGATCCGGAGGAGCAGGAGCTCCAGCGCGAAGGTTTCATGGAGGCGTTCCGCTCGCCCCAGGTGCACGACGCCATTCGCAACGGCATGATCGGCCGGATCATCGTCACCTATGTGGAATGGTCCGGCGTGGAGTATCAGCAGATCATCGTTCCCTGGACCATCATCGACGGCCTCGAGAGCGCGATGAGGTTTGCAGACGGCCTGAGCAGCACCCCCATCGGCCGCGTCCGGCGCACCTCCATTTCCGGAGCCATCGATTTCGGGGTGAAGCTTCTGGAGCAGACGGGCGTTCAGGCCATGCGACGGGTTATCGATATTTCCGGCGACGGGCCCAACAGCAGCGGGCGCAGCGTCATGGCGGCCCGCGACGAGGCCGTTGCCAAGGGGATCACCATCAACGGGCTGCCGATCATGCTCAAGCGGCCGAGCGGCTTCGGCGACATGGAGCATCTCGATCTCTACTACAGGGATTGCGTCATCGGGGGCGAAGGGGCCTTCACCATTCCCGTGCGGGAGCGCCAGCATTTCGCCAACGCCATCCGCACCAAGATCATTCGCGAGATTGCGGCCCTGCCGACCGATTCGCTGATCCAGATGGCGCAGGCCACCTCGCCCGCGAGCTGCCCCGAAGGCGACAGGGGCCCCTACCGGTGGGATCGGAACTGACTCGGCCGCATCACTCCAGGGTGATCCCGGCCGTTCGGATGACCTTCTCCCACTTTGAGCCCTCCTCCCGCATGTAGGCTGCCATCTCCGCAGGAGAGCTCTGGAGCACGTCGACGCCGGCCCCCGTCAGCTTGTCGCGGATCTCCTGCTGAGCAACGACGCTCCTGTAGCTGTCGTTCAGCTTGGAGACGATCTCCGCAGGCGTTCCCGCCGGCGCGACGAAACCCTGCCAGGCCCAGGCCTCGAAGCCCGGATAGTCTGCCGCGACCGTGGGCACGCCCGGGAGACCCGAAAACTCCTTCGGCGAGGCTACCGCTATGGCGCGGATGGGGCCGGAGAGCTGGGAGCGCGCAGTGGCGAAGTCGATGAACATCATGTCCACCTGCCCGGCCACGAGGTCCTGCACGGCGGGAGCCGCGCCGCGATAGGGTACATGGGTGAGCTTGACGCCGGCTCCCTGGGAAAGCAGCTCCGTCGCCAGGTGGAACGGGCTGCCGAGGCCCGGCGTCGCATAGTTGATCTTGCCGGGGTTCCTTTTGGCCTCGGCCACGAGTTCCCGAACGGAGTTCACCGGCAGCTTGTTCGCGTTGACGAGCAGCACGAGGGCGAAGCGGCCCGTCAGCGAGACGGGGCTGAAGTCCTTGTAGGGGTCGAAGGCGAGCTTCGTGTAGAGGGTACGGTTCGTCGCGAAGGTCGCGGTGTCGCCCAGAAGAAGCGTGTACCCGTCGGGCTCCGCCCGCGCCACGGCCTCGGCGCCGATATTGGTGCCCGCGCCCGGACGATTCTCGATGACGAATTGCTGACCCAGCTGCTGCCCCATGGCGGCGAAGACGAGGCGGGCGAAGAAGTCGGTTCCTCCACCGGCCGCGTAGGGGACGATCACGCGGACCGGCCTGCTCGGGTAAGGGGACTGGGCGAGGGCCCGCCACGGCGACGAAGCCGCGGCGGACAAGACGGCCAATCCTGTGAGAAGGCTGCGACGGGTCTGTTTCATGGCGTTCTCCCGCATAGGCTCCGTTGGTTCCGGTCTCGGGTGGCACATAGAGGAGGCTCATGCGAGGGCCAGAGCGGGACCCGGCAGAACGGTCGCTCCTTCAGCGATCCGGGATTATTTATCGCCACGCCTGAACATGCGGGCAGCCCCTGCATTCCCCCTGCGAGGGCTTAGCCCTCCGAACAGGGAGACGATTCATGGGCGTGAAGAAGGAAGAGGACGATCTGGTCGATGCCGGCTCGGAATACTCCTTCCCGGCGAGCGATCCGCCATCGTACATGGGCGGTTCGGCCGTTGCGGGTCCCCCACCGCAGAAGGAGCCGGCGCGCGAGCCCGTCACCCAGGCCGTGAGCGACCCTGACGAGGTGAAGCCGGCATGCGACCCGCCCCAGGGCACCGATCCAGCGCAGTCCGGCGAATCGCCCAAGAAGCATTCCGGCGGCAACAATCCTTAAGCAGCGAGCCGGTCCCTCTTAGCGGCCGGCTCGCTCCCGCCACGCAGGCCCGTCAGGTCGAAACCTGCACCTCGATGCGATGGCTCTTCTGGACATCAGGCACTTCGGCGGGGCGGCGCTTGGCCAAATCGAAGGCATCGCCGGAACTCAGCACGTGCATGCGGATGTCGTACATGGACAAGGAGCGCTCCGGCTCGGCCTCGGCGATGTTGGAATGGGTGACGCCCGCTCCATCGACCACATAGACGCAGCCGCTGCCGATGACCTCGAAGCGCTCGTCCTCCAGAACCAGCGCGGTATCCTCGTCGATGCCGATTCCAAGCTCGCGCGGGTTGTGGGCCACAGCTCCGAACAGGCGCCCGAACCGCCCTCGCTCGGCGAAATGCTGATCGATGATCACGTTGCGCACGAGGCCAAGCCCCGGCGCCATGTGCAGATCTCCGATTTTGTAGGATTCCCCGCTCGTTCCTTTCACCAGCATCGTTTCGCTCATCACGGACGCGCCGGCAGAGGTGCCGGCGAGCAGCCCGCCCCGGTCATGGATCTCGCGCACCCGCTGCTCGATGGGGGTGTCGCCGATCTGGCTCGAGATCCGCAGTTGATCACCGCCTGAAAAGAACACGCCGGCAGCTCCCTCGAAGAGGCTTAGCTTGTCCGGATTGAGGGTCTCGGACCGGTCTTTGACGTAGATCTCGACGAGATCCGTCACGCCAAGGTCGGCGAAGGCCCTCTGATAGGCTTCGAAATAGCCCTCGGGCTCGTGGGAGGCGACGGTCGCAATGACGAGCCTGCCGCCGTTCAGATGCCTGGCGACCTCTTGCAGGATGACGCGCTCGCCCTCCTTGTCCTCGCCACCGCCGATGATGATCAGGGGACCTTTCGACTTCTTCCTCGTGCGTTCCTGCATGTCCGAACGGGTCTCCATTGCAGCAGCGACCAGCCCTGGAGGACGGAGGGGGCAGGTCACTGCAAAGCTTCACGAAACGGGTCAGGCGCTCCTGCGCCAGACACCGGGCGTCTCTTCCCGGTCGATCTCCACATCCAGGGATGTGGAAGGAGCTGCCCGGAAGTCGAGCACCTGCTGCCACATGGCTTCCACATCGGTGGGCGTGAGCACGACGAGATCGCCCGGCCGCGCCTTGCGCAAGCACAGATCGGCAGCCTCGTCCTCCTCCAGGATGCGGCAGATCCGTTCCTCTGGATAACCCGTCGCCAGCGCGCCCTCGGCCAGCAGGCCGACGATCTCGCCGGGCCTGCGCCCGCGGCGGGCGGGATCCTCCCGGAAGATGATCTCGTCGAAATAGCGCGTCGCAAGCGCCCCCATCTCCCGCATGTCCTCGTCGCGCCGGTCGCCGGGGATGTTGATCATCCCGATGACGCGGCGGTGGCGCGGGCGCATCTTCAGGATCAGATCGCCTAAGGCCTTCAAGCCCGCCGGATTGTGGGCGTAGTCGAGGATGACCCGGAAGCCATGACCGTCGAAGACGTTGAGCCTGCCTGGGCTCTGCTCGAAGGAGGTGGTGAAGGTGGACAGGGCGTTGCGGATGACGTTGGCCGGCACACCTTGCGCATAGGCCATGGCGACGGCGCCCAGGGCATTCTGCACGTTGAACTCGGCCAGACCGTCGAGGGTTGCCGGGATCTCGGCGGCCCGCATCAGGTGGATGCTGTCGCCGTCGTCGTGAATCACGATCTCGCCGCCGTCGATAGCCCCCGGCTCGCGGACCACGGCAAAGCCGCCGTCCTCGATGTGCTCGCGCAGGAAGTCAGGCATGTCGGCTCCGCCGCGAAGCGAGAAGTAGCCGAGCCTGCCGCCGGCGCGGCGGCGCATGCCGACGCACATGGGATCGTCCGCATTGAGGATGCTCGTTCCATAGCGGTGCACCGCCTCGACCACGACCGACTTGACCCAGGCGAGATCCTCGATGGTGTCGATGCCCTTCAGCCCGAGATGATCCGGCTGGATGTTGGTGACGAGACCAATGTCGCATTCCATAAACCCCAAGCCCTCCCGCAGGATGCCGCCGCGGGCGGTCTCGAGCACGGCCACATCCACAGTCGGCTCCTTGAGCACCACACGTGCGCTCCACGGACCGGAGGCATCCGCATCCACCACCCGCCGGCCATTCATGTAGATGCCCGTCGTGGAGGCCAGGCCGACGCACAGGCCCTGGGCCCGCAGGATATGGCCCACCATGCGGGAGGTGGTGGATTTGCCGTTTGTCCCAGTGATCGCAAGGATCGGGATTCGCGTCGGCGCGCCGCGCGGGAACAGCATGTCCATGACAGGCCGCGCCACGTTGCGGGCACGCCCTTCCGAAGGCTGGAGGTGCATGCGGAACCCGGGGGCGGCGTTGACCTCGATGATACCGCCACCGGTCTCGTGAACCGAGCGCGAGATGTCCGGCGCGATGAAGTCGATCCCGGCGACGTCCAGGCCGATGGCGCGGGCGGCGCGGCGGGCGATCAATGCGTTATCGGGGTGAACGTCGTCCGTGCGGTCGATCGCCGTACCGCCGGTCGAGAGGTTTGCCGTGTCGCACAGATAGACGACCTGACCGAGTGCGGGAACGCTCTCCGGGCTCAGGCCCGACTTGGCCAGCACCGCCCGGGCATGGTCCCCGATGGAGATACGGGTCATCACGCTCTCATGGCCCTCGCCGCGACGCGGATCCTTGTTCACCTCCTCGACGAGGGCTGCGATGCTGCGCTCACCGTCACCCACCACATGGGCCGGCACGCGCTCGGCCACGGCCACCACCTCTCCGTTCACCACGAGGATGCGGTGGTCACGGCCCTTGAAGTAGTTTTCGACGATGACACGCCGGCTGTGCTGGCTCGCCTCGGCAAAGGCGTGAGCGACCTCGTCGGCGTTGGAAAGATCGATGCTGACGCCGCGTCCATGATTGCCGTCGAGGGGTTTGATCACAACGGGATAGCCGATCCTCTCGGCTGCACGCACGGCGTCCTCGACGTTGCGCACGACATCGCCCCGCGGAACCGGCAGGCCCGCATCGGCAAGAAGCTTCTTCGTGAGATCCTTGTCGCTGGCTGCATCGGTGGCGATCGACGACGTCAAGCTCGTGATGCTGGCACGAATGCGCTTCTGATAGCGTCCGGTGCCCAGTTGCACGAGGCTCTGGTCGTCGAGGCGCAGGACAGGGATGCCGCGCCGCTCGGCCTCATGCACGAGCGACTGCGTCGTCGGCCCCAGCGCGGTGCGGCGGTGCACGTATCGGAGCGCCTTGAGCGCTGAATCGAGATCGAAGGGACTCCGGAACGCAGGCTCGTCCTCATCCCTGTAGATGCGATCAAGCCCTTTGATGCCCTGCAGGTCGAGCGGCAGCAGGGAATCGACGAGCTGGAGCGCCAGGCGCCCGGCGACCAGGCCGACATCCGCATCACGGTATGCATACATCACGTTGTAGACGCCGTGCTCTCCCTTTACGGATCGGGTCTTGCCGCGGGTGCCCCGGGAGCCGATCAGCGTCTGAAGTTCCAGGGCAACGTGCTCGGCCACATGGCCGAGCCAGGTGCCCTCCTCCAGGCGTCGCACGAAGCCGCCCCTCTCGTGGAAGCTGCAGCCATGCTCGTGCAGGCCCGGCAGGAGGGCCAGAAGGCGCTCGGTGAACCCCGGCAGGCGATTGGACGGCCATTCCTCCAAGGCGCCAAGATCAAGCTTGATCCTGACCATGGGGGTGAGGCTGTAGAGGTGAGGCCCGCGATAGACGCCGCGTTCGATCACGCGCATGGGGCCTGCTGCCGGTTGCGTTGCAGATCCAGTGGCAGCTGTGAGGTCGTTCTTCTGATCCGGGCTAGGGTTGAAGGCTGTTCCAAAACCTGCCTGCATTTGGCGATCGTCGCCCATTCTGGGGAACTCCTGACAGCAGCAGACAGGGCAGTTCCGTCACTCTGAGGATCGTTTCGGTCCACGCCGCTGCTGATGATCAAATTGATGAAAGAGCGTGCAGAATGCACTCAAGTGCAGACCAATTCCCGCGCAGCGATCTTTGTTCCAGTTGAAGAGACCAACCGGGCAATAAATTACATGCTTAACATATGTTAAGAACAGTCGATACTTCAGAATCACTCGAAAGCTTTTAACACGCGAAGCAAAAACGTCATGTCCTAGGACGGGATACGCTGGGCATACTGCTCATTCCGCGTCTGAAGATAGCTTACAAGGAGCGGCAGAGGAGAAACCAAGGTCCTTCATCATAGCTTCATCTCGGCAGTGGCATCTGCCTCGAACAACCCTAGAATGGTCGCGGGTCGCCTCCGCGACCCGCCCAGAGCCAATGCAAGGAAGTGATCAGCACCGATGGTGACCACCCGCATTCCGACGACCCCGTTTTCCGACCAGCGTCCCGGCACATCCGGCCTTCGCAAGAAGGTCAGCGTCTTCCAGCAGCCGCGTTATGTGGAGAACTTCATCCAGTCGATCTTCGACAATGTGAAGGGTGCTGAAGGGGCCACTTTGGTGATCGGCGGAGATGGACGCTTCTTCAACGACTCGGTGGTTCAAACCGCGATCAAGATGGCGGCGGCCAACGGCTTCGGCCGCGTTCTCGTCGGGCAGAGGGGCCTTCTTTCCACTCCGGCAGCCTCCTGCGTGATCCGCAAGCACAAGGCCATCGGCGGGCTCGTTCTCTCCGCCAGCCACAACCCGGGCGGGCCGGATGGCGACTTCGGCATCAAGTTCAACATGTCCCATGGCGGGCCGGCGCCGGAATCCTTCACCGAATCCGTGTTCAAGCGGGCAAGCGCCATCACCGAATACAAGATCGTGGAGGGGCCCGATCTCGATCTGAACCGCATCGGCCCAGCGAGGGCTGGCAACATGGTTGTCGAAGTCATCGATCCGGTGGCCGATTATGCGGAGCTGATGGAGCAGTTGATCGACTTCGAGAAGATCGCCGACCTGTTCCGTTCGGGCTTCCGCATGCGCTTCGACGCGCTCAGCGCCATCACAGGTCCCTATGCGAAGGCCATCCTCGAGGGTCGTCTCGGCGCGCCGGAAGGCACGGTGGTGAACGGCGAGCCCAAGCCCGATTTCGGCGGCCACCATCCCGATCCGAACCCGGTTCATGCCCACGACCTCATGGAGCTGATGCTCGGCCCCGACGCGCCCGATTTCGGCGCAGCCTCCGACGGCGACGGCGACCGGAACATGATCGTGGCCCGAGGGCTCTTCGTGACGCCGAGCGACAGCCTTGCCATCCTCGCGAGCCATGCGCATCTGGCCCCCGGCTATGCCAAGGGTCTGGCCGGCGTGGCACGCTCCATGCCGACGAGCCGCGCCGCAGACCGCGTGGCCCGAAAGCTCGGCATCAACTTCTTCGAAACGCCTACGGGCTGGAAGTTCTTCGCCAACCTCCTCGATGCAGGCCTCATCACCCTCTGCGGCGAGGAAAGCGCCGGCACCGGCTCGAACCATATCCGGGAGAAGGACGGCCTCTGGGCCGTGCTGCTGTGGCTCAACATCCTCGCCGTCACCAGAAAGCCGGCGGACCAGATCGTGCGCGAGCATTGGGCTGCCTTCGGTCGCGACTACTACACGCGTCACGATTACGAGGACCTCGAGACGGCCCCCGCCAACGACCTGATGAACGCCCTGCGGGAGAAGCTGCCCACCCTGCCCGGCCGGCGCTTCGGCGGCCTCACCGTGCAATCCTGCGACGACTTCGCCTATCACGATCCGGTCGATGGATCCGTTACGCCGAAGCAGGGCATCCGCATCCACTTCGCGGAGGATGCCCGCGCCGTGTTCCGCCTGTCGGGCACCGGCACCTCCGGCGCCACCTTGCGCGTCTATCTGGAACGCTTCGAGCCGAGCATCGACCGGCACGACCTGCCGACGGCGGAGGTTCTCGCACCCGTCGTGCAGGCGGCGAACGAGATCGCCGAGATCGAGGCCCGCACGGGTCGCAGCGCGCCGAGCGTGGTGACCTGATCGACGGTTTCTAATACGTCTCCCAGAGCCCGGGCGTCGCCAGTTCCAGCAGGTGGCCGTCCGGGTCTCTGAAGTAAAGGCTCGTTCCCCCGCGGGGCCGGGTGGTCCTGCCCTCGATGGCGATGCCGCTCTCCTGAAGCCGCCGCTCCCAGGCGGGCAGGTCATCGGCCGAGATGGCAAAGCCCACGTGCAGCGGCCCCTGGCCGTCATGTCCGGGAATTGCGCCTCCAGGCGTAGTCATTGCCTCGGCCGACCCGCCGCGCAGGAACAGCAGGAGCACGTTCCTGCCACCCACATCGAAGGCGCACATGCGCTAGTTGCCGAAGAGAGGCCTCAGGCCGAGGCTGCTCTCGTAGAAGGAGCGGGCGCGGAGGAGATCGTCCACATAGAGCGCGGTCTCAATCACGGCATTCAGCTTTGGCATCATGAGCCGACCTTGTCCCTGGCGGCTCCACTTTGTGCCCACCGCGCCGCGTCTGTCCAGGATATCCGAAGGCCGGCCGGGGAGCGCCGAAAAATTGGGCAACGATGCTGACCTTTTGACCTTGAAACCCGTCCCTGCCCCGCTTAATTATTGCACTGCAACACGGCGATTGGCGTCGCAGCGTTGCTGCCCTTCTTGGGCGTTTCCTCCCTAAACTTCGGGCCGTCGGCAACGACGGCCTTTTTTCTTGCCTGCACGGGAGTTTTCCATGCCATCGCGCACCGGATCAGGCTGAGAGCCAGCTCAGGAACCTCGTGCGGCGCGAACGGTTCTCCCCGCAGAGCCCGGGAGAGTTTCCATGTCCACCCGTTCAGACGATCCGAATCACGCCGACATTCCGCGCACGCACACCATCAAGCCGATGGATGAGCCGCCCATGACCAAAGGCTCGACCACGGCGCAGCTGAAAGGCGACATCAACAGCGGGCGCACCGGGGACAAGAACGAGGTGTTCGATCCGGGATTGTCCCCGCTGGGAACCGACGAGGAGGCGGGCGGATCGCCCCTGAAGCCCGAGCAGGTCGACCTGGCACGGCGCCAGGAAAGCACCGACCGCTGGCAGAACGGCAACGACAAGGACAGCTACGCCCACCAGCATTCCCGCAAGGCCCTCTACGGCTACGTCGGCTTCATCGGTCTCGTGCTGGTGCTGTTCGTCGGCGCCTTCTCGATGTTCTAGTTCGTCCGAGGCGGCGCGACGCTGGCCCGGACCACGAGCTCCGTCTCCAGCCGGATCCGTTTGGGTGTCGGGCGGCCCTGGAGCAGATCGATCAGAGCCGCCGCTGCCGCCTGCCCCAGCTCGCGCCGGGGCTGATGGATCGTTGTCAGCGCCGGCTCGGCCACGGCTGCGAACTCGATATCGTCGAACCCGGCGACGGATACATCCTCAGGCACCCTGAGTCCGGCCGAGAGAAGCGTCCGCATCAAGCCGATCGCCATCTCGTCGCTGGTGCAGAAAACGGCCGTGGGACGTACGGCACGAGCCACCAGGTTCTGCCCGGCGGCCATTCCCGACTCGATGGTGAAGTCGCCCGGGATCACGAGCTCCGGATCGAACGGCAGGCCGATCTTCTCCAGACCGTCCTTGAACCCCTGGAAGCGCTCGCGCTCCAGGATGTTGCCGGCAGGGCCGCTCACATAGGCGATGCGGCGGTGCCCCTGGGCGGCAAGGTGCTGCACCATGTGGGCCGCCGCCGCACGGTTGTCGATCTCGATCTGGGGAATGTCGGCCCCGGGAATCGCCTCGCAGAGGGCGACCAGGGGAATCCCGATCCGGGCCGCAGACCCTTCCCCGTCCCGGCTCTGCCCGATGAGGTGGCCGTTCAGCAGAATGGCTCCGTCCACGCGGCCGGCGGCGGTGAAGGCGGCGAAATGCGCCTCCTTCTCCGGCGATCCGTCGAGGTCGCTGATGATCATGCCGTAGCCGGCCTCGAACAGGGTTTCCTCGATCCCGCGCAGGATCTTCGAGAAGAAGGTGTTGGCCAGATCCGGCAGCACGACCAGAACCATGTAGGTCTTCTGCGAGCGCAGGGTGCGGGCGGCGGGATTCGGCACGTAGCCGGTCTTGGCGATGGCCTCCATGACCCGGGCTCTCGCCTCCGCCGAGACCCGCTCCGGGGTGGCGAGGACGCGGCTCACCGTGGCGGTGGAGACCTCGGCCAGCCTGGCGACATCCTGGATCCGTGCGACGCGAACCGGAGGTGTGTCCGGATCCCGTCTTTCTGCCTGTCCCGCCTCGTCCATCGGTCACCCCTGCCCTAGTTCTGTTTGACAGATGCCGTTCTTTCGGTAAAGTTGTATGTAATCGATTACATCAAGCGTCTGCGGAGGGGCTCGGCCTCTCTCGCCCGCAAAAGTCCCGCAAGAGGACGAATCGACAAGCAGGAGGAAGCCGATGCCCGCCCGCATACCATCCAGCTGATCGTTCCGGTCTTGCCTTCGTTTTCGCCGCCTTCGCCTCCGCGCAGGCGAACGCTGCCGCTCATCCGGAACAGCTCATGGATTCCGTTCTTCGCGCCGAGAACATCTCCAAGTCCTTCGGGCCGATCGAGGTCCTGAGCGGCATTTCGCTCGACCTGAGACCCGGCGAGGTTCATGCGGTGATCGGCGAGAACGGGGCGGGCAAGTCCACCCTGATGCGCATCCTCTCCGGGCATCTGCCGCCCACCAAGGGCGCGCTGCATCTCGACGGGCGGCCGATCACCTTCTCCGGTCCCGTTGACGCCGAGGCGCACGGGATCGTTCTGGTCCACCAAGAAATCCTGCTCGCGCCGGACCTCACAGTGGCGCAAAACCTCTTCCTCGGCCGCGAGATCAGGCGCTTCGGCTTCGTCGACGACAGGGCGATGCGCCGCCGGGCACGGGAGATCCTGCACGAACTCGGCACGGGGATCGATCCCGACCGACAGGTGGGCCTCCTGTCCATTGCCGACCGTCAGCTCGTGCAGATCGCGCGGGCCCTTCTCGTGCCGCACAAGATCGTCGCCTTCGACGAGCCGACGGCCGTTCTCACGCCCATCGAGGCGGAGAGCCTCTTCGCGATCATCCGCAGGCTCCGGTCGCAGGGCGTGGCCGTGCTCTACATTTCCCACCGGCTCAACGAGGTGAAGGCGGTCGCAGACCGGGTCACGGTGCTGCGCGACGGCCGTCATGTCGCCACCCGCGACATCGAGGGGCTTGAGCCGCTCGAGATGGCCCGCCTGATGGTGGGCCGCGACATGTCGAAGCTCTACCCCGCAAAACCCGCGACCGCCTCGGATCATGCGCTTCTGACGGTTCGCGACATGGTGGTTCCCGGCTATGTGGAGAATGCCTCCTTCACCCTTCGTCGCGGCGAGATCCTCGGCTTTGGCGGGCTGATTGGCGCCGGGCGCACGGAACTCTTCGAGGGGCTGGTCGGCCTTCGCCCGAGCCAGGGCACGGTCGTTCTGGACGGCAAGTCCGTTCACTTCCGCGATGCGCGGGAGGCGATGGCTGCAGGCATCGTCTATCTGTCGGAAGACCGCAAGGGCAAAGGCCTGCTCCTGCAGCAGAACCTTCGCATCAACCTGTCCCTCGCCGCCCTGGACAAGTTCAGCCGCGGCTCCTTCATCGACGCCGCCGCCGAGGAGAGGGCGCTCGATCAGGCGATCAAGGATTTCGACATCCGCACCCGGCGCCGCGACCTGCTGGCAGGGCAGCTCTCCGGCGGCAACCAGCAGAAGCTGCTGCTCGCCAAGATGATGCTGCTGGAGCCGCGCATCGTCATCATCGACGAGCCGACGCGCGGCGTCGACATCGGCACCAAGGAGCAGATCTACCGCTTCATTGCCTCTCTCGCGGATGAAGGCAAAGCGGTCGTGGTCATCTCATCCGAGATGCAGGAATTGATCGGCCTGTGCCACCGGGTCACGGTGATGCGCAACGGGCGCGTCGCGGGCGAGGTGACGCAGGCCGATCTGTCGGAAGACGCAATCGTTTATCTCGCCACAGGCGTTCATGAGGAAAGGGCGGCGGAGATCGCTGCAGGCCACGCATGACCGAAACCGTGCTTCGCACCGGCGCCGAGAAGCGCCGCTTCACTCTCGACATGCGGGCCCTGTCGCCCTTCGTTGCCTTGATCGCGCTCGTGATCGCAGGAGCGCTGATCAATCCCGACTTTCTGACGGCCTCCAACCTGCTCAACGTGGTCACGCGCTCGGCCTTCATCGCCATCATCGCGGTAGGCGCCACCTTCGTGATCGCGGGCGGCGGCCTCGATCTTTCGGTCGGCTCCATGGCCGCGCTGACGGCCGGCGTGATGATCCTGACGCTCAACAATCTCGGCGGCGGCGACATGGGCACGCTGGCGCTGGGCATGCTCGCTGCCATCGCCCTGAGTGCCGCCTGCGGCCTGGCGAACGGTCTCGTCGTCACCTTCGGGCGCATCGAGCCGTTCATCGTGACGCTCGGCACCATGGGCATCTTCCGCTCGCTCGTGATCTGGCTTGCTGCGGGCGGCACCATCACGATGCGCAATTTCGAGCTGCGCGAGCTCTACCGCCCGGTCTATTTCGGAAGCGTCTTCGGCATCCCAGTTCCGATCATCGCCTTCCTCGTCGTGGCTGCCATCGGGGCGCTGATCCTCTACCGCACCTCCTTCGGCCGGCATGTGGTGGCGCTGGGCTCCAACGAGGATGTGGCCCGCTATTCCGGCGTGCCGATCTGGCGCGTGCGCACCCTCACCTACATCATTCAAGGGATCTGCGTCGGTATCGCCGTGCTGGTCTATGTGCCGCGCCTGGGATCCGCCACCCCGACCACGGGCCTCCTGTGGGAGCTGCAGGCGATCACCGCGGTGGTGATCGGCGGCACGGCCCTGAAGGGCGGAATCGGCCGCATCTGGGGCACCGTCGTCGGTGCGGTGATCCTCGAACTCGTCGCCAACATCATGGTGCTGTCAAACTTCGTCTCCGAGTTCCTCGTGGGCGCGGTTCAGGGTGCCATCATCATTGTCGCCATGCTCTTGCAGCGGTCTGTCCACCGCGGGCGATGAAACCGGGGCAAAGCCCACCGGGCACAAGGACAAAGGGCTTGAAACCACCTCCAGGGAGGAATGAGATGAAAGCAACGGTACTGAAGATCGCGATGGCGGCAGGCCTCATGGCGGGCGTTGCCACCGGCGCAATGGCCCAGCAGAAGAACGTGACGATCGGCGTGTCGATCCCGGCTGCCACCCATGGCTGGACCGGCGGCGTCGTCTACCATGCGCAGGAAACTGCCAAGCAGCTCGAGAAGGGCTACCCGGGCCTCAAGGTCATCGTGAAGACCTCTCCCGACGGCGCCGCCCAGGCGAACGCCCTCGACGACCTCACCTCTCAGAAGATCGACGCCCTTGTGGTTCTGCCCTTCAACTCCGACGAGCTGACGAACCCCGTTCGCGAGGTCAAGAGACGGGGCACCTTCATCACCGTCGTCGACCGCGGCCTGAAGGATCCGTCGATCCAGGACATCTATGTGGCCGGCAACAACCCCGAGTTCGGCCGCGTCGCCGGCAAGTACTTCGTCGACAACCTGAAGCAGGGCAACGTCGTCGTCTTCCGCGGCATCCCGACCGTGATCGACGAGGAGCGCGTGACGAACTTCGAGAAAGCCCTCGAGGGCTCGGGCGTGAAGGTGATCGACAAGCAATATGCCAACTGGAACCGGGACGATGCCTTCAAGGTGATGCAGGACTTCCTGTCGAAGCACCCGAAGATCGACGCGGTCTGGGCCTCCGACGACGACATGGCGCTCGGCGTCATGGAGGCGATCCGCCAGGCCAAGCGCGAGGACATCAAGTTCGTTCTCGGCGGCGCCGGCATGAAGGACATGATCAAGAAGGTGATGGACGGGGACAAGATGATCCCGGCGAACGTATCCTACCCGCCGTCGATGATCTCGACCGCCATGGGCGTCACGGCTGCGCATTTCTACACCAATGCGCCGATGCGCGGCACTTACACGCTGAACGCCCAGCTGATCACCAAGGACAACGCCAAGGAACACTACTTCCCGAACTCCCCGTTCTAAGCAGCGCGCCTCTTTCCTCCCCGCTCATCTCAGGCCTGCCTGAGATGAGCTTGACAAGACGCAGATCGGGAACACCCGATTTGCGGCGGGGAGGGATTCAGGGTGCGGGTGTGAGCGCCATGTTTCCGATGTGGCGCTCACACCCCCACCTCCAACTCCTCTCCGCAGGGGGAGGAGAGCATCGGGAGTTCACCCATGAAGACCATGAAGGGCCCTGGCCTTTTCCTTGCGCAGTTCGCAGGCGACGAGGCTCCGTTCAACGCGCTCGACTCCATCTGCCGCTGGGCGGCCTCCCTTGGCTACAAGGGCATTCAGATCCCGACCTGGGACGCCCGCCTTTTCGATCTGAAGAAGGCGGCGGAGTCGGAGGCCTATTGCGACGAGGTGCTGGGCATCGTGCGTTCGCACGGCATGACGATCACGGAGCTCTCTACCCATCTGCAGGGGCAGCTGGTGGCGGTGCATCCGGCCTTCGATGAAGCCTTCGACGGCTTCGCTGCGCCCGAGGTCAGGGGCAACCCGAAGGCCCGGCAGGAATGGGCCGTCAACCAGATGCTGATGGCGGCCAAAGCTTCCAAGCGCCTGGGCCTGAATGTCAGCGTGTCGTTCTCCGGCGCTCTGGCCTGGCCCTTCGTGTATCCGTGGCCGCAGCGCCCGGCCGGCCTCGTCGAGACTGCTTTCGAGGAATTGGGACGGCGCTGGCGGCCGATTCTCGACGCCTATGAGGATGCAGGCTGCGATGTGGCCTATGAGATCCATCCGGGCGAGGACATTCACGACGGCGCCACCTTCGAGCGCTTCGTCGATGCGGTGGGCGGACACAGGCGCGCCTGCATCAACTACGATCCGAGCCACTTCCTGCTGCAGCAGCTCGACTATCTCGCCTTCATCGATCTCTACCACGAGCGCATCAAGGCCTTCCACGTCAAGGATGCGGAGTTCAACCCGTCCGGCCGCATCGGCGTCTATGGCGGCTACGAGAGCTGGATCAACCGGGCCGGGCGCTTCCGCTCGCTTGGCGACGGGCAGGTGGATTTCGGCGCGATCTTTTCCAAGCTCGCCCAGTACGACTACGATTCCTGGGCGGTGCTGGAATGGGAATGCGCCCTCAAGCATCCGGAAGACGGAGCCCGGGAAGGCGCCGAGTTCATCAAGGCGCATATCATCCGCGTCACGGAAAAAGCCTTCGACGATTTCGCCGCCGGCGGAACGGACGAGGCGGCCAACCGCCGGATGCTCGGCATCGGCGCAGCATAAGCTTGGAGGGGGCACAACATGACGATTGCAGGGTCTGCGGACCAGAAGCTCACTCGGCGGCTGCGGCTTGGCATGGTCGGCGGCGGTCGCGGCGCCTTCATCGGAGCGGTGCACCGCATTGCCGCCCGAATCGACGACCGCTGGGAACTGGTGGCGGGCGCGCTCTCCTCCGATCCGGAGCGGGCGAAGGCCTCCGGCGAGGATCTTCTTCTGAAGCCCGACCGCATCTATGGCGACTTCAACGAGATGGCGCGCCGCGAGCGGCGGCTGAAGGATGGGATCGATGCGGTTGCGATCGTCACGCCCAACCACGCCCATGCCGCCGCCGCCCGCGCCTTCCTGAAGGCCGGCATCCACGTGATCTGCGACAAGCCGCTCACCACCACGCGCCGCGAGGCCGATCAACTCGCCAAGCTCGCGCGTGACTCCGGCCTCATCTTCGCAGTCACCCATAACTATACCGGCTACCCGCTCGTGCGGCAGGCCCGCGCCATGGTGCAGGCAGGAGAACTCGGCGCAATCCGCGTCGTGCAGGTGGAATACGCGCAGGACTGGCTCGCCACCCGCGCGGAGGAGACCGGCAGCAAGCAGGCCGAATGGCGCACGGATCCGGCACGCTCAGGCCCCGCCGGCGCGGTTGGCGATATCGGCACCCATGCCTTCAACCTCGCCGAGTTCATCGTGGGCGACGAGGTGGCATCCCTCTCGGCCGAGTTGCACACCTTCGTGGAGGGCCGCCGGCTCGACGATAACGCCCATATGATGCTGCGCTTTGCGTCCGGGGCGAAGGGCATGCTCTGGTGCAGCCAGGTGGCGGCCGGCCTCGAGAACGGCCTTCGCATCCGCGTTTATGGCGAGAAGGCCGGGCTCGAATGGCACCAGGAGAACCCGAACTATCTCACCTTCTCGCCCCTCGGGGAGCCGCCCCGACTCATCCGCCGCAACGGCTATGGCGCCGACGAGGTGTCGCGCGCCGCATCCCGTATTCCGGGCGGGCATCCGGAAGGGTATCTCGAGGGCTTCGCCCAACTTTATACGGACGTTGCCGAGCAGATTGCGGCGCGGATCGAGAAGCGCGAGCCCAACCCCTTCTCGCTTCAGGTGCCGACCGTCGAGCATGGCGTTCGCGGCGTTCGCTTCATCGAGGCGGCGGTGAAATCCTCCCAACGCAAGGCAGCCTGGGTCGATCTCTGACGCGCCTGCCTTGAGGCCTCGCCCTACGCGGGCGGGGCCTGCCATGGGCTCTCTTGAAATCGCATCTGCAATCATGACGTATAGGGGACGCAGATCAGCGGATTTTACGATTTCACATGGCGCCGTCGCATCACCATCATGGCCTCGAGGACTTGAACGACACCCAGAGGCGGGTTCACCGGATTTTATGCGCGGCCCAGAATCCCCTCTCCGCCTATGAGGTCCTCGACAAGATGCGTGCCAAGGGCGCGGTAACGCCCCCGACCGTGTACAGGTGTCTGGACAAGCTGATCGAGAAGGGCTTGGCCCATAGGCTCGAGAGCCTCAACGCCTACGTTGCCTGCAAGCATCCCCATCATGAGCACGACATGGCGGCCTTCGCCATCTGCGAGAGCTGCGGCCTCGTGAGGGAGTTCACGGACCCCCATATCGGCGAGCGCCTGGCCCATTGGAGCGACGACCACGCCTTCTCAGCCAAGAAGGTCACGGTGGAAATCAGGGGCCTTTGCGGCGCCTGCACCAAGAGCGGATAACCTGCGGAACATCTCCGGATTTGAAACGTTACTTCGTGTCGTCTGGGCTCTGGCTGCTCCGATTATGCCAATTAGCCAAATTACCTAGAGGAATATGCATAGGTGCAAGCGCATTCCGCAATGATAGCACGTTGTCAGGTCCGTAATTTCCCTATATGAATATATAGGTTTCGTAATAACAGGAGTGTGGACCATGAGCACCAAGGCCCTGAAGAAGGAAGAAGAAGAGAACCTTCTGCGTCGCGCCGACGACCTCTGCCGCCAAAACAACCTGAGGCTGACCCCCATCCGTGAGCGCGTCTACCGCGAGCTGGTTCAGAGCGGCGGCCCGGTCGGAGCCTACGACCTCGTCGACCGGCTCAGCAGCGAGAAGAAGCGCCTGGCACCGGTGACCATCTACCGCGCCCTCGACTTCCTGCGGGATGCAGGTCTCGTGCACCGTCTGGCCACCCAGAACTCCTACGTCATCTCCCATGGCCAGCCGGACATGAACGCGATGAAGATCATGTTCGTCGATTCCAAGACCGGCGAGACCGTCGAGGTCCACTCGACCGAAGTCGCGGAAGCCGTCCGCAAGGCCGCCGAGCAGGCCGGCTTCAAGTCGGTTTCCCCCTTCATGGAAGTGGAAGGCGAGATCGCGCACTGATGCGACAGGGCAGAGGCGCGGCGCCCCTGCCCCAGATAAGTGCCCCGGAGGGCTCAAGGAAAAGGCCGGGTATTGCCCGGCCTTTTCCTTATTCCGCCGCCAGCGCCTGGCGGTGGGGATGCTTTTCCTCCGCCCGGCCGGCCCGCACCGTCTCGCGGGCGATGAAGGTGTAGAACATCGGCACCACGAAGAGCGTGAAGATCGTGCCGATCGACATGCCCGAGGCGATGACGAGCCCCATAGAGAAGCGTGCGGCGGCGCCGGCGCCGGAGGCATAGAGCAGCGGCGCCACACCGAGCACCATGGCAGCGGTGGTCATGAGGATCGGGCGCAGGCGGACGCGGGCCGCCTCCTCGATGGCCTGCCGCTTGCTGACCCCGTGCTTCGCCTTCTGCTCGTTGGCGAACTCTACCATCAGGATGCCGTGCTTGGTGATCAGACCCACGAGGGTGATCAGCCCCACCTGGGTGTAGATGTTGAGCGTCGCCAAGCCCACGTTCAGGAAGATCATGGCCCCGAAGATGGAGAGCGGCACGGACATCATGATGATGAACGGATCGCGGAAGCTCTCGAACTGCGCCGCCAGCACGAGATAGATCACGATGACGGCGAGCCCAAAGGCCAGCAGGATCGAGTTGCCCTCCTGGATTTCCAGGCGCGACTGACCGGCATAGTCTTCGTAAAAGCCCTGCGGCATGACCTCCCGGGCGATCGAGCGCAGGGTCGCCAGGCCTTCCGACGTGGTCACGCCAGGAAGAGGCAGGGCCGAAAGCGTTGCCGAATTGAGCTGGTTGAACTGCTCGATGACCGCCGGCGCCGCATCGGTCTTGATGCTGATGAGAGCAGACAACGGAACCATGGAGCCGTCGGACGCGCGAACGTAGTACTCGGCAAGCCGCTCCGGGTTGAGACGATCCTCCTGCCGGACCTGGCTGACGACGTCATAGCTCCGGTTATCCCGGTCGAACTTCGAAATCGGCGCACCGCCGACGAGGGCTCCGAGGGTGTTGCCGATCTCGGATACGGGCACGCCCAGAGCGGCGGCCCGATCACGATCGACCGTGATGCGCGCGCGCGGCGTCTCGTAGGAGATGGAGTTCTGGACGATGATGAACTTGCCCGATTTCATCGCCCGCTTGCGGATTTCATCCGCGGTTTCATAGGCCTGTGAGGAATCGCCGATGGTGCGCAATACGTACTGGATCGGCAGACCGTCACCGGCTCCGGGCAGGGACGGAGGCGCAAAGGCGAAGGCCTGGACGCCGGCATTCTCATTCAGAAGGTTCTGAATGTCCTGCTTGGTCTCTGCCCCCTTCTTCTCGCGCTCGCTCCATTCCTTCAGCTTGAAGCCGAAGAAGCCGCCGCCGCCGCCATCGATTCCGACGATCAGGAAGCTGTCATCGATCTCCTTGATCTTCTCCGCCGCGTTGGTGAACTGCTTGGAGAAGGCCTGGGTATATTCGGCAGTCGCATATTTCGGCGCGTTGAGAATGCCGAGATAGGCGCCCTGATCCTCTTCCGGCGCAAGCTCGGAGGAGGTCTTGGTGAACATGAAGGCCGTGGTGCCGAGCAGGACGGCCACGATGACCAAGGTCACGCCACGATAGTCGAGCGAGCCCTTCAGGCGCCGGGCGTACCAGTTCTCGAGCCGGGTGAAGACGCGATCGACGAAAGCGGCAAAGCGCCCTTGACCGCCGTGACCCTTCAGCAGCCTGGAGGACATCATGGGCGAAAGCGTCACGGCGACGATGCCCGAGATGATCACGGCTCCGGCTAGGGTGAAGGCGAATTCGCGGAAGAGCGAGCCCGTCAGGCCCTGCGTGAAGCCGATCGGGGCATAGACTGCCGCCAGGGTGATCGTCATGGAGACGATCGGCAGGAAGATCTCCTTCATGCCCACGATGGCCGCATCGACCGGCTTCAAGCCCTCCTCGATGTGGCGGTGGATGTTCTCCAGCACCACGATGGCGTCATCGACCACGAGGCCGATGGCGAGCACCATCGCCAGCAGGGTGAGCAGGTTGATCGAGTAGCCCAGCGCGTAGAGGAAGAAGCACACGCCCACGAGCGAGAGCGGGATGGTCACGATCGGGATCAGCACCGAGCGGAAGGAGCCCAGGAAGAGCAGGATCACCACCACCACGATGAGCGCCGCCTCTCCGATGGTCTTGAACACCTCCTCGATCGAGGCCGAGATGAAGTTCGACGCATCGTAGACGATCTCGACCGTCATGCCTTTGGGCAGAGTCGAGCGAATTCCCTCGATCTCCTTCGTCACCTCTGCGGCAACGGTCAGAGGGTTGGCGGAGGGCGTGGGCGTAATGCCGATAAAGGTGCCCTGACTGCCGTTGAAGCTGACGATTGTATCGGTGCTCTCGGGCCCGAGTTCCACATCCGCCACATCGCGCAGGCGCACCACCTGATCGCCGCTCGAGCGGATCGGCAAGGTGCCGAAGGTCTCGGGCGTCTGGAGGGTGGTCTGCATGTCGAGCCTGTAGGCCACGTACTCGCTCTGGGTCTTACCGGGTGCCGCGAGGAAGTTGTTGGTCCTGATCGCCGCCACCACATCGCCGGCCGTCACGCCGCGGGCGGCAAGGCGCACGGGATCGATCCAGACGCGCATGGAGAAGTCGCGCCCGCCGAGGATTTCGGCGTTGCCGACGCCCTCAAGCGTGGCAAAGCGCGGCTGGACCACGCGGGTGAGGAATTCGGAGACCTGCTCCGGGTTCATCTCCGTGCTGCCGAAGGTGATGTACATGAGGGCGAAGCTCTGGCCCGTGCCCTTCATGATCACCGGATCCTCAGCCTCGGAGGGAAGCTGCGCGCGGATCTGCTGCACCTTGGAGGTGACTTCGGTGAGCGCGGCGTTCGGATCCGTGTTGAGGCGCATGCGCACGGACACCGTGCTGACGCCGAGACGGCTTTGCGTCGTCACGTAGTCGACGCCTTCGGCGCTCGACACCGATTTGGCGATGGGGGTGCTGATGAAGCCCTGAATCAGGTCGGCGCTCGCGCCCGTATAGACCGTCGTGATCGTGATGGTGGTTTCCTCGACCTCGGGATACTGGCGCACCTGGAGGTTCATCAGACCCTGCGCACCGAGCAGCAGGATCAGGAGGCTGACCACCATCGATAGGACGGGACGGCGGATGAAAAGTTCGGTGAAACTCATGGCTTGAGCCTATTGCCCGTTCGCGAGCTTGGTCGTGTCGAGCTTGGTCACATCGATGGAGTTGTCGATCTTGACGGTCGAACCGGCCTGCAGCTTGTTCTGCCCCGAGGCGACCACCTGCTGACCGGGATTGAGGCCGGACAGGATCTCAAGAGAGCCGCCGCGGCGACGGCCGGTCTTCACGAAAACCTGCTTGACGACCTGAACCTGCTGGCCCGCCCGCTCTTCCTGCTCGATCGTGTAGACGTAATCCCCGTAGAGGCTGGTGATAACCGCCGTCTGTGGCAGCGTCACGACGTTCGGCTGCTCAGGCAGGATCACCTCGACATGCAGGAACTGGCCCGGAAGGATGCTTCCGTCCTTGTTGTCCTCAATGAGAGCCTGAACGGAAACGAGCCGGGTCTTGGGATCGACCTTGGGATCCTTGCCGATGACGCGGCCCTTGAAGGGAAGGTCCGCCTCCGTCACCCCGGCGCGAAGCTCCTGCCCGAGCCTGATGTCGCCCGCCCGCTGCTCAGGAACCGTGAAGTCCACCTTCATGGAGGAGAGGTCCTGGAAGCTCGCCACCACCGTGCCGGGCTGGACATATTGCCCGATATCGATGCGCGGAATGCCGGCGACGCCGCTGAACGGCGCTTTGAGGGCCTTCTGCTCGATGACGGCCCGAACGCGGGCCTCCTGGGCGCGAGCCGTCGCGAGGGAAGCCTCGTTCTGCTCGAAGGTCGCCTCGGCCGTGATGCCGCGCGAAGCCAGGGCGCGGGAGCGGGCGAAGTTGGCTTCGGCCAGCTTTACCTGGGCCTGAACGTTGGCAAGGTCCGCCCGGTCCACCGCGTCGTCGAGCTGGACCAGCACCTTGCCCGCGGCCACGCGGTCATTGGGCTTGAAGTTGATCTCCTTGACGACGCCGCCGACCTGGACGGCCAGCTCGACGCCGTTGGCCGCCTTGGCCGTGCCGATGGCGCCGATGCTCGGCGTCCAGGCCATCGCCTCAACCTTGGCAGCCGAGACCGTTTGCGGCGGCGGCTGCATGGTGGCGAAGAACTGCGCGATCATTTTGTCCCGGAAAAAGTTGAACCAGATCAGGCCGCCGCACAATCCGACGGCAAGCAGGAACACGAGAGCAACTACGAGGCGCCGTTTCATGGGCATCTTCCGAGATTCCGAGCCTTATCAATGGGCTCGCATAAGACTAAGGAGGTGCGGCACTAACGCAGCTTTCCCTTGACGCCAATGCCGTGCAGGCATTTATGTACCGTCTGGACGGTTTAGTTGCAAGTGCCGTAGCGCACAAAACAAGAGCGATAAATGCTGTTTCCCTGTACCAGAGGCCGTAAGAGTTCGCGGGAAAAAATTCTCGATGCGGCCGCAGAACTCGTCGGCGAGATCGGCGCCGGGCGGCTGACCCTCGAGGCGGTCGCCGAGAAGGCGGGGCTCAGCAAGGGCGGGCTTCTCTATAACTTTCCCACCAAGGAAGCTCTGCTGCAGGGCATGATCCAGCGCATGATCGACCAGGTTGCGTCGGAGCGGGAGGCTCTGCGGGAAAGGGCCGCCCCCGGCCCCAACCTTGAGGCCCGGATCTTGACCAAGGCCCTGCTCAACATGTGCTGCGGGGGCAAGATGCAGGAGGTGGCAACCGGGCTGCTGGCCGCCACGGCCGAGAATCCGCGCCTTCTCGATCCTCTCCGTCAGGTGATCGGAGCCACCCTGGAGCAACTGAAGTCGACCTCCGAGGATCTCGACGCCGCCTTGCTGGCATGGCTGGCCACGGAAGGCTTGAGCAATCTCGAGATGCACAGCCTCAGCCCGTTCTCGGAAGAAGACCGCGATCGGATCGTGAAGGCGATCGATCGCCTCGTAACCAAGGGCATCGCCGAGTAAGCCCGTTCCGCCTCAGGCCATCCAGGACGGATCGCTCAACACCTCGTCCGTATGCTCGCCCAGGCGCGGCGAAGGGCGCTCCGCTGCCATGGGCTGCCCGTTCATCACGATGGGCGAGCGCACGGAGGGGATGGCTCCGCCCTTCGCCGCCTGCGAGGGAAGGTCGATCCGCATGCCGCGGGCGACGACCTGCGGGTCGGCGAAGACGTCGGCGACCGTGTTGATGGGGCCTGCGGGAACGCCCTGCTGTTCGAGCGCCGAGAGCAGCGCCTCTCGTGTCGTCCTGAGGGTCAGCTCGGTCAGGATCGGCACGAGTTCGGCGCGACGGCCGACCCGTCCCGCATTGGTGCGGAAGCGCTCGTCCTGCGCCAGCTCGGGCCGGCCCAGCACGGAGACGAAGCGGGCGAACTGCCCGTCGTTGCCCACCGCCACGATCACGTGGCCGTCCGACACCGGAAAGACCTGATACGGCACGATGTTGGGATGGGCATTGCCCATGCGCCGGGGCGACCGGCCGGAGGCCAAGTAGTTCATGGCCTGATTGGCGAGCACGCTCGTCTGCACGTCGAGGAGCGCCATGTCGAGATGCGCCCCCTCCCCCGTAGCGTCGCGCCGGCGAAGGGCGGCCAGGATGCCGACGACTGAATAGACGCCGGTGAAGATGTCCACATAGGCCACGCCGATCTTCTGCGGCTCGCCGTTCGGATCGCCGGTCAGGTCCATGATCCCGCCCATGCCCTGGATCATGAAGTCGTAGCCGGCGCGGGCGGCATAGGGCCCGTTCTGGCCGAAGCCCGTGATCGAGCAATAGACGAGACGCGGATTGACCGCTTTCAGGCTCTCGTAGTCGAGGCCGTACTTCTTGAGTCCGCCGACCTTGAAGTTCTCGATCACCACATCGGCATGGGCGGCGAGCGTTCGTACGAGCTCCTGCCCCTCGGGCGTCTCGAAATCCGCGGCGATGGAGCGCTTGCCCCGGTTGCAGGAGTGGAAGTAGGCCGCCGAGAGATCGCCGCCGTCCGCCGCCTCCACGAAGGGCGGTCCCCAGCCGCGGGTATCGTCGCCTGCACCCGGCCGTTCCACCTTGACCACATCGGCGCCGAGATCGGCGAGCATCTGGCCGACCCAGGGACCGGCGAGAATGCGCGCGAGTTCGAGGACTTTGAGGCCTTCGAGCGGTTTCATGCGGATCAATCCATGATGGTGTCGAGCCCGCGCCGCAGGCCCGTGAAGGAGCCGACCCGGCGGGCGGCCAGCAGGGTGCCGGCGACATAGGGCGCCGCCGACGAGCCGGCATCATGGCGGATCGCGAGCCGCTCGTTGTCGGCGCCGAACACCGCCTCGCAGGAGAGCACGAAGGACGGCATGCGCAGGGAATGAACCTGCACCGGCTCCTTGGCGCCGAGCGCACCGCCGCGGGTCTCGCGAATGCCGGTCAGCTCGTCCACGGGCTTCGAGGTGGCGGGCTGGCGCGCCTCGCTCAGAAGCTCGGCCAGCTCGCGGGCGGTGCCCGAGGGCGTATCGACCTTCTTGGCGGAGGCGTAATCGATGATCTCCACATCCGGCACGTAGCGGGCCGCTTCCAGCGCAAAGCGGCGCAGAAGCGTCGCCGTGATCGAGAAATTGCCGGCGGCGAGCACCCCGCGACCCGCCTTCTGCGCCTGGACATCGATCTCAGCGTAGTCCTCGGCGCTCAACCCGGATGTGCCGACGACCACGTGCCGGCCATGAGCCAGAGCCGTGAGGGCATGAGCCTTCACGGCATTGGGCTTGGTGTAGTCGATCAGCACGTCGGAGGGCTCGCGCAGCGCCTCCTCCAGGGTTGCGCTGATCGCAATGCCCAAGTGGGGCAGCCCTGCCGCCGCACCCGCATCCTGTCCCGCCGCGCTGCGGCTGACGGCGCCTGCGAGCACGAGGTCTTCCGAGGCGGCGATCGCCGCCACGAGGGCCTTGCCGACCCAGCCGGTCGATCCCGCCAGGGTGATCCGCACGGGCATGGTCTCACCCTATCCTTAGAAGAACGCCTGCAGGCCCGTCTGGGCGCGACCGAGAATGAGGGCGTGCACGTCATGGGTGCCCTCGTAGGTGTTCACGGTCTCCAGGTTCTGCGCATGGCGCATCACGTGGTATTCCTCCTGGATGCCGTTGCCGCCATGCATGTCGCGGGCTTGCCGAGCGATCTCCAGGGCCTTGCCGCAATTGTTGCGCTTGACGAGCGAGATCATCTCCGGCGCCATGCGGCGCTCGTCGAAGAGGCGGCCGACGCGCAACGAGGCATGGAGGCCGAGGGTGATCTCGGTCAGCATGTCGGCGAGCTTCTTCTGCACGAGCTGCGTGGCCGCGAGCGGACGGCCGAACTGCTTGCGGTCGAGGGTGTACTGGCGCGCCCGGTGCCAGCAATCCTCCGCCGCGCCCATGGCACCCCAGGAGATGCCGTAGCGGGCGCGGTTGAGGCAGCCGAAGGGCCCCTTGAGGCCCGACACGTTCGGCAGCAGCGCGTCCTCGCCCACCTCGACATTGTCCATGACGATCTCGCCCGTGATCGAGGCGCGCAGGCTGAGCTTGCCGCCGATCTTCGGCGCGGAGAGGCCCTTCATGCCCTTTTCCAGCACGAAGCCGCGGATCTGGTTGTCGTGCGCCTCGGACTTCGCCCAGACCACGAACACGTCCGCGATGGGGGAGTTGGAGATCCACATCTTGGAGCCGATCAGGCGATAGCCGCCATCGGTCTTCACCGCGCGGGTCTTCATGCCGGCGGGATCCGATCCCGCATCCGGCTCGGTGAGGCCGAAGCAGCCCACATATTCGCCGGAGGCGAGCTTGGGCAGGTACTTCCGGCGCTGCTCCTCGGAGCCATAGGCATAGATCGGGTACATGACGAGGGAGGACTGCACGCTCATCATGGAGCGGTAGCCGGAATCGACCCGCTCCACCTCGCGGGCCACGAGGCCATAGGCCACGTAGGAGGCGCCCGCGCAGCCGTACTCCTGGGGGATCGTCACGCCGAGAAGGCCGAGCTCGCCCATCTCGTTGAAGATGGCGCGGTCCGTCTTCTCCTCGCGATAGGCCTCGATCACCCGCGGCAGAAGCTTCTCCTGGGCGTAGGACCGGGCCGTGTCGCGGATCATCCGTTCGTCGTCGGTGAGAAGCTCGTCGAGGAGGAGCGGATCCTCCCAGGTGAATTTCGCGAGTTCCTGTTGAGCACCGGCCATGACGGTCATCCTTCTCGTGCAAGAGTGCGGGCGCCGGCCTCGGGCCAGGCAAGCCCATTGAATTTGACCGGCAAAATCGCGCTGGACAGGCGAAATGTAAATCGACATCTTCGCAGCAGGTTATTCTCAAGTGGAATGAACGTGTGTTCCGCCGCGGCTTCCTGCCCAATGTGGGCAATCTCCTTGCCTTCGAGGCCACGGCCCGCCACGGCAGCGTTTCCCGCGCCGCGGAGGAGCTGAACCTCACGCAGAGCGCCGTCTCCCGGCAGATCCAGCAGCTCGAGGAATCGCTCGGCGTTTCGCTCTTCAGCCGGTCCCGCCAGCGGGTGGTGCTCACCGACGTGGGGCGCCTCTATGCCTCGCAGGTGCGCAGCACCCTGTCCGAACTCTCGGACGCCACCCACCAGGCCATTGCGCTCGCGGGCACGACCGGCGTGCTCAACCTCGCGACTCTTCCGACCTTCGGTACTCGCTGGCTCATCCCGCGGATTCCGGATTTCTTCGCCCGCCATCCGGGCGTGACCGTGAATTTCGGCGTGCGCCTCGTTCCCTTCGACTTCGCCGCCGAGCCCTTCGACGCAGCCATCCATTTCGGCGAGCCGCACTGGCCGGGCGCGGTGTGCGAACTGCTGCGCACGGAGGAGGTCGTGCCCGTGTGCAGCCCGGCCTACCGGGAGCGCGAGAACCTGCGTTCGCCGCAGGACCTGACCTGCGCCACCCTGCTGCAGCAGAGCACGCGGCCCACCGCCTGGGCGGAATGGTTCGCCAGCGTCGGCGTGGAGGCTAGCAACCCCTTGCGCGGCCCGCGTTTCGAGCAGTTCGCCATGGTGGCCCAGGCTGCGGCCGCGGGCCTGGGCGCGGCGCTGATCCCGCATTTTCTGATCGCGGACGAGCTGGCCTCGGGGCGTCTCGATATCCTGTTCCCGGAAAGCCTCGTCAGCGGGGGCGCCTATTATCTCGTTTACCCGGAGCACAAGGCGGAAACGCCGCTCCTGCGCTCCTTCCGCGACTGGATCCTGGACCAGACCCGTCAGGGATAGACCCGCTTCGGCCCCATCGTACGCAAGCTCAGCGTCAGGGCGACGAGAGCGCAGAAGAAGATGGCGCTTACCATGGACAGGGACGTGCCGTTGTAGAGCGCGCTGACGAGAACGATGATCGCGGCGCCCGTGCCGAGCTGAAGCGTTCCCATCAGGGCCGAAGCCGTGCCGGCAACGGAACCATGCTCCTCCAGCGCGAGCACCGCCGTCGAGGGAATGACGAAGCCGAGGCAGCCGAAGGACACGAACAGAAGGCCCCAGAGGACGAAGGCGCTGTCGACGCCGAGCACCGTGAGCAGGAAGAGCATCGTCACCAGGGCGGCAAAGCAGGAAATCGCCGTGCGCACCACCCGCTCGGCGCCGAAGCGGCGCATGAGGGTGCTGTTGAACTGGGCGCTGCCGATGAAGGCGATGGCGTTCGACGCGAAGATCATGCTGTAGGTCGAGGGCGCCATGCCGAAATGCTCGATGAAGATGACGGAAGAGCCGGCGAGATAGGCGAAGAAGCTCGCCTGGCTGAAGCCGCCGATGAAGGCGAGGCCGAGGAAGCGCCGGTCCTTGAGCAGGTGCCCATAGGTCCTGAACGCCTCGGCGACGCCTCCCCTGTTCCGGTCCGGTTTGTGGGTCTCCGGCAGGAGGAAAAGCACGACGGCAAGGCCGCCGAGGCCGATCACGGCAATGGCCCAGAAGATGGCGCGCCAGCTGAAGAAGGCGGTCAGGGCGCTCCCGGCCAGGGGCGCCAGGATCGGGGAGACGCTGAACACCAGCATGCTGGTCGCCATCAGGCGGGCCGCCTCGTGCCCGGTATGCAGGTCGCGGATGATGGCTCTTGGAATGACCATCGCGGCGCAGGAGCCCACGCCCTGCAGGAAGCGGAGCGCAATGAGGGTCTCGGCATTGGGCGCGAAGCTGCAACCCACTCCTGCCAGCACGAACAGACTCAGCCCCGCATAGAGGGGCGGCTTGCGCCCGAATCGGTCGGAGAGCGGTCCATAGATGCTCTGGCAGAGCGCCACCGCCAGGAAGAAGCTCATCAGGCTCATCTGCACGGCGCTGACATCGACCTGAAACTCCCTCGCCATCGCCGGGAAGGCGGGCAGGTACATGTCGATGGCAAAGGGCCCCACGGCGGAGAGCATGCCGAGAACGAGCGCGTTGCGCATGAAGGCGGACTTCATCGGGGACAGCTTTCTTGAGCCCGGCCACGCGCCGGCACGACGCCCGAACACCGGGATGAACAGACGGAGAATGCAGGGAACCATCGGACGATCCCGCAGGATCGCAGGCACCAAAGCGCGCCTGGGCCGTTTGTATGCCCTCTGGCGGACGGGTCAAGACAACCGGCCGCGCACGAGCGGATTATAGTCCGGGCAGCGGGCGCTGGTTACCCTTCGTTAACCATGCCTGGTCATAGATGGTTAAACATCCAGCCGAACGGGCCGATCCGCCATGGGGCGCTTTCCCACGGGCGAGGCCGTCCCTCGCCGGCCTACCTGGCCCCCAGAGCGTCACGGTCTCCATGCTTGCTTCGCTGCCACAGAACCGGATCAGCTTCGGCCGAAAGGCGACCGAAGCCTGCACCGCTTTGGGCTGGCGGCAAGGAAGCGGCCTCCGAAGAGCGCTCAATCTGGTCGCCGCAACCGTGGTTCTGATGGGCGCCTCGGCCTGCGCGGGCCCGTCGAGCCTGGACTATGCCACCCTGATGGCCGAGGTCCCGGCTACCCGGGCCATCATCGTGCCGCCTCCGGGCGGGCCGTCGGTCGTTGCCGTGCTGCAGCAGACCTACCAGAACGGGATCTCCCAGGAGATCGCCCTGTCCACGGCCTCCCTGACGACGGGGCAGAACGCCTTTTACGTGAGCCTGCTCAACAACGCCGCGAGCAACCCGGAAATCCCCGAGACCCTGTCGTTGCCCCCGCTCACCCCCGACAGGATCGAAAGGGAGATGGAGGAGCGCCTTCCCGGGGTCGAGATGCGCACCTCCCTCGTCTATGCGCAGAACAAGTTCGGCCCCTTCGGCTTTGCCACGGGACGCTCGGCGACGGGCGACCTGTGTCTCTACGCCTGGCAGCAGATCGAGCCCGGCGAACCGGCCCTGCTGGTGCCGGGCGGCGCCATCTCGGTTCGCCTGCGCCTGTGCGATGCGGATGCCACGGTCAATCAGCTGCTGCGGGTCTTCTACGGCTACACGATCGCAGCCTATTACCGCCAGGAGACCTGGAACCCCTACGGCAGGCCTCCCTCGCCGCCGCCCCAATTCGGCGAGATCGACGCGCCCATGTATCCGCTGGGCCTCGACGGCAATGGAACCGTGGTGCGCCGGCAGACCGTCATCACGCAGCCACGCAGGGCCACTCCCTCGGAGGAGGCTCCGCGCCGTCCGATCGACAAGGATACCGTTCTGCCGGGGGTTCCGGCACCTTCGGCCCCCGAGGCTGCTCCACCCAGCGGCTATCCTACGGTGCCGGCGCCACCAACCCAGTAATGGCCAAGTTTAAGCCCATTTCTGTTACTTAGTTTCATAGCATTGCATTTACTAATGTGACATTAGGCCTAAGCAACACTATCGATATATTAATAGACCTCGGCTAACCCTTGCACTAAAGCGGGCCGTATTCCGCAAAACCTTGAAGCCGAGAGCCAGGACAGATGCGAGCAGGTCTTATCGTGGCCTTTTGGGCTGTGGCGGCGATCCTGATCGTCTCGCTGGTCGCTCTGCCCATCAGCCTCCAGGCTCACCTCGTGGCAGGCCTCACCGTCGTGGCCTGCATGATCATCCTCAAGTTCTTCCGCGCCCGGGGCGTCTGGCGGCTGATCGCCCTGGCGCTCGGCACCGCCATCGTCCTGCGCTACGTCTTCTGGCGAACCACCAGCACCATCCCGCCGATCACCGAGGTCGCCAACTTCATCCCGGGCTTTCTGCTGTACCTCGCCGAGATGTACAGCGTCATGATGCTGTTCCTGAGCCTGTTCGTGGTGTCGAGCCCCCTGGGCTCGCGGAAGGCGCCCCAGGTGGACCCGCACAACCTACCGACCGTCGACGTCTTCGTGCCGAGCTACAACGAGAGCGCCGAGCTCCTGGCCACCACGCTGGCAGCCGCGAAGGCCATGACCTATCCGGCGGACAGGCTGACGGTCTGGCTTCTGGACGACGGCGGCACGGACGAGAAGTGCAACTCCCTCAACCCCATCACGGCCCAGCAGGCGCGCGAACGGCGCGCGGAGTTGCAGGCGCTGTGCGCCTCCCTCGAGGTCCGCTACCTGACCCGCGCCCGCAACCTTCACGCCAAGGCGGGCAACCTGAACAACGGCCTCGAGCATTCGACCGGCGACCTCGTCGCCGTCTTCGACGCGGATCACGCGCCGGCCCGGAACTTCCTCGCCGAGACGGTCGGGTACTTCATCACGGACAAGAACCTGTTTCTGGTCCAGACGCCTCACTTCTTCATCAACCCCGATCCCCTCGAGCGCAATCTCGGCACGTTCCACACCATGCCGTCGGAGAACGAGATGTTCTACGGCGTCATCCAGCGCGGCCTCGACAAGTGGAACGCAGCCTTCTTCTGCGGCTCGGCGGCCGTGCTCCGGCGCGAAGCCCTGCAGGAAACCAACGGCTTCAGCGGCATCAGCATCACCGAGGACTGCGAAACCGCCCTGGAGCTGCATTCGCGCGGCTGGACGAGCGTCTACGTGGACAAGCCCCTGATCGCCGGTCTGCAGCCCGACAGCTTTGCCAGCTTCATCGGCCAGCGCTCCCGCTGGGCGCAAGGAATGATGCAGATCCTGCGCTACAAGTTTCCGCCCCTGAAGCGGGGCCTGAAGCTGTCGCAGCGCCTGTGCTACATGTCCAGCACCCTGTTCTGGCTGTTCCCGTTCTCGCGGTTCTGCTTCCTCGTTTCGCCGCTGTGCTACCTGTTCTTCTCGCTGGAAATCTTCACTGCATCGGGAGGCGAGTTCCTCGCCTATACCTTCACCTACATGATGGTGAACTTCATGATGCAGAACTACCTGTTCGGCCGCTACCGCTGGCCGTGGATCTCGGATCTCTACGAGTACATCCAGACCCTCTACCTGCTGCCCGCGATCCTGTCCGTGATCGCCAACCCGAGCAAGCCGACCTTCAGGGTCACGTCGAAGAACGAGACGATGGACCAGAGCCGGGTCTCGGAACTCGGCAAGCCTTACTTCATCATCTTCGGCATCCTGGTCCTCGGCGTCATCGCCACGGGCGTGCGCGTGTGGGCGGAGCCCTACAAGGCCGATCTCACCCTGGTCACCGGCGCCTGGAACATCCTCAACCTCATCATCGCGGGCTGCGCCCTGGGCGTGGTGTCCGAGCGCGCCACGCGGCGCCAGAGCCACCGGGTCCGCGTCGAGCGCCCCTGCCAGTTCCGTGTCGGCGACGAGGTCGTCGAAGCGGTGCTCAGGGACGTGTCGGTGGGCGGCGCAAGGCTGCACGTGCCGCCCTCGGCCGAACCGGGTCTGAAGAAGGGGGCTGCGGGCACCCTTTCCTTCCAGCCTTTCGCGAACCTTCCCATCCAGCACCTGCCGGTGGAGATCCGGAAGGTGGGCATGGACGACGAGGGCCTGCTGCTCGGCTGCCGCTTCATGATCGAGAATCCCGAGCACCGGAAGATGATCGCGGATCTGGTCTTCGCCAATGCGGACCAGTGGAGCGAATTCCAGAGGAACCGCCACTACGATATCGGCGTCCTGCGCGGGACGATCTGGTTCTTCATGGTCGCCTTCTACCAGACCGGACGCGGGCTCTCCTACTTCTTCGGGCTGCAGCGGATCGGCAGTTCCCTGTCCCCGGCGCCCCCCGCCGCCGCGTCCGTCAAGTAGAGGTGCATCGTGCGTCGGGCTTCGATCCCCCTGCTGCTCGCCCTTGGCGCCCTGCATGCCCAGAGCGCCTTCGCCCAGGTCGCTCCCTTCAGCATGTCCCCGA
This sequence comes from Microvirga arsenatis, assembly GCF_009910705.1. Taxonomy (GTDB): domain Bacteria; phylum Pseudomonadota; class Alphaproteobacteria; order Rhizobiales; family Beijerinckiaceae; genus Microvirga; species Microvirga arsenatis. The sequence goes on from NZ_JAAAXJ010000004.1 coordinate 154,312, forward strand.
GCGGGACGAGTGCGCCGACGACGCGAGCCTCGCCGACGACGGAGCCGCCGAAGCCGCCTTCGGCTCCGGCCGCGCCCCTCGATCTGCGTCAGCCCGGCACAGCACCTTCCCCCTCCGGCGCACCGCAATCCGCAGCACCGGGCGGCCCCTCCATGCCCTTCAGCATGGGCGCCCCGAAGCCGACTTCGGCCGCGCCCGCGGCTCCGTCGGGAGCCCCGGCATCGGCCAAGCCCTCAGGACCGGCCACGGCCGCGGCCGTGCGGAGCAATGTTCGGATCGAACGCCCGATCCTGCCTTTCGAGTCGGTCCGGCTGGAGGGCGAGACGGATGCGCGGTCCTGGACCTTCCACCTCACACAGGACGAGGCCTCGAGCGGCGCCACCCTGTCGGTCGGTTACAAGAACGCGGTGGTGGTCATGCCCGAGGGCTCGCGCCTGAGGATCGCCATCAACGGCGAATCCATCATCGACACGCCCATCTCCTCGCCCGGCGACATCAAGCGCGTGACGGCCTCTGTACGCCCCGGCCTCCTGCGTCCCGGGCAGAACATCATCCGCATGGAAGCCTTCCAGCGCCATCGGACCGACTGCACGATCAACGCCACCTACGAGCTCTGGACCGATGTGGATTCGGCCTCCACGAGGCTCACCTTCGCCGAGGGAGCGACCAAGACCCTGCGCAGCCTGGACGATCTCCCGGCGGTGGGCATCGACCATGCGGGCATGACCACGATCCGCGTGGTGGCGCCCAAGATCTACCGCCCCGAGATCCGTGACCGCCTGCTGCGCCTCGTCCAGCTCGTCGCCCTGCGCGGGCGCTACGCGCATCCGGTGATCCAGGTGATGGAGTCCGATCCCGGCCCCTCCCCCGTCGGGACGATCAAGGTGGCGATGGGGCTGACCGGAGAGTTGCGCGGCCTGGTGCCGGGCGTGCCCGATGCGGCGTCACAGCAGCCCCTGACCATGATGATGCAGGAGCCGGGCTCGACCCTGCTGGTGACCGGACCGACCTGGCAGGACCTCGACACGGCCATCGGCATCGTGGGGGCCCATGCCGTCAACTCCCTCAACGTCGAGCGCGGGCTCATCGACACCGCTTCCTGGCATTGGCCGGAGGTTCCGACCGCCTTCGGGCGCCAGTCGTTCCGTCTGGCCGACCTCGGCGTCGCAACGCAGGAGTTCTCCGGGCGCCGCCTGAAGGCCGGTTTCGCCATCAACCTCCCACCGGACTTCTATGCCACGGAATACGGCGAGGCGGTTCTTCACCTCGATGCGGCCTATACCGCCGCCGTCCGGCCGGGCAGCCATGTCAACGTCTTCGTCAACGGCATGATCAGCACGCGGATGACGATCACCGCCCAGGGCGACATCGTGCGCCGGCATACGATCAGGGTGCCGCTCAAGAACTTCAAGGCAGGGATCAACCGCATCACCCTTGAGGCTGCGCTGCTCACGGATGCGGATGAGCGCTGCGCGCCCGGCGAGACCCTCTCGGAGGCGAACCGCTTTGTGCTGTTCGACACCAGCACCCTCGAGTTCCCCGCCTACGGGCGGATCGGCCGCCTGCCGGATCTGGCCGTGCTCAGCGCCGGGCGCTTCCCCGACGACGAGATCCCGACGACCTTCGTCGTCGCGCGGCCCGACTCCCTGAACTACTCCGCCGCGGGCACGCTTCTCGCCCGCATGGCGCGCACCGCCGGCACCCCCGTGCGGGCGCAGTTCGCCAACGCGGCCTCCGCGAACGACGAGTCCGTTCTCTTCATCGGCGCGGTCGACCAGATCCCCGCGGGGATGCTCAACCGGGTGAGGGTGTCCGAGCACCTGCGCATGATCTGGCCCTCGACACCCGTCGCGGGGGACAAGGGCGCGCAGCAGGTCGCCAACGCCGCCTTCAGCCTTCCCTTGGCCCAGGCGGCTCCGGATCGGATGGCCGCCGCCTCGACCGACGAGGTGCGCAAGCGCTGGGCCGACACGTTCCAGCGGCAGGGGCTTCTGCAGCAGATCGCGGGGGCCGTGCAGGATTGGATGGAAAAAACCTTCAGCCTCTCGCTGTCATCCCTGTCGCTGGAGGAGCGTGTCGACGCGCCGTACGAGCCGCCGCAGCGCTCCTCCCTGCTCATGGCGCAGAGCCGGACGGAGACCTCCGGCGCCTGGACTCTGGTGACGGCCCGCACGGACCGGGCTCTTGCCGAAGAGATGGCCCGCCTCGCCGATCCGCTCCTGTGGTCCCAGGTGGCCGGACGCGCCATCGCGCTCGATCCGCGCGAGACGAAGCTGCAGATCGAGCCGATCAACGACTACCGCTTCGTCCAGACCCAGCCTTTCTCCCTGGGCAACTGGCGCCTGGTGGCCGCCAACTGGATGTCGGCCAACATCCTGCAATATGCCCTTGTGATGCTCGCGTGCTGCGCGTTCCTCGGCGTGGCGACCTATCTTCTCCTGAGCCGGCTGGGACGCCGGTCATGAGGGCCCGCCTGCCGCAATCCGCACGGTTCCTGCCATGGCTCGTCTCGGCCCTCCTGCTGTGGACCGGATCGATGGCGGCATCCCAAACCCTCTCGGTGCAGCCGCTCAGAGTCATCGGGAGCCTCCCCGCGACCGATTGGGAAGCCTATCGCTTCCGCTTCGTGGAGGACAACGGGCGGGTGGTCGACACGGCCAACGGCCAGATCAGCCACAGCGAGGGGCAGGGCTACGGACTGCTTCTCGCCCTCGCCGCGGCGGACCGGCGCTCCTTCGAGCAGATCTGGAACTTCACCTTCACCGAGCTTCTCATCCGCGACGATGGTCTTGCCGCATGGAAATGGGATCCGAACGGCAAGCCGCGGGTCACCGACCGCAACAACGCCACCGACGGCGACATCCTGATCGCCTATGCCCTGGCAAAGGCGGGCAGCGCCTGGCAGGAACCGCGCTACACGAAAGCCGCACAGAACCTCGCCCGGGCGATCGGGAAGAGCACCTTCGCCCGCAGCGGACGCTCCCTCGTCCTGCTGCCGGGCGCGCAGGGCTTCGGCTCCGGCGAACGCCCGGACGGCCCGGTCGTCAACCTGTCCTACTGGGTTTTCGAAGCCTTCCCCGTGCTCGCGGCTCTCGCGCCCGAGTACGAATGGGACCGGGTCTGGCGCGACGGCGTGCTGCTGCTCCAGCAGGCCACCTCGGGCCGCATCCGCCTTCCGGCCGATTGGATCTCCCTCGAGAACGGGCTGCAGCCCAAGCCAGCCGACGGCTTCCCTCCGGAGTTCGGTTACAACTCCTTAAGGATACCTCTTTACCTGTTGAGGGCAGGAATGACGGATCTGGAGTGGCTGAGAGCCCTCAAGCAGCGCTGGTCTGCCGAAAGCGAAGGGGTAGCCGTGGTCAACGTGGTCACCGGACAGGTTCGGGAGCGGCTGAACGACCGAGGCTACGGCATCCTGCCTGCGGCCCTGGCCTGTGCCCTCGAGGGAACGCCGGTTCCCGCGCCGCTGAGGGCCTTCGAGCCTGGCCACTACTATCCGTCCACGCTGCATCTCCTGGCGAAATCCTTGTTGGGTGAAAAATATCCGCAATGCGTCTAGTCGGCAGCGCCATCACGATTGCAGTCCTGATCCTGGGCTTTGCGGCGATTGCGCAGCAGACCGGCCCGGGAGGCACCCGGACGCCTGCCGAAACCCCGCCTCCGCCGACTCCCGGCTCGCCGCCGGCCGCTGGATCCCAACCTCAGGTCGATGAATCGGCCCTGCGCTATTTCGCATCCCAAGGCGACACCCGCCGCGTGAATGCCGAGATCGCGCGCCTGCGAGCGCTCTACCCGAACTGGACCCCTCCCAGCGACCTTTCCCAGCTCTCCGCCGGTGCAGCCGCGGCTCCCGACCCGATCGTCGAGCGGCTCTGGAACCTCTACCGGGAGGACCGGATCGCCGAGGTGCGGGCCGCCATCGCCGAGCGCCAGGCCTCCGACCCGAACTGGAAGCCGCCGGAGGAACTGGTGACGGCGCTTGAGACGGTCGAGGCCCGCCGCCGGCTGATCAACGCCTCCGACACCGGCCAGTGGCGGACGGTGCTCTCCGTGGCGACGGAATCCCCCAACCTCCTCACCTGCATGAACGTGGACGTGCTCTGGCGCGTCGCGGAAGCCTTCGCGCGCACGGACCAGCCGACCCGCACCCGGGACGTCTACACCTACATCCTGACGAACTGCTCCAACCCGGGCGAGCGGCTGGCGACCCTGCAGAAGGCCCTCACCCTCCTGCCGGAGCCGCAGGTGGCGGACCTGCTCCAGTTCGAGCGCAAGACCGGCGAGACGCCGGACGATTTCGGCTCGATCCGGGACGAGCTCGCCCGCCGCCGCGTCGAGCGCGCCTCCCTCGACAGCAAGACCATCGCTTCGGCCGAGGACCTCGCCGTGGTCGAGCGGCTGATCCGGAACACGAACGAGGCCGGCCCCGTCCTGATCCTCGGCTGGTACAACTTCCATCACGGGAACCCGGCCCGCGCCCTCGAGCTGTTCAAGACCGCCATCGACCGCAATGGCGGAACGAAGGCTGCGGAAGGCTACGCCATGTCCCTGCGGGCCCTGAACCGGCTCGCAGAGGCCGAGGCTTTCGCCTATGAGTGGCGCGAGCGTGCCCCCGAGAACATGAAGATCTATCTCGACGTGGCAACGGCCCTGCTGAGCCAGGATCCGCCGCCGCGCCTCGAGCCCCAGGTGGTGGCGCGAATCGTTCCGGTCGTGATGGCGCAGCGCTTCTCCGACGGGGCGCAGGCGCTCGGCTGGTACGCCTACAACACGGAGCAGATCCGCACCGCCCGGGACTGGTTCAGAACCGCCCTTACATGGAAGGCCGACGACGAGCCCTCCGCCTACGGCCTCGCCCTTTCCACGCAGCGCCTCAACGAGCGGGCCGCCTTCAACGCCGTCGTGGCCCAATGGCGCAACCGTTCGCAGCGCATTGCAGATTTGGCGGATGGGGTCGTCCCTGCCACCGCGAGGCAGCCCCTTGCGCCGCGCACCCTGGCGAGCACACCGGTCGAGACGGCCCCGACCCTGGTGCAGCCCCGCTCCACGCCCCGGCCGATGGCCGTCGAGCGCGTGGAGGTGGAGCAGCCCCTGCCCCGCACCGAACAGGCCGTGCGACGCCGGCAATCCGAGGCCCGCTCCGCTCTGGGGCGCAGCTGCGCCATGACGCAGAATCCGAACCGTCTGTCGGGTGACAGCGCCCTGACCCGCGGCTGGTGCCTCATGGAGATCAACCGTCCCTTGGAAGCCGTCGCCGCCTTCGACCAGGCGATGGCCACGGGCAGCAGCCGCGTCCGCGAGGAGGCGGCCTATGGCAAGTCCCTGGCCTATCTGCGCAAGAACCTGACGTCCCAGGCCGCCATTGCGGCGGCCGAAGCGCCGCAGACCCGTGCGCGCCAGGTGGAGCTGGGCGCCTCGATCCTGACCCAGCGGGCGCTGGCGGCCTATCGCGACAAACGCTACGTCGAGACCCTGCTCGCCTTGAGCGAACGGGCCCGCCTCGTTCCCGAGCAGAACGACCTGCTCCTGATCCGGGGCTGGTCCTACTACAATCTCGGCCAGTATGCCGACGCGGAGAAGGTCTTCCGCGCCGTTCAGCGGACGGGCTATTCCGAGGAGGCCAGCGCCGGGCTGAACGCCATCCGCGAGGCCGTCAGCCCGGTGAACTGATGGGCCGTTCGCGTCCGGCCGTTGCCGGATCGTCCCCATCTCCTATTTAAGTCCGGATGGGCGTCAGCCCCCTTCCCTCGTCCCCTCCCGCGACCGACGCCATGGCAAGCCTCGAGATCATCGTGTTCGACGTGTGCGGCATCGCCTGTGCCCTGCACCGGAGCGCCGTGCGCGAACTCCTGCCCCTGCCCCGGCTCTGGCGCCCCCCTGGCCTGCCGCGTCCCGTGGCGGGATTCCTCAATCTCGGGGGACAGGCGGTTCCGGTTCTCAGCCTCGCCGTTCTCTTCGGCCTCGAGGAGCGGCCGAGCGCAGGCGAGGCCGATCTCTACCGCCACCTGGTCGTCCTGCAGGGCCGGGCAGCGCCGGGGGTGCATGCCCTGCTGGTGGACCGGGTGCTGGACGTGACGGCGGTGGACGCCTCCCGGCTCTCCGCCGTCGCGCAGGCGGAAACCCTGAACGGCTGCGTCGAAGCCGAGGCCGCATGGGGCGGACGCCTCGTGCATCTGCTCTCGGCCGAGCGGATCCTGATGGCCGAGGAGCAGCAGGCTCTCGCCGAACTCGGGCGGCACGCCCAGAGCCGCCTCGGCGAGTGGGCGGTTCCGGCTTGATGGCCGCAGCCCCTCGGCCGGTTCCGTTGCTCGATGCAGGCTTTCCCCAGCTGAAAAGCCGCATCATCGAGCGCACGGGCCATTTCTACTACCAGGACAAGGACGACCTCCTGTGGGAGCGCGTGCGCAAGCGCCTGCGTGCCACGGGCCTGTCGGATTCCGGCGCGTATCTGAGCCGCCTGGAGGATCCGATCTCGGGCCCGGCGGAATGGAGCAGGCTGGAAGCCGAAATCACCATCGGCGAGACCTTCTTCTTCCGCTATGCCGAGCAGTTCTCGGCGCTGCGCGAGACGATCCTGCCCGAGATCATCGAAAGAAAGAGCGCGGTGCGGCGGCTGCGCATCTGGAGCGCCGGCTGCTCCACGGGCGCGGAGCCCTACTCGCTGGCCATCCTTGTAAGGGAACTGCTCGGCGAGAGCCTCGACGGCTGGCGCGTGAGCATTCTCGGCACCGACATCAACGACGGCTTTCTCAAGGCCGCCCGGCAGGCGCGCTTCGGGCCATGGGCGCTCCGGTCGATGCCGGACGCGGAGCGGCAGCGCTACTTCCTCGAGGCGGGCAAGGAGCAGTGGCAGGTGCGGCCGGAGTTTCGGGGACTGGTGCGCTTCGAGCGGCACAACCTGCTGAGCCTGCTCGATGGATCCTCGCCTCTCGAGCTCACCGAGTTCGATCTCATCCTGTGCCGCAACGTGCTGATCTACTTCCATCCCGACACGGTGGTGCAGATCGTGGGCGCCCTGCGCGACCGCCTCGTGCAGGACGGCTGGCTGCTCCTGGGCCATGCGGAGCCGAACCCGACCTTCTCGGCCATGATGCAGACGCTGAGCCTGCCCGGCACGGTGGCCTACCGCCGTGGGGACGCCGGCGCTGCCGCGGCTTCACCGGCGGCGGAGCCGCACCCTGCCGGGAGCGAGTGGAAGCCGCTGCTGCCCCCGGCCCGCCCGGAGCGGCCGGCGCGGAATCCGGCGCCACCGCGCTCCGCCAGGGCTGCACCGAAACCGCCGGCCCTTCCCGCTGCCCGGGAGCCGGGGGATTGGGTGGATGCGATCAGGCAACGGGCCAATGCGGGCGACTACGCCGCCGCTGCCGATCTCTGCCGGCGAGCATTGGCGGGCAACGCCCTGAACGCCGCCCTTCACTTCTACCACGGGCTCGTCCTGCAGGGCCTCGGGCAGATGGAGGAGGCTGAGAGGAGCTTTCTCAAGAGCATCTACCTCGATAAAAGCTTCGCCATGGCTCATTACCACCTTGGACTTCTGCTGCTCGCCGAGGGGCGATCCGGTCCCGGGCGGCGCGCGCTCACCAACGCGGCACAGATCGCCGCGGCCATGCCCGAGGAGCATGTTCTCGAGGAGGGCGACGGCGCCACGGCAGGGGACCTGCGCCGGCTCGTCCGCCTCCATCTCGAAACCGCGGCAAGATCCGGACGTGGAGGATGATCGTGACGAGGTCGACGCGCCGCAGGCTGAGGCAGATCGAGCAGATCAAGGTCCGTTCCGCCGAGGAGCGGATCCGGAGCATCCTCGACGAGCGAACGGAGCGCCTCGCGGCGCGGCAGAACGAGGCGGAACAGGCCGTCTCCCTGCCGCGGGCTCTGATCTGCGGCGCCGGCCACGAGCGCTTCGGCCTGCCGGTCGAGGCCGTCGCCGAGGTTCTGCCGGCCCAGAAATGCATGCCCGTGCCCGACGGGCCGCCGGCGCTGGTCGGCCTGTTCGGCCGCAAGGGACGACTGGTGAGCGTGATCGACCTCGCCCACGCCCTGGGCCTCGAGGCTGCGGCGGAGGACGAGAGCCAGCATTTCGTTCTGCTGCGGCGCGACCGACCGCAGGTGGCGCTGCGCGTCGAGCGCGCCCATGCCGTGGCCGACATCCTGCTCCTGACGAGCGGGGAGACGTCGGGCTTCCGATCCGATGCGGTGACTGGCTATGCCAGGACGCGGACCGGCAGCCCCGACGGGGAGCAAACCCTGTCCCTTCTCGATCTCGAGCGCCTCCTGCACCCTCTCCTGACTTCTTCCTCTGTTCCCGGAGTCTGACGTGACGATCTCGATCGCCAACCGCATTCTTCTCGGCTTCGCCCTCATGGTCGCGCTGATGGTGGCGCTGGGCGCCTATTCGATCAAGAAGCTCGACGAGGTCCGCCAGACCACGGAGCGCATCGTTTCGCGCGACATCGCCCTCATGCGCCAGCTCGAGTCGATCAACGATCAGCAGGCCGGCATGCGCAGCCTGCGCGAGGAGATCATGGCCCGCTACCTGCTGCGAAACCTGGGCCAGCAGGTCTCGTTCGACGAGCTGGTGCGGGAATGGAGCAGGCAATCCCTCGCCACCGAATCCTCCATCACCCAGACCGCAGCGATGGCCAGCGGCTTCGCGGCAAACTCGATCTCTCCGGAGCGGGCGGAGGCTTGGCGCCGGATTGCCGAACTGTTGAACCAAGCCAACGATGGCCTGCGCCAGTTGAGAGCGGCGAGCGAGCGGCAGTTCTCCGAATTGCAATCCGCCGATCTCGCGACTGCGCTCAGGACGCAGAGCGCTTTGAGCGCCAGCCGGGCCGAATGGGTGCGAACCCTGAACGAGGCGCGCAACACCTTGGCGAGCGCCAATGCCACCGGGCAGCGCCAGGCCACGGAGATTTACGAGGAGAGCCGCACCTCCATCATCGTGGCCCTTGCAGGAGCGGCCCTGCTCAGCCTCATCATCAGCTATCTCCTGCGCTCCTCCATCGTCACGCCGCTGAACGCCTTCATGGGCTTCGTCGCGCGCGTCGGGCGCGGCGAGCTGGGGAGCCAGATGACCGTCACGAGCAAGGATGAGATCGGGCAGCTCGGCACCACGCTCAACTCCATGGTGGAGGGCCTGCGGCAGCTCGCCCGGCAGAGCCGCGAGGCCACGGAGAACCTGAACGCCGCGGCGGCCGAAATCCGCGCTTCGACCCAGGAGCAGGCGGCCTCCGTGGAGGAGCAGCTCGCCGCCGTGCAGGAAACCGCCGCCACCGTCGACGAGATCACCCATTCCGGCACGCAGATCGGCAAGCGGGCCCAGGAGGTCATCGCCTCGGCCCAGGCGGCCGCCCAGACCAGCATGGCCGGCCTGCAGGCGGTCGACGACACGGCCCAGGCGATGGACGCCATCCGCGAGCAGGCCGAGGCGGTGGCCGAGAACATCGTGGCGCTCAGCGAAAAGACCCAGGCCGTGGGCGAGATCATCGCATCGGTCAACGACATCTCAGAGCGCACGCATCTGCTCGCCCTGAACGCCGCCATCGAGGCGGCGGCGGCCGGCGAGAACGGCCGCAGCTTCGCGGTGGTGGCCTCGGAGATGAAGACTCTCGCCGACCAGGCGAAGGATGCCACCATGCAGGTACGCTCGATCCTCGGCGACATCCAGCGCGGCATCAACGCCTCCGTGATGCTCACGGAGGAGGCGGTGAAGCGCGTGGCCGCCGGCAAGGAGCGCACGGACATCACCCAGCAGACGATCACCGGCATCTCGAGCCAGATCCAGGAGAGCGTGCAGACCTTCCAGCAGATCGTGGCTTCCACGAACCAGCAGCAGCTCGGCATCGAACAGGTGATGGGCGCGCTTCAGAACATCCGGCAGGCGAGCCAGCAGACCGCCGCCGGCACCCGTCAGCTCGATACGGCGGCGGCCAACCTGTCCTCCCTGGCGCAGCAGCTTCTCGGCCTCGCCGAGCGCTATCGCCTGTAAGCCGAGGACGGGACGCGCCCATCGTGACGGATATCCGCAAACAGCTGCTGGCGGCCTTCGAGGCGGAGCACCGGGAGCATCTCGATGCGATCCGGGCAGCACTGGATCATGCCGACCGGGGCGGGATCGACCTGACGGATGTCTTCCGCCGCGCCCACAGCCTCAAGGGGGCGGCGCGCGCCGTCGACCTGCCGGCGGTGGAGGAGGTTGCCCACCACCTCGAGGCGCTCTTCTCCCAGATCCTCGAGGGGAGGCAATCCCTGGACGGGCCCACGGCCGCAAGGGTGCGCCGGGACCTCGACGCCATCGAAGATCTCGTGGCCGAGGTTCTGAGACCGGCGGCAGCCCCGGCCCAGCCCTCCTCGTCCCCGGCGCAGGCGCCGCGCGAGCCGGAAGCGGAGGCTCCTCCTCCCCCACCGGCTGCCGAGACCGGCGCCTATCTGCGGGTGGCGGCCGACCAGATGGAAAATCTCTCCGCCTCCATGCACCAGCTTCTGGCGGAGCTTCAGGCCTCCGGCGGCATCGACGAGGTCCTCCGGCAGATCGAGGTGGAGATCCGCAGCCTGAGGCGGAGCTGGGACGGGCTTCATGCGCAGGTGAATGCAGGCGCCCTGGCCGTGCGGCCCGGTTCGTCATCCCGTACCGCGTCTTTCGCTTCCCGCCTACGTGCCTTCGACCAGGACCTGAAGGCGCTGTTTCGCAGGCTGTCCGCCCTATCCCGCGACCGCCGGCAGTCAAGCTGGTCCATCGAGCAGGCCGCGCGCCAGCTTCGCGACAACATCGACCGGGTTTCCCTCGTCTCCGCGGAGACCGTGTTCGGCGGCTTCGGCCACATGGTGCGCGAGATCGCCCGCAACGCAGGCCGGGACGTGCAGGTGCGCAGCATCGGCCTCGACATCCAGGTGGACCGGCAGGTGCTCCAGGCGCTCAAGGACCCCGTGATGCATCTCCTGCGCAATGCGGTGAGCCACGGCGCCGAGCCGCCCGAGGAGCGCGCCGCCCAGGGCAAGCCGGAACGGGCCGAGGTGGTTCTGGAGCTCGCCTCCCGCGGCGGGCGCCTCATCATCAGCATCCGCGACGACGGGCGCGGCCCGGATCTCGCCCGCATCGAGCAGGTCGCCGTGGAGCGCGGCCTGATTCAGCCGCGGGGCGCCGGCCATCCGGCGCCGATGATGGACCAGCTTCTCTCCCTGGTCTTCATGCCGGGCTTCTCGACGGCGGGCGAGGTCGACCGGCTGGCGGGCCGCGGCATAGGGCTGTCCGTCGTGGCGGAGGCCGTCCGCAGGCTTCAGGGCTCGGTGCTGCTGCGGCCGCGCTATCCCCACGGCACGGAGGTTCTGCTGAACGTGCCCTTCACGGCAGCCCGCCAGCCGCTGCTGCTGGTGGAGGCGGAGGGCCGCATGTTCGGACTGCCCTCGCATGCGGTGGACCGCCTCCTCCGGCTGCACACGGATTCCCTGGAAAGCGTGGAGGGCCGCCCGGCCGCGCGGATCGCAATCGGGGGTCAGGACGTTGTCGTCCCGGTCGTTCCCCTCGCCGCCCTGACAGGATCCCCGAATGCCCCCCTCCCGACCGAGGCCGGACACGTGAAGGCCGCTCTCGTCCGCCACGGTTCCCGCACCTGCGCGCTCGCCGTCGACGCGTTCCACGACGTGCGGACGATGCTCGTCAGCGACGTGCAGGCGATCGGCCTGAGCGAGCCCGTCTCCGGCACCGTCCTTCTCGAGGACGAGATGCCGGCCCTCGTGCTCAGCCCCGACAAGCTGATCGATCACTGGGTCAGGAACGAGGGCCGGCTGGCGGCCGGAGGGCTGGGCCTGGCTCAACAGGCGCCGGAGCAGGAACGGCAGGCCAGGACCATCCTCGTGGTGGACGACTCCATCACCACCCGGACCCTCGAGAAGAGCATCCTCGAGGCGCAGGGCTACCAGGTGCTGCTCAGCGTCGACGGGATCGATGCCCTCAACGTCCTGCGCGCGGGCGAGGCCATCGTCGATCTCGTGATCGCCGACGTGGAGATGCCGCGCATGGACGGCTTCGGCCTGTTGCAGGCGATCAAGAACGACCCGCGGCTCTCCGCCCTTCCCGTGATCCTGATGACCTCGCGTGCGGATCCCGAGGATGTGCGCAAGGGTCTCGATCTCGGCGCGAGCGCCTATATCACCAAGCAGAAGTTCGATCAGCGCGAGCTGCTCGCCACGATCGGACAGGTATTGTGAGCAGCGCGGGATGAGTATGGCGCCTCAGTCGCGGGTCCGTGTCATGGTCGTCGAGGATTCCCTCGTCGTCCGGCAGCTGCTCGTCCATATCATCTCCGGCGACCCCCGGCTCATGGTGGCCGCCGCCGTCGGTTCGGCCGAGGAGGCGCTCCAGGAGATCGGCCGCGTGCGGCCGGACGTGGTCTCCATGGACATCAGGCTCCCCGGGATGGACGGGCTTGAGGCGACGCGGCGGATCATGGCCGAGCATCCGACCCCGATCGTCGTCATCGCCAGCAGCATCGAGGATACCTCCCTCAACATTTCCATGAACGCCCTCAAGGCCGGCGCGCTCACCGTGGTGGAGAAGCCCGTCGGCCTCTCCAGCGACGGCTACGCGGGCATCGCCAGCACCATCTGCACCCAGCTCTACATCATGAGCCAGGTGCCGGTCGTCCGGCAGCGCTCGTTCGCCCCCTGGCGCGAGGGCCGCATGCCCGCGTCGCCCAGGCGCGAGCCGGAGCAGGGCTCCGCGCATCCGAGCATCATGGGCATCGCCGCATCGACGGGAGGGCCGCCGGCGCTGGCGAAGGTTCTGGGAGCCCTGCCCCGGGATTTTCCGCTGCCGATCCTGCTTGTGCAGCATATGGGCGCCCCCTTCATGGAGGGTTTCGCCTCCTGGCTGGACGGGCTCGTGCCCCTCGAGGTGCGCCTCGCCCAGGACCAGGAGATCCCGACCCCGGGGCGGGTCTATGTCGCCCCTGGGGACCGGCACCTGCTTCTCTCCGGTGCGGGCACCCTGAAGCTGAGCGCCGAACCGCCCCTGGGCAACCAGCGGCCCTCCGCGACCCTGCTGTTCCGGTCGATGGCCCAGGTGGCCGGCCGCAGGAGCCTCGGGGTCATCCTCACCGGCATGGGCGAGGACGGGGCGCAGGGCCTCGTCGAGCTGCGGCAAGCCGGGGGGTTCACGATGGCGGAGGACGAGAGCACGGCCGTCGTCTATGGCATGCCGGCCGCGGCCGCCCGGCTCGGGGGCGTGAATGTCAGCCTGCCCCTCGATCTCATCGCCCCGCGTCTCCTGCGGCTCGCCCGGGGAGAAGGCGCATGAGCGCCGGCTCCATGTCCCAGGGGGCGGAGATCCTCCTGGTCGAGGATTCCGAGACCCAGGCGCTGCAGCTGCGGCACATGCTGGAGACGAACGGCTTTCAGGTCTCCTGGCGCGGGACGGCCGAAGCCGCCCTCGACAGCCTCAACGCAAAGCTGCCGGACCTCGTCATCGCCGACTTTCATCTCCCCGGCATGAACGGGGACGAGCTGACGCGGCAGATGCGCCTGAACGTGCGCACCCGCGCCATCCCGGTCATCATGCTGACGGAAGCCCGGGAGCGAGCCGTCGAGCGGCAGGGACTGGAGAGCGGCGCTGATGCCTATATCTCGAAATCCGCCGAGCAGGAGCTCGTCATCCTGCGCATCAAGGCCCTGCTGCGCCGGCGCTCGTCCCCTCTGGGCAACCTGCGGGAGGAGCGGCAATCGCCCAGCTTCGGCACCTTCCGGCGGGCGTGCATCCTGATCGTGGACGACAGCCCCACCCGGCGCACCTATCTCCAGAACATGCTGGCTCACGAGGGCTACGAGGTCACCCCCTCCGCCGGCCCCGACGAGGCCCTGCGGCTGGTGCGCTCGCCGGAGGTCACCTGGGATTGCGTGCTGGTCAACCTGCTCAGTCCGAGCTTCGACGGCATCGAGCTGTGCCGGCGCCTGAATCTCTATCGCGGCCTCGCGCCTCTGCCGGGCACGGATGCCCCGAGCTTCGCCATCGTGGGCCTGAGCAACGAGGAGGGCGGGGACCTGCTCGCCCGGGCCTTCGCCGCCGGCGTGGACGACATCGTGCCCTCCACGATCGAGGCCGACGTGCTGCGGGTGCGCATCCGTGCCCTCGTCCGGCGCAAGCTCATGCAGGACGAGAACTGGCGCATTGAGGCAGAGCTGCGCGAGCGGGAGCTGGCCCTGGCCCGCGCCAGGGCGGAGGCGGCCTCCGCCGAGGCGCTTGCCAGGGCGAACCGCGAGCTGGAGGAGGCGAACGCCCTTCTCAAGGGCACCCAGGCCCAGCTCGTCCAGGCAGCCAAGATGGCCTCCCTCGGCGAGTTGGTGGCCGGCATCGCACACGAGATCAACAATCCCCTCGCCTTCATTCAGGCCCATCAGGGAACCGTCGAGCGGCTTCTCGGCGAGATCGCCGCCAAGCTGCCCCCGGAGACGGGGCTGGAGCGACAGGTTCAGAAATCCCGCGACCGCGTTGCCGCCATGAAGCTCGGGCTCGGCCGGATCCAGGAGCTCGTTCTGAACCTCCGGCGCTTCTCGCGCCTGGACGAAGGCGACTTCCAGACCGTCAACGTGCCCGAATCCATCGAAACCGTCCTGGCCCTTCTGGGGCACAAGCTCGGCACCCGCATCGACGTGCGCCGCCGCTACGACGCGGTTCCGGACCTCTACTGCTCGCCGGCGCTTCTCAACCAGGTGGTCATGAACATCGTCGGCAACGCCGCCGACGCCATCAAGGGAACAGGCGGCATAGACATTGAAACCGAGAGCGACGAGACAACCTATAGGATCAGGATCAGCGACACGGGACCCGGCATCCCACCGGAACTGCGGGAGCGCATCTTCGAGCCTTTCTTCACGACCAAGCCCGTCGGGTCCGGAACTGGACTTGGCCTGGCCATCGCTTATAGCGTCGTCCAGGCCCACAAGGGATCGATCGCGGTGGATTCGGGCAGCCTCGGAGGTGCCCGCTTCACCATCACGATCCCGAGGCAGATTGTTTCATGACCTTGACCAGCGAGATGACTTCCAACCCTGGCACGATCCTGGTCGTCGATGACGAGCCGGACATCCTGATTGCGCTCGAGGACCTGTTCGAGAACGACTACCGGGTGATCACGGCCACATCCCCGACCCAGGCCCTCGACATCCTCCAGCATGAGCCGGAGATCGCCATCATCATCTCGGACCAGCGCATGCCCGAGATGCAGGGCGACGAGTTCCTGGCGAAGGCGAGAAACGTCACGGACGCGGAGGCGATTCTCCTCACCGGCTATGCCGACCTCAAGGCCGTCATCGGAGCCGTCAACAAGGGCCGGATCATGGCCTATGTGCCCAAGCCCTGGGATCCAGCTGCCCTTACGAACATGGTGGCCGCCGCCTACCAGCGCCGCATGCTGGCCCGGGAGCTCGACACCGAACGCGCCCTCCTGCACGGCCTCATGGAGAGCACAGGCGACCTGATCTCGTTCAAGGATTTGGAAGGCCGCTTCGTGCGCCTGAACGCCGGCAAGGCGCAAAGCCTCGGATGCGCCGCCGGCGACTGCCTGGGCCATCGGGAAAGGGACTTTCTCTCCCCGGAACGCGCCGCGATGATCGAGGAGGCCGAGCGGCGGGCCATCGCGGCCCGTCAGCCGGCCGAGATCATCGAGGAGCGGACCTCTCCCAACGGAACGACCCAGTGGTTCCTCGTCAACCACATCCCGATCCTCGACGAGTCCGGAGCCGTCACGAACCTCGCCACCATCGAGCGCGACATCACGGAACGCAAGCTGATGGAGATGCGCCTGCGCCAGGCCGACAAGATGCAGGCGCTCGGCACCCTCGCCGGCGGCGTGGCCCACGACTTCAACAACCTGCTCATGGCGGTGCTCGGCAGCCTGGATCTCGCCTCCCGCCGGGCTCCCGACGACCCGCGGCTCACGCGCCTGCTGCAGAACGCCACTTACGCGGCGGAGCGGGGTGCCTCCCTGACCCAGAGGCTCCTGAGCTTCAGCCGCCAGCGGGACCTGCGGCTGCAGGCGGTGGACGTCAACGAGGTCATCCTCGGCATGAGCGACCTGCTGACGCGCACCCTCGGCGGCGTCATCCGGATCGAGCGGCAGCTCTCCGACGGCCTCTGGACCGCCATGGTCGATCCCGACCAGCTGGAGCTCGCCATCCTCAATCTGTGCATCAACGCCCGCGATGCCATGGCCGAGAGCGGAACCCTGACCCTCTCCACCCGCAACGAGGCGGTGACGGAGGGCCGGATCACGGACCTGAATGCCGGGGAATACGTGGTGATTTCCGTTGCGGATACGGGCACGGGCATCCCGCCGGAAGTGCTCTCGCGCGTGCTGGAGCCCTTCTTCACCACCAAGGAGGTGGGCAAGGGCACTGGCCTCGGCCTGCCGATGGTCTATGGCCTCGCCCAGCAGTCCGGCGGAACCGTCACGATCCACAGCACCGTCGGCGTCGGAACGAGGGTCGAGCTCTACCTCTCCCGGGCGGCAGCCGAGAAGGTGGACGGCGCCCGCGAGGAGGAGGTGGTGGCTCCCGACGCACCCAAGGTCCGCGTTCTTCTCGTGGACGACGATGCGGAAGTCAGGACGGTGACGGCCGCCTACCTGACCGAGATGGGGCACCGGGTGGTGGAGGCGGCGGATGGAGCCTCGGCCCTCGACATCCTGAAGGCCGACGATCAGCTCGACATCCTGATCGCCGACTTCGCCATGCCGGGCATGACGGGCACGGACCTGGCCGACAGGGCGCGGGAGATCCGGCCCGCGCTCGGGGTCATGCTCGTGACGGGATATGCCGACCCGAAGCGGATGCCGGACGGCTACCTGATGCTGCACAAGCCCTTCACCCGAGCCGACCTGGCGGCGAAGGTCACCGAGGCCGCTCGCCGCCCGCAGGAGTGATCCCTGCCGCCTGCCGGATCGCGCAGGTTCCTGCGGGCAGGAACACTCCTCGCGTCATCGTTGCGGGATCGGGCGGGAATCGCGGAAATTTGACCCGGAAAGGAACCGATTCAGGCTGCCGCAGGGGCAGAAAATGGTAAATTTCCTTCAAAAGTTATCCATTGTTGCATGGACAGATTGACAATATCGGGGCTTCGCACCTTAACTCCGTCACGGAACGGCCACACGTAGAGCCGTCTCAGAGGACCAAGGTAATGAAAAAATCAGCCCTTTTCGCAGCCATCTGCGTTCCGGCCTTCCTGGCCGCCGCTCCGCTGGCCGCTAAGACCCTCGTCT
Organism: Microvirga arsenatis; assembly: GCF_009910705.1. Taxonomy (GTDB): domain Bacteria; phylum Pseudomonadota; class Alphaproteobacteria; order Rhizobiales; family Beijerinckiaceae; genus Microvirga; species Microvirga arsenatis. The sequence goes on from NZ_JAAAXJ010000004.1 coordinate 171,561, forward strand.
ACTGCTCCGAGGGCAGCCCGGAGAACTTCTATCCCGGCGTGAACACCACCGGCACCTCCTTCGACGCCAGCGAGCAGATCTACAACCGCTTGGTCGAGTTCGAGCGCGGCGGCACCAAGGTCGTTCCCAGCCTGGCAGAGAAGTGGGAGGTCTCCGCTGACGGCACGGTGTACACCTTCACCCTGCGCAAGGGCGTGAAGTGGCACTCCAACAAGAATTTCAAGCCGACCCGCGACATGAACGCCGACGACATCGTGTTCATGTTCGAGCGGCAGTGGAAGGAGGACAATCCCTTCTTCAAGGTGACGAGCCCGAACCACTCCTACTTCAACGACATGGGCATGCCCAAGCTGCTGAAGTCGGTGGAGAAGGTGAACGACAGCACGGTTCGCATCACGCTCAACCAGCCCGAGGCTCCCTTCCTCGCCAACCTCGCCATGATGTGGTCGAGCGTGCAGTCGAAGGAATATGCCGATGCCATGCTGAAGGCCGGCACGCCCGAGAAGATCGACCAAGAGCCGATCGGCACCGGCCCGTTCTATCTGGTGCAGTACCAGAAGGACGCCATCATCCGCTACAAGGCCTTCCCCGAGTACTGGGCCGGCAAGGCGAAGATCGACGACCTCGTCTTCTCGATCACCCCGGACGCTTCCGTGCGCTGGGCGAAGCTCCAGAAGGGCGAATGCCACGTCATGCCGTATCCGAACCCGGCTGACCTCGAGGCCATGAAGAAGGATCCGAACGTCCAGATCCTCGAACAGGCCGGCCTGAACGTGGGCTATCTCGCCTATCAGACCACGAAGAAGCCCTTCGACGACGTGCGCGTCCGCAAGGCCTTCAACATGGCCATGAACAAGAAGGCGATCGTCGACGCCGTGTTCCTCGGCTCGGGCATTCCGGCCAAGAACCCGATCCCGCCGTCTATGTGGTCGTACAACGACTCCGTCAAGGACGACGAGTACAACCCCGAAGCGGCCAAGAAGCTGCTCGCGGAGGCTGGCTACCCGAACGGTCTCGAGACCGATCTCTGGGCCATGCCGGTGCAGCGTCCGTACAACCCGAACGCCCGCCGCATCGCCGAGCTCATGCAGGCCGACCTCGCCAAGATCGGCGTGAAGGCCGAGATCAAGAGCTTCGAGTGGGGCGAGTACCGCAAGCGGGCCCAGGCCGGCGAGCACCAGATGGCCCAGCTCGGCTGGACGGGCGACAACGGCGACCCGGACAACTTCCTGCACACCCTGCTCGGCTGCGCCTCGGCGCAGAGCGCTTCCGGCTCGAACATCGCCAAGTGGTGCCACAAGCCCTTCGACGATCTCGTGACGAAGGCGAAGGTCACCACGAACCAGGCCGAGCGCACCAAGCTCTACGAGGAAGCTCAGAAGATCTTCAAGGAGCAGGCTCCCTGGTTCACGGTGGCCCACGCCGTGCAGCTGAAGCCGGTCCGCAAGGAAGTGGTTGACTTCAAGCTCTCGCCGTTCGGTCGCCACACCTTCTACGGCGTGGACATCAACAGCAAGTAAGCTTACGTCCCTTCAACCCACGGCGGAGCGGCTTCTATGGCCGCTCCGCCTTTTTACGTTCAGCCGATGCTCCGCTTCATCCTCACCCGCGTCAGCCTGATCATCCCGACATTCCTGGGGATCACGTTGCTGGCCTTCTTCCTGATCCGCCTCGTGCCAGGCGATCCGATCGAAACACTTGCCGGCGAACGCGGGATCGACCCCGCGCGCCATGAGCAGCTCCGCAAGGAATACGGCTTCGACCAGCCGATCCTCGTCCAGTACGGGATCTATCTGTCCCGCGTCCTGCAGGGCGATCTCGGCAAGTCGATGATCACCCAGGAGCCCGTGATCACCGAGTTCGCGGCCCTGTTCCCGGCGACCATCGAGCTGGCGCTGTGCGCCATTCTCTTCGCTCTCATCCTCGGCCTTCCGGCCGGCATCATCGCCGCGATCAAGCGGAACTCGATCTTCGATCATGGCGTGATGGGCATCTCGCTTGCCGGCTATTCCATGCCGATCTTCTGGTGGGGCCTCATCCTCATCCTGCTGTTCTCGGTGCAGTTCGATCTGACGCCCGTCTCCGGCCGCATCGACGTGCTGTACTACATCGAGCCGATCACCGGCTTCCTGCTGATCGACACGCTCCTGTCCGACGAGCCGGAAGCCTTCTGGTCGGCAGTGAGACACCTGATCCTGCCCACCATCGTGCTCGGCACCGTGCCGCTGGCGGTGATCGCCCGCATGACGCGCTCGGCGATGCTGGAGGTTCTCGGCGAGGATTACATCCGCACCGCCAAGGCCAAGGGCCTCTCCCGGTTCCGGATCGTCGCCCTGCACGCCCTTCGCAACGCGCTCATTCCCGTCGTGACGGTGATCGGCCTGCAGATCGGCGTGCTGTTCACGGGCGCGATCCTGACCGAGACGATCTTCTCCTGGCCGGGCGTCGGCAAGTGGCTCATCGACGCCATCTTCCGCCGCGACTATCCCGTCCTGCAGGGCGGCGCGCTGCTGCTCGGCGTGGTGGTCATGAGCGTGAACCTTCTCGTCGACCTCGCCTACGGCCTCATCAATCCCCGCATCAGGCATACGCGATGACCACAGAAACCATGGAAGCTCCGGCTGTCGCGGCGCCGACGGCCACCCCTCCTCATCCCCTGCGCGAGTTCTGGGGCTATTTCAGCGCCAATCACGGCGCCGTCGCCGGCCTCGTGATCATCGTCGCCGTCGTGCTGGTCGCGCTGCTGGCCGACGTGATCGCTCCCCATGATCCGAACGCTACCGACACGGCGCTCGCCCTGAAGCCGCCGTTCTGGCAGGAGGGCGGCTCCATCGCCTATCCGCTCGGCACGGATCCCATCGGCCGCGATATCCTGTCCCGCCTCATCCACGGCGCGCGGCTTTCGCTGCTCATCGGCATCGCGGTCGTGGCGCTCTCCATCATCATCGGCACGGTTCTCGGCCTCGTGGCGGGTTTCTTCCGCGGCCTGACCGAGATCTTCATCATGCGCCTGATGGACATCATCCTCACGCTGCCGAGCCTCCTGCTCGCCATCGTGATTGTGGCGGTGCTGGGTCCGGGCCTCATGAACGCCATGCTGGCGGTCGCCCTCGTGATCCTGCCGCATTACGTGCGCCTCGCCCGCGCGGCGGTGATCACCGAAACCTCCAAGGACTACGTGACGGCGGCCCGCGTCAGCGGCGCCGGCACGACGCGCCTGATGTTCAGGGAGGTGCTGCCCAACTGCACCGCTCCTCTGATCGTGCAGGCCTCGCTCGGCATCTCGACCGCGATCCTGGACGCTGCGGCCCTGGGCTTCCTCGGGCTCGGCGCGCAGCCCCCCTCTCCCGAATGGGGCACCATGCTGGCCGATGCCCGCGAGTTCGTGCTCCGCGCCTGGTGGGTGGTGACCTTCCCCGGTCTTGCCATCCTCATCACGGTGCTTGCTTTCAATCTTCTGGGCGACGGATTGCGTGACGCCCTCGATCCCAAACTGAAGCGCTGACCATGGCCCTCGTTGAAATCGAAAACCTGTCGGTCGAATTCCCGACCCAAGGCGGCATCATGCGCGCCGTGGACGGCGTGAGCCTCAAGCTCGAAGAGGGCGAGGTTCTCGGCGTCGTGGGCGAATCCGGCTCCGGCAAGAGCGTGACGATGCTGGCCCTCATGGGCCTCATTCCCTTCCCCGGCCGCGTGAAGGCGGACAAGCTCACCTTCAACGGCCGCGACCTCCTGACGATCTCCGACAAGGAGCGGCGCCAGCTCACGGGCAAGGACGTCGCGATGATCTTCCAGGAGCCGATGACGAGCCTGAACCCGTCCTTCACGATCGGGTTCCAGCTCACGGAGACCCTGCGCCTGCACGAGGGCATGGACCGCAAGGCGGCGCGCCGCCGGGCCATCGAGCTTCTCGAGCAGGTGGGAATCCCCTCGCCGGAGAGCCGTCTCTCCGCCTTTCCGCACCAGCTCTCGGGCGGCATGAACCAGCGCGTGATGATCGCGATGGCCATCGCCTGCAACCCGAAGCTGCTCATCGCCGACGAGCCCACGACCGCGCTCGACGTGACGATCCAGGCGCAGATCCTGGATCTGCTCATGACTCTCCAGAAGGAGCGCAACATGGGCCTCGTCATGATCACCCACAACATGGGCGTGGTGGCCGACACCGCGCAGCGCGTGATGGTGATGTATGCGGGCCAGATCATGGAGGAGCGCGCGGCGACGGACCTGTTCGCCTCGCCGCAGCATCCCTATACGGCGGCGCTGCTGGCGGCGCTGCCCGAGCGCAGCGAAGGCGGGCGCCTCGCGACGATTCCCGGCGTGGTGCCCGGCCTCTACGACCGGCCGAAAGGCTGCCTGTTCAGCCCGCGCTGCGCCTATGCCACGGAGCATTCGCGCAATGTGCGCCCTGATCTGCGCCCCTGGGCCGGCGGCCATATCCGCTGCCACTATCCGCTTGGCGATCCGAACCGGAACGCCGAAATTCAGCACGATCATCCCGTTGGAACGGAGGCTGCGTCGTGAAGGCTCCCGTCGTTGAAGCCAAAGGCCTGAAGCAGGTCTATAAAATCAAGCGCGGCCTGTTCAAGGAACCGGCCCAGCTGCAGGCCGTCGGCGGCATCTCCTTCGCCATCGAGCCCGGCAAGACCCTTGCGGTCGTGGGCGAATCCGGCTGCGGCAAGTCCACCCTCGCCCGCATGGTGACGCTCATCGAGAAGCCCACCGAGGGGCAGCTCTCCCTCGACGGCATCGATGCGGTGAACCCGCCGGCGAACTACGCCAAGGACCTGCGCCGCATGGTGCAGCTGGTGTTCCAGAACCCCTACGGCTCACTCAACCCGCGCAAGAAGGTGGGCACGATCCTGGAGGAGCCGCTGGCCATCAACACCAAGCTGTCGGGGCCCGAGCGCACCGAGCGCGCCCGGGCGATGATGGCGAAGGTGGGACTGCGCCCCGAGCACTACGGCCGCTACCCCCACATGTTCTCCGGCGGCCAGCGCCAGCGCATCGCCATTGCCCGCGCGCTGATGCTCTCGCCGAAGCTCGTGGTGGCGGACGAGCCGGTCTCGGCCCTCGACGTGTCGATCCAGGCGCAGGTGCTCAACCTGCTCGCCGATCTGCAGGAGGAGATGGGGCTCGCCTATCTCTTCATCTCGCACGATCTCGGCGTCGTCCGGCACATCGCGCATGACGTGCTCGTCATGTATCTGGGTCATGCGGTCGAGCAGGGGCCGAAGGAGAAGATCTACGCGCGCCCGCTGCATCCCTACACGCAGGCGCTGCTCTCCTCCACGCCCGGCATCACCGGCGTGAAGCGCAAGCGCATCGTGCTGAAAGGCGAGCTCCCCTCGCCGCTCAACCCGCCGAAGGGCTGCGTGTTCTCGACCCGCTGCCCCTATGTGACCGAGCGCTGCAAGATCGAGCGGCCGGCCCTGCGGGAGCTCGACGGCCGCAAGGTCGCCTGCCACTATGCCGAGAACTTCCTGAAGGAAGCGGCCTGACGGATCATGCGGGCAGCGGCAGCCGCTTGGCCGCCGCTGCTTCCCCGGAGGCCGATGACTTGGCAGGCTCCGGCAGCGCCTCCTCTCCCGTGGCCACCTTCAGGCACTGCACCACCGCATCGCGCAGGGACGAGACGTAGTAGTCGGCGCCCAGGGTGGCGCGCATGGTCTCGCTTTTGAGCACGGCATCCTCCGCAGGCCAGAGGCCGACCAGGGCCGGCACCTTCGCCTTCTGCTTGAGGCGGCGCAGCAGATAGCGCAGATGCGCCGGCGTGCCGCTGATCTCCAGATAGCTGATGCACACCATCTGCACGCCGGTCATGTCCAGGCTCAGGATCTGCCGCCGTGAGGCGGCCTCGTGCGGCACCACGCGGGTGCCGATCCCATGCTTGTTCAGGAGCTGGGAGAGCATCTCGGAGGCGGCCTCGTCGAGCGGCCCGCGGCCCGCGATGCACAGCACCGCACCGGGCGCTCTCCAAGCTTCGGGGACGCTGCTTTCCTCCGGCATGGGAGCAGGCACCGCCGGCTCCTTGTTGGCAGGCTTCTCGCTTGCGGGCGCCGCCACCGGTTCGTCCTTGGTCTCCTGGGGCTTCGGCTCCACGTCCTCATGCACGCCCAGGTCCTGGACGAGGGCGCGGATCACCTCTTTCACCTGATCGAGCTGGCGATAGGTGAGGACGCCGCGCGTCGCATCGTTGGCGGCGAGCTGAAGCCCTTTCAGCGCCACCTCGTCATAATAGGAGGTGAGCGAGCGCTCCTTCAGAAGAAGTTCCGCCGATTCCAGCGCCTCGTCGGGATCGCCCGCGAGCATGCGCTGGTAGAGATTTTCTGCAGGCGTCAGGGCGGGCCTGTCGCCGAGGATCACATCGAGAAATTCCAGACGCTCCACATGCCGCCCGAGCACCACGAGGCAGAGGGTCAGGGGCGTTGCGATGAGCAAGCCCACCGGGCCCCAGATCCAGGTCCAGAAGATGGCGGAGATCACGACCGCGAAAGGCGAAAGCCCGGTGCTCTGCCCGTAGACGATGGGCTCGATCACATGGCCCATCATGGGCTCGCCGATGGCATAGAGCGCCAGCGTCATGAGGGCCATGGACCAGCCGGGATCGACGGCGGCGGCGAGCAGGATCGGCGGCAGCGCCGCCAGGAACGAGCCGATATAGGGCACGAAGCGCATGAGCGCCGCGAAGACGCCCCACAGGATGGGGCTCGGCACGCCGATCAGCCACAGGCCGACGGCCGCCACGACGCCGAAGGAAGCGTTGAGCGCCAGCTGGGTGAGGAAGTACCGGCTGAGGCGCCGCGCGGCGTCGTCCATGGCTGCGGTGGTGCGATGGAGGTCGCTCGACCCGAACAGGCGGATCATGCGATCGCGCAGGTCCTCGCGCTGCATCAGGATGAAGACCAGCACCACGAACACGATGCCCATGGTGGCGAGCGGCTCGAGCAGGGGGAGCAGCACGTTCCTGGCCACCTGGATCGGCGTGGGATCCGGCTCGTGCACCTCCACGGGCAGGGGATTCGGCTCCTCCGGCGCCGGAGGAGCCGCCGGGTTCGAGGAGGCGGGGGCCTGCTCCGGCGGTGGCTCGGCCACGGCCTTGTCGAACTGGCGGCCAAAATCCTTCAGGAGCTGCGGCAGCTTGCCGAGCGCCCCTTCCCGCAGGTGGCCGAGCTTGGTCTCGATGGTGCTCTGGTAGCGCGGCAGGTCGGAGGCGAGGCCCGCCACCTGGAAGCCGATGACGGTTGCCAGGGACACGATGATCCCGAGGGCGACGAGCACGGCAATGATGACGGAGGGCACCCGGCCCAGGCGCCACCGGCGCAGCCACTCGACGAAAGGGGCGAGGACGAAGGCGAGGAGGATGGCGAGAACGACGGGGAGGAACACTTCGCGCCCGACATAGAGCGCCGCCAGCACCACGACCCCCACGGCGAGGGTCAGCAGGCCCGAGAGGCCTGGGACGCCGGGAGGCTCGATTTCCGTCTCCGGAGGGGGCACGGGGGCGGGGCGCATGCGGTCGATCTCTAAGAAGCCGCGAGACGATCCCGCCGGCCTTCGAAACAACGTGCTCAAGCCTGAAACGATCCTTGAGCGTGGCCGAAAGCTTGTCCTTAAGCAAAGGATGGGACCTTTTGCCGTCTGGTGACGCGACAATCCCCACCCATCTCAAGGATATCCAATGTCCCCCAGGCCCTCATGTCGATCACCAGACGCAACCTCCTGATCGGGGCGGCCCTCGCCGCCTCCCCCACCGCCCACGCCCAGCAGAACACATCCGCCCTCATGCCCGTCACCGCACACCGCAACAGCTTCAAGAGCGGCGGCAAGTCCATTGCCGTCGAGACCTTTCACAGCCCCGGCGCCTCCCCCCGCCCCGCGATCCTCATGCTGCACGGCGCGGACGGGCTGGGCGGCAACGCCCAGTATCGCCAAGGCGCCCGCGCGGTCGCCGCGGCGGGCTTCCAGGTGCATCTCGTCCATTATCTCGACCGCACCGGTGAGAGGCGGGCTTCCTTCAGCACCCTCTTCCAGAACTTCATGCCCTGGATGAGCACGGTTCAGGATGCGCTCGCCTTCGCAGCGGCCCATCCGGGCGCCGATGGGAGCCGCATCGGCATCGTCGGCATCTCGCTCGGCGCGGCCCTGGGGCTCGCCGTCGCCAGCACGGACCCGCGGGTGAAGGCCCTGGTGAACTATTTCGGTCCTCTGCCCCAGGGGGCCGTCGCCACCACCTCGCGCCTGCCCCCTACCCTGGTGCTGCACGGATCGGCAGATCCCATCGTGCCGGTGGCGAACGCCTACGCGGTCGAGGCGCTGCTGCGCCAGCAGAACGTGCCGCACGAGGTCAAGGTCTATCCCGGCCAGGGCCACGGATTCCGGGGCGCAGCGGAAGAGGATGCGACGCGCCGGTCCCTGGCCTTCCTGCAGCGCCATCTTGCCGGCTCGCATGCCGCGACGGGCTCGGGCCCTCTTCCCGTCGACGGCTGACCTCTTTAAGACTGTCCTTCTTCCGATCAGCAGGAGCGATCATGACGGCTTCAGACGCGGCTCTCGCAGGCAATCCCCTTCTCACGCCATGGACCACCCCGTTCGGTCTGCCGCCCTTCGAGAGCATCGCGCCGGACCATTTCAGGCCCGCCTTCCACCAGGCCCTGGCCGAGCAGCAGGCGCAGATCGCCGCCATTGCGGAGAGCGCCGAGGAACCCACCTTCGCCAACACCATCGAGGCGCTGGAGAGGAGCGGCCAGGCGCTCAAGAGGGTGGGCGGCGTGTTCTTCAACCTTGCAGGCTCGCACACCAACGATGCGATCCAGGCGGTGGAGCGCGAGATGGCGCCGATCCTCGCCAAGCACCGCAACAGCATCTTCATGAACGAGGCGCTCTACCGGCGCGTGGCGGCGCTCCACGAGAGGCGCGAGAGCCTGGGCCTCACCCCCGAGCAGATGCGCGTTCTCGACCGCTACCACACCATCTTCGTGCGGGCCGGCGCGAAGCTCGGACCGGAGGAGAAGAAGCGGCTCGCCGCCATCACCGAGCGGCTCGCGAGTCTCGGCACGCAGTTCTCGCAGAACGTGCTGGCGGACGAGAAATCCTACCAGCTCGTGCTCGACGGGGAAGCGGATCTCGAAGGTCTGCCGTCCTTCCTGCGCGAAGCCGCGGCGCAGGCGGCGGAGGAGCGTGGGCTCAAGGGCAAATACGTCATCACCCTCTCCCGCTCCAGCATCGAGCCCTTCCTGCAATTCTCCAAGCGCCGCGACCTGCGCGAGCAGGCCTTCAGGGCCTGGGCCGCGCGCGGCGACAACGGCAATGCCACCGACAACAAGGCGATCATCGCCGAGACCGCAGCCCTGCGGGCCGAGCGGGCGAAGCTCTTGGGCTACGAGACCTTCGCCGACTTCAAGCTCGCCGATACGATGGCGAAGAATCCGGACAACGTGATGAAGCTCCTCAACGACGTCTGGGCGCCCGCCCGCACCCGGGCGGAGGAGGAGCGCGACGATCTGCAGGCCCAGGCGCAGGCTCTCGGCGACAACATCGTCATCGAGCCGTGGGACTGGCGCTACTATGCCGATCAGGTTCGCATGGCGCGGCACGATCTCGATGAGGCCGTCATCAAGCCTTACTTCCAGCTCGACCGCATCATCGAAGCCTCCTTCGAGACGGCGCACCGGCTCTTCGGCCTGAGCTTCCAGGAGCTGAAGGACTTTCCGCGCTATCATCCCGACATCCGGGCCTGGCAGGTCGTGGATGCGGATGGCCAGCATGTGGGCACCTTCATCGGCGACTACTTTGCGCGCCCGTCGAAGCGCAGCGGCGCGTGGATGAGCGCTTTCCGCTCGCAGGAAAAGCTCACCGGCGACGTCCGGCCGATCATCGTCAACGTGATGAACTTCGCGAAGGGCGGCGCGGGGGAGCCGTCGCTCCTGAGCTTCGACGATGCCCGCACCCTGTTCCATGAATTCGGCCATGCCCTGCACGGCCTTCTCTCGAACGTCACCTATCCTTTGCTGGCAGGCACGTCCGTGTCGACGGATTTCGTGGAGCTGCCCTCGCAGCTCTACGAGCACTGGCTCTCGCAGCCGGAGATCCTGCGCCGCTACGCAACCCATTACAGGACCGGCGAGCCGATCCCGGAGGAGCTGCTCGAACGCCTCATGGCGGCACGCAACTTCAATCAGGGCTTTGCCACGGTCGAGTACCTGGCATCGGCCTTCGTGGATCTCGAGCTCCACCGCCGCAGGGACCTGAGCGATCTCGACGTTTCGCTCTTCGAGAAGGAGACCCTGGAGAAGATCGGCATGCCGCGCGAGATCATCATGCGCCACCGCACGCCGCACTTCACCCATGTGTTTTCCGGCGACGGCTACTCCTCGGGCTATTACAGCTATCTCTGGTCGGAGGTGCTGGACGCGGATGCCTTCATGGCCTTCGAGGAGACGGGCAACGTCTTCGATCCTGAGACGGCGGAGAGGCTCAAGCGCTTCATCTACGCCGCGGGCAACCTGCGCGATCCGGCCGAGGCCTACACCGCCTTCCGCGGGCGCCTGCCGACCGCAGACGCGCTTCTGGCCAAACGGGGTCTCCTGGCTGCTTGAAGATCGTATTCTAAGGGCGGACCCGGGTCGGGCCCGTCACACGGTGCCGGCAGCGAGTTCTCGCGTCCGCCGCGGAATGTGAAAACGGATGCGGACAATTCGGGGGCACTCCTTTGGAGGTACCTCCGATGAACAGGTCTGACGCAGAACGCTCTTGAGGAAAGCCGCTCCCTTGGGATCGATCTCCAGGGCTTTCACGTCGAGCACCGGCATGGGCGCTTGTCCCTTCTGGTTCGTGTTTGTTCGGAAACGCAACGCCTGCAAGGGAGAACGGCCACGCTCGCGCAAAGTTCCTTCGGTCAGCGCGAGAACCGCAGCTCGCTGACTTGGCGAGAGACCTGCCCCGGCACCAGGATAGACGACGGGAAATGGGCTTTATTGGGGCTGTCGGGAAAGCGCTGCGGCTCCAGGCATAAGCCCCCGTGCCGGCCGTACTTCGCTCCTTCCAGGCCTTGAACCGGCATGGTGAGCAGATGCCCGTCATAGAACTGGATTCCCGGCTCCGTCGTCCAAAGCTCCATGGACACCCCGCTCTTGAGCGAGGCCAGGGTCGCCGCGTGGCGCAGCTCTCCGTAAGGTCCGTGCAGGACATAGTTGATGTCGTAGAGGATGCGCTCCTGCATGAATTCGGCCGCACCGATGGGCCGCAGCGTGGTGAAGTCGTAGCCGGTATTCGCCACGCGCCGGATCTCGCCGGTCGGGATGAGGTCGGGACGGGTGGGCGTGGTGTAGTCGGCCGCAATCATCAGGTGATGCGCGAGAATATCCGGGCTGCCGTCGAGATTGAAATAGCCGTGGGTGGTGAGGTTGACCGGCGTGGGCCGGTCGCAGGTGGCCTCGAGCACGATCCGCAGGCTGCAGGACGGCAGGAGCGTGTAGGTGCAGGTGGCCACGAGCCGGCCCGGATAGCCCATGTCGCCATCCTCCGACACGAGGCTCAAGGTGGCGCTGGAGGCGGTGTGATCGACAAGGCTCCAGAGCCGCGTGCCGAAACCCATCGAGCCGCCATGAAGCTGGTTGCGCCCCTCGTTGGCGTCGAGACGGAAGGTCTCCCCGTTCAGGGTGAAGCACGCGCCTCCGATGCGGTTGGCATGGCGCCCGACGATGGCGCCGAAATACGGGGAATGGGCGACGTAGTCCTCGATGGAGTTGAGCCCGAGCACCACACGCTGGGAACCTGCAGCGGAGGGCACGACGAGGTCGCGCACCACCGCGCCCCAGGTCAGGACCTTCATCTCCATGCCGTCGGGACCCTGCAGCGAGACCTGCAGCACATCCTGCCCGTTGAGGGAGCCGAAGCGTTCGATGGTCATGGCGCTACCCTTCGAAGATGTTGGTCTTCAGGCCACGGATGCCGCCGGTCTCGACCTTGAAGAGGTGGCCCGCCATCACGTCGATCTGCGGATCGCGGCCGATGGCGGCGGTGGTGATGTAGAGGGTGGTCAGATCGGGGCCGCCGAAGGCGCATTTCGTCACCTGTGCGGTGGGAACCGACACAGTGCGCTCCACCGTGCCGTCGGGGGCAAAGCGGGTGATCCGCGAGCCGCCCCAGTGGCAGACCCATACATGGCCCTCCGCGTCCACCGCCATGCCATCCGGATAACCCCAGCCTTCCTCGAAGCGGGCGAAGGGCCGCGGCCCGCCGATGGCGCCGCCGCCGGCATCGAGAGCGAAGATCGTCCGCCCCATGGTATCGGTCGCGTAGATCCTTTGCCCGTCATGGCTGAAGGCCGGGCCGTTGGTGACCACGATGCCGGAATGGAGCTGCGTCAGCTCCTTGCCGTCCCAGCGCCAGAAGGCGCCGGAGGGATTTGCCTCCTCGTCGTCCATGGTGCCGAAATAGATCGCCCCGTCCGGGCCCACATGGCCGTCGTTGATGCGGTTGCTCGGCCTGTCCTTGTCGGGGGAGACGATGGGCTGCACCGCCCCCGTCCTGAGGTTGAAGCGGGCAAGCCCTGACTTGAACCCGGCGATGACCTCGTCCTCATCCGGGGTCAGGGCGATGAAGCCCACCCGCTCCGGCGCATCTATCCGGAAATGCTCCTTCGTCTGCGCACGATAGCGCCACACCCCCGGATTCTTGATGTCCACCCAGAACAGGGTGTTCGAGCGGTGGTCCCACACCGGCCCCTCCCCCAGCACGCAGGCGCTGGCCACCGCCACGTGAGGCGTTTCCGGGTGAACGGCTGGATGTGTCATGGCTCCCCTCTGTAGCTGATGGTTTGCTCGTTGCTCTGCCGGTAACTCCGGGCGCGGGCGATGGGTCCGCACGATGCGCTAGGCGCTCTCCGCGATCCGGCGCGCCAGTGTCACGAGGCTCAGGTCGGATCCGGCCGGTCCCATGAGCGACAGGCCCAGCGGCGCGCCGGAGCGGGAGGCGAGCGGGATCGAGACCTGCGGCAGGCCGGACAGCACCGACAGGCAGAGCAGGTTCAAGGCGTTGTTGCGGTAGTCGTTCAGGGCCTCGTCGCTCTCCGAGAGGAGCGGCGCGATGTCGGGCATGGTGGGCAGGATCAGCACGGCGCCGTCGAGAAGGGCGCCGAAGCGCTTGCGGAACGCGGCCCGAATCACCCGCGCCTCCGCCACCTGGGCATCGGTCACCGCCTTCGAGAAGGCGAAGCGGTCGGCGACGCCGGGGCCGAGGGGCAGGCGGTAGCGCTCGATCAGCGGCCCGTCCACGGTCCAGGCCTCCCGGCTCTGGATGTAGCGCATGGCCCAGTAGAGGGTGGTGAAGCCCTCCGTCGCCACCTCGACCTCCCGGGCCTCGCCCAGCACGGCCTGGGTCCGGCGCAGGGCCGGTGCGAGCGCCTCGCGCACCTCCGCCTGCAGCAGACCGAACGCATCCCGCGCGAGCAGCACGCGAGGAGCCTGCGGCAGGGGCGTCGCGTCGTCGCCCAGGAGCACCCTGCCCACCCGCTCGAAGGTGGCGCCGTCGCGGGTGAAGTAGCCGCAGGTGTCGAAGGACGGGGCAAGGTCATGGCAGAGTTCGAGGCTGACCCGGCCGTGGGTCGGCCGGATGCCGAAGAGGCCGCAATGGTTGGCGGGCGCACGCACCGACCCGCCCGTATCGGTGCCGAGGGCGAAATCGCACAGGCCGTTCGAGACGGCGGCAGCCGAGCCCGAGGACGAGCCGCCGGGAATGCGGTCCGGCGCGCCGCCGTTCACCGGCGTGCCGAAATGGGCATTCTTGCCGCTCATGGAGAAGGCGAGTTCGTCCGTGATCGTCTTGCCCACGAGACGCGCGCCGGCATCGAGCAGCCTCTGGACGGTGGGCGCCGTCCGGGTCTTGATGCCCGACAGGGCGAGCAGGTGGGGCGATCCCGCGCTGGTCGGATAGCCCGCCACGTCGAACAGGTCCTTGGCGGCAAAGGTCAGGCCGGACAGGGGGCCTGTCGGCGCATGGGGAACCGGAACGGCCGGATAGGGCATGAAGGCATAGGCGGGGTCGTGGTCGAGAAGCATGGCTCTGCTGCGCTTGAGGGAACGGAGGGCAGGCGAATGTGTCATCCTCTCCCGGGCGGGAGCAAGGCAGGATTTCGCGAACCTTGACAGTTTGTGCCTTTCTTCTCGACCCGATTGGCCCTAAATCCTCGCACATTCTCGACTGAAGGGATGCCGCAATGGCGAAACTATCGACGCTCCGCTGGCTGGCTCTTGGAGGGGCGCTCGCCCTCGCAGCCCCGGCGGCTCAGGCGCAGCAGCCTCCGATCAAGCTCGGCGAGCTGAACTCCTATGCCCAGTGGGCGGCCTTCACCGTGCCCTACCGCAACGGCTGGCAGATGGCCCTCGAGGAGATCAATGCCAAGGGCGGGGTGCTCGGCCGGAAGATCGAGATCGTCTCCCGCGACGACGGGGCGACCACCGGCAGCGCCACCCGCGTGGCGGACGAGCTCGTGAGCCGCGAAGGCGTCTCGCTGCTCTTCGGCTCCTTCCTGTCGAATGTCGGCGTCGCCATGGCCGACTTCGCCAACCAGAAGAAGATCGTCTACATCGCCGCCGAGCCGCTCACCGACGCCGTCACCATGGCGCAGGGCAACCGCTATACCTTCCGCATCCGGCCCAACAACTTCATGCAGGTCAGCATGCTGGTGGACCAGGCCAAGGTCTCGGGCGCCAAGCGCTGGGCCATCGTGGCGCCGAACTACGAATACGGCCAGTCGGCCGCCGCCGTGTTCAAGCGCCTGATCCAGGAGCGGGTGCCGGGCGCCCAGATCGTCGCCGAGCAGTACCCGGCGCTCGGCAAGATCGAGGCGGGGCCCACCGCGTCGGCCATCGAGCAGGCCAAGCCCGACGGCATCTTCAACGTGCTCTTCGGCCCCGATCTGACCCAGTTCGTGCGCGAGGGCAACACCCGCGGCCTCTTCGAGGGCGCGACGGTTCTCTCCCTGCTGACCGGCGAGCCCGAATGGCTCCTGCCGCTCAAGGACGAGGTGCCCGAGGGCTGGACCGTGACCGGCTATCCCTGGGACGAGATCAAGGAGCCGAAGCACAAGGCCTTCATCGATGCCTACCGCGCCAAGTACAACGAGACGCCGCGCCTCGGCTCGCTTCTCGGCTACATGGTGGTCACCATGATCCGCGACGCCATCGAGCGCGCCGGCTCCACCGAGACGGAAGCCGTCATCAAGGCGCTGGAGGATGCCAAGTTCGACACGGTCATCGGCCCCGTCACCATGCGCGGCATCGACAATCAGTCCACGATGGGCGCCTGGGTCGGCAAGCTCGTGCTGAAGGGAGCAACCGGGGGCATGACGGACTGGACCTACAAGGACGGCGCCTCGTTCATGCCCACCGAGGCCGAGGTGAAGGCGGTTCGGAAGGATTGACGTGCTTTCACCCTCCCCTTGAGGGGGAGGGTCGGCGCGCAAGCGCCGGGGTGGGGTGGCACCGCAACAGAAAACCGGTCATGTCGAACATCAACCGCTTCAGACGTGAGAGAGCAGGACAGCTTCGCTCGAGCGCTACCGAGCCGGAGCAGGTTCTCTGGCGCGCCCTGAAGCGCATCCCCGTCTATGGCAGCCACTTCCGCCGCCAGGTTCCCACCGGCCCTTACATCGCGGACTTCGCCTGCCTGAAGGCCCGCCTTCTCATCGAGCTCGATGGCGGCCACCATTCCCAGCAGAACATTGCCATCAAGGACGAAGCCCGGACCCGCTGGCTCGAAAGCGAGGGCTATCGGGTCGTCCGCTTCTGGAACACCGAGCTGACCGGGAATATGCCAGGCGTCCTCGACACCATTTACGCGGCCTTGTATGGCTCGCCTCAATCGGAGGCGCTTGCGCTTCCCACCCCACCCCGGCCTGATGGCCGACCCTCCCCCTCAAGGGGAGGGTAAATCGTGGACCCCGCCTTCCTCGCCGTTCAAGCCCTCAGCGGCCTGTCCAGCGCCTCATCGCTCTTCATCACCGCCTGCGGCCTCACGATCGTTTTCGGCGTCACGCGGATCGTGAACTTCGCGCACGGTTCGCTCTACATGATCGGCGCCTACACGGCCGCGACCCTGATCCCGCGCCTGCTCGAACTCTCCTTCGGCCCCGTCACCTTCTGGGCCGGCATTCTCGCATCGGCCCTTGTGGTCGGGGTGATCGGCGTCATCATCGAGGTCCTGCTCCTGCGCCGCATCTACGGCGCGCCGGAGCTGTTCCAGCTGCTGGCCACCTTCGGCGTCGTGCTGGTGGTGCAGGACCTCGTCGTCCAGGTCTTCGGCCCCGAGGACATCTTAGGTCCCCGCGCGCCGGGCCTGCGCGCGCCAGTCGAGATCCTGGGGCGGCGCTTTCCCTCCTACGAGCTCGTGCTGATCGCCGCCGGGCCCATCGTGCTGGCCCTCGTCTGGCTTCTCCTGCGCAGGACGCGCTTCGGCGTTCTGGTGCGCGCGGCGACGCAGGACCGGGACATGGTGGCCTCGCTCGGCGTGAACCAGGCCATGCTGTTCACCGGCACGCTGTTTCTCGGCGCCTTTCTCGCAGGTCTCGGCGGCGCGCTGCAGATCCCGCGCGTCTCGGCCAATACCGGCATGGACCTGTCCATCATCGCGGAGGCCTTCGTCGTCACCGTGGTGGGCGGCATGGGCAGCGTGCCGGGAGCCTTTCTCGCGGCGCTCATCATCGGGCAGCTGCAGGCCTTCGGGATCCTGATCTTTCCCAAGAGCACCCTCGTGGTGGTGTTCCTGCTCATGGCCGTGGTGCTGGCGATCCGGCCCTATGGACTTTTCGGCCGGGCCGAGATCGTCGGCGGAACGCATGCGGTCGGCATCGCCAGCCGCGAGCCCCTGCCCGGCCGCGCCTTCATCCTGCTCGTCGTCATTGCGGCTCTGGCCTGTTTCCCGCTTGTGGCCGATGCCTATCTCCTGAAGGTGGCGACCGAGATCCTGATCTTCGCGCTCTTCGCCTTCAGCCTGCAGCTCCTCATCGGCGTCGGCGGACTCGTGAGCTTCGGCCACGCAGCCTTTTTCGGCCTCGGGGCCTATGGGGCGGCGCTCGCGGTCAAATGGTACGGGGCTTCGATGGAGGCGGCGCTGCCGCTCGGGCTTGCGCTGGCGGCGCTCGGCGCCGGACTGGTCGGCGCCTTCGTGGTGCGCCTGTCCGGAATCTACCTCGCCATGATGACGCTTGCGGCCGCTCAGATCCTCTACGCCGTCGCGTTCCAATGGGTGGAGGTGACCGGCGGCGACAACGGCATCGTCGGCGTCTGGCCCTCACCCTGGGCGAGCGGGCCCATCCCCTATTATCTCCTGACCGCAGCGCTGGTCCTGGTGACGGTGCTGCTTCTCAAACGCATCATCGATGCACCCTTCGGTTATGCGCTGCGCGCCGCCCGCGACTCCGAGGCCCGTGCGGAGGCCATCGGCCTCAAGATCCGCCAGCACCGCTGGCTCGCCTTCATGATCGCCGGCGCGGGTGCGGGCCTGGCCGGCGGGATCTATGCGTTTTCCCGCGGCTCCGTCGATCCGAGCCTGCTCGGCATCGCGGCTTCCGTGGACGCGCTCACCATGCTGCTGCTCGGCGGCATTCAGACCGTGATCGGCCCTCTCGTGGGAGCCGCGGCCCTGCATGGCCTGCGCGACTGGATCATGCCGCTCACGCCGCTGTGGCGGCTGTTCCTCGGGATCAGCATCATCGCCATGGTGCTCGTCTTCCCACGCGGCCTTGTGGGAACCGTTCGCGACGGGTGGGAGGCGCGAACATGACGCTTCTTGCGGTGACCGGCCTGCACAAATCCTTCGGCGGCGTGGTGGCGGCCCGCGACGTGGCCTTCACCGTCGAGCGCGGCGAGATGCTGGCGATCATCGGCCCCAACGGCGCCGGCAAATCCACCGTGTTCAACATGGTCGGCGGCCAGCTCACGCCCGATCGCGGCCGGGTTATGCTCGACGGACAGGACATCACCCACGCCTCGCCGCAGAAACGCTTTCGCCGCGGTGTGGGGCGCACCTTCCAGGTGGCGCAGACCTTTCTGTCCATGAGCGCGGCCGAAAACGTGCAGATGGCGCTCATCAGCTGCTTC
Organism: Microvirga arsenatis; assembly: GCF_009910705.1. Lineage (GTDB taxonomy): Bacteria > Pseudomonadota > Alphaproteobacteria > Rhizobiales > Beijerinckiaceae > Microvirga > Microvirga arsenatis. The sequence goes on from NZ_JAAAXJ010000004.1 coordinate 189,662, forward strand.
CGGCAGAGCAACGGCCTCTGGAGAGCGGCCCGGGAACGTCACCGCGATAGGGCCGTCGAGCTGCTCTCGCAGGTCGGTATGGCGGAGGCGGCGGACACTCCCTGCTCGGCGCTCGCCTATGGCGACGTGAAGCGGGTGGAGCTTGCCATCGCGCTTGCCGGCCAGCCCAAGCTGCTCCTCATGGACGAGCCCACCGCCGGCATGGCGCCGCGCGAGCGGGCGGCGCTCATGGAGCTCACCGCCTCCATCGCCGAATCCCGGGGGATCGGCGTCCTCTTCACCGAGCACGACATGGATGTGGTCTTCGGCCATGCGCAACGGGTGCTGGTGCTGCTGCGCGGCCAGATCATCGCCTCCGGCACCCCGGACGAGATCCGCCAGGACCCGCAGGTCCGGCGCGCCTATCTCGGCGACGAGCATGCCCTGGAGCGGCCGAAACGGATGAGCCCTGCATGACCCGAGAGCCGCTCCTCGACATTCGCAACCTCAACGCCTTCTACGGTCGGGCCCAGGTGCTGTTCGGCCTGTCGCTCTACCTCTATCCGGGCGAGGTGGTGGCTCTCGTCGGGCGCAACGGCGCGGGCAAGACCACGACCCTCAAGGCCATCATGGGCTTGATTGCGGCGAGCGCCACCCATGCCACCTTCAAGGGCCATTCCCTCGGCCGCCTCCCCACCTACAGGATTGCCCGGCTGGGCCTCGGCTACGTGCCCGAGGACCGGCGCATCTTCACCGACCTCACCGTCGACGAGAATCTGGAGACCGGCCGCAGGCCCGCCGGCGCCGGGCGCTCGCCCTGGACGCCGGAGCGGCTCTTCCGCCTCTTCCCGAACCTCGCCGAGATGCGGGGGCGGCGCGGCAGCCAGATGTCCGGCGGCGAGCAGCAGATGCTCGCCATCGCCCGCACCCTCATGGGCAATCCGGATGCGATCCTGCTCGACGAGCCCTCCGAGGGCATCGCGCCGGTGATCGTGCAGATGATGGCCGAGGCGATCCGGGCCATGAAGGCGGAGGGGGTGGCGGTGCTGCTCTCCGAGCAGAACTGGGCCTTCGCCGCCGGCATCAGCGACCGCGCTCTCGTGATCGAGCGCGGCGAGATCCGCTTCCAGGGCTCCATGGACGAACTCATGGCGAACGAGGCGCTGAGAGCCGACACGCTGGGGGTGTAGCGTCCCCGGCCGGGAGCGTTGACGAAGGAGGCACCCGATCCGATATGCAGGCTATCCGCACCCTCGCGCGAGATTGGCCTTAAGGGACGTTGGCCCGTCCCGCCAAGTCATCCTGCCGCCTTGCCAAAGCCGGGGAGATCATGTTTTCCGGGTGGTCTCTCGAAGGAGCCTGTTCATGACCGACCAGATCGAAACGGATGTCGTCATCATCGGCGCCGGGCCCGTGGGCCTGTTCGCCGTGTTCGAGCTGGGTCTCCTCGACATCAAATGCCACCTGATCGACATCCTGCCGAAGGTCGGCGGCCAGTGCGCCGAGCTGTATCCTGAGAAGCCGATCTACGACATTCCGGGCTTCCCGATGGTGACCGGCCAGGGCCTCGTCGACAACCTCATGGCGCAGATCGAGCCCTTCCGCCCGACCTTCCATCTCGGCGAGATGGTGGAGAGCGTGGAGGCCCTCGGCACGGCCGAGGCGCCGCTGTTTCGGGTCAGGACCTCGGAGAACGGCACCACCTTCCTCTGCAAGGCGGTGATCATCGCGGCCGGCGGCGGCTCCTTCCAGCCCAAGAAACCCCCCATCGACAACATCGAGGCCTACGAGGGCACGGGCGTGTTCTATGCGGTGCGCAAGATGGAGATGTTCCGGGGCAAGAAGGTGCTGATCGTCGGCGGCGGCGATTCCGCCCTCGACTGGACCGTGAATCTTCAGCCCATCGCCAAGCGACTGACCCTGCTCCACCGCCGCGACGCCTTCCGCGCGGCGCCGCACACGGTGGAGAAGATGCGCTCCCTCGTGGCCGCCGGCGAGATGGATCTGCAGCTCGGCCAGGTCACCGCGCTCAAGGGCGAGGCGCCGGTGCTCGAGGGCGCAGTGATCCGCAAGGACGACGGCTCGGAGTCCCTGGTGGAATGCGACGTGATGCTGCCCTTCTTCGGGCTCACCATGAAGCTCGGGCCCATCGCCGATTGGGGCCTGAACCTGCACGAGAACCTGATTCCCGTCGATACGGAGAAGTTCGAGACCAGCGTGCCGGGCATCTTCGCCATCGGCGACATCAACACCTATCCGGGCAAGCTGAAGCTCATCCTCTCCGGCTTCCACGAGGGGGCGCTCGCCGCGCAGAAGGTGCACCGCTACGTCTACCCCGACAAGCGGCTCACGTTCCAATACACGACCTCGTCCACGAGCCTGCAGAAGAAGCTCGGCGTCGCGGCGTAGGGGGAGACGCACCCGAAGGCCGGGCTGCCCCTTGCGAAGCGGCCCGGTTCCTGAAACTCTCGGGCGCATGACGCACCACACGGATCTCACCCTCGGCCGCCGCGTGATGGCGATGATCGAGGATCTCGCCCGGCACACCGACGAGCCCGGCCGCCTCACGCGCCTCTATCTGTCCGATGCGCACCGCAGGGCCGCGGAGGACACGCTGCGCCTGATGCGCGAAGCGGGTATGAGCGCGCAGATCGACGCGCTCGGCTCCGTCGTCGGCCGCATCGAGGGCACCGACCCGGACGCGCCCGCCCTCCTCATCGGCTCCCACATCGATACGGTGGTCGATGCCGGCCGCTACGACGGCACCCTCGGCGTGGTGCTCGGCATCGCGGTGGTCGAGGCCCTGCGGCAGCAGGGCGTCGCACCCGCCTGCCCCATCGAGGTCGTCGCCTTCGGGGACGAGGAGAACGTGCGCTTCCCCACCAATCTCTCCACCTCCTCCGCCCTCGCCGGCCGCTTCGACCCCGCCTGGCTCGACGGGCGGGATCAGGACGGCATCTCCCTGCGCGACGCCCTGATCCGCTTCGGCGGCGATCCGGACGGCGCTGCGGCGCTCGCCCGCGATCCGGCGCGCTACCGTGGCTATCTCGAGGTGCATATCGAGCAGGGGCCGCTGCTCGAATCGAAGAACCTGCCCGTGGGCATCGTCTCCGCCATCAACGGCATCACCCGTGCCCGGGCTCATGTGACCGGCGAGGCGGGCCATGCGGGCACCGTGCCGATGGCGATGCGCCGGGACGCGCTCGCGGCGGTGGCGGAGATGATCGGCATCGTGGAGCGCGCAGGCGCCACCCGCACCGACACGGTGGCGACGGTGGGCGTGGCGCAGGTGCAGCCCGGCGCGATCAACGTCATTCCTGCCCGCGTCGACTTCACCCTCGACGCCAGGGCGCCCGACGATGCAGTGCGCCAGGCCATGGTGCAGGACATCGTGGCCGGCTGCGAGGCCGCCGCCCAGAGACGCGGCGTGAAATTCGCTATCGAGCCCTTCATGGACTCCCCTGCAACAGCCATGGACGGGAGCCTGATCGGGCATCTCGAGCGAGCCGTCAGGAGCGTCGGCTTCGAGCCGCTTCACCTGCCTTCGGGCGCAGGACACGATGCGACCGCGATGGCCAATCTCTGCCCCTCCGCCATGCTCTTCGTGCGCTGCAAGGACGGCATCAGCCACAACCCGGCCGAATCGATCACCGTGGAGGACGCGGACATCGCCGCACGGGTTCTTCTCGAAGCGGTGAAGCGGATCGCCGGATAGGAGCGCGGCGCGTCAGCCGCCGCGCCACTCCTCCGCGAGCACGGCCCAGCGCTCGTGATCGCGCCAATCGCCGTTGATCTTCAGGTAGCGGGGCGAGAACCCTTCCAGGCGGAAGCCGAGCCTCTTCACGAGGGCGCGGGAGGGTGCGTTGCCGGGCTGGATATTCGCCTCCAGCCGATGCAGGCCGAGCTCGCGGAAGGCATGCGTCACCACGAGGCTCACCGCCTCGCTCATCAGCCCGCGCCCGCTCATGCCGGCCATGCCGTAATAGCCCATATACGCGCTCTGGAAGAAGCCGCGCACGATCTCGTTCACGTTCACGACGCCGACGATCCGGCCGCTCTCCCGCTCCCGGGCGATGAAGCCGAACGAGCGCTCGCCGTCGCACCGCGCGAGGTAGCCGAGAAAGCTCGGATGGTCGCGGCAGGGCGACACCCAGGGCTCGTGCAGGTCGATGCTCGCCAGGTTGGCGGCTATCAGTTCGGCGGCATCGGAGGCTTGGACGGGGCGAATCGTAACGCGTGGCAACATGGAATTCATTCCGGCTTCAGGAACCATGGCATAGACCTGCCGTTGTCGTCAGCCCCTTCTCTAGCCACAAGGAATGGACCATGCGAGCCATAATTCTCCCCGCTTTCGCCCTCGCTCTCGGCACCGGCATCCTCGCGGCTCCGCAGGAGGCTCATGCGCGGTTCAGCCCTGAGCGGATTCAGGCGCCTTCGCTCGTGGAGGATGTGGCCTGCGTGACCCGCCACGTTCGCACCGTGCGACCCAACGGCCGCGTCGTCTACCGCACCGTGCGCCGTTGCGGTGTTCCCGCCTGGCAGCGTCGGGTGGAGCGCTGCCGCATCGAGCGCGTGCGCGTTGTCCGCCCGTTCGGCGGCGTGACCTATCGAACCGTTCGCCGCTGCCGCTGATCGGCGCCGCGTTCAACGCGTCAGGGCCCGGGGCTTCCGGGCCCGTTTGCTTATTCCAGCTCGCCGATGGCGCTCTCCACCGCCTCGACGACGGCACCCGACCGCACGAGCTCGAGTGCCTGGCGCATCTCGGTGGCGTACCAGCGGTCGCCCTCGAGGGCCGGCGGAATGACGGCGCGAATCGCCTCCATCGCGGCGCGCGAGCCCCTGCCCAGCGGGTAATCGCCGGCAAGCGGCTCCACGAGGGTCAGCGCCTGCGCCGCCATCAGCAGCTCGCCCGCCACGATCTGCTCCACGTTCTCGACGATCGTGCGCGCCTTGCGGCCGCACCAGGTGGAGTTGGAGATGTGATCCTCCGCGTTGGACTTGCCGGGGATCGAGTCGACGGAGCCCGGTGTCGCCAATCCGCGATTTTCCATGACCAGCGCCGATAGGGAGCACTGCACCGTGGCGAAGCCCGTGTTGAGGCCGCGCTTGCCGGCGAGCAGGTTGCGCGGCAACCCGTAGGACATGGTGGGATCGATGAGGCGCGCAAGGCGCCGCTCGGAAATCGTGCCGAGATCCGCCATGGCGATGGCGAGGAAGTCCATGGCCTGCGCCATGTACTGCCCGTGGAAGTGCCCGCCCGAAATCGACACGTAGCCGCCCTGCCCGTCATCGAAGATGAGCGGGTTGTCGGTGGCGGAGTTCATCTCGGTGCCGACGATGCGCTCCACGTATTCCACCGCCTCGATCACGGGCCCGTGGACCTGGGGCGTGCAGCGCAGGGAATAGACGTCCTGCACGCGGGGAGAGGCGGGCTGGCCCGGCTGGCGCGGCTCGTCGGGGAAGACGATGTCGCGCGCGGCTTGCGAGCAGCGCTTCGTGCCGTCCAGGATGCGCAGGAGATTGCGGGCGACCCTGGCCTGGCCGGGATGCGGACGCGCCCTGTGCACGCGCGGATCGAAGGCGGCGAGCTCGCCGCGCATCGCTTCGAGCGACAGGCACATGGCGATGTCGGCATGCTTCAGGATGCGCCGCGCATCATGGGTGGCGAGGGCGGCCAGCGCGAGGGAGGTGGTCGAGCCGTTGATGAGCGCGGAGGCATCCTTGGCGCCGAGCTCGAAATCGGGATCGAAGCCTGCCATGCGGATGGCCTCGCGGGCCGGCATGACGCGGCCCCGGTAGATCATCTCGGCCTCCTCGAAGCCGCACACGGCTCCCGCCATGTGCGCGAGCGGCGCGAGATCGCCCGAGGCGCCGACCGAGCCCTTCTGCGGGATCACCGGGTGCAGGCCGGCATTGAGGAAGGCGAGGAGCCGCTCGACGAGTTCGACCCGCGGACCGGAATAGTTCGACGCGAAGGCATTGGCGCGCAGGAGCATCATCGCCCGCGTCACGTCCTCGGCGAAAGGCTCACCGACGCCGGTGGCATGGGCATAGACGGTCTTGCGCTGGTAGGCGGCCATGTCGGCGATCAGCACGCGCTGGTCCTTGAACAGGCCGACACCGGTGTTGAAGGCATACATGAGCGGCGCGTCGTCATGCATCCAGGTGCGGTCGATATAGTCCCGCGTCGCCGCGATCCGCTCGCGCGCCTCGGGAGCGAGGGCGGCCTGCGCGAAGGCCCCTTGCGCATCCCGGCGCGCCACGCGCACCACGTCCTGAATGCCGAGTGTGGCTCCGTCGAGCTTGACCGTCATCGCTGTTCCTCACGTTGGAGAAGAAGGGATACCGGGGCTTCCTCCGCGGTGCAACCGCCGCCGAGGACGCGCCTGTCCCAGATCCAGCGCCTTCGGGCCCGCAGCGTGAGCTGCGAGCCGTCGGGTTTGCTCGAGGGTGGCGCTTGGGGCAGCCCGGCTCGATGGGTGGTGGTGTGGATGGAAGAGCCGGACGGCCTCTTCGCGCACGGTTCTTTTCAGGCGGACCTGGAACAGGCCAGGGTCGGCCTCCCGCGACCACAGGGGTGCGAGCCCTGCGGCGGGACCGTGCCTGCTCCCACACTGCGACGCCTCGCGAGCGCGCCCCTCGACAGGAGCAGATCTAAGACAACGATATAGCCGAGCTTGCAGCACCTGTCAAGAACAAAGTAAGAACATTGCACAGGCCCACGCCTCGCCCGCACCCGCCACCCTCTCCCGCACAGGGGAGGGCATACCGCCACATCCTGCACCCGATCCCGGATCGGCTGCGCCGTCCGCGGTGACACCCTCAGGTCGTGGCAGGGGCGTCATGCGCGTTGACGCGGCGGACCCTGGGCAGTACCGATTGTTCGAAAGAACGAACATTTCCGTTGAAAGCATGCAATCCGCTTCCCTGTCCTCCGAACCGCGAAGCCAGGCCGACGATCCGTCGAGCCTGGTGATGCGCTTTGGCGCGGACGAGCCCCTGATGATGGATTCCGGCGTGGCGCTGGCTCCCTGGCAGATCGCCTACCAGACCTACGGCACCCTCAATGCGGAGAAGTCGAACGCGGTGCTGATCTGCCATGCGCTCACCGGCGACCAGCACGTGGCGAACGACAACCCGGTGACGGGCAAGCCCGGCTGGTGGCTGACCATGGTCGGGCCGGGACGGCCGGTGGACACCGACCGCTTCTTCGTGATCTGCGCCAACGTGATCGGCGGCTGCATGGGCACCACGGGCCCGGCCTCCACCGATCCCGCCACGGGGCGGCCCTATGCCCTCGACTTTCCCGTGGTCACCATCCGCGACATGGTGCGGGCGCAGGCCGCCCTCGTCGACCGGCTCGGCATCGAAAAGCTCTTTTGCGTCGTGGGCGGCTCCATGGGCGGCATGCAGGTGCTGCAATGGGCAGCGAGCTATCCGGACCGGGTCTTTTCGGCGCTTCCCATCGCCACCGCAGCCCGCCACTCGGCCCAGAACATCGCCTTCCACGAGGTCGGCCGCCAAGCGGTGATGGCCGATCCCGAGTGGCGCGGCGGACGCTACCTCACGGAGGGCACGCGCCCCTCCAAGGGCCTCGCCGTCGCCCGCATGGGCGCGCACATCACCTATCTCTCGGAGGTGGCCCTGCACCGGAAGTTCGGGCGCAACTTCCAGGACCGGGCGGCTCCCACCTTCTCCTTCGACGCGGATTTCCAGATCGAGAGCTACCTGCGCTACCAGGGCATCTCCTTCGTGGAGCGCTTCGACGCCAACTCCTATCTCTACGTCACCCGGGCGATGGATTATTTCGACCTCGCGGCGGAGCATGGCGGCTCGCTGGCCAAGGCCTTCAAGGGCACGCCCACCCGCTTCTGCGTGATCTCCTTCACCTCCGACTGGCTCTTCCCCACCTCGGATTCGCGCGCCATCGTCCATGCGCTCAACGCCGCGGCGGCCTCCGTGGCCTTCGTGGAGGTGGAGAGCGACAAGGGCCACGACGCCTTCCTGCTCGACGAGCCGGAGATGTTCGCCGCCGCGCGGGGCTTCATCGACGCGGCGGCGCGGGTGCGGGGGATCGCATGAGCCTGCCGACCGCCCTGCCCCTGACCGACACGGCAAACGGCCACCGCCTCGATTTCCTCCTCGTCGCCGACATGGTGGAGCCGGGCTCCCGCGTGCTCGACGTCGGTTGCGGCGACGGATCGCTGCTCAGTCTGCTTCGCGACCGGAGGGGCGTCGACGGACGCGGAATCGAGATCTCGCGGGAGGGCGTGAACGCCTGCCTTGCCAAGGGGCTGCCGGTGATCCAGGGGGATGCGGACACGGACCTCGCCGACTATCCGGACGATGCCTTCGACTACGTGATCCTGTCCCAGACCATCCAGGCGACGCGCCAGCCGCGCGTGGTGCTGGAGCATCTGCTGCGCATCGGCCGCCGGGCCATCGTGTCCTTCCCCAATTTCGGCCATTGGCGCGTGCGCACGGACCTGGCGCTGAAGGGCCGGATGCCGGTGACGGAGAACCTGCCCTATTCCTGGTACGACACCCCCAACATCCATTTCTGCACCATCCGCGACTTCGTGGAGCTGTGCCGGGAGGTGGGCGCGCAGATGGAGAAGGCCGTGGCGCTCAACGCCGGCGGCCAGCCCATGCGGGTGACCCTGCCCTGGTGGGTGTGGAACCTGCTCGGCGAGCAGGGCGTGTTTTTGCTGAAGCGGCGGTAGGCCACCCGGTGTCATTCCCGGCCGGAGCGAAGGGGAAGGGGATGACACGGAAGCGCTACCCCTCCCCCTCCGCCAGCGGATGCAGGTCGCGCACCATGCTCTTCAGGCGCTCGTCCAGCACATGGGTGTAGATCTGCGTGGTCGAGATGTCGGAATGACCCAGCAATTCCTGCACCACCCGCAGGTCCGCCCCGTTCTGGAGCAGGTGGCTGGCGAAGGCGTGGCGCAGCACGTGGGGGCTGACCCTGTCGGCCCGGATGCCGGCCGCGCCCGCCGCGGCCTTGAGATCGCGGGCGAAGGCTTGGCGGGTGAGATGGCCGCTCTCGCTGTCGGCCGGGAAGAGCCAGGGGCCCACGGCCTTCTTCTGCTCCTCCAGCAGGGCGAGATAGGCGCGCGCCGCGTCGCGAGCCGCGTCGGTGAGGGGCACCAGCCGCTCCTTGGCACCCTTGCCGCGCACCACGAGGAACCGATCGCGGGTCCTGGCGGCGCTGCGGGGAAGGGCCACGAGCTCGGAGACGCGCAGGCCCGTGGCGTAGAGGAGCTCGAGCAGGCAGGCCATGCGGGCGGCCCGCAGGCGCTCGCCCGGCGAGGCCTCGGGGTTCTGCCCGCCCTCGTAGGCCACCTGCAGCAGGCGGTCCACCTCGGCGACGGAGAGCACCTTGGGCAGCGCCCTGGCCCGCTTCGGCGCGGAAACGGCGGCGGTCGGGTCGGCCGGCGCATAGCCTTCCACGTAGAGGAACTTGTGGAACTGGCGCACGGCCGAGAGCCGTCGGGCGGCGGAGGAGGCCTTCAGGCCCCGCTCCTCCAGGCTCGCCATGAAGCCCCGGAGCGTGGCCGAGGTGGCGCTGTCGGGCTGGGATCCCACCTCCTTCAGATAGGCGAGATAGTCCTCGAGGTCGCGGCGGTAGGCGTCGAGCGTGTTCTTGGAGGCGCCGCGCTCGGCGGCGAGCATGTCGAGGAAGAGGCTGGCGTGGCGCGCGCCGCTCATGAAGAGGAAGGCTGGCGCTGGGTGGGCACCGGCACCGTGATCTCGCGCGGATCGGGATCGACGAGGGTCGCCAGGGCGAACATGGCGGCAAAGCCAAGGCCCGCCAGAACGGCGACGACGAGGAGAAACCGGAAGAGAGTGGGCACCTGAGCCTCTTGATGCGTTGACCCGCTAGAACCATGCCACGGCCCCGAAGGCAAGTCCCTCTCACCGGTTAAGTTTTCGAGGGATTGGGGAATAACGGCCTTGTGACAGGGCGCCGCGCCCCGCCGGCGCCCGGTGCGGGGCGTGCGGCTCCGGCTCTCGCCGAGGCGGCCCAGCGGGCCCGGGGATGCGCCTTGAGGATGGGCGCCGGATGATCCCAAAAGTGCATTCCACTTTCGGGCCCGATGCTCTACGACATGGGACATGAACACAATCAGCCGCTTCAATCCGCTCGGTGAAGCAGGCGGGCAAGACCAGGCAAGCCAGCGCGGCCACCCCATCAGCCGCCAGCTCGGCACGCGATCGCTCGTGCTCGTCGGGCTCATGGGCGCCGGCAAGAGCACGGTGGGCCGCCGGCTCGCGCAGATGCTCAAGCTTCCCTTCCGCGATGCCGACCACGAGATCGAGGCTGCGGCCGGCATGTCGATCCCCGAGATCTTCGCGGTTCACGGCGAGGAGCACTTTCGCGACGGCGAGCGCCGCGTGATCGCCCGCCTGCTGCAGGAGGGCCCCATCGTGCTCGCCACCGGCGGCGGCGCCTTCATGAACGAGGAGACCCGGAGCCGCATCGCCGAGCGCGGAGTCTCGATCTGGCTCAAGGCCGACCTCGACATCCTCATGCGCCGCGTCCGCAAGCGCTCGACCCGCCCGCTGCTGCAGAACCCCGACCCGGAGGGAACCATGCGCCGCCTCATGGAGCAGCGCTACCCGGTCTACGCCACGGCGGACATCACCGTCGATTCCCACGAGGCCCCCCACGACCGGGTGGTGGCCGAGATCATCGAGACCCTCGGTCAATGGTTCGCCCGCGAAAGGCAGGGGAAAGCGGGAGCATGACGGACCGGCAGCGCCTCATCACGGTTCCGGTGCCGCTCGGCGAGCGCGCCTACGACATCCTGGTCGGACGCGGCCTGATCGGGTCCGCAGGCGCGCGCATCGCGGCCCTCGGGGCGCGGGCCGCGGCCATCGTCACCGACGAGCATGTGGGCCCGCTCTATGCCTCGGCCCTGACCGGCGCCCTCGAGGCCCAGGGGCTTCGCACCACCCTCGTCGTGCTGCCTCCCGGCGAGGCCACAAAGTCCTATGCCAGCCTGGAGCGGGTCTGCGATGCGGTGCTCGAGGCCAGGATCGAGCGCGGAGACCTGGTGGTGGCGCTGGGCGGCGGCGTGATCGGGGACCTTGCGGGCTTCGCGGCGGCCGTCGTGCGGCGGGGCGTGCGCTTCGTCCAGGTGCCCACCACCCTGCTCTCGCAGGTGGATTCCTCGGTGGGCGGCAAGACCGGCATCAACTCGCGCCACGGCAAGAACCTCGTCGGCGCCTTCCACCAGCCGAGCCTGGTGCTCGCCGACACGGCCCTTCTCGACACGCTTCCCGCCCGCGAGATGCGCGCGGGCTATGCGGAGGTGGCGAAATACGGCCTCATCGACGACGCCCGCTTCTTCGCCTGGTGCGAGGCCAACTGGCAGGGCATCTTCGCCGGCGGCCCGGAGCGCGACGAGGCCGTGGCGCAGAGCTGCCGCGCCAAGGCGGCCGTGGTGGTGCGCGACGAGCACGAGACCGGCGACCGGGCGCTCCTCAATCTCGGCCACACCTTCGGCCATGCGCTCGAAAAGATCACGGCCTACGATTCCGCGCGCCTCGTCCACGGCGAGGGGGTCGCCATCGGCCTGGCGTTGGCCTTCCGCTTCTCCGCCTTCCTGGGGCTCTGCCCGCCGGGCGATGCCGAGCGCGTCGAGGCGCACCTGACGGCCGCGGGCCTTCCCACGCGTCTGTCCCAGGTTCCGGGCGGCTGCGGCACGGTCGACGAGCTGCTCGCGGCCATGGCCCAGGACAAGAAGGTGAAGGGCGGCGCCCTCACCTTCATCCTCGCCCGCGGCATCGGGAGAAGCTTCATCGCGCCCGGCATCGAGGCCGGCAAGGTGCGCGCCTTCCTGGACAGCGAGATCGGCACGTCACGGACATGATCGAAGACTCCTCCGGCGATCTCTGGTTTGCGGCGGGCGTCGTCGTCCTGTGCCTCCTCCTCTCGGCCTTCTTCTCGGCGGGGGAGACGGCATTTACCGGCGCCTCGCGCTCCCGCATGCTGGTGCTGGAAAAGGGCGGCGACCGGCGCGCCAGGCTGGTGAACCGCCTGCTCGAGATGCGAGAGCGCTTCATCGGCACGGTGCTGATCGGCAACAACATCGTCAATATCGGGGTCTCCGCCTTCGCCACCAGCGTGCTGGTGGCGATCTTCGGCGACGAGGGCGCGATCTACGCCACGATCATCATGTCGGTGCTCGTGATCGTCTTCGCCGAGGTGCTGCCGAAGACGCTCGCGATCTCCTCGCCGGAATCCGTCACCCTCTTCCTCTCGCGGCCCATGTCCTGGGCGGTGGCGCTTCTGGGTCCGCTCGCCATCGCCATCGAGCGCATGGTGCGCCTCATGCTGCGGCCCTTCGGCATCAGGATCGGGGAGAACACGCCGATCCTCTCGGCATCGGAAGAGATCCGCGGCCAGGTGGCCCTGCTGCACAAGGAGGGCGGCGTCGCGAAGGCCGACCGCGACATGCTGGGCGGCCTGCTCGACCTCAAGGACCTGAGCGTCTCGGAGGTGATGGTCCACCGCACCAAGATGCGCACCATCAACGCGGATCTCTCCTCGGAGGAGATCGTGCGAGAGGTGCTCTCCTCCCCCTACACGCGCCTGCCGCTCTGGCGCGGCAGCCAGGAGAACATCGTCGGCGTGCTGCACGCCAAGGACCTGCTGCGGGCCCTCGACGCGGTCGGCGGCGACGCGAGCAAGCTCAAGGTCGAGGCGATCGCGCTGGAGACGTGGTTCGTGCCCGACACCACTTCCCTGCGCGACCAGCTCAAGGCCTTTCTCGCCCGCAAGACCCACTTCGCCCTCGTGGTCGACGAATACGGCGAGGTGATGGGACTCGTGACCCTGGAGGACATCCTCGAGGAGATCGTCGGCGACATCAAGGACGAGCACGACCTGTCCGTGCAGGGCGTGCGGCCCCAGCCCAACGGCTCGGTGAACGTGGACGGCTCTGTGCCGATCCGCGACCTCAACCGCGCCATGGACTGGAACCTGCCGGACCAGGAGGCCACCACCATCGCCGGCCTCGTGATCCACGAGGCGCAGACCATTCCCGACACGGGCCAGATCTTCACCTTCCACGGCTTCCGCTTCCAGGTTCTGCGCAAGTCGCGCAACCGGATCATGGCGCTCAAGATCACGCCGCTCGCGCCGGTTCGTGCGAAGGCGGGATGATCCTTTCCCTCCCCCTTGCGGGGAGGGCGGGCGCGTCAGCGCTCGGGTGGGGGTGGTCAGACCGGGTGAGCGTCAGCCGAGTATGGCGCTGTATTAACTGCTGCACTCTAACGAGGTTGATGGGCGCTCCGACTTTGCGACCCCCACCCTTCATCCCTCCCCGCAACGGGGAGGGAAACACGCTGCGCCTCTTATCTCACGTCAAGCCTTCAAAAACGCCACCAGAGCCGTGCTCACAGTCTCAGGCTCCTCGTGCTGCACCCAATGGGTGGCGTTCTCGATCCAGCGGATGCTGCCTTTCTCGCACAGGGCGAGGCTTGCCTCCGCCAGTCCCTTCTCCAGAAAACGGTCTTGGCTGCCCCAGATCACGAGGGTCGGGGGGCGGACAGTCGCGTCCTTCATGTCGGGCTTGAACGGCAGGGCGCGATACCAGTTCAGCATGGCGGTGAGCGCACCCGGCTGCGACCATGTTTTTTCGTAAGCGGCAATATCCTCGTCCGAGAACGTTCCGGGTCGGCTCGTGCGCCGGAGCGCATCCTTGAGGCTGCGATGGCCGTTTGCGGAGAGCATCGTCTCGGGCACGAACGGGAGCTGGAAGAAGCCCACATAGAGGCTTCGCAGCATCTGGCTCGGATGCGAGCGCATATAGGCGCCGGCGACCTGGGGATGAGGCGCGTTGAGGACGACGAGCCTTTCCACGCGCCCGGGGTGGCGCGACGCCGTCCACCAGGCGGCCAGCCCGCCCCAATCGTGGCCCACGAGGCTGAAGGTCCTGCGACCCAGCGCATCGGCAAGACCGACGATGTCGGCGGCGAGCGTGTCGAGGTCGTAGGCGCGCCGGCCCTCCGGCTTGGCGCTCAGGTTGTAGCCGCGCTGATCGGGCGCAACGACGCGGAAGCCCGCATCCGCGAGCGGCCCGATCTGGTAGCGCCAGCCCCACCAGTATTCCGGAAAGCCGTGCAGGAGGATCACGAGAGGCCCGCCCTCGGGGCCGGCTTCGATGCCATGAAGCGTGATGCCGTTGGTGCGGCGGCGGATGCCGGGAGTGGTTGGATCGAAGGCCTGGCTCATGCGTGCGCCGACACTTTCGCCCGCGGCCTCGGCGGCTCCTCGGCGGCCATGAACTGCGCCTTGGCGAGTTCGGCGAAGCGGCCGCCTTTCGCCACGAGCTCATCGAAGGTGCCGCTCTCGATGACGCGCCCCTGGTCGAAAACGAGGATGCGGTTGGCGTTGCGGATGGTGGCGAGGCGATGGGCGATGACGAAGGTGGTACGTCCCTTCATGACTTCCTCCAGCGCCATCTGGAGCTTGCGCTCGGTGGCGGCATCAAGCGCGCTCGTCGCCTCGTCGAGAATCAGGATCGGCGGGTTTTTCAGGAGCGCGCGGGCAATGGACAGGCGCTGGCGCTCGCCGCCGGAAAGGGAGCGCCCGCGCTCGCCGATCACCGTGTCGAGTCCCTCCGCCTGCCGGGAGATGAACTCGATGGCCTGCGCCCGCTCCAGCGCCTCGATCATCTCCGCATCCGTGGCGTCGGGCCGCCCCACCTGCAGGTTCTCGCGGATCGTGCGGGCAAAGAGCATGGGCTCCTGGAACACCACGCCGATGTTGCGGCGAAGCGACGACAGGGTCACGTCGCGGATGTCGAGCCCGTCGATGCGGATGCAGCCCGATTGCGGATCGAAGGCGCGGTGCAGGAGGCCCAGCGTGGTCGACTTGCCCGAACCGGTGGCGCCCACCAGCGCGATGGTCTCGCCGGCCTGCACGGTGAAGGAGACGTCCTGCACGGCGGAGCGCTTGCCGTCGTAGGAGAAGCTCACGTTGTCGAAGACCACGTCGCCCCTGTAGCGCTCCACGTTCCTGGCATTGGGACGGTCGTGCACGACGGGCGCCGTGTCGAGGATCTCGAAGAATTCCTGCAGCTTCGGCGCCTGCATGAAGAGCTGGTTCACGAAGCTCACCGCCTGCTCCAGCCGCCCGATCAGCATCGTCGCCATGCTCATGAAGGTGACGATCTCGCCGATGGTGGCGAGCCCGTTCAGATGCAGCCAGGTGCCGAGCAGGAAGATCGCCGTGACCGTGATCGTGGCCGCGGCGCGCGAGGCCACGGAGGCGAGCGCCCACCAGGACAGTACCGGGTTCTGCGCCTGGAGCAATTGATGAATGATGGTGCGCAGCGAGCGCGCCTCCGCTTCGATCCGGGTGAAGGACTGAATCACCGGCACGTTGCCGAGCGCGTCGGAGGCATGCTCGGCGAGGCTCGAGTGGTAGCGCTCCACCGAGCCCTGCAGGGTTTCCGTCTTGCGCAGCACGACTGCCGTGAGCACGGCGAAGATGGCGACGAGCGCGACGAGCAGGAGACCGAGGCGCCAGTTCAGGAAAACCGTGAGCGGCAGGAGCACGACGAGCGCGATCAGGGCGGACATGTGCTCGCGGAAGAAGCCGAGCCAGAGCCAGGACATGCTGCCCGAGCCCTCCAGCATCACCTTCAGCACGCGCCCGGAATGGGTGGAGGTGTGGAAGGCGAGCGGCAGTTCGAGGACATGCTCGAAGTAATTGGCCACGACGGCAAGCCGCCGCCGGTGCGCCAGCCGGTCCGCATGCAGGGCCACGAGGGCGCCGGCGCCGATGGAGAAGAGGCCGAAGGCCACCCAGGCGAGAATGAGCGGCGTCAGCACGCCGAAGGTCACGGGAGCCGTGCCCGGCACCTGGCCGCGGGTGAGCACGTCGATGATGCGGCCGAACAGGATCGGCTCGGCGAAGGCCGAGATCGCCAGGGCCACGTTGGCGAGCGCGAGCAGGGCGCCGACCCTGAGATCGGAGCCGAGTTCGCCGAGAA
Organism: Microvirga arsenatis; assembly: GCF_009910705.1. Lineage (GTDB taxonomy): Bacteria > Pseudomonadota > Alphaproteobacteria > Rhizobiales > Beijerinckiaceae > Microvirga > Microvirga arsenatis. The sequence continues at coordinate 205,651 of NZ_JAAAXJ010000004.1, forward strand.
CCCGGATGTAGAGCCTGATCAGGCGCATGCGGAACATCCTGCGAATGGATGGAGGACGTGACGGAAACTCCGTTCGCAATAGAGAGTTGCGCCTTCCGCCCCGCCTGAAAAGCCCTTTGGCCGCATGGACTCATCCCTCCTGGGGATAGGAGGGGCGCAGCTTGCGGCGGAACCGGCCGATCCACCTCGGCCCCAGCTTCGGTTTCTGGACGACTGCATGGCGGGCCGGCCGCGCAAGCAGGATCGCGCCCTCGCTCGTCTTGCGGATGTGCAGGGTGCGGGTGTGAAACTCCTCGAGGCCGGGCCGATGCCCGATGGAGAGGACGCCGGCACCCTTCAGCTCGTTCTCGAAGAGCGCCAGCATGGAGGCCTGGTTCTCCTCGTCGAGGGCCGAAGTCGCCTCGTCCATGAAGACCCATCGCGGCTTGTGCAGCAGCACGCGGGCGAAGGCCACCCGCTGCTGCTGGCCGAGGGACAGGCTGCGGTCCCAACGCTCGTCCTTGTCGAGCATGTCCACGAACTCGCCGAGCCCGCAGCGCTCCAGGGCGGCGCGAACGTCCTCGTCGCCGAAGGTGTCGGGCGCGGCGGGGTAGCTGAGGGCGGCCCTCAGGGTGCCCAGGGGCAGGTAGGGACGCTGCGGCAGGAACATCATCTCGTTGCCGGGGGGGACGCGGATGGTGCCGGAGCCCCACGGCCAGAGGCCGGAGATGGCGCGGAAGAGCGTGCTCTTGCCGGCTCCGGACTCGCCCATGATCAGCACCCGCTCGCCGGGCTTGATCTCCGCCGTCGCGTCCTCGATGAGGATGCTCCCGTCGTTGAGGGCGACGGAAAGCCCCTCGAAGCTGAGCCAGCCCTGAGGATGGGGCTCCACATCGATCTGACCGTTCTCGGCATTGGCATGATCGAGGTCGATGGCAGCCTGCCGGAAGGTGGCGACGCGCAGGACGGCCGAGCGCCAATCGGCGATCTTCGGGAAGTTGTCGACGAAGTAGCGCAGGGCCGACTGCACCTGGTTGAAGGCGCCGACCACCATCATCATCTCGCCGAAGGAGAGGCGCCCGCTGAACAGGCCGGGCGCCGCTGCCAGAATCGGCACCACGATGGCGAACCATCCGTAGCCCGATGTGATCCAGGTGAGGCGGGCCAGGGCGCCGGAGAGCCGGCGCGTGGCGCCGAGCACCGCTTCCACGAACTGGTCCAGGCTGCGCCGCTCGTCGTCCTCGCCGTTGTAGAGGGCGACGCTCTCGGCGCTCTCGTTCACGCGCACCAGCGCAAAGCGCAGGTCGGCCTCGCGGGCGTAGCGCTCCGTGTTGAGGCGGATCAGGGGGCGCCCCACGAGCCAGGTGAGTCCCGAACCCAGGCCCGCATAGCCGATGGCGACCCACACCATGTAGCCGTAGATCGTGATTTCGCGGCCGAATGCGGTGAAGGTGGTGATGCCCGAGAGCGTCCACAGCACGCCGATGAAGCTGACGAGCAGGAGCAGGGCCTGCAGCATGCCGACCCCGAGTTCGGTGGAGAGCTCCGAGAAGAGGCGGCAATCCTCCTGCATGCGCTGATCCGGCTGCCGTCCCGATTCGCCCATGAAACCGAGCTGGTAGGCCCGGTTGGGCTTGAGCCACAGGTCGAGCAGCACCTGGGTCAGGCGCTTGCGCAGGCTGATCTTGAGCCGCTCCTGCAGCCAGGTCTGTGCCACCACGAGGGCGAGGAGCACGGCGATGATGACGACGAAGACGAGAAGCTGGTGGAAGAAGGAGGCACTGTCGCGTTTTTCCACTGCATCGAAGAAGGCGCCGTTCCATTCGTTGAGCCGCACCTGGCCGAACATGTTGGCCACGAGCACGACCAGGATGGCCGCGGACAGCCGCAGCATGGGCCAGCCCATCCCGTTCCGGAACATGTCGCGGAAGAGCGCGGAGAGCTCGCGCCCGATGCTCGGTGATGTCACGGAGGGTGTCGCCTCGCCGCCCTTCTGCGGCTCCGGCTGGTGGGAGGCGGCAGCCCGTGCCTCCTTCGCCAGGGTGCTGCCCTGACCCGGCCCGGCCTCTCCGTCCCTCCCCGTCGCCGGAGGCGGGGGCACCTGCTTGCCCATTTTGGGATCGAAGTCCGGCATGTCCTGAAACGCACGATTGTCAACTTGAGGAACTCTCAAGCTAAAGTGCGTTAACATGGGTTATGTTCCGGAGCTGCCGCCCCGATCCGGGATGTTGCTGTCGGTCAGCGCCTGTCGGCCGCGACAGCCAGGGCCCAGTAGACCTTGTACTTGGAATTCGGCGCATAGGCGGTGGCGATGCCGATCCGCGTTGCCGCGGGGTTGAGCAGCACCCGGTTGTGCGGCGGGCTCTCGCGCCAGCCGGAAAAGGCCTCGGCCAGGGTGTGATAGCCGGCGGAGAGGTTTGCGGCCGGCTGTGCGAAGCCGGTCGAGGCCAGCCGCGCCTTGAAGGCCTCCGCCGAGCTTGGGCGATCGGCCCTGGCCATCGCCTCCGCCTCCGCCTGCGCGGCGGCCTGGAGATCCGGATCGAGGGTCAGCGGGCGCAGACCGTTGTTGCCGCGATAGGCGCTGATCATGTCGCGGGCCATCGCCGCATCCACCTCCGCATCGGCATCGGCCAGGGAGACGTAGAAGCTCGGGGTCTGGACCCGCGTGACGGGCTTCTCGCTCTGGCAGGCGGCAAGGGCGAGAACGGAGAGGCTGAAAAGGACGAGACGCTTCATGCGGGCGTCTTATCCTTGAGAAGGGTTAAGGTTTCGTCCTCCTTCTCCTCGGCCTTGGCCGGTTTCGGCTCCTCCTCGTGCTCCGGGGCCGGCGCCGGCGCGGGAACCCCGACGCCGGCCTTCCTCAGGCCGCGGAAGATCTCGAAATAGAGGTCGCTCGACACGCGGCCCGCCGCGTCGATGTCGTCGACGAAGCAGATGAGGTCGAAGTCGATGGTGTTCTCCGTCACCTTCTTGAACAGCACGCGCGGGGACGGCTCGCTCATCACCTCGCGGTGGGCGAGCGCGGCCTTGCGCATGATGTCCGCCACCAGGTCGGGATCGGAGGCGCGGGGCACCGGAACCGAGACGAGGACGCGGCCGACGCGGTCGTTGCGCACGCGGTTGCGCACGATGCCGGAGATCAGGTTCGAGTTCGGCACGATCAGCATCGAGCGGTCGAAGGCCTGGATCTCGGTGGAGCGCACGTTGATCCGGCGCACGTAGCCCTCGCCGTCGCCCACCACCACGAGGTCGCCCACGCGGATCGGGCGCTCCCAGAGCAGGATGAGGCCGGAGATGAAGTTGTTGACGATGGATTGCAGGCCGAAGCCGATGCCGACCGACAACGCGCCGGCCACGATGGTGAGCCGCTCCAGGCTCAGGCCCAGATAGGTGAAGGCCACCACGCCCGCGGTGATGATGCCCACATAGCCCGCCGCGGTGCGGATCGAGTTTCGCAGGCCCGCGTCGAGATCGGTGGCCGGCAGGAAGGTGTTGTCGAGCCAGCGCTGGATGATCCGGGTGATGGTGAACCCGCCCGCGAAGAGCAGCGCCGCGATGAGGATCGACGACAGGGAGATGGTGACGTCGCCGACGCTGAAGCCGAAGAACAGGGCCCGGAGCGAGCCCATCACGTCCGTCGACTCGATGCCCCAGGGCAGCAGCACGAGCAGGATGGCGATGATGATGAGCGCGAGCCGCGCGACGCCGCTCGCCAGGATGCCGATCTGCTCGAGGGAGCGCCGCCGCAGGCCCGTATTGGCCTGCAGGGTCGTCGCGATCCGGCTCGGCCCGCGCAGGGAGCCGCCGATGAACTCGTCCGCGAAGGCGATGCCCAGGATCAGCATGGCGATGATGATGGAGATCCCCACCGCCTGATCGATCAGGAAGGAGGCGAGCGCCACGTATCCGCTCACCACGCTGCCGATGACGAGGGCGACCACGAACCAGCCGAGGCTGCGCAGGGGGCCGCCGATGTCGACCTCCTGCGGCACGTAGGGGCCGAGGCAGGCCTCGTCCTGCGTCTCCCGGGCCGCGAAGCGCCGCAGGAGCTCGGCGAAGATCAGCGCCGCCGCGAGCGCGAAGACCGCACGGGTGATCACCGTGATCGGAAGCGCCGCCGCGATGGCCTTGTTGAAGGCCTCGATCACCTTGCCCACCACCATGACCGTGGCGAGCATCACGGAGAAGCTCATGATGCGGGCGGCGGACGCGTCCCGCACCGGGATCAGCCGCCAGGACGTGTGGTCCGGCGCCAGCACGGCATCGATGAGGGCGCGCACGAAGGCGATGAAGGCGAGGCCGCCGAGGATGGACTTGACCACCTGTTCCAGGCGGGTGGGCACCACGTCGACGGAGTCGAACACCACCCAGACGATCCAGCTGCCGGCCACGGCCGGCGCGGCCCCGAGGATCAGGACGCCCAGCGCGGCCAGCAGGCGGCTGCGGCGGGAAGGGTCGTTGACGGCGGGATCGCGCCGCACGAGGCGCGGGGCGATGGAGCGCCGGCCGACATAGAGCGCGATGGCGGCGCCGACGGCGATGCCCAGGAGGAGCAGGACGCCGAACGACGTGTTGCGCCGCAACTGCTCCAGGGCATCGCCCCCGACGATCCCGAGCGCCCGCAGCTCCCGCGGAACCGCCTGGACCACGTTCATCCAGAGGCCGGGGCTGAAGAGGCCGTCGCTGCGCTCGAACAGGGCGCGGGTGAAGCCGGCGCGCCTCAGGTCGCCGATCTGGGTGCTCAGCTGCTCGGCCTGCACCAGCAGGGCGCGGCCGAGGCGCTGGGTCTCGTCGAGCTCCGCCACCGCGGCCTCGCGCTCGGCGCGGTCGCGGGCGACGTCGGCGCTCTCCTCCGGCTGGCCCTTCTCCGGCTTGGGGCCGAGCTGGCTGAGGCGCTGCTTGCTGGCCTCGAGCTTCGGGGTCTGCTCGTCGATGACGGCCCTGATGTCCGCGATGATCGGCTCGATCTGCTGGCGGATGGCCTGCAGGTCCGCGTCCGACATGGTCCGGCCCTGGATGGCCGCTTCCTTCTGGTCGAGATCGGCCTTGTAGCCGTCGAGCTTGGCGCGGGCCGCCTTGGTTTCGGCGGAGATCGTGGCCGGCGCGGGGGTGGGCGCAGCCTGAGCCGGAGGATTGGGAGCGGTCTGTGCCGGCTGCGCGAGGGACGTGCCGCCGGCGGCCAGGCTCAACACGACTACCGCGGCCGACAAGAGCCGCTTGAGGCCAATACCCGTCATTCCGTCTACCCTATCGCATTCCCCCTGCACCGGTCCGGTGCCTGAGCGGGGCGGTTCTTTGCGAATCATTACGGCGAAAACTCGCCGCCGGGCAGGCCAAGCGCAACAAAAAAGCCGGGAGGGCGTCGAGCCTCTCCCGGCTGCCGTTGGGGAAGAAAGCCTACCGCTGCGGCGGCTGGTTCGCCGAGGGCTGCGCGCCGGGGGCCGGATAGGCCGGGTTCGCCGGCGTGATCCGGTTGGTGGGATTGGCGTTGGACGAGCCGCTCGTGGAGCCCGTCACGTTGGCGCGGGCCGCATCCGTGCCCGGATCGTCGGGCGAGGTCGATCCCACCCAGATCATGTAGCCGCCGACGGCGACGGCCAGGAGCAGGAGCGACCCGATCAGCACGCCCAGAACCGGCCGGCCGGAGCCTCCCTGGCGGGTGCGATCGTCGGGAATCAATTGAGCCATGGTGAGCCTCTTCGAGAAGGGTGGTGTGGCGGGCGAGCGGCAAGGCTCGGCGTTGTCAGGGCAACGCCAGATGGCAGAGGCGGTTCCTGCCCGCGTCGAATCGTGGCCGTTCGATGGCGCCCGCGCGCTTGTCGGCGGGATCCATTGAAGCACTTTCCCGTTGTTCGAGACGGGCCGGTAACGCTGTCAGGGACGAGGGGCCGATGGTTCGAACGGGCTTTGGTGACACGAGGTGTCGCAGGATGGAGAACAGCCTCCGCCTTGCGGCGCCAAGCCATGTTTTCGCCGTTTTCGAGCCCCTTGGGTAATCCCTGATTCAAGGAGAGATCATGCAGGACAATCGCATCAGTCTGGATGGGGCTTGGGAATTTTTGCATGTGGCCGACGACCGCCTGTCCGGCCCGGCGGAAATTCGCCAGATCACGGTGCCGAGTCCTTGGCAGGCCCAGTTTTCGGATCTGCGCATGCGCGCCGGCATCGGCATCTACCGCAAGACGGTGGTGATCGACGAGGCCTGGCTCCACGACAGCATCTGGATCCGCTTCGGCGCGGTCTTCCACAACACCAAGGTCTTCGTGAACGGCGAGGCCGTCGGGCACAACGAGGGCGGCTTCCTGCCCTTCTCCTTCGACGTGACCGCCTACCTGAAGCCCGGTCCGAACGAGATCAAGGTCCGCGTCGACAGCCCCACGGACAACCCGGCCGAATTCCCGGACTCGCCCTTCGCCGAGATCCCCTTCGGCAAGCAGAGCTGGTACGGCCCCCTCTCCGGCATCTGGCAGTCGGTCTACCTGGAGCGCCGCATCGCGGATCACATGACCCGGGTGCGCCTCGTGCCGAACCTGGCCACCGGCCGCGTGACCTCCGGCGTGTTCTTCGCGCGCCCGCTCACCGACGCCACGCAGATCCGCATCCAGGTGGCGGACCCGGCGGGCGAGGTCGTGCTCGAGGAGATGCACGAGACGCAGGTCGGCGTCACCTCCATGCCGTTCGAGTTCACCCTCGCCGACGTGCAGGCCTGGTCGCCCGACCGTCCCAACCTCTACCGCATCCGCCTCGCGCTCATCCGCAGCGGCGAGGTGAAGGATGAGATCGCCGACACCTTCGGCTTCCGCACCATCGAGACCCGCAACGGCAAGTTCTACCTGAACGGGGAGCCGCTCTATCTTCGCGCAGCCCTCGACCAGGACTACTACCCGGACACGATCTGCACCGTGCCGTCGGTGGAGTTCCTGGAGGATCAGTTCCGCAAGGCGAAGGAGCTCGGTCTCAACTGCCTGCGCTGCCACATCAAGGCGGCGGATCCGCGCTACTACGAGGTGGCGGACCGGATGGGCATGCTCATCTGGACGGAGCTGCCGAACGGCGGCATGGCCACCGACCGCTCGCGCGGGCGCAAGGAGAAGCTGCTGAAGGGCATCGTCGACCGCGATGCGAACCATCCCTCGATCATCATCTGGACGATCATCAACGAGAACTGGGGCGTCGACCTCGTCAACGACGCGGATCACCGCGACTGGCTCAAGCGCACCTTCGCCTGGCTCAAGGCCTACGATCCCACGCGCCTCGTGGTCGACAACTCGCCGCTGGCGCCGAGCTTCCACGTGGAATCCGACATCGCGGATTATCACTTCTACGCGGCCTATCCCGACCACCGGGATCAGTGGGACCAGTTCGTGGACGAATTGTCGAGCCGCGCCTCCTGGCTGTACTCGCCGCATGGCGATGCGGTGATCACCGGCCGCGAGCCCCTCATGTGCTCCGAGTTCGGCAACTGGGGCCTGCCCTATCCGAAGGACCTGCGCGACGAGAAGGGCGAGGAGCCCTGGTGGTTCGAGACGGGTCACGACTGGGGCGAGGGCGTGATGTACGCCCACGGGGTCGAGAACCGCTTTTCGGACTGGAGCCTGGACCGCGTGTTCGGCGACCTGCGCCGCTTCGTGATCGCGGCGCAGTGGCAGCAGTTCCGCGCCCTCAAGTACGAGATCGAGGCGATGCGGCGCAAGCCGAGCCTCGCCGGCTACGTCATCACCGAGCTGCACGACTGCCATTGGGAATCGAACGGCCTCCTCGACATGCGCCGCAACACGCGCGTGTTCCACGAGCTGTTCCACATCGTGAACTCGGACACGGTGATCGTGCCGAAATGGGAGCGCGCCTCCTACTGGTCCGGCGAGACTGTCGCTCTGGGGTTGGCGGTGGCGCATGGGGCAGGCTCTGTTCTGGAGGATTGCCGGCTGGAGGTCACCGTCGCCGGCGAGAGCCAGACCCTGACTCTCCCTCGCATCGAGGCTCCGGACGTGCTCGATCTGGGTCGCGTCGAGATCAAGCTGCCCACCATGGACGAGCCGGAACTGCGGCGGATCAACCTCGATCTGCGCGCCTCCGACGGCCGCCTGATCGCGCACAACCACCACGACATCGCGATCCATCCCAAGCGCGGCAGGCCGCTCCACGCCCGCGAGCTGGTGTGGTCGCCGGACGAGGACATCCGCGAGCGCTTCCGGGCGCTCGGCTACACCCTCGCCCGCGCCTTCGAGGAATCGACGCTCGTGGTCTCCCGCACGCACAGCAAGCCGATCGCGGACCACGTGCGCGCCGGCGCCAAGCTGCTGCTGCTGCCGGAGAGCGACATGAGTCTCTACCCGTTCTTCCCGCACTGGCAGGCGGTGAAGGTGCAGGCGCGCCACGGCACGCTCTGGTCGGGCGACTGGGCGTCCTCCTTCGGATGGCTGCGGCGCTCGGGCCATTTCGCCCGCTTCCCCTCCGGTCCGCTCCTCGACGAGACCATGGACCGGGTGCTGCCGGACTACGTGATCTCGGGCTGCAACCTGCTCGACTTCCAGGCCCGCGTCTTCGCAGGCCTCGTGGTCGGCTGGATCCACAAGCCCGTGGCGCTGGGCGTCGAACGTTCCTACGGCCGCGGCCGCCTGGTCGCCTCGACCCTGCGCCTGATGCGGGATGCGCCGCTCGCCGACCCGACGGCGACGATGCTCACCGACGCCCTGGTGGAGCTCGCGGTCGAGTCCCGGGCAGCGCGTCTCGAAGAGGCGGTCCGGGCGGCGGAAGCCGCCGCGTAGGCGAGCCTTTCCGAACCCATGCAAAAGGGCGGTGCAGAGATCATCTGCACCGCCCTTCTCTTTCGATCGAATGGAAACGATGCCTGAGGGACCGAGGCCTACTCGGCTGCGACCTTCATGGCCTCCTCGGACCAATCCACCTCGCTGTCGATGAAGAAGCGGTCGAGGGCGCTCTCGAGACGCGGCATGAGGATGCCGCGTTCCGTGGACAGGGTCGTGTCCAGCACCGGCCGGTCGCCAGCATCCGTGACGAGGCCCGGATCGAAGCCTGCACGCTCTGCCGCCATGGCGGCGAGATCGCGCCAGGAGGCCGTGCCCACATTGGCCATGTGCCAGATGCCCGTGCCGCCGTCGATCAGGAGGTCGAGGGAGGTGTTCACGAGGTCGGGCACGTAGGTCGGCGACACCACGTCGAGGCTTGCCTTCACCCCCTCTCCCCGGCTCAGGGTGTTGAGGATCGACCAGACGAAGTTGTAGCGGTCCCAGGGGCCGAAGAAGGCGCTGGTGCGCAGGATGAGCGCCTTGTCGTGCGCCTTCAGGACCCGGCGCTCGGCCTCGGCCTTGCTCTCGCCGTAGACCGTGGCGGGGCAGACCTCGTCGCTCTCCACGTAGGGGCGTCCGAGAGTGCCGTCGAACACGAGGTCGGAGGAGAAGGTGACGAGGGGAATGCCGAGATCGGCGCAGGCTTTCGCCAGCACCTCGGCTCCCGTGGCATTCTCGCGGAAGCAGGCCTGCCGATCATGCTCCGCCTCGGACACGCGCACATAGCCGGCCGTGTTGATCACCGCCCAGGGCTTGTGGCAGTCGAGCGCCCGCGCGACACTTTTGTGATCGGCGATGTCCATGTCCTGGCGCGAGAGCAGCACATGATTGAGGCCGCGGAACTCGCACAGGCGCGAGTAGGCGCGGCCCAGGGTTCCGGTGGCGCCGGTGATCAGAAGCTGGCGCGGCTCGTCGGCCAGCCAGCACGCCTTCGAGCGCCGCGCCGGCGCCTTGTAGAAGCGGATGTCGCGCCGCCACCAGCCGGCCCGGTCGAGAACCGGGTGGTCGTAGGTGCCGGTCTTGGCGAGGGACTCGGCGGCATGGGCGAGCACCGTCCTGCGGGGCTCGGGCGCGCGCACGTCGAAAGGCCCCGGCTCGTAGAAGCCGTTGCGCTGCGTGAGCAGGCTGTTCCAGTCCACGGTGCCGAACAGAGACCATACGGTGACGGCCCGGATGTCGGCACCCTCGTCGCGGAGCGCATGAACATCGTTCCATACCTGCATCAGCCAGCGCAGCTGCTCGTCGCGGGTGCTGCCGTGATGGGCTTCCGTGACGGCGATGGGCCGGCGGTAGCGCTCCCACACCTCCCGCAGCCGGGCGGCGGGGCCGAGATCGCCCACCGGCAGCGGCATGCGCACAGCCTCCGCATCGGCGTATTCGTGCCGGCCGTTGCCGCCCCAATGGTGCTCGGGATAGCGGTTCTTGCGTTCGTCGAGGTAGCGCTCGCTGGTGAGGTAATGATTGATGCCGATGATGTCGGGCGCGGCATCGGCCTCGAGCAGGAGCTCGAGATCCTCCTGAGGAACCCCGTTCTGCAGGAAGATGTCCCACCAGGGATGATTCCGGTCGACCATGCCGCACAGGAGGTCGAAGCTCAGGAAGCGGCGCTGGTTCTCGTGCTCGGCCTGATAGGCGAGGGTCGGCGTCGAGAAGGTCTTGCCCATGTCGTCCGTCTGCACGAGCTGCGCATCGGGACGAACCTTGCGGATGGCGCGCATGGCGAGCACCGTCGCCTTGCACTCGTTGACGAGGATCCTCAGGAACGCCTCGTAGCCGGTTCCATGGGGATACCAATGGCCGTAGAGGCCGGAGAAGCGGGCCGTGGTGAGCGGCTCGTTGACCGGCGTATAGAGATCCAGATGCGGATAGCGCTCGGCCACGTTCGCCGCGTGGCGCGCGAGAAGCTCGGGCCAGGCGGGATCGAGCATGTGGGTGTAGCGAGGGCCGCTGCCGTGGTGGCACAGGCCCGCGATGGCACGGATGCCGAGTTCCTGCAGGCGCTTCAGGCGCACGTCGTGCCAGGAGAAGTCCGCCTTGTCCGGGCTCTCGGGAGAGATCGTCTCCCAGAGCACCGGATGACGCAGGGTGCGGATCCCGAGCTCGGCGATGCGGTCGAGATCCTCGATACGATCCTGATGACCCGTCTCCAGGCTTTGATCGCGGTAGTCGTCACCAACTCTTGCGACAGTACATTCCAGACCGCCCCAAAGCTCCAGTGGTCGATTCATCGTACAACTCCGAGCTATTTCACTAAGCGTTCGACAACAATTCTTAGCGCGGAATGTTCGATATGATCTTTCATCAGGAAACCAGGCCAGCCGACGACATGACCTTGACCGTCGACGTGTCCGCGCCGATCGGCAGGGATTCGTTGATGCGCCGGAAGGTGGCGAGCGCCTGGCCGACGATCTGGTCCATGTTGTAGTAGCGATAGGTCGCAAGGCGGCCCACGAACCACACGTCGGGCGTCGCCAGCGCAAGGCGCTCGTATTTCTTGAAGAGCTCCTGGTTCTCCGCCTTCGGGATGGGATAGTAGGGGTCGCCTTCAGCGGAGGGGTACTCGTAGGTGAGCGCCGTCTTGGCGTGCTCCTGGCCGGTCAGGTGCTTGTACTCCGTGACGCGGGTGTAGTCGTTGGTCTGCGGGTAATTGACCACGCCCACGGGCTGGTGCCAGGCCTTGTCGAGCGTCACATGCTCGAAGCGCAGCGAGCGGTAGGGCAGCTTGCCGAACTGGAAGTTGAAGTACTCGTCGATGGGGCCGGTATAGATGACGCGGCGATGGGGGACGACGTTCTTGACGTCCTCGTAGTCGGTCTGCGTCATGACGTGGATGTTCGGATGGCTCACCATCTTCTCGAACATCCGGGTATAGCCGTGCTTCGGCATGAACTGGAACTCGTCCGTGAAGTAGCGGTCGTCCCGGTTGGTGCGGGTCGGCACGCGCGAGGTCACGGACTTGTCGAGTTCGGAGGGATCGAGCCCCCATTGCTTGCGCGTGTAGCCGCGGAAGAACTTTTCATACAGCTCCCGGCCGACCACCGAGACCACCACATCCTCCGACGTCTTGATCTCGCCGATCTTCTCGGCGCGCTCCGCGAACCAGTCCTGCAGCTGCTCGGAGGTGAGGTTGAGGCCATAAAGCTTGTTGACGGTATCGAGGTTGATCGGGATCGGCACGAGCATGCCGTCCACCTCCGCCAGCACCCGGTGCTCGTAGAAGCGCCACTCCGTGAAGCGGGAGAGATAGTCGAAGATCTGCTTCGAGTTAGTGTGGAAGATGTGAGGTCCGTACTGGTGAATGAGCAGGCCGTCCTCGTCGTAGCGGTCATAGGCGTTGCCGCCGATATGGTTGCGCCGATCGATCAGAAGGACGCGCTCGTTGCGCTCGCTCGCAAGACGCTCCGCCAGAACGCTTCCCGCGAAGCCTGCGCCGACAATCAACCAATCGTACATTCAGATCACTCCGCAGGCGTGGTGGCATAGATGGGAAGGGAGGAGGCAGGACGGTTCGCGGCGGCATCGCCGGTGACGTCCAGCATGAGCTTGTGCATGGAGGCCCAGGTCTTGTCCCAGGAACCGGCGGCGAGATGCCGGTCCACCTTGGCGAGCCAGGGCTCCTTCGGCCGGGCCAGGACGGTTTCCACCTTGGCGACCACCTCCTCCGCGGTGCGGGCGATCTCCACGAGGCCCTTCTCGCCGTAGGGGCGCACCACGTCCGTGATCGGGGTCGACACGACGGGCACGCCGGCCGCGAGGAACTCGGGCGTCTTCGTGGGGCTGATGAACTTCGTCGCCTCGTTGAGGGCGAAGTTCATGAAGCCGACGTCCCAGCCGGAGAGATAGTGCGGCAGCTCGTCATAGGACTTGCCGCCGAGCCAGTGGATGTTCGGGCGCTGCGGCAGGGTTGCCGGATCGATCTTCACCACCGGGCCGATCATGACGAAGTTCCAATCCGGGCGAAGGTCCGCGACCTGCGCCAGAAGATCGATATCCATGCGCTCGTCGACGACGCCGAAGAAGCCGAGGCGGACATGGGGAATATGCGCCTGATCCTCCGGATCCTGACGGATCGAGCGGGCCTGGGAGAAATGGTTGAAATCGATGGAGGACGGGAAGCCGTGCACGCTGCGGTGACGGCTCTTCTTGGCTTCGTACAGGCTCATACCGCCCGTGAAGACGAGATCGCAACGGGCGAAGAGCGCGCTCTCCAGATCGAGCAGCTCCTGCGAGGCGCCGCGGAAGAGCGACAGCTCATCCATGTTGTCGTAGATGCACAGGTCGCATTCGAGATCGCTGGTGAAGGCCATCGCCATCGGCGTGTAGTACCAGAACACGCGCGGACCCGAGGCCTCCCGGCCGATCAGGTCCTCGATCAGATCGTGCTGCTCGGCGATGACGTCCTCGTGCGACAGGCCTTCGGGGAGGATCGGAACGGCCACGGTGACGCCCTGCGGGCGGTCGCTCACATCCATGTGCGGCTTGGCGCCCGCCTTGAACATGGGCTCTTCGATGAACAGGACGTCGTAGTGCTTGGCGGCTCGGCTCAGAAGGTGTTGGGGGCGCTGCCAGACGAAGTTCCAGCGAAGGTGCGAGAAGCAGACGAGAAGAGGTTTCTTGGAACCGGCTTTGACAGGCGAACCAAAGGCATAGGACTGCGTCACCAAACGCTCTTGCATAGCGCCATCCCCAAATACAGATGTGTTGTCACGATCGGACAGAAGAATGCGTCCGGGGTGAATAAAGCGATGTCTTAAGTGAAGCGCACCGGCGAAGGGTCGCGGTCGCAATCGGTTATCTAACGCAGACGAAGCAGTTTGGTTCCAGCTGTGTTCATCTTTGTGAATGGCTATTCATGGGAATAGCTCACGTCACTTCTTTTCCAGCATGAGTGTTCCTTGCTTTTGGATGAAGGTCTTTGCCTTCTCTGCAACCATCGCAAGGATCCAGGGCAGCTGCACTTCCACCCGCACCTGGTCCGGCATGACCTCCAGGTGTCCCTGAACGTTCTGGCCCATGGCGCCGACGCGGAAATCCATCCGGTTCCCGGTCCAGGTCTCTTGGATGGAGGCCACCTTGTCGCCGAACTGCGACTTCACGCTCGACATGCCGCCCTGCAGCCGCCGCATGGCCTCGGCCTGACCGAGATTGTGGGGAATGGACACGATGAGGGGCTTGCTCATGACGATACTCCGCTTTGCAACGACAAGCGAAGCAGTGCCAATCGGTTCCGCGCTACAGCATTTCCACGCGAATCGCGCGCACGACGATGGTTTCCTGGTCGAAGCGGCGCTCGAGCTCCGCGCGGTAGCGCTCCCACCATCCATGGTCGATCTCGCGCGTCATGACCTCGAACACGACGATATCGTCATGGGCGGTATGGCCGCCCTCCTTCCAGACGCCTTCCGCCGGCGCGCGGGTGAAGCTCGTGATGCCGCCGAACCGCTCGGCAAGCTCGCCGCGCACGCGCCCGTAGACTGCCTTGTCGAAGCGGCGGCCCGCATTGTCGGCCACCGGCAGGAGGATTTGAACCAGATGCATCGCCATCCCCTTTGAGCGCTACGGAGAAGGCGCAGGAAAATAGTTCAGGCGGCCGAAAAGGCGAGGCCTCAGGCCTGCAGGGCGGCAAACAGCTCCCGATCCGTCTCGGGAGCATCGACCAGGCTGTAGCGGCCGGAGGGCTTCGACACATGCCACGGACGGGCTGTCGAGGCGTGGATGGCCTCGGAGGGGCGCAGCCGGCGCAACGTCCCGTCGGCCCGCAGTTCGTCGATCACCACGAAGCCGGAGATGGTGAGCCGGGCGGCCATGGCCTTGGTGGCGCGATCGCCCGCGTCGATGGGCAGGGAGCCTGCCGCGTAGACGGCATCCATGAGGCTCTTCTGGTCGCGGCGGGGATTGGCCGCCATGCGCGCGCCCGGAAAGCGGATGACGTTCGTCGGCTGAGGCGATCTCGATTCCATGTAAGCAACCCTTGGTCCCGAATCGGGGCCAGAATCGCCGCAAGGAATTAAGAAGCGCCTAATTGAGCCGGTGCAGGGACACGTAGCCGGTGCCGGAGGACGTGAGCCCGAGGGCCTGGGCCGGCCCCTTGGCGAGGTCGATGATCCGGCGGTGGGTGAAGGGACCGCGATCGTTCACCCGCACGATGACGGAGCGGCCGTTGGATTCGTTCACCACCCTGAGCCGCGTGCCGAAGGGCAGGTAACGGTGGGCTGCCGTCATGTCGTAGGAGTTGAACCGTTCGCCGCTGGCGGTCTTGCGGCCATGAAAGCCGGGCCCGTACCAGGAGGCGGTGCCCCGCTGAAGGAGCCGGCCGGATTCGATGCTGGCCTGCGAGATGGATCCTGTGGTATCGGGATCGTTGGATGCCGTTGTATTGCAGGCGGCGGCGAAAAGAAGTGGCACCAGTGCAGATGCGCGGGCGAGGATATTCTTCAAGGACAGTCTCCCCTTCCGTTTTGTTGGGAAGTGAAGCTCAACTTTAAAAAGGCAAGAATAAGGCGACTATTTTTTTTGAAGACCCAATCATACTTCAGAGGGATGCTGTGGTAGCCGAAATCTAGCCTGATCCTGGTTTTCGAAGGTATTTTATAGCCTGAATAACGTTGCCAATAAGCGCGCGGGATTTTTCACCTTTGCGTGATCTCTGGATCGCGGCTCTACCCTCATTGCCCCGTTGTTCTAGCTTAGGCTTTCTGCCGCTCCATGCTGTCGAGGGTCCCTCGCCCGATGCCGAACCCTGCCCCATCGCCGCAAGTCGCCATTGTCGGCGCAGGTCCGGGAGGACTGGCATCCGCCATGCTGCTGGCCCGGGAGGGGATTCCGGTCACGATCTTCGAGCGGGAGCCGGCGGTCGGCGGGCGAACCCGCACGATCCACGCCCCTGGGGGCTACAAGTTCGACATCGGCCCCACCTTCTTCCTGTACCCGCGGGTGCTGAAGGATATCTTCGAGGCCTGCGGCGAGCGGCTGGAAGACCATGTCGAGCTGAGGCGCCTCGATCCGCAATACCACCTCGTCTTCGAAGGCGGCGGCTCCATCCGCGCCACTTACGACTTGGATCGCCTCGAACGAGAGATCGCCCGGCTCGCTCCGGCCGATGCCCGCAACGTGCGGCGATTCCTCGACGACAACCGGGATAAGCTCGAAGCCTTCAGGCCCGTGCTCGAACAGGCTTTCTCGAGCCCGGCGGATCTGTTCTCGCCGGCGATGCTCGCGGCGCTGCCGAAGCTCAGGCCGTTCTCGAGCGTCGACGGCGACCTCAAGCGCTATTTCGCCGACCCGCGCGTGCGCCTCGCCTTCTCGTTCCAGACGAAGTATCTCGGCATGTCGCCGTTCCAGTGCCCGAGCCTGTTCACGATCCTCTCGTTCCTCGAATACGAGCACGGCGTGTTCCATCCCATGGGCGGCTGCGGCGCGGTGTCCGAGGCCATGGCGAACGTGGCGCGCAGGATGGGCGTCGACATCCGCCTGAACACGCCGGTGGACCGCATTCTCTACGAAAACGGCGAAGCGGTCGGCGTCGAGGCCGGCGGCGAGCGCTTTGCGGCGGGCTCGGTGGTGGTGAACGGCGATTTCGGACATGCCATGCGGCGCTTGGTGCCGGAGGCGATGCGTCCGCGCTGGAAAGACAAGAAGCTCGATCGCGCCAAGATCTCCTGCTCCACCTTCATGCTCTATCTCGGCATCGAAGGCGATCTCGGCGACCTTGCCCATCACACGATCCTTCTGTCGAAGGAATACGAGCGCAACATTCACGAGATCACGAACGGCATTCTCCCCGAGGAGCCGTCGATCTACGTGCACCATGCCGGCGTCACCGATCCGTCGCTGGCGCCGAAAGGACATGCGAGCCTCTATGTGCTGGTGCCGGTGCCGAATCTGCGCTGCGGCATCGACTGGGCGCGCGAGGCGCCGCGCTACCGCGCCGTCGCGCTGGAGCGCCTCAAGCTCCTCGGCCTTCGCGACATCGAAAGCCGCATCCGCTTCGAGCGCGTGGTGACGCCGCGAGGCTGGCAGGACGAGTTCGCCGTGTTCGAGGGCGCCACCTTCAACCTCGCGCACAACCTCACGCAGATGCTCTACTTCCGGCCGCACAACCGCTTCGGCCGCAACGTGTATCTCGTGGGCGGCGGCACCCATCCCGGCAGCGGCCTGCCGGTGATCTACGAGGGCGCCCGCATCACGACGCGCCTGCTGCTCGAAGACCGGGAGAGGCGCCGCGCGGGTCAGGACCGGGCGAAGCCCGCAGCCGCGCCCGTGGGCGAGGCCGCCGTATAAGGGAGCATGACATGAGCCGCATCGGATTGCTTGCCATCCTCTTCCTCGCTCCGGCGCCCAAGCCGCCGGCCCCATGGCCGAGGAAGGCCCGGTGACGGTCGCAGATCAGGCCCGGTAGAACCGCCATGCTGTGGCGCGCCTATGCCCTTCTGTCCCACGGAGGAGACCGGATCGGTCTCGGCTCCTTCGGCCTCGGCGGATGGCGCCTTCCCGCCGGCATCCCCTCCTTCCGCAGGCCCGATGACGCCTTCAGGGCGCTCGAGGAGATCGACACCGCGATCTGGTCGGCCAGCGCCCTGTCCGCCTGCGCCGAGAGCGGCCTGCTCACGCGCCTCGGGCAGCCCCGGACTCCCGCCGAACTCGGCGCGGCCCTGACCCTACCGCCGACGATCGTGAGAAGCCTTCTCGACGTGCTCGCGGGCTTCGGTTTCGTCACCTGGAGCGATGGGAGGGCGCAGGCCACCCCGGCTCTGATGCCCTTCACCTCGCCCGACGGCGCCGAGACCTTCAAGGCCGCCCTGCGCGCCCCGCTGCTGCAGGCGGAGGACTTCCGCCGCAGGCTCGAAGCGCGCACGCTCACCCTCGAGGGCTGGTCGCACACGGATGCGGCCATCATCGAAGCCCAGGGCGCCCTAACCCGCCACTGGACGACCCAGGCCGTGCCGAAGCTGAAATTCCTTCCCGGCCTCGTGCCTCGGCTCGAGCGGCCCGGGGCGGCGCTTCTCGACGTGGGGGCGGGCGCCGCCGGCCTGTCGATCGCCCTCTGCCGCCACTTCCCGCGGCTGTGCGCCGTTGCGCTCGAGCCCGCCTCTCATCCGGCCGCGCTCGGAGAGCGGCATGTGCAGGAGGAAGGTCTTGCCGATCGCATTGCGATCCGCAGGCAGCGCGTGGAGCACCTGGACGACGAGGGGGCTTTCGACCTGGCCTTCCTGCCCCAGATGTTCCTGCCGGACGAGATCGTGGAGGAAGCCGTCAGGCGCGTGTTCCGCGCCCTGCGGCCGGGCGGCTGGCTCCTGGTCGCGGCCCTCTCCCAGGAGGGCGGGAGCACCGCATCCGCCGTCAACCGGCTCAAGAACCTGCTCTGGGGCGGCAACACGCGGGGCGTGGCCCAGATCAAGCCGCTCCTGGAATCCGCCGGTTTCGATCCGGTGATCCGATCCCCCGGCCGGCAGGCGCTGCGCATGGTCTGCGCCCGCCGCCCAAACCTTCGTGATTTGCCTTGAACTGGATTATCGCATTCCTAGAACCAACACATCTGGACACGTGCCTCGGCGAGACCGGGCGCGTGCTCCGCGGGAGGACATCGTGAGCGCTCGAGGAACTTCGGTTGCAGTGATCGGCGGAGGACTGGGCGGCTTGGCGGCGGCCTGCGTCGCGGCCGCTCGGGGCCATAAGGTTACGCTCTACGACAAGAATCCCTGGATCGGCGGCAAGGCTGCCGTGCTGCACGAGGCCAGCTTCCGGTTCGACATGGGGCCGACCATCCTCACCGTGCCGCGGGTGCTGGAGCGCATCTTCGCGGAGGCCGGGCGCAACCTCTCCGACTATCTCGACCTCGTGCGGCTCGATCCGCAATGGCGCTGCTTCTTCGACGACGGCACGCGGATCGACCTGCAGGAGAACATCGATTCCATGGCGCAGGCCATGGACCGCTTTGCTCCGGGCAAGGGCGCGGGCGACGGATACAAGCGCTTTCAGGAGATCTCGGCCCATCTCCACGACATCTCCAACCGCTTCTTCTTCTGGAAGCCGGTGGAGGATCTCTTCGACACCATCAACATCCGCGCCAACATGAACCCTTCCACCCTGCGCGATGTGCTGTCGCTGCGCATGGGCTCGTCGGTGGCCGGCACGATCCGCTCCAAGGTGAAGGACGAACGCCTGGCGCAGATGCTCGACCATTTCACGCAATACGTGGGCTCCTCGCCCTATGGCTCGCCCGCCGTGCTCTGCGCCATCGCGCATATGCAGGCGGCGGACGGCGTCTGGTATCCCATGGGCGGCACCCGCGCGGTCGCGGAGGCGCTGGCGAAGCTCGCAACCGAGCTCGGCGCCGTCATCAGAACCGACAGCGACGTGGCCTCGCTCAAGATCGAGAACGGCACGGTCACGGGCCTCGTGCTCGCAGGCGGCGAGGTGGCGCATTACGACAACGTCATCTCCAACATGGATTCGATCCGCACGTACCGAGAACTCGTCGGCGGCGAGGTGGGCG
The DNA here is from genome assembly GCF_009910705.1 of Microvirga arsenatis. Taxonomy (GTDB): domain Bacteria; phylum Pseudomonadota; class Alphaproteobacteria; order Rhizobiales; family Beijerinckiaceae; genus Microvirga; species Microvirga arsenatis. Next base: position 224,935 of record NZ_JAAAXJ010000004.1, read on the forward strand.
AGCACTACGCGCGCAAGGATTTCGAGCCGGCCTGCTCCGGCGTGGTGCTCTATCTCGGGCTCAACAGGCGCTACGATCACATCCTCCACCACGATTTCGTGTTCTCGCGCGATCCGGAGGAGGAGTTCGACTCCATCTACCGCAAGGGCGAACCCGCGCCCGATCCCACCTGCTATCTCGCGGCTCCCGCCGCGACGGATCCGACGGTAGCGCCGGAAGGCGGCGAGGCGCTCTACGTGCTCGTCCACACGCCCTACCTTCGCCCGCACCATGACTGGTCGCAGATGTTCCCAGCCTATCGCCAGGTGATCCTCGACAAGCTCAAGCGGACGGCCGGCATGGAAGACATCGAGGAGCGCATCGTCGTCGAGCGCCACCTCACGCCGCAGGACATCCACGACCGCTACAAGGTGCTCAACGGCGCCATCTACGGATTGGCGAGCCACGGCAAGTTCATGGGCGCGTTCAAGCCGGGCAACCGCAGCCGGCAGGTGCGCGGACTCTACCTCGCCGGCGGCGCGGCCCATCCGGGACCGGGCATGCCGATGGTGATGATGTCGGGCTGGATCGCCGCCGATGCGCTCGACACGGATTGCAAGGCGGCGAATCTACGGAACGTGTCTTGAGGCAGGATGCGAGCAGCGCCGCGAGGAACGATGCACCGCGTCACGGCGCGGACCGGTCCCCCGTGGCGCTGCGCTCGCCCCTGCTCCACCGCTTCATGGTCTCCACCTTCCGCCGCTACTTCACGCGGCACATGAACGCGCTGCGGATCGCGGCATGGAGCAGTCCCGCCGGTCTGCAGCCGGGCCCGGTGATCGTCTATTCCAACCATCCGGCCTGGTGGGACGCGGCGGTCTACATCCTCGCCGCCGACCGTTTCTTCCCCTCCTTCGAGAGCTATGCTCCCATCGATGCCGCGATGCTCAAGCAATACGGCGTCTTCGGCCGCATCGGCGCCTTCGGCGTGGATCTCGACAGCCCGCGCGGCGCCGCGCATTTCCTGAAGACGAGCGCCGAGATTCTCTCGTCGCCGAACCGTGCGCTCTGGATCACCGCGCAGGGGCGATTCGGCGACGCGCGCGAACGCCCGCTCGCTCTCAAGCCCGGCGTGGCGCGCCTCGTGGAGCTTGCTCCCGGCTGCACGGTGCTGCCGCTCGCCATCGAATACGGCTTCTGGCTTGAGCGCGGAGCGGAGGCGTTCATGGCCTTCGGCCAGCCGATGCGCGGGGCCGATCTCCTCGCGCTGTCGCGCACCGAGCGCCTGCAGCATCTCGAATCAGCCCTCACGGCCACCCTCGACCGCCTGAGCGCCGACGTGCAGAGCCGCGATCCGGCGCGCTTTCGCGCCGTGCTCGAAGGGCGTGCCGGCGTGGGCGGCGTCTATGACGGCTGGCGGCGGCTGACGGCAATCCTCCGCGGGCGCCGCTTCGACCCCTCGCACCAGGGGCGCGCGCCATGACGGTGCTCGGCCTGATCCTTCTCGCGCTCGCCGCCCTGCCCTTCGCGCTCGTGCTCATGAATCTCGCGACCTTGCGCGCCACGCCCCGCCGCGCCCCGCAGGGCGACGTGCTGGTCTCGATCCTCATTCCCGCCCGCAACGAGGCGACGAACATCGGCGCCGCCCTCGCTGCGGCGCAGGGGAGCGTCGGCGTGCCTGTGGAGATCCTTGTCATGGACGACGGCTCGACCGACGGCACGGCCGAGATCGTGCGCGCCCATGCCGCCCGCGATGCGCGGGTGCGCCTGCTCACCGCCCCGCCCCTGGAGGAGGGATGGACCGGCAAGGTCCATGCCTGCCACCACCTCGCCAAGGCGGCGAAGGGCACGCATCTTCTGTTCGTCGACGCCGACGTGCGCCTGAGCCCGCACGCCGCGGCGCAGCTCGCAGGCCACGCGCAGGACGCGCAGGCGGGCCTCGTGAGCGCCGTGCCGCGCCAGGTGACGCGATCCGTCGGGGAGCTGCTCACCGTGCCGACGATCAACCTGCTGCTGCTCGGCTACCTGCCCATGGGCTTCATGCGCCTCTCGCGCGACCCGGGCCTCGGCGCGGCCTGCGGCCAGCTCATGCTCGCGGAGCGCGAGGCCTATCGCCTGAGCGGCGGCCACGCGGCGATCCGCTCGCGCATCCATGACGGCATCCAGCTCGCGCGGCTCTTCCGGCGCAGGGGCTTCATGACCGATCTCGTGCCGGGCGAGGATCTCGCCTCCTGCCGCATGTACACGCGGTTCGGCGAGGCCTGGAACGGCTTTGCCAAGAATGCGCACGAAGGCATGGCCACGCCCGTCGCGCTGCCGGTCTGGACGGTGCTGCTGCTTGGCGGTCATGTGCTGCCCTTCGTCCTTCTTCCCTTCGTGCCGACGCTGCCGGTTCTCGCCGCGGCGCTCCTGTCGCTGGCCGCCCGCACGGCGGTGACGGTGGCCACGCGGGAGAACCCCTGGTCCATCCCGCTGCATCCCTTCACCATCCTGGTGGGTCTCGCCATCCAATGGAGCGTGCTGCTGCGGATCGGCACCGCGCGCCGGGCCGGCTGGAAGGGGCGGCTCTATCCCGTGGAGGCGAAACCATGAGCGCCGCCGCAGCTCGGAACCCCAAGCGCCCCCGCGACGAGAACTTTCCCGTCGCCTCCCGCGTGCTCTCGCCCGAGCACCGGGACGCGGTGCTCGCCTTCTACGCCTTCGCGCGCATGGCCGACGACATCGCGGATGCGCCCGATCTCGGAGCGGCGGAAAAGCTCGCGCGGCTCGATGCGCTGGAGCAGGCGCTTGTGGCAGGCGATCCCGCCGTGCCGCAGGCCGCGCGGCTCCACGCGGCGGACAGGCGGCACGGGGCCGGCCTCGTGCAGGCGCGCGACCTGCTTCGCGCCTTCAGGCAGGACGCGGTCAAGGCGCGCTACAACGACTGGGCGGAGCTCATCGCCTATTGCCGCGTCTCGGCGAACCCCGTCGGGCGCTTCCTGCTGGCGCTGCACCGGGAGCCTGCCTCCGCGAAGGCGCCGGCGGATGCCTTGTGCACGGCGCTCCAGATCCTCAACCACCTCCAGGATTGCGGCGACGATCACGAGCGCCTCGGGCGCATCTACATCCCCCTGCGGTGGATGATGGGAGCAGGGTCGGAGCATGCCTTCTTCGAGCCGGGCCGCACGGCCCTGCGCCGCAGCGTGCTCGATGCCATGCTCGACCGCACCGACATGCTGATCGATCAGGCGTGCTGCCTGCCCGAACACCTGCAGAACCGGCGCCTGCGCGCCCAGAGCATCGCCACCCTCGCGCTCGCCCGCGCCCTGAGCCGGCGCCTGCGCCGGGGCGATCCGGTTCTGGAGCGCGTGCAGGTGAGCCGCACCGATATGGGCCTTGCATTCCTGCGGGGGCTTGGCGGCACCCTGCGCCCGCCGGCCGGCAGCGATGCCGCCGTGACGGCCGCAATGGTGCGCCGCTCGGGCTCCTCCTTCCGGCTCGGCATGCAGAGCCTCACCCATGAGCGCCGCCGGGCCATGCACGCGGTGTATGCCTTCTGCCGCGCTGCGGACGACATCGCCGACGGCGGCGCGCCGGCTTCCGAGAAGCGCGCCTTCCTGCAGGAATGGCGGCGCGAGCTCGACCGGCTGCACCGCGCGCCCGAGACGCCCATCGGCCGGGAGCTCGCCCGCGCCTCGATCCTGTTCAAGCTGCCGGTGGAGGAGTGCCATGCGCTTCTCGACGGCATGGAGATGGACTGCGCCGACCGGGTGCGGATTGCGAGCGACCATGAGCTCAGCCTCTACGGGCGCCGCGTGGCGGGCTCGGTCGGAGCCCTGTCGATCCGCATCTTCGGCGCGCCGGCGGCGCACGACTTCGCCCTCGGCCTCGGGCGCACCCTGCAGCTCGTGAACATCCTGCGCGACGTGGACGAGGATGCGGCCTGCGAGCGCGTCTACGTGCCTCTTGCGCGCCTCGCCCAGCTCGGCCTCCAGGACGCGCCGGCCGCAACCCTCGTGGCCGATCCCCGCTTCGCGCGCGTCTGCGAAGCCCTTGCCGAGGAGGCGCGTGCGGGCTTTAACGCGGCGGATGCCGCCCTGGCGCGGCTCGACCGCGCCGCGTTGAAGCCCGCGATCCTGATGATGGAGAACTACCGCCGCGTGCTCGACCGGCTGCAGGCGCGCGGCTGGGGCATGCGCCAGGGCCGCTTGCGCCTGAGCGCCGCCGACCGCCTCCACCTCCTCACCCGCGCCATGAGGCCTGCATGACGAGCCGGCGCACCCATATCGTCGGAGCGGGAATCGCGGGCCTGAGCGCGGCCCTTGCGGTGACGGAGGACGGCGGCGAGGCCGTTCTCTACGAGGCCGCTCCGCACGCGGGCGGGCGCTGCCGCACGCTCCAGCCCGCCGGAGGCTTCGCCCACGACAACGGCACCCATGTGCTGTTCACGGCCAACGGGCGCGCCCTCAGCCTGCTGAAGACGGTCGGCGCACGCGAGCGCTGGTTCGAGCCCGAGCCCCAGGGCCTTCCCCTCTACGATGCGCGCGCCGGACAGATGCGCCGGGTCGGCCTGTCGCCCTGGTCCTGGCTTCTGCCGTCGCGCCGGCCGCAGGGCCTCGCCCTCGCCGATCTCGCGCGCATCCTGCGCCTCGTCTTCGCGTCGAAGGAATGTCCCGTCGCCTCCATCATCGGCAAGCGCCCGATCATGGACAGCCTGATCGAGCCGCTGACGGTGGCGGTGCTCAACACGCCGCCCTCGCAGGCTTCCGCGCAGCGGCTCGCCTGCGCCCTGCGGCAGCTCATCCGTCCGGGCGCCGGGCACCTGCTGGTGGCGCGCAACGGCCTGAGCGAGGACCTGATCGAGCCGGCCGTGGCCACCCTCCGGGCCAGGGGAGCCGCCGTTCTCACCGGCCAGCGCCTGCGCATGCTCCTGGTCGCCAACGGGCGCGTCATCGGGCTCGCGCTCTCCGACCGCACCGTGATGCTGGGCCCCGACGACCGGGTGATCCTGGCGCTGCCGCCCTACGAGGTGGAGCGGCTCCTGCCGGACCTTTCCGTGCCGACGCGGTTCGAGCCCATCGTCAACGTGCATTACCGCATGCGGGGCCTGGAGCGTCCGCGCTTCGTCGGCTTCACCGGAGCGCTGGCCCAATGGGCGCTGATCAGGCGGGACCACGTGAGCGTGACCGTCTCCGCCGCGGATGCGGTGGTCGATCAGGACAGTGCCGCCGTGGCTGCCCGGATCTGGCGCGAGATCGCGCCCGCCCTGCGCGCGGTCGGGCTCGAGGCCTCCCCCGACCGGCAGCCCGAAACGCGCGTGGTGAAGGAAAAGCGCGCCACCATCCGGCAGGCCGCCGAGGCCCTGCCCCAGCCGCCCGTGCGGCCGCTCGCGAACCTGGCTCTGGCGGGCGACTGGATCGGCTCCCTTCCCGCGACCATCGAAAGCGCCGTGATGGCCGGCGAGCACGCCGCCTCTGTCCTGCACCATGCCCGGGGCACAAGGGCCACCCTCTCGAAAGACCGAGCCTTGAAGACGGAGGATGCAGCATGATCGACGAGCATCCGCCGCTGACCGTGCTCCTTGCAGCCCCGCGCGGCTTCTGCGCCGGCGTCGAGCGCGCGATCCGCGCCGTCGAGGACGCGCTCGCCCGGACGGGCAGGCCCGTCTACGTGCGCCATGAGATCGTGCACAACAACCGCGTGGTGGACAATCTCAGGCGCAAGGGCGCGGTCTTCGTCGACGACATCGCGCAGATCCCGGACGGAGCGGTGGCGATCTTCAGCGCCCACGGGGTGTCTCGGGCGGTCGAGAACGAGGCGGCAAGCCGCGGGCTCTCCGTGCTGGACGCCACCTGCCCGCTCGTGCGCCGCGTTCATCTCGAAGGGCAGCGCCATGCACGGGCCGGCCGCGAAGTGATCGTCATCGGCCATCGCGGCCATGTGGAGATCGAGGGCACGACGGGCCAGATCGACGGCACGGTGCACGTGATCGAAAGCGTCGCGGAGGCGCTCGCCCTGCCGGTCTCGAACCCGGAGCGCATCGCCTACATCACCCAGACCACGCTCTCGGTCGACGACACGCGCGAGATCATCGCGGCGCTGAAGAGCCGCTTTCCTTCAATCCAGGGGCCCGACGTCAAGACGATCTGCTATGCCACGCAGAACCGGCAGATGGCCGTGCGCGTCATCGCCCGGCGCGCGGAGCGGATCATCGTGTGCGGGGCGCGCAACTCCTCCAACACCAACCGCCTGTGCGAGGTCGCGGCGAACGAGGGGCGTCCGTCCCTGCTGATGCAGGACCTGAAGGACCTGACGCTCTCCTTCATCGACGGCGCCGCCGTGATCGGCCTCACCGCCGGAGCTTCCGCTCCGGAGGATCTGGTGCAGGAAGCCCTGGCACAGCTGGCGCGCTGGCGCCGGCTCACGGTCGAGGAGGTGCGCGTAACCCATGAGGATGCGCAGTTCGCTCCCGTGGACCTCTCGCGCCTCGTCGATCAGCTGGCGAACGCCTCCTGAACGTCCTGCGGGGTGGCCGTGACCAGCCCCAGCCGGTCGCGGCGCAGCCAGCGCCACAGCATCAGCGAGGCCACGACGGCCAGGCCGCTGGCAAGCCCGATCCAGATGCCGATGCCCCGGAGCGGCGTCCCGAAGGCGAGGACGATGCCGAGCGGCAGGCCGACGCCCCAGTAGCCCAGCGCCGCATAGATCATGGGGATGCGGGTGTCCTGCAGCCCGCGCAGCATGCCGGCGCCCACGGCCTGCGCGCCGTCCACGAGCTGGAAGATGGCGGCCACCACCAGAAACGAGCGCGCCAGGCCGATCACGAGCGCATTCTTGGGATCGCTCATGTCGAGGAAGGCGCCGAGGAGCAGATGGGGGGCGAACATCATGAGCGAGGCTGTGATCACCATGAACCCCGTGCCAAGGGCGAACGAGGTCCAGCCGGCGCGGGTGACGCCGTCCGCGTCCTGCGCGCCATAGGCGCGGCCCACGCGCACCGTCACGGCCTGCCCGATGCCGAGGGGAACGGAGAAGCAGAAGGAGGCGATCTGCAGCGCCACCGCATGGGCGGCGAGCTCGTTCTCGCCGATCCGGCCCATGAGCATCGCCGCCGCATTGAAGATCGTGACCTCGAACATCAGCGTCAGGCCGATGGGAACACCGATTCGCCATAAGGTGCGGTAGCGCGGCCAGTCGGCGCGCCAGAAGCGGCCGAAGACGTGATAGCGCCGGAGCTTCGGATCGAGGACGATCACGAGGGCGAGCCCGAGGAACATGAAGGTGCTCGAGATCACCGTGCCGAGACCCACCCCGATCAGCCCGAGGGCGGGCAGGCCGAGGGAGCCCACCATCAGCGCATAGGCCGCGCCGAAATTCACCGGAATGGCCAGCAGCCCGATGAAGAGAGCCCAGCCGGGCCGCTCCAGCGCCGACAGGAACGAGCGCAGCACCAGGAAGAACAGGAACGGCAGCAGGCTCCACTGGAGCGCGCGGATGTACTGGCCCGCATTGTGGGCGAGGCGGGGCTCCTGTCCGATGGCGAGGAGGATCGCCTCTCCGTTCCAGGCCACGATCCAGATCGGGACCGCGACCGTCACGCAGGCCCACAGGCCCTGGCGCACGGTGCGCCGCACCTCGCGCACGGAATGGCGCTTGCGGCCCAGCTCCTCGGCGATGATCGGCGAAGTGGCGTTGACGAGGCCGATGCCGAAGATGAGGAAGGCGAAATAGAGGTTCGTGCCCAGGGCCCCCGCCGCCAGAGCCTCGGACCCCATCCAGCCCATCAGGATGACGTCGGAGGTCATGAGGGCGTTCTGCGCCAGGGTCGCGAGGACAAGGGGCCAGCCGAGGGCCAGGGTCGCGCGCAGTTCCGCCAGCCAGGCGGCGCGCTCCGTCGGAAAGGGGCGATGGGTCATGATGGCGGGCTTGTACCCAAACCCCTGCCGGAAAGCCACACCGGAAGTCGATGCGGCCTTCCGGGCGGGAAGGAACCTGGGCTCAAGCGTTCCCGTTCCCCCCATCGCTCACGTTTTCGTGTTGAATCCCCGGAGTTCCCGATGGCGCAGCCGGCGCTCTCCACCACCATCGATTTCGCCTTGCCGCCGATCCTGCACAACGCGCAGGGCCAGGTCCGCACGGTCGGCGTGGAGATCGAGTTCGTGGGCCCCTCCGCCGAGAAGACCGTGCAGGCGTTGCAGGAGGCGCTCGGCGGGCGCCTGGTCGAGGAGGACCCCCACGCCTTCGCGCTGAAGGAATCGGCCATCGGCGACCTGACGGTGGAGCTCGACAGCCGCATCCTGCATCCCGGCAAGCAGGCCGGAACGCAGCGCGGGGTCCTGCCCAAGATCGCGGCCCTCTTCGGCTTTGCCGCGAGCTACCTCGTGCCCTGCGAGCTCGTGACCGCGCCCACGCCCATCGACCGGCTCCAGGATCTCGGCCGGATCCTCACCATCCTGCGGAACCTGGGCGCCAGAGGCACGCAGGACGCGCCCTTCTATGCGTTCGGCCTGCACTTCAACCCGGAGATCCCGCGCCAGGATGCGGCCACCGTCGCAGCCTTCATGAAGAGCTTTGCGCTCCTCAACCCCTGGCTCCGGCGCGAGGCCTCGCCGGATGCGACCCGCAGCTTTCTCGGCTTCGCCGACCCCTTTCCGGTCAAGTACGTCCGCAGGATCGCCGCGCCGGATTACTGGCCCGAGATCCCCGCCTTCATCGACGACTATCTCGCCTTCAACCCGACGCGAAACCGCGACCTCGACCTTCTGCCGCTCCTGCATCACTTCGATGCGGAGCGCGTGCGCGCCGTGCTGCCGAACGAGAAGATCAACGGCCGCCCGACCTTCCACTATCGGCTGCCGGACGCGCGGGTGAGCGATCCCGGCTGGAGCATCGCGCCGGACTGGAACCGCTGGGTCTGCGTGGAGCGGCTCGCCGCCGACAGGGAGAGGCTCGATGCGGTCGGCGCAGCCTTCCTGTCCTTCGAGGGCGAGGACAAGAGCTGGGCCGACGTGATGGAGCAGATCGTACGCTCATGACGAGACCCCTGATCGGCGTCACCACGTCACGACACGGCGGATGGCGCAGCTACCTCATGCATCGCCTGGCGCTGCAGCGCGCAGGCGCGCGCTCCGTCCGGCTCGTGTCGGGCGACCCGATGCCGCGGGAGCCGCTGCAGGGTCTCGTCATCGGCGGCGGCGACGACATCGGCGCGGAGATCTACGGCGGCAGGGTTCTGCCCGACGTGCGCATCGATCCCGAACGCGACGCGATGGAGCTCTCCCTCCTGAAGGCGGCGATTCCGGCGGGCCTGCCCGTGCTCGGCATCTGCCGCGGCTCGCAGATGATCAACGTGGCTCTCGGGGGCACGCTGCACACGGACATCTACGAGGTCTATGTGCAGGCGCCGAAGATGCGCACCGTGCTTCCCCGCAAGACCGTGTCCATCGAGCCCGGATCGCGGCTCGACCGGATCCTGCGCTGCAATCCCTGCCAGGTGAACGCCCTGCATCATCAGTCCGTGGACCGGCTCGGGCAGGGGCTCACCATCGCCGCCCGCGACGAGAGCGGCATCGTGCAGGCCGTCGAGAGCGTGAACGCTCCGTTCCTGCTCGGCGTGCAATGGCACCCGGAGCTGCTGGTCTGGAAGAAGCCGCATCAGCGCCTGTTCGCGGCGCTGGCCGAAGCGGCCCAGGACGCGACGGTTCCTCTCTCCGCCGCGGCCGCGCTCGCCGGCTGAGCGTCAGCGGGCGCGCCTGGAGGTGCGCGGGAAGAGCGGGATGATGTTGTCGCCCTCCGGCGGCGCGAGGTGCCGCTGGATCGCCGCATGCAGGTCGCGGCTGACGATGGGCTTCTGGAGCAGAGGGAACTCGCTGTGCTCGCCGGCCATGAGGGGGCTGCCGGTGATCAGCACCACCGGCAGGTTCGGGAAGACCTGCCGCACCTCCCGCGCCAGCATCACGCCGTTCATCGTGCCGGGCATGGTCACGTCGGCAAGAACCAGGGCAGGCCGGCGCGCGCTCAGGGACCTCACGGCCTGCGCGGCATCGGTGGCGATGCTGGTCACGTAGCCGAACTCCTCCAGGGTGGCCTGCAGGGCGAGCGCCACCTCGAGCTCGTCGTCCACCACCAGGATCTCCGTGTGGTTCGACACGCTCTCCTCGGGCGTCTCCTCGTCCGCCGCGGTGCCGGCCGGCAGCAGGGTGGCCGCATCCGCCCGGGGCAGGTAGAGGCTGATGGAGGTTCCCAGCGCGTCGGAGCGCACCTCAGAGGCGCCGCCGATTTCCTGCAGGAAGTGCAGGCTCTGGCGCAGGGAGAGCCATGAGGAGAGATCAAGGTCGCGCAGGACGAGCGTGTGCTCCAGATCGGCTTCCGGAGCCTGGCGCCCCTCCTCCGGTCCTGTGCTGCGGATGACGAGCTGCACGAAGTCGCCCTCGCGGGTCAGGTCCGGGAGCGATCCCTTCTCCACATGGACGTTCCTGGCCTCGAGCGTGATGGTGCCGCCCTGCGGCAGGGCCTCCCGCACATGGGCGCTCAGCGTCACGATCGCGGTCTGGATGTCTTCGGGATTGGCCTCGATGGACCACAGGTCCTCCGCAAGCGACAGGCGCAGCTCCACCGCGTCGCGCAGGAGAGAGCGGCTCAGCAGGTCCGCGACCGAGCCCACCTGCTCCGCAAGGTTCAGGTACTGAACCGTCGATTCCCCCTGCCGGGCGAAGGCGCTCGACTGCGCGATGAGCTTGGCGGCCTGATCGGCGGCCACGAGAGCCGAGAGAAGCTTGCGCTGCAGGATCGGCTGATCCTTCAGATGGCGGGCCGCCGAGTCGATATTGGCGCTGATCACCATCAACCGGTTGTTGAGGTCGTGGGTGATCCCGTCGCGCAGGCGCTCGACGGCCTCCGCCTTCTGCAGGCGGCGCAGGGACTCGTCCGTTTCGGGTGCTTGGGGTTCCTCGAATAGGTCGACGACGGCCGGCAAGGCTTCCACCCGCTCGGGCGTGACCTGCTCGAACACCAGAGCGTCCTCGGGCGATTCCTCCTCCTGCTCCGCAAGGGCACGCCGGATCTCGCGCCCGATCAGCAGGGGCGCTCCGGCAGCCAGGAGCAGGAAGAACCCCGCAGCGGCGGCGATCAGGGCGTGGTCCCTCGTGAAGGCGGCGCCGGCCAGCGCGGAACCCGACATGATCAGGGCGCAGGACAGAAGCAGGAGGGACAGCTTCAACGAGACAGGCAGCAAAGGCACTCCGCTTCCAAAAAATATGAATTGACCTGACGCCCCCCAGACGCCACTTGCAACGCCTATCTTGTGTAGCACGGCGCCGCGGCAAGCGGAGATGCTCTCGCGATAAGGCGTTGCGGCCCATTAAGGAGATGATTGTGCGGCTTTCTGATGTCCATGGCGGGGCGCGTCTGGCGCTGGCGCTTGTGCTGACCGCGGCCTGCCTGTCGCAGGCGCGGGCCCAGGAGACGAACGAGCAATCCATCGAACGCCGCGTCGACGCGCTGCTCCGGCAGATGACCCTGGAGGAGAAGGTCGGCCAGCTCAACCTCGTCTCCCACGGCCCGCCGCTGCGCTGGGAGGACATCTCGGAAGGCAGGGCCGGCGCCCTGCTCAACTTCAACAGCGCCCAGGACGTGGCCCGGGCCCAGGAGCTGGTGCGTCAGAGCCGCCTCAAGATCCCGCCGCTCTTCGGCCTCGACGTGCTGCACGGCTTCCGCACGCAGTTTCCGCTTCCCTTGGGCGAAGCGGCGGCCTTCAGCCCGCGGGTCTCGCGGCTCGCCTCCGAATGGGCCGCGAAGGAAGCGGCTTATGTAGGCGTGAACTGGACCTTCGCGCCCATGGCGGACCTGTCCCGCGACAGCCGCTGGGGCCGCATCGTCGAGGGATTCGGAGAGGATCCCTATCTGGGCTCGGTCCTGACCGCAGCCCGCGTGGAGGGCTTCCGCAAGGGTGGCGTCGCCGCCGCGACCAAGCATTTCGCAGGCTACGGCGCCCCGCAGGGCGGGCGCGACTACGACACCACCTACATCCCGCGCGCGGAGATGTACGACACCTACCTGCCGCCGTTCCGGGCTGCGGTGGAGGCAGGCTCGGCGAGCTTCATGGCCGCCTTCAACGCACTCAACGGCGAGCCCTCGACCGCCAATCCCTGGCTGCTCACCGACGTGCTGCGCAAGCAATGGGGCTTTACCGGCTTCGTCACCTCGGACTGGGTGGGCATCGGCGAGCTCATCAACCACGGCATCGCAGCGGACGGGGCGGAGGCCGCGCGCAAGGCGATCCTCGCCGGCGTCGACATGGACATGATGGGCCAGCTCTACATCAAGCACCTGCCCGACGAGGTGCGCGCCGGCCGGGTGCCGGAGAGCGTGATCGACGAGTCGGTGCGCCGCGTGCTGCGCACGAAGTTCCGCATGGGCCTGTTCGACCGCCCCAGCATCGATCCGACGCGGACGGATGCGGCCTTCCCGACGACGGAATCGCGCCAGGTGGCCCGCGAGGTCGCCCGCGAGACCTTCGTGCTGCTGCAGAACCGCGGCGACGTGCTGCCGCTCCCGGCGGGCATCCGCTCGATTGCGGTCGTCGGCCCGCTCGCCGACGCGCCGCACGACCAGATGGGCCCGCATGCCGCCCGCGGCCACAAGGAGGACAGCGTCACGATCCTCGAGGGCATCCGCCGCCGGGCGCAGGGTGCCGGCATCGCCGTGCGCCACGCGCCGGCCTGCGACCTGTTCTGCCGCAACACGGAAGGGCTGCCCGCCGCCCTCGACGCGGTCCGGCAGTCGGATGTGGCGATCGCCGTCTTCGGCGAGCCGCAGGAGCTTTCCGGCGAGGCAGCCTCCCGCGCCCATCTCGAACTCAACGGCCGTCAGATCGAGGTGCTGGAGGAGCTCGCGAAAACCGGCAAGCCCATCGCCCTCGTCCTGATGGGCGGCCGGCCGCAGGTGCTGGGGCCGGTGGCCGAGCGTATCCCCGCGATCCTCATGGCCTGGTATCCGGGCACCGAGGGCGGGCCTGCCGTCGCCGACGTGCTGTTCGGCGACGTGAGCCCGAGCGGCAAGCTGCCGCTCACCTGGCCGCGCGCCACGGGACAGCTGCCGCTCTACTACAACCGTCTCCCCACCGGGCGCCCGACGAAGCCGGACAACCGCTTCACCCTGCAATACATCGACGAGGCGATCACGCCGCTCTATCCCTTCGGCTGGGGCCTGAGCTACACGCAGTTCGCCTATGCCGATGCCGCGATCGCGCGAAGGCAGCTCGACCAGGGCCAGGCGCTGGAGGTGTCGGTCAGCGTGAAGAACGTCGGATCGCGGGAGGGCCAGGAGGTGGTGCAGCTCTACACCCGCGATCCCGTGGCAAGCCGCAGCCGGCCCTTGCGCGAGCTGAAGGCCTTCGAGAAGATCGCCCTCAAGCCCGGCGAGACGAAGCGCGTGACCCTGCGCGTGCCGGTGGAGTCGCTGGGCTTCCATCTCGATGACGGCACCTATCTCGTCGAGGCGGGCGCCATCCAGGTCTTCGTCGGCGGCTCCTCGCTGGCCGAACAGGTCGGCGAGGCGGAGATCGTCAGGACCTTCCGCATCCCGCCCATGGAACGCCGCGCCGCCGCCTCGACGAGCGTGGCGCAGTAGCGGAGTGCTGCTTGCCTCCTTCGTGGGCGGCGTGCCGGGTGGGCAGGCGGCGCGATTCCCGAACGCGCAGGAAACCCGGCCACGCGGAACATCGGCCGAGGCTTGGCGGTTCATCTTCCACACAACCGGAGGACGTTCCATGCCGCATATCAGCCGTCGCCCCGTGGAGACCATGGCCCGGTTCGGCTATGGCGCGCGAGGGGTGGTGTACGGCCTCGTCGGCGGCCTGGCGCTCCTGGCCGCCATCGGCTCGGGCGGCCAGACCGGCGGCAGCCGCAACGCCCTTCAGACCCTGCTGACGCAGCCCTTCGGCAAGGTGTGGCTCGTCCTCATCGCCCTCGGCCTGTTCGGCTTCTGCGCCTGGCGCATCCTGGAGGCGCTCACCGACGCCGACAACCGCGGATCCGACATGAAGGGATGGGCTATCCGCGGGGCGCATCTCGTGAGCGGATTCATCTATGCGGGCTTGGCCCTCTTCGCCCTCAACCTCGCCCTCGGACGCAGTTCCGGAGGCGGCGGCGAGGACCAGGCCGCCCGGGACTGGACGGCCTGGCTCATGAGCCAGCCCTTCGGCCAGTGGCTGGTGGGCCTGGTGGGCCTCGCCGTCGCCGGCACGGGCCTGGCCTTCATCGTGAAGGCGTGGCGCGGGCGGGTGGCCGACCGTCTCTCCCTGCCGGCCGAAAAGAGGCACTGGATCTGCACCATCGGCCGCATGGGCTTTGCCGCCCGCGGCGTCGTGTTCCTGATGATCGGCGGGTTCGTGGGGCTTGCCGCCCTGCACGCCTCCTCCTCGGAGGTTCGCGGCCTCGGCGGAGCGATGGAAGCCCTCCAGCGGCAGCCCTATGGCTGGGTGCTCCTGGCGCTCACGGCGCTGGGCCTCTTCGCCTTCGGCCTCTTCGGCCTCATCCAGGCCCGCTACCGTCGCATCGACGCGCCCGACCTCGACGATGCGAAAGCGGCCGTAGCGCAGATGGGACGGTAGGCGGATTGCTGGAAAACTGGCGATCCCGGGAAGACTCGAACTTCCGACCTTCGGTTTAGGAAACCGCTGCTCTGTCCTGCTGAGCTACGGGACCGCTGGAGAGGTGGGATTTAGCACGGTCCCCGGGGTCATTCCAGAGGGTTGCGGCACTGGGCGGCACATAAGCGAGGGGCTGAGGAGTTCTGCCGAACACCGTCAAGGAACTCCCCGTGGCTCGGCCGGTTGGTGATGGCAACCGGAGGCATATCATGGCGCTGACCCTGGGCGATTTCCTGAAACAGGTCGAGAACCTTCCGCGCGACACCCTGCTCTGCGTGGCCGAGGTGGACGAGGCGTTTGCCGCCCATGTGGAGGAGGTCGAGATCGTCGAGGATGCAAGGCTCCAGAACCGCAAGGCGGAGGGCACGGAAGCCGTCGAACTCGGCAATGGCAGCCAGCGCGTCGTGGTGATCCGCTGGTAGGGCTGGGGGCCCACGCTTTTCCTGCCGATCTTGGCCGCAACGATTTGAGCCCCGTCCGATTGACTTGCCGGAGCGGCGTTCCTGGCCAAGCGTTTTTCGCAGGCCGAGCCGGCGCTCATCCGCGGCCCGAAAAACCAGTCAGGATCTCACCATGACGAAAAACATCCCAGGCTCCCGCACCAATCCGGAAGGCATCCCGCAGGAGGGCCATGGCGGCTCGAACCAGCGCGGCACTCAAGCCAAACAGGGCAAGGACGGCAACGGCGCCCAGAAGCGGCAGCAGGAGAAGAAATCATGAGCAGCACCGGCAACCGCAGCAACCCGAACGAGACCCGCGTCTCCGGCCACCGGAAGCACGAGGAGGCTCATGGAAAGGCCGGCGGCCGGCCCGAGACCGGCAGGCAGGGCGGGGCGACCCACCAGGAGAGCCGCGACCACAACAAGCACAACAACCCAGGCCAGAGCGGGCACAAGCCGCAGCAGCACAGCCCCTCCCAGGAAAAGCATTGACCCCCGCGATCCGAGCGTAGCCGTTTCGCCTAAAGCCGGTATGATCCCGTCTCATGACGGGATCAGCCCTCCGCATCATCGGCGCCTGCGGCCTCGGACTGGCCCTGGCGCTTTCCTGGCCGCCTGCCAGGGCCGCCTGCCAGGCAGAAGCCCAGGGCGACCGGCTGCAGGGCCTCAGCCCCGAGGGCGACCTGATCCTGGCCTCGGGTCGGGCAGCCCGGCTGGCGGGCCTCCGGCTGCCGGAGGCCCCGCCTTTCCGCGATGAAGCCATGGCCTGGCTGCGGGCCCAATCCGACAAGCCTGTGCAGGTGCAGGTCATTGGCCGTCCCGACCGTTGGGACAGGCTGCCCGTCCGCATTCTTCCAGCCGACGGCGGAACGGTGCCGCCCGACTGGGCCGGCCATCTGGTCCAGGCGGGGCTCGCCATGGTCGATGCCGGCCCTGACGACGTGTTCTGCCGTCCCGACCTGCTCCCTCTGGAGGCCTTGGCCCGCGAACGACGCCTTGGTCTTTGGACCGAGGACCGCTATAAGCCCCTCGATGTGAATCAATCCGAGCGCCTGCAGGAGCGGACCGGCACCTTCGTGCTGGTCGAGGGCCGGGTCAGGAGCATCGGCGAGCGCAAGCAGCGCACCTACTTGAACTTCGGGGGGCACTGGGCAGAAGACTTCACGATCATCATCCCGAGGAAAGCCTGGAGGCAGATGCTGGACCGCGGCTGGAGCGCCGGAGCGCTCAAGGGCCGGCGGATCAGGGCCCGAGGCATTTTGCAGTCTTGGCAGGGAACAGCTTTCTCCGTTGTCATACCGGATATGATCGAGCGTCTTGAGGACGACCGTCTGCCACGATGAACGCGCATGAGCACAGCTTTTTGCAGAGGTAGCGTCAGGATCTTCGGCGGCGTCATGCTCGCAGCCTTCCTTGCGGGCTGCTCCGGCTTCGGCGGAGACCTGTCGCTGCCGGCCGACGCGCCGCGGGTGATCGGCCCCGACCGGGACCGGGATCATGTGCGCCTGGTGCGGGCCTTCGGCGGCGAGGGGCGCGCGCCCCAGCTCCAGCAGCTCCTCACCGAGGTGACGAACCGGCTCGTCATGGCCACCGACCGGCCGGACGAGGCCTTCCAGGTCACGATCCTCAACTCCCCGGTCATCAACGCCTTCGCCCTGCCGAACGGACGCCTCTATGTCACCCGCGGGCTGCTGGCGCTGGCCAACGACACCTCCGAGGTGGCCGCCGTGCTCTCGCACGAGATCGCGCACGTCACCCTGCGCCATGCCTCCCAGCGCAGCGAGCTGCAGGCGCGCTCGAACCTGATCGAGCGCGTGGCCGAGAACGTGCTCAACGATGCCGAGGAGGCGGCGATGGCCCAGAACCAGGCGCGCTCGGCCCTGGCGAGTTTCTCGCGCGCCCAGGAACTCGAGGCCGACCAGATGGGCGTCAAGGTTCTGGCCCGCGCCGGTTTCGATCCTTTCGGCGCTCCCCGCTTCCTGACTGCCCTGGGACGCTCCGGCACGAGCCCGGACACCTCCACGGCCGACCGGGATGCCTCCCACCCGCGCACCAACGACCGGGTGGCCCGGGCCCTGCAGGCGGCCCGGCGCACGGAGATCGCCGGCACGGGCGAGACCGGCCGGCTGGCCTACCTGACGGCCCTCGACGGGCTCGCCTATGGCGACGATCCTGCCGACGGTGTGGTGAAGGGGCGTCGCTTCATCCATTCCCGCCTCGGGGTCGCCTTCGAAGCGCCCGAGGGCTTCGCCCTCGAGAACACCTCCCAGGCCGTGCTGGGGTCCTCGGCGGATGGCGAACGGCGCCTGCTCTTCGATGCCGCCGACACGCCGGACGGGCAGAGCCTGGAGGACGTGCTGCGCTCCACCTGGACGGACACCATCGAGCCCGGAACCCTCGCCACCGGCACGGTGAACGGCCTTCCCGTGGTGACCGCCCTGTCCAACGGCAAGGAATGGACCTTCCGCCTCTCGGCCATCCGGATCGGCAGCACCACCTACCGACTCATCATGGCGACCCGCGGCAACAGGGGCGACCTGGAATCCATCTTCCAGCAGACCCTGAACAGCGTCCGTCAGGTCCAGCCCGAGGAGGCGCGGCGGATCAGGCCCCTGAAGCTGCAGATCGTCACCGCGCAGCGGGGCGACACGCCCCAGAGCCTGGCGGCGCGCATGCCGGTCGACCGGCCGCTGGAGCGTTTCCTGCTCCTCAACGGCCTCGACCGCAATGCAGCCCTGAAGGTCGGCGAGCGCTACAAGATCGTCGTGGAATAGGCGCGGCCCTTCCCGCCGTCAAAAGCGGATCGACGAGACGGTGGCCGCCTCGCCGATGTCGTACTTGCCTGTGGATGCGAAACCGGGACGACTTACACGAAGGCCCCGGTCGCCTGCGGATATCGCTCCACGAGAGCGCGCTTGAGCTTCTCCAGGGCGCGGTTCTCGATCTGGCGGACGCGCTCCTTGGAGATGCCGAGCCGGTCGCCGAGGAATTCGAGCGTTACCTGCTCGTCGTCGAGGCGGCGGGCCCGCAGGATGCGAAGCTCACGCTCGTTGAGAACCTCGAGGGCCTGCTGCAGCCAGCGCACCCGGCGCTCGGTGTCGATGGTGTCGGTGACGCTCTCGTCGGGCAGCGGGCTCGAATCCACCAGGAATTCCACGCGCTCGGCGGAGTTCGACGGGTCGGCGTCGAGAACCGGCGCGTTGAGGGAAGTGTCGGGTGCGGACAGGCGGGCATCCATGAGCGCCACGTCGGCCTTGGAGACGCCGATCGCCTCGGCGATCTTCTCATGCACCTCGGCCGAGATGCGGTCCTCGCCGCCGCGGGTGAGGCGGGCGCGCAGGCGCCGCAGATTGAAGAAAAGGGCCTTCTGGGCGGAACTCGTGCCACCGCGGACGATTGACCAGTTGCGAAGGATGTAGTCCTGCACGGAAGCGCGGATCCACCAGGTCGCATAGGTCGAGAACCGAACCTCGCGCTCGGGCTCGAAGCGGGCCGCGGCCTCGAGGAGGCCCACATGGCCTTCCTGAACGAGATCGGCCATCGGCAGGCCGTAATGACGGAAGCGGGCTGCCAGCGCGATGACAAGGCGCATATGGGCAGCGGTCAACTGATGAAGCGCAGCCTCGTCCCGATGCTCCTTCCAGCGCAAAGCAAGCTGGTGCTCCTCTTCTCTTTCGAGAAAAGGTGCATTCATGGCAGCTCGGACGAACCGGCGGCGAACCCCTGAGATCTCTCCCATTGTGTGCTCTCCCTTGGCAGAGACACAACGAGCGAGGCCGCAAAAAGTTCACGGGGAACAGCCAAGTTCTGCAAAATAGATTCCGGCCGGGGGA
Organism: Microvirga arsenatis; assembly: GCF_009910705.1. GTDB lineage: Bacteria > Pseudomonadota > Alphaproteobacteria > Rhizobiales > Beijerinckiaceae > Microvirga > Microvirga arsenatis. Next base: position 243,816 of record NZ_JAAAXJ010000004.1, read on the forward strand.
AAACAAGGCGTCGGGCAACAAAAAAGCCCGGCGCAGGGCCGGGCTCTTGTAGGGCGCGACCGAAGGGACGCGATCAGGCGGCTTCTTCCTGGAGATCGTCGCCCTCGGCGTCGCCGTCCGCGTTCTTGGCGCGGCGCGGGGACTTCGCAAGGCTCTGCTCGATCAGCTTCAGGGCCTCCGTGTCGGTGATCTTGTTCACCGCCGAGATCTCGCGCACGACCCGGTCGAGGGCGGATTCATAAAGCTGGCGCTCGCTGTAGGACTGCTCGGGCTGGGCCTCGGAGCGGTAGAGGTCGCGCACGACTTCCGCAACGGCGATCAGGTCGCCGGAATTGATCTTGGCCTCGTATTCCTGGGCGCGGCGCGACCACATGGTGCGCTTCACGCGGGCACGACCCGTCAGAACATCCAAAGCCTTCTGGACCAGAGCCGGTTCGGCGAGCTTGCGCATGCCCACGCTGGCAGCTTTCGCGGTCGGTACCCGCAGGACCATCTTGTCCTTGTCGAAGGAGACGACGTACAGCTCCAGTTTGAACCCCGCGATTTCCTGCTCCTCGATAGCCGTGATGCGGCCGACACCGTGAGCGGGATAAACGATCGCTTCACCGGACTTGAACCCAAGACGCTGGGCGGACTTCTTGGCGGTTGTCATGCGAGAGAGGCCTCCTTGCATGGTCCTCGCCTGGCGGCGAGGGAGCTGTGGTTATCCTGGGCAGGGTCCCAGGAGAACGAGGATCGATGTGAGCGCCACGGAACTTGACTATTCCGCTCGTCTCCCTGATGTAAGCCAGCAGCTGAACACGCTCATGCCCTTGACTTAAGGGGGCGAGGCTCCCTTAAGTCAAAGGACGCGAATCTTTGCTTCATTATGTGAACCGCCGATCTGCGGAGACGGTGCACGGCTTGAGCGCAAGCGACGGCATTCACGGACCCTATCACAGTCCGGCCGAAAAAGCAAAAATATTTCAAGGCAAAGCGTAAAGGGGCGGCGTACGCCACCCTCGGCTTCAGTCGCCCTCGCCGGGATTGGGCGAGAAATAGGTCTCGTACTTGCCCGCCACGCCGTCGAACTCCTTGGCGTCCGAGGGCGGCTCCTTCTTGACGGTGATGTTGGGCCAGCTCTTGGCCATGTCGGCGTTGAGCTTCAGCCACATCTCGAGCCCCGGTTCCGCATCCGGCTTGATCGCCTCGGCCGGGCATTCCGGCTCGCAGACGCCGCAATCGATGCACTCGTCCGGGTGGATCACGAGCATGTTCTCGCCCTCGTAGAAGCAGTCGACCGGGCACACCTCCACGCAGTCCATGTATTTGCACTTGATGCAATTTTCAGTGACGACGTAGGTCATGAACGGTCCTTCGAGGGTCTGTTCGGGAACGTGGACTATGCCGCCGCTCTAGCCGTTGTCGAGGTCGCTGACAAGCGGTCCGTTATCCTGGTTGAGATGGGCGTAGAGCAGCCTTGCTTCCGTTGCAGGGCCGCGGCGCTCGCCGAGCCCCTCGATCCGGACCACGAGGGTGGTCCGGGGCAGCGCCACGGTCACCACGTCGCCGACGGCCACGGACTTGGCGGCATTGTCGGTGCGCAGGCCGTTGAGCCGGACATAACCGCCGGTGACCAGCTTGGCGGCGAGCGTCCGGGTCTTCGCGAAACGCGCGAACCACAGCCACTTGTCGAGTCGCTGCCGGTCCTCGCGCATCCGCTTCAATCCCTCACTTCTTGCCGTCCTCAAGCTGAGCCTTGAGGGCCATGAGCTTGGCGAAGGGCGAGTTGGGGTCCGGCTGCTTCTCACGCCGCTCGTGGCCGCCGCCATGGCGGTTGTCGGCGCGCTTGTCGGGACGGGGCCCGCGGCGATCCTCCCCGCGGCGGCCATCCCCATGATTGGGGCCGCGCGGCGGGCGGTTCTGCGGCCGCCCTCCCTCCCCTTGCGCCTCGCGGCGCTCCGGGCGCGGACGGCGTTCGCCGGCCTGACCCTCCTGGGCTTCGCCCTGGCGGGGGCGCCGGTCGCCCCGGTTCGGCCGCTCGCCGCGCTCGTGACGGCCGCCCCGGGCCTCGCGGCCGTGGCGGGCCTGGCCGCCCTCGTGATGGCGGCGGCCCTGGCGCCAGACCTCGATGGTCTCGGGCTCGGCCGGAGCGGTCTCGGCAGAGGCTTCGGCCGGAGCCTCCGCCGGTGCCAGAGCCTGGCCCTCCGGGGAAGCCACCGCCTCGGCGGCGCTGGCCTCGATCTCCTGCGCAGGGAGGGAAGCCTCGGGAGCCTCGGCGGCAACGGCACCAGTTTCCTCGGAGCCCAAGGCGGCCTCGGCCGGCTCGGCAGCCGGGGCTTCCTCGGACGGAGCCGCCCCCTCGCCTTCCGCGGGCGCGGCTTGCGGCGCGACAGCCTGCGGGGCCTGAACGAGCGGCACGGTGATGGCCGGGCCCGGCCGGCGCTCCATGACGTAGCCAAGCGATTTCAGGATCGTGGCGAAATCCTCGCCCGCGCAGCCGACGAGGGACGTCATGGCGACGGTGGGGACGAAGCCCTCGCCATCGGCCGCGCCCGGAGGCGGCTCGCCCGGCGTGATGCCGGGGCGATAGGCGATGGCGGGACGGATCAGGTCGGCCAGACGCTCGAGGATGTCGACGCGCACGGCGCGGCCGCCCAGAACCCGGAAGCCCGCGGCGCGGTAGAGCCCGTGGGCGATCTCGGGATCGACCGGAATCGAGGTACGGCCTGATTGGGCGAGATGGGCGATCTCGTCGATGCCCTTCTGGTCGAGGCCGCCGTTCTGCAGGGCCCAGAGCTGGGTGGCGAGCACCCGGGGCGCCGGCTTCAGCAAGGCCGGCAGGTAGAGGTGATAGGCCCCGAAGCGCACGCCGGCCTTGCGCAGAGCCGCGCGGGCCTCCTGATCGAGGCTGCGGACCTCGTTGAGGACCTTGGCGCGCTCCAGCACGCCGAGCGCCTCTCCGATCTGGAAGCCGATGCCGCGGGCAAGGCCCTGCAGCTCCTGGCTGTCCTCGAGCTGCAGGAGGGGGCCGAGCAGGCGCACCACATAGGCCTTGAGCCAGGCGCGCAGGCGGTTGTCCACCTTGTCGCGGGCGGGGCCCGTCAGATGCTCGTCCGAGAGGATGCGCAGGCGCGGCTCGAACAGCTTGTCGCCCGGCTCGAGCTTCGCCACCGGGTCGCCCATCCACCGGACGGTGCCGTCGTTGGACAGCACGAGCATGGCGTCGGGGGTCTCGGCGAACCGGTCCGCCCGCGCCTCGATCTCGCCGGCCAGCGCCTTGCTGGCGGCGTTGCGCAGGGTCTTGGCCTCCGTGGTGTCGGCCTGGGGATCGGGCACGAAATGGAAGCCGTGCAGGTGACCGATATGCTGCCCCTCGACGGTGACGTCGCCGGTGGTCGTAATTTCCGCTTCGAGCATCTTGTTCTCTCTCAAGCGCCGCATGAGAACGCTCGTCCGCCGGTCGATGAACCTTTGGGCGAGGCGTTCATGGAGCGCATCCGATAGCTTGTCCTCTACCTGACGCGCAACATCCTGCCAATGCTCCGGATCCTTCAGCCAGTCGGGACGGTTGGCGACGAAGGACCAGGTGCGGACCTGGGCGATGCGGTTGGAGAGGGTGTCGATATCCCCGTCGGTCCGGTCCATGGCGGACAAGTGGCGGGCGAACCAGTCGGCGGGAATGGCCCCGTCCTTCATGAGGAAACGGTAGAGCTGGCCCACGAGATCCGCATGGGTCTGAGGCGAAACCTTGCGGTAGTCCGGCACCTGGCACATCTGCCAGAGCCGCTCCACCGCAAAGGGGGAGCGGGCCATCCCCTGGATGTCGTCCTCCCGCGCCAGAACCTCCAGGGCCGCGACGTCCTCGCCCGTGGGTGCCCGCACCAGGCCGTGCTCCCGCGGCTGGATTCCCAGCGAATCGCGCAGGCGCGCCAGGGTGGAGAAGTCGAGGTCCGGGTTGCGCCACTGCAGGATGCGCACCGGGTCGAAGACGTGGTTTTCCAGCGCCTCGACGGTTTCGGCATCGAAGGGCGGGCAGCGGCCCGTGGAGCCGAAGGTGCCGTCACGCATGTAGCGGCCGGCGCGGCCGGCGATCTGGGCGAGTTCCGGGTTGTTGAGCTTGCGGAACTGGAACCCGTCGAACTTCTTGTCGGACGCGAAGGCCACATGGTCCACGTCGAGGTTGAGGCCCATGCCGATGGCATCGGTGGCGATCAGGTAATCCACGTCGCCGTTCTGGAAGAGCTCGACCTGGGCGTTGCGGGTCCGGGGCGACAGCGCCCCGAGCACCACCGCCGCGCCGCCGCTCTGGCGGCGGATGAGCTCGGCGATGCCGTAGACCTCCTCCGCCGAGAAGGCGACGATGGCCGAGCGGCGGGGCAGGCGCGAGACCTTCTTCTCGCCGGCGAAGGAGAGCTTCGACAGGCGCGGGCGGGTGACCACATGGACGCCGGGGATGAGCGCCTCGACCAGCGGGCGCATGGTGGCCGAGCCGATCAGCAGGGTCTCCTCGCGTCCGCGCTGGTTGAGCACCCGGTCGGTGAACACATGGCCCCGGTCGAGGTCGGCGGCGAGCTGGATCTCGTCCACGGCCACGAAGGCGAGGTCGAGGTCCCGCGGCATCGCCTCGACGGTGGAGATCCAGTAGCGCGGCCGGTCCGGCTTGATCTTCTCCTCGCCGGTGATGAGGGCGACGTTGTGGGGACCTGCCTTCTCCACCACGCGGTTGTAGACCTCGCGGGCGAGCAGGCGCAGGGGCAGGCCGATCATCCCGCTGTCGTGGCCGAGCATGCGCTCGATGGCGAGGTGGGTCTTGCCGGTATTGGTGGGGCCGAGCACGGCGGTGACGCCGCGCGCACGCGCCTGCGGGGGAAGGGAACGACGGGCCATGCCTGGATGTCGGGTAATCGGTGAACGTCCCGGAAAAACGAGAGGCTTGACGGGCCGGATGCCGGAGCCGGGAGCCTTCTTGACAAGGCAGCCTGGCCCTCGCGGTCGGCTGCGGGCTATCCCCTTATATGGAGGCGAGTGCCGCTTTCGCTACCCGTAGCGGACGCTTTCGCCCAGCATTTTCAGGGCTTATCGGAGGGCGCCGGCCTTGATGGCCTCGTCCGCCCGCACAGCCCGGCGCATCGGCGCGGACGCCTTCCCGTCCCCTTCCAGCGACCAGAGCGAAGCCTGCATCTCGCCCACACCGATCATGGTGCGCACCGAAACCTTCAGGGGGAAGAGCAGCCGCGGCCCCTCGACGGGGGCGAGCCAGACGGACATGTCCCGGTTCTCCTGCATGAACTTGGTGGCCGGGCGCTCGGTCCGGTGACCCGAGATCGGCACGTAGCGGGCGTTGCAGACGAGGACCGGGCCGGAATAGCCGGGCACCTCCACGCTCTTCGTCTCCCCATAGGTGAGCACCACGTTCATCCGGGAGGCGCCGTCGAAGACCGGGATGGTGCGGTTGCAGTTAACCGGATCGGTCAGGGGCTTAGCCTCGAGCGCCGGCATGATGAGCGCGCTCATGGGATCGACCACGCCCTTCTTGTCGGCCGGCTTGACCGGAACCCGGTCGGGCTTGGGCTCGAGAGGCGGATCGATCTCCACCTCGGCCACTTGGCCGCCCTTCAGGCCCATGCGGACGCTGCGCTGGTTCTCGGATGTTTTCGACAGGACGGCGAACCTCGTCGAGCGCGGCGCCGCTCCCGCGAGGGTGCCGGATGCGCTCGCCTCGCCCCTGCCCCCGGTGAGGATCATGGCGAGGCCCGTCAGCTTCGCATGCCCCTGCATCTCGTAGCGGGAGCCCTTGAAGGACGACACGAGGTCGGCCTTCCCGAGGGGCAGGCCGGCCAGGGAGAGGTCATAGCTCACCTTGAGGGTCTGGGCCTGCGCAAGCGAGGCCGTTCCGGCAAAGGCCAAGGTGACGAGAGCTGAGGCGATGAAGCGCATAGGGCTGTCCCGATAGTCTATTCCGTTGCATCGCACGAGATTCAGAATAAATCATGACCATGGGCTTGCAAAAAAACGTGATGCGGCGGCGGGCTATTCTTGACGCACGCCCCCTTTTCGGCCTATAGGCTCGCACCTTCCAAGGACTTCTGGTGTCCGGCCGCGCGGGATCTGCGATCCGCAAACCCGCGAACTTGGGTCGCGACCCTCATTAGACGATAGGATTGAACCCATGTCGCGCCGTTGCGAACTGACCGGCAAGGCCGTGCTGAGTGGCCACCTGGTGAGCCACTCGAACCGCAAGACGAAGCGGAAGTTCCTGCCGAACCTCTGCAACGTCACGCTCCAGTCTGACACCCTGCAGCGCTCGATCCGCATGCGCATCTCCGCCAACGCCCTGCGTTCGGTCGAGCACCGCGGCGGCCTCGACGCCTTCCTGGCCAAGGCCAAGGCTGAGGAGCTCTCCACCACCGCCCTGGCGGTGAAGCGCGAGATCGAGAAGAAGCTCGCCGCTGCGAGCTGATCTCGTCTGCTTTCGAGAACCGGCTTTGCGGGCGGCCCTGGTGCCGCCCGTTTTGCGTCGTGTATGAAGCTTGAGACTTGCCCGACGAGGCTGCCCATGACCCAGATCGACCGCCGCGACTTCCTCCTTGCGCTCACAGCGATGACGCTGGTGGTGCTCTCGTCGAACATCCTGGTCCAGCATCCCTTTGCCTATTGGGGCATGGGGGACTACCTGACCTGGGGCGCCTTCAGCTATCCCGTCTCCTTCCTGATCACCGACCTGTCGAACCGCCGCTTCGGCCCCAAGGGAGCGCGCCGGGTGGTCTATGCGGGCTTCGTGCTGGCTGTGGCGCTGTCCGTCGTGCTGGCGACGCCGCGCATCGCCATCGCGTCGGGCGCGGCTTTCCTGACGGCTCAGCTTCTGGACATCGGCATCTTCTCCCGCCTGCGCAACCGGGCCTGGTGGATGCCGCCCTTCATCTCCTCGGTGATCTCGTCCGGCCTCGACACGGCGATCTTCTTCTCCTTCGCCTTCTATTGCGGCGCGGTGCCGGGCCTCGGCCTCACGATCAGCGAGATGCTGGGCCAGACCGGAATCGCGGACGAGTGCATCGCCCTGCCCTGGGTGAACCTCGCGGTGGCGGACTACCTGGTGAAGCTGGCGCTCGCCGTCATCGCCATTGCCCCCTATGGCGCCATCCTGGCGCTGATGCGCCCGAGGCTGCAGCGGGCCGCCTGATCAGGCGGCCAGCGCGAATTCGAGCAGCAGGGTTCGCTGCAGCGCGCTGAAATTGTTGTCGGAGATCAGGGAGAGAACCGTCTCGCCGCCCTCGCGGTGGACGGCGAGCCCCTCCATGTTGTCGACCTGGTGCGAGGCCTCGCTTTCGTAGAGCACCTCGCCCTCGACCCGCGCATCCGGCCTGATCGTGCCTGCCGCGATGCGGCGCAGGCGGCAGCCGAAGCCCCCGAAAAGCGAGAAACGCCGCTCCAGGATGACGGCATCCCCATCGGGCAGGAAGGCCATGTCGGTGACGTCGTAGCCGCCGGAGAGAACCACCTGGAACGCGCCCAGCCGGGATCCCGTGAGGATGAAGCCGCTGCCTCCCTCGGCTATGCCGATGAGGGCGCCGCTCAGGGGCGAACGCTGCGGCGCGACGGCGATCGCCTCCAGGCCGCCATTGCTCGGCAGATCCCTCAGCGCCTTCGGGGTGGGGATGGGAACGCCCCGGATGATGCTCCCTGCGGCACTCCGCTCGAAGCGGATCACCGCGTGGTTGCGCTCGACGCCGACGAAGGCCGCGCCGCCGGCTACGGCGAAGCTCTCGGTGTCGTAATAGCGCGAGCGCCGCATCGGAACGCCGTTGCCCAGGATCAGGGGGGAGAGCACCGGGTTGGACAAGCCCGAGAGCCGCCCGTCCGAGGTCTCGATGCGGGCTTTCAGCACCTGCGCATTGTCGGCAAGGGCGATCAACTCCTCCCCGGTGCCCGAGCGCCAGAGCCCTGAGAAGCCGCCGAAGGCCTCGATGGGGGAACGCAGGTCGATGCCGGCGCGGAAGACCAGGGCGCCGAAGCGGCTGCGGTCCGGATCGGTCGTGGAGAGCCGGGCGATCGGCCGGGCATTCACCGCAATCGGGGTCGCTCCCCGGAAGGCCTGCGGGCGCTGCGCCAGGGCGACGCCCGTGCCCACGAGAGTCGCGGCGGCTGCGCCGCCGCCGAGCAGGAACCGGCGCCGGGTGAGCCTCAAGCGACGGCCCTGCGGCGGGGGGCGCCGCGGGCGGGCGGGCCGGCATTCTCCTCGAACAGCTCCGCCAGCTTCTCCGTCATCACCCCGCCGAGCTCCTCCGCATCCACGATGGTCACGGCGCGGCGATAATAGCGCGTCACGTCGTGGCCGATGCCGATGGCGATGAGTTCCACCGGCGAGCGGGTCTCGATCTCCTCGATGACGTAGCGCAGGTGGCGCTCGAGGTAGTTGCCGGGGTTCACCGACAGGGTCGAATCGTCCACGGGCGCACCGTCGGAGATCACCATCAGGATGCGCCGCTGCTCGGGCCGGCCGAGCAGGCGCTTGTGCGCCCAGTCGAGGGCCTCGCCGTCGATGTTCTCCTTGAGCAGGCCCTCGCGCATCATCAGGCCCAGGTTCTTGCGGGCGCGTCGCCAGGGGGCGTCCGCCGACTTGTAGATGATGTGGCGCAGGTCGTTGAGGCGGCCGGGATTGGCCGGCTTGCCGGCCTGCAGCCACGTCTCGCGCGCCTGGCCGCCCTTCCAGGCGCGGGTGGTGAAGCCGAGGATCTCGACCTTCACGCCGCAGCGCTCGAGCGTTCGGGCCAGGATGTCGGCGCAGGTGGCCGCCACGGTGATCGGACGCCCGCGCATGGAGCCGGAATTGTCGAGGAGCAGCGTCACCACCGTGTCGCGGAAGTTCGTGTCCTGCTCCTGCTTGAAGGAAAGCGGCTGGAACGGATCCATGACGATGCGCGGCAGGCGCGCCGGGTCGAGGGCGCCCTCCTCCAGGTCGAACTCCCAGGCCCGGTTCTGCTGCGCCATGAGGCGGCGCTGCAGGCGGTTGGCGAGACGGCCGACCACGCCCTGGAGATGGGCGAGCTGCTTGTCGAGATAGGCGCGCAGCCGCGTGAGCTCGTCTGCATCGCAGAGATCCTCCGCATGGATGATCTCGTCGAATTTCTGGGTATAGGCCTTGTAATCGGGCCCGCGCGCCTCGTTGGACCGGGTCGGCGGACGCCAGGACTCGCCGGCATCCTCCGAATCCGCCTCCTCGGATTCCTCGGGCAGCTCGCCGGAGGGTCCGTCGGCCTCCTCGGCGGCGCCGTCCTCCATCTCGTCGCTGGAATCCTCGCTGACCTCCACCTCGGCGCGGTCGCCCTGGCTCTCCTGCTCGGATTCGCCTTCGCCCTGCTGCTCCTGCTGCTCGGACTCGTTATCCTCTTCGTTCTCCTCGTCCTCCGGGTCGAGGGCCGCGTCGTCGGCCATGTCCAGGGAGGAGAGCAGGTCGCGCACGCTGCGGGCGAAGCTGCGCTGGTTCTCGATGTTCTTGAGCAGGCCGTCGAGGTCGCGGCCGGCGCGCTCCTCGATGAAGTCGCGCCAGAGATCGACGATCTTGGCGGCGGAGGCCGGCGGCTTCTCGCCGGTCAGGCGCTCGCGCACCATGAGGGCGAGCGCATCCTCGAGGGGCGCATCGGCGCGGTCCGTGATGTCCTCGTACTTGCCGCCGCGATGGTAGCGGTCCTCCAGCATCGCGGAGATGTTGGAGGAGATGCCGGCCATGCGCCGGGAGCCGATGGATTCCACGCGCGCCTGCTCGACCGCGTCGAACACGGCGCGGGCCGCCTGGCCCTCGGGGGCGAGCTTGCGGTGGAGCGTGGTGTCGTGGCAGGCCAGCCGCAGGGCCATGGCGTCCGCATTGCCGCGCAGGATCGCCACATCCTGGGCGGTCAACCGCCGGGGCGGCTCCGGCAGGCGGGCCTTGTCCTGGCCCATGAGCACCGGGCGGTCGGAGGCATAGGCGACCTCAAGATCCGGCTTGCGGGCGATCGCCTTCATGGTGCCGGCAATGGAGCGCTTCAGCGGCTCCGCCGGCGCTTCCTTCTTGTCACCTGGCTTGCGGTTCGAGATGGACATCTCACCTCCCTGACGCTTCGTCTTGTGTCATCCCCGCGAAGGCGGGGATCCATAACCACGACAGGATGAGGATGGTTGCCGCGTATCCACCTGATCCTGAAACGTCAGCGCTTATGGATTCCGGGCTCGGCTGCGCCGCCCCGGAATGACAGGGTCGTTTTACGACAGCACCATGTTCACGGCGCTCTCCGGCAGTTCCTTGCCGAAGGAGCGCTGATAGAACTCGGCCACGAGGGCGCGCTCCAGCTCGTCGCACTTGTTGAGGAAGGTGACGCGGAAGGCGAAGCCCGTGTCGCCGAAGATCTCGGCGTTTTCGGCCCAGGTGATCACCGTGCGCGGGCTCATGACGGTCGAGAGATCGCCGTTCATGAAGGCCGAGCGGGTGAGATCCGCCACGCGCACCATCTTGTTGACGATGTCCCGGCCCGCCGGATCCTCCTGGTAGTGCTTCGCCTTGGAGAGGACGATGTCCACCTCCTTGTCGTGCGGCAGGTAGTTGAGGGTGGTGACGATGGACCAGCGGTCCATCTGGCCCTGGTTGATCTGCTGCGTGCCGTGATAGAGGCCGGACGTGTCGCCGAGGCCCACCGTGTTGGCGGTGGCGAACAGCCGGAAGGCCGGGTGAGGCCGGATCACGCGCTTCTGGTCGAGGAGCGTGAGCTTGCCCGACTGCTCCAGCACGCGCTGGATCACGAACATCACGTCGGGACGGCCGGCATCGTACTCGTCGAAGACCAGCGCAACATTGTTCTGCAGCGCCCAGGGCAGGATGCCGTCCTGGAAGGCCGTGACCTGCTTGCCCTCCTGGAGCACGATGGCATCCTTGCCGACGAGGTCGATGCGGGAGACGTGGCTGTCCAGGTTCACGCGCACGCAGGGCCAGTTGAGGCGGGCGGCCACCTGCTCGATATGGGTGGACTTGCCGGTGCCGTGATAGCCGGTGATCATCACGCGGCGGTTGCGGGCGAAGCCCGCCAGGATGGCCAGCGTCGTGTCCCGGTCGAAAAGATAGTCGGGGTCGAGGTCGGGCACGTGCTGCTCGGCCTGGGAGAAGGCCGGAACCTCCAGATCCGAGTCGATGCCGAAGACCTGTCGCACGGACACCTTCATATCGGGCAGAAGGGTCGCTGGCTCGGTATATGCGGTCATAGGGGCCTCTCGGTCAGGTTCAGGTCGGTGTCTTGAAAGCGTCATGGCTTCTTAACCCCCACGAGGGGGCGGTGCAATTTCCTAATAAGCCTATCGGCGCTGCATGAAAGGATGTGATGTCAGCAGAGCCCGGCGGTTTTGAGGGTGTCATGCGCCTTGATGATGTCGCGCAGGCGTTCCTCGAAGGAGCGGTCGCCGCCATTGGCGTCCGGATGGAAGCGCTTCACCAGGGACTTGTACTGGGCCTTGATGGCCGGAGCATCGGCGGTCTCGTCGAGCCCGAGGACATCCAGGGCGCGGCGCACGGCGCCCGTATGGCGCGGCCGCTTCGGCTCGGGGCTGGCCCGCCGGGTCCGTGCCTGCGTGAAATCCTCCCCGCGCAGGATGCCGAGGGGATCGAAATAGCCCCAGTCGCGCGGTTCGGCCTTCGCCGCCTGCCCCTCGCCGGCGCCGGAAGCGTTCACGCCCATGGCCCAGGTGGGCCGGTGGCCGATGACGGAGTCCTTCTGGAAGGCCGCGACGGCGGTATCCGACATGCCCGCGAAGTAGTTGTAGGAGGCGTTGTACTCGCGCACGTGCTGCAGGCAGAAGCGGAAGTACTGCCCCTCCCGGTCCCGGCCCTTGGGCGCGCGGTATTCGCCCGCCGCCTTGCAGGAGGGATGCTCGCAGACAGGCCCCTTGGCCTCCTGCGGCTCCTCGCAGGAAGGCTTGATCCGGATGCGGTCGAAAAGAGGCGAGTTGAGATCCATGGTTCAATGATTATGAGTGGCTTCAGGCCCCGCGCCAAGGCCTGAACGCTTTTGGCCGCAGACCCGTTCAAAAAGGCTTTAACAATCAGCATGACCCTCGCCCGCTGGATCACACAGACTTTGCAGGAGAACCTGCAGCCGACCGAACTGACCGTCACCGACGAATCAGAGAAGCATCACGGCCATGCAGGATGGCGGGAGGGCGGTGAAACTCACTTCCGTATTCATATCGTGTCGGAAGCCTTCTCCGGCAAGAGCCGGATCGAGCGTCACCGCCTCGTCAACGACACCCTGAAAGGCGCCTTCGACCGGGGGCTGCACGCCCTGGCCATCCAGGCCAAGGCGCCGGGGGAATGAGGCCGCGGGGCCTCGTCACTTAATCCGCTCGAGCACGCTCACATAATTCGCCACCGCGGCGCCGCCCATGTTGAAGATGCCGCCGAGCACCGGGTTCCTGACCTGGATGCCGCCGGCGTCCTCGCAGAGCTGCATGGCGGAGAGCGCGTGCATGGAGACGCCCGTGGCGCCGATGGGGTGACCCTTGGCCTTGAGGCCGCCGGAGGGGTTCACCGGCAGCTTGCCGTCGCGGTTGGTCCAGCCCTCCTTGATCGCGATCGCCCCCTGGCCCGGAGGGGTCAGGCCCATGGCCTCGTACTCGATGAGCTCGGCGATGGTGAAGCAGTCGTGGGTCTCGACGAAGGAGAGGTCCGAGAGCTGAATGCCCGCCTGATCGAGCGCCCGCCGCCAGGCTTCCGCGCAGCCCTCGAACTGAACGATGTCGCGCTTGGACATGGGCAGGAAATCCTGCGCATGGGCCGTGGCGCGGAAGGCCACCGCCCGCTTCATGCGAAGCGCCGTTTCCGTATCGGCGATGACGAGCGCCGCCGCACCGTCCGAGACCAGGGAACAGTCGGTGCGCTTGAGGGGGCCTGCGACGTAAGGATTCTTGTCGCTCTCGGCGCGGCAGAACTCGAAGCCCAGATCCTTGCGCATCTGGGCATAGGGGTTGTCGACTCCGTTCTTGTGGTTCTTGGCGGCGATCATCGCGAGCGCATCCGACTGGTCGCCGTAGCGCTGGAAATAGGTGCCTGCGATCTTGCCGAACACGCCCGCGAAGCCGCCCGGCGTCTCGCCGTCCTCCGGCACGTAGGAACAGCGCAGCAGGATGTTGCCGATCTCAGGGCCGGGCGTGCGGGTCATCTGCTCGACGCCCACCACGAGCACGGTCCTGGCACGCTTGGCCTCGATGGTCTTGATCGCCTGGTGCACGGCGGCGGAACCCGTGGCGCAGGCGTTCTCGACCCGGGTTGCCGGCTTGAACCGGAAGCGGTCACTGGCCTGGAACACGAGGGAAGCCGTGAAGTCCTGCGGGGAGAAGCCGCCGTTGAAATGACCGAGAACCACCTCGTCCACATCCTCGGGCCCAATGCCGGCATGCTCCAGCGCCTCGCTGGCCGCGCGGACGATCAGGCTCTCGACGGTCTCGGCGTCGAGCTTGCCGAAGGGGGTATGGGCCCAGCCGACGATGCAGGCTGTCATGGAAGTCTCCTCAAGGATCGTGTCGTTGGGGACAAGGTGGCGATCTTTGCGCCTTTCAGCAAGTCGGAGATGCGCCTGCCCGTCCTGCCTCTTGAGCATGGGCGCGTCCTGTCGTTCATCGAGGGGACGGCACGAATCACGAGGAGATCTCCATGCGCCTGTGCGTCTTCTGCGGCTCCAGTGCCGGGCAGGATCCCGTCTACCTCGACACGGCGCGGGCGCTGGGGGAGAGCCTGGCCGCCAGGGGCATCAGCCTCGTCTATGGCGGGGCCTCCGTCGGCCTCATGGGCGCGGTGGCCGACGCGGTTCTGGCCAAGGGCGGCCATGTAATCGGTGTCATGCCGCAGGCCCTGGTGGACAAGGAGATCGCGCACCGGTCCTTGAGCGACCTGCGGGTGGTGGGCTCCATGCACGAGCGCAAGGCGCTCATGGCGGAACTCGCCGACGGCTTCATCGCCCTGCCCGGCGGCCTCGGCACCTTCGAGGAGCTGTTCGAGGTCTGGACCTGGGCGCAGCTCGGCTACCACCGCAAGCCCTGCGCCCTGCTCAATGCCGGCGGCTTCTACGACAAGCTCACGGACTTCCTGGACGACGTGGTCGCGCGCGGCTTCGTCAAGCCGATCCACCGCGCCATGCTGATCGTCGAGAACGAACCCGCGGCGCTGATCGAGGCGATCCAGGCCTACGAGCCGCCGAAGGTCGACAAATGGATCAGGGCGGGCGAGCGGTGATCGAAATCGTCACCGCTCTCGTCCGCAACGAGCACGGGCAGGTCCTGCTGGTGCGCAAGCGCGGCACTCGGAGCTTCATGCAGCCCGGCGGCAAGCGCGAGCCAGGCGAGAGCGATCTCGCCTCCCTCGCCCGGGAGATCCGGGAGGAGCTCGGCTGCGGCCTCGCCGAGGCATCGACACGCAGCCTCGGCACCTTCGAGGCCCCGGCCGCCAACGAGCCGGGGCAATGGGTTCGGGCTACGGTCTATGCGGCGGAACTGTCGGGCGAGATCGGCTGTCGGGCCGAAATCGCGGAAGCCGCCTGGGTCGATCCGGGCCGGCCGGGGAACAGGCCCCTCGCCCCGCTCACGCGGGACATCATCCTGCCTCTGGCCCTTGCCCTGAACGGCGCTCAGGCCTTGTAGGCGCCCACGCCCTCCCCGAGCTTGGCGTTGTTCGCCTCGCGCACCTTCGCGGCCTCCTCGTCGTAGAGGAAGGGCAGGAAGGCGAAGCGGCGGCCTCTGGTGACCTTAGATACCGCATGGAGGAGCGGGCAGGAGAACACCACGGCCCCGCCGGGAGGCGCCTTGTAGCTGCGCGGCCCGTATTCCGGGAAGCTGACCTCCCCGCCCTCGAAATCGCTGTTGAGGTTGATCGATACCGCGAAGCGCCGATGGGCGGTGCCGCTCGTCGTGTTGTCCCGGTGCGCGCGAAAATGCCCGCCATCCTCCGCCGCATAGCAGGAGACGATGTAGCGCTCCATGCGCGAGGGCTTGAAGAAATGCACCCGCTCGATCTCGGGATTGACGCGGCGGATGATGCGGTGCTGCACCTGCCGGATCAGATTGGGATCCGTGATCGTGTAGTCCTTGCGCCGCTTGTGGCTGGGGTCGTGTGCCGCGACGGTCTTGCCGTCGACCTCGCGCATGAAGCCGGATTCCTCGCCGCCATGCTTCTCGTAGAGGCCGATGAGGTTCTGGCAGAACTCGGGCTCGAACACGTCCGGGATCACGAGCACCGGAGCCGGCAATTCGAAGCCGGCATAAAGGCTGACCGGCGGCAGGGCCCGGAGATAGGCCATCACCTTCTCCCGGTCGCTGCCATCCTCCTCGAAGGGGAAGATGGCGCGCACGCGCAAGGAGGGGTTGAGCACCATCCAGAAGCGGCGGATCGGCACCGGGCCTTGGCCCGGCTGGACATTGCGCGGCAGGGCGCCGTAGAGCCGCCCGACCGATCCGTCGAAGTCCCAGAAATGGCGGATGCCCGGCACGATCTGCCTCGCGCCCCCCTCCGACTGGTCCGAGGGGTCGAAGCTCACGCCGAACAGGGCGATCTTCTCGTCGTCGAAGAGGGAGCGGTGCTGCTCCTGGAACGAGGCCAGAGTCGCCTTTCCGACCTCGTCCGCGCCCATGCCGTAGAAGCACAGGACGATGTAGCGGCCGGCCACCGTATCGAAGCTGAATTGCGGGTTGCTGGTGGAGTTCTGCTTGAACCACGGCACGGGGTCGCCGACCTGGAGCACGCGGTAGGCAGGTTGCACGGCGTCGGCAGGAGCATCGGTCATGGAAACGGATCCGGGGTCGAACGGCTCGATTTGTAACGTTATCCGTTATCATGCAGCTGCCGCAGGGACAAGCTAGCCCTGCGCGAGGAGCAGCAGGGCAACGCCCCCGAGGATCAGCATCATGCCGGCAAGCTCCCGCCGCGAGGTCGCCTGGGCCAGGAAGCGGTGGGAGACCGCCTGCGCCATCAGAACCTCCACCAAGGCCAGGGTGCGCACATTGGCGGCGGTGGTCAGCGCGAAGCCGATGAACCAGAACTGGGAGGCGAGCGCGCCGAGGAAGCCTGCCCCGAGGGAGGGCCGCCAAGCGGCGAAGCTCGCCATCAGGGCCTTGCGGTCGAGAAGGCCGAGCCAGAGCAGGAGGATGGCCGTCTGGATCCCCAGGCTCCAGACCAGGGTCGTCGAGGCCCGGATCAGGGGCGAGCCCTGTTCGAGCGCCAGGATGGCGCCGCGAAAGCCGATGGCCGCGAGCGCAAAGAAGGCTCCGGAGGCGAGGCCGAAGACAACGGGCTTCAGGCCGGACGAGGCCAAGCCGGTGCCGGGCTTCGCCGACATCAGCACGACCCCCGCGGTTGCCACCGCGATGGCGACTGCCATGGCCGGCGTCAGGGGATCGCCGAGAAGCAGGAAGCCGAACAGGGCCACCTGCACCGGCTCCGTCTTGGTATAGGCGGTCACGACGGAGAAGGCGCGCTCCCGCATGGCGGCGAGCATCAGGGCGGTGGCGAGGATCTGGGCGACGGCTCCGGCCAGGGCATAGAGCAGGAAGGCGGGGTTCGGCGCAGGCGCGGCCTCGCCGGTGACGAGGCTCATGGCCGCCAGGGCGAGGAGCGCGAAGGGAAAGCCGTAGAGGAACCGGATCTGGGTTGCGCCCACGGTGCCGATGGTTTCGGTCAGCCGCCGCTGGGTGGCGTTGCGGCCTGTCTGCGCCGCTGCGGCGGCCAGGGTTGCCGGAATCCAGAAGAGGGATACATCCATGTCGGTCTCGAACCCTGCCGCTCTCTCGCCACTCTCTTGCCACGGACTTCGTTAAGAAGAGGGGTTTAAACCAAGCAACAAACCACCCAACCTAGCCAAGGCCAGGGTTTGGGGATAAATATGGCCCAGCTGACAGGCGGGGCCGTCGAGACCCTCTCCGACCGTCGAACGAAGCCAAGGAGTCGTTCCGTATGAACGTTAGCCGAGCCCTCCGCGTCGCAGCCTTCTCCCTTGCCGCCCTCCTGAGCGGCCAGGCCATGGCTGCCGGTGGCCCTGCCCTTGTCGTCGAGCTCGAATCCGGGCGCGTCCTCCACGCCGAGCGGGCGACGGATCCCTGGTTCCCGGCCTCCATCACCAAGCTGATGACGGCCTATGTGGCGCTCGAGAAGGTCAAGTCCGGCCAGATTGGCATGGACACGCTCCTCATCGTGTCCGACAAGGCGGCTGCCCTGCCCCCGTCCAAGATGGGCTTCAAGCCCGGCACGGAGATCCGGCTCGACAACGCCCTCAAGATCATGATGGTGAAGTCTGCCAACGATGTCGCCGCCACCATTGCGGAGAATATCGGCGGTTCGATCGAGGGCTTCTCGGAGCTGATGAATGCTCATGCCCGGCGCTTGGGCATGGTGAGCAGCCACTTCGCCAACCCCCACGGCCTGCCCGACGAGCGCAACCAGACTACGGCGCGCGACATGGCGATCCTCGCCCGCGCCCTGCTGCTGGACTTCCCCGAGTACAGGGACCTGTTCGACATCGGCGCCATCCAGTTCGGCCGCCGCATCATGCGCAACACCAACGGGCTCATCGGCCGCTATCCCGGCGCCGACGGCATGAAGACCGGCTTCATCTGCTCCTCAGGCTTCAACGTGGTGGCGAGCGCCACCCGCAACGGCCGCCATCTCATCACGGTCGTGCTCGGCGCCCCCTCCGCCAACGAGCGCACCATCAAGGCGGCCGAACTGTTCGACCGCGGCTTCAGCAGCAAGGTGAACTTCACCAACCCGGAACTCACGGCCCTGCCCGCCTCGGCCAATACCACCCCGCCGGACATGCGCCCGGTCATCTGCGACCGGCGCGGGCCCATGCCCCAGGAGGATGACGCCCCGGTCGTTGCCGAGACGGACAGCAACATCCCCAACCTCTTCTCCTCCGAGGTGATGGCGTTTGCGGGCGATACGCCCGACAAGCCGACGCGCACCGTGCTCGGACCCCGCGCGGCCGTGCAGCCGGAGCGGGTCTGGGTCGGCCTGAACCCGCCTTCCGAGGCCGAGCTCGCGGCCCAGGCCGCCGCGGAAGCTGCCGCGGAGCAGGCCCGCAGGGCCAAGACCAAGAAGGCTGCAGCACCCAAGAAGGACAAGGCGCCGGCCGCCGAGGCGGCCAAGGACGACACCGGGACAGAAGCCGCCGCGACGCCCGAGAAGAAGCCCGCCCAGGCCAATGCTCCCGGCAAGGCACAACCGCGGGTGAGCGTTACCGTCAAGCCGGTGACCGGCACGGCTCCCAAGCCCCCGGCCAAGCCCGCGGCTCCCTTCGACATGAAGGCCAAGCCGCCGCAGAAGGCGGATGCGGCGGGCAAGCCCAAGGCCGTCGCCAACTGAGGCAGGCAGCCCAACCCTTCGCAGCGCCCGGTCACCGACCGGGCGTTTTGCTTGCCGGCACTCTCCGGCCCTCTTGCAATTCGCCGGCATCCGGGCGAACGGTTCGAGCCCGCACATCGACCCCGCCATGACCAACTCCTCCCCTGCCAACGGCCTGATCTTCGCCCTCGTCTCGGCGAGCCTCTACGGCTTCAACATCGTCTATGCCCGCATGGCATCCTTCGCTGGCGCGAGCGGATCGGCCATCGTGGTCTACCGGGTGTTCCTGATGCTGGTCCTGGTGGGGATCGTCGCCGCCGTGGCGAGAAGTTCCCTGAAGGCGGCGCGGGAGGAAAGGGGCACGCTCCTCCTCCTCGGCGTCGCAACGGCCTTCGTGGGCATCTGCTATCTCTCCTCGGTGGCCTTCATCCCGGTCACCGTGGCGGCGGTGGTGTTCTACACCTTCCCGATCCTGATCGTGCTGGCGAGCCCCTTCGTGGAGGGCACGAGGCTGACGCCCGCCTTGCTGGGCGTCGTGGGCGTTGCGACCCTCGGCGTCGTCATGGTGGTGGGCCCCGCTTTCGGCGATCTCGACTGGAGAGGCCTCGCGCTGGCCTTCGGCGCGAGCATCGCCACGGCAATCCAGTTCTTCGCCGCCGCGCGCTGCCGCAGAACGGGCGTGATGGCCAAGACCTTCTGGATCCACCTGCTCGTGCTGCCGACGGCGGCGCTGATCAGCCTCGCCGCAGGACAGTTCGCGCCGCCCTCGGTGCTGGCCCTTGCGCCCTTCGCGGTTGCGATGACCATCGGCGGCTACGTGTTCGGCTTCGTGCTGCAGTTTCTCGCCCTCAACCGCATCACGGCGGTGGCGGCCGGCATCATCTACTGCACCGAGCCGGTGGTGGCCGCGATCTCCTCGGCCCTGATCCTGAACGAGGCCCTGTCCCCCCTCCAGATCGCGGGGGGTACCCTTGTGCTGGCGGCGATCGTCGCCAACGTTCTCCTGGAGCAGCGCCGCCTCAAGGATGCGCCGCTGGTGCCGATTGCGGATTGAAACCGATGACGAACAGCCCGATGACCACTCCTGCCCCCATCCCGCTCACCATTCTCACGGGCTTCCTGGGCTCGGGCAAAACCACCCTGCTCAACCGGCTCCTGAAAGATCCCGCCCTGCAGGACAGCGTGGTCATCATCAACGAGTTCGGGGAGATCGGCCTCGACCATCTGCTGGTGGAGACGGTGGACGAAGGCATGGTGCTGCTCTCCGCCGGCTGCCTCTGCTGCACGGTGCGCGGCGACCTGATCGCGACCCTGGAAGACCTGCTGCGCAAGCGCGACAACGGCCGCATCCTGCCCTTCAGGCGCGTGCTCATCGAGACCACGGGCCTCGCCGATCCGGCGCCGATCCTGCATGCGGTGCTCTATCACCCGTACCTGTCGATGCGCTATGCGGTCGAGGGCGTGGTGACGGTGGTCGACGCGGTGAACGGGGCTGCGACCCTCGATGCGCATCGCGAAGCGGTGAAGCAGGCGGCCGTTGCGGAGCGCATCGTCATCACGAAGACGGACCTGATCTCCGACGCGGCAGCACTCCGGGAGCTTCGGGAGAGGCTGCACCGGCTCAATCCCGGCGCAACCCTGCTCACGGCAGATGCCCCGACTGACGCCGTCATCGCCGGGGGCCTCTTCGATCTCGAGGGCAGGATTGCCGACGTGGCCGAGTGGCTGCGGACGGAGGCTGTGGAGGAGGCGGAGCGGGAAAGCCATGCGCATCAGCACGGCCATCACCATCATCACGGCCATGGCCATGGTCACCACCATCATGACGTGAACCGGCACGACGAGAAGATCCGCGCCTTCTGCCTCACCAGCGACCGGCCGATCCGCCAGGGCACGCTCGACATGTTCCTGGATCTCCTGCGCTCGTCCCAGGGCGCGAAGCTGCTGCGTGTGAAGGGCCTCGTGGCGCTGGCCGAGGATCCTGAGCATCCGGTGGTCATCCACGGCGTGCAGCACGTGATCCACGTTCCCGCCATCCTGCCGCGCTGGCCGAGCGAGGACCGGCGCAGCCGCATCGTCTTCATCGTGGACGACCTCGAGCGCGAGATGGTGGAAAAGCTCTGGAACGCTTTTCTCGGCAAGCCCGCCGTCGACCAGCCCGATGCGGCGGCGCTCTCCGACAATCCCCTGTCGTTGAGGCGCTAGATGCTTAAGCCTCGCATGATCGTTTCGGAAAACCGGTACCCACTTTTCCGGATCATGCTTTAGGCTGCCATCTGCGAGCGCTGCGCCCAGCCGGTCATGGAGCGCTCCGCATAGGCCGTGACCGCGTACATGATCACGCCGAGCACCGCGAGCACCACGAGAGCGGCCCAGACCAGGGGCACCTCGAAGGCCGCCGAGGCTCGGGTGAGCAGGTTGCCGATTCCGACGTTCGACGCGTTCTGCTCGCCGATGACGGAGCCCACATAGGCGAGCGTGATCGCCACCTTCAACGAGCCGAAGAAATAGGGCATCGCGCGCGGCACGCCCACCTTGAACACGATGTCGCGCTTCGAGGCGCCGAGCGCACGCAACACGTCCTCCATTTCCGGCTCAACCGTAGCGATGCCGGTGGCCACATTCACTACGATGGGAAAGAACGAGATCAGGAAGGCGGTGAGCACCGGCGGCACCCAGCCGACGCCGAACCAGAACACCAGGATCGGCACCACGGCGACCTTGGGGATCGAGTTGAAGCCCACCAGCAGCGGGTAGGTGCCCGCATTGACGAGCCGCGAGGAGCCGAGGAGCATGCCGAGCAGGAGGCCGAAGCCCACTGCAAGACCGAACCCCGCCAGGGTCATCCAGAGCGTGTGGAAAGCGTGATAGGTGAGCTGGCTGCGGTATTCCCACACGGCCCACAGGATCGTGGAGGGCGCCGGCAGGATGAAGCTCGAAATCTTCAGGACGCGGCAGAGCACCTCCCAGAGAACGAAGAAGCCGATGGTGAAGACCCACGGCGCGAAGACGAGCTGGTTCCTGGTTTTCATGGGTGTCTCAAGCCGCCTGGCGCGCCTGCGCGATGTGGCCGCGCAGCTCATGGACGAGTTCGGAGAATTCGGGCGTATAGGTGATGTCGAGATCGCGGGGCCTCGGGAACTCCACCCTCCGCTCGGCGACGATGCGCCCGGGCCGCGCGCTCATGCAGAAGATGCGGTCGGCCAGGAACGCCGCCTCGCGCAGGTCGTGGGTGACGAGGATGATCGTGACCTTCTGCGCCGCATGCAGATCGCGCATCACGCACCACAACTCCTCGCGGGTGAAGCTGTCGAGGGCGCCGAAAGGCTCGTCGAGCATGAGGAGCTTGGGCTCGTGGATGAGGGCGCGGCACAGGGAGGCGCGCTGCTGCATGCCGCCGGAGAGCTGCCAGGGGAACTTGTGCCCCTGTCCCTTCAGGCCAACCTGGGCGAGCAGGCTCTCGGCCTTCGCCACATACTCCGCCTTGTGCCGGCGCAGGCGCGAGCGGTGGGGCTCCACGATCTCGAGGGGCAGAAGGATGTTGTCGAGGGTGGTGCGCCAGGGCAGCATGGTCGGGTTCTGGAACGCCATGCCCGCGAGCTTCACCGGCGCCCCGACTTGCCTGCCGCCCACGATCACCGCTCCCTCCCGGGGGAACTGCAATCCGGTGGCGAGCTTCATCAGGGTGGACTTGCCGCAGCCCGAAGGCCCGACGATGGCGGCGAACTCGCCTTCGTTCACCTTGAGATTCAGGTTCTGGACGGCCGGCAGGCCATCCTCGGCCCGCGCATAGACATGGGTCACGTCGTGAAGTTCGACAAAGACAGACAAAGGACGCTCCGCTTTTATCCTCCCCTTGAGGGGAAGGATCGGCTCGAAGAGCCGAGGTGGGGTGGGAAGCGCGACCTTGCAGAACGTAGCGTTTCCCACCCCACCCCGCTCGCGATGCACGCGACCCTCCCCCTCAAGGGGAGGGTGACAGAGAACGATCAATTCACCTTCCGCTGGTCCGCGGCCGGGAGGAACTGATCCGTGAACACGTCCTCCACGCCGGGCTTGGCCTTGTAGGTGAAGGTCAGGCCGATCTGATCGAGGGCCTTGGCGAAGCGCGCCTTGTCGATGCCGCCAAAACCGTTCTCCTTCACCCAGGGGGTGATCATGTTCTGCTCCAGCACCATCCTGAGGCGCTCGAGCTCCACGTCCTTCTTGGCCACGTCGTTGCGCTTGATCACCGCGTCCACCGCGCTCGAGGGATCCTTCACCGTATCCTGCACGCCCTTCATGATCGCACGCAGCAGGCCCTTCACGGCCTCCGGCTTCTCCTGCGCGAACTTCTGGGAGACGATGATCGTGTTGCCGTAGAGATCCACGCCGTAATCGCTCATGGGCAGGACGACGATGTCGTCCGCCGGGACGCCGCGGGACTTCAGGTTGATGTAGGACGACATGGAGAAGCCGAACACCGCGTCGACCTCTCCCTGGGCCAGCATGGGCTCGCGCACGGGGAAGCCCACGTTCTCAAACCTCATGCTCGAGTCGTCGATCTTGTTGACCGTCTTGAAGATCGGCCATTGCGCATAGGCGCCGTCGGCGGCGGGCGCGCCGAACTTCTTGCCCTGCAGGCTCGACACCTCCTTGGTGATGCCGCGGCTCTTGCGCCCGATGATGGCGAAGGGCGGCCGGTCATAGATCACCATCACCGCCTTGATGCCGGTGCCCGGGTTCTCGTCGCGGAAGCGCACAAGGGAGTTCACGTCCCCGAAGCCCACATCGTAGGTGCCCGAGGCGACCCGGGAGATCGGTTCGCGGGAACCCGCCGCCGGATCGATGGTGACATCGAGGCCCTCGGCCTTGAAGTAGCCCTTGTCGAGCGCCACCGCGAAGGGAGCGGCCGGCCCCTCCCAGCGCCAGTCGAGGGAAAATCGCACCGGGGTCTGGGCCTGGGCAGCCGCCGTGCCGAGGAGCGCGGCAGCGCCTGCCAGCATCCCCGTGAGCCATCTTGCCTTTGTCGAACGATCCGCAGCCATCACCGTCACCTCTGTTGATTGTCGCCTGGGTCTCGTGGCGCCCTTTTCGGCTGCCTGCCCTGTTCTTGACCATGCAAGCAGAACCGGGGCGGGGGTCAAGTCTCTTGCCGCGGCATCCATGCCCTCGAGACCGGCATTTGACAAAATTTTGAGCAAAAATTCCAGGAGCCGGGTCTCTTGACGGTCCTGGAGGTCGTACCCACGTTGCATCCCATCGGTGACCGGGCCCCTCTGGCGGACGAGAAAGCGTCCGTGATGTCGGAGCCGATGCTTGAACAGAAGCAATCATAGGTCCGGTTATGCCAGAATTCCTCCTTGTGGAATGGCTGGGAAAGCCCGTCTGGATTTGGACGGCCTTCTTGAGCCTTGTCATTTTTCTCCTCGCCTTCGATCTCGGCGTCCTGAACAAGAAGGACAAGGAACTCGGCGTGAAGGAGAGTCTCCTCCTGTCTGCCTTCTATGTCGGGATTGCGGTGCTCTTCGGCGCCTATATCTGGTGGTCGTTCGAGAATGGCCTCTTGACAACCCAGGACGGCAGCCATGCGGGCATCGCCTACTTCACGGGCTTCTTCATCGAGAAGTCACTGTCCATCGACAATGTCTTCGTGATCTCGCTGATCTTCAGCTATTTCGCGATCCCCCGAAAATACCAGTACCGCGCTCTCGTGTGGGGCATCATCGGCGTCATCGTTCTGCGCGGCATCATGATCGCGCTCGGCGCCGCGCTGGTGCAGGAATATGCCTGGATGCTTTACATCTTCGGCGCGTTCCTCATCGCGACCGGCATCAAGATGCTGATCGTTCCAGAGAGCGACCCGGACATCGAGAAGAATCCGTTCGTCCGCCTCCTGCGCAAACACATGCGGGTGACGAACCGGCTTCACGATCAGCACTTCTTCGTGCGCGAACCCGATCCGAAAACGGGCAAGATCGTCACCTGGGCGACCCCGCTCTTCCTGGCCCTCGTGGTGATCAACGTCGCCGACCTGATCTTCGCGGTGGATTCGGTGCCGGCGATCTTCGCCATCACCACGGACACCTTCGTGGTCTACACCGCCAACATCATGGCCATCCTCGGCTTGAGGGCGCTCTACTTCGCCCTGGCCGCCATGGTGCACCGGTTCCATTACCTGAAATATGCCCTGGCGCTGGTGCTCGTGTTCATCGGCGGCAAGATTTTCTGGAACCAGCTCGTGGGCAAGCTCGATCCCTCCATCTCGCTGGGCGTGACTCTTGCTCTGATCGCGGGGGGCGTGGTCTTCTCCCTGTGGAAGACGAAGGACGAGCAGGAGGTTGTTTCCGGGTAAGGTAACCTTCTTCAATCGTCATCACCGGCCTTGTGCCGGTGATCCCACTTCAGCGAGAGGCTGAGCCTCTCAGTATCGGGATGGCCGGGACAAGCCCGGCCATGACGTATGCGGGTCTCTACACCGGCAGCGCCCCGTCGCTCTTGACCTCCTCCATCACCGCGTAGGTGCGCGTCTCCTTCACGCCCGGAAGCGCCAGCAGGATCTCGCCGAGGAAGCGGCGGTAGGCGGCCATGTCGGCGACGCGGGTTTTCACCAGGTAATCAAAGCCACCTGCCACCATGTGGCATTCCAGGACTTCGGGCGCGCGCTTCACGGCCTCGGCGAATTTCTCGAACACGTCCGGCGTCGTCTTGTCGAGGGAGACCTCCACGAAGACGAGAAGCTCGAGGCCAAGCCGGTGCGGATCGAGCCTCGCTCCGTAGCCGGCGATATAGCCCTCCCGCTGCAGCCGCTTGACCCGCTCGCTGGTGGAGGTGGGCGACAGCCCGACCTTCTCGGCCAAATCCACGGTGGCGATGCGGCCATCGCTCTGGAGGTGCTTGAGGATCTTGCGATCGATCCGGTCGAGTTCCGCCATTTACACGGCCTTTCTCCTCTTCTGCCGCTGTTCTTAAGGCAGAAATGCGCATTTTGCCATCGAAGCACGGACATTCCCCTCATATATTTCCGGAAAACCTGAGAGGACGCCCCGATGAATCCTGCCCCCGGCACCGCCCTGCCCTTCAACCCTCCTTTCGCGGAAGACGACAAGGCCATCGCAGCCCGGCTGCTGGCCGGCTCCCGCCTCTCCCCGGAGCGGGAGAGGCGCGTGGACGAGCAGGCCACCCGCCTGATCGAAGCGATCCGCGCCAAGGGCGGCGGGCTCGGAGGCGTCGAGGAGATGCTGCGGGAATACGCGCTCTCCACCAAGGAGGGCCTCGCCCTCATGGTGCTGGCCGAGGCCCTGCTCCGGGTGCCGGATGCCGCCACCGCCGACCGGCTCATCGAGGACAAGCTGGGGCAGGCCGATTTCGCCGGCCATGAGGCGAAATCCGACGCCTTCCTCGTCTCGGCCTCGGCCTGGGCGCTTGGCATCACGGCCCGGGTGATCCAGCCGGGCGAGACGCCGGAGGGCATTCTGCGCCAGCTCACCAAGCGCCTGGGCCTGCCCGCCGTGCGCACCGCCACCCGCCAGGCCATGCGGGTGATGGGCAACCATTTCGTGCTCGGCCAGACCATCGAGGAGGCCCTCAAGCGCGCCTCCTCCTCCAAGGGCCGGATCTACCGCTATTCCTTCGACATGCTGGGCGAAGGCGCCCGCACCGCGGAGGACGCGCACCGCTATTTCGAATCCTACGCCTCCGCCATTGATGCCATCGGGCGGTCTGCCGGCAACGAGCCCCTGCCGAACCGCCCCGGCATCTCGGTGAAGCTCTCAGCCCTGCACCCGCGCTACGAGGCTACGAGCTGCGAGCGTGTGATGCGCGAGTTGGTGCCGCTGGTGGTGGAACTCGCTCGGAAGGCGAAATCCTACGACCTCAACTTCACCGTCGATGCGGAGGAGGCCGACCGGCTCGAGCTGTCGCTCGAGGTGATCGAAGCCGTGCTCGCCGACCCGTCCCTCGCCGGCTGGAAGGGCTTTGGCCTCGCCATCCAGGCCTATCAGAAGCGCGCCGGCTCCGTGATCGATGCCATTGCCGCCATGGCCGAGCGCTACAATCGTCAGCTGATGGTTCGCCTCGTGAAAGGCGCCTACTGGGATACCGAGGTGAAGCGCGCCCAGGAGCGCGGTCTCGACGACTATCCGGTCTTCACCCGCAAGGCGATGACGGACCTCCACTACATGGCCTGCGCCGAGAAGATGCTCTCCCTTCGCCCGCGGATCTACCCGCAATTCGCCACGCACAACGCGCTGACCGTCGCCTCCATCATCGAGCGCGCCGGCGGCACGGAAGGCTACGAGTTCCAGCGCCTGCACGGCATGGGCGAGGCGCTCTATGCGCGCCTGCTGGAAGACAACCCGGGCTTGGCCTGCCGCGCCTATGCGCCGGTGGGCGGCCACCGCGATCTTCTGGCCTATCTCGTGCGCCGGCTTCTGGAGAACGGGGCGAACTCTTCCTTCGTCTCCGTGGCGGCGGACCCGAACGTGCCGGTGCATGAACTGCTCAAACGCCCCGCCGACATCATCGTCTCTGCCGACAAGGCCCGCCATCCCAAGCTGCCGCTGCCGCGCGATCTCTACGGGCCTGAGCGCACCAATTCGCGCGGCGTGGAGTTCGGCCACCGGGCCTCGCTCGAGGCGCTGCTGGCCGAGATCCGGAAGGCCGGTCAGCAGAGCTTCAAGGCCGAGCCGCTGATCGACGGCAAGGCGGCATCCGGCACCTCCCGCCCCGTGGTCAGCCCGATCGACGGCAGCACGGTCGCTGGGCAGGTGACGGAGGCCTCTGCGGAAGTGGCGGACCGCGCGATGGCAGCCGCCCATAAGGGCTTCGCGAAGTGGAGCCGCACGGAGGCCGACATCCGCGCCTTGGCGCTCCAGCGCGCCGCCGACCTCCTTGAGGAGCGCCGCGGCGCGCTGCTGCACCTGCTGCAGCTGGAAGCCGGCAAGACCCTCGACGACGCGCTCTCGGAAGTGCGCGAGGCGATCGACTTTCTGCGCTACTACGCCGTTCAGGGACGCACCCTGTTCGGCGAAGGCGACCTCATGCCGGGACCGACCGGCGAGAGCAACGTGCTGCGCCTGCGCGGCCGCGGAGTGTTCGTGGCGATCTCGCCCTGGAACTTCCCCCTCGCCATTTTCCTCGGGCAGGTCAGCGCCGCACTGATGGCCGGCAATGCGGTCGTCGCAAAACCCGCCGAGCAGACGCCGCTGGTTGCGGATCTTGCCGTGCGCATCCTGCACGAGGCCGGCGTGCCGAAGACGGCACTGCATCTGGTGCCCGGCGACGGCCGCGTCGGCGCCCGGCTCGTGGAGCACAAGGATGTCGCCGGCGTGGTCTTCACGGGCTCCACGGAGGTGGCGCGCATCATCAACCGAACGCTCGCCAACAAGGACGCGGCCATCGTGCCGCTCATCGCCGAGACCGGCGGCATCAACGCCATGATCGTGGATGCCACCGCGCTGCCCGAGCAGGTCGCGGACGACGTGGTGACCTCCGCCTTCCGCTCGGCGGGTCAGCGCTGCTCGGCCCTGCGCCTGCTCTGCGTGCAGGAGGACGTGGCCGACCGGATGATCGAGATGATCGCCGGCAATGCGCGCGAGTTGAAGATCGCCGACCCGCGGCAAATCTCGACCCATGTGGGTCCGGTGATCGACCGGGAGGCGAAGGACAAGCTCGATGCCCATATCGCGGCCATGAAGCGCCAGGCCAAGGTGCATTACGCGGGCGAGGCGCCGGCGACGGGCACCTATGTGGCGCCGCACATCTTCGAGCTCAACCGGCCACATGATCTCGCCCAGGAGGTGTTCGGCCCGGTGCTCCACGTGGTGCGCTACAGGGCGGATCGCCTGGAGGAGGTGCTGCAGGCGATCGAGGGCACCGGCTACGGCCTGACGCTGGGCGTGCATTCGCGCATCGACGCCACGGTCGAGCGTGTGGTCGAGGCCTTGTCGGTGGGCAACGTCTACGTGAACCGCAACATGATCGGCGCGGTGGTGGGCGTGCAGCCCTTCGGCGGCCATGGGCTCTCCGGCACGGGACCGAAGGCGGGCGGACCGCACTACCTCCTGCGCTTTGCCACCGAGCAGACGGTGACGATCAACACGGCGGCTGCGGGCGGCAATGCGAACCTGATCGCGATGGGCGAGTAGTGCTCCACGCCTGACTCGTTTGTTTGGCATCATCACCGGCACAGGGCCGGTGATGATGCTTGAAGAGGCGCAGCTTTTCATGTGATCGGGATGGCCGGCGCAAGGCCGGCCACAGCCTGGGTAGACTATGGCTCGAACACGATGGTCCGCACCTTCTCCCATGGCCCGCCGCGATACCACCACAGGTCTAACCCTATGCCCGTGACCTGGAACGGCGTGAATCCGTCGCTCAACTCTTCCAGAAGAGCCCTAGCCTGGATCGGATCGACCTTGTTCTGGATGGTCACATGCGGCTGGTGCTTCTGCCGGTCTTGCGGCTTGAGCCACTCTGCCCAGTGATGCGCGAGATCGTGGCGAAGCGCGGCGAGGTCGGCGGAGGCGAGCGTGTAGGCGACGCCGCGACCGAGGGAGCGCAGGCCTGTCACGTCGAGCGCGAAGGGGTGCTGGCCTGAGCAGCGGGCCGCAATGTGCTCCTCCAGAGGCGCGAGATGTTCCCCCGGCAGATGGTGGAACAGCGTCAGATGCGCCGGGATGAGGTTTCGCTCGGGGGGAAAGTAGCGCCGCCGCTGCCCGTCGAAGAAGGCGAAGGAGCGCTCGTCGAGGCGGAGCGTAAGGATGAGCGGTGCGGCGGGATCCATGGAAAGAAAAACCCGGCTCGGGGCCGGGTTGTTTCAGGATCAGAAGTTCAAGGCCGCCTTGGCCTCGCGCAGCTGCGCGACGGCGGACTCGGCCGCATGCTTGGCGGCGGGATCGTTGGTGGCGTCGTAGGCCATCTCGGCCTGCAGGATCTCGTGGTCGAGGATTTCCTGGGTGAGTTCCTCCGCCGGCAGCGCACGCTCGGCCAGAACCGTGAGGCCGTTCTGGTTCACGTCGGCAAAACCGCCGCGGACCAGGATCCGGCGGCCGTTGCCGGGATTGCTGGTGATGACGAGGAACCCGGTCTTGAGGGTGGTCATCACCGGCGAATGGCCGGCCAGAACCGTCATGTCGCCTTCCGTCGCCGGCAGCACGACCGCGTCGACGTCGCCGGAGAACAGCACGCGCTCAGGAGAGACGAGTTCGAAGTTGAAGGTAGCCATCTGAGCTCCTCGTCATCCCGTCGGCTGGGGCCGCGAGGGAATCGTTTGGGAGATACGCTTGGACAAGACTGTTCCGGAGCGTGGGGCACGCTCCAGAACAACGCATGATGCAATCTTAGGCCGCTTCGGCCGCGAGGCGCTGGGCCTTCTCGACGGCTTCCTCGATGGTGCCGACCATGTAGAAGGCCGCCTCGGGAAGGTGGTCGTACTCGCCGTTCACCAGCCCCTTGAAGCCCTTGATGGTGTCTTCAAGCGCGACGAGCTTGCCGGGCGAGCCGGTGAACACTTCGGCCACGTGGAAGGGCTGCGACAGGAAGCGCTCGATCTTGCGGGCGCGGGCCACGGTGAGCTTGTCCTCTTCCGAGAGCTCGTCCATGCCCAGGATCGCAATGATGTCTTGGAGCGCCTTGTAGCGCTGCAGCACCTGCTGCACCTGACGGGCGACATTGTAGTGCTCCTCGCCGACGATGGCGGCCGAGAGCATGCGCGAGGTCGAGTCGAGCGGGTCCACCGCCGGGTAGATGCCCTTCTCGGCGATCGAGCGCGACAGCACGGTCGTGGCGTCCAGGTGGGCGAAGGAGGTGGCCGGCGCCGGGTCGGTCAGGTCGTCGGCGGGCACGTAGATGGCCTGCACCGAGGTGATGGAGCCCTTGGTGGTGGTGGTGATGCGCTCCTGCAGGGCGCCCATGTCGGTGGCCAGCGTCGGCTGGTAGCCCACCGCCGAGGGAATGCGGCCGAGAAGCGCCGACACCTCGGAGCCCGCCTGGGTGAAGCGGAAGATGTTGTCCACGAAGAACAGCACGTCCTGGCCCTGGTCGCGGAAGTGCTCGGCGACGGTCAGACCGGTGAGCGCGACGCGGGCGCGGGCGCCCGGCGGCTCGTTCATCTGGCCGTACACGAGGGCGCACTTGGAGCCGGCGGCCGAGCCGTTGTTCTCGGCCGGGTTCACGTTCACGCGGGACTCGATCATCTCGTGGTAGAGGTCGTTGCCCTCGCGGGTGCGCTCGCCGACGCCGGCGAACACGGAGTAGCCGCCGTGCGCCTTCGCCACGTTGTTGATGAGCTCCATGATGAGAACGGTCTTGCCGACGCCGGCGCCGCCGAAGAGACCGATCTTACCGCCCTTGGCGTAGGGAGCGAGCAGGTCGACGACCTTGATGCCCGTGACGAGGATCTGGCCCTCGGTGGACTGCTCGGCATAGGACGGGGCCGGCTGGTGGATGGCGCGCTGGGCCTCGCCGACGATGGGGCCGGCCTCGTCCACCGGCTCGCCGATGACGTTCATGATGCGGCCGAGGGTGCCGGCGCCGACGGGCACCGAGATCGGCGCGCCCGTGTCGAAGACCTCCTGGCCGCGAACGAGGCCCTCGGAGGTGTCCATGGCGATGCAGCGCACGGTGTTCTCGCCGAGCTGCTGGGCCACCTCGAGCACAAGGCGGTTGCCCTGGTTGGTGGTCTCGAGGGCGTTGAGGATCTCCGGCAGGTGTCCGTCGAACTGAACGTCGACGACGGCGCCGATGACCTGCGTGATGTGACCGGTTGCTTTGCCGGGGGTAGCGGTATTAGCCATGTGAGGCTCCTCTCGGATTCGTCAGAGCGCCTCGGCGCCCGAAATGATTTCGATCAGTTCCTTGGTGATCATCGCCTGGCGCGACCGGTTGTAGGTCTGCGTCTGCTTCTTGATCATCTCGCCCGCGTTGCGGGTCGCGTTGTCCATGGCGCTCATGCGGGCGCCCTGTTCGGAAGCGGCGTTCTCCAGCAGCGCGCGGAAGATCTGCACGGTGAGGTTCCGCGGCAGCAGCGTCGCCAGGATCTCGCCTTCCTCGGGCTCGTACTCGTAGACCGCTTCGGACGAAGCGCCGCCGGATTCGATCTGTGCCGGGATGATCTGCTGCGCCGTCGGGATCTGGGCGATCACTGAACGGAAGCGCGAGTAGAACAGCGTCGCCACGTCGAACTCGCCGGCCTCGAAGAGAGCGAGGACCTTCTGGGCGATCCCGTCGGCCTGCTCGAAACCGATCTGGCGGACCGAGCGCAGGTCGACGAGGTCGATGATGTGCTGGCTGAACTGGCGACGCAGAATGTCGTAGCCCTTCTTGCCGACGCAGATGATCTTCACCGTCTTGCCTTCGGCGAGCAGCCGGTTGGCATGGTCGCGGGCGAGACGGGCGATGGAGGAGTTGAAGGCGCCGCAGAGCCCACGCTCCGCGGTGCACACGATCAGCAGGTGGACGCGGTCGGAACCGGTGCCGGCCAGAAGACGCGGCGTCTCGGGCCCGACGGTGATGCCGGACGCGAGATTGCCGAGCACCGTGGACATGCGCTCCGCATAGGGACGCGCGGCCTCCGCGGCGCTCTGCGCGCGGCGCAGCTTCGCGGCGGCCACCATCTGCATGGCCTTGGTGATCTTCTGCGTCGCCTTGACCGAGGCGATGCGGTTTCGAAGGTCTTTCAAGCTCGGCATCGAGCGGCCCTACCCTCTCCGGAGTTCCGGCTGGATCTTTAAGAGAACGGAAGTCTTACGAGAAAGACTTGGCGAAGGTCTGGACGACGTCCTTGAGCTTCGCTTCCGTATCGCTCGACAGATCCTTCGAAGCGCGGATCGACTCGAGGATGTCGGCGTGCTTGCTGCGCAGCAGCGAGAGCAGACCGTCCTCGAAGGCGCGGACGCGGTTGAGCGGCAGCGGATCGAGATAGCCGTTCACACCGGCATAGATCACGGCGACCTGCTCCTCCATCTTCAGCGGCGAGAACTGCGGCTGCTTCAGGAGCTCGGTCAGGCGCGAGCCGCGGTTGAGCAGGCGCTGCGTCGTGGCGTCGAGGTCGGAGCCGAACTGGGCGAAGGCCGCCATCTCGCGGTACTGCGCCAGCTCGCCCTTGATCTTGCCCGCGACCTTCTTCATCGCCTTCGTCTGGGCCGAGGAGCCCACGCGCGACACCGAGAGGCCGACGTTCACCGCCGGGCGGATGCCCTGGTAGAACAGGTCCGTCTCAAGGAAGATCTGGCCGTCGGTGATGGAGATCACGTTGGTCGGGATGTAGGCCGACACGTCGTTCGCCTGCGTCTCGATGACCGGCAGAGCGGTGAGCGAGCCGGCGCCGTTGGCGTCGTTGAGCTTCGCGGCGCGCTCCAGCAGACGGGAGTGCAGGTAGAACACGTCGCCCGGATAGGCCTCGCGGCCCGGCGGGCGGCGGAGCAGGAGCGACATCTGACGGTAGGCGACGGCCTGCTTGGACAGGTCGTCGTACACGATCACGGCGTGCATGCCGTTGTCCCGGAAGAACTCGCCCATGGCGCAGCCGGAGAAGGGCGCCAGGAACTGCATCGGAGCCGGATCCGAGGCGGTGGCGGCGACGACGATGGAGTATTCCAGCGCGCCGTTGTCCTCGAGAGCCTTCACGAACTGGGCGACGGTCGAGCGCTTCTGGCCGACGGCGACGTAGACGCAGTACAGCTTCTGCGACTCGTCGTTGCCCTGGTTCAGGGGCTTCTGGTTCAGGATCGTGTCGAGGGCGATCGCGGTCTTGCCGGTCTGGCGGTCGCCGATGATCAGCTCGCGCTGGCCGCGGCCGACCGGGATGAGGGCGTCGATGGCCTTGAGGCCCGTCGCCATCGGCTCGTGCACGGACTTGCGCGGAATGATGCCCGGGGCCTTCACGTCCACGCGGCGGCGCTCCGTCGACTGGATCGGACCCTTGCCGTCGATGGGGTTGCCCAGCGCGTCGACGACGCGGCCGAGCAGGCCCTTGCCGACCGGCACGTCCACGATGGCGCCCGTGCGCTTCACGGTCTGGCCCTCGGCGATCTCGCGGTCGGAGCCGAAGATCACGACGCCGACGTTGTCGGTCTCGAGATTGAGGGCCATGCCGCGCACGCCGCTCTCGAATTCGACCATCTCACCGGCCTGGACCTTGTCGAGGCCGTAGCAACGGGCAATGCCGTCGCCGACGGACAGAACCTGCCCCACTTCGGTGACTTCAGCCTCGGTACCGAAGTTCTTGATCTGCTCTTTGAGGATCGCGGAGATCTCAGCGGCTCGAATGTCCATCAGCGGACCTCTTTCATCGCTAGACGAATGGAATTGAGTTTGGTGCGCACCGAGGCATCCACCATGCGAGACCCCATCTTCACGATGAGGCCGCCGATGAGGCTCGGGTCGATTTTGACGTCGAGGGCGACGTCAGCCTTGGCGACGTCGCGCAGCGCCGCCTTGATTTCGTTGAGGACGGTGTCGGTCGGCGCCTCCGCCAGGATCACTTGCGCCCGGACGATGCCCTTTGCGTCGGACACCAGGTTCTGGAAGGCGCGGATCATGTCCGGCAGGGCGAAGAGCCGGCGCTTGGACGCCACGAGGCGGATGAAGTTGCCCGCAAGGCCCGAAATGCCAGCCTTGTCGAGAATCGCACCGATCGCCTTCGACTGCTCCTCGGCCGTGAAGATGGGGTTGAGGATGAGGCGCTGCAAGTCTGCGCTGCCGCGGATCAGAGCATCGAAGCGGGCGAGATCGCCAGCCACGGCATCCACCGCATTCGCTTCCCGCGCGAGGTCGAACAGCGCCGAAGCGTAGCGCAACGCTACGCCCGACAGGAGGGGTCCTTCTTGCGAACCGCTTTGCGCCACGTAACCGTCTCTCTCGTGTCTTAACGGGTCTCAGACCGGAGCGGCCTTCGAACGAGGCCTCGGGAAACCCGTCAGGTGTGGAAATGAGCCAGGGACGGGAGCCTTCTCCGCCCGTCAGGCGAGGGTGCACTAGCATGGGTTTTTCTGAGGCGCAAGGCGAGCTTGGCCCCCTGCGGACGGGAAAAAACCGGGTGCTGGGTTAAAGCTCCAGCACCGCGACTTCGCAGTTGCCCAGGAACCGTCCGGTGAGCCGGCTGAAGAAGGTGCCGTGCCCCACCACGGCGATCAGCCCCTCGGGCCGCCCGGCCAGCCAGGCGCGGAACCGCTCGACCCGCGCCTCGAACAGGTGGGGCGGTTCATAGACGAATCCCCGCTCGTTCGGCTCGCCCTCGTTGTGCCACCAGACCTCGTCCAGATGGCCGAAGGAGAGGTGCGGGAACTCCCGCGCGAGCTGCGAGACGGCCCGGCCCACGTCGCAGCTGCTCTCCAGGTGCTCCCGATGGAGGCATTCCACCAGGATCGAGGGCGAGGCGGGATGGTCCCCGAACAGGCCCAGGGTTGTCTGGATCGCCCGGGTCAGGGGCGAGGTCACCACCAGCTCGTAGGGGTGGTGCCGCAATTCGGGCGCCCGCTCGGCCACCTGGCGCCGGCCGAGCTCCGTGAGGGGCGCATCGACATGCCCCGGATCCTCCCCGTGCTCGGCCCAATGGGCGTTGAAGGTCGACTGGCCGTGGCGGATGCAATGGACGATCTTGGGCATGGTACCTGTCTTACGAAAATTCCTGGGCGGTCACAGAAAGCTCTGCGGATCGACATCGATGGAGACCCGGGTGTTCCCGCGGACCTTCGGGCAGCGGGCCATCCAGCCGCGCAGGTAACCCTGAAGGTCCACCTCCCGTTCGGTCTTCACCAGGAGCCTGAAGCGGTAGCGGCCGCGGATGAGGGCGAGCGGGGCCTCCGCGGGCCCGAGCACGGTCACGCCGGGCGGCGGCTCCGCCACCAGGGCCATGGCGCGGGCATGGGCCTCCGCCGCCTCGCGCTCCGCGGCCGAGACGATCAGGGAGGCGAGGCGTCCGAAGGGGGGGAGACCCGCCATCTCGCGCACCCGGGTCTCCTCCCGGTAGAACCGCTCCGCATCGCCGGAGATCAGGGCCGCGATCACCGGATGGTCGGGCTGCCAGGTCTGGACCAGGGCCCGGCCCGGCTTCTCCCCGCGCCCGGCGCGGCCCGTGACCTGCTGCAGCATCTGGAACGTGCGCTCGGCAGCGCGCGGGTCGCCCGAGGTGAGGCCGATATCGGCGTCGAGGACGCCCACGAGGGTCATGAGCGGGAAGTTGTGACCCTTGGCCACGAGCTGGGTGCCGATGACGATGTCCACCTCCCCCGCCGCGACGGCGGCGAGTTCCGCCCGCAGGCGCTCCGTGCCGCCGGGGAAGTCGCTGGAGAGCACGATGCAGCGCTTGTCCGGGAACAGGGCGGCCGCTTCTTCCGCGATCCGCTCGACCCCTGGGCCGCAGGGCACCAGCGAATCCACGCTGCCGCATTCGACGCAGGCGTGAGGCGTGCGCTCCACGTGCCCGCAATGGTGGCAGACGAGGGAGCGGCGGAAGCGGTGCTCCACCAGCCAGGAGGAGCAGTTCGGGCATTCGTAGCGGTGGGCGCAGGCCCGGCAGAGGGTGAGCGGGGCATAGCCGCGCCGGTTGAGGAAGAGCAGCGCCTGCTCGCCCCGGGCGACCGTCTGCTCGACGGCCGTGACCAGGGTCGGCGAGAGCCAGCGGCCCTTGGGGATTGCCTCCTTGCGCAGGTCCACGGCCCGGATCTGCGGCATGGAGCGGCCGCCGAACCGCTCGGGCAGCCGCACATGCCGGTAGCGCCCGCGCTCCACATTGACCCGGCTCTCGATGGATGGCGTGGCCGAGGCCAGGATCACGGGGGCGTTCTCGATCTTGCCGCGCACCACCGCCATGTCACGGGCATGGTAGTGCACCCCGTCGTCCTGCTTGTAGGCGGTCTCGTGCTCCTCATCGACCACGATCAGGCCGAGATCGGCGTAAGGAAGGAACAGGGCCGAGCGGGCGCCGGCGACCACCTTCACCTCGCCGGAGGCGATAGCTGCATAGAGCCGCTCGCGCCTGCGGCCCGTGACGCCGGAATGCCAGGTGGCGGGCTTCACCCCGAAGCGGGCGGCGAAGCGGTCGAGGAACTGGGCCGTGAGCGCAATTTCCGGCATGAGGATCAGGGCCTGCCGGCCCTTGCGCACGGCTTCGGCCACGGCCTCGAAATAGACCTCCGTCTTGCCCGATCCCGTCACGCCTTCGAGCAGGATCACGGGCGGGTGCTCCTCGCCCATGGCGGCGACGAGGTGATCCGCCGCATCCCGCTGGCCGTCGGAGAGGGCCGTGTGGCCGAAGGCGGGATCGGGCATGTGGGCCACGGGCTCGGCCAGCAGGGCCACTGTCTCCAGCGTCCCCTCGTCGATCAGCCCGTCGACGACGCCGGCGCTGACGCCGGCAGCCTGGGCCAGCTCGCTTTTGAGCCGCACGGCCCTGTCCCCGGCGATCTCGATCACCTTCTGCCGCGCGGGCGTCATCCGCTTCGGGAGGGCTCCTGCCAGCCTCACCCCGACCCGGGCGACCTCCTGCCGGTCGGCATCGGGGATCTTGAGGCCCATGGCCAGCGCGGAACCCTTGGGCGCCAGGGTATACCAGGCGATCCAGTCCAGGAACTTGCGCATTCTCGCTGAGAGGTTCGGGGCCTCGATGACGCCCGAGACCTTCTTCAGGTTGCCGCCCTGCCCCTCCCGCAGGCCCCAGACGACGCCCGCCACCTCCCGGTTGGCGAGCGGCACCTGCACCACGTCGCCCTCCTTGAGGCCGAGGCTGTCCGGCACGGCATAGGAATAGGCCGTGTCCAGCGCCAGCGGGATGAGGACATCGGCGATGCGGCTTGTCATGGGATGAGAGGTTAACCTGTGACTGTTAGGGTTCTGCCCTTGCATAAATGGGACTCATGTCAAGCAACGCCACGCAGAATGCTCTCGATCTCGCCCTTCCCGGCGCGGACGACACCCGCCGGGAGGCGATGGCGTGGCTTGCCTCTCTTGCGAAGGAGCGGCGGCTGTCGGGAAAGACCGTCGAGGCCTATGCGCGGGACCTGCGGCAGTTCCTCGCCTTCCTGACGAATCATCTCGGCGAGGCGCCGAGCGTTAAAGCCATTCTCGGCCTGAAGCCGCTGGACATCCGCGCGTTCCTGGCGGCGCGGCGCATGGATGCGGTGGGAAGCCGGTCCCTCATGCGCCAGCTCGCAGCCCTGCGCTCCTTCGCCCGTCACCTGGAGCGGGAGGGCTTTGGGACGGCCTCGGCCTTTGCGGCGATCCGCACGCCGAAGGTGGACAGGAACCTGCCGCGCCCCCTCTCCGCCTCCTCGGCGGTGGCCGTGACGGATGCGCAGACGCGGACGTCGGAGAACCGCAAGCCCTGGATCCTGGCGCGGGATGCCGCCGTGCTGTCCCTGCTCTACGGGGCGGGGCTGCGCATTTCCGAAGCCCTCGGGCTGCAGCGGCGCGATGCGCCGGTGAACGGCATCGATGCGGTCACGGTCACCGGCAAGGGCGGCAAGAGGCGCAGCGTGCCGGTGATCTCGCCGATCCAGCGGGCGGTGGAGGAATACCTGGCGCTCTGCCCCTACGCGATTCCCCCTGAGGGACCGCTCTTCGTCGGCGCCCGCGGCGGACCGCTCTCGCCGCGCATCATCCAGCTCGCGGTGGAGGAGCTGCGCGGCGCCTTGGGGCTTCCCGACAGCGCCACGCCCCATGCCCTGCGCCATTCCTTCGCCACGCATCTTCTCGCCAAAGGCGGCGACCTGCGCGGCATCCAGGAACTTTTAGGCCACGCCTCGCTCTCGACCACGCAGCTTTACACGAAGGTGGATGCGGCAAGGTTGATGGACGCGTTCAACGCGGCCCATCCGCGGGCCCGCAAGACCGGTGCGGCCTGAGGTGCTTGAGAGATTGTTTCAATAGCGCAGGGCCGCCTGCTTCTTCGCAGCTTCGGCATTTCTTATGATGAGCCGGCAGGCCCTGCGCCGAGATCTGGTCAGTCCAAGGGCCGCACCCGGCGCGGAATGCCGCGGCCAGGGCCCGGCATCGGTGTCGCCGGGGCAGGGAACTGACGGTGGTTCGGCGGAGTGGGGCCGGTCGGAGCGCCCCCGCCGCCCGGATAGCTGCATCTGCCGCCGCCGCTGATCCAATCGATCAATGGGCCTATGATCGGAATGGAGCTCTTGCCGCCGGAAACGAGGTCTAGTTCGCCGTCCGTCAAAATCCGAAGCTTCGACATGGATCCCTCATAGCAACATTGTTGTGGCGACACGCTATGTGGACTCTGGAGCATGTGACAAGAGAGATTCTGCCGACAGCAGCAATATGCAACCGTAGGTCATAGACGGGAGCGCAGCTCCCACGGAGATGAACGTCACAGTTGAGATCTGAAGGCGTCTATTCCGCCGCCGCCACCGCTTCGGCCAGAAGCTGCCGCGCGGCCGGTCCGATGTCGCCGGCCGTCCAATGGGGGCGGCAGACGGACACGTAGCGGCCCTCGCCGCCGATCTCGATCACCTCGCCGGAGCGGACGGCCTCGCCGTTGCGGTCGTATTTCAGGATCATCGTGGCCTTGCGGCCGCAATGGCAGAGCTGCTTGATCTCCTGAAAATCGTCGGCCAGCGCCATCATGGCGATGATGGCGTCGCTGAACAGCGTGCCGTAGACGTTGTTCTTGAGCCCATAGGCCATGACGGGGATTTTCAGCTCGTCGACGATCCCGGCGAGCTGGCGCACCTGCTCCGCCGTCATGAACTGGACCTCGTCGATGAGAACGGCGGTCACGCGCCTGACCGCGTGCTCCGCCTCCACGATGGCGCGGATGGAGTCGTCCTTCCTCAGGGGAATCGCATCCGCTTCGAGGCCGAGGCGGGATTTGACCTTCCCCACCCCGAAGCGGTCGTCGATCACGCTCGTGAACAGCAGCACGTGGCCGCCGTTCTCGATGTAGTTGTAGCGAACCTGCAGGAGATGGGTGGTCTTGCCTGCATTCATCACCGAGTAGAGGAAGTGGAGCTTGGCCATCGTCCGATCTTACATGTGGATCGCGCGCTTCTCCACCGCGAGGGCCGCTTCCTTCACAGCTTCCGCAAGCGTCGGGTGCGCATGGCAGGTGCGGGCCATGTCCTCGGAGGACGCGCCGAACTCCATGGCGATCGCCGCCTCGTGAATGAGGTTCCCGGCCTCCGGCCCGATGATGTGGACGCCGAGCACCTTGTCGGTGGCGGCATCGGCCAGGATCTTCACGAAGCCGTCCGTGGTGCGGTTCACCTTGGCGCGGCCATTGGCCGTGAAGGGGAATTTTCCCGCATTGTAGGCGATGCCGGCCGCTTTCAGCTCCTCCTCGGTCTTGCCGACGGAGGCGACCTCCGGGAAGGTGTAGACCACGCTCGGGATCACGTCGTAGTTCACGTGGCCCGCCTTTCCGGCGAGGATTTCCGCAACCGCCACGCCCTCGTCCTCGGCCTTGTGGGCGAGCATGGGGCCGGCGATCACGTCACCGATGGCGTAGATGCCGGTGACGTTGGTGGAGAAATGCGCGTCCGTCTGGATGCGGCCGCGGTTGTCGAGCTGGACGCCCACCTTGTCGAGGCCGAGCCCCTGCGTGTAGGGCACGCGGCCCACCGCCACGAGCACTACGTCGGCTTCAAGCGTCTCCGCATTGCCGCCCGCGGCGGGCTCGACGGTGAGCGTCGCGCCGTTGCCGGTCTTCTCCACCTTGGTGACCTTGGCGCCGAGCTTGAAGGCAAAGCCCTGCTTGGACAGGATGCGCTGGAAGTTCTTGGCGACCTCGCCGTCCATGCCGGGCAGGATGCGGTCGAGATATTCCACCACCGTCACCTCGGAGCCCAGACGGCGCCACACGGAGCCGAGCTCCAGGCCGATCACGCCGGCGCCGATCACCACGAGGCGCTTCGGCACGCTCTCAAGCTCCAGCGCGCCGGTGGAGGACACCACCACCTTCTCGTCGATCTCGATGCCCGGCAGGCGGGTGACGTCGGAGCCCGTGGCGATGACGATGTTCTTGGTCTCGAGCATCTGGTTCGAGCCGTCCTCGCCCGTCACCTCGACCTGGCCCGCCGCCGCGATGCGCGCCGTGCCGTGGAAGGCATCGATCTTGTTCTTCTTGAGCAGGAACTCCACGCCCTTGGTGTTGCCCTCGACGCCTTCCTGCTTGAAGGCGAGCATCTTCTTGAGATCGAGGGTCGGCGCGGAGACGCCGATGCCCATCTCGGCGAAGTGCTGCGCATCCTGGAACATATGCGAGGCATGGAGCAGCGCCTTGGAGGGAATGCAGCCCACGTTGAGGCAGGTGCCGCCATGGGTCTTGCGCTTCTCCACCACGGCGGTCTTCAGGCCGAGCTGGGCGGCGCGGATCGCGCACACATAGCCGCCGGGGCCGGTGCCGATGACGATGAGATCGTAGGACATTGATTGAACCCTCGTTTCGTCATCACCGGGCTCGGCCCGGCGATCCCGATCCGCGAAGCGCAGGGCCTCCCCGATCGAGATGGCCGGGACAAGCCCGGCCATGACAGACATGGTGAAAACTTACAGATCGAGCACGAGGCGCGCCGGATCCTCCAGCGCCTCCTTGACCCGAACGAGGAAGGTCACGGCCTCCTTGCCGTCGACGATGCGGTGGTCGTAGGAGAGCGCGAGATACATCATCGGGCGCACGACGACCTGGCCGTTGCGCACAACGGGGCGCTCCTCGATGCGGTGCATGCCGAGAATGCCCGATTGCGGCGCGTTGAGGATCGGCGTCGACATGAGCGAGCCGTAGATGCCGCCGTTGGTGATGGTGAAGGTGCCGCCCTGCATCTCCTCGATGGCGAGCTTGCCGTCCCGGGCGCGGCGGCCGAAATCGGCGATGGTCTTCTCGATGCCGGCGACGGAGAGCAGGTCCGCATCGCGCACCACGGGCACCACGAGACCCTTCTCGGTGCCGACCGCAATGCCGATGTGGTAGTAGTTCTTGTAGACGATGTCGGTGCCGTCGATCTCGGCATTCACCGCCGGCAGCTCCTTGAGGGCCTGGATCACCGCCTTGGTGAAGAAGCCCATGAAGCCGAGCTTGGTGCCGTGCTTCTTCTCGAACACGTCCTTGTACTGGTTGCGCAGGTTCATCACGGCGCTCATGTCCACGTCGTTGAACGTGGTGAGCATGGCGGCGGTGTTCTGCGCGTCCTTCAGGCGGCGCGCGATGGTCTGACGCAGCTTGGTCATCTTCACGCGCTCTTCGCGCTCGGCGTCGACCGGAGCGGAGGGGGCGCGCATCTGCATCGGAGCGGGGGCGGGGGCCGAGGCGCCGCCCGTGGCGATGGCGGCGAGCATGTCGCCCTTGGTCACGCGGCCGTCCTTGCCCGTGCCGCCGACAGAAGCGGGGTTCACGCCGCTCTCGGCCGCCAAGCGGGCGACGGCGGGGCCGTGATCCTTGGCAGCACCGGGAGCAGCCGCTGTCGGCACCGGAGCCGGCGTCGCCGCAGGCGCCGGAGCGGCTTTCGGAGCTTCGGCCTTCGGAGCAGCAGCGGGAGCGGCGCCCGCGCCGCCCTCGACGATGGAGCCGAGCACCGCGCCGGGGCTTACGGTCTCGCCGTCCTTGGCGACGATCTCGCCCAGCGTGCCGCTCGCGGGAGCATTGACCTCGAGGGTGACCTTGTCGGTCTCGAGCTCGAGCACGGGCTCGTCGGCTTTCACGGGATCGCCGGGCTTCTTGAACCAGCGGCCGATGGTGGCCTCTGACACGGATTCGCCAAGAGTGGGTACGCGGATTTCGGTTGCCATGAATTACGCCTTAGGGACGGCCCCTTCACAGAGGGTTCGGTTGATGTTTTGTCCGCAGGATGGCCTGCGGAATCGGATGAATTTCGTATCGAAAGCCGGCGTCGGCGGAGATCACCGGGTCTTCGTTCGTCAAGGCAGCGGCAGCATCGGCATCGTTCACATCGACGACGGCGACGCCCCAAACGCCGGCAGGATCGAGCACGGGGCCGACGACCAGGGCGATGCCCCGGTCGGCGAGGCCCTGCCAATAGACTGCATGCTTCTGCATCAGCCCTGCCTCCGCCGGCGTCATGTCAGCCGGAAAGGTCGGTCGAGGTGGCAGAAGCTTGCAGAGATGGATCGGCACGTGTCGATACTCCCGTCGTTCAGGCCGCGAAAGCCTCGTCGAGGAAGGCCTGCAATTGGGCCATGTGCTTGGACATGAGGCCGGTGGCGGTGGCGGCGGAGGCGGGGCGGCCCACATAGCGGGGGCGCTCCACCTTGGAGCCGGCCGTCTTGAGCACCCATTCGAGATAGGGCTCGACGAAGGTCCAGGAGCCCATGTTCTTGGGCTCTTCCTGGCACCACACCACGTCGGCCTTCTTGAAGCGGGCGAGCTCGGCCGCCAGCGACTTCGCCGGGAACGGATAGAGCTGCTCGACGCGCAGAAGGTAGACATCGTCGATGCCCCGTTTCTCGCGCTCCTCGAGCAGGTCGTAATAGACCTTGCCCGTGCAGATCACCACGCGCCGGATCTTGTCGTCCTTCACCAGCTTGATGCCGTCGCGCCCGGCTTGAGCGTCGTCCTGCAGGACGCGGTGGAAGGAGGTTCCCTCCGCGATGTCGGCAAGGCTCGACGTGCAGCGCTTGTGGCGCAGCAGGGACTTCGGCGTCATCAGGACCAGCGGCTTGCGGAAGTCACGCTTCAGCTGGCGGCGCAGGATATGGAAGTAATTGGCCGGCGTGGAGCAGTAGCCCACCTGCATGTTGTCCTCGGCGCACATCTGGAGGAAGCGCTCCAGACGGGCGGAGGAATGCTCCGGACCCTGGCCCTCGTAGCCGTGCGGCAGAAGGCAGACGAGGCCGGACATGCGCAGCCACTTGCGCTCGCCCGACGAGACGAACTGGTCGAAGACCACCTGCGCGCCGTTGGCGAAATCGCCGAACTGGGCTTCCCACAAGGTCAGCGCGTTGGGCTCCGACAGGGTGTAGCCGTACTCGAAGCCGAGCACCGCCTCCTCCGAGAGCATCGAGTTGATGACCTCGTAGCGGGCCTGGTCCTCGCTGATGTGGTTGAGGGGCGTATAGCGCTCCTCGTTCTCCTGGTCGGTGAGGACCGAGTGGCGCTGCGAGAAGGTGCCGCGCTCCACATCCTGGCCGGAGAGGCGCACGCGGTGGCCTTCGAGCAGGAGCGAACCGAAGGCGAGCGCCTCGGCCATGGCCCAGTCGAGCCCCTCCCCGGTCTCCAGCATCTTCTTGCGGTTGTCGAGGAAGCGCTGAATCGTGCGGTGGAGGTGGAAGCCTTCCGGGATCGTGGTGAGCGCCTTGCCGATCTGCTGCAGGGTCTCGGCCGACACGCCGGTCTGCCCGCGGCGCGGATCGTCGTGATCCTCGCGCACGGCCTTGAGGCCCGACCAGCGGCCGTCGAGCCAGTCGGCCTTGTTGGGCTTGTAGTTGGCCGCGATCTCGAACTCGGCATCGAGCTTCGAACGCCAGCTCGACTTCATCTCCTCGACCTCGGCCTCGGTGACGACGCCCTCGGACAGGAGCTTCTTGGTGTAGATCTCGGTGATGGACGGATGCGACCGGATCTTGCGGTACATGAGCGGCTGGGTGAAGGCCGGCTCGTCGCCCTCGTTGTGGCCGAAGCGGCGATAGCAGAACATGTCGATGACGACGGGCTTCTGGAAGCGCTGGCGGTACTCGGTCGCGACCTTCGCGGCAAAGACTACGGCCTCCGGATCATCGCCGTTCACGTGGAAGATCGGCGCCTCCACCATCTTCGCCACGTCCGAGGGATAGGGCGAGGAGCGCGAGAAGCGCGGATCGGTGGTGAAGCCGATCTGATTGTTGATGATGAAGGAGATCCAGCCGCCGGTGCGGTGGCCGCGAAGCCCCGAAAGCCCGAAGCATTCCGCCACGACACCCTGGCCGGCGAAGGCCGCGTCGCCGTGGATGAGGAGCGGCATGACGGCGGTGCGGTTGTCGGGCGTGCAGCCGTGCTGATCCTGCTTGGCGCGCACCTTCCCGAGCACCACCGGATCGACGATCTCGAGATGCGAGGGGTTGGCGGTCAGCGACAGGTGCACGTTGTTGCCGTCGAACGAGCGGTCGGAGGACGCGCCGAGGTGGTACTTCACGTCGCCGGAGCCTTCCACGTCGTCGGGCGCGAATGAGCCGCCCTTGAACTCGTGGAACAGCGCCCGGTGCGGCTTGCCCATGACCTGGGTGAGCACGTTGAGACGGCCGCGATGGGCCATGCCGAGCACGATCTCCTTCACGCCGAGATTGCCGCCGCGCTTGATGATCTGCTCCAGCGCCGGGATGAGCGACTCGCCGCCGTCCAGGCCGAAGCGCTTGGTGCCGGTGTAGCGCACGTCGAGGAACTTCTCGAACCCTTCCGCCTCGACCAGCTTGTTGAGGATGGCGCGCTTGCCCTCCTTGGTGAAGGAGATCTCCTTGTCGGGGCCCTCGATGCGCTCCTGGATCCAGGCCTTCTCGACCGGATCGGAGATGTGCATGAATTCGACGCCCAGGGTCTGGCAATAGGTGCGCTCGAGGATCGCGACGATCTCGC
This sequence comes from Microvirga arsenatis, assembly GCF_009910705.1. Taxonomy (GTDB): domain Bacteria; phylum Pseudomonadota; class Alphaproteobacteria; order Rhizobiales; family Beijerinckiaceae; genus Microvirga; species Microvirga arsenatis. The sequence goes on from NZ_JAAAXJ010000004.1 coordinate 288,629, forward strand.
GGATCGTGCCGAACTCGAGGCCGAGCACGTTGTCGAGGAAGATTTTGCGATCCCAGTCGGCTTCCGTGAAGCCGTAATGCGAGGGGTGCAGCTCCTGGTCGTTCGGGCGCGGGTTGATACCGAGCGGATCGAGCTTGGCGTGCAGGTGGCCGCGCACGCGATAGGCGCGGATCAGCATGATGGCGCGCACGGAATCGCGGGTCGCCTGCTGCACGTCCGCCTGACTGATCTCGGCGCCCTTGGCCTGGGCCTTGGCCTTGATCTTGTCGCCGACCACCTTCTCGACCTGGGCCCAGTTGCCGTCCAGCGCCGAGACGAGCTCGCCGTTAGCATGGATCGGCCAGTTCGGCCTCTCCCAGGAGGGACCCTTGGCCGCCTTCTCGACCGCCTGCCTGTCGTCCTTCAGCGCACCGAAGAAGGCCTGCCACTGCGCGTCGACCGAGGCGGGGTCCTGCTCGTAGCGGGCGTGGAGATCCTCGATATAGGACGCGTTCGCCCCGTAGAGGAAAGCGGTGTTCAGGAAATTCTCGTTGGCGTCTTGGCGTGCCATGGCAATCCACAATCCAAAAGCTGTTCGGCCGCCCCAGGGACGGGACGGCCATCGATGCGGTTACTGACCCTTGAGAACCTCGACCAGAGTCTTGCCGAGGCGGGCCGGCGACGGGGACACGCGGATGCCCGCAGCCTCCATGGCGGCGATCTTGTCTTCCGCGCCGCCCTTGCCGCCGGAGATGATCGCGCCGGCATGGCCCATGCGGCGTCCGGGAGGCGCCGTGCGGCCGGCGATGAAGCCGACCATCGGCTTCTTGCGGCCCTTCCTGGCCTCGCGGGCGATGAACTCGGCCGCCTCTTCCTCGGCCGAGCCGCCGATCTCGCCGATCATGACGATCGACTCGGTCTTCGGGTCGGAGAGGAACATGTCGAGCATCTCGATGAACTCGGTGCCCTTCACCGGATCGCCGCCGATGCCGACCGCGGTGGTCTGGCCGAGACCCTCGTTGGTGGTCTGGAACACGGCCTCGTAGGTGAGCGTGCCGGAGCGCGACACGATGCCGACCGAGCCGGGCTTGAAGATGTTGGCCGGCATGATGCCGATCTTCGACTCGCCCGCCGTCACGATGCCGGGGCAGTTGGGGCCGATGAGGCGCGACTTGGAGCCCTCCAGCGCGCGCTTCACACGCACCATGTCGAGCACCGGGATGCCTTCGGTGATGCAGACGATGAGCGGGATCTCGGCCTGGATCGCCTCGCAGATGGCATCGGCCGCGCCCGGAGGCGGGACGTAGACCACCGAGGCGTCGGCGCCGGTCTTCTCGCGCGCCTCCATCACCGTGTCGAACACGGGGAGACCCAGATGGGTGGAGCCGCCTTTGCCCGGCGAGGTGCCGCCGACCATCTTGGTGCCGTAGGCGATGGCCTGCTCGGAGTGGAAGGTCCCGTTCTTGCCGGTGAAGCCCTGGCAGATGACCTTGGTGTCTTTGTTGATGAGGATGGACATCGGGTCGAAACCTTACTTTCCGCCGCGCACGGCGTTCACGATCTTCTGGGCGGCGTCGTCGAGGTCGTCCGCCGGGATCACGTTGAGGCCGGATTCGCGGATGATCTGCTTGCCCTCTTCCACGTTCGTGCCCTCGAGGCGCACCACCAGCGGAACCTGCAGGCCGACCGTCTTCACGGCGGCGAGAACGCCGCGGGCGATGACGTCGCACTTCATGATGCCGCCGAAGATGTTGACCAGGATGCCCTTCACGTTCGGATCGGCCGTGATGATCTTGAACGCCGCCGTCACCTTCTCTTCCGAAGCGCCGCCGCCGACATCGAGGAAGTTCGCCGGCTCCTCGCCGTAGAGCTTGATGATGTCCAGCGTCGCCATGGCGAGGCCCGCGCCGTTGACCATGCAGCCGATGGTGCCGTCCAGCGCGATATAGGCGAGGTCGTACTTGGAGGCCTCGATCTCCTTCTCGTCCTCCTCCGTGAGGTCGCGCAGCTCCATCACCTCCGGGTGACGGTAAAGGGCGTTCGAGTCGAAGGAGATCTTGGCGTCCAGGCACTTGAGATGCCCGTCCTTGGTGACGATGAGGGGGTTGATCTCCAGCATGCTCATGTCCTTGGCCACGAAGGCCTTGTAGAGCTTGGTGGTGACGTCCTCCGCCTCCTTGGCGAGCGGGCCGGTCAGGCCTAGCGCCTTGGCCACCGTGCGGCCGTGATGGGGCATGATGCCCGTGGCCGGATCGACCGAGAAGGTCAGGATCTTCTCAGGGGTGTCGTGGGCGACCTGCTCGATGTCCATGCCGCCTTCGGTGGAGACCACGAAGGCCACGCGGCCGGTCTCGCGGTCCACGAGCATGGAGAGATAAAACTCCTTCTCGATGTCGGAGCCGTCCTCGATGTACAGACGGTTGACCTGCTTGCCGGCCTCGCCGGTCTGCACGGTGACCAGGGTCTTGCCGAGCATCTGCTGGGCAAAGAGCTTCACCTCGTCGACGGACTTGGCGAGGCGCACGCCGCCCTTCTCGCCGGCCTCGGGCTCCTTGAACTTGCCCTTGCCGCGGCCGCCCGCGTGAATCTGCGACTTCACGACCCAGAGCGGGCCGCCGAGTTCCTTGGCTGCGGCCTCCGCCTCGTCGGCGGAGAAGATGGCGCGGCCGTTGGAGACCGGCAGGCCGAACTCCTTCAGGACCGCTTTGCCTTGATATTCATGGATGTTCATGTGCTCTTCTCTTTCGTCATCCCGGACGCCGCAGGCGACCCGGGATCGTTGACCGTGTTGAGCTCGTCATGCGATCCCGGCTGACGGCCGGGATGACGCCTTACGCGAGAGCCGGGTTGATCTGCTTGCAAGCGTCGACGAGGCCCTGCACGGACGCCACCGACTTCTCGAACATGGCCTTCTCCTCGGCGGAGAACTCGACCTCGACGATGCGCTCGACGCCGTTCTCGCCGATCACGATCGGAACGCCCACGAACATGTCCTTCACGCCGTACTGGCCGGTGAGATAGGCCGCGCAAGGCAGGACGCGCTTCTTGTCCTTCAGGTAGCTCTCGGCCATGGCGATGGCGGAAGCCGCCGGCGCGTAGAAGGCGGAGCCGGTCTTGAGCAGGTTGACGATCTCGCCGCCGCCCTTGCGGGTGCGCTCGACCATGGCGTCGAGCTTCTCCTGGCTCGTCCAGCCCATCTTCACGAGATCCGGCAGCGGGATGCCGGCGACGGTGGAGTAGCGCACCAGCGGCACCATGTCGTCGCCATGGCCGCCGAGCACGAAGGCGGTCACGTCCTCCACCGACACGTTGAACTCCTCGGCCAGGAAGTGGCGGAAGCGGGCGCTATCCAGCACGCCGGCCATGCCGACGATCTTCTCGGGGCGCACGCCGGAGAACTTCTGGAGCGCCCACACCATGGCGTCGAGCGGGTTGGTGATGCAGATGACGAAGGCGTTGGGGGCATATTGCTTGATGCCGCCGCCGACGGCTTCCATGACCTTCAGATTGATGCCGATGAGGTCGTCGCGGCTCATACCGGGCTTGCGCGGCACGCCGGCGGTGACGATGATCACGTCGGCGCCCTCGATGGCGGCATAGTCGTTGGCGCCCTTGTACTTGGCGTCGAACCCGTCGACCGGGGCGGATTCCGCGATGTCGAGACCTTTGCCCTGGGGAATGCCCTCCGCGATGTCGAAGAGCACGACGTCGCCGAGTTCCTTCAAGCCGACGAGATGGGCGAGGGTTCCGCCGATCTGGCCTGCACCGATGAGCGCGATCTTTTTCCGGGCCATGGTCTGTCCTTGGGTTTTGGCACGAGCCTTTTTGAGGTGGCGCTGTTTGACACGAGAAATGGGCCGCCATCAAGCGATCAAAAGGTTAACAGGCAAGGCTTTGAGCCTTGCGATAATTGCACGTAAGCTTAACGGTAAGAAAATACTGAGCTGTTACAGCAGCTTGGTAGGTTCGGGAGGCCTCTAAATTTCATGTTACAATTTTCGGAAATTGTAACTAAGCCCTATACGCTGCCATGGGCGAGCGCCCTCAGGACCACCCGGATCATGGTGGCCAAACGCTGGTCGAGGATGTCCTGCGGCACCTCGGCGTCCAGGCGCACGGTCAACGGGTTGATGAAGCGGTAGACCGCATCGCTGATGAAGGCGTGGGCCTTCTCCCGGTCGCGGGGCTCGAACTTGCCCGTGGCGATGCCCTCGTCCAGCACCCGCTCGATGAGCTGGCGCATGCGGGCCCGGTGCTTGCGGATGAGGGGGCGCGCGGTCTCGGTGGCGGTGCAATAGACGTCGAAGAGGTGCCGGTCCTGCTTCAGGAGGTCCCGGTGCATTCGCGCCCAGGCTTGGATCAGGCGCTCGAGCTTGTCGTCCGCCGGGTCGGGGGAATCCGCGATGTCGGCAATGGTCGCTTCCATCCGCCGGAGCCACTGGCCCGCCACCGCGTCGATGAGGGCGGCCTTGCTGGCAAAGTAGCGGTAGACATTGGCATGGGTCATGCCGGCCGCATCGGCGATGCCCACCACGGTGATGTGCTTGGGCCCGAATTCCCGGAGCTGGTCGGCGGCGATGGCAAGCAGACGGCTGTCGGCCGGCGCGGCCTCCGCCGCCTTAAGCGATCCGCCGGCCGGGCGCCTCATGTCTCCGCGAGCCCCGTCGTGCTGCCCGAGGCCTCCGAGGTCGCGCGCCCGTGCGGCAGGGAGAGGTACTCCTCGGAACGCATCTCGATCAGGCGTGAGACCGTGCGGTCGAACTCGAACGCCTCGCGGCCCGTATCCGCATGATAGAGTTCCGGGGCCTCGGCCTCGGCGGAGGCCAGGAGCTTCACGTGGGCATCGTAGAGGGCGTCGACCAGCATGATGAAGCGCTTGGCCTCGTTGCGCCGCTCGAAGGTCATCTTCGGGATATTCTCCAGTATGACCGTGTGGAACTCCTCGGCCACCGCAAGGTAATCGGCGGCGCCCAGGGGCTTGGAGCACAAATCCTCGAAGGAGAAGCGGGCCACGCCGCCCGCGGCCTGGGGCACCTCGACCGGGTGGCCCTTGACCGTCAGGGTCACCGGGCGGCCCTGCTCGCGCCCCGTGAGGCTCCTGAAGGCGCGGGTCAGGGCCGCGTGGGATTCCTCGTCGGCCGGCGTGTAGAAGACCGGGCTGCCGGCGAGTTTCTCCAGCCGGAAGTCGGTGCGGGCTTCGAGCTTCACCACCGCCATGCGCTCCTGCAGGAGCGCGATGAAGGGCAGGAAGAGGGAACGGTTGAGGCCGCCTTCGTAGAGCCGGTCGGGCTCCACGTTGGAGGTCGCCACCACCACCACCCCATGGGCGAAGAGCGCCGTGAACAGGCGCCCGAGGATCATGGCGTCGGCGATGTCGGTGACGGTGAACTCGTCGAAGCAGAGCACCCAGGCCTCGCTGGCGAGAGCTTCCGCCACGGGCGCGATGGGATCGTCGCCCGAGACCTCGCCCGTCTTCAGCTTCTGACGATAGGCGTGGATGCGCTCGTGCACATCCGAGAGGAAGGCGTGGAAATGGACCCGGCGCTTGCGCCGCACGGGCAGCGCCTCGAAGAACAGGTCCATCAGCATGGTCTTGCCGCGCCCGACCGAGCCCCAGACATAGAGCCCCCTCGGCGGCTCCGGGCTCTTCTTGCCGAAAAGCCAGCCGAGCGCGCTCGGCTTGCGGGCGAGGCGATAGGAGCCGAGGGCCTCGGCCAGGGCCTCGAGCCGCTTGAGCAGCGCCACCTGCGCCGGATCGCGCTCGATGGCGCCCGCCGCAACCAGGGCATTGTAGCGGGCCGTGATGGAGTAAGGCGAGGAGAAGGAGGTGTCGTTCACAGGACGATCGATACCTCTCCGGAGGCTTTAGCGCAAACGGCTTGAGGCCGCGTCGCCGGGCGATTCCGGCGATCAGCGCGAGAGCGACAGCGGGGCCCCGGACTTGGCGAGGACGCCGCTGAGCGAGGCGGAGGAGCCGCGCAGGCGGGCCGCGACCGCGCCGCCGGTCTGATAGAGATAGACCTCCCCGTCGCGGTAATCCCAGGCATTGACCTTGGACAGGTCCTGGTTCGAGCAGCCGGAGGCGGAAGCCCGGTAGAGGTCGAGGGCCGGCGCGCTCGAGAGCTGGATGCGGCAGGTGCCGCCGGAGGTCTGGGCGCTCCAGTTGCCCACCATGGCGGTGCGGCTGGCAGGCGCGGGCGCCGCCGCGGGCGCAGGGGCCGAGACCATGGGCGGAGGAGGAGCGGGCGGCAGGCCGGCCAGGTCGGTTCCACCGGCCGGGGGAGCCATGGGGTCCGAGGCGAGAGGCGCGCCGGCGACGGGCGGCAGCGGGGCGGCTTCGATGGCGCCCGAGGGAACGGCCTCGACCGGCGGAGCCTCGGCGACCGGCGCCGCGGAGGCGCTGCGGATCGGCGCTCCGCCGAGTCGCGTGGACGAGCACGCGCCGAGCGCCAGCGCCGAACAGGTCACGGCCATCACAACCCAAAGGGAGTTCTTCATCGCGGTCCTCTCATGCCCTGCCGTTTAAGGCGAACGGCCTCTCGGCGCGGCCTAAGAATACATAAGGAATATGAACCTAGGCCAACACTATTCCGCCTTCGAGATATGGAAGCGCAACCCACAAAAAAAGGCGCACGCGGCGCCTTTTCGTGAGGTGTTGCGGCGGTGCCTCAGACCGTGCGCGCGATCATCATCTTCTTGATCTCGGCGATGGCCTTCGCCGGGTTCAGTCCCTTGGGGCAGGTGTTGGCGCAGTTCATGATCGTGTGGCAGCGGTAGAGCCGGAACGGGTCGTGCAGGTTGTCGAGGCGCTCGCCGGTGGCCTCGTCGCGGGAATCGATGAGCCAGCGATAGGCCTGCAGGAGAGCCGCCGGGCCCAGGAACCGGTCGCCGTTCCACCAGTAGCTCGGGCACGAGGTGGTGCAGCAGGCGCAGAGAATGCACTCGTAGAGGCCGTCGAGCTTGGAGCGCTCCTCCGGCGTCTGGCGCCACTCGGTCTCGGGTTCCGCCGTCTCCGTCTGGAGCCAGGGCTGGATCGAGGCGTGCTGGGCGAAGAAGCTCGTGAGGTCCGGCACCAGATCCTTGATCACCGGCATGTGCGGCAGCGGGTAGATCTTGATCGTGTCGGACTCGCAATCATCGATGCCCAGCGTGCAGGCCAGCGTGTTCTTGCCCATGATGTTCATGGCGCAGGAGCCGCAGATGCCCTCGCGGCAGGAGCGGCGGAAGACCAGCGTGGAATCGACGTTGTTCTTGATCCACAGCAGCGCGTCGAGGACCATCGGGCCGCAATCGTCGCGGTCGACGTAGTAGGTGTCGATGCGCGGGTTCTGCCCGTCGTCCGGGTTCCAGCGATAGATGCGGAACGCCTGAAGGTTGGACGCGCCGGCCGGCTTCGGCCAGGTCTTGCCTTCGGTGTACTGGGAGTTCTTGGGAAGCGTGAACTGAGCCATTGTGCTTCGTCTTCCTTAGTACACGCGTGCCTTGGGCTCGATGTACTGAATGTCGTTCGACATGGTGTAGGTGTGCACCGGGCGGTAATCGATGGTCACCTTGTGGGAGGTGTCGTCGATCCAGGCCAGCGTGTGCTTCATCCAGTTCTTGTCGTCGCGCTCGGTGAAGTCCTCGCGGGCATGCGCGCCGCGGGATTCCTGGCGGTTGGCGGCCCCCTCCATGGTGACGACCGCCTGCCCGATCAGGTTGTCGAACTCCAGGGTCTCCAGGAGGTCGGTGTTCCAGATCAGCGAGCGGTCCGTGACCTTGATGTCGGCGGCCGCGTTCCACACGTCGTGGATGAGCTTCTTGCCCTCCTCCAGCACCTCGCCTGTGCGGAACACCGCGCAGTTGTTCTGCATGGTCTTCTGCATGCGAAGCCGCAGCTCCGCGGTCGAGGTCGAGCCGTTGGCATAGCGGAACTTGTCGAGGCGCGAGAGCGCGAGCTCGTCGGCGCCCTTCGGCAGGTCCGCATGGCGGGCGTTCGGCTCCAGGATCTCGGCGCAGCGAAGCCCCGCCGCGCGGCCGAACACCACGAGGTCGATGAGCGAGTTGGAGCCGAGGCGGTTCGCGCCGTGCACGGACACGCAGGCCGCTTCGCCGAGCGCCATCAGGCCCGGCACCACCGTGTCCGGGTTGCCGTTCTTCAGGGTGAGCACCTCGCCGTGATAGTTCGTCGGGATGCCGCCCATGTTATAGTGGACGGTCGGCAGGACCGGGATCGGCTCCTTCGTGACATCCACGCCCGCGAAGATCTTGGCGCTCTCGGAGATGCCGGGCAGGCGCTCGTGCAGGATCTTCGGGTCGAGGTGGTCGAGGTGGAGATAGATGTGGTCCTTGTTCTTGCCCACGCCGCGGCCGGCGCGGATCTCCATGGTCATGGCGCGCGAGACCACGTCGCGGGAGGCGAGGTCCTTGGCGGAGGGCGCGTAGCGCTCCATGAAGCGCTCGCCTTCCGAGTTGGTGAGGTAGCCGCCCTCGCCGCGCGCTCCTTCCGTGATGAGGCAGCCCGCGCCGTAGATGCCGGTCGGGTGGAACTGCACGAACTCCATGTCCTGCAGCGGCAGGCCTGCGCGCAGCACCATGGCGTTGCCGTCGCCCGTGCAGGTATGGGCCGAGGTCGCGGAGAAGTACGCGCGTCCGTAGCCGCCCGTGGCGAGGATCGTCATGTGGGCGCGGAAGCGGTGGATCTCGCCGGTCGCCTGGTTGAGCGCCACCACGCCGATGCAGCGGCCGTCCGAGTCCATCATCAGGTCGAGGGCGAAGTACTCGATGAAGAAGTTGGTCTGGTTGCGCACCGCCTGCCCGTAGAGGGTGTGCAGGATGGCGTGGCCCGTGCGGTCGGCGGCGGCGCAGGTGCGCTGGGCCGTGCCCTTGCCGTATTCCGTGGTCATGCCGCCGAAGGGGCGCTGGTAGATCTTGCCCTCGGCCGTGCGGGAGAAGGGGACGCCCCAGTGCTCCAGCTCGTAGACCGCGGCCGGCGCGTTGCGGCACAGGTACTCGATGGCGTCCTGGTCGCCGAGCCAGTCGGAGCCCTTCACGGTGTCGTACATGTGCCAGCGCCAGTCGTCCGGGCCCATGTTGCCGAGCGAGGCGGAGATGCCGCCCTGCGCCGCCACCGTGTGCGAGCGCGTGGGGAACACCTTGGTGATGCAGGCGGTGCGCAGGCCCGCCTGCGAGCAGCCGACGGTGGCGCGAAGGCCCGCGCCGCCCGCGCCCACCACCACCACGTCGAAGGTGTGGTCGACGATGTTGTAGGCCTTTCCGTTGATGGCCGGGCCGTTCGTTGCTTGAGCCATGTGAGAATTCCTTAAACCAGGATGCGGCCGAGGCTGACCTTGAGGATGGCGTAGAGGCAGGCGACCGCGATGACGACCGCGTAGAAGTTGTTGGCGATCACCGCGACGATCTTGAGCATGCGGTCGTGGACGTAGTCCTCGATGATGATCTGCATGCCCATGCGCATGTGGTTCGTCACCGACACCACCGCGAGGATCAGGACGATCGCGACGAGCGGATGCGAGATGATGGCGATCGCCTCCTGGTAGGAGGAGCCGGCGAGCGCCGCCACGATGATCACGAAGGCGATGATGAGCGGGATGTTCGACACCGCCGTCATGCGGTGGAGCCACCAATGCTCGACCCCATGCCCGGCGGCGCCGAGGCCCTTCACGCGGGCGAGCGGGGTGCGCATGGAAACGCGGGTGTCAGCCCTGTTGTCGGCCATGGGTCCGGTCTCCTTTAGAACGCGATGAAGGCCACGACCCAGATCGCCAGGGTGAGCGCGACCGAGCCGATGAGGGTGAAGCGGGCCATGTTGATGCGCTGGGCCGCCTCCATGCCGTAGCCGAAGTCCCACACCAGGTGGCGCACGCCGCCCAGCATGTGGTGCATGAGGATCCAGGTGTAGCCGAAGAGGATCAGGTACCCGAGGGGCGAGCCGAAGAACCACTGCACAGTGTCGAAGGCCGAAGGCCCGGAGGCCAGGGCCACGAGCCAGATCGCGAAGAGGGCGATGCCGCCATAGAGGGCGACGCCGGTGATGCGGTGGGCGACGGACATGGCCATCGTCCAGCTCCACCGATAGATCTGAAGATGCGGGGACAGGGGCCTCGGGGCCACTTTCGCCTCAGCCATAATGTTCTCTCCTGCTCGGCGACGGGTCGGTCGCGCGTCGTTTGGAACGGTTCGTATCGGATGCGCGGCAACAGAGCAATGCGCCCTCCCCCGATCGGAGGACTGGGGACACACTTCGTCAGCCGCGAAGAGTGATCCAAGCTCGCCTAAAGCACAATTTTTAATTATTCTTATCTGCCTTCGTATCCGACGAAGGAAGGCCATGCAATTCGACCTGACGGACTTGAGCCTCTTCCGGCATGTGGTGGAGGCGGGCAGCATCACCCACGGAGCCGGGCGGGCCCATCTGGCGCTCGCCGCCGCCAGCACCCGCATCCGCAACATGGAGAAGTCGCTCGGGGCTCCCCTCCTCCTGCGCAACCGGCAGGGAGTGGTGCCCACCCCCGCCGGCCGCACCCTGCTCCAGCACGCCCGCGCCCTGCTGGCCCAGGCCGAGCGTCTGCGGGAGGATCTGGGCGCCTATACGGGCGGCCTCACCGGGCAGATCCGGATTCTCTCCAACACCAACGCCCTCACCGAATTCCTGCCCGAGGCCCTGGGAAGCTTCCTCGCCGGCCACCCGCAGGTCTCCATCGACCTGGAGGAGCGCCTCAGCGACGAGATCGTGGGGCTGATCGCGGAGGGGGTGGGCGACATCGGCATCGTCGCGGGCACGGTGGAGACCGGGCAGCTGGAGACCTACCCCTTCCGCAGCGACCGTTTCGTGCTGGCGGTGTCCGATGCCCATCCCCTCGCCGCCCGCGCCGGGATCCCCTTCGCCGAGGTGCTGGAGCACGACTTCGTCGGCCTCGACCGGGCGAGCGCCCTCCAGCGCTTCCTGGCCGCCAAGGCCGCCCGCATCGGCAAGCCCATCCGCCTGCGGGTGCAGCTCAGGAGCTTCGATGCGGTGTGCCGGATGGTGGAGGCGGGCGTGGGCCTCGGCATCGTGCCCGAGACCACGGCGCGCCGCGCCGCCCGCACCATGGCGATCCGCACAGTCGCCCTGGAGGATCCCTGGGCCGCCCGCGATCTCACCCTGTGCATCCGCTCCCTCAAGGACTTGGCCACCTCGGCGCGGCAGCTGGTGGAGCATCTGCGCCAGGGTGCCTGAGACGGGCGGCCTGCGGGCGGGAACGCATTGCCGGGTTCCGGCCGCTCAATTCGCCGTGAGGAGGGGATGATTGTCGCCTCAGACCTGTCACTGTTGAGCGGGGGCGCTCAACCCTTCGGGAGGAAACCATGCGCGCAACGGACGGTATATCACTGGCGGCCCTTCTGGCCCTTCTGACCCTGGCCTTTTCCGGCATCGCCCAGGCCCAGACGGCCTCGGCCGACACAAGCTTCTTCGTGACCAGCGTGGGGTCCGGCAGGGGCGCCGATCTCGGCGGGCTGGAGGGCGCGGACCGGCACTGCCAGACGCTGGCCGAGACCGCCGGCATTCGCGGCAAGGTCTGGCGCGCCTATCTGTCCACCCAGGCCATGGGCGGCGCCGCGGCCGTGAATGCCCGGGATCGCATCGGCCGCGGGCCGTGGCGGAACGCCAAGGGAGACGTGATCGCGAAAGACGTGGCGGAACTGCACGGCCCCACCAACAATCTCACCAAGCAGACGGCGCTCACCGAGAAGGGCGAGATCGTGAAGGGCCGCGGCGACCAGCCGAACCAGCACGACATCCTCACCGGATCCCAAGCAGACGGCACCGCCTTTCCGGGCAGCCAGGACATGACCTGCGGCAACTGGACGAAGAGCGGCCCGGACGGAGCCGCCATGGTCGGGCATCATGACCGCATGGGCCTCAACGAGGAGCCTCCGGCCAAGTCCTGGAACACGTCGCACCCGACCCGGGGCGGCTGCAGCCAGGAGGCCTTGCGGAGCACCGGCGGCGCGGGCCTGTTCTACTGCTTCGCGGCCGACTGATCAGGCGGCGAAATCGACGGAGGGCATGCCGAGCCCGCGGCGCAGGCAGGCCGCCTCGAGCGTGTTGCGCAGGAGGCAGGCGATGGTCATGGGGCCGACGCCGCCGGGCACCGGCGTGATGGCGGAAGCGACTTCGGCCGCTTCCGCATAAGCCACGTCGCCCACCACCCTGGTCTTGCCCTCGCCGGCGGCGGGGTTCGGCACCCGGTTGATCCCCACATCGATCACGATGGCGCCAGGCTTGATCCAGTCGCCGCGCACCATCTCCGGCCGCCCGACCGCTGCGACGAGAAGGTCAGCGCTGCGGCAGACTTGCCGAAGGTCGCGGGTTTTCGAATGGGCCACCGTCACCGTGCAGCTCTGGGCAATGAGGAGCTGCGTCATGGGCTTGCCGACGATGTTCGAGCGCCCGACCACCACCGCGTTGAGCCCGGCAAGATCCCGCCGCACCGACTGCGCCAGCAGGAGGCAGCCGAGCGGCGTGCAGGAGACGAGGCCCGGCACGCCCGTCATCAGGCGCCCGGCATTGATGGGGTGGAATCCATCCACGTCCTTGGCGGGGTCGATGGCTTCGATCACCTTTTGCGCGTCGATCTGCTTCGGCAGGGGCAGCTGCACCAGGATGCCGTCCACCGCCGGGTCGGCATTGAGCCGGGCGACGAGATCGAGGAGCTCGGCCTCGCTGGTCGAGGCCGGGAGCGTGTGCTCGAAGGAGCGCATGCCGACCTCGACGGTCTGGCGGGCCTTGTTCCTCACGTAGAGCTGGCTCGCCGGATCCTCGCCGACGATCACCACGGCAAGACCCGGCGTCACGCCCTGTTCGCTCAAGGCCTTCACCGCCCCGGCGATGCGGGCGCGCAGGCCCTCCGCATAGGCTTTTCCGTCGATGATCGCAGCGCTCATGTCTCTGGTCGTCCTGTCAGGGCAGCAAGGGCGGAGGCCAGCGCCTCGCTCTCGCCCGCAATCGCAAAGGTTTTGAGCCGGGCCGCGGCGCCCGCCTCCAGGCGCACCGCCGAGGCCGGGAGCCTCAGGGCCCTGGCGAGGAGGCGCCGGGCGCCCTCGTTCGCCGCCCCGTCCTCCGGCGCGGCCCGGACCCGGACCTTCAGCACCGGCGTACCGTCCGAGAGGGCCTCGACCCCGTCGATGGCATCCCGTCCGCCCCGGGGCGTGACGCGAACCCGGACCTCGAGGCCGTCGGGGCGGAGGCGCCAGGGCACGGCATGGCGCCTTAGAAGGCGATGGGCATCAGGTAGTCGATGATCAGGTTCTGGATGAAGATGATCAGCAGGATCAGGATGATCGGCGAGATGTCGACCCCGCCGAGATTGGGCAGGATGTTCCGGATCGGCCTGAGGACCGGCTCGGTCACCGCATCGAGGAAGTTCCCGATCGAACGGACGAAATCGTTGCGGGTGTTGACCACGTTGAAGGCCACCAGCCAGCTCAGGATCGCCGAGGCGATGATGAGATAGGTGTAGAGCTGCAGGGCCAGCAGAATGACGTTGAGGAGGGCGCGCATGGGAAACCTGTCAGGGATCGGCGCTGCTCATGTAGCGTTTCAAGCGGAGCCGAACAACCCACAACCGCTTGCCGGAGCGGTCCCCTGCCCCCGCCGGCGGCTGTGGGCCTGCCGGCAGCCGATTGACAGACCAAAGCACAGGGGCCTAAAACGGGCCCCGCTTGGTCTTTTGAATCGGCCGGGGCTGTAGCTCAGATGGGAGAGCGCTGCAATCGCACTGCAGAGGTCAGGGGTTCGAATCCCCTCAGCTCCACCAAGCCCCTTCACCACCCCGACGATTCCTGACTCTCGCGGCCTGCCTCCCTGCCGTCCGGAAGTTCGAACTTACGCTCCCCGGCTCTCCAGATAGACCCTCGCCGCCTTCAGCGCGGTCGCGCATTGCGGCGTCGTGCTGCCGAGGATGTCTTCCGGAGCCGTTCGGCCGATCCAGATGTCGAAAGCGGTGCTGACGACCCATGCCGGTTCGGCCATGGCGCGATCCGCCAATTGGGGGAGCGAGGCTTCCGCGCAGGCGCGCACCTGCCCGATCACCGCCTGCGGAGCCCGGACCTGCGCCAGGCGCTCGCTCATCTCCGCCTGAAGCGGATCGACGATCAGGAAGCTGACGAGGGAAGCAAGGATGTCCTGGAGCATGAGAATTCTCTGTGCCGGCGGCCGGATCGGAACGATCCGACATCACGCAGGCGCCACCGCTTCCTGCGTCAGAGGAGCCCGGATCAGGGGTCTGAGGAAGACGTAAGCATGGTCTGCCGTGTTTCAAGACCGCTCGGGACGGCGGATATGAGGCCTTCTCGAAACGTCAGAGACAAGAACAGAAAACGTTATAAACTAGAAACCAGCGGTTTAAGCTCCGCCCTATATTCCTGTTCTGCTATCGGACAGCCGCGAAATATCTTGGTCTTTGGTCTTAAAGCCTCAAAGTTGCCTGGATTTCGGATGTACACCCAGGCTGCATCGACAGTGATTTGCAGGCCCGGATGGTCAGCCCAATGAGCAGTTCGCCTCAGTACCGAAACGATTTCGCTTTTCCCTGGGACGTCGACCATCAGCCGAAGAACAACCTCATCGAGGGGATCGAGAGATTCTACCGGCTGTGCCACCTGCGCTGGCGCATCGTTCAACGCTACGGCGGGGCGGCGCGCCCGATGCTGAAGCGGGTTGGCGGAGCGCTGGATCAGACGGTTCTCGCCACCGCCCTCATCGTGCTTCCCAAGGTTTTCGCCGGGTGGGACAAGGTCCGCCCTGCCCTCGCCTCCCAGGCGCGGGCGCTCATGCCCTTCCTGCCCTTCGACACGGCGGAGGACGAGGCCCTCAAGCGGGACCCGATCTGGGAACTCCTGGCCGACTTCAAGGCGCTCAGCCCCGACCAGCAGGACAAGGCCGCCAGGAACCTGGCCCTGCTCTGGGGGCATTTCGAGGACAGCTTCGGTGGCTTGAGCCGGTTCCTCGACCAGCCGCGGACCGAGCAGACCCACTATCTCGACAAGCTCGCCGCTGCCTCCCGGCGCATGCGGCTCGCCCGGGGATCGGAGGTGGCGTTCCACTACGTGACCGTCGAATTGATGCGGCAATATGTGGCCTGCTTCCAGGCCGGGCGCTCGGACCGGGCCGCCTTGTCCGTTGCGACCTGCGTCGCCACCCTGATCAACCGCGGGCGGATGATGACGCCGGCCATCGCACCTCCCGCCATGGCGGCCTGACGGAGAATACGCACAAAGAAGCCTGACGGATGACCGCCAGGCTTGTCAGTTGCCAGAGGGAACGAAGGATTCGCGGGGACAACGGCAAAGCCGCGCTTCGGTTCCTGCAGGCCCTCTCCGGCGCCGGCTGCCCCTCCCGCGCTCAGATCGGCCCGCGCGGCATTTCGTGCCAGTAGTCCCGCACTTCCTGCTCGCGCGCGCGGTCGGGCCACACGCGGTCGTCGCCGTAGAAAGCCGGCGCTCCGCGAACCTGCGCTTCGGTCACATCGGTGCGGTAGCCCTCCAGTTCCGTGTCGTAGGAGAGCTTGTCCCAGGGAATCGTGTGATGCTGCACGCCGATTCCGAGAAAGCCGCCGAAGGTCACGTCCACGTAGAGGACGCGGCCGCTCACCTTCTCGATCAGCAGGCGCTTGATCGTGCCGATCTGCGTTCCGCGCGGATCGTACACTGCCGTGCCCTCGACGCGGTCGCTCTCGATCACCGGATGCAGTGAAGCCGGGCGTTTGACAGGCCCCCAGAGATAAAAGCCGTTCTCCAGGATCCCCGCAGCCACCACCGCGCGGCTGACATCAGCATTCCACGCATCGCCGGGAGCAATGGTCTGCGCCAGGGTCCAGGGACCCTGCTCGGCAGGCAAGGCCTCACCCCCGGGACTTTCGGCAAAGCCCTGCAGTCCGGGTTCGGACTCGGACCGGAACACATAGTAGGTTCTCACGCGCGCCTCCTCTTCAAGCAGAATCGATCGCAGCGCATTCCTCAGCCCAAGCCTCAGCCCAAGCCGCACACGGCATCCGCAGGGGCTCAGGTCGCCATTGTAAACCCCGGCGGCGACGCCTCAAAGAAGGATCGGACACGGCAGCGATCGAGCCGGTCGGCAGCGCGCTCTTCGCGCGGGCCGCGTTGGATCGCCGGCGGATCGATGCTACCTTGATCCTGCGGGCACGAGGTTCCGTCGCATCGCAAGGGAAAACCCCCGTGGCAGATCTGGCCATCTCCCTGCTGATCGTTCTCGCCGGCGCGGTCGGCATGCTCCTGCTGCTGCTCACATGGTTCGGCAGCAGAAGCATCACGCCGGAAATCGAGGACGATTTCGATCCCATCGTCGGGAGCCGGGATCCCATCGCGATCTACGAATCGCATGGCCCGTACATTCCCATGCCCGAGCATCTGAAGACCCACGATCAGATGGTCGAGTGGATGACGAAGGAACTCCCCAGGCTCACGGCAGGAGCCGCCACTCCCCGCGGCTGAAGGAGCCTGCAGCCTCAATCGCAGCGGCGGATGCGGCGCGTGATCGTTCTGCCCCGGCGATCCTCTTCCTGGATCGTGATGTTCCGGCAGCGGGTTTCATAAACGTCGTAGCGTTCCTCGCGCATGGCATCGCGGCGGCCGGCCTCGTAGGCGCGCTGCTGACGCCAGCGCTCGCGGCGCTCTTCCGCGGGATCCCCGACCCCGATCTGCGGGCGCCCGTCGGGACCGATCCCGAACTGGATCTGCGGCTGGGCCATCGTTGGGGCGGAGGCCAGAAGGCCCGTGGCGACGGCGGCAAGAAAAAGGGTCTTAGTCATTGGCAACATCCCGTTTGGCAATGGCAGGCCAACGCCTGCACGTGGAAGCGGTTCCAAACGTGACGGGTTGCGCCGGGGCGGACGATTTCGATCGATCAGGGGAACATCAGGGAAGCGGCGAACGCGCTGACGGCGTAGGCGAGGCCTAAAAGCAGCGGCGCGAGGAGCGCCGCCGAGGCGATGAGGA
This sequence comes from Microvirga arsenatis, assembly GCF_009910705.1. Taxonomy (GTDB): domain Bacteria; phylum Pseudomonadota; class Alphaproteobacteria; order Rhizobiales; family Beijerinckiaceae; genus Microvirga; species Microvirga arsenatis. The sequence continues at coordinate 305,606 of NZ_JAAAXJ010000004.1, forward strand.
AGACGGGCAGGCTGGGACTTCGCATGGCATCGCTCCTCCGGCTTTGCGCGAAGCTTCACCTGAACCTGGGCCGGAGCATGGCGCATCCTTGGCCGAATGCGGGACAGCCTGCGGCCTCTCCTGCGCGGCCGGCGCGGATGATGGCAGCCTCTGCGTCGCTAACCGTCTTGCATCCCGCTGCCCGCCTCCGCCCGCGGGCTCGGCCGGGTGGCGATGTAGATCGCGACGCTTCCCATGACGGCCGCGAGAAGGGCAGGCACGAGACGGCTTTCGGAGAGCCAGAGGATGAGCGCATAGGAAACGGCGAGCATCGCCAGCGCCAGGATCTTGGCGCGGCGCGGGATGGCTCTTTCGTCGCGCCATGTGGTGAGCAGCGCTCCGAAGCGGGGATGGCTGTAGAGCCTTTCGGCCAAAGCCGGATTGGAACGGGCGAAGCACCATGCCGCCAGCAGCACGAACGGCGTCGTCGGCAGCACCGGCAGGAAAATCCCGACGATGCCCAGAGCAAGGCTGCCATACCCGAGGCAGAGATAGAGGCGACGCACCATGAATGCCTGCAGGCTCCCGTGAGAGGGTATAATGCCTGCCACCGGCATCGGTGCCGCGCAAGTCCGGCGGAGAGTGAAACGGAACAGGCCGGCTCCACGAGACGAGGCCTGCGATATGTTCGGCAGTCAGCGCGATGCGGATGCCGATGACCTGCGCATCAGCGACGCGTATCGAGGTCGGCGGCCTGATCGGAATGATGCGTGGCACCGCGTACGGGCGGAGCCGTCATGCGGGAGCGCTGACGTCGGGCCTTCAGGACGGATCCTGCCTCCTCGATGTCCTGCCAGAAGGTGCCGAGCTGACAACGCCAGTTGCGCAGAGGAGTGGCGGGAAGCGCAGCCTCGGGCTCGACCGCTTTGGAGAAAATTTCGAAAAATCTCATCATCGGCGCTTCCTCCGCCCTGGGACCCGCGAACGCTGCGAGCGGCCCTGAGGCTTGGCCTTCAGGTCTTTCGTTCGAAATGTCGGCGGCTGGTGCCAACCGCCCCTTGCTTAATATGATAAGCATAATATGAAAGCTCATCGAAATTCAAGGGGCATTCGAGAGGATTCGAGAGGAAGCGAATACTATCCTTTCCCTTTCGTAAGCTCGCGTGAAAGACACAATCCTGGTCCCCTAAGTCGTCCGGGGAAGGATTTGGGAACGCTGGGACCGTGCCTTCGAAACCTGAAAGGGTTGGGATCGCCACCTCTGCAGGAGGCGCTGGACAATGCAACGCGAAGTGGTATTATATTGCACGGATCATTGTATTGTCGACTCTGGTTGCCCTCTTCGCCCATCGCTAACGGGAGTGAAACGCCATGCGCTATGGAAAAGGCCACAAGGATGCAACCCATAGGCGCATCGTCGAGGTTGCTTCGAAGCAGCTGCGCAAGGATGGCGTCGGCGCAAGCGGGGTGGCGGGCCTCATGGCCAGCGCGGGCCTCACCCATGGCGGCTTCTACAGCCACTTTCCGTCGAAGGACGCTCTGATCGAGGAAGCGCTGGCCGCCGCCTTGGAGCAGGTCAAAGCCTGGATCGGGAGCGTCGCGGAATCGAACGAGGACAAGTTCGAGGCGGTGATCCGCGCCTACCTGAGCCCCGAACACCGGGACAACCCTGAAACCGGATGCGTGGCGGGAGCGCTTGCCCCGGAAATCGCGCGGCACTCGCCGGCCGTGCGCGAGATGTTCACGAAGAGCATCATCGAACATGTCGATATGCTCGCCTCTCTGCTCCCTGCCAGCGCAACCCCGCAAGCCCGTCGCTCCGTGGCGATGGCGATCATTGCCGGCACCACCGGCATGATCCAGCTCGCGCGTGCGGTCGACGATGAGGAGCTCTCCGACGAGATCCTCGAGTCCGGGATTGCCGCCTGCCTGAGCCTCGCCCGCTCGATCAGCTCCTGAACCGCGGCAGCCCAGGTCAGCGGGCGATCGCGCGCCCGACGCCGGCTGCGATCTCCAGCAGCAGCCGGTCGTGGCCGTTGCGGGCCACCAGCATCAGCCCGACCGGTCGCTCGCAGCCGGGAACCGGGATCGAGATGGCGGTGAGGTCGAACTGGTTGGCGAACATGGTGTTGCGCAGGATCAGCCAATCCATCCGGTTGTAGAGCTTGTCGTCCGCCTCCAGCGGCGCCGTCAGCGGCGCGGAGACGGCCGTCGTCGGCAGCGCCAGGACGTCGACGGGAGACAGCCGCTCGTCCATCGCCGCAACGAGAGCCTGGCGGCGGCGCAGCATGCGGATATAGGCCGGCGCCGGCACCGTGCCGCTGCGGGCGATCCACCAGCGCACCCGCGGGTCGATCTCGGCCGCCTTCGTTTCCAGCCAGTCCGCATGAACCTCCGACGCCTCGATGGAGGCGATGGAGGCGGCCACCGTAGTCTCGGACATGGCCTGAAGCAGATCCTCGATGCCGTGGTCGGCGATTCGTGCGCCGGCCTGCGACAGGCGGCTCAGGGCGGCCTCGAAGGCATCGGCCACCATCGGCTCAGTTTCCGAGAACAGGCGCCCCTGAGGGACGCCGATCCGCAATCCTTCCAGCGGATGGGGATGGGGGATCCATGGCTCCTCGCCCGCCATCACCGCGTCCGCAGCGGCGCAGTCCTGGACGGAATGCGCGAGCGGCCCGATGGAATCGAGGCTGGGAGAGAGCGGAAAGGCTCCGTCCAGGGGCACGCGGCGTGCGGTGGGCTTGAAGCCGACCACGCCGTTGAGCGCCGCGGGGATGCGCACCGACCCGCCCGTGTCGCTGCCGATGGAGATCTCGCTCGTGCCCTCCGCCACCGACACGCCCGCGCCCGAGGAGGAGCCGCCCGGGATCCGCAGCGGGTCGGCGGCGTTGCCCGGCGTGCCGTAATGCGGGTTGAGGCCCAGACCCGAGAAGGCGAACTCGACCATGTTGGTCTTGCCGAGGATCACCGCCCCGGCCTGCCGCAGGCGGCGGACGACGGTGGCGTCCTTCTCGGCCGGAGGCCGGTCCCGCAAGGCGATGGAGCCGGCAAGCGTCGTCTCGTCCGCTACGTCGAAGAGATCCTTGACCGACACGATGGCGCCGTCGAGCGGTCCCAAGGAAATGCCGGCACGTCGGCGGGCATCGGCGGCATCGGCCGCGGCGCGGGCGGCATCCTCGTAGAGGCGCAGGAACACGCGCTCGTCCGCGGCGCGCGCCTTAAGGCGCGAGAGGATCGCTTCGAGCTTGTCACGGGTCGTCGTCATGAGGGCACCGGATGGAGGATCGAGGCTTGAGGTTAGCACGAGAGGGGGCTTGCCCTGTCAAGCAGGATCGCGCCCATCGCTTAAGAAGCGAAGCGCTCCCGGGCTTCGTCCGCATCGTCCTCGTCCGTCATCAGGGTCGTGATGGGGAAGGTGATCACGCAGCGAATGCCGGCCGGCGCGAAGTCGAGCTTGATCTCGCCCCCGAGTTGCTGCGCGAGGCCGCGCTGGATCAGCTTGGTGCCGAAGCCCTGGCGTTCCGGCTTCTTCACCGGCGGGCCGCCGCTCTCGACCCACTCCACGAGCAGGGCCGGCTCGTCTCCGGAGGTGACGGCCCACATCACGGTCACTCGTCCGTCCGGCACCGAGAGGCTGCCGTACTTGAGCGCGTTCGTCGCCATCTCGTGAATGGCGAGTCCGAGCGCCAGGACGGCTCCTGGCTGAAGGTTGATCTTCGGGCCCTTCAGACGAATGCGCTGGCGCATGGCATCCTGATAGGGATCGAGCTCGTTCTTCAGCACGTCCTCCAGCAGCGCGCCCTGCCATTGCGTGGCGGTGAGAAGATCGTGGGTCTTGGCCATCCCGTGCAGGCGGTCCATGAAGGCGCTCCAGGCAGCGGGATCCATGTTCTCGGCGGAGCGCCTCGTGAGCGAGGCCACCGACTGCACGGTGGCAAGCGTGTTCTTGACCCTGTGGTTGAGCTCGCGCAGCAGCAGCGCCTGGCGCTCCTCGGCTTGCTTGCGCTCCGTGATCTCCTGCGACACGCCGACCATCGACATCCGCCCGTCCGGCGCGATGCGCCTGCGCCCGCTGATCCGGATCCAGTGCTCGCTCCCATCCGGCCAGAGAGCGCGGTACTCCACATTCAGGTCCGTCCCCAGGGCAGCGGCCTGGGCAACCGCCTCCGCCTGCAGGGCGCGATCCTCGGGATGGATCGAGGCGACGAGGTCCTCGTAGGAGAAGGGCTCGTCGGGCCCGCGGCCGAAATTGGCGCGGCAGGTCGGCGAGGCGATGAAGGCGCCCGTGGACGGCGTGAACTCCCACGAGCCGAGATGTCCCGCGGTGAGCGCGAGGCGCAGGCGCGCCTCGCTGTCCGCCATCCGGGCGAGAACGGCCTCGCGCTCGCGCTCGTGCTGGCCGATCTCGGACGAGGCTTCGCCCAGCGCCTTCTTGATCGTGTCGAATTCCAGCACCCGCGTGGTGGCCCTGTCCGAGACCTCCTCCCCGCGGCCGAGGGCCTGGGCGGCGGCCACGAGTTCGTCGACCGGCCTTGCGATCGAACGGGAGAGCACCGCCGCCAGGACGAGGGCGCCCAGAACGACTCCGAGCAGGCTCACGAGCCAGAGCAGGGAGCGTCGGGCCGACTTCGCCAGCTCCGCATCCGGGATGCTGATGATGAATGACCAGCCATAGGCCGGCGACCGGCTGAAATAGGTGCGGACCGGGATTCCCTCCAGCGTGACGCTCTGCAGGATGCCCTCGGGCGCGGAGGCAAGGGCCTCCTGGACATAGGTGCTCGCCGGCTGCCCGATGAAGCGCTCCGGCGCGCGGGAGCGCGCGACGATCCGGTTGCTGCGGTCGAGCACCGCGGCATTCCAGCTCTCGGCGAGCCGCTGCTCGCGGAGAATGGCCTGGAAGATGTCGGGCGCGATGGCCAGCGACAGGATGTACGCGACGGACTCGCCCAGCACGACCGGCACGTCGACGGTGATGAGGCGCTGTCCCGTCAGCGAACCCACAAAGAGATCAGAGACATGGGGCGCGCGGGTTTCCTGGACCTTGCGGAGCACATCCGGGCGGTTGCTGTCCGGCAGGCGCACGCCGTAGGGCACGCGCGTGTTGAAGATCGTGCGACCGCCAGGCTCGAAGAGGGCGACCCAGGACGGATGGACGAGACCCGCCTCCTTCACCTGCCGATAGAAGCCCTCGAAATTGCCCTCGGCCAACACGGGCGACTGGGCGAGGATCCGCAGCGCAAGAACGGATTTGTCGATCTCGCGATCCAGCAGCAGGCTGAGCGCGCGGGCCGTGTCCTGCATGCGCAGGTCAACGGATTCCCGCTCGGCCCGGTAGCTGGAATAGAGGCCGCCGGCGGCCACGAGGATGGTCGGCAAGGCCAGCACGAACACCAGCCCCCACAGAACCTGGCGCAGCGAGATTCGGGCTTTCCCGGCGGGACCCTCGGCCGCCTCGACGCTCCTCCGGGCTCTGGATCCCCACCCGATCATGCTAGCTCCCGTCCCGGACCGGGATGACGACGCGCACGAGGGTCGCCGGATCGTCCCAGGGCCATTCCACGTGCGCGCCGAGCTGGCGCGACAGAGCCTTCAGGATGGTGCCGGAGGCGCTGTTCTGGGCTGCCTGCTTCTCCTCCGGGCTGAAGGCATCGTCGGAGAGCTGGAACAGGAGGGATCCATCCCGCATGCGCAGGGCGAGCTTCAGCTTGCCGTGGCGGTCCCGATAGGCATGAGTGAGGGCGTTGACCACGATTTCGTTGAACAGGAGCGCCATCGGCGCCGCCTTGGAGGGCTCGACCTCCACGGCGTCGATCTCGAGCTCCGCCGTGACCCTCACGCCCGGAACGGCGGCCGTGAGCTCCTCGCACAGGCTGCAGGCAAAGCGCGACGCGTCGAACCGGGCGGCGCCCTTGCCGTCATAAAGGTCGCGGTGGGCGGCGGCGAGCGCCTGCAGGCGCTCCCGCATGCGTCCGAGCACCTCGCGCACGGGACCCTCCTCGGCCTGGCGGATCTCGATGCCGATGAGGGACAGAAGAAGCTGCAGGTTGTTCTTCACCCGGTGATCGAGCTCGTGCAGCAGCGCCGTGCGCTCGTCGAGCATCCGTTGCAGGGCATCCTGGGCCTGCCGTCTCTCGCTCCGCTCGCGGGCCTCCGCCATGGCGCGCAGCACGACGGCGGGAAGGCGGTCCAACTTGTCCTTCAGAACGTAGTCCGTCGCCCCGCGCTTCAGGGCTTCCACGGCCACCTCCTCGCCGAGGGCGCCGGAGACGAAGACGAAGGGCGTTTCGCGCGCATGATCCTGCGCGATCTCAAGCGCATGCAGGCCGGTGAAGGCAGGCAGGCGGTAATCGGCCAGGATCAGATCCCAGCGCCGGTCCCGGACGGCGGCCGTGAACTCCGGCGCCGTCACCACACGGTCGATGGCTGCCGGGAGCCTGGCGGCCGCCAGGGCTTCCGTTATCAATTCGGCATCGAGCGCGCTGTCCTCCAGCAGGAGGATGCGCAGCACCCGATCCGGCGAGATGACGGAGGCCCGTTCCATCGGTGTCCTACCCGCCGTTGCGCCGCGGCGGCGGTTCGTTGAGGATGGCCCAGAACACGCCGAGGTCCTGGATCGCATCGAAGAACTCCCGGAAGCCCACCGGCTTCACCACGAAGGCGTTGACGCCGAGCTCGTAGCTGCGCACGAGGTCGCTCTCCTCCCGCGAGGAGGTGAGCATGACGACGGGCGTATGCTTGAGACGCGGATCCGACTTGACCTTCTCCAGCACCTCGAGCCCGTCGACCTTCGGCAGCTTGAGATCGAGCAGCACCACGGCGGGATCGCTGGTGTTGCGGTTCTCGTGCGCGCCGCGGCGGTAAAGAAAATCGAGGGCCTCGGCGCCGTCGCGCACCACGACGACCTCGTTGGCGAGCTGACTCTGCTCGAGAGCCGCCAGGGTCAGTTCAAGATCCTTCGGGTTGTCCTCAACCAGCAGGATCGGCTTCAATTCCGGCATTCACGCCGCTCCTTCGTTTTCGTCGGGCAGGGCGACGAAGAAGGTCGCGCCCCGCTCGGGCGCTCCTTCGGCCCAGGCCCGGCCCCCATGTCTCTCCACGATGCGCCGGACATTGGCCAGCCCGATCCCGGTTCCCTCGAAATCCTCGATCCGGTGCAGGCGCTGGAACACGCCAAACAGCTTGTCGATATACCGCATATCGAACCCGACGCCATTGTCACGCACGAAAAAGATCGTCTCGTCTTCGCCCCGGGCGGAGCCGATCTCGATGCGGGCGATGTCGCGCGGCCGGGTGTACTTGACCGCATTGTCCATGAGGTTCTCGAAGACGAGGCGGATCAGGGCAGGGTCCGCCACCACCGGCGGCAGATCGCCGATGGCCCATTCGATGCGCCGTCCGGCCGCATCCTGCGCCAGCCTGTGCCGGATCTCGTCGACGAGGGCGGCGATGTCGACCTGCCGGGGCTTCAGCGCCGTGCGGCCCATCTGCGAGAAGCGCAGGAGATTGTCGACCAGGGTTCCCGCCGTGTAGGCCGAATCGATGATCGTGTCGATGTAGCGCTTGCCCTTCTCCGAGAGCGCGGCCCATTCGTGCTTCTTCAGGAGCTCGGAATAGCCCACGATGTGCCGGAACGGCGCCCGCAGGTCGTGCGACACGGAATAGGAAAACGCCTCCAGCTCCTTGTTGCTGCGGCGCAGCTCCTCGGAGAGCGCCGCCAGTTCCTCGGCCCGGCGCAGCACGATGCCGACGATGGCATTGCGCAGCTCCTTCACGGCCTCGACCTCGCTGCGGTCCCAGGGCAGGGAGCGGCCTTGCACCGTCTCCTTCCAGATCTCGAAGGAGCGGCGCGGGTGAAGCCTCCCGGAGCCGGCCTCCTCATGCACCGGCTTTTCCGGATTGCCGCCCCATTTCACGGTCTGCACCACCTCGGGGCGGAACCAGAGCACATAGCTCGCATGGGCCTTCGAGATGGAGATGGCCAGAAGACCGCTCGCCCGATCCGCATAGGTCCTGGCAGGCGGATAAAGGTCGGGCAGGCGGTCGGTCGCGAAGACATCCTCCTGATGGTGCCTGGAGAGCCATGCTAACAGGGCCCTGACCTCGTCCTCCCCAGGCGCGTTGCCCAGGCACCAGCAATGGTCCTGCGTCAGCACCGCCGCGCCTTGCGCCCCCGCCAGGAGCATCAGGTCCTCGGGATGGTTCACGAGACCGGTGATGAAGTAGTCCTCCGCTGCCATATGGGCGAGAAGCCGCGTCTGCACGTGCCCGAGACGGACTCGGTTCTCGGCCAAAACGGTGTTCTCCCGCGCCTCGAGCTGGAGCGAGAAGATCTGGGTGAGGAAGTCGCAGGCATTGCGCACCTGGAGCGAGATCCGCTTCGGCCTCTTGCTGTGGCACGAGATCAGGCCCCAGAGCCTGCCGTCGCGCAGGATGGAGATCGACATGGAGGCAAGCGTCCCCATGTTGCGCATGTATTCGAGATGCACCGGCGAGACGCTGCGCAGCACCGAGTCGCTCAGGTCCAGCGGCGCGGGATCGCGCGACTGGATCGGAACCGGCGTGTAGTCGGCGTCGGGGATGATGCGCAGCCGGTTGCGCCGATAGAGTTCCCGCGCCTGGGCCGGAATGTCGGAAGCCGGAAAGCGCAGATCGAGGTAGGACGGCAAGGCATCGTTGCGGTCCTCGGCGACGACCGTGCCGTTCCACTGCTCGTCGAAGCGGTAGATCAGCACGCGGTCGAAGCCGGTCATGTGGCGGATGGCCTGCGCCGCAAGCGGGCAGAGGGTGTCGACGGTGGAGGCGCCCTGCAGCTGCTCCACGAAGCGGCGCAGGGTGGGATAGATCGCTTCGAGGCCCGGCACCGTCTCCGAGGGCGGCTCCTCGAGTTCGAGAACCGCGCAATCGCCCGAGCGGGAGATCGCGGCCTCGAAGGATGCGGGGCCCTGAGCCGTCGCGATCTGCAGGGTGCCGAGGGTGCGGGTGGTTCCCGCAGGCGGAAGGTCGGCCAGAGGTGCTTCGAACGCCCTGGCGAGAGCGGGCATGAGTTCGGCGAAAGAACGGCCGAGCGCCGCGGTCGGAGCAAGACCGAACACGGCCTCGATATTGGCGCTGGCATAGGCCAGCGTCCGGTCGGAGAGCCGGATCGCCAGCAGCACCCCGTGCGGCTGGATGCTGCCCGGGATGTGAATCGGCTCCCGCTCGCAGGCGGTCAAATCGATGTCTTGCGGCGCTTGCCGGTTCATGGAGCCTCGCACAGCCAGTCATGCATCACGTCGAAGGTCTTTTGCGCGGACCCGACGATGATGTCGTCGGTCCCCGGCGAAGAGGCTTCGAGGAGCATGGCGCCAAACGACTTCCACATGACAGCGATATCACGTCCGTAGCTGCGGAAATAGGCGCAGCCCGTTTCCGCGGTGATCCCGAGCCGGCGCTCCACCTCGTGCGCGATGATGGCGCCGCCGAGGGTCGAGCCCTCGACCACATACATGCTTCCCAGCACCGCTTCCGGCGCGGGCAGAGGCATGAGAGGCCGGCATTGTGGCAAACGGATGATCTCGTCCGATTTTAGTCCTAAAGCCTTGAGATCATTGACCAGGAGCTCGGTTTTGCAGCGGCGTTCGAAGAAGGCGCGGTCCGGCGCCTTGGGCGCGGCGGCGCTCTCCCAGGCCCTGTGGAACCCGTAGAATCGGATCAGCAGCTCCCGGTAGCGGTCCCGGGTGGCGATCCGGCGGTCGAGGTCCATCGCCGCCTCGATGCGGTCGTGCGCCGCCCGGGTCTCGATCTTCAGCCGTTCGAGCAGCGTCATGCGGCCTCGCCTCCATGACGTCCCGGCTTCCGGGCGGCCATGCGCTCGGCAAGGCCGAGCCCGTCATGGATCAGGACCGCCATCAGCGCAACCACGAGGCCGCCCTGCAGCACGAAGGCGAGGTTGTTCGACTGCAGGCCCGCAATGATCACCTCGCCCAGCCCCTTGGCCGCCACCGTGGAGCCGATGGTGGCGGTGCCGAGGCTGATGATCACCGACAGGCGGATGCCGGCGAGGATCACCGGAAGCGCCAGCGGCAGCTCCACCTGCAGCAGGCGCTGGCGCGCATTGAGGCCCATGCCCTTCGCCGCCTCGAGCGTCTGCGGCGACACGCCGGTGAGCCCGGTGAGCGTGTTCTCGAAGATCGGCAGAAGACCGTAGAGAAAGAGCGCGATGAAGGCCGGCTTTTCTCCGAAACCCACAAGAGGCACCGCAATCGCCAGCACCGCGACGGGCGGGAAGGTCTGACCGATATTCACGATGGCGCGCGACAGCGGCAGGAACTCCTGCCCCCAGGGCCGGGTGACCAGGATGCCGAGGGCCACCGCGAGAACGGTGCTCGCCAGAGTGGCGAGAGCCACCGTGCGCAGATGCGACAGGGTCAGGGCGAGCAGGCTGCCCTGGTTGTAGATCGCCGGCGCACGGTTCGCGGCAAGAGGCTCGAACACGAAGGCGAAGAGCTGGGGCGCCGTGACGAAGGCCACGAACAGGAGGAGCGCGAGACCGCGCAAGACGAAGGCCCTGCGGCTCATGGGAGCGCCCTCCCGTGCCGCAGGATCTGCGCAATGCTGATCCGCCCTGCCGGTGCGCCGGCGGCATCCACGACGGGCAGGGCCTCGCGCCCCAGCCACACGAGCTGCGAGAGCGCGTCGCGCAGGGTTGCGGAGAGGAGAATCGGCTCGCCCTCCGCGTGGCCGGGTTCGAGCGCTTCCCCGACCTTCGTCAGCGACAGCAGGCGGAACGGCCGCTCCGCCGTGCCGACGAGCTGCTCCACGAAGGCTTCCGCCGGACGCAGGAGCAGCTCGCCCGGGCTCGCATATTGCAGGAGCCGCCCCCGGTCCATGACGGCGATCCGGTCGCCCAGGTGGAAGGCCTCGTTCATGTCGTGCGTCACCAGCACCACGGTGGTGCGCAGGCGGCGCTGGATGGCGAGCAGATCGTCCTGCGCCCGGCTGCGGATGACGGGGTCGAGAGCGCCGAAGGGCTCGTCCATGAGCAGCAGCGCGGGCTTTGCCGCGAGCGCCCGCGCGACGCCCACGCGCTGCTGCTGGCCGCCGGAGAGCTGGTGCGGGAATTTCTGCGCGAACTCGCCCGGGTCGAGCTGGAAGAGGTCGAGCAACTCCTCGACGCGCGCCGCGATCCGCCGCTTCTCCCAACCCAGAAGACGCGGCACGGTGGCGATGTTCTCGGCGACGGTGCGGTGCGGGAAGAGGCCATAGCCCTGGATCACATAGCCGATGCGGTGGCGCAGCGCGTCCTCCGGGATCGCCATCGTGTCCTCGCCGTCAACGAGAACGCGGCCCGCGCTCGGCGCGACGAGGCGGTTGATCATGCGCAGCAGGGTCGACTTGCCCGCGCCCGAGGTGCCGACGACCACCGCAATCGCTCCCTCCTCGACGCGGAAGGACACGTCGTCGACCACCGTGGTCGCGCCGTAGCGCTTGGTGAGGCGCTCAATCTCGATCATGCGCACCCCGTTGCGTGAGGTCGATGAGGGCATCGAGAAGGATGGCTGCGGCGAAGGACAGGGCCACCGTGGGGATCGCTCCCAGCAGCACGAGGTCGATGGCCGTCTGCCCGATGCCCTGGAACACGAAGGTGCCGAAGCCCCCTCCTCCGATCAGGGCGGCGATGGTGGCCATCCCGAGGTTCTGCACGAGCGCGATGCGGATGCCCGCGAGAATGACGGGCAGCGCCAGCGGCAGCTCGACCTCGACGAGACGCTGGCGCGCGCTCATCCCCATGCCGCGCGCCGCATCGGTGACCGCCGCCGGAACCTGGCCGAGCCCCGTGATCGTGTTGGCGACCACCGGCAGCAGGGAGTAGAGGAAGAGCGCCACGAAGGCCGGCGCCGCGCCGATGCCGCGGATGCCGAGCGCCGCCGCGAGCGGCACATGGGCCGCAAGGTATCCGAGCGGCGCGATCAGGATGCCGAACAGCGCGATGCTCGGGATCGTCTGGACGATGTTGAGAACCTGAAGGAGCGCCGTTCGCAACCGCCGAATGCGGTGGCCCAGCATGCCGAGCGGCAGGCCGACGAGGCACGCGACTCCGGTGGAGCCGAGGGCGAGCCACAGGTGCTGGCGCGCCTCGCGCCAGAAGCTCTCCGCACGGCCCGCATATTCCTTCATCAGGGAGAGATCGGCCCAGGCTCCGGACAGGAGGAGAAGCGCGATGGCGGCTCCCGCTGCCGCCAAGGCCGCAAGCCGCACCCACGGCCCGAGGCGCAGGCGCATGAGCGCATCGGCGGCAAGCAGCGCGAAGGCGAGCGCAAGCAGCCAGAACCCGAGAGCGGGCGACACGCGCGCGAAGCCGTTGCCGGCGGGCGCGACGAAGCCGGCGGAGACGCCGACGGCGGGAAAGACCGCGCACAGGCCGAGGGCTGCCGCGGCGAGGCGGATCGCCGGCCGGCGGATCAGCGCCGCGCAGGCCGCAGCGGCGATCGCCGCGAGCACCACGGCTGCGACGCCGGCGGGCGGCAGCGCATCCGCGAGCATCCGCCCCTCGCCGGCCACGATGCGGTTGGCGCGGTAGGTGACGAAGGGCGCGGCGGTCAGCGCGACGCCGATGAGCACGGCGATCACGGCTCCGACCCGATCCAGGGACAGGCTCGCGCGCAAGGAGGCCATGCCGGGGGCGGTCGTTGGGGAGGAGATCGTCGTCACAAAGCGTCCGGCCTTCGTTGCGCCCGCCTGCGGAGGCGGTTCACGTCCTGCTGGAGGGCGCCCTCACTTCAGGAAGCCCTTGGACTTCAGGTAATCCGTCGCCACCGCCTTCGCCGGCTCGCCGCCCACCTGAACGCGCGCGTTCAGTGTCTGCAGGGTCGCGAGGTCGAGGGAGGCGAAGACGGGCTTGAGGATCTCGGCGATCTTCGGGTTTTCCTTCAGCGCCGCCTCGCGCACGATGGGAGCCGGGGCATAGACGGGCTGCACGCTCTTGTCGTCCTCCATCACCACGAGCCCTGACGGGGCGATGCCGCCGTCGGTGCCGTAGACCATGGCGGCATTGGCGCCGCTGGTCTGCTCGGCCGCCGCCTTGATGGTCGCCGCCGTGTCGCCGCCGGAGAGCACGATGAGCTGCTCCGGCTTCATCCTGAAGCCGTAGGCCTTCTGGAAGGCCGGGAGGGCCGCCTCCGAGTTCACGAACTCGGCGGAAGCCGCCAGCACCGCCTTGCCGCCGCCGGCGATCCAGCGGCCGAAATCCGACATGGTCTTCAGCCTGTTCGCCTCGGCGATGTCCTTGCGCAGGGCGATGGCCCAGGTGTTGTTGGCCGGCGCCGGATCGAGCCAGACGATCTTGTTGGCCTCGTAGTCGAGGCTCTTGGCCATGGCGAAGCCCTTGGCGGCATCCTTCCAGACGGGATCGTCCGCCTTGTTGAAGAAGAAGCCCGCATTGCCGGTGTATTCGGGATAGATGTCGATCTCGCCGGCCGTGATGGCCTTGCGGACCACGGGCGAGGCGCCGAGCTGGATGCGGTCCTGGGCCTTGATGCCGTTGGCATTGAGCAGGAGCAGGATGATGTTGCCGAGAACCGAGCCCTCGGTGTCGATCTTGGACGACACGACCACGTCAGCCCGGGCGGCGCCCATGGCCGCAACCCCGAGGGCGACGGCGAGGGCGAGCGGCTTGAGGACGGACTTCATGGGAACCCCCTTGTGAAACCTTGCCCGGCGGATTCTAGGTCAGCGAAGGCCTTTAGGCAGGGGGACCGCCGCGATGACGCGGCTTCAGGGGTCAAAATGTTGTGCGCAAAAGCCCGCCGGAGGGGAGCGCCTCCGGCGGGGCGACCGTGAACGCCTCCTGTGGCCTCTCAGGCGCTCAGGGTCGACGGAGGCTCCTGCGCGATGGTGAAGCGGACCTGGGCCTGCGGCCGGTGATCCTCGGAGAGGGTGCGCCAGGTGCGCTCGGCTTCCGTGCGGCTCTCGAAGGGACCGACGACGCGCTCCGTGCCCTGGACGATGGTTTCGCAGTCGCAGGAGGTGTACTCGCCGCCAACCACCCAGAAACGTGACTTATGCATGGCCGTTCTCCGCTCTTGAGATCGATGGGCCGCCGGACCCTTCGGCACAGCCAGCCTCATCCTTAAGTTTACATCCGTTGACAACCTACCCGCCCGACCCACAAACTCGGTGCGTCGACAGGGCGTCTGATGGATATAATTCCAGAAGAAGCTTTTGTTTCAACGGCTGATTTCTAAAGAAAAGTCGCCTTGTAAACCAACGACCAGGGCACCTGAGTCACTTTGTAAAAAGATTTACAGATGGATGAGAGCAGAAAACTCTTCGTCGGCCCCCGCCTGAAGCGCCTGCGGCGGGACCTCAACCTGAGCCAGGCCCGCATGGCCGAGGAGCTCGGTCTCTCGCCCAGCTACCTGAACCTCATGGAGCGCAACCAGCGCCCCATCACGGCGCAGGTGCTCATCCGCCTCGCCCATGCCTATTCCCTGGACCCGCGCGAGTTCGCCAACGACGACCACGAGCGCACGGTGGCGGAACTGGAGGAGGTGTTCGCCGACCCCCTGTTCCGCTCCACGCCCGTGGCGCGGCTCGAGCTGCGCGAGACCATCGAGAATGCGCCCTCCCTGGTGGATGCCATCAACCGCCTCTACCGCGCCTACCAGGCCATGCGCGGGGCGCGGGAGGCGGTGACGCCGAACCTGAGCGACCGCGACCGGGCCGAGGACGCGCCGCAGGTCAATCCGGTCGACCGGGTGCGGGAGCTGATCCACGAGGCCAAGAACCATTTTCCGGAGCTGGACGAGGCCGCCGAGGCCCTGGCCGCGGACCTCGTGGGAACGGGGCACGAGCCGTTCTTCGCCATCGCCGAGCGGCTGCGCGCGAAGCACGGCATTCGCGTGCGCGTGCTGCCCATCGACGTCATGTCGGACAATCTGCGGCGCTACGACCCCCACCGCCGCCAGCTCCTGATCTCCGAGCTGGTGGATTCCTCGGGAAGAACCTTCCAGGCCGCCTACCAGCTCGCCTTCGCCGAGATGCGCGAGACCATCGACGCGCTGGCCGCGCGGCTGGAGCCCGCGGACGGGCCGGCGCGGCGGCTGCTGCGCGTCTCCTTCGGCAATTACTTCGCCGGCGCCCTGATGATGCCCTATGCGAAGTTCCATGCCGCCGCCGAGGTCCTGGGCTACGACGTGGAGGTGCTCGGCGCCCGCTTCGGGGCGAGCTTCGAGCAGGTGGCGCACCGGCTCACGACGCTGGCCCGCCCGGGCGCGCGGGGCATCCCGTTCTTCCTGGTGCGGGTGGATTCGGCGGGCAACGTATCCAAGCGCTTCTCCTCCGGCCGCTTCCCCTTCTCGCAGTTCGGCGGCACCTGCCCGCTCTGGAACCTGCACTCCACCTTCCGCACCCCCGGCCACGTGGTGACGCAGATCGTGGAGCTGCCCGATTCCTCGCGCTGGTTCTCCGTGGCCCGAACGGTCAAGCGCGCCTCCACCCCCTGGGGCACGCCCGATCCGCAATTCGTGGTAGGCCTCGGCTGCGAGCTCAAATACGCCCATCGCCTGGTCTATGCGCGCGGGCTCGACCTGGCGGGGGCGGATGCCACGCCCATCGGCGTCAATTGCCGCCTGTGCGGGCGGGTCGCCTGCCCGCAGCGCGCCGCCCCGCCCCTCATGCACGCCCTGATCGTGGACGAGATGCGGCGCGGCGTCTCGCCCTTCGAGTTCGACGCGACCTAGGCGCGACCCCGTGCCTGCCGGCGCTGGGGCTCGTCTAGCCAGTGATCCAGGAACCGGTCGAGCCAGCGGGAGACGTGCGGGTCGTGCTGGAAGCGGCCTTCGAGCTGGCGGACCCGGTCCTGCGCACCGGGCATCGCGAGGCGCTCCTCGGCCACCACGGTCCAGCGGCAGAGCATGGCGTGGGTCACCTCCGGATGGAACTGCAGCCCGAAGGCCCGCTCGCCCACCCGGATCGCCTGGGTCGGGAAGTCGTCTCCGGTGGCCAGGGTCTCGGCGCCCGCGGGGCAGTCGAAGCCCTCCCGGTGCCAGTGATAGACGTGGCCCGGCCAGGGCACGCCCCACTCCCGGCTGAGCGCCTCCCCGGCCGGGGTCGGAATCAGGGGATAATAGCCGATCTCCGCCCGCCCCTCGGGATGGGACCAGACGCGGGCGCCCAGGTGCCGGGCCATCATCTGCGCGCCGAGGCAGAGGCCGAGATAGGGCCTGTTCTCCTTGAGCGGCACGCCGATCCAGTCGATCTCCTGCCTGATGAAGTCGTCCGGATCGTTGGCGCTCATGGGCCCGCCGAAGATCACGGCCCCCGCATGCTCCGCGAGGGTCTCCGGCAGCGGGTCGCCGAAGCGGGGGCGGCGGATGTCGAGCGGGTAGCCGCGCTCCGCGAGCAGGCGCCCGACCCGGCCGGGCGTGGAGTGCTCCTGGTGCAGGACGATGAGGATGGGTGGCTTGGATCGCCGCCCGGGGCGGGAGACAGGACGCGGAACCATGAACCGATTATCCAGGATCGGCCGGGTTCTCCGCAAGAGGCCGCACCACCCCTGCCGCTGCGTGACGGTTCTCCCCCGGGCTTTTGGGTGCGGGAGATCCGACCGGGGCTGCCGAATCCGGCTCCTCCGGCCCCGGCGGGACGGGGTTTGAAGCCCTGCGCCTGGGCATTATAACAATGTCACAGATCAGGAACTTCGGTCTTTTGCACGCGAGCGCAAAGATGTTAGAAGCGTCTGATTCCCGAGGCTTGACGTCCAGACCATCCAGGGCAACTGTCCTGTGCTCAGGCGAGCACTCCGCCAGCGCCCTGCGTGAAAGAAAGTATAACCGTGACCGATAGCGTAACGAGCGACGGCGAACTCAACGGCCTGCGGATCCTCGTGGTCGAGGACGAGGCCGCGATTTCCCTGCTGCTGGAGGACATGCTTCTCGATTTCGGCTGCGAGGTGATCGGCCCGGCCGCCCGGCTCTCCGTCGCCCTCGATGCGGTCGCCCGCGAGAAGGTGGATCTGGCCATCCTCGACGTGAACGTGGCAGGCGAGCCGATCTATCCGGTTGCAGAGGCCCTGGCCCAGCGCTCCATCCCCTTCGTGTTCTCCACGGGCTACGGCAGCGCCGGCATCCGCGATGCCTTCCGCGACCGTCCGGTCCTGCAGAAGCCCTTTGCCCAGCACGACCTGAAGCAGAAGCTGCTCATGGCGCGCGGCGGGGCCGCCTGATCGGCCCTGCCGCGGCATGGATCTGTGGCGGATCTGCCGCAACCGTTCACCCTGTGCTCCAAAACACAGCGGCCGCCATGTGAATCGGCTTTGATCCTGCGCCCTTCCTGCTAAGGTCGGGTAACGTTAGAGCAGGTATCTTCGATCAGCCGGTCCGTCATGCCCCTTCGATCCTTCAGGCTTCTGGCCGCCACGAGCGCCCTGGCGCTTTGCCTCGCGGACGCGCAGGCCCAAACCCCCGTGCCCCGCCCCACGCCCGCCGCCGGCGCCATCGTCGCGGTCAAGGGCGGCGAGGAAATGCGCTTCGTGCGGGAAGACCTCTGGCGCACGGCCCCCATCCAGCAGAACGTGGTCGGCGGCGATACCCTGCGCACCAACGAGATCGGCAACCTGGCGATCCTGTTCGCCGACCAGACCCAGATCCGGGTCGGCCGCAATTCGGTGCTGACGGTGAACGACGTGGCCGGGGGAGGCGCGGGCAACACCCAGCTCAGCCTCCAGGGCGGCAGCATCTGGGCCCGCGCGGCCCGCGGCGGCTCGGGCGTGGACGTGAAGACCCCGGCGGCCGTCGCCGCCATCCGCGGCACGGACTGGTCCCTCTCCGTCGAGGGCGGCCGCACCTCCCTCGTCGTGCTCGAAGGCGTGGTGGAGCTCTCCAACCCGCAGGGCTCCGTCACCGTCCGTCAGGGCGAGGGCGCCGTGGCGACCATCGGGCAGGCCCCGACGAAGTTCGTGCTCACGAACTCCGAGGATCGCGAGCAGATGCTCTTCTACATGAGCCTGCGCGACACCTTCTCCTCCATTTCCACCTCGCCGCTGGCCGGTCCCGCCCTGCGGGCGGAGCGCGCGCGGATCGCGGCGATCGCGCCCGGTGCGCGTAGCGCCGAGGACTGGCTGTCGCTCGCGGAGATCGCCCCGTCTCTCGACGGGCGCGCGGCCGCTGCCCAGGCCCTCGCCGAGGCGCGAAGCCGGGGCTTGAGCGCATCGCAACGCGCCCGTGCCGACTTGGTGGAAGCGGCCCTTCTCGGCTCCCAGCACCGCTGGCGGGAGGCGGCGGCGCTGTTCGCCAAGGTCGAGCGGGGCGTAGATCCGAAGCGGCACATCTTCGCAGCCTACGGGCGCTACGTCGCCCAGTCCCTCGCGGATCCGAAGCGGGCTTACCCGGAGCCGAGGCTTGCGCTCAACGATCCCTTCGCCGTGCTGGCCCACGCCTATGTGGTGGCCTTCCGGCAGGACCTGCAGGCCGCGGCGGACGTGCTGCGGGAGGCCCGCAAGCGCTTTCCCAATGATGCCCGCCTCGCGGTGATGGCAGCGCAGATTGCCTATGCCCTCAACCGGCGCGAGGAGATGCGCGAGGCCATCGCCCAGGCTAAGGCGATCGATCCGGACGACCCGGAGGTGATCGCAACCGATAGCAACATCCGCGGCGACATCGACGGCGAGGTGAATGCGGCCGTGGAGGCCCTGCGCCGGGCCGCCGCCATCGCGCCGGGCAATTCCAACGTGTGGAACAGCCTCGGCCTGTTCGAGTCCGACCGGGACCGGCCGCTCGCCGCCGAAGAGGCCCTGCGCCGCGGCATCGAGGCTGATCCCGGCAGCCCCGTCTCCTATGCCAACCTGGCAATCCTGCTCCTGGACCAGAACCGGGTCGAGGAGGCGGGAGCCTTGATTGACAAGGCGCTCTCCCTCGACCCTGCCTTCTCCGTCGGCTACATCGCCCGCGGCCGCTACCTGCTGCAGAAGGGCGAGGCCGCCAAGGGCCTCGAGGCCATCCTCGCCGGCTCGGCTGCAAATCCAGGCCTGTCCCAGGGCGTGCTCATGGCCGCCGTAGCCTATTACCAGAACGGCGAGGAGGAACTGGCGGACCAAGCCCTCGACAATGCGGACCGTCTCGACCCGAACGATCCGGTGGTCGCAAGCTTCCGCACCGCTATCGCCATCGACCAGTACCAGGCAGACCAGGCCGTGCTGGCCGCGCGGGAGGCCGTGCGGCGCTACCGCCAGCGGGGCGGCGATTTCGCGGGCCTGGCGATCAACAAGGAGGGCGGCTCCTATCCCGCCCAAGCCTATCGCTTCCTGAACCTGAACGAGTGGTCGCGCTTCTACGGCGACCGCGTCTTCGATCGCTTCAGCGCATCCACCTATTTCGACCAGGCCGCGGTGGAGCGGCCGGCCCTCGTCACGGGCAGACCTAGCATCTCCACCATTGAAAGCGGCGTCGGCGCGGACCTGACCGCCCTCAACCTCACCATCCAAGGCCTTTTCTTCGACCCGCTCGCCGTCTCCGGCCGCATTGGGCGCCTCGATCTGCTCCGCCGCCCCTTCCTCGACGTGGAGGTCGGCGGCTCGCTCCTGCACCAGAACGGCCGCTACGGTTGGGGGGCGGATGCAACGGTACAAGGCTTCTCGAATGAGCCGCTTCCCACCTCCTTCACCCTCACGGCGAGCCGCACCAGGCCGAACGGGCGCGATCCCATCGACCGCGAGGATGCGGACAACGGCAGCTTCTTCATCGGCTCGGCCCCGTCCGCCGCCAACCGCTTCCTGGTGTTCGGGGCCGCCTCTGGCCAAGACCCCGCGCTGGCGCGGATCAACACGCCCACCAACCTCTTCCAGGGGCGCCAGAACACCGCCTCCATGCTGGGCGGCGCCGGCTGGAGCCACAGCTTCAGCGACCACAACGTGCTTACGGCGGCAGTCTTCGGCCTGAACGGCCTGGACCGCCGCTTCACCGATGCGGCCACCACCAACATTCCCGGCTTCCTCGTGGGCGGCACCACCTGGGAGCGCAACAGAACCGAGGGTGCCTCGGCGGCCGTGTCGCACATGATCGGCTTAGGCGACCTGACCCTGCAATACGGCTTCGAGGCGCAGCGCGGGCGGAGCATCGCCCGAACCGAAGGTCGTTCCTACGTCTACAACATCGACACCGGTGCCTTCGACTTCACCGATATCGATGAGCGGACGGATGCCAGCTTCAGCGGCACGCGGCTTTATGCGGATGTCTTCTGGCGCCCCTCAGATTGGTTCGAGGCGCAGGCTGGGATCGAGCGCAGCACCGTCAAGATCGAGGGACAGCGCGAGGACGAGGCGGTGTCGCCGCGGGTGGGGCTCGGCATCTCCCCCTTCGAAGGGCAATGGCTGCGGGCAGCCTATCGCCAGGATCGGGTGCAACCCATCGCCTTCACCCTGGCGCCGGTGACCACCGTGGGCTTGGTGCCGAATGCCCTGCCCACGCAGTTGGGCGCAGAAACCGAGACCCTGGCCCTGCGCTGGGACGCGGAATGGTCACCCCACGTCTTCACCGCCGTGGAGTACCAGCGCCAGGAAGCGCAGAACGTGAGCCTCCCGATGCCTTATTCCTTCGACAGCATCGACATCGAGAGGGCGCGCATCGAGCGCCTCGCGGCAACGGCGAACCTGTGGCTCACCCATGGCATCGGCGTGTTCGGCACTATCGGCACGATCGCGTCCGAGGTGAGCTCTGGGGAGGCCCGCGGCGCAGACGTGCCCTTCATCGCCGGCAAGTTCGCCCGTGCCGGCATGACTTTCGTTCACCCGAGCCGCCTCAAGTTCACGCTTGCCGGCACGTTCGTAGGCGACATCAAGGGCAACCTCGCCGGGCGCGAAATCGACTCCTACTGGACGTCGGATGCGGCCCTCACCTGGGAGACTCCTGACCGGCGCCTCATGTTCGGCCTAAGCGTGCTCAACCTGTTCGATGAGAACTACGAGCTGGCCCCTGACATCCGTGGGCCGGGACGCACCTTCGAGGCGAGCCTTAAGGCCCGGTTCTGAGCGTGAGCGAGAGTCCCGCAACGGCAGGACATCATGGCGCCGGAGAGCCCCTCTGGCGCCATTTCGCCATGGCCGGGATCGTTGCGGCCCTTTTGGTCCCGTTCGTGTTCTTCTTCTCGCCCATGCGCCTCATCGAGGCGCGGCTCTACGATCTTCTCTCGGTGGTCTCGCCGCCGGCGCTCGAGGAGTGGGGAGCGGTCGTGGTGGCGATCGACGAGCCCTCCATCGGCGAGGTCGGCCAGCGCTGGCCCTGGCCGCGGCAGATTCATGCGAAGCTCGTCGAAAGCCTGCGCGCGGCGGGCGCGAAGACCATCGTCTTCGACATCGTCTTCGCCGATCCCTCCACCGAGGAAGCGGACGCTGCCCTCGCGAAGGCGCTCGGACCGGACGTGGTGCTGGCGGCGGACGACGTCACCACCCTCCTGAGCCAGGGCGTGCAGGTCACCCGGGTCAGCCCGCTCGACGCCTTCCTGGATGCCGGCGCGGCGGCGGGCGTGGCCTCGGTCGATCTCGACGGGGACGCCTACCTGCGGCGCATGCCCCGGATGCGCGACAGCCTCGCCGGCGAAGCCCTGCGCCTGAGCGGGGAGCCCCGGCCGGCGGCGCCCGAGGGTGCGCTGATCCAGTATCTCGGGCCGGCCTACACCTATCCCCGGGCCTCCTACTACCAGGCCCTCGACCCGGCGAATTTCCTGCCGCCGGGCTTCTTCAGGGACCGCATCGTCCTGGTGGGATTGAGCCTGAAGCAGGCGACCTCCGCCGACATCGGCACCCCCGATGCCTTTCCCACCCCCTACACCGTGACGGAGAACACCCTCACCCCCGGGGTGGAGGTGCAGGCCAATATCCTCGACAACCTGCGCCACGGCCTCTACGTGCTGCCCGTGCCGCCGCTGGCCATGGCGGTGCTCGTGGTCGCCGGCGCCTTCCTGGCCGCGGCCTTCTCCACCCACGGCGTCACCTGGCGCACGGGCCTCGCGGCGCTCTTCGTGCTCGGCTTCTTCATCGTCGGCGCCTGGGCGCTGCTCCGGTTCGAGCGGGTCTGGGCGCCGCCCGCCCTGCCGGTGGCCGCGGCGCTCGCCGTGTTCGGAACCCGCTTCGGCCTCGACTACGCCCGCGAACGGCATCTGCGCCGCACGGTGTCGGAAGCCTTCTCGCGCTATCTCTCGCCGGAGCTCGTGGCGCGCCTCGCCCGCGATCCCTCGGCGCTCAAGCTCGGCGGCGAGCGGCGCAACCTGACGATCCTGTTCTGCGACGTGCGCGGCTTCACCACCCTGTCGGAGAAGCTGAAGGACGAGCCGGAGCGGCTGACCACGCTCATCAACCGCCTGCTCGACCCGCTCTCCGAGGCCGTGCTCGCGGAAGGCGGCACCATCGACAAGTACATCGGCGACTGCGTGATGGCGTTCTGGAACGCGCCGCTGCCCAGCCCGGACCACCCCCTCCGCGCCGCCCGCGCCGCCATGCGCATGCTGGAGGCGGTCAAAACCCTCAACGCGGAGCTGCGGCAGGAACAGGGCGAGGATGCGCCGGTCTTCGCCATCGGGGTCGGCATCAACACGGGCGACTGCGTGGTCGGCAATGTGGGATCGCGCTGGCGCTACGATTATTCCGTGCTCGGCGACACGGTGAACCTCGCCTCGCGCCTGGAGAGCCTGTCGAAGGAATACGGCGTCTCCATCGTGCTGGGCCCCGCCACCGCCCAGGCCCTGCAGGAGCATTTCGTGCTCATCGAGCTCGATCGCATCGCCGTGAAGGGGCGCACCGAGAAATCGGCCATCTTCACCATCGTCGCGCCGGCCGATCAGCGCCGGGATCCCGCCCTTGCGGAACTCGCGGAGCTGCATCCCACGCTCCTCGATACCATCGGCGCGGGAAAGCGGGTGGAGGCCCTGGAGCTCGTCCGGCACTGCCAGACCCTCGCCCCCTCCCTGTCGAACTACTACAGGAAGCTGATGGTCAAGGCCGCTTCCATCCCCGAGTGACCTCTGCCGGCAGGCCCGCATCGGCGCTCGAGCCCTCTGCCGCGGACCCGGCTCGACGGCCTGAAAAACTGCGGCTTCCCCGAGTTGATCTTGCAAACGATGTGCAAGTAAAACCAAGATCTTGCGCTTGCCGGAGCAGGCTTTATAAGCTCGCCTCGTCTCCCTGCCGAGCCCTCTTTTTCGTGTCGCGCCATGGACAAGGTTCAAAGACTTGCCATCGGCAGCATATTCGTCGGAACCGCTGTTTTCGTCCTGAAATATGCCGCCTACTACATCACAGGCAGCATAGCGCTCTTCTCGGACGCGCTGGAGAGCATCATCAACATGGTCACGGCGGTCGCGGCGTTCCTGGCCGTGCGGGTCAGCGCCGCCCCGGCCGATGCCAACCATCCTTACGGTCACCACAAGGTGGAGTATTTCTCGGCGGTGCTGGAGGGCGTGCTCATCATCGTGGCGGCGCTCGCCATCCTGCGCGAGGCCTATCTCGGCCTGATGACCCCGAAGATCGTCGATGCGCCCATGGAGGGCCTCGCCCTCAACGCGATCGCCGGGGTGATCAACGCGGCATGGTCCTGGACCCTCATCCGCCGCGGGCGGCGCCTGCGCTCGCCGGCCCTCGTGGCCGACGGGCGGCATCTTCTCACCGATGTGGTCACCTCCGCAGGCGTTCTCGTCGGCCTGCTGCTCGTTCCCGTGACGGGCTGGCACTGGCTCGATCCCGCTCTGGCGGCCGTGGTGGCCGTCAACATCCTCTGGTCCGGCTGGGGCCTCATGAAGGAGAGCATCGGCGGCCTCATGGACGAGGCCCTGCCCGAGGCGACTCTCGCCCGCGTGCGCGAGATCATCGCCAAGAACGCGGAGGGTGCCATCGAAGCGCATGACCTGCGCACGCGCCATGCGGGCCGGATGACCTTCATCGACTTCCATCTCGTCGTGCCGGGCGCCATGAGCGTCACCGAGGCGCACGAGATCTGCGACCGCCTCGAGCGGGCCCTGAAGGCCGATGTGGAGGACGCGCTCATCACGATCCACGTGGAGCCCGACGACAAGGCCAAGCACGCAGGCATCGTCGTTCTGTAGCAGAGACCCTTCCGGACCAGCGTCTTGGGATGCACGAACCCTCCGACGGGGATCGCCGGCAGCGCATTGCCGAGGATTCGCGGAAGCATGTTGCTTAAGAAACAGTAAAATTTCTTTGTAATTTGATCGGGTTCGAGGCACTATATTTCAGCGTTGCTACGTAGTTCTGCGTATGACTGCCCTCGGGTGCCGATCTTATAACTACGCTGCCTGATTGAGCGCGTCGTGGGGGCGCGCGCCTCTCGCGGCGATGCGGGCAGGCCATGTAGAGCCATGCGAGCCTTGAACAACCTCAAGATTGTGACGAAGCTGGCGATCCCGGTCATCGTGATGATGGCCGTTGCGATCGGCCTCATCTTTTTTGCGAAGAACGGCCTCGATACGTTGCAGAAAGAAACCCAGGAGATCGTCGATCTGCATGCGGCCCGGCGCAGCCTTGCCTTGGAGATCAAGGCCCATGTGAACGAGGCCGCAATCCAGGAGAAGAACCTGATCATCGAGACCCGCTTCCAGGAAATGGCCATTTACGACAAGGCCTACCGGGAGGCCAAGGAAGCGGCGCTGAAGGATCTGGATGCGCTGATCGCCCTGTCGGACACGGCGGAGCGCCGCGCCAGAAACGAGCAGCTGAAGAAAACGGTCGAAGAATATTTCGCCGTCATGAGCAGGACCATCGCTCATGCGCAGCTCAACGAAACGGATGCCGCCTTCCAGCTCTCCACCGGCGAGGGACGGACGCTGCGCCAGAAGACGTCCGGTGCGCTCGACGAGCGGGCGGAGGCCAATGCCAGGGCCCTTGAAGAGGCCAAGGTCAACGCCGCCGAGATCGCGTCCTTCACCTCCACGAAGCTGATCGTCTCGTCCGCCGTGGGCCTTGGTTTGGCGATTGGCTTGCTTGGTCTGATTGTTGTGTATGGTGTGACGCGTCCTCTGGGCGCCATGACCGGAGCGATGGGCCGGCTGGCCGAGGGCGATCTCACCGTCGATGTCACCGGGGGCGAGCGCAAGGACGAGGTGGGTCAGCTCGCCAGGGCGCTGCAGGTGTTCAAGGACAACGCGCTCGAAGCCCGGCGCTTGGCGGCCGCGCAGGAGGTGGAGAACCAGGCCAAGATGCGTCGTGCGGAGATGCTGGACCAGCTCACCCGTCGTTTCGAGGCGAACGTGTCGGCTCTGACGCAGGGGCTGTCCTCGGCCGCCACCGAGATGGAGGCCACCGCCCAGACCATGACGGCCGTGGCCGGCCAGACCACGCAGCAGTCGATTGCCGTCTCCTCGGCGGCCCAGCAGACCTCGGCCAACGTGCAGACGGTAGCGGCTGCCACGGAAGAGCTCTCCATTTCCATCCGCGAGATCTCGGCCCAGGTGGCGCAGTCCTCCCAGATCGCCGACCGGGCCGTGCAGGGCGCCCAGCGCACCGATGCGGCGGTGCAGGATCTGGCGGCCACCGCCAGCCGCATCGGCGACGTGGTGCAGCTGATCAACACCATTGCCGGCCAGACCAACCTGCTCGCGCTCAACGCCACCATCGAGGCGGCACGCGCCGGCGAGGCCGGCAAGGGCTTTGCGGTGGTGGCCACCGAGGTGAAGGAGCTGGCCTCCCAGACCGCCAAGGCGACCGAGGAGATTTCGGCCCAGATCGGCTCGGTGCAGCAGGCCACCCAGCAGACGGTGGCGGCGATCCAGGAGATTGCCCGCACCATCACCGAGATGAGCCAGATCTCGACCTCGATTGCGGCTGCCATGGAGGAGCAGGGCGCGGCCACCGCCGAGATCGCCCGCAACGTGCAGGAGGCGGCGCGCGGCACGGAGGCCGTGACCGGCAGCATCGTGGACGTGCAGCAGGGCGCCGGCGAGACCACCTCGGCCGCCTCCCAGGTGCTCGGCGCCGCCCAGGAGCTCTCCCGCCACTCCAACGATCTCTCCCGCGAAGTCGCGGAGTTCCTCCACGGCGTCAAAGCGGCGTGAGACATCTGCTCGATTGACCAAACCGAAAAGCCCGGCCGGCATCGGCCGGGTTTTTCTTTGCCGCCACGCTGAAACAAGCATCCCTCGAGCGGCTTTTGTTGATGACGGTTCGCGATCCCCTTTCCCGGAAAGCGCCCGTCGCACATTCGGATCGGCGGATACTCCAGCGGGTTCCTCGAGGAGGCCGATCCTCCGCAGCACGGCGACCGGGCACCCGCCTCGGCCTGACTGGATGGAGGCTCTCATCGCGACAGCGCCTGAGCTGAAGGCTCCCTCCACGAGGCGACTCTGAGCGTGGAGGCATTCCTCGGCTCGACAATCTGGAATCGGAAGCCGGCCTTCGCGCCGGATGAACGTTGATGACGTGTGACCCCGAGTCACCGCGGGCCCGTTTCCCTCATGGAACGGGCCCGTCTGCTTGGGCCGAGCCCGAAACACGAAAGGCGCCCGAGGGCGCCTTGTTCATGTCTTCCGATCAGGAAGGAAATGGAGCGGGCGAAGGGATTCGAACCCTCGACCCCAACCTTGGCAAGGTTGTGCTCTACCCCTGAGCTACACCCGCACGCTCCCTCTCGTCGCCTTCAGCAGGATGGTGGAGCCAGGCGGAATCGAACCGCCGACCTCTTGAATGCCATTCAAGCGCTCTCCCAACTGAGCTATGACCCCCTGCCATTCCTCTCCCATCTCCGGCGCCGCCGAGGATGGGAATGGTGCCGCAAGAGGGATTCGAACCCCCGACCCCCTCATTACGAATGAGGTGCTCTACCAGCTGAGCTATTGCGGCATCGCAATCGCTGCGATCCGAGAGGCCGCCCTCTTACCCCCTCCCCCGCCGCTTGGCAAGGGCGGGAGGAGCCTGAAAACCCCTACCAGACCGAAAAAACGCTGCGGCGGGCGGCCGCTTCTTCCTTGGGCTTCGGCACGTCCGGCGGCGTGGCCGGGAAGACCACCGGACCGGGGGGCGGAAGGGGCGCTTCCTCGTTCACCGGCTCCGCGGAGTTCAAGGCCGCCTTCAGCTCGCTCTTCAGGACATCGGGCTTCGGCTCGGCGGGCGGTTCGCTCGGCGCGGCCTGTTCGGGAGCGGGTTGGGGCGCAGGCGCGGGCGGCAGGGGCTTCGGTGCGTCGTCGAGATCCGCCGTCACGTCGTCGTGCAGGGTCAGCTCCGGCGCGACGAGCACGTCCGGCGGCGCCTGCCAGACGAAGGCGTCGAGACGGCCGGTCACCGGCGAGATCGGCATCCAATGATCCGAGATCACCCCGTCGGCGATCCAGGCCGGGTCCCGCGGGGCGCGGGTGGCGCGGGCAAGCCACTCCCGGCCCCGGCCGGTGGAGCCGTGCTCCGCCTGTTCCAGATCGGACATCAGGAGGCAGACGCGCATGCTCGGCCGGTCCTGCAGCAGCGGCTCGAGCGCCTGGCGGGCGCGGTCGAACTCGCGCGCCTCGAGGGCTGCGCGGGCTACGGCGAGACGGCCCTCGGACGCGCCGCCGGAGAGCCGCATCAGGGTCTCGGCGCGCTTCAGGCGGTCGAGGCCCGAATCGCCCGGCCGCAGGTTGAGGTAGACGTCGGCCAGCTCCGGATGCGGCAGGCTGCGCCAGGCGGCCTCCACGACCTTGGCGGCGCGGCGCAGGTCGCCCTTGCGCGAGAGCATGCGGCCGGCGAGCGCCGCCGCCGGCACGAGATCGGGCGCGAGCTTGACCGCATCGAGGGCGCTCCTGAGCGCGCCCTCCGGATCGTGATCGACGCGCTCCAGGGCGTCCGCCGTGAGCAGGACGGCCCGGTGTCGCCGGGCGGTGCCCTTGTCGAGGAGGCCCAGCGACGTGCGCCGCTCGACCGCCTCGAGGGCGCCGCGCCAGTCGTGCTCGGCGCAGCGCGACTCCAGCACCGCATCGCTTGCCCAGGCCGCGGCCGGGGCCAGGCGGAGCGCCTCGGAGGCATATTGCTGCGCGGAGGCCGCATCGCCCCGGCGGCGCGCCTCGACGAAGAGACCGCGCAGGCCCAGCACCCGGGTCTCGTTCTCCTCCATCATCTGCGCGAAGGCGGCCTCGGCCGCCTCGCGGTTGCCGGAGACCTGCGCCGCCTGCGCCTTGAGGAGGAGCGTCAGAGGCTCGCGGCCGAGCAGGCGCTCGGCCTCGTTGGCGTAGCGGCGGGCGGCGATGGTGTCGCCCGCTCCCACGGCCACCATGCCGCGGGACACCGCCTGGTAGCCCCGGGCGCGCCGCCGCGCCCGCGAGGCGAAGGTCAGGCGCGAGGGCAGGCGCAGGAGGCCCGAAACCAGGGACCAGAGCAGCGCCAGGAAAAACGCGAGGCCCGCCAGCGCGACGGCGGCCACCGCCACCGACATCTGGATCTCGTAGCCCGCGAAGGTGATCAGGACTGTGCCGGGCCGGTCGGCCAGCCAGACCGCGCCGAAGGCGGCGACGCAGAGAAGACCGATGAAGACGAGAGCGCGCCACATGCTGGGCCAATCCTTTTATTGCGTCGTGCGGTTGAGGGTGGCGAGGGCGTCGGCGCTGAGGCCTTGCGCCGCCTGGTGCGCCCCGGCTACGGCCTTGACCTGGCGGCCCCATTCCTCGGAAGCCCGCCGCGCCGGCTCCGGAAGGGAGTCCCAGGCCGCCGCCGCCGCCGCCACGTCGCCGCGATCCAGGGCCTGGCGGATGCGGGCGACGAGGGCAGGAACGCCGCTGGAGCCCGCTTCGTTCACGGACCTGACCGTCACGACCTTGTCCGCCATGCGCAGGATACGGTCCGTCCAGCTCTCGGCAGGCCCCCGGCTCTCGCGCAGGATCGCCGTCTCCACGGATCCGAAGCTCTCGGCCAGCTCGGCCGCCGTGGGCGCGCCTTCCTGGGCGAAGGGTTCGAGAGGGGCCACGCGGGCAGGATCCGCGCCCGCCTTCCGGATGCCGTCGAGCACCTCCGCATAGGGCGTGCCGCTCTGAAGGGCGTCGTTCAGCCGGCCCGCCAGGACCACCCGGGTTCCGGTCTGGCTTGCTGCTGCAGCGTTGCGGGTGTTCTCGGCCGCCTGCCGGGACAAAGCGGCAAGGCGCTGGTCCTGCTCGCCGAGCCGGCGCCCGTTTTCGGTGAGCTGGCGCTCGACCTCGGAGGAGCGCCGGTCGACCTCGCCGATCCGCCGCTCCTGCTCCCCGAAGCGGCGGTCGAGGTCCGCGATCCGGCGGTCGATCTCCTGCAGGGTGCTCGCCACGCCAGTGGCATTCTGCGCATTCGTGCGAACCTGCTCCTCCAGGGCCGAGAGCCGGCTGGACAGGTCCGCGAGCGCGGCCTCGTTCTGGGGCGCCGCCTGGGCGGGGGCCGCTTCCGGCAGGGGCCGGTTCAGGGCGGATTCCGCCTGCCGGGCCGCCTGCTCGGCGGCGCTCTGGATGCCCTGGAGGCGCCGGTCGAGCTCTCCGCGGGCGTTCTCGAGCGCCTGAATGCGGCCTTCGAGGGCGGAGGCGTTCTGGGGCTGTCCTGCAGGGGCCGGCTGCTGCCTCAGGGCATTCACGCGCTGCTCCAGCTGGGCGAGCCGCTGGCCGTCCTGGGCCGGAGGCGCCTGCCAGGCCTGCAATCCATAGACGAGTCCCGCCCCGACGAGGCCGCCGAGGAGGCCGGATCCGATGAGCGCGCCGGCGGAGCTGCGCCGCTCCGGAGCCGCGGGGGGCGGAGCGCTCCCGGTGTGGGACTCGCCGGCAGGCGGCTCCTCCGGGGGCGGCGCGGAAAGGCTGTCCTGCAGGCCCGCCTCGCGGGCCGCCATGTCCTGCCCGGCAGGATCCTGCACGAAGGCTCCCGAGGGCAGCGTGTCGGTGCCCGGGCCCGAATCGAGGCTCGCTTCCGGCGAGGCGACCACCGCCTCGGCGGGGGGCTCGCCGGCGTTCGCGATGATCTCGTCCTGATGAGCCGACTGCAGGGTCTCCGCCGTGGCAGCTTCAGTGGCGCGCGCCTCCTCGCCCGCTGTGTCCCGTGCGCCGTCGGCCGGTTCGGGACCGACCTTGCCGTCGTCGATCACGGTGGCCTTCAGGTCGATGGTCGCCGGCTCACGGGAGGATTTCCTGCGGGGCGGCTTCTGGCGTGGGGGATCGGATGAATCGGTCACGGGTCACTCTTGCGTGGATCGCTTGGGCGAAAAGGTCGGGCGGACAATCTGAAAGGCAAATGAGGCAAGCTTGAGCGCAGCGTTTCGTTCCCTCGAAGGTGCGTGATCGGCCGGAATCGCCAGCGTCATCGGATCATGATCCTCTCCCTGAGCAAAGATCCCCATACGGGATCACGGATGAAGCACCGGCGGAGGTCGCGAGAGGCCTTCGAAGCCCCTCAGGAGCGCCTCCTCCGATGGATCCTCCGCCACGAGGGTCTCGGCGCCTGCCGATGCCAGGGGCGCGGCCACATCGGCCGACAGGCAGAGATGAGGAAAGGCCCGGAGCCCGGCTGCCAGACCCGCCTCCTCCGCCAGCCGAACCACGAGATCCGCGCTCCGTCGGGAATAATGGAGCGCCGCTCCGATTTGGCCAGAGCGCAGAGCCTCCGCCGCGCGCTCCGGAAGGCGCTCGACGGCGCGCGCCTCGTAGGCCTGCCATGGGAGCAGGGTGAACCCGGCGGCACGCAGGGATGCGGCGGGTTCCTCCTTGTGGTGGCGGGCGGTCACGTGCAGGAGCGTCAGGCCGGACGGCAGCCGCTCGCGAATCAGGCGCGACAGGGACACCGCGTCGCCCGCCGCCACGACAATCTCGGCAAAACCTGCCGTCCGCACCGCTTCGGCGGTGCGCTCGCCCACGGCGAAGACCGGCTTTTCCCGGTCGAGCGCGGCGAGGGCCTGCTGCGCATGGGCGCTGGTGACGATCAGCGCATCGTAAGCCGCCGCCGGAGCGGGCTCGCCGGTCGGCACGATCCGGGTGACGGGTGCCAGCACCGCCTCGTGGCCGCGGGCCTCGAGCTTTTGCGCCGTGCGCGCGGCATCCTCGGGAGAGCGGGTGACGAGAACCTGCATCAGGCGTTCAGGAACCCGGCTGGCATGCGCGCGCGCAGCTCGCTTCCGGCCTCACGCCCGAGGGCCACGGCGTCGTCCGGGGAACCGCGGCGCACGGCCTCCAGGCTCTCGGACCCGTCCGGGCGCAGCACGAGGCCGCGGATCTCGAGCTCGCCGCCGATGAGCCGCGCATGACCCGCGATCGGCGTCCGGCAGGAGCCGTCGAGAATCGTCAGGAAAGCCCGCTCGGCCGCGAGCGCCCGGCCGGTCGGCGCATCGAGAATGGGTTGAAGCGCCTCGCGCACCCGCTCGTCCCCGGCGCGGACGGCGATGGCGATGGCACCCTGCCCCACGGCCGGCAGGAAGTCGTCCGTCTCGAGAACAGCGGTCACGTGGTCGGTGAGCCCGAGACGGCGCAGGCCCGCCATGGCGAGCAGCGTGGCGTCGACCTCGCCGCGCTCGAGCTTGGCGAGACGCGTCTGCACGTTGCCGCGCAGGAGGGTGACCCGGATATCGGGCCGCAGGCGGCGGATCTGCGCTTGGCGCCGCAGCGAAGCGGAGCCGACGACCGCACCCTGCGGCAGGTCGCCGATGCTCTTGAAGCGATGGCTGATGAAGGCGTCGCGTACGTCCTCGCGCGGCAGGAAGCCTGCGATCGCGATGCCCTCCGGCAGGATGGTCGGGAGATCCTTGGCGGAGTGGACGGCGAGATCGATGGCGCCCTCGAGCAGCGCGATGTCGAGCTCCTTGGTGAAGAGCCCCTTGCCGCCCGCTTCCGAGAGGGGCCGGTCCTGGATGGCGTCGCCCGTGGTCTTGATGATCGACAGGGGCAGGTGCTCCACGGCCCAGCCATGGGCGGCGACCAGCCGGTCCTGCGTCTCGTGGGCCTGGGCCAGCGCCAGCGGGCTGCCCCGCGTCCCGATGACCAGGGTGGGTGAAGCGGCCATTCCGGTTCTGCTCTCCTGAAAAGCGATTTCGCTGTTTGATCTTGTGCGGCGGGGCGGACTATAGGGGGAGGAGGGCCGGGCCGGAAGTCCGGACAACACCTTAATTCGAGCAGCCACCGATCATGCGCATTCTAGGCATCGAGACCACCTGCGACGAGACCGCGGCCGCCGTGGTGGGCGTCGGCTTCGACGGGCGCGGCGAGATCCTGTCCAACGAGGTCCTGAGCCAGATCGCCGAGCACGCCCGCTATGGCGGCGTGGTGCCGGAGATCGCGGCGCGTGCCCATGTGGAGGTGATCGACCGCCTGATCGCCCGCGCCCTGAAGAACGCGAACTGCTCCGTGAGGGACCTCGACGGCATCGCGGTGGCTGCCGGCCCCGGCCTCATCGGCGGCGTGCTGGTGGGGCTCACCACGGCAAAGGCCATCGCGCTCGTCACGCGCAAGCCCCTGATGGCGGTGAACCATCTCGAAGCGCACGCGCTCACCGCGCGGCTCACCGACGGCATCGGCTTTCCCTACCTGCTGCTGCTCGCCTCCGGCGGCCACACCCAGCTCGTGGCGGTGCGCGGCGTGGGCGATTACGTGCGGCTCGGCACCACCATCGACGACGCCATCGGCGAGGCCTTCGACAAGGTCGCCAAGATGCTGGGGCTGCCCTATCCCGGCGGGCCGCATGTGGAGCGCGAGGCAGCCAAGGGGAATCCCGAGCGCTTCGCCTTCCCGCGTCCCATGCAGGGCAGGCCCGAGCCGAACTTCTCCCTGTCGGGCCTCAAGACCGCCGTGCGGATCGAGGCGGAGCGGATCGCTCCGCTCACCGCCAGCGACATCGCCGACCTCTGCGCCAGCTTCCAGGCCGCCATCGTCGACGTGGTGGTGGACCGCACCCGCGTCGGGCTTCGCGCCTTCCGCGAGATCGCCGGCCATCCGGCGGCCCTCGTGGTGGCGGGCGGCGTCGCCGCCAACGGGGGCATGCGCCAGGGGCTGCAGCGGCTCGCCGTCGAAGCCGGCCTCAAGCTCGTGGCGCCGCCGCTCCACCTGTGCGGCGACAACGGCGCCATGATCGCCTGGGCGGGTCTCGAGCGCATGCGCCTCGGCCTCATCGACGACATCGGAGCCCCCGCCCGCGCCCGCTGGCCCCTCGACACCAGCCGCGACGAGGCGGGAGCGAAGGCGTGACATGGTCGTTGCACAAGACTATCCCATAAAAGTTGAGGCGGGTGTTTCCCTCCCCCTTGCGGGGAGGGATGAAGGGTGGGGGTCGCAAAGTCCGAGCTCGGGCTTCATTCGGAGGGCATGCGATCGCTACAGCGCACATCTCGTCTCTCGCTCACCCGGTCGAACCACCCCCACCCCTACCCCTCCCCGCAAGGGGGAGGGGATGACCGCGGCGGCCTTTTCGAGCCAAGCCATCAGGATGAGGTCGGCGGGTGAGAGCATCGACCGACAGGCTGTGAAATGACAGCACAGGTTCAACCCATCGGCATCGCCGGAGCCGGAGCCTGGGGGACGGCGCTCGCCAACGCAGCCGCCGCAGCGGGCCGCGACGTGGTGCTCTGGATGCGCTCGCCCGAGCAGGCGGCAACCCTCGCGGCAACGCGCGCCAACGAACGCTGCCTGCCCGGCGTGAGGCTTCACGAGCGCATCCGCCCGACCGCCGAACTCGCCGCTCTGGCCTCGACCCGTGCGGTTCTTCTCGTCACGCCTGCGCAGACGACGCGGGACATGAGCACGGCCCTTGCTTCCGTTCTGCCCGTGGCAGCGCCGCTGGTGCTCTGCGCCAAGGGCATCGAGCGAGGCACCAACGCCTTTCTCTGCGACGTGGTGGAAGAGGTGCGCCCCGGTGCGCCCGTCGCCGTGCTGTCCGGCCCGAGCTTCGCCCATGACGTGGCGCGCGGGCTGCCGACAGCCGTGACCCTCGCCTCCCGCGACGCGGCTCTGGCCGAGGCGCTGGCCAACGCCCTCTCCGGCCCGACGCTGCGCGTCTACCACCGGGACGACGTGCGCGGGGTCGAGATCGGCGGGGCGGCGAAGAACGTGCTGGCCATCGCCTGCGGCGCCGTCGCCGGCAGGGGCCTCGGCGAGAGCGCCAAGGCTGCCCTGATCGCCCGCGGCTTCGCCGAGCTCCTGCGCTTCGCCCGCGCCTATGGGGCCAAGCCCGAGACCCTGATGGGGCTCTCGGGCCTCGGCGACCTGGTGCTCACCTGCTCCACGGCGCAATCGCGCAACTTCGCCTTCGGCCAGCGCCTCGGTCGGGGCCTGAGCGTCGAGGAGGCCGCCGGCGGCAAGCTGGTGGAGGGCGCCGCCACCGCAGGCGCCCTGGTGGCGCTGGCGCGCGCAAAAGGCGTCGACATGCCGATCGCGGAAGCCGTGGAGAACATCCTGAACGGCGCATGGAACCTCAAGGAGGCGGTCGATGCGCTCATGAACCGTCCCATCAAGCCCGAGCATTGAGTCGAGAGTAGAAATGGCCCGCTGGCTCTACAAGTCCGAACCCTCCGTCTGGTCCTGGGACCAGCAGGTTGCCCAAGGCGCGAAAGGCACCCATTGGAACGGCGTGCGCAACCACGTCGCCAAGCAGAACCTGATGGCGATGAAGCTGGGCGAGCAGGGCTTCTTCTATCATTCGAACGAGGGCAAGGCGGTGGTCGGCATCGTCGAGGTGATCCGGGAATACTACCCCGACCACACGGACGAGACGGGCAAGTTCGGCATGGTGGACATCAAGGCCGTGAAGGCCCTTCCGAAGCCGGTGACCCTGGACGCGATCAAGAAGCAGCCCGGCCTCGAAAAGATGATCCTCGTCAACAATTCCCGCCTCTCGGTGCAGCCGGTGACGGACGAGGAATGGGAGATCGTGTGCCGGATGGGCGGGCTCTAGGAAACCTTGTATCATGATCCCTCCTTGAGGGTCTGAAGAATGCCTGACATCGATTATCTTGCGATCATCTTGGCAGCCGTCGCCGCATGGCTCACCGGGGCGGTCTGGTACACGGCCCTAGGGAAGCCTTGGATGGCGGCCCTCGGAAAGTCCCGTGAGGAACTGATCGGCCCGACCGGCAGGCCACCGGCGGGTCCCTTCATCATCGCCTTCGCCGCCGAATTGGTGATGGCGTTCGTGCTTGCCGTTCTCCTGGTCCAGATCGGATCACCGACCCTCGGCAGCGGGATCGCCACAGGCTTTCTGGCGTGGCTCGGCTTCGTCGCCACCAGCATGGTCGTGAATCATGCCTATAGCGGAGCGCGCCCGATGCTGACCGTCATCGACAGCGGCCACTGGCTGGCTGTGCTCCTGGTCGAGGGAGCTGTCATCGGTGCATTCGGCTCTTGAGGGCCTGAGCCCCCGAAAGTAGCAAAGACCAAAGTCCGATCCCGGCCCCGCTTGCCCGAAGCCTCTCTCTTTCCGTAAATCTAGCGCTAAATTCATCCCGCAAGCGTCTGGGAGAAGCGCCATGGAAGAGAAGATCTACGACGTGCCGTCAGAGTGGACCCACCGCGCCTATCTGGACGACGCAGGCTACCGGGCGAAGTACGAGGCTTCGGTCAAGGACCCGGAGGCCTTCTGGGCCGAGGAAGCCAGGCGCATCCACTGGTTCAAGGCCCCGACCCGGATCAAGAACACCCATTTCGGCCCCGATACCGTCTCGATCCGCTGGTTCGAGGACGGCGTCACCAACGTGGCCTATAACTGCATCGACCGGCACCTCCACACCCGCGGCGACCAGGTCGCCATCATCTGGGAGGGCGACGACCCGTCGGAATCGAAGAAGATCACCTACCGCGAGCTCTATGCGGAGGTGAACCGCATGGCCAACATCATGCGCAACCGCGGCGTCGCCAAGGGCGACCGGGTCACGATCTACATGCCGATGATCCCGGAAGCCGCCTATGCGATGCTCGCCTGCGCCAGGCTCGGCGCCATCCATTCCGTGGTGTTCGGCGGCTTCTCGCCGGATTCGCTTGCCAGCCGCATCCAGGACGCCAAGTCCGCCTTCATCGTCACCGCCGACGAGGGCCTGCGCGGCGGCCGCAAGGTTCCGTTGAAGGTGAACGTGGACGCCGCCATCGAGCGGGTCGGCGCGGGCGTGGTCGACCACGTGCTGGTGGTGCGCCGCACGGGCGGCGCCGTGAACATGGTGCCGGGCCGCGACGTCTACTATCACGAGGCCGCGGCGCAGGTTTCCGACGAGTGCCCCTACGAGGAGATGAACGCGGAGGACCCGCTCTTCATTCTCTACACCTCCGGCTCGACCGGCGCGCCGAAGGGCGTGCTGCACACCACCGGCGGCTATCTCGTCTATGCCTCGATGACGCACCAATACGTCTTCGACTACCACGACGGCGACATCTACTGGTGCACCGCGGATGTGGGCTGGGTGACGGGCCATTCCTACATCCTCTACGGACCGCTGGCGAACGGCGCCACGACGCTCATGTTCGAGGGCGTGCCGACCTATCCGTCGATCTCCCGCTTCTGGGAGGTGATCGACAAGCATCAGGTCAACATCTTCTACACCGCGCCCACCGCGATCCGCTCGCTCATGCAGGCGGGCGAGGAGCCGGTGAAGAAGACCTCGCGCAAGTCGCTTCGCCTGCTCGGCTCCGTGGGCGAGCCGATCAATCCGGAAGCCTGGGAATGGTATCACCGGGTGGTGGGCGACGGCCGCTGCCCCATCGTCGACACCTGGTGGCAGACGGAGACCGGCGGCATCCTGATCACGCCGCTGCCCGGCGCCACGAAGCTCAAGCCCGGCTCTGCCACCCGTCCGTTCTTCGGCGTGGAGCCGCAGGTGGTGGATGCGGACGGAAAGGTGCTGGAGGGGGCCTGCGAGGGCAATCTGGTGATCGCCGATTCCTGGCCGGGGCAGATGCGCACGGTCTACGGCGACCATGAGCGCTTCGTGCAGACCTACTTCTCCACCTATCCCGGAAAGTACTTCACTGGCGACGGCTGCCGCCGGGACGCCGACGGCTATTACTGGATCACGGGCCGCGTGGACGACGTGATCAACGTCTCCGGCCACCGCATGGGCACGGCGGAGGTGGAATCCGCGCTGGTGGCCCATCCGAAGGTGTCGGAAGCGGCGGTCGTGGGCTACCCGCACGACATCAAGGGCCAGGGCATCTACGCCTATGTGACCCTGATGGCCGGCGAGGAGCCCTCGGAGGACCTGCGCAAGGAGCTGGTGGCCTGGGTGCGCAAGGAAATCGGCCCCATCGCCTCGCCGGACCTGATCCAGTTCGCACCAAGCCTGCCCAAGACCCGCTCGGGAAAAATCATGCGCCGAATCCTGCGCAAGATCGCCGAGGACGAGTTCGGCTCGCTCGGCGACACCTCCACGCTGGCCGATCCCACCGTGGTCGACGACCTGATCAACAACCGCCAGAACAAGCGCACGCAGGCGGCTTGAGCGATCGAAGCGGCTTCTTCCCTCCCCCTTGCGGGGAGGGCCAGGGTGGGGGTCGGGACGGTGGAGCGCGGCTCTCGATGACCCCCTCCACGTCATCACCGGCCTTGTGCCGGTGATCCCGATGCGAAAAGCGCCGCGCCTCACAGGATCGGGATGGCCGGGACAGGCCATGACGGAAAGGTCTCACCCAGTCTGACCACCCCCACCCCTACCCCTCCCCGCAAGGGGGAGGGAAGCGGCGCCTCACCCGGGATGACGTTCCCACACATACGGGAACCGTAGCCTTATCTCCCGCGTCTCACCCTCACCCGTTTCCGCAGGAGGGTTCGAGACATGAGCATCCGCGCCGCTTTCACCCTGGCCACCATCCTCGGCATCGCCGTCACCCCGACAGTATCCGCCCGCGAGGTCGTGCCGTTCGAGGGCCGCGTCTCGGCCGGAACCATCGTCATCAAGACCGGCGAACGCCGGCTCTACTACGTGCGCGGCGACGGGACGGCGCTTCGCTACCGGGTGGCGGTGGGCAAGCCGGGCAAGCAGTGGTTCGGGGAGGCGCAGATCGACGGCAAATACGTGAGGCCCGCCTGGTCGCCGCCGGCGGAGGTGAAGCGCGACAACCCGCGCCTGCCGGACGTGATCCCCGGCGGCGCGCCCAACAACCCCATGGGCGCGCGGGCGCTGACCCTCAACCTCGACGAATACGCCATCCACGGCACCAACCGCCCGAGCTCCATCGGCACCTTCGCGTCCTACGGCTGCATCCGCATGCTCAACGAGGACATCGTGGACCTCTACGACCAGGTGAGCATCGGCACGCGGGTGGTGGTGGTGCCATAAGCGCAAAATGCGCCTGCGGCAGGCCTGATGGACCGCGGGCGCGCCTGGAGGCGAGCGAACAGCCGGAGCAGGCCTTCTCCGGGTGCCCGAATGGCCGAAGGTTCCTCAGTTCGCGAGAGCTACAAGGTGCCGGAGCTTTTCGGGATTGCGGACGATGTATATCCCGACGATGCGGCCGTCCTCGATGTCGAGGGCTGTGGTCTGGACCACACCGTCCGCCTCAAGGGTGACGAAACCCGGCAATCCGTTGATCAGACCCTTGTAAAGAAGCGGCGGCAATCGGCCCTCATTCTTTCGAGCCACGCCCATGAACAGGCCTGAAACCCTGCGGAAGCCGAAGAGCGGGTTGAGAGCCGCATTCCGGATGCCTCCGCCGTCGGTATAGGAAACGACGTTCTCCGCCAGGAGGTTGCGCAGCGCAGACAGGTCGCCGCTGCGCGAAGCTGCGAAGAAGGCATCGGTCATCCGCTCGCCCTCCCTTCGATCGATGGGATAGCGGGGGCGCTCGGCACGAACGTTCTTCCTGGCGCGCGCTGCCAGCTGGCGGCAGGCGGCGGGATCCCTGTCGAGGGTCGCGGCGATCTCGTCGAAGCCGAGGCCGAAGACGTCGTGCAGGAGGAAGGCCGCGCGCTCCAGGGGCGACAGGCGTTCGAGCGCCATCATCAGCGTCAGGGAGAGATCCTCGCCTTTATCCTCCTCGTCACCGGTTTCCAGAACCGGCTCCGGCAGCCAAGGCCCGATATAGGTCTCGCGCTTCACCCTTGCCGATTTGAGGATGTCGAGGCACAGGCGCGTGACGGTCTTGGACAGGAAGGCCCCCGGTTCGCGGATCATGTTTCGATCCGTCTGGTGCCAGCGGATATAGGCCTCCTGCACCACGTCCTCGGCCTCCGCGATGGAGCCGAGCATCCGGTAGGCGAGGCGGACCAGCCCCGGCCTGAGAGGCTGGAACTGGTCCGCGGCGTTGCCCTCAGGCGGCCGCACGGCTCGCCTCGACCGGATGGACGGACCGGAAGCCGATGGCCAGGCGGTTCCAGGCGTTGATGGCGCCGATCAGCAGTGTCAGATTGACCTGCTCGACAGGGGTGAAGTGCCGGCTGAGCTCCGCATAATCCTCATCGGGAGCGTGGGTCTCGGCCACCAGGGTCAGGGCCTCGGTCCAGGCGAGAGCCGCCCGCTCACGGCCGCTGTAGAGGGGCGATTCCCGCCAGGCAGAGAGGAGATAAAGCCGCTCTTCGCTCTCGCCGTTGGCCCGCGCATCCTTGGTGTGCATATGGATGCAATAGGCGCAGCCGTTGATCTGCGAGGCGCGGGTCTTCACCAGCTCGATCAGGCTGTGCTCCAGACCGCTCTTCTTGAGGGTCTCTTCCAACTCCAGCATCGGCTTCAGGGAGCTGGGGGCGACTTCGAAGGGGATCAACCGGGCTTTCATCGTCCTAAGTCCTCATGCGTCGTGTTGCTGACGACGATAAGACGAGACGGGAGGCCCGGATGTGACATGCGGCCCCGAAATTTTTTAGAAGTCGCTCGCCAGGCCCTTCACCTCCCAGTCCTCGTAGCGCACGGGCTCGAGGCCGCCTCGGCCCTGAAGCTCCTTCTCCCTGGCGATCTCGGCCGCACGGGCATCGATCTCCTGGCGACGCTGCGCCGCCTCCTCCAGGGCCCGCTGGGCGGCCGGGGTGAGGGTCTTGCCGGGGGCCGCACCCTCGACGGGACGGGACGGGACGGGATCGGAAGTGTCGTTCGTGCTCATGGGGCGCCTTATGCCCGATCCGAGCTCCTCTTGGGAGGGAGCTGGACCGTTCCCACATAGGGGACGAAGGGTGGAGTTTCGTTGACCACGAGGTGGAGACCCCGATGAACACCGTCAAGACCGGAATGCTGCTCGCAGGCCTCATGGCCCTGTTCGGCGTCGTCGGCTATCTTCTGGGCGGCGGCACCGGCATGATGATCGCGCTGGGCCTTGGTCTTGCGACCAATCTCTTCGCCTACTGGAACTCGGACCGCTTGGCGCTCGCCGCCCACCATGCGGTCGAGGTGGACGAGCACACGGCGCCGGAGCTGGTTCATATGGTCCGTGACCTCGCCGGGCGGGCCGGCCTGCCCATGCCGCGGGTCTATCTCATCGACAATCCGCAGCCCAATGCGTTTGCCACCGGCCGCAACCCGGAAAACGCGGCGGTCGCCGCCACCACGGGCCTGCTCCACATGCTCTCCCGCGACGAGATCGCGGGCGTGATGGCGCACGAGCTCGCGCATATCAAGAACCGCGACACCCTGATCATGACGGTCAGCGCCACCATCGCCGGGGCCATCGCGACGCTGGCCCAGTTCGGCTTTCTGTTCGGCGGACGGGATGAGCGGCCGAACCCGATCGTGATGCTCGCCACCGCGCTTCTGGCACCGATTGCCGCCATGATCATCCAGATGGCGATCAGCCGCTCGCGGGAATACGATGCCGACCGGATCGGCGCGGAGATCTGCGGCCAGCCCCTGGCGCTCGCGTCCGCGCTCGCCCGCATCGCGGGCGGCGTGGCACAGATCCCGAACCCCGATGCGGAGCGCCGCCCGGCCACCGCCTCGCTCTTCATCATCAACCCGCTCTCGGGGAGGGGCGTGGACAACCTGTTCTCCACCCATCCCGCGACGGAAAACCGGATTGCGGCTTTGCATGCTTTGGCGCAGGAGATGGGTTCCGCGCCGCAAAGCGGCTTCTTCGCGCAGAGTTCAACGAGTCCCTGGGGTTCCCCTGGGGGCTCCATCAGGGGTTCGACCGGCACACGCCGCGGGCCTTGGGGATAGATTTTGAGTCGATCGGACGAACAGGCGGGCCTCGGAGCCCGCCGCCTGGCCTGGATGGCGGTGACGGAGACCCTGAAGCGGCGCGTGCCGCTCGACGACGTGATGGAGGAGCTCGCCCGTGCGGAGAGGCTCCCGCCCCGCGACGAGGCCCTGGCGCGGGCCATCGCCATCGTCACCTTCCGGCGGCTCGGAACGCTGGGACACGCCCTGCGCTCGCGGCTGAACAAGCCGCCGAAGGACGAGCG
This sequence comes from Microvirga arsenatis, assembly GCF_009910705.1. Lineage (GTDB taxonomy): Bacteria > Pseudomonadota > Alphaproteobacteria > Rhizobiales > Beijerinckiaceae > Microvirga > Microvirga arsenatis. The sequence goes on from NZ_JAAAXJ010000004.1 coordinate 346,815, forward strand.
TCTCATGCACCTGCTCGCCATCGGCGCGGCGCAGATCCTGTTTCTCGACGTGCCGGACCATGCCGCCGTCGACAGCGCCGTCGCGCTGGCGCAGGAGGATCCCAAGCTCCATCACGCGGGTGGCTTCATCAACGCCGTGCTGCGCCGCGTCGCCCGCGAGCGCGAGCAGATACTCGGCGAGAGCGACCCTTTTCTCGACACGCCCACCTGGCTCGAGGAGCGCTGGATCGCGCAATACGGCGAGGAGCAGGCGACGCGGATCGCCGAGGCCCACCGTTCCATGGCCTCCGTCGACCTGACGGTGAAGAGCGACTCCGAAGCCTGGGCCGAGCGCCTGGGCGGCGTTCTCCTGCCCACCGGCAGCATCCGCCTCAAAGAACGCACGGCCATCCGCGAGCTGCCCGGCTTCGAGGAGGGGGCGTGGTGGGTGCAGGATGCGGCCGCCGCCCTGCCCGCCCGCCTGCTCGACCCGAAGCCCGGCGAGCGCATCGCGGACCTGTGCGCAGCCCCTGGCGGCAAGACCGCCCAGCTCGCCTCGGCTGGCGCCGCGGTGCTCGCCGTCGACCGCTCGGCCAGGCGCCTCCAGCGGCTGGAGGAAAACCTCGCCCGCCTGAAGCTCGCGGTCGAGACCCGCGCCATCGATGCGGAAAAGCTCGAGGCGGAGCCCTTCGACGCGATCCTGCTCGACGCGCCCTGCTCGGCCACCGGCACCATCCGCCGCCACCCGGACGTGGCCTGGACCAAGAGCGAAGAGGACATCCGCAAGCTGTCCGCCCTCCAGGGCCGCCTCCTCGACAAGGCGGCAGACCTGCTCAGGCCCGGCGGGCGGCTCGTCTACTGCACCTGTTCGCTCGAAGCCGAAGAGGGCGAGCGTCAGGCGGAGGGCTTTCTTGCCCGGCACCCGGAGTTCCAGCGCCTGCCCGTCACGCCCGGCGAGATCGGTGGCTGGTCGGAGGGCATCACGCCGGAAGGCGATCTGCGCACCCTGCCCTTCCACCTCGCGCTGCCGGAGCACGACCGCTCCGGCCTCGACGGCTTCTTTGTCGCACGGTTTGTTCACAAGCCATCGTGACGATGGTGAATGGTCTCTTACCTGTTGTTAACCGGTCAGCAGGAACTCCTCTCTTAAGCTGACCGGGATTCAGAACAGCAAGGGGAGCGCCACGGGTGGATTTCGGGCCAGATCGCTGGCGTCTGTACAGGCTTAGCCTTCGTGAGGCAGGCCGCGCCATGCGCGAAAGCTTGGTCTGGAGCCTGTCGCGGCTCTCCAGCGCGCCGGTGCCCACGCGCCTGCTCTTCGCGCCGCAGGACCTGCGCACCGCCGATCCCACCATCGCCACCGACATCTATTCCGGCTTCTTCGCCTTCTCGGGGCGCGCCATCACCACCGGCGGACGCTCGCCCTTCGCCTTTGTGCCGCCAAGCCGCGCCTGGGGCGAGGCGCTCTACGGCTTCGGCTGGCTGCGCCACCTGCGCGCTGCGGGCACGGCGCTCGCCCAGGCCAATGCCCGCTCCCTTGTGGACGAGTTCGTCACCTCCAAGCTCGGCGACAGGCGCCTCGCCTGCAGCCCCGAGGTCACCGCGCGCCGGCTCATGTCCTTCATCAGCCAGTCGCCGCTCATCCTGGAAGGGGCCGACCATGCCTTCTACCAGCGCTTCCTGAAGCTCATCGGGCAGCATGTGCGCAATCTGGAGCGCCAGGTGCGCGCCGGCGCCCTGCCCTACCAGCAGCTCATGGCCGCAATCGCGCTCTGCTATGCGGGCCTGTGCTGCGAGGGCCTCGACCGCAACTTGAGGCGTGCGTCCCGCCTGCTCGCCCGCGAGCTCGACCGGCAGATCCTGGCCGACGGGGGGCATGTCAGCCGCAATCCGCGCATCGTCGTCGAGCTGCTGTTCGATCTTCTCCCCCTGCGCCAGATGTTCGCCAGCCGCGAGATCGACACGCCCGATGCGCTCCTGCGCTCGATCGACCGGATGCTGCCGATGGTGCGCCTGTTCCGGCACGGGGACGGCACCCTCTCGCATTTCAACGGCATGGGGGTGACGGCCCCCGATCATCTCGCCACGCTGCTCACCTACGACGACATGCGCAGCCAGCCGATCCACCACGCGCCCCATTCGGGCTACGAGCGACTGGAGGCCGGGCGCACCCTGGTGGTGGCCGATGTGGGCGCGCCGCCGCCGCGGCCTCTCTCGCAGGAGGCGACCGCCGGCTGCCTCTCCTTCGAGTTCTCCAGCGCCGCGCAGCGCATCGTGGTCAATTGCGGCATGCCGCAGATTGCCGGCAGCACGATCATCCAGGCCTCGCGCTCGACGGTGGCCCACTCCACCGCCTCCATCAACGACGTTTCCTCCTGCCAGATCGTGGACAAGAAGGGGGGATGGCTGCAGCGCCGCGTGTCCGCCTGGCTCCTGCGCCGGGTCGGGCCCGTCATCCTCAGCGGCCCGGAGCGGGTGACGGCGGAGCGCAGCGAACGCGAGCACGCGCAGAGTCTCACCGCCAGCCACGACGGCTACAAGGCCCGCTTCGGCATCACCCACGAGCGGCGCTGGCAGCTCGCGCCCAAGGGCAACGTGCTGGAGGGCGAGGACAATTTCTGGAGCGAGGGCGGATACCCCGGAACGGCACAGGCCACCATCCGCTTCCATCTCGCTCCCGGCATCAAGGCGAGCCGGGCCCAGGGCGGTCGCGTGGTGATGCTGGTGCTGCCCAACCGGGAGGCCTGGCAGTTCTCGGCCATTCCCGTCGAAGCCGAGATCGAGGACAGCGTTTTTCTCGCCACCGCCGACGGCCTGCGCCGCACGGAGCAGATCGTGCTCACCGTGCGCCCCAGCGAGACCCCGACCGTGCGCTGGCGCTTCGAGCGCCTGGCGCGCACCTTCGATCCGAGCCAGCCGCAGGAGCAGGCGGAGCTGATTTGACGATAAACCTGTCAGTCAGGCCTCAGGGAACTCGGAAATTCCCTGAGGCCTCTCGATCCTCGTTCGTCTAAGGCGGCGGATTCATTCTCCACCATTCGTCAATCCGGCATTCCGGCTCGCGCCACAGGCCGATGTCACGCAACGTGCGGTCGTTGAGATGCTCCAACCTCTGCAAAGCCCGCCGGTAGGTGAAGTGACTCCATGATGCAGGGATCCTCATCACCCGGGATGCAACATCCCTGATGATGAGATTGACCCAATAGAAACGGGACTTGTGCTTTGACGTATGGAAAAGGGTGTTCATGCTTGCTCTCCACAATCGACATGAGGAGAGCAGAGAACCTTAGGACCCTACCCGCCTCGGGAGGGTCCTCGGGAATGATCACGCATGCATCAGCGCAACACCCATCCCGCGCACCCTTTGAGGTACGTGAGCTGATGGGTAAGCCAGGATGCGCGGTTGATCATGACGCGAAACTTAGCAGAGGTTATATCATCCGCCAAGCTTTTCAGGACTAACGGGGTGCTTCAGAGAGGTGCAGCCAGCGGGCCGGGCAATCAGCCGATCCGAGTTTGGGAACGGCATGGATTAAACCTAAGGCTCCCGGCCGCCCATGAATATGGTTCGATGATCCCGATGGGCCCTTTCATGGAATGCGGTTGTTCTTAGGCTCCATTGGCTCTCAGCGTGTTCCAGGGCGCCTCGCCGGATACATCGACGATCTCAATGCCGATATCGCTAACGGAAGGTCCAAGGATCGGCAGAACTTTGGCCTCATCCGAGCCCACGTTGAACGCGCCGTGTATGACTCCAGGCGGCACGAACACACTGTCCCCTGGGCTGAGGATCCGCTTCTCGCGTTCCACCCATACCTCGATGGTGCCTGAGAGCACATGGATCACCTCTTCCTGGTTGGGGTGGTAGTGAAAGTCGTGGCCTTTACCGGGCAGCACACTCACGGAAAGGATCGTCAGGTGCTTGGCGCCGGTTGTTGATGGATGGCTCAGGAAGCTGAGGCGGCCGAAGTCCATGTTATTGGGTTGAAGGTCAGCCTGGAGGATGAACTTGTGGGGCATGTTGCCCTCCATCGAAGTCTGCTGATCCAGAGAGGATGCGTTCAGGCGCGGGAAAACAAAAGCACCCAAAGGGATAATCTTCGCGCAGAAATATCGTCCGAGAACTTCCGAGAAGGCCGTTTGTGGAACTGGGTAGCGTAGCGTTCCAACGTATCTGGAAGATGATATCGTGCATGATCGGCTCAGCTCTGCAAATACTCAGCCTTGGCGGCCATCTGAAGAATCTTGGCCCGTCGATGATTGCTTCAAAATGCTTTTGGGTGAATTGCGCTGTTAGGGTTTAATGGACCACCCATGATCAGTGACAACGGATTCGCAATCCACTGCTTGACCGTGCAGCAGATGAAAATCGCCGAACCTTGATTAGGAAAGAGAGCGGTCCGAAACCCGGACCTGCCCGGTTCCCATCCCCGCCCCACCATGCTATCGCGCCCGCATCGTTTTCCTCGAAGGGAGCGGCCACCATGCCGAGCGACCTGAAGCGCGTCTCCCGCGCTCTGCTTTCCGTATCCGACAAGACGGGTCTCGTGGACTTCGCCCGGGCGCTTCATGCGCGTGGCATCGAGCTGGTCTCCACCGGCGGCACGCACAAGAGCTTGAGCGAGGCGGGCCTGCCCGTGAGGGACGTGAGCGAGCTTACCGGCTTCCCCGAGATGATGGACGGACGCGTGAAGACGCTGCATCCGGCCGTGCATGGTGGCCTGCTCGGCATCCGCGCCAACCCGGAGCATCAGGCGGCGATGCTGGCGCACGGCATCCAGCCCATCGACCTCCTGGTGGTGAACCTCTACCCGTTCGAGGCGACGGTGGCGGCGGGAAAGCCCTATGCCGACTGCATCGAGAACATCGACATCGGCGGCCCGGCGATGATCCGTGCCGCCGCCAAGAACCACGGCGATGTAGCCGTGGTGGTGGACGGGGCCGATTACGCGGCGGTTCTCGACGATCTCGCGCAGTACGACGGCTCGGTGACGCTCACCCTGCGCCGGCGCCTCGCCCAGAAGGCTTATGCGCGCACGGCGGCCTACGATGCGGCGATCTCCAATTGGCTCGCGAACGAGCTCGGCGAGGCGACACCGCCGTTCCGGGCGCTCGGCGGCTCCATCGCCGAGGTGATGCGCTACGGCGAGAACCCGCACCAGAGCGCCGCCTTCTACCGCACCCCGGAGAACCGCCCCGGTGTCGCCACCGCCCGCCAGGTGCAAGGCAAGCAGCTCTCCTACAACAACATCAACGACACGGATGCGGCCTACGAGGCCGTGGCGGAGTTCGATCCGAACCGCTCCGCCGCCGTCGTGATCGTCAAGCACGCCAACCCGTGCGGCGTGGCGGAAGGCGCCTCCCTGCGCGAGGCCTACGAGAAGGCATTGCGCTGCGATCCGGTCTCGGCCTTCGGGGGCATCGTCGCCATGAACCGGCCGCTCGATGCGGAGGCCGCCAAGGCGATCACCGAGATCTTCACCGAGGTGATCATCGCGCCCGATGCGAGCGAGGAGGCGATCGCGATCGTGGCCGCCAAGAAGAACCTGCGCCTGCTGCTGGCAGGCGCCCTGCCCGACCCGCGCGCACCGGGCCTGACGCTGCGCACGGTCGCCGGCGGCTTCCTGGCGCAGAACCGGGACAATGCGGTGGTCGATGCTATGGACCTGAACGTGGTCACGAAGCGCGCGCCCACGGAGCGCGAGTTGGCGGACCTGCGCTTCGCCTTCCGGGTCGCCAAGCACGTGAAGTCGAACGCCATCGTCTATGCCAGGGACCTCGCCACGGTGGGCATCGGCGCCGGCCAGATGAGCCGGGTCGATTCCTCCCGCATCGCCGCCTGGAAGGCGGCCGAAGCCGCAAAGGCCGCAGGGCTGCCGGAAACCCTCGCCAAGGGCTCGGTGGTCGCCTCCGACGCCTTCTTCCCCTTCGCCGACGGCCTGCTCGCTGCGGCGGAAGCCGGCGCCACCGCGGTGATCCAGCCCGGCGGCTCCATGCGCGACGACGAGGTGATCAAGGCCGCCGACGAGGCGGGACTTGCGATGGTGTTCACGGGACACCGGCATTTCAGGCATTGAGCTCGACGCTTCCCCCTCCCCCCTGCGGGGAGGGATTGAGGGTGGGGGTCGCAAAGTCAGAACGCTGTCCTCGCCTGTTGAAGCGAGAGGGGGCTACAGCCTCTCGAACGCTCACCCCGTCTCACCACCCCCACCCCTGCCCCTCCCCGCAAGGGGGAGGGAATATGCGATCCAGGATGACATTTCTCCTTCCCCTTCCCATCTGAAGCGGAGCAGAAGGAGAAGCCCATGATCGTCACCACCACACCCACCATCGAAGGCCGCCGCATCGCCTCCTATCGCGGCATCGTCTCGGGCGAAGCCATCCTCGGCGCCAACGTGTTCCGTGACTTCTTCGCCTCCATCCGCGACGTGGTGGGCGGGCGCTCGGGCTCCTACGAGCGCGTGCTGCGCGACGGGCGCGACACGGCCCTGCAGGAGATGATCGACGAGGCCCAGCGCCTCGGGGCGCACGCCATCGTCGGCGTCCACATGGATTACGGCGCCATCGGCAAGAACGAGGGCATGATGATGGTGACCGTCAGCGGCACGGCGGTGACGCTGGAGTGAGCAGCGCTCACGCGCGCTGCACGCCCTTCAGGAGCCAGAAGCCCACGAGAAGGAACAGGATCAGCACCGCCGGTCCTGCGGCTTGCGTTTGAAAGATCGCGGTCGCGACGGCGACCGCGAGCGGGGCGAGGAAGGATGTGACCTTTCCTGAGAGCGCCAGCAGGCCGAAATAGCGCCCCGCCGCCTCGGCCGGCACGAGCCGCGCGAGCAGGCTGCGGGACGAGGCCTGGAGCGGGCCCGCCACGGATCCGATGACGAGGCCGAGCAGGACGAAGACCTTTTCCGGCGCGGAGCCGTAGAGCCCGTCGTCCGGGGCGGGCGGTGCGGTCGGCACCACGAAAAGGATGTGCTCGCGCCCGAGAGACAAGACACCGAGGCAGACGAGGCCGAGGATGAGGATCGCCCCGAGAATTACGGGCTTGGCGCCGAAGCGGTCGTCGAGCCGTCCGCCGATCAGCGCCCCGGCGGTGCCCGTGATCGTGAGCATGATGCCGAAGAGCCCGAGTTCGATGGCCTGCCAGCCGAACACGCCGGCGCCGTAGATGCCCCCGAACGCGAAGAGCGCCACGAGCGCATCCTGATAGACCATGTTGGCGAGGAGAAAGCGCCCGACGCTCGGATGCAGCCGCGCATCGGCAATCGTGCTCCTCACCTGCTGCAATCCTTTTCGCGCCGCGTCCCGCAGGCTCATGGCGGAGCGCGGCACATCGGGCGTGACGAGAAAGAGCGGCAGCACGAAGACGAGAAACCACAGGGCCGAGAACGGTCCGGTGATGCGGTCGCCTTCGCGGGTGGAGGGATTCAAGCCGAAGAGCGGATCCAGACCGAGAACCGTGTTCATCGACACCGGGTCGGCGGCCAGAAACCCCAGCACGATCACGAGCGACACGAGCCCGCCGAGATACCCCATCGCCCATCCTGTGCCCGAAAGGCGGCCATAGCGTTCCGGCGGGACCAGATGGGGGATCATGGCATTGTTGAACACCGCCGCCACCTCCACGGCCACCGTTCCAAAGGCAAAGCCGATCAGCGCGACGGGAATGGCATAGGATTGGCCGGGCGCGGCATACCACAGGGCGAAGGAGGCGATGACCAGCACGAGCCCGCAGGCGGCGATCCAGGGCTTCTTCGGCCCCGTGGCGTCGGCGATGGAGCCGAGCACCGGCGAGAGGATCGCGAGCACGAGCCCCGCCGCCGCCGTGGCGTAGCCCCACAGGCTCTGCCCGCTCACCGGATCGGGCGCGAGGGCCGATGCGAAATACGGTGCGAAGACGAAGGTGGTGACCAGCGTGAAGAAGGGCTGGCACGCCCAGTCGAACAGGAGCCAGCCGAGAACGGCGGGACGCGAGGCTTTTTGCGATGGCATGAGGGAATCGACGCTTTTCACTAATTCCCCACTTTTCATGCTGTTGCCGAAGGTCGTGCTGTCCCGCTTCTCCCTCCCCCTTGTGGGGAGGGATCAAGGGTTGGGGTGTTGGCGCCTCACCTGAATAGGCTATCGCTCACCCCCACCTCCAACTCCTCCCCACAAGGGGGAGGAGGGCTCGTGGAGAATCACGTCGTGCGCGCCAGATCGCCGAGGAGGCTCGCCGCCACGGTGATCTTCGACAGCGTCAGGCCCGAGGACACGATGCCGTCGACCGCGCTCCGGATGCGGTTGACGTCCGCGCCGCGCCGCTCGCTCCAGGCGCGCACCGCCTCGATGCCGGACATGTCCCCGGAGGACACCTCGGCGGTCAGGCCGCGATGGGCATAGGCGATGCTGTCGACGGCGCGGTCCAGCGCCAGGCGATCGAAGTAGTCGCTGACGCTGATCTCCTGCGCCGCGCCGATGAGCGCCCCGAGACGGAAGGAGGCCTCCAGCGCGAAGTGGGTGCAGGCGATGTCGGCCACGGGCTTGCCCGTTTTCTGCGCAGTCTGCACGATGTCAGGCGCCGCCACGAGATCAGGCAGGGATGCGATGCGCCGCGCCAGGTCCTCGGGAACGCCCTCCCCCGTAAGCGTCCTCGTGCGTGCCTCCCAGACGGCCCTGGCTTCGGGGGAGAGCGCATTCTCAAGGCTCTGCTCGACTTCCCTGATGCCGGCCTGATAAGTGCCGACGATCTGGTCGAGGGAGTGGTTGGCGAAGTCCACGTTGCGGATGAACCAGACGATCCGGTTCATGAGCAGATCCTGCAGCTCGCCGTAGAGGCGCAGCTGCACCCGGCCCGGCACCACCCCGTCGAGGCCGTCGATGGCGACGTTCATCTCGGTCAGGCCGAAGGAATCCCGGGTCGCCGCATAGGCTGCCGCGATGGTGGGCGCATCCGCGCCGGTCTGGTCCACGAGCCGGGCCACCATGGTCGGGCCACCGCGGTTGATGATCGCGTTGGCGAGCTGCGTTGCGATGATCTCGCGCCGCAGGCGGTGGCCGGCGATGGCATCGGGGAAGCGCTCGCGCATCTCCGCGGGGAAGTAGCGCTCGAGCTCCTTGCCGAGATACGGATCGTCCGGCACCGGGCTTTCCAGCAGCGCATCGTGCAGGGAGAGCTTGGCATAGGCGAGCAGGATCGCGAGCTCGGGGCGCGTCAGCGCCTCGCCGCGGCGGGCGCGCTCGGCGAGCGTTGAATCGTCGGGCAGGTACTCCACCGCGCGGTTGAGCCGCCCCTCCGCCTCGAGCATGTGCATGAGCCGGCGCGCGAAGCCGAGATCGGCCAGGCCCCGCTGCTCGGACAGCGAGAGCGCCAGGGTCTGCAGGTAGTTGTTGCGCAGCACGAGCGCCGCAACGTCCTCCGTCATGTCGGCGAGAAGCTGGTTGCGCTGCTCCTCGTTCAGGCGCCCGTCGCGCTCCGGCGTGGTGAGCGCGATCTTGATGTTCACCTCCACGTCGGAGGTGTTCACGCCTGCCGAATTGTCGATGGCGTCCGTGTTGAGGCGCACGCCCTTCTGCGCCGCCTCGATGCGCCCTCGCTGGGTCACGCCGAGATTGGCGCCCTCGCCGATCACCTTGGCTCGAACCTCGGGGCCGGTGATGCGGATCGCATCGTTGGCGCGGTCGCCCACCTGCTCGTCCGTCTCGGAGGAGGCGCGGATATAGGTGCCGATACCGCCGAACCAGAGGAGATCCACACGGGCCTTCAGGATCGCGTTCATCACTTCGGCCGGGGTCGCCTGCGGCTTGTCGAGGTCGAGGAGCGCGCGCACCTCGTCCGACAGCGGGATCGACTTGGCGCTGCGCGGGAACACGCCGCCGCCCTTGGAGATCAGGGCCTTGTCGTAATCCTGCCAGCTCGAACGGGGCAGATTGAACAGGCGCTCGCGCTCCTTGAAGGACGCCTCCGGATCCGGGTTCGGATCGAGGAAGATGTCGCGGTGGTCGAAGGCGGCGACGAGCTTCAGGGCCCGCGACAGGAGCATGCCGTTGCCGAACACGTCGCCCGACATGTCGCCCACGCCCGCCACGGTCACCGGCACGGTCTGGATGTCGATGTCGATCTCGCGGAAGTGGCGCTTCACCGCCTCCCACGCGCCGCGGGCGGTGATGCCCATCTTCTTGTGGTCGTAGCCCTGGCTGCCGCCGGAGGCGAAGGCGTCGCCGAGCCAGTGGCCCTTCTCGATGGAGAGCGCGTTCGCCGTGTCGGAGAAGGTGGCCGTGCCCTTGTCGGCGGCGACCACGAGATAGGGATCGTCCCCGTCGTGGCGCACTGTGTCCGCCGGGGGCACCACCCGGTCGCCGACGATGTTGTCGGTGAGCTGCAGCATCGTGCGTACGAAGATGCGGTAGCTCTCCGTACCCTCCGCAAGCCAGGCCTGCCGGTCGCCGGCCGGCGGCAGCTGCTTGGGCACGAAGCCGCCCTTGGCGCCCACCGGCACGATGACGGCGTTCTTGACCTGCTGCGCCTTGACGAGGCCCAGCACCTCCGTGCGGAAGTCCTGCGGCCGGTCGGACCAGCGAAGTCCTCCGCGCGCCACCTTGCCGAAGCGCAGGTGCACGCCCTCGACGCGGGGCGAGTAGACGAAGATCTCGTAAAGCGGCCGGGGCAGCGGCAGCCCTTCCACCTTCGCGCATTCGAACTTGAACGCGATGGTCTGGCGCGGCAGGCCGTTCTCCTCGAGCTGGAAGAAGTTGGTCCGCAGCGCGGCTTCGATCAGGTTGATGAAGCGGCGCAGGATCCGGTCGTCGTCGAGGCTCGTGACCGCCTTCAGCTGCTCCTCGATCCGCTCGCGGATCGCAGCCTCGGCGGCCGCGCGGCCCTCCTCGTGGCGCGGGTCGAAGCGGGCATAGAAGAGCTTGACGAGATCGGCTGCGATCGCGCCGTGGCGGGCGAGCGTCTCGGCGATGTAGTCCTGGGCATAGGTCACCTGGATCTGGCGCAGGTAGCGGCCGAGCGCCCGCACCATGGCCACGTCGCGCCAGCCGAGGCCGGCTTCCAGCACGAGGCGGTTGAAGCCGTCGGATTCCGCAAGGCCGCGGAAGAGGGCGAGGAGCGCCGCCTCGATGGGCGCCTGGATCTCGTCGATGCGGATCGTTCCGCCCGCCGCCCGCTCGAGGGTCATGTCATGGAGCCACACCCGGTTGTCGCCCGTGAAGGCCACCCGATAGGTGCGCTCGTTGGCGACGCGGAAGCCCAGGTTTTCCAGAAGCGGAACCCGGTCCGACAGGGGCATCGACTGGTTGAGCGAAAAGACCTTCAGGTTGACGCGGGTCTCGTCGTCGCCCTCGCGCCGGTAGAGGTCGACCGCGCGGGGCCGGCCCTCGGAGAGCTGCTCCAGCAGGCTGATGTCCTTGATCGCCTGCTCGGCGCCGAAGGCCTCGCGGTAGGCGGCGCTGAACGCCTCGCCGTAGCGGCCGGCGAGCGAGCGCGCCCGCGCGCCGCCGACGGAGGCGTCGAGCTGGTCGCGCAGCGCGTCGCTCCAGGTGCGCACGATGGCGGAGATGCCCCTCTCCAGCGTTTCCCGCGCCACCTGCGGGGTCTGCCCCTCGTCGCGGCCGATGATGTAGTGGGTGCGCGCGAGCGGCCCCTCCGGGTAGTCAGGATAGGAGGCGGAGACGCGCCCGCCATAGATGCTGGCGAGGAACTGCCCGATGCGCAGGCGGGCACTCGTGTCGTAGCGGTCCTTCGGCACGAAGACGAGAACCGACACGAAGCGGTCGAACTCGTCGGCGCGCGCGAGCGCCCGCACCCGCGGGCGCTCGGACAGGTTCATGATGTCGATCGCGAAGCTGTAGAGCGTCTCCTCGTCGATCTGGAACAGCTCGTCGCGCGGGTAGTTCTCGAGCACGTTGAGAAGGGCGCGGCCCGCATAGCTCGCCGGGTCGAAGCCGGCGCGGGCGGCCACCTTCGCCACCTTGTGGCGCAGATAGGGCACCTCGCCCGTGGTGTTGGTGTAGGCGCTTGCGGTGAACAGGCCGACGATGCGCAGCTCGCCCTGCAGGTGCCCGTTGCCGTCGAACAGCTTGACCCCGATGTAGTCGAGATGCGCGCGGCGGTGCACGCGGGACTTCACGTTCGCCTTGGTGATGATGAGCGCCTTGGGGCGGGCCAGGAAGTCGCGGATCTCGGGCGTCATCGCCACGAGCTCGCGCCCGCGCCGCAGCACGCGCACGCTCGGATCGCGCAGGAGCCCGAGGCCCGAGCCCTCGACCGGATCGGCCGCCGTGTCCCCCGACGGCAAGCGGTACTCGCGAAGACCTAAGAAGGTGAAGTTGTCCCGGGCGATCCAGTCGAGGAAGGCAATGGCCTCCTTCACCTCGTCCTCCGGCAGCGGCGGGGGATTGAGGCGGTAGTTGTGCACGATCTCCGTGACGCGCGCGCGCATGCCCGGCCAGTCGTGCACGGCAAGCGCCACGTCGCCGTGCACGCGCCGCATCGCCTCGATCAGGCGGGTGCGGGCCTCGGCGTCGTCGATGCGGGGCAGGTGGATGTGGATGAAGCTCTCGCGCTTCACGCCGAGCCGCAGGGCGGCGGTGGCCTCGCCCACCAGGCGCAGGAGCGCCCCGCCCGAATCCCGCTCCACCGCGAGGATCGGATGGGCGACGAGAAGCGGCTCGTAGCCCTGGTCCACGATCTCGGCCAGGGTCGAGTCGAGGAGGAAGGGCATGTTGTCGTTGACGATTTCGAGCACCGTCACGTCCTGCCTGCGGCCCTCGCGCTCGATCTCGACGTCGTGGAGACGGATATCGGCGGATTCCGGGCTGCGGGGCGCCTTGAGGTGCTCGAAGGCTTCCGCTGCGAGAGCTGCCAGGGTCTGCGGCGAATACGAGGCCAGATCCTCGGATGGGACGCGCCCGTAGAGGTCACGCACGAAGGTGGGCGGGGTGGCCTTGTTTCCGGCTTCCAGCACGGCGACGGCCTCGGCCGTCAACTCGCTTCCGCTGGTGGGGGTGTCCAGCTTCATGCGCGCATCCTCTTATTGTCGTTGCCGCGGGAGCGTTGCCACAGAGCGGCAGGCGGCGCAAGGAAAGCGTGCCGCCCGGAGTTAAGGTAGGGTTAAGTTGTTGCGGCGCACAGACACTTTACGCTGCCTGAGCCTCCTGAGACGGCAGATTTGCGTCGCCCCATTCCTTCATGGCCATGAGCACCGGCTCCAGGCTCCGCCCGCGCGGCGACAGGGTGTACTCGACCCGAGGCGGCACCTGCGCATAGACGGTACGGATGATGAGGCCGTCGGCCTCGAGCTCGCGCAGCTGGTGGGTGAGCATGCGCTGGGTGACGGAGGGGATCAGCCGCCGCAGCTCGTTGAAGCGCAGGGTTCCGCGCAGGAGCTTGTAGAGAACGACGATCTTCCACTTGCCGTCGATGAGGCCCAGCGTCCTCTCGACGGCGCATCCCTGGACTCCCGGTACCTTCGACGACATCCGCGGCATCACGGTATCCTTTTTGACACTATGGGCTGTTTTTGTGCGTTCTTGCGGCATTCTACGCTATGCTCAACTATGTCCCTGTCAACAGGAGACAAGCCATGCGCGCCGTTGGATACCGGCAATCCCTTCCCATCGACCAGGATTCCTCCCTCATCGACGTCGAACTGCCCCGGCCCGAGCCCGGCCCGCGGGATCTTCTGGTGGAGATCAAGGCCGTGGCCTTGAATCCCGTGGACACCAAGGTGCGCATGCGCGCCCAGCCCGAGCCCGGCGGCGTGAAGGTGCTGGGCTACGACGCCGCCGGCATCGTCAGGGCCGTGGGCCGGGAGGTCAGCCTGTTCAAGGAGGGCGACGAGGTGTTCTATGCCGGGGCCATCACCCGGCCGGGCACCAATGCGGAGTTCCATGCGGTCGACGAGCGGCTGGTGGGAGCGAAGCCCCGCTCCCTCAGCTTCGAGGAGGCGGCCGCCCTGCCGCTGACGACCCTGACGGCCTGGGAGACCCTGTTCGACCGGCTGGAGGTCCAGCGTCCCGTCAAGGGCGCGGCCAACGCGGTCCTCATCGTCGGCGGGGCGGGAGGCGTGGGTTCCGTCGCGATCCAGCTCGCGCGCCGGCTCACGGATCTGACCGTCATCGCCACCGCCTCGCGGCCGGAGACGCAGGCCTGGGTCAAGGAGCTCGGCGCCCATCACGTGATCGACCACAGCCAGCCCCTCGCTGCGCAGGTCGAGGCCCTCGGGCTGGGCGCGCCGGCCTTCGCCTTCTCGATCACGCACACGGACGCGCATTTTTCGGAAATCGCCAAGGCCATCGCGCCGCAGGGCCGCTTCGCGCTCATCGACGACCCGAAGGTGCCCCTCGACATCTCGCTCCTCAAGGGCAAGAGCGTGTCGATTCACTGGGAGTCCATGTTCACCCGCTCGACCTTCCAGACCGCCGACATGGAGCGCCAGCACGAGATCCTCAGCGAGGCCTCGCGCCTCGTGGATGCGGGCACGCTCCGGACGACGCTGGCAGAGGTGATCGGGCCGATCAATGCCGCCAATCTGCGGCGGGCCCATGCCTTCATCGAAAGCGGCCGCGCCCGGGGCAAGATCGTGCTGTCGGGCTTTTGAGGATCTTCCGACCCCCTTCCGTCGTCACCGGCCTTGTGCCGGTGATCTCGATTGCGCGGAGCGCTCTTCGAATCGGGATGGCCGGCACAAGGCCGGCCATGACATGGAAGTCGTTTCGAAGAATCTGCCACGGCCTCGGGCCGACACTTCGTGCGCGACGTATGGCTTTGAAAAGAAAAAGGCTGCCCTGTGGGCAGCCCTGTGTCTCGACTGTTGTGGCCCGGCTCTCCAAACGACCCGGAGGGCTGGGGGGCTGACGTGTCCAAGCCGTTCGATGAGCCGGGCCGTCGAGGCAACTTGAGTATTTACCGAGTTCAGTGCGGCTCCATCGGGGCACGAATGCGGCAGGAATAAGATTTGCGGGAGAAGCGGTGATTCATTGTGTCTTAACGGGTTGATCCGATCATGGCCGAAGCCCATCATCTGGCTGTGCTAACAGTCATGGGAGGCGTCATGAGCGAAGGTGACATCGCCGCAGAGCCGCTGCGCGGCGGCTCAAGTCAGGGCGCGGCGCAGGTCGTTCCCTTCCCCGCCGCGCCGAAGCAGGTGTCCTTCGATCGGGCCGAGCTGCAGGCCATCCTCAATCTCTACGGCCGCAAGGTGGCTTCGGGCGAATGGCGCGACTACGCCATCGACTTCATGCCCGACAAGGCCGTCTTCTCGATTTTCCGGCGCACCTCCGAAATGCCCCTCTACCGGATCGAGAAGGATCCGAAGCTTGCCAAGAAGCAGGGGGCCTATTCCGTCATCGTCTCCACCGGCCTGATTCTCAAGCGCGGGCATGAGCTCGACCGCGTGCTGCGGGTGCTCGACAAGCCGAAGGTGGTGTCGAACTAGCCCTGATCCAAATCCCGAGGCAAGGCCAGGAGCCAGAGGCTGGAGCACACGGTACCCGCAGCGCCGATCCACAGGACGGTCCTGATCCCAATCCAGTCCGCCGCGAACCCGGCGCCCAGGGCCGCAACAAGCCCGAGCCCGCCGGTCAGGAGATGCACCGTGCCGGACTCACGCCCGCGTAAGGCATCCGGCGTCACCTTCTGGCGCAGGACCGTCGCATTGGTGGAGAACGCCACCCAGAGGCCGTCGCCGAAGAGCTGAGCGATGCACAGGGCCCCAGCCGCCATCCAGAGGGGACCCTGCGCCAGGGGGATGAAGCAGGTCACGAGCCCATAGGCGAGCAGGGCCCCGACGAGCACCCTGCGGACCGGGAAGCGCTGCCCCGCCCAGGCCGCCAAGCGCGCCCCGACTAGGCCGCTGATGCCGCCGAGGGCGACGATGAAGCCGAGTACGCCCGGCTGGATGCCGAGATCGCGAACCGCGTACAGCACGTAGAGCGGCGCGAAGACGCTGAGGAAGAAGGTAAGCGTCGCAAGGCACAGGGTCACCGGACGGAGCACCGGATGCATGAAGACGAAGCGCATGCCGTCCCGGGTCTCGCGCCAGAGATCCGGCGCCTGCTCTCCGGTGACGAGCGGCGGTTCCGGCCGCTTGATGAAGGCCAGCAGCAAGGCGGACCAGAGATAGGACAAGGCATCGAAGAGGATCGCGAAGGGTGCGGTCAGCGCCTGGATCGCGACACCTGCGAGAGCCGGACCCGCGATCTCCGCGAGCGCATCGGTGGTGGCGAGCTTCGCATTGCCTTCCAGGAGCTGGTCCTTCTCCACCACGGTCGGCAGATAGGCGTTGTCAGCCGTTTGAAAGAACATGGAGAACAGGGCCACCGCCGTGGCGACGCCGATCACCTGCCCGATGGTGATGGCGTCGAACCACGCCATGACCGGCAGGGTCATCAGCACCGCGGCGCGCATGAGATCGGCCATGATCAGCACGCGCCGCCGGCGGGTGCGGTCGATCCAAGCGCCCACGAACGGGCTGAGGATCACGCCCGGCAATTGGCTCAGCGCCACGAGAAGGCCGAGATCCGTCGCCGAAGCATCGAGAGTGAGAGCCGCGATGATCGGCAGGCCTTCGCGGGTGAAACGGGTGCCGATGGCGGACAGGGTCTGCGCCCCCCACAGGCGCATGAAATCCGGGTTCTGCCAAAGGCCGTCCTTCGGCCTGCGGATCATCGTTGCGAACATGGGCGGATCTCAGATGGCGGGCCGGGTCGGCGGCGCGTCCGTGCCGCGCCCGAGAGGACGCTGCATCAGCACGGTGGAGAGCCAGCGCCCGTGCTTGTAGCCGATGCCCTTGAGAATGCCCACCGGCTCGAAGCCGAGGCTCCTGTGCAGGGCGATGGAGCCGTGGGACTCCTCATCGCCGATGACGGCCACCATGAGCCGGAAGTCCAGGGCCTCGCATCGTTCGATCAGCGCCGCCAGAAGTGCGCGCCCGACGCCCTGCCCCTGCGCATCCGAAGCGACGTAGATCGAGTCCTCCACCGTGGAGCGATAGGCTGGCCGGGTGCGGTAGGCGCCCGCATAGGCATAGCCGAGGATCTCGCCGCCGCGCTCCGCCACGAGATAGGGATAGCCGCCCTCCAGGATCGCCTCACGGCGGCGCGCCATCTCGGCTTGCGATGGCGGCTCGAGCTCGAACGAGGCGGTTCCATGGACGACCGCGTGCGAGTAGATCGTCGCGATGGCGGGAATATCGGTCTCGAGAGAAGGGCGGATGACGAGGTTCATGCGCCAGTCGTAACGCCCTAGTCGTTTCGATTCAACGGACAGGCTAGGTGCGGTCGAAGATGTCTGGCTGCAGCTTCCCGATCTTCAGTAGATGCTGCAGGGCGTATGCCACTGAAAGCGCATCATCGAGCGCATCATGTCCCTGCAACGGGGTATGCTCGATGCCATAGTAATCTGCGAGTTTGTTGCTGGGAGTCCTCCCGATATCTTCTATCGGCATCCCAGCCCCGATGAAGAGCTTGACGGCATTGTCAAACCGGTGAGCCGGAATGGGCCATTGAATGCCCGCAATATAGCAGCTGATGGCGACCATGTTCAGCTCGTCCTTGCCCCATGACCAGAATCTTACCCCAGCCGAGAAGCGGTCGAAGTCCTCCAGGGCTTCCTGCAATGGCAGCCCATCGGTACAGATATTTTCCTCGGTGATGCCGGTCAGATGAGTGAAGAACGGATCGATAGCATAGCGATTGCCAAATCGGTCTATTGGCTGAACGTAGGCTCTAAATCTATCCAGGAGAGGGAAGCCACCCTCCAACCCAAGCTTCACAGCGCCGATCTGTGCGATAACTGGATCAGGGTCGTGAGCGGCGCACCAGAATCTGCTTTGTGAGCCCTGAATGCAAAGGAATTCGCAGTCAAATATGATGGCGGTCTTCACGTTGGCATCCTCTGCATCGGATCAGCGCTTATGGAATTGTTTTCGCGATGCTGCGGATTTGCAAGCTTGTAACCTCATAAAGAAAAGCCCCGGCTTTGGGCCGGGGCTTTCGTGAGAGCGTCTGCTCCGTTCCTTACTCGTTGCGGTTGCCCACGAGCGCGAGGAGGAACTGGAACATGTTGATGAAGTCCAGGTACAGGGTCAGGGCGCCGAACACGGAGGCCTTGCCGGCAGCCTCGGAGTCGAAGTTGCCGTACAGGTACATCTCCTTCAGCTTCTGCGTGTCGTAGGCGGTGAGGCCTGCGAAGATCAGCACGCCGATCACGGAGATGGCGAACTGCAGCATCGCCCAGCCGACGAAGATGTTCACGATCGAGGCCAGGATCAGGCCGACGAGGCCCATCATCAGGAACGAGCCCATGCCCGACAGGCTGCGGTTCGTGGTGTAGCCCCAGAGCGACAGCGAGCCGAAGGCCGCCGCCGTGATGAAGAACACCTGGACGACGCTCGCGCCGGTATAGACGAGGAGCAGCGTCGAGAGCGAGGCACCCATCACCGCCGCGAAGGCGAAGAAGGTGGTGCGGGCGGACGCCGCCGACATCCGGTCCATCCGGAAGGAGAACATGAAGATGAAGGCCAGAGGCGCCAGGGCGATCACCCACTTCAGAGGCGACGTATAGAGGAGTTGACCGAATGCGGTCAGTGCTCTCCTGCCGGTGTCGTCGGTGGTGATGGCGGCCATGTTGAGGCCGAGCGCGACCAGGGCCGAGATGGCCAGGCCCAGGACCATGTTGTTGTAGACGCCGAGCATGAAGGCGCGCAGGCCCTGGTCGACCTGAGCCGCCGTCCGGGCAAAGCCGGTGCCATAGGCGTGTTGGTTTTGCTCATACGGTTGCATCGGAGTCCTTTCTCGCGGTGTCCCGTTGATGTTCCCTCGAAAGGCTGGGAAGTCAGCCCTCGGTCGCCGCAGATGCGGGCGACATGCAAAATATGAGGGGGCTGCCTGCGTTCCGCAAGGGGGAGAGCCAAGCTTCAAACCTTCGTGACAGAGAAAAACGGGGAGCACGGTCGATGCTGCTCCCCGTTCGACTGTCCCGACCCTCCATCACCGTCGCGGGCGAGCGCGAGGTTAAAGATTTCTTAAATATTGCGCCGGTTTTTGACTGAGGATCCGCCAGGTTCCCACCAGGCCTAATCCAACGCTCACGAGCACGGCGAGGGCGGAAGCCAGGAGCGCGCCCGACAAATCTAAGGCAAAGCTTAGGTTCATGATGCGCTCGACGATGAAATAGGCGGCGAACGTGCCGGCCAGAAGCCCGAAGACGGCGGTGGCGACTCCGAGAAGCCCGTACTCGAGGGCATAGGCGGAGAGGAGTCGCGCCCTCGTGGCCCCAAGGGTCTTGAGCACCACCGCATCGTAGAGCCGGGCCCGGTGCCCGGCCGCGAGCGCGCCCGCCAGCACCAGAAGGCTGGCGATCAGCGCAATCGCGCTTGCGCCCCGAATCGCCATCACGAGCTGCGAGACCACGTCGTTGACCGCCTCCAGGGCATCCTTCACCCGCACGCTCGTGACCATCGGATAGGCCTGCGCGGCGCGACGCAGGATCCGGGCGTCGAGCGCCGCATCCGAGCCGTTCGGGAAGGTGACGGTGGCCAGATGCGTGTGCGGCGCGCCGGCGAAGGTGTTGGGCGAGAACACCATCACGAAGTTGATCCCCATGGAGCGCCACTCCACCTCGCGCAGGTTGAAGATGGTGGCGGAGATGTTGCGGCCGAGCACGTTCACCGTGATCTCGTCGCCGATCTTCAGCCCCAGGCCCTCGGCGATCTTCTGGTCGAAGGAGACCAGCGGCTTGCCGCGGTAGTCTTCAGGCCACCACTCGCCCTGAACGATCTTCGAACCCTCCGGCGGCACCCTGGAATAGGTGATGCCGCGGTCGCCCGAGAGCACCCAGGCCACGTCCTCGGCCGCCTTGATCTCGGAGACGGGACGGCCGCCGAGGGTGACGAGCCGTCCGCGCATCATCGGCACGCGCTCGATCTGGGCATCGGAGGCCTGGCCCTTGAGGAAGCCCTCGAAGGCATCCGCCTGCTGGTTCGGGATGTCGAGGAAGAAGAAGCTCGGCGCCCGCTGCGGCAGGCTCTGGGTAAGCTGCCGGGTCAGGTTGGCGTCGATGAGCGCGAGCGTCACCAGGAGCGTGATGCCAAGCCCCAGCGACAGCACCAGGGAGGGCGTGAGCGCCCCGGGCCGGTGGATGTTGGCGAGCGCGAGCCGCGGCGCCGTCCGGCGCGGGCGCGGCAGGCGGCGGGCGAGCGCCATGATGCCGAAGGCGACGAGCCGCAGCAGCGCGAAGGAGCCCGCGGCGGCACCCACGAACATCAGAGCCACCCGTCGGTCATAGGCCGCCAGCAGCGACAGCGCCACGAGCGCCACGACGGAGAGCGCCAGCGCCGTCACGTAGCGCTTGCGCGGCCAGCGGCGCTCCGGATCGATCTGGTCGCGGAAGAGGCCGGAGACCGGCACGTCATGGGCTCTTCCTAAGGGCGCGATGGCGAAGACGAGGGCGGTGAGCGCCCCGTAGAGCAGGGCGATGCCGAGCTCGCTCCAGGCGAGCGTCGGCTGGATCGGAATCGGCAGGAGATGGCCGAACAATCCGGTGATCGCGAAGGGCAGGGCCGCCCCGAAAGCGAGGCCGATAGCGATGCCGACAGCTGCGATCAACATCACCTGGGTGAGATAGAGCATCACCACCTGCCCGCCCGGCGCGCCCAAGCTCTTGAGGGTGGCGATGGAGGCGCGCTTGCGGTCGACGAAACCGCGCACCGCGTTGGCGACGCCGACGCCGCCGACGAGCAGGGCCGTCAGGCCGACGAGGGTGAGGAACTGGGTGAAGCGCTCGATGTTGCGGGCAAAGCGCGGATCGGCGTTGAGCCGCGTGCGGATGTTCCAGCCCGCCTCCGGCAGGACGCGGCCCGCCTCGGCCTCGATCCGGGTCAACCCTTCTTCCGTCGAAAGCTCCGGCGGCAGGGTGAGCCGGTAGGTCCAGCGCACGAGGCTGCCGGGCTGCACCAGGCCTGTGGCGGCAAGCGCCTCCCGGGAGAGCAGGAGCCGCGGCCCGAAGCCGATGCCGTCGGCGATCTTGTCGGGCTCGGACACGAGCCGGGCGCGCAGCTCCACCGTAGCGGCGCCCACCGTCACCCGGTCGCCCACCTTGAGGTCGAGGCGCGCGAGCAGGGCCGGATCGACCGCCGCCCCGAAGGCGCCGCCGCGCTCGGCGAAAAGATCGGCGGCGGTGAGCTGGGGATCGGTTTCGAGGGTGCCGACGGTGGGATAGCCGCCATCGACCGCCTTCATCTCCACGAGTCCCGAGCCCTTGTCGCCGGCCACGGCCATGGCCCGCATGGAGGCGATCACGTTGACCCGGCCCTTCGACTCCAGGAACGCCCGTTCAGGTGCACCCGCCTCCCGCTGGATCAGGGAGAAGGCCATGTCGCCACCGAGGATCCGCCTCCCCTCGCGGGAGATGCCCTCCGTGAGCGACCGGGACAGGGAGGCGACGCTCGCAATCGCTGCGACGCCGAGCGCGATGCAGGCGAGAAAGATGCCGAAGCCTCTCAGGCCCGCACGCAACTCGCGCAGGGCGAGGCGCAGGAGAAGCGGCAGGCGGGACGCGGATGACGGTCGCTTCTGCGGCGTGGCGGGAAGGGTTCCGTGCATGAGCCTGCTCCCTTACGCCACATCCAGGGCCGCATCGGCCTCCACCTGGCCCGAGCGCAGGCGCACCATGCGGTCGCAGAGGCGGGCGAGGTTGAGATCATGGGTGACCAGCACCAGCGTCGCGCCCCGGTCGCGCTTGAGGGCGAAGAGCAGGTCGATGATGGACCCGCCCGTCTTCTCGTCGAGATTGCCGGTGGGCTCGTCGGCCACGAGGATCGCCGGGTTGGGCACGATGGCGCGGGCGATGGCCACGCGCTGCTGCTCGCCGCCCGAGAGCTGCGCCGGGTAGTGGTGCAGCCGGTGGCCGAGCCCGACCGCCTGCAGCTCGGCCTCGGCGCGCTCGAAGGCCTCGCTATCGCCGGCGAGTTCCAGAGGCAGGGCCACGTTCTCCAGCGCCGTCATGGTGGGCACGAGGTGGAAGGACTGGAACACGATGCCGATGCGCCGCCCCCGGAAGCGGGCCAAGGCATCCTCGTCCAAGCCCGAGAGATCGGTGCCGTCGACGATGACTTTTCCCGAATCGGGCCGCTCGAGGCCGGCCATGGTCATGAGCAGGGTCGACTTGCCGGATCCCGAAGGTCCGACGAGGCCCACCGCCTCGCCCTTGGGGATGGTCAGCGAAATGCCCTTCAGGATATGCACCCGTGCGGCCCCGCGCCCGAGGCTCAAATCGACATCGTGCAGCGCGATGGCCTTGTCCTGCATGCCCGTTCACCCGATCTGTTGGAAACTTGGAAAGTCACCGGTTCTAGTCCGGTAGAGATGGGAAGCCTATCGATGAAGCGCCAATCCGGCCCATTCATGACGATCATTTTTGCGTGTGCAGCGGCCCTGGCCGCCCTGATCGCTCCCCTCGCCCCGGCCCAGGCGCAGGGCCGGCCCATCCGCCTCGTGGCTTTCGGCGACAGCCTGACGGCCGGCTACGGCCTGCCGCAGGAGGCCGCTTTTCCCGTGGTGCTGGAACGGGCGCTGAAGGCCAGGGGCCACAGCGTGGAGATCGCCAATGCGGGCGTCTCCGGCGACACCACCTCCGGCGGCCTCGACCGCCTCGACTGGTCCGTGCCCGACGGCACCGACGGGGTGATCCTGGAGCTTGGCGCCAACGACATGCTGCGGGGGCTCGACCCGGCCGGGATCCGCAGGAACCTCGAGGCCATCGTGGAGCGGTTGAAGGCCCGCAACATCCCGGTGATGCTTGCGGGCATGTACGCCACGCGTAATCTCGGCCCGGACTACATCGCGAAGTTCGATCCCATCCACCAGGAGATTGCGAAGAAGCACGACCTTGTGCTCTATCCCTTCTTCCTGGACGGGGTCGCCGGCGACCGCTCCCTCAACCTGCCCGACGGAATCCACCCGACGGCGAAGGGGATCGAGATCATCGTCGGGCGCATCCTGCCCACCGTCGAGAGCTTTCTCGCCCGCATCGCCCAGCGCTGATCTTCATCAGCGCCTCATTCTTGCCTGAACGCGGCGGATCCTTATCGCCGCGAGGAGCCTGGACCTATGGAATATCGCCGCCTCGGCCGCACGGACCTCAATGTCAGCCTCATCTGCCTCGGCACCATGACCTGGGGCGAGCAGAACACGGAGGCCGATGGCCACGCGCAGATGGACTACGCCCTCGATCAGGGCGTCAACTTCTTCGACACCGCCGAGCTCTACTCGATCCCGCCCCGTCCCGAGACGCAAGGGTCCACGGAGCGGATCATCGGCTCCTGGTTCAAGGCGCGCGGCACCCGCGACAAGGTGATTCTCGCCACCAAGGTGGTGGGCCGCTCCGACAGCACATGGTACAGGGACGACGGCTCCAAGGCCGAGCTCTCCCGGGCGCAGATCGAGGAGGCGGTGAACAAGAGCCTGAAGCGCCTCCAGACCGACTACATCGACCTCTACCAGATCCACTGGCCCGACCGCCCCATGCCCTGGGGGTCGAACCCGACGATCTTCAAGCACCAGGAGGGGGATTCCCACCCCATCGCGGAGACGGTGGAGATCATGACCGACCTGGTGAAGGCCGGGAAGATCCGCCATTTCGGCCTCTCCAACGAGAGCGCCTGGGGCACCATGACCTTTCTCAAGCACGCGGAGGCCAAGGGCCTGGCGCGGGCGCAGTCGGTGCAGAACGCCTACAACCTCCTCAACCGCACCTACGAGGTGGCGCTGGCCGAGGTGACGATGCAGGAGAACGTGAGCCTGCTCGCCTACTCGCCGCTGGCTCAAGGCTATCTCACGGGCAAGTATCTCGACGGCGCCCGCCCGCCGGGAGCGCGCACGACCCTCTTCAACCGCGGGCAGCGCTACGAGAACCCGACCGCGGAGGCCGCGATCCGCAAATACATCGCGCTCGCCCGGGAGTTCGGGCTCGATCCGGCCCAGATGGCACTCGCCTTCGTCAACTCGCGCCCCTTCGTGACGTCCAACATCATCGGCGCGACCTCGATGGAGCAGCTGAAGACGGACATCGCCTCCATCAACGTGTCGATCACCCCGGAGCTGGAAAAGCGCATCAACGCCATCCACGTCGAGCACTGCAACCCGTGCCCGTAACGATTCAGAGCGTCATTCCGGACGGCGTAAGCCGATCCGGGATCGTGTTAGCCAGTCTAGTACTGTCATTCCGGGGCCGCGCAGCGGAGCCCGGAATCCATAAACACGACCTTAGTTAATCTAGGAACTGTTAGCGGTTATAGATTCCCGCTTACGCGGGAATGACAGCGTTGAGTTTCTGGTGCGTTGTTCTGCACACGATCCCGGATCTTCGCTACGCTTCGTCCGGGATGACACCTGATAATCCGGAACAAACCCGGCCACCAATCGTCTGAGTTGGCATCAGCAAGCCTCGGGAGGTGCCGCATGCCACGCCTGTTCACCGGCATCGAGATCCCGGCCGAGATCGCCCTGGCGCTGTCGAGCTTTCGCGGGGGGCTTCCCGGCGCGCGCTGGGTCGATCCCGAGAACTACCACATCACGCTGCGCTTCATCGGCGACATCGACGAACGGATGGCGGACGACGTGTGCTCGGCCCTGGGCGACGCGCGCCGGCGCGGCCCGCTCACCCTCACCCTCGACGGGCTCGACAGCTTCGGGGGCTCGAAGCCCCGTGCGGTGTTTGCCAGGACCTCCGGCAACGGCGAGCTGAGCGAGCTGCAGGCGGAGCAGGAGCGCCTCATGCGCCAGGTGGGTCTCGCCCCCGAGACGCGCAGGTTCACGCCGCACGTGACCCTGGCGCGCCTGAAGCATGCCTCTCCGGTCGATGTGGCCGACTACATCGCCACCCGCGGCCACTTCCCCAGGCTCACCTTCACGGCCCGCCGCTTCGTGCTCTACTCGTCCCGGGCCTCGGTGGGAGGCGGACCCTATGTGATCGAGGCGGCCTATCCCCTCGGCTGAGCCTCGACCTGTCCGTGCAGGGCTGTTACAGCGGCACCCATGGCCTCGCTCGTCTTCCTCACCCACCCCGAAGTGGTCATCGACCCGGGGCAGCCCGTCACCGAATGGCCCCTGAACGCCATCGGACGCGCGCGCATGGAGCTTTTCGTGGACCGTCTCGCAGGCCGGCACGTCACGGCCGTCCACGCGAGCACGGAGCGCAAGGCCGAAGACGGGGCCGCCATCGTGGCGCGGCGCCTGGGGCTCTCCTATGAGACCCATGAGGATCTGGGCGAGAACGACCGCTCCTCCACGGGCTTCATCGCGCCGCCGGAATTCTGGGAGGTTGTGCGAGCGTTCTTCGGACGCCCGCACGAGAGCATCCGCGGCTGGGAGCGCGCCGTCGATGCGCAGGCCCGCATCGTGAAGGCCGTCGGGCGCATCCTGCGCGAGGAGGAAACCTCCGGCGACATCGTGGTGGTCTCGCACGGGGCCGTCGGCTGCCTGCTCACCGCCCATCTGCAACAGGTGGAGATCGGCCGGGAGAGCCGGCCGCGGCATCCGGGCGGCGGATGCTTCATCGTCATCGACCGGGCTTCGTTCACGCTGACGCAGGACTGGCGCGCGATCGAGGATGGGTTTGCGGATTAGGTGATGTTCTCCCCCGCCATTCCGGGCCTGGGCAGCGGGCGCGGAAGGACGATCGATGCGGTTGAGCTTGCATCCCGCCTGCTCTGCAAGTAGCCCCTCGCTGACAAGCTGCAGGACAACAAGCTTCCATGATCCGCAACCGCATCGCTGAACTGGCGTCCGGCATCGCCCTTTGCGCGGTGATCGCCCTCGCGGCCGTCATGCTTCAGTGGCTCGAGGAGCATTGGACCGGAAGGCCCTGGCTCGAAGCCCTCGTGATCGCGATCCTGATCGGCACCGCCGTGCGCACCCTCTGGACGCCCGGGCCCCGCTGGGCGCCGGGCATCGGCTTCTCCGCCAAAACCCTGCTCGAGATCGCCGTGATGCTGCTCGGTGCCTCGATCAGCTTTCAGGCGGTGCGCGATGCGGGCCTGAGCCTCGTCCTCGGCATCGCTGCGGTGGTGGCGCTCGCCATCGGCGCGAGCTACGGGCTCGGGCGGGTGCTCGGCCTGCCGAAGCGGATGGCGGTTCTGGTGGCCTGCGGCAATTCCATCTGCGGCAACTCGGCCATCGCGGCGGTTGCGCCGGTGATCGGCGCCAGACCTGAGGACGTGGCCTCTGCAATCGCGTTCACCGCCATCCTCGGCGTGGTCGTGGTGCTCGCCCTGCCGCTGCTGGTGCCGCTCCTCGACCTCTCCCCCACCCAGTACGGCGTGCTCGCGGGGCTCACCGTCTATGCGGTGCCGCAGGTGCTCGCCGCGACCGTGCCGGTGGGCCTCGTCAGCGTGCAGCTCGGCACCCTGGTGAAGCTCGTGCGCGTGCTGATGCTGGGGCCGGTGGTGCTTGCGCTCTCGGTGCTGGCCGGCCGCGCGACGGAAGGGCCGCGCTCGGGCGTGCCCCTGAACCGGCTCGTCCCCTGGTTCATCCTGGGTTTCCTGGGCCTCGCCCTCCTGCGCTCCCTCGGCGCCGTTCCGGAGGTGCTCCTGCAGGTGGCGATGCCCGCCGCCACCCTGCTCACCATCATCGCCATGGCGGCTTTGGGGCTGGGCGTGGACCTGAAGGTGCTGGGACGGGTCGGCGGGCGGGTGACGCTCGCGGTCACGCTCTCGCTCCTGGTGCTGCTGGCGATCAGCCTCGGCCTCATCCGCCTGCTCGGCATCGCCTGAGGCCTTGAAACCGGTCGGTCCTGCCTCATCACTAGAGAGCCCTTGTCCACGGTGAAGCCCGCCCATGCCCCGCCTGACCGACAGCGAACGCTCCGAGCTCCTGCCCGCCCTCGACGGCTGGGCGATGGTGGAGGGCCGCGATGCCATCACCAAGCGCTTCGTCTTCGACGATTTCAACGCGGCCTTCGGCTGGATGGCCCGCGTCGCGCTCGCGGCGGAGGCCATGAACCACCATCCCGAATGGTCGAACAGCTACAACCGGGTCGATGTCACCCTCTCCACCCACGATGCCAAGGGCCTCACGCGCCGCGACGTCGAGCTCGCGCAGCGCATGGACCAGATGGCGGCGGGGCTGGTGAGGCGGTAGCCATGGCGGAGAAGCCCATCCGGACCGGCGGCTGCGCCTGTGGGCAGCTGACCTTCGAGGCCCGCGGCGAGCCGAAGCGCGTGGGCCTGTGCCACTGCATGACCTGCCGCAAGATCAGCGGCGCGCCCTTCAACGCCTTCGCGATCTATCCCGTCGATCAGGTGACGATCTCCGGGGCGGTCAAGACCTGGTCCGCCACGCCTGAATCCGAGCGCTGCTTCTGTCCGGTCTGCGGCTCCCAGGTCTTCGACCGCGATGCAGGCGACGAGATCGAGATCAAGCTCGGCGCCTTCGACGAGCCCAACCTGTTTACGCCCACCTACGAGGCCTGGACCAAGCGCCGCGAGCATTGGCTCTGCACCCCGGATCTCAAGGGCTTTCCCGAGAACCGGGGCGAGGTGCCGTGAAGGCGCTTACTTCGGCTGCATGCGCAGGGCGCCGTCGAGGCGGATGCCTTCGCCGTTGAGCATGTCGTTCTCGATGATCGCCTTCACGAGATTCGCGTATTCCTCGGGCCGGCCCAGGCGCGAGGGGAACGGCACGTTGGCTTCCAGCGCTTTGCGGTAGTCTTCCGCGATGCCCTCGAAGAGGGGTGTGTGGAACAGGCCCGGCATGATCGTCATCACCCGGATGCCGAAGCCCGACAGGTCGCGGGCGACCGGGAGCGTCAGGCCGAGCACGCCGCCCTTGGAGGCGGCATAGGCCGCCTGCCCGATCTGGCCGTCCTGGGCCGCCACCGACGAGGTGTTGACGATGACGCCGCGCCCGCCATCCGGCGTGACGGGGTCGAGCCCGGCCATGGCGGTGGCGCATTTCGCGACCATGGCATAGGTGCCGATCAGGTTGATCTCGACCGCGCGGCGGAAGCTTGCCACGTCGTGCGGGATCAGTTCGCCCGTGTCGCGCTTCTTCGACACCGTGCGCTTGCCCGGCGCGATGCCGGCGCAGTTGACGAGGATGCGCTCGATGCCGTTCTGCGCACGCGCTTGGGCCAGTGCCGAATCGATCGAGGCCTCGTCCGTCACGTCGGCCCTGCAGAACACGGCGCCGATCTCGCGGGCAACCTGCTCGCCGCGCTCGGCGTTCATATCGAGAATGGCCACCTTCGCGCCGTGGGCTGCGAGCATCCGGGCCGTGGCCTCGCCCAGACCCGAGGCGCCTCCGGTGACGATGGCTGCCATCAATTTGTCGAGCTTCATCGGTTTTCTCCCTTGGTGCGCGGGTGTCTTACGGTATCCTCGCCGCAACGGGAACCAGACGATAGTCAGGAGTGCATCATCATGAGCGAGCCCTTCATGAAGCCTTTTACCAAGGCCGAGATGGAGGCCATGCGGCAGGCCACCCGCGACGAGGAGGGCCTGAAGCGCCGGTTCTGGGACAAGCTCAAGCGCGTGGCGGGCAAGATCCCCTTCGCGGAGGATCTCGTGGCCGCCTTCCTCTGCGCCACCGACCCCGCAACGCCGAGCCGCGTGAAGCTGATTCTCCTGGGCGCCATCGCCTATTTCGTGTTCCCGACCGATGCGGTGGCCGACCTCCTGCCCCTGATCGGCTTTGCCGACGATGCGGCCGTGCTCGCCGCGGCCATCACCCAGGTGGCCGGTTCCATTACGGACGAGCACCGGGAGAAGGCCCACACCATCTTGAGGGATCCTCTGGGCTAACCTAGCGATAGTCGTCGAGACTTTATTCAGCCCAGGGAATATCGACTTATTGCAATGTTATTTCCAGCCGCTATAAATGATCTCCGTTAGCAGCAAGTGATTTTCTCCTCCGGCCTTTTTCAAGAACGACAAGCTTTGAAGGATACTGACCGGGTCGCCTTGGCGGCCCTTTTTATTGTCGAACCTCGGCTGAAGGGGCATGTCCCGCCGCGTTTCGACGCATCGCCAATCCTCAACCGCAGCCTTAACGGAGATGGTGAAGAGTTCTTAACCATCCGCCTGTATGGTCCGCCCCATGATTACTGCATCTTTCCAGCGCGGCATCGCCGCGGGCATGTTTTCCGCGATTCTCGCGATCGGAACCGGGCCTGCAGCTCTGGCCCAGGCCCAGCGTTCGGCGCAGCCCTCGACCCGCCCGGCGCCGGCCAAGCCTGCGCCGGTCAAGCCGGCCCCTGCTGCGGCCAAGCCTGCAGCGGCCAAGCCTTCTTCAGCCAAGCCCGCAGCCGCGGCTGCCGGAGCGGCGGCAGCGGCAGCTGCCAAGCCGGCCCAGGCCGCCACCGGCCCGGGCGGCGCCTCGCTGCTCACGTCCTATGGCGACTGGGGCGTCTACACGGCCCAGACCGGCCGCTCGAAGATCTGCTACGCCCTGAGTCAGCCTCAGGACCGGCTGCCGAAGAATGTCACCCGGGACCCGGCCTATCTCTTCGTGTCCTTCCGCCCGGCGGAGAACGTGAAGAACGAGGTCGCCCTTGTGCTCGGCTTTGCTGCCAAGGAGAACGGCCCCGCGGAGGTCTCCGTCGGCAACACGTCCTATGCGCTCATCACCAAGGCCGCCAATGCCTGGCTGAAGAACCCCGCCGAGGAGGGCCAGGCCATCGCCACCATGGCGAAGAGCGGCACCATGACGGTGAAGACGCAGTCGGCCCGCGGCTCGAACCTCACCGATCGCTATTCCCTCAACGGCTTCAGCAAGGCCCTGGAGCACGCCCGCAAGGAATGCGCCTCGTAAGGCTTCCAAACGGTTGAAAATCAATCAGCCAATATGCATCTTCCGGGCCTCAGGCCCGGAATTTTGCGTTTTGAAGCTCACTTTTCCGGCGCAATCGTGCTATAGGGCACGCCGACTCCCAACAACGAGGCTCGTGATCTCCCATGGCGACGGTGCTCGACATCGCCAAGCGCAACCCCAATGCGGCCCCCGTCGCCGTGAGCGATGCCGCGCGCGCGGCCGGATTCGTTGAAAAGACGGCGGAGCTGACCGTTGCGGCAGGCGCCGCTCCCGGCGGCGCCTCCCTCGTCGGCCTCACCCGCGACCAGCTGAAGGACTCGCTGTCTGCCATCGGCGTGCCGGAGCGCGAGCTCAAGATGCGCGTGGCCCAGCTCTGGCACTGGATCTATTTCCGCGGCGCCAAGGATTTCGCCGAGATGACCAATGTGGGCAAGGAGCTGCGTGCCAAGCTGGCGGCCGCTTATACCCTTGCCCGTCCGCAGGTGGTCTCCGAGCAGGTGTCGAAGGACGGCACCCGCAAGTGGCTGATCCGCATGGCCTCCACGGGGCCCCTCGACAAGGGTGCGGAGATCGAGTGCGTCTACATTCCGGAGGTCGACCGCGGCACGCTCTGCGTGTCGAGCCAGGTCGGCTGCACGCTCACCTGCTCCTTCTGCCACACGGGCACCCAGCGCCTCGTGCGCAACCTGACCTCGGCCGAGATCGTGGCGCAGCTCATCGTCGCCCGCGATGCCATCGGCGACTGGCCCGGCGCCACGCCGCCGGAAGGGGCGTTCGTTCCCACCGACGGCGGACGCTTCGTGTCCAACATCGTGTTCATGGGCATGGGCGAGCCGCTCTACAACACCGACAACGTGATCGCCGCCATCGACGTCATGTCCGACGGCGAGGGCCTGACCCTGTCGCGCCGGCGCATCACCGTCTCCACCTCCGGCGTCGTGCCGCAGATGGAGCGCCTCGGCGCCGAGGCCAACACCATGCTGGCGATCTCGCTCCATGCCGTGCGCGACGAACTGCGCGACGAGCTGGTGCCGATCAACCGCAAATACGACATCAAGCAGCTGCTCGACGCCTGCCGCGCCTATCCGGGCCTGTCGAACGCGCGCCGCATCACCTTCGAATACGTGATGTTGAAAGGCGTGAACGACTCGGATGCGGATGCGCGCGAACTCGTGCGGCTCTTGAAGGGCATACCGGCCAAGATCAACCTGATCCCGTTCAACCCCTGGCCCGGCTCGAAATACGAGTGCTCGGACTGGGAGCGGATCGAGCGCTTCTCCGAGATCGTCTTCCGCGCCGGCTACGCCTCGCCGGTGCGCACCCCGCGCGGCCGCGACATCCTCGCCGCCTGCGGCCAGCTCAAGAGCGAGACCGAGAAGCTGCGCGCCCGCGCCCGCATGATGGCCGAACAGGGCATCGGGGCCGAGGGCGTGTATGCGCTCGGCGACAGCGAATAGGCCCGAAGAGCGCCGCGTTCGACCCTCGGCGCGGCGCCGTCATCCACAGCCTGCTGGCGCATGCCGTGAGCTTCCCTTAGCGTGTGCGCCATGATCCGCTGGCTCATCCTCATCCCCTTCGCGCTTCTCATCGCCATCGGCGCGAGCGGCACGTTCTTCCTCATCGCCTCCATCGTCGACCCCGTGATGAGGCTGCTCACCGGCGACACGCTGTTCATGGGCTTCTGGTCGCTGATCGACGCGGTGTTCGCAGCGGACGACCCCGGCCCGGTCGTGGCGGATGCCTTCCTGACCGTCGGCCGGATCATGTTCACGCTGCTGATCTTCCCGCCGCTGCTTGTCGCCATCGTCAGCGAGGTGCTGGGGATGCGCAGCCTCCTGTGGCACACGCTTGCCACCGGCATGCTCACGGCGGCGGTGCCCTGGATCCTGCGCGGTCAGGCCCGGATCGCCACAGCCGAGGAGCTGCATATCAGCTTCGTGCTCGGGCTGACCGGAGCGGTCGCCGGCCTCGTCTACTGGGCCATCATCGGCGGGCGCGAGCCGCGGCGACGGGAGCCTACCGAGCCGATGTCGTCAGGATCTTGACCGCGAAGACCGAGAACAGGCCGGCGAAGGAATAATCGATCCCCCGCATCAGCTTCGGATGGCCGCGCAGCAGCGCGATCACCTTGTCGGCGCCCAGGATCATCAGGGCGCCCATGGGGGCGGTGAGCGCAATGAAGTAGAGGCCCAGGAACAGCAGCTTGTCGGCCGCATGCGGGTCCGCGGCGCTCACGAATTGCGGCAGGAAGGTCACGAAGAACAGCACCACCTTCGGATTCGTGAGGTTGATGCCCACCCCCATGAAGAAGGTCCTCCAGAACGGGATCTCCGCCCGGCCCTCGTCCTTCAGGCTCAGGGCCGAGCCGTGGCGCACCGCATCGAAGGCCATCCACAGCAGGTAGAGCGCGCCGACGACCTTCAGCACCGTGAAGGCGGTGACGGAGGCCGCCAGCAGTGCCGAGAGACCCAGCGCCGCAAGCAGCGTGTGAACGCAGCAGCCCGCCATGGCGCCGAGCATGGAGGCCATGCCCGCCTTGCGCCCGCCCGCCATGGTCTTGGCCAGGAACAGGCTCATGTCCGGCCCCGGCGTGATGAAGAGCAGGGTGGCGGCGAGCGAGTAGGTGAGGAGGGTGCTGGCGTCGGGCAGAAAGGTCATCGGGCAAGTCCGGATGCGGAAGACGGCGGGATCATGCCTCAATCCCGTGTGCACGGCTACCGGAAAGGCGCTTGTTGAAACGCCGCCCGTGCTCCATCTGTTGATCCGGGCGGGGTAAGAAGAACCAAGAACCGCGAGAAGGACAGACATGACGGCTTTGCTCTCAACCGCTCGGATCCGCTCGGGCCTCATCGGCTTGATCCTGGCGTTCGGCCTGTCTGCCTGCGGCATCAACAACGTCCCGACCCTGGAGGAACAGGCAAGGGCTGCCTGGAGCGAGGTGCAGAACCAGTATCAGCGCCGGGCCGACCTCATCCCCAACCTCGTGGAGACCGTGAAGGGCTTTGCCCAGCAGGAGCGCGAGGTGCTGACCCAGGTGACGGAGGCCCGCGCCCGCGCCACCCAGGTGCAGGTCGATGCCTCCACCGTCACGGATCCGGACAAATTCCGGCAGTTCCAGGAGGCGCAGAACCAGCTCTCCGGCGCGCTGGGGCGTCTGCTCGCCACCGTGGAGCGCTACCCGGAGCTGAAGTCGAACGCCAACTTCCTCGCCCTGCAGTCTCAGCTCGAGGGCACGGAGAACCGGATCGCGGTGGCGCGGCGCGACTACATCGCGGCGGTGCAGGCCTACAACACGGAGCTGCGCACCATCCCCGGCCGCTGGATTGCGGGCATTCTCTATCCGGAAGCCAAGCCGATGGAGACCTTCACCGCCACATCCGGCTCCGAGCGCCCACCGCAGGTGAAGTTCTGACGGGATGACATGCGCCCAAGTTTTCCCCTCCCCCCTTGTGGGGGAGGGCCAGGGAGGGGGGTGCTGGCGCCAGACCTTCATAGGCCATCGCTCACACCCCCCTCTCCAACTCTCCCCCACAAGGGGGGAGAGGGTGCTGGTGCTCCTCATCGCTGCCTTCCTCATCCTCCTCCCCCTCCCCGCCCTCGCCCAGGCCTTCCCGCCCCTCACCGGCCGCGTGGTCGATGCTGCCAATCTCCTCAAGCCAGAGGAGCGCGCGACCCTTGAAGCGAAGCTCAAGGCGCATGAGGACAGGACCACGGACCAGGTGGTGGTCGCGACGGTTCGCTCTCTCGAAGGCACCACGATCGAGGACTACGCCAACCGCCTCTTCCGTCATTGGCGGCTCGGCCAGAGGGACAAGGACAACGGCGCCCTTCTGCTGGTCGCGCCGCAGGAGAGGAAGGTGCGCATCGAGGTAGGCTACGGGCTGGAGGGGGCGCTCACGGATGCCCTCTCGAAGGTCATCATCGCCACCGCCATCGCGCCCCAGTTCCAGAAAGGCAACTTTTCGGGCGGCATCGATGCGGGCGTCGACGCCATGCTCTCGATCCTCACCGGCGACGCGGAGGAGTGGCAGCGCCGGGCGCAGGTGCGCGAGGAGAGCACCGCCTCCATCGATCCCGTCGTCGCCTTCATCATCCTCCTGATCCTGTTCTTCCTCGTCTCGCGCCTGATGGGCGCGGGCCGCTCGCGCGGCATCCGGCGAAGCCGCCACGGGCCGTGGATCGTCACCACCGGCGGCTGGTCCGGCGGCGGAGGGTGGTCCGGGGGAGGAGGCTTCTCCGGCGGCGGGGGATCGTCCGGCGGCGGCGGCGCCTCGGGGAGCTGGTAGATGATTTCAGCCGAGGAACAGGCCCGCCTGGCTCAGGCGATCGGCGACGTGGAGGACGAGACCTCCGGCGAGATCGTGCTCGTCGTCGCGCAGCAGGCCGACCGTTACCGCGCCGTTCCGGTGCTCTGGGGGCTCCTGGCTTCCCTCGCCACGCCCTGGCCGCTGATCTGGCTGACGGACATCAGCGCCGCGCGGATCTTCCTGATCCAGCTCGCCACGGCCCTGGCCTTGAGCCTCGTCCTCTCCTGGCCGCGGCTGCGCTTTGCCCTGGTGCCGCGCTCGCTCAAGCGCGCCCAGGCCCACGAGGCCGCCGCGCGCGAGTTCCTGCGCCGCGGGCTCACCCGCACGCGGGAGAAGACAGGGGTTCTGATCTACCTGGCCCTCGCCGAGCGCCACGCGGAGATCCTGGCGGATACGGGCATCGCGGACCGGGTCGATCCCGAGGTCTGGGCCGGCATCGTGGCGGACCTGACGGCGGCGATCGGGTCCGGGCGCATGACGGAGGGGCTGATCGAGGCCATCCGGCGCACGGGCGCGATCCTGGCCGAGCACGCGCCGCCCCGCCTGGACGACGTGGACGAGCTGCCCAACAAAATCATCGTGCTCGATTAGAGGCCCGGCCCCTTCGCGGCGCCCAGGATCACGCCGGGACGGGCCGCATCGGTGCTCTGGAGCAGCACCACATAGCCGTCCCCGCCCTTGAGGGCGGTTTCGAGGGGCACCTCGAAGCGGGCGGAGCCGCCGCGCCATTCGCCCACCCGGTTCAGGCCGCGCACCACATTGGCATAGGTGATGGTCTTGCCCCGATTCTCGCCACGCTCGATGGGCACCGTCTGCGACCTCAGCACGGGCAGCACCCAGATCTCGCCCTCACGCTGGGCAGTATCGGGGGTCTCCTCGACCGCAATCGTCACGGTGCCGTTCGTCTCGCTGAGCTTCACCTGAACCGGCAGGGCCTTCCGGCCCTTCGTGGTGGCCTGGATCGCCTGCTCGATCTGGTCGCGGTCGGAGCCGATGGAGGACTTCTTGCCGTTGACGATCATCTGCGGCGTGAAGACCTGCCGGTCCTTGCGGGAATGGGCATAGGCCTTCTGCCGCTCGGTGAAGGCCACATGGGCGAGGGTGTCCTTCCAGCCGAGATAATCCCAGTAGTTCACCGGCAGGGACAGGGCCACGATGTCGGGCTGGCGGGAATATTCGACGAGGAGCGCGTCCGCCGGCGGGCAGGACGAACAGCCCTGGCTCGTGAACAGCTCCACGACCGCACGCGGCTGCTCCGCGCGTGCCGGCTGCAGGAGAGCGGCCAAGGCGAGCGCCGCCGGGAAGAATCTCAAACGCGATGCCATGATCCCGCCATGGAACATGAATTGGGCCTCAAGGTGAACTCACGTTACCTTGAGCGGTTGCAGGCACCCGCCAGCGGCGGTGCATCCACAGCCACTGCTCGGGATGTTCCCGCACCCATTCCTCCACCACGGAGGTCATGGCCTGCATGGCGCCCTGCACGTTGATCTGGCCGTCGGGATCGCGCGGCAGGTCGAGGGGCGGGGTGAGCTGCAGGCGGAACCGGTGGCCCGGCAGCCGGATCACCCGCACCCCGTGGACCGGGCAGTCGAACCGGCGGGCGAATTTTCCCAGGATCGGGTTCACCAGGGCCGGGCGGCCCATGAAGTTCACGATCACCCCGCGGGTGAAGTGCTGGTCGATGAGCATGCCGAGATGCCCGCCCTTCTCCAGCGCTCCCTGCATGGCGAAGGCCGCGCCCTGGCGCGCGGCCTCGAGATTGCCCATGGTCTCGCTGCGGATCTCGTGCAGGACGCGGGCGATGGCCGGATCGTTGGGCGCCCGGAACACCGCCGTGGTGTCGAGCCCGAACCGCGCGGCGCAGATCGCCGGCAGCTCCCAATTGGCCAGATGGGCGGAGAAGACGATGCCGGGCCTTCCATCATCCCTCAGGCTCAGGAAGTGCTCGATGCCGTCGACCTCCGTGCGGCCCGGCACCTCGCTGTCCGGATCGAAGTCGAACAGGCGCCCGAGATGGGGATATTCGCCGCCCGTGCGGCCGAGATTGTCCCAGGCGGCCAGGGCCAGGGCCTTCACCTCCGCCTCGGATTTCTCCGGATAGGCGGCTCGGATGTTGTTCACGGCTGTTTTGTGAGCCCGCAGGAGCGGCCCGATGGTGCGCGTGAGCGCCGCCCCCACCGCGCCGGAGCGCTCGGGGCCGAGGGCCCGGGACAGGGCGAAGACCCCGCGCACGACGCCGACCATCACCGTCTCGGTGAGACGCGAGAGAAGGCTGCGGGGGCGGTGGCTGGGCTGCACGGCGTCGGGTCCTGTGAGAAGCCGGATGGGCCCGGCTCGAAAAGAAAAGGCCCCGCGTCTTTTTCGCGGGGCGCCGGTTTCGTCAAGACCCGGGGTCGCGGCGAATGGTTCCGGTGGGGCAGGCTCGGCTCAGAACGTCACGAGCACCTTGCCGAAGACCTTGCGGCCCTCGAGCCGCTCCAGGCCCTTCTGAAATTCGTCCAGGGGGAAGACCGAGTCGATCACCGGGGTCATGCCGCCAGCCATCTTGTCCAGCGACTGGGCGATGTTCTCGATCCGGCAGCCGAAGGAGCCGAAGATGCGGTATTGCTGCTGGAAGAGCTGCATCAGGTTCATGGTGGTGGACACGCCCGAGGTGGAGCCGCAGGTGACGAGGCGTCCGCCGCGCTTGAGGCAGAGCAGCGAGCCGTTCCAGGTCTCGGCGCCCACATGCTCGAACACCACGTCGACGCCCTTGCGCTTGGTGAGGCGGCGCACCTCGCCCTCGAAGCGCTCGGTGCGGTAGTTGATCACGTGATCGGCCCCGAGCGCCCTCGCCTTCTCCGCCTTCTCGTCGTCGCCCACGGTCGTATAGACCGTGCAGCCGATGGCCTTGGCCATCTTGATCGCCGCCGTGCCGATCCCGGAGCCGCCCGCATGGACGAGGATGGACTCGCCGGGCTCCAGCTTGGCGTTGTCGAACAGCATGTGCTGCACCGTGCCGAAGCCGATGGGCGCGCACGCCGCCTGCTCGAAGGAGACGCCGTTCGGCACCGGGATGACGAGCCGCTCCGGCCGGTTGATCAGCTCGCGGGCGAAGCCGTCGATATGGAAGCCCATGATGCCGGCGACGTTCTCGCAGAGATTGTCCCAACCCTTCTGGCAGGCCTTGCAATGGCCGCAGGTCTCGGCCCCGTACATGGTCACCGGATCGCCCGCCTTGAACCGCGTGACGCCCTCGCCCACCGCCGCGATCTCGCCCGAGGCCTCCACGCCCACGGCCTGGGGCATCTTGCGCTTGGCGAAGGCCATTCCGCGAAAGCCCCAGACGTCGAGGAAGTTCAGCGCCAGCGCCTTCACCCGCACCTGGACCTCGCCGGGAGCGGGCGGCGGCGGAGCGTCGATCTCGGTGATGCGGAGGTCACGGTCGCCGAACAACTGGAGGGAGCGCATGAGGGACAATCCTGGTCGGCGTCACCGCCGGCAGGTTCAGGAGCGGCGATGACGGAGAAATCTGTTTCGGGCGGCTTAAAGGGCGACGGAGCTGATGACAAGGTTTGTGTCATTCCCGGCCGGAGCGCAGCGGAGGGAAAGGGAATCCATCAATTCGAGTGTGCGGGAGGATCCTTTTCCGGTCCTGCGGTGCGACCTCCCCGCTCGGGAGAGGTGAGGCTGCGCCTCAATCCCGAATGGCTCTCAAGTAACGCTCGACGGACCGGACCAGAGCCGCCTTTCCGTCCTGCAGGATGTTCCGGTGTGCGGAGGCTCCGAAGATCCGCTGGAACGGATAAGGCGCCAAGGCCGCACCGATCCGCTCGACAGCGGAGCGGTTGAGCGGAATGAAGTTCGGGTAGCTGCGCATGAAGCTGACGTGGCGGCGGTCTTGAAGGACCGAGAGAGTATCCCCCACGAACAGGTCGCCCCCGCCATCCGCGCCGGCGGCATGATGCAGCACCGCGCTGCCCTCGAAATGCCCGCCGGTGCGGATCAGCGTGAAACCCGGCGCGATCTCCAGGGTTTCGCCCGACCAGAACCGGATCGCCCCGTGCGGATTCATGACCCATGACCGGTCGTCTTCGTGGAGATAGACCGGCGCTCCGCCGAATGCTTCGCTCCATTCGGCCATCGCGGAGTAGAAATGCGGATGCGAGATCGCGATGGCCTTGAGGCCGCCCATGCGCCGGATGCGCTCGACCGCTTCCTCCTTCACCAGGGAGACGCAGTCCCACAGGATGGCGCCATCGCCCGTAGGAATCGCGAGCGCCCGCTGCCCGATGGCGAAGTCCGGCTCGATCCCGATGCCGATGGGGCCGCCTTCCTCGGTGAAGACGTTGCGGTGCTTGGTGCGCAATTCCTCGACGGTGGTCCATTCCTGTCCGGACCAGCGAACGTACTGGCGCTCGTCCTCGCAGATCGGACATGAGGGCGGCGGTGCAGGCGTCTCGGCGAATTGAGTGCCGCATTGAACGCAGATGAAGCGGGTCATGAAGGCTCCTGGCTAGGCGAAAAGCTCTTTGTCATGGCTGCCCAAGGGGCAGACTTCCTGTCCGAACGCTGTATGATGATATATCTTTCGGGCTGAGGATACGCACGTGCAATCTGTCCTGTCGGTCATCAGCGGCACCCCTCTATGGGTTTGGGGCATTCTCGTGCTGATCGTCTATCTCGGCATGACGGCCATGCGCCCCGGCCGCAGAAGCCCTGCCCGCCTCAGCCTTGTTCCTGGAATCTTCCTGGCCGTGGCGCTCGGCACGCTTCTCAATTCGGCGCCTCTTGCCGATAGTCTCCCGCTCTGGCTGGCGGGTTGTCTCCTGGGGCTTGGGGTCGGGGCAACTTGGGCGATGGTTCTGCGGATCGGCATCGACCGGACGCAAGGGCTCATCCACATGCCCGGCACCGCGTTCTGGCTCGTGACCGGCCTCATCCTGTTCGGGATGCGTTATGCCATCGAAGTTTCGATGGCCGTCAACCGTGACTTGGTCGAGGAGAGCCTTCGGTCCACCCTGCCCTATGCCGTCGCCGGTCTCGGAACGGGCATGAGCGTCGGCTGGTGGGCTGCCCTCATGATGCGCTACTTTCGCGCTACCGATGCACGCCCAGCATCGACGTGAGGCCGCCGTCGATGGGAAGCACCGCGCCGGTGATGTAGGCGGCGGGCTCGCTCAGGAGGAAGGCGGCGAGCCCCGCGATCTCCTCCGGCTTGGCGAAGCGCCCGGCCGGAATCTGCTTTTCCATGTTGTCGCGGTAGGCCGCGTAGGGCGCCATCATGTCGGTGTCGATGAAGCCCGGCGCGATCACGTTCACGGTGACACCCCGCTTGGCGGTCTCGACGGACAAGGTGCGGCAATAGGAGATGAGCGCGCCCTTGGAGGCCGCATAGGCCGCGTTTCCGGGATTGCCCTGCAGCGCCGCCACCGAACCGATGGCGACGATGCGCCCGGCCTTCGCGCGGATCATCCCGCGCATGAGCGCCTTGGCGATGCGGGTCAGCGACCAGAAGTTCACCTGCATGGCGGCCTCGGCCTTGTCCTGCTGCATCATGGCGGCGAGCGCATCGTAGGGCTGGCCGGCATTGTGGATGAGCCCGAAGAAGCTCTCGCCCTCGATGCTCTCGCAGAAGGCCTCGAGCGCCGCCTTGTCGGCGAGGTCGAGCGAATGCGCCGTGACGGTGCGGCCCGGGTTGGCTGCCACTAATTCATCGGCGAGCGCCTTCGCAGCCTCACCCGACGAGCGGTAGGTGAAATCCACATCATGGCCTGCGGCGACAAGCGCCCGCACGATGGCGGCGCCGACGCCCTTAGCCCCGCCCGTCACCAGAACCCGGGTCATGATCTCAAGCCCCTTTCGGATCGGCCCCGAAGACGAGGCAGGTGTTCTGGCCGCCGAAGCCGAAGGAGTTGGAGAGCACGTAGGACACCCGCGCGTCGCGGGCGACGTTCGGCACCACGTCGAGGGGGATCGCGGGATCGGGCACCTGGTAGTTGATCGTCGGCGGGATGCGACCGGTGCCGATGGTCATGAGCGACATCACCGCCTCGACCGCGCCGGCGGCGGTGAGCGTGTGGCCGATCATCGACTTGTTGGAGGAGATCGGAAGGCTCGCCATGCGCTCGCCG
This sequence comes from Microvirga arsenatis, assembly GCF_009910705.1. GTDB lineage: Bacteria > Pseudomonadota > Alphaproteobacteria > Rhizobiales > Beijerinckiaceae > Microvirga > Microvirga arsenatis. Next base: position 387,010 of record NZ_JAAAXJ010000004.1, read on the forward strand.
AACACGGCGGTGCAGCTCATGGCCTCCATCTTGTCGTTCTCCGGCGTCGAGGTGCCGTGGGCGTTGATATAGTCGATGTCCTCCGGCGAGAGGCCCGCATCCTCGAGCGCCTGGCGGATCGCCATGATGGCCGGCATGCCGTCGGGCGAGGAGCGGGTGCGGTGGAAGCCGTCGCCCTTCTCGCCGCAGCCGAGCACATAGCCGAGGATCCTGGCGCCGCGCGCCCTGGCCTTCTCCGCGTCCTCCAGCACGAGCGCCGCGCCGCCCTCGCCCATGACGAAGCCGTCGCGGTTCTTGGAGAAGGGCTTTGAGGCGCCCTCCGGGTTCTCGTTCTGCGTCGAGAGCGCCGAGAGCAGGGAGAAGCGGATGAGGGATTCCGGATTGACCGAGCCGTCGGTGCCGATGCACAGGGCGGCATCCGTCTCGCCCCGGCGGATCGCCTCGACGCCGAGCTGGATCGCGGTGGCGCCGGACGAGCAGGCGGTGGAGAGCGAGATCGGCGAGCCCCGGGTGCCGAAGCGGTCGGCCACCCGGTCGGCCACGGTGCCGAAGATGAACAGGTCGTGCCACGCCTTGAAGCGACCGGTGCCGGCGGCCTTCAGGAGATCCTTGTAGGTGATCTCGCCGGTCTGGCCCGAGGCCTCGGCCAGCGCCTCTCGCTGGGGCCATTCCATCTCCACCGGCGGCACCGCGATGAAGAGCGCTCCCGGAAAGCTCTCGTGGCTCAGGCCCGACTGGGCCACCGCCTCCTCGGCCGCCAGCATGGCGAGCCGCTCGGAGAGCATGGGCGCGCAGAAGGGCTCCACGTCCACCGAGTCGATGGTGCCGGCGATCGTGGTGCGCAGGCCCTCCGTGGGAAAGCGCTCGATGCGGTGGATGCCGGATTTTCCTGCCGTGAGGGCTGCCCAAGTGTCGTCCCTGCCCTGGCCGAGGGACGTGACCGTGCCCATGCCGGTGACGGCGACGAGCGGGCGGCCTTTCGTGTCGCGAAGCGCCATAGCCTTCTCCCTCAAGCTCTGGTGATCCGGATGGCGCCCTCGCCGCGCCAGTGCCCGATGGAGGTGACGAGGGCCTCGTTCGCTCCGCCCTGCGCGACAAGACCCGCCGCCAGCGCGACGCCGGTGTGAGCCTGGGCTTCCATGGTGTGGCCGACGAGATCGCCGGTTGCGTGAATCGTCGCGCCAGGCGCGATGTCCTTCAGGGCCGCCTGCTCCTCCTCCGTGATGCCCTTGACGCCCGTGGCGCCCGACAGCACCAGGTCGGGCTTGGCCCCGAGCTGCCGCGACAGGCCGTGAAGCGCGCCCTCGACGCTGCCGGCCTTGCGGCGGCTGCGGTCGGAGGCGACGCCGGCGATGGCGGCCAGAGGCTTCGCCCCGCGCGAGGCGGCGTGCTCGCGGGATTCCAGCACCAGGAAGCAGGCTCCGCTGCCCAGGATCATGCCGCCGCCCTCGGGCCCGCGTTTCCAGACGGGACGGTAGGGCTGCTTCCAAAGGAAGCCGCCCATCTCGTAGATCAGGAGCACGTCGGGCCGCTCGGCGTTGTAGGCGCCGCCCACCAGGAAGATGTCGTCCTGCCCCGAGGCGATGCGTTCGCGGGCGATGCGGATCGCGTCCACGCCGCTCGATTCCTCGCCCATGAAGGTGCGCGAGGCGCCCGTGACCCCGTGGACGATGGAGATGTTGCCGGCGAGCAGGTTCGAAAGCTGCGCGAGAAAGAGGGTCGGTCGCAGGTCGCTCATCAGGCGCTCGTTGAGGAAGACGCCCGGGTTGTCGGCCTTGCGGAGCCCGGTGAGGATCCCCCCGTCGACGGCATAGTCGCGCTCGCCGCCGCCGGCGGAGACGATGAGCTGCATGCGGCCCTTCAAGGCCGCATCATCCTTGGCGCCGGCCGCGTCGAGGGCAAGGCCCGCCGCATAGCAGCCCAGCTTCTGCCAGGGCTCCATCTGCCGCTGGTCGGATTTCTTGGGGATCTGCCGGTCCCATTCCAGCGGGGTTGCCGGATGGACCGGGAAAGGCTCGAAGGCGGCCGTGTCGGTCCTGGGCGCCGCCCCGCCGGCGAGCGCCGCCAGATGCGTCTCCAGGCCCTCTCCGGCGCAGGAGACGATCCCGATCCCCGTGATGACGACGTCCCGCATCAAACGCTCTCCTCCAGGAGGCCGATGCGCCGGGCTTGCGCGCGCATCAGGCCGTCCATGCCTTCGGGAAAGGGCATGATCCGGAAGCGCAGCTCCGCATCGCAGATCGGCTTGCCCTCGGCCGTGATCCTGGCCTTGGTCACCGCATAGCCCGAGCCCTCGTGCTCCAGCTGCGCCGTGACGGCGAGCACCGTACCCGGTCCCACGAAGGTGCGAAAGCGCGCCTTATCGACGCCCATCAGGAACGGCATGTGGGTGAAGCCCATGAGGCCGAGCACCAGATAGCCGGAGGCCTGGGCCATGGTTTCGGTGAGAAGGACGCCGGGCACCAGGGGATGGCCGGGGAAATGCCCTTCGAAGACGGGGCTTTCCTGCGGGACGACGGAGGAGACCTCGATCCGCTTGGTCTCGCGGTCGAGGCTCGTCACCCGGTCGATCATTTCAAAATATTCGAGGCGCATCCGGATTCCGTACCCTATCGCTCCCGGCGGGTTCAATGGGAAGAGAATCCATGAGGCGGGGCGCTTGATGGATCGCCTCTTCGAGCCGGCCCGTTCGGCCGGCCCGCCGGGACATATCGTTCGATCAGGCCTGCTTGGCGGCCACCAGCGCGTCGATGCGCGCCACGAGGTTCTTCAGGACGAAGTATTCCTCGGCCGGGGCCTTGCCCTCGTTCACCTCCTGGGTCCACTGCTCCAGGGGCAGCTTGATCCCGAAGGCCTTGTCGATGGCGAACGCGATGTCGAGGAAGGCGAGCGAGTCGATGCCCAGATCCTCGATGGCGTGGCTCTCGGGCGTGATCTGCTCGCGCGGGATGTCGGCCGTCTCTGAAATGATGCCGGCGACGGTCTCGAAGGTGGACGACATGACGCCGTTCTCCTGAATATGCTGGGTCTCAACGATACAGCGCCGGCAAGCGTTAAAGCCCGGTGTCCAGCCGCTCTTTTCGTCAAGGAGGGTTGTGTCGAACGGCACCCCTTACACGACAGGCGGCAGACCGGCAACCGATTGGTTTCGTCCTCTCCCCCGGCCGGGGGCAACCGCCGGAGGCGCAAACGATTGATTAATCGGCCGCCATCGCCGATAAGGGCCGCCTTCGGAGCGCATCCGAATGATCTTACATTGAGACAGATTGCTGGATCGACGTGTTCAACAGGTTCCTCAAGCCTGAAATCCGCTATGCCCGGCGCATGGCGCGGATCGCCCGCTGGGACCGGCCCGTCGAGGGCGTGGCCGGGCGCCTGCGCGCCTGGGCCCACATGCTCGTCGCCGATCACGGGCTGTTCCGCCTCTTCTACCTCAACAAGCACCAGGTCACCGACCGGCTCTGGCGTTCGGCCCAGCCGGCCCCTCACCAGATCGCCGCCCTGAAGGCGGAGGGGATCCGCACCATCATCAACCTGCGCGGCGGCCGGGAGCACGGCTCCTGGCAGCTCCAGAAGGAAACCTGCGAGCGGCTCGGCATCCACCTGGTGGAGTTCGTCGTCCGCTCCCGCGGCGCGCCGGACCGGGAGACCCTGCTCTCGGCCAAGGACTTCTTCGACACCATCGAGTATCCGGCGGTCCTGCACTGCAAGTCGGGCGCGGACCGGGCCGGCTTCGTCGCCGCCCTCTATCTCATCGTCTACGAGGGGAAGTCCATCGACGAGGCCCAGCGGCAATTGTCGATGCGCTACGGCCATTTCCGCTTCTCGAAGACCGGCATCCTCGACGCCTTCTTCGACCTCTACCGCCGGGAGGGCGAGGCCCGGGGCATCCCGTTCCTCACCTGGATCGAGACGCAGTACGACGCCGAGGCCCTGGAGCGGAGCTTCCGCCCCGGCTTCTGGTCCCATCTCCTCGTCGACAGGATCATGCGGCGGGAATAGCCGCCGTGCCTCAGGAAGCGGCCAGGCTCGGCTCGCTGTCGTCGGAGAGCTGGAGCCGGTGCAGGCGGGCATAGGCGCCCGCCCGGGCGATCAGGGTTTCGTGGGAGCCCGTCTCCGCGATGCGCCCGCCCTCCATCACCACGATCTTCTCCGCATTGCGCACGGTGGAGAGCCGATGGGCGATGACGAGGGTGGTGCGCCCCTTCATGAGCCGCCGGATGGCGTCCTGGACCAGGCGCTCGGACTCGGAATCGAGGGCGCTCGTGGCCTCGTCCAGGAGCAGGATCGGCGCGTCCTTCAGGAAGGCGCGGGCGAGCGAGATGCGCTGGCGCTCGCCGCCGGACAGGCGCCCGCCGCCGGGGCCGACCACGGTGTCGTAGCCCTCCGGGAGCCGCATGATGAAGTCGTGGGCGGCGGCTGCCTTGGCCGCCTCCAGGATCTCCTCCTCGGTCGCCTGCGGCCGGCCGAAGGCGATGTTCGCCCGCACCGTGTCGTCGAAGAGGATCACGTCCTGGCTCACCACCGCGATGGACCCGCGCAGGCTCGCCAGGGACACGTCCCGGACATCCTGGCCGTCGATCAGCACGGCTCCCCCGGTGACATCGTAAAGACGCGGCACGAGGGAGAGCAGGGTGGACTTGCCCGAGCCCGAACGGCCCACGAGGGCGGTCGTCTGGCCCGCCTCCGCAACGAGGTCCACATGGCTGAGGGCCGCGGCGTCCCCGGTATAGGAGAAGGACAGGTTCGAGAAGCGGATCTCCCCGCCCGCCAGCTGGAGCGGCCGGGCGCCGGGCCGGTCCTGGATCCGGGGGGCCTCGTCCATCACGTCGAAGGTGCGCTGCAGGGCGGCTGCGGCCTCCTGCACGATGGCATTGAGGTTTCCAAGCGCCCGGATGGGCTGCGCCGCCATGACGAGGGCGCTGACGAAGCCCGTGAAGTCGCCGACCGTGCTGCTGCCGGAGAGAATCCGCTGGCCGATCAGCATCAGCACGATGGCCACCGCGACGCCGCCGCCGGTCTCGAGCAGGGGATCCATTCGCCCGCGGGCGTTCGCGGCCTTCATCTTCAGGTCGCGCACATCGTCGAAGGTCTTGGCCGCCCGGCCCTTGAGGTAGCTCTCGAGCCGGTAGGTCTTGGCGATGCGGGTGCCGGCGAGGCTCTCGGTGATGAGGCTCGCCATCAGCCCCGTCTGCTCCTGGGTGGAGGCCGCCACCCGGCGCAGCTTGCGGCCGATCTTTTCCACAGGATAGGCGAAGAAGGGCGCGACGACGGCCGCCACCAGGGTCAGGACCGGGTCGATCCAGAGCATCGCGGCAACCAGGGCGATGATGGTGGTGATCTCGCGCAGGAACACGGTCGAGAGGCGGGTGAGGGCCTCCCGGATGAAGGCGAAGTCCGTGGTGAAGCGCTGGGTGAGCGCCGCCGGGCTCTCACGCCCGATCTGGGCGAGGTCGGCCTCGATCATGTGCCCGTAGAGGGCCGTCTGCATGTCGGCTTCGATGCGCGTCACCACCTTGTTGGTGAGGATCGTGAGCGCGAGCAGGGAAAAGCCCTTCACCGAGGTGACGGCGATCACGAAGAGCGGCGCCAGCATGATCGCATGGGCGTCCTTGGCGTCGAAGGCGTCGAAGGCCGCCTTGATCAGCACCGGATAGAGGCCCGTCGCCCCCGAGACCAGGGCCACCAGCAGCAGCACGAGGCCGAGCGTCTTCCTGTGCGGGCGCATCCAGTCGCGCCACAGGCGGCCGATCAGGGGAAGGGTGTCGCCTCGCAGGAGGCTCTTGCGCGCCATGGGCTCTATGAAACTCTTGTCCGAAGGCTTGCGGTTAGCATGTGAACCGTCGCTCCGCAAACCCCGAGCCGGGCCTCCCGCGCGAAGCGACGAGGAATCGCACCCTTCAGACGGCCCGCAGGTGCCGGATCGGCCGGCCCGGCGCGATCATCTCGGCGGCGGCGATGATGCCCTGGGCGTCGATGCCGAAATGCCGGTAGAGGTCGCGGATCGTCCCTGTCTGGCCGAAATGCTCCACGCCCAGCGAGCGGGTGCGGTGGCCCATCACGGAGCCCATCCAGGCGAGCGTCGCCGGATGGCCGTCGATCACCGTCACGAGCCCGCAATGGGCCGGCACCTCGGCGAGAAGCCGCTCCACATGGGAACGGGCGTGGACGAGGCCGCGCTCGCGGGCGCGCTGGGCCGCCGTCCAGCCCGCATTGAGCCGGTCGGCCGACGTGATGGCCAAGAGCCCGACATCGCGCCGGTCCTCGGCCATCAGCCCCACCGCCTCGATCGCCTCGGGCGCCACCGCACCGGTATAGGCAACGACGACCTGGGCGTTCGGCCCGGGCTTCCGCAGCCAGTAGGCGCCGGCCATGATGTCGTCGGCCAGCTCTGCTGTCATTTCGCGCTGCGGCTGCTCGAGGGTGCGGGTGGAGAGGCGAAGATAGACCGAGCCGCCGGTCTCGTCGCGCAGCCAGGTCCTCTCGTTCGGCTCCCCCTCCCCGCTCTTCTGCATGTAATCGAAGGCCCAGCGCATGATGACGGCGAGTTCGTCCACGAAGGCCGGTTCGAAGGAGGCGAGCCCGTCCTGCGCCATGCCCACCAGGGGCGTGCCGATGGATTGATGCGCGCCGCCCTCCGGCGCCAGCGTCACGCCCGAGGGCGTGGCGACGATCATGAAGCGGGCGTCCTGGTAGCAGGCATAGTTGAGCGCATCGGCGCCGCGATAGATGAACGGATCGTAGAGGGTGCCGATGGGCAGGATCCGCTCGCCGAAGAGGGAGTGCGACAACCCTAAGGCCGAGAGCACGATGAACAGGTTCATCTCGGCGATGCCGAGCTCGATATGCTGGCCGGACGGGGAGAATTCCCAGTTGTAGGTGGAGGGAATCCGCTCCTTCTTGAAGGTGTCGACCAGGCTCTCTCGGGCATAGAGCCCGCGCCGGTTCACCCAGGCGCCGAGATTGGTGGAGACGGTCACGTCCGGCGCCGTGGTGACGACGCGGGAGGCGAGCGGGTGATCGGAACGGGCGAGCTCGTTGAGGATGAGCCCGAAACCCTGCTGGGTCGACATGGCCGGATTGGCCGGGAAGGCAAGCTTTTCCGGCACCGGCACGGGCGGCGCGGAATAGCGGCGGGTGCCCTTCTGGACGAACGGCACCGCGGCCAGGAAACGCTCGATCTCGGCCTGCGGAACCTTAAGGCCTTCGAACTTGTCCCATTCGTGCCCCGGCCGCACCCCTTGAGTCCTCTGCCAGGCCTCCATCTGGGAGGGCGTCAGCATGCCGGAATGGTTGTCCTTGTGGCCGGCGAGCGGCAGCCCGAAGCCCTTGATGGTGTAGGCCAGGAAGCAGACCGGCCGGTCGTGCTCCCGCGCCTTTTCGAAGGCATCGAGCAGGCTCGGCAGGTCGTGGCCGCCGAGATTGGTCATGAGCGCGGCCAGTTCCTCATCCGAGCGCTTCTCGATGAGGCGGGTCACCGGTCCCTGGTCGCCGAGATCGTCGAGGAGGCGCTTTCTCCAAGCCGCTCCTCCCTGGTAGGTCAGGGCGGAATAGAGCTGGTTGGGGCAGGAATCGATCCAGTCGCGAAGCTTCTCGCCGCCGGGCTCGGCAAAGGCTTGCTTCATGAGCGAGCCGTGCTTGAGCACCACCACGTCCCAGCCGAAATTGCGGAAGAGCGCCTCGAAGCGCTCCCACAGGCCTTCCCGGATGACGGCATCGAGGCTCTGGCGGTTGTAGTCGATGATCCACCAGGTATTGCGGATGCCGTGCTTCCAGCCCTCGAGCAGGGCCTCGAAGATGTTGCCCTCGTCCATCTCCGCATCGCCCACGAGGGAGATCATGCGGCCCTCGGGCTTGTCCTTGGCCCAGCCATGCGCCTTGACGTAGTCCTGCACGAGGCTGGCGAACAGCGTCTGGGCGACGCCGAGGCCCACCGAGCCGGTGGAGAAGTCCACGTCGTCGATGTCCTTGGTGCGGGAGGGATAGGACTGCGCGCCCTTGTAGCCGCGGAAGTTCTCGAGCTTGTCCCGCGTCTGCCGGCCGAAGAGGTACTGGATCGCATGGTAGATCGGGCTGGCATGGGGCTTCACCGCCACCCGGTCCTCCGGCCGCAGCACCGAGAAGTAGAGGGCCGTCAGGATCGTGGAGAGGGAGGCGGAGGAGGCCTGGTGTCCGCCGATCTTGAGCCCGTCCCCGTTGGGGCGCAGGTGGTTGGCGTTGTGGATCGTCCAGGTGGAGAGCCAGAGCACCTTGCGCTCGAGTTCCTTCAAGATGCTCAGGTGCCGTTGATCCGCCATAAGGTTCCTCCCGGTTTTGCCGAGATATATGCTGGAAGCTTTTCCGATGCGAGGTCTAAGGCTTGGGAGCGGCCGCAGGAGGTGGAAAAACGAAAAGCCCGCCATCCGGCGGGCCTTCGTAAGCACTCTCAGATCCTGAGAGATTGGAGCGGGCGAAGGGATTCGAACCCTCGACCCCAACCTTGGCAAGGTTGTGCTCTACCCCTGAGCTACACCCGCGCTCCGCGATGCCGCAGCATCGTTGCGAGGCCGTTGATGTGCCCCAAAACGGCGCGCTTTGCAAGAGGGTCCGGGCGATCTTTTCAGCCGGACCCTTGAGCCTGCTTCATCCGGTCGCTAGAAGCCGGGCAGGATTTTCGAAGGTTTCCGTTGGAGTTCTGCCTTGGCCCCTCTCTCCCCGCAGGAGCTTTTGGACCGTCTGTCGTCGCTCGGCATCCAGGCCGAGACGGTGGAGCACGAGCCCGTCTTCACGGTGGCCGAATCGAAAGCCATCAAGGAGCTGATCCCGGGAGCCCACACCAAGAACCTGTTCGTGAAGGACAGGAAGGGCCGCTTCTTCCTGATCTCCGCCAAGCACGACACCGCCATCGACCTCAAGCGCGCCCACGAGGCGCTCGGCGCCTCGGGCCGACTCTCCTTCGGCTCCGCCGACCAGCTGCGGGCGCTGCTCGGGGTCGAGCCGGGTTCCGTCACCGCCTTTGCGGTGGTGAACGACACGGACGGCAAGGTGACCATGGTGCTCGATGCCAACCTGATGGAACATGAGCGGGTGAACTTCCACCCGCTGGTCAATTCCATGACCACGGGCGTCTCCCGGGAGGATCTGTTGAAGTTCTTGCAGGCCACCGGGCACGAACCCACGATCCTGCGCCTGCCGGAACCCCCGGCGGAATTGCCAGACAGCGCCCAAGCTCCCATCTAAGGCATCGGACGCAATCGGCGGATTCCGCTTTCGGGATCCATTTTCCGCACGATGCGCTAAGACGTTCTTCCCACGAATCGAGGATCGCATGCTCTCCGACAAACCCGCCCCCTCCGACGATCTCGTGAAGGACACCACCACCGCAGCCTTCCGCCAGGACGTGCTGGCCGAATCCATGCAGCAGCCGGTGCTGGTGGATTTCTGGGCACCCTGGTGCGGCCCGTGCAAGCAGCTCACGCCGGCCTTGGAGAAGGCCGTGCGCGCGGCCGGCGGCAAGGTGAAGCTGGTGAAGATGAACATCGACGAGCATCCGCAGATCGCAGGCCAGCTCGGGGTGCAGTCGATCCCCGCCGTCTTCGCCTTCGTGCGCGGCCAGCCGGTGGACGGCTTCATGGGCGCCCTGCCGGAAAGCCAGATCAAGGGCTTCATCGAGCGCCTCGTCGGCCCGCTCGGCCCCAGCGCGGCGGAGGAGGTCCTCGCCGAGGCGGACCGCCTGGCCGCTGCCGGGGACATGGGCGGAGCCGCCGAACTCTATGCCGCCGTGCTGTCGCAGGACCCGGAGAACGTCACGGCGCTCGCCGCCCTGGTGAAGCTGCACGTGGAGGTGGGCGACCTGGAAGGCGCCAAGCGCTTCCTCGCCATGGCGCCCCAGGCGAAAGCCAATGACCCGGCCCTGGCCGGGGCCCGGGCCGCCATCGAGCTTGCCGAGCAGGCGGGCTCTCTCGGCGACCTCGCCGAGCTCCAGCGCCGGGTGGAGGCCGATCCTGCAGACCACCAGGCCCGCTTCGATCTCGCCATCGGGCTCAACGCCCGCGGGCGGCGTGGAGAAGCGGTCGACCACCTCCTTGAAATCGTCCGCCGCGACCGCAATTGGAACGATGACGGCGCGCGCAAGCAGCTCGTCCAGTTCTTCGAGGCCTGGGGCCCGATGGACGAGATGACCCTGGCAGGACGGCGCAGGCTCTCCTCGCTCCTGTTCGCTTGAGGCCGCCCTGAAACGTTTGGGGAGATCGGAATGGGAATGAACGCGGTATACCGAGGGCCGGAGGATTGCCCGTCGGTCATTCCCGTCTTTCCCCTTCCCGGCGCGCTGCTTCTTCCCCGCGGGCAGATGCCCCTCAACATCTTCGAGCCGCGCTATCTGGCCATGGTGGACGAGGCGCTGAAAGGCAGCCGCATCATCGGCATGGTGCAGCCCGATGCGGACAATGACGCGCATGCGACCGTGCCGAGGCTCTACAAGGTCGGCTGCGCCGGGCGCATCACGCAGCTCGCCGAGACCGGCGACGGGCGCTATCTCATCACGCTCATCGGCATTGCGCGCTTCCGCATCGAGGAGGAGCTGCCGCCGATCAACCTCTTCCGGCAGTGCCGCGTCACCTTCGAGCCCTTCGCGGCCGATTTCACGGCCCGCGCCGGGGAGAACGAGGTCGACCGGGCCGGCGTGGTGAAGGCCTTGCGCGATTTCGTCGAGGCGGTGCACGTGAAGGTGGACTGGCGCGGCATCGAGGAGGCGCCCAACGAGGCCCTGGTGAACGCGCTGTGCATGATGAGCCCCTTCGGCATCCGCGAGAAGCAGGCGCTGCTCGAGGCGCCGGATCTCAAGACGCGGGCGGAGGTGCTGATCGCGCTTACCGAGATCGAGCTCGCCCGCGGCGGCGCCGGCTCCGACTCGACCCTGCAATAGGAATTCCCAACGATGGTGCCAGACACGACCCAGAGCGAGACCCCCCAGCCCGTGGAAGCGACGCGGATCGACCCCAAGCTCCTGGAGCTGCTCGTCTGCCCGCTCACCAAGGAAACGCTGGAATACGACGCGGCACGCCAGGAGCTGATCAGCCGCCGCGCCAAGCTCGCCTACCCCATCCGCGACGGCATCCCGATCATGCTGCCGGAAGAGGCGCGGCCGCTGGAGGATTGAGGCGAGGTCTCTTCAACCATGAAGGTGCGCAGCATCGATCACTTCGTCCTGGTCGTCCGCGACGCGGAGCAGACCTGCTCCTTCTACAGCCGTGTCCTGGGAATGGTGCCCCGGCAAATGCCGTCAGGCCGCTGGGCCCTTCATTTCGGCGATCAGAAGATCAACCTGCAGCAGGTGGGATTGAGCGTGGATCCGCTCGCCCGCAGGCCGACGCCTGGAGCGGCCGATTTCTGCCTCCTCACGGATGTTCCCATTGCGGATGTCGTCCGCCACCTTGAAGGATGTGGCGTCGAGATCTTCGATGGGCCCGTTGAGCGCATGGGAGCAGCAGGACCTATTCTGTCCGTCTATTTCTACGATCCAGATGACAACATGGTCGAAATCTCGAATCGGCTCCTCTCGCCTGGCTGATGCAGATCGAATCGACATCAGGCCTTTGCGGCAATCGCCTCCGCCAGCGCCAGCACGCGCATTGCCATCTCCGCATGGAGCCGCTCGACCATGCGGCCGCCCAGATTGATCGCCCCTTTGCCCTGATTCTCCGGCTGCTCGAAGGCCGCCACGATGGCGCGGGCGCTCGCGACCTCCTCCGCTGACGGCGCGAAGATCGCGTTCGCGGCGGCGATCTGGTCCGGATGGATGAGCGTCTTGCCGTCGAAGCCGCAATCCCGGCCCTGCTCGCACTCGATGCGAAACCCCTCCGCATCGGAGAGAGCGTTGTAGACCCCGTCGAGGATGTCGATCCCATGCGCCCGCGCGGCGGCGAGGGCCGTCATGAGCCAGGGGAGCATCGCGGCGCGCCCCGGCAGCAGGCGCGCGCGGGTGTCCTTGGCAAGGTCGTTCGTGCCCATGACGAGGCAGGCAAGGCGTGTCTCGGGATCCCGTGCGGCTCTGGCGATCGGCTCCGCCTGGAGGATCGCAAGGGGCGTCTCGACCATCGCCCAGACGCGGGTGCGCTCCGGAGCGCCAAGGTGGCGCAGCCGCCGGCCCACCGCCACGAGCGCCTCCGCAGACGACACCTTCGGCACGAGGATCGCATCGGGCGCCGCCGCAGCGGCCGCAGCGAGATCCGCCTCGCCCCAGGGCGTGTCGAGGGCGTTGACGCGAATCACCAGCTCACGCCTGCCATAGCCGCCGGTCTGCACCGCCGCGCAGACCCGCTCGCGCGCCTCCCCCTTCGCCTCCGGCGCCACCGCATCCTCGAGGTCGAAGATCACCACGTCGGCGGCCAGCGTCTTCGCTTTCTCGATGGCCCTGGCATTGGAGCCCGGCATGTAGAGCGCGCTGCGGCGCGGGCGGATGGCGGTCATGGCGTCCTCATTTTCCCTCCCCCTTGCGGGGAGGGGTTAGGGGTGGGGGTGGTCCGACCGGGTGAGGGTTGAAACCAGTCCAATGCTGTATTGATGTTGAGCTCCAGGCATTAGCAAGTAGCAGTCTGACTTTTCGACCCCCACCCTTTGTCCCTCCCCGCAAGGGGGAGGGAAGATGTGACGGCAAGACGGAAGGAAAATCGATGTGGGTGGCAGGAGTCGACGGTTGCCGGGCCGGGTGGATCGCGGTGCTCATGCGGGTGGACGATCCGCAGGCGCACCGCATCGTCACCGCCTCGACGCTCGCCGCCATCGCCGATGCAACCGAAAAGCCCGAGGTGATCGCCGTCGATATGCCCATCGGCCTGCCCGAGCGCACGGAAGGCTCGGGCCGGCTGCCGGAGCAGCTGATCCGTCCCCTGCTCGGCCAGCGGCAATCCTCCGTCTTCGCGATCCCCTCGCGCCGCGCCGTGAAGGCCGAGGATTACGGGCAGGCCTGCTCCATCGCTGCCGCCACGTCCGAGCCGCCTCGGAAGGTGTCGCGGCAGGGCTTTGCGATCTTCCCCAAGATCCGCGAGATCGATGCGCTCCTGCGCGCCCGGCCCGATCTCATGCCCCGGGTCTACGAGGTCCATCCCGAGCTCGCCTTCTGGGCACTCAATGGCCGCCAAGCCCTTCCTGAGCCGAAGAAGGTGAAGGGCGTGCCCTACGGGCCCGGCATGGCCCTGCGGCGCGCGCTTCTCGGCCGATCCGGCCTCCTGCCGGAACCCCTTATCCATGCGTCCCCGCCCCGCGGCGCGGCCCAGGACGACCTGCTCGATGCGCTCGCGGGGTTGACCGTGGCGCTGGATATCGCAAGAGGTGGGGGACAACCCTTTCCCGACCCGCCCGGCCGCGACGCCCACGGCCTGCCGGTCGCCATATGGACGCTGCGCAGCCCCAAGGTTCACCCATGACCATCACCCGCGCCGAGATCGAACAAGCCCATGCCCGCATCGCGCCGCACGTGCGGCGCACGCCGCTCCTGCATGTGGGCCAGGCCTTCGGCCATGACGGGCCGGTGAGCCTGAAGCTGGAATTTTTGCAGCATGCGGGCTCGTTCAAGACCCGCGGCGCCTTCAACACCCTGCTGTCGATGCCCGTTCCCGCAGCCGGCGTGGCGGCGGCCTCGGGCGGCAACCACGGGGCGGCGGTGGCCTATGCGGCGCGCCGGCTGGGGGTGAAGGCGCGCATCTTCGTGCCGGAGATTTCGAGCCCTGCGAAGATCGCGGTGATCCGCTCGCACGGGGCCGAGGTGGTGATCGGCGGCGCGCGCTATGCGGATGCGCAGGAGGCCTGCGACGCCTACGTGGCGGAGTCGGGCGCCCTGCGCATCCATCCCTTCGCGGCGGAAAGCACCATGATCGGCCAGGGCACCGCCGCCCTCGAATGGGAGCAGGACGGCCCTGCCCTCGATACGGTGCTCGTGGCGGTGGGCGGCGGCGGCCTCATCGGCGGCGTCGCGAGCTGGTGGGCCGGCCGTGTGAAGGTGGTGGGCGTGGAGCCGGAAGGCTCGCGGGCGCTCCATGCGGCGCTGGAGGCCGGAGGGCCGGTGGACGTGGAGATCGATTCGGTGGCGGCCGATTCGCTCGGCGCCAAGAACACCGGCGATCTGGTCTATGACATCTGCCGCAAGAGCGTCGATCACGTGGCGCTGGTCACCGATGCGGCGATCCGCGACGCGCAGAGGGCGCTCTGGCGCGACTACCGCATCGCGTCCGAACCCGGCGGCGCGGCGGCTCTGGCGGCCTTGATCTCGGGGGCCTATAAACCCCGTTCGGGCGAGCGGATCGGCGTGCTCCTGTGCGGGGCCAATGTCGAGCTCGCCCGCCTCGCCGAAATCGCTTCCTGAAATGCGGCAATTTCTGCCGCAATCCTCTCCCATCCGCAGGTCTGTTGCCGTGAACCTTGTCGACCTTGCCGCCCAGAACTTGCTGTCGCCCACGGTGCTGTTCTTCGCACTGGGCCTGGCAGCGGCGCTTGCCCGTTCCGACCTGACGGTCCCGGAAGCCGTGGCCAAGACGCTCGCGCTCTACCTGATGCTCTCCATCGGCTTCAAGGGCGGGGTGGAGGTGGCGGCCAACGGCATCACCCTGCGCATGATCGGCGTGATGGGTGCGGGTATCGTCCTGTCCTTCGCTCTTCCCATCATCGGCTTCCTGATCCTGCGTGCGGTCTCCAGCCTGTCCACGGTGGATGCGGCCGCGGTGGCTGCCCACTACGGCTCGATCTCCATCGTCACCTTCATCGCCGCGACCGAGATCGTGCGCGGGCAGAACCTGCCCTTCGAGGGCTATATCGTCGCCGTGGCAGCGGTCATGGAAACCCCCGCCATCCTCTCAGCCCTGCTGCTGGCCCGCAGCGGGCAGCCGACCAGGAGCGGGAGCGAGGGGCTCGGCCCCCTGCTGCACGAGGTGGGCCTCAACGGTTCGGTGGTGATGCTGGTGGGTTCGTTCCTCATCGGCTGGGCCACCGGCCCCAAGGGCCTGCAGATGATTGCGCCGTTCATCGTCGATCCGTTCCGCGGCGTGCTGTGCCTTTTCCTGCTGGACATGGGTCTCGTGGCGGGGCGCGGGATGCGCGAGGGCGTGCGCCATCTCTCGGCGCCGGTCCTGGGCTTCGGCATCGTCATGCCGCTCATCAGCGCAGCGCTCGCCACCCTCGCCGTCTGGCCGCTGGGCCTGTCCCCGGGAGGTGCGGCCCTGTTCGTCACGCTTGCGGCTTCCGCCTCCTACATCGCCGTGCCCGCCGCCATGCGCCTTGCCCTGCCGGAGGCGAAACCCGCCATCTATCTCACCCTGTCGCTCGGGGTGACCTTTCCCTTCAACCTGTCCATCGGGATCCCTCTCTATCTGGCCCTGGCCGGATTTGTGGCAGGATAGACACCTTCCGGAGGAAGAGAGCGCCCATGCAGACCCATCTGAAGAAGCGCATCGAGATCGTCGTCGAGTATCCGGCACTGCGGCGGCTCCTGGAGCGCCTCGACCGCTCCCAGGTGACGGGCTACACGGTGGTGCCAGCCCTCGCAGGCCGCGGACACGACGGCCTCTGGAGCAGCGAGGGGCTCGCAGGCGATGCAGGTCGCATGATGATGGTGATCTGCATCACCGATCCGGCCCGGCTCGATCCCGTTCTGGAGGAGGTCTATTCGGTCGTAGCCCGCCACATCGGCATCGTCACCGTCTCCGACGTGCAGGTGATCCGCTCGGACCATTTCTGATGATGCCAGCCCTGTTGAGGCTTCTGGCCCAGGGGCATATAAGCCCCCGACCCATAGGAGCGACCACATGTTCCCGACCCGCCTGACCGAAGGATATCGCGCCTTTCTTGACGGGCGCTTCCCGCGCGAGAAGAGCCGCTTCGAGGCCCTTGCCGAAAAGGGCCAGTCCCCGGAGGTGATGGTGATCGGCTGCTGCGACAGCCGCGTCTCGCCGGAGGTGATCTTCGACGCGAGCCCGGGCGAATTGTTCGTGGTGCGCAACGTGGCCAATCTCGTGCCGCCCTTCGAGACGGGCGGCGACTACCACGGCACATCGGCGGCCCTCGAGTTCGCCGTGCAGGCGCTGAAGGTCAAGCACATCGTGGTGCTGGGCCATGCCCGCTGCGGCGGCGTGCGCGCCTTTGCCGACGAGACGGCGCCGCTCTCGCCGGGCGACTTCATCGGCCGCTGGATGAGCCTGATCAAGCCGGCCGGAGAGCGTCTCGGACCTCATAACGGCAATCTCGACGAGTACCTGCCGCGGCTCGAACTCGCCGCCATCGAGAACAGCCTCAAGAACCTGATGACGTTTCCCTGCGTGCGCGTCCTGGTGGAGCGCGGCAAGCTGCATCTCCACGGCGCCTATTTCGGCGTTGCGACCGGAGTGCTGCTGGTGCGCGACCCCGAGACGGGCGAGTTCAAGCCGGTGGTGGAGAACGTGCCGGAGCGCGTCTCGATGTTTTCCGCGCGCGAGGTCAAGGGCTAGGATCCCGGAGCCGCTCTCGGAGCGGCCCACCTCCCTGCTCTCCTACCGGAAACACCCATGGCCACGATTCGCAATCCGATCCTGCCGGGCTTCAATCCCGATCCGGCCTTCTGCAGGGTCGGCGACGACTACTACATCGCGACCTCGACCTTCGAATGGTATCCGGGGGTGCAGATCCACCATTCCCGCGATCTGGTGAACTGGCGGCTGGCCTGCCGCCCGCTCAACCGCAAGTCCCAACTCGACATGCGGGGAAATCCCGACAGCTGCGGCGTCTGGGCGCCGGCGCTCACCTATGCGGACGGCCTGTTCTGGCTGATCTACACCGACGTGAAGCGGCGCCTCGGCAACTTCAAGGACACGCACAACTACCTCGTGACGGCGCCGTCCATCGAAGGCCCCTGGTCCGACCCCGTCTACATGAACTCCTCGGGTTTCGATCCGTCGCTGTTCCATGACGACGATGGCCGCAAGTGGTTCGTCAACATGGTATGGGATCACCGGCGCCGCCGCAGCTCCTTCGACGGCATCCTGCTGCAGGAGTATTCGCCCGCGGAGCAGCGGCTCGTCGGCCCCATCAAGAACATCTTTAAGGGCAGCCCGCTCGGCCTCGTCGAGGGGCCGCATCTGTGGAAGCGCAACGGCTGGTACTACCTGACCGTTGCCGAGGGCGGCACCGCGTACAATCATGCGGTCACGATGGCGCGTTCAAAAACCATCGACGGACCCTACGAGCTTCATCCCGACACCCATCTCATCACCAGCAAGGACGCCCCGGACGCGCCGCTCCAGCGCGCGGGCCACGGCTTCTACGTGGAAACCTCCACCGGGGAGGTGTTTCACACCCATCTGTGCAGCCGCCCCCTGCCGGGAACCCGGCGCTCGCCCCTGGGGCGCGAAACGGCAATCCAGCGGGTGGTCTGGAAGGAGGACGGCTGGCTCTACCTGGCCCAGGGCGGGCAGGTGCCGGCCCTCGAGGTCGAGGGGCCGGATCTTCCCCCGCATCCTTTCCCGCCCGAGCCCGAGCGCCACGACTTCGACGGGGGCGAGCTTCCCTCCCCGTTCCAGTGGCTGAGGACGCCGGAGCCGGAGCGGATCTTCTCGCTCTCGGCCCGTCCCGGCCATTTGCGGCTCTTTGGGCGCGAGTCGATCGGAAGCTGGTTCGAGCAGGCCCTGGTGGCCCGCCGCCAGACCTCCTGGACCTACTCGGCCGAAACCGTGGTGGAGGTCCAGCCCGAGACCTACCAGCAGCTGGCAGGCCTGATCTGCTACTACGACCGCGCCCGCTTCCACTATCTCGCCGTCTCCGCCGATGACGAGGGACGGCGCGTCCTTCAGGTCATCTCCTGCCTGGGCGATCACCCCGATGCCCTGATGACCTATGCGCTCGAGAGCGATCTGCCCCTGCCGCAGAAGGGGCCTGTTCACCTCGGCGTCGATGTCCGTCTGGCGGAGCTGCAGTTCCGGTGGTCCGAGGACGGCGTGACCTGGATTCCGGTCGGCCCCGTTCTCGACGCGAGCATCCTGTCCGACGAGGCGGGTCCCGGCGCCCACGGCTCGTTCACGGGAGCCTTCGTCGGCATGGCCGCCCACGACATGACGGGCCGGGCCCTGCCGGCGGATTTCGACTTCTTCGTCTATCGCGAGGACGCGTCCGAGACGGCTTGACCTCCTCACACGTCTTGAAACGAAAAGGCCGCCCGGAGGCGGCCTTTTCATTTGGTTTTCGATCGATCACGCCGCCTGCTTCTTCGGCTTCAGCAGGCCGCGGTTGGCCATGGCCTCGGCGATCTGCACGGCGTTCAGCGCCGCGCCCTTGCGCAGGTTGTCGGAGACGCACCAGAAGGACAGGCCGTTCTCCACCGTGATGTCCTCGCGGATGCGGGAGATGTAGGTGGCGTCCTCGCCGGCGGCCTCGTGCGGGGTGATGTAGCCGCCGGGCTCGCGCTTATCGACCACCATGATGCCGGGCGCCGCGCGCAGGATCTCGCGGGCCTCGTCCGCGGTGATCGGCTTCTCGAACTCCACGTTCACGGCCTCCGAGTGGCCGATGAAGACGGGCACGCGCACGCAGGTGGCGGTGAGCTTGATCTTCGGGTCGAGAATCTTCTTGGTCTCGGCCGTCATCTTCCACTCCTCCTTCGTGTACCCGTCCTCCATGAACACGTCGATATGGGGGATCAGGTTGAAGGCGATGCGCTTGGGAAACTTCTTCTCCTGCACGTCCTGGAGCGAGTAGAGCGCCTTGGTCTGGCGGTCGAGCTCGTCCATGCCGTCCTTGCCGGCGCCGGAGACCGACTGGTAGGTGGCCACCACGACACGCTTGATGGTGGCGGCATCATGGAGCGGCTTCAGGGCCACCACGAGCTGGGCCGTGGAGCAGTTCGGGTTGGCGACGATGCCCTTCTTGATCTCGCGCAGGGCCTCGGCATTCACCTCCGGCACCACCAGCGGCACCTCCGCGTCGTAGCGCCAGGCGGAGGAGTTGTCGATCACGACCGCTCCTTGAGCGGCGATCCTCGGCGACCACTCCTTCGAGACCTCGCCGCCGGCGGACATGAGGCAGATATCGACATCGGAGAAGTCGTAGGTGTCCAGGGTCTTGGTCTTGAGCGTCCGGTCGCCGTAGGAGACTTCCGTTCCCTGGCTGCGGCGGGAGGCCAGCGCCACCACCTCGTCGGCCGGGAAGGCCCGCTCGGCGAGGATGCTCAGCATCTCGCGGCCCACATTGCCGGTCGCACCGACCACGGCGATCTTGAAACCCATCGATCTTCTCCTGTTGTCGCTCTCCCCGGAAAACTCAAAAAACCCTGTTCGGGTGCTGCCTCTCGCCCCGACGGGAGAGAGGACCGGGGACGACGAGGCTTAAGCGGCCGTGGTTTTCACGGTCGTTGCGGCGGTTTTCGTTTTGCTCGTCGTGAGGGTGAGCAGCGCCATTGCCATCGTCCATCCGGAAGCCTGAAGCAGGCTTCGGTGAACTCACCAACACACCAAAGGTTCTCTCCCGTCAAGCATTCTCTTTGCAGCCCTTGGTCTAAGGCGGCCCGACGGTCTTAAGCTTCGGTTTACCTTGCTTAGCAAAAGCTTTCGAAGCGCTCGGCCTGTCACGGTAGAACATGAGGAGGAAGCAATCACCGGGCTGGATGGGTTGAGCGATGCCGCGGGCAGTCACCCCAGAATGGGACGAGGACGACATCGCCGACTGGGTCGACGAGCGCCCGGCCCGTCGCCTGAGGCGCAAGCGCCCCTCCTGGCTGCGGGTGATCGTGATGTCCTCCTGCAGCATCGCGGGCCTCGCCTATCTGGCTCTGCAGCAGGAACCGGCGCGTCGCCCCGCCGAGCGCGCGAAGGAGGTGCCCTCCTCCGTCCTGGTCGCCCCCGCGCCGGCCTGGAGGCCGCTTCCGCCCTCCCCCGCTCCCTATGCCCTTTCCGGCACCGCCGGCCCGGTGGCGGCGGAGGCGCGCCAGCATGGCAGCGGCGCCCGGGAGGACACCCTGACCCTCGGGCGCTTCGGCGACTTCCGCTATGCCCAGGTGAGCCTCGTGCAGGGCACGGCCGAGCCGCCGGGCAGCTTCTACATCGAGATCGTCCGCAGGGCCGCCCGGGCAGGTCTCGCCGTGGCGCACCAGGGGCAGAGCCGGACGGTGGCGACGAAGTTCGGTCCCCTGGAGGCCGCTCCCCTGACCCTGGCGGCCAAGGCCGAGCAGGCCTGCCAAGCCTTCCGCTTCACGGATATGGATGCCCATTTCGGCCTCCAGGGCTGGCTGTGCGGGTCCTCCGCCCCCGACGACGCGCAGCTCGCCTGCTTCATCGACGGGATCGTGCCGACAGGCAGCGCCAGCCCTTCCCTCAAGGCGGCCTTCGCCCAAGCCGAGCGCAGCCGTACCGACGCCTGCGGCCCCTCCGCCCGCACCGCGGCGGTGAGCGTCAGGCCTCCGGCTCGGCCCTGACGCGGGCGGGACGGCACGGCGCGAGGGAACCAAGCGCAGGGGCCTCGCCTTGTTCTGACAGTCTTGGCTTGTGACGACGGCGCGCAGCACAGGAGCTGGCGCCGCTCCCGGAGGTTTATCCATGCGCCGCTTCGCCCTTCTGGGTCTGGCCTCAATGGCTGCGCTCACGACCGCCCCGATGGTGGCGGATGCGCAGGCTCAGGACCGGCCCCTCGTTCTCCGCGTGCAGCCCCGCAGCTTCCTCGATCCCGGCCGCGTTGCCACGCCCGGCTCGCTCAACCGCTATGCCACGCAGCCGATGCTGTCCTACATGACGAATCCGCCCTGGAACCACCAGCGCGACCGCTTCGGCGAGGGCTCCCTGCCCGACCCGATCGGCGGGCCCTTCGTGGGCGCGCGCAACCCGTTCTCGGATATCGAGACGACCGGATCGATCCGCTGACCCCTTCACGAAAAAGCCCCGGAGAAATCCGGGGCTTTTCTTCTGTCAGGACTGTGCCTCCAGCTCCTTGACGATGGCATCGCCGATATCCGCCGTGCCGACCGCGTTCATGCCGGGGCCGGCGATGTCCTTGGTGCGGGTGCCGGAGGCCAGCACGCTGGCGATGGCCTTGTCCAGGCGGTCGGCCTCGTCGAGAAGGCCGAAGGAGTAGCGCAGGGCCATGCCGAAGGAGCCGATCATGGCAATCGGGTTGGCAAGCCCCCTGCCGGCGATGTCCGGCGCCGAGCCGTGGACCGGCTCGTAGAGCGCCTTGCGCTTTCCGGTGGCCGGATCCTCCGCGCCAAGGGATGCGGACGGGAGCATGCCGAGCGAGCCGGTGAGCATCGCCGCAATGTCGGAAAGGATGTCGCCGAACAGGTTGTCGGTGACGATCACGTCGAACTGCTTCGGATAGCGCACGAGCTGCATGGCGCAGTTGTCGGCGAGCACGTGCTCGAGCTGCACGTCCGAGAACTCGTTCTTGTGGATGCGCGTGACCACCTGGCGCCAGAACACGCCGGTCTTCATCACGTTGAACTTTTCGGCCGAGGAGACCTTGTTGCGGCGCTTCTTGGCGAGGTCGAAGGCGACGCGGGCAATGCGCTCGACCTCGTGCGTGTGATAGACCTGCGTGTCGACCGCGCGCTGGGAGCCGTCCTCCAGGGTCACGATCTCCTTCGGCTCGCCGAAATAGACGCCGCCGGTGAGCTCGCGCACGATCATGATGTCGAGGCCCTCCACCACCTCGCGCTTGAGGGAGGAGGCATCCGCCAGCGCCGGATAGCAGATCGCCGGGCGAAGATTGGCGAAGAGGCCGAGATCCTTGCGCAGGCGCAAAAGGCCCGCCTCGGGGCGCACGGCGTAAGGCACGCCGTCCCATTTCGGGCCGCCGACCGCGCCGAAGAGCACCGCGTCCGCCGCTTGAGCCCGGTCCATGGCCGCTTCGGAAATGGCCGCGCCGTGGGCGTCGTAGGCCGAGCCGCCGACGAGGTCCGTCTCGGTCTCGAAGCCGACGCCGCGCTTGCGGAACCAGCCCACGATCTTCTCCACCTCGCGCATGACCTCCGGCCCGATGCCGTCGCCGGGGAGAAGGAGAAGCTTGTGCGTTGCCATGGGAGGACCCCTGTTCTGCTGTGATCGGATGCAGGGCTCTTAAAAGGCCGAACAGCCCGCTTGGCAAGCTTTTGTCGCGTCGGACGCCAGGAGAAATCCAGTCACCCGCTACCCGCGCGGCGGTCCTTCGGAGTCCTCACCACGGTCACCGAGCACGGGGCCTCCGCCACCACCTGGGACGAGACGCTTCCCAGGTAGCGCCTGAGCGCCGAGGAGGCCCGGGCGCCGATCACGATGTGGTCCACGTTGTTGTGCCGGGCATAATCGACGAGGGCCCCCGCCGGATCGGGGGCTTCGAGCACGCTGTAGGAGATCCGCTCCTTCGGGATGTCGAGGGACGAGCCCCAGTGCTTGAGCTGCACGAGGCGCTGGACGTGGAGGCTGTTGCCCTCCGCGTCCTCCAGAATGTCCACCGCGATGCGCGAGGTCTTCAGGACGTTGACGCAGGCGATGCGGGCCTCGCCCTCGATGGAGAGGATGCGCTGCACCATCAGGTGCAGGGCCTCGGCCAGATCCTCGCTGCCCGGGGAGAGATCGACCGCCGCGAGCACGATGGGGGCGCGGGAGAGCTGGCCCGCGATGTTGGGCGTTTCCAGGGCCTTCGCCTTGCGGGCCTTGAGCCAGCGCCGGAAGGTCTTGAGCCCGCTGTCCCGCTCCAGGCGCTCCGCCCGCTCGGTAAGCGTCACCTGGCCGGGATTCTCGAGATCGAGGGCGAGCTGGGCGGCCGTGGCGTAGCGGTCCTGCGGGTCGACCTCTAGGCAGCGCAGGATCACCTCCTGCAGCCAGGGCGGGCACCCGGGCGCCAGGCGCCGCGGCGGCACCGGATCGCGCCACAGGCGGCGGCGGATCTGCCCGCCGCGCGGGGTGCCGAAGGGGCGCTCCCCGGTGACGAAGAAATACAGCATGACGCCGAGCGCGAAGAGATCGCTGCGCGGGTCGGCCCGGTCCTGCAGCACCTGCTCGGGCGCCATGTAGGGCGTGGTGCCGAAGGGCTCGCGGAACTCCTCGGCGAGAAGGTCGGGCAGTTGCTCGTGGCGGGCAAAGCCGTAATCGATGAGCACCGCCTCGCCGGTCTCGCGGATCATCACGTTGCTCGGCTTGATGTCGAGGTGGATGACCTTCTGCAGATGCAGGTCGTGCAGCGCGCGCGCCACCTTCGCGCCGATGGCGACCGCCTCGGGCCAGGGCAGCGGCACCTCGTCGAGGCGGCCCTTGAGCGACTCGCCCGGGATCCGCTCCATCACGAGATAGGGCATGGGGTCGAGGGGGCCTGCCGCCACGAAGCGCGGCACGTGCGGACCGACAAGGCGCGGCATGATCATCTGCTCGGTCTCGAAGCAGACGATGGGAATCGGGTCGTCGCTGTCGAGGAGCAGCGGGATCTTCATGACGAGCGGGGTCGGATCGTCCGGCCTTGCGACGGACCAGAGAAGCGCCATGCCGCCGGTGCTCAAATGCTCCTTGAGCTCGAAGCCGTCGATCACCAATCCCGGGCTCAGCCGCCAGCGCATGGATCAGCGCCCCTGCTCGAGGCGCAGCGCCAGCTTCTCGGGCAGGCCCGCCTCGCGCACCTTGCGGGCGGCCTCGGCCGTGTCGTAGGGCACCCGCAGGTAGCGCAGGGTCTGGCGGGCCGTGTCGAAGACGGCGTAGTTCGCCGCCGCGACCCCGTCCCGCGGCTGCCCGACGGCGCCGATCACGGCAAGCCAGGTGCGGGTCGGCAGCAAGGGAATGTCGTTGTTCGCCACCGGCGAGAAGGCGCCGACCTTGGCGGTGGTGCTCATGTGGTAGAGCATGGGCACATGCACATGGCCGCAGAAGGTGATGTGGGCCTCGACCCGGGAGAAATGCCGGATGGCCTCCATGGGCCCGTCCATGTAGTCCCAATTGCGCGGGGCATAGCCGTTGGCATGCACGTAGAGGACGTTCCCGTCCTCGTGGACGAGAGGCAGATCGGCGAGGAAGCGGCGCTGCTCCGGCCCGAGCTGCCCGCGGGTCCAGCGGATCGCCTCCCGGGCGGTGCCGTTCATGTCCTCGTCGGAGCCGTCGATGGCTGCGTCGTGGTTGCCGAGAAGCGCCACGGCACCCTCGTCCACCATGGCCCTGACCGTGTCGACCACCCAGGCCGGATCGGCGCCGTAGCCGACATAATCGCCCAGGAAGACGAAGCGGTCGACTTTCAACAGGCGAGCATGGGCGAGGCAGGCGGAGAGGGCCTCGCGGTTGCCGTGGATGTCGGTCAGGATGGCGATGAGCATGGGGCAGTACAACCCCAAACAGGCATGCGCTGCAACCTAGCCGATGGAAGACCGAACGGCTTCGGAAACGGTCAGGCGGGACGGCGGGTGAACAGGAGTGCGACGCCGAAGCCGATCATGGTCGCGCCGGAGATGCGGTTGAGCCATCCGACAACAGGCTTGTTGCGGCTCAAGGCGCTCAAGCGCTGGCCGAGCACGGCGTAGAAGAGCACGGCCACAACCTCCAGCAGGAGAAAGACCAGGCCGTTCAGCGCAAAGCTCGTCCAGTACGCTTCGGGTTCGATGAATTGCGGCAGGAAGGCCGTGAAGATCAGGATCGCCTTGGGGTTGCCGATGGCGGTCCAGAATTCCTGCAGACTCAAGGACCGCAGGGAGCGTCGGGGCGCAGGCTCGAACGAGGCCGTTACCGATCCGGAGGTCCGCAGGATCTTGAAGCCGAGCCAGACGAGATAGGCGGCGCCGGCCCACTTGAGGATCGTGAACGCCGTTTCAGACGCGGCAAGCACCGCACCGACCCCCAGGGCCGTCAGCCCGATCATCAGCGCGAAGGCGATGAGCCGTCCGCCCGAGGCGAGGACGGCCGTGCGCACGCCCTGCTGCAGGCCATAAGTCAGGGACAGCAGGTTGTTGGGGCCGAAGGCTAGATTGAGAGCAAAGCACGCGGGCACGAACAGAAGAAGCGTACTCACGTTCATGGCGCTCCTAGCCCCGCAGCGCCTGCAGCACCTTGCCGCCGGGCCGGCCGCGCGGCTCGAGGCCGATGCGGCGCTCCACGTCCTTGATGGCTTCGCGTGTCTTGGCGCCGATCTTGCCGTCCGGCTCGCCCACGTCGTAGCCGCGGGCGGTCAGCAACTGCTGCAGCTCGCGGCGCTGGGCGCGGGAGAGCGGCGGATCGTCGGTGGGCCAGGCGGTCTGGATGCCGGGCAGGCCTTTCAGCCGGTCGCCGAGGAGCGCGATAGCGAGCCCGTAGGACTCGGCGGCGTTGTAGGAATAGACCGCGTCGAAGTTCTTGGTGACGATGAAGGCTGGGCCGTTCACGCCGGCCGGGATGATGATGCCGGCGGCGTAGTTGCCTTCGAGCGGACGCCCGTCGATCCGGCGCACGCCCATGGCGGCCCACGTGCTCAGCGGCTTCTTGTTCTTGCGCCCGGCCAGGCCCGGGTTGAAGTTTTCCGGCAGGCGCACCTCGTAGCCCCAGGGCAGGCCGTTCACCCAGCCGGCCTTCTTGAGGAAGTTGGCGGTGGAATGCACCGCGTCCGGCACGGAGTTCATGATGTCGCGGCGTCCGTCGCCGTCGCCGTCCACGGCGAGGCGCTGGAAGGTGGAGGGCATGAACTGGGTGTGCCCGAAGGCGCCGGCCCAGGAGCCGCGCAGGGCCGTCGGGTTGATGTCCCCGTCCTGCACGATCTTGAGCGTCGCCATCAGCTCGCCCTTGAAATACTCGTTGCGGCGCGGCGCATAGCAGACGAGGGTCGCCAGCGACTGAACCAGGGGCCGCCCGCCGATGTCCTTGCCGAAGTTGGACTCCACGCCCCAGACGCCGGCAATCGCATGGCGGTCGACGCCGAAACGCGCCTCGGCCGCGGCAAGCGCCTGGCCCCATTGCCGCATGGCCATGCGACCGTCCTGCACCCGCTCGTCGTCCACAAGCGCCGCGAGATAGTCCCAGATCGGCGTCTTGAACTCCGGCTGGTTGTTCATGAGGTCGAGGATCGTGAGATCCGGCGCGATGCCGCGGGTGGCGGCGTCGAAGGCCTGGGCCGAAATGCCCTTGGCGGCGGCCTGGGATCTCAGGCCGGCGAGGCAGGATCCGAAATCGGCCTGGGCCGTGGCCGGCGTGGCGGCGAGGCCTGCGAGAACGAAAAGAGCGGGGGCAAGAATGTTTTTCATGCCGCGCAGATTGCAGGGAATTTGGTTAATCTTGTGAAAACGGGGCTGGAACGCCCTCTGCGATCCGGTGCGTCGCGTTCACATGATCGGCACGGCCGCACCTGTTGCGGCCATCCAGATCTTCAAACCGCGTAAGCGCGAAAGCCCGGGACGAGCCCAGGCTTGACGCGGGACTTCGCGAAAAGGTTAAGCCCAGGCTCGCTCGGACAGCTTCTTCTCGAAGCTGTCGATGGCGGAGGCCTTCTCCATGGTCAGGCCGATGCCGTCGAGGCCGTTGAGCAGGCAGTGCTTCTTGAACGGGTCGATGTCGAAATGGATCTTGCCGCCGTCGGGGCCGCGGATCTCCTGGCTTTCGAGATCGACCGTCAGCGTGGCGTTGGCGCCGCGGCCCGCGTCGTCGAAGAGCTTTTCCAGGTCTTCCGGAGAGACCTTGATCGGCAGGATGCCGTTCTGGAAGCAGTTGTTGTAGAAGATGTCGGCGAAGCTCGTGGAGATCACGCAGCGGATGCCGAAGTCGAGCAGCGCCCAGGGGGCATGCTCGCGGGACGAGCCGCAGCCGAAATTGTCGCCGGTGATCAGGATCTTGGCGTTGCGGTAGGCCGGCTGGTTGAGCACGAAGTCCGGGTTCTCCGAGCCGTCCTCGCGGTAGCGCATCTCGGAGAAGAGGCCCTTGCCCAGCCCCGTGCGCTTGATCGTCTTCAGGTACTGCTTGGGGATGATCATATCGGTGTCGATATTGATGATCCGCAGCGGCGCCGCGACGCTTTCGAGCACGGTGAACTTGTCCATGGTCCTGTCATCCTTCGGGCGGCCCTCCGGCCGCTGTCCGGTGCCTCATATCAAAGGGTTTCGGGCGCGGCTAGGGCAACGATAGCCGCATGGTGGATTACCGGCTTACAAAACGGCCGGCCAAGTTGTCCTTTAATTGCGCATAGTCTGCTTCAATGTGTTCAGGAATGTCCACATGCATGATGAAGCCCGTGCCCCTGGGACCATAGCCATGAGGATCGTCGCGCAACCGGGGGATTTCTCCCATGACGAGAGACAGGAATCGGTCCATTGACCACAATCCGGCAACCCCGCTCAGATCAAACCGAAGCTCCTCCCCCGCCAAGCACACGCGAGGAGTGAATGTCGGCCAGTTCAGGATCGACACATCGGTCTGGTCGCTCCAGACCTTGCGGAATGTGGCATCGGCCCGCCTCTGCATCGTCGGATCCTGCACGAGCAGGATCGTTCTCATGGGTAGGCCGGCATCCTCAAGGATTCTGCGCGAGAACCGGGCGTTCTCGCCACTATTGGCGGAGCCCGGCTCGATGAGAATGCTTGATCGATCGATGCCCCAGAATCGCTCGGCGATGTCCGCGAGCATGTGAGCCTCGGTTCGCGCCTCGGTGGCGACGGACCGGTAGACCGGGTGTGTGGCGATCTTCCGGCACAGAAACTCCGTGGCATGACCGATGCCGCCCGTAATCAGGAGTCTTGGACTAACTCCGCTCTTTAAGGCACGAAAGGCGCCCTCAGCTGTCTCAAGAACGCAATTGCCGGCTAGGATGACGCAATCGACGGGCTGGGCCGCCATGTCCTTTGGTAAGCCATTAGGCCCTTTAGGCCCGAAATCGTCCATAGCCAGGAAAGCGGCCAGGTTGTTGAGAGCCGCTACACTCTGCGGCGTGAACCGGGGGGTATTCTGATCCATGCGCGGGCTTCACCGATAAGGAAATGTCATAAGGGCTTATCCAGCCGCCGCCTCGATGGCTGCCATGTCCTCGTCGGACAATCCGAAATGGTGGCCGATCTCGTGGACCAGCACATGGGTGACGAGGTGGCCCAAGCTCTCCTCGTGCTCGGCCCAATAGTCGAGGATCGGGCGGCGGTAGAGCCAGACCATGTTGGGAAACTGGCCCGTCTGCATCATGGCGCCGCCCTGGGCGAGGCCGATTCCGCGGAAGAGGCCTAAAAGATCGAAGGGCGTCTCGCAGCCCATCTCCCGCATCGTCTCGTCATCGGGAAAATCCTCGACCCGGATCACGACGCCCTCGCACAGGGCCCGGAACTCCTCCGGCAGGCGGGCATAGGCATCGTGCGCAAGGGCTTCGAGGTCCGCAAGGGAGGGTGCCTGGAGATTGGCCCAGTCGGTCATGGTCTAGAGAATGCCAAGCTGGACCAGGAGCCACAAGCCGAGGACGACCACGCCCACGAGAGACAGCGCCCGCCCGATGCGCCGGCCCCAGAGTTCGACCGGATCGGTGCCGCCGTCCTGGCCCGAGCCGACCGCATCCTTCCCACCGAAGTGATCACCGGCGCGCCGGCCCATGCGGGCGAGGGCTGACGAGCCCAGGGTCTCCGCATCCCGCTGCACCCGCTCCAGCGCCTCGCGGGCCTCCCGCTCCCGGTCGTTCATCGGCTTCCTCCCGCCTTAACGGCTGCTTCACCATGCCGCCCGGACGGCAGCTTCGCAACGGAACGCCTCCGGCGTCCAGCCGTTAACAGCCCCGGATAACCCATTCTCGGAGAGGCAACAATGCGTACGATTCTTGGTGTCCTGGCTGTGGCCGGGTTGACTGTTCTCGGCGCC
The DNA here is from genome assembly GCF_009910705.1 of Microvirga arsenatis. Taxonomy (GTDB): domain Bacteria; phylum Pseudomonadota; class Alphaproteobacteria; order Rhizobiales; family Beijerinckiaceae; genus Microvirga; species Microvirga arsenatis. The sequence goes on from NZ_JAAAXJ010000004.1 coordinate 415,731, forward strand.
GGTACGGCGTCGGCTCAGGGTGTTGATGTGCGGATCGGCCCGTCGGGCGTTCGTCTGGTGCAGGATCGTCCGGTCTATCGCGAGCGCATCATCGAGCGCCGCGTGGTGCGTCCTGCCCGCACCCGCACGGTGTGCCGCACGGTGATCCGCGAGCGCGTCCGCCCGAGCGGCGTGATCGTCCGTCGTCCCGTCGAAGAGTGCCGTCAGGTGATCGCCGGCCGCCGGGTCTACGTGGACTAAGCTCGACGGGCTTTCCGCATGAAAGAGGCCGTGACTCGCCCGAGTCACGGCCTTTTCGTTTCGTGTGGGGCTGTGAATCAGCCGAAGGTGCGGATGTCCACGAAGCGGCCCGCGATGGCCGCCGCAGCCGCCATGGCGGGCGAGACCAGGTGGGTGCGGCCCTTGAAGCCCTGGCGGCCCTCGAAGTTGCGGTTCGACGTGGAGGCGCAGCGCTCGCCAGGCGCCAGCCGGTCCGCGTTCATGGCCAGGCACATGGAGCAGCCGGGCTCGCGCCAGTCGAAGCCGGCCGCCTTGAAGATCTTGTCCAGGCCCTCGGCCTCGGCCTGCATCTTCACGATGCCGGAGCCGGGCACGATCATGGCATTGACGCTCTCCGCCACGCGCTTGCCCTCGACCACCTTGGCCACCGCCCGCAGGTCCTCGATGCGGCCGTTGGTGCAGGAGCCGATGAACACGCGGTCCAGCGTGATGTCGGTGATCTTCGTTCCCGGCGTCAGGCCCATGTACTCCAGCGCGCGCCACTTGGAGCGGCGCTTGTTCTCATCCTGGATGTCGTCTGGGTTCGGCACCACGCCGGTGACCGAGACCACATCCTCGGGAGAGGTGCCCCAGGTGACGATCGGCGGCAGGTTCGCGGCATCCAGCCGGATCTCGGTGTCGAAGAAGGCACCCTCGTCCGTGCGGAGGCTGTCCCAGTAGCGCACGGCGGCGTCCCAGGCCTCGCCCTTCGGCGCTTTGGGCTTGTCCTTGAGATAGGCATAGGTCTTCTCGTCGGGGGCCACCATGCCGGCCCGGGCGCCGCCCTCGATGGACATGTTGCAGATCGTCATGCGGCCTTCCATCGACAGCGAACGGATCGCCTCACCCGCATATTCGATCACGTGGCCGGTGCCGCCGGCGGTGCCGATCTCGCCGATGATCGCGAGGATGATGTCCTTGGCAGTGACGCCGGCGGGCAACTGCCCGTCCACGGTCACGCGCATGTTCTTGGCCTTCTTCTGGATCAGCGTCTGGGTGGCGAGCACGTGCTCGACCTCCGAGGTGCCGATGCCGTGGGCCAGCGCCCCGAAGGCGCCGTGGGTCGAGGTGTGGCTGTCGCCGCAGACGATGGTCATGCCGGGAAGCGTGAAGCCCTGCTCCGGCCCGACCACGTGGACGATGCCCTGCCGCCGGTCGAGCTCGTTGTAGTACTCGATGCCGAAGTCGCGGGCATTCTGGGCGAGCGTCTCCACCTGGGTGGCGGATTCAGGGTCCTCGATCCCATGCGAGCGGTCGGTGGTGGGCACGTTGTGATCGACCACGGCGAGCGTCTTGTGCGGCTGGCGCACCTGGCGCCCGGCCACGCGCAGGCCCTCGAAGGCCTGGGGGCTCGTCACCTCGTGCACGAGATGACGGTCGATATAGAGAAGGCATGTCCCGTCATCCTGCTGATCGACGACGTGATCGTCCCAGATCTTGTCATAGAGGGTGCGGGCTTGAGCCATGGTTCTCTTCCAACAATCCAAATCGAGTGTCTGATGTGTCTAGCGGCTCCCGGCGTCGAGGAGAAGATGCTCTGAGCGCAGGCCGCCTTGAAACGATCGCATAGCAGACAGGACATACGGCGCAATAATATTTTTGTCGCGCCGCCACATCCGCAAAGCTTGTGCCCTTAGCAAAAAAGCGCGGCTTGGAGCCGCGCTTTTCAAATTCTGCCTGTGAGCCGGAGAAGGCTTACTCGGCCGCGGCCGGGGTCTCGCCCTTGTCCTGGCGCTCGGCGCGCTCCGCGATGCGGGCCGACTTGCCGCGGCGGTCGCGCAGGTAATAGAGCTTGGCGCGACGGACGGCACCGCGGCGCACGACCTTGATCGAGTCGACCAGCGGCGAGTAGAGCGGGAACACGCGCTCGACGCCCTCGCCGTAGGAGATCTTGCGGACCGTGAAGCTCTCGTGGAGGCCGCCGCCGGAACGGGCGATGCAGACGCCCTCATAGGCCTGGATGCGGGTGCGCTCGCCTTCCTTCACCTTCACGTTGACGATGACGGTGTCGCCGGGCTGGAAATCGGGAATGGTCTTGCCGAGCTTGGCGATCTGCTCCTGCTCGAGCTGCTGGATGAGGTTCATCGGTCTGTACTCCTGCCGTTGCGAGGTCTCAGGGCAGCCCCAAGCCTGCGGGATTTCGGCGTCCTGTTTTGAGTTGAGGCCGCGCCTATACAGGAGTTTGGGCGGGTTGTCGAGCCTCCGCCCCCTTGTCATTCCCGGACGGAGCGCAGCGGAGATCCGGGATCGTAGGACGAGAGTGGCACTGGTTCGCCTCTTCTTGGGGGAGAGGCAGTTCAGTGCCCTATTCCGTTGGCGATCCCGGATCGGCTGCGCCGTCTGGGATGACCAGTCTTTACTCCTTCGCAGCAGGCCTGACTTCAGCGAACAGGTACCGCTCGAACCAGCCCGGAAACGCCTTGGCCAGCGCTCGCGGCCCTTCTACCGTCAGCCCCATCCGCTGCGCCTCGGCAAAGCTCACGTCGCCGCGCCACCAGGCGACCAGGGCGGATAGGGAAGTCCGGATGCACAGCGGCTCCGGGAACCCAGGATTCTGCGTGCAGAGCGAGATCTCGCCCTCCTTGAGCAGCAGGAAACGCGGCTGGCGCTGCCCCTCGATGGCAAAACGGACGACCAGGGGGTCCTGCGGCAGGGCCTTCGCCCGCACCCGCCGCTGCATGTCGACAAGGACAGGCTCGAGCTCGAGATCCTCGGCTGACGCCTGCCGCGGCAACCAGCGCTGGCCCCAGGTGCCGAGCGCGCCCACGATCTCCATCAGCTCGCGGCCGGCGTCCGTGAGCACGTATTCCGGCCCATGCTCGCCCTCGATGCGCGACACGGCGCCGACCTGCACCAATGCCTGCAGGCGTTCGGACAGCATCGTGCGGGAGATGCGGGGGATGCCGCGGCGGATGTCGTTGAAGCGCCGGCTGCCGCAGAGAAGCTCGCGCACGACGAGAAGCGTCCAGCGCCCGCCGATGGCCTCATGGGCGCGGGCCACGGAACAGAACTGACCGTAATCTGCCATGGGCCAAGCGCTACCATGGCAGGTTACGGTCGAGAAGTCCGGATTCCGGACCTGACGGGAGGCCGGTCTCGGATTAACGAGGTGGCACGTTCCCCGGACAGCACCCATGACCGCACAGCCCCGCACGATCCTCGACCGCATCGGCAGCACGCCGCTGATCGCCCTGCGCCGCATCGCACCCGCCAACGGCGCCCGCATCCTGCTGAAATGTGAGAACGAGAACCCCACCGGCAGCATGAAGGACCGGATGGCGCTCGCCATGATCGAAGCGGCGGAGGCCAGCGGACGGCTCGGGCCCGGCGGCTCGGTGGTGGAATATACCGGGGGCAGCACCGGCGTATCCCTCGCGCTCGTCTGCGCGGTGAAGGGCTATCCGCTCGACGTCGTGACCTCGGATGCCTTTTCCCGCGAAAAACTCGACCACATGCGGCTGCTCGGCGCGAGGCTGCACATCGTGGAAAGCGACGGCGGGCGCATGACGGAAAAGCTCACCAGGGACATGATCGAGCAGGCGCGTGTCCTCGCCGAGGCGAAGGGTTCCTTCTGGACCGACCAGATGAGGAACCGGGACCAGCTCGCCGCCTATCACCGGATGGCGGACGAGATCTGGAGGCAGACGGAGGGCCGCATCGACGGCTTCGTGCAGAGCGTGGGCACGGCGGCTTCCCTGCGCGGCATCGCCGAGCGCCTGCGACACCATCGAAGCGGGATTCGCATCGTCGCCGTGGAGCCCGCCGAGTCGTCCGTGCTCTCCGGCGGCCCCTCCGGCGCTCACAGGATCGACGGGATCGGCGCGGGCTACGTGGTGCCGCTCTGGCAGGGGTCGAGCGTCGACGGGATCGAGCAGGCCTCGACCGAGGAGGCCATGGCGATGGCCTTCCGCCTCGCCCGCGAGGAAGGCCTCTTCGCCGGCACCTCCACCGGCGCCAACGTGATCGCGGCCTTGCGGCTCGCCGAACGGCTGGGGCCGGATGCCACCGTCGTCACGGTGATGTGCGACACGGGCATGAAATACCTGAAGACCTTTGGGGCGAGGCTCGATGCAGGCGCCCAGACCTGACGCCGAAGCCGCATTCAGGGGATGGGCGGCAGCCTGCGCTTGACCGGGGAGGCCTTGACGATGGAGGTGCTGGTCTGGGCCCGCTGGGCGATCCTCTCAAGGATCGGGTCGAGCTCGTCGATGGAGCGCAGGAGATAGCGTGCCACGAAACAATCGTCCCCGGTCACCTTATCGCATTCGATGACCTCGGGCGTCTCGATCAGCAGCTTCTCCACGTGATGCAGTTGTCCCGGCAGGGGCCGGATGCGCACGATGGCGGTGAGGGTGTAGCCCAAGGCTTTCGGGTCGAGTTCGACCGTATAGGCCTTGACCACGCCCTCCTCCTCCAGCCGCCGCAGCCGCTCGGCGACGCTCGGGGGCGACAGGCCCACGCTCCTGGCGAGTTCCGCATGGGAGAGCCTGGCATTGTCGCTCAGGAGCCCGATCAGCGCCTGATCGATCTCGTCCAGAACCGAATTTTTGCTTTTAAAGTTTCTTGCCGAAATCGCCATTGCTTCGAAGGCCAAACCTTGGAACCGCTTTCGATCCTGAAAGTACGCCGGTCTCGGCAAAAGATAAAGTTCTGCCCTCGTCACAGGAGGTGCAGCCATGAAATCACCGTTGGGATTGTCGGGACGACTGGAAATGATCGCCGCGATGGGGCTTTCGGGCACCATCGGGTACTTCGTCGTCGAATCCGGCCAGAGCGTCTGGAACGTGGTCTTCTTCCGCTGCCTGTTCGGGTCTTTAAGCCTGTTCGCCTATTGCTGGGCCAAAGGGCTTCTCACGCCTTGGCCGTTCGCAGCCAAGACGCTGATGCTCGCAACCTTGAGCGGCACGGCCATCGTGCTCAACTGGGTGCTGCTGTTCTCGTCCTACGGCCATGCCTCGATTTCGATCGCGACGGCGGTCTACAACACCCAGCCTTTCTTCCTGATCCTGCTCGGGATGATCCTGTTCGGCGAACGACCGACGGGCGATGCGCTGGGCTTCATCGCCCTCGCCTTCGTGGGCCTCCTGATGGTCACCCAGGTCCAGGCCGGCAGCCTCTCCTGGAGCGGCGGCTATGTGATCGGGCTTCTGCAGGCCTTAGGCGCGGCCTTCCTCTACGCGGTGACCTCCGTCATCGTGAAACAGCTTAAAGGAATCCCGCCGCATGTGATCGCGCTCGTGCAAGCCATGCTCGGCACCGCGATGCTCCTGCCCTTGGCCGACTTCGCCAGCCTGCCGACGAGCTCCCTGCAATGGGGATACCTCGCGGTGCTGGGCATCGTGCACACCGGCATCATGTACATCCTGCTGTACGCGGCGCTCCAGAAGCTGCCGACGCCGGTGGTCGCCGTGCTCTCGTTCACCTATCCGGCGGTCGCCATTCTCATCGATTACCTCGCCTATGGCCGGGATCTGTCGCTCGGCCAGTGGAGCGGAATCCTGCTCATCCTGCTCGGCAGCGCCGGGGTGAATCTCAAATGGCGGTTCGGGTTCGGCCGCCCGAGGATCAGCCTCGCTCGGACGTGAGCAGATCCGGCCTTCTCTCCCGCGTGATCCGCTCCGATTCCTCGCGCCGCCAGCGCTCGATGGCGGCGTGGTTGCCCGACAGCAGCACGTCGGGGATGGAGCGTCCCTCCCATTCGCGGGGCCTGGTATAGTGCGGGTATTCGAGGCGGTTCGTCTCGAAGCTCTCTTCCGTGCCGGAGGCCTCCTTGCCCATGACGCCGGGCAGAAGCCGCACGCAGGCATCGAGCACGATCATGGCGGCCATCTCGCCGCCGGAAAGCACGTAGTCGCCGATGGAGACTTCCTGCAGCCCACGAGCCTCGATGACGCGCTCGTCCACGCCCTCGAAGCGGCCGCAGACGATGACGACGCCGGGACCCGCCGCAAGCTCGCGCGCATAGGCTTGCGTGAGCGGCCGGCCGCGCGGGCTCATGAGCAGCCTCGGGCGCGGATCGTTCTGCGCCACCGCCGCGTCGATCGCCGCGCCCAGCACGTCGCAGCGGATCACCATGCCGGGCCCGCCGCCGGCGGGGGTGTCGTCCACGGCGCGGTGGCGGCCGAGGCCGTGATCGCGGATGTTCCTGGCCTCAAGCGACCACAGCCCGCGCGCCAGCGCGTCGCCGGAGAGCGAGACCCCGAGCGGACCGGGAAACATCTCGGGGTAGAGGGTGAGGATGGTGGCGGAAAAGCTCACGCCTCGTCCTCGGGCTCAGGCCTTGCCGGCTCGAACAGGTCGTCGGGGGGAGCCGCCACGATGCGCCTTCCCGCGATGTCGACCACCGGCACGAAGGCTCTGGTGAAGGGCAGGAGCGCCGTCGGGCCGCTCGGGACGGGTGCGATCTCGAGAAGGTCCCCGCCGCCGTAATTGGGCACGGCCACCACGGTGCCGATGATCTCGCCGGCTTCGGTCTGAACGGTGAGGCCGATCAGGTCGGCGAGCAGGAACTCGTCTTCCTCCTCAGGCGGAGGAAGCTTGTCGCGCTCGACGAAAAGCTGCACGCGGTTGAGCGCCTCGGAGGCTTCGCGCGTGGTCACGCCGTCGACGACGGCGATGAGAAGATCGGGCGCGCCGCCGGGGGCGGGACGCACGGATTTCAGGGAATAGGTTTTGCCGTTGCTTGCGATCAGCGGCCGGTAACGGGCGATCGCCTGCGGATCGCCCGTATGGGATTTCAGCCGCACCTCGCCCTTGAGGCCGTGAGCGCGGCCGAACTCGCCCACAAGGACGAGATCGTTTCGGAGAGGCGCCGCCCCACCCCCTCCCCCCTGTGCGGGAGAGGGGGCGTTCTTCGCGTGAGCACGGCCCCTCTCCCGCCCCTCGCTGACGCGAGAGGCACCCTCTCCCGCTGCGGGGAGAGGGTTGGAGCCACGCATTGTCGAACGCCCCCGCTTCATATCGAAGCTTACGCAGCCTCGCCTTCGCCGGCGGCAGCGGCCTTGGCGGCGGCGCGCTCCTGGGCCTTCTTGCCCGGAACGGCCTTCTGCGGGTTGTTGCGGGCCGGGCGCTTCAGGAGGCCTGCGGCATCGAGGAAGCGCAGGACGCGGTCGGTCGGCTGGGCGCCCTTGGCGAGCCAAGCCTGGATCTTCTCGATCTCGAGAACGACGCGGCCGGCATCGTCCTTCGGCTTCATCGGATCGTAGGTGCCGACCTTCTCGATGAAGCGGCCATCGCGCGGAGCGCGCGAATCGGCCACGACGATGCGGTAATAGGGACGCTTCTTCGCACCACCACGGGTGAGACGGATCTTCAGGGACATTCTATTCTCCTAGTGCTTCAGTTTTTAGCCCGCCAGCCGTGCCGATAGCCTCGTGATGGCGGATGACTTCCTTGACGATGAAGGCCAAGAACTTTTCAGCGAAGTCGGGATCGAGCTTCGCGGATTCAGCAAGGGAGCGCAGTCGCTTGATCTGAGCTTCCTCACGGATCGGATCAGCGGGAGGCAGGCCATAGCGGGCCTTGTACTCCCCCACTTTCTGTGTGCACTTGAAACGCTCAGCCAGCGTGTGAACGAGCACTGCATCGAGATTGTCGATGGAGTCGCGCAGGCGCTGCAACTCAGCGCCTACCTCACTTGTCTGGTGCGTCACTGCCGACATGCCGCTTACTTCTTCTTCCCGAACGGGAAGCCGCCGATGCCCGGCAGGCCGGGGATCTTGGCTCCGCCCAGGCCGGGCAGGCCCGGCACGCCCTTCGGCATCGGCGGAAGGCCGCCGGCGCCACCGGGGAAGTCGGGCAGCTTGCCGCCCATCTGCTTCTGCAGCGCCTCGATCTGCTCCGGGGTCGGCTGGGGCATGCCGCCGCCGATCCCGAACATCTTGCCGAGCGCGCCGGCCATGCCCTTGCCCTTGCCGCCGCCCATCATCTTCATGACGTCGGCCATCTGGCGGTGCATCTTCAGAAGCTTGTTGACGTCCTCGACCTTCACGCCGGAGCCCGAGGCGATGCGCTTCTTGCGCGAGGCCTTGAGGATGTCCGGGTTGCGGCGCTCGGCCGGAGTCATCGAATCGATGATGGCGCGCTGGCGCTTGATGATCCTGTCGTCGAGATTGGCGCTCTCGAGCTGCGCCTTCATCTTGGCCACGCCCGGCAGCATGCCCATGAGGCCGCCGAGCCCGCCGAGCTTCTCCATCTGGGCGAGCTGATCGCGCAGGTCGTCCAGGTCGAACTTGCCCTTGCGCATCTTGTCGGCCATGCGCTGGGCTTTTTCGGCATCGAAGTTCTCGGCCGCCCTCTCGACCAGCGAGACGATGTCGCCCATGCCGAGGATGCGGTTGGCCACGCGGGAGGGATGGAACTCCTCCAGGGCGTCGACCTTCTCGCCCGTGCCGATGAGCTTGATCGGCTTACCCGTAACGGCGCGCATGGACAGGGCAGCGCCGCCGCGGGCATCGCCGTCCATGCGGGTCAGCACGATGCCGGTGACGCCGAGGCGCTGGTCGAAGGCGCGGGCGGTGTTGACCGCGTCCTGGCCGGTGAGCGCGTCCGCCACGAGCAGGACCTCGTGCGGGTTGGTGGCGGCGCGCACCTCCGCGGCCTCCACCATCAGGGCCTCGTCCACGGTGACGCGGCCGGCGGTGTCGAGCATCACCACGTCGTAGCCGCCAAGCCGCGCGGCCTCCATGGCCCGCCGCGCGATCTGCACCGCGCTCTGGCCGGCGACGATGGGCAGCGTGTCGACGCCCACCTGCTTGCCCAGAACCGCGAGCTGCTCCTGGGCGGCGGGGCGGCGGGTGTCGAGGGAGGCCATGAGCACCTTGCGGTTCTCGCGATCCTTCAGGCGCCGGGCGATCTTGGCGGTCGTCGTCGTCTTGCCGGAGCCCTGGAGGCCGACCATGAGGATGCCCACCGGCGGAACCGCGTTGAGGCTGATCACCTCCGCATCGGAGCCCAGCATCTCCACGAGCTGGTCGTGGACGATCTTGACCACCTGCTGGCCGGGGGAGACCGACTTGACCACCTCGGCGCCGACCGCGCGGGCGCGCACCTTGTCCGTGAAGGAGCGCACCACCTCCAGCGCCACGTCGGCCTCCAGCAGGGCGCGGCGGACCTCGCGCAGGGCCGCGTTGACATCCTCCTCGGTGAGTGCCCCGCGGCGCGTCAGCGAGCTGAGGATGTTGGAGAGCTTATCGGACAGGCCTTCGAACATGATCACTCAATTCCTCTTGCGATGAGAGGTACATCGCGATCCTCAAGGGCTTTTTCAAAGTGGCTGATGGCCGCCTCGAACTTGTCGCGGCAGCCCGGATTGCAGAAGCCGACCACTTCGCCGCGATAGAGGGTGAGCGAATCCGCCGCGATCGGCTTCCCCGACCACGGGCAGGTCTCGTTGATCGCGTCCTCGATGCGCAGGGCTTTGTCCGACATCCGCTACCATCCTGTTTCGTCATGGCTGCACTTGATGCGGCCATCCACGTCTTTCAAGCACCAGGGCGGAAGGCGTGGATGACCGGCTCGAGCCTGGTCATGACGGTCGAGTAAACCCAAATGAAAGCGCGCCCGAGGGCGCATCGCGCTGTCGGACGTTGACCTCCAGCCTCTCGGGCTGGGCGGCGGCTCAAAAGGGCTCGCTCTGCAGATTTGCGGTCAGGCGATAGAGGAAAGCGGCCGGCGAGTCAAGAAATTGGCCCAAACAAGCCTCATCCCGCCTCCACAGCAACAGGTTCCTAGCCCCCATCGGCGGCGATCGCTTCGATTTCGATCACGTATTCCGGTCGGGCCAGGGCTGAGACGACGAGAGCGGTGACGGAGGGTGCTTCACTCATGCTCCAACGTCTGCGCCGGATCTCTCCGAGCATCGGCGCATCGTTAGAGCAAGTCAGGAAGTAGGTGACCTTCACCAGATTGGTCGTGTTCATCCCGGCTGCGGCCAGCAAAGCTTCAACGTTGTCCATCGCCTGCTCGCACTGGTGTTCGAACTGAGGCGACAGCGCTCCATCGGGCGCGACCCCGAACTGTCCAGAGATAAACAGAAGGCGCTTCCCGGCAGGAACCTCGAAGGCATGGGAATAGATGGGACGAAAGGGATCCGGCACCTGCCAGACAGAGGCGGGGTTATGGCTCTTCACCGATGTCTCCAGCATGCTCGGGGATCGGCAACACCAAATCGACCATTCGACAAGGGTTCTTATGTTATTTCATTCTGTTGCCTCTATCTTGAGGAGTCAATCTCGAGCGCAGCTCATCAATTAGGGGATTGGGCCATCAAGTCGTTCAGCCCAACCTCTTGCGAAGACAGGTATGGCGCACCACGCTTAAGCCTCTTGCACAGGTTTCCCATGAAACGTCGTACATTCCTTAAAGTTGTGAGCTTGCCCGCTCTCACCGCGACTGGGCTGATCGGTTGGGCAACGGCTGCCCGGTCACGCAACCGCTACTATGAAGGCCCCGTGAGCGACCATTTCGACGGGGTGCGGTTCTTCACGCCCGGCCAGCCGCAGGACAAGGGTCTCTTCGAGCTCGCCCGCTGGCGGCTCGGCGGTGGGCGCAGGGATTGGCCGGAGAGCTTCCCGAGCCCGTTCCGGGACAAGCCCCCGGCCGAGGTGCAGGGCCTGCGCAGCGCGCTGATCGGCCACGCCTCGTTCCTGATCCAGGTGGCCGGCCTCAACATCCTCACCGATCCGGTCTTCTCCGAGCGGGCGAGCCCCGTCTCCTTCGCCGGCCCCCAGCGGGTCAACCCGCCCGGCATCGCCTTTGAGGATCTCCCGCCCATCCACGTGGTGCTGATCACGCACAACCACTACGACCATCTCGACACCGAGACCCTAGGGATGCTCTGGCAGCGGCACCGGCCCAAGATCGTGGCGCCGCTCGGCAACGACGCGGTGATCCGGGCCGAGCATCCAGAGATCCCGGTCGAGACGCGGGACTGGGGCGGCGCCGTCGACCTCGGCAGCGGCGTCACGGCCCATCTCGAGCCCGCCTATCATTGGTCGGCGCGGGGCATCAACGACCGGCGCATGGCGCTCTGGTGCGCCTATGTGCTCACCACGCCGGCCGGCACGATCTACCACGTCGGCGACACGGGCTTCGGCGACGGAAAAATCTTCCACGCCGTGCGTGAGCGCTTCGGCAGGCCGCGCCTGGCGCATCTGCCCATCGGCGCCTACGAGCCGCGCTGGTTCATGCAGCCGCAGCACATGAACCCGGAGGATGCCGTGAAGGTGCTGCGCATCGTCGAGGCCGAGCAGGCGCTGGGCCACCATTGGGGCACGTTCCGGCTCACCGACGAGGGCATCGAGGAGCCGCCGCAGGATCTCGCCGCCGCGCTCCAGGCCGCCGAGATCCCGGCAGACCGCTTCAGGGCGCTGCGGCCGGGCGAGGCATGGTCGCCGCCCGTGTGAGGATCGACTCCGCGAGGTCCTGCGGAGCATCCACGAGGCAGGCGACGCCGGCGTCGAGCAGTTCCTGGCGTGAGCCGTAGCCCCAGGTCACGCCGATGCTTGCCAGCCCATTGGCCTTTGCCCCGATGGCATCGTGCTCCCGGTCGCCGATCATGACGGCGCGTGCCGGGTCGAAGCGCTCCTGCTCGAGGATATGCCGGATGAGATCGCGCTTGTCGGCATTTCGGTTGTCCAGCTCCGAGCCGTAGATCCCGGCAAAGAAGCGCGACAGCTCGAAATGGTCGAGGATCCGCCGCGCATAGACATGAGGCTTCGACGTCGCGACGAAGAGTCGGACGCCCTGGTCCCGCAGATCCTGGAGCAGGGCCGGGATACCCTCATAGACCTCGTTCTCGAACAGGCCGCTCGCCCCGAACCGCTCCCGGTAGAGGCGCAGGGCCTCCTGTGCATCCTCGGGGCTGCCGAGCAGCTTCGTGAAGCTCGCGATCAGGGGCGGACCGATCATCCAGGTGAGTTCGTCCGCGTCCGGAACGGGGCGCCCCAGCCTATCCAAGGCATACTGGATCGAGCGGGTGATACCGGTTTTGGGGTCCGTCAGGGTGCCGTCGAGGTCGAAGAGCGCGATCATTCCTTCGGCTGAACGTAGATGTTCACCTCGAAATTGGTGTCCTGCGAATCCGTGAAGTCGCTCACGTATTCCTCGATGAAGGCGTCCTTGGCCACGATCTCCTTGATGTCGAGATAGGCCGTGATCGTCTCGTAGGTGCCGTCGATCTCGTCATAGGCATCCTTGTGGACGAAGCGGAAGGACTTGCCCTCCGGCGTCTTGCCGAACTTGATCTCGGGGGTCAGCTCGGTCTTGCCCCCGGGCACCGCCTCGATCGGCACCATCGCCTCGTATTTGAAGCCGTCGTCGTCCGTGTCGACGAAGATCGCGAGAGGCCGACCCGCGGGGTTCACCCCCGCCTTCTTCATCTCGGCGTCGAGCCTGGCGAAGGCGCTCTTCAGGCTGTCGTAGGCCTCGTCCCAGGTGCTGGTGCCGGAGAGCATCACCGCGGGCTTGGAGACGAGCACGCCCTCCTCCACCCCGGTCGGATCGCTCGGGTTCGGAAAGAGCGTGGCGCGGCCCGGCGGCTGCGCCGGCGCGGGGCTCGCGGGAGCGGCCGGGGCCGGAGTGGAAGGGGCGGCGGGAGCCGGGGGCTGAGCCGGAGCTTCGGCCGGGGCCGGAGCGGCCGGTGTCGGGGCGGCCGCGGGAGGGGTTTGCGCCAGGGCGACGCCGGAGCAGAGGGCCAGGACAAGAGCCAGATGAGAAGAGCGCAGCCGCATGGGAAGAACGCCTAACCCGCGAATCATGGAAGGATACCTTGCTGCACCATAGGGGGGTTTCAGGGCAGCGGCGAGAGCATCGTTGCCCTCGGTTGGGGGACAGATCGCAGCAGGCCGCGCCGACCCCTCTCGCGATTTCCGGCATTTTCAGCCATATACGGCCCCATGAGTGCCCTTTCGAACAGCCGCTTCCTGAAGATGAACGGTCTCGGCAACGAGATCACCGTGCTCGACCTGCGCGGCTCCCCCCATCGGGTGAGCCCGGCGGAGGCGCGCGCCATCGCGGCCGATCCGCGCTCGCGCTTCGACCAGCTCATGGTGCTGCACGACCCGGTGACGCCGGGCACCGACGCCTACATGCGCATCTACAACACGGACGGCTCGGAATCCGGCGCCTGCGGCAACGGCACCCGCTGCGTCGCCTGGGCGATGACGTCGGATCCGGTCATGAGCCGCCCTGTGGACCGCGACCTCGTGCTCGAGACCAAGGCCGGGCTCCTGCCCGTGGAGCGCGTCTCCGACCGGGTCTTCACCGTCGACATGGGCCCGCCGCGGCTTGCCTGGAACGAGATCCCCCTGCGCGATCCCTATCCGGACACCCGCGTCGTTGCCCTCGACACCAGGCTGCCCGAAGCACCCGAGCTGCAGGGCCCCTCCGCGGTGAGCATGGGCAATCCGCATGTGATCTTCTGGGTCGGGGATGCGGCGGCCTACGATCTCGCCGCCATCGGGCCGGCCTTCGAGCGCGATCCGGCCCTGCCGGAGCGCGCCAACATCTCGTTTGCCCAGGTCGCCGGCCCCGAGCACATCGTGCTGCGCGTCTGGGAGCGCGGCGCGGGCGCCACCCGGGCCTGCGGCTCGGCCGCCTGCGCCACCCTCGTGGCGGCGGCCCGCAAGGGGCTCACCGGCCGCCGGGCCGTGGTGAGCCTGCCCGGCGGCGACCTCGTCATCGAATGGCGCGAAGGCGACGACCACGTGCTCATGACCGGCCCGACCGAGCTGGAGCACGAGGGCACCCTCTCCCCTGCCCTCTTCGCGGAGGTGGCCTGATGGAACGGGATCCCCTTCCCTCGCTGCGCTCGCCGGGGATGACCACCTCGACGCAGAATCGCGTCCAAGTGGTCACCTTCGGCTGCCGGCTCAACACCTACGAGTCGGAGGCCATGCAGCGCCATGCGGAAGAGGCGGGACTCGGCGAGGTGGTGATCGTCAACACCTGCGCGGTCACGGGCGAGGCGACGCGCCAGGCGCGCCAGTCGATCCGCAGGATCGCCCGCGAGAGGCCCGGTGCGCGCATCATCGTGACGGGCTGCGCGGCTCAAGTCGAGCCCGAGACCTTCGCGGCCATGCCTGAGGTGTCTCAGGTCGTCGGCAACCACGAGAAGATGAAGGCCGAGACCTGGGCCGGCCTGCGCGATTTCGGCGTGGGCCTCACGGAGAAGGTTCTGGTCAACGACATCATGGCGGTGAAGGAAACCGCCGTGCACCTCATCGACGGCATGCGCGGACGCACCCGCGCCTTCGTGCAGGTGCAGAACGGCTGCGACCACCGCTGCACCTTCTGCATCATTCCCTACGGCCGCGGCAATTCCCGCTCCGTGCCCATGGGCGCGGTGGTGGAGCAGGTGCGGACCCTCGTGGAGCACGGCTCCCGGGAGGTGGTGCTCACCGGCGTCGACATCACGAGCTACGGCAAGGACCTGCCCGGCGAGCCGAAGCTCGGCACCCTGGTGAAGGGCCTGCTGCGCCACGTGCCCGAGCTGGAGCGGCTTCGGATCTCCTCCATCGACTCGGTAGAGGCGGACGACGATCTTCTCGACGTGATCGCGACCGAGCCTCGCCTGATGCCGCACCTGCATCTCTCGCTGCAGGCCGGCGACGACATGATCCTGAAGCGCATGAAGCGCCGCCATCTGCGCAAGGACGCGATTGCCTTCTGCGAGCAGGTGAAAGCCTTACGCCCCGACATGGTCTTCGGCGCCGACATCATCGCGGGCTTCCCGACCGAGACCGAGGAGATGTTCGCCCGCTCCCTGGACATCGTCGAGGAATGCGGGCTGACGCATCTGCACGTCTTCCCCTTCTCGCCCCGCCCCGGCACGCCGGCCGCGCGTATGCCGCAGGTGGCGCGCGACGTGGTGAAGGAGCGCGCAAGGCGCCTGCGCGAGAAGGGCGAGGCCGCTTTGCTGAAGCACCTGTCGGAGGAGGTCGGCGCGCGGCGCAACGTGCTCGTCGAGACGAACCGGCTCGGCCGCACGGAAGGGTTCACGCTGGTGCGGTTCGCGGGCGAGGTGACGCCGGGCGAGATCGTGCCGGTGACCATCGCCGGACACGACGGCAAGGACCTGCTGGCGGCGTGATGTCGGATTTTCTGAAAACAACGATCTATGTCGAGCTTCTCAATGAAGGGACGCAAGTCTGGCGACCTGTCGAGGCCATTGAGCTACGCTCGAACACCTTCGTCCTCTTGTCGTCGGATGATGCTGCCACCGAAGAGTGGCCATTCAAACCCGGTGAAATTGTCTCTTGTGAGAGCCGCGTTTTTGCGGATGGATCATCAGGGCTCGTTGCTACGGTCAAAATTGCTCAATGAGCTGATAAGAGCCCGCCGTATCCAGGCTTACTGACGCAACACTCCCGTGTCATGGCCGGGCTTGTCCCGGCCATCCCGAGTGGAAAAGCGTCGCGCTTTCCAGAAGCGAGATCACCGGCACAAGGCCGGTGATGACGAAGAGGGTGTCAGGTCGGACCGTCCACACCGTCTACCATGACGCCGCACGTCGACACCTGCTCCCGCATATGCGCCGGCACCGGCGCCTCCACGAGGATCGGCGGCTTCCTCGGATAAAGCGGTACGGTCACGCTGCGGGCATGCAGGTGCAGGCCCGGTCCGCCGAAGCGCGGCGCCGTGCCGTAGATCGGATCGCCCAGGATCGGAAAGCCCGAGGCTTGGCAATGGACCCGCAGCTGATGGGTGCGGCCGGTGATCGGCCGCAACTCGAGCAGGGTGAGGGGCTTTTCACCCTCCCCTGGAGGGGGAGGGGCAGAGCGCGTCAGCGATCCGGGGTGGGGTGGCAGCACCGACGATGGTCGTGCTTCCACCCCCTCCCGCGCCTCCGGCGCGACCTCCCCCCTCGAGGGGGAGGTGTGGCTCCGCCCCAGCACCCGCCACCGCGTCAGCGAAGGCTGGCCCTTCGGGTCCACCTTCATCCACCAGCCGCGGTCCGGCGATTTCGGGGCGAGGGGGAGGTCGATCTCGCCTTCCTCCTCCTTGGGTCCGCCCTCGACCACGGCCCAGTAGACCTTGTCGACCTCGTTCGTCCGGAACAGCTCGTTGAGGCGGGCGATGGCCTTGGGATGGCGGCCCAGCACCAGGCACCCGGAGGTATCCTTGTCGAGCCGGTGCGCGGCCTCCGGGCGGCGCGGCAGGCCGAAGCGCAAGGAATCGAGGTGATGGAACAGGGTTTCGCCGCCCTTGGGTCCCGGGTGGACGGGCAAACCGGCCGGCTTGTCGATCACGAGCATCAGGGCATCGCGATACAGCAATCGGCTCACTATCTCTTCCGCATTCATGGTGCCTCGGCTAGAGCATCGGACCCGAAAGTGGAACCCGCTTTCGCGATTCATCCGATCCGACGCTTCGTGAGAGCGCATGGTTCGATGCGCGATCGGGGCATCTGCGTTAATTCAGGCACAGCGTACAAGGCAAAGCGAGACCCATGGCCGAATCGAAGCCCGACAAGCCCGGATTCCTCTCCCGCCTGTTCGGGCGCAAGGCTGAGCCGGCTCCGCCCCCCGAGCCCGTGCCGGGCACCCCGCAGGCGGGGGGCGAGCCGGAGGCGATGCCCTCCCCGCCGGCGACCGGCGCGGACGATCTCGCGGCCGCTCCCTCCACCGTGACCGCCGCCTCCCCGGACACCCCGGAGGAAAGCAAGGTCCCGGCCGAACTCGCGGGCGCGGACCTCCAGCCGGTCGAGGGCCTCGATCCGGAGGGCACCAACCCGCAGGAGCCGCTGCCCCGCGTCGCGACCGAGAGCGGCCCCGCCCTGCGCCCGGACATCACCGCCGCGGACATGGCGGTGCCCGGACCCGCCCCCGCCGAGGCAGCGCCTGCGCCCGAGGCCGCGCCCGCCCCGGCCCGCGGCTGGTGGCAGCGCCTGACGGAGGGCATGCGCCGCACCTCCTCGTCGCTCTCCGAGAGCGTCACCGGCCTCTTCACCAAGCGCCGGCTCGACGCCGCGACCCTGGAAGAGCTGGAGGATGCCCTGATCCAGGCCGATCTCGGCGTGCCCACGGCGATGCGCATCACCGAGGCGATCTCGGCCGGGCGCTACAACAAGGAGATCTCGCCGCAGGAGGTGAAGGCGATCCTGGCGAGCGAGGTGGAGAAGGTGCTCCAGCCCGTGGCGCAGCCGCTCGCCGTCGACCGCAATCAAAAACCCTTCGTCATCCTGATGGTCGGGGTGAACGGGGCCGGCAAGACCACCACCATCGGCAAGCTCTCCCAGAAATTCCGCAGCCAAGGCCTGAAGGTGATGCTCGCCGCCGGCGACACCTTCCGCGCCGCCGCCATCGAGCAGCTGAAGGTCTGGGGCGAGCGGGTCGGCGCGCCGGTGCTCGCCCGCGAGCAGGGTGCCGACGCGGCGGGCTTGGCCTATGATGCGCTCCAGGAGGCGAAGGCCAGCGGCAGCGACGTGCTGCTCATCGACACGGCCGGCCGCCTGCAGAACAAGGCCGGGCTCATGGCCGAGCTCGAAAAGATCGTGCGCGTGGTCAAGAAGTTCGATCCGAGCGCGCCGCACGCCACCCTTCTCGTGCTCGATGCCACGGTGGGCCAGAACGCGGTGAGCCAGGTGGAGCTGTTCCGGAAGGCGGCGGGCGTGACCGGCCTCGTGATGACCAAGCTCGACGGCACGGCGCGGGGCGGCATCCTGGTGGCGCTCGCCGAAAAATTCCGCCTGCCGGTGCACTTCATCGGCGTCGGCGAGGGAGTGGAGGATCTGGAGCCATTCACCGCACGGGATTTCGCGAAAGCCATTGCCGGACTGGAAGCAACCTCATGACCGACGAAAAGCGCCTGCCTCCCCTCCTCAAGCTCGCCCTCGAGCTCGGACCGCTCGTCCTGTTCTTCCTCGGCAATGCCTACGGGGACCGGTTCGGCTTCGCGGAAAACCAGCGCATCTTCGCCGCCACGGGAATCTTCATCGTGGCGACGGTGATCGCCCTCGGCGTGAGCTACGTGCTCACCCGCAAGCTGCCGATCATGCCGGTGGTGTCGGGCATCGTGGTGGTGGTGTTCGGCGGGCTCACCCTGTTCCTGCAGGACGAGATCTTCATCAAGCTCAAGCCCACCATCGTGAACGCCCTGTTCGGGCTGGTGCTGCTGGGCGGCCTCTATTTCCGCAAGCCCCTGCTCCAGATCGTGCTCGACAGCGTGTTCGAGCTCGACGCGGAGGGCTGGCGCAAGCTCACCTTCCGCTGGGCCCTGTTCTTCTTCGCGCTCGCCGCCCTCAACGAGATCGTCTGGCGCACGCAGACCACGGATTTCTGGGTGAGCTTCAAGGTCTTCGGCATCATGCCCCTCACCATCGCCTTCGCCCTCGCCCAGACGCCTCTGCTGCTGAAGCACGAGGTCAAGAAGGCGGAAGAGGTTTAGACGCCCGACTTCCTCGCCATGGCCGGGCTTGTCCCGGGGGATCCACGTCTTTTTACCCTCAGACCTCATCCTGAGGAGCAGCCGTCAGGCTGCGTCTCGAAGGAGGGTTCAGTGCCCTCCGGATCCTCCTTCGAGACGGTCGCTCCGCGACCTCCTCAGGATGAGGTTGAGTATATGATGACCGGGCTTGAAGGCGTGGATGGCCGGGACAAGCCCGGCCATGACGGTGAAGTATGCGAGAGTCGTCACCCCACCGGCTTCATCAGCACCATCCTGCGCGTGACCCCCGGCAGGGGATCGCACTCCACCTCCGTCCAGAGGTCCTCCTCGCCGGCCGCCACCACGGTTTCCCGCGAGGCGAGGAGTTCGCAGCCCGTGGTCTTCGTCGCCTGCTCGATGCGCGAGGCGATGTTGACGGTCTCGCCGACCACGGTGAATTCGAGGCGGCTCTCGTCGCCCACCACGCCGCAGAACACGTCGCCCGTATGGATGCCGATGCCGAGCCGCACCGGCGGGTCGAAGCCGCGCTTGGCGTTCCAGCGCGCGATCAGGGCGAGCAGGGTGCGGGCGCAGGCGAGCGCGCGGCGCGCATCGCCCTCCTGCGCGCCCGGCACGCCGAAGAGGATGAGCGCCCCGTCGCCGGTGAACTTGTCGATGACGCCGCCGTGCCGGGCCGCGGCGCGCAGCACGCGCCGGCGGAACGAGGTGATGAACACGGCGAGCTGCGCCGGCTCCATGGTCTCGCCGAAGGTGGTGGAGGCGCGGATGTCCACGAACATCACCGTCACCGGGATGCGCCGCCCCTGGCGCAAGGAAGCGAAGGCCTGGTCCGTGAGGATCGGCGCGAGCTCGCGCGGCAGGTAGCGGGTGAGGTTGGCCCGCAGGGTGGTCTCGCGCACCGCCCGCTCCAGCATCAGCCGCCCCTGGCGCGCCACCAGGATCAGGATCAGGGCGGCGGCAAAGACCATGACGATGCGGACCATGTTGGCCTGCATCGAGAACAGCCCCACGATCTCGGCGAGGTCCTGCTGGCGCTCCGCCGGACTGACCAACCCGCCGCCGAAGGCGAGAAGGGACAGCCCGACGACATAGACGGCCGCCACGAAGGCCTGGAGCCGCGGCTGGTAATGGATCGCGGCGGCCCCCATGGCGATGGGCACCACCCAGACCACGGGAAAGGCGGCAAAGAGGCTGCCGGGAATCCCTAAGCCCCAATGGCTGTAGCCGAGATTGCCGAGAATGAGGACCGCATCGAGAATGGCCGTGATATAGGGCAGCCTGGCGATGGCGATCCGCTTCGAGGCAAGCCAGGCTCCCACCCAGCCGAGGGCGCCGAACAGGACGAGGGTGAGCTGCGCCGCATGGATCTGCTTGCGGGCCATCGGGCTGTCGAGCTCGACGCCCGCCGTGGCGAGGATGACGGCGAGCAGCAGCAGCCCGGCCGTGACCATGCGGGCGAGCCCCGCCCGCTGCAGGGCGCCGGTGTCCGCCTCGCGGATCAGCCGGTGCGTGGCGTCGCTGAGGACCGGCGTCGTGCGCAGGGTGTTGAGCAGGCCCAGGGCGGCGCGGGTGCGGGATCGGGGGGTCACGGGCTTCCTTTTGCTCCCCAAGGAGTTGTTGCGTTATGTCACTGGACTGCCCCAGCGCGCATGACGGATCCGTTACGCCACCATGAACTGCCGTTTAACCTCGGCGGCAACTCCGCACCTCACAGGAATATATGGTCCATGAGCGAGAGCTTCCAGCCGATCACGATTTATGTGGATGCGGATGCCTGCCCGGTGAAGCCCGAAATCTACCGGGTGGCCGAACGGCACGGGGTGAAGGTCTTCGTGGTGTCGAATGCCTTCATGCAGGTGCCGCAGAGCCCGCTGATCGAGCGCGTGGTGGTGAGCGCAGGCTTCGACGCGGCGGACGACTGGATCGCCGAGCGCGCCGGGCGCGGCGCCGTCGTGGTCACCGCCGACATCCCGCTGGCGAGCCGCTGCGTGAAGGCGGGGGCCGAGGTGATCGGGCCGACGGGCAAGCCGTTCACGGAAGCCTCCGTCGGCATGGCGCTCGCCACCCGCAACCTGATGGAGGACCTGCGCGCCATGGGGGAGGTCTCCGGCGGGCCGAAGCCGTTTTCGGCGAAAGACCGTTCGGTTTTTCTCTCGGCGCTGGACGTGGCGATCAACCGCCTCAAGCGCGCGGGATTCGGCAACTAACAGCTTTGAGCCAGATCGGTGAGATCTTCATCCTTCACGAGATCTGGACGGTACTGGCGGACGACACGGAGAATGTTCTCTGACTTTTCCGGGAAAGGTCCCTGACAATAATTGATCTCTATCTTCTTCGGAGGAAGCGTATCGAAGAAGCGCCTCGGCCCTGTTTCGGGACCATAAAGCGTAATTCTCTTCTTCGGAGAACCGACATCGAAGCCCCAGAACTTTGTCTGATGAAGTGTTACACGGAGCTCTGTGATTGCAGACCAAGGCACGTGGTGAAAACCGCGACCGCTCCAGCCACTGACACCTTCAGGTGAGATTACGAAATCGGGTTTCTTATCAAATGCTCGGATGCCTAAAACGGCAAAGAACCGCAGGAATTTGTAGCTCGACCAAACAAGGAAGGGGATCCTGATCCAAAACGGCAGCTTCATGAAGAGCACGAAGAGAGCCCACCCGATCAGAGCATAGATGAAGCCCCTTCTCCGCATCGAGGAATTCGAGAAATCTGGCTTCTCTGGCATCCAGTCCGGATCCAAGCTGAACCATGCCAGGACCAGAAGCGGGACGACAGTGAGCGTGATGCTCACGGTCAGAGCAAAGGCCGAATGGGGCCGCGAAAGATAGTAGGTCTGCGTTTCAGCAGAGGTGTAAGGAATCGGACTGGAGTCGATGGCTGGCATAAATCACTAGAGAAGCGATGAGGCATCGCAACTCTATTACCTATTCGCGACCGTCCGCAACTTTTCCTTGAATGCCCCAAAATTCTCCGGCGTCAGGGGTCCGATATGCTTGTGGCGGATGGTGCCGTCGGGGCCGACGATGAAGGTTTCCGGCACGCCGTAGACGCCCCAGTCGATGGAGGCGCGGCCGTTGGGGTCCACGCCGACGGCGGCATAGGGGTTGCCGAGCGCCCCGAGGAAGCGGCGGGCGTTCTCCGGCTTGTCCTTCTGGTTGATGCCCACCACCCGGACGGACGGGTCCTTGGCGAGATCCACCAGCAGGGGGTGCTCCTGGCGGCAGGGCGCGCACCAGGAGGCCCAGACATTCACCACCGTGACGCGGCCCTTGAGATCCTCGTTGGAAAAGCCCGGCACGGGCTTGCCGCCCGCGGTGAGCCCTTCGAGGGGCGCGAGGCTGAAGACGGGCACGGGCTTGTTGATGAGCACGGAGGGCAGCTCGGCGGGGTTCCTGCCCGAGGTCAGCTGCACGGCGAACAGCACGGTGAGCCCGATGAAGACGAGGGCCGGCAGCACGAAGATCAGCCGGGAGCGGGAGGGAGCGGCCGCCTCAGCCACGGCGCGACCTCCGGCCGACGCCGCGCGCCTCGAGCTCGGCGAGCGCGCGCACCTGCATGCGGTGGTCGATCACCGCGCGCAGGATCAGGCCCGCCACCACGAGCGCGGTCACGATGTAGGAGAAGGCGATGAAGAAGCCGTGCGACATGGGTGTCAGGCCGCCTGTGCGTCGAGGCGCTCGGCCTCGAGGATGGTGAGCGTGCGCACCCGGCGCCGCAGGATCTCCGTGCGCATGCCGGCAAGGTGCAGGGCGACGCCCGTGAGGGTGAAGCCCACGGCCACGATGAGCAGCGGCACGAGCATGGAGGTGTGGATCGTCGGCCCGTCGATGCGGAACACGGAGGCCGGCTGGTGCAGGGTGTTCCACCAGTCGACGGAAAACTTCACGATGGGCACGTTCACCGCACCCACGAGGGTAAGGATCGAAACCGCCCGGGCGGCCCGGTTCGGCTCCTCGATGGCCCGCCACAGCGCGAGAATGCCGAGATAGATCAGCAGCATCACCAGCATGGAGGTGAGGCGCGCGTCCCACTGCCAGTAGGTGCCCCACATGGGCTTGCCCCAGAGCGAGCCGGTGACGAGGCAGATCAGCGTGAACGCCGCGCCGATGGGAGCGGCGGCCTTCTGCGACACGTCCGCCAGCGGATGGCGCCACACGAGGGTGCCCAGCGCGGACGAGGCCATGACCATGTAGAAGAACAGGGACAGCCAGGCCGCCGGCACGTGCAGGTACATGATCTTGACCGTCTCGCCCTGCTGGTAGTCGGCGGGGGCGACGAACCAGACCATGTAGAGGCCTGCGGCCACGAGAAGCGCGGCGAGGCCCCCCACCCATGGCAGGAGCGTGCCGCTGAGGCTCATGAAGCGGGTCGGATTGGCAAGCTCTCGGATCATGGGCTCGATGTAGCGGTCTCGGGGGAGGCCTGCAACGTGGAGATCATCGCAGGGCCAATAACGTTTTCGCCAGGATTTGGGCTTTTAGCGGGTTTGCGCGGGTTTGAGCATTCCGGAAATGTCCGTAGGGCATGGCGCCGTGCCCTTCCCCTCGCGGGCAGGAAAGAAACGGCCCGCCTTTCATTCGCCATCCGGACGGGCCTATAGTCTCGCATCTCTGTTGCGGAGCGACCATGCTTCCTGGATTGCCCGGCCTCGTCGGCCTCGGCCTGCTCGCGCTTCCGGCCGCGGCGCAGGACATCACGCTGCGCCTGCCGGTCGCCTGCGAGATCGGGCGTAGCTGCTTCATCCAGAAGCACATGGACCACGACCCGTCGCCGGCCATGCGCGACTATCAGTGCGGCGCGCAGGGGGAGGACGGCCACGATGGAACCGACTTCCGCCTGCCGAACATGCTGGCGCAGCAGGCCGGCGTCGATGTGGTGGCTGCGGCGGACGGCAAGGTTGCCAGCACCCGCGAAGGCGTCCCCGACGCGGTCGCGACGCAGGAGACCCGCGACAAGATCAGCCAGATCGGCTGCGGCAACGCCGTGGTGATCGATCACGGCCAGGGCTGGCGCACCGCCTATTGCCACATGGCGAAGGGCAGCCTCACGGTGCGCTCCGGCCGGGAGGTGAAGGCGGGCGAGAAGATCGGCCGCGTCGGCCTTTCCGGCCTGACCGAGTTTCCCCACCTCCACTTCACGCTCCTCAAGGACGGCAAGCCGGTCGATCCCTTTGCCTACGGCGCGCCGGAACAATCCTGCGGCGGCGGCAAGTCCCTGTGGGAGGCCTCGCTCCAGCGGCAGCTCGCCTACCAGGCCGGTGCCGTGCTCAACAGAGGCTTTGCCCCCGGACCGGTGACCATGGAGGCCATCGAAGCGGGCACGGCCGAGCAGGAGACGCCCACCACGCGCTCCCCTGCCCTCGTCGCCTTCGCCCGCGCCATCAACCTGAAGGGCGGCGATGTGCAGATCCTCACCCTCTTCGGCCCGGACGGCAAGCCGGTGGCCCAGAACAGGGCTCAGCCGCTCGACCGCGACAAGGCGCAGTCGATGATCTTCGCCGGAACGAGGCCGCCGCCCGGCGGCTTCCCGCCCGGCCTCTACCGGGCGATCTACCGGGTGGAGCGGGACGGCAAGCCCGCCATCGAGCAGGCTTTCGGGATCAGCCTGAGGCCGTAGCCTGCCGCAGCGAAACTTCCGCTGAGCAAGGGAAAATACCTCGAAAGAACAGTTCTTCCAGGTTGCTGCGGCGTCTATTGTGCCTTCCCATAATGTTGGGGCGGCGTTTTTTACAGTATTTGGCAAGTCTATTCCTCGCGTAGTCCACCGGCGAGCCAGGGCGAAGAATACTCCCCGTAAACATAGCCCCCTTTCGGCCAAGCGAGCGATGAAACGAGAGGATCGTTATGGTCAAAGCCGTCGCGAATTCGATTCCCATTACGATCCGTGCCGCTCCCGGCACCGTCATCAATATGGAAACCTATCTTGCAAGGTTTTTCGCGGACGGCGGATATTCCGGCTACTGGTTCGAGAGCCGGGACACCGTCAACGGAACCAGGGGATTCTGGGGCAACGTCGGAGCCAGCGCCCATTTCACCTTCAAAGGCGCCAAGCAGGACAAGGGCTCGTTCTTCGTCCCCGCAAACGAGCTGTCCGGGCTGACGCTCACGGCCGGCGCCGAGATCTGCCCGGAGCTCAGCTTCGGCGTGCAGACGGGATCCAGCACCTTCACATGGTTCAAGATTTCGCTCGTCCCTTCCATCTATCAGGACCCCACGCCCTACAGGGCCACGGCCTCGGAGATCGTCAAGGTGGCGTCCTTGTACGGGAATGCCTACAGGGGGACCTATTCCCCGGACGGCTGCCATGACATCGCCAGCGACATCGCAGCCGCCGCCGGAGCGCCGCTGCCCTGGGAATCCGGCGCGATCAGGAACCTGCGCGAGAACCGGGATGGCGGTCAGTGGACGGTGGTGCACCGGGGAGATTCGAACCCCGACCCCAACTGGCAGGCCCGCTTGAAGCCGGGCGACATCATCCGTTTCGACTACGTCAATCCGTCCCAGGCGCAGCATACCCTCCTCGTGCTGTCTGTTTCGGGCAGGACCATCGAGACGGTCGACAATGCAACGGGAAGCAGGGGGACGATCGAGCGCCATGCCTGGGCGCCGGATGCCAACCCGGCGACCGTGACCATCTACCGGATCACGAACGCGCTTCAGCTCTGGGAGGGCAGCGGCGGCAGGGATACCCTCCTCGGCAGCGCCGCAAACGACGAGCTGCGTGGTCTGGGCGGCGTCGACAGCCTTTCGGGTGGGGCAGGATCCGACCTTCTGATCGGCGGCGGGAGCTCCGACCACATCCTCGGCGGAACCGGGAACGACCGCCTCGCCGGCGGCACGGGCAGGGACGTCATGACGGGCGGAACGGGCGCCGACAGCTTCATCTTCGACAGCAGGCTGTCGCGCGCCAACGCCGATACGATCAAGGACTACTCCGTCGTGTCCGACACGATCAGGCTTGAGAACAGCGTCTTCACGAAGCTGAAGGTCGGCAAGCTGGCTCCGTCGGCGTTCTGGACCGGATCGAAGGCTCACGATCCCAGCGACCGCATCGTCTACGACAGCTCCAAGGGCGAGTTGTACTACGATGCGGATGGGACCGGTTCATTCAAGCAGGTGCTCATCG
This sequence comes from Microvirga arsenatis, assembly GCF_009910705.1. Lineage (GTDB taxonomy): Bacteria > Pseudomonadota > Alphaproteobacteria > Rhizobiales > Beijerinckiaceae > Microvirga > Microvirga arsenatis. Next base: position 441,507 of record NZ_JAAAXJ010000004.1, read on the forward strand.
CCAGCTTGGCGGCCAATCTCGCGATGAGCTCCAAGGAGTTCCTCGTCATCTGAGGCGGCGTGCGCCGCGCGGCTGTCCGCGGGAGCCTCGTCGCGCTCGTCGAGGCCGTAGTCGCGGATCACTGCCGCGACCCGCAGGCGGTAATCGCGAAAGACTCCCGCGCGGCCCGCCCCTTGCGTGGCGCGGTGGGAGGGCAGGTTGCGCCAGGCCCGCACCGCCTCCTCGTCGCGCCAGAACGACAGGGACAAAAGCTTGCCCGGTTCGCTGAGGCTCTGGAAGCGCTCGACGGAAATGAAACCGTCCATGGCTTTCAGGTCGGCGAGCAGGGCTGCGGCGAGGCCGAGATAATGCCGCATCCCGTCCTCCCCGTCCGGCCAGACTTCGAAGATCACCGCGATCATGGCTTGATCAACTCCCCATGGGGCGCCGAGGCGAGGCGCAGGAAGATGCGGTCCTCCCGGCGGATGAACTGCTCGCGCTTGGCGAATTCGTAATTGGCGCGGCCGGCGGGATCGTTCCTCAGGCGCTCGCGATAGGCCTCGTAATCCGCGAGGCTCCTGATGTTGTATACGCCATAGGCGGTCGTGGCCGAGCCTTCATGGGGCGCATAATAGCCGATGAGGTCCGCGCCGCAGCGGGGAATCGCCTGGCCCCAGGCGCGGGCATATTCGGCGAAGGCCTCCGCCTTGAAGGGATCGATCTCGTAGCGGATGAAGCAGGTGATCATGGAATAGCATCCTGTTGACTGGGACAGTTCGGTCTTAGCCGATTGATCGGCGTTGATGCTTCGGCTATGGTCGAAGGATGAAGGAAGGTCCCGTCATCGCCTCCGTGGCCGCGCTCCTGGGGGATCCGGCCCGCGCCAACATCCTCACCGCCCTCATGGACGGGCGGGCGCTCACCGTGAGCGAGCTCGCCGAGGCCGCGGGCGTCACGCTCCAGACCGCGAGTGGTCATCTCGCCAAGCTCGACGCCGCCAATCTGCTCACCGCGGAAAAGCAGGGGCGGCACCGCTACTTCCGGCTCTCGGGACCGGATGTGGCGCAGGTGCTCGAGGCGCTGATGGGCCTCGCCCAGCGCACCGGCGCCACCCGGGTGCGGACCGGCCCGAGGGATGCGGCGCTGCGATCCGCCCGGATCTGCTACGATCATCTTGCCGGCGAGCGGGGCGTCGCCCTGCTGACGGCAGCCCGGCGGCAGGGTCTCATCGATGGCGACAAGGATGTGACCCTCACCGCCAAGGGCCGCGCCTTCTTCACCGAATTCGGCATCGATCTCGCGGCGCTGGAGAGGGGCCGCCGCCCCCTCTGCCGCGCCTGCCTCGACTGGAGCGAGCGCCACAATCATCTCGGCGGCGCTTTGGGTGCCGCCCTTCTGTCCCGCATGATCGAGAGGGGCTGGGTGCGGCGCGGAACCGGGCGGGTGCTCACCTTCACCTGCGAAGGCAAGGAGGGGTTCGAGGCGGCTTTCATCCCCTCTTAGGAATCCGGATCACAGCTGCTTTTCGAACCAATGATGGGCATACGGCTCGCGGTTGAAGGGAGCGACCTCCCGATAGCCTTCCTGCCGGTAGAGCGCCTGGGCCTCCGTCAGGCTGCGGTTGGTCTCCAGGCGCAGCCTCGCGAGACCGGATTCCCGTGCCTTTTCCTCAAGCGCCCGGAGCACTTTTCGGGCGATGCCCAAACCGCGTGCGGTGGGCGACGTCCACATCCGCTTGATCTCGCCCGTGGCGCCGTCTCCTCTTTTAAGCGCCCCACACCCCACGGGCTGTCCGTCGAGCCAGGCGACGATGAAGAACCCTGCCGGCGGCGTCATGTCCTCGTCGCCGGCCGGATTGCTCCGGGCAGGGTTGAAACCGCTCTCGAAGCGTTCGGCAAGTTCCTGGAAATATTGGTTCAGGCACGCGCGTGCCGCAGCGCTGTCGGGCCGTTCGAGGCGCAGCTCCACCCCGCCTGCCCGGAGCAGACGTTCCACCTCGGCCATGGCGTTCACCAGGCGCTCGCGTTGAGCGGGTTCAAGCGGCACGAGAAACGACGCTGCCAGCTCGTCGGAGAGCGCGTCGTAGGTTTCACGCTCGGCGCGCCCCTTCGCCGTGAGGACGACATGCCGGACGCGGCCATCGCCCGTCCGACTGAGGGTTGTCACGAGACCTTGGGCTTGGAGCGAGCGTAACAGCCGGCTGACATAGCCCGAATCGAGCTTGAGCCTCTCACGCAGAGCCCGCACCTCGACCCCGTCGGGCCCGAACTCATGAAGGAGCCGCGCCTGGCCCAAGGGACGGCCGCGTTGGAGATAGCTCTCCTCCAGCGCGCCGACATGCTGCGTGACGATGCGGTTGAAGCGGCGTACCTGCTGGATCTGGCGCTCGTTCATTCTCTGACTTTAGTCAGAGAACGGGGGCAGCACAATGAGCGATTTCGAGCGCTAATCCAATCGCTAATCCAATCGATAGGCTTCGACCTCCTCGAAACCCAGCGAGCGGTAGAGCCGCAGCGCCCCGGACGGATTGTCCGCATCCACCTTCAGCGCGATTTCGCCGGCGCCGCGCTCGCGGAAGACCCGGAAGGCGTGGTGCAGCAGCGCCGAGCCGAGGCCCTGCCGGCGCATCGATGGAGCGACGGCGAGATCCTTCACGAAAGCGCTCGTCCAGCACTGCGCCACGCCCAAAACCTCTCCCGCCCCGTCGGCCGCGATGAAGACCAGCGCCGGATCGTATTCCGAGTCGCCCCTCAGGCTCGGCCACCAGATCGCGAAGGGCTCTACGGTGCCGCCGCCGCGTGAATAGGCCTCCACCAGAAGCGCATGGACCTGCCCCGCATGCCTCTCCGGCTCGAACGGAATCGGCCGGATGCCGGCCGGCCAGACGGGCTCCGGCCCGGGCCCGGCGAGCGACCGGCGCAGGCGGATCACGCGGCGCCCGGCCATGCCCTACTCCCCCGACCGGAGCGCCGCCGCGGCGCCCACCGTGCCGACCACCGCCGCAAACAAGGTCAGGGCGACGAGCACGATGAAGGGGGTGGCGAAGGGAATCGTCCCGCCCAAAGCCGCGTTGGCCGCCGAGACGCCGAAGATCAGGGTCGGGATCATGAAGGGCAGCACGAGGATCGCCAGGATCAGACCGCCGCGCCGCAGCGAGGCGGTGAGCGCCGCCCCCACCGCCCCGATGAAGGTGAGCGCAGGAGTCCCGACGAGAAGCGTCGCCACCATGGCGAGCATCCCCTCCGGCGAGAGCGCCACAAGGAAGCCGAGGAAGGGCGCGGCCAGGGCGAGCGGCAGGCCGGTCACGAGCCAGTAGGCCGCCACCTTCGCCAGCACCACCACCTCCATCGGCGCATGGGAGAGCCGCAGCAGGTCGAGGGAGCCGTCCTCCTGGTCGGCCTGGAACAGCCGGTCGAGGCCGATGAGGGTGGCGAGCAGGGCCGCGATCCAGAGGATCGCCGGGCCGATGCGCGAGAGCAGGTTGAGATCGGGCCCGAGGCCGAAGGGAATGAGGGTCACGATCATCAGGAAGAAGATGAGCCCCATGACCCCCGAGCCGCCCACGCGGGCGGCGAGCTTCAGGTCGCGGATCAGGAGGGCGTTGAAGGATCTCAGCATCATCCCTCTCCCACCTTCCCCCCTCCCCCATCCGGATCGGGTGTTCCCGATCCGGATGGGGGAGGGGTTCGGGTGCGCTCGATCCTGATCTCCTTGGCGTCCCTCAGGAACAGCGGCGAATGGGTGGTGGCCGCGATCATGCCGCCCTTCTCCCGGTGTTCTTCGAGAATCAGGCGCAGGGTTTCCTGGGAGGCGGTGTCGAGGGCCGAGGTCGGCTCGTCGAGGAGCCAGAGGGGCCGGTGCGCCACCAGCAGCCGGGCGAGCGCGACCCGGCGGCGCTGGCCGGCGGAGAGATAGGCCACCGGCAGGCGGGCCGCATGGGCCAGCCCCACGGCCTCGAGGGCCTCGCGGGTTTTCAGGGCCGGGGTCCCGAGGAAGCTGCGGGCGAAGCTGAGGTTTTCCTCGGCCGTGAGCGCCCCTTTCAGGGCATCGCGGTGGCCGACATAGTGCAGGCATTCGGGCAAGGTCCGCTCGCCGGCGCCATCCAGATGAATTGCCCCGGCCGCTGGCCGCAGGCGACCCGCCAGGATGTCGAGGAGGGAGGATTTGCCGGCGCCGTTGCGGCCGGTGATCACCAGGGCCTCGCCGGCCGAGAGCGTGAAGGACACGCCCTCGAAGATGCGCCGCTCCCCCCGCTCGCAGGCCAAATTGTTAACGCTCAGACGCAAACCCTCGAACCCCTGCCCTGATTGCACCCCAGAACCGTTCTAAACCGTGTAGCGGGATGGTTGGAAATGATCTATAGCACCCCTGGCTGCGCCGCGCGCCAAGGCGTCCAATCCGCCTCGCGCGCTTACACCCTGTCCGGGCGCCCCCGGAGCGGCGCGCGCTTATCGCGCTTTCGGCCGAACAACCTGTTCGTAACCCAAATGCACGCGAGGATTCGCCGTGACGCTCAACAACAGCTTCAATGCCCGCCAGACCCTGACAGTGGGTGACAAGACCTACACCTATTACTCCCTCGTCGAGGCCGAGAAGAACGGCCTCAAGGGCGCCTCGAAGCTGCCCTTCTCCATGAAGGTGCTGCTCGAGAACCTGCTGCGCTACGAGGACGGCCGCACGGTCACCAAGGCCGATATCGAGGCCGTGGCCGCCTGGCTCGACAACAAGGGCAAGGACGAGAAGGAAATCGCCTACCGCCCCGCCCGCGTCCTGATGCAGGACTTCACCGGCGTTCCGGCCGTGGTGGATCTCGCCGCCATGCGCGACGCCATGAAGAACCTCGGCGGCGACCCGCGCAAGATCAACCCGCTCGTGCCCGTCGATCTCGTGATCGACCACTCGGTGATCGTGGACGAGTTCGGCACGCCCCGCGCCTTCGACCGCAACGTGGAGCTGGAATACCAGCGCAACGGCGAGCGCTACCGCTTCCTCAAATGGGGCCAGACCGCCTTCGAGAACTTCTCCGTGGTGCCCCCGGGCACCGGCATCTGCCACCAGGTGAACCTGGAATTCCTGTCCCAGGCCGTGTGGACCCGCAAGGACACCGCCACGGGTGAGGAGATCGCCTATCCGGACACCCTGGTGGGCACCGATTCGCACACCACCATGGTCAACGGCCTCGCCGTCCTCGGCTGGGGCGTGGGCGGCATCGAGGCGGAAGCCGCCATGCTCGGCCAGCCGGTCTCCATGCTGATTCCGGAAGTCATCGGCTTCAAGCTGACGGGCAAGCTCCGCGAGGGCGTGACCGCCACCGACCTGGTGCTCACCGTCACCCAGATGCTGCGCAGGAAGGGCGTGGTCGGCAAGTTCGTGGAATTCTACGGCCCCGGCCTCAACGACATGTCGGTGGCGGACCGGGCCACCATCGGCAACATGGCGCCCGAATACGGCGCCACCTGCGGCTTCTTCCCCATCGACCAGAAGACCATCGATTATCTTCGCACCACCAGCCGCACGGACGAGCGCGTGGCCCTCGTCGAGGCCTATGCCAAGGCCCAGGGCATGTGGCGCACCGCCGAGACGCCGGACCCGGTCTTCACCGACACCCTCGAGCTCGATCTCGCCGACGTGGTTCCCTCCCTCGCCGGCCCCAAGCGCCCGCAGGACCGGGTGACGCTCGACACCTCCAAGACCGAGTTCCTCGGCGCCATGGAGAAGGAGTTCCGCAAGGCGCAGGAGATCGGCAAGCGCGTGAAGGTGGAGAACGCCAACTACGATCTCGGCCACGGCGACGTGGTGATCGCGGCGATCACGTCGTGCACCAACACCTCGAACCCGAGCGTGATGATCGGCGCCGGTCTTCTCGCCCGCAACGCGGTGAAGAAGGGCCTGAAGTCCAAGCCGTGGGTGAAGACCTCGCTCGCGCCCGGATCGCAGATCGTCGAGGAGTACTTCAAGAAGGCCGACCTTCAGAAGGATCTCGACGCGCTCGGCTTCAACCTCGTCGGCTTCGGCTGCACCACCTGCATCGGCAATTCCGGCCCGCTGCCGGAGAACATCTCCAAGGCGATCAACGACAACGACCTCGTGGCCGTGTCGGTGCTCTCAGGGAATCGCAACTTCGAGGGCCGCGTGAACCCGGACGTGCGCGCCAACTACCTCGCCTCGCCGCCGCTGGTGGTGGCCTATGCGCTCGCCGGCTCCATGCTGGTGGACCTGACCAAGGATCCGCTGGGCACGGGCTCGGACGGCCAGCCGGTGTACCTGAAGGACATCTGGCCCTCCTCGGCCGAGGTGCAGGAGTTCATCGACCGCACGATCACGAGCGAGCTGTTCAAGACCCGCTACGCCGACGTGTTCTCCGGCGACGAGAACTGGCGGAAGGTCACCTTCGAGCCGGGCCTCACCTATGAGTGGGACATGGGGTCCACCTATGTGCAGAACCCGCCCTATTTCGAGGGCATGACCAAGGAGCCCAAGCCCGTCACGGACATCGTGAACGCGCGGATCCTGGGCCTCTTCCAGGACTCGATCACCACCGACCACATCTCGCCCGCCGGCAACATCCGCGCGGCCTCGCCCGCCGGCAAGTACCTGCAGGAGCGCCAGGTCGCGGTCGCCGACTTCAACCAGTACGGCACGCGGCGCGGCAACCACGAGGTCATGATGCGCGGCACCTTCGCCAATATCCGCATCAAGAACCAGATGGTGAAGGACGAGAACGGCCACGTGGTCGAGGGCGGCTACACCATCCACCAGCCCTCCGGCGAGCGGATGTTCATCTACGACGCCGCCATGCGCTACAAGGAGGAGGGCGTTCCGCTCGTGGTTCTCGCCGGCAAGGAATACGGCACCGGCTCGTCCCGCGACTGGGCGGCCAAGGGCACGAACCTGCTCGGCGTGCGCGCCGTGATCGCCGAGAGCTTCGAGCGCATCCACCGCTCGAACCTGGTCGGCATGGGCGTCGCCCCCTTCGTGTTCGAGCAGGGCACGTCCTGGGAAACCCTGGGGCTGAAGGGCGACGAGACCATCACCATCAGGGGCCTGGCCGGCGAGCTGAAGCCGCGCCAGCGCATGGAGATGGAGGTCACCTCCGCCGACGGCTCGGTGAAGCGCGTGCCCGTGCATTGCCGCATCGATACGCTGGAGGAGGTCGAGTACTTCCGCAACGGCGGCATCCTGCACTACGTCCTGCGCCAGCTCGCGGCGTAAGGCACCTGTCAAAACGCCCGCTCTTCGCACGAGGAGCGGGCGTTTAAGAGAAAGCGGGGCGCTCCAGCGATGGAGCGCCCTTTTCGTTCGTGTCAGATCACGAAGAAGTCCTTGTGGGTGACGGCGAGGTTCTTGGCGAGGGTGGCGATCCCCACCGCCTTGCCCTTGCCCGAACCGTCGGCGTCGTAGAGCAGCACGCCCTTCTTGGCATCGTAGATGACGTAATCGTCCTTGTCCTTCGCCTTCGAGCCCTTGACGAAGAAATCCTTGCCGAGCAGCGCCGGCTTCTTTTCGGAGCCCTTGAGCCCAAGCTTCTTGAAGATCCTGTTCTCCAGCCAGATCGAATCGTCCCTGACGCTGAAATCGGCCAGGATGTCCCTGTTCGCAGCCTTGTGGGGCTTGCTGTCGAAGACGAAGCGATCCTTGCCGGCGCCGCCGTTCAGCACGTCGTTGCCGAGGCCGCCGTGGAGCCGGTCGGCCCCCGCATGGCCGGCGATGATGTTGGCGAAGGCGTTGCCCTTGAGCAGCACGCCGAGCGGGCCTGCGGCGGCGAGCACCTCGATCTCGCTGCCGGCGCTCAGGGCGAAGCTCGCGGAGGTCAGCACCGTGTCGCGTCCGCCGCCGCTGTCCTCCACCACCTGATCGCCGGCGCTGTCGACGACGAAGGTGTCGTCCCCGGCGCCGCCCGCCATCAGATCGGCGCCCGCCCCGCCGTCCAGGGTATCGCTGCCGGCGTCGCCCGAGAGCCGGTTGGCGGCGGCGTTGCCGGTGATTCTGTTGGCGAGGCTGTTGCCGGCGAGCGCGACGGCGCCGGCGCCGGACGCCATGAGGTTCTCCACATGGGCCCATCCGGCCAAGGAGCGATCGGCCTGCGCGATCACCGTGTCGGTGCCGCCGCCGGCAGCCTCGACCACTTGGTCCAGCCCGTCGACCTGATAGACGTCGTCGCCGGTGCCGCCCTCCAGGGTGTCGGCGCCTGTACCCCCGTCGAGGGTGTTGGCAGCCCCGTTGCCGACCAGACGATTGGCAAGGGCGTTGCCCGTCAGGCTCACGGCCGCCGTGCCCTCGGCCACGAGGTTTTCGACATGGGCGGCGAGGGAATGCGAAGACGTTGCGACGACCGTATCGCTGCCTTCGCCGGACAGTTCCTCGACCATGTCGCCTGCGTCGACGTGATAGACGTCGTCACCCGCGCCGCCCCGCAGCGTATCGCCGCCCGCACCGCCCTCGAGGGTGTCGTTGCCGCCAAGGCCTTCCAGGAGGTCCGCTCCTCCGGCTCCCAGGATGCGATTGGCAAGCCCGTTGCCCCGGCCGGTCAGCGGCTGGCTGCCGCTGAGGCTCAGGTGTTCCAGATGGTCGCCGAGCGTGTAGCTGAAGGAGGCTTCGACCCGATCCGTGCCTCCGGCATCGGCTTCGACCAGCGTGTCGCCGGCGTCGACGATGTAGACGTCGTCGCCGGTGCCGCCCTCCAGGGTATCGGCGCCCGCCGCGCCGTCGAGGGTGTTGGCGCCCGCATTGCCCTCGATGCGGTTGTCGAGGGCGTTTCCCGACAGGGCGATGGGCTCGAGGCCAAGAGCGAGAAGGTTCTCGACGAAGGCAGCCAGCGTCAGGCTGACCGCGGTCTCGACCCGATCGGTGCCGCCGCCATCCTCCTCCCCGATGACGTCGTCGATGCCGTCGATCCGGTAGAGGTCGTCGCCGGCGCCGCCCCTGAGCACATCGGCACCCGCGCCGCCATCGAGGGTATCATGGCCGGCGCGACCCTCCAGGGTGTCGTTGCCGAGGCCTCCCACGATCTGGTTGTCGAGCCCGTTGCCGATGCCGGCGAGGCCCTGAAGCCCGACGAGGCGGAGATGCTCCACATGGGCGCTCAGCGTATGGCCGACCGAGGCGACGACCCGGTCCTCGCCGCGATCGGGATCTTCGATGACCATGTCGCCCGGATCGTCGACGATGAAGGTATCGTTGCCCCACCAGCCCCAGAGATTGTCGGCTCCCTCGCCGCCGTCGAGGGTGTCATCGCTGTCATAGCCGAACAGGCGATCGCTGCCGCCCAGGCCTCGGAGGAGATCGCTGCCGCCATCGCTGCCGATCAGCGTGTTGTCCCCCTCGTTTCCGGTGCCCGTAAGGGTTGCGAAGCCCTGCAGCACGAGAACCTCGACGTGATCGGGGAGGGTGTAGGTCACGTAGGACGTGACGAGATCGGCGTCGCCCCCGCCCGCGCGCTCGACCACCACATCACCCGAATTCTCGACGACGTAAGCGTCGTTGCCCAGGCCACCTGCCAGGGTATCGGCTCCGCTGCCGCCGTCGAGCCGGTTGTCGGCGTCGTTGCCGGCGATGTCATTGCTCTCGGCATTGCCCTGGACATGGGCGGCGCCCTGCCCGTGCTCCTCGGCCAGCGCGAACGCACGCGTGCCGGGGTCGAGCCGGTACGTGTTCCAGACGGCATCGTATTGATAACCGGGCATCGGTTCTGCGCCCCTACGCAAGGTTCAGGCGTTCTCCGGCCTGTCGCTTAAGTATCTTTATAACATATCTATAAGAGGAGCATAGCGACCGTTGATTGTGCAATCGCGCCCCCGTCGCCCGAATGAGCATCGCTGGACGCGGCTCCCGGAGCGAAATTTCCTGGGAAAGCAGCAGATCCCCCCGTGTGGAGGTCAATCTCCGTGCAGCGGGCGGCGCTTTGGGGGCTTCTGCTTGCGGAGGGGCCGATTCACCATCTTCAGGGAATACATCCAGTGGTAGGCTGTCCCGCAGCCTCAGCGCCTGAGATGTTTGAGCCGCAGGAGGACGCCACGCATCCAGCGCAGCGCGCGAGCGGGACCCGAGGAGGTTTGAACGTAGCGGGAATAGGCCTCGGCTATGCGGTGCGCGCGCGATGCGGCAATCCGGTTCTGGGCCTGCTCGAGCACCTTGAGACGTGCCTTGGTGTCCGCCAGCTCCTTCTTGAGCCGCTCCGCCCTTTCCTTGAAGCGTTCGGATCTCTCCTTGTGACGCTCGCATTGCATCTTGAGCCATTCCAGATCGGCCGCATAGGCATCGAGGGTGGGCCGCTGCTCAAGCAGGCGCTCCTCGAGCCTTGCCCTCTCCAGGGCTGCGACACGCCGGATCTCCCGCGCCCGCTCCTCGCTGAGCTGCGCGAGCGACTTGTAGTACTGGATCTGCGCATCCGGGGAGGGTTCGGGCGCGGGCTCAAACTTCTGCTGCATGCTGGAAACGCCTTGGCTGGAGACCGAAGACCGCGGCGACGCGTTGGGCATGGACCTCGGGCGAGTGATGTTCAAGAACGAAGGCCCTTGCCTGGGATCCGAGCCTTGCGATCCGCTCCGGATCGTTCGACAGGGCAAGAAGGGCTTTGGCATAGGAGGCCGCCATCGCCTCGTCGTCGGGCAGCGACGGCAGAAGGATTCCCGTCTCGCCGTCGTGGACGATCTCGGGAATCCCGCCCAGATCGGGCGCCACGACGGCCAGACCATGGCTCATCGCCTCCAGGAGCACGTTGGGGACGCCATCATAGAGACTCGTGTAGAGAAAGATGGAAAAGTGGGTAAGGGGTAAGGACTCAAAGCCACTATAAAGCCCATGATATTTTAGATTTTGATGACTCTGCAGAAGGTTGAGATCAAACCCATCAAGAACTGATCCGCCGAACACATCAATGGTTAGATCAGGATCACTTTTGCCAAGCTGAGCTGCGATCAACGGGAGCAGGGACGGCCTTTTCTGAAAATCGAGTCGAGAGGCCCAGAGAATACGACGCTGTGCGTCCGCTATTCGTGGTTTCAGGATAGCAGGCGTCTCAACGGGTGCAGGAAGGCAATGCCACTTATGACTATCAATCCCGAGACGTTGATGGTCTTTCTTGATGACCGTCGTACCGTCAGTCACGATCTTAGACAGATTATGGATGTTTTTACAGATGAGATCGAGTGGAGAGTAGACAATCATCGAATAGCCACTCTCAAAGTGTTCAAGATCGCAGAAGCGATAATAGATGGTCTCTTTGTTGCTAAGAACCGCCCCATATAAATCAAGGAACTTATCAGCAAAGCGCGACTGACGCATATGAATGCGCGTTTTGGGAGAACATGTCTCGATGATTTTCAGAGTAAGCAGGCAGCGCTCCTGGATTGAGAGCGAACGGCTATGTAAAGCCATATCGATGACGACTGCATTCGGCGGCAGATTTTCTAGCCTTTGTACTCCATCGATATCCTCACCCAAGATGACTAGGAAATTGCTGAACGGATCAATCTGGTAAAAGACTTCCATCAGTGAGAGAAGGTACTTCTCCGCACCGCCTACAGGCATGAAAGGAAGAAGGAAAACGTCACTGAACTTTCGGTCTCGGATGATGTCACATAGGGTGTAGTAGGAGAGCCCGACATGGGGGAGCGTTTCGTAGTTCGAGAATATTCGGGTTCTCTCATCCTGGTATTTCGAAAGGATAATCAGTGGCTCGATCGCGTTGGCACGTTGGATCGCGAGCCGAAAGGTCACCTCTAGAAGGAAATCCCTTTCTCCCGAACGAATGCTATCGTCGCTCCGATCCGTCCTACCCAAATCCTCCCGGTATGAGCTCGATATCTCGAGATAAGTCAGAGGCTGGAAAAGACGCGTGGGCGGGATTTGGCGAACTGATATTGCATGCGAAGCTTTCAACAAACTCCCTTCGCGCTGACGGTAAAAAAGGATGGTGTTGGGAACGACTAAGATATCTAAGCCCAAGCCAACAGCTTCAGCATTGAAATGCCAATCTTCGTAAGCATAACCGCGGGATAACGGAATGTCCTGATAAGCGACTCGCCTGAAAACGGAGTGATGTGCGCAAAGGCGAGAAGTGAATGGATGTTGGTGGACGAACGCAATGGGTGTGACATCAGCGAGAGGCTTATAGTGGCATATGAAAGTGTCGCATCCAAAACCGAGCATATACTCGGGAAAGAACAGCGCTTCGGCCCCCCCTCTTTCCGCTGCCCGGTAGATGTCGTGGAAGTAGTTGTACGAGACCAGATCGTCGGCGTCCGCGGTGAAGATGTAAGCCCCCCGCGCCCTTGCGACCCCGGCGTTGCGGGCGAGCCCCACCGATCCATGGTCGACCTCCATGATCTGATGGCCGTGGTAGGTGCCGAGATCGAAGGATGTCAGGACGCTGCGGGTAGCCTCGTCCGTTCGGTCCAGGACGGCGACCAGCTCCAGCCGCAGGCCCCGATCCTGAGCGAACCGGGCAGCCTCGTCGAGCGACAGGAGCGTGCGTCGCAGATAGATCGACTCCCGGTGGATGGTCAGGATGATCGATGCGTGGAAATCAGTCTCACCCATCAGCTGTGCTCTGCCGACATCCTGCCGCCGCTGAAAAGCGCGACGATCCTGAAATGTATTTACGTGACGTCAGATCTGTAACAGAATTCGATAACATGTCGAGCCGTCAAAATGCGCTTTCTGATCTGCGTTCGATCTCGGTGCTCCCCTGCGCCACCAGAGCGATGCGCCGACAGTTGCATTGCGGCGTTTTGGCCCAGCCCGGGAGCACGCGTCCTCGCCTAAAGGCCGCGCTTTCCTCACGCGGTTTTCGCGCCTGTTAAGGGCTCATTAACCCTTCCGCGCGGAAACTGTTTTCATTGCCTCTCCCACCCTTTGCGAAGCCATGAGCGACCTTCTCGTCAGTATCCGCCACGCCAAGCCCGAGGATGCGGCGGCCCTGTCCAGGGTGTTCGATGCGGCCTGGCGGGAGGCCTATCTCGGCATCATCCCGGGGATCACCCTGGAAAAGATGTTCGCCCGGCGCAGCGCGCGCTGGTGGCGCTCCACCGTCTCGCGCGGGCGCCCGCTGGTGGTGCTCGATCTCGGCCAGGGGGCGGTGGGCTATGCCTCTTACGGCCGCTGCCGCGATCGCGCGCTGCCGGCCAAGGGCGAGATCGACGAACTCTACCTGCTGCCGGAATACCAGGGCCTCGGCTTCGGCCGGCGCCTGTTCAAGGCCGTGCGCAACGACCTGCGCCACCGGGAGCTCGACCGGGTGGCGGTCTGGGCGCTGGAGGACAACGAGCGCGCCTGCGCCTTCTACGAGGGCATGGGCGGGCAGAAGGTGGCCCGGGTCGAGGAGCGCATCGGCGGGACGCCGCTCGCCAAGGTGGCCTATCTCTTCCGCTGAGGCCGATCGCCTCCCTTCGGCGAAAGCCCGAAAAATCCGGCTCCCGGTTCTTGTCGCGGGCGCCCGCTCCGGCTTGCGCATCGTGCGGACCCGGCGGGCCGCGCTAGCGAAAAGTGGATCCGGTTTTCCGCGCCAAACGATGCGCAACCAAGAGAAGAAGCATCGGATCAATCCCAAAAGTGGATTCCACTTTTGGGTCCGATGCTTTAGTGAAGCGCGTCAGCCTTCCGGGGAGCGGCCGCGGCAAACGCGCACCAGCCGCTTCCGGGGCCTGCTTCTGCCGCATTTTCACCGGTGTCACGGCTTCCCCGGGAGCCTGCCTTGCGAAGATGCTCAAGCCTTGTTCCGGAGAACAGCTCAATGCGCATTGACGCGATCAAGATTGGAAAGAACCCGCCGGACGACGTGAACGTCGTCATCGAGGTGCCCCTCGGCGGCGAGCCCATCAAGTACGAGATGGACAAGGAGTCCGGCACCCTCTTCGTGGACCGCTTCCTCTACACCGCCATGCGGTACCCCGGAAACTACGGCTTCATCCCCCACACCCTCTCCGGCGACGGGGACCCCTGCGACGTGCTCGTCGCCAACACCCGCGCCATCGCGCCGGGCGCGGTGATGAACGTGCGCCCGGTCGGCGTCCTCGTGATGGAGGACGACGGCGGCCAGGACGAGAAGATCATCGCCGTGCCCTCGAGCAAGCTGACCCAGCGCTACGACCGGGTGGCGAACTACACCGATCTGCCCGAGATCACCATCAAGCAGATCGAGCACTTCTTCGAGCACTACAAGGACCTGGAGCCCGGCAAGTGGGCCAAGATCATCCGCTGGGGCGATGCCGAGGAGGCCCGGCGCCTGATCGTCGAGGCCATCGAGCGGGCGAAGAAGTAGGGCGCCCTCTCACGCGCGAGGCGATCGAGGCCAGGCTTTCGCCTGGCCTTTTTCATGGGCCTACTCGGCCGCGATCGGGGCCGCCTGGGTGCTGCGGTATTCGCCCCAGGCCTGGCGCAGGATCTGCACCGCCGAGGAGAGGAACAGGCCGGCCATGAGGCCCGCCACGATCAGGTCGGGCCAGGGGCTCGCCGTCCACCAGACCGCGCCCGCCGCCAAGGTGACGACGATGTTGCCGATGGCGTCGTTGCGCGAGCACAGCCAGACCGAGCGCACATTGGCGTCGCCGTCCTTGTAGCGCATGAGCAGGAGCACGCTCGCGACGTTCGCGGCGAGCGCCAGGACCCCGATCGCGCCCATGATCTCGGCCCGCGGCAGGCCGAGGACCAGCACGTGGTAGAGGGTGGAGCCCAGCACCCAGGCCCCCATCAGCGACAGGCTCACCCCCTTGAACAGGGCGGCGGTGGCGCGGGTGCGAAGCGACGCGCCGATGACGGCGAGGCTCAGGCCGTAGGTGACCGTGTCGCCGAGGAAATCGAGGGCATCGGCCTGCAGGGCCTGCGAGCGGGCAAGATGCCCCGCCACGATCTCGGTGACGAACATCGCCGCATTGATGAGGATCACCGTCCAGAGCACCCGCCGGTAGCGCGGGTCGACCCCGTCGAAGACCGGCACCCCGCCGTGGCAGCCGCCGGCCTCCCCCGCAGCGCTGGGGGCGGTTGGGCGCGCCTCGTGCGCATGGGTGTGGTGGTGCCCGTGCGCATGATGCTCATGGGAGGAGCAGCACCCCCCATGCCCGTGGCTGCACGATTCGCTCATCCGATTCTCCTTTTCCTCATCGGGAGACCACCGTACAATCTCTAGCGACTAGAGGTTCAAGAGGAAAAATCATGAATCTGTCGATCGGGGAATTGTCGCGCCGGGTCGCGGTCAAGGTGCCGACAATCCGCTATTACGAGCAGATCGGCCTTCTCCCCTCCCCGCCGCGCACGGAAGGGCGCCAGCGCCGTTACGGAGCCGAGGAGGTTTCGCGCCTGCGCTTCATCCGCCACGCCCGGGACCTCGGCTTCGAGGTGGAGGCGATCCGGGAGCTTCTGGGCCTGACGGCACAGCCCGATCGGTCCTGCGAGCCGGCGGACCAGATCGTGCTGCGCCACCTCGAGGCGGTGGAGCGCCGCATCGCCCAGCTCACCCTCCTGCGCTCCGAGCTGCGGCACATGCTGGAGGATTGCCGGCACGGCCAGGTGCGGGAATGCCGCATCATCCAGGTTCTGGCCGATCACGACCAGTGCCGGCACGAGCACGGGAAGGCGCCCTGAGCCGCGCCGGGCAGCCACGGGGCGTCAGATGACGAAGAAATCCTTGTGGCTGACCTTCAGGCCCTTCGGCAGGTTGGCGAACTGGATCGCCTTGGCGGAGCCCGACCCGTCCGGGTCATAGAACAGGGCGCCGCCCTCCTTGTAATAGAGGATCCGGTCGTCCTTGTCCTTGAACTGGTTGCCCGTGACGAAGGCCTTGCTCGACAGGGCCCCCTTGGCGATCTTGGTGAAGAACTTCCGCGACAGGTGGATGACGTCGTCGGCCGGGTTGAAATCCTGGATGTAGTCGAGATTGGATTTCGCGTTCGGCTTCTGATCGAACACGAACACGTCCCGCCCCTCGCCGCCCACCAGGGTGTCGCTGCCGGCGCCGCCGATGAGGGTGTCGGCCCCGATCTGGCCGAAGAGCGCGTCGTTGCCGCCGAGGCCGGAGAGCCGGTCGTTGCCGGACTCGCCGACCAGCTGCTCCTTGATCGCCGTGCCCAGACGAACCAGCGGGGTCGTTTCGACGACGTTTCGCACGAAGAGGGTGAAGGTCTCCCTGAGAACGCCCCCGTACGCGTCCTTCGCCTCGATGGTGATCGTGTGCTCGGCCGCCGTCTCGTGATCGAGCGCTTTCAGCAAGACGAGCCCGGTGCCGCTGCCGTTCAGGCCGAAGGTGCCGCCGGAATCCGAGACGAGGCTCCAGGTCAGGGGATCGTCCTCGGGATCGTCGCCGAACAGGCTCCCCAGGGCGGATCCCACCGCCTTGTCCTCGGCGATGGAGGTTCCGGTCAGGGTGATGTCGGTCGGGTTGCTGTTGGTGAGGGCGATCGTCCTGTCCGAGAACTCCACGAACCGCACGTCCGTCAGCGTATCGGTGCCGTCACGGCCAAGCTGTCGATCGGCGATCGTGACCGTGCCGTCGTTGTTCCTGGTGATCGTGTAGTCGCCGCTTGCGCCGGAGAATCTGGCCGTGTCCTGACCGGAGCCGCCGTTGAGCGTGTCGTTGCCCTTGCCGCCGATGAGCGTGTCGTCGCCGCCGTTGCCGATCAGCTTGTTGTGCTCGTCGTTGCCGGTGAAGCGGTCGGCGCCCGATCCGCCTTCCAGGGTCGTGATGCCGGTCAGGATATCGGTGCCGTAGCCGCGGGTATCCTGCCCGTCCTGATCCGTGAGATCGACCCAGGCCGCGGCCGAGCCCGAATAGCGCACGGTGTTGCTTCCGGCGCCGCCCTCGAGCCGGTCGTTGCCCTGACCGCCCTCCAGCGTATCGTCGCCGGCGCCGCCCTGGAGGGTGTTGTCGAGGGCATTGCCGGTGAGCCTGTCGCCGTGGGCGCTTCCGATGAGGCGCTCGATGTCGATGAGGGTATCGGTTCCCTGCCCGCCGCTGATCGTCTGGGCCGTGGTCTTGGCGAGGTCGACGGTCACGCCCGCCGTCGCATCGGAATAGTCCGCCGTGTCGTTGCCGGCACCGCCATGGAGAAAATCGTCGCCGAGCCCGCCGGCGAAGATCTCCGATCCCGCGCCGCCATAGGCGGTATCGTTGCCGATCCCGAGCTTGATGATGCCGTTTGCGGTCCCCAGGATGCCGTCATAGACGTCGTTTCCTTCCTCCAGGTCCATCAGGACGCCATTTCCCGTGGTCTGGAGGGTGCCGGCATTGATGATCCGGTCGACCCCCTGGCTGCCGTCGATGGCAAGACCGGCGGACGTGATCGTTCCGGTATTGACCACCGAGTAAGCCTGGGTTCCGGTGAGCCGGAGGGCCGTCCCGCCCTGTGACAGGGACCGGATGGTGCCCTGGTTTGTGACCGTGCTCCCATGTCCCGTCAGATCGAGGCCGTAGGTCTCGCCGGTGACCGTCCTGCCCGACCCGATCAGGATGTGATCCGTCTCGTTGGCCCGAATTCCCGCCCCGGTGCTGCTCGTGAGATCGAGATCGATCACGACATGATCGAACCCGGCCAAGCCAAGACGGGCTTCGGCGGTTTCCGTGGGAAGCTGGAGGGGATCATCGTAGATGACGTTGTTGGGCATCGGACATCCAGGCGGAAGGGACGGAATATCCGGTATCTATATGTTATCATATAACTAAAGGAAATTGCTTTCAGGGCCTTCCCCCTCGGCTAAAGCGCCTCGCCCCGCAGCAGCCGGGGGGACGTGTCGCGCAGGCCCGCCGCCTCGCGGATGAAGAAGCGCTTGAGGCCCGGCATCCGGTCGACGAGGCCGAGCCCCAGGTCGCGGATCAGGCGCACCGGCAGCATGTCGTTGGAGAAGAGCCGGTTGAGCCCGTCGGTCATGATGCCCATGGCGGTGATGCTGGCCCGGCGGGCGCGCTCATAGGAGTCGAGCACGTCCGCGCCGCCCGGATCGAGGCCGAGCCGCATGGCGTCGGCGATGATCTCGGCAAGCGCCGCCACGTCGTGCAGGCCGAGATTGAGCCCCTGGCCGGCGATGGGATGGATCACGTGGGCCGCATCGCCCAGCAGGGCGAGCCGCTCGGCCACGAAGCTGCGCGCGACGCCGAAGGACAGGGGATGGGCCTGCGGCTTGGTCTCGAAGGCGAGCTTGCCGAGCTGCAGCCCGAAGCGGCGCTCGAGTTCCGCCAGCAGATCCTCAGGGTTCGATTCGAGCAGGGCGGGCACGGCCTCGGAGCGCTCGGTCCAGACGATGGAGGAGCGGTGCTTCACCCGTCCGTCCGCCTGCGCTTCCGGCTTCAGGGGCAGGATGGCGAAGGGTCCGGAGGGCAGGAAATGCTCCACCGCCCTGCCCTCGTGATCGCGCTCGTGGGCGATGGTGGCGACGATGCCGGACTGGTTGTAGGGCCAGGAGATCCAGCCGATGCCCGCCTGCTCGCGCAGGCGCGAGCGCGCTCCGTCCGCCGCCACCAGGAGCGCGGCGGGCAGAACCTCCCCGCCCGTGAAGGTCACGTCGGTGTGTCCGGCCTGCGGCGCGAAGCCCTTGACCCCCTCGGCACGCAGGCCCACCCCGGCGCCGCGGCAGGCCTCGAGCAGCGCCGCGGTCAGATCGCCCGCCGTGACCATGTGCGCGAAGGGCTCGTTCCCGTCCACCTCCCCCGCGAAGGTGAGGAAGGTCGGCCGGACCGGATCCTGCAGGCGGCTGTCGGTGATCACCATGTCGAGGATGGGTTGGGCCTTTTCGGCCACCGCGCCCCAGACGCCGAGCGCCTGCAGCATGCGCCGCGCCGCGGCGGCGATCGCATAGGAGCGCTTGTCCCCGTGCGGGTCGCGCTTGAGCGCCGGGTCGGCCATGACCACGTCGACCCCGTCCGCCAGCGCCTGCTTGAGCGCCAGCGCCAGGGACAGGCCCGCCAGCCCTCCGCCGGCAATGACGATGCGGGGCTGTGCCGAACCCGTTGCTGCGCTCATCGCTTGTTCTCCCAAGGCAATTTCGGGCGGAGGGATCGTCCGTCGGCCGAGAATGCGGCCGCCAAAGAAACCCGATCCTGAACGTTATAGGTGGGTGTCAGCCATTCATTGACCAGCGTCAAGCTTGACGTGCCGCAGCCGCTCCCCGATGGATGACCTTTCGTGATCACAGGATTTCGAGACCCATGTCCCGCGCCGTCACCGACCTTCTCTCAATCCTCGACCTCGAGCAGCTCGAGGTGAACCTGTTCCGCGGCCAGAGCCCGAAGAGCGGCTGGCAGCGGGTGTTCGGCGGGCAGGTGATCGGCCAGGCGCTGGTGGCCGCGACCCGCACGGTGGAGGGGCGCCATCCCCATTCGCTCCACTGCTATTTCATGCTGCCCGGCGATCCCAAGGTTCCGATCATCTACGAGGTGGACCGCATCCGCGACGGCAAGAGCTTCACCACCCGCCGGGTGCTGGCGATCCAGCACGGCCAGGCGATCTTCGCCATGTCGGCCTCCTTCCACGTGGAGGAGGACGGGTTCGCGCACCAGGCCGAGATGCCCAAGGTGCCCGGCCCCGACGAGCTGCCGAGCGAGGAGGAGGTGAAGGGCGGCCTGATCCTCAAGATGCCGGAGCCCATGCGCACCTATTACGAGCGCGAGCGGCCGCTGGAGATCCGGCCCGTCGAGATCAACCGCTACCTGTCCCGCGAGCCGGGCGAGCCGCGCTTCCACGTGTGGATCAAGACCACTGGCCGCCTGCCGGACGATCCGGCGATCCACCAATGCGTGCTGGCCTATGCCTCCGACATGACGCTGCTGGACACCTCGCTCATCCCGCACGGCCGGACCGTCTTCGAGCCCGAGATCCAGCCGGCGAGCCTCGACCATGCCATGTGGTTCCACCGTCCCTTCCGGGCCGACGAATGGCTGCTCTACGCCCAGGACACCCCCAGCGCCGGCGGCGCCCGCGGCCTCTCCCGCGGCCTCATCTTCCGGCAGGACGGCACCCTGATCGCGTCGGTGGCTCAGGAAGGTCTGATCCGCGAGCGCCGGCGCTGAGCGCACCTGCCCAATAATTCATCATCCGAGCCATTTTCTGGCCGATCCTCTGCTGCCTCTTTTCGAGGCAGCGTTCTCCTGCCATGGCCGGCAAGGCTTGGCACGATCCTTGCATAAAGACCCCCGACACCCGCGCCTGGAGCCGGGTTCACATTGGACATCGTTGCCTGAATGTCTCGGGCGAACGCCAAAAAGGGGGCCAGACCCATGAAGATTGTGATGGCGGTCATCAAGCCGTTCAAGCTGGAGGAGGTGCGCGACGCGCTGACCACCCTCGGCGTGCACGGCCTCACCGTGACCGAGGTGAAGGGATACGGGCGGCAGAAGGGCCATACCGAGATCTACCGCGGCGCCGAATATGCCGTGAGCTTCCTGCCGAAGCTGAAGATCGAGGTGGCCGTTGCGAGCGAGCAGGTCGCCCAGGTGATCGACGCGATCACCGGGGCCGCGCGCACGGGCCAGATCGGCGACGGCAAGATCTTCGTCACCGCGCTCGAGAAAGCGGTCCGCATCCGCACGGGCGAGACCGATTCCGACGCCCTTTAATCCTCTTTTTTGCTGATTTTTCCGAGGTTCGATCCGATGACGTTCCGTCCTCTTCTCCTGCCGGCGCTCGGTGCGCTGGGTTTAAGTCTCGCTGCCCTCCATCCCGCCCTGGCGCAGGATGCCGCCGCCGCGGCTCCCACTGTCAACAAGGGCGACACCGCCTGGATGCTGGTGTCCACCATTCTCGTGATCCTGATGACGATCCCGGGGCTCGCGCTCTTCTACGGCGGCCTCGTGCGCACCAAGAACATGCTCTCGGTGCTCATGCAGGTCTTCGCGGTGTTCTCCCTCGTGGCCATCCTGTGGGTCACCTACGGCTATTCGGTTGCCTTCACCTCCGGCGGCGAGGGAACGCTCGGCGCCATCGTCGGCGGCTTCTCGAAGGCGTTTCTCGCCGGCGTGACCACGGATTCCACCGCCGACACCTTCACCAAGGGCGTCGCGATTCCGGAATTCACCTTCATCGCGTTCCAGCTCACCTTCGCAGCGATCACGCCGGCCCTGATCGTGGGCGCCTTCGCCGAGCGCATCAAGTTCTCGGCGGTGATGCTGTTCACGGGCCTGTGGGTGACCTTCGTGTATCTCCCCATCGCCCACATGGTGTGGTTCTCGGAGGGCTATCTCTTCGGCCTCGGGGCGCTGGACTTCGCCGGCGGCACCGTGGTTCACATCAACTCGGGCGTGGCCGGTCTCATCGGCGCCCTGCTCGTCGGCAAGCGCATCGGCTATGGCCGCGACCTGATGGCGCCGCACTCGCTGACGCTGACCTTCGTCGGCGCCTGCATGCTGTGGGTCGGCTGGTTCGGCTTCAACGCCGGCTCCAACCTGGAAGCCACGGGCGGCGCCGCGCTCGCGCTCCTCAACACCATCGTGGCGCCGGCCGCCGCCGGCCTCGCCTGGATGACGGTCGAGGCTCTGGCCAAGGGCAAGGCCTCGCTGCTCGGCATCGCCTCGGGCGCGGTCGCAGGCCTCGTCGCCATCACGCCGGCCGCCGGCCTTGCCGGTCCCATGGGCTCCATCGTGCTCGGGCTCGTTGCCGGCGCGGTCTGCTACTACGCGGTGACGGGCGTGAAGAACGCGCTGGGCTACGACGATGCGCTCGACGTGTTCGGCATCCACGGCGTGGGCGGCATTCTCGGCGCCATCGGCACCGGCATCGTGGCGGCTCCGTCGCTCGGCGGCTACGGCGTCGGCGAATACTCCATCGGCGGCCAGGTGGTGACGCAGATCATCGCCGTGGTGGTGACGCTGGTCTGGACCGGCATCGGCTCCGTGGTGCTCTACAAGATCACCGACGCCATCGTCGGCCTGCGCGTCACGCACGACCAGGAACGCGAAGGCCTCGACCTCGCCGACCACGGCGAGCGCGCCTACAACTACTGACGAACAGCCTTTCAGAGGCCCGAACGGAAAAGCCCCGGTCACACGCCGGGGCTTTTCTTATGTTTTTTCGAACAGCGCCATCCCGGACGGAGCGCAGCGAAGATCCGGGATGGCGTGCAGGATAGAGCGCATGTTTCCCTCCCCCTTGCGGGGAGTGGTTAGGGGTGGGGGTGGTCCGACCGGGTGACGTGTTCAATAGAACTTGCGCTGTAGCAGTCTTTCGGCTCTCTGAGTAAAGCACACCGCTCTGATTTTCCGACCCCCACCCGGCCGCTCCGCGGCACACCCTCCCCTCAAGGGGGAGGGAAGATCGCGCCACACTCGTCTTGCGATCCCGGCTTCTGCTGCGAAGCCCCGGGATGACGCTGACCGATTACCCGTTCTTCACGAGCTGCCGCAGCTTCGCGCGCCGCGTCTCCTCCGGCTCCTGGAAGTTGGACGTGCCGTAGAACTCGCCCTTGCCGTCCATCAGGAACAGGGTCGCCGAGTGGTCCATGGTGTAGCCGCCGTCCGTCGGCACCTTGCGGTAGTAGATCTTGTAGGCCTTCGCGGCCGCCGCGATCTCCTCCTCCGTGCCGGTGAGGCCGACGATGCGCGGATCGAAGGAGGCGAGATACGTCTTCATCAGCTCCGGCGTGTCGCGGGCGGGATCGACCGTGATGAACGCGGCCTGCAGCTTCTCGGCGTCCTTGCCCAGGGCCGCGAAATCCTGCGTCAGGTCGTAGAGGGTCGTCGGGCAGACCTCCGGGCAATGGGTGAAGCCGAAGAACACCACGAAGGGCCTGCCCTTCAGGTTCTCTTCCGTGAACGGCCTGCCCTCGTGGCTGGTCAGCCGGAACGGGCCGCCGATGGGCACCTTGCCGGCTCCCTGCTGCGGACCGGACGGGAAGAGAACCAGCCCCGCCGTCACCACGAGCACCAGAAGCCCCGCGGCGAAGACGAGGAGGGGGACGAGAAGGCGTTTCAGGTTCATCGCTCGTCCTCCGGCATCAGTGCTTGTGCTCGGCGGGAGCTGCCCCGCCCATGCCGCGCACCGTGTATTCCACCGCGACGGCGCCGGCCTTTTCGAAGGTGAGCGTGCCCTTGACCGTCTGGCCTTCCTTCAGCGGCTCCCTCAGGTCCATGAACATGAGGTGGTACCCGCCCGGCTTCAGCTCCACCGTGGCGCCGGGCCTGATCTCGAGCCCGCCCTCCACCGGCTTCATGCGCATGACGTCGCCTTCGAGCTTCATCTCGTGCACCTCGACCTTCGAGGCCAGCGGGAACGAGCCGCCGGTGAGGCGGTCGGGCGCGGGGCCGGTATTGGTGATGCGCAGGTATCCGCCGGCCACCCTGGCGCCGCCCGGGGTGGCGCGCGACCAGGGCTGCTCGAGGGTCAGGGACCCCGTCTTCACCGGAATCGGCGCAGCGCCGGCGGCGGCCACCACCTTCACCCCGGGCGCGGGCGATTTCAGGCCGTGCGGGTTCTCGCCCGCGGCGGGCACCTGGGTCCACTCCTCCACGGCGCCGTCGCATTCCTGCACCACGGGGAAATACACCGTGGCGCCGGGCTGGTAGGCATCGGTGAAGCGGGCCTGGAACACGAACTCGTCGTAATGGGCGTCGTCGAGGGAGCCCGACCAGACGATGTCGGTAACGCCCTCGGACACCGCCTCGCCATGGACCTGGTAGGCGCGCACATAGGCGCCCCTGGCGGTCTCGAGCTTCCAGCCGGGCTTGGGCATGGGTTTGACGGCGACGATGCCTTCCGGAATCCGGACGCGCACCTTGAGCGTCGGCTTGCCGTCGCAGCCGTGCGGGATGCGCAGGACCGCCTTGTAGGTGGAATCGGGCGTGGTCTGCGCATGCTCGAACGTGACATGCGCGAGGGCGGGCGAGGAAACGGCGACGAGGGCGGCGGCCAGCGCGCCGAGGCGGGACGAAGTCATGGGATGTCCTTGCAGAAATCTGGGAATCGAAGGTCGGCGATCAGCCGAGGCGCGGCGGCGCGCGCGATCCCAGGGGCAGGACGGTGGAGGTGAGGGTGAGCCGGGGCGACGGCGCGGGCCGGTTGCCCGCAAGGGCCTCAGGCTCCCAGCGCGCCGGCACGGCGACCGACGGCGCCGGACCCGCGGCTGCCGAGCCGTGGCAGCTCACGGTGCAGCAGAGCGTGTCGTGAGCCTTCGCGGGGGCGTGATCGGGGGCGAAGGAGCCGTCCTGGAGGCAGATGATCCCCTGCGGCTGCGCGGCGGCGGCCGCATGGAACGCGCCGCTGACGGACAGCAGCAGGGCCTGCAGGACGAAGGCATAGGCCATCACGGCCGCGATGGCGGCGCGTGTCCAACCCTGCGTGGAGGCCCTGCGTCTCATGGCCGGGACACTGGTCTTTTGGCGTTCGGACGTCAACCGCGCAAAAGGCCACCGGATGAACTTCCCTCCCCTTGCGGGGAGGGATCGAGGGTGGGGGTCGCAAAGTCGGAGCGCAGCACCCGACACGGGCCTGCGACACGCCCTGCCCCTCCCCGCAAGGGGGAGGGAAAAGGCTCCTGCGGAAAACTGCGATCACTGCCTGCCCGATGCCCTTACGGTTAAAGGACCCTTAACCCGCCGCCGCTAGGATCCAGGGCAATAGTGTCTCGTCCCATCGTTTTTCAGAGTGGTTTGATGCGCGCGGCCCGCCGTTCTTCTTCCGCCTATGATGGCCTTTTCAGCGCCTTCCGGGCCTTTCTCGCCCGCCGGGCGCAGGAGCTGACGGGCCTGTGCCTGATCGCCGCCGCCGGCGCGGTGGCGGTGGCGCTCGGCACCTGGTCGGTGGACGATCCGAGCCTGAACAACGCCACCGATCTGCCCGTCCGCAACCTGCTCGGCTGGCCCGGCGCCATCGTGGCCGACCTGCTCATGCAGCTCCTCGGGCTCGGCGCCATCGCGGCGGTGATGCCGATGGCCCTGTGGGGCTGGCGGCTCATGAAGGCGGGAGAGCTCGGCCGCCTGCAGCTGCGCTTCGCCCTGTGGGTGATCGGCGCAGGCGCCGCCACCGCGCTCGCAAGCGCCCTGCCCCCGACCCAGAGCTGGCCGCTGCCCACGGGGCTCGGCGGCGTGGTGGGCGATGCGATCCTGGCCGGCGCCAAGGCGGTCACGGGCCTGTCCAGCGGCCCGGCCAGCGCCATCCTCGGCTTCGTCTTCGCCGCCGTCGCCATCCTGAGCCTTACCGCCGCCTGCGGCCTGAGCGCCACGGAGGAGCGCCATCGCGAGGATCCGGAGGAGATCGAGGACCCCGTCCCCGTCCGGCGCCGCCGGATTCAGGACTGGGACGAGGCGGAGGAGATCGGCCGCGACGAGCCCGGCTGGGGCATCGTGTCCCTGGGCGCCCTGGCCCACGGCGTCATGAGCCTGCGCGCCAGCCTCCGCCGCTGGAAGGAGGGCCGTCACGCCGGCCTCGCCGAGGACCTCGACGGCGAGCCCGTGCCGCCCAGGCGCTCCGCCCGCCCGCCGGGCGTCCGCCGGGAGCCCGTTCTCGACGGCGCCCCGGCCCGCCGGAAGCCCGCGCCGGCCGCCATGCCCCTGCACGACGAGGACGACGCGCCCTGGGACGAGGACGACGAGGCGCCCGCTCCCCTGCGCCCGGCCCCCCGGCCGGAGCCTTCCGCCCCCCGCGTCGGCCCCGCGCCCGCGGCGCCCAAGCCCGGCAAGCGCATGGCCCGGGAGGCGCAGCCCTCCCTGCTGGACCAGGAGAACTACCAGCTGCCCCAGCTCAACCTGCTCGCCGAGCCCAAGCGCCCCGCAGGGCCCACGATCTCGGCCGATGCCCTGGAGCAGAACGCTTCCCTGCTGGAGAGCACCCTGGAGGATTTCGGCGTGCGCGGCGCCATCACCAAGGTCAATCCCGGTCCTGTTGTGACGTTGTATGAGCTTGAGCCTGCGCCTGGGACGAAGTCGTCGCGGGTGATCTCCCTGGCGGACGACATCGCAAGGTCGATGAGCGCGGTGTCGGCCCGCGTGGCGGTGGTGCAGGGCCGCAACGCCATCGGCA
>NZ_JAAAXJ010000040.1 GCF_009910705.1 Microvirga arsenatis
GCGTAAAACATTGGTAGTCTCGGTCATAGGCGTATCGCTCTTCTCGAAGAGGTTCTGGCAAGGCTTGTCACCCGCCTCGGTACGCCGCCTTTCTCAAACCGTCATCACCTAGATTCCGCCATAGCTCCAGCGGATCTCGCTCGGAGCGCTGATCATTGCGCTTGGGCTCCTGGTCGATGATGCGATGATCGCGGTCGAAATGATGGTGGCGCGGCTTGAGGCAGGCGACACGCTGCAGAAAGCAGCAACCGCCGTCTACACCTCGACAGCCTTCCCGATGCTCACCGGAACGCTCGTGACCGTTGCAGGCTTCATTCCCATCGGCTTGAACAACAGCAGCGCCGGCGAGTTCACGTTTACGCTGTTCGTGGTGATCGCAGTCTCGCTGTTGATCTCCTGGATCGTCGCGGTGCTGTTTGCACCTCTGCTCGGGGTCACGTTCCTGCCGAAAGTCATCGGCAAGCACCACGACAGGCCGAGCCGCCTCGGGGCGGTCCTGTCCCGGGTTCTGCTGGCGGCAATGCGGTGGCGCTGGGTGACTATTGGCATCACCCTGGCCTTGTTCCTGGCATCGTTGTACGGGATGCGGTTCGTCGAGCAGCAGTTCTTCCCGTCGTCGGACCGCCCAGAACTCGTCGTGGACCTCACCCTGCCGCAGAACGCCTCGATTGCCGAGACGCGGGCGCAGATGGACCGGTTCGAGGCGAAACTGGTCGGCGATCCGGACATCGAACACTGGTCATCCCATGTCGGCCGCGGCGCCGTGCGCTTCGTGCTAGCCTTCGACGTCCAGCCGGCGGCCCCTAATACGGGTCAGATCATCATCGTCACGAAAAGCCTGGAAGCACGCGAGCGGGTGAGGGGGCGGCTACAGGAGATCGCCCGCCGGGAGTTCGTCGGCACGGATGTGCAGGTCAACCTGCTGCCGCTCGGGCCGCCGGCAGGGCGGCCGGTGCAATACCGCGTCAGCGGACCGGATATCCATCAGGTACGGGAACTCGCCCAGGGATTGGCGGCAGTAATCGGAGAACACCCGCTCGTGACCGACATCAGCTATGACTGGAACGAGCCAGCCCGGGTCGTGAAGGTTGATGTGCTCCAGGATAAGGCGCGCCAACTCGGGATCAGCTCGGAGGATATCGCCTCGGCCCTGAACAGCGTTGTCGGAGGGACCACTATCACGCAAGTGCGCGATGGGATCTATCTTGTTGACGTAGTCGCGCGGGCAGGGCAGGCGGAGCGGGGCTCCATCGAGACCCTACAGAACCTGCAGCTGCCAGGCCGCAACGGGCAGTCGGTTCCCCTCGCGGCGGTTGCCACCTTCCGCTACGAACTCGAACAGCCGGTCGTGTGGCGCCGCAGTCGGGTGCCGACGATCACGGTCAAGGCCGGCATTCTGGGGGGCACCCAGCCTGCAACTGTGATGCAGCAACTTGAGCCTCGGGTCGAGCAGTTCCGTGCGGCCGCGCCGGTTGGTCACGCCATCGAGGTTGCCGGCCCGGTTGAGGAGAGCGCCAAGGCGCAGGGTCCCATTGCGGCGGTGGTCCCGCTGATGCTGTTCGTCATGGCGACCATCCTGATGATCCAGCTCCAGAGCTTCCAGCGGCTGTTCTTGGTGATCGCGGTTGCACCGCTCGGGTTGATCGGGGTGGTGGCTGCCCTTGTTCCCAGCGGTGCCCCGCTTGGGTTTGTGGCGATCCTGGGCGTGCTCGCGCTGATTGGCATCCTGATCCGCAACTCCGTAATCCTGATCGTGCAGATCGAAGACTTGCGGCGGGAAGGATGGGATGCATGGGCTGCGGTGGTCGAGGCTACCAAGCACCGCACGCGGCCGATCCTGCTGACGGCGGCGGCGGCGAGCCTGGCGCTGATCCCAATCTCGCGTGAAGTGTTCTGGGGCCCGATGGCTTATGCCATGATGGGCGGGATCATCGTGGGCACGGTGTTGACCCTCCTGTTCCTGCCGGCGCTCTACGTAGCGTGGTTCCGCATTGAGGCTCCCTCCCGATCCGGGGCGGAGCCGGCATCGGCCGCGGCGGCCCACGAGGCGGCGTAAGCCGTAGTGACCGATTGGACGATGCTTGTACGGCCCTGTGCTCCCTCCACGCAGGCCGCACGAGCATCGGGCCCTGGCTGCGGAAGCCGGGGCCCATCACCAGCCCCCATCACAGGTGACAGGGATGCACCATGCTCAGCAATCATCCTCACCCGGGTAACCGGCGACACCTCGATCTCCGGAGTGTAAATCAGCATCCAATTCGGGCTCTGACGCACATTTGGTGGTGATCGAACTCATTCCGCTCCGATGACGCGCGCTTGGAGTAGATCGAGCTTTCCTCGTCCGTACATTTGTCGTTTCACGAGCTTGAGTTTGGTGATCTGCCCTTCGGTTTGACCATTGGACCATGGAGATGTGATCGCGGCGCTCACGGCCGCCCTGTCCTTGACGATGCCGTTGGCGAAAGGCGCGACCAAGCTCGATCGGGCCTGCTCCAGCCATGGCTCAAGATCGACGAGAGACTTCTTGCGGATCATGGCCTGGAAGGCGGCGACGATTCCCCGCGCATCAACCAACTGGGGCACGCCGCCCTCAATCGCGGCGACCAGGATGGTTTCGGATTTGGAGAGCTTGTCGCGGCCGACAGTCATAAGACGCGCTATGGTCCGCGCCGAGGGTGCCCGGTTCAAGGCACCGCCATCGACCTTGTCTGCCTTCCGGCGGCGCGTGGCCCATTCGGTGACAACGCGAAGACTACCACGGAATCCCTGAGCTTTGAGTCGTCGCCATAGCTCGGCACCGTTCTGCCGTCCGGCCGACCACTGGGCGTCGAGCCATGGCAGATGCAGTTCAAGCGAGCTCTCGCGGACACGGAAGATATCCGAGCGTTGACCGCGCAGCACGCGACGGACCAAGCCGCGGCTGTTTCCAGTCCGGCGCACGATCTCCTTGATCGTCACTCCGGCCTCGGTCAGTTCGAGAATGGCGGCATTGGTGTCCTCTCGGCGCAGATATCCCTCATATTGGATCCGCTCAGCGGCGGTGAGCAGGTGTGGATTGATCGTGGCTGCGCCGATCGCGGCTCTGATCTGGCGCATGGATCTACGCACGGCGTCTAGGAATGCGCGACTGGCGTTCTCCATCAAATGCCAGCGATCCGCCACTTGGATCGCCTTCGGGAGTGCCCGGGCAGCCGCCGTTGCGTAGCCGCCGCCACGGTCTCGGGCGACTACACCGATCTGAGGCTGGTCTGTGAGCCAGGCCTGAGCCGTTGCCGGCTCCCGATCAGGCAGCAATGCTATGGTCTTGCGTCGCTCAAGGTCGCAGATGATGGTTCCATAGCGCTGGTTGCGCCGCCACGCCCAGTCGTCGATCCCGATCACAGTCGGCGGAACGAAGCGTGGGCTGCCTCGCCGCCGCACGGCGCGCAGCAGGGTATCGTTGCTCACCGGCAGCATCAGTCTCCGGGCAAAGCTCGCTGCCGGCCGCCCGCCCAGAACAAGTCCTAGATGATGGACGATATCATCCAGCCGGGCGGTTCGCCGCGCCCACGGCGCCAGGACGTTGTCGTTAAAGCGTTCAGCGAAGATGCGCCTGCCGCACAACACTGCATCACAGTGGAACCGGCGCACCAGGACGACCAGCCAAACAGGCTTGCCCGCCAAGGGAAGATCCGCCAAACGCCGCCGATACCGACTATGAATCCGTTCCGATCTCATTCCGCAGCCCGGACAGGCACTCGCCATGCTCAGAGGACGGATAGTAATGAGCGTCGCGTCAGACTCATTGCTGGCAGCATCAACAACAAAGCCGCGAGGAACAAGGCTCGACGGTCGGAGGGCCTGGCCCATGGCGTTGATTCCTTCTGTGAAACCAATGCCACCCCTCGTCACAATGCCATCAAAACTGAGTCAGAGCCCAATTCGGACCCTGGAGCCAACTGCCGAGAAACACATGATGTTGCGAGCGAATTTGGTGCGTCGGCGGGGTCATCAACGGCGCCGCTCGTGACCCCACCGGATTTCCGTTTTGTATTGCTGAACCAAGACGTTGCCCTACCCTTAGAAAGGGCTAAAGCTTTGGTGCCGACTTACAACCGCAATCATTTCTGCCATGATGTGCCCTCCTCGCCTGCGCGCCATCAAAAGAAGAGGCGGCCAGAAAGCATAGCTTCTTCCGGATCTCCAAGTTGAGAAGGGAAAAGGCCACGACATGGTTCTATTAAAAGGGGCTCATTGTGCAACGCAGGGAGGCACGATGATCAGCAGCAGCTGCGGGCAAGGATCGGCACGACGGTGCCTGGCAGGATCCGGGCACCCGCTCGCTTTATTGTCATAAGGCGACAGCGGACGGCCTGGAAAACGGCATTGCAGGAATGCCGCGGGCATAAGCAATATAGTTGTTTTCTAGTTGGCAACCCACAGTATCCTTGCCGAGAGGGCAGCCGGTGGGCTGGTTCTTCGGGGGCGGTTCAAATAAGGTTGCGGGGAACAGCAGGCAGCAAAAGGAGTTACGTTGGGACAGGCCAAGGTAAGGGCAAAGCGCACCGGGCGCCCGTCGCTGGTGGAGGCCGAGCGACTGACGGAGCACATCGTCGAGGTCGCCGCCCGCTTTTTCCTCGAGCAGGGCTTTGATGCCACCAGCATCGATCAGATCGCCGCCGCGGCGAAGATCTCCAAGCGCACCCTCTATGCCCGCTTTCCCACAAAGGCGGACCTATTTGAGGCGGTGATCGTCACCGCTTATGAAGCAAGCATCCGATCCATGGAAAAGGCGGAGAGGAAGGCCGGCACGACCCAAGACCGGCTGTATGCCCTCTCCCTGTCGCTGTGGGCGGACCTGTCAACGGCCGAGTCCATCGCGCGGGATCGGCTGGTGATCGCCGAGGCGGTTCGCTTCCCGCATATGGCGCAGATCATGAACAATGCCGGCGTCCAACGGGCCGCCCAGATCGTCGAACACATTCTCCTCGACGGGATTGCCGCTGGGGAAATCCGTCAACTTGATGCGCGCTTTGCCGCCGAGCAGTTCTTCAACGCCGTCTTGTTGGGCGCGAGGCAGCGGGTATTGATCGGGCTTGAGCCGCCTGAACTGACCTATATTCGCAAGAGACAGCTCCAGCGATCGGTGGAGTTGTTCCTGCATGGCTGTGGTTCTGGGAAGGCCTGATCGGGCGCGGCGCCTCATCTCAGGTTTGAGCAGATCGCAATATCTCCATTGCCACCCTGTGCAGCCGGTGAGGCCAGCAACCCGCACCGCTGCCATTGCCGCCCCAACCGATGCACGGCATGCACCTGGCTTCACGATCCGAGAGGTTTGACGCCATCTGCATTAACACGCTTTGAAACCGCCATACCTTATGCTTAAAGATACATCAGCGTATTATTCTGCCACAAAAAAGCCCTGCCGTGCGGGACGGCAGGGCAAGGGTCTCTTCTCGCCTGCTCGGAGGTTGTGTGACCGAACGGACCAGCAGGACTTACCCTGCAAACCCGCATCAGGTCAAGCCGTCGACGCGAGGGGGTTCATCCAAAATTAAATAGTACGTCTTAGGATCATTAAATGACGCATGTGGCTGATTTGCCATAGCCTGGCGATGCGACTCGGCTTATCTCTGCGTCGGTCCACATTGCTGAAAGGAACAATCATGAGCAAAGGACTCAAAACTCTCCTCGTCGGCCTGGCTGCCACCACGGCTCTTGCAACGGCTGCTCAGGCAGCCGACCTGCCGGTTCGCTCCGCGCCTCCGGCTCCAATCGTGGCGGCTGTTCCGGTCTTCACCTGGACCGGCTTCTATGTTGGTGTGAACGCTGGCTATGGCTGGAACACCAATGACGATGACGTGGTGATCCCGGGCGTCGGCACTTTCGAGGCTGATGACGAAGGCGGCTTCGTCGGCGGCGGCCAGATCGGCTACAACTACCAGATCGGCTCGTTCGTGCTCGGCGCTGAGGCCGACATTCAGTATGCTGACATCGGCGGCGACAGCGACTTCGACGGAATCTTCAACGGCGACGACGACGATGACGACAGCTGGTTCGGTACGGTGCGTGCCCGCGCCGGTGTAGCCTTCGATCGCGCTCTGATCTACGCCACCGGCGGTCTGGCCTATGGCGAGATCCGCAACGGCTTCAGCAGCTCGGACGACGTGAGCGTCGGGTGGACCATTGGTGGTGGTGTCGAGTATGCCTTCACCAACAACCTGACCGCCAGAGTCGAAGGCCTGTACGTCAACCTCGAGCAGGACGATGACGACCTGCCTGCCGTTCCGGGCGTCAGCGACGAGACCGAGTTCGGTGTGGTGCGCGCCGGCCTGAACTACAAGTTCGGCTCGTACTAAGCCACCTCCATTCCAGACCACGCAATGCCCGGTTTCCCCATCGGGCGTTGCGCCACATTCCGACCGTCTGCCGGCCAGGACTGTCCCATGCGCTGCTACTTTCACCTTGTGAATGATCAGGAGCACCTTGTCGATCAAGATGGCATTGCGGTAACCGGCCTCGCGATGGCGTTTTCCGAAGACCTTAGGGTAATTGAGGATGTGCGCCAGGAGGATCTCACCCTCAATGCTGATTGGAGCGGCTGGGGGCATGTCACGTCAACCTGATAAGGTTGGCGATTAGCTCCGCCTTATTGAGACGGCTTGGGTGATCTTGAACTGTGCGAGAGCCTTGGCTGGCTATCCAGCCCTATCCATGATCGCCGGTCTTTCAACTGCACCCAAGCCGTCTCAGTAGTGCGGGTGGAGGGCCAGCGCTGGGCGATCGAGGTTGCATTCGAGACTGCCAAAACGGTGCTGGGGCTGACGCACAACGAGACTCGCTCGTGGCACGGCTGGCACCGGCATGTGTCTCTGGTGATGCTGGCCTTTGCCATGATGGCGGTGGTGCGCCAGCGCGCCAACAGGCTCACCTCACCCCAAAAACAAACGAAGCAGCCAGGTTTCAGCGCTGGTGCGATGGTCTGTCCAGGAAATCCACCGCGTGGCCACACGTCTCCAGCAACGCCGGATCGAGCCTGCCTTCGTAATTGCCTAGTCTGCCTGGCGACGAGCCCATCAGGCCATGGCGCAGACCTCACATCGCAAACGAAGGGTGCAACTCACATGGGAATTGATCCGTCAAGATGCTGGTTCATCGAAACACCGATCAGATCTCCGGCTGGTGTTTGACATCCAAGGTCTGAGCCCGTTGCATGATCTGGCCCGTGTCCAGCGCCAGCTCCAACTCACATGCGGTCGCTGCTCGCACGCAGCCGCACCATAATCCCGCTTGCAGCGGGCGAGGGCTCAGGCGACGGGACCCTTCTGTAGTGCGGCACTGAACGCCATGTTGCACATCGGTCCGTCCACCTGGATCCGCCGGATCTGATCAGGGTCCGGCGAAGCAAATCCACCCGTGCCGTGCCTTACGCAGGCCTCATCACAGCCCCCTCGATGATCACTCCGGCGGTCGCATACTTCCACAGCGCGATCAGCAGCTTGCGGGCCAGCGCCACGATCATCGGTTTCCTCAGGCGCCCGCCGTTGCGCCGGACCCGCTCCTGGAACCACAGGCTCAGCGCCGCGGCCGGCTGATGGCGCAGCCACAACCAGGCGAGCTGGATCATGGTGGTGCGCAGGCGCGGGTTGCCGGCTTTCGATACGCCTTGCTCGCGATCCACCGATCCGCTCTTCCAGGGCGTCGGGGCCAGGCCCGCATAGGCGGCCACCTGCCGGCGATTGGCGAAGGTGCGGAACAAGCCCTCCGACCACAGAACAGCGGCGGCTTCCTGTCCGATGCCTTTCAGGGGAAGCAGCCGCGCTGGCAGCGCGGCGCCGGCCATCTCTTCGGCACAGGCGAGCAGGTGATCCCGCTCGGCTTCGACTGCCTTGATCTGCTCCAGAAGGAGTTCAAGCCGATCGAGTTCGCGGCTGATCTGGGCCTTGAGATACGGCGGCAGCGGCCGGCCGTCGCCGGTCATGAGCGCGTCGAGCCTTGTTCTGCGGTCGCGGTGCAGGGGCTCATAGGTGCCGATCCCCTGCGCGAACAGCAGTCCCTTGATGCGGTTGACATGCTGGACCCGCTCGGCGGTGAGCGTCTTGCGCTCGCGGCTGATGCGGCGCCGGTCCTTCGCCTCAGGGGTCGGCGCCCGAACCATGGCACACACCCGCGGCTCCCCGCGCTTGTAGGCCAGCAGCGTGCGCACCAGGGCCTCGCCGTCTATCTTGTCGGTCTTGGCCCGTCGGCAGCGGCGGGAGACCGCAATCGAGGCGGGATCGACCACATGGCTCTCGATCCCTTCGCTTTCCAGCACGCGATGGATCCAGAACCCGTCCAGACCCGCCTCCTGGATGACGATGATCGGAAACATCTGGCCGGTGCGAGCGCGCGCTTTCTCCTGCAACTGGGTAAACCGCGTCAGCAGGCCGGCCACATCGCCGCCCCGCACGCTGTGCTTGGACATCGTCTCGCCGGCCCCGGGCGACAGGGAGGTCAGGAGCCAGACGGAGCGACTGAGTTCCATTGAGACGAAGATTGCGCCAAGATCAGTGCGGATAGCGGTTTGCTCAAATCGGGGCTCGACGGACATCGGTTGGTCTCCAGCGTGAGTGGATACAGCACCCTCATTCTGCCAGAGAGCGGACCGCTATCCACCCGCATAGGATCTGTAACGGATCCGTCGCAAACGGTTTGTTTCAGAGTTTCAGCTACTGGGTGGAGGTCTCAGTGGCGGAGGAATAAGTGTTCAAGGGCAGGCATTTTGATCGATCCGTAATCCTGCTCTGCGTGCGCTGGTATC
>NZ_JAAAXJ010000041.1 GCF_009910705.1 Microvirga arsenatis
GGGTCCGTCATGGCGTGGTCTCCAATGGGACCCTGGCGCTCCAACGCCCGAATCCCGTTTTGTGGGCTTCAACACCCGGAGACTACGCCACCCTCTCAAAAGTCCACCACATCCCAGACGGCACCATACGAAGCCAATCTAGTCCCGTTCACGGATGGCCTGTTTAGTCATTGGGCTCGATGTAAACCTTTGGCTGTTTGTAAAACGGTTCACAGGAAGCAACTGCTTCCTCGCCTGAGGTCGCAGTCATTGGCGTCGAGCTCTTGCTCGTCGCGGTTCTCCCAATTCTGCAGGTGTATACCACCCCGGCCGAGACTGCTACCGGGCGCCGCATCGTTATCATTGACGGAATCACCGTCGATACTCCTGAGAGCTTCCGCTCAAGATGCGAGGCGGAACTGAAGCTTACATTGGCCAACTCGCTCGGGAGGGGCGGGTTTCAGCGTGGCGGCACGTGCTGGGCGCATGAGAAAACCCGCCTGGCCTACACCAGACGGGTACTATTCGGGGCAGAGGTTCTGTCGCCGGGACACAGGGCTCAATGGCAACAGTAAGTCTTAGCTTGTGCTGGAGGTTGCCCCTTTAGGTCAGGGGAGCATCTACGGTACAGACAAGGCCTGTTGGGGCAAACTCAATCTGCACATCCCCATCAAGGTCCTGCGCCAGGCTGCGCTCGATCAGCCGGGTGCCGAACCCGCGGCGGGTGGGCGTCTGGACAGGAGGTCCTCCGGTCTCTTCCCACCGGAGCTGCAGGCGAGCCGGAGCCTGTGACGAACCAACAACCTGCCAGATGATCCTGATCTCTCCTGCCGCATTCGACAGGGCTCCGTATTTGACGGCATTGGTGGCAAGCTCCTGGAGCGCCATGGCCAACGCCAGAGCCATGCGGGGGGACAGGCGAACCTCGGGGCCTCTCAGATGCAGACGATCCTCTCCACGGCTGCTGTAGGGTTCGACCGCCTGGGCAACGATCTCCCAGAGGTTCGCGCCGTCCCAATTCTCGCGGGTGAGCACATCGTGGGCACGGGACAAGGCAAACAATCGCCCCTCCAAAGCCTCCTTAGCGTTCAGTGTGGTTGGCGCATTCCGCAGTGTCTGCGAGGCAATGGACTGAACCGTCGCGAGGGTGTTCTTCACCCGGTGGTTCAGCTCGTTGATGAGAAGCTGTTGGTGCTCCTGCGCCTTCTTTTCAGCACTGATGTCGCGCACCTCGATGATGGTGCCGATGGTTCTTGCATCCTCGTCCCAGATCGGGCTGGCCGTGAAGGCGACTGGATAGAAGCTGCCGTCCTTGTGAACGAACACCTCCTCGCCCTGCATCTGATGGGCCTCCGGGAAGGCTCGGTCGATCGGGCATTCTTCCAGGGGGAAGTGACTGCCGTCAGGCCGGGTGTGGTGGATCACGTCATGGAGCGCGCGCCCCTGCACCTCGTCCAGCGTATAGCCGGTCAGCTTTTCGGCCGCCGCATTCATGTAGACGCAGTGCTGGTGCTCGTTCATGAGGAAGATCGACACAGAGGCGTTGTTGAGAACCGCATTCAACCGCCGCTGGCTTTCTCTCAAGGCCTCCTCACCTTTCTTGGTGGCGGTGATGTCGCGCGAGACGGACAGGAGCCTTTCCACCTGTCCGTCTGCTCCCATGATAGGAGTGACGGCCACGTCCCACCATTTGAGCGTTCCCTTGGCCGTCGGCGTTGGCCCCTGGAACCGGGCTGTACCGCCTGCCAAGGCGGTCTCGATGGCCTGCCGCGCCTTTTCATGCTCCGGGCCGAACCAGAAGGAGCGCCAATCGCAGTCCCGGATAGCACCGAAGTCGTCCACCTCCATCACCTGCATGCCGCCCTGGCTCATGAACTGGAGCCGGGCGCCGGTGTCGAGCACCTTGATGCAGTCTGTGGAGCTGTCCAGGATGCGGCGGTTGAACTCCTCGCTGGCGCGCAATGCCTCCACCGACTGCTTCGCTTCTGTAACGTCGTAGCCTTCGACGAAGATGCCGGTGACCTGCGCGTCGGCATCCTTAATCGGCTGATAGATGAAGTCGACGAAGCGCTCCTCAAGGGGGCCGCCAAGCTGCCGCTGCACGCGAACAGGCACACCCCGTCCGACAAACGGCTTCCCTGTTCTGTAGACGCTGTCGAGAAGCTCAAAGAAGCCTTGCCCTTCGATCTCCGGCAGTGCCTCGCGGACGGGCCTCCCGATCAGGCCCCGGTGCCCAACGAGCTGGAGGTAAGCGTCGTTGGCCAGTTCGAAGACGTGGTTTGGGCCGCCCAGCATGGCCATGATACCGGGGGCCTGCTCGAACATCTGCCGCAGCCGCTCGCGCTCGGCGACGCTCCGGCGTTCCGCCTGGACCTTCTCGGTGGTTTCCGTTGCCGCGCAGAACATGCCTGCGACGTGGTCGTTCTCATCCCAGATAGGTGTGTAGGAGAAGCTGAACCAGGCCTCTTCCAGGTAGCCATGGCGTTGCATGGGGATCAGGAGGTCCTCATGCCAGCTAGGCTTACCCGCCAGCGTGTCGTCGACCAGGGGCTTGATCTGGCTCCAGATGTCGGACCAGACCTCCGCGAAGGGGCGTCCGAGTGCGTCGGGGTGCTTGGCCCCGAAGATCGGCGCATAGGCATCGTTATAGAGGAAGGCGAGCTCCGGCCCCCAGGCGATGAACATGGCCTGCTGGGCATTCAGCATCACCCGCACAAGGGTGCGCAATGACTGGGGCCAGGCTTGAGGATCGCCCAAGGGCGAGGCTGACCAGTCATGAGCGCGCATGCGCGCTCCCATCTCGCCGCCGCCCTGGAGGAAGCTCGAACTTTTGGTGGTAGCGTCCAAGAACCGCTCAACCAGCATGAAATGTTCCGGTCGCCGCCCCCTTCATCTGCTCGATGCGGCGCTCCCTCTCGTCGAGCAGGCGAAGCGCCGCGCGGACCACCTCGCTGGCGCTGCGATAGCGCCCGGAAGCAACCTTGTTGTCGACCAGGGCCTCCAGCTCAGGGGTGAGCGAGACGTTTCGTGTCTTACGGGTTCTCATGAAATCCGGGAAAGAGGAGGAGGGGCCGGTGTCAATGAGTGACACCTAGCAACACGCTGCTGATTGTCAATCTGGGCTAAGCCTTATCCAGGGCACCTGCACCAGAGGAGACGATCAGGGCAGCTTGGGCGTTCTCTACACCCATTGAATAAAATCGGCCCGGGAATGTGTTTATAAAAGATAATGGGCTTACCAAGCCTTGAGCATAGGCCGCCTCGTCCAAGTCTTTTCTGATGCGCTGTGCAGTGCATCTCAGACATCTTCTGAATAAGCTGAAATAACACCTTCTCCAGCTCCATAGTGGGTCTCCTGCAACATGGCGCCTCTCATCGGGAACCGCCGTCCCATTGGACCCAGCCCACCTGGAAGGTGACTGCCTTGGCGGGGTCCTGTCTACTCGTTTCGATGAAGCTCGACTGTGGCCTCCCGGAAACCTTGTGAGGTATGGCAGGTTGACCCTAACGGCAGGGGAACCTGCACCTTACCTTGCTTTCGTGCATTACATCACCATGCCGACACGATCCCCATCCTCGAAGAAGGCCGCAGGGGCGGCAAAGAAGGAAGGCCTTGAAGCGGCTCTGGAGAGCGCCGATATGCTCCGCCGCCACATGCGGATCATCGTTGATCTGGGTCGGCTCGCCTCCCAGCAACTCGACCTCAACCGCTTCCTCGGTCAGGCCGTTGTTCAAGTAGCACGCGCGGTGGAGATCAAGCACGTGAAGATCTTGCAGTACCGCCGTCAGACGGGCGATCTTCTGCAGGTGGCTGGGATCGGTTGGAAGGAGGGCGTAGTCGGCACCGCGACCTTCTCCACCGCCCTTAGGTCCCCTGCCGGACGGGCTTACCAGACGGGCGAGCCGGTGGTTATCACCGACACCAGTAACACCGCCGAGTTCACGATCTCACCCGTGCTGAAGGAGCACGGGATTGTGTCTCTCGCCAATGTCCCGATTCTGGTCGATGGCGCGGCTTGGGGCGTACTGGAGGTGGATAGCTCCACGCCTCGCGATTTCAGCGCCGATACCCTGAACTTCATGACGGCGGCAGCAGCAACCATAGGGACGGTTATCCGGCGGTTCCAGACGGCAGAGAGGGAGGCAGAAGCAATTGCTACGGCTTCCAGGGAAGCGCAGCAGCGGCATGAACTCCTGGCCGAGATGCAGCACCGGGTAAAGAACAACTTCCAGATCATTCTCTCGATGATTGCCCTGCAGAGGCGGCGCATCGATGAGGAGCCCGCACGACGGGTTCTTGATCACGTGGCAAACCGCATCAATGCGATCTCCCTGGCCCATGATCAACTCAATCCCACGCAGGGCTTTAGCAAGAATACGCGGTTGATCGATCTTTCAGCCTATCTCCGGGCGCTGTGCTCCAACATCGAGCAGCAGTTGGAGAACATCACCATCGAGGTTCAGGCCGATGAGATCGAGCTTCTGATCGACCGGGCTGTGCCTGTGGGACTGATCGTGAATGAAACCATCACGAACAGCGCCAAACATGCCTTCGGCGCTGAAGGAGGGGCAATCACGGTTCGGCTCGTGACGGGTGTCGGCGTGGGGGAGGCTCGGTTGACCGTCTCCGACAATGGCCAAGGGATCGACCCGTCCCGACCCCAGGGGTCAGGCACTCGACTGATCGCCTCCCTGGCTGCTCAGGTTGGTGGTCAGGTCGAACAGGAAAGCTCGAAGAAGGGCACCACAACCACCGTCCAGTTCCCGATCATCACCTGATCGCTGCGGGCGGTGTTTCCATGGAGCCTGCCTCAGTGGATGGACGAGGCGTCGACGCCGTCACGCAGAACGAGCCGTTCCAGACGGCGTGATCCTTATCGTAGGCCCCGCACGTGAGCCGTTCAACGTCGTCATAGAAGGGGGCAGACCCGCTGCCATCGAACGGGAGTGTGCCGATCCTGCGAATACAGGTTCCTGCTCCTAGTCATCTTACTTCACGCCCATAACTGGACGTTGGAATTTCCCGGAGGATGATTGATGAAACTAGCGCGTTCATGCTGGGCATTGGCGATCGGAATTGCGGCGGTCACAAGCGGAGCAGATCTGACCTTTGCCCAGTCTCAAGGCGTCGTCGCCTCAAGCACTGACACGACAACAAACCACGGTGGTGGAGGCGTGGGGGTCGAACTTGCACCCGGGGTACGCCTTGAGGTGGTCGAACTCCGTCGTTTGCCCGACAAGGGCGTCATGCAGCTAAAATTTGCGGTCGCCAATCAATCCGGCGGCGACACCAGCCTCAAGGATCACGGCTTGGCGTTCAATCATGAACTCAGAGACATTGCCGTCGTCGACTTCGCGGGTCGGAAGAAGTACAGCATTGGACACGCGGCATCTTGCCTCTGCAGCACCTTCAAGGACCGCGACGGCGGCGTGGTACGTGCTGGGGAGCGGCGAGAGTTCTGGGCTTGGTTTGGCATGCCGCCCGCCGGTGTGCGGCAGATGGCCGTGCAGATCCCGAACCAGCAGCCACTCATGAACATACCGCTGCTGTGAGAGAATAGGTTATGCGCACCTCCCCGTCGCGGCTCGTACTTGCAGGAGCGCTATCGGCCGTCATGGTTGGAAGCCCAGCCGATGCGCGGCCGCCTGAGGGCGGGCAATCTGGTCGCCCACTACTCCTGCTCCCAGTTCAGCCGATCAACCCTCAGCCTCTGGCGACGGGCTTGGCGGCTGGCGGAGCAAGTCAACCGCTAGCGGAGCCTCCCGCTACAGTTCCACCAGGGGCTGCCTTCCAGGTCGGCCCAGTTGTTTTTCCGGTGCAGCCCATCCCAGGGATTAAGTCCGAGAGCAGCGTTGATTTGCCTGCAGATCCTGCCTTAAGGCAAATGAGGTCCTGCGCAAGCTGGTCCACGAAGTTCAGACTCGCGTCGGGCATGCTCGGTACCGGGTGGAGGGGCATACAGATTGGATTGGAACCGATGCCTACAACGATC
The DNA here is from genome assembly GCF_009910705.1 of Microvirga arsenatis. Taxonomy (GTDB): domain Bacteria; phylum Pseudomonadota; class Alphaproteobacteria; order Rhizobiales; family Beijerinckiaceae; genus Microvirga; species Microvirga arsenatis. Next base: position 5,973 of record NZ_JAAAXJ010000041.1, read on the forward strand.
GCCTCTCGGCCCGTCGGACTGCGTCCGTGAAGGAGTGGCTCGTTCGCCACGCCAGCGCCGGGCGGGCTCATGTCGAAGCCGTGGGCTTTGGCGAGCGTCGGCCTGTGGCTTCCAACACAAAGCCCGACGGCAGCGACGACCCCGAGGGCCGTCAGAAGAACAGGCGGGTGGAACTCGTCGTGGATCCGCTGAGATGACCTTCCACCGGAACAGGGGAAGACTTACTTTGGTCTACTCAGTGCCCTGGTGTAGGCCAGTAGCCAGCCTGTCGATCCGCGCGCAGAATTCATCCTTTGCCGTCGCGTATGCTAGCGGATCGTCAGCGAAGCGGGCAGCAAGACGCAGCTTGAGATCCGCGTACGCGGCGGCCGCGTCCGGGTCGGAGCGCAGATAGTCCCGGAATCGGAGATGACGCCCGACCTCCGGATGATCTGACGGATACATGTGGAGATGGCGGCTGCGCGGGTTGCCCTTGGTGAAGTAGTAGCGCCCGTCAATGCCATTGGCGCAGCGGAACCCGTAGCCTAGCCGCCCTAAGGGCTTGATGCAGAGGACTCCGTCTTCTGGTTCCTGAAGGACAGCCAGGATGTCGATGATGGGTTTGGCGGCGAGCCCCGGAACGGCGGTGCTGCCGATGTGGTGCACCGCGCTCACACGGCACCCGCAGGCTTGCACGATGGCGGCGCGTTCCTGCGCGAAAAGATCAGCCCATCGCGGATCATAGGGCACCACAACGATCCGTCTCTTAGACATCTCAGACTGCACCTATGATAATCTGCTGGCCAGGAGGATTGTTTCGAGGTGCCAAGCCAATCCCTAATGGAGTGCCTCGATTGCTGCGCGCGTCACAGAGGCGATGAGCCGTTCGCGCTCCGCCGGGGGACGGTCCGAACCAGCCACGAACACTGCTACGACAATCTGCCGGCCGCCAGGCAAGGTCACAATCCCCACATCGTTGACCGCAGGACCGGTACCGAGTACGTCCATCGCCGTGCCGGTCTTGTGCGCGACGGCCGACCCTTCTGGAACACCGGCCTTGATGCGGGAGCCGCCGGTACGGGTGCCCGCAAGAATGCCAAGGAAGACGCGTGTCATAGGCTCGGACAGAAGCTCACCGCGCGCTAGCTTTGCAAGAAGGTGCGCGGCCGCCTTCGGGGTCGTCGTATCGCGGATATCGGCGAGGTAGGCCACTAAGGCCGCGCGCCTGACCGACGGAGGAAGGTCGTTCAGGGCTTCTGCAAGGGCTGTCTCGTTGGCCCATTCCGGTCGAAAGGGCGGCAGGCCGAGGGCCTCCGGCTGCATCTCCCTCTCGGATCGGTCGACGCGCATGCCAGCAATCCCGTGCCGGTGGAGTAGTGCGGTGACTGAGCCCGGACCGCCAGCAAGGCGCAAAAGAGCGTCGGAAGCGGTGTTGTCGCTCAGCTGAAGCGCGTGCTCCGCCAGTTGCCGGACGGTATAGGTGGCGCGCTCGCCTTTGAACTCCCGGGCGATCGGGCTCCACTGGATGCTCAAGTCCTCGCGTCCAAGCGCGATCGTATCATCCAGATTGAGGCGGCCATCATCGGCAGCCGTGAGGATCGCGAGGGCGATCGGGAGTTTGTAGACGCTTTGCATTGGAAAGCGCTCGTCACCCCGCCATGACCAGGCGCTTCCGTCCTTGAGGTCGACAAGGCCGACACCGAGCCGACCGGACCCTGTCTCCCCGTCCAAGGCCTCGATCCTGGCCGCGAGAGTGTCGGTCCGGAACTCAGCGCTCGCGGAGTGCGGATAGATCAGAATGGTGGACGCAAGTATCGTGAGGGCAAGGATCGTACGGACGGGATGCATGGGATTGGGATCCTGAAGCCAGTTGCCGATCTAGCAGCGGAGGGTGTGCAGGTCCTGCTTATCTCCAGGTCAGAGCAGGGTTGAGGCGCGGGCAAGAAGTGTCAGCGTACCATCCTAGCTGGCTTTCCCCAGGCGCGCCTAAAGGCACGGCCGAACGCCGACATGTTGGTATATCCGCAGCGCCGGGCGACCTCGCTCACCGGGAGACCTGTTCGCTGGAGCAGCGCCTGAGCCTGCTGCATTCTCAACTGCTCGAGGTACTTGGCCGGGGTGACGCCAAAGGCGTCCCGGAAGGTGCGGATGAAGTGGAACTCGGACATACACGCCTCGGCTGCGAGCTCGGCCAGCGATACGCCTTTGGTTACTCTGGAATGCAAGAGTTCTCTAGCTCGCAATACGCGGCGCAGGCGCTCGCCCCGGGTTGCTTTGTCTGCTGCATCAATCCGTTCGAGGGCTTGGGCGAGCTCGTGCCCGAATGAGAATGCTAGGGCGGAGACGCAATGCAGTTGTTCCTCGAGGGCCAGCTGGTCCGCTCCAGAGGTGAGCGCTTCGGCGAGCTTGCGCAACTCCTGCGGGAGCCGGGGGGTACTGCGCAAACTGAGGGACGACAGACCCCGGTCGAGCGCATGCCGCAGCGCCTGTGCGC
>NZ_JAAAXJ010000042.1 GCF_009910705.1 Microvirga arsenatis
CAGCAGGCGAAATATGCCTGCAGTCAGCAGTTGTCGCTCGCCGAGCATTTCGAGCGGCTCGCCGCATGAGCCCGGCACGAAGCTCCTGCTATTTTCTCATCTCTACTTCGGATTTGCGACAGAACCTCGAGGTGCCGGTCGCCTTGCGCAAACAGCGCGCCGTCGTGGAGCGTGAGGCTCCGGATGATCCACGTCCCGACGAATAGGACGCAAGGCTTTCCGCCATATCCCGTCGAGGATGCCGAAGCCCGGTATCGTCCGGGCTTCGACTGAAACGGGATCAGCGCTTGCCGTCGGTCGAGCCGGTGGTGCCGGTGCCGCGGACAGTGCGCTCGTCCTCAACATCAACCTCGGTCTTGCGCACGGTGTCGGAGACTGTCTCGGTGCGCTGCTCCACGTCCTTGCGGACCACGACTTCCTCGACGACGCGCGCCTCCTTGGAGACAACAGCCTCCTCGCTGCGCTCTTCCACCTCGATGGTGCGCTCCTGGAACGGGTCGCCGCCGATCGTGCCCGCCTGCGTCGTGCCTGACACCGGACGGCGTTCCACGTCGACGCGCTCCTCGCGCAAGGTCACCTGCTCGCTTACCGGCGTCTCGACCACACGAGACTGGATCCGCACCCGGCCGTGGCCCACCTCGCGCTTGCCAACATGCAGTTCCTCCTCGGCAATCGGAATGACCTCATCACCTCCGCTCACGCCAGCCGTGTCGGTCCTGGCGCGGGTGATGTCCGGCGAACCGGTGACGTCATTGCCAGCCCCCACGTCCGTCCGGGTTGTACCAGACGATCCTGTCAGGCTGCCGGCCAGCCCGGCCGCCGCGGCGCCAAGGCCACCGGTCATGCCGCCTGAGGTCGACGTGTCATGGCCCTGCCAACCTTCCGAGCGCCAGGAGGTCTGCTGCTCGTCAAGGTCCAGCACCCCGTCATCGTCCAGAATGTCGATTACCCGGTCGACCTCGTCATCGTCGCACTCCACGGCAACAAGCGATCCGCCGCGGCGTACGCCTTCGGCATAGGCATGGGCGTCGGAGCGCGGGACGCCGTCATTTTCCAGATTGTCGATGAGGTCGTCGGAAAAGGTCGAGTAGAAGCTGATGTCACCACGCGAGATGCCGGCCTGTTCCAGGCGGCTGACGATCTCGCTGGCTTTCTGCTGGTCCTGGTAGAGGCACGTGACAGTCTTCGACATGTGGTTGGCTCCTGCTTGGCTGTAAGGGAGCAGACCCGTTCGTGACGATCGGCTCGGCCCGTGATCCTTCCAATGTGCCGTCCAGGCTCCGGTTCCGCAGACTTGGCGGAGGATCCCGAGCTCATGTGCCGGTCACGTGCACTCGGCTACGCACGCCCATGCCGAACTCATCAGCCCGTCAGGGTAACCCGCCCAGCCGAAACCTGGCGCTCCGTCCTGTCAAGCAGGGCGCCATAGGTCCACCCCAATATGCCTCCGAAGAAAACATGGAGCAGGATTGGTTCGAGGTTGGCCTGCGGGGGAACGGCCGGGTCGGCCGCCCAGGTGACCAGGAGCATGAGAAGCCAGGCGAGCGCGCCGACCACCACGCCCTTGAACCAGAAGGGAGACGGCAGGATCGGGCTCAGCACTGCGAGGAGAGGCCCCCACAGGAGCGTGCCGACGGCGAAATGCATGACCCAGCTCAACCCGAGCGGCGACAGGGTGACCCCGCTCGCCGCACGGACCGGATCGGCGGCCGGGAGAACACCGGCCAGGGATCCGAGAAAGATGGCACCTGAGGCCGCGGCCGAGGCGAGGAGGCCTGCGATGATGCCTTTGCCGATGTTGATCATGGAATCCTGGCGCTCGCCGTTCACCGGGGTTCAACAAGCTGGAGGTGAGGAGGTTTCCCGCGACGTCCACAGTTCACCGTTTTGCGCTTCCCACGAATGGTTGCACACGGCATGGCCCTTCGCCTGGCCGCTCATCCGCGCAGGCACCCTGAAGGGACCTTCTGCTCACCGAGACTCTCGCTCGCAACGCGCCAGTGGCAGCCTAGGGCTCTACTCGGCGATCCCCTTGCCCAACAGGCGGCTGACTGCTTGAACAATCCTCTCGTGCTCCTCCTCCGAGAAGGGGCTGAGGTCGTGCATTTCCAGGCTGTTCAGTCCCTCGACTGCCAGCCAGCCCAACAGCGCCGCGTCCAGATCGTCCGACGTGGCCTTCAGGTTCTCCAGGGTCGCCTTGACGACCTCGCGTACCGGATCGAGCAGACGCGGGTTCTCGGCCGAGGCAGCCAGCATGCCATTGGCGACCTCCTTCGTCCTGCCCTGGCGCAGCTTGAGCAGCGCCGCCGTGCACAGGCGCGCTTCGAGGTTGCGCCCGGGCTCGGCATGAGCGCGGAGCGCCTCCCGCTCGGCCGAGACCTCATCGACCAGGCGCTGGACCATGGCCTGGAGCAGCGCTTCTTTGGTGGGAAAGTTGTAGAGCAGACCGCCCTTGCTGAGACCGGCCCGTTCAGCGACGGCGTCCAGCGTCAGCCGTCCCGCACCGGTTTCGCTCACAAGCTCCGCAGCCGCGTCGAGGATCCTCTCGCGGGAACTCTTTCGGCCTCGACCACATCCCAACATTCACCACTCTTGCCCTGCACCGTACGGCCGAAACCCGTTCGCCATATCAGCGCCCATCCTTCCCCCGTCAAGGAGAGGAAACTGCGCAGCGGCTGATGGTCCCGGCGCGGTTCTGTCGCCATTCGCCCCAGAGGTCGAGCTCCGGCATCGTGGCAGAGCGGTGGAATGGTTTCCCGTTGACACGCATGGATGACTTGTCCTTTATGCCGCGAGGAGACGATGAGGTGAGCGCCGGGTTAGATCGCGCGTTCACCGGTGTCTGCTCCACGTTCATCGGCACGTGAGCCGATCCGGTCGCAGCCTACCCGGTCAAAACAAGGATTTCTGGTGAAGACCCTCGTCATCTGTTCCGGCGGACTGGATTCCGTCACGCTCGCGCACAAGGTCGCGGCTGAGCAATCCCTCACGCGTCTCGTGTCCTTCGACTATGGCCAGCGCCACAGGAAGGAGCTGGACTCGGCGCGGGCCTGCGCCGTGCGCCTCGGCGTGCCGCACGACATCGTCGACATCTCGCCCGTGGGCCGCCTCCTGACCGGGTCAGCCCTCACCAGCGGGGAAGCTGTGCCCGAGGGGCACTATGCCGAAGACACCATGCGGGTCACCGTGGTGCCCAACCGCAACGCCATCATGCTGACGATTGCCTTCGGCGTTGCTGCGGCCGGGCAGGCCGAGGCAGTGGCGGCCGCGGTCCATGGCGGCGACCACTTCATCTATCCCGATTGCCGTCCTGACTTCGTCAACGCGTTCGAGGCCATGCAGCGCCATGCCCTGGAGGGACTGGCGAGGATCGCCCTCTACACACCGTTCGTGCGGCAGGGCAAAGCCGACATCGTGGGCGAGGGCGCCCGGCTGGGCGTCCCCTTTGCCGAGACCTGGTCCTGCTACCAGGGCGGCGAGCGTCACTGCGGGCGCTGCGGCACCTGCGTCGAGCGCCGCGAGGCATTCCATCTTGCGGCCGTGAACGATCCTACCCTGTACGAAGACCCGGATTACTGGATCGGGGCCTGCCGCGAGCACCAGGCCAAACAGCCGTCTTAGGGTCCGCTCCGGACCATCTCGTTTCGTTGAAGGACATAGACATGACCCCTGATCTCCGCCGCATCGAGGGCGCAGCAGTCCTGGTGGGCTTCACCGCCTGCATCCCGGCCGCCAACTGGCTTGTCGGAAACGTCGGAACCGTCTGTGTTCCCGACGGACCTTGCCTGATCCCCGTTGCCCCGGGCCTTGCGGCTCCCAGCGGCGTGCTCGTGGTGGGCCTTGCCCTGGTGCTGCGCGATCTGGTGCAGCGGCGTCTGGGACGGTACTGGGCGCTGGCCGCCATTGCCATCGGGGCGATCCTCTCGGCTGTTTTTGCGCCCCCGGCACTGATCCTCGCATCGACGGCAGCCTTCCTGCTGTCGGAACTGGCTGATCTGGGCGTCTACACGCCCTTGCAGCGGCGGGGCCTCGTCGTGGCTGTCGTGGCGAGCAGTCTGGTGGGCCTGGTCGTCGACAGCGCGGTGTTCCTGTTCCTGGCGTTCGGCAGCCTTGAGTTCCTGCTCCCGCAGATCATCGGCAAGGCCTGGATGGTGCTGCTGAGCATTCCGGTGATGTCATTGCTGCGGCGGCGCGACGAGCGGATGGGCATGCCTGTACGTACGTAAGCCGCTCATGGGCAGGAAACCTCCATCCCTGAAGCCTCGAGGAGGCGGTGGAGCGCTTGCAGGTCAGGACGGTCAACGGTTCCGACCGGCGCAAGCCGCATAGTGGGTCGCTGCACCGCTGAAAGCATCTCCCGGAAATCCGCAGGCCATCGTCCCACATCCGGGAGGGCCCAGGTTCACTTGCCCTGGCAGACGCACGACATGGTCTGACACCCACAGGCCATGAGGCGGGCCTTGCCCATCCCTTTCGACTGGATGAACGTCGCTCCTGTTAACGGCGCCGGAATCCTCCAGGACATCGGCCAGGGTCATCCGGACGAGGGACTCGACCTCGATGAAAGGAAGGAGCGGACGCGGATTGGGCTCCGGCATGCGCGATGAAATCGGGATCAACGGCCTTCGTTCCCAGGATCAAGGTTGCGGATTTCGCGCATCGGCGCCGGTCCGAAAGTGAGTGGGGCCCACTGCGGCAGCGGTGCCTCGACCGAGCAAGCGAGGCCCGTGGGAGCGTACTCGATCCGCACCTCGGCATCCAGATCGTGCGCCAGGCTGCGCTCGATCAGCCGCGAGCCGAAACCCTTGCGGGTCGGCGGCTCCACCACCGGACCCCCGCTCTCCTTCCACCGTAGCAGCAGGAGGGTCGGCGTGCGCGTATGGTCCACCATCCAGGTCAGGGACACCTCTCCCGTCCCGTTGGAGAGCGCCCCGTACTTCGCCGCGTTGGTAGCCAGCTCATGCAGCGCCAGCGAGAGCGCGAGCGCCATCCTCGGCACGAGGTGGACCTTGCCGCCCTGGCATCGGATCCGGCCCTCCCTGTCGCTCCGGTAAGGCTCGAACACGTCGGCAACAAGGTCGTGCAGCAGGGCGCCCTCCCAGTTCTCCCGGGTGAGCACGTCGTGGGCTCGGGACAAGGCGAGCAGACGGCTCTCCAAGGCCTCCCGCGCCTCCCGCGAGGCGCCCGAGTTGCGCAGGGTCTGGGTGGTGATCGACTGCACGGTGGCCAGCGTGTTCTTCACCCGGTGGTTCAGCTCGTTGATCAGAAGCTGCTGGTGTTCCTCAGCCTTCCTGCGCTCGGTGATGTCGCGCACCACGCGGATGCCGTACAGGGGTTGCCCGGCCGCGTCGTCGACCCGAGAAGCCGCCACCTCCACCCACACCGTATGGCCGTCCTTGTGGACATAGCGTTTCTCGACTGCGTAGGCGTCCAGCTTGCCCACCATCAGCCGTGAGAATTGCGCTAGGTCGGCCTGGCGGTCATCCACGTGGGTCAGGCCCCAGAAGGTCTGACCGAGCAGCTCATCGCGGCTGTAGCCCGTGACCGAACAGAGCCGCTCGTTGACGCGCAGGAAGCGTCCGCTCCGGTCGACCTCGCCGATGCCCGCGAAGGCATGCTCGTAGGTGGCACGCAGCCGCTGCTCGTTCTCGCGCAGGGACGCCTCGGCGCGCCTGCGGTCGGTCAGGTCGCGCAGGTACGCCGTGAAGTGCGGCCGGCCGGCGAGTTCGATCGGGATGATCGTCAGCTCGACCGGAAAGCGCGAGCCGCCAGCCCGCTGCGCCTCGAGCTCAACCCGCTTCCCGAGCACCGGCCCCTCGCCCGTGGCAAGGTAATGGGCCATGCCACGATAATGCCGTTCGCGGAACTCCGGCGGGATGATCAGGTCGGCCAGGTCGCGGCCGAGAGCCGCGTCCCGAGGGTAGCCGAACGTCCGCTCGGCGGCTGGATTCCATTCGATGACCCGGCTGTCGTCCGTTACGGTGACGACGCAGTCGAGGGCCGCCTCCACGATCGCGCGCTTCAGCGCCTCGCTGTCGCGCAGCTCCTTCTCGATGCGCGCCCGCTCGACCGCGTCCCAGGTGCGCTGGGCAACCCGCTCCACCAGCCTGATCTCCGTGGCGCTCCAGCGACGCGGCGTGGCCTCATGCACGTACAGGATGGCCCGGAACCGTCCGTCCCGGATCAGAGGGGCGACGATCAGCGACCGGCAGCCGATGCCGGCCCAGGTGGCCGCGTAGGCCTCGTCCAGGGTGCGTGGGTCGCTGAGGCAATCCTCGACCACAAGGGTGTGTCCGGCCCGCAGCTCCGCGATCACCGCCGGGCCGAAGGCGTCCAGGATGCGGGCCTCGCCCGCAAGGCTCGCCACAGAGGCATCCCGGGTCCAGTCCCGCTCGACCGAGACGACCTGCTCCGTCGCGTCGATGCCGCCGTACCCGACGCGGTCCGTGCCAATGTGGGTGCCGAGGGCCTCTGCGGCCGCCAGGGCGATGGCCCGCGGATCGGACAGTCTGCCCAGGCGCTCGCTCAACTCGATGTGGAAATCGGCCCGTCGGGTTGCCTGCACCTTCTCCGTGGTTTCGGTGCAGGTACAGAACATGCCGCCAATGGCGCCATCCCCGTCGCGGACTGGGGAGTAGGAGAACGTGTACCAGGTATCCTCCGGGAAGCCGTGGCGTTCCATCACCAGGTGCAGGTTCTCACGGAACGTGGCCTCGCCGCCTAAGGCCTTGGCCACGAGAGGCTCCAGGTCGTCCCAGATCTCCGCCCAGACCTCCCGGAAGGGGCGGCCCATCGCCTGCGGGTGCTTGCCGCCCAGGATCGGGGCGTAGGCATCGTTGTACAGGAACGCGAGCTCCGGTCCCCAGGCGACGAACATCGGGAACCTGGAGGCCGCCATCAGGCTGACGACCGTGCGCAGGGACGGCGCCCAGGTGTCGGGAGTGCCGAGCGGGGACGTCGACCAGTCATGGGTGCGCACGAGGGCACCCGTCTCGCCGCTATTGGCCGGGAAGGCGGGCATCGGCGGTTTGGCCTAATGCCGTCTGGACGCGCGGGCGGATAGCTGCGGGGCGAGGGAGGGTTCGAACTCGGGCGTGAAGGGCACAGACGGGACTTCCGGGCTTGGCTGGTTCAGGGGAACTAGGGACGCAACCGAGTGCTTCAACTGCAGGGGACGGATGCGCCGTCCCGCGCCGCGGTGGCATGTACGGCTCGGTATCCGGACTGGCAACGGCCCTCATGCGCGACACATGCGCCGCGCCCCATCGGCACGAGGCTGCGCATCGTCAGGCGGCCGCTTGGGTTTCGATCCGGCTGGCCAGGATCTTGTCGATCCGGCGCCCGTCCAAATCGACGGCCTCGAAGCGCCAGCCGAGTGTCTCCACAGCCTCGCCCGTGCCCGGAAGGTGCTGGAGCTCACCGATCACCAGACCGGCGACGGTCTCGTAGTCACGCCGCTCGGGCAGGGCGATCCTGAGCTGGTCGGCCATTTCGTCGGCTGGCATCCAGCCGGCCAGCAACCAGGAGTCGTCTTCGCGCTGCATGGCCTCCGGCCCCGCCGTACCCTCGTCCGAGCGGAAGGCTCCTGCGATGGCGTCGAGGATGTCGGCCGGGGTGATGATGCCGTCGAAGTGGCCGTATTCATTGGCTTGAGGCTGCGGTAAAAGCACCAGATGGTCTGGCGGACCAGCTCCACCGCCTAGGCCTGCTTGGGTGAGGCTGGCATCAGCTTCTCGAGGTGCCGCTCGGCATGAACCCAGCACAGCGCCTGCTTGGCAACGCGGAACTGTCCGGCATCATCAGAGACAACCACCGCTTTTGCCATCAGCCCGAGCTGCCGGAGCGCACCCCAAGTGGCGGCTTCGTTCACAAACCTTGAGCAGGAGGAGCCCCACCTGCAGAGTCCCCATGGCGCCTCGTCTGTCAGGATCGAAGTGGGGGCGAGCGACTGTTGGCTGCCCACTGGGCATTTAATACAGCGGGAGAGGGGGAGGGCGGGTCAGGTTGGAGCTGAAGAGCTGGCCCCCGAATGTCATGGCATTGTCACCTTTATCTGAGAGCTTTAGCGGGCGTTCATATCTCTGACCGGAGCGACAAAGAAGTAGAAGCCATCGCGATCAACTGCGGCGCGTGCGGCTGCAGCTTTGAAGCCACCCAGGTTGTTCCCCTGCCTGCCCAGCATGCCTCGAAACTTCCATCCTGCGCTGGCGATGTCACGGTAACCTTTGGTCAGAGGCTTCTGCTCTAAGAGCTGTGGCATGACCAAGCCCATCAGCTACAAGCGCCATCGGTTCCCATCCCAGATCATCGCCCATGCAGTTTGGTTGTACT
>NZ_JAAAXJ010000043.1 GCF_009910705.1 Microvirga arsenatis
TAGGGTCCGTCATGGCGTGGTCTCCAATGGGACCCTGGCGCTCCAACGCCCGAATCCCGTTTTGTGGGCTTCAACACCCGGAGACTACGCCACCCTCTCAAAAGTCCACCACATCCCAGACGGCACCCTGCTCGATGGCCAGTGCCCTCTGACAGCTTTGGCCCTGATCAGTGCCATCGGAAGGGCGATGTTGTGCCGCTCTCGCGAGCCTCGTGCTATTATGTGCGTGTCCTCGACAGGAGGCAGCTATGCGTCAGATAACGGTTCTTGTAGTGGCTATGCTCGCTGGGATGCTTATGCCTTCGCCCGGATTAGCCCAGTCTGGATATAGCGGCTGGCATCACCGCGATCATGAGATGTAGTAGTCGGCATTTGATCTGACAGTTGGCGTCCGGAGATTGGTCGGGCCATCTGTCTGATTGCTTCATGCGGCGATCATTTTCTCCTTTGCTAGCGGAACGTCATCCACAAAGGTCTGCATCGGTGTCTTGCCAAAGCACCACCGGCCCTGGTGTGGCCGTTCCTCATTATAACTCCTCACCCAGGCGTCGAGATCGCCCTGCAGTTCGGCAATTGAGCCGTAGATCTTCTTGCGGAACGCCACGCGATAGAACTCGTCCAGCACCGTCTTGTGGAAGCGCTCCACGATGCCGTTCGTCTGCGGGCTTTTGGTCTTGGTCCGGGAATGGTCCACGTCCTCGATCGCCAGATAGAGCTCGTACTCATGGTGTTCGGGATTGCCGCAGTACTCAGTGCCGCGGTCGGTAAGCACCCGACATAACTTCACCTCGTGAGCATCGAAGAACGGCAGGACACGATCGTTGAGCAGGTCGGCCGCGGTGATCGGGGTCTTGCGGTCGTACAATTTGGCGAACGCCACCTTGGTGTAGGTGTCGATGAAGGTCTGCTGGTAGATCCGACCCACCCCTTTCATCGTGCCGACGTAGAAGGTGTCTTGGGCTCCGCAATAGCCAGGACACTCGCTCTCGAACTCGCCATGTGCGTCCTTCTCGGCTTTGGCCTTCTCCAGGGCCGCCAATTGGCTCTCGGTCAGGATCAGACCTTCCTGTGCGACCTTCGCTTCCAAAGCTTTGAGCCGCTTCTTCATCGTCTCGAGATCATGCCGCTGCCAGACGCCACGGACGCCGGCGGGTGAGATCGAGTGGCCGCGCTTGCGCACCTCATTGGCCAGGCGGATCTGACCGAAGGCGGGCTGCTCCAGGGACAGCTCGATAATCACCGCTTCCAACTCAGGTGGGGTGCGGTTGGCCAGCAGCGGCTTGCGCCGGGTCAGCTCCTGCAGGGCCAGTTCGCCGCCGGTCTCGTAGAGCTCTTTGAAGCGGTAGAAGCTGTCGCGGGAATAGCCCATCATCTTGCAGGCCTGGCTGACATTGCCAAGCTGCTTGGCCAGCTCCAGCAGGCCGACCTTGGCCCTGATGATCTTCTGCTCGTTGGTCATGACGGTGCTCCTTGGGAACGCCGAGGCCGGGCGCTACGCACCCCGACCACTCCGCGCCCGGCCTCGGCTCATGCCTCAGCCTAACGACACCGTCTGTCAGATTAAGTCCAAACTACTTCACATGAGAGCGCTCAAAGCCGTATTCGCCACCCTCATCACGGCGGCGTTGTCAGACATCATCGGTATCGTGCTCATCACCACAGGCACCCCATCCATTTCCGCACCGACCGGCGCCGGGGCTATGGTGGTCTGACGCGTGCTGCGGCCAGGTTTGGCTACTCCGGCGTATGGAGGCCTTACGGCTACCGGGGCTACACCGCTTCTGTCCATAGGAACTGCTTTCTCACGCGGAGGTGGGTGCACTCGCCCCATGGACCGCATCGGACCTGGGTTCGGGTCTGCATTTGAGCCAGGGGCAATCTCGAAGTGGCACCTTGGACTGCCAAACTGCTGCCCACGGGTTCTCACCCGTGGCACTCCTGTTCAGAGTATTTGAGGTAATAGACAATGCTGTGGCACACTCGCACTTTAGCCGCTGTGAGCGGTGGTTTCCTCGCCGTCCTGCTGGTAGCGACCCTCCCTCTTCGCGCAAATGACGCAGAGTTACAGAATACTCTCAGGCTGGCAGGTTGCCTGATGCCTAAGATCAAGTTGCTTTGGGATCAGGGCGCTATAAACGTGTATGAGGCAAACTGCGCGGCAACCTCGCACCGGATCGTCACGGTCACATGCAGCAGAGGACAATGCCGCGTCGACGAGACTAAGTGGGGGGACATGCTGGATCAACGCAATACAGGTGCTCCTTACCCTGAGGATCAGAACCCAGAGCTAAGGCGCAGGTGAGTCAACCAGTCTGACCTCCAAAAAAGAAGCCGTCCGGATCAATCCGAGACGGCTGAAGGGGGAGGCTCTCAAGGCCTCGTAAGGGAACTACGCCGCGAAATCACGGTGTAATCGCAACAACCGTACAAGGTGGATTGCCCTTTCGGCAAGGGCTGAAGCAGGCTGCGTTGGCCTCAGCCCTCCTACGGCCGCCGAGACGAGTTATGAGATTGGACGATCTTCCAGTCATTGCCCTGCTTGCGCAGCACGCTGGTAGCAACAGCCTGACGCTCGATCACGCCTCCCCTCGTCGGCTCGATCCGAAACCGGTAGGTCTCGGCCGCAAGAGCATAGGGTCCGTCCACTTTCACGGTTACTGCGTAATCCGAGTAGCGAAACGACCTCACCTCCTTCAACTCCGGCCCAAGGTGATGGCCCAAGTAGTGTCTGAAGGTCCCCTCTGACGCGCCGTTCTCGAAGACAGCTGAGTCTTCCGTGAATAGAGTGACACTGCTGGAGGCATCCAGCCTCTCAACCGATGCCTTGTAGGCCGCCAGCACGGCCTTAACAGCACTGATCTCCGCCTCATCAGCTTGCAAAGCTGACGACCCCAGCAGAGCAGCCGCCAAGGTCATTGCAGTCAATGAACTCCGCATTGTTCCTCGCAAGACTAATCTAAGCCGCAGTCCTACGAACCAAAATCTACAGCTGGTAGCTAGGCTTAGCAATCTGCGCTGAGCCAAGGAGCTCGCGACGAGGCCTGGTGCGATCTGTTCAGCTAGATCACGACCCCTTACTACAGCTGAGTCGACATTAGTTCGGCTGTCGGACACTTTTATGCCTGGATACATTGAGCAGAAAGGGAGCTAACCCAGCTTGGAATTGATTGATCGTATACGGTAGAGGCTGCTTTGGAATCTACCAAGCAAAGCCGCGGTAGGCACCAGCTGCTACGAGCGGGCAAAATTAGCTGCGGTCAGCGAGGCGGACAGTACCAAGATCAAATGGGACATGACGAGGCGTCGCGGCTTGTGGACCGACTTCCAGATCCCCATCTATAGCTTTGGCACCGGTGCGGCCTATGGCGCCCCGGAGACTTCTCTGAGGGCCGCTAATCGACTGGTGGAGTGGGGTCAATTGCCCAGTCGGAAGCACCCGAGGCGTGTTTGTGCTGCCAAGGTAACTTCGATCTCGCCCGGCATTATCAGAACCGTGTTCTGCCCTTGCAGAAGCGGATCCAGGATGAAGCCCTGCTGCAGTACAGCGGCATGCTCGTCGACCTGAGCCAGCTCATCATCGACGCCCGGACCCGCATCCTGAGCAATGTCGATGCCATCAACGCCCGCCGCGACTTCTGGATCGCCGCGACCGACCTCAAGGCCGCTCTTGTGGGTGGTCTGGCAGGCGGCGGTGGCGAGGCCGGCGGAGAAGCCACTGCGGCGGCCGGCGGCGGGGGAGCCGCCGCTGCCGGACACTGAAACACTTGAGGAGACAACCATGACCGTATCGCGAAGAGGGTTTCTCGGCGCCGGGGGATTGGCCCTCGCCGGAGCCAGCATGATCAGTGGACGCACACAGGCGGCCAGCCTGCCTGAGGCGCCCACCATGACCGAAGCCACCATGCAGCCGCCGCTCTACCCAAAGAGCGGACCGGACTACCAGCCCGTCGTCACCCTCAACGGCTGGACGCTGCCGTGGCGCCAGAACGGCGACTGGAAGGAGTTCCATCTCGTCGCCGAGCCGGTGGTGCGCGAGATGGCGCCCGGCATGAAGGCCCACCTGTGGGGCTACAACGGCCAGTCGCCGGGACCGACCATCGAGGCGGTGCAGGGCGACAAGGTGCGCATCTTCGTCACCAACAAGCTGCCGGAGAACACGGCGGTGCACTGGCATGGCCAGCTCCTGCCCAGCGGCATGGACGGCGTCGGCGGCTTGACCCAGCCACACATTCCGCCGGGCAAGACGTTCGTCTACGAGTTCATTCTGCAGAAGTCCGGCACCTTCATGTACCACCCGCACTCGGACGAGATGGTGCAGATGGCGATGGGCATGATGGGCTTCTTCGTGGTGCACCCGCGTGATCCGGCCGAGCGCCGCGTCGACCGCGACTTCGTGTTCCTGCTCAACGCGTTTGACATCGAACCCGGCTCGTACGTGCCCCGGGTCAACGAGATGACGGACTTCAACCTCTGGTGCTTCAACACTCGGGTATTCCCGGGCATCGACCCGCTCGTGGTGCGCCAGGGCGACAAGGTCCGCATCCGCTTCGGCAACCTGACCATGACCAACCACCCGATCCACATGCACGGCTACGACTTCAAGGTCACCGGCACGGACGGTGGCTGGGTGCCGGAGACGGCGCAGTGGCCGGAGGTTTCGGTCGATGTGGCGGTCGGGCAGATGCGGGCGTTTGAGTTCGTGGCCGATGCACCAGGTGACTGGGCGATCCACTGCCACAAGTCGCACCACACCATGAACGCCATGGGCCACGATGTGCGCACCTACATCGGCGTGAACATGAACATGACCGCGCCGGCGCTCAAGAAGATCGCGCCCGGCTACATGCCGATGGGCGGCAGCGGCATGGGCGAGATGGGCTCGATGGAGATGCCACTGCCCGACAACACGCTGCCGATGATGACGGGCTATGCCCAGTTTGGGCCTGTTGAGATGGGCGGCATGTTCTCGGTTGTGAAGGTGCGGCCGGGGCTCGACCACAACGACTACAAGGATCCGGGTTGGTACAAGCACCCGGAGGGCACGGTTGCCTATGAGTGGACCGGCGAGAAGCTCGCCGAGCCGGCTCGGGCGACCTCACCCGACAGCGGCGTCAAGGCGACAGAGTTCAAGGCTGTCGATCCGCGCAAGCGACCGGCCCGCACTGCGGGCGGAGGGCACAACAATCATTAGGCGTTCAGGTTGATCTCTCTAGCCTGACTTTGGTGCACAAGGAGCACAGACACGATGAAGAAGACTGCAACTCTCTTCGGGGGGCTCTCAGCCCTCCTTCTCTCGACTGGCCTTGCTCTGGCAGGCCCTGGTGGTGCTGGTCACGGGCACGGCGATGAAGCGGCTTACGGCAAGCCCGGCGACCCGAAGAAGCCGGCCCGGCTGGTGCAGGTCAGCATGCGCGAAACAGATGGCAAGATGCTGTTCTTCCCCGACAAGGTTGAGGTGAAGGCGGGCGAGCAGGTGCGCTTCAAGCTCGCCAACAACGGTGAGGTGGAGCACGAGTTCGTGCTGGCTACGGTTGAGGAGAACGCCAAGCACAAGATCCAGATGGAGAGGAACCCGGACATGGAGCACGAGGATCCGAATGCCCGGCGTCTGCAGCCCAAGAAGGGTGACGAGATCGTGTGGCAGTTCACCAAGGCTGGCACGTTCGAATACGCCTGTTTGATCCCGGGCCACTACGAGTCCGGCATGAAGGGCACCGTCGTGGTGAAGTAGCGTTCTCAGGAGAGATCAGCCGATCAGTGGAGACCTTGCGCTCGCTCTCCTCGTCGGCTTGCAAGGGCAATCAGCCCGCTCAAGACCTGCGATACTCAAACCCACCGAGCAGAGTGACAAGGTGCAGTTTCAGGCCGACTGGGTGAACGGGCAACTCACCCTCGTCAAAATGCAGAAGGCAAGGTAAGCTCAAGACCTCGTCGGGCGCTGCATTGTAGATCCTTGCGGCGGCCGGCGACCACTAAGAATAACAAGGAAGCCACCATGCCGGCCACAGGTGTGGACAAAGCTGTCCGCCAGCGAGGTTCGGCTAACGAGCTGCCGCAGCATCTGGAAAACGACTTCGACCGGCAGGCCCTTGTGCCGCGACTTCTGGTGCTGGCGATGCTCGCAGCTGCTACCCTCCTGGAATATGGCCATGGCCACTGGGAGGGCCACTGGATTGTCTTGGTGATCTATGGCCTGACGACAGTCGTGCTGGCGCTGTCCTCGCGCTTCGCTGCAGGCCAATCCTGGTTACCCTGGGTCGCCACCGTTACTGACGCTGGCTTGGTGGTCTACGTGACCGCCGACCATCTGCCGCGGGATACCCACGATTTGGCTCTCGCAACGGATGCCGTCAGTCTGTTCCCGGCGTTCCTACTGCTCATCCAGACCGGGCTCAGGCTGCGGCGCGACCTCGTGGCGGCGTATGCAGGCATTGTAGCTGTGGGATGGCTCGCAGCGCTCTCCACGTTTGCCGACTCGGGGACGTTTGCGGCAGCTGGTCCCAGTCCTCTGGCAACGCGACAGGTGCTTGGACTCCTGTTGTTCGTCGCTACCGCAGGCTTCGTCTTCTACGCGGTACACCGCATGCGCTTGGCTTGGGCGACCATCCTGCGGGTGCAGTGGGATCGTATGCTGTTATCGCACTTTTTGCCTGAAGGGATAGCCGCTGAGGTGGTCAACGGCGAGGCCGAGATTGCCGAACGCCACGTCTGCCTCCTAGCGGTCGACATACGGGGCTTCTCTGCGCTCGTGCGGGAGCGTCCACGTCGCGAGGTGATCGGGACCTTAACGGAGTTTCGGCGCCTTGTTCATGACTCGGTCTCTCACCACGGGGGCATTGTTGATAAATATCTCGGGGACGGGGTGCTCGCCGTCTTCCTTCACGATACCCCCGAACAGCAGGCCGAGTCTGCCTTGGCCGCCGCCCTCGACATCCTGCGCCAGATTGAAGGATGGAAAGAGCATGTCCATGCCCCGTCGGGTGTTCGCGCCATCGCTGCATTACACAGAGGCCTCGTCTTCGCGGGCGTCTTCGATGATGACCGACGCGCCGAGTTTACCGTTCTTGGACCGGCGATGAACGCCCTTTCCCGCATGGAACGACGGGCCAAGGAGGCTCGCGTCGATCTATTGGTCTCGAAGGGATTCCTGCGCCTGCTGCAGCCATCCACGCGGGCCGGCCTCGAAGCGCATCCGATTAGACGGCGACCCGGCGATGAAGAGTTGCCGGATGTCCTTTCGGTGCATCCGGTCGGAGCCGCGGCCGTATCTCAGCCCTACCTTGCAGCGGTCCACGCCTCCCGGATCTCAGAAGACACACCTATGTGTAGAGATGGTGGGCAGTAGCGGAATGTGGGAGCAGTTACAGCCTGGCAGGTCTTGCCGCTCTGCCCCGACGCTCAGCGGCTTTGCTGGCGCCGCACGCACAATGGGCTGCCGAACTCATGCGCAGGTGGCCACCACGTCTTAGTAGCGACCGGCTGGCATTGAGGGGGTGCCGGTCCCGCCAGGAACACCTGTTGTTCCGCTCGTGTCCGCTGCGCCAGGGTCGCTGCTTCCAGCCGCAGCGCCGCCTTGACCGAGAGTTCCGCCCGCACCCGAGCCGCGTCGTGGCAGTATTGGAGCTCCGCCTCCATTGGGCGTTGTGCTGCCTGTGGTTGCAGGGCTCCCGCCAGATCCGCCGCTACTGCCGGTACCGCCTGTTGTCCCGGCACCAGCTCCACCAAGGCCACCTGCTCCGCTGGCTCCTGTGCCTCCTACTGCACCAACTCCTTGCGCAAGTGCAATACTCGCGCTGCCGATCAGGAGGGCTGTTGCCAACATCGATTGCTTAATGCTGTTCATGATCGTGCTCCGCTGTTGTCGCTCTCCCGGCTATCTGCGAGAGGCCTCTCAAGATCGAGCAACACTGCCGGGCGAACGCACAGACCAACCCGACGTTCCGATGAGGGTAAGCGCGCATTTCAGTGCACGTCGTAAGGCGGGGTTCAGGCTGGCTGTTTGTTGAAGTTGAAGGGCAGCAGGTCGTCGATATCGGCGTCGTCGGGACGCTGCGGCGATTCGGTGAGAACATGCCG
>NZ_JAAAXJ010000044.1:2500-5550 GCF_009910705.1 Microvirga arsenatis
CCTTCAACCTGCTCATGGCTAGATCACCCGGTTTCGGGTCTACAGCAACGAACTCAAAACGCCCTGTTCAGACTCGCTTTCGCTGCGCCTCCACCTATCGGCTTAAGCTTGCTCGTTACTGTAAGTCGCTGACCCATTATACAAAAGGTACGCGGTCACCCAGGACGAACCTTGGGCTCCCACTGTTTGTAAGCATCCGGTTTCAGGTACTGTTTCACTCCCCTCGTCGGGGTGCTTTTCACCTTTCCCTCACGGTACTGGTTCACTATCGGTCGCTGAGGAGTACTTAGGCTTGGAGGGTGGTCCCCCCATGTTCAGACAGGATTGCACGTGTCCCGCCCTACTCACGTCCTGCCATCACCCTTATCCGTACGGGGCTATCACCCATATCGCCCGCCTTTCCATGCGGTTCCGGTGAGGATCAAGCAGGCACTGGCCTGGTCCGCGTTCGCTCGCCACTACTAACGGAGTCTCAATTGATGTCCTTTCCTCCAGGTACTTAGATGTTTCAGTTCCCTGGGTTCGCTTTAAACCCCTATGGATTCAGGGTCTAATACCTTCATCTGACCCTCCGTAGTGCAACACCACTGTTTCCAATGACGTCACAATACAAAGGGTCGAAGGTGGGTTTCCCCATTCGGAGATTCTTGGATCAACGCTCGTTCGCAGCTCCCCAAGACTTATCGCAGCGTACCACGTCCTTCATCGCCTCTCAGCGCCAAGGCATCCACCAGATGCTCTTACGACACTTGATTGCTCTCATGATCTTTGTCCGCTCGGCTAAAAGCCGAACAAAGACCTCAAGAAAGACCTGTCTTTGGATCGCTCCAAAGACATGTTTTTTGCTTGCCAAGGCATATCCGGCGCTCCCGGCTGCGGGCCGGGGCTGGTTCGCAGGAACTAGGTGGTCCTGCTGGCCGAATATGCCGCCTCTTTACGATTTCAAACATCCGCGCTCCCCGGGACGGGAAGGCGAACCTCCTGACAAGATCCGCACCCCCTTCAAGCCTCCACAGAAGCCTCAGGAGCATGCGAACATCCGGAACAAGGATCGTGGTGGAGCCTGTCGGGATCGAACCGACGACCTGAAGCTTGCAAAGCTACCGCTCTCCCAGCTGAGCTAAGGCCCCTGACGATCATGGTGGGCCTGGGACGACTCGAACGTCCGACCTCACCCTTATCAGGGGTGCGCTCTAACCACCTGAGCTACAGGCCCCAACCAGGGCCAAACCGCCCCAGCCGATGTGTTCCGGAGAAGAAAGAGAAACGAAGACGGCAGCGTCCCGCATGTCAGGGCCTGACTGGCCCTTATTGTTCCAAGAGCTCCGATAGAGGAGGCGTGCGCCTTCTCGTAAGAGAGCATCCTTAGAAAGGAGGTGATCCAGCCGCAGGTTCCCCTACGGCTACCTTGTTACGACTTCACCCCAGTCGCTGACCCTACCGTGGTCGCCTGCCCCCGTTAAGGTTGGCGCAGCGCCGTCGGGTAAGACCAACTCCCATGGTGTGACGGGCGGTGTGTACAAGGCCCGGGAACGTATTCACCGTGGCGTTCTGATCCACGATTACTAGCGATTCCGCCTTCATGCACTCGAGTTGCAGAGTGCAATCCGAACTGAGACGGCTTTTTGGGATTAGCTCCCCCTCGCGGGTTGGCTGCCCATTGTCACCGCCATTGTAGCACGTGTGTAGCCCAGCCCGTAAGGGCCATGAGGACTTGACGTCATCCCCACCTTCCTCGCGGCTTATCACCGGCAGTCCCCTTAGAGTGCCCCACTGAAGGATGGCAACTAAGGGCGAGGGTTGCGCTCGTTGCGGGACTTAACCCAACATCTCACGACACGAGCTGACGACAGCCATGCAGCACCTGTGTTCCCGCCAGCCGAACTGAAGGACCCTGTCTCCAGGGCCCATACGGGACATGTCAAAGGCTGGTAAGGTTCTGCGCGTTGCTTCGAATTAAACCACATGCTCCACCGCTTGTGCGGGCCCCCGTCAATTCCTTTGAGTTTTAATCTTGCGACCGTACTCCCCAGGCGGAATGCTTAAAGCGTTAGCTGCGCCACTGACGAGCAAGCTCGCCAACGGCTGGCATTCATCGTTTACGGCGTGGACTACCAGGGTATCTAATCCTGTTTGCTCCCCACGCTTTCGCGCCTCAGCGTCAGAACCGGACCAGTCAGCCGCCTTCGCCACTGGTGTTCTTGCGAATATCTACGAATTTCACCTCTACACTCGCAGTTCCACTAACCTCTTCCGGTCTCAAGCCATGCAGTATCGAAGGCAATTCTGTGGTTGAGCCACAGGCTTTCACCCCCGACTTACAAAGCCGCCTACGCGCCCTTTACGCCCAGTGATTCCGAACAACGCTAGCCCCCTTCGTATTACCGCGGCTGCTGGCACGAAGTTAGCCGGGGCTTCTTCTGCGGGTACCGTCATTATCGTCCCCGCCGAAAGAGCTTTACAACCCTAAGGCCTTCATCACTCACGCGGCATGGCTGGATCAGGCTTGCGCCCATTGTCCAATATTCCCCACTGCTGCCTCCCGTAGGAGTTTGGGCCGTGTCTCAGTCCCAATGTGGCTGATCATCCTCTCAGACCAGCTACTGATCGTCGCCTTGGTAGGCCATTACCCTACCAACCAGCTAATCAGACGCGGGCCGATCCTTCAGCGATAAATCTTTCTGCTCTCGCACGTATCCGGTATTAGCCCAAGTTTCCCTGGGTTATTCCGAACTGAAGGGCACGTTCCCACGCGTTACTCACCCGTCTGCCACTGACACCCGAAGGTGCCCGTTCGACTTGCATGTGTTAAGCCTGCCGCCAGCGTTCGTTCTGAGCCAGGATCAAACTCTCACGTTGAAGAGAATTCGATCTCGACTGCCGTCACTACGCAAATTGACAGAGTCCATCTCACTCCGGCCGAAACCGAAGCGGTGTACTCACCAAAGCGCAAGACTGGTCGATGTCTATTCCACCCGGCCCTCTCGGGCCGGCGCAAGGACACCGCCGCCTACGCTTCTCTTTCCTTCTCAACAATGTCAAAGAGCAAA
>NZ_JAAAXJ010000045.1 GCF_009910705.1 Microvirga arsenatis
GCCAGCGGTACTGGCCGCTTCATCCCCGCTCAGCGAACCACCAAGTGAACGCTGACGGTGATCACGATCACCAGAACGAGTGATCATGATCGTGTGGAACCACCGATCACCATCCCTGGAATACGCAGCCCAGGCGTTGCGCGGCGGCCGCGAGCTCCTCGCTTGGGGGCTGATCCGGAGCCTCGCCGTCGGGACGGTTGTTGATGATGGTCTTGAAGCCCGCGGCCGCGGCCTCCTCAAGATCCCGTTCGGTCAGTTGATGGGCGACCGAGATGTTGGGCGTCAATTTGGTGACCTTCACGCGACAGCTCCTTTCAGACGGTTGAGAACTGGCGGACCCAGTTTTGGAGGGTGGAGAGGTTAGCCAGCCCCGCCTGCCGCGCAACGACTGAGCCGTTCTTGAGGACGAAGAGGGCCGGAATGCCCTGAACACCAAGCCGCCCGGCCAGTTCCGGCTCATTGTCCACGTTGACCTTCACGAAGCGGGCCTTCGGTTCGAGCTCCTTCGCCGCCCGCTCGAAGATCGGCGCCATCGCCCGGCAGGGGCCGCACCAGGGCGCCCAGAAATCGGCGATCACCGGAATGTCGCTGCGCTCGGCGTGGCGCTGGAAGCGAGCGGCATTGAGCTCGACGGGATGACCTTCGAAGAGCTTCGCCTTGCAGCTGCCGCAGACCGCCTGCGACGCAGGCCGATCCTGCGGAACGCGGTTGACGGCATCGCACCGGGGGCAGACCACATGAAACGACTTCGACATGGACCACCTCCTGTCTTTCGGCCTCAGAGCAGGTTGAGGCTGCGCACCAGCATGTAGATCGCCACGACAAAAATCAGGCCGGCGAACACCGTGTTCAGCGCACCTTTCCTGCCCGCGAGCAGCTTGGCGGAGCGCGTGCCGAGCAGGCCGCCAAGGACGCCGCCGCCAATGAACAACGCCGCCAGGGGCCAGTCGATCAGACCCGACAGGGCGTAGTTCAACGCCGTGGTCAGTCCAAAGGCGGAGACAGCCACGAGGGACGAACCGACGGCGTTCAGGATCGGCATTCCGGTTGCCATGATGAGCCCGGGCACGATCAGGAAGCCGCCGCCGATGCCGAAGAAGCCCGACAGGGCGCCCGTCGCCAGGCCGATGCCGACCAGCTTGGGGAAGTTGTCCCGCGCCAGTCGGACATCCTTGTCGCCTTCGCCGGAGCGCTTGCGCAGCATCAGGGCGCCGACCACCAGCATCAGCACGGCGAACAGGGCGAGCAGCTTCTGCCCGTCCATCATCTTGCCGAGCGTCGAGCCGCCGAACGCGCCGATCACGCCTGAGACGGCAAAGACCAGGGCGCAGCGCCATTTGACGGTTCCGCCGCGGGCATGGCTGCCGAGGTTGGCCAGGGCGTTCACCGCCACCGCGACCGCGCTCGTGCCGATGGCCACGTGCGGGTTGGTCACACCGACGAGATAGACGAGCAGCGGCACCGCCAGGATCGAGCCGCCCCCGCCCACGAGGCCAAGCGTGAAGCCGACGAGCGAGCCCGAGGCGAGGCCAAGGGCGCTCTGGGTGAGCGACAAATCCATCATGATCTCCTGCTAGTGCCGCTGCACGGGATGTTAAATGCGTCAGGCGTCTTGGGTTGGGCATAGGCGGCCCGGTTCCACGGGGCCTTCATGAGGATCCGGGCCATGCCGCAGAACCCGGTTATGCCCGCCATCGTCAGGCCGGCGCCGACGAAGGCTGGGATGATGAAGAACCACTGTGAGACGAGCAGGCCCAGCATCGTGCCGAGGAAGGCCATGCTGCCAGCCCCGATCTGCACTTGGCGCTGCAGCTCAAGTGGCTGACGGCGGTCGACGGACACCGGTAGGCCGGCCTTCTTCCAGGCATCGATCCCGCCCTCAATGATGAAGGCGTCGCAGGCGCCTCCGACCTTGGCGGCGAGACGAGGGGCGTTGCCCTGGGTGCGGGCGCCGCTCCTGCAGTGGAAGATCACCGGCTGGTCTTCCGGGTGCGCAAGGTCCGCTTGGTCCAGTCGGGACAGGGGCACCAGGCGGGCGTCAGGGATGTTCTCCCGGGCGTGCTCGTCGGCCTCACGGATGTCGACGAGAAGTGCGCCCTGGTCGAGCAGGCGCTTGGCTTCGGTGGGGCTGACGGTGGGAAGCGACATGGTGGGTCTCCGGATGTGGGAGCGGCCTTCGAGGCGGCTCTCATTACATTAGGTATTGCTTATTTAGTTAATGCTCATATATTGTCAATACCAACCCAAGCCGAACCATTGAGGAGGTTCAGACCATGTCAGGCCAACCCATCATCCAGGCGTTCTTCGATGAGCCCACCAACACCGTCAGCTACCTGGTCGCGGATCCGGCAACGAAAAAGGCGGCGATCATCGACCCTGTCTTCGACTACGACCACAACTCAGGTACGGTCGACACCCGCTCGGTCGAGGCGATGCTCAAGGCGGCCGAGGAGCAGGGCTACACCGTTGAGTGGGCGCTGGAGACCCACGCTCATGCCGACCATCTGTCAGGCGCGCCCTACATCAAGGCCAGGACGGGGGCGAAGATCGGCATCGGCGAGCACATCAAGGACGTGCAGAAGATATTCCGGCCGATCTTCAACGCCACTGATCTCAACCCGGATGGCAGCGACTTCGACCACCTGTTCAAGGACGGCGAGCGCTTCACCATCGGCGAGCTCGACATGGAAGTGCTGCACACGCCCGGGCACACCCCGGCTGACGTGTCCTACAAGGTCGAGGACGCGGTTTTCGTGGGTGACACCATGTTCATGCCGGACTACGGCACCGCCCGCGCCGACTTTCCCGGCGGTGACGCGCACCAGCTGTACCGCTCGATCAGGCGCCTGACCGCGCTTCCGCCCGAGACCCGGCTGTTCATGTGCCACGACTACAAGGCGCCGGGCCGCGACACCTATGCTTGGGAGACCACGGTGGCGGAGCAGCGCGAGAGGAATGTGCATGTAAAGGAGGGTGTTACCGAGGAGGAGTTCGTGGCCATGCGAACCGCTCGTGACGCGAAGCTAACGGCGCCCCGGCTGCTGCTGCCCTCGATCCAGACCAACATCCGTGCCGGGAAGTTCCCGCCGGCGGAAGCCAACGGGGTGCGCTACCTCATGATTCCGGTCAAGATGAAGGGCGGGGCCGGGGAGGTCGTATAGGTGGAGGAGTCCCGGCCTTGGCGATGGCCGGGCTCCTTTCACCCATCGGACGCAACCCGGGAGGGGATGACCATGCCATGCGCACGGCAGGCGCACGGCGTGGAGCAAGTCCACACAGTTCCGTGAGCTCAGACCGGCACGCGGAAACGTCGTCATGAGCGGACGTCTGTAGGAATGTCGCCTTGTATTCCTTCCCAGAGGACTTTTCCCTATGCGTCTTGTCGGCCTGCTCGCTGTGTCTTTGCTGGCGCCTCTTGCACTTGGAGCCGGTTGGGCGAAGGCAGATGTCCTGATCACCGTCGACAAGACCACCCAGCGCACGTCGGTCTCTGTTGATGGCACGCCGCGATATGCCTGGTCGGTTTCCACGGGCAAGGCAGGATATGAGACGCCGGTTGGCACATTCACTCCATCGCGTCTGGTGAAGGATCATGCCTCCAAGGAGTGGGACAACTCGCCCATGCCGCACTCGATCTTCTTCACGCATCGGGGCCACGCGATCTACGGCAGCAACGCCACCCGCAGCCTGGGGGGGCCGCTTGGCACGGCTGCGTCTGCCTTGCGCCGGCAAACGCGGCCAAGCTGTTTGCCCTCGTCCGCAGTGAGGGAATGCGGAACACGAGGATCGTGATCCAGGGAGACGAGCCGAGGAAGCCCTCCGCACGGACGGTGAAGTGGGATCAGCCCAAGGCCCGGTATGCTGAACCGCCGTCGGTCGGAGCAGGTTATTCCGGCCGTCAGCTGCAGCGCCCAGAGGCACTACGCCCACCTATGGGGCATGGAAGTCCACTGAACACACAGGCAATTTTTAATTGGCGATGAGTCGTGCCCACCCTCTCATCTAAGAGGGGGTATTCCGCGTCTCCGCGAGGGCTACCGTATTGCCTGCGCACATCTCCTTCGTCCCTCGAACGATGGTGTCTGACGCGACGACATGCTCTCCCGTCGCAGCGGTGATCACCGCCTCCAGCAAGGCTCCGGCGACTCGGTCATGTGGCACGACCCGGTAGCGATGGGGTAGGAGTGGATCGGCCAGCCGCAAGAGCCGCATGGCCACGAACTCCGCAGGCCGGAACTCGTTCCGGTCGCCTCCGATCAGGGCCGGGCGCACAATGGTCAGGGAGGGGAAGCCGACCTGCCGGATGGTCTCTTCAACCTCGCCTTTGACGCGGTTGTAGAAGAACCGCGAGCGCGGGTCAGCTACGGTTACCGAGTTCAACGCGAAGGCGCGCGCACCATGCTGCCGAGCCAGCTGCGCCACGGCCAGCGGATAGTCGTGGTCGACCCGGCGGAAGGCCTCCTGCGAGCCCGCCTTGCGCATCGTTGTGCCCAAGGTGTAGATCACACTGTCCACTGCCCACCACGGTGCAAGGGCCGGTAAGTGCTCGAAATCAACCAGCGGGTTTTCGAGCTTCGGATGGGGCAGCAGCTCGTGCCGGGTCGGGGCGACGATCCGGGCTACCCGTGCATCACTCTGCGGAATGAGGGCCAATGCAGAGCTTCGACTTGCTTCGACACAATGGAGAGCCTCTCCTGAAGTAGCGGGAATCTCCATGCCTCACACACGCTTTACGAAAGAGTTTCAGGATGAAGCGGTGCGGCTCGCCCTGACCAGCGGCCGCAGCCGACGAAATTACTGAGGATCTCGGGATCGGCCTGTCGACTCTGCGCCACTGATCGACCGCCATAGTGAGCACGAGATCGATGATCCGCCCGAGGAGCGGCAGGAGGACACGGCAGCCGAGCTGAAGCGGCTGCGGCGCGAGAACGAGATCCTGCGCCAGGAGCGGGAGATCCTGAAGAAGCCCTCATCAAAAACGTGCTGGAGGCAAGGCTCGCTCTCAGAGGAAGACAGACTCCTGATGGGGAGGTCTTGTCTTGGCAGAACAGGGGAGAGGCAAGCTTGGCCTTCGCTATGGATGAATGCTGGACCTGTTAGGATCTCGGGTGCCGTCGCGAGCTGTGTTGAAATTCGGGTGGCGCGATCTCCGGCATGAACATCGTATTGGGTCAGGCGGCGAGGTCAATCGTCTCCTTCGGGGCTGACGCTTGTGTCAGCGTCTTCCAGCC
>NZ_JAAAXJ010000046.1 GCF_009910705.1 Microvirga arsenatis
ACGGCTGGAAGACGCTGACACAAGCGTCAGCCCCGAAGGAGACGATTGACCTCGCCGCCTGACCCAATACGATGTTCATGCCGGAGATCGCGCCACCCGAATTTCAACACAGCTCGCGACGGCACCTGTAGCCATGCGCGGTCCAGAGGCTGTCGAGGTCCTGAGAGATCTCATGCAGCAGCTATTGGATGCTCGCGCGTCCAAACGCTAGTGCAGCGCATAGTAGGCAGCGCCACCTGCCACTATCAGTCCGACAAAGAAGTACGGGAACCACGGCGGGAAAGGTCTTTCATGACCATCAAAGCCCATGCAGGCCCTTCAGAGGCAGGAATTGCTGCCGAGCTCTGGAAAGGAATCGTGGCGATTTCGAGAAAATTAGCCGCGGACATTACCCGGCTTACGCGGCTTTCTTCAAGGTAAGACGGGCCTTGCGCCACTGATCCAGCCGCCGCAGGAGGTGGGCTCGCATGCGGGCCGCCTGAGCCTCCCTGATCAGAGCTTTTGCATTTGTTGAAGTCGTCATGATCGCTACGTCCGAAGCTTGACCGGCACAGGAACGCAGCAGCCGAACTTCGGTTCCCACAATGGGCCCTCGTCGGTTGCCAGCAGGCCCTGTGCCATCGATCAGGCCGCCATCTTCATTGGCGTTGCATACGAGGAGGCCTCGGCTTCGCTTCCGAGCTCTGTCAGTGCTTGTGCAAGCGTCGTCAGGCGATCGGCCAGGTCTTCAGCCTCGACCTTCTGGCTCGCCGATGCTTTCTCCGCATGGAAGCGCATCCGGTATAGGTTCTTTAGGACCGCGCAGGCAGTCGCCAGATTGTCAGCCATCTCGGAGCCCGGCGTGCCCTCATCCCGGATGCTCCGGCAGCGGCGGACGCAACTGAACAGATCTCGATATAAGCGGTCGATCTCCTCGCATGGCATGTTGCGAGCAGTTAGAGCGGATTCCTCGCTCACTCTAAATGTACTCGAGATCAACCGCGCGACGTGAAGCAGCGCCTGCCCATAGGCATAGACTTTATCATGCCCACTCGTGTCGATCCTTGCTCTGATCGAAAGCAATGTAGACCGTGCCCGTGCAATATCCTCCGCGACGATTGCACAACCGTCGCGCCCCAACCACTGGATGTTCATTATTGTTGTTGCCCGAAGAATCAAACGAATTAACGGATCCGAAATGAATCGTCGGAGTTGCACAGGCAAGGAATATTTACAGTAAAGCAGAAGGCTGCGACATTTATCGCCAGAATCGAAGCTAGGTTCCATTTTTGTTCATACGTAATTAGCGAAAGCTACACTGAACTAGACCATCCATCTACGACGGGAGCGCGTCATAAATGCCTAAGCTTGCATGGAGCTTCTCAAACACCGCACTCGCGGCTCTCTGCGTCACCTTGGCACCGCAAGCAGTGATGGCGCGGGAGGTTGCCATGACATGCACCAACCCGCGTCAGGAATATCGCGTGAGATTCGACGACGCCAAACGGCAGTTCTTTGCCAATGACACGTGGTACCAGGTCTATTCCTTCACAACCAATCCCCGCGGAACAACAGTTTCCGGCCAGACTGTTCAAGATGGGCCACGCTTCAATGCCTATTTCGGGGCGCAGAAACGAATGGAATATAACTCCGGAGGCGAGATCCAGACCGATCTCTGTCGGTAGGTGAACATCGGGAGACCTCATCTGCGTAGATCAGACGAGGCAATCCCCATGAAAAAGAAGGTCAGCCAATCGCAGCTCATCCTGCCGCTGCTCGATGCGATCGAGGAAAGGGGAGGGGCCGCAAAAGCGCGCGATGTTTACGATCTGGTCGCTGACAGGGTTAACCTTTCGGCCGAAGACCGAGCCACCCGGATCACAATTTCCGGTCACTCCTACAATGCCTTCGAGCGAGAGGTGCGCTGGGCGCAGCAGCGGGCCAAGCTCCAGGGCTTGTTGAGGCCGGCGGAGTCAGGTCTTTGGACGCTCACGGACAAGGGAAGTTCCGCGCTCACGAAGGCGACACCCGGTCTCGTTGTTACGATCTTCATGACCGACAAGGGCGCTGCCCTGTGGGGTCATTGCGAGGATGCCGTTGGCCTGTTGGACGACGAAAGCATCTCACTCATCTTCAGCAGTCCGCCATACCCGCTTCTCCGGAAGAAACAATACGGGAATCTCGATGAGCGAGAGTACCTGGATTGGATGGTGCGTCTGGCTGAAACGTGGATGCCCAAACTCGCCAAGGATTCTTCAGTGGTCCTCAACCTCGGCGATGCCTGGCGCCGCGGCGAGCCCACGCTGTCGCTCTATCAGGAGCGGTTGCTCATCAGGTTTGAGGACGAACTGGGTCTAAACCTCTGCCAGCGGTTCGCATGGCAGAATTCAGCGCGGCTTCCAAACCCTGCAGAGTGGGTGACAATCCGCAGGGTGCGGGTGAAGCCCTCGCTTGAAAATATCTTTTGGCTCTCGGCCTCAGATAATCCCTATGCCGACAACCGCCAGATTCTGGTCCCTTATTCCGACAGCATGAAGGCGATGCTCAAACGAGGAGGCCAGGAGGCCGCCAGTCGCCCAGCCGGATACAGAATGGCGGACGGCGCCTTCGGCAATGACAATGGCGGAGCCATCCCGGGCAATCTGATTGTCGCGGCAAACACAGAGAGCAACTCTGATTACATCCGAGGTGTAAAGGCCGCCGGACTTCCGGTTCATCCAGCCCGTTTCCCAGCGACGCTGCCGGAGACCTTCATCAGATTTCTCACCCGTCCCAAGGATCTCGTGTTCGAGCCCTTTGGCGGATCCCTCACGACAGCCGCCGTTGCCGAGGCTCTCGACCGTCGCTGGGTGGCTTCTGAGTGCATGCTCGAATACATCCAGGGCGGTCAACTCAGGTTCCCACACGCCAAGGCCGCGTGATCGGAGGCGACGTTAAGCGCATGGTAAGCATATCCGCATCACTCTGGACTTGAGATCGAGGCTCAGTCGATCTTCCTCCTATGAAGTCAGCCCCGTGCAGTTGTTCCCTTGCTGCGCGGGGCTTTCCATTCCATCGGGGATGATCGTTCCCTCGAATTCGAAGTTCTAATTGATTTCGCGGACCTATGTGAGACTGGTGCCAACACGGGGTAACCGTTTCTTAAGATCTGGCGCCTACCCATCGCGGCGGAAAGGATCTTCGAACGCAGATCCTTCGCCCCCAGGAAACCCCGCATAGCTGTTGCCCCCGCTATGCGGGGTTTTCCGTTTCCGGACCTGCGATTGTGGCCCCTCACTACAAGCGGCCCACCAGATCTTCGCCCGTTCTATCAGGGCTAAGTCATTACCAGCCTCTCATTTCCATGGCTCAGACAATGTCGATCTCCCCGGCGAGTGATCCTCTCGCCAGCTGGGGACCTGGGCGCCTGCCGCCCCGGTTCTACCATGCCACCCCACTTTACCGGTACGATCCTCAGGCCACAGACAATCACGGTCTCTGGGATCCAGCTGTCCATGGCCAGATCAAAGGGCACGGGCTAAGGCCCTGTACCTTGTCCAGCAGGGATGTCGCAGCTGTCTTTCCCACGGATGAAGTCGGGATCGCCCTCAATTATGCCGAATGCAATCGAGGCGAGGATTGGCCGGTCGACTGGATCATCCTGGAGATCGAAGGTTCGGCCGTCGATGAGGCTCACGTTTTGCCCGATTTGGACCACGAGGCTCAAACGATGGCGGACGACATCCTCGCGCAGGGCTTTACCCAAGCCCAGTGGGATGCCGGCGCAATTCCCTGGTTCGCGGTTCTCAATGTGACCGGTCAAATCCGGTACACGGCGGCCATTCCGGATGCCGCGATCCGGCCCGCGCGAATTCTGCCAGTCCGAAGCTCTTCTCGGTAATCAACGGCCCGTCCCGACCTCCTTTTTAATTCGTTCCTCAGGATTTCGATGACCCAGCTCTCGCTTTTCGACCTATCGATGCGGTGGAACAGCCGTCGCGCATCATACCGTCCCTCACAGGAGCCGATCGACCCCAGCCAGTTTTCCGTCGCACCGATCGGTGATGCGGCAGCGCGCGACTTCGTCATCAAGCATCATTACTCAGGATCCTACCCGGCTGCGATCGCGGCCTATGGACTGTTTGAGCGCGTTGCACCCTTCCAGGAAGAACTGGTGGGGGTTGCTGTCTTTTCCGTCCCCATCCAGCCGAAGGCGGCTGCAGCCTATGGGGCGGCGCCCGATGCCAAGTTCTGCGAACTCGGACGCTTCGTCCTAAAGGACCACGTCGGCGGCAATGGCGAGACGTGGCTGCTCTCGCGAGCCCTGCGTATGCTCGCTCAAGATAAGCAGCGGCCGGACCGCCGCCCCTATTACGACCTCTGCCTGTCCTACAGCGACCCAGTTCCTCGAACCACCGCAGACGGAGGCATCCTTCATTCAGGGCATATAGGCCTGATTTATCAGGCTTACTCGGCTTCGATCTATGTTGGCCGTGGGAAGCCTCGACTCCACTGGCTGACCCGCGACGGCTCGATCGTCTCGCCTCGGGCGCTCTCGAAGCTCCGGAACGGCGAGAAGGGAGCGGCATATGCGTACGAATTCCTGCGCTCGCATGGAGCTCCAGCAAGGGCATTAGGCGAACCCGAGGCTGACTACATCCGCAGAGCTCTCCAAGAAGGCCCGTTCCGGCGCATGCGCCACAACGGCAATCACGCTTACGTCTTCCCCTGTGGGACGCATACCACCCGCCAGGAGATCCGCCGGCGCATGGATAAAGGCCTGCCTCGGCCAATGAAGACGGACCTGCCGACGGCAGCCTAGAATCGAGCGGAAATATCCAGAGGCAGTCGCGGTGGCGTTAAGAGTCATTAACCGCAGTCCATCACCCGCATCCGAATCATAATGCCGAATTGCGAATCCAAAGCCAGGGCGAATACTACGCAACATCGAATCAAGTGCGTAACTCAGAATCACCTGGAACCGGGCTTTTACATGCGAATTGACTCCGCTTTTTCGGTTAAGTGAGTCATTCCAAAGAAGTTTCCCACCGCTGAATCGATCTATTGTGAATGGATTCTTGCTAGCCGACTCCACAGCCTAACTGGAATCGGGCATCACTCGTGATGGCACGAGTGTAATGGGGGCCAGCGCAAGATCTGTTCCTGATTATACGCTAAGATAGAACAAATCAGGAACTCGCCTTTCCTTGACGATCCATTGTCCGGCGCCGAGCGCACTTACTGGGAGGTAGCAGCCCGGCGCTCTCA
>NZ_JAAAXJ010000047.1 GCF_009910705.1 Microvirga arsenatis
CCCACGCTCCGACAACCGGAGCTGCGATGAGGAGTAAAGCGATGATTGAGACGGTCCCAGTTGTCACGCCGACAGCATGCAAAATGCCATCTGCAATGACCTCTTCCCTATCGTAATCCCACTTCAAGGTCGCGACCTCTGCAAAAAAGATAGAGTTCAATGTGCTGCCGGCCCCTGTCACTATGAGATGGCCTCCGTGTCTGAACCTGCTAGGGCGACGCCCCGCTCCACACGCCAGTAGCCATTTTGTTGTTGAGCAAGATCATTTCAGCATAAGATATTTGATTAAACTCGGAACCAAGTGGCAAGTGCCACCACAAGTGAACTCGTGGTTCGATTGCGGCTGCCTCTGCAGCAAGTCAGATCAATGCTTGCGAGCCTGCACCAGGTAAACGGATACAGTCGTCTTTCGGAGCGTCTTACAAGCCTCCAAGCGATGCAACCCCTCGATTAGGACAAAACGTTTGCCGTCAGCCCGTACAAGGATAGGTGCCTCTTGTCCCTTTGCCAGCATGCTCTCGGCAAGAGCTTGAACTTTCTGCGGATCGAGTGTCTGACGGCGCTGTACAGGAACATAGACATCCTCGACTGCAACGATCTGCTTCTTCATCACTTCTGCGGCTCCAGCATTGGGTCCTGTTCAACAGGAGCTTAGGCGCACCGGCTAAATTGTATAGGATCTGCCTCAGCATGAGACGTTCACGCCGGAGTTTGGTTCTCTTCATGAGAATCTAAGCGCGGACGGTCTGGCAGCTTGTCACGAACAGTGAACCAATGGCCCCTAGATGGGACTGCTGATTTTGAGGCGAGCGATCGATCTTCACGGATGGCTTGTCTCGGACGCAGGACTTCCTGATCGGCTTCGACTTCTGAACGCAGGTGTCAGAGTTCAACCACCTTCTGGGCTGCCATGCCGCGATGAGCATCGAGATTGGCCAGTTGATCAGCCATAGTCTGATTCCTCTGCGTCTTTTACTCACGCATCCAATGGTAAGTCCATCATCTAAGCACGTTCAATCAGCAGGCGGGCCAGCGTCTTGGCCAAGCGCTCATTCTGCTCAACGGGTTCAGGCGTCACGCCGTGCCATTCATGGGCTCGAAGCGCCCAGGCGATGTCGGAAAGACTTCCGAGAGGCTCATGCGGCCAAGCTGGCTCGCCGGTTGGCGTCAAGATCATGAACTGCCGGGAAGCCTTCATGCCGACACGAGCGACGTAGAGAATCTCATGGCACCGTCGAAGCAATAAGACCGGTTCGTAAATTTGGGATTCGCGGAAAAACGCTTCGCCGTCGCTCAAATCTCGAAACTCCAGGCTCTGATTTCGCTCTCGCGCACGGCACGCTCGCCGAACCGGGCCGATTTGATGCGGTATGACACCTCGCCAGTCCGGCCGGCTGACATCGACCGTACGACCTCGTAGATGCCGCTTGAACTGGCGCGTCCATTTGAGAAGTTCGGATGGGCGATACGACCCAACTGGTGAACTTTAAACCTGTGGAACATTGGTCGCTTTCCTTGCTGGGTGAGTTTGACTAGGTCTCGTTCGCACGAGACAGATAGCTGTGACCCGCTACTTCCGTGATTTGCGGGCAGCGTAACGAGCGTCACGGGCAGCCTTGCGCTTGGCTTCCAGCCTGACTTCGTTCTCTGCCCTTTCGGCGGCCACGCGCTTATCTTGTTCCGCTTGTTCTGCTGCAAGGGCTTCACGCTCCGCCGTAATGCGAGCGTTCTCGGCAAGGCGCCGAGCTTCCCGCTCAGCTACACGGGCCTCTCTAGCGGCGCCGACGGCTACCCGAGCAGCCCGGCGTTCAGCAACCGCAGGGTCATCAGGGCCAGGCCGCTGCCGGAACTTGGCCGCCATAGCCTTCTTTGCGTCCCTGGCGGCACTCAGCCGTTCGCTCAAATCTTTCTGCTTCATTCTTCTCATTGATCTCAATACGTCCGCATGATCTGATCTGTGCTGGCTACCTGACACGCCTGATGCTGATGATGGTGCCCTCTGGCAGGGAGCCCTGCTCTTGCTGAGCTTGGGCAATCATGCCGACGGCCCAGGTATCGTTCGCCTTCGCAGGATCGTCAATCCACAGATAGGCCGTGCGCCCATCGTCATAGTTCACCAGGAACATGACCGATTTCGCAGGCGGAGTTTTCCGAAATGTGTTCATAGCTTCCTCGTCAGCTTTGTCATCGACCGATGGAGCCTTGCAAAGAAAAAGCCGCTCCACCCGGGAACGGCTCCGTAGGCGGCGCTTATGAGTTGCGCCCCAACATCCTCAGGCCTTCTGGATTTTGTTGACGGCGATCTTACCGGAGCGGCGATCTTCCGCCGTGTCGAAGGAGACCTTCTGGCCTTCGACGAGGTTGCGCATGCCGGCACGCTCAAGGGCCGTGGCATGGACGAACACGTCTTTGTCGCCGTTGTCAGGCTGAATGAAGCCGAAGCCCTTCATGTCGTTGTAGAACTTTACAGTGCCCATAATCATAGGGATAATCTTTCGCGGTTGCTGCATATGCACGTGAGGGAAGGCGCGCGAAAGCGCGACCTCACTCGGTTAGTCGATGTTTGGAACGAGGGTCTGAACGTGCGCTTGGCAGAGCCGACAGCGAAACGGCCCGATTGTCCGGCCAAAGTCGATAAAAGATATATAAAGAATTAGTCGGGCTTTTACAAGAGAACGACCCGGGGTTTCTCGAAGAGCAAGGGATGAAGAATCTTCTTCCCTATTTTGCTTTCCCATGACGGCCTTGAAGTTTCCAAGGACGAGCCCAAAATCTTCCGATCTCACCGGGAATGACTATAATCGCGGGGAGGAATTGCTCTGCTACAGGCATCAGCCGGGTGAACTCAGCTCCGCTCGCCGAGCGGCGGGGCGGTTCAGCTTAAACGAGCGAACGTGAAATCTTCTCGATTGGAATGCGGGGGCGGCCAGCTCTCTCCGCGATGGCGTTGTCCTGCTCCTCGATGACTCTCCGGGCGGGCTCGTCGCCGTCGAGACCATCTAGGACGGAGCGCGGGACACGCCGGTTCGAGCTGCGGGAGCCATCCTCATAGAGAACGTCAAAGAGGGCATAGCCGCTCTCAACGGGCTTTGACTTCTTGCGGACCAATGTTCGTATTCCTTTGATGCTGGACGCCCCCAGATGATCCATAGGCCAAAGCGGAGAAGCCGCCCCAAGCCGGGGCGGCCTCTGCTGCGAAATTAGTGACCAGAGGGTTTGATCAGACCGTCTTCAGGTTTCCTGCCGACTCCTTGCCGATGCGGCGGTCTGATTCGACATCATAGGAGACCTTCTGACCCTCAACCAGACCACGCAGACCGGCGCGCTCCAGCGCAGACACTATGGACGAAAACGTCCTTACCACCGTTGTCAGGCTGAATGAAGCCATAGCCCTTTGTTTCGTTGTAAAATTTCACGGTGCCTGTTGCCATGGCGATTTACTTTCCCTGCTGATGAGCGGTCTAGACCAAGACGCATCTGCGCCTTGGTTCGATGAGTATCGATACTTGGGGAGATCGCCCGTGCAGATGCACGGTTAGGCACAGCAGCTCAGTCGTCGGCCAGTCTCGATGCCTAGAGGTTGTTATGGACCTGGCCCCTACCGATTGAGAGCACCGAACTAGGACGCCTTCCCTTGTGAACTGAATCAGTTCGTCAACTAAGAGCACCTAACAAAACCGGCGTGAGTGGGTTGGTTTGGCATGGCCAACCCTCTTGTTTCCAATGCTATCTGAGCAGCGATCAAGCCGCTCCTGCCGCCCGAACCGGCCAAGCCCAGAGGAGGCCGGCCGCGGGTTGGTGACCGCGCTGCCTTGGCCGGTATCCTCTTTGCCCTGCGCTCCGGCATCCCCTGGGAGATGCTGCCTTTTGAGACCGGCTGCTCGGGCATGACGTGCTGCCGGCGGCTCCGCGACTGGCAGGCGGCTGGTGTGTGGGCGCACCTGGCTGATGCCGACAAGCTCGACGGGAGCCGCGCCGCCCTCGCCTCATCATCCAGTGCGGCTAAAAACGGGGCGCTGCCACTGGCCCAAACCCGACCGATCGCGGCAAACCGGGCACGAAGCGCCAGGCTGTGGTCGCTCGCGAGGGCACGCCACACGGCCTGAGCCTGAGTGAGGCGAACCGACACGACAGCCTGACGCTTGCACCCACCCTCGATGCCGTGCCGCCGGTGCGCCATGGGCGCGGGACGTCCCAGGTGCAGGCCTCATAAGCTGCACGCCGACAAGGCTTATGACCATCGCCGCTGCCGGGCCGAATGCCAACGGCGCTCCATTGTGCCCAGGATTGTCCGCCACAGTGTGGCCGTCAGCGAGCAACTGGGACGCTACCGGTGGGTGAGGGAGCGCACACCGGCCTGGCTCAATCGCTTCCGCCGTCTCACCAGCCGCTATGAACGACGCGAGGACATCTCTCTGGCCTTCACCACACTTGGATGCGCGCTCATCTGCTCCAACCAATGCAATCGGTTTTGTTAGGCATTCTAAGTCTGGAGATCCATCTAGCCAACGGTCACGCACCGGCAGATGTACGCAGCTCTATCACCACCAATAGGAGAATCGACTGCAGAGCACCCAGAGCCGATTAATTGACGAGTATTTATTTCGGCGATAGATTTTGAGGAATTGACATGGCATTGATGCTGGTAGGATTTAACTCAGATTAAGGCGTGAGATGATCAACGGTGATGTCATGACTTTTTAAAATATGGGGAGGGGAGATCACCATGCCGCATTACTATTTTGATATATATCTGGGACCGAATTTTTTACCCGATGAAGATGGCCAAGACTGCGAAAATCTAGATGTAGCCGAAATGGAAGCTACAAGCACCGCTTTTGATCTCGGGCTCAGTCACATGCTGAATCGCGATGTCCGGGATATTCGGATTGCAGTCAAGGATGATGATCGGCAGCAGATGCTGAACATTGTCATATCGATGAAATCGGAGCGGATAGGGTTGCCTGCGGGCCAAGAGATCTCTCTATGACAGCAAAGCGGCAAATAAAAGCGGGCGATCCGAGAGGCCTCACACGCTATATGCACCTGCGCCACTTCCTGCAGGTGTCTCGATCAGTCTGTCTGTCAGATACGA
>NZ_JAAAXJ010000048.1 GCF_009910705.1 Microvirga arsenatis
TCGTTCTCTCGGTCAAGCTGCTGGAGCCGGCCGGGTCCGGCCGCCAGGGCGCGAGCGACGACAAGACCGCCCGAGCCCGCGCATCTTCCCAAAGACGCCGCGCCAGGAGGTGGTTCAACAGGCGCCTCTTGCCAATTGGAGGGTGTCGCGGCCAGAAAGCGAACCTACAGGATATCGGGGAGTTGCTCATCTCCAGGTCGCCTCTCCACCGGCCGGGTGTCGATCAGGGTCCGGATGGAAGGCGGCAGGAGACACAGGAACCGCTTCGACATGACCACACCGATGTTCGCTTCCTTGGACCGCCGCTCCATGCGTGGCAAGGCGTTCATGGCAGGCCCGAGCGCAGTGAACTCGGCCCGTTCTCCGTCATAAAACACGCCGGCGAGAGCGAAGCCGCAGTGGGTGTCGTAATGACGTGAACACCGGATGGTGCGTCCGCGTGGCTCTTCCAAGTATCCAATGGGCGCAGGATCGCAGGCCGCCTCAAATGCCTGAGCAGCAAGCCGCTCAGGCGTCCCACACAGGAAGACTGCGAGGACGCCGTTGCCCAGATATTTATCGAAAATTCCGTTGTGGCGGGAAACGGCTTCATGCACGAAGCGTCTGAAGACCATCAAATCACCAATGACCTCATGGCTCGGCCGACTCTGTATCAGTGCAGAAAATCCCCGAATATCAACCAACAACAAGCATGCGTGGCGCTCGGCCGCTTCGGCAGCTTCGTCTCCTCTGGCCACTTCGCTCGCCACGCCTTCGGGTAGAAAGCGTGATATCGACATTCGGCCCCCCTTGCGCACGCAGAATTGCTGATCATGCCCGACGTATCCCATGCACAGCATAGAGAACAAAGCCTGGCGCCACGGTGAATGAGATGGGTGCCAAGGATAAGGCGGGCGGGAGTTGTGGTGTCCGGCTCTAAATCCTGTGCAAGGGTGATACTCCCTCGCATTAAAGGACACCTCGGTCGCGGCATTGCGCCAGGCCGAGGTCATTGCCTCCGATGAGACCGGTGTCCGGATTGAGAGCTCCAACGGCTATCATTGGGTGTTTCGCTGCTCCGAGGCGGTTGTCCATCACGCCTCGCCGACCATAGGCGCCGTCGTAGTCTGGACCATGATGGGCGGGCACCGACCCGTGGTCTGGTGTTCCGCCGCTATAGCGCGCAACAGGGCCATGCGGACGCCCACCAGACCTGCCTGGCCCAGCTCGCCCGCGACGTTGCCTATGCCGATGAGGCCAGCAAGGATGTCCTGCTATGGGCGAAGGGGACATTCGCACGTTCGTCGACACAGCTCGTCTCAACCCAGGAACCAATGGGTTCAACACAATCCTTCAGACCGTGTCCGCCTGAACCTCACGTCGAAATGAGGCGTGGGTATTTACGAGCCCGACCACGTCCCGGAGCTTCTCGGCGAATGTGGGATCGTTGGAAAGCATGAACCGGTGATAGCGATATGGCTGGAGGCCATGAGCCCGCCAGACCCGCCGCACCGCCCTGGCACTGATGCCGCTCTCCTGGGCCATCATGGCGGCGGTCCAGTGGGTCGCCCCGGCCGGTGAGTCGTTCAATGTGAGGCGGACTACCCGCTCGGCGGCGTCAGAGCCGAGTGGCTTGATCCGGAAGGGGCGGGTCTTGTCGCACAACAGACCATCGACACCTTCCTGCATGAAGCGCTCCTGCCAGCGCCAGATACAGGTCTCGGAGGTGCCGGTCCGGCGCATGATCTCGGTGCCCCATCGGCGCTCAGCACGATAGGGGCCCGCTAGACGTGTTTCTGAGCCATGCTCCGGTTGCCGATAACTGCTTCAAGACGCCGTCGGTCGAAGGGAGTAAGGGTAATGCAGATGCCAATGCGCATGACGCAGCCTCGCATGCGCATTGGCTAAGGAGAGTCCTAAGCGGGACTCTCTTGTCAGGCGCTGATCACTAGAAAAAACCCTGGTGCTTCCACCAGGGTTTTCTCCCACTTAGCCGGTTGAGCCGATTAGAAGTCACGCTGGACGCGGAGACGCCCTTCCCACGCACTGTCTGCACCGAGTATCTGGCCCGTTGCGGGCACAAATACGCGGCCGCCGGGATCCTGATTGACGTACATGATTTCGACGCCGAGATCCAGGCCTGAGACTGGCTGCCAGAACACGTTTGTGCCGAGGCGCCACTCAGTGAAGTCATTCAGTCCCGATACAAGACCTGTTGTCGGGGATACAAATGCCGCACCGGCACCGTACTCGACCCGCATGTACGAACCGAAGATGTTCTGACGAACTTGCGGGGTCCAGTAGTGACGCAGACCACCAGCCACAGACCAGCCTTCGCCCTGCTCGATATCACCTGTGGCCGAGTTGATGTAAGCATCGGCTAGGCCGAGCGTAGTGCCGACAGCCGTGAACGGGCTGAGATTACCGCCTAGGGTTGTAGCAACGAAGCCGCCGTTCAAATACCCAAGAGCGCCTCTTGTGTAGGTGGCGGCAACCCAGGCCGCGTCGCCTGGAGCGAGCATCGGCAGGTTTACATAAGCCGTACCTGCGATGGCAAAGCCGTACTCGGTGTCTGGGAAGTCCGTGAGGCCGGTAACCGGATCGACGAACAAGTTGTCTGACCGGATTTGGTGAACCGCACCGGAGAGCTGTGCACCACCCCAGGTGCCGGTATACTTCAGGTTAGCAACCACATCTGGAACGCGCTGGCCAGCGTAGACCAACCCGCTCGCAGCAGGGCTACCAGCAACAAAGGAATTGAGGCGACGCTCAAGGCTGTCTTCGAGCGACAGGGTGGCCGAGAAGCCATTGCCGAACGAATAGGTATAGGCGAGTAGGGGAATGTCAGGCGCATCATCGAAGCGCAGAGTACCCATGTGGCCGGTCGGCAGATCCGCGTTCGAGAAGAACGAGGTCACACGACCGGCGGTTAGGCCGCCGAACTGGATGTACGCTTGCTGGACCTGCGGACTTGTAGTGACTGCACCAGATCCTGCGAAAAGCGGTGTGCCGGACGAGCGGGTGAGTTCGAGACGGACGACAGAACGCAGGAGGCCGTAAGCTGTTTGGGTGCGAGCGTCGAGCTGGACGCGACCACGAGCACGAAATCCGATAGCGTCTTGGCTGCGATCGAAGGGCTCACCGTATACATAGTCGGCGCGCACACGGCCACCGACGCGCAGGCAGGTTTCAGTGCCCGGAATATAAAAGAAGCCTGCGCCGTAGGTGGAGCAGACGCGAACGTATTCAACAGCAGCAGCCTTCTTCACGGGAAGGTCGGCAGCTTGAGCTCCGGCAACAGCCGCGAGACCCGCGACCGATCCGAGGAAGAGGCTCTTAGCGAGCTTCATGGTTAAACCTCCAAAGTTTCGAGACCCTGGGGGGCCGGGTTTTTGTGCCTCGGTGACTTCATCGAAGCCCTAAACACGTCCCTTTTCCCCTAGTACCCGGCGGCTCGCCTTCTCGGTCGAACCCACCCGGATCACGACTGGGGTGCCCCCGTCGCTGAAGCCACATTAGCCAGCACGAGATCGTGATCAAGGGAATAGACGCGCTTTGGCCCGAGTCACGTCCGATCTCCGCCCCACTGTGGCTAAATTTCAACACTTCACCTTGCCGATGGGGATAGGTCCTAAAAGGAGGTTAACGAAAAGAAGTCGAGATGCGGGAAAAGGAAGAAGTTAGATCTGAATCAGACCGGGAAGCGCCACGAGCTTGCCATTGGCATTCGCACGTGGCTTTCAGATCAAGAGGAGCAGAGAATCAACTTTTGAAACCTAGGCGTCTCATTATACGATCTACTTGGCCCTTTCCCCATTGACCGCCACTCGGAGTCGCTATGCCTTGTATCTCTCAAGTGCCTGCCGAGACGAAGCCGGCGAGGCTGAAGGTGGGGGTCAGCCCGCGTTTGCCTAGGGCTCATAAGCCCGCGACAGATTTTGGTGCGGCCCCCACTTTCCCAGTCCCGAACCCGGACAGCCGCTTGGGCCTAAGCCCGTATTTACAAGGTAGGGTTATGGACGAATCTTCATCAGTCTTCGTCGGCATTGATGTTTCCAAGGACCGCCTCGACGTTCACTTGAGACCAACAGGCAAGGCATTCTGTGTCTCGCGAGACGGAAAGGGGCTGGATGACCTCATCAGCCGCCTCATCGAGGTGCCCGTCGCCCCCGTGGTCTTGGAGGCGACCGGTGGCTTCGAGACGACCGTGGCCCCGGCACTGGCTGGCGCTGGGCTGCCGCTCTGCGTCGTCAACCCACGCCTGATCCGCGACTTTGCTCGGGCTATGGGCCGCTTGGCCAAGACCGATGCGCTCGACGCCGAGGCGATCGCCCTTTTCGCCGAGCGGATCAGGCCCGAGGCAAGGCCTCTGCTGGACCCGGAGCGGGCTCGTTTAGCCGAGTTCGTGCGCAGGCGCCGGCAGGTTATCGAGATGATCGGCATGGAGACAAACCGCCGCCGGAGAACCACTGACAAGCGTCTCGCCAAGAGGCTCGACCGCCATGTAGCGTTCCTGGAAAAGGAACTCGATGAGATTGACCGCGACATCGGCGAGGCCATCAAGAGTTCCCCAGTCTGGTGCAAAACTGAGGCGCTCCTCAAGTCCGTTCCCAGGATCGGCGATGCCACCGCTCGGACACTTCTTGCTGAAGTGCCAGAACTTGGCACCGTGGACCGGCACCAGATTGCTGCTCTGGTCGGGGTCGCCCCCGTGAACCGAGACTCTGGTCTCATGCGGGGCCACAGAGCGATTGCCGGAGGGAGAACGTCAGTGCGCAATGTTCTCTACAT
>NZ_JAAAXJ010000049.1 GCF_009910705.1 Microvirga arsenatis
CACCACGGAGGTTGTGCTGCAGCGCTTCCGCGGCGAGCTGACGATCCTGGACAGCCGCGGCGGCGGCTCCTCCGACTATGCCGACGAGGAGCAGGGCCAGATCCGAAGCGGCGGCGATTTCGGACGGACCTCCCCCATGGAGCGCAGGCCGGAACCGGCCGGCAGCTCCCGGCACAGCGACTTTGACGACGACATCCCGTTCTGAGAGCGGCACGCAAGCATTGAGAAAATCCGGGCTCCACGCCCGGATTTTTTATGCCTCCAGGGATGCTTTGGCCCGGTCCCGCGCGCGCTGGGCGCGCTCCATCTCGCGCAGCCTGCGCGCCCTTTCCCTCAGTTCGTCGCGGCTCGCCCACCACCAGCCCCGGGCGGAGCGGAGTTCGGGCTCCACCTCCTCGCGGGAAGGCCGCGTGCGATACACCTCCTGGAGGCTGGGCATTCGCCAGCGCGCCCAGACGAAGCGGGCGGGGTCGCTGCGCATATGGGGGTAGAGCTCAGCCGCTTCGGGCTCGCGGATGGGCTCGCTTCCAATGTCCTCGACGACCACAACCCCCCATGCCGCCGTGGCAAGCGGAAACCCGAGAGGCGGCAGGTCGTCGCCGGGCACCGGGTAGCGCCTGCGCCGGCGCTCCGCCTGCCACCGCGCCGCCTCCTCGGAAACATGGCCCCGCCCCTCCTCCCGGCGTCTGCGGCGGGCGTCCGGCTCGTTGCGCCGGGCCGCCTCCTCGATCTCGGGCCAGCGCGCCTTCAGGGCCTCATAGGACCGGAACGGCACATGCCAGACCCGCTCCTCGGGATCCCAGCGCGCCCAGGGGATTGCCCGCAGGGCCTCCACCACCGTCCGCGAATAGGGCGTACGCACCCTCAGGTCCTTGCCGGGGGTGAGGTAGGGGCTCTCCAGGGGGTCGAAGGCATAGGCGTCGCGTCCCTTGGCGTCCGCATGGCGGTCCAGGGTGTCCAGTTCCTGCGCCATCCAGGCATCGAGCCGCTGCACGGCCGTGGTGCCGGGCACGAACCATCGCTGCCCCTCCTCGCGCCAGCGCGCCCGGGGGAAGGCCGACCGGAAGCGCCGCACCAGCTCGCGGTCGTAGGGGAAAGCCGCATAGGCTCCCGGCCGGTCTTCATCGTCCGAGGATGTGACCTGAAAGGCCGCTGCGATCTCCATGCCTGTGAGCCATCCGAGCCAGGGCGCCGCTGTGCAGTCACAACCCTCCGGACGCCGGATTGGATCCCGACCCAGGGCGCGGCATGCCTTCCGGCAAATCCCTTTCCTCAACGGAAAAGAAAGACGCTGCGGCAAAAGATGAAATTAAAAATTCAGTTTTTGGGAGCATTCTCATGTACAGCCCTCGGACAACACCAAACCCATACTGAGGCGATACAGCATTCATGCTTTCTCCGGTGCGCCGTTCTCCTCCCTGCGACCCTCTCCCTCAGCACGGTCATTGAAAGGCTAGCCTGCGATGACGGATCTGACGGTCAAGATCCCTGCTCCCGCCTGGTCCGAGGCCCAGCGCCTGGCGGTCCTGCGCCGCTTCGACATCCTGGATACCGAGCCCGAGCAGGCCTTCGACGACATCGCGAGGATGGCTGCGCAGCTCTGCCAGGCTCCGGTCGGCCTGATCACGTTCATCGACGAGGGCCGGCACTGGTTCAAGGCCGTCGTCGGCCTGGAGGCCGGCGAAGCCGTTCCCCCCTTCTGCGCCCAGGCGATCCTCCAGCCGGGCCTGCTGATCGTTCCGGATGCCCGAAAGGATCCCCGCTTCGCCGGCAACCCGTTCAGCCGCAGCGGGCCCGCGCTCCGCTTCTATGCCGGAGCCGTCATTCGGACGGACGAGGGGCTGCCGCTCGGCACCGTCTGCGCCATGGATCGCACGGCCCGGCCGGAGGGTCTGACGCCCGAGCAGGCCGAGACCCTCGCCGCCCTGGCGCGAGCCGT
The DNA here is from genome assembly GCF_009910705.1 of Microvirga arsenatis. Taxonomy (GTDB): domain Bacteria; phylum Pseudomonadota; class Alphaproteobacteria; order Rhizobiales; family Beijerinckiaceae; genus Microvirga; species Microvirga arsenatis. Next base: position 1,940 of record NZ_JAAAXJ010000049.1, read on the forward strand.
CATGAACCTGCTCAGGCTCCGCCGGGCGGAGCAGCGTCTGGCCCTGGAGCAGGACCCGTTCGCCCAACTCGCGGATGCTCTCCCCCAGATGGTGTGGTCGTCGCGCAGCGACGGGCATGATGAATATTCCAACGCGCATTGGTACCGCTTCACCGGCGCATCGCCCGGATCCGCTTTGGGCCGGGGCTGGATCGAGATGATCCACCCCGACGACCGGGAAGAAGTTCTGGCACGATGGCAGCATGCGTCGCAGACGGGCGAGCCCTATGAGGCCACCTGCCGCCTGCGGCATCATTCCGGCGAGTACCGCTGGATGCTGGCCCGTGCGCTGCCGGCCCGTGACGCGCGCGGCGCCATCGAGCGCTGGTTCGGCACCTATACGGACATCCACGCATGGAAGGAGTCCGAAGCCTTGGCGGCCGAGAGCCGCGAGCGCTACAGGGCCCTGCTGGAGGCGAGCGCCGTCATGCTCTGGCTCGCCACGCCGGAGGGCATGCTCACCCATATCGAGGGTGCGCTCGACGCGGGGGGCCTGGCGGAGACCTCGTATCGGGGCATGGACTGGCTCGATGCGGTTCACCCCGAGGACCGCGCCAGGGTGAGAGCGGCCTGGCAATGGGCGCTGTCCTCCGGCAGTGCCTACCAAAACGAGTTCCGCATCCGGCTCGCCGACGGCGAGCACCGCTGGATGCTGGCGAACGCGGTCGCGGTCAGGAACCCGGACGGATCGATCCGGGAGTGGGTTGGCAGCCTTGCCGACATTCACGACCGCAAGCAGGCCGAGGAGAAGCTCCGGGCCAGCGAGGAGCGGCTGCGTCTGGCGCTGCATGCAGGGCGCATGTTCGCTTGGGAGCAGGACCTCACCACGAACTACGTCACACGCTCCCAGAATACGGTGGCGCTGCTCGGCATCGGGTCCGGCACGCTCGACGAGTTCCTCGAGAGAGTCCACCCGGAGGATCGGGGCCTCCGTCAGCATTTTGCTCAACAGGCCAAGGCGCAGGGATCCTACGCCTCCGAGTTCCGCTACATCCTGCCGAGCGGCAAGGTGATCTGGCTGGGCTCCCGCGCGGAACTCGCCTCTCCGAACCGCCTGGTCGGCGTCACCTTCGACATCACGGAGCGCAGGGTAGCGGAGGAGGAGATCTGGCGGACCGCCAATCACGACTCCCTGACCGGCCTCCCGAACCGGGGACTCTTCCACCAGCGGCTCGAGCAGGCCCTGGCGGATGCCAAGCGGCAGCAGTCGCGCGTCAATCTCCTCCTGATCGACCTCGACGACTTCAAGGACGTCAACGACACCCTCGGCCACGATGCGGGAGACGCCCTTCTCAAGGAGACGGCGGCGCGGCTCTCGGCCATGATCCGAAGCTGCGATACGGTGGCCCGGCTCGGGGGCGACGAGTTCGCCATCCTGGTGCTCGATCCTTACACGTTGCAGGATGCCGCCGACCTCGCCGGCCGCCTGGTGGCGCGGCTGCGCGAACCCTTCACCTATAAGAAGCGCGTGGTCTCAAGCCGCGCCAGCATCGGCGTTGCAGCCTTTCCGGAGCATCACTTCGAACCTGCGGAGCTGATGAAGAACGCCGATATCGCGCTCTATCGGGCCAAGGCCCAGGGCCGCAACCGGGTGTTGACCTATTCGCCCCTCATGCGGCGCGAGATCGAGGAGCGCGTCGCGCTCGGAGCGGATCTGCGCGAGGCGCTGGCGCGGGACCAGATGATCCCCTTCTACCAGCCCAAGGTTTCTCTCGAGACGGGCAGGATCGTCGGCTTCGAAGTGCTGGCCCGCTGGCATCATCCCAGCAAGGGTCTTCTGACGCCGGCCTATTTCGGGGCTGCCTTCGACGATGCGGATCTTGCGCCCGCGATCCGACGCCAGCTCGTCGCCAAGGTCGTAGGCGACATGCGCGAGTGGCTCGACGGCAACCTTGAGATCGGCCGGATCGCTATGAACCTTTCCTCCGCCGATTTCAGCCAGCCGCGGCTGGTGGAGGAGATCCTGGATGTTCTCCAGGGCGCCCGCATTCCACCAAGCCGCCTGGAGGTGGAGATCACGGAAACCGTGCTCCTCGGTCGCAGCGCCGAGGGCGTCTCGACCATCCTGCAACAGTTCCGGGACACCGGCGTCAGCATCGCTCTGGACGACTTCGGGACTGGCTATGCATCCCTCATGCATCTCAAGCACTTCCCCGTGGACCACGTGAAGATCGACCGCGCCTTCATCAAGGACCTCGGCCAGAACGGCGACGACGAGGTGATCGTTGGGGCGGTGATCGGGCTTGGACGGAGCCTTGGTCTTCGGGTGACCGCGGAGGGTGTGGAGAGCCGGGATCAGGAGCGGCATCTGCGGCGTCTGGGCTGCGAGGATGGGCAGGGGTTCTTGTATTCCGTGCCGGTGCCGGGCTGCGGGGTGCCGCCTTTGCTGCTGCGAGGGCTGTGAGGTCTTCAGCCTTTGCTCGACGCACACCAAGAGTCCGAGCATTAAAAAGCCCCCTTTTGGTTTTGACCGTTGGGGGCTTTTGTGTGTTTGGTTGCGGGGACAGGATTTGAACCTGTGACCTTCAGGTTATGAGCCTGACGAGCTACCGGGCTGCTCCACCCCGCGCCATGCA
>NZ_JAAAXJ010000005.1 GCF_009910705.1 Microvirga arsenatis
AATTGCCGATGACGGGAGAGCCCGACAGGATGACCACCGAGGCGCCCGGCAGCTGCTCGACGATGGCATTCGCGATCGCCCGCGACCGGCGCAGGTGCCCAAGCCCAAACGTGTCGTGGCTGTAGATCAGTATGCGTGCAGCATCCCCTTGAGGGGGTGCAGGAGCGCTAATCTCGTCGAACCAGCCCGTTGTTCGTCCTACGTTCCACAAACCCAGTACTCCCGTTTCGTCGTTCTTGATCATGTGGAGGGCCGAAGCTCTCTCAAACCGCCGGACGAGTTTGTTGCCTGAGAAAAGGCGCACTGGCTAATGTGTAAGTGAGGCTGCACTTACTGCTTGGTACTCACCGCAAGCAGTGCCGAACCTTCGACGGCGCTGGCCACGTTGAATCCGTTCTGCTTCAGAGCGCTATTGTGTCCGCCATTTGCTTGGCGGCCGTTTCGGCCACGAGCTTGCCCTGGAAGCGGGCCGCCTCGAGTTCATTCCGCGACGGCTGGCGCTGCCCCTGGCCTCCGGCGATGGTGGTTGCCCCATAAGGTGAGCCACCGACGATCTCATCGAGGGTCATCTGGCCCTGATACGCATAAGGCAATCCCACGATGATCATGCCGAAATGCAAGAGGTTGGTGATGCCGGAGAACAAGGTCGTCTCTTGGCCACCATGCTGTGTGGCCGTGGACGACATCACGCTGCCGACCTTGCCGGTGAGCTGGCCCTTCGCCCATACCCCGCCAGCCTGATCCCAGAAGTTCGACATCTGCGAGGCCATGCGCCCGTAGCGTGTCGGCACACCCAGGATGATCGCATCGTAATCCGGGAGTTCGCTGACCGTGGCGACAGGCGCCGGCTGGTCCAATTTAAAATGTGCAGTTCGCGCGATTTCCTCAGGCACCAACTCGGGAACGCGCTTGACCACCGCCTCGCCGCCCGCCTGGCGTACGCCCTCTGCGGCGGCATAGGCCATTTGCTCCATGTGACCGTAGGATGAGTAGTAGAGCACAAGCACTTTAGCCATCGGTCAATCTCCGTCTGTTGCTGCTTTTGAAATCAAAGAGGGGACACTTCAAGGTTTTTGGTCGAATCGCGTTCTGGATCGCACTAGCACCATGTTTCCGGAACGCTTCTTGCCGGGTCGACCCTGTGGGACTCGGTCACTGCCATGTTCAGAACCGTGCCAGTACGGCCTCAGGCCGGTAGCTACGGGCCGCCGTCCATCCGACGATCGCAAAGAAGACCAGCGTCACCCCCTGGGCGATGACAAAGGGCGGCTCGGATTGCGTCGGCGCAAGGCCGTTCAGGAAGGCGATCTTCTGAAAGGCCTGAACCACGCCGACGAATACCAGAAGATAGAGGCTCGCCACCATTCCCGCTGCGTAGATCCAGCGCCAGGACTGGGCGACGCGGTAACGATAGAAGGCCACGAGAACCACGGCCAGAACGACCAGGGCGATCACACCGACGATCATGGCCGGCGTGACGCCGCGGAACGGAAAGAGGAACCCGGTCACGTTCGTCGCGACGGCCGTGACCAGGAAGACATTCGTCCCGGACCGGAACGATCCACCCCGGAAAAGGCCAATGATGGCGAAGGCTCCGGCCCCGATGGCGATGAGACTGATGACCGTATGGAATATCGTGAATGCTGTCAGGTAACTCATCGGAACCTCCTATGGTGAGGGGGAGACATGCCATTCCGCTCGTCGACCGGTCGATTGCGGCAAGGATCGTGTGGCTCGGCGCTTCGCAAGAAGATCCGCCCTGATCGGCATTGGTCGTGCGGGTTCACGGACGATGTTCGCAGTTGGCGTTAGCTCGGCTTCCATGCTGCTCCGCGTGATTCGTTTCCCATCCGAGCTTTTTTCCGGAGGGCTGCGGTTCAACGGAAGCAGGGTGTAGTCCGGTCTCTCACGGAGGATAGCCATGGCACGAGCGACCGTGTCGTCCACGTACCGCGCAAAGCCGTAAATCGGGAATCTCAGCATTGTCTCGTCTCCCCTCTGTACAACGCCCCCACGCCCATCCACCTGGCACACTAAAGCCATAGGTTTAGGGTTAACCCGATCCTAGGATCTGCCCTGTCAGGAGAAACCCAGTGGTCATGGCCGCCACGAGGAGGGCTCCGACCAATTTGGGTGGGGCCGGAGCTGGAACGTCGAACCATCGGCAGAACACCCCGATTCCGAACGCCATGACGATCCCGATGCTGGTCTGGATCATCGCTCATCCCGCCATCTGATTGGGCACGCCATGGGCTGTCCGGGCGCCCCCGTTGGAGCCGCCGCAGTTCTCGCGGTTTCGGGCGGTGCGATGAGGCACCAGCCGGTCGACAGTCTCGTAGCCCGCAGACATCGCCAGGACGAGTGCAGCACCTGTCAGCGCCAGCGGAGCTGGGAGTGGGAGGCTGGCGAGTTGGCACACGACGCCAACGCCAAACGCCAGAAGCAGTCCGAGTATGACCTTCACGACGGTATGTCTCCATTGTGTGTTTGAGACGGTCCTTGGCGGCTGCCTGGCTCAAGGCCCAGGAGGTGCTGGACCAGGGGTGGCTGGGACCCTTGGTGGAAGCGGCGCGCCTCCGCCTGTATGTCGGCATCGGCTTTCGAGACCCGCTTGTGCTGACGCAGGTGCTCAGCCCAGGATTCCACGAAGAACCACTCGACAATGTGCTCGGGGTCGGCCGCATCCTCGGAGATGCCCCAGGCATAGGCGCCGTCACGCCGCCGCTCCTCGGACAGGCGCTCCAGAATGTCGAGAAAGGCGGCGCGATCTGCCTGCCGAACGCGATAGGTCACCATGATCATCACCGGTCCGCGGTCATGCGGGACCGGTTCGGCCATGGCCGGCTCGGGCCAGTGCAATGACGGCGTCAGGTCGTCCTCTCCGCTGGGCAGGGGAGCCCTGTGGGCCAGTGCTGCAGTTACAGCGAGGCTGACGCCTGCAGCGATCAGGGTGGAATCCGTGCCGATCTCCTGAGCCAGGAAACCCCAGCCCAAACTGCCCGCGGCCATGGCGCCGTTGAAGGCGGTGAGGTAGATCGCCAGGCCGCGGCCCCGGATCCAATTCGGCAGGATCGCCTGCATGGTGCTGTTGAGCGTGGTGAGCATCGCGATCCAGGCGATGCCGAGCATGAAGGTCGCGATGACTGCCACGATCTCGGAATTCGTCAGAGCGAGCATGGCGGTTGAGCCAGCCGTCACAAGGGTCATCGCGAGCACCAGCCGGTCCTGTCCCAGCTGGGCGCGAAGCCGTGGCAGCAGGATGGCGCCAGCAATCGCGCCAGCTCCGACGCTGCCGAGCACAAGGCCATAGAAGCTGGGTCCTCCGCCGATCTCCTGTCGTGCTACGATGGGAAGGAGAGCCCAGACGGCGCTAGCGAAGGCGAAGAACAGCACCGCTCGCCACAGGATGCGATGGAGGTCATGGCTGGCGCGGGCATATCGCAGGCCTGCACGCAACGCTCCTCCAAAGTGCTCGCGCAGACCATCGTTCGTGTCAGAGGTACGCCGCCACCAGAGGAGCGCTCCTGCGACAACAACATAGGTCAGGACATCAAGTCCGTAGACTGTCGCTGCGCCGAATCCTGCGAGGAGGAAGCCGCCGAGTGCGGGGCCAATAGAGCGAGCGATGTTGATACCCAGTGAGTTTAGCGCCACAGCACCCTTCAAGTCGGTTCTTGGAACGAGTTCTGGGGTAATCGCCTGCCAGGCTGGCGTCGCGAGCGCCGCGCCAACTCCGCCGAGGAACGTGAGAGCGACGAGGCTTTCCACCGAGGCGTTGCCGGTCCAGGCCAAAGTGGCCAGGAGGGAGCTCACCACCGCGAGCGCGATCTGGATTACGATAAGAAAGCGGCGGCGGTCGAGGATGTCGGAGAGGACGCCTGCCGGAACAGCCAAAAGGAAGACCGGGAGGGTGCCGGCTGCCTGGATCATGGCGACCGCGGCCGGAGAGGCGGAGATCTCGGTGACGAGCCAGGCGGAGGCGACATCGCGCATAAAGGTGCCGATGTTGCCCAGCACCGTCGCGGCCCAGATCATCGCGAAGAGACGATGATGGAGGGGCGCAAAGGTGCCGGGTGGGGGAGGCGCCGCCCCTTCGGTGACCGTGCTCTGGGCTCCGGTCATGGCTGCGTGCTCCGACCGTTGACGAACAGGGCTGCGAGTGCGAGCCCGCCCACGATGGCGGCATGCTCGAAGAAGGTTGCGGTCTGGCGACTCCAATCCGGACCCTCGAACATCCAGAACGGGTGCGCGAGCAGGGTGGCGATGACCGTGAACACGGCCAGGATGCCGGCACCGAGCCAGCAATGGCGCCGGGTGAGGAAGAGGATGGAGCCGCCGAACTGCGTCAGGATGACAGCGGCTGCGATCAGCCCCGCGGGCTGGAGACCCAGACCGGCGACCTCGTTCATGGCTCCGCCGAAATCGGTGAGCTTCACGGCGCCGCTGATGAGGAAGGGAGACGCGAGCGCCAGGCGTGCCAGGGTGTCGAGTCCAGGGAGGGCCAGCATGCGATCAATCGGGCGCGGAACTGCGATGTCAGTCATGGCGCCTTCCTTCAGAATGCCCAACAGGAGCAGCCGAGCACGCCCCAGAACGAGCGCGCATCGGACGTGGGCGTGTTGGCCCCCCAAGCGCTGGCATGGGAATGGCCATGTACGCCGCAGGAACTGGCACAGGCGCAGGCCGCCGCAAAGGCATACTTGCGGGCCTCGTCATTGCCGACCCGCTTCTGGTAGCCGCCATAGCTTCGCACCGGCGACCAGTCCGGCATGGGTGGGGGCAGGGAAGGCGCAAGATCCTTGAACTCGGCGTCGCCATGCACGGCCTTGCCGCCCAAAAGCGTCAGAACCGACGTGATGTCCTGGATCGTGTCCTCCGGCACGGCAAAGTAGTCGTCGGACAGCACTGCCAGATCGGCCAATTGCCCTTCTTTGATCTGACCCTTCTTGGCCACCTCGTTGGAGAACCAGGTGTTGGCCTCGTTCCACAGCCGTAGGGCGCTCTCACGATCAAGGCGATTGGCGCTCGGATAGAGCGTCAGACCTCCCAGGGTCTTGCCGGTGACAAGCCAGGACAGCGAAACCCAGGGATTGTAGGAGGCAACACGGGTGGCGTCCGTGCCCGCGCCCACCGGCACACCGGCCTCCAGCATACGCTTGATCGGCGGTGTGCCCTCCGCCGCCTTGGTGCCGTAGCGCTCGACGAAGTCCTCGCCCTGGAACGCCATCCGGTGCTGGACCGCAATGCCGCCGCCAAGCGCCGCGATCCGGTCGATGTTGCGCTCGTCAATGGTCTCGGCGTGATCGAAGAACCAGTGCAGGCCGTCGAAGGGAATGTCCCGGTTCACCTTCTCGAATACGTCGAGTGCCCGGGTGATCGTCTCGTTGTAGGTGGCGTGCAGCCGCCACGGCCAACGGTTCTCTACCAGCAGACGGACGACCGGCTCAAGGTCCCCCTCCATGTTCGGCGGCATCTCGGGGCGCTCGACCTTGAAGTCCTCGAAGTCGGCCGCGGAATAGACCAGCATCTCGCCGGCACCGTTGTGGCGGTAGAGGTCGTCACCCTGGCCCGGCTTGACCTGCTTCGACCAGCTGTCGAAGTCTTTTAGCTCTTCCTTCGGCTTCTGAGTGAACAGGTTGTAGGCCAAGCGCACCGTGAGCAGGCCTTCCCGGTGCAGCTCTTCGATGATCCGGTAGTCGTCCGGATAGTTCTGGAAGCCGCCGCCGGCATCAATGACGCCGGTGACGCCGAGGCGGTTGACCTCGCGCATGAAGTGACGCGACGAGTTCTTCTGGTACTCGGGCGGGAGTTTCGGACCCTTCGCCAGGGTGGCGTACAGGATGGTGGCATTGGGCTTGGCGATCAGCAGACCTGTGGGGTTGCCGCTCGCATCACGCTGGATCTCGCCGCCGGGCGGGTTGGGTGTGTCCTTGGTGTAGCCGACCGCCCGCAGGGCAGCGCCGTTGAGCAGGGCGCGGTCGTAAAGATGCAGGATGAAGACCGGCGTGTCGGGCGAGACGGCGTTGACCTCGTCGAGGGTCGGCAGGCGCCTCTCGGCGAACTGGTGCTCGGTGAAGCCGCCGACCACGCGCACCCATTGGGGCGCCGGTGTGCGGTCGACCTGCTCTTTCAGCATTCGCATAGCATCGGCCAGGGAGCGCACACCATCCCAGCGCAGCTCCATGTTGTAGTTGAGCCCGCCGCGGATGATGTGCATGTGGCTGTCGATCAGGCCTGGGATGACGCGCCGTCCCTTGAGGTCGATCCGCTGCGTGGTGGGTCCGGCAAGAGGCATCACTTCGCTCTCGTCACCGATAGCCAGGAAGTGCCCGTCCCGGATGAGGACCGCCGAAGCTTCAGGCCTCTGACGGTCGAAGGTCGTGATTCGGCCGTTGAACAGAATCAGGTCAGCGGATGTGCTCATAGGTTGCGCCTCGATGTGTTCAGGCGACGACAGTCCGGCAGCCAGAGCGCCAAGCCCAGTGACGACGCTCCGGCGACTGGGGAAAATGGCCATAGTGGTCCTCAATCCTGTCGCCAGTCAAAAAGCTCCGGCGTTCATTCAATTTTTCGCAAAAGGGGTGAGGCGTACCCGATTGGTGCCCTATCCGCGTGGAAGGCTACTCAGCGGCGGCGGCGGGTGCGGCCCTATGGTCGCCCTCGCTCGCACCGAACATGGTCTTGGCGTAGATGATGCCGAGGCCATAGGCGCCGCCGAACTTTTTTGCGATCCCGGTGGTCAGGTAATAGGTCCCGGCCCGAGCCCAGTCGCGCTGGAGTTCCAGCAGGTACTGCAGGGATGTCATCGGCTGGGCTCCAGCCTGCACCATTCGATCCATCGCCCGTTCGTGTGCCTCTGTCGATACATCGCCGCACGCATCGCCGATCACATACACTTCGAAGCCCTGGTCCAGTGCAGAGAGGGCAGGACCAACGATGCAGACGGAGGTCCAAAGACCAGCGAGCACGATCCGCTTCTTGCCGATTTCATTGACGAGTTCGACGACCGCCTTATCCTCCCACGTGTTCATGGACGTGCGGTCGAGCATCCTCTCACCTGGGAAGGCATCCGCGATCTCGCTGAACATCGGCCCGGAGAAACTCTTTTCGGCGACGGTCGTCAGGATCGTCGAGACACCGAAGCCGGCAGCTGCATGGGCGACAAGGGCAGCATTGTTGCGCAGGTTCACCCCATCAATCGATTTCGTCGCAAACGCCATCTGTGATTGGAAGTCGATCATGATCAGAAGATGGTCGTCAGGCTTGATTAGCTTGGACCCTGGAGTTGTTGTCGCTTGGGCCATCGGTGCTTCCTTCTTGGATTGGTGGACCTGGTACTAAGGCCTCGCGGCGTCCATGCGCGCTTCGAGATGGACAGCAGTCTCGAATGCTGCGCGCCAATATTCTTGCCCGATAAAGCGGTGTTTTGTCCGGGATTGCCATCCGCTGCCCTCAGAACTCCTCTCCCTTCGGGTGGACCGGTGTCGCAGACATGCAAACGGGGGAAGAGCGCTGCCCGCTGGGTGGATGGCAGGATCCTGCGTGCTTAGGCGAGTGGCGGTGGCCTCTTTCGAGACAGCTAGCGCGGGGACGGTTCGTCCGGGTAGCACGAGCGTTGGTTCACTACCCTTAGACCTATACAAATTTGACAGCGGAAGAGTTTGAGTTCCTCGGCAGGAACGGAACCACTAGGCGCATCGTCCTTGATAGGTATATATTCTGAGCGCAATATTGAGACCCATGCTGTCATCGCCTGTGCCGAAATAGCCGCATTCCGGTCTCCTTTGACAAACAAACGCTTTGCTATGAAATTTCCTGGAGGAGAGAATGCCGTGAAACGTGAGCTGCCGACAGTAGCGACGGCGCGGGGGAATGCGAGGGTGCGGACAGAACCTACGGAGGCAATAGAGGCCGTCCGGTTCGGCGCCTTTACCTTGATCCCGTCGTCGCGGAAGCTGTTTTCCAACGGAGCGTCGGTCCGCCTTGGCGCACGGACGGTTGAGCTACTGTCGGTTCTGGTAGCACGGGCCGGCTCGGTTGTAAGCAAGCAGGACCTGTTTGATCTGGTTTGGCCAAACCTAGCCGTCGAGGAGAGCAACCTGCGCGTGCACATCGCCGCCCTGCGCCGCTCTCTCGGAGACAGTCGATCTGGATCTCGCTACATTGCAAGTCTGCCCGGGCGCGGTTACGCATTCGTTGCTCCGGTCGAACATGTCCGTGTCCCAGCAGGCGACCTGTCGGCGCCGACCAAGCCTGGGTTGACCCACGAGGCTCCGAACCTGCTGACTCCGCTCCTTGGCCGCGACCAGGAGATCGAGCAGGTCACTGCCAAGCTCAATGAGCGGCGGTTCGTCACAATCACCGGCCCGGGAGGTATAGGAAAAACGGTTCTGGCCCTTGCGGTGGTCGGCGCGATTGCCGACAGCTTCGCGGACGGAGTGCTCTTCGTCGATTTGGGGCCACTTGACAGCGCCAAGCTTGTCGTCGCGCAGGTCGCGGCGCTGATGGGGATCCCCGCTCACGAGGCGCTACCGCTTGGCGATCTCTTGGCTCACGTTCAAGGCCGCGAGTTCCTCCTCGTATTAGATAATTGTGAGCACCTCGTCTCTGCTGCGAACGATTTCGCTGAGGCGGTACTCCAGGCGTCCGCACGTGCCCGCGTGCTGGCGACCAGCCGCGAGGTACTGCGGGGCAGGGGTGAGTGGGTCGAGAGGCTTGGGCCACTGCCAGCACCGCCTCCCCGTAAGGGTCTAACAGCGGCGGAGGCGTTAGCCTACCCTGCTGTCCAACTCCTTGTCGAGCGTTTGCGGGCCTGCTTGGGAGCGTTTGAACTGACCGACGACAAGGCGGGAGACATCGCTTCACTGTGCGTGCGCCTCGATGGCTTGCCGCTGGCCATCGAGTTGGCGGCCACCCGCATTCCGACAATAGGCCTACAGGCTATGCTGAGCCGGTTGGACGAGCCGTTCAGCATACTCACCAGGGGACGGCGCTCGGCCGCGCCACGGCACCAAAGCCTCACGGCGCTCATCGACTGGAGCTATGGCGATCTCCCCCCTGAAGAGAAAACCGCGTTGCGCCGTCTGGCTGTATTTTCCGGTCGCTTCGGAGCGGATGCGGCCGCTGCTGTCATGCAGGACATGGCAACCACGGATCTGCTTGTGGCAGACCTGCTCGACCGGCTGTTCGAAAAATCCCTGCTATCGTTGGAAATCGAGGAGAACCACGTCGGTTATCGGATGCTGGAGACAGTGCGCCTTTACGCTCTAGAGCGCCTCAAGGAGGCGGGTGAATGGTCGGCCTCGCGGCGCGCCCATGCTTCGTACTTCCTGCATTTGTGTCGAGAGAAGCGCACGAGTCTGATCGAGCCGGGCACAAAGGGTTGGTCCGGGTCACGTGGCAGGTACGCGGCAGACCTCAGGGCCGCGCTCGCTTGGTGCTTCGCGGATCAGGGCGACCTGGACCTCGGGATTCGGCTGACAGCCGCGTCCGCCTCCTATTGGTTCAAGCTGTTGCTCGTTCCCGAACTCAGAGAACACCTTGATCGTGCGCTGAACGCCGCTGCTCCCGACACTGACCAGAGCGTGCTTCTTGCGCTCCACGTCGCGATGGCCCATGCCCTGTTTCATACCCTAGGCCCCATCGACGATGTCCGGCATCATCTTCTTCGGGCTCTGGACCTCGCGAGACAGTTAGGAGATCTGCAATCGGAGCTCAGCATTCTTTGGGCCATCTTCGGGGCCGACTCCACCAAGGGTGATCTCGTTGCGATGACAGAGCCCATTGAAGCGGTTGCGGCTTTGCGCGGACGGGGACATGATGATCTTGTCGAGCCACTTTTCCATCGCGTCTCTGCCTTAGGAGAGCACCTGCTCGGGCGTCAAGCCGAGGCAGCTGAGCACGCCGAACGCGCACTGTCTCGCACCGCCACTGCCCGGAATAGCTCGAAGGACGGCAGCTTCGTTTACGACCACCGCACGGCCACGAATTCGCACAAGGCGCGAACACTATGGGTCCAGGGATATTGGGACGAGGCTGTCGACCTCGTGCATGAAACCTTGTCGAGAGCGTCTAGCATCGACCAGCCCTTTGCGATGGGTTATTTTCTGGTTTTCGGAGCCTGCCCCGTAGCTTTGTGGAGCGGGGATTGGCCATTGGCGGCGGAGTTGGTGGAGAAGGTCGAGGAGGTCACTTCCGGGACAGCGTTCAACGTTTGGAAGATGAACGCTCAAGTCTATCAACGCGTGCTCGATAGTCGCCTACTCGACGCGGGGCGGGCTACCGCTGCTCGTTCGGCCTTAGTGAGCGATCCATCGATTACGCCGTACTTGGCGCAAAGCTTGGTGACCTTCGATTGGCGGCTGCTACGGGCAGACTGTTTAGCGGCAGCCGAGACCGGCCCGCCGATCTGGTCCACAGCCGAGGTTTTCCGGGCACAGGGCGAGCACTTCAGATCACAGCTTCAGGGCCCGACCCAAGCCGAGTCCTGGTTCAGGCGTGCCATCAGGGTCGCCGAGGAGCAAGGCGCCCGAGCCTGGAAGCTGCGGGCGGCGGTCAGCTTGGCCGGACTGTGGGAGGAGACTGGCGACCACCGCGCAGCGCGGGGATTGCTGGAGCAGAGCCTGCAGGAGGTGCGGGCTACGAGACCGCAGGCTGATCTTCACGAAGCGCAAGCCCTCCTTGAGCGCCTTGCGTAGCCATCGACGCTATCTCGGGCGAGCGTCGCGTTCACGAAAATTCACATACGTTAACTTGTTCCGGCTTCGGGAGAAGGGGGATTATCCATCTAGACAATAAGCATGGCGCTCGTGGATGACCGTCCCACTGGAATGCCCACAGCAGTCAGCCGCCGATACCCTCGAAGCCCGAGCCCCTGATCGTGCGGCCGCCTGCATCCAGCCCAACGGGAATCCCAGGGTCCCTAGGATTCTTGACCGTCTGATGCAGGCTTCGGAACTCATGCGGCAAGGTGATTATCGCGAGGCAGAGAGCATCATCGTTTTCTTGGTGCGAAAACTTAGCGACAGTCAGTGGCCTATCGTAGCCCGCGGCGGGCTAACACCACGGCAACTCAAACGCGTCAACGAATACATCGATGAAAATCTCGAGACGTCGATCTCGATTGCTGATCTCGCCAAGATCGCAGGCGTGAGCTGCAGCCACTTCTGCAGAGCGTTCAAAGAAACCTGCGACGTCACTCCTCAGACTTACGTCCAGCAGCGGCGCATCGCCAGAGCACAATGGCTTATGCTGGAAACTGACGAATCGTTGGCAGCGATTGCTCTGCATTGTGGGCTGTCAGACCAAACTGCGCTCTGTAAGGTGTTCCGGCGTCTCGTGGGCGAGAGCCCAGCTGCATGGCGACGCTTCCGAAAGGCATAGGGCGCAACGCGCCCGGGGCCTGCGGACAAGGCCAAGCGCGAGTGCCGTAGGCGAGGATAGATGGGTGCAGCCGAAATCGCTCCACAGCGGCCCGCCTCACTCAACGGCGCGGGCGACTCGGTAAGCCGCTTCCTCCAAACGTCCGACCTGGGACAACAGCATGTGAGCGGTCACTTCGTCACCGTTAGCCCTGACAATGGTCGCTAGGCGCTGGAAATCGGTGGCGGCAACAGCGTATCCAAGGGCCAAATCGCGGAGGTCGCCAACACCGGCCGTGTCGCCGAACGACGCGAGCTTTCGCAAGCGCTCGAGTCCTTCGGGCGGGCTCCCTCCGACAATCTTCAGCCTCACGGCCGCAATTTCGAGCAAGTAGTTCAGCAGCGATATGAGGGAGCGTAGCAGATGCGTGCGGTCAGGCGTGTCTCCTACCGCGTTCCACAGCAAGAATTCCGTCCGAAACCGCAGGACAAAGGTATCCGCAATGATGCGCTGCAGTCCGGAGGCCGCCAACTCGGATGAACCATCAGGATCCATGGAACTCCTTTTCAGGCAGGCAATCCTGCGCCAACCGTCTGGACGGACGTTGAACGTGTGCCGAGGCCCTGCGGGCACAAGCGGCGCTCTAAATAGCTCGTCCAAACGCGAGAATGCCACTATGGTAGCCTGCACAACCGGACTGTGCTTGCTCCATCGTGCTGCACTTTGGCGCTACTGCCTCTTATAGCGACTGGCTCTTATACTGGAACTGTACCGATCGACGGTGCGGTCTCGTGACTGTGGGCTTGTCGGATTGGCCTTGTGGGGCCGATTAATGGCGCCGCTCGTGGGGCAGACTTGGTGTCGTCTGCCATTCGGGACTACAGGAATTGGACTCCCCGTCACGATTTAACAGGTCAGGTCCGATCTCGGAAAACCTCAGCCAAAGAAAGAGCAATCTGGGCAAAGTCAACGTCAGCACGGGCAAGAAACTGAGGCCGTCATACCCGATGCTGTTTGCGTTTCAGTCACGGGTGTCACGTGCGCGGATCGTCAGCTCCGGTCCTAGCCATGAAGAAAACTTTGAAATGCTTCTCAGTATCTCATGGAGCTGGGCCAAGGCAGCCATTCAGTCCGGTTCGCGACGAACCTCCGTTGTGGATGACGTTCGTGACCAACGTTGTTCAGCTGGGCAGCGGCGCAGGATGGGACCCGCGCGTGTAGGACCACTGTTCGGCTAGACAATGGAACATGAGGCAATGATCGAAATCGCAGCAACATCAACACGACGGAACGTCGTAGTGAGTGGCTCGCGCTAGTGACCGCCGTCACCCTCTCGAACCGATTGAGTGCACAACCCGCAGGGCAGCAGTACCAAGGAGCAACAGACATGAGCAGTGGCACAATCACCACCCGCGACGGCACACAGATCTTCTATAAGGACTGGGGCAGTGGCCAACCCATAGTATTTCATCACGGCTGGCCATTATCGGCCGATGACTGGGACGCCCAGATGATGTTCTTCCTCAGCCAAGGTTATCGCGTCATCGCTCACGACCGCCGCGGGCACGGTCGTTCGACACAGACGGACATAGGTAATGAGATGGACACCTATGCCGCAGATGTGGCCGCCCTCGTGTCGCAATTGAATTTAAGGAACGCGATCCATATCGGCCATTCCACTGGGGGTGGCGAGGTGGCGCGCTATGTTGCCCGGGCGGAGCAAGGACGCGTGGCCAAGGCGGTACTGATCGGGGCTGTGACTCCAATAATGATAAAGTCGGGCAAGAACCCCGGCGGCTTGCCCTTGGAGGTCTTCGACGGCTTTCGCGCCGCAGTTGCAGCGAACCGTGCGCAATTCTATATCGACGTTCCTACCGGTCCTTTTTACGGCTTCAACCGTCCGGGCGCGAAGGTCTCGCAGGGCGTTATCAACAACTGGTGGCGGCAAGGCATGATGGGAGGCATCAAAGCGCAGTATGACTGCATCAAAGCGTTCTCGGAAACGGATTTCACTGAGGATCTGAGGAGGATCGAGGTCCCGACTTTAGTGATGCATGGCGACGACGATCAGATCGTTCCGTATGCGACCTCGGCTCCACTGTCCATGGAGTTCCTCTCCAAGGGCACGCTCAAGACTTATAGCGGCTTGTCACACGGTATGTGCACGACCCATCCCGACATCATCAACGCTGATCTGCTGGCTTTCATCCGGGGCTGAAAATCCGCAGCATCATGCCCTTAGTGAGCATGCGATGCAGGGATGCTGAGTGCGGGCGAGTTCGGCGCTGTCAACCGAACTGAAGTAGAATGGGCTCAAACGGGTGCGACACCCGAAAGTGCCTTGATTCAGGATCGAACAATTCAGCTAAGGCTGAGTGGCCACTACCTGACCGGAAGTGCGCTTCTGTGGCCGGTTGCATGCTCCACACGGGTCGGGGAGGGTGTTATCATGACAGGAAGAGTCAAATGCTTGAAGCGAGAGATGCCGATCGCAAGGTCCTGGTTGACGAGCGGCGACGGTTGTTGCTGCTCCGAAGCGGCTCTCTAGTTTGTACTCACTTTTTCCAAAGTCGGTACGAGCTGCATCGTCATACTCGTTCAAGCAGGGAGCCTGAACGGTTTCCATCCCATAGCCGATGCGCTCCGACGGGACATGCTGATAGACAAACTTCACCGCCTTGAGCGTCGCGATCTATTTCCACGACGATCCGCACGATCTGAGGATCGTCCTCGGCAAGGCCGCCAAAAGCAAGAAGGCAAGGTGTTTCAAATCCGTCACTGACATGGAGATGGCTGGACGGGAGATCGTCGGCCCCGATCTGCCGCAGGCCGATGTGGCCGTTCACGTCCGGGAGCAGAGTCGGCTCCCGGTCGTGCGCTGCCCCAGCGTGCTGTCGGCAGCAACTTGCTGCTTAAAGGGCTGGAGGGCGAAACCGCCGTGATCCTGGACGCAGATGCACTCGATGCCCTTCACCCGATGAGCGCCTATCCGCTGTATTCGATCACGTCCGACAAGCTGGCCTCTTACCCGAAGGCGATCTAGCACTTACAGCGCGAATGGCTCTTGTAGAAGGAAGTTGAGCATCGAACCTCAAATTACCTCAGCATTATCATCGGTCTGGATCATAGTGCACTCAAGCGCGTGATCCGGCCAACTTGCAGCTTCCAAAGGATGAAAACCGCTTCCGCGACTCTGAAGGATTTGAAGTCATGCGGATGATCCGTCGCGGACACTGCGTACTGGCGCAACCCGGTGCGGCAGGCGAAATCCGCCTCGTGAACCATTTGTTCAATCTCGCCACCTGAGCAACTGGTTGGGCCAGGCTTGCGGTGCCCGTTCCAAGTTAATGCAACGGAGCAATCTCAACATGCCTAGGAGATGCTAACCTTTTCATTTCTCCCTCTGCCGCCGTCCCGGAGGGGCACGGACATTGGCGGTTCCGCGCCGCTCCGGTTCCCGCATGTTGAAGAGAATATTGGCGACTGGCCGCTTGCCTGGACCAGTCTCAGCCCCAAGCGTCGGTGTATGCCGGCCGAACTGCAACCTGGGCATCTACATCGCCTAGCCACTCGGCTAACGCGAGAGCTTCTACACCGATTCACGTGCTGGCTCAGGTCGGCCAGTCACCTCCAAAAGCTTGGTTTCCAGCATCAAAGATGGCCGAAACAAGATCCTGTCTTTGCCCGACTACGTAGATCCTTATCTGAAGACAATCTCGTGGTTGGGCATTGAGAGCTGCGAGTGCCTCACAGATGTTGGCAAAGCACTGGCAGGCTTGAGCGATATACTCTGTTCCGCCCACCAGCGCGCCAGATGCATCAAGCGCAACCTGACCGGAGATCGCCACTAGGCGTGCCTGGCTGCAACGGCAATTTGCTCAATCGTGCTGGAGAATTTCTGTATGAGAGGGATTGAGTTTTTCACAGATCTCACTTTCTTGGATCTCAATTCCACGTGAGAGCCGCGGAATAGCCGTTAAGACGAACAAGCCAAGCAGAGAGGCCGTCGAAGACCTTGAACGTGCTTGGGACAGCGGCCGTCACCCTGCGCATCCAGCCAGCACTCAGCCAGTCCGTCCCGGCCGTCATGAGCTCGAAGCGGGCGACGCGGTTCTAGAGCATTTCGCGCGATCCGGCCGGGAGAAGGTGCGAACACAGGATCACCTGGGCCGAACCGTCGGAGAGGAGTTCTTGCTGGTACTGCCGCAGGTTCGGTTAGACGAGGCTGTGCGCATCATCGATCGCATTCGGGATGGTTTCCCTCCAGCGGTGTTGACGTACAATGGGCTTGAGCTGCCTTGCACCTTCAGTGCGGGTGTGATCGAGGCCCTGCCGGATGACGACCGCAGCTCGATCCTCCGTCGAGCTGACCGGGCCCTGTACGCGGCTAAGGAAGAGGGGAGGGATTGCACCGGAATCGGCTCCGAAGAAGCACGCTGAGGACGTCGAAGCTCCGGTCCTCAGGAGGGAAGGTGCGAGATGACGGGCTTGAGAGGATCCAGGCTGCTAACTTCCTTCATCATGCGATGGCAGGAAGGTCGGTTCATGGCACGAGGCAGACGAAAGCCGAACTTCTGCAGTCATTGAGTATGCCGACCTTCATAAGGCCACGTCCAACGGCTCAGTTTGACCCGAAGCTGACATTTCGTTCCGTCTTGTAGCGTTGTTTCACAAGCCTTGCATTTGAGCTTTCGCCGCTTTTCTGAGCAGCAATTGTTGTTTTCCGAACTCCCCAGCTATCGCCCTCGCAGCCGGTTATCTCTCGGGCAAACATGGCATGCTTCTTGCATAGTAGTCCCTCGTTGCATCTGAAACAGGGCAGGCAAGGGAGAAGGACCTATGTCGATATTCAACATGATGCGGAGGAGCCTGATGGCGCTGGCAACAGCGGCTCTGGTTTCAGGCGCTACGGCGGGAGCCGCGAAAGCAGAGGAAACGATCAAGGTAGGGGTTCTCCACTCATTGTCAGGTACGATGGCCATTAGCGAGACGACCCTGAAGGACGTCATGCTGATGCTTGTCGAGGAGCAGAACAAGAAAGGCGGACTGATCGGCAAGAAGCTTGAGGCGGTCGTCGTCGATCCAGCCTCCAACTGGCCGCTCTTCGCCGAGAAGTCCCGTGAACTCATCAGCCAGCACAAGGTTTCCGCCGTCTTTGGCGCTTGGACCTCAGTATCGCGCAAATCGGTGCTGCCGGTTTTCAAGGAACTCAACAGCATCTTGTTCTACCCGGTCCAATACGAGGGTGAGGAGAGCGAGCGAAACGTATTCTATACGGGCGCTGCTCCGAACCAGCAGGCGATCCCAGCCGTCGATTACCTCGCTAAGGAGGAGAAAGTGGAGCGGTGGGTTCTGGCCGGAACGGACTACGTCTATCCGCGTACGACCAACAAGATCCTGGAGGCGTATCTGAAGTCCAAGGGCGTGAAGGCCGAGGACATCATGGTCAGCTATACGCCGTTCGGACATTCTGACTGGCAGACCATTGTCGCCGATATCAAGAAGTTCGGCTCATCGGGCAAGAAGACGGCCGTCGTCTCCACGATCAACGGCGATGCCAACGTGCCGTTCTACAAGGAACTCGCCAACCAGGGTGTGAAGGCGACGGACATTCCCGTTGTAGCCTTCTCAGTTGGTGAAGAGGAACTCGCAGGCATCGACACGAAACCACTTGTCGGACATCTCGCGGCCTGGAATTACTTCCAGTCGGTCGAGACGCCCGAGAACAAGGCTTTCATCGAGAAGTGGAAGTCTTACACCAAAAATCCGAAGCGGGTTTCCAACGATCCGATGGAGGCCCATGTGATCGGTTTCAATATGTGGGTGAAGGCCGTCGAGAAAGCCGGCACAACCGATCCGGACAAGGTGATCGATGCCATCGTCGGCATCAAGGTCCCGAACCTTACCGGTGGCGTCTCGGAGATGCTCCCGAACCACCACATCACCAAGCCGGTGCTTATCGGCGAGATCAAGGAGGATGGCCAGTTCGATACCGTCTGGCAAACCGATGATCTGGTGGCGGGCGATGCCTGGTCGAAGCACCTGGACGGCTCGAAGGATCTGGTCGCCGATTGGCAGACCCTCAAGTGCGGCAACTACAACACTGTGACGAAGAAGTGCGGCTCCTAACCGATCAAAGATGAGGGCGGCAATCCTTGCTGCCCTCACTCCCTCTCCATTCAAAGTGCATTTCATGGTTTTCTTGCGCAATATTCTGCAGGCTACCGTTCTGCTGCTTGGCATGGCCTCCGCTGCCTTGGCGGGAGCTTACGAGGAGGCGCTGCCCAAATTCGCCAATGACAGCTATGTGGACACGGATGCCGCAATCGGTGCCATTGCGGGTAGCGGAAACCCCCTGTCCATCGACGTCGTTGAGTCCCTGCGCGACGGTCGGCTTCTCGTCGGGTCCGGCCAAGTCTTTTTTCGTCGAACTTCCGGAGAACTCGTCAATGCGGCTACGGGTCAGGCATGGGGCAATCAGACTGGCGAACTGAAGCCGGTTCGCGTCAATAACCGGGTGCGCCGCGCTATCGAGGCTGCACTCGGCAGCCTTACATTACTCAGCTCCGATGCGGCGAAGCGCCTTGAGGCTGCGCGCGCCGTGTTCCGCTCCCGTGATGAGGCAACACTGCCGACGCTCGAGAAAGCCATTGCGCAGGAGGGCCAGCCGCATGTTCGGAACGTTCTTGAGAGCGCCCGAGCCGCTATCCTCCTGAGCAAGCAGGATGCCCTGCCGATTCAGAGGCTCGCCGCCGTTCAAACTCTTCGGAATCGGGGTGATCAGGAAGCTCTCGCTCTCCTGTCCAACCTGCCGTCCCAGGCACCGCCCGAAGTCATCGCGGCCGCAGGAAATGCAGCCGACGGCATCCGGACCCGCCTCGCGTTCTGGGAAGCAGTTCAGAACGTCTGGTACGGCATCTCCCTTGGGTCCGTCCTGCTGCTTGCCGCCATCGGCCTTGCCATCACATTCGGCACCATTGGGGTCATCAACATGGCTCATGGCGAGATGGTGATGCTGGGGGCCTACACCACATTCATGGTACAGGAACTCATCCGCTCCAATTTCCCTGGCCTGTTCGAAGCCTCGCTCCTCATCGCGCTGCCGCTTGCGTTTCTGGTTGCGAGTTCGGTCGGCATTCTCATTGAGAGAACGGTCATCCGGTTCCTGTATGGGCGTCCCCTGGAAACCCTGCTCGCCACCTGGGGAATCTCCCTCATCTTGCAGCAGGGCGTGCGGACGATCTTTGGTCCCACCAATCGTGAGGTTGGGACGCCGGCCTGGATGAGCGGAGCACTGGACATTGGGGCGATGAGCCTGACCTACAATCGTATCGCCATCGTGGTCTTCGCCTTCTCGGTCTTCGCGATCCTGCTCCTCGTTCTGCGATACACCTCGCTGGGACTTTACGTGCGGGCCGTCACGCAGAACCGGCGCATGGCGGGCTCCATGGGCATCCGGACCAGCCGCGTCGACGCGCTGGCATTCGGGCTGGGATCAGGTGTGGCCGGCATCGCCGGCGTCGCGCTCTCCCAGATCGACAATGTCAGCCCCAACCTGGGGCAGGGCTACATCATCGACAGCTTCATGGTGGTCGTGTTCGGCGGGGTCGGGAACCTGTGGGGCACCCTGGTGGGCGCGATGACCCTCGGCATCGCGAACAAGCTGCTCGAGCCCTATGCGGGCGCGGTGCTGGGCAAGATTGCCCTGCTCATCGCCATCATCGTCTTCATTCAAAGGCGTCCGCGCGGGCTTTTCGCACTCAAGGGCAGAGCGGTCGAAACATGAGAACCCACTCCCTCTTTGATCGGCAGACCATTCTCGTTCTGTCGCTCCTGGCTGCCGCTGCCATCCTGGTGCCGACCATGAACGAGCTGCCCCCGCCCGGATCGGCGCTGCATCTCTCGGATCACCTGGTGCCTCTGCTCGGCAAGTATGTCTGCTTTGCCCTGTTGGCGCTCTCGGTCGATCTGATCTGGGGCTTCTCCGGCATTCTCTCCCTAGGGCACGGGGCGTTCTTTGCGTTGGGCGGCTATGCCATGGGCATGTACCTCATGCGCCAGATCGGGCCCCGTGGTGTCTACGGCGACCCAATTCTGCCCGACTTCATGATATTCCTGAACTGGAAGGAGCTGCCCTGGTTCTGGCACGGCTTCGACTGGTTTCCTTTCGCGGCGCTGATGGTGCTGCTGGTGCCGGGCGCACTTGCCCTGGTCTTCGGCTGGTTCGCCTTCCGCTCGCGGGTTACGGGCGTGTATTTCTCTATCATAACCCAGGCTATGACCTTTGCGCTGATGCTGGCTTTTTTCCGGAATGACATGGGGCTCGGTGGTAACAACGGGTTGACGGACTTCAAGGAAATCCTTGGCTTTCCCGTTCAGAATGGCTCGACGCGAATAGCTCTGTTTGTGCTCTCGGTTCTGGCCCTTGCAAGCGGTTATCTGCTGTGTCGGTGGGTCGTGGGATCCACGTTCGGCAAAGTGCTCGTGGCTGTGCGCGATGCAGAGAGCCGCACGCGCTTTCTGGGGTACCGCGTCGAGCACTACAAGCTCACCGTTTTCACCCTGTCCGCCCTGCTGGCGGGCGTCGCGGGTGCACTTTACGTGCCCCAGGTCGGTATCATCAACCCGAGTGAGTTCGCTCCCGCCAACTCTATCGAGGTGGTGATCTGGGTGGCGGTCGGCGGACGCGGGACTCTTGCCGGCGCCATTTTCGGGGCGCTGCTGGTCAATGCGGGCAAGACCTGGTTCACGGCGGCGCTGCCGGAGTTCTGGTTGTTCGCTCTGGGCGGCCTCTTTGTCTTCGTCACGCTGTTCATGCCTCGCGGGATCCTCGGGGCCGCTGGGGATCTGTGGGAGCGTTCCAGCCAGAAGCTGCGAGCGCGCCGCTCGCCCCAGCCTGCCACCCATGCGGCGGAGTGAGCCATGACTGTACCGGTTACGCCGACCCTGCTTTATCTCGATAACATCACAGTTTCCTTCGACGGCTTCCGTGCGTTGAACGCTCTGTCGCTCGCGATCGACCACGCGGAGATGCGCGCCATCATCGGCCCAAACGGGGCCGGCAAGACGACCATGATGGACGTGATCACCGGAAAGACGCAGCCCAACGAGGGCACGGCCCTGTTCGAGGGCACCCACGATCTCACCGCTCTCGATGAGACGGCCATCGCCGAACTCGGCATCGGTCGCAAGTTCCAGACCCCGACCATTTTCGAGATGCATACGGTCGAGGACAACCTGCTTCTCGCTTTGAAGAATAGGCGTGGGCCTCTCGCGACCCTGCTCTCACGCGGCGTCAACCAGGACATGGTGAGGATCGACGCTCTCCTGGAGCGGGTGCGCCTCACAGCCCAGCGCCATCGCAGAGCAGGCGAGCTGTCCCACGGGCAGAAGCAATGGCTCGAGATCGGGATGCTGTTGGCGCAGGAGCCGAAGCTCCTGCTCATCGACGAGCCGGCCGCCGGCATGACCGACCAGGAAACCGCCGACACCGCCGACCTTCTCCGTGACATCGCCAGGAGCAAGGCCGTAATCGTGGTCGAGCACGACATGACCTTCGTGCGCGATCTCGGCGTCAAGGTCACGTGCCTGCATGAGGGGTCCGTGCTGGCCGAGGGGTCGCTTGATGCGGTGAGCGCAAACGAGCGCGTGGTGGAAGTGTATTTGGGTCGATGACAATGCTCGCAGTCGAAAACCTGTCTCTCCATTACGGCGCCGCCCAAGCCCTGCGCGGCATTTCTGTCACGGCTGCCGTAGGGGAGGTTACATGTGTGCTCGGGCGAAACGGCGTGGGCAAGACGTCACTGCTCCGCGCCATAGCGGGCCATAGGCCGATCTCCGGCGGCAGTATTCATTTCGAGGGGCACAACATCGCGCGCCTGAAACCTTTCGAGCGCGCGGCCCGCGGCATCGCCTATGTGCCTCAAGGGCGGGAGATCTTTCCGCTCCTGACCGTGAAGGAGAACCTCGAAACGGGCTTTGCCCCCTTGAAGCGCGGCTCTCGGCAGATCCCGGAGGAGGTGTTCGAGCTCTTCCCCGTGCTCAAGTCCATGCTGGGGCGGCGGGGCGGCGATCTGTCAGGTGGGCAGCAGCAGCAGCTTGCCATCGGCCGGGCGCTGGTGATGCGCCCGCGCCTCCTTGTGCTCGACGAGCCGACGGAAGGCATCCAGCCTTCGATCATCAAGGATATCGGTCGCGCCATCTCTTACCTCCGTGGACGCAAGGACATGGCGATCCTGCTCGTCGAGCAGTATTTCGACTTTGCCCGTGATCTGGCGGACCGCTTCGTGGTCATTGAGCGTGGCGAGATCGTTCAGCATGGCGACCGTGCAGCGCTAGAGGGGAACGATGTTCGTCAGCGACTTGCCATTTGATGGCGCTCCCGCGCAGCGCCAGCGGGCTGTCGGTCGTGTATCGTTCGCGGCAACCGCCTTCAACGGGCGGACCCGGCCGATGCGCATCGAGGAAAGCGGTTCCATGCGCATCCGTCTCCCGAAGGGAGAGGGTGCGGGGCTCGACGCCGTTCTCGTCAACACGGCGGGCGGTATAGCCTGCGGGGACCGTTTCTCCGTAGAGGTTGAGGCGCAGGCGGATGCCTTCGTGACGGTGGCGACGCCTGCCGCGGAAAAGGTCTATCGCTCCGACGGACCGGTCTCCAATCTGACGGTGAAGCTCACCGCAGGAGCGAGGGGGCGGCTCGATTGGCTCCCGCAGGAGACGATCCTGTTCGATGAGGCGAGACTCGATCGGCAGCTCGAGGCAACCATCGCCGAAGATGCGCGCCTCACCTTGCTGGAGGCCGTCGTCTTCGGACGTGAGGCCAGAGCGGAGCATATTGCGAATGGACTCTTCATCGACCGTTGGCGCGTCCGCAGAGGATCACGCCTCGTTTACGCCGATACATTGCGGCTCGGTGGGCCCATTGCAGACCTGCTGCGAAGGCCGAGCGTGGGCAACGATGCCCGCGCCTTCGCGACCTTGATTCACGTGGCGCCGGATGCGGAGGCTCGTCTGGAGCGGGTGCGCGAACAGCTATCCCCCGGGCAGGGGTGCGATGCCGCGGCGAGCGCCTGGAACGGCCTTCTCGCCGTGCGCTTCTGCGCTGTCACCATCGGGGCGCTACGGACCGCCATCTGCCCATTCCTCCTCACCTTTCGTGGCGAGCCCCTGCCTCGTGTCTGGCTCAGCTAGGATTTTTTGAATGCAGCTCACACCTCGTGAAAAAGACAAGCTCCTGATCGCCATGGCGGCCATGGTGGCACGCCGCCGCCTGGAACGCGGCGTTAAGCTCAATCACCCGGAGGCGATTGCTCTTATCACCGACACGGTGGTGGAGGGTGCGCGCGATGGGCGCTCAGTCGCCGAGTTGATGGAGGCAGGCGCGCATGTCGTCACTGCCGATCAGGTGATGGAGGGGGTGGCCGAGATGATTCACGACGTACAGGTCGAGGCCACTTTCCCGGACGGCACCAAGCTCGTCACGGTGCACCATCCGATCCGGGGCGCAGCCTCCACGGATGTGCCCGGTGAGGTCATGACCCAGGATGGCGAGATCGTGTTCAATGAGGGCGTGGAGCGAACCGTGCTGACGGTGGCAAACACGGGCGACCGCCCCATCCAGGTGGGGAGCCACTACCATTTCTTCGAGACTAATCCGGCCTTGTCCTTCGAGCGGGGGAAGGCACGCGGCATGCGTCTCGATATTGCGCCCGGCACGGCGGTGCGGTTCGAGCCAGGCTCCACACGCGAGGTCACGCTGGTGCCGCTCTCCGGCAAGCGCGAGGTGTATGGTTTCCGCCAGGGCGTGATGGGGGCACTGTGATGACGATTGGAAGAAAGCCTGCCTCGCTCCCGCGCGCAGCCTATGCCGACATGTTCGGCCCCACCAAAGGCGACAGGATCAGACTCGCCGATACCTCGCTTGTCATCGAGGTCGAGAAGGATTTCACGACCTATGGCGAGGAAGTGAAGTTCGGGGGTGGCAAGGTGATTCGTGACGGAATGGGGCAGGGGCAGGCGACCCGGGCTCAGGGCGCGGTCGACACCGTCATCACCAATGCGGTTATTCTCGATCACTGGGGCATTGTGAAGGGTGACATCGGCATTAAGGACGGACGGATCACCGGGATCGGCAAAGCCGGCAATCCGGATGTGCAGCCCAATGTCGACATCATCATCGGCCCGGGCACGGAGATCGTAGCCGGTGAGGGAAAGATCGTCACGGCGGGTGGCTTCGATTCCCATATCCACTTCATCTGCCCGCAGCAGATCGAAGAAGCGCTGATGTCGGGTATCACCACGATGCTCGGCGGCGGCACGGGACCGGCCACTGGCACCTTTGCGACCACCTGCACGCCGGGGCCTTGGCATATCGCTCGCATGATAGAGGCGGCGGACGCCTTTCCCATGAACCTTGCCTTTACCGGAAAAGGCAATGCCTCACAGCCCGGTGCATTGGAGGAGATGATCGAGGCAGGCGCCTGCGCCCTCAAACTCCATGAAGACTGGGGCACCACCCCCGCGGCCATCGATTGCTGCCTGTCGGTGGCCGATGCCTATGACGTGCAGGTGATGATCCACACCGATACGCTCAACGAGTCCGGCTTCGTCGAGGATACGATTGCCGCCTTCAAGGGTCGGACCATCCATGCCTTCCACACGGAAGGGGCGGGCGGCGGTCACGCGCCGGACATCATCAAGGTGGCCGGGCTTCCCAACGTGCTGCCATCCTCCACGAATCCCACACGGCCGTATACGGTCAACACCATCGACGAGCATCTCGACATGCTCATGGTCTGCCACCATCTCGATCCATCGATCCCTGAGGACCTCGCCTTCGCGGAGAGCCGCATCCGCAAAGAGACCATCGCTGCCGAGGACATCCTCCACGACATCGGCGCACTCTCGATGATGTCGTCCGACAGCCAAGCCATGGGCCGCGTCGGCGAAGTCATCATCCGTACGTGGCAGACCGCGCACAAGATGAAGGTGCAGCGCGGTCCGCTGCCTGGCGAGACCGGCGATAACGACAATCTGCGCGCCCGGCGCTATGTGGCGAAGTACACGATCAATCCCGCGATTGCTCACGGTGTGTCGCGGCATATCGGTTCCGTCGAGGCTGGAAAGCTCGCAGACCTCGTGGTCTGGACGCCGGCCTTCTTCGGCGTGAAGCCCGATCTGGTTGTCAAGGGCGGGGCCATCGCGGCGGCGCTCATGGGTGACCCGAACGCCTCGATCCCGACTCCGCAGCCGGTGCATTACCGTCCGATGTTCGGAGCCTATGGTCGGGCGTTGGCGACGACATCGCTCACCTTCGTGTCCAAGGCGGCCGTCGAGAATGGGCTTGCGGGCAGACTCGGAGTCAAAAAGCAGCTTGTTGCCGTCGAGAACGTTCGCGGCGGCATCGGCAAGAAGGACATGGTGCTGAACGGTGCCACGCCTTTCATCGAGGTCGACCCGGAGACCTATGATGTCCGCGCCGATGGCGAGCTTCTGGTCTGCGAGCCGGCCACAATCCTCCCCATGGCACAACGATACTTCCTGTTCTGATCATGATCCGCGCCACATCCATCATCCGCCGCGACGCCGTCGATTCTGACCGCATCGTCGACATCATCACCCTCGACCACGGCGACCGACACAGACGTCGCATCCTGCTGAATGCCGATGGCGGCACGGCCTTCCTGCTCGACCTCGACAGGGCCGACGTGCTGGAGGACGGTGACGCCATTCGCCTCGACAGCGGCTGGCTCGTGGAGGTGAAGGCAGCTGCCGAGAGGCTCATCGAGGTCTCGACCGAGAATCCGCTCGATCTCCTCAACCTTGCTTGGCACATCGGCAACCGGCACGTGCCGGCGGAAATCAGCAGGGAGGCGATCTACATCGCCTACGATCATGTGCTGCTCGAGATGCTGCATGGGCTCGGCGCCAGGACGGAAATCGTCGAGCGCCCGTTCCGTCCGGTGCGGGGCGCTTACCATCAGCACGAGCACGGCGGGCATTCCGGGCATCATCACGGACACGGCCATGGATGATGCGCTCCTGCTCCAGACCATGGAGAAAGGCCAAAGCATCCTGCCGCTGTTCGCCTGGTTGTCCCCCTCCTATCCGGTCGGCTGCTATGCCTATTCCCACACGCTGGAGTGGGCGGTCGAAGCAGGGGACGTGGCGGACGAGGAGGCGCTGGTTGCATGGTTGATGGATCAGATGACGCTTGGCTTCGGCCGCAACGACGCGATACTGCTGAGCCACGCCTATCGGGCCGTGGAGGCAGGCCATGAAGCCGCTCTCGTGAATGTCAACGAATTGGCCCTGGCTCTCTCCCCCTCTGCCGAGTTGTACCTCGAGACGAGCCAGCAGGGGCGCAGCTTCCTCGACGCGACACTGGTCGCTTGGCCCGCTCCGGGATTGCTCGACTTGGACGGCGAGGTGGCATTCCCCATTGCCATTGGAATGGCTGCTGCGTCGCATCGCATTCCCCTGCCGCTCACCCTGAACGCATACCTCTTTGGGCTCGTGCAAACGCTCGTCTCGGCAGCGATCCGGCTCGCGCCGATCGGGCAGACGGCCGGCATCCGGGTTTGCAGCACCTTAGCACCGACGGTGCAGGAGGTCGCCGGGCAGGCTATCGGCTTCTCTCTCGATGATATCGGCGGCGCGACGTTCCGGGCCGATCTCGGCTCCTTCCATCACGAAACCCAGTATACGAGGCTTTTCCGCTCATGAAATCCCAGACAGGACCCCTTCGCGTCGGTATCGGCGGGCCGGTCGGCTCGGGCAAAACCGCCCTCATGGAGGCGCTCTGCAAGATCTTCCGCGAGCGCTACGACATCTGCGCCATCACCAACGACATCTATACCAAGGAGGATGCCCGTCTCCTGACAGTCGCGGGTGCTCTTCCGGTGGAGCGCATCATGGGCGTGGAGACTGGTGGTTGCCCACACACAGCCATTCGGGAGGACGCTTCGATCAATCTCGCGGCCATCGCGACCATGCGCAAACGCTTTCCAGTGCTCGACATTGTGCTGGTGGAGTCCGGCGGCGACAACCTGGCTGCAACCTTCTCGCCCGAACTCGCGGATCTAACGATCTACGTCATCGACGTGGCAGGAGGCGAGAAGATCCCCCGCAAGGGCGGTCCAGGCATCACCCGGTCGGACCTTCTGGTGGTGAACAAAATTGACCTTGCGCCCTACGTGGGCGCGGATCTCGCTATCATGGAGGAGGACACGAAGCGCATGCGTGGCCAGCGCCCCTATGTCTTCAGCAACATCCGTGGAGGTGTCGGCGTCGATGCCATCGCGCAATTCATCGAACGAGCCGGCGGCCTCTCCGCGGCCGCCTGACAGGAGCATCCCATGAGATTGAAGCATTCCTTTCTTGTCGCTTCCATGATAGTAACGGCCATGCCGGCCCTTGCGCATACGGGCATCCACCCCGCTTCAGGTTTGGGCGACGGTTTTGCGCACCCCTTTGGTGGTCTTGACCACACCCTGGCCATGGTAGCTGTCGGTCTTTTCGCCGCCGTGCTCGGTGGGCAGGCTCTCTGGGCCGTTCCGACGACCTTCGCCTCCGTGATGCTCGTAGGCGGCATCATGGGCTTCATGGGCATTCATATTCCTGCTGTGGAGGCGGGCATTGCCCTGTCCGTGGTCATCTTCGGCGCAGTTCTGGCTGCCAAGATCCGCTGCCGCATCTCCGTAGCCATGATGCTGACCGGAATGTTTGCTGTCTTCCACGGCTACGCCCATGGGGCCGAGATGCCGATGGAAGCCGCAGCAGCCCCTTATTGTCTCGGTTTTTTCTCGGCGACCATTCTACTGCATGGGGCGGGTCTCGCAATAGGCATCGCCCTTAGCCACCGTCAGACGATCTACCGCTGGGCAGGTGCGGGGATCAGCATTGCAGGCGTTGTTCTGTCGCTGAGTTGAGGTTGGAGATCGGCAGCAGCGGGCATATCAAACCTATTACTATCAATCAGCATGAGTAACATGAGAACCCCGAACGCAGGGTTGCACTGCTGTGTCAGGAGATCTGCTGCTGGCATGTTCTAGAAATAGGTGGGGTTTCTGAAAAGCCGCGACAAGCGAACCTTAATCTTGTTCGCTAATGTTACACTTTAACTGGAGGCAGAGCTTTATTGGTTCGATAACCTCTTCAATTTTGAACCAATCTTCTGTGCAACAACGAATGAGACCAGAAGCAACAGCCCGCCATTGAAGGCGTGAAGGGTCTGAAGGACGCCAGAGCCGGTATTCTGGCCGGCGATGATCAGGACAACCTGAGCGACATAGATCCCCACCTGGACCAGCGCCCAACCCCGCAGGTGCGGGACGCAACTGCCGGTAATGGCTTGGAAGGCAATCACTCCAATGGGCAGAGCCAGAGCCGAGCCCAGTATCGAGCAGGTTTTGGTACCGGGGCTCTCCCGGGCAACGTGGTGGTGCTTGACAGCGGGTGTCTGAGAGAAGATCCAAGCCGCGGGTGCGAGCCTGCTGTACTTGCCGCCGTACTCGCCTGACCTGAACCCGACCGAGCAGGTATGTGCCAAGTTCAAGGCACTGCTACGCAAGGCGGCGGCTCGCACCCAGGAGGCGCTCTGGACCAACATCGGAGAACTGTTCGACAGCTTCCCAGCCGAGGAGTGCCAGAACCACTTCAGCAACTGCGGATACGAGTTCACCTAAATCGAATCCGCTCTGATAAGTAACGAACAATGGTGCTCTTGCTAGCTGGGCTGCCATATCGGATGTTGCCATCGATATCGCCTTGGAACCTCGTGAGAAACTCGAGGATGCAATAAACTCCCCGCAGGGTTGCGGCTTTCACGAAACCCTGCGGGGCAGTAAGCCTTCTCAGAAGCGACCCTATCAATGTTTTCGATCTACCTATCTCAAAAACTAGCTAGCGGCCTGCTTCACAAAGCGACCGTCAAAAGTTGCGGAGAGGTCAACCTTGGCATCTTTCAACTCAGGGTCGAGTTGCTTCAGCATATCCATGACACTCTTCATGCCGTCGGGCGGGACAATGCCGTCACGGGAATAGCTCTCAAGAGAATTCTGTACAGCCTTGAGGTACAATGGGCGGTCACCGAGATGGTATTCTGGCGGCACTGTTGCAGCGACATCCTCGGGCTTCGCTGTTTGGAGCCATTTGAGTGATTTCATGAGGGCATTCACGAGGCGCTGGGTCGTTACCGGGTTAGCGTCGATGAAGTCCTTCTTGGTATAGAGGGTCGCCGCTGGGTTCGAGCCGCCGAAGAGCGCCCGCGTTCCGGCCTCAGTGCGCGTATCGATCAGGATTGAGATGTCCCCATCCGACTCTAGCTTGGAAATGACTGGATCGAGGTGTGAGATCACGTCGATCTCACCCTTCTGCATGGCGGCAACGGCGCTCGCGCCTGATCCGACGCCGATGAATGCTGCGTCGGTTGGCTTTAGTCCCGCTTTCACCATCGCATATTGAGCAGTGAGTGCTGTGGAGGAGCCCGGTGCCGTCACGCCGATCTTCAGACCCTTGAAATCAGCCGCAGATTTGATCTGCCCTGCCTTGTCTTTCTTCGCCGCAATCACAATGGCGGGAAAGCGCCCGAGCTCGGTTATGGCGCGAATATCCTGACCTTTGGCTTGCATGCGGATAGTATGTTCATACGCTCCCGTGACGATGTCGACGGAGCCGCCAATGAGGGCTTGGAGCGATTTGGCGCCGCCACCGAAGTCGTTGATTTCGACCTCAAGCCCTTCGTCCTTGAAGAATCCTTTCCGTTCAGCAATAGTGAGCGGCAGGTAATAAAGTAGCGGCTTGCCGCCTACGCCCAGAGCGACCTTGCTCTTTTCCGGCTTCGATTGCGCGAAAGCGCCCCGGCTGAGCCCGGCGGACAGAGCAACGACGCCCGTCCCAATGAGAAATGTACGGCGTTCCATCCTCGTTCTCCCTGCTTGGTTGCAGATCGTGGATGGCAGGATTGCCTAACCTTAATCGTTTGTCGATGGGGCAGGCCGCCAGACCAGGAGGCGCCTCTCGATAAGGGTGACCAGAAAATCGAGGAGAATAACGAAGATCGACAGGATCGCCATGCCCGCAAAGACACCGGTGACGTCGAATACGCTCTCCGCCTCATGGATTTTATAGCCGAGCCCCGCAGACGAGCCAAGATACTCACCCACAACCGCACCGACAAGAGCGAACCCCACAGAGGTATGAAGGGACGAGAACATCCAGGTCAGCGCCGCCGGCCAATAAACGTGCCTCAGCAGATGACGCTCGTTCATGCCGAGCATCCTCGCGTTGGCCAGCACGACCGGGCTCACCTCGCGCACGCCCTGATAAACATTGAAGAAGACGATGAAGAAGACCAACGTAAAGCCGAGAGCTACTTTGGACCAGATCCCCAGGCCGAACCACAGGGCAAAGATCGGCGCGAGCACCACCCGTGGCAGCGCATTCGCCGCCTTGATATAGGGATCAAACACGGCGGCGAGAAATTCGCGGCGAGCGAACAGGAAGCCGAACAGGATCCCCCCGCCGGCACCGAAAGCGAATGCCAGGATGGTCTCCAAAAGCGTGATCCACAGATGCCGCCATATCTCCCCGGAAGCAAACTCCTTCCAGATCCTTGCCAGCACGTCGAGAGGGGTCGAGAAGAAGAACTGCGTCTGCCGCGTGGGGGCGAGAATTGGGTAGGTCGTCAGGACGTGCCAGAGCAACAGGAATCCAAGGCCCACGGCAACCTGGAGCAGGATGAGCTTCAAGCGGCTCATGGCGAGGCTTCCTCCCCCTGCGCATACGCCTTTTGCACCTCGGTGCGAAGGCTTGCCCAGATCTCCTTGTGGATATAATGGAAGGCAGGCTCAAGCCGTACCTCGGCGATGTCGCGCGGGCGTGGGAGAGGTACGGGAAACTCGCCGATGATACCGGCCGCAGGACCTGCTGACATAACCACCACCCTGTCGGCTAGGGCAATCGCCTCCTCCAGATCGTGCGTGACGAAGAGAACGGCCTTGCGATTGGCGGCCCAGAGGTCCAGCAGCAGGTTGCCCATGATCTGACGGGTCTGGGCATCAAGCGGGCCGAACGGCTCGTCCATCAAAAGGATCTCAGGATCGCGGATTAACATCTGAGCCAAAGCAACCCGCTTCCGCTGACCGCCCGAGAGCATATGCGGGTAGCGGTCAACAAAGGCGCCGAGCCCTACCCGCCGCAGCCAGTCGCGGGCCTTCACCTCCGCCTCCTTGCGGGAAATGCCCTTGGGCTCCAAGGCGACGGCCACGTTCTGAAGGGCCGTCTTCCAGGGCATCAAGGCATCCTGCTGAAAGAGATATCCCGCCCGGCCGTTGAGGCCGTGCAGAGGCACGCCGAAGATTTCGACCTTGCCATCTGATGGCTTGAGCAGTCCTGCGGATGCATTGAGCAGGGTAGATTTACCACAACCAGTCGGCCCGACGATTGCAATAAACTCCCCTGGCAATACTTCCAGATGAATGTTCTGGACAGCCGTGTAACCGCCCACCTTTGACCCGAAGGTGATGGCAACACGGTGGAGCGAAACGGCTGAGGCACTCGGTGAGATAGGCATGAGAATTGAACGTTTCCTGCGCCTGTGAGGGGCGCTGGGCCCATCCTAAAGCCTCGCTCTTCTATAGCAAGAGCAGGCCACCCCGTCCGATCTTACGCCTTCAGCCTCATTCCTAATGCGCTGGGGCAAGTGTCCCCAACGGAGGAGCTTCCAATTCACACAGGTCACAGTAGGCGCCTAGGGCTGCTCGTGACGCCCTAAGACATAACCGGAGGCAGCAATCCCAATGGCGCCACCTCTCGGTTTGGGATCGACGAATTTCACAGCCTGACTCTAATCGAACGCTCTTTATTGGCTCTTGGAGGCCTCCTCTTCGGATCCAGTCTGTGAGACAAATCTATGATTGCCCCGCCGAACCCGATACTTAGAAGGCACCGCTTCTTACCCAACCAAGTTGGCGGAATTACTTGTATTACCCTACGGTTAGAACTAACATGTTAATGGATCAAGGTTCGCGCTAGACGGGCCAGATCTGGGAAGAACGCTGCCTTAGGAGGATCGTATGGCATGCCCTGCTCGTCTGTTCGCACTTGCTTTCGCCGGACTTCTGCTCTCTTCCGTTGTCTCTCTCGCCGCTCCTAAGACCGTCTCGGGTCCAGGACCGGATCCGAACTGCTTCAAGCCGTGGAATGCTCAAACCAAGTACATGCAATGGGATAAGAAGCCCGGACCCTATCGCGTCGCCGTGGTGAACGGCTTTGTGGGCAATACCTGGCGCATCCAGATGATCCAGACCGCGAAGGCCTATGCTGAGCAACCTGGCATGAAGGACAAGATTAAGGAGTTGAAGGTCGTCTCGACCGGAACCGATGTCGCGGCACAACTCGGCGCCATCGAGGACTTCATTAACCAGGGTTACGACGCCATCATCACCATCGCAGTGGCGCCCGAGGGCTTCGACCGCGTGATCCGTCTGGCTGACCGTAACAACGTGGTGATCGTACCCTTTGACAACGTCCTCGACACCGACAAGGTTATGCAGGTCAACGAGGACCAGCTCGAAATCGGTCGCCTCTCGGCGCGGCATCTCCTGAAGGAGTTGGGGCAGAAACGCGACGGCAAGATTCTCGAAGTGCGAGGCTTGCCCGGAAACTCTGTGGACCGTGATCGTCATCTCGGCTTCCGCGAGGTGATGGAGAAGGAAGGCAAGTTCCAGATCGTCGAGGTGGTGGGTAACTGGGACGACGGCACGGCCCAGAAGGCGACGGCCGACGCGCTCGCCGTGCACGGCAAGTTCGAGGCTGTGTTCACGCAGGGAGGATCGACAGGATCCGTGCGTGCCATGATGGACGCGAAGCACCCCTTCGTGCCCATGGCGGGCGAGGGCGAGAATGGCTATCGCAAGCTCATAGCCAAGCATGCGGGCGAGGGGCTCAAGGGCCTGTCCTACAGCCAGTCGCCTGGACTTGTGGCAATTTCCATGAAGGCCGCCGTCTCGGCGCTCGAAGGTAACCCGATGCCACAGCTCATCTCTGTGCCCATTCCTGTCGTCGATTACACGACCCTCAAGGACAATGTGAACTACTGGTCGAACCTCTCCGATAACTTCTTTGCGGCCAACGAATTCCCGGCCTGCGGCGTGAACGTGACGGCGCCTGAGATCATGGCGAAGGACGCCAAGAACACGCAGTAAGAACCACGCAGTCAAAGCACCTCGGCTCCTGTCCTGACCCTCCGCCGGGACAGGAGCCCTTTCCGAGTACCGAAGGGGTTCCATGCTCGAACCTGCGCTCTTCTTCGCCCTCGAGAACGTATCGAAGCGCTATGGCGGCGTCCATGCCTTGCGCGATGTGGATTTCGCATGCAGCCGCGGGTCGATCCACGCTGTCTTGGGAGAGAACGGCGCTGGGAAATCGACCCTCATGAAGATCATGGCAGGCGTCGTGCAGCCAGAGGAGGGTCGCATGGTCCTCGAAGGCGCGCCCGTCACGTTCCCAAACCCTTCGGCCGCGAACCGGGCCGGGATCGTGTGTGTCTTTCAGGAACTCTCACTCATGCCGGAGCTCACGGTTGCCGACAACATCACCTTGTCGAGCCCGCCGCGCCGCTTCGGGTTTATTGACGGTCGCGCTCAGCGCCGGCGTTCGGAGGAGCTGCTCGCCCGCATCGGCTGCGAGGACATCAACCCTCTGAGCCGCGTGTCGGATCTGCCGCTTTCCCGCCGGCAGATGGTCGAGATCGCGAAGGCGCTCGGCCGCGATCCGAAGCTCCTCATTCTCGATGAGGCCACCTCCGCCCTGACCGCTGCCGACGTGGACCGCGTCTATCGCATGCTGTTCGAGCTGAAGGCGCAGAACTTGAGCATCCTCTACATTTCGCATCGCATGCACGAAATCGAGGCGCTGGCGGATCGCTGCTCCGTGTTTCGGAATGGGCGGCATATCGAAACCTTCGCCAAGGGAGCGCGAAGCAACGACGAGATCATCGGCCTTATGATCGGCCGCGAGATTGAGGGGCAGTTTCCGCCAAAGCCCAGGCGGCCACGCCCGGCGCCTCTCATCACGATCCGGGATCTTTCCTGGGAGAACCGCCTCAACGGTGTCGGGCTTGAGGCGGGACGCGGCGAGATCGTAGGGCTGGGCGGTCTCGACGGGCAGGGACAGAAGGAGTTGCTGCTTGCGCTCTTCGGTGTGCTGCGGGGCGTTCGCGGCACGGTGAGTCTAGAGGGCCACCCCACGGCGGCGAATTCGCCGAAGGCTGCCAAGAGCGGGCGAGCCCGGATGGCGCTCGTACCAGAGGACCGCAAGAGCGAAGGGCTAATCCTCTCCATGTCGATTGCCGACAACATCTCCATGGCCTCGCTAGACCGTCTTTCGCACGGGATGTTCATCGATCCGGGCCGCACCCGTCGGGCCGTGGAACGGGCCATCGAGCAGCTGCGGATCAAGATCGGCAATGTGAGCGACCCGGTCTCAACCCTGTCCGGGGGCAACCAGCAGAAGGTGGTGCTCGCCAAGTGGCTTGCGACGAATCCCGACGTGATCCTACTCAACGATCCGACCCGGGGCATCGATGTCGGAACGAAGCAGGAGATCTATCGGCTCATGCGCAAGCTCGCGGAGGAGGGCGCCTGCATCCTGTTCTACTCGACGGATTACGAGGAGCTGATTGGTTGCTGCGACCGCGTTGCCGTCATGTATGACGGCCGCATCGTCCGGGAGCTGGAGGGTGATGCTATCACGGAACGCAACCTCATCGCCAGCGCGCTCAACATCGCCGAACGGCGGGAGCCCGCTCATGTCTGACACGGTGCTCCCTCCCGCTGCCGCAGAGCCGCAGGAGAAGACCCGCCGCTGGGGCGAGGGCTTGAGCCTGCGCTGGCTGCAGCACGCCGGCATCCTCGGCGCGCTTGCCCTCTTCGTCGTGCTCTACCTGTTCTACCAGCTGAGCCATCCCCGAGGATTCTCAGGGCAGATCCTAATCCAGAACGCCAACGAGGTCTTCGCCCTGGCGCTCGTGTCCATGGCGCAGACGATGCCTGTGCTCATGGCGGGCCTCGATCTCTCGGTCGGCGCCGTGATGACCCTTGTGGGCTGTATCGCGAGCCACCTCGTCGACGGGAGCCCGGGCGAGATCGCGGCCGGCATCGCAGCCTGCATCGCCGCCGGCGCGGCGTGTGGTTTCGCTAATGGTTGCGTGGTCGTCTACGGGCGCATTCAGCCGATCATCGCGACGCTCGCCACGAGCGCGATCTATGTGGGGCTCGCCCTCATCCTGCGGCCGACGCCCGGCGGAAAGGTGCACGAAGATTTGTCCTGGGCCGTCACGAGCGACCTGCGCGAGTTCGCGGCAACCTTCGGCCTCTTCGACAATGGCGAGGCTGCCTGGCTGCAGCCCTTCGCATGGATCCCGGTGCCGCTCGTGCTGCTTGCGCTGATCATTCTACTGGTGTGGGTGCCGTTCACCCGTTCTGTCACGGGGCGCACGGTTTATGCGATTGGGTCGTCCGAGAGCGCGGCCTACATGTCGGGGCTGCCGATCAACAGGGCAAAGCTCGCGGCCTTCACATTGGCTGGCCTCTTCGCCGGTCTCGGCGGCCTGTTCTTGGCGCTCCAGACTTCGTCCGGCAATGCTGACATTCCCCAGGCAGGCGCCTATACGCTGAATTCCATTGCGGCCGTGGTCATCGGCGGCACCTCGCTTCTTGGGGGCACCGGCAGCGCTATTGGGTCCATGATCGGTGCGATGGTGCTGCGCACAATCTCCTTCAACTTCCGCATCTTCGACGTGGCGCCGCTGCTACAACCTCTTTTCGAGGGGCTCGTGCTTCTCGCCGCAGTAAGCTTGGGCGGACTGAAGCTGCTGCGTCTCAAGAACAAGCTCGAGGTGTTCCGGTGAGCAGAACGGCCGACACGAGTATCGCGCCAAGGATCCTGCGCCTTGGATCCGACGACAAGCCCGTTGCCTTCGCGGCCGGGTTCGTCCTGCTCATTCTCCTCATCGGAACGGGCTACACGCTCTACACGCAAGGGAGCGCACCGCTCCTGCAGCCGCAATATCTCCTGCAGCAGCTTCAGGTCGGATCCTTTCTTGGGATCGTGGCGGCTGGGCTCATGGTCGTCATCCTGCTCGGCCACATCGACCT
This sequence comes from Microvirga arsenatis, assembly GCF_009910705.1. Taxonomy (GTDB): domain Bacteria; phylum Pseudomonadota; class Alphaproteobacteria; order Rhizobiales; family Beijerinckiaceae; genus Microvirga; species Microvirga arsenatis. The sequence continues at coordinate 35,520 of NZ_JAAAXJ010000005.1, forward strand.
TTCGGTGCCCTGGACCCTGACGGCCGCGGCCATGATGGCAACGGCAGTCGGCGGTCCCTGGGCTATTCCCGCAGGTATCGGGGTTGGTCTTCTCGTCGGCATTTTCAACGGGCTCGGCGTCGCGTATTTGCGCGTGCCGTCCATGATCTTCACGCTCGGCATGAACGCAGTGATGCGCGGCCTCATGGTAGCTCATACGGGCGGTTTCGCGCCGCAGACGGCAGCTACGGATCTGATGCAGTACCTCGCAGTCGCCCGCATCGGCGGCATGATTCCGGTTGCGCTCCTCGTCTGGCTCGCTGTTTCCGTGACCGTCGTGGCGATACTCACGCGCACGACCCTCGGTCGCGGCATCTATGCCATCGGCAATCGCGAGCGGGCAGCCTATCTCTCGGGCATTGACACCAACCGCGTGATCCTCATTGCCTTCGCGCTTTCGGGCGCAGCGGCCGGCCTTGCTGGCGTGCTGCTCGCCGGGTACTCCACCAAGGCCTATCAGGGCATGGGCGATGCCTATCTTCTCCCTGCCATTGCCGCTGTGGTAATCGGCGGCACCAATATCCTCGGCGGACGCGGGCGGTACCTCGGTACCTTGGTCGGCGTCATCCTGATAGTGCTTTTGAACTCGGTGCTCTCCATTATGCAGATGCCCGAGGCCGGTCGTCAGATCATCTATGGCTGCGTCATCATATCCATGCTGCTCGTCTACGGACGCGGGGGCCGTGTAACTGGATAATAGTTGCCCATAGAATATCCTCGAAGGTCGAGAGAGTGACCGAGGCCGGTTCTCACCAGCCTCAATCATCACCGCTAGGTGAATGCGCCCGCTCCCTCTCGCGAGTTTCGGCGTCGAGCTTCAGATCCGGAACTGGCACTTCTCGGAAGTACGTCGAAATTCCGCTCAAGTGTGGGGAAGTAGATCTTCCCACGGCGCCTGCGATTTCCTGGGATGATACCCAAACCAAAGTGTCTTCGTTCCCATGTTGCGATGCTTGGTACCACTGAGGCCCCGCTTGAAAAGCATGGGCTTGTATCAGTTCTACTCGTAGCTCTCTTCCAAAGGGCTCGACATTTAACACGCTGCACAACGCATATCGCGCTTGAGAATGCTCCGCATCACCGGCATGCCAACCAAGCTGACCTTATCAATATTTCCGAAGATCGGGGGCAAGCCAATGATACTGTAACAATGTACGCAGCCAGAACGTGAGCTACCCTTTCAAATCTAACGCATTGATTCTCTTGCCGGTACCCACAACCGACGGAACTGAACTATATAGTGGGTCAACAACCGCCAAGCTAGGGTCAGCGCTAACCTTCAAGGAGGATGAGTCGTGCCCCACTATCTTGGGATCGATGTCGGGACCTCAGCGGTAAAAGCGATCCTTGTAGACGAGCGGCAGGCCGCGGTCGCGGAAGCGGAGGTGCCCCTGCAGGTCTCCCGTCCTCAGGATCTCTGGTCGGAGCAAGACCCAGAAACCTGGTGGTGGGCCGTGCAGGCCGCTCTAAAGCAAATCCGCGCGACGGCAGGGGCAGCCTTCGGCGACGTGTGCGGCATTGGCCTCTCGGGGCAGATGCATGGGGCGGTACTGCTCGATCGCGATAACCGGCCGCTTCGCCCCGCGATCCTGTGGAACGACGGCCGTTCCTTCCGCGAGGCGGAGGAGCTCCGCGCCCAGCATCCCGAACTCTCCCGGGCTATGGGCGTGATCCCGATGCCGGGCTTTACGGCGCCGAAGCTGGCTTGGCTCGCGCGGCACGAACCGGAAACCTTCCGCGCCGTGCGCAAGGTGATTCTGCCGAAGGACTATATCCGGTTGAAACTGACAGGCGACGTGGTCACGGAGATGTCGGACGCCGCGGGTACCTGGTGGTTAGACCAAGCCAAGCGCGACTGGTCGGATGCAGCGTTAGCTGCGACAGGCCTGACCCGCGACCATATGGCGAGCCTCACTGAAGGTTCGCAAGTCTCGGGCACCCTGCGACCGGAGATCGCCGAGCAATGGGGCCTGCGGAACGACGTGGTGGTCGCCGGCGGCGGGGGCGATGCGGCAGCAGGCGCCGTCGGACTTGGGGCCATCGAGGATGGATCGGCCTTCATATCACTTGGTACGTCGGGCCAGCTCTTCGTGACCACCGAACACTTCAGCCCTGCGCCCGAGGCTCTTGTGCATTCCTTCTGTCATGCGGTGCCCGGCCGCTGGTTCCAGATGGCCGCCATGCTGAACGGTGCCAGCTGTCTTGCCTGGGCGGCCCATCTTCTGAAACAGGATATCGGCGAGCTGCTGTGCAAGGCGGAAGCTGCATACCGCAGGCCGTCCACGATTCTCTTCCTACCCTATCTCGCCGGCGAGCGGACGCCGCATAACGATCCGTATGCGCGCGGCGTCATCTTCGGGCTCTCGCCAGAGACGGATCAGACGGATCTGGTGCAGGCCGTTCTCGAGGGCGTCGCCTTCAGTTTCGCCGATGCAAGACGCGCTCTTGAGCAGGCCGGCACATCTCTCACCCATGCGGGCATGATCGGCGGAGGCTCACGCAGTGCCTTCTGGGCACGGATCTTCGCCAGCGTCCTGAACCTCCCGATGGTGCGCTATGAAGGCAGCGACAAGGGTCCTGCTTTCGGCGCAGCGCGGCTGGCGCGCCTTGCCACGACCGGAGAAGCACCGGAGACCGTATGCACCACGCCGAACATTCTTGAGACAATCGAGCCGGAGGTGCATCTCGTCGACCTCTACCGCCCGAGGGTCGAGGCGTTCCGCAGTCTCTATCAGGCGCTGAAACCGGAATTCGTACCCTCATAGAATGAAACGAGAACTCTTCGAGACATATAATGAGATTATATTACATCAATAGAAGTAAAATGCAAACGACTGCTCACGAAAAGCTGTGGGTCTCTTCCCAGCGCTCAAAGGAAGGGATTGAAACAGGATTGGAGTGAAGCATTTACGACCATTACAATCCTTGCTCATCCTGCAGATCTTTCGGCACGTTGGATGCGCTGGAATTCAGAGCTGATAACGGTCGCTACAACGGACCGATTCTAGGGAAGCACCCATGACAGGATCTGCCCCGATCCTCGAAATGAGAGACATTTCCAAGACGTTTCCTGGGGTCAGAGCGCTCGCGAACGTTTCGCTCACCGTCTATCCTGGCGAAATCCATGCCCTAATGGGCGAGAACGGCGCCGGCAAGTCGACCCTTATGAAGATCCTGTCCGGTGCCTACCAAGCCGATCCAGGCGGCGAGATCCGCATCAACGGTCAGCCCGTTGCTATCGACGGACCGATGACGGCGCGCCATCGCGGTATCTCGATTATCTACCAGGAGTTGTCGCTCGCGCCGAACCTGTCAGTGGCGGAGAACATGCTGCTCGGGCGCGAGCACAAATCCGGCCCCATGGTCGACCGGCGCTCGATGGAAAAGGCCTGTCAGGACGTTCTTGAGCGCCTCGGCGTCCACTTCAGGGCGTCGACGAAAGTCAGCGAACTGTCGATGGCCGAGCGGCAGCTCGTGGAGATCGCCCGTGCATTAATCGCGAACTCGCGCATCCTGGTCATGGACGAGCCCACGACCTCCCTCTCCTCCCGTGAGACGGAAGCACTGTTCGCCCTTGTGCGCCAGCTGCGCGAAGATGGCCTTGCCATCATATATATCAGCCACCGCATGGCTGAAGTCTACGAACTTGCCGACCGGGTCTCGGTGCTCCGGGACGGCTCCTATGTCGGCACCCTCGTCGGCGACGAGATTTCGGCCGAACGGCTCGTTCAGATGATGGTCGGCCGCGATCTGTCCTCCTTCTACAAGAAGGAGCACGACGCTCACCAGAGCCGCGGCCCGGTCATGTTCGCGGTCCGCAACATGGGCGACGGCGTGCGGGTGCACGACTGCTCGTTCGAGCTGCACGAGGGTGAGGTTCTGGGCATCGCGGGTCTTGTAGGAGCGGGACGAACCGAACTCGCGCGCCTCATCTACGGGGCCGATCGACGGACCAGCGGCGAAGTCTCTCTCCTGGGCAAGCGGCTCTCGATCCACCGGCCCGAGGACGCGATCGATTCCGGCATCGTCTATCTGACGGAGGATCGCAAGAATCTCGGCCTCTTCCTCGACCTGACCGTCCGCGAGAACGTGAATGTCAGCGTGCTCGGCCGGGATGCGCGCATGGGAGGCGTCCTCAACCTGAAGGCCGCCAAGGACAGGGCGGCCGCAGCCATCCGGGCGCTTGGCATCCGTGTGGCCGGGGACGTGGTGCCGGTCGGCAGCCTTTCGGGCGGCAACCAGCAGAAGGTTCTCCTCTCGCGCCTGCTCGAGACCAAGCCGAAGGTGCTCATCCTCGACGAGCCGACCCGCGGCGTCGATATCGGCGCCAAGTCGGAGATCTATCGCCTCATCGACAATCTTGCCCGCAACGGCGTGGGTGTCATCGTGATCTCCAGCGAACTTCCGGAAGTCGTCGGCATCTGCGACCGCGTCCTCGTGATGCGTGAGGGACGAATAGCAGGCGAGGTCGGCGGAGCTGAACATCCGCCCGTCACCCAGGAAGAAATCATAGCGATTGCGACAGGCGTAAGGGAAGCTGCCGAATGACACCCCCGAATGAGACCAGCGCATCCGTCCAGAACACCGGAGCGGCCGGCGCCGACATGGCGTCTCAGAGCATGCAGCGCCGCCTTGCCTGGCGCTCCACCCTGCAGGCGGTGGGCATGCTGCCGGTGCTGATCATCCTCGGCATTGCCTTCGAGCTTATGTCCGGGCGCTTCTTAAGCTTCCAGAACCTCTCGATAGTGGCGCAGCAAGCCTCGATCAATACCGTGCTGGCGGCAGGCATGACCTTCGTCATCCTCACCGGCGGCATCGACCTCTCGGTGGGCTCGATCCTGGCGGCAGCCGCCATGGTGGCGATTCTGGCCTCGAAGATCCCGGACTGGGGCATGCTCGGCATTCCGGCTGCCCTTCTCATCGGCCTTGGCCTCGGCCTGGTGAACGGCGCGCTGATCGCCTTTGCGAAGCTGCCGCCCTTCATCGTCACCCTGGGCTCCCTGACAGCGGTACGCGGGCTTGCGCGTCTGCTCGGAGAAGATACCACCCAGTTCAACCCGCAGCTCCCCTTCGACTTCATCGGCAACGGCACCTTGTTCGGCATCCCGTGGCTCGTCTGGATCGCCTTTGCGGTCGTTCTGATCTCCTGGTTCATTCTGCGGCGCACCGTGCTGGGCGTTCATATCTATGCGGTGGGCGGCAACCCGGACGCGGCACGGCTCACCGGCATCAAGGTCTGGGCCATCCTGCTGTTCGTCTACGCCTTTTCCGGCCTGGCGTCCGGCCTCGGCGGCGTCATGTCGGCGGCTCGTCTCTACGCAGCCAACGGCTTGCAGCTCGGGCAATCCTACGAGCTCGACGCCATTGCTGCCGTGATCCTGGGAGGCACCAGCTTCGTCGGCGGCATCGGCTCGATCTGGGGCACGCTCATCGGCGCGCTCATCATCGCCATTCTGTCGAACGGGCTCATTCTCGTCGGCGTGTCCGACATCTGGCAGTTCATCATCAAGGGGCTCGTGATCATCGGGGCCGTTGCGCTTGACCGCTATCGGCTCAAGGGATCCGCGCGCACCTAACATGGAATACAAGCGCCCGGCACGGACGCTCGTATATTGCGGCTCTCGGAACCCGTCGGGTCCGGCAGATCGCGATCTAAAACGACCAGGAGGAAGCAATGCTACTGTCTCGAATCCCGCTCAGTCTCGCTGTCATTGCCGGTCTTGCCGGACCTGCCGCGGCGAAGGATCTTCAGAATGTCGGCATCTCGGTCGGCTCGCTTGGTAACCCGTTCTTCGTCGCCACCATCAAGGGAATTGAAGACCGGGCCAAGAAGATCAACCCCAATGTCAAGGTCACGGCGGTTTCCTCGGATTACGATCTGAACAAGCAGTTCACGCAGATCGATAATTTCATCGCCTCCGGCACCAACGTCATCATGCTGAACGCGGTCGATCCGGTGGCGATCGCTCCCTCGGTGAAGCGTGCCCAAGCGGCCGGCATTGTCGTTGCGGCCTTTGACGTTGCGGCGTCCGGCGCCGATGTCACGGTCATGACCGACAACGTCAAGGCCGGCGCCATCGCCTGCCAGTACCTTGTCGATCACCTGAAGGGTAAGGGCGACGTCCTGATCGTCAATGGTCCGCAGGTGTCGTCGGTCACCGATCGGGTCAAAGGCTGCAAGGAAGTCTTTGCCAAGCATCCCGACATCAAGATCCTGTCCGACAACCAAGACGCCAAGGGCTCGCGCGAGGGCGGCTTCGCCGTGGCCCAGAGCCTTTTGACCCGCTTCCCGAAGGTCGATGCCATCTTCGCCATCAACGACCCGACCGCTATCGGTGTGAGCCTGGCTGCCAAGCAGCTCAACCGCAGTGAGTTTATCATCACCGCCGTCGACGGTGCGCCGGATATCGAGCAGGAGCTGAAATCCGGCACTTCCCTGATCAAGGCGTCTGCCTCTCAGGATCCTTACGTGATGGCGGGTCAGTCGCTCGAACTTGCAGCAGGCATTCTCAACGGCAAGAAGCCCGAGAAGAATGTGATCTTGCTCGAGCCGAAGCTCATTACGTCCCAGAACGTGAATGAATACAAGGGCTGGACAGCCGCCCGCTGATCCGATCCAACCTGAGGCGGCCATGGCATGAGCCGTGGCCGCCGTTTTCCATTCATGGGCCGTCAGGAGTGCCCCGATGTTGAAGCAGCTGCGCGAGCAGGTTCTGGAAGCCAATCTGGAAGTGGTGCGCCGCGGGCTCGTGCTTTACACCTTCGGCAATGTCAGCGGCATCAGCCGGGCGGACAATCTCGTCGTCATCAAGCCGAGCGGCGTGCCTTACGAGCGTATGACAGCCGACGATCTCGTGATCACGGATCTCGACGGCGTGATCGTCTGGGGCGAGCTGCGCCCCTCATCCGATCTCGACACCCACCTCCACCTCTACAAGTCCTTCCCAGAGATCGGCGCCGTGGTGCACACGCATTCGGAACACGCCACCGCTTGGGCGCAAGCCCGCCGTCCGCTTCCTCCCTTAGGCACTACCCATGCCGACTATTTCTACGGTCCGGTTCCGATCACCCGCGAGCTGACGGAAGACGAGATCAAGAACGATTATGTGCGTGCGACAGGCGTCGCGATCACGGATGCCTTCGGCAACCGCGATCCCATGGAGGTGCCGGCGGCCCTAGTGGCTGGCCACGGTCCATTCGCCTGGGGCAGGACACCGGAGGATGCCGTGCACAATGCGGTCGTCCTCGAGGCTGTGGCCCGCATGGCGATGTATACGTTCGCGCTGCAGCCCAATGCGCGAGGCGTGTCGCAGGCGCTCCTCGACCGACACTATTTCCGCAAGCATGGCGCGACTGCGACCTATGGCCAGGTTAAGAAGTAGCACTCCGCGTCATTCTCGATCCCGCAAGCCCTTGTTCGGAGATACCCATGGCCGTTGTAGCAGGTGTCGATTTTGGCACTCTGAGTGTGCGCGTCACCCTCGTCGATGAACGCAAGGGTCCGCTCGGCCTCGCCACGGCGGAGTATCCGCTTCATCGCAAGCGCGAAGATCCGGACTATGCGACCCAGGCCCATGCCGACCATATGGATGCTCTGGCGCGTGCCATGCGTGGCGCCCTCGAGTCCGCTGACCTGAAGGGCGAGGATGTGGCGGCGCTTGCGATCGACACCACCGGCTCCAGCGTCGTTATGGTCGGCGAGGGCATGGAGCCGCTCGACGAGTATTATCTCTGGTGCGACCACCGGGCGAAGTCGGAAGCTGAGGAGATCACCCGGCTTGCCCATCAGGAAGGGCTCGAGGCCATTCACTGGTGCGGCGGCGTCTACTCGCATGAGTGGGGCTTCTCAAAGCTGCTGCACTGGCTGCGTCACAACCCGGAGAAGCGCGACCGACTGGTGACGGCTCTGGAGCATTGCGATATGGTGGCCGCAACCCTCACAGGGGTGACCGATCCGAGCCGGCTGAAACGCAGCATCTGCGCTATGGGCCACAAATGGATGTGGAACGCTCGCTGGGGCGGCCTCCCCCCGCAGGATTTCCTCTCTAAGGTTGACCCACTCTTCGACGGAATCCGCCACAAGCTCGCGGGGGAATATGCGACCTCCGACGTCATTGCAGGCCAACTCACGCCCTACTGGGCCGAGCGGCTCGGCCTGAAAGCGGGCATTCCGATCCCCGTTGGGGCGTTCGATGCCCATTGGGACGCCATCGGCGCGGGCTGCCGGGTCGGCGACGTAGTGAACGTGGTCGGCACCTCCACCTGCATCATCGCCATGGCACCGGACACACGCCCGATCCAGGGCGTCTGCGGCGTCGTGCCGGGTAGCGTCGACCCGAGGCTCGTAGGCATCGAGGCAGGGCTCTCAGCTACCGGCGACATCTTCGAGGCGATTGCCCGGAGGGCCGGCACCAACGTCAAGGAGTTGTCGAAAGGGTTGGAGCACTACCGGCCTGGCCAGACGGGCCTTCTGCGCCTGACCTGGGACAACGGTGACCGGACCGTTCTCGTAAGGGCCGATCTCGGCGGCATCACGCTGGGATGGAACCTGCTGCACACCGCCCAGGACGAACTGTTCGCAGCTATCGAAGGCACGGCCTTCCACACTCGCATCATTCTCGAGCGGATGGCCCAGGGTGGCGTGCCGGTCGAGCGGGTGATCAATGCCGGTGGAATCCCGCAGCACAATGCGACGCTGAACCAGGTCTACGCCAATGTGCTTGGCCGCCCCGTTCTGGTGCCGAACGGCATACCGACAGGCCTTGGCTCAAGTATCTTCGCAAGTCTCGCGGCCGGTTCCTATCCAGACCTCGAAAGTGCTCAGGCGGCCATCTGCCTGCCCTTCCGCACCTTTGAGCCAGATCCAGCCGCCTATGCTGTCTACGAGCAGCTCTTCCGCCACTTCAAAGCCCTCTACTTCGGCTTCGGCGGCATCTCTGGACCGGTGGAACTCGAAGATGTGTTGCGCGATCTGAAGCGGATCTCGGCTCTTTCCTAGGAGCTTGCTCCGTCCGACCTTGCCGAACGCATGAGCAAATCGTCCCGCCAGGGGTCGGGACTGCCGGGATCTGCCTCGTGCGCCGCGACCCGGCGGCGGTAGACCTCACCTGCGAGAGCCACAGCCTCCTTGTGGGCGAGCCTGACGAGCGGCTTTGGCGCAGCCGCTTGTCTGAGACGCTCCCAGCGGGCTGAGACTTAGGCCGCGACTGCGGTGTGCCGCGGCCCAGCCTCACGCCAGTCGCGGGTCTCCAGGCTGACTTTCTCCTCGCGCTTGCCGACGAGCGGACGGAGTGCTTCGGGGACTCCGCGGCGGAAGTAGTAGATGCCAGTATCGGGATGCTTCCAGGGGGCTTACCACGCGCACGACCTTTGTACCACCCTTTTGTACCAGGATGACAGCCGCAAACCCAAGTTGGGCTTCAACTTGGCATCAACAAAGGCTTTCTAGGGGATGCTGGCGGAGAGGGGGAGATTCGAACTCCCGATACGGTTGCCCGTATGCCGCATTTCGAGTGCGGTGCATTCAACCACTCTGCCACCTCTCCGGGGTGCGAAGGCCGCTAGGCCCGCTGGTTGAGGCCGGGTGGATATCATGGGCTTGGCGGCTCTTCAAGCGCCAAAAGCAAGGATTTTGATTGACAAGGGCGGGGCCTGCCCGTAGAGAGGCATCCTCTATGAGCGGGCACGCGTGCCTGCGCATACCCGTGCGGCAGCTTGAGCTTGCCGTGAACCGAAGCCGGAAACTGCCAAAAAGCCAGTCCGGTGGGGCTTCCCCGCTGAGATTTGGGTTTGAACACGAGGATCAAGATGTTCGCAGTGATCAAGACCGGCGGCAAGCAGTATCGCGTTGCCGCCAACGACGTCATCACCGTTGCCACGCTCGCAGGCGAGCCGGGCACCGCCGTTACCTTCGACCAGGTTCTCATGGTCACGAACGACGGCACGACCCAGGTGGGCGCCCCCCTCGTCGAGGGCGTGACCGTGGCAGGCGAGGTGGTGGAGCACACCCGCGGCGAGAAGGTCATCTCCTTCAAAAAGCGCCGCCGCCAGAATTCGCGCCGCAAGCGCGGGCATCGCCAGGACTACACCGTGGTGCGGATCACCGAGATCCTCGCCGGTGGCGAAAAGCCCAAGAAGGCTGCGGCCAAGAAGACCACCAAGGCTGCGGCTGACGAGGCTGCGCCGGCCACCGCTGAGTAAGCGTTCGGCTTCACACAGGACACGGGAGTAACCCATGGCTCACAAGAAAGCAGGCGGTTCGTCTCGCAACGGTCGCGACTCCGAAGGCCGTCGTCTGGGCGTCAAGAAGTTCGGCGATCAGCAGGTTGTCGCCGGCAACATCATTATTCGTCAGCGCGGCACGAAATGGCATGCCGGCGCGAATGTCGGCATGGGCAAAGACCACACCCTCTTTGCCACGGCCAATGGCCGAGTCCGATTCCTGACGCGTCAAGGCCGAGCCTTTGTATCGGTCGTACCGGCCCAGGAGGCCGCAGAGTAAACGGCGAGAGCGAAACGAAGGAGCTCCCGCCGGCATCGCACCGACCCGGCGGATGAAGAGCCCCAACAGGCCCAAAAGGCCAAGCTCCGATCCGAAACTGACAGGGGAGGTGGGATGTCCACCTCCCCTTCGTCATTTCCGGGCCCAGGGAGGGCCCACGGATCGGAGCAAGACGATGTTTCCCGACCTCACCCGTGACGATGTTTTCCGCCTCGAGACCCGCCGCCTGTGGCTGCGCTGGGCCCGTCTTGCGGATGCTCAAGCCATCGTACGCCTCGCCGGGGAGAAAGCGGTCGCGGAGATGACGGCGCGCATTCCGCATCCGTATCATCCGGACGATGCCGAGCGGTTCATCTTCCAGTCCCGGCGGTCCAACGCGGACGGGCAGGGCCTGCAGCTCGCCATCACGCCCAAGGGAAAGCCCAACAGCCTCATCGGCATGGTAGGCATCGGCCCGGATCCGGAAACGGGCAAGCCGAACCTGGGCTATTGGCTCGGCACCCCCTACTGGGGCAAGGGCTATGCCACCGAGGCGGCCCGGGCGCTGATCGACGCCTTCTTCGCCTATGGCGAGGAGGACGAGATCACGGCCTGCGCCCGGGTGATCAACCCGGGATCCCGGCGGGTGCTGGAAAAGTGCGGCTTCGCCTACCAGGGCGCCGGGCTCTCCGAGCTGCCGGCCCGGTGCGGCCTCTATCCGGTGGATCACTTCCGGCTCGACCGCCGCACCTGGGAGAGCCTGAAGGCCTGGGGCCAGACCGGTCTCGTGCGTGAACCCTTCTGCCTCGATGTCGAGGTGGAGCGGGAGATCTCCCTCGCCAGCTGAGAACGTGCAGCGCTCCCGAAAGGCTTTCGGGAGCGCTTCCCTTTTATCCGCGTTGCTTTCGCACGACAGCGTGGATGGCTGCATTTTTGATCGCGAGAGCGGATCGGCTTTTGCGAAAAATGCTTCAGTCCCGTAAAGGATGCGGATTATGAAATTTCTCGACCAAGCCAAGATCTACATCCGCTCCGGCAATGGCGGCGCCGGTGCCGTGTCGTTCCGCCGTGAAAAGTTCATCGAGTTCGGCGGGCCGGATGGCGGCGACGGCGGCCGCGGCGGCGATGTGTGGGCGGAATGCGTGGAGGGGCTGAACACCCTCATCGACTATCGCTACCAGCAGCATTTCAAGGCCAAGACCGGCGGCCACGGCATGGGCAAGAACCGGGCCGGCGCCAAGGGGGCCGACGTGGTGCTGAAAGTGCCGGCCGGCACCGAGATCCTGGAGGAGGACGGGGAGACCGTCATCGCCGACATGACCCATGTGGGCCAGCGGGTGCTGCTGGCGAAGGGCGGGAATGGCGGCTTCGGCAATGCCTATTTCACCACCTCGACCAACCGCGCCCCGCGCCGGGCCAACCCCGGGCAGGAAGGTGTGGAGCGCACGCTCATCCTGCGCCTCAAGCTGATCGCCGATGCAGGCCTCGTGGGCCTGCCCAACGCGGGCAAGTCCACCTTCCTCGCCACGGTCACCTCGGCCAAGCCGAAGATCGCCGATTATCCCTTCACCACGCTCTATCCCGGGCTCGGGGTCGTCCGGGTCCATGGCCGCGAGTTCGTGCTGGCGGACATTCCCGGCCTGATCGAGGGCGCCTCCGAGGGTGTGGGCCTCGGCGATCGATTCCTGAGCCACGTGGAGCGCTGCCGGGTGCTGCTGCACCTGGTGGAGGGCACGAGCGAGGACGCGGGCGAAGCCTACCGGACCGTTCGCCATGAGATCGAGGCTTATGGCCATGGACTGACCGAGAAGCCGGAAATCGTGGCCCTGTCCAAGGCGGATGCGCTTGACGAGGACACCCTGAAAGAGCAGCTGAAGAGGCTGAAGAAGGCCTGCAAGCGCACCCCTCTCGTGGTCTCCTCCGCCTCGGGCCAGGGGGTGCAGGAGGTCCTGCAGGCGCTGCTGACGATCATTGACCAGACCAAGGCCGAGGAAGAGCCGGCCGAGCCTCAGGCGGAGTGGCATCCGTGACCCCTCGAATCGGCCAATTCCGCCGTGTTGTCCTAAAAGTGGGCTCCGCGCTCCTTGTCGACCGGGCGCGCGGAAGGCTGAATCACGCTTGGCTTGCGGCGCTTGCCGAGGACATCGCCGACCTTCATGCGAAGGGGGCGGATGTGCTCGTGGTCTCCTCCGGGGCCATCGCCATGGGGCGTACGGTGCTGGGGCTCCCATCCGGGCCCTTGCGCCTGGAAGAGAGCCAGGCGGCCGCCGCCGTCGGCCAGATTGCGCTCGCCCGCACCTGGTCGGAGGTGCTGGCCCATCATGGCATCACGGCGGGCCAGATCCTGGTGACGCTCTCGGACACGGAGGAGCGGCGTCGCTATCTCAATGCCCGCGCCACCACCCTGAAGCTTCTGGAGATGCGGGCGGTGCCCGTCGTCAACGAGAACGATACGGTTGCGACCTCCGAGATCCGCTATGGCGACAATGATCGCCTCGCGGCGCGCGTCGCTACCATGATCGGCGCCGATCTCCTGGTGCTGTTCTCCGACATCGACGGCCTCTACACGGCTCCGCCGGCCTCCGACCCCAATGCCGAGCACATCCCGGTGGTCGAGCGCATCACGCCCGCCATCGAGGCCATGGCGGGCGGGGCGGCCTCCGAACTGTCGCGCGGCGGCATGCGCACCAAGGTCGAGGCCGGCAAGATCGCCACCGCCGGCGGCACCCACATGGTCATTGCCGACGGGCGCACCAAGAACCCGCTGAAGCGCATTGCCGAGGGCGGGCGCTGCACCTGGTTCCTCACGCCCTCCAACCCCGCCACCGCGCGAAAGACCTGGATCGCCGGCGCGCTCGAGCCGCGCGGCACGCTCTATGTCGACGAGGGCGCCGCGCATGCCCTGCGGAGCGGGGCAAGCCTGCTGCCGGTGGGGGTGCGCCGGATCGAGGGCTCCTTCCATCGCGGCGATGCGGTGACGATCCGCAGCGAGAGCCGTGTGCTCGGCCGAGGCCTCGTGGCCTACGACGCGGAGGATGCGGCGCGGATCATCGGCAGGCCAAGCCGCGAGATCGAGGGCATTCTCGGCTATCCCGGCCGCACCGAGATGGTTCACCGGGACGACATGGCGCTCAGCGACTGATCCTCGTTCAGGAGCCGCAGCAGGGTCTGGGCGTCGCCGGGGGCGGCGCTTTTGATGTCGTTGTCGAAATAGACGTAGACGCTGCGCCCGCTCTCTCGCCATCCCGCGATGCGGCCGGACCAGCCCTGCAGCGTCTCCGCCGAGTAGCTCCCGGCATAGCGCCCGTTTGTGCCGTGGGCCCGTACATAGACGAAATCCGCCGTGGCCTCCCAGGGAGCCGGGGCATCGGCGTGGTCGGAGATGCAGAGCGCGGCGTTGTGATCGCGCAGGATGCGGAAGGCGGTCTCTTCGTACCAGCTCGGGTGGCGGAACTCGAAGGCGCAGCGCCGTTCTTGCGGGATCAGGGACAGGCATCGTGCCACCCGTTCCCGCGTCTCCGCATCGGCCTTGAAGGTGGGCGGAAGCTGGAACAGCACCGGGCCGAACTTGTCGCCAAGGCCATCCATGCGGCCGAAAACGAGGTCGATGCTCTCCTCGATCCCCTTCAGCCGCTTCATGTGGGTGATGAAGCGCGAGGCTTTCCAGGCGAAGAGGAAGCGTTGCGGAGCGGCCTCATGCCAGGCCCGCACCGCTTGCTCGGTGGGGAGCCGGTAGAAGGAGTTGTTGATCTCGGCCGTGTCGAAGCGATGGACGTAATAGGACAGGAAGTCCTTGATCTTTAAGCGCGGCGGATAGAAAGGTCCGTGCCACGACCTGTAGTGCCAGCCCGAGGTGCCGATGCGGATCTCGGGCCGCGCCGCCACAGAGCGGCTTGGCTTCGGAGCCATCTGCCGTGCTATGGGTTCGGGACGAGGCATTTCCCCTGAAGCGGTCAGGGGCTGGGACCGGGACATGGACGATATTCGCGCCTTGATTGCAGAAGTGCTTGCTGACCATCTCAACGCGCCAGGTGCGGCTTCGGTTGGACATCCGGATGTCCCGGCCCTCATGCAGGAACTCGGCCGTCGGGCCAGGTTGGCTGCCAGGAGCGTGGCGCTGGCCTCTTCGGAGACGAAGAACGCGGCTCTCCTCGCCATGGCGGCCTGCATCCGGGCGCAGGCCGGCGTGATCCTTGCCGCCAACGAGGAGGATCTGGCCGAGGCGCGGGTCAAGGGGCAGCCGGCCTCCTTCATCGACCGGCTCATGCTGAACCCTGAGCGGCTCGAGGCCATTGCGGCCGCCGTCGAGAGCATCGCCGCTCTGCCGGACCCGGTCGGGCGCGTGCTCGCCCGGTTCGAGCGGCCGAACGGCCTGCAGATCGAGCGGGTGGCGACTCCGCTCGGCGTGATCGGCGTGATCTTTGAGAGCCGGCCCAACGTGACGGCGGATGCGGGGGCGCTCTGCCTCAAGGCGGGCAATGCCGCCATCCTGCGCACGGGCTCCGAGAGTTTCCGCACGTCGTTTGCCCTTGCCAAGGCCATGGGGGAGGGTCTGGAGCAGGCAGGGCTGCCGGCCGATGCCATCCGCCTCGTGCCGACCCGGGATCGGGCGGCGGTGGGCGCCATGCTGTCGGGGCTCGAGGGCAACATCGACGTGATCGTTCCCCGCGGGGGCAAGAGCCTGGTGGCGCGGGTGCAGGAGGAGGCCCGGGTGCCGGTCTTCGCGCATCTGGAGGGCATCTGCCACGTCTTCGTGCATGGATCGGCCGATTTGGAGATGGCAAAGACAATCGTGCTCAACGCCAAGATGCGCCGCACGGGCGTCTGCGGCTCGGCCGAGACCCTGCTGGTGGACCGGGCCTGCGCCGCAACCCACCTCAGGCCGCTCGTAACGATGCTCCTCGAGGCCGGGTGCGCCGTTCGCGGCGACGAGGCCGTGCAGGCGGCCGATCCGCGCGTTGCCCCGGCAACGGAGGAGGATTGGCGCACGGAATACCTGGACGCCATCATCTCGGTGCGGGTCGTCGACGGCCTGGACGAGGCGATCCGGCATATCGAAGCCTACGGCTCCCACCACACCGACTCCATCGTCGCGGAGGATGCCGCGGCGGCCGAGCGCTTCCTGGCCGAGGTGGACTCGGCCATCGTCATCCACAACGCCTCGACCCAGTTCGCCGACGGCGGCGAGTTCGGCTTCGGGGCCGAGATCGGCATCGCCACCGGCCGCATGCATGCCCGCGGGCCGGTGGGCGTGGAGCAGCTGACCTCCTTCAAGTACCGCATCCGCGGCTCCGGCCAGACGCGTCCGTGAAGCCTGCCAGGTCTCGCTTCCGCCTCATGCCCTCTGGGCTCACCCGTCTGCCGCGGGCGGCTCCCGGCATGCGGATCGGCCTCTATGGCGGGTCCTTCAACCCGGCTCATGCCGGGCATCGCCACGTGAGCCGCATGGCCCTCCGGCGCCTCGGGCTCGACCGGGTCTGGTGGATCGTCACGCCGGGCAATCCCCTGAAGGATACGGGCGAGCTGGCCACGACCTCCGCCCGGGTGGCGGAGGCCAGGCTTGTGGCCCGCGACCCCCGCATCGACGTGACCTCCTTCGAGGAGGAGATCGAGGCCCGCTACACTGTCGACACTCTGGCCTACCTCAAGCGCCGCTACCCGGGCGTGCGCTTCGTCTGGATCATGGGGGCGGACAACCTGGCCGGTTTCCACCGCTGGCGCGGCTGGCGCCGGATCGCCCGGATGATGCCGATGGCGGTCATCGACCGGCCCGGCTGGACCCTGAAGGCCACCCGCTCCCGCAGCGCCACGGCCCTCTCCGCCGCCCGCATCGGGGAGGCGGACGCCTCGGCCCTGCCGGGGCTGGAGCCTCCGGCCTGGGTGTTCCTGCACGGGCCGCGATCCTATCTCTCATCCACTCAATTGCGCCGCTTGCGACGAACTTCTCCTCCTGGAGGACGTTGAAAAATGGGGCCTTCCCGCATTATCTTAAGGGTCGGCGCCCGCGAGCGCTGTTGAGAAAGGGTCTGAACCTGAACCGACTATCGTCTGTCGAAGCGGACATGAACCCGCTTCCTCCTCTCTCCGGAGCGAACGCTCCTGCAGCAGAGGACATCCGGGCCGTCGCCCTGGCCTCCCTCGAGGATATGAAGGCCGAAAACACGGTCGAGATCGACCTGGCCGGAAAGACCTCGCTTGCCGACACCATGATCGTGACCTCGGGCCGCTCCGACCGCCATGTCGGTGCGATCGCCGAGCGCGTCATCAAGGACCTCAAGGACAAGGGGTTCGGGAACGCGCGCGTCGAAGGCCTGCCGGCCTGCGATTGGGTGCTCATCGATGCCGGCGACGTGCTGATCCACGTTTTCCGCCCCGAGGTTCGTGGCTTCTACAACCTCGAGAAGATGTGGGGCGCCGACCGCCCGCAGGACCGCGCCAGCTAGGATCAAGGCTTCCATCGTGCGACTGAGCTTGCTGGCCGTGGGCCGTCTCAAGAGCGGCCCCGAACGGGAGCTGGTCGAGCGATACAGGCAGCGGGTCGAGGGCATAGGTCGGGCCTTGGGCCTGGCCGGCTTCGACATGGCCGAGATCCCCGAGAGCCGGGCGCGCCGGGAGGATGACCGGCGCGCGGAAGAGGCCGCCGCCCTTCTGGAGAAGGTGGGCTCCTCCGTGCTGATCGTTTTCGACGAGCGCGGAAAGAGCCTTTCCAGCGAGGCTTTCGCCGAGCGGATCAGGCACTGGCGGGACGAGGGCCGGCCTGGGATCGCCTGCGTGATCGGCGGGCCGGACGGCCTCGATCCGCGCCTGCGCCAGCGCGCCGACCTCGTCGTTTCCTTCGGAGCGCTCACCATGCCGCACCAGATCGTGCGTGCACTCGTGGCCGAGCAGATCTATAGGGCCCTGACAATCATCGCCGGCCACCCTTATCATCGTGCCGGCCACGATGATTCCTGACGGATGATCCGCTTCGATTCGCCTTTTTCCCGCAAGGCCCTGGGCCTTGCCGCCTGGATGTTTGCTGCCAGCCTGAGCCCCGCCTGGGCCCAGCAGCAACCCGCTGCGCCGCCCTCCGTTCCGGCTGAGACGGCGGAGGAGAAGGCGCGCCGGGAGCAGGACCTCAAGGTTCTAGAGGAAGCCTTGGCGGCGAATGCCGAGGCGCGCCGGCGCCTGGAGGCCGAGATCGAATCCGTCAAGGCAGACCGGGCCAAGCTCAACACGGCCCTCATCGACACGGCCGAGCGGATGCGCGGCACTGAGGACCGGATTCGCGGGCTGGAGCAGAGGCTTCAGACGCTGAACGCCAGCGAGGCGGCCATCCGCCGCTCCCTCCAGAGCCGCCGAGCCGTGATCATCGAGGTTTTCGCGGCCCTGCAGCGTATGGGTCGCCGTCCGCCGCCCGCCGTGCTGGTCCGGCCCGAGGACATGCTGGAGGCGGTGCGGGCGTCGATCATGCTGGGCGCAGTCCTGCCCGAGCTGCGGACCGAGGCCGAGATCCTCGCCACCGACCTGGCCGAACTCGTGCGCCTGAAGGAGGCGATCGCCACCGATCGGGCGACCCTGAACAAGGAGCTGACGGCCCTTACCCGGGAGCAGGAGCGCCTGGCCGCCCTCATGGAAGCCCGCCAGGGCCGCATCGCCGAGGTCGAGCGCAATGTGGGCGCCGAGCAGAAGAAGGCCGAGGAACTGGCCCGTCAGGCGGGAAGCCTGAAGGAGCTGATCGACCGCATGGAGGCGGAAATCGCGGGCGCAAGGCAGGCGGCCGACGCGGCTCGCAAGGCGGCGGAGGCGCAGGAACGCGAAACGCGGGAGAAGTTCGCTCAGCTGGCGTTCCGTGACCCGGCCCGGCTTGCGCCCAAGATCCCGTTCGCGGAAGCCCGCGGCCTGCTGCCGCGTCCTGTCAGCGGCGACGTGGCCTTGGAATTCGGAGCTCCTGACGGCTATGGCGGAACGACGCGTGGCATTTCGATCACAACACGGCCCAAGGCACCTGTGGTATCCCCTGCGGACGGGTGGGTGGCCTTCGCAGGCCCCTTCCGCTCCTACGGTCGACTCTTGATCATCAACGCCGGTGGAGGATACTATATTCTTCTGGCCGGTATGGACCAAATCAACGTCGATGTCGGGCAGTTCGTGCTCGCAGGCGAGCCCGTCGCAACCATGGGGGAGGCCCCTCTCATGAGTTTGATCGGCGCCGCCATAGAAAAGAACAATCCCGTCCTCTATGTTGAGTTCAGGAAAGACGGCGGTTCGATAGATCCAGGTCCCTGGTGGGCGAAATCGCAAAGCGAAAAGGTTCGCGGATAATGCGCAAACTATCCCTCTTGATTCTCGGTGCGGCCATCGGCGCAGGCAGCGCGACCATGGTGTCGCAGACCAGCCTTCTGTCGGGCATGAGCGCGATTGCCGCCTCGGCCGACACGTACCGGCAGCTGAGCCTTTTCGGAGACGTCTTCGAAAAGGTCCGCACGGACTACGTCGAAAAGCCCGAGGAATCGAAGCTGGTCGAGGCAGCCATCAACGGCATGCTGACCTCCCTCGATCCGCATTCGAGCTACATGGATCCCAAGAGCTTCCGCGACATGCAGGTGCAGACCCGCGGCGAGTTCGGCGGTCTCGGCATCGAGGTCACCATGGAGGAAGGTCTCGTCAAGGTGGTGACTCCCATCGACGAGACGCCTGCCTCCCGCGCCGGCATCATGGCAAACGACATCATCACCCACATCAACGACGAGCCGGTGCAGGGCCTCAACCTGAACCAGGCCGTCGACAAGATGCGCGGCCCGGTCAACTCCTCGGTCACCCTCAAGATCCAACGCAAGGAAGCCAAGGATCCGGTGGTGGTGAAGCTGACCCGCGAGACCATCAAGGTGCGTCCGGTACGGGCGCGCGTCGAGGGCGACATCGGCGTTCTGCGCGTGACTCAGTTCAACGAGCAGACCTATGAGGGCCTGCGCAGCGGCATCGAGAAGCTCACCCAAGACATCGGCGCCGACAAGCTGGCGGGCTTCGTCATCGATCTGCGCAACAACCCGGGTGGCCTGCTCGATCAGGCAATCATGGTCTCCGACGCCTTCCTCGACCGCGGCGAGATCGTCTCGACCCGCAGCCGGAATGCCGAGGACACCCAGCGCTTCAGCGCCAAGGCAGGCGATCTGACCAAGGGCAAGCCGCTGGTGGTGCTCGTCAACGGCGGCTCGGCCTCGGCCTCCGAGATCGTGGCCGGCGCCCTGCAGGACCACAAGCGCGCCACGGTTCTCGGCACCCGGTCCTTCGGCAAGGGCTCGGTGCAGACCATCATCCCGCTCGGCGGCAACGGGGCCGTACGCCTGACCACGGCGCGCTACTACACCCCGTCCGGACGCTCGATTCAGGCCAAGGGCATCGATCCGGATATCGAGGTGCTGCAGGACATCCCCGATGAACTCAAGGGCAAGGACGAGACCAAGGGCGAGGCCGGCCTGCGCGGCCACCTGAGCAATGGCGGCGACAAGGAAGAGCGCGGCGGCTCCTCCGCCTACATTCCGACGGATCCGGCCAAGGACAAGCAGCTGATTGCTGCCTACGATCTGCTGCGCGGCGTGCGCAAGGGCGCGGCCAACACGACCACGGCACCGAACTGAGGCCGCTCGCCCCTTCGTTCAGAAACAGTGATGCAAGAGAGCCCGGCAGGATTTCCACCTGCCGGGCTCTTCTCTTTCATCGGCTCTCACAGGCACGCAGGAAAGATCGTGCAACAGGGTAGAGCGGCGCTTTTCCAGCGCATGGTGCTGCCCCTCGGATCCTCGGAACGAGGCACCATTCGAAATGAGCATCGGATGAATCCCAAAAGTGGATTCCACTTTTCGCTCGGAGGCTCTAGCCTGCTTCGGAACCATGGATAAGCGTCGGCAGTATTGAAAAACGGGCTGCACCGGGTTCCGCGATCGAGGGAGTACGAGTCGGATGAGGAGCGCAAGAGGATCACAGGCCAGAAAGGATCTGCCCTACCGCTCCTGCGTCGGCGTGATGCTGATCAACAAGGAGGGCTTGGTCTTCATCGGGCGGCGGCGATCCGAAGCCGATGCGGTGTCGGACGGCTACGCCTGGCAAATGCCCCAGGGCGGCATCGATCCCGGCGAGGACCCCTACGCGGCCGCCCTGCGCGAACTCTATGAGGAAACGAGCGTCCGATCCGTACGCCTCCTGGCGGAAGCGCCCGAATGGTATTCCTACGACCTTCCCTCCATCGTTGCGGGACGCGCTTGGCGCGGGCGCTACCGCGGGCAGAACCAGAAATGGTTTGCCTTCCGCTTCGAGGGCGACGACAGCGAGATCAACATTCACCAGCCGGGCGGCGGCGGGCACAGGCCCGAGTTCGACGAGTGGCGCTGGGAGGAGATGCACCGGCTGCCCGATCTCATCATTCCATTCAAGCGCCCGGTCTACGAGAAGGTCGTGAGCGCCTTCGCGCCTCTTGCATCGCAGGGCGTGCACAGTTCCGCAGAGCCCTGATCGTCCGCGCGATGATTCCCGTCCTCGCCCGAGGGCTCGCAAACTCGCTCAGAAGGCTGCATTTCAAGCGCTTTCGTTCATGTTCATGAACCTCACATGTACAGCCCTCCCTTATGGGAATGGGAGCGGAACCCTCTCTTGCGAGCCCCCGTTGATAGGCATTGCGGGGGCTCCTTTGGCCCTCCAACACAGGGAGGTTTCATCCAATGCGTGTAACTTTACTGGCAGGTGTGGCGGCTGCGGCTCTGTCTCTCAGCGTGGCGGCTATGGCTCAGACGGGCAGCAGTTCCGGAGGCGGCGCAGGTAGCGCGGGCGGCGGCTCGTCCGGCGGCTCCTCGGGCGGTTCAACCATCATGACCCCTGGCGGCTCGTCCGGCTCCGGCTCGTCGATGGGCGCCTCCGGCGGCGCCTCGGGCTCTTCGAGCGGAACGCAAGGCTCGGCTTCCAGCGGCACCTCCGGCACGGGCAGCAGCAGCACCAACAGCACCGCGTCCGGTTCGGGCTCCTCCACGGGAACGCAGGGAACCGCGTCCGGCACGGCCTCCGGTGGAACGAGCGGCTCTTCCAGCACGACCGGTACCGCCTCCAGCACCACGGGCGGCGGCGCCAACACGACGGGCAGCACCTCGGCTGCCGGATCGACGAACATCAACGTGACGTCGGAGCAGCGGACGCAGATCACCGAGTCGTTCCGCAGCGTGAATGTGCAGCCGCTGACCAATGTGGAGTTCAGCGTCAGCGTCGGCTCGACCGTGCCGGCATCGGTCACCACCCTCTATGACTGCCCGGACAACGTCGAGCGCATCCTGACCGGCCTGCCCGAGTGCAAGTACATCGTCGTGCGCGATCAAGTGGTGATCCTAGAACCTCGCACCCGCCGGATCGTCACGGTGATCGAGCGCCGCGGCTGATCCGGTGCGCCCTTTCCTGCTGCAACAACGCTCCTGCGCCCGCGGTCACATCCGCGGGCGCGCTCGCATGTCGCGGTCTCCGCTCAGGCGAAATCGAGGTGATGGATGACTAGGCAGCGTAGGGAAACGGGGCCTTCTCGCTCTCGACCGCCTCATGGGGGCGGTGATGCGACAGCAGCCACAAGGCGGTGCGGGCGAGATCTCGGAACTCTTCCCTGAGATCCTCCGGGGCGCTCTCCCACGATTGGCCATTGTCTTCGGCGGAGAACAGGGCACGCGCAACGCATTCAATCTGAAAATCCATCACAAGCCCCTCCTCGTGGCCTGAAACATCAATGATCATGCCGAAAGATCCTGGAAGCGCCCCTTTGCTTTGCCCGTTCCGTCGCCGCACCTGGCGTTTTCGGCGTGGCCATTTGTTCCGGACCATGTGCCGTCCGCAACGGCAAAGGTGGGCTACCTCGAAGGCGCTAACCCTTCGAATGCTTTGCCGGGAGGTTGGGTGACGGCCTGCTCTGAGAGAATGTCTTGAAAGATCAGAAAAGCAGGCGGATGGTGCCCCTGGCCGGGATCGAACCAGCACTCCTTGCGGAACTCGATTTTGAGTCGAGCGCGTCTACCAATTCCGCCACAGGGGCAAGGACCTGCGACGTACCATGACCGGTAAAGCCCGGTCAATGCGCGAGGTGTGAAGCGACGCCGCAAGGCGAGCCTCTCGCCTTTCAAGGCGCCATGTGCTCAAAGGGGCGCGGGGCAGTGAGCCCCGGTTGGCACCCGAACCCGTCGGACCCTCATGCTCAGACGCCTCTACGACTGGACCCTCTCTCTCGCGGCCCGGCCCTCCGCCCCCTATGCGCTGGCCCTGGTCTCGTTCTCGGAGAGCTCCTTCTTTCCGGTTCCGCCGGACGTGATGCTCGTGCCCATGATGCTGGCGCGGCCCGACAAGGCCTGGTCCTATGCGCTCATCTGCACCATCGCCTCGGTGCTCGGCGGCGTCCTGGGCTATTTCATCGGCTTGGGACTCTACGATTCCATCGGGGCCTGGGTCTTCCAGCTTTACGGATTGACGGAGGGAGCGGAGACCTTCCGGCACGCCTATGCCGATTACGGCCATTGGGTGATCCTGCTCAAGGGCCTGACCCCGATTCCCTACAAGCTCGTCACCATCACCTCGGGCTTCGCGGGCTATCACCTCGGCTGGTTCATCGCCCTCTCGATCCTGACCCGCGGCGCCCGGTTCTTCCTCGTGGCCCTGCTGATGAGCCAGTTCGGGCCGCGCATCAAGGCGATCATCGACGAGAACTTCAATCTCGTCGCAACCGTGGGCATCGCGGCCCTCGTTGGCGGCTTCGTCGCCTTCAAGTTTCTGTTCTAGGAGAAGGGATCGATGCGTCTCGCTCTGACCATGCGCCAAGCCGCTCTGGCGGTCGCCCTGGGGGCTGCGGCGACCGTCGGCGGCGCGCTGATCTTCGAGCATGTGTTCGGCTATGTGCCGTGCAAGCTCTGCCTGACCCAACGTAACCCGTACTACATCGCCGTTCCGCTCGGCCTCGGGGCGGCTCTCCTGCCCCCGCGCTGGGCGAAGGCCGGCCTGTGGCTCTTAAGCCTGATCTTCCTCGTGAGCGCCGGGCTCGGCGCCTATCATTCCGGCGTGGAATGGGGTCTCTTCGCAGGCCCGAGCGATTGCGGCGGTGGTGCGGGCGCAGGCGCGGGCACTATGGGCGATTTCCTGAACCAGCTGCAGAACACCCGGGTGGTCAGCTGCACGGAAGCCGCCTGGCGCTTCCTTGGCCTGTCGCTCGCCGGCTGGAACGTGCTCATCTCGCTGGGGCTTGCCGCCTTCGCGGCCCTGGCCGCTGCCCGCAAGGGCCTTTATTTCGGCCGGTGAGCTTGCCCCCCTTGGCGCTGCCCCGTTAGCCTCCAGTGAAACGGGATCGGGGAGATTCATGAGCATCCAGGCTCTCAAGGAAGAGGTCGCGCGGCAATTCGGGACGCCGGCGGTGGTGATCGATCTCGACGTGGTCGAGCGCAACATCGCCCGGGTGCAGGCCCTGTGCCACGCGGCGGGCGTTGCGAACCGGCCCCACATCAAGACGCACAAGAGCCCGGTCATCGCCGCCATGCAGCGCGACGCGGGGGCTCGGGGCATCACCTGCCAGAAGCTCGGCGAGGCCGAGATCATGGCGGAAGCAGGTTTTGACGACATCCTCATCGCCTACAACATCCTGGGGGAGGAGAAGCTCGCCCGTCTCGGCAGGCTGCTGTCGCAGGCGAAGGTGACGGTGGCGGCGGACAACCCGGTCGTCGTGGCGGGCCTGCCGCAGGCCGCCGCCATCGCCGGGCGCGATCTCGACGTGGTCGTGGAATGCGATACGGGGCGCAAGCGGGCCGGGGTCGAGACCGTGGCCGAGGCCGTGGCGCTGGCAACGGCCATCGCATCCCGTCCGGGACTCAATTTTGCGGGCTTCATGCTCTATCCGCCCGAGGATGCGATGGCCGAGACTCAAGGTTTCCTCGATGCGGCGACGGCCGGTGTGCGGGAGTTTGGGCTCGAGCCGCGCATGGTCTCGACGGGCGGCACGCCGAACCTGCGCAACCTCGGCAAGATCAAGGGCGTCACCGAGCACCGGGCTGGAACCTCGGTGTTCAACGACCGCATGATGCTGGCAGCCGGCATCGCGGGGCTGGAGGATTGCGCGCTCACGGTCTATGCGACGGTGGTGAGCCGGGCGGGACCTGAACGGGGCATTCTCGATTCCGGCTCGAAGACCCTGACGAGCGATAACGGCGGCCTAGAGGGGCACGGCCTCATCCTGGAGCATCCGCAGGCCAAGATCGCCCGCTTTGCCGAGGAGCACGGGTTCCTCGACCTCTCGGCCTGCAACGATCGCCCGAACATCGGCGACGTGGTGCGCATCGTGCCGAACCATGTCTGCGTGGTGGTGAACATGGTGGACCGGCTGGTCACGGTGCGGGGGGACCGGATCGTGGGTGATTTGCCCGTTGCGGCCCGGGGCCGCTTGACGTGACGGCGCCTTGAGGAGCGACAGTTGGGGGAGGGGCCTTACGGCTCCAGTTCGCTGTCCCAGTACAGGTAGTCCATCCAGCTGTCGTGGAGGTAGTTCGGCGGGAACAGGCGCCCGTTGGAGTGGAGATCGTGGATTGTGGGGGCGAAGGGGCTCTGCCGGGGCCACATCTCCACCTCGCGGGGCAGCTTGTCCCCCTTCCTGAGGTTGCAGGGCGCGCAGGCGGCGACGACGTTTTCCCAGGTGGTCTGCCCGCCCTTGGAGCGGGGAATGACGTGATCGAAGGTGAGGTCCTCGCGGGCTCCGCAATACTGGCAGCTGAAACGGTCGCGGAGGAAGACGTTGAAGCGGGTGAAGGCCGGGTGCCGCGACGGCTTGACGTAGGTTTTTAAGGAAATAACCGAGGGGAGGCGGATTTCGAAGGTCGGACTTCGCACGACCTTGTCGTATTCGGAGACGATGTTCACCCGGTCGAGGAAGACCGCCTTGATCGCATCCTGCCAGCACCAGATGGACAAGGGATAGTAGCTCAAAGGCCGGTAATCGGCATTGAGGACGAGGGCCGGGCAGGCCTCCGGTCGCACAACAGGCTGGACGTGTATCGTCACCTCACCTCCCTCTTAGGCAGGAGAAAGAGTCGCTTCCCGTCCAATTAGACTATAGGCAGTGTGACGCTGTTGTGAAGATCGCAGGCAGGACGTTTGTGACGCACCCACAGGATGTGGATGCGTCTTTTGGATCTGACGTCGTGTGATGTTTAGCGGGTCGGAACCGGCTTCTCGCCGCGGTAATCGTAGAAGCCGCGCTTCGTCTTTCGGCCAAGCCAGCCTGCTTCCACGTATTTCACCAGAAGGGGGCAGGGGCGGTACTTGGAATCGGCGAGACCCTCGTGCAGCACCTGCATGATCGAGAGGCAGGTGTCGAGGCCGATGAAGTCGGCGAGCTGGAGAGGGCCCATGGGATGGTTGGCGCCGAGCCGCATGGCCGTGTCGATGGCCTCCACCGACCCCACGCCCTCGTAGAGGGTATAGATCGCCTCGTTGATCATCGGCAGCAGGATGCGGTTGACGATGAAGGCCGGGAAATCCTCGGCCACGGTCGAGGTCTTGCCAAGCTTGCCGATGAATTGCTTGGCCGATTCATAGGTCGAATCGTCCGTGGCAATGCCGCGGATCAGCTCGACGAGCTGCATCACCGGCACCGGGTTCATGAAGTGGATGCCGATGAACTTCTCCGGCCGGTCCGTGGCCGCCGCCAGGCGCGTGATCGAGATCGAGGAGGTGTTGGTGGCGATCATCGCGTCGGGGCGGAGTGACGGGCAGAGATTGGTGAAGATCTTGCGCTTCACCTCCTCGCTCTCGGTCGCCGCCTCGATGACGATGTCGCAGGTGGAGAGATCGTCATAGGATAGGGCAGGACGGATCCGCTCGAGCGCGCCCTGACGGTCGCCCTCGGCGATGGCTCCCTTGGAGACTTGGCGCGCCATGTTGCCGTTGATGGTGGCGAGGCCGGCATTGATCCGCTCCTCGGAGAGATCATTGAGCCGGACGTTGAACCCCGCGAGCGAGCAGACATGGGCGATGCCGCTGCCCATCTGCCCCGCGCCGATCACGCCCACCGTCTTGATCTCAATGCCCATCGATCCGCTGCCTGCATCCAACCGTCAAAGCGGCCGGGCGGAGGCTCCGCCCGGTCCGTCATTATTCCTGACCTTATTACCCGGCTTTGGTCAACTCCTCCTTCAGTTCCGGCAGGATCTGGAAGAGGTCTCCGACGAGGCCGTAATCGGCCACCTGGAAGATCGGGGCCTCCTCGTCCTTGTTGATGGCCACGATCACCTTGGAGTCCTTCATGCCCGCCAGGTGCTGAATGGCGCCGGAGATGCCGACCGCGATGTAGAGGTCGGGCGCCACCACCTTGCCGGTCTGGCCCACCTGCCAGTCGTTGGGGGCATAGCCCGCATCCACCGCCGCGCGCGAGGCGCCCATGGCGGCGCCCAGGGTGTCGGCGATCGGCTCGATGTACTTGGTGAAGTTCTCGGCCGAGCCTAGCGAACGCCCGCCCGAGATGATGATCCGGGCCGAAGTCAGCTCGGGCCGATCCGACTGGGCGATCTCCTCGCCCTTGAAGGTGGACACGCCGGGATCCTCGGCAGCATTGACGGTCTCGATGGCGGCCGACCCGCCTTCCCCCGCGGCCGGGAAGGCCGCCGTGCGAACGGTGATCACCTTCTTGGCATCGGTGGCCTGCACCGTCTGGATGGCGTTGCCGGCATAGATCGGCCGCTCGAAGGTGTCGGGCGACACCACCTTGGTGATGTCGGAAACCTGCATCACGTCGAGGAGTGCGGCCACGCGCGGCATGATGTTCTTGCCCTTGCTGGTGGCGGGCGCCACCAGGGCATCGTAGGAACTGGCGAGCGACACGATGAGCGCCGCGGTGGGCTCGGCGAGCTGATGCTCGTAGGGAGCGGCGTCCGCCAGCAGCACCTTCTCCACGCCCTCGAGCTTTGCGGCGGCTTCCGCGGCCGCGCGGGCGTTGGAGCCGGCGACCAGCACATGCACGGGGGCGCCGAGCGCCTTTGCGGCGGAGAGCGCCTTGTGGGTGGCATCCTTCAGGTGAGCGTTGTCGTGCTCGGCAATCAGCAGGGTGGTCATTGGTCTCTGGTCCTCTTAGAGCACGCCGGCTTCAACTTTGAGCTTCTGCACCAGTTCGGCCACGGAGCCGACCTTCACGCCCGCCTTGCGGCCGCCGGGCTCGGCGGTCTTGATCACCTTGAGGCGCGGGCTGACATCGACGCCGAGGGTTTCGGGCGAGGTCTCGTCGAGCGGCTTCTTCTTGGCCTTCATGATGTTCGGAAGCGATGCATAGCGCGGCTCGTTGAGGCGCAGGTCCGTGGTGACGATGGCGGGCAGCTTCAGGCCCACCGTCTGCAGGCCCCCATCGACCTCGCGCGTGACATCGATAGAGCCCTCGCCGACATTCACCTTGAAGGCGAAGGTGCCCTGCGGCCAGCCCAGCAGGGCGGCGAGCATCTGGCCGGTCTGGTTGGAATCGTCGTCGATGGCCTGCTTGCCCATGATGATCAGGTCGGGCTTCTCCTGCTCGACCACCTTGGCCAGGATCTTGGCGACGGCGAGCGGCTCGACGGTGGCGTCGGTCTTGACCAGGATGCCGCGGTCGGCGCCCATGGCGAGAGCGGTGCGGATCGTCTCGCCGGCTTGGCTCGGGCCGATGGAGACGGCAACGATCTCGGTGGCCTTGCCCTGCTCCTTCAGGCGCACCGCCTCCTCGACGGCGATCTCGTCGAAGGGGTTCATGGACATCTTGATGTTGGCGAGCTCGACTCCCGATCCATCGGGCTTCACCCGGATCTTGACGTTGTAGTCCACAACCCGCTTCACACAGACAAGAAGCTTCATTCGTCCGTCCTCACCAATGGCAGATCCCGGATATGGCCGAAACTCGGCTCTCCGGACATATAGGAAAAAGGCGGATGGACCCTAGCGGTCAGCATCCGATTGTCAACGCGGCGCTTGCAGTTCCTGCGCCTGGACGCGGGCAAGCACGGGATCGTAGCGGCGGCGCATGATGGGGATGAGAATAGCGCCCGCGACGAAGCCGCCAAGATGGGCGAACCAGCCCACGCCCTCGTCCCCGCCGAGGAAGGCGGAGGCGAACTGGAGCACGAACCAGAAGCCGATGGCCCAATAGGCGGGCAGGTGCAGCGGGATCCCTTTCAGGAAGAGCCCCCAGATCTTCACGCGCGGGTAAAGGATGAGATAGGCCGCCACCACGCCCGACACGCTGCCGGACGCGCCGATCAATGGGCGATGCGGCTCGGCGGTGATGAAGGCATGGGCGAGGCTGGCGGCCATGCCGCAGAGCAGGAAGAAGGCGATGAAGCGCCAATGCCCCATGGCGTCCTCCACGTTGTCGCCGAACACCCACAGGAACAGCATGTTGCCGATCAGGTGGAACAGGGAGCCGTGCAGGAAGATGTTGGTGGCCAGGGTCAGCGGCACAGGAACGAAGGGATAGCCTTCGGGCAGAACCTCGGTGCCGAAGAGCACGGACGGGATGAGGCCCAAGCCGCCCACCATCGCATCCGCGCCGGGAGGGCCGTAGAAGGTGAGAAGATAGGTGAGGATGCAGAGGCCGATCAGAAACCGCGTCGCGAGCGGCGTCTTCATGTGCTTGAGCGGGACGCCGTCGTGGAGCGGCAGGAACATGGGACCGCTCCTAACGGTTCTGGCCCGGCACCCATAGGACGTCGAGCGCACCCTTGTCGTTGACGTAACGGGATGCGACGAACAGGAAGTCGGAGAGGCGGTTCAGGTACTTCACGGCTTCCGGCGAGACCTTCTCGCCCGGCTTCTCCATGAGCTCGACCACGTGGCGCTCCGCCCGGCGGCAGACCGTGCGGGCGAGGTGAAGCGCCGCAGCCGCCGGCGTGCCGCCCGGGAGGACGAAGGAGCGGAGCACGCTCAATTCGCCGTTGAGGCGGTCGATCTCCTGCTCGAGGCGGTCCACCTGCGCTTGCGTGATCCTCAGGGGCTCATAGGGAAGCGGCTTGTCGGTCTCCACGGTGGCCAGATCGGCGCCGAGGTCGAAGAGGTCGTTCTGGATGCGTCCGAGCATCGCGTCGATCTCGTGGCCCGCGGTGTGCAGGCGAACCAGCCCGATGCAGGCATTGGTCTCGTCCACCGTGCCATAGGCCTCGATGCGCAGATCGTGCTTCGGGCGGCGCCCGCCTGCGGCAAGAGCCGTGGTGCCCGTGTCACCGGTGCGGGTGTAGATGCGGTTGAGAACGACCATGGGGCGCCCGAGGTTGGGATATGCTGCATCGGCCCAGCAGTGAGAGGCATTCTGGGCCTGACCCGATGCTCTATTCCTCCAGTGGCGCATCGTCCAGTGCGGAAAACCGGATACGTCCGCAGGATGCGCTAGAACGAATACCCGACCCGCGCGCCGATATTCGTCAGGCCCCGATTGCCGTCGGAGCAGGTGCCGCCGTTGGAGAGGTGCTCGACCGTTGCCAGCACGCTCCAGTTGGCCGAAAGGCGCACGCCTACCGAGCCCGACTCGCGAAACAGGGGCGAGCAGCCGAGAGCCTGGCGGTCGTCGTAAGGACGATCCCTGCCGTTATGAACGGCGCCCCCGAAGCTGCCTTCCACGAAGATGTGGGGCGTGACATCCACCGTCCAGGACAGGCCCGCATAGGCGAAGCTCGTGCCGCCGTCGAAGTTCAGGCTGCCGCCGATATGCGGCCGGGGGATGAAGTAGCTGGTGAAGAGATCGGAGACGGTGAAAGGCTTTGAGAATAGGATCTCGCCGGTGAGATTTGCGGAGCCGTCGCGTCCTTCTACGCCCCACGGGTCCTGGGCGGAGAAGCCGAAGCGGAACTCGGAAAGAAGGCTTGGTTGGGGAGATGCTTGAGGGGAAGGTGATTGCCGCTTGAAGTCGGAGCCGATGGCGCCTGACGATCCCATCAACAGGATCAGAAGACTCAGGCCGATGGCTGGACTGGGGCGCATTAAGAGATCCATAACCAAAAAAATAATGCCATCAGGCTACGCCGTCATGGCTAACGATCTCTTAATACAAACCGTGGCGAAAAAGTGTCAATACGGGATAGCCTACGCCGCTCTCCACCAGATGATGCCCATGATCACCACGATGGCGAGGAACTGAAGCAGGACGCGCAGGCGCATGAGGTGCTGCGACCGGTTGGGGCTCCCGCCGCGCAGCATGTTGATGAGCCCCAGAAGCAGCACGAAAGCAACGGCGACAACCGCAATCGGCACGAGCAGATCGGCAAAACTGGTCATTGGTGTTCCATGAAGGATGGTGTCCGGGCACGGCGGCCCGGACGTAGCGGCAAGGCAGGGCGCTCGTTAACCCTGGATCAGTTTCGGCGCAACAGCCGCTCGAAATAATCGAGTTCCTCCTGCGGACGGGTGGGGTCACCCAGCTTGCGCCGCAATTCCTCCAGGATCCGCTGCGCGCGCTGGGCCGGCGACTGGCCGGCGCTGGGCACATCGACGCGGCCGTCGGAGAAGTCGCGCGTCCGCATGGGGCGGCCGAGCGGATCGTTGTTCTGCTGGCCGGTCTGCTGATTGCCCTGAGGATTGCCCTGGCCCGGCTGGTCGCCGGCCTGCTCGTTCCCCTGACCGTCGCCCTGCTGCATCTGTTGCATCTGCTGCGCCATGCCCTGCATGCCGCGCCGCAGGTTCTCGAGCGCGCGGCCCTGGGCATCGACTGCCGGTCCATCCTGGCCATGGCCCAGGGCACCCTCGGCATCCCGCATGGCCTGCTCGGCATCGCTCAGGCCCTGCTCGCCCTGCATGCCCATGCCCTGCATCCGCCTCTGCAGTTCCTCGAGCCGTTCCCGCAGAGCCTGCTGCCGCTGCCGGAGACCCAGGGGATCCTGGTCCCGGCCGCCTTGGCCGCTCTCGGCCTGCTCCTGACCTTCGCCCTGCTGGCCCTGTTGACCGGGCTGGCGTTGCCCTTGCTGGCGCTGGCCCTGCCGCTGACCCTGCTGGCGCTGGCCGTTGCGGTCGCCCTGCTGCATGCGCTGGTTCTGGCCGTTGCGGAAGGTTTCGTCACGCAGGTTCTGCTGCTCGCGCGCCATGTCCTCCAAGTCCTGCATGGCCTGGTTCATCTCGCGCCCGAGCGGATCGGTCATGCGGTTGTTGGGCTGGGCCGTCTGAAGGTTCTCCAGGATGTTGCGCAACTGCTCCAGGAGGCGCTGGGCCTCGGCCACGTCGCCGCGGCGCATGGCCTCCTCCATCTGCTGCAGCATCCGGTTCAGGTCGTCCTGGGTGACCATCCGGTCCGGCATGCGCTGGTTCTGGTTCTGCGACTGCTGCTGGTTCTGCTGCATGCGCTGGGCGAACTCGCGCAGGAACTTGTCCATGGCCTGCCGCAGTTCCTCCGTGAGGCGCCGGATCTCCTCGTTAGGCGCTCCCCGGTCCATGGCCTCCCTGAGGCGCTCCTGGGCCGCACGCAACTCCCGCTCCGCATCGGAGAGCCCGCCATCCTCGATCTGCAGCGCCATGGTCCAAAGCCATTCGGCCACTTCGAGCAGGTCCTGATCGGTCCTGGCGACGCGCAGGCGCTCCGCGCCGGCGCGCAGGCCCATGAACACGCCCCATTGCGGGGTGTAGTCCTCCGGGGCGATCAGCAGGGCATCGAGGGCCACCTGCACGCGCTTGCGGTCGTCCGGGGCGAGCACCAGGTTGCGCCGCTGCTCGACCAGGGCTTTCGCGAGGGGATTGGTGAAGGGGCGCTGCGGCAGGGTGAAGCTGAGCGCCTCGCTCGTGGCCTCCTGGCCGGCCTCGTCCCTGGCCTTGAGCCGGATCGTCACCGGCGCGCCCGCCCAGGCATGGTTCGTCAGATCCACTGGGGACTTGGTGTCGGGGGCGTTCTCCTCGTGGCCCGGAAGCGCCAGGGTGAGCTGGGGCGCCGGCACGAGGGAGCGGCCCTTGCTGTTGTCGGCCTTCTCTACGATGCCGTCGAGCGCGACGATGCCATAATCGTCCTTGCCCTTGTAGGAGAGGGTAAAGGTGCCCCGGGCATTGACCTCGGGAGGTGTTGTGAAGGCGATCTCGGGCATACGGTCGGGGATCGCCTCGATGGTCAGGGTGGTGCTGTGGGCAAAGCCCGTGCTGATCGTGAGCTGGCTGGAGCCCTCGAGGGTATAGCGCTCCTCGCGCATGTCGGTGCGCTGGCCGGTCTTGGGTGGCAGGGGCGTCAGGCCCTTGCCGGGCTTGATCTCGGCGCTGCCCTCGCCGGCGATGCGGACGACCACCGTAGAGCGCATGGGCGCACGCAGGCTCTGGCCCCGGGCGAGATCTATCATGAGGGGGGGCATGCGCGTGTAGAGCGGCGGGTCGACCCAGCCGTCGATGCGGAAAGTGGGAGCGGCCGCCTCCGTCTGACGCCAGTCGAAGGCGGCGGTGAGGCGCGACCCGATCTCGGGCCCGGCCACGAAGGCGCTGGTCACGAGCGCGAGGACGCCCGCCGCCCGCAAGGCATAGCGGTCGCGCCGGGGCATGTCCGGGCGGGGCAGGCCCACGCGCATCCGGCCCACGGCCTCCTCCGCGCGCCGGCGGTGCAGGGCCCAGAGCGCCCGGGTGCCAGGATCGGAGGAGCCGAGGGCCAGGGTGTCGTCGAGCACGCGGGCGGGCCCCGTGGCGAGGCCTGTCTCCCGGTCGAGGCGGTCGAGGGCACGGGTCCGGCTCGGCAGCCGCAGGCGCAGGATGGGCCAGAGGGACAGGAGAAAGGCTGCGGTGAACAGCCCCAGGCCGACGGTGCGCCACAGAAGAGGCATGTCGAGCCACAGACCCAGCCATGACAGGGTGAGGAACAGGAGCACGATGGCAAGGGGCAGCCACAGCCGGGGCCAGGCCTCCTCCCACCACAGGGACCAGCGGGCATGGGCGACCAAGCGCCCGAACCGCTGGTTCAAGGTGTCGCGTCCAGGCGTCGGGTTCGGGCCTTCACTCATGCCAAACGTCTCCCGCTGCACGGAATGTGCAGAACCCCCGTAAGGAAGCTAGCACGGCCGGTTCGGATGACCAGCGGCCAAATCGGCACGCCCCTTCAAGAAGAGGTGAGTGTCTGCCGGGCTCTTGCGGCCGTGGGGAACGCCCAAGCTTGGCAGCCTTTTGTCGCCTTGTTCCCGCAGGCGATACAGCGGCGCATGCGCTCAGCAATGACATCAATATAACAATTGAGCCGTTGGTGCGGATCCATGGCGGCAATCATCTTTCAGAAAATCCAGCCAATCTGTTGAGCTTGCCGTCACGATCGTGAAAGAGCGATCCTGCTTCTCTCAAATAAGAGGATCGTTTCGGGAGCGCCCTTCGTGGAACGTCCGCAACCTGTTCTACGATGCGGACGGCTCGGGCCCGCAGGCAGTCTTGGAGATCGCACAGCTGAAGAGCGTTGCGAGCATGAGCTGCAAGGATCTGTTCGTGATCTGAGACGGAATCGCTCTCAAGCGGAAGCGCCGGCAGGTTGGCCGCCGGTGGTTTTTCTGTCGCGGAACTGCCGTCTCAGTCGAGCCAGCCGGGGATGCGGTCGAGGCCGATCAGGTCCTCGTAGCTGGGGCGTGGGCGCACCACGGCGTGGTCATCACCGCGCACCAGCACCTCGGGCACGAGAAGGCGCGTGTTGTAGGTGTTGGCCTGGACCGCGCCATAGGCGCCCGCCGTCATGATCGCGATGAGGTCCCCGGCCTTAACGGCAGGCATGTCCCGGGAGAGCGCGAGATAATCGCCGGTCTCGCAGACGGGGCCGACCACGTCGGCGACGATGCGCGGCGTGTCGGGCGAGGCTTCCACCACCGGCTTGATGTCGTGATGAGCCTCGTAGAGCGTCGGGCGGATGAGGTCGTTCATCGCCGCATCCACGATCACGAAGGGCTTGTCGGCTCCTTCCTTCACATAGATCACGCGGGCGACGAGCACGCCCGCATTGCCGGCGATCAAGCGGCCCATCTCGAAGACGAGCTTCAGGCCGAGATCCTGGGTATGGCGCTTGATGATCGCCGCATAGGCCTGCGGATCGGGAGGAGGCTCGTTGTTCTCGCGGTAGGGCACGCCCAGGCCGCCGCCGAGATCGATGTGATGCAGCCTGTGCCCGTCCGCCATGAGGTCGCGGGCGAGTTCGGCGAGCAGGGCTGCGGCGTTGTCGAAGGGCTGAAGATCCGTGATCTGGCTGCCGATATGCATGTCGACGCCGGTCACCTCGATGCCCTTGAGGGAGGCTGCCCGCGCATAGACCTCGCGGGCACGGGAGATCGGAATGCCGAACTTGTTCTCGGACTTGCCCGTCGAGATCTTGGCGTGGGTCTTGGCGTCCACATCCGGATTGATGCGGATGGAGATCGGCGCGCGCATGCCCTTGGAAAGGGCCACCTCCGAGAGCGCCTCCAGCTCGGGCTCGGATTCCACGTTGAAGCAGAGAATGCCGCTGTCGAGGGCGAAGGCCATCTCCTCGGGCGTCTTGCCGACGCCGGAGAACACGATGCGCTCCCCCGGAACGCCGGCGGCCAGCGCCCGGCGCAGCTCGCCCTGGGAAACGATATCCATGCCTGCGCCGAGTCGGCTCAGGGTTTTCAGCACCGCCTGGTTCGAGTTCGCCTTCATGGCGTAGCAGACGAGGGCGTCCGTGTCGGCGAAGGCCTCGGCGAAGACCCTGTAGTGCCGCTCGAGCGTCGCGCTCGAATAGCAGTAGAACGGCGTTCCGACCTCGCCCGCGAGCCGGCTGAGATCGACGCCCTCCGCATGGAGGACGCCGTCACGATACGCGAAATGATGCATGGAAGGGCCTAGAGCAGCGGGTCGAGGATGAAGGGCTTGTTCGGGATCGTATAGCCCTGGCGCGGCGTGGAGCGGGGCGTTCCGACAGGCGAGGGGAGGGCGGTGTCGCTTGTGGCGGCCTGCTGCTGGGCCTCGGCGGCCTGCGCCGCTGCATTCGGCGGCGGCTCGAGCGCACCGCGACGGCCGCAGGCCGAAAGACCCAGGGCGAGAAGGCCGGCCACGAAGACAAGACGGGAGAAAGACAGGCTGGACGACATCGAGAGGCTCCGAAACGTGGCCGCACCATAGCGGGAAGAGAATCGAGATGCGAGAGGCAAGGTATCAAACACGTCAGCCTCCGCCGCCACGGGATTGTGACCTGCCAAAACGTGGCCGTTCCCTCCGCCGGGGCTTGAGGCCGGAACCGAAAAGCGCCACATCACGGCCGATGTCGAACGCAGTGAAATCCAGAAGAACCTGGCTCGTAGGTCTTGCCGCCCTCGTTGCCGCCGGAGCCGGAGCGGCCTGGTTCGGTCTGACGCCCCGCGATCCGACGGCGGCTGGCGTTGCCGAATGCCGGGCCTCGAGGGCAACGGCCGAGCGTCTGAAGCCGCTGGCCAGGGGCGAGGTGGCTGCCGTCGGGGTCAGCAATGCCCCCAAGCCCCCTCCGGCCATCGCCTTCGCCGGGCCGGAAGGGCAGCCCCTCGGCCTTGCCGCTTTCAGGGGCAAGACCGTTCTGGTCAACCTGTGGGCCACCTGGTGCGTGCCCTGCCGGGAGGAGATGCCGGCCCTGGACAGGCTCCAGGCCGAGCTCGGCGGGCAAGATTTCGAGGTGGTCGCCATCAACGTGGACACCCGCAACCGCGAGAAGCCGCGGGCCTGGCTGCAGGAGAACGGCATCAGGAACCTGGCCTATTATGCCGACCCGGAGGGCAAGCTGCTGCAGGTGCTGCAGAAATCGGGCCACGTGGTCGGCCTGCCCACCACATTCGTGGTCGATCCGTCAGGCTGCGAGATTGCGTTGCTAAAGGGGCCGGCCGACTGGGCCTCGCCCGATGCCCTTGCCCTGGTGAAGGCGGCCTTGAACCGTTCTTGAAGGCGGACGCCCGTCAGGCCGCGTAGAGCTGCACCGGGGCCTCGTAGCCCTTCAAAGGGTATTCCTGCCCCTCGCCTCTGACCTGATCGCGCCCAGCCCGTTCGTAAACGGTTCGGGTCACCAGGATTTCGCCCGTTCTGGCCGCAGCTTGCGCACGGGCGGCCGTGTTCACCACGGGCCCGATCGCGGTCAGGTCGCGATGAGACCGACCGAACTCTCCGAAGCTGACCGTGCCCGAGTCGATGCCGATCCCGACCCCGAGTTCGCTTCCCTCAAGGCCCCCGTTCTCAGCCAGGAGGGTCCTGCGGCGGGCCTCGCAGCGGCGCTGGATCTCGCGCGCCGCCCGCACGGCCTGCTCGGCGTGGTTGGGCAGCTGGATCGGAAAACCGAAGATGGCCATGACGGAATCGCCGATCGTCTTGTTGAGAAGGCCGTCATACTCCCAGATGGCCCCCGCACATTCGTCATAGAAGGCATCGAGCAGGGACGAGACCGCATCGGGCGGAAGCGACTGGGACAAGGCCGTGTAGCCTCTGAGGTCCGCAAACAACACGGACACGTCGACGGGGATCTTGCGGGCCCTCATGATGCGCGTGAACATGAGTTCGCAGACCGTGCAGGTGTTCGGATTCATCCGGCTCGGGCGAATGCCGAAGACCCGAAAAGGCATCGAGGCCGGACCGCGCAGAGGCACGGGGATCTTCAATTGCTGCCAGCAGCCTTTGCAGATGAGGGATTGGGCGGGCGACATTCAAAGGTCCCCTTCCACGCGCCTGGACGTGCAGATCGGCAGAAAGCCGACCTGGACCATCCTGGACAGGCTACACCCGCAGCGTCGAAGGGCCAACAGAACAATCGAGGCATCGAGGCCCGATGCTCAGGTCGGAAGGGCTCCGCCGCCGTCGGGAACGCCGATCTCGCCGGAGAAGGCCGGCTTCGAGAGCCGCCAGGGCCGGTCGAGGGCCTGCTTCGCCTGACCCCGCTCGAGGCGGCGGAGCGTTCCGTCGGCCAGGATCTCCTCGATCACCAGGAATCCTAGCGCCTGCAGCATCGTGGCCGCCATCTTGGTGGCCCGGTCGTCGGCCCTCAAGGCGAGCGATCCGGCCGCATAGACCCGCTCCATGAGGCTTCTCGGATGGTGCGCCACGGCCGTACGCGGCTTGAAGGCGACGACGTTCGTCTCCCGATCGAGCATGAAAAGGCCCCCAGTACCAGCCGCTGCATTCTGGTTGTTGTCGGCAGCGGCCTTGATCCAGTCAGAACCCGCATTGTGCCGGAAACGGAGCCATTGACGGAATGCGACATAAGAAGCCCCCTCGCTTGGAGGGCAGGATTCCGGCGCACCTCTCCCTGAGGGCGAGGGGCGGGCCGTTCCGCAACGAAAAAGGCGGGGCCGATGCCCCGCCTTCATTAAATCCTCGCAAGCGACCCGATCAGGCGCTCTGCTGAACCTGAATGCCCTTGTCGGCAAAGAGCTGCTGCAGCTCGCCGGCCTGGAACATCTCGCGGGTGATGTCGCAGCCGCCGATGAACTCGCCCTTGACGTAGAGCTGGGGAATGGTCGGCCAGTTGGAATAGTCCTTGATACCCTGGCGGATGCCCTCGTCCTCGAGCACGTTGATGCCCTTGTAGGGCACGCCGAGGTAGTTGAGGATCTGGACCACCTGGCCCGAGAACCCGCACATGGGGAATTGCGGCGTGCCCTTCATGAAGAGCACGACGTCGTTGGACTTCACTTCGTTGTCGATCACCTGACGGGCGTCGGTCATGGAATTCTCCTTGGGCTCCGGCGGTCAAGGCGCCGGGCTCGTGCTTCAATTGTCGGGTGCCAGCGTCGTCAATGCAAGGGCATGGAGGGTGCCGCCCATGCGGCCTTGCAGCGCTGCATAGACCATCTGGTGCTGCTGAACCCGCGACTTGCCCTTGAAGGCCGAGGACGTGACGGTGGCGGCGTAGTGATCGCCGTCGCCCGCCAGATCCTTGATCTCCACGACCGCATCCGGCAGGGCGGCCTTGATCATGCTCTCGATTTCACGCGCATCCATTGGCATGGATCAAACTCCTCAAGCCTTTCCGGCCATGTAGTCGGGCAGCCAAGCCTCGTGGGCCGCCTTCAGCTGCCTCACGGATATGGCCTGCCGGCCCGGCAGAATCAACGAATCGCCCCCCGTGATGCCCAGCGTCACAGCCGGGATGCCGACGGCGCCGGCCTCGTAGAGGATGTCGGCGGCCACATCCTCGTCCACCGCGATCAGGTAGCGCCCCTGGTCCTCGCCGAAGAGGAAGGCATGGAGGGGGAGGCCGTCCGGATAGGCCGTAATCTCCGCGCCCACATTGCCGGCCATGGCCATCTCGGCGAGCGCCAGGGCAATGCCGCCGTCGGAGCAGTCGTGCACCGTCTTCACCTGCCCGGAGCGGATGAGCTGGCGCACGAAGTCGCCGTTGCGCTTCTCCTGGGCCAGATCGACCGGCGGCGGGGCGCCGTCCTCCCGGCCGCAGACGTCGCGCAGGTAGATCGACTGGCCGAGCCATCCTTGCGTGGCGCCGATCAGGATGATGGCCTCGCCCTCGGCCTTGAAGGCGATGGAGGCGTTCACCGTCACGTCGTCGAGGAGGCCCACGCCGCCGATGGCCGGGGTCGGCAGGATGCCCTGGCCGTTGGTCTCGTTGTAGAGGGAGACATTGCCGGACACGACGGGGAAGTCGAGGGCCCGGCAGGCCTCGCCGATGCCCTTCAGGCAGCCGACGAACTGGCCCATGGATTCGGGCCGCTCGGGGCTGGCGAAGTTGAGGTTGTCGGTGATGGCGAGCGGCAGGCCGCCCACCGCCGTGATGTTGCGCCAGGCCTCCGCCACCGCCTGCTTGCCGCCCTCGAACGGGTCGGCCTCGCAATAGCGCGGCGTCACGTCGGTGGTGAGCGCCAGGCCCTTCGGCCCGTCCTCGATGCGCACGATGGCGGCGTCGCCGCCCGGAACCTGGACCGTGTTGCCGAGAATGAGGTGGTCGTATTGCTCCCAGACCCAGCGCTTGGAGCACTGGTCCGGTGAGCCCACGAGCTTGAGGAGCGCCTCGGCCTCGGACATGGGCGCCTTCACGCTCGCAGGATCAATCACCGGCTGCTTCGGGCTTTCCACCCAGGGACGGTCATAGACGGGAGCCTCGTCGCCGAGCTCCTTGATGGGCAGATCGGCCTTCACCTCGCCCTGGTGCTTGATCACGAAGCGCAGGGTGTCGGTGGTCTTGCCGATCACCGCGAAGTCCAGGCCCCATTTGTGGAAGATGGCCTCGGCCTGCCGTTCCATGCCGGGTTTCAACACCATGAGCATGCGCTCCTGGCTTTCCGACAGCATCATCTCGTAGGCGGTCATGCCCTCCTCGCGGCAGGGCACCTTGTCGAGGTCGAGCTCGATGCCGAGATTGCCCTTCGCGCCCATCTCGACCGCGGAGCTGGTGAGACCCGCCGCGCCCATGTCCTGGATCGCGATGACCGCGCCAGACTTCATGAGCTCGAGGCAGGCTTCCAAGAGCAGCTTCTCGGCGAAGGGGTCGCCCACCTGCACGGTGGGGCGCTTTTCCTCCGAGGATTCGTCGAACTCGGCCGACGCCATGGTGGCGCCGTGGATGCCGTCGCGGCCGGTCTTGGAGCCGAGATAGACGATCGGGTTTCCGACGCCCGTGGCCTTGGCATAGAAGATCTCGTCCGTGCGGGCGAGGCCGACCGCCATGGCGTTGACCAGGATGTTGCCGTTGTAGCGCTTGTCGAAGCCCACGGAGCCGCCCACCGTCGGCACGCCGAAGGAATTGCCGTAGCCGCCGATGCCGGCCACCACGCCGGAGACGAGGTGGCGGGTCTTGGGATGGGAAGGCTCCCCGAAGCGCAGGAAGTTCAGCGCCGCGATGGGGCGCGCGCCCATGGTGAACACGTCGCGCAGGATCCCGCCCACGCCCGTCGCCGCGCCCTGGTAGGGCTCGATGAAGGAGGGGTGGTTGTGGCTTTCCATCTTGAAGATGCAGGCCAAGCCATCGCCGATGTCGATCACGCCCGCATTCTCGCCCGGACCCTGGATCACCCACGGCGCTTTCGTCGGCAGGCCGCGCAGGTGGATGCGCGAGGACTTGTACGAGCAATGCTCGTTCCACATGGCCGAGACGATGCCGAGCTCGGTGATCGTCGGCTCGCGGCCGATCAGGTTCACGAAGCGCTCGTACTCATCGGGTTTCAGCCCGTGCTCCTTGACCAGCTCCGGGGTGATGGCGACGTCGTTGCGGATCATCGGGGTCTCGCTTCTTTCACCCTCTCCCGGTTGGGAGAGGGTCGCTCGCGTGAGCGAGCGGGGTGAGGGTTGTGAGCGGAATCGGAGGCAACCGCCGAAGCCGCCTTGAGGAGGGGTCAGGACCGTAGCGCCCTATCGGGCTGCGTCGGGCCCTCACCCCTGCCCCTCTCCCACCCGGGAGAGGGGTTAGGCCGCTTTCGGAAAACTCGACACGAGGCTCTCGAACAGGCCGCGTCCATCGGTGCCACCCACGAGGCTTTCGACCAGGTTTTCCGGATGGGGCATCATGCCGAGCACGTTGAGCTTCTCTGAGTAGATGCCCGCAATCGAATTCATGGAGCCGTTGCGGTTGGCGTCCTGGGTGATGTGGCCCTGCGCATCGGCATAGCGGAAGGCCACCAGGCCCTCGCCTTCGAGGCGCTTCAGGGTCTCCTCGTCCGCCGTGTAGTTGCCCTCGCCATGCGCCACGCACACATCGATGGCCTGCCCCTTGGCGTAATTCCTGGTGAAGGCGGTGTCGTTGCGCTCGACCCGCAGGAACTGGCGGTGGCAGATGAACTTGAGGTTCGCGTTGCGCATCAGGATGCCGGGAAGAAGCCCCGACTCGCACAGGATCTGGAAGCCGTTGCAGATGCCGAGCACCAGGCCGCCGCGAGCCGCATGCGCCCGCACCGCATCCATCGCGGCGGCGCGGCCGGCAATCGCCCCGCAGCGCAGATAGTCGCCGTAGGAGAAGCCGCCGGGAAGAACCACGAGATCCGTGCCCTTGGGCAGCTCGGTCTCGGCATGCCAGACCTTCTCCACCTGGGAGCCGGCCATTTTGAGCGCCCGCACCACATCGCCTTCGCGATTGGATCCGGGGAAGACGATGACGGCGGATTTCATAAAGGCCTCACGCGATCTCGACGCGGTAATTCTCGATGACGGTGTTCGCCAGGAGCTTCTCGCAGGCGGCTTTCAGAGAGGCCTCGGCCTGGGCCCTGTCCGCCGTCTCCAGCTCGATGTCGAAGACCTTGCCCTGGCGCACGCCGGCGATCCCTTCGACGCCGAGAGACTTGAGCGCGCCTTCGATGGCCTTGCCCTGGGGGTCGAGAACGCCGTTCTTGAGGGTGACGGTGACACGCGCTTTCATGGAGGCCTCGGGCTGTTTTCAACGTGCCCCACGCCATAAAGCCAAAGAGTTCAAGAAACAACGCCTTCAGGAGCCCAATTCACGGGCAGCGACCTCACGGGCCGTCCGCCGGACAGCGTCCCGCGCCTCGCCGATCACGAGGACGACCGACAGGTTGTCGCCCTCGCGCCGGCCGAAGGCCGCACCGTGAGCCGGAGGCTTGCCGCCGTCTGCGGGGGCGAGATCGATGGCAAAGCCGGGATAGGCCTCGCCCGGGAGGCGCTCGACCGTGACATGGGTCCGCACCGGCTTCGTGCGCCCTGCAGGGGAGCGCAGGGCCCGCGCCAGGCGCTCCGGATCCTTCAGGAGGGCCTCCGTCACGTCCGCATCCCGGCCCGTCATCCGGATGACGCTCACAGCGAGGCCGGGGCCGCACTCGGGCGGAGCGCAGAAGGCCAGGGCCACCGGCTCGGCCCGGTCCTCCGCGAGCCATTTGCGCAGAGGCAGCGCATCCCAGGGCGCTCCGGGCGGCACGCCCGCCACGGGCCTCGGAATATAGCCGCAACTGCTCAGGGACAGGGCGAGAACCAGGAGAAGGGTGCGCGAACACAACAGGCGGAGAAGCATGGCCCAATCTAGGCGGGAAGGGTGGGTGAGGAAAACAGGAATCCGCCGCGGTGCTCCGTCTCAATAGCCCCGCTTCACGTCGGCGAGGGCGCGCCCGAGCGCCTCGGCCAGGGTCTCGCGCTCGGGCGGGGAGAGGTCGCGGGCGATCACCACGTGCTCGTTGCGGGAGGCCAGCGCCAGGCTCTGCATCCCGTATTCCTCGTCCACCTCCCGGTCCAGGCGGGTCCAGAGCGGGTTGAACTGCCAGTCCCTCACCTCGCCCCTGGGGCTGACCTTGCGGAACAGGAGCCGGATCGGCGTCAGTTCGAGAAGCTCGAAGGCTTCGCCCTGCCGGTAGCTCACCCGAAAGGCGATGTAGAGGCCGAGAAAATCGAGGCCGAAGAAGCCGGCCACCGGCCAGAATCCCAGGATGAGGAAGGGCACGCTCGCCACCACGGAGGTGAGGCAGACGAGCACCATGACGATTCTGAACCCCTGAGGGCTCAGCGACCGGTGCGGGCGGATGACGGCCGAGAAGACCGGCTGCTCGAACCGCTCCGTCTCGCCAAATGTCGCCTTGCTGCCGTCCATAGCCCAGATATAACGCAGGAATGTCAGATCTGAAGCAAGCCTCCCGCCGCACTCCCGCCAAGACGAAGCCGAAGCCCTCCGTTCCGGCAAAGGCCGTCGGAAAGGCGTTGCGCGCCCGCACCCCCAGGCCTGTCGATCGGGCAACGATGATCGAGATCTTCCGGCGCCTGCACGCAGCCAACCCCGAGCCCAAGGGCGAGCTCGACTACACCAATCCCTATACCCTGCTCGTGGCGGTCACCCTCTCGGCCCAGGCAACCGACGTGGGCGTGAACAAGGCCACCAAGGCGCTTTTTCCTATTGCCGACACGCCGCAGAAGATGCTGGACCTCGGGGAGGAGGGACTGCGTCAGCACATCAGGACCCTCAACTTCTTCAACACCAAGGCCAAGAACGTCATCGCCATGGCCAAGCGCCTGGTCGAGGAGTTCGGCGGCGAGGTGCCCAACTCCGTCGAGATCCTGGAGACCCTGCCGGGGGTGGGCCGAAAGACCGCGAGCGTGGTGGTCAACATCGCCTTCGGCGATCCGCGGGTGGCGGTGGACACGCATATCTTCCGCGTCACCAACCGCCTGCCCCTGGCGATCACGAAGACGCCGCTGGAGACGCAGGAGGCCCTCGAAAACTTGATTCCCGGCGAGTACCGTCTTCACGCCCATCACTGGCTGATCCTGCACGGCCGCTACATCTGCAAGGCGCGCAGGCCCGAATGCTGGCGCTGCCCCGTCAACGACCTCTGCCGCTATCCGGACAAGACGGTTCCCTAGATCGGGACACCCGCGGGCCTGAGGCAGCGGGGCCGCGTCGGGGTGCAGGCAATCCCGGGCGTCGAACAGGCCAGCCCTTCCGGGACGCGGCGGCAGACGACGCAGCCGTCGGTCCATTCGGCACAGGATGGGCCAGGGTTTGAACTCTGAGGCTCCGCGCCTGCGCCTAGGATCGCCGCGAATGTTACAACAAGCAGCGCGACCGCGATGGACAGAACGACGGCGATGGCTTCGTCACGGGCAAGCATTGTTCAGCCGTAGACGATCAGGCCCGCGAGGCCCGCGGCGCCGGCCAGAATGCGCCAATAGGCGAAGGGCGTGAAGCCGTGGCGGGAGACGTAGTCCAGCAGCAGCCTCACCACCAGCAGCGCGGCCACGAAGGCGGAGAGGAAGCCCGCACCGATGACGAGGGCATCGTCGGCGGAGAGGATCTTGTAGTTCTTCAGCAGATCGTAGGTGAAGGCGCCGGCCATGGTGGGCATGGCGAGAAAGAAAGAGAACTCCGCCGCCGCGCGCTTCGAGGCGCCCATGAGCATGGCGCCCACGATGGTTGCGCCCGAGCGGGACACGCCGGGGATCATCGCCGCGCATTGGATGAGGCCTATCTTGAGGTACATCGACATGGGAAAGCGTGTCGCGTCG
Organism: Microvirga arsenatis; assembly: GCF_009910705.1. Classification (GTDB taxonomy): domain Bacteria; phylum Pseudomonadota; class Alphaproteobacteria; order Rhizobiales; family Beijerinckiaceae; genus Microvirga; species Microvirga arsenatis. The sequence continues at coordinate 79,864 of NZ_JAAAXJ010000005.1, forward strand.
GTCTTCGTCGCCTCCAGCGGCAGCCGGTCGATGGCCAGCAGCACGAAGCCGCCTGCAATCAGCGTCATGCACACGATCCATGGATCGAACAGCACCTGCTTGATGAAGCCGTGCAGCACGGCGCCGATCAGGGCCGCAGGCAGGAAAGCCACCACAACGCCGATGGCGAAGTGGCGTGCCATCGGATCGTGCGGCAGAGCCTTGGCGATCAACCAGAGCTTGTTGAAGTACACGGACAGGATCGCCAGGATCGCTCCGAGCTGGATCAGCACCTCGAAGGTCTTGCCCGTGGACTCGAAGCCAAGGAAGTGGCCCACGAGGAGCAGGTGACCGGTGGAGGAGACCGGGAGGAATTCCGTCAAGCCTTCGATGAGGCCGAGAAAAAGCGCCTCGAGGAGTTGCGACATCGTTGAAAATCCTGGAAATGGCGCCAGATGCGGGAGCGCGCCAAGCCTGTCAAGCGGAGGATGATGCCGCAGGCGTAACCCTTCCGCATCACGGACAAGAGATTCACCATTATTCCTTACCAACCCTTAACGAAGCACGGCCTTATTCTCGCCGCCTGTTTCGCTCTCTCATAGATTCATGGCCATCCTGCATTCTTATCCGTTCTGCCCGCAGTCGCGGTTCGCGCGCCTCGTTTTCGCGGAGCTCGGCCTCGAGCCGGATGTGGTCGAGGAGAAACCTTGGGATCGGCGCATCCCATTCCTCGAGATCAACCCCTCCGGCAATCTCCCGCTCTTCATCGACGACAACGGGCTTGCGGTCGCGGGCCCATCAGGGCTTGCGGAATATCTGGACGAGACGCGAGGGGAGGATTTGCGGGACAGGCGCTTCCTGCCCCAGAGCCTGCCGCAGCGGGTCGAGGTCCGCCGCCTCCTCGACTGGTTCCTGGTGAAGTTCCATGGCGAGGTGTCGGATTACCTTGCCACAGAAAAGATCTATAAGCGGTTCATGCCGAGCGACCTGGGGGGCGGGCCGCCAGACATGGGCGCGATTCGCGCAGCCCAGACCAATGTGCGATATCATCTCAAATATATCGGCTTTCTGATCTCCAAGCGGAATTGGCTGGCCGGCGACCAGATGACCTATGCCGATCTGGCGGCGGCGGCCCATCTGTCGGTGGTGGATTATCTCGGCGACGTGCCATGGGACGAGGACGAAACAGCGAAGCATTGGTACGCCAGGATCAAGTCCCGGCCGTCGTTTCGCGCGCTCCTGGCGGACCGGGTGCCGGGCATGGCGCCGGCGGACCACTACGACAACCTGGACTTCTAGACGGAGAGGCGCTCAAGCGCGCCCTCGTCGAGCGGGCGGGGGCGCTGGGATTCGACCTGGTCCGCATCGCCCGCCCCGACGCGATCCCGCTGGCGCCGGAGCGGCTCAGCGCCTGGCTCGAAGCCGGCCATCACGGCTCCATGGACTGGATGGCGGACACGGCGGAGCGCCGCGCCGATCCGCGTGCGCTCTGGCCGGAGGTGCGCAGCATCGTCCTGCTGGGTCTGAACTACGGCCCCGCGACGGACCCGCTGGCGGAACTCGAGCGGAAGGATCGCGGCTATGTCTCCGTCTATGCCCGCAACCGCGACTACCACGACGTCATCAAGGGCAAGCTCAAGGAATTGGCGGGCTTTCTCGCCGCGAAGGCATCGTCCGACGTCAAGGTCTTTGTCGACACCGCGCCGGTGATGGAGAAGCCCCTGGCGGAGGCCGCGGGGCTCGGTTGGCAGGGCAAGCACACGGTGGTGGTGTCGCGCGAGTTCGGCAACTGGCTGTTCCTGGGCGCCATCTTCACCACGGCGGAGCTGCCGGCCGACGAGGCGGAGCGGGGCCGCTGCGGCTCCTGCCGCCGCTGCCTCGACATCTGCCCGACGAATGCCTTTCCCGCGCCCTACCAGCTCGATGCGCGCCGCTGCATCTCGTATCTCACCATCGAGCACAAGGGGCACATCCCTGAGGAACTCCGCCCGGGCATCGGCAACCGCATCTTCGGCTGCGACGATTGCCTCGCCGTCTGCCCCTGGAACAAATTTGCGCAGGCCGGGCGTGAGGCGCGCCTCGTGCAGCGGGCCGATCTCTCCGCCCTGCCGCTGGCGGATCTCGCGCGCCTCGACGATTCGGCTTTTCGCGCCCGCTTCTCCGGCACCCCCGTCAAGCGCACCGGGCGCGACCGCTTCATCCGGAATGTGCTGATCGCGATCGGCAACTCGGGCGACGCGGGCTTGGCCGCCGAAGCGGAGCGCCTGCTGGACGATGCTTCGCCCCTGGTGCGGGCCATGGCGGTCTGGGCGCTCGGGCGCCTCCTGCCGGGAGATGCCCTGAATGCCCATGCAGCCGTGCGGCTCGAGCAGGAAGCCGATTCCGAGGTGCGCGAGGAATGGCGGCGGGCGATGGCCTCCACTGTCGCGGCCTGAGGGCCATCAGGCCGCGTGGCGGTTCGCTGCCGGGCCGAAATGGTCGATGTAGCGTGGGTTGATGGCGGAGACGGGCAGGACGACGAGCACGTCCGTGGTGCCGAACTGCCGGTCGATCACCGCTCCGGTGCCGAAAGTGGCGCCCAGGCGCAGATAGCCCTTGATCAGGGGCGGCAGGGCGTGAAGGGCGGCCTTCGGGTCGATGGCCTCCTTCGGCAGGATGTCCATGGCGGTGAAGCGCTCGGGCAATGCTCGGGCCTGCCAATCGGCAGGCGCGGCGGCGTAATGGTGCAGGAAGCTCAGCGGCAGCGCCAGCTTCTGCGGGTCGGTACCCTCCAGGCTGGCGCAGCCCATCATCACGTCGATTCGGTGATGGAGCACATAGGCCCAGATCCCGTGCCAGAGAAGCTCGACCGTGCGCTTGTTGCGGTAGGGCTTGAGCACGCAGGACCGGCCCAGTTCCAGGAAGCGCAGGTGAGGATGGCCCTTCAGCAGGGGAGCGATCTCGTACTCGCCCCGGGTGTAGAACCCGCCATGGCACTCGGCGACATCCTGGCGGAGCAGGCGGTAGGTGCCCACCACCTTGGGCTTTGCCGGACGGAGGGCTTTCCGCTTCACATCATGGTCGAGGACGAGGAGGTGATCGCAGATCGCGTCGTAGGAATCGACGTCGCGGCGCGAGATCAGGGCCGCGCCATTGGGGGCCGCCGACATTTCCTCGTAGAAGACCTTGAACCGCAGCCGCTGCGCGCGCCGGATCTCTCGAGCGGTGGTAGCAAGGCGCACCTCGAGGGAGCCGATGCGGCCGAGCACGGGGTCGAGGCTGCCGTAGTCGCGCACGATCCTGTCGGCGCCGGGGATGAACTTGCTGAGGCCGTGGGGGCGCAAGGCCATGGAAGCGGCCGCCGCTTCATGGGAAGGGAAAGAACTCATCGCTGCCTCACGGATCCTGCCTTAACAGCCGGTTCAGGTTCGCGCCAGCCCGGCTCTGCCAGGGCATAAAGCCTGTTTCAAAATGTTTTGTGACAGAAAACATAAAGATGCCGATTCGAAAGTTCGAGGCCGCGACGAGGATTAGCAGGATGCCACGGGCGGATCATTGTCCTGCCTCAAGCGGCGGCCGGGCGGCGGTCCGCATGGCTGCGGTAGGAGAGGGCCTCCGCGATGTGGATGCGCCGGACGCGCTCCTCCCCGTCGAGATCGGCCAGGGTTCGCCCTACCTTCAGCACGCGGTGGAAGCCGCGGGCGGAGAGGCGCATGGCGTTGGCCGCGTCCCGGATCAGGGACAGCCCCTCCGGGTCGGGCTGCGCCACCTCCTCCAGAAGGGCCGGCGGGCAGGCGGCATTGGTGGTGACCCCTTCGAGCTTCAGGGACGCATAGCGCTTCGCCTGCCGCTCCCGCGCTCTCGCCACCCGGGCGGCGACATCGGCCGATCCCTCCGCCGGAGCGGGCAGGATCAGGTCGGCGGCCGTGACGGCCGGCACGTCGATGGCGAGGTCGATGCGGTCGAGGAGCGGACCTGAGAGACGGGCCTGGTATTGAGCAATGCAGCGCTCGTTCGGCTGGCGGCGGCAGACATAGCCGGGCTCGGTGGCCTGTCCGCAGCGGCAGGGGTTCATGGCGGCGACGAGCTGGAAGCGCGCCGGGTAGGTGACCCGGTGATTGGCCCGGGCGATCAGGATCTCGCCTGCCTCCAGGGGCTGCCTGAGGGAGTCGAGCACCTGGGGCTGGAACTCCGGCAACTCGTCGAGGAAGAGCACGCCGTGATGGGCGAGCGAGGCCTCGCCCGGCCGGGCATTGAGGCCCCCGCCCACAAGGGCCGCCATGGAGGCCGAGTGATGCGGCGCCCGGAAAGGACGACGGTCGGAGAGGGTGCCGTCCGCGAGGAGGCCCGCCACCGACTGGATCATGGAGACCTCCAGGAGCTCCCGCGGCGAGAGCGGCGGCAGGATCGAGGGGAGCCGCTGGGCGAGCATCGACTTGCCGGCGCCGGGAGGGCCGTTCATGAGAAGGTTGTGGGCGCCGGCTGCCGCAATCTCGAGGGTCCGCTTGGCGCTTTCCTGACCCTTGATGTCCCTCAGGTCGGGCAGAGCGCCCGAGAGGGGGACGATGGCGGGCGTGGGGCGCGCCATCACCTGGGTTCCTTTGAAGTGATTGGCGAGCTGGATCAGGGACCGCGGGGCCAGGATCTCGATGTCGCTGCCGGCCCAGGCGGCCTCCGAGCCGCAGGCCTCGGGGCAGATCAGACCATGGTCGCGCTCGTGGGCCGCCATGGCGGCGGGAAGCGCTCCGGCCACGGCCGTGATCGAGCCGTCGAGGGCCAGCTCGCCCAGCACCGTGAAGCCATGAAGCGCATCCGCCGGGATCGCCCCGATGGCCGCCATCACGCCGAGGGCGATGGGCAGGTCGTAATGGCTGCCCTCCTTGGGAAGGTCGGCGGGGGCGAGATTCACCGTGATGCGCTTCGACGGCAGGGCAAGGCCGGAGGCGATGAGGGCGGAGCGGACCCGTTCGCGGGATTCCGCCACCGCCTTGTCCGGCAGGCCGACGATGGTGAATGCGACCGCGCCTGGGGAGATCTGAACCTGCACATCGACCGCACGCGCCTCGATCCCCTCGAACGCAACTGTGGAAACGCGCGTGACCATAAGGCTCCTGTCCTCCATGAGCCTTCAATCTAGCTTGGCCTTCTGCAACGGGATAGTGTTTCGTGCGATCCTGCAAACCGGGTTGGCGTACGGGAGCTGGAACCCAGCTGGCGGGTTTGCGTTGAGTCCAACTGCGCTGGCACAACCAGACGGTCAGACGCGCGCAACAGAATCGGGGAGGGGGCGCATGGCTCGGGGCAATTCAACCGTGCTGAGACTGCACGGCACAGGCCGTCTGTAAGATCCTGATCCCGTTCAGGAATTGCGATGTTGGCCCAAAGCGACGCACCTGGCTTCAGACACTGCAAGGATCGAGTTCCGGACGTCCCGATCAGGGCAGCTTTCCGGTCCTTGCGCATGCCTGCCCTCCTGATCGATCCGCATGAGTCCGGCAGCGCCATCGTGTTCGCGAACGATGCCTTCCGGCATCTCACCGGCTATGGCGTCGATGAGGTGGTCGGGCAAAGCTGGAACCTGGTTGCGGGACCGGAGACGGGGCGCAATACCCTGGCTGCCGTGGACGGCGCCCTGCGCTGCGGCGAAGGTCACGACGACGAACTCCTGATCTACCGGAAGGACGGAACCTCGCTCTGGGGCTCCCTGACCCTGAGCCCCGTCCGCGATGGGGACGGACGCCTGCGTCTGTTCAGCCTGGTCCTGTGCGACATCAGCGCGAAGCGACAGGCCGAGCGCCTGCTGGAGGAGCAGGTCGAACACCGGACGCAGGAGCTTCAGACGGCGCTTGAGCAGAAGACGGCGCTTCTTCACGAGGTGGAGCACCGGGTCAAGAACAGCCTGCAGATGACGGCCTCCCTGGTGCTGCTGAAGGCGCGCCGTCTGCAGAACCCGGAAGCCCGCAAGGTTCTGCAGGAGATCGCCGAGCGGGTCAGCGCGCTCGCGACGGCGCACCGGCTTCTCTACGCCTCCGGCGACGTCAGCCGCTTCAACATCAGGGACTTCGCCTCGGAACTGGCCGGGGAGCTGGTCATGGGACTGCCGAAGGGGCAGGTCAACCTGAACCTCGACATCCAGCCGCTTGGAGTACCGGCTTCGAAGGCGGCGGCGCTTGCCCTGCTGCTCAACGAGCTGGTCGGCAACGCGGTCAAGCATGCCTTCCCCGACGGGCGCCGGGGCCGGCTGACAATCGAGATCGGGCGGGCGGAGAACGGCCTCAGGATCGCCGTCGAAGACGACGGCGTCGGGCTCGATCACGCTCCCCCATCCGAGGGAAGCTTCGGGAAAACCCTGATTGCGATGCTGGTTCAACAGTTGAAGGGACAGTTGACTTGGCAGGACATGGAGCCAGGTACACGCGCGGAGATCGTGATGCCGGTGGACGCGGAGGAGACGCGGTTTGAGTAGCGAGAAGACCCTGCGCATCCTCATCGTCGAGGATGAGATCCTGATCGCGCTCGAGCTGGAAAGCCTGCTGCAGGACCTGGGCCACGACGTGGTGGGAATCGCAGCCTCCTCCCGGGAGGCCCTCGCGCTTGGGCAGGATCTCAGGCCCGACCTCGCCTTTGTCGACATTCATCTCGCCGATGGCCCGACCGGGGTCGATGTGGCCCGCGATCTGGCCCTGGAGCAGCAGGTGACGGTGCTGTTCATGACGGCGAACGCCAAGCGCATTCCGCAGGATTTCGCCGGCGCCTGGGGTGTGATCGCCAAGCCCTATACGGAGCGCGGCGTTCGGGAGGCCCTGGCCTATGTGACCGCCGGGCAGCCCTGTGAGGCCGGGGGCAGCCGCACGATGACCTTCATTCCCTTCATCCGGGCGGCCGGCGAGAGCAGCTCGCAGATGTCCTGAGGGCCTCCCGGCTACCTTTGAGCCTTGAGCCGGTAGAGGGCGTCTAGCGCCTCTCGCGGCGTCATCTGGTCGGGATCGAGGGCGTCAAGAGCTTCGCGAAGGGCGTCGGACTTGGGAGGCGCAGGAGGCTCGTTGCGGACGGAGACGGCGAAGAGCGGCAGATCGTCGAGCAGCGCCCGTTTCGGCGCCTCGCGGTCTGACCGCTCCAATTCGCTCAGGATCGTCTTGGCCCGCTCGACGACCGGCGCCGGCAGGCCGGCAAGGCGCGCCACCTGCAGCCCATAGGAGCGGTCGGCGGCGCCGGGCACCACCTCGTGCAGGAACACCACCTCGCCGCTCCATTCCGTCACCTTCAGGGTCGCGTTCGAGATCCGCGCCATCCGTTCCGCAAGCGCCGTCAGTTCGTGGAAATGGGTGGCGAAGAGCGCCCGGCAGCGGTTGGTCTCGTGCAGGTGCTCGATGGCCGCCCAGGCGATGGAGAGGCCGTCGAAGGTGGCGGTGCCGCGGCCGATCTCGTCGAGGATGACGAGGGAGCGGGCGGTGGCCTGGTTGAGGATCGCTGCCGTCTCCACCATCTCGACCATGAAGGTCGAACGGCCCCGCGCCAGATCGTCGGCGGCGCCGACGCGGGAGAAGAGCCGGTCGACGATGCCGATATGGGCCTCCCTCGCCGGTACGTAGGAGCCCATCTGGGCCAGCACGACGATCAGCGCGTTCTGGCGCAGATAGGTGGACTTGCCGCCCATGTTCGGCCCGGTGATCAGCAGGATGTGGCCGGCATCCTTGCCGGAAAGATCCGCATCGTTGGCGATGAACGGCGTGCCCTCGCGCTTGAGCGCGGCCTCCACCACCGGATGACGCCCGCCCCTGACCGTGAAAGCCAGGCTCGTATCGACGACGGGCCGCGTCCAGTCGAGGCGCACGGCGAGATCGGCGAGTGCTGCCGTCACGTCGATCACGGCTATCGCCTCGGCTGCCGCGGCGATGTCCGCCGTGAGATCGAGCAGCGCCTGCACCATCTCGTCGAAGAGGGCGAGTTCGATCTTGAGCGCCCGGTCAGCCGCAGAGGCGATCTTCGATTCGAGTTCCCCGAGTTCCATCGTCGAGAAACGCATGGCGCCGGCCATGGTCTGGCGGTGGACGAAGGTGTCCTTCCAGGGTTCCCTCAGGAGGTCCTCGCCCACGTTCTGCGGTACCTCCACGAAGTAGCCGATCATGTGGTTGTGCTTGACGCGAAGCGTCCGGCAGCCGGTCTCGGTGGCGTAGCGGGCCTGGAGGGCTGCGATGAAGCGGCGCGAATCCTGCTGCAGCTCGCGCAATTCGTCGAGGTTCGGATCGAAGCCCGGGCGGATGAAGCCGCCGTCGCGCTTGAGAAGGGGCAGGTCGTCGGCGAGCGCCGCCGCCAGCCGGTCGGCTACATCCGTGCGCAGGCCATGAAGCGTCTGGGCGGCCTCGGACAACTCCTTCGGCAGGTTCGGGGCGATGGCGAGCTCGAGGCCGAGTTCGCGCGCCGCGAACAGGCCGTCGCGCACGCAGGCGAGGTCCCGCGGTCCCCCGCGCCCGAGGCTCAGCCGCGACAGGGCGCGGGCGAGATCCGGCGAGCGCTTGAGGATGCGGCGCAGTCGGTCGCGCAGGTCGCCGTTCTCGACGAGCGCCGTGACGGAATCCTGCCGGTCGCGGATCAGGCTTGGATCGGTGAGGGGGCCGGCGAGCCGCTCGGCGAGGAGGCGCGCTCCGCCGGGCGTCACCGTGCAGTCGATGGTGGCGAGCAGGCTGCCGGTCCGCTCGCCGGAGAGCGTGCGGGTCAGCTCCAGGTTGGCGCGGGTGGCCGCATCGATGGCCAGCGCCGCACCGGCCGTGTCGCGGGTGGGCGGGTTCAGGGCCGGGCGGCTGTCGATCTGCGTCTTCGCGATATAGAAGAGCGCGCTGCCCGCCGCCGTGATCTCGGCCGGGCTGAAGGAGCCGAAGGCGTCGAGCGTCGCAACCCCAAAATAATCCTTGAGCCGCCGCTCGGCGGATGCAGGGTCGAGACCCTCGCGGGACAGGGGGGTGATGGCGGCACGGGTCTCCTGCCAGAAGCTCCTCAGCTCCGGATCGTCATGGATCACGTCCGGAACCAGGATCTCGCGGGGCTCGAACCGGGCGATTTCGGCGGACAGGCCGGCGCCGTCGGTCTCGCTCAGGACGAAATGGCCTGTGGATATGTCGACCGCAGCCAGGCCGTAGCACCATTGCGTGTCGGAGGCCCGACGCCGGGCGATGGCGAGCAGGTAATTGGCCCGTCCGGGCTCGAGCAGGCGCTCCTCCGTAATCGTGCCGGGGGTGACGAGGCGCACCACGTCGCGGCGCACCACCGATTTGGACCCGCGCTTCTTGGCCTCCGCCGGATCCTCGGTCTGCTCGCAGACGGCGACCCGGTGGCCGAGAGCGATGAGGCGCTGGAGGTAGTCGTCGGCCCGCTCCACCGGCACGCCGCACATGGGGATGTCCTGCCCCTGGTGCTTGCCGCGCTTGGTGAGCACGATGCCCAGCGCCTGGCTGGCGATCTCGGCATCCTCGAAGAACAGCTCGTAGAAATCCCCCATCCGGTAGAACAGCAGGCTGTCCGGGTTGGCGGCCTTGATCTCGATGTACTGCGCCATCATGGGCGTGACGCGGCTGTCCTGCGCGGCTTTGGCATCGGCAGGGGCGCCCGGATCGAGGCTTTCGGGAGAGCGGTAGGCGGCTTGGGACGACATCCGTCCTGTTTAGCAAAGCCTGGAGGCCCTTTCATCCGTGGCATGCGGTCCGAAGGGCGGATGTGGACAAGTCTTGAGGAATGCGCGCCCTATGTCTTAAGGTCGCATCCCCCTTTGGAAACGCCCTGCATCACAAGAATCGGACCCCCATGACCGACGATCAGCGCCCGACCCGCCGCAAACGCCCCACCTTCACGGACCAGGAGGCGCTGCAGTTCCACGCCCAGGGGAGACCCGGCAAGCTGGAAGTCGTTCCGACCAAGCCCATGGCGACCCAGCGCGACCTGTCGCTGGCCTATTCGCCGGGCGTGGCGGTGCCGGTGCTGGCCATTGCCGAGAATCCGTCCTGCGCCTTCGACTACACCACCCGCTCCAACATGGTGGCGGTGATCTCGAACGGCACGGCAATCCTCGGCCTCGGCAATCTGGGCGCGCTCGCCTCGAAGCCGGTGATGGAGGGCAAGTCGGTGCTCTTCAAGCGCTTCGCCGACGTGGATTCCATCGACCTCGAGGTCGACACGGAGGATGCGGACGCCTTCATCAACTGCGTGCGCTATCTCGGGCCCTCCTTCGGCGGTATCAACCTGGAGGACATCAAGGCGCCCGAGTGCTTCATCATCGAGGAGCGCCTGCGGGAGCTCATGGACATTCCCGTGTTCCATGACGACCAGCACGGCACGGCGATCATCGCGGCGGCAGGCCTCATCAATGCCCTGCATCTCACCGGCCGCGACATGGCGGAGACGAAGCTCGTGGTAAACGGCGCGGGTGCTGCCGGCATCGCCTGCACCGAGCTTCTCAAGGCCATGGGCTTTGCGCCCAACAACGTCATTCTCTGCGACACCAAGGGTGTGATCTACAAGGGCCGCACCGAGGGCATGAACCAGTGGAAATCGGCCCATGCCGCCGAGACCGACGCCCGTACCCTGGCGGACGCGCTCAACGGTGCCGATGCGGTGTTCGGCCTGTCGGCCAAAGGCGCGTTCACGGACGACATGATCCGCTCCATGGCGGAGAACCCGATCATCTTCGCCATGGCCAATCCGGATCCGGAGATCACGCCGGAAGAGGTGGCGCGCATCCGCGACGACGTCATCATCGCGACAGGCCGATCCGACTACCCGAACCAGGTCAACAACGTCCTCGGCTTCCCCTACATTTTCCGCGGAGCGCTGGACGTGCAGGCGACCACGATCAACATGGAGATGAAGATCGCCGCCGCCCAGGCATTGGCGGAACTCGCCCGCGAGGACGTTCCCGACGAGGTGGCCGCCGCCTACCAGGGCGCGCGCCCGCGCTTCGGGCGCGACTACATCATTCCCGTGCCCTTCGACCCGCGCCTGATCCATACGATCCCGATGGCCGTGGCAAAGGCGGCGATGGATACGGGCGTCGCGCGCCGCCCGATCGTCGACATGCGCGCCTACAAGGCGCAGCTGTCGGCCCGGCGCGATCCGGTGGCCGGCACGCTCAACCGCATCTTCGAGCGCGTACGCAAGTTCCCCAAGCGCGTGGTCTTCGCCGAAGGCGAGGAGGAGCAGGTGATCCGCGCCGCCCTGTCCTTCATGAACCAGGGGCTCGGCAAAGCCATCCTCGTGGGACGCGAGGACCGGATCATGGAGACTGCGGCCCAGGCGGGCATCGATCTCGAGGGCCGGGATGGCATCGAGATCCACAACGCGCGGCTGTCCTCGCGCAACGCGACCTATGCGCAGTTCCTCTACGAGCGCCTGCAGCGCAAGGGTTATCTGTTCCGCGACTGCCAGCGCATGATCAACCAGGACCGCAACCACTTCGCCGCCTCCATGGTGGCCTTGGGCGATGCGGACGCCATGGTGACTGGCGCGACCCGCAACTACTCGACGGCGCTCGCAGACGTGCGCCACGTGATCGACGCCAAGCCCGGCCACCGGGTGATCGGCATCTCGCTCTGCCTGGCGCGCGGCCGTACGGTGCTGGTGGCGGACACCGCCATTCACGAGATGCCCACCGCGCAGGAACTCGCCGAGATCGCGATCGAATCGGCCGGTGTGGCTCGTCGTCTCGGCTACGAGCCGCGCGTGGCGCTCCTCTCCTTCTCGACCTTCGGACACCCCAGGGCGGAGCGGGCGGAGAAGATCCAGGAGGCCGTGAGGATCCTCGATCAAATGCGCGTCGATTTCGAGTACGACGGCGAGATGGCGGCGGATGTGGCCCTCAACCGGGACGCCATGGCGCAATATCCCTTCAGTCGCCTGACGGACACCGCCAACGTGCTCGTCATGCCCGCCTTCCACTCGGCCTCCATCTCCACCAAGATGCTGCAGGAACTCGGCGGCGCGATGGTGCTGGGGCCGCTCGTGGTGGGTCTCGACAAGCCGGTGCAGATCGTCTCGCTGGGCGCTACCGACAACGACATCGTCAACATGGCGGCGCTCGCCGCCTACAATATCGGCGGCTAGGTCAACGCAGACCCTGCACGACAAGGATGACGCCGCCACAGACGATGGCGGCGTCCAGAATGGTGTTGTGGATGTGGATCGGCAGCGCCTCCGTAAGCCGCTTGGCGATGAAGGCTCCCGGTGTTGCCGCCAGTCCGATGATCGCGGCCATGACCCAGGATGAGGACGGCAGGGCGCCAAACACCTGAAAGACGCCTGACTTTGCGACGCCCAGGGCCAGTGAGATTGCGGCATCCGTTGCAATCACCGCGCGCCCGTTCAGGCCTGACGCCATGAGGATCGACAGCAGGACGACGCCCGACCCTGCCGTGCCGCCGACGAGCAGCCCGTATCCTGCTCCTGCAGCCGCGAGAGCGCCGCCGGACAGCTTCATCTGCCGCCGCTTCAGATAAAGCCGCGTCGGAACCATCAGGATCAGGAAGGTGCCGATGGTGATGGCGGCTCCGCGGCCGGTCAGGAACGCGTAGCCGTAGGCTCCGAGCATGCAGGTCGGCAGGGCCATTCCGCCGATCAGGAGGGCGCGGCGCGCGTCGAGTTCCTTTCGGAAAGCCATGATGCGGCTGGCATTGGTGAACAGGGCCGACAGACCGATGATGGGAACAACAGGTTCGGCCCCGACGATCGGAACGAGGACCAGCGGCATGAGAAGGCCCGTACCGTAGCCGGCAATGCCGCCGATCGTTCCCGTGAGGAGGGCGCACAACGCGACAAGCCCATATTGCAGGAGCGATACATGCTCGGTCATCGCAACCTCAACGGTCAAAATCGGGAAACCCGCGATCACTGCCTTCTTGATCCTGGAAAGCTTCAGCCGCGGTTCAGGTTGAAAGCTCTCCAGTCATTCAGGTCTCTGAGGCACCTCGCGGATCTTGAGGGTGGCGTGGCCGTCTCTGCAAGGCTAAACACCCTCGAAGAGAATTGAAGGAAAGTAACTTGACCATGGGGCAGCCTACTACCGTCGTGTTCGATATCGGCAATGTCCTGCTGCGCTGGGACCCTCGCAACCTCTACCGCACCATCTTCGATGACGAGGCGGAGATGGAGTGGTTCCTGTCGAATGTCTGCACCCATGACTGGAACGTGGAGCAGGATCGCGGGCGCGACTGGGATGAGGCCGTGGCCCTTCTCGTCAAGGACCATCCCAAGCACGAGAGCCACATCCGCGCCTTCCACGAGCGCTGGAGCGAGACCGTCTCCGGCGTGTTCGAGGATCATGTGGCCCTGCTGCTGCGCCTGCGCGAGGCGGGTGTGCCGAACTACTGCATCACGAATTTTTCCGGTCCCAAGTTCATCCTGGCCAAGGAGCGCTTCCCGTTCCTGGCAGGCTTCGACGGCGTCATCGTGTCAGGCGACGAGCGCCTGCTGAAGCCCGATCCGGCCATCTACCATCTCCTGCTCGACCGCTACGGGCTCAAGGCTGAGGATTGCGTGTTCATCGACGATTCCAAGCCCAATGTGGAGGCGGCCCGCAACGTGGGCATGCACGCCATCCATTGCGTCGAAGGAGCCAACTTGGCGGCGGAACTGCGGGGGTATGGCTTTCCGGTCTGACCACTTGCTCTCTTCGGCGGCTTGAGCCATCAGGCGGCATGCGCGCTTTCGACACCTCCCTGCCCATCGATGCCGTTCTCGGCGACCTGACGGCGAACCTGCGCACGTGCCCCAACGCGGTGCTCGTGGCGCCGCCCGGCGCGGGCAAGACCACGCGGGTGCCGCTGGTGCTGCTCGACGAGCCGTGGCTGAACGGGGCTAAGATCATCGTGCTGGAGCCGCGCCGACTGGCCGCCCGCGCTGCCGCGGCGCGCATGGCCCAGACCCTGGGCGAGGCGGTGGGGGAGACCGTGGGCCTGCGCGTGCGCCTCGGATCGAAGGTGAGTCGCAGGACGCGGATCGAGGTGGTGACCGAGGGCGTCTTCGCCCGCATGATCCTGGACGATCCGGCGCTGGAGGGCGTCGCCGCCGTTCTCTTCGACGAGTTCCACGAGCGCTCCCTCGATGCAGATCTCGGCCTTGCGCTCGCGCTCGATGCGCAAGGCGGCCTGCGCGAGGATCTCCGCCTCCTCGTCATGTCCGCGACCCTCGACGGCGCGCGGGTGGCGAGATTGCTGAGCGATGCGCCCGTCGTCGAATCCGAGGGCCGTGCCTATCCGGTGGAGACCCGCTATCTGGGGCGCGATCCCAACCGCCGCATCGAGGAGCAGGTGGCCGATGCCGTCACCCGCGCCCTGAGGGCCGAAGGCGGCTCCCTCCTCGTCTTCCTGCCCGGGCAGGGGGAGATCCGCCGGGTCGAGGCAATCTTGCGCGAGCGGATCACCGATCCGGCCGTCAACATCGCGCCGCTCTACGGCGCCCTGGAGCGGGGCGAGCAGGATCTCGCCGTCAGTCCCGCCAGGCCTGGACGGCGCAAGGTGGTGCTCGCCACCTCCATCGCCGAAACCTCGCTCACCATCGAAGGCGTGCGGGTCGTGATCGATTCGGGCCTCGCCCGCGTTCCCGTCTACGAGCCGAATATCGGCCTCACCCGCCTGGAGACGGTGCGTGTTTCCCGCGCCGCCGCCGACCAGCGCCGGGGCCGTGCGGGGCGCACGGAGCCGGGCGTGTGCTACCGCCTCTGGGAGGAGGCGGCGACCGGTGCTCTGGAACCTTTCGCACGCCCCGAAATCCTGTCCGCCGACCTCAGCCCCCTCCTGCTCGATTGCGCCGCCTGGGGTGTCGCCGATCCGACGGCGCTCGCCTTCCTCGATCCGCCGCCCGCGCCTGCCCTGAAGGAGGCAAGGACGCTGCTGCTGCAGCTCGGCGCCCTTGATGCCGAGGGGCGCATCACGGAGGTCGGGCGCCGCATGCGCGACCTGCCGCTGCCGCCGCGCCTCGCGCGCATGGTGCTGCTTGCCGGCGAGAGCGGGCAGGCGCGCGATGCGGCGGATGTGGCCGCCGTGCTCGTCGAGCGGGGTCTGGGCGGCGATGCGGTGGATCTTGCCGAGCGCATCGAGCGCTATCGGCGCGAACGCTCCAAGCGCGCCGAGGACATGCGCCGCATGGCGGAAGGCTGGGCGAGGGGCAGCAACGGGGCATCGAAGGGCGAGCTGCGCTCCATCGGCGCGCTGCTGACGCTCGCCTATCCCGATCGGCTCGCCAAGGCTCGCGGCAAGCCGGGCGAGTACCTCATGGCCAACGGGCGCGGCGCCTCGCTCGAAGCCCACGAGCGGCTGGCGAAGGAGCCTTATCTGGCCGTTGCCGAAATTGCCGGCGGCGCAGCCTCCGCGAGGATTCTGGCGGCGGCTGCCATCTCTCCGGAAGAGATCGAGGATCTGTTCGGCTCCGCCATCGAGCAGCGCGACGAGATCGCCTTCGACCGTCAGGCACGGGCCTTGCGTGCGCGGAGCGTGCGGCGCCTGGGAGCCCTCGTGCTGAGCGAGCGGCCGCTGAAGGTGCCGCAGACGGAGGAGGCGGCGCGGGCACTCGCGGAGGGTCTTGTCTCGCTCGGCCTCGACGTGCTGCCCTGGTCGAAGGCGCTCGCTCAGTGGCGCGAGCGGGTGATGTTCCTGCGCCAAGCCGAGGGCGAGGAATGGCCGGACCTGTCGGACGAGGCGTTGGCGCGAACGGCCGACGAGTGGCTGGCTCCGCATCTCGTGGGAAATAGCAGCCTCGGCGAGATCGGTCCCGACCTTCTGAGCGAGGCCCTGCGCGGCCTGCTGCCCTGGAATCTGCAGCGGCGGCTTGATGCGGAGGCGCCAACCCATGTCGAAGTGCCGACCGGCTCGCAGATTCCGGTCGATTACGGCGCGGAGGAGGGGCCTGTTCTGGCCGTGCGGGTGCAGGAACTCTTCGGCCTCGACAAGCATCCGACCATCGCCGCCGGGCGCGTGCCGCTCATCCTGCACCTGCTCTCCCCGGCCCATCGGCCGATCCAGATCACCCGCGACCTGCCGGGCTTCTGGCGCGGCTCCTGGGCGGCGGTGCGGGCCGACATGCGCGGGCAGTACCCGAAGCATCCCTGGCCCGAGGACCCGCTGACTGCGCCGCCGACGCGGCGCGCGAAGCCGCGGGGGACCTAGGGTCTGAATCCGATCAGATGCTCGCTCAGGCTCAGTGATTCCGCTCAGACTACTGCCTTGCAGTGACGATGGGGATGGCACTGGCGGACCTATTTTGGCTCTCGGATGAGCAATGAGCAGTGCTGGAGCCGTTCACGCCAAAGAACCGACCCGTCGCGCGGCGGTCAGACCACCAAGATCCACATCCTTGCTGACGTTCTCGGGCGGCCAGCCGTCATCAACCTGACTGCGGGCAACGCCTCGGACGTGAGGACTGCGCCTGCGGTGATCGCAGCCGCACCGGGCCGCCTTAAGCGGCTTGTCGCAGATCGGACCTACGGCGCCAACAACCTGCGCCGCGATCTGAAGGCGAACAGCATCCTGCCCGTGCTCCCTGGGACGCGTTCCTGCAAGCGCTCGGTTTCGGCACGACCCGTTGCATTATTGCGAGCGCTGGCGCATCGAGGCAGCGTTCTGCCGCCTAAAGGACTTCCGGCGCCTCGCAATCCGCTACGACAATTTTGCAGCCAACTTCGCTTCCGCCGTTGCGCTGGCCACCATCATCGCGTTCTGGTGCTAATCGGCCCTTGAGCAAAAAACCCGGAAGGGTGGCCTTGAGTCTTGCAAGGACTGCTGTCCTGATAACAGACAGACGACCGAATCAGTTAAAAGTCGGGGACAATGCTCGGAAGGAGCTCTCATGAACAGCCTGACCCTTCTCGCCTTCGCACTGGTGGCGTTCGTCGGCATTGCAACCCCCGGACCTACAGTCTTATTGGCATTGACCAACGGCTCGCGCTACGGCGTGTCGCGGGCATGCTACGGGATGGCCGGCGCAGTGGTTTCGGACTTTATCCTGATCGGCGCCGTTGCATTGGGGCTCGGCGCGTTGCTCGCCGCCTCCGAGTTCTGGTTCTCTCTCGTGAAGTGGCTCGGGGTCGGGTACCTAGCCTATCTCGGGATCATGCTGCTGCGCTCGAAAGGGACGCTCGACCCATCCCTCCATGCGGCGACAGATGGCGGACCGGGTACCCCGCGTTCGCTTTTCCTCAAGAGTCTTCTCGTGGCGATTACCAATCCGAAGGGTTATCTGTTCTTCTCCGCGTTCCTACCCCAGTTCATCGTCCCGACCTCACCTCAAGTGCCGCAATATGTAGTGCTGGCGCTGATCTTCGCCTCCCTCGATTTCCTGATCATGCTGGCCTATGCCGTTCTCGGCTCACAGGCTATGCGTGTTCTGAAGCGCTCCGGAGCTCTTTGGCTGGATCGGATTTGCGGCGCTGCCCTCCTGACCCTGGCAGGTTCCCTGGCTCTCTATCGGCGGGCAAGTGCGTAAGACGTTGAGGCTGTTGGTACAGAGTCGTGGGCGGCCAGCCGCGAGGTTCGCACGTCCAGCCCATCCGATTGGGCCCTGCCCCTAGTCCCTGAACGACTCGATCAACCGTCCCGCCGTGGCGCGGTTGAGCGCCATGGGAATGTCATAGACGAGCGCAAGGCGCATCAGGGCCTTTACGTCCACGTCGTGCGGGTGCGGCGAGAGGGGATCGACAAAGAAGAACAGGGCGTCGATGCGGCCCTCCGCGATCATCGCGCCGATCTGCTGGTCGCCTCCGAGCGGACCGCTCTTGAGCCTGGTGACGGAAAGCGAAGGGCAGCGCTCCATCACGCGCCCACCGGTCGTTCCCGTGGCGAAGAGGGAGAAGGGGCGAAGGTCGCTTTCGTACATGGCGGCAAATTCGGCCATGTCGTCCTTCTTGGCGTCGTGGGCCACGAGCGCCAGGGTCATCTGTTTCATGGGAAGAACTGCTCAATTGCTCCAGCGGTCACGCCACTGCATCTCGCCGGCGAGGCAGTTGGTGCGCGAAGGGGTCTGAACACGGCTGATCAGGGGCTGGTCGGGCATGAGGTTGGCAATCTCGAGCAGGATCTTTGTCTTGATCGCCTCCACGAACTGGTCGCGCTCCCGAACCGGGACCGTGAACGCGCCCTGGCCGCCGATCACGCAGTCCTTGTAGTAGATGTCGAGGTCCGGAATGTCGAGATAGCCGGGCTGGCGCAGCATGATCGGCAGCCCGTTGATGGTGATGCCCTTGGCCACGGCTTCGTCGCGCGCCTCCAGCACGAAGCGCCCCTGGTTGTTGGGGCCGTCGCCGGAGATGTCGATCACCTGCCGCGTGGCATTGAGCCCGCTCTCCCCCAGAAGCTTCACGCTGAAGTCGATGGCGCTGGAGATCGAGGTTCGCTGCGCCCGGCGCAGCGGCGTCGAGGCGATCCTCTCGGCAAAGGCCATCAGGCTCTCGGAATTGTCGAGGATCGTCCAGGGCACGATCACCTTCTGATCCGGCGAACCGGCCCATTCCATGTAGGTGACGGCGATCCGCCCCAGCATTCCGTTACGGATTGCATCGTGGACTTGCTTGGAGCGGAACGCTTGAGCGAAGCCCTCCCGCTGCAAGGCCTGCTCGTCCGTGTCCATGGAGAAGGAGATGTCGACGGCAACCACGAGAGCGAGGTCGACGTCCTTGTCGGCCTGGGCCTGGGCAGGAGGCGCGAGAAGCACCCACAGGCAGGCGAGGCCAGCGGCTAGGCGGATGAAGCCGGAACGAACCATCGGAGCCTCCTTGCAGGGAGCCGGGTTGGTCGGAAGACTGTGCCAGCTTCTGAAATTAAGGCAAGGTTGTCCTGAGACCAGAGCCCTATGGGCGCTTGGCCTCCACGATCTTGAGCGCCTCCTGGAAGGCGGCGTCCGGGTCGAGATGGGTCGTGTCGAGGGTGACGGCGTCGGCGGCCGCCTTCAGCGGGGCGGTGCTGCGGTTCATGTCCCGCTCGTCCCGGCGGCGGATATCCTCCAGGATCCTCTCGTATTCCGCCTGCTCGCCCCGGCCGAGAAGCTCGCGGTGCCGGCGCCGGGCCCGCTCCTCGGGAGCGGCGGTGATGAAGAGCTTCACGTCGGCATCGGGCCTGACGACAGTGCCGATATCCCGTCCGTCGAGCACCGCGCCCGAGGCCTGGGCCCCGAAGCCGCGCTGGAAGGCGAGGAGCGCATTACGCACCGGCTGGTAGGCGGAGACCACCGAGGCGGCCTCGCCCATGGCCGCGCCCCGGAGTCGGGAATCGTCCTCCAGGTGCGAGACGTCGAGGTTGAGCGCGACTTCCGTTGCCGCCTCCCTGTCCGCGAGGGGGATGTTCCGGTCCATGAGGACCCGGGCGACCGCCCGGTAGAGGAGCCCCGTGTCGAGATGGGCGAAGCCGTAATGCTCCGCGAGGCGCTTGCCGAGGGTGCCCTTGCCCGAGGCGGCGGGGCCGTCGATGGCGATGATCATGGCCGGCTCAGTCCTGGATCGCGGCACCGAGTTCCCGCATGAGCGGGATGAAGGTGGGGAAGCTCGTCGCGATCATGGCGCCGTCGTCCACCGTCATGGGCTCGGCGCTCGCCAGGCCCATGACCAGGAAGGACATGGCGATGCGGTGGTCCAGATGGGTGGCGACCGGGCTGCCGCCGCCGCGGACCTTGCCGCCGGAGCCGTGGACGATGAGGTCGTCGCCCTCGATCTCGTGCGCGACGCCCGCCTGCTCGAGGCCGGCGGCCACGGCCGCTAGGCGGTCGGATTCCTTCACCCTGAGCTCGTGCAGGCCCTGCATCCGGGTCGTGCCGTCGGCAAAGGAGGCCGCGACCGCCAGGATCGGGTACTCGTCGATCATGGAAGGAGCTCGGCCGTGGGGAACGGTGACGCCGGTAAGCCGGCTGTGCCGGACGCGCAGGTCTGCCACCGTCTCGCCGCCTTCGTCGCGCTCGTTCAGGCGCTCGATGGCGGCGCCCATCTCCAGGAGCGTGGTGATGAGGCCGGTGCGCAGGGGGTTCATCATCACGCCCTCGATTACCACGTCCGAGCCGGGGGTGATCAGCGCCGCCACCAGGGGGAAGGCGGCCGAGGAGGGGTCGGAGGGCACCACGATGTCGGTGCCGCGCAGCTCCGGTTGGCCCTGCAGGGTGATGGCACGGCCCTCGGCGCCATGGGTGACGACTTCCACGCTCGCCCCGAAATGGCGCAGCATCCGTTCCGTGTGGTCTCGGGTCGCCTCGCGCTCGATCACGGTGGTCCGGCCTGGGGAATTGAGGCCGGCGAGGAGGATCGCGGACTTGATCTGGGCCGAGGCGGCCGGGGTCTCGTAGGTGATCGGGACCGTCTCCCGGGGGCCGCGCAGGGTCAGGGGCACCCGTCCGCCTTCGGCCTCGCTCACCACGGTCACCCCCATCCTGGTCAGAGGGTCGAGGATCCGGCGCATGGGGCGCTTGCGCAGGGAAGCGTCGCCATCGAAGGTCGAGGTGATCGGGTGACTGCCCGCCACGCCCATCATCAGGCGCGAGCCGGTGCCTGCATTGCCGAAATCGAGCACGCCGGAGGGCTCCTTCAGGCCGCCGATGCCCACGCCGGCGATCCGCCAGCGGCCGGGAGCCTCGCGGGTGATGGTGGCGCCGAGCGCCCGGCAGGCTTCCGCCGTGCGTAGGACGTCGTCGCCTTCCAGGAGCCCCTCGACCCGGGTCTCGCCGATGGAGAGCAGGCCGAAGATCATGGAACGGTGGGAGATCGACTTGTCGCCGGGAACGCGCAGGCGCCCCTTCAGGGGCGTTCCGGACCTGCTGGCGACCGGGGACGGCGATCCATGCGCGTGCGACATCTCTGGGGTTCCTTGAGCCTTCTCGTCAGGGCGGGCTCCTAACACGGCGTTTTCTCGCCGTCACGCGCAAGCTGGCCGGAGCGTCCCCTCCGGCAATTTCCTATTTGACAAGCCATCCCCTTCGCGACTAACGGAGCCTTCCCGACCATTCACACTGATCAAGGCAATCTCCCGTGGCCAAACCGGAACTCGGCTTGAAGCGCCAGTGCATGAGCTGCGGCGCAAAATTCTACGATCTCAACAAGGACCCGGCGGTCTGCCCGAAATGCGGCACCGTTTTCCAGGCCGTGGGCATGAGCCGCGCGGCGGCGCCGGCCGTCGCCCGCCAGGTCGATGACGACGAGGTCGAGCTCGAATCGGTGGGGCCGGAGCTCGTCTCCCTCGATGAGGTCGAGGCCGGCGAGGCGGACAAGGACATCCCGGTCGACGATGACATCGACGTGGGCGACGACGTGGCCGATGACGACACCTTCCTCGAGGATGAGGAGGAGGGCGACGACGACGTGTCGGATCTGATCGACAGCGATCTGGAAGACGACGAAGAGGCTTGAACCCGGGAGCAGAGGCGACTATAGAAGCCGCCTCTGCTTCGGCAGCGACCCCTGCGGCGCCCCAAACGCCGCAGCTCAGATGGGGCTGTAGCTCAGTTGGGAGAGCGCGTGAATGGCATTCACGAGGTCAGCGGTTCGATCCCGCTCAGCTCCACCAAATCCTTCCAAAAAAGGCCGCCGCTTCAGGCGGCTTTTTTGTTGGCGACGCGCTTCCATCAGCCCTTCGTCTCATGGAAAGCGCGGTGATCTTCATTTTTAGTTCCCCCGCCTTAAGCTAAGGCCAGGATCCTCAAATCCACCGAAAGCGGGAACGATGACGCGCATCCAGACCAACGGCCTCCAGGTTGCCCCGGTTCTTCACGAGTTCATCGAGCGGGAGGCACTGGCCTATACCGGAGTCTCGGCCGATGCCTTCTGGAGGGGCCTGGCCGGGCTCGTCCGGGAATTCGCGCCCCGCGACCGGGAACTTCTCGCTGTGCGCGACAGGATCCAGGCCCAGATCGACGAATATCACCGCGCCCGAAAGGGCCAAGCTTTCGATCAGGCCGAGTATGAGCGGTTCCTGCGCGATATCGGCTATGTGCTGCCGGAGCCCGAGGATTTTGCCGTCCGGACGCAGAACGTGGACGACGAGATCGCCCGCATTGCCGGTCCGCAGCTCGTGGTGCCGGTCTCCAACGCCCGCTATGCGCTGAACGCCGCCAATGCCCGCTGGGGCAGCCTCTACGATGCCCTCTACGGCACGGATGCCATTCCGGAGGACGATGGAGCCACCCGCTCCGGCGGCTACAACAAGGCCCGTGGCGCCAAGGTCGTCGCCCGCGCCCGCGAGGTGCTCGACCAGGCGGCGCCGCTCGCCGGCGGCAGCCACCGGGACGCGGCCTCCTATGCCATCCAGGGCAGCGCGCTGATCGTGACGCTTCAGGACGGCACCGAAACAGGGCTTGCCGACCCTGCCCAGCTCGTCGGCTACCAGGGCGAGGCGGGTCGCCCCTCGTCCGTGCTGCTGCGCCACAACAACCTGCACCTCGACATCCGCATCGACCGCTCGCACCCCATCGGAGCCGAGGACCCGGCCGGCATCGCCGACGTGGTGATGGAATCGGCGGTCTCCACCATCATGGACCTGGAGGACTCGGTGGCGGCGGTAGATGCCGAGGACAAGGTGCAGGTCTACCGCACCTGGCTCGGCCTGATGAAGGGCGACCTCACCGAGAGCTTCGAGAAGGGCGGCAAGACCGTCGAGCGCAGGCTCAACCCGGACCGGATCTATACCTCCGTGAACGGCGGCGAACTGCGGCTCCACGGGCGCAGCCTCATGCTGGTGCGCAATGTGGGCCACCACATGTTCACCGATGCGGTGCTCGACGAGGCGGGCGATGAGATCCCTGAAACCATCCTCGATGCGGCCGTCACCTCGCTGATCGCCGTCCACGACCTGAAGGGCTCGGGTCCCCTGCGCAACAGCCGCGCCGGCTCCGTCTATATCGTGAAGCCCAAGATGCACGGGCCGGACGAGGTGGCCTTCGCCAATGACCTCTTCGCCGGCGTCGAGGACATGCTGGGACTTCCCCGCAACACCCTCAAGATGGGCATCATGGACGAGGAGCGGCGCACCTCGGTCAACCTCAAGGCATGCATCCAGGCCGCGAGCGAGCGCATCGTGTTCATCAACACCGGCTTCCTGGACCGCACGGGCGACGAGATCCACACCTCCATGGAAGCCGGCCCGATGATCCGCAAGAACGACATGAAGTCGACGGCCTGGATCAAGGCCTATGAGGACAACAACGTGGATGTGGGCTTAGGCTGCGGCCTGCCCGGCAAGGCGCAGATCGGCAAGGGCATGTGGGCCGCGCCCGACAAGATGGCCGACATGCTGGCCCAGAAGATCGGCCACCCGCAGGCCGGCGCCACCACGGCCTGGGTACCGTCGCCCACCGCCGCGACCCTGCATGCGCTGCACTACCATCAGGTGAGCGTGCAGGCGCGTCAGGCCGAGCTGAAGTCGCGCCCGCGCGCAAAGCTCTCGGACATCCTCACCATCCCGGTGTCGCAGTCCAACTGGGCGCCGGATGCGGTGCAGCAGGAGCTCGACAACAACTGCCAGGGTATCCTGGGCTACGTGGTGCGCTGGGTCGACCAGGGCGTCGGCTGCTCGAAGGTGCCGGACATCCACGATGTGGGCCTGATGGAGGACCGGGCGACGCTGCGCATCTCAAGCCAGCACCTCGCCAACTGGCTGCGCCATGGCATCGTCACGCAGGACCAGGTGATGCAGACCCTGCGGCGCATGGCGGAGGTGGTGGACCGGCAGAATGCGGGCGACCCGCTCTACCGCCCGATGGCGCCGGGCTTCGACGGCCCCGCCTTCCAGGCCGCCTGCGATCTCGTCTTCAAGGGCGCGGAACAGCCCAACGGCTACACGGAATGGATCCTGCACGAGCGCCGCCGCGAGGCAAAGGCCGCGGGCGCCACAGACCGCATCGACGAGAGCGGCGTCAGAACACAGTGAACGGGAAGGGCGCCGGACCGGCGCCCTTTTTAGTCGTGTGCGGCGGACGAGAGCGCGTCGACCGTGCCGCCGATCAGGTTGCGGCTCAGGAGATGCTCCGTCGTCAGGCTGAAGTGCATGGGTTCGAGCTTCGAGGGAAGGGACGCGATCCAGTCCCTCAGCTGGCGCGCAGCCGCCACGGCCTCCTCCCGCTCCACGGCCCTGAAGCGTACGCCTGCGCCGGGGCGCAGCTGGGCAAGGCGGGGAAGGTCCGCGCTGATGACGGTCGCGATCTTCGGATAGCCGCCCGCCGTCTGCCGGTCGCGCATCAGCACGATCGGCTGGCCGCTGCCCGGCACCTGAATGTGTCCGGCCACGATCCCGTCCGAAACGATGTTGAACCCCTTGGCGTGATCGAGCTTGGGCCCGGTGAGCTGGAAGCCCATCCGGTCGGCCTGGGAGCTGATGGTGAATTCGCTTTCCAGGAACAAGCGAATGCTTTCAGGCGTGAAGTAATCGTCCTGCGGCCCGAGCATGACCCGGATCGGGCCGGTGTCTTCAGGGATGTCGACACTCAGCTGCATCGGCGCGCCCGCCTGTGCCTCCGGCCGGCAGGGCAGGCGATTTTCAGCCTGGAGCGGAGCGCCCTTCAGGCCGCCGAGGCGGGAGCGCAGGTGGAACGAGAGGCTGCCCAATTGCGGCTCGACGGCATAGCCCCCGGCCACGGCGAGATAGGCGAAGGTGCCGCTGCGCGGATGCCCGACTTCCAGGACCTGTCCCTCCTGCAGGAGAGCGGAAGTGAGCGGCGGCACGGGGGTTCCGTCGATCTTCAGGGGCGCGCCGGCCCCGGCGAGGGCGAGGCGGAGGGGGCCGCCCTCGCAGGCAAACGTGCCGCCGAGATTGACGAACTCGATCGCCGCCGTCTCCGGCGGGTTGCCGACCAGGGCATTGGCCAGGGCGAGCGCCCGCGGGTCCATGGCGCCGGACGGCGAGACGCCGAAGCGCTGGTAGCCGAGGCGGCCCCGATCCTGCAGTGCCGTCATGGGGCCGCAGGATTTCACCGTGAGGTCGATCATGGGCGGATCTCCTCTGCCACGGGCTCGCCGGCGCGCGCAGCCTTCTCCATTGCATCCCAGCGCGAGGCATCGACGGGCTCGAAGACGATCTCGTCGCCGGCCGCGAACAGGAAGACCGGATCGCGCTCCGGCGCGTAGGGCCGGACGGGGGTCAGGCCGAGATTGTGCCAGCCGCTCGGCATGTCCATGGGAGCGATACCCGCCTGCTCGCCGCCGATCATGATCGTGCCAGCCGGGATTTTTGCCCGAGGATGAAGCCGACGGGACGTGGCGATCCGCCTGTCGAGGCCGCCGAGATAGGTGAAGCCTGGCAGAAAACCGATCATGTAGATGCGGTAGACGGCAGATGAGTGAATCTCGATCACCTGGTTCGGAGTCAGGCCGTGGATCCCGGCGACCTCCTCCAGGTCGCTGCCGTATTCGCCGCCGTAGACCACCGGCACGCGCCAGCGTCGGCCCACCGAGTTGCGTGGGGCGAGGTCCTTCGTCGCCTCCGTGAGGAGCCCCACCAGGACATCATAGTCGGTTTCCACCGGATCGAACTGAATCGTGAGCGAGCGGTAGGTCGGCACGGTCTCGATCAGCCCGGCCGGGGCACGGGCGCGGACGATCTCGTCGAGCGCCAGGACCATCCCGTTGAGATCCGGGTCGATAACGCTCCCGAACTCGACGGTCAGGGCGCTGTCGCCGCAGGGAAGTATCTTGGGTGTCTGCACCGGGCCCCCACTCCGTTTGACGAAACGGCATCTCGTCTTTTCCATGGAGGCCCGAGAGGCGGGGCCGGGTCAAGAGCGCAGGACATGCAAGCCGCTCATGGGCGAAGCGCACGGGACGTCTGCCTTCCATCCTCCTTTTTGCTAGGCTCACCCCCGCCCATGGCTTCTGTATGCCACCTCTCACCTGTAGCCTGCAGCCCAGGCCCACGCGGAGTAGACCATGACCCTGACATCCAAGACCGCCGTCGTCACCGGTTCGACCAGCGGCATCGGCCTGGCCATTGCCCGGGCACTCGCCAAGGAGGGCGCCAACGTCGTGCTCAACGGCTTGGGCGACGAAGCCGCGATCGAGAAGACCCGCGCCGCCATCGAGAGCGAGTTCGGCGTCAAGGCCGTCTATTCGCCGGCCAACATGCTGAAAAGCGATGAGATCGAGGAGATGGTGCGCCTGGGCGAGCGCACCTTCGGGGGCGTCGACATCCTGGTCAACAACGCGGGCATCCAGTTCGTCTCGCCGGTGGAGGATTTCCCGGTCGAGAAATGGGACCAGATCATCGCCGTCAACCTGTCCTCCGCCTTCCACGCCATCCGCGCCGCCGTGCCCGGCATGAAGGCGCGCAAGTGGGGCCGCATCATCAACACGGCCTCGGCCCATTCGCTGGTGGCCTCGCCCTTCAAGTCGGCCTACGTGGCCGCCAAGCACGGCATCGCGGGCCTCACCAAGACGGTGGCGCTGGAACTCGCCACCCATGGCATCACGGTCAACTGCATCAGCCCCGGCTATGTCTGGACGCCGCTGGTCGAGAACCAGATCCCCGACACCATGAAGGCCCGCGGCCTCACCCGCGAGCAGGTGATCAACGACGTCCTGCTCGAGGCGCAGCCCACCAAGCAGTTCGTGACCGTCGACCAGGTGGCGGCGCTGGCCGTCTTCCTCTGCTCGGACGCCGCGAGCCAGATGACGGGAACCAACCTGTCGATGGATGGCGGCTGGACCGCGAAGTAGGTTTTTAGGGTTGTCATCCCGGACGGCGCAAGCCGATCCGGGATCGGGTGCATGATAGAGCGCACTCCCTCTCCCTGAGGGAGAGGGTTGGGGTGAGGGGTGAGTGTCCTCCACGGATGAGGCTGTAACCCCTCACCCGCGCCTAAAGGCGCGACCTCTCCCACTGGGAGAGGTGAACAGCGCCACACTCGTTACGCGATCCCGGATCTTCGCTGCGCTTCGTCCGGGATGACGCTCTGTTAGTCGCTTTTACCTCGCGAACGCGTCCGTCGCCTCGATGAGATGGTGCAGGATGCCGGGCTCGGTCACCGCGTGGCCCGCATCCGGCACCATGATGAACCTGGCCTCGGGCCAGGCCTTGTGCAGGTCCCACGCGGTCTTGGGGGGCGTGGCGATGTCGTAGCGGCCCTGGATGATCACGCCTGGGATACCTCTCAGGCGGTGGGCGTCGCGGATGAGCTGACCCTCCTCGAACCAGCCCTCGTGGACGAAGTAGTGGTTCTCGATCCGGGCGAAGGCGATGGCGTAGTGCTCGTCGCCGAACTGGTCGCTGTAGCCCTGGTTGTGCAGGAGCGTGATCGTCTCGCCCTCCCACAGGCTCCAGGCCCGCGCGGCTCTCGCCCGAACGGCCGGATCGGGATCGACCAGGCGCTTGCGGTAGGCCGCCATCAGGTCCCCGCGCTCTGCTTCAGGGATGGGCGCGAGGAAGCCCTCCCACTTGTCGGGGAAGATCCAGGAGGCACCCTCCTGGTAGTACCAGAGCAGCTCCGAGCGGCGGAGGGTGAAGATGCCCCGCAGCACGAGCTCGGTGACGCGCTCGGGGTGCGTCTCGGCATAGGCGAGCGCCAGGGTCGAGCCCCAGGAGCCGCCGAACACCATCCACTTGTCCACACCGATCATGGCGCGCAGGCGCTCGATGTCGGCCACGAGATGCCAGGTGGTGTTGGCCTCCAGGCTCGCATAGGGCGTCGAGCGCCCGCAGCCGCGCTGGTCGAAGAGCAGGATCCTGTACTTCTCCGGATCGAACAGCCGGCGCTGCGTCGGCGTGCAGCCGCCGCCCGGGCCGCCGTGCAGGAAGACCACGGGCTTGCCCTGCGGATTGCCGCACAGTTCCCAATAGATCCGGTGCCCGTCGCCGACGTCGAGCATGCCGTGATCATAGGGTTCTATTTCGGGGTAGAAGGTGCGCATCGCATCGGGCTCCGGAACGGCTAAGCTCATCCTTAGCGGGGGGAGGCGCTCTTGTCAGCCCGAGGACCTCGTTCCTGAGCCGGCTCCGAAACCTCTAGCGCGTCGTGCAAGTGTCATATAGTTTTGCAACTGGGGAACATGGGTAAAAGCCCAACCACACTGGAGGACGAGGATGTTGACGAAACGCGCCAGCCTGAAGCTGGCAACTGCCTTTGCCGCTCTCATGGTCGTCGGATCGGCCGAGGCCGCCGAGAAGCTGCGGCTCCTGACCTGGTCGGGCTATGCGCCGGCCGATGTCGTGGCTCAGTTCACCAAGGAGACCGGCATCGAAGTCGAGGTGACCACCTCCAACAACGAGGAGATGATCTCCAAGCTGCGCGCCACCCAGGGTGCCGGCTTCGACCTCGCCCAGCCGAGCCAGGACCGCATCGCCGGCCCGCAGGCGGAGTTCGGCATCTACAAGCCGCTCGATCTCTCCAAGCTCAAGTCCGACCAGTTCATCGCCTCCATGCTCGAGGCGACCAAGAAGAACACCACCGTCGACGGCAAGGTCTACGGCGTTCCCCACATCTGGGGCACGGACGGCCTCGTGGTGAACACCAAGGCTGCCTCCAAGGTCGCCGACTACAACGACCTCTGCGACCCGTCTCTCGCCGGAAAGACCAGCTTCCGCGCCAAGCGGCCTGCGCTGATCGCCTTCGCCTTTGCCAACGGCATGGATCCCTTCGCGGCCTATAATGACACGAAGGCCTACACGGCCATGATGGAGAAGGTCGGCGCCAAGCTTGCCGAATGCAAGAAGAACGTGAAGTTCTTCTGGGAGGGCTCGGACCAGCTCCTCAACGCCATGCGTTCCGGCGAGATCGTCGCCGCCATGGCGTGGGACACGGGCGGATGGAAGCTCAATGCCGAAAATCCTGACATGAAGTTCATCGCGCCGAAGTCGGGATCGCTGGGCTGGGTCGATACCTTCGCGATCCCCGCCAAGGGCCGCAATGACGATGCCGCCTACAAGTGGATCAACTTCAACATGCGGCCCGAGATCGCAGCCAAGGTCGCTGCCGCCGCCGGCAACTTCACGGCCTCGAACGGTGCCGACAAGCTCATGCAGGGCAAGCTGAAGGATCAGTTCGCCGAGAGCTTCCCGAAAGCCGCCATCGACAACATCAAGTGGTATCCGGCCGTTCCCGCCGGCATCGAGGAGATCGAGGGCAAGATCCTCGACCGCCTGAAGGCCGGTTCGTAAACGTCCACCCTGTTGTATCGCATCCCCCGGCAAGCATCGGACCCAAAAGTGGCGACCGCATTTGGGTCCGATGATTCTTCTCAAATTGAGCGCATCGTTCGAGCGGAAAAACGGCTCCGCTGTTCCGCCTGATGCGCTCGCCGGGGCATGCTCTTTGTGTTGGCAGCGTCATGGCCCATCCCACCGATCTCGACATCGTCAACGTCACCAAGCGCTTCGGATCCCATGCCGCCGTCGATGACGTGAGCTTCAGCGTCGCCCCCGGTGAGTTCTTTTCGATCCTCGGACCCTCCGGCTGCGGCAAGACCACCCTCATGCGCATGATTGCCGGGTTCGAGCATCCGACGAGCGGCGATATTCGCATCCGTGGTAAATCGATGATCGGCGTTCCGGCCAACAAGCGTCCGGTCAACATGGTGTTCCAGAGCCTCGCGCTCTTTCCCATGATGAGCGTGGGCGAGAACGTGGCCTATGGGCTCTCCTGCCGCGGCGTGTCCCGCGCCGAGGCCGAGGCGCGCGCCAACCGCATGCTGGAGCGCGTGGGCCTCAAGGGCTTCGGTGATCGCCACGTGACCGCGCTCTCGGGCGGCCAGCGGCAGCGCGTGGCGATCGCCCGCTGCCTCGTGCTGGAGCCCACGCTGGTTCTCCTCGACGAGCCCCTCGGCGCGCTCGACCTCAAGCTGCGCGAGCACATGAAGATCGAGCTCAAGCAACTGCAGGCGACCTTCAACACGACCTTCGCGTACATCACGCACGACCAGTCCGAGGCGCTGGTCATGTCCGACCGCATCGCCGTGATGAACCAGGGCCGGTTCGAGCAGGTGGGCAGCCCGCGCGAGCTCTATCACAGCCCGGCGACACCCTTCGTCGCGAGCTTCGTCGGCGAGACGAACCGCTGGCAGGGCGAGGCCGCTCCGGCTTCCAACGGTGTCGTCGCTATGCGGCTGCCATCCGGCGCCGTGCTGCACGGGCAGGGCAGGGCGGGTCAGGCCGCGTCCGCATTCGTGCGCCCCGAGGCCGTGGCGCTTGCGCAGGATCCGTCGGTTCTCGCCAACCTGCCCAACCGGTTCGAGGGGCGCGTCTCGGCCGTGCTCTTCGACGGCGCCGCTTCGAGCCTGCTCATCGACACGGCCGGCTTCGCCGAGCCCGTGCGCGCCGTGCTGCCCCAGGCCGGCCCGCTCGCCGGCATCGAGGTCGGCGCGCCGGTGCATCTCGGCTGGACGGCGGATGCCATGAAGGTCTTTGCCGCATGAGCGCGAAACCGGCGCAGCGCCTCACGCTCTTCCTGCTGCTCGCGCCCGCCATCCTGTGGCTCGGGCTGCTCATCGTGCTGCCGCACGTGGAGATCCTCGTCCTCTCCTTCAGCGAGCGGGTGGCGCCGCGGGTCTACGCGTTCGGCTTCGGCAACTATCTCGAATTCTTCACCGAGCCGCTCTACTGGCGCACCTTCGCGCGCACGGCAGCCATGTCGATCCTGGTCACGGCGATCACCCTCGTGCTCGCCTTTCCCATCGCGCTCTACATCGCCCGGGTGGCGCAGGGGCGCCTCAAGGCGATGCTGCTGCTGCTCTGCCTGCTGCCGTTCTGGGTTTCGGAGCTTGTGCGCACGTTGGGCTGGATGATCCTGCTGCGCGAGAGCGGGGTGATCCCCTATCTGCTGCAGGCGGCAGGGCTTGCGGGCCGCCCGGTCGAACTTCTCTACAACGACGGCGCGGTGATCCTCGGCCTCGTCTATGGCGGCCTGCTGTTCATGATCGTGCCACTCGCCAACGCCCTGGAAAGCCTGGAGCCTGCGGTGGTGGAAGCAGGCTTCGATCTCGGAGGCAGCCGCTGGACGGTGTTGCGCCGCATCGTCATTCCCCATGCCATGCCCGGCATCGTCGCGGGCTGCATCATCGTGTTCATGCTCACGGTCGGCAATTTCGCCACGCCGGTGCTGCTCGGCGGCAAGAACGGGCTGTGGTTCACCGAGCAGATCTACGCCCAGTTCATCACGCGCTTCAACTGGCCTCAGGGAGCCGCCTTCGGCATGCTGCTCCTGCTGCTCTCCTCGGCCATCGTGTGGCTGGGCCTGCGCCTGACGGGCCAGAGCCTCGGCACCACCCTGAAGCAGGCCTGACCGCCATGAACCGCCCGTCCCTCGCCTGGAAGCTCTACATCGCGGCGTTCTACCTCTTCCTGTTCGCGCCGCTCCTCATCGTGGCGATCTTCGCCTTCAATGCGAGCCCGTTCCCGTCGCCGCCCTGGCGCGGCTTCACGCTCGAATGGTTCACGGGCTCCGGCGCCGTCGTCGGCAAGCCGGGCGTGCTGGTCGATCCGATCTGGCTCGAGAGCATCGGCAACAGCTTCAAGGTGGCCGTCCCCGTCGCGCTGCTCGCCGTTCTCGTCGGCACGGTGAATGCCTGGGTGCTGGAGCGCGCCGAGTTCCGCGGCAAGACGGTGCTCGCCATGATGATGCTCTGGCCCCTCGTCATTCCCGGTGTGGTGCTCGGCATCTCGATCCTTGCCTTCTTCTCGCGGATGGCGAACGGGCTCGAGGACTGGCTTCAGACGGATCTCGACGCCCTGCGCCCCGGCCTGCCCCTCGTGGTGCTGGGCCAGCTCTCCTTCATCCTCACGATTGCGACGCTCATCATCGCCGCGCGCCTGCGCAAGTTCGACCGCGCGCTGGAGGAAGCCGCCTTCGATCTCGGCGCCAGCCGCATCCGGGTGCTGCGCACCGTCACGCTGCCCTTCCTGAGCCCCGCGCTCATCGGCGCAGGGCTCGTGGCGCTGCTGATGTCGTTCGAGAACTTCAACACGACCCTGATGCTCGTGGGCTCCGAGGCGCCGCTGCCCATCGCCATGTATGGTCAGATGCGCGAGGGCGCCTCGCCGGCGATCAATGCGGTGAGCCTGCTGCTCATGCTCGGCGTCGGCGCCATCGCGAGCGTGTTTGCGCTCACCTCGAAGGCGGAGCGGTAAGGTGCCTAACATGTCATCACCGGCCTTGTGCCGGTGATCTCGATGGGAAAGGGGTAGCGCTCTTCAAAACGAGATGGCCGGGACAAGCCCGGCCATGACGGAAGAGGGGTGCCGAGCTTCCGAACCGGTCACCGCCCCCACGTGCGCTCCAGCACGTTAACCCAGTTCTCGTAGCAGAGCTTGCGCAGGGTTGCGTCGTCGTAGCCGTGGCGGCGCATGGCGTCGACGAGCCGGGGCAGGCCGCGCACGTCGCCGATCTCGGCCGGGATGGTGGCTCCGTCGAAATCGGAGCCGAAGCCGACGCCGTCCACGCCAACATGCTCGATGAGATGATCCATGTGGCGGATCATCTCATCGAGCGGCGTGTGGTCGTTGCGCTGGCCGTCGGGCCGGATGAAGGAGGTGGCGAAGTTCACGCCCACCATGCCGCGGCTCTCGCGGATCGCGTCAAGCTGCTTGTCCGTCAGGTTGCGCGAGTGCCGGCAGATCTCCCACGCATTGGAATGGGTGGCGACGAGCGGCGCGTCGGAGAGCCGCGCCACGTCCCAGAATCCCTTCTCGTTCAGGTGCGAGAGGTCGATCATGATCTTGAGACGGTTGCAGGCGCGTACCAGCTCGAGCCCGCGGTCCGTGAGGCCCGGCCCCGTATCCGGGGTCGAGGGATAGCGGAAGGGCACGCCGTGGCCGAAGGCGTTGGGACGGCTCCAGACCGGCCCGATGGAGCGCAGGCCGCCCTCGTAGAGCACGTCGAGCATATGGAGATCGGGGTCGATGCCCTCCGCCCCCTCGATGTGGAGGATCGCGGCGAGCTTGCCCTGATCGATGCAGTGGCGGATGTCGGCGGCGGTGCGGCAGATCTTCACCTCACCCTTCGACGCGCGTTCGATGCGCATCAGCAGCGAGGACATGTGCACCGTCACCTGCTGGCTCGAAGCCAGCGGCAGCTCCGGGGGGAGGGGCACGTCGTACTGCGCGTGGGTCATCAGCGTGTCCACGTCGACGCCCACGTTCTCGGAGGGCACATAGACCGCGAAGAACCCGCCCACGAAGCCGCCCTGCCTCATGCGCGGCCAGTCGAGATGGCCGAGATTGTCGCCCTCCAGGAAGGCCTGCTCCGGCGGGATCTTGCCGCGCATCAGGCGCAGCAGCACGTCGTTGTGGCCGTCGAAGACAGGCATCGGGGAGGAAAGGGGCATCGTTTCACATCGAACGGTTGGAGGTCATGAGAAGTCAGCCCGCGAGGGCCTGAACGGAAGGCTTGTCGGCGCGCGTGAAGCCGCGGCTCGCCTGGATGAGCGCCTGGGTGTAGGGGTTGGAGGCCACGCCCGAGCGCAGCGCATCGGCGGTGGTTTCCTCCACCGCCTCGCCGTGCTGCATCACGAGCAGGCGCTCGCACAGGTGGGCCACCACCGCAAGATCGTGGCTCACCAGAATGTAGGTGAGGCCCAACCGCCGGCGCAGGTCGTCAAGCAGGTTCAGGATCTCGGCCTGCACGGAGGCATCGAGCGCCGAGGTCGGCTCGTCGAGGAGCAGCACCTTCGGCCGCAGGATCAGCGCGCGGGCGATGGCGATGCGCTGGCGCTGGCCGCCCGAGAGCTGGTGCGGGTAGCGGAAGCGGAAGGAGGGACCGAGGCCTACCTCGCGCAGGGCCTGCAGGATGCGCGCCTCCGCATCCTTCTCGCCGTGGATGGCGAGCGGCTCGGAGAGCGTGCGGTCGACCGTGTGGCGCGGATGGAGGGAAGCGTAGGGATCCTGGAAGACCATCTGGACCGTGCGGTAGAAGGCCTTGCCGCGCGGCGTGGTGACTTCCTGCCCGTCGACCCGAACGCGGCCGCCGGTGATGGGGGCCAGACCGCAGATGGCGCGCAGCACTGTGGACTTGCCGGATCCGGACTCGCCTACGAGGCCGTAGGCGGCGCCGGACTCCACATGGAAGCTCACGTTCTTGACCGCATCGACCCTGAGTCGGCCCGTTCCATAGACGACGTTGAGGTTCTGGATATCGAGCATCGCTTCTCCCCTCACAAGGCCCAGGACGGGTCGCGGTTCAGGGTGGGAAGGGGGCGGACGTCGTTCGCCAGCGTGGGCAGGCAGCGCATCAGCCCTTGCGTATAGGGATGCTGAGCCTCGCGAAGGTTCTTCGCCTCCAGCTCCTCCACCACGCGCCCGGCATACATCACCAGCACCCGGTCGCAGAAGGAGGACACGAGCTTGAGATCGTGCGAGATGAAGATGAGGCCCATGCCGCGCTCGGTGACGAGCTCGTCGAGGATGCGAAGAACCTCCATGGATACCGTCACGTCGAGGGCCGAAGTCGGCTCGTCGGCGATGAGCAGGTCGGGATCGGTCACGAGCATCATGGCGATCATGGCGCGCTGGCCCATGCCGCCCGACACCTCGTGCGGGTACAGGGAGAAGACGCGGCCGGGGTCGCGCATCTTCACCGCCTCCAGCATGGCCAGCGCCTTGTCGCGGGCCTCGCTGCGGCTGGCCTTCGCATGAGCCTGATAGGCCTCGATGATCTGCTCGCCGATGGTCATGACCGGGTTGAGCGAGTATTTCGGGTCCTGCATCACCATGCTGATGCGCCCGCCGCGCAGCTCGCGGAGGGTGCGCTTCGAGGCGGTGGTGAGGTCGATGCCGTCGAAGGCGAGACGCTTCGCCGTCACCTCGCCGGGAGGCGGGGTGAGGCCGAGAATGGCGCGCCCGGTCTGCGACTTGCCGGAACCCGACTCGCCCACGATGCCGAGTCGCTCGCGGCCGAGCTGGAAGGACACGCCGCGCACCGCCTCCACGGTGCCGGTGCGCAGGTGAAAGCGCACGCGCAGGTCTTCGACGTCGAGAAGCGGCTTCGTCATTTGGCGGCCTTCGGATCGAGAACGTCGCGCAGGCCGTCGCCGAGCAGGTTGAAGCCGAGGCTCACCACGAAGATGGCGATGCCCGGCATGGCGGCGACCCACCATTGGTCGATGAGGTAGTTGCGGCCCGTCGCCACCATGGCACCCCATTCCGGCTGTGGCGGCTGCGCCCCGAGGCCAAGGAAGCCGAGGCCCGCCGCGGTGAGGATGATGCCCGCCATGTCCAGCGTCACGCGCACGATGAGCGACGAGACGCAGAGCGGCACCACGTGGCCCATGATGATGCGCGGCGTGGAGGCGCCCTGCAGGCGCACCGCCGCGATGAAGTCGCTGTTGCGGACCATCAGCGTCTCGGCGCGGGCGATGCGGGCGTAGGGGGGCCAGGACGTGATGGCAATCGCGATGATCGCGTTCTCGATCCCTGGCCCCAAGGCCGCCACGAAGGCGAGCGCCAGGATCAGGCGCGGGAAGGCGAGGAAGATGTCGGTGGTGCGCATCAGCACCGTGTCGACCCAGCCGCCGAGATAGCCGGACACCGTGCCGACCAGGAGGCCGATGGGCGTTGCGATCAGCGCCACCAGCACGATGACCAGGAGCGTGATGCGCGAGCCGTGGACGATGCGCGAGAAGATGTCCCGCCCCTGGTCGTCGGTGCCGAGCCAGAACGTCTCGCTCGGCGGCAGCAGGCGCTCCGTGCGCAAGTCGCCGCCGGCGACGGGAGAATAGGGAGCGATCACGTCGGCGAAGATCGCCATGAGGATCAGGAGTACGACGATGCCTAAGCCCACCACCGCGAGCGGGTTCCGGGTGAAGGCGCGCCAGCCGAGATAGAAGCGGCCGAGGCGGGCCTGCCAGCGGGAATTCGGCTCGGGCGAGAGCAGCCAGGCACGGAGGCTTGACGGTTGTTCGGCGAGAGGGCTGCCTGCCATCAGCGGGTCCTCGGATCGAGCAGACGGTAGAGCAGGTCGGACACGAGATTGAGCAGCACGAAGACGGTTCCGATCACGAGGGTTCCGCCGAGCACCGCATTCATGTCCGCGTTCTGCAGGGAATTGGTGATGTACTGGCCCAGTCCCGGCCAGGCGAACACCGTCTCGGTGAGCACCGAGCCTTCGAGCAGGTTGGCATAGGAGAGGGCGATGACCGTAATCAGGGGCACGGCCGCGTTGCGCAGGGCGTGGCGCCAGATCACGCGTGCCTCGGAGAGGCCCTTCACGCGCGCCGCGATCACGTATTCCTGCGCCAGCTCGTTGAGCATGAAGGAGCGCGTCATGCGGCTGATGTAGGCGAGCGAGAAATAGCCCAGCAGGCACGCGGGCAGGATGACGTGGGACACCGCGTCCCAGAACGCATCCCATTGCCCCTGCATGGCGGTGTCCAGGAGCACGATGCCGGTCACGGGCGTGTAGAGGTAGGAATAGGTCACGTCGATGCGCCCCGGTCCCGCCACCCAGCCGAGCTTGGCGTAGAACAGCAACAGGCCCATGAGACCGAGCCAGAAGATGGGCACGGAATAGCCCACGAGGCCGAGCACGCGCACGAACTGGTCGATCAGCGTGCCGCGCTTCACCGCGGCGAGAACGCCGAGCGGAACGCCGATGATGACGCCGATCAGGGTCCCGAGGGTCGCAAGCTCCAGCGTCGCGGGAAAGACGTTGGCGATGTCCGTCATCACCGGGTTCGTGGTGAGAACGGAATTGCCGAAATCGCCGGTCGCCGCCTTCTTCACGTAGATGACGAACTGCTCGATCAAGGGACGGTCGAGGCCAAGCTCCGTCCGGACGCGCTCGTAGACATGAGCGGGGGCGCGGTCGCCGACGATGGCGATCACAGGGTCGATGGGGACGACGCGGCCGATGAAGAAGGTGACGGCCACGAGGCCGAGGAGGGTCGTCGCCAGGATAACGACGAACTGAGCGAGTTGCTTAAGGAAGGAGCGGAGGGCACTGCCGTGCCCTCCGCCCCCGTTCATGACTGCTGAAACCATCGAGGCGTCAGTTCTTCTTGGTCTGGGACACGTCGTTGTCGCTGAACGACGGGCCGAGGACGAAGTTGTCCACGTTCTTGCGCACGGCGGCGACTTCCGTCTGCTGCAGGAAGATCACGAACGGGCCGTCGTCGGCAACCGACTTCTGCAGCTCCTTGTACATCTGCGCACGCTTCTCGCCGTCACGCTCCATCACCGCAGCGCGGGTCTTGGCGGTCAGCGGGCCCGGATCCCAGGCATTGCGCCAGGCGAGGGGCTTGGCCTTCGCGTTGTCCGAGTTGTCCTCGTTGGCCGCGAAGGTGTCGGCGTTCGAGTTCGGGTCCTGATAATCCGAGCCCCAGTTGCCGATATAGATGTCGTGCTGGCGGGCGCGGTACTTGGTCAGGGCCTGCTTGGAGTCCATCGGCAGGATCTCGAGCTTAATGCCCGCCTGCGCGAAGGTCGACTGCATGGCCTGGGCGATGCCCATGATCTCCGAGGTGGAGCGGGTGTCCATGGTCACCGAGAAGCCGTCCTTCAGGCCGGCCTTGGCCAGAAGCTCCTTCGCCTTGGCGATGTCCAGCTTGTAGGGGTTGTTCGTCTCGGCGCCGAGGAAGCCCTTGGGCAGGAAGTTCTGATGAACGTCGCCCTTGTACTTCATGATCGTGTCGGCGATCGCCTGGTAGTCGATGAGGTACTTGAGGGCCTGGCGAACCTCGGGCTTGGCCAGGTTCGGGTTCTTCTGGTTGAGGCCGAGATAGTAGACCGTGCCCTTAGGCGCGCTCTGGATCTTGATGTCCGGGTTCTTGGAGACCGCGGTGATCTCTTCCGGGTTCAGGTTGCGGGCCACGTCGATGTCGCCCTTCTCGAGCAGAAGGCGCTGGCTGGCGGTCTCCTT
This sequence comes from Microvirga arsenatis, assembly GCF_009910705.1. Lineage (GTDB taxonomy): Bacteria > Pseudomonadota > Alphaproteobacteria > Rhizobiales > Beijerinckiaceae > Microvirga > Microvirga arsenatis. The sequence goes on from NZ_JAAAXJ010000005.1 coordinate 117,592, forward strand.
GATATGGCGGAAGATGACGCGGGCGAGAGGGGTCTTCTTCTCGTAATTCGGGTTGCGCTCCAGGACCAGGACCTCGTTGGCCTTCCAGTCGCGCATGATGTAGGGGCCGGAGCCGGCATACTTCGTCTTGAGCCAGTTGTAGCCCCAGTCGCCGTCCTTCTCGTTCTGGGTCACCAGCTTCTTGTCGACGATCGAGGCGACCGAGTTGCCGAGGCAGTAGAGAACCAGGGTCGGGGCGTAGGGCTTGTCCACCTCGATGGTGAGCTCCATCGGCCCGGTCTGCTTGATCTTGTCCTTCACGTTGTCCTTCGTGAAGCCGAACTGGCCCAGGATGAAGGCCGGGGTCTTGTCGAGCGTAACGGCGCGGTGGAGCGAGTAGACCACGTCCTCGGCCGTGATCGGGTTGCCGGAGGCGAACTTCCTGTTGGGCTTGATCTTGAAGGTATAGGTCTTGCCGTCCGGGGAGACCGTCCAGGACTCCGCGACCTGGCCGTAGATCTTGGACACGTCCTTGATGTCGTAGGCGACCAGGCGCTCATAGGTGTTGCCCATGATCTCGGACGCGCTGAACTCGAACACCTCGGCCGGATCGAGCGTAATGATGTCGTCGCTCTGCCAGGCCTGGACGAGGGTGTCCGGCGGGGTCGCTGCCTGTACAGCAGAGAACGAGGTCGCCATGGTGACGACCATGGCGGCGGATAGGAGGAATTTCGGAAGCATCTTCATTTGGCCAGTTCCCTTAGGAGCGCTCGGAGCGCTTTTTGTTGCGCCAGTATGAATGCAAATCACACGAGCGCTGTCGAGTCTATCAACTGGTTTTAAACTGGCAAACTTTGCACAGGCCCTGCCCAATCGCGGTGCAGCAATCCGGGTTGGCCTCGGGGCGCAATCTGTGGCAAAGGCTCCCGAACCTTCTCGATGGGATGAAGCACAGTGTCCGAAGAAGCCAAGAAACCCGGTGCCAACGCCATGTGGGGCGGGCGGTTCTCCTCCTCGCCCAGCGCGCTCATGGAAGCCATCAATGCCTCCATCGACTTCGACAAGCGGCTGGCCTCCCAGGACATCCAGGGCTCCATCGCCCACAGCGCCATGCTGGCGAAGCAGGGGATCATCGCCGAGAGCGACCGGGATGCGATCCATCAGGGGTTGCAGCGGGTGCTGGGCGAGATCGAGTCCGGCTCCTTCGCCTTCTCCACGGCGCTGGAGGACATCCACATGAACGTGGAAAGCCGCCTGCGCGAGATCATCGGCGATCCGGCGGCCCGCCTGCACACGGCCAGGAGCCGGAACGACCAGGTGGCCCTCGACGCCCGCCTCTGGGTGCGCGAGGCCCACGACCGGGCGGACGAACAGCTGACCGGCCTCATCAAGGCGCTCCTCGACAAGGCCGAGGCCCACGCCGGCACCGTGATGCCTGGCTTTACCCATCTCCAGAGTGCCCAGCCGGTAACCTTCGGGCATCACCTCATGGCCTATGTGGAGATGTTCGGCCGCGACCGCAGCCGCATCCGCGACTCCCGCCGGCGCCTGAACGAGTGCCCCCTGGGTGCCGGCGCGCTCGCCGGAACGTCCTTCCCCATCGACCGGCACATGACCGCGAAGGCGCTCGGCTTCGACGGGCCGACCCGCAACTCCCTCGACACCGTTTCGGACCGGGACAGCCTTCTGGAGTTCATGGCCGCCGCCTCCATCTGCGCCGTGCACCTGTCGCGGCTTGCGGAGGAAATCATCATCTGGATGTCGGCTCCTTTTGGCTTCGTGCGCCTGCCGGACCGCTGGACCACCGGCTCCAGCATGATGCCCCAGAAGCGCAATCCCGACGCCGCCGAGCTGGTGCGCGGCAAGACCGGGCGCGTGATCGGCGCGCTCGTCTCCCTGCTCACCGTCATGAAGGGCCTGCCGCTCGCCTATTCCAAGGACATGCAGGAGGACAAGGAGCAGGTCTTCGACGCCGCCGACACCCTCGAGATCGTGCTCGCCGCCACCACCGGCATGATCCGGGACCTGGAGCCCGTGCCGGAGCGCATGGCGGCGGTGGCCGGGGCCGGGTTCTCCACCGCGACGGACTTGGCCGACTGGCTCGTGCGCAGCCTCGGCATCCCCTTCCGCGACGCCCACCATGTCACCGGACGCATCGTCTCCGAGGCGGAGAGGCGGGACTGCACCCTGGAGGAGCTGCCCCTCGACGCCATGCAGGCGGTGGAGCCCAGGATCCATCAGGGCATCTACGACGTGCTCGGCGTCGAGAACTCCGTCCGCTCCCGCACGAGCTTCGGGGGTACGTCCCCGGTCCGGGTGGCCGAGCAGATCGCCTGGTGGCGGGAGCGGGTCTAGGCCTGCTGCCCCACCTTCCGTTTACCCTGGAATCCGGTCCCTGCCGGAGCGGCTTGGCAGGGGTCTTGATAGGGCAGGGCGCGGTATCCATATTGCTGGCAGCGGCTCGGTTTCGAGCCACTTGAGTGCCGCACCAGCGGGCTCAAAACCCAACCGAAGTGCCTCTAACCTTGGGCTTCGAACATGTCGCGTCAGTCGCCCTTCGGGCATCCGTTTCTGTTAGGCTTCGACGAGATCGAGCAGGCGCTCGACCGGGTCGCCAAGGCGGCAGGGGACGGTTACCCGCCCTACAACATCGAGCGTCTGGCTCGAACCGAGAACGCTCCCGAACGCCTCCGCATCACCCTGGCCGTCGCCGGATTCACCCGGGACCAGCTGGAGGTGACCCTGGAGGAGAACCAGCTCGTCATCCGGGGGCGTCAGTCCGACGACAAGACAAGGCACTTCCTTCATCGCGGCATCGCCGCCCGTCAGTTCCAGCGCACCTTCCTCCTCGTCGATGGCATGGAGGTGATGGGCGCGGACCTGTCCAACGGGCTCCTGTCGATCGATCTCGTCCGGCCGGAGCCGGAGCGGATCATCCGCAAGATCGACATCAGCGCACCGGACAAGGTGTGACGGCATCCGCAACAAGGAGATGTCCATGAACTCCCATTTCAGCAATCGCCCCATCCCGGATGTTTCGGAACTCGCGACCCTGGGCCTTGGCCAGATGGCCTATGTGAAGCCGCTTCGATCCGACGAGGTCGCCCGGCTCTTTCCCCAGGCTCCCAGGCTCCAGCCCGGCATGCGCCTCTTCGCGCTGCTCTCGGCTAGCGGCGAGCCCATCCTGCTCACCGACAACCGCGACGCTGCGGTCGCCAACGCCTGGGCGCATGACCTGACCACGGTGAGCCTGCACTAGGCTCACCCTCCCGTCCTGCAACTCAGGCGATCGCTGCAACCGCCGCGATCAACCGTTCGATGTCCTCGGGCCGCGAGAGACGGTGATCGCCGTCCTTGATCAGGGTGAGGGACACGCTGTCCCCGGGCAGGTGCTCGACCAGCTCGAGCGCGTGGCTCCAGGGCACGTCTGGGTCCTGCATGCCCTGGAGGATATGAACGGGGCAGCCGGTCCGGATGGGCCGCCCGAGCAGCAGGTGCCGGCGGCCGTCCTCGATCAGCCGCCAGGTGATCGGATAGGGACCGTCGGAATAGGCCGAGGGCCGGTGATAGACGCCGGTCTCCTGGATGCTGCGCTTCAGTTCCTCGGGGAAGCGCTCCCACATCAGCCGCTCGGACATGTCCACCGCCGGCGCGATGAGCACCATCCCTGCGGGGGCGAGATCCGGGCGCTTCTCCGCGAGGTGGCGCGCCGCCAGAAGGCTGATCCAGCCCCCCATGGACGAGCCGACGAGGATCGGGCGCTCCCTCACGAAGGCTTCGATGACCGCGAGCGCCTCTTCCAGCCAGCGCGAGATCGTTCCCTCCTCGAAGACGCCGCCGGATTCCCCGTGCCCGCTGTAGTCGAAGCGCACGATGGCCCTGCCGGACCTTTCGGCCCATTCGTCGAGGGCGGTCGCCTTGGTGGCCCGCATGTCCGACTTGAAGCCGCCGAGCCAGACCACGGGCGGGCCCTTGCCCTCCCGGGCGAGAACGGCGATGGGGCGGGCATCCTGGCCGACCGTGACGCTTTGCGGCATGGTTAACTCATCCTCAACTGCTTTGAAGCAAGCGTTCATAGACGATTCTTTCGGACGATTCTTTTGAGAAGGCTCTGACTTCCGTGAGTTTTTCATCGCGCCCCGGCGGAGGGATGGCATTTCCGTCCTCTCACGTGCACCCGCTGACGGGCCGGACCGTTCTTCAGATCGTCCCCGAGCTCGAGGCGGGAGGGGCGGAGCGCACCACGGTCGACATCGCCGAGGGTCTCGTCCAGGCCGGCGCCCGGGCGCTGGTTGCCACCGAGGGCGGTCGGCTGGTGGGCGAGCTCCAGACCAAGGGCGGCATCTGGATTCCCTTTCCGGCCGCGACGAAGAACCCGTTTGCCATGCTGCTCAACGTGCGCAAGCTCGCCCGGATCTGCCACGACGAGCGGGTGTCCCTGGTCCATGCCCGGTCGCGGGCTCCGGCCTGGGTGGCCCTGGGTGCCGCGCGCTCCCTCAACATCCCGTTCGTCACCACCTATCACGGCAGCTATTCCGGCCGTTCCTCCGTCAAGGTGCTGTACAATTCGGTCATGGCCCGGGGCGATGCGGTCATCGCCAATTCCCACTACACGGGCGAGCTGATCCGCTCGGTCTATCCCCAGGCGGGGGAGCGGATCCGGGTGATCCACCGGGGCACGGATTTCGCCGTCTTCTCCCCGCACGCGGTGACGCCGGAGCGGGTCGAGTCCTTGCGCAAGGCCTGGGAGGTGGCGCCCCACGAGCGGGTGGTGCTGCTCGCTGCCCGCCTGACCGGCTGGAAGGGACAGAAGGTGCTGATCGAGGCTGCCGCCAAGCTGCGGGATGCCGGCCTCACCGATGTCGTCTACATCCTCGCCGGCGATCCGCAGGGGCGGGATTCCTACGTGAAGGATCTCGACAGTCTGATCGAGGCGAAGAAGCTGAAAGGGATCGTCCGCCGGGTCGGCCATTGCACCGACATGCCGGCCGCCTTCCTGACGGCTTCCGTGGTCACCGTGCCATCCACCGAGCCCGAAGCCTTCGGCCGCTCGGCCGTGGAGGCCCAGGCTATGGGAACGCCCGTGGTGGTGTCGGATCTCGGCGCCGTGCCCGAGACGGTGCTGGCCCCGCCGGCGGTGCCCCCGCACGAGCGGACGGGCTGGCGGATCCCGCCCGGCGATGCCGATGCGCTGGCCGAGGCGGTGGGCGCCGCCCTCAATCTCGGCGCCAGCGCCAGAATCGCCCTGGCTGCCAGAGCCCGGTCCCATGTGGAGCGCCACTTCTCGCTCGAGCGCATGGTGTCCGGAACCCTCGATGTGTATTCGGCCCTTCTGGAGGGCCGATTTGCCCATAGAACAAGTTGACTTCCCGCGCGTTTGCGCGAAATGTCGAATCATTCGCGGCAAGGCTGAGCATGCACCGGGGATCCTCGAGGATCCCGGCCCCTCGGTCTGGCCCTTGAACAGGAGATAAGAGCCATTCGCAGACCAATGAGACCCATGCCGGTTCCGCAGAAGGACGGACCGCGCGCCAACCGAGACATTCGCGGTGTTCGCGAAGTTCAGCTGATCGACGAAAACGGGCAGAACAGGGGCGTGATGCCCTTCTTCGACGCCCTCAAGGCGGCCGAGGAGGCAGGGCTCGATCTCGTGGAGATCTCCCCGAACGCCACTCCGCCCGTCTGCAAGATCCTCGATTACGGCAAGTTCCGCTTCCTCGAGCAGAAGAAGGCGGCCGAGGCGCGCAAGAAGCAGAAGACGGTCGAGGTCAAGGAGATCAAGCTGCGTCCCGGCATCGACGACCACGACTACGAGGTCAAGATGAAGGCGATGAAGGGCTTCTTCGAGGAAGGCAACAAGGTGAAGATCACCCTGCGCTTCCGCGGCCGCGAAATGGCTCACCAGCAGCTCGGCCTGAAGGTCCTGGACCGGGTCAAGGCCGATGTGGGCGATCTCGCCAAGGTCGAGATGGAGCCGAACTTCGAGGGCCGTCAGGTCGTCATGGTCCTGGCGCCGCGCTGAGGGCTTCCCTCTGTAGAGATCTCATGGCCGCCGATGCACCGGCGGCCATTGCTTTTTCGGCGGCCTTATGGCAGAAGGCCGCCTTCATCGAACCGCCCGGCTGGTTAGGGCTGCCGTGGCGGTTTGTTTTGCTCAATGCAGCAATGACAGGGCCTAAGGGGCGGTGTGCCTGCTCCCGGGCCTGACCAAAGGAGAGCCAAATGCCCAAGCTGAAGACGAAATCGGGCGCGAAAAAGCGCTTCAAGATCACTGGCACCGGCAAGGTCGTTTACGCCCAGTCCGGCAAGCGCCACGGGATGATTAAGCGGTCGAACAAGCAGATCCGCAACCTGCGCGGCACGACCACCCTGTTCGAGGGCGACGCCTACAACGTGAAGAAGTACTACCTGCCGAACGGCTGAGGCGGTTTTCTTCCCAGATCCCGGATTTTGAAGGAGTTTTTTAAATGGCCCGCGTCAAACGGGGCGTCACCGCCCACGCCAAGCACAAGAAGGTCCTGAAGCAAGCCAAAGGCTTCTACGGCCGTCGCAAGAATACCATCCGCATCGCCAAGCAGGCGGTCGAGAAGAGCATGCAATATGCCACTCGCGACCGTCGCAACAAGAAGCGCACCTTCCGCGCGCTCTGGATCCAGCGCCTGAACGCTGCCGTCCGCATGCATGGCCTGACCTATTCCCGATTTATCGACGGTCTCGGCAAGGCTGGGATCGAGGTCGATCGCAAGGTCCTGTCCGAGCTGGCCATCCACGAGCCGGCGGCCTTCGCCGCCTATGTGGAGCGCGCCAAGGCCGCCCTGCCGCAGCAGGCCGCCTGACAATCGGATAGACTGCTTCGGTGCGGCTGAGCTTTCAGCCGCACCGCCTTAACCCCCTTCTCCGAGACCATCCGCGCTGACGGCCGATGCGAGCTGTCGGTTGCCATCTTGCGGCTCGGACGACTTGACGGTTCCCGCGCCGCGCCTCACTCAAAGCGCTTCCCATGTGGCAAGGGACCGATGACCGATCTCAACCAACTCGAACGTGACCTGCTCTCCCAGGTCGATGCCGCCGGCGACGAAGCGGCTCTCGAAGCCGTGCGCGTCTCGGCGCTCGGCAAGAAGGGCTCCGTCTCCGAACTCCTGAAGACCCTCGGCGCCATGACGCCGGAGGAGCGCAAGGAGCGCGGCCCCCTCATCAACGGCCTGCGCGACAAGGTGCAAGGGGCGATCCTGGCCAAGAAGGAGACGCTCGCCGAGGCCGCTCTCGAGGCGCGGCTGTCCGCCGAGCGCATCGACGTGACGCTCCCCGTCCCCGAGGCGCCCGAATCCCGCGGCCGCATCCACCCGATCAGCCAGGTGATCGAGGAGCTGACGGCGATCTTCGCCGACATGGGCTTCTCCGTGGCCGAGGGGCCGGACATCGAGACCGACTACCTCAACTTCACGGCGCTGAACTTCCCCGAGGGCCATCCGGCCCGCGAGATGCACGACACCTTCTTCCTCGCCCCCGACGAGAAGGGCGAGCGCAAGGTGCTGCGCACCCATACCTCGCCGGTCCAGATCCGCACGATGACGTCGCAGAAGCCGCCGATTCGGGTCATCATCCCGGGCCGGACCTACCGGCACGACTCCGACCAGACCCACACGCCGATGTTCCACCAGGTGGAGGGCCTCGTCATCGACAGGCAGGCCAACATCGCGCACATGAAGTGGATCCTGGAGGAGTTCTGCAAGGCCTTCTTCGAGGTCGATCAGGTGAAGATGCGGTTCCGCCCGTCCTTCTTCCCCTTCACCGAGCCCTCGGCCGAGGTCGACATCCAGTGCTCGCGCAAGGGCGGCGAGATCCGCTTCGGCGAGGGCACGGACTGGCTCGAGATCCTCGGCTGCGGCATGGTCCACCCGAACGTGCTGCGCAATTGCGGCCTCGATCCGGACGAGGTCCAGGGCTTCGCCTGGGGCATGGGCATCGATCGCATCGCCATGCTCAAATACGGCATGCCCGACCTGCGCCCCTTCTTCGAGGCCGATGTGCGCTGGCTGAACCATTACGGCTTCCGCCCGCTCGACATCCCGAGCCTCGTCAGCGGCCTCACGTCCTGATGATCGCGCTCGAGCCCATAGAGCCCTCTCCCCCCTTGTGGGGGAGAGATGGAGAGGGGGGTAGCCACGGGTCGACCGGGAGCACCGGTCGCCTCGATGGCGCCGTACCCCCCTCCCTGGCCCTCCCCCACAAGGGGGGAGGGGATGGGTTCGCACACGCCTCTGTGAAGCCGCAGTTGCGCTCTCACGCCAAGCGGCTGCACCGTGCAATGACGCCGGCCGAGCGTAAGCTCTGGCATGCATTGAAGGCGCATCGCTTCCAGGGGCTGCACATCCGCCGCCAAGCCCCGATGGGGCCTTACGTAGCGGATTTTGTCTGTCACGCCGCAAGGATCGTGATCGAGGTTGACGGCTCCCAACATGGCTTCGACCGTCACGTTGAGCGGGACCGGACAAGAGATGCGTGGTTCACCGCGCAGGGTTACCGAGTCCTTCGCTTCTGGAACGCCGAAGTGCTGACCGGGCTCGACACGGTTCTCGATACGATCTTCGCGCATATTCCATCCAACCTGCCGATTGCAGGAGATACGCTATGAAATTCACCCTCTCCTGGCTGAAGGATCACCTCGACACCTCGGCCTCCCTCGACGAGATCGTCGAGACGCTCACCCGCATCGGCCTCGAGGTCGAGGGCGTGGAGGACAAGGCGAAGGCGCTGGCGCCGTACAAGGTGGCCTATGTGATCTCCGCCGTGCAGCACCCCAATGCCGATCGCCTGCGCGTGTGCATGGTCGATACGGGCGAAGGCGACCCGATCCAGGTGGTCTGCGGCGCGCCCAACGCCCGCACGGGCATGAAGAGCGTCTTCGCGCCGCCCGGCACCTACATTCCGGGCAAGAACATCACGCTCGGCGTCGGCACCATCCGCGGCGTCGAGAGCAAGGGCATGCTCTGCTCGGGCTCGGAGCTCGGGATCTCCGACGATCACGACGGCATCATCGACCTGCCCGAGGATGCGCCCGTAGGGCAGCCCTACGCAGCCTATGCCGGCCTCGACGATCCGGTGATCGAGATCAACCTCACGCCGAACCGCCCGGACTGCACCTCGATCCACGGCATCGCCCGCGATCTCGCCGCGGCCGGTCTCGGCACGCTGAAGGGCGATGCGGTTGCGCCCGTGCAGGGCAGGGGCGCCTGCCCGGTCTCGGTGACGATCGAGGACGAGAAGCTCTGCCCCGCCTTCGCCCTGCGCCTCGTGCGCGGCGTGAAGAACGGCCCGTCGCCGGAATGGATGCAGCGCCGCCTGCTCGCCATCGGCCTGCGCCCGATCAACGCGCTGGTGGACATCACCAACTACGTCACCTTCGACCGGGGCCGTCCGCTCCACGTCTTCGACTTCAAGAAGGTGAAGGGCAACCTCACCGTCCGCCGGGCCAAGGAGGGCGAGGAGGTGCTGGCCCTCGATACCCGCACCTACAAGCTCGACCCGAGCATCGTGGTGATTGCCGACGACAACGGGGTCGAGTCCATCGGCGGCATCATGGGCGGCGAGCATTCCGGCTCGGACGAGACCACCACCGACGTGCTGATCGAATCCGCGCTCTGGGATCCGCTGAACATCGCGCAGACCGGCCGCAAGCTCGGGATCATCACCGATGCGCGCTACCGCTTCGAGCGCGGCGTGGATCCGGCCTTCACCGTTCCCGGGCTCGATCTCGCCACCCAGATGGTCGTCGATCTCTGCGGCGGCGAGCCGACTGAGGCCGTGATCGCCGGCAAGGTGCCGGAGGACAAGCGCGTCATCGAGTTCCCCTGGTCGGAGGTTCCGCGCCTGTCGGGCCTCGACGTGCCGCCTGCGGAAGCCGAGGCGACCCTGAAGAAGCTGGGCTTCTCCGTCCAGGGTTCGGGTGAGCGCGTCAGCGTCACGCCGCCGTCCTGGCGCCCCGATGTCGAGGGCAAGGCGGATCTGGTCGAGGAGGTGGTCCGCATCGCCGGCCTCGACCGCATCGAGCCGAAGCCCCTGCCGCGCCTGGAGGATGCGGTGGCCAAGCCCATCCTGACTCTGATCCAGAAGCGCACGCGTCTCGCCCGCCGGGCGCTTGCCGTGCGCGGATTGGTGGAGGCCGTCACCTGGTCCTTCATCGCCAAGGACGAGGCGGAGCTGTTCGGCGGCGGCGATGGGCGGCTCGCGCTCGCCAACCCGATCGCGTCCGAGCTCTCGGACATGCGCCCGAGCCTGCTGCCGGGCCTGCTGAAGGCGGCGCAGCGCAATGCGGATCGCGGCTTCGGTGACGTGGCTCTCTTCGAGGTCGGTCAGACCTTCGCCTCCGACGAGCCGGAAGGCCAGTCGATCAAGGCGGCGGCCGTCCGTCGCGGCATGGCGCGGGCCGAGGGCGTGGGCCGTCACTGGGATGGGGGTGCGCAGAGCGTCGATGCCTTCGACGCCAAGGCCGACGTGCTGGCGCTGCTCGCGGCGCTCGGCATCCCGTCCGGCGGTCTCCAGATCGTGGCCGGCGGCCCGGCCTGGTTCCATCCGGGCCGTTCGGGCACCCTGCAGTTCGGGCCGAAGAACGTGGTCGGCGCCTTCGGCGAGGTTCACCCGAAGGTGCTCAAGGCCCTCGACCTGAAGGGGCCGCTGGTGGCCTTCGAGCTCAATCTGAACGCGCTTCCGCCGCCCAAGGCGAAGCCGACCAAGATGAAGCCGAAGCTCACCCTGCCCGACTTCCAGCCCCTCACCCGCGACTTCGCCTTCGTGGTCGGGCGCGACGTGGCCGCCGGCGACATCGTGAAGGCGGCACAGGGAGCCGAGCGCGGGCTGATCGTGGGCGTGGACGTGTTCGACGTCTACGAGGGCGCTGGCATCGACCCGGACAAGAAGTCCGTGGCCATCGCCGTCACCCTCCAGCCCACGGAGAAGACGCTCACCGACGTGGAGATCGAGGCGGTGTCCGCCAAGATCGTCGGCGAGGTGTCGAAGAAAACGGGCGCGGTGCTGCGGGGCTAAAGCACGTGCTCAACCCTCCCCCCTCTGCGGGGAGGGTGGCGAACGGAGTGAGCCGGGAGAGGGGAGTGGCTGATCGAGCACGGCCCCTCTCCCGACCTGCCTTGCAGGTCACCCTCTCCCGCGAAGGGGAGAGGGTTTTTAGCGCGGCATCCCACTCAACACGTTCTTCTCGTCCCACCCGTATCGAATCGTATCGAACCGCATCGAGAGCGCGTCGATCATGAGGAGCCGCCCCACGAGGCCCTCGCCGAAGCCGACGATCTCCCGGATCACCTCCATCGCCATCAGGCTCCCCATGACCCCGGCGAGCGCCCCCAGAACGCCGGCTTCTGCGCAGGTGGGAATCGCGCCGGGCGGGGGCGGGGAGGGGAAGAGGCAGCGATAGGTGGGGTTCGGCCGGCCGTCGGGACCGGTCTCATGGGCGCGGATCGTGGTGAGGGAGGCGTCGAACTGCCCCAGGGCCGCCGTCACGAGGGGCTTCCCCTCGTAGAAGCAGGCATCGGACACGGCATAGCGCGTGTCGAAGTTGTCGGAGCCATCGGCGACGATATCGTAGCCCCGGATCAGCTCCCGGGCGTTCTCGGGCCCCAGGCGGACGGCATGGGTCTCGACCGCCACATGCGGATTGAGCCGCCGGACCGCCTCCGCCGCGCTCGCCACCTTGGGGCGCCCCACATCGGGCGTCCCATGGATCACCTGCCGCTGCAGGTTGGAGAGGCTCACCGCATCGTCGTCCACGACACCGATGGCGCCGATTCCGGCGGCGGCGAGATACTGGATCAGGGGGGCGCCCAAGCCTCCGGCGCCGATCACGAGAACGCGCGCGCGTTTGAGCTTCTGCTGGCCCGGTCCGCCGACGTCCCGGAGAACCAGGTGGCGGGCATAGCGGTCGATTTCGTCGGGGCTCAGGGACATGCTGTGACCTTACGGGAATGGGGCCGGCTATCAACCATTCCGTCAGCATCCGACCCAAAAGTGGAGGGCACTTTTGGGGACCAACGGATGCTTCCGTTTAGGTTGACGCATCGTTCTTGCGGAAAACCGGGGCCACTTTTCCGCACGATGCGTTAAGGAAATAACATGCCGCCTTGACAGAGGCCTTGGCGTCGTGACCCTTGCCGTGCCATCGTCATGGGGCAACCGGCCGATAAGCCGGCGTCTAACAGGGAACAAAGCCGATGACAGTTACCAAGTTCGGCCTCGCGCTCGCGGGCCTCGCCTTTTCCGCCACCGCCGCCTTCGCGCAGCAGCCGGCCTTCAAGCCCGCCGTCGTCTACGATCTCGGCGGCAAGTTCGACAAGTCCTTCAACGAGGGCGTCCATACCGGCGCCGAGAAGTTCAAGAAGGATGCCGGCGTCGAGTACCGCGATTTCGAGCCGCAGAACGACGCCCAGCGCGAGCAGGCCCTGCGCCGCTTCGCCCGCGACGGCTTCTCCCCGATCGTGGCCGTGGGCTTCTCCCAGGAGACCGCGCTGAAGAAGGTCGCCGAGGAGTTCCCGAAGACCCAGTTCGCCATCATCGATGCCGTGGTCGAGAAGCCGAACGTGCAGTCCATCGTGTTCAAGGAGCATGAGGGCTCGTTCCTGGTCGGCCTCCTGGCGGCCCAGGCCTCGAAGACAGGCAAAGTCGGCTTCGTGGGCGGCATGGACATCCCGCTCATCCGCAAGTTCGCCTGCGGCTACGTCCAGGGCGTGAAGCATGCCAAGAAGGACGCCGAGGTGTTCCAGAACATGACCGGCACCACGGGTGCGGCTTGGAACGATCCGGTGAAGGGCGGCGAGCTCGCCAAGGGCCAGATCGATCGCGGCGCCGACGTGATCTACCATGCGGCCGGCGGCACGGGCGTGGGCGTCCTGCGCGCTGCGGCCGACGCGGGCAAGCTCGGCATCGGTGTCGACTCGAACCAGAACGGCATGCATCCGGGCAAGGTGCTGACCTCCATGGTCAAGCGCGTGGATGTGGCCACCTACAATGTGTTCGACCAAGCCAAGAAGGGCACCTTCAAGGCTGGCCTTCAGGTGCTCGGCCTCAAGGAGGACGGCGTGGCCTGGGCGCTCGACGACCACAACAAGTCGCTGATCACGCCTGCAATGAAGGCTGCCGTCGACAAGGCCGCCGCCGACATCAAGTCCGGCGCCATCAAGGTCCACGACTACATGTCGGACTCCAAGTGCCCGATGTAATCTAGGGCATCGATCCGGCCGCAGGCTCCTCGAGGGAGGGCCTGCGGCCGTTTCCGTTTTTAGATCGTTAGGTTTTCCGATAAGATCCGGCCCGCTCTTCCCGTTGCCGGACAACCAGCTTGAGGCCGATGTCCCCCGCCATTGAACTCATTGCCATCAACAAGAGCTTCGGCGCCGTTCACGCCAACAAGGACGTGAACCTCTCCGTCGAGCGCGGCACCATCCACGGCATCGTCGGCGAGAACGGGGCGGGCAAGTCGACGCTCATGTCGATCCTCTACGGCTTCTACGAGGCGGATTCCGGCGAGATCCGGGTCAACGGAAATCCCATCGCCATCCGCTCCCCCAACGACGCCATCCGGGCCGGCATCGGCATGGTGCATCAGCACTTCATGCTGGTGGAGCCCCTGAGCGTCGTGGACAACGTGATGCTCGGCGCCGAAGGCGGCGCCATGCTGCGCGCGGGCGAGGCCAAGGTGCGCGCGGAGCTTGCGCGGCTGGCACGGGATTACGGCCTCGAGATCGATGTGGACGCCACCGTCGGCGATCTCTCCGTCGGCCTGCAGCAGCGCGTCGAGATCCTGAAGGCGCTCTACCGGGGCGCCGACATTCTCATCCTGGACGAGCCCACAGCCGTGCTCACCCCGCCGGAGGCGGATGCGCTGTTCGGCCTCCTCCGCTCGCTGAAGGAGCAGGGCAAGACCGTCATCCTCATCACCCACAAGCTGCGCGAGATCATGGCGATCACGGATCGCGTCTCGGTGATGCGCCGCGGCGAGATGGTGGCGACCCTTAAGACGGCCAGCACCTCGCCGCCGGAACTGGCGGAGCTGATGGTGGGGCGGCGCGTGCTCCTGCGCGTCGAGAAGGCCGAGAAGGTGCCCGGTGCGCCGCTGCTCGAGGTCGAGAACCTCTCCGTCGTCGATGCGCGCGGCGTGCTGCGCGTGGCCAATGCCTCCTTCACGGTTCGTGCGGGCGAGATCGTCGGCATCGCAGGTGTGGCCGGCAATGGCCAGAGCGAGCTGCTGGAGGCCATCGCCGGCATGCGCCGGCCGTCCCTCGGCTCGATCCGGCTCGAGGGAAAGACGATTCATTCCAGCGAGCACAACCCGCACCGGATGCGCGAACTCGGCCTGCTCCACGTTCCGGAGGATCGCCTGCGCATGGGGCTCGTGCCAGCCTTCCCGGCCTTCGAGAGCGCCATCCTCGGCTTCAGCCACGAGCCGCATCTCGGGCGCGGCCCGATCCTCGATCATGACCGCCTGATCGCCGATCTCGCGAAGAAGATGGAGCAGTATGACGTTCGCCCGCCCGCGCCGCGGCTGAAATCGTCGAAGTTTTCGGGCGGCAACCAGCAGAAGATCGTGCTCGCCCGCGAAATCGAGCGCAACCCGAAGGTGCTGCTCGTCGGGCAGCCCACCCGCGGCGTCGATATCGGCGCTATCGAGTTCATCCACCGCCGCCTGATCGCCCTGCGGGATGCGGGCGTCGCGATCCTCCTCGTCTCGGTGGAGCTCGACGAGATCATGAATCTCTCCGACCGCATCCTCACCATGTGCGGCGGCAAGATCACCGGAGAGCGCAAGGCCGCCGAGACGAACGAACAGGATCTCGGCCTGCTCATGGCCGGTGTCACGGACGAGGCAGCCTGATGCAACCGCGATTGTCCCTTGTCACGCTCGGCGTGGCCGATCTCCCGAAATCCCGCGCTTTCTACGAGGCCTGGGGCTGGAAGGCGTCTTCGGCCAGCCAGCCCAGCGTCGCCTTCTTCCAGGCGAACGGCCTGGCGCTGGCCCTGTTCGGTCGCGCCGATCTCGCCAAGGATGCGGGCGTCGAGGACGCGCCCACCGGCTTTGCCGCCATCACGCTCGCCTACAACGCTCGCTCCAAGGAGGAGGCGGACGAGGTCTATGCCCTCGCGGTGAAGGCGGGCGCGCGCCCGGTCAAGCCGTTGCAGGATGTGTTCTGGGGCGGCTATTCGGGTTATTTCGCCGATCCCGACGGGCACCTCTGGGAAGTGGCCTGGAACCCGTCCTTTCCTCTCGACGAACAGGGCCACCTGTTCCTGCCGGATACGCAAACGTGAGCGCTCCCCTCGATCTGCCCAAATGGGCCGACACGGTTCTCGTGCCCGCCATCTCCGTGGTGGCCGCCTTTCTCGTCGCCGGCCTCGTCGTGCTCGCCATCGGCGAAAACCCTCTGACGGCTACGCGCTACCTGCTTCAGGGCAGCCTGGGCACGGGGGAGGGGCTCGGCTTCACCCTGTTCTACATGACCGACTTCATCTTCGTCGGGCTCGCCGTGGCGGTCGCCTATCACGCGGGCCTGTTCAACATCGGCGGCGAGGGCCAGGCGACGCTGGCGGGGCTCGGCATCGCGCTCGTGCTCAACAATCTCACCTTCCTGCCGGGCTTCCTGCTCATCCCGCTCGGCATCCTCGGTGCGGCCGCCTTCGGCGCCGCCTGGGCCGCGGTGCCGGGCTATCTGCAGGCCAAGCGCGGCAGCCACATCGTCATCACGACGATCATGTTCAACTGGCTTGCCAGCGTCCTTATCGTCTATCTGCTCGTGAACGTGCTGCGCGAGCCGCAATCCATGAACCCGGAGACGCGCGCTTTCCCCGAGCAGTCGTACATTCCGTTCATGCACGATGTGTTCGCCGCCTTCGGTGTCGAGATCCCGACCTCGCAGCTCAATCTCACGCTGGTGCTGGCGCTTGCGGCCTCGTACTTCGTCTGGCTCCTCATTTACCGCTCGCGCCTCGGCTACGCGATCCGTGTCGTGGGCTCGAACCCCACCGCGGCGGTCTATGCGGGCATCTCGCCCGCGCGCATCATCATCATCGCCATGGTGCTCTCGGGCGCACTTGCAGGCGGCCTCGCGGTCAACGAACTCATGGGCTACCAGCACCGCCTGCTGCTCGAGTTCACCTCCGGCTACGGCTTCGTCGGCATCGCGGTGGCGCTCATGGGCCGCGCGCATCCGGTCGGCATCATCCTGGCCTCGCTTCTCTTCGGCATCCTCTACCAGGGCGGTGCGGAACTCGCTTTCGAGCAGCCTGCCATCACCCGTGACATGGTGGTGGTGATCGGCGGCATCATCATCCTTTTTGCGGGCGCCCTCGACGGGCTGTTCCGCCGCGCGGTGGCGCATCTCTTCGCGCGCCAGAAGCTGGCGAGGGCGTGACATCATGGATCTCGGCATTCTCGTCACGGTTCTCGACTCGGCCCTGCGCCTCTCGATCCCGCTGCTCGCCGCATGCCTGGCCGGCCTCTGGTCCGAGCGCTCCGGGGTGGTGGATATCGGTCTCGAGGGCAAGATGCTGGTGGCGGCTTTCGCCAGCGCCGCAGGAGCCTATGTCTTCGGCTCCGCCTGGACCGGCCTTCTGGTCGGCATCGCAGCCTCGGTCGTGATCGGGCTCGTTCACGGCTTTGCCTCCATCAGCCAGCGCGGCAACCAGATCGTCTCCGGCGTCGCCATCAACATGCTGGCGGCGGGCCTTACCGCCATCGTGGGCAATGCCTGGTACGGGCAGGGCGGGCGCACGCCGCCGCTCGAAGGCGATCAGCGCTTCGGCGGCGTGCTCTTCGGCCATTCGGCTCTGGTCTACGTGGTCCTGCTCGCCGTGCCGGTGACCTGGTTCGTGCTCGGCCATACCCGCTTCGGGCTCCGCCTGCGGGCCGTGGGCGAGAACCCGGCGGCGGTGGACACCGCGGGAATCTCGGTCACGGGGTTGCGCTACACGGCGGTCATCATCGCGGGCGTCCTGTGTGGACTGGCCGGCGCCTATCTCTCGGTCGGGCAGGCGGCGGGCTTCCTGCCGAACATGACGGCGGGTCGAGGCTTCATCGCGCTCGCCGCGCTCATCTTCGCCAAGTGGCGGGCGTGGCCGGCGCTGGGCGCCTGCTTCCTCTTCGGCCTGCTCGATGCGAGCGCCAACCAGCTGCAGGGCCTCTCGCTGCCCGGTATCGGCGAGGTGCCGGTGCAGGCGATCCAGGCGCTGCCCTATCTCATGACCGTGATCCTGCTCGCCGGCGTCATCGGCAAGGCGATCCCGCCCCGCGCCGCCGGCGTGCCCTATGTGAAGGAGCGCTGAGCATGGCGTCTCTCGACACCCTGTTCGAGGCGGCCAGGGCGATCCAGGCCAAGGCCTATGCACCCTATTCCCGCTTCAAGGTCGGCGCCGCAATCGCTACGGCGGACGGCCGGATTTTTGCCGGCTGCAACGTGGAGAACGCGGCCTATCCGGTGGGCTCCTGCGCGGAAGCCGGCGCCATCGCGGCCATGGTCGCGGGCGGCGCGAGCCGCATCGCCGAGATCGTGGTGATGGGCGAGGGCGAGCATCTCGTGACCCCCTGCGGCGGCTGCCGCCAGCGCATCCGCGAGTTCGCCGCGCCCGAGACGCCGATCCATGTGGCAGGACCCGAGGGCATCCGGAAAAGCTTTACCCTCGACGAGTTGCTGCCGTTCTCGTTCGGGCCCGACAACCTGAGCGACCGGTAGAGCGCGTTTCGACCTAAGTTAGAGAATGGAAGGACGGCCTGCGATTCAAGGCCTGAAGCGATGACGATGCAGCAGATGATTCAGGAAGCGGCCGAGTTCGTGCGCGGACGCGGCTTCGACGGCCAATTCGATGCGGCCTTCGTGCTCGGCACCGGGCTCGGCCCCTTGGTCGACGAGGTGAGCGATGCGGTGAGCCTCGCCTATGCCGAGATCCCACATTTCCCGAGAAGCCGCGTCTCAGGCCACGCGGGCAAGCTCGTGGCAGGCACCCTCGAGGGCAAGCGCGTGCTCCTGTTCCAGGGCCGCGCGCATTACTACGAAACGGGCGATGCGGGCGCGATGCGCATCCCCGTCGCCTTCGTGAAGGAACTCGGCGTTCCGGTTTTCGTCGCCACCAATGCAGCGGGATCCGTGCGTGCGGAAATCCGCCCGGGCAGCCTTGTTGCCATTAGCGACCATCTCAACCTCTCGGGGGCCAATCCGCTGCTGCGCGATCACACGGAAGGACGCTTCGTCTCGCTCACGGGTGCCTACGATGCGGGTCTGCGCCAGACCCTGCAGCGCGCCGCGCAGAAGACCGGCATCGAGCTGCCCGAGGGCGTCTATGCCTGGCTTTCCGGTCCGAGCTTCGAGACGCCGGCCGAGATCAAGATGGTGCAGATCCTCGGCGGCGATCTTGTGGGCATGTCCACGGTGCCGGAGGTGATCCTCGCGCGCTATTACGGCCTGAAGGTTGCGGCCATTTCCGTGGTCACCAACCTCGCGGCCGGCATCGAGGGCGCCTCGCCCTCGCACCAGGAGACCAAGGACACGGCGGCGGAAGCCTCCGAGAAGTTCAAGCGTCTCATCCGATCCTTCGTCGCGGAGCTGTCCCATGTCTGATGCGCAAATCGCCGTGCGCGCCCTGCGCAGCCTCGACCTCACCGACCTGACGGATACCTGCACCGATCAGGCCATCGATGCGCTCTGCAAGAAGGCGCTCGATCCGCGCGGGCCGGTGGCGGCCGTGTGCGTATGGCCGCAATTCGTGAAGCGTGCGCAGGAAAACCTGAAGGGCTCGACCGTGCGCATCGCCACGGTGGTCAACTTCCCCGCCGGTGGCGAGGATGTGAGCCGTGTTTCGGACGACACGCAGGAAGCGCTCTCCGACGGCGCCAACGAAATCGATCTCGTGATCCCCTACGAGGCCGTGCGTCGCGGCGACCTCGGCGCGGCCGCGGAGATGGTGGAGGCGGTGCGCGAGCTCGTCGACGGTGACCGCCTGCTGAAGGTGATCCTGGAGACCGGAGAGCTGAAGGATCCGAAGCTCATCGAAGCCGCAAGCCTGGTCGCCATCGAGGCCGGCGCGGACTTCATCAAGACGTCGACCGGCAAGACGCCGGTTTCGGCCACGCCTGAGGCGGCCGAGATCATGCTCAGGGCCATCAGGGCGTCAGGTCGCCCGGTGGGCCTGAAGCCTTCCGGCGGTATCCGGACGGTCGCCGATGCGGGAGTCTATCTCAATCTCGCCGATCAGATCATGGGACCGGGCTGGGCCACGCCGAAGACCTTCCGCATCGGCGCGAGCAGCGTCTATGACGCGCTGATCGCCGCCATCGAGGGACGGGAAGGCACCACGGTTTCCGGAGCCTACTGACATGAGCCTTCTTCCGCAGGAAATCATCCGTCGCAAGCGCGACGGCGGCACGCTGGATGCCGAGCATATCGAGCAGTTCATCGAAGGCTTGACGGCTGGTCGCGTCACCGAAGGCCAGGCAGCCTCCTTCGCCATGGCGATCTTCTTCCGCGGTCTCTCCGTACCGGAGCGCGTGGCGCTGACGCGCGCCATGATGAATTCTGGCACGGTGCTGAGCTGGGATCTGCCGGGCCCGGTGCTCGACAAGCACTCCACCGGCGGCGTCGGCGATACGGTCAGCCTTGCGCTCGGTCCTGCGGTGGCGGCCTGCGGCGGCTATGTGCCGATGATCTCCGGCCGCGGCCTCGGCCATACCGGCGGCACCCTCGACAAGTTCGATTCCATCCCGGGCTATGTCACGCAGCCCGACATCGAGACCTTTCGTCGTGTCACGCGCGAGGTGGGCTGCGCCATCATCGGACAGACGGCGGATCTCGCGCCCGCCGACAAGCGCCTCTATGCCATCCGCGACGTGACGGCGACGGTGGAGTCCATCGATCTCATCACAGCCTCCATCCTGTCGAAGAAGCTCTCCGCAGGGCTGCAAGGCCTCGTGATGGACGTGAAGTTCGGCTCCGGCGCCTTCATGGACAATGCGGAGGATGCGCGAAGGCTCGCCGAGAGCCTAGTGCTCGTCGCCAACGGCGCGGGCCTGCCCACGAGCGCGCTGCTCACCGACATGAACGAGCCGCTGGCATCTGCCGCCGGCAATGCGGTCGAGATGGCCTATGCGGTCGACTACCTGACGGGCCGCCGCCGCGAGAGGCGCTTCCATGAAGTGACGGTGGAACTCTCCGCCGAGATGCTGGTGCTCGGCAGGCTCGCTGCCGATATCAATGAGGCGCGCGCGAAGGTCGAGCATGCCATTTCCTCCGGCAAGGCTGCCGAGGTGTTCCAGCACATGGTCTCCGCTCTCGGCGGCCCTGCCGACTTCCTGGAGAATTCCGAAAGGCACCTGCAGGCGGCGCCTGTGATCCGCGCCGTTCATGCTGATCGCTCCGGCATCGTGCAGAGCATCGCCACGCGCGACGTGGGTGTCGCCGTCGTGGCGCTCGGCGGCGGTCGCACGCGGCCGCAGGATCCCATCGATCACGCCGTCGGCCTCACGGAGCTTGCCGGCATCGGCGAAGCGGTCGACGCGTCGCGCCCGCTCGCCATGGTGCATGCCCGCAGCGAGGATGCGGCCGAGGCGGCGGCGAGGGCCGTACGGGCCGCCTACACGCTGAGCGATGCGAAAGCCGCTCCCGGCCCCAGTATCCTCGAGCGGATCGGAGCGAGCGCATGAGCCTTCTCGTTGCCGTCACCTGGGAGACGCAGCCCTGGGTCGAGCGCTTCAAGCGGCTCCTGCCCGACCGCGACATCGTGGTGCTCGGAGAGAATTTCGACAGGAGCGCGATCCGCTATGTGGCGACCTGGGGACCGAAGCCCGGCAGCCTCTCCGGTCTTCCCAATCTCGAAGCGATCTTCTCGCTCGGTGCCGGCGTCGATCACCTGATGAGCTATCCCGACCTGCCTGACGTGCCCATCGTGCGCGTGGCGCAGGACGATCTCACCCATCGCATGAGCGAGTACATGGTGCTGCACTGCCTCATGTACCTGCGCGATCAGCGCCGCTTCGACGAGGACCAGAAGGCCAAGCGCTGGAGGCCCGACCGCGCGCCGCCGATTGCGGGCGACGTGCGCGTCGGCATCATGGGCTTCGGCGTGCTCGGGCAGGATTCCGCCCGCAAGCTGAAGGTCATGGGCTTCGATGTCGCCGGCTGGAGCCGCACGCCAAAGCAAGTCGAGGGCTTCGAGGTCTTTGCGGGGGAGGAGGGGTTGACGCCGTTCCTCAACCGCACCGACATCCTGATCGCCCTCATGCCGCTCACGCCGGAGACGAAGGGCATCCTCAACCGCTCCCTGTTCGAGAAGCTCGCCCGCGACGGCAGGCTCGGCGGGCCGATCCTCATCAATGCGGGACGCGGCAAGCTGCAGGTGGAGGCGGACATCCTCGCCTGCCTCGACGACGGCACCCTGAAGGCCGCCACCCTCGACGTGTTCGAAACCGAGCCCCTGCCGGAGGACTCGCCGCTCTGGACGCATCCGCGCGTCACGGTCACGCCGCACAACTCGGCGACCAGCGAGCCGGAAGCGACCGCACGCTACATCGCGCAGCAGATCCGCCGCCACGAGGCGGGGGAGCCGTTCGAGAACGTGGTGGATAAAAAGCGCGGGTATTGATGGGAGGTTTGGCGTCATCCCGGACGCCGCAAGGCGATCCGGGATCGTTCTCAGGACAAAGCGCCACTCTCGTCTCGGGATCCCGGGTTCTGCTGCGCAGCCCCGGGATGACGATGATCTTCAACCCAATCGCTTGATCGCGCTGATCGGGCCGTAGCTCCTCAGGCGGATGCGCTCCTCCGCCACCGCCAGCGGCTCGATCATGACGGTCATGCTGTGGCCTGTGGCATGGATGAAATTGGTTTCGTCCATCATCAGACCCACATGGCCCTTCCAGAACACGAGATCGCCGCGCCGAAGGCCGCTCAGATCCGGCTTGACCTCCACAGGCGTGCCGAGATCGCGCTCCTGCATGTCGCTGTCGCGCGGGGCCTTGATGCCGACGGCCGCCAACGCAGTCTGTGCCAGTCCCGAGCAGTCGATGCCGAGGCTCGTCTTGCCGCCCCAGAGATAGGGCGTGTGCAGGAAACGCTCGGCCACGGCCACGTAATCCGTCTCGAACGCATCGAGGCCCGCGAGATGCGCGGCGAAGACCCAGCCGCCGGTGGCGAGCCGCGCGTAGTCGCCCTGGGTCTCCATGACGGCAATCCTGGAGTTCAGGGTCAGGTAGTCCTGATGCGGCAGTTTCAGGTTCGGTCCGGGATAGACGAAGGTCCGGATGGCGCGCACCTTGTGGGTCGGCTCAGGCCCCGCCTCGCCCAGCGCCTCGCTCGGCAGGTAGCCCACATAGCCGTCCTCGTGAAGCTGCACCCAGGCCCAGCCCTCGTGCTCGTCATAGACCGTCACGCTCTCCCCGAAGATCGCCTGCGTATCCACGGGCGCCTCGCGGGAGGGATGGCGGTGCAGGGGCGAGAAGGACGCAGCGACGCGCTTGACCGTGCCGGTCGTGAACCGCTCGGCCTCCACCTGCCCGCGCAGTCGCTCGTCGGCAAGGTCGGCGCGGACAGGGGTGATGCGGCGGTCAAAGCTCATCGGGGCAAACTCCTGAACGATCGTGTTGTCTTCTACTCTTTCCGGGACGCTGCCGCCACCCGCTCAAGCGCCATAGCGCTCCTTCAGGAGAGCATACATGAGGCGGGCCGCCTGAACCTCGCCGCCCTCCGGCCGCCCGGGCCGCGTGGCGTTGTTCCAGGCGAAGATGTCGAAATGCACATGCGCCTTCGCCGCCTGCACGAAGCGGCGCAGGAACAGGGCCGCCGTGATCGAGCCGGCCATCGGCCCGCCGGTGTTGTTCATGTCGGCGAACTTGGAATCGAGTTGGGCTTGGTAAGGATACCAGAGCGGCAGGCGCCAGACGGGATCGTTCACGGCCATGCCGTGCCGGGCAATATCGGCGGCGAGCGCATCGTCGTCGGTGTAGAAGGGCGGCAGCTCGGGGCCGAGCGCCACGCGGGCCGCGCCCGTGAGCGTGGCGAAGTCGACGACGAGTTCGGGGCTCTCCTCGTCGGCGAGGGCCAGCGCGTCGGCCAGGATGAGCCGGCCTTCCGCATCCGTGTTGCCGATCTCGACCGAGATCCCTTTCCGGCTCGGCAGGATGTCGCCGGGCCGGAAGGCGTTGCCGGCGATCGCGTTCTCCACGGCGGGAATGAGCACGCGCAGCCGCACGGGCAGCTTCGCGCCCATGATCATGTCGGCGAGCGCGAGGGTCGCCGCGGCGCCGCCCATGTCCTTGCGCATGAGCAGCATGGAGGAGGCGGGCTTGATGTCGAGGCCGCCGGTGTCGAAGGCCACTCCCTTGCCGACGAGGGTGACGCGCGGCGCATCGTCCTTGCCCCAGGTGAAGTCGATGAGACGCGGCGGCGTGGTAGAGGCGCGGCCCACCGCATGGATCATCGGAAAGTTCTGCTTCAGCAGGTCGTCGCCGACGATGCTGGTAAAGGAGGCTCCGTGCCGGTCCGCCAGCTGACGGGCGGCCGCCTCGATCCCGTCGGGACCGAGATCGCTCGTCGGCGTGTTGACGAGATCGCGGCTTGCCGCGACGGCATTCGCGATGCGCGTCACATCCTCCGCATCGACGCCGTTCGGCACCACGAGGCGAACGGACTTCTCGTTGCGCTTGCGATAGCGGGAAAAGCCGTAGCTGCCGAGCAGCCAGGCGAGGGTGGCGAGCGTCGGGTCCGGCGCCTCCGTCTCGAAGCGGTAGACGCCCTCCGGCAGGAGGGTGGAAAGCTTGCCGGGCAGGAACGGATCGCTGTTCCTGGCATCTGCCCCGTTGAGGCCGAAGACGACGCCAAGAAGGTCACCATTCGCATCCGGCAACAGGCAATGGCTCCCGGCCTTGCCTTCGAAACCTTGCGCCTTCGCGAATCCCCGGGCCGCCGGCGGGAGCTGCCCGGCGATGTCCGGCCAGGTCTGCTCGGTCACGAGCCAGACCGGCTTCGAGGCTTCGTTCGCGTCGGCGAGGAGAGGGTGGGGCATGGATTCGGGCCTTGGCATTTAAGACGAGGGTTTGGGTGAGTCTTAAGGGCGAACGGAATGCGTGTCATCCCGCCCTAGTCGTCATCCCGGACGGCGAAGCCGATCCGGGATCGGGTGCAGGATGGAGCGCGTATTTCCCTCCCCCTTGCGGGGAGGCCCAGGGTGGGGTGCCAGCGCTGTTCTCGCTTCAGGATGCGCCGCGGGTGCTACAGCCCACCTCTCCCCGGCGGGGAGAGGTCGAGCAACAGCGAGGGTGAGGGGGAGAGCGGGTGCCGGAGAGGACACTAACCCCTCACCCGGACCTGACGGTCCGACCTCTCCCTCAGGGAGAGGTGAGCCAGCGCCAGGCCTGCATAGGCTCTCGCTCATACCCCCACCTCCACCTCCTCCCCAGCGCAAGTCGGGTGTTCCCGACTTGCGGCAGACCCAAGACAAGTCTCGGGCAAGCCCGAGGCTTGTGGGGGAGGAGGGCTAGTTGGGCCACACTCGTCACACGATCCCGGGTTCTGCTGCGCCGCAGAACCCGGGATGACGGTCACATTCAGGCGCTTGAATGCTGGCGAACGATCCGTGCAAGTCCCGCGATGAGAGCCTGCTGCGTGTCTTTGATCTCGGCCCTGATCCCGTGGCGCTCGAGCGCGTGGACATAGAGCTCTGCGCGCTCGGGGGCGGCCAGGATCGTCACGGAGGAGGGGCGGCCGAACTGGGACAGAGCGCCGTTGATCTCGTCGCCCGTGAGGAGGCCGGAGAGATAGGGCGCGAGCAGGCTGCTGTGCATGCGGTTTGAGACGACGGAGGCGCGGGCGCTGAACAGAAGGTGCAGCAGGCCCGCCCGCGCCTCGCCGGCATTGCGCTCGGCCGCATCGAGGCCGCGATCGAAGCCCCTCGGATCCTGCGGCTCCGTGGCCGGGCGGCCGATCATGGAATGCTCGCGCAGGAGCGCATACATCTCGCCGGTCATGAAAGTGGCGAAGCGCTCGACGCGCCCGTTCTTCATCAGGATCCACTTGGGATGCGTGCCGGCCGAGCAGATCAGGCCATCCTCGATCCCGGTGCCCATCGCCAGGGTCTCCTCGCCGCGCATCACGTCCGCCGCGCCGGAGGCGGGTTCGCAGAACAGGCCTGGAATGATGTAGCCCTTGCGCCCGTTCCCGAGATCCACCGGCACGAGCGCCTGCGCGATCTCGGCAGGACCCGCAGGGCAGGAGGCATAGGGCGCCTCGACCCAGCCTTCGCGGCTTCCCACCATGCCGACGAGCAGAACCGGCGCATCGGGCTCGGCCTGAAGCCACGATCCGCACTGGCGCAGGAACACGTCCCGGTGCTGGCCTTGTCGGAGGGCGGAGACGCCCTCCTCGGACGAGACCTGATCGAGAACCGTCTCGTTCTCGATCAGATAGCCGCGGAAGCGCGTGGTTCCCCAGTCGGCGACGATGAAGCGCAAGGCCGGTGATCCCCGTTGACGATACGAGGGAATAAGTCCCTGAACCCTAGCGCGTTCCGTACATGCGGTCGCCGGCGTCGCCCAGGCCCGGCACGATGTAGCCGTGGTCGTTCAGGCGCTCGTCCACGGCCGCGGTCCAGATGTGGACGTCGGGATGGGCGCCGCGCAGCTTCTCGATGCCCTCCGGCGCGGCGAGCAGGCAGACGAAGCGCAGGTCCTTGGCGCCGCGCTCCTTGAGCCGGTCGATGGCCGCCACGGCCGAGTTGGCGGTGGCCAGCATGGGATCGAGCACCAGCACCATGCGGTCGGCGAGATCGGACGGGGCCTTGAAGTAGTATTCCACCGCCTGGAGCGATTCCGGATCGCGATAGAGGCCGATATGGGCCACGCGGGCCGCCGGAACGAGGGTGAGCATGCCATCGAGGAAGCCGACGCCCGCGCGCAGGATCGGGGCGAAGACCAGCTTCTTGCCGGCGATCTGCACGCCTTCCATCGTGGTGAGCGGCGTCTCGATCTCGATGCGCTCCATCGGCAGGTCGCGGGTGACCTCGTAGCAGAGCAGCATGCCGATCTCGTTGAGGAGCTGGCGGAAGCCCTTTGTCGAGCGTTGCTTGTCCCGCATCAGCGTCAGCTTGTGCTGAACCAGCGGATGATCGACCACCGTGACGCCCTGCATGCCTTGTCCCTCTTTGATTGCCGTTTGCCGATTCATCTAAAACACCGTCCCGTCGCTGATCACGCTGAGAGGAGGCGAGCCGTCGCCGCGCTTCTCCTTCGCGAGTCTGCGCCCTGTCGCCCAGGTCCCGCCTTCGAGCGCCTTGGCCAGGGGAAAGTCCGCCGCGGCAAATCCTAGCTTCGCCCGGATCGGTTCGGCAATGCGGTCGAGAAGGGCCACCGTCAAGGCCCTCCACTCCACGACGAGGGGGGAATCCACCGCATGCGCGCGGTCGGCGTCGCCCCGATCCTTGAGAGCGATCACGCCGGTGTCGAGAAACAGCCCGCCGTTGCGGTATTCGGGCAGACCCGTGAGCCCGTCTACCTCGACCACGGAAAAGCCGGCCCATTCGAGCGGCTCGATCAGCGAATAGGAGAGCCACTGGGAGAGCTTGTGGAAGGGGATGAGCCCCTTCGTGGCATCCGGCGCCTCCACCAGCGGATGGCGCCAGGTGTCGCCGAGATCGACGCCCCCGAGCGCGATCCGGCCCGGCCAGATGGGCCCGAGATGGGTGAGGAGCGCCTCGAGAATCGCGGTCGCCCTGATGCGGTCATCCTCGGTGGTTGCCGCGATGACGTCGAAGAGGCCGCCGGGGCGGGGGTCGTCCACCTGCCCGAAGATGTCCGGGTTCGTGGCCACCACGCGGCCCAGCCGGTTGAGGAGCGCGGCGCGGCCCTCCAGCCCCACGAGCGGATTGCCGTCGGAAACCTGGAAGCCTTCGGCCAGATCCTGCGCCGTCAAGGTCATCAGCACGTCCGCATCGACCCGGAACGGGTCCTCGGGCCGGCTGGAGAAGGCGCCGCTCACGAACATGTCGAAGCTTGCCACCGCAAGCCCCTCGGAGCGGATGTAGGTTTCTCCCGTGCGGCCTTCCTCGTAGCGCCATTGCGCGCCTGCGCCCGCATCGAGCAGCACGGAGACGATGGCGAGATCGAAGGCGGCGCGGCCCATGTCGGCGGCACTCTCCCAGGAGGCGCCGTGCATCACCGCGCCCCAGCGCTCATGCCCTCCGGCGGCGAAGTGGCGCCAGCGGGCATGGAAGGGAATGTCGAGGGAGGGATAGGCCGCGCGGATCGTCGCCACCACCTCGTCGGCGCAGGGCTCGAGCCGGCTCAGGTCGACCGTGAAATGCTGCAGGCGTCCGTCGAGGCCGGCCTGGAGAAGCTGGTGGGAGCGCTCCCGCACCGCGGCGGCGGAGAGGAGGGTGCGGGCGGCTTGCGTTTCGGGGGAAGGGGTCTGCTGGTCCGTCACGAAGGGCTCCGGTGCTCTCGGTGGGAGAGCGATAGCACAGTCTCGGCCGAGCGCAGCATGCGCCCGCTCGGCCGTTGCTGAGAAGGTTAAGACACGCGTCAGAAGCGTTCGAGATCCCGGCCCTTCACCTGGTCCAGGGCGGAAGGATCCGGCGCGCCGTCGGGCGTGTAGTAGCCGGCGGCCTTCTTCGCTTCGAGCTCGACTTGCGCGTCCGGCGGCACCAGCTCGGGCGGAATCGGCACGCGCTCCACCACCTCGATGCCGGAGCCGGTGATGGCGTCGTACTTCATGTTGGACATGGACATGAGCCGGTCGATGCGGCGGATGCCGAGCCAGTGCAGCACATCGGGCATCAGCTGCTGGAAGCGTGCGTCCTGCACGCCGGCCACGCATTCCGTGCGCTCGAAATAGGTGGCGGCCGAGTCGCCGCCCTCCTGCCGCTTGCGCGCGTTGTAGACCAGGAACTTGGTGACCTCGCCGAGCGCGCGGCCCTCCTTGCGGTTGTAGGCGATCACGCCGACGCCGCCGGCCTGCGCTTCCTTCACGCATTCCTCGATGCCGTGCACGAGGTAGGGCCGGCAGGTGCAGATGTCGGAGCCGAACACGTCGGAGCCGTTGCACTCGTCGTGCACGCGGCAGGCGATGCGCGTCTTCGGATCGCTCAGGCGCGCCACGTCGCCCACCACATAGACCGTGGTGTTGCCGATGGGCGGCAGGAACACGCTCATGTCGGGGCGCGTCACCAGTTCCGGGAACATGCCGCCGGTCTGCTCGAACAGGGTGCGCCGCAGTTCGACCTCGGAGCAGCCGAAGCGCTCGGCGATGCCGGGCAGATACCACACGGGATCGACGGCGATCTTCGTCACCGAGATGTCGCCGGATTCGTGCAGGAACCCGCCGTCGGCCTTCAGGCGCTTCGCCCCCATGGCGGCCAGGATCTCCGGCATGTTGAGGCGCGCCTTGGTCACGGCGATCGAGGGGCGGATATCGACGCCGCCTGCAATATCGTCCTGGAAGACCTGGCCGACGAGATGCCCCCAGGGGTCGAGGGACACGATCTTGCCCGGCTCGAACCATTGCGGATGCGGACCGATCTCGGCGGTCGGGTGCGTGTTGTGCAGGTCGGGCCGCGACAGCGGGTTGAGCGCCCGGGCCGAGATGGCGAGCGCCCTGTAGAGGGAATAGGAGCCGCCATGGGCGCCGATCACGTTCCGGTCGGCCGGGTTGGTGACGGTGCCGATGATCGGCCCGCGCTCCTTGGGCTCCTTGGCGCCCCACTTGATCGGATGCTTGATGGTGCCTGCGTTCGGCTCGGGGTGGGAGGTGAGCCGGATATGGGTCGAGCGGTTGGGTGAGCTCATGAACGATCTTCCACGCGAGAACGGGAAGACTCCCACAACTGATCGTCGGAGAGCCTCCATACGATCTATGGAAGAGTGATCTAAAGTTTCGAGGGCGTCAATGGGAGGGGAGAGAGCTTGGCCTTGATGCGGCTGCTTGCCAGAAGGGGGCTGGATGACGGCGCGGACGAACGGTCAAGATTGCTCCCGGATCAAGGTGGTCATCCCGGACGGAGCGTCAGCGGAGATCCGGGATCGGTTCCAGGATGAGGCGCTATTCTTGTCATACGATCCCGGATCGGCTTTGCCGTCCGGGATGACGCCCCCTTAAAGCCAGGACGTTCCCTTGCCCGGATGCCGCAGCCCGAGATGGGCCAGCACGCTCGCCCCGATATCGGCAAAGCTCTCCCGCCGCCCGATGGCGCCAGGCTTCACCCCGGATCCGAAGCTCAGGATCGGCACGTGCTCGCGGGTGTGGTCGGAGCCGCGCCAGGAGGGGTCGTTGCCGTGGTCGGCGGTGATGATCGCGAGGTCGCCCGGCTCGAGAGCGGCCTCGATCTCCGGAATGCGCCGGTCGAAGGCCTCCAGCGCGGCGGCATAGCCCGGGATGTCGCGGCGATGGCCGAACTCGCTGTCGAAATCGACCAGGTTGG
Organism: Microvirga arsenatis; assembly: GCF_009910705.1. GTDB lineage: Bacteria > Pseudomonadota > Alphaproteobacteria > Rhizobiales > Beijerinckiaceae > Microvirga > Microvirga arsenatis. The sequence goes on from NZ_JAAAXJ010000005.1 coordinate 147,019, forward strand.
CGAAGACGAAGCCCCCGTCCGGCAGGCTCCCCATCGCCGCGATGGCCGCCGACAGGCAGGCGTCGTTGCCGTTCGGCTTGATCTCCCGGCCCGTCGAGCGGTGGGCGAAGATGTCGCCGATCTTGCCCACCGTGACCACGGAGCGCCCGGCCTTGGCCAAGGTGTCGAGGATGGTGTCGGAGGGCGGCGGGGTGGCGAAGTCCTTGCGGTTGCCGGTGCGCTTGAAGCCGGCTTCCTCCGAGCCGACGAAGGGGCGGGCGATCACGCGGCCGATCCTGTATGCGTCGCAGAGCTCGCGGCCGATCCGGCACAGCTCGTAGAGCCGGTCCAGCCCGAAGCTTTCCTCGTGCGCCGCGATCTGCAGCACGCTGTCGACGGAGGTGTAGACGATGGGCTTGCCGGTGCGCATGTGCTCCGCGCCGCATTCGTCGATGATGGCGGTGCCGGAGGCATGCTTGTTGCCGAGGATGCCGGGGAGATTGCCCCGCGCGATCAGCGCAGCCGTCAGCTCTTCCGGAAAGGTGGGAACGGTGTTGGGGAAATAGCCCCAGTCGAAGGCGACAGGGACGCCGGCGATCTCCCAGTGGCCCGACGGCGTGTCCTTGCCCTTGGAGGTCTCCACGCCATAGCCCCAGGAGCCTTTGAGCGTGCCTCTCGGCTCCAGGTTCGGCGGCAGGCGCCCCGTCGAGGCCTCGCAGGCGAGCCCGAGGCCGAGCGCCGCCATGTGCGGCAGGTGCAGCGGGCCCTGGCGCAGGCCGGTCTGGTCGCCGCGCCCTTCGGCACAGGCCACAGCGATGTGCCCGACCGTGTCGGCACCGGCATCGCCATAAGCATCGGCGTCTTCCGCCCCGCCGACGCCGACGGAATCAAGCACGATGAGAAGAGCGCGAGGCATCCGTTCCAAATCCTTCAAGCCACGGGAATCATGACTGATACGTCATTGCGGCGAAAGATGCGACGGCCGTGAGCCCGCCAGGCCCGACCGTCACAATCTTATTCCCGAACGGCATCCGAAGCGGCCGTCTCGAGGTTGAACGCCGCCGCGAACAGGGCCTTCGTGTAATCCGTCCGGGGCGCCGCGAAGATGCTCTCGGCGGAGCCCTCCTCGACGATCCGGCCGTTCTGCATCACCACCACGTGGTTGGCCAGCGCGCGCACGACCTTGAGGTCATGGCTGATGAACATGTAGGCGAGGTCGCGCCGCCGCTGAAGGTCGCGCAGCAGCTCCACGATCTGCGCCTGCACGGACATGTCGAGGGCCGAGGTCGGCTCGTCGAGCATGATGAATTGCGGCTCCAGCGCCATGGCGCGGGCAATGGCGATGCGCTGGCGCTGGCCGCCGGAGAATTCATGCGGGTAGCGGTCCATGCTGGCCGGATCGAGGCCCACATCGTGCAGGGCTCTCGCCACCACGTCGCGGCGCTGCGCGTAAGTGAGGCCCTTGTCCTGGACGAGCAGCCCTTCCTCCACGATCTCGGCGATCGACATGCGCGGCGAGAGGGAGCCGTAAGGGTCCTGGAACACCACCTGGAGGTTCTTGCGCATCGGGCGGATGTCCCGCGCGCGCAGGCCGTCGATGCGGTTGCCGAGGAACACGACCGGGCCTTCCGAGCGCACGAGGCGCAGGATCGCAAGCCCCAGCGTCGTCTTGCCGGAGCCGGACTCGCCGACGACCCCCACGGTCTCGCCTCGCCGCACGCGCACGGACACCCCGTCCACGGCCTTCACATGCCCGACCGTTCGCTGCAGGAAGCCGCGCTTGATCGGGAACCAGACCTTGATGGGACCCGCCTCGACGACGGTCGGCGCATCCGCCGGCACGGAATTGGCGCGCCCCTTCGGCTCCGCTGCCAGAAGTCGCTGCGTGTAGGGATGCTGCGGACGGCCGAAGACCTCCGCCACCGTTCCCTGCTCGACGATCTTTCCTTGCAGCATCACGCAGACGCGGTCGGCGATCTTCCTCACGATGCCGAGATCGTGGGTGATGAAGAGCATGGACATGCCGAGCCTGCTCTTCAGCCCGGCAAGCAGCTTGAGGATCTGCGCCTGCACCGTCACGTCCAGGGCCGTGGTGGGCTCGTCGGCGATGAAGAGGTCCGGCTCGTTGGCAAGCGCCATGGCGATCATCACGCGCTGGCGCTGGCCGCCGGAGAGCTGATGCGGATAGGCGCCGAGGCGGCTTTCGGCCTCGCGGATGCCCACGAGCTGCAGCAGCTCGAGCGTGCGGGCGCGCGCCTCGCGGTCGGAGAGGCCCTTGTGCAGCTTCAGGATCTCGCCGACCTGCCGCTCGATGGTGTGGAGCGGGTTGAGGGAGGTCATCGGCTCCTGGAACACCATGGTGATGTCGTTGCCGCGCACCTTGCGCATCTCGTTCTCGTCCGCGGCGATCAGGTCCCGGCCCTTGAACAGGACGCGGCCCGAGGGATGGTGCGCGGACGGGTAGGGGAGGAGCTTGAGGGCTGAGAGCGCCGTGACCGACTTGCCCGAGCCGGACTCGCCCACCAGCGCCACCGTCTCCCCTGGCATGACGTCGAAGGACACGCGGTCGACCGCCAGCATGTCGCGCCCGCCCTGGCGGAACGCGACGGAGAGATCCTGCACGGAGAGGAGGGGTTCTGTCACAGCCATTCGTTGGTATCGTGAATATGAGTGAGCTCAATCTGCTTCAGATTTGCGGGCAATCTCAACCGTTGGTCAGACGAGAAAAAGAGGCTGCACTCAGTGAGAAGGGCCGTCGCGATGTGGATGGCATCGGGCCCTTTATTGCCGAGCGTCGCTCGGATTTCGGCGCTGCGGCGTAAAACCGACCGATCCACCGGCCTGATCTCAAGAGTCTCGTCACTTGTAAGGAACTCTTCATAGATGCCGGCCAGCTTCTGGTCGCCATCTTTGAGCGGGCCGACGAGAACTTCGGCTAGGGTAAGCTCGCTGGTCACCAACTGGAGCAGACCGGCAGCTGCCTGCTCGAAAAGGAAGAGCAAGCCGTCATCTTCGCTTTCCACGAAGCGAATGACGGCGTTCGCGTCGAGGTAGGCTGACTTGATCGCGGTCAACGGGTCATTCCCATTCATCCCTGAGATTGCGGATGCGTTCAACCGCTTTCGTCACAGAGGTCTTGCGCTCCTTGGCGGCACCATAGAACCGCATGAATGCTCTTCCCGCTTCCTTCCGAGGAGGGTCATCCTCTTGTTCGATTACTAGCGTCACAGGCTTTGAAGGATCCAATAATACCCGGAGATCCTCCGGCAGCTTATCGACCGTATAGTATTTCCTGATGATCTTATTCATATCGCACCTCTGAAGCACAGTAACACAAGATCATCGGAACGTCTTCCGCGGATCGAAGGCGTCGCGCACCGCTTCGCCGATGAAGATGAGAAGGCTGAGCATGATCGCGATCACGAAGAAGCCGGCGAGTCCCAGCCACGGCGCCTGGAGGTTGGCCTTGCCCTGGGCCAGCAGCTCGCCCAGCGACGGCGAGCCCGGCGGCAGGCCGAAGCCGAGGAAGTCGAGGGAGGTGAGCGTGGTGATCGAGCCGTTGATGATGAAGGGCATGAAGGTGAGCGTCGCCACCATCGCGTTCGGCAGGAGGTGCTTGAACATGATGGTGGCGTTGGAGAGACCCAGCGCACGGGCGGCGCGCACATATTCGAAGTTGCGCGCACGCAGGAACTCGGCGCGCACCACACCGACCAGCGACACCCAGGAGAAGAGCAGCAGGATGCCCAGCAGCACGAAGAAGCTCGGCGTGATCACGGCCGAGATGATGATGAGCAGGTAGAGCGAGGGGATCGCGGTCCAGATCTCGATGAAGCGCTGGAACAGGAGATCCGTCCAGCCGCCGTAATAGCCCTGCACGGCGCCGGCGAGGATGCCGATGATCGACGAGATGCCGGCGAGAATCAGGCCGAACAGCACGGAGATGCGGAAGCCGTAGATCAGGCGCGCGACCACGTCACGGCCCTGGTCGTCGGTGCCGAGCCAGTTCCACTCGATGTCCTTGCAGCCCGTGCCGCCGTTGCGCTCCGCGATCGGCCGGCACTGCTCGTCGGTGAGCATCCAGGTGGGCGGCGCGGGAGCCGGCACGGGAAGGTCGAGGTTGTGCGTGTTGTAGGAGAAGCGGACCGGCGCCCAGAGCAGCCAGCCGTTGTCCCGGATCTCCTTGGCGATCACCGGATCGCGGTAGTCGGTCTGCGCCAGGAAGCCGCCGAACTTCTCCTCCGGGTAGTCCACGAAGGCCGGATAGAGCAGCTCGCCCTTGTAGGAGGCCAGGATCGGCCTGTCGTTGGCGATGAACTCGGCGAAGAGGCTCAGGACGAACAGGACCATGAAGATCCAGAACGACCAGTAGCCGCGCCGGTTGGCCTTGAAGTTCTGGAGACGCCGCCGGTTGAGCGGGGAGAGCTTGATGAAGCCCTCCTTCGGCAGCGGCGGGGCCACGGGCGAGGCGGCGGGGGAAACGATGGGGACGTTCTCGTTCACCTCACGCCTCCCGGGTCTCGAAGTCGATCCGCGGATCGATCCAGGTATAGGTGAGGTCTGAGACGAGGTTCACCGCCAGTCCCAGCAGGGAGAAGATGTAGAGGCTGGCGAAGACCACCGGATAATCGCGGTTCACGATGGACTCGAAGGAGAGAAGGCCGAGGCCGTCGAGGGAGAAGATCGTCTCGATGAGGAGCGATCCGGCGAAGAAGGCGCTGATGAAGGCGCCGGGAAAGCCTGCGATCACGATGAGCATCGCATTGCGGAAGACGTGGCCGTAGAGCACCTGCCGCTCGGAGAGGCCCTTCATGCGCGCGGTGAGCACATATTGCTTGCGGATCTCGTCGAGAAACGAGTTCTTCGTGAGCAGGGTCGAGGTGGCGAACGCCCCGAGCGCCATGGCGGTGATCGGCAGCACGAGGTGCCAGAAGTAATCTGCGATCTGCATGTGCCAGGGCATGAAGGCCCAGTTCTCGGAGGTGAGGCCGCGCAGGGGAAAGATCTGCCAGAAGGAGCCGCCGGCGAAGAGCACGATCAGCAGGATCGCGAAGAGGAAGCCCGGGATCGCATAGCCGACGATGACCACGGCCGAGGTCCAGATGTCGAAGGACGAGCCGTCGCGCACCGCCTTCTTGATGCCGAGCGGAATCGAGATGGCATAGGAGAGGAGCGTCATCCAGAGGCCGAGGCTGATCGAGACGGGAAGCTTCTCCTTGATGAGCTCAAGAACGGAAATGTCGCGGAAATAGCTCTTGCCGAAGTCGAAGCGCGCATAGTCCCACAGCATCTTCAGGAAACGCTCGTGGGCCGGCCTGTCGAAGCCGAACTGCGCCTCGAGCTGCTTGATGAACTGCGGGTCGAGGCCCTGCGCGCCGCGATAGCGGGACGAGGAGGCGTCTCCCGCTCCCGCGCCGCCGGGAGCCTGCCCGCCGCCGGAGAAGTCGCCGCCCCCGCCCGAGATGCGCGAGGAGGTGCCGGCGTCCTGACCCTGCAGCTGCGCGATGATGCGCTCGACAGGACCGCCCGGGGCAAACTGCACCAGCACGAAGGAGATGAGCATGATCCCCAGGATGGTGGGGATCATGAGGAGGACGCGGCGCGCGATATAGGCCAGCATCAAGCGCCCGCGGGCTGGCGGCCGATGCGGCCGAGATGGGTGTCGTGGAAGCCGGACGCGTATTTCAAGCCATATCCCAACATGCGGTCGAATCCGATATGCGCCGCCCAGGTGGCGGCGATCCCCAGCAGCATAGAGTGATCGAGCCAAAGACCAAGCCCCGCCAGGACCGCAGGGCCGAGGGTGGTGTGAAGGGCATTGTAGGCCGCGGCGCCGACCCTCGGGCCGGCCGCATATCCCGCAAAGCTCACGTCAGGAAGCAAGAAAAGAACGAGGTAAAGCCACCAGGAGGCGCCGGCATAGGCGAAGGCAGCGGTGGCCAGGAGGAAGAGGGCGATGCCCTCCAGCCGCAGGAGCAGCCGGGGCATGTCCGCCTCGGCGCGTGTCGTCACGGATGTGTCCAAACCTTACCCTCGCCCGATCCGTTTGGCCTTCTCGGCATCGTACCACCAGGTCCAGGGCGCCCCCGAGCTGAAGCGCGGCTTCGTCTCCGGGCGGGAGAACTGGTCCCAATAGGCGAGCCATTCGCTGGCCCTGTACCACATTGGCACCCAATAGTGGCCTGAACGGAGGACCCGGTCCAGAGCGCGGCAGGCGGTGTTGAGCTCCTGGCGCGTCTTCGCATTGCCGAGCGTCTCGATCAGGGCGTCGACCACCGGATCGTCGATGCCGGCGATGTTCTGCGATCCGGGCCTCTTGCCCGATTCCGAGCCGTAGATGACACGCAGGCTGTCGCCCGGGGTCGGAGATCCGCTCAGGTTCCGGCTTGCCATGTCGAAGTCGTAGGCGTCCATCCGGGCCCGGTACTGGGCGGCATCGACGATGCGCGAAAAGGCATCGATGCCGAGGCGCTTCAGGTTGGCCTGGAACGGCTGGGTGTGGGGCTGAAGCGAGGGCTGGAAGTCCAGGAACTCGATCCGGAACGGCTGCCCGTTCGGCAGCTTGAGCGCGCCTCCCTCGCGCCTGCAGCCGGCCTCGCGCAGGAGTTCGTCCGCCCGGCGCAGGAGACGCCGGTCCTGTCCCGAGCCGTCGGAGACCGGCGGAGTCACGGGCTCGCCGTAGACGGAGGCGGGCAGCTTGCTGCGGAACGGCTCCAGGAGCGCGAGCTCCTCCGGCGAGGGCTTGCCCACGGCCTTCATGTCGCTGTTCTCGAAGAACGAGGTCGTTCGCTTGAACAGGCCGAACATGATGTTGGCGTTCGTCCATTCGAAGTCGAAGACGAGGCCGATGGCTTCGCGAATGCGCGGATCCTTGAAAGCCTCCCGCCGCGTGTTGAAGTACCAGCCCTGGATGGTCGCGGGGGCGTCGCTTGAGATCTCTTCCTTCTTGACGCGGCCTTCGCGAATGGCAGGAAAGTCGTAGCCGGTGGACCAGATGCGGGACGTGTATTCCTCGTTGTAGCTGAGGGTGCCGTTCTTGAAGGCTTCGAAGGCGACGGTTCTGTCGCGGAAATATTCGTAGCGAATGCGGTCGAAGTTGTTTTGCCCGACATTCACCGGGAGATCCTTGCCCCAGTAATCCGGCACGCGCTCGAACTCGATGAAGCGGCCCTGCTCGAAATGGCTGACCTTGTAGGGTCCGGAGCCGAGCGGCGCCTCCAGGGTCGATGCCTCGAAATCCCTTCCCTGCCAATAGCGCTCGGACAGGATCGGCAGGCCCGCGATGACGAGATGCAGGTCGCGGCTGCGCTGGGGCGTGAGCTGCACGCGCAGGATCTCGTCGGATTCCGCCTCGGCCGAGGCCATCTGCGTGAGCAGTTGGCTGAAGAGCGGGTGCCCCTTCGTCTTCAGGATATTCAGGGAGAAGGCCGCATCCCTTGCCGTCAGCCGCGATCCGTCATGGAAGCGTGCTTCCGGACGCAGGAGAAAACGGTAGGTCAGCTTGTCTTCCGACACACGGACGCTCCTGGCGGCGAGTCCATAGACAGCATCGGGCTCGTCGCCCAGAACGCCGATCCGCTCGCCGGAGGCCGTCATGAGGCTGTCGAAGGTCAGGCTCATCCCGGCCGCGCCGTCGCCCTTCAGCACGAAGATGTTGAGGGTGTTGAAGGTGTCGAAGTTCTGGTTGCCGATGGTCTGCTTGATCTGGACCGCGAGCGTGCCGCCTTTGGGAGCCGCAGGATTCACGAAGTCGAAATGCTTGAAGTCGGGCCCGTACTTCAGGTCTCCGAAGCTCGAGAGGCCATGCGTTTCCGTCTCGGTTCCCTGCGCCGGAGCAAGCCGTGGCAGAGCCGAAAGAGCGGCTGCGGCCGCCCCCGTCTTCAGGACGCTGCGGCGGCTGATCCGTCTCATCGCGGCGCTCCGGTCTTGGCGGCCTTGGCCTGGTCATGCCACCAGACCGTCGGGAAGGCGGCGCCGCCGTAGCGCGGCATGGTTTCGGGATGGCTGTAGCGGTCCCAGCGGGCGGTGCGCTGCTTGAGCGACGTCCATTGCGGGACGACGTAGTCGTGGGCGAGCAGGACCCGGTCGAGGGCCTTCGTGGCGGCCACGAGTTCCTCGCGGTCCTTCGCGAAGACGACCTTCTCGATCAGGGCATCGACCGCCGGATTCGCGATTCCGGCAAGATTGCGCGAGCCCTCGCGGTTCGCGGCCTGCGAGCCCCAGAATTCACGCTGTTCGTTCCCGGGAGACAGGGATTGAGGCCAGAGGCCGGTGGTGATGTCGAAGTCGAAGGACCGGGTCCGGTTGGTGTATTGAACATCGTCCACGGTGCGCACCGTGGCGACGATGCCGAGACGCTTGAGAACGTCCGCATAGGGCAGGAAGACGCGCTCGTCGTTGGGGCTGCTGCTGAGAAGCTCGACGCTGAAGACCTCGCCCTTGGCATTGACGCGCCGGCCGTTCTTCACCTCCCAGCCAGCTTCCTTGAGGAGGCGATCCGCCTCGCGCAGGTTGTTGCGGGTGGCTTCCGGCGAGTCGTTGACCGGGTTCCTGTAGGGCGCGGTGAAGACCGCAGGCGGAACCTTGTCCCGAACGGATTGGAGGATCTCCAGCTCCTTGCCCTCGGGCAGTCCCGATGACGCGAGCTCCAGCCCGTGGAAATAGCTCGAAGGCCGCTCATAGAGGCCGTAGAAGATCGTCTTGTTCAATTCCTCGAACGGAAAGGCGAGATTGAACGCCCTGCGGACGCGCTGGTCCTGAAACTTGTCGCGCCTGAGGTTCAGTACGAAGGCCTGCATCACGCCCGTCGCGCGGTACGGGAATTCCTCGAGCACCACGCGGCCTTCCTGCCGGGCCGGAAAGTCGTAGCCCGTCGCCCAGTTGCGGGCGCTGTTCTCGGAGCGGAAGTCGATGCGGTCGCCCTTGAAAGCCTCCAGCAGCACCGTGGCGTCGCGGTAGTATTCGTAGCGGATCTCGTCGAAGTTGTTCTGACCCACATTCACGTTGAGGGTCTCGCCCCAGTAATCCTTCACGCGCTCGTACACGGCGTTGCGGCCGGCCTCGAAGCTCTTGAGACGATAGGGGCCCGAGCCCAGGGGCGGCTCGAGGGTGGTCTGCGTGATGTCGCGCTTGCGCCCGTCCGGCGCCGTGCCCTCCCACCAGTGCTTCGGCAGCACGGTGAGCTGGCCCATGATCTGCGGCAGCTCGCGGTTGCCCTTCTCGTCGAAGGTGAACCTCACCTCGCGCTCGGCCACCTTCTCGGCCTTCGTGACGTTGGCGTAGTAGAAGGCATAGGTCGGGCTGTTGGTCTTGAGCGTCTCGAAGGAGAAGATCACGTCCTCCACCGTCACCGGCTTGCCGTCGTGCCAGCGCGCCTCGGGGCGCAGGCGGAAGGTGACGGAGGAGAAATCCTCCGGATAGGAGAACGCCTCCGCCAGGAGCCCATAGGCCGCGCTCGGCTCGTCGAGGGCGGAGGTGGTGAGGGTTTCGTAGATCAGCCCCAGGCCCTGCTCGGGGGCTCCCTTCACGCCGGCCACCACGATGTTGAAGCTGTCGAAGGTGCCTTGCGCCCCCAGGCGCACCAGCCCGCCCTTGGGGGCATTCGGGTTCACATAGTCGAAATGCTTGAACCCGGCCGGGTATTTGGGCTCGTCGAGCAGGGCCGCGCCGTGCCGCCACGGGGCTTCCTGGGCTGCGAGAGGCGTGAGGGCGAGGCAGGCAGCCAGGAGGCTTGGCAGGACAAGGCGGATCAAAGGCGTCTCCCGAACGATGAGGCGTCTGCTGTCAGGTACATTTTTGTGCACCCGGGGGCGAGCGCAAGGGACAACGCCTGAAAGGCGGGACTGGCTAAAAGAAAAGCCGGGCCCGAAGGCCCGGCTTTCTGGAGAAATGGCATGCGGGTAGAACCGCTTACTGCGAGGCCGGCAGCGGGACGGGGCTGTCGGACAGGGTGCGCAGATAGGCGAGGAGGTCGGCGCGCTCCTGGGCCTGGCCGATGCCGGCGAAGGCCATGATGGTGCCGGGCACCGCCTGCTTGGGGTTCTGGATGAAGGCGTTCAGGAACTCGTAATTCCACTCGCCGCCCTTGCCCTTCAGGGCGCCCGAATAGTTGAAGCCCGCATGGGAGGCGACGGGACGCCCGACCACGCCGTAGAGGTTCGGGCCGACCTTGTTGGCGCCGCCGTTCTCGAAGGTGTGGCAGGAGGCGCACTTCTTGGCCGCAGCCTGGCCCTTGGCCGGGTCGGCCTTGGCGAGGAGGACCGGCAGCGGCTCGGCCGCGGCGGCAGGAGCGCCGGCACCGGCGGCGGCTTCCTCGGGAGCTGGCAGGTCGTAGCCGGGAACGGCAGGCTTCTTGGGAGAAAACAGGCCGCCGGCGATGACGTTGACGCCGACCACGAAGAGGAGCGAACCGAAAACGGCGCCCGCAATCTTGTTCGTCTCGATATTCATGAGTGAGGCTCTCCTCGCCTTCGGATAACCGGCGAAACCAGCGCAGCAGAACGGATCCGCGGACAGACGCCCGCGACGGGGCGTTGCTTAGCCGTAGTCATGGGGTTTTGACAATGGGGTTCCCAGGACTTTTCGCCGTTCTCGTCGTCGCAGTTCGGCACTGCAACGTCGAGGGCCCGGCGAAGGTCCCGTGCGGCGGGGCTCTCGACCCATGACAAATGGTCCCTCCCTTGCTAAGGACCGCGCAGCTTTTTCCGTCGAAGGCCGCGTCATGTCCGATCCCCTCGTGCTCATTCCCGCCCGCCTGGCCGCGACCCGCCTGCCGAACAAGCCGCTGGCCGACATCGCGGGCGAGCCCATGATCGTGCATGTGTGGCGCCGGGCCGTGGAGGCGGGGATCGGCCCGGTGGCGGTCGCCACCGACGCGCCCGAGATCGCGGAGGCCGTCGTCCGGGCCGGCGGGCGGGCCGTGATGACCCGGGCCGACCACGCCTCCGGCTCCGACCGCATCTTCGAGGCTGTGGAAAAGCTCGACTCCGAGGGGCGCCACGACGTGGTGGTGAACGTGCAGGGCGATCTGCCGACGGTGGATCCCGCCGCCATCGCCGCCTCCATTGCCCCGCTGTCCGACTCGTCCGTCGATCTTGCGACCCTCGTGGCGGTGATCGAGCGGGACGAGGAGAAGACCAATCCCAACGTGGTGAAGATGGTGGGGAGCCAGGTCTCCCCAGGCCGCTTCCGGGCGCTCTACTTCACGCGGGCGACGGCCCCTTACGGCGATGGCCCGCTCTACCATCACATCGGCCTCTACGCCTATCGCCGCCGCGCGCTGCAGCGTTTCGTCGGCCTCAAGCCTTCGCCCCTGGAGATCCGCGAGAAGCTGGAGCAGCTGAGGGCCCTCGAAGCCGGCATGCGCATCGATGCCGTCGTGGTCGACGACGTGCCGCTGGGCGTCGACACCCCCCACGATCTGGAAAGGGCGCGTGCGATCATTGCGGCCAGGAGGACATCATGAAGAAGATCATCTCGTTCCAGGGAGAGCTGGGCGCCAACTCGCACACCGCCTGCGTGCAGGCGCGGCCCGACTGGGAGGTTCTGCCGTGCCCGACCTTCGAGGACGCCTTCGCGGCGGTGAACGAGGGATCGGCGGATCTCGGCATGATCCCGATCGAGAACTCCATCGCCGGCCGCGTGGCCGACATCCATCACCTCCTGCCGACCTCGGGCCTGCACATCGTCGGCGAGCACTTCCTGCCGATCCACTTTCACCTGATGGCGATCCCCGGAGCCGATCTCGGCACGATCAGGGACGTCTACAGCCATGTCCATGCGCTGGGGCAGTGCCGCAAGATCATCCGCAAGCTGGGCTTGAAAGCCCATGTGGCGGGCGACACCGCGGGCTCCGCGCGCGAGGTGGCGGAATGGAAGGACCCGACCCGCGCGTCGCTCTCGCCGCGCATGGCGGCCGACATCTACGGCCTGAAGATTCTGGCGGAGAACGTGGAGGACGAGGCGCACAACACCACCCGCTTCGTGATCCTGTCCAGGACGCCGCAATGGGCGCCGGCCGGGCAGGGGCCCACCGTGACCTCCTTCGTCTTCCGCGTCCGCAACCTGCCGGCCGCCCTCTACAAGGCGCTGGGCGGCTTCGCCACCAACGGCATCAACATGACGAAGCTCGAGAGCTACATGCTCGAAGGCGAGTTTTTGGCGACCCAGTTCTATGCCGAGGTCGACGGCCACCCGGAGGAGCCGGGCCTCAGGCGCGCCCTGGAGGAGCTGGAATTCTTCTCCCGCGAATTGCGCATTCTGGGCGTCTACCCGGCCGATCCGTTCCGGGAGAAGATGGGGGAAGCGGCGGAGTGACGATCCGGGTTCGCGAAGGGCGCGAGAGCGACATCGAGGGGATCGCCAAGGCCCATGTCCAGGGCTGGCGCGAATCCTACAAGGATTTTCTCAGCCCTGAGGCTCTTGCAGGCCTCTCCGTCGAAGAGCGGATGCGGATGTGGCAAAGGGCTCTGGCTGAGCCGGAACCTCGGGCCAGGCTCCTCGTGGCTGAAACGGATGACGGCGAGATCGTCGGCTTCATTCGAGGTGGACCAATCCGCAACAAGGAAGCCCGGCTTCTCGGGACCGAGGCCGAAATTTATGCGATCTATCTGCTCGACAGGATCAAGCGGCAGGGCATCGGTCGTCGGCTGATGCACGGCGTGTTCGATCACTTGACGCATCAAGGCTTTCGCTCTGTCGGCCTGTGGGTCCTGAAGGACAACCTCGGGGCTCGCCGTTTCTACGAGGCCTTGGGCGGCACGGCCGGGCCCGAGCAGTCCTTCGACCTGCGCGGTCAGATCGTCACCGAGGTCGCCTACCGGTTCGAACTCGCCGCGAAGGGTTGAACCTGCTCCACCGGCCTGACATCCCGGACGCCGAAGGCGAGCCGGGATCGCGTGCAGGAAAGGGCACGGACTACCCTCCCCCCTTTGCGGGGGAGGGTGGCGAGCGGAGCGAGCCGGGAGAGGGGGAGTTCTTCGCGTGAGCACGGCCCCTCTCCCGGCCTGCTGCGCAGGCCACCCTCTCCCGCTGCGGGGAGAGGGCAAGGTGCGGGGATGTGCAATGTTCTTACTTTGTTCTTGACAGTTGCTCTAAGCTCGGCTATAGCTACGGACATCCTCGTCCGGTGAGGGGCGCGCTCGCGAGGCGTCGCAGATGCGGGACGGGGCGCGGTCCCGCCGCAGGTCTCGCAATCCTGTGGTCGCGGGAGGCCGATCCTGGCCTGTTCCAGGTCCGCCTGAAAAGAACCGCGCGTGACGAGCAGTTCGGCTCTTCACCTTCCACCATTATCCATCGAGCCGGGCTGCACGACACGCCACCCTCGATCTCACCTGACGGCTCGCAGCACCCGCTGCGGGCCCGAAGGTGCTGGATCTGTGACATGCCAAGCAACAGTGTCATCCTGGACGGATCGCCTGCGGCGCCCGGGATGACGCCTCGAGCGAGAGGTCTCCTATTCCTTCACCCACTCCCGCAGCAGGAGGTTCGCGATGGCGATCGGGGCGGGGGCCAGGAAGCGGTCGTGGGCGCCCTCCAGCATGCGCCTGATGTCGTCCTTCGTGAACCAGCGGGCGTCCTCCAGTTCCTCCCCGTCGAAGGCGATCTCGTCGGTCAGCGCCTCGGCCTGGCAGCCGATCATGATGTTCGCCGGGAAGGGCCAAGGCTGGGAGGCGAGATAGCGCACTGCGCCCACCCGGATTCCGGCCTCCTCGAAGGTCTCCCGGCGCACCGCATCCTCGATGGTCTCGCCCGGCTCCAGGAAGCCCGCGAGGCAGGAATACATCTTTTCCGGGAAGCGCGGCTGGCGGCCCATCAGGCATCTGTCGCCGCGGGTCACCAGCATGATGACGACCGGATCGGTGCGCGGGAAATGCTGCGCATTGCAGGCGGCGCAGTCGCGGCGGAAGCCGGCCTGGGCGGCCTCGGTCGGTGCGCCGCAATTGGCGCAGAAGCGATGGCGGCGGTGCCAGTCGAGCAGGGACTTCGCCATGGCGAGCATCCCGAGCTCCTCCGGCGGCACCAGGCCGCGCACGGCGATGGAGCGCAGGTCGACGGCGGCGAAGGCCGGATCGTCCTGAAACAGCTCGGCCGCCTCGGGAGGCGCAAGGGTCGCGACCACCGGGCGGTCGTCCAGGGTGCCGAGAAGCACCTGTTCCCGATGGGCGGGAAGGCGCCCCAGCGCCCCGTGAGGCAGGAGGCTCGTCCCCGGCTCCCCCGCCTGCAGGATCGGCAGATCGCCCGCCAGGATCACCATGGCGGCTCGCGGATCCTGCGCGGCCTTGGCGAGCGCCTCCGGGTCCCGCTCCGCGCTGTGGCGGACGAGCGGGTTCGTGATGTAGCCGATGGGTCGGGTCATGGATCAGGCCGCCGCGAAAAGGGTGGCGGCGCGCTCGATCAGGGCGCTTGCCGCGTGGGGAGGGTAGGGCGTCCGGGTTCCGTGCCCCCAGACGGGGCCGGGCCAGGCCGGGTCGGAGCGGAAGCGCCCGATCACGTGGACATGGAGCTGGGTCACGATGTTGCCGAGCGCGCCCACGTTCACCTTGTCGGGCTTGGAGAGCTCCAGCATCACCTTGGTGGCGATGCGGATCTCCTGCATCAGCTGGGCGGCCTGTTCCTCCGTGAGGTCGGTGATCTCGCTCACCCCCGCGATGCGGGGCACCAGCACGAACCAGGGGAAGCGGGCATCGTTCAGGAGCAGGACCGAGGAGAGGGCGAGGTCGCCGACGGGGATCGTGTCGGCTTCGAGCCGGGAATCGAGCTGGAATGTCATGGGGCTATGTAACCGAGCCTGCGGCACCGTGTCAGCAGCCCTGGTTCGTCATCCTGGACGAAGCGGAGCACTCTTCTCCCTCCCCCTTGCGGGGAGGGGCAGGGGTGGGGGTGGTGCGACCGGGTGAGCATTGAAACAGGTCAGGTGCTGTAGCCGCCTTCATGCCCTCTGGATCGAGTAAGGCGCACCGACCCTCCGACCCCTACCCTCGATCCCTCCCCGCAAGGGGGAGGGAAGAAGATGCAGCCCCGGGATGACGGCCTTTGGATAAGTGTTTCCAACTTGCGTTTCCGGGCCGATGCCCTCATATAGCCGGTGGGAGGTTGGCGAGGGACGTCTCACTCGCCAACCGGGTCAGGTCCGGAAGGAAGCAGCCCTAACGAGACCGAACGGGTCTTCGTCCAGCCTCCCACCTCAAAGATTCTCCAAAGCCTTGCAGTCGATGGACGATACCACAGCCGGCACGCCCCTGAACGACGAGCCGGCCCTGCCGGGCTTCCCCGCCGCGCCTGCACCCGCTGCGCCGGCCTCCCCCTACCGCGTCCTTGCCCGAAAGTACCGTCCGCGCACCTTCGACGACCTGATCGGCCAGGAGGCGATGGTCCGCACCCTCTCGAACGCCTTCGAGACCGGCCGCATCCCGCAGGCCTGGATGCTCACCGGCGTCCGCGGCGTCGGCAAGACCACCACGGCCCGCATCCTGGCCCGCGGCCTCAACTACCAGAAGCCCGACGGCTCCGGGGCTCCGACCATCCACATGCCGGAGCTTGGCGTCCATTGCGAAGCCATCATGGAATCGCGGCACGTGGACGTGCTGGAGATGGACGCCGCCTCCCACACAGGCATCGACGACGTTCGCCAGATCATCGACGGCATCCGCTACTCGCCGGTCTCGGCCCGTTACAAGGTCTACATCATCGACGAGGTCCACATGCTCTCGGAGAAGGCGTTCAACGCCTTCCTGAAGACGCTTGAGGAGCCGCCGCCGCACGCGAAATTCATCTTCGCCACCACCGAGATCCGCAAGGTCCCGGTCACGATCCTGTCCCGCTGCCAGCGCTTCGACCTGCGCCGCATCGAGGCAGACAAGCTCGTGGCCCATCTCTCCCGCATCTGCGCGGCCGAGGGCGTCAAGGCGGATCCCGAAGCGCTGGCCGCCATCGCCCGCGCGGCGGAGGGCTCGGCGCGCGATTCCCTGTCGCTCATGGATCAGGCCATCGCCCATGGTGCCGGCGTGGTCACGCCCGAGACCGTGCGCGACATGCTGGGGCTCGCCGACCGCAGCCAGGTCATCGACCTCTTCGAGGCCGTGATGAAGGGCGACGTTCCGGCGGCCTTCGCGGGGCTTCGCGCGCAGTACGATGCAGGCGCCGACCCCGCTGTGATCCTCTCCGACCTCGCCGCCTTCTCCCACGTGGTCACCCGCCTCAAGCTGATCCCGGAAGCGGCCAAGGATCCGGCCCTCTCCGAGATCGAGCGCACCCGCGGCCTGGACTATGCCGGGAAGCTCTCCGTGCGCACCCTGTCGCGCGCCTGGCAGATCCTGCTCAAGGGCATCCCCGAGGTCCAGGCTTCGAACCGTCCCATCGCGGCGGCGGAGATGGTGCTCGTGCGCCTCGCCTATGCCGCCGACCTGCCGACGCCCGACGAAGCGCTGCGCGCCCTGAAGGACGGGGCTTCGCTGCCTGCGGGCGGCCCGGCGCCGGCTCCCTCGCGCCCCTCCGGGCCTGCCACCTCCGGCACCATGGCGCTCGCGACCTCGCAGGCCGAGCCGCAGCCGCGCTCGCAACCGGCTCCTGCAGAGCCGACCATGCGCCTGCGTCGCTTCGAGGACGTGGTGGCGCTCGCCGGCGAGAAGCGCGAGATCGTGCTGAAATCGCAGCTCGAACGCGACGTGCGCCTCGTGCGCTTCGAGGAGGGCCGCATCGAGCTCAGCCTCACCGAGACCGGCAGCCGCACCATCGCCAACGACCTCACCCGCGCCCTCCAGCAATGGACCGGGGAGCGCTGGATGGTGGCCCTCTCCTCGGAGGAGGGCGAGCCGACCCTGCATGAGAAGGCCCTGGCCGCAGAGCGCGAGCGCAAGGCGGGGGCGGCCAACCATCCGCTCGTGCAGGCGGTGCTCTCCAGGTTCCCCGGCGCGCAGATCGTGAACGTCATCGAGCGTTCCGAGAAGGCAGGCGAGGATGCGGAAACCGAGATCCTCGGCGAGGAGGATGCGGCGGCGGCGCACGAGACCGAGCAAGACGACGATCTGTTCTAAGCGAAGGATACGGCCATGAAGGACCTCATGGGACTGATGAAGCAGGCTCAGGCCATGCAGCAGAAGCTGCAGGATGCGCAGGCCGAGCTCGACACGCTGGAAGTCGACGGCACGGCCGGTGGCGGCGTGGTGACCGTGAAGGTGACCGGCAAGGGCAGCCTGAAATCCATCACCATCGACCCATCGCTCATGAACCCGGACGAGAAGGAGATCCTCGAGGATCTCATCGTGGCCGCCATGAACGATGCGCGGGGCAAGGCCGAGCGCGCCGCCCAGGAGCGGATGGAAAGCATCACCCGGGGCCTGCCGCTGCCTCCCGGCCTGAAGCTGTTCTGAGTTACTTGAATGGCCCAGCACGTTGCCGGCCCCGAGATCGAGCGCCTGATCCAGCTCCTGGCCCGCCTGCCGGGCCTCGGTCCCCGCTCGGCGCGGCGCGCGGCGCTCCATCTCATCAAGAAGCGCGAGACGCTGCTCAACCCGCTGAGCGATGCCATGCGCATCGCCAACGAGCGCATCGTCGTGTGCTCGTCCTGCGGCAACGTGGACACGGCCGATCCCTGCACGATCTGCCGGGATGCCAAGCGCGATCCCTCCATCCTCGTCGTGGTGGAGGACGTGTCCGATCTCTGGGCGCTGGAGCGCTCCGGCGCCGTCAACGCCAAGTACCACGTGCTCGGCGGCGTGCTCTCGCCGCTCGACGGCGTGCGCCCCGAGCACCTGAACCTGGAGCGCCTCGTCGCCCGTGTGTCGGAGCCCGGCGTGACGGAGGTGATCCTGGCCCTCAACGCCACGGTCGATGGGCAGACCACGGCCCATTACATCACCGAGCTGCTTGCGCATCTGCCCATCAAGGTGACGAAGCTTGCTCACGGCGTGCCGGTCGGCGGCGAGCTCGATTATCTCGACGAGGGCACGCTCTCGGCTGCCATCCGCCAGCGCACATCGTTCTGAGGCGGCTCTGATGCCTCCGTCGTCATCACCGGCACTGTGCCGGTGATCCCGATTGTTCGGAGCGCCGCGCTTGGCCGCATCGGGATGGCCGGGACGAGCCCGGCCATGACCTGGGAGGATTTGCGTCGCGTACCGAGCAGATGATGACGTGACAGGCCCCCGCGCCGTTGCTAATCAGGCGGCAACGAACCCTTTGCCCCGAGTTGCCCATGTCCAGCACCGATCTCGCCCGCACCATCGACGCCGCCTGGGAGGACCGGGCCAATGTGAGCCCCTCCACGACGGGCGCCGTGCGCGAAGCCGTGGAGGAGGCGATGAACCTTCTCGACTCAGGCCGAGCCCGCGTCGCCGAGAAGACCGGCGGCGAGTGGCAGGTGCATCAGTGGCTCAAGAAGGCCGTGCTGCTCTCCTTCCGCCTCAACGACATGGAGGTCATCGGCGGCGGACCCGGCGAGGCGACCTGGTGGGACAAGGTGCCGTCCAAGTTCGCCGGCTGGGGCGAGAACCGCTTCCGGTCAGCCGGCTTCCGCGCCGTGCCGAACTGCACCGTGCGCCGGGGCGCCTATATCGCGCCCGGCGTGGTGCTGATGCCCTCCTTCGTCAATCTCGGCGCCTATGTGGACGAGAACACCATGGTCGATACCTGGGCGACGGTCGGCTCCTGCGCCCAGATCGGCAAGAACGTGCATCTCTCCGGCGGCGTCGGCATCGGCGGCGTGCTGGAGCCGCTGCAGGCCAATCCCACCATCATCGAGGACAACTGCTTCATCGGCGCCCGCTCCGAGGTGGTGGAGGGCGTGGTCGTGGGCGAGGGCTCGGTGCTCTCCATGGGCGTCTTCATCTCGGCCTCCACCAAGATCGTCGACCGCACCACCGGCGAGGTTTTTGTGGGCCGCGTGCCGCCCTATTCCGTGGTGGTGCCCGGCTCGCTCCCCGGCAAGCCCCTGCCGGACGGCTCGCCCGGCCCGTCGCTTTACTGCGCCGTCATCGTGAAGCGCGTCGATGCGCAGACGCGGGCCAAGACCGGCATCAACGAGCTGCTCCGCGACTGATCCGATGGAAACCTCACCCCTCTTCCTCGCCCAATCCCTCCTGCGCTGCCCCTCCGTGACGCCGGAGGAGGGCGGGGCGCTCGCCTTCATCGAGGGCGTGCTGAAGGAGGCGGGGTTCGAGGTCCATCGTCCGGTGTTCTCGGAACCGGGCACGCCGGACGTGGAAAACCTCTATGCCCGCTACGGCTCGGGCGAGCCCTATCTGCTCTTCGCCGGCCACACCGACGTGGTGCCGCCGGGCGATACGAGCCGCTGGACCTACGGCCCGTTCAGCGGCGAGGTCCATGACGGCGAACTCTACGGGCGCGGCGCCGTCGACATGAAGGGCGGCATCGCCTGCATGATGGCGGCGGCGCTCGACTTCATCCGCGCCAATCCCGATTTCAAGGGCTCCATCGGCTTCCTGATCACGGGAGACGAGGAGGGGCCCGCCGTCAACGGCACGGTCAAGCTTCTCGAATGGGCCAAGGGCCGCGGCGAGCGCTTCGACCACTGCATCCTCGGCGAGCCGACGAATCCGAACCGGCTCGGCGACATGATCAAGATCGGCCGGCGCGGGTCGCTCACGGGGCGCGTCGTCGTCGAGGGCAAGCAGGGGCATGTGGCCTATCCGCACCTGGCGGAGAACCCCATCCCGGGCCTGCTGCGCCTTCTCTCCGGCCTCCTGAGCGAGCCGCTCGACCACGGCACGGAGCATTTCGACGCCTCGAACCTGGAGGTGACGAGCGTCGACGTGGGCAATCCGGCCTCCAACGTGATCCCGGCCCAGGCGCGGGCGACCTTCAACATCCGCTTCAACGACCTCTGGACCCCTCACAGCCTGGAGGAGGAGGTCGAGCGCCGCCTGCGCGAGGCGGCGGGCAACACCGTGCGCTACACCCTGACGATGGAGCCGACCAATGCGGTCGCCTTCCTCACCCCGCCCAACGCCTTCGTGGGCTTCATCGCCGACGCCATCAAGGCCGAGACGGGCTGGGAGCCGAAGCTGTCCACGACGGGCGGCACCTCGGATGCTCGCTTCATTGTGAAGTATTGCCCCGTCGTGGAGTTCGGCCTCGTGGGCCAGACCATGCACCAGGTCGACGAACGGGTCGAAGTCGCCGATCTGGACCGGCTGGCAACGATTTACCGCAAGGTCCTGGAGGCCTATTTCGCT
Source organism: Microvirga arsenatis (assembly GCF_009910705.1). Lineage (GTDB taxonomy): Bacteria > Pseudomonadota > Alphaproteobacteria > Rhizobiales > Beijerinckiaceae > Microvirga > Microvirga arsenatis. Next base: position 167,190 of record NZ_JAAAXJ010000005.1, read on the forward strand.
GCCTCGGCTTGAACGGAAGCCTGACTATTTAGACTAAAGTCGGAAATCCTCCGGAACGTTTTGGAGCCTCCGTCCATTTTCGTGAGCAATCATCTTCCACGAAGAGGCTGCTCATGATCGTCACGGCGGATGAGGTCAACCGCTCGTTCAGGGGAACCCTGGACCTGCTCAACAGCAGGACGGAGGGGCTCAAGGCTTTCGACATGAGCGAGCGGGGCTTCTGGCGCTCCTTCATGGCGATCTGGCTGACCCTTCCGGCCTATATCGTGTCCCTGGCCTTCGAGCGCCTGCGCCTCGGCCTGCTTCAGCCCGACCGCTCCCTGCTCGACAGTCTCTGGATCGATCTCGTTGTGGCCCTGGGCCATGCGGCGGGCTTCGTGGCCCTGCCGCTGGCCATGATCTGGGTCGCGCGGTGGTTCCGCCTCGAGAAGGCCTATGTGCCCTTCGTGATCGTGACGAACTGGATCTCCGTCATCGGCATGCTGGTGCTCTCGGTGCCCGCCATGCTGATGCTCCTCGGCTGGGCTCCCCCGGGACTTGCGAGCCTCTTCAGCCTCGCCTTCGCGGTCGTCATCGTGCGGCTGCAATGGTTCGCCACCAAGTCGACGCTGGGCCTTTCGAGCCTGCCGGCGCTCGGCATCGTCGTGCTCGGGATCGTGCTCAACTCCGTCGTCGGAGTCGCGATGCGGGGCCTTCTAGGCTAGGACGGGATAATCGACCCCGATCAGGTAGAGGCCCGTCGGCGGCGCCATCGGGCCGCAGCGCTTGCGGTCACGCGCCTCGAGCGCCGCCCGTACATCCTCCACCGACCAGCGCCCGGCGCCGGCCCGTTCCAGCGTGCCGGCCATCGAGCGCACCTGATGGTGCAGGAACGAGCGGGCGGAGGCATAGATGCGGATCTCGTCGCCGATCCGCTCCACGTCCAGGCGGTCGAGGGTGCGGATCGGGCTGTTGGCCTGGCATTCGGCCGCCCGGAACGTGGTGAAGTCATGCCGGCCGACGAGGTGCTGCGCGGCCTCGTGCATCACATCCGCATCGAGACTCCAGGCCACGTGCCAGACCCGGTTCGCGTCGAGGGTCGGCGGCGCACGCCGGTTGAGGATGCGATAGACGTAGTGGCGCTTGACCGCCGACAGGCGCGCGTTGAACGTCTCGGGCACGACCTGAGCCGAGACGATCGCCACGGGCGCAGGCCTCAGGTGCGAGTTGGTGGCGTCGCGCACCGTGTCCGGGCGCCACTCCTTCTCCAGGTCCACATGCACCACCTGGTGGGTGGCGTGGACGCCCGAGTCGGTGCGGCCGGCGCAGTGAACCCGCACGGCCTCGCCGGCGAAGCGCGCAATGGCATCCTCCACCGCCTGCTGGACGGAGAGGCCGTTCGTCTGGTGCTGCCAGCCGGTGAACGGCGTGCCGTCATACTCGACGACCAGCTTGTAGCGAGGCATGTCTATTTCAGTTCTGCAAAGGCCCGGGCGTAGGAGACGGGGCCGTGCGCCGCTCTCCCCCTGTCGGACAGGGCAAGAGCCTGGAGATAAGGTCCGTCATAGGGCGTTTTCAGCTGCTCCGCCAGCTTGGGGTCGAAGCCGAAGCGGCCGTAATAATCCGGCTCCCCCAGCACGACGACGAGATCGTAGCCCGCCTCCACCAATTGCTTCAAGCTGTGGCGGACGAGGGCCGTTCCGATCCCCCGCTTCTGGAACGAGCGGACGACCGCCAGCGGGGCCAGCACGCAGGCCCGAACGTCAGGGGTTTCGTGCAGGCCCAGGTGGGAATACGCGATGTGTCCTGCGGGCTCGTCCGCATGGGCGACCAGGGACAGGATGAGATCCCCGTCGCTGTTCATGCTCCGCACGAGGTCGGCTTCCGCCGACTGGCCGAAGGAGGCGGCATAGATCGAATAGATCGTATGCCAGTCGGTGGATTCCTCCAGTCGGATGGTCATGGCCGGCCCTCATCCAAGGCGGGCGCCCGGAGCAATCCTCACGCCGCGCAGGAAGTCCTCGAAGGCGACGGGCCCCTTGCCGGCTCGTTGAACCTGGATGAGACGGACAGCCCCGTCGCCGCAGGATATTATACCATTATTGTCCAGCATAGTCCCAGGAGAACCTGAGCCTTCTCCCAAGGCGGCGCGCAGCACCTTCACCCGCTCCGGCCCCTTGCCGAAATCGGCGGTGAAGTAGGCGCCTGGAAAGGGAGACAGCCCGCGGATGTGGTCGTGCACTGCCTGTGCCGGCTTCGACCAGTCGATCAGGGCGTCTTCGTTCTTGATCTTGTGGGCGTAGGTGACGCCCTCTTCAGGCTGGGGCGTGAAGCTCAAGCCGCCGCGGGAGAGGGCCGCCAGCGCCCGCACCATGAGATCGGCGCCGAGCACCATGAGCCTGTCATGCAGTTCGCCCGCGTTCATGTCGGGCGCGATCGCCACCTTCTCGACCATGGCCACGGGCCCCGTATCGAGACCCTCTTCCATCTTCATGACGGCAACGCCGGTTTCCCGGTCGCCGGCCATGATGGCCCGCTGGATCGGAGCCGCGCCGCGCCAGCGGGGGAGCAGCGAGGCGTGAAGGTTGAGGCAGCCGAGTTCCGGCGCCTCCAGGATCGCCTTCGGCAGCAGCATCCCGTAGGCCACGACCACGGCCACATCGGCCTGGTGGCTGCGGAAGATCTCGGCGGCCTCCTCCGTGCGCAGGGTCTTGGGCGTCAGTACCGGCAGGCCGAAGCGATCGGCCATGGTGTGCACCGGGGAGGGCTTCAGCTCCATGCCGCGCCCGGCGGCCGCCGGCGGGCGGGTGTAGACGGCCACCACGTCGTGGCCCTGGCCGACGATCTCGGAAAGGGTGGGCACCGCGAAGTCGGGCGTGCCCATGAAGACGACGCGCAGGCTCATGCCCCGGCCTCGCGCCTGGCCGCCTTCTTGAACTTGGTGATGACGCGGTCGCGCTTGAGCTTCGACAGATAGTCGATGAAGAGAACGCCGTTCAAATGGTCGATCTCGTGCTGGACGCAGGTGGCGAGCAGGCCATCCGCCTCCTGCTCGAGGGTCTCGCCCTGCAGGTTCATGTAGCGGAAGCGCACCCGGTCCGGGCGCTCGACTTCCTCATAATATTCGGGGATCGAGAGGCAGCCCTCCTCGTAAACCCGCTTCTCCTCGGAAGCCCAGGTGATCTCGGGGTTGATGAGCACCATCGGCTGGCGCTCCTCCTCCGACTTCGACACGTCCATGGTCACCATGCGCAACGGCACGCCGATCTGAATGGCGGCGAGCCCCACGCCGGGGGCGTCGTACATGGTCTCCAGCATGTCGTCGGCCAGCCGGCGAACGTCGTCCGTGATCTCCTTGATGGGCTCGGAGATCACGCGGAGCTTGGGATCGGGAAGGATGACGAGGGGTCTGATGCTCATGATCGCGGGAGATAAGCGGTTGGGCCAGGATGGTCAAATCGTTCGTCTCAGGCATCGGATCCAAAAGTGGACCCACTTTTGGGGCTAATCCGATGCTTATCATTCATGAGTGCATCGTTTTCGCGGAAAAGTGGATTCCACTTTTCCGCACGAGGCACTTGTGTTCGGATGCATCCGTCAACCGGAACCGTATGCTCCATGAATGACGTCGTCCTCGTCCTCGGCAAAACCTCCCTGACCCTGGGGCAGGTCGTTCTGGGATTGGCCGGCCTGAGCGTCGTCCTGCTGGTGATCGTCACGGTCCTGCTCCTGCGGACCCGCCGGGAGCGCGCCCTCGAGGCGGCCATGGCGGCCGAGCGGGCGCGGGAGATGGACGACAAGGTGGCGGAGCTCACCCGGATCCAGTCCGAGATGACCGGCCGGATGCGGACCATGGCCGAGGTCTTCGGCTCCCGCCAGAGCGACTTCGTGCGCATGATCTCGGAACGGATCGACGGGCTGCAGCACCGGGTGGGGCAGGGGCTCGAGGCATCCACCCGCCACCAGTCCGAAAACCTCTCCAAGCTGAACGAGCGGCTCGCCGTCATCGATGCGGCGCAGCAGAACCTCACGAATCTCACCGGCGAGATCGTGGGCTTGAAGGACATCCTGTCCAACAAGCAGAGCCGTGGCGCCTACGGCCAGGGGCGGATGGAGGCGATCATCCGGGACGGACTGCCGCCGAGCGCCTTCGAGTTCCAGGCGACCCTCTCCAACCGCACTCGGCCCGATTGCCTCGTGCGCCTGCCGGGCGACGGGCGCGGGCTGGTGATCGACGCCAAGTTCCCCCTGGAGGGGTTCACCCTCTTCCGCGAGGCCAAGGGGGACGAGGCCCGCAATCGTGCGGCGGCGAAGGTCCGCAACGACATGCTGGTCCATGTGAAGGACATCGCGGAGAAGTACCTGATCCCCGGCGAGACCCAGGACATCGCGCTTCTCTTCGTGCCGGCGGAATCGATCTATGCGGATCTCGCCGAGCATTTCGACGACGTCGTCCAGAAGGCCCACCGCGCCCGCATCGTCATCGTCTCCCCCTCGCTCCTGACGCTGGCGATCCAGGTCATGCAGGCGCTCGTGCGCGATGCCCGCATCCGCGAGGAGGCGCGGGTGATCCAGATCGAGGTGCAGAAGCTCCTGGAGGACGTGGAGCGGCTCGACTCCCGCGTGGCGAAGCTCGACGCGCATTTCCGCCAGGCGCAGGAGGACGTGTCGCAGATCAGGGTATCGGCCGACAAGATCGTGAAGCGCGGCGAGAGGATCGAAACCCTCGACTTCGAGGAGGGCGAGGCGGAGGCCCGGGCCGAGCTGCTGCGCCTCCAGGGCCGCAATCTCCGGGCCGTCGACTAGGAACCGGCTTCCGCCCGCGACGTTCTCCCCAGGCTGAACGATGCGCCACGCGAACGATGGCGCTCGTGTATTGGCATATCTCAGAACATGGGAAGGATTGCGCTATGGGCCTTTTGTCGAAGGACATCAAATCGTTGGATGATCTCTTCATCCACACCCTGCAGGATATCTACTACGCCGAGCAGCAGATCACGAAGGCGCTGCCGCAGATGATCGAACAGGTCAGCGACCCGCAGCTGAAGCAGGCGTTCCAGACGCATCTCGGCGAGACCCAGCAGCAGATCCAGATGGTCGAGCAGGTCTTCCGCATGCACGGCCACGATCCGAAGGGCGTGACCTGCCCCGCCATCGACGGCATCATCGACGAGGCGCAGGAGATCGCCGGCGAGATCGACGATCCGCAGGTTCTCGACGCCGCGCTGCTCGCCGCCGCCCAGGCCGTGGAGCACTACGAGATCACCCGCTACGGCACCCTCGTCGCCTGGGCCAAGCAGCTCGGCCGCCAGGATTGCGCCGGCGTCCTGCACCAGATCCTGGATCAGGAGAAGGCCACGGACCAGAAGCTCAACCGCATTGCCGAGAGCAAGATCAACTCGCAGGCTGCGTAAGCTCTTTGCTCCGTTCGAACGAGAATGGCCTCCGCAAGGAGGCCATTTTTGTTTTTGCGCCTGATCGTGTCACCACCGGCGGCCCGCGAGCCGGGAAGGGAACGGCAAGCCCGATGCCATGAAACCTACTTCGCCGGCAACGCGTAAGCGCGCAGGAAATCCGCCAGGTCGTTGGTGATGTAGTCGATGTCGGGCGTCCGAACCGCCTCCTGCTCGAAGCTCTCCCGGAACGGATCGAGGGTCTTCGGCACGATCAGGGTCGTGGTCATGCCGAGCTGGTGCGGCACGGTGAGGTTCTTGGCGATGTCCTCGAACATGGCCGCGCGCGAGGGCTCCACCCCGTGCTTGTCGAGGAAGGTCTCGTAGGCGCGCCGGTCGGGCTTGGGCACGAAGTTGGAAGCCGCGATGTCGAACACGTCCTCAAAATGGTCGAGGATGCCGATCTTGCGTGCCACGTTCTCCGCGTGCTTGCGCGAGCCGTTGGTGAGGATGAGCTTGCGGCCGGGCAGCCGCTCGATGGCCTCGCCCAGGCTGTGGTTCAGCTCGATATCCGTGTGGTCGATGTCATGGGCGAAATCGAGGAAGTCGTGCGGGTCGACGTCGTATTCCTCGATCAGCGCCCGCAGGGTCGTGCCGTATTTGTGATAGAAGAACTTCTGCAGCGCCCGCGCGGAGAGCCCGTCGAGCCCGAAGAGATCCGCGATGTAGAGGGTGATCCTCTCGTCGACCTGAGGCCACACCCGCGAGGTGTGAGGATAGAGCGTGTTGTCCAGGTCGAAGATCCAGGTCTCCACATGGGTGAAGGGACGGGATTCGGGGGAGGACAGGTGGCTCTCGAGGGCTGGCTTGGCGTTCATGGATCCCAAAGACGGCAATGGGGCCGTGCGGCCCCACTCCTGGAAATATAGGCGCTCCGCGCCGCTTCGGGAAGGGCGAGGCCCTACCCCCGGCGGATCAGGGTGCCGGCGCCGTGATCCGTGAACAGCTCCAGCAGCACCGCATGGGGCACCTTGCCGTCGAGGATGACCACCGCCTCCACACCCTTCTCCAGGGCATAGATGCAGGTCTCGATCTTCGGGATCATGCCGTCGGTGATGGTGCCGTCGGCGATCAGGCGGCGGCAATCCTCGATGGTCATCTCGGGGATGAGGGTCTTGTTCTTGTCCAGCACGCCCGGCACGTCCGTGAGCAGCAGGAGGCGCTTGGCCGTCAGAGCGCCGGCGATGGCGCCCGCGAAGGTGTCGGCGTTCACGTTGTAGGTCTGGCCGTCCTTGCCCGTGGCGATGGGCGCCAGGACCGGGATCAGCTCGGCCTGGAGCACCTGGTCCAGCACCTCCCGGTTCACGTGCTCGGGCTCGCCCACGAAGCCCAGGTCCACCACCTTCTCGATGTTGGAATCCGGGTCCACCGCGGTGCGGGTGGCCTTGCGGGCCGTGACCATGTTGCCGTCCTTGCCGGAGAGCCCGACGGCCTTGCCGCCCTCGGCGCCGATCCAGCCGACGATCTGCTTGTTGATGGAGCCCGCCAGCACCATCTCGACCACCTCGACCGTGGCCTCGTCGGTGACGCGCAGCCCGCCCTTGAACTCGGACTTGATCCCGAGCTTCTCCAGCATCCGGCCGATCTGCGGTCCGCCTCCGTGGACGACCACGGGCTTGATGCCCGCCTGCTCGAGCAGGACCACGTCCTCGGCAAAGTCCTCCGCCGCCGCCCGGTCCCCCATGGCATGGCCGCCATACTTGATCACCACCACCTGCTGGTCGTAGCGCTGCATGTGCGGCAGGGCCTGAACGAGCACCTCGGCCTGCACATGGACGTCGGGGAGTTGCTTGGGATCGGACATGGAAGGCCCTGACTGCGTGAATCTTCGGACGGCGAGCGTTCTAGCCGAAGGATGGGCCTCTGCAAACAGGGACTTCAGGTTCGCAGGCGCAGAAGGGCGGAAACCCCCAACAGCAGCCACCCGGCCATCAGCAGAATGCCGCCTGTGGGCGCGGCCCTGGGAAACAGCGCCACGCCCGAAAACGCCCGGCGGGAAAGGTCGCCGCAGAACAGGACAAGGCCGAGCACCATCACATAGCCGGCGATCTGCCCCAGCAACGGGTTCACGGCCCCTGCCGCAATGAGCGCCACAAGGGCGAGAAGCGCCGGGGCGTGGAAGAGCAGGAACTGCGCCGCGGTGGCGAGGTTTCCGCCCGTGATGTGGGCGGCCGCTGCGGACAGGGCGACGCCGAGGAGGCCCGACAGGGAGGCGAGGGCGATCAGGATCCGCAGGTTCAGGCTCATCCCACCCCCCTCTCGCTCAGGAGCCGGGCGATCCCGGCGCGCAGCTCCGGGATGCCGAAGCCGGTGCGGCTCGAGGTCGGCAGGATCTCCGGGAAGGCTGCGGCACGCTTTTCGATCTTCTGCAGGGTATCGGCCATGCGCCTGTCGAGCTCGCCCTGCTTCAGCTCGTCCGCCTTGGTCAGCACGATCTGGTAGGAGACGGCGGCAGTGCCGAGGGTCTCCAGCACCGCCTCGTCCACCGGCTTGATGCCGTGGCGGGCGTCGATCAGCACATAGACCCGGGCAAGGCTCGCCCGGCCGCGCAGGTAATCGTGGATCAGCTGGGTCCAGGCCTGCACCTTCTGCTTGTCGACGGCGGCATAGCCGTAGCCGGGCATGTCGACGAGGTGGAAGCGGTCGTTGACGGTGAAGAAGTTGAGCTGCTGGGTGCGGCCCGGCGTATGCGAGGTGCGGGCGAGGGTGTTGCGGCCGGTGAGCGCGTTCACCAGGCTCGACTTGCCGACATTGGAGCGACCGGCGAAGGCGATCTCCACCTTGTCCATGGGCGGCAGGTTCTTGAGGGAGTTGGCGGCCCAGATGAAGTCGGCCGGCCCCGCAAAGAGCTTGCGGCCGATCTCGAGGAAGGGGTCGGTGTCTGTCTCGGTCATGGAAAGCCTTATCGCCGCTTCGGGGACGCTCTTCAAGCGGGCCGCAGCGCAAACGAAAATCCCCGGGACAGGGCCCGGGGATCGTCGGTGGGAAGTGTTGGGCTCAGCCCTTGGCAGGGCTGGTCCTGCGGTTGAAGGTCTTGCGCAGGTTGTCCCATAACTCGATCTTCACCCCGTTCTTGCGCATGATGAAGCCCTGCTGGAGAACGGAGAGCAGGTTGTTCCAGGCCCAGTAGATCACGAGGCCGGCCGGGAAGGAGCCCAGCATGAAGGTGAAGATCACCGGCATCCAGGCGAAGACCTGCTTCTGGACCGGATCCGGCGGCTCCGGGTTCATCTTCATCTGCAGCCACATGGTGATGCCCATGAGGATCGGCCACACGCCGAGCATCAGGAACGGGCCGAGCACCGGCACCGCGCCGGGGTTGTAGGGCAGCAGGCCGAACAGGTTGAAGATGGAGGTCGGATCGGGAGCCGCGAGGTCGCGGATCCAGCCGAAGAACGGCGCGTGGCGCATCTCGATGGTGACGAACAGCACCTTGTAGAGCGCGAAGAACACCGGGATCTGGATCAGCACCGGCCAGCAGCCCGCGACCGGGTTGATCTTCTCCTTGCGGTAGAGCTCCATCAGCGCCTGCTGCTGCTTCATCTTGTCGTCCGCATAGCGCTCGCGGATCGACACCATCTCCGGCTGCACCGCCTTCATCTTCGCCATGGAAGCATAGGACTTGTTCGCGAGCGGGAAGAACAGGATCTTCAGCAGCACCGTGACGAGCAGGATCGCGACGCCGAAATTGCCGAACATCCGGAAGAAGAAGTCGAGCACCTTAAACAGCGGCTTGGTGATGAAGTAGAACCAGCCCCAGTCGATCAGGAGGTCGAAGTTCTTGATGTTGAGCGACTCGTGATAGGCATCGACGGCGGCAACCTCCTTGGCGCCGGCAAACAGGCGCTGCGTCACCTCCGTGGCGGCGCCGGGCTGGAGCGTCTGCGCCGCGCCGAGCATGTTGGCCTGGTAGATCTGGCCCGTCGGGCCCTGGCGCATGGTGAACGAGCCCTGGTAGGGCTGCGCCTGGTCGGGAATGACCGCGGCGGCCCAGTACTTGTCGGTGATGCCGACGAAGCCGCCGGTCACGCTGTCCCACACCTCGCCGACAGCATTCTGGCCGGCGGGAACCGGGTCCTCCTTGGCGATGGCGTCGTAGGTGTATTCCTGCAGGCCCTTGTCGCCCAGAACGCCGATCAGGCCCTCATGGAGCACGTAGTAGCCCAGCGTGGTCGGCTTGCCGTGGCGGGAGACGAGGCCGTAGGGGTGCAGGGTCACCGGCGCGGAGCCGCGGTTCTCCACCGTGTTCTTCACGGTGAACATGGACCTGTCGTCCACGGAGATCGTGCGGCGGAAGGTGAGGCCCTGGCCGTTGTCCCAGGTGAGCGTCACGGGGGTGGAGGGCGTCAGGGTCGTGCGGTCCGCGGTCCAGACCGTCTCGGCGGTTGGCAGGGCGCCGTTCGTCGTCCCGACCCAGCCGAAATCCGCGTAGTAGGGGTTCTGGGTGCCGGCGGGCGACAGGAGCACGATGTTGGGGCTCTGCGGGTCCACCGTCTCGCGGTAGTTCTTCAGCGCCACGTCGTCGATGCGGCCGCCGCGCAGGTTGATCGAGCCGGCGATGGCAGGGGTGTCGATGCGCACCCGCGGCGAGCGGGCCAGAGCCGCCTCGCGGGTTTCGACGGCGGGCGCCGCCGGCGTGCTGGGGACGGTTCCCGGTACGGTCGGGGACGCCCCGCCGGCCTGGCTCGGGCTCGCCGGCGGGTTCGGCGCGTTGGGGTTGACCTGCGTGGATTGCTGCTGCTGGGCGGCCTGCCGCTGCCTTTCGGCCTCCGGGGCCGCGAAGAAGTACTGCCAGCCTAGCAGGACCGCCATCGACAGCACGATGGCGACGATGAGGTTTTTGTTGTCATCACGCATGGGATTGTCCGCGACGCTCGCCGTTGGAGGGAGGTGGGGAGGAGGTGCGCTCTGCGGAAGGGGCGTTTTTCGGCCTGGTGACCGCCCGCAGCGCGCGTCGAAGATCGTCGATGAGCACACCGAACTCGGCGGAGAGGATCTCGCGTCGCCCGATGACGACCACATCCGCATCGATGGCGGCGTAATCCCGGCCGGCCTGGGGAATGGCGGCCCGGAGCCGGCGCTTGATCCGGTTGCGCTCCGTGGCGTGCCCGACCCGCTTGGTGACCGTGAGGCCGAAGCGCAGGCCGAGGCCTGAACCTTCGCGCAGGCGGGCCTGCACCGTCATCCGCTCGGTATGAAAGCGGCGGCCGGAGGCCGCCGCGACGAAGTCAGGTCTTTTCGTCAGACGCCCGAGGCTAGACGCTGCGCGAGGCTCGCGCATCGGGCTGTCCTTGACGGCTGCTTACGCCGAGAGGCGCTTGCGGCCATGGGCGCGGCGAGCGGCGATGACCTTGCGGCCACCCTTGGTCGCCATGCGCGCACGGAAGCCGTGGCGGCGCTTGCGAACCAGCTTGCTCGGTTGATACGTCCTCTTCACGGCACATCTCCGGTCGAATGGGGCAGCGGTGCTCGAAGGCTCGCGCCCGTCTGGTTGGGATGGGGTTTCCCCCGAAACTGTCTCGAAAAAACGATCAGCGCCCAAGAAGAGCGCTGTCAGCCTGCGGGCTTATGAAGGAAGGGAGGGGCAAAGTCAACGCCGCTCTGGCCCCGATGCGGCAATCGGGCCGCCGCTCACCAAGCTGTGACGGGCCGGCAGACTTGACCTTTCCGGGGGCTCCATACCACACCGGATGCCAGGAGGATCCGTGGCCCAGACCCAGCCGAATCCCGCAGGCCCGCACCGCTTCTGGCGCATCGCGCCTCTTGCGCTCGTGCTGCTCGGGCTGGGGGCCGTTTTCGCGACGGGGGCCCACCGCTCCCTCACCTTCGACGCCTTCGTTCGCTACCAGGCCTGGCTGCAGGAGCTCGTCGCCGCCCGCGGCCCGGCCATGCTGGGGCTCTACGCCCTGGTCTACGTGGCCGCCGTCACGCTCTCGCTGCCGGCCTCCGCCTTCCTCACTACCATCGGAGGCTTCCTGTTCGGCTGGCCCCTGGGGGCCATCACGGCCAATCTCGCGGCCACGCTCGGGGCGGCCAACATCTTCCTGATTGCCCGGACCTCCCTGGGGCGGCCCCTCCTGGAGCGGGCGGGGCCCCGCATCCAGGGGCTTGCGGCAGGCTTCCGGCGCCAGTCCTTCTTCTATCTCCTGTCCCTGCGCCTGATCCCCGTCGTGCCGTTCTGGCTCACGAACCTTGCCGCCGCCTTCTTCAGCATGCGGCTGGGGCACTTCGTGCTCGCGACCCAGATCGGCATGCTGCCGGTTTCCTTCGCCTTCGCCTTCGCGGGATCGGGCCTCGACGAGGTCATCGCCCGTCACGAGCGGCTGCGCGCCGAGTGCCTCGCGGCCGGAAGGGGCGAGTGCGCCATCGCCTTCGACGCGAAAAGCCTGTTGACGGCCGAACTGGCGGTGGCTCTCGTGATCTTGGGGATTCTGGCGCTGCTGCCGATCGCGCTGCGCGCCTGGCGCAGCCGCGGCACCGGCGAGGATGGGCGATGAGAGAGGCCAAGGGGGCGGGCGAGGGAGCCTTGCAGCCGGGCCTGTGCGTCACCGGCGCGGGATCGGCCGGGCTGTCGGTTGCCTCCATCGCTGCCGGCGAGCGCATCGAAGGAAGCCGCCTTCTCGTCAGTGCCTATGAGGGCGAGCCGATCATGCCGTGGGTTCTTGCCATGAGCCGCGGCTTGAAGGTTTCCCATCTCGCCGGCTTGGTCTATCCGTACCCCACCTTGTCCGAGGCGACGAGGGGCGCGGCGGTGGAGTTCCTGAAGCCGGCAGCCCAGAACCCTCGGGTGCGGCGGCCGATGTCCTCGGCGCGCCGCTTGGGATGAAGCGATCATGAGCCGTGAGCAGACCACTCTTGCAGGACGCATCCTGAGCCAGTTCGGGCTCTCCGCGCGCCTGCTGCTGCTGACGGTGCTCTTCGTGATGATCGCGGAGGTGCTCATCTATGTGCCCTCCGTCGCCAATTTTCGTCTGACCTGGCTGAACGACCGGCTGGCGGCGGCCCAGATCGCGGCGATGGTGCTCGACGCGGCGCCTGAGGAAAGCCTGTCCGAGGAACTGGAGATACGCCTCCTGCAGGGCGTCGGCGCCCGGGCCATCGCTTTGCGGGGCGGAGGGCGCAGGAGCCTTCTTGCGGCAGGCGAGGTGCCGGCCGAGGTGAGCAAGACCGTCGACCTGCGGAATACCCAGTGGATGATCTTGGTTCGCGATGCCTTCGATACCCTGCTCAACCCGGCGGACAAGCCGATCCGCGTGATCGGCGCCGGGATGGGCGTGGAGTTCGTCGAGATGATCCTCGATCAGCGCCCCCTGCGGCATGCCATGGTCGAGTTCTCGCGCAACATCCTGTTCCTCTCGCTGTTCATCTCCATCATCACGGCGGGCCTCGTCTATCTCACCCTGCAATGGGTGATCGTGCGCCCGGTGCGGCGGCTCACCGGCAACATCACGGAGTTCTCCAGCAATCCGGAGGATGCGTCGCGGGTCATCAGGCCCACGGACCGGGGCGACGAGATCGGCCTGGCCGAGCAGGCCCTCGCCCAGATGGAGACGACGCTTGCCGACGAGCTGCGCCAGAAGCGGCGCCTCGCGCAGCTCGGCCTTGCCGTCAGCAAGATCAATCACGAGCTGCGCAACATGCTCACGACCGCCCAGCTCCTCACCGACCGGTTGGACAACGTGAGCGACGATTCCGTGCAGCGCATCGCCCCGCGGCTGGTGAGCACCCTCGATCGGGCCATCGCCTTCTGCGAGACCACCCTGGCCTATGGCCGGGCGACCGAACCCCTGCCGCAGCGGCGGCTCATCCCCCTGGCGCCCCTGATCGAGGAGCTGTCGAACCTCACAGACCTTGCGCCCGAGGTCGGGATCGCCTTCAAGGCGAGCGTGCCGGAGGACCTGATGGTCGACGCGGATCCGGACCAGCTCTCCCGGGTTCTCGTGAACGTGGTCCGCAACGCGGTCCAGGCGCTCAGCCAGACCGGCGCGCCCGAGGGACAGCCCTTCGTCGACGTCTCCGCCCGGCGGGAGGGGCGCACGGTGGTCATCCTCATCAAGGACAATGGGCCCGGGATCCCGGAACGGGCCAGGGCCAACCTGTTTACCCCCTTCCAGGGCTCGGCCCAGAAGGGCGGAACGGGACTCGGCCTGCCGATCGCGGCGGAGCTGGTCCAGCTCCACGGCGGCACGATCACCCTCGACGAGGGACAGGACCGGACCTGCTTCAAGATCACGATTCCGGACAGGCCCTCGTCGGTGCCGGCAAACTGAGGCGCTGTTAAAAATCTTCTGCCGAAGAGGCTTGCCAACCGCGCCGGATCCCTTTATGTCACCGGCCTCGGCTGACGTTGCTTCCCGCAACCACCTGCCGACCAAGCGCCCGTAGCTCAGCTGGATAGAGCACCAGACTACGAATCTGGGGGTCAGAGGTTCGAATCCTTTCGGGCGCGCCATTCCTTCCACGACATCGATGCAGGTTCGACGGTTCCAGGCGGCGTTCTGAGGCCGCTTGGCGCGATGCCCGGCCTTTCCGGCGTCAAACCTCCGCGGCCGGCGTGACGCCGAGGTCGCTGAGCTTGGATCGAACCTCCGCGACTGGGCGCTTCAGCTTCAGGCTGATGACCGACACCGGAACGCCCTCGCGCGCGAGGGCCAAGAGGGATTGCACGGCTTCGTAATTCCACCGGCTGCCGTCAGAGTTCATGAAAGCTGCCTCCCTGCGTGACAGGCCGCAAGCGTCGCCCTCAAGTGAGGCGAGATCATGGAAACGGACCTGGGAAAAACCTCCGCCCGCAACCTTAGCCGAAGATGCGCGTTCCTTGTGGAGGCAACACTCACAGGGACCTCATCATGAGCATCATCTGGACCATCATCATCGGCTTCGTGGCGGGCTTGATCGCCAAGTGGATCATGCCGGGCCGCAACGAGCCGTCGGGCTTCATCATGACGACGATCCTCGGCATCGTCGGCGCCGTGCTCGCGACCTATCTCGGGCAGGCTTTGGGCTGGTACCGGGCCGATGAAGGGGCTGGCTTCATCGGCGCCATCGTGGGCGCGATCATCGTCCTCTTCATCTATGGCCTGATCGCCGGGCGCCGCTCGACCTCGTCGTACTGAGTTCCCCTGGCAGCGCAGTAAAGGGCCACAGCCTGGGCTGTGGCCCTTCTCTTCAGCTGTTGTGGGCGAGGCGGTCGTTCTCGTGAGAGCCCATCAGGGCCGCCTTGACCGGGCACTGCCCCACATAGCCGCGCCAGGCGAGATAGGACCCGCCCGCCAGCGCCAGGACGTTCAGCAGAGGGTTCGGGCGGGGCTTGGCGGCTGCCGCCGCGAGACCGAGGCCTGCCAGCATGTAGAGGCTGCGCTCGGTGGTGCTGAGATTGGGCTCTCCGTTCATTGCGTCGTTCTCCTTGGATGACCTGGGCCGAACGCCACGCCGAGCCGTGTTGTTCCGTCGCTTCGGCAGGGCACGACATGGTGAGGAACCTCCAACCTTGGCTTTCGTTGAGTCGACGTTTCAACCAAGGAGTTCGCACGATGCCCGCCAAGGAAAAGACTTTGAACGACCTGTTCCTTCACACGCTCAAGGACGTGTTCTACGCCGAGAAGCAGATCCTGAAGGCCCTGCCGCGGATGGCGAAGGCCGCCGAGTCGGAGGAGCTGAAGCAGGCTTTCGAGAAGCACCGCGAGGAAACGGAAGGCCAGATCGAGCGCCTTGAAAAGGTGTTCGAGATGCTCGGCAAGCCGGCCCGCGGCGTGCAGTGCGAGGCCATCAACGGCATCATCGAGGAAGGCAAGGAGGTCATGGAGGACTTCGCGGACAGCGAGGCTCTCGATGCCGGCATCCTTGCGGCGGCCCAGGCCGTCGAGCACTACGAGATCACCCGCTATGGCTCCCTGAAGACCTGGGCCGAGGAACTCGGCATGCAGGATGCCGCGAAGCTCCTCGACCAGAATCTGCAGGAAGAGAAGAAGACGGACCAGCTGCTCACCCAGCTCGCCGAGGCCCGCGTGAACATCAAGGCCGCCTGATCCATCCCAAAGCGCAACGCAAAGGCCTCGCACCTTTCCAGGTGCGAGGCCTTTGTCGTTCGAGGCTCCCGGCGAAGAGCGCGCTCAGTGCCGGTGTGAGGGGCAGGGGACGACATCCGTATCGAGGGTCAGGCGCATGGATCCGGCCGGGGTGATGTCGAGCGAAGCCCTCATCGTGTCCGGGCATTCGACCAGATGCAGGAAGGCGAGGAGCCTCAGCCGCACGATGGGAGGCAGCCGGGCCAGGCACTCGGCGAGGGCCTGGGGGGCGCCGTCGATCATCTCCTCCTGCACGAAGGAGGCGAGGGGAGGGCTCTCGTCACGCAGCGACATGGGGCACCTTTCGAAGTGGGGAGGCCTCCCGCAGCAGGCACGGGCCGCGCAGGCCCGCGAGCCTGCGGACCTGGTGGAGGCTCTCTTCCGAGATCCGGATGGCGGCGGCGATGCAGGGCTGGTCCTCGACCTGGGTCGGCAGGCCCAAGGGGCGCACCTTGAAGCCGGCCTGGTGCCAGCGGGGCAGCCACCACATCTCGACGACGGCGGTGACCTCCGTAATGCCCTCCTCGAGGCAGAACTCCTGGAAGGCGGCCAGGAGGCGGCAATCGGCCCGGCCCATGCGCCGTTCCCTGACGATGAAGTACCGGGTGCATTCCAGAACGGTCGGGCCGCGGAGGATGCGTCCGTCCCGCACCAGATGCGGGAAGGACTGGCTGATCATGTGCGGCCGCAGCGTCGGATAGAGCCGCAGGCCGCCGATCACCCGCCCGCCGTCGAGGGCGATCAGGTAGGTGGCATGGTCGTCGTCATAGGCATCGACCTCCCGCCCGTCCGGGCGCGCGAGATCGCGCCATCCGCGCTCCTCCACGAACACGTCGTGCCTGAGGCGGAAGTATTCCTCCAGAACCTCCGTGTAGCCGGCCCTGTTGTTCCTGGTGATGACATGGATCGAGGTCATTCTCACGCCCTCCTTTCGACCGGAGAGCAGTGTCCACGACGGCGTGAACTTGAGTATTGTAGGAAATTACAGGTGTCTTTGCGTCACATCTCGATGAGACGGTGCTGGAGCGCCTTGGCCACCGCCTGGGTCTTGTTGGCGGCGCTCAGCTTCTGGCAGGCGCTGGCGATGTGGGCCGTGATGGTCCGCTCCGTGACGCCCAGGATCTCGCCGGTATCGGCCGCGGACTTTCCCAGGGCCGCCCAGCGCAGGGCCTCCCGCTCCCGGGGCGTAAGCGGGTTGGGGCGCGGGGAGGGGGCCAGGATCAGGCGGGCCCGCTCGAAGGCGTACATGGCCATGAGGTGCAGGGCGGGCTTCGTCCGGGGCGTCAGGTCCGGGGAGGAGCCGCCCATGGAGAGACAGGCCTCGAAGCCGTTCAGCCCGTGGACCGGCAGGCAGTAGCCCTGGCGCATGCCGAACTCTGCGGCCTCGTGCATCACCAGCGCGGCCTTCGGGTTCGCCTCCGGGTCGTAGCGGGCCTCGCTCCACTCGAAGGGCTGAACGGTCTGCCGGCACAGGCGGATGACGGGATCGTACCGGTCGTAGCCGCTGCGGGTGTAGCGCTGGTACCAGCCGAGCGGCCATTTCTTGAGCAGGACCAGGCTTTCGATTCGCTGATCCGGGTGAGGCAGTCCGGTCATGATGAAATTTTCGAAGCCGAACCGCGCGAAGGACCGCTCCATCGCGTCGATGATCTCCTGTGGGGACGCCAGGCGGTCCAACTCCTCGATGAAGGCGAAGGCTTCTGCCGTATGGTCAAGGCGGCGGCCACTCACGGAGGTTCCTCCAGCATTTCAACCTTGGGAATAATATGATAACTATGCTACCATAAGTTATAATGTCGGGATAGGTTGCCGGGGCTGGCCAAAAGGAGGAGCGGCGGTTGCAGAAGAAGTCTCCGACCCATATCGACAGGCACATCGGCAGCCGGGTCAGGGCCCGCCGGATCATGCTCGGGATGAGCCAGGAGAGGCTCGCCGATGCGCTGGGACTGACCTTCCAGCAGGTTCAGAAATACGAGAAGGGAATGAACCGCATCGGCGCGAGCCGGCTTCTCCAGATCGCCGGCATCCTCGACGTCGGGATCGAGTTCTTCTTCGAGGGATTGCCGGGATTGCGGGCGGGCGGCTTTTCCGGCGACAGCCTCGTGGCCGAGTTTCTCACCCGTTCCGAGAGCGACCGACTCGTCCGCGGCTTCCTGCGCCTGAAGGACGATGAAGCCCGCAGAAAGGTGGCCGATCTGGTCGATTGGCTCGCGTCGGCCCAGCACCCCTGACCTCTAAGGTATTGAGCGTCGGGTGCCTTCGGAACCTGCCGCGCTTCAGATGGTTACTCCCTCACGATTGAGAGAGGTTGACCATGGGCGTGGGACAGAACACCAACAGGCAGCAGGACAACGGCAACGAGGATTGGGACGCGCTGAAGGGCGATGTCGGCGATATTGCCGGAGCGGCCGTGGAGCGCAGCCGTTACTTCATCGATTCCGCGCGCGAGCAGGCGACGGATTATGTCGACCGCCGCAAGGACGACATCGCGCAGTCGGTGGCCGATTTCGCCACGTCTCTGCGCGAGTCCACCCATTCCTTCGACGAACGGCCCAACATCCGCGCGGTGGTCGACAGCGCGGCCGACGGGCTGGAGCAGCTGGCGGAGTCGATCCGCGAGCGGACCTTTGCCGATTTCTTCAACGACTTCGAGGATGTGGTCCGCCGCCGCCCGGCTACGGTCGCAGCGGTCTCGGTTGCCGTCGGCTTCCTGGCCGCCCGCTTCATCAAGAGCACGGCGGAGGACCTGCGCTACGACACCGCGGGAGCCGGTGGAGCCCAGCGCGGCCAAGCCCGTGCGCGG
Organism: Microvirga arsenatis; assembly: GCF_009910705.1. Taxonomy (GTDB): domain Bacteria; phylum Pseudomonadota; class Alphaproteobacteria; order Rhizobiales; family Beijerinckiaceae; genus Microvirga; species Microvirga arsenatis. The sequence continues at coordinate 185,492 of NZ_JAAAXJ010000005.1, forward strand.
CAGGGCCAGCAGGGGCAGGGCCAGCGCGCCAAGGCTGGCGCCTGATGGAGGCAGCCATGCAGCAGGGCAACGGCAATCAGACCATCCAGGGCCTCGTGGGCGAGGCGCTGCGGGAATCCACCGATCTCGCGCAAAAGGAATTCACCCTCTTCAAGACTGAGGTTTCGCAGAACATGCGGACCCTCTTCATGGGCCTCGCCATGGTGGTCGTGGCGGCGGTCTTCGCCATTGCGGCCGTCATGCTGCTGACAGAGTCGCTCGTCGAGTGGCTCGCGTCGGTCCTCGAGTCGGAGGCGCTCGCGGCGTTGATCGTCGGCGGGGTGCTCGCCGCCGTCGCCGTCGGCCTCGGGTTGTGGGGGCGCAGCGCCATGATGGCGTCCTCGCTGACCCCGCAGAGGACCCTGCGCTCGCTCAAACGCGACGCGGAAGTCCTGTCGGAAAGAGGTGCATGATGACATCGCAAAGTTTGCAGGAGCTGGAGAGGGACATCGAGCGCAGCCGCGCTCAACTCGACCAGACCATCGACCGTCTTCAGAACAAGATGAACGTGTCCGGCGTCGTTGACGACGTGCTCGGAACGGCTCGCAACGGTCAGTACGGGCCGCTCTACGACAAGGTTCTGGACACGGTCCGGCGCAACCCGGTGCCCGTGATGCTGATCGCGCTCGGGATCGGGCTCCTGGCCTACCGCCTCGGGCGGCCCTCGACCCTGCGCGAGGAGCGGCTGATCGCGGCCGATGAGGACCTCATCACGGAGGAGCACCTTCTGATGGAGGCAGAGGATCCCCGCCTCTACGGCGCGGAGGCCGCGCCCCGGCACAGCTCGGACAGCATGTTCGAGCGCCCCGGCATGAATTCCCGCTATTGATGAATCGAACAGGAGCTTCCCATGGCTAACACCAAGAACGAGACCGGCAAGTCCACGACGGACAAGCAGGGCGGGACCGAGACGAGCACGGCTGGAAAGGTCTCCGCCGGCACCTCCGTCGGCAACATCGGAGAGGCACCGATGCCTCATGCGCACGACCAGAAGTCCGCTCAAGGTTCCGGTGCGGCGGCGTCGGGTGGCCAGGGCTCCAGCCAGTCCAAGACCTCATCCTCCGGCCAGGCTTCGGGCGGGCAATCCTCGGGTGGTCAGTCCTCGCAGCAGAATGCGCAGGACCAGAGCGGCTCGATGAGCGGCAAGGCGCAGCAGACTGCCGACCAAGTGCGCCAGCAGGCGGAAGATGCCTACGAGGGTGCTTCCGAATGGGCGCGCGACACCTACGAGCGGGCTACCGACTGGGCATCCGACACCTATTCGCGTCAGCGCCGCCGCATGGGCCACATGGGCGGGCGTTCCACCCGCGCCTTCGGACAGGCACGCGGCAGCGTTCAGAGCTATGTCTCGGAAAACCCGATGGTGGTGGGGCTCGTGGGCTTGGCCGCGGGACTTCTGCTCGGCGCGCTCCTGCCCCGCACCCGCCGCGAGAACGAGCTGTTCGGCGAGTGGGCCGACGAGGTTCGCAACCAGGGTCTGCGCTATGCCCGCGAAGCCACCAATCGCGGCCGTGAATACGTGGAAGAGACCTTCAGCGGCGACGACGCCCAGTTCAGCCGCCACGAGAGCGAATTCGGCGGCCAGCGCGACGCCAATCGTCACTGAGGCGAAGCCTGCAGCATAAAAAAAGCGCCGGCATCCGCCGGCGCTTTTTCATTGTCTTCTATTGGCTCTCGAAGAGCCTGTGGTCCGCTCCTGGCGGCCCTGAAAACAACAACGGCCACGGCGAGAATGATGCGCGTACATCCGGCGTCATCACCTCGGCAACGTGACCGCTTCTGGTGGGCGATCACGCCACCAGGTTGATCATGAAATGGGGTGAGGATGCTCGCATTTCAAGGGTTAGGTACGCTTTCTTAACCCTAACTCCGCAAATCCTGCCGCGGGGCCGCAGGGGCGAGGAACGGCGTGCCGCCGAGCCGGTTGCCTCTCTGCAAGTCGAAGTTTCCTGATCCCTGAGAGAACCGGTGTGAGTTGTCATCCCGCCGAAGGACGAGACGGAGTAGGTGCGTGCGTATTCTGATCCTGGAAGACGATCCGGCGATTGCATTCGACCTTCAGGCCATTCTCGAATCCGAAGGTCATGAGATCGTTGATTCCGTCAGCTCGCTGGCCGAGGCCTACCGCCATCTCGACGACGGCTTCGATTGCGCGCTGCTCGACATCGACGTGATCGGCGGCAAGAGCTTCGGCATCGCCGAGGCTCTCATGGCAAGACACATCCCCTTTGCCTTCGTCTCGGCCTCCGAACCGTCCGATCTGCCGCGCGCTCTGCAGCAGGCCGCCTTCATTGCAAAACCCTTCGAGGAGAGGGCTCTGCTCGAATCGGTCGAGCAGATCGCACCCAATCTTCTGCCCTGCTGAGGAGTCAGGGCTGAGGAACCTGTCACCAGCCCGCGACGTCATCTCCATCATGCAAGATTTCCGCTTCGGCTTCTGCTGCAAATACATCCCCGAGGACGGCTCGGCCCCGGCCGCGCGGGCCATGAACACCACCACCGTGACCATGGCCTATCTCGGCCGCCTGGAGCCGAAGGAGGCCTACGACAAGCTCGTCTCCGTCGTCTCCCATAACCTGGAAGCGTTCCGCCTCCAGATCGAGCATGTGGGCACGCGACCGAAGCTTGAACGGCTCCACCGGCTCTCCAGCGATCTGCTTCCCGGCTACACCCATCCGGCATGCCAGGATTTCTACCGCGATCCGGATCTGCGCGGCCTCATCGAGGCCAGGCTCGCCGCCCTCGGCCGGACCGCCCGCGAGAGGGACGTGCGGCTCAGCATGCATCCCGGCCAGTTCTGCGTCATCGCATCCCGCAATCCGGCCGCGGTCGCCAACGGGATCGCGGAGTTCGAGTACCACGCCGAGGTGATGGCGCTCATGGGCTACGGCGAGGGCTGGCACCCGCACGGAGCCCATATCAACATCCATGGCGGCGCCAAGGCCCTCGGCGCCGACGGCATTCGCAAGGGACTCGGGTCCCTGTCATCCGCGGCGCGCAACCTCATCACGATCGAAAACGACGAGGTCAGCTTCGGCCTCGACGATCTGCTGCCGCTCGCCGATGCGGTTCCCCTGGTGCTCGATCTCCATCATCACTGGATCATGAGCCAGGGCGAATACATCCAGCCCGACGATCCCCGCATCGCCCGCATCGTCGATTCCTGGCGCGGGGTGCGCCCCGTAAGCCATGTGAGCGTCTCCCGGGAGGGGCTTCTGCCCGACCACGACATCGGGGCTCTTCCGGATTTCGGGGCTCTGGTGGAGGCGGGCATCAAGCCGAAGGACCTCCGCGGCCATTCCGACCTCATGTGGAACGAGGCGCTCAACGATCTGGTGATGCGCCACCTGGCATGGTCGGACTTCGAGATCGAGGCGAAGCTGAAGAACATTGCGACGGAAGGCTTGGCTCAGCATGTCGAGCGCCGGCAGGGCGCACGCACCGCAACGGGATAAAGTTTCGATATTTTGCGACTCTGCCAGGAACCGATCGGTCGGTCGGCCGTTGTAGATCATTGTGCAATGAGTCAGATGTCGATGTCCGCCGACCAGTCCATCGTTCTGCTCGTGGAGGACGAGCCTCTCATCCGCCTTGTGGTTTCCGAGCTTCTCGAGGATGCCGGATTCAAGGTGGTCGAGGCGGCGAACGCCGCCGAGGCTCTGGTTCTTCTCGAGGCGGGCCTGCCGGTGAGCGTTCTTCTGACGGATGTGGACATGCCGACGGGCTGCAACGGCTTCGAGCTCGCCCATCGGGTGCACCGGTCTTGGCCCGGCATCGAGATCCTCCTCATGTCCGGCCGGCAATGGCCCTCGCAGGGCGACCTGCCGCCCGGAGCGGCCTTCCTGGCCAAGCCATGCCCGAACGAGGCCATCGTGTCCCATGTCATTTCAGCGGTCGAGCGGACGAAGCGCCTGTCGCATGTTGCCCAAAATCCACGGCCTTCCGTAGAGGAGCCGGCGAAGATCCTGCCTTTTCCGAAAACAGCCTAAATTCCTGAACTCGATCTTGCTGACAGGGCTGAGCGGACATAAGCTCTGCCGGAATTGACCTTCACCAAGGGCCGGGGCGGAGAGACCTCCCGGAAGGTCCGATCGAAGGTTGGTCAATAAGCTTCTCGAGCCTGGATCCAGGGCCGTCGATGAGCTTTCCCATTCCATTCCCGGAGGAATACATGCCGACCAAGACGACAGACGGAAAAGCCGGTGCGAAGAAGGCTGCCCCCAAGAAGGCCGCCGGTTCCAAGCCCAACGCTCTCCAGCAGCCCCTGCAGCCGTCCAAGGAACTGGCCGCCATCGTCGGCTCGAACCCGCTGCCCCGCGGCGAGGTCGTGAGCAAGATGTGGGACTACATCAAGAAGAACAACCTTCAGAACCCCGAGAACAAGCGCGAGATCATCGCCGACGACAAGCTGAAGCCGATCTTCGGCAAGCCGAAGGTGACCATGTTCGAGATGAACAAGCACCTCGCCCAACACCTCAAGTAGGCCGTCTCGTCGCAGACGATCAGGAATCCTGCCGCCACCGATCGAGCGGCAGGATATCCGGCCTCTGGCCCGGCGCCTTCTTCCACGGGTCCACCGCCCATTCCGCGCCCGTCCGCTTCTCCGCGATCACCGCAGTGAAATGCGGGTAGCGTCCATCGAAGAAGAAGCCGCGCGACTCCGGATGATCCACCACATGGTGAGCGAGCAGTCCCTGGTCCTGCAGGACCAGGAGCAGGCTCGTCGTGTTCGCGGTTTCATCGAGGCAGTCCATCTGGCCCGGAACCCCCGACATCTGCGGCGGCGAGCCCGGCACGTCGGGCCGGCCGCCGAACGAGGCGGCGAGAAGGCTCGTGTAGGACCGGATCACGTCCGCAAGGGCCCGCCTCTCCGCATCGGGCGATCCCTGCGCCGCCCGCAGGGCAGCGGCGGCCCGGCTCAGCCATGCCCCGTCCACGGACAGGGGAAGCCGGCGCGCGCACCCGTAGCCGTGGCAGGCGATGATGCGGCTGCCTGAGGGCTCCACGTATCCTCGCTCGGCAAACCAGCTCTGGGCAGCCTGCTGGCCGCTGAGGGCCGGCGCTGCCATCAACAGAATCGGCAGGGCTTTCAGAATGAGAAGTGGCGTCCGCGTCATGATGGGGGTACCTATCGCTCGAAGGCTGCAGGTTCCCTGGGTCATATAGATCGGGCGGCTTCGCTGCCCATAGGTTAAGCTTGGTTGATCTGGGTTACGACTTTGGAGCTGTCATGTCCCGCATCGTGTTCCTGAACGGTTCGTTCCTGCCGATCGAGGAGGCCCGGGTGCCCTTCATGGACAGGGGCTTCCTGTTCGGGGATGGGGTCTATGAAGGGATCGGGGTGCTGGACGGGCGGCTCGTGGACAACGAGGCGCATCTCGAGCGTCTGGAGCGTTCCCTCGCCGAGGTGCGCATCCCGAACCCCTACAGCCCCGCCGAGTGGACCGCTCTGGAGGAGGAGATCGTCCGCCGCAACGGCATGACGGAAGGGTTCATCTACTTCCAGGTGACGCGCGGCGTGGCGGAGCGGGACTTCTTCTTTCCTGAAGACGCCAAGCCCACGGTGGCCATGTTCACCCAGGCCAAGACCATCGCCGACGCGCCGGCGGCCCGGACGGGCATCGCCGTGGTGACGGTGCCGGATCTGCGCTGGGCACGGCGTGACGTAAAGTCCATCAACCTGCTCGCCCAGGTTCTCGCCAAGCAGGCGGCCAAGGAGGCGGGGGCGCAGGAAGCCTGGATGGTGGAGGACGGCTACGTGACGGAGGGCGGATCGTCGAGCGCCTTCATCGTGACGACCGGGGGGAGCATCGTGGTGCGTCCGCTCTCCCAGGCCATCCTGCCCGGCATCACCCGGAAATCCCTCCTGCGCCTGTCGCAGGAGGACGGTATCCCCCTCGAGGAGCGCCGCTTCACGGTCGAGGAGGCCCATGGCGCCGCCGAGGCCTTTCTGACGAGCGCATCGAACTTCGTGCTGCCCGTGGTCTCCATCGATGGGCGCCCGGTCGGCGAGGGAAAGCCGGGACCGATCACGCGGCGCCTGCGCGAATTGTACCTGCAGATGGCGCGCGCTCCGGCATCTCTTGCCGCCGAGTAGGGGTGCCGGAACCGGCTTCCGGGTCGCCCGTTGCCTCCCCAAAGGAGCGATCCATGAAGCGTCTGCTCGTCCTCTCCACGATCCTGACGGGTTGCCTCGGCACGGCGGCCCTGGCGCAGAACCCCAGCGTTCTCAATCAACAGGCTCCGAACATGCCTCTGCCGCATCAGATGCCGGCCGAGAAGATCGAGCCTGACAGCAACCTGTCGGGCAGCAACGGTCCGTCCGAGACGGGCTCGACCAACACCTTGAGCGACAAGCTCGAGCGGACCGACGGGGTGATCCGGCCGCCGGAGACCGCTACCCCCGACATCACCGTGCCGGCGCCCGTGCCCGATCCGGGCACCACCCCGGTCATCCCGCCTCCGGGAAGCCCCGGCGGCGACCCACGGGTGGATCCGAAGTAGATCGAGGCCGGCGCGGCTACTTGCCCGCCGACCGGCGCCTCTTGCCCTCGCGGGAACGGCCGTTCTCGCGGGGCTTTCCATTTTCGGCTTGGGGATTGCCGCTCTTCATGATCTGAGCGGCGACCTCCGAGATCTGGCGGCGCAGCTCTTCGTTGCCGCTGTCGGAGCCCTCCAAAGCCGTCAGTCGGTTCTGGGCTTCATCCCGTTCGCCCTCGATCTCCCGGATGCGCTGTTCCAGGATCAGCCCGCGTTCCTGCTCGGCGGCGAGACTCTTGGCCAGCTCCGCCAGGCGCAGCCGCTCCTCCGAGAGCTCGCTGTGCCGCTCGCCCAGGGCCCGCTCGAAGTCGTTGCCGCGGGCCGTCTGGGTCATAAGGCGGGTTTCGAGATCCGAGATGGTGATGCGCTTGGTGTCGAGATCGCTCAGGGCCGAGGTCAGGCGGCGCTCCTGGTCGGCCAGGTCCGCCTCCAGGCGGGCGATCTTCTCCTCGGCGTGCAGGAGCTCGGTCTTCGTCCTGGAGCGGTCGTGCTGGGTGAGCTCCAGCTCCATGCGGGTGTTGGAGAGCTCGTTGAGGGTCGCCCGGTGAGCGTTCTCGAGGGCCGCCAGGGTCTCCCGGGTGCTGGCGAGGTAGGTCCTCGTCTGCGCCAGATCCTCCTCGGTCGCCGCGAGGCGGGTCTGGGTCTGGGCCAGGTCGGTTTCGAGCTGCGCGACGGTGCGGTCCCGTTCGGCGAGGGTGGTCTCGAGGGCATCGATGCGGATCGCCCGGCGCCCGAGCTCCTCCATGCTCTCCCGCTTGTAGGCGAGGGCCTCCTCGGCCTTGCGCTCGATCTTACGCTGCAGGACGGCGAATTCCGCCCGCAGGTGATCCTTCTCCGCCGTCAGCTCCGAGATCGACATGGGAAAGAGCGCCTCGGCCCTGCGGCGGGCCAGGCGTTCCGCACGGGCGTTGATGGCGGGAATGATGAGAAGCGCGATGAGGGATGCCGCGACAAACCCCAGCGCGAAGATCATGATGCTTTCGATCACGCGGACGCCAACTCCAAGATGCTCGACCGGTAACGCTCAAGCACCTTGCCTTGTGCCCGCGCAGCTTTCCAGAGCCATGAAGGCCCCAGAGCGCCCGTTGTAGCGCATTCGGGGCCTCTTTCCACTGGCGGAGAGGCCCGCATCCGCAGGATGATCCTAGAACGGGTTCCAGGTCGGCTCGGAGGTGAACTTCAGGTAGCCCACGTTCACGCCGAGCCTGGCGCCGACACCGGCCCGGATCGGCACCACGATCATCTCGTCCGCCGCCACCGCCGTCACGCCGAAGCCGCCGATGAAATAGGCCGAGCCGTCGATGCCCACGAAACGCTTATAGAGGGCGTCGGTAAAGGGCATGTTGTAGACCAGCATCATGGTGCGGGCACCGTCTCCGCCCACGTCGAAGCCGAGGGACGGACCCTGCCAGAAGATGCGGCGGTCCCCGGCATTGCGGGTGAAGAGCTTGCCCTCGCCGTAGCGCAACCCGCCGAAGAAGGCTCCGGAAGCCTCCTGGCCCAGGATGTAGCCGTTGGGCTCGCCCCAGCGCCGGATGGCTTCCTGCAGCGCGAGCGCCAGGCCGCGGGAAGCCGAGCCGAAGAACTGATGCCCCGACTCGACGAGCTCGTTGGAGCTGAACGAGTTGGGGTTGCCGGGATTGCTCGCATAGGCGCGCTGGACAGTCTGGGCCGAGGCCTGCCCTGGCAGGATTCCGACAAGGGCGGCCAAGGCCGCAGCCGCTAGAAGGGTGGACCGGGAGCGCATGGGCTATCTCCTCGCATGAGACAGGGAACAATCCGGCCCTGGCAGACCGGAAGGCTGCTATCGAGGCTCGAACCTTACGGGCAGCAACCCTAACAATCTCTGTACGGATAATGGTACGCAGTAGCGGCGCGGCGATTTGCGTAGCAGCGTCCGACCTGCAGGTAGTCTTGCAAGACCAGATCAGGCCACGGAGGCTGACACGGGGAGGTCGAGGCGAGGGGCCAGGGCCGCGTCGCCGATGGCGGCGAAGGGACCGTTGCGGTAGCCGCGTTCCTCGTGACCGTAGGTGAGGGGAGCGCCTCCCGGCCCCACCACGCTGCCGCCGGCGCGGGTCAGGATATGGTCTCCCGCCGCCGTATCCCATTCCATGGTCGGGCCGCAGCGCACGTAGACATCCGCCTCGCCGGAGGCGATGAGGCAGAATTTCAGGGCCGAGGAGGTCATGCGCCGGGTGCCGATGGAGAGCACCGAGAGGCAGGCTTCCGTGGCGATGTCGCCGTGACGGCGGCTCACCAGCGCCACGAGGTCCCTTTCAGGGGCGGGGCGCACCCTGGCCTCGCGCCAGTCGAACCCGTTCCCCTCGCCGCTGGGGAGGGGGCTCGTCAGGGCCTTTTCGCCGGCGATCCAGATCGATCCCATGGCCGGGGCCGACACTACCGCGGCGATCGGCCGGTCGCCCCGAATCAGGGCGATGTTGACGCTGTACTCGCCGGTGCCGTGGATGAAGTCGCCCGTTCCGTCGAGGGGGTCGACCAGGAAGAAGCAATCGTCCGTCTGCGCCGTGCTCGCGGTTTCCTCCGCCACGACCGGAACGCCTGACCAGGCCTCGTCCAGGCGCTGGATGATCAGCTGCTCCGCGGCGAGATCGGCCGCCGTGGTGGGCGTTCCGTCATCCTTGATGCGCTTGTCCAGCAAGGCGTTTTCCATGCCGCGCAGGACGCGGCCCGCCTCCCAGGCGATGTGGGCGAGCCTCAGGGCGATTTCGTCGGCGTTCTGACCATCGAAGCGCATCATGGGTTTGTGCCTGTTCCCGCGGGAGCTGTCGATCTCTTTTGCCCGCTTTTCAAAGAACTCGGAGCCGGGTATCCCGGTTCACGTTCTCTTTCCTGTTTGGCTGTATTCATGCCCGTCGAAATTCCGATTTCATGAATGATTAGCTGACCTTACGGTGCCTCCGGAGCCCTCATGGCCACAATTTCCCTCGATTCGCTCGACCTCGCCGCCCTTCTCTGCTCACGCGTCTGCCATGACGTGATCTCGCCGGTGGGAGCCATCGTCAACGGGCTGGAGGTTCTGGAGGACGACAGCGACGCCTCCATGCGCGACTTCGCGCTCGACCTGATCCAGAAGAGCGCACGCCAGGCCTCGGCCCGCCTGCAGTTCGCCCGGCTGGCCTTCGGCGCCGCCGGTTCTGCCGGCGCCTCCATCGATCTCGGCGACGCGGAGCAGGTGGCCCGCGGCCTCTTCCTCGACGACAAGATCAGCTTCTCCTGGTCCTCGCCGAGGCTCCTGTTCCCCAAGAACCGGGTGAAGCTCCTGCTCAACCTGATCATGATCGCGACCACGGCCATCCCGCGCGGCGGCTCCATTGCGGTGACCGTCACGGGCGATGCGGAGGCCTGCGCCTTCACCATCCTCGCCAAGGGGCTCAATGCCCGTATCCCGGTCCATGCGGAGGCGCTGCTCGGCGGCAATTCGGAGAGCGGCACCGTCGATGCGCATGGGATCCAGGCCTACTACGCCGGCATGGTGGCGCGTGCGTCGAACATGAATGTCTCGTTCTCCATCGACGGCGACGAGGTGACGATCAAGGCCGCGACCGCCTGAAGCGGACGCGCACTCCTCGGCCTGCAAAAGAAAAGCCCGGCACCTGGCCGGGCTTTTTCATGCGCGTGTTCGGGCGCCGTCAGATGGCGATCCGCTCGTCCGCCTCGGTGGGCTCGCGCAGCACGTAGCCGCGGCCCCAGACGGTCTCGATGTAGTTGCGGCCCTGCGAGGCGTTGGCGAGCTTCTTGCGGAGCTTGCAGATGAAGACGTCGATGATCTTCAGCTCCGGCTCGTCCATGCCGCCGTAGAGGTGGTTGAGGAACATCTCCTTGGTGAGCGTCGTGCCCTTGCGCAGGGAGAGAAGCTCCAGCATCTGGTATTCCTTGCCGGTCAGGTGCACGCGGGCGCCGGCGACTTCGACCGTCTTGGTGTCGAGGTTCACGATCAGGTCGCCGGTGGTGATGACCGACTGCGCGTGGCCCTTCGAGCGGCGCACGATGGCATGGATGCGGGCCACCATCTCGTCCTTGTGGAACGGCTTGGTCAGGTAGTCGTCCGCACCGAAGCCGAGACCCTTCACCTTGTCCTCGATGCCGGCCATTCCGGAGAGGATGAGAATCGGCGTCTTCACCTTCGCGACGCGCAGCGTGCGCAGCACCTCGTAGCCTGACATGTCGGGGAGGTTCAGGTCGAGAAGGATGATGTCGTAGTCGTAGAGTTTGCCGAGGTCGATGCCCTCTTCGCCGAGATCCGTCGTGTAGACGTTGAAGTTCTCGGACTTCAGCATCAGTTCGATGCTTTGCGCTGTCGCGCTGTCGTCTTCGATCAGAAGTACGCGCATGTTCAATCCCCAGCCCCGGCCCTTGAGCTTGCGAACAGCGGAAGGCTGTCCACCCGCCGCTGGGCTCGCGACGGATGCCCTTTTAAACTGATTCGAAACGCTAGTTCAGAATGGTTAACAAACCCTGATTCTCGGACGCAAGCGCTTAACGACCTCAATCGGTCGATCGGGTGCGAAAGGCGATCATCCTGTGGATTCCGGGTCACCATGGGGAACCGCCTCACAACATCCCAAAAGCTTGCAGCCTAAGCGTTTCAGCTGAGTCCGGGAGCGGATCCGAGGAAGCCGTACCCGTGACCGCCCCAGTCTTAACGAAATCGGTAAACGAAACGTTTACGCGCCTCGAACCTGCAGGTCTCGCAGGGGAAAGCCGCCTCATGGGCGTAGGAGGCTAGGAAATTTTTTGCCGCAGGCGGTAAGGAAAGCTCAACCTCCATGGGCGATGGTGTCGCATGTCTCGCGGATAACTGAGCGATCCGTGGGATGAGTTGAAACAGCGACGTGTGGAGTTGAATCAAGATGAAGTCGCGGGATACGCTCATCCGCCTCAAGCGCTTTCAGGTCGACGAGAAGCGTCGCCGCGTGGCTCAGATCGAAATGATGATCGCCGAGTTCGACCGGATGGCGGCTGATCTCGACCGGGAGATCGCGGCGGAGGAGCAAAAGGCCGGCATCGCCGACCCGAACCACTTTGCCTATCCGACCTATGCGCGCGCTGCAGCCCAACGGCGGGACAATCTCCGCCTCTCGGCTCAGAACCTTCACATCCAGCTCGACGATGCGAAAGCCGAACTCGGCGAGGCCTACGAAGAGCTGAAGCGTGCCGAAAGCCTGGAGGATCGCGAGCGTTCGATCGATGCCGCCATCAGCCAGGTCGGGCAGGGACGTGCCGTGCGCGCGACCGCCTGAAGCCTCGATCCAGACATTTTCCAAACAAGGCGCGCCGGCAACGGCGCGCCTTTTCTTCATGGGCTGGGCGCAAGGATGGGGATGTGGGGAGCAGCGTCCCGTGGAAGAAGGCCGAGGAGGCGAGGATCGTCCACCACCTCGAGCGCCCGCTTGTAGGGCGTGAAGCCGGAGCGGATGTAGAAGGGCAGGGCGGCGGGGGAATCGAGCGTGCAGGTATGCACGAAGAGGCGCCGGATCGGCCTGGAGAAGGCGCGGGCGATCGCCTCGCTCATCAGGAGGCGGCCAGCCCCTTGCCCCGTGAATCCGGGAGCGAGGCCGAGAAAGGCGAGTTCGGCCTCCCCGCCGGACCGGAGGTCCAGCTCCATGAGGCCTATATCGGCCTGTCCATCGTGGAGGGCATAGGCTTCGACCGCGGGATCGTCGAGAATGCTCGCAAGCCTGGAATCGGGCATCACGGCCCGGCTGAACCACAGCCAGGGTTCGCCAACCCTGCGGAACAGGGCGCGGTAGCGCGCCCGGTCGCCGTCGATGCGCTGGAGCGTCCATCCCCCGGGAAGCGAGAACCGCGGCAGGGGAGGCGGTGCCCTCATTTCCAGATACGTCACCACCGTCGCGATCTTGCCGGCGGGAAGATCCGTATAGCCGTTGAGGTTGAGAGCCGCTGTCAGTTCAGCCGTCATGCGCCGATGTCTTTCGAGCCTTCTCCGGGAGGGCCTGATACGGCCATTCCCCTGCGTTGTCACCCGATACCTTCGCAAGAGTTCCGGATTGGACGTTATGTCATGCTCCCAGAGGCCATTATCTCCTTGCGAAGGCAAGGGATTGTGGGCACAGAAGGAAAAAAGAGGGAGACCTGCCAGCTCAATGAAGAACGTGCGTGAGTTCATCTGGCCCGTGATCGGGCTGCTGGCAGTGGTCGTGTCCGGCTGGCTTCTCTACCGCGAGCTGCGCGGCATGTCCCTCGACGACGTGTGGGACAGCCTGACCGCCGTTCCTCCCCACCGCTATGCGCTGGCTGCCCTGTCGACCCTCTTCGCCTATGCGGCGCTGGCCTGGTACGACCGCATCGCCCTGCTGCATCTGGGCGTCCATCACATCTCGTGGTTCTTCGTGTCCGTCACGTCGTTCACCACCTATGCGCTGTCCCACAACATCGGCGCGTCGGTCTTCTCCGGCGCCGTGGTGCGATACCGGGCCTATACGTCGAAGGGGCTGAGCGCGCCGCAGATCGCGGTGCTCGTGGCCCTGTGCTCCTTCACCTTCGGTCTCGGGACCATCCTGCTCGGCGGCGTTGTCCTGGTGGTCGACCCGACGCTCCTTCACAGGCTGGAGGAGCTTCTCCCCTCGATGCTCACCAATCCGGCCACGGCCCGCATCGTCGGCCTTCTGCTGCTCGGCTTCGTGGCGCTCTACGTGATCGGATCCGTCCTGCATCTTCCGCCGTTGGTGATCCGCAAGGCCAAGCTGGAATATCCCCGCCCGGCCATCATGGTGCGGCAGCTCATCGCCGCGCCTCTGGAACTGCTGGGTGCTGCCGGCATCATCTATTTCGCGCTTCCAGCTCACCTCGAGCCAAGCTTCGTCGTGGTGCTCGCCGTCTTCCTGGCCTCCTTCTCCGCGGCCCTAGTGAGCCATGCTCCCGGGGGGCTTGGCGTGTTCGAGCTGGTGTTTCTCACCGCCATGCCCGACATCCCCAAGGCCGACGTCCTGGCCGCGCTCATCATCTTCCGCCTGTTCTATCTGCTGATTCCGTTCGGCCTGTCTCTTGTGGTCGTCCTGATGTACGAGCGGGCACGGCTCGCCCAGGCTTGGCGCGGCCGCATGGCCGTGGCGGACGGTTCCGTCCCGCCGCCGCCCCTGTCTTCGTCCGACCAATGACGGCATCCTGGCGCAGGCTGCGCTTCGGCCTGTCGACGCTGCTCGGGATCAGACGCCTCGGCTTCTTCATCCCCTATCGCTATGCCGCGAGCGTCGAGCCCCTGGACTACCCGGCGCTGCGTCCCCTGTTCGAGCGCGCCGAGCCGCAATTCGCCGAGGTGCTGGCGGCCATCGAAAGCCATGCGGGCAGCCTGCGCTCCATCCTGAAGGGCGCAGGCCCCGCCCGCTTCGACCAGAGCTGGTTCCCCCGGCTCGACGCGGCTGCGGCCTACGCCCTCGTCCGCCGGGAAAAGCCGCGCCGGATCGTGGAGGTCGGCTCAGGTCATTCGACCCGCTTCATGGCCCAGGCCGTCCAGGACGGGGGGCTTCCCACCCGCATCATCTGCATCGATCCGGCCCCCCGCGCGAGCCTGAGCAGGCTTGACGTGGAGCATCGGCAAGAGCTCCTGCAGGAGGCCGATCCGGCCCTGTTCGAGACCCTTTCGGCCGGCGACATCCTGTTCATCGATTCGAGCCACATCGCGATGCCCGGAACGGACGTGGACCGCCTGTTTCTCGATGTGCTGCCGCGCTTGGGCTCCGGCACGCTGGTCCATGTTCACGACATCGCGCTTCCCTTCCGCTACCCCGAGGCCTGGGCTTGGCGGGGCTACAACGAGCAGGCGCTGGTGGGCGCCCTGCTGCAGGGGCAGGGATACGAGCTTGTGTTTGCTAGCCACTACGTCGCGAGGAAGCAGGGGGCGGCGCTCCCCGGGAGCATCCTGTCCGAGCTGCCGCTGACTCCCGGGGCTCATGAGACGAGCCTCTGGCTGCGGAAGCTGTAAGGCTTGAAGCTCAGGCTGCCGAGCCCGGCCTCTGCCCCGGCTCGGGCACGGCGATGCCGGCCTCCATATACGCATTGATCTTGTTGCGCAGGGTGCGGATGGAGATGCCGAGAAGGCGCGCGGCATGGGTCCGGTTACCTAGGCAATGGGCCAGGGTGTCGAGGATCAGGTGCCGCTCGACATCGGCCAGGGTCCGACCGACCAGGGCTTCGCCGAAGGCGTCCCTGGCGTGATCTGGTGCAGCAGGGGAGGAGAGGGAGGTTCCGGCCTGAGGGAAGCCTTGCAGTTCGGACATATCCTGGGTGCCGAGCACGATGCGGGTCTGCCTGTAGGGGAGCGATTCAGGAGTTTATGCTCATTTCATGGTTAGGAAGGTCTTAACGCCGGATCGATCCTTGCCGCTTCGGCGCTCCTTGTGAAAAAGGCGCCGTCGGGTGAGCGGCGCCTTTGATCGGGTCAGGTGGGAAGCCTACTGCCGGTATTGCTGGATCCGGGTGGTCCGCAGGCCGGCGAGGCCGTGCTGGTCGATGGACATCTGCCAGCTCAGGAACTCCTCGGTGGTCAGCGTGTAGCGCTGACAGGCTTCCTCCAGGCTGAGCAGGCCGCCGCGAACCGCGGCGACAACCTCGGCCTTGCGGCGGATGACCCAACGGCGGGTGCTGGAGGGAGGCAGATCGGCAATCGTCAGGGGACTGCCGTCGGGCCCAATGACATACTTGACCCTTGGGCGGTGGGGTTCGGTCATGATACGCTCACACAAAAATTCAACGACCTTTGACAGGCTCGAACCTACGCGACGGGACTTAATGTTTTCCTAAGCCCCATCAGGCGGTTACGAGAGGGCCTAAGCTTAGCCATAATCGTTAACGTCGCCTTATTGCGACGGAGTTTCTCTTTAAGAATTCGGTTGCAATCGCTATAGAAGGGCCTTGGCCCCTCCCGTGCGCCGCCTTGAACGGCGCCTCTGGACGGAACGATGCTCAATTCACTCGATCTTCCCACCGAACCCTCGAAGACCCGCGTCGTGGTTGCGATGTCGGGCGGCGTGGACTCGTCCGTGGTCGCAGCCCTGCTCAAGCGCGAGGGCTACGACGTCATCGGCATCACGCTACAGCTCTACGACCACGGCGCCGCTGCCCACCGGAAGGGCGCCTGCTGCGCCGGCCAGGACATCTACGATGCCCGGAGGGTGGCGGAGGCGATCGGCATCCCCCATTACGTGCTCGACTACGAGGCCCGCTTCCGCGAGGCCGTGATCGACCGCTTCACCCAGAGCTATCTGGCGGGCGAGACGCCGATCCCCTGCGTCGAGTGCAATCGCTCCATCAAGTTCCGCGACCTCCTGGAGACGGCCAGGGAGCTCGGCGCCGACGTGCTGGCGACGGGTCATTACGTGGCGAGCCGCCGCCTTCCCGACGGGCGCCGCGCTCTTCATCGCGCCGCGGACCCGGACCGGGACCAGAGCTATTTCCTCTATGCCACCACGCCGGAGCAGCTCGACCTCCTGCGCTTCCCCTTGGGAGAGCTGCCCAAGGAGAAGACCCGGGAGCTCGCGCGCGAGTTCGGTCTCACCGTGGCGGAGAAGGCCGACAGCCAGGACATCTGCTTCGTCACGCAGGGCCGCTACAGCGACGTGATCGAGCGCCTGAAGCCCGGCGCCGTGCAGGGCGGCGAGATCGTCCATGTGGACGGTCGCGTGCTCGGGCGCCACGAGGGCATCATCCACTATACGGTGGGGCAGCGGAAAGGCCTTGGCCTTTCCGTCGGCGAGCCGCTTTACGTGGTCCGCCTCGAGGCCAAGGAGGCCCGCGTGGTGGTCGGTCCCCGGGAGGCGCTCGCCACCCGGCTCATCCGCGTGACGGACGTGAACTGGCTCGGCGACGTGCCGCTCGAAACTCTGGGCGAGAAGGGCATGGAGGTCGCCGTGCGCGTCCGCTCCACCCGGGAGCCGCGCCCGGCCATCCTGCGATCCACAGGAACCAGCACTACTGTCGAGCTGTTATCGGCGGAAGACGGGGTGTCTCCCGGTCAAGCTTGTGTCATCTATGAGAGCGATGCTCCCCGGGCACGTGTGCTTGGCGGGGGCACCATAGCTCGAACAATGGCCGAGGTCGCGCCCGCAGCGGCCTGAGTGCCGACCGAAGGGATCTTTATGACGGATGGAGCGACCACCGTCCTGATGCGCAAGGCATATGCGCGTTGGGCACCGATCTACGACCTGGTCTACGACAAGCTGACCGAGCCGGCCGCCCGCGCCGCCGTGAACGCCGCCGTCGTCTGCGGCCCCAAGGTGCTGGAGGCCGGCGTCGGCACCGGGCTGTCCCTCGGCTACTATCCGAAGCACGCCGAGGTCTATGGGGTCGATCTGTCCGAGGACATGCTCCGCCGCGCTCAGGAGAAGGTCGAGAAGCGGGGCCTCACCCACGTGAAGAGCCTGCAGGTGATGGACGTCACCCGCCTCGGCTTTTCCAATGAAACCTTCGATGCGGTGACGGCCCAGTTCATCATCACCCTGGTTCCCGAGCCGGAGATGGCCCTCGACGAGTTCATGCGGGTGCTCAAGCCAGGCGGGGAGATCGTGCTGGCCAATCACTGGGGCCAGCCCTCCGGCCCCATCGCAGCGGTGGAGGAGATGGTCGCTCCCGTGGCCAAGGCCATCGGCTGGAGTTCCTCCTTCAAGGCCGCCCGGGTCGAGGACTGGGCCAGACGGACGGGGCGCATGGAGGTTGTGGAGCTCAGGTCCCTGTTCCCGGCCGGTTTCTTCAAGCTGATGAGAATCAAGAAGAAATCTTGAGAGCCCTCCCGGCACCTCGATGCCGTCGGGGTGACTTTCTCGGTCCCGACCCTATCTAGAGGACAGGGGCCCTCCAATCACGAAAGCACTTCCGATGCGCCTTTTCATGTTCACCTCCCAGGCCAAGGATGATCTCCACGCTTTTGCAGCGGACGAATCCGGCACGAAGCTGCCGGCCAAGTATGCGCCCTGGGGCCTGACCGGCACGCTCAATTCGCGCGAGGCGCCGCCGCACAAGTTCTCCCGCAAGGTGATCGAGCAGGCGGTCTCGAACGATGGCTTCCAGCTCTGGCGGATGAAGGCCAAAGGCTGATCGGCCTCCGAAGCCCGGCCGATTCTCGGCTCCGGCTCAAGGCAGATCGCTTCCCCACTCTTATTTCGGGTGACAGACCGGGTTGCCACAAATCCGCAGCCCGGCCGCGCGTCTTCCTTGACACCCGGGGGCAATCTTCCCTATATCGCGCTTGCCTGACGCGGGGCCAAGCCCCGCTGCCTGGGGCGGAGTAGCTCAGTTGGTCAGAGCAGAGGAATCATAATCCTTGTGTCGGGGGTTCAAATCCCTCCTCCGCTACCACGTTCACCCCACTAAAACGGCCTGTGGGGAAGGCATGGCCGCCGACCAACTCGGCCAGGCGGCCCTTCACTTCCACCTCGAATCCCTCGCGTGGTCCGTTCGGATACACCGTCACGCTGTGGACAAGCGAGCGGAACATCTGAGTTAGCTTGTCCATGCCCTCGTGCGCATGGTCCGCCAGCGTCGCGGCAAGTTCATCGACCTGCCTCAGATAGTCGTTGATCGCACCCGGGTGCAGGGTCAGCACCTTCGGGTCCTCTCCCGCCGCCGCGAGCTCTGCGGCGATTCGGTCGCGCTCCCTGCGCAATTCCGGGATCTGCTGCTCAGCCTCGGCCTCCGTGATGAACCCTTTGACATAGGCGTTCATCACCCGGTCGAACTCGCGTTGCCGCTCGGCAAGCCGCGCTTCGAGGCTGGCGCGGTTTCTCACGGCGGTGGAGGCAAGACGCTGCCGCTCGCTGTTGTAGCGCCTGACGTAGATCTCGATATAGCGCGGATCCCGCAGCTGCTCCCTCATGCCATCGACCACGGCCCGCTCGATGGCCGGTAGGTAGATGATCCGTCGATTCGTGCAGACGCCGCTCTCGCGCACGGCCGAGCAGCGGACCCGGGTCTTTCCGGTCTTGTCTCGGTCATGGACGGACATGCCCGAGCCGCAGCATCCGCAGCGCAGCAGGCCGGAGAGCAGGTGCGGCGGCCGGCGCTTCTGATGGGACTTGAGCGCGGCCTTGGCTTCGTTGATGGCCTGAACCCTCTGCCAGAGCGCGTCGTCGACCAGGCGCAGCTCCGGGGCGTCCGCCGTCATGACCTCTGAACCGTCCGCCGGCCGGGAGATCCGACGGCCGGTCTCGGGGTTGGTGTCCATGCGGACCTTCCCCCAGACGATCCGGCCGATATAGATCTCGTTGCGAACGATCCCGTTCCCTCGCTGGCCGCTGCCGTTGATCGTGGAGGCATTCCAGGTGCGCCCCCTTGGCGGAGCGATGCCCTCCCGGTTCAGGTCGCCCGCGATCTCCCGCGGCGGACGGCCGTCGGCATATTCGGTCAGGATCCGCCGCACCACGGCGGCCTGCACGGGATCGATCTCGAGGCGGCCTCTCATCGTGCTGGTGCGGTAGCCATAGGGCTTGCCGCCGGCGTGCCGTCCTTCCCTGACGACGCCCTGCATCCCGCGCCGGACCTTCTTAGCCCCATCTTCCCGGAAGAGCTGGCCGACCAAACCGCGAAGGCCGATGAGGACCGTGTCTGCGCGTCCGTCATGGACAGCCCGCAGCTCGATCCCCTTGAATTTCAATTGCTTATGGATCGTCGCCAAGTCGGCCATGTCGCGGGACAGGCGGTCGAGGGCCTCGACGACGATCACGTCGAAGGCGCCGGAATTGGCCTGGGCGAGCATCTGGATCAGCCCGTCGCGTCCCAGCATGGAGCCGCCGGAGCGGGCCCGGTCGTCAAAGGTCGCTACGATCTGGAGCTTCTCACGCTCGGCATAGGCGCGGCAGAGGGCGACCTGATCTTCGACGGATCGCTCGTTCTGCAGGTCAGTCGAGTACCGGGCATAGATCGCCGCGCGCTTCATCGTCCTTTTGCCTTCCCCGCAGCCTCGCGAGCCGCCACCGCCGCGCGATGATCGCGGAGCGCGTTCGCTTCCGCAAGAGCCTCTATGAGCCGGACGAGGTCCGGATCAAGGGGCCGCTCGGGCGGCTTGATGGCGGGGCGGGTAGCGGACATGGCTGGAGGCGGGCCCTAGCGGTTACTCGGCAGCGTCGAGCAGAGTCGGCGCGACCTGGCGTCTTGCCTCTGATGCCCTGGTGCCCTCCGTCGCCTCTGGCGAGGCTCCTCGGGAAAGGGGTGTTCCAGGACGAACCCGGTCGCGATGTGGGGTCATGTTCCCACCTTCTCGTCAGTGCCATCCCATACGAACTCACCATCCTCACCAACCGGAAAGTGCGTTCCGCAATGTGCGCAGAACGTACCAGAGTAGAAATAGGGATCGCGGGCGTAAGTCTCGGCAAGAGCCTGTCCCATCGTGGTCACACCCTTGCACTTGAGATGCCGATAAGTCCGGCGCACGGGGCGGACGAAACCCTTGGCCCGCTCCTCGGCTGACAGGACCACATAGCCCTTCTGCATTCCGGTTCTCGGATCAATCTCGCGATGATCGGGCGTGACTGGTGAGCCATCCGTGAGTGTGGTTTTCGGGGTCATGCGTTGCCCTCAGTGCTGTCGAGTGATTGGATAGCGTGAGCGTTCCCGGCTTCGATGTTGCGGGAGACGATTTCCATGGCCATGCGCGGAGTAATGCGGCGCTGGTCCTGCATGGCGATGATCTGCCCGACCGCGTAAGCTGCGATAGCCAGAACGATCTCAGCAGGCTCGTCGGCAAGGTGCTTCTTCATCAGGTCTGCGAAGTCGGCATGGAATGCCTTGTGGGCTCCTGACGGGGCGGCCAGCTTCATACGTTGCTTTGCTTCACCCATCGCGCACCTCCTCACCCGGCACGACCTGGCGGCTTGCCTCAACGCTGCTTGAGCTTTCCCGATGAGGGCCTTGGCCCGAAGGAGGGCCACCCCCACCCTCTCCGCTGACCGGGGGAGGGGCGGTAATACGATGGGCCAAGTCCTCGACGTAGATCCAATGCGAGGCGCGGGCGGCCACTTCCCTGTCTCCGCAATGAGGAAGATCCTCGTCGCCGCATTCGGTGAGCGCATCTGCCTTAATGTCGAAGAACTGTTCACCCGCGAAATCATAGCCGTCTGTGTGGACGACCACCCGTCGTCCCTCGCCGTAGACCGGGAGGCGCTGACTAACGGGCACCCAACCCTCCCGCCCCTGTCCTTCAGCGGAAAGGGCGGCCTGGGCCGCTTGCCATGCGGCCTGCCACGCCCGCCAATACATATTCGTGCTGCCCAAGCGGTAGTGTCCATCAGGGTTGCGCTTTACGGCTTCCGGCGACTTCCCTTCATCTGAAGCCCAATGTTCGAAAGCCTCTCTCAGCTTCGTGCTCATGGCTTCTCTCCCAAGCACCCGCACACATCCGCGATCATCATGGCGAAGTTCGCCACGTCGGCGGCTTCCAAAGCGATATGCTCCCGGTAGTCACCCTGCTTCAGAGCCTCGTGGAGTTCGGCGGCCTCTTCGTGCAGCCTATCCATCAGCACTACCGGGGCGTCGTTCTTCCATCCTGGCTTGTGGTCGTTGGCGCGAAGCTGCTGTTCCATCAGGAGAGCAAAGGCGAGGACTTCGGGGCGCAGGTAGGAGACCATGCTGGCCGCAGCTTCAGCCTCGGCGAGCAGCTTATCAAGGCGCTGCCATTCGGCGTGGGTATCAAGAGTCTTCAGGTCATTGACCTCGGTCTCGAACACCCTTGCCTGGGTTGTGAGCCGCTTGTTCTCCTCGCGCAGCCGCATGTTTTCAGTGCGAAGAGCCTCTATGGATAGATCGCTCATTTCTTCCTCTCACAGTCAGCGCAAACCGGCGACGGGATGCTGCGGTGGAACGTCTTGCCGCAATGGACACAGCGGCATGTGAAGTAGCGGCTCATGGCTGCTCCTGGGCGATGAGGGCGCGAAACGCCTCTTGTGCGAGATGATGACCTTTAGCCGTCGCGGTAATCCGAATGGAGCCGTGGTCGTTGTAGCGCTCCCATTGGACAAGGCCTGCGTCCAAGCACTCTTCATAGGCTGCCAGTTGCTTGGTCAGGGTTGTATGAGGTTCGTGTGATATGATCTCGGACCTTGGCCCCATGGCGAAGTAGCCGGCCAAGAACTGGAGAGCATCGGGCGATAATCCACCTGCCTCTTCCAGCCTTGTCTTGAGGGCGAGGAGAACATCACTGGTCATGGGAGGGCTCCTTCTCCTGCTTGAGGGCGGTGCGGCCTGCTTCGGTGATGGTCCATCCATCAGCCGCAATAAATTCGCCGTCGATCAGGCTGCGAATGACAGCCTTTCGTGCACCGCCCTTGCGCGGCAATAGACGCTCGTGGATGCTCTTGTCCCCGGCGAGCCACCGGAGGGTCCGCATCTGCTTTTCCGTCAGCCTACTCATGGCCTGCTCCTGTGAGGGCGGCGTGAGCGAGTTCCCTTGCACGGTTCAGCCGCGACAGATCCCCCCCCTTGAACTTCGGCCCTTCCATCGTGGCATCGTACCGCGCTGCGTCGCAGAACTCCTCCAGCGCCTTTTGCATGGCCTCCAGGCGGGCCTCGGCGGCAAGGGCGCGTGCATTTGCGATCTCGACCATACCCTGCCAGTCAAAGGAATTGGCAAAGTTATCGGCCGCAAATTTGTTCACGCGCTCGTTCTCCCGCTTGAGCGTCTCGTTCTCTGAGCGGAGGGTGGATATATCTACCTTCAGGTTTGTATTTTCTTGGAACAAAGCATCATTGAGATCGCAGGCACGATCATTCAGAGCCTCCAGCTCCTTCACCCGCTGTTGCAGTCTCTCGTACTCTGAGCGGAGGGTGGCGTTCTGGCATTCCAACTGTCGGCTCCGTTCAAGAAGATCGATGTTGGCGCGAACAAGATCGCTCGCCTCGGCTCCCTCCAGCTCCTTCACCCTCTCGGTGAGGGAGGCGTAATCCTCGTAGCGGACCCAGTCGCCTTCATCGTCCTTTACCATCTGAACAGTGCAGTAGCCGGATGTAGCATCGAGAGAGGTGAAGTACCTCTCCACCAGCTCCGCATGCTCTCCTTGTGAGGGTGTGGGGGTGGAAGTCAGCTCCTCAAAGCTCTCGATAATCACCCGGGCGTCGTCGCGGCTGATCGTGATCGGGCCGGGCAACTGCAACTGCTGGCGAAGGTCGGACATCAATTCCTCGAAGGTCATGAGCGGGCTTCCCTGAAAGGGTGGCGAGGGTGGTGCTCTAGAACGGTATGTCGTCGTCGATGTCGGAGCGGTTGAAGCTGGCGCCGGAGGAGGATGGACTGCCACCCTTGGCATCGCCGTAGCTCTGTCCGCCATCGCTAGAGCGGCCACCCCAGCGGTCGTTCTGCTGCTCGGTGTATTGATCGTCCCGGCCGGAGCCGTCGCGGCGGCTGTCGAGGATGGTCAGGTCACCGTCGAAGCGCTGAAGCACCACTTCGGTGGTCCACTTGTCTTGGCCCTGCTGGTCGGTCCATTTGCGTGTCTGCAGCTTCCCTTCGACATAGACCTTGGCGCCCTTCTTCAGGTACTGCTCGGCCACGCGGGCGAGATGCTCGTTGAAGATCACCACAGAGTGCCACTCGGTTTTCTCCTTGCGCTCGCCGGTCGCCTTGTCCTTCCACGTCTCGGAGGTGGCGATGCGAAGATTGACGACGGGGTCGCCGTTGCCGAGGCGGCGTACCTCGGGGTCGCGCCCCAGGTTGCCGACGAGAATGACTTTGTTGACGGATCCGCTCACTTGGATGCTCCTGGGTACTGGTTGTGTTCGACGCCATCGAGCAGGCGGCCGGTGAGAGCCTTGACCGCGTGAAGGCTGGGGCCGCCGACTGGAGACCATGGACGCCCGTCTGCCATGCATTGTCCGGCTGGGAGATAGTTGCCCCATTGCTTGAAGAAGAACGGCACGCCTGCAGTCGCGCACTGATCACGGATGGAGCGAGCCCAATCCGGATGCATCGGTCTCGCGCCAGGGCCGCTCTCGCCGCCGACCACGATCCAATTCAACCACGCCCTTTGATCTTCCTCGCAGAGCAATGCCGACATAGAGCCGAGAGGGGCGGGGCGGTTGATGCGCATGAAGTCGATCGGCCCGAGCAGCGGCTCGGCGCTGACCCAGCGCACTGCTGCAGGAGTGGCCAACAGATCGGGGATCCGCTCGTTCGCGCGGGTCTGATCTTCGGCCGAAACGCCGAGCCACACGTTGCGGAGGGGGCTCCAATTCTCTTCCGCGCCTGAGATGCGGAGCCATGCCTCGGTTACTCCTGGGGCATTCCGGCTTCCTGCGAGATCAGTGATCGCCGCGCGTATAAGGTGCTGTCGGCCATTTTGTCTGCGGCAATCTTCCAGATATGCCCGCATCCGGTCGGCGCGCTTCGTCAGCACCTGGAACGTGTGCTGCGGTGCCAGTGCCATAACGGCGAAGATCCTGTCGATCCACTCGTCCGGCACGGCCTCATGGAAGAGGTCTGACATCGAGTTGACGAAGATCCGGCGCGGACGCTTCCAGCGCAGGGGCTTGAGCAGCGCGTCCTTCACCAGACGCACCGCACCGGTCCAGACCGGCCCCGCGTTGCTGTCCTTCGTCAGCCCCGCGTAGGTCTCCACACCCATGCCGACGAGGCGGGATGCCATCTTCATCGCGTAGCAGTTGGCGCAGCCGGGCGAGATGACCGAGCAGCCGGCAATCGGGTTCCATGTGGCGTTGGTCCATTCGATGGCGCTTTTGTCACCCATCGGAGTCCTCCGATACCTTGTATGGGTAAAGCCAGGAAAAGAGCCCGGCGGCGGCGAGCACGGTGCGGCCGCCGCCGAGCAGGTAGCCGACGAGGGTCTCGACCACGTCGACGGGGAGGACTGGCACAAGGCGCAGGAGATCAGGCATGGGCCGCTCCCCGCGAAAACAGGTCCGTCGTTGCTGGCTCCGGCTGGCGCCTGGCTGCGCTCTTCCGCTCGCGCAGCCGCCTGATGCGCTCGAGCGTCGCCTGGTCGCCCTTCTTCCGCGCCATGAACTCGCTGGCGCCGTAGCGGTCGGTGGAGACGGCGCCGCAGCGCACGGCCTTGGCGCGCTTGGTCAGGCAGATGTCGTAGTGGTGCCAGCTGGCCTTCGGCGGCTTCTGGAAGTGCTTGCGCGCGACGCCGATGCGGTCGGCCATGGCGTGCAGCTCATCCAGCGAATCCGCGAACATGTGGCACATGAGCATGCCGCGATAGGGCAGGCGCAGGCTGTCGACGTAGACAGTCATCTCAACCCTCCACCGCATTAAGGACTGAGAAGTCGTTGTCAGGCAGGCGCAAGCTCTGCAGGAGACCAGGGATAGACGAGACAAATCCGTGGCCGAGCAGATACATCAGCTCCGGCTCAAAACGGTCCTCGTGCAGGTAGAAGATCGTCCGCTTGCCTTGTCCTGCCGCATAGCCGGCCTCTAGGTGAGCGCTGCGCCCGCAGGGTAGGACAAGAACGCAGGTGTCGCACCAATCGAGTGCAGCCTTGTCACGGTTGAAACCGTGTCTAGCAATTGGGCTCTGCCGCACATGCTCAGCGTATCGTTCTGGCGACCATGCCAGCCAATCAGGATCGATTTCAGACCAGGAGAAACCACTCTCGCCTGGTGCAGGATTCCTGAAGTCGTAAACCTCATGACCATCTGCCTTGAGAGCGGCTACAATGTCGGGCTGTAATGCATTCCGCCAGGACGATGCAACGTAGATACGACGCTTCATGACTAAACCCTCATCGGCATCAGCACGCAGAGCAGGCTGTCGTCTGCGGTGGGTTGGAAGATCGTCGGGGAGCCGTTGTCGGCGAGCCTGATCACGGCCGTGTCGGTGCCGAGCGCGCCGGCGATGTCGAGTGCGTACCTGGCGTTGAAGCCGATGGAGAGAGCCTCGGCATCGTAGTCGACTTCGATCTCGTCGGTCGCTGTGCCGGCGTCCGGATTCTCGACGGTGAGCGTCAGGCGCCCGTCGTCGAAGGCGAGCTTCACGGCCCGGCCGCGCTCGGTGGAGACGCTCGACACCCGATCGATAGCGGCCTTGAGGGCGGTGATCTCGACGGTAGCGACCTTGTCGTTGCCCCGCGGGATCACACGCTGATAGTCCGGGAAGGTGCCGTCGATCAGCTTCGAGGTCAGCACCGTATCGCCGAAGGCGGCGCGGATCTTGTGCGGTGACAGGTCGATGCGTACATCGTCCTTCCCGGCTTCCTCGGCGAGGCGGGCGAGCTCGGCCACGGTCTTGCGCGGGACGATCACGCCCGGCATGCCGTCCATCCCCTCCAGGCCAGACGGCCCATCCACATGAGCCCGTGCCAGGCGGTGACCGTCCGTGGCGACGGCATAGAGGTGGCCGCCCTGGACATGGAGATAGATGCCGTTGAGGTAGAAGCGCGTCTCTTCCGTCGAGATCGCGAAGCTGGTGCGCGCGATCATCTTCGCCAGTGCCACGCCCGGCAGGGTGAAGGAATGCGGGAACTCGCCAGCGGCGAGGTCCGGAAAATCGGATGCGGGCAGGGCCTGCAGCGTGAAGCGCGAGCGGCCCGCCTTCACGGCCACGCGCCCTCCGCCGTCGGTGGCTTCGATGGCGACCTGCGCGCCGTCCGGCAGCTTGCGCACGATGTCGTGCAGCAGGTGAGCCTGCACGGTGATGGCGCCCGCGGTCTCGACCTGGCAGTGAATGCGGCCGGTCATCTCGATATCGAGATCCGACGCCTTGAGGTTCAGGGCCTCGCCGGCGGCATCCAGAAGAACGCTGGAAAGGATTGGGATGGTGGTCCGCTTCTCGACCACCCGGTTGAGGGCAGCGAGATTCTTGAGGAGCGCGGCGCGTTCGGCAATGATCTTCATGGGTGTTGCCCTCGGGAGGGTGGGCGGGCTCAAGGCCCGCCCGGTTTACGTTTTAGCCCTGCATCTCCGGTGTGCCTTCGAAGGTCGGCAGGCCGGTTTGACGAGCAACCGTGATCAGGTCATCGCGCACTCGCTCAGTGATGTGCTGGTCGGGACGGTAGAGCTGGTAGAACCAGACGATCCTCGAACCAGCCTTGCGGTAGCGCAGGCGCACGGGAATTCGCACGGGCTCACCCATGAAGAATGGTGCGATGCTGAGCAGGAAGATGCCTGGCACCTTCAGCGGCTTACCGTCGGCATCCTTGTGCACTTCTTCCCAGACGATCTGCCCCTCGCCGGTCTGAAGGGTCGTGGCCGATTTCACGACCGCCTCGACGTTGACCTGCAAGCCGCGCGAGAGCTGAACCAGATCGGCCGGCGTTGCGACGGTGGTGGCGAAGTCGCGTTCGAGGGCGATCTTCTCGGCATCGGTGGGGCTGGAGAGTTCGGCGATGCGGTCTTCGAGGAAGGCGGCGAATTCGGCCTGTTCCATCGGCTCGCCGTTCTGCTTGTTCCAAGCCTGCCACTCCTCCGAGAGGGGGAAAGCGTAGTGAATGCGATGCTTGCCATTGTCAGCCGCGCCGCCACTCTGGTTCTGGTGGTAGTCGATCACGGCCGTGAAGGTTGGCTTCTTCCAATCCGTGTTGGCGAAGACTACAGAATCACCGGTCTTGTGGCGGTCGACGAGTGCGATGAAGGAATCGAGGGTCAGCGCTGTGGCTGTGCCGCGCTTGAATCCGGGATACGTGCGATAACTTTCGAAATGCCGTGACACATCGACGAGGGTGGGAGTGTCGCCGTGGATGATCGCGACGGGGATTTCCGCTGGCACGCCGACTAGATCGGCGGGAGCTTTGATCGTGACGATCTCGACGCTAGTCGCTTTCGTGCCGAGTTCGGCAATGCGGTCGATGGTGCTGCCGTCGAACGTGAAGGCAGGGTCGAGCGGTCGCATTGCTTCTCCGACAACGAGCTCGGCTGTCTCGGCAGTCTTGGTGTCTTTGTTTTCCATGATGAGCCCCTACGGCTTTCTGCTGGGTGGGAAGGGTCAACCGGCTGCTTCGCGCGGGCCGGCAAACATGTTCATCTGCTGCGGGTGCTCGGTGGAGAGCGAGCCGTCGTCGAGAACCCAATAAAAGGACGAACCGCGCACAGGTTTGGGGCGCTTCGACTGGATGTCGGCGGTGATGGTGGCGCTGTTGCCCTCGACCTCGATGTCGAGCTTGAGGGTCACCGAACCCTTCACCTTCGCCTTGGCGCGACCGCCTGTCTGCTCTTTCAGCGCGGCGAGGGTTTCGGTGATCTCCTTCGACAGCTCGGCGGCAGCCTCGCCGTTTTCGAGTGCGCCGATGATGGTCTGCGCATCGCGGATGCGTTTCATGGGAAGAACTCCAGGTGATAAGCGGTTATGCCGCCCGCCGCAGCGCGGTGGGGCAGTAGAGGTCGAGGGCGGCGCGGTAGGCGTCTGCCGCGTAGGCCCAGGGCCACACCTTGAGGCGGCCCTCGAGGCGCACGGGCTCGGCCTGCTCGATCGCTGCGGCCCAGGGCTTCGGCGCCTTCGCCATGAGCTGGCGCCGTTCGGTGGCGAGCATGCGGAGATCCCACAGCTTCACCGCCTCGCGCACGTCGTCGGGCAGGGGGTAGGTGAGGCCGGCTGCCTCGTGCACCGCTCCGTCGACGCGGCGTTTCAACAGCTTGAGCGCGGCTTCGACCGTCTTGTTGAAAGTGGCGGCCACGTCCGCGCTGCCGGTCCGCTGCAGCGCGACGAGCCCGCTGCAGGCGGCGATGGCCTCCGCCATCGGCGTGGCGATGTCGCCGGTATAGGCCTCGTGCGCGTCGTGCAGGAGGAAGGCGGCGGCGATGTCGCGGCGCCGGGTCTCGCGCATGATGGCATGCGCCCCTTCCACGCAATGCTGCGCCACCGAGTAGGGCCCTGCCGCCACATGCCCCGTGAAGCGCGGGATGCGCGCCAGCGCCGGGATGACGTCGAGGTCGAAGTTCACATCGTCGGCGGAAGGATTGACCAGGTCGAAGGCCCGACCCGAGGCGGTCTGCATCCAGGTCATTGCGCCACCTCCGGTCTTTCCAGCACGAGCCGCTCGGCTGCGGCGAGGCGCTTCGCGAATTGCAGCAGGTCCTGCGCGAGTTCCGGCGTGACCGGTGCGCGCACGAGGATCGGGCCGCTGATGGTGCCTGCGCGAACGGTGAGCATCCGGATCTCGTCGTTGGGGCGGGCGGCGTTCCTGAACAAGGCCCACTCGATCCAGAAGGCATCGCCGATACGGGAGCCCTCCTGAGTGCTGTTCGCGATCCTGTCGGTGGATTGCGCCAAGGACATCACGCGGCCTCCTTCATGATCTGGACGTCACCCCTCGACAGATTGATGTCCCAGACCTCGTGCGCCGCGCCGCCCATGAACCGGGCCTCGTGCTGGCGGGCCAGCGCTCGGGCCTCGGCATCGTCGCCGCGCAGACGCGCGGAGCGCCAGCGCTGGTAGAGCTCGGAATAGCGGTGCGGGGTCTTGCCGTAACGCTTGTAGGGGGATTTGCCCTTGGCCATGGTGCGCCTCACAGCTTGCCGGTGAAGTGAGCGGCCCAGATGGCGACGGCCCCGAAGAACATGGCGAGGCTCGCGAGCTCGGCGGCGCCGCTGGCGAAACGCTGAACCCGCGCGAAGCCTTGCGCGGAGGGCGCGGTGCGGTGCACCTCGTCGCGCTCGCTCCGCTCAAGGCGGTTCTTCGCCGCCAGACCGTGGATCGCCACCTGGTGCTCGGTCCATCCGGCGTCGCACAGGTTCACCGGCTCCTCGCCGGCCTCGGCCTTCAGCCGGCGCAGGTCCTCGACCATCCGTTGCCGGATGCATTCGTGAACCCGCATCTCATGTCGTGGAACCGGCCAGATCCAGCCGTCATGCGTGGCGGTCTTCGCCTCGTTTCGCTCGTGCCCCATGGAATGCCCCCATCGGTGTGTTGATGGAGCAACGAAAGCATAACTTTCAGATAGGCGCAAGCTCTATGAAAGCAAAACTTTCAAATTGGCATCCGCGCGCACTTGCGCGGGCAAAGTCCCGACCTGTGAATTCCTGTGGATAGAGAGAAGAGACTCGACTCCTAGATAACGTTACCGCACCATGAACGAAATGAGAACAGACGGGGCAGCGATGCGGTATCAGAGTGGTGTGAGCGAATTGCGCCAAGCCTGGGCGGTGGACATCCATTGCGAGGATTGCGGCCGCACCCGGCGCTTTCACCGGCGCGAACTTCTGGAGCTCGACATGGAGGGATTTCGGACGTTCCCGCAGCTCGGGAGCAAGCTCTGCTGCCGGCATTGCCGGGAGCGTCGCGGGGAGGGGAAGAACATCTCCCTCAATCCGCGCTGGTTCAAACACTTTCTACAATGAGGGTGAAAGCGCTTTGTCAGTTTCGGGAAAGCAGATCCGGGACGTTCTGGCCTCCCGGTCCGTAGAGGGCCCATGCTGCCAGGCAGCCGATGGTCTTCCCGGCGGCCTCGATTCCGGCTTTGTGCTCTTTCGCCTTGGCAACGATGATCGCGTTGACCTTGGGGTCTTCGATGCTGAACTTGTACTGCACGCCGATGAGGGCCAGCAAAACGAGATTGGGCTTGTATTCCGGGCAGGCTGTGGCTGCCGCGAGTACCTGCGAAACGTGATTCATGGCGTTTCGCTGCGATTGGGTGAAGGTCTGGGCCGCGCCCGGCACCGACGAGAGGAGGTGTATCGTTGCCGTCGAAAGGCACAGGGCGGTGATCTTCATTCCCATCTCTCCTCTGCTCTAAATGCCCAGCAGCTCGTCCACGGGGATGACGCGGTGCAGGCTCTTCACCTCGTCGCGGTCGAATTCGATCTCCATGGGCGGATTGAACTGCGACACCACGATTTTGGTCGGGGTGCGCCGCACGAGGCGCTTGATGAAGCCGTCGCCGGGCTCCCCCTCCTCCGACGGCTTCAGCTCGATCACGACGTAATCCATGATGGCAGGGGGCCGGTGCGGATCGACATAGATCCGTTCGCCCTCCTCATATTTGGGGATCATGCTGATGCCGGTCACGCGAAGGGAATAAACGTCCTTCTTGTGCATGATGCCGGGCGGGCGCGGCGCCCAGTCCACCGTCTGGCCATTGAACTGGAAATCGGCATCGCCGCGCCGGCCGCCGATGGCCGCCCCGTATTCCGGAACGTTCCTCGGGCCGCCGAATCCTCGGAAATGAGGCAGGTCCTCTGCCTGGGACAGATCGATGTTGGGGGGAGGTGCGTCAGTAAGCATACCCGATGGTGCTGCTGGCTTGGGGGGCGCGGATCCATCGGGAGGGGTTCCGCGGCCATTCACCAGCCAGTCGACGCTGACGCCGAACCTATCGGCAATCCGGACGATGTTGTCGTTCTTGATCCCCTGATCGCGTTCCCAATTGCCGACGGCGCCGCGGGTTACCTGCAGCTGCTGCGCAAACTCTTCCTGAGTTAATCCGAGCACCCGCGCGCGCAGGTGCCGGATCCGTCCACCGGTCGTTTCCATGGGGGGCAGAATGTCGAAACAGATGCTTTCATTCATCAACAGATACGCTTGCGTGTTCATGAAAGATATGCTTTCATTGGTTCATGAGCGATGGACTGACAGAGGCGAAGGAAAAGGCGGGCGGGCCGGTCGGCTTGGCTCGTCTCCTGAACGAGATCGGCGTTGAGATTACCTCTCAGGCCATTTCGCAGTGGCAGCGCATTCCGCCCGCTCGTGTCCTCGATGTGGAGAGGGTCACGGGCGTGTCGCGCTATGAGCTTCGCCCTGATCTGTATCCGCCCCCGACCGATCTGGCGCCTCCTGGCTCGGAGGTGTCCCCATGACCGAGCGGCCTCCCTCCCAGTACATCTTCGGCTTCCTGCCCTCCTTCGCGAGCTGGGCGCTCGGCGCCGAGGACATAGCCGACTATCTGCGGGCGGGCCGCCTCGGCCTCTCCGTCGATGACCTGGGGCGCTCCTGCGAGCGGATGAGCCGGATCGACGGTAACGGCGATCTGAGATCCATTCAGTGGTGGATGTGCCGCTTTGCCGAGATGCGGGGCGGGCATTCCCGTGACGACATGGCCTGCATCCAGAAGCGGATGTGCCGGATCGGCTTTTCCCTGAACCAGATCGAGTCCGCCCTCGCGTTGAGCGAGCGCGAGGCTGCGCAGCGCCTCCTTCAGGTGGGTGCGGGCGGGACTGGTGCGGGGCAGGGCGTTCATGTGCGGGGTCCTCCGTGATGTCGTAACGCCGCCACCATCGCAAAGCTTAACCGTTCCCGCTCTGGGAAAAGCCTGCGCTTTTTCCCGTTGACGCCCGAGGTGTCTCATGAACCGCCCGATCTCCGATGCCTGGTTCCACCGCATCAAGGCCGCTACCCGCGATCTCGTGAAAGCCTGCGGCGGCCTCGACCGGTCCGGCGAAGTCGCCAGCCTCGGCAAGAGCACCATCGGGCGCTACCAGTCCTCCACCGACCCGGACATCATCCCGCTGCCCGCGGCGCTCGCTCTCGAGGCCGAATGCGGCATTCCGTACATCACCGCCGTGATGGCGGAGCTGAACGGGCGGCGGCTCAACGATCCCGATGCTGCGCAGGGTGCGACCGTCGCGTGCGTCGCCCGCGGCCATGCGGAGGTCATGCGCTCCAGCGCAGAGGTGGGCGCTGCGGCGGCGGACGCACTCTCCGATCTCACGATGACTCCGGTGGAGGCGGACATCGTCGACCGGCAACTCGCCGATCTGATCGCCAAGGCCACCGAGCAGCGTCAGCGCCTGGCGGCGGTGAAGGCGGGGGAGGCGACGCAGCCCACGCCGCTGCGGATGGTGCCGCGCGGGGGCTGACGCGGCACCATCCCGGCGAGCGGGAACACCTGCCGCCCAAGACCAAGAGGCCAAGAGGCCCGGTGTTGCGTAATTCGAGTGTAGGGGCAACCAATGCAGAAGCATGCAGACCTGCCGCAGGCCGGTGCGATTCCGCCGGCCACGCGCAAGGCCATCGCCGCCTGCCTGAGGCAGGGGCTTTCTCTCCGCAAGACCGTCGCCGAGACCGGAGCGCCCTTTTCGTGGGTGCGGCGGGTGCACGCCTTGCTGAACGATGTCGGCACCACGCACAGCAAGCGCCAGCCGCCCGAGGATCCGACGCACGACGAGATCGTGCAGCACGAGACCGACGGCGAGATGGCTTACGAGGAGCTCGTCGCGATCAACGCGGCGGTGCTGGCGGACCTCGAAAGGGAATTCGGCTCGCCGGAGAACTGCCCGTCGCTGGCCGAGGCCCGCGAGCCGCCGGAGGAGTTCCTTCCGTTTCGGCGCATGCTGCCGGCGAACGTAACCGCCCTCGTGCTCGGCGACCCGCCGCCCGGCTGGTCGGCCCTGTGCCTTCGCGCAGGATAGCCTCATGCGCCGCGGCCCTCACATCGTGCGGGTGAACCGCCGCCGGGCGCATGCCGCCGCACGGCGCATGCACCGGCTGGGCTACCCGCATCCCGCGATCTGCCGCGCCCTGCACCTCTCGCCCAGGCGTTTGCCCGCCATCCTCGCCGCGCGGGGCCTGTGGGATCAACGGGCCTGGGAACTCATCCAGGCGGCGCTCGCCGCGCCGTCCTCCGTCAACGAACCCGTGCGAGTCCTGCCATGATGCAGCTGTGGATCGAATATCTCTACTTCCTCACCCTCGCCAAGGGGGCGCACGGCGCGCTCGGCTTCGTGGTGGTGTCGGTTCCTTTCATCGTCTCGGCAATCCTCCTTCTGCTCGCCATCCATTGGTGCGACCGGCTGGTGGACGCGGTCTGCCACAGGCTCGGGAGGCGCGGATGACCACGCCGCTCAACCGGGCCATCCGCGAGATGTCGAAGATCTCGCTCGACATCGCGCGCGACCTCGAAGCCGCGCGCCTTTACGGCGGCTCGGCGGAGGACATCGCGCAGCTGGAGCGGGTGAAGGCGCAGCTGCGCCAGGCCCTCGACCAGATGCGCCACCTGCGCGGCGACCTGCTGGTGCGCCGACCTGCCGAGATGAGGCTGGTGTCGTGAGCGCCTCCTATCGCACGTTTCTCGAACAGAAGGTGCGGATGGCGCCCTCGATCGGATTCCATGTGGAACTCGACGAGATCAACCCGCTCCTGAAGCCGCATCAGAAGGCCATCGTGCAATGGGCGGTTCGTGGCGGCCGTCGTGCCATCTTCGCCGCCTTCGGTCTCGGCAAATCGGTCATGCAGCTCGAGGCGATGCGGCTGGTCCTGAAGGGTGTGGGTGACAGCGGACGGGGGCTCCTCGTGATCCCGCTCGGCGTCCGTCAGGAGTTCACCCGGGATGCGGCCATGCTCGGCCTGACGATCCGGTTCATCCGCAGGCCCGAGGAGATCGACGGGCCGGGCCTCTACATGACGAACTACGAGACCGTGCGGGACGGAAAGCTGGATCCCAATCTGTTCGACGTGGCGAGCCTCGACGAGGCCTCCGTCCTGCGGTCGTTCGGCTCCAAGACCTACCAGACCTTTCTCTCGCTCTTCGACCATGTGCGCTATCGGTTCGTGGCGACCGCGACCCCGAGCCCAAACCGCTACAAGGAGCTGATTCACTATGCTGGCTTCCTTGGCGTCATGGATACGGGCCAGGCGCTGACCCGGTTCTTCCAGCGCGACAGCTCCAAGGCCAACAACCTCACACTCTATCCGCACAAGGAAAAGGAGTTCTGGCTCTGGCTCAACTCCTGGGCCATCTTCCTGCAGCGGCCGTCCGATCTCGGCTTCCCGGATGATGGCTACGAGCTTCCGCCGCTGACGGTGGTCTACCACGAGGTTCAAATCGATCTGGCGGCAGCAGGCCCTGACCGGGACGGACAGGGCATCCTTTTCCGCGATGCCGCCCTGAACCTGACCGACACGGCCAAGGAGAAGCGCGACAGCCTGCCGGCGCGCATCGCCGCCATGCAGGCGATTCTGCAGGCGGATCCCGAAAGTCACTACCTCCTCTGGCACGACCTCGAGGACGAGCGGCGCGCCATCGAGGCCGCCGTGCCGAGGGCCGTGAGCGTCTATGGGGCGCAGGACCTGGAGGAGCGCGAGCGCGCCATCGTCGACTTCAGCGAGGGCCGGTTTCAGTACCTGGCCGCAAAGCCCGTGATCGCCGGATCGGGCTGCAACTTCCAGCGCCACTGCCACAAGGCAATTTTCCTCGGCATCGGCTTCAAGTTCAACGACTTCATCCAGGCGATTCACCGCATCCAGCGCTTCATGCAGGCGCATCCGGTGGAGATCCACATCATCTACGCCGAGAGCGAGCGCGAGGTTCTCCGCACACTCCAGGCCAAGTGGGCGCAGCACAACGAGATGGTTGAAACTATGACTGAGATCATCAGGGAGCACGGCCTCAATCATCTGACCATGGCCGAGGTTCTGACGCGCTCCATCGGAGTGGAGCGGATCGAGGCGAGCGGTGAGGGTTGGTTGGTCGCCAACAACGATTGCGTCGAGGAATGCCGACTGATCGAGGACAACAGCATCGATCTGATCGTCACGTCGATCCCCTTCTCGAACCACTACGAGTACACGCCAAGCTACAACGATTTCGGGCATACGGACGGCGACGAGCATTTCTTTGCCCAGATGGACTTTCTCACCCCGGAGCTGCTCAGGATCCTCAAGCCCGGTCGGCTTGCCTGCATTCATGTCAAGGACCGGATCCTGTTCGGGTCGGTGACCGGCTACGGAACGCCGACGGTCAATCCCTTCCATGCCAAGACGCTCTTTCACTGCATGTCGCATGGGTTTGCCTATATGGGCATGATCCAGATCGACACCGACGTGGTGAGGGAGAACAACCAGACCTATCGTCTCGGCTACACGGAAATGCGCAAGGACGGGACCAAGATGGGCGTGGGTTCGCCCGAATACCTGCTGCTCATGCGCAAGCTGCCCACCGACCGCAGCCGGTCCTATGCCGACGATCCGGTCGTCAAGAGGATCGAGGATTACAGCCTCGCGCGCTGGCAGATCGATGCCCATGCCCGCTGGCGTTCCAGCGGAGATCGTCTTCTGTCGCCGGACGAGATGGCGGCGCTGCCGCCTGATGTTCTCGCCAAGGTGTTCAGGGCCTACAGCCTGCAGAGCATTTACGACTACGAGCACCACGTCCGGATCGGCGAAGCACTCCAGACCCGCCATGCGCTGCCCTCGACCTTCATGGCCCTGATGCCGGGGGCGTCCAGCGCCTTCGTATGGGACGATGTCAACCGCATGCTGACCCTGAACACGAACCAGTCGGCGAAGGGCCGCGAGAAGCATGTCTGTCCCTTGCAGTTCGATATCGTCGACCGCTGCATCGAGCGTTATTCCAACAAGGGTGAACTCGTCTTCGATCCTTTCGGCGGGTTGTTCACGGTCCCCTATCGGGCACTGCATCTGGGTCGCAGGGGCCGAGCTGCGGAACTCAACACCGGCTATTTCTTCGATGGGGTCAAGTACCTTGAGGCGAAGGAGCGCCAAATGGCGATGCCGTCGCTCTTCGATTTCGCGCCGCCCTCTCTGGAAGCCGCAGAATGAACGCGCCCGTGGAATCGCCTCTCCTTGGCATGGCGCTGGCCTATGCGGCGCGCGGATGGCCTGTGTTCCCATGCTCGCCCAGCCAGGAGAAGGGCGTCTCGAAGCGGCCGCTCACTCCGAAGGAGACGCAGCCCGGCGCGAAGGATGGAGGCCTGTACCTCGCCACCACGGATGGGGCGCAGATCCGCGAGTGGTGGCGGCGGTGGCCCAAGGCTCTGATCGGTCTGCCGACGGGTGCCCGCTCCGGTATCGTGGTGCTCGATCTCGACCCTGAGACGTTTCCCGCCGACACGATGCTGCGGGCAGTGACAGATTTCTGTGGCGGCGTGCTGCCGCCCTGCCCGGTGGTGCGCACGCAATCGGGCGGGCTGCACCTGTGGTTCGCCTATCCCGATCTGCCGGAGGGCGAGAAGCTCGGCAACCGTGCGGCCTTGTTCAAACATGTGGAAGGCATCGACGAGGCGATCCGCGAGCACGTGGATATTCGTGGCGAGGGGGGCTACGTGATCGTGCCGCCGTCGGTGATGGTCGACGGCCTCGCATACGCCTGGGAAGCGGAACCCGACGACGAGCCTCCACCCGCGCTACCGCCGCGGCTGCTCGACGTGATCCTCCGACGCGGGGAGTTCTCCCGCGACCGGCAGCGGGAGCGGGTGCCCCCTTCGGCGCCGTCGCCAAGCGACCCGGCGGATGACAGCGTGCGCCGTTATGCCATTGCCGCCATGGACAAGGAAATCCAGGAGGTGGCCCGTGCCGGATCCGGCCAGCGCAATCACGCGCTGAATCGGGCCGCCTTCGCGCTGGCGCAGCTCGTCGCGGCGGGCGTGCTCACCGAGAGCGTGGTGCGGGCCTCGCTGGAGGATGCCGCCAACCGCAGCGGTTTGGTGAAGGATGATGGCTGGAAATCCGTGCGCGACACGATTCAGTCCGGTTTCCAGGCAGGCCTGATGCAGCCGCGCGATCTCACTGACGTGGCCGCCAAGGCCCGCGAACGGGCCGAGCGATTCGGCTCCAAGCAGGGCGCGCGTGTGGCGCCGCCTCGATCCGAGGCGCGCCCCGCAGCCCCGTCGTCTCAGGAGCCTGAGGGAACCTTCGATGACGGCGGCGCTTCCGGTGACCGTTTCGACGAGGATGGTGATGCCGGGCCATCGGATGCCGATGCCACGGGTGTCGATCCCGAGGTGCTGGAGCGCTGCGCGGCCCTCGATCACTCCGACACCGACAACGGCCGCCGGCTGATCGCGCATTTCGGGCAGGATCTCTGCGTGATGGAGCAGGAAGGCGCGCGCAATCTCGATTTCCTCGCCTGGACAGGAACGCATTGGGATATCGTCAGCGGCAACGACGCCGCCCTGCGGGTCGCTCAGAAGATCGGCGGCCGCATTGCCCTGGAGGCCGACTTCCTCACCTTCCTGCCGCATGAGAAGCGTCTTCTGGCGGATGCGGAGCGAGCCTCGGCGGAACTCGCGGCAATGGAAACCCGGCGGTCCGAGTGGAACGATGCCGACAAGGCGAAGGTGCGCGACTTGGAGCGATCGATTTCCGCCGGTAAGGAAGCCCGGGCGGCCCTGGACAAGCGCAAGAAGGCGCGCCGGCAGTTCGCCGTCTCGTCCAAGAACAAGGCGAGGCTGGAGGCCATGCTCGCCTGCGCTGCGCCGCATCTCACCCGCCGGCCGGACGCCTTCAATGCTGACCCTATGCTCGTCGCCACCAAGGCGCATACCCTGCGCTTCGTGCGCATGGTCGACGACGAGAACGCCAATTCCGACGAGCCGCGCATGACCGGCAGGGTGGAGGTGATCGAAGGACACCGGCGCGAGGATTACATCACCCATATCGTGCCGGTGCTCTACGATCCGCAGGCGGCATGCCCGAAATGGACCGCGTTCCTTGAGGAATTCCTACCCGTGGAGAGCGTGCGCCGCTGCGTGCAGGTGTTCTCCGGGCTCGGGTTGCTGGGGCTGCCGATTCAGAAGCTGTTGTTTCACTATGGGCTCGGCGCCAACGGCAAGTCGGTTTTCATGGAGGTGCTGATGCGCCTCTTCGGGCCTCTCGCCGTGGGCCTGCCGTCGGAGTCCATCGTCGGCTCCTCGGAACGCTCCGGCGCCGGCGCCAGCCCGGATCTTGCGCGGCTCTACGGCCGGCGCGTGGTGCGCGTGCTCGAGCTGCCGGCGGACAAGCCCGTGCAGGAAGACCTGGTGAAGAAGCTCACGGGCGGCGAGAAGATCCCGGTGCGATCGCTGTTCAAGGGTTTCTTCGAGTTCCAGCCCGTGTTCAAGGCGCACATGTCCGGCAACGGCTTCCCGCGCATCGACGGCACCGACAACGGCATCTGGCGCCGCATTGCGGTGATCCACTGGCCAGTGACACTGGAGGAAAGCCGGCAGGGCAACTTCGAGGATGTGGTGAGCGGCTTTGCCGACGAGCAGTCCGGCATCCTCAACTGGCTTGTCGAAGGGGCCATCACCTACCTCAGGGAAGGGCTCGTGCTGCCCGACGAGGTGAGGGCCGCCACGCAGGAGTACCGCGACGAGATGGACCCGATCGGGCAGTTCGCGGCGGACTGCGTGGAGAAGGCGCCTGGCGAGAATGTGCCGGCACGGACGATGTACGATTCCTACGTGTCGTGGTGCATTGCGAACGCGAAGAAGCCGGTGTTCGAGACCAAGTTCGGCCGGGTGATGAAGACCAAGTTCGCCCGCGACGACAAGAGCCGCATCCGCCAGTACGTCGATTGCCGGCTGCACGACGTGCCACCGCGCCCGGATGCGCAACCCCGCAGCCCCTATGACGACTAAGGCGATGGCCGAAACCCTCGCGTACGCGTGTATTCTTTCGAGGGTTGAGAGGGTTTGCGAGGGTTATACGAAACCCTCGCAAACCACTTAAGTGAGCATGATCAAAGGGTTGCGCGTGTTCTGCGAGGGTTGCGAGGGTTTAGCCTCGCGTATGTATATGTTTTGGGGCTACGGGGGAGGATTTCTAAGACGATGAAAATTCTCATGTATATGGGACAAACCCTCGCAACCCTCGTAGAAGAGTAACTAAATATATGAAGGTGTTGAAGAAAATGGGGCTGCGAGGGTTTTTGAAAACCCTCGATCAACCCTCGCAACTCTCGCAACAGGATTAGGGGCTATGGAAAAGGCGACAATCGATATCGAGGACCTGCTGATCTGGGCCTATCGGGACATGGTGATTGACCGGACCACGCTGCTGCGGGAGGACCGTGAGCCGCCGCCGGCGTGGTCTCCGGGCTTCGGGGCGTTGAAGATGATCGCCGAGCTCGGGCTGCTCATCCCGACTACGGGCGCCGGCATGGACGCGCCGGGCTCGACGGCG
This sequence comes from Microvirga arsenatis, assembly GCF_009910705.1. Taxonomy (GTDB): domain Bacteria; phylum Pseudomonadota; class Alphaproteobacteria; order Rhizobiales; family Beijerinckiaceae; genus Microvirga; species Microvirga arsenatis. The sequence goes on from NZ_JAAAXJ010000005.1 coordinate 224,821, forward strand.
CACGAGGATGCCGACCGGGTGCACGCGGCGGTGCTGCGCCTGGGAGAGATGTTCATCGAGGCAGGCGACGACCATGCGCAGGTCTGGGACCGGGCGGAGGAGGAGGCGCTGGGCTTTTCCATCCGCAAGACGGCGCGCGGCTTCGAGGTACGGCCGGCGGATGGTCCCGCCCGCCCGGTGGAGCGGGCGGTGACATCGGCCCTCGTCGTGCTGCATGCCAAGCGGGGCGACAGGCCCGACGTATACGAGGGCTGGCGACCGGGGCAACCGATGCGCATCGATGCGCGCGGGCGGCACGTGCCGGATCACGAGGCCGCTGAGATCTCTGCGCAGGAGGTGAGCGTGGCGCGGGCGCGCTACCACGTGTGGCGCGCCGCGCTGGCGGCCCTGGCGGAGGAACTCGCAGGCGAGCTGGAGCTCTTCACTGTCACCGGCCCGCGCGCGCCGGCGGCGCCCTGGTGGGAGGAACAGCGCGAAAAAAAGATCATCGACATCGGTCCGATGTGCGAGGCTACCCATGCTAAACTCTTGGAGAGGCGAAGGAAAAAGGCGATTTGACAGATGCCCCCTTGACGCTATTCTGGTCACAGTCAATCAGGTCAAGAAAACCCCGGCTCCGCGCCGGGGTTTTGCGTTTCGGGGTGGGTCATGTGATCGAGATCAAGGTCGATACGGTCGATCTCACACGGTTTGCCAACAAGCTCGAAGCTTTGGGAGAGAATGCGCCGCTGGCTATCGGCCGTGCGCTGAACCATACTGGGGCGAAAGCCCGCACGGCGATGATCCGCAGCCTGACCAAGCAGACGGGCCTCAAGCGCAAAGTTATCGTTCGGGCGCTGAAGGTGAACCCGGTCAAGTACGGGAATCCCAAGATCGGGCGGCTGGATGCGCGCTCCTCCTACATCATCGAATCTCGCGGCGGCAACATCTCGCTGAAGTACTTTGATGCACGTGAGGTGCGAAAAGGTGTTTCAGCCAAACCATGGGGCAAACGCCGGTTGTACCCCGGCACGTTTATTCGTGGCGGCCTTCACCCCAACCGGGTCGGCATCTCCAAGCTCGGCGGACATGTGTTCCGCAACGTGGAGGGTGGCAAGTGGCGGGGTAAGATCGAGAAGGTTAAGTCCAACCTCACTATCCCTGAGGAGATGGTGCAGGGTGCAACAGAGGCGGCGTTCTTCCAAGTCGTGCAGAGCGATCTGCCCAAGAGGCTCGAGCATGAAATGGATATCCTTATGCAGATCGAGGGTCTGCTTTGACCGAGGCCACGCCTACCTCATGCGCCCCGAGGGGGTGCGGGTCCTTCCCGGGCCCCACCCTCTCGCGGGCGAGATCGCTCCCGAATTTCTGCCAGTAATCCACCTCCAAATTCAGGGTTGACGACGTTGACGACGGTGACAACTGCGGTTGACGCACCGCGCACCGTCATGTGGTCTGTGTCCCAGATCGCGGAGCGCGACGGCGTCTCGAGACAAGCGGTCTCTAAGAAGGTAAAAACGCTCGTGGAGCGTCACGGCCTCACGGTCGAGCGGGACGGGCAGGGGCGCATTCAGGCGGTGAACGTCGCCGAGTACGACCACCTGAACGGTCGCTACGGCGACCCCTCGAAGGCGCAGGTCCCGCGCAAGACTGAGGCGCAGGATCTGCCGAAAAGCGAATCCTATGACGAGGCCCTGCGCCAGAAGACCTGGCATGAGGCCGAGCGCCGACGCATCGAACTCGACGAACTCAAGAAAAGGTTGGTGCGGGTCGATGCCCTGCTCGATGCCATCGCCCGCGTGGGCGAGGACATCGTGCGGGTGATCGATCGCCTGCCCAACGCCACCGACGATCTCGCCGCGGCCGTCGCCCGCGAGGGCGCGCATGGCTTGCGCGTCGGACTCAAGAACGTAGCGGCGAAGATGCGGCAGGATGTGGCGCAGGCTCTCGCCGCTCTGGCCGAGAGCGCGCCCGCCACCGATGAAGCGCCGCCGGCCCCGGAACATGCCCCATGAGCGGACATCCTTCTGCCCTGCGGCTTCTGGCCGAGCGGCTCGCTGAGAGCATCAGGCCGCCGCGTCCGATGCCATTATCGCAGTGGCTGGCCGAGAACCTGGAGCTGGTCGACGGCCCTCTCGCCGGTGAGTTGTGGGATCCAGCCGGAGCGCCGTACCTGGTCGAGATCGCCGACTGCCTGTCGGAAGATCACCCGTGCAATCTGGTCACGGTGCGTAAGTCGCAGCAGACCGGCGCTTCGATCCTGGCGCTGGGCTGGACCCTCTACGTGTCAGAGCGCGAGCCGGCGAACCTGCTCTACGGCGTTCCGGGCATCGACGCGCTACGCGACCTCAACAGTGGCAAGCTTCAGCCGCTGATAGACGCGTGGCAGAAGCGAACGAACCGTCAGGTGATCGTGCCGCAGACCTCGCGCTCCGGCACCGGGTCGACTACCTATGAAAAAGTCTTCCCGGGCGGACGCATCTGGCTCGCCAATGCCAACACCGTCATGGACCTCTCGTCGAAGACGGCGAAGAAAGGGGTCAAGGACGAACTGTCGAAGTGGCAGGACATCCCCGGCTTCGGCGATCCGGAGACACTGTTCTTCGGGCGCTTCACCGCCTTTCGCCGGACCAAGAGCTACAAGATCCTTGAGATCTCGACGCCAGAAATCGACACTGGCGACGAGCTCGGCGAGATGCCCGGCCATTGCCGCATCGACAGGAGCTTCAAGCGCTCCGATCAGCGCTACTGGAATCTGACCTGCCCGGAATGCCAGCGGCTGTTCGTGCATTCCTTCGAACGCTTCAAGGTCAACGAGAAGCAGCCGCACAAAAGTGTCTACGTGCACTCCTGCGGCCACGAAATTTCCGAGGCCGAGCGGGTCGCGGGCGTGAAGGCCGGCCGGTGGATCCCGATGCTCGACGATCCCGATCGTCACCCTGGGTTTCACATCGATGCCTTCATCTCGCTGATGATGAGTTACGAGGCCATCGCCGAGGACTGGATCAAGGCGCAGAAGTCGGAAAGCGCCAAGAAGGATTTTTACAACCTCAATCTCGGCTTGCCGTTCAAGTTCACCGGCAACGCGCCCGATCACGTCAAGCTGATGGAGCGCCGCGAGGAGGGGATGAAACGCGGGCATGTGCCACCGCGCGGTCTCATCCTGGTGGCATCCGCGGACGTGCAGATGCGCGGCATCTGGGTGATGGTTACTGCCTATGCTTCCAATCGGGAGCGGTGGGTGGTGGAGGCCCTCTATCTCGACGGCGATACGTCCACCCCCGATGGTGAGGCGTTCCAGAAGCTGCGTCAGCAGGTGCTGGAGCGGAAATACCCGGACGCCTTCGGGCGCCTGCGGACCATCGACGCGCTCGGCATCGATTCCGGCTATCGCACCCATGTGGTCTATGCCTGGGTGCGCAACACTCAGCGACCTCACCCGGACACTGGCCGAGATCTCATTCTCGCGCTGAAAGGCGACGAGGGTTGGGGCAAACCGGCCATCGGTCAGCCGGTGCTTGTCGACATCGATCTCGACGGCCGCAAGGTCAAGCAGGGGTGTAAGAAGTGGGGTGTCGGCACGTGGCCGCTCAAGGGCAGCTACTACGCCGACCTGCACAAGGAGGGCGTCAAGTCCGGCAAACTCACGGACCCGGATGGCTACTGCCATTTCGGAACGTGGCAGGACGAGGAGTTCTTCAAGCAACTCACGGCCGAGGGGCTTGAGGACATCATCGTCAAGGGCCGGGTTACTGGACGCCGATGGGTGCCGCTGCGCCCGGACAATCACTTCTTCGATTGCGCTGTCTACAACGACGCACTCGCCGAATACCTCGGGCTGTCGACCATGACGCCTGAGGAGTGGGCCGCGCTGGCGCGGGCCCGGGGGCTGCCGGACGAGCTTCTGAAGGTCGACCTCTTCACGCCTACGCGGAGCGTCGCGACCGAACAGGAGCCGCCCGGTGCGCCCGCGCCGCCGGCCCACGATCAAACGCCTTCCGCTGAACCGGAATCCTCCTGGTTCGACGACCGCACCGACGACTGGATGGGACGCCGCTAACGATGGCCTTCTCGCAGAATGACATCGATACCCTGAAGAGGGCCATCGCCACGGGCGCGCTCAAGGTTCGTTATGCAGACGGGCGCGAGACCACCTTCCGCTCCCTCAAGGAGATGCGGGAAACCCTGGAGATGATGGAAACCGAGGTGAGAGGCGAGGCGAGGATCCGCACGTCCTTCGCCTCCTTCGAACGCGATTGAGGACATCATGAACATTCTCGATCGCGCAATCGAGTTCTTCGCGCCCCGCGCCGGGCTGCGCCGGGCCGAGGCTCGCTTCGTGCTCGATCAGGTCCGCTCCTACGAATCGGCCCGCATCGGCCGGCGCACGGAAGGGTGGCAGGCCTCCAAAGGCTCCGCCAATTCCCTGATCAAGGGCAAGCTGCCCTTGATCAGGGCGCGCTCCCGCGAGCTGGTGCGCAACACCTGGTGGGGGCCCCGGATCGTGTCGGTGTTCACCGCGCATGCGGTCGGCACCGGCCCGACCCCGGTGAGCAAAACCGGCAACCGAACCCTCGACCGCAAGGCTGCGAAGCTCTGGCGCGAGTGGGGCAAGACCTGCGACGCCGAAGGCCAACTCGACATCAATGGTCTCCTCGCCCTGGCCTGCCGCACCACGATTGAATCGGGCGAGGTGCTGGCGCGAAAGATCCTCACGCCGCTCGACGGCACCCGGAAGGTGCCGCTCGAGATCATGCTGCTGGAGCCCGACCACCTGGACGGAAGCCGCGACCGGGCCGATGCCGAAGTGGTCATCGATCAGGGGATCGAGTACGGCCGCAACGGGAAGCGCACGGCCTATTGGCTGCTGCCGGAACACCCAGGTTCTCAGATCGTCCGCTCGCGCGCCGCCTCGCAGCGCATCGCCGCCTCCGACATCCTTCATCTTTACCGCAAGGACCGGGTCGGGCAGGGGCGCGGTGTGCCGTGGCTCTCGCCGGTGGCGCTTAAGGGACGCGATCTGGCGGACCTTGAGGATGCAATCATCGTCAAGGCGAAGGTCGAGGCCTGCTTCGCGGCCTACGTCAAGACCAATGATCCGGCACGCACCATCGGGCAGGCGCATACCGAGCAACGCGGCGGCGGCAAGAACCGCCGTATCGAGCGCCTTTCTCCTGCCATGGTCACCTACCTCGAGCAGGGCGAGGAAATGGGTTCGGTGAACCCCTCCTCGTCGCTGGCGTTCGACGCGGTGCTCATCAACACCTGGATGGCGCTCGCGGCGGGAGCCGGACTCACATACGACCAGCTCACCGGCGATCTGCGCCAGGCGAACTATTCCAGCCTGCGGGCAGGGAAGATCGAGTTCCGCCGCCTGGTGGAGCAGTTCCAATGGCTCACGCTGGTGCCGATGCTGCTCGATCCGCTTTGGCAGGCCTTCACCGAGGCCGCCCAGGATTGGGGTGCCTTGCCGCGACGGGCTGGCGGCTACCCGGTCGAGTGGATCATGCCGGCGGTGGAGCCCATCGACCCGCTGAAGGATCTGCAGGCCGACATTCTGGCCGTGCGCGCCGGTCGCATGACTTGGCCGCAATTCGTGGCCGCCTGGGGCTTCGAGCCCGAGGAGCAACTCGACGAAATCGAGCGCTGGCAGAAGGACATCGACAAGCGGGGGATCGTGCTGGACGCCGATCCGCGCCGGGCGCTCAAGGGCGTCAAGGGTGCGCCGCAGGACGATGTCAGCGAGCCGGGCTCCTCAACCTCTAAGGATCCGCCGGATGAACAAGCCGATTGATCAAAGGGCATTGCCGTCGGCTCTGCCGCTGCAGACCCGCGCTGCCCCAGTCACTACGGTGGATGCGGAAAAGCGCACTGTCGAGGTGACTTGGACCACCGGCGCCGCGGTGCGCCGCCGCCGCTGGGTGGGATGGGACACCGTCGTTCCCTTCGACGAGATCCTCACGGTGAGCCGCGATGCGGTGAACCTGGAGCGCCTCAATGCCGGTGCTCCCGTTCTCGACAGTCACTCGATGTGGTCGACCTTCTCGCAGGTCGGCGTCGTCGAGCGAGCGTGGATTGAAGGTGGTGAGGGCCGCGCGGTTGTCCGCTTTCCTTCCAAGGGAACGGACGAGAACGCGGACCGCATCTTCGCTCTCGTGTCTGAGGGCATCCTCCGAAACATCTCGGTCGGCTACTCCATCGACAAGGTGCGGGTGGTCCAGCCTGAAAAAGCCGGAGAGGTCGAGAAGCGGATTGCGGAGCGGTGGACGCCGCACGAGATCTCCTTTGTGACTATACCGGCCGATCCCGGCGCCCAGGTCCGGGGTCATGACAATGCGGCGATGTACCCGGTCGAGATTATCGGTCGCATCGACGCCGCACCCGACCCTCTGTCTCACTCCACGATCGCTCGCATGCGCATGCGCGAGGCCCTCGCCTCGGCACGGTGATCGAACCCTTCACAATTGCCGCCTGCGCCCGCCGGGGCCGCAGGAAAACGGTCGACAGCCCCGGATGATCCATGAGGAACCAACGATGTTGAAGGCCCATAGCCTGAAGTTGGCGGCCGTCGCTTTTGCGCTGTGCGCCGCCTTTGTGATGTTCTCCCCGGAAGCGTTCGCCGCCACCTTGCCGGTCAAGGCGTCGCTCATCGATCACTCGTCCGTGCTGCAGCTGGTGTCCGAAGCCGGCATCGCCCTCGCGACCCTGCGCTCCAAGCACGACGACCTTGTCTCCCGCGCCCAGGCCAAGCAGGCGGAGATCAAGGACGGCATGGCGCCCGAGGACGTGAAGCGGATCGAAGACGAGCATGCAGTCCTCGTTCGCGAGATCGAGGGAGTGAAGGAGGATATCCGAAAAGCGGAACAGGAGGAACGCTCCAATCCAGCCTCCGTCGCTGCCGAGCGGACCCGTTCCGCCGAGATCACCACGCTGGCCCAGCGCCACAACATGCCGGCCGACTTTGCCGCCAAGCACATCGCGGACGGCACCTCCCTGGAGGATGTCCGCAAGATCGTTCTCGACGAGGTGGCCAAGCGTGCGGAGCAGAGCCGCATCTCCCCCAGGGCGACGGTCCTCACCGATGAGGGCGACACTATCCGCGCCGCCGTGGAGACCGCGATCCTCCACCGTGCCAACCCGGCCGCCGTCAAGCTCGATGACGCGGCACGCTCATGGCGGGGCATGTCGCTCCTCGAGATGGGGCGCGTGTTCGTGGAAGACACGCAGGGCGTGAAGCTGCGCGGCCTCGGCAAGCGCGAGCTGGCTGGCGTGCTGCTCGGCCTCGACCGCCGCTCGGGCATGATGTCGACCTCCGACTTCCCGCAGCTCCTCGCCAATGTCGCCTCCAAGCGCCTGCGCGACGGCTATGGCTCCGCCCGCCAGACCTGGCGTCCGTTCTCCCGCCAGTCCAATGCCCCGGACTTCAAGGAACGGGCGATCGTTCAGCTCTCAGGCATGCCGGAGTTCCTGAAGGTGAAGGAAGGTGGCGAATACCAGAGCGCCTTCCTCGGAGAGAGCGTCGAGAAGTATGCGCTGGCCACCTACGGCCGCATCATCTCGATCACGCGCCAGACCCTGATCAACGACGATCTCGGCGCCTTCGACCGTCTGCCGACCTTGTTCGGCCGAGCCGCGGCGGAGCTGGAGAGCGATCTGGTCTGGGGCGTCCTCCTCAACAACCCGAAGATGGGCGACAACGTGGATCTCTTCCATGCGGACCACGGCAACCTCGCGGCTTCGGGCGGTGCTCCGAGCGAGACCACCGTCGAGGCGGCGGAAATCGCCATCGGCGCTCAGAAGGATGCTGCGGGCAAGCCGCTCAATCTGACGCCTCGCTTCCTCGCCGTATCGCGCAAACACAAGGTCGGCGCCCAGAAGCTGCTGACGGCCGTCACGGCGTCGAAGACCGGCGATGTGAACGTCTATCAGAACACGATGGATCTCATCGTCGAGGATCGCCTCTACAACGCCGGCGGCGCCTGCCCCTGGTTCATCATCGGCGATCCGGCGCAGTGGGATACCATCGAGTACGCCTATCTCGAAGGCGAGGAAGGCCTCTACACCGAGGAGCGCATGGGCTTCGAGGTCGATGGGATCCAGATCAAAGGACGCCTCGATTTCGCGGCGAAGGCGATCGATCACAAGGCCTTCTACAAGAATCCCGGCAACTGAGCCGGTCTGACCTGATCGCCCGGCGGCCGGATCCCCGGCCGCCGCCTGTTCATACCATCGCGAGACTGCTCTCATGAAAAACCATGTCAAGAAGGGCGACACGCTCACCGTGCCGGCTCCTTATGCCGTTGCCTCGGGCGACGGCGTGCTGGTCGGCTCCATCTTCGGAGTGGCCGTCACCAGCGCCGCCCAGGGCGAGGATGTCGAGATCAAGACGACGGAAGTCTTCGATCTCAAGAAGACGTCGGCCCAGGCCTGGGCGCTCGGCGCCCTGATCTACTGGGACAACACGGCCAAGGAAGCGACGACGACCGCCACGAACAACAAGCTCATCGGAGCTGCGATTGCCGCCGCCGCCAATCCGTCAGCGACCGGCAAGGTCCGTCTCAACGGCGCCTTCACGTCGTAATCCGCCATGCCCTCGCTCTTCGCATCCCTCGAACAGGCGGCGGGTGAGACCGTCGACTCCGTCTTCGCCGAGGCCTTCCTCCTTCAGCCTCGCGCCAAGGCCGGCGGCGACGTGAACGCCCGAGCCGGCAATGCCGGCCCGGCCGTCCCGTTTCGGGGGATCTTCTCGTGCAACGGGCAGGCCATTACCGCCAAGACGCGCGGGCGGGTGGAGGACACCGACACCACCGCGCTGATCGCCGCGCCGCCCTTCGTGGATGCCTTCGCGTCCGCGTTTCCTGAACGCCCGCAGGTGGGCTGGCACGTCACGCGTGCCGAGACCGGCGAGCGCTTCCGGATCGCGGAGGTGATGGACCGCGAGGGCGGGCGGCTCATCCTTGCTCTGACGAGGCAGCAATGAGCCTTGCCCGCACCGCCCTGCGTCTGGCCACCGTCGCCGCTCTTAAAGACGATCCCGTGATTGCCGCAATGTGCGGTGAGATCACCGCCTACGGCGAACTCTCAATTCGCATCTACGACTCTCGTCTGGAGGAGTTCGACCGCAAGGAGCCGGTGCCGGTGATCGTCGTCACCACCGACGACGACCGGCGCGAAAGCAACGCGGCGGGCGGGCCTGCCATCGAGCACGTGGTCGATCTCACCGTCGAGATCGCCATGAAGGCGCTGGCAACGGACGATGCCGACCAGGTTCTCGGCATCGGGTCGCCCGCAACAGACGGTGAGATCGAAGCCTCGCTCGACCTGCTCGAGGAGCGGGTGATCGAGGCGCTGGAGTTCGCCGATGCGGCCTCGCTGGTCCGTAAGGTCACGCGCCGTCCGCCTGCGATGAAATCCTCTCGCTTCGTCACCGACGAGACCGGCGAGAAGCTGGCGATCCGGCTGGTGACGCTGACGGCCTCGCTGAAAGGCGAGGACCGGCACGCGGCGGATATCCCGCAGGGTCCCTTCGCCCGCCTGCCGGAACCCCTGCGCACGGTGTGCGCGGCAATGCCGGAGGGCTCCTCGGCGCGGGCCACCTGCCAGATGATTCACGATGCCCTGCCTCCGTTGGAGGTGGAGCTCTACACGGGCGCGGACATCACCCTGCGCCCCGATCCATCCCAGCCGCTGCCGCAGCCGGGGGAGGGCGAGCCGCACGCTCCCCTGGTCCAGGTGCAGGCCGTCCGTCCGTGAGGGACCATGTCAGACCGCATCTACGTCAAGCCCGCCGTCGCCGGCGCTCAGATCTTCGATCCCCTCCGGGGTCACTACGTGCCGCAGGACGGGGCCTTCGTGCCCCGTGACCCGTACTGGTCCGGGCTTCTGGTCCGGGCCGACCTGGTGGAGGCAAAGCCTCCGAAGGAGCCCGCGCCGGAACCGGCGCCCGCCACCCCCGAATCCTAAACCCCACCCGGGCCGCATGACGCGGCCCTCTTCATTTTCGAGGAGAGCCGTTCATGGCTGTCGCCTTCAACAACATGCCGGGCAACATTCGGGTGCCCGGTGCCTATTTCGAGGTGAATGCGGGCGTCCCGCCCTATTCCGGCCTGTCGCGGACCCTGCTGATCGGCCGCAAGACATCGGCGGGCTCGGCGGAAATCGGCAAGGTCGTGAACCTGGGATCGGGCGATCCCAACGCTCTGTTCGGCGCAGGATCCATGCTGGCCGACATGGCGCTCTACGCCCGCCAGCACAATCCCATCGGCGAGATCTGGCTGCTGCCGGTCACGGATCCGTCCGGCACGGCCGCCTCCGGCTCAATCGCCATCACCGGCACGGCGACCGCCGCCGGCACGCTGGTGCGCTACGTTGCGGGCGAGCGCTATTCGGTTGGTGTCGCGGTCGGCGATACGGCCGCCACGGTGGCCACGGCCCTCAAGGCTGCCATCGACCGGGGCTACACCAAGTTCAACCGCGCCATGAGCGCGCCCGTCACCACGGCGGTCTCGACCGGCACCGTGACGCTTACGGCCCGCCATGTGGGCACCGAGGGCAACGGCATCCGCATCGAGGCGGGCCTCGACGGCGACGAGATCGACCCGGCGGGTCTGACCGTCACCATCACGCCCATGTCGGGCGGGACCGGCGACGTGGACCTCGCCGCAGCCCTTGCCGCGCTCGGCGACGCGCCCTTCGATCACATCGGCTCGCCCTACGTGTCGGCGAGCCAGCTCAACGCTGTGCGTGACTTCCTGTCCGATTCGGGCACGGGCCGATGGGCGCCGACGGTCGGCCTGATGGGGCACAACTTCACCGCTTTCAATGGCAACCTTGCTGCGCAGACGGCGCTCGGCCAGGGCCGCAACGACCAGCACACCTCGATCCTCGGCCTCAACAACTACCCGCATCCGTCCTGGTGCTGGGTAGCGGCCTTGGTGGGCGTGGTGGGCTTATCGAAGGATCTCGGACGCCTCGTTACCGAGGCGGTCGAGATCGCCCGCCCGTTGCAGACGCTGGTGCTCCAGGGCCTTCGCGGCCCGAAGGCAGCCTCCGACCAGTGGAAGATGGCCGACCGGCAATCGCTCTACTCGAACGGCATCTCGGCGGTGACCTTCCGCGCCGACGGGCAGGCCGCCATCGACCGGGTGGTGACCACCTACCGCACCAATGCTTGGGGGCAGCCCGACATCACCTATCTCGATGTCGAGACCATGTACATCGCCATGTACGCGGCCCGGTACTTCAAGCAGCGCATCCTCGCCACCTATCCGCGCCACGTGCTGAAGGACGAGAACCCGCGCAAGGTGCAGGGCATCGTCACCCCGCCGCAGATCAAGGCGACGCTCATCCACGCCTACCGCGAGCTGTTCGATGCTGGTCTGGCCGAGAAGCCGGAGCTGTTCGCACAGTTCGTGATCGTGGAGCGGTCCGGCGACCCGAACCGGGTCAACGCCTACATCCCCTTCGATGTGGCGAACCAGCTCCGGGTGTTCGCGGCCAACGTTACGATCTTTCCCGAACTCAACAGCCAGATCGCGGCGCTTCAATAAGCGCCGCTCCTTCCTCTTGTCCGATAGGAGACACACGCCATGGATACCAAGGGCGGTCGCTTCACCCTCGACATCAACGGCCGCACCGTCTCCGGGCGCGGCGCAGCCAAGATCAAGCCGGCGCGCGCCGTGCCGACGAACGGGGTCAACATGGATGGCACCGGCTACAGCACGGTGGAGCCCAAGCTTGCCTCGCTCGAACTCACCTTCGATCGAGGCGTCGGCCTGCGGTGGGACGAGACGATGCTGCTCGAACGGATCAACGTCACCTTCGTCGAGGACGATGCGGGCGTGACCCATCTCTACACCCGCGGCCGCTGGGCCGGCGAGCCGGAGATCGACAGCCAGACCGGCGAGGTGTCCGGCCTCTCCATCGAAACCGACAGCTATCAGCAGATCAGGGCGTGATCAGCGTCTCAGCCCTTCGGTCTGGTCGGAATGGCCTCGATCATCGGTGGCTGGAGGATGACCCGCTTCTTATAGCCAGAGACGATGTCCTCCTTGATGTCTTCGACGTCGAGCACGAAGCGCACTGACATCCGACACTTGTCGGAACTCAAAGCCGTTCGGATTTGGTGACAGTTGTCTTGAAGCCATAGCCGCGCGGGGACGGGCTCCACTTTCTGGGCGAATATCACCGCAGGGGTTGAAGTGACGCAGCGGAAGTCATCGACATCGGCATAGTAGCACTGAAGGCCAAGCAGCTTGACCTTCTGACCGTCGTACTTGCGAGGGCTGACCGCGACGTCTTCGGCGTCGATGATCTTCCAGTCCTTGGTTTCGGCGGCGTTCTTGAGCCAGTCTATGCACCATTGCTGGAGTTCGGCAGGCCAATTTTTCTTGCAGGTCGGCTCGATCTTCTTCGGATCGACCGTTTGGGAAAGGGCCGATGTCGTCAGCATCAGGCCTATCAGACAAACAACGATGCGCATGGCGCCTCCAACTGGCAGTTGAGAACCGCAAAGCTGCCAGAACGCGCAATCCCGCGCAATTGGGTTTCGTTCGTAATCATCCCTCCGCTCCGTGATGGGCTGCGGCGGGTGAGCGTGATGCAAGGACAATCGATGAAGACAGTTACCTTGAGCCAGTCCTACATGACGCATGAGGGGAGCTCGGACAAAGTGTCCTTTCGTGAACCGGTCTTCAACGACGTCATGGAGTTCGGCGAGCCCATAGCCAAAGGCCTGATGGCCGACGGGGTCTATATCCACAACGTCAATTACGAGGCGGTCCGCTCCTATGCCGAGCGCCTCGTGCAGTCGCCGTGGAACGCTGCCCTGCTGGGGCAGCTTAACGTCAAGGACAGTTTCCGGGTCGTGGATGCGATTCGGAGTTTTTTCGAACAGCCGGCGCCATCCGCGAGCGAGCCGACGACCTCGTCTTCACGCTCGGATGGGACGCCGGCAGCGTCGGCCAACTGACGCTTTCCCAGATTGCCTATTGGCATGAGCGCGGCGTCGCCGTCTGGAACGATCCCAAGCACCCGATGTGGAGGCGCTACCGATGAGCACGCGGACCATGGAAGCCCGCGCGGTCATCACGGCCGCTGACAAGACCGGGCGGGTGTTCCAGCAGGTTGCGGGCAAGATGAAGGCCCTCAACCAGCAGGCCCGCGCCGTCGGCACGACCGTCTCGCGCTCCAACGCGATGATGGCGACCTCCGCCCGCGCTCTGGCTCCGGTGCTCAACCCGTCCGTGTTGGGGGCGGGTGCTGTAGCGCTCGGCATCAAGCATGTGACCGATGAGGCGCTGTCGCTCGAGCGCACGATGATCAAGGTTGGAAAGGCAACCAACGCCTCCGGCTCGGACTTGAAAGGTTATGAGACCGCCATCCTCGATCTGGCACGGGCAACGGGCAAGTCGAAGGAAGAGGTAGGCGACGTTCTCGCCTCTGCGGCCTTCGCAGGGCGTCCCGCGCACGAGCTCCTGCGCTACACCGAGTATGCCACCAAGGCGACGGGGGCTTGGGGCACCTCCGCCAAGGAGACCGGTCAGGCCCTTGCCGAGCTCGGCAACATCTACAAGGCCGACCAGGGTCGCCTCGAAGAGATCGGCGACGCCATCAACCATGTAGCGGACAACGCGGCCGCGAGCGAGCCCGATCTGATCGAGTTCCTGCGCCGCTCCGGCGCCGTGGGCGCTCAAGCGGGAATGACGGCCGAGCAGACCATCGCCATCGGTGCGGCGATGAAGGAGGTGGGCGTCAACACCGAGGTGGCGGCGAATACCTACAACACCCTCATGAACGCCATGGCCTTAGGCGATGGGTTCTTGAAGAGCAGCGGGCGCGGCTTCAAGGCACTCGGCCTTGATGCAGCCAAGGTGCAGAAGGAGTTTGCGAAGAAGCCGCTGGAGACCACGGTCAAACTGCTGGAGCGTATCAACAAGATCAAGGATCCGATCAAGCGGGCCGAGATCCTGACCGACATGTTCGGCAAGGAGTACCAGGACAACATCGCGATCCTCTCCGGCAATCTCGATGGAGTGCAAAGGGCCCTCGGCCTCGTGGCCAACAAGGGATCTTATGCCGGTTCCGTGATGAGGAACTTCCAGACATCCATCGATACCGATGTGGGGCGGATCGAGCGCGCCACTCAGGCCATCGACGTGCTGTCCACCCGCGCCGGCAACGGATTCAAGCTGGTGGCGGGCGACCTCGCGGAGGGTGTCAACCGCTTCGTCGACGGCATCGAGAAGACCAGCCGGGCCATGGAGGAGGCTGACCGGATCCGAAAGCTCGCTCAGCAGGAGCGGGAGAAAGAGCTTGGTCCGAAATCGCCTCTCAATCCCCTGAACTGGCTGCCGACGCCGGAGCAGGTGCCGCAGGCTGAGAAGGATCGGAGGACCCTTGAGGATCTCAAGGCCAACAAGCCGATTGTCGACAACATCGGCATCGGGCGCGGCAGCCATCTCCTGAAGAACCAGACGCTCAACTTCAACGAGTTGATGAAGAGCGACAACGAGGAAATCCGCCGGGAAGCGTCCCGGCGCTTCTTAGAACAGCAGCGCAGCAGGTTTGTCGCCGAGCGGAGCGCGAATGAGGTGTCGGCTCTCACGAGAGCCGCAGACCTCAGGGAGCTTGCCGACCGTCAGCGTGCCGGCGGCGGGTTCGGATTGAAGGACACCGAGCGCAAGCTGTTCTTTGCCGACCATGATCTCGAAGTCATGCGCCGCGGAAACCAATCGCGGTACTCCGCAGGGCAGACGACGTATTCGTGGGCTGGCGACGACAGCGATGCGCGAGGCGTTCCCACGCCGCGCATCGGCAGCGTCCCTCTGCCGCCGCCGCGGCCCGTCGATGTGACCGGCAAGGTGGAACTCGACCCCTCGTCGAAAGCCACCGTCGAGGTCAAGGTGAAGGTCGACGGCGGTCAAGTGACTGGTATGTCCGCTCAATCCTCCGGCAGCATCCAGGCCAGCGTCGGCACCTCCATGCCGCACATCAAGGCCGGACCGCGATAGGGGCTCACCATGCGTGATTGGACAAAGACCCTGCGGCCGGCGTCGTTCCGCGGGGTGCCGTTCCACGTCGAAACCGAGGGGATCGTTGCCGGCCGCCATGTCGCCGTGCACGAGTATGTCCGCTCGGAGGAGATCCAGACGGAGGACATGGGGCGCAAGGCCAGGCGCTACCGGGTCACCGCCTATATCGCCAACGACGTGGCGGACATGCAGGGTGCGGCGCTCGTCGCTGCCCTGACCGCCCCGGGAACCGGCATGCTGATGCTGCCGATGCTTGGGCCGGTCGAGGTCCGGATCTCGGGCGACGTCAGCACGAACCATTCGAAAGACCGGCTCGGCTATGTCGGCTTCGACTTCGAGGCCGTCGAGGCGGGCGCCAGTTCGGCGTTCCCCAGCCTTGCGCTCGGCGATCGGCTCGCCGGTGCGGCGGCCGGGCTAATCGGCGGCGCGGCGAGCTCCATGCTTTCGGGTGTGGCCGGTTCCCTGCTCGGCGGCGCCAGCCTCTCGATGGCCGGCACCGTCACCCAGGCGCTCGGTGGCGTGGTCGGTAATCTCGCGACCTCCCTGCCGCTGCCGGTGGATCTCGGCGCCTCGCTCGCCTCGAAGGTGGCAGGCGCCGGGGTCCTGGCCTCCGGTCTCACCTCGGCAGCCAGTCTCGGTGGCGCCGTCGGCACGCTCTCCGGCGTGGTGCGGGAGATCGGCGGGTCTGCCAATCCGCTCCAGGCGGCGCCTATGATGCTCGCCGCTTCCCGGCAGGCGGGCGCACTCGTGAAGGGACTGTGATGACCACGCTCTATGACGATGCCTTGGCGCTGATGAGCACGTCGTCCCCGGCTCTACAGGCGCAGTCGCGCTTGGCGAAGGCGGCGGCGGCGTGCCTGGAGGCCGCCCTGCTCGCCGAAGCCGCGGTCGCCTACGCCAGCATCGAGTATGCCGACCGGCGGCAGGCGGAGGCTGCCATCCAGGAACTCATGGCGACCGCCGAGCCAGCGCTGGAACAAATCGCGGAATACACCAACGAGGAGGTCTGGCGGGCCGCCTCAGACGCGGTGCAGCACGCCATCGAGCATCTCTCGCGCACGTCCCTCGACCTGAAGCCCGTGGTGCTGGTCGAGAGCATGCGTTCCTTCCCGTCAACGGTGCTCGCCTGGCGTCTCTATGGCGATCCGGAGCGGGCCGAGGAGCTGGTCTCGCGCAACGGGGTGACGACCTCGCTCTTCATGCCGACCTCCCTGGAGGCGCTGGCCTCATGACCGAAGAGATCGTGACCCTGGTGGTCGGCGGCAAAAAGCTCGCCGGCTTCCAGGAGGTGAACGTCACCCGCTCGATGGAGCAGGCGGCGATCACCTTCGGCCTTAAGGCCACGAACCCCTCCTGGCACGAGGATGCCTGGGAGCTGCGGCTTGGCGCGCTGGTGGAGCTTTACACCAACGGCGACCTCCTGTGCCGGGGCTACATCGACCGCTACGAGGCCGACCATGGCGAAGGCGGGCAACACGAGGTGCGGGTCTCCGGCCGGTCGAAAGCCGCGGATGCCATCGACTGTCCGCCGGCCAAGCACAAAACCGGCCGGGTTGAGGGCAAAACGCTGGTCGACGTGGCTAAGGAGTTCGACGAGTTCGGCATCGGCTACGAGGCCGACGTGCCGCTCAAGCCCATCCCGAAGGTGCAGCGCTATCCCACCGACAGCGTTCACGAGACCCTGGAGCGGGAGGCGCGCGCGCAGGGCCTGATGCTGATGGGCAAGCCCGACGGCGGCGTGCTCATCACCCGGGCCGGCTCGAAGCGTCATGCCGGGGCGTTGGTCGAGGGGCAGCCGCCGATCAAGCGCTTCGGGGTGAGCTTCTCGGCCGAGGGCAAGTTCTCCGAGGTGACGGCGAAGGCGCAGCGCGCGCTCGGCACCAGCGCCAAGGATCTCCGGCAGGAGGTGAAGGAGTACGACCCGGAGGTCGGCCGCTACCGGCCCCTTGTCGTGTTCCTGGAGGGGGACGGCACCGAGGAGGACCTGAAGACCCGGGCGCAATGGGAACGCCTGCGGCGGCAGGGCACGAGCACCTCGATCCCGATCACGGTCACTACCTGGCGTGACGCTGACGGCCTGCTCTGGGAGCCCGGACGCCTGATGGCGATCAAGCTGCCGAGCGAGCGGGTGGATCAGGACATGACCCTGTCCAGCGTCACCTTCACCCAGAACCATCAGGGCACGATTGCGGTGACCACCTGGGTCGATCCGCGCAGCCA
Source organism: Microvirga arsenatis (assembly GCF_009910705.1). Classification (GTDB taxonomy): domain Bacteria; phylum Pseudomonadota; class Alphaproteobacteria; order Rhizobiales; family Beijerinckiaceae; genus Microvirga; species Microvirga arsenatis. The sequence continues at coordinate 242,052 of NZ_JAAAXJ010000005.1, forward strand.
TGGCGGCAAGAAGCCGAAGGGCAAGTCCGACAAGGCTTACGATGCCGGCAAGGGGCTGTTGGAATGAACTACGACATCTTCCGCACCGAGCTGCGCGAGACGCAGGACGATGGCGACCAGCAGACGGTCACCCTCTACGGCGTCGGTGGCGAGGAGCTGACGCGGGTGCACCGGGTGCAGCCGTTCGGCCTCTCCTCCCATCCGCCCGTCGGCTCCCACGGCATCGGCATGGCCCTGCATGGGAAGCGGGATCTCGTTGCGGTCCTCGGCCTGGAGCACCCGCAATACCGGCCCAAGGCCACCCAGCTCGGCGGGACGGTGCTCTACGACATGTACGGCTCGGCAGTGTCGCTCGTGCAGAGCAACATGCGCATCGTCCACGCCCAGAAGATCGAGCATGTCTGCGGCGCCGCCACCCTGGTGATGACCGCCGACGGCAAAGTGAAGATCAATTCCTGATGCCCAAAGTCGCTCGCCTCGGAGACTCCTCAGATCATGGCGGGGTCATCATCTCGTCGTCCGCGCGCACCTATGCCGACGGCATTCTGATCGCACGGGTCGGCGATCTCCACGATTGCCCGATCCCCGGCCATGGGGTGACGCCCATCCTCACCGGCTCGCCGAACCTGGAGGTTGAGGGCAAGTCCGCCGCCCGGATCGGTAGTGTGTGCGGCTGTGGCGCGGTGATCTCCGACGGCTCGCCCACCTTCGAGTGCTCCTGAAAGGGCTCTCCATGCTCACCATCAAGCCGCTCTCGGCGGCGGACCGCACGGTCCTGCCGCCCGATGTCGTGATCGTCGACGGCACCACCGGGGACTTCGTGCTCGACGAGCGCACCGGCCTGCGAGCGCAGAACCCGATCGCCACCGCGATCGTGCTCTGCCTGCTGACCGACGCCCGGGCATCCGCCGACGAGCTGCGGCACGAGCATGCCGGCGACGCCCGCGGCTGGCCTGGCGACGGCTTCGACATCGACGCCTCTCGCAGCGAGACGGAGCTCGGCTCCAAGCTCTGGCTCTACCGGCGGCACGAGCTGACGGACGAGACGGGGAGGGCGGTCGAGGACGAGGCTCGCCGCGCCCTGCAGCCGCTCATCCGTCAGGGCGCCGCTGCCCGCATCGAGGTGAAGGCGGTGGTGCAGAAGGCGGAAGGGCGCATTGCTCTCGACGTGGCGGTGATCGGCCGTGACGGCCGCACCTCCGCGAATGTTCGTTTCGATCCCCTCTGGAAACTGGCTCAATGACCTTTGTCGTTCCCAAGCTCTCCGAACTGTCGCAGCGCGCGCGCCTGATCATCGCCAATGCGACGGAAGGGGCCACCATCGACCTGTGGCCAAACCTCTTTCCGATCCTGGCCAAGGTGCTCGCCCTGCACGCCAAGGAATGGCACCTGCGGCTGGGCTTTCTCTACCGGCAGCTCTTCGCCTCCACGGCCGACGAGGTCTGGCTGACCCGCCACGGCTTTGAGCTCGGCATCACCCGCATCCCGGCCACGGCAGCGACCGGCGCGGCGACGATCTCATGTCCATCCGGCACGGTGATCCCCTTCGGGCTCACCTTCCGCCGAGCCGATGGGGCGCTGTTCCGCACCCGCGCCAGCGCCGTCGGAGCAGGGGCTGCAACGAGCATCCAGCTGGAGGCGCTTACCGCTGGAGCGAGCGGCAACACCGACGTCGGGCAGGTCCTGAGCCTCGTCGATACCGGCGTCGTGCCCGGCCTTGGCACGACCGCCACGGTCGCGTCGGGCGGCTTGGGAGGCGGCGCCGATGTCGAGCCGGTCGAGAGCTTCCGCCAGCGCATCCTCGACCGCAAGCGCAACCCGCCCCAGGGCGGCTCGGCCACGGACTGGATCCGCTGGGTGAAGGAGAGCTCCGGCGCCATCACCCGCGTCTTCGTCGACAGCTTCATCGGCGATGCGCGCGAGGTCTGGATCTGCTTCCTGCGCTCCGACCGCGTCAACGGCATCCCGACCGGAGCCGACGTGGCGGCGGTGCAGGCCTATGTGCAGGACCCGATCCGCCGTCCGGTGACGGCGCGTGTCACGGTCGTGGCGCCGGTGCCGCAGGCGGTGAACCTCACCATCGCGAACCTCAGCCAGGACACACCGGCGATCCGCGCGGCCGTCGAGGCGGAGCTGAAGGCGATGTTCGCCGACCGCGCCGCGCCGGCAACCCCCTCCAAGAGCTTCCAGCTGCCGCGCGCCTGGATCTCGGAGGCGATCTCGCGCGCCACCGGCGAGGAAAGCCACTCCCTTCCGGGGCTGCCCGAATACCTCACCTATTCCACGCCGGCGCACTACCCGGTGCTCGGCACGGTTTCCTACACTACGGTCTAAGGAGTTCCCCTCATGGCGGTTCAGCCCGGCTGGCCTTGCGCACTGCTGCCTGCCTCGCCGCCCTCCGTGGGCGACCGGCTGAGTGCTCCGGCGCAGGAGGATCTGCTGCCGCAGGTGATCGCCACCGCCCCGCGCGGCGTGATCTGGGGCACGGACGAAGCCAGCGACGGCACCGGCGCCTCGCCGGTGATGCGCAAGGTCTGGACGGCCATGGCCGGCTGGATGGCGGACCTCTACAAGGTTGCCTTCGACACGGCCGCGCAGTGCTTTCCCTCCGGCATCACGTTCTCTCTTGAGGACTGGGAGGCGGAGTACGGCCTACCCGATCCCTGCACCTCGCCGGAATCCGGCGTGCAGGGCCGCATCAATGCCGTTCGGGCGCGCTTCGGCGCGCAGGGAGGGTCGAGCCCGGCCTACTTCGTGTGCCTGGCCGCCTCGATCGGCTACGAGGTCACCATCACCGAGCCCGCGGACTTCATCTGCGATGTGTCGGAATGCGACGGCGACGACACGGTGGTGAACGTCAACGGGCACCATGAATGGGTGGTGCGGCTCAACGGGCTCGGCGACACTTGGTTCTATTGCGACGAGGGAGAGTGCGACGACACGCCCCTCGAAGGCTTCGTGGTCGCCACCGATCTCGAATGCCTGTTCCGGCGGGTGGCGCCGGAGCACACCACGGTCGTGTTCGATTACACGGTGGCCTTCTGGTCGATGGAGGGCAGCGGTCTCGACTTCGACTTCGTGAACGACGTCTATGCCATTGACCGCACCACGACGGAGCGGGCGGCGGCTTTCACCTGTGTGCGCGCCTCTCCCGGCATGGCGCAGCGCGCGGACGGCACCTGGGTGTCGTTTGCGGCCAACGAGCCGCGCATCACTGACAACGGTCTGCTGGTCGAGGAGGCGCGCGTCAATTACCTCACCAACCCAGCCAATCTTGGGGCGGTCGTCGGCGCGAAGGGCGCGGGCGGCGCGCTGCCGACAGGCATGGGATCGGGGGACTTTACCGCTGCCCAGATCTGGCAGGTTCTTGGAACCGGCACCGAGGATGGCATCCCCTACTTCGACGTGAGGGTTCACACCAACGGCCAGAACAACGACCGCACCTACTGGGCGTTTGCATGGAGCAACGGCAACCAGAACAACTTTGCACCTAACGATGTCGTCTCAGCGGCGGTCTTCATCCGGCAACTGTCCGGGAGTAAACCCTCGCAGGCGCAATACTGCATCCGCCAGAGCACGAACACAGGGGCCTCAGCGGGTTCTGATCTGAGTGCGACCATTCCGCAATCGTTGCTCGATGCTGCTTCCCTGAAGGATGCAAGGTTCAAGACTGAGAACCGGACGCTCAATGGCGCATCGGTGGCCAGAGCGCATACGTTCCTGATCGTCACGGTTCCTGTCGGTGCCCCGTTCGACCATACGTTCCGGATTGGCATCGCGGACCTGCAGAAAGGGGCGTTCATCACGTCTCCGATCACTAGCACCGTCACGAATGCTGTCGTGACGCGCCAGGCCGATCAGATCACGCGGGTGCTCGGGGCAGAGTTCAATCCGGTCGAGGGCACCTTCTATGCCGAGGCGCTTCATAACCCCGGGACGGCTGGGCTTGCATCGGATACCCTCCTGCACATCGATGACGGCACCGCGTCAAACCGCATGATGATCACGCGCAATATCCCGAACATCGGTGGGTTTGTGGTGACGAGCGGCGGTGTCACAGGGTTCGATGTGGCCCCAGGCGCAGCTATCGCCGATGGCAGCGTGTCGCGCATCGCGGGCGCTTACAAGGCGGCCGATTGCGGTGTCTCGAGTGGCGGGTCCGCAGTCGCGACCGGGGCGGCCGCTATCCCGGCCGTGTCGGCCTTGCGTCTCGGAACCCGGCCGGGAGGTACGGTTCCTCTCAATGGCTACATCCGGCGCATCACCTACTTCCCCGAGCGCCTCTCCAATGCGGAGCTTCAGGCCCTGACCGCCTGAGGCTCCATCCCCCTTCCATTCCGCCTCAACCACTTCGGGAGTTTCCTGATGCGCTATGTCGCGCCCTCCGGTACGCCGGATCCCTTCAATGAAAGCGTCGGCTATGTCGGCCGCAACCTCGCGGCCGGCACGCAGGGCTCGCGCATCCCGCCGCGGGCCGTCGAGCATCCGCAGCGTGAGATCGTCAACGTCATCAAAGAGGTGCTGACGCCGAGCGAAAGCGACACGACCCAGCTTCTCAAGGCCATCAGAGCTTTGATCTCAGCCCAGGCGTCGTCCTATGCCGTGCTCGCGCACACGGAGCCGGCCGGAACGAATGCCGGCAATGCGCCGGCCGCCAACACCTGGTTCACGCGCAAGACCAATGCGATCATCGCCGATCCGAAGGGTATCGTGACCCTGTCGTCCGATCAGTTCACCCTTCAAGCGGGGCGATATCTCTTCCAAGCCTATGTACTCGGTGAGGCCGTCCAGCGCCACATGGCGCGGCTCTACAACGTCTCCGATGCCGTCGTGGTGGACTACAGCACGACCGCGAACGCGAACGACGCCGGATCGGCTGACCTTGTGAATTCCTATGCGATCATCTTCACCGAGATCAACATAGCATCAACCAAGACATTCCGCATTGAACAGCGCGTCGATCAGGTTGGGTTCTCAGGGCAGACCTACGGACTTGGTCTGTCGAATACCTTTGGCGCTCCAAACCGCTATACCCTTATCACCATCCAGAAGGTCGGCTGATCATGACACTCGATGAAATCGCAATCCGTCGCGCCCTGACGCATCTCGGCATCCTCGACGGCTACCGGGATGTCTCGTCTTACGAGGCGTTCGTCGAGACGGCGGACGCTGATGGCATTCGGGAACGCTACGGCAGGGAACTGCCGACGGAGCAGGAGCTGTTCAAAGCCCTGGCTGAGGCGGACCAGGCGAGCGACCCTCCCAAGCGCCGGTTCTCCTTCCTCGAGTTCATGGACCTGTTCAAGGAGCCCGAGCAACTGACGCTTGTAGAAGCCTCCATGACCTTTCCGGCGATCAAGCTCTGGTACGACCGGGCCGTCGGAGCGCAGTTCATCGACCTCGACGATCCGCGCACGGAGGCAGGCCTGCAGAAGCTGGTCGATGAGAGCCTGATCTCGGCGGAGCGTAAGGTATCCGTCATGGCGGGGAAGGGACCAGCCTAACTGCTATTGCGCTGGGCGGGGCCACCGTCACTGATCCGCCGTTGTGGCTGGATTGGGGATGAACCCGACACCGTCCTTGCCGATCTGTGATCCCGGCTGACCGTCAGCCGCAGAACAGCCGCCCCGCTGGGCGGCTTTTTCTTTGGGGGCAAACATGAAACTCATCGACAACGTCAAGACCGTGCTGACGAAGGGCCTCAGCGCGCAGGTGGTCTACCTGGGGGCGCTCGCCGAGATCGTCCTCGAATACGTGCTTCAGGTCGGCGGACTGCCCCCTTGGGCCGTCCTGGTCCTGCTCGGCGCCATCTTGGTCGCCCGCGTGATCAAGCAGGACTCCGTGTCCGGCGGGGCGTCCGAGCAGACGGAGTCCGACCCATGGGCCGTGTGATCACGAAACGACGGTCGGCGGCGGCCGTCGCGCTCTGCATGACCTTCACGGGGGGCTGGGAGGGCGTTCAGACCTTCGCCTATCCCGATCCCGCCACGAAGGGGCACCCCTGGACGATCTGTTACGGCGAAACCGAAGGGGTCAAGAAAGGCGACAGGCGCACGATCGAGGAGTGCAAGGAAGGCCTGCGCAAGGGAATCGAGGAGCGCTACGGCGCAGCCGTCGATGCATGCACCAAGGTCGCGATCACCGACCGGCAGTGGGTGGCCTTCACATCATTCGCTTGGAACCTCGGCACGGGCCGGTACTGCAAAAGCATCGCCCCTCTCGTGAACGCCGGAAACATCCGGGCAGCGTGCGACAAGCTCATGGAGTTCGTCTACGCCAACAAGATCAAGTTCCGGGGCCTCGTCCGCCGCCGCGCGGCGGAACGGGAACTCTGCATGGCGGATCTCTGACCATGCTGAACCTGAACCCCTGGATCATCGCGGGCGGCCTGGCTGCCCTGATTGCGACCGGAGGCGCCGGCTACCTGAAGGGGTATGCCGATGCCGACCGGAGCGCCGAGCTCAAGTCTGTCAAGGAGCAGCGTGACGGGCTTCTCCAGCTTTGGACCGCCGAGCAGGCTGCCCGTGCGGCCGATGCCGCGCGCTACGCCGAAAACGAAACCCTCCTGCGCGACCTTCAGCAGAAAGCCGAGGCCGATGCCCAGAACCTTCAAGACGGGGATCGCGTCTGCCTCGATCCTGCTGACACTGACAGCCTGCGTCAGCACTTCCGCGCCGCGCGCTGATCTGCCTGCCATGCCCGCGGACTTGCCCTCCTGCTTCGCGCGCCTCGTGCCGGAGCCAGGCCCGGGCGCGCTGACCAAAAGCCAGGTCTTCGGCCTCATCGCCCGCCTGCGCCGCTCCGAGCTGGAGAAGGCGCAATGCGGGCGCCGGGCGCTCGCCTTCTATGACGATCTGAGGAAAGGGCTCGCGAAATGAGCGACGATACCCGCGAGCGGATCGCCGCCCTGGAGGTCAAGGTCGAGCACCTGACCGAAATGCAGGAGCGCAACACCCGCGTGGTCACCGAACTGCGGGATCTCCTCCTGCAGGCCAAAGGCGCCCGCTGGCTCCTCGGCATCCTGATCGCCATCGGCAGCTTCTCGGCCGGCATGCTGGCCAAGTATCTGCCCTATCCCCTGACGCCACGGTGAGGCCGTTCATGAGCAAGAAAGCCAAGCCCGTTCAGGGGCAGCACATTCGTCCGGAGGTGGAGGCCGAATTGGAGCGACGCATCCGAGAGCGGCCACAGGTTCCGCCTGCGCACCACGCGGATGCCCTTGGCGTCGGCCGTCGTTCCGCTTGGCGGATTGCGGCCCGCATCCGGGAGGAACAAGGCGCCGCCGAGCTTCCTTCCGAAGCGACGGAGCCTGCCGAAGCGGGTGCCCATCGCCTCGGCGGTACGGCGGCCGACCGCCGCATCGTCGCCCTCGAGGACGAGAACAAGCGGCTGCGCAAGGAGCTGAAGGAGGTGCACCGGGCCGAGCTGACGGAGGAGAGCGTTCGCGCGATCCTCGGCCGGATCGCCGATGCGCCCACCGAGCCGCCGCGCTGGCTGCTCTCGCCGGACAAGGCCTCGGCCGACCGCACCCCCGAGGTGCCGGCGACGATCTGGTCGGATTGGCACCTCGGCGAGGTCGTCTCCCGGGCCGAGACCAACGGCCTGAACGTCTACGACATCGCGACCGCCGAGGCGCGGGTGCGCCGCCTGGTGGACGCTACGGTTCATCTGTGTCGACACCACGGCCCGGGTCGCTATCCCGGCATCGTGGTGAACCTGCTCGGAGATTTCGTCTCCGGCGGGCTCCATCCCGAACTGGCGAAGACGGATGCGGAGGAATCGATCCCCTCGGCTCTTCGGGCGCGTGATCTGCTGGTGTGGGGTCTGGAGACGCTGGCGGCCGAGTTCGGGCGTGTCTACGTGCCCTGCGCGTCCGGCAACCACGGCCGGGCCACGGTGAAGCCGGAACACAAGCGCTACGTCTTCAAGAACTACGACTGGCTGATCTACCAGCTGCTCGCTCGCCATTTCGAGGGAAGGCCGGAGTTCCACTTCGACATCCCGGAATCGAACGAGGTCTATTACCGGATCTACAACCAGCGCTACCTCGCCATGCACGGCGATCAGCTGGGGGTGAAGGGCGGTGACGGCATCATCGGCGCGATCGGCCCGATCATGCGCGGCGAGGTGAAAACGCGGGGGCAGGCGACCTCCTCCGGGCGGGATTACGACGTGCTGCTGATGGGCCATTGGCACCAGGAGCTCTGGCTGCCGCGCGCCATCGTGGCCTCCTCCCTCAAGGGCTTCGATGAGTTCGCCAAGAACGTCCTTCGGGCCCCGCCGGGCGAGCCGTCGCAGCCCCTCTGGTTCGTCCATCCGCGCCGCGGCATCACGAGCCGCTGGAGCGTGAAGGTGGAGGAGCCGGGGGCTGGCAAGAGTGTGGGCTGGGTGTCGCTGCCGGAAAGGGAGGCCGCATGAAGCACCGTCTCATTGGCCTCATGGGCTATGCCGGCGCAGGCAAGAGCGAGGTAGCCCGCCTCCTGCGGGAGCGTCACGGCTATCAGTCGCCCCATATCGTCCAGCCGCTCAAGGCCATGCTGGGCACACTTCTGCGGGAAATCGGGCACGATGCGGAAACCATCGCCCGGTATGTGGACGGGGATCTGAAACGGGAGGTGATCCCAGAACTTGGGGTCACCTCGACCTGGGCGCAGCAGACGCTCGGAAACGAGTGGGGCCGGGTCTGTATCCGGCCGGACCTGTGGCTCTCGCTCTGGCTCGCCAGGGCGGACAAGATCATCGCTGGGGGAGGAAGGGTCGCGCAGGAAAGTGTGCGGTTCCCCAACGAAGCGGAGGCGCTTCGCGCCCGTGGCGCGCTGCTGATCGAGGTCCGGCGCCCGGGCGTCGGCCCGCTGTCGGATCATCCCTCGGAGAAGCTGCCGGCGCAGGCGGATCTGATTCTCCAGAACGATGGATCCCTTGACGACCTCCGCGCTGCCGTCGACAACCTGATGGCGGCTTGACCTGAACACCCTGATTTGCCCCTCTCCGGCTTCCGGCCGGGGAGGGGCTTTTTTGCGTCATGTCGCGCGCGCGTAAGATTAAAGGCCTATCGACTTTCCGGCTTCCTGAACGATGTGACAATATCGACCGGCGCTCAGAATGATACTTTGTTCCAGCACGGCATCGGGCGTCCGGCTCGGTGCGGGAAGGGAGATCGGACGGCCTCATGACCCGTCTGTTGAAGCGCGAGCTATTCTAACCGTGCCGGAGGCAAACCCGGCCCGTGCACCCTGCCTCTCTGGCCTTCGGGCTGGCGGGGCTCCTTCTCTCGGCTAAGCCACCCGAGAACGGTACAGGAACATAGGGGCTTCTGTAGTGGGGGATGCGCTGTAACGGACCTCCGCTACCATCAATCACTTGAGTGCTTAGAGTGATTGCAGAATAACAGGTTCTAGCCTCCTGAAAGGTAGTGCCTCCAACGTGAAAAGCTCAATGGCTTCTGTTGGCTTAGCAGTCTTTCCATCGATGGCAGGTGTCTGCTCTTGACCCAGAGCTGCCTCTCGCTGCCCCGGTTGCAGTGAATGCGGGCGGAGTATCGAGGTTGCGCAGACCACATCATTCGGGGGTGACATTGTGGCCGATCGACCAAACTCCTGATGAGACCTAGAGCCCGTGGCCTGCTCCAGCCTCCCTAGATCTCCCGGCCTGAACGGCAGCTAAGCGCGCATTGGGCAAATGGGTTCCAGGTGGAGCCATACGCTCGCGCTACGGCTCCTCCGGCGCAGGAGGGTTGCGAGATGAAACAAAAGCTTTTTGCAGGATTGATCCCGGGATTTCTGATCCTGTCGGCGCCAGCATCGGCACAGCAAGGCTTCTTCGTAAACCCCTGGCCGATAAGAAGGTGACGGAGCTGCCCCCCGGAGAGTTATTCCGGCATATCAACACATTTGACGCGAAGGAACAGGCGGCGGCAGATCCCCTCGGGTTGGTGGCCGAGTACGACGGCAAGGTCTGGCTCTTCACGCTGCGCCGCGCGGGTGAGGGTGCCAAGGGCGGCACGGTGGTTGCTGAGATCGGGCCTATTCCTCGCATCACGGCTCAGGAGTATCTGCTGCGGTCAACGAGGCCGGCGGTCCGAAGGGCAGCGCCACGGCGACGCACACGCATCCGGGCTCGGAGGCATTCTACGTGCTCAGGGCGAGTTGACCCAGAAAGCGCCACACTGGGTGGCTCGCCTCACCGCTGGCCAGAGCATGGTTGGCCAAGGGGCAGACATGCCGATGGTGGGGTCGAATAGCGGCTCCGAGGACCTGCGTGAGTTCGCGCTGTTCGTGGTTGATGCCAACAAGCCGTTCTCGTCGCCGGCCAGGTTCGGCTGATGAGAGCGGTCAACCTCGTCACCACCCAGTATTCGGACTCATGAGCCCGAGGCAGCAACCGGAAAGGAGCGGCATCAGGACCCATAATCTCTCCAGACGGCTCGCCCTCCGGACCAGCAGGGCGTAGATTGTTCCGAGGGCAAACAGCTCTCGCCCAGCCAGGCGGAGTTGGGCCGGCCCGAACATGGTCTCGTGCGGGAAGGTTACCATGCAGCGCCGCCTGACTGCGATAATGGTGGCCGACATCGTCGGCTATTCGTCCCTCATGGAGGAGGCCGAGGAGCATACGGCCGGCCGGGTGGCCCGTTGCCGGGAGCTTGTGAGGGAGAAGGCGGCCTCCCTCGGCGGCCGGATTTTCAACACCGCAGGCGATGCCTGGCTGGCGGAGTTTGCCAGCCCCATCAACGCCCTGCGTTGTGCGGCCGAGATCCGCAGCACGCTCGCGGGCACCGAGAGCATAGAGGCCGATCCGCTCAGGCTGCGCTTCGGGCTCCATCTTGCCGATGTCGTGGTCCAGGGGAGCGATCTGCTCGGGGACGGAGTGAACGTCGCGAGCCGCATCCAGCAGGAGGCGGACCCCGACAGCATCTTCATCAGTGGGGTGTTCTTCGACCACGTGCGGCGCAACTCGCCCTTTGCCTTCGAAGACTTGGGGGAGCGACGTCTGAAGAACCTGTCGCAGCCAATTCGCATCTACCGGCTGCGGGAGGAGCTGGCACGGCACAGACTGCAAACCGCACCGACACGCATCCCAGCTGCCGTAGAGAAACGCCCCTTATCGATCGCGGTCCTACCGTTCCGTGTCATGGGCGGGGACGAAGATCAGCGGTTCCTGGCCGAAGGGCTGACGGATGAGCTCATTGTCGAACTGGCTCGTTTCCGGCGCCTGTTCGTCAGCTCTCGTAGCGCGAGCTTCGCCCTTGCCGACGCTGATCCGGTCAAGGTTGGTGCCACGCTGGGCGTCGAATACGTCCTGGAGGGGCGGGTCCAGAGGATTGGTGATCAGATGCGGATTGGCCTCACCCTCATTGAGACGAAGAAGGGCTCAGTCATATGGAGCGACAAGATCTCGCGTCCCTTCGCCGAACTCCCGGACCTGCTCGACAGGACGGCGGCTAGGATTGCTGCGACGGTATTCGGCCGGATGGAGGATGACAGCATGGTCACGGCCCGGCGCAAGCCCCCCGAGAACATGTCAGCCTTTGAATGCTTCCTCCGCGGACTCGAGCAGCACCGTCTTGGCGGCGTACTGGAGGAGCACTCCCGCGAGGCAGTGCAATGGTTCACCCGCGCCGTCGAACTCGACCCGAACTACGGGACGGCCTACGCTTGGCGGGTCTGCGCGGCGTCCGACCTCCCGGAGTTCAGTTATCTGGAGAGCGAGCCGGACATTCGCCGGGCGCTGGAGCTGGATCCCTGCGACGCCGAGGCGAACCGGATCGCGTCCTTCTTCGCGCTGCTGAAGGGCGATTTCGACCAGGCCGCGGTGCTGATGCGCCGGGCCATGGAGCTGAACCCGTCCGACGCCTACATCAAGGCGCGCTGTGCGGCTGTCGCGACGTTCATCGGCGAGCCCGAGGAGGCGCTACGGCTGCTCGACGAGGCGGAGGCTCTTGATCCACTGCTGCCGGTGTGGTGCGTCGAGGAGCGCGGCATCGCCCTCTATGCAATGGCCCGCTACGAGGAGGCACTCGCAGCCCTGGGCAAGCTCGTGTTCCAGACGTTCCGCTCGCGGCTGTACCGGGCCGCGGCGCTGATGGCGCTCAACCGGCCGGAGGAAGCCCACCCGCTTGTCAGGGAAGCGATTGTGGGAAAACCGAACTTTACTGTGTCGCGGTTCCTGTTCCAGGAGCGCTATTGTAACCCTTCGATGCGCCGGCAGTTGCAAAGCCGGCTGGAGGAGGCGGGAATGCCGCCGTGAAGGCACAAGGGCTCGCGAATGGCCGGTCCTGGCACTAAGCTGACGTCGCTTGAAATCTTTGATTTGAGCCGAGAGAAGGTAGCTGGTACCCAATACGAGCAGGTTGAGGGCTGGCGAGATCGGTCCTCCGCTACCAGACCTTCATCCTTGGGACTCGCTGATATCGTGCCGGTGCTGCTGAGCGTGGCTGGCCTTTTTGGCGCGATATAACGCTGGCACGGCCTTCCCCTCCCGCTACACTGCCTCCTGTACAAGAGGAGGACCAAGCATGTCGAAGGAGATCGTCGAAGTTCCCGTTCTGTCGGAGGGCGTGCGTCGGGTGGGTGTTCCGCTGTCCATGGTGACGAGGGCGAACGGGTTCGTGTTCGTGTCGGGAACGCCGCCATTCGATCTCGAGACGGGCGGCTTCGTCAAAGGCGATATCGAGGTGCAGACAGAGGCGTCCCTGCGGGCGCTGCAGCATTGCCTGGAGAGCGCCGGAACCTCGCTCGACAAGGTGGTGATGGTGCGGATCTATGCGGCCAATGCCGGCTTCTACGGCGCCATCAACCGCGTCTACGCGCGCTTCTTCCCCAGCAGCCCGCCGTCGCGGACCTTCGTGCCGGTGGCGTCCTGGCCCATGGAGTTCGACATCGAGATCGAGTGCATCGCGCTGGCCTGAACTTCTCCGGTCACGCGGCTGCGTTCGGCAGCATCCTGCGGAGCAGACGGGCCTCGGCCTTGAGGCTGTGGATGGCATTTCGCCCGGATGCCTTGGCTTGATAGAGCGCCTGATCGGCGGCCTCGAGAAGGATCTCCTTGTCGCTGCCGCGGCTTGGCTGAACGGATGCGGCGCCGATGCTGACCGTCACGATATGGTAGGGACTGCCTTCGTGGGCGATGCTCATGGCGGTGACGGTCTGGCGGATCTTCTCCGCAATCGTCAGGGCACCCGCCAGATCCGTTTCCGGGAGCACGATGACGAACTCTTCGCCGCCGAAGCGGGCAGCGACGTCGCGGGGACGGCGGATGTTGGCGTCCAGCGCCCCGGCGATGGCGCGCAGGACCTCGTCTCCCCTGCCATGGCCATAACGGTCGTTGAAGTTCTTGAAGTAGTCCGCGTCCACGTAGAGCAGCGACAGGGCGGTGCTCGAGCGAACGGATTGGCGCCATTCGCGCTCGAAGGTCTCCCGGAAGGCGCGGCGGTTCGGAAGGCCCGTCAGGTCGTCGGTTCTCGCGATGCGCCTGAGCTTCGTCTCCGCGCGCGTCCGGCGCTTCAGCTCGCGCTGGAAGAGGATCGTCAGCCCCACCACGGCACAGCAGAGCACAAGGGTCACGACGCTCAGGATCAAGACTTTCCGCCACCAGGAGGAGAAGACGTCATCCACCGAGAGCGCAACGGTCAGAACGAGGGGGTAGCGCTCCAGTCTCTCGAAGGAGATGATGCGCCGCACGCCATCGATGGGCGAAATCGACTCGAAGGTGCCGGACTTCTCCCGCAGGAGTCGCTGGACGTGGGGTGAACCGCTCAGATCCTGATTGATCTGCTTTTCGTCATAGGGAAAGCGCGTCAGCAGGATGCCGTCGTTGCGAAAGAGGTTGATGGCCGATTTCGCGCCCAGGCTCAGGTTGCTGAAGCGCTGGTTGATGGTGTCCAGGGGCAGCGCCCCCATGACGACGCCGGCGAAGCTCCCATCCGCATTGGAAAGGCGCCGGCTGATCGCGATGCTGATCTCGCCCTGTGACGTCTTGCTCCTGAAAGGGCGGCTCACATAGAGGCCGAGGTGCAAGTTCTCCTTGTGGACCGTGAAGTACTCCCTGTCAGCAACGTTGAGGGAGCGGGGGGCGATGATCGGGCCCGCATCCGCGATGAGGTTGCCGGCCGCATCCACGAGCAGCAGGGTTCCCATGAAAGAGGATGACGCCGCCCGGTCGAAGAGCATCCGGTACTGCAGGTCGGCGGGCATGTCGCGGAAGTTCAGATGGCGCAGCCCTTCCATGGCCCCTTTCAGCGACAGATCCAGGAGCTCTAGGCTGCCGTCAAGATCCCGGGCAACGGCCGTCAGCACGTTCCGGGAGGATCGCTCCGCCTCCTGCAAGGTGCTGAGGCGGTCAACCCAGAGGGTGTGGGCAGAAATGCCGAGAATGCCTATTGCGATGATCCCTGCGATCAGGTGCAAATAGACTTCCGAGAACAGACGTTTCATTCCGCCGCACACAGATTAAACTTGAATATATGTCTATAAACGATGCGGGAATGACTGGCTAATGGATTTGACGATATCCTTTAGGGGTAGGAGCCTTATTCAAGGTTATTTCAAACCGCTTCCGGCGTCAGTGACGACGACTATTGTAACGTTTCGGAACTGATCTTGTCGTGACGAGCAATCCCGAAACGCAAAGAACGGCGGATCGTTCATCATTTGTTCTGGATTTGCTGGCAGTCGTTACTGGATGGAAGTCAATGGAGGAGGGGTGGATGTTCGGCCCGTCTCAATCCCATCGCATCTGGAGAATGATGAACGCCCTGATCGATGCCCGGCCGGAATGGGCGGACAGGGACATCTTCGAAGCCGACCGGGACAAAATCCTGCGCTACGGCACATCCATCGGGCTTTCGATGGAAGAGCTGTTCCGGGTGACCGACCCTGATGCCGTGCTGAGTCTCTGGGCAGCCGCGGAAGCCGCCGGGGCGGAGGATTGACCGTTGCCCGACGGGCTGTCCCGAAACCTATTACGACGGCAGCTTCGCTTCTAATGACGCCCTCATGGCGAGTGTCTGTGGAACCATGCCTTGCACAAGATGCGTTCTTCAGACAGCGAGAGGGAGTTATGTCATGACAGGATTGCGGTCCCATTGGCTGCTCACAGCTTCGCTTCTCGGCGTGCTTGTGAGCCCGCCGGCAAGCTTGGCCCAAGCCGGGCGCCCTTGGGTCGATCCGCCTCCGGAAGGCGAGACTCGGTCTCAAACGCCGGCGCCACCGCCCGCCGCGGCTCCGGCCCAGGCGGCCGCCCCTGCGCAGCCGCCCACCGCCCCGCCTGCGCCCTCCACCGCGCAAGCTGCCAAGGGTGGAGGGGAGACAGCGGAAGACGCCAGCGCGCAGGCCCCCAGCCGCAAGCCGGCGAACGAAGAACAGGCCAAGCAGAAGATCCAGCCCGATCGCAGGGCGAGAAGCCCATCGCAACAGGCAGGCGATTCAACACGCAGCCAGAAGAGGGAAGAGCGTGTGGTCCGTCGCCGCGAGCCGGACACCACGGCATCCCACGCCCAGCCGCGCAACGGGGCCGAGCGCCGGGCGCGGATCCTTCGCTATGGCTCGGCTCAGGAGGGCGTCGACGCAGGCCTTCAGGTGATGCGCCTGAGAACCATTCAACTGCCCGACGGGCGACGCATCGACATTCTCACCCGCCCGGATCAGGACCTTCCACCCTCGATACCCAATGCAGACTGACGGCATGCTCTTGGAAAGCAAGCTGGAAGCGATGTCGCCGACAGTCCTTGTCGCGCCTATTGCGGCGGCAGGGAGGATTGCCCATCGCTCCGCCATTGCATCACGACATCTTCTGCGCGGCGGCGGATGTCGAGCCACAGATGCAGCTCCCGTCGGGCATCGTCCAGGGCGCGATGGACGGCCGGGCCGAGCGCATCGTCCCTGCGCTGCGCCTGGGCCAGGATATCCCGCACGATGCCGTGGTGGAGCTCGGCCGGCAGAGGGGCGGCCCTCAACGCTTCGTCGATGGCGCGCCTGTGCGCGACCTCCGTGTCCTCGAGGCGCAGCGTATGGCGCGGAAGGCCGGCCGTGCGCAAGAGTCTGCTGAGCCATTTCCCGTCCCATGACGGGGCCGTCGCATAAAGGGCACGATGCGAGAGGGTGGAGACCATGCGCCGGGCAACGTCTTCCACCGGCTCTCCTTCGGCTCTCAGCCGGTCCCGGGAGATGCCATGGATTGCCTCGGCCTCCTCGTCCCAGTCTGTCCAGGAGGAGGCAGGCCTGATCAGGTGGCTCTCCTCTTCGCCGCTTCCTAGAACCCAGGCGACCTCGATGGGGTAGCCCTGCTTGCCGAGGGAGGAGGCCTCGAAGTCGAGGAATGCGATGTCAGGCGCTTCGCTCATCACGTTTCGGATCGTGCGGCAGAGGATGGCTCTTCGGCAAGACGGTCATGAATCTCCTTCAGCAGCTCTTCATCCTGGAGACTCCGTTCCCAGTCCTCCGGAAGTTCGAGTCGCACGGATTTTGCGCCACCTGATGGTGTGCAGACCACATGAACCCTGCCTTCATCGCCCTCCACGCGGGCTGCATCCTTCTTCTCCGGGTCGTTGCCGAGACCTGCAAACGCTTGAATGCAGGACCATGCCACCCCGTCGGCACCGGTTACTTCTCGTGGCATGCCACCGTCCCTTCCCGCATGAGGATCCTCACTTCCTGACGGCGATCATGCTCCGCTCATAACTCGATCGAGCGGCATGCATCGCACCTGTCGACAACGCATGAAGGTGGGGGAGGGCTCCCCGGGCGTCGCTGCAGGCTCGCGCCTTCTTGACACGGCTTCGAGACGGATCGAGCCTTTGTGCCCTGCCGGTGGGCAGAACAGCCTTTGGAGAATGCTATGGCTCGAACCGTCAAGGATATGTTGGCTGAAGCCAACGCCTCAGTGCCGAAATTATCACCCAGCGAGGCTGCCGAGAGGATGCGCTCGAGCGATGTTCTCGTTGTGGATGTGCGGGACCCCACGGAGGTTCAGCAGACCGGGAAAATCAAGGGTGCTGTCAACGTCTCACGGGGCATGCTCGAGTTCAGGGCCGACCCGGAGAGCCCCTATCATAATCCCGCTTTCGAGAAGAGCAGGACCATCCTGCTGCATTGTGCCTCCGGCGGCCGCTCAGCCCTGGCGGGCAAGGTGCTGAAGGACATGGGCTATACGGACGTATACAACATTGGAGGCTTCAAGGAGCTGGCGGATGGAGGGGTCGAGATCGAATCCGCCTGACGGGATCCTCGTGCAGATGGGCAGGCTCGCCAAGCCTCGGACTCGGCGAGCTTGCCGACCGGCCGCTGCTAGCGGGCGCTGCCCGATGTGTAGGCCGACGAGGGGGCCGCGCTCGTGGATGCCGCAATCGATCCCGTCGCCTCGGGATCGCTGATCCCGGTGCGCAGGGCGTGGAGCAGGCCCTTGCGCTTTGCTTCGTAGTAGTAGCCTCCGGCATAGAGGGCGACCGCACGATCGTGATTGCCGCCTGCTACCTTGTAGGCATTGGCGAGGTAAGGCACAGCGTAGGTCAGGTTGGTGTTTGTGTCGAGCAGTCCCGCTGCCGTCCCCCGATAACCCATACCGCGCGCCGTCGCGTAGCGGATCTGCATCAGACCGTAATTGCCGCGGCTCAGGGCGCGCGGGTTATAGCCGCTCTCCCGCCTGATCACGCGATGAACCAGTGCTTCAGGAACGCCGTGGATCTTGGCGTGGCGTGCCACCAGGGCATCGATCGTGGCGCGCTCTGATGCTGCAGCCGGGATCGCACAGACGATGGCCGCACATGCAAGAATGAGGCGTGAACTCATGTGTTTCCCCTTGTTCAGGAGAATTTTTCACTCTCAATCGTGGCAATAGGGCGTCAGCTTGGCCGTAAGAGTTCAGCGCGTGTGCTCGAATGATGCTCGTCGGGCTGAAGTTTCGGAGCCTCATGATACTTTGCAGAGTTGCGCATGAGTCGTGACGAGACGCATTCGCATTGCTCCAGTGATGCGCAAATGAGTGCCTCTTTGGAGGTAGCGCGGGCTCAGATCTCGAAAGGCGCAGAAGGATTAGCGTATGGCACTTCTGGATAATTCTGCCTGCCGGTCGAGCGGGCGGCTGCCTCTTTAGGGTGAGGCGGCAATCGCATTGTCCCATCGACGCCATCGCTCTCGTATTGGGATGACGTCATCTTGCCCAACGGTGCCGCTTGTACTGCCCTGCGCAAGCTCCTTCGAAAGCTTGCTCCATTCCGTCGACAAAGGAGCGCGCAGGATCGGCATGAATCGTGTTAGGGCGGCGACCATATGAGCGGAATGCACGATGCCGTCGGTGCAGGTGCTCTTCTGAGCTAAATGCATCTGTTTTAAGGAGTAATTCTCTGCTTAACCCGTAGGGGGTATCTCTCCAGCCGAAATAGTGACGCGAATTTAAGTGGAGCAGTAGTATTTAATGGGCTGTACCCGGCGCGCCTCAGAATAAGCGCCTCAATTCCACTGTTATTCAGCAGGAACAGCCTAATGCAAATTAGTGTTTTTGGGATTGGCTATGTCGGAGCGGTTTCCGCAGCCTGTCTGGCCAATGACGGGCACAACGTCATTGCCGTTGATCCGAACCCGCACAAAGTCGGTCCTCTCAACGAGGGCATCAGCCCCATTGTCGAGCCGGGTCTTGATGAGCTCATCCAAAACGGAATCGGCAGCAAGCGCCTCAAGGCAACCAGCGACGTGCGCGAGGCTGTGAACGGCACCGACATATCCTTCGTCTGCGTCGGAACCCCATCTCGTTCGAACGGCTCTCTCGATACGTCCTATGTTGCCGCGGCGGCCGAGCAGATCGGCGCGGCAATCCGCGAGAAGAACTCCTTTCACTCGGTTGTGATGCGCTCCACCATTCTGCCCGGCACCATGGAGAGCATCGTTCTGCCGGCGCTCGAACGGGCGTCCGGGCGGCAGGCAGGGGTGGGCTTCGGCGTGGCCTATTATCCGGAGTTCCTGCGCGAGAGTACGGCCATTGCCGATTACTATGATCCGGGTGCGATCATCTTCGGCCGCCATGATCAGGCGACCATCGACCGCCTCCTGGAGCTGCACAAGATCTTCAAGGTGGAGCCGCGGGTCGTCTCCATCCGCACGGCCGAGGCGGTGAAGTACACCAACAATGCCTGGCATGCCTTGAAGATCAGCTTTGCCAACGAGATCGGCAATATCTGCAAGGAGGCGGGCATCGACGGTCATGTGGTGTTGGATGTGTTGTGCGCGGACACGCGCCTCAACATCTCCAAGGCTTACCTCAAACCCGGCTTCGCATTCGGCGGTTCGTGCCTGCCCAAGGACCTTCGGGCCCTGCGCTTT
This sequence comes from Microvirga arsenatis, assembly GCF_009910705.1. Lineage (GTDB taxonomy): Bacteria > Pseudomonadota > Alphaproteobacteria > Rhizobiales > Beijerinckiaceae > Microvirga > Microvirga arsenatis. The sequence continues at coordinate 261,359 of NZ_JAAAXJ010000005.1, forward strand.
GCGGCGCGCCGGTTGGACGTGCCGACGCCCATTCTCGATGCAACGATGGCTGCCAACGAGGAGCAGCTCCGGCGTGCCTACTCGATGGTTGCAGCCACCGGCAAGCGCCGCATCGGCCTCATCGGCCTGAGCTTCAAGCCGGAGACCGACGACCTCCGGGAGAGCCCGCTCGTCGAGCTTGCTGAGCGCCTGTTCGGACGAGGATACGACATCCGGATCTATGATCCGAATATCCAGGTCTCGAAGCTCACCGGTGCCAACCTGCAGTTCGTGAAGTCGCACCTGCCGCATCTCGCCACCCTGCTGACGTCTGATATCGATGAGGTCGTCGACCACGCAGAGGTCTTCGTCCTCGGCAATCGTGATGAAGCCAAGCGGCTGATGAGCGCAATCAATGACGAGCGTCCGATCATTGATCTCGTTCGAGTCGACCAGACAAGGTGTTCAGGTGACCTCTATCAAGGAATCTGCTGGTAACGGCAGCACACGACTCTCCGAGTCGGTTGGGGCGCACATCCTCTACGTGGTGGCAGTGGCAGCTTACGCTGCCGCTCTCCCCGCAGAAGCATACGGTTCGGTCAGCAAAGGCATCATCGGAACGATCGGCGTTCTGGCTCTCTGGCGCTACGGATGGGGTGCCCTCCACTTCGTCCGAGCGCTGATCTTTCGCGGCTTCGTCTTTCCGCGACAGCGGAAGGCGGCCGACGCGACGCTGAAGCAGAATCCTCCTCATGCCTATCTTCTGGTGACCACGTTCCGGATCGATAGCGTCGTGACCATGCGTGTCTATAGAGCTGCCTTCGAGGCTGCCCTTGCCGCGCCTGGAACGGCGACGGTGGTGGCTTCCGTCGTCGAGGCGGGCGATCAGCGGCTCATCAAAGCCCTGTTCAAGGCGGTCTGCGGCGAGCAGGACAAGGTCGACCTGATCATGGTCAGGATTGCGGGAACCGGCAAGAGAGATGCCTTGGCTTACGGATTCAGGGCCATCGCTCGTCGCACCCCGGGCGAGGACGATGTCGTTGCCGTGATCGACGGCGACAGCATCGTGCCGCGCGACCTCGTGCATAAATGTGCCGGGTTCTTCCGACTCGATCCTCAGGTCGGCGCGCTGACGACCGATGAGATGAGCGAGGTTCGCGGCAGCCGTATCTTTCAGGAGTGGTATGCCCTTCGCTTCGCGCAGCGTCACACGCTGATGTCCTCGGTCGGGCTGGCCGAGCGCGTCCTGACCCTGACAGGGCGGATGGCGATGTTTCGGGCCACCATCGTCTGCAATCCCGAGTTCATCCGGCAGGTGGAACTCGACTATGTCGACCATTGGCGGCTTGGCCGGTTCAAATTCCTGACGGGCGACGACAAGTCGAGCTGGTTCTGGCTGCTCCGGAATGGCTACAAGATGCTCTACGTCCCGGATGTTGTCGTCCTGACGGTCGAGGATCCGCCCTCGGAGAATTTCGTCTCCGCGGCCGCCATGCTGATGGTGAGATGGTTCGGCAACATGCTCCGCACCAATTCAAGGGCCCTTGCGCTCGGACCCGGAAGGATCAGGTTCTTCACCTGGTGGGCCATTCTCGACCAGCGCATGTCCATGTGGACCTCGCTTGTGGGATTCATGGCAGCCCTGATCGCAGGGATCTTCATCAGCCCATACGCGTTTCTTCTCTACGCCCTCTGGATTCTATCCTCACGCTATGTCCTGACTCTCTCCCTGCTGGCCTCGCGGCCAAGAGTTTCCGTCTTCTATCCTTTCCTTCTCTACTTCAACCAAATCTTCGGCTCGTTCGTCAAAGTCCATGTCACGTTCCGGTTGGATCGGCAGAAATGGACGCGGCAGAAAACGACGGCGGCCAAGGTTGAGAAGCGTCCACTGATCGCAAGCAACTTCATGTCCGCCTACATGCATTCCATCGCGCTTGCAGCGTTCGTGACGATCATCGCTTGGGGCATGGACGTGCTTCCGACGCCTCGACCGACGCTCTTCCTGCCGTGATGACAACGACACCGATTGGAGACCGACTTGATGACGAAGATCACGCATGAAGCCGAGGTTCAGCGGCAGCACCCCCGGTACAGGCTGCCGGTGAGATGCATCCACAATGGCACGCCGGTTGCTGTTGTCGACATTTCCGTCGGCGGTCTCGCGCTTCGGTCAGGGTCACTTGACGTCAAGCCGGGCCGCATTCTCGACCTTACTCTGGTCTTTCCGTTCAGCGGCTATGAACTCACGCTTCCGATCAATGCGGAAGTTCGCTACGTGGCCGAGGAGCACAGCCGGATCGGCCTCCGCTTCACGGATGTCTCACCCCGTCAGCACAACCTTCTGCGCTTCGTTCTCGATGCCTATCTCTCCGGCGAGGTGGTTGAGGCCGGCGATATTCTGGACGTCGCATCCCGCCGAAACGAAGGCAAGACCCGTGAGGTGCCGCGCCCGCCTGAGCCCCAGGGCTTCATGGGTCGCCTGAAGCATCAGGGGCGCAGCGTTGCGGGATATGTCGGTATCGGCGCTGTGACCCTGGGTCTGCTCGGGTTCATCGGATCTGGTATCTTCCAGCGTCTCTATCTGATCCCTGCACAGTCGGCATTGATCACGGCCGACCTGGTCACTGTTCCCGCACCATCGAACGGGCAACTGACATTTGTCGCATCGGGCAATGAGGTGAGAGCCGGCGAGCCGCTGCTGACGATCCTAGGACCTCAAGGCAACAGCATCGTCATAGACAGTCCCTGCAACTGCGTCGTCCAGACCCGCTACACCCGCGCGGCCAGTTTCGTGCGCGAGGGAGCTCCGGTCCTGACGTTGCGTGAGAAAACGAGCTCGCCTTATATCACGGCAAGTATTCCTCAGGACCAAGTGCTGCGCTTCTACCGTGGAGCCAGTGCGATCATCGAATATGCGGATGGAACTCGCGTAAAGGAAGGAAAGATCGAGCCGCTACCGTCCTATACAAGTGATCCTTCCGGTGCTGGCCGGTTTCTCGTGAAGCTTGCGCCTGGGCGCGAGCTTGAAGCTTCCGCGATCGGTCAACCCGTATCGGTCGTCTTTAACACCTTCTCTGGATCGACGTTCGGGACTGCAGTCGGCAAGCTGCAGACGGCGGCTAGCTGGGCAGGCAAGCGGATTGCCGCTATCCTCGGACGAGATAGCGAAGTGGCAACAGTACCCAAGAGGGCCAAAGAGCCTGAAATCGAAAATGGGAGGCGTCTTGCCGGGCTCAAATCAGGGGAATGAACTGGTCCGGAGTTTTCAGCCGGAGGACCTCAACCCGAATCTTGGAGATCGATAATGGATAATATCATTCCGGTTCTGATGTGCGGTGGGTCGGGAACCCGCCTGTGGCCGGTATCACGGTCCAGCGAGCCGAAGCAGTTTCATACCCTGTCCGGAGATGCGAGCCTCTTCCAGCAGACGGTTCAGCGCTTTCGTTCAGAGCACTATGCGGAGCCGCTGATCGTGGTGAATACCAACCACCGCGATCTGGCCCTGCGTGAGTTCGGGCGGTTGAGCGCCGGAACCGCGCGTCTCCTGGTCGAGCCCTGCGTGCGCAGCACCGGGCCTGCGATCGCGGCTGCAGCGGCCCTCATCGCCGAGGAGGATCCGGATCGACTGATGCTGGTAGCGCCGAGCGACCACCTGATCGAGCAGAACGAGGTCTTCTCGCAGGCGGTGACCCAGGCAGCGGCTGCCGCCCGGCAGGGTCAGATCGTTCTCTTCGGCATCCGGCCCACCCAGCCGGAGACGGGGTTCGGCTACATCGAGACGGGCGAGCCTTTCGACGGATCGTGCTTCAAGGTCGCGGGTTTCGTCGAGAAGCCGAAGCGCGCTGTGGCGGAAGCCCTCGTGGCCGGTGGACGGCACCTCTGGAACAGCGGCATCTTCATGTTCAGCGCCCGCACGATCCTCGAGGAGTTGGAGCGGTACGCCCCTGAAGTCCTGGACTGCGCGCGTCGCGCGCTCTCGATGGCGCAGCGTGGCAACGACACCATCCGCCTTGCCTCCGATTTCGACACGGCGCCTGTCATCTCCATCGACTATGCCGTCATGGAGCGGAGCGACCGGCTCGTGTGCGTTCCCGTCGATCCATCCTGGCGGGATCTGGGCTCCTGGTCGGCCCTGTGGGATGTCGGCTCCAAGGACAACAACGGCAATGTGGCGCGCGGCGATACCATCCTCCACGATGTGCGCAACAGCTATGTCCATGGAGACACCCGCCTCGTAGCCGTCATGGGCGTCGAGAAGGTCGTGGTCATCGACACGGCGGATGCGGTTCTCGTCAGCTCGTTGGATCAGGCGCAGAACGTCGGGCGCCTGGCCGCGGAGCTCGCAGCCGCCAAGCGGCCGGAGGCGACCCTGCACAAGAAGGTGCGTCGTCCTTGGGGCTCCTACGAGTCGCTGCGGGTGGGCGAGACGTTCCAGGTCAAGCACATCATCGTGGATGTCGCAGGCCGGCTGTCGCTGCAGTACCACCACCACCGCTCCGAGCACTGGACGGTCGTGTCCGGCACGGCCCGCGTCACGGTGGGCGACAAGGTCTTCGTGATGAGGGCGAACGAATCCGTCTACATCCCGAAGGGCGATGTGCACCGGCTGGAGAACATCGGCGACGAGGAGCTTCATCTGATCGAGGTTCAATGCGGTACATATCTCGGCGAGGACGACATCGTTCGTCTGGAGGATCAGTATGACCGCATCGTCACGATCTGACGGTCGCCTTCGCCTGCTGATCGCTTCATTCATCCTGTCCATGGCGCTGACATCCGGCGCCATGGCACAGGACGGCAGCGAGATTGCCCGCCTCGCTGAGGAGGCTCGCCAGGCCTTCCTCTCCGCGGAGCAGGGGAATGCGAGCCCGAAGCAGAAGGCGGGCTTCTACCAGATCGCGCGTGCTCGGCTGAAGCTCCTCGAAAAATTCGCCGGGCAGGGTACATCGGGCTCCCCGGAACTGCGCGACAATGCGCGTGCGGAACTCCGGCGGCTCGCTGATGACGGCTTGAGCCACGACATCCTCAGCTCCATGCTGCTTCAGGCCTCCCTCGGGGACCTGGCGGGAACGCAGGCTGGGGCCGACCGGGTGGAGGTGGGCGTCACGCTGCATCAGCTCGCCAGCGAGCAGCGTTCGCCCGCATACCGTGCGGCAGCCTTCATCGAGATTGGCTATGCTTTCAGCAGGGCGGGTGCCCAGGACCGGGCCTTGAGATACGCCGCCCTCGCTCTCGAGGCGGCTCAATCGATCCAGGACACGGGACCGCAGGCGGGCGCGTATCGTGCCGTGGCCCGGCTGGCAGCCAGCCTCGGAGCGCCCGGCACGTCGCTGGCGAGCCGTGCCATCGGTCAGATCCCGCAACCGCGGAACCGCGCTTATGCCCGGCATGAGGCGGCGCGCGAACAGCTCAAGGGAAGCACCTTCGAAAAAGCCTCCGAGACGAGGATCAAGGTCGAGGCTGCGAGACGGTTGGGGGCGGGGGATCTGCACGGCAGTGCATCCCTGATTCTGGCATTGTCCGCGAGCGAGGACCGGGAGAACCTCCTCTCCGATCTCTTCGCGGCTGCGATCAGGAAGCAGGACCGGGATGTCGCGATCGCTGCTGCGCAGGGATTCTTCGAGTCCGTCAGGCAGCAGAAGGCTCTGGCGGTGTTGGTCAGGGACTATGCCGATCGAGGTGTGCCGTTCCAGGCGGCAGAGATCGTCAACGGCATGCTGGACGGGCCGCACAAAGCGGCGATCCAACTCATCCTTGCAGCCGAAATTCAGGAGGCCGGCTACGGCAGCATGGCCGACCGGCTTCTTTCCTCAAGCCTTCAGATCGTGAAAGCGCTGCCGGAGGAGGAGCGGAGGGCGCTCTACCCGGAGCTCGTGCGGTCCCTGTCGCGTGCAGGACGATTGAGCGATGCTCTCGCCTACGCCGACCGTCTCGATTCCGGTCCCGAGGGACCTGCTGTCCTCAGCGAGCTTGCCGAGCGCCTGGCGGATCAGGGCCGCAGCGCCGATGCCGAGGCTCTGCTGCCGCGCATTGCCGACAGGGATCGCCGCGACCAGGTTCTGAGCGCGGTCGCCCGTGCCAAGGCAAAGGCCGGCGATACCGCCGGCGCGCTGCGGCTGATCGGTGAAATCGGCGATCTTCAGCATATCGCAGCGGTGTTCTTGGCTCTCGCTCAGTCCCGCGCGGCCTCCGGCGATTTCGCACAAGCGCTGGCATTGGCCGGACGCATCGGTGATACGAAGCAGCGGACCGAAACGCTTGCTGGGATCGCGCGACAGGCTGTTCTGAAACAGAACAAGGAATTTGCCGGCAAGGCCTTGCAGGAGGCCGTCCGCACGGCCGCGGGCCAGGCGGCAGGCTCTCAGGACGAGGCGATCCTTGCCCTCGTCAGGATGCTGGCGGATCTAGGGGAGAAGGCACAGGCCGGCGAACTGGCGCAGCGCATCGCCGATGCGTCCCTCCGCCAGCGGGCGGAGGATTGGATCGTTCGAACCGAGGTGCGGGACGCCGTGAGCCAGTGGAAGGATGCCCGCCTTCCCGAAGCGCTGTTGAAGCGAAGCCTCGCAAGGGTCACGAACGATCAGGACAAGGTCGATCTCGCCTCCGATCTGGCGGTGCTGGCGGATGGCGGCATCCATGCCGCCGACCTCATCCGCTCGATCGCCGACGACCGCCTCCGCAGGGCTGCCTTCCGCCGGTTGGCCGAAAGAAGGTCCGATTTCCTGGCCACTTCTCCGGCCAATTCCTCTTCCGATCCTGCTGTCGATGTCGAAACCGTTGCGTCCGTCTCCGGGGAGGGGGGCGAAACGGCTCAGGAGATCCAGACGCGCCGGGGCCTCGCGCTGCTCACATTGGAGTCGGGCAGGCCGTCGGCGGGAGGGCTCCGGATGCCGCGGCGCATGGCTGCCGCGGAGGATGTCCGGGCAAAAGTTCCGTGGCCGAGCGGCGCAGTTGTCGGGAGCACGTTCGCCCATCACAATCCTTACATCGCCAAGTTCCTCGAGGATGATGCCGAGGGCGCAACGCGCCTGGAGCAGGCGATCCGCTACCAGGGGCAGCCCTCGCCGCGGATCATCGTGATGCAGAGCGGCGTTGCGACGCTCGGCATGGTTGCGCGCCAACTCCAGAGCACCGATGCGCGAGACCTGATCGGAATCGAGCAGGATGCTCTCACGATCCGCGCTCCCATCTTCGTCGCTCCCGGGGCAACGCTCATCCTTTCCCGGCTGGATGTACCCGTCTATCGGCTGAGCGCCGATGCGGGAGCCTTCATCGCGAATGCCGGCGAGGTCCAGATCATCGACGCCGATATCGTCGGGTATGACGAGAAGGCCAAGCAGCCTTTCTGGGCCGACAGCACGAAGGCCGCCCAGTTCCGTCCATTCCTCCTGAGCTGGGGCGACGGCCGCATGGATGTGGCATCCTCCGTTCTTGCCGCCCTCGGATACGACAATCCCCGATCCTCGGGGCTCTCCTACTCCTCAGGGCCGGATGCGGTCGCAAGCCTGCGCGATCAGACGCGACCCACGGGAGTCGTCGTCGACAACGTCTTCCGCAACTTCTACCTCGGGTTCCATTCCTACGAAGCCGAACGCGTCCAGGTGGTCGGCAACGAGTTCCGCGACAGCATCTTCTATGCCATCGATGCCCATGATCGCTCGAAAGGCATCACCCTCGCCTTCAATGCGGCCTATGGCACCATGCTGCGGCATGGCATCACGATCTCGCGGGATGTGGAGGACAGCGTGGTCGTCGGCAACCTGTCCTTCGACAATGCGGGGTCGGGAATCGTTCTGGACCGCAACAGTACGAACAACGTGCTGCAGGCCAACAGCGCCTTCCGGAATGCCCAGGATGGCGTGACGGTCTTCGAAAGCTCCTGCAACGTTCTGAGCGGCAATTTCCTCGCCAGCAACAAGCGTGACGGCCTGAAGGTGCGCAACAGCATCGATATCGGGGCGTACGGCAACAGGTTCGAGGCGAATGCGCAATCCGGTGTGAGCGCCTACATCGCGAATATTCTTTCGGGCAAGACAGGGGAGGGCCAAGCGTCTGACATGTTCTCGCCGGTCACGGGCCTTTCGCTGAGGAACAACCGCTTTTCCTCGAACGGCGTCGGTATCAATGCCCAGGGCGCTTCGGGGCTGGTGATGTACGGCAACCATTTCGTGAAACAGTCGCGGCGCCTGTTCGGCGGAGATGTCCGTGGCCTGGAAGGGCCGGTCCTGCGCCTGACCTCCCAGGCGGACGTGCTGATCGCGAGCACCTGCCGGCCGGTGAAGCCCGCCACCTCATGCCGTCTCCGGAGCCAGGGCTTCTTCGAGGGCAACTCGGAACTCCAGATCTTCAGCTCGGACGGGCGTTCGAACTGCACCGATGTCAACGGAACCGTGCAACAGCGGGCTTTCGCCAGCTCATCGCAAGGCACTTAGAGGCAGCATGAGGCACGTTCTTTTCATCCTGCTCGTCAATCTCCTCACCATCGGAGCCTCCCACGCTCAGGTGAAAAGCCTCTTTGATGTCGAAGCCCGGCGAGCTGCCCTCGCGCAGCCGGCAATGACGACCGTCAGGGCTGCCTGCCTCGCCATTCCGCGGGACCCGGCTTGGACCGGCCTCCGGCCGGTCGATCAGCTCAAGGTGAGTGAAAGCACGGGTGCCGATGGTGCCGTGGCCGATTTCACATGGGCCGTGATGGTGCTGACGGGGCGGGCTCTTGCCGGAGATACAGCCTCCGAAGCCTCGCTTCGCGATCTCCTGCTCGCCTGGGCCAGGGCGAAGGCCCTTGAGAGGACGGAAGCAGGGAGCGATGCCGAGCATGCCTTGAAGCGCGCGCTTCTGCCGACGGTTGCCGCCTATTCCGTGCTGCACCGAGGGCTCGATGAGGCGCAACGGCAATCCCTTGCGGGCTGGATCAACTCCCTGGTCCGCAGGATCGACCGCGGCGCTGAGACCATAGGTGACGGCAGCAGCCATGGCCATATGGCCGCCAGCATCCTGATGGCATGGGGCGCCGCCACCGGCGATGATGCTCTCTATGCCAAGGGCTATGAGCGCTACCGCTCCATCTTGGCCCAGGCTCGCTCCGATGGGAGCTTGGCTCCGGACGTGCGCCGCGGAGCTCGCGCCCTGTGGTTCACCCGTCAGACCCTCGCGAGCCTCACGGTGATGGCAGAGGTGGCCGCGACCCGCGGAGCTGATCTCTACGGCATTCGCGAGGGTGAAGCGAATTTCGATCGCGTCCTCTCCTATCTGCTGAATGCCATTGCAGAACCCAGTGTCGTCATGGCCTATGCATCGGAAGGCGACATCCTTGGCGGCGAGCTGGATTTCCGGCGCCAGGAACTCGGCTTCCTGTCCAAGCGGGGCAATGGGCGCCATCTCATGGCCTGGGCCGAGCCCGTTCTGGCGCGGGATCGCCCGGGCTTGGCAACCCGGAGGCTGAAGAGCCTGCATGCCCGCAGCCTGCGCTTGGACCGCCCGCTGATTGACGAGGCCGTTGGCGGAAACGCCACATGTTTCTGGGGGCGCTGATGGTGGGCTCGAACATGCGCCTGACAGGAGCCGTCGCAGCCTTCGCCCTGCTGATACTGTCTTCCGCCTTCGCGCAGGATGCGGACACGGATTCGCGCAACCGCTTCCGGGCGGCGGCCGAGCAGATGGAGAAGCTCCAGCAGCGCAACGATCCCGCTGCCTTGATCGAGCGGGCGCAACTGCTCCAGAGCGGCCTGCCGGTGAGCGAGATCAATCCGCTCAGAGTGCCGAAGGTCGATGAGGCGGAGCGGCTCTACGAGCAGGCTCTAGGGGTGCCGGGAGCGCATTGGCCTTCGGCGGCCCTGCGGCGGGCCAAGCTCCTTCTTGCGCGCGACAAGGATCAGGCCTCGCAGGAAAGGGCCGCCGAACTCCTGCGCCGCGCGGCCGCCATGCAGAACCATGAGGCCGCCTTCGTGCTGGCGGGTCTGATGGAGGAGGGAATCGCCGGGCGTCGTGACATGGAAGGGGCGAAGAACCTTTACCAGATCGCCCTGCGCTCCGAGCATGGACCTGCCGGGCTTGCATTGGCCCGCCTCGAGACGGATCCCGCCAAGGCGGCCGTGTTCGCGACACAGGGATTGAGGATCCTTTTCCAGGAGGCGCGTCAGGGCTCGGCAGAGGCGGCACGGACCCTCGCCGATCACTACCGCAGCACAGGAGATGGGCCGGAGCGCCTCAGTGCCGCCGTCGAATGGTATCAGCGGGCCATCGATCTCGGAGACGGCGAAGCTGCGCTGCGCCTCGGTCGTCTGCGGCTCGATCCGAAATCTCCGTTGCGCCAACCGCAAGAGGCCAGGATCGCCTTCGAGAAGGCGGCGCAGCGCGGCTCCATCGAAGCTGCCATGATCCTCTCGGAGGATCCCTACAACGGCGCCGCGCTCGGCGTGCCGGGCGCTGCGGCCGATCTCTGGCTCAACCGCGCCATCGAGACCAAGGCGCCCAGGGCTCTCGTACTGGCGGCGGAGATCCGCAGCCAGTTCGGGTCCGAGGGGCGCGAGGCGGCGAAGAACCTCCTGCTTGAGGCGCTTCAAAGGGTGGACGACGATGTGACGGCCCTTGTTGCCCTAGGCCGCCATGCCCGCGACGGCATCCTCATCCATCGCGACGTTCCTCTCGCGCTCAGGCTCTTCGACAGAGCCGCACGCACAGACAACCTGACCGCATCCTACGAGTTCGGACGTACGGCGCTGGCTTATCTCGATCAGGCGACGGAGGACATGCGCAAGAGCGCGGTGGCGCATCTTCGCCATGCGGCGGAGCGCGGGCACGTCAAGGCGGCCGTGAGCATGGGCGATGCGCTTCTCCGGGGCCATGGCGTTCCCGAGTCACAGGCAGAGGCGATGCGCTGGTATCAGAAGGCGGCGGAGAGCGGATCGTCGGCGGCCTATATCCGCCTTGGCGACCTGTATGCCAGCCGTTCGTCGGGTGCGGAGGCGTCGCGTGCCCTTGAGTGGTACCGCAAGGCGGCCGAAGCCAACAGCGCCATCGGCATGGTGCGATTGGGCAAGATGTTCAACGAGGGAAGGGGTGTTCCGCAGGATCAGGCACTAGCCGCCACGTGGTTCAGCCGGGCGGCCGCTGCCGGCAGCGGCGCAGCGATGGTGGAGCTGAGCGCCCTCTACTCGCGCGCCGGCGGCCCGGGCCATTTCAATCTGGCGAAGGATGCCCTCGAGAAGGCGATCCGCGCAGGGGACCTTCGGGCTCCCGTCGCTCTTGCCAAACTCTATCTCGTCCGTGGGGAATACCAGCTCGCCGAGGCGACCCTCAAGAAGCCTGCCGAAGCCGGCAATGCCGAGGCCGCCCTGCAACTGGGCGAGCTCTACCTGATGAACCAGCCCGGCCCCGAACAGCATAATGCTGCCCGCCGCTGGCTGGCCTTGGCGGAGAAGGCGTTGGCCGGGGATGACGAGCAGGCTGCGCGCATTGCCTTGAACTACCTGAAGCTTCCCGACGGCGGCTCCATCGAGCACGGCGCCTCGGTCCTGGAAGGCTTGATCCGCAAGAACAACGCACCGGCCATGTCGCTTCTAGCCACGGCGCTCCTCAACGGCATGGGTGTGAAGCCGGACCCCGCACGCGCGGAGGCCCTGCTTCGCCGTGCGATCCAGCTCGGGGACGATGGCGCGCGCTTCATCCTCGCTAAGGCCTATCGCGACGGCGTCGGCCTTGCGCGCGATCCATCCCGGGCCATCGCTCTCTATCGCGAGATCTACAACGAGGAGCCGGGGGACACGAAGGTGCAGCTGGCCCTGGGCGATGCCTATGCACGCGGTGAAGGAGTTGCGCAGGACCGGACCCTGGCGGCGGAGTTCTACGCTCAGGCGGCGCGCCAGGGCGATCCCGAGGGGCAGGTTCGCCTTGGTCTGGCATATCTCCACGGCGGCGGCGTGGCTCGCGACGGCCGGCTGTCCGAGCAGTGGCTGTCCCAGGCCGGCGAGGCCGGGCTGATCGAAGCGAAGGTGCAGTTGGGAAGCGCGAAGCTCTCAGGCCTTACGTCGACCGTCGATGCGGAGGGAGCCTTCGCCTCGCACCTGCGCGCCGCAGAGGCCGGTTCCGCGCCAGCGATGATCGAGGTGGCGCGCGCCCTTACGCGGGGAATGGGCACGCAGGCCGATCCGGCTTTGGCAAAGACCTGGCTCGAGAGGGCCGCCAACCTCGGCTCGCCGGATGCCATGTTCGAGCTGTTCCGGCTCTCCGATATTGGTGCAAAGCCCAATCCGCGCGAAGCCGAACGATGGCTCCTGCAGGCTGCGCAAGGCGGTCATGCTGGCGCCATGTACAGGCTCGGGCTCCGCTATGAGCAGAGCGGCAGCGATCAGGACAAGATCGCCGCGCGTGAGTGGCTCGAGAAGGCGGCTCGCGCGGGTCATGCGCAGGCGGCGAAGATGCTCGAGAAACAGGCCGCATCCGCGGCGGGGCCGGGTTGAGGGCATGGGAATTCTGGTCATCTTCAGGCGGAAGGTCGCAGAGGAAGCGAAGGCAGAACGGAGTTTCGCGATGAAGGCTCCCGCGTACTCGAACGACATGGGTCTTGCTGGCCATGGCCCGCGGGCAAAAGCGGGACTGGCCGGTGCTGCCTTGGCCGTCGGCCTGGCATTCGCCGCTCCGGTTGCGGCGCAGGGTCCCGCTCCGCGCGCGTTGGGACCCAATGCGGACTTCAGTAAGATCTGCACCCCGGCGGCGACGCCGAAACTGACGCGCGACTGGAGCAAATGGGACAAGGCCCAACCGGTCAGCGATCCTGAGGAGATGTTCGCCGCAGCTGTCGCCTACGCGGAAGGCAGCGCCACGATCAACCGCGATCCCGTGACATCCCGCAGGCTCCTCGAAGATTTGGCCGACCGGGCATGGGCCGGTCGCGGGCGCGCTCACTTCCGGCTTGCCAAGCTGCTTCTCGACCCCATTGCCGGTCCTGTCGATCCTGAGCGGGCAGCCAAGCACCTGGCCACCGCGACGTCCATGCTCAACATGGATGCGTCGGTTCTGCTCGCGCGGCTGCATGCGGACGGGCTCATCGCAGGGGCGAGCGTGAGGGAAGCCGAGAGGCTTCTTCGTGCAGCGTCCACGGCCGGGCATGTGGAGGGCGTCACCGGCTTGGCTCGGCTACAGCTGAGCGGACGGCTTGGCGCCGTCCCAAGGGCCGAGTCGGACGATCTGGTGAAGCTCGCCCTGCAGATGCTCTACGGCGATCTCGCGAAAGGCAAGTGCTCCGCCCTGTACGAGATCGCATCGATCCTGAGCAGCCAGGACCTCGTGCCGGGTGGACTGCCCGAGGCTGTGAAGTGGTTTGAGGCGGCGGCGCGCCAGGGCGAGGCCAAGGCCGATCTGGCCTTGGCCGAGATTTATCTGCAGGAGCGCGTCAAGGCCGCTCCCGACGTCTTGATGAAGCACCTCGGCCGCGCCGCGACAGCCGGTGAGCCTCGCGCCATGACGCTCCTGGGCGAACGCTTCCTGCTGGGCGACCGCGCACCCAAGGATTTCGCCAGGGCGGTTTCCTGGCTGGAGCGGGCAGGCCTCCATGCGGATCCCGAGGCCTACAGGCTCCTCTCACGACACTACCGGGGAGAGTTCGGCGCATCTTCGGATCTGCCGAAGGCTGCGGATGCGCTGATGAAGGCAACGAATCTGCCAGGGCACAACGCCAGCATTCTCGTCGGGCTGGCAAGGCTTCATGCCGCGGGGCTCAACGGCAAGCCGGATCTGGAGACGGCCCTGACATTCTATCGAAGAGCCGTCGCACGGGGCGATGTCGGATCCCTGACGGAAATGGCGAAGCTCCTGCTGACACAGCCGCAGGCAAGCCGTTCCGGAGAGCCTCTGAAGCTTCTCGGGGAAGCTGCCGACCGCGGTCATCCCGAGGCCATGGGCGTCCTCTCCGATCTCTACGCATGCAGCATGATCGTTGCCCAGGATCGTGCCCAGTCCAGGGCTTGGCTGGAGCGGGCTGCCTCGGCAGGCCATGTGCGCAGCATCCTGACACTTGCTTCGCTGGCGGATGCCGATGCCTCTGGCCGGAAGACCGTGGAGGCTCTTCAGCGGGCGGTCGAGCGTGGGGATCGCGAGAGCATGGTTCTGCTGTCTCTCGCCTACCGCTCTGGCCGGGGGGTGCCGCAGGACGAGGCTCTGGCGAACCGGTGGCGCGAGGCTGCGCTGGCTCCGGGGGAGGGGCGCACGCGGGCCCTTCTGCTGCTGGCGCGCAGGATGCTCAATGGGGACGACGGCAGCCGTGACGAGAACGCTGCCCGTCCGCTTCTCGAGCAGGCGGCACAGGAAGGCGAGTCCGGAGCCCAGTTCGAACTCGGACGCCTTCTCGTGATGCGGGGCGACAAGGCCGATGTCCCGCGTGGGGTGCAGCTTCTGCAGCAGGCGGCGTCCGCCGGCAATGCCGCGGCCATGATGGCCCTGGCCGAGGCTCCTGCAGAGCAGATCCGCCTCACGGGCAGAACGGCGCTTGAATGGAGAAGGGCGGCTGTCGAGGCCGGCAGCGCGCGGGCTGCCATCGTACTGGCATCGAGCGCCAAGGATGATGGCGAGGCTGCCCGCTGGCTGTCCCGAGCCGAGACGCTGCCGGTGTGCACCGCCCGCGACATGGTCGATCTCGCCCAGGCCTATCACAAGGTTCCCGGCACCAATCACGAGGACAGGGCCCGGCATTGGCTGCACAGGGCTCTGGACGAGGTCCGAGCCGGCTCGAAGGACCCGGCCGTGATGTTCCTGGTCGGACGGGCGATGATCGAGGGGGTCGGCGGGACGGCCGACAAGACCGAGGCGATCGCCTTTATCGAGCGTGCGGCCGATGCAGGACGGTCCGAGGCGATGCGCTATCTCGGGCGCGGCCACGCTGCGGGACAATGGGGCGAGTCCAACGTCAAGGCCGCCATCGGATGGTTCTCGAAATCGCTTCAGAGAGGCGACGGGAGCGTGGCCGCCGATCTGTCCCGGATTGCAGCGGTGCCCGGCAGCGAGGGCACGGAGGCCGTCACGGTGCTCAAGGCAAATGCGGAGAGCGGCTTTGCGCCCGCCATGCGTGAATACGGGCGCTGCCTGCAGTTGGGGTTCGGCATCCCCCCGGAGCCTGAAACAGGCGCCTCCTGGCTGCGCAAGGCCGCTGAAGCGGGCGATACGGCGGCCATGAAGGAACTCTCGCGGGCCTATGCGTCGGGTTATGGAGTCGAGCTTTCCGCAAAGGCCAGCACCGAATGGCTCCAGCGGGCTGCTCAGGCGGGCGATCAGGAAGCGATGTATGGGCTCAGCCTCGCCATGACGCTCGGATTCGGAACTGATGTGAATGCCGTTGCGGCTCAGGAATGGTTGAAGTCCGCCGAGGGTATCGCTCGGAAGTGACAGGGGATCAGCCGTGTGGAGGATGGGGCCTGACGCGAACGCCCCTACATCAGTCGTAGGAGAGACACGATGACCAAAAAGATGCGTATCCTGCTCCTCGGCAGCCTCCTCGCCGGCCTTTCGCCGAATGCCATCGCCGCTGCCACCGGGGACGGCAAGCCCCAAGCAGCGCCCCCGGCTCCAGCCAGCGCGCAACCGGCTGCTCCAACCCAGGCTCAACTACGCGCCATGTCCACAATGCGCCTCCTGAGGCTCGGACAGAAAGCCCTCACGGCCGAAATGGACACTCAGGACTTCGCGACGGGCGTGGATGCCGCCAAGATCGCCTCCGCCCGCGGAGACCGGGAGGCAACCCGCCTCATGGCCAAGATCATGGCGCGCCACCAGGTCGCGTTGGAGGGGGTGGACCGCGCAAGGCTCGAGCGCCGCCTCCGCTTCGAGGCGCTTCGCGGAGCATCGAGTTCGGTCCTGGCCGTCGCCAGCATGTACGACCGGGGCGAGGGCGTACCCGTCGACAAGAAGAAGGCGGCCGAATGGTACCTGTGGGCCGCACGCGTGGGGCACGAGCGCGCCATGGCGCAAGTTGCCTATGCCTATGGCACGGGCCGAGGCCTGGAGCGCAATGAAGCCACAGCGCTGAAATGGCTGGAGGGTGTGAACGAGGGGCGGCAGCGCGGCACGTTGGTCGAGATCGGATGGGCTCTCATGCAGGGAACCGAAGGGGTGACGGATGCCGCATCCGCCCTCAAGTTCTTCGAGCGTGCCGCCGAGCTGAAGCCGGGCATCGCCTATCAGGTCGCCCTCGACCTGGAGCGCGGAACGCGTGGCATCCAGAACCGGGAAGCGGCAGGTCGCCTGATCAAGGTGGCCGCCGAGCGCGGCGACTCCGCCGCCGCTCTCAGGCTGGCCAACGTTCTCTCGACGAGCAGCAGCATCGAGGACCAGCGGCAGGCCGTGCAGTGGTACAGCCTCGCCGCGCAGGACAAGGACAACGCAGCCGCGGCCCAAAGCCTGTCACGCCTTCTTGCCCTGCGTCCGGGCAACGAAGTCGTCGCCAGCATCGTGGCAGGCCTGGAGAAGGCTGCGGAGGCCGGCAACAGCGAGGCGTACGTTGGCTTGGCTCATGCCTATTCAGAAGGGATCGGCGTGAATGCCTCTCCTGAGAAGGCTGCCGGCCTGCTGCAGCGTGCGGCCGATGCGGGCCTGCCCGAGGCGAAGTACCGGCTGGGTCTCATGTACAAGGCGGGCCAAGGCGTGCCGCCGGATCTCAACAAGGCGATTGAGCTGATGAGCAGCGCTCAGGAGAGCGGCTTCCCGCTCGCGGCAATGGCCTTGAGCTCCATGACGGCGCCCGGTTCCTCGGGCACCGCCGAGCAGCCGGCGAAGTGAGGGCTGCTCGAAGCCGCCTTCGGAGCCTTGACCGAGACGGTGCGGGCGAGCGAACAATGATCGATGAGCCGGAGGTCTTTCCGGCAAACTGTTCCGCAATCTCTTTCAGCTTTTCTTCCGCTCAGAAGCCACGTTGACTGACCCAGTCTCCCGGCTTCCATACGAGTGTCACAGGCTTGCGCACACTTCCGAGACGTAGCACTCGACGAGGAATTAATCCTAAGTTGAAACTGAATATACGACATCAGAATTGCTACCGAACAATACTATTTCACTCACGCAATAAAATCCTAGAAATTCTGTTCTTGAATTCCGTTCGGGAATTTGAGGTTTTCTACCTCCTAAGCATGATCCTGTACCTCTTTATCTGCTGTAGCTAACAAACCCTTAACCAGTACAATTCGAGGTAATCTCTGCGGAAAAGGCTACCTCGCATGTCAAGTCTTATGCCAGTCACCACAATCCTCGGCTGCAAGAATTTCATGCTCCGTGAGGGCTTGAAGCACATTCTTTCAAGCACCCGCTTCAAGCTGCATCCGGAGGGCCTGACCTCTGGCGTTCTCAAACTGGATCCGGATCTCACGGGGGCGCCGCTCCTCTTCGTCCTTGACGTCAATCTGTATGAATCAAGTCTGGCAAGCCTGATGGATGCCTTGCGTCAACAATACCCGCAGGCACGGATCGTCGTCCTGTCCGACAGCTTCGATCTGGACGAGATGAAATCTGCCTTCCAATCGGGAGCAGATGGGTACTGCTTGGCCACGACGAGATGCGAGGCGCTGATCAAGTATCTCGACTTGGTGATGCTGGGGGAGGTCGTCTTCCCTTCCGCCGCATTCCTCGCAGCGATCGCAGGTTCTGCCGGCGAAATGAAGTCGCGCAAGGAAGCGCCCGCAATCACGTTGCCATCTCCGCAGGTTCCGTTGGCGCTGGACGCTTTGGACTCGCCCATTCGTACGTTGTCGAGCAGGGAAGCCGAGATCCTGCATTGCCTCATGCAAGGGGCACCCAACAAGGTGATCGCGCGCAAGCTCGACGTGGCCGAGGCGACAGTGAAAGTTCACATCAAGGCCATCCTGCGCAAGATCCGTGTCGCCAACCGCACTCAGGCGGCGATGTGGGCGGTCAATCATCTTTCGTCCGGCGGAGTGGAGGCTTCCATCATCGTGCCGAACGACAAGATGTCCGTGCACAACCTGCGCTGAAGGCACAGGAAAGCCTCAGCAGGAATTGCCGTTAGGCGTCGCCTGACCCGGCAGGCTGCGTGCAATCATTATGGGTTGGGCCGCAGGCTGTCGAAGGCTGTTCATCCGTCAAAGTCCTATCCTTGGGATTGTGAGCACCGCACGTGCTAGGGCTTCGTATTGCAGACGCCGAGGATAGAGCCGGAGTTGCTCCTGACAGGGCAGACGTCTCAGTATTGAATCTTTATTACATAACTATCGAAGTATAGCTGCAGTAGATTTCTCGCCCTTGCAGTGCGAATGTTACATAGTATCCTAGATTTACCATTAATTAAAATTTGTTAAAAGAAAGTGAATGGGTAATGATTGCTTCTAATAAGATTATAAGCTAAGAATATTAAGGGAAATTTTACTATTTGCCTCGCGGTTCGGGACCAGAAAGGCATTCGCTATGCGGAACACCTACGATCTTGACGGCCTTCCACATACAGGTGCCTCGTCTGCAAAGGACGTCGCGTACTCGCGGTACATGGAACTGGCCCGTTCGGTTGAGCCATCCTCCACGGAGGGCATCGCAGCCCGATCAACAAGGACCTTTCTCATCGAGCCGAATGCTCTCCTGCGCGAGGGCTTGAGGCGCATCCTGTCCGAAACGATGTACGCTCCTTCGGCAGCGGCTGCGAGCCTTGGCGAACTCGATCTCGCCGCAGGCAGCGACAGCACCGTGGTTCTCATCATGGATGCGAGCCGCGATCATGATGAAGCCTGCCGCCAGGCGCGGAAGCTGAAGGACGAGAGTTCGACGGCCAAAGTGATCATGCTGGTCGATCAATACGACCTGAACCAGGTCCTCTCGGCCTTCAAGGCTGGCGCCGATGCCTATCTCAAGAAGTCGATTTCATGCGAGGTGCTCGTGAAGTCGCTCGATCTGGTGATGCTCGGCGAGGCGATCTTCCCCGGCGCGATTCTCGACCTCCTGCGGCAGCAGGAAGCCCAGGCGGAGCAAAGCCGCGATGCCGGCACTCCGGAGGCACCTCAGGAGGTGGCTCCTCCCGCGAAGGGCCTGTCCGTACGCGAGACGGTGATCCTGCGCTGCCTGATGGACGGCGATTCGAACAAGATCATCGCGCGCAAGTTCGACATCACGGAAGCTACCGTGAAGGTCCACGTCAAGGCGATCCTGCGGAAGATCCAGGCCAAGAACCGGACGCAGGCCGCAATCTGGGCCTCGAGCCATCTTGCAGCGAATCGACCGGCAAGCTGATCCAAGCGAACGGCCACGACGAAAGAGGGAGCCTGCGGCTCCCTTTTTTGCATTGCGGCCAACCCTTTGATCTTCTCACGCCGAGCGCAGGACCGGCGCAGCTGCTTGGGATTGGTCCTCCAGGACCATCGCCGCTCCCTTGTCGGCAATCATCAGCGTCGGGGAGTTCGTGTTGCCGCTCGTGATAGCAGGCATGATCGAGGCGTCGATCACGCGCAGCCCCTCGACGCCGCGCACGCGCAGGCGGGCATCGGTCACCGACATCGGGTCGCTGTCGATGCCCATCTTCGCCGTGCCGACCGGGTGGAAGATCGTCGTCCCGATATCGCGTGCGCCGTTCAGGAGTTCGTCGTCCGTGGTCAGGTGAGCGCCGGGCCGGTACTCCTCGGGGCGGTACTTCCGAAGGGCCGGCATGGAGACGATGCGCCGGACGAGGCGCAGGGCGTCGACCGCCACCCGCTGATCCTCCTCCGTCGAGAGGTAGTTCGGACGGATGAAGGGAGGATCGCCCGCCTTGCCGCTACGGATCCGCACGCTGCCGCGGCTGGTGGGGCGCAGGTTGCACACGCTTGCGGTAAAGGCCGGGAAGGGATGAGGGTCCTCGCCGAACTTGTCCAGCGACAGAGGCTGGATGTGGAACTGGAGATTGGGCGTGGCATAGTCCGGGGAGGAGCGCGTGAAGGCTCCCAGTTGCGAAGGCGCCATGGTGAGCGGCCCCCGGCGGAAGAGGGCGTATTCGAGCGCCATCTGCCCTTTGCGGAACAGCGACCGGTACTCCTCGTTGAGGGTGCGCACGCCGCTGACCTTGTAGATGGGACGAAGCTGCAGGTGATCCTGCAGGTTCTCGCCGACTCCCGGCAGGTGGTGGACCACCTCGATTCCATGCTCCTGCAGGAAGGGGCCGTTGCCGATCCCGGACAGTTGGAGGAGCTGCGGCGAGGCGATGGCGCCTGCCGACAGGATGACCTCCCTGCGGGCGATGATCCGCCGCAAGGTTCCGTTCTGCAGGATCTCCACACCCGTGGCCCGCTTGCCCTCGAACAGGATGCGCGTGGCGTGAGCATGCGTCTCGACCTTCAGGTTGGGACGCGACAGGGCCGGCCTCAAGAATCCCCGCGCGGCCGACCAGCGTCGGCCGTTCTTCTGATTGACGTGGAAATAGGAGATTCCCTCGTTGCTGCCCGTGTTGAAATCGCTCACGCGGGGGATGCCGGCCTCGACCGCGGCGTCGATGAAGGAGTCCAGGATTTCCCAACGCACTCGGGGTGCCTCGACGCGCCATTCCCCTCCGGAGCCATGGTGCTCCCCGGCACCGAGATAATGGTCGAGGTGCTGGCGGAAGATCGGCCTCACGTCGTCCCAGCCCCAGCCCTGGAGGCCCATCTGGCGCCAGTTGTCGTAATCCTCGCGCTGGCCGCGCATGTAGATCATGGCGTTGATGGCGGAGCAGCCGCCCAGCACCTTGCCCCGAGGATAGTTCAAGGCGCGGCCGTTCAGGCCGGGCTCCGCCTCGGTCTTGAACATCCAGTCTGCCCGCGGGTTGCCGATCGCAAAGAGATAGCCGACGGGAATGTGAAACCAGATCCAGTTGTCCTTCCCGCCGGCTTCCAGCAGGCAGACCTTGTTGCGGGCGTCCTTCGACAGGCGGTTGGCGAGCACGCAGCCCGCCGAGCCGGCGCCGACGATGACGTAATCGAATGTTTCGGTATCGGACATGGTGAGGCCCAATCAACTGGGCCGGCGCTCCCAGCGGATCGCCGGCAGATCGTGAGATGCCCCTCAAGCAGCGCCCTTGGACCTGCGCTTCGCGAATTCCAGGATCTCTCCCACGATTCCGCGGCGGAAGAGCAGCACGCAGATCACGAAGATGATGCCGATCAGCACGGTGACGGGGAAGTCGGACGCTGCCAAGTATTTCTGCAGGGCAATCACCAGACCTGCGCCGACGATGGGCCCGATCAGGGTGCCGATGCCGCCGAGCAGGGTCATGAGGATCACCTCGCCCGACATCTGCCACTGCACGTCGGTGAGCGTCGCGAACTGGAAGACGATCGCCTTCGTGCCGCCGGCGAGTCCTGCCAGCGCCGCCGACATGACGAAGGCGCCGAGCTTGTAGCGGTTGACCCGGTAGCCGAGCGAAACTGCGCGCCTCTCGTTCTCGCGGATCGCCTTGAGAATGTTGCCGAAAGGCGAGTTGACGATGCGCCAGATGGCAAAGAAGCCGAACAGGAAGATCGCCAGCGTGAAATAGTACATCGCCAGCGGATGGTTGAGGTCGACGATGCCGAGCAGATATCCGCGCGGCACGCCTTGGATGCCATCCTCGCCATGGGTGAAAGGCACCTGAAGGCAGATGAAGGCGAACATCTGCGACAGGGCCAGGGTGATCATGGAAAAGTAGATGCCCTGGCGCCGGATGGCCAGGAATCCCATCACGAGACCCATGGCGCCGGCGCCTGCGGCACCAAGCAGGATCGCCGCCAGGGGCTCCCAGCCCCAGACCTTGGCGGCATGGGCCGTAAAGTAGGCCGCACCCCCGAAGAAGGCGGCATGGCCGAAGGAGAGCAGCCCCACATAGCCGATGAGCAGGTTGAAGGCGCACGCGAAGAGCGCGAAGCAGAGGATGCTCATCACGAGCACGGGATAGAAGAAGAACGGAGCGACCACGAGAGCCGCAACGGCGACCGCGCCCAGCACCATGGAGGAGGTGCTCAGCCTGGGCTGTTCCGCGATGTATTGGGTACCGACAGCCATGATTTCACTCCTCCCGCCCGAAGAGACCCGCCGGCCTGACGAGCAGAACGATGGCCATGATCACGAAGATAACGATGCTCGACGCTTCCGGATAGAACACCTTGGTGAGGCCTTCGAGAACGCCCAGAACGTAGCCCGTCACGATGGCGCCGAGGATCGAGCCCATGCCTCCCACGACGACCACGGCGAAGACGATGATGATCAGGTTGGAGCCCATGAGCGGGCTCACCTGGTAGATCGGCGCCGCCAGCACGCCGGCGAAGGCCGCCAGGGCGGCCCCCAAGCCGTAGGTGAGGGTCAGGAGCAGGGGCACGTTCACGCCGAAGGCCTGCACGAGCGTGGCATTCTCGGTTGCGGCGCGAAGATAGGCGCCGAGCCGGGTCTTCTCGATGAGAAGCCATGTGCCGATGCATACGACGAGGGAGGCGACGACCACCCAGCCGCGGTAAATCGGCATGAACATGAAGCCCAGATTGACCGCCCCCGTGAGCTGGGAAGGCGCGGCATAGGGCTGGCCGGCCGCTCCGAACCAGTGGCGGAAAGCGCCTTCCATGATCAACGCGAGACCGAAGGTCAGGAGAAGGCCGTACAGGTGATCCACGCTGTAGAGGCGGCTCAGCATGGTGCGCTCGATGATGACGGCGATCACGCCCACGATCAGGGGTGCCAGCACCAGGGCAAGCCAATAGTTCACGCCCAGGTAGTTGAGGAGCAGATAGGCCGCGAAGGCGCCCAGCATGTACTGCGCGCCATGGGCGAAGTTGATGACCCGCAGCAGGCCGAAGATCACCGCCAGGCCGAGACTCAGCATGGCGTAGAACGAGCCGTTGATCAGGCCGATGAGGATCTGTCCGTAAAGGGCAGGGGTGGGAATGCCGAAAATCGTACTCATGATGCTCTACACCCCGAGAACTTCGTGAAGTTCGTCCATGCGCGCATCGAGCTCGTGCCCGGGGAACGAATTCACCATACGCCCATCCTCCATGAGGTAGAAGCGGTCGGCCACCTTCTTGGCGAAGCGGAAGTTCTGCTCGACCAGGAGGATCGTCATGCCGCGCTTCTTGAGCGCCACCAGCACGTCGCCGATGCGCTGGACGATGACGGGAGCCAGGCCTTCCGTCGGCTCGTCGAGCAGGATGATTCGGGCGCCCGTGCGCAGCACGCGGGCGATGGCGAGCATCTGCTGCTCGCCGCCCGACAGCTTCGTGCCCTGGCTCGAGCGGCGCTCGTACAGGTTGGGGAAAAGCGCGTAGATCTCCTCCACGCTCATGCCGCCTTCGGACACGGTCGGCGGCAGCATCAGGTTTTCGGAGACGCTGAGGCTCGCAAAGATGCCGCGCTCCTCGGGCACGTAGCCGAGCCCGGACTGAGCCACCTTGTGGAGCGGGAGCGCGAGAAGATCCTTGCCGCGCAGGCGGATCACGCCCTCGCGGCGGCGCAGGATCCCCATGATCGCGCGCAGCGTCGTGGTCTTGCCGGCGCCGTTGCGGCCCAGCAGCGTGACGGTTTCGCCCTCGTGGATGTCGAGATCGACCCCGTGCAGGACGTGGCTCTCGCCGTACCAGGCATTGAGCCCGCGAACTTCGAGGAGGGGAGCGCTACTCATGCTCGGTTCCCATATAGGCTTCCCGCACCCGCGGGTCCTGGCTGACCTTGTCGTAGGATCCGTCGGAGAGGATCTCGCCGCGTGCCAGGACGGTGACCCGGTCGCACAGATCGGCGACCACGTTGAGGTTGTGCTCCACCATGAGCACGGTGCGGTTGCGCGCGATGCGGCGGATGAGGTCGGAAATGCGGCCGATATCCTCATGGCCCATGCCGGCCATGGGCTCGTCGAGCAGCAGCATGGCCGGGTCGAGTGCGAGCGTCGTGGCGATCTCGAGGGCCCGCTTGCGGCCGTAGGACAGCTCGGAGGCGGTCAGGTCCCTGTAGGACGAGAGGTTGACCGCATCGATCAGCTCCATGGCCCGCTCGTCGAGGGCCGAGAGGGCGCTCGCCGGACGCCAGAACTGCGTCGCGAGGCCGGAGGGGCGCTGCAGAGCGACGCGCACATTGTCGAGCACGGTCAGGTGGGGAAACACCGCCGAGATCTGGAAGGAGCGCACCAGGCCCAGGCGGGCGACGTCGGCCGGCTTCAGCCCCGTGATGTCGGCGCCCTTGAAGGTGATCTGCCCCCGCGTCGGCGTCAGGAACTTCGTGAGCAGGTTGAACACGGTCGTCTTGCCGGCGCCGTTGGGGCCGATCAGGGCGTGGATCGTCCCCTCGTTGACGGACAGCGTCACGTCCTTCACGGCAACGAAGCCCCGGAACTCCATGGTGAGCCCGGTGGCGGTGAGAATGGGTTGGGTACTGACCATCTGTTTTGGCCGAAACTCTCTCGATAAAACGCCGGCTGACTTGCGCAGGATGTCCGGAGGCAGCCACGGCCGGACGAGAAGCGGGACGGGGCGACCCGAATCGCCCCGTCCCGCTTCGAGGGTTACTGCGTCAGCTGGCAGCCGCTTTCGGCGGCCTTCATGTAGGCGGTGTCGCCCGGGATCTTGGCGAGCTGCTTGTACATGTCCCACTCGCCCTTGCTCTCCTCGGGCTTCTTCACCTGGAAGAGATACATGTCGTAGACCATGCGGCCGTTGGGCAGCACCTTGCCGTTCTTGGCGAAGATGTCCTGCACCGGCATCTCGTGCAGGAGCTTGGCGACCGGCTCCGTCGCATCCGTGCCGGCCTTCTCGATGGCCTTGAGGTACTGCGTCACGGCGGAATAGGTGCCCACATGGATCATGTTCGGCATGCGGCCGGTCTTGTCCATGAACTTCTTGGCGAAGGCGCGGTTCTCGTCGCTCTGATCCCAGTACCAGCCCTCGGTGAGGGTCAGGCCCTGGGCGGCCTTGAGGCCGAGGCCCTTCACCTCCGCCAGGGTGAACAGAAGCGCGGCAAGACGCGTGCCGCCCTGGGTGATGCCGAACTCCGCGGCCTGCTTGATGGCATTGGCGGTGTCGAGACCGGCATTGGCCATGCCGATCACGTTGGCGCCGGAGCTCTGGGCCTGCAGGAGGAACGAGGAGTAGTCGGTCGCCGCCAGCGGGTGGCGGACCGCACCGACCACCTGACCGCCCTTCGACTTCACGAACTTGGAGGTCTGCTCCTCCAGCGAGTAGCCGAAGGCATAGTCGGCGGTGAGGAAGAACCACTTGTTGCCGCCGTTCTCCACCAGGGCGCCGCCGGTGCCGACCGCGAGCGCATGGGTGTCGTAGGCCCAGTGGAAGCCGTAGGGGGAGCACTGCTTGCCGGTGAGGTCCGTCGTGGCCGCGCCGGTGGTGATCGTGAGCTTCTTCTTGTCCTTCGACAGGCCCTGAACGGCCAAGGCGACGGAGGAGGTCGTCAGCTCCATGATGGCATCGACCTTTTCCGTGTCGTACCACTGCCGGGCGATGCTGGCGGCGACGTCCGGCTTGTTCTGGTGGTCGGCGCTGACGATCTCGACCGGAACGCCGAGAACCTTGCCGCCGTAGTCCTGAACCGCCATGCGGGCGGCCTCGGCCGACCATTTGCCGCCGAAATCGGCATAGACGCCGGACTGGTCGTTCAGGATGCCGATCTTCACCACGCCGTCGGAAGCCTGCTGCGCATAGGCCGAAGAGGCCAAGGCGGTGCAGCTGAGGGCGAACAGAAGTTTGTTGAGGACTCGCATCGATTTCCTTCCCGTTGTTCCGGAGCAGGTTGGCCCTGTCCTTGCTTGAGCCGCAGCATGGAAGCCGCTTGGCGATGGTTAGGAAAGGTACAGGCACTGCGGCCTCGATCAATGCGAGGGGCAGTTATCCTTAAGTCGCAGAGATCTTTAGGCTTCTGCTGCACCGGGAGACGCCGCGGCCACGCTCTCTCGCAAAAGTGACTGCCCCACAGGTGTTAGGCCTCGCCCTGTTGCGACTCACGAGGTGCGGATCGGGGCGTGCATTCCCGGCGGCGGGTTCTCTCGCCCTCAAGAGCAACTTGGAAAGCCTAGGTCCGTCGGCTTCGTGCTACTCGCGTCGCGCCCTGAGCAGCAGGTCGGCGAGTTCGGCAAAGCCGGTCCCCGAATGCCCGGCCGTGATGTAGGCGGGCTTGTGGGCGAGCCGGTGGGCGAAGGCCTGGATGTTGGCGACGCCGACGCTCAGGGGGAAGGCCTCGAACATGGGCTCGTCATTGGGCGAATCGCCCGCATAGACCACCGCATTCCTCGCCTGCTCCCAGTCCAGCCCGAACACCTCCGCCAGGAGCACCTTGGCCATGCTGAGCTTGTTGTAGTCGCCGAACCAGCCGTTCACGTGGATGGAGCTGACCTTGGCCTGGGCGCCTGCGCGCTCGAAGATCGCCACGATCCTGTCCACCTCCGCCTCGGGCAGGGCGGGCACGTCCTCGCAGAAGTCGATGGCGAGATCCGCCACCCGGTAGGCCTGGTCGCTGGCGAGGGCGCATCCGGGCACCGTTGCCAGCACCTCCTTTTCGATGGCCTCGAGCCTGGCGCGGTTGCGCTTGAACTCTTCAGGGCTGGCCCAGAAGCGCTGCCGCATCTTTCTCTGCTTGCGATCGTAGCGAAAGAAGAAGGCGCCGTTCTCCCCCACGACCGCATCCACCGGCCACATCCGGGCGATGTGATCGCACCAGCCGGCCGGTCGGCCCGTGACCGGGATGACGATGAACCCGGCGCGGTGCAGCCGCTCGAGGGCGGCGTAGGCCTCGGCCGTCAGCATGCCCTCGGAGGTCACGGTGTCGTCGATGTCGGTCAGCACCACGCGGACGGAGCGCGCCGCCTCCAGCGGCAGCTGGGACAGGGGCCTCATGTCCTGCACTCCGGACCGGCGGGGCAGGGCGAAGATTGGGGCATCGACATCGGCATCCTCGTTCGCGTTCGGCCGGAGGCGGAGAGTGATGCGGCCGAACGCATGCCTTTAAGCACGATCCCGCAGGCGGCTCCAAGAGGTTTGAAACACCGAGGCGTAGGCTTCACGGGCAGGATTTCTCACGTAAAGTGGCGGCATGCCCAACGATCAAGAAATCCTCCGAGCCCTGTTCGATGCGGCCCTGAAGGCGGCGCTGCCCGACGGGCAGTTCGATGGCCGCCTTCCGGCGAGGCCGAAGGGGCGCACCATCGTGCTCGGCGCTGGCAAGGCCTCGGCTCGCATGGCGGCGGCCTTCGAAGACGCCTGGGCCCGTGCGGGCGGCGCCTGCGAGGGCCTCGTGGTCACGCGATACGGGCATGCGGTGCCGACGCGCTCCGTCGAGATCGTGGAGGCGGCTCACCCGGTTCCCGACGAGGCGGGGCTGCAGGCCGCCAGGCGGATCCTGGCGCTGGCGCAGGAGGCCGGCCCCGACGATCTCGTGGTCTGCCTCATGTCGGGCGGCGCTTCGGCGCTTCTGTCCCTTCCGGCCGAGGGCCTGACGCTGGCCGACAAGCAGGAGGTGAACCGCGCGCTGCTGAAATCGGGTGCGCCCATCGGCGAAATGAACCTCGTCCGCAAGTCGCTCTCGGGGATCAAGGGAGGCCGTCTCGCAGCCGCTGCGGGCCGGGCGCAGCTCGTCACGTACCTGATCTCGGACGTGCCGGGGGACGACCCGTCCAGCATCGGCTCCGGTCCCACGATCCCCGAGCGGATCGATCCGGACATTGCGCTCGCGATCCTGCGCAAATACGGTATCGCCGTATCGTCCTCCATCGTGCAGGCGATCCGCGCGAACGCAGTCACGGAGCCCGCGGCCGGCGGTGCGGTGCACATGCTCGCCACGCCCAAGATGGCGCTCGATGCGGCGGCGGCAAAGGCTCGGGAGCTGGGCCTGACCCCGCTCGTTCTCGGCGACGCCCTTGAGGGCGAGGCGCGGGAGGTCGGGCGGGTCATGGCGGGCATTGCGCGCTCGGCGCTCCGGCACGGGCAGCCCGTGAGGGCGCCCTGCGTGCTGCTCTCCGGCGGCGAGACCACGGTGACAGTGCGCGGCAGGGGGCGCGGCGGGCGCAACGCCGAGTTCCTGCTGTCCCTTGCGCTCGCCCTCAAGGGGGAAGGGCGGATCGCAGCCATCGCCTGCGACACCGACGGGATCGACGGATCGGAGGACAATGCGGGAGCCTGGTTCGACGGGAGCCTGTTCGAGGGTGCGCGTGCGCGCGGGATCGATCTCGAAGCCTGCCTGGAGGCGAACGACGCCTACACGGCCTTTGCGGCTCTCGGGCGGCTCGTCGTCACGGGGCCGACCCTCACCAACGTCAACGACTTCCGCGCCATCCTCGTCCGCTCGTGAGCCGGGCGGCCTGGAGCCTCAGATCGAGTAGCTGAGGCCCGTCACGTTCGTTTCCGGCACGATCATCGTCACCTTGGTTCCGTGACCTTCCCGGCTTTCGACGGTGAGGTCGCCCCCATGCAGCTTGAGGATGTACCAGGCCAGGCTCAGGCCCAGGCCGGTGCCGGGGAGCTTGCGCGCATTCTGTCCGCGGAAGAAGGGCTGCATGACGAAGGGCAGGTCGCGCTCCGGGATGCCGATCCCGTGATCACGGACGACGATGCGGACCGCCTTGTGGTCCCTGTGCGCCGACACCTTAATCGGCTGGTCCGGAGGGGAGTACTTCATGGCATTGGAGACGACGATGACGAAGGCCTGTTCCAGCAGAACGGGATCGCCGACGATCATCTCCGGCAGATTCCGGATCTCGACATGGAGCGGGCGGGCGGGTTCCTGGTCGCCCTGTTCCCGGCAGACGCGCTGGATCAGCTCGGCCGGCCTGAACTCGCTCGGATTGAGCACGATGCCGCCGGAGCTCGCCCGGGTGTAGGACAGGATCATGTCGATCAGCTCGTCGAGCCGCAGGCTCGCCCGCCAGATGCGCTCGGCTCGCGTCTGCACGTCGTGAATGGTGAGCCGGTCCGCCCGTCGCATGAGGCCCTGCGCCAGGGCGTTGATGGTCGACAGGGGCGTTCTGAGCTGGTGCGCGAGCAGGGCCACCCGGTCGAGCGGAGGCGACGAGCCCCGGGAGCCGGTCCGGGGGGCAGCGCGGCGTGGGGCCTTGGTGGGCGACCGGGACGGGCGAGCGGCGGGCACGAACTCTTTACCTGAACTTTATAACGTGTTTCTGCGGATCGCCCCGAATTAGCGCGTCCGGACCCAATGTCCATCCCCTTCATTGGAACGATCGAGCCTGGCTCCACAACACCAAGAATTCCTTGGCACGAAGTAGAGGCGTTGAAATGCGCCCAGGCATAAAATGTCCCGGCTGAGACAATCTTCAGTATAGAGCTCTCCCGTTCAACGGGAGAACAGAATTGTCCGTTCTTGATTTGCCAAAAACTGCAAAATTTCTCGCCAAATGGTGAAAACGATTTTGAAACCTCCCCATCTGACCTGCGTTTCCTTCGCAGATCATCCTGATCGGGAGAGAAGCTATGGATCGCGATCGCAGCGAAGGCAGCATGAAGAACATCAAGGGCCGCGTGAAGGAAGGCCTCGGCAAGGCTCTCGGCGACTCCAAGCTGGAGACCGAGGGCAAGATGGATAAGACCGAAGGCAAGATTCAGAACACCATTGGCGGCATGAAGGACTCGCTCCGCAAGAGCACCTGACGCCGGCAGGATTCGACGTGGTGGAGGCCCGGCTTCGCGCCGGGCCTTTTCATGGGGCGGGGCCCGCCTTGCGGATCAGGAAGGTGATCCTGGCGTCCTCCTGGTGCTGCTCCTCCAGGATATCCCCCGTCTCCCGAAGCAGGTTGGGCACGTCGATCCCGGCCAGGGGATCGGTGCAGATCACCCTCATCCGGTCTCCCGGGCGCAGGGTGACAAGTCTCTTGCGGGTGCGCAGGACGGGGAGGGGGCATTTCAGGCCGGAAAGGTCCAGTTCCGTCATGGCATGCGCTCCCCCCTGCGCCAGGTTCCGCGCCCTTGCGAGGTCGTCGGGCGTGTTGATGTTGAAGAACGGATCGCGCGGTTCGGCAGGCCAGGCCGCCTCCGCGCAGCCATGGCGCTGCAGCCATTGCCCCATGCTCCGCCCTCCCTCCTCGAGGGCGCGGCGCAGATCGTGCCGCAGGCGGACGGGCCAGAGGGCCACCGCGAAATGCGCCTGCCCGGCCGATGCGGCACAGGCAAGGGGCTGCCCGGCCTCCCGCCGCGCCTCGTGCAGGCGAAGCACCAGATCCCCCGGAATGAAGGGCGTATCGGCTGGAACGCTCACGAGCCATTCGATGCCGGTCCGTTGGACGGCGGCCCATTCGAGGGCGGCCAGGATGCCGGCCAGGGGACCCGGATGATCCGGAACCGTATCCGGCACGACAGGCAGACCGAGACTCCCGAAGCGTGAGGGATCGCCGTTGGCGTTGAGAATCAGGCCCTCGCATTGCAGGGACAGGCGCCCTGCCACCTCGTCGAGCAGCGTCCGCTCCCCGAGGCCCAGCAGGCTCTTGTCCCCGCCGCCCATGCGCCGCGCGAGCCCGCCAGCCAGGATGACGCCGAGCGTCGGAGGGGGAAGGCTCATGCCGGACGCGCTCACTCGATCACGATGCGCGGCGCGGGCCGGGCCGCTGCGCCGCCCGAGAGCGCCGACCAGACCTGCTGCGCCATGTCCTGGTAGATCTTCGCATGCGGACCCTGAGGGTCGGCCACCACCACGGGACGGCCGGCATCCGACAACTCGCGGATGGTCATGTTGAGCGGCACCTCGCCGAGGAACGGAACGCCGAGACGCTTGGCCTCGTCCCGCGCGCCGCCATGGCCGAAGATGTGGGAGCTTTGCCCGCAATGGGGGCAGATGAAGGTCGCCATGTTCTCCACGATGCCGAGGATCGGGATCTCGACCCTCTTGAACATGGACACCCCGCGCCGTGCGTCGATGAGGGCGAGGTCCTGCGGGGTGGAGACGATCATGGCCCCGGCCAGGGGCGTGGCCTGGGCCATGGTGAGCTGGGCGTCGCCGGTTCCGGGGGGCATGTCCACTACGAGCACGTCGAGATCGCCCCAGGCGACCTCCCGCAGCATCTGGGTGATGGCCGACATCACCATGGGGCCGCGCCAGATCATGGCGGCCTCTTCCTCGACGAGGAAGCCGATGGACATCACCTTGATCCCGTAAGCCTCCATGGGCTCGAGGATGCGGTTCTCGAGCAGGCGCGGCTTGCCGTGGATGCCGAGAAGCTTCGGCATGGAGGGGCCGTAGATGTCGGCATCGAGCAGCCCGACCTTCAATCCGAGAGACTTCAGGGCGAGAGCGAGGTTGCAGGCCGTGGTCGACTTGCCCACGCCGCCCTTGCCGGATGCAACCGCGATCACGTGATTCACGCCCGGAATGCGCTGGTTCTTCGGCTGTGCCGCCGAGCGGGGACGCTGGGCGGCGCCCGTCGCCGAGGGGGAGGCGCCTGAGCCCGCCGGCCGGTCCGCGGTGAGGCTGGCGAAGACCCCCTTCACGGCGGGCAGGCCCTGAACGGCCGTGACGGCGGCCTGGCGCACGCGCTCCATGCCGGCGGCTTCCGAAGGGTCGATGGTGATGGAGAACATCACCCGCCCCGCATCATCCACCACCACATCGGAGAGGCGCCCCGAGGCGACGAGGTTGGTTCCGGCCGCGTCGACCGGCACGGTCGAGAGGGCCTGCAGCACGTGTTCGCGGGTGATCGCCACTGTTCGAATCTCCTGACCGGTCGAGGCACGGTCCTCGGTGTCATTTAGAGGCTCACCGGCCGCGCGTTAAGCGCTCCCTTCCCCGTGAAGCCGATATTCCGAACCAAAATTCACCTTGTCCGTTGTTCACGCGATCCCTCGGGAGCCGGTTCGACCGGCCGAGTGGCTGCCTTCGCCGATCACATCCCGAGACCACGAAGCAAATCGAGGAGACGACGATGCACCAGCACGGCCATAACGATCCCAACGCCGGAAAGCTCTATGAGCTGATCAAGGACGTGAAGATCGCCATGATGACGACCGTGGACGCGGACGGCACCCTCCACAGCCGGCCGATGCACAGCCAGGAGGCCGACGAGCACGGCGATCTTTGGTTCTTCACCCAGATCCAGTCTCCCAAGATGACGGAGATCTCCCGCGACAGCGAGGTCAACCTGGCCTACAGCGACCCGGGCAGCCAGACTTACGTTTCCGTGTCCGGCAAGGCTGAGATCGTTCGCGACAAGGCGACGATCGAGGAGAAGTGGTCGGAGCCCCTGCGCGCGTGGTTCCCGAAAGGCACGGACGATCCGCAGATCGCCCTCATCCGCGTTCATCCCACCAAGGGCGAATACTGGGACAGCCCGTCCTCGACCCTGGTCCATCTCTACGGCTACGCGAAGGCCGTGGTGACCGGCGAGCAGCCGAAGCCGGGCGATCAGGCGAAAGTCAATCTGAGCTGATCGTTCCGCTCAAGAGACGCCATCGGGGTCGCCATGCGGCCCCTTTCTTTTGGCGATTTGAATCTACCGTTACGGAAGAAGCTTGGGTATAGTGGAGAGGTCAGCAAAAGGATCGGCCAGCCGCTCGTCCGCCATAACAAGAAGCTGCAGGGGGCATCTTGGGAGGAAACGATGAAATCCGTCCTGCTTGCCGCTGCTTCCGTTGTTGCTCTTGCGTCTTCAAGCCTCGCCCAGCCTGCCGCTCAGCCGTCAGCAAGCAATCTTGAAAAGCTGACCTCCTTCCAAAGCACCGGCACCGAGGAGCCGAGGCCCATTCCCCAGGAGGGACGCCGCGCGGACGCGCTGCGGCGCAACCTTGAAAGGATCAAGCTCCCGGCCGGATTCAAGATCGATCTCTACGCGGTTGTGCCCGATGCCCGTCACATGGCCGTCGGACCCAATGCCGGCGTGGTCTTCGTCGGGACGCGAAAGAACAACGTCTATGTGGTGACGGATCGTGACAAGGACCGCGTTGCCGACGAGGTCAAGCAGTTTGCGCCGTCCATCGCCTTCAAGATCCCCAACGGCGTGTGCTTCTCGCGCGACGGAATGCTTTACGTGGTCGAGCAGAACCGCGTTCTGCAGTTCCCGGCGGCCGAATTCTTCTATGAGGGGCCGGATGTGGCCGCTTTCGTCGTCACCAAGCAGGGCGACCTGATCCCGCCGTCAGAGGAGAGCTTCAATCATACAGCCCGCGTCTGCCGGGTCGGGCCCGACAACAAGCTCTACGTTGCCCTCGGCCAGCCCTTCAACGTGCCGCCGAAGGACAAGATGGAGCTCTACAAGCGGACCGGCATCGGCGGCATCATCCGCATGGATCAGGACGGCAAGAACCGCGAGGTCTATGCGACCGGAATCCGCAACTCCGTCGGCATGGACTTCAACCCTGCCGACAGGACTCTCTGGTTCACCGACAACCAGGTGGACGGCATGGGAGACGATCAGCCTCCCGGAGAGATCAACCGCATCGCCAATATGGGGCAGAACTTCGGCTTCCCCCATTACGGAGGCGGGACGGTCCGCACGGTGGAGTACAAGGACGATCCCGTTCCCGCGGGCGTGGTCGCACCGCAGGCCGAGATGGACCCCCATGCCGCCGACCTGGGCATGATGTTCTACACCGGGCGGATGTTCCCGCAGACCTATCAGGGAGGCATCTTCTCGGCCCAGCACGGCTCGTGGAACCGCACGAAGCCGATCGGCGCGCGCATCATGTTCACGCCGCTCAAGGCGGATGGCACCGCCGACAAGCCGCAGGTCTTCGCCGAGGGCTGGCTGACCGAGAACGGCGAGTATCTCGGCAGGCCCGTGGACGTGGCCATGCTGCCGGACGGCTCCCTGCTCGTCTCCGACGACACCGCAGGAGCGATCTACCGGATTTCCTACGAGGGCCGCTAGCATCTCCAGGCAGGCGCGCATCGGGCGCGCCTGCCCCCTTTACGAGGTCGCCATGAAACCAACCCATGCTCTGGCGGCGCTGGGAGCGCTGCTCGTGACCCTCCCTCCGGCCGAGGCGGGCGATGCCCGGGCAGGGCGCCGCAAGATCACCGCGTGCCAGGCCTGTCATGGGCTGGACGGGCTGTCGAAGAACCCTGAATCGCCCAACCTTGCCGGTCAGGTCGAGAGCTATCTCGTCAGAAGCCTTACCGCCTACCGCTCCGGAGAGCGCAGGAACGAATCCATGAACATTGTAGCGAAGGAGCTCTCCGACGAGGACATTGCGGATATGGCTGCCTATTACGCCTCGATCCAGGTGGATGTCCTGCCGCCTTGAGACCGGCAGCCGACATCCGTAGGCCCTGCGACCCTTTCATCGCGGGCGCCCCTTCGCTATTGTCCTGCCTCCTGTGAGTGGCAAGGAGCAGGCGATGGTGGACATCGCGACCCGGGTCTACAACCATACCTGGAAGATCGACCCGATCGTCCGGTCCGTTCTGGATACGGATTTCTACAAGCTTCTGATGGCGCAGACGATCTTTCGCCGCCATCGGGACGTGCGGGTCACGTTCGGCATCCATAACCGCACCACCCGCATCCGCCTCGCGGACATCATCGATGCGGGCGAACTGCGCGAGCAGCTCGACCACGTGCGCAGCCTCTCCCTGACCCGGGGGGAGTCCACCTGGCTGCGGGGCAACACCTTCTACGGCAAGCGCCAGATGTTCTCGCCGGAATTCATGGACTGGCTCGAGACCTTCCGCTTTCCGGAATACCTGCTTGAGAAGGAGGACGGTCAATACGTGCTGACCTTCCACGGCCCCTGGATCGAGACCACCATGTGGGAGATCCCGGCCCTCGCCATCCTCAACGAGCTGCGCTCCCGCGGCGTGCTCAAGGGCATGGGCAAGTTCGAGCTCCAGGTGCTCTATGCGCGCGCCATGACGCGGGTCTGGGAGAAGATCCAGCGGCTCAAGCAGCTTCCCGATCTCTCCATCTCCGACTTCGGCACGCGCCGCCGCCATGGCTTCCTGTGGCAGGACTGGTGCGTGCAGGCCATGATCGAGGGCCTGGGCTCGTCCTTCCTCGGCACCTCGAACTGCCTCATCGCCATGCGACGCGAGGTGGAGGCGGTGGGCACGAACGCCCATGAGCTTCCCATGGTCTATGCGGCCCTGACGGACGGCGACGAGGAACTGGCGAAGGCGCCGTACCGCGTGCTCGCGGATTGGCAGGAGGATTACGAGGGCAACCTGCGCATCATCCTGCCCGACACCTACGGCACCACGAACTTCCTGCAGAACGCGCCTGAATGGGTGTCCTCCTGGACCGGCATCCGCATCGATTCGAAGGACCCCATCGAGGGCGGCGAGGAGGCCATCGAATGGTGGCAGCGCCGTGGGCAGAACCCGCGCGAGAAGCTCGCGATCTTCTCCGACGGGCTCGACACCGACGTGATCGAGCGCGTCCACCGGCACTTCCGCGGCCGGATGCGCATCGGCTACGGCTGGGGCACGCTGCTCACCAACGATTTCCGCGGCCTCACGCCCGACGGAAAGCTCGATCCGATCTCCATCGTGTGCAAGGTCATCTCCGCCGATGGCCGGCCGACCGTGAAGCTCTCCGACAATCCGACGAAGGCCATGGGACCCAAGGCGGAGGTGGAGCGCTACAAGCGCGTCTTCCATGTGGGGCAGCAAACCGCGCAACCTGTTCTGGTGTGATGGCCATGAAGATCGATCTGAACTGCGACATGGGCGAGGGCTTCGGCCCGTGGCCGATGGGAGACGACGACGCGATGCTCGACATCGTCTCCTCCGCCAACATCGCGTGCGGCTTCCATGCGGGCGATCCATCGATCATGTTCCGCACGGCAGAGACGGCGAAGCGCAAGGGCGTTGCGATCGGCGCGCATCCCGGCTTCAACGATCTGCACGGCTTCGGCCGCCGCATGATCCGGGGCGACTCTCCCGCCGAGATCGAGCGCATGATCGCCTATCAGATCGGCGCCATGCAGGCCGTCGCGGCGCTCGCAGGCCACAAGGTCACTTACGTGAAGGCCCATGGCGCGCTCAACAACATGGCGAACGAGGACGAGGACCTGGCGCTTGCCATCGCCCGCGCCATCAAGGGCGTCGATCCAAGTCTCATCAATGTGTGCATGCCGGGGCTGCTGATGGAGAAGGCGTCCCACACGATCGGCATTCCGGTTGCCCGCGAGATCTTCGCCGACCGGACCTACGAGGACAACGGCACGCTCACGAGTCGCAAGAAGCCCGGCTCGGTGCTGCACGATGCGGAATTCGCGGCCGAGCGCATTCTCCGGGCCGTGCAGGACAGGGCCGTCACGACGGTGTCCGGCAAGCGCATTCCGGTCGAGATCGACACGATCTGCGTTCACGGAGACGAACCGAGCGCGGTTGCCATGGCGCGCACCGTGCGCGCGAAGCTGGAGGCCAACGGCATCACCATCGCGCCGTTTTCACAGGCTGTCTCGTAAAACTCACGCCTCATCCTGCGGGGCAGACGCAGTCTGCGTCTCGAAGGAGGAACCAGCGAGCACTGGAAGCATCCTTGGAGACGGCGCTGCGCGCCTCCTCAGGGTGAGGGCGGTGGATTCATTCACGCGCAAAAGCCCCGGCCAGGAAGGGCTGCAACGCCGCCAGCGTCTCCTCGGGCGCTTCCTCGGCGAGGTAATGGCCGCAATCGATGGCATGGCCTTCCACATGCCCGGCCCAGTCGCGCCAGACCGCCAGCACGTCGTACCATCGATCGAGTCCGTTTTTGCGACCCCACAGGGCCTGCACGGGGCAGGCGATCCGGCGACCTGCCCGCCGGTCCTCCTCGTCGAGGCTCATGTCGATGGTGGCGCCCGCCCGGTAATCCTCGCACATGGCGTGAATCGTCTGCGGGTCGGTAAAGCAGCGGCGGTATTCTGCGAGCGCTGCGTCGTCGAAGAGCGAGCGGCCGCGGCGAAGATAGAAGGCGTCGGGATCGGCTGCGATCAGGCGCTCGGGAAGCGGATGGGGCTGCGCGAGGAAGAACCAGTGCCAGTAGCCCATGGCGAAGGCCATGTCCGTGCGCCGGAAGTGCTCTCCCGTGGGGATGATGTCGAGGATCGACAGCGCCACGATCCTCTCGGGGTGATCGAGCGCCATGCGATAGGCGCAGCGCCCGCCGCGGTCGTGGCCGACGACGGCGAAGCGCTCGAAGCCGAGGGCCTGCATCGCCTCCACCTGGTCGCGCGCCATGGCGCGCTTGGAGTAGGGCGCGTGGTCCTCCGTCGTGGGAGGCTTGGAACTGTCGCCATAGCCGCGCAGGTCGGCGCAGACGATCGTGTAGCGCTCGGCGAGCGCTGGCGCCACCTTGTGCCACATGACATGGGTCTGCGGATGCCCGTGCAGCAGGAGCACGGGAGGGCCGTTCCCGCCCATGCGCAGATTGATCGTGGCCTCGGATGTCTCGATCCGGTGATGGGTGAAGGTCTCGAACATCCTGCCAGTGTCATACACTTCCTGCCCGAATGCCAGGGATGGAGGCACGGGAGCCGCGGCTCCCGTGCCTGCGATGCGGCGGGCAGCGATGGCGCTACCAGGAACGGCGCTGTCCGTTGTCGATATGGATGATGCCGTTTCGATACATCTTGAGCCCTCCCACCTGCGGATGGGCCCGGAGATAGGCCATGACGCCGCGCGTCCGCGCCCGGACGCGGAAGTCGATGGCGCGGCAGGAGAGATGCAGGGACTGGCGCGCTCCGCCCGCGCGCCAGTTGCGTCCACGGCTGCGATGGGTGGATTCGACGCTGACCGGACCGAACTTCGCCGCGACGGAGGCGACGACCTCGCGCAGGTCGCCCGGAACGCAGTTGGTCGGAGCGCTCGCCCGAAGGGTGATGGCGCCTCGGGAGACCAGGGACGAAAATCCGGACAGGGTGCGGGCATTCGGCAGGCTTCCCGTCGTGCCGGGGTCGTTGAGACGTTCGTTCGAGGGGAGGCTGGCATATTCGGCGGGAGGGACGATCCCATCGGTTTCCTCGCGGGCTTCGAGCGCGGCGGGCGACAGCCCGAACAGAACCGCACTCGTCAGGAAGACGATCGTGGACGCGTGGCGAACTCGCGAATTGGCGCTCATCGGGTTCTCCCGTTCTGAGCCCCCACTAGGACAGCCTCCGAGGTCCTCTGCTCGGCGGCACCTGAATATTATTGGCCAGTAGACTGACGGTTGCGTGAAGTACGCTAGGGACGGTTACCTAAAGTAAGCTTGACATTGAGCAAGCGCGCGAGGCGGCCAATGGACGGACCAAACATGGCGGTTGGTTGGCAAAGCTTTATTTTGCAAGGCTTCCGGCGCTCGGAAATTAAGTATGAGTTACGGCGTTGCGGGGCGTGAACCTTGCAGATTTCAGGGGTGATGCACACATCATGACCGGTGAGGACCATCGATCTTTTGGTCCCCTGGAGACTGGAATGAACACTGCCCGAAGCGCTGTTTTCGACGCGATCAAGACCGCCGGCCCGCGCCGGGAGGATGCGATGGCGCGCATCACGCTGGTTGCGAAACTGATGGACAACGCCTTCCTGATTCCGGGCCTGAACCGCCGAGTGGGGCTCGACGCCGTGCTCGGCCTCGTGCCGG
Source organism: Microvirga arsenatis (assembly GCF_009910705.1). GTDB lineage: Bacteria > Pseudomonadota > Alphaproteobacteria > Rhizobiales > Beijerinckiaceae > Microvirga > Microvirga arsenatis. The sequence goes on from NZ_JAAAXJ010000005.1 coordinate 299,760, forward strand.
GCGTGGGCGACGCGCTCTCGGCGGCTCTCGCCAGCTACATCATCTGGGAGGCTCGCCAGCTCGGCCTGCCGCGCTGGAAGATCGCCCGGATGATCGGCAACGTTGCAGTGGATACCGCCATCGGCGCCATTCCCTTCGCGGGCGATGTGTTCGACGTCTTCTTCAAGGCCAACGAGCGCAACCTGCGCATCATCCACGAGCATCTCGGCACCCCCAAGCGCGGACCGCTCGAGATCGACGGCACGGCCGTGAGGATCGAGGAGCGCTGAATGAAACGGCTGCTGTGGGTCCTGGCCTGGATCGCCGTGGCGCTCTGGTCGCTGTTCGCCTGGGGCGCCTACGGGCTTCTGGATTTCTTCGGGGGCGTCGCGGCGCGCAATGCCGATATCGTCACCGGTCATCCCGAAACGGTCGAGTGGCTGTCCTGGGCGTTGACGACCCTGCGGGGTCTGGGGCTCGGTGCCATCGTGGTGGTCTGGGGTCTCGTTTCGCTGCTGATCCTGGCGGTGCCGGCCGTGCTCGGCCTGTTTCTCGGCGGCTCGCGGCGCGACCCGAGAGCCTATGAGTGGCGTGAGCCCGGCGGCCGATCGGGGCCGACCGTGCCGTTCCCGCCATCGGGCCAACCCCATCCGCCGCGGCGGATCGAAAAGCGCTGAAAAAGAAAGGGCGAAGCGGCATCCGCTTCGCCCTTAGTCTTGGAGCCTTACCGGTGGCTCGAGATGAACTGCTTGAAGCGCTCCGATTTCGGGGCGCCGAACACCTCCGCCGGCGCGCCTTCCTCCTCCACCACGCCCTTGTGCAGGAACACGACCCGGTTCGACACGTCCCGGGCGAAGCCCATCTCGTGGGTCACCACCAGCATGGTGCGGCCCTCCTCGGCGAGGGAGCGCATGACGCGCAGCACCTCGCCCACGAGTTCCGGATCGAGCGCCGAGGTCGGCTCGTCGAACAGCATCACCTTCGGGTGCATGGCGAGCGCCCGCGCGATGGCCGCGCGCTGCTGCTGGCCGCCGGAGAGGTGGGAGGGGTACTGGTTGCGCTTGTCGACGATGCCGACCTTCTTCAGCAGCTCCTCGGCCTCCGCGATGCATTCCGCCTTGGGGCGCTTCTGCACATGGACGGGAGCCTCGATCACGTTCTCGAGGATCGTCATGTGGGACCAGAGATTGAAGCTCTGGAACACCATGGCGACGCGGGAGCGGATGCGGTCCACCTGGCGACGGTCCGCCGGCTCCATGCCCCTGCGGCCTTTCCTGAGGGCGATGGTCTCCCCGCCGATGCGGATCTCGCCGGAATCGGGCACCTCCAGCATGTTGATGCAGCGGAGCATGGTCGACTTGCCCGAGCCCGAGGCGCCCAGGATCGAGATCACGTCGCCTTCCCTGGCGCTCAAGGAAACGCCCTTGAGCACTTCGAGGGAGCCGAAGCTCTTGCGGAGATCGTGGACGGCGACGGCGGGAACGGCCTCGTCTGAGGCGGTGACGGACGACAAGGCTGCAACTCCGTTAGACATGAGCGGCCTCCAGGCGCGGCTCCACGGCCGGGGGGCGGCGCAGGTGAGGCGAGAGCCACCATTCGATGGCCATGATGATGCGGGTGATAATGAAGTTGAGGATGAGATAGATCAGGCCCGCGACGATGAAGACCTCGACCGCGCGGAAGGTCTGCGAGATGAGCTTCGCGGCCAGCCCCGTCACCTCCATCATGGTGATGATCGAGGCCAGAGACGTGGCCTTCACCATGAGGATGAGTTCGCTGCCATAGGCGGGGAGCGCCTGCCGGAGGGCGATGGGAAAGACGATGCGGCGGAAGAGCAGGAAGCCCGACATGCCGCAGGCCCGCGCCGCCTCGACCTGGTTGTGCGGAACGGATTGCAGCCCGCCGCGGAAGATCTCGCTCGCATAGGCGGCCGTGTTGAGGGTCAGCGCGAGGACGGCGCACCAGTACGGCTCGCGGAAGAAGGTCCAGAGGCCCCATTCCTGCAGGGTCGGGCGGAACTGGCCGAGGCCGTAGTAGATCAGGAAGATCTGCACGAGCAGCGGCGTGCCGCGGAAGACGAAGACGTAGGCCTGCGCCGGCCAGTCCAGCACCTTCACGCCCGACATGCGCATGAGCGCGAGCAGCAGGGCGAGCACGGCGCCGAGGCCCACGGCCATGAAGGCCAGGTTCAGCGTCAGCGGCACGCCGCCGATCAGGGTGACGAAGGCATCCCGCATGAAGGCGAAGTCCATCAGGAAGCCCTCCGCATGCCGCGCGTGGAGTGAGCCTCCGCGCGCTGGAAAAGATAGGTCGAGATCCAGGTGATCAGCAGGTAGAGCACCGCTGCCGTGAGATAGAAGTCGAACGGGCGGCGGGTGGAGCCGGCTGCGATATGCGACTGGCGCAGCAGCTCGACAAGGCCGGTGACGGAGATCAGCGCCGATTCCTTCAGGACCAGCTGCCACGTATTGCCGAGGCCCGGAATGGCATAGCGCAGGACCTGGGGCGCGATGATCCGGCGGAACATGAGCCAGCGGTGCATGCCCACCGAGCGCGCCGCCTCGATCTCGCCGCGGCTGACCACCTGATAGGCGCCGCGGAACACCTCCGCCTGGTAGGCGCCCGAGACGATTCCGATCGCCAGAGCTCCTGTGACGAAGGCCGGCACGCCGATGAAGCCCTCGGCGCCGAACAGGCTGCCGATGGCGCCGAGAGCGGCGCTGCCGCCGAAGTAGAAGAGGTAGATCACGAGAAGATCGGGAATGCCGCGCAGGACGGTCGTGTAGCCGTCCGCCAGGCTGCGGACCACCAGGTTGCCGCCGATCTTGCCCCAGGCCACCAGGGTTCCCACCACGGAGCCCGCCAGGAAGCCGCAAGTGGCGACCGCAATCGTCATTCCCGTTGCGGTGAGGAGAGCCCATCCCCATCCGTTGGGTCCGAACCCGACGAGCTCGAAATAGCTCAACTGCTGCACGCGTCTCGACTTTCCTGAATATGTCCGCCTTCCGAGCCGGAGGGCGGGACGGCATCGTCAAATACGGCCCGACTGGGCCGTGGCCCGGGTCCCTCTAGCAGGATCCGGGACCCGGTTTCCAGCACGCAGTGGTCAGACCTGCGGGGTGGCGTCGATCTTGAACCACTTTTCGGACAGCTTCTTCACCGTGCCGTCCTTGATGGCCGCTTGGATCGCCTCGTCGAAGGACTTCTTCAGGTCCGTGTCGTCCTTGCGCATGCCGACCGCGACGCCACGGCCGAGCAGGCCGCCGCGCATGCCGGTACCGGCAATGACCATGTCCTTGAACTCCGGCTTCTCCTGCGTGGCCTTCAGGGCGCCATGCCCGGCGAAGATCGCGTCGATGCGGCCGGCGCTCAGGTCGAGGTCGTGCTGCTCCGTGGTCTTGTACTCGCGGATCTGGATCGTGTCCTTCAGGTAGGTCTCCAGGAACTGCGAGTTGACGGTCGAGCCCTGGACGCCGACGGTCTTGCCCTTCAGCAGCGGCTTCCACGCCTCGATGGCCTTCTTCGCGCCCTCGGGATCCTTCTCGAAGCTCACGGTCGTGCCGGTCCCCGCCAGCTTGGCGAGGGGGGAGTCCTTCATCACGCCCCAGCCGTGCGGGGTTGCCGCGTAGGGGAGCGAGAAGTTGATCACCTCCAGGCGCTTGTCGGTGATGTTCATGCCGGCCATGATGGCATCGTACTTCTTGGCATTCAGCGCCGGGATGATGCCGTCCCAGTCCTGGGCCACGATCTCGCACTTCACCTTCATGCGGTTGCACAGGTCGTTGGCGAGATCGATCTCGAAGCCCTCGAGCTTGCCGCCCGCGCCCGTGAAGTTCCAGGGCGCATAGGCGCCTTCCGTGGCGATCTTGACGGTTCTTTCCTGGGCAGCCCCTCCACCCGCGGCGAGGACGGAAGCGATCAGGCCGAGGCCTAAAGTCTTGAGCAGTTTCATGGTCATCCCTCTGGTCAGCTTTGACTGATCCTGTTGGCGGATGAAGGCCGGAGGCCTGCACCCCATCCGGAAAGCTAACATTCAAAAGCCAAGCCGATGCAAGTCCCAAAGATGCTGAATACAGCGGCCAAGGTGGCGATTTCGGTCGTGCGAGCGCCTGTTTCATACGAAAAAAGGCGCGGCCGGAGCCGCGCCTTGAAACGTCGAGCCGTGAGGATCAGGACCGCGGGGTGGTGTCGATCTTGAACCACTTCTCGGACAGCTTCTTGATCGTGCCGTCCTTGATGGCCGCCTGGATTGCGTCCTCGAAGCTCTTCTTGAGCTCCGTCTCGCCCTTGCGCAGGCCGACGCCGACGCCGGCGCCGAGCAGGCCGCCGGTGATCGACGGGCCGACCATGGTGTAGTCCTTGAACTCGGGCTTCTCGAGAGTGCCGATGATGTTGGTCGAGTCCGCCAGAACAGCGTCGATACGGCCCGCGGCGAGGTCGAGGTCATGCGCCTCGGTGGTCTTGTACTCGCGGATCTCCGCAGTGCCCTTCAGGTACTTGTCGGCGAAGTTGGAATGGATCGTCGAGGTTTGCACGCCGACCGTCTTGCCCTTCAGCAGCGGCTTCAGGTCATTGATGGCCTTCTCGGCGGCGGCCTGCTGGGTGCCGAGGTTGAAGGCCTGGCCGGTGCCTGGCATCTTGGCGAGCGGCGAGTTCTTGGCCACCAGGAAGCCGTTGGGAGAGTTCGCATAGGGGCCGGCGAAGTCGATGGTCTTCTTGCGCTCGTCCGTGATGCTCATGCCGGCCATGATGGCGTCGTACTTCTTGGCGGTGAGCGCCGGGATGATGCCGTCCCAGTCCTGGGCCACGATCTCGCACTTCACCTTCATGCGGTTGCACAGGTCGTTGGCGAGATCGATCTCGAAGCCCTCGAGCTTGCCGCCCGCGCCCGTGAAGTTCCAAGGCGCATAGGCGCCTTCCGTGGCGATCTTTACCGTCTTCTGCTGAGCGGCCGCTCCGCCGATCGCAAGAGCGGAACCGAGAAGAGCCAAGCCGACGGTCTTAACGAATTTCATAGTCGTTCCCTTGTTTGTGGGCCACAGCCCGAAGCCGCAGCCTGACGTTCCCGCACCCGCGAGGGGCGCGCCGTGACGCAGTAACGGCCAAACTCGATAAAAAGGCAAGGGGAGGCCGGCGAGCCTTACACAATCCGCAGCCGGATCTCGCCCAGGCCCTCGATGGCTCCGACCATGGTCTGCCCCCGGGTGACGGCGCCGACGCCCTCGGGCGTGCCGGAGAAGATCACGTCGCCGGGCGCCAGCTCGAAATACGAGGACAGATAGGCGATCTGCTCGGCCACGGACCAGATCATGTCCGAGAGGCTGGCCTTCTGCTGGATCGCGCCATCGGCCGTGAGGGAGATCGTGCCGCCCGCCGGATGGCCCACGGCGGAGACCGGATGGATCGGCCCCACCGGGCCGGAACGGTCCGCAGATTTCCCGAGCTCCCAGGGGCGGCGCAACTGCTTGGCCTCGTCCTGCAGGTCGCGGCGGGTCATGTCGAGGCCGACCGCATAGCCGAAAACGTGATCGAGGGCCCGCTCGACGGGGATGTCGAGCCCGCCCCTGGCGAGGGCCACCACCATCTCGATCTCGAAATGGTAGTTGGCCGTCTTCGGCGGATAGGGATGATCGACTGTCTCGCCCTGCGGGACGGGCTGCAGGGCATCGGCCGGTTTCATGAAGAAGAAGGGCGGCTCGCGGGTCGGGTCGCCGCCCATCTCGCGCGCATGGGCGGCATAGTTGCGGCCGACGCAGTAGACGCGGCGCACCGGGAACAGATCGGCCGTGCCGGCCACGGGAAGAGCGGGGATCGAAGGCGCGGGAATGACGTAGGCCATGGAAGCTCGCGAGCGGTGAAGCGGGACGTCCCTTCCTACACCCTGCGGCTCCCGCCACAAGCCGGGAAAAAGGTTCAACCCGTCTCCGCTGAGGGGCGAACGAAAACGGCGGGCTCAGGGCCCGCCGTCGGGAAGTTGAGCTTTCGGGCCGCTTAGCGGCGGCGAGCCGCGGCGCCCGGCAGGCGGCGGGCATCGGCAAGGTGGTGCTCGATATGCGGAACCACCGAAGCCGCGAACTGGCGCAGCGCCGGGTCGTTGCCCGCCTGGGCATAGCCGGCATGCAGGGCCAGGGCCTCCTGGTGGCCCATGCGCTGAGCCTGTCCGTAGAGGCGGTCGAACTGCGGGCCGGAGGTCGAGGCGAGCTGGTTCAGCATGGCCACCTTCTCAGGGGGCATCGGAACGCCGAGGCGGATCGGGGTCACGGAGCCGGTGGCCTGCACGTCGGCCGCGCCGCCCGCCGCCGCACCCGTCGTCGCGCCGACGCCGGCGCCGACCGCCGCACCGACCGGGCCGCCCACCAGGGCG
>NZ_JAAAXJ010000050.1 GCF_009910705.1 Microvirga arsenatis
GTTCCATTTAGCTCTAGTCCCTAACAGGATCCTCAACTGTAGCAGTGATTTAGCTGTCGTGGACATGTCAAGAACGACAGCAGGATGTGAGTGCCTACGGCATGCTCGCCGTCAAGAACGGGCCTTCGGCCCGCCGCCTGCGGCGGTGCTGCGCATTCTTGACCGCTGCGCGTGCCTCCGGCCTCGAGGCTCGCATGGCCGATGACGGATCTCTCCGTCATCGGCCATGACGATCTCACATTCAAGCCTTCGAACGGCTGCGCGTCTCCAGCAACTCGGTGACGGCAGCCTGGTGCCGGCTGCGCCATTCCTCCGCCTCGCCAAGGGCTTTCTCGTAGCGCCGTTCCAGGGCCGTCTTCTCCTTGCGAAGCTCCGTCAATTCCTGCTCCAGGCGGCTGATCTTGTTCCGCAGCGCCAGTTCGATCGTGGCCGCCCGGCCGGCGGAGCGGGCAGGGACCGTCTCGCCTTCCACCACGACCGCCTGATGCTGCCCATCCGTGCGGAGTTGCTCGATGGTGTCCTTGAAGTGCGTGTAGAGGTATTGGCGGCTCACCCCCGCCTGCTCGGCCACCGTCTTGAAGGTGATCACCTCACCGCGGCGGCGCATCTCCGTGATGGTCTCCTCGACTAGGCGCCGCTTTCCCACACTGCGCTGTTCCGCTGCCGCAAGCAGCCCCCCGATACTTCCGATGGCTCCCACCGTACACCCCTTCCGTTTTGATCGTGCTGATGATCGTGGCGAGATTCGCCATGCCGTCCTCAGTCCGTTCCATCCTCCTGCGGCCGATCTCGGCCATGCGCAGCTGACCCTTCTGCTCGAAGTCGGTCACCTCCGCCTGCAGGCGTTTCAAGCCTGAGGCCATTGAACGCTTCTCCCGCTCAAAAAAGGGTAACTGCTCCACATCCGCCCGGAAGTAGACGCAGGTGAAGCAGGCTCCATTGTGCTCGCACCATTCGCCAATCTGGCCGGGGAGGGAGCACAGACCGCCGGGAATATCGACTGCCAGGGCCGCATCTTTCCGGATCGCGAGTTCGGCGATCTTGTCGTCCACCTCGCCCTTGATGGTGACGAACTTGCCACCGCCCTTCTCCAGAAGAGCCTTCTTGCGCAATTTGAGACGACGGTTGACATACACGAGGCTCATGTCGGCCGAGGCATGACCCAGCTCCATCTGGATCAGGTGGATGTCATAGCCGGCCAACGCCATTTCGGTGCCGTAGAAGTGCCGGAAGTCATGCCAGCCGAAGTCGTACAGCTTTCCCGCTGTGTCGCGGATGCCATTGTCGATGCACCACCGGCCGATGATCTCGCGGGTTCTGCTGCTGTCGAGAGCCACTTCCTTGTCGCCGAGCCGGTGCGGGAACAGATACTCAGTGGCCCGGCCCCATTGCAGGTGAACCTCTGCGCGCTGCTCCTCGATCGCCTGGATGACCAGAGCATGGGCTGCATCGTCTTTTTGCAGCGGCTTGGTATTCCACCGCCGGACCTTCGATTGGTAGAACGTCAGCAGCATGAAGCGGTTATCGTCCGGATCGGGCTTCAGGCAACCGAATCCAAGATGATGAAGGTCGCGGCAACGCATGCCGGTGTAGCGGACGATGATCAGCAGCCGCTTGCACACCGGGGGCAGGGTGTCGAACCGGGCAAACATCTGCTCCACCACCTCCTCCGGGACCAGCGCCTCCTCGAACTTGCGCTCGTAATGGCGGCCCTTCGGATGGTAGCTGTGCACCCGACGGATGTTGCGTGGATCGAAGGTCAGACGTGACCAGCCCAGAGCGGGCAGGTGGGCTGACGCCCATTTGAGCAGGTTGATTGGATCGGCATACCAGTTCTGCCCGACGAAGCCCTTCTCCTTGCCCCAGGCCAGGAAGGTGTGGTCGACAAACTCCTGCGTCACATGCTTCGGCTTCGGCACAGGATGCAGGTCGTGCAGGCACTCATCGAGCTGCGACAACCTTTTGACATAGCTCACCAGGGTCGTGGCGGAGAGTTCCTTGTACGCGATCTTGCTCAAGATATAACGCCGCGCGGCATCGCGCAGCCAGAGGGAACGGACCTTGTAGAAGTGGAAGTAGGGCTCCGTCCGCTTGCTCTCCGGAACCTCGTCGGCTGGATACACATCTTCGAACAGAATGAGATCCCTGGTCTCGAGGGGCTTGGCCTTCTCCCGCAGGATCAGAAGCGTCCGCACCAGGGAGTTTGCCGGCGTGAAGTTGCGATAGACGTTCTTGGCCAACGTGCCCTCGCCGCCCCGGAGGCGCCATTCCCCGGTGTACTCTCGTGTGCTGTAGCCTTGAGTCTGGAACCAATCCCGCATGACCTGGGCCAGCGGCGTGCTGCTGTTGCCGTCACCATCCTCAAGCGGGTCCCCGAAGTCGATCAGGCATGGGCGCACATTCACTGTTGCGGGCCGTCGGGCTGGATCGGCAAGATCGGCACAGAACGGGATCAGGCGTGCGGCCCGAGCATACCAGTCGTAGTGCCGGCTCTGCGAGCGGGCCAGCCGCCATGTAAAATAAGCCTTGAGCTCGGTCCGATACGGTTCGGGAACGCTGGTGAAGTCGAAGCCGACGCCGCCCAGGAAGCGATCGTCCGAGCGCGGATTGGCGGCCAGTTCCAGAGCCTCCTGGCGCAGTCGCTGCCGCGTCCGTGATGGGAACTTCGGTGGCGTATAGAGCGCTGAGGCGCCATCAATGCCGAAGCACTTGTCCAGGGTGTGATAGCCCCAGCGATCGCGCTTGAGGAGGAGGGGGCTGACGCTGGCAATGAAGGTCTGAAGGCTGCCGAGGTAAGCGTTCTGCGGCTCGTTCGTGGCGACGATCTTCATAGCCATTTGATCTGCTCCTGCGTCAGGGTCCGACGCCGCAGATCGCTCAGCCGTCCCTCGAGTTCCTCATGGCTCCGGAGGCGCATTTTGCGATACTCGGCGTTGAACAGGTGCTTGTAGATCGCATTGGTGGTCTGCGGGCTGGCGTGGCCAAGCCGGTCGGCAACATCGAGCAGGCTGTAGCCTTGAGCGATGGCTTCGCTGGCATGGGAATGCCGGAACATGTGCCAAGTGAATGCAACGCCGGAGGCCTTCGCCAGACGCCCCTGAATGTCGTAGACATTGCTCTCGGACAACCCGCGCCCGATCAATCCTCCGGCGAGATTGCAGAACACGTAGTCCGTTCCGGCCTCGAAGGCCGGGAGGTACTCGTCGCTGGCGATGTAGTCCTCGTACATCCGCATGAGGAAGTCTGGCACCGGGATCGGCCGTGGATGGCCGCTCTTGACCCTGGCGCGGTTCTCGAGCGCGCGTGGTGTCACCCAGATCAGGTTCTCATCGAGGCGGATATCCTCGTGCAGCAAGCCCCGCGCCTCGCCGATCCGCATGCCGGTCGTATAGAGGATGACCGCAAGGAAGGCATCGCGCATCAGCGTGGCGGCCTGGATGATCCGCACGACCTGCTCCGGCTTCAACCGGTGATCGGCGGCTCGCTTGGCGGCTGCCGCCATGGCATCACCATCCGAGCGGCTCTCGGCCTTCCGGCGCGCCTTGCGGGCAGACACATGCGCCAGAAACGGCTGATAGACCTCGGGCGCATAGGCGCGCGGCTTCTCGACCGTGTCGAACAGCACCGTTGCATCCCGGAGCTTCAGAAAGGCATAGAACGCCTTGATGCCAAACAGGATCTGGTTGTGCAGGCTGGCCGAGACCTCCACGTGCTCGGGCCGCAGTGGGATAAGGTTCATGGCGGCTCTCGCATCGAGCTTCCGGCCAGCCTTGGCGACGGCTGGGATGAACTGGTCGAGATCGGTGGCCGTGATCTCGTGGAAGCTTCTGCCGAGGGCCGCGAGATAGTTGCCAAGCCTGACAGCGTGCCGGGCGTAATGGCTGACGGTGCGGGGCGCGTAATGCCGGGCTTCGAGATAAATGACGAAGTCGCGGATCTCAGCGACAACGGCGTCGCCGTCATAGGCGGTCCAGGTGATACGGCCGCTGGGCAGAACAATGCGCTGGAGATGCATGAGTGCGCTCCAACCACGTTGTGGACAGACTGAAGCTAATCCCGTCCACAACGAGCAGCAAATGCGCTAAAGTGGTACGTGGATTACATCGTTGACATGAAGAAATATCCTAGAGCTAATTCCATAA
>NZ_JAAAXJ010000051.1 GCF_009910705.1 Microvirga arsenatis
GTCTCGGAGACTGATCACGATCGCTGGAACGAGTGATCACGGCCCTCTGGAAACCATGATCACGATGCCCTGGAACGGATGATCACGATCATCTGGAATCCGTGATCACGATCGTCTGGAACGCGCAAGCATCGGATCGCCGCTTGCGTGTCTTGGTGTGCTTACCATCGGGTGAGGCCCTTACGTTCAACTCAGGTCTTCAATGGGTAAGTTGCTTACTTATAGTAAGTGCAAACGATGCGACATACGAGGTTTGAACATGTCCGTTGCACTTCGTCCGAGCGATCCATCCGTTTCGCTGGTGCAGGCCTGCCGCTGGCGCTTCGTGTCGGAAGCAGTCCGGGCTGCGGCTGTCCATGATCTCAGGATGCAGACCCCGAGCCCAGTCATTGAACTCTTCGCAGACGTCGAGCAGCCTGCCCTGCTGGCTACGATCTGGGGGGTCGGGCCCGGTCCAGAACCGGCATCGGACCCCTGGCCGCCTGGTTTGACCGCTGGGGCAGAGATCGAGTGGGTGGCGGATGCGGAGATCATGGCGCGCTGGCGTGCGTCAGGTGGCGGCGAGCCGGGCTGCCTGGTGGTGGTTCGCCAGCCGCTCATCCGGCCAGACAACGGCGGCCAGCGGGATTGGGCCGCGACAGTGCTGCGGGCGCTGGATGGGGACCCATCGCCCCCGGCCGGATTGTTGACGGCCAATTTCTTCGCCAGCCGCGACGGCGGCAGCGTCCTGAACTTCGCCGAATGGACCAGCCCGGCTGCCCACCGCGATGCACTGGCCCGGGGCAGTTACGGCCAGCATGGCAGCATCGGGTCGTCCGCGCTCTGGCGGGCAACCCGCGAGCACCCTGCGATCACACCGGATCATGAGGTGCATCGCTACGTGCCATGCATCCGCAGATCCCATCCGCAAACTGATGAAGCTGCGTAACAACGATCTGGAGAAGTGCACCGCAATGCTGAAAATCGGCCTCATCATCGGCAGCACCCGGCCCAACCGCTTTGCCGACATCCCCGCGCGGTGGATCGCCGAAGGCGCCCGCCAGCGCACCGACCTTGCACTCACCGTCCTGGATCTGCGCGAGCAGCACCTGCCGTTGTTCGACGAGCCCGTACCGCCGGCACGCGCCAACGGAACCTACAGCCGACCGGAAGCCGAGACGTGGCGGCACAAGATCGGCGCGCTCGACGGGTTCATCGCGACGGTCGCGGAGTACAACCACGGCCCGACGGCGGTGTTGAAGAATGCTTTTGACAGCGCGTTCCACGAGTGGAAGCGCAAGCCCGTCGCCTTCATCGGCTATGGCGGCGTCGGTGGCGCACGGGCCATTGAACAGCTGCGCGGCGTGGCGATTGAACTCCAGATGGCACCCATCAAGCACGAGGTGAACATCACCATGGAGCCGTTCCTGGGCATCGTCCAACACGGGAAGGCGCTCGACGACTATCCCCATCTGGTCCGGGCACGTGAGGCGCTTCTCGAGGATCTGGCTTGGTGGGGCTCAGCCCTCAAAGCGGCCCGGGACGGACAACAAAGTGCCGTTGCAGCTTAGTGGCAAGCACATGGCCCATGAGACGGGTCCGCCATTGTCAGTCGAGGCCAGGTTGAGAACGCCTTCTCATGCGTCGACACATCGCTCACGCTCGGAAGTAGCGGCCCATGGGCTCGTACTGGTAAGGCAGCAAGCCGCTGGAGCTGACATGGGACGAGAACTCCGCGGCCTGCCACCAGGGTGGAAGCCAGGCTCAATCTGAAGGAACGAAGGCCGGGTTCCACACGATCTCCCAGACGTGCCCGTCGGGATCCTGGAAGTAGCCCGCATAGCCGCCCCAGAACGCGTCGTGGGCTGGCTTGAGAATCGTGGCCCCTGCCTTGCGAGCCTGCTCCATGACCTGGTCCACCTCGTCCCTGCGGGTCACGTTGTGCCCGATCGTGAAACCCGTCGGGCACGGAGCCGTCTTCGGCAGCCCCGTGTCGTGGGCGACATCGTCACGAGCCCACACCGCCAGCTTCACCTGGGACTGAAGGTCGAAGAAGGCAACCGCTCCGTGCTCGAACTCCTTGCCGACGATGCCCTCGGTCGGCAGTCCGAGACCGTCGCGGTAGAACATGACGGCCCGTTCCAGATCATCGACCCCAAGCGTCAATACCGAAATGCGTGGTTTCATTCGTCCTCCGTTCCATGCACTGGCCGCCATCAGGACGGCCTCGCCGGGCCTGATCATGGGCATGTCGGAGGGGGACGTCTTGAACAAAACGGCCACTCAGGTCACCAACTGGCGCACGAACGCGCCTGCAGTCATCCCGCAGAGGGACTGGACCTCGCGCGTGAGATGGGCCTGATCTGCATACCCGGCGCGGAGCGCTAGGCAGGCCAGCCCCTCATCGGAATCCGTTCGCGCGAGAGCCTGAAACCTCTGGAAGCGCAAGATCCGGTCGAGGGTCTTCGGGCCGTACCCGAAAAGCTCATCGCACTGGCGGCGCAAGGTTCTCTCGCTGACCCCAAGGCGTTCGCGCAACGCCACGATCTTGCGCTCTTCGGCACTCGCATCGGCCTTGAGAAACCTGAAGATCATCGCTGCCTCCTGGCGCGGGAGCTCTACCCTCGGTGCCTGGGCGGCCAGAAGTTCCTGCAGGACGCGGATCTTGTCCTTTGCAGAGGGCGCCGCTCGGATCCAGTCCGCGACTCGATCGGCCGCGCTGCCCCACAGCTCTGCCATCGGAACTTCCTGCCCGATGATCTCCGTTAGAGGAAGCCCCAGCCACTTGACCGCAGCTCCCGGCCTGAAGCGAATGCCGAGAACGATGGAGCCCGGTTCCACTTCAGGAGTCGCAGCAGTGACGTCGGGACCAACCACCGTGAACCGATCGTTCCGCCAGAGGAGATCGACACAGCCGTCGGGAACGACGGCAACAGGTCCTGAATGGTCCGGGGAGACTGAACTCATCCACACGCACTGGAAATGCGGAAGCAGGCGGGGGATCGGAGGGGCCTCGACATAGCGCCCGGCCCGGCTGGCCAGGATCGGCGCGTGTGCACGCGGCATGGCAAATCAACCCTCCATGAACGCTTCCCGACGCATGGGGACAATGTCATTCGGGAGGATCATCTTCAAGACGCCGTATCGAGCCTTGTAGCGGCTAAACAGCACAAAGCCCTCCGCGCGGCTGCCGCTGGAGGGCGTTCACTAGGTTCCAGATACAAAGAAGCCCCCTTTTGGTTTTGACCGTTGGGGGCTTTTGTGTGTTTGGTTGCGGGGACAGGATTTGAACCTGTGACCTTCAGGTTATGAGCCTGACGAGCTACCGGGCTGCTCCACCCCGCGCCATGCAT
>NZ_JAAAXJ010000052.1 GCF_009910705.1 Microvirga arsenatis
TGTCCGGCTCCTCAGGAGCGATTGAGTCGACACTATGCGAGGTAATCGATGGCCCGCCGGAAACTCTTAACCCCTGACGAACGCCAGGCGTTGCTCGGGATTCCCGACGACGAGGAGAGCCTGATCCGGCACTACACCCTGTCTCCGCAGGATCGTCTGCAAGCCGAAGTCCGGCGCCGCCCTCACAATCAGCTCGGCTATGCGGTCCAGATCTGCATCATGCGCTATCCGGGCCGGGTCTTGGGGATGGACGAAGACCCGCCAGCTGCCGTGGTCGCCTACGTGGCCGAGCAGCTGGGGATCGCCCCGGACGTTTTTGCATCCTACGCGCGTCGCATTCCGACCCGCTTTGAGCACAGCCACCGTCTGGCGAAGTACCTGGGCGTCCGGACCGCGACGCGGGACGATCGTCGAGCAGCCCTTCTCGCAGCTGCCGAGGCCGCCAGCGCGACCGAAAGCGGTCTGCCGATCATGACCGCGGTCGTGAACGAGTTGCGCCGACGCGGCGCTCTTCTCTTACCCGATGCTGCTCTCGAGAAGATTGGCCTTGCCGGGCGCGCCATTGCCCGACAACGGGCAGAAGCGGCTCTTCTGAATGGCCTCTCGGTAGACCAGATCGAGCAGCTCGAAGCTCTCCTCCTGGTCGACCCGGCCATCCAGCAGACCCGGCTCGCGTGGCTGCGATCGGCTCCAGATGCGCCAAGCGCCGACAATCTGATTGGCCTCATGGACCGTCTGACATTTGTCCGCACTTTGGCGATCGATCCCCAGCGGCAGTCGCGGATCCATCCAGAGCGCTGGACCCAGATCGTGCGAGAAGGCGATGTGACACCCGCGTGGTTGGTTGCCGACTTCGGCGCCCGCAGGAGACGAGCCACCCTTGTGGCTCAAGCTATCACGCTCGAGCAGGCGCTGACGGATGCCGCGGTCACGATGTTCAGCAAGCTGATCGGCCGGCTCTTCGCGCGAGCCAATGCTCGGCGCAAGAAGCGGTATGTTGAGGCTCAACAAGATACGACCAAGGTGCTGCGCCTGTTCCGGGACACCCTGCGAGCTCTCGTTACCGCCAGTGACACGGGCCGCAACGCCATTGATGTTCTCGATGATAAAGTCGGGTGGCACCGCCTGTTGCAGGCCCAACCGGAAGTCGAAGCCATGGTGCGGGATGCTGATCCCGATCCGCTTCTACTGGCAGCGGAGCGCTACAGCACTATCCGCAAGTACACGGCGCAGTTCCTGGAGACCCTTACGTTCTGCTCGTCACGCAAACATGACTCGTTGTTGGCTGCGATCGGTACACTCAAGACCTTGCAGGTCGCGAACCGGCGCACCCTGCCCGAGCGCGTGCCGGTAGGCCATCTCAGTGCCCGTAGCCGTAAACTCATCTTTGGAGACGCTGGACCAGATCGCCGCCTGTACGAGATTGCAACATTGGCCGTCTTACGGGATCGGTTGCGCTCCGGCGACATCTGGGTTGAGGGCAGTCACGCCTTCCGGCCCATGGACGAACAGCTGATGCCGAAGCCCGCCTTCACCGCCCTGAAAGCATCGGACGATCTCGGGCTCGGTGTGCCACAGGATGCCATCAGCTATCTGAGTGAGGCACGACAGACGGTCGACTTCAACCTGAAGCGGCTTGCCTACCGCGCCCGCAACGGCAAGCTCGAGGGCGTCCGGCTTGAGGCCGGACAGCTGGTCGTTACTCCTTTGCCCGGCGACGTGCCGGCGGCGGCCGAGGAGTTGAAGTGGGAACTGGCCGACATGTACCCGCTGATCGAGGTGCCTGATCTCCTGATGGAGGTGCATCACTGGACCGGGTTTGCCGATCGGTTCACGCATATCCGTACGCAGGAGCCGCCACGCAGCATCCCGGCCATGCTGGCCGGTGTTCTGGCTGATGCGACCAATCTCGGCGCCAAGCGCATGGCAGCAGCCTCGAAAGGAGTGAGCCCGCAGGAGATTACCTGGAAGCGGATCTTCCATACCCGGCCGGAGACGTACAAGCTGGCGCAGGCCTGCATCACCGACGGGCACGCTCAGCACCCACATGCCCTGCTCTGGGGCGACGGCTCCACGGCCTCATCGGACGGGCAGTTCTTCCAAGCCAGTGATCGTGCCGGGAAGCGTGGTGACATCAACCTGCATTACGGTAGCGAACCCGGTTCGAAGTTCTACAGCCACTTATCCGACCAGTACGGCTACTTCAGCATCCTGCCGATCAGCGCGACCGAGAGCGAGGCTCCCTACGTGCTAGATGGCCTGTTTGATCACGAGACAGAACTCGACATCCAGGAGCACTTCACGGACACAGGCGGCGCGAGTGACCATGTTTTTGGTCTCTTCGCCCTGACGGGTCGCCGGTTTGCTCCGCGGCTGCGCAACCTCAAAGACCGGAAGCTCCATACCTTCGAGAAACCGGAGACCTATCCTGCGCTGCAGGAGCACATTGGTGTGCCAATCAACACCACCCTGATCATGGAGTACTGGGACGACCTCCTTCATCTGGCGGCCTCGATCCAGACACGCACGGTCGCTCCCTCGACGATCCTCAAGCGGCTTGCCGCCTCTCGTAATCCCAGTCAGTTGGCCCGCGCTCTGCGCGAACTCGGTCGTCTCGAACGCACGCTGTTCATGATCGAGTGGTATTCGGACCCTGCTCTGCGGAGGCGTTGTCAGGCAGGCTTGAATAAGGGCGAGGCAGCCCACAAGCTCAAACGCGCGGTATTCTTCCACGAGCGTGGCGAAATCCGGGATCGCTCGTTCGAGAGCCAAGCCTTCCGTGCCTCCGGTCTGAACCTGGTGGTCAGTGCGATCATACACTGGAACACGGTGTATCTCGGGCGAGCCGTGGATCATCTCCGCCGCCAAGGACGGATCATTCGGCCTGAGGTACTCAAACACGTGTCGCCTCTGAGTTGGGAGCACATCAACCTCACCGGCACCTATGCCTGGGGCGAGCAGCCTGTGCTCGTGGACGGCTTCCGTCCCCTGCGATTGCCGAAGGCTTTGGCCCACGCTGCATAGCCCGTTGATAGAGGGCGTTCCTTGTTCGTTCTACCTTAGCGTATAATCAGGAACAGATCTTGCGCTGACCCC
>NZ_JAAAXJ010000053.1 GCF_009910705.1 Microvirga arsenatis
AGGGTCCGTCATGGCGTGGTCTCCAATGGGACCCTGGCGCTCCAACGCCCGAATCCCGTTTTGTGGGCTTCAACACCCGGAGACTACGCCACCCTCTCAAAAGTCCACCACATCCCAGACGGCACCGGATCTCGTTCATGTCAGGAGTGTTTCCATGCTGCTGGGCGGGCTCATTACAGGAGAGACTGATGCTCACGCAGAGATCCTTGCTCCTCGTCGCGGCCGTACTAACACTCGGCGGCATGCTCCCAGCTGGACAGGCGAAAGCTTGGCACTACGGTATCCCCCACGATAGGTGGTACCATGACAGCGATGAGGAGGTTGTCGTGGAGCGGCGGCACAGGGGTGGTGGATTCTATGAAGTGGACCGGCACCATCGTCCACGTCACCATCGGCACTGTCGAGAGGTCGAGTTCCACGATCATCACGGGAACCACCGTATCAGGACGGTGTGCGACTGAGCGGTTCAGGATGCAGATCGGAGCCGCCAACGCTCAACATGAGCTGACCGGAATGCTGCTCCGCCAAGCTCAGCGAAGCCTCAGTTGTTCTTCGCAAAAAAACTCCCTCGCTGGTATTCACCGATGAGGGAGCGGAGGAAGAGGACCTTGTTGTCTTGCCAATCTACGCGACTCACGGGGCGAATGCCACTCCGGAAGTGAACCTCGGCAGCAGACTGCACGCGACCTCGCCTGATCGCATACGGTAATACAACCTTTATTCATTTGTCCGATCAACTGCTGCCCCAGCGTACACAATGCCACGCCACTGGTCTGGATCGCTGCGCTAACACACCTTACCCATACATGGACGTTTGCAGGCCTGATTAAGGGCAGAGTCCGCGCGATGAGAACACTTTTCATTGCACAGACGGCTCCGGCCATTCATATCATGACGCTGGTACGGGGCCCCATTGCGCTATGTACTGAACCGTCCCGGGATTCCCGGAGGCTCCAACACCTGACAGGATGGAGCCATGACGAAGAGAACACCCCCATATTCACCAGAGGTCCGCGAGCGGGCGGTCCGGATGGTTTTCGAACACCGCAACGAGTACGCCTCGCAGTATGACGCGATCCGGTCGATTGCGGCCAAGATCGGCTGCTCAGGCGAGACGCTGCGCAATTGGGTGCGGCAGGCCGAGCGCGACCAGGGCCTTCGCCCAGGGCCAACGAGCCAGGAGCAGGAGAAGATCAAGGCGCTCGAGCGGGAGGTGCGTGAACTGCGCCAGGCCAACGAGATCCTGCGCAAGGCCAGCGCGTATTTTGCCCAGGCGGAGCTCGACCGCCGCTCCAAGCCATGAAGGCCTTCATCGACGAGCATCGTGAGGTTTACGGGGTCGAGCCGATCTGCCGTGTGCTGCCGATCGCCCCGTCGACCTACTACGAACATGCTGCCCGCAAGGCCAATCCGGACCGCAGGCCGGCCCGTGAGCGCCGGGACGCTGAACTGTGCCAGGAGATCCGCCGGGTCTTCGCGGCCAACTTTGGCGTCTATGGGGTGCGCAAGGTGTGGCGCCAGATGCAGCGTGAGGGCATTGATGTTGCGCGCTGCACGGTCGCCCGGCTGATGCGGCAGATGGGTCTCCAAGGGGTAGTGCGCGGCAAGAGCATCAAGACGACCGTCAGTGACGCCGCGGCCCCATGTCCGCGTGACCGGGTCAACCGGCAGTTTACGGCACCGCGGCCGAACGCCTTGTGGGTGAGCGATTTTACCTATGTGGCGACCTGGTCGGGCTTCGTCTATGTGGCCTTCGTGATCGATGTCTTCGCCCGCAGGATCGTGGGCTGGCGGGTGTCACGCTCGGCCCGGGCCGAGTTCGTGCTCGATGCTCTCGAACAAGCTCTGCATGACCGACAGCCCTGGCGAGCCAACCTCATCCACCACAGCGACAGAGGGGGGCAATACGTGTCACTTAAGTACACCGGGCGCCTCGCCGAGGCGGGGATTGAGCCGTCAGTCGGCAGTGTCGGAGACTCGTACGACAATGCCCTGGCGGAAACCGTCATCGGCCTGTTCAAGGCTGAGGTGATCCATCGGCGTGGTCCGTGGCGCTCCTTCGAGGCCGTCGAGTTCGCCACCCTCGAATGGGTCGATTGGTACAACAATCGGCGTCTGCTCGAGCCCATCGGCCACGTCCCGCCCGCCGAGGCGGAAGCCGCCTACTACGCTCAGCTTGAGGTCATGCCGATGGCTGCGTAAAATCCAAACCAATCAGCCTCCGGAAAATCCGGCGCGGTTCATACCCTCGCCGGAGCCTTGCTTGGCCACTCAACATCTCCAGTGGTGAGTGTCAGCTCAGCAGCCGTCCAGGTGAAGGTCCTACGCAACAATGGGTCTGCTAATAATCTTCCCCAAATTTGGTGTACAAAGGGCTGTAACCTGATCCTCCTTCGTATCGAAGGACACCTCTGATCCTCCAGTGGGAAGGTGTCCAACGGCGAAGATAAGTCCGGAATTTACATTGAGTTCAAATAAGGAGCCGTCGCCCTCCTGGAGAGTAGCGGCTGAGGCCTAATGCAGATTGCGACAGAGCTGGGGGTTGGCGCCCGTGACCTCACCGACCGATCAAGCGGCCGAGATCGCTTGGCTGCGTCGTGAACTCAAGCGCGCTCGCCTGAAGCAGAATATCTCAAACCCCGTCGGCATCATCGCGGAGGTGCGAGAATGAGGTTTGGCATTTGTCCAGCAACATGCCCGCACCTGGCTAGTGCGGCTCTTGTACCGCGTGCTCCGGGTGTCCGCCATCCGAAATTATGCCTGGTCCTCCCGGCCGCAGAGGTCACTAGCTCTAGCCAACCGGCGCCTGCTCCAGGAGGTGCGTCGTCTCCATGCTCGCATCATGGTCGCTATGGCGGTACGCGCATGCAAGCGCGCTCCACGTCGAAGGCCACTGAAGCTTTGCAGCCGGCGGCTCTGCGAAGCCGGATGCCTCATCGGTAAGCGCGCAAATCTCCGCACCTTTTCATGGCTGATGCAGTGACGGAGTCTGTGTCCGCAATGGAGGCTGCGGACGCAATGACAGTGAATAGCGCGGACATTCCGGGTCAGCTGAGGGTCGTCAGG
>NZ_JAAAXJ010000054.1 GCF_009910705.1 Microvirga arsenatis
TGCGTATTCCAGGGATGGTGATCGGTGGTTCCACACGATCATGATCACTCGTTCTGGTGATCGTGATCACCGTCAGCGTTCACTTGGTGGTTCGCTGAGCGGGGATGAAGCGGCCAGTACCGCTGGCAGTTGTAAGGTGGTCTGGAAACAGCCTTCAGGTCAAGCCCGCCGCCGCAGGCTGTCGCCCTTGAGTTCAATCCGATGTGCATTGTGAATGACGCGATCCAGGATCGCATCGCCGAGAGTGGGATCGGCAATCACATCGTGCCAGTGTGATACGGGAACCTGGCTGGTGATCAGCAGCGAGCCCTTGTCGTAGCGGTCGTCAACGATCTCCAGAAGATCCCGGCGCTGCTCGGCGGTGAGCGGCTCCGGGCCCCAGTCGTCGATGATGATCAAATCCGTGCGCTCCAGGGCACTCATCAGACGCGCCAGACGGCCTTCGCCGCGAGCCTGGACCAGATCGGCAAACAGGCGCGGCGCCCGGCGATACAGAACCGAGAAGCCGTCGCGACAGGCCTTGTGGCCGAGCGCACAGGCCAGCCAGCTCTTCCCCGTCCCGGTCGGGCCGACAATCGCCAGGTGATTGTGATCGCGCACCCACTGGCTGGTGGCCAGCGACTGGAACAAGGCCCGGTCGAGACCGCGCGAGCTGCGGTAGTCAACATTCTCTATGGTGGCGCTCTGGCGCAGTTTGGCCGCGCTGAGGCGGCGCGCCAGACGACGGTTGTCGCGGAACGTCACTTCCCGATCGACCAGAAGACCAAGCCAGTCGGCATGGGGCATCGCCGCGGCATCGGGGTTGGTCTGCAACTCGATCAGCGTGTCGGCCATGGCGCTCAAGCCAAGAGCCCGCAGGCGTTCGACAGTGGGGTGAAGCAGCATGAGGATCTCCTGTTCAGTGGTAGTAGCCGGGGCCACGGATGTTGGCATGGACGAGCACCGGCGCGTCCTGCGCCGGCTGGGAGGCCTTGGGCATGCCGCTCTTCAGAATGGCGGCAACCGAGGTGTAGGACCGGGTGTTGATCGCCAGAGCCTGCGCGCAGGCGGCATCGACCCCCTCCGCCCCATAGCGCTTGACCAGTCCGAGAATGCCGATTGCCGAGCGGAAGCCCTGCTCAGGATGCGGCCGGGAGCGCAGGATGACGTCGATCAAGGTGGCGGCGTCTGGTCCGACCTTGCCCGCCTCGCGGCGGATGCGCTCATGCGTCCAGTCGCGGTAGCGCCGATGCGAACTCGGCATGTGCTCGGACACCGTGGTTGGCCGATGCGGACGATGGGACCGCATATGCGAGGCCACGCGCTTGCCGCGCCAGAAGACTTCGACGGTTGCGGCCGTGATCCGCGCCTCGACCTCCTGACGCACCAGGCTGTGCGGCACGCTGTAGTAATGCTTGGCGATCTCGATGTGGTAATCGAGACCGACCCGGCAGCGCTTCCACTCGGCATACTCGTACGGTTCGGCCGGCAGCGGCAGGAGCGCCGGGCGGTCGAGCGCCTCGAACAGCTCGCGCCGGCTGCGGCCCCAGCCACGCAGGGGCCGGTCATTCAAGTCATGCAGCAGATCCTGGATGGCCGCGTTGAGCGCCGACAGCGAGAAGAAACGGCGGTTGCGCAGGCGGGCCAGGATCCAGCGCCCGACCACCTGAACGCCCACCTCGACCTTCGCCTTGTCGCGCGGCTTGTAGGGCCGGGCCGGCACGATGGCGGTGCCGTAGTGACGCGCCGCGTCGGCATAGGTGCGGTTAACCATCGGCTCGTGGAAGCAGGCCTTGGTGATCCCGGCCTTGAGATTGTCGCTGACCGTCTGGCGGGTGGCGCCGCCCAGGAAGGCGAAGGTGCGCACATGCGATCCAATCCAATCCGGCAGACTCTGGGTGAAGGTGGCCTCGGCATAGGTGTAGTTCGAGGCCCCGAGCACGGCGACGAAGATCTGGACCGGGCGGACCTCGCCGGTGAGCCCGTCGATCACCTCCATGGTGTGGCCGGAATAGTCGACGAAGAGCCTCTCGCCGGCAACATGGACCTGGCGCAGCGTGGGCTTGAGCCGGCCCGCCCAGTCCTTGTAGTGCTCGCAGAACCAGGAATAGCTGAAGGCCTCGGGCGTGCTGTCGCAGTATTCCTCCCACAGGAGCATCAGAGTCACGCCCGGCCGGCGCAGTTCGCGATGGACCAGCGTCCAATCGGGCTGGCTGCGTTGCTCGGTGGGCAGATCGGAGGGCGGTGGATAGAGCCGGCTCTCCAGCAGGACATCATCATCAAGCTCGGGCGGCAGGGGCCAGGTCAGGCCGGCGCGCCGGGCACGATTGATGTATTTGCTGACGGTGCCCTGGGCCAGGCCCAGGCTGGTTGCGGTGGCGCGCTGGGAAAGCCCGACAGCGTGGTGCAGGCGTAAGACTTCACGGATGTGGCGCATCGACAGTCTCTCGGTGGGCATCTTGGTCCTCGGCTGGAAAGCAAAAGCCAAGATTACCGTAGGTTGCGGACTGCCCGCGGACAGCACCTCTTCCCGGTCTCGGAGACTGATCACGATCGCTGGAACGAGTGATCACGGCCCTCTGGAAACCATGATCACGATGCCCTGGAACGGATGATCACGATCATCTGGAATCCGTGATCACGATCGTCTGGAACGCGCA
>NZ_JAAAXJ010000055.1 GCF_009910705.1 Microvirga arsenatis
GTAAGCGCGCATTTCAGTGCACGTCGTAAGGCGGGGTTCAGGCTGGCTGTTTGTTGAAGTTGAAGGGCAGCAGGTCGTCGATATCGGCGTCGTCGGGACGCTGCGGCGATTCGGTGAGAACATGCCGCAACCAAGCGAGGGGTTCGACACGGCAGGCCCGGCAGGTCAGCATCAGGCTATAGATGACGGCGCTGGCCTGGGCGCCCTGAACCGTGTCGCTGAAGAGCCAACTTTTTCTTCCAGTGGCAAAAATCCGGATGTCGCGCTCCAGAATGTTGTTGTCGATCGGCATCCTGCCGTCGTCGGTATAGCGCGTCAGATAGTCCCACTGATTGAGCGTATAGGAGACGGCATCTTCGAGCTTGGTGTCAGGCACGACCTTCGGTGCGATCGCGTCGAGCCATGCCTTGAGGACGTTCAGGACCGGAACGGCATGTTTCTGGCGAAAGCGGCGTCGGGCGTCGGCCTGCGTTTCGCCCTCATCCGGCTCTTCGTCCCGCGCCTGCCGTTCAATCCGGTAGAGCTGGTCGAAGAACGTGAGGGCCTGCGCCGGCGGCCCGCCGGGTTTCTTCCTCGCCTTGAGGGCGTCGACAAACTTCCGTCTGGCATGAGCCATGCAACCCACATGCGTTGCCCCGTTCAAGGTACGCCAGGCCGCGTAGCCGTCACTGATCAGGATGCCGCGATAGTCGCCGAGGAAGCTCTGCGGGTGCTCTTGCCCGCGGCCGGGCTGATAATCGAACAGCACGATCGGCTGCGCGCTGTCCTCGCCGCTGCGATAAGCCCACATATACGAGGTACTGGTGGGGTCCTTTCCTGCTTCCTTCAACACCTGAACCGTGGTCTCGTCGCCATGAATGACGGTCTGGGATCGGAGCCGCAGTTTCAGCGCGTCATAAATGCGAACGAGGTGCCTTTCGCTCGAACCGATCACCCAGTGGCCGAGAGCGCCACGGCTGACAGGAACTCCGGCCCGCGCGAAGGCCTGCGCCAGGCGATAGAGCGGCGTGCCGTCGACATATTTGTGAACGAGCGCAAAGGCCAGCGTCGAGGCCGTGGCGATGCTGCCCGGCAATGGCTGCTTCGGCATCGGCGCGATGACGACGGGCGTGCTGATCCCGGTGCGGTCGCAGTGTCGGCACGCATATTTGGCCCGGACATTCTGCAGAACCTTCGCCTTCACCTCGATCTGCAGCTGCTCGGTCACCAGCTCGCCCATGCGATGCATCCGGTTACTGCAGCACGGACAGACCTTCTGGTCCTCGGCAAGGTCATACTCGACGCGCTCACGTGGCAGGTTCTCTGGCAGGGGCCGGCGGCCGCGTTTCTGGCCGCCCGGCCTTTCAAGGGTCGGCAATCCCGTATTCGGCAGCTCAACGCAATCCGTTTCCTCGCAGCCTTCGCCGTCTCCCTCAACGGCGCTCTGCTCGGCCTCGTTGAAGACGCGATCCATGTGCTTTTCGCTACGCGGCGCAAACCGATGCAACCGCGCCAGCGCCAGTTCTTCCTCAAGCTTGAAGACGCGTTGCGCGAGGACGTCCCGCTCAGCCTTCAGCGCGGTGATTTCGGCCGTATGCGCCGCCAGAAGCGCCATCAACTCCGCAACGGTCGGGGTGCCGGTTCGAGTCATCGTATTCTTGAATCGGAAGCCTCCCCTTACGTCAACCGGCAACCTCACCCGACAAATTCGTATTGCCGCACCGGGTGGCGGGCCATCGCGTCGAGATCGATGCCGTCGAGCAGCCAGTGTAATTGCTCGGCGTCAAGCGCCACCACCGTCTCCGGCCGCCGCGGCCAGCGGAACTTGTCTTGCGTCAGCGCCTTCAGCACCAGCACAAAGCCCGACCGGTCGAAGAACAGCAACTTTATCCGGGTGCGGCGGCGATTGCAGAAGGCAAACACCGCACGCTCGAACGGGTTGAGGCCCATGGCCTGCTCGACCAGGATCGCCAGGCTATTGATCCCGGCCCGGAAGTCGATTGGCTCCCGGTGGAGATAGACGCGCAGATCATCAGCCAGCCGGAACATGGCACCGCCCCAGCGCTTCGATCATCGCAGACAGAACCTGCGCATCCGCATCGTCAAGCTCCAGCCGCACCCCGTTCGGCAGCGACGCCGTCACCCGCACCCGTGCCGCGGGCAGCCGCGCTGACGGGGCCGGCAGCCGCGCCATCGGCGCGGCCTCAACCACCGGCACGAAGGCTGACGGCGCGCCCCTCGGCATCACCGGCAACGCTTTCGCGGCTGCCTCCCGGTCCTGGCGCAGCTTGACCCACTTGCGCAACTGATTGGCGTTGATCCCGTGCGCCAGTGCGAGCCCTGCCACCGATACCCCCGGCTCAAGGCAGGCATCGATCAAGCGCTCCTTCTCAACCGGATCAAACCACCGCTTGCCGTTGCCAAGAACCCTGACGACCCTCAGCTGACCCGGAATGTCCGCGCTATTCACTGTCATTGCGTCCGCAGCCTCCATTGCGGACACAGACTCCGTCACTGCATCAGCCATGAAAAGGTGCGGAGATTTGCGCGCTTAC
>NZ_JAAAXJ010000056.1 GCF_009910705.1 Microvirga arsenatis
GACAATGCCCTGCCGGCACAAGTACAGACACAGTCATCCCGTCCGCAGAAACGATGCCGCTTCCGCGCCAAACCCGCCGCAAGGCCAAAACCCCGCAAGCCAATACCAGGCAAAACTCCAGAGGAGCCGTCAAAGCACCCGGTCTTAACGCCGATGCCATCAAGCTCTTGGCCAGACAGAGGAAGCATGCCTCTGTCGTCAGTCCCGCACGCCGACGAGGGCTCAAGATCAAGCTTGACCGGAGCCCAAAATGTCCGAAGTGCCATGGAAACCCCACCCGAAAGGGCAGGGGAGGCGCTCATATAAACCCCCTCGGCCGATTTGCAAGACCTTTGTTGAAGGCTCTGCTGCAGACAGGAAAAAGGGGGAGCGAACCGCCTCAAGGGATATGGGAATGGCGCTCTCGAATGTGAAGGGAGGAGGCTGGGGACAAGTGTGAGTTGTCCGTGCTCCTCGATCTCTCCTAAGGCTCTTTTTACCTTTGCCGGGCGTAATCGGGGCGAACCTTCTCCCGGGCTGAGTGGCTCAGTCCCAACATCATAACAGACAATGCATTTCAGACGACGGTCTTCATCTTCCGCCGCCCATGGCTATGGCTCCCTCGCGCGGGACGACGACAGCAAACCCGGTTCGGACAAAGAGGCCGGTCCTGCAGCGGTCCAGGCGTCGAAGGCGCATGCTGCAGGCCATGTGCCGACGGATCATGCTCTCGTGAAAAGCTCCCCGCGTCCACGCCCTGCCGAAGGCGCGGCTGCCAGAGCCCTGCAGAGCCGGGGAGCCAACGGCGCGCCTCGCGGGGAGGTGTGGGAACAGTCCTTCTCCATATCGCCTGAGGTCCGCTTTACCCGCACGCCGGAGCGCGTCTTGAAAGAGCGCCGGATGAAGGGGGTGCCTCAGCCAGGCCCCGACCACATGGAAGACCGGGTGAGGGAGGCCGCCGTGAGCCGCGGGCCGGATCCTGCACCTGCCCTTCAGGAGAGGCTGCAGGCCCTTCGCAACAAGGCGGCCTCGCAGGAGGCCGAAACAGCAGGCGCCCGCATCTTCAACCGTGCGCCTGCTCAGGAGCGTGTGGACGGCAGGCGGGAAGCCGCACCGACTCCGGTTGCGAAGGCCGCACTACGGCGCATGCCCGCTGTCGAAGCCCCTGCTCCGCAAAACCTTGTCGGGCAGAGGGAGCCTGTCGGTACCAACCCCGTTGCGCCTGCGGCCTATGAGCTTCCACCGGTACAGCAATCCTACAGCTTCATGTGGCAGCCAGGAACCTATCTCCTGGATCCATCGCTTCAGGCTGCTCCCGCCAAGCCTTTTCAACAGCCAGCCGTCCCGAAGGAGCAGAGCGCTTCGCCGATCAGGAAGTCCGCGGCTCCGGCCAAGGCTGCCGCGCCCGCTCCCGTGCAGGTTCCCGCACCGGTAGAGCCGGAAGCCATGCCTTGGGAGGACGAAGAGGATTTCGCCGAAGACGTCCAGGACATCGAGGATGTCGTCGAGGCGGCACCGCGCCGGGCGGCCGTGCTCGCGCCCTCGCGTTCGAGCCAGGCGCCGGCTATTCCCGCCCCTGCCAACGACACCTTCCGGCGCGACAGCTATGCTGCTGTCTCTGTGGGCGTCTCGGCTCCCCTCAGTGCATCCTTCTCGTTCGAGCTTCCGGCGCTCGATCTTCTGGCGGAACCCAAAATCTGGGACAGTGCGGAGGTGCCGATCGAGGTGCTGCAGGAGAATGCGGCGACACTCGAAAACGTGCTCTGGGACTTCAACGTCAAGGGCGAGATCATCAACGTCCGTCCCGGTCCGGTTGTCACCCTTTATGAGCTTGAGCCTGCGCCTGGGACGAAGTCGTCGCGGGTGATCTCCCTGGCGGACGACATCGCAAGGTCGATGAGCGCGGTGTCGGCCCGCGTGGCGGTGGTGCAGGGCCGCAACGCCATCGGCA
>NZ_JAAAXJ010000057.1 GCF_009910705.1 Microvirga arsenatis
ATTGCGCCACAAAGACTTCCCGTAACAATGGCAGCAACCTGCAGAAATGCTCAAGCAACAACTGCCCCGCTTCTCGTACGAGTGTTGTCGAAAAGCGACAGAACCAATGATTGTGAACCGCCGACCTGGTCTTGACACTTGGTTCATGTCTAGTGCGCATCCTCAGCCGACTGGAAGGCTGCAACGCGACAGGAATTGTTGAGGGGTGCACTATGAACGACACGCACGCGAGCCAGCGGGAGTCGGTGATCCGGCTCCATCCGGTGACGACGCCACCCGCCGATGAGACCACCGCATCGATGATCGACCTGCTGCAGGAGCATCTGCGCCTCGCCCGCGAAGGCAAGCTGCGCTCGCTCGCCGTCGTGTCCGTGTCCGCCGATGGATCGGCCATCGGAACCCAATGGTCATGCGATCCCGGCGATATGGCATCGCTAATCGGCAAGCTCACCGTCCTCACCCATGACCTCATGGCCGCCCGCAAGTAAAGAGCAGGTTCCAGGAGCATCGCATTGACCTCCTCGCAAATTTTGAATGTGCCTGCGACCGGAGGGCCGGACCCGAGCCATCGCACCAAGCTGCTCAAAGTTAGGCCGCGCCAATGCTGCTACATCGTCTCAAACGATCGTCGCAGCGCCCTCTGCTGCGCAGCCCTGACTTGGCAGGAGCCGAGCTGGTGCGACGGGCGTCGGAGACTCGTCTACGTCGCAGCACAGCCTGCGAACCTTCAGCGTGGGGTGCCGCTGTCACAGGCCCACGTCCCGCCAGAGGCCTCTGGGCTCCGGACCGGCGTAGAGGTGAAAGCTTATGCGTGGCCCCTCTTTGATTTGCCCAGTCAGCTTCCCGCCGCTTGGCGAACGCCAATTCTCACGGTCCTGCTTGCCGATCCGCAGCGGCAAAATACCGCCCTGTACTGACCTCGTTGCCTAACCTCGGCAGACCATGAATTTGGCAAGAACGGCACAGTCCAGTTCTGCTAAGTCCCGGCCATCATGTTCGCTACATTAGGCCGTTCTACAATATCATTCTTGATCATGTGCTTCATCTGGGGAGCGACATGGATTGCGATCAAGACTGGTGTTTCTCTTGTCCCTCCCATCCAGTTCTCAGGGGCGCGCTTCTTGGCCGCCGGCGCTCTTCTACTGGCTTTCTGGTGGTGTGCTGGCCACTGGGTTCCCGCGATCGCCGTGCTGCTCGGAGTGATCGTCCTGGACAGGTGGGGTTGCCTCACGAATGGGCCGAGATGACGATCATGCTCGCGGCCGCGTGGCTCGCGATCCGCCACGACTGTGCCCCGATCCGGGAGCGAAGCCTGTCAAAAGAGATGGAGAATGCGAATGGAGTTTCACAGAGGCCGTTTGATTGACCACGTGCACCTGCGGGTCGCGAACCTCGATGCAAGCAGGCGGTTCTACAAGGCCGCTCTCACGGCTCTTGGGCTCTCGGAGTTCATGGAGGGCGATCATTTCTTCGCGGCCGACGAGCTTTGGATCGATGAAGCGGATGGTCCGGTCTCCCGCGTTCACCTCGCGTTTCAAGCACCGTCGCGGGATCATGTAGTCGCTTTCCATGCGGCGGCACTTGAGGCCGGCGGAAGAGACAACGGATTACCCGGGGAGCGTACGTACCATCCGAACTACTTCGCGGCTTACGTGCTCGATCCGGACGGCCACAACATCGAGGCGGTTCATCACGGGCCGGTCGAGCGCTCCGTCACGTCGGTTGTGTTCCGCCCAACCATGTTTTGACCTAAGTTCGGCGAGCATGCCGATCTCCACTATCCGATCGCCCGTCCTGAACCGCATCGGATTGATCCACGGGAGTTCCACGTGAGGGTTGTCCAAGTCGACCGCGCATTCCAGGCGCAAAG
>NZ_JAAAXJ010000058.1 GCF_009910705.1 Microvirga arsenatis
TCGCTTCCTTTTGTCTTCGGCACGTAGGGTCCGTTGCCGTCGAAGGTGTAGGCGGTCTTGACCGTGGTGTAGAACTCCGCCGCATAGCGGCCCTGCTCGCGCGGGCCGTAAGAACTGCCTTTGCGCCCGCCGAACGGCACGTGGTAGTCCACCCCGGCGGTAGGCAGGTTCACCATCACCATGCCGGCCTCCGCGTTGCGCTTGAAGTGGCTGGCGTATTTCAGGCTCGTGGTGCAGATGCCCGACGAGAGACCGAACGGCGTGTCGTTGGCGATCTCCAGCGCCTCGTCATAGTCCTTGGCCCGGATCACGGTGGCCACAGGCCCAAAGATCTCCTCGCGCGCCACCCGCATCCGGTTGTCCACCTCGGTGAACAGCGCCGGCGACAGATAGAAGCCGGGCGCCTCTCGCTTCAGCAGTTCGCCGCCTGCCACCAGCTTCGCCCCCTCCTCTTGGCCGATGCGGATGTACTTCAGATCCTGGTCGAGCTGGCCCTGGTCCACCACCGGGCCGATCTGGGTGCCCGCCTTCAGGGCGTCGTCCACCACCAGGCCGGCCATGCGCTCCTGCATGGCGGCCACGAAGCGGTCGTGGATGCCCTCCGTCACGATCAGCCGCGAGGACGCCGTGCAGCGCTGGCCCGTGGAGAAGAAGGCGGAATTGACGGCGCAATCCACCGCCACCTTCAGGTCGGCGTCATCGAGCACCACCATGGGGTTCTTGCCGCCCATCTCCAGCTGAAGCTTCTTCATGGGATCGGCCGTGATGCAGCTTTGGGCCACCCGCCGGCCGGTGGGCACCGAGCCGGTGAACGAGATCGCCGAGACCTTCGGGCTTGTCAGCATGGCCTCGCCCACCACGGAGCCCTTGCCCATCACCAGGTTGAACACGCCGGCCGGCACGCCGGCGCGGATGATGATCTCAGAGAGGGCATGGGCGGAAGCGGGCACGAGTTCGGCGGGCTTGAACACCACGGTGTTGCCGTAAGCCAGCGCCGGAGCAATCTTCCAGGCGGGAATGGCAATGGGGAAGTTCCAGGGTGTGATCAGGCCGACCACCCCCACCGGTTCGCGGGTGATCTCGACATCGATGAGCGGGCGCACCGAAGGCAGCTTCTCGCCGGCCATCCTGAGGCACTCGCCGGCGAAGAAGTGGAAGATCTGGCCGGCGCGGGTGACCTCGCCGATGCCCTCCGGCAAGGTCTTGCCCTCCTCGCGGGAGAGGAGGCGGCCGAGTTCTTCCTTGCGGGCCAGGATCTCGTCGCCGACGGCTTTGAGGATGTCGTGGCGGCTCTGGATCGAGGAGCGCGACCAGGCCGGGAAGGCGTCATAGGCCGCAGCGATGGCGGCTTCAGCCTCCGCCGCGGACGCGCGGGCGTACTCGCCCACCACGTCGGCGGTGTTCGACGGGTTGATGTTCGGCGATGCCTCCGTCGCGCCGACCCACTCCCCAGCTATGTAGTTCTTCGTCAT
>NZ_JAAAXJ010000059.1 GCF_009910705.1 Microvirga arsenatis
GGTGCCGTCGCGAGCTGTGTTGAAATTCGGGTGGCGCGATCTCCGGCATGAACATCGTATTGGGTCAGGCGGCGAGGTCAATCGTCTCCTTCGGGGCTGACGCTTGTGTCAGCGTCTTCCAGCCGTCGACCTTGCGCATGGTGATCTGACCGGACGCCAGCAGGGCCCAGAACAGCATGGCGGCGGTGGCCGCCGAGGGCAGCACCGTCTGGGTCTTGATCCGCCGCTTGAACTCCTCGTGCAGCCGCTCGATCGCATTCGTGGTCCGGGCCGACTTCCATTGCGAGGGCGGCAGCTGCGTGAAGGCAAACAGCGCCTCGCCCGCCTCCTCCAGGCTGTCCGCCACCGCCCGATGCCGCAGCCGCCATTTGCGCAGAAAGGCCTGGCGGCGCTCCGCAATCTCCTCGACTGTCGTGGCATAGATCATGTCGGTGTAATCGGCCGTGATCTCGTCGGAGAGCCGCTTGGGCGCATGGGCGAGCAGATTGCGGTGCTTGTGCACCGTGCAGCGCTGCAGGGGAACACCGTTCCACACCGCCGCGAGCGCCTGCTCCAGGCCCGGCGCGCCATCGACGATGACAAAGGCCGGCCGGCGCAGCTGGCGCGCGACCAGATCGTCGAGGACCGCACGCCAGGCGGCCGTGGTCTCGCCGCCCATGTTCCTGACCGCCAGCAAGACCTTCTGCCCGTCCTCACGGATGCCGATCACCACCAAGAGCGAGATCGACGTCGCCTTCTTGTCGAGCCGGACCCGCACCACCGTGCCGTCGAGGATCAGCCGCACGATCGGCTCGTCGGCGAGCGAACGCTGGTTCCAGGCCTGCCAATCGGCCTGCACCTTGCGCCAGACCCGGCTGACTGTGTCCTTGCCCACCGCTCCGCCGAACAGGGCGGCAAGCGCCCGGCGCACCCGCCGGGTGTTGGTGCCTGACAGATAGGCCGAGGCGATCAGCGCATCGGCGGCCTTGGTGCGGCGCTGATAAGCCCGCAGGGTGGCACTCCTCCACTCGGTGGTGCCGCCATCCTGCGTGTGCAGGCGGGCCCGCGGCACGGAAATCTCGGTCGGCCCGAAGGTGCCCGTGAGCGTGCGCGACCGGCAGCCGTTGCGGTAGCCGCGCGTGCCGACGGACGGCTCGCCAGCAGGCGCCCGGCCATAGCGGGGTCGGCCGAGAGCGGCCTCCAGTTCGGCCTGGATGAGGGCTTCGATCCAATCGCGCACCCGCTCGCGCACGCCGGTCTCGATCGGGTCGATCCAGGTGTCGAAAAGTCGGGCGTCGGGTTGGCCGGTCAGATGCGCAGACTGTGACTTGCTGATAGGGTCCGTCATGGCGTGGTCTCCAATGGGACCCTGGCGCTCCAACGCCCGAATCCCGTTTTGTGGGCTTCAACACCCGGAGACTACGCCACCCTCTCAAAAGTCCACCACATCCCAGACGGCACC
>NZ_JAAAXJ010000006.1 GCF_009910705.1 Microvirga arsenatis
GGCGCAAAGGCAGTTCTTACGGCCCGCGCGAGCAGGGCCGCTATGCGGCGGAGTTCTACACCACGGTCAAGACCGCCTACACCTTCGACGGCAACGGACCCTACGTGCCGAAGACAAAAGGAAGCGAGTAACCTCGCTTCATCATCCCAAAGACCGTGGCTCCGGTGCTCCGTAAGGATGCCGGGGCCATTCGCTTGTGTAATTGAAACGCATTTGGAACCATGTTCCAAACAGCGTTAACTCTGTCGACAAAACTCAGGCGGCTTTTGGCCTCTTCCATTGAACTTTGCCACGCGAACGCCATCATAGGCTTTCAAGAGAATTTTGGCTGACACACACCAATTTCTGCAGGAATAAACGTTGTTGCATGTCGAATCCGGGTCGATTGCCCCCTGGTCATACGAATTGCAACGGCGTTGGCCTGAACCTGCATGATGCCAATTCTGCGCGCTGGTCAGCGGTGCGCGGCTAATAGTCGAGAACTTAATATGGTTACTTCCCGGCGTTATCTCATTGCTTCCTCCCTTGCGCGTCTGATCCGCAAGGAGAGAGGGGGCAATCGTGTGACGGAAGGCCACTTCCCCAATCAGGCCGACCGCAGCTCCTTCGTTGTCGTCGAAGGCGACAAGGGCAGCCTCGTTCTGGTCCACACGGGCTCGGGCGCGTCGGTCGAGGAGCGCACGGAGGTGCCGCGGGCCCATGCGGAGGCGCTGCTGGACGTTACCCCCGGCAAGCTCGATTATCTCCTGACTCATCTGACCATCGGCACCCGCGACATTCAGATCGTGCGCTTCGTGACGCCTGGACCTCTGGATCTGATCTCCGTCATGTTCGAGAGCGAGGAGGAGGCGAGGGACTTCCGGCCGCTGTCCTGGTTCGGGCCCGACGTGACCACGGAGGCTGCCTACCAGAACCGCTCCATCGCTCTGGAAGGCGTGCCGCAGGCGCCGGACGTCCCGATCTCCAACGGAGCGCTCAACAGCCTGCTCGATGCCCTGGAAAACCGCTACGTCGCGCCGCGGAACTACGCACCTCACGCACCGGCGCGCAATCCTGTCGAGCCGGGTGCAGGGCAGCGCAGCGCTCCTCCCGCGCCTCAGCCTCCGGCACCTCCCGCCGAGAGGGCCGCGCCGCCCCAGCGCAATGTTCTGTCCAGGCCCGCCGCTCCGGCCGATACCGATCTGGGTGACGAGGACAACCAGGACGACAATGACCTGAACCTCAATATCGAGGACAACGTCATCCGCGAGCTTGCCCGCTCGCTCAGGCCTCAGCGCCGATAGAATGCTGAAGAGCGGGCCTGCGCCGGTTCCATGGTGCAGGCCTCTCAGCTCGGCAGCACGATGCAGCTGCCGCCGGCGCTCCGGATGTCCCGGCACAGTTGCTCCGCCGCCTGCCGGGTTTCGGCGGGCGCGCGCACCCGGTAGAAGGTGCGCGTGCCGCGGCTGCGCAGCCGCGTGCCGATGATCATCGGCCTGACATCCTTCAGAACCGGGGCATAGGCTAGGCTTGCGCGGCGGAAGATCGCCAAGGCCATGTCCTTCGAGAAGTGGCCGGCGAGCTGAACACCCCAGGGTGCGAAGGGCGCCTCGACGGCATCGCCGCGTCCGGGAATGCGCAGGGCGGCGACGATCTCCCGGCACGTCCGCCGTTCCCGATCCGCTGCAGCGGGAGCGGCATGATTCTTCTCCCTCGCTTCGGCGGCCCATTCCTCGACCGGTTTGCCCGTCACGGCCCGCACATAATCCCGCGTCTCGTCCGGCAAATGGCCCCGGCCCGCAAGCCAGGAGGCAACCCGGGCCGGGCCACTGTTATAGGCTGCGGCTGCCAGCCCCAGATTGCCGAACTGCTCTGCGAGACGGGCCATGAATTCCGCCGCCTTGGGGATCGCCTGCTCCGGGTCGAAAGGATCGGTCAGTCCTCGCTCCCTTGCCGTTCCGGGCATGAACTGGGCAATGCCCTGCGCGCCCGCCGGGCTGACCGCGCGGGGCCGAAACGAGCTCTCCTGCCAGATCAGCCGGGTCAGCAGATCGTGAGGAATGCGCTCGGCCTGCGCGGTGCTCTCGATCAGGCGGCAGAGGGCCTGCTCCACCGTTTCCGTGGGCGCCGGGTTGGCCCATGCGCTGCCGAAGCAGAGGACGAGGCTGCACAGCGCCAGCCGCACGCGCATCGGGACACCTCGCTGGAATGAACAAGGACTGCTCGGGAGGGGAGACGCTCCCCTGGCTTACAGATAGGCGATCATCCGCCCGGCCAAGAGCGTGACGATCCAGGCGAGGAGCGAGACGAGAGCGTAGGTTCGGGCCTCCGGCGGCAGGGCGCCGCCACGCAAAGCCGCGCCGAAGCGGGCATGGAAAAGGGCGACATTCGCGAGGCCCAAGGCTATGGCGCCGAGCTTGAGGATGAAGGCGGGGTTGACCCCGAGCGCTCGAGCTTCGACGGCGAGGAGCAGGATGCCAGTGGGAACCTGCAGGGCGAGGCCGACGCCTGCCAGAGGAATGGCGTAACGTCCCACCTGCCACGCGTGTTTTCCGCGCTCGGCCAGGACCTTCAGGTCGAAAACGGCGATGCCTCCGACGACGAGGGCTGCACCCAGCACATGCAGCAGATTGGCAATTGTATAAAGCCAGGCGGAATGACGGCCGGCATGGCCGAGCCAAGAACTCTCCAACGTCCCGAGAAACTCGAGATACATGGGCTAGCGCAGCTCGTAGGTCCTGCCCCCGACCACGATCCGCTCCGCCCGCATCTCCGCATCGGCGCGGGTCGAAGGATAGCCCTCGATCTGCACCGAGGTTCCAGGCTTGAGCATGTCCGGGTCCAGCCCTCTAGCGCTCATGCGGAACGGGGGAGCCAGCACGGCACCCCAGCTCTTGCCCTCATGGTTCACGCTCACCATGACGTGTGGGTTTTCCCATTGCAGCTGAGCGACGTTGCTCCTGATCGTGAAGACCCGCCCAGCATCATAGCTTCCCCAGCCGTGATGGGCGAGGGCGACGCCTCCCGTCAGCAGCATTCCTGAGAGGCACAGTCCGAACAGGGGAGATTTCATGGCGGAAGATCCCTGCATTTCCGAAGCCTGAGGCAGGCCCTCAGAGTCTGCGGCTGGGGGCTGCCCGTCAAGGCTGACGAGGCGCTCGCAGCGACCGATCATCGGATCGTGATGGGACAGGGCGCGATTCGCACCCCTGCCACGGCGCAGCTATGCTCACCTTCAGCGAATCACCTTTGTGAACAGGGCAGCGATGGCTTCATTCCTGAAAGATCTCTGGAATCGTCTGGTGGGTTCGGGCAGCGCAGGAGCGCATGAGGAGCCCTCCGGCGAGGCTGTGGAGTACAAGGGCTTTCGCATCCGCCCGGCGCCTTACTCCTCCAAGGGTGGGTATCAGACGGCAGGCATCATCGAGA
Organism: Microvirga arsenatis; assembly: GCF_009910705.1. GTDB lineage: Bacteria > Pseudomonadota > Alphaproteobacteria > Rhizobiales > Beijerinckiaceae > Microvirga > Microvirga arsenatis. The sequence goes on from NZ_JAAAXJ010000006.1 coordinate 3,409, forward strand.
AGGATTCCGAGGATGGCCTGAAGGAGCATCGCTTCGTGCGCGCAGAGACGCATCCGAGCAAGGACGATGCCGCAGCCTTCGCCATCACGAAGGGCAAGCAGATCATCGACGAGCAGGGCGACCGCATCTTCAGCTGAGCCTTTCTGCAGAGCTGCAGAATCTTATCTTTCACAGGCCTATTTCCTTTCCCGGATCCTGCATCAGGTATCCTCCTTCGCCGCCTCCCACCGGCCCGTGAGACCACTGCGGGAGCTTGGCGTTTGGCTCCAAGCAAGCCGTGGCAGGCCAGTCAAGGGAGATCACTGATGAGCAAGAGCCCTAAAGCGCCGTCGGGAACATCGGACCGGGTCCTGACGAACAGGCAGGGTCACCCCATCGCCAACAACCAATCGCAGCGCACGGTGGGCAGCCGCGGACCGGCAACGCTGGAGAACTACCAGTTCCTCGAGAAGATCACTCATTTCGACCGCGAGCGGATCCCTGAGCGCGTGGTCCATGCCCGCGGTTTCGTCTGCTACGGCGAATTCGAGGCGACGGGAAAGATAGGCGATGAGCCTGCCTCCAAGTACACCCGCGCCAAGCTGTTCCAGGAGCCGGGCAAGAAAACGCCGCTCGCGATTCGCTTCTCGACCGTGATTGGTGGACGCGACTCCTCCGAGGTCGCCCGCGACCCACGCGGCTTCGCGGTGAAGTTCTATACCGAGGACGGCAATTGGGATCTCGTCGGCAACAATCTCGCGGTCTTCTTCATCCGCGACGCCATCAAGTTCCCCGATGTCATCCACTCGCTGAAGCCGGACCCGGTCACATTCCGCCAGGAGCCGAACCGGATCTTCGACTTCATGAGCCAGACTCCCGAATCAATGCACATGCTGACGCACCTGTTCAGCCCGCGTGGAATTCCGGCGAGCTACCGGCACATGGAGGGTTTCGGGGTCAACACCTACAAGATGGTCAACGCTCAAGGCGATACGGTGCTGGTCAAGTACCACTTCCACCCGCGCTGCGGCTTGGCGAGCCTGACGGCGGAAGAAGCCGCCAAGGTCCAGGGCCAGGATCTCGGATCGGCCTCCAAGGATCTCTACGAGGCAATCGGGCGCGGCGAGCATCCCCAGTGGGACATGTACGTTCAGATCATGGAGGATCACGACCATCCCGAGCTCGACTGGGATCCCCTGGACGACACCAAGATCTGGCCCGAAAAAGATTTCCCGCTCCGGCACCTGGGCGTGATGACGCTCAACCGCAATGTCGAGGACTTCTTCAACGAGAACGAGCAGATAGCCATGGGCACGGGCGTCCTGGTGGACGGGCTCGACTTCTCCGACGACAAGATGCTGGTGGGGCGTACCTTCTCCTACTCCGACACCCAGCGCTATCGCGTCGGCACGAACTACCTGCAGCTGCCTGTGAATCAAGCCAAGAACGCCAAGGTTCACACGAACTTGAATGGCGGACAGATGTCCTTCCGACGCGATTTGGCGCCTGGTCAGAACCCGCACGTGAACTACGAGCCATCGATTCACAACGGGCTTCAGGAGTTGCCTCAGGAAGAGCCGAGCAATCAGCCCGAGATTCGCGGGCGCCTCACCCGCAGCGTGATCGAGCGCCGCAACGACTATGCTCAGGCCAGGGGGCGCTACTGCACCATGATGGACTGGGAGCGGGACGACCTCGTCCTCAACATGGGCACGCTACTCGGCCAGTGCGAGCGCGACGTGCAGGAGCGGATGGTGTGGCACCTGCTCCTCGTGCATGACGAGTACGGAACCCGCGTGGGCGAGATGATCGGCATTGCTGCAGACGAGGTCCGCCATCTCCAGCCGCTGCCGAAGCAGATTCTGACGGAGGAGGATGAGCGCCGCCTGCAGAACCTCGGCAGGAACGGCGACAAGATCGATCCCACGATCTGGGGGCAGTGGACAAGCTCGGTGAAGAACTACAGGGCCTCGGCGGAGGACGTGTTGGGCGGGATGCGGAACGTCCCGACCGAACCGGCCATGAACCAGGCTGCCGAATAGCGTCGGGCAGGAGTGCTTCAGACGGAGCGGGCCAGGGTCTCCTGGCCCGCCTTTTCGTTGCTGTTTTCCCCTTCATGGCTCAGGCTGCCGCGGCTTTCGGCATAAACCTTGGTGAACGCGGCCCCGAAGAGCAGGATCAGGGACGAGTAGTAGATCCAGAGCAGGATGGTGATGATGGAGGCGGCTGCTCCGTAGCTGGATGCGACGTTGCTCTTGCCGAGATAGTAGCCGATCAGGAACTTGCCGAGGGTGAACAGGAGGGCGGTGACGAGGGATCCGGTCCAGACGTCGCTCCACTTGATCTCGACCGCCGGCAGAAGCTTGAACATCATCGCGAACAGCAGGGTGGCGATGGCGAAGGCGACGAGGCTGTTCAGGAACCGCAGGATGATTGAAGCGCCCGAGAAGTTCGCCTCGAGATAGGAGCCGACCGCCGTCAAGCCCGTGTCGACGACGAGCGAGACGAGCAGGAGAAAGCCGATCCCGAGAATGAGCGCGAAGCTGGCAAGCCGCGTGCGGATGAAATCCATGACGCCGTAACTTGCAGGCGGCTTGGCCTTCCAGATGATGTTGAGGTCGTCCTGAAGCTCCACCACCGCGCCCGTCACCAGAAGGAAGAAGGTGACGGCGCCGATCGCCGTGCCGATGATGCCGGATCCCACATTGCCCGCGCTGGCGATCATGGCTTCAAGGGCCGAGGCCTCGTTGGTGCCGATCATGCCGCCGAGTTCCGCCACGATGGCACCCTGCGCGGCCTCGCGGCCGAAGGCCAACCCTGCAACCGCGATAGCTGCAAGCAGCATGGGCGCGAGCGAGAAGACTGTGAAGAAGGCTATGGAGGCGCCAAGGCTCATGGCGCGGTTGTTCCACCACTCCGCGAAGGCCAGTTTCATGAGCCGCCATGTATCAGAGAACATGCAAGAGACGATCCTGCCGGGCGTGAGCCGCCCTGCGCCGTAAGCGTTGCCTTGGCCGTTAACCGGCAGGGGCTTCTTCTTGTTCCTGCCGGATGCCGGGCTGGCGCAGGAGGTGGCGGTAACGCTCGGCTGCCCGACGCAGGCGCACGGCTTCATTCCCCTCGCCGAGGGCGCCGGCTGCCATGTGGCAGGCGCCCATCTGAAAGGCGAGGTAGCAGGGCAGGAGAAACCGCAGCAGGTCGAGGTGAACGGGATAGCCGCTGTGCTGCTGCACGAGTTCGCAAAGCCGCGAAGTCGCCTCCTCGGGGAGATCCAGCTCGACGATGGCCCCGGCTACGTCCCAGGCAATATCCTGGCAGCCGACGAGATCGTGCGCCGCATTGTGGTCGAGGGCGTCCGTCTTGAGCAGGTGCCCGTCGAGCACGAGCCATTCCCAGGCGTGCATGCGGTTGTCCGTCCACACCCGGCGCACCTTTGCCTCAAGGGCTTCCGCATCCTTCAGGGACGTGGTCAGGGCTGCAGCAGCCTCGTCGCCCAGGGCTTGGCCCGTGTTGTAGGTGGCCATGTGGCGAAGCGCCTGGAGGGAGGCCCCCTGCTGCTCCTCGGCAGGGAAATGACCGGCGCGGAAGCCAAGATAGGCTCCGACGCGCTCGACGAGATGCCCGCCATCGACCGGGACGCGGTCCAGGCGACGGGCGTCGTGCCAGCGCTCCACAAGGAAGCCGTGACAGAGGGCGCGGGCTTCCGGCGTGAAGCCGGCCTCATGGAGCTTGCGGCCCATCGCGAGCTTTCGTTCGCCGCTCTCGCCCAACCCTGCGAACCTGACGAGCCAGGCTGCACCGCCGGCTCGGGCCAGGAACTTTCGGCGCTCCTGCTGAATGTTGGCGGGCGGCCATTGCGCCTCGTCCGCATAGGCCCGTGCACGCCAGGCGCCGCCCGACAGCTCCTCCAGGGGCGCCTCCAGCGGACCGAGGAGGCTCGCGGTCCAGGCCGCGAGCCCCTCCGAGTCCGACGGACCGAGCAGAAGGTCCTCGAACGGGACGAGGTGGCGCGGGGCGCAGCGCCATCGCTCCCGGTGGCGGTCGCTGGCCTGCGGCCCGAGGGGGGCGCCGTGGCTGGGGAAGAAATAGATTCGCTCCCGCGGGATGCCGGCCTCCTCGAGCCAATCCGCAACCGCGCCGAAGGAGCTGCCCGACAGCCCCGGTCCTTCGTCCACGACGGCGAAGGCTCCGCTCTTGCCGGAGGTCAGCCGATGCGTGAGCGCGGGGTCGACCCTGACCTCCCGTTCGAAGGGATGTCCGACGGGTCGGAGGGTGAAGGGGACAGGAGCGCCGAGAGCGGCCGCAACGAGGGCGCTCAGGCTCATCCCGATGCTTCGGATGCCAATGACCCGGGTGTCAGGCCCGAGCCCGGAGCTGCGGGCAGCCTCCAGGTAGCTTTCCGGATAGAGAGCGTAGAAGGCGTAGCCCTCCGCCTGACGGGTCCGGATGATCTGGTCTGGATTGAAGGCGCGAAGCCCGCTCAGTGCTCCCGTTGGCGGCGGGGCTGACGCGAAGCCGCTCCGCCAGGAGCGGTCGACCTCCTGCGCCAGGCGCACGAGGCAGGCCATCCCCGCCTCCTGATCCGGGGCGAGCGTGTCGAAGCCGCGCTCGTGAAAGCCGGCGTCGACGACGCCCTGGACCAGCTCGCTCGCCCCGATGAAGAGGGTCACGAGCGTGCCGTGCCGGGCAATTCCAGGCGGCATGGCGCGAACGCTCTCAAGCAGGGCCGCGACCGCGGCCTGCTTCTCCTTCACCGTCTGGACGGTTTCGATGTCGCCGTAGACCAGCATCGGGGCTGCCGGCGAAGGCGCTAGGCCGCAGCCTCCTGCTTCAGCGAGGCCATGTCGATCACGAAGCGGTACTTGACGTCGCTTTTCAGCATCCGCTCATAGGCTTCGTTGATCTTCTGGATCGGGATGATCTCGATCTCGGCGGCGATGCCGTGCCGGGCGCAGAAATCGAGCATCTCCTGCGTTTCGGCAATGCCGCCGATGAGGGAGCCGGCGAGCTGGCGCCGCTTCATGATCAGGTTGAAGACGGTGGTGGCCGGATGCGGCTCGGCCGGCGCGCCGACGAGGACCATGGCTCCGTCGCGGGCGAGCAGCACGAGATAGCTGTCGAGGTCGTGCGGGGCGGCGACCGTGTCGAGGATGAAGTCGAAGCTGTTGCGGTGCGCCTTCATGGCCTCGCGGTCCTTCGAGACCACCACCTCGTGGGCGCCCAGCGCCAGCGCGTCCTCCCGCTTGTTGGGCGAGGTGGTGAACAACACCACATGCGCGCCCATGGCCCGGGCGAGCTTCACGGCCATGTGACCGAGCCCTCCGAGGCCGACGACGCCCACCTTCTGCCCGGGCTGGACGCGCCAGCGGCGCAGCGGCGAATAGGTGGTGATGCCCGCGCACAGGAGAGGCGCCGCAGCGGCCGGATCGAGCCCGTCCGGCACCCGCAGGACGAAGCTCTCGTCGACGACGATCACGTCGGAATAGCCGCCATAGGTGTTGGCGCCCGTTCCCTGCTCCGGGCCGTTATAGGTGCCGGTGAACCCAACCTCGCAGTACTGCTCCAGTCCCTCGCGGCAGCTGGAGCAGGTACGGCAGGAATCCACCATGCAGCCGACCCCTACGAGATCGCCCACCTTGAACTTCTGCACGCCCTGGCCGACGCGGCTGACGCGCCCGACGATCTCATGGCCGGGCAGGGACGGATAGAGCGTGCCGCCCCATTCCCCGCGAACTGTATGAAGGTCGGAATGGCAAACGCCACAATAGAGGATATCGATCTGAACGTCCCGCTCCCCCGGCTCCCGGCGCTCGAACCGGAACGGGGACAGGGGGGTGGTGGCATCCTGGGCGGCATAGCCGAAAGCTTTGATCACGAGACATCTCTCCGGATTGACGGCGGACGAAAGCGCATGCTGCAGCGCAACCTTTCAGCCTGACCGCGCGAGCGTCCAAGACGATAGGATCGAAAGATCCGGCGTCAACGGATCGGGGCGAGGTTTGTTCTGGGGGAGTTCTCGGTAGCGTCTGTCCTGCACGGTCACGGGCACGTGAATCGCCCTCTCCTGGATCTTCGGCGGCTCCGACTTAGATGTCTTGCGGAGCCTTGCACGATATGAGGCAGGCTGCTTCGCCGCTAAGCGGGCGGCAATGCGGCACAGTGGATTTCGGCTGTCGTCGAGAAACTTTAACTTGCTTTCTGCCCGCAATCCGCGACGCTAGACCCTGAGGGCGGGCACATTTCCCATGTCGCACAGGCTGGGCCTGACGAGAGCGGGACCTCTCGCGACCAGTTCTTGCCGCCTCAACCAAGGGAGTACGCCGCATCATTTGACCGCACCGCAGTATCGAAGGGTCTGGCAACCTTAGCGGTGCACAATAGTTGTCTCTGAGAGGGATCTGATTTCGGTGGCGCCATGCTTCACTCCGACGACCTGTTCTCGAGTTTTCTGAAGACCTACGAGACCCGCCGCGAGGCGGAGATGTCCCTGGCGGAATACCTGGAAGGGTGCCGCAGCGATCCCATGATGTATGCGAGCGCTCCCGAGCGCATCCTGGCGGCCATCGGCGAACCCCGGCTCGTCGACACCTCCAAGGATGCCCGGCTCGGCCGCATCTTCATGAACCGCACGATCCGGGTCTACCCGGCATTCTCCGAATTCTACGGCATGGAGGAGACGATCGAAATGATCGTCAGCTTCTTCCGCCATGCGGCTCAGGGGCTGGAGGAACGCAAGCAGATCCTCTATCTGCTCGGCCCTGTCGGCGGCGGCAAATCCTCCCTCGCCGAGCGGCTGAAGGCCCTGATGGAGGTCAATCCCATCTATGTCCTCAAGGCAGGCGACGAGATCAGCCCGGTCTTCGAAAGCCCGCTGGGCCTCTTCGACCCGGAGCAGATGGGGTCGGTGCTGGAGGAGCGCTACGGCATCCCCCAGCGGCGCCTGACTAATCTGCTCAGCCCCTGGGCGATCAAGCGCCTTGACGAGTTTAAGGGCGACATTTCCAAGTTCCGGGTGGTCAAGATCAACCCGTCCCGCATGCGGCAGATCGCGATCGCCAAGACGGAGCCGGGCGACGAGAACAATCAGGACATCTCCTCGCTCGTCGGCAAGGTCGATATCCGCAAGCTCGAAACCCTGTCGCAAGCCGATCCGGACGCCTACAGCTATTCCGGCGGCCTCAACCGGGCGAACCAGGGCATTCTCGAGTTCGTCGAGATGTTCAAGGCGCCGATCAAGATGCTGCACCCCCTGCTGACGGCGACGCAGGAGGGCAACTATGTGGGCACGGAGAATATCGGCTCCATCCCGTTCACCGGCATCATCCTAGCCCATTCCAACGAGGCGGAATGGCAGACCTTCCGCACGAACAAGAACAACGAGGCCTTCATCGACCGCATCTACGTGATCAAGGTGCCCTATTGCCTGCGGGTCACGGAGGAGCAGAAGATCTATGAGAAGCTGATCCGCGGATCGGAGCTTGCCGGGGCACCCTGCGCACCCGCGACCCTGGAAATGCTGGCCCGCTTCTCGGTTCTCTCACGCCTGCGCCCGCACGAGAATTCCAACTTTTATTCGAAGATGCGGGTCTACGACGGCGAGAGCCTGCGAGAGGTCGATCCGCGCGCCCGCAGCCTGCAGGAATACAAGGATGCGGCCGGTGTCGACGAGGGCATGGACGGCATCTCGACCCGCTTCGCCTTCAAGGTCTTGGCGGCGACCTTCAACCACGACACCATCGAGGTGGCGGCGGATCCGGTCCACCTTATGTACGTGCTCGAGCAGTCCTTGCGGCGGGAGCAGCTGCCGCAGGACGTGGAGCGACGTTACCTGGAATTCATCAAGGCGGAGCTTGCACCCCGCTATGCCGATTTCATCGGCCACGAGATCCAGAAAGCCTATCTCGAATCCTATCACGACTACGGCCAGAACCTGTTCGACCGGTACGTGGCCTATGCGGATGCCTGGATCGAGGATCAGGACTTCAAGGATCCCGATACCGGCCAGCTTCTCAACCGGGAGCTCCTGAATCAGGAACTGACCAAAATCGAGAAGCCGGCAGGCATCGCCAATCCAAAGGACTTCCGCAACGAAGTGGTGAAGTTCTCCCTCCGGGCACGGGCCGGCAATAACGGTCGCAACCCGTCCTGGACGAGCTACGAGAAGATCCGAGACGTAATCGAGCGCCGGATGTTTTCCCAGGTCGAGGAGCTCCTTCCTGTCATCAGCTTCGGATCCAAGAAGGATAGCGAGACCGAGAAGAAGCATGGAGAGTTCGTGGCAAGGATGATGGAGCGTGGCTACACCGAGCGCCAGGTAAGGCGTCTCGTGGAGTGGTACATGCGGGTGAAGCAGGCGGGCTGACAGAACACGGAGGCGGATCAGGCGTTCCTATGTACATCATCGACCGGCGCCTCAACCCAGGGGGCAAGAGTCTGGCGAACCGTCAACGTTTTCTGCGCCGCGCCAAGGCGCAGATTCAGCGGGCCGTGCGGCAGACGGCAGGAGATCGGGATATCACCGATCTCGAGCGGGGAGGGGAGGTTTCGATCCCCGCCGATGGTGTCCGCGAGCCCAGCTTCCGTCGATCCGGCGAGGGCGGAGTGCACGACCACATCCTGCCCGGCAACAAGCGTTTCGTGGAAGGTGACACCATCGACAGGCCCCCAGAAGGGGGTGGCGCGGGTTCGGCCGGGGGCGACGGCGGCGAGGGAGAGGACGACTTCCGCTTCGTTCTGACCCGCGACGAGTTCCTCGACCTCTTTCTCGACGATCTGGAACTTCCCGACCTTGCCAAGCGCCGCGTCGCCACGGTCGAGACGCAGGGCCTCCGGAGAGCCGGCTACACGGTCACCGGCTCGCCCGTGAACCTCGCCCTGCTGCGCTCCATGCGCAACGCCCTTTCCCGCCGGATCGCCATGCGCCGCCCGAAGCCTGCAGAACTGCTGCGCTTGGAGGAGGAGATCGCTCTCCTGGAGAAGGAGGGCGGCCCGGACGCGCGCCTGAATGCCCTGCGCGAGGAACTGGAGCAGCTCAAGCAGCGCTCCAAGCGCTTTCCCTATATCGATCCCATCGATCTGCGCTACCGCCGCTTCGAGCCGGTGTCTCGTCCCATTGCGCAGGCGGTCATGTTCTGCCTCATGGACGTGTCGGGCTCCATGACCGAGCACATGAAGGACCTCGCCAAGCGGTTCTACATGCTTCTCTACATCTTCCTGACGCGGCGCTACAAGCACGTGGAGATTGTCTTCATCCGTCATACGCATGAGGCCAAGGAGGTGGATGAGGAAACCTTCTTCAACAGCCCCGAGACGGGCGGCACGGTGGTCTCGTCTGCGCTGCGGGAGATGCAGCGCATCGTCGAGGAGCGCTATTCGCCGGACAGCTGGAACATCTACGCGGCGCAGGCCTCAGACGGCGACAACTCCCCGAACGACGGCAGCACAAGCGCGGCCCTGCTGCGGGATGTGATCCTGCCGGTCTGCCAGTACTATGCCTATCTTGAGGTCGGCAGCGACAGCGACCGCATGCAGACGGGCTTCATCAATCACAAGACATCCCTGTGGCAGACTTACGAGACCCTGCAGGAGCAGGGAGCCAACCTCGCCATGCGCAAAGTGAACCACCGGCGGGAAATCTATCCTGTCTTCCGTGAGCTCTTCCGCCGGCGCGACGCGGAGGCAGGAGCAAGAGCCCCATGAGCGTGATGGAGCACGACAGCCTGCTGTTCAAGGGAGCCGACTGGGACTTCGGCACCATCCAGCGCATCTACGATGCCGTCGAGGCCATCGGTTCGGGAGAACTGGGGCTCGACATCTATCCGAATCAGATCGAGGTGATTACGGCCGAGCAGATGCTCGATGCCTATGCATCCATCGGCATGCCCCTGTTCTACAAGCACTGGTCCTTCGGAAAGCGGTTCGCCCTGCACGAGTCGAGCTATCGGCAGGGGTTGATGGGCCTCGCCTATGAGATCGTCATCAACTCCAACCCGTGCATCTCCTACATCATGGAGGAGAACACGGCGACCATGCAGACCCTCGTGATCGCCCATGCAGCCTTCGGTCACAACCATTTCTTCAAGAGCAACTATCTCTTCAAGGAATGGACCGACGCGGACGGGATCCTGGACTACCTCGAATTCGCGAAGAGCTACATCACCCGCTGCGAGGAGCGATACGGTCACGTGGCGGTGGAGCGTGTGCTCGACGCGGCCCATGCCCTGATGTCTCACGGCGTCCATCGTTATCCCCGCAAGAAGCGCCCCGATCTCAGATCGGAGGAGCGCCGGGAGCGGGAGCGGCAGCTCCATCAGGAGCAGACCTTCAACGACCTTTGGCGCACGGTGCCGGGCAAAGGAGCGGCCGCCAAACCTGCCATAAGCGACGAACGCCGCCGCGCTCTCCTGGAGCTGCCGCAGGAGAACCTCCTGTATTTCCTTGAGAAGTCGGCGCCGCGCCTGCAGCCCTGGCAGCGGGAGATTTTGCGCATCGTACGCCAGATCGCGCAATATTTTTACCCGCAGCGCCAGACCAAGGTCATGAACGAGGGCTGCGCCACCTATTGTCACTACCGGATCATGACGCGCCTGCACGAGAAGGGGCAAATCAGTGACGGAGCGTTCCTCGAGTTCCTGCAGTCGCACACGAACGTGACGCGCCAGCCCGAATACGACGACCGGCATTACGGCGGTATCAATCCTTATGCGCTGGGCTTCGGAATGATGCAGGATATCGAGCGGATCTGCACGATCCCGACGGACGAGGACCGGGAATGGTTCCCCGACATCGCCGGTAGCGGCGACACCATGGCAGTGCTGCGCGACGTGTGGGCGAACTACCGGGACGAGAGCTTCATCTCCCAGTATCTCAGCCCTCACCTGATCCGGCAGTGGCGCATGTTCCATCTCGTCGACGATCCCGACCGGCCGGACCTCAGGATCGAGGCTATTCACGACGAGAGGGGCTATCGCCGCCTGCGCCGCTCGCTGTCGCGTCAATACGATGTCGGCTGGACCGACCCGGACATTCAGGTGGTCGACGTGGATCTGGCTGGCGACCGGAAGCTGATCCTTCACCACCACGTCCTGAACCGCAACCTGCTCCACAAGGACGATGCCCAGCGCGTCCTCCAGATGGTGGCCAATCTCTGGGGTTATGCGGTGGTGCTGAAGGAGGTTGAGCCGGTGACAGGGGCGATCTTCCACGAGCATGTCGCCCACCCGCACGAAACTCTCTTCTGACAGGATTCTTTGACGCAAAAAAGCCCGGGATTCGCGCGATCATCGGTTTCCCTGGGCTCGGCCCTGGACTTCGGGGTCGGCTCCCTTGCAGGAGAATACCTATGGAACACAAGCCTGTAGAGAAGCTGCGTAGCGTCGCTGAGGTGCATGAGTTCAACCAAGGTTTCCTGTCCCGCCGTGAACGCCTCGAACGCTGGGCCGAGGTGCTGGAGCGCCAGCCGAAGCGGCGTCTGAGGTCTCTGGGTGAGATCGAGTTCGTCCCGAAAGAGAAGCGGCCGGAATTGAGATCCGATGAGTCCCCTATTACGGTCGCGTTCGAGGATCCGGTGCTGCGCGCTGCCGGGTTGAAGGGTGACACGCTTGGGGATGCCATGGAGTTCTTCGAACTCTCCGAGGGAGCCTCCCACCGTCTGCTCTGCTCCTGCATGAACGGCTGGAGCATGGAGGCCGGTACCACGGCACGGAAGATCCACCGAATCGCCAATCCCGACCATCGGTTCACAATCCTGACGGTCGCGGGACTTCTCACCGCTGCGCCGGCCTTCCTCTATCTGCTGAGCTGAAGGCACTATATGGCATCGAGCCCCAGCCCTGGCGCGAGAGGGGCTCGATCGCCATCTTTCGCCCGACGACTGAAAAGGCTCATGGAATGTCGGATGCGCCGACCCGCCGGATCGGACTACCCTGGTACAGACGCGAAGACTACACCCGCATCCGGGACATGATGGTCGACCGCCACAATCTCTCGCCCACCTATGAAACTTGGCTTGCTGCCGCAGAGAACAACGAAAGCGTCGGTCGCGAGGCCGGCCTTGAGATCGTCCGCGTCACGATCGAGCCCGCGGCTTTCGCGCGCTGGTGCGACGAGAAGGGGCGGGAGCCGGACAGCGCGGCACGGGCGGCCTATGCCGCCGAGACAATGCCTCCGAGCGCATCCTGACCCTCTGCAGCCGCCAAACGGCTAAGCCTTGAACTCTCCTCCCCTGTTCCTAATTGCTCGGACATCATGCTGGAGGGACAGACTTGCTGAACGACAACGGCACGAGCAGCGACAAGGCCGCTTTGGCCGAGAAGAGTGATGAGCCACGGGGCGCCTCTCGCACCATGCGCGCCGCCATTCTCACAGGCCCGGGGCAGATCCGGATCGGCGAGGTCGCGCGTCCGGAGCCGGGTCCGGAGCAGGTGCGCCTGCGCCTGGAAGGCTGCGGCGTCTGCGCCTCGAACCTCACGCCTTGGGCAGGACCGGAATGGATGCAGTACCCGACGGAGCCCGGCGCACTTGGGCATGAGGCCTGGGGCATCGTGGATGCCGTCGGTGAAGGCGTAGAAGAGTTCGCGGTGGGCGACCGGGTTGCGGCACTCACCTACAAATCCTATGCCGAATACGACATCGCCGATATAAACTCTGTGGTGCGCCTTCCGGCTTCTCTGGCGGGGCAGCCGTTTCCGGGCGAGCCCCTTGGCTGTGCGATGAATATCTTTCGCCGCAGCGAGATCGAGGCCGGGCAGAATGTGGCGATCATCGGGATCGGCTTTCTCGGTGCCATCCTGACGAAGCTCGCCGCCGATGCCGGCGCGCGGGTGATCGCCATCTCGCGCCGTCCCTGCTCCCTCGGCCTCGCGCGCCGCATGGGCGCGACCGAGACGATCCCGATGGAGGACCACCACGCCATTATCGAGCGGGTGAAGGCGCTGACCGGCGGCATGTTCTGCGACCGGGTGATCGAGGCGGTGGGCAAGCAATGGCCCCTCGATCTCGCCGCCGAGCTCACCCGCGAGCGCGGCAGGATGATTGTCGCCGGCTATCACCAGGACGGGCCGCGACAGGTCAATATGTGGCTGTGGAACTGGCGCGGGATCGATGTGATCAATGCTCACGAGCGCGACCCGAAGATCTACATGGAAGGGCTGCGCGAGGCCGTGGACGCCATCGCCTCGGGCCGACTCGATCCCAGCACGCTCTATACGCATACCTATCCCTTGGACCGCCTCGGCGAGGCGCTTGATGCCACACGCGATCGGCCGGACGGTTTTATCAAAGCGCTGGTGATGTTCTGATGCTGCAGACTCTTGCAAAGGACAAACCCGAAGCTGCTCTTGCCCGTCCTCGCCTCGGCTTTCTCGGCGTCGGCTGGATCGGGCGGCATCGCATGCAGGCGATCCTCGGCACAGGTTCCGTTGACGTGGCCGCCATCGCCGATCCTTCGCCTGAAATGGCAGCTGAGGCCGGCAAGCTTGCGCCCGATGCGAAGCTGGTCTCGAGGCTCGATGACATTCTCGATCTTGGTGTCGACGGGGTCGTCATCGCGACTCCGAGCGCCATGCATGCCGAGCAGTCGATCCGGGCTCTTGAACGCGGTGTGGCTGTGTTCTGCCAGAAGCCGCTGGGGCGGACGGCGCCGGAGGTGCAGGCGGTCGTCGATGCCGCGCGCCGAGCCGACCGCCTTCTCTGCGTCGATCTTTCCTACCGGTTCACGGAGGGCATGCGCCGGATCCGCGAGATCCTCGACTCCGGGGAACTGGGGCAGATCTACGCGGTCGATCTCGTATTCCACAACGCCTATGGGCCGGACAAGCCCTGGTTCTACGATCCGGCCTTGTCCGGTGGTGGCTGCGTCATGGATCTCGGCGTGCATCTCGTCGATCTTGCTCTGTGGTCACTGGGCAATCCGGGTGCCACCTCCGTCACGAGCAAGCTCTTTGCCGGTGGTGCGCCGCTGAAGGACCCGGGAACCCAGGTCGAGGATTATGCGGTCGCGACGGTGCAGCTCGAGACAGGAGCCGCAGTGCAGCTCGCATGCTCCTGGCGGCTTCAGGCCGGATGCGACGCTGTCATCTCCGCCACGTTCTACGGCACGAAAGGCGGCGTATCCCTGCGCAACGTGAACGGCTCGTTCTACGACTTCACTGCCGAACGCTACTGGGGCACGTCACGGGAAACGTTGACGGCACCTCCGGACGAGTGGGGCGGACGCGCTGCTGCCGACTGGGCCACTCGCTTGGCCGCAGGCGAGCGCTTCGACCGGGCTGCGGAGCAGCTTGTGGATGTTGCCCGGGTGCTCGATCGGATCTACGGGCGTTGAGCACGGGTACGTCCTGGACATGGAAGAGGCGGCTGAGCAATCAGCCGCCTCTTCTTCATTCTTCTTGTGCTCCGCGCGGATTTGAACGGTCGGGCCGGTTCAGAGAGCTTCGAGGATCCTCTCTGAGGCCGGTGACGAGTGTGGTGCATAGCGGCGGATCATGGTGGCGCAGAACTCTGCGAATTCCTCCTTCACCTGAGGCGCGCTGGTGTGATGAGGCGCGATCCCGCGATGCTCCGGCGTGAAGCAGAAAGTCACTGTGACGTCGAAGTCGGCGAGTGCCTCCATCTGGCGGTCGAACCAGTCCATCGCGTTCGGACGGAAGCTGTCGGCCCAGGACAGGCCCGTGCGCAGGTACTTCACGCCCAGCCGCTTCATCCACGCCACTGCGTCATCGAGGCGGTGGTCCTCGTAGTGGAACCACTGGCAGAGCCCCATCTGAGGCGTGTACTTCGCGAATTCCTCCAGCGCCGGCTTCGGCGTGCCGTCCTCGCGCAGCAGCCCCATGTAGAAGTGGCGGTAATAGGAGGACCCTTCCGCTTCCCGGTGGCGCGTCGTGGCCTCCCAGGCGCGGGGCAGGTCGTAGAGGCTGTACCAGTGGATCTTCGGCGCCTTGCCGATCAAGAGCTCCGCCGTTCGGTTGAGGCCCCAGACCTGCACCTCCTCGGCCCCGAAGGTGGAGATGCCGACCTCGCTGACCCAGATGGGCTTGTCCGTCACGGCCCTGATCTCGTCGATCTTTGCGGGCCACTCGTGAATCTGCCACAGATTCCAGTCGAGCGGGAAGCCATGGACCGCCACGATGTCTACATGATCCAGAGCACCGTGTCCTTCCAGCTTCTTGATGAAGCCGGGGTCGATGGGAGAGATGCCGCCGAGCACGCGAGGCAGGTTCAGGTTCTCGGCCCTGATCGCCTGGCCTGCGACGATCACCATGTCGGAAAAGAGCTTCCAATCCGGGTCGATCTCCGGGTCCCAGTGGGACTTGTTGTTCGGCTCGTTCCAGATCATTGCGGCTTCGATCATGCGGTTCTCCCTTGGGCCGGGTAGACGGCGCCCGCTCCGGGCGGGGCATCGACGCGGCGACAGATGTAAACTTCGGCTTCCGGGTGCTGCACGATCTCGAAGCCGGCGCTGCGGAGCATGGCTTCCACGCAGGCGGCATTCGGTGCCCACCAGTTCGTCGGATCGTCGGCATAGCGGTGCTCGATGAAATGCATCTTCGGATAGCGCGGGTCATCGAAATGATCCGTCTGCCAGAAGGTGTAGTTCTCCTCCACCGGCATGGTCTCCGACGAGCCGCGCTGCATCGACTGGAACACGAGGAGATCCCTGGCGACGTGCTCGTGAATGAGGTCGAGGGCGAGAAGCGGATGGCGCAGGTGGTAGAGCACGCCCATGAAGAGAACCACGTCGAAGCGCTCGCCGAGCCGGCCTAAGTCGTAGACCGAGAGCTTGCGGAACTCGATGTCGTAGCCCATGGTCTCGGCCGCAAAGCGTGCCTGCGCAAGGTAGGCATCGTCGAAGTCGACCCCGAGCACGCGTTCCGCGCCGCGCTTCTTCATCTCCATGGAGTAGAAGCCGCCGTTGCAGCCGATGTCGAGCACGCTCTTGCCCGTCAGGTCCTGCGGGATGGCATCTGCGAATTGCTGCCACTTGATGGCAGGGTAATTGCCCAGGAAATGATCAGGCGCGGTCCAGACGCCGCCCTTCAGCTCGATGTTGTGAAACCAGGGTCCGAGCGCTTCGGCTTTCCGGCGGATCTCCTCTGGCGGCATGGGGTCGATCGCGTTCATCGTGGCGGCTACTCCCTGTTCAGATCATGAACTCCCCGCGGCAGCCGGCCCGCCGGCCAGCCAAGGGCGACGCGGGCCCCCGTGAGATTGTCGTGTTGGGCTGCCTCGCTCAGGAGCCCTATGGCAGAGCGGTAGCCATGCAGCGTGCCCACATCCACATAGGACTCGCCGGCCTTCACGCCGGTGGCCTCTCCCCCCTGTGCAAGATAGGCATTCACGAGGGTGCCGAAATATTCATCCTCCCGGTTCCGGGAGAGCCAGAGCCGGTGCAGCGCATCCAGCACGTGGCCGGGCATCTTGAAGGCGCCCCAGATCCAGCGGGAGGAGGCATCCTCCCGCTTCACCTGGATCTCCTGAACCCGCATGCTCTCGTCGAGGATGACCGCATCGAAAACGTGCGGGTTGTCGACGGGGAAGAGCAGGAAGGAAAGCACCCCCTCCGGCAGTTCAGCCAGAGCCTTCTCGGGAAACCAGACGGTATCGGGCAGGCCGACGATCACGCTCTCCTGCGCCGGGATAAGGGGAGCCGCCTGGAAGATGGCGTCGCACAAGCCGCTCGCCTGCGGCTGCACCACATAGGCAATGGAGGCGCTGCCGTAGCTGGCGCCATAGTATTCCATGATGTCGGACTTGCCCGGGGAGATCACGAAGCAGATCTTGTCGGCGCCGCCATGGATCATGCGTTCGACCAGGTACTCGCTCACTGCGCAAGGGCGTTCGACGCCGTTGTCGAGACGGCTGCCTACGGGGAGAAGCTCCTTCGAGAAGGCCAGGGGCTGGATGCGGCTTCCGGTTCCCGCCGCTGGTATGATTCCCCACATGGTCAGGCCTCCATCATGGCAGCGGAGCCGCCGGTTGGGAGGGAATTGGAGCTTGCCAGCAGGATCTCAAGTTCGCGGGCCCGGTGGTCCGACGTATGCTCCGCCAGCACCCTTTCGCGGCTGGCGGCGGCAATGCGTTTCAGCTCGACATCCGTAAGGTCGAGAGCGCCGACCGCATCGTCGGTGCTCCGTGCGATCAGGATCTCCCGTCCCGGCTCGAAGAAACTGCTGAGACCTTCCCAATCATCCGAGAGTATGGGCGTGCCGCAGGCAGCCGCCTCGAACAGGCGTCCTGACGGGCACCAGCCCATGTCGGCCATGGCCCGCCGGGTGATGTTGAGCGTCAGGCGCGAGGACGAGAAGAAGGCCGGGTGCTCGGGCGGTGGCAGATGCCTCACGAAGTGGATGTTGGGCCGCCAGGGGAAATCGTCCGGATACTGGGCGCCGCCGATCAGGAAGCGCCGCTCCGGCCTGAGGCCGGCGGGATCGATGAACAGGCGCTGCAGGGCCTCCTGGCGGTCGGTCGCATAGGTGCCGAGATAGGACAGATCGCAGACGTAATGGCTCAGAGAGGGCACGGAACGATGCACATCCGGATCCACATGCCCGTAGAGGGCCGCCACGCGCCGGGCTCCGAGATCGGACTGAAGTCTGCCGAGAGCGCGTCCACCCGTATAGCTGAGGACGAGATCGAAATCGCTCAAGCCGCGCGGCCCGATATAGCTGATGGGCTCCCTCGCCTCCAGACGCGAGAAGGTGACCGGCGTGTCGAGATCGTAGAACACGCGCGTCGCGCGCGGGGATTCGAGCAGCAGCTCGCTCGCAGCAACGCCGTCCGGGCAGTAGGAGGTGGCCATGGCCAGGTCCGCATCAGCCAGTTCGGCCTCGGCCCGATGCCGGATCGCGCTCCAGTCCTGATAGAGGATGAGCTCGCCCCCAGGGATTTCCAACTGATCCCGGTTCGAGGCGTAGTAGGGTACATCTTTCTCGAAGAAAACAATCCTGTGACCTCGTCGCGCAAGCGCCCGGATCAGCCCGCGCCAGAGGGTGGCATGACCATTGCCCCAGGAGGAGGAAACGGTGAGCCCGAAGATGACGATCTTCATGCCACCACCTCGTTCAGGCGCATGATCTTGGCGCCCCAATCGCCCACCGCAAGAGTGCTGATCGAGGCAGGCTCCACATCGAGTCGCGCATAAGCGTCGATGGGCAGGCCCAAATGGTAGAGGAGGGCGGCCTTGATAACGTCGCTATGGCTGACGAGAATGATCGATTGTCCCGCGTAGCGGCGTCGCAGGTCTTCCATGATGCCGACGATGCGCGCCTGGGTCTCCAGCATCGTCTCCCCTTCGGGCGGCCGGTTCGTGCTGCGGGAGGTATTCCAGGATGTCCAATGCGGGTCGCCGGCCAGCGTCTCGAAGCTCATTCCCGACCAGCGTCCGAAGTCGATCTCCGCAAGGGCGCTGCAGGTGTCGAAAGGCAGGCCGAGACGTGCAGCGATAGGTTCAGCTGTCTCCACGGCCCGCTCAAGCGGGCTTGAGAGAATGCAGGCGACGTTCGCCCTCGCGAAGCGCTCAGCCAAGCGCTCAGTCTGCGCCTTCCCGCGCGCGCCGAGATGAACGCCGGGCATGCGGCCGCACAGAACGGTACCAACCCGGTCATGGGCCGCATGGCGAACGAGGAAGAACGTGGTCGTCACGCTCCGCGATTCCTATTCGTCGCCGTTGATGAAGCGGATGGTGCGCTCACGGGCCTCGTTGTCCGTGAACTGCTGTGGCGGCGATTTCATGAAGTAACTGGAGGGGCCGGTGAGAGCGCCGCCGATCTTGCGATCCATCGCGAGCTTCGCGCAGCGCACGGCGTCGATCACAATGCCGGCGGAGTTCGGCGAGTCCCAGACTTCGAGCTTCACCTCCATGTTCAGCGGCACGCCGCCGAAGGTGGTGCCCTCCAGGCGGATATAGGCCCATTTGCGGTCCGTGAGCCAGGGCACATGATCGCTGGGTCCCACATGGATGTCGCTGGCCGGCAGCGGGATGTCGAGCTGGCTTGCAACGGCCTGCGTCTTCGAAATCTTCTTGGATTCCAGGCGTTCCCGCTCCAGCATGTTCTGGAAATCGGTATTGCCGCCAAAATTGAGTTGGTAGGTCCGGTCGAGCCGCACGCCGCGCTCACGGAAAAGATTGGCGAGCACCCGATGGACGATGGTGGCACCCACCTGGCTCTTGATGTCGTCGCCGACGATGGGGAGGCCGCGCTCCTCGAAGCGCCTGCGCCATTCCGGATCGGAGGCGATGAACACGGGGATGCAGTTCACGAAGGCGCAGCCGGCCTCCAGCGCCCGCTCCGCATACCATTCCGTAGCCTTCTGGGATCCGACCGGAAGGTACGAGACGAGAACGTCCGTCCTAGACTGACGCAGAATCTCCGTGACGTCGGCCTCCTCATTGTCCGATTCCGCGATTTCCTCGCGCAGATACTTGCCGAGGCCGTCCAGGGTCTTCCCCCTGTTCACGATGATCCCGCTGTGCGGGACGGCGGCAAAGCGCTGAGTGTTGTTCGGCTCGGCGAAGATGGCCTCCGACAGGTCGCGGCCGACTTTTGTGGCGCTCACGTCGAAGGCGGCGGACACCTCCACGTCCCTGATATGGTAGCCGCCGATCTCGACATTCATGAGGCCCGGCACGGGCTCGTTGCTCTTGGCGTCCTTGTAATAGGAGAGTCCCTGGACGAAGGACGAGGCGCAATTGCCCACCCCGACGATCCCGACGCGGACCTTTTTCGAAATCATGACGGATCTCCCCTTGTGCGTGCGGAGACTTGCCTAGATGCTTCAGGCGAAGCCTTGAGCGAGCAGCAGGCAAAGACCGGGTGGAACCTAAGCTTGGCCGTCAACGTTCGAAAAAGGTAAGTAGTTCCCTCCGGGATTCTCACCGCAAGACTCTTGTCTTGGCGCCGTGCCGCCCAAACTACGTGGGGCCAAGGAACAAAGATGAAGCTTTGGCGTTTGCCCGCTGAAAGGCCAAGCTTGTGAAGGGAATGCACGGCACAGACGCATCTGCCATGTCCTGCTGACGCCTGCCTTCGTTTGGAAAATTGCGCAAGTCTCGCGTCGCTTTTCAACCAACGGGGCAGGTGTGTTCCCTTCTTGTTCGTGGCCGTGGAGATCAGACCAGATCCGGAGGCGTCTCGTGACGGATACCATCCTTATTACCGGCGGAGCGGGTTTCATCGGGCGTTACGTCGCTCGGGCTTGCCTGGAGCGTGGGCACCGGGTTCGCGTGCTCGACAGCCTCATCGAGCAGGTTCACGGCGACAAGACGCAAGCCGATGGGCTCGATCCGGAGGTGGAGGTGATCGTCGGCGACGTGCGCGACGAGACTGCCGTGTTGCGGGCTCTGAAGGGGGCCACGAAGGTGGTGCATCTGGCGGCGGAAGTTGGCGTCGGGCAGAGCATGTACGCCGTGGATCGCTATGTTTCCGTGAACGATTACGGCACGGCTGTGCTGTTCCAGCAGCTCATCGACAATCCGGTCAAGCGCGTGGTCGTCGCCTCGTCCATGAGCATCTATGGCGAGGGCCTCTACCGGGATGCAGAGGGAAGCATCCGAGAAGACGTCGTGCGCACGCCGCGCGGAAGCGACAGCGACCCATGGGACCCGCTCGACGGGCAGGGACGTCCGCTCATTCCTGTGCCGACTCCCGAGTGGAAGAAGCCTGCGCTGGCCTCCGTCTATGCGCTCTCGAAATATGTGCAGGAGCGGCTGACCCTCACCCTGTGCCCGGCCTATGGCATGGAGGGGGTGGCGCTCCGGCTGTGGAACGCCTATGGCCCCGGGCAGGCGCTTTCCAATCCCTATACCGGCGTTCTCGCCATCTTCGCCTCGCGGCTCCACAACGGACAGCCGCCAATGATCTTCGAGGATGGCCAGCAGCGCCGCGACTTCGTCCACGTGGAGGACGTGGCGCAGGCTTTCGTCCTCGCACTCGATCACGAGAGGGCACCGGGCGGCGTCTATAATGTCGGTAGCGGGCAGGATCGCACCGTGTCCGAGGTGGCGGAGCTTCTCTCCCAGGCCATGAACCGCCCCATGATGCCCGAGATCGCTGGCAAGGCCCGCATCGGTGACATCCGTCATTGCATAGCGGACATTACCAAGATCCGCCAGGAGTTGGGATACGCTCCGAAGAAGGACTTTTCCGAAGGGCTGTCCGAGCTCGCAGAATGGGTGGCCAAGCAGGAGGCTAAGGACTTGGTTCACGAAGCTCGCAAGGAACTCGAAGCGCGAGGCCTGGTGGCATGAGGACAGGCAACCCATCCGCCGATGCTCCTGCCATTCTCCGCCGACGGCCTGTTCTGGTCACCGGCGGGGCAGGCTTCATCGGCTCCAACCTGGCCGATCGCTTCGCGAGCGAAGGCCATGATGTGCTGATCTTCGATGCTCTCGCGCGCCCGGGCGTCGAGCGCAATCTCGAATGGCTGAAGAAACGTCACCCTGGAAAGATCTCTGCCGTCATCGGGGACATTCGCGATGAGGCCGCAGTGGCGGAAGTCGCCGGTGAGGCCCAGGCAGTCTTCCACATGGCTGCCCAAGTGGCGGTGACGACGAGTCTCGCTGACCCCCGTGAGGATTTCGAGATCAACATTCGAGGCACCTTGAACCTGCTCGATGCGCTCCGGAAGCGCAACGAGCGGGTCCCTTTGATTTTTGCTTCCACCAACAAGGTCTATGGCGACCTTGCGGATGTAGAGCTCGACAGGACGAACGATGCCTATCGCCCGCGCGATCCGGGCATCCGGGCAGCCGGCATCGGCGAGGCGCGTCCGCTCAACTTCCATACGCCCTATGGCTGCTCAAAGGGGGCGGCGGATCAGTATGTGCTGGATTACGCCCGCTCCTTCGGCATTCCCACCTGCGTGATGCGCATGAGTTGCATCTACGGCCAGCGTCAGATGGGAACTGAGGACCAGGGCTGGGTGGCCCACTTCCTGATCCGCGCCCTTCAGGGCGAGCCGATCACGATCTATGGCGATGGCTGCCAGGTTCGCGACGTGCTCGACATCTCCGATGCGGTCAATGCCTATGCGGCGGCCTGGAAGAGCATTGAAGCTGTACAGGGCTGCGCCTTCAATCTCGGTGGAGGTCCCTCGAATGCAATCAGT
Organism: Microvirga arsenatis; assembly: GCF_009910705.1. Classification (GTDB taxonomy): domain Bacteria; phylum Pseudomonadota; class Alphaproteobacteria; order Rhizobiales; family Beijerinckiaceae; genus Microvirga; species Microvirga arsenatis. Next base: position 25,492 of record NZ_JAAAXJ010000006.1, read on the forward strand.
CTCCGGCAGCTCATAAGGCATATCGAGGACGTGATCGGGCGCTCCGTTGAGACGGTCTATTCCGATTGGCGCGCGGGCGACCAGCGCTACTACGTCTCCGATACGCGCCTCGTCACCCGCGCCCTCGGGTTGAAGCAGCCGGTTTCTTGGATGAAGGGCGTGGCTGCTCTTGCGGATTGGCTTCGTGAGGAGCGGGGGCTTGCCCGCGCAGGCGCGGCCTCCCGGTTGCAGGCGGCAGAGGCTCTGCCATGAGAGCGTTCTCCGTCTCAAGACTGCACGGGATCGGGAACGGCCATGGCACGTTCTGAGGAACGGGCAGGCCTGAACGTATTGATGACGGCGGACGCCGTCGGCGGTGTCTGGCAATATGCGCTCGACCTCGCTGAGGCCCTGCGCCAGCATGGCGTCAAGACGACACTGGCCGTGTTGGGTCCCAATCCATCTGCGGATCAGCGCATGACCGCCGATTCGGCCGGCGTTTCGCTCATTCCGACAGGCTTGCCATTGGACTGGACCGCCGCCCATCCGACGGAGGTGGAGCAGGCGGGAGAAATGATCGCGCGGCTCTGCAGCGAGCTTCGGCCGGACCTCGTTCACCTCAACTCCCCCGCACTTGCCGCAAGTGCCGCCTTCGACGTGCCTATCCTTGCCGTGTGCCATTCCTGCGTTACCACGTGGTGGCAGGCGGTGAAAAGCGGTCCTCTGCCGGAGGAATTTGTCTGGCGCAGCGAGCTGATCGGGAAAGGCTATGCCTCGGCTGACAGGCTCCTGGCGCCGAGCGGCGCCTTCGCTCGGGAGACGACACAGGCCTATTCTCTCGCGCAGGAGCCCATTGTGGTCAGGAACGGCAGGCGTGCCTTCCCGGCAGTGGCGAGTTCTTCGCCTGAGCCCTTTGTCTTCACAGCAGGGCGCCTTTGGGACGAGGGCAAGAATTTCGGCGCCATCGACAGGGCTGCAAGTCGGATCAGCGTGCCCGTCCTTGCCGCGGGACCGCTTGAGGGCCAGAACGGTGCACGGGTTGAAGCCCATCACGCCAAGGCTCTCGGACGTCTCGGCGACGCTGAGATCATGCGCTACCTCGCAGCGCGACCGGTCTTCGTATCGGCCGCGCGCTACGAGCCTTTCGGCCTCGCGGCGCTGGAAGCGGCGCAGGCCGGATGCGCTCTTGTTCTCTCCGACATCCCAACCCTGCGCGAGCTGTGGGATGGCGCGGCTCTTTTCATCGACGCTGACGATGATGTGGCCCTCAGCGCTGAGATCGAGCACCTGTTCCGAGATCCTGACACGCGAGCAGCACTCGGCCATGCTGCCCAAAGGAGGGCTCAGGATTATACGGTCGAAGCCATGAGCGCGGGTGTCCTGAACGTCTACCGCTCCATGCTGCTGAAGAGATCTCATTCGCTCCCCCTTGAAAGCGCTGCCGTATGAAGTTCGTCTATTTCACGCATTCACTGGCTTCCTGCTGGAACCACGGCAACGCCCATTTCCTCCGCGGCGTCCTGCGTGAGCTCATCCATCGCGGTCATGAGGTGGCAGCCTACGAGCCGAGGGGCGCCTGGAGCCTTGAGAACCTCCTCAAGGATCACGGCGAAGCTGGGCTCGACGCCTATCGCAGCTTGTATCCAGAGTTGTCATCGACGACTTTCGATCCTGACATCGACCTCGGCGACACCCTAGCCGACGCGGACGTGGTGATCGTTCACGAGTGGAACGATCCCTGGCTCGTCGCGGCCGTCGGAAAGGTGCGGCGGCAGGGCGGACGCTTTACGCTGCTGTTCCATGACACGCATCATCGGGCGGTGAGCGATCCCAATGCGATCCGCCAGTTCGATCTTGATGGGTATGACGGCGTTCTCGCCTTCGGCGAGACGCTCGCGGAGGTTTATCGCCGCTGGGGCTGGGGCAATCGGGTCCATGTGTGGCACGAGGCCGCCGATACCCGCCTTTTCCATCCCCCCGTGGAGGAAGTGGAGCGGAAAGGTCTGGTCTGGATCGGCAACTGGGGTGACGATGAACGCAGTGCCGAGCTGGAAAGCTTCCTGTTCCGTCCCGCCCAAACAGTCGGCCTGCCGCTGGAGATCTACGGAGTTCGGTATCCCGGGCATGCACTCCAGATGCTGGATCGTTATGGCGTCGAGTATCGCGGCTGGCTCCCGAATGCCCGCGCGCCGGAGGTCTTCGCCCGGCATCTTGCCACCGTGCATGTGCCGCGCCGCTTTTATATCGAGATGCTTCCGGGCATTCCGACGATCCGGGTCTTCGAGGCGCTTGCCTGCGGCATTCCCTTGATCTCCGCCCCATGGAACGATGCGGAAGGACTGTTCAATCCGGGAAGTGATTACTTGGTGGCCAGCGACGAGGCGCAGATGCAGCGCCACATGAGAGCCGTTCGCGATGATCCCGACCTGCGCCGGTCCTTGGTCGAGAACGGGCTGGCCGCCATCCGCGACCGCCATTCCTGCGCCCACCGCACCGATCAGCTTCTTGCCATCCTCGCCACTCACGGCGCTGCAGCGCCGATGGAGATGTCCGCATGAAAATCGCCTTCTACGGCTCAAGCCTTCTGTCGTCTTACTGGAACGGCGCGGCCACCTATTACCGCGGCTTGCTGAGTGACCTGGCCAGACGCGGATACAACATCACCTTCTACGAGCCCGACGCCTTCGACCGCCAGAAGCATCGGGACATAGAGCCCCCAGACTGGGCGGAGGTGAAGGTCTATGCTGCCACGGAGGAAGCCATGCGGGGCGTCGTCGCGGAGGCGGCGAAGGCCGACGTAGTGGTGAAGGCATCCGGCGTCGGCGTGTTCGACACCGAGCTTCTCGAAGGTGTCGTGGCCGCATCACGTCCTGACGCCATCCGCATCTTCTGGGATGTGGACGCACCCGCCACCCTCGCGGAGCTGCGCGATCATCATGATCACCCGCTCCGCCGCACGATGCCGTCTCTCGATCTCGTTCTCACCTATGGGGGCGGCCCGCCGGTGGTCGAGGCCTATGAAGGGTTCGGTGCCCGCCGCTGCATCCCGATCTACAATGCCTGCGATCCCACAACCCACCATCCGGTTCCGGCGGATGACCGGTTCAGGGCGGACCTGTCCTTCCTCGGCAATCGCCTGCCGGATCGCGAAGCCCGCGTCGAGCAGTTCTTCCTGGAACCTGCTGGCCGCCTGCCGAATCGCAGCTTCCTGATCGGCGGCAACGGTTGGGAGACGAAGGGCATGCCGTCGAACGTGCGGCACATCGGCCACGTCTACACGCGTGACCACAATGCCTTCAACACGAGCCCGCTCGCCGTTCTCAACATTGCCCGCGACTCCATGGCCAGCACGGGCTACTCCCCTGCAACCCGCGTCTTCGAGGCTGCGGGAGCCGGGGCCTGCCTTATCACCGATGCCTGGGTGGGCTTGGAGCTCTTCCTCAAGGAGGACGAGGAGGTGCTCGTCGCCCGCGACGGCAAGGACGTTGCCGATCATGTCGAGGCGCTGACCCCGGAGCGGGCCAAGTCCATTGGAGACGCTGCGCGTGCGCGGATCCTGGCCGAGCACACCTATACCCGGCGCGGAGCCGAGGTCGATGCCATTCTGCGCCATGAGGCGGCTCAGAAGCGCGAAAGGAGCGTGGCGTGACCAAGCTCCGCCTTGTTGTTCTTGGTCTGAGCCTATCCTCCTCATGGGGAAACGGACATGCGACGACATTCCGCGCCTTGCTGCGTGCCTTCGCAGCGCGAGGTCATGACATCCTGTTCCTTGAGAGGGATGTGCCCTGGTATGCCGTGCATCGCGACCTGAAGGACCCGGATTTCTGCCGTCTCGAGTTCTATTCCAGCCTAGAAGACCTCAGGCGCTACAAAGACGCGATCGTCGGTGCGGATGCCGTGATCGTCGGCTCCTACGTGCCCGAGGGAGTGGCTGTTGGCCATTGGGTCCAGAAGACGGCGAAGGGCGTCGTCGCATTCTACGACATCGATACGCCCGTCACCCTCGCGAAGCTGGAACGCGGCGATTTCGAGTATCTGACGCCCGGCCTGATCCCTGGCTACGACATCTACTTCTCCTTCACAGGGGGGCCGACCCTCGGCCATTTGATGGAGCGCTATGGCTCGCCGTCTGCGAGGGCACTCTATTGTTCGGTGGATCCTGAGGCCTATCCGGCGCTGGATTGCGAGAAACGCTGGGATCTGAGCTACCTCGGAACCTACAGCCCGGACCGGCAGCCGACTTTGGAACGTATGCTGATCGAACCCGCCCGGAGGGCGCCTCACCTGCGCTTTGTCGTCGCCGGACCGCAATATCCCACCGATATCGACTGGCCGGAGAACGTGGAGCGGGTCGATCACGTACCGCCGACCGAACATCCGCTGTTCTATGCCCAGAGCCGGTACACGCTCAACGTGACCCGCGCCGATATGATCCGTGCCGGCTACAGCCCGAGTGTCCGCCTCTTTGAGGCCGCTGCCTGCGCGACGCCGATCATTTCGGATATATGGGACGGCATTGAGACCCTTCTCGATCCTGGGCGTGAGATTGTTCTGGCGCAGGCGCCGGAAGATGTCCTTGCCGTGCTCGACCAATGGCCTGAGCCTCGGCGGGAAGCCTTGGGCGCTGCGGCGCAGCAGCGGATCCTCGCCGAGCATACGGCGGCTCACCGCGCCGCCGCCATGGAGCGAGACCTTCTGGAAGGCATGCGCCGGCGTCACGAGGAACATCGTCCCGCTCTGGAGATGCGCGCGTGAGCCTGTGAATAGAATCTACGGCTGGCATTGAACCAAGTGCCAAGCTTCAACGTTGGACCGGAGAAGGTTTGTACCTCAAGACCTTTGCCGATGGTCTGAGAAGGAGAGCATTCTGATGAAGAATGGCAAAAGCAGGCACGTCCTTGTCGCGGGCGGAGCTGGGTTTCTGGGATCCCATCTTTGCGATGCTCTTCTTAGCGAAGGCGCTCATGTCATTGCCTTGGACAATTTCCAGACGGGTCGTAAGCAGAACCTCCGGCACCTCGAGCGGGAGCCGCGGTTCGACCTGATCGACAGCGATATCATCAAGCCGCTACCGGCACGGTTGCGCTCCAAACGTCTGAAGATCGACGAGGTCTTCAACCTCGCCTGTGCGGCATCTCCGCCGCACTACCAAGCTGATCCCGAGCATACCATGCTCACGAGCGTCGTCGGAACGCACAATCTCCTGACGTTCTCCGAGGAGGTGGGAGCCCGCTTCTTCCTTGCCTCGACCAGCGAAATCTACGGCGACCCCGAGGTGCATCCGCAGACGGAAAGCTATTGGGGCAACGTCAATCCCACAGGTCCCCGTGCGTGCTATGATGAAGGCAAGCGCGCCGCCGAGACGCTGACATTCGATTTCGATCGTGCCGGCCGTGCGGATGTGCGCGTTGCGCGCATTTTCAACACCTACGGCCCGCGCATGCGAGCCGACGACGGACGCGTCGTCTCCAACGTGATCTGCCAGGCTCTTGCCGGCGACGACATCACGATCTACGGCGATGGCAGCCAGACGCGTTCCTTCTGCTACGTCTCCGATCTCATCGACGGCTTCATGCGCCTGATGGCCTACGAGGGTTCTTTCCCGGGCGCGATCAATCTCGGAAACCCGGTCGAACTCACGGTTGGGGATCTGGCGGAGAAGGTGCTGGCGATGACCGGCTCTTCTTCCCGTATCGTGACACGTCCCCTGCCGGTGGACGATCCCCGCCGCCGCCGCCCCGACATCACCCGCGCCAAGCAACTCCTGGGCTGGTCGCCTCGCACCACTCTCGATGTGGGCTTGAAGGCGACCATTGCCTGGTTCTCCGACGAGCGCACGGATGGCGGCAAGGGGCCCCGCAGCACCACGGGATTGGAGAGGGAACTCACCATCGGCCAGGCCTGATCCCCGCTGCGGATCACTTCGTGACTTCCGCATGCGCCGTCTCGTACCGGCGCATTTTCTTTGTGGTCCAGGGCGGAACGTAGATCTTGCGAGGTGAACATAAGTTTGCTTCCAGCGCCCAGAAATGCGAGGCGCTGCAAATCCGCCCTGGAACTTTCACGAGGAAGCGGGTTCGATCTTGATCTCAGCGCTTCGACGATGAGGGCTATCGACGCTCCTGTCGCAGGTCCGCCATGAGGTCTCCATAACGATAAAGGCGCTCCTTGGGAGCGCCTTTCGTCAAATCACGCTGTTGGAGGTCAGCTCTTGGCAGCACCGACGGTGTCGGCCATGGTCGCGCCGCGTGTTCCCATCGGCTGATGAGTGCCATCGGTGGTATCCTTCGCCGTCTGATGCTCCATTTCCGCATTGATCTCGGCGCCCAGCAGGACGACGATGGATGAGAGCCAGATCCAGGTCATGAAGCCGATGACGGCGCCGAGCGATCCATAGGTCTCGTTGTAGCTCCCGAAATTGGCCACGTACCATGAGAAGAGCATGGAGACGGCAAGCCACAAGACGGCAGCGATGATGCCGCCGGGTGTGACCCAGCGCCATTGAGCTTTGTCGCGGCTGGGGCCGAAGCGGTAGACCAAGGACAGTCCGAACGTCACGATGACCAGCAGCACGGGCCAGCGCGCGATGGCCAGGAGCCACTCCAACCGCTGACCCAGGCCGATGAAGTCGAGAGCGATCGGAAGCACGATGATGCCGGCGATCGCAATGAGAATGAAGAGAATGGCACCCAGCGTGAAGGAGAGCGACATCAGGTTGAGCTTGATGAAGCTTCTCTTCTCCTCTTCATCGTAAACGATGTTGAGGGCATCGAACACGGCCTTCATGCCGGCATTGGCGCTCCACAGCGAGAGGACCAGGCCGAAGATGAAGCCGAAGCCCAAGGCCCCACCCCCTTGCGAGGCAATGCGAGTGACCTGCTCGCGAATGATGTCAAGCGCTCCTCCGGGAAGGACGCCGGACACGGTGTTCAGATGGTCCTGAATGGTCGCCGGGTCGGCAAACAGGCCATAGATGGAAACCAGGGCAGCGATAGCCGGGAAGACGGCGAGCAGGGCGTAGTAGGTGACGCCGGCCGCCACCGACATGATGCGGTCCTTGCCGAACTCCTCATAGGTGCGCCACAGGATGTCCTTCCAGCCGAGGGTCGGGATTTCTGTCGGCGTGTCCGCGCTCCGTCCGCGCCCTTTCTCTGCAGCAGCGCCTGGGGGGGCATGCTGCTTGTCCTCAAAACCTGTGTCGGCAGACCGGGAGCGCCGCGCCGCCTGAGGCGAGCCGGCCTGCCGGCGCCCGACGGCGGCTGGGCCCGGGTGGCGCTCCCCTCCGGCAACCAATCGGACCAGGGCCCAGCCAAGAACGACGGCCCACATCGTCGTGACGGCCGAGGGGGAGCGCTGTGCTCCAGGTTGCTGGACAGCCGGATTGTTCGCCATTGTCAGACTAGCCTCACTTGCAGGACGCCGACCAAAATGGCCTGGCTCAACCGTAAACCTCGGAATTAAGTCAACGGTTCCAGATGCTTCCTTCCTAGCGGGAAGGGCACTGGCCAGAGGAGTCCGGCAAAGGAGTTGTCGAGGGCTGCGGTCCTGTGTCTGCGGGCTTGGTGGCATCCGCAGCGAAAGCGTTAACCATCAGGCTTAACCGGGATGCAAGGATGTTGGACCAAGGTCTTCCTCGGTCCAGAAGGAGGTTCTGAGATGGAAGAGTGGTCGGGACGCAAATGGGAGCCGGTGACCGAGGAGCGGCTGCTGCGGGCGATCGACGTTCTTGTCGAAATCGCAAAGGAACATGGCCCCGCCTTTGACCCGGTTCTCGAGACGGTCAGGCAGGAGCTTCACGAGTTCCGGAGCAGAACGCGAGCCTCCGTCAGCACCTCGGATCACGAGATGGATCCTCCGATCCGCAAGGCAGGCTGATTGCACGGGTGCCCGCCCGCTGATCACCCTTGAGGCGGCGCCATCGAGCTTGGCTCTAATCAGGCCGGCTGCAGCTCCTCCTCGCGCACGAGGCGGTCCGGGCCCTCAAGGTTATTCCTGATGTGGTACTGGAACCCGTTGCTCTCCGCCGGCAGCAGGCGGGTGACCTCCCAAACATCCTGCGTGCGGGTAGGGTCGATGGCTGCAACCATGTTCAGGAAGGCCTCGACATTGTTCGAACTTGCAAGCTTCACGAGACGCACGCGGTCTCCCAGCTTGAACTTGTGCGACGACATGGCCCAGTACCCCCCAAAGAAAGCCAACTGAGCAGTAGGAACTAACCTATGTTAGTTTCGTTCCACGCCGCATGATGAACAGTTACTCAGAAAACAGCCCCGTTGTCCTGCTGGTCGAGGACGAGCCCCTCGTGCGCATGGCCGCTGCCGATGATCTGCAGGAGGCCGGGTTCCATGTGCTGGAGGCCTCCAATGCCGATGTTGCCCTCGCCGTCCTGGAGGCATGCTCGGACGACGTGCAGGTGCTCTTCACCGATGTCGACATGCCAGGATCGATGAACGGCCTGGACCTTGCGAGAAACGTCCAGCAGCGCTGGCCGCACATCTCGCTCCTGATCTCCTCGGGCTATCACCGGCCGCAACAGGCTCAGCTTCCCAGGACCGGATGCTTCCTCACGAAACCTTATTGCAGCGACGACGTCGTCCATAAGATCCGCACGCTCGTCAGAAGCCATTAGAGCCGCATCGACTTCTCTACGCTCGTCCAGGGTGATCGAGAGACATGGACATTGCGAAGCTGCGGGTTTCATTCGGCGCTATGAGCACGATGCCCGGCTTGGCGCTCATCTCGTCATCGAAATCCTCCGGATCCGCATGGCCCTGCCAAGGTTCTATGCAGATGAAGCCGGCCCCGGGCTTGGTCCAGATGCCCAGATGCGGCATCCCCGGGAAGTCGACCCGGATCGATCCGCCTCCCGAAGCGCCATAGACGACGGACCGGCTGTCGAGCCGGTCGAAAACCAGCGCATCCTTCTCGAAGAGGCTGTCGCGCAGGGTAAGCTTGCGGCCCTGAACCGGGGTAGGTTCCTCAACTCGGCTGATGAGACCGTTCACCGGGCGTCGAATGGGCGCAGCTTCCGGACGCTCGAAGACGATCTCATGGGTGTCCCGCGGGGCTCCATAGGGAAGCGGCCAGCGGAAGGCCGGGTGAAAGCCGAAGGAGACCGGCATGGCGGAAGAGCCGGGATTGGCGACGGAGGCCGTGATGGTAAGGGTGGCGCCTTCAAGGGCATAGGAAACATCGAGGCGAAACGGAAAAGGGTAACGCTCGAGGGTCGCCCCATCGGAAACGAGGCGAAAGCGGCACGCCGAGGGCTCGGAGGCGACAAGGGTGAAGCGTGACGTGCGGGCGAAGCCGTGACGCGGCAGCATGTACTCCGTGCCGTTGACCCGGATCCGGTCGTTCCTGACTCCTCCCACGATCGGAAAGAGGAGCGGAGAGCGTCCGGTCCAGAACGAGGGGTTTCCATCCCAAAGAAGATTGCGGCCTTGCTCATCCTGAAGCCGGACGAGTTCCGCCCCCAGCTCGGAGATTTCGGCGTGCAGTTGGGGAGTGGAGATCGAGACGGTCATGGGGTCTCCCTTGCCGAACCGGCAAACATGAGCCCAATTCATACCATCCCTTGGGTGTAAGGCCCAAGCAGGTGCTACGGGGACGTGCAGGAGCCTTGGAGTTCGGCGGTCGCGCCGCTCCACGACCTGTCAGGGCGGGGCTTTACGAGCACGGAGCTCCATCGCTCCAGGAGTTCCGCCAGCTGAGCGGCGGGCATGGGTTTGGCATAGAGATAGCCCTGGGCATGGTCGCACCCCAGCTCCCGAAGCCGCCGGGCCTGACCATGGGTTTCCACCCCCTCCGCCGTCACCTGAAGCTGGAGGCGCTGCCCGAGGCCGATGATGGCGGCAACAATCGCCTCGTCATCCGAGTCGCTCTCCAGGTTTCTGACAAAGCTGCGGTCGATCTTGATGTGATCGAGCGGGAACTGCTTCAGATGGGTCAGGGAAGCATATCCGGTGCCGAAATCGTCCAGGGCGATTCCAATGCCCTGCTGCTGGAACTGCTCAAGAGCGGACGAAACGTTGCTGGAGTTTCGGCCGAGCAGCACGGTCTCCGTGACTTCCACCTCGAAGGACGATGCTGGAACCTTGAGCCAGTCAAGCGTTCTGAGCATGTTGTCGACAAGGCCCGGCTGGCCAAACTCAGCCGGGGATAGGTTTATCGCCACGCGTCCGAAGGAGAACCCGCGGTCGAGCCAGTGACGAACATCCGAGGCAATCTTCGAGACCAGCAGCTTGCCGATGGAGCCGGCAATTTCGTGATCCTCGAACACCGCTCCAAAGACGTCGGGAGCCAGAATGCCCTTCTCAGGGTGACGCCAACGTGCCAAGGCTTCGAGACCCACGATCTCTCCCGTCAGAAGACTGACCTTCGGCTGATAGAAGGGAACGATCTCCTCGTTGGCGATCGCCTCACGGATTCCGCGACCGAGCGAGACACGCTTCTCGATGGCTCTTCTCATGTCGGGCGAGTAGGTCACGACCCTGTTCCGCCCTTGCGATTTCGCCTGATACATGGCGATGTCCGCATCTTTGACCAACTCGGCGGGCTCGCCGTCATGATCCGGGAAGGCTGCAATCCCGATGCTGACCCGGCTGATCAGCGTGCGTTTCCGATATGTGAAGGGCTGGCGCAGCATCTCGACGATGAGGGAGCCCAAGCGGTTGGCATTCTCCAGCTTCAGCGGCTCGACCACGAGCAACGCGAATTCATCGCCTCCGATCCTGGCGACCGTATCGCAGCCGCGAACCATCGTGGAGAGCCGCCGGGCCGTCTCCTGCAGCAGGGCGTCTCCCGCATCGTGACCAAGCGTGTCGTTGATGTCCTTGAAGTCGTCGAGGTCGATCAGCAGCAGGCTGACGCTTGTGCCGGTCTGCCTGGCGTGGGCAAGGGCCGCTTCGAGCCTACACTGGAACAGGTTGCGGTTCGGAAGGCCCGTCAGCGTGTCGTGATTGGCCGAGCGCCATATCTCGTCCTCCGCCTCCTTCTGCTCGCTGATGTCGAAGGTGACTCCTACGATCCGATCGGAACCAGCGAGCTCGGCCCGGGCGCGCAGCCAGCGGATCGAGCCATCGGGCAGCACATACCGATATTCGACAGAGTCCGCCCCATCGGCCTGGATCCTCTGCAGGAATCCTTCGACCTTGCCGCAATCCTCCGGATGAACTCCGGCCATGAAGGTCCGATCGGAGTCCGGCATCACTCCAAGCAGGGAAAGGGAATTCTCCGAACGTGTGGTGAGGCCCGTCTGCGGATTGAGCTCCCAAGCGATCATGCGCGCCGCTTTCAGCGCCAGCTGCAGGCGCTCCTCGCTTTCCTTGAGAGCCTGCTCGGACTGCTTCCGCTCGTGAATGTCCATGGCGATGCCGAACCATTGCTCGACGGAGCCATGCTCATTCTTTAGAGGCTGTCCTCTGACCATGAACCAGCGGTACATTCCATCGGAGGAGCGGCGCAGCGGCATCTCGATTTCGAAGGAATCCCCTCGATCGAGAGTATCTTGCCACAGGCTTTCGACATGCTCTTTGTGGAGGGGGTGGAGCGCGGCCTGCCAGCCTTCGGCCGGTTTGCGCTCACGCGGCAATCCTGTGAAGTCGTACCAGACATCGTTGAAGTAGGTGAACTCTCCTTCAGGATCGCAGAACCATACGACCTGAGGCGCCTGGAACGAAATCGGCATGACGTCGATCAGGGTGCGCAGGCGCCGCTCGCTCTTGCGCAGGCTCTGCTCCGTTTGACGGAAGTCGGTGACGTCGCGGGAGACGCAGAGATAACCCTGAGGCCTGCCGGCACGACCCATGATGGGCGTGATGACCACATCCCACCACTTCTCTTTTCCGGTTGTAGTCTTCCAAGGACCTTGGAAACGCCCGGTCCTTCCAGACTTGGCCGCTTCGACAGCCTTGTAGGCTTCTTCCCCTGCGATGCTGCCCCAGAGGTCAGCCCAGTAAAGGCCTTCGACCTGCTGGAAGTCCGAAACCTCCATGGCACGCATGCCGCTCTGGCTCATGAAGCGTAGACGACCCTGCAGATCGAAGACCTTGATGCAGTCATCGGAGCTTGAGAGAAGGCGGCTCGTGAACTCCTCGCTCTCGGCTGCAGCCTTGTGGGCGAGCTTCAGCTCGAGCTGGCATATGACGGCTCGAGCAAGACCTGCGAGCGCCTCCTTCTGGGGGGGGGGTAAACCTTCAGGTCGCGGCTGAAAGTCGGCTGCGCAGAGCAGGCCGAGCGGGAGACCATCTCGAGTGGTGAGGGGCACTGCAGCATAGAAGCGCAATCCCACCCCTGCAGATCCTCTGTCGCAGAACTCGGGTTCGGTCGTCAGATCAGGAACGACGAAAGGATCCTTCTGGAGAACAGCGCGGCGACCAACCGGATCATCGTTCAGGTTGTGGGACGCATCGAGCCCGCATCGAGCCTTGAGACATTGGCGCCTACCGTCGAAGAAGGAGATGAATGCAACAGGAGTGTTGCAGATTTGGGCTGCGATCTTGGCAAGATTATCGAACTCGGCCTCGGGCTCAGTGTCGAGAATATCGAGTGCCCGGAGCGCTGCGAGACGATCCACCTCCTTCCACTGTGGTGGCTTGCTCTGATCTAGGCCTTCTATCATGCAAAACAGCCCGCTGGGGTGCACTGGGGTCGATAAGGTGCCGCCGGAAGTCAACCGGCCTGACGGAGGGGCGTCATGCCTCGAGCAAAGCTCGATCCGTTCCTCAGGTGCAATCCGGGCTGTGACCGGTAAAATGGCGGGGCGTCATGCCGGCCTTTTTCACAAGGCCTGCCATAGTGCTGAATGATTTTGTTGTCCGCAATGATCTGAACTGCAGTCGAGCCAGAAGTAAACGGGCGCCCAGGCCTCGGTCAATCAACTTGTTCGACCGGCTACCAATCAGAGTTAATGAAATCCGAACCTTCATGTCCGTGGCAAGCGATCTGCCAGCGCCAGGAAAGATTGCTGTGGTTCAATCGGGAATCACATCCGCGGGGTGAGCAGGAGGCGTTCTTCGCCAATCTGGCTAAACCCGGTTCATGCTAGGCCGACCTTCAAAATACGTGGTTCTACGTACTCTGCATCATTCGGATATTACGTAGTTATTGTGTTTCAGAGCAGTCTTATGCTTGGCCTGAGTAAGGATGGCGAACCATGCCCGACGAGAAAATCCATGGGCAATCAAGCCATTGGTGAGGTCGCACCGTGAGCGGAGCAATCTAGTTGGAATGCTAAAAAGCTCATTAACGACCGTTTAATGATCGTTAAGGACGATTAACCATAAGTGCGCCGGCAATCCCTTTCTTTACGTATTGCCCGAATATGAGCTGCTCGGTAGCTTCAGGAACAGCCGCAGATCGAGTTTTAGTTGCGTAATTTACTGTAGGCGGCAGCGAAAACTTGAAGAACGCACTTAATTACTAAGGCGGGGCAGAAAAATGTATATCGTCGTCGATGAACGGCAGATGGTTACGTCTGGATATGTTGCGAGCTTTAAGCGAGAAGGCATATCCTCCCTTGGCTTATACGCAGATGAGTTCAGCGAATGGCTGGAATCGGCGTCGGAATCCGATCTCGAGGCAGTCCAGGGCTTCGTTCTGGGAACATTCGACGAGCGCATCCAATCAGCCGAAAGCATCCGTCGCTACTCGAAGGCTCCCATCATTGCTCTGAGCGACGTGCGCTCCCTCGAAGAGACCCTGGAGCTCTTCACCGCAAAGTTCGACGATGTGGTTCGCAAGCCCGTGCACGTGCGTGAGATCCTGGCAAGGTCAGAGGCCATCTGGCGCCGGGTCAACGCGAATGCGGGAAAAAAGCAGCAGAACGACAGCGACCGCCTCAAAGTCTTCTTCGATGGGCGCGATCCCGAGATCGACGGGATGCCCCTCGCTCTCCCGCGCCGCGAACGGCACATTCTCGAGTACCTGGTTCGCAAGAGAGGCCATCGGCTGACCAAGAAGCAGATCTTCGATGCGGTCTACGGCATCTATAGCGACGATGTCGAGGACAGCGTGATCGAGGGGCACATCAGCAAGCTGCGGAAGAAGCTCCGGCAGCGCCTGGGATACGATCCCATCGACGCCAAGCGGTATATTGGCTACTCCTATATCGGCGCTGCGTCCTGAGCCGAGCAAAACCAAAGGGCCCGGTCGCCTGAGCAAGGAGGCCGGGCTGTCAAATCGATGCCGGTACCCTCCGCCGGCCGCAAATGATCCGAGCCAGGGCACCTGATAGCCCCACCGAACCGCGCAACCGAGAAAACCTCATTGGGTGCACGACCTCATGTGGATTCCGTGTAGAGGCTGCATTGTCCTCGATTGGCATGAACAACTGCCGAGCATAGCCTGGATCTGCAGGTCTACGGGACGCCATCTAGCTCGCGAAAAGGCAGCGGACACTGAACGGCAGCAAGAAAAATGGTTTTTCCTGTCCCCATTAACCTAATTGCAGGAAAGCGCGACCTATCATTCCTCTAAGTTAGCTCCCATGGGTAAGAGGAAGCGCTCAGCGTTTCCTTCCAACCGAAGGAGAGCGGTGATTGGACTGATGTGCCGAGAACCGTAGGGACGATGCAGCGGGGGGTGAAGGGCATAGATTCCGGGAACGGAACTGCCGAATGCTATCAGGATGTACCCAACGGCACGAGAAGTGACTTTGGGCATCATCTGCGGTTCTGTCTAGAGACTCCCATTCTCAAGCATGAACATGAGGTTCAGCGCTTTATTGCCGGCGTGAAGGCCGAATGATGCACCTGTTGAGGCGCGTACCCGCCTCATGAGTAGAGTTTCTTAGAGTTGAGAGACGGCAATGGATGACCTTCTTGTTGAGTTCCTAACCGAGACCAACGAGCATCTCGAAACGGTCGATGTGGAGATGGTCCGCTTCGAGCAAGATCCCAACAACGAGGCCATTCTCAGTAACATCTTCCGGTTGGTCCACACCATCAAAGGAACATGTGGCTTTCTCGGGTTGCCCCGTCTCGAGGCACTCGCCCACGCAGCCGAAACGCTGATGGGCAAGTTCCGCGATGGCATGCCTGTCACCACGCCAGCGGTTTCGCTGATCCTTACAACCCTTGACCGGATCAAGGAGATCCTGGGCGAGCTGGAGCGCCACGGTGCGGAGCCTCAGGGCTCCGACCAAGATCTCATCGAGATGCTGGATCGCATGGCCGCACAGGAGGTTTCCGCGGTCGAGGCGGCTCCTCCCTCTCCTCCCGCAAAGCCACAGGCGGCAGGCACGCTGGTCTATCAGGTTCTCGAACGTGAGCTGAAGCCGGGCGAAGTCTCTCTCGACGAATTGGAGCGTGCTTTCCAGGAAGCGCCTGGCCCTGAAAAGGCGACGACCTCCGGATCCCTGACCTACCAAGTTCTCGAGCGGGCCCTGAAACCCGGCGAGGTTTCCCTCGATGAACTGGAGCGCGCCTTTCGCGAGGCGCCGGGGCCGGCTCCTCTTGTCGTCAGCAAGCCTGCTCCTGAGAAAGCAGAGGCCGCCCAAGCGGTTGCGGCACCTCAACCCGCCAAGAAGGCCCCCGATCCATCATCGGAAGGCGCCGAGGGCAGCGAGGGCGTGACTGGCAAGGTTCAGACGATCCGCGTCAGCGTGGATACGCTCGAGCACCTGATGACCATGGTGTCGGAGCTAGTGCTCACCCGCAACCAGCTTCTGGAAATCGCCCGCAGAAGCTCGGAGGATCATGGCTACAAAGTGCCGTTGCAGCGTCTGTCGCAGGTGACCGCCGAGCTCCAGGACGGCGTCATGAAGACCCGCATGCAGCCGATCGGGAATGCCTGGCAGAAGCTCCCGCGTGTTGTGCGCGACCTGTCGAACGAGCTCTCCAAGAAGATCGAGCTCGTCATGCAGGGTGCAGATACCGAGCTCGACCGGCAGGTTCTCGAGGTCATCAAGGATCCCCTCACGCACATGGTCCGCAACTCGGCGGATCATGGCATCGAGAGCCCTGCCGAGAGAAAGGCTGCCGGAAAGCCGGAGAAGGGAACGATCCGCCTTAATGCGTATCATGAGGGCGGATCGATCACCATTGAGATCGCCGACGACGGCAAGGGGCTCAACCTGGCGGCCATTCGCAAGAAGGCTGTTGAGCGCGGAGTCGCGACCGACGCCGAGGTGGAGCGGCTGAGCGATGCGCAGATCGCAAAGTTCATTTTTCACCCCGGTTTCTCGACGGCAGAGAAGGTCACGTCAGTCTCCGGCCGCGGCGTCGGCATGGATGTGGTCAAGACCAACATCGAGCTGATCGGCGGAACCGTCGACATTCGCTCCGAACAGGGGCGTGGCACCACGTTCACCATCAAGATTCCGCTGACGCTTGCCATTGTCGCGGCCTTGATCGTCTCGTCGAAGGATCAGCGGTTCGCCATTCCCCAGGTCGCTGTCTCGGAGCTCGTCCGTGTTTCGCCCTCATCCGAGCACTCCATCGAGCGAATCAATGGCACGCCGATCCTTCGGCTGAGGGACCGGCTGCTGCCTATCGTTCCTCTGTCCAAAGTCATGGGACTTCCGGGAGGTGAGGACGTCAACCACGGCTTTGTCGTCGTCACCCAGGTTGCCCAGCAGCGTTTCGGGATCCTGGTCGACGGTGTCTTCCACACGGAGGAAATCGTGGTCAAGCCGATGTCCTCCAAGCTCAGGCACATCCAGCTTTTCTCGGGCAATACCATCCTCGGCGATGGAGCCGTGGTGCTGATCATCGATCCCAACGGACTTGCCCGGATGGTGGGCACGGAATCCAACAGCAATGAGTTCCAGACCGATACTGGACTTGAGCAGACAGTCGTCGCAGCCGATGAAATGACCAGTCTCCTCGTCTTCCGCGGCGGCGGCGAGAGCTTGAAGGCGGTTCCTCTTTCACTCGTGACCCGCCTTGAGGAGATCGATGCATCGACCATCGAGTGGTCGAGCGGCCGCCCAGTCGTTCAATATCGTGGCCGGCTGATGCCGCTCGTCTCCTGCGACGAGGAATTGGCGATCAAGAGACAGGGCATGCAGTCGCTCCTCGTCTTCTCGGACGGCGACGTATCCATGGGGCTGGCGGTGGCCGAGATCGTCGATATCGTCGAGGACAAGCTCGATATCGAGCTTCTGGCCGAGCGCTCAGATCTGGTCGGCTCGGCTGTGGTAAGGGGCCGGACGACCGAGATCGTCAACGTGGCTCATTACCTGCCGATGGTGCTGGAAACATGGGCCCGCAAGGACAAGGGAAAAGGACCCGAGAGGCCACTACTCCTCGTCGACAGCTCGACCTTCTTCAGAGACATGCTCGTGCCCGTGCTCAGGGCGGCCGGGTATAGGGTACACACCGCATCGACAGCTCAAGAGGCAGCCCGTCTCCTCTCTGGCGGATTGCAGGTGGATATCATCGTGACTGACCTGGAACTGTCCGGACATTCGGGCCTCGCTCTCGTGGCGTCCCTGAGGGCCGATCCGAACCATGCTCGCACACCGGTTATCGCAATGACCGTCAAGTCTGACCCGCAGCAGATCGCCCTGGCGCGGAAGCTGAGGGTTTCTGAGATCGTATCAAAGATAGACCGCAAAGGACTGCTGTCGGCACTTGCCGAGTTCAGCGGAGTGCTTGAGGAGGCTGCGTAATCATGAAGCTGGTTGAACCAACGGCTGCCGGAGCCGCGAAGCAGATGTCCAAGCAGACCGAATTCGTCACCGTGACCGTGGCAGACCAATTACTCGGCTTGCCCATCAGCCGGGTGCACGATGTGTTCGTTGTCAGCGAGATGACGACCGTACCGCTCGCCCCAGGCGAGATTGCCGGCCTTCTGAATCTTCGTGGAAGAGTTGTCACGGCAGTATCCCTGCGCCGAAGGCTGGGATTGCAGGACTCGCATGAATCCGAGCGGAAGATGGCCGTGGGGCTGGAGAACCAGGGAGAGGCCTATGGGCTTCTTGTGGACGATGTCGGTGAGGTTCTCAAACTCGATACGGACGAAATGCAACCCAACCCCGTTCATATGGACCGCGGCTGGGTTGAGTTGTCCCAAGGGGTTCACCAGCTTCGGGACAAGTTGCTGATCGTCTTGGACGTGGATGCAGTTCTGGACTTCGGCGGCGAGCGGGAAGCCGCATAGCGAGGCTGCTCTTCATTGCAGTCGGTCTGCAGGGACATTCTCCCTCAGAAAGCTTACCATAGAACCCTCCGGCCCCTGCGTGTCGGGGCAGTACCAATCGAGTCCTCAGCAAGCAAGAAAGTTGCGAGCAAACGTGATGAATTCAAGGAAGGCTTACCGTATTGAGGGATTGTCAGGAATCGTTCCTCAGGAGGAGGGGACGACAGATCGGCACGCCGAGATCATGGCCATGCTCAGCGCGATCAAGGAAGCGATCGTTCCTGCCAAGGAGATCTCGACCTCCCTGCTCGAGGAGCACCGCCGTGACATGCAGGAGGCCTTGCGCCTGAAGGCAGAACTCGACACCATCTACGAAGCCATTGAGCGGACGAAGAAGGAGATTGCTACCCTTAGATATGCCGGGGCTCAGGGACAGGAAATCACGCGAGTGACCGACGAGCTCGGCGCTATCGTGGTCGGCACGGAAACCGCGACCAACTCCATTCTGGCAGCTGCGGAGAGGATTGACGAGTTGTCGAGCAACCTGTCCTCCCGCCTATCAGGAGGCGATCAGGATATCGCCCGTGAAATCCTCGATCAGGTCATCAGTATCTTCGAGGCCTGCAACTTTCAGGACATAACAGGGCAACGCATCAGCAAGGTCGTCAATGCGATGCGCTTCGTGGAGGAACGGGTCCACCACATGATCGAGATCTGGGGCGGGATGGAAAGCTTCAAGGACATCGAAGCCGCCGAACTAAGCAGGCGCAAGGGCGAGGAGGCGCTTCTGAACGGCCCAGCACTCGCAACGGACAAAGGCGTGACGTCTCAGGATGCAATCGACGCACTCTTCGGCTAATCCAGACGCGATCAAGTTTGAAGTACGCCCGAGCATGCGTTGATTAAGAAGTCAGCTCACTGCTCCCACGCATGGCTGAGTTCCGGCTCAACGATGTGGATAGCGGTTCATGGCGGAGATCCTCACTGGAGCAGTGCTTTAACTTCCTGCACTTTGAGATGCTCGAGGATCTTGCGCAGACCAAGCTCGTTGTGAGCGAGGATCATGCCGCCGCAAACGCTTCCTACTCCGGAAAACCGATAGCTGAGAACATTGGTGGGCTGCAGCCCTCCAGTTCCGCTTGATGCATATCCCTGCAGAAAGCCAGGCATGTCACAACGGCCGTTGCAAACTTCCATCCCGCTGAAGGTGCCATCGATTGCATGAGGCACAATCCGTAGCTTGCTGCGCCCATGCAGACCAAGAACAAGGCCGGAATTCACCAAGGCAACCGCGACTCGATCACCAAAGTGAAGGAGGCCTTCAAAGTCGGCAGACCCTTCCACTGTCCTGAAACGATCAAAGACAGCAAGAGCGGACAAGTCGTCTAGGCATATGTACGTTCGGGCATGTGCGAAATTGGCACCGTGAGCATTCGTGCCGATGCGGAAGGCTCGCGCGTGCTCAAGCTGGTGAATCGCCTCGATCCATCCCTCGCCGGCCAATTGTGTGCGTCTGTCCGGGATGGCAATATTGTGTGCTCTGGATGAGAGAAGGTACTGTCTCGCAGGAGCCGCCTCGTGGAGGGTCGACCCTCCGGAATCCACAATCCAGCGCACCCCGCCAGCCGTATACACAAAGGAGGAGCAGTCATGATGCCCGTTTTCGTGGTGCTGCCCCCTGAAAGTCGCCGCGAGAAAGCTCCAGGCAGCGGTCTGGTCATATTTTCTGAGGATGACAGTGCCTGCGCCCCGATCAATGATGAAGCGTATGCCTTTTGGATAGGACAGCTCCTCCGTGAGTGCGTTATCCGAGAGAAGCGGCCTGCCATAGGCTGAAAGAAGACGCCTGAGCCACGATGCATGATGGTAGCCTTCAGGATGCTCGCCGAATGCAGGAAGCAGGCCTGAGGGATCAGTGACGGCAACGATGCGTCGTAGGCTCTTCTTCAGGCGAGAGGTCAGGCTCTCTCGGAACTCTCGCTCCTCTGGTCCGTCGCCGAGGTGATGAAGAAGAATGAGGCCGAGTGACGCAATCTCCAGCTGAGCGTGAAGGGACTGCTCCATCATGGCCCCATCCGGCCCCAGCAACTGATCAAACGCGCTCTTAAGCTGAGCGACCGCAATCGTCTCCCAGAAAGAGGACAAGGGAAAACCGGGGGCACTGCGCGAGACTGCAAGAAGCGCGCAAGCGGTTTGAACCTGCAGAATTGAATGTGAGAAGATGTTTTGACCTACGATTTCAGCCAGCGCGAATCCGTGTCGGACGAGCTCCGAGACAAGGATCCGCTGCTGACGCGCATTGACGGAGCCCTTCACTCCG
This sequence comes from Microvirga arsenatis, assembly GCF_009910705.1. GTDB lineage: Bacteria > Pseudomonadota > Alphaproteobacteria > Rhizobiales > Beijerinckiaceae > Microvirga > Microvirga arsenatis. The sequence continues at coordinate 45,872 of NZ_JAAAXJ010000006.1, forward strand.
CGGCTTACTGACACGAGCCGGATGAGGGCCTCTGCGCGCCGCGCCAGGCATGAAGGATATGTACTGAGTGGGTCCTGCGGTGAGCCCCATGGATTCGCCTGTATCCAGGAAACGGCGAGCTCAAGGGCTCGCGAAAGGCTTTTCTTGGCTTTATCGGATGCGATGTCGCAGAGCCAGGCGAGTGACTGGTACTCCAGGCGCCATGCCGGAGATTGAAAGGGATCTTCGGTCCATACTGGAGCCTCAGGCAGCTCCCAAGCGGGCATATTGAGAAGCGTCAGATTCCCTTCTGAAAACTGAACAAGAGCTCCATGCTGGACGGTGCGAAGCCTATCATCGAATGTGATTGGCTCCTGATGAGCCTGCCGGCCGACGAGAGTCTCGTCGGGAAAGCTGAAGATCTCTGCACCGGCACCCCTCGGAGATTCTAGTCGCCTCCAGACTCCCTCAAGGAACTTTGCAGGGTCCGCTGTTCCCTCCTCGATGAGACCTTCCAGCAGGAGATCCTCGAGAGACAGTTCAAGCGGCGTGATCAGATAGACGTTAGGATCATCCCCCCGGATTTGAAAGCCTATCTCAACAGATTTGGCTCTTCCTGGAGGGATAAGCTCCAAGGTGAACCGCCGCGCCTTGCGATGAGTTGGAATCTCGATGAAGGCTCCCAGATCCGAAGAAAGCTGAACATCCTCATAAGGTGGCGGCACCACTGCACCGGAAGCATCGCGAAAGACAATTCGTGCCAAAGCGCCATCAGTGTCGCTCGCCTCGTTGATCAGCTGCCCGCGGATCACGAGACGCTGTCCAGGCACAACCCCGTAACGCATCCACAGTGGTGTGTTGCCAAGCTTCTCCCAGGAGCGTCGCGTGACTCTGGCCAATGTAAGGGGGGAAGACGAAGCTGCCTCGCGGTGAATGCCCTCGGGTAGCGCGATCGGCGTGAGCTCAGGCTCATCAATGGAGAAGGGATGGGAGTTTCGCCAGCTGCGAACAGATAGTGTGAAGCGACTGGCTGGGGAGGGGATGAAGAATGCGCACCTGATCTTGGCTGAATTGATTGAGGTGTTGCTTCTCTCGAGGTAGTCCGGGCCAGGGATGTAATAGCTGTGGGGATCGATCAAGGTTCGCGTCAGGCCTGGTACATAAGCGAAGTCGATGGCCGAACCGTCATCTGCCAGGAAGCTGATGCCGATCGATGCAAAGTCCTGAACGAGGCGGCTCTTCTCCTGTACATCCCAATTTAACCGGAAGGACAGCTCGTACCAGCGGTCGGATGCAACATCCTTGAATTCGAAAACCGCGCGCGACCACCTGTTCTGATTCGAAATCAGGTGCTGCCTGCCCCGAGGGTTTTCTACCTCTTCGACGTTCCGTTCAGAGTGATCGGGAAGCACATGACTGACATCGATCATAGAGGCACCAAGGCTATGGAGGGGCCGTAATCCTTACGGCGAGCAGTGACGGCAGTGACTGGAATGACGCGCTTCGCCTGATCTCTATCCGCCTGTCGCAACCTCAAGGAACAAGGCCATCCTGATCAGCTCGGAAAGGCTCTTGGCTTCCATTTTCGCCATAACATTGGAGCGGTGGATCTCGACGGTCCGGATGCTGATGTTGAGTTCATGAGCAATCATCTTGTTGGCTTTTCCAGCCACAAGGCCATCGAGGACCTGTCGCTCGCGCTGGGACAGGGATTGCAGCCTTGCTTGGGTACGGAGGAGTTCCTGATTCCTGCGTACGCTCTTCTCGTCACAGACTAGGGCAAAGCGCACGACCTCCAGAAAGCGATCTTCCCTGAACGGCTTTTCGAGGAAGTCGATCGCACCCGCCTTCATCGCTTCCACAGCCAGGGGGATGTCGGCATGGCCGGTCATGACGATTACGGGAACATTCAACCCGCGAGCAGTGAGCCGTCGGATGAACTCCAATCCGTCAATACCGGGCATGCGCACGTCCGTGACGATGCAGCACCGGCCGGGGTCGTTCACTTCGTCAAGAAAAGCCTTGGCAGATTCATACAACCGGACGTTCAAGCCGGCTGATACCAACAGGAAGGAGAGCGCCTTCCGTACCCCGAGATCGTCGTCAACCACGTACACAATCGGCGCGTTCGACACTGGCCATATCCTCCTTATCGACAGCTCTGAGAGTGAAATGGAAGGTTGTTCCTTCTCCTGGAGTCGAATCCGCCCAGATCTTGCCGCCGTGTGCCTCCACGATCGTCCGGCTGATTGAGAGGCCCACGCCCATGCCATTTTGCTTCGTGGTCGTAAACGGCTTGAACAGGTTCTTCAAGATTTCCGGATGAATGCCGGGACCAGTGTCCTGGACGCTGATCTGCACCATCTGCCCCTCGTGGGTCGCCTTGGCCCTGATCACCAGATCGCGGCGGGATACATCCTGCATTGCTTCAATCGCGTTGCGGATCAGGTTCAGGAGAACCTGCTGGATCTGAACGCGATTGACGAAGACAAGAGGGTTTTCTGACGGGAAGTCGAACTCGACCTTGATGTCCTTCTCCTTGGCTCCCACCAAGGCAAGGGCGCTGACCTCTTCGACCAGACGCTGGAGGCCCTCGATCTGGAACTCGCTTCCACCGCGGGCCACGAACTCGCGAAGCTGCCGGATCACTTCTCCAGCCCGGAGGGCTTCCTCGGAGGCCTCGTTCACGGCGTGTCTGATGAGGGAGATTTTGTCCCCTTCCATGTTCGCAAGGATGAGGCCACAACCCTTCAGGTAGCTGGTGATGGCAGTCAGTGGCTGATTGATCTCATGGGCCAGCGTCGAGCCCATTTCGCCAAGGGCGGTAAAGCGCGACATGTAGGCGAGTTCCGACTGCAGTTCCTGCATTCTCGTTTCTGTTCGTTGGCGCTCCGTGAGATCGCGAATGAACGCCGTGAAGAAACGCTGGCCCCCTGACTCCATCTCTCCGACTTGAACTTCCATCGGAAAGGTGGAGCCGTCCTTGCGCTGAGCCACCGCCACACGGCCGGTGCCGATAATGCGCCGCTCGCCTGTTTCCCGGTAGCGTCGAATGTAGCCGTCGTGCTGCTCCCGGTAAGGCAAGGGCATCAGGAATTTCACGCTCGTACCCACAACCTCTTCGGGCCGGTAGCCAAACATCCGAACGGCAGTTGCGCTGAAAGAACGAATATGACCGTTCTCGTCCGCTACGATCATTGCATCGGGAACCGTCTCGAGGATAGACCTGAGATGGGCCTCGCTCGTTCGCAGGCGCTCTTCGCTGGAACGGAGAGCATTCTCGGCGAGCTTGCGCTCGGTAATGTCCTGAATCGTCCCGATTTTGCGTACGGCTCGTCCTGTCTCATCCACCAGCGTGCGACCGGTCACGTTGACCCAGCGCAGAGAGGCGGTGCCGAGCTGGATGATCCGGAATGTTCCGCTATAAGCCGGGCTGTCATTGGCTTCTTCGTTGTAGAAGATGCGTTCCATTCGATCTCTGTCATCGGGGTGAACGCAATCGAGGATCACACCGGAGTTGATCGTGACGTCGAGCGACAGCCCTAGGATCTGCAGGGCTTCGGGAGTCCATTGATGGCGCCCGGTCACGAGATCCTGATCCCAGATGCCGAGAGCCGTTGTCTCGATCGCCAGGCGGAGCCGCTCCTCGCTGCTGCGGATTCTCATTTCCGCCTGCCGCTGATCATGAATGTCCGTGACCGTGCCGACCCATTCCTGGACGGTGCCGTCTTCGTTCAGCAGGGGAACGGCCCGGGCCAGCATCCACCGATAACTGCCATCCAGGCGCCGAACCCGTGCTTCGAACACGCCAGGCTCTTCTGCCAGACGTGTATTCCGCCATTGGGCGACGAACTCCTCACGGTCATCCGGGTGGATGGCTGCCAGGAAGCCGTAGCCCGTGTATTGCTCCTTGGCTTGACCGCTGAGCGTCTCCCAGCCCCAGATCTCCGTGATCGATCCCTCAGTCGTGGCGCGCCAGACGATGGCAGCGCTGGCCTCGATGAGAGCGCGGTACCGCTCCTCGCTTCGGCGCAGCCTCTCCGCCGCGGATTTCTGATGGTGAATGTCCGTGACCGTTCCAACCCATTCCTGGAGCGTACCGTCGGATCCCCTCAGGGGCACCGCTCTCATCAGAACCCATTTGTAGCTGCCTTCATGAGTTTGGATCCGATACTCGTATACACCGGCGGTCTCCGAGGCCAGATTCTCGAGCCAAGCCGAGGTCACGCGCTCCCGATCGTCCGGATGGGTTGCACCGATCCAGGCGTCGTCCTTGAAGATGCTGAGAGTTTCGTTCCGAAAGGTGTCCCAACCCGAGGAGGTGTCGATGATTGATCCATCCGGAGAGGCGCGCCAAACCACAGCCGAACTTGCCTCGATCAGGGCCCGGTACCGCTCCTCCTGAGTTCTGAGGGCTGCCTCTGCAGCCATGAAGCGGCTGATGTCGCGTGCGGTCAGAACATAGTTGCTGTCATGGCCGTCATCGCTCCGGACAGCATCGATCGTCACCCGGCATAAGAAATGTGAGCCCCCCTTCGTGATGCAGCGAACCTGATCCGCTGAATGACCCGTCTCCGCGGCCATCATCAGGTCGCTCGCCGGCTTCCCACGAGTGCGCGCCTCCTGCGAGTAGATGATCGAGAAATGCAGGCCCTCTACCTCTTCCGCTTGCCAGTGGAAGACCCGCTCGGCCCCCTTGTTCCATGTTATGATATTTCCTTCGCTGTCGAGGATGATGACGGCGAAATCGATAATGGAAGCCAGAGCGCAGGAAAGATCGACTTGGTGGCGCACAGCAGGCGGCGCAAAGTCGTTCTCGAACGCAGAATGATGAGTCATGATCCCCCAGCCCAAGAGCTGCGTCGTATGCAGGTATTCAGCGTAGCAGCGAACAACTCCACAATCAGCAGTATCGGCGCACCCGCTTCAAGGCAACAGCAGCCTGCCAAAGGCACGCCCACTCATGGTGACCCATCTCGGAAAAGCAACTGATTCGCTTGCGACAATCCAGCGCTGAAGTGTTGCCAATGGCCTGTAGAGTGTAAGTTACAAAATAACATTCACTTGGAATCCCGAGAGACACGCGCGGTTCGGCGATGCCGAAAACAGGCTTGGCTTGGCGTGAAGATTCCCGCTGCTCCAGCTTCCGGCACGATGCGAACGCCGGTCAGGTCAGCCTCGTGCAAGGTTGCGGGGGTAAACGCCTCTTTACCATGTTCGCTTGGAGAGTCCTTTGACCGCACCTGTCTATCTGTTCGATTTGGCATCGCGGCAGGCGCAGTGGCTTGCGACGCGCCAGACGACGATTTCCGGCAACATCGCCAATGCCAATACCCCAGGCTACCGCGCGAGGGATGTGGAGCCTTTTGCCGATGTCTTGGACAAGACGAAGCTTACCATGGCAGCGACGAACGCCAGTCACATCGGCTTCTCGCCGTCCCGGGTGGAGGCTGCGAAGGTCAAGAAGGCCGACAGCTGGGACACCGTCTACTCCAAGAATTCCGTGAGCCTTGAGCAGGAGCTTATCAAGGCGGGCGAGGTCAACCGGCAGCACACCTTGAATACGAGCATCGTCAAGTCGTTCCATCGGATGCTGCTGTCGAGCGTGAGAGGTTCATGATGATCGATCCACTGATTGCATCGGGCAAGCTGTCCAGCGCGGGGCTTGAAGCGCAGTCCGCACGCCTTCGCGTTATCTCCGAGAACATCGCGAACGCTCAGTCGACCGGGCGTACGCCGGGGTCCGACCCCTATGCGCGAAAGACCATCACCTTCAAGGCCGAGCTCGACCGCACTCTCGGGGCTTCCTCCGTAGCGGTAAAGGATATCGGTAAAGATGAGGCTCCTTTCCCGGTCGAGTACGATCCTGGGAATCCGGCCGCGGACGAAAACGGCATGGTCAAGAAGCCGAACGTGAACATGCTGATCGAGATGGCCGACATGCGCGAGGCCAACCGCACCTACCAGGCAAACCTGCAGATGATGAAGCAGGCGAGAGCCATGATCTCGGCAACAATTGACCTGATGAGAGGCTGATATGGTCAGTGCAGTATCCTCGATCTCCTCAATGATCGACCGCCCTGCCGCTGTCACGGCAGTTCCGGCATTCGGCGTTCAGCCGGCAGCGGGAGCCGTCGCCGGTGCGGCTCAGACGAGCTTCAGCGATGTGATGGCGCAGGTCGCCACCTCCGCAATCGATACCATGAAGACGGGCGAAGCGGCCTCGATTGCGGGCATTCAGGGCAAGGCCTCGGTCCAGCAGGTGGTCGAGGCGGTGATGTCCGCGGAGCAGACGCTCCAGACTGCCATTGCGATCCGCGACAAGGTTGTTGCGGCCTATCAAGAAATTGCGCGGATGGCGATCTAAGGAGGCTGAAATGAGAGCGCTTGCAATTGCCGCGACCGGAATGAACGCTCAGCAGCTGAACGTCGAGGTCATCGCCAACAATATTTCGAACGTGAACACGACCGCCTTCAAGGGCGCCAGAGCGGAGTTCACGGACCTGCTCTACCAGGCCGAGCGGTCCCAGGCTGTCCCGAACCAGGCCGGCTCGAGCCCGGTTCCGGAAGGCGCCATGCTGGGCCTTGGCGTGCGCACCGCGGCCATCCGCAACCTGCATCGGCAGGGCTCGCTGACCAACACGGCAAACCAGTTCGATCTTGCCCTGAACGGGCGGGGATGGTTCCAGGTGAATGCCCCGAGCGGTGAAATCGTCTACACGCGTGCGGGAGCCTTCAACAAGAACGGCGACGGGCAACTCGTCACCCTGGATGGCTATACGCTGAACCCGCCCATCATTATCCCGCCCAATACCCTGGACGTCACGATCAACGAGTCCGGTGAGGTCTTCGCCAAGATCGATGGTCAGGCCCAGCCTCAGAATCTCGGTCAGCTGACGCTCGCGAACTTTGCAAACGATGCCGGCCTGGAGCCGATCGGAGGCAACTACTACCGCGAGACGATCGCATCCGGTGCTCCGGCCGTCGGCATCCCCTCGGATCCGGGCTACGGCAAGATCCACCAAGGTTACCTCGAGGCCTCCAACGTGGACCCAATCAAGGAGATCACCAACCTGATCTCCGCGCAGCGCGCATTCGAGATGAACTCGAAGGTGATCCAAGCGGCCGACGACATGGCCGGAACAGTCTCGAAGGGCATCCGCTGATTAGGCGGCGGGTGATGATCCGATGAAGCTTCTCCTCAACTCTGCTCTCGCGGTCCTGATCCTTGCAGCCGGTCTGCAGTCGGCCAGTGCGGAGGAGCGCATTCTCCCCGTTCCTTCGGTCACCATCTACCCGGGGGACACGATCAGCGAGTCGATGCTCAAGGATCGCACGTTCCCGGCAAACTACCGCTACCGCACGGCCGTGGTCGAATCGCCACGGGCTCTCGCTGGAAAGATGGCGAGGCGCACGCTGCTGCCGGGGGAGCCGATCCCGCTGAATGCCGTGGATGATCCCCGGCTCGTCACAAGAGGGGTCCAAACCCAGATCCTGTTCGAGGAGGGCGGCCTGTCGATCATGGGGATCGGCATTCCCCTCCAGTCGGGTACGGTCGGCGAAACGATCCAGGTCAAGAATGCCGATACCGGCCGGATCATCATCGGACGTGTGCAGGCCGACGGTCGGATCCGCATCGGAATCCAGTGATGATCAGAATCCTTCAAGCTCTCCTTTTCGCTCTGGTTGCGCTGCAGGCGCAGGCCGCCACCCGGATCAAGGATGTGGCAGCGGTCCAGGGCGTGCGCGACAACCAGCTGATCGGCTACGGTCTCGTCATGGGCCTTCAGGGCACGGGCGATACCCTCCGCAACTCGCAGTTCACGGAGCAATCGCTGCAGTCCATGCTCGATCGGATGGGCGTCAATGTCCGTGACATCAACCTTCGGACGCGCAATGTCGCGGCTGTGATCGTCACCGCCGATCTGCCCCCCTTCGTGGGAGCGGGGTCGCGCATCGACGTGACCGTCACCTCCATGGGCGACGCCACGTCGCTGAAGGGCGGAACGCTCATGCTGACGGCGCTCCAGGGTGGCGACGGTCAGGTCTATGCAGTCGCTCAAGGAGCGATCATCGTATCGGGTTTCTCGGCGCAGGGGCAGGCCGAGACGCTGACCTCAGGTGTCGCCACCGCCGGCCGCATTCCGAACGGGGCACTCATTGAGCGTGAGGTCCAGGGGGGCTTCGATGCGGTGGGTTCCCTCGCTTTCGAGCTCAAGAACCCTGACTACAAGACCGCCACGTTGATCACGGATGCGATCAACCAATACGCGCAGCAACGCTACGGCATGCGGGTCGCCTCGCCGCGAGACTACCGCACAGTCGTTCTGCAGAAGCCGAAGAGCATTGCGGCAACCCGCTTCATTGCTGAACTCGGCGACTTGGAGATCAGGCCGGATGTGCCAGCCCGCATCGTCATCGACCAGCGGACAGGAACAGTCGTGATCGGCAAGAACGTGCAGATCTCGACAGTGGCGATCACGCATGGCGCTCTCACGATCCGCGTAACGGAGGCCCCTGAGGTCTCCCAGCCGGATCCGTTCTCCATGGGGCAGACGGTTGTCGTGCCGCGCACCCAGATCATGGCTGCGGAAGAGAGGGTGCCTCTGGCCATCGTCAAGGGATCGGACCTTCAGACGCTCGTGAAGGGGCTGAACCAGATGGGCCTCAAGCCCTCCGATGTCATCGCAATCCTGCAGGCCGTGAAAACGGCCGGCGCCCTCCAAGCTGAATTGGTGATCCAATGATCTGTCGCAAGGCAAGCCAAGCATCCTGGTACATCGCCGCTGCAGCAGGGATGATCCTCTGGTTCGGAGCCCAGGATCATGTCCTGGCGCAGAATGCGGAGAAGGATGCAAAAGCCAACCAGTTCTGCACCAATATTGCAGATGCAGCCTCCGACGCCCGGTTTGCGCTTCAAAAGCAGGCGCTGGCCGACATGGAGAAGGAAATCGAGGCTCGCCTCAAGGTGCTGGAGGCGAAGCGTGCTGAGTATGAGGAATGGCTGCGTCGCCGCAATGAGGTTCTCGCCAAGGCCGACGAGACCGTCGTCCAGATCTATTCGCGGATGAAGCCGGATGCGGCGGCTCTTCAATTGTCCAACATGGACGAGGAGATCGCGGCGGCCGTGATCGCGAAGCTCAACCCCAGGGCGGCCAGCGCCGTCCTAAACGAAATGGAGCCGGCCCGGGCCGCCCAGCTCGCCAATGTCATCACCGATGCCCCCAAGCGCGACAAGAACCCCGTGAGGCAAAATTGAAGAACCTGCTTGTGATCGCTGGCCTGTGCTTCCTTGCCGCCTGTGCCACCAGGCCGGAGGATCTTGGACGCGAGCCGGGAATGACCCCCGTCGGATCCGGAGTGCTGGTGGAGCGTGAGCCGCTGCCGACCGTGTTCAAGGGAGCTGGACACGGGTCTGCGAACTCCACCTGGAGCAATGCGAGCGCCGATCTCTTCACGAGCCCACGGGCAAGGCAGGTCGGCGACATTGTCACGGTCAACATTCAGATCGACGACAAAGCGCAGTTCGATAACGCCAGCGACCGATCGAGGCGGTCGTCCATCAGCGCCGGACTCGATTATGCCTTCTCGTTCAAGGGGTGGAACGCCGACGGCACCGGCGATGTGGGGCTGAACTCCTCTTCGTCGTCGACGGGCCAGGGGACGATCGACCGGTCGGAGAAGCTGCGCCTGTCGGTGGCTGCTGTCGTCACCGAGGTTCTACCGAACGGCAACGTGGTGATCAGCGGATCCCAAGAGGTGCGCGTGAATTACGAGCTGCGCGTGCTCAATATCGCCGGAATCGTCCGTCCGCGCGACATCTCGCCGAGGAACACCATCAGCTACGACAAGATCGCCGAAGCACGCGTGTCCTACGGCGGGCGCGGGCGTCTGATGGAGGTCCAGCAGCCCGCCTACGGGCAGCAGATCTTTGACGTACTGACACCGTTCTAAGCGGATCGACAGGGATCAGCGGACATGGCCAAGGCTCTGCAACTTCCGGCTCCTCATGAACCTGCCTCCTCCAAGGAAGGATCGATGCGCTGGCTGATCACGCTCGGCCTCCTGACGCTCCTGTCCGCGCTGATCGGCGGAGGCTTCGGGCTTCTCATGGTCTCCGGCATCGAGAAGAGGGTGGAGGAGAAATACAAGGCCCTGCCTCAGAAGGATGAGGCCGCCAGCCCCTATAGCGGGAACATTGCCATCAAGAGGCTGGCTCCGGTCGTGACGAACCTCATGGGTTCCACCAGCGACTGGGTCAGGGTCGAGGCATCCATTGTCTTTAAGGCGGACGGAGCGCAGAACCCTGATGTGCTGGCCGGGGAAACGCGCCAGGACGTTCTGGCCTATGTCCGCACTCTCTCCCTTGCGCAGATTCAGGGCCCGAGCGGCCTCCTCCACCTCAGGGAGGATCTCAACGAGCGCGTCAGATTGCGCTCCAAAGGCGTCATTCAGGAGCTTGTGCTCGAAACCCTGATCGTCCAATAGGGCAGGGCCAGGTTCAGTATCAGTTTTCAGCGTGGTGAGTATCCCATCCCATTGACAAGAAGAACTTACCCGATGCCTTTCCGCTCTATCATTACCTGTGCATTCATTCTCTTGGCTTCAACGGCGCATGCCCAGGTTCCGGGGCTTGAATCCCTGATCCCGTCCGGGGATGGAACCGTGAGCGGCCGAATCATCCAACTGGTGGCGCTGCTGACGGTGCTCTCCCTGGCACCGGGCTTGCTCATCATGGTCACGAGCTTTACCCGCTTCGTGGTTGCATTCTCGTTCCTGCGCTCCGGACTCGGCCTCCAGAGCACCCCTGCCAATCTCTTCCTGATCAGCCTCTCTCTGTTCATGACCTTCTTCGTCATGGGGCCGACCTTCGACCGGGCCTGGAACGATGGCGTTCGCCCGCTCACCGAGAATCGCATTTCCGAGACGGAGGCCTTTGCCAGGACGACCGAGCCGTTTCGGGAGTTCATGCTGACCCATGTGCGACCCAAGGACCTGCAGATGTTCAGCGACCTGGCTGCCGCCAATTATCCCAAGCCCGCCGAGGGCGAGAAGATCGACCTGCGAATCCTCATTCCGGCCTTCATGATCTCCGAACTGAGGCGAGGATTCGAAATCGGCTTCCTTATCGCCCTGCCGTTCCTGGTGATCGACATGATCGTCGCGACGCTGGTCATGTCCATGGGCATGATGATGATGCCTCCCACCGTTCTTGCCTTACCGTTCAAGATCCTGTTCTTCGTCCTGATCGACGGCTGGAACATCCTGGTGAGCGGCTTGGTGCGCTCCTACTTCTGACTTTTTCGCCCTCCCGCGAGGGGAGGGCGATCGCCAACCTTCATGAGCAGCAATCCTCGCACAAGGTTGGTTGGGCATAGAGGAATCTCGACAACATTCACCTGTACCGAGATTTCCAATGCCTGGTCGTCTACATGTCGAAAGACTATGGAGTAGCTTGCTGCAGCTGGGCGCCCGCCGGCTCCTTGCCCTGGCTGCCATCGGAATCGGTGTTTTCCTGTCCGTGGGCGTGGGGGCCTATTACCTGAGCCGTCCCGTTCAGGAAACGCTCTATACGGGTCTCGACCGCGAGGATGTGGGGCGCATGGGCGCCGTCCTCAAGGAATCCGGCATCCCCTTCGACGTGAGCGCCGATGGAACGGCCATCCTGGTGAGCTATGGCAACACCGCTCAGGCCAGAATGCTTCTGGCCGAGAAGGGGCTGCCGCACAGCACGAAGTCCGGTTACGAGCTCTTCAACGATCTCGGATCCCTCGGCCTCACCTCCTTCATGCAGGAAGTGACCAAGGTTCGCGCGCTCGAGGGCGAGCTTGCCCGCACCATTCAGGGCATGAAGGGCGTCAAGGCCGCACGGGTTCACATCGTCCTGCCCGAGCGGGGATCGTTCCGCCGCGAGCAGCAGCCTCCTTCCGCATCCGTCGTGATTCGCACCGTTCCCTCCGACGATGCCTCCTCGGCTCAGGCGATCCGGCACCTCGTGGCTGCGGCCATTCCCGGAATGGCCGTGGACAAGGTTACGGTCATGAACACCGATGGGACGCTGCTGATGTCCGGAGACGATGCCGCCAATGCGTCAACCGGCAAGATGGCGCGGCTCGAGAAGACCATAGGCCTGGAAATCCAGGACAATGTGCGCCGCACCCTGATGCCCTATCTCGGGATCGGCAACTTCGAGATCAGCGTTGCGGCCCGTCTGAGCACCGACAAGGTCAGCACCAGCGAAACCATCTTCAACCCCGAATCAAAGGTCGAGCGCTCCACCCGCACCATCAAGGAAACCGAGGTATCCCAGAACAAGAGCGGTCAGAAGCCGACCACGGTCCAGCAGAATCTTCCCGAAGAGAATGTCCGCGCCGAGTCGGGCGACAGCTCCAGCGAGGACAACCAACGCCGTGAGGAGCTGACCAACTACGAGATCTCCTCCAAGACCATCCAGACGATCAGCGACGGGTATCAGATCAAGAATCTCTCTGTCGCCGTTCTGGTCAACAAGGCGCGGATCGCCTCCCTTCTCGGGGATCAGACCAATTCCGCCGAGCTGGAGACCAAGATCGCGGAGATCGAGCAGCTCGTCGCGTCGGCCATCGGCTTCAGCAAAGCTCGTGGAGACCAGATCAAGGTGGCAGCGGTCAGCTTCGTCGACGACGGCGGAGTGCTGCAGCCTGTCCCAGGTCCGTCTCTGACCGAGATCCTGATGCGCCAGTTCGGAACGGTGGTGAATGCACTGACCATTCTTGCCCTGTGCGCCATGATGATCTGGTTCGGCCTCCGTCCTGCCGTTAGGATGCTGATGGCGCGTCACCAGGCAGAGCTTGAGCTCCAGCGCGAGCAGGCAGCCGCTCTGGCCGCAGCGGAGGCCGAGGAGGAGCGCGAGAGGGCGATGGAGAAGGCAGCGCTGCAGGTCACGGCGGACGCCGATCTCCAGGGCCTCATCGAAATGCCGCGCACTCCTCAGCGCCGCCTCGAGCAGATCATCGAGCTGAGTGAGGAGCAGGCTGCCGCGGTTCTGAAGCAGTGGCTCGGGCGGGAGGCTGCGTGATGGCCGGCACGATCGCCAGCCTCCTGACGGATTTCACGCCGCAGACGGGCAAGGAGACGGCGGGGCTTGCCATCCTCAGGCCGGTCAAGCCTCCTCGCGAAGAGGCTCCGCAGGAGCAGCCCCGGACGAGGGTCGAGATCGAGGCTGACCTTACCAGGCAGGTCGAGGCCAGAGTGAGAGCCGAGGAGCGGAAAGCCGCAGAGGCAAGGCTCGAGCAGGCCCTGGCGGAAGAGAGAGCCCGCTATGAGGAGGAACTGGGCGTCCAGCGCACACTCTGGGTCGAGCAGCAGGCGGAGCAGCTCGCGGCGCAGATTGCCGCAGCGGTTGCACGGCTCGAGACGATCCTCTCCGAAAGGGTTGCGAACGTTCTAAAGCCCTTTCTCGAGGACGCATTCCGCGAGCAGAGCATCGCGGAGCTGAAGTCGGTTCTGGCGACTCTGCTGGTCGATGGCAGCTCCCGGATGATCAAGGTGACCGGACCTGGCGATCTTCTCGCCCGGATCCAGGAGACGCTCGATCCTCATGTGGGGATGATCGAGTTCTCGCCGGGCGATGATGTGGAGGTCAGCGTCGTCGCACAGGATACGACCATCCAGACCCAGCTGGCTCAATGGACGAGCAGGCTGGAGCAGGCCCTGAAGGTTGAGTGACGATGGCAGGTGGTGAGAAGCAGGAAATCGTCATCGTCCGCAGAGGCGACGATGGCGAGGAGGCGATGAAGGGCGGAGCCTGGAAGATCGCTCATGCGGACTTCATGACGGCCATGATGGCGTTCTTCCTCGTCATGTGGCTGATCGGCCTGACGGACGAGGAAACCCGCAGCGGGGTCGCCAACTACTTCAACCCGGTCCGGCTCGCCGAGGCCACGCCGAACAAGAAGGGCCTCGACGACCCGCAGAACGTGCCGCCGGACAATGAGACGGACAACACGAAGGACGGCAAGGAAAAGGGCAGCGGCGAGGGAACCGGCGGCAAGTCGCACCAGCTGCAGAAGCCCCGGTTCAAGGAAGGTGCCCTCTTTCAGGATCCTTATGCCGTTCTGGCCAGGATCGCGGAGGAGATCGAACCGAACCCGCAGGACACGCTCGGAGCGGACGTGACCCCGGGCGAAACGGACGTACCTGGCCTCAAGGCAGGGGAGGCCTTCAGGGATCCCTACGATCCCTTGTACTGGCAGGTGTCGCCTGTCGAGGAGTTGAAGACCGACACGCCTTCGAAGCCCGGGACGGCGCCGCCTGCACCGCCGAAAGCCCTGATGGATGCCGTCGCTGCCCTGAGCCAGAAGCCATCCGCCAACAAGTCCGAGCAGAAGAGCGTTCCCAAGGCTGCCGCTTCGCAGCCGGAGCAGCCTCAGGGCTTTAACGGCAAAGCGGCCGAGGGTCATGCTTCAACTTCAGCCGCCGGGGCAAACGCGGGTGCTGCTGCGAATGTTTCAGCCGAGGCTGCCAGCGACCAGAAGGCGGCCGAACTCAAAAGGGAGATTCTCAAGGCGGTTCAGATCCCGAGGGACGCCGCGCCGCAGCCTCACATCGAGGTGCGCCGGACCGGCGCCGGAACGCTGATCAGCCTTACGGACGACTTCAACTTTTCGATGTTCGCCGTGGGCTCTGCCGAGCCTCATGCGAAGGTGGTTCAGGCAATGGCAGCCATCGCTAAGATCCTGCAGTCCCGTCCGGGCAAGATCGTCATTCGCGGCCACACGGATGCAAGGCCCTTCAAATCGGCCAACTACGACAACTGGCGTCTGTCCCACGCGAGGGCGCAGATGGCTCTCTACATGCTCGTGCGCGGCGGCTTGAACGAGAGCAGGATCGTGCGCGTCGAAGGCCATGCGGCGCGGGATCCGAAGATCCCGTCCGATCCCAATGCCGATCAGAACCGTCGGGTCGAGATCCTTCTACAGGAGGAATGAGGGTGAAAGGTCTCTTGTGGGCTGCTCTCTGTGCGTTCCTGCTTCTGCTCCCCAAAGGGGCCATGGGCGAGAGCATGCAAACCCCCAGCGCCAATCCGGAGCAGGGCGCGGAGCCCAAAGATGCGCCCGCTGCCGTGCCCGGTCCCGTCCAGATGGTGCGGACACTGCACCTGATGCAGGACCAGATTGCGATCGGCTCGACGGAGGCGCATCTCGGCCAGCGCGGGCTCTTAGGGATTCTCGACGATCGCTTTAAGGATTTCCCGCCGGAGACCTGGCAGAACAGCAAGAATGTTCGTGCCGCCGTTTCGTTCGTTCTCAGCGGCGGCAATCCCGGCACCCTGAGGAAGCTGCTCGAGCTCGGATCCGGTGTCGTGACTGAAACCGACAGGCCCCTCGTCGAGGGGGCGCTCGCCTACGTGGAGGGGCGGGAGGAGGCAGCTCAGAGCGCTCTCGCCTCCGTCGATCCGCGCTCCCTTCCACCCGCCTTGGGGGCACAGCTGGCCCTGGTTCAGTCCGCTCTCATCGTCCGCAAGGACGCGGCGAAATCCGACGAACTGCTCGACTTCGTAAGGCTGCAGGCCCCCGGCACACTCCTCGAGGAGGCGGCCTTGCGGCGACAGGTCTTTGTGGCAAGCCAGACCAACCGCATCGAGAAGTTTCGTTTCCTGGCCACGGAATACCTGCGGCGGTATCGGCACTCGATCTATGCGGGCAATTTCCGCCAGCGGCTTGCCTCGGCGCTGACGCGGATAGATTTCGGCAAGGAGAGCTCCCACTTCGACGGCATCGTCGCCATGATGAACGAGCTTGAGCCGGAAGCGAGGCGTGATCTCTACCTCCTGGTGGCCCGTTCCTCCCTCGAGCAGGGGCTGACCACATCCGCCCGCATGATGGCCGACAAGGCGCAGGAGCTGTCGAGCGCGGACCAGGCCAGCGCCGCAAGGGCGCGGCTTTACCGCGCCGCCTCGATGATCACCTCGCCGCAGGCCATCGCCAGCGCCGTCGATGATCTGCGCAGCATCGACCGCAACCTTCTCGCAGGCAGCGATCTGAGCCTGCTGGCCCATGCGCTGATCATGGCGGAGCAAATTCGAAAGCTGCCGGAGCCGGCCGACAGGATGGCTGCAGCTGAGCCTGCGAAGACGCTCGTTGCAACCGGGGCGCCGGCGGAGCCCGTCCCTGCGCAAGGGCTGGACCAGCTTCAGGCGCTATCCAAGGCCCGTGATGCGCTGAGCCGCATCGACAAAATGATCAAGAACCAGGCGTCGAGCAAAGAATGAGCCGTTTAGATCTGATTCCACAGCAGACGCCTCGGGTGATGGACACGCAATCCTCGCGCCATGCACCTTCTGCGTCGGAGAGCAAGTCGGAAGGCGGGCGGGCAGCCGGCCAGGGCGGGTTCGAGGCTCTTCTGGATGGTTTCACGAAGGAGCAGTCTGGAGCGGTAGCATATTCAGACGGCGAAGCAGGAAGCTTGGGGAAACTGCTCGGAGATACTCTCTCAGCCTCGCTCAGCTCGGATGCTTCCACGTTGGACGCGCTGTTGCCCGACATGCCGGCAGCTGCCGACTCGACGACTCCGGGATCCTTGCAGGCAGGAAGCATCGTCTCCTCGCTGATCGAAAACCTGCTGCCCAAGATCCTGCCCTCATTACAGGTTGGTAACGGCTCCGAGACTGGCCAGCATGGATCGACGCCCTTCTCATCGCCCTCCCTCATGCTTCCCATGGAGCCGAGCGAGATCGGCATCGGCAATGGCGTGCTCGGCGATAGAGTAGCGGTTTCGGTCCAGCATCAGGAAACCCACTTCAAGCCTATCGTCGAGGGATTCGAATCGATCTGGCAGGAAGGCGGCACCGATACGCCGGCCCTGCAGGAAGAACCTGCATCGGAGGTCCAGACCGTGAAGAAGGATCCGGCCGGAGCGCGTGGGCAGGTTCCCGGCGGCGCCCTGCTGCAGCAGGAGGCTCCAGGTCTCGAGAATCATACATCGCGCGAGCGGTCCGAAGAGGAACACAGGGGCGCGACGGCCCGGGTGCTCGACCGGCCTGGCGAGCGGATGGACGTTCAGAAGCCATCCGCTGCCGGCGGCCTGAAGAACGAGCCCGTGTCGCTCCCCTCCGGGACGCTTCAGCAGATTGCCTCGGCCGTCATCGAGGATGTGAGCAAGGCCGCAACCCCTCACGCTCCAGGGCTCCAGGGTGACGCCCTGAACAGGGTCGCCGTCGCACGAGCGTCAGCAGGTGCCCTGAGGGTTCTCAACCTGCAGCTCAATCCGGTCGAACTGGGGCTGGTGACGATCAAGATGCGGCTTGCAGGCGATGGCATCGAGATGGAGCTTCAGGCCGAGAACGAGGATACCGTGGCACTTCTCAGGAATGATGCCGACAAGCTGTCCAACCTCCTGCGCGCATCCGGCTACCGCCCAGATACCATCACCATCCAGCCTGCCGACAATTCCGCTCATGATCGTGGTTCATTTCAGCGCCTTCAGTCATCGCCGGACCAGGGATTCCAGCAGGGAGCCGCACCCGGGCAGGGAGGGTCCGAGCGCCGGCAGAATGAACACCGCAGAGATGGCGAAACAGGCCTCCCGAACGACCGGAGGGATGATCGGGCTCCTGGCGCTGGTCGCACTGGCGGGGTCTACCTCTGACGCAGCATTCCCTGCTGCAGCGCAGGCTCAGGATCAGGCCGGCCTGTGCGAGAGAGAGATGGTGAGGGCGGCATCCAAGTACGGCGTTCCTCTCGGCATGCTCTACTCGGTCGGCCTGACGGAGACGGGCCGTCGCGGAAGCCTGCAGCCCTACGCCATGAACGTGGAAGGCAAGGCCATCTTCTCGAAGTCGGCGGCCGAGGCGATCCAGCGCTTCGAGGAGGCTACTCGGGCTGGAGCCAGGCTCGTCGATCTCGGCTGCATGCAGATCAACCATTTCTATCATCGCGAGAACTTCCCGTCGCTTGCCAGCATGCTCGATCCCCGCGCCAATGTGGAATACGCCGCACGCTTCCTCCGGGAGCTGAAAGGGCGCCACGACAGCTGGACGATGGCAATCGCCCGCTATCACGCGGGCCCCAATAACGATCCCGCGCAGAAGCGCTATGTCTGCCGCGTCATCGCCAACATGGTTGCAACCGGATTCGGCCAGTGGACGCCGGCCGCGCGATCCTTCTGCTCCGATGCTCCCGGTCTTGCTCAAGGACAGACCGCTTCCGACGGATGACGGGTCCGTCGGAGCACGATGCCTGCCCGTTAGCTATCGGGTCATCTTGATCTCAGCGCCGGAGCTGCTGAGAGAGCCGGAGAGCGAGGCCTCGGCGCCCGTCAGGCGGGCCATGACCTGACCCCGGGAATACAGAATGATCTGGTTGTCACGGAAGGTCCAGCCGTTCACCTCGCGCAGGGCCTCGTTCGGGCACTGGCGCGTGGAGGCTCTGTAGAGATCGAGCGAGGGAACGCTCGAGAGCTGGATCCGGCACGATGACGGCCCGATCGTGGCCTTCCATGTTCCGGCATAGGACGAAGCCCGCTGCGAGGGCGTGAAGGCACCCGGCGGATCGGCCTGGGCTGCAGCGCCAAGCTCTGCCGCTCCAGCGGGCGGCCCATCGAGCAGGACCGTTCCAGGTGCAGGGGCCATGCCGGGATCGGGCGGCTCAGGCAGGCTCGCCCGCGGCAACGGTGCCGCATCGGGCTCCAGATGGAGCTCCGCCAAGCGCCTCGACGGCGGCAGACGCTCCGGTTCGATGACGAGGAGGCGTGTGGTTTCGGCGGCTGCAGGCTGGTTGCGATCAGCTTCGGCATCGCGCCGTCCCCAGGGCGCATCGTATTCCGGATAGGTCCTCTTGATATGCGAAGGCCCCCAGGGACCTTGCTTGTAGAGCGCCTCGGTCGACGAGTTGCAAGCCGATACCATGGCGGCCAGCAAGGCGACCGTGCCCGTCCCTGTAAGAGAGCGTCTCATGCGGCGATGCTTGGCATCAATGACGGGTGGACTCGCCAAGGCAGTAGGGAGTCTGGAACCGGGACGGGAGGGGCCTCAACCTCGCCGAGGAGAGGATTCTCGCGAACGAGGCGGGAGTGAGCACTTCCGTGCCGGAGCTGCCGTCGCGCAGAACCTCGTTGATCTTGACACCGATGTAGCACGATCCGAAGACGAGCTGGAACTGCACCGTGAGGGTCTCGTGAACGAACTCCATATCGAGCACGACACATGAGGTCTCCTCCCGGCCCGGGCTGACATGCGCCACATAGCCGTAGGACAGGGTCTCGCCCTTGAAGTAAAGCTCGGCCGAGGATGTGACCATCTCATCCATGTTGCCGTGCAGCTGGTTGTCGACGTAGAACCGGATGATCTCGGCGTCGGTCAGGCAGAAATCCGCGATCACGTCCTTGATGTTGCAGGCCAGGACCTCCTCCAGGGCCTCGATGTCCAGATGCTCTCTCTCATGGACTACTGGGTGGACGGAACGAAGGCTCATCATTTCGACCTCGTGAGAATGTAGAACAGGAGCTGTGCGACCGCTTTGTAGAAGTCGGGAGGAATCATCCGGTCAATCTCGACATGATCATACATCGATCTTGCCAGAGGCTTGTCTTCGATGACCGGAATGCCGCTTTTCTCGGCGATTTCTCGAATCTTCAAGGCGATAAGGTCCTTGCCCTTGGCGACGACGATTGGCGCGCTCGCCTCGCTGCGCTCGTAGCGCAGCGCAATGGCGAAATGGGTCGGGTTGGCGATGACGAAGGTGGCCTTCGGAACCGCGGCCAGCATGCGCTTGCGGCTGCGGTCCTGGGCCAGGGAGCGCATGCGCGCCTTGACCATCGGGTCGCCTTCCATCTGCTTGTATTCTTCCTTCACTTCCTGCTTCGTCATCTTCAGGTCGCTGTGCCACTTGAAGCGAGCCCAGAGCAGGTCAGCCGCAACCAGCACGATCGTTGCGATCGCAATGGCGGAGACCAGTCGCATGGCCATGGTCAACATCAGCTCCGGAAGGAGGGAGGGATCACTGAACATGGCATTCAAGACCTTGTATTGCTCCGACTTGAGAAGCAGAAGACTGACGATCGTCATCGTTCCGAACTTGAACAACGACTTTGCGAATTCCACGAGACCCTGGCGTCCGAAGATGCGCTTCCAGCCGCCGACCGGCGAGATCCTGTTCCATTGCGGCCTGATTCTTTCGGATACGATGGAAGGAACGTTCTGAAGAATTGAAGCCGCGAGGCTGCAGCCCGCCAGGACGAGGATGACGGGAATCAGGCATTGGCCGACCTCGAGTGCGACGGCCTGGATGAGCATCGCTGCATCGGAACCGCTCTCCAGGCGAAAATCCTCGGGCCGGTTGATGAACAGGGAGAGCTTTTCCGTCAGGACCTTCGTGTTGTTGCGGGTGGCGAAGGCAAGGGCGATGAGAATGCCGACCATTGAGGCAAACATGGGCGCCTCCCGGGAAAAAGGGATGTTCCCTTTCTCCACGGCTTCGCGGACCTTCTTCTCGGAAGGCGCTTCCGTCTTGCTGTCCTTGTCGTCGGTATCAGACATCGCCAGAGGCCGACGGTCTAAAAGTAGGCTTCATCCTCGGCCTCTGAGTTGATGACGATCTCCCCGCGGCCGGCCATTTCGAGGGCCAGATCCGTGATGGCACGGCGCGCCTCGGCAATGTCGCGGTGGGCGGACGGCTCCTTGCTGTTCAGCTCGTGCTCGATCATGCGGCGAACGCGCGATGAAAGGGCCGACAGAACAACCTTGCGGAATTCCTCGTTCGTGCCCTTGAGTGCGAGCACGACCCGATCCGGCGGAACCTGGTCGAAAAGCGTCGTGCGGTCTTTCGGCGTGAGTTTGACGATGTCGTCGAAGGTGAAGAGCAGGCCGCGCAGGATCTCGGCGGATTTCGGGCGCACGGAGGAGAGGTTGTTGAGCACGTCCTCCATGTGCTCGCGTTCCATCTTGTTGATGATGTCCGCGATCTTGGCATGGGTGTCCGCGCCGGCGTTCTTCGAGAAGTTCGCCATGAAGTCCTCATGCAGCGTCTTCTCGATGTTCTTCATGGTCTCGTCCACAATCGGCTTCATGCTCAGCATGCGGCGCATGAGATTGTTGCGCAGCGGCTGCGGCAGCTGGGCCATGACCTTCGCGGCGCAGGACGGCTTGACCTTGGAGAGAATCAGAGCCGCCGTCTGCGGGTGCTCCTTCATCAGATAGGACGCAATCGCGCTTTCCGAGACGGTCGAGATCCGCTCCCAGATGCTTCTGTTCGCGTTGCCCACCACCTCGTTCATAATGCTGGCGATCTGCTCCGGGCTGAGAATGCCCGTCAGAAGCTTCTCGATGTGGGCCGCTCCGCCGACCAGGTCCGCTCCATCCGTGAAGTTTGCCGCGAACTCCTCCACCAGCTGTTCGATCTGCGTGGGGGAGACCGGCCCGAGCATGGCGGCCGACTTGGTGACGAGGCGGATCTCATCCTCGCTGAAATGCTTGAGGATCTTGCCGGCGGCGGGCTTGCCCATGGCGAAGAGCAGCGTCGCCACCCTCTCGGGCCCTTTCAGGACCTTGGAGCCGTTAGACTTCATAGGAACATGCGCGGCCATACGCTGCTGCCATCTTATCCGTTGAGATCATTCGTGGGCGGTCCGACAATCTCCGTGAGAGAAATGCCGAAGCGCGAGTTGTCGTCCTCCACGACGACGACCTCGCCACGCGCGATGGTGCGGCCGTTCACCACCACGTCGACAGGTTCGCCGACCCTGTGATCGAGGGGCACGATGGCCCCGCGGCCCAGCTTCATCAGGTTGGCGACGGGCATGGTCGTCGAGCCCAGAACCACCTGGATGGTGACCGGGATCCTGAGGATCGAATCGAGATTGCGGCCGGAGCCGAGCTTGTCGTCCTGGCCGTCCAGGCCGCGCCCGAGGCTGCTCTCCTGCTGCCACAGGACCTTCTCTTGGGAGTTGGTGTCAAAAGGGTTCGTCATCGGATTTGGACCTTACGAGTGAGAGCTGCCGGAATGGAGGGAGATCTCCCGGCGGGTATCGCGGTTGAGAGCCTCTAGCTTTTGAATGGTGGCCTTCGCCTCTTCAATGCGTGTTCCAAGCAAGGCAAGGGTCTCCTTGCCCTCGGCGCCGAAGCTTGCCACCGCCTGCTGGGCGTTCTGCAAGGCCGCGCCCGTCTTGTCGAGGATCTGCTGGTAATCCCTGTGATACTGGTCCAGCCTCTTCAGCTTCCGGTACATGACCGCAACCATGACGCTGGTCGTGACAAGGGCCAGGAAAAGGACGGCGTTAGCGAGGGAGGACATCATCGAGAAATTCTTTCTCCTGATCGATGAGCTCATCGACCTTCAGCACATAGGATCCTTCCGACTGCCCGATATGGCACCAGAAGAGCCCCTGTTGGTTGCCTTCGAGCTTGACGCGGCTTCGCGGCGTAGCCTGCAGCTCGATCACGTCTCCGACCTTCAGGCCGGCGATCTCGCCAAGGGTGAGGAAGCGCTCTTCGAGAACGGCCTTGAGGGTGACTTCGGTTTTCTTCACTTCGGTCGCGATCTGCTTCATCCAGCGCGGGTCCCGGCCTGAGGATTCGCCCGTCACCACATGGGACAACGCCTTTCGCATCGGATTCAGGACCGATTGCGGGATGATGACGAACATTTCGCCACCGCGGTTGAGCGCCTGCAGGAGGAACTTGGCGGCGACCGCCTGGTTGTTGCGACGCCCGATCACCGCGAAATCCATGCGGGTTTCGATGCGCTCCAGCTTGAATTTCGTGTCGACCACCAGGGAGAAGGATGCCTGCAGGGCCTTGGCGATCTGCTCGAAGAGCGTCTGCGCCATCCGCAGCTCGATGTTCGAGAAGCCTCTCACCTCCTCGACCGGGGGCTCAGACCCATCCGAGCCGAAGAGAACCTCCACCATGGTATAGATGAAATCCCGGTCGAACCCGATCAGGATATGGCTGTCCCACTCGGGAGCGTGAAAGATGCCAGCAACGGCGTTCGCCTCGTACATCTCCAGAATCTCGGTGATGCGGCCGCTCTCGAGCCCGCTCAGCGAGTAGTACATCGGCGAGGCCGCCATGTGGCGCAGGTGCTCGGCGCAGCTCGTCGTCATGCGATCGAAGATCACGTGGAGCATGGGAAGCCGGTCGAGCGAGAGCCCGGCGGAGTCCAGAAGCATGTCCCGGATATCGGTAGCGCTGTGTGTTCCGCTCATGGTCAGGCTGCCTCTTTGAGCTCTTCGGTGCGGCCGCCCGTGGTCGTTGCAGCTTCGACCTCATCGATGGTCGGGCGGTATTCGACGGAAATGCCCTTGCGGCCGTGCTCCACGGCGATCTGGGGAAGGGCGCCGTTCATGTATGCGATCAGCGCCTGCTTCACGATCACGTAGACGCGGGTCTGCTTCTCGCGTGTGGCCTTCACCTTGTTGGCGAGCGGGGACACGAACGCATAGGAGATGAAGATGCCGACGAATGTGCCGACGAGGGCCGAGGCGATCAGGCCGCCCAGGATGGCAGGCGCCTGGTCGATGGCGCCGAGCGCCTTCACGATCCCGAGCACCGCCGCCACGATGCCGATGGCCGGGAGGGCCTCGGACACCGCATAGAGCGAGTAGTAGGGCTTCGTGCGGTCCCGCTTCAGGGTTGCGATCTCCTCTTCCATGAGCGCTTCGATCTCATGGGGGCGCGCATTGCCGATGATGATCAGACGCGCATAGTCGCAGATGAACAGGGTGAGGTCCTTGTCCTTGAGAACTGCCGGAAAGGCCTTGAAGATCTCCGATTCCTCCGGCTGATCGATGTGGGCTTCGACCTCGTTCCTCGGCTTGTTCTTCAACTCCCGCATGAGGGCGTAGAGAACGCCGAGGATCTCCAGGTAATACTCCCGCTTGGGCACAGCCCCGGTGATGGCTTCGCGAGCTGCGCGGCCGGTGTCCTTCACCAGGGACATGGGGTTGGCGATGATGAAGGTGCCAATCGCGATGCCGCAGATGATGACGTATTCCCAGGGCTGCCAAATGACAGCCAGATGCCCGCCCATGGCGACGTAGCCGCTGACGAGCGAGCCGATGGCAACTGCCAGTCCGATCAAGACGCCCAAAGTACAAGCCCCTTCGATTTCCACTCTCTTAAGGCTGTCTTACCGACGGAGGCTTGTGCGAAGCTGGAAAGTCGCGAGCAAGCCTCGTGCAAGGCTCTTACCTTACAGCTTGCCCATCATGGCCATTGGACGGGTTGGGGCCTCCTCAGGTCGGGCACCGCTCCATCAATGATGGCCAGATCCCACGAGACATGCAGGTCCAGGTTCCGAGATGCAATCCTCGCTTTATGTGTCTTTGTCGGCCCAGGTGGCCATGGAGAAGCGCCTCAACACGATTGCGAACAACGTTGCGAACATCAACACCGGCGGCTTCCGCGCGGATGAGGTGAAGTTCGAGGAGATCCTGTCATTGGCCGCGAAGGAGAGCGTGTCCTTCGCCTCATCCGGTCAGAACTATGTTTCGCGGCGCACCGGGCCAATCGTGAAGACGGACAACCCTCTCGACGTCGCGATCCAGGGGGAGGCGTGGTTTGCGTTCAATGGACCCGGCGGCCCGGTCTATACCCGGGACGGGCGCTTCCGGATGAACGAGAACGGCGACCTGCTGACCCTCGAGGGGCATCCGGTTCTGGATGCCGGCGGCGCTCCGATTACGCTCGATCCGAACGCCGGAGCCCCGACCATCGGCCGCGACGGAACCATCACCCAGGGCGCCAACCAGGTTGGATCGATCGGCCTGTTCACCCTGAGGGCCGACAGCAAGCTGGCCAGGTTCGGCAATTCGGGCGTCACCTCGAGCATTCCCGGTGAGCTCGTCCAGGACTTCAACGCCAACGGCGTGCAGCAGGGCTACAGCGAAGGCTCCAACGTCAACCCGGTGCTTGAGATGACCAAGATGATCGCGGTCCAGCGGAATTTCGAGAGCGCCGCGACCACGATCCAGGAGAGCGAATCGACCCTGATGGACGCCATCAGAACCCTCGGACCTAGCAGCTGATGAACGCCATGAACGCTCTGCAGGCACTTGAGGAGTTTGTTCTCGCCGAGGGAACGGGGCGGCGCAAGGTGCAGATCAGCGGCATCATCCGCGAGGTGACGCCAACCTATTACAGGGTGTCCGGCCTCTCGCGGTTCGTGAGGCTCGGAGATCGCGTGGGCTTCTTAAGCCAGGGCAAGACCCAGGTCGGAGAAGTGGTCCGCATCGATGATGGGGGCGTCACGGTCAAGCCCTTCAACGGCCGGATCGAGGCAGGCCTGGGGATGCCGGCCTTCGTGGTCGGCGATACGGGCCTTCATCCCGATCACAGCTGGAGGGGACGTGTCATCAACGCCCTGGGAGAGCCGCTCGATGGGCTGGGGCCTCTGGTTCCCGGGCCCATTCCCGTCCACAACGATGCCGAGCCCCCCTCTGCCATGGCCCGTTCACGGGTCAAGCAGCCGCTGAAGACGGGTGTGCGCGCCATCGACCTGTTCACGCCGATCTGCCAGGGCCAGCGCATCGGCATCTTCGCGGGATCGGGCGTGGGGAAATCCACGCTCCTCACCATGCTGGCCAAATGCGAGGGTTTTGACACCATCGTCGTGGCCCTGGTCGGGGAACGCGGGCGCGAGGTCCGCGAGTTTCTCGAAGGGCCGATCCAGGCCAATCTCCACAAGTCCGTCATGGTGGTCTCCACCGGCGACGAGAGCCCCATGATGAGGCGCCAGGCCCCGCGGACGGCTGTCGCCGTGGCGGAGTATTTCCGCGATTGCGGCGAGTCGGTCCTTCTGATCGTCGATTCGGTGACGCGATACGCTCATGCGGCCCGGGACGTGGCGCTGGCGGCCGGGGAGCCTGCGGTTGCCCGCGGCTACACGCCGAGCGTCTTCAGCGACCTGCCGCGGCTGCTGGAGCGCGCCGGACCCGGCGCCGAAGGCAAGGGCTCGATCACGGGGATCTTCTCCGTACTGATCGACGGCGACGACCACAACGATCCCGTGGCCGACAGCATCCGCGGCACGCTCGACGGTCATATCGTGCTCGACCGCGCGATCGCCGATCAGGGGCGCTACCCGGCCATCAACCTCCTGGGATCCATCTCGCGCTTGGCCGACCATGTCTGGTCGACGGACCAGAAGGAGCTGGTCCGGCGTCTGCGCGGCATGGTCGCGCGCTATGAGGACACGCGGGATCTTCGCCTCATGGGCGGCTACAACCCAGGGAACGATCCTGAGCTCGACCAGGCCGTCGTGATCGTTCCCAAGATCTATGAGGCCCTGCGCCAGGATCCTTCGATGCCCGCGAGCCGGGACGCGTTCATGGATCTGGCCCAGGCCCTCAAGCAGTAGCCCATGAGCAGCCACACCCATCAAACAACAGCCTCGCACAAGCGTCGTGGTGTTAGTTCAGCCTGAAACCGTAGGAGCTTTTCATGAGTCTTTATGGCGTCCTTCGTAGCGGCGTGTCCGGCATGAATGCCCAGTCGAACAAGCTTGGGACCGTCGCTGAGAATATCCAGAACTCGAGCACCACTGGATACAAGCGCGCCTCGACCGAGTTCTCGTCCCTGATCCTGCCCTCGAGCGAGGGCAACTACAATTCGGGATCGGTGACGAGCCGCGTCCGTTATACGATCGCCGATCAGGGGCCGATCGCCTACACCACGTCCGGAACGGATCTGGCGATCTCCGGAAACGGCTTCTTCGTCGTCTCGGATCCGGGAGGCTCTCCCTATCTCACCCGCGCCGGCAACTTCGTGGTGGACGGCAAGAGCGGCAACCTCGTCAATGCGGCCGGCTTCACCCTGATGGGCTACAGCCTGGCGGCAGGTCCGGCCGCGCCGTCCCTGAACAGCCTCGACGGCGTCGTGCCGGTCAACATGTCATCCTTCGGCATGCAGGCCACAGGATCGACCAAGGGTACCTTCAACGGAAACCTTCCTTTCTCCCAGCCGCCTGTGGTTCCGCCGGCGGTGAGCAAGCAATCCTCGCTCCAGGTGTTCGACAAGGTGGGCAATCCCATCAAGATCAACATCGATCTCGCCAAGATCGACGCGGACACATGGACCATCACCGTCTCGAACGGCACCAATCCGCTGGCGCCTCTGACCGGCACCACGACGATGAACCTGGACTTCGACGCCGACGGCAAGATCACGGGCCCGACCGTGTTGAGCTTCGGCATCCCGGGCGGCGAGACGTTCGATCTCGACATGAAGGGCATGACCCAGCTCGCCGGCGACTACAGCGTCACGGGCACTGCGAACGGCAATGCCCCCTCCGCGGTGAAGGATGCCGAGTTCGCCTCCGACGGCACGGTCTACGCCGTCTACGAGGACGGCTCGCGCGTTGCCGCCTACCGGATCCCGCTCGCCACGGTTCCGAGCCCCGACAACCTCTCGCCGCGCGCCGGCAACGTCTATGAGACGACGGCGAGCTCGGGCGGCTACCAGGTCGGCTTCCCGGAGACCTCCGGCTTCGGATCGATCGCATCGGGCGCCCTGGAAGGGTCCAACGTGGACATCGGAACCGAGCTGACCGCGATGATCGAGGCGCAGACCAGCTACACGGCGAACTCAAAGGTGTTCCAGACCGGCTCGGAACTCCTCGACGTTCTCATGAACCTGAAGCGGTAACCGTTCCCCTCATGCCCCGGGCTTGCTGACCATGTCACTGTCTGTCGCCTACAATACGGCACGTTCGTCGCTTCAGGCATCCCAGTCCCAGATGGCGGTCGTCTCCCGCAACACGGCGGGAGCGTCCGACCCGAACTACTCCCGCAAGATCGGCGCCCTGACCACCGAGGCCGGGGGAGCGCGGGTGACGGTTCTCCGGGCGAGCGACAGGGCCCTGCTGTCGAAGATGCTGGAGACCACCTCCGACGCGGCGACCCAGAAGGCGCTGCTCGAAGGCCTCAAGAAGCTCAGCGAGACGATCGGCGACCCCGAGCTCGACCAGTCTCCGGCCGCTCGCATCGGGGTGCTCAACGGCGCCCTTCAGCAATACGCCAATGCGCCCGACAACGTGGATCTGGCCCAAGCTTTCGTCAAATCCGCATACGACATGGCGGGCAGCCTGAACGATGCGACGGCGGCGATCCAGTCGCTGCGCAAGGAGGCCGATCGCGGCATTGCCGACTCGGTCGCCCGCATCAACGATCTGCTCACCAAGTTCGAGAAGGTGAACCAGCAGGTGATGAGCGGTGCTGCCCTCGGCGCGGATGTCAGCGACGCCATGGACACCCGGGACAGCCTGATCGCGCAGCTCTCCGAGGAGATCGGAGTCACCGTCGTGCCGCGGGCCGGAAACGATGTCGCCCTCTATACCGACAGCGGCGTTCCGCTGGTGGACAGGCTGGCGCGGCCGGTCACGTTCACCCAGACGAGCGCCTTCGCTCCGGGGATGGCCGGGGCGGATGTCTTCATCGACGGCATCCGGGTGACGGGACCCGGCGCCGCCATGCCTCTGAATTCCGGCAACCTCGTCGGCCTGGTGAGCCTTCGCGACGACATCACGGTCACCTATCAGCAGCAGCTCGACGAGCTGGCGCGCGGTCTGATCCGGGCCTTTGCCGAAAGCGACCAGACGCCGGCGGCGAAGCCCGATATGCCGGGCCTGTTCACCTTTCCCGCAGCAGCCGGAGTGCCGGGAACTCCCGCGCCTGCCGGTCTCGCCGCAAGGATCGCCGTGAA
Organism: Microvirga arsenatis; assembly: GCF_009910705.1. Taxonomy (GTDB): domain Bacteria; phylum Pseudomonadota; class Alphaproteobacteria; order Rhizobiales; family Beijerinckiaceae; genus Microvirga; species Microvirga arsenatis. The sequence continues at coordinate 74,526 of NZ_JAAAXJ010000006.1, forward strand.
CAGCGCAGTCGACCCCTTGAAGGGCGGCAAGTACGAGAACATCCGGGATGGCGGCATCAACGGCGCCGACTACACCTACAATCCTGCCGGAAACGCCAACGCAGCCTTCTCCGAGCGGCTGTCCGCGCTGACGGAGGAAATGTCTACCCGGCGGCCCATCGATCCGGGTCTCGGCTTCGGAGACGCGGCTTCGCTCCTGGGGCTCGCTTCGTCGTCCGGCGCTTGGCTCGAGGCGACGCGCCAGAGCACCACGCAGAGCGTCGAGTACAAGGCGACGCTTCTCGGGCTTGCTTCCGAAGCTCTGTCCAACGCGACCGACGTCAACATGGATGACGAAACGGCGCTCATGCTTCAGCTGGAGAAATCCTACTCGGCATCGGCGAAGCTTCTCTCCGTGATCAACCAAATGCTGCAAACCCTCCTTGGTGCGGTCAACTAAGCCATGAGAACCTCCTTCGTTTCGACGATGACGCTCTGGAAGTCATCGAACTCGACTCTCGACAAGCTTCAGACGAACCTGATCAAGGCCAACAAGGAGCTGGTCTCGGGGCGGGAGGCCGATGTGGGCCTCAAGCTTGGCTACAAGACCGGGCAGACCCTCTCGCTGCGCCAGAACAGGGCGGAGTTCGACGCGCTGATCGACAGCAACACCACCGCTCTGCTCAGGATGAAGTCGACGACGACGGCCCTCGACCAGATCCGAGGCAACGCCAACAAGTTCAGGGACGCGCTCATCGCAACCCCGATCCGGGCGGCGAGCGTGGACGCGATCAAGCATCAGGCGCGGACGAGCCTGGAAAACATGATCGCCTCTCTCAACAGCAACGTGGGCGAGCAATACATCTTCGGCGGACTCAACACCCAGGAGAAGCCGGTCGCGAGCTACAGCAACGGCGCTGCGCCCTCCGCGGCCAAGGCGGCACTCGATGCGGCCTTCGCTGCGCCGCCTCCCGCGGGCTTCGGCTTCGCACAGAGCGCCGCGGCGGTCTCAGCCATCACGCCAGCCGAGATGGAGGCCTTCCTGGACGGTGCGTTCAGCAACCTCTTCCAGGGGGCGAACTGGACGAACTGGTCGGGGGCATCCAGCCAGAACATCCAGAGCCAGATCTCGACGAAGGAGAAGGTCGAGACCTCCGTCAATGCCAACGAGGGCGCGTTCCGGAAGCTGGCCATGGCCTATACCATGACCTTCGACCTGGGGCTTGAGAACCTCAACGAGCAGACCCGCGAGGTTCTGGTCAACAGGATCGTGGACACCCTCTCCGAGGCTGTCACAGACATCACCGCGGTCCAGTCGCGCCTGGGCGTGGTGCAGGAGAAGACAGAGCAGGCTATGGAGCGGATGAGCCTGCAGAAGACGATCCTCGACGAGAAGATCACCAACCTGGAAGCCGTCGACACGGCGGAGGCCAAGATCCGGGTCGATCAGCTGATGACCCAGATCCAGACCTCCTACTCCCTGACGGCGCAATTGAAGAACCTCAGCCTGGTCAAGTTCATCTGAAAGCAGGATAGTCAGTAATGTATCGTTTTTCCTATGCTGAAGTCATCGAGGACTCGTCCAGGGACTGCCGGCAGCGTGAGTATGAGCTCTTCGACCGCGCGATCAAGCTGATGAAGGCTGCCGAGGGAATGCCGTCGCAGTCCCGGGAAATGATCGAGGCCATCGTCTTCCTTCAGCGGCTCTGGACCTTTCTGATCAAGGATCTCGGGCACCCCGACAACGGCCTTCCCGACCAGCTCAAGGGGCAGCTCATCTCCATCGGCCTCTGGGTGATGCGGGAGTCGGACCGCGTGGTGCGGGGCGAGCACAACAGCCTCGAAGCCCTGATCGACATCAACACCATGATCCAGGAGGGTCTGAAATGAAAGCCAAGATGCGGTTCTCACTCAAGGCGGGTGAGCGGATCTTCATCAACGGAGCCGTGCTGACGGTGAGCCAGAAGGTGACCTTGAGCCTTCTCAACGAGGCACGTTTCCTTCTGGAAAGCCACGTTCTCCAGATCACGGATGCGACGACGCCCATGCGCCAGCTGTACTTCGTCGTGCAGTCGATCCTCATCAATCCTCAGGAAGCCGAGAAGGTCATGGGAGCCTTCCGTCATCTTCAGAACGCGCTCATCGAGACAGCGGCGGACGAGGAGACCAAGGCTTCGCTCAGAAAGGCCGGCGAGTTCGTCGAGGCCAACCGGGCCTTCGAGGCCCTCAAGGTGATCCGCACCCTGTTCGAGCCCATCGAGCGTTCCGAACCTGCGGCGGAAGCCTCCGCTGCCATCCAGGCCGCCTGAACCGGGAGCGCCATCATGAATGTGACATCCATTTCGGGAGCCGCCGCAACCCAGCGGGCCAATGCCGCCAGCAGCCCCTCCACGGCCACCTACGAGAACTTCCTGAAGCTATTGATGGCTCAGATGAAGAATCAGGATCCTACGGAGCCGATGAAGTCTACGGAGTACATGGCGCAGCTCGCCACGTTCTCCCAGGTCGAGCAGACGGTCAAAAGCAATGCGAAGCTCGACGCGCTGCTGGCCTCGTCCTCCCTGCTGCAGGCCGACAGCGTCATCGGGCGGACCGTCACCTCGGCCGACGGCAAGGTCTCCGGCCAGGTTTCGTCGGTCATGATCACGAGCGAGGGTGCGCTTGCAAAACTCTCGAACGGCTCCGAGATCCTTCTGGGCCCGGGCATCGTGGTGAGCTGACCATGAACGAAGTCGACGCCCTCGAGCTGGTCCGCGCCGCGATCTGGACCGTCATCATCGCGGCGGGTCCCGCCGTCGCGGCGGCCATGGTGATCGGCATCGTCATCGCCCTCATCCAGGCCCTCACGCAGATCCAGGAAGTCACGCTCACCTTCATCCCGAAGATCATCGCCATCCTGGTCGTCACCCTGGTCACCGGCTCCTTCGTGGGGTCGCAGATCTTCGCCTTCACGGAGCTGGTCTACGACCGGATCGTAACAGGGTTCTAGCCGGAATCCTGTTGCGACCTCCGCGCAAGCTTCATGGTGCATTGATCCGTCTCATCGTTCTTCGCTGAGCTGATAGGCACATGGAAGCAAGCGTCGTCACACCACAACCTCGTAGCAGGGACCTGGCATTTGCGGGTGCGGTCGTCGGCATCCTCGCCATCCTGTTCCTGCCGATCCCGCCGATCCTGATCGACATGGGGCTCGCGTTCTCCGTCGCGCTCTCCGTCCTCATCCTGATGGTGGCCCTCTGGATCCAGAAGCCCCTCGAGTTCTCGGCCTTTCCCACCGTCCTCCTGATCGCGACCCTGCTGCGGCTAGCCCTCAGCATCGCCTCGACCCGCCTGATCCTGTCCGACGGGCACAAGGGCGTGGATGCGGCAGGCCACGTCATCAGCGGCTTCTCCCAGTTCGTGATGAGCGGCGACTTCGTCATCGGCATCGTCGTCTTCATCATCCTGATCACCGTCAACTTCCTGGTCATCACGAAGGGCGCGACCCGAATCGCGGAGGTGGGCGCCCGCTTCACCCTCGATGCCATCCCCGGCAAGCAGATGGCGATCGATGCGGACCTGTCGGCGGGCATCATCGACGAGAAGGAGGCGCAGAAGCGGCGCCGGGAGCTCGAGGAGGAGAGCGCCTTCTTCGGCTCCATGGACGGTGCCTCGAAATTCGTGCGCGGCGAGGCCGTGGCGAGCCTGATCACCATCGCGGTCAACATCTTCGGCGGCATCATCATCGGCGTGACCCGCCACGGCATGCCCCTGTCCAAGGCGGCCGACGTCTTCACCCAGCTCTCCGTGGGCGACGGTCTCGTGAGCCAGATCCCGGCCCTGGTCGTGTCCCTGGCTGCGGGCCTTCTGGTGTCGAAGGGCGGCACGCGCGGCCAGGCCCAGCAGGCCGTGCTCGATCAGCTCGGCGCCTATCCGCGGGCCCTGATGGTGTCCTCGGCCCTCATGTTCGTCTTCGCCGTCGTGCCCGGCCTGCCGATGATCCCGTTCCTGCTGCTCGGCGGCTGCATGGGCTTCATCGCCTACTCGATCCCGAAGCAGAGGGCGAACCAGGAGGCGCAGGAACAGGCGAGGATCGCCCAGGAGGCGCAGAAGAACCTGCTGGAGTCGCGGGACTCGGTCAAGGAATCCCTCAAGATCGCGGAGATCGAGCTCTGCCTCGGCAAGCATCTGGCGTCCCATCTCGCGAGCTCGCATGGGGACCTCGCCCACCGCGTCGGCAAGATGCGCAAGAAGTTCGCGCAGGATTTCGGCTTCGTCCTCCCCGACGTGAAGCTCTCCGACAGCCTGATGATCCCGCCCAAGAGCTATCAGATCAAGATCCACGGCACGGTGGTCGCCACGCAGGAGGTCCGACCGGGCGACCTGCTCGTGGTCATCGGCGACGGTCCCGTTCCGGACGTTCCCGGCGACGAGGTGCGCGAGCCCGCCTTCGGCATGAAGGCCCTGTGGGTGTCCGATGTCTACCTGAACGAGATCAAGCGGCAGGGCTTCGCCGCGGTCGACGGCGCCTCGGTTCTACTCACGCATCTGAGCGAGGTGATCCGCAACAACCTTCCCCAGCTCCTGTCCTACAAGGACGTGCGCAACCTCCTGGACGGCCTGGAGCCGGAGTACAAGCGCCTCCTTGACGACATCTGCCCGTCGCAGATCTCCTATTCGGGCCTGCAGGCGGTGCTGAAGCTTCTTCTCGCGGAGCGGGTCTCCATCAGGAACCTGAGCCTCATCCTGGAAGCCATTGCGGAAATCGCGCCCCATGCCCGTCGGGCCGAGCAGCTGGTGGAGCACGTGCGGGTGAGGATCGCGCAACAGATCTGCGGCGATCTCGCCGGGGGAGGGGCCCTCAACGTCCTGCGCCTCGGCAACAAGTGGGATATCGCCTTCCACCAGAGTCTGAAGCGGGATGCCAAGGGCGACGTGGTGGAGTTCGACATCGATCCGCGGCTGGTCGAGCAGTTCGGCGCGGAAGCCTCCGAGGCGATCAAGAAGCGCATGGGGCAGGTCGAGACCTTCGCCCTCGTGACGGCTCCCGATGCACGCCCCTATGTTCGGATGATCATCGAGCGCATGTTCTCGTCCCTGCCGGTCCTGTCCCACCTCGAGATCGCGCGCGGCGTCGAGATCAACTCGCTGGGTACCATCTCGTGACCCTGCAGGCTCCCGAGATCCTGCTCGGGATCTTTCTGATCTTCTGCCGGATCGGCGGGTGCCTGATGATCGCGCCCGGCTTCTCGAGCAACCGCATCCCCGTTCAGATCCGCCTGTTCATCGCCCTGGCGGCGAGCCTGGCGCTCGCTCCCGCCCTCCTGGACAGGATCGGGCCGGAGGTGAGATCCCAGGTTCCCGCCGCCATGCTCTATTCCATCGGTTCGGAGACCCTGACGGGCCTGCTCATCGGGCTCCTGGGCCGCGTCTATTTCCTGGCGCTCCAGACCCTTGTGAGCGGCATCGCCATGGCGCTCGGCCTCGGCGGCATGCCGGGCGCGCCCATCGACGAGGCGGAGCCGCTTCCCCCGATCAGTTCGTTCATCATGATCGTCGCCACCGCGGTGCTTTTCCTCTCCGACCTGCACTGGGAGTTTCTCCGCGGCCTCGTCGAATCCTATGGCCGACTGCCCGTAGGCGAGGGGCTGGGCACGCAGGTGTCGCTTGCCCAGCTCGTCGACCAGATCGGAGCGGCCTTCGTGCTTGCCCTGAGGATCAGCAGCCCCTTCATTCTCTACTCCGTCGTGGTCAACCTCGCCGTCGGGCTGACCAACAAGCTGGTGCCGCAGATCCCCGTGTACTTCCTGGCGACGCCCTTCGTCATGATCGGCGGCTTGTTCGTCCTGTACTTCGCCACTCAGGACTACATTCTCCTGTTCATGGAAGCGTTCTCCGCCTGGCTGAGGAACGGATAGACCGATGAAGCAGCGCGTTCGCAAGATCGACCGGATCCTGAAGGTGCAGAAGCACCTGCAGAAGGAGGCCGAACTGAAGCTGTCCAAGCTCGAGCGCGAGGCCATGGAGCTCAAGGCCGCGCAGGAGGCGATCATCGAGACGATGAACGATCACGAGACGCTTCACGGCCTGTTCGTGGATGTCGCCTCCCGGCGGTTGCAGGCGCTGGCGGCTCAGGAGACCCGCGTCGAGACGGCGAAGACCGCGCAGAGGGCCGTTGCGCTCGACCGCGGCATGCAGGCAAAGCGCACGGAGAAGATGCTGTCGGGTCTGAAGGATCAGCAGCGGCGCGACGACGAGAAGAAGAGCCTCGCCTCGATCCTGGAAGCGATGGCGAGGGGCAAGAGCGCAAGCTTCCCGTAAGCTAGACGCGGTAAACCTTTCTTCATCATCTCCTTGAGCCATGGGAATCGAGATGGCGATCAGCCTTCCCTCAGATATCGTCCAGGATGTCGCCCGCGCGGCGGACCCTGCCCGCTACCAGGCGGCGACGCAGAAGCTCCTGGACGGCGCCGCGCCGGCTGACGGCGCAAGCTTCGAGGATGCCATCAAGTCGGTAGCCGGGCGTCCGCTCATGGCGGGAAGCGACGTCTATACGCTCCGGAACGCCCTGCGCAACGATGCCGAGTCGACCGCCGCGCAGAAGACGAAGCAGGCGCACCAGGAATTCGAGGCCTATATCCTGCAGACCTTCGTCGAATCCATGCTCCCGAAGGAAGCGGAGAGCACCTACGGAAAAGGAACTGCGGGCTCCATTTGGAAATCCATGCTGGCCGAGCAGATCGGCGCGCAGATTTCGAGGGCAGGCGGGATCGGAATTGCGAAGAGTCTCTTAGGCGCGAACCGGCCGGATCCTCAGGGCAGCGGCGCGCCTTCGCCCATGGGACCCAATCCTGTCGCCCGCATGCCGAACAAGGCCTGACCGCAAAGCTGAACATACGCCGTGAAGAAGGATCTGTAAGATGTTGATGAATTCGCTGGACCGTCTCGAGGAGACGCTGGACATGGAGACATCGGCGCTCATGGCCCGCGATCTCTCAAATCTCGACGACTTCAACCGCCGCAAGAGCCAGTGCCTCCTCGAGATCAGCCGGATCGTCAGAACGGCCGACATCGCTACCCTGGATCCTAAGTCCACCCAGCGCCTTCAGGGGCTCAAGGAGAAGATCGAGCAGAACCAGGACATCCTGCGCCGGCACATGCTGGCGGTGCAGGAGGTGGCGACGATCATCTCCACCGCGATCCAGAACGCGGAATCCGACAGCACCTATTCCGCCCATATCAACAAGGCGGGCTACGGCGGATGATCAAGAACGTCATCGCGGGGTTCTGGGTCTGCGCCGTCACGCTGGGGTCCTGCTATGCGGCGATCACCTGGACGGTGGGCAAGCCCCAGACCGAGGACAAGGGAACCTATGAAGGGCTGCAGTACAAGAAGCTGCCGCCCGTCAACATCCCGATCATCGCGGAAAACGCCGTGCAGGGCTACGTGATCGCCAATCTGGTCTTCACGGCGGATGCGAAGACCCTGCGCGAGATCTCGGTTCCTCCCGAAGCCTTCATCCAGGACGAGGTCTTTCGCCACGTCTATGCCGACGACACGCTCGATTTCAGGAAGCTGTCCCGGTACAACGTGAACGGGATGATCGGCAGCGTGCGCGAAAAGGTCAACAAGCGATTGGGCGCCGAAATCGTCAAAGAAATACTGATCGAGAATTTCAACTTCGTCGACAAGTCCGCTGTTCGCTCCTGACTCCGGCAGCGGGTCTAACCAGGAACTTTTTATGAACCATTGCCTGATCGTTGATGACTCCCGGGTCATTCGCAAGGTGTCCCGCCAGATCGTCGAGAGCCTCTCCTTCCGGGTCTCGGAGGCCGAGAACGGGGAGGTCGGGCTCCTCGCCTGCCAGGCGGAGATGCCCGACCTGATCCTTCTGGATTGGAACATGCCCGTGATGGACGGCTACACCTTCCTCACGCGCCTGCGGGCAACGCCGGAGGGGCAGCATCCGGTCGTGGTGTTCTGCACCACCGAGAACGATGTGCAGTACATCACCCGGGCCCTCAATGCCGGAGCGAACGAATACATCATGAAGCCTTTTGACAAGGGCATTCTCGCAGCAAAGCTCGAAGGATTGGGCCTGCTGACGGCGCCAACCGCAGGATAGAGCCATGTCCCTTCCCCTCTCCAGTCAGGCCGGGCCTGCGCAGGCTGTCCCCACCCGCATCATGATCGTCGACGACAGCGCGGTCATCCGCGGCATGATCGGCCGGTGGCTCGCGGAGGCCGGCGGCTTCGAGGTGGTCGCAACCGCCTCCAACGGACGCATGGCCGTGGACGCGGCCGGCCGCGCCAAGCCCGAGATCATCCTCCTCGACATCGAGATGCCCGAGGTCGACGGGCTCGCGGCCCTGCCCATGATCCTCAAGGCGCATCCGGCGAGCAAGGTCATCGTCATCTCGACCCTCACCCAGCGCAATGCCGAGATCTCGCTGAAGTGCCTTTCCCTCGGCGCCGTCGACTACCTGGCGAAGCCCGAGTCCGCGCGCGTTGCCGGAGGAGCCACGGATTTCAAGCGCGAGCTGATCGAGAAGCTGCGCGCCCTCGGACACGCGAGGAGCCGCATCGCGCGGCCCCCGGTTGCGGCGCCTGCGCCGCTGCCCGCATCCGCCGTCGCGCCGGCTGCGCGGCCGGTCTCGGCAAAGCCGCAATGCCTCCTCATCGGCTCCTCGACCGGAGGGCCGCGGGCGGTCGAGCGGGTTCTCCTGGACATGAAGCCCATCCTGCCGAGAATCCCGGTGCTGATCGTCCAGCACATGCCGGCGATGTTCACCGCCGTCTTCGCGTCCCATCTGGAGGCCCTGCTCCGAATCCCCGCGAGGGAGGCCAAGGATGGGGAGATCGTCGCGCCGGGGCAGATCCTGGTGGCACCGGGCGGGCGGCACATGGGCGTGACGTCGTCCGGCGGCAAGGCGGTCATCCGGCTCAACGACGGGCCGCTCGAGAACTTCTGCCGCCCCGCCGTGGACGTGCTCTTCCGGGAAGCGGCCGCCGTGTTCGGCGCCTCGGCCCTGGCAACGGTGCTGACCGGCATGGGATCCGACGGTACGCAGGGCGCCCGCCATCTCGTCGCCGAGGGAGCGACCGTCATCGTCCAGGACGAGGCGACGAGCATCGTCTGGGGCATGCCGGGCAGCATCGCGAAGGCGGGGCTAGCCCATGAAGTGCTGCCCCTGGAGGCGATCGGCCCATCGCTCAAGAGCATCTTTTCAGGACTGACGAAATGACCGAGGCGGAATTCGAAGCATTGCGAGCCTTTCTGAAAGCTCGCTCGGGCCTGTCGCTGTCCGCGGACAAGCGGTATCTCGTGGAGAGCCGACTCGGCTCGGTCTGCTCCCGGTTCAAGATCGAGAGCCTGTCGCATCTGGTGCGCGAGATCAGGAGCGGACGCTCGTCCGCCCTCGAGAAGGCGACGGTGGAGGCCATGACCACCAACGAGACCTTCTTCTTCCGCGACAAGGCGCCGTTCGACCTGTTCCAGGACGTGCTGCTGCCGAAGTACCTGAAGGAACGTGCGGCGAGCCGCAGGCTGAGGATCTGGTGCGCGGCCGCCTCGACAGGGCAGGAGCCTTACTCCCTCGCCATGCTCCTGAAGGAAGCCGCTGCCCGCATGGCGGGATGGCAGGTGGAGATCATCGCGTCCGACATCTCGACCGAGGTTCTGGAGAAGGCGAAGGCCGGGTTCTACAACCAGTTCGAGGTCCAGCGCGGCCTGCCGGCCCGCCTGCTCGTCAAGTACTTCGCCCAGGTCGGGGACCAGTGGCAGATCTCCCCCGAGATCCGGTCCATGGTCGACTTCCGGTACCTGAACCTGATCGAGGATTTCAGCCGCCTGGGAACCTTCGACATCGTCTATTGCCGCAACGTGCTGATCTATTTCGATGCGGCGCTCAAGGCTGATGTGCTGCGCAGGATCGCGAACACGATGGCGCCGGACGGCTCCCTTCTGCTCGGCGCCTCCGAGACCATCCTCGGCGTGACCGATGCCCTGACGCTCGATGCGGCCCATCGCGGCCTCTATACGAAGACGTCCGGGGCCGGCGCGCCGCGCATGCTTGCATCGGCCGTGCGGTAGGGCTTGAGCCTTGCCGCCGGTCTTCAGCCGAGAGCAGATCAAAGATCTCGACTGGCTTTTACTTGAGGCGGCAAGATGATCGTCTTGGTTAAAAAAGAGTTAACAAAGAAAAACGCACGAAGCCTGTTCTTAGCGCTTGACGCAAGGCAAGGCCCTCGGTAGAAAAGAAGCATAAGCGCCGGGATGGAACGAACCGCTCCCTTCAGGTGCCTTGTTAAGCACTATGGTACGCCTTCTTTCGAAGGCAAGGCATGATGCCGATCCATTTTGCCGGTATGAGCCCGGATGTCATGTGAGCAGCGGATCGAGGTTCTTCTCGAGGCATGATGCCAGTCCGCTGGGTCGGTTAGAGTCCGACATTTCCTTAAAAAACTCACCATTCAAGGAAAAAGCACATGTCTTCGATCAACACGAACCTCTCCGCCATGACCGCCCTGCAGTCGCTGAAGGCGACGCAGACTGCCATGAACAAGAACCAGAACCAGATCTCCACGGGTCTGCGCGTCGGAGAGGCTTCCCACAACGCCTCCTACTGGTCGATCGCCACGAAGATGAAGTCGGACAACGGTGCGCTGAGCGCCGTGAAGGACTCGATCAAGCAGTCGAAGGCGATGATCGACACCTATACTTCGGCGATCGACAAGAGCCTGAAGTATCTCGACACCATGAAGAGCAAGCTGACGGCCGGCTCCAACCCTGGCGCTGACCTCAACGCCATCCAGCTCGAGCTGAAGGCCAGCATCGAAGGCCTCAAGAGCGCAGCCGGCTCCGCCGTCTTCAACGGCCAGAACTGGCTCGAGGGCACCCCTGCCAACGTGAAGCTCGTCACCTCGTTCGAGGGCTCCGGCGCCACGGCGGCGGTCAACACCCTCAACATCGACACCACGGCCGTCAACCTCTTCACGGATGCTGCGGCTGGTACGGGCGGCAAGCTCGGCGCCGTGGCCGGCATCAACATCGCCGGAACCGCCGCTCGCTTGGACTTCACCTTCGTTGACGGCAACCCTGCCAGCACCGAGACGATCACGTTCACCCTCGGCGGTGCGGCGGCGACCTTCACGGTTGGCACGGAAACCACCGTCGCCCAGGTTGCGGACAGCATCAACAAGGACGCCACCCTCCGTGAGCTCGTGCAGGCCACCGTCACCGACACCGGCACGCTGCGCCTGACCTCGAAGATCGCCGGCCAGAACTTCTCCGCTCAGGCCACGACCATCGGCGGCACGGTTACTGCGACCGCCTCCTCCGGCGCCGGCATGACCGTCGCGGCTGCCCTGCAGGCCGTCGACACCGCCATCAACGACCTCCGCGCGGGTTCGGCGATGCTCGGTGCCAACAAGGCCCTGCTCGAGACCCAGGAAGAGTTCATCGGCGTGCTCTCCGACTCGCTGACCGCCGGCGTGAGCGCCTTCATCGATGCCGACATGAACGAGGCGTCGACCCGCAACCAGGCTCTGCAGACCCAGCAGCAGCTCGGCGTGCAGGCTCTCTCGATGGCGAACCAGAACAGCCAGATGATCCTCAAGCTCTTCCAGTAAGAGCCGGAGTTTCACTCGAAAGGGAGCCTCGCCTTGCAAAGGGCGGGGCTTCTTTCGTTGGAGAGGGTCTCCCAGTGCTGACGAAGTCAATGTTCGGCGGCGGCCGCGCAGGAATGGCAAGGCTCGGTCTTGCCGCGCTCGCCGCCTTCCTGGCCTGCCGCAGCGATGCCCATGCGATCGCCACCTGGTTCGGAGCCTGGGACTACGTGCTGCAGCACGATTCCGATGCGCAGCCTCAAGCGGCCTTTGCCCGCCTGCAGGGGGAGGACGGAGCGCTGCTCTGGCTGACCTGCCAGAGGCAGGTCCTGGCCGAGGACCAGCCGCCCGTTGCCTTCATCACGGCGGCGGTGCGCCAGAGGCAGTATCTCGGGCGCAGCGGTCCTCGGGGGCGCAGCACGGTCTACTGGTTCGACGGCGGCACGCCGGAGGTAGGGCACTGGATCTACCGCGACCGGCACGTCCAGATCCCCGACCGCAAGGAGGTCGATGCCTTCGTCGACAAGCTGGCCGGGGCGCGCAGCCTGACCGTCGAGCTGTCGAACTATCGCTACGAGACGACGACGTTCGAATTCCGGCTCAACGCGGCCGACACGAGGAACCTGGCCGAAAGGTTCAGGAAGGATTGCGATTCTATCTTCGGCGGGCGGCGAGGGTGAAGCCTCTCGCCGTGCTCCGCCGAAGGTCCTGATGCCGAACATCGGAAACGCTGCACCATGATCAGTACATCGTCGCGCTACCAAATCCTCACGACCAATCTTGCGCGTGCGAAGACGCAGATCGAGAAGGATCCGGCGATCAAGCGCGAGATCGACTACTACCGGGCCAACATCAAGTCGATCAAGACCATCGACCAGTTCATCAAGAACGACCGGATCTTCAAGTTCGCCATGAAGGCCTATGGCCTGGAGGAGCTCTCCTACGGCAAGGGGCTGATGAAGAAGCTTCTCCAGGAGGGCGTGAAGAACCCCCTGAGCATGGCGAACAAGATGTCGAATCCGCTCTACAAGGAATTCGCCAAGGCGTTCGACTTCGTCGGCAAGGGAGCGGCCGCGACCTCGGCCGAGAGCGCGACCACGCTGGCCGTCGAGAAATACATCCAGATCACCCTCGAGAAGAAGGAGGGCGAGCAGAATCAGGGCGTTCAGCTCGCCATGTACTTCAAGCGCAAGGCCTCGTCCGTCACCACCCCCATGGGCCTTCTGGCGGACAAGGCGCTGCTGAAATTCGTCCAGACCACCTTCGGCATTCCCGAGGCGGCCTCCCGAGCCGATCTGGATCTGCAGGTGCGCAACCTGGAGAAGCACATCAACGTCAAGGATCTTCAGGATCCCAAGAAGGTGGACAAGCTCATCCAGCGCTTCAATGCCATGTGGGATGCCAAGAACGCCGCCACGGCGCTCGCGTCGCCCACATCCATGCTGTTCGATCCCTCCGCACAGCAGGGGATCGGCGTCGATCTGATGATGAGCATCGCGAAGCTCAGGCTCGGCGGCGTGTAGCCGTCGCCCATGCGGCCGGCGGCGGGCGCAGGGCTCAGGGAACGATGTCGACGACGATGCGCTCCGAGATCGGCATGGCGTCGGTGGGAGCGTGCGTGATGAACAGGCCGGTGCAGGTTGTCGTCACCGGCCGCACGGGTGCCCGCTTCCTGTCCACATGGGTCAGGTAGTTGACCGTGTAGTAGGGCTCGCCTCCCACATAGCGGACCTCCCGCGACTCGAACACGTAGCCGACCCGCGTGGTGTCGATGCGATACACCCGGCGGGGAGGGCCCAGCGCCGCGATGCGCGACGAGATCGGCTTGCCGATATGCTCCGTGCATGCGAGGGCCGGGGCTTCATAGGCTGCCGGCACGCATCCGCCAGCCACGAGGGCGCCTGCGACGGCAGCAAGACCTCTCTTCATGCCCATTCCCGACCTCCGCACTCTGCTTTGCCCATCATAGAAGATGACGGTGCGGAACATGAAACGCTGCCTGCCAACAAGGTAAAGCAATCGAATGTCCTCAAAGAAGGGCCGCGAGTCTCCTGCTGCTCCCGCATCATCCGCGACGGTCAGGATGCAACGGCGCGCAGCAACGCGGCGACGAAACGGGCTTCCTCTCCATTCGAAGAGGATGTCGGCAATACTTCGTTAAGAACTCGCGTTCTGTTGCGTAAATTCAACAGTATTGAGCTGTTCTGAAATTGCGCGCGAGATCGCGCTTGCGAATAATTCTTGCTGCTGACAGCCTAGCTGAAAATAAAAGCGGCAAAGGTAAGGGGCATGGGCAAGATCGTTTCGGAGGATGGAAGTAAGCGGCATCGTTTCGGCGGCGCCCGTCTCATGGTTTCGGCCATCGCGCTCGTCGCAGGTCTCTGCGGTTCGGCGGGCGCCGGACCTGCCACTGCGGGAGCGCCGTCGCTTCTGCCCGCGCGGGCCGACGCCATCGATACGGCCGGACAGGCGGGCCCCACGCCGGCCTGGATCCAGTTCTGCCAGCAGATGCCGGCGGAATGCGCGCACAACCCTTCCGAGAGAGCCGTCATCGCGCTTAACCAGGAGATCTGGAGCCTCATCGTCGAGGTGAACGAGCGCGTGAACAAGGCGATCCTTCCCGTCACCGATCAAGATCATTGGGGCGTGGCGGATCGGTGGGACTATCCCGATGACGGGCTCGGCGACTGCGAGGACATCCAGCTGCTCAAGCGCCGGATGCTCACCGATGCCGGACTGCCGCATCGCGCCCTGCGCATGACCGTCGTCATCGACGAGCTCGGGGCAGGCCACGCGGTTCTCATGGCGCGCACGGACCGGGGCGATTTCATCCTCGACAACAAGCGCAAGGCCGTGCTGCCGTGGCAGGAGACCGGATACCGCTATGTGAAGCGGGAAGGCTCCGACAGCGCGGCATGGGTCTGGCTCGGCAACCAGGCCGCGCCGATCGTGACGGCGACACGCTGACACGGCGTGCGCGGCGGGAGAGGGCAGGTTCCGCCGCTGACGCAGCGACCCGCCAGCGGCAGACGATGTCCTGCACCCGGCAGAGTACCAGACATGAAAAGAGAGCGGCCGAGGTCGCTCTCCTGCGTTGCGGGATCCGTGCTGCGCGATCAGCTCGACGGGCCGGGGGCCGGAGGCTGGGTGATCATCGTCTCCGAGGTCAGCACGACCCAGCCGCTGTCCGAGCGCTCGATGGAGATGATCTGGCCGATGCCGGGCAGCGTCATGCCCGGCGTCACCCACCACAATCCTTCCGGACCCTCGATCAAGGCGGATTGGCCCGTAGCCCGGTGGATCACGTAGTTCTGGAACTGGGTGCGCGCGCCGCTCGACGCCGCGGAGGCCTCGGCGCTGCTGCCGGGGGCGAGGTCGCCCGCGCCGGAGGACTTCTTCAGCGATCCCGTGGTCGCCGGGCTCAGTTCGGCGGAGCGCGTCTGGGCGGCCAGGACGCCCCTGCTTCCCACGATGTCGCCGGCACCCTGAAGATAGATGTGGGATTCGCTGAAGTGGAGCGCATAGACCGGCAGGCCGATCGCCGAGAGGGTCAGCGCCAGGCCGAGGCAGATGACGATGCGGTCGCCGGTGGCCTCGCGGGCGCGGATGAGCTCCTCGATCCGCTGGATCTTCCGCTCCCTGCTCTCGAGGGCGACGACATCGCCCCCCGTCTGCCCGGCTCTGGCGACCTGCTCCAAGACTTTGTCGAACCGAATACCCATGACGACCGCCGCATCTAGAATTACGCGCAATCATTCCTATGAGCTTATACTTAACAATTCATCACCTGCCGTAGAGAAAATGATGTGATGTCGAGAGCCCGCGGCAAGCTCCGCACAAGCGCCTTGTGATTTGGATGAAGCCTGTCCATCCACCCACATTGCGCCGCCGACCTGCCGGGGAATCCATGAAGATCAGAACGAAGATTTTTGCACTCGTTTCGGCGCTGGCCCTGATCGCCGTCGTGACGGCTGCCATCGGCATGAGCACCGTCCAGACCTACCACCAAGCCATCGAGGACGTGCAGCTCGCCTCCCGGCGGGCCTTCCATGGAGAGCGCCTCAACCGGCTCGTCACCCATGTGGTCATGGAGGCGCGCGGCATCTATGCGGCCAAGGACACCAAGGAGGCCCGCAAGTTCGGCGACGGGCTGCTCGCCAGCCTCAAGGAGATCGACGACCTCCTCAAGGCGTGGGAGCCCATCGTTCCGGGCTCCAGCAGGGCGCTGTTCGATGCGGTGGTCAAGGATGCGGCGGCCTTCAAGGCCTTCCGGTCCGAGACCGTGCGGCTCGGCACCGAGGTCTCGCCCGAGGCGGCGAACGCGCAGGGCAACAACGAGGCCAACCGCGCCAACAGAAAGGCCTTCCAGGCCAGCATCGATGCGCTGACGAAGCGGGGCGGCGAGGAGGTCGAGGCCGTCGCGCAGCGGGCGGACGAGATCTACCGCGAGCGTCTCATGCTCCTCGCAGGCGGCGCGTTCGGCGGCACCGTGCTGGCGCTGCTGCTCGGATGGCTCGTCGGCCAGCGGCAGATCGCCCGCCCGCTGAGGTCGGTCACGGAGGCGCTCCAGCGGCTCGCCTCCGGCAATTACGATCTTCCGAAGGTGGGCGCCGGCCCCGACGAGATCGGCGACATCTGGAAGGCCACCCAGGTCTTTGCCGCCGCCATGCAGGAGGCGGACGGGCTCCGGCATCAGCAGGCGGAGGCGGAGAAGAAGGCGGCCGAGCGCCGGCGTCTGGAGATGCTGTCCCTGGCGCAGAGCTTCGAGGGCAGCGTGGGCGGCCTCGTCCAGCACCTTTCGGCCGCGGCCCACCAGATGGAGGCGACGGCGCGCACCATGGCCGTCACCGCCCAGCAGACCAACCAGCAGTCCAACTCCGTGGCCGCGGCGGCGGAGGAAACCTCCAGCAACGTGCAGGCCGTGGCTGCGGCCGCGGAGCAGCTTGCCGCCTCTTCCCACGAAATCGGCTCGCAGGTGTCGCAGACCTCGGCCGCGGCGGCCCGCGCGGTCGCGAACGCCTACAAGACCAACGAGCTGGTGGCGACGCTCGCGGACGGGGCGCAGAAGATCGGCGAGGTGGTCGCCCTCATCAACACCATCGCGGCCCAGACGAACCTCCTGGCGCTCAACGCCACCATCGAGGCGGCCCGCGCCGGCGAGGCCGGCAAGGGTTTTGCCGTGGTGGCCGCGGAGGTGAAGGAGCTCGCCAACCAGACCTCCCGCGCCACCGAGGACATCAGCGCGCATGTGAACCAGATCCAGCAATCGACCAAGGGCGCCGTCGAGGCGATCCGCGAGATCAGCGCGACCATCGAGGAGGTGCACCAGATCGCCTCCAGCGTGGCCGCCGCCGTCGAGGAGCAGCAGGCCGCCACCCAGGAGATCGCGCGCAATGTCAGCGAGGCGGCGCGGGGCACCCAGGACGTGAGCGAGAGCATCGTGCAGGTGCAGGGCGCCGCGACCCATGCCGGCTCGGCGGCCTCCCAAGTGCTGGCGGCGGCCGGCGAGCTGTCGGCCAATTCGTCCGCCCTCACCCGGCAGGTGGAGGACTTCCTTCAGGGCGTGCGCGCCGCGTAAGGCCCGGGATCGGGCGCAGCTCACCCGGGCTGCGCCTGCCCCAGAGGGGCCGGACGGCTCAGGCCGTGCGGGCGGCCGGGTCGGGCCCGCTTTCCAGCTTCAGGCGCAGCCGCGCCTCCCGCACCCGGTGGGCGGCGGATCGGACATGGGCCACCAGCATCCCGTTCGGGCAGGGCTTCGCCAGGAAGGCCGCTCCCGGAGGCAGGTCGTTCGGCCCCGGCCATTCCCGGCCGGAGGTCATGAGGATCGCTACCTCCGGATGGAGCCGGTGGATCTCCCAGGCAAGCCCATAGCCGTTCATCCCCGGCGGCATTTCCACGTCGGAGAGCAGCACGTCCACCTCGACGCCGGCCTTGAGAACCTTCAGGGCCTCCTCGGCGCCTGCCGCCTCGATGACGCGAAAGCCGGCATCGGCCAGAATCTCGGCCGTGACCAGCCGCACGAGCGGTTCGTCTTCGACGAGGAGAACAATGCCAGAAGCTTGCTGATCGGACACGGTGACGACGCGACAAGAGGACGGGACAGGAGGCAAACGTGGCCATTGATAGACGGTTCCGCTTGGCTGTGCCAATCTGGCCTGCGCGGTGACTTAACGCACACCTGCGGCAGAACCCCTGGGACGGCTGCACGTTGTCCGGCTTATTGTAAGGCGTATGGGGCAGGTATGAGCGCTGCATCGGTCACGGTCTTTCCACGCCGGACACCCCCGACCATTCTCGTTGTCGAACATGACGCCCGGCTGCGCTGCCTCGTCAGCGACGAGTTGCGCTTCAAGGGGTACAAGGTCCTGGAAGCCGGTTCCGCCGGGGAGGCGCTCACGGTGCTCGGGGCCGTGGGGATCGATCTGCTCTTCCTGGACCTCGATCTCCCGGGGGAAGGGGGCGGTCTGGAGGTGGCCCGTCAGGCCCGCAGCAGCGCGAGTCCGATCCGGGTGATTCTTTCCTCCCGCACCAGAACGGGCGAGGAGGTCCCGGACCCCTTCCTTCTCAAGCCCTACCATATTCCCGAGGTCGTCGACGCCATCGCGCGCAGCCTGAACTGGCCGGAGCTTCCGGAAGCTTGACCGCTGGAACCAAGCAAAAAGCTCAGCGGTTAGCCTGGCGTGAGCACAACATCGACACATCTCTCGGCCAAGGCCGACGCCCCCCCTCTGACGATCCTCGTGGTCGAGGACGAAGTGCTGATCCGCTTCGTCATCGCCGACTACCTGCGCGAATGCGGCTACCGGGTCCACGAGGCGGTGAACGCGGAGGAGGCCATCGCCATCCTGGAATCGCCCGAGGTCGCCGTGGACATCGTGTTCAGCGACGTCGAGATGCCCGGCAGCATGGACGGGTTCGCCCTGGCCCGCTGGGTCCGGGCCCACAAATCCGGGATCCAGGTCATCCTCACCTCGGGCGTGGAGCGCTCGGCGGATATCGCGGCAACCCTCTGCGAGGCCGGGCCCCTGCTGAAGAAGCCCTACCCGTCCCAGGACGTGGTGGACCGAATCAGGCAGCTCGCGGCCAAGGCGAGGTAGTTTCCCGCCGCGCGCCCACGCTCCCCAAAATGGGGCAGGCTCGCCTCTCACGCCTGTGCAGGTGTCGGGAACCGGGCACCGAAATGCCCGTTTGATGGAACATGAAGCCCCATCGCCGCATCGTGAAGCAACCCGTCGTCCTCCTGGTGGAGGACGAGCCCCTGGTCCGCCTGACGCAGGTCGACATCCTGCGCGAGGCCGAGTTCTGGGTGGTCGAGGCCCAGGACGCCGACGAGGCCTTCGAATTGCTCAAGTCGCGGCCGGAGATCGACGCCGTCCTCACGGACGTCAACATGCCGGGCTCCATCAACGGCTTCGAGTTCGCGCGCCTCGTGCGGCAGGGCTGGCCCGAGGTGGGCGTCCTCGTCATTTCCGGCAAGACCGGCCCGGGTCCCGGCGACCTGCCGCCCAACGCGGCCTTCCTGCACAAGCCCGTCCGGCCCGACGACCTGATCGCCGCGCTCCAGAACGTCATGTCGGCAAGAGCCCGCAGGAGCCTCGCGCCGGAGGCATAGGGTCGGCTCATCGGCTCAGCCGTTCCAGAACGCTTCTGCGTGATTTTCCTTCCCCCTTGTGGGGAGGGATCGAGGGTGGGGGTGCCGGCGCTACCCTTTCAGATCGTGGCTCCGATCACCTCTCCCCGGATCTCGGGTGTTCCCGAGATCCGTTTCTGGTGCGCAGGTCGGGAACACCCGACCTGCGGCGGGGAGAGGTCGAGCGAGGGTGAGGGGGTGAGCGTGTGCCGGAGAGGACACTAACCCCTCACCCGCCGCGCTGACGCGCGTCGACCTCTCCCTCAGGGAGAGGTGAACAGGTGCCAGACCTTCTGAGGTGATCGCTCACACCCCCACGTCCTCCCCGCAAGGGGGGAAGATGCGCTCGCTCCGGTTCGGGATGCAGTGCGGGCGCCTGCGGCAAGACTCACGCGTGCGCGGCCTCGCGCGGGCGGGTGTCGATCACCTCCGGCTGCTCCGCCACGCGCGACCACAGGCGCTCCACCTCCGCCTGCACCTTGTGGATGGCCGCCTCCTTCACGGGGCCGTAGCCGCGGATGTCCATTGGGGCTTTCGCGATGGCCAGCAGATCGGTGAAACGCTGTGCGTCGAGGTTCTGGAGGATGCGTTCGACTTGGGCCTCGTACCAGCCGATCAGCGCCCGTTCGTTACGCCGCTCTGCCGTGTAGCCGAAGATGTCGAAGACCGTGCCGCGAACGATCTTCATCTTGGCCAGCACCCGCATGGGTGTCTGGATCCAGGGGCCGAAGGCGCGCTTCTTCGGGCGTCCCCGCGCGTCGGTCCCTGAGGCCAGCAGCGGCGGCGCGAGGTGGTACTTCACCGTGAAGTCGCCCTCGAATTCCTGCTGCAGCCTGTCGAGGAACCCGGTCTCCATGTGCAGGCGCGCCACCTCGTACTCGTCCTTGTAGGCCATGAGCTTGAACAGGGAGCGCGCCACCGCATCGGCGAGCGCCTCGGAGCCGAGCGCGCTCTCGGCCCGGCGCACCCGCGACACCATCATCTCGTAGCGGCCGGCATAGAGGGCATCCTGGTAGGCGGTGAGGAAGGCCACACGCCGCGCGATCACCTGATCGAGGGTCTCCGGCTCCTCCGGCCTGTCGTCGGCGATCTCATGGACGACAGCGGGATCGGCACTGAGCAGACGGCCCCAGGCGAAGGCCTGCCGGTTGCGTTCGACCGCGACGCCGTTGAGCTCGATGGCCCGCGACAGGGCCTCGAGCGAGACCGGCACGAGGCCCTGCTGCCAGGCGAAGCCCAGCATCATCACATTGGCGAAGACCGTGTCGCCGAGCAGCGTCTCGGCGAGCGCATTGGCGTCGATTGTCGCCATGTTGCCCGCGCCGATCACGCGCTCGATGGCGCGAAGCCGCGCGCGGCTCGCCAGATCCGCATCGCGGAAGCGCACCACGTCGCCGGTGGGCATCTCCGCCGTGTTCATCACGGCGCGCGTGCCGTGCCGGTAGGTGCCGGAGGCCTTGGGCGAGGAGCTGACGACGAGATCGCAGCCGATCAGCGCATCCGCGGCGCCCTGGTCGATGCGCACCTGATTGAGGTCCTCCGGACGCGCCGCGATGCGCAGGTAGCTCAGCACCGGCCCGAACTTCTGCGCAAAGCCCGTGAAGTCCAGCACCGACACGCCGCGGCCCTCGAGATGCGCCGCCATGCTGATGAGCGCGCCGATGGTGACCACGCCCGTGCCGCCGACGCCGGTGACGAGCAGGTCGAAGGGCTTTTCCAGAGTGGGCAGGGCAGGGGACGGCAGGCTCGACGCCCGCGCTGCCGCATCGAAGCCCGAGGTGGTTTTCGCCCGGCGCGTCGCGCCCTCCACCGTGACGAAGCTGGGGCAGAAGCCCTCGAGGCACGAGAAATCCTTGTTGCAGGTGGAGAGATTGATCTTGCGCTTGCGGCCGAAGGGCGTCTCCTTCGGCTCCACGCTGAGGCAGTTGGAGGCCACCGAGCAGTCGCCGCAGCCCTCGCAGACCAGATCGTTGATGTAGGCGAAGCGCTTGGGATCCTCCATCTGCCCGCGCTTGCGGCGGCGGCGCTTTTCCGTGGCGCAGGTCTGCTCGTAGATGAGCACCGTGACGCCCGGAATCTCGCGCAGCTCCCGCTGCACCGCGTCGAGTTCCTCGCGGTGGTGGATCGTCACGCCTTTCGGCAGATCCGCCTGCGCGAATTTGTCGGGATCGTCCGAGACGAGAGCGATGCGCTGCACGCCCTCCGAGCGCACGCTGTGGGCGATGGCATAGACGCTGACCGGACCGTCCACCGGCTGGCCGCCGGTCATCGCCACCGCATCGTTGAACAGGATCTTGTAGGTGATGTTGGCGCCCGCCGCGATGGCCTGGCGGATCGCCATGGAGCCGGAATGGTAATAGGTGCCCTCGCCGAGGTTCTGGAAGACGTGGCCCTGGCCCGTAAACCGGGAGGAGGCGGCCCAGTTCACGCCCTCGCCCCCCATCTGGATCAGCGACGAGGTCTCCCGGTCCATCCAGCTCGCCATGAAGTGGCAGCCGATGCCCGCGAGCGCCTTGGAGCCTTCCGGGACCTTGGTGGAGGTGTTGTGCGGGCAGCCGGAGCAGAAATAGGGCGTGCGCGTCGCGCCGGGCACGGCGATCACGCGCTCCGGATCCGGCGTGAGCGCCGCCACGCGCTGCGCGAGATTGAGATCGGGGAAGATCGGATCGAGGCGCTTGGCCAGCACGCCGGCGAGGAAGCGCGGCGAGAGCTCGCCCGTCCAGGGAATGAGCCGCTGGCCCAGTTCGTCGTGCTTGCCCACCATCCGCTCCGGCTTGGAGCCCGGATAGTCGTAAAAATATTCCTTGAACTGGCTTTCGATGATGCCGCGCTTTTCTTCCACCACGAGGATCTCGCGCTTGCCCTTCACGAATTCCATCGCATCGTGCAGCGGCAGGGGCCAGACCATGCCGACCTTGTAGATGTCGATGCCGTGCGAGCGGCAGGCGGCCTCGTCGAGGCCGATGAGGCGCAGGGCCTCCATGAGGTCGAGATGGGCCTTGCCGGTGGTGACGATGCCGTAGGACGCATCCCTGATGTCGTAGATGCGCCGGTCGATGGGATTGGCCTTGGCGAAGGCATAGACCGCGTGCTTCTTCGCCTCCATGCGCTCCTCGATCTGCGGCCCCGGCAGATCCGGCCAGCGGTAGTGAAGGCCGCCGGGCGGCGGCGTGAAATCGGGGGCGATGAAGCGGCGCGGCGGGCGAAGGTCGACGGACGTGCCGGATTCCACGATCTCGGAGATCGCCTTGAAGCCCACCCACATGCCGGAGAAGCGGCTGAGCGCATAGCCGTATTCGCCGAACTCCAGGTACTCGCTGACGCTCGCGGGGTGCAGCGTCGGCATGAACCAGCTCATGAAGGCGACGTCGGACTGGTGCGGCATCGACGAGGACACGCAGCCATGGTCGTCGCCGGCCACCACCAGCACGCCGCCATGGGGCGAGGAGCCATAGGCGTTGCCGTGTTTAAGAGCATCACCCGAGCGGTCGACGCCGGGGCCCTTGCCGTACCAGAGCCCGAACACGCCCTCGACCTGCCGGTTCGGGTCCGTCTCCACCTGCTGCGAGCCGAGAACCGCGGTGGCGGCGAGGTCCTCGTTGACGGCCGGCAGGAACTCGATCCGGTGCGCTTCGAGCTGCTCCTTCACGCGCCAGAACTCGAGATCGACGCCGCCGAGCGGGGAGCCGCGATAGCCGGAGACGAAGCCCGCCGTGTTCAGGCCCGCCAGCCGGTCCCGTTTCGCCTGGTCCAGAACGATGCGCACGATGGCCTGCGTGCCGGTGAGGAACACCCGGCCCGTCTCGCGGGCGTAGCGGTCGGACAGCCGGTAATCGTCGAGGCGGGCAACGCTTGTCATCAGCTTCACTCCCGAAGGGGCAGCACCCCTTTGCTGGCTACCTAGGATAGTCCCGAACGGCTGGTAGGTGCTTCCTATTTGTTCCTCATGGAAGCTTGTCTGCGGTAGATGTTCCGTATCGAGGCGTTATAAACGGTAGAAAATACCAAGGAGGAACGCGCCATGCTGGAGAAGCAGGACGAGCATATCCTGGCGCGGCTGCAGCAGGAGGGGCGGACCACGAACCAGCAGCTCGCCGAGGACGTGGGCATGTCCACCTCCGCCTGCTGGCGGCGCGTGCGGGCGCTTGAAGAAACCG
This sequence comes from Microvirga arsenatis, assembly GCF_009910705.1. Lineage (GTDB taxonomy): Bacteria > Pseudomonadota > Alphaproteobacteria > Rhizobiales > Beijerinckiaceae > Microvirga > Microvirga arsenatis. Next base: position 97,879 of record NZ_JAAAXJ010000006.1, read on the forward strand.
GCGTGATCGTCGGCTATTCGGCCTTGGTGAACCGGGAGAAGGCGGGGTTTTCCACCTCCGCCATTCTGCACGTGTCGCTGGAGCGGCACGATGCGAAGTTCGTGGACGAATTTGTTTCACGTGTGACAGCGCGCGCCGAGGTGCTGGAATGCTTCGCCACCACCGGCGACGCCGATTACCACCTGCGCGTGGTGGTGCGCGACATGCACGCCTACAACGAGTTCCTCGACGGGTTCATGTTCCGCCTGCCCGGCATCCGCACCGTGCGCACCAACGTGATCCTGAAGGAGATCAAGACCAGCGTGGCGCTGCCGTTCTGAGCGGGGCCTACTTGCTCTCCGGCAGCAGCGCATAGGCGAGCTGCGCGATGGCGACGGGCCGTGGATCGCCGTCGGTGGTGAGCGTCACGCTGCCGAAGGCCATGGTCCGCCCGAGGCGGACGACCTTCGCCTCCGCCAGCACGGCGGCATTCGCCGCCGGGCGCAGGAAGTGCATGGTCTGGTCCACGGTGGTCATAGGGCGGTAGGCGCCGCCGGCGGACGAGACCGCGAACACCATCGCCGTGTCGGCCAGACTCATGAGCGCCTGCCCGCAGATCACGCCGTTGTCGCGGCACAGCCTTTCCGAGAACGGCATGCGCAGCACGGCGCCGTCGGCACCGAGGCTCTCGATCGAGAGGTTGAGATCCTGGATCCAGGGCGCGAAAACGTCGGCGAGCATGCGCTCGGCGGCGGCTTGATCGAACGTGCTCATGTTCCCCCAACCGTTGTTCTTATGGTCCCGAAGCGGGCCTACGGATAGAACCTTGCCCCCGAAGCGGCCCGGCTGACAAGGCCGGCGGCCGGCTCCCAGCCCGGCCCGTCCTTCCCGGCGCGCTCCATCACCTGATCGAGGATCGGCTGCAGGCCGATGCGGTCGGCCTCGAACAGCGGCCCGCCGCGCCAGGCGGGATAGGCATAGCCGTGCATCATCACCACGTCGACGTCGAGCGGCCGCTCGACGATGCCCTCGTCGAGGATCTTGCAGGCCTCGTTGACGATGGCCGCGCGGATGCGGGCCTGGATCTCCTCGGGCGGGATCGGGCGACGCCTCAGCCCACGCCTTTGCGAGGCCTCCTCCACAAGTGCGGTGACGACCGGATCGATCTCCCGCCTGCCGCCCTCGTAGCGGTACCAGCCGGCCCCGGTCTTGCGGCCGAACCGGCCCGCCTCGCAGAGGCGGTCGGCGACGTCCACGTAGCGCTCCCGCGGGTCCCGTGTCGGAGCAAGGCGCTTGCGGCGGGCCCAGGCGATGTCGAGCCCGGCCATGTCCGATACGGCGAAGGGGCCCATGGGGAAGCCGAACGCCTCCAATGCCGCATCGACCTCATGCGGCAGGGCGCCTTCCTCGAGCAGGTACTCCGCCTGCTGGCGGTAGCGCGAGAGGATGCGGTTGCCGACGAAGCCGTCGCAGACCCGGCAGACGACCGGGATCTTGCGCAGGCGCCTGGCGATCGCCAGGCCCGTCGCCACCACGTCGGCGGCGGTGCGGTCGGTGCGGACGATCTCGAGGAGCTTCATCACATGAGCCGGGCTGAAGAAATGCAGCCCCACCACCTCGGCCGGCCGCGAAGTGGCATCCGCGATCAGGCTTATGTCAAGATAACTGGTATTCGTTGCCAGGATCGTTCCAGGCCGAAGAATCGCGTCGAGCTCGCGGAACAGGGCCCGCTTGACCTCCAGATCCTCGAACACGGCCTCGACCACGAGATCCCGGTCAGCAAGCGTATCGACCCCGACGCCGTACCGGATCGCTCCCAGCCGCTCGTCCCGCGCTGCCGCCGTGAGGCGGCCGCTCGCGACCTGCTTCTCATAAATATCGGCAATCCGCGCCTGTCCCGCGGCGAGCGCCTGCTCGCTCGTCTCCACGACCTTCACCTCGAACCCGGCATCGGCAAAGGCGATGGCGATGCCCGAGCCCATGGTCCCGGCGCCGACGACGCCGATTCGCTGCACCGGCCGGGGCTCGGCGGAGTCGAAGCCCGGAACCCGCGCGACCTCGCGCTCGGCGAAGAAGGCGTGGCGCAGGGCGGCCGACTGATCGGACGAGCGCAGCTCCAGGAAGGTCTCCCGCTCGCGGGCCATGCCCTCCTTGAGGGGAAGGCTCGCTGCGAGAAGCACGAGCTCCGCCGCCTTGCCGGGAGCCTCTGCCCCGCGGGCCTTCCGGCGGATTTCAAGCAGCTTCTTGGCAGCAGCTTCCGCTTCCATGCCATTGGCAGGCAACGCGCCGGTGCGCCGGATCGGCTTGCCGATCAGCTCGCGGGCAAAGTCGATCGCCTCCTGTCGCAGATCCTGCCCGGCGATTCGGTCGACCAATCCGAGGCGCAGGGCCTCGGCCGCCTTCACGGTTCGCCCGCTCGAGACAAGGTCGAGGGCCGCCTCCACGCCGATGAGTCGGGGCAGGCGCTGCGTGCCGCCGGCGCCGGGGACCAGCCCCAGCTTGACTTCGGGCAGGCCCAGACCCGCTCCGGCATCGGCGATGCGGGCATGGCAGGCCAGCGCGATTTCGCAGCCGCCGCCAAGAGCCGTTCCATGCACGGCGCCGACGACCGGCTTCGAGCAGGCCTCGATGGCGTTGATCACATCGGGCAGGTGCGGCTCGCGCGGGGGCTGGCCGAACTCGCGAATGTCGGCGCCAGCCACGAAAGTGCGGCCGGCGCAGGCGATCACGACGGCCTCGACCTCGGCATCCCGCTCGACCTCATGGATCGCGGCGAGCAGGCCGGCCCGCACGGCCTGGGAGGTGGCGTTGACCGGCGGGTTGTCGATCTCGATCACCGCAACGGGAGAAGCGGCAACGAGGCGGACCGGACCGGCTCCCGCCTGCGACGGTGACGAGAGGTCCGTCATGAACGCACCGCGTTCATGGTCAGGAGATCATAGGTCGCGACCGTCTCTCCCGTGTCGGTGGTGATCTCCACGTCCCAGCGTACTTCACCGTACTGCTCGTTGCGCGGCGACTTGGATTTCGCCGTGAGGCGGACCTTGATGGTCTCGCCCGGCTGCACGGGCCGGATGAAGCGCAGGGAGTCCAGGCCGTAATTGGCCAGCACCGGCCCCAGATCCGGATCGACGAAGAGGCCGGCGGCGAAGGACAGGAGCAGGTAGCCATGGGCGACACGGCCGGGGAAGAACGGGTGGTCCTTCGTCGCCTCCTCGCTCATATGGGCATAGAAGGTGTCGCCGGTGAACTCGGCAAAGTGCTCGATGTCCTCCAGGGTGATCGTGCGCTCCTTCGAGATGAAGGTCTGGCCGATGGCGAGATCCTCGAAATGGTAGCGGAAAGGATGCCGCCCCTCCTGAACCATCGGCGCTCCCTTGATCCAGCTCCGCGTCACGCGGGAGAGCATGGCGGGCGAGCCCTGCAGCGCCGTCCGCTGCATGTAGTGGTGCACGCCGCGCATGCCGCCGAGCTCCTCGCCGCCGCCGGCGCGCCCCGGGCCGCCATGGACCATGTGCGGCATGGGCGAGCCATGGCCGGTCTGCTCCTTGGCGCAGTCGCGGTCGATGAGCACCAGGCGGCCGTGGAAGGCGCCGATGCCGAAGACGAGATCGGACGCAATGGCGGGATCGTAGGTGTAGACGGAGGCGACGAGGCTGCCGTCGCCGCGGTTCGCCAGGGTCATGGCCTGTTCGATTCCGTCGTAGCCCATGACGGTGCAGACGGGGCCGAAGGCCTCGACGCTGTGAACGTTCTTGGCGCGGATCGGGTCCGGGCAGTGCAGCAGGAGCGGCGGGATGAAGGCGCCGCGCTCGCGGTCGGCGCCTTCGACCGCGAAATTCTCCGGATCGCCGACCACGATGTCGGCTTCGCTCCGCAGCTTCGCCACCTGGGCCAGTACGTCCCGGCGCTGGCCGAGGCCGACCACCGGACCCATGCGGACGTTCTCGAGCTCGGGATTGCCGACGGTGACCTTCGCGAGTCGCTCGCGCAGGGCCTCGATCACGGCAGGCACGTGCTCGGTCGGTGCAATGGCGCGGCGGATGGCGGTGCATTTCTGGCCCGCCTTCACGGTCATCTCCTTCGCGACTTCCTTGATGAAGAGGTCGAATTCCGGCGTGCCCGGTCCGGCATCCGGCGCCAGGATCGCGGCGTTGAGCGAGTCGCGCTCGGCGATGAAGCGCACGGACTCGCGGGCGATGACCGGGTGGCGCTGCAGCTTCTGCGCCGTGTCGGCGGATCCGGTGAAGGAGACCACATCCTGGCAGGTGAGGTGATCGAACAGGTCGCCCGTAGAGCCGACAATGCATTGGAGCGCGCCTTCAGGGAGGATGCGCGATTCCGCGATCATCCGCACGAGGGCATGGGCCACGTACGAAGTGATGGTCGCCGGCTTGGTGACCACCGGCACGCCGGCGAGGATCGCAGGCGCGAGCTTCTCCAGCATGCCCCAGCAGGGGAAGTTGAAGGCGTTGATGTGAACGGCGACCCCGTGCAGCGGCGCCATCACATGCTGTCCGACGAAGCTGCCGCCCTTCGACAGGGGTTCGACGGCGCCATCGATGAGGAAGGTGGTGTTCGGCAGCTCGCGGCGGCCCTTGGAGGCATAGACGAAGAGCGTGCCAATGCCGCCGTCCACGTCGATGAAGTTGTCGGAGCGCGTGGTTCCGGTCTGGTATGAGAGCTTGTAGAGCTGGTCCTTGCGCTCCGTGAGATAGAGGGCGAGGCGCTTGAGCATCTCGGCGCGCTGGTGGAACGTCATGCGCCGCAGGTTGGGACCGCCCACCTGCCGGGCGTAGGCCAGCACCTCGCCCATGTCGAGCCCGCCATTGGCGACCTCGGCGACCACATCGCTGGTGACTGCGCTGCGAACCTCGGCGATTTCCTGGCCGGGCGACATCCAACTTCCGCGAACGAAGCTCTCAAGTCTCATGGGACACCTTGGCGTGATGAATGGCGGCTACAGGGGAGCCGCATCTTTGCGGCATTATTGACCGACCGGTCGGTTAGTCAAGGCGTCTTGCCGCTGTTTCACGAGCCGGCGGCTCGACAGGGATGGCCGAGAATCGGTAGGTGAGGGGGCGGGGCAAAGCCAGCCCTATCAGGCAAGGCACCGGAGCAGGCGGGGATGACCGCATTCGTGGACGATCTTCTCGACGCATTCCATGACCGGACACCGATTCGGGCGGGCTCTCTCATCGTGACCGTCTTCGGGGATGCGGTCATGCCCCGGGGTGGGGTGCTGTCCCTGGCTACCCTGCACGAGATCATGCGCGCCTTCCGCATCAGCGACACGCTCGTGAGGACGGCCCTGTCCCGGCTGGTATCCGAAGGCTGGTTCGAGCGCTGGAAGGTGGGGCGAAACAGCTATTACCGGCTCACGCCTCGGGGGCAGGGAGCCTTCGCCCAGGCCACCCAGCGGATTTATGCGGAGCCGCCCCAGGACTGGGCGGGCTCCTTCGATCTTGTCCTGCTCGACAACGTCCAGGACCGCAGCGCAATCAGGACCGAACTCACCGAGGCAGGATATGGAACTCTGGGGCCCGATCTCATGATCGCCGTCTCGGCTCCTGGGAGCAGGGAGGGCGGGTTCCTGCGGCTTGCTGCGACCCCGGCCGACCCGGCGACCGCCCGTCGGCTCGTGGAACGCGCCTGGCCCCTGGCGGAGATCGAAGGACGCTACGAACGGTTCATCGACACCTATTCGGGCATCCTCGCAGCCCTTCGGAGCGGGGCTGTCTTCACAAACCTCGATGCCCTTCTGGTGCGTATCCTCCTGATCCACGACTACCGCCGTGCCGTTCTGAAGGACCCGCTGCTGCCAGCCCAACTGCTTCCGACACCCTGGGCGGGAACGGCCGCCCGCTCCCTCTGCGGCATGATCTACAGAACCCTGCTCCAGGCCTCGGAGCATTGGATCGATGCTCACGCCCAGAACGACACAGGTCCCCTCCCTGCCCCTGGCAGCTCCTTCCAACAGCGCTTTGCATCCCTTGAGACCGCCCTGCAGTGACCGATCTCTGCAGGATATGTTACAAAAAATTCTTGAATAATCCATTTTATGTGACATATTAAAGGGGCTCGTCAGGCGCCCACGGGACCATGCTGCTTGTTCAGTGGAGCGCCGATGACCGGAACAGCGTTGAATATGCGCCCATAGGAGCGGCTCCGGTCCGGCAGGGAAGTCCTGGCGGCCTGCGGAGCGGGCCCGGGGCGGGGCACGACAAATCGAGGCAGGGAGAAGCGCCATGTATGCACAGATGGTGAAGACGGGCGTCGATCGGATCCAGTCCAGTGAAGAGATGTCCCCCGAGGAGCGTGCCTTCCAGGAGCGCATCGACGCCGACATCAAGATCGAGCCTAAGGAGTGGATGCCGGAGGCCTACCGCAAGACCCTGATCCGGCAGATCTCGCAGCATGCCCATTCCGAGATCATCGGCATGCAGCCGGAGGGCAACTGGATCACCCGTGCGCCGACCCTGGAGCGCAAGGCCATCCTGCTCGCCAAGGTTCAGGACGAGGCGGGCCATGGCCTCTACCTTTACTGCGCCGCCGAGACCCTCGGGGTGAGCCGCGACGAGCTCATGGAGCAGCTCAACAGCGGCAAGGCCAAATATTCGAGCATCTTCAACTACCCGACCCTGACCTGGGCCGATATCGGCGCCATCGGCTGGCTCGTGGACGGGGCCGCGATCATGAACCAGGTGCCGCTGCAACGCTGCTCCTACGGGCCCTATTCCCGCGCCATGATCCGGATATGCAAGGAGGAAAGCTTCCACCAGCGGCAGGGCTACGACATCATGATGAAGCTTGCCCGCGGCACCCCTGAGCAGAAGCAGATGGCCCAGGATGCGCTGAACCGCTGGTGGTGGCCGTCGCTGATGATGTTCGGCCCGTCCGACGCGGACTCGGTGCACAGTGCCCAGTCGATGAAGTGGAAGATCAAGATCAACTCCAACGACGAGCTGCGCCAGAAATTCGTCGACCAGACGGTGCCGCAGGCCGAGTATCTCGGGCTCACGGTGCCCGATCCGGATCTCAGGTGGAACGCCGAACGCGGGCATTACGATTTCGGTGCGGTCGACTGGGAGGAGTTCTATCAGGTGATCGCCGGCAACGGACCCTGCAACCGCCAGCGCCTGCGTACGCGGGTGAAGGCTTATGAGGAAGGGCGCTGGGTGCGCGAGGCCGCCGAGGCTTACGCCGCAAAGAAGGCGGCGCGGGCTCAGGCCAAGGCCGCGTGAGGGGAGGAAGAGATGACCGACAGGAAGGAATGGCCGCTCTGGGAAGTCTTCATCCGCAGCCAGCATGGTCTCGCCCATCGCCATGTGGGCAGCCTGCATGCGCCGGATGCGGAGATGGCGATCAAGAATGCGCGCGATGTCTACACGCGCCGCAACGAGGGCGTCAGCATCTGGGTGGTGAAGGCCTCCGACATCGCCGCAAGCTCCCCCGGTGAGAAGGGGCCGCTCTTCGACCCGGCCAACAGCAAGGTCTATCGCCACCCGACCTTCTACGAGATCCCCGAAGAGCTGGGGCATATGTGATGAACGAGCAGGAAGCCCTCTTCGAGTACCTCCTGCGCCTCGGCGACAATGCCCTGATCCTGGGGCACCGCCTGTCGGAATGGTGCGGCCATTCGCCGGCCCTTGAGGAGGATCTGGCGCTCTCCAACGTCGCCCTGGACTTGATCGGGCAGACGCAGCTCTGGCTGAACCTGGCCGGGGAGATCGAGGGCAAGGGCCGGGATGCCGACAAGCTCGCCTATCTGCGCGACGCCCGCGACTTCCGCAACCTTCTCCTCGTGGAGCAGCCGAACGGCGATTTTGCCATGACCATGGCGCGTCAGTTCTACTTCGATGCCTGGCATTACCTGCAGCTGCAGGGCCTGACCGGCTCGAAGGAGAGCCGCATCGCCGAGATCGCTGCGAAGAGCCTCAAGGAGGTGGCCTACCACCTGGAGCGCAGTCGCGACTGGGTGCTGCGCCTCGGCGACGGCACGGAGGAGAGCCATCGTCGCATGCAGGCGGCCATCGACGATCTGTGGATGTATACGGGCGAGCTGTTCGAAGCAGACGAGATCGACCGGACCATGATCCAGGCCGGCCTTGGTCCAGATCCATCCGCACTGCAGGAGTCCTGGCTCGATCTTGTGCGCGCGACCGCGGAAGAGGCGACGCTGGCGCTGCCGCAGCCGGGCTGGGCGCAGCGCGGCGGCAAGCGTGGCATCCATACCGAGCATCTCGGTTATATCCTCGCCGATCTCCAATTCCTGCAGCGGGCCTATCCCAACGCGGTGTGGTAGGGAGCTGGACACCGATGACCGGCAGCTTGACGCAACCGGACCTGGGCCAGGTCAGAACCTGGCTGCAGGAGATTCCCGATCCGGAGGTGCCGGCAGTTTCCGTCATGGATCTCGGCATCGTCCGCGAGGTGCGCTGGGAGAATGACGAACTCGTCGTGGCCATCACGCCAACCTATTCGGGTTGCCCCGCGACCAGCGTCATCGCTCTCGACATCGAGGCTGCCCTGCGCGCAAAGGGACTTGAGCACCTGCGGATCGAGCGGAGGCTCTCGCCGCCCTGGACGACGGACTGGATCAGCGAGGAGGGACGGCGGAAGCTCGAAGCCTATGGCATTGCGCCTCCCGCCGAGAGGGCGGGTGATAGTCCCTCTCCTTTTGATCGCTTTCTGCGCAAGCCTCTGGTCGTCGCCTGCCCGCGCTGCAAATCCGAGAACACCCACCGCGTGAGCGAGTTCGGCTCGACCCCATGCAAGGCGCAGTACCAGTGCCGCGACTGTCTCGAACCCTTCGACTACTTCAAGTGCATCTGAAACGAGCGCTGCTCCATGACAAAGTTCTATCCCGTCACCGTTGCCGATGTCAGACGTGAGACCCGCGACGCCATCGTGCTCACCCTCGACGTGCCGGAGGAGCACAAGGAGGCGTTCCGCTTCTCGCCCGGGCAGTATCTGACGCTGCGCACCACCATCGATGGCGACGAGGTGCGGCGATCCTACTCGATCTGCGCGGCACCGACGGACGGCAGGCTTCGCATTGGGATCAAGAAGATCGCGGGCGGCGTCTTCTCGAACTGGGCGAGCGAGAGGCTTTCACCGGGGCAGATCATCGAAGCCATGCCCCCCATGGGCAACTTCTTCGTGCCGCTCGACAAGGAGCGCAAGCGTCACTTCGTCGGCTTCGCGGCCGGAAGCGGCATCACGCCCCTCATCAGCATCATCAAGACCACGCTTGTTGCCGAACCGCAATCGTCCTTCACGCTCTTCTACGGCAACCGCGCTTCAGGATCGATCATGTTCCGGGAGGAGCTGGAGGATCTCAAGAACGAGCACCTCGACCGCTTCAGCCTGATCCACATCCTCAGCCGCGAGCAGCAGGACATCGACCTGTTCAATGGCCGCCTGACCAAGGACAAGTGCGACCAGCTTCTGGATCACTGGATCGACGTCTCTTCGATCGATACGGCCTTCATCTGCGGCCCCCAGGACATGATGCTGGGCGTGGCGCAGAGCCTCGAGGAGCATGGCCTCGACAAGCGCCGCATCAAGTTCGAGCTTTTCGCCACCTCCACCCCAAGCCGCCGGCAGCGCAGGCCCGAGGAGACGAAGGCCGACGATCGCCGGAACATGTGCGAGGCGACCATCATTCTCGACGGCCGCGCCCGCACCCTGTCTTTCGAAAAAGGCACGGCCTCCGTGCTCGATGCGGCGACGAGCGAAGGCATCGAGGTTCCCTATGCCTGCAAGGGCGGCGTCTGCTCCACCTGCCGGGCGATGCTTGTCGAGGGCGAGGTCGACATGGACGCGAACTTCGCCCTTGAGGATTACGAGATCGCCCGCGGCTACATCCTGACCTGCCAGAGCTATCCGGTCAGCGACAGGATCCTGGTCGATTTCGACAAGTGAGGAGGGGGCTCCTATGGTCGATGAAGACAGCCTCATCGGTTTCATAGCCGGCGGCGGCCGCCTGAGCGCGCCGGACAACGTGACGCCCCGCTACCGCGGGGAGCTGATGCGCCTGATGGCGATCTTCGTCGATTCGGAAATGGCTGGCGCCTCGGGCTTTGCCGATTGCATCAACCTGGCGCCGGGCCTGAAGGAGCGGATCATCGCCACCCACATCGTTCTGGAAAAATTCGATCATGCCCGTCAGGTTCTGGGGCTGATGGAGCAGTTCGGCGCCAACACGGCGCAATATGTGGGAGCGCATCCCTGGGCCTCGCGCCTCGACCGCAGCGTCCATCTCGGCACCCGGCGCATGGACGGCGACATGCGCCTCAACGTGTTCCACTACCCGATCAATGGCTGGGTCGACGCGGTGGTGATGAACTGCCTGATGGGGCAGGCGACCGTGGTGCAGCTCGACGAGCTGACCCGGGGCTCATACCAGCCGCTGGCCGACACCCTCGCCGTCATCCTGCCGGTCGAGCGGCGCCATGCAGAGCTGGGCGAGAAGGGATTGCAGGCGGCCTTGGAGCGCGGTCACGACCGAACGGATGCGCAGGCTTCCGTGAACTACTGGTACCCGCGCGTGGCCGATACCTTCGGCAGCAGTTCCTCCGATCATTTCGCCCAGCATCGCAAGTATGGCCTGCGCCAGAAGGGCAGGGAGGAGCTCCTCGCTCGGTGGCAGGAGATCGTTCACCCGGTCCTGACCCGGTTCGGCCTTTCGGTGCCGACACTCGCATCATCGAGCGTGCCCGGTCAGGCACCGAGAATGTGAGAGGAACTCCGGAAGAGCTATTCCGCAGCTGTCGCCCGCCTGGGCGAGGCGGAGGGTTCCGCATGAAGGTTGCGGGTGCCGTCCACGATCAGCTGCGAGACGAGCTCCGCATAATCCGCGCGCGTCACCCCGCCGGTGCTCTTGAACCAGAGATAGTGCCAATTGACCATGCCGAAGAGGGACATGGTCACCGGCTTGAGCAGCTTGGTCCCTTTCAGCTGCGGCGCGACGCCGGCCACCGCCTCGGAGAAGATGCGCACCAGCTCCCGTTCCATTTCCTTGAGCTCCGCCTGCCGGTCGGCCGGCAGGAGCCTGAGGCCGTTGATCTGCACGTTGTGCTCGGCATCCGCATCCCGGTAGGCCTCCAGGATCGCTGCGACGAGGGCTCTCAGCCGCTGCTCGGGTGCGAAGTCGGGGCGATCCGCAGCTTCCACCACCTCGAGCAACTCCTCCAGGTGGAAGCGGATCACGTCGAAGAGCAGCTCCTCCTTGTCCTTGTAGTAGTGGTAGAGGTTCGCCTTGGAGACGCGGCACGCCTCAGCGATCCTGCTCATGGAGGCACGATCGTAGCCGTGCTCGGCAAAGAGTTCGGCCGAGCGATCCAGGATCGCTCGGCGCTTGTCGTCGTAGTCGGTGGCGCGGGTACGGGCCATAGAGGTGTCTATTCTTTCGGTCTGCGGTCGATCACGCGTCTCGCCTTGCCGAGCGAGCGCTCAATCCCTTCAGGGTCGAGGATGTTGATGTGGGCCGTGATGCCGATGGTATCCTTGATGGTCTGGCTCAAGCGCTCGGCGGCGGCCTTGCGGGTTTCCGGATAATCCGCTTCCGGCCTGATCTCGGCCTTGATCTCCATCTGGTCCATCCGACCTTCGCGGGTGAGAACGATCTGGTAGTGGCCCGACAGGGTCGGAATCGCCAGCAGCTTCTCCTCGATCTGGCTCGGGAACACGTTGACGCCTCGGACGATCATCATGTCGTCCGTGCGGCCGGTCACCTTCTCCATGCGGCGCATGGTGCGCGCGGTTCCCGGCATGAGGCGGGTGAGATCGCGGGTGCGGTAGCGGATGACCGGCATCGCCTCCTTGGTCAGCGAGGTGAAGACGAGCTCCCCTTCCTCCCCGTCCGGCACGACTTCGCCCGTATGGGGGTTGATGATCTCCGGATAGAAATGATCCTCCCAGATGTGGAGCCCGTCCTTGGTCTCGATGCACTCGCAGGCGACCCCCGGCCCGATGACCTCGGACAGGCCGTAGATATCCACCGCATGGATGTCGAAAGCCTCTTCGATCTCCGACCGCATCGCGTTCGTCCAGGGCTCGGCGCCGAAGATGCCGATCTTGAGCGAGGACTTGCGCGGGTCGAGTCCCTGCTTCCTGAACTCGTCGAGGATCGCGAGCATGTAGGACGGCGTGACCATGATCACGTCGGGCTTGAAGTCGTCGATCAGCTGCACCTGTCGCTCCGTCATGCCGCCCGACATGGGAATGACCATGCAGCCCAGACGCTCGGCGCCGTAATGCGCGCCCAGTCCGCCCGTGAAGAGACCGTAGCCATAGGCCACGTGCACCTTCATGCCCGGCCGCCCGCCGCTCGCCCGGATCGAGCGGGCCACCACGTCCGACCAGGTGCCGATATCGCGCTTGGTGTACCCTACGACCGTGGGTTTGCCGGTGGTGCCGGAGGAGGCGTGGACACGGGCGATCCGGTCCTGCGGGACGGCGAACATGCCGAAAGGATAGTTGTCCCGGAGATCCGCCTTGGTGGTGAAGGGAAACTTGGCGAGATCGCTCAGATCTTTGAAATCGTCCGGGTGGACGCCCGCCGCATCGAACTTCGCCTTGTAGGCAGGCACGTTCTCATAGGCATGGCGCAGGGTCCACGCGAGCTGCTGGCGCTGCCACGCGGCAAGCTCGTCCCGGGAGGCCTGCTCGAAGCGGTCGAGAGCACTCGCGTGGGGCTGGAGTTCGGAAAGTTTGCGGAGTGGGATGTGATGCAAGGGAACCTCCCATTCATTCGTTCTTTTCGGACGTTTCTGTCTCCGGCGCGAGGAGCGTGCCGGCGATGGTGCGCGAATGACCGCGGAACTCAGCGACGACCTCGCCCCTGCCGTCGCGAACCGTCACGTCGTAGATCCCGGAGCGGCCCGACCTGTTGCGCTCGACCGCATGGGCCGTGAGGGTATCGCCGCGCCGGCCCGGCTGCAGGAACGTGACGGCGCAATGCTGGGCCACCGTGCGCTGGTTGTAGGTGTTGCAGGCGAAGGCGAAGGCCGAGTCGGCAAGCGTGAAGATGAAGCCGCCATGGCAGATGCCGTGGCCGTTCGTCATCTCGGGGCGGATCGTCATCGAGAGAACAGCCTCGCCGGGGGCGACGCGCTCGACCACCATGCCGAGGCCCTGGCTGGCCTGATCGTCGGCCCACATGGCCCGCGCACAGGCTTCGGCGACTTCACCTGGAGGAGTATCTGAACGGGGAGCTTGCGCGTCCATCAGGCTCTCCCGGTGAACTTCGCGGGGCGCTTCTCGAAGAAGGCGGTGACCCCTTCGCGGTAGTCCGGCGTCCGGCCTGCCTGGCCCTGCAGATCCCGCTCCAGATCCAACTGCCGGTCGAGGTCGTTCGTTTCCGAGGCATCCAGGGCTTGCTTGATGAGGCCCAGGCCCACCGTCGGCTGCGTTGCGAAATGCGCGGCGAGGCGATGCGCCTCCTCCATCAAGCCTGCATCATCGACCGCCTTCCAGATCATGCCCCAGGCCTCCGCCCGCTCGGCCGGAACCGGCTCCGCGAGGAGAGCGAGAGCCCGCGCGCGCGCTGGGCCGACGAGCCGCGGCAGGAACCAGGTCCCGCCTGAATCGGGCACGAGGCCGAGCTTGGCGAAAGCCTGGATAAACTTCGCGGAACGCGCTGCCAGAACAATGTCGCAGGCGAGCGCGATGTTGGCGCCAGCCCCGGCCGCAACGCCGTTGACGGCGCAAATGACCGGCATCCGCAGCGCGCGGAGCTTGCGCACAAGCGGGTTGTAGAGGCGCTCAAGGGTCGAGGACAGATCCGGCACTTCGCCCGGCGTGAAAACCCTGTCCGAAAGGTCCTGCCCGGCGCAGAAGCCGCGCCCGGCCCCGGTGAGAACGAGCGCCCGGCATGCAGGGTCTTCCTCCGCCTCGACAAGGGCAGACATCAGCGCCGCATGCATCGCCTCGTTGAAGGAGTTGAGGCGATCGGGTCGGTTGAGGGTTATGACGCGATACCCCTCCCGCCGCTCCGTGAGGATGAGATCATTCTCCACCATAGCCCTCCAGGGATGTCGCCGATGGGAAGCAGTCTGTCCTGCACCTTGTTTAGTATTGACCAACCGTCCGGTCAATTATATTGATGAGGGAAGCAGCGTCAATGAGCCAACACTCGGTCCTTCATGGAGCAGAACGGGATGGCATGTTTCGACGACCAAAGGGTGTCCGGCATCCTGAACCCCGCGCCTTCGCGCCGGCATGATCGTTCAACGCCGATCTGCCGAGGAGCGGTCGCTGCTCCCGACATCACCCAGCTGAAATTGCAGCGATCCCCAGGGCCGTCATCAGCCTGATCGCTCGCGCGACAACAAGAACATTCAACAAGAAACCAGGAGGAAACAGATGAAGACAAAAGCAACGCTCAAGATCGCGCTGGCGGCCGGCGCCATGAGCCTCGGCCTCGCCCATGGCGCCCTCGCGCAGAACACCGTGAAGATCGGATCGGTGCTGTCCGTCACCGGTCCCTCGTCCTTCCTGGGAGAGCCCGAGGATAAGACGCTTCGCCTCTACGTCGACAAGATCAACGCTGCAGGCGGCGTCGCCGGCAAGAAGATCGAGCTCGTGATCTACGACGATGGCGGCGATGCCAACAAGGCGCGCACCTTCGCGACCCGCCTCATCGAAGACGACAAGGTGATCGCCATGGTCGGCGGCACGACCACCGGCACCACGATGGCAATGGTCCCGGTCTTCGAAGATGCCAAGGTTCCCTTCATCTCGCTTGCCGGCGCCATCGAGGTGATCGACCCGGTGCGCAAGTTCGTGTTCAAGACGCCGCACACCGACAAGATGGCCTGCGAAAAGATCTTCGAGGATCTCAAGCGGCGCAATCTCACCAAGATCGGAATGATCTCGGGCACGGACGGCTTCGGCGCCTCCATGCGGGCGCAGTGCCTGAAGGTTGCCCCTACCTACGGCATGCAGATCGTCAGCGACGAGACCTATGGTCCGCGCGACAGCGACATGACCGCCCAGCTCACGAAGATCAAGAACACCGCCGGCGTGCAGGCCGTGGTCAATCCCGGCTTCGGCCAGGGCCCGGCCATCGTGACCCGCAACTATGCCCAGCTTGGCATGAACAACATTCCGTTCTACCAGAGCCACGGCGTCGCCTCGAAGAGCTTCATCGAGCTTGCAGGCGCTGCGGCCGAAGGCGTGCGGCTGCCGGCGGCAGCCCTTCTCGTCGGCGACAAGCTGCCTGAGAGCGATCCGCAGAAGAAGGTGGTGACGGAGTACAAGCAGACCTACGAGAGCGCGACGAAGCAGCCGGTCTCCACCTTCGGGGGGCACGCCTATGACGGCCTGTTCATCCTGGTCGAGGCCATGAAGCGGGCGAACTCCACGGATTCCCAGAAGATCCGCGACGAGATCGAGAAGACCAAGGGCTTCGTAGGAACGGGCGGCATCGTGAACATGTCGGCCACCGATCACCTGGGTCTCGACCTCTCGGCTTTCCGCATGCTCGAGATCAAGAACGGCGACTGGAGCCTCGTGGCTTCGGGCAGCTGACACCTGCAGCAAATGCGGCGGGCGGAAAGCGGGCAAGCGGCTTTCCGCCCATCGCCTCAAGATCCGGGGCAGCAAGCGTCATGGCCGAGTTTCTTCAGTTCCTCATCTCCGGATTGACGGTGGGAGCCGTCTATGCGCTGGTCGCGCTCGGCTTCACCCTGATCTACAACGCCTCCGGCGTGGTGAATTTCGCCCAGGGCGAGTTCGTCATGCTGGGCGGCATGGTCACGGTGTTCGCTTCGGCGCTGGGCGTCCCTCTGCCGCTGGCGGCCCTCGTCGCCATCGTCGTGGCAATGGTCATCGGGCTGCTTCTTCACCGCCTCGCCATCGAGCCTGCCCGAGGTGCATCGGCCGTGACGCTGATCATCATCACCATCGGTGCATCGATCCTGCTTCGCGGCCTCGCAGCCATTGTCTTCGACAAGCAGTTTCACAAGCTGCCGGCCTTTACCGGCGACACTCCGGTCGACCTTCTGGGGGCTGCGATCCAGCCGCAGAGCTTCTGGGTTCTCGGCGGAGCTGCGGTCGTCGTGCTGGCCCTCTACGTCTTCCTCGAGCATACGCTTCTCGGCAAGGCGGTTCTCGCCACCGCTGCCAATCGTTTGGCCGCGCGTTTGGTCGGCATCAACACGACCACCATCATGGCCTTGGCCTTCGGCGGCTCGGCCGCCATCGGCGCCATCGCCGGCATCCTCGTCACGCCGATCACCCTCACAAGTTACGATGTCGGCACGCTGCTGGCGTTGAAGGGCTTTGCCGCCGCCATGCTCGGGGGCATGGGCAATCCCGTCGGAGCGGTTGTCGGCGGACTCCTGCTCGGTCTGCTCGAAGCCTTCGGTGCAGGCTACCTGAGCTCGACCTACAAGGATGCGTTTGCTTTCCTCGTGATCCTCATCGTCCTGTTCGCGGCTCCCCAAGGCCTGTTCGGACGGCGCGTCGTCGAGAGGGTTTGAGCATGCGAGCCCTGATGAACCAGCGCTTCTTGACCCTTGCCGTGCTGGCGGTCGTGATCGGCATCCTCCCCTTCGTCTTTCCGTCGAGCTACTACTTCCGTGTGGCATCCCTCGTATGGGTGTCCGCACTGGCGGCGATCGGCCTCAACATCCTCATGGGCCAAGCCGGTCAGGTCAGCCTCGGTCATGCGGCTTTCTTCGGCATCGGCGCCTATGCCGTCGCCATCGGGCCGGTGCATCTGGGCATCCCCTCATGGGCGGCGCTTCTCCTCGGAGCCGGTCTTTCGGCTCTGCTCGCCTTCCTCGTCGGACGTCCGATCCTGCGGCTCAAGGGTCATTATCTCGCCATCGCCACCCTCGGCCTCGGCGTTCTGGTGGCGCTCGTGATCACCACCGAGAGCCGCTGGACCGGCGGACCGGACGGCATGCCGGTCGAAAGACTGACCCTGTTCGGCTGGCGCGTCAGCGGGTCCTACACCTGGTATTGGGTGACGGGGGGGCTTCTGCTTATCGGTACCTGGATCGCCCTCAACCTCGACGATACGCCCACGGGGCGTGCGTTCCGCGCCCTGCACGACAGCGAGGTGGCTGCGCAGGTCGTCGGCGTCGATGTGGCGCGTTTCAAGCTGCAGGCCTTCGTCATCGCCGCTGTCTATGCGTCGCTTGCCGGATCGGCTCTCGCCTTCATGAACGGATTTATCAATCCGGACCAGGCAGGCTTCCTCCATTCCGTCGAGCTCGTCACCATCGTGGTCCTCGGCGGCCTCGGGTCTGTGGTCGGCAGCATCGTGGGTGCGGCCGTCCTGATCACCCTGCCGCAGGTCCTGACGGTGTTCCACGAATACGAGCATCTCCTCCTCGGCCTCATCATCATCGTATCGATGATCTTCATGCGCAGCGGCATCGTGCCGACCCTCTCCAGCCTCTTTCTCCGGAAGGCACGCTCATGAGCATCCTCAAGGCAGCGGACGTGGGCATCTCCTTCGGTGGCGTGAAAGCCGTCGACGGCGTGAGTTTTTCGGTCAGCCCGGGGCAGATCCTGTCGATCATCGGCCCGAACGGCGCCGGAAAGACCACGCTCTTCAATATCGTCTCCGGGGTCTACACGGCAGGCCGCGGCACGATCCATCTGGCCGGCGAGGACGTGACGGGAATGGCTCCCCACAGGCTGGCGGCGCGGGGCCTCTCGCGCACCTTCCAGAACCTCCAGATCTTCCAGCGCATGACGGCCTGCGAGAACGTGATGGTCGGGCGCCATCTGCGGGAGAAGTGCAGCCTGTTTCCTGCGCTGTTCCGGCTGCCCTCCGTCACGCACCAGAATCGTGAGACGCGGGCGGCGGCGCTCGACCTTCTGGCCTATGTGGGCCTGAAGGATGTTGCCGATGTTCCCGCCGGCTCGCTGCCCTACGGCGCCTGCAAGCGCCTCGAGATTGCCCGCGCCCTGGCGGCGGAGCCCCGCGTGCTGCTGCTCGACGAGCCCGCGGCGGGTTGCAATGCGGTCGAGACCGAGGAGATCGACCACCTTATCCGGCAGGTCGCCGACAGGGGCGTCGCAGTCGTTCTCGTCGAGCATGACATGAAGCTGGTGATGAAGATCTCGGACAGGATCCTGGTTCTCGATCGAGGCAGGCCTCTCGCCGAGGGAACACCGCGGGAGGTGCGCGATGACCCGAAGGTCCTTGAGGCTTATTTGGGACAGCACGGCGCAAGGGAGGCCGCCCGTGCTTGAGGTCGAAAACCTACGCAGCGCCTATGGCCGGATCGAGGTGCTCAAAGGCATCAGCCTCGAAGTGCGCACCGGCGAGGTGGTGGCGCTCGTCGGCTCGAACGGCGCCGGCAAGACGACGCTGCTGCGGGTCATCTCCGGCGTGCAGCCGATCACCGGCGGCGAAATCCGCTTCAACGGGCAGCGCATCGACCGCCTTGCGCCGCATCAGAGGGTGGAAATCGGCATCACCCAGTCCCCGGAAGGCCGGCAGGTTTTCGGCCCTCTCACCGTCGAGGACAACCTGCGGCTCGGCGCCTACCGGCGTCGCGACAAGGAGGTGGAACGGGATCGCGACCGCGTCTTCGCCATGTTCCCGATTCTGGCCGAGAAGCGCCACCTCCTGGCAGGCGGCCTCTCCGGCGGCCAGCAGCAGATGCTTGCCATCGGGCGCGCGCTTATGGGACGTCCGAAGCTTCTGCTCCTCGACGAGCCGTCGCTCGGATTGTCCCCGCTTCTCGTGGACCAGATTCTCGACGCCATCGTCGCGCTCCGGAAGGATGGCATCACGGTCCTCCTCGTGGAGCAGAACGCCAGCGCCGCCCTGGCGATCGCGGACCGCGGCTATGTGCTGGAAACCGGGAAGGTGGCCTATAGCGGTGCAGGCTCCGCACTCCTCGCCGACCCTCAGGTGAAGGCAGCCTATCTCGGGATCGCCTAGGCGGCTGGCTTCAGGATCGGTCCGGGCTCGACCGTTCCAGGCTCTGCTTCGCCAAGGCGATGGCCTCCTCCAGCACGCCCTGATCGCCGATATGGTTGGCAAGGATCAGCACGAGGCTGCTGTTGAGCGCCGCGCTGTCTTGATCCGATAATCCGCGATGAGCGTCGATGAGGGCGCGGTAGGCGCGATCCGGATCGGGAAAGCGGCTCTCGGACACGAGCGCGGTCATGCGTCGACTCCTCTCAGGCGAAGCGATGCTCTCTTGACGAGATCCGGCGCGGCCTGCCGCCAGCGCGCTGCGAGGTGCTGGTCCGGACGTACCAGGTAGGTGCTGCCGGGCGTGGCGTCGAAGCGCTCCGCGAAATGGCCGTGCTCGTCCATGAGATCCTCCCCGATGACGAGCACGCGGGATCCTTCAGGGCGGGAGTCCCCATTCGGCACGTGCAGGATCGTCTCCTCTCCGCCTAGGGCTTCCAGCAGCCAAACGGGGCGTCCGTCCTGAGCGCGCATGGGCGCATCCGGCAGGGGCGCACCGAGCCTGAGAGAGCCGGACCAAGTGTCCCGATCAGGCGTTGAGAGCGGCGTCTCGTAGGTGGAGGGCATTGACAGCCGGCCCGAGTTCACCATGCGCTTGGCGAAGGAGGCGTGGCGCGCAAGCGCCAGGGCCGCATTGCGGAAGCGCAGCTCCTGTGCCGTGCGCGGCGCGATGAAGTCGGTCGAGCGCGTCGAGTGCCCGATATTCTCGTCCGCCGCCGCGGAGCGCTCAAGATCATAGGTGTCGATGAGGCTCTCCGGCGCGGCGCCCTTGATGACGAGCGCCAGCTTCCAGGCGAGGTTTTCCGCATCCTGGATGCCGGAATTCGCCCCTCGCGCGCCGAAAGGCGACACCTGATGAGCGGCATCGCCGGCAAACATCACCCGGCCATGGACGAAGCGCTCCAGGCGGCGGCACTGGAAGCGGTAGACGGAGACCCATTCGAGCGAGAAGCTGTCATGCCCGAGCATCTGCCGCAGACGAGGGAGGACGCGCTCCGGCTTCTGCTCGGCCTCCGCATCCGCATGTGGCCCGAGCTGCAGGTCGATGCGCCAGACATCGTCCGGCTGCTTGTGCAGGAGAGCGGAATGACCCTCGTGGAAGGGAGGATCGAACCAGAACCAGCGTTCGGGTGGGAAGTCTCCCTTCATCTTCACATCGGCGATCAGGAAGCGGTCCTCGAAGACCTCACCCTGGAAGGAGAGGTTGAGCATGCCGCGAAGAGGCGAGCGCGCTCCATCCGCCGCCACCACCCATTCCGCTTCGAGATCGTACGGTCCGTCCGGCGTATCCACCGTCAGTGTGACGCCCTCATTGCGGTGGCTCAGGCCAACGACCTTGTTGCGCCAGCGCAGATCCAGGTTGGGCATCTCCGCCGCGCGCGCCACCAGCGCGTGCTCCAGGTAGTATTGCTGAAGGTTGATGAAGGCCGGCATCTTGTGCCCGCCCTCGGGCAGGAGATCGAAGGCGTAGAGCAGGTCGTTGCCCTGAAAAACCTTGCCGATCTTCCAGGTCACGCCCTTCTCGAGGCAGGGTTGCGCAACGCCGAGCCGATCAAGGATCTCGAGCGTCCGCTTGGCGTAGCAGATGCCGCGCGATCCTTCGCCGATGCGGTCGGCATCGTCCAGAAGAACTACCGGCACGCCGCGCTGCGCCAGGTCGATGGCGGCGCACAGCCCTACGGGACCGGCGCCCACGACGACGACGGGGTGACGGGCAGGGGAGGGACGATCCTGATCCGGGCACCGCCGGTAGCCGAACTGGTAGAGGGTCCTGCGGGTGCTCATGACGTCTGCCTCATCGGGGCCTAGACCTGGAGGGCCGCCCACATCTCGCGGTCCCGCTCCGCCGTCCAGATGACCGGGTGGTCGATGCCGGAGGCTTCGTCGAAGGCCCGCGATACGTTGAAAGGCAGGCAATGCTCGTAGATGGCGAAGGAGCCGAACTTCGGATCCATGGCCTCGCGGGTGGCGGCGAAAGCATCCTTCAGCGAGCGCCCGCGCGCGACGGACAGTTCCGCGGCGGCGTAGAGGGTGTTGACGAAGTCCCGCGTCATGGCGACGGCCTCGTTCACCATCGCCTGGCCGACAAGCGCATCGCCCCGGCCCGGCACCACGGCGCGGGGCTGGAAGTCTCGGACGGCATCGAGGGTGAGCGGCCATTCGCGCAGGTAGGCATCGCCGCAATAGCAGGCGGAGTGGTATTCCACGAGATCGCCCGTGAACATCACCTCCGCATCCGGCACCCAGGCCACGATATCCCCGGCAGTGTGCCCCGCGCCCAGATGAAACAGCTTCACCTCGCGCTTGCCGAGAAACACGGACATTCCGCTCTCGAAGGTCACCGTCGGCCAGGTCAGCCCCTCCGGAATGCTGTTCTCGCCGCGGAACAGCCGCGGGAACCGCCCGATCTCGGAAGCCTTGTCCTGTTCGCCGCGCTCCACGATCAGGTCGTAGGTGGCATTGGATGCAATGATGCCCTGCGCCTTGTAGGCCGAGGCGCCAAGCACTCTCACCGCGTGATAGTGCGAGAGCACCACATACTTGATCGGCTTGTCCGTCACGGATCGCACGCGGGCGATCACATCCTCGGCCATCATCGGAGTGGCCTGCGCGTCGATGACTATGCAGCCGTCGTCCCCGACGATGATGCCGGAATTGGGATCGCCCTGAGCCGTGTAGGCGTAGAGATCAGGCCCGATCTCGGTGAACGACACGTTCTTGTCGGACATATCGCCTGTCGAGGCGAAAGCCTTCTCGGCCATAACGTTTCTCCCTGTCGAAGACGAGGTCTTATCGATCTCCCTCAGGCGCAAGCAGGATCGCGAAGGAGGCGCTCGTTGCGCACAGGTTAGTCCTGATCCCACAGGCGTCAAGCAAGGCGAATGCGGGGACATCTAGCGCGGGTTGAAGCGTAGCGGCGCCGTGACGGTGAATTGCTGCTGCGGCACAGAAGCCGGCGCGGCCGGGAGGGACGAGCCGGGGCGCGCCGTCGCCAGCGCCGCCTGGTCCAGGAGGGGGTTGCCGGTGCTGCGCACCAGAGAAACGTTGAGAACCTGTCCTGAGCGGTCCAGGGTGAACCGTATCTCCGCAGTGCCGGAAATGCCCTGGCTCTCTGCCGATGGCGGATAGCGCAGACGGCTTCTCACGGCGGCATAGAGAGCTGCTCGATAACGGTTGAGCGCGCTCGGGTCGGCCGCAGCCGCGGCTCCTTCCATGTTCTCGCGCGAGGACGAAGCCTGCCCCTGGCGCGCCTCGGACGGGGGCTGCGCCTGCTGGGCGGCGGTCCGGCGTGGAGGAGGCTTGCGCTCCACCGGGTTGGGCGGTAGCGGCTTCCTCTCGGGTTTCGGCTTAGGATTCGAAGGCGGGGGCTCCTGGATGGACTTTGCGACCACCGTTTCGGGGGGCGGAAGAGCCACGACAGGCTCAGGCTCCGGCGCCATCTCCGCTTTGACGGGAGGCGCTTCCGTCGCTTTCTGCGGCTCGGGAAGTTCGGCGACATCCTGAGGCTGCTCTGCCGTCACTTCCTCCAGTGGAGGCTCGACGTTCTCAGGCTCCAGCGGCACCGGCGCCGGCTCGACCGGCGGCGCCTCCACGGCGGAGATTTCGGCCGGCGCAACGGACGCCACCTCCTCCATCGCGGGGGCGAGATCGATGGTGATCTCCTGCTCGCCGGGCAGGCTATCCTTCGCGTGCGGCCAGAATGTCATGGCCGTCAGCGCCGACACGTGCAGAAGCAGCGCCGCGATGAAGGCGGTTCCGAGCCGGCTCGGCTCCTGCAGCGATCTCATGCTGTGAGCGGACATCAGGCTTGCTGCAGGTCCTAGTGAGCCGGCATTCCGCTCGGTGCTTGGGCGACGAGCGAGACCTTGCTGAACCCCGCAGCGCTGACCTGTCCCATGATCTCAACGATCCGGCCGTAGGGCACGTCCCTGTCGCCGCGAACCAGCACAACCCGAGACGGGTCTTCTCCCGCAAGCGTCCTGAGCCGAGGCATCATCGCATCCGGCGTCAGCGGCTCCTTCTCGAGGAACGGCTGACCTTGCCTGTCGATGCTGATCACGACCGGCTGCTTCGGCTGGGCCAGTTTCGGCGCTGCCGTCTTGGGCAATTGCACGGGCAATCCGACGGTCATCAGGGGGGCTGCCACCATGAAGATGATGAGCAGCACCAGCATGACGTCGACCAGCGGCGTGACGTTGATCTCGGAAAGGGGCGCGGCGCCGAACTCGTCGTCAGCATCCTGCGACCGGATCGGTCCCATGCCCATTACTCGGCCGCCTCCGCTCGGAGGTGAGGCGTGCGGTCCCGTGCCAGACGGTCGCCGAGCGCGGCAATCCCTGCGATGAAGGATTGTTGAAGGCGTGCGAGATCGGTGGTGAGCTTGTTGTAGGCGATCACCGCCGGAATGGCCGCCACAAGGCCGATAGCCGTGGCAAACAGGGCTTCCGCGATGCCGGGAGCGACGACGGAGAGGCTGGTATCCTGGCTCGCCGCAATGGCCGAGAACGAGTTCATGATGCCCCACACCGTTCCGAACAAGCCGATGAAGGGGGCAGCCGAGCCGATGGTCGCAAGGAAGGGGAGGCCAATCTGGAGCTGTCGCATGTTGCCCGAAAGGGCCAGCCGCATGGCGCGCTCGATGCGCTCCCGCCGCTCGGCGCGGCTCTCCGACGGATCCTGATCTCGCCAAGCCTCGTGTCCTGCTGCCACGATCTGTCCGACAAGGCTCGAAGCATCGGGCTGAAGCCGCTCGCCCCTCTGGGCCGCGACCTCGAAAAGGCGTGCCTGACGGCGAATGCTCCTGGAGCGCATGGCCTTCTCGATGATGATCGTCCAGCAGCCGAGGGAGGCCAGGACGAGCAGGATCATGACGCCTTTCACGATGGGGTCCGCCTGCAGGAACAGGCTCATAAAGGATAGGTCGTGCGTCGTCGCAGGGGCAATGCCATTCATGATCGCAATCTCACTTCACGAAAGACACGGTGCCGACGCGCGAGGCCGTGTCGATGCCGGATAGGCATTCCTCGCGCGAGCTGACTACGCCATCGCAGGCCAGAACGTCATTGAGCAGGACACGACCGAAGCGGCTGCAGCTCAGTCCAGGGAAGTCGAAGAGCTTGATGAGCGTCTTGCGGCCGGGCACCGGGCCTACCTCCACCGCCAGCCGCTTGGCGGCGACGCCATCAGCATCGAGAGCAAACAGATCGAGCTTCAGCGAACGCCAGCTTTCGCCCTTCTGGTTGTCGATGAGAAAGTACGTGCGGCAGTTCTCTCCGGATGCCTCGATCTTGTTCAGCTCGATGCGCAGCGAGCCCGAAGCGGCAGGGCTCTCCTGGGCGAGGGCCGTTCCGCTGAAGGGAAGAAGGAGTGCAAGGCACGCCCACACGCTTCCTGCCGTCGCTCCAGGCTCGTTCCAGGTGCTCATCCCCATGAACTCCTCCCTCGTGGTTGCGGGTGGCCGCGAAGGCAGCCTGACCAAGAGACTTCGAAAAGGACGTCGCGATCGCGGAATCCCTCGGCGGCCATACCGGCCCGTGGCAGAGTGCGATCCTGCGGACGATGAGGACTGGATATCGGAAAGAGATAAGCTTTATCAAGAGGTTAGATGAAAATCAGAGGCTTTCTAAAACAGCCGCTACGCCCTTGAGAAGGATGCTGAATTCGCCTCTTTGAAAGAGCTTCAAAGTAAGATTTTCGTCTTTTCGCGCCGCATCGACGACCGAAGGCGCCCCGGAATCCATGATGTGCGCCGCTGGAACATGCCGGCGCAGTCCCGTCTCCGAAACCTGAGTGAGTCGAGCAGGCCGATTCACTTCCGTTTAAGAGAGCGCCCGCGGAGCCTGTAAAGGAAACATGTGAGGGAGGTGGCGTGCCCCTGGCACTGCATCCCAAAGCAAAGCGAGACAGTACATCCGTGCCCCGCTTGCTTTTGGGAGAGTGTTGATCCTTGGCTGGATCAACTCGGGCATCATCAGCCAGATATGGTTAACAGGAGGTTAACCATATTCCCCTGCGGCAAGATGGCAATCCAAGAGCGGCCATGGCCGCTCCTCACATGACTGCTCCCACCTGCCAGGGGACGAATTCCAGATCGCCGTAGCCCAGCTGTTCGGACTTCGTGTGCTCGCCCGATGCGACGCGAAGAAGGGTCTGGAATATCTCCTCGCCCTTATCCTCCAGAGAAGTGCCGTCGAGGATATCGCCGCAATTGATGTCCATGTCGTCGATCATGCGCCGGTAGATGTCCGAGTTGGTCGCCAGCTTGAGGGAGGGGGCCGGCTTGCAGCCGAAAGCGGACCCGCGTCCGGTGGTGAAGGCGATCAGGTTGGCGCCGCCGGCCACCTGCCCCGTTGCTGCGACAGGGTCGTAGCCTGGTGTGTCCATATAGACGAAGCCATGCTCCTTGACCGGTTCGGCATACTCGTAGACGGCTCTCAAGGTGGAGCGCCCGCCCTTGGCTGAAGCGCCGAGGGATTTTTCGAGAATCGTCGTGAGGCCGCCCGCCTTGTTGCCGGGGGATGGATTGTTGTTCATCTCGCCACCGTTGCGGGCGGTGTATGCCTCCCACCACCGGATGCGCGAGACGAGCTTTTCCCCGATCTCCCGGGTTGCGGCGCGCCTCGTGAGCAGGTGTTCCGCACCGTAGATCTCGGGCGTCTCGGACAGGATGGAGGTGCCGCCGTGGCGGACGAGCAGATCGGAGGCCACGCCCAGAGCCGGGTTCGCGGTGAGACCGGAATAGCCGTCGGAGCCGCCGCATTGCAGCGCCAGCACCAGTTCCGACGCGGGTCGGGTCTCGCGCTGCGTCTTCGCGGCGATCGGCAGCATGTCCTTCACCGCATCGACGATCGCCTGCACCGTCCGCCGGGTCCCTCCGGTTTCCTGGATCGTCAGGGTACGGAACGTTTCCGTTTCGGTCAGGCCGTATTCCTGCTTCATGCGCCCGATCTGAAACACCTCGCAGCCGAGGCCCACCATGATCACGCCTGCGAAGTTCGGATGGCTTGCATAGCCCCACTGCGTCCGGCGCAGAATGTCGAACCCCTCGCCATAGGCTGCATGGCCGCAGCCGGTCCCGTGCACGATGGCGACGATGCCGTCGATGTTGGGGTATTGAAGCAGGATGCCGGAGCGCTCCACCTCCGCCGCGGCGAACCGGGCCACGGAGGCCGAGCAGTTCACGGAGGTGAGAATGCCGATGTAGTTCCGGGTGCCCGTCTTGCCCGAAGCGCGCCGATAGCCCTGGAAGGTCGCGCGCAGTTCGGGCGGAAGCAGGTCGTCGTCCCTTGCCTCGGCGCAGAATGCGTAATCGCGCTCGAAGTCGTGCAGGCCGACATTGTGCTCGTGCACCCACTCGCCGGGAGCGATGTGGGCTTTGGCGAAGCCGATGATCTGACCGAACTTCCGGATCGGCTCCCCCTCCCGGATGGGCTCGATGGCCATCTTATGGCCGCGCAGGATGCGCTCGCGGGCCGTCAATCCGGCGGCATTCGCCCCCTGGCTGACGAGATCGATGGCGATGACCACGTTATCATCGGGGGAAAGGCGGATGGTGCGAGGTGTGTTCATGGTCATTCTTGTTCTTCTTAGAGATAGCCGAGTTCCTTGAGGAACTGCGGCAGCCACAGGACAGTCTGCGGGATGAAGGTGATGATCCCGAGGACGATGAGGAGCGGGACCAGCCAGGGGGCACAGGCCCTCATGCAGTCCTCGAACGAGATCTTGGCCACCCGGGTCAGCACATAGAGCACCATGCCGACCGGTGGCGTCAGGAGCCCGATCATCAGGTTCAGCACCATGATGAGGCCGAAATGCACCGGATCGATCCCGAGCTTCAGGGCCACCGGCAGCAGCACGGGGGTCAGGATCGTGATGGCCGCAATGGTTTCCATGAAGCAGCCGACGATCAGGAGGAACACGTTGACCAGGATCAGGAAGGTGATCGGATCGGCCGCATAGGCGATGATCCATTCGCCCAAGGCATCCGTGGTGCGGGTGGTGGTGAGCACCCAGCCGAAGATCGAAGCGCCCGCCACGATGAGAAGGACGACGGCGGTGGTCTCGATCGTATCCATGGTCACCCGCACGAACTGGCGCAGGCTCAGCACGGAGTAGCGCGGCCGCTGCCCGCGGGCTGCGAGAACCAGGTTGAAGGTTCGGTGGATCACGGTGGAGAGCAGGAGCGCGTAAGCGCAGGCAAAAACCGCCGCTTCCGTCGGCGTGAACAGGCCGAAGCTCATGCCGCCGATGATGATCGCAGGTGTGAGGAGAGGAAGGAACGCATTGAGGAACGAGCGCCCAAGGCGGCCGAGTTCGAAGCGCGCATCGCGGCCGATCCCGTACCGGTGAGCATAGAGCGCCACCGTGGCGGACATGAAGAGCGCCATGATCAGGCCCGGAATGATGCCGGCAACGAAGAGGGCGTTGATCGAGGCGTTGGCGACGACGCCGTAGATGACCAGAGGCAGGGAAGGGGGAATGATCGGCCCGATCGTCGAGGAGGCCGCCGTCAGGCCCACGGCGAATTTCGTGTCATAGCCATGATCGCGCATGGCTTTGATCTCGATCGTGCCGAGGCCTCCCGCATCCGCCACTGCCGTTCCCGACATTCCCGCGAAGATCACGGATCCTGCCACGTTCACGTGCCCGAGGCCGCCCCTCAGCCAGCCGACGGCGGCGACGGCGAAATCGTAGATCTGCTTGGTGATCCCGGCGGAGTTCATCAGGTTGCCGGCCATGATGAAGAACGGCACGGCAAGCAGAGGAAAGGAGTCGACGCCGTTCACCATGCGATGGATGACGGTGATGACCGGCGTCGTGACCTCTCCCGTCAGGTTGCCGGCGAGAAGAAAGAGCAGCGAGGAGCCGGCGAGCGCAACTGCAATCGGTACGCCGATCACGATCATGATCAGGAGCGCGACAAGCATCAGGGTAATGAGCATGAAGGTCTCCGCAATCAGTCGATGGTGAGGCCATGAGGCGCATCGTCCTCCTGACGCCGCAGGCGTCGCAGGAAGCGCAAGGTCGCATGAACGGTGATGCCTGCGAGAGCCCCAGCCACGGCCCAGTACATGTAGCCTTTCGGGATATCGATGGAGACCATGTAGCCTGGGGCCAGGGCGCCCAGCTGATAGGCATACCAGGCCATGGCCCCGCAGAAGAGCGCAACGAGTCCGTCTACGGCGACGAGGGTCCAGTGCCTGGCCTCCCGCGGCAGGTAGACGAGAAGAGCCTCCACGGCGATGTGCGAGCCCTTGCGCATGGCCGTGATCGATCCGACGAAGGTGACGAGGATCAGGAGATAGCGGGCGATCTCCTCCGTCCAGCCGAGCGAGTTGTTCAGAACATAGCGGGTGAAGAACTGCAGGAAGACGACGCCGAACAGGATCCAGAAGATCGCGAAGACAAGAGCATCCGTCCAGCGCAGATCGGAGAGATCGACCTTGGCCTCCTCCTCCTGCCATTGCTCGAACAAGACATCCATTTCCTGCTGGAGGTCCTCCGAGCCGGTGGCATGATCTGTCCCTGGCCTCAGGGCAGGAGCCTGGGTGTTATGCATGACGGACATTCGCTCTCGCTTTTTGCGCATTGACGGAAGACCCTCTCCCCATCCGGGGAGAGGGTCTCAGGCATGCATCAGTTCGTGGCTGCCTTGACCGATTGCAGACGATCGTAGACCGCCTTGTCCCAAGTTGCGTCCGGACCCATGTGCGCCTTCACCACCGCTTCCCGGAAAGGCGTGCGGTCGACGGTCACGACGTTCTTGCCCTGGCCCTTGAACCACTCGACCAGTTCCTTCTCCATCTTCGCGATATCGTCCGTGCACTTGTCGGCCGCCTCCTGCAGGACTTCGCTCAGAACCTTCTGCTCGTCCGCCGACAGGCGCTTCATCGTGCCGCCGGACACGATGGTCAGC
This sequence comes from Microvirga arsenatis, assembly GCF_009910705.1. Taxonomy (GTDB): domain Bacteria; phylum Pseudomonadota; class Alphaproteobacteria; order Rhizobiales; family Beijerinckiaceae; genus Microvirga; species Microvirga arsenatis. The sequence goes on from NZ_JAAAXJ010000006.1 coordinate 126,726, forward strand.
AGGGCATCGGTGATATGGCCGGTGAGCACGATGTTCTTCTGGACCTCGTGGAACTTCTTGGCCTGAATCGTGACGAGAGGGTTCTCCTGGGCGTCGACCACTCCCTGCGAGAGGGCGAGATAGACTTCCGCAAAGGCGATCGGCGTGGGGTTGGCGCCGACGGATCTGGGGAACATGGTGTAGAGCGGAGCATCCGGCACCCGGATCTTCAGCCCTTTCATGTCCTCGGGCTTGGTGATGTCCCTGTTGGCGGTCACGTGGCGCTCGCCGTAATAGGTGAGGCTCACCACCCGGTGACCCGTCTTCTTCTCGTATCCCTGGCCGAGCTCCCTGAAGAGGTCCGACTTGCGGAAGGCATTCCAGTGGCCGAAGTCGCGGAACATGTAGGGCGCGCCGCCGATGGCGAGCGGACCGTGAGCGCGGCCGGCGAAGAGCTGGCCGGTATAGATGATGTCGACGGTTCCGAGGGAGAGGCCCTCGTTGATGTCGCTTTCCTTGCCCAGGGAGGAGGCCGGGAACACTTCGATGGCGTACTTGCCGTTGGTCCGCTTCTTGAGCTCCTCGCCGGCCCAAAGCGCCCACTTGTGATAAGGTTCGGAAGTCTCGTACACATGCGCCCACTTCAGCTTCGTCTGGGCACTGGCGGGGAAGGCGGGAAGCGTGGCGGCTGCGGCAGCGATAAGGCCGAAGGCAAGGCGGCGTGTCAGGGATGGCATAGGCGTTCCTCCGAGAAAGCCCGGCTCTCTGGCCGGTTGCGTGGTGCAGCGAGCCTCCGCCCGCTCAAGAGCGCGACAAGCCGGTGGCGCCAGCCCGTCGGATCAACTAACATGTTAGGCAAATGGAAGCGCTCGACAAGAGAAAAAGATATCCATTCCTCGCCCCCCTGGAGCGGGGCGCACGGGGGAACACGACCGAGCAGGTGGAGCGATCCCTCCGGTCCGCCATCGTTGCCCTCGATTTTGAGCCCGGCGAATTCATCGATAAGGGTGCCGTCTGCACGGCGCTGGGGGTGTCCCGCTTCCCGGTATCCGAGGCGCTGGGCCGCCTGGCGGCAGAGGGCCTCGTGGAGATCCTGCCCCAGCGCGGCAGCCGGGCTGCGCGCATCCGCTTGCCCGAGATCAGGGAATCCATGCTGATCCGCCAGGCTCTGGAAGGCATGGTGGCGGAGAAGGCTGCCGAGTTGCTGCCGACAGACGCCCTTGAGGCGCTTCGCCGCAACCTCGCGGAGCAGGAGGCGGCCGTCTCCCGGGGGGACCGGCCGGGCTTCTATGCCCTGGACCTCGATTTCCACACCCTCCTGGTCGAGGGATTGGGCCTGCCCCGGGTCGCTGCCGTGATCGATGCCTCGCGCGCCAACATCGACCGGGTGCGCCGGCTCCTCTCCTCGCCCCGTCGCCATGCCGTCACCCTCTCCGAGCATCTGGAGATCTTCCGTGCGATCGAGGGTCGAGATCCGGGAGCGGCGCGCAGGGCCATGGAGGCTCACCTGGAAGCGGTCATGGACGAACTGGGGCGGTTCTCGGCCGAGCACGAGGACGCCTTCGTCGATTCCTGAGCGGCGCGGGCCGGGGGACCTCCTAAAAGAGGTGGAAAAGCACCTGCGGAATACCCTGTTCCCGTCCTGTCGGGAGCCGCACCGGCTGACGCGGCGCCGGCGATCCTGTAGCAGCTTGGCCTATGGCCTGACGGTGTTTCGTCCCTAGATCATAGGGGCAGGAGAACAAACGATCATGACTGCTTACGGACCGCTGACACTTCATGTCCCCGAACCAGCCGTGCGCCCCGGAGGAACCCCCGACTTCTCGAATGTGAAAATCCCGAAGGCCGGGGCCGTTCCCAGGCCCGAGGTCGACGTGGATCCGGAATCCATCCGCGACCTCGCCTTCTCGATCATCCGCGTCCTCAACCGCGCGGGCGAGGCGGTGGGGCCCTGGTCCGGGCTCCTGAGCGACGAGGAACTCATCGAGGGCATGCGCCACATGATGACGCTGCGCACCTTCGATGCGCGCATGCTGATCGCGCAGCGCCAGGGCAAGACGTCCTTCTACATGCAGCACCTCGGCGAGGAGGCGATCAGCTGCGCCTTCCGCAAGGCGCTCTCGCCCGGCGACATGAATTTCCCGACCTATCGGCAGGCCGGTCTGCTGATTGCCGGTGGATATTCCATGGTCGACATGATGTGCCAGGTCTATTCCAATTCGCGCGATCCGCTCAAAGGGCGCCAGCTGCCCGTCATGTACTCATCCAAGGAGCACGGCTTCTTCACGATCTCGGGCAACCTCGCCACGCAATACGTTCAGGCGGTGGGCTGGGCGATGGCGTCGGCGATCAGCAAGGACAGCAAGATTGCGGCCGCCTGGATCGGCGACGGCTCGACGGCGGAGTCCGACTTTCACGCGGCCCTGGTCTTTGCATCGACCTACAAGGCGCCGGTGGTGCTCAACATCGTCAACAATCAATGGGCGATCTCCACCTTCCAGGGCATTGCCCGCGGCGGCTCGGGCACGTTCGCCGCGCGCGGGCTTGGCTTCGGCATTCCGTCCCTGCGGGTGGACGGCAACGATTACCTCGCCGTCTATGCGGTTGCGAAATGGGCCATCGAGCGCGCGCGCCGCAACCTCGGACCGACGCTCGTCGAGTACGTGACCTACAGGGCCGGAGCGCATTCGACCTCCGACGATCCCTCGGCCTACCGCCCCAAGACGGAATCCGACGCCTGGCCCCTCGGCGATCCGATCATCCGCCTGAAGAACCACCTGATCGCGCGGGGCGCCTGGTCCGAGGAGCGGCACAAACAGGCGGAGGCTGAAATTCTCGACACGGTGATCGCCGCCCAGAAGGAGGCGGAGAGCTACGGCACGCTGCATGCGGGCGGCAAGCCCTCCGCTCGCGACATGTTCGACGGAGTCTATGCCGAAATGCCGCCGCATCTGCGCCGGCAGCGCCAGCAGGCGGGGGTCTGAGCCATGCCGCGCATGACGATGATCGAAGCCATCCGGGACGCCATGGACGTGATGATGGCGCGCGACGAGCGCGTGGTCGTGTTCGGCGAGGATGTCGGCTATTTCGGCGGCGTGTTCCGCTGCACGGCGGGCCTGCAGCAGAAATACGGCAAGACACGTTGCTTCGATGCCCCCATCAGCGAGTCCGGCATCGTGGGAACCGCCATCGGCATGGCGGCCTACGGCCTTCACCCTTGCATCGAGATCCAGTTCGCCGATTACATGTACCCGGCCTACGACCAGATCGTGTCCGAGGCTGCCAGGCTGCGCTACCGCTCGAACGGCGAGTTCACCTGCCCCATCGTCATCAGGATGCCGACCGGCGGCGGCATCTTCGGGGGGCAGACCCACAGCCAGAGCCCGGAGGCCCTGTTCACCCACGTGGCCGGGTTGAAGACGGTGGTGCCGTCGAACCCCTATGATGCCAAGGGACTCCTGATCGCGGCCATCGAGGATCCGGACCCGGTGATCTTCCTGGAGCCGAAGCGCCTCTACAACGGTCCCTTCGACGGCCATCACGACCGTCCCGTCACACCCTGGTCCAAGCATGAACTGAGCGAAGTGCCGAGCGGTCACTTCACCCTGCCACTCGGCAAGGCATCGGTCGTGCGCGAGGGGGCAGCCATGACCGTCCTCGCCTACGGCACGATGGTCTATGTCGCCCAGGCGGCGGCAGCCGAGACCGGCATCGATGCGGAAATCATCGATCTGCGCACCCTCATTCCGCTGGATCTGGAAACGATTGCCGCATCCGTGCGGAAAACCGGGCGCTGCGTGGTCGTGCATGAGGCAACCCTCACGTCGGGCTTCGGCGCGGAACTCGCCGCCCTTGTCCAGGAAAACTGCTTCTTCCACTTGGAGGCGCCGGTGGCTCGGGTCACGGGATGGGACACGCCCTATCCGCATGCGCAGGAATGGGATTACTTCCCGGGGCCGGCCCGCGTCGGCCGCGCCCTGGTCGAGACGATGGAGGCCTGACATGGGCGAGCACCTGATCAAGATGCCCGATGTCGGCGAAGGCATTGCCGAGGCCGAACTCGTCGAGTGGCACGTGAAGGTCGGAGACCTCGTGCGCGAGGATACGGTTCTGGCCGCGGTCATGACCGACAAGGCGACCGTCGAGATCCCGTCCCCTGTCGATGGCGAGGTCGTATGGCTCGGCGCCGAGATCGGCGACGTGGTCGCCATCGGATCGCCCCTGATCCGCCTGAAGGTCGGTGGCGAGGACGGCGCCGGCTCCTCGGATGAGATTCCGAAGGGCGAGGCGAAAAGGGCTCCCCAGCGTGCCGAAGCGATCGAAGCCCAGGCGGACGGAGCTGTGAAGACCTCGGAGGCCATCGTCGAGCGACAGGCGGAAAGCGCCCCGTCCCGGCCGGTCGAGACGCCGAAGGCACCTCCCGCGAGGATGCACCGTCCGCCCGTGCCGCGCTCCGAGGGCGAGCGGCCGATTGCTTCGCCCGCCGTGCGGCTGAGGGCCCGCGAGGCAGGCATCGACCTCCGGCAGGTACCTGGCACCGGCCCCGCCGGCCGCATCACCCATGAGGATCTGGATGCGTTCCTGACCCACGGTCGACAGGCGGTGCAGGCGCCGGGGCTCGCCCCGAACACGGCGGTCGAGCACGTCAAGGTCATTGGACTGCGCCGCAAGATCGCGGAAAAGATGGCGGTCGCCAAGTCGCGCATCCCGCACATCACCTATGTGGAAGAGGTCGATGTCACGGCGCTCGAGGAGCTTCGGTCGTCGCTCAACGCCACCAAGCGGGCCGACAGGCCGAAGCTGACGCTGCTGCCGTTCCTGATGCGCGCCATGGTGAAGGCCATCGCCGAGCAGCCGCAGTTGAACGCGATCTATGACGATGAAGCCGGAGTCGTCCACCAGCACGGCGGCGTTCACATCGGGATCGCGACGCAGACCGCCGCCGGTCTCATGGTGCCGGTCGTCAAGCATGCGGAGGCGCGCGACCTGTGGAGCTGCGCAGCGGAACTCAACCGCCTGGCGGATGCAGCGAAGGCGGGCTTGGCCACGCGAGAGGATTTGACCGGATCGACCATCACGATCACGTCCCTGGGTGCCATGGGCGGCATCGTCACGACGCCGGTGATCAACCACCCGGAGGTTGCCATCGTCGGCGTCAACAAGATCATGGTGCGGCCGGTCTGGGACGGATCGACCTTCATCCCCCGCAAGATGATGAACCTCTCATCCAGCTTCGATCATCGCATCATCGACGGCTGGGATGCGGCCGTGTTCGTGCAGCGCATCAAGACCCTGCTCGAAACGCCTGCGATGATCTTTGTGGAGTCGTGAATCCGATGAAGGACATTTCCTGCAAGCTCCTCGTGATCGGAGCCGGCCCCGGAGGCTATGTCTGCGCCATCCGCGCCGGCCAGCTCGGAATCGATACGGTCATCGTCGAGGCGAAGAAGCCCGGCGGAACCTGCCTCAATGTCGGATGCATTCCTTCGAAGGCGCTCATCCATGCGGCCGAGGAATACGACAGGATCGTGCATCTCGCCTCCGGCCGCAACGGGCTCGGCATCCGCACGGCGAAGCCCGAGATCGACCTGTCGCAAACCATCGCGTGGAAGGATACCATCGTCGGCCGCCTGAACACGGGCGTCTCCAGCCTGCTCAAGCGGGCCAAGGTCAAGGTGGTGAACGGCCATGCCCGCTTCCGCGACGGCAAGACGGTCGAGGTGGAGACGGAAACCGGGCGGCAGGTCATCCGCGCCGAGAACGTTGTCATCGCCACCGGATCGGCGCCTGTCGAGCTGCCGAACCTGCCGTTCGGGGGCTCCGTCATTTCCTCGACGGAGGCTCTGAGCCTGACGGAGATTCCGGAGCGGCTCGCGGTGGTCGGCGGCGGCTATATCGGCCTGGAACTCGGCACGGCCTTCGCCAAGATGGGCGCGAAGGTCACGGTCGTGGAGGCACAGGCCCGCATCCTGCCGCAATACGATGCCGAGCTGACGCGGCCGGTCCTCAAGAAGCTGCAGGCCCTCGGTATCGAGGTCATGACCCGGGCGAAGGCCAAGGGGTTGGCAAAAGCCGGCGGCACGCTGCTGGTCGAGACCGAGAGCGGGTCGGAGGTTTCTCTGGCCGCCGACAGGATTCTGGTCACGGTCGGCCGCAGGCCGGTGACGCAGGGCTGGGGCATGGAGGAACTGGTCCTCGATATGGATGGTCCCTTCATTCGTATCGATGAGCGGTGCCAGACCTCGATGCGCGGGATCTATGCCATCGGCGACGTGACGGGCGAGCCCATGCTGGCCCATCGGGCCATGGCGCAGGGCGAGATGGTCGCCGAGATCGTGGCCGGCCACCGGCGCGTCTGGGACAAGCGCGCCATTCCTGCGGTGTGCTTCACCGACCCCGAGATCGTTGCCGTCGGCCTGACGCCGGAGGAGGCCCAGAAGATGGGCGAGGTGCGCATCGGGCATTTCCCCTTCTCGGCCAATGGCCGGGCCATGACGAAGCTCGGGGAGGAGGGCTTCGTGCGCGTGGTGGCGCGGGCCGACAATCATCTGGTGTTGGGCATCCATGCGGTCGGGCAGGGCGTATCGGAGCTCTCCGCAGCTTTCGGTCTCGCCCTCGAGATGGGCGCCCGCATCGAGGACATTGCCGGAACCATCCATTCTCATCCCACGCAAGGCGAGGCCTTCCAGGAAGCCGCTCTCAAGACTTTGGGCCGCGAACTCCACATCTGATGCAGGCTGTCCGAGGCTTGCGCGCGATCGGGCGCCTGCAGGAGCGCGATGAAAGAGGGCAACCTCTCAGGGTCCTTCGACCTTCGCCTCCGCAGCGGATTGCGCGATTGGGGTCTCCTCGGGCGTGCACAGATGGGCCGCCTGCAGGAGACCGGCTCCATAGGTCTTGTCGCGTCCGGGTTGCCCGAGATCGCGCGTGCCGCTTTCGAGCATAGCCTGCAGGCGTGCGGAGTTTAACTTCGGGTCCGACGCCTGCAGGACCGCTGCCGCGGCGGAGACGAACGGCACTGCGTATGATGTGCCGCTCTTCGTCGTGCCGCCTCCGCCCGGGGCGGCGACCCACAGTTCCACTCCGGGGGCGGCCATGTCGATGTAATCGCCCTGGGTTGCCCTGGGATAGACCCCGAGACGCCGGTCGACGGCCGTGACGGCAACCACGCCCGGATAGCCGGCCGGGTAGGAGGGCTCGGCTCCCGCCCCGTTGTTGCCCGCCGCAGCGATGATGATCATCCCCTTGTCCTGAGCGGATTGAATGGCTTTCTTCAGCACCTCGTTGGGCGGACCGGACAGGCTCATGTTCACCACGCGCACGTTCCGTTCGGCCAGTGCCTCCAGCGCCGTCACCAGCATCGTCACGTCCGTTCGGTCCGCCGTTCCGCGATCCCGGTAGAAGGCGTCCACCGTAAGGAGACGCGCGCCGGGCAGCAGGCCCGGGTTGCTGCTGCCGCCCCTGCCGACGAGGAGCGCGGCCACGGCGGTGCCGTGATCCCGCTGCGAGGAGCTGCCGGGCTTTCGGATCGTCGGCACGACCTCGATCTCCTGCCCCCGAAGAGCCTCGTGCTCGCGGTCGATGCCGGTGTCGATCAGGCCGATTGTGGGAGCCGGGCCGCATTGCCTGGAGGCGGGCAGATTCCATCCCACCAGGGACACCGCCTCGCAGCCCGGCCCGGTGCAGCCTGGGCCTTCGTCCGTGTAGTAGAAGTGATCGAAATCGGCTGCGGCGCCTGCATCCACCGTTTGGACCCTGCGCTTGGCCTGAGCGAGCGACATGCCTCGCGGAGGGACGAGCCGGACCACGCTCGCCAGGGTGCCTTTGGTTGCGGCCTGGGCTTGAAAGCCTTGTGCCTTGAGGCGTGCAAGGTTTCCGGAAGTGAGACCCGCCGCCACGATCGAGCGCTGCGCGCGAACCGGCTTGGGCAGGGATGGTTCGGCCGCGGCATGGCTGTCGCGGGGCACTGGCCTAGGCTCTGCGACGGACGCCTCGATCCGGCTTCGTGCGCGCTCCCTCTGGCCCGCATCGGCCCGTTCCCTGCCCCTGTCTCTGTCCTTGTCGTGACGGTTGCGCTCGTTCTCGACCGCTCTTGCCCGAGGGGTCGAAGGCGAAGGTTTGGCCTGGGCGGCGTTCTGGCGAACTGCCGCTTTCTCGGGAATGCTCGCCGGCAGCGGCGCCGCGGGGCGAAGGCCGTGGAACAGGTGTTCGAGAAATCCGGGTAGGGCTCCGGGAGCGGCGGCAGGAGAGGCTTGCGACCCCTTCCGGGAATGACCGGCGCCCTGGCCCGAGGCTCGGCCGTGGCTCGCCGGGGAGTGACTTGCGTCCGAGCCCCTGGAGCGGCCTGGAGCCGAATCTCTCCCGTTGTCCGGCGATCGCCCGGGACCGGATGCGCTGCCCTGTCCCGATGCGTTCCCGTTGCTGGATCCGGCATTGCCGTTGCCGTTGTTCGGGCTGCCGGCACCCGGGCCGTCCCCGCGGCCTCCAGCAGAACTGCCTCCTGCGTTGCCGCTGTTGTTTCCTGCACTGGCGCCGCCGCCAGGGCCTGCAGCGCTGCCGGAGTTCCCGTTGCCTCCTCCATTGCCCGGGCTGCCGGCATTGCCACTGCCCGCGCCGTTCCCGGCATTGCCGTTACCCTCTCCCCTGCCGTCGCCTTTGCCGCCTCCGTCTGCCTCCTTGGCCGCAGCAGGCGAGGATGTCAGCACAAGCTGGCTGTTCCATTCCAGGTCGAGGCGAAGGCCGAGGGGGAGAGTGAGGGCAACGCACGAGGCTGCAATAAGGAATGGGCGTTGTTTCGATGCCATCGAGCTTGCCCTTCGTGGCCTGCGGCCGGCACCCGTGTCGAGTCCGCAGGCGGCTGGTCGATATGGTCAATAAAACATAACGGCCAAGGCATGAGGATGGTTTCTGAGCAACGCTGTCATGCCGGTCTGCGTATAGATACCACAAAGCCCATGCATCGGAAATGACGACTTGCGCGTCTCTATGGGTAAAATGGGTCCGCGGAGCGGCGCGCAAGCAAATAAGAGCCCGCTGCTTGGATGAATATTTCTAATAAAACTCGTTCAGCTTTCATTCATATTGATTTCAATGCTGCGCAGGAGCGCGAAAGAGTCAGATTTCGCGGAAACTACTCTTAGGGAGGCGCGTTGTTGGGAGGCCGGGTGTTCCGCCCGAACGTTGTAATGAGGAGTCAAGACCATGTCGAAGAAGATCCTGCTTGCCAGCGTCGTTCTGGCCTCCCTTGCCCCCGCAGCGGCCTTCGCTCAGTCGGGCGGCGCTGCCGCCGGCGCGGCCACGGGTGCCGTGGGCGGCGCGATTGTCGGCGGCCCGGTCGGTGCGGCCGTGGGTGGCGTGACGGGCGCCATCGTCGGCGGCATCGCCGATCAGCAGCAGCCGGAGTTCCGCCAGTATGTCACCACGCAGAAGGTTCCTTCCTACACCTATAAGGAAGAGGTGCGCGTGGGTGCGGTTCTCCCGGAATCCGGCGTGACCTTCTATGAGGTTCCTGCCGAGTACAAGGTCAAGGGCTATCGCTACACGGTCGTGAACAACACCCCCGTCCTTGTCGAGCCCGGCTCCCGCAAGATCGTGCAGGTCATCCGCTAAGGAATCCGAATTTCTCTATCGGGAGGGCGGCCTTCGGGCCGCCCTTTTCGTGTCTGCAGGAGCTCGAAACGGAGCAGGGGGCAGGCGAACCTCCTCTTGAGCATGGAATAAATCGACTAGCTTCTCCGTTATCAATCCATCAGGCCTTGCGGAGCAGGAATGCCGGCAGCCATAGGACAGGAACTGGTGGCTCTTCTGCCACGCCTGAGGCGCTTTGCTTTGGTGCTCTGCCGCTCGCAGACCCTTGCGGACGATCTCGTTCAGGGGGCGTGCGAGCGGGCCCTGGCCCGTGCGGACAGCTGGGCGCCGGGAAGTCGGTTCGATGCATGGATGCTCCGCATTCTCCACAATCACTGGATCGACCACCTGAGACGGACAAGAGCTGAAGGCATGACGGAAGATGTGACGACGCAGACGCAGCTGATCGGCGATGCAGGCGAGGACCCGATCTTCAGTCGCCTGGTCCTGTCCAAGGTCCAGAAGGCCATCGACGCCCTCCCTCAGGAGCAGCGCGAGGTGCTCGTCCTCGTCTGCGGCGAGGATCTCTCGTACAGGGAAGCCGCCGAGATCCTGAATGTGCCGGTTGGGACGGTGATGAGCCGCCTTGCGCGCGCCCGCAAGCGCCTTGTGGAAATGACCGCAGCCGCCTGAGCGCTGCAGAATGATGCCGGAGGTGGACCCATGTCGCAGCTGCATCTCAGCGACGAGATCCTGATGGCCTTTGCGGATGGCGAGCTCGACGAGCCGGTTGCCACCGCAGTGGCAAGGGCGATGGCGGAAGATCCTGGCGTCGCAAGGCGTATCCTGGATTTCCAGCAAAGCCGTCGCCTCACGCGTTCGGCCTTTTCCAGCGCGCTTGCTGCCGATGTCCCGCCTGAGCTGCACGCAGCGGTTCTGGCCCGGATCGAAGCGTATGAGGGAAAAGGAAACAGAGCGCCGGCGGCTGGTCCGCGTTCCGTCGTCGCCGAAAGATCGCGCTGGGGATATCCGTCGACTGCCATCGCTCTGGCGGCCTCCGTTGCTGCCGTCAGCCTTGGCCTGGGTTATTTCGCGGGGCGACAGATGGATACCGAGGTCAGCGGCGTCATTGCGCAGCTGGAGAATCCCGACATCCGGGCGGGGTTGAGTCGTGTTGGCTCGGGACAGGAACTTCAGGTTGCCGCCGGGCGCATGCGCGTGATCTCCACTTACCGCGTTGCGGACGGGTCCCTGTGCCGGGAGTTCAGGCTTCATGCAGCGTCCGGCACGGCAGAGGCCGTGGCGTGCCGCAGGCAGGACTGGATTGTCACCTTTGCGCTTGCCAAAGCGGCTGGTGATGCTGGTTACGTCCCCAGTTCCGGAGATGATCCCATGGCAGCCTATCTACAAGGCATCGGCGCCGGAGAGCCTTTGGTGGATGGGGCCGAAGCCGAGGCGCTTGCCGAGACGTCCTCCTGAGCTTCGCTGGGAGGCTTGAGAACGATTTTTCCATTATTGCTGGAATAAACGGGTGAGGCGATCCGTTCTCCCCTCATCATGGCTAGTGATAGAGGGTTAGCATGCGAGCCGCGTATCACCTGGCTTTCCTCGTCTTTTCAGCGGGAACCGTCGCCACGCCCACGACGGCGCCCAATGCCACCGATCAGGCGAACTCCCCTCCAGTGGCGTCCCAGCAATCCGCCGTATTGGAAGCTGCGCGCAGCTTGGCAGTCGACCTATCACCGCGGCAGGAGGCTGTTGCAACGACACGGCTCACGCACAGCGCGGCCATCGGGGAGGCCCTGCCGGAGACCATAGCCCTTCATCCGATCCCGAAGCACGAAACCTACCGCTATGCCGTAGTCAACGGACATCGCGTCATTGTCGACGCCGCGTCCCGCAAAATCGTCTACATCATTCGATGAAGCCTTAAGGCTCCGGATCGCGGAAGCCACGATCCGGCTTGAGAAGGCAGGACATTCATGTTGTTGCAGAAAGCAGCCGGATCCCGGCACGATGTCGCCTTCGGCGGCAAGCCGTTCCTCGTCGTCCCCCTATGCACCAGCTCCCTGATGCACCTTGGATTGGAGCGCATCCTTTCAGGAACGGACTTTGCCGTGTGGCACGAGGCGATCCGGAACCCGTCTCAGGTGCCGGAGATCCTTGACAGCGTATCCCTTCTCTTCATTGTCGATGGGAACGACAGCGCCCTTGAACCCGCAAATCTAATCTCCTGCCTCAAGATGCGCTTCCCCGGCGCGAGGATCGTCATCCTGGCAGACCACTTCAAGCCCGATGCCGTGTTGTCGGCCAGGGAGGCCGGAGTCGATGGTTTCTGCCTGTCATCCTCCCAGCATGACGTTCTGATCAAGTCCCTGGAATTGGTGATGCTCGGGGAGGTCGTCCTGCCGTCCGAGGTCATCCTCAAGATGTCGGAGGACAGCAAAATCCAGGAGGCGCGGGTCACAAGCATCATGGAGCGCGCAGGCCAGGACCATCGGAAGCTCTCCCAGAGGGAGGCCCAGATCCTGAACTGCATCAGGGAGGGGGCGCCCAACAAGGTGATCGCTCGCAGGCTCAATCTCTCCGAAGCAACGGTGAAGGTTCACGTCAAGGCCATTCTGAAGAAGATCGGCGCATGCAATCGCACGCAGGCGGCCCTGTGGGCCACGCGGCACATCCTCCCCGAAGAGACCACGAACCCTTGAGTATGTAAGGACCCACGGGAACGTCGCGGCCTGAAGCCTGCCAGCCCGGTTCTCGGGTCCCGAAAGCTTATGCTGGCAGGCGGTTCCTATGCCCTACCTCCACCCAAGGGAACGGCGTTGCCATCTTTGGCGCGCCGGAGGCTCGTTCATGTTGGCCTGCTGCGTCAGCGGGCAATTCCCTCCGCAATCCTCCGAGCAGGCATGCTTCTGAGCCAGAGTCCTGTCCATGATGGAGCGGATCGTCGTGGCGCAGCGCCCGCATTGCGCCCCGCAGCCGAGGCTCCGATACACCTGTGCAGGCGTGCGAGGGCAGTCCGGCCCGGGATTGAGGCAGTTTCGCACCTCGCCGTCCGAGAAGACGTTGCATGAGCACACGATCAAGATGGGCTCCCGTTCAGGTTCTTCATCAAGGCTGATCCAACGAGGGTGCTCCGGCTATTCCGGAATTCTACGGAGAAACCAGCCGCCAGGGCGGATGCCACCACGGTGTTGAGGCCGGCGCCCGGATCAGGCCAGCGTTCCGACGCCCGCCGTCGCCGGAGCGGCAAGGGACGATCCGGAGGACAATGCCCGTCTTGCCAGCCTGAGGCGGTGAGGAGAATGCGGAGACGGGGCACATCAAGCGGACCTTTGCAGGCGCCGGGAACAGGATGCTCCCGCGACTGATCGAGACCATACCGATCCGGCGAGCGGTCTCTTTGACCCCGCTCAAACTGGATCATGGAGGAAGACTAACTGCGCCCTCGCTTTGTCTGGCGGACAGGGTTCCACTCAGGGGAAACCCTTAGGAATTCTCCTGAGTATCCAGCCATGGCTCGAAACCCTACAGATGAGGTGCAAGGGAGACTTGCCGATGTTGTTGCCAGATGATGCCGCGCAAAACTCCCTGTTGTGCCGGGTCGCCTGACGAAATCATCTATCCGGCAGGAGCTTGCGTAAGCTTGTAGCATTGAGAGCTGTTGTGAACCTTCACGGAAGCGTGAAACCAGCATCGGACCTCAAGTCTTGCCTCAGTCATCCGCTCACGTCGGAACATTCTAGAATGCGGTCTGAAATAAGCGAAACCGGCCAGAAGAAGCGTGAAGCGCTCACCTTTCTCATCCTCGCAGTCCTGATCTGGCCTTTCATTGCTGTCGGCGTGGTCGCTGGCTGGGGCTTTCTCGTCTGGATGTACTATCTGTTCACCGGTCCCCCCGGTCCGGTCTGAGGAGCGGATCCGATGACGGAGGTCGTGGATGCCCAACGCCGTCAATTCCTGTTCGGGCGGTTCGTTCAGGAGCCTGGAGCCAGTGAGCCGCCGGTTGCCGTGATCGGCTCATCTTGTTTCGCCCTCCAGGGAATTGCCTGCATGAGCTGTCGGGATGCCTGCCCGACGGGAGCCGTGCGCTTCGAACTCGTCCTGGGCGGTGCCCGTCCGCGCGTCGAGGCCGCAGACTGCACCGGCTGCGGGGACTGCTCCGCGGCCTGTCCCGCCGATGCCGTCCAGCTGTCTTTTCCCGAGAGCGTGTCATGAGCCGTGAATTCCACATTTCGAGCCTCGTGGTTCACAGCCGCCCCGATCGAGTTCCGGCCATCGTGGAAAGCCTCGCCTCCATTGAGGGCGCCGAACTCCACGGGGGCGCCGACGCCGGCAAGCTGATCGTCACCCTGGAAACCGAGACCGAAGCCCAGGTCGTCGAGCGCATCAACGCGATTCAGCTTCACGACGGCGTTCTCGCCGCAACCCTTGTCTTCCACCATTTCGAGCCTGTTCAAGAGCGGGAGTAAACTCATGGACCTCACGCGCCGCACCCTTCTCAAAACCCAGGCCGCAGCGGCCGCGGCTGCGGCTGCGAACGTCGCGCTCCCAGTCAATGCCCAGAACGTCCCTACCGGCGAGGACATCCAGCTCCAGTGGTCGAAGGCTCCCTGCCGCTTCTGCGGCACGGGCTGCGGCGTCATGGTGGCAGTGAAGGACGGGCGCGTGGTCGCCACCCATGGCGACATGCAGGCCGAGGTCAACCGCGGCCTCAACTGCGTCAAGGGCTACTTCCTGTCGAAGATCATGTACGGCAAGGATCGCCTGACCCAGCCCCTGCTGCGCATGAAGAACGGGCAGTTCGCCAAGGACGGCGAATTTCAGCCCGTGTCCTGGGACCGTGCCTTCGACGAGATGGCGAAGCAGTGGAAGCGCGTGCTCAAGGAGAAGGGCCCCGAGGCCATCGGCATGTTCGGCTCGGGCCAGTGGACCATGTGGGAGGGATATGCCGCATCGAAGCTGATGCGGGCCGGCTTCCGCTCCAACAACCTCGATCCCAATGCCCGCCACTGCATGGCCTCGGCGGCCGTAACCTTCATCCGCACCTTCGGCATGGACGAGCCGATGGGCTGCTATGACGATTTCGAGCATGCGGATGCCTTCGTGCTCTGGGGTTCGAACATGGCCGAGATGCATCCGATCCTGTGGACGCGGGTCACCGACCGCCGCTTGAGCCACCCGCACGTGAAGATCGCGACGCTCTCGACCTATGAGCACCGGACGACGGATCTGTCCGACATGTCCGTGATCTTCAAGCCGAATTCGGATCTCGCCATCCTGAACTACATCGCGAACTACATCATCCAGAATGGCGCGGTGAACCGCGAGTTCGTGCAAAGGCACTGCAACTTCCGCTTGGCCAACACGGATATCGGCTACGGCCTGCGGCCCGACCACGTACTGGAGCAGCGGGCGCAGCATGCCAACGACGCGCAGGTATCCCATGCAGCGAGCTTCGAGGAATATGCGAAGCTCGTGAGCCAGTACACGGTCGAGAAGGCCTCGGAGCTATCGGGTGTGCCCAAGGAGCAGCTCGAGGCGTTGGCGCGCATCTATGCCGACCCGAAGACCAAGGTGATGTCGCTTTGGACCATGGGCTTCAACCAGCACGTCCGCGGGGTTTGGGCCAACCACATGGTCTACAACCTGCACCTGCTCACGGGAAAGATATCCGAGCCCGGCAACTCGCCCTTCTCGCTCACCGGGCAGCCCTCGGCCTGCGGCACGGCCCGCGAGGTCGGCACGTTCAGCCATCGCCTGCCGGCCGACATGCAGGTGGCGAACCCGGAGCACCGCAAGCATGCGGAGGAAATCTGGAAGCTGCCTCACGGGCTGCTCCCCGGCAAGGTCGGATATCACGCGGTGCAGCAGGACCGCATGCTGAAGGACGGCAAGCTCAACGCCTACTGGATCATGGTCAACAACAACCTCCAGACGGCGCCCAACACCAACAACGAGACCTATCCCGGCTACCGCAACCCTGCCAATTTCGTGGTGGTCTCCGATGCCTATCCGACGGTCACCGCGATGGCAGCGGACCTGATCCTGCCGGCGGCCATGTGGGTGGAGAAGGAAGGCGCCTACGGCAATGCGGAGCGGCGCACCCACTTCTGGCACCAGCTCGTCAACGCTCCTGGCGAAGCGCGCTCCGACCTCTGGCAGCTGATGGAATTCTCCAAGCGCTTCACCACCGACGAGGTCTGGCCGGCCGAGATCCTGAATACCCATCCCGACTACAAGGGCAAGAGCCTCTTCGATGTTCTCTTCAGAAACGGCAACGTGGACAAGTTTCCGCTCTCGGAGATCGACCCCGCTTACGAGAATCGGGAATCGAAGGAGTACGGCTTTTACGTCCAGAAGGGCCTGTTCGAGGAATTCTCCCGCTTCGGCGCCGGTCACGGGCACGATTACGCGCCCTTCGACACCTACCATCAGGTGCGCGGCCTGCGCTGGCCTGTGGTGAACGGGCAGGAGACGCGCTGGCGCTACCGTGAGGGCCACGACCCTTACGTGGAGAAGGGCAGCGGGTGGCAGTTCTACGGCAACCCCGACAAGAAGGCCAACATCGTCGGCGCGCCCTATGAGCCGCCGGCGGAGGCCCCAGATGCCGAGTACGATCTCTGGCTCGTGACAGGGCGCGTTCTCGAGCACTGGCATTCCGGCTCCATGACCCTGCGCGTTCCGGAGCTCTACAAGGCGTTCTCCGGCGCCGTGGTCTTCATGCACCCGGACGATGCGGCCAAACGCGGTCTCCGGAGGGGGCAGGAGGTGAGGGTGGTCTCGCGGCGCGGCGAGATCCGCAGCCGCATCGAGATCCGCGGACGCAACAAGGTGCCGCCGGGCCTGATCTTCGTGCCGTTCTTCGACGCCAGCCAGCTCATCAACAAGGTCACGCTCGACGCGACGGACCCGATCTCGAAGCAGACCGATTTCAAGAAATGTGCCGTCAAAGTCGTCGCGGCGGCGATGGCCGATGCAGGAGGTCAGCAATGAGACGCGGCATCTTCGCATGCTTGGTCGGCATCGTGCCGTTCCTGGCAGCAGGGGCGATCTTCGCGCAGGATGCGCCGCGCCTGCGCGGCCCGGAACCGTTCACGAAGGAAACGCCGGCCCCGCCCATGCAGCGGCAGGTCACGAACGACGTGCGGGTGCGCCGCAACTATCCCGACCAGCCTCCGGTGATCCCGCATTCCATCGAGGGCTATGCCGTCGACCTGAACGCGAACAAGTGCATGTCCTGCCATGCGCGCAAGTTCACTCAGGAAAGCCAGGCTCCGATGATCAGCATCACGCATTATCAGGACCGCGTCGGCAATACCCTCGGCGGCCTGGCACCGCGACGTTACGTCTGCGTCGCCTGCCATGTGCCGCAGACCGATGCGAAGCCCCTCGTGGAAAACATCTTCACGGATATGGACGCCTTGGCCGAGCCTGAGCGACAGCCGCAGCGGGGGAGGCACTGATGGCGGCCGGAATCGCGCGCGCCTGGGGGTGGTTCCGGGGCAACTCCCTGATCCGGACCGCCTTGAAGCCTCCTGTCTATCTGAGCCTCGCCTTCCTGACCTTGGGCGGTTTCGTGGCCGGTGTCGCCTTCTGGGGAGCCTTCAACACCGCCCTGGAGGCAACGAACACCGAGCAGTTCTGCGTCAGCTGCCACGAGATGGAGGCCAATGTCTTCGAGGAGCTGAAGGGCACGATCCACTTCACGAACCGGTCTGGCGTTCGGGCCACATGCCCCGATTGCCACGTGCCGCACAACTGGACGGACAAGATCGCCCGCAAGATGCAGGCGTCGAAGGAGGTCTGGGGACACATCTTCGGCTCCATCGACACGCGCGAGAAGTTCCTGTCCATGCGCAAGCACCTGGCCGAGCGCGAGTGGGAGCGCATGAAGGCGAACGACTCGCTCGAATGCCGCAACTGCCACAGCTCGGAATCGATGGACCTGACGAAGCAGAACCCGCGCGCAGCCTCGGCGCACGAGCGCTTCCTGTTCACGAGCGAGAAAACCTGCATCGATTGCCACAAGGGCATCGCGCACCGCCTGCCCAACATGTCGGGCGTTCCAGGATGGCAGTAAGCTCATGAAGGTTTTTAAGCCCCTTCTCACGGCGCTCCTCCTTGCCGCAGCCGCTCCCGCGGTCTGGGCGCAGGGGCAGGGCAGCGCCAATGCACCCGCGCCGGCTCGGGTCATCGAACCGGAGGAGTTCGTCCGGCTGGCCTACAGCTCCGCGACCCTTCAAGGCCAGGCGGCCACGCTGGCGTCCTCCCGGGAGACGCGGCCGGAGGTCAAGAGCTATGCGGCGGCACAGACCGGGTTCCGTCAGGATCTGCTGAAGCGGATCGAAGCGTTCGCACGGGAACGCAACCTGCCGCTTCCCTCCGTCAAGGAATTCGAGCATCAGGTCATCATCGAGAACATGGAACCGCTCGACTATCTCGCGCTGAGCCGGCGCTACGCCGAAATCCAGCTTCAGGCCCTCGACCAGGAGATCGGGATCTATCGGGCGGCGAGCCAGAGCCCGCACCAGGCGATCAAGGCTTTCGCCGATCAGGTTCTGCCCGACCTGGAGCAGCGCCGCGGCGGTGCACAGAAGATGTGGGAGACCGTAAGGCCTTGAGCGGTGCCGCCAGCCATCAGGTATGCATCGACACCTGCTCCCACGAGGGCTTGACCTCCATCGAGGAGGCTTGCGCGCGCGCAGCAGCCTATGCCTCGCCCCTGCAAGGCCATGAGGAGCTTCCCATCGTCGCGGCCGTCGGGCGGACGCTGGCGCTGACTGTGCGGTCCGTTCTTCCGCTCCCGCCCTTCGATCAGTCGGCCATGGACGGCTATGCGGTTGCCGCAGGCGACGGGCTGGTGTCAGGCATTTCCCTCAAGGTTGCGGGGCGGATGGCTGCCGGCGACGAAGAGAGGCCTCTCCCGCCCGGAAGCGCCCTCAGGATCCTGACGGGTGCGAAGATCCCGCGCGGCGTCGATGCCGTCGTCATGCAGGAGAACGTGATCCGCGACGGCAACCGGATCGTCCTGACGCGCATGGTGCGCCCGGGCGACAACATTCGCCGCCGCGGCGAGGATGTGACTCCGGGCGAGGTCCTGCTGCAGCCGGGAGAGCGCATCGATGCGCGCCACGTGGCCCTGCTCGCCGCTCAAGGCCAGACGTTCGTGCCGGTCCGCCGCAAGGTGAGGATCGGGGTCGTTTCCACGGGCAGCGAACTGCGCGCGCAGGGAGAGAGCCTGCCGGAAGCATCGCTCTTCGATTCGAACCGTCCCATGATCATGGCGCTGGCCTTGCAGGCCGGCGCGGATGTGGTGGATGCCGGTATCATCCGAGACGATCCGCGCCTGATCGCGCAGACCCTCCGCGATCTCGCGTCCCGCTGCGACCTCATTCTCACCACGGGCGGGGTGTCGGTGGGAGACGAGGACCACTCGCTGGCCGCTCTGATCGAGGCGGGAGGCCGGGGCGAAGCCCTCAAGATTGCGCTCAAGCCCGGAAAGCCTGCCGTCGTCGGAACGATCGGCGCCTCGATCTATCTGGGCCTTCCGGGCAATCCCGTCGCAGCCCTCGTGTCCTGGCTGCTTCTCGGACACGCCGTCATGGCGGCTCTCGAAGGGCGCAGCCCGAAGCCCAGCTCGGGCATGCACCTGCCGCTGGCTCATGTCTTCGAGCGGCGGCTCGGGCGCACTGAGTTCGCACCGGCGCGCATTCTCAGCACAGGCAGCGGACTGGCCGTCGAAATCCTCGGGCGCGGCGGATCGGCCCGGCTCAAGCCGCTGGCCATGGCGGATGGACTTGTGCGGATCGAGCCCCTGCACGCTCCGGTCCGCGAGGGCGACATGGTTCTGTTCCACCCGTTCCGCGACGGCTTCTCGGTCTAGCCCGATCCGCCCACCCCGAAGTCGATCCGCACCGTCTCGCTCGCCTTGGCTTTCGGTGGGTGCTTCTCGAGCGCAGCGGCCCCGGTTCAGCACGAGCAGTCCACAGGCTCATCCTTAACCTGAGACGTAAAACGACAGCGGCCCGTGTCGCCTCGGGGCCGCTGTCTGCAAGGGATGCTCTGCGCGATGTCAGCGGACGAGATGGCGATAGATCGCGGGCAGGGCCGTAGGCAGTTTCGCCACCTGGCTCACGATGGCATAGCCGCCGCGGCCGAAGAGGGTGGGAAAGTAGGATTGTGCCTCCTGATCCACGGTGACGCCGAAGACGGTGATGCCTGCGCGATGCGCCTCGACGACGGCGCGGCGCGTGTCCTCGATGCCGAAGCGCCCCTCGTAATAGTCGATATCGTTCGGCTTTCCGTCGGTGAGCACGAGCAGGAGCCGCTGCCGGTTGGGGCGCTCGGCGAGTTTCGCCGTCGCGTGGCGGATGCCTGCGCCGATGCGGGTATAGTAGCCGGGCTTCAGCGCCGAGATGCGGCGCACGACCGTCTGGCTCAGAGGTTCGTCAAAGTCCTTCACCGTCTCGACACGCACCCAGGAGCGACGGCGCGAGGTGAAGGTCAGGATCGAGTGGGAGTCGCCGCAGGCCTCCAGGCCGTGCGCGAGCACCATCAGCGCCTCCTTCTCCACATCGAGCACGCGCCTGTTGTCCACCCACGCATCGGTGGAAAGGGAGACGTCGACGAGGAGCGTCACGGCAAGGTCGTGCGCCTGGCGCCTGCTGGCGAGGTGAACGCGGTCGGAGCCGCATCCGCCGGACAGAAGATCGCTGCGGGCGCGCACCAGCGCATCGATGTCGAGTTCCTCGCCGTCGGGCTGGGCGCGCAGGATCTCGTGCTTGGGCCTCAGGGCCTCGAACTGGCGACGCACACGGCGGATGCGGCGGCGCGCCTCGTCGTCGGCTTCCCACGTCTCGCCTTCATCGGAGGCGCGGGCTGCGAGCACGCGGCAATGGCTCGGCAGATAGGCCTTGCGGGTATAATCCCACTCCGGATAGGTCAGGTCGGCCGTCAGGCTCGCGGTATCGACAGCCTCGGGCGGCAGGTCGAGGTCGAATTTCAGCTTGGTGGCGGGCTTGCCCTTATGCTTGGAGAGCGGGATCTCCTCCATCTCGTCCAGGGCCTTCTCGGCGTTCCCATCCTCGTCATCGTCCGAGGGACGGTTGACGTTGACCATCTCCGCCATGGCGAGAATCTTCTCGAAGCGGTTGAGGATGAACGGGTCGCTGCGCTGGGTCTGGTCCGCTTCGCGCCGCGCCGCGAAGCGCTTGCGCGTATCGGAGGCCGCCAAATGGCTCGGTCCTGCCGGCTCGTCGCTGTTGCGCCCGGCCCCGATGCCTTCGCGCGCCCAGGTGTCGCCCCAGAGCGGCACGGGCAGGAAGGGCTGGTAGCCCGCAGGAGCCCGCGCGGGCAGAAGGACATCCATATCCGCCACGTCCCACAGGGCAGGCGGCGACGCAGAGCGCTCGCCGAGAAGCGAGAGGACGATATGCTCGATCCTGTTCTCCTCCCGCGGCAGCGGGCGCTGTGGACGAACGGCGCGCATGGCGGCGCAGAGTTCGTCGTAGGTGCCGGCTAGTCCGGGACATTCAGCAAGCACGGTGGCGACCGTCTCCCGGATGCGCCTGAGCAACAGGAGATCGCGGCGCAGCGGGTCGGCTTCCGCGATCGGGCTCGTCGGCACATAGGCGAAATAGGCGGCAAGCCACAGGTAGAGGGAACGGTTCAGGGCCTGCTGTGGAAACAGCTCGATCCGCGGCGGCAGGAAGAGGGTGGCAGTGTCCCGGCCCGGCTGCTCCAGCCGCTCCTCGGCGACACCGATCCGATGCAGGAAGTTCAGGCGGTGCGGCGAGACGCGGGCCGCAGTGCCGGCCAGCTGCACGCCGGCCTCGCCGCCGAGCCCGCGGAAGAACACCGCGAGCGAGGCGCGCATCTCATCGAGCTCCACGCCATGCTCCGGGTGGCGCGGGTAGGTGACCGCGCGCCCCACGAGCCGATGCCAGAACTGGCCGACCGTTTCCTCGAGTTCCAGGAAGTCGAGCATGGCGTGTCTCCCGATCAGTGAAGGGTCGCGCGGGCGACCTCGATCAGAGCCTTCTTGACGTCGAGATCGTCGGTCAGGGGCTCGATCATGGTGGCGGTGACGGCCTCCTCAGGCGAGACGCCGGCGACGATGAGGGAGGCGCAGTAGACCAGAAGCCGGGTCGAGACGCCTTCCTCGAGATCCTGTCCCTTCAGAGCCCGCAGCCGGCGGGCCAGCTGCAGGAGCGGGCGCACGCGATCGGCCGGCAGGCCGCTCTCGGCGGCAACGACGGCGATCTCGTGCTCCATGGGCAGGAAGTCGAACTCGATGGCCACGAAACGCTGGCGTGTGGAAGGCTTCAGGGACTTCAGCAGGGTCTGGTAACCCGGATTGTAGGAGACGACGAGCATGAAGGAATCGGGCGCCTGCAGTTCCTCGCCGGTGCGGTCCAGGGGCAGGATGCGTCGGTCGTCGGTGAGCGGGTGCAGGACGACGGTGACGTCCTTGCGGGCTTCCACGATCTCGTCGAGATAGCAGATGCCGCCCTCGCGCACGGCGCGGGTGAGCGGGCCGTCGGCCCAGACCGTATCGCCGCCCTTGAGAAGGTAGCGGCCCGTCAGATCGGCGGCGGTAAGGTCGTCATGGCAGGAAACCGTGTGCAGCGGCAGACCGAGCCTAGAGGCCATGTGGGCCACGAAGCGGGTCTTGCCGCATCCGGTCGGGCCTTTGAGGAGCAGGGGCAGGCGCTTGCGCCAGGCGAGCTCGAACAGATCGCATTCATTGCCGGCAGGAACGTAATAGGGCAGCTCGACGGCCGGTTGCGGAACGGAGTGGAGAAGCGGTTTCATCGGTCAATCCTCAAAACATGGCGGGGAGCGGGGCGGCTGGGAGCCGCCCTGCCAGGTCTTACTCGGCAGGCTGGAGGCCCTGCGCCAGGCGGGGCGTCTTCTCGCGTCCGGGGACGAACACCGCGTAGACGAACATCAGCGCGGAGATCAGCACGAACACGCCGGAGCCGAGGCGGATCCAGTAGAACAGGGCGAGATGGTCCTGAACGTCCATGTAGGACTGGCCGAGCACGCGCTGCAGATGCACCTGGATGACGCCCGCGAAGGTGAGCGCGAAGGTCATCACCGACATGGCCGTGCACATGATCCAGAAGCTCACGATGCTCAGCATCTGGTTGTAGGGCTGGCGGCCCAGGATCTGCGGCATGGCATAGGCCATGATGGCGAGGTTGAGCATCACGTAGGCACCGAAGAAGGCGAGATGCCCGTGGGCGGCGGTGACCTGCGTGCCGTGGGTGTAGTAGTTCACCGACGACAGGGTGTGCAGGAAGCCCCAGACGCCTGCGCCGAAGAACGCCATCACCGAGCAGCCGATGGACCACAGCAGCGCGGCGCGGTTCGGGTGCCTGCGGCCGGCCTTCCAGGTCATCTGGAAGGTGAAGACCACCATGGTGAAGAAGGGGGCGACCTCCAGCGTGGAGAACAGCGAGCCGATCCACTGCCAGTAGCCGGGCGCACCGATCCAATAGAAGTGGTGACCCGTGCCGAGGATGCCGGAGAACAGCGCCATGCCGACGATGACGTAGAGCCACTTTTCCACCACCTCGCGGTCGATGCCGTTGAGCTTGATCATCAGGAAGGCGAGCACGGAGGCCATGATCAGCTCCCACACGCCCTCGACCCACAGGTGCACGATGTACCACCAATACATCTTGTCGACCGCAAGGTTGATGGGATTGTAGAAGGCGAACAGGAAGAAGATCGCCACGCCCCACAAGCCGAAGAGCAGGATGTTGGTGACGACCGTCTTGCGGCCCTTGAGCACCGTCATGGTGATGTTGAACAGGAACATCAGGCAGACGACGACGATGCCGACCTTGATGATGAAGGGCTGCTCAAGGAACTCGCGGCCTTCGTGGATCTTGAAAATGTAGCCCACCACCGCGATGCCCGCGGCGGCGAAGAACATCCAGAACTGGATCTTGGCGAGGAGCGGGCTGAAGAGCTCGTTCTCGGTTTCCTCCGGAACCAGGTAATAGGTTGCTCCCATGAACCCGATCAGCAGCCACACGATCAGGGCGTTGGTATGGATCATGCGGACGACGTTGAAGGGCAGAAGCTCCGAGAGCGTGTTGGGCAGAACGTAGATCGTGCCGGCGACGACGCCGAACAGGACCTGGGCGATGAACAGGGCCAGGGCTCCGTAGAAGTAGAGCAGGGCCACCTTTTGCGTCTGGTATTTCATGATGACGGTCCCTTCTCAGCCGGCCTTGTTGGGCGGCCAGTTTTGGGTCTTGATGCGGCTGGTCCATTCCAGGAAGTCGGCGAGATCGTTGAGTTCCTGGTCGGAGAGGTTGAACTGCGGCATCTGCCGCCGGCCCTCGATGCCGGTCGGCTGTGCGGCCATCCAGGCCTTGAGCGTCTCGCGGGCTGCGGCCGGGTCTTCCCTGCCGCCGTAGCGATCCCACACGTTGCCGAGTTCGGGCGCAAAATAGGCGCCTTCGCCCAAAATCGAGTGGCAGTTGATGCAGGAGTTCTTCTCCCACACGTGCTTGCCGCGGGCGACGGCGTTCGACAGCGTCGACACGTCGGTGGAGGTGGTGTTCATGTAGTAGTGGCTATGGGCCGTGAGGCCGACGAAGATGGCGAAGAAGAAGAACGAGCCTCCATAGAACACGTTTCTCGCCGCCGATTTGGTGAGGACTTCAGCCATCACGCGATCCTTTCTGATGAGACAGGCAGGCAGGTGCGCGGCCAGGGCCGCGGCATCGCGGGAGGACGGGGAGGGCTGCGGGGGCGGGATGTGCCCTGGGGAGTGCCGAACATGGTGATGCCTCGCATGAGCGTCGCGGGCCGCGCGGAGCGGATGGCGGCAACCTACAGGAGCGGGAGGAACGCTCTTTGCTCTGGCACAAGGTTCAAGGGACCGGGCCGGCGGCCTGCGATTTCCGGTTCGGCTTCCTCGTTGCGCTGGCGCAAAGACCCACGCGCCCGGCAGGGGCATAGGAAGGAGGCTTGATCCGAGGAGATCGCAGAATGACCGATGCCCAGTTCGGCCTGTTGATGGCGACGCCCATCATCATCGTGTTCGCCATCATGCTCTACCGCATGGGGGTCCTGCGCCTGAGCGGCACGGTCACGGCGGTGACGATGTCCGTCGTGATCGCCGCCGGATTGTTCCTGACGCAGTAGGGCATAGCAGGGGCAGGCAGGCTTTCGAGCCGGAGGTCAGTCCACCGGGCGCTCGGCGAGCATGAACAGCTTGTGAGGATTGCGGATCGTGATCTTCTGCCGTCCGCTTTCCACGAGGTCCTGATCCTCCCATCCGCTCAGGATGCGGCTGACCGTATGCAACGTGGTGCCGGTCATCTCCGCAACATCCTGCCGCGAGATCGGGAAGTCGATCTGGATTCCATCCTCGCTCTTGCGCCCCGCCTGCTGAGCCAGGCGGAGCAGGGCATGGGCCACGCGTTTCTCGACCTGCTGCGTCGAGATCTCCACCACCCGGGTATGAGCATCGTCGAGGCGGCTTCCGACGGTCTGAATCGTGTTGACCGCAAGCGAGGGGTACTTGGCCACGAGACGGGGCCATGCCGCCGAGGGCCAGACGAGGGCCAGGCTGTCGACGACCGCCGTGGCGGTCGCGGGATAGGTCTTGCGCGCCATGGCCATGGCGATCCCGAACAGATCCCCCGCGTTCACGAAGCGAACCACCACCTGCTGGCCGTCGGGCGTGACCTTCATCACCCGCAGGTGGCCGTGAAGCAGGATGAAGAAGGAATGCGCCTCCTCGTCCTGCTGAAAGACGCTCGACCCCTTGGGATAGCGGATGGACTGCGCCTCTTTCAGGATGTCGCCGAGATCGTCGGGGGTCATCCCCGCAAAGACGGGAAGGTCAGCGATCAGAGATTTGTCCAGATTCGGCATGTGACGGGTCCCGGCTCGACGGAGGAACGGATCGGCGGATGGGAAAGAGGGCCGGCCTCAGGCCGGCCGTTCCATCCCGGTCCGGCTCAGGCCTCTCACCCGAGAGATCTGCACATCAACCGGTACAATGCCACGGCCCGGAGGACATTGAGCTATCTCAAACCGCTGGAGGCAGCCTTGTCCGCTTCCAAGGCGATCAGTGGCTCAGGAAGACCCCTTAGGGCTTCTCCTGAGGGGAAACGGCGCTCTCTTTGCTTCAGGTCAAACAGTCTTTCGCCCAGAGGCGTATGACGTCTCCTCAAGAGCCGCGTGAGGCTCCCGTATCGCATCGCACATGAGGAGAAGAAGATGCGCAAGATGATTGTTCTCGGTGCTCTCGTGGCGGCTCTCGGCGTGGCTGGCGGCGCCGGCGCTGCCGAAGTCGAAGTCAAGATGCTCAACAAGGGCGCGGACGGGGTCATGGTGTTCGAGCCGGCCTTGGTGAAGATCAACCCCGGCGACACGGTCAAGTTCATCGCCGCCGACAAGGGCCACAACGCCGAGATCATCGACACGATGATGCCCGAGGGCGGCAAGAGCTTCGTCGGCAAGATCAACGAGGAGATCGCGGTCACCTTCGACAAGCCCGGCGTCTACGGCTACAAGTGCAAGCCGCATTACGGCATGGGCATGGTCGGCCTGGTGGTGGTCGGCGATGCCGACAATGTGGAGAAGGCGAAGGCCGCGACCCATCCGGGCAAGGCGAAGCAGATCTTCTCCAACCTCTTCGACAAGCTCGCCACGCAGACGGCCGCGAAGTAACGGCTTCGGCCTCGTCCCGAGCGCCGCCGCAGGACCCATGCGGCGGCGCTGCCATTGCGCAGCGGTTCCATGGCAACGCTCGACATCAGCTTCAAGCCCGAACGCGCCCACCTGCGCAAGCCCAAGCGCGGCGTGATCGCCGAGAAGGTCGTTCCGCAATCGGTGACCGGCCGCTACCGGCGCATCAAATGGCTCGTGCTGACGGCCTGCCTCGCCATCTACTACATCCTCCCGTTCCTTCGCTGGGGCAGAGGAGAGGGGCAGCCCGGGCAGGCTGTGCTGTTCGATGCCGAGCGCGGCAGGCTCTACTTCTTCTTCATCGAGATCTGGCCGCAGGAGGTCTATTACCTCACGGGCCTGCTCGTGCTGGCGACCCTCGTCCTCATCTGGATCAACGCGGTCGCAGGCCGCATCTGGTGCGGCTATCTCTGCCCGCAGACGGTCTGGACCGATCTCTTCCTCCTGGTCGAGCGCTGGATCGAAGGCGACCGGCGCGAGCGGCTGAAGAAGCAGGGTGCTCCGCTGACGGCGCGCCGCATCGGGGAGATCGGCGTGAAGCATGCGATCTGGATCCTGATCGCCATGGGGACAGGCGGTGCCTTCGTCCTCTACTTCGCGGATGCGCCGACCCTGATGCTCGAAATGGCGACGGGCCGGGCCTCCGTCATCGCCTACAGCTGGGTCGGCATCCTGACCTGCACCACCTATACGCTGGCCGGATTCGCGCGCGAGCAGGTCTGCACCTGGATGTGCCCCTGGCCCCGCCTGCAGGGCGCGATCTGGGATCCGGAAGCGCTCACCGTCAATTACCGCGACTACCGCGGCGAGCCGCGCGGCTCGGCCAAGAAGGCTGCGGAGCTCAAGGCCAGGGGCGAGCCGGCCGGCGATTGCGTCGACTGCACGCAATGCGTGGTGGTCTGCCCCATCGGCATCGACATCCGCGAGGGTCCCAACTTCGCCTGCATCAATTGCGGCCTGTGCGTCGATGCCTGCGACAGCGTGATGAGCAAGCTCGGGCGCCCGCGCGGGCTCATCGACTACGAGGCCTGGACGAATATCGAGCGCGGCCGCCTCAAGGAGCCGCCGCGGCGCCGGGTGATCCGGCCCAAGACCATCGGGCTCGGCCTCTCCGTCGTGGCTCTCGCTGCGCTCATGGGTGTGAGCCTCGGCATGCGCAGCGACGCCAAGCTGATCGTCATCCACGACCGAAACCCTGTCTCGGTGACGCTCTCCAACGGGCAGACGCGCAACGGCTACACGATCCGCCTCTACAACAAGGGAGGCGAGGAGCGCTTCTTCCGGATCGGTCTCGCCGGTCTTCCCGATGCCGCCCTCGAAGTGGTGGGTGACGACGACCTCGTGGAAGTGGCGCCGGACGCCACGCGCGAGCTGCGCGTCCTCGTCTCGGCCGAAGCCCACGGCCGGCTCTCCATCGCATTCACGGCAACCGACGTGGCGACCGGCAAGAGCATGGTCGCCGAAGATATGTTCATCGCCAATGAAGGAGGCCGATGATGGCTCCCATTCCCCGTCTGCGGGCCTACGAGGGACCCGCGCTCCTCTCCTACGGCTTCCGCCCCTTCTTCCTGTTGGGCTCCCTCTATGCGGGACTCGCAATCCTGACATGGCTGCCGATGTTCTACGGGGAGCTTGCGCTCTCGAGTGCCTTCGCCCCGCGCGACTGGCATGTCCACGAGATGCTCTACGGCTATCTCTCGGCGGTCGTTACCGGCTTCCTGCTGACGGCGGTTCCGAACTGGACGGGCCGCATGCCGCTTCAGGGCAGGCCCCTGCTCGCGCTGGTGCTGATCTGGGCTGCGGGGCGCGTGGCGGTCACAACCTCCGCCTGGATCGGATGGCAGGCCGCTGCGCTCGTCGATGTGTCCTTCCTGATGGCGGTTGCGGCGGCGATCGCGCGCGAAATCGTCAAGGGGAGGAACTGGCGCAATCTGAAGGTGCTGACGGCGCTCGGCATCCTCACGGCCGGCAACATCGTCTTCCACCTGGAAGCCCATTTTCAGGGCTCGGCCGAATACGGCATCCGGATCGGCATCGCCGCGACCATGATGCTGGTGATGGTGATCGGGGGGCGCATCGTCCCGAGCTTCACCCGCAACTGGCTCGCGCGCGAGAACCCCGGCCGCCTCCCGGCTCCTTTCGGCACCTTCGACATGGTCTCGACGGCAGCAGCGGGCGCTGCCCTCCTGGCTTGGATCGCCCTGCCGGAGTGGCGGGTGACGGGCGTGGCCCTCGTCGCGGCAGGCCTCGTCCAGGCGGTTCACCTGGCGCGCTGGGCGGGCGACCGAACCTGGCGGGACCGCCTCGTCCTCATCCTGCACGTGGCCTATGCCTTCGTGCCGCTCGGCTTCGTGCTGACGGGTCTGGCCGCCCTGGGGGTGATCCCCGCGGGAGCCGGCATCCACGCCTGGACGGGCGGGGCCATGGGCGGGATGACCCTTGCGGTGATGTCGCGCGCAAGCCTGGGCCACACGGGGAGAGCCCTCGTGGCGACGCGGACGACGCAGGCTCTCTACGCCCTGATCGTCGTTGCCGCCCTGGCGCGCATCTTGGCCGTGCTCATGCCCCACTGGACGACCGCCTTGATTCATCTGGCCGGGGCTGCCTGGGCGGCCACCTTCATCGGCTTTGCCCTGACCTACTGGAACGTCCTCGCCCGGCCGCGCGTGAAAGCCTGAGCCTTGCGTTAGATCAAAGCCTTCCCACGCTTGCCGGCATCTCATGGCAAGCGAAGGAGAGGGATCTTGGCTGTGACTCATCACCCGACAAGCGCCTGGGATGGAGCCGAGGATGCTGCGGAGACCGTCGCATCAGGGGAGGTCGTCGCATGGGGTGACGGAAACGCCGCTCTCGATGCGGGAGGGGCGGGGTTCGGCCTGGAGGGGTGGGGCTGTGCGGGATGCCAAGCCTCGGGCCATTGCCGCCAGGCCTCGAGCGAGGGCGAGGGGCCGGTGGTCCGGAGACCCTGCCTGACATGACGGCGCAAGCTTGAGGCTCATCGCCGGTCGATGGCCGCTGACCGCCTTGGACATAACCCGCTCAAGGGGTTGAATTCGATAGAGCCTCGCAAGCAAACAAGTGGCAGATCAAGGCATGGGGCTGATCTGGAGTTACAAAGAAACAAAGTTATTCTGACCTAGAGGACGATCAGGTCTCTCAGGCAGTAATTTGAAAATGTGCTGTTAACGTCGTTTTGATATCACGGCGATCATCAGCAGAAGTCCTGTTGACAACTCAATGAATATCTACAGATTCTATTCTGTAGAAGCACGCTATCCATGGCGGATTGGAAGCCCCTCGCCGAGGCCGCTCCAAAGGCATGATGCCGCCCCGCCATACCGGTGCAAGCCCGGTATTCCCCGCGAAATCGCTGCTTTCCGCATCCCGAAGCCGAAAGGCTACATGGTTCGATCATGGATACGTCTGCCGTCTCGCCCGGGACATCGGCGGTTCCTGCCCATCCCTGGCTGACCAGCCCCCTCAAGGGCGTGATCGGCAGGTTTGGCATCGCCTTCCTGTTCCCGGTCCTCGAGGCCACGCTGCTGATCACTCTGCTGGCGTTGGCGCTGCCGGTGGCGTTGCTGCAGGTCTATGACCGCATCCTGCCGAACAAGGCCGTCGGCACATTGGCCGTGCTGGCGACGACAGTGGCGATCGCCATTCTTCTAGAAGCCGTGATGCGGCATGTGCGCGCCAAGATCCTTGCGAGGGTTGCCGCAACCTCGGAGACCCAGGCGCACCGCCAGGCCATGCAGCGCCTGCTGAACGCGCCTCTCGCGGCTCTGGAGGCGCATGGCAACGGCTACTACGCCGAGCGCCTGTCGGCGATCGGCACCCTGCGCGAGGCGTGGTCCGGCCCTGCCCTCCAGGCCATGCTCGATCTGCCGTTCGCGCTGCTCTACCTGGTTGGGATCTGGTACCTCGCCGGCTCTCTGGTGCTGGTGCCGCTCGCCCTCCTCGCCGGCGTCGCCCTGGTGGCGGCGCTGACCGGGCGCTGGGTGCGTCGGGCGGCGCACGATCTGGCCCTGGCGGAGGAGCGCCGCTTCAACTTCCTGTTCGACACCCTGGGCTGCATCCACGCCATGAAGGTGCTGGGCACGGAGCCCTTGCTCGAGCGCCGCTACGAGCGCCTCCAGAGCGGCTCGGCGCAGATGCGCCGCAAGCTTGCGCGCACCATCGCAGCTGGCCAGGAGGGAGGGTTGCTCCTCGCCCAGGCGGCCACGATCGGCGTAGCCGCGTACGGGTGCCAGATGGTGCTGAACGGGCAGCTCAGCGTCGGCGGCCTGGGCGCCTGCACCATGCTGGTCGGGCGCACCATGCAGCCGCTGCTCGGCGGCGTGGCGCTCTGGTCGCGCCTGCAGTCGCTCGCGGAGAGCCGCAGGCGCGTCGCCGAGATCGGCGCGCTGCCTCAGGAGCATCAGCGGGATCGTCCCACGCTGCAGGTTCATGCGGGCCAGGTCCGCCTGCAGGACGTGAGCTTCCGCAGCGCCTCGCATGCCGATTGGCTGTTCGACGGCGTGACCCTCGACATTGCAGCCGGCGAGGTGATCGGCATCACCGGCTCCAACGGCTCGGGCCGCTCCAGCCTTCTGCGCCTGATCGCGGGCGACCTGCGCCCCAATGGCGGCAGCGTCTGGATCGATGGGCAGAACCTCGCGCAGACCAATATCGGGTCCGTGCGCCGGCTCGTCGCCCTGGTTCCGCCCGATCCCGCGCTCGTGCGCGGCACGCTGCTGCAGAACCTCACCATGCATCAGCCCGAGCGCGAGGCCGCGGCCCTGCGTTTTGCGACGGAGCTCGGACTGGATCAGGTGGCCAGCAGCCTTCCGGGAGGGTGGCACACGCCCGTCGGGGTCGCCGCAACGCCGCTGCCCCGCGGCGCCGCCCAGCGCATCGCGATCGTGCGCGCGCTGATCGAGGAGCCGCGCATTCTTCTCCTCGATGACATCACCTCCCAGCTCGATGCCGACAGCGATGCCCGCCTGGCGCGTCTGCTGGCGCGCCTGCGGGGCGAGGTGACGGTTGTCATCGTCACCCATCGTCCCTCCACGCTCAGCATCGCCGACCGCGTGTTCGCGATCCGCAGCGCTCGACTGGAGCCCGCGTCATGAGCCTGCATCAGGGGGAACGCCAACGCGACCTGCTGCACCTGCCGGAGGACCTTCTGGCGCCGTCCGATCTGACGCGCTGCCTGACGGTCATGCTGTGGCTGATGGAATGGTCCGGCAGCGCTGACGACCTGCTGGCGGCGCTGCCGCATGCCAAGCCCGAGATCGACCTGACCGACCTGCGCAACACGCTGGCCATCCTCGGCTATCCCACCGAGATGCAGCCCCTGCGCCGCGCACGGCTGGATCCGCGGCGGCTGCCTGCCATCCTGCTGACGCCGGGCGAGCCCGCCGCCGTGATCTACCGAACCGAGGACGGCCAAGTCCTGCGCATCGACGGCGCCACCGGCGAGGTCGCTCCCTGCGTGCCCAGGAAGCTGCGCGGCACCCTCGTGCGGCTGGCGGAAGCGGTCTCCACGGGGCCGCGCCAAAACTGGTTCAGCAGCGTCGCGCGGCGCTTCGCCGGCGATCTGCCGGCGCTTCTTTCGATGAGCGGGCTGATGGCGCTGCTCGGCCTTGCGGTGCCCGCCTTCACCATGACCATCTTCGACACGGTGATCGCCGGCCGCAGCCCTGAAACGCTGCCGATGCTGGTCGTGGGCGTCGTCGGTGCCGTCGTCATGGAGGTGATGTTCCGCGTCATGCGCCAGCGCGCCCTGCTGCGCATCGCGGAGCGGCTCGACCGCCTCGTGCCGAATGCGGTCTTCACGCAGCTGATGTCCCTGCCGACCGCCCTCGTGGAGCGCGCCGGCACCGCGGCGCAGGTGTCGCGCCTGCGCGACTTCGCCGCCATCCGCGAGTTCCTCACCGGCAGTTTCGCGGTGGCCCTGCTGGACATGCCGTTCACGCTCCTGGTCGTGGTTCTCATGATCGTGCTGGGCGGCTGGATCGCGCTGGTGCCGGTCGGAACGGCTTTGGGCTTCGTGGTCCTGTTCCTGATCTCCCGGGCGCCGATGCGCCTTGCCATCGAGCAGGCGGCCCGCAGCAGCCAGGCGCGCGAGGCGCTGGCCGTCGAGGCGCTCGAGGCGGTGCGCACCCTGAAGCTCACCGGGGCGGAGGAGCGCTGGATCGAGCGCTACACCGCCGCTGCCGCTGCCGCCGCCGCCGCATCGGCGCGGGTTGGAACCCTCTCCGGCCTCGTACTCGCCGCGAGCCAGGCGCTCGTGACGCTCTCCGGGCTCGCAGCCGTGGTCATGGGCGTTCTCTCCGTCCTCTCGGGGGCCATGACCGCAGGCGCGCTGATCGCCGGGATGATGCTCATCTGGCGCGTGCTGGCCCCCATGCAGACCTGCTTCGTCATGCTCTCGCGCTGGGAACAGACGCAGGCCTCCATCCGCCAGGTGGACAGCATGATGGCGCTGGAGACCGAGCGTCCGCCGCCCCTGGAGGCGCGGATGGCGCCTCCTGAGCAGGGCGCCATCGTCTTCCACCGCGTCACCCTGCGCTACATGCCGCAATCCGAGCCCGTTCTGGCCGGCGCCAGCTTCTCCATCGAACCCGGTCAGGTGGTGGCCATCACGGGAGCCGAGGGCACCGGCAAGTCCACCCTTCTCCTGCTCGTCGCCGGCCTCTACCGCCCGCAGGGAGGGCTGGTGCGGATCGACGGGCACGACGTGCGCTCGTTCAACCCCGCCGTGCTCAGGCGCAGCATCGGCTGGGTGCCGCAATCGCCGAGCCTGCTCTATGGCACGGTGGCGCAGAACCTTCGCCTCGCCCGCCCCAGCGCCACCGATGCAGACCTGCGCGCGGCCGCTGCGGAGGCCTGCGTTCTGGATGCCATCGAGGCCCTGCCGCAGGGCTTCGACACCCGCGTCGGCGACAACCAGAGCAGCCGGCTGCCGCGCAGCATCCTGCAGCGGATCGCGCTTGCCGGCGCGCTTCTGCGCAATGCGCCGATCCTTCTCCTCGACGAGCCTGTGGCCGGGCTCGACGACGCCTGCGCCAAGGCCTTCACCGACGTGATCGCCTCCCGCCGCGGCCGCTGCACCATCCTCATGGCTACGCACCGCCCGAGTCATATCCGGCTGGCCGACCGTGTCCTGCGCCTGCGCGACGGTCAGGTCGAGGAGGTGGAGCCGCAGATCGCTCCCGTCGGTCCTCGGCCGACGCGAGCCTCCATCGGCGGCCCGGTGGCCCAAGCTGCCTTCGCGAGCGTCCCCGCCGCCAACCCGCTCAGAGGTGGTTGATGAGCAATCCTGCAACACCCGCCGATCTCAAGTCCGACACCCCGGTTGCCCGCCCGCCCGTGCTGCCGCGGGCCAGCCGCCTGCCGCGGCCCGACAGCCACGTGCTGGCGCTGGAGGAACTGCGCGTCCACGGCCTGGAGCGCGCATTGGTGCTCGGCACGGGATTGCTGGTGGCCGGAGCGCTGACCTGGGCGGCGATGACCCATGTTCCGGAGGTGGCCATCGGCGTCGGCGACCTTGCGCCCGCGGTCGCGCCTGCCCCGGTGCAGCATCTGGAGGGCGGCATCGTCACCGAGGTGCTGGTGGCGGAGGGCGACATGGTGGAGGTCGGCCAGCCTCTTCTGCGCATCCACGATGCGGCCACGCAGTCGGAACTGTCGCAGGCCCGTCTGCGCCTTGAATCCCTGCAGCTGCAATCGCAGCGCCTCGCTGCCGCGGCCGATGGCAACATGGTCGCCATGGACCTGCGCGGACGCCGGGATTCCGGCCGGATCACGCTGGCGGATGCCGGCGGAGAAACGCAATCCCTGCCGTCCCCCGTCAAGGGTGTCTTCGCAGCGCCGCAGCGCGCTGCCCTGGACTCGCGGCTGCGCGCCATGGCTGACCGGGTCGCGGTGCTTCAGGAGCAGGTGGCGCAGCGGCGAAGCGAGCTGACCACGCTGTCCGGCCAGATTGCGGCCCTGCACGAGCAGATGACGCTGCATGCCAAGGAACTCGGCATCCGCGAGGAGCTGGCCCGCGGCGGCCTGACGACACGTCTTGCCGTTCTCGAGGCCCAGCGCCTCTTCATGAGCACGAAGGCCGAGCACGAGCGGCTGAGCAACCAATATGCCACCGCGCAGCGCAGCCTTGCCGAAGCGGAGGCGCGGATCGTCGAGATCCAATCCGCAGCGGTGGACGATGCACGGCAGGAAGCGGCCCGGGTCGCCCTCGAGATCGCCGAGACCGCCGAGGTCGTGCGCAAGCTCGAGGACAGGGCCGAGCGCACCATGGTGCGGGCGCCGATCGCCGGCGTGCTGCGCGGATTGGCGGTGCACCGCCCCGGCACGGTGGTGCCGCCCGGCGGTCTGGTCGCCGAGATCATGCCGCAGGATGCGCCCCTGGTCGCGAATGTCCGCCTCCTGCCGCGCGACATCGGCTTCATCAAGGCCGGCCAGCCGGTTCAGGTGAAGGTGCAGGCCTTCGACTATGCCCGCTTCGGCTCCGTCGAGGGAACCGTCGAGCGCGTGTCGGCCGGCACCTTCCTGGACGAGCAGAAACAGCCGCATTATCGCGCGCGGGTCGTGCTGAGCCAGCAGCATGTCGGCCCCAATCCGCAGCATGCCCAGCTCGTGCCGGGCATGACCGTGCAGGCGGACATCACCACCGGCAACAAGACGGTCCTGCAATACCTGCTGAAGCCGATCTACTCCGCCATGGCCGCCTCCTTCCACGAACGCTGAGAGCATGCATCCGATGACCCAGCAGATTGACCTCACGATCCCCTTCGATGCCAGCGTTCTGGACGAGGAGGCCCTGCGGGCTCTTCGTGCCGTCCAGCGGACGATGCCGAACGGCGATGGCAGCGCGGGCGGCACGCTCGTCGGAGGCACGGAGGCGGCGGCAGGACTCGGCATGGCCCAGGGGACGCCGACGGGAGCCGCGGCACTTCCTCCGCATGCCATCGCAGTGACCGAGGCGGGGCGGATGCCGACGCCGAGCGAACCGGCGGCGAGACCGCTCGACCCGGCGCCCAACGGTGCGTCGGAACTGTCCCTCGACCTCGTCGCGCCGGAACTCGCCCTCGCCGTGCCCGCAGCCCATCAGAGCGGCGCGATGCAGCGAAGGCTCGTGACGCCTCAAGCCTCCAGCTACATCCCCTCGGAGGAGGATGCACCAGCGAGGGAGGCGGCGGCGCCATCTCCGTCAAGCGATCCTGACGACCGGATCGTGGTCACGCCCCCGGTCGGCGAACAGCCGGAGCCGGAGGAGCCCACGGACAGCACGGCCGAGACGCCCATGCTCCAGGTAGCCGACGCCGCCGGCCTGGAGGATCGTGCGATTGCTCTCGATCTGTCCGCTGCACTGACCGACACCGACGGTTCGGAGGTTTTGTCGCTGACGATCCTCGGGGTGCCGGACGGCGCCACCCTGTCCCACGGCACGCGCCAGGCCGACGGCAGCTGGAGCGTCGATCCGGCCGATTTGGCGGATCTGACGATCACGCCGCCGCAGAACTTCTCCGGATCGTTCGAGCTCACGATCCAGGCGACGGCGCGCGAGACCTCCACCGATGCCGCCTCGACCGTCAGCATGTCGTTGCGTGTACGGGTTGAGGCTGTGGCGGATGCGCCTGTTCTGCAGGTGCACGATGCGGCGGGTCAGGAGGATCGGCCGGTGGCGCTCGATCTCTCGGCGGCTCTCGTCGACAGGGATGGGTCGGAGGTGCTCTCCATCGTCATCTCCGGCCTGCCGGAGGGGGCGCGTCTTTCCGCCGGGCTCAACAACGGCGACGGCTCCTGGACCCTCACCCCCGCCCAGCTCTCCGGCCTCACCCTGACCCCGCCCGCCGACTGGAGCGGCGCCGTCAGCATCACCGTGCTGGCGCATGCCCGCGAGACGTCGAACGGCTCGGTGGCCACCACCCGGTCAACCTTCAGGGTACAGGTGGAGGGGGCGGCGGATGCGCCGTCGCTGCAGTCGGCCGATGCTGCAGGCCGCGAGGACGAGGCGATTGCCCTGAACCTCTCCGCCGCGCTCACCGATGCCGATGGGTCCGAGACGCTCGCGATCAGCATCTTCGGCGTGCCGGCAGGCGCCGCGCTCTCGCACGGCAGCAGGCAGGCCGACGGCAGCTGGAGCATCGATCCGGCCGACCTGCCGCATCTTGCACTCACCCCACCCCACAACTTCTCCGGCCCGATCGATCTGCGCGTGCGGGCAACCTCCCGGGAAGCCACAGGACAGACCGCCACCACGGAGGCCACGCTCACGGTCGAGGTCGAGGCGGTGGCCGACACGCCGTCGCTGCACGTAGCCGATGCTGCAGGCCGCGAGGACAGCGCCATTCCCGTCAACGTCTCCGCCGCGCTCACCGACACGGACGGCTCCGAGATGCTGTCGGTGGCGATCCTCGGCGTGCCGGCAGGCGCCGCGCTGTCCCATGGCTCGCGTCAGCCGGACGGCAGCTGGAGTGTGTCCCCGGCCGACCTGCCGCATCTGACGATCACCCCGCCGCGGGACTTTTCCGGCCCGATCGATCTGCGCGTGCGGGCAACCTCCCGGGAGGCGACGGGCGGGAGCGCCGTCACGGAGGCCTCGCTCCGGGTCGAGGTCGAGGCGGTGGCCGATGCGCCCGTGACGAGCGCCCACGACGTGACCGCCAGCGAAGGTCAGCCGATCGCCCTCGACCTTTCCGCAGGCCTGACCGATCGCGATGGGTCCGAGCTCCTGTCCGTCAGCATCCTTGGGATTCCCGATGGCGTGCTGCTGTCTCACGGCGTGCGCCAGGCCGACGGCAGCTGGAATGTGTCCCCGGCCGATCTGGCGCATCTCACGCTGACCGCGCCTCAGGATTATTCCGGCCGCTTCACCCTCACGCTGCAGGCAACGGCGCGCGAGGTGTCGAATGGTTCCGTGGCCACTGCTCGCAGCACGTTTCAGGTGCAGGTCGACGGCGAGGCTGATGCGCCTGACGTCAGCGCGCAGGATGCGCGTGGGCACGAAGATCGGGCGATTGCCTTGAACCTGCAGGCGGCCCTGACGGATGTGGACGGCTCCGAGGTTCTGTCGGTCCAAATCCTCGGGGTTCCTGACGGAGCCGTGCTCTCACGCGGCTCGCGTCAGCCGGACGGCAGCTGGAGCGTCGATCCGGATGATTTGAGCGCCCTTTCCATCACTCCGCCGAGGGACTTCTCAGGCCACTTCGAGCTCACGCTGCAGGCGAGCTCGCGGGAGAGCGCGACCGGTGCGGTGGCGACCACTCAAGCCACCTTCCAGGTGCAGGTGGAGGCTGCGGCGGACGCGCCCGTGGTGAGCGCACGCGATGCCACCGGACTCGAGGACCAGCCTGTCTCCCTCGACCTGTCGGCCGTGCTGGCGGATACGGACGGGTCCGAGGTGCTGTCGGTGGCGATCTTCGGCGTGCCGGCAGGCGCCACGCTCTCCCACGGCACGCGTCAGCCGGACGGCAGCTGGAGTGTCGATCCTGTCGATTTGCCGAATCTTTCGCTCACGCCGCCCCAGAACTTCTCCGGCACGATCCAGCTCGATGTGCGCGCCACCGCCCGCGAGACTTCGAACGGTTCCGTCGCCACCACCCATGCTCCTCTTCAGGTGCGGGTGGCGGGCGTCGCCGACGATCCGACCCTGATCGCGCACGATGCCATGGGGCAGGAAGATCGGCTGATCCCGCTCGATCTGTCCGCTGCGCTCACCGACACGGATGGCTCGGAGGTTCTGTCGATTGCCGTTCTCGGCGTGCCGGCCGGTGCCTCCCTGTCCCACGGCAGCCGAGCCGCCGATGGCAGCTGGCAGGTCGATCCGTCCGACCTGCCTCGCCTGTCCCTGCTGCCGCCGCAGAACTTCTCAGGACCTATCGATCTCACCGTCGAGGCGCAGGCTTCGGACGGATCGACCGCCACCCGCCGCGCCGATTTCCGTGTCCAGGTTGAGGCCGTGGCCGATGCGCCGGTGCTGCAGGTGCATGATGCGGCCGGTCAGGAGGATCGGCCCATCCCGCTCGATCTCTCCTCTGCTCTCGTCGACACGGACGGGTCGGAGGTACTCTCCATCGTGCTGGCGGGGCTGCCTGCTGGCGCGCGTCTTTCCGCTGGAACGGACAATGGCGACGGCACCTGGACCCTTGCTCCCTCCCAGCTCTCCGACCTCACCCTGACTCCGCCCGCCGACTGGAGCGGCGCCGTCACGCTCACGGCAACGGCGGCCGCCCGTGAGACGTCGAACGGCTCAGTGGCCACCACCCGCGCTACCTTCCAGGTGCAGGCGGAGGCTGTGGCCGACGCGCCGTCGCTAAGGGTGGCGGACGCCGCTGGCCGCGAGGACACCCCTATTGTCCTGAATCTATCCTCAGCCCTGACCGACACGGACGGCTCCGAGATGCTGTCGGTGGCGATCCTCGGCGTGCCGGCAGGCGCCGCGCTGTCCCACGGCACGCGTCAGCCGGACGGCAGCTGGAGTGTCGATCCCGCCGATCTGCCGAACCTTACCCTCATGCCCGCACCCAATTGGAGCGGAACGCTTGCCCTGTCCCTCAAAGCGGTGACAACAGAGACATCGACAGGCGCGACGAGCACCCGTTCGCTTCCATTCACGGTCCATGTGGAGGCGGTGGCGGATGCGCCGGTGGTGAGCGCACGGGATGCCAGCGGGCAGGAGGATCGAGCGATCCCGCTCGACCTCTCGGCAGCCCTGAGTGACACCGACGGCTCTGAAAAGCTGTCGGTGAGCATCCTCGGTCTTCCGGATGGGGCATCTCTTTCCCATGGCACGCGCCAGCCGGATGGCAGCTGGAGCGTGGCGGCGGTTGACCTCCCTCATCTTGTGCTGACACCGCCGCGGGACTTTTCCGGGACGATCGATCTCGACCTGCAGGCAACGACGCGTGAGATCTCAAATGGGTCTACGGCCACGACGCAGGCGAGGATCCAGGTTCAGGTGCAAGGAGTTGCGGATGATCCGTCGCTGCGGGCACATGACGCGCTCGGCCTGGAGGATCAGGCGATCCCACTCGATCTGTCCGCTGCACTGACCGACACCGACGGTTCGGAGGTCCTATCGATCGTGATCTCCGGCATGCCAGAGGGGGCTTCCCTCTCTCATGGCATGCGCCAGGCCGATGGAAGCTGGAGCGTCGATCCGGCCGATCTGCCGCATCTTTCCTTGCTTCCGCCCAGGAATTTCTCGGGACAAATCGACTTGGCCATTGAGGCAGAAACATCCGAGGGTTCGACGGCGTCCAGTCGCGCCGACTTCCGTGTTCGGGTTGAGGCTGTGGCGGATGCGCCTGTTCTGCAGGCGCACGATGCGGCGGGTCAGGAGGATCGGCCGGTGGCGCTCGATCTCTCGGCGGCTCTCGTCGACAGGGATGGGTCGGAGGTGCTCTCCATCGTCATCTCCGGCCTGCCGGAGGGGGCGCGTCTTTCCGCCGGGCTCAACAACGGCGACGGCTCCTGGACCCTCACCCCCGCCCAGCTCTCCGGCCTCACCCTGACCCCGCCCGCCGACTGGAGCGGCGCCGTCAGCATCACCGTGCTGGCGCATGCCCGCGAGACGTCGAACGGCTCGGTGGCCACCACCCGGTCAACCTTCAGGGTACAGGTGGAGGGGGCGGCGGATGCGCCGTCGCTGCAGTCGGCCGATGCTGCAGGCCGCGAGGACGAGGCGATTGCCCTGAACCTCTCCGCCGCGCTCACCGATGCCGATGGGTCCGAGACGCTCGCGATCAGCATCTTCGGCGTGCCGGCAGGCGCCGCGCTCTCGCACGGCAGCAGGCAGGCCGACGGCAGCTGGAGCATCGATCCGGCCGACCTGCCGCATCTTGCACTCACCCCACCCCACAACTTCTCCGGCCCGATCGATCTGCGCGTGCGGGCAACCTCCCGGGAAGCCACAGGACAGACCGCCACCACGGAGGCCACGCTCACGGTCGAGGTCGAGGCGGTGGCCGACACGCCGTCGCTGCACGTAGCCGATGCTGCAGGCCGCGAGGACAGCGCCATTCCCGTCAACGTCTCCGCCGCGCTCACCGACACGGACGGCTCCGAGATGCTGTCGGTGGCGATCCTCGGCGTGCCGGCAGGCGCCGCGCTGTCCCATGGCTCGCGTCAGCCGGACGGCAGCTGGAGTGTGTCCCCGGCCGACCTGCCGCATCTGACGATCACCCCGCCGCGGGACTTTTCCGGCCCGATCGATCTGCGCGTGCGGGCAACCTCCCGGGAGGCGACGGGCGGGAGCGCCGTCACGGAGGCCTCGCTCCGGGTCGAGGTCGAGGCGGTGGCCGATGCGCCCGTGACGAGCGCCGGCAACGTCAGCGGTCTCGAGGATAACCCGATCCCGCTCGCCCTGTCGGCGGCCTTGAGCGACACGGACGGCTCGGAAGCGCTGTCGGCGAGCATCACCGGCGTGCCGGCCGGCTTCTCGCTGTCCCACGGCACGCGTCAGGCCGATGGGAGCTGGAGCGTCGATCCGGCCGATCTGCCGCGTCTGTCGCTCACCTCGCCCGGCAACTTCTCCGGCAATCTCGACCTCAGCCTGCATGTGACGTCGCGGGAAAGCGCGAACGGCTCCGTCGCCTCCCGTGAAACCCCGTTCCGGGTGCATGTTCAGGCCGTGGCGGATGCGCCCGATGTGGTTGTTCGCGACTTCCAGGGCTCGGAGGACCAGGCGGTGAGCCTTGCCGGCCTGGGCGGGGCGCTGCGCGACACGGACGGTTCGGAGAGCCTGAGCTTCGTGCTCAGCGGTTTGCCCTCAGGCGCCAGCCTCTCGGCCGGCACCAAGCAGGCGGACGGCTCCTGGCTGCTCACCCCCGCCCAGCTCACCGGGCTGACCCTCACCCCGCCCGCCAACTTCTCGGGCAGCCTGCCCCTGAAGCTGACGGCGGTTGCAACGGAGGCGTCGGATGGGAAGCCGACCGCCCGCACCAGCGGCGAGTTCAACGTTCGCCTCAATCCGGTGCTCGACACCAGCAGCATCGGCGGCAATGTCTCCGGATCGGAAGACACGGACATCACGCTGCGCCCGACCTTCACCCTCAATGACCGGGACGGCTCGGAGACCTGGTCGGAGTTCACGCTCATATCGGGCGTTCCGGCCGGAGCGGTGCTCAAGGGCAGCACCCGCATGGTCGAGGTCTCGCCCGGCACGTGGCAGGTGCCCACGTCCGATCTCATCGGGCAGCGGATTGCGATCCGTCCGCCGCAGAACAGCGACAACGACTTCACCCTGACATTCACGGCCACCCAGACGGACACCGGCAACGGCACGAGCGTGAGCCGCACGGTGACCGGCACCAGCAGGGTTACGGTGAATGCCGTTGCGGATGCGCCTGTCGCTACTGCCGCCAACGTTGCCGGCAACGAGGACACGGCGATCCGGCTCAACCTGTCCGCTGCTTTGACGGATACGGACGGGTCGGAGACGCTCACGGTCACGATTCTCGGCGTTCCTGCCGGTGCAATGCTCTCGCACGGAACGCGTCTTTCGAACGGGAACTGGGTCGTTCAGCCCGCCGATCTGCCGAATGTTTCGCTTACGCCGGCGCGCGATTTCTCCGGCCCGATCAACCTGACCCTGCAAGCCACCTCGCGAGAGACCAATGGCGGGGCGCAGCGGACGACGACCGTAAACTTCCAGGTGCAGGTGGAAGGCGTCGCCGATGCGCCGGGGCTGCGTGTCAGCCCTGCCGTGGGCGACGAGGACCACGCCATTCCGCTCAATGTGAGCGCCTGGACGACCGATCGCGACAATTCCGAGAGCCTCGTTGCCATCAGGCTCATGGACGTGCCGGACGGCGCGGTGGTGAGGGCCGGCGGCCTCGTGCTGACGCGTGAGCCCGACGGCTCCGTGCTCGTGCAGCCTGGGGCGATCAGCACCCTGACGGTCACGCCGCCGCCCAACTCCGACGCTGATTTCACGCTGCGGGTCACCGCCATCTCGGCAGAGCCGAACGGCAGCCGCGCCGAGAGCACCCCGATGACCCTGCCGGTCACCGTCCGGGCCGACGCGGACGCTCCCGTCATGACGGTGGCGAGCGCGAGCGGATCGGAAGACACCGGCATTCCGCTGAACCTGGCGGCGACCCTGCCGGATGCCGACGGTTCGGAGACGCTCAGCTTCGTCATCTCCGGCCTGCCGGAGGGCGCCAACCTGTCCGCCGGCACCTATCGGGGCCCGGGCGTCTGGTCGCTGACTGCCGAAGAAGCCAGAACGGTGGTGCTGACGCCTCCGGCCGATTTTGCCGGCACGATCAACCTCACCGTCACCGCCGTCTCGCAGGAGCGCAACGGCGGCGATCAGGCCTCCACCCGGGTCACCTTCCCGGTCACCGTGGGCGCCGTCCTCGACGCGCCCGCCGTGGGCGGGCTCGACGGAACGTCCGGCAACTGGGGCTCCATGCGCGGAGCGGAGGATCAGCCGATCCCGCTGCGCCTCGATCCGGGCCTGGCGGACCGCGACGGGTCCGAAAAGGTGGTGGGCGACATCCTCATCGGCGGCATCCCTCCGGGCGCAGTCTTGAGGCTTGCCGACAACAGCGTGGTGAATGCCGGTCCGGATGGCCTCTACCGCGTTCCCTCGAGCCGCATGGAAGGCGTCACCCTGACCATGCCGCATGACAGCGACCAAGCGGCGACCCTCACGGTGCGCATGACGGTGGAGGATTCCGGCGGCGTGCTGACGACGATCGGCGGCCGGATGGTGGTCGATCCGGCAGGAGATGCGGATAATCCGGTTCTCATTCCCGACCCGTCGACCGGATCAGGTCATAACAGCACCAGCGCGGACGACGGGTGGATCCCGCTGGATGTCACGGCGGCACCGTCGGACACCGATGGATCCGAATCGCTGACGATCTGGATCAGGGACGTGCCGCAGGGCGCCTCCCTCTCGGCCGGCATTCCCGCCGGCAACGGCGTGTGGCTGGTGCCGGTCGCCTCCCTCCCCACCCTGCAGATCCGCCCACCCGCGGGCTTCAGCGGCAGCTTCACCCTGACGGTCACGGCGGTGGCCACCGAGCGGGAGGGCGACCAGGCTGTTCGAACCGAGATGCTCCCGGTGACAGTGACGGCGCCTGCAGGCGGCGGAACCGGGGGAGGGGACGGATCGGGAACCGGGCCCGGGACTGCTCCGGCCGCCCAAGAGCCCGTCCTGGAGGTTTCGGATGCGGCTACCCTCGAGGATCGGGCGGTGCCCCTCGCGATCAGCGCGGATCTCGCCAACAACGATGGCGGCCGTGAAACTCTAGGCATCCGGATCGACGGCGTGCCCGCTGGCGCGCGCCTCACGGCGGGTGTGCGGGATCCCGCGACAGGCGCCTGGGTGCTGCAGCCGGATCAGCTCGATGGCGTCAGCTTGGTACCGCCTGCCAATTACTCTGGCACGATCTCCCTAACAGTGACCGCCGTTTCCACGGAGGCAACAGGCGACGAGGCGACCACGATGCAGCAGCTCGACATCGCTGTGACGGCGGTGGCCGACAGCGCTGTCATCAGTGCTGCACCTGCCACGGCGGCAGAGGATGCGGCGGTGGCGCTCAACCTCAACATCCGGCCCGGGGACGGTGACGGCAGCGAGACCGTGACCGCCGTGCTGCTCTCAGGCCTTCCGGCAGGAGCGCGCATCGAAGGCGCCGGCGTCACGGACAACGGAAACGGCACCTGGTCGGTCGATCCGGCTCGCCTGTCGGACGTGCGCCTGATCCCGCCTGCCGACAGGTTCGGCACCTTCGACGTGACGGTGACCGCAACCGTGCGGGAGGTGAGCAACGGAGACACCCGCAGCACCTCCGAGCGGGTGTCCGTTCGAGTGACGGCTGCGGCCGATGCGCCGGATGTCGTCGTCCACGACGCTACAGGGCAGGAGGACCGGCCGGTGGCGCTCAACCTGTCGGCGGCTCTCGTTGACAGGGATGGCTCTGAGGTGCTCTCGGTGGTGCTCACCGGCCTGCCGGAGGGGGCGCGTCTTTCCGCCGGGCTCAACAACGGCGACGGCTCCTGGACCCTTACCCCCTCCCAGCTCTCCGGCCTCACGCTGACCCCGCCCGCCGACTGGAGCGGCTCCGTCTCCCTGACCCTGCTGGCGCATGCCCGCGAGACCTCCAACGGCTCGGTGTCGACAACGCGCGCCACGTTCCAGGTGCAGGTGACGGCGGAGGCGGATGCCCCCGTGGTGAGCGCGCGCGACACCACCGGCCTCGAGGACCAGCCGATTCCCTTAAGTCTCGCCGCTGCCCTGACCGACCGCGACGGCTCGGAGGTTCTGTCGCTGGCGATCCTCGGGGTGCCGGCAGGCGCCACGCTCTCCCATGGCACCCGCCAGGCGGACGGCAGCTGGAGCGTCGATCCTGCCGATCTGCCGCACGTGGCCATCACGCCGCCGCAGAACTTCTCCGGATCGTTCGAGCTGACCCTGCGGGCCATCTCTCGTGAGGGCGCCACCGGAGGTACCGCTACTGCCGAAACCACCCTGCGCCTGCAGGTGGGAGCCGTGGCGGATGCGCCCGATGTGGTTGTTCGCGACTTGCAGGGCTCGGAGGACCAGGCGGTGAGCCTTGCCGGCCTGGGCGGGGCGCTGCGCGACACGGACGGTTCGGAGAGCCTGAGCTTCGTGCTCAGCGGTTTGCCCTCAGG
This sequence comes from Microvirga arsenatis, assembly GCF_009910705.1. GTDB lineage: Bacteria > Pseudomonadota > Alphaproteobacteria > Rhizobiales > Beijerinckiaceae > Microvirga > Microvirga arsenatis. The sequence goes on from NZ_JAAAXJ010000006.1 coordinate 171,636, forward strand.
CGCCAGCCTCTCGGCCGGCACCAAGCAGGCGGACGGCTCCTGGCTGCTCACCCCCGCCCAGCTCACCGGGCTGACCCTCACCCCGCCCGCCAACTTCTCGGGCCAGTATGCTCTCACGCTCACCGGCATCGCCACCGAGAGCACCGGCGGCAGCGCCCGTACGGCCGCAACCTTCACGGTGAGCGTCAACCCAGTCGTCGATGCGGCCACTACCAGCGGGTCGAGCACGGGGGCGGAGGACACGCCGATCCTGATCAAGCCCACCTTCACCCTGCAGGACCTGGACGGCTCGGAGGCCTGGTCGGCCTTCACCCAGGTGTCGGGCGTGCCGGCGGGCGCGAGCCTGAGCCACGGCACGCAAACCGCGCCGGGGGTGTGGCAGGTGGCCACCGCGGATCTGCAGGCAGGACGGGTGCTGCTGCAGCCGGCTGCCAACAGCGACAATGACTTCACCCTGACGCTCACGGCCACCGTGACGGACAGCGGCGCCGGGACGAGCGCGAGTCGCGTGGTGACAGGCACGCACAATGTGGTGGTCACGGCGGTGGCGGATGCGCCGGTGGTGACCGTGCATGATGCGGCAGGCCGGGAGGACCAGCCGATCCCGCTCGAACTCTCGGCCGTGCTGGCGGACACCGACGGCTCGGAGGTTCTGTCGCTGGCGATCCTCGGGGTGCCCTCGGGCGCTACGCTCTCCCATGGCACCCGCCAGCCGGACGGCAGCTGGAGCGTAAACTCCGCCGACCTGCCGCATCTGGCGCTGACACCGGCGCCCGATTGGAACGGCACGCTGCATCTGACGCTTCGTGCCACCGGCACGGAGACCGGCGGGCAGTCGGCGACGACCACGCGCTCGTTCACGGTGACCGCAAACGCGGTGAACGATGCGCCCGATCTCGCTGTCACCGGTGCAAGCCCCGTGGATGCAGGAGCTCGCCAGGCCGACGCGTTCAGCCTCGTGGAGGCGGACGACCGGGACAGCGCCCGGCTCGGCGGGGCGACGATCACCCTGTCGGGGGGGCAGCCCGGCGACAGCCTCGACCTCGACGGCTACACCCTTCATGTCGAGAATGGGCGCATGATGGTCGGCGATACGGGAATTGAGGTTGTCGGCGGCGGTTTTGCGGCAGGCACGCTGACCCTGAGCGGCCAGGCCCCTCCGGAGACCTATGCGGCGGTTCTGCAATCCCTGGTGCTCGAGAGCGGCCATACCTCCGGTCTTGCGGCAGGCTCCCGCACGATCGCGGTGACGCTGTTCGACAGCGAGGGAGCGGCCTCCACGCAAAGAAGCGTCGACGTCATCGTGGACGAGGCGGAGCCACCCCCCGCTCCAGCCCGTGCCTCGGCAGCCGCAGCCTCCTCTCAGCAGACGCAGAGCGACGCCGGAATGGACTACCTCGTCCTGATGTCCGACGACACGCAGGAGGCCGGCGCCAGCGAGGCCGGCTCATGGACGGAGCAGATCGACGCCGACGGCGCTCCGGGGTCTGAAGCGCAAGCGGCTGCGGACCTCAGCCAGCCTGCGCCCGATCCTGTTCAGGGGATCGATCCCCTTCAGGTCGAGGCGAACAGGGTTCATTGGACCTGAAGGAGACGGCAGAACGGGGCTCTCATGCGGACCCCGTTCTGAACCCGGAGCAACCTGACCTGCCGGATCCTCCTGGAAAGTCGGCAGCTAAGCGTTGACTTGCAGCGGCGCGGCCCGATCTAAGGCTCGGAGGCAACCCTTCGCCGCCATCAACCCTGGTGCGCCTTCTCCATGAGACACTCGCTCCCGCCGTCTTCCGAGAAGGCTTCCGGCCGGTCACCGTCGGTTCTCAGCTTCCTGTCCGGCGGAGGCGCCGCGGGCGCGCTCATGCGTGCGCACCGGTGGTCCGCAACCCCCCTCGGGCCACCGGAGGGCTGGCCGCAAGCCCTCAAGACCCTGGTCAGCATCATGCTGGGCTCGAACCAGCCGATGTTCGTCGCCTGGGGTGCGACTCGCACGCTGCTCTACAACGATCCCTACAGCGAGATTCTCGCCAACAAGCATCCCTCCGCCCTGGGCCGCGACTTTCTCGAGGTATGGCATGAGATCCGAGCCGATCTCGTGCCGATCGTCGAGCAGGCCTATCAAGGCGAGCCCGTGCAGATGGACGAGATCGAACTCACCATGCACCGTCGCGGCTATCCGGAAGAAACCCACTTCTCGTTCTTCTACTCGCCCGTGCGCGATGAGACTGGAGCTGTCGCCGGCCTGTTCTGCGCCTGCACCGAGACCACGCGCCAAGTTCTGGCTGAGCGGCGCCTGCGCGAGAGCGAGGCACGCTTCCGGGCGGTGCAGGAGACCTCCATCGACGGCTTCATGGTGCTTGAGGCCGTACGGGACGGGAGCAACCAGCTCGTGGATTTCCGCTGGGTCTATGCCAACGAGGCCGCCGAGCGGATCGTTGGCAAGCCGCGGGACTGGTTCGTCGGCCGCCGTCTGCTCGAGGAGATGCCCGCCAACCGCGACGAGGGGCTGTTCGACGCCTATGCCCGCGTGGTCGAGACCGGCAGGCCCTGGACGAGCGAGTTCACATACCGGCATGAAGGCGTGGACGTCTTCATCCGCGTCATCGCAGCCAAGGTCGGAGACGGCTTCGCCGTCACCTTCGCGGATCTCTCCGAGATCCGCCGGACTGAGTTGCAGGTACGCGGGAGCGAGGAGCGACTGCGGCTCGCCTTCGCCGCCGGTGGCCTCGCAGCCTGGGAATGGGACATTCCCTCCGGGAGGGTGACCTGGTCCGACAGTCTGCTGGATGCAACCGGGCTGAGGGAACAGGGCTTCGGCGGCACATTCCAGGACTTTCTCCAGCTTGTGCATCCCGACGATCGACTCGAAGTCGAGGCGGCACTCAAGCGTGCGTTGATGGGCGATGCCGACTACGCCGCCGAGTTCCGGATGCTGAAGCCCGACGGCTCAATCCGATGGACATCGACCCGCGGGAGGGTCGTTCGCGACGAGAGCGGCCAAGCAGTCCGGATGGTCGGCTACGACGCCGACGTCACCGAGCAGCGGCATGCCGAGGAGCGGCTGCGCGCAAGCGAGGCCGAGGCGCGCCGGACGGCGACCTTGCTGGAGCTTCTGATCGAAACCGCCCCCGATCCGATCTGGACCAAAGACGAGGACGGGCGTTTTGTGCTCGTCAACTCCGCCGCAGCCCGGGTGATCGGCCGATCCCGCAAGGAGCTGCCTGGACTGCGCAATCGCGACCTGCTGCCGGAAGAACGCGCCCTGTTCTACGATGCGGAGGACGAGCGTATCCTCCGCGACGGCGCTGCCCTGGACAACGAGGAGGTGGTGCATGACAGCACCCGCAACGAGGAGCGCACCTTCCTGAGCGCCAAGGTCCCGCTTCGCTCGCCCGACGGAACGGTGATCGGCATCCTGGGGCTTGCCCGCGACATCACCGAGCGCAAGCAGATCGAGGCGAGGCTGCGGGAATCCTCCGAGCGCATCCAGCTTGCGCTGGATGCCGGCGCGATCGTCGGTACCTGGGTCTGGGATGTGCCGGGTGATCGGTTCACCGCCGACGAGCGCTTTGCCCGGTCCTTCGGCCTGGATCCGGAACTCTGCCGCATCGGCCTGCCGCTCGAGCAGGTGATGACCTCGATCCATGAGGAGGATCGGTCCCGTGTGGCGGGCGCGGTCGCCGAAGCCCTGGGCCGCGGTGGGCCCTACCGCTGCGAGTACCGGGTGCGGCAGCACGATGGCGGTTTCCGCTGGATCGAGGCAAACGGGCGCGTCGAGCTCGCGGACGATGGATCCCCCGTGCGCTTCCCGGGCGTGCTGCTCGACATCGAGGAGCGACGGGCGGCGGAGGCCGAGCGCGACCGGGCAACGGCGTTGCTGCACACCTTCATCGAAGCGGTGCCGGGCGTGGTCTATGCCAAGGACCGCGAGGGCCGCATGCTCATGGCCAATCACGGGACGACCGAACTCATCGGCAAGCCGCCGGAGGAATATCTTGGTCGGACGGATGCAGAGTTCCTCGACGACAAGGTCCAGGCCGAAATCGTCATGGCCAACGACCGGCGCATCATGGAAGCCGGCGTATCGGAGCAGATCGAGGAAGAGGTTCGCAGACCCGACGGTACGCCCGCAATCTGGTTGTCAACCAAAGCGCCGCTTCGGAACAGGGCCGGGGAGGTCATTGGGCTGATCGGGACATCGATCGACATCACCGATCGCAAGCGGACTGAAGCCGCGCTCGTGGAGAGCCGGAGGAAGCTGCGCCGGCTCAATGAGACGTTGGAGCAGCGGGTTGCCGAAGCCACGGCCGAGCGCGACCGGGTCTGGCGCAACTCGCGCGATCTTCTCGTGGTGGTGGGTTCCGACGGGATCTTCCGCGCCATCAGCCCGGCATGGGAACGCGTCCTCGGCCATACGCCGGAGGAGGTGGTGGGCAAGAGCTATCTCGACTTCATCTGGCCCGACGATACGGATCTGACGCAGGGCGGCCTCGACGACGCATCCGCCGGACGCGACCTCACCGACTTCGAGAACCGCTACCGCCACAAGGATGGAGGCTATCGCTGGATCTCCTGGCACACGGCCGTCGAGGGCGACCTCGTTTATGCCTACGGCCGAGACGTCACCGAGGAGAAGCAGCGCCGGGCAGAACTCGAGCAGGTGCAGGAGGCGCTGCGCCAGAGCCAGAAGCTGGAGAGCATGGGCCAACTCACGGGTGGTGTGGCGCACGACTTCAACAACCTGCTGACCCCGATCATCGGCGGTCTCGACATGCTCCAGCGCCGGGTCGCGGATGAGCGTCTGCGGCGGCTGGTCGACGGAGCGCTCCAGTCGGCCGAGCGCGCCAAGACGCTGGTGCAGCGCCTCCTGGCATTCGCACGCCGCCAGCCGCTGCAGCCCATGGCCGTCGACCTGCCGCAGCTCGTCGGAGGCATGGCGGACCTCGTGGCCAGCACCTCGGGTCCGCGGGTGAAGGTGGTGGTCGACGTCAAGAAGGATCTGCCGCCGGTCAAGGCCGACCCCAACCAGCTCGAAATGGCGATTCTGAACCTGGCCGTGAATGCGCGCGATGCCATGCCCGATGGGGGCCAGCTCACGATTGCCGCGGCGGAGGAGATGCTGCAGGAAGGGCATCGTTCGAATCTGCCGGGCGGCCGCTATGTGCGGCTGTCGATTTCCGACACGGGGATCGGCATGGACGAGACGACGCTGGCACGGGCCATCGAGCCGTTCTTCTCCACGAAAGGGATCGGCAAAGGCACAGGCCTTGGCCTTTCGATGGTGCATGGCCTCGCCGCCCAGCTTGGCGGGGCGCTCACGATCCGGAGCAAGCCCGGCATGGGAACGAGCGTCGAGCTGTGGCTGCCGGTGGCGACACAGACGGGTCATCAGCTGGACAGGGCGCCGGACGCGGTGCCCCTTGCCGCGGCAGGAACGGCCCTGCTCGTCGACGACGAGCCCATCGTGCGGGCAAGCACGGCGGACATGCTCTCGGATCTGGGTTACGCGGTGGTCGAGACATCGTCGGCCGAGGAGGCGCTGGCGCTCATCGAGGGCGGACTGGAGCCCGACGTGGTCCTCACCGATCACCTGATGCCTGGCTTGACCGGCACGGACCTCGCCCGGCTTCTGAAGGCAAGGCGGCCCGCGATGCCGGTCCTGATCATCTCCGGCTATGCCGAGGACGAGGGCATCAGCCTCGATCTTCCGAGGCTGACCAAGCCGTTCCGGCAGAGCGAGCTTGCGGAGAGCCTCGGCGCCCTGTCGAAGCTTACAGGGTTCACCGCATCGCAGTGAAAGGGCGCGGCAGCGTCCACATTCCGGAAGGGGCTGCCCGGCTATTCCGGCACGTAACGCGGATAGGTGCTCTTGCTGGCGCGCGCGAAGGCGAGGTCGATCTCCACGGTGGCGTAGGGCGCCTCCGGGGTGGTCTCGGCCAGCACGTTGCCCTCCGGGTCCACCACCCAGCCGAGCCCGCCGCAATTGGCCTTGTATCCTTCCGGCGCCCAGAGGTTCGAGGACAGGCAATAGGCGCCCGAGCAGACCGCCGCCGCCTGGCCGCCGGCCAGCCACTTGCGGGTGGAGCCGTGCGGCGTCGCACGGGGAACGCACAGGAGATCGGCGCGGCCCGCCGCATAGTGGCGCGCCCATTCGAAGAACCACATCTCCGTGCAGATCTGAACGCCGACCCGCATGTCCAGCACCCGGGCGATGTCGAAGGCGCGCTCGCCGCGCTCGTACCAGCGGTGCTCGTAATAGCTCTCCTCGTCCGGGAGGTAGTATTTCTCGTGAACGGGAACGGCGCCCGTGGCCTCCGTCCAGACATAAGCCTGGTTCCGCCGGCTGCCGTGGGGCAGGACGATGGGCCGAGTGCCCATGGCGGCCTTGGCGTTCAGGGCGGACAGGCGCGCGATGTAACGTTCGTGCGAGGCCACCGCCTCCTGCCAGCGGTTGCCGTCCGGCACCGGATCGGCCGCGAGCCACTCGCTGAAGCACATCTCCGGAAGGAGCAGGAAGTCCGACTTCTCCCTTGCCATGTGGGCGGCGAGGCCCTCCAAGGCCTCATCGAGGCGATCAGGGCGGCAGTCGATCTGGCAGACGGTGACTTTCATGGCGTCTTGGCTTTCTTCCCGATGAAGGCCGCCAGCTTGGCATCACCTGGTGGCAGCAGAAAGCATCCTTCTGTAAACAGGTAGCCCACTTATTCAGCAGAATGACTGCTCAGATTGGCGATATGCTCACATGCTCGATCGGCTCGACGAAGACCTGCTCCTGCTGCTCGCGGACAATGCCCGCCGCCCGGCTGCCGACATGGCGCGGAAGCTTCGGATCTCCCGGGCGACGGTCCAAAGCCGGATCGAGAGGCTCGTCGATCTCGGCATCATCCGCCGATTCACGGTCGAACTGGGAACCGGAGAGGCCGAAAGGCTGATCGAAGCCTTCGTGCTGGTGCGGCTCACGGCCAAGGACAGCGCCCCCACCATCAATGCCATCAGGAGAATGGAGGCTGTGACCTCCATTCATACCTTAAGCGGGCGCTTCGATCTGATCGTCGACATCCGTGTCCGCACGATGAGCGAGCTCGATACGGTGCTGCTCGCCATCCGCAAGCTGCCGGACGTGGTGGAGACGGAGAGCAGCGTACGGATGACAAGACGGAAGTGATGCCGGTTCGAGGCAGAGCATTAACCTTCCGAACGGGAAATCAGGCTCAAGCAATCTTGATGCCTTAAGCTGCTTTCAGTCAGCTCCGGTGTCGTTCCCATGCCTCTCGATCCTCGCGCAGCTCCCAGCCGCAACTTCAACCTGGCAAACTGGAAGATCGGCCTTCCCATCGACACGGGCGGCGGTTTCGCCGGCAGGGCCATCGAGGTGAAGAACCTATCCGGCTACAAGCATTCCAAGTATTTCTTCACCGGTCCCGACGGCGCGATGACCTTCGTCGCTCCGGTGGAGGGCGCCACCACCAGCGGCTCCTCCTATGCCCGCTCCGAGCTGCGCGAGATGAAAGGTACGGCGAAGGCCGCCTGGACACTGGCGCAGGGGGGCGTCATGTCCGCAACCCTCGAGATCGACCACGCGCCGATCAAGTTCAACGGCAAGCCGGGTCGCATCGTCGTCGGCCAGATCCACGGCAAGGACGACGAGCTGGTGCGTCTGTACTGGGAGAACGGCAAGCTCTACTTCGCCAACGACCAGGCCGGCTCCAACAACACCGAGCAGAAGTTCTACTTCGTCAACGCCTCGGGCCAGCAGCCGAGCGTGTCGCTCGACGAGCGCTTCTCCTACACGATCAACGCCAAGGGCGACAATCTCGAGGTGACGGTCTACGCCGACGGCCAGATCTACAAGTCCGTCTCCAAGATCAACAGCGTCTGGCAGTCCGACGCCTTCTACTTCAAGGCCGGCGCCTACCTGGGGGTCAATGAAACCCAGGGCACAGGTTATGGGCAGGTATCGTTCTATGCCCTGTCCTTTTCCCACAGCGCCAAGGCAATCTCCCAGAAATCGGGGGCTGCGCCGATCAAGGGGGATGCCGGGAAGAACATCCTGAACGGCAAGGCCAGCCCGGACATCTTCTACAGCGGCTATGGCAACGACGTTCTTCACGGCGGTGGGGGAAAGGACGTCTTCGTGTTCGACACCAAGCTCGGAACATCCAAGACGGATCGGAGCGTCAATTTCGACAGGATCCAGGATTTCAGCGCCGGAAGCGACTCGATCTGGCTCGACGATCGGATCTTCACCGCGCTCGGCAAAGGAAAGCCGAGCCAGCCGGCTCCATTGAAAAAGGACCTCTTTGTCGATGGCCTGAGAGCGAAGGATAAGAACGACTATGTGCTCTATGACAGGAAGACCGGCATCCTGGCCTATGATCCCGATGGATCAGGCTCCAAGGGCGCTATCGAGTTCGCGCGGCTTAAAGCCGGAACGTTGCTGACGCACAAGGATCTGTTCATCGTCTAGCGGAGGCTGGCAGCCTTAAGGATTGCGCGCCCAGCTTGCCAGAGATGTCTCCGGATTCCTGTCGGTCGGAACGGCAACCCTCACGGGGGCAGGAGGGGTCTCTCGCGTCATGCAGTCTCTCATCTGCGCCCTGCGGGCTGTTTTGATCGTCCTGCGGTAATCCGGCAACGAGAAGCTGTAGGTGCGATGAATCAAACGTGTTTCGCGGTAACATGCATCCCACCGGGCCTTGCCCTCTGGGGTGGAAGCCCACGCTCCGGGCTCCGCCGACGCGCCGGCCGATGCAAGAACTCCGAGAACGAACACTGCTACTGGTAAACGACGCATCGCTGACTCACATTTGGGATCGACCTGACGCGAGGGGACAACAACATTTAAGCCCATTCGTTTCAGCTGGGCCGTTTGGAACTCTCTTCCTTAAGTCGATACCTTTCCTGGGCAGGATTCCGACTGAAGCTGTGGTCCTACGGCAAGGGAACGGGGATGATGTCGGGCGCAATGATCCGGATGGGCTTGGTGTGACCGGCAGGAGGAGAGGACGTCCCGATGGTGCCGGTGACCTCCGGATCGGGAACGGACGAAGGCTTTGTTAGCGATGCTTCGGTGACACCTCCTTCCAGCCTATCCCGCCTCGCTTTCGGTCTCCTCAACATCGCGTTCGCCATCTGCTGCGACATGGCCTCCGTCACGATGACGTCGCCCTTCCTGCGCTCGATCATGCCTTCGGCCTTGCGCAATGCCCGCGCCCAGGTCTCGTCGGGCTTCTTGCAGGAGCAGCTCGGATCATAGGCTTTCCGATAGCGCAGCGCGTTCGGCAGCCTCATGTACGGTTCGCCTGTATCTGAGACGGCCTCTTCGATGTTTCCTTCCCTCGGAGCGTGAAAGACCATGACCTCCGCATTGGGGCACAAGGCTCTGCACAGGGACACAACGCTGTTTCTTCCTGCCGGCCGGCTGTCCAGGGGGAAGTAGCCGCCGTCGCAGGACCTGACGCATACGAGCTGCCCTCCGCCTTTGAAGCCCGTTGAGGGCATGGATTCCGGCCTCGCGAAATCATCGCAGGCCCTGGCGACGGCGGCCCTGAGCTGGCGCCGGCGTTCATTCACGGCGTCGGCATCGGCCGACTGGTTGAGCAGCGCCTGGTAGCTTGCCTGCAAGGAGCGGATCTGTCCGGCAATGGGTCCACAGGCCGGAGGTGTCTGGAAGAGAAAGCCTCCCTGGCCGCAGCCGATCGCCCGGTAATAGCCTGCCAAGCGCTCGATTTCCGCACGTTGCCGGGCCGCATTGGCTTCCGCCATGCGCGTTGAGGCGCCGCTGCGGTTCAGGGATGCAAGTTCCGCTCTGTACCTCTCGCAGGCTTCCGGCTGGGCGAGGGCCCCGTCCTGGGCTGACAGCATCGCAAGCAGGGCCATCCCGGCAACCAGCAGCAGCTTCTGCGTGAGCTTCAGAGGCACCAGCATGCCCGCTCTCCTGTCCCGAAGGCATTGCTCCCGATGACCGGACCTCCTGCCTTGCCGAAAGCCACGGATGAGGCAGAAATCTCGGTCAATTGTTAAGCCAAGGAACGCAGCCGCGGTTCCCGCGCTACCGCTTTTGCGGGAGGAGCTTTCGGGGCGTTTGCTCTCAGGAAGGCGAAGGCAAGAGATTACGTATGGTAACAAGCGCTCCGCGCCTCCGCCTGCCCAGAAAAGTGCCGTGGTGCGCGAGCGGGCGATTGTGCAGCTCGTAGAAGTTATTTAACTGGGCTCTTCCCTTCAGGACGGCTCTGGGCGTCGGGATCCATGGACGAGAAGAACCTTCAGATCCTTCGCCTTCTTCAGCAGAATGCCCGGCTCCCCCTCAAGACTCTGGCCGGCAAGGTCGGCTTGGCGCGCAGCTCCGTTCGCGAGCGGATCGCCCGCCTGGAGGCGGAAGGCATCATCCGCGGCTACAAGGCGGACGTGCGGCCGGACCCTCAGGCAGGGGAAGCGGTCCGGGCCCTGCTCATGATCCGCCTCCGGCGGACCCCGGCGCGTGAGGCGGTCTCGCGCATCACGGCCCTTCCGGCCGTTCGCCGCTGCCTTTCCGTCAGCGGCGATGTGGACCTTGTGGTGGAGATCGAAGCGGCTGCCATGTCCGCCCTCAACGCGGCCCGGGACGAGATCGCCCTCATGCCGGATGTGGCGGACGTCACGACGGCGATGGTGCTCAAGGACGAGAAGCCGGCCTGAGCCGCCGAAATGGCGGCCGAGCCGCCACAATGGCAGGTGCGGCCGTCCCCGCCTCGATGCCAGATTCCGGGAAAGCCACAAGCCGGAATGCCGCCGTGACCATTCTCGACAACCCCCGTCCCGCCTTCTCGGATGCCGAAGCACGCGAGTTCCTGCGGTCACATTTCGGCGTCGAGGGTGAACTGAGCCCCCTGCCGAGCGAGCGGGATCAGAACTTCCGGGTCATGACGGCGGGAGGGCAGGCCCTGACGTTCAAGATCATGAATGCGGCAGAGCCCCTCCTGGCCATCGAGTTTCAGACCGCTCTCCTGCGCCATCTGGAGGACTGCGACCCGGATCTTGCCGTGCCCCGAATCGTGCCCGGCGCAGGCGGGCGGGACTACGTGCTGATCGACGGCGCGGCGGGGCAGCATGCTCTGCGCCTCGTCACCTATCTTCCGGGCCACCCTCTCGCCCAAGAGGCAAAGACGGCCGAGGTCCTGCGCGGCCTTGGGAGCCTGCTCGGCCGACTCGACCGGGCCCTTGCCGGCTTCGGCCATCCCGGAGCGCACCGCTCCTTCGATTGGGAGATCCGCTCGACGCCCCTGGCCCGCGGGCGCCTGCATGCGGTGACCGACCCCGAGCAGCGCCGTCTCGTGGAGAAGGCCCTCGACATCTACGACAGCCGCGTCGCGCCGTCCCTGAAGCATCTGCGCTCCGGCGTCATCCACAACGATGCCAATGACTGGAACGTGCTTGTCGCCGATGGGCGGGTGAACGGGCTCATCGACTTCGGGGATGCCGTGCACTCGCCCATCGCGGCCGAGATCGCCGTCGCCTGCACCTATGCGATGCTGGAGGAGGGGAGCCCCATCGAGGCGGCGGCCCGGATCGTCGCCGGCTATCACGCCGAGCATCCCCTCCAGGATGCGGAATTCGCCGTGATCCTGGATCTGGTCATGGCGCGCCTCGCCATCAGCGTCACCATGTCGGCAGCCCGCCGCATGGGCGCGGCCGACGACCCCTATCTCTTCGTGAGCGAAAAGCCCGCCTGGGATCTGCTCCGGAAGCTCTCCGCGGTCGACCATCGCATCGCAACCGGGATCCTGCGCCAGGCCTGCGGCCTCGAGGCCGCACCGGGAGCACGCCGGATCCGGGAGTGGCTGTCCGCCAACCGGCGGAACCTGGCGCCCCTCATGAACCCGCACCCTGTGCGCCAGGCCAAGCACGTCCTGGACCTCGGCAGCCCTGACGAGCCGCTGGCTGCTGCCAGCGCGGCCCAGGATCACGAGGCCGCAGACCGCGCCTATGCCGAACTCGTGCGCAGGCATGGCTTTAGCCTCGGCCTCGGTCCGTGGGGAGAGCGGCGCATCATCTACACCGCGCCGTTCTTCGAGTCCGTGCTGGCGGAAGGGACGCGCCGCAACGTCCATCTCGGCCTCGACATCTTCGCTCCGGCAGGAACGGAGATGTTCACGCCTCTGGCCGCGACCGTGGTCGCCGCTACGATCAACCCGGAGCCGCAGGATTACGGCGGGCTGATCCTGCTCGAGCACGAGCCCGAGCCGGGCCTGCGCTTCTGGACGCTCTGGGGGCATCTCGACCATGCCTCCGTCCGGGAGCGCCGCGTCGGCGAGCGGCTGGATGCCGGGGCCTTCGTCGCGCGGCTCGGCGATTACGCGGAAAACGGCGGCTGGGTGCCCCACGTCCACCTGCAGCTCAGCACGACCCGTTACGAGGATGTGAGCATCATCCCCGGCGTCGGCGAGGAAGCCTATGTCGATGTCTGGGCCGACCTCTATCCCCGCCCCTACGATTTCGCAGGCCTGACCATCGAAGCCTTCGAGCGCACCGGCCGCACGAGGGAGGAGCTGATCGAGAAGCGGCGCGAGCGGCTGGGGCGCAACGTCAGCTTGTCTTACAGCACGCCGCTGAAGATGGTGCGCGGCGAGGGCGTCTGGCTCATCGACGACACGGGACGTGCCTATCTCGACTGCTACAACAACGTCGCCCATCTTGGACACTGCCATCCGAACGTGGTGCAGGCCATCGCCCGGCAGGCGGCGCTTCTCAACACCAACACGCGCTACCTGCACGACACGATCATCGACTATACGGAGAGGCTCTCCCGGACCCTGCCAAAGGAACTCGACACCTTCTTCGTCGTCTGCACCGGCAGCGAGGCGAACGATCTGGCCCTGCGCATGGCGCGAACCTATACCGGCCGCAACGACGTGGTGGTTCTGGACTGGGCCTATCATGGCCATACCCAGGCTCTCATCGACATCAGCCCCTACAAGTATAAGCGGAAGGGAGGGCGCGGGCGCCCGGATTTCACTCACGAGCTTCCGATTCCCGAGATCTACCGCGCCCCCATCGCCGGGACGCCTGAGGAGATCGGTGGTCACTATGCCGGCGAGGCAGGCAGGATCATTGCCGACATGGCTGCGTCGGGCCGTGTTCCCGCAGCCTTCATCGCGGAAACCATCCCGAGCGTGGCTGGACAGATCTTCCTGCCCCCGGGATACCTGAAGGATGTCTATTCCCATGTCCGCGCCGCGGGCGGGATCGCCATCGCCGACGAGGTGCAGGTCGGGTTCGGCCGCGTCGGAAGCGCCATGTGGGCGTTCGAGGAACATGGCGTCGTTCCGGACATCGTCACCATGGGCAAGCCCATCGGCAACGGTCATCCGCTCGCCGTCGTCGCGGTGCGCCGCGAGATCGCAACGGCTTTTGCCAACGGCATGGAGTATTTCAACACCTTCGGCGGAAACCCTGTCTCCTGTGCCGCCGGGCTTGCGGTTCTCGACACCATCGAGCAGGAGGGCCTGCTCGCCAACGCCTCCGATCAGGGAGCCTACCTCCTCCAAGGCATGCGGCGCCTGCAGGAGAAGTATCCGGCCGTCGGCGACGTGCGCGGGCGGGGGCTGTTCCTCGGGATCGAGATGGTGCGCGACCGCTCGACCAAGGAGCATGCGGGAGACATCGCATCCAAGATTTCCAACAGGGCCAAGGAACTCGGTGTTCTCATGGGGACGGATGGACCGCATGACAACGTCATCAAGCTGCGTCCGCCGATGATCTTCGGCCGGGAGCACGCGGATCTGCTGCTGGAGGTTCTCGATCGGGCGATGGCCGACATTCTTCATTGAGTCTGTGATGGGCTGGAGTTCAAGGCGGCATGCCGGACGGGGATTGATCGTTGCGGGGATGCTCAGGTGACCTTTATGGCCGGGACCCGGCACGCTACGCTCGGACCATCGATAGGGATCGGGGGCATTCATGATTGACTACGGAGATACCTACTACGCCCGCACTCTCAGCGACGGTGCGCAGCGCTCCGTGCTGGAGGGTCAGGTCAAGGCCGATGTGGCGATTGTCGGAGGCGGCCTTGCGGGCCTCACGGCTGCTCTCGATCTTGCGCGGTCGGGCCGCTCGGTGGCGGTTCTCGAGGCGCAGCGGGTCGGCTGGGGCGCATCCGGCCGCAACGGGGGCTTCGTCGGCCCAGGCTATGCGACGAGCCATGCCAATATCACGCGGATGGTGGGCCCGGAGAGAGCGCGGGAGTTGCACCGGCTTTCGATGGAGGGCGTGCGGATCGTCGAGGAGAACATCGACGCACTGGGCATGAGCGACAACAAGCGCGTCTACGGCAAGCTCAGCGTGCTGCGGTATCATGATCCCGACGGGCTGAAGCAGCACTGCGAGATGATGGAACGGGAGTTCGGCTATCGCCTCGAAGTGATGCCGACGGAGGCCGTTCGAGCCGTCCTGCGCTCGACGAAATACCACCAAGCGCTTCACGACCCGGCATGCTTCCACTTCCATCCCCTCAACTATGCTCGGTCCCTTGCGAAGGCCATCGAGGAACGGGGCGGACGGATCTTCGAAGGATCGCGAGTCCTCGGGTGCGACCTCGACGGAGCGGAGAAAATCTGCCGCACCGCCCGCGGAGAGGTGAGGGCGCGCGAGGTGGTCCTGGCAGGAGGCGGTTACACGGATGATCTCGTGCCGCGCCTGCGCCGAAGCATCCTGCCCATCGCAACCTATGTGCTGCTGACCGAGGCCGCACCGGAGCGGCTTGCGGAGGCGGTGCGTACGCCGATGGCGATCAGCGACAATCGCCGTGCCGGGGACTACTACCGCCTTGTCGACGAAGGAACGCGGCTACTCTGGGGCGGGCGGATCACGACGCGCACGAGCGAGCCGCGCCGCCTCGCCGGGATGATGCAGAGGACCATGGTCGCCACCTATCCGCAGCTCAGGGGCGTGCGCGTCGAGACAGCCTGGTCGGGGCTCATGGCCTATGCGCGCCATCTGATGCCGCTGATCGGCCGGCTCCAGCCAGGCGTCTGGTATGTCTTCGGATTCGGCGGCCGGGGCATGAATACCACAGCCATCGGTGGGCGGGTGATTGCAGAGGGGATCCTCGGTCAGAGCGACCGCTACCGCTTGTACGAGCCTTTTGGCCTCGCCTGGAACGGCGGTCCCTTCGGCGTTGCCGCGGCGCAGCTCACCTACTGGGCCTATCAGGCGATGGATCTTGCCAAGGAGCGCCGCGCGGTTGGCGCAGCCTGAAGTGAATGCCCCTCTGGAACTCAGCCTGGAAGTGATCGAAGAGGCGCCTGTGAAGGCGCCTTTTCACTGAGAGCTCTGAGCTCAAGCCAAGCGGGGCGCCGGACTGCTAGTCGTGCCCCAGGCGCATGCGTCGCTCCAGGAACCGGCTGTAGGCGCCCATCCCGTAGGAGAACAGCAGGAACACGGCAGCCGCGAAGACGTAGCCTTCCAGCACGGCAATACCCACCCAGTTCGGGTCCGTCATCGCCGTGCGCACGGTGGAGAGGAAGTCCAGAAGGCCGATGATCGTAACCAGCGTCGTGTCCTGGAAGAATCCGATGGAGATGTTCACCAGCGGTGGAATCGCAATCTTCAGGGCCTGGGGGAGTACGATGAGGCGCATGGACTGCCAGTAATGCAGGCCCATGGCGCTCGCTGCCTCGTGCTGCCCGCGCGGAATGGCCTGAAGGCCGCCGCGCACGGCTTCCGCGATATAGGCGGCAGCGAAGATGATGATGGCGATCTGCGCCCGCAGAAGCTTGTCGACCGTGATGCCGCTCGGCATGAAAAGGGGCAGCATGACCGAGGCCATGAACAGGATGCTGATGAGGGGGACGCCCCGAATGACCTCGATGAAGACGATGGCGATCACACGGATGGCCGGGAGCTTGGACGAGCGGGCCAGGGCCAGCAGGACGCCGAGCGGGAAGCCGAGGGCAAGCCCCACCGCCGAAAGCAGGAAGGAGAGGGGCAGGCCGCTCCATTGTGTCGTCGGAACATAGGAAAGGCCGAATACGCCGCCTCCGATCAGCACGGCCGACGCGACGATCGTGACGCCCCACAGGACCAGAAGCTTTCTGCTCCAAAATCGCGGAATCATCGTGATCGCCATGGAGCCGAGGAAGAGAGCCATGGCGAGGAGGACCCGCCAATGCTCCTCATACGGATAGACGCCGAAGATCATGAAGCGGAGTTTGGCTTCATAGAAGGGCCAGCAGGCTCCTTGTCCCACCTTGCAGGCCTGGGCTCCTCCTTCCGTGACGGCCCGGGTCACGAGCCAGCCATAGGCTCCCTTGGCGGCAAGCCAGATGATCCACAGGCAGGCCAACGTGACCACGGCATTGACGGGAGTTCCGACCAGTGGCTTCAGCGTGCGGTGGAGCAGGCGGTGCCCCACGCTCGGATCGCGCCGAAGCGGCATCTTCAACTGGGCTTCGGCAATGTCGGTCGCGGTCGTCATGGCCTAGCGCTCCTTCAGCGCGACACGGCTGTTGTACCAGTTCATGAACAAGGAGATCGCGATCGACAGGCCGAGATAGACGAGCATGAAGATCGCGATGCCCTCGATGGCCTGCCCCGTCTGGTTCATGGTCGTGTTGGAGACCATGACCAGATCCGGATAACCGATGGCGATGGCAAGGGACGAATTCTTGAAGAGACTCAAGTAGCTGCTGGTGAGAGGGGGGATGATGACACGAAGGGCTTGAGGCAGGACGACGAGGCGCATGGTCAGGCCGTCCTTCAGGCCCAGCGCGCGCGCTGCCTCCCATTGTCCCTTGCGGACCGACAGGATGCCGCTTCGAACGATCTCGGCAATGCCGGCGGAGGCGGAGAGGGCGAGGCCGACGAGAAGGGCTGTGAACTCCGGCCTGAGCTGGGCTCCGCCTGTGAGGCGGAAACGCCCCTTTTCGGGAATGCTGATCGTCAGCTCGGGCTGAACGACCAGGATCGCGACGACGGGCGGCAACAGAAGGGCGAGAGCCACCAAAGGCCAGGTCGTTTTGTCCCGCCCGGTTCTGATGCGCTCGGCCGTTGCCCGGCGGTGCACGGCAAGCGCGAGGGCGCCGCCGAGGGCGAGTGCGACGAGAACGATCGAGTGGGCGCCGGTCCACGTCAGGGCCGGTACCGTCAGGCCGCTGTTGCTCAGGAAGACATGGGGAAGGATCTCCCATGCCTCGCGAACGCCCGGCAGGCCGGTGACGATCAGCGCATACCAAAGGAAGAGGTAGAGCAGGAGGGGAACATTGCGCAGTGCCTCCACATAGAGGAAGGCGAGCAGGGACAGGAGAGGATTGCGCGAGAGGCGTGCGATGCCGACGAAGAGACCGATGATTGTCGCAAGCACCACGCTCCATGCCGACACCCAGATTGTGTTCACGATGCCGGCCAGGATGGCGCGACCGTAGGTGTCCGTGGGCTTGTAGTCGATCAGGGTCTGGCTGATGACGAACCCTGCCTCGCGTCCCAGGAAGGCAAAGCCCGTGGCGATGTTCTGCTCTTCCAGCTTCTGCGAGACATTCGAGAAGAGGTAAAGCCCCAGAAGGACGATGCTGCCGACGGCGAGCACCTGATACAGGATGGCCCGGAAGCGAAGATTATAGAGGAGCCTCGTCCCGCTCAGCGATTCAGCACGCATGATGATCCTTTCCGGAGACGCCGAGAACGGAACGGGCGGCCGCAAGGCCGCCCGCTGGTCCCAGATTACCGGAACGGCGGGGAGTAGAGCAGGCCGCCCTTGGTCCAGAGCTCGTTCGGCCCGCGCGACAGGCCCAGCCGGGTCTTGGGACCGAGGTTGCGGTCGAAGACTTCGCCGTAATTGCCGACGGACTTGATGATGTTGTAGGCCCATTTGTTGTCGAGGCCGAGCATCTTGCCGAAGTCGCCGTTCACGCCGAGCATGCGCTGGATCTCGGGATCTTCGCTCTTGAGCTGCGCATCCACATTGGCCTGGGTGATGCCCTTCTCCTCGGCGGCGATCAGCGCATAGACCGACCAGTTCATGATGTCGCGCCAGTTGGGATCGTTCTGACGGATCGCCGGGGCGAGAGGCTCCTTCGAGATGGTCTCAGGGAGAACCACGTATTGCGAGGGATCGTTGGCGATGGCGCGCACGGAGGCCAGGTCCGACCGGTCGGTCGTGATGGCGTCGCACCGCCCGCTGAAGAAGGCGTTTCGCCACTCGTCCGAATTTTCGAACACGACGGATTCGTACTTGATGTTCTTAGGCCGGAAGAAGTCTTCCAGGTTCTGGAGCGTCGTGGTGCCCGGCAGCAGGCAGATTGCAGCATCGGCCAGCTCGCTGGCGTTCTTCACGTTCAGCTTCGCCGGAGCCATCAGGCCCTGGCCGTCGTAGAATACCACCGGGCCGAAATCGAGACCGAGGGACGCGTCGCGCGTGAAGCTCCAGGTGTTCTGGCGGGACAGGATGTCCACCTCGCCGGACTGAACGGCCTGGAAGCGCACGTTGGTGTTGAGCGGGACATACTCGACCTTGTCAGGGTCGGCGAAGATCGCGGCCGAGACGGCGCGGCAGATATCCACGTCGAAGCCGCGGCGGACGCCCTTGTCGTCGGCATAGGAGAAGCCGGGAGCAACCGGCGATACGCCGCAAAGGATCTTGCCGCGCTTCTTGACGGTATCGAGCGTTGCCTGCGCCGATGCCGGGCTGGCCGAGATGGCGGCAACACCGGCGACGAGGCCAACCGCGAGCCAGCGTGTCAAAGATCTGGACTGTGTCATTGTATTCCCTCTTTCCGTGCGCCTTATCCGGCCGCTACATGCCAAAGCTAGACCTGAAGCCGCCAGCGTTTCAAGGGCAGAGTTTCCCACCATCATGCATCTGATTGCTTGCTGACCGGGTAAAAGGGATGCAAACTCGCCATTCTTCGCACGCAGCATCCGCTGCGAGTGCTTTTCGTTGCGCGAGTCGTTCATGCCCATCCTGCCAAAAGCCGATATCGTTCTTACAAACGGACGAGTCTTCTGTGGTTTTTCAGAACATGTCACGGAAGCCATCGCCCTTTGGTCTGGTCAGGTGCTGGCGGCAGGAAGCGCTTCCGAGATGGAGCCGCTGATCGGCCCGTCCACCCGCGTGATCGACCTGGCCGGGCGGCTTGCAACGCCGGGACTGTGCGACTCTCATATGCATCTTCTGCCTTACGGCGTCATCATGGGTCATGTGGACGTGCGCCCTGCATCCGCACCGACGCTTGATGCCCTCCTCGAGAAGGTGAGGCAGCGCGCCTCGGCCACGCCGCCCGGCCAGTGGGTCCAGGGGCGAGGCTACGACCAGTTCGAGCTCGACGTCGGGCGCCACCCCCTTCGGGAGGAGCTCGATGCCGTCGCACCCCATCACCCGGTTGCCATCGTCAGGGCCTGCGGCCATGTGACGATCTGCAACTCCATGGCGCTCAGGCTCGCGGGGATCGATGAATCGACGCCGGTTCCTCAGGGAGGGGCAATCGAGCAGCGGGACGGGCGCTTGACCGGGCTGCTCGCGGAGACCGGCCGCGACCGCTTGAAGGCGGTGCTGCCGGAGCCCACCGATGAGGAACTCGTCCAGGCCATCGACGATGCCGGCCGCGCGTGCCTGTCCTATGGAATTACCAGTGTGATGGATGCGGGCGTCGGCATGCGCGCAGGTTATCGGGAGGTTGCAGCCTATCGCACCGCCCAGCGTCTCCGGCGGCTGCCGGTGCGGACGACCCAGTGCCTGCTCGGCGGGCCAGGTGGAATCGTGGAACAGGCCTATGCCGATGGCGTGGTTACGGGTGTGGGCGATTCCATGCTGCGCGTCGGGCCGGTGAAGATCTTTACCGACGGCAGCGCCGGCGGGCGGACAGCCGCCATGACGAAGCCCTATGTGGGAGAGCCCGAGACGACAGGCCTCATGCTCCTGCACGACAACGAGATGAACGATCTCGTGCACGATTACCATGCGAGAGGCTACCAGCTCGCGGTTCATGCCATCGGCGATGCCGCCATCGAGCAGACCCTCAACGCCTTCGAACTTGCTTTGGAGGCCATGCCGGATCCCGATCGACGCCACCGGATCGAGCATGCCGGTTATGCCAGAGCCGACCAGAACGCACGCATGAAGCGTCTGGGCGTGCAGCCGGTGCCGCAGCCCGTCTTCATCTACGATTTCGGCGACCTGTATGTGTCCGTCGTCGGTGAGGAGCGGGCCAAGCCGTCCTACCCGCTCAGAACCTGGATCGATCTCGGCTTCAAGCCCGCGGCCGGCAGCGATGCTCCCGTCTGCGACATCAATCCCTTTCCGAATTTCTATGCAATGCTGACCCGCAAGACATCCCATGGCACCGTCATGGACGAGCAGGAGGTGGTGTCCATCGAGCAGGCGATCACCGCATTCACCGAGTTCGGCGCCTATGTGAACAAGGCGGAGCATGAATGGGGCCGCCTCGTTCCCGGCCTCGCGGGGGACGTTGCCGTGTTCTCGCGCGATCTTCTGACGGCCTCTCCGGAGGAGATCCTGCACGACACCCGCTGCGATCTGACGATCCGCGGCGGCGAGGTCGTGTTCGACCGCCATGGAGAGACGGCTCGCTGATCCAGGGCGACCTGAGGAGAGAGGGCGGGAAAGCAAAAGGCCCCGAGAAAGCTCGGGGCCTTTGTGTTTCGCGAACCTAATCGGAACAGGGATGGCCGGAGCCCGCACGCAGATCAACTGCGCATGGGAAACACGCGCGGGCTCAACTGCTCGAGACTGCGGCCGGCCCAATCGCGCTGGGGCGCTGCCGCAATCGCCTCGGCCTGACCTCGGCGCAGCATCTCGATGTCCTCCCCGATGTCGAAATCCAGCACCTCTCCGCCGCGAACCACCTGGCGGCCGTCCACATAGACGTCCCTGATGGCACGATCATTGGCCGAATAGACGAGGCTGCGGATGGGTTCATAGTCGGGCTGCATATAGGGGTTGCTCATATCGACCACCGAGAAGTCCGCCTTGCAGCCGGGGGCGAGGCGTCCCAGATCGGGGCGGCGGATCATGTCGGCGCCGACGGCAGTGGCGGCCATGAACGCATCCCTCGTAGTGGCGGCCGTGAAGCTGCCGGCGATGATGCGGCCCGCATAGCAGGCCATGCGGAGCTCATCGAGCATGTTGTGGGGGAAGCTGTCGGTGCCGATCCCGCAGCGGATGCTGGCATTCATGTAGCGGCTGAGGGTATTCAGGGCGATGCCGCGGCGGGCAAACACCACGGGGCAGTGGGCGACCTGGGCGCCGCTGTCGCGCAGGCGCTCGAAGTCGTTGGCATGCGGCCAATGAAGCCAGGGATGATCGTTCAGGAAGATGCAATGCCCGATGATCGTATCGGGTCCAAGGGCACCGATCTTGTCCAGCCACTCGATGGGCGTGCAGCCGTAGCGGCGCATGATTTCCTGGAATTCCACGACGCTCTGGGCAGCGTGGATCTGGATCGGCTGGTTCCGTTCGCGTGCGGCATCCAGAGCGTCACGGATCTGTCCTTCCGTACAGGTATCGATCTGAGCAGGACCGATGAAACCCGTGATGCGGCCGCTCGGGTGCTTGGAGGCTGCATCGGCGATGGCGATCGCGTCGCGCAGCAGGCGGTCTCCCGTCGCGGGATCGAGATCGTAGTCGACCGAATGGCCGTTGGTCGTCTTCCAGGGGCCGGATCGGAACATGCCCCAGAGCACCGCTCGGATGCCCGTCTCCGCATATTCGTCGGCCCAGGTCTCGCGGGGCCTGCCGAGATCGCAGATGGTCGTCACGCCGCTTTTCAACAGCTCCGAGGCCGCAACGCGCAGCGCCGGCCGGGTGTATTCGGGGCCGATCTGGAAGACCGGCATGAACTCGTAGAGGGAGCTCTGACCAAGGCGCGGGCTGCCCAGTTCCTCCAGCATTCCCTTCCAGCCGGGCTCGTGACCGGGATGGCTGTGAATGTTCACGAAGCCGGGGATGATCATCATCCGGCTTGCATCGACCTCGACGTCGGCCGTTCCAGAGTAGCCCTCTCCAACATGAAGGATGTCCGGGCCCCGGATCACGAAGTCGGCGTTGCGAAGGTAGACATGTGATCGAGCGGCCTCGTCCCACGCGACAACCCAGTCGCAGTTCCTGAAAAGGGTCGTCTTGGCAGCGGCATTGGACATTTCGGGCTCCCTGAGAGCGGGTGAGATGGACGGGTGAACGGTCAAGGTCTTTAGGCAGCCGAATCCTGCGAGAGGCGGACATGGCCGACAGCCATGGCAACCGCGGCCTGCGTCGGCTCGACGACCGGGATCCCGACAGCTTCCTCAAGGGCAGCACGGTACCTGGCCATGCCGGCACAGCCCATCACGAGAACGTCGGCTCCATGGCTGGTCTTCAATGTGCGCCCCACTTCGATCATGCGGCTGAGGGTCCGCGTCTCGTCGGACAGTTCCGCCACGCCGAGACCGATCGGCAGATCGGCTGCGAAACGATCCATGACTCCCATCGCGCCAAAGTAGCGGAGATGCCTCGGAATTGATGTCGGCAGGATGGCAATCACCCCGAATCTTTGCCCGAGGGTGAGCGCCGTCAGGACCCCGCATTCCGCAATCCCGAAGACGCGGCGACGGCTCTGCTCGCGGAGCGCGTGGAGGCCGGGATCCGAGAAGCACGCGATGACGAAAGCACCCGCGTCTTCCTCCAGTTCGGCAGCCTTCCGCAGCATGGGACCAATGACACCGTCTACATCACGCTGCGATTGGATGCCCGGCGGTCCCTCCTCAAGGGAGAGGCATGCGATGTCCGGGCCATCGGCGCTCCTCAAGGGAGCCACTGCCTTGTCGATCGAGGCCGTAACGGTTTGAGAGGAGTTGGGGTTGATGACGTAGACCGTTGATCCCATGATCGTCTCATCCTCGTGCTGCCAACGGCAGCGAAAAGGGCGCCAGGGTGGAGAGGGAGCGGCCTTGCGGGTCGTCGCGCTCGGCTCGCTCGCAGGCCCGCTTCTGGGCATCCTGCAGTTCCCGAACCGCGCCGTCATAATCCAGGTTCACGACGCGGCGGTCCTTCATCACTTGGCGGCCGTCCACATAGACGTCACGGACAGCGCGCTCGGCGGCGCAATGGATCAGGTTGCGCAGAGGGTCATGGATCGGCTGCATGGCAGGGTGGCTGAGATCGACGAGAACGAGATCGGCCTTGGCGCCTGGGGTCAGACGTCCGATGTCCTTGCGGCCGAGGGCCTTCGCTCCGCCTGTGGTCGCGGCGGAAAACAAGCCGCCCGTATCAAGATCGAAGACGCTGCGTCCCGTAACGCGGGAGCAGATGAGAGCCTCCCGCATCTCCTCGAGCATATTGAAAGGATAGCTGTCGGTGCCGATGCCGACATTGACGCCGGCACGCCGATAGGCGCCGAGGCTCTCGAGCGTCATACCGCTGCGGGCGAAGGTCACCGGACAGTGGGCCACCGACGTACCGCTCTGCGCAAGCCGCATCAGATCGTCACGGCTGCGCTGCCGGGTCCAGGAATGGTGATCGAGAAAGATGCAATGCCCGAGGATCAGGTCCGGCCCGAGCACCTCGAGACGCTCCAGCATGGCCGGAGCAGTCTCTCCTGTCCGTCGGAGAAGCTCCTCGTGCTCGGCCATGGTTTGCGCCGCATGGATGGTAACTCGCATGCCGCGGCTGCGGGCCTGTGCCACAGATTCCTGGATCAACTCCTCGGAGCAGGTCTCAATCTGCGACGGAGCAATGACGCCATCGATGCGCCCGCTGGGATGGGCCCGAGCCTGCTCGACAAAGGCCAGGGCTTCGGCGTAGCGCTCTCGCCCTCGAGCCGTGTCCCAGTCGAAATCGAGCCGGTAGCTGCCGACCATCCGCCACCGCGCCTCCCGGAAACCGGGGGCAAGGTAAGCCCTCAGCCCGCTTTCCGCCGCCAGCGTCAGCCACCTGGAATGAGGCGAAGCGATATCGAGGTGCGTCGTCACACCGCTGCGCATCAGATCGCCCAACATGACGGTCTGGCACGCAGCCTTGGCATCCGGGTCCGAGTCGATCAGGGCAGAGTATTCGTAAAGGGCGTTGCCCCAGAGAGCTGCGGTTCCAACATCCTCGAACAACCCCTTGGCAATGGGCTCGTCACCCGAATGGCAATGGATGTTTACCAGACCGGGCATCGCCATGACCGAGGCGCCGGCAATCACCTCGTCGGCATGTCCCTCATATTCAGAACCCACAAAGAGGATGCCGGCGTGTGAGAAGGCGACGTCGGCATCCCGCATGTAGACATGCTGGGAAGTGCCTTCATCCCAGGCGACCACCCAGGCTGCCTTGCGGATGACGGTGATTGCATCAGCCATGATCGGTCGGTTCCATGCGGAGGAGGTTAAGGATGGCTGGCTCCCGAGACCATGAGATTTGGAACGTGCAAATCACAGGAGCTGGGCGCCGAAATTGGTGGCCGGATCGAATTCAGGGCTCAGCCTGCCGGTCGGGCGCATGGATGCGGCGCAGTCGCGCAGCAGCAGTTGTCCCGAACCCGGTACTGCCTGGAGCGCTCCGTCTGCGACGACGATGTCGCCCCGTCGCAGAACGATCTCGGGCCAGCCCTTCACTATCCGTCCTGCGAAGGGGTTGTAGCCGACATTGTCATGCAGCCCGTCGTCGGTCAGCGTGACCTCCCGATCCGGGTTCCAGATGGCGATGTCGGCATCCGCTCCAATCGCGATCGCGCCCTTGCGGGGGTAAAGCCCATAGATCTTTGCCGGGGCCGTTGACGTCAGCTCGACAAATTTCTCGAGGCTCGACCGACCCTTGCTCACCATCGCGTCGAACAGCAGCGGCAGGCGCGTCTCAAGGCCTGGAAGCCCGTTAGCAATCTGCTTGAAATCCGGATCGGGACCCGCAGAGAGCTTGCCGCTCTCATCGAAGCGGTAGGGAGCATGGTCCGAGGAGACGACCTGAAGGTCGCCGAGTTCGAGGGCACGCCACAAGGCCTCCTGATCGGATACGGTGCGGGGAGGGGGGCTGCACATCCACTTGGCGCCTTCAAGACCTGGGCGGTCCAGATCGCCCGCGGTCAGGAACAGGTATTGCGGGCAGGTTTCGGCAAAGACCTTGATACCTTCCCCACGCGCTCGCCGGATGACGGCCGCGCCCTCTGCCGTAGACACATGGAACAGCATGATGGGCTGATCGAGGAGCTGTGAGAAGCGGATGAGACGCTCGAAAGCCTCAATCTCGCATACCCGCGGATGACTGACCCCGTGAAACTTTGGTGCTTTATAACCCCGTGACACGAGCCGGTCCGACATCCACCTAATCATGCCGTGATTCTCGGCATGCGCGCAGACCAGGGCTCCGTGCTTGCGCGCGACCATCATCACATCGAGAATCTGCTCGTCGAGCAGGCGGACCCGATCGTAGGTCATGAAGATCTTGATTGACCGGTGGCCGGCCTCGATGAGGCGGGGCAGGTCCGCCTCCAGCGCCTCTGGCGTGGGATCGGAAATCCACAGATGGAAGGCATAATCCGTCACCGCGCCCGCGGCCGCAAGTCCGGTATAGCTCTCGACCACATCCCGGAGTCTATCGCCTCGATGCTGCGCTGCAAACGAGACAACCGTCGTCGTCCCGCCGAAAGCTGCCGACCGGGTTGCCGTTTCGAAGGTATCGGCATTCATCAGGCCGCCGCCGGAGAGCTGCTCGATGTGGCAATGGGCGTCGACCCCACCCGGGAGAACGAGGCGGTCGACGGCATTGATGGAACGGCGTCCTTGCAGGCTTCGTCCGAGCGCAACGATCGTACCGTCATGAATGGCCACGTCCATGGCCAACACGCCCTCGGTGGTCGCGACGCTTCCTCCCTTGATCACCAGATCGTACTCCACCGATGAGTCTCCCCATTCTTCTTTTCAAGGTGGCGATGTGATTCATTTCTTGTGCATGCTGTAATCTATGCAGACGCACTCAGTCTCAGCAAGGGGGCGGTTCCCACAATATGCGTTGCGAGCCCAATGGATAGGCTTGCTTCAAACCCCCGACGGGGCCGGCCTCCGGGGTCGCCAAGCGTTCACCTCCTGACGGTATCCGGAGAAGAAACGACAGGGCAGCGGATCCAATCGAGAAAGTCTTATGCTCGTAGCGACTCGTCCAGGCAATCAGGTCTGCCAAGCAAAGCTGGCGTCCGAACTCGAGTTTCAGGCTCTAAATCGGCGAGTTGCCGGAGGGAGAAGAGAGCCGTTAGGTCGAAGATGGAGATCGCGAAATTAGGTATCGTTTTGAGAAATGAGGGTGCTCGGCATCTTCGTCGCTAAGACGCCCTCAGTCGGAGGGATGCCTGCAATACGAATGCAACTCTGCTAAGTGCGCTTCGACAGATTGGTCTGTCATCTCCATCTACATGAGAACAACACGATTTCGTCCGGCTGATTTGGCTTGGTAGAGAGCCAAGTCTGCGCGCTTGACGAGTGCATCGATGCTCTCTCCCTCCTTCCATTCGCTGACGCCGAAGCTGCAGGTGAGTCGGATTTCTCCCACTTGAGCGGCTCTGATCTGAAGATCTGCCATTCGAAGACGCAGGTCATCTGCAAGTCTGTAGGCTCCCATCCGATCCATTCGGGGACACAGAATGCCGAACTCCTCCCCGCCCAAGCGGCCGACGATGAGCCCGTCCTGCACGGATTCCTGTGCCGCCGCCTTCAGGGCTAGGTCGCCGACATCGTGGCCATAGCGATCATTGATGGACTTGAAGTGATCGATATCGAACATGATGAAGGAAACATGCGCGAGGCAGGGCTGCTTGCCGATGCTGTGTTGCAGGCGCTCAAAGAGCGCGCGTCGGTTGAAGAGACCCGTTAGAGGGTCAGTTTCGGCAAGCTTGATCAACTCGTTGTGCATGAAGGTCAGGCGCTCAGCCGCTCTCAACCTTGCATGAAGCTCTTCCGGAATAGGAGGCTTCGAGATGAAATCGTCCGCTCCACTGTCGAGAGCCTCGGACAGTTTGCGGGAATTCCGCATTGACGACATAGCGATGATGTACAGGCTTCTATGAGCCTGAGCCAGCAACCGGGCCGACCAGCAGAGTTCCAGCCCGCTGATCGGAAGAACCTCAAGGCTCGTGATGAGCCCGTTCACCTCTTCATGGGTACTGACGAAATCGAGGGCGTGCTGGGAGTCGGTAAAGCAAGAAACAATGTGACCTCGCGATGCGAGGACACTTGAGATAACTTTCAGCGCCACACGGCTGGGATCGACAACAACGATATGCATAGCCAATTTCAAAGCCCTGATCAGTCTATTCGTAAACTCCTAGAGAATTATGAAGGCTGAGGAATTTATTGAACTTTCAATGGCGGGATCAAAGCCGGGACATCCTTCAACAAGGCGTCACGAGGAGCATTGTCTGAAAAATGTGCCTTCAAGATCGCAGATCCTCTGTTAACCATCGATTCCAATTAGGTTTACGGAACGTTAATCTCAGTTGAAAAGAGCCGCTGAAGCCTGAATAAAGAGGCAGCGGCGTGAATGATCCGAACTCGCCGCCTGTTCTATTCGGTTTGCAGGGACAAGATCATGCTCAGTGCCACAGCACGATCCGACAACTATATTCTCCTTGAGCCGAAGAGCGTCTTCGATCCCAAGCTTGTGCTTCCTGAAAATCAGACGCCGTCTCAGACGGCAGCAGGTGCACAGCATCTTCGCCTGCCGAACATCAATGTGAAGCTCGACTTCCAGAATAGGACCTATTGGGCAGCCATGCGCCCGAGTGTGCGCCCAATCTTCACGATGGATCTTCTGAGGGACATGCTTTTCATGCAGGAGTCCATTCGGCAGATCACCAGAGAGACGAAAGATCATCCGCGTCAAGCGATCGAATACGTCGTCTTCGGATCATCGACGCCAGGAATCTACAACCTGGGCGGCGACCTTGCCCATTTCGCTGACCGGATCCGCGCCAGGGATAGAGCAAGCTTGCAGGCTTATGCCTATGCCTGCATCGATGTCATCTATGGAAATGCAACCGCATTCTATGCGCCTGTGGTCACAATCGGCCTTGTGCAGGGTGACGCTCTCGGCGGAGGGCTTGAATGCGCTTTGTCGTTTGATCTGCTAGTTGCAGAGAAGAATGCGAAGATGGGGCTGCCGGAGGTGCTGTTCAACCTGATGCCGGGAATGGGAGCCTACAGCTTCCTGTCCCGGAAGATCGGCACTGCTGCTGCAGAGAAGCTGATCATGAGCGGCAAGGTTTATACAGCGGAAGAACTTCATCAGCTCGGCGTTGTCGACATTCTGGCTGATGATGGAGATGGCGAGAATGTCGTCAGGGAGTACATCGAGCGCAACAGCCGCAAGCACAATGCCCACACAGCGATGTACCGTGCACGTCGGCGGGTAAATCCCATCACCTATGACGAGCTGCGCGACATCGTCGACATCTGGGTCGACGCCACCCTGGGATTGGGTGAGCCGGATCTGCGCAAGATGCTGCGTCTGACAGCCGCCCAAGACCGTCGGCTTGCCGCCGCAATGGTTTCGGATACCCAGGTTATCCTCGAAAGAACCAGCTAGGCGAGGTCGTGGTACGGCATATCTCATGATCCTGAAGCAGCCTGTCCTTCGGGCCAACCTTCCGCTCGGATGGGCTAGATCGAGATGGATGCCGCTTCTCAATGTACAGGGGCGGGCTGTACGGAGCAGAAATGACGCAAGGCGTTCTGGGCTTGCTCGACCTCGTTTGCCAACTGCTCAACACGTTTGAGGCCATATTCGGCGAGCTCATCACTGGTTGTCCCGCGCCAATCCAGACAGAGCTGATAGACTGCCTTTGCTCCTATATTGGCTGCGGTGCTTTGGAGAGCATGAAGATCACTCCGGAATGCATACACATCCATTTCGGTAGCAGATTTGATCAGATCCATCAGGAGCGTCTCCGCGTCGCTGGTGAACTCATCGAGCAAAGTCGATATAAAAGCTTTGCCGCCGAGATTTTCCAAGCCTTGAAGAACCTTCCCATCAAGCACCTTCTCTGAGCCTGCCACGAGGAAGGGGGCCGAAACTCCAACGAAGGGTGCGCCGCTCAGCTCAAGCCTATCCGCTTCAGATGGCAGGGTGGATTGATCGCGAAGGAGGAGTTCCTCAATACGCTTGAGAAGTACTGCCGGATAGACCGGTTTGGTCAGGCATGCATCGATGCCGGCTTCGGCGACACGGGCGGCCATATCCGCGGTCGCGTCGGCTGTAAGGGCTATGATCGGCATGCGTGATCCGGACCCCTCGCCAAAACGGATCAGCTTGGCAGCTTCCAGCCCTGTCATCACCGGCATGTTGACATCCATGATGACGAGGTCAAAAGAGTCGCCATCAAGCGCGTCGATTGCCTCCTCTCCATTCGTCACAGCATGCACCACATGACCACCGCGCTCGAGGATCTTCGTGATGACGAGGCGGTTTGTGCGATTGTCATCAGCGAGAAGGATCTTGAGGCCCCTCAAGGAAGTGCTGGCGAGATCGTCCTCAGAAACTTCCTTACTCTTGGATTTCAGCAATCCGAGTTGCGCGGTTGCGACGAGGCACGCTGCCTCTGCCTCCTGCTGCGTGAAGTCAGAAGGAAGGGTGCTGACGAAGCTTCTCCGGGCCTGTAGAGGCGGGATCATCCGGCTCGTTGACGGATCGATCCAAATTGCTGCTACTCCTTCGCGAGTAAGGTCATTCTGCTCAAGGAGATCTGGTGGAACTGCCTCTGTCATGATGACAGTTACAATGCTGCCGGGGTGGGCGTCGACCCAATTCGCGATGCTATCGTAGGTGGGAAGCTTCACGATATTGCCGAATTTGACAAGACTGTCGGCCAGTCTCTCCGAAGCGCCGCTCTCACCGCACATCAGAACCGTGTGAGGAACATGAGCAATTCCAGAGTGGAGGGCTACCGGGTCCAGAACGTGCATCGGCAATGTGAACCAGAACGTGCTTCCCTGGCCGACTTGGCTGTCCACTCCGATCTTGCCGCCGAGATTTTCGACCAGCTGACGGCAGATCGTCAGGCCGAGACCCGTGCCCCCATACCTGTTGATGATCGTTTCGTCCGCTTGAGTGAAGCTTTCGAAAATATGGTCGATTGCAGAGGGAGATATGCCGATTCCGGTGTCGGAAACTTCGAAGCGCATGGCGGTTTCTGGAACCGTCGCGTCAATGGATGCTGTAAGCGTAACGGTACCATGGTCAGTGAATTTGATCGCGTTATCGAGGAGGTTGAGCAGAATCTCCTGGATGTGATGATGATGGCCGTTCAGTTCGAGAGGTGTCCAGGGTGGAACATGGAGGGCTATACGAAGGCCTTTTGCACGCGCTTGTGCCAAAACCATGGACCGAGTTGTCGACAAGAGCTCCATCAGATGGAAGTCAACCGTCGTCATTGGCATCTGACCCGCCTCAATCCGGGACAGGTCCAGAATGCTGTTGATCTGTCTCAGCAAAGAGCTTCCCGCAGCCTGGATCGTCTGAGCGATTCCTTGCTGTTCGCCATCGAGCCTGGTCATTCTCAACAACTCGGACATGCCGATGATGGCATTGAGGGGCGTTCGAAGTTCGTGACTGACGCTGGCTAGAAACCGGCTCTTCGCCTGGTTGGCCGCCTCAGCCTGAGCCTTGGCCTGTGAGAGGCTTCGGATCAATGTGCCCGTGTAGGTAGGCAGTACGATCAGGCTCAGAAGAAGACTGATCGAAAGATGAAGCTCATTGCGCCAGAACGGCGTTGTGATGATGACCGCAGTGAAGCAAGCTACAGAAATGAGGGTTGCTACCCGCAGATACCAGATGCCAAATCGAAACCCATTGCCAAAGGTGATCCAAAGATAGAGAGGAAAGAATACTGAAGATATCTCACCGCCAAAGTGGAGTTGGAGCGAAGTCGTGCTCAGATCGCTCGCCATTGCCACCAAACGGCGCACTTTGGTTCTCTGAGGGTGAACGATTATGTGGGCTGCAACCAATACAGACACCACACCGAACGCCGCCATGCTCGTCAGGGCTTGCGTCGCGTTTGGTGGAGCGGCCAAAAGAGTGTAGCTGCAGATCACCAGAAAGAAGGCAATCCGGTTGAAGCTCATCTCGTATTCGCGGTCGGGGCTCTTCTTCAACCGCTGCAAGAGGGTGCTCATATTGGTTGATGGCCTTCTTTGAACGATGCTGACTCAAATCGTTAGGATTCCGGGCGCTTTAAGGAGATCCTCGAAGTCCTTGGCAGGAACGGGGCGGCTGAACAGGTAGCCTTGTGCCTCATGGCAGCCTATGGCCTTGAGCCACTCCAGTTGCTGCGGTGTCTCCACACCCTCCGCGATCATCTTGACGCCCAAACTTCCTGCAAGGCCACTGATGGCCCTGACGATTGCATCGTCCCGACTGTTGGTTGTCAGGCTTGAAATGAATGACCGGTCGATCTTCAGCCTATCGACAGGAAAATTCTTGACATAGGTTAGCGAGGAATAGCCGATCCCGAAGTCGTCAACCGACACCTTGACGCCAAGCTTCTTGAGGCGGTTCAGGGTCTCTGTCGTTCGTCCTATATCGTCGAGGAGACTGCTCTCCGTCAGCTCAAGCTCGAGTTGGTCCGGCTCAAGACCGGTCTTTGCTAGTGTATCGGCGACTAACTGGACCAGATCCTGGCGCAGGAACTGAACCGGTGAGAGATTGACGGCGATGCGCATGGGGGGCAGACCGCGCTCACGCCAGACCATTGCCTGGGAGCAGGCTTCCCCTAGGACCCAAGCGCCGATCTCGACGATTAGGCCGCTTTCCTCTGCCAAGGGCAGGAAGACCGCAGGGGACACCAGCCCCACGCCCGGCTTGGACCAGCGCAACAGGGCTTCGGCGCCGACCATCTGGCCTGTCCGGAGGTCGATCTGCGGTTGATAGTGAAGTACGAGTTGCTCACGGCTCACTGCCTTGCGCAGATCCGTCTCGAGGATAAGATTGGGCTGCGCCGTAGCGTTCATCTCGGGGGAGTAGAATCTGAAAGTGTTGCGGCCGGCAGCCTTGGCGCGGTACATTGCCAAGTCGGCGAACTTGAGCAGCTTCTCGGCATCGGCGTCATCGTTGGGGCACAGTGCGATTCCGATCGTGCAGCCGATCACGATCTCATGCCCATCGATGATGAAGGGAGTAGACAGCCTGGCAATCACGTCCTGAGCGAAAGCTTCTGCAGAATGAGATCCGTCGATGCTGGACTGCAGGATGATGAACTCGTCGCCAGAGATGCGTGCAACCATGTTTTTCTCAGTTGCCGCTTCGATCAATCTGCTGGTTACCTGCAGCAGCAACCTGTCGCCACTCGAGTGACCGAAAGCGTCATTGACGGATTTGAACCGGTCAAGATCAACAAGGTGAAGAGCAAAGGGTTCTTTCCTGACAGTCAGTTCGAACTGCACACGCTCGTGGAGCATTCTTCGGTTAGGAAGATCCGTCAGAGGATCGTGATATGCGATATGCCGAAGGACAGCTTCAGCCTGCTTCCGCTCGGTGATATCGATTGAGGTCGTCAGGATGCTGGTGACACTGCCGCTTGTGTCCCGCATAGGTGTCTTTGTTGTCAGGAACATGCGACGGGTGCCGCTCTGATCGACGAGATCCTCCTCGAACGCAACCTGAGCTCTAGGCTTTTCAAAGAGAGCCTGATCAACCTTATCGGCGTAGTCTCGCTTGTTGCTTATGAGGACGTCGGCCAGTTTTTGCCCGAGCAGGCTCGTGGGGTCGGCATCGGCAAAACTGGCGTAGTGAGCGTTGACGAAGATTGCTCGCCCTTCACGATCAGTCGCGCTGACCATTGCAGGAATCGTATCGATCACCTGCGCGAGAGCCTCCTGACTGCTACGGATCAACTCCTCGTGGGAGCGCTCCTTGCGACGAAGCTCCTGTTCCAGCAGGATTGCCCTGTCCTTGATATAACGCTGGTGGCGGGAGAGCTTGAGCAGGTTTCTTGCTCGCGTCACGAACTCACAGTGATCGACGGGTGAACTGATGAAATCGGTAGCACCTGCCTCCAAGGCACGAAGACGGAAGGTTCTATCATCATAGGCAGTGATTACGATGATCGGAACATCGGTACCGTTGATGCTGTTGCGCACGTGCTGCGTAAAGGCCGCGCCGTCGAGCTCCGGCATTCGATAGTCGGTGACAATCAGATCGGGATCGTTGCTCTCAAGCCAGGTCAAAGCCTCGACCGGCCGGCTAAGAGCCTTCACGGTAATGCCTTCCTCGATCGACAAGGCCAAGCGGGAGAAGATGTTACGATTTGTACTCCGGTCATCAACGATCAGAACGAGTGCCATGCTCCCCCCCGGGCGTGGATACTCCTAGTCATATCAGAGATCGCGAGATTATCGCGGGCTGTTGATGAGACTTGCCGGAACTATACACCAGTGAATTATCCTGCTTATCGTGTTCGCCTCTATGGGTAAGATAATCGTTAATAAGGTAACGTTAGGTAATAAATACTGGCTGAAGTGACATATATATCCTTAACCAATCCTTGTATTTTGCTTTCAATCTCACCCGAGAGCCAGGATCGAGTTATTAAGTTGCAGCATCCTAAGATGGGTCGACACGGTTGCTGTCTCTCGCGAGGGCAACTCCTGTGCCAAATGTGTTAAGGCAGGCCGTACACGCTGAGGCAGGGGCAATTCCATAAAGCTTCACCCTCAGCTTGGCATAGCATAGCTTAAGGGCCGAGGCGCATAGCCAGCCGCAAAGAAGATATGAGGAAATGTAAAAGATTTAGAAGCGGGCGGTGAGCGCCCTGCAAGTGCCATGGCTGAGATTGAACAGCCGAGCAAGTTCAAGTCCCTGAATGTGCACCTATTGGAGTGCTATAACCAATCCAGCCGCGTTGAGATGGCATCGCACCTGTGATTGGCGGGCCTGACGGATGACGCCTCGCGAGTAGATAACCTGTACCTTCAATATAGCTGCAAGCCCGCCACCTCTTGTTCTGCTCGCCCGGCCAGTTTCCACGGCGTTCACTCCGATTGCGCCGTATGGAAGCGCCGCTGTCATGATGGAAGAGCGACAGACCTGAACGATGGGGCTCGAGAGCCTTCCCCGAGGGGTAAAAGGTTGAACCGTGCTCGCCGTCTCCGTACCAGATGCTTCAAAATGTGGGATCAACGTGGAGGGTAGACCCAATCTTGTAGAGTTTCCCTGCGTGGACGGTGAAAGGGAAGCCGGTCTTGAGATGCTGCCGATCATCCCAATTGTGCCTGCTCGCGGACTGCCCGGATAGCCCACAGGGTTACTTGCGGTCGAGGATGCTCTCCCAGGCGTTCCAAGGCTGCTGCTAGGGGGCTCGCGTGCTGCAGAGCCATTCAGGCCGTTAGCTCTGCTTTCATGGCTCGGACCACCCGCAGCGGAGCCTCCATTGCTCTTCTCACCGCTATTTCCGTGATTGCCTCGACCCCCATCTGCGGAACTGCGGCTGCCCGGGCTTCCGCCATCTCCGTTTCTGCCTCCTCTGCCTCCTCCTTCATCACTGCCGCGCTCACTTTGTCCAGGCTCTCCCTCCTTACCTTCTCCATTGCCGCGGCCACCCTTTTCCCCGCCTTTGTCATTCCCGCCGCTATTACCGTGCTCGCCACCCTTGCCATTGCCTTCTCCGCCTTTAGCAAAGCAGGGATTGATCGCAAGCAATGCTACCACAGCAATGGAGATGAATGATGTTGGGCGCATGATTTCTCCTAAAGCCATTTATGGATACAGAGATGTGCTTGCACTTATTGAGCCCCTTTTGTCAGAACTTGCCAGCCCGTGCGGCTTCCGGACTGCCTGTATGACCAAACGCACTGCCACCTTTGAATCCGAGCGCTCAATTCACCATAGGTCGGCATCAGGCAGCAGAGCTCGTGGCAAGTTGAGCGGACTGGGACTATCAATGATGAAGATGTCGTGGGTGATCACTCGCTGTCGCTGGCTAGGCCTAGAACCCACGTTGCCTGAAATTCGGGGTACCTGGCTTGACGCTTGTCGCTCTAGCTTTCCTTCTCTTGCAGGCGCAGAAGCAACACGCTGCTTCCTAACGGGAGACAGTGAACCTGTCGCACTAACCTCCGGCTTCGAACTCTGATCCGAGGCTCGAGGCGATGCTTTCTCAATTGGGACAGAGATCTTGATCCTACTCTTCTGCGGAGACACTCGAACTCCGTCACTGGTTCGACCTGACGGAAGTGCACGCCCTGGATCGGATAACGGGCGACCCAGGGAGCCAGTTGCTGTCGGGAGCTCGCGCCTTTCGAGTGCCGGCCGAGTTGAAGTCCGAGGCAGTGTTTGATCATCAGCATTGGAGTTCATCTTGATGGCGTCGGCCGGGGTGGCAAGTCGAGCATTGACTGCAGCTAGTCTCTCGAGGGCGGAAGCCACATTTCTCTTTTCCCGGTCCGCTGTTTCCTGAGCCTCCCTGAGGCTCGCTCTCAGGGTTTCGAGCTCCTGTTTTGCCTCAGCAATTGCCAGGCTAGCAGTTTCCACCTGCCGAGCCTCCTTAGCGGCTGCCCATTGCCGCTGAAAAATGATCCCATCGTTTGCTGCTCTCAGTTCCTCAAGGGCCGAGGACGCTTTTTCCTTTTCCCTCTCTGCAGTTCGCTGAGCCTTTTCGGCGCTCACCCTCAAGCTTGCGACTTCCTCCTCCAGGCGGGCAGCTTTGAAGCGCGCATTTTCAGCCTGCTCGGCTGCAAGGACCTGTCGTTCTCTCAAGCCTGTAAGCTGCTCTTGCAACTCCGAAATCTGACGCTGAGCCAGATCTGCTCGATCTCTTTCACGTTCCATGGCCGCTTCCAGCGCCGCGGCTTTCACCTCGCCCTCATGAAGGCCATCGGGGGAACTCTCCAGTGCAAGCAAAGGCAAGCTCTGCCATGCAGCCTGAAATGCGGGGTACAACAGGGATGAAGCTGCCTCAGACCGTCGAGGTTCCGTCGTTACCTGGAGTTCAACATCCCGCACCTGGCGCTCACCCTCCGTCATACGTTGCCCATCTGCCAAGCCAGGCAACATGATCACAGTCATGCCTGTAGCCAACAATGCACCAGCCGCACTCCAGCACCACCTACTCTTGAATGTGTGCTGAACAGACTCCCCGAAGCGGGACTTGAGGGGATTGTGGGTGGTTTGCCAAGTCATAAGAAAATCCTTGGTCTATGATTGTCGCAACGCTTGTCGGTTCCCGATTGACGAAATGCTCGTGGCGTTGATGACTTGGAAGGAATGCCTTCTACGGACAGCGACCTATCACTGATCCGTAATGTGGCTTCTTCATGCAGCATCGATGGAAAATAGGGAGGATGATCCTTTTGGCCCTTCAGCTCGCCTTTGAACACGCTTTGAGCGGCAAGTGATGCTTGGGTCAGGCGCAAGGACCAGAGTCCTAGGCGCAGCCTGCTAGCTGCGATCGAGAGCAGTCGAGCAATAGTAAAGCTTCAACGTCTCAAGTGAGCCCAGTTGCGACTGGCTTCTGGAGCGCCGGCGCGATCACCTCGTCCGGGGATGAGACGAAGGAAGATCCAGGCGTCCTTTGCCGCTGCGCTGGTGCGAGGGAGCGGCAGGAGTTCCCGCAGGATGGTTGGCTTCATCCTGCGTCGCCTTAGCCTGCACGCTTGCCCGATTCCCCAGGTTTCCGGAAGCGAGTTCAAGTGCGCACCACCTCGCAACCTGAGGCGCTGCAGTGCTGGTTCCGCCTATGGCCACAACAGATCCACTGCGCGTCCCTGCCGCGAGGATGCCGCGCCGCACGCGCGAGTCCTCGCTGACAGCCACTGCATCGGGGCTTCGCGGCGTGGAGCCCATCGATCCCGCTACTCCGGCGGCAGAATATTTCGCGGCGACCATCTCGTCCCTCAAGTAGCCTCCAATGACGATCGGATACTCGCCTGTCGCTATGCCATTGACGGTTCCTTCTCGCCGCACCACACAACCAGGGTCGTCCACCTCGTTATCACGTCCAGCATGATCATAACGCTCATAGCAGGGTTCATCGAAGTGTGACTGCCGACCTTTGGTGGGAAAGCCATAAAGTGAGTCATCCCTTTGGATCCAGGCCTGAGGAATGTCTTTGCGACTCAGCATCAAGTTCTTGATTTCCAGAGTCCAAGTTCCACAGGGCGCAAGTGGCTTGCTGGGGTCGAGGTGGAATGTCGGTGCCAACGCGATCATGAATATGCCGCGCTGGGAGGCTGGCGCTATCGAATATGACGCCTTTGCATAAACCCGATTTCCGGGCCCCCATCGCACGGCCCCAATCGTCTCGTCTATAGTGCGACTTTCGCCGGTCGGAGACGTGATCCTTATCTGTATGCGGCTGTCGACAGATCCGGCGTTGCGGGCTGGCATCCAGATCTCGATAAAGCTTGGCGTCTGGTCGTCTGGCAGGACTCGCCAACGGAGCGTCCTGGTTTGGCCTCTGCGCTGGAAGGAAAGCTGAGCATGACACCGCGACAGATAGCTGTTTCCTGCGGGAAGTGTCACTTGAAGCGAAACGCCCCGGGCAGCGCACTTTGCGACGATGTTGTCGATCGCGCGCTCCAAGTTCAGCGTTCCATCGTGAGGTCCTGCCAGCCGGCCGTAGCTCAGATTGATGACCACCGGCAGGTGCGGCAACCCACGTTCCTTTGAGATTGCTGCAGTGCAGGCCAGGATGTACGTGATTGCATCGAACACATAGGGGTAAAGCCCTGCGCCGGAGGTCGCCGCCGTTACTCGTGTCGGAAGCTGGACGCATATGATGATGTTTTCAGGTTGCGCTTGCCCCGGTTCGAACCCACAGGCCAAATCCATGACATGTGTCCCATGGGAGGCTCTCCAAGCGGCGGACTTATGGCCGTATTGTCGGAAGTCGATCAGTCCTGCCTTGCGATAGATGAGGTCTTCGTCGACAGCACCGGCCCGCGTGCACTCAACCAGGAGAAGATCGATCTCTGCCTTTCGAAGTTCACGGCCATAGGGTACTGGCGGCGGCGCTCCCTTGGGAGTGCCATCCTGGATCCAGCAATTCTCTACGCGGGTTTCGACTTGATGATTGACAACTTTCCTGAAGCGCTCATGAGCAAAGCATAGACCGTCATCGATCACTCCAACGACGACTGGTGTCGGTGCCGATGACGCATTCATGGCTGCCTCTCTCGCGAGGATGCGGACTGCGCATCAGGAGAGAAAGTCTCCTGATCCAAGGGGAGACCAAGGCTGATGTCGCTGATGAGACTGCGAAGCTTTGCATTCTTCTTAAGGATCGGGAAGAAGTCTTCCAGAATCATGGCGGTGCAATAGGGGGAAGCAAAATCTGCGGCAGGAGATTCGGTGTAAAGAGATGGCACGCGAACCAGATGCTGCCACCTTTTCCGATCTTCCTCGCTGTCGATGAACAGAATGCCAGACGCAAAGTCCCTCGCGTCGATCCCGTTCAGCATGATGAGGGCTGGGATCCAATCGGATGGCTGTTCAGGATTGAAGTAGTAGGATCGTCCTGGCCCAAACGCCCAGTCGATGTATGGATCGAGAACGTCGGGCTCCCGTTCGTCAGTAGGTTCATCAGCGGGCATCGAGAACTCTCGCGAACTTGATTGGATGCTTCAGTTCAGACCCATTCGCTCTTGGCTTTGCCCCAGAGCCAAACCAGGGAAGGACTGGGGGACTGTACCTGGGCGCCGACGCTGGCGATGTAGCCGGGCAGGGGCTGTTTGGGCCCGGGAACCGTCTCGTCAAACAATTCAGACCAGTAGAAATCTCCGTCATTGGGGGGAGCTCCTCCCGCAGTAGGGTCCGGAAACTGTGCGCTGTCGAACGTGAAGGCCTGGTAGGACCCCGTGTTGCGGCAGAGATTCAGAAAATACTGTCCAAGCGTCAGCCCGAGAAAGGCACCGGCCGCGCTATCGATGGGAAAATGCACACCGGCTATCGTTCTGTTGACGGCCACGCGGGCTGCCACCCGCATCAGCTGCGTGCCCCAACTCGTATGTCCATAGGGTGGGTTGGGCGATACCGGATTGGGGGGCAGGCTTCGAGACGCCCGCAGCAAGCCCCACAGGACCAAGGCTGCCATGAACGACTCCGTCGCATGTCCGCTTGGATAGCTGCCATGTGACGGCGTGAGAATCATCGGCTGCACCTGCGGTGAGAACTCGTTGGGGCGCCGACAGGCGAATGCATGCTTGAGGCGCATCTCTGCGAAATTTGCCAAACGGAGTGCCGCAGCCAGGAGTTCGAAGGTCCATGGCGTCCGAGATGGGTGCAGGAAGGCGATCGAGGACAGGAAGGTAAGAGCTCCTCCCGTCTGCGACAGGATTTCAGATGCGCGATCACCTCGGAGATCCGCATACCGATCCAAGAAGACGAGTTGCTTCTTGAACATGTTCTCGGTTGGGCGGGTGATCGTCACCAAAGGGCGGTAGGCGATCTGAGCTCCGGTGGTGTCGAGGTGGGATAGCGCCATGCTGCCGGCTGCGGGCTTGCTGAATCCCAGTTTCGAGAGGAGTTCGAAGTCGATGATGCTTGCTCGAACCCAAGGCTCCCAACGTTCCAGATTGGCGGGATGATCGGGATCGAGCGGGCGGGGCGTGGCGCCCGGAGGCGCCCAGCTTCCAACGATCCCGTCACGGGTGCGGATCAGTGCTTCGGCTGAAGCGGGCGAGTTCATGCCTGCAAGACCGCCGAGACCACCCAAGCCTCCAAGTCCTCCAAGTCCTCCAAGTCCTCCCAGGCCGCCCAGCCCGCCCAGACCTCCGAGGCCTCCAAGACCTCCTAAACCGCCGAGCCCCCCGAGGCCGCCTGTATATGACTCGAATGCCATAAGACCCTCACCGCTGCAGTAAACTCATCGAATCGGCACCCCAGCCTGCCGCAAGGCCTCTGCGCTCTCGTGTCCGATCGGATAGGGGGCGGCGGGTGAACGCGAGAGCCAGCCGTTGACCGTCAAGCCCGGTTCGAGCTTGAGCAGTTCCTTGGCTGTCTGGCGTGCCTCGTCGTGTAGGCCCAACTGCCACTGAGCGATTGTCAGGACACGCAAGGTCGAAGTGTGCTTCCGATTGGCCCGTAGAGAACGGTGGGCCAGCTCTACGGCGCGTTCATACTGACGTGCCGCAACGCAAGCGGTTGCAGCGAGGGAGTCGTAGAAGTAGCGGTGGGGGTCTAAGGGGGAAAGTCGCAGTGCCCGCTCCGTATGCTCAACCGCCTGCTGGCCCTCGCTCATGAAGGCGTGCATCGTGCCTTTCAGAAGCCAGGCCAAGGAATTGCTCGGATTTGAGGCAAGCGCGCTCTCGTAGGATTGCTGCGCGATATCGAGCCGTTTGAGCAGGTTTGTGTGAACGAACCCATTGATGGCCAGTGCGAGAGAGCACTCAGGATCAGCGTCGAGGGCGCGCTTCGTGCATTCCAAGGCGAGAGAGGCATCCTTCTGAGGGTCTGCCGACCAGCCCTGCTGCACTCGCAAGACGTGCCAGTTCGCCAGCCAGGCCCATGGAATGGGTTGGCGTGACCTGCGCTCGACCAACGCTTCCAGAAGCTTGCGTGCTTCCTCGAAATCCGGCTGTGACAGATGATGGATCAGGGCGATGGCACTGATGAGGAGGGTATATGCCTTGAGGGTCGGCAAGGGCTGAGACCGTGCCGTCTGCAGTTCCCGCGTCAGGACGGCCGAGCAGATGCCGGAAGCCAGATGGCCAATCAGTTCCTGATCCTCGGCCAGGAGAGTGCGCAGGTCAGCCTTCAAGTATTCGGACCAGAGGATCCGCCCCGACTTGGTTTCGGCCAACTCGACATCTAGCCTGATCTGTGGATCGTCGCTGCGGTACACTCCCGACAGGACGTAATCCGCATTCAGATGGGTCCCAATCTGCTGAAGAGTGAAATCTCGTCCGCGCACGGCGGATGTCGAGAGCCGAGAGATGAGGTTTATATCCGATGAATGGGACAGCGTCCTGATGACCTCTTCGGCGAGCACTTCCCCAATGGTGCCGCCGGGATCAGTGCCTCCGATGGGCACGAAGGGCACCACAGCGATGGACGGAGCCAAGTCCTCCAGAGACGAGACAGGAGCATACCCCTGGCGATAACCGGGAAGAGCAATGCGATAAGCTCTCACCGGGTGAGGCAGGTGACGGAGAAAGCAGTCGCCCATATCCTCGATGTCGGCGTCAAGATCGGGCGTCAGGCGATCACGCACCCTCTGAGAGACCACGATCTCCCCCGGGCCGGCCAAGGCCATGAGCCGCGCTGCAAGATTGACGCCGCGCCCGAGAACGTCGTCGGGCGCGATGATGACATCGCTCAGCTCCATGCCCATGCGCAGAAGTATGCGTTGCTCCTGCGGAAGCTCGACATTCCTGGAGGTGCTCGCCTGTTGTATCTCGAGGGCCGCTGCAACGGCAGATCGAACGTCATCGAAGTCGAGGAGCATGCCGTCGCCGAGACTCTTCACTAGGCGCCCGCCGTGGTGCGGGAGGATCTGTGCTCTCACCAGCTCTATGAAGTCCAGCCAGCGGGAGATGACGCCGCTCTCATCGTGCTCGATGAGACGGACGGACTCGACGACATCGATCAGCAATACGGCGCGGTTGGCCCACGCCATAGCATGGCTTGAATAAACCTCTGCCCCAAAATGTCCGGTCACTGCCAAGGGCCTCCGGAGCAATAAGAAAGAAGTGCAGAATTAACCTATACTATACCGATATATTCCCTAGCGGAAGATCAAGCTCTAAAGTGCCTGTCGCAAATCTGAATGCCGAATCTCTAGGATTATGATCTTTCGGGTACGGGGCATCTGCAGTTCGTCTGCAACATCATTTACTCGCCGGAGGCTCTCCTAAGACATGGACTGGC
Source organism: Microvirga arsenatis (assembly GCF_009910705.1). Taxonomy (GTDB): domain Bacteria; phylum Pseudomonadota; class Alphaproteobacteria; order Rhizobiales; family Beijerinckiaceae; genus Microvirga; species Microvirga arsenatis. The sequence goes on from NZ_JAAAXJ010000006.1 coordinate 213,418, forward strand.
ATAGGCAGTTCGTCATTGACGCCTCGGAGGCGGCCGCTGGTCGCTCAGCCGTGGATGCATGTGTTCAACGGACCCCCGCCGTTTTGCTTCACTGTTCTCATGATACGAGCCATTCAAGATCGCTGGTGGCAAGCCTGTAACTCATGAAATTGTTGAGCAAAGGAGACACCCTGTTCCCGTCGATCTGATCAGCGCCTGTAACAGTGTTGTCCCATCTGCAATCAACAGAATATCGACGCAGCTTAACGAAATAACCATAAATTAACGCGAAGGCTGGTCGGGGTCACTGCTCAAGAACCGGATCGAGATCCGTTGTGCCAGCCTATTTGATCATTGTTATTGGGATCCTTACTGCAGCTGCGGCTATGATCGGCGCGGCATTTCTCTTTCTGGGCGGTCACAACGACGATCTGGCCAAGGCCGAGGGTGACTTGGTGAGCCTCGCGCTTGCCGTGCAGCAGCAAGTGAGCCGAGTCTTCCAGTCGATCGAGAACGTTCTATGTGACGTCATAGGCAGGATACCGCAGGCTTGCCTCACCGCGAGTGAGTTCGACGGATTCGCCGGGTCTCAGGCCACCAAGGCCGTTCTCATAGGAGCAGCCCATTCTCTGCCTTCGCTCGTCCGCATCGATCTGGTCAATGCCCGCGGCCGGATCATCGGCACATCGAGCCCGCGTCCCATTCATGACCCGATCTACCTGACAGGGACCTCCTACTACCGGGCCCTGTCAACCGATGAATCGCTGATACTCTTCCTTGGCGAGCCCATGCGGGTCAGAACAACCGGCAAATGGGTTCTCTGCCTTGCCAGAAAGATCAAGGACGCCGATGGTGGCTTCCTCGGCATGATTGTGTCTACGATCGATCTCAGCCATATGCAAAAGATCGTCGCCGAGCATCTTAAGACGCGGACGCTCGCAATCACGATATACCGGCGCGACGGGATGATCCTGGCTCATGGTCCGGCTCCAGAGAGAGCTCTTGGACGCAGGCTCTGGAATCCCGATACCCCGCTGCAACGGATGATTGCAAAAGGCAGCTCTACTCTCATCCGTGACGTCAGCCGACTCGATAAGCAGGAAAGATTGATCGCTCTTGATCCTCTCGCCAACTATCCTGCGGGCGTCGCTGTCAGCCGGCCCGTTTCGGACATCATGGCTGGGAAACGCCTTGAGGCTCGCCTGATCAGGTTCATTGCCTATCTGATGGATCTTGCAATCGATACCGCCAGCCTGCTGGGGCTGAGGCATGTCAAGACCGGAATATTGAGAGCTGCCAGTGAGAGCTACCTATCGCGCCATGATATTTTGACCAAGCTTCCCAATAGGCTTCTCTTTGTCGAGGAACTGAAGCGGACATTTGCCGTCTGCCAGCGATCAAGCACAAGCTTTGCGTTGCATATTCTCGATGTCGCAAAGTTCAAGGACATCAACGACAATTACGGACATGCAGCGGGCGACGAGATCATTCAGATTGTGGCTCGACGCCTGCGCGAGCGTTTGAGAAAGAGCGACTTCATCGCTCGGATCGGAGGGGACGAGTTCGCCATCATCCAGAGACCTGTAAGGGGCCGCCAGCAGATCACGGATCTCGCGAAGAATATTCAGGATGCAATGAAGGTCCCGTGTACAGCCGCCAACGCCGACGTTGAGGTCGCACTTGCCATCGGTGCTGCGATGGCACCCGCTGACGGCAAGACGCCTACCGAACTCATGAAGGCTGCCGACGTCGCTCTTCATGCCGTCAAGTCGGATGCTAGCGGCAGCTATCAGCTCTATGATGCCGATATAAAAGACACACGGGCAGAAAGACGCGCACTCGACGATGCGCTGAAGAATGCCCTTGAGAGCAGGGAATTCGAATTATTTTATCAGCCGATCCTTGATCTGACCACGAACCAAATGTGGGGCTGCGAGGCCTTGATTCGGTGGAGGCACCCGGCGAAGGGCATGATCCCACCGCTCCAGTTCATTCCGGCAGCGGAAGAGTCCGGCCTCATTGGGCCGATCGGTGACTGGATTCTTGAGGAGGCTTGCTCGACGGCCATGACCTGGGGTCTTCCGCTGCAGGTATCGGTCAATCTTTCACCCGTTCAGTTCAAGAGGCGGGATGTTCTTGCCAGCGTCAAGAAGGCCCTGAGCCTGTCCGGCCTTCCGGCTCATCGCCTAGTGTTGGAAATCACAGAGTCCGTCAAGCTTACCGAGGAGGCTGTTGCAACGCTCAAACGGCTCAAGGACTTGGGAGTATCGATCTCGCTCGACGATTTCGGAACCGGCTATGCGTCGATGAGCTATCTCAGAAGCTTTCCGTTCGACAAGATCAAGATCGACCAGTCGTTCGTCCGCGGCATCATGGATTCACCGGACAGTCGGGCAATCATCAAGGCAACAATCGGTCTTGCGAAGGACCTGAAGATGAGCACGACTGCCGAGGGCGTCGAGACGAGCGAGCAACTCAATGCGCTGCGCATCGCCGGAGCGTCACAGGCTCAAGGCTACCTGATCGCCAAGCCAATGCCTCGCGAGGAAGTCGCAGCCTTCATCATGGATGCTCGGAAGACTCAGCTATCCAGGCGTGATGAAAAGCACTCGTTGCACGCCATCGCTTAGACAGGGCTGGCTACCTTTTACGACGTCGGCCGAATTCCGTCAGTCTGGCTGATCAGGCCAAACAGCTAAAACCATCGGGTGAGTTGCTAGAGATGGCGGAGGAGATGATGAGGATGCAGTTTCTGCTTTATTCTTCGTCTCCTGAGGCTTCCCATGCCCTTGCTTCCTCCGTTGTAGCCTTGCGCCTGCTAAGAAGTTCGGCAAGGAGGCGGGCGGGAAACTGAGCGGTCCTGTGAACCTCACGAATGAAGCCGTCCTCATCCATATCCATGAGACCAATCGAAATCTTGTCAGGCTCTTCTTGGTCGACCTCGATCTCGAACGAGAGGGTAGGGTGACCGCTGCCATGGGATCCTTCGGCTGGGATATTGAGCCACGTCAGGCGATTTCCTGCGCCGGAAAATCCCAGCTTCATCCCATGAGGAGGTACTTGGGGCCTCTGCTGGCAGTCTTCGCTGTTCAGTGGAATGCTCAGGAAGGCCACTTGGTTTGTTGAATCAGTGAGGCAAGAGGATACGAGGGATGCTTCTGCACCTGCCAATCCGACGGTTTTCGAGGATATCGAGGGCGCCCTGCGGCGAGGCCTTGGCAAAGGTACCCATGTTCGCCCTGCCGAGGGATCAGGGTACGTATCACCTTCGACAACAGAAAGGCTGCTTGCAGCCTCCCTCGAGCTAACCAGCATAGTCGCATCTCCAGTGAAAAACGGAATATATGAGTGCAAACGTCTGATCGATGCCGATCTCAGCTCTCTGAGATCGCCGAGACACAGAATATTGCAATGATCTAGTTAAGGAATTATCGTGCACACGCGACAAATATGCTGAAACTCAAGCAATGATATTTGCTATACTTCTTTTTGCTTATATTCCTTGCCTGGAGACTTGGATCTCTGTTGGAAACTTCTAGAGGTAGATCACAATGGTGTCTTGCCTTGGGACGATCGGGCTATGGAATTGGCTTTACGGAAGTCCCAGGCCTCGACATGAACAGATAATAGCTCACCGGCGTCGCTTCCGGATTTGAGAAACTGTAGGTGGATGTCACATCGAAGCGCAGCGCGTCCCCTGGCTCCATGCAATATGTTTCGTTGCCGATCTTAACGACAAGCGAGCCGCTTGGAGAAAAGATGAGTTTACGGGTTGGGACAGGATAGGGAGAAAGCAATCCTGTCGATTGCAATCCAGGCAGAACGTGTCGCACAAGTTCGACATCATCACCTTCCGCAGGGGAGAAAACGGCTTCCCGCTCAAGCCCTGTCGAGGGGTCACGGAAACGGTTCCTCCGATTTGCACGCTGCAACTGAATGGCAGCAGGGGGAGCTTGCTCGCCAAGCAGCGCAGAGAGGCTGATGTTGAGTCCAGTCGCGATGCGAACAAGGATCCCCACCGTCGGCATCTTCTCGCTGCGCTCGATCTTCGAGATCATCGCCCGGCTGACCTGAGATCGCTGAGACAACTGTTCGAGGGTGAGACTCTGTTGGCGACGTAGTTCCCTGAGACGTGTCCCAAGAGTGGACAGTAGTTCGTCAGCGGAGTCGCTGATTTCTTCGCTATCTGCAAACGCTGGGGGATTGTGCATCAGACCAAGCCTGACCTGAGATGACCGGGCGAGAATGACCTAGTGTTGCTGATCGAATGACTGTTCATCTCGAACCTGAAAGGCAATTTTGCAGCCCATTTTACAGAAGAGGGGTGGCTGATATCAAGATATGGCGATCCGCTCGCATCTGCCGCTACTGAGTTGTTCCTAAGCATCATGACCGCGAAGGCTCAAGCGTGGACCTGACTTCAGCACTTGCCCCTCAAGCCTGTGCCCGACCAGTCGTTCAGCCAGATGCGCTGCTTCCAGCAAACGATCGAGATGAAGGCCTGTTTCGATGCCCATTTCGTGAAACATGTAGACCATGTCTTCGGTGCAGACATTGCCGGCCGCGTTCGGAGCAAAAGGGCACCCTCCCAAACCGCCAACGCTGCTTTCAAAGCGGGTAATCCCCTTCTGCAGGGCGACCAGAACGCATACCAGCCCCAATCCGCGGGTGTTATGGATGTGGAAGGCAGGGTCGACATCCGGCATCTTGTCTCTCAGTGCCTGGGCAAGCGCCTGAACATGGCGCGGTGTAGCCATGCCAGTCGTGTCGCAAAAGGTTACTCTCGAAATGCCAAGCTGCTGAACATCGCTTGCCAGTCCGATCACTCGCTCGACCGGAACATCGCCTTCGAACGGGCAGCCGAAAGCAACGGAAATCGAAGCATCGATGCGGATCCCTGCGGCTAGCGCTTGTGCGACAATCCCACGGAGCTCAGAAAGCGACTCCAGAGGTGACCGGTTCAGGTTCCGCGCCCCGTGCGAATCGGTGGCCGAGAGAACAAAGACGAGAACATCAGCCTGGGCTGCGATGGCACGCTCGGCGCCTCGTACATTCGGGACCAGGGCTTTCAACTCCACGCCTGGAGTTCCTCGCAACGCTGCCAACAGCTCGGCTGCGTCCGCAAGCTGGGGAACGCGTGTGGGGGAAACGAAGGACGTGACTTCCAGGCTGGTATGACCTGCGTCTATGAGCGCGCGCGCCAGTGACAGCTTTTCCTCAGTTGAAAGAATACGGGGCTCGATCTGCAGCCCGTCCCGCAACCCGACTTCGGTGATGGACACGCGCTTGGGCAGGTGGGTCACAGCTCAGACCACCCCATTGCTGGAGAGCCGATTGAGATGATCCTCATCGAGCCCCAGGAGGTCGCAATAGACCTCTCGGTTGTGCTCTCCGACATCAGGTCCAGCCCAGCGAACTTGGCGCGAAGAGGCTCCGAACATGGGCACGCTCCCAGGGTGAAGCACCTTGCCCAGCCGTGGGTCATCCACCCACTGCACCATTTTACGGGTGTTGAACTGCAGATCCTCTGCGATGTCGGCAGCCGTATAGACGCGGCTCGATGGAATATCGGCCTCAGCCAAGCGGCTCTCTAGAGATTTCGCATCATGCCGACGGGTCCATGCTGCAATCTCAGCCTCGAGGGCATCAACGTTCCGGCAACGGGCAGGATTGTCACGGTATTGCGGGTCGTCTGCCAGCTCCGGACGCTCCATGACTTTACATAAGATGCGGAACAGCGCATCCGAGTTGGCAGCGATCAGCACCCAGCCGCCGTCCGCCGTGGGGAAGGCATTCGTCGGCGCGGCGGTACTGATGCGGCCTCCTGAGGGCTCACGCACCGTGCCGGTACCGCCATATTCCGGCAGGACGCCCTCCATGATGCTTAGAACTGCCTCTGTCAGCGCGACATCCGCCACTCTGCCATGGGGGGCTCTGGACCAGAGCCCCGCAAGAACTGCGATAACCGCATAAAGACCAGCGATTGAGTCGCCGATGCTGACGCCGACGCGCACGGGAGGAAGATCCGTGGTGCCGGGTGTATGGTTCGACAGATACCGCAGCCCACCGAGTGCTTCGCCTATGGCTCCGAAACACGCCCGGTCAGCCAGCGGGCCAGTGAGGCCGTAACCGGAAACGTGGCATATGACCATGTTCGGGCGAAGCTCCAGCAACCGGTCATCGTCAAATCCGAGACGGCGCAACTGTCCGGGCCGCAGATTCTCGACCAGTGCGTCGGAGCGGGCCACCAACTCCTCAAGGAGAGCACGCCCTTCCTTGGATTTGAGGTTGAGGGTAACGCATTTCTTGTTCCGGCCATGAACCGACCACCAATAGGCATGTCCGTCACGGGCCAGCCCCCACTGGCGAACCGGGTCACCGGAAACCGGAGGCTCAACCTTGATGACTTCGGCGCCCAAGTCAGCCAGGACGCGGGTTGCGAACGGTGCCGCGATGTAGTGGCCAATCTCCAGAACTCTCAGGCCCTCCAGCGGAAGACCTCCGGCAATGGGCTTCGAGGCACTCATTGCAGTTCCACCTTCTCCTCCCCGCTCCAGCCGCTGACCCGCTCGCGTCGCATGAAGCTGTCGATCTCCCCCACGATGCCTTTGCGGAAGAGCATGACGCAGATGATGAAGGCCGCCCCTATGAAGATCGTGACCGGCACTGCTGTGGACGCCATGTAATTCTGGATCGTCAGCACGAGCGCTGCGCCAATGATTGGCCCCAGGAAGGTGCCGACACCTCCCAGAAGCGTCATGAGGATCACTTCACCCGACATCTGCCAGGAAACGTCGGTCAGCGTCGCAATCTGGAAGACAAGGACCTTAAGCGAGCCGGCAAGCCCTGAGAGAGCTGCCGAGATCACGAAGACAGTCAGCTTGTACCGGTTCACCTGATACCCAAGCGAGAGAGCGCGTGTCTCGTTCTCACGGATGGCTGTGAGCGAGGCGCCGAACGGTGAGTGAATGACCCGCCAGATCGCCAGCATGCCGAGCAGGAACACGATGACGACGAAATAATAGAGGGACATGTTGTCGGAGAGAGAGATGACTCCCAGGAAGTTGGGACGAGGCACACGCTGAATCCCATCCTCAGCATGTGTGAAGGGAGCTTGGAAGAAGGCAAAATAAGCCATCTGCGACAATGCGAGAGTCGTCATGGCAAAGTAGAAGCCTTGCCGGCGAATGGCGATAAGGCCCATAAGGAAGCCGGTCACCAGGGCGAAGGCGACACCGATCATGAGCCCCGAACCTGCACCGAACCCCCATTCCTTGAAGGCATGGGCGGTGACATAGGCTGCTCCTCCGAAGAATGTGGCGTGACCGAAAGCCACCATCCCGCCATAGCCTAGAACCAGATTGACGGCCGCTGCAAAGAGGCCGAAGCACAGCAGCTTCATCAGGAAGACGGGATAGAGCAGCAAGGGAGCCACAGCCAGGAGCGCAATTCCGATCGGCAGAAGTGGTACCTTGAACCGACTGCGCTCCGGCAGTGAAAGGGATCGGGCTTTGAAAACCATTTTCGTCACTCCCCTTTGCCGAAGAGGCCGCGTGGACGCAGGAAAAGCACCACGGCCATGATAGCGAATGGCACGAGGTTAGCGGATGGCGGCCAGTAGACTTTGGCCAGGGCTTCCAGCGTGCCCAGCATCAGCCCGCTGACGATGGCGCCGGTGATCGACCCAAGGCCGCCGATGATGACGACCGCGAAGACAACGATGATGAGGTTGGCTCCCATCAAAGGGCTGACTTGGAACACCGGCGCGGCAACGACGCCCGCAAATCCTGCAAGAGCGCCGCCAAAGGCATAGGTGCATGTCAGCAGAAGCGGAACATTGACACCGAAGACCTCAAGCAGACGACTGTTCTCGGTTGCTGCGCGGAGCTTGGCGCCAAGTGAGGTATACTCGATGACCAGCCAGGTCAGCAGGCAGATCAGAAGCGAAATCCCGATGGCAAAAGCTCGGTAGTGCGGCAGGAACATGAAGCCGAGATTGCTCGTGCCGCTGAGGATAGCCGGAACCTGGTAGGGCTGACCAGCCACGCCGAAGAAGAGCTGAAGCGTACCTTCAATGAGTAGCGCAATGCCGAAGGTCAGCAACAGCCCGTAGAGAGCGTCCAGGCCATAGAGCTTCCTCAAGAGTGCGCGTTCCAGCACAGCGGCGAGAAGTGCGACGATTGCTGGGGCCATCAGAAGGCAAGCCCAAAAGCTGAAACCCGCACGTGTCGTCAGAAGAAAGGCTGCAAACGCGCCGACCGTGTAGAAAGCCCCATGCGTGAAATTGACCACCCGGAGCAGGCCGAAGATCACGCCCAGACCGAGGCTGAGAAGGGCGTAGAAGGCACCATTGAATAGGCCGATCACAAGCTGGGAAGCCAGCGCAACGAGAGGAACGCCGAAGATCATCGTCACGGCCTATACTCCGATCAGGCTGGAGACGGTTTCAAGGCGAGCTTCGAGGTGATAAGCAGGAAAGTCGTCCACCACTCTCCCTTCCTCCATAAGGTAGAAATGATCGGCCAGGTGGCGAGCGAAATGGAAGTTCTGCTCGACCAGCAACATCGTCAGGCCATCTTGCTTCAACGCTTTCAGGACGCGGCCGATCTGCTGAACGACCACAGGTGACAATCCCTCGGTCGGTTCATCAAGTACCAGCAATTCAGGCCCTGCCCGCAGGACGCGAGCGATGGAAAGCATCTGCTGCTCGCCGCCCGACAATGTTCCCCCCGCGGCGCGGCGCCGCTCCTTCAGGTTGGGAAAGAGGTCGAAGATCCTCTCCAGGCTCATGCCGCGGTTGCTGATCTTCGGCAGCAGATCGAGGTTTTCCTGAACCGAGAGCGACGCATAGATGCCTCGTTCCTCAGGGACGTAGCCGATCCCCGTATAGGCGATCCGGTGGCGAGGCATGCCGATCAATTCTTTGCCGTTCATCCGGATGGAGCCCGTCGTCCGGGTCAGAAGGCCCACGATCCCGCGTAGGGTCGTGGTCTTTCCCACGCCATTCCTTCCCAGAATGGCGATGGTCTGGCCGCGTGGAACGGCTAGGTTGACGCCATGGAGGATGTGGCTCTCGCCATACCAGCCTTGGAGGTTCTCGATCCACAACAGAGGTTCATACCTCATAGCCGGCTCCTATATAGGCCTCACGCACGGCGGGATTGTCGCGGATTTCTCTGTAGGTGCCTTCCGCCATCACCTCGCCGCGCACCAGAACGGTGACCTTGTCGCAGAGACTCTCGACAACCGACAGGTTGTGCTCGACCATGACCACGGTGCGATCCTTCGCGACGCTACGGATCAGCTCGACGATCATCGGGACGTCTCCTGCGGCCATGCCGGCAATCGGTTCGTCGAGAAGCAACACCTTCGGCTGCATGGCCAGAGTGGTGGCGATCTCGAGAGCACGCTTGCGGCCATAGGAGACTTCGGAGCAAAGTCGCTGCGCCAGAGACGTCAAGCCGACTAGGTCCAGCAGCTGCTCGGCTTCATCGTCGAAGCGGGAAAGCACGCGTGAGGGCAGCCAGAACTGATGGCTCGATCCATAGCGGCGTTGAAGGGCGACACGTACGTTGTCGCGCAGCGTTAGACCTGGGAAGATGGAGGAGATTTGGAACGAGCGGCAAAGCCCACGCAATGCAACCTCGGCAGGCCCCTTCGCCGTAATGTCCTCTCCCTTAAGAAAGATACTGCCCGAACTGGCGGAGTGGAACCGCGTCAGAAGCCCGAAAAGAGTAGTCTTACCGGCGCCGTTTGGACCGATGAGGGCATGAATGTTGCCCTCCTGCACTCTTAGATTGACATTCCTGACGGCATGGAACCCGCCAAAGTTCTTGCTGACCTGCCGGGCTTCTAGAACAATGCTCATTGGGCCGCCGCTCCGTCATATGGAATGAATTTGGTAAAAAGCGGCCGGGTGCTGGCAAGAGCCGGGCGATCCCGCAGGGTTGCAACAAGGGAAGCCAGTTGCGAACGATCAGCGGATTCGAAGGCGCTCCCGAACCGCATCTGCAGATATTCGACAACGATCACTGGAAGGAAGGCTGCGATACCCGGCTGGGCTCCCAACGCCTCGTCGCGTGCGCCGAGGAGGGCTTCCATACGGTCGAGGCTCCGCTGAATGGCCGCTTGCCGCCGGCGGGCAACGAGTGATGAGTCAAAAGCGATTTCGTTCACCGAGCCCGATGTCACCATCCGTCCTGCCATGATAGCGGCAGCGGCATCGATGATGCCGAGGCAGATCCCCCCGATCTGGCGCTCACTGTCATCCTTGAACCACAGGCGGTCCGACTCGCCGGAGCGGCGGGCTGCGAAATCCGCTATGAGGAGCGACTCGGTGATTGCCAGCGGATCGTTCCCGTCGCCGTCATCCACGACGAGAGCCGGCACCCGGCAGGCAGGATTATGATTCAATAGCTCTGGAGGATTTTGCCAGGGATCCAGAATGACGATCTCCAACCCCTCAAGGCGAGCCTCGAGGCACATGACGCATGCAAGACGTGCATAAGGAGATGTCGGGCTGACATAGAGTCTCATGGCAAGTCTCCGCTCTTGGTGGACCTGCTCAGGGGAGCAGGTCCACGCGGTTCGTTTAGAAGCAGGGTGAGACGATCCTGCCGGTCGCGATCACTTCACGAACGGGCAGCCGCTTTCCTTGGCAGTGCGGAACAGGCCATCAGCCGGAATCTTGGCGACGATCTTGTAGAGATCGTTGGGACCCTTCGACTCGGCAGGTGTCTTCACTTCGACCAGCAGCATGTCATAGGTCACCCGGCCATTAGCCTGGATGCGCGGATTCTCCCAGATGCCAGTGGTGATGGGGAGCTCCCGCATCTTTGCCGCCACCTTGTCCGGGTCGTCCGTGCCTGCTGCCTTCACTGCTTCCAGATAGTGAGTGACCGCGCCGTAAGCGCCCATATGGCCCATGGTCGGAGTCTTGCCGCCGTTCCTCGCCATCATTCTCTTGGCCAGCGCGCGCGTCTTGTCGTTCAGGTCCCAATAGGTCGAGACCGACATGCGCATGCCCTTAGAGGCCGCGAGGGTCAGTGCCTCGATGTTGTTCTCGTAGACCATCATCGCAGCGAGCTTGTCGCCGAGGCCGAACTGCCCTGCCTGCTTTACGGTGGTTTCAAGATCGGTGCCGGCATTGGCAAGGCCAATGACATCGGCACCCGAGCCCTGCGCCGTCAGCAGGGCCGAGGCCATGTCGTTCGAGTTCAACGGATGCAAGGTCTGCCCGATCACCTTCCCACCGGAGGCCTGGATCGACTTGGTGGCGTCGGCGATCAGGGTGTGACCGAAAACGTAATCGGCCGCGATCATGTACCAGGTCTTCTTGCCCTCCCCAACGATGCGCGAGGTTACGGCGCGTGACAGCTCCTGAGTGGATGGAGCGAACTGGAACCCGTAAGGCGAGCATTGTGCTTCCGAGAAGTTGGGCGCATAGGCGCCGCTGGCGAGCGTAAACACTTTCGCCTCAGCAGCACGCGCCTGAGCGGCAAGCCCGACCGCACTCGAGCCTCCTAAAGTCATGGCGCGAATGCCATATTCCTGGATGTAACGTTGAGCTTGAGCCGAGCCCACATCAGGCTTGTTCTGGTGATCCGCATGAAGGACCTCGATCGGGCGGCCCAGCACCTTGCCGCCTGCATCCTCCACGGCCATCTGAACGGCCATCAGAGTGCCAGGACCTCCATTCGCCGCAAAGATGCCGGACATATCGTCGAGCACCAGGATCCGCAGCGGTCCCCCCTGTGCGACTGCAGCTAGGGGCATGACAGTCGTCAGAAAGGCGGCACCAAGCAGTGTCTTCCACTTGTTATTCATGTCTTCCTCCCACATGTGCGGCAAGCTGCGGATGTTCTTTCCATTCGGCACCGGAACTGCCTGCCATGTTCCGGCTGATTACTCAGCTACAGCTCTCCGGCCTTCCTGCCGTGGGCCTTCTCGCCTCTATTGCAGGGTGAAGGGGTTGGAGATTCGCGATTTTGGATTGATGAAGACGCTCTTCGCTTCCAGATACTCGTAGATTGCAGCCTTGCCGTTTTCGCGCCCAATCCCAGAGGACTTGAAGCCGCCGAACGGCGCCATGTAACTGACGACGCGATAGGCGTTAACCCAAACTGTGCCGGCGCGCAGTCGGCGCGGGATCGTGATCGCCCGCTCCAGGCTTTGGCTCCAGAGACCTGCCGCGAGCCCATAGGGGGTGTCATTGGCAAGAGCCACGGCCTCATCGTCTGTCCGGAACTTCATGACCGAGAGAACCGGGCCGAACACCTCTTCCCTCGCAATCCGCATTGAATTGTCGACGCCGGTGAAGATGGTGGGCTCGACGAACCAGCCATCCTTGAGTCCGTCTGTGTCCGGCCGCCGTCCGCCGAGCGCGCAAACTGCACCCTCGGAACGGGCGATCTGGATGTATTCAAGAGTCTTTGCCAGTTGCGGCTCGGTTGCGATGGGGCCGACATCGGTCGTATCGCTGCGCGGGTCGCCAAGACGTGCCTGCCTCATCCGCTCCACCAGCTTCTCGACGAAGCTGTCATGGATGTTCTCATGAACGAGGAGGCGCGAGCCTGCCATGCAGGTCTGTCCCGCCGCGGCAAAGATGCCTGAAATGACACCCTTCACCGCCGCTTCGAGATCGGCATCCTCGAAGATGATGTGGGGGGACTTGCCGCCGAGCTCCAGCGACACGCGTTTGAAGCTTTCCGCCGCGGCGCGAGAGACCAGCCGCCCTCCCACATCGGATCCGGTGAAGGCGATGCGGTCCACCAGCGGATGCTCTGCTAGTGCAGCACCCGCCTCATGCCCGAAACCGGTGACCACATTGACCACTCCGGGAGGGAACCCTGCTTCCTCGAAGAGTTCGAGGAAGGCCAGCATCGAGACGGAAGCATGCTCCGAAGGCTTGATAACGACCGTGTTGCCGGCTGCAAGCGCCGGCGCGAGTTTCCAGACTGTCAGGAGCAGGGGCGAGTTCCATGGCGTGATCGCCCCGACCACCCCCACAGGCTCGTAGCGGATGTAGTGAAGCATGTCGCCCTTGTCGATTGGCGTTACGGCGCCTTCGATCTTGTCGGCAAGTCCGCCATAGTACTGGAACCAACGCGGGATGTAGCGCATCTGTCCCAGCATCTCGACTTTGAGCTTGCCGTTGTCGCGGACTTCAAGATCAGCCAAGCGCTCGGCGTTCTGCTCAATCAGATCAGCTAGGCGATACATCAGCCGTCCGCGGTCGCTGGCGATCATCTTCGACCATGGACCCGATGTGAAGGCTGCATGGGCGGCGCGAACAGCCCGGTCGACATCGTCAGCATTGCCTCGGGGCAACCGGGCCCACGGTTTGCCGTTGTAGGGATCCTTGGTTTCGAACCAGGCGCTGGAAGACGACACGCACCATTCGCCGCCGATCAGCATTCGGAATTCCTGAAGCGGCGATGTTCCGACCGTTGAAGCCCCCACGAAATCCTCCCGTTCAGATGCGGCAGTTATCGGTAGAGCATCGAATTTAAGCTCTATGGCCCGCCCGCTCTGTTATTATGTTTAAATCTACCATTGAAGAACAAGCTTGCGCAACAAAAATCTCCTTTGGAAGAAATTTCCACTTTAAGTGGTATATAATATTCTGATTAACCTATGGTGATATCAGGGCAAATTGCTAAGCCTATATAGGGTCTTAGTACATGTGTACGGTAAATATGCAGCCGCCTCATGTTCGGTTAAGCCATGCACGCCACCCTTAGCCCTATCGAGGCGGTGCGGTTGGGCTGATCCCTGCAGTTCACCATCGCGAGAACGCAGACTTAGCCCTCATCAATCAGGGCTGTCCGAGGGAAAATAAGCAACGCTCTCATGCATGGAGAAGAATTGGGGTGGTGGGACAGGCTGCATGCCATCGCCGCCGCTGGGACGAGCGCTCACCTCAAGCTCTTCCCGGCCTGCATGTTGCTACGCAAATCCAGATTGTGATGCACCAGGGAGTAAAGTGCATCGTGGCTCGCAATATCTCATAGGTCAGTAGCTATACACCTAAGCCATGCTGACACTCAGGAGAGAGTAGAGGCCAGTTCCGACGCATTCGACATCTGGTAAACGTATCATAGGTGGTGTGCTGCAAAGCGAGCCATCAAACTGACAAGCTGGGCTTGGTGGCTGGTATCTGTTTTGGCAAAGATGGATTTGAGGTGAAAGCGCACCGTTTGTGTGCCAACCTGGTGTTGTGCTGCTATCTGCTGGGTATCCATCCCCAGGAACAGGCTTGAGGCCACTCGCAGCTCGGCAGGTGTGAGTTGGAACACCTCTCGCAGCAGTTGAGAATTCAGTGAATGGCTCTGGGTCAGATCGCTGATGAGAAGAAGTCCGGATGCTCCCTGGAAAATGTCCGACGCCTGCCGGACGATGGGATAGGATTGCACAAGGAGCGGAAGGTTGTTCTTGCGAGGAAGCAAGATCGACGTCAGTGAAGTAGTTGTACGAGCCAAGGCAGAGCCCTGCATGCCGGCAACGAGTTCTTGCAAGAACCCGTTGGTCTCGTGGTGCGGCGCTCTTAGTCGTGAGGCGACCACATGCAGATGATAACCTAGATAGGTCTCTGCCTGTTTGTTCATACGGATGACGCGGCCTAGGCGGTCGATCAGGATGGCCCCAGACTCGAAACCTGCGAGACTGTCGACAACTCCTTCGGCATAGGCGAGGCGGCTTCTTGAGGCCAAATGCGCCGCTCTCTTCAGGTGCGGAAGATCATGCTCGATTTTGGCAAGCTCATCTTGGGAGAATGGAAGCCTCCCCACCCGCCGCTGAAGTGAAAAACTGATCGCGACGCCACCTGTCTCAGCCAGCTTGCAACCAGCGAACCAGCCGAAACCCTGACGATAAAGAAAGTCGGAATAGAACGGCAGTCGCTCGAGTTCGTCCAGCGTGAACAGGTCGAGGTCTGTCACGATAGGCGGTCTGCCTTGCTCGGGAGCGAGGCCTCGTGCCGCGCGAATATCATGTTTGAACCATTCGTCTTCAATATATCTGGCGCAAAGCTCGTCCAGCCCTTCGGTATTGATCAACCCGCCCGAGCAATCTGGATAGGATACGAGAGCAGCGCCGTCCGCGTCCCATTCGGAACTCGCCAGGTTGAGTGCGCTTCTCCAAAGCTCTGGAATGACGGCGGCTTCATAAAACGCTTCAGTTACAGGCATTTGGATCTTTGTACTGCGCCGTCTAACGTATTCAAATGGAATAGAGTGTAGCACAGCGCATGACAATTGGGGAAACTACGTACCAAGAGTTCGCCGCCTTGCCCGAGAACCAATGGCTTCTAGATCGTAGAGAAAGGATCAAAATTACGCTCCTCCAGGCTTAATTGCATGCGGGGGTGCTACCCATTTGGGTAGAATATCTACCTGCAGTCCCTTGCCAGCCGGGTAGTGAGTAGTTGTCCAGAGTGTGCTTTTCTGCCCCGGTAAGACCGTAATTAAGCCACTAAGCCCGCGAAGCTGGCCGCTTCTATGGCAGAAACGTGGCGCAAGAGACTGCCTAGGGGCATTTGTGTTATATTGTAAGCGCAACGGCGCAAGTCTGCGTCTGGGTGTGGTGCTGTTTCTCCTGACCATATCCGGAACGATCGCTAGATCTCAGGCTCCTGACAGCCAGATCAATCACATTATTCAATCGCCGGCGCCGATGCCTGGTAGCGCGGGTGTATCTCGTTCGGTTCCAGTCGAGACAGACAGGGTGAGATCTGCTGTGCCTGTCCCAAAGAGCCGGGCAGAGGTACAAGGTGAGGGCAGCATCAACGCGGTGATCCGCGCGCTAAGCCCTAGGGAGGCTCCGCCTCCAGTGATCGTGGCTTTGGCATCAGGAACTTTCCTGGTGACGCTTGTCGATCATGTGCGTCACTGGTCGCCGGCGTCATCCATCCGGCTGCAGCCGGACGAAATCCTCCCCATTTCAGTTGAGATCCTCGGGATCCCTGCTCCGCTTGCAGCTGCCTGGTCGCAAGCCCCATTCTACGGGATTGTCGTGGCGCAGTCGCAGATTGCACTGGTCGAGCGATCCTCGAGGCGGGTTGCCGTTGTCATCGACAGAGCAACGGGTGTCGCGTTCGGGCCAGGGACTCGCTTCGTTGTCATCTACGACAAACGGACATCGCGAACCATAGCTCTCGACCTTCATGCCTCGTTCGATCAGGATGTCTATTTTGGCAATAACAGCAGCAAGTTAAGTGATGTTGCGCGAGAGCAGCTTCTCGCCCTTGGTATGGCTCTGCAGTCCCCCTCCCTGGGAAATGCGCGGTTTTTGATTTCTGGCCACACGAACTCGGTCGGAAGCGACCTTGCAAATCGGGAGCTGTCGTTCCGCCGAGCAGTCGCCGTTCGCGACCACCTTATACGAAACTTCGGTTTGGCTCCTGAAAAGATCGATATGTACGGTTTTGGTGCAGACCGTTTGAAGTTTCCTCATGCTCCACGTCATCCGGGTAACCGGCGCGTCGAGATTGCACTCGTGATCGGAGAGGCGCTTTGACCCGTCATCCGCTCTCATTCTTTGCAGTCGGTCTGTCGGTGGTCAGTTTGTCATTCTTCGCCCTGACGTGTGGCGCCTCCTCACAGGATACCCCCGTCCCCACCAGAGATCTGTACCTGCTCACGTCCAAACAGTCTGAGCGGACCGTCATTCTGTTCGAAGACAAGACGCTGAAGCTGACACAGCAATCGAGAGAGCGGCTGAAGGAATACGCTGACTTGATGGCAAGGTCAGCCCGCACGTTGCGGCGGGTGCTCGTCATCGGCACCACGATGCCGACTGGGGATCTCGCTGCAGATCAAGATCTCGCGTTCCGACGTGCGTTGGCAGTGCGGGACGAGTTGGCCCGGCTCAGCGGATTGAGCGAGAGCCTGTTCCTGACCCAGGCAAGCCGATCTATGCCAGGCTGGCGGGCAGCCGGGCAAGTCTTTGTCGAGCTCGATGTGACGACGTCAACCAACACAGGTGCTGCACAAGCTCGGGTAGCGTGGGACACCCACTCCCAGCGGTGGCTGCTGATCTGTCGGGATGGGGCCATACCTCCGGCCCGCCTGTCAGCTCCGGACGACTTCTCTGCTCTGGCAGCCTGCGACGAACCCGGGCGGATCGTCACGAACGCCCGGGCTCCGGTACCGGCTCCGAATGGAGCGGTCGCCCATTGGGATGCAAAGACCTCTCGCTGGGTGATCCGCTGCGCTGATGGAACGCCCCTATCCGGGCAGGAGCAGGATCCAGATGACTTTCAGGCCCTTTCTCGGTGCCGACGCTGATGTCCTGCAGTCGAGCCCTTGTGCCAGCGGAGAATATCATGAACAGAATAGCACGAACTTTGCTGATCCTTGGTTGCCTGTTCGCAGCTGCCAAACCGGTTTATGCCCAAGCACCTAAACTGAACGTCGTCATGATGGGCGAGGACGCCGATTCGTCCAGCGTTCCAAGGACAAACCGGGTCTTTACCCGGGTTCAACAGGAAATCATGGAGCAGATGAATGTTCGTGGTCTGCAAGTCTATGATGAGGTTGCTGTCAGTCTTGCCATAACCGATCCGGGACGGGTGAGACGCCGCGACGCGGAATTGATCGACGTGGCACGGACTGTTTCCCGTCCGCCTCTCGACGTGCTTGTCATCTTCCAGATCTATGCCGCTGCGAACAAGTCACCCGTATCCGACATCATGAAGCTGAACATCCGCGTTTCCGGTCGGATGCTGAATGTCCGCAGCGGGCAATCCCTCGGTTCATTCGAAGTTGTAGGGCAAGATCTTCCGCCGATCCCGCCAGGATGCAACTACGACTGCATCCTCGAGCATGTCGGTAATGAGGCCAAGCCGATTGCTGGTGAAGTCAGCACCGCGCTTTATGATAAGCTGACTTCTTTCATAGGTCCGGCACCTGTCCTCGCGGCCGCACCGGCCCACCTGCCAGCACCAATCCCGCAGGCCGCTCCGGTTGCGGCGGTCCCTGCATCGACCTGCCCAGGCCTACCCAATGCCTATGTATTCAAGCTGGCAAACTTTGCTGCCGCAGAGGTGTCGCAGATCGAAGCCTTCATCGGCGCCTTCAGTTGCTTCGAGACGATTCGTCCGATCCGCCAGTCGGCTTCTACAACTGAGTATTGGTACGAGTCGCGTATCGACCAGCAGCGGCTCGCGCGCAATCTGCAAGGGATGAAAGACGCTATGGGCGTCAATTTTCAAATTCAGTTCTCCGGAAATTCCGTGAGCCTGACAAAAGTTTTGACGCGGTAAGGATTGGCCGATCCGCGCAAAAGGGGGTAACAACAATGTATCTGATCACCAAGAAGACTTCATCGCGGGTTGTGGGGCTTGCCCTGTCCTGTGCCATGGCCATCTCGGCAGTCAGCCCTGCAGCGGCTCAGATGCCGAATTTCGGTTCCGTTCTGGGAGGTGCGGTTGGCGGCGCAGTCGGATCTCGGCATGGCGCAGGCGGAGCAATCGCCGGGGCCATCATCGGCATCGCAGCAGGCGCAATCCTTCAGGGTCTGATCGACGATATCGAGAAGAGGAATGCTAAGGCGGCGGCAAACGCCGCTCTCAAGTCTGGTTCTTCAGGTAACCGCACTTTCAAGAATTCCAAAGGGCAGCAAGTGAAGGTCTCCACCAACGTGAAGGAGACCACGAATTCCCAAGGTCGGAAGTGCCGTCAGGTCACGACCCAGGTCGAACGTGATGGCAAGGCGGAATCCGGTGGCGGCACCGAGACCGTCTGCCAAGTGCAACTCGCAAGCGGCAAGACCGGCTATCCGACGATCGAGTGAACTTGACAGGACAGGGATGCCCGCTATGTGGGCATCCCTGCCATCCCTCTTATCCCTTTAGTAGATTTCCATGACCGAGCGCACAATTGACATCGCACGATTGGCCGGTGCCATTCTGCTGACCCTGACTGCTCTGCCTGCACAGGCGCAGGAAACTGCTGCGGCGCCTCCGATAGAAGCCGAGTTCGAAGCGGCTGCTCTCAGCCTGATGGAACACATCATCAAATCGTGCTTGCCGGAGGCGAAGGATCTGCTGAATGGGGAACGATTGGGATTCGGTCTGCAGGCCTCCGGCACTGAAATCAAAGGTCTTGCACCTGATCAGAGCCACAACCTGATGCTGCAGATCAATGAGTCGTTTAGGAAGCTCAGAAACGCCGAATTGCTCTATACACCGACCTTCACGCTTCAGCGTGATCTCGCGAATATGACCAAGCCGGAAGAGCGTAAACGGCACAGGGACAACGTCGAAAGCAAGACGCATTTACTTGTCACTCCGACGGTGACCGCGGAGGGCGATCAGCGTCGCTTTGCTCTTAGTGCCGATCCGGTTCCCGGTGGGAGGCTTCAGTCTGCATTCAGTTGCGGCGTTGCAAGTGAACGACGTCGCATTCCAGCGGAAGTCATCGGAGAAACGTTCCATTCACCGGCTGAAATCTTTAGACAATTTGCCGGAGCAATTTATGACCGCATTTCGCGCGACCGGAACCGGCTGGAGGTGGTCGCTAGCGATACGAAGCTTGATCCGCTTAGTGAAGAAGCAGTGTCGGTGATCCTTAAAGAGGTCAACGAGCACAAGAGCAAATCCATTGTCATTGGAGCAGATCCAACCCCGATCCAGGTCAGCAAGGGCCGAAATTCGTTACCTGCAGGGGAGCCGAACGAGAACCTTTGGACGGTCGAACTCAAGCTTATCGAGCAGGCACGAGAGGCCAAGCTAGTGGTCATGGCGACACCGAACAACCCCAACGCGCAGGCTCTTGCAAAAGACGGACTGGTTCGGCTCGCCATGCTGCCGGCTCGAACCACTGAGAGCCTTCAAAGTGTCAGCCTCTCGGGGCCAAGTGCCGGAGCCGTCAACGGAATTCTCAAGTCGCAGCAGGCGACGGTTCTGCCTGTCGGCCCATCCCTTCAGCGTTTGTCCGGCCGCATCGATCCCAATGGATCCAAAGCCTTTTCAGTCGTCCTGAACGAGGCTTCCATACTGGAGCTCGACATTGAGCAGATCGAGAAGCGCAAGATCGTGCTGCTCGACATAGGAGGCCGGGAGATCCCACCCGCATTTACAGGAACTAGCCGGCCGAACCTGCGGCGGTATGCGGATCTACAGGGCAGTTACGTGCTACTGATTGCAAATGACGCGAGCACCGAGTCCGGTTTCGTGCTCAGAAGCCGCAGTTCAACGACAATGCTGGAACCCGAGCCGCCGGGTGAACTGACAAGAACTTTCGGTGACTGGGCGGTTGGGATCTCGACGGCACAAGAGCGCAAGGTCTGCTTTGCCTATACAACGGCCACACATGGGTCGACAGTCAGTCGCCTGCAGCGTCCGGTCATCTGGTTCTCGATTGACAGCGACAAGGATTCGCCGCTGATCCACTTCCTGGATGACTCACGCTTCTATGCAAAACCATCATCTGCTCGCGCAGCCGTGATAAGTTCCGGCCAGTCTCAATTTCCGATCAACCTTTCAGAGATGGGAGGAAAGCTCGTTCCAGCCCAGAAAGACGCGGCTGGCCGTACGATCCTGAGCAATGAGAGCATTCGCGGCTTTACACGCGGGCGATCCATGCAGTTGACCGGAATGGACGAGAAAGGCCGAGATGGGCGCGTCATCTACTCGTTGATGGGATACAAGCAGGCAATCACTGCAATGGCGGCGACCTGCGGCCGTCCCGAGCTTGCTGACAAGCTGGTTTGGTAATCGGCAACTAGATTTACCAATAGCGCCCGTTATGGGGGAACTACCATTCTGTATCTGCGAGATTGGCGACGAGATCAGCCAATCATCGCAAATTGCTAAGCGGCCATGGCCGATAATCAGCACACCAGTGAGGCTGTGCAGACGTTCGTCTGCAGTCACGACTGGCTTGCGGAAGGCTTTGATACGGGCTGAACCGCCGCCCGACTTTCATGAAGAGGCTGTAGGATGCTTCTTTGTCAGCGTCGCTCCATGATGATATAGAGACCAGGCACCGGGCGGGCTGCCTCAAGCCGAATAGTGCTTTCCTGTGTCTCAAGGATAGTGAAATCGGCAGACACTTTTTTGATGTACTCAAGAGAATGAGCAAAGCGTCCGGATGGCTGAAGGTTGAAGCCTGGTCCTTCTCCAACCTCGACGCTCAAGGCGAGAATACCTCCTCGGACCAAAGCGCCGGCTGCAGCGCTCAGAAGCGGCTCAAGATCTCCGAAATAGATCAGCGAGTCCGCCGCGAAAATTAGATCGAAGTGTTTTGTCGCTCCTTGGAGATAAGCGACTGCCTCGGACTTGACGAGATCGACGTATTCCTTTCGCTTGGCTGCTTCGGCCAGCATGCCAGAGGAGATGTCAACTCCGATCAGAGCTGATCCGAATGGCATCAGTTCCTTGGCCGCAAGTCCCGTACCGCAGCCCAGATCTAGCATATGCGCGAAGTTCGTCCGATGCCTTGCCAGGAGGTTCGCCATCTGTTGCGGAGCGTTGTACTGAAGGGTATCAAGAAGCTTGCCGTCGAACTGCGGAGCAAAGCAATCGAAGTATTGTTCGATGTATTCATGAGGCGCGGCAACCATGGTTTTCCCAAGAACGGCATCGAGCAGATAGCGCCGCACCGGATCGCTGGGATCCTCGGCGAGCCTTATCCGGCCGAGTTCAGCTGCGGCTTCAAGATGGCCACACGCACTGAGGACAGAGAAGGCATCCCTCGTGATAATCTCGAGATCCTCTCGATCGTCGCCTGCGATCTGCTCATATTCTCGAAGAGCCTCTTGAACACGACCCTCGATCATAGCCTGGAACGTCAGGGCTCGTGCCCGCTTCTGCCGGGTTAGAAGATCGAGCGGCAATGTTAGTCGGGCGGCTTCGTCGAATGACCTCACGCTCCCTGTAAAATCTGATGCGATAAAGAACAGGTGTCCGAGAGCGTAGTGGGCAAGGCCATTGACGGGATCAAGTTCAACGGAAATTTTTACCGAACTTAGGGCTTCCTCGTACTTTTTCTTCCTGAACAGCAAGAGTCCAAGCCCAAGATGCGCAGCGGCGGATTCCGGGTTGAGGACGATCGTACGACGGTAGGCATCCTCGGATGTCTCGATGTCGTCCAACCTGTCCGCGAGACTGGCGAGAGTCTGCCATGAGTGAGGGTTACAGGAGTCAATCTCCAAGGATCTCCGTATCGCCAGCAATGCTTGCTCGTCACGATCCAAGGCGCTGTGGACGTTCGCCAGATCGCGCCAGAGGTCAGGGTCGTCGGGAGTGAGGGAGAGCGCGGCTGCAAAGGTTCGAGCTGCTGTCTCGAAACGTCCATTCTCCCAGTGAATGAGACCAAGGCGCCGTAAGGCAGGTGCTGGATGACCCAATTGGTGAACGATACGACCGAAGTCCGGCAGATTGGCTTCCAGGCTCGCTACAAGCGCCATCGTGGTACCGACATCAGGAAGTTGAATGCTTGTCATGCTGAGAACCCTTTTCGCTGCCCGAGGTCGAACCACCTGGGATAGGAATACCAGCATTGGCTTTTCTGAGCCTTGCCAGTGAGTGCTGTTGTGCGACTCATATTGAAACTGAGTTCATCTCGGGGATGGAGACAAGCAGAAGCCGAAGGTGAAGCTCAAGGGGTGTAGATGGATGGAGCCTGATCCTCACGTCGGCGAGCTGCTCTTCGGCAGGCCGGTACAGCAAGCATCTCCATTATCGTGAGTAGGCAGAGAGTGGGTGCCCTGCCGGGTTGCGAGCCGCCTCGGACAAAGATTGTGCTGGGACGCGACGCATTCCTATCTGTGTGACGGTCTGAACAGCATAGGAATTTCCAGCTAGCGCTCGGTCAATGCGAGTTTTGCGCCTAGCGCTACAAAGGCTGCGGCGAAACCCCTACGCATCCAGGTGAGGATAGAGGGCCTGGAGGTGATGTGGCTTCGGACTGAGGCGGCAAAAACACCATAAACGACGAATACAGCATATGTCACAGCCATAAAAACTAGGGACAACACGACCATCGAGCCTAAGGGGTTAGCGTCTTCAGCAGTGATGAACTGAGGCAGGAAGGCGAAGAAAAATATGGAAAGCTTCGGATTCAGAACATTGACGAGTATAGCGGAGGCAATGACCTGGCCGTTGGAGCGCGGAGAATCGTCTGGATCGATCCGCAGAGTCCCATGCTCTTTCAGCGTCATCCAAGCCATATAGAGCAGATAGGCGACGCCTGCATACTTGATGATCTGAAAGGCAATTGCACTTGCGTGCAGGATAGCTGCCAAGCCAGTAATGGCTGCAAGCATGTGAGGGACAATACCAAGGGTACAGCCAAGCGCTGCTACGACAGCAGCCCGCGCGCCTCTTGACAGGCCTGCGGCCAGAGTCACGACGACTCCTGTGCCGGGAGAAGCCGCGATGATCAGCGACGTGATCAGAAATTCGATGCTCAAGGGACTCTCCAACTCTCAAATAT
This sequence comes from Microvirga arsenatis, assembly GCF_009910705.1. Taxonomy (GTDB): domain Bacteria; phylum Pseudomonadota; class Alphaproteobacteria; order Rhizobiales; family Beijerinckiaceae; genus Microvirga; species Microvirga arsenatis. The sequence goes on from NZ_JAAAXJ010000006.1 coordinate 236,835, forward strand.
AGGTGCCTGCTAGTCTCGAAACTCGAATGCCAGGGAGGGCAGAAGCAGGAAATCAGTTCCCGCAATGGCGGGCCTGATAGCGGCGATCACATTCGAGGATCTGGACACCAGTCTGCGGCTGCCCCCTCTGCAGTCGGTTCTAACGGCAGAAGCGTCTGCAACTTTATTAAGTCTGGGGTGCGGAACTGCGGCCTGTATTCCAATCCTGTTCCTATGATGGATGGGAGTTTAAGACAGCCTGGGTGCCTCGTCTTGAATGAAATTGCAGTGTCGAACGGAAGGATTACCGGGCAGCTTCAAGATAGGCGCGGGGTGAGATCCCATAGGTCCTGACAAAGGTTCTGGTCATATGACTTTGATCGGCAAACCCGCTCGCGATCGATGCCTCGGCGAGGGGAACGCCCTCAACAATCAAGCGTCGTGCGAGCTGGAGACGACGCTGGACCAGATAGGCATGGGGCGTCAGTCCTGTTGCCCTTGAGAAACTCCGGAGGAGCTGAAAGCGGCTTAATCCGCATGCCTCGGCCAGTTCAGCCAGGGTCAAGGATGCTGCAGGATCATCATCGATTCGGTTGCGTGCATAAGCTATGCTTTGAGGGATACCTCCCCACATATCGGATGCGCAGCCCAGATTCATGGTGGCTGCAAGCAGCAGCAACAGCTGTTCCTCCTCGCGAGTACCGTTTCTCGGAGTACAGGAGGTAGTCAGGATATCGAACAACTCTCTGAAGCGGTTGGCTAAGTTTTTGTCGGTTAGCACTGGTGCGGAGAATTCGGCCAGGGTAGTCTTTCCCTCCGTGGCGTCTTCAATAGTTTCTGCCACAAGCGCCGGATCCAGATAGATCATCCGCCACGCCCGTGCGGCATCTCCGATCGGGCTGCCGTCGTGAACCTCCCCGGGATTGACAGTAATCGTATCGCCGGGACCTGCTTCCACCATGCCATGATTGCTGTGCGATCTGTGAGCTCCGCGTTCGATGACACCAATTCCAAACTGGTCATGAGTATGCCGCGGAAAGGCATGCCGCGTCTCCGCTAAGACGGCGACAATGCCGGTTACGCTGGTTCTGGCTGTTATAAACTCGCGGCGTGGAGCTCGACATGTTGCAGGCATAGGCGATCTCTGGAGGATCCCATGAGGATGACGGCCTCATTGATACGCCTGAGGAGGTCTGCCGTGAACTCCTGAATCAAGTCTGCGACATCGGCCGGTCGTCCGAGCAGGCGACGGGCAACTTTCAGAACAAGCCGGATAACCGCGTAAGAGCCGCTGAAGAGCCAGCGTCCAAGCCATGTGGAGGGCGGGAATTCCTGATCCCGCGAGGTGGAGACCTCGCTGCAACCTGCCATGACCTAAAGTAATGCAAGGTCCGATTTCAGCGCTCGGTAGACCGCTGGGTGCTCATACAGGCGGTTGGCCAGGGGCCTCTCCCCGGAACTGCAGTTGTTCCATGGTGTGGCTCTTCCTCTGCTGGCTTGACTTTCCAAAACGTTTTGGGAGACTATTTCCAATCTGCGGAGTGCCTGCCGCCCTTGTCGAACCTGAAGCACCTTGCGCAATCGCTTGGCTTGTCGATCACCACGGTGTCGCGGGCTCTCGACGGCTATTCCGATGTGGCGCCGGCAACCCGCGAGCGCGTTCGGGCGGCTGCCCGGGCGCTCAACTACCGGCCGAACTCTGCCGCTCGCAGTCTGCGCCGGCGCAGGGCCGAAACGGTGGCGGTGACGCTCCCGTTGGAGCCGGGAAGGTTCGGTCCTCCCTTGTTCTTGAATATGCTGGCGGCCTGTGGCCAGAGGCTTGCCGAGGAGGGCCTCGACCTCATGCTGCTCCCGGCCACGAGCCGAGGCGGTGAGATGGAGACCTACCGTCGCTTGGTCGACGGCGGCCGGACCGATGCGGTGATTGTGGTGCGGACCCGGCTTGAGGACGAGCGGGTGGCTTTCCTGAAAGAGCGTGGCATTCCCTTCATCACCCATGGCCGGACCGCCCGCCCGGAGGAGCATGCCTTCATCGATGGCGATGGCGAGGCGGGTTTCCATGCGGCTGCTCGCCTGCTCCTGGCCTCGGGGCATCGGCGGATCGCTCATATTGCAGCTCCCCAGGAGCTGACCTTCGCTCATCTGCGCCGGGAGGGATGGCGAAAGGCCCTTGAAGAGGCAGGCTGCGTGGCAATGCTTGAGTACACGGCGCGGCCGGATGAAGCTGGGGGCTATGAGGGGGCACGATGGCTCCTGCAGCAAAGTTCCCCTCCCACAGCCCTTCTATGTGCCACGGACAGCATGGCGATCGGCGCCTTGAGAGCTCTCAAGGAGGAAGGGCTCGTGGCTGGACGTGATATAGCCTTGATCGGCCACGATAACCTGCCCGCTGCAGCGTTCACGGATCCGCCGCTCTCGACCATGGAAATAGCCGCTCCCGATGTGGGCCGACAGCTTGCGGAGATGCTGATTGCGCTCTTGGGCGGGCGCGACAGCCGTGAATTGCAGACCATTCTGCCTGTTCGGCAGGTGCCGAGGACCACTCATGGACCTGTGAACTGAGGCCAATGCGCTCGATCTCCCGGCCCCGGGTCGAGACGCACCAAGAAGGGACCGATGGAGGAAGGAAATGACGCATCCGGTACCGCTTCGCGCCATCGCCGCCACTGCTGCCCTTTTCGGAGGGCTGAGCGTGGCACAGGCACAGGAAACCATCTTCTACTCGACGCAGCTTCGCCCAATCGAGGAGGCCACGAAAGTTCGTGAGGTCCTGCTGAAGGGCCTGCCCGGCAAAACCACCTATGTCGTGGATGAGCCTCCCGCCTTCGCCGTTCGAATGAAGGCGGAGACACAGGCCGGCAAACGCACAGCAAGTGTCGTCGGCGCGTTGCACGGCGAGCTGCAGCCCCATGTTTCAGCCGATCTCCAGCCCGTCGACGATGTCGCTGCGAAGCTGAAGGATCGAGTCATTCCGGCGAACCTGATGGAACTCGGCAAGCTCGGGACGAACCAGCAGCAGTACATCCCGTGGATGCAGGCCACCTATGTGATGGTCGCCAACAAGCAGGCGCTGCAATATCTGCCCGCAGGCGCGGATGTGAACAGCCTCACCTATGCGCAGCTGCAGCAATGGGGCAAGAACATCGTCGACAAGACCGGCCAGCGCCGCCTCGGCTTCCCAGCGGGTCCGACCGGTCTGCTGCCGCGCTTCTTCCAAGGTTACTTCTACCCATCCTTTACGGGTGGTGTGGTGACAACCTTCAAATCGGCGGACGCGGAAGCCGGCTGGAATACCCTTAAGGAGTTATGGGCGGTCTCGAACCCCAATTCCACCAACTACAACTTCATGCAGGAGCCCCTACTGGCCGGGGAGGTGTGGATCGCCTGGGATCATATCGCCCGTGTCAAGGAGGCGCTCACGCTGCAGCCCGATCAGTTCGTCGCCTTCCCGGCGCCGGCCGGTCCGAAAGGGCGCGGCTACATGCCGGTCATTGCAGGTCTTGCGATCCCAAAGGATGCTCCGAACCGCACCGGCGGCGTGGCGGTGATCGAGCACATGACCAAGCCCGAGACGCAGCTTGCCACTGCCGCCGAGGTCGGATTCTTCCCGGTCGTAAAGGCAGATCTGCCGCCGAACCTCGCTCCCGGCATCAAGCTCCTCGCCGGAGCGGTGGCCGCAACGCAGAATGCGAGGGATGCTCTCGTCTCGCTCCTGCCCGTAGGTCTCGGCGCAAAGGGCGGCGAGTTCAATAAGGTCTACACGGACACCTTCCAGCGCATCGTCCTGCGCAACGAGCCGGTCCGGGATGTGCTCGAGGCTCAGGCGAAGGTTCTCGATGCGCTCATGAAGGATACAGGCGCGCCGTGCTGGGCTCCGGACAAGCCAAGCCAGGGTGCCTGTGCCGTTCAATAATCCTGCCAGAACCCGGCGGAGAGTGCTCCGTCGGGTTCTCCCACGACGGGAGCGGCTGTCATGCCTGCGCGCACATCCTGGATCCCTTACGCACTGATTGCGCCCTCGGTGATTTTCCTGGGTGCGCTCTTTCTCGTGCCGCTCGTTCAGACCATCTGGCTGTCGTTCTCCGTAGGCGACGGTTTCTCGATGGAGAACTACCAGCGCATGGCAGGCGATCTGAACTTCTCGCTTGCCGTCCGGAACACCTTCCTGCTCACCCTCGTGGTGGTGCCTCTCCAGGTGGTGCTGGCGCTCGCCATGGCCACCATGGTGACGAAGCTCGACAAAGGCCGTGATCTGGTGCTGTGGGTGCTCACCATTCCACTCGGCATCTCGGATCTCGCAGCGGGTCTTGCTTGGCTCGCCTTGCTCCAGAACACGGGTTATCTCAATTCCGCTCTTTATGCGCTCGGGCTGATTCAAGGCCCGATGGGCTGGTTGTCCCAGGAGACGCCCTGGGCCTTGTTCTTCGCCATTGTACTTGCCGAACTCTGGCGCGCCACCGCGATCGTGCTGGTGATCCTGATTGCAGGATTGCAGCTGATCCCGAAGGAATTCTCGGAGGCTGCCGAAATTTTCGGCGCCAAGCCGTGGACGCGGTTCACCAAGATCACCCTGCCGCTCCTGAAGCCCAGCCTGCAATCGGCGCTGATCCTTCGTACGGTCCTTGCCTTCGAGGTCTTCGCCGTCGTCTATGCGCTGGGCGGGCGCAACTTTCCGGTTCTCGCCGGCGAGGCGTACGTCTGGCAAAACGACAACCAGAATTATGGCGCCGCCGCGGCCTATGCGGTTCTCATCATGGCAATCTCGCTGGCTGCGACAGCCGTTTACCTTCGTATCCTGAGAACCCGTCCGGAGCAGCTCCCATGACAGCTCAAGCTGCTGAAATCCCGCAGACTCGACATCGGAGCATGTCTCTTCCCTCCGCCCGACGCCTGCTGCTCTGGACAGGTCTTGCCGTGCTCCTTGCTTGGGTTCTGGTGCCGATCTATCTCGTTGCGCTCGGCGCATTCGGTGGTCGGCTCGGCGTGTTCCGCTGGCCAAAATCCATCTGGCCGACGGACCTCTCCCTTGCAGCCATGACCCAGTTTCTTGCAATCGAGGGCGTCTTCAATGCCCTTGTCAACTCGCTCATCGCCGCCGGGCTGACGGTAGTGTTTTCCATTCTGCTCGGCGCTCCCGCCGGATATGCGCTCGCACGCTACGATTTCCGTGGGCAGAACGCTTTTCGGCTTCTTGTCCTCCTGACCCGCGCCTTTCCGCTTGCCATCTTGGCGCTGCCGCTCACGGTCTCGTTCATTCGGCTTGGGCTCTATGATACTCCCTTCGGCGTGTCGCTGATCCATACGGTTTTGGCTCTGCCCTTTGCGGCACTTGTCACGCAAAGCCTTTTCATGGGCATCCCGCGCGAATACGAAGAGGCCGCCTGGGTGTTCGGGTGCACGAGGTTCCAAGCTTTCATCAGGGTGGTTCTGCCGCTGGCGCTGCCGGGTCTTGCGGCGACCGCCATCTTCGCCTTCGTGATCTCCTGGAATGAGGTTTTCGCCGCGTCGATCCTCACCGTACGCGAACGCACGCTAACCGCCTACCTGCTTCGAATCCTCGCCGAGAGTCCGCTGCATTACCGGTTCGCAGGCGGCTTCATTCTCATCATTCCCTCTGTGCTCTTCATCTTCGCGGTGAGACGCTACCTCTTCGCGGTGTGGGGCATTGCCAGTAAGTAACGGATCACCCCATGGCTGATATCGTCATCGACCGGGTCGTCAAGGAGTTCGGCCCATTCCGTGCTCTGCAAGAGATCTCGCTCACCGTGAACGACGGTGAGTTCGTGGCTCTCCTCGGCCCTTCTGGATGCGGCAAGACGACGTTGCTGCGCATCATCGCTGGTCTCGAAACGCAGACATCCGGACGCATTGTCATTGGGGGGCAGGATGTGAGCAACCTCGCTCCCCGCAAGCGCGGTCTCGCGATGGTGTTCCAGAATTACGCGATTTTTCCCCATATGAGCGTGTTCGAGAACGTGGCCTTTGGCTTGCGGATGCAGAAGGCCGCTCAAGCGGAGGTGAAACGCAAGGTGGAGCGTGCCGCAGCGCTGCTTCACATCGAAGGCTATCTCGACCGCTACCCGGCCAAGCTTTCCGGCGGCCAACGCCAGCGTGTCGCGGTAGCCCGCGCACTCGCTGTCGAACCTGCCGTGCTGCTGATGGACGAGCCCCTCTCGAACCTCGACGCATTGCTTCGCCTTGAGATGCGCACGGAGCTGAAGGCGGTCCTGCGCCAGGCCGGCACCACCACGATCTATGTGACGCACGACCAGACAGAGGCGATGGGTCTCGCTGACCGTATCGCCGTGATGTATGGTGGCAAGATCGACCAAATCGGCTCGCCGCTTGAGATCTATGCTACGCCCGCCACACGCTTCGTCGGCGGCTTCATCGGCGCGCCGCCCATGAACTTCATCAAGGTCAGATGCCATGGAGGAACAGCACGGATCGGTGATGCGACCTTGCCATGCCCATCCACGGTCACGGATCTGGAACTCGGATTGCGTGGCGAGGATGCGAGCCTCAGCGCCAATGGCTCCGGCATTCCCTTCGATGTCCGTGTCGTGGAACCCATGGGATCGCACCTCCTGCTCACGGGCTCCATTGATGGGCAGCTGGCTCGCATCGTTGCCCCGCCGGTCGCTAAGGTAAATCCCGGCGTGCGTGTGGGCTTGAATGTCGATCCTGCGCGCGTGACCTGGATCGACAGCGCCACCGGACGGGCCGTCGCTCGAGCCTGACTTGAAGGATGTTTGAGATGACCACGCTTCGCATGGAAGAGGCCGCACACGCCGTCCTCGCACGCAATGACCGCGGCGGCTACACGGTTCCCACGGACAGGCTTTATCCGTTCCAGTGGAACTGGGACTCCGCCTTCGTTGCCATGGGATTTGCTACCTTCGACGTGGATCGGGCCTTTCGCGAACTCGAGCGCCTGATCGAGGGGCAGTGGGACGATGGAATGATCCCGCACATCGTATTTCACGCGCCGAGCGACACCTATTTTCCCGGTCCTGACGTGTGGGGCACGAAGCATCATGTGCCGACCTCCGGGATCACGCAGCCGCCGGTTTTCGGCATGGCGCTACGCCATGTTTATGAGGCAGCCGTCGCGAGCGGCTTGGCCGATGCCGAGACGCGCGCGAAGGTGCTGTTTCAGGCAGCGCTCCGCTCGCACCGCTGGTGGCTCGCAGCGCGTGATCCTGAAGACCTCGGGCTCGTCTCGATCCTGCACCCCTGGGAGAGCGGCAGCGACAATTCGCCGGCCTGGGATGAGGCGCTCGCCCGCGCACCAACCACCACGTCAACCGCCATCCGCCGCAAGGATACAAGCCACGTGAACGCGGCTATGCGTCCGCGCGACGAGGATTATCAGCGCTTCATCCACTTGGTCGATGTTTACCGAGATTGCGGCTGGAACCCGAAGCAGCAATGGGCGAGGGCGCCCTTCAAGGTCGCCGATGTCCAGATGACTGCCATTCTCGCGCGGGCCACAGCCGATCTCATGCATCTGGCCGGAATCCTGGGAAGCGAGAATGACAGGGCCGAGCTGGCGCAGATGCAAGGCAGGCTCGTCAATGGCCTTGCCCGCCGGTGGCGCCCCCATCTCTCCCGCTTCGTGTCCCTCGATCTGATTTCGGGGGCTGATATCGAGGCTCCGACGCAGGCAGGCTTCATACCCCTTGTCGCGCTGGCACTGGACGACGCCCAGCGAAGCGCCATCACGGCAGAGATCCGGCGCTGGCTCGACGGCATGACCGTCGGCATCCCCTCGGCTCCAGCCTTTTCGCCAGCCTTTGAGCCGAAGCGCTACTGGCGTGGTCCGGTCTGGGCCGTCATCAACTGGCTCATTGCGGATGGTCTGCGCCTCAACGGGGCGGAGGAACTCGCCCGCCATATCGAACAGTCCACTGTTCGCACCATTGAGAACGTCGGCTTCTGTGAATACTTCGATCCAACTACCGGCGAGGGCCTCGGTGGCGACACCTTCTCCTGGACAGCCGCCGCTTATCTTGTTCTCGGCAGGCGCGAATAGATGTGTTGGGGACAGAACATCCACCCCCTCGTTGCCATTCTTTTATCCTGTTACGGAAGTGATATCAGTCAGATCATAGGTCAGGGAATGGCATGGCTAACCTTGAGCCGATCACCATAACGACGGAAGAGGATCCGAGTGGGATCCTCGCAGTTGAGGTTGAATGCAAGCTTCTCGAAGCGCTCCGTCAGAACGTGCCGCCCAGTGACGGAAAGCCCCTTACGTTGATCGCACGGAACTTGCAGGCGGACATGATCGGCGGGCTGGTCGGCTCGACGTCCTATGGTTGGCTTCTTGTGAAGATGCTCTGGGTTGCAGAGGGGCTTCGGGGGCAGGGCCTCGGAGCAAGGCTCATGGCCGAAGCCGAGATCATTGCCCAGTCGCGCGGCTGTCACGGGGCATGGCTCGATACATCCAGTGCAAGAGCCGAGCGTTTCTATATCAGGCTCGGGTACGAGCCGTTTGGAGCATTGACAAATGGCCCCGGGGAGCAGCCCCAGGGACATCGCCGTGCTTTTCTCGCCAAGCGCCTGATCGAGGTGCTACCCGCCGATCCTGGAAGCAGTCCGTAAAGAATCATCCGCGGGATTGCCTCTCTGCAAGAGTGCAGCTCGTCCTGAGGGAGGTGTGGACCTAAAGTTTCCTTCTGGCACTTTTCAGAGCCTGCCCTCCTTTCTTCGGGGGAGCACGGAGGGTAAACAGCGGCGTTCCTACCGCCCCCATTTGAGGACGAGCGGGTCGAGGCGTTGGGCAATCTCGATGAGGCCCTGGCGGGTTGCCGGGTGGAGGGATTGAAGCGGGTGGCGGATGGCGTCCGAGCGGATCACGCCGCCTTCCTTCATGAGAACCTTGGCGGCAATCAGGCCGCATTGCCGGTTCTCGTAGTTGATCAGGGGCAGCCAGCGCTCGTAAGCGGCCGCTGCCGCCTCGCGCTCGCCGGCGAAGTAGGGATCGACGATCTGCCGAATGCCGTCGGGATAGGCTCCGCCCGTCATGGCCCCTGTGGCTCCCGCGTCGAGATCAGCCATGAGGGTGATCGCCTCCTCGCCATCCCAGGGGCCTTCGACCGCCTCGCCGCCCAGGGCGATGAGGTCACGCAGCTTCGTGGCGGTGCCCGCCACCTCGATCTTGAAGTAGGAGACGTTCGGAATCTCCTTGGCCATGCGGGCCAGGAAGGCTGCCGACAGCGAGGTGCCCGACATGGGCGCATCCTGGATCATGATCGGGATGCTGATGGCATCCGACACGCGTTGGAAGAACTCGTAGATGCCGGGCTCCGGCACCCGCAGCGTCGCGCCGAAGAAGGGCGGCATGATCATCACCATCGCGGCGCCCGCGGCTTCGGCCCGCCGGCTGCGCTCGATGCAGATCTCGGTCGAGAAGTGGCTGGTGGTGACGATGACCGGAACGCGGCCCGCCACATGATCGAGCACCGTCGTCATGACCGCTTCGCGCTCCTCGTCGCGCAGCACGAACTGCTCGGAGAAGTTCGCCAGGATGCAGATCCCATCGGAGCCCGCATCGATCATGAAGTCGACGGCGCGCTTCTGCCCCTCCAGATCGAGCCGGCCCTCATCGTCGAAGATGGTCGGCGCCACCGGGAACACGCCGCGGTAAGGACGCACGGAACTCCTGCCGGATTGGGACATGATCTCTTCCTTCATGATCTTTGCTGCTGCCGTTCAGTGGTTGTCCCGCGGCACGGGCGAGCCCGTGCGACCCACGAGAAAGTCCAGATCGACCCCTTTGTCGGCTTGCAGGACATGGTCGACATAAAGCTTGGCCCAGCCGCGTGTTGCGTGCGGTGCAGGCGGGACCCAGGCGGCCCGCCGGCGCTCCATCTCTTCGGCATCCACATGAAGATGCAGGCTGCGCGCCGGCACATCAAGGGTGATCAGGTCGCCGTTCTCGACAAGCGCCAGCGGCCCACCGGCGGCTGCCTCAGGCGCCACATGCAGCACCACGGTGCCGTAGGCTGTGCCGGACATGCGGGCATCCGAGATGCGGATCATGTCGCGGACGCCTTGCTTGAGCAGCTTCTGCGGCAGGGGCATGTTTCCGACCTCGGCCATACCCGGATAACCCTTCGGGCCGCAGTTCTTGAGCACCATGATGCAAGTTTCATCGATGTCGAGATCCTCGTCGTCGATGCGGTGGTGCAGGTCCTCGATCGTCTCGAACACCACCGCGCGGCCCGTATGCTGCATGAGCTCGGGCGAGGCGGCCGAGGGTTTGATGACGGCCCCGTTCGGCGCGAGATTGCCCTTGAGGATGGCAATTCCCGCCTGCGGCTTGAACGGCTCCTCGAAGGTGGTGATCACCTCCCGGTTCCAGCACGGCGCGTCCTTCACGTTCTCCCAGATCGGCTTGCCGTTGACGGTGAGCGCCTCCCTGTGCAGCAGGCCGCGCTCGCCCAGGGTGCGCAGCACCACCGGCAGGCCGCCGGCATAGTAGAAATCCTCCATGAGGAAGCGACCGGAGGGCATGAGGTCGACGAGGCAGTGGATGTCACGCCCGAGCCGGTCGAAATCTTCCAGGGTCAGGTCGATCCCGACACGCCCTGCGATGGCCAGCAGATGTACCACTGCGTTGGTCGAGCCGCCGATGGCCGCCAATGTGCGGATGGCGTTCTCGAAAGCCTCACGGGTCATGATCCTGGAGAGGACGAGATCCTCGTGCACCATTTCAACGATACGCCGTCCAGCCATGCGGGCAAGCTGATTGCGGCGGGCATCGCTGGCAGGGATGGCGGCGTTCTCAGGTAGACCGACGCCGAGCGCCTCGACCATGGAGGCCATGGTGGAGCCGGTGCCCATGGTCATGCAATGGCCGGCGGAGCGATTCATGCCGGCTTCCGCCTCATGGAACTCCTGCAGCGTCACCTCCCCGGCGCGCAGCTGCTCGCTCATGGAGATGATGTTGGTGCCGGATCCGATATACTTGCCGCGGTAGACGCCGCGCAGCTGCGGTCCGCCCGAGACGCCGATGGTGGGCAGATCGGCCGAGGCCGCGCCCATGAGCAGGGCAGGGGTGGTCTTGTCGCAACCCATGAGCAGCACGACGCCATCGAGCGGATGAGCCCGAATCGCCTCTTCCACATCCATGGCGGCGAGATTACGGAACAGCATAGCAGTCGGCCGCATGGTCACCTCGCCAAGCGAGGAGACGGGAAACTCGAGCGGGAAGCCGCCCGCGTCGAGCACGCCGTACTTCACGTGCTCGGCGATGGTGCGAAAATGGGCGTTACAAGGGGTGAGTTCGGACCAGGTGTTGCAGATGCCGATGACGGGACGGCCGTCGAACTGGTCCTGGGGGAAGCCGCTGTTCTTCAGGAAGGAGCGATAATAAAACCCCATCTTGTCCTGGCGCCCGAACCAAGCCTGACTGCGCAACGGGCGTTTCTCGTCTTTGGTCATTCCTTCTCGCCTTCGAAACTTTGTCACGGCCCCGCACGTGCTCCGAGAGCACGACTTTGGTTGAATATGCGCTCTCTTTGATTCATATAATAGTACTAATAGTCAGCTGTTAAGGCTGCTAAAGTCGAAGAGCAACGAGAAATTCAGGGAGAAAACGCATGAAGGCCCGTCACTTTCTGACGACCATTGGCATGGCCGCATTGATGCTGTCCTCAGGTGCCGCCTATGCCCAGACCAAAATGACCATCGGATTCTCGCAGGTCGGCTCGGAGTCCGGCTGGCGGGCTGCCGAAACGAAGGTCTCGAAAATCGAGGCCGAGAAGCGGGGCGTGGAACTGAAGATCTCCGATGCACAGCAGAAGCAGGAGAACCAGATTCGCGCCGTCCGGTCCTTCATCGCGCAAGGCGTCGACGCGATCTTCATCGCGCCGGTCGTGTCCACGGGCTGGGACGCGGTGCTGAAGGAGGCCAAGGACGCCAAGATCCCGGTGGTTCTCCTCGACCGCTCCATCGAGACCAAGGACGACTCCCTTTACCTCACGGCGGTAACCTCCGACACCGTGTACGAGGGCAAGGTGGCAGGCGAGTGGCTGGCCAAGGAAACCGGCGGCAAGTGCAACGTCGTCGAACTGCAGGGTACGGTCGGCTCGAGCCCTGCGATCAACCGCAAGAAGGGCTTCGACCAGGTCGTGGCGGCCAATCCCGGCATGAAGATCATCCGCACGCAATCCGGCGACTTCACCCGCACCAAGGGCAAGGAGGTCATGGAGAGCTTCATCAAGGCCGAGGGTGGCGGCAAGAACATCTGCGCCGTGTATGCGCACAACGACGACATGGCGATCGGCGCGATTCAGGCCATCAAGGAAGCGGGCCTGAAGCCTGGCAAGGACATCAAGATCGTCTCCATCGATGCCGTCCCCGACATCTTCAAGGCCATGGCCGACGGCGAGGCCAACGTCACAGTCGAGCTGACGCCCAACATGGCGGGTCCTGCTCTCGATGCGCTGATCGCCTTCAAGAAGGACGGCAAGCAGCCGCCGAAGTGGATCCAGACCGAGTCCAAGGTCTACACGCCCGAGACGGCAAAAGCCGAGTACGAGAAGCGCAAGGATCTCTACTGACCTCGCACAACCATCCGGCGGCAGGCGCTTTCGCCTGCCGCCTCCGGTATTCCGCCGGACTCGGCGGATATGCGCACGGGCGGCGAGGGCAGGATGCAGCCATCGAGAGAACAGCCTCAGCTCCTTGAGATCAGAGGGCTGACGAAGGGATTTCCAGGCGTGCAGGCGCTCGACCATGTGGATTTCACCCTGCATGCGGGGGAGATCCACGGCCTGCTGGGAGAGAACGGCGCCGGCAAGTCGACCTTGATCAAGGTGCTGACAGGTGTATTCAGGCGCGATGCCGGCACCATCCGCCTCGATGGGCAGGAGGTCACGGCGCGGGATCCTGCCGATGCGCTCTCGCTCGGGATCGGGACCGTCTATCAGGAGGTGAACCTTCTGCCGAACCTGTCGGTGGCGGAAAACCTTTTCATCGGTCGCCAGCCCCATCGCTTCGGGTTGGTGCGCACAGGCGAGATGCGCCGCCGAGCCTCGGAACTGCTTGCAGGCTATGGCCTCGACATCGATGTCGCCAATCCTCTCAGCAGCTATTCCGTTGCGGTCCAGCAGATCATCGCCATTGCCCGTGCAGTCGATCTCTCCGCCAAGGTGCTCATCCTCGACGAGCCGACGGCGAGCCTCGATGCCCAGGAGGTAGAGACCCTCTTCGGCATCCTGAAAGATTTGAGGCGCCGTGGCATCGGAATCGTGTTCGTGACGCATTTTCTCGATCAGGTTTACGCCGTCTGCGACCGGATCACGGTACTGCGCAATGGGCGTCTCGTGGGCTCTAAGCCGATTGCCGAGCTGCCGCGCATCGAACTCGTCTCCATGATGCTGGGGCGCGAGCTTGCCGCGGAAGCTTTGCACCGCAACCAGCGCCCTGCCGTGACCGGAGAGCCGCTCGTGGCTTTCAAGAATTACGGCAAGAGACGCTTTGTCGACCCGTTTGACCTGGCTGTGCGCCCCGGCGAAGTGGTGGGACTGGCTGGCCTACTCGGTTCCGGGCGGACGGAAACTGCCAAGCTGATATTCGGGATAGAACGGGCGGATAACGGGCAGGCTTTTGTCGATGGCAAGCCGGTACGCATCGCAACGCCGCGCGATGCGGCCCGCCTGCGGTTCGGCTTCACCCCTGAGGACCGCAAGACGGAGGGCATCGTCGCAGAGCTCTCGATCCGCGAGAACATCATCCTGGCTCTGCAGGCACGGCGCGGATGGCTGCACCAGATCCCCCGCCGCAGGCAGGATGAGATCGCGAGCCGCTTCATCAAGCTTCTCGACATCCGCACCCCGGATGCGGAAAAGCCCATTGGGCTCCTTTCGGGCGGAAATCAGCAGAAGGCGCTGCTCGCGCGCTGGCTCGCCACCGAGCCACGGTTCCTGATTCTCGACGAGCCGACGCGCGGCATCGACGTTGGCGCTCATGCCGAGATCATCCGTCTCATCGAGCGGCTGTGCGAGGACGGGCTTGCGCTCCTCGTCATCTCGTCGGAGCTGGAAGAGATTGCCTCCTATAGCGACCGCGTGGTCGTGCTGCGCGACCGGCGGCATGTCCGTGAGCTTTCCGGCGCCGAGGTGAGCGCCGATACCATTATGACAACCATTGCGAGCCACTGAATGAGCAGCATGATACAAGCCGGCAGCCCGCGCTCTCTCCCCAAAGGACTTCCGCAGGTTGCGGCACTCTTGATCGTCTTTCTCGTCAACTGGCTTGTTTTCCGTGACTTCTTCGCCCTGCGCCTTCAGGATGGCCGCCTGTTTGGAAGCCTCATCGATGTTCTGAACCGGGGTGCGCCGGTTGCGATCCTGGCTTTGGGCATGACGCTCGTCATTGCCACCCGCGGCATCGATCTGTCGGTGGGCGCAGTCATGGCCATTGCAGGCGCGACGGCAGCGGCATTGACAGCCCAGGGCTATCCCTTGCCTATGGCACTTGCGACTGCGGCTGGCGTCGGACTCCTGTGCGGTCTCTGGAACGGCATCCTCGTTGCCATTCTCGAGATCCAACCTTTCGTGGCGACCCTCATCCTGATGGTGGCGGGGCGCGGCTTTGCACAGCTCATCACGGAGGGGCAGATCATCACCTTCGTGAGCGAGGACTTCGCCGCTATCGGCGGCGGCTCCTTCCTGATGCTGCCGATGCCGGTGGGAATCGCTCTCGTGATGCTCTTCATTACACATCTCGTGGTTCGATACACCGCGCTCGGCCTTTTCATCGAGGCCGTCGGCGCCAATGTCCGCTCCAGCGCCTATGCGGGGGTCGGCACCAAGGCCGTAACGATTGCAGTATACATGTGGTGCAGCCTCTGCGCGGCCATTGCGGGCTTAATCGTAACGGCCGATATCCGTGGTGCCGATGCCAACAATGCCGGCCTCTGGCTCGAACTCGATGCAATCCTCGCTGTGGTCATCGGCGGCACCTCTCTCTTCGGCGGTCGCTTCAGCCTCGGCCTTTCGGTCGTCGGCGCGCTCATCATCCAGGCCATGAACACCGGCATCCTGCTGAGCGGCTACCCACCCGAATACAACCTTATCGTAAAAGCCATCGTCGTAATGGCGGTGCTCCTGGCGCAGTCGCCTGTTCTGAGCGCCGTTCATGCCGTCTGGAGGAGCAAGGCATGATCCGGCGCCATCTTCCCGTACTCATCACGCTGGTTGTCTTCGTCGTCGGATATCTGCTCTGCCTGGTGCAGTTCCCGAGCTTTGCCTCCACCCGGGTGATCGGCAATCTGCTGACTGACAATGCCTTCCTCGGCATCGTCGCAGTGGGCATGACCTTCGTGATCCTGTCCGGCGGGATCGACCTATCGGTCGGCTCGGTAATCGCCTTCACCGGGGTCTTCCTCGCGGTGGCTATCGAGCGATACGGGCTCAATCCCTATCTCGCCTTCATCCTCGTCCTCGGCATCGCGGCCCTGTTCGGAGCGGGAATGGGCTTCCTGATCCATGCCTTCCAAATTCCGGCCTTCATCGTGACGCTGGCCGGCATGTTCCTGGCACGGGGCCTGTGCTTCGTGCTCACCACGGATTCCATCCCGATCAATGCCCCCGCCTATGGCCAGATCACGGATATCGCCTTTGCCCTCCCTGGCGGGGGAAGGCTTACCTTTATCGCCATAGTGATGCTTGTCACCTTTGCGGTGGGGATCGTTCTGGCGCATTTCACCCGGTTCGGTGCCAATGTCTACGCCCTCGGCGGCAACAGGACCTCGGCGGAACTGATGGGTGTTCCCGTAGGGAAGACGACGATCGCGATCTACATGCTGTCGAGCTTCCTGGCGGCCCTGGCCGGAATCGTCTTTTCCTTCTACACATCCGCAGGTTATTCTTTGGCCGCGACCGGGGTCGAGCTCGACACGATTGCAGCGGTTGTCATAGGTGGAACTCTGCTGACGGGGGGTTATGGGACCATCATCGGCACGATGATCGGTGTGCTGATCCAGGGATTGATCCAGACGTACATCACCTTCGAGGGGACCCTGAGTTCCTGGTGGACCAAGATTGCCATTGGAGCTCTTTTGTTTGCATTTATTGTTTTGCAGCGGGGACTCTCGGCAGCTTCGCTTCGATCGCGGTAGAGTTCAAAGAGCAGGATCATGGTGTTGGTGAACGGCGTCCAGAGACCTTCGAGAACACGATCGGCTCATGATCTCGTTGCCCATGGGATCGGCCAGAGCATAATGCAGGGGCGCTTTCCTATCGGCAGTATCCTGCCGGGAGACGCAGAGCTGATGGAGCTCTTCGGGGTTTCGCGGACGGCCCTTCGCGAGGCCTTGAAGACCCTGGCCGCAAAGGGCCTGATCGAGTCCAAGACGAAGGTCGGCACCAAGGTCCTCGATCGCAACAACTGGAACATGTTCGATGCCGACATCCTGGAATGGCATCTCGAAATGGGCGTGGATGCCCGCTTCCTCGGATGGCTCTTCGAAATCAGGCAAACCCTCGAGCCGCTTGCCTGCGCCACAGCTGCCCAGCGGCGCACGCCCGAACAACTGGAGCGCATGCGCAAGGCCCTTCAGGCGATGTATGGATGCGAGAGCAACCGGCAGGGGTTCACAAAGGCGGACCTTGCCTTCCATCAGGCCATTCTTGAGGCTTCAGGCAATCCCTTTCTGCAGTCGATCGGCTCCGTCATCGGAGCAGCCTTGGCAACATCCTTCACGATCAGTTCGCCCGTATCGAGCGATGATCGTTTTCGGGAGGTGATGCGGCAGCACCAGGGTGTGTTCGATGCCATCGAGCAGCGCAAACCATCCCTTGCGAGTGAGGCCATGGCTACGCTCATCCTGCAGGCGGCGGAAAGGGTGCAGATCAAACATGCGGAGAGCTCACTGGCCAAAATCCAGATCCACGCCTTCTCAGAAGCTGACTAGCCGAAACGGATGATCCTTTTGTCGAAGGGGAGTAAGATCTACAGGTGCTTGTGAGAAGGAATTATATTATTGTATGATTTATTCTTGGGAAGATCGCAGTGACGTTTCTCCAGCGATGGAGAGGCAGGGCTGCTCCAAGGGGGCGGATCGACCCGACAACAAGATCGGACGGCTGGCTCGACTTGGGTCAAAGCCACAATCTGGCGAAAAGCTCTTGAGCGAAGGATGCCTGTTTCTACGGGCGATATTCTGGACAAGATACGAGGGAGAACGACCTTGAAGACATTGACGACCACTTTGGCAGCCGTGGCTTTCGGAGCCCTCGGCCTGCTCGGCGCCGCTCAGGCGCAGGACAAAGGCACCGTCGGCGTGGCCATGCCCACGAAGTCGTCCGCACGCTGGATCGACGACGGCAACAATATGGTCAAGGCGCTCAAAGAGAAGGGCTATAATGTCGACCTGCAATATGCTGAAGACGACATTCCCAACCAGCTCTCCCAGATCGAGAACATGATCACTAAAGGCGTCAAGGTGCTCGTGATTGCGGCCATCGACGGCACGACGCTATCCGATGCGCTTCAGCAGGCAGCCGACAAGGGGATCAAGGTCATTGCCTATGACCGCCTGATCCGCAATTCCAAGAACGTCGACTACTATGCCACTTTCGACAACTTCCAGGTTGGCGTGCTTCAGGGCGGCTACATCGAGAAGGCGCTCGGCCTGAAGGAGGGCAAGGGCCCGTTCAACATCGAGCTGTTCGGCGGCTCGCCCGACGACAACAACGCCTATTTCTTCTACAATGGCGCCATGTCCGTTCTCGACCCTTACATCAAGAACGGTAAGCTTAAGGTTCAGAGCGGCCAGATGGGCATGGACAAGGTCTCCACCCTGCGCTGGGATGGGGCGGTTGCCCAGGCTCGCATGGACAACCTGCTGTCCGCCTTCTACACCGACAAGCGAGTCGATGCAGTTCTCTCGCCGTATGACGGCCTGAGCATCGGCATCATCTCCTCGCTCAAGGGCGTAGGCTATGGCAGCCCGCGGCAGCCGATGCCGATCATCACCGGCCAGGATGCGGAAGTGCCTTCGATCAAGTCGATCCTGGCCAAGGAGCAGACTCAGACGGTGTTCAAGGATACCCGCGAACTCGCCAAGGTTGCGGCCAACATGGTCGACGCCATGATGTCCGGCAAGGCTCCTGAGGTGAACGACACCAAGACCTATGAAAACGGGGTGAAGGTGGTTCCGTCCTACCTCCTGAAGCCGGTGAGCGTCGACGCCTCGAACTGGAAGGAAGTTCTGGTCGGCAGCGGCTACTACAAGGAAGACCAGTTCAAGTAATTGGCTCATGAAGCATGGACCTTGCACACCCTTGCAGGGTCCATGCTCGTTTCGAGAGCGCCTGGAGTCCGTGGGCGGCCTGAGGTTCAAACGATGAGCGCAATCCTTGAGATGCGGGGGATCACCAAGACGTTTCCGGGCGTGAAAGCGCTCGACAACGTCAACATCACGGTCAAAGCCGGCGAGATCCATGCACTCGTGGGCGAGAACGGTGCCGGCAAGTCGACGCTGATGAAGGTGCTTAGCGGCGTCTATCCATACGGCTCCTACTCCGGCTCGATCATCTACGAGGGCGAGGAGCGCCGCTTCTCGGGCATCTCCGATAGCGAGGCTCTCGGCATCATCATCATCCACCAGGAACTGGCGCTGGTGCCGCTCCTCTCCATTGCCGAAAACATCTTTCTCGGAAACGAGCAGGCCAGGTACGGCGTCATCGACTGGTCGTCGGCCTTCGCACGAACGAGGGAACTGCTCAGGATCGTCGGCCTCAACGAGTCTCCGGAAACCCTCGTCACCAACCTGGGCGTCGGCAAGCAGCAGCTCGTCGAGATTGCCAAGGCGCTCTCGAAAAAGGTAAAGCTTCTGATCCTGGACGAGCCCACCGCCAGCCTCAATGAAACGGACAGCGATGCTCTGTTGAACCTGCTGCTTCAGTTCAAGGCCCAGGGCATCTCGTCCATCCTGATCTCCCACAAGCTCAACGAGATCTCGAAGGTGGCAGACTCCATTACCGTGCTGCGCGACGGCGGTACGGTCGAGACCCTCGATTGCCGAGCCGAGGCTATCAGCGAGGATCGGATTATCCGCGGCATGGTCGGCCGCACCATGGAAGACCGCTATCCGAAGCGCGAGCCGAAGATCGGCGAGGTCATCTTCCAGGTGGAGAATTGGTCCGCCTATCACCCGATCCACAATCATGTGCAGGTGGTCAAGAACGTCAGCCTGAACATCCGGCGGGGCGAGATCGTCGGCATCGCCGGACTGATGGGGGCGGGGCGGACCGAGCTGGCCATGAGCCTGTTCGGCCGCAGCTACGGCCAGAACATCTCCGGCCGGGTGCTGCTGCACGGCAGGGAGATCGACGTGAGTACGGTGGGGAAGGCCGTCGCCAACAGGATCGCCTATGCCACCGAGGATCGTAAGACCTATGGATTGGTCCTGGCCGAAGACATCCGCAAGAACGTAACGCTCGCGAACCTTGAGGGCGTCTCCAAAAACCTTGTTATCGACGACATTCGGGAACTAGCGGTCGCCAACGACTACCGGGCCAAGATGCGCATCCGCAGCCCCAGCGTCTTTCAGGATACGGTGAACCTGTCGGGCGGCAACCAGCAGAAGGTTGTCCTGAGCAAATGGCTGTTCTCCGACCCGGAGATCCTCATTCTGGACGAGCCGACCCGCGGCATTGATGTGGGGGCGAAATACGAAATCTACACGATCATCAACAAGCTCGCCGATGCCGGAAAGGGCGTTCTCATGATATCCTCGGAGATGCCGGAGCTGCTCGGCATGTGCGACAGGATCTATGTGATGAACGAAGGCTCCTTGATCGCCGAACTGGACGTTGCCGAGGCATCCCAGGAAAAGATCATGCACGCTATCGTCAAGTCGGGGAGGCGCTGAGATGGACACGAGAACTGCCGACGAGCTTCACGTTCCCCAGCAGAAAACGTCTTGGATGGAATTCGTCAAAACACACTTCCGCGATTACGGCATGCTGCTGTCGCTTCTGGTCATCATGCTGTTCTTCCAGGTGGTGACCAACGGCACCCTCCTGCGGCCCCTCAACCTGACCAACCTGGTGCTGCAGAACAGCTATATCGTCATCATGGCGTTGGGGATGCTGCTCGTCATCGTGGCAGGTCACATCGACTTGTCGGTAGGCTCCATCGTCGGCTTCGTCGGCGGTCTGGCAGCGATGATGATGGTGCGGTGGGGGGTCGACCCCGTGACCACGACCATTGCCTGCCTGATCGTCGGCGGACTCATCGGTGCCGCTCAAGGCTACTGGGTCGCCTATTTCAAGGTACCGTCCTTCATCGTCACGCTCGCCGGCATGCTCGTCTTCAAGGGCCTCACCCTGGCGCTTCTCGGCGGCATGTCGGTCGGTCCGTTCCCGGTAGTTTTCCAGCGGCTGAGCTCGGGCTTCATCCCGGATGTCTTCGGAGGCGAGGGCTTCAACTACACCTCCCTCTTCCTCGGCGTCGCAAGCGTCGCGGTGCTGATCTATTTCAGCTTCCGCAGCCGGGCCAACCAGCTCAAGCATGCGGTGGAGACCGCTCCCTTCGGCCTCTTCCTGTTCAAGAACGGCCTGCTTGCCGTGCTCGTGATCGCGTTCTGCTACCTCATGGCAACCTATCGCGGGCTGCCGAACGTTCTCGTCATCATGGCAGTGCTGATCGCGCTCTATGCCTTCGTGACCAACCGCACCACCATCGGTCGACGCATCTATGCCTTGGGCGGCAACGAGAAGGCGGCCAAGCTGTCGGGCATCAAGACCGAGCGACTGACCTTCTTGACCTTCGTCAACATGGGCGTCCTGGCGGGGCTTGCAGGCCTCATCTTCGCCGCACGACTGAACACTGCGACGCCGAAGGCCGGCCTCGGCTTCGAACTTGACGTGATCGCCGCCGTGTTCATCGGCGGCGCCTCGGCCACCGGCGGCGTGGGCAAGGTTACGGGGGCGGTCATAGGCGCCTTTGTGATGGGCGTGATGAACAACGGGATGTCGATCCTAGGAATTGGCATTGACTATCAACAGGTTATCAAAGGTCTGGTGCTGCTCGCGGCCGTCTCTCTGGATGTCTATAATAGGAAGAAATGATTGAAGCTGGGGCGCGAGTTGAAGCCAGTTCATCCAGGGCGATCCATAAGGCCACGGTTTAAATGATGATACAGAGTGCCGAAAGTGGCTCAGGTTCTGGCCAGTTTCCGCTGAACCTATCCAAGGATCACTATATTGCAGCGCGCCCGCCTATGGGCATGAAGCAGGCGATGCGGTCTTGACCACTTTGGTCTCAAGTTGAGCAGATCGTCCTCTCGCCTTGAATCTCCTAAATATCTCTTGAGTCGCGGTGTGAACGCTTCGCATACTTGGCCGTGAGGAGTGCACGCCATGCCCGCAAAGTTCATCTCTGCGCTTCGGCTCCCAGTATCCAGTCGTTTTGCTTGGAATAGCTCCGATGGTGAACCGGCCAGAGTCAGCTACCGGTTCATGCCATCAGCTGAAGGTTCTAATGTTGGGTTCGGAGACCCTGCTTCCGGTTTTAGACCATTCACAAAGCCTGAGCAAAGCGATGTTAAGCGGATATTCGATAGTATTTCTAGTCGAGTGAATATCGAATTTTACCAAGTTGGCACCAACGCGGTAGCAGATATAAACTTTGGAATGTTTCAGATCCCGGGTCGCGAGGGATATGCTTCGGGAACACCATATCTTCGAGACGGGGTCTACGCGATAAGGATGGATGTATTCCTTCATCGGAGCTATAATTCTGGTCAACAAGCCATTTTAGCACTGCACCATGAAATCGGCCATGCCCTCGGCCTAAAACACCCGTTTGAGGGTACACCTCGCCTTTCCCTTAGTGAAATGCCGATCTCAATCATGTCCTATGACTACGATATTCGTAGTACGCAGTTCAGCTTCTTTGAGATTGCGTCACTCCAGAGCATCTACGGGCCAGCCAAGAGGAAGCTTGGAAACGATACCCACATCTTTGGGAGCCAGCGCCTGCTGTGGGACGGGGGTGGCAACGATACCATCAACGCCGAACAGGTAAGGGATAAAGTTTCAATCAATCTGAAAGATGGGTCATGGAATTGGATCGGACAGAAAAGAGCATCAATTCTTGATCTTGGACAGGTCTACCTCGGCGATCATTCGACGTTCGAGAACGTGCGTGGGTCCCGCTTCGGCGATGCGCTAACAGGGAATGCAGAGAACAACATCATTCGTGGGAATGGAGGGCACGACTCGATCCGAGGGCTAAGCGGAAACGATACCCTCTACGGCGGCGCAGGCAACGATACGCTTCAAGGCGGTGCAGGCGGCGACTACATGCAGGGTGGCTCCGGTCGCGACCGGTTTGTGTTTTCCAGAGCTTCTGACCTTGGCTCGTTTGAGCGACATGATCGGATCGTGAAGTTCAACCCCAGTGAAGGTGACAGGCTTGATTTTTCGAAATTCGATGCTGATCCAAATACTGGCGGACGACAAAAGTTAGATTTCCGGGTGGGCCAGGATTTCGCTGTGTCGGGGAAAGCACAGGTTGTGTTTGACCGTTCAACGCACAGCCTCGTCTTTGACGTCAATGGTGATGGGGTGGCGGATACGAATCTCACGCTTCCTGGGATTGGTCTGGTGAAACACTCCTATTTGATTCTCTAGGGCTCCAAAACGAGAAAGCTGGAACGTAGAGTCCCTAAGAGCCCGTATAGGAATGGTTACGGGTGAGCAATGCGGCGGAGCATGAGGCTGCTCATGGCCACACCGATTACCGCTTCTGAGACATCACTGCGCTCCTCGTAATCACGCACCAATCGGCGCCAGCGCATTTTCACTCGAATGTGCGCTCTACGCCCCACCTGCGCGGCAATGGAAAGGAGCTTTGACGTTTCGCTGTCGATCACGCCGGCCGCTGGGCTCACCTCCCGGCCAGCCTGCTCGCGGCCGAGCATCAGGGCGACATCGTGCAGAGTCTGGAACAGCAGGCGACGAACAAAGCGCCGGACCACCAGTACACTGCCTGTCATGCTCCGAACTCATGCGGCAGCATGCGCCAGCCGCAGCCGGTGCGGGCGAGATAGCGATGGCATTGAGGATCTCGCACAGGTTCACCTTGGGCCTGCGGCCACGCAGGGCGGGTTGAGGCAGGATCGGCCCGATCCGCTTCCATTCCTCATCGGTCAGGTCGGCGGGATAGCGCCGCCGCTCAAAGGCCTTCTGGCGCTCACGATGGTCTTTCGTCCACATCCGCCTCATGTGGATGCGACACTATCCCAATCCGACCCCGTGCGACATTCTCAAACAGGCACTGAGAAGACGCCCTCAAGAGCGACCGTTCTCAACGTGAAGCCGGCTGGACGAGGGCCGCCACGATCCGGCGGACAACGGGCAGGACGACCAGCAGCGTCGGAAAGGCAACCAACCAGGAAGCCATCCAGGCACCCATCCATACGGCGAAGAGACTCTCGACGAAGCCAAGGCTCTTGACGGTCGAAACCCCGGAGACGACGCACGACATCAATACGGAGATGAGGAGCGGCGTGAGAAGAGCGCCATAGCGTGCGGGAAGCTTCTTGCTGGTCTTGAATGCAGCAGTGTCGGGAGAGGTCATGTGACGAATCCTGATACGAACGATGTCGTTCACGGGCTTGGGAGCCCTCACGACGCGGCGGATGCGAGATCCTCGATGTACTGGCGCAAGGACCGGGGCTCCCGACCAAGAACAGCCCGAAGGACTAGGCTGTTGCCGCCGGACTCTGAGGTCGCATAGGTCTCGAACACTTTTGCTAGGAACTCCTTTTGATCAGGGCTCAGAGGGAGATGGGCAGCCCACTCATCGAAGGGGACCTCACCAGGCTCAATAGGCCGACTAAGGACATCGCTCATGACGGCCGCAATCTCGCTCCGATCCGGCATGGCAGCGCAGAGCTCGAAGGTGCCGAAGGCCAGGCGGTCCTCCGTGAACGCGATCGCCGCCACATCCCGGTAATCCACGCGAGCGACGCGCGTCCTGATCGGGAACGGCTCCGCAAATACCCTGCGTTCGATGACGGATTGCCAGCCTCCGGCAATGTTTTGGAAGAACATCGCAGGGTGCAGGATCGTGTAGTCAATCCCGGATGCAAAGATGGCGTCCTCGACGGGGATCTTCGAGGCATGGTTGGCAAGCCGGACATTCGTGGGATGGATCACCGAGGAGAATACGATCTTGTGGACCCCACTTCGCCTCGCAGCCTCGACGAGGCCGATCCCGAGATCGGTCTCGTCGGCCACGAATGCCGGCCCGATGTGAAACACGCCATCGATGCCTTACAGTGCACGTTCAAGGCTCGGCCTGTCGCGCAGGTCGCCGACAGCTACATCGGCAGCACCATTCCGACGAACGACGGATGCTTTGCCAGGGTCACGCACGAATGCCCTGACCCTGGCGCCACGGCGGACAAGCTCCGGGACGACGAGGCTGGCGAAGCGACCGCTCGCTCCAATGACAAGAACGTTTGGATTGGATTTCGGCATGGTTTCCCCTTCTACACAGACGGGCGAGCCGACATGCCGCTGTCCGTGTCGGAGCTGAACATGGCCAAGTCCGATATTGGAGAGAATATTCGATCCCGTGTATATTCTCTCTCGTTTTGCGAGAGAATGATGGACCGCATCGATGATCTTGAGGCCTTCCTGGCCATTGTGGACGAAGGCAGCCTCACCGCCGCCGGGCGCCGCCTGGGCCGTTCGCTCCAGGCGATCAGCCGATCCTTGGCGACCCTGGAGCGCGGCATCGGGGTTGAGCTGGTGCAGCGCACGACCCGGCTGTCACAGCCCACCGAGGCCGGGCGGGCATTCTATCACCGCATCAAGCCCGTCCTTCAGGAGCTGAACGAGGCCAGGCTCGAGGCGGCAACCCGGCGTTCGGAGACTTCAGGTGTATTGCGGATCGGGGCTTCCGTTCTGTTCGGACCGGCCTATCTTGTCCCCGTGATCGCAAGGTTCATGGAACGCCATCCGCAGATCAGGGTCGAGCTCGAGCTCTCGGACCGCTTCGTCGACCTCACAGACGAGGGACTGGACCTCGCGGTGCGCATCGGCCACCTGCCGGACTCGAGTCTCAAGGCCCGTCGGTTGGGGGAGTTGCGCCGGGTGTTCTTCGGCTCCCCGGAGTATTTCGACAAGCACGGACGCCCCGAGCATCCGCAGGACTTATGGCGCCACCAGTGTGTCGTCAGAAGCACGGATCGGCAGGACGATGCCTGGCCCGTTCTCATCGATGGCAAGTCGGGGACCGTAAGAGTCAACGGACGGTTTCGTGCCGACGATGCAGCGAGCACCTACGCCGCCGTGGCCCAGGGACTTGGGATTGGCTTCACGCCCCTCTGGCAAATCCGCGATCTTGTCGATCGCGGCGTCTTGGAACTCGTTCTCGTCCCGTTTGAACCGCCAACCGTGCCGATCCACGCGGTATGGCACGGGAGCAAACTCACACCGGCAAAAACCCGGATGTTCATCGATTCCCTCGCACGCGAATTGGAGTGCGACCGCCTGTAGCCCGCACATACGAGGAATGGGTAGCGCGTTCTGCTTTCAGGTTTGTTTCGGTCGTTGGCGGCTGACCTTCTTCTAAGGCGCCTGCGCTCTCTGTGTAGGGCATAGCCGGCGTGCTAGAACCAACCTCGGGCATCCTGGACTGTGATGGCCATCAGGTACGGCGCTACCAGCGACCATTCCTCATCGAGGACATCGGAGGGGTAAAGTTTGTGCGTTGAGGTCATCTCGGCCCAACGATGACGGCCTCATGCCGGGTTCATGACAGACACTAGGCTCAATCGGCTGCAACACTGGCGCACTCACTAGGTCGTCAGGCGCGTCTGATCGAGAAGCCACTCACGGAATGCGACGATGCCAGGATCATGACTGCGGCTCTCCGGATAGACAAGATAATAGGCATAAGGCGGCGCTATCCTGACCTGAACGTCGAATAGCGGTATCAGACGTCCCTGAGAGAGTTCACTCCCGATCATATCCAAGTCGACAAGGCCAATGGCGTTGCCCTCGGTAACCGCCTGCACGACATGACCTGAGTCTGAGAACCCGACACATCGGCTGTCATCGAAATCATCAATGCCCGCTGCTGCCATCCACATGCGCCAGTTCGGCCATACCATACCGGCAGTTTTCCAATCGACGTAGCAAAGTGTATGGTGAAGCAGATCTCGCGGCTCTTCCAGTCTGACACCAGTCTCAAACAACTTCGGACTGCAAACCGCGACGATTACTGGCTCGAACAGACGCTCCGAGAGCGCGCGCTCGTACTTGCCAGCGCCAAATCTGATCGCGACATCAATATCGTCAGCGTCAAACTCCCGTATCTCGTCCGAGATGTCGAACGTCAGCTGTAAAGATGGATTCTCTGCCCGAAACTGAGCAAGCCTCGGCAGGAGCCAGTTCGATGCAAACCTTGCGCTCAATGACACCCGCAGGTGTTCCGACCCGCGAGCCAACCGGCTGGCACGGACAGTGGCACGTTTGAGGGTGCCCAAAGCATCAGTAACCGCCTCGAGCAAAACGACACCAGCTGGCGTAAGCTGAATGCTCCTGCTCGTCCGCGCGAACAACACTATGCCGAGTTGATCCTCGATTTCCTTGATCTGGTGGCTGACCGCCGCGGGGGTCAACCCAACTTCCTCTGCTGCACGGGTGAAGTTCAGGTGCCGCCCAGCGGCTTCAAGTATCTTCAATGCCCGGGTTCCGGGCAGCATCCGGCTCATAGATCTTCAAGCCTTATTTGATGTTCCATCAAGAACTATTCGCTTCATAGAGCCTCTTCAATGAGAGACAACCCTTCCATCGATAACGGTTGGACACTGGGCAGGAGATCTTCTCGTCCCGGTGCTGGTTCTGAGGTCATCACATGTCAGATCGCAAACATTCTTTTGTTGTTCAACGTAACGGGCAGCCTGCAACCGTCGAGGATTTGACGCCGCTCGCCTTCGCTGGCTACGCTCATTTTACGGCGATCCAGGTGCGTGGCGGCAGCGTTCGAGGCCTTGACCTCCATCTGGAGCGGCTTCGGGCTGCCTCGATGGAGTTGTTTGGCCAGGCGTTGTCGGACGATCAGGTGCGGTCCTACCTACGGGCGGCCGTGCGGGGTGGCCCTTCAGATCTGTCATTGTTGGCCACCGTCTATTCGCCGGCGGGCGAGTTTACGGTTGCGGGAGCTGAGGTGGCACCTGAGGTTTTAGTGCGAACCGGACCGCCCTCTTCCGGGCCAGTGGGGCCCCTAGCTCTGGCGGTGGTTGAGCACGAGCGGGTCCTCCCAGCCATCAAGCATGTCGGGGAGGTCGCCAAAACGTATTTCCTTCGACATGCGGTGGCGCAAGGGTTCGATGACGCCGCATTCATCGACCAACAGGGCCGGCTCAGTGAGGGGTCGATCTGGAATTTAGCCTTTTGGGACGGTTCAGCAGTGGTATGGCCGGAGGCCAAGATGCTGATCGGCACCACAATGGGCATTCTTCGCCGGCAATTGGAACGTATGGGAGTGCCTCAGCGCGTTGAGAAAGTGACGCTCGCCAATGTAGCGGAATTTTCGGGTGCCGTAGTCATGAACTCCTGGACCCCTGGTGTGGCTGTGAGCCGGATCGGCTCGGTACACTTACCTGAGGCGCCGATTTTCTTGAACCTGCTTCACAAGGCATATGAGGCTGAACCCCTCACCTCGGTGTGAGGGAACAGGACTGGTCGCATTATCTCTTGTGGCCGGGGGCTAGCCTATCCCTCTTGTCTCGTCGTCAATGACCAATGGCGCAGCGAGGCCGTGCGGCGATCCAATTCGGAAATTCTCATCCCTGCGATTTGAGTTCGTTGTGCCATTGGTACTGTTTTTGCCCGCCTGAACACGGCGGGCGTGATCCCCGTTGCTCGTTTGAGCGCCTTGTTGAAGGCAGCCGCGGCTTCGAAGCCGGCGTGACCCGATAGCTCGCCGATGGCAGATCGCTCCGGCGCAGCAGGCACCGGCGCGAAACATGCGCCAGCGGTTCGGGTAAGCAAATATTGGCTCGCCGGTCGATCCCTGAACCGCAGGGCGGAGGCCCACCAGACAGGACAAGCCGTTTAAACGCGCGCATATGCGGCTGTTTCAAAGCATGGCGACACGGGCCGGGAGGACCTAAATCGACGTATTCGGTGTCCGGCTACGACGTGATCACCCATTGCCCAGCATGACCAACAACGATCACTTCTATTTTGGCTCATGTTTGAACTTCCGGCAGATTCCTGTCCGACATATCTGGGGTAGGTCAACGACGTCCAAAGCCACCTCAGTTCTTCAGGATGAATGATGCTCGTCGGGAAGGGTGCGCGGCCCGAAGAATCGGTTTGTTCATTCATCAAGGATGTCCTTTTCCAGGACGTCAAAGGCCAATGGAAAGAGGCTGAAGCAACAATCCAGGTTTGCAGGATTGAATGTGGTGAGCGTGACCCTGGTTCGTGCTATTCGCGAGCGCCTAGACGGGGCGCAGGAGGCTGTAGCGGCCAACGATACGGGAAACCTTCTTCTTGGTACCGTAGATCATGACCCCGATGTAGCGTAATTCGGCAGGATCCGTCTGGCGCACCAGCCGCTGGAATTCGGCATAATCGGTGGTCTGCTGACCTTGGGCCGGAAAGTCCACGACCTCTAAGCCTGCCGCTATGGCCTTGTCGCGCACCACTGCCAGGTCGTGCGCCGGAGCCCCAAGCACAGGAATGCCGATGGGGATGAGTCCCGGATGAGCGTGGCCCGATGCATCGACCAAAGGTTCACCTGCCAGTTGGGGCTGGCGCATGCCCATCGTGAGCGCCATCACCGCAGCGGCATTGGCGGCGTTCCCGACCGGGAGGGTGCAATCGATCACGGCCACGCAGCGCATGGGCTCGGTCGTTAGTTCCACATCGCTTGTCACCCAGCGACCTCCATGGCATTGCTCGAGACAGGTATGTTACTCGCATGCGAGCTATTTATCTCGTATACTAGTTATATTCCTTGCATGCAAGCTACTTTGCGAAGGTGGAAGAGATCGCCTGAAGGAGGACGGGATGGAACGGCTTGAGGACTGTCTGAGCTTCGTCATCGGCAAGGCGCAGCAGCAGGTTACGAAGGCCTCCCGTGAGGCCTTGGCGCCATTTGGCGTTACGCCTGTTCAATTCGCAATTTTGAAGGTGCTGTGGGAGCGCGATGGGCTGAACGGAGCCGAGCTCTGCTCCCGCCTCGTGCTTGACAGCGCAACCATGGCCGGGCTCATTGATCGTATGGAGACTGGAGGGTGGTTGGAGCGCCGAGCAGATCCCGGAGGAGACCGGCGGATGAGCCGAGTCTATCTGACCGAGAAAGGCGCGCAGCTGGAGAAATCTCTCAACGAAGCCATGGACCGGGTCAACGCGCAGTTTGTGAAAGCGCTCGGCGAAGAGCGAGCCGCCAGTTTGTGGCGCGGGTTGGAGGCGATTGCAAATCTGTCGATCCCGGAACGAAGAAGCACCCCTGCGGTGAGTGCCGCCGCCAAGGCTACCCTGACCGAGTGACGACTGAGGAATCAAGCCGAAGTGCGGCAAGCGGGGTGGTAGGGATAGCCTCTCACCCAAGGGCTGACAGGGCACCGGTCAGAACGCCCTTCCGCTAATACTTTCGGCAGCGGCTTGACAGGTGAATACGGCAGCCAGCAGTTCATGCCATGAACTGGGGCAGTGCAGCCGCCAAGGCATCGACCGCAAGACGGATCTTCCGTGGCATGTGAGGGGTCTGCAACCATAGCGCATAGCAGTCGTACAGAAAGCTCGGTTGCTCTGGCAGTAGCGGGACAAGTGCGCCTGCCTGAATCCGCTCCCGTACGAGCCAGAATGGGAGCCAAGCGAGCCCCATCCCGGCGGTCACGACATCGGCGATTGCATCAAGATCATCGAGCCGCAGCCGGCTCTTTGGCGTGATCTCCACCGGAGGCTGGCCATCGCGCGGAAACAGCCAGGGCGGAACAGGGCCCGACCGGCGGTAGACGATGGCCTGATGCCGGGCCAGATCTTCAAGCTGCTCAGGTCTGCCGTGTCTCTCGATATAAGATGGAGACGCGCAGACGATCATGCGCTGGCGGGCGACGCGGCGGGCGACCAACCCAGTTTTGTTCTCCAGATAGCCAGTTCGGATGGCAAGATCGTAGCCATCCTCCGCAAGGTCGGCGAAGCGGTCGCTGAACGACAGCTCCAGTTCAAGCGTAGAATATTGCCGCGCGAGCTCCAGCAGAATGGGGCTAACGCAGCGCCGTCCGAAATGCACTGGCATGGTGACGCGCAGCTTTCCGCGTGGTTCGGACAGGTGATCGACTGCGAGAGCATCCGCAGCCTCAGCTTCGGCGAGGACCACCCGGCAGCGCTCATAATAGGTGCGGCCGAAGTCGGTCAGGTTTTGGCGGCGTGTGGTCCGGTTGATCAGGCGCACGCCCAGGCGTTCTTCCAAAAACCGAATATGTTTGCCGACCATCGGTCCGGAGAGATCGAGCGCGGCCGCGGCAGCCGCAAACGAGCCCAGGTCAACCACTTTGACGAACACTGCCATGCTGGTCAGGCGATCCATCTTTTAAAAACTCACAGTTACGACTGTTCTACCTGTGACGCTCTTTATCCGCTCTTTGCCTCACGGCATAGCTTATTCGATTCAACTATTTTGGAGTCGTGACAGATGGCACGGGTGGTTCGCTTTCACCAGCATGGTGGTCCCGAGGTTCTGCGCATCGAGAATATCGATGTGCCAGGGCCTAGCCGGGGTGAGGTTCAGATCCGGGTCAAGGCGTTAGGCCTGAATCGGGCCGAGGTGTTGCTCCGCACCGGCTCTTATATCGAGACGCCGACCTTACCTTCTGGTCTTGGCTTGGAGGCAGCAGGGATTGTTGAAGCGGTCGGTGAAGATGTGGGCGGTTTCGTGCCGGGTGACGCCGTCAGCGTGGTACCACCGCCCTCGATGGTCCGCTGGCCTGCCTATGGCGAGCTTGTCACATTTCCGGCCGAGTTCGTCGTGAAGCACCCGCCGTCGCTCGGCTGGGAAGCAGCGGCCGCGGTCTGGGTGCAGTACCTCACCGCCTACGGTGCCCTGATCGACATCGCCAAACTCCGCCGGGACGACTTTGTCGTGATCACTGCGGCGTCCAGCAGTGTCGGACTGGCCGCGATCCAGATCGCTAATCTGATTGGCGCGACTCCAATCGCGGTCACGCGGACGTCTGGCAAGAAGCAGGCGTTGCTTGAGTTCGGCGCTACGCATGTCATTGCTTCAGCGGAAGAAGACCTGGAAGCACGAATGATAGACATTGCCGGTCCGAAGGGCGTACGAGTCGTCTTCGATCCGATTGGCGGTCCGATATTCGAGCCCCTCACGGCTGCGATGTCACGGGGCGGCATTCTCATCGAATATGGCGGCTTGAGCCCTGAACCGACACCCTTCCCGCTGTTCACCATCCTGAGCAAAACGCTGACATTGCGCGGCTATCTTGTTCACGAGATCATCGGCGATCCGGCGCGGTTGAAGGCCGCCAAGGCGTTCATCCTCGAGGGCTTGGAGTCGGGGAATCTCAAGCCGATCATTGCCAGGACCTTTCCGTTTGAGCAGATTGTGGAAGCGCACCGCTTTCTCGAGTCGAACCAGCAATTCGGCAAGATTGTCGTGACCGTTTGATGGTCAAGAAGCGCAGAAAGCGGATGCAAATTGTCATGGACGAATGAGGCTGCCCAAGGAGCAGCCTCGCTGCCCGGCCCGTTTGCGCAAGTCGCAGATCGGCAACGGTCGTCAGGCGCTGGCAGACGTCATCGCATCGGACGGCTGCCAACACTTTGCGGTGAAGAATGGCGAAGCGCTCCCGCTGGCTCTGACGGGCTTCGAGGAGGCAAGCCATGATCTCGGTCGGCTCCGGCAGTCCGTCCACGAGCTCGCCGATGTGGCAGGGCTCATTGCCGCCTTCTCCAAGTTGCCGTGAGCTCCTACGCTAACCATCATGCTCCGAGTGCGGGATTCAGCGGTGAATGAGGCCGATCTGCTTCTGTCCTTCCTGCGGCTTTGGTTCCCCATGCCGGGGGTAATAGGGGTGACGGCTCGTCGCATCCGTCACCTGTTCCCGTATCCTTTCACGCCTGAGCTGAAGCTGATGGGGCCATCACGACAACCAGGGTTGCCGAAGTCGCCGATGAACAACCGGCCCTGTCCGAGGGTCTTCAGTTCCGCCGGCGGGGGCGGGTGTCCTGGGTTGCCGTGTACGTCGACGTCCGATGTTGCGCCCCGCGAAGAGCCTCAAAGGCCTCCTTATTGGCCCGTCCTTCAGCAATCAACTGCTCCCAGCGGCCGTCCGCCTGCATGGCGGTAATTTCTCGGTTCACTCGGTCCCTATCTGAGCCGTTCCCAGAGGCTGTCGCGACGCTTGGGGCAGCGACAAGTGCGAGTACTGCAAGCAATTTCAAGGACATGGTGTTCTCCGTTCAACCGGTTCAAGGCCGGCGGTTACTTACGACCAGTAACCTACAGATGGTAGGTGGGAACTCTTTTTCTTAACGTCAAGGTCTGTGCCGAGGTCTCCGAGCACTCTTATTCGAGTATCAAGCGGACCATTCGAAAGTGCGAAGCAATGCCGGCGCTTGCCGCGAGCGCAGGGCGGCACGTCTTCAGCAAGCCGTAGCGCGACAAGGCGCTGCGCCCCGACTTCTCTGAACTGTCAGATCATCTTTTGGTGAGGCGTTCCCCTACGGTGGCGAATAAACCCTGCAGGCCATGACGCTGAAGCCTCCCAGGCGCCGAACGAGGTGGGGGAGGGAAGGCTAGGGGGCCAGCGATGCCGGAGCCTTCCATATCGAATGCAAGTTCTGTTGAGAGGAGTGCCTATTATACCTGTGTGATGCGATTGCCGTCATAGGCGACCCCAGATATACAACCAAAAGTAACTTGCCGGCAGTAAGTATCGGCCGGGCGGCTGCGTTAATCACGCGGCCATTGTTAACGAGGTGGTGTATGGCAGCGGCGGGAAAACCCGGCTCGAAACGTCGGCTGTCTAAGGCCGACCGGTGCGAACAGATGATCGAGACGGCTCTGGAAATCATCCGTGAGAATGGGGCTGATGCATTGACCCTCGGCTATCTGGCCGAACGAGCCGGTGTCAGTAAGCCGATCGCCTACGAGCACTTTGGGACGCGGTCTGGCCTTCTGATCGCGCTTTACCGGCGGATTGATGAAAAGCAGGTCAGAGCACTTCTTGGTTGCCTGGCGACTGCCCAGCACGAGCTGGATGAAGTTGCACGCCTCATCGCGCGAGCATACATGACGTGTCACTCGGCTTCGGGACCTGAAGGGCATGCTATCTCGGCCGCCCTGATGGGCGACCCTCAGATGGAGGCCGTTCAGCAAGACCTCCGGGATGGCTGTGTCCGAATAATCGCGGACGCCCTAGCGCGCTTCTCAAAGCTCTCCCGCGACACACTTGAACAGCGATGTGTCGGAATTGTCGGAGCTGCCGAAGCGCTGTCGCGTGATATGACCCGGGGACGGTTGGACAAGGTCGAAGCGATCGAAAATCTCACAGCACTAATAGTAAGCGGCATTGATCCACGCTGATTGGGTTACCTGCTGCGGAACGCATGGGTGCGACGGGATCTTTGGTTGCGTTGCAAATTTCGAGAAGAGGCAAGCAAAGACGGACCGACGACCATGCGTTAGGCAGCGAGTGGATCGACTTGATCGGCAAGTGAAGGTTGCAGATTGCAAGCATACTTCGCCTGTCCCTTTCGCAGTATGAAGATCATCTCGATGCTGCTCCTACGACAGCACGCAGGCTGCTGACAGTCTGAAACCCAAGCATCGCCTAAACCGCCCATTTGTCGCCCGATGTCCTGCTCAATGCGATTGTTGAGCTAGGCTCTTTAACCGATGCGAATGAGTTTCGGCCAGTGACTCGATCGGTCTTGAGGACGATCTGCCGTATCGCAGTGCCAACCGGAGCCAGCAAGGAAGCAATTTATAGGATAGCAGATGCTGGTTCGATGCTCCTAAGTTCTTTCTGAGCCAGTCGCAGCGGTAGTGCCAGCATTTGTTTTCTTCCGAACCCGCTTCACGACCACAGCAACTGGGATCTCGTCATTCGACTTCTGTTCTCTGTCGGATTTCGCCTGTTTCGCGCGATTCTTGCTATTCTCCTTGAAGGATGTCTCGTCTGTCCGGAGGTGTGCAAGGCCCTTTTGCACCGCCTTTAGCAGGGAAACGACATGAGGTTGCACCTCGCCGAATGCGATAAGTTTCGTCAGCGTTCGCTCTAACTTCTCGCCACGACGGATCGCTTTCGCAACGAGGATGAGTTCATCACCAACGATCTTCGACTTCTTGGTCATAGTGCACCTTCATTGTGTCAAGGCTGGCTTCATTAGCAGCCTCATGACCTCAGAAACAGTGAAGTTTATATGACAGTTTGGCGACAGCCATCAGCTGCTAGCGATACCGTCCGCGATCCTGCTCATCGAGTCTATCTGTCGAGCGCTTCAGAGCGTCGGTAAACTTATCAGCCTGCTCGTGCTCCTTGACCGCGTTGGCTGTCCGGAAGGACGGCTTGAGCTGAATCCTCGTTCGGGAGCGGCTTGCCCTGGCAGGGGGCAGTGAGGACAAGGAGGAATGGCGGCATGCATAGTTCGCCAGGAACGGCAGACGAGCCACGGCCTGTCCATCGTATACCGGGGTTTATCTAGGACCCGATCGCCATACCGCCTAACCAAGGCTTGGTTTCGCTGCTTGGCCTGAAATTATATTCTTAGTTCGTAATCTACTTACTCACCTTCGCCATAAGTCTTCAGAGCGCCAACGATTAGATCGGTCAGCCGGTCAAGATAAGCCCTGTCGGCGGGCAGGCGCGTCACGATCATGCGCC
This sequence comes from Microvirga arsenatis, assembly GCF_009910705.1. Classification (GTDB taxonomy): domain Bacteria; phylum Pseudomonadota; class Alphaproteobacteria; order Rhizobiales; family Beijerinckiaceae; genus Microvirga; species Microvirga arsenatis. Next base: position 271,720 of record NZ_JAAAXJ010000006.1, read on the forward strand.
AGTAGATCATGCTCCCGAGGAGATCTGTCGCCAAGTCGAGGTCAACCTCGTTCGATAGTTCACCACGGCTCACGGCTCGACGAAGCACCTCCTCCGCCCGCGAACGCCGGTAGGACTGGAGCCGGCTACGGATAGCCTTGGCGAGTTCAGGCGTGCGCGGCATCTCGGCATGAAGATCGGGCAGAATGCGCGCGACTAAGGGGTGGCGCAGGACGCGCCGAAGTTGACGCAAGAGGAGCTCAATGTCACTGCGCAGGTCACCAGTGTCCGGCGCCACCGCCAGATCGCTCCCCACCCGCGTCAAAACATCAGAAACCAGGGCCAGCTTGGACGGCCAGCGACGGTAAATGGCGGCTTTGCCCACACCAGCCCGCTTGGCCACCGCTTCCACGCTGAGAGCCGCATAGCCTGTCCTTGCCCATTCCCGGAACAGGGCAGCCTCAATGGCTCGGGTAACGGATTCCTGCATCACGGCGGCACCGCTCGGTTTGCGCACGGATGGTTCTCTCTTGACGTCGGAACGGTTGCGTTCCATCCAAGTTTCTCCTATATGTGTCGGAACGACACCGTTCCATCCGTGAGGAGTAAAGGTCAATGTCTAAGACACATAAGCCTGCTGGTCTTTCGCGCTTTTCCGACATGTTGAAAGCGGCCCTTGGTCCTTTGGTGGATCAGGAGGCGTCCAGTTTCCTCGACATGATGGCACCGGACTGTGTTATGGAATTTCCCTATGCGCCGCCTGGCGGGGTTACCCGAGTCGAGGGCCGGGAGGCGCTGGCGGCTTACCTCAGCGGCTTCGACAACATCCTCACCATCGAGCGCATGACTGAGCCTACGGTGCACCGGACGGACAATCCTGAGGTCGTGATCCTCGAGTTCGGCTGCATCGGCCAAGGGGTGAAGACCGGCCGCCCCTACAACCAGCGCTACATTTCCGTGATCACCGTCCGAGGTGGGAAAATCATCCGGTATGTCGACTACTGGAACCCGCTGATTGCCTTGGAGGCCATTGGTGGCTTGGATGCCCTGACAGCGGCTCTTGGCACAGGAGGGCGCTCATGAGCAATCCATCCATCCTGTTAACCGGCGGGACCGGTAAGACCGGTCGACGCATCGCCGCTCAGCTGGCTGGCAAGGGCCTCAAGGCCCGAATTGCATCTCCTACGGGAGCGGGAACCGCCGGACACCAAGGAGTACGATTCGATTGGCTCAATGAGAGCACCCATGCCGCTGCGTTGGCCGGAATCTCGGCCGTCTACCTGTTGGCGCCTGCGGGCGTTGCCGAGCCTTTGCCGGCCATGCAGCCCTTTCTGGATCAGGCATTGAATGCTGGCGTGCACCGGTTCGTTCTGCTGAGCGCCTCCTCCCTGGAGGAGGATGGTCCCATGATGGGCCAGGTGCATGCCTATCTGAAACGAAACGCGCCCGAATGGGCCGTGCTGCGGTCGACTTGGTTCATGCAGAACTTCTCAGAACAGCAGCATCTGCCGACGATCCGGGACGAAGGCAGGATTTATTCGGCCACTGGGGATGGGCGGGTGCCGTTCATCGATGCGGACGATATCGCTGCTGTCGCCGTGACAGCCCTGACCAGCGGCACGGCCTTCAACCGTGACATCGTTATCACCGGACCCCAGGCTCTCTCCTATGACGAAGCGGCTGCCATCATTGGGCAGACCATCGGGCGCAGGATCGAGCACGTCCGGTTGAGCGAGGAGGAACTTGCCCAACGGCACCAGGCGCTTGGGTTGAATGAGGCCTATGCCAGGGCCCTTGCGGCCATGGACACTGCCATTGCTCATGGCGCTGAAGATCGAGTGACCAACGAGGTGCAAGTCGTCACAGGGCGGCCCCCCAGGGGTCTAGCAAGCTTCGCCCTCCAGGAACAGAAGGTTTGGAACCCCGCGTAGGGAGGCCTCCTTACTCCCGTATCAGGAACCACGACGTCCAATCCGTTCGGCCAGGAAGTCGACGAAGGCCCTGATGCGGGTGGCCAGGTGTTCATGCCCGACAAAAACCGCATGGATCAGCTCGATGTCCTCCGCGTTGAATGGCTCCAGAACTGGAACAAGGCGACCGGCGTCGATATCGGGCTGAACGTGAAACTGCCCCACCCGTGCAAGTCCGAGGCCCTCCAGACAGAGCCGGCGCACCGTCGGACCGTTGTTAGCTTGGACATTGCCGAAGACCTCCTTCGTGTAGACCGTCCGGCTTTGAGGGTCTCGGAAGGGCCAAGCATTCACGCTGCGGAAGTTGAACGTCAGGCAGTTGTGCCGATCAAGATCGTCAGGCACCTGAGGTGCGCCGTGTGCAGCGAGATAGTCAGGTGACGCAACGATGACTCGGCGGCTTTCAAGGATCTTGCGGGCTTTCAGGCTCGAGTCCCGTAGCGCGCCGGAGCGAATCGCCACATCGGCCCGCTCTTCTAGCAGATCGATCACCCCGTCGGTCAGCGACAGGTCGAGCTCGACCTGAGGGTATCGGCGCAGAAAATCCGGCACCAGCGGCACGAGATACCGTACGCCAAAGCCCACAGAGGCGCTGACCCGGAGCCTGCCGCGCGGCTCCGCCTGGGCTCCGCCGGCAACGATCCGTTCCGTCTCGTCGATCTCTGCCAGGATGCGCTGGGCCCGCTCCAGGTAGGTTTCGCCCTCAGGGGTGAGTTGAAGCGCCCGGGTCGAGCGGACGACCAAGCGGGTGCCAAGCCGCTGCTCGATGCGGGTGATGGCCTTACTCACGGCTGAGGGAGAAAGCCCCAGCTTGCGACCCGCAGCCGAGAAGCTGCCCAGTCCGGCAGCCTGAACGAAGACTTCCATTTCCCCAGCGCGATTGTCCATCGGCCGTCCAGTTTTGAATTTGGTTCAAAAGCGTTTGTCCTTTGGTTTGGCTAATCAGCGATGTCAACCAAGCTCATATTCCGGCGTGAACAATCCAACCCTCGGACAGACAACTCGTCCGAATCTCACGACCGAAACTGTCAGTCGGAATAGGTGCTGCTATGCCTTTTGCCCTGTTTGCCTTGACGATCGCGGCCTATGCGATCGGCACGACCGAGTTCGTCATTGTTGGCCTGCTGCCGACCGTGGCGCGCGATCTCGGCATCACGCTGCCGCTGGCAGGTCTGATCGTCAGCGTCTACGCCCTTGGCGTCACGTTCGGCGCGCCCATCATCACGGCCCTGACCGGGCATGTGTCACGCAAGCCTTTGCTGCTCGGACTCATGGCCCTGTTCGTGGTCGGCAACAGCGCCGCGGCGCTGAGCCCAAGCTACGAACTACTGTTGGTCGCCCGGGTCCTCTCAGCCTTCGCACACGGTGTGTTCTTCTCCGTCGGCTCGACGATCGCGGCAGATCTTGTGCCGGAGAACCGCCGCGCCTCGGCCATCGCCATGATGTTCATGGGCTTGACGGTCGCGATCGTCACGGGCGTGCCTCTCGGCACCTTCATCGGCCAGACCTTTGGCTGGCGAGCAACGTTCTGGGCCGTGGCTGCTCTGGGGGTGGTGGCCTTTGCTGGGATCACATGGCTATTGCCGTCGAAGCTCTCCCGAGCTGAACCGGCCGGTCTGATGGAGCAGATCCGGGTGCTCGGCAGCGGCCGCTTGCTCCTGGTCTTTGCCATGACGGCGCTGGGTTATGGCGGCACCTTCGTGACGTTCACCTACCTGGCCTCAATCCTTGAGCAGGTTACCGGCTTTGCACCCTCCAGCGTCAGCCTGATCCTCGTGCTGTACGGAGCGGCCATCGCCGCCGGCAATCTGGTTGGAGGGCGCGTCGCCGATAAAAACCCGGTCAGAGCGCTCATTGGCCTCTTCGCTCTCCAAGCTGCCGTTCTTTTCCTGTTCACCTTCACGGCCGTTTCGCCGGGTTGGACGCTGGTGACGCTCGCCGCCCTCGGCTTCCTGTCCTTTGCCAACGTTCCGGGGTTGCAGCTCTACGTGGTGGAGCTTGCCAAGCGCCACCGCCCCGGTGCCGTGGACGTGGCCTCTGCTCTGAACATTGCCGCCTTCAATCTCGGCATCGCCTTTGGCGCCTGGGTGGGCGGTCTGGTGGTCGCATCGCCGCTCGGGCTCGGCGCAACCCCCTGGGTGGGAGCTATCCTGGTAGCCGTCGCGCTCCTGCTGACAATGTGGAGCAGCACCCTCGACCGGCAGGGCGCAACCGCGGCCTGCCAGCTGGCCTGAAGGTCCCGCTCACGCTCGGTGGCTGGTCAACGAGTTAAAGTCAGTTCTGCCGGTCTCGACCCCTCGCATCCTGCAGCCCCCGAATTCTGCACCCGAACTAGGAGAATAAAATGCACACTCTCACCGCCAACGGCGCAGCCATACCTACTCTCGGCTTCGGCACCTTCCGCATGCCAGACGCCGATGTCCTGCGCATGGTCCCCCATGTCCTGAAGCTCGGGCTCCGCCATATCGACACAGCGCAAATCTACGGCAATGAGGCGGCGGTCGGTGACGCGATTTTGGCCTCGGGCATCACCCGGTCCGATGTCTTTTTGACCACGAAGGTCTGGGTCGACAACTATCGGCACGACGCATTCCTCCACTCGGTGGACGAGAGCCTGTCGAAGCTGCGAACAGACTATATTGATCTGCTCCTGTTGCACTGGCCAAACAGCAGCGTGCCGCTGGCCGAGCAGATCGGCGCATTGAATGAGGTGCGGCGGGCCGGCAAGGTGCGCCATATCGGCGTCAGCAACTTCACAGTCGGTCTCATGCGCGAAGCGGTTCGGCTCAGCGATGCTCCCCTTGTGAGCAACCAGATTGAGTACCATCCCTATCTCGACCAGAAGGTCGTGATTGAGGCCGCTCGCAAGGCTGGCCTTGCCGTAACCGCCTATTACGCCATGGCCGACGGCAAGGTGTTCCAGGATGAAACTCTGAAGGACATCGGTGCCTGCCACGGCAAAACAGTCGCGCAGGTGGTGCTGCGCTGGCTGGTGCAGCAGGACGGCATTGCCGCTTTGACAAAGACGGTCAGCGAGACGCGCGCAACAGAGAACCTGGCCATCTTCGACTTCGAGCTCTCGGCCGAGGACATGGCAGCGATCCATGCCCTGGCGAAGCTGACGGGCCGGATTGTCAGTCCGGCAGGTCTGGCGCCGAGTTGGGATGTCGCCGCCTGAAGTCCCTTATCCCAACCTCATCCGAACTCAGTTCACCAACCCAACTGGGAGATAAGCCGATGACGCAAAAGGTCCCATCCAAACCGATTGGGCTCAGACGTGCTAGCCACGTGGGTATCCTCGTGTCTGACCTGGATGCATCCATACGCTTTTATGAGGCGCTGACCGGTACAAAGATCGCCAACAAGGATGCCAGCGGCGGGCCGCGGATGGCTTCGGTTCAGGGTCTTGACAAAGTGCTCATCCGCTACGCCAACGTCCATCCCGACAACATCAACATCGATCTGTTGCAGTATGAGGAGACAGCTCCCAAGAAGGCGAGCTATGCCGGCAACGAGATCGGGGCCATGCATCTGTGCTTCGAGGTCGATGATCTTGATGCCGAACCAATCCGCCTGCTCCCCTGATAGAAGGCGACCACCGCCCCTACCGGATTTCCTCTAATGCAGTGCGCCGCTGTGAGCACGATATCCGGAGCAATGAGGGCTCCCGAGCAGCGGCCCAACCGAAACGAGCCGTCCGGCTGGGCGAGGGTGCCGACCGCGACAGTGGCACGGGCGAGCTGGTCGTTGGCCCGTGCGAGCGCGCCTCCTTCGATGGCATGAGCCTGGCCGACGGGCCAAGTCAGAGCGATGGCCATGAATCACCCGAGCAGATGTTTGCCGATTCGGCGCTTCCCGCGGAAATGGAAGACCATCTCATGGTCACAACCACAGTCAGACCACTCGCTTCAAGGTCGGCGACTACGTCTGTAAGGGTGCGCTCCCGCCTCATGCGATCCTCAGGAGCCCAGAACACGGTCTGTTGTTTCAAAGCTTGGATCACGGCATCGGACATGCAGAGGAGGTCGGCATGCTCAAGAGCGCGTTCCCTAGCGCATTGGCAGCTGCCGTCCTGGGCGTTGCCACCTCGGGATCCTCAATCCCCGGATTTGCTCAGGCCATGCCAGCCCCCTGCCTGCCACAGGAGCACCAGACCGGCGCCCTCCACGACGAGTGCGGCGGAGCCGTCACATTCGGCATGAACGGGCCCATGGTGGTGCCGGGCCAGGCTCCTGACGCCGAGGCAACCGGCAGCATCACCGGCCGCATGCCGCAGGATGCAGGCCAGCACGGCAGCGACACCCCGGAATAGATCTCCAGCCGCTGTCGATGGAGTAACTGGAACGATCCACATGCCGTGGCTTCGGCGTGTCCGGACTCGAGTTGGCGGATGGCGGGACGGCAGGCGAGAGTGACGCTGCGATCAAGTTGGCCCTCCATGTTGTTCTGCTCCGTTCTGGCAGCATGTATCAGATGTTCATATTCAGCTGGGTAAAGCTGCGATCCGTTCGCACGGGCGGTGACTGATCCTGATCTGGACTACAGCTGTTGCCTTTCTCCTCTCCCTCGTGGCGTTGGGCCCGCTGCGGGAGTTCCCGCCCTCTTGGCTCCAGACCAGTGCTGAGTTGGTAGCGGTGATCAGCCTCCTTGCCCTGGTGTGCCTGCTGGAATCCAGCGGCAGCGGTACCGATCGCTCCAACCCGGTCGTCTGATCGGCCTGCCTTCTGCCACAAACACCCTAGCACCCCCTTCCGGTGGGCTAAGGCCACGCTTACCTGTAGGCATGCCGCCTCCTGCCCAGTGCCCATATGGCAGCATCATCACAGGGG
>NZ_JAAAXJ010000060.1 GCF_009910705.1 Microvirga arsenatis
GGTGCCGTCTTGGATGTGGTGGACTTTTGAGAGGGTGGCGTAGTCTCCGGGTGTTGCAACCCACACACCGGGATTCGGGCGTTGGAGCGCCGCGATCCCGCGGGAGACCACGCCATGACGGACCATATCAGCAAGACGAACCCTGCGCATCCGACTGGGCAGCCTGAAGCCCGGCTTTTCGACACCTGGATCGACCCGATCGAGACCGGCGTGCGCGAACGGGTCCGCGACTGGATCGAGGCTCTCATCGAGGCCGAACTGAATGCCGCCCTCGGCCGCCCCCGCTATGGCCGTGCGGCGGGCGACGCGCCTGACGTCGGCACGCGGGGCTATCGCCATGGCCGCCGCTCCCGCACGCTCACCGGCACCTTCGGCCCAACCGAGATCACCGTGCCACGGGCCCGCCTGCACACCGAGGATGGCACCACCACCGAGTGGAGGAGTGCGGCCCTTCGGGCTTATCAGCGCCGCACCAAGGCCGCCGATGCGCTGATTGCCTCGGCCTATCTGGCCGGCACCAACACCCGCCGGGTGCGCCGGGCGCTTTCCGCCCTGTTCGGCGGGGCGGTGGGCAAGGACACGGTCAGCCGGGTCTGGCGCAAGGTGCAGGCCGACTGGCAGGCCTGGAACCAGCGCTCGCTCGCCGCTGAGCCGATCGTGCGGCTGATCCTCGACGGCACGGTGGTGCGCGTCCGGCTCGACAGGAAGGCCACCTTCATCTCGCTGCTGGTGGTGATCGGCATCCGCGAGGATGGGCAGAAGGTGCTGCTGGCCGTCAGGAACATGGGCGGCGAGACCACGGCCGCCTGGCGCGCGGTGCTCGATGATCTGGTCGCGCGCCAGCTGCGCCGGCCGGCCTTTGTCATCGTCGATGGCGCGCCGGGCCTGGAGCAGGCGCTCGCGGCGGTGTGGGAGGGCGTTGCCCTGCAGCGCTGCACGGTGCACAAGCACCGCAACCTGCTCGCCCATGCGCCCAAGCGCCTTTATGACGAGATCACGGCGGATTACACCGACATGATCTATGCCTCAACGGTCGAGGAGATTGCGGAGCGCCGCCAGGCCTTCCTGCGCAAATGGCGACTGCGGCATCGGGCGGTGGCCGACAGCCTGGAGGAAGCGGGTGAGGCGCTGTTTGCCTTCACGAAGCTGCCGCCCTCGCAGTGGAAGTCGGCCCGCACCACGAACGCCATTGAACGGCTGCACGAGGAATTCAAGCGGCGGATCAAAACCCAGACGGTGCTGCCCTCGGACGCCACCGCCGCCATGCTGTTCTGGGCTCTGCTGGCGTCCGGTCAGATCACCATGCGCAAGGTCGACGGCTGGAAGACACTCCCACAAGCATCAGAAACAAAGGAGACGATTGACCTCGCCGCCTGACCGAATACCATCTTCATACCGGAGATCGCGCCACCCGAATTCCTACACAACTCGCGACGGCACC
>NZ_JAAAXJ010000061.1 GCF_009910705.1 Microvirga arsenatis
CTTTGCGCCTGGAATGCGCGGTCGACTTGGACAACCCTCACGTGGAACTCCCGTGGATCAATCCGATGCGGTTCAGGACGGGCGATCGGATAGTGGAGATCGGCATGCTCGCCGAACTTAGGTCAAAGAATTGTTGAGCGGAACCTGACCGACGTGACGGGGCGTTCGACTGGCCCGTGATGTACCGCCTCGATGGTGTGGCCGTCCGAGTCGAACACGTAAGCCGCGAAGTAGTTCGGATGGTAGTTACGCTCCCCAAGTAATCCAGAACGCCTGCAGCCAGGAACCGCGTCCCTGAGAACAGGATGGGAGGGACAAGGGAAACCCCAGTCTTGATCGCAATCCATGTCGCTCCCCCGACAAAGCGCATGATCAAGAACAATATGTTAGTACATTCTGGTGCAGCGGGCATGATAGCCGGGACTTAGCAGAACTGGGCTGTGCCGTTCTTGCCAAACTCATAGTCTACCCGGGTCGGGCAACGAGGTGAGTGCCGGACGGTATTGTTGCTGCTGCGGAACGGTAAGCAGGACCGTGAGAATTGGCGTTCGCCAGGCGGCGGGAAGCTGACTGGGCAAATCGAAGAGGGGCCGAGCATAAGCTATCACCCCTACACCGGTTCGGAGCTCAGATGCCTCTGGCGGGACGTGGGCCTGTGACAGCGGCCCCCCACATCGGACTTTCGCAGGTTGTGTTGCGACGTAGGCGAGCCTCCGATGCCAGTCTCACCAGCTCGGCTCCTGCCAAGTCAGGGCTCCGGAGGAGAGGGCGCTACGACGAGCATCCTAGACGATGTAGCGGCATCGGCGGGGCCCACCTTTGGGCCGCTTGTTGCGGTTGCGTGGATCTGGCGCACCGGTCGCAGGCACATTCAATGTGTTGCTCCGGGGAGTTGCTCGTCCTGGTGATCGGCCGGTGCGCCATCATCGGAACGAGCCGTTCTACTTGCGAGCGGCCATGAGGTCATGGGTGAGGACGGTGAGCTTGCCGATCAGCGATGCCATGTCGCCGGGATCGCACGACCACTGGGTTCCGATGGCCGATCCATCGGCGGACACGGACACGACGGCGAGCGAGCGCAGCTTGCCTTCGCGGGCGAGCCGCAGATGCTCCTGCAGCAGGTCGATCATCGACGCGGTGGTCTCATCGGCGGGTGGCGTCGTCACCGGATGGAGCCGGATCACCGCCTCCCGCTGGCTCGCGTGCGTGTCGTTCATAGTGCACCCCTCAACAATTCCTGTCGCGTTGCAGCCTTCCAGTCGGCTGAGGATGCGCACTAGACATGAACCAAGTGTCAAGACTAGGTCGGCGGTTCACAATCATTGGTTCTGTCGCTTTTCGACAACACTCGTACGAGAAGCGGGGCAGTTGTTGCTTGAGCATTTCTGCAGGTTGCTGCCATTGTTACGGGAAGTCTTTGTGGCGCAAT
>NZ_JAAAXJ010000062.1 GCF_009910705.1 Microvirga arsenatis
GAGCTATGACGGATTTTGGGTGACGAGGCTGATCAGGCGACGTTGTGTGATGGCATCGTTGTAATCTCGGCGCCGTCCTGGAATCTGACACCGGCGATCACCTTCGGCAACTGGTTTTCGCCCATCAGCCGGCGCCAACCCTTCGCCGCCGCCATGACCAGCTTGAAGACCATCAGGCGCGCAGTCCTTGAGGACAGAGAGCCCTTGGTGCGCACCGTCCGATGCCGGACCGTCGCGAACACGCTCTCAATCGGATTGCTCGTTCGCAGATGAAGCCAATGCTCGGCGGGAAAGTCGTAAAAGGCGAGCAGAGCGCGCTGATCCTTCGTCAGGCATTCGGCGGCTTTGGGGTAGCGGGCCGCATATTTCTCGACGAAGACGGCGATCGCCACCTCGGCTGAGGCCCGGCTTGGCGCGAGGTAGATCTCCCGCAGGTCCGCCTTCATGCCCGGCTGCACGGATTTCGGCACCTTGTTGAGGACATTGGCCGTCTTGTGCAGCCAACAGCGCTGATGGTGGGTGCCGGGAAAGAGCTCGTCGAGCGCCTTCCAGAAGCCGAGGGCCCCGTCCCCGACAGCGATCCGGGGCGGAACCGACAGGCCCCGCCGCTTGATCTCGACGAGAAGCTCTCTCCAGCTCTGCGTGCTCTCGCGCACGCCGGTCTGGAAGCCGACCAGTTCCTTCTTGCCTTCCGGGGTGGCGCCGATCAGCACCAGGATGCATTCGGCCTGATCCTCCATCCGGGCCTGGAGGTAGACCCCGTCGGCCCAGACATAGACGTAGCGGCGGGCTGACAGGTCGCGCGCCTGCCAGCGCTCGTACTCGGCCTGCCATTCGCCGGTGAGCCGGGTGATGGCGGACGGCGACAGGTTGGGGGCATCCTTGCCGAGCAAGGCTGAGAGCGCCTCCTGGAAGTCGCCGGTGGAGAGCCCGCGCAGGTAGAGGATCGGCAGCAGCGCATCCAGGCTCTTCGTCCGCCGGGCCCATTTCGGCAGGAGGGCGGAGGTAAAGCGGATGCGGTCCTCCTCGCCCGTGGCGCCGCGGTCGCGGATCTTGACCCGGCGGACCTCGACCGGACCGATGCCAGTCTGGATCGTGCGTTCGGGGCCGTGGCCGTGCCGGACCAGGCGGTCGCGGCCGTCCGGCAGCTTCAGGTCGCGCATCTGAGCCAGGAAGGCCTCAGCCTCATTCTCAATCGCCTGGGCCAGCAGCTTGCGGGCGCCAGCGCGCAAGATTCCCGTCAGGGGATCGTCAATCGCATCGGGCTGACGCAGGCGTAAAACATTGGTAGTCTCGGTCATAGGCGTATCGCTCTTCTCGAAGAGGTTCTGGCAAGGCTTGTCACCCGCCTCGGTACGCCGCCTTTCTCAAACCGTCATCACCTAGATTCCGCCATAGCTC
>NZ_JAAAXJ010000063.1 GCF_009910705.1 Microvirga arsenatis
AGCAGGATTTCCCGTTTACCGGCGTGGTTTGCGGGACCGACGATGCCCTCCTGCTCCATGCGCTCCATGAGCGAGGCGGCGCGGTTGTAGCCGATCTGGAGCCGGCGCTGGATGTAGCTCGTCGAGGCCTTCTTGTCGCGCAGCACCACCGCCACCGCCTGGTCGTACAGATCGCCGCCGGGCGCCCCGAACTCGCCCGCATCGAACACCGGCGCGTCCGCACCGGCGCCACCGCCCTCGTCCTCCTCGGCCGTGACCGCCTCCAGGTACTGCGGCCGGCCCTGGCGCTTCAAGTGCGCCACCACCTTCTCCACCTCCTCGTCCGAGCAGAACGGCCCGTGCACCCGGGTGATCCGGCCCCCGCCCGCCATGTACAGCATGTCGCCTTGCCCTAAGAGCTGCTCGGCGCCCATCTCGCCCAGGATGGTGCGGCTGTCGATCTTCGAGGTGACCTGGAACGAGATCCGGGTGGGGAAGTTCGCCTTGATCGTGCCGGTGATCACGTCCACGGAAGGACGCTGCGTGGCCAGGATCACGTGAATGCCGGCCGCCCGCGCCATCTGGGCCAGGCGCTGGATCGCGCCCTCGATCTCCTTGCCCGCCACCATCATCAGATCGGCCATCTCGTCGACGATCACCACGATGTAAGGCAGGGGCTCGAGCTCCATCACCTCGTCCTCGTAGATCGCCTCGCCGGTCTCCCGGTCGAAGCCGGTCTGCACCGTGCGGGTGATGGTCTCGCCGCGCGCTTTCGCCTCCGTGACGCGGGCGTTGAAGCCGTCGATGTTGCGCACGCCCAGCTTCGACATCTTGCGGTAGCGGTCCTCCATCTCGCGCACCGCCCACTTGAGCGCCACCACCGCCTTCTTCGGGTCGGTGACCACCGGGGTGAGCAGGTGCGGGATGCCGTCATAGACGCTCAATTCCAGCATCTTGGGATCGACCATGATCAGGCGGCACTCGGCCGGCGTGAGGCGGTAGACCAGCGACAGGATCATGGTGTTGATCGCCACCGACTTGCCCGAGCCGGTGGTGCCGGCGACCAAAAGGTGCGGCATGCGGGCAAGGTCCGCGATCACCGGCTCGCCGCCGATGGTCTTGCCCAGGCACAAGGCGAGCTTCTGCTTGGTGGTCTCGAAGTCGGCGGAGGCGAGGAGTTCGCGCAGGTACACGGTCTCGCGCTTGTGGTTGGGCAGCTCGATGCCGATGGCGTTGCGGCCCTGCACCACCGCCACGCGGGCCGACACCGCGCTCATCGACCTTGCGATGTCGTCCGCCAGGGAGATCACCCGCGACGACTTCGTCCCAGGCGCAGGCTCAAGCTCATA
>NZ_JAAAXJ010000064.1 GCF_009910705.1 Microvirga arsenatis
AGGTCGGCGGTTCACAATCATTGGTTCTGTCGCTTTTCGACAACACTCGTACGAGAAGCGGGGCAGTTGTTGCTTGAGCATTTCTGCAGGTTGCTGCCATTGTTACGGGAAGTCTTTGTGGCGCAATGTGAGGCATGCTGAGCGTCAAGGTCACAGCTTCAGGAAACTTCCGCACACGACCGGCCCAGAGAGGCGGGGACGGCCTCGTTTGGTCAGGTCGCGCAACTCTGCTGTGACATATTGGTCCGAACCAGCTTCGGCCTGATGCGTTAAACGCCCAACCGAAGCTGACCTTCAAGGGCTGCCGTGAACATCCAGGGGCATACCCGGTCCGACATCACGGAGCACGGCAGGAACCGCATCCTTGCCGCTCTCCCCCAAGACCTCTTGTCCGCTCTGATGGAGCGGGCAGGCATCGTCTCGTTGGCTCGTGGCCGGATCCTGCAAGAGGTGGGCGAGCCTGTGCGAGAAGCCTTGTTCCCGCACAGCGGCGTCATCGCCCTCGTCTCGCCGATGCGGGACGGTCGCAGCGTCGAAACCGCGGCCGTCGGCCCGGAGGGCTACCTTGGCTTCTGGGCAGTCCTGGGCAGCGACGACCGGGCGCTCTGCCGCGCCGTCGTTCAGGAGCCAGGGACCGCAACCCGCCTGTCGATCGACAGCCTCCTGGCGATCAGCCGCGAGTATCCGCCGCTCAGCGACCTGCTGCTGCGGTTCAGCAAGGTGCTCCTCACGCAATCGATCCAAGCGGCCGCGTGCAACGATCTCCATACGCTCAAGGCCCGTTGCGCCCGCTGTCTGCTCCACGCGCATGACCGCGTCGACCAGAGCGATGCGGTCGAGATGTCCCAGGCTCGCCTCGCTCTGATGCTGGGCGTGCGCCGGCAATCCTTGAGCGCTGTGACCAGATCCTTGCAGGCACGCGGCATCGTCCAGCTGGAGCCAGGATGCATCAGGGTTCTCAACCGAGCCGGCCTTGAGGCGGCCTCCTGCGAATGCTACGGAGTCGTGCGCGAGGCCTACCGGACCATCTTACCGGCAGCGGGCTAAAGGGTAGCCCATGTTGGCCCTCCGCTATCGCGTGAGGTTCTCGACCGGCATGGTCAGACGTACGGTCAATCCCGCTTCCTCCCAGTCCTGTTCCATGCGCGCTCCAAGCTGCCCGGTCGCTCCGCGATCGGCGAGCACTGTCCCAAAGCCCCGGTGGGCTGGCGGTCCCTGAACCGGTGGACCGCCACGTTCCTGCCAAGTCAGCCGGAACTGATCGTCTGGCAGGAGTTCTCCTCG
>NZ_JAAAXJ010000065.1 GCF_009910705.1 Microvirga arsenatis
ATACCCCGTCTTAGAGAGAGCGACTCGTCGCAGCCTCAAAGTGCCTGAGATGTGATTCAACATGGCAAGCGAGGAGGTTTGCCATGTCCATTCCCGTCGCCCTCCGGCCTGATTACGATGCCGTTCGCCTGCGCCAGCTTGCCCGCCGGAGCAAGGATGCCCCGCAGACCCGCCGCTTGCTGGCCCTGGCGGTGATCTACGAGGGCGGTTCCCGCAGCCAGGCGGCCGCGATCGGCGGGGTCGGCTTGCAGACTGTGCGTGATTGGGTTCTGCGCTTCAATGCCCATGGGCCCGATGGGCTCCTGGATGGCAAGGCGCCCGGGCAGCCTTCGATCCTGAGCGATGAGCATCGTCAGCGTCTGAGTGAAATGATCGAGACAGGCCCGATCCCGGCGGTGCACGGGGTGGTGCGTTGGCGCCTGGCCGACCTGATGCAGTGGCTCTGGGACGAGTACCGGATCCGGATCTCGAAGCAGACGCTCAGCCGTGAGCTGCGGGGCCTGAACTTCCGCAAGCTGTCGGCCCGCCCGCGCCATCATGAGAAGAGCGAAGCGGCCGTGGCTGCTTTTAAAAAGACTTCCCCACGCGTCTGGAGGAAATCGCGACCCACGAGGCTGGTGGCAAGCCGCTAGAGATCTGGTTTGCCGACGAGGCGCGGATCGGCCAGAAGAACAAGATCACCCGGCGCTGGGCCAGACGCGGCACGCGTCCCTCAGCGCCACGCGATCTGCGGACTGCGTCGGCTTACATCTTTGGCGCGATCTGCCCAGCCCAGGGCAAAGGAGCAGGACTGGTGCTCCCCCGTTGCACGACAGAGGCCATGGCGCTGCATCTGGCCGAGATCTCGCAAGCTGTGGCACCTGGGGCTCACGCCGTGCTGCTGCTCGATCAGGCGGGCTGGCATGTCTCGCGCAAGCTGAAGGTGCCACCCAACATCACCCTGGTGCCGTTGCCGGCAAAGGCGCCCGAGCTGAACCCGGTGGAGAACATCTGGCAGTACATGAGGGAGAACTGGATCTCCAACCGCATCTTCACGTCCTACACGGACATTCTCGACCACTGTTGCGCGGCTTGGAACAAGCTCGTAGACCAACCCTGGACCATCATGTCCATCGGCTTGCGCGACTGGGCCCACAAATGATGATCAACGGGACTTGGTAT
>NZ_JAAAXJ010000066.1 GCF_009910705.1 Microvirga arsenatis
GCACCCGGTCAAGTCCGTCGAGGAGGCCTGGGATGACCACCTCCGACGGCTTGGGCTGCGAGGAGAGGCTGCGCAGGGCCGCGGCCATGCGCTCGGGCGTGCGCGGCTCCCGGTAGTCGCTCAGCATCCGCACGAGGCCGAGCCGCTCGGCCTCGACGGCCCGGATGTACTGCTCCAGCCGCGGGCGGGTGCGCGGCACGATCAGCGTGCGCTTGTCGAAGGACAGGGCCTCGCAGAACGTGTTGTAGCCGCCCATGGCCACCATGGCGTCCGCCTTCTTCATCAGCCACTCGATCTTGTTGTCGAAGGACATGACGTCGAGCTTGGGCTGGCGGGCGATGCGCTCCACGAAGGAGCGGCGCTTGTCCCGGTCGATGAAGGGGCCGAACAGGATCAGCGCCGGCTGTTCGAGGCTCGCATCCGCCTCGTAGGCCGAGATGACCCAGTCGATGAGGTCGTCCCCGTCGCCGCCGCCGCCGGTGGTGACCAGGATGAAGGGCTGCTTGGTGATCTTCGGGTACTTGGTGAGCGAGGGCGTCGGGGGCACCTCGCGGCGCAGGTAGCCGGTATAGGTGATCCGGCTTTCCACCTCGGGGGGCAGGTCGAGGGCTTCGAGGGGCTGGTGGACGTCCTTGAGGCCGTAGACCCAGATCTCGTCGTAGTAGCGGATCAGAGCCTCCCGCGCGCCCTTGCGCTCCCACTCCGGCACGAGCAGGGACGGCTCGTCCATCACGTCCCGGATGCCGAGAACGAGGCGGCAGCCCGAGGCCTGCAGGTAGTCGAGGGCCGGCACCACCTCGCCGCGAAAGCCCGTCGGCTCCTTGTCGACGATGAACACGTCCGGGTGGAAGGCCTTGGCGGTCTGCAGGATCAGGGCCTGGCGAAAGCCGACCGCCTCGTCCAGGCTCACGTTGAGGTTGAGGCTGCGGTAATCCCCGTCCGGGAGCTTGGTGACCCCGGGAACGCGGATGTAGTCGACGCCGCTCTCGAATTCGAAATTGCCGATGACGGGAGAGCCCGACAGGATGACCACCGAGGCGCCCGGCAGCTGCTCGACGATGGCATTCGCGATCGCCCGCGACCGGCGCAGGTGCCCAAGCCCAAACGTGTCGTGGCTGTAGAT
>NZ_JAAAXJ010000067.1 GCF_009910705.1 Microvirga arsenatis
GGTCGTCTGATCGGCCTGCCTTCTGCCACAAACACCCTAGCACCCCCTTCCGGTGGGCTAAGGCCACGCTTACCTGTAGGCATGCCGCCTCCTGCCCAGTGCCCATATGGCAGCATCATCACAGGGGCTTCGCCCCGGCGGGCTGGCAGGCACCACCCGATCCGACTTTGAGAACACGACCATGCTGGAACGACTGTTGAAAGACCCTCGAACCGAACGCGTGATCCTGACGCTGATCATTCTCAACGCCACCACCTTGGGCCTTGAGACCAGCCCTTCGGCCATGGCCACGTTCGGGCCTGTGCTGATTGCCATCGACCGGATCGTCCTCACGGTCTTCGTGCTGGAGCTGGCAGCCCGTCTCGTGGTCCACCGCCTCTCCTTCTTCCGGGATCCTTGGAGCGTCTTCGACCTCGCCGTTGTCGCAATCGCCCTGATTCCGGCTACGGGTTCGCTGTCGGTGCTGCGGGCGCTGCGCGTGCTGCGGGTGCTGCGCCTGATTACGGCGGTGCCCTCCCTGCAGCGGGTGGTCGGCGGACTGGTCTCCGCCTTGCCGGGCATGGGCTCGATCACGCTCCTGCTCGCGCTGATCCTCTATGTCTTCGCTGTCATGGCAACGAAGCTGTTCGGCCAGACCAACCCGGAGCAATTCGGCTCGCTCGGAGCCACCGCCTATACGCTGTTCCAGGTCATGACCTTCGACGACTGGTCCGGTGGCATCGTCAAGCCGCTGGCGGAGCACCACCCTTACGCCATCGCCTTCTTCCTTGTCTTCATCCTGCTGTCGACCTTCATGGCTCTGAACCTGTTCATCGGCGTCATCGTGAACGCCATCGATGCCGAGACGGCAGAGGATGCGCCGAAGCTGACCCACCCGGCGCATGCCGACGAGCGCCTCATCGCCGAGATCAGGGCCCTGCGGGCCGAGATTGCCGAACTCAAGGGGCACCTGAGCAAGGCAGCCTGAGCGGGAGGGCGGTCAGGCCGAACTAGAGAGC
>NZ_JAAAXJ010000068.1 GCF_009910705.1 Microvirga arsenatis
GGATCCGTCGCAAACGGTTTGTTTCAGAGTTTCAGCTACTGGGTGGAGGTCTCAGTGGCGGAGGAATAAGTGTTCAAGGGCAGGCATTTTGATCGATCCGTAATCCTGCTCTGCGTGCGCTGGTATCTGGCCTACAATCTCAGCTTGCGCAATCTCGAGGAGATGATGGCCGAACGCGGTGTCTCCGTCGACCATGCCACGATCCATCGCTGGACAGTACGATACGCGCCTGAACTGCTGGAGCGCTTCAATCAGAGAAAGCGCTCGGTCTCCGGCAAGTGGCACATCGACGAGACTTATATCAAAGTCCGTGGGCGTTGGACCTATCTCTACCGCGCCATCGACAGCAACGGTGACACCGTCGAGTTCTGGTTCAGCGAGCGGCGAAACCTGACAGCCGCCAAGCGCTTCCTGCGCAAGGCGCTCAAGCGGCACGGCCGGCCCGAGCGGATTGTCATCGACGGCAGCCAGACCAATCGGGAAGCCATCATGTCGTGTGATGCCGAGAGCCGGCTGCAGGACCGTTCAAGATGCAGGCTCAAGCCGATCAGGATCCGGCAAAGTGCCTATCTGAATAATCGCATCGAGCAGGATCACCGTGCCGTCAAACGCCGTGTGCGATCGATGCTCGGCTTCAAATCTGCTGCCAGTGCCCGGGTGATCTTAGGTGGCATCGAGTTGATCCATATGATGCGCAAACAGCAGGCGAAATATGCCTGCAGTCAGCAGTTGTCGCTCGCCGAGCATTTCGAGCGGCTCGCCGCATGAGCCCGGCACGAAGCTCCTGCTATTTTCTCATCTCTACTTCGGATTTGCGACAGAACCT
>NZ_JAAAXJ010000069.1 GCF_009910705.1 Microvirga arsenatis
CTGGCGATGTCACGGTAACCTTTGGTCAGAGGCTTCTGCTCTAAGAGCTGTGGCATGACCAAGCCCATCAGCTACAAGCGCCATCGGTTCCCATCCCAGATCATCGCCCATGCAGTTTGGTTGTACTTCCGATTTCCTCTGAGCCTCCGGCTCGTCGAGGAGATGCTGTTCGAGCGCGGTATCCTCGTTTCATACGACACGATCCGCCGGTGGGGTAAGAAGTTCGGACCGGCTTATGCCCGGCGCCTTCGCCGCAAGCCGCCACGCCCGACTGACATTTGGCACCTGGACGAGGCGGTGATCAGCATCGCTGGCGAGAAGCATTGGCTCTGGCGCGCTGTCGACCAGGATGGTTACGTGCTCGATGAGATCGTCCAGATGCGTCGGGACACCAAGGCGGCCAAGCGCCTGCTGACCCGACTGATGAAGAAGCAAGGCATGGCGCCCAAGCGTATCGTCACCGACAAGCTGTCCTCATACGGAGCAGCCCGACGCCAAGTCATGCCGAGGGTCGAGCACCGGTCCCACAAGGGTCTCAACAATAGGGCTGAGAATTCCCATCTCCCGCTGAGGAAACGGGAGAGGGTGATGCAGGGCTTTCAGTCTGTCGGAGGCCTGCAGCGGTTCACGTCAGTCTTTTCAGCTGTCAGAAACCTGTTCGTTCCGCCCCATTCGCGTCAGTCTGCCCTCGCCACCCACCTTCACCGCCTCCAAGCCATGGGAGCGTGGAAGGCCGCGGCAGGCGTGCTCGCCTGAAGCCCGCGAAGCAGGGCTTGCTGCGGTCCCCGCAAGTTTACGTGACATCACCC
>NZ_JAAAXJ010000007.1 GCF_009910705.1 Microvirga arsenatis
GGGGCGGCATCGCGATCCGCCGTGCGGCGGCGCGGGCGCTCCTCGCCCCCGGCTGCATCGCCGCGGCCGCGGCGCGGGGCGGGAGCCTCCTCCGCCTCCGGCACGCGCACGAGGCGCTCCACCACGACCTTGCGGCCTTCCGCCGAGGCGATGGCGCCCACGCGCTCGCGCGGGCGCTCCGCCTTGGCGGCGCGCTCCTCCCGCGGGTCCGCGCCCCGGCGGGGAACCTTCTTGCGCGGGGCCACCTCGTCTTCGCCGGCGCGCCAGACGCTGCGCTTGGGTTCGAGGCGGGAGGGGCGCTTCTTGGGCTCCTCCTCGTCATGGCCGTGGCGCTCGCCGTCGCGGGCGCGGAACGGCCGCTCGTCGTCGTCGCGACGGCGGCGCGGGCGCTCGTCGTCCCGGCCCCGGGCGGAGCGGGCGGGGCGCTCGTCACGCTCCGGGCGTTCCTTCTTCAAGGAGCCGAACGGGGCGATGGGCTCGCGCACCGGGCTCTCGAAATCGACGCCGGCTTCGGCCGCGAGTGCCGCGCCGAGCTGGTCCTTGAGCACCTTGGTCTTCACCTCTTCCACAAGGCCGACCTCGAGGTCGCCGAGCTGGAAGGGGCCGAAGGACATGCGGATCAGGCGGTTCACCCGCATGCCGAGATGCTCAAGGATGCGCTTGATCTCGCGGTTCTTGCCCTCGCGCAGGCCCATCGTGATCCACACATTGTCGCCCTGCACCCGGTCGAGGCGGGCCTCGATGGGGCCGTAGTCGATGCCGTCGATGGAGATGCCGTCGCGCAGCCGGTCGAGGTCCGCCTGGGTGATCTCGCCATGGGCGCGCACCTTGTAGCGGCGCAGCCAGCCGGTGTCGGGATGGGCGACGACGCGGGCGAGCCCCCCGTCGTTGGTGAGCAGCAGGAGCCCTTCCGTGTTGATGTCGAGCCGGCCGACCGCCACCACGCGCGGCAGGTCCTCGGGCAGGTTCTCGAACACCGTCGGGCGGCCCTCCGGGTCGCGGGCGGTGGTCACGAGGCCGCGCGGCTTGTGGTAGAGCCACAGGCGCGTGCGCTCCTTGGCGGGCAGGGGCTCCCCGTCCACGGTGATGGTATCGGCGGCGGTCACGTTGACCGCGGGGCTCTCCAGCACCTTGCCGTTGAGGGTCACGCGGCCCTCCGCGATCATCGCCTCCGCATCGCGGCGGGAGGCGATGCCGGCGCGGGCGATCACCTTGGCGATGCGGTCCTCGGCGGGCTCCACGGGCTCCACCGGGGCTTCCGGGCGCTCCTCGCGGGTGCGGCGGGGCCGGTCCTCGGCGGCGCGGTCGAAGCGGCGCGGGCGCTCGTCGCCGGTGCGGCCGCGGAAGGGGCGGTCGCCCTCGTCGCGGCGGGCACGGAGGGGCTTCTTGTCGCCATCGCGGCTGCGGAAGGGCTTGTCCCCCGCGGGCCGCGGCTTGCGCGGGTGTTCGTCCTCGCCCCGGGCGCGGGAGGAGCGGTCGCCGCCGTCGCGGGATTTGCGGAAGGGCCTGTCGCCGGAGGTGCGGCTGCGGTCGGAGCGTCCGGACGAACGGCCCCTGCGATGATTGTCGTTGCTGTCGGTCATGGGAGCCTGATAGCAGAGGAGGGCTGCAGAAGCGAGGGCCAAGGATACGCGCTTGACCGACAACGCCGATCACAGGCCGCCCGATCCGGACGGGGCGGATCCCATGAGCGTGGCCTTCGCGGAGGCCCGCGCCGCCGCGGCGCGGGGGGAGGTGCCGGTGGGGGCTGCCGTCGTCAGGGACGGGCGCATCGTCGCCTCGGCCGGCAACCGCCCGCGGGAGCTGCGCGATCCTTCCGCCCATGCCGAGATGCTCGCCATCCGCCAAGCCTGCGAAGCTCTCGACGACGAGCGGCTCCCCGGCTGCGATCTCTACGTGACCCTCGAACCCTGCACCATGTGCGCGGCGGCGATCTCCTTCGCCCGCATCCGCCGGGTCTATTACGCGGCCTACGATCCGAAGGGCGGCGCCGTCGACAACGGCGTCCGCTTCTTCGACCAGCCCACCTGCCACCATGCGCCCGAGGCCTATGGCGGCATCCGCGAGAGCGAGGCGGCGGCCCTCCTGCGCGCCTTCTTCGAGGAACGGCGCTAGGGCGGGCCCGCCGCTCTAGATCACGTAGAAGCTCTCCCAGATGATCTTCGTGCCGGGTTTCACGGTCGCGAACTCGACGGCTTTGTACTTGGATCCCGAGCCGTCGGCGTCGTAGGAGAGCACGCCCTTCTTCTTGCTGTAGATGATGTAGTCGTCCTTGTCCTTGGCCTTTTCCGAGGCGAAGTACGACTTCTTGAGCAGGGCCGGGCTCTTCTCCGAGCCCTTCTTGCCGAGCTTCGTGAACACCTTGTTGTCCAGCCAGATCTCGTCGTTGATCCAATGAAAGTCGAGGATCTTGTCCTTGTTCGTGCTCTTGTTCGGCTTGGTGTCGAAGATGAACTCGTTGAAGCCGACCCCGCTCGACAGGACGTCATTCCCTAATCCGCCCCGGATTCTGTCGTTGCCAAAGCTGCCGAAAATGGTGTCGTCGCCAGCACCGCCGCTGAGCGTATCGTTGCCATCGCGGCCATTGATGGTTTCCGACGCTGCGGTTCCCACGTATCGATCATTGCCAAGCGTGCCGGTCCACGTGTTGTCGGAGGGCGGCGGGGGCGGAGGAGGCGGGGGAGGAGGCGGCTCGCCGGTACCTCCGGGCGTGATCACGGTCGTGACGTCCATTCCTTCGCGGCCGATCACCTCGACGATGTATTGCGGCGAGCCGCTCTCGCCGTTGCTCTGCCAGCTCACCGCATAGTCGTCGCCCGAGAGAGCAGTGATCGAAGGGTCCCATTGATCGCCGGCTGTCACCGTGCCGACGAGTGTTGTATCGAGGACGGTACCGTTGCCGCTCACGGCAGCAGTATAGAGGTTCTCGTTCCCGCTCGTCTCGACCACGAATGCGAGCGCGAAGCCGCCATCGGCAAGTTGCTTGACGACGGGAGTGCCTTCGAGGGTGCCAGAGGGCTTCGCGAAGGTGAAAGGATTTCCAAGGCTCGCACCCGTGCTGTCGATGATCTGAGCCCGGATGACCCGGCCTTGTCCCTCCACATCCTCCCAGACGACGACGAACCGGTCATTGCCGAGAGCACCGATGCCCGGATTGATCCCTCCGGTTGCTCCAGGGACGTCGTCGATCGCGTGGGGTTCCCATTCGCCGTTCTCCCGAAGAATGAGGACGCCCACATTGACCCCTCCGCCCCCTTGAGCCAGGACCGAGGCTGCAGCGACGTAGGTTCCGTTCCTCAAGACCGTCGTCGCGTTGCTCCCATCGTTTGCGAAGCCTTCGACCGCGACATGGTAATCGGTTTTCCATCCTGCTCCGTCAGGACTGAGGGAATGGGCGATCAGGCCCGTGTAGGTCTGGCCTTGAACGGTGGCCGATCCTCTGTAGAGCAGGGTGAACCCGCCACCGTCGAGTGCATGAAGCTGCGGGGCCTCCTCGGAGTCGACATCGGGGCTGAGTTCCAGTAGCCCGCCGGAAGGAGCGAAGCCCGTATTCAGCACCTTGCCGACAACGGAGGCTCCCGTGCCGTCGCTCTTGACCCACGCCACGATGGTCCGGCCATCGGCCAGGGTCTCGACGGCGATGTCCCTGTAGATCGCGCTGGCAACGGAGTCGATCAGGAAATGGTTGCCTGCCGCCGTGCCGTCAGCGTTGAAGACCTTGCCATAGACGTAGGCCCGTCCGCTCTGGTCGAAGTCCGTCCAGACCGACAGGAAGCGGCCATCGGCGTAGCGGGTGAGGGCGCCGCTGGTTCCGGTGGACCTCAGATTGATGAAACTAGCTACTCCCTCGGCCATGAGCGCCCCCTTGATTGATACGTAATCACGTGTCGTACGCTTCCTGTTTAGCTGTCGCAAGGGAAAAAGCTGTGTGATGGCGCACGAGGTGCGGTTCTGTTCCGGGCGCGATTGGGCGTTGTAGGTAAAAAATCATATCGTCTGCTGGCAGAGGGCACTAAAAAAGCCCGGAGCGATGCTCCGGGCTCTGTCCTGAAGCCTGGAAACGGGCTTCAGCGCTTGTCGTCCGTGGTGCCGGTGCGGGAGACGGTGTTGCCGCGCTCGTCCTCGACCTCGACCTCGGTGCGGCGCACCGTGTCGGAGACCGTCTCGGTG
This sequence comes from Microvirga arsenatis, assembly GCF_009910705.1. Lineage (GTDB taxonomy): Bacteria > Pseudomonadota > Alphaproteobacteria > Rhizobiales > Beijerinckiaceae > Microvirga > Microvirga arsenatis. The sequence continues at coordinate 4,171 of NZ_JAAAXJ010000007.1, forward strand.
CGCTGGTCGGCCTCCTTGCGCACGACCACCTCCTCGACGACCCGGGCCTCCTTGGAGACCACCGCTTCCTCGGCGCGCTCCTCCATCTCGACGGTGCGCTCGCGGAACAGGTCGCCGTTGTCGACGGAGCCGGCCCGCATGGAGCCTTCCACCGGGCGCCGCTCCACGGCGACGCGCTCTTCGGTCAGCGTCACCTGCTCCTGAACCGGACGCTCGGTCACGTGCGAGCGGATGCGCACGCGGCCGTGGCTCACCTCGCGCTTGCCGACATGCAGCTCCTCCTCCGTAACGGGGATCACCTCGTCGCCTTGGCCCGTGCTGCGGCCCTGGGCATGGAGGCGGTCGCCTTCGAGGCCGCTGCGGTCACGCATGCCGCCGCCGCTCAGGTCGCCCGCGCCGAGCATGCCGGCCGATGTGGTGGCAGCACCCGTGCCGAGCTCGCCCGTGTCCGAACCGTAGCCGCTCCAGCCTTCCGAGCGCCACGAATCCTGCCGCTCGTCGAGATCGAGGACGTCGTCATCGTCGAGGATGTCGACGACACGGTCGACCTCGTCTTCGTCGCAGCGCACGGCCACGAGCGTGTGGCCGCGGCGCACGCCTTCCGCATAGGCGCGGGCATCGTCGTGCGGCACGCCGTTGGAGATCAGGTAATGCTCGACACGATCATGATGCGAGCCGCTCGAGCTCTCGTCGAAGCTGCTGGTGCCGTCCCAGAAACGGTTGTTGCCCGAGTTGCTGAACAGGCAGATGCTTCCACGGGAAATGCCCGACTGCTCCAGCTCGCGCACGATTGCGGAAGCCTGGGATTCGCTGCCGAAGAGGCAGGTGACGGTTTTGGCCATTGCGCATGTTCTCCAAAGTTTGCCGATGAGGTGACGCGAAGCTGCTCAGCATTGCGCATTCAGGAAAGCTTGGCCTGACACTGCAATATCGCCGCAACGGAGCACTGACCTACCAATAGCGGTTCGGCGACTTCGTTCCCTTGCCCAGGCTGCAACGGCGCGATTTCACGGCTTGGCGGCTGCATCGTCCTCGTCGGCGGGAATGCGCTCGACGATCGCGCGCTGCTTGCGAAGCTCGACCGGCACCTCGACGGTTTCCTGCGTCATGCGCTTGCGCACATGCAGCTCCTCCTTCAGCACCAGCCGCTTCTCCACGACGAGCACTTCCTCGAGCACGGGAATGATCGTCACATCGCCTTCTGTGCGGATGTCGGGCGCGTGATCGACGATCCTGTCGACGGGAACGCGCGTGACCTCCACCGTCTCGCCGTCGAGCGTGGCTTTCGCGAGCTCGGTTCGGGAATCGACGGCAGTGCTGATCCGCACCTTGCCCTTGGTCGCGACACGCTTGTCGAGGCGCAGCTCCTCCTCCGCAAGCGGAATGATCTCACTCTCGGAGGACGAGCCTTGCAGCGGCGGCTGCTCGGGGTTGTGCTTTGTCATGGAAAGGGATCCCGTGTGCAGCGGTGAACGTGCCGCCCGCGCGACGGGTTCCTGCAAGGGAGCCTGTCAGCTCAGCAGAAACGACCTGAGCGCCTCCAGGGTGGCGCCTGGGTTCTCCTCGGCCACGAAGTGCCCGGAGGTGACGCCGATGCCGTGCACCTTCGGGGCGAAGCTGCGGCGCCAGATATCGAGCGGCTTCTGCTCATGCCCCATGGCGCCGCCGACGAGATAGAAGTCGCTCCAGATCAGGTAGGTGGGGCACTGGATCGTCCTGCCTGCGGCAAGGTCGGCCTCGTCCGCCTCGATATCCTGGGTGGCGCCGGCGCGGTAATCCTCGCAGAAGGCATGGATGCGCGAAGGCTCGTTGCAGCTCTGCCAGTAGGCGTGCAGCGCGCGGTGGTCGAAGGCGCTCAGATCGCCAGCCGCGGACCATTTGCGCATGAGCCCCTCGAAATAGGGGATCGGATCGCGTCCGATCTCCTCCTCCGGCTTGGGATAGGCTTGGGAGAGATAGCCCCAATGCGCTTCCGGGATCGCGCCCGCCCGCATCTGCTCCCAAACGTGATAGGTCGGCAGGATGTCCAGGAGCGCGAGGCGCTCCACGCGGCCGGGATGGTCGAGGGCGAGCCGATAGCCGACGCGCGCGCCGCGATCGTGCCCGGCAACGGCGAAATGCACATGGCCCAAGGCTTCCATCACCTGGATCACGTCGCGGCCCATGGCGCGCTTGGAATAGGTCTCGTGCTTCGCATCGCCTTTCGGCGCGGTGGACCAGCCATACCCGCGCAGGTCCATGCAGACCACCCGGTGCGTCTCGGCGAGAGCAGGCGCCAGGTGGTGCCACATGGCATGGGTCTGAGGAAAGCCGTGCAGCAGCACCAGCGGCCTTCCGCTGCCCTTGCTGCGCGCGAAGATGCGCCCGACCTCCGTGTCGATCCAGTGGCTTTCGAAACCGGGAAAGAGATCGTCGCTCATGGACAGCCACTCAGCGTTGTGAAAGGGCCTCGGAGGAAGCTAGAGCGCACAGCGCCAAAGTGGACGCGGCGGCCCTGGAAAAAGAGGCGCAACCCGAACGAGAGAAAACTTACCTAGCGTCATCCGTCAATAGGGGTAGACGGATGTCAGGCCCGCTCGCGCTCCACCGCACGCCAGCCGATGTCGCGACGGCAGAAGCCTTCGGGCCAGTCGATCCTGTCCACGGCGTCGTAAGCCCGCCTCTGGGCCTCGGTGATGGTGGAGCCAAGCGCGGTCACGTTGAGCACCCGCCCGCCATGGGCGAGGATCCGGTCTCCATCCTGCTTCGTGCCGGCATGGAAGACGATCACGTCGTTGAGCGCCTCGGCCTGGGCGAGGCCCCTGATCTCGGAGCCCTTCTCGACCGCGCCCGGATAGCCCTTGGCCGCCATCACGACGGTGAGCGCCGCAGCATCCGACCATTGCAGGGAGACCCCGTCGAGAGCGCCGTCGCAGGCGGCGAGCAGCGCCGCCACGAGGTCGGATCTCAGGCGCGGCAGCAGCACCTGGGTTTCCGGATCGCCGAGGCGGGCATTGTATTCGATGAGCTGCGGCCCGGCCTTCGTGAGCATCAGCCCCGCATAGAGAATGCCCGTATAGGGCATGCCGCGCGCCTTCATGCCGGCGAGCGTCGGCTCGATGATCTCCCGCATGACGCGCGCCTGCAGCTCCGGCGTCAGCACGGCGGCGGGGGAATAGGCCCCCATGCCGCCGGTATTGGGACCCTCGTCGCCGTCGAACACGCGCTTGTGGTCCTGGGCCGTGCCGAAGGGAATCGCGCGGGTGCCGTCGCAGAGCGCGAAGAAGCTCGCCTCCTCGCCTTCGAGAAAGGCCTCGATCACCACCTCCGCCCCGGCAGCGCCGAGGCCGCCGCCGATCATCATGTCGATGGCGGCCTCCGCCTCCTCGAACGACAGGGCGACCACCACGCCCTTGCCGGCAGCCAAGCCATCCGCCTTCACCACGATCGGCGCGCCGTAACTGCGCACATAGGCCTTCGCGGCTTCAGCATCGGTGAAGCGCCGGTAGGCGGCGGTGGGGATGCCGAACTCGGCGCACAGATCCTTGGTGAAGGCCTTGGACCCTTCGAGTTGGGCGGCAGCCCTGCTCGGTCCGAAGGCCTTGATGCCGGCGCCCTTCAGGTCGTCCACGAGGCCGGCGACGAGGGGCGCCTCCGGCCCGACCACCACGAAGCCGATGCCCATCACCCGGCAGAAATCGATCACCGCCCGGTGGTCGGCGACGTCGAGGGCCACATTGGTGCCGTACTGCGCCGTGCCGGGATTGCCCGGGGCGATCAGCAGCTTGCTGCAGAGGGGGCTCGCCGAGAGGCTGCGGGCGAGGGCATGTTCCCGTCCGCCGGAACCGATGAGAAGGATGTTCATGGCAAGGCCTCCCTGATGACGTTTGGGCTCTTAGCGGCTCTGAGGCCGCTCGCCTACCCGGAAACGTCGCCGTCGCGGTCCGATCGAAGGGCGCGGCGAAATGCACAGGGGATAGCGTGCCGTTCTCGCTCCCTGTTGCGTCCATGCCCTTGGCAGACCCCTGTGGGAGGAACTAGGTTCACCCCATGTTCGCAGAAAAAACCCCCTCGAATGCCCATGAGTGGTCGGTTTCGGACCTCGCGGGCGCCCTCAAGCGCACCCTGGAGGATGCGTTCGGCCATGTGCGCCTCCGGGGCGAGGTGTCGGGCTACCGCGGGCCGCATTCCTCGGGGCATGCCTATTTCTGCATCAAGGACCAGAACGCCCGCATCGATGCGGTGATCTGGAAGGGCGCCTTCGCCAAGCTGAGGATCCGCCCCGAGGAGGGGATGGAGGTCATCGCCACCGGGCGCATCACCACCTTCCCGGGCTCGTCCAAGTACCAGATCGTCGTGGAGGCGCTGGAGCCCGCCGGCATCGGCGCCCTCATGGCGCTCCTGGAGGAGCGGCGCCGGAAGCTCAACGCGGAGGGGCTGTTCGCGCCCGAGCGCAAGCGGCGCCTGCCGTTCCTGCCGGGGGTGATCGGCGTCGTCACCTCGCCCACAGGCGCGGTGATCCGCGACATCCTCCACCGGCTCGAGGACCGCTTCCCCCGCCGGGTGCTGGTGTGGCCCGTTCGCGTGCAGGGCGAGACCTGCGCGGCGGAGGTCGCGGCCGCGATCCGGGGCTTCAATGCGCTGGAGCCGGGCGGGAAGATTCCCCGCCCCGACGTGCTCATCGTCGCCCGCGGCGGCGGCTCCATCGAGGACCTGTGGGGCTTCAACGAGGAGGTCGTGGTCCGGGCCGCGGCCGAGAGCGCGATTCCCCTCGTCTCGGCGGTGGGCCACGAGACCGACACCACCCTCATCGACCATGCCGCCGACGTTCGCGCGCCGACGCCGACGGGGGCGGCCGAGATGGTGGTGCCGGTGCGCGTCGAGCTCATCGCCGCGGTCAACGATCTCTCCCGCCGCCATGGGGAGGCGGCGCTGCGCCTCGTGGAGCGGCGGCGGTCGGACCTGCGTGCCACGGCCCGTGCCCTCCCGAGCCCCGAGGCCCTGTTCTCGCCCAAGCGCCAGCGCCTCGATCTCGCCGCCGCCAAGCTCTACCCGGCGCTCGCGCGCAACGCCCGCGGCCACGAGGAGCGGCTGCACAAGCTCTCCCGCCAGCTTGCGCATCTCTCGCCCGTGGCGAGTGTCGCCCGGATGCGCGCGCGGCTCGATGCGGTGGGAACGCGCCCGCACAACGCGGTCTGCCGCTCCGTCCTGCTGAGGAAGGAAACCCTGAAGCAGATGGGCGAAAGGCTGGTCGTCTCCCGCGAGACGCTGGTGCGCGCGGAGCGCACGCGCCTGGCCCAGGCGCACGAACTCGCCCAGCGGGTCGCCGAGCGCCTCCTGCCTGCGCTCGAAGGCCAGCTCGCCCGCAAGGCGCGGCAGCTCGAGGCGGTGTCCAAGCTCTTCGACAGCCTGAACTACAAGTCCGTGCTCAAGCGCGGCTTCGCCCTCGTGCGCGATGCGGGCGGACAGCCGCTCCACTCGGCGGAGGCGGTGCTCGACGGCCAGGCCCTCGTGCTCGAATTCGCCGACGGCAAGGCGGATGCCACCGGAGGGCGTATCGGCACGCGGCCGAGGCCCGTGAAGCCGAAGCTCGTCGTGGCCGAAGAGCAGGGCGCCCTGTTCTAGAGCCGATTCCACTGATGTGGAATCGGCTCTAGTCTTTGCTTAGTCGCGCTTTTTTGGGCGGCGAACCGGACCCACTTCGCCGAAAAGCGCTCTAGGCAAGTGTTGGAAACCTCGCGCGGCTTGCTTATGTGAAGGGCAGGCGCAACATAGAGCCCCGATGTCGTCCATGTTGAACAAGCTCGAACGCAGCGGCGGCGAAGCCGTCGTGCAGTATCTCGACAGCAATCTCCGGGTGGTGAAGCCCGGCGCCTTCGTGCGCTGCGCCGTCACCGGCGTCGAGATCCCCCTGGACGAGCTGAAGTACTGGAGCGTGGAGCGCCAGGAGCCCTATGCCTCGCCGGAGGCGGTGATGATGCGCCTGACCGGGCAGGTTCCGAAGAAGGCCTGAGACCGGCTCAGGCAGGCCTCAGGCGCCGCTCGTTGACCCGGCGCAGGATCAGGTTGCGCAGGGCCGCCTCGTTCTCGATCGCGAGCCGCACCGGCAGCGCCTGAAGCTCGGGCCAGGGCTCCGCTTCGGCCAGGGCGGCGATGCGCGCAAGATCCTTCTCTGTGGTGACGGGCCGAAGGCCGAGGGCCTGGGCCTCCTGGCGCAGGGCCGCAAGCTCGGAGGCCCGGTAGGGGTGATGGTCCGGAAAGGACCGCGTCGCCTCCACGACGGCGCCGCAGGCGCGCAGGGTGTCGAAGAATTTTTCCGGCCGCCCGATGCCGGCGAAGGCCAGGACCCGGGTGCCTTTCAGCGCCTGGGCGGCCCCTGCCGCAGGCTCCAGTCGGGCCGTGAAAGCCCGCTTGCCCCGGTTCGCCGCCTGTTCCGCGAGCTGCCGTCCCGGCTCTCCCTCGCCGATCACGATCACCGCATCGACCAAGGGCCATTGCGTGTCCAGCGGCGCGCGCAGCGGGCCGGCGGGCAGGGGGAGTCCGTTGCCGACCCCGACAGCTCCGTCGACGACGGCGATGGCGCAATCCTTGACGAGGGAGGAGTTCTGCAGCCCGTCGTCCATGACGATGACGGTGGAGCCCATCTCATAGGCGAGGCGCGCGCCGGCGGGGCGGTCGCTCGAGACGATGGTGCGGCTCGCCTTCGACAGCAGGACCGGCTCGTCGCCCACGTCGGCGGCCTTATGCTTTGCCCGCACCTGGATCGGGCCGCGCAGGCGGCCGCCATAGCCCCTGGTCAGGAAGGCGGGACTTTCGCCTGCCGCGTCGAGGATGCGTGCAACCGCAAGGGCCGTGGGCGTCTTGCCGGCTCCGCCCGCGGTGAAGTTGCCGATGCAGATCACGGGCAGGCTGGCCCGCTCGCCCCTTCGGCGCATCCGCCGCGTCGCCACGGCGCCGTAGACCAGGCCGGCCGGGCGCAGGAGGCTGGCCGGCCAGGCCGCCTGCGGATCCCACCAGAAATCCGGCGCGCGCATCAGCGGCGCGCCCCCAGCTTGGCTTGCACGATGAAGGGCTCGACCGACTGCATGGTGCGGTCGACGGCTCCGCCCAGGGCCTGCACGACTTCGCCTGCCGCCCGGGCCATGTCCCGGGTGAGCGCGGCGTTGCCGAGCAGCTCGCTCACCGCCCGGGCCAGGGTGGCGCCGTCCTTGGCCATCAGAGCGCCGCGCGCGCGGTCGAGGGCCTCGTAGATCTCCGCGGCGGTGTGGACGTGCGGGCCGTGCAGGATGGCTGCGCCCAGCTTCGCCGGCTCGATGGGGTTGTGCCCGCCGACGGGCACCAGGGTTCCGCCCATGAGCACGATGGGGGAGAGCCGGTAGAACAGGCCCATCTCGCCCACGGTGTCGACCACGTAGATATCCGTCGCCCGGTCGGGATGGATGCCCTCCGAGCGCCGGCTCGCGCGCAGCCCCGCCTGGCCGGCGATGGCCGCGACCTCCGGCCCCCGATGCGGATGCCGGGGCGCGATGATGGTCAGGAGGTTGGGGTGGCGCTTGGCGAGCGCGCGGTGGACGGCGACGATGGCGCTCTCCTCCCCCGGATGCGTGCTCGCGGCAAGCCAGACCGGGCGTCCGGCGATGAGCCCGGAGAGATGCGCCACGACCCGCGGGTCGGCGGGCGGGGGCGCCGCGTCGAACTTGATGTTGCCGGTCACGGCCACCCGCGGCGCACCGAGCCGGGCGAGCCGCTCCGCGTCCTCGGAGGTCTGGGCGAGGCACAGGGCGAAGCGTTCGAGCAGGCCGCGGATGATTCCCGGCATCTTCTGCCAGCGCTGGTAGGAGCGGTCCGACATGCGGCCGTTGACCATGACGAGCGGGATGTCCCGCTCGGCGAGCGCCATGATGGTGTTCGGCCAGATCTCCGATTCGGCGATCAGCGCCAGGTCCGGCCGCCAGTGATCCAGGAAGCGCTTGATGTAACGTGGCACGTCCAGGGGAACGAACTGATGCACCGAACCCGGTGGAAGCCGGCGCGCGATCAGCTCGGCCGAGGTGCGGGTGCCCGAGGTGACGAGAACGGCAAGGCCGCGCTGGGTCATGCGCTCGACCACGGGCAGCAGGGACAGGGTCTCGCCGATGCTTGCGCCATGGACCCAGACCAGGTGACCCTTGGGCCGCTGCCGGCTGGGATAGCCCTGCCGCTCGCCGAGCCGCGTCCGGTCCTCGCGGCCCTTGCGCTGGCGCCAGTAGAGCAGGCCGAGCACGGCCGGCTCCAGCAGGGAGACGAGGGTCCGGTACGTCTTGAACACGACGGGGAAGCTCATGCCCGGGAGCCTCCTGCCAGAAGGGACGCCTGCTTGGCGCCCGGGTCCTTCGAGCCGACCAGGCCATAGGCCCGCTCGTGCACCCAGTCGAGCTCCTGCTCGACCGTCCTGCGCAGCTCCTCCAGCCTTTGCTCGTCCGCATCGCGGGGCACGTGGATCGGTTCGCCCAGCACCATGGCGCCGCGGCCGAAGGGCAGGCCGATGCTGGCCCTGTCCCAGCTGTTGAAGTCGATGCGCCGGCTCGTGACCACCGCGACGGGCACGATGGGCCGGCCCGAGAGCTGCGCGAGGGTGACGATGCCCTGGCCGCAGACCCGCGAGATCTTCGGGATGTCGGCGGTCATCACCACCATTTCCCCCTCGCTCAGAGCCCGCAGCATGGCGCGCATGGCCTGGACGCCGCCCTTCTTGCGGATGTCGCGGCCCCGGGCCCCGGAGCCGCGGATGGCGCGCACGCCGAGATGGCGCAGGGCGATGGCGTTGAACTCGCCGTCGCCCGAGCGGGAGACGAGGCTCGCGGCCCGGTCCTGCGGCCGCTTGGCGAAGTGAATCATGAAATGCTGCCCGTGCCACATGGCGGCGATCACGGGCATGTCGATCCGGTCATAGGCATCCGCCGGCTCCATGACGAACCGGTTCGTCCGCTGCACGAACTTGAGATAGCCCGCGACCAGGAAGCCCAGGGCTTCCTGAACGGCGCGCGAGCGGGAGATGCGCTTGACGAGACCCATCGCGAGGTGGCGGTCAGCCGTTCTGTGGATCCAGGAGGCGGTGGAGGTGGACGATGAAGTAGCGCATGTGCGCGTTGTCCACGGTCGCCTGGGCCTTGGCCTTCCAGGCCGCATGGGCCGAGGCGTAGTTCGGGAAGATGCCGACGATGTCGATCTTGGAAAGGTCCTTGAAGTCGGTGGATTCGAGGCTGGTGAGCTCACCGCCGAAGACCAGATGCAGGAGTTGCTTGCCGGACGTTTCGGTCATGACGAAAGGCTGCTTTCAACGAGGGTTGTCGGATGATGTGAGGCTGGAGCCAACAATCTTCAGGCTCTCATGGCTCCAATAGCACGAGGATGCAACCGTGACGCAACGGCAATCATCTCATCGTGGGAGGGCTGGGGTTTGTTGTAGACAGGGGTCGAACCGTCGAGCTCCGTGAGGCAGCCGCCCGCCTCCCGCAGGATGAGGTCCGCGGCGGCGATGTCCCAGTCCTGGGCATGGGCCGAGACGAGGCCGACATCGATGGAGCCCTCCGCCACCCGTGCCAGCCTGAGCGCGAGGGAGGGGACCTTCGGCAGGCGCTCCACGGGGCCGAGGCGGCGCTCCAGCCTGTCCACGAGGGGCTTCGGGCCCGCCACCCGCGCGCGACTGCCGGCCTCGGCGGCGGACAGGTGAAGCCGCTCGCCGTTGCACCAGGCTCCCTCGCCGGACCTCGCCTCGTAGAGGCGGTTGTGGATCGGGGCATGGAGGATGCCGAGAACCGGCGCGCCGTCCTTGACCAGCGCGATCGAGATCGCCCAGTCCGGATGGCCGGTGGCGAAGGCGCGGGTGCCGTCGATGGGATCGACGATCCACACATGGCTCTGCCCGAGCCGTGACGGGTCGTCCGCCGTCTCCTCCGAGAGCCAGCCGGCCTGGGGCAGGAGCTCGGTGAGGCAGCGCTTCAGGAAGGTGTCGAGAGCGATGTCCGCCTCTGTCACGGGGGAGCTGTGCCCCTTGTACCAGAGCTTGGCGGCGGTCTGGGCGCCCGACCGGAAGTAGGGCAGCGCCAGCTCGCCCGCCTGCCGCGCGGCTTCGCGCACGGCGGGCGCCAGGGAGGACATGGAAGGGGAGGAGGGGAGCAGCATCGGGCCTGACATGGGGGTGACGCCGGGCAGATACCATATCCTGTCGCCCGGAACCCGGCCTTTTCGGTGCGGCGGGAGGCTAGAGCAGGCAGTCGAGGGTCAGGGCCGCGAAAAGGATCAGCCCCGCATCCCGGTTGGAGCGGAAGAGGCGCAGCGCCCCGGCTCCATCCCTCCGGTCGATGCGCGCCACCTGCCAGGCGAGGTGGAGCGCGAAGAGGGCGAGCCCCGCAAAGGAAAGGGCTCCCGCTCCCGCCTGCACGAAGGCCGCAGCCATGAAGAGGATAGCGAGGGCATAGCACAGGCCGACGCCGGGCTTCACCCGCTCGCCGAAGAACCGCGCGGAGGACTTGATCCCGACGACCTCGTCATCCTCGATGTCCTGCAGCGCGTAGACGGTGTCGTAGCCCACCACCCAGGCGATGCTGCCGAGATAGAGCAGGACGGCCGCGCCGCCGAGGGAGCCGAAGGCCGCGGCCCAGCCCATCAGCGCTCCCCAGGCGAAGGCAAGCCCCAGGACGATCTGCGGCATCCAGAAGAACCGCTTCATGAACGGGTAGAGTGCGACGATGCCAAGCGAGGCGAAGCCGGTCGCGATGGCAAAGCCGTTGAACTGCAGGAGCACGACGAGGCCGACGAGGGCCTGGAGGGCGAGAAAGGCCAGGGCGCCCTTCAGGGAGACCTGGCCCGAGGGCAGGGGGCGCTGGCGGGTGCGCTCCACCCGGGTGTCGAGATCCCGGTCGACGATGTCGTTGTAGGTGCAGCCCGCTCCGCGCATGGCCACGGCCCCGACGAGGAAGAGGAGGCAGTGGACGGGATCGGGCCAGGGCCGGCCGCCATGGAGAGCCGCCAGCGCAGCCGACCACCAGCACGGCAGGAGCAGGAGCCACCAGCCGATGGGCCGCTCGATGCGGGCGAGGCGCAGGTAGGGCTTCAGGCCCGAGGGGGCCCACCGCTCGGCCCAATGGCCCCGGACGGCATCGGGCAGGGAGGGCGCGGCGTGAGGCTCCGTCACGGAAGCAGGAGCCGGCTCAGAGCGCGCCCTTCGGGATGCTCAGGGTGCCGGTCAGGCCGCCGCCCATCTTGCCGGCAAGGCCGCCCTGCTGGGCTTGCTGGGCCTGCTGCTTGGCGCGCTTTTCCATCTCCGCCATCTTCGCGGCGGCCTGGCAGGCCTGGCCCTTGACGGTCTGGATGCGCTTGTGCTCGGTCGTGAAATCCTCGAACACCTTGTCGGGGATCTGGCACCAATCCTTGTTCTCGGTCATCCACTTCACGCCCGCATCGCCGTTGGCGGCGAGCTTGGTGAAGAGGCCGCAGGCGGCGCGAGGGTCGAGCTTCTTGTCCTTGCCGCCGTTGCTGAGCTTCTGGAACTGCTCGCCCAGGCTGCGGCGCTCGGCGATGATCTTCTGGCCGTCGGCGCAGCTGCTCGCCTGCGCCCGAGCTGCGGAATCCACGGCATCGGCGCTCATGAAGAGGCCGGCGACGGCAAAGGCCGACAGGAGGTGCGAACGGATATGCATCATGCCCAAATTCCCTCAATAAGCCCGTGATGTCTCGCGCGCCTGCGTTCTGTTAACAGGTTCGGGGCCGGAAGGCCAAGAGGCGAATGGCCGCCTCCGGCGCAAGCTGTGCCATGCCGCACCTGAATTTCCGGTAACCGGAGCCGTCGCCCCTCCCGGGCCGGCAGGGAAATTGGTAGAGCTGGACCGCACACCGAAGGTGACCATGGCCGAATACGACTTCAACGCTCCCCGCCTCTTCGTCGACGCGCCGCTCCAGGCCGGCGCCCGGGTCGCCCTCGACCGGGGTCAGGCCAACTACCTCCTGAACGTCCTGCGCCTCAGGGACGGGGAGGCGGTGCTGGTCTTCAACGGGCGGGACGGGGAGTGGCGGGCCGAAGTCTCCGTGGAGGGGCGCAAGGCCGCCGACCTCGTCTGCCGGGAGAGGACCCGCGAGCAGGGCCCGGCATCTGCCATCGTCTACGCCTTCGCCCCCCTCAAGCATGCCCGCCTCGACTACATGGTGCAGAAGGCGGTCGAGATGGGGGCGGGCGTTCTCCAGCCCATCCTGACGCGCCGGACCCAGGCCAGCCGGGTCAACCTGGAGCGCATGCGCAGCAACGTGATCGAGGCTGCCGAGCAATGCGGGATCCTGTCGATTCCGGAGGTGCGCGAGGAACTGAGTTTGGAGCGGTTTCTCAAGGACTTGGACCCGGAGCATCTCGTCGTCTTCTGCGACGAGGACGCCCCCGTTTCCAACCCGGTCCAGGCCCTCGCCAAGCTTGGGAACAATCAAGCTGGCCTTGTCGTTATCGTGGGACCCGAAGGCGGGTTCACCGATCAGGAGAGAGCGCTTGTCGCCGCCCACGAAAGATGTGTTTGCGTATCGTTGGGACCGCGAATCCTGCGTGCCGACACAGCCGCTGTGGCTGCCCTGGCGATCGTCCAATCAGTGCTCGGCGACTGGAGCTGACGGCATCGTCCGACGACGACCCGCGCCGATCCGCGCCTAGATTCATAAGCTTAGCAGTTTCACGCCGATCTGCCCCATTCCGGCCCCATTGAGCCGGAGTTTGGGGCGGTCGCTGCAGGACGACCCGCATGCGCAGAAGGTCATTTCTGAACAATAAAGAGGTCACAAGGAAATGAGCTGGGATTTCAGGTTCGGCATCGAGGAGGAGTACTTCGTCAACGATGCGCCGAAGCGGGATATTGCCAAGGGAAAGATCAGGGAGTTCTTCGCCGCGTGCCGGGATCGGGTGTCGGGCGACATCCAGCCCGAGATGCTGGAGCCGCAGCTCGAGATCGCCACCAAGCCCTCCCTTGAGCTCGCCGAGGCCCGCGCCCAGCTCGCCGAGATGCGTTCGGCCGTCGGCTCGGTGGCGCGCGACTTCAACCTGTCCATCATGGCCTCGGGCACGCATCCGCTCGCCGTCTGGTCCCGCGTGCGCCCCACGGCGCAGCCGCGCTACGGCAAGGTGATGCACGACCTGCAGATGCTGGGCAGCCGCAACGTGCTGTGCGGCATGCATGTCCATGTCGAGGTGCCCGATCCGGGCAAGCGCGTGGACATCATGAACCGCATGCAGCCGTATCTGCCGCTGTTCCTGGCCCTGTCCACCTCCTCGCCCTTCTGGCAGGCGCAGCGCACGGGCCTGCTCGGCTACCGGCTCGCCGCCTATCGCGAGTTGCCGCGCACGGGCTTTCCGGACCTGTTCGAAAGCGAGCAGGACTACCAGCGCTACATCGACACCCTCGTCGCCGCCCGCGCGATCGAGAATTCGAGCTATGTCTGGTGGGTGATCCGGCCCTCACTCAAGCACCCGACCCTGGAGCTGCGCGTCGCCGACAGCTGCACGCGGCTCGACGACACCATCGCCATCGCCGCGCTCTACCGCTGCCTGGTGCGGCGCCTGAGCCTCGATCCCACGCTCAATGCCGGGCAGACCGGAGCCTCGCGCGCGATCAACGAGGAGAACGGCTGGCGCGCCCAGCGCTACGGCATCCACGGCAGCTTCGTCGACGAGAAGACGCGCGCCGCCAAGCCCGTGCGGGACCTGCTGCACGAGACCCTCGACCTCGTGGCGGAGGACGCGAAGGAGCTCGGCTGCCAGCGCGAGGTCGACCTCGCCCGCTGGATCGTGGCCCGGGGCACCAGCGCCGACCAGCAGCTGACGCTCTATACCGAAGCGGTCGGCCGGGGCCTGTCGAACCGGGATGCCCTGGCCGGCGTGGTCGACTGGCTGAGCGCGGAGACGACGGGGGAAGCGGCGATCCGGCATTGACGGGGGCGCATGGCTCCCATCGCTTCCGTATCTGCGTCCCTCATTGCACCTTGGCCTTAAGCCGCTTATTGAGTCCCGACCTGAGTCGGCGCGCCTTGAACGCGCTTTTTGATGAGGTGATGCATGGCGCGGGACGTATCCGATACGACCCCCATCGGTGCGCGTTCGGAGCTCGTGGAATGGATCGCCTCCGGCGAGAAGCCGCGCGAATCCTGGCGGCTCGGCACCGAACACGAGAAGGTTCCGTTCTACAAGGCCGATGCCTCGCCGGTTCCCTATGAGGGGAGCCGGGGCATCCGCGCCCTTCTGGAGGGGCTGCAGGAGCGCACCGGCTGGGCGTCGATCATGGAGGGCGACCACCCGATCGGCCTTGCCGATGATGCGGGCGGCGGCGCGATCTCGCTCGAGCCCGGCGGGCAGTTCGAGCTGTCCGGCGCACCGCTCAGGACGCTCCATGACACGGCGGAGGAGACGGCCCGGCACCTCGCCGACGCGAAGGCCGTCGGCGAAGGGCTCGGCATCGGCTTCCTCACCCTCGGCATGAGCCCGCTCTGGACGCGCGCTCAAACGCCCGTGATGCCGAAGGCGCGCTATCGCATCATGACGGACTACATGCCGAAGGTCGGCTCGCTCGGTCTCGACATGATGTACCGCACGTCCACCGTGCAGGTGAACATGGACTACGCGTCCGAAGCCGACATGGTGAGGAAGCTGCGCGTGTCGCTGGCGCTGCAGCCCATCGCGACGGCGATCTTCGCCAACTCGCCCTTCACGGACGGAAAGCCCAACGGCTATCTGTCCATGCGCTCGCGGATCTGGCTCGACACGGACAAGGACCGCACGGGCATGATGGCCTTCGCCTTCGACGAGGGCTTCGGCTACGAGGCTTACGTGGATTGGGCGCTCGACGTGCCGATGTATTTCGTCAAGCGCGGCTCGACCTATCACGACGTGGCCGGCGCCTCCTTCCGCGATCTCTTCGCGGGCAGGTTCGCGCCGCTGCCGGGCGAGCGCGCCACGCGATCGGACTGGGCGAACCACGTCTCCACCCTGTTCCCGGAAGTGCGCCTGAAGCGCTATCTCGAAATGCGCGGCGCGGATGTGGGCTCGCTCGAGCACATCGTCGCGCTCTCGGCCTTCTGGACCGGCCTTCTCTACGACGACGCGGCGCTCGACGGAGCCTGGGAGCTCGTGAAGGGCTGGAGCGCACAGGAGCGCGAGCGGCTGCGCGCCGACGTGCCGAAGCTGGCGCTGAAGGCAACCATCGCCGGCCGCTCCGTGCAGGACGTGGCCCGCGATGCGGTGGCGCTCGCCCGCGAAGGCCTCAGGCGCCGCGCCTTCCTCGACGGGTCCGGCCGGGACGAGACGCGCCATCTCGCCTATGCGGAGGAGATCGTGTCTTCGGGCCGCACGCAGGCGGAGCGCCTGCTGGAGCTGTATCACGGACGCTGGAACGGCACCGTGCAGCCGGCTTTCACGGAATGCGTGTTCTGAACCGAGGGGCTCACGCCGCCTGGGCCGTGGCCACGCGGTTGCGGCCGCCCTGCTTGGCCCGGTAGAGGGCCGCGTCGGCCAGGGTGATCAGGTCCTTCGGGCCCATGCGGGAGCGGTCGAGGCTCGGGACGCGGGTGGCGCTGCCGACGCTGACGGTGAGGATGCCGATCGGCGCATTCGCCTCGTGCGGAACCGTCAGCGCCTCCACCTTCGCGCGGATCTCCTCGGCGACGACAGCCGCGCCGGACTCGTCGACGCCGGGCAGCAGCACGACCAGTTCCTCGCCCCCGTAGCGCGCGACGAGATCGGCGGGCCTGCGGGCCGCGCCGGCAATGGTCCTGGCAACCTCCTGCAGGCATGAATCGCCGGCCTGGTGGCCGTAGATGTCGTTATAGGCCTTGAACTGGTCCACATCGACCAGAAGCAGGGACACGGGCGATTTCTCCCGCGCGGCGCGCAGCCATTCCGTCTCGAGCCGCCGGTCGAAGGTGCGCCGGTTGGCGAGGCTCGTCAGGCCGTCGGTGGTGGCCAGAACGGCGAGTTCCGCCTCTGCGGCCTCGCGCCGGCGCAGCTCCCCGGCAAGGTTCCAGCCGAGGGTGCCGATGAGGATGACGAGGATGACGATGGCGACCGTGCGAAAGACGAACTCCTCGTTCCAGTTCTTGAGGGCCTCCTCCTGTCCCACGGCGGCAAGCACCATGACGGGATAGATGTGGTTGCGCTGAACGGACGCGAACCGCGCCACGCCGTCGATGGGGGAGACATATTCCCCGAAGCCCGGCACCCTGCCCGATTCGGCCCATGCGCTGAAGGCCTGCTTCACTCCGATGGCCGATTCGAGGTAAGGATAGCGGGACAGGAGCGTGCCGTCGGTGCCCAGAAGCGCGACGGTGCCCTGGGAGCCGATGTCGAAGCGGCCGAAGAAATTGGCGAAGTAGCGGGGCGGGATGCTGATCTGCACCACGCCGGCAAAGGTGCCGTTCGGCTTGGCGAGGCGCCGCGACACGGTCAGCACCCAGTCGCTGCCGAGCGGGTCGCGGATCAGGGATCCGAAGCGGAGCTTCCCGTCGATCGTGTTCTTGTGGTGCTGGAAGAAGGCCTGCTCCTGAGCGTTCACCTTGTAGCGGTGTCCGGGAAGCGAGCTGCTCAGCAGAAGGCCGTCCTCGCCATAGACCGTCAGCGACTTCACCGATTGGAGCGTCTGGATCCGCTCGGTGAAGAAGCCGTCCATGGCCGCGATGACGGCGGGCGTGGCGCCGCCGGTCTCGATCCGGTCCACCACGTCGACGAGAATGGCGTCGGCGAGGTTGAAGATGTCCTCCGCATGCTGGCTCAGGGACTTGGCGAGGTTCTTCATCTCGCTCTGGATGCGGGCGAATTCCTGCTCCCGCTCGTGCCAGTCGCGCCAGCCTTCCAGCCCGAGGATCACCAGGCACACCACGAGCACGAAGGCCCGGAGTCCCCGAGCCGAAGCGTGTGGCCTGATGTGCGTGAATGCCCTCATGACGCTGCCACCCTAACAGCCCAAGCTATCCTGAAGCCATCTTCAGGCCGAGGATCCCGGAGACGATCAGCCCGATGCAGACAAGACGCAGCATTGTTGCGGGTTCCTCGAAGAGGTAGATGCCGAGCAGCGCCGTTCCCACGGTGCCGATCCCGGTCCAGACCGCATAGCCGGTTCCGACGGGGAGGGATTTGAGGGCGAGGCCGAGGAGCAGGACGCTGACGATCATGCTCAGGGCCGTCAGAACGGAGGGAAGCGGACGGCTGAAGCCGTCGGTGTACTTCAAGCCGATCGCCCAGCCGATCTCGAACAAGCCGGCGAGCGCAAGCCAAATCCATGCCATGACAGGACCTCCGTCATTGGCAGGGCCGTCCCTACCGGGCGTCATGAAAGGATGAGGTCGTCCTCACCTCCTCGGATATAGAGGGTCGAGGGGTGGCGCACAACCGTTTTGCCTGGGACCTCTGTCCCAAGCTGTAAGATTAGTTACCGGGCTCCTCGGAAACCCGGCCGGAGCGGCTTAAGGAGGCCATGGGATCGAAGGGCGCGTAGATCTGGTGCTTCCAGTCGTCGCCGCAATTGATGCAGATGGAGCGCACCATGTGGTTGCTGCGCTCGAGGCGCTTGAGCAGCCTCTGCTGCCGCTCGACCGCCTCGTTGGCCTCGCCGTCCACGCCCGAAGGGCGGACGGTGAGCTGAAGCGGCCTGCTCTCCGGCGCCGTCTGGGCATGGGTCGGCGCTGCGAGCAGGAGAAAGCTGGCGGTCCATGCGAAGCGGTTCATCGGCATCCTGCGGCTGAGCGGGCTCTGAACGTCACAGGAATCCAGGACACAGTGTTTCGTCAAGGCCGAATGCGGTGCCTGAGACCTTTGGCAGCGGCGGGAGACCCCGCCGCTGCCGTCCGTCCTAGAATCGCACGCTCAAGGAGCCGCGCAGGGTGTGCTCCTGGTCGCGCCGGCCGATGGCGCCGTCATACATCACGCCGAGGGTGACCGTGTCGTTCACCTGCCAGTTCACGCCCACCTCCACCACCAGGCTGTCGCGGTCGATGGGGGCGCCGACCACGAGGAAGGGCGTCGGGAAGCCGTCCACCGTGAAGCGCGCCTCGGGCCGCACGTCGCCGAAGGCATGGCGCCAGCCGAGCATGCCCTTGAAGGTGAGGGCGCCTGATTCGGTCGGCACCGTGGCGGCGAGCCGCACGCCGAGGGTGGAATAGAGGGTGTCGAACGCCGCGACCTCGCCCGTTGCCCGGTACGGCGAGGCGTTCTCCACGACGTCATGGCCGCTCACATGCACATAGGCGAGGCCCGCGAAGGGCTCGAGCGTCACCCGCTCCGCAAGCCGGAACGTGTAGCCGATCTCGCCGAACACCTGCACGGAATCCGCCGAGGTGCTCGCGGCGCCGCCCCGGAACCGCCCGGCGACGGCATTGCGGGAGAGGTCGATCTCGTGATGGGCATAGGCCACGCCGCCGCGCAGGCCGAGGGCCCCGAAGGCGGCGGAGCCGTAGGCGCCGAGATGGAAGCTCTCGATGTCGCCCGAGGCTGCCGCCGCGTCGATGTCGAAGGAGGTGGCGAGATAGCCCGCCGCGATGCCGAGGCGGTAGGGGGTGCCGAGGCCCGCATCGACGCCGACCACGATGCCGCCCGTGGCCCGGTCCATGGCGGCCGAGACCGGCGTGGCCTCGCTGTGGCCAACGGAGCCGAGCACCTTGCCCCACGCGCCCCATCCGGTGCCCTGCTGTGCCGGCGCGGCGGCAACGGGAGCGGCGGGCGGGGCATGGCGCCCGGGAAGATCGGCCGCGTACTGAACCGGAACGGAATCGATGGCGACGAAGGACGGCATCGCGCCCATGGCGTTGGACGCCGAGCAGCGCAGGCGGCACAGCACCGCCGCACGGAACAGGTTTTCGTGGTGCAGGATCGTGACCGGCGGCGTGGTCTCCGGTTGCAGGGGAGGGGCAGGCCTCGGGCGGCTCGGATCTTCCGGAGGAGCGTCGGGCGGAGGCCGGTCGGTGAAGACGGGCAGGAGCTCCAGATAGACGTTGTTCGCGTCCTTGGTCAGGATCGGCCGGAAGAAGATCAGGTCGTCCACGTCGCTGAACTGCCCGGTCACGCCCTGCCGGGCGGTGAGGATCGTCCAGCGGCCCGGCGAGTAGGCGGCCCGCTCCGCATGGACCTCCACCGTGCCGCCCCGGATGGTCGCCCGACCGTCGGCCACGATGCGGTCGCTCTCGAAGCGGTTGTTGAGATCCACGCGATAGGTGGTGCCGGCGGCGATGTTCACGTCGCCGCGCACGTTCAGGGTGCGGATGTCGCCGACGCCCGCGCGGCTCGCGGCGCCGTCGACGCCGGGAGAGAGGATGCTGCCCGCAAGCGCATCGATGCTGCCGACGGTGCCCGTGCCGCCGAGCGTCGCGCCGCGATGGACGGTCATGTCGGAGCCGCCCATGCTGCCCGTCACGAGCAGCGTGCCCTCGCGCACGGCCCACGGCATCGCAGCGTTGTTGTCCTTCTCCGTCGTCCAGGTGGAGGTGCCCACCTTCTCGAAGCGCTCGAAATCGCGGTACTTGGCGCCGGCGCCGATCTCGCGCACGTCGAAGGCGGCGTTCGTCGCGCCTCCGAGCTTGAAGGTGTCCGTGCCGGCGCCGGCTCTCGCGAGGCCCTGGATGGTGGAGCTGGCGCCGATGAGCAGGGAGTCGCTGCCGTCGCCCAGATCGATGGCGGCGCCGCCCGCGACGTCCGTTCGGATGAGCCCGAAATTCTCCACGTCCTCCGCGCCGAAGCGGCCGCGCAGGGCGACCTCGTCGCGGCTCAGGATCCGGCCGCTCGCATGGTTGATGATGGTGTTGCCCTGGCCGGCATTGCTGATGACGTAGAGCCCTTCGCCGTCGGTGCCCAGGCCCTGCACGGTGCCGCGGTTGTCCACCCGGTTGCCGGTTCCCTCGAGCTTGATGCCGCGCGCCTCGGCGCCCGATGCGGTGATCGTGCCCTCGTTCGTGACTGTGCCGGCGTTGCCGATCAGGCGGATGCCGTCGGCGGTGAAGCCGGTCGTCGCGATGGTGCCCCGGTTGACGATGGTCGCGTTCCGCGCCGGGTTCGTGACGCCGCCGCCATCGGCGCGGATGCCCTCGCCGCCGGCGCCCGTGGTGCTGATCGTGCCGGTATTGACGAAGGTGTTGTTGTTGCCCTCCGCGATCATGCCGCGGGCCGACGAGCCCGACGTTTCGAGCCTGCCGCCGTTGCGCAGCACGTTGTCGTGGCCGCGCGCGATCATCGCCTCCGACGAGATGCCCTGGGTGGTCACGCGGCCTCCGTTCGCGAGCGTGTTCCGGCTGCCCGTGGCCTCGATGCCGTCCACGGAGTTCTGCTGCGTCGCCACCGTGCCGTTGTTGACGATCGTGCTGCCGTCGTCCTCGGCATAGATCGCGTTGAAGGCCCCATCTCCGTTGCCGCCGGTGACGGTGACCGTTGCGCCGTTGTCGATGGTGACGGTGCTGTCGCCTTCCACGCGGATGGCGGCGCCGCTGGTCTGCATGGTCGTGCCCGCCTGCACCTCGACCGTCGACGGCGTGTTCTCCCGCGCCCAGTAATGGTCGGTGGTGTTGCCCGAGCAGACCACGTTCGTCCGCCCGCCGGAGACGCTCGACGTGCACGCCGCCTGCGCCCGGTCGAGCGGAGCAGCGATCGCGGCGAGAGAGAGGGCCAGGGCGCCCGGCGCCGGCGCTCTTTGCAAGAGGCGGATCATCCGCCGGGCTGCACAGGCGTTCGACACTTCATCGCGGCCCGGAGCATCCGGACCTGCATGTCCTCGTTTCGGCATCTCGCTTCCCCATGGTTATCTTGTAACGGGGCGAGATAGAAGGCGTCTTCGCGCCGAATACTCCTCGTTTGGAGGGGGAGACGGGGTTCGAGGCAGAAAAATGATGGGTGCCATCCAATCTGATGTGCGTTTTCGCACATGCCGCTTGGCCTCTAGAGGACGAGGAGGTCCTTTGAGGTGAGCGCCAGGCTCTTCTTCAGCACGGCGAACTCGACCGCCCTGCCCATTCCCGAGCCGTCGGCGTCGTAGGAGAGCACGCCCGTCTTCTTGTTGTAGACGATGTGGTCGTTCCTGTCCTTGGCCTGGGTGCCGGTGACGAAAAACTCGTCCTTCAGCGTGCCGGTCTTCTTCAGCTTCGTGAAGATCCTGTTCTCCAGCCGGATCGTGTCGTCCTTCACCGAGAAATCGGCGATCGTGTCGAAGTTCACCGTCCGGTCCGTCTTGGAGGTGCCGAGCCTGGTGTCGAACACGAAGCTGTCCCTGCCCGCGCCGCCTGACAGCCTGTCGTTGCCGGAGCCGCCGTTCAGGGTGTCGTGACTGCCGCCGCCGGAGAGGCTGTCGCTGCCGGCGGCGCCCGCGAGCAGGTTGCGCCCGGCATTGCCGGTGAGCATGTTGGCGGATGCGTTGCCGGTGAGCGCAACGGAGGATGCGCCGGATGCCACGGCGTGCTCGACATCGGGGGCGAGCGCATGGGTGATGCTCGCGATGACGGCATCGACGCCCCCGCTGTCGATGGTCCGGTCGGCGCGGTCGTCGATCCGGTATGTATCGTCGCCGAGGCCGCCGCTCATGGTATCCGCCCCCGCGCCGCCATCGATCGCGTCATGCCCGTCCGTTCCCGTGACGACGTTGTTCAGCGCATTGCCGATCAGGGTGAGGGAAGAGGCGCCAAAGGCCGTGAGATTCTCCACATGGGCGGGCAGTCCATAGCTGACCGAGCTTGCCACGGTGTCGCTGCCGCCTCCCGGCCCGTCCTCGATGACCTGATCGCCGGATTCGTCCACGAGATAGGTGTCGTTGCCGGACTTGCCGCGCATGACGTCGGCGCCCGTGCCGCCGTCCAGCACGTCGCCGCCCGCGCCGCCCCAGAGAATATCGGCTCCGCCGCCGCCATGGAGCAGGTCGTTGTGATACCCGCCCTCCAGCCAGTCCGAGCCCGCCGTGCCGATGCGCATCAGCCCGGCGCCGTGGGCGGGGCTCGAATAGCCCGTCGTCACGACGGCATCCGCGGGCTTGCCCTGGGTGGTGTAGTCGGACGCCCAATACGCATCCGCCACGGTCTGGTAGCTCCACAGGAACGCGCCGTCGAGCCACGACCCGCCGTAATTTTGCATGACATGAAAGAGCGCCTCGTAGGCGTTCTTCTGCTCCTGATCGTCCGGCGTGCCCGCGGGCTCGTAGACGCCAGGGTCGCGGGCGGTGCCGTCGATGCTCTGATAGCCCACTTCCGTGAAGACGATCTGCTTGCCCCATTGGGCTGCGATCGACCTGTAGTAGTCGACGGCCGACATCCCCTTGTGGATCGCGTCGGTGTAGCCGATGGGCGAGGGCTTGATCCATGCATCGATCAACTGCGCGACGGAAGGATCGTCGCTGTCGGTCATCGGGAAGTACGCATTGATCCCGATGACGTCGAGCCTGTCCCAGAACGCCACCTGCGCGGCCTCCGGATCCGTTGCCGCATAGGTCAGGGGGCCGTTGTAGACGGCGCGCACCGCATCGATGATGTCGATCCACTTCGCGGTGTAGTGCGCAGCCGTCATGCTCCTCATCTCGGTCCCGATCACGAACATGGCGGCGCCCCCGGCCTGCGCCACCCTCGCGTATTCCACGATCATGCTCTTGTAGTTCCGGAACCAGAGATCGGGATCGGCAGGCGCGATCTCGGCACGCCACACGCGGTTGTCCGTTTCCAGATGCGGCTTGAGCACGACCTTCAGGCCCTTGGCCGCCGCGCTCCGGATCGCCGCCTCCACCTGCGCGAAGGTATCGCTTTCGCTGTTCGCAGGGTTGTGCGGGTCGAGGTTCAGCCGCACCGTGCTGCTGAACTCGGTCTGCATGAAGAAGCTCGGGACCAGGGTCACGGTGTTGGCGCCCGCGGCCCGGATCGCGTCCAGGGCCGCCCGGCCGCTCGGCGTCGCGAAGTTGCCGCCCCAATAGGAGGGCAGGCTGATGCCCTCCCAGGTGAAGATCTCCTCCGCAGAAGCCATGCATGCGCCCCGAGACCGGTGTTGTTCTCGCGCCCCCTGTGTGCCCTGCACCCCGTGGGGGCGCTGGACGGTCGTTCCTGGTGGTGCCGTCCTTTCGACGCGAACAGGTAAGCACAAAAGAACTCCCCCTGAATCGGGGATTCAGGGGGAGTTTGCTTCACCGGAAGGATAACGCGGGTCAGGGCCGCACCGGGCAGGGGCTTCGCTGCCGCGGGAGATCCTCGGGCGCGTATTCGCGCCGGTCAGATCTGGCGCACGGCGCCCTTGGCGGCGCTGGTGGCGAGCATCGCATAGGCCTTGAGGGCTGCGGACACCTTGCGCTTGCGGGGGGCGGCGGGCTGCCAGCCCCTGGCCTCCTGCTCGGCGCGGCGGCGCTCCAGCTCCGCCTCGTCCACCGCGAGGTGGATGCGGCGGTTCGGGATGTCGATCTCGATCCGGTCGCCGTCCCGCACGAGGCCGATGGTGCCCCCTTCCGCCGCTTCCGGCGAGACGTGTCCGATCGAAAGCCCCGAGGTGCCGCCGGAGAAGCGCCCGTCGGTGATGAGCGCGCAGGCTTTGCCGAGGCCCTTCGACTTCAGGTAGCTCGTGGGGTAGAGCATCTCCTGCATGCCCGGCCCGCCGCGCGGTCCCTCGTAGCGGATGACCACCACGTCGCCGGCCTTGACCTTGCCGTTGAGGATGCCGCTCACCGCATCGTCCTGGCTCTCGAAGACGATGGCAGGACCCGAGAACACGAGGATGCTCTCGTCCACGCCCGCCGTCTTCACGATGCAGCCGTCGAGCGCGAGATTGCCGGAGAGCACGGCGAGGCCGCCATCCTTCGAGAAGGCATGCTCCGCATCGCGGATCACGCCGGAGGCGCGGTCCGTGTCGAGACTGTCGTAGCGGCTTTCCTGGCTGAAGGCGGTCTGCGTCGGCACGCCGCCGGGAGCCGCGCGGAAGAAGTCGTGCACCGCATGGGAGTTGGTGCGCCGCACGTCCCAGCGGTCGAGGGCCGCCTTCAGGGTCTCGGCATGGACGGTCGGCACGGAGGTGTCGAGCAGCCCTGCGCGGTCGAGCTCACCGAGAATGCCCATGATGCCGCCGGCGCGGTGCACGTCCTCCATGTGGACGTTCGCAACCGCAGGCGCGACCTTGCACAGCACCGGCACGCGGCGCGACAGGCGGTCAATGTCCGCCATGGTGAAGTCAACCTCCGCCTCGTGCGCGGCGGCGAGCAGGTGCAGCACCGTGTTGCTCGATCCGCCCATGGCGATGTCGAGGGTCATGGCGTTCTCGAAGGCGGCAAACGACGCAATGGAACGCGGCAGCACGCTTGCGTCGTCCTGCTCGTAATAGCGGCGGGCGAGGTCGACGATCAGGTGTCCCGCTTCCACGAAGAGGCGCTTGCGGTCGGCATGGGTGGCGAGCGTCGAGCCGTTGCCCGGCAGCGACAGGCCCAGCGCCTCCGTGAGGCAGTTCATGGAATTGGCGGTGAACATGCCCGAGCACGAGCCGCAGGTGGGGCAGGCGGAGCGCTCGATGGCCTTGATGTCCTCGTCGGCCACCTTGTCGTCCGCGGCGGCCACCATGGCGTCCACGAGGTCGAGCTTCCTGGTCACGCCGTTGAGCACGACCTTGCCCGCCTCCATCGGCCCGCCGGAGACGAACACGACCGGGATGTTGAGGCGAAGCGCCGCCATCAGCATGCCGGGGGTGATCTTGTCGCAGTTGGAGATGCACACCATCGCGTCGGCGCAATGGGCGTTGACCATGTACTCGACGGAATCGGCGATCAGCTCCCGGGAGGGCAGGGAATAGAGCATCCCGTCATGGCCCATGGCGATGCCGTCATCCACCGCGATGGTGTTGAACTCCTTGGCGACGCCGCCGGCCTTCTCGATCTCCCGCGCCACGAGCTGGCCGAGGTCCTTGAGGTGGACGTGGCCCGGCACGAACTGGGTGAAGGAGTTGACCACGGCGATGATCGGCTTGCCGAAATCGGAATCCTTCATGCCCGTGGCCCGCCAGAGGCCGCGGGCCCCTGCCATGTTGCGGCCGTGGGTGGTGGTGCGAGAACGATAGGCTGGCATGGCTTCCCCTGAGACTTTGGGCCTTGTTCGACTCAAATTGCGCGATTTGCAAGAAAATTTGCCATTCCTTGTGGTCGCGCCTGCCGTGCCGCAATGGAATTGCTCGCCGGCCCGCCCGGCTGGAAACAGCCCGTCGCGTTTGCTAGGACCCGACGCGGGGGGATATCCATGAACCAGCAGGCCGTCAGCCAGCCCCTGCGCCGGGCAGTCGCCGTCGTGGCGGCCCTCAACCTCGGCTATTTCGGGGTCGAGTTCTCGGTGGCGCTCGCCATCGGGTCGGTGTCGCTTTTCGCCGACAGCGTCGATTTCCTGGAGGACGCCTCCATCAACCTCCTCATCCTGCTGGCCATGGGCCTCACGGCCCGGATGCGGGCGCGGGTCGGGATGGTGCTGGCCGGCATCATCCTCGTGCCGGGCCTCGCCACCCTCTGGATGGCCTGGGAGAAGTTCTGGGCGCCGGTCGCGCCGGAGCCCGTGCCGTTGTCGCTCGCCGGGATGGGGGCGCTCGCGGTCAACCTCGCCTGCGCCCTCCTGCTCGCCCGCCATCGCCAGCACGGCGGCAGCCTGACGAAGGCGGCGTTCCTCTCCGCCCGCAACGACGCCTTCGCCAACGTGGCCATCGTCGGCGCCGGGCTGGTGACGGCGGCGACCCTCTCCGCCTGGCCGGATCTCATCGTGGGCCTCGCCATCGCGGCGATCAACGCCGATGCGGCGCGCGAGGTGTGGGAAGAGGCCCGGGAGGAGCACAGGGCTGAAACGCCTCCTGCCTGAAGGCGTTGTCCTGCCTGAGCCATCCTGAACGAGACAGGACCGCCCCATGCTGAGCAAGGACGAACTGGACGCCCCCGCCCACCTGCAATACGAGCCCATCGGCACGGCCGGCCAAGGCCACCCCAGCGACATCCGGGAATTCGCCACCCTGCGCGAGGCGGTTCACTGGGCCATGACCAACGAGGCTCCGGCCGGCATGGAGGCGGTGATCCGCGCCAATTCCGGCGCCGTCCTCGGGCCGCGGCACCTGGAGGAGATCTGGTCGAGCCTGCAGGGGCCGTGAGAGACGTCCCACTGCGATTCCGGGCTCCGCTACGCGGCCCCGGAATGACAGTAGGCTTCAAATCCACCCCAGGCTCAAGGCTCCGACGGCGAGATACCGCCCGGTCTTCGCCAGTGCCACGAGGGGGATGAAAAATCGCAGGGGCTCGCGCAGCAACCCCGCCACGATGGTGAGCGGATCGCCGATGATGGGGACCCAGCTCAGCAGCAGGGTCCAGCGCCCGTAGCGGTGATACCAGGCTTCGGCCCTGGCCATCTGATGGCGCTTCACCGGAAACCATCGGCGATCCTCGAAATGGGCGAAGAAGCGGCCCAGGAACCAGTTTACGATCGAGCCCAGAATGTTGCCCACGCTCGCCACGAGGATGAGCATCCACCAAGTGTAATGCTCGGCCACCAGCATGGCGAAGAGCACGGCCTCCGACTGGAACGGGAAGATCGTAGCCGAAAGGAAGGCGGCGGCGAAGAGGGCGCCGTATTCGGAGAGATGCGTCATGGGGCGTGGCGAAGGATGGATCGACGGACAAGCGCGAAGGCTCAATGCGGAAGCGTTGGCATGCTTCCCGCCCTCGCGCAATCGTGAGCCGCTTGCATCGACGGCTCCGGCCGCATACTGAGAGCGTCTCGCAGGACCGGAAGCCCTCGGTCGAGGCGTGCCCTTATCGGCCTGGACGGCGCTCAGGAAGATTTCTCTTGGATCGGTACGACGTTGTGGTGCTCGGCGCAGGCGCGGCCGGAATGATGTGCGCGGCCGAGGCCGGCAAGCGCGGTCGCTCCGTGCTGGTGATCGACCATGCGGCGAAGCCCGGCGAGAAGATCCGCATTTCCGGCGGCGGGCGCTGCAACTTCACCAATCTCCATGCGGCTCCGGCGAACTACATCTCGCAGAATCCGAGCTTCTGCATCTCGGCCCTGCGCCGCTACACGCAAGCCGACTTCATCGCCCTCGTGGAGCGCTATCGTATCGCCTATCACGAGAAGACCCTGGGCCAGCTCTTCTGCGACGGCTCCTCGAAGCAGATCGTCGACCTGCTGCTCGCCGAGATGCGGCAGGCGCAGGCGGAGCTTCGCCTCTCCACCTCCGTGCGATCGGTCGAGAGGACCTCGGAAGGGTTCGCGCTGCAGCTCTCCCAAGGCGCGGTGCAGTGCCGTTCGCTCGTGGTGGCGACGGGCGGGAAGTCCATTCCGAAGATGGGCGCCACCGGCTTCGGCTACGATCTCGCGGAGCAATTCGGCCTGAAGGTCGTGGAGACACGGCCTGCCCTCGTGCCGCTGACGCTCGAGCCCACCATGCTGGCGCGGCTCGCGCCCCTCGCCGGCGTCGCCGTCGATGCGGTGGCGGCCTGCGGCAGGACGCGGTTTTCGGAGGCGCTGCTCTTCACCCATCGCGGCCTGAGCGGGCCTGCGATCCTGCAGATCTCGTCCTATTGGCGCGAGGGCGGCGAGATCGAGCTCTCCCTCCTGCCGGGCGTCGACCTGTTCGAGGAGCTGCGCGCCGCCCGCGCGCAGAACGGGCGTCAGGCGCTGCAGACGGCGCTCGCGGCCTTTCTCCCGAAGCGGCTGGCGCAGCTCGTCGCCGAGACCGAGAAAGGCCCCGCCCATCTGGCGGATTATTCCGACAAGCGGCTGCGCGCCGTGGCGGATGCGGTGAACCGCTGGCGCTTCAAGCCCGCCGGGTCGGAGGGCTACCGCACGGCGGAGGTGACGCTCGGCGGCGTCGACACCCGCGAGCTCGATTCCCGCACCATGGAGGCCAAGGCGGTGCCCGGCCTCTACTTCATCGGCGAGGTGGTCGACGTGACCGGCTGGCTCGGCGGCTATAACTTCCAATGGGCCTGGTCCTCCGGCTGGTGCGCCGGGCAGGCCGTGTGACCGTTGCGGGCTCCTGAAAGGCCAAGCCTTCCGACGGGCCATGTGCGCTGAAGCACACGCCTTTCCCAAAGGTCATTTTTTCAACCGGAAGTTCATTGAGGTCCTGTGGCCTCTTGACGATATAAAGTTTCACAAGAATGTCTGAAAAGGACACTTTCAACCAAGGGGCCTAAGAGGACATCTGATATGAAGCTTCTCTATGCCTTGCCTCTCCTGCTGGCGTCGGGCCTTTATGCGGCGCCGGAGGTCGGTGCGCTGACCCTGGACAATGGCCGAAACATCAACGGCCGCAACATCAACGGCAGCAGCCTGAACGGGCGGAACATCAACGGCCGCAACATGAATGGCCGTAACATCAACGGCGTCGCTCTCCACGGCACGGGAGAAGATGCTGCTGCCGAAGTTGTGATCGTCATCCTCAAGGATGGCGAACGCATCGACCTCCGGTGACGGAGAGGCGGAGGCCTGCATCCACAAGAGGCCGGCCTCTGCCGCATCGCCATGCCGCTCCGCTTCCTCATCGCGGCTCTCGCCTTCGCGGCGAACCTGACCGCCCTGCAGCCGGCGCAGGCGGCAGGCGGCCGCCTCGAGATCGCGCGGGGCGAGTTCCGCCTGCGTCTCGACGATGGCCGCGTGCTGGCCCGCGAGGCCCTCGTCGGCGCGCGCCTCGTCATCAAGGAGGGCGGCGAGACCCTGCGGGTGCTGATCGATTCCGTGCACGAGGAGCACCCGGCCTCGGGCGAGCCGCTCGTTCTCTACCATCTGCTGATCGAGGAGGCTGCGGGGCAGGGCAGCCGCGAGGCCTGCCTGCCCGATGCCCGAGGGCGCCGCCTCGGCCTGCCGCTCCTGAACGAGAGCGGCATCGCCTTCACCTGCACCAGCGGGGCGGAGGGCAAGTGCATCCTCATGGGCTACCGTCCGTGGGACGACAGAGCGGATGCGCCCATGCGCGATCTCCATGCGGCCTGCATCCACATGCTGCGCGCGGCTTACGGCGGCGACGATGATGCGACCACCCGCGACGGCACGGTGATCGACGTCTACGACCGCTTCGGGATCCAGCTTCCCGAAGCGGTCGATCCGCTGCCGTTCGAGGCCGCCTGGGGCAGGGACGGCGCCCTCTGCGTCGCCCATCCGCGCGTCGCGGCGAACGTCACCCTCGCCGATCTCGCCCGGCGCTATCCGCGCCTGCGCGGCCGTCTCGGTCCCGAGGCCTGTACGGAGGAGGCGATGCGCCTTCATCCGGGCGCTCTTCTCTTCAACCGCTCCGGCGTGACCGCCCCCTGAGATCGCGCCTCGCGGCTTGAAACCGGTTGGGCGAAGGCCAGTTCACCTCTGGTCCACAGCAACCGGAGATCTCCCATGCAGCAGCGCCGGCTCGGCCCCTTGCAGGTATCCGCCCTCGGCCTCGGCTGCATGGGCATGTCGGAGTTCTACGGCAGCGGCGACGAGGCGGAATCCATCGCCACGATCCACCGCGCCGTCGAGCTCGGCGTCACCTTCCTCGACACGGCGGACATGTACGGCGTCGGCCGCAACGAGGAACTCGTCGGCCGCGCCATCGCGGACCGGCGCGACAGGGTGGTGCTCGCCACCAAGTTCGGCAATGTGCGCGGGCCCAACGGCGAGCGCCTCGGCATCAGCGGCAAGCCGGATTACGTGCGCCAGGCCTGCGAGGCGAGCTTGCGGCGGCTGAAGGTCGACGTGATCGATCTCTACTACCAGCACCGGGTCGATCCCGACACGCCCATCGAGGACACGGTCGGCGCCATGGCGGATCTCGTGCGCCAGGGCAAGGTGCGTTTCCTCGGCCTCTCGGAGGCCGGCCCGCAGACCATCCGCCGCGCCCATGCCGTCCATCCCATCGCCGCCCTTCAGACGGAATACTCCCTCTGGAGCCGCGATCCGGAGGACGAGATCCTGCCCCTGCTGCGCGAGCTGGGCATCGGCTTCGTGCCCTATTCGCCCCTCGGCCGCGGCTTCCTCACCGGGCAGATCAGGAGCGTGGACGATCTCGCGGAAGACGATTTCCGCCGCAACTCGCCGCGCTTCCAGGGCGAGAACTTCCGGAAGAACCTCGACCTGGTGCGCGAGATCGAGGCCATGGCCCGCGAGAAGGGCTGCGCGCCCTCGCAGCTTGCGCTCGCCTGGGTGCTGGCGCAGGGGGAGGACATCGTGCCGATCCCCGGCACCAAGCGCCGCCGCTACCTGGAGGAGAATGTGGGCGCCCTCGACGTCTCTCTGACGCCCGAGGACCTCGCCCGCATCGACCGCATCATCCCGCCGGGCGCAGCCGCCGGCACGCGCTATCCGGAAGCGGGCATGAGGATGGTGGGGCTGTAAGGATCAGGCCGCCGAGGAGGCATTGGCGGGCAGGGACTCCAGCGCGCCCGCTTCGTCGATGCGCCGCACGAGGTCGTCCACCTCCTCCTCGGTCTGGTAGATGCCGAAGCCGAGGCGCAGGCGCTGGCCGCGCACGTCCGTCACCACGCGCAGCTCCTTCAGGTCGTTGTGGATCGCCTGCGCGGCGGGCGTCTGGAAGGTGAGGAAGTTGCCGCGGCGCACCTCGTCGGCCGGCACCACGAGGGAGGCCTGCTCGAACAGGGCGGAGCCCTCGATGCGGCGCAGGAAATGCTGCTGCAGGGCCTTGGCATGGGCATGGATGATGCCCGGGGTGATGCCTTCGTCCGCGAGCCAGCGCATCACCGCGTTGAAGCGGTAGAGCCCTGACGGGTCGAAGGTCGCGCCCATGAAGCGCCAGCCGTCGTCGCTGTAGGCGACCTGTCCGCTCTGCGCGTTGGCGAGGTTGCCGAAGGCCGCATACCAGCCGCTGTCGCGCGGGCGAAGGCCCCAGCCGGGCGGGCAGTGCATGAAGCACGCGCCTTCGCCGGCCATGGCGTATTTGTAGCCGCCTGCGATGTAGAACACGCGCTCGGCGATGCTGCCGAGATCCGTCGGCCGCGCCATGAAGCCGTGATAGCCGTCGATCACGATCATCGCGCCCTCGCGGCTGCATTCCGCGAGATGGCGCCCGTCGAGGGCGAAGCCCGAGTTGAAGAAGACCTGGCTGACGAAGACGAGGTCGAAGCCCTGCTGCGCCACCGCGTGGAAGCGGTCCTCGAAGGTGGCGAAAGGCTCGGCCGGCACGCGCGTCACGGCGACGAGCCGCTCCTCCTCCAGGCGCGCGATCTGGCGCGTGAAGGAGTGGAACTCGCCGTCCGAGGTCAGGATGCGCACGGGGCGGTCGGACGGGAAGCAGGAGAGAATGCGCTTGAGGAATTCGTGGGTGTTCGGCGCCACCGCGATGGTTTCGGGATCGGGCAGGTTGAGATGCCCGGCCACGTGGCCGCGGAACTCGTCGAGCACGGGACCCAGGACGTGCTCCCACTTGTCGTCCATCAGGCGCGCGGCGTCGTCCCAGGCCTGCACCTGCGCCTCGCGGGTCACGTCCGGCCAGGGGTGATGGCTGTGGGCTGCGAAATGCAGCCGGTCCGGCTCGGCGCCGAGGAAGCG
Organism: Microvirga arsenatis; assembly: GCF_009910705.1. Taxonomy (GTDB): domain Bacteria; phylum Pseudomonadota; class Alphaproteobacteria; order Rhizobiales; family Beijerinckiaceae; genus Microvirga; species Microvirga arsenatis. Next base: position 35,635 of record NZ_JAAAXJ010000007.1, read on the forward strand.
GGAGAACTGGGAACGAAGATCAAGCATGATGCTCTCAACCGGTTTATAGCTTGCCGCGCACGGACCAGAGTTCGGGAAAGAAGTACTTTTCCAGCGCCTTGCGCAGATAGGCCACGCCGCTGCTGCCGCCGGTGCCGCTGCGCATGCCGATGATGCGTTCCACGGTCTTCATGTGGCGGAAGCGCCATTGCTGGAACGCATCCTCCAGGTCGACCAGCTCCTCGGCGAGCTCATAGAGGTCGAAATGCTCGCCCGCGTGGCGGTAGATCTCCTCCCAGGCCGCCTCGACCTGCGGGTGGGCCGCGTAGGGCTGGGTCACGTCCCGCTCGAGCACCTCCGCCGGGATGGCGTAACCGCGCCGGGCCAGCAGGCGCAAGGATTCGTCGTAGAGGCTCGGGGCGCGGTAGGCGGCCTCGAGCTGCTCGGCGAGGTCGCTGCGGTGCCGGTGCGGCGCCATCTTCGCCGCCTCCTTGGCGCCGAGCTTGAACTCCACGAGACGGTACTGCCAGGACTGGAAGCCGGAGGATTTGCCGAGCGCCGGGCGGAAGCTCAGGTAGTCCGAAGGGGTCATGGTGGAGAGCACGGTCCAGGCCTGGATCAGCTGCTCCTGGATCCGGTTGATGCGGGCGGTGCACTTGAAGGCGGGCTGGAGCTCGTCGGCGCGGATATGGGCCAGCGCCGTGTCGAGCTCCCGGTTCAGGAGCTTGAGCCACAGCTCCATGACCTGATGGATGGTGATGAAGAGAAGCTCGTCGTGCTCCTGGGTGAGCGGCGACTGGGCGGAGAGGAGGGTGTCGAGCCGGAGATAGTCCCCATAGCTCATGTTCTCGGAAAAGTCGGTATGGATGTCGTCCGTTGCCGCCGACAAGTCTTTCTCTCCCTGAAACCGCTTCCGCGTAGGCCGCGGATTGTCGTCCTGCCCCAGGAGTGTTCCCTTGGGGCGTTCAACGAAAGTAGGACATCCCGCCAGACTTGTCACGCAGGGGGAGGCCGGAATTGGCATCGGGAGGCCGAAGGGGTAGGTTGCCGGCCCATCGAACCCGACCGGAGAGATCCCCGCATGACCGACACGCTTCCCGACCGCCTGTCTTCGAACCCGGACAGCCCCTATTACAACGAGGAGCTGCTCGCGAAGGGCGTCGGCATCCGCTTCAACGGGGTCGAGAAAACCAACGTGGACGAGTACTGCGTCAGCGAGGGCTGGGTCCGCGTCACCGCCGGCAACGCCAAGGACCGCTTCGGCAACCCCATGACCATCAAGCTCAAGGGCAAGGTCGAGCCGTTCCTGAGGGCCGACGGCTAGGTCCGGCCTCGAACGGGCCGGACCCTGCCGCTGGGGCAGGGCTGGACGGGCCCAGGGGCGCGCGCCAAGATCAAGGGCAAGCTGGTCGGACGAGGCGGACGCCTCGGGAAAGGCGTGCCCCGATGGCCGTCGGAAGGCGATGGATGGTGCTTGCGGCGGCCTGCCTGATCGGCGCGCCGGCTCTCGCCCATGGCTGGTACCCGCACTGGTGCTGCGACGACCGGGATTGCCGCGAGCTGATCGAGGGGCGGGGCGAGACCGTCACCCAGACCGCCGAGGGATGGCGGCTCTGGGACGGGCGCCTGATCGGGCAGGACCACACCAAGATGTCGCCGGATGCCAAGTTCCATCTCTGCGAGGAGCCGCGGACGCGGGCCATCATCTGCTTCTTCGCCCCGCAGGGGGCCTCGTGACGGCCTCGCGCATGCCGGCAGGGAGCGGAATCAAAAAAAGAAGCGCCCGCTTTGCAGGGGCGCTTCAAGGAGCCGACCCGTAGGGGCAAATAAAAGGTCGGTAAACCTATCTATTTGTGTAGTATTATGTCTTAAATGTGGCATCTAGAGATTGGAATTGGGCGTGTCAAGCGAATTTCTGCGCTATTCTGACGCAAGACTTGGTTTATTTGCAAACTATTTTGGCTTGCGGGCTTGTAAACCTTGTTTTAAGAGAGGGTCGCCGTAGGGGCAAATACGGTCGAAGGGTCGCGAACACAGTCAAACTCAGGACTGGGCGCGGCCCTTTTCTTCTTATTACTAGGAATAGGGTCTGTCATTCGACCCGCTGCGGGCCATGCCGTCTTTTCACGAGGGTTCTCTTTCCTGCAGCCCGCCATGTGCGCCCTCACACGCCATCTTTTCCTACACAAGATAGCCTCCAAGCGAGCCTGAAACTGCTTCGCCTCTTCGGAAAGGGCGAGCGGCCGAGGCTCGATGCACTTTACTGCAGCGGATGAGAGGCTGGGACATGGCGACTATTTACGCGGACGGGGAAACGACCGGAACTGCCCGTGGCGACGAAATCTTCGGCGGGAGCGGCGCCGACGCGATCGACGGGCGTGGCGGAAACGACTGGATCCAGGGCAACCGGGGCAACGACTCGCTGTGGGGCTACACGGGCAACGATACGATCTGGGGCGGCAGCGGCGACGACTTCATTCTGGGCGAAGCCGGCCGCGATGTCCTCACCGGTCACGGCGGCTATGATGCCTTCGTGTTCACCCGGACTCCATCGAGATCCAATGTCGATACGATCACCGATTTCAGCGTGAGGTATGACACGATCGTTCTGTCGACGGCGGTCTTCAAGGGCGTGGGTTCTGCCGGCCGGGACATGAAGGCGAGTGCCTTCTGGACGGGGACCGCGGCGCACGACGCGAACGACCGCATCATCTACAACAAGGACACGGGTTCGCTGTACTACGATCCGGATGGGACCGGTTCGAGATCGGCCGTCGAGTTCGCCAAGATCGATCCGAACCTGAAGCTGACCTTCAAAGACTTCTACATCATGGCCCCATGACATTCTGAAGGCGCTCCTGGAGCGCCTCTTTCTTCAGGGGTCTCTCTTCCTGAGCAGCCTCGACCCGGCCTGAAGAGTGAAGCGCGCGGAGCGCGGACGCTGTCTCAGCCCGTGAATTGTGCGCCGTAATGGATTCCGTCCGTCCAGATCAGCCGCGCCATGGCTGCTGCACGGGCGTCGGGGATCTGCAGCTCGAATTCCAGAGGCACGTCCGCGGAGCCGGGAATCACAAGGCGCACGCCGGAAAGCGACAGGTCCAGAACCGAGCACTCGATGCGCGTCTTGCGTTCGGGATCCCCGATCCATCCTTCCAGCACGGTGGCGAACCGCTCGTCCGATCGGCGTTCAGGCATTCCAAGGATCATGCACGGGATTTCCTGATTCGAGAGGATCCCGGTATAGGCAGCCGGGCTGGTGCGAGGCTGCCCAGGACCGCCTGCTCCATCACGCCTGGCCGATCGGCCCGTCGATGATCACGTGCGGGCACAGGCGCGAGCAGCGCTCGATGCGGCCGTCGACCCGGTAGATGTTCTGCAGCAGGGTCGAGGTGATCACGTCCTCCACCGGGCCGCAGCCCACCATGGTGCCCGCATCGATCACCATCACCCGGTCGGCCACCCGCAGCACCTGGTTGAGGTCGTGGATGGCGAGCACCACGCAGATGTCGCGCTCGCGCGCCAGGGAGCGGATCAGCGCCAGCACCTCGACCTGCCGGTGCAGGTCGAGGGCGCTCGTCGGCTCGTCGAGGAGCAGGATCCTCGGCTCGCGCACGAGCACCTGGGCGAGCGACACGAGCTGCCTCTGGCCGCCGCTGAGCTCGTTCAGGCCCTTGAACGCGATGGGCTCGATCCGCAGGCTGAAGAGCACGCGGTCGACCTCCTGGAGATCCTCGTCCGTCACCTTGCGCGGCGCGCCCTGCTTGCGGGCGAGCAGGACGGATTCGTACACGGTGAGCACCGTGTTCACGGAGGTGTCCTGCGGCATGTAGCAGACATGGGGCGCAGGCGACGGGGACGCGCCGTTGCCGAGGCGGATCTCGCCCGGCCCGTCGAGCAGGCCCGCGATGCGCCGGAACAGGCTCGACTTGCCCGCCGCGTTCGGGCCGATCACCGCCGTGACCTCGCCGCCCTTCAGCACCGGCGTGGTGACGCCGGAGAGCACCTCCTGCTTGCCGTAGCGGACGCCGACTTGGTTGAGTTGCAGGGTCGCTACCATGCGCGCCTCCGGGTGGACATGATCAGGCTGAACAGGAACGGCACGCCCACGAGGGCCGTGATGATGCCGATGGGAAAGATGGTGCCGGGCACGATGGACTTGCTGACGACCGAGGTGAGCGAGAGGATCGCAGCGCCCGACAGCACCGAGGCCGGCAGGAAGTAGCGCTGGTCTTCGCCCACCAGCATGCGGGCGATGTGCGGGCCCACCAGGCCGATGAAGCCGATGGTGCCCACGAAGGCCACCGGCACGGCGGCGAGCAGGCTGATGATCATCATGGTCTCGAGCCGGAGCCAGCGCACGTTGACGCCGAAGCTCGCCGCCTTGTCGTCGCCGAGCCGCAGCGCCGTGAGCGCCCAGGCGCGGCGCATGAAGAGGGGCAGGGACACCGCGAGAACCGCCGTGGTGATGGCGAGCTTCGGCCAGGTGGCGCGGGTGAGGCTGCCCATGGTCCAGAACACCACCGCCGCGAGCGCCTGCTCGGAGGCGAGATACTGCACGAGGGCGAGCAGGGCGTTGAAGGTGAAGACGAGGGTGATGCCGAGCAGCACGATGGTCTCCACGGTCACGCCGCGGCGCTGGCTCATGAAATGGATGAAGAGAGCGGCGGCGAGCGCCATGAGCAGCGCGTTGAGCGACACCACGTAGTCGATGGCCCAGGGCAGGAAGCCGATGCCGAACACGAGGGCGACGGAGGCGCCGAAGCTCGCCGCCGCCGAGATGCCGAGCGTGAAGGGGCTCGCGAGCGGGTTGTTGAGGATGGTCTGCATCTGCGCGCCCGCTGCGGAGAGCGCCGCGCCGACGATCACCGCCATCAGCGCCACCGGCATGCGGATGTCCCAGATCACCACGCTGATCTGCAGCGAGACCTCCGGCGAGCCCATCAGGGCCAGCACGACCTCGCGCATGGAATAGCGCGCGGGTCCCAAGCCCAGATCGGCGATCACGGACAGGGCGAGAACGAGCCCGAGCGCAAGAAGCACGAGCTTCTTGCGCTGCACGAGGACGCGGTAGGCACCGCGTCCCTCACGAATGGCAATGGCGGGAGAGTGGGCCAAGAGCCTATTCCTTGTCGGTGAGGGAGACCCAGTAGCCGGTCTTGTAGGGCACCGGCAGGAAGCGCTCGTAGAGCGTCTTCATGGTGGCCTCGGGATCGAGGTCCTTGAACAGCTCCGGGTGCAGCCACTTGGCCATCGCCTGGATGGCGACGAACTGGTAGGGGCTGTTGTAGAACTGGTGCCAGATCGCGTGCACCTTGTTGTCCTTCACCGCCTTCACGCCGGTATAGGCCGCTCGCTTCATCAGGCCGGCGAGCTTGGCGCGCGCCTTGGCCTTGTCGGCGCCGGAGCCGACGCCCACCCAGGCGCCGCCGGGCACGTAGAGCTCCCAGTTCGAGCCGGTGACGATCACGTGGTCCGGGTTGGCGGCGATGATCTGCTCAGGGTTCACGACGCCGAAGGTGCCGGGGATGATCTTGGCGGCGAGGTTGCGCCCGCCGGCGACCTCCACGAACTTGCCGAAGTTCTCGTTGCCGAAGGACATGCAGCAATCGTCGGAATAGCCGCCTGCGCGCTCCATCATCACGAGGGGCTGGGCGGGATTGGCCTTGGCGAGGGTCTGCGTCACGCGCTCGATCTGCTCCTTGCGGAACGCGATGAACTCCTCCGCGCGCGTCTCCTTGCCGAAGAGCTTGCCGATGAGGCGCATGCTGGCATCGGTGTTCTCGAAGGGCTTTTCGCGGAAGTCGACGAAGACCACGGGAATGCCGATCCTGGCGAGCTTCTCGATGAGCTTGGCGTCGTCGGTGGCGGTCTTCGCCTCGATGTTGAGGATGATCGCGTCGGGCCTGAGGGAGACGGCCTGCTCCACGTCGAAGGTGCCCTCCTTGAAGCCTCCGAAGGTGGGGATCTTGTCGATCTGCGGGTACTTGGCGAGGTAGTCCCTGTAGCCGTCGAGATCCGCCTTCTGCAGGTCGTCGCGCCAGCCGACCACGCGCTTGAACGGCTGGTCCGTGTCGAGGGCGGCGACGAAGTACATCTGCCGGCCCTCGCCGAGGATCACCTTCTCGACCGGCGCCTTCACCTCGACCTTGCGGCCCGCGATGTCGGTGACCGTGATGGTGTCGGCGGCATGGGACGGAAGGGGCAGGAAAGCGGCGAGCGCCAGGGCGGCGCCGAAAAGCAGTCTGGGCAGTGGCATCGTGAGCCTCGCAAGGAGTCTGGAGAGCGGTGCCCTCCTATGGCTCCTGCGAGTTGAGCGCAAGAAATATCTTTTAGAATTACTTTAATCCCAATGTAATTCACCTAGTTTGTAACTGTTCTATTCTATAGTTTATAATCATTATAGTTTGACGGTTGTTCGTTTTCGCCCTAGAGGAACGCCGCGATCCCCACCAACCAGCTGACCTTCATGACGGCGAACTACACCCTTCGCGACGAGATCCGCGATTACTGGTCCCTGCGCGCCCCCACCTTCGACGAGCAGGTGGGGCACGAGATTTTCTCGGAGGCGGAACGGCAGGCCTGGCGCGACCTGTTCCTGCGCCATCTCGGCTCCGGCGAGGGGCGCCGCGCCCTCGACCTTGCGAGCGGAACGGGCGTGATCTCCCATCTGCTGTACGGGTTGGGCTTCGAGGTCACGGGCCTCGACTGGTCGGAGGCGATGCTCGCCCAGGCGCGCGCCAAGGCGGCCCGGCGCGGCGCCGCCATCCGCTTCGTCATGGGCGATGCGGAGCGCACGCTGGAGAAGCCGGAGAGCTACGACGTGCTCGTCACGCGGCATCTGGTGTGGACGCTGGTCGACCCGAAGGCGGCGTTCCGCGAGTGGCATTCCCTGCTCAGGCCCGGCGGGCGGCTTCTCATCGTGGACGGCGATTTCGTGTCGGACACCCTCGTCAGACGCGCGATCCGCCTCGTCGAGAGAATTCTGCCGGGCCTTGCCGGCGCGCCGCATGCGCCGAACGGCCTGCGCGAGATGCACGAGCGCATCCTGAAGCGCGTCTACTTCTCCAAGGGCGCACGGGCGCAGGAGGTGGCGGCGCTCCTGCGCGAGGCGGGATTTGCGCAGATCGCCATCGACCGCAACCTGAGGGACATTCATCGCGAGCAGGCGAAGAACCTGCCGCTGCTCAAGGGCCTCGAGCGCGCGACGCAGCATCGCTACGCCATCCTCGCGGTGAAGGCCTGAGCCGGATCGTGCGGCGCCTCCGCATCATCGGGAGGACCGGAGCCAATCCCCGGATCATGTCCGGGGACGGGAGCGACACTGAAACCTGTCCGCCTGTCAGACTATCCCGCCAGGAACTTCGCCAGCGCCAGCGGGTCGACGTTGCCGCCGCTGATGATGATGCCGACGCGCTTGCCTTCGCAGGGCGCGACGCCGTGCAGCGCGGCGGCCGCGGCGAGGCAGCCGGTGGGCTCCACCACGATCTTCATGCGCTCGATGAAGAAGCGCATCGTCTCCACGAGCTGCGCATCCGAGACGGTGAGGATGTCGTCGACGAGGGCGCGCATCACCGGGAAGGTCTTGGCGCCCACATAGGCCGTCTGCGCCCCGTCGGCGATGGTGGAGGGAACGGGGATCTTCACGATGCTTCCTGAGCGGAGCGATTGCTGCGCGTCGTTGCCCGCCTCCGGCTCGACGCCGTAGATCCGGCACGCGGGCGAGAGCGCCCTGGCGGAGAGCGCGGAGCCTGCGAGCAGCCCGCCGCCGCCGGTGCAGGCGAGCAGAATGTCGAGGGGGCCTACCTCCTCGATCAGCTCCTTCGCCGCCGTGCCCTGGCCGGCGATCACGTCCTCGTGGTCGTAGGGCGGGATGAGCGTGAGGCCCCGCTCCTCGGAGAGCCTGCGCCCGATGGCGTCGCGGTCTTCCGTGTAGCGGTCGTAGAGCACCACCTCGCCGCCGTACCCCTTGGTGGCGGCGAGCTTTATCGCCGCTGCGTCGCGCGGCATGATGATGACGGTCGGCACGCCCTGAAGCTGGCCGGCATAGGCGATGGCCTGAGCGTGATTGCCGGAGGAGAAGGCCACCACGCCCCGCCGCTTCGCTTCCGGAGACAGGCGCGCGATGGCGTTGTAGGCGCCGCGGAACTTGAAGGCGCCCGAGCGCTGGAGGTTCTCCGCCTTGAAGAACAGCCGGCCGCCGGTGCGCGCATCGGCGGTGCGGGAGGTCAGCACCGGGGTGCGATGCGCTACTCCCTCGATGCGCTGCGCCGCGGCGCAGACGTCCTCGTAGGTCGTCAATCGGGATTCCGCGGCTGGGCTGATGGAGGCGCTCATGATGATCCGTCGATTCGTCGAATGGTGCTCGAGCCTACACGGTCCCGGCCGCGATGTCGGCTCGGAAGGGCAATAAAGAGGGCCTCCTTACCCGAAAGGGGCTAACCCTTTTTCGCACCTGTACAACCTTACATCGGGTTGAGACAAGTCTGCGGGGCTCCTGAGGAACGCGGCTCTACCGACAGCACAACAGGAAGCGCTTTCCGGCTCGCGCGGCGGCGCACGGCATCCGTGTTGCTCCATCGAATGGAGATCACATGTCCACCTTGCGTTACATCTTCTACGGAGGCGTCGAGGGCTTCTGGCAAAACCAGAACATCAGCGACCTGTCCCTCGTCGACCCGGCCTACGGCGCGAATGTCGGAAAATACAAGGAGGGCCAGCTCGTCACCGGCTATCTCGCTCTCTCCGGCGAGGCTCTGCAGATCGCCCAGAGCGCGCCGCCCGGAACGCAGTTCAACCTGCCGAACGGAACGCCCGGGATCGACTTCTTCTTCGAGCAGCCCCGCGTCGGCGACTACACGGAGGAGGACATCGTCGGGAACGTCACGATGACCCTCGGCGGGGCGGGCCAGCCCCTCCCGTCCCTGAGGCTCGGCGTCCATGACGGCGCCGACGGCCCCAACGTCCTGATCACCTCCGCCGGCGCGAACATCACCGACGACAACGAGGCCTGGGCCATGGTCGACGGGATCTGGCTGCCCGAGAACGTCACGCCGCTCGTTCTCAGCGGCACCGGCGGTGACAACACCCTGCGAGGGACGGCCCAGTACAACTTCCTTTCCGGCGGCAACGGCGGGGACACCCTGTTCCTGAAGGCGGGGCAGGGATGGATCTGGGGCGGCAACGGCAGCGACTCCATCAAGGGCGGCGGCGAGAACGACTTCCTGTTCGGCGGCTACGGCAACGACAAGATCCTCGGCCGCGGCGGCGGCGATCTGATCCGCGGCGGCGACGGAAGGGACGACCTGCGGGGCGAGCAGGGCGACGACTTCATCCTCGGCGGCACGGGCAACGACTCCGTCAAGGGCGGCAGCGGCAACGACGATCTTCAGGGCCAGACCGGGCGCGACAGGATCTTCGGCAACGACGGCGCCGACACCATCCGGGGCGGGCTCGACAGCGACACCATCGACGCGGGCAGCGGCAACGACCTGATCTTCGACGGCGCCGGCAACGACGTCCTCAAGGGCGGCCCGGGCGAGGACGAGTTCTCGTTCTCGTTCGTTCGAGGCGGCGGCCATGACCGGGTCACCGACTTCAGGCCGGGCGAGGATACGATCATCATCGAGGCCGCGTTCTACGAGTCGTTCGAGGAGATGATCGCAGAGAACCATGCCGTGCAGTCCGGCGAGGATGTGGTGATCACCTATGGTGCCGGGTCCACGATCACCATCGAGGACATGCGCCTTGCCCGGCTGCGGGCGGACGATTTCGCCTTCTCCTCCCCCGGCTAGGGACGGACCCACGCGATCCGGGCGTCCTTGCGGCACCCGGATCTTTCGGGAGGACGCGCCCGATCTCCTCACCGGGCCGGAACAGCCTCCCGTCCCAGCCGTTCATCCTGATTAGGGCAAAGGCTCAACAGGAGGCTATCCATGGACCTATGGCACATGGTCGTGTCGGATCACGCGAATATCGAGGAGCTCTGCCGTGAGGTGCTGCGCGCCACCGGAACGGGGCCGAACAGCCGGGCCGAGCTCTTCGCCGATCTCCAGGACGAGCTGGAGCGGCACATCGCGGCGCAGCAGAACGTGCTCTACCCGGCCCTGCGCGGGCATGAGCGCACGGGAGGCTACGTGGCCGATCTGGAAAGCCGGCAGGACGAGATCCTGCGCCGGCTCGACGAGCTGGAGGCCCGCCCCGACAAGGACAGCCGCGACTGGGCTGCCGATTTCAAGGACCTGACCGGCTCCATCCGCCACGCCTTCACCCTGGAGGAGAACGGGGTGATGATCGTCGCCCGCGGCGTCTTCTCCCCGAGCGAGCTCAAGAGCCTCCAGCGCGAGTACGAGCGCGAGCGCATCGCCTCCTACGAGGCGGGCCGCTGGCACCTGCCGCAGGCGATGATGCCGAGCCGCTACGGTCTGCCCACGGGCACGGTGTTCGGGGTGCTGGCCGGCGCGCTGGCCGTGGGTGCGGGCGCCCTGCTGTGGAGCATGAACCGCTCCGGCGCCATGGGTTCGCGGCCGGACGGGTCCCTGCGCCCGGCGCCGCGGCGGCCGCAGCCGCCGTTCCCGCTCGAGGGCGGCGTGATCGACCGCAGCCTGGAAGGCTCGCGCCGCGGTGCGACGGACCGGTCCTCGACCGGCGCCCGCACCTATGCGTCAGCCGGCGCGGCCTCGGCCGGCGCAGGCTCCGCCGCTCAGGGCTCCGGGGCGCAGATGAGCGGCCAGGAGAGCCGGGGAGGAGTCCGGGGGGACGATGCCCTGCTGCACGGCGCGGGTGGATCCGAGCCGCAGGCGGGCGGCAGCCCCTCCGACGATCACTGGTTCTCCTCGGCCCATCCGCCGCGGGCGCCTTCCGGCCTGTCCTCGCCCCTCCAGCCCGGCGGAACCCTGCCGGCAGGCGGCCCGGCGCCCTCCGCGGGCTCCATCGGCACCGGCGGCGCGCCGACCGGCGGGGCGGATTCGGGCTCGCCGAAGCACGGCGGGCGGTAAGGGCAAGGATCCCGCGCTGGGGCAGCGCGGGATCCTCTCACGTCTGCCTCACATTCGTGCCCCAGCGCCGGTGCAGGAAGTTCTCCCACGGGGAGAACAGGGCCCGGTCCACCACGAGGCCGATCACCACGATCACGATCATGATCCCGATCACCTGCTCCATGGCGTTCAGCTCGCGCCCGTAATGGAGCAGGTGGCCGAGGCCGAAGCCGGTGAGGATCGTCACGTAGATCTCCGCCGCCATCAGCGAGCGCCAGGCGAAGGCCCAGCCCTGCTTCATGCCGCTGACCAGGAAGGGCAGCGAGGCCGGCAGGATCACCCGCGTCCATTTGTGGAAGCCCTCCGAGCCCATGGTGCGCGCCGCGCGGGCATAGATCGGCGGGATGTTGCGGGCGCCGTGGTCGGTGGCGATGATCACCGACCACACGGTGCCCATGATCACCACGAACAGCATCGCGCCCTCCGTCTGGCCGAACCATACGAGGGCGAGCGGCACCCAGCACACGCTCGGCAGGGTCTGGAAGCCGAGCGAGAGCGCGCCGAGGGTGTCCTCGAAGAGCTGCGACGTGCTGGTGAGGAGCCCGAGCGGCAGCCCGATGAGAACCCCCGCCGCATAGCCGATGAGAAGCCGCTTGAGGGTGACCCAGGTGGATTCCACGAGGGTTCCGTCGAGGAGCGCGCCCCAGATGTACTCGCCCACGAAGATCGGCGAGGGAAGCAGCACGGCGGACCAGCGGCCGCTGCGAACGGCAAGCTCCCACAATCCGATGAGCAGGGCGAAGAAGAGGAGGGCGACGGCGATGCGCTTCATTCGGACGCGGCCTCCATGCGGGTGCCCTTGAGGGCTGCGGCGATCCTCGACGCATGGCCGGCCAGTTCCGGGCTGTTGATGTCGCGCGGCCGGGGCAGGGGAATGCGGAAGACCTGCTGGATGCGCCCGGGCGAGGGCGACATGAGCACCACCCGGTCGCCGAGGCACACCGCCTCGCGCACGTTGTGCGTGACGAATACGATGGTCTTGCGGCTTTCCATCCAGATCCCCTGGATGTCGTCGTAGAGCTGGTCGCGGGTCATGGCGTCGAGGGCGCCGAAGGGCTCGTCCATGAGCAGCACCTGCGGGTCGGGCGCTAGCGCGCGGGCGAGCGCGACGCGCTGCTTCATGCCGCCCGAGAGCTCGTGCACGTGCGCATGCTCGAACTTCTCGAGGCCGACGAGCTTCAGGTAGTGGTGCGCGATCTCCTTGCGCTCGGCATTGGTGAGATCCGGCCTCAGCTTCAGGCCGAACATCACGTTGCCGAAGGCGTCGAGCCAGGGAAAGAGCGCCGATTCCTGGAACATGACGAGGCGCTGCCGTCCCGGCCCCTCCACCGTTCGCCCGTCCGCGAGCACCCGGCCCGTATCCGGCTTCGTCAGCCCGGCGATGATGTCGAGGAGGGTGGACTTGCCGCAGCCGCTCGGGCCGATGAGGCAGACGAACTCGCCCTCCGCGATCGTCAGCGACACGTCGTCGAGCGCCTGCACCACGGCGCGCGACGTGAACCACTTGGACACGCCCTCGACGATGAGCTTCGCCGGGCGGGCTGCGCTGGAATCCGGCGTGAAGGGCTCCATCAAGGCGCCTCGATCAGGCGCGCCAGGTCGGGCGCGCCGCGCAGGAAGCCCACCTTCTGGGCGCTGTCCACGAAGGCTTGGAACGCCTCGCGGGAGGTATCGGCCGTGACCGTCATGCGGCTCCAGGCGCGCGCGACGAGCTCGGGCGGCATGTCGAGGCGGAACGAGGCCTGCAGCTCATCGCGGGCCATGCGCTGCGCCTCATCGGGGTTTTGCCGGATCCACTCGGTGAGCTCGCGATGGGCTGCCACGAAGCGCCGGGCGAGATCCCGGTCCTTCGCCAGGAAGGCGGCGCTCGATACGAGAATCGTGGTGATCGCCTCCTTCTCCTCCACCAGCACCTTGCCGCCCGCCTCCGCTTCGAGCCGCGAGACCCAGGGCTCCACGGTCCAGACCCCGTCGAGCTGCTTGCTCTGGAACAGGGAGAGCTGGTCGGGATTGCTGGTGGGCACCACCTGGGCATCGCCGCCGGTCTGCGTGATGCGCAGGCCCCCGGCGACAAGCCAGGCGCGGGCGGCCACGTCCTGGGTGTTGCCGAATTGCGGGGTGGCGATGCGCTTGCCCTTGAAGTCGGAGGGTTTGGCCAGGGCGGAATCCCCCTGCACGACGAGGGCTGAGCCTCCGTTCACGGCGCCGGCGATCACGCGCACCTCGGCGCCGCGGGAACGCGCATAGGCGTTCAGCGCCGGGTTCGGGCCCACATAGGTGAGGTCGAGCGAATTGGCGAAGATCGCCTCCATGGCGCTCGGGCCCGCATTGTAGGCGTACCACTCGATCGTCACGCCCGGCCCGAGGCGCTGCGCGAACCAGGAGCGCCCCTGCCGCTCGAAGGCGCGGGCGACCAGGGCCTGCACATGGGTGATGTTGGGGAAATGCCCGACCCGCAGCGTCGTGGTCTGCTGGGCCGAGACCGATTCAGGGGCCCACGTCCATGCGAAGGCCGCCAAGAGAAGTCGCCATCCGTGCCGCATCGATGGATCTCCCGTCTTGCCATCCAAGGCTAGGGGTTCCGGGGCGAAGGTCAATGGAGGCGGGGCGGCTCGGCTGCGGGAGCGCCCCATCGCGCGGCACGGCCCGAAAACTGCCTTTTTGCAGGAAAAACCGGGCTTTCCGCAAAAATCTTAACCGGGCGGTAACCATAACAGGCGCGCAATGATTCCCATTCCGTTGCGTAAAATAACCGCGACAGCTCTCTCCGGCTCCACTCTCGTTCATGGTCGGGCTCTTCCGGGGATCCGGTGGCGATGGCGTCGCATGAACAGAATTCGATGGGTGGAGATCCGAGGATGGCGAAGGTTCTTGTAGTGACGTCGGGCAAGGGAGGGGTGGGCAAGACCACCTCCACCGCGGCTCTTGGCGCCGCGCTGGCGCAGTCGGGCCAGAAGGTGGCCGTGGTGGATTTCGATGTGGGCTTGCGCAACCTCGACCTGGTGATGGGAGCCGAGCGCCGGGTGGTGTTCGACCTCGTCAACGTGATCAAGGGCGATGCCCGGCTCGATCAGGCGCTCATCCGCGACAAGCGCATCGAGACCCTGCACCTGCTGCCGGCTTCCCAGACCCGCGACAAGGACAACCTGACGGAGGAGGGCGTCGCCCGCGTCATCGCGGGCCTGCGCGAAAAGTTCGACTGGATCATCTGCGACAGCCCGGCTGGCATCGAGCGCGGCGCGACCATGGCCATGCGCCATGCGGACGTGGCCGTCGTGGTGACGAACCCGGAAGTGTCCTCCATCCGCGACTCCGACCGCATCATCGGCCTGCTCGACTCCAAGACCGAGAAGGCGGAGAAGGGCGAGCAGGTGGAAAAGCACCTGCTGCTCACCCGCTACGACGCGGCCCGCGCCCAGCGCGGCGAGATCCTGAAGGTCGAGGACGTTCTCGACATCCTCTCCATCCCGCTGCTCGCCATCGTCCCGGAAAGCACCGAGGTGCTGCGCTCCTCCAACCTCGGCGCGCCCGTGACCCTGGGCAGCCCGAACTCGGCCCCGGCCCGCGCCTATTGCGACGCGGTGCGCAAGCTGAAGGGCGAGACCCTCGTCGAGGTGCAGAAGCAGCGCGGCCTTTTCGGCAAACTCTTCGCACGGAGGGCCGCATGAGCCTGTTCGGATTCTTCAAGCGCCAGACGTCGGCGCCCGTCGCCCGGGAGCGGCTCCAGGTGCTGCTGGCGCACGAGCGCACCGTCGTGGGCCCGCACTCGGATCTCGTGGCGATCCTGCGCGAGGAGATCATGGCGGTGATCGCCAAGCACATGGCGGTGCCCCAGGACAAGGTGCAGATCAAGATGGATCGCGGCGCCTCCGTCTCGACCCTCGAGGTCGACATCGAGATCCCGGCTTCCGTCGTCGGTCTGCGGCCTGCCGCGTAACCGTTTCGAGCCGCGGACGGCCTGGCCGCCCGCGGCTTGTTTCGCAAGATGATGACGTTTCGGATGCGCTTCGGCTCGTGCAGAAAATCCCCGCACCTATCCGAAATAGTCATGGACGCGGCCTTGCGCGCGCCGATTGCCACGTCCGTGCCACATCCCCGGTCTAGCGCTTGAGCCCATCGCGGTGTCGCCGTTGAGTATGCGCGAGGATTCCATGCGGATTGGCAACCTGTCCCCGACCCGGACCGTCCGAGAGCATCGCGACAATGCCATCCTCCAGGGCCTGCGCATTCTCCTGGTGGCTGCGCTCATGGCCGGGGGATTGCTTGCCCTGTGGCTCTCCTCCGGCAGCGGCGGTCCGCCGGCGGAAGGCATGGTCGTCGTCGCGCCGCCGCAGACCCTGGCCCGCGAGCAGCTCGCGGCCCTGCCCGATCCCGCAGCCCGGATCCAGGTGGCCGATGCGCAGGAGTTTGCCCCGCCCTCCGTCTCCACGCCGCCCGGCGCCCCTTCTCCCGATGCGCCGGCTCCCGTTCCGGAGCAATCCTCGACGGCACAGCCGC
This sequence comes from Microvirga arsenatis, assembly GCF_009910705.1. Lineage (GTDB taxonomy): Bacteria > Pseudomonadota > Alphaproteobacteria > Rhizobiales > Beijerinckiaceae > Microvirga > Microvirga arsenatis. Next base: position 51,144 of record NZ_JAAAXJ010000007.1, read on the forward strand.
AGGACGCGGCCGCCATCGGCGAGCCTTCGCCGCCTCCGGCCCTCGACATGAGCGTCACCGGCGCGGTGACGAAGCAGGCGGCGCTCCCCGAACCCGCCGCGCCTGCGCCTGCAACCGTCCCGGTCGATCTCAACACCGCTTCCCTGGAGCAGCTCAACTCCCTCAAGGGCGCCGGCGCGCTGGGCCGCGCCATCGTCAAGGGGCGCCCCTACAAGTCCGTGGACGATCTCGTGCGGAAGAAGGTGCTCCGCCGCCCGGTCTACGAGAAGATCAAGGATCAGGTCACGGTGCGCTGACCCTCCGGCCGCCCGGCGGGCAACTGCCCCGGCCCTGAAACAGTGCTGCGGCACAAAGATTTCTGCGACCTTGCGACCCCTCGGGTGCCGTTACGTGAACGGCTTTTTAACCAGCTTCGGGAAATGGTTGCGTTCCGCTCCCGCGACGATGGAGACCGTCGGACCAGGATTGCTCGCATTCGTCGGGAGCGCGCAATCAGAACCATATCAGGCGCAGAACCGGGGGGACCATGCGCAAGACATTCGGCATCGGAACGAAAATTCATTCCATCACCCTGACGGCCCTGCTCGGCATCGCCGCCGTCATCGCAGTCGCCGTGTTCCACCTGCGCGAGGAGATCTCCGGCGCGCAGATGGTCAAGACCAAGCACGTCGTCGAAGTGGCCTATGGCATCCTCGAGCACTACGAGGCCGAGGAGCGGGCCGGCCGCCTCACGCGCGAGGCGGCCCAGAAGGCGGCTGCCGAAGCGATCAAGGTGCTGCGCTACGACGGCCAGGAATATTTCTGGATCAACGACATGCATCCGCGCATGGTGATGCATCCGATCAAGCCGGAGCTCAACGGCGCCGACCTGTCGCAGAACAAGGATCCCACGGGGCTTCGCCTGTTCGTCGCCTTCGTCGAGAAGGTGAAGGAGAGCGGCGCGGGGTTCGTGCCCTATCTGTGGCCGAAGCCGGGAGCGCAGGAGCCCGTCGGCAAGATCTCCTACGTCAAGGGCTTCAAGCCCTGGGGATGGATCCTCGGCTCGGGCGTCTACACGGATGACACCGCCGCGAAGGTGTGGAGCACCGCGCTGAAGCTGATGTCGGGCGTCGCCGTGATCGTCCTGCTCATCGCGGTGGTTGCGACCTTCATCGGGCGCAGCGTCACCCGGCCCATCCTGGCGCTCGGACGCGTGATGCACGCTCTCGCAAAGGGGGAGCGGCAGATCGAGGTGCCCGCGCAGGACCGCAGGGACGAACTCGGCGCCATGGCCCATGCGGTTCAGGTGTTCAGGGACACCCTGGTCGCCAAGGACGAGGCGGACCGGGCCTATGCCGGCGAGGCCGATGCGCAGGCCCGGCGCGCCCAGCGCCTGGACGAGCTGACGCGTCAGTTCGAGGCGAATGTGGCAGCCCTCACCCAGACGCTGACCACCGCGGCCCTGGAGATGGAGACCACCGCCCAGACCATGGCGGCCACCGCGGAGCAGACCAACCTGCAGTCCCAGAGTGTCGCGGCCGCGGCCGAGCAGGCCTCCATGAACGTGCAGACGGTGGCGGCGGCGACGGAGGAGCTGTCGATCTCCACCCGCGAGATCGCAAGCCAGGTCTCCCACTCCGCGAAGATCGCAGGCGCCGCCGTCGAGGAGACGCGCCGCACCGATGCCACCGTGCAGGCACTGGCCAGCATGGCGGAGCGGATCGGCGCGGTGATCGCGCTCATCAACACCATCGCCGGCCAGACGAACCTGCTCGCGCTCAACGCCACCATCGAGGCGGCGCGCGCGGGCGAGGCGGGCAAGGGTTTTGCCGTGGTGGCCTCGGAGGTGAAGGAGCTCGCCAACCAGACCACGAAGGCAACCGAGGAGATCTCGGCGCAGATCGTCGAGATCCAGCAGGCCACGCGGGAGGCGGTGAGCGCGATCCAGAACATCGGCAACACCATCAGCCAGATGTCCCAGACCTCGGCGGCGATTGCGGAAGCCATCGAGGAGCAGGGGGCCGCCACCGGCGAGATCGCCCGCAACGTGCAGGAGGCGGCGCACGGCACGGCCTCCGTCAGCGGCAGCATCCTCGACGTGAAGCAGGGCGCCGGGCAGACCGGCACCGCCGCCACCCGAGTCCTGAGCGCGGCGCAGGAACTGGCGCGGCATTCGGGCGATCTCAGCCGCGAGGTGCAGGCCTTCCTCACCCATGTGAAGGCCGCATAGAGCATCACGATACGTTAGGGCAGGGCAGCGCCTGCTCCCGACGGAAAAAGGGCCCCTCGGGCCCTTTTTCTTTGCCGGTGGGGATCTTTCGGAGGCCTATTCACGGACAGGCCCCGGCCCGCTACAAGTCGGGGGCCTCTTCCGCAGTTTGGATCCAGAACCCCATGGCCACCAGCGTCACCGACCGCTTCCTCCGCTACGTCGTCATCGACACCCAGTCCGACGCCAAGTCTCCCACCCAGCCCTCCACCGAGAAGCAGAAGGATCTCGGCCGCCTGCTGGTGGAGGAGCTGCACGAGATCGGCATCTCCGACGCGCATCTCGACGAGCACGGCTACGTCTATGCCACCATTCCGGCCAACACGCACAAGAACAACGTGCCCGTCATCTGCTTCTGCGCCCACATGGACACCGCGCCGGACTTCTCCGGCACGGGCGTCAAGCCGCAGATCGTGCGGAACTACCAGGGCGGCGACATCCGCCTGCCGGGGGATCCGAGCCAGATCATCCGCGTCGCCGACCATCCCGTGCTCAAGGACATGACCGGCCACGACATCGTCACCTCCGACGGCACCACGCTGCTCGGCGCCGACGATAAGGCGGGCATCGCCGAGATCATGGCGGCGGCCGAGTTCTTCGTGAACAACCCGGAGGTGAAGCACGGCGCGATCCGCATCCTCTTCACCACGGACGAGGAGATCGGCCGCGGCGTCGACAAGGTGGACCTGACGAAGCTCGGCGCCGATTTCGGCTACACCATGGACGGCTCAGCCGCCGGCACCATCGAGGACGAGAGCTTCTCGGCGGATGCGGTGGAGATCGCCATCCGCGGCGTGGCGATCCATCCGGGCTATGCCTACGGCAAGATGGAGAACGCGGTCAGGATCGCCGGCGACATCGTCGCGCGGCTGCCTCGGGACATGGCGCCCGAGACCACGAAGGGACGCGACGGCTTCATTCATCCCACCGGAATGTCCGGCGTGATGGAAAAGGCAGCCCTGAGCTTCATCATCCGCGACTTCACGGAAGAGGGGCTGAAGCAGAAGGAGGCGCTGCTGGAGAGCATCACCAGGCAGGTGATGGAGAACTATCCGGGCTCCACCTACACCTTCACGGTGAAGGAGCAGTACCGCAACATGAAGGTGGTGCTGGATCAGCGTCCGGAGATCGTCGAATACGCGGTGGAGGCCATCCGCCGGGCCGGCATGGAGCCCCAGCGCAGCAGCATCCGCGGCGGCACGGACGGCTCGCGCCTGTCCTTCATGGGCCTGCCCTGCGCCAACATCTTCGCCGGCGGCCACGCCTTCCATTCGCCTCTGGAATTCGTCAGCAGCCAGGACATGGAAAAGGCCGTCGCCACCATCGTCGAGCTCGCCAAGCTCTGGGAGGAGCGCGCCTGAAGGCGCGCTTCGCCGGGAGAACCTTGAGCCTGAAGCTCAGGCCGTTCACCGCTTCGGCGAGGCGGGCGTGAGGCGCAGCTTCGTTCGAACGGTCAGTGCGAAAGCCGGTCGGGCGTGATGGCTTCCAGGAAGGGGAATTCCATTACGATCTCGTCCAGATCGTCCTTCACCTCGATATGCGCCGAGGCCCAGTTGATCGGCTGATCGAATTCGGTGCCCATCAGGTTCTGCGCCATCGCCCTGGCCACCTCCCAGGCCTGATCCGCATCGCGCAGGTCCTGGCCTTCGGGATCGGGGAGGGCATCCGTGCCGATATGCACGTTGAAGAAATAGCGCGGCATGGGTGTTCCTGAAGCTCGAGGGGATGAAAGCCAACCGGGCAGGATGCGATCGGTTCCGTGTGAAACCCCGCACCGGCCGCATGAAGGTGCATGCCAGCCTTGCGTCTGACCCCCTCGAACGGTCCGGCCTCAGATGGTGCGTTCGGACAGCCCCTAGAGATGATTCCATCGACATGGAACCATCTCTTTCTTGCCTGCCGCATTTTTGGCGGCGAACCGGATCCACTTCGCCGAAAAGTGCTCTAGATGGTCGAGGGCGCAATTGTCAGGGCGCTCCTCTGCTCGAGACGGGGTGTGGGATCGAGGAGGCGCGCGACCTGCTCTCTGTCCAGGGCCTTGGAGTAGCGGTAGCCCTGCAGTTCATCGCAGCCCGCGCTGCGAAGGAAGCGCTCCTGCTCCTGAGTCTCGACGCCCTCGGCCGTGACCGTCAGCTTCATCGCCTGGCCCAGGGCGATGATGGCGCTGACGATGGCTGTCGCGCTGTCCTCCTTGCCCAGGCTGTTCACGAAGGACCGATCGATCTTGATCTTGTCGACTTCATAGCGGTGCAGATAGCCGAGGCTGGAGTAGCCGGTGCCGAAATCGTCGAGCGCGATCCGGAAGCCTGCCTCCCGCAAAGCCTTCAGCGTCTGAGCGGTCTGGCCTTCGTCGTCGAGCAGGACACCCTCCGTGATTTCCAGCTCGATCTTTCGGGGATCCGTGCCGTTCTCGCGGGCGATCTGGATCATTCGCTCCGCGAAGCCCTCGCCGCGGAATTGAACCGGGGAGAGATTGACGGAAATGAACAGGTTCGGCCATTGGCGCGACGTCGAACAGGCATCGCGCATGACCAGCTCCCCGATTTGCGCGATAAGGCCGGTTTGCTCGGCAACGGGGATGAACTGATCCGGCAGGATCATGCCGCGTCCCGGATGGCGCCACCGCACCAGGGCCTCGAGCCCGACGATGGGCTTTCCGGCTCCCGCGACCTGAGGCTGATAGGCCACCTCCAATCCGACGCCGGTGGCCAGCGCCTCGCGGAGCTCTTCCTCGATGGCTCCGCGGACCTTGACGGTCTCGTCCATCGCGGCCGTGAAGATGCGATAGCAGCCTCGCCCTTCCGCCTTGGCCCGGTAAAGCGCGATATCGGCCTTGCGCATCACCTCGACACGGTCCGTCCCTGCCTCGGGCGCAAGGGCGATGCCGATGCTGACGCCCACGAAGGCCTGGTGACCGAGAACGTCGAACGGCTCGCGAACGGCCGCGAGAATGCGGGTGCACAGAGCCTCGATATCCCCTTCGCCTGCGATTCCCGTCTGTACGATCGCGAACTCGTCGCCGCCCAAGCGAGCGAGGGTGTCGCTGCTTCTCAGGAGCTTCGACAACCGTCCCGCCAGTTCCCGGATGAGGCCGTCGCCGGCATGATGCCCCAATGTGTCGTTCACATGCTTGAAGCGGTCGAGGTCCAGCATCAGCACGGAGACCTTCTCGCCGCGCTGGGTGCGGGCCAGGGCCTGATCGAGACGGTCGTCGAAGAGAGCCCGGTTCGGCAGGCTCGTGAGCACGTCGTGGAAGGCAAGGTGCTGAGCCTGAGCCTCGCTGGCGCGGAGTTCGACGACCATGCTCTGAAGGGCCGACATCGCACGCGCCAGCCAACCCAGAAGCAGCCCCATGAGGACAAGGATGAGAACGCCGAGCAGCGCGCCGGCCGGCCCGATGATGCCGAGGATCTTCGTGCCCGGCGTCTCCGGCTTCCAGACGAAGTAGCCGATGCGGCTTCCGGTATCGGAGGTGAGCGGGACCGACACCTCGTCGCCCGCCTTGTCCCCGGTCGATGAGAAGCGCAGCCCCTCGATGAGGTTCTTCTCGGAGAGTTGCCGCAGGAAGGCGCCGTCGAGAAAGCGAACGCTGACCAGAACGAACTCGCTCCCGGGCTCCTGCGTCACCGCGTCCGAATGGGGAACGATCCGCATGGCGCTCACGGCCGCGGGCCGGCCGATCAGCTTCAGGAGATGGGCATCGTACACGGCTCGTCCCGAGGTCAGATGCTTCCCGTCCGCTGCAGGCTCGGGGGAGGTTCGAGCAGGCGGCCTCGGCGCCGCCCGCACTTCGGACAGGTGGCTTTCGAGATCCCGCTGGATCTGGCCGAAGGCCTGCGGTTCGACCGGAGCGCCATCGACGGCGGCAAAGACGGGCTCATCCTGCGCGTTCAGGATGTAGACCTGGTCGTGACCGTAGGTGCGGGTGAGCCAGGAGCCCAGGTTCTCGTCGATCCATTGCGTGTCCAACGGAGTCTTGTTGAGCTGGAGGACCGGGTCGTCCCAAACGGCGACGACCTCTTGCTGCAGCGAAAGCTCGCGCACGATGCCTCTGATGCTCCGCTCCGTCATCTGGAGCTGACGCTCGATGGCGGCTGAATCGCTCTGGCGGACGGCCCAGAAGATGGCCAATGCCGCAAGGCCGAGCGCCGCCAGGGTGGTCAGTGCGATCAGCGGCAGAGCCCTGCTCGAGACGTGCGGACCCACCCGGTTCTTCGAGGAAGCTTCTTTGCGCAATGTTTCCCCCATCGCATGAGGGCGGCTGGCATGATCCTGTCGACCACCCTCTGCCACGTTGTTCTTCTTGTGGCCGAGAAAATTATTAGTATTGGCTTGGTAGGTACGAGGAATATCGGTCTGGCCGGCAGACCTGAAAATGCCGGACTCTCACCGGCGCGGCGGAGAGGCCTCATGCCTTGAGGAGCTGCTCATCGCTCACGTCCTCAATCCACCACGATTATCGTGTCGATAGGCCGAGTTTCGCTGAACTTGGCATCAAGTCAACAGCGCCGCACCCGCATCGCCAGGAATTGCCCCGACACGGTTAATCAACGGATCATCCTGATCGCTGTGCAGTGCCGGCAGGCGCAGCCTAGAGCATTTTTCGGCGAAGTGGATCCGGTTCGCCGTCAAGAAATGCGGCAAGCCAAGAAGGGAGATGATTCCATGCTAATGGAATCATCTCTAGTGAGGCATCTGCGCGCTCTCGCCGATGTGAGCGCTGGAATAGATCCTGTGAGCAAGGGCTGCCAGGCCGAGCAGCGTCACCGCGGCCAGCGCGCAGCAGGCGGCAAAGCCGAGAGAGAAGCCGCTGCGCGCCGTTTCCAGCCACGCCGGTGCGGTCTGGCCCATCGCCTTGGCGGTCTCGACCGCGCCCGCGAGGGTCGCGGAGACGGCCTGTTGCTGGGCGGCGTTCAGGCCGTTCAGGTCCACGCCGCCCATCGTCATGCGGTAGACGAGGGTTCCGAGGCTTCCGAGGATGGCCACGCCGAGCGCTCCGCCGAACTCCGCGCTCGTCTCGGAGATGGCGGAGGCCGAACCGGCCTGCTCCGGGGGCGCGGTGCCCACGATCAGGCCCGTCGTGGTGAGGACGACCGGCACGAAGCCGAGACCGATCAGCATGCTGGCGCCAAGAACGCCGACCAGGCTCTCGGCATAGGCGGCGACGGCCATCGCGGACACGCCGACCGCATAGACGAGCAGCCCGATGAGAACGGTCTTGACCGGCCCGAGACGGTTCGTGAACCGGTACGCCTGCAACGACATGATCGTGAAGACGAAGGCGGACGGCACGGACCACACGGCCGCCTCGAGCGGCGACAGGCCGAGAACCAGCTGTAGGAACAGGTTCTGGAACAGGAACACGCCGAACACGAAGAACATGCCGGCCAGATTGACGATCAGCGAGGCGGTGAAGGCCGGGATGCGGAACAGGCGCAGGTCGATCATGGGATGCGCGAGGCTCTTCTGGCGGCGCACGAACAGCACGCCGACCATGAGCCCGGTCGCGATGGCGACCAGCTGGCGCGGCGCGAAGCCGTCGGCCGCCATGTGCTTGAAGCCGTAGATGATCGGCAGCACGGTCCCGAGCGACAAAGCCACGCTGACGAGATCGAGCCTCTCGCCGCCCTCGTTCCTGTATTCCGGCAGCAGGAAGGGCGCGGCGACCAGCAGCGCGAGCATGATCGGGATGTTGATCAGAAACACCGATCCCCAGTGGAAGTATTGCAGCAGCACGCCGCCGATGAGAGGGCCCACCAGCCCGCCCAAGGCGAAGGCGGTGCCCCAGATGCCGATCGCCCGGTTCCGCTCCTGTTCGTTCTGGAAGAGATTGACCACCAGGGACAGGGTCGAGGGAGCGATCGTCGCGCCGGCGATGCCGAGCAGCGCGCGCGCAACGATGAGCTGCTGCGCCGTGCCTGAGAACGCCGCGAGTGCGGACGCCAGACCGAAAGCGAAGGCGCCGATGAGCAGCACGCGCCGGCGGCCGATCCTGTCGCCGAGGGTGCCCATGGTCACGAGGAAGCCCGCGACCATGAAGCCGTAGATGTCGTTGATCCAGAGAAGTTCCGACGCCGACGGATCGAGATCCGCGACGATGGCCGGCATCGCCAGAAAGAGCACGGACAGGTCCATCGAGTAGATCAGGCAGGCGACCGACAGGACGCAGAGCCCGATCCACTCGCGACGCCCCGCGAGCGGCTGGATTTCGACCGTTGCCTGTTCTTGCATGAACCGACTCTCATCCTGGCAAGAGGCAGGTACTTACACGCTCCGCCGCGCATTCGGCAACCCGAACGGCCCTGATCCAGCATCAACCCTCATCCAGAACGACGACGGCCTCGACCTCGAACAGCATGGGATCGATGGCGAGCTTCGGCACGGGAACCAGGGTCTGCGCCGGCAGCGCCTCGCCGAACATGGCCTTCACATTCCTGGTCAGCACCTCGAGCTTGGACATGTCGTGATCGACCACGTAGACCGTGAGCTTGGCGACCCGATCCGGCTTCGCGCCGAGCGCCTCGATGGCCGTGCGCAGGTTCGCATAGGCCTGCTCGACCTGGACGGCGAAGTCGGGCGAGAGGCCTCCCGTGGCGTCCTGACCGCCCTGGCCCGAGATATAGGCCACCCTCGCTCCGGCGGGCACGATCACCGCGGTGCTGTAGCCGTTCGGCGTCGGGTCGTAGAGGTTTTGCGGATTGACGATGATCGGCTTGCGAGCGGTCCCGCCCGCTGTCGCCGCCTGGGAAACTCCCATGCTCATGATGAACCCTCCGGTAAGCAGATGTCTGACGGCGCGTGACAGGACGGTCTCCCGGCTCCGGCCGGGAGCATTGAACCCGGCAGCCGGCAGGATTGACCTTTCACCCGTTGCGCATACGATCGACTCGTACGCTGTACGACTGATTGGCACCGTACAGCGTACGAGTCAATGGCTTCAGGATCGACATGCCCCGGATTGTCGGCATAGATCATCGCTCCGAAGGGCAGGGAAGGACGGATGGCAGCCAAACGCAGCAGCGCCGGGAGCAGGACATCGCGACGGACGGGGGCCTCCCGTCCCCCCGCGCCGGAACCGGCCGGCGAGCCGTCGCTCTCCCTGGAGCGGATCGTGGCGGCCGCGGTGGAACTGCTCGATGCGCAGGGGCTCGACGGATTGACGATGCGCCGGCTCGCCGACCGGCTCGGCGCGGGGGCGATGAGCCTGTACTGGCATGTCGGCAGCAAGGGGGAGGTCCTCGACCTGGCCCTCGACGCGGTGCTCGCCTATCGCGGAGCGCCGCAGACCGGTCGGGCTCGGGACTGGCGCGCCGAGGTCGTTCACATGCTCGAAGACTGGCGCGCCTGCATGCTGCGCCATCCCTGGTCGGCATCGCTGCTGCCGCGCCGGGCGCTCGGCCCGAACATCCTGGCCCGCCTGGAACTGCTCGGCGAGACCCTGTCCAGGGCCGGCGTCGCGGAGGCGGATCTCAACGCCGGCATATGGTCGCTCTGGAACTACGTGATGGGCGCCACCATCACCCGGGGGAGCTTCGACCTCTCGGACGAGGACAGGGCCGCCGCGCAAAGGCGCCTGACGGAGCTTGGCCAGCATTACCCCACCATCGCGGGCACCCGTCTTCTGCTCGACGACGACTGGGACGGCGCCTTCAGGAAAGGCCTCGACTTCCTGCTCGACGGCATCGCTCCCGGGCGGTGAGCCCGCGCCGGCGCGGGCAGGGCCGCCATGGGCGACGGAACGTCAGCCGCGCCGCGCCGCCTCGATCTGGGCGACGTCGATCTTCGTCATGTGCATCATCGCCTCGAAGGCGCGCTTGGCCTCGGCGCCGCCGGCCGCCAGCGCCTCCGTGAGCACGCGCGGCGTGATCTGCCACGACACGCCCCACCGGTCCTTGCACCAGCCGCAGGCGCTCTCCTGGCCGCCATTGCCCACGATGGCGTTCCAGTAGCGGTCGGTCTCCTCCTGATCGTCGGTGGCGATCTGGAACGAGAAGGCTTCGTTGTGCTTGAACGCGGGGCCGCCGTTGAGGCCGAGGCAGGCCACGCCCGCAACGGTGAACTCCACCGTCAGCACGTCGCCCTCCTTGCCCGACGGGTAGTCGCCGGGGGCGCGGTGCACCGCATGGACCGCGCTGTCAGGGAAAGTCTCGGCATAGAAGCGGGCGGCCGCCTCGGCATCCTTGTCGTACCAGAGGCAGATCGTGTTCTTGGCCATGGCGCGTTCCTTAGATCCCTGGAGCCGGTTCTCCGGCTCTGTCCCCGCCGCTCGTCCGACGCCGATGCTTCAAGCCGGCAGCACGATCACCTTCGTCTTGACCGGCGTGCGGTCGTAGAGGTGGATCATGTCCTGCGTGAGCAGGCCGACGCAGCCGCTCGTGATGCCGTTGCCGATCGATTCCGCGTCGAGGCTGGCATAGATCGTGTAGAGCGTGTAGGCGCCGTTCTGGTAGAGATGGAGCGTGCGGGCGCCGAGCGGGTTGTCGAGGCCGCCCGGCATGCCGCGGGCCCATTTGGCCGCCTCGGGCTGGCGCTTGATCATCGCCGCGGGCGGGGTCCAGGTCGCCCATTCGCTCTTGCGCCCCACATAGGCCTCGCCGCTCCACCGGAACCCGTCGCGGCCCACATTGGCTCCGTAGCGGGTGGCGTTCCCGTCGCCCTCGACGCGGTAGACGTAGTAGTTGCCGGGATCGACGATGATCGTCCCGGGCGCCTCCCTGGTCTCGTAGCGAACCGTCCGGCGGAAATACTTGGGATCGACCTTGCTGACGTCGATCGCCGGGATCGGGAACTTTTCGTCGGGCACCGGCCCGTAGACCTGCCTCGCCTCGGCGAGGCTCATCCCGTCGGACGTGGCGCAGCCGGCGAGCCCCAGCGCGCCGAGGCCGGCGGCCGAGCCGGCCAGAAACGACCGGCGGCTGAGAAGCCCCGCCCGAGCCCCGAGCAGGGCGGCCTCGTCCCTCCCGCCGTCGCCGGCGTTCCCACCGTTCATGATCATGATTGGCCGTTCCCTTGTCCTGGCTGCCCGGCGCGACAAGGCTCCGGCAACCACCCGCTGGAATGTCTTGGTTGGGCTGGAGAGTGCCGTCACAGGGCGCGATTGGCAAGTCGGGGTTTCATGTGCAGAGGTGGGACAGGACGGTTGGGATGGCCGCAGGAAGCGGTAGCGGGAGCCTTACAGAAATGTAAGAAGGTCTGCGTTGAGCAGCAGGCGCTTGACGCTGCGCTCCCCACCGATGTCCATCACCACGGTGGCGGTTCGCCCGCGTGATGCTGCGGTCGACGATGAGCAGGTCGCCGGAAAAATCCGCGCCTTGACCATCGAGTGGCCGCCCACCTTGAAGAGAAACGTGAAGGCCGGATTGGGCGCCATCCAGCGAGGAAGCTCCACGTTGTCCTCAATGTAGTCCTGAGCCGGGGAGGGGAAGCTCGCACACACATCATGACCGATCACCGGAACACTTACCGTCCCGCCACTGACGTCTGCCAGGACTTTCGCTCTCGTGTATTTGAGAACAAAAAATGAACATATTGACGAAGGTGGCGTCAACCGAGCGCGGCTGGATGGTCGCTCATTCCATAAGGGAAGCTTAGAATATCCGCTGATGGAAGTATTTATTCACACGTATCCAAAGAATCGTCGTAACTAGAGGTAGAGCGATAAACCCATTGCAGATCCACCTATGTGTACGTTGAAGCAGGAACGTAGCTTGGAGCGATGTCCTTGTGGGCTCCAGAACTGCTAATCAAAGCCATCCCATAAGTGAAGTCTGTTCACGCGGAAAATCTACAGGTTCGGCCAATTGTTCCATAGATGCCGCAATGCGTTTAGGTATGCTTGGCAGTTGCCTGCCGACCAGTTCACTGGCGTGTTGCCAAGGAGTGGGTGAATACCGTTAGCACATTTGAACAATGAGCGATCTGCATTGATTATGTAGGTGAATGTCTCAACGAAAGTGTTTTCGAAACTCGTTCCGAATTTCTCGGATGGCACATTCCAGAGCATTCCTTCGATGAAGTACGATGGTGCGATGCCATCTGGAATTATGCTCCGTTCAATCAGATAGTTGCGCATGTTCTTATAGAGGCGCACTGTCGGCTTAAACCAGCTATTTGTCGCCTGATGTTTGGCTGTGCAGTTGTCGCTGTGCTGCACTGGGAAATTCACAATCCTCGTGCCGTCACGCAAGAAAAAGCAAATCCCGTCAGCGAAGCTCTCATCTTCCTCTGTGACACGGTAGTAATATTTAAATCGGGCACAAGGCAGCACATCGCAATCGCGACGTCTGCCGTCTCCAGGAATGAAGATGGCCTTTTGACCAACATCAATCCTCCCAAATTTTTGACGAAGCCAATCGGCTACCTCCTTCTTAAATTCGGGGAGCCCATAGTGTGCAGTACCAGGGTATTTACGCTCAAAGATGCGGTACTGATCAGCTGGGAGAGTAGGCGCGTCGTGATAGAATGTCGAATCGAGGCGGATTATTATGTCTACATCACTATCACGAAAGACATTCGTATCGTTTGCGTACGAGCCTTGTAGACGGATGTGAAAATTTTTCACGAAATACGCTGAATTCACGTCCTCAAGTACGCTTTTAACTGTCACGTATGTGTCGCGCGACTGCGCGATGGCCCCTTGGTGGGACCAAGTTTCGAGTTGTGGTTCGGGAACGGCCACGCGCTTCTCCTAGAATAAGTATTGCTTCAGAATCGGCTCTCGCGAAGCGTAAGACTCCGCGCCTCGCTGGCGTAGGATATTGAGTTTATCCATGTCATGTTCAAACAAGTCTGTTGCCATCTCTGGCTTTTCAAACGTGTCGCTAATGCGGACAGTGGCAACGTCCTTGAAAAGGATAACCCGGAGTTGATCCATGGACTGAGTGTTGATCTCCAACGTCTTCTGAAGTAGCTGGACGCTGACTAAGTATTTCTTCGCTAGCCACATCTTCAGACCTGGCTTCGGCTCGGGGTACACTCCGACGCCGACACTCACGACGCGCACATGCTCACGGGGAACTTGGAGTGCAACAAGTGCATCTGCTATTGCGTACAAGGTCGGATTATTCGCGCAGTAACCACCATCGATGAGTTCGATGCGATCTCCCATTGCCGTCGTAACGACCTTCCTGTTGAAGAATGGGTATGCTGAGCACGAAGCCTGTACCGCATCAGCGATCGTCACTCCAAACCCGGGCACAAAAGTCCCGGTGCGCCCGTGCGCTTGCTCTACGCTGCCCTTGAAGATCATCGGGCGCTCGATTTCCCACTTGGTTGCGACGACTCCTACGCCTGTCTTAACGGCGTCAAACCTTTGGTCTTTGAAGACTTCCCTAGCAAGGTGTTCAAGGGCTGCTGACTTTTCCTTAGGAGTCTTCCGTTGCATGATGGTGGGGACGTATTCCTTGTAGAGCTGATGGATCTCCTCAACTGAATGACCGAGAGCCAGGAGCGATGCGATAATGGCTCCAGTGCTCGTACCAAAAATCAAGTCGAATTTTTCGTACAGGCGGCAACCAATGAGCCCTTCGATCTCCCGAAGAACCCCCAAACTGTAGAAGCCTTTGGCGCCTCCTCCATCAAGGCTCAGAATGCGACAAGGCTTTTCTGCCGAGAAGTTCGTCATCTTGTACTTTGCACGTTATAAAGTTGATATAGATTACTTTACAACCGCACGCTGCAAAGAGCCTTGTTGCCATTGTCCCCAACCTAATTCCGATATTGTGGTGTCCTAGTTCATCACGTCGCCTGTTCAGTTCAAATCCCCGCCCCATTCTCAGACGTCCATCGATAGCGCTCCTCATACTCCTGCTCCTCGCGTTCGATGCGCTCCACATGGGCCGCGAGTTCGTCGTGCAGTTCGGCGAGGCTGCGGCGGGGCTGGTTGTCGATCTCGTATGCCCGACGGCAAGAGCGGGTGGGGCCGTCCCACGGCTCGACTGGCAAGTCGGGCATTCATGCCCGGAGGTGGGGCTGAACGGTCCGGAGGGCCATGGCGGGTCACGATCGATCCTCGCACGAGGGAGCCTCTGGGCTTTCGGGTTCGGCGGTGAGGGCTGCCTCGAGGGCTCAGTGGGATTGCTGCGCGGATGGGATTGCTTCCGGAGAGGGGAGTTCCGGCAGGATCCCGTTCAGATCGTCCGTCACCGCGATCCGCGACGAGGCCCGGTGGGTGGGCCGCTCGAACGCAGCGGTCATCAGGGTTCGGCACGCCCGTCGCCCTGCCACGTCCATGGCGACACGGGCAAACCATCGATGGGCGGCAGCGACCCCGGACCTTCACATGGCGGGTCGAAGGCTCTCGTTGAGGCCGAGCCAATAGGCGTCGATCTGCTCGACCATGCGCAGCAGTTCGTCGGGACGCGCCGGCTTCACCAGATACGAGTTCGCCCCGAGGTCGTAGGCCCTCTGGAGGTCGACGCTTTCCCGCGAGGAGGTCAGGATGATCACGGGGATGGTTCGAAGGAGCGGCTGCCCCTTGATCCACGCGAGCACCTCGAAGCCGGAACGGCCGGGAAGCTTGAGGTCCAGGAGGATGACCACCGGACGGGGCCGGTCCGGAGCGCTGCCGGCGCGGTCGAGAAATGTCAGCGCCTCGTTGCCGTCCACCGCGAAGTGGAGGGGCGTCTCCACCTTGGCTTTTCGAAAGGCCCGGGCGAGCAGGTCCCGGTCGTCGGGATCGTCCTCGACGATCAGGATCAGGTCGTCGGCAGGGTTCATTCCGGCCTCTCCTTCCGTGCCGACCTGAGCTCGATCCAGAAGCGGCTTCCCTCTCCCGGCCTTGAGATCACGCCGCTGCGGCCGCCCATGCGTTCAAGGCTTCTGCGGACGATGGCGAGGCCGATCCCTGTCCCCGGATAGCTTTCCACGCCATGAAGGCGCTGGAAGGGCTGGAACACGCGCTCCTGATGGGCGGGATCGATGCCGATGCCGTTGTCCTCGATCCAGAGCCGGACCCGCCCGTCCCGCGCCTCGGCCCTGATGCAGATCCGCGGTGTCCGGTCCGGCGGGACGAACTTGATGGCGTTCGACAGCAGGTTCGCCGCGGCCTGGGCGAGGGTGGGCGGATGCGCCATGACGTCGGGCAGAGGATGCTTCACCTCGACCGCCGCCTTCGTTTCGCGAATCTGCAACTCGGCATCGGCGATCACCCTCTCTATCGTGGTTTCGAGGGAAACCGGGCGCACGCTCACCTCCTCCCGGGCCAGGCGGCTGTAGGTGAGGATGTCCTGGATCAGGCCCTCCATTCGTCCGGCGGCGGCGACGATGCGCGTGGCAAAACGATGACCCTCCTCCGGCAGGACGGAGCCGTAATCCTCCACGAGCGCATCGGCGTAGCCGTGCATGGCGCGCAGCGGCGCCCTCAGGTCATGGGAGATCGTGTAGGCGAAGGCATCGAGCTCGCGGTTGACCTGGGTGAGCTGGGCGGTGCGCTCCTCGACCTGCCGTTCGAGGCTGCGCCGGAAGCCCCGCTCGGCCTCCAGGAGCCGGGCATTGGCGCGCTGCCGCCCGATCCAGATGACGCCGAGGATGGTGCTGACCAGCGCCAGGACCCCCGTCAGGGCGGCGACCCGGCTGGTCCAGGTCGCCTGCCGCTCCAGGCGCCGGGTGCGGGAGACCATGATGTCCCGCTCGGCATGCTCGAACGCGACGATGGCAGCGTCGATCTCCTCCATCAGCCGCTGCCCGGCATCCGTCCGGACCAAGGCCAGGGCCTCCTCGAGGCTCCGGTGCCGAAGCTCGACCGTTCGGGCCAGCTCGTCCAGCTTGGCCTGGATGAGCGGGCGCAGCTGACGAAGGCGGCTCACCTGCCCAGGATCCTGCACGTCGTTTTCCAGCCGCCGGAAGCTGTCCCAGACCTGTCCGGTCGCCTGCTCGTAGGGAGCGAGGTAGCGGCGCTCCCCGGTCAGGATGTAGCCCCTCTGGCCCGTCTCGGCGGCGCGAACGTCCACGTGCAGTTCGGCCACGCCCTGAAGGATGGAACTCGCGCGCAGAACCAGGCCCCGGGCCTCCGAGAGGCTCAAGAGAAACACGTTCAACGTGATCGCGCTGGCGACCAGCAGCGCCCCGGCCAGCGCAAGGGCGCCGGAGCCGAGAAACGGCCTGATCCGGGACGGGCCGGACGTAACAGGGTCACGCGTGGGCGGTGTCTCGGCCGCCGTTCGTGACGGATGGCTGCCGGTGGACAGGATCAACGGAGCTTCCCGTTCGTTGCCTTTGCAGCCTCGTGCACCAGTTCATTCATCGCTTCCTGCCTGAACGATCCCATGCGCATCCTCTTTGTCGATGACGACCCCGATACCCGTGCTCTGGCAATTCGGGCCGTTGCCCAGGAGTTCCCCGACGCCGACATCCGGGAAGCTCCCGATCTCAATGGGCTCGAAGCCCTCCTGCGGGAGCCGGCGCCCGACATTCTGGTCACCGATTACGACCTGCGCTGGTCGGACGGGATCGCCGTCTTCGACAAGGTCAAGGCCGCCAATCCCTTCTGCTGCACGGTCATGTTCACGGGCACGGGCAACGAGGAGCTGGCGGTTCGCGCGCTCAAGCACGGCTTCGACGATTACGTGGTCAAGGGCGCCAAGCAGCTTCGCCGCCTCGCCGCGGCGGTCCGCTCGGCCTACGACCGCAGGCGGGAGCTGCTCGAGCTCAGCGAAAACCGCGACCTGGTTCTCAAGGAGCTGTACCACCGGCTGCACAACAACCTCCAGATCGTGATCAGCCTCCTGCGGATGACGGAGAAGGCGATCGCGGACCCGAGCGACCGGGAGCAGCTCGCGGACCTCCAGCGACGCATCCAGGCGCTGAGCGCCCTGCAGGAGGAGTTCTACCGCTCGGAGGACTTTCGCCGGGTGGACTTTGCGGCCTTCGTCGAACGGCTGGCCGGAAGCCTCGCCGGGTTGTCGGGCGGGCGCGTTCGGCTTGCCCTTCGGCTGGAAGCGGTGGAGTTGCCGGTTGACTTGGCAGTGCCGTTCGGGCTCATTGCCAATGAAGTTCTCACCAATTCCTTGAAGCATGCGTTTCCGGACGGTCGCGCCGGACAGCTGTCGGTGACTCTCGAAGCGGCAGCCAATCGAGCGGTCCTGACCGTCGCGGACGATGGAGCGGGATACCCCGAGGATTTGGATCCGTCTGCGGCGTCCGGTGTCGGAATGCGCCTCATCCGACGGCTGGCGGACCAGATGGAGGGTGAGGTGTCGTTCGAACGAGGCGAAGCGGGAGCCACATGCCGGATCAGCGTTCCACTCTGAGCGAGAGGCTGCGCGTTCTCATCGTCGAGGACGAAACCCTCGTGGCGGACTACATCGCCGATGTGGTCGAGGAAGCGGGTCACGAAGTGGCGGGCTTTGCCGCGACGGGCGAGAAGGCGCTCGAGGCCCTGGCGCGGGACCGGGTCGACCTCGCCATCCTGGACATCAAGCTGAAGGGCAGCATGACCGGGATCGATGTCGCCCACGCGGCGCGCGATCGTGCAATCCCCTACCTGTTCATCTCCGGGTCCGGCGAAGCCCTGACGCGTCAGGCCGCCGAGGCCACAGGCCCGCTCGCCTTTCTCCAGAAGCCGTTCAACCAGGAAGAACTCGTTTCGGTTCTCAGGACCACCGCGGAGCGCGAAGCGACATCCGCACGGGCGTTCGCCCCGGATGCCAAGGGGCAAGAGGGCTGATGGCTGCGCCATGCGTCCTGCTTCTCGGCAGGGTGCATGACGGGTTGAAGGAGCGCGCAGGATCGAGTGAACGTGCGAATGTCCGCTGATCTTTTCCGTTGAGCCTTGCCGCTCTTGCTCAAATTCCCCCGCCATTCCCGCACGTCCCGGTGCAGGCCCTCCTCGCGCTCGATGGGCTCGGGATGGGCCGCGAGCTCGCCGCGCAGTTCGGCGAGGATCCGCGTGAGGCGGGCCAGCGGCTGAAGATGTCGCGGTCGGATCAGCTGGTGACTGATGTAGATTCGCAGGCATGCTAAGCTTAGCCGATACAAGAGCATCGATTATTCTGCCGATAATCGAAAGCGGAAGTGTCAGCGGCCAGTATTGAGGTTCTAAGCTTGGCAGATGTTCATCAGGTTATTTTGAGCAATCTGCATCCAATCGCTGACATGTCGTGTAGTGTCTGCTCAGGGTGAATGCGGGCTTCTTCCTTGTCTTGCGTGCGGCTGTCCGAGGGCCAAGGCCACGCCACTCCCCTGAAGCTCACTCGCTACCAACCATGGGAGTCGTCGATGACTGAGCAAAACCATACGGGACACGGCGGATCGTCTTCTGGCGCAGCCAGCGGATCGCATAGTTCGCTGGACCTGAACAGCGCAAACCTCAATGCCGCGCTTCAGGCCTTTTCCGGGGCAGACCGCGTGTTCTTCGCGGATTTGAACGAGCTTAACAATTCCGAGGCCGAAGGCGGGGCTCTGCTCCTGCTCAAGGGCAACCGACTCACCGTCATCACGGCCGCAAGGGGTGTCGAGGCCGGCCAGATCCACCCGCAGCACATTCACGGTTTCGTGGACGGGAGCAACGCGACCGTGCCGACCCTGGCTCAGGACGACGACCGGGACGGGTTCATCGAACTGGACGAGGGTGGAGACACCTATGGCCCTGTTCTTCTCAGCCTCACCTCGCCTCCCGGGCCTGAAGCCTCGGGCTTCCCGAACCCCGCCGGCACCTCGTTCCTGTTCTCCCAAACCTACGACCTGACCGATCCGCGCAACGGCGAATTCGCAAATCTGTTGGACGACGTGTCGCTCAACAGGAGGGAGATCGTTCTGCACGGCAAGACGGTTCTGGCCGGGCACGGGCAAGGCACGGCCGGCGAGGTGGATGGCACGGCCGGCTACAAGATCGTGCTGCCGATCGCCTCCGGTGAGCTGCGTGAACTCTCCTACAGCAGCGCCCTCGCGCTGTTTCAGGATGCGGTCTCCCTTCAGGTTCGCAGAGCTGTTGTTGGGGATGGTGGAAGCGATGTGCTTCGCGGCACGGGAAATGACGACAACCTCCAAGGCCGCGGCGGCCACGACGAGCTGTACGGCCGAGGGGGCGACGACTACCTGAGCGGCGGCTCAGGCCGCGACGAGCTGTACGGCGGCTCCGGCGACGATTACCTCGACGGTGGCTCGGGCCATGACGAACTGTTCGGCAACGCGGGCAATGACCATCTTGTCGGCGGGTCGGGCAATGACGAATTGTCCGGCGGAACAGGTCATGACCATCTCTTCGGCGGCACAGGCAACGACCGCGCCTTCTTCAATGTCTCGACCGGCGGCTCGGACATCGTCAATCTCGGTTCGGGCTCCGACATTGTCAGCGTCACCGCTTCCTCGGCGCGGCAGGTTCGTCTCACCTTTACGAGCGCGGAGGTGGGCAATGGAACGGCGACCGACGCCGATACGATGACCAATCAGGATGGCGGCCTCGCGGTTCGCCTTCAATCCGAGAACAGCGCCGGCGAACTCATCGGCGCCATCAGCCGCTTCGACGATGAAGGCATCACGTTCGATGCGGCGAGGTCCGGATTGACCTTCGACGTGCGGGACCTCGTTTCGGGCGCCGCCCGCGGCGATCGGTTCGACGTGGTCAGCCTCGGCACCAGAGGAGCCGACAATCTCCGGGCCGTTCAGTCGGGCGACGCCTACTACTTCAACGCCGGCATGGGCAATGACCGGGTGACGGGCGGGAGAGACGGCGACTTCCTGGTGGGCGGTGCCGGCAACGACAGCCTCGGCGGCGGTCGCGGCGACGACACGTTCATCGGCGGCGGCGGCAATGACGTGCTCACCGGAGGAACGGGCGACGACGCCTTCATCTTCAACGCTCCTCTCGACCCGGCGGGCAATGTCGACAGGATCCGGGACTTCAGCGCCAGTGACGATACGCTGCGGCTGGACAACGCCGTCTTCGTCGGGCTGACGGACGGAGCCCTGAGCGCCAATGCCTTCGCGCTCGCAAGCGCCGCCGCGGAGGCCGATGACCGGATCGTCTACGATCAGAGCACCGGCAACCTGTTCTTCGACGCCGATGGCGGGGCTCGTGACAATCAGACGCTGTTTGCAACCCTGACCAACAGGACCAGCATCACGGCAAGCGACTTCTTCGTGGTCTAGCCGTCCCACGACCAGCAGGGTGCCCCGGCCACAGGGCCGGGGCACCTTTGTCCTGTGCCAATTGGAGCAGCCACTGGCCGTCATCCCGGGCACCCGGTTCCGGCACTTATGCTGACCGCTCAGTGCGCTTTCTGTCGAGCCTTCTTGTCTTGCTCCAACAACGCGGCGGGCACAAAGTACAGGTGAACATCATAGTGCGGCACCTCGAAGCCCGGATGGCCTTTCGGCACGAAGTCGAAGTTCACGTGGTCCACAGGTGGCTGGGGCGTTGCGATCCTGTGCCAGGGTCGTAGTCGCTCGAAGCTCTTGCCGTCGCGCAAATCCTGTTGTGCGATCATGAACTCCATGCAGGTCACCCGCCCTTCCATCACGCAGTAGACTGGCCCGAGCGGCAGGTCGCGCGGGTCCGCCCAATGTTCGCCCATGCCAGGGACGTGTGGTGAGATCCGCTCCACGCCGGGCGGCAGGTCCGCGAGCGGAGGGAGGTGAGCGAGGCGTTTGGCCAGAGGCTGTCTGGCGTCCTGCGCCGTGCTGCTGGAGGCAGCATGATGCTCGGCGGGCTCGTGCGCGATGGCCGGAACCGGTGTGGCGGCCAAGGCTGCCGTGATAAGAACTGCGGCAATCTGACGGCCCGTGAGGCCCGATGTCTGCAACAGGACATTGCTGTTGTAGGTCTGATCCATGGTGAGTGTCCTTCAGTGAAGACCATTCCGGACGCCCGCTTCGCCAAGGTGACATGGGCGAAGCGAATGCGTCGGTATTGTCGTGCTCAGGTGGGGATGAGGCCGTGACGGAGCATGATCTCCTTCACCTGCGCCAAGTCGGGTTTGCCCGGAACGTTCACCGCCGCAGCGATCTCCTCGAAGTAGCGCCGACCAATCGAGCCGGGGGTCAGAACGACCAACGCCCGTGCGGTCGTCCCATGCAGGTTCTCGTGGTGGTGCACGCTCCCGCGCGGGATGAAGATGACGTCGCCGGAGCGCAACTCGCGCCTCTCTCCGTCCAAGGTCACCGTGAGGGTTCCTTCCAGTCCGTAGACCGCCTCGTCCACGTCGCGGTGGAAGTGCGGCGCTGGTACGCGGGCCTGTGGCGGGACGGTGAACTCGAACATGACGAGGTCACCCGAGCCCTGGGTTTCATCGACCAGGAACCGCAGATCCAAGTCGCCGATCCGGACGGCGTTGCTGCTAATGTCTTTCATGATGCTCTCCTTTGATGTAAAGTGTCTTTACGTCAACGAACATAAAGCGACTTTATAATGAGCGCAAGTGCGTTTGATCACATTGATGAGGCAGGAGCCGGCGAGGAAAACGACCCTCCGTTCGTGGGAGCCTTGCTGCGCCAGTGCTGGCGGCGTGCACGCGACCGGATCCAGGAGGCCATCCGGGCGGCTGGTTTCGACGACTTGCAGGAGGCGCACCTTGCGGTGTTCACCTACCCCCTGCCGGATGGGGTCAGGCCGGCGGACCTGGCCCGGCGAATGGGGATGTCGCCGCAGGCCACCAACTACCTGATCGCCCAGGTTGAGGCGCTCGGATATCTTGAACGACGCGCCTCGGAGGGCAGTGAGCGGCGCTTGGTTTACATGACCGAGCGTGGCTGGCAGGTGGGCGAGACGATCTTCGCCTCCTTGCGTGAACTGCAGGCGGAATGGGCCGATGAGGTTGGGCAAAAGCGGTTCGCGGACTTCATGGCGGTGTTACGACGTCTCGCAGCAGAAGAGCCGGCGAGAGATCCCCGCAAGTAGGCCATGGGGCAGGTGACCTGCGCCCCAAGGGGCCATCCCAATCGCCTGCAGGTCAGTTTGTCCACTCCGCCTAGCCTCCCGCTAGATCCCCCCGCCATTCTCGAACCACCATTCCCGCACGTCCCAGTGCAGGCCTTCCTCGCGCTCGATGCGCTCCAGATGGGCCGCGAGCTCGTCGCGCAGTTCGGCGAGGCTGCGGCGGGGCTTTGGGGCGTCGATCTCGTATTGCCCTGGAGGCAGGGGCGGGTGGGGGTGCTTGTCCAGCTCGCCCAGCGTCCGGGTGAGGCGGGCGAGCGGCTGGAGGGCGCGGTGGGCGCGCTCGATGGGCTGGCTCTCCAGCTCCTCCGCATGGCGCTCGGCGAGGCGCCAGAGCTTTTCCGTGATCTCCTGGCGCCGCCCGCCCGTGACGGGGCGCGGGGCTCTGCGCCGGCGCTCCGGCTCCGGGCTCGGCGTCGCGATGCGGGCTGACGCGGCCGCGCCCGGCGGACGGCGCCAGCCGCCCTGCGCGGCATAGCGCGAGAGGGTGGAGGCCGAGACCCCGAGCGCCTGACCGATGCGCTTGAGGGAGAGGGTCGAGCCCTCCACCCATTCGCGCAGCTCCGCAACCCGCTCCGGGCTGAGCTTGTCCCGCACGTTCGAGGAGGGGGCGGAAGGGGCCGGGGAGGGAGGGGCAGGGTCGCCGTGCGTCATGGCCATCGGTTCTTCGCAAACGAGTACAAACCATGAACAAGATAATGTTCGCAGGGCAACCGTCAAGGTTGTGGTCTCCCCGTCATTCCGGGGCGCCGAAGGCGAACCCGGAACCCATAACCGCTGACGATGCAATAATGGCGCGACGCGGCTCGCCCCTTCCTGAGCCGTCGTGTTTATGGGTTCCGGGTTCCGCTGCGCGGCCCCGGAATGACGGAGAGGAGCGGAGGGTGACCTCACCTGTTCAAGGTGAGATACAGGTCCGACCAATCGGGATTCATCTCTTCGATCAGGGCGATCTTCCAATCGCGGCGCCACTTCTTGAGACTCTTCTCACGGGCGATGGCCTCGTCGATGCGGTCATGGACCTCATACCAGACGAGGCGGCTCACATCGTACCGGGCGGAGAAGCCGGGGATGAGCTTGCGTCGGTGTTCGTCCGCTCGCCTCGCCAGATCGTTGGTCACGCCAAGATACAGCGTGCCATGGCGGCGGCTTGCGAGGAGGTAGACGTAGTAGGGCATGCTGCAATCGGGAGGCCGGGAGTGCGTGCTACACAGTAGCACGGTTGACGCAAACCTTCATCATCGGCCTGCGACGAGTTCCGCAAGATGCGCTACACTCCGGCGGGGGTGCGGAGGGTTGTCCGATGCCGATCGAGCCGGGCCTGTGGGGCGCGGGAGACTCTTACGAGCGCTATATGGGCCGCTGGAGCCGTCGGGTCGCGCCGGCCTTCGTGGACTGGCTCGGGCTTCAGTCCGGCGGGGCCTGCATCGATATCGGCTGCGGCACAGGAATCCTGACCGCCGCCTTGCTGGAGGGGGCCGCGGTTGCGCGGATCGTCGGGATCGACAGCGCGCTGGGCTTCCTCGACCTGGCGCGGGCGCGGGTGGCCGATCCGCGGGCGACGTTCAGGCCGGGGGACGCGCTGGCGCTGCCGGAGGCGGACGATGCCTTCGACCTCGCCGTCTCGGGGCTCGTGCTGAACTTCCTGCCCGACAAGGCGGCGGCGCTCGCCGAGATGGTCCGGGTGGTGCGCCCGGGCGGCCTCGTGGGGCTCTATGTGTGGGATTATGCCGGCCACATGCAGATCATGCGCCATTTCTTCGACGTGGCCGCTGCGCTCGACCCGCGGGCGCAGGACTTCGACGACGGGGTGAAGGCGCCTGTCTGCCGACCCGGTCCGCTCGGAGCGCTGTTCGAAGGCGCGGGCCTCGCGGACGTGGAGGTGCGGGCCATCGACATCGCGGCCGCGTTCGAGAGCTTCGACGATTACTGGACGCCCTTCCTCGGCGGCACCGGCTCGGCGCCCAGATACTGCATGTCGCTGACCGAGCCGGCGCGTGCGGAATTGCGCGAGCGGCTCCGCGCCCGGCTGCCGACGGGGCCGGACGGCGAGATCCTGCTCGCCGTGCGGGCCTGGGCGGCGAAGGGGCGGGTCGCCGGCTAGGGCAGCGGACGCAAAAGCGGGAACCGGTTTCGCGTGAAAAGGTGCTCAAGGAACGGCGTTCCAAGGCGTTCCAGAGAAGGTTCAAGGGCTTGGCGGGCGTTCCAAGCCGTTCCAAGCCGTTCCAGGCCCGTTCCAAGCGCATTCCAGGGGCGTTCCAAGGCCGTTCCAGGCAAACCGCCCGTCCCGGGAGGTTTCATCACCGTTTCAGCGGAAAACGATCAGAGATCATCATTTGTGCTGATGGGCCTTCGGGCGTATCCGAAGGACTCGCACGAGGATGAATCGCCATGAGCCATGCCACCGCCGCCCTGCCGGAGCAGAGCCTGAAGGGAATCGACGGCACGACCCTGGGCCTCTACGCGGCCACCGTGTTCCTGTGGGGGGTGAGCTGGATCGGCATCCGGGCGCAGCTCGGCATCGTGGCGCCGGAGATGTCGGTGCTGTGGCGCTTCCTGCTCGCCGCCGTGCTCATGTGGGGCTGGGTGCTCGCCACCGGCCACCGGGTGCGCTTCGCCCTGGCCGAACATCTGCGCTTCATGGGCGTGGGGTGCTGCCTGTTCTCGTTCAACTTCGTCTCGTTCTACTACGGTGGGCTGACCATCCCGTCCGGCCTGCTCTCGGTGGTGTTCTCGCTGGCCTCCGTGTTCAACCTCGTGCTCGGCTTCGCCATTTTCCGGCAGAGGCCGGAGCCGCGGGTGGCGCTGGGCGGCGTCATCGGGGTCGCCGGCATCGTGTTCCTGTTCTGGCCGGAGATCGCGGGCGCCGGCTTCAACGCGGCGGCGCTGAAAGGTCTGGCCCTGTGCGTGATGGGCACCCTGTTCTTCTGCTCGGGCAACATGGTCTCGACGGTGGTGCAGCGCCGGGGCGTGCCGCTGCTCTCCGCCACCGCCTGGGGCATGACCTACGGATGCGGCGTGCTGCTGGCGGTCAACCTGCTGCGCGGCAATGCCTTCATCATCGAGCCCACGGTGAAGTATGTCGGCTCGCTCGTCTATCTCGCGGTCGGCGCCTCGGTGCTGGCCTTCATGGCGTACCTCACCCTGCTGCGCCGCCTCGGGGCCGCGCGGGCGGGCTACGCCACGGTGCTGTTTCCCATCGTGGCGCTCACGGTCTCCACCGTGATCGAGGGCTATGCGTGGACGCCGCTCGCCGTGATCGGCGTCGTGCTGGCGCTCGTCGGCAACGTGCTCGTGCTGCGCCGGCCGGCGGCCGCGAAATAAGGGTCATTCGGCCGCGAGCGGCTGCACGTTGCGGGTGGAGCCCAGATTGTCCAGCGACTGCTTGATGTGGAAGCCGAGCGCATCCGCGAGCGGGTTCTCCTCGCCGCGGGCGCGGATGAGGCCGATCTTGCACGAGGGCAGGGCCGGGAAGCCGTCGGAGGGGCCGAGGATGCGCATGCCGGGCCGCACGGCGCTTTCCGGCAGCACGGAGACCGCAAGGCCCGCCAGCACCGCGGCGCCCACGGCGGTGGAATGCCAGCTCACATAGGCGATGCGGAAGGGGCGGTCCGCGCTTTCCAGCACCTCGGTGGCGGAATGGCGCCAGTCGCAGCTCGGGCGGCCGAGCGCCAGCGGGATCGGCGTCTCCTCGTGCACCCCGTGGCGGGCGGAGGTGACCCACAGGAGCTGCTCGATGCGCACGATCTCCGAGGGGCCGCGCCGGTCCACATGGGTGATGATGGCCAGGTCGAGATCCCCGTGCTGCACCCGCTCGATCAGGTTCGGCGTCGGCTCGCACATCACCGTCACCTCCGCCTTCGGGTTGGAGCGCGAGAAGCGGGCCAGGATCTCGGGCAGGTAGCGGTCGGCATAGTCGTCGGGAAGGCCGAGGCGCACGCGGCCGGTGAGCTCGTTGTCGTTGAAGGAGGCCATGCATTCCGCGTTCAGCCGCACGATCCGGCGCGCATAGTCGAGCAGGCGCTCGCCCTCGTCCGTGAGCTTGGACAGGCGCCCGTCGCGCTCGAAGATCGGCTTGCCCACCCGGTCCTCCAGCCGCTTCATCTGCATGGACACGGCGCTCTGCGTCTTGTGCACGATCTCCGCCGCGCGGGTGAAGGATCCGGTATCCGCAATGGCCACGAAGGTTCTGAGCTGGTCGATATCGAGCAGGTGCATGGCTCAATCCTCATCATCAATCAACGTGATGATACATATCTCAAACAATCGTTTCAAGTGATGTGATATCTTGTGGTACAACCTTCCACATGATGAAAATGATTCAGCAGAATCAATGCCTTAAGTGAGAGGTCCCTGGTGGGAGCTCTCATGGAAGCTGGAAGGAGGCGCCAGTCCCCTTCCGGAGCAGTCGATCGAGAGTGAAAGCAAGGAGACCTTCGATGAATCGGTCAATACTATCCACGATGACCTTCTCAGGCATGGCTGCCATCGGGCAGTTCGTCCGCGTGCTCACGGGTCTCGTCAATGCGCTGAAGGATCGGCGAGAGGTCCGGCACCTCGCCGAGTTCGACGATCGCATGCTGAAGGACATCGGGCTCACCCGCGGCGACGTGCAAAGCGCGCTGTCGGAGCCGTTGCTGCACAACCCGTCTTCGGTGCTGGTGCGCAGTGCGGGGCAACACTCCCGTGGCGAGAGGTCTCGACCGCCAACCCGGCAGGTCCGCCCTGTCGTTCCGATGATGAGGCCGGCGAAAGGCTGCGCCTAGCTCTTGCTGCCGTCGGCCTTCCAGGCATCGGCGAAAATGGATTGCAGGGACGTGAGATACTGCATCTGCATCTCGCGTCCCTGCTTCATCATCTCGTCCAAGGAGGTGGCCGAGGAGGGAGCCGGAGGTTCCGGCTGCGGCGGCTCTGCGGGCGGCGGCATCTGGAAGAAGCCGGCGAACATCTCCTCAAAGGGATTGGCCGGCTTCTTGTCGGGAGACGCGGCCTTCATCCAGTTTGCCCAGAGATCCGTCCACGGATTGGCCGATTCCGAGGGAGTCTGCTGACTGTCCTTCGAGGCCGCGAAATTCTGGAAGGCCTGCGCATGCGCCATCATCCATTGCGACGTGCCGCCGGCCAGGATTCCCGCGAGCACCGGCAGCATTTGCTGCATGGTGTCGGCGCTGATCCCTGCATAGCTCGCCGCCTGTTGCGCCACGCGCCGGCTGACGTCGTCGGAGCCGAAGATCTGGTCGAGCAGCTTTCGGCCTTCCTGCTGAGCCTGAGGGGTGAGGGGATTGCCGGCCGCCTGCCAGAAATTCTGGTAGGCCCCTCCCATCATGGATTGAAGCACGCGAGCCGGATCGCTCGAGGTCATGGCGTGCTGGAGCCCCATGGCGAAGGCGGGCATGAACGCTGCCATGGTCCGCTGCGGCTGGTCGCCTGAGAGATGAAACTGCTGGGCAATGGCATTCAGCGCGGCGCTGGTCTGGGCCTGGCGCATCAGATCGAACCAGTTGAACATGGCAGCCTCCTCGAAACCCATACGCTAGAAACGAGCCGTCACACCGCCGGGGCAGCCTGCCTCTCCAGGCGACGGATTGTCCAGAACGCGGTGATGACGGCGGCGATACCGAAGGCCACCGATCCGACGCCGATCCCGATCAGGGCCCCGTTCGGGCCGCCCCAATGGGCTCCGAGATAGGCGAAGGGAATCATGCCGAGCGTTGCACGGCCCCAGTTGAAGAAGGTCGAGAGCAGGGGGTAGCCCAGGTTGTTGAACGAGGCATTCGCCACGAAGACCAGGCTGATGAAGAACCAGATGAACCCGCTGAGCTGGCAGAAGAACCGCACGATCTCGGCCGTTTCCGGCGGCGCCTTGAAGGCTTCGGTGATCGGAACCTGCACGAGGAACAGCACCAGCCATACACTTCCCACATAAACGACCGTGAAGGTAAGCGCATCCTTGAGCGTCTGGCGCATGCGGTCGTAGCGCTGAGCGCCCCAGTTCTGCCCGAGCACGGGCCCGATGGCGCCCGCCAGCGCGAAGACGCCGGCGAAGGCGACCGGCGTCACCCGGTCGATGATGGCGGAGGCAGCAACGGCCTGATCCCCGAACTGCGCCATGATGCTGGTGAAGAAGGCATTGGCGATGGGGGCCGCGATGTTGGTCAGGATCGCCGGAACCGCGATGGCGAAGAACGGCCGTGCATCGCGCAGGATCGATGCCAGCTTCGGCCTCTCGAGAAGATCGTGGCTGCGCGTCAGATACCGGTAGCCCACATAGAGGTAGGCCAGGCGCGCGATATTGATCGTCCAGGCAGCGCCGTTGGCCTTCATGTCGAGCGCGAAGATCAGGATCGGGTCGAGGATCACGGTGACGGCCGCAACCGACAGGGTGGCATACATGCTGCGCTTGGCGTCGCCCGCGGCCCGCAGGATGGTGGAGAACGCCATGCCGATCGCCATGAGCGCGTTGGTGGGCAGCGCGATCCAGAGGAAGCTGCGCGCCACCTCAACCGTCTGCGCGCCCGCGCCCATGGCGTTCAGGATGAGCGGGAGCAGCGGCAGCAGAACGAGGCTGACCACGGCTGCGACCGCTGCCATGAGGACGGTGCACGAGGTCGCGAGGCGCCGGGCGTCGTCGGGCCTGCGCGCGCCGAGCGCCCGCGAGACGAGGGCGCCGATGGGAATCATCAGGCCCACATTGATCGAGATGGTGAAGAACATCACCACCGTCGCAAGGCCGACGCCGGCGGTCATGCTCGGATCGTTGAGCCAGGAGATGTAGAGAAGCGAGACCAGATCGACGATGAAGATGGCGATCAGCCCGGCCGCGCCCGTGCTCGTCATCACCAGCACATGGCGCATGGTGGAGCCGATGACGAAGCGTGGGACGTCCGCCTTTCCAAGCTCACCTGTCGAGGGACTTGCGTCCATCACATCACCCCTTCGCCGAGAATGTCCCGCGTCTCCGGGCTGAGGGCGCGCGCCTTGCCTGCGGGCGCCGTCAGCGGCTCGGGGGTAATCTTGGAGCCCATCACGAGTTCCGCGCCGCCCATGGCGCCGACCTCTTTTTGCAGGACCAGGCGGGCGATGTCGCGCTTGCGGACGTCGCTGGCGGCGGCAGCGGCCGCGCTGGGTTCGACCCCGAGCTCCTCGAGCGCCGCGCGCCCGAAGACGATCGCGGATTCGAAGACCTCGCGGATCTGGTAGTCCACGTCGCGATTCATGAGCTCAATGGCATGGATGCGGTCGAAGGCGCGGACGAAGCTGCGGGCGTTCTGGAAATTCTCGTGGATGATATCGATGATCTTCATCATCGCGTCGTGATCGTCGATGCAGATGCAGATCATCTCGGCCTTCTCGGCGCCGGCGGCGCGCAGCACGTCGAGGCGCGTGCCGTCGCCGTAATAGACCTGGAGCCCGAAGCGTCCCGCATCGCGAATGCGCTCCACGTTCGTGTCGATCACGGTGGCCTGAATGCCCTGCGCCAGGAGAACCTGGTTCACGATCTGGCCGAAACGGCCGAAGCCGATCACGAGGACGCGGCTTTCCAGCACTCCTTCGGCGCCATGAAGCGTGGGCGCGTCCGGCTCCTCCTCGGCGGCGCGGCGGCTGGCGAGGAGTTTTTCGACGAGGGTCGACAGAAGCGGCCCCAGCAGCATCGTGATGGCGGCCAGCGCCGTGACCGGCTGCGCCTCGGCGGGGGCCATGAGGCCGAGGCTCATGGCCAGGGGGATCAGCACGAAGGTGAATTCGCCCGCGGGGCACAGGATGGTGCCGGAGCGCAGGCCGTCGCGCCAGCTCGCCCCGAACAGCCTGGACAAAAGGGCCAGGAGCACGGTCTTGCCGAGGAGGACCGTCGGCACGGCAACGGCCAGGATCAGCCATTGCTCCCGAACCAGGGCCAGGTCGATGGACATGCCCACGCTCATGAAGAACAGGCCGAGCAGCATGCCGCGGAAGGGCTCGATGTCGGCCTCCAACTGGTGCCGGAAGTTCGACTCGGCCAGCAGAAGCCCTGCCAGGAAGGCGCCCATGGCCATGGACAGGCCGACCTCCTGCATGAAAAGGGCAGCGCCGAGCACCACGAGCAGCGCGGAGGCGGTCATCACCTCCCGGGCGCCGCTGCGGGCAAGGATCCGGAAGAACGGGTTGAGCCCGTACCGGCCGACCAGAACCACGGCCGCGATGCCCACAAGCGCCTCGCCGACAGCCAGGAGACGGTCTGCGAGGGAACCCTGTTCCGCGGCCGCTCCGGAGGCCAGCAGCGGCAGGAGCGCGAGCAGAGGGACCACGGACAGGTCCTGGAAGAGCAGGATGGCGAAGGAGCGCTGACCATAGGGGGTCTGCAGGTCGTTGCGCTCCCCCAGCATCTGGAGGGCGATGGCCGTGGCCGAGAGGGCCAGGGCGACGCCGGTGACGAAGGAGGCTGCCGGCGAGAAGCCCACGGCCATGGCAGCGCTGCCGAGACAGATGGCGGTCACCGCCATCTGCGCGAAGCCAAGGCCGAAGATGTCCCGCTTCATCTCCCAGAGGTGGGACAGCTTCAGCTCGAGCCCGACGATGAACAGCAGCAGGACCACCCCGAGCTCGGCGACGGTGGCGATGGTCTGCGGATCCTCCACGAGGCTCAGGCCCGAGGGGCCGATGGCGACGCCCGCCGCCAGGTAGCCCAGGACGGCGCTCAACCCCATGAGCCGGAACACGGGAACGGCAACGACGGCCGCCCCGCAGAAGGTGAGGATGGGTGGGAGGAAGCTGACGTGGGAAGCCGTGGATGCCATGGGTGATCGGGGAGGTGAAAAGCTGTTTCACCTTTCTAGGGATTCTTGGGCTTAGGCGCGAGCGTTTCTTGAAGGAGATCGTCCATCGGGTGTCTCACCGCACGCGCTGCTCCCTCTCCCGCCCGGGAGAGGGGATGTCCCCGATGTCATCCCCGCCGCGAATAACCGTCGCTCCCGCTTGACAGGAGGGGCTCGGTCTCGCCACATCGGCTCATCATGACCAAGCCCCCTCTCGACATCCTGCTCTGTGCCCCGCGCGGCTTCTGCGCCGGGGTCGTCCGTGCCATCGATGCGGTCGAGAAGGCGCTCGCCATCCATGGTGCGCCGGTCTATGTGCGGCACGAGATCGTGCACAACAAATACGTGGTGGAAAACCTCAGGCGGAAGGGGGCGGTCTTCGTCCGGGAGCTCGACGAGGTGCCGGACACGGATGCCCCGGTGATCTTCTCGGCCCACGGCGTTCCGAAGTCGGTGCCGGACGCAGCCCAGGCCCGCAACCTCTTCGCCATCGATGCCACATGCCCGCTCGTGACCAAGGTCCACCGGGAGGCGCAGATCCACCACAAGCGCGGCCGCCACATCATCCTGATCGGCCATGCGGGCCACCCCGAGGTCATCGGCACCATGGGCCAGCTGCCCCAGGGCGCCGTGACCCTGGTCGAGACGGTGGACGACATCGCCCGGCTCCAGCCCGAAGATCCCAGGAACCTGGCCTTCGTGACGCAGACGACGCTCTCCGTGGACGACACCCAGGACATGGTCGATGCGCTGAAGGCCCGCTTCCCCGCCATCGTCGGGCCGCACAAGGAGGACATCTGCTACGCCACCACCAACCGCCAGGGTGCGGTCAAGCGGGTGGCGCCGCAGGTGGAGGCCATGATCGTGGTGGGCTCGCCCAATTCCTCCAACTCCCAGCGCCTGCGCGAGGTCGCGGAGCGCGAGGGCTGCCCCCTGGTGCGGCTGATCCTGCGGGCGGAGGACATTGACTGGAGCCTGTTCGGCAGCATCCGGACGCTCGGCATCACGGCCGGCGCCTCGGCGCCCGAGATCCTGGTGGAAGAGATCATCGACGCCTTTGCCGAGCGCTACGAGGTCTCGGTCGAGAGCGTGTCCACGGCGGACGAGAGCGTGTTCTTTCCTTTGCCGCGCGAGTTGCGTGAGCAGGCGGCGGAGTAGGCGGTGGCGGTCTATACGGAAGTCAGCGACGAAGAGCTTTCCGCCTTCCTCGAAACCTACGACATCGGCACGGTGCTGTCCTACAAGGGCATCGCCGAGGGGGTGGAGAACACCAACTACTTCCTCCACACCACCAGGGGCTCCTACATCCTGACCCTCTACGAGAAGCGGGTGCGGGAGGCGGATTTGCCCTTCTTCCTCGGCCTCATGCAGCATCTGGCGCGCAAGGGGCTGAACTGCCCGCTGCCGGTCAACAACCGCCGGGGCGAGGCCCTGGGGCGGGTCGCCGGGCGGCCCGCCGTGATCATCACCTTCCTGGACGGAATCGCGGTGCGCCGTCCCACGGCGCAGCATTGCGGGGCGCTGGGCGCGGCGCTGGCGAAGCTGCACCTCGCGGGCCAGGATTTCCCCATGCAGCGGCCCAATGCCCTGTCGCTGGAGGCATGGGCGCCGCTCTTCGCCCAGGCGGAGGCCCAGGCCGACACGGTGTCCCCTGGCCTCGCCGAGCGGACGCGGCGGGAGCTGGCGGATCTCGAGGCCTCCTGGCCGCGGGGTCTGCCCACCGGCATCGTCCATGCCGACCTTTTCACCGACAACGTGTTCTTCATCGGCCCCGAGGTCTCGGGTCTGATCGACTTCTACTTCGCCTGCACGGACGCCTTCGCCTACGACGTGGCCATCTGCCTCAATGCCTGGTGCTTCGAGACCGACGGCTCGTTCAACCTCACCAAGGGCCGGGCGATGCTGGCAGGCTACCAGTCGGTGCGCCGGCTCGGCGCGGACGAGATCGAAGCCCTGCCGGCGCTCTGCCGCGGCTCGGCCATGCGCTTCATGCTGACCCGGCTGGTGGACTGGCTCAACGTGCCGCCGGGGGCGCTGGTGAAGCCGAAGGACCCGCTCGAGTACGACCGGAAGCTCAACTTCCACCGCCATGTGCGGCACGCGCGCGAATACGGGCTTGAGGCATGAGCGAGACCGAGCGCGTGACGATCTATACGGACGGGGCCTGCTCGGGCAATCCGGGGCCCGGCGGCTGGGCGGCCATCCTCTCCTTCAAGGGCAAGGAGAAGGAGATCTCGGGCGGGGAGGCGCAGACCACCAACAACCGCATGGAGATCCGCGCCGCCATCGAGGGGCTGAACGCCCTCAAGCGCTCCTGCACGGTCGACCTGTTCACCGATTCCCAGTACGTGCGCCAGGGCATCACCCAATGGATGCACAACTGGAAGCGGCGCGGCTGGCGCACCGCCGACAACAAGCCGGTGAAGAACGAGGATCTCTGGCGCGAGCTCGACGAGGCGGCCTCCCGGCACAAGGTGGCCTGGCATTGGGTCAAGGGCCATGCGGACGACCCGGTCAACATCCGCGTCGACGAGCTGGCGGTCGCGGCGATGCAGCCGTTCAAGAGGCGAGGCCGGAGGGCCAGCGTCTAACGTTCTGGGATGAATTTCGGATGTCATGGCCGGGCTTGTCCCGGCCATCCCGCTTGTTTGAAGCGCCTCCGTCGCTGATCGGGATCACCGGCACAAGGCGGGTGATGACGAAGGCGGTGAATTTTTCAGAGATCCTTCAGGAGGTTCTCGGCACCGGAATGCTGCGCCTTGGAGGGTGAGTCCTCCACGTTGAGCGCCTTAACCACGCCGTCCTCGACCACCATGGAATAGCGCTGGGAGCGGGTGCCGAGGCCGAAGCCGGAGCCGTCCATGGACAGGCCGATGGACTTGGCGAAGTCGGCATTGCCGTCGGAGATGAACTCGATGCCCTCGGCGCCGGCGGACTTGCCCCAGGCGTCCAGCACGAAGACGTCGTTGACCGAGGTGACCAGAATGGCATCGACGCCCTTGGCCAGGATCTCGTCCTTCTTCTGCACGTAGCCGGGCAGGTGGTTGCGGTGGCAGGTGGGCGTGAAGGCTCCGGGGACGGCGACGAGAACCACCTTGCGGCCCTTGAACAGGTCGTCCGTGGTCTTGGCCACGGGACCGTCGGGGGTCATCACGCGGAAAGTGACCTGGGGCAGGCGTTCTCCAACCTGAATCGGCATGGGCACGTTCTCCAAAGCTATGCCATTGATGATGGGCCATCCCTAGCGTGGGACGCCGCTGCCGTCGAGGTCGATCTGCGTCTCCACCGCCTGACCGTCCGCGACGAGGGTCAGCACGACCGGCACCCTGCCCGAAGCGTCCTTCGGCTTCTCCTCGACCGTGACGGCGATGCGGCCGGCCTCATCAGGCGCGGAGGTCGAGAGGTACCAGTGTTCGGGCCCCTCGGCGAAGAGGGCCGGCTTCGCGCCCGAGGGAGCGCGGATGGTGGCGGTGAAGGCAGGCTTGCCTCCGGAAAGCGGGGCAACGGAGAGCACCGACAGCGGCCCCTGCGCCCCCAGGGCCTGCGGCACCGGCACCTTGGCCAGGGCAGCCTCGATGGCTCCGCGGCTTGAGGCGGCCCCCGACAGGTCCAGGGCGAGGTTCGCATGGGCGGGGATGCAGATGTCCTTGCAGACCCCGTATTCGAGGCTCAGGGCCAGCTTGACCGGCCTGCTCCTGTCCTTCGCCTTCA
Organism: Microvirga arsenatis; assembly: GCF_009910705.1. Taxonomy (GTDB): domain Bacteria; phylum Pseudomonadota; class Alphaproteobacteria; order Rhizobiales; family Beijerinckiaceae; genus Microvirga; species Microvirga arsenatis. Next base: position 85,765 of record NZ_JAAAXJ010000007.1, read on the forward strand.
CGAGCACCGGCAGCACCACCTGCTTGGCATAGACGTAGGTGACGCCTGCGGCATCCTCGTGCCGGGCGGGGGCAGGCCAGCGGATCTCGGCGCTCGCGAGGTTCTCCGAGCCGGACCAGTCGAAGCGGGGCGGCAGTCCGGAATCGCCCGGGGTGCGCCAGTAGGTCTTGAACCCGGGATCCAGGGTGATCTCGACGCCCGCAAGCTGGGCCTCGCCCTGTTCGCCCCCCGCGATCAGGCGGGCGCGGGAATGGAACCCTTGGGCGCTGGCGGAAGGCTTGAGGGCTTGCGCACCGGCAGTCGCGAGGGACACAATCAAAAAAATCGCGGCTGAAGCGGCGCGAAGCATGAATGCCATGGAACTGACGCCTCCCTGAGGCACTTCCCTTATGCGTTTATCCTCGGGTCTGCCATCCACGATCCTGTGATTGGGCGGCCAGCCCGGCAAGGCAGATTGTAGATATGGGCTCTCAGATACCTTCATACGGCACCGAAACCCCTTACCTGGACGGGCAGCTCATCGTGGCCATGCCGGGCATGGTCGACGAGCGCTTCGCGCGCGCGGTCATCTATATCTGCGCCCATTCGGCGGAAGGGGCGATGGGGATCATCCTCAACCGGCCGGCCGCCCACCTGAACATGCCCGATCTCCTGGTACAGCTCGAGATCCTTCCGGAGGTCGAGCGCATCCGGCTGCCGCAGCGGGTGGAGAACATGCAGGTGCTCATGGGCGGGCCCGTGGAGACGAGCCGCGGCTTCGTGCTCCATTCGCCGGACTTCCACATCGCCCAATCGACGCTGCCCATCGACGACAGCATCTGCCTCACCGCCACCATCGACATCCTGCGCGCCATCGCCGCCGGTCGCGGGCCTCAGAACGCGGTGCTCGCGCTGGGCTATGCCGGCTGGGGCGCAGGCCAGCTGGAGATGGAACTGCAGGCCAACGGCTGGCTCAACACTCCGGCCGATGCGGAACTCGTCTTCAACACCGCCGCCGATCTTCGCTACGAGATGGCCCTGCGCAAGATCGGCATCGAGCCCGCCATGCTGTCCATGGAAGCCGGCCACGCCTGAAGCCTGACCGGCGGGCCTGTTAGGCGGCCGCGGGGGCCGCTCCCACGAGCTGGCGCGCCTGCAGGGTCGACATGGGCTCTCCGAAGACCGGACCCTGCGCATATTCGCAGCCGAGCTGGTAGAGCTCGATGGCCTCGGACTCGCTCTCCGCGCCCTCCGCCACGATCTCCATGCCGAGCTCGTGCGCCATCTTGACGATGGAGCGCAGGATCACCGGCTTGCCGGCCGCCATCTGGCGCACGAAGGATTCGTCCACCTTGATCGTGTCGAAGGGAAAGCGCTGCAGGTAGGACAGGGCGGAATAGCCGGTGCCGAAATCGTCGAGGGACAGCCCGGCGCCGAGGTCGCGAAGGCGCGAGAGCATCTGCGCCGAGTATTCCGGATTCTCCATCACGAGGCTTTCCGTCATCTCGATCTTGAGCGTGCCGGGAATGACGCCGGAGCGGGCGATCACCGTCTTCACGTCCTGCAAAAGGTCGTGGCGCAGGAGGTGGTGGCTCGACATGTTCACGCTCGCGAAGATGGGCGGCTCGACCTCCAGCGCGTTCTGCCAGGCGGCAAGCTCGCGGCCGGTCTGCTCCAGCAGGAAGACGCTCAGCTTGACGATGAGGCCGGTCTCCTCCGCGATGGACATGAAATCCTCGGGGCCGATGCGCCCGAGGCGCGGGTGGTCCCACCGCAGCATCGACTCGAAGCCCGCGATCGTGCGGTCCTCCAGGCGCACGATGGGCTTGAACAGCACCCGCATCTCGCCCCGGTCGAGGGCGTGGCGAAGGTCGGTTTCCATCGTGAAGTGATCGCTACGGTCGGAGCGCATGGTGGGCCGGAACACCTCGATGCGGTCGCCGCCCTGGCGGCGGGCATGAGCCATGGCGATCTCGGCATTGCGCAGAACCTCCTCGCGGCGCGCGGCGATCTGCGGATCGTAGAGGGCGATGCCGATGGAGGCGGTGAGGAAGAACTCCCGCTCGGCATAGGTGAACGGCGTCGTCACCACCCGCCGCACCATGTCGGCGAAGGCGATGATGCGGTCGGGCTCCCGCTCCGAGAGCAGGATGATGGCGAACTCGTCGCCGGAGACGCGGGCGAGGGTATCCTGCGGCTTGAGCAGGCGGCTCAGGCGGCGCGACAGGGTCAGCAGCACGGAGTCGCCGGCCGCGTGACCTGCTGTGGCGTTGATCTCCTTCAGTTTGTCCACGTCGATGACCAGCACCGTGGGGCGCAGCGTATCGTCCTGCCTTGCGAACGTCAGCGCAGACTCGAGCCGGTCGTAGAAGAGCTGGCGGTTCGGAAGGCTCGTGAGGTTGTCGTGCACCGCATCGTGCAGCAGGCGCTCCTCGGCGGTCTTGGTGTCCATCACGTCCGAGAGCGTCCCGACGATGCGCAGAACCTCGCCGTCGGAGCCGATCACCGGGCGCGCCTTCAGGCGGAACCAGTGATGGGCGCCGGAGGAGGAGCGCAGGCGGAAGTCCTGGGTCAGGCGGCCGCGGCGCTGCTCGATCACTGCGTCGAGGGCGAGCCGGTACCGGTCCTTGTCGAAGGGGTGGATCAGGTCGAACCAGGCGGAGGCGGGGCCTTCGAGCGAGCCGCGCTTGAGCCCGAGCTGATGCTCGACCTCAGGGCTGACGAAGATGTTGTCGGACACCACGTCCCAGTCGAACACGATGTCGCCGGCGCCCGTGAGTGCCAGCGCCCGGCGCTCCGTGTCGTTGACGAAGCCACGGGCGAAGGCGCCGCCGGCGAAGGCATGCTGCATGACCGTGAAGCCGATGAGCATCACGATCAGCACGAGACCGCCGACGAGAGCGGGGGGCACGAGATCGGAGGTGAGCTGGCCCACCACGGTGAAGCTCGCCGCCGTCACCCAGGCGACGAGGAGCAGCCATGTGGGCACGAGCATCACGGCGCGATCATAGCCGTGGGTTGCCAGATGGATCACGAGCACGAAGCCGATGCCGGCCACCGCCGCGATGGACATGCGCGCCACGCCCGAGGCCACGGGCGGGTCGATCACCGCAAGTCCCACCAACGCGCCGAGGAACAGCAGCCACACGGCGGCCACATGGCTGTAGCGCACGTGCCAGCGGTTGAGGTTGAGATAGGCGAAGAGGAAGACGAGCAGGGTCGCCGCCAGCACCGCCTCGGCGCCCGCGCGGTAGATCTGCTCGGTGGCTTCCGAGATGGGGAAGACGCGCTGGAAGAAGCCGAAATCGATGCAGGCATAGGCGAGCACCGCCCAGGCGAGCGCCGCGGCAGCCGGGAAGATCAGGGCGCCCTTCACCACGAAGACGATGGTGAGGAAGAGGGCGAGCAGACCCGCGATGCCGATGATGATGCCTTTGTAGAGGGTGAGCCCGTTGATCCTGTCCTTGTAGGCGTCCGCATCCCACAGGTGGAGCTGCGGGATGTTGTCGGAGCGCAGCTCGGCCACGAAGGTGACGGTGGTGCCCGGGTCGAGGGTGACGAGGAAGGTGTCGGCATCCTCGCTCTCCTCGCGCTCGGGCCTGATGCCCTGGCTCGCGGTGATGGCGGCGATGCGGGTCGCGCCCAGATCGGGCCAGAGGACCCCGGATCCGGTGAGCCGGAAATGGGGTGCCACCAGCAGGCGCTCGATCTGCTCGTCGGTGTCGTTGGTGAGCGCGAAAACCATCCAGTCCGGCCGCGTGCCCGTCTCGCGCGCCTTCACGGCAATGCGGCGAACGATGCCGTCGCGCCCCGGTGCGGTCGAGATGCGGATCTCGTCCCCGTCCGAGTTGTAGCGCTCGATGGCGGGGGTGAGGTCGATGGCCTTCATCTTGGGATCGACGCGCACGGATTCCACCGCCCAGCCGGCCGTAGGCCAGGCGAGCCCCAGGAATGTCGCCAACAGAAGGGTTATGGCGAAAGATACGATCCGCAATGCTTCGGTCTTTCGTCCGGTACTAAACATTGGAACAGGATTGGTACCGGTCAGGAGGCTTGAGGGCAAGGTGAACCCTGCCAGGGCCCCCACTTGTCCGCAGGACTCAGGTGTTATCGTTATCACGCGCCATGCGGCGCGTTTGCGGCGGGATTGAGGAGAGCTGAGCATGCCCTTAGGGCAGGTGCGGCGGAAAAACTCAGCCGCGTAGCCGCGCGGCGATGCTCTCCAGGGGCGGCAGGCTCTTGATGGGCCCGATCGCCGCCAGGGTGGGGGTGCCCTGGAGCAGGCGGCGCCCCGCCTCGCGCACATGCTCCACTTCGAGCGCATCGACCTTGCGGACGATCTCCTCGCTGGAGATCAGCCGGCCCCAGGACAGGAGCTGGCGCGCCACCCGCTCGATGCGGCCGCCCGGGGTTTCCAGGGCGGTGAGGAGGGCCACCTTCATCTGCGCCTTGGCGCGGATCAGCTCGACCTCGCTGATGTCCTGCGTCGCCTGGACCATGCAGGCGAGCGTCACATCCATCAGCTCGGCCACATCCGAGCCGGCGGTTCCGGCGCCGATGCCGAAGAGGCCGCAATCGGAAAACGGCCAGTGGAAGGAATCGATGGAATAGGCAAGCCCGCGGGTCTCGCGCACCTCGTGCCAGAGCCGCGAGGTGAGCCCGCCGCCCAGCATGTGGGCGAAGAGATGGGCGGCGTAGTAGTTCGGATCCTTGAACGAGAGCCCCGGCAGGCCCAGCACGAGATTGGCCTGCTCCAGCTTGCGCGGGATCCGCCGCTCGCCGCCGGTGTAGCGGCCCGCCTCCGGCTGGCGCGATTCGACGGCGGGCATGGCCCCGAACAGGCGCTCGGCCAGATCGACGATGCGGGCGTGCTCCACATCGCCGGCTGCGGCGAGCACCATCTTGCCGGGCGTATATTCCCGCGCGAGGAAGGCGCGGATCGTCGCCTCGTCGAAGCTTTTGATCGTGTCCGGGGTGCCCAGGATCGGGCGGCCGACGGCCTGACCCGCGAAGGCCGTTTCCATGAAGGCGTCGTAGATGAGATCGTCCGGCGTGTCCTCGACGGCCGCATATTCCTGCAGGATCACGCCCTTCTCGCGGGCGAGCTCGCCCGCCTCGAAGGCGGAGTGGATGAGGATGTCGCCGAGCACGTCGAGGGCGACGTCCACGTTCTCGCCGAGAACCCGGGCCGTATAGCTCGTGTACTCGACGCTGGTGGCGGCATTGATGTCGCCGCCCACATTCTCGATGTCCTCGGCGATCTGGCGGGCGGAGCGCCGCGCCGTGCCCTTGAAGGCCATGTGCTCGATGAGGTGCGACAGCCCGTGCTCGTGCGGCTCTTCGTGGCGCGACCCGGTGCCGACCCAGACGCCCAACGTCGCCGTGGCGATTTCCGGCATCCGCTCGGTGGCGACCATCAGGCCGTTGGGCAGGGTGGTGATGTCGATCCGCTTCTCGCGGACGAAGTGCTGGTTCATGCGGCAGCGCCTTTGACCGCCCGCGCGCGCTCGCGGATGAAGCGCTCGACCGCAGCTTGGTCGTTGGGGAGAACGGTAAAGCTCTCCCGGCGCTCCAGCAGATCAGCCATGTGCGGCGGAAGTGCGGGGCGCAGGCCCGTCGCGCGCTCCACCGCATCCGGGAATTTTGCGGGATGGGCGGTGGAGAGGGCCACCACGGGTGTTTGCGGATCGTCCTTCAGCAGGGCGCGACCGGCGCGGGTGCCCACCGCGCTGTGCGGATCGAGCATGGTGCCGGTGCTGCGATAGGTCTCGGCCATCTCGGCCATGACGTTATCCTCGTTCACGGCCTGAGCCGAGAATTCCTGACGGATGCGCGCGAGCGGCTCCGCGTCGATCAGGAAGGCGCGGGACTGATGGAGGCTTGCCATGAGGCGGCGGATCGCCTCGCCATCGCGGTTATAGGCCTCGAACAGCAGGCGCTCGAAGTTGGACGAGATCTGGATGTCCATGGAGGGCGAGGTGGTGGGCTCGACGCCCCTGATCTCGTAGGCGCCCGAGCCCAGCGTGCGGGCGAGGATGTCGTTGGCGTTGGTGCCGATCATCAGCCGCTCGATGGGCAGCCCCATGCGCTTGGCCACCCAGCCGGCGAGGATGTCGCCGAAATTGCCCGTCGGCACCGAGAAGGAGACCGGCCGGTGCGGCGCGCCCAGCGCGACGGCGGCGGTGAAGTAATAGACCGTCTGCGCGGCGACGCGCGCCCAATTGATGGAATTCACGCCCGAGAGCTGCAGCTCGTCGCGGAAGCGGGCATGGTTGAACATGCCCTTCACCATGGTCTGGCAGTCGTCGAACGTGCCTTCCACCGCAAGCGCATGCACGTTGGGCGAGGCCACGGTCGTCATCTGCCGCCGCTGCACGTCCGAGACGCGCCCATGCGGGTAGAGGATGAAGATGTCGACCTGGTCGAGGCCCTTGAAGGCCTCCACCGCCGCGCTGCCCGTGTCGCCCGAGGTGGCGCCGACGATGGTGGCCCGCGCCCCGCGGGCCTTCAGCACGTGATCCATGAGGCGGCCCAGGAGCTGCATCGCCACGTCCTTGAACGCGAGCGTCGGGCCGTGGAAGAGCTCCAGCACGAACAGGTTGTCGCCGATCTGGGTCAGCGGGCAGACGGCCGCATGGCGGAAGGTGGCGTAGGACTCGTCGATCATGCGCCCGAGCGCGGCCTCGGGGATGTCGCCGTCGACCAGCGGCCCGAGCACGGCCTTCGCCACCTCCGCATAGGGCTTGCCGGCGAAGCTCCGGATCGCCTCCGCGGTCAAGCTAGGCCAGCTTTCCGGCAGGTACAGGCCGCCGTCCCGGGCAAGGCCGGTCAGCAGGGCATCGGCGAAGCCGAGCGCGGGGGCTTCCCCGCGGGTCGAGACATGGAGCAATGTCGATCTCCTGGAAAATCCGGGCGGACATTATGGTGATGGACCGGATGCGGCAAGCCGCATCCGGTCGCAGAATTCACGCTTTTATCCGCGCCATCGCATAAGCATCGACGAAGGCGCCGCCCCGAAAGGCGAAATCCCTGTGGGTGCCCTCGATCTCGAAGCCGTGGCGCTTGTAGAGGGCGATCGCCGGGGCGTTGTCCACATAGACGGTGAGCTCGATGCGGCGAAGGTTGAGCCAGTCGTCCACGATTCCGATGAGTTCGCGCAGGAGCCGCGTGCCGATGCCCCGGCCGTGGAATTCGTCGTGCAGGCCCATGCCCAGATAGGCGACGTGCGCGCGCCGGCCCTGGTGGCGCTCGAAGCCTCCGCTGCCGATGATCCGGCCGTCATGCTCGACCACGAGGCTGACATTGTTGTTCGGGGCGATGCTCTCGAGCCACTTCCGGGTGGCCTCGGGCGCCTGATGGGGCAGGCGCAGGGTGCCCCAGCGGTAGCCGGGGTTGTTTCCGAGGGCCGCAATACCCTCGCAGTCACCGGGCCGGCAGCCCGAATGACGATGTCGCCGGCCGCCGTGGGCCTGGGTGGACGAGGTGTGGGTTCGATGTCCATGTCGCTCTCCTCTGGATGAAGGCGGAGGCGAACGGAACCTTGGCGAAAGCCCTGCTCGTCTCCGCAGGGCTTGTCGGGAATGCTCGACGCTTCCTAAACGCGCAAAGCCTCTCCCGTGCGCCCTGCAAGGCGCATCGTGAGATGGGCTACGGTCATGAGAAGCGTGAACATGGTTCGCAGGATAGATGCGCTTCGCCCGAAAGCCAAACGGTTTTGCGGATATTCCTACGACGGCTCGGCCGGAGAGGGCTCCTTCAGCCTCTTCCACGCGAAAGCTGCAAAGACTCCGATGAGGGTCAGGGCAATGCCGTACCAGGTCAGCGCGTATTGCAGGTGGTTGTTCGGCAGGGTGAGCGGCGTCTGCCCGCCGCGGGGCCAGCCCCCGGTATTGGGGCTTGCATCGGCATCGATCAGGAAGGGCGCGACGCGCTCCAGCTTGTGGGCTGCGGCAATGGCCTGGGGATCGCGGGCGAACCATTGGTTGCGGGCGGGATCGTCGTCGGGCGTGAAGGGATTGCGGGCTTCGGGCGCCCGCACGAGGCCTGTGACCGTCACCTCGCCGGCGGGCTGGCTCTCCGGTCGGCGGGCGGGGTCGCGCAGGTCGGTCGGAACGAAGCCGCGGTTGACCATCACGATGGCGCCGCTCGAGAGTTTGAGAGGCGTGACGAGGTAGTAGCCCTGGACAGGAGCGCCCTGGCGCTCGCCGGGAGCGAGGCCGTAAACCGGGGTTTCGAGGGGGTGGAGGAAGGTGCCGGTTACGCGCACCTTCCGGAACTCGTCCTGGTCGGCCCGCCAGGTGGGCCACTCCGCCTCCGGCAGGATGGCGCCGGGCTCGCCATGGGCGCGGGCCTCGATCTGCGCGATCAGGCTCTCCTTCCAGGCCTTGCGCTGGAGCTGCCAGGTGCCGAGCCCGATCAGGATGGCAAGCGCCACGAGCGCCGCGAGGCCCGGGACGAGGAGGGAACGGCCCTTTCTCAGCGCGGCGGTCATTTCTCGAAGCGTCCTTCCTCGGCCTTGTGGTGGTATTGCAGGTTCATCAGAACACCCTTGAGCGGCCGCACCATGAGGAGGCTCAAGCCGATGCTGAGCGCCGTCCACAGGACGAGGTGGAGCCAGATCGGCGGCTCGTAGGTGAACTCGGCCCAGAGGGCGAGGGCCACCACCACGATTCCGACAAAGGACATGACGAAGAAGGCCGGGCCGTCCCCCGTATCCGTGAAGGCGAGATCGAGGCCGCAGACCTCGCATTTCGGCTGCACCGTGAGAAAGCCCTTGAACACATGTCCCTTGCCGCAGCGGGGGCATCGTCCCTTGAGGCCGGTCGCGATGGGCGAGGGAGCGGACGGGTCATGAGCCACGGCTTTTCTCCGATATGGCCGGTGGGGCCGACCGAGAGATGGTGACGGCCCCCCGAAAAGCGAAGGGCGGCTGTGAAGGCCGCCCTTGCCGAACTTGTATCGTGGTGAGCGGGATCAGTGGCCGCCGCCGGCGACCGGTCCGCCGTAGCCCCACACGTAGATGGCGGCGAAGAGGAAGAGCCACACCACGTCGACGAAGTGCCAGTACCAGGCGGCGAACTCGAAGCCGAGATGCTGCTGGGGCGTGAAGTCGCCGCGATAGGCGCGGAGCAGGCACACGGCCAGGAAGATCGTGCCGATGATCACGTGGGCGCCGTGGAAGCCGGTCGCCATGAAGAAGGTGGCGCCGTAGATGTTGCCGCTGAAGCCGAAGGCGGCGTGGCTGTACTCGTAGGCCTGCACGCAGGTGAAGATCAGGCCGAGGATCACCGTGAGCCACAGCCCCATCTTGAGGCCCTGCCGGTCGTTCTCCAGGAGCGCGTGGTGCGCCCAGGTGACCGTGGTGCCGGAGGTGAGCAGGATCAGGGTGTTGAGGAGCGGCAGGTGCCAGGGATCGAAGGTCTCGATGCCCTTGGGCGGCCACACGCCGCCGAGCGCCTCGACGCGCGAGTAGAGCTGCGGATCGTTGGCATAGAGGGCGGCGTCGAAATAGGCCCAGAACCAGGCGGCGAAGAACATCACCTCGGAGGCGATGAACATGATCATGCCGTAGCGGTGATGGAGCTGGACCACGCGGGTGTGGAAGCCGGTATTGGCTTCCTTCACCACGTCCGACCACCAGGCGATCATCGTGTAGAGCACGCCGATGATGCCCGCGCCGAAGATGAACGGGCCGAGATCGAGCCCGGCGATGGTGATGTCCTTCCACCAGGTCACGAACCCGGATGCCAGGAGGAAGGCGCTGACCGCGCCGATGAGCGGCCACGGGCTCGGTTCAAGGATGTGGTAGTCGTGGTTCTTGGCGTGGGCCTCGGCCATGTCGTGCTGTCTCCGTGCCTCGGATGTGAACTCGCTTTAAGACGTTTCGGTCCAGCTTGTCACGTCCCTTATTGCGCGATGGTCTTGGTGGATGAAGTGGTCTCCGCCACCGGCTTTCCGCCCTTCGACGGGAAGTAGGTGTAGGAGAGGGTGATGGATGAAAGGTCCTTCACGTCGGGGTCCTCCGCCAGGCGGGGATCGACGTAGAACACGACCGCGGATTCCAGGGTCTCGCCCGGCTGCAGGGTCTGCTCGGTGAAGCAGAAGCACTCGAGCTTGGAGAAATAGGTGCCGGCCAGATCGGGCTGCACGTTGTAGGTGGCAATGCCCGTGGTCGGCTTGTCGCCCCTGTTGGTGACCTTGTAGAGCACGGTCGTGGTCTCCCCGAGCTTGACCGTCACCGCGGGGGTTTCAGGGGCGAAGCGCCAGTTCAGGCCGGGCGCCACGTTGGAATCGAAGCGAACCGAAATCGTCCTGTTCGTCGCCTGCGTGTCGTTGCTGGCCCGGGCGACGGGCGTGCCGCCGAAGCCCGTGACCTTGCAGAACAGGTCGTAGAGGGGGACGGACGCATAGGCGAGGCCGACCATGCCCACGACGACGCCGACGCAGGCGAGGGCCGTACGGTTCATCTTGCGCTGGGTGTGGGAGGTTTCAGCCATGTCGAGCCTCACATGGGACGCTGCAGGACGCCGGGCCCGAGCTTGGCGATCGTGACCACGTAGAACAGCAGCACGAGCGCCCCGAGCGTGAGAGCCAGGGCGAGAGAGCGCTTGCGGCGGCGCTTCTGCTCCTCGGGGGTCAGGCTCTGGGGGGCTTTGCGGTCCGCCATCGCATCACCCCAGGACCGGCCGGAAGAGGCCGAAGCCGTGCTCCGCGAGCAGGGTTGCGAAGAGCAGGAACAGGTACAGGATCGAGAAGCCGAAGAGCTGCTGGGCCACCCGCATCGCCGGCTCGCCCTCCCGCAGGCGATAGACCTGGACGGCGAGCGCCAGCATGCCCAGGCCGCCGACGAAGGAGACGAGCGCATAGGCAAGGCCGCCGAAGCCCAGGGCCACGGGAACCATGCCGAGCGGCGCCAGGAGGATCGTATAGGCCAGGATCTGGAAGCGGGTGGCATCGGGGCCGGCCACGTTCGGCATCATCGGGATGCCGGCCCGCTCGTAGTCGCCGGACTTCACCAGGGCGAGCGCCCAGAAGTGGGGCGGCGTCCACATGAAGATGATCGCGAAGAGAACGATGCTGTCGAGGGATACCTGGCCGGTGACGGCGGCCTGCGCCACCACGGGGGGGAGGGCGCCCGCCGCGCCGCCGATGACGATGTTCTGCGGCGTCGAGCGCTTCAGCCAGATCGAATAGACGACCACGTAGAAGAAGATGGTGAAGGCGAGCAGGCCCGCCGCCAGCCAGTTGCTCACGAGCCCGAGAATGATCACCGAGCCGGCCGACAGCGTGATGCCGAAGGCGAGGGCCTCGCCGGGCTGGATCTTGCCGGCCGGGATCGGGCGCTTCGCCGTGCGGGTCATCACCGCGTCGATATCCGCATCCCACCACATGTTGAGGCAGCCGGAGGCGCCGCCGCCGACGGCGATCATCAGGAGGGAGACGAAGGCCACGACCGGGTGGACGTTGGACGGGCTCACGACCATGCCGACGAGCGCCGTGAAGACGACGAGGAACATCACGCGCGGCTTCAGGAGGGCGAAGAAGTCGGACACGTCCCCCTGCGACAGGCCTGCCGTGGCAAGGCTTTCGGCTCGGGCTTCGGTCAGGCTGTTCGACATGGTGCTCATCACAAAAATCCGAAATGCCGGGACGAGGCCGAAAAAGCCTCCGGATGATCGGCTCCTCGCCGGAAGGCTTGAGGAAATCCCAAGCCCTCAGGGGAGGAGCGGGCGGCCCTAAGCCGCCCGGCTCGCTTGTTCCTAGTGACCCGTGTCGACGACGCGGGGCAGCGTCTCGAACTGGTGGTAGGGAGGGGGAGAGGACAGGGTCCATTCCAGGGTCGTCGCACCCTCGCCCCACGGGTTGGCGGCGGCCCGCTCCTTGCGGATGAAGGCATAGACCACGCCGAACATGAAGATGAACAGGCCGGCGAAGAACACGTAGGCGCCGATCGAGGACACCATGTTCCAGCCCGCGAAGGCATCCGGGTAGTCCGCATAGCGGCGCGGCATGCCGGAGAGGCCGAGGAAGTGCATCGGGAAGAACAGCACGTTGGAGCCGATGAAGGCGACCCAGAAGTGCAGCTTGCCGATCCACTCGGGCATCACGTAGCCGGTGATCTTCGGGAACCAGTAGTACATGCCCGCGAAGATCACGAACACCGCGCCGAGGGACAGCACGTAGTGGAAGTGGGCCACCACGTAATAGGTGTCATGCAGGTAGCGGTCGACGGGAGCATTGGCCAGCACGACGCCGGTGACGCCGCCGACCGTGAACAGGAACACGAAGCCCACCGCCCACTGCATCGCCGCCGTGAACCGGATGGAGCCGCCCCACATGGTGGCGATCCACGAGAAGATCTTAACGCCGGTGGGCACCGCGATCACCATCGTGGCGAACACGAAATAGGCCTGCGTCTGCAGCGAGAGGCCGACGGTGTACATGTGGTGCGCCCACACGACGAAGCCGACGACGCCGATCGCCACCATGGCGTAGGCCATGCCGAGATAGCCGAAGATCGGCTTCTTGGAGAAGGTGGAGATGATGTGGGACACGATGCCGAATGCCGGCAGGATCATGATGTACACTTCGGGATGGCCGAAGAACCAGAACAGGTGCTGGTAGAGCACCGGGTCGCCGCCGCCGGCCGGATCGAAGAAGGTCGTGCCGAAGTTGCGGTCGGTGAGCAGCATCGTGATCGCGCCCGCGAGAACCGGCAGCGAGAGGAGCAGCAGGAAGGCGGTCACCAGCATGGCCCAGGCGAAGAGCGGCATCTTGTGCAGCGTCATGCCAGGGGCGCGCATGTTGAGGATCGTGGTGATGAAGTTGATGGCGCCCAGGATCGAGGCCGCGCCTGCGAGGTGCAGGGCCAGGATGCCGAAGTCGAGCGCGGGGCCCGGATGGCCGACGGTGGCGAGCGGCGGATAGACGGTCCAGCCGCCGCCGAAGCCGAGCGAGCCCGGCGCGCCCTCGACGAAGAGCGAGCAGAGCATCAGGCCGAAGGCCGAGACGGTGAGCCAGAACGAGATGTTGTTCATCCGCGGGAACGCCATGTCCGGCGCGCCGATCATAATCGGGATGAACCAGTTGCCGAAGCCGCCGATGAGGGTGGGCATCACCATGAAGAACACCATGATGAGGCCGTGGCCGGTGACGAAGACGTTGAAGGCCTGCGGGTTCGAGAAGAACTGGAGGCCCGGCTCCTGGAGCTCGAGGCGCATCCCGATCGAGAGGAGGCCGCCGACGATGCCCGCCGTGAAGCCGAAGATCAGGTAGAGCGTGCCGATGTCCTTGTGGTTCGTCGAGTAGAACCACCGGCGCCAGAAGCTCGGAAGATGGTCGTGGTGATCCGCGTGAGCGGCATCAGCTGCATGTGCCATGATAGACCTCTGTGGTCCCTTTCAGATTACTGAGCGTTCGCGAACTTGACGGGAGCCGGGCTGTCCGTGGAAGCATAACGCTGCTTCGCCTCGGCGAGCCAAGCGGCATATTGCTGCTCGCTCACGACGCGGACCTCGATCGGCATGTAAGGATGGCCGTTGCCGCAGAGCTCCGAGCACTGGCCGTAATAGACGCCCTCCCGCTCGGCTTTGAACCAGACCTCGTTCAGGCGGCCCGGAATGGCGTCGATCTTGAAGTAGAAGGACGGCACCGTGAAGGAATGCATCACGTCGGCCGAGGTGACCTGAACCCGCACGACCTTGCCCACCGGCACCACCATGGCGTTGTCGACGCCCAGCAGGCGCGGCTGGTCGGGCTTGCGGTCCTTGTCCTCGGTGATCATGTTCGAATCGAACTTGAAGCCGCCGCCCTGATCGGCCGGGTACTCGTAGCCCCAGTACCAGGAATAGCCCGTCACCTTCACCACGAGATCGGCCTGCGGCGGCACGAGCTGCTGGCGCAGGAGGCGGAAGGAGGGGATGGCGATCGCCACGAGGATCAGGACTGGGATGATGGTCCAGGCCACCTCGAGCAGGGTGTTGTGGGTGGTCTTCGAGGGAACCGGGTTCTTCCGCTCGTTGAAGCGGGCGATCACCACCAGGAGCAGGGCCAGCACGAAGAGGCAGATCGCGGTGATGAGCCAGACCAGGTAGGTGTGGAAGTTGGAGACGCTCTGTCCCAGCTCCGTGACCATTTCCTGCATGCCGGTTTCCCAGGGGGAGGGCTGGCCGGCGGCGGCCCACGCCTCACTTATGCCCAAGACGAGTGCGACCGCTGCCGTGGAGAGGGCGGTCACCGATCGACGTCCAGTCTCGATCCGCATCGGCGTTCCAAAGCTCCTAGATAGGGTGGCCGTTGGCCACGAAGGCATCGGGCAGGGGTGCAGGCGTGCGAAATGGGGTGTTCCGGCCTGCGCCACCACCTTTTTGATCTGCGTCAAAGATCACAGGATGCGTCCAAGCGCAACGGTTCTGACGTCGCAATTTATGCGTCATAACCGCCAAAAAGCGTTTCTGTCTTCCAAACGGTCCCTCTCGCTTGACATCGCGCCCCCTGCCATGGTCCCAACGGGCCAAAGACGGAACGCAGCGGCGGCACGCCGCGTCCCTTGATCCAAGGGGTTAACGGATGGAGAGACCGATGGGCGCATCGCAGTGGGTTCGCCATGGCGCAGCGGCAGTCCTGGGGCTCGCGGCCCTGTTCGGCGCCAGCGGAGCCGGCGCTCAGGGCATGGTCAAGAACACCTACGGCGACTGGCAGATGCGCTGCGAGACGCCCGCGGGAGCCACCGCCGAGCAATGCGCCCTCGTGCAGAACGTGGTCGCCGAAGACCGGCCGAACGTGACCCTCGTCATTATCGTGTTGAAAACCGCCGACGGCAAAAGCCGCCTCCTGCGCGTCGTCGCGCCGCTCGGTATTCTGCTGCCCTCGGGGCTCGGCCTCAAGATCGACCAGACGGATATCGGCCGGGCGGGCTTCGTCCGCTGCCTGGCCTCCGGCTGCGTGGCCGAGGTCGTGATGGAGGACAGCCTGATCAACCAGATGAAGACCGGCCAGGCGGCCACCTTCATCGTCTTCCAGACGCCCGAGGAGGGGATCGGCATCCCGGTCTCCCTCAACGGATTCGCGGCCGGGTTCGACGCCCTGCCGTAAGAACAGGTTAGAAGGTGGGGGAACATCGATGAGGATGGAGTGGGGCCGCAAGGCCGGATGGACGTTCGCCGTGCTCGGCCTGTCGGCCTTGACCGGCTGCAGCGGGGCGCCGGGCGAGAGAGGCTTCGGCTTGGGCGACATGCTGCTCACCGCGGGCACGACCCTTCCGCCGGCCCAGGCGGCCGCGATCGGGGAGGTCTATTGTCCCACCGTGGATATCGTGGACGGCGGCTCGGCCCTGCAGGTCCGCGGCGGCGGTGAGGACGGCTCCATCCGCAGCCAGGTCGCCCTCGGCGAGGTCGCCCGCGAGTGCATCGGCCAGCTGGACGGCTCGACCCTGGTCAAGGTCGGCGTCGAGGCAAGGGCGCTCCTCGGCGTCGGCGGCTCCTCCGGACGCTTCGACGTCCCGGTTCAGATCGTGGTCAAGGACGGCTCGACCGTCTTCGCCAACCGCTCGCGGCGCGTGGCGGCCGTCATTCCCGCGGGCCAGAGCCAGACCACCGTCTCGGTGATCGAGGAGGGCATCGTGGTTCCGGCCGCCTATGCCAACAGCTTCGAGATCGAGGTCGGGCTCGGCGGCCGGGCCGCCCCGGCCGGACGGCGGCGCAGCTAAGCTTCAGGAGAGCACGGCCGCGCCCGTCCGCTGATTGAGGGGGGCGGCCAGCACCTTGTCGATGCGGCGCTCGTCGAGGTCCACCACCTCGAAGCGCCAGCCGAGGGTCTCCACGTGCTCGCCCGTGGCGGGCAGGTGCTGCAGCTCGCTGATCACCAGGCCGCCGACCGTGTGGTAGCTGCGGTTCTCGGGCAGCGCGACACCCAGGATCTCGGCCATTTCGTCCACCGGCATGGACCCTGCGAGCAGCCAGGAGCCGTCCTCCCGCCGCACGGCGTCCGCTTCCGTTGCCTCGCCGCCGGAGCGGAAGGCGCCCACGATGGCCTCGAGCGCGTCGGCCGGGGTCACCACCCCTTCGAAATGACCGTACTCGTCGTGGACGAGGGCCATGGGCACCGCGGCGTCGCGCAGAATGGCCAGGGCGTCGAGGGCGTCGAGGGTGTCCGGAATGACGGGGGCTGCCTGCAGATGCCTGCGGATGTCGAGCGGCTGGCCGGAGAGCATGGCCGCCAGAAGCTCCCGCGACTGGACGACGCCCACGATGTTGTCGGGCGTGCCCTCGCTCACCGGCAGGCGCGAATGCGGGGTCTCGATCAGCACCTGGCGGATCGCCTCCTCGCCATCCTCCATGTCGATCCAGTCCACGTCCGTGCGCGGCGTCATGAGCCCGCGCACCGTCCGGTCTCCGAGGCGGAGCACGCCGGCGATCATGCGCCGCTCCTCCTCCTCGATCACGCCGGCGCTCTCGGCCTCGCCGACGAGCATCTTGATCTCCTCTTCCGTCACCGTCGCGCCGTCGTCGGACTTGGTGCCGAACAGGCTGAAAATGAAGCTGGTGGAGGCGTTCAGGAGCCAGACGGCGGGGGCTGCGGCCTTGGACAGGACCAGCATCATCGGGGCCATGGCGCACGCGATGCCCTCCGGATGCCGAAGGGCAAGCTGCTTGGGCACGAGCTCGCCGATCACGATGGAGAGATAGGTGATGATGCCGATGACGAGGCCGTAGCCCAGGGGCTCGGCCGCGCCGTCGGGCATGCCCTGGCTTTCGAAGAATCCCGTCAGCCTGGCGCCGAGCGCCGCGCCCGAGAAGGCGCCGGCCAGGATGCCGACCAGGGTGATGCCGATCTGGACCGTGGAGAGGAAGCGGCCCGAATCCTCCATGAGGGTCAGGGCCGTGCTGGCGCCCGAGCGCCCCTGCTCGGCCATGGCCTTCAGGCGGGGCCTGCGGGCGGAGACGATGGCAAGTTCGGAAAGGGCGAAGACGCCGTTGAGGGCGACGAGAGCGATGGCGATGATCAGTTCGAGCAACGATGCCAGGAGCTGCCGACCGGATCAGGCCGCGCTTTCCCCTTCTGTGACAGATGGCCCTAAGATGGAGCCTGGCAGGCCCCGCGTCAATTAAAGGGTGAACAGGGCTGCCCTGCTTTGTTGACAGGACCGCAATTCCTCTTCAGAGCTAGACCCAGCCGATGATCCCCGCGGAAGAGACCGGACGACCGTCCGGCGCCGAAGGCGCAACCGCCCCGGAAACGCTCAGGCCAAAGGACCGCGCGGGAGCTGGCACTCTGGAAAGCGGCGACGTTTGAAAACGTCGTCCACCGACGGGCGTAACCTTGGGCTTCGGCCTAAGGGAAATCTCTCAGGTCTCGGGACAGAGGGGGCGCAAAGAGGCGGGCCGCAGGGCTCGTTGGAACGCGCACCTTTGAGGGACACCGATGGCCGAGCCAGTGCACAGCGACGAGCCGCTCCTGACAACTCCGCTCCATGCCGAGCACGTGGCGCTCGGCGCCCGCATGGTGCCCTTCGCCGGCTACGACATGCCGGTGCAGTATCCCACCGGCATCCTGACCGAGCACAACTGGACCCGCGAGCATGCGGGGCTGTTCGACGTGTCGCATATGGGCCAGGCGGCCCTCGGCGGGCCGGATCACGAAACCACGGCCCGCGCGCTCGAGGCGCTGATCCCGGCCGACATCGTCAACCTCAAGCCCGGCCAGCAGCGCTATTCGCAGCTTTTGGACGAGAATGGCGGCATCCTCGACGACCTGATGGTGACGCGCCCCACCACCGATGAGGAGAAGGGCTACATCTATCTCGTCGTCAACGCCTCCATGAAGGAGGCGGACTATGCCCACATCCAGGCGCGGCTGCCGCAGGGCGTGACGCTCGTGCGCGGCGACGACCGGGCTCTGCTCGCGCTCCAGGGCCCTTCCGCCGAAGGCGTGCTGGCCCGCCTCGGCAGCGGCGCCGTGAACCTGAGCTTCATGATGTCCGGGTGGTTCGAGATCGCAGGCCTGCGCTGCCACGTCTCCCGGTCCGGCTACACGGGAGAGGATGGGTTCGAAATTTCCGTCAAGTCCGATGATGCCGTCGCATTGTGGCGCGCGCTCCTCGCCGATCCCGATGTGAAGCCCATCGGTCTCGGCGCGCGCGACTCGCTGCGCCTCGAAGCGGGCCTGTGCCTCTACGGCCACGACATCGACCCCACCACCTCGCCCATCGAGGCCGGCCTCACCTGGTCGATCCAGAAGCGCCGCCGCGAGGAGGGGGGCTTTCCCGGTGCCGCGCGCATCCAGCGCGAGCTGAAGGAGGGTCCGGCCCGCGTGCGGGTCGGCATCCGGCCGGAGGGCCGCGCGCCGGCCCGCGAGGGCACCGTGATCACCACGCCCGACGGGCGCGAGGTCGGCATCGTCACCTCCGGCGGCTTCGGCCCCACGGTCAACGGCCCGGTCGCCATGGGCTATGTGGCCAGGGACGTCTCCTCTGTCGGAACGGACCTTCATCTGATCGTTCGCGGCAAGCCGCTGCCCGCCAAGGTCGCGGCCATGCCGTTCGCACCCCATCGCTACAAGCGCTGACATCACCATCAAGAGGGAATTCATCATGACCACGCGCTACACCAAGGATCACGAATACATCCGCGTCGAAGGCGATGCCGGCATCGTCGGCATCTCCGACTATGCCCAGGGCCAGCTCGGCGACGTGGTGTTCGTGGAGCTGCCGAGCGTCGGCAAGACCCTGTCGAAGGGCGACGAGGCGGCCGTCGTCGAGAGCGTGAAGGCCGCGAGCGAGGTCTATGCGCCCGTCTCCGGCGAGGTCGTCGAGGTCAACAGCGAGCTCGAATCCTCTCCCGGCACCGTCAACGAGGATCCGGCCGGCCGCGGCTGGTTCATGAAGATCCGCCTCACGGATCCGAGCGAGCTCGACGGCCTCATGACCGAAGAGCAGTACCAGGAATTCGTGAAGTCGATCTCGTGACGTCACGCGTTCAACCAAACTCTGGCCTCATCCTGAGGAGCCCACGCAGTGGGCGTCTCGAAGGAGGGTCCAGAGAGCACTGGAGGCGCCTCGCCCTTCGAGACGGACCTGGCGGTCCTCCTCAGGGTGAGGCTCAGTTGGATATCTAAGTCAGGCACGACGATGGCGCACGAATATAGGGCGACGATCCGCTGGAGGCGGGGAGAGGACGAGATCTTCTCCGACAACCGCTACAGCCGCGGACACGTCTGGAGCTTCGATGGAGGCGTCACGGTTCCCGGCTCCGCATCGCCCTCCGTCGTGCCGCTGCCGCTCTCCCGGGAGGATGCGGTCGATCCGGAAGAAGCCTTCGTCGCTGCGGTGTCGAGCTGCCACATGCTCACCTTCCTGTCGATCGCCGCCAAGAAGCGCTTTGTCGTCGATCTTTACGAGGACAAAGCGCTCGGCATCATGACGAAGAACGCGAACGGCAAGCTGTTCGTCTCCAAGGTTACCCTGGATCCCAAGATCGAATTCTCGGGCGACAGAGTTCCGACGCCCGAGCAGATCGCCGACATGCATCACCTCGCCCACAAGGAATGCTTCATCGCCAACTCCGTGCTCACGGAGATCGTGGTGGCGGGCATTCCCTCGCACTAGCCCAAGGTTTTCAGCCGATGCGTTATTTGCCCCTCTCCGACACCGACCGCAGCGAGATGCTCGCGCGGATCGGCGTCAAGCATGTCGATGAGCTGTTCGCCGACGTGCCGAAGAGCCTGCTCCTGAAGGAGCCGGTGGATCTGCCGCGCCGCAAGGGCGAGCTGGAGGTGGAGCGGATCCTCTCCCGCATGTCCGCCAAGAACATCCCGGCCTCGAGCGTGCCGTTCTTCGTCGGCGCCGGCGCCTACAAGCACCATGTGCCGGCGACCGTCGATCACCTGATCCAGCGCTCCGAATTCCTGACGAGCTACACGCCGTATCAGCCGGAGATCGCCCAAGGCACGCTGCAGTACCTCTTCGAGTTCCAGACTCAAGTGGCCGCGCTCACCGGCATGGAGGTGGCGAACGCCTCCATGTATGACGGCTCCACCGGCACGGGCGAGGCGGTGCTCATGGCGCACCGGGTCACCAAGCGCCGCAAGGCGGTGCTCTCGGGCGGCCTGCACCCGCATTACGCCGACGTGGTGCGGACGCTCTCGGAGATGTCGAGCGACGAGGTCGTCACCATGGCCCCGGACGTGGACGCCGCCGAGGACATCCTCTCGCAGATCGACGACAGCACCTCCTGCGTGGTCGTGCAGTCGCCGGACGTGTTCGGCAACGTGCGGGATCTCAAGCCCATCGCCGACAAGGCGCACCAGCACGGCGCGCTGCTGATCGCCGTGTTCACGGAGGCCGTCTCGCTGGGCCTGCTCAAGTCGCCCGGCAGCATGGGAGCCGACATCGTGGTGGGCGAGGGCCAGTCCATCGGCAATGCGCTGAATTTCGGTGGGCCCTATGTCGGCCTCTTCGCCACGCAGTCGAAGTTCATCCGCCAGATGCCGGGCCGCCTCTGCGGCGAGACGGTGGACGCGGACGGCAATCGCGGCTTCGTGCTCACGCTCTCGACGCGCGAGCAGCATATCCGCCGCGACAAGGCGACCTCGAACATCTGCACCAATTCGGGCCTCTGCTCGCTTGCCTTCACCATCCACATGACCCTGCTCGGGGAGAAGGGCCTCACACGCCTGGCGCGCATCAACCATGCCAATGCAGTGAAGCTGGCCGATCAGCTGGCCTCCGTGAAGGGCGTCGAGGTTCTCAACAAGACGTTCTTCAACGAGTTCACCGTGAAGCTCGCCAAGCCCGCGGCCGAAGTCGTCGAACGCTTGGTCGAGAAGGGCGTGCTCGCGGGCGTGCCCGTGTCGCGTCTCCTGCCTGGCGCCGGCCTCGACAACCTGTTGCTCGTGGCCTCCACCGAAGTGAACACCGATGATGATCGCGCGGCCCTGTGCGCCGCCTTGAAGGAGGTTCTGTGATGTTGAACCGCCAGGGACGCCCCACCGCTCCGCAGGCTCATGGCGTGTCCGATCCGGCCGCCGGCATGGGCGATCAGGCCGCGCGCCTGCAGGGTGACGACACCCGCGCCCGCGGCTCCTCCGCAGGCACTCACCCGACCTTCACCGGCAACAAGGCGCTGGCGCAGATCGAGCCGCTGCTCTTCGAGATCGGCCGCTACGACACCACCGGCGTCGACCTCGACGAGCCGGAGGATTTCAAGCCCCGCCTCGGCGGGCTGGAGCGCAAGGAGCCCATCGGCCTGCCGGGTCTCTCCGAGCCGGAGACCATGCGCCACTATGTGCGCCTCAGCCAGCAGAACTATGGCATCGACACCGGTCTGTTCCCGCTCGGCTCCTGCACCATGAAGCACAATGCGCGCCTCAACGAGCGCATGGCGCGCCTGCCGGGCTTCTCGGACGTGCATCCGCTGCAGCCGGTCTCCACCGTGCAGGGCGCGCTGGAACTGATGAACGAGCTCGGCCGCTATCTCATTACCCTCACCAACATGACCGCCGTGGCGCTCTCGCCGAAGGCCGGCGCCCATGGCGAGCTCTGCGGCATGATGGCGATCAAGGCCGCCATCGAGGCGAAGGGCGAAGGCAAGACCCGCAACGTGGTGCTCGTGCCCGATTCGGCGCACGGCACCAATCCGGCCACCGCCGCTCTCATCGGCTTCAAGGTGAAGCCGGTGCCGGCCCGCGAAGACGGCTGGGTGCATGTGGAGGACGTGAAGGAGCGCCTCGGCCCCGACGTGGCTGCGATCATGCTCACGAACCCCAATACCTGCGGTCTCTTCGAGCCCCAGGTGGCGGAGATCGCCAAGGCGATCCACGATGCGGGCGCGTATTTCTACTGCGACGGCGCCAACTTCAACGCCATCGTGGGCAAGGCGAAGCCGGGCGATCTCGGCGTCGATGCCATGCACATCAACCTGCACAAGACCTTCTCGACGCCGCATGGCGGCGGCGGCCCGGGCTCCGGCCCGGTGGTGCTCTCCGAGCGTCTCGCAGCCTTCGCGCCGGTGCCGTTCGTGCGGGCCGGCAAGGATGGCAGCTTCGAGCTGGTCGAGCAGAACAATGAGGCCGGCGGCACTGCCGCCCCGTTCGGCCGCATGACGGCCTTCCACGGCCAGATGGGCATGTATGTGCGCGCCCTGTCCTACATGCTCTCGCATGGTTCGGACGGCATGAAGCAGGCTTCCGAGGACGCCGTGCTCAACGCCAACTACATCCGCGCCGGCCTCGCCGACCTCATGTCGCTGCCCTTCGGCAACAAGCCCTGCATGCACGAGGTGCTGTTCGACGATGCGTGGCTCAAGGACACGGGCGTGACCACGCTCGATGTGGCGAAGGCCATGATCGACGAGGGCTACCACCCGATGACCATGTACTTCCCGCTGGTGGTGCATGGGGCCATGCTGATCGAGCCGACGGAGTCGGAATCGAAGGCGTCGCTCGATCTCTTCATCGCGACCCTGCGCGACCTCGCCATGGCCGCCAAGAACGGCGACAGGGAGCGCTTCACCGGCGCGCCCTACCACGCCCCGCGCCGCCGCCTCGACGAGACCCGCGCCGCCCGCAACCCGGTCCTCAAGTGGACGCCGCCGGCGCCTGTGGCGGAAGCGGCGGAGTAGGGCTCCTTAAACTGCAAATGCCCGGCCAAGTGCCGGGCATTTTCCTTTGTTTCGAACTGAAATTATCATCCCGGGCTGCGGAGCAGAACCCGAGATCGTTCGACGAAAATGGCGTCCAATACTGAACGCAATCCCGGATCTTGGCTGTGGTCCGTCCGGAATGACGCAGTCGTCACTTGAGAACCTGCACGGCGCTTGTCAAATCCGTCATCCGTTCAATGATCGTGTGAGCCCCTGCCTGCCGCAGCTTCTCCGCGTGATCCGGCCCGCAATGGGCGCCTCCGGCGAAGCCGATCACGCGCATGCCTGCGGCCAGCGCCCCTTGAACTCCTGCGGCCGAGTCTTCGATCACGATGCAATCCCCCGGACTTGCGTCCATTTGCGCGGCGGCATGGAGGAACAGGTCTGGGGCCGGCTTGCCGCGGGCAACCTGCGTGGCGCTGAAGACGTGGTCGAACAGATCCGCCAGTCCCGTGATGCGCAGCGACAGGGCAATGCGCTCGGGCGTGGAGGAGGAGGCCACGCAGCGCGGATAGGGGAGGGAGAGGATCGCCTCGCGCACGCCCTCGATCGGCTTCAGGCTCGTCTCGAACTTCGCGAAAAGAGCGCTGTCGATCTGCGTGCCGAGATCGGCGGGAAGCGTGCATCGATGCTCCGCCTCGAGGCGCGCAACCATGTCCTTGAAGCTGACGCCGACGAATTTGCGCGCCACATCCTCGGCCGAATAGGGCAGCCCGATCCGGGTGAGGACCTCGGCATCGACCGCGCAGGCCAGCGCTTCCGAATCGACCAGGACTCCGTCGCAGTCGAAGATCAGCAGCATGATGCTCTCCAGCAAAAAGGCCGCCTCGGAGGGCGGCCTTCGGGATCTTGGATGGTGCGAAGCCCCTACTGCAGCTTCGTGCGCACGTCGTTGAGGCTCGACGTGACGAGCGAGGCGGCGGCGGCGCCGGTGATCTCGTCCCGCAGGACGCGCTCGGAGGCCTTGATGGCGGCGTCGACGGCGGCGGCGCGGACTTCAGCGGAAGCCTGGGCCTCGGCCTGGGCGATCTTTGCCTCCGCAGTCGCGGTGCGGCGCTTCACGAAGTCGGCCATCTTCTCCTGGGCCTCGGCGGCGAGGCGCTCGGCCTCGGCGCGGGCATTGGAGACGATGTCGGCGGCCTCGCGCTCCGCGGCCTCGCGCTTCGCCTCGTATTCCTTGAGGAGGCGCTCGGCGTCCTGGCGCAGGCGCTTGGCCTCGGCGAGCTCGTCGGCGATCCGCTTGCCGCGGGAATCGAGCTGGTTCATCACCTTGCCCGGAACGCCGAGATAGAACATCAGGCCCCAGAAGATGACGAAGGCAACCGCAACCCAGAAAGTGGTGTTCTCTAACATGCGACCTCCCGATCAGGCCTTGATCTGGTTGAGAGCGGCTTCGACCTTCTGCGGGGCCGGAGCCTTGCCGGTGAGGCGCTCGATGATGGCGGAAGCCGTGTCGCGGGCGATGGCGTCCACGTGGCTCATGGCCTCGGCCTTCTTGGCGGAAATGGTGGCTTCGGCTTCGGCGAGGCGCTTGTTGAGGTCAGCCTCGAGAGCCTTGCGCTTGGCGTCGCTCTCGGCGGAGAGCTTCGAGCGGGTCTCCTGGGCCAGGGCCTGCGCGCGGGCCTTCGCCTCGGCGAGCGCCTTCTCGTAGGCCGTGCCGGCCTCTTCTGCGCGGGCCTTCATGGCCGCCGCCTCGTCGAGATCGCCGGCAATCATGGTGCGGCGGTTCTCGATGATCCCGCTCAGGCGCGGGAGGACCAGCCGGGAGAGCAGGGTGTAGAGCACCACGAATGTGATCGCCAGCCAGAGGAGCTGGCCGCCGAAGGTCTCCGTCGCGAAGGGCGGGAACCCGACGTCTGCGTGCGCGCCGCCGTGGGCCTCGGTTGTGGCGTTGGTCGTTTGAGCCTGAGCCATGGAGCAGATCCTGAATGAGGTTCCTGGCATCGGCCCCAAAAGTGGAATGCACTTTTGGGACTCGGCCGATGCCTATCCCTGAACTGGCGCATCGTTGAAGGCGGAAAACCGGTTGCCGCTTGTCCGCACGATGCGCCGGAAACATGAATGACGGCGGTTCGATCCGCCGTCACCCCTGTCGAGGCGAAGCGCGCGAGGCGCGCCTCAGCCTCCCGATCACCGTCGTTGGATTAGGTGAAGAGCAGGACGAGAGCGACGACGAGGCAGAAGATACCGAGACCTTCCGCGAGCGCCGCGCCGATGAAGGCGCGAGCGAACTGGCTGTCGGCCGCCGACGGGTTGCGCAGGGCGCCCGAGAGGAAGTTGCCGAAGATGTTGCCCACGCCCATAGCGGCGAGACCCATGCCAATGCAGGCGAGGCCCGCGCCGAGGAACTTGAAAGCAATCGGATCCATTGTGATCTCCTTGGGGATTCGTGATCGGGAGGGTAGGTGTAACTCAGCGCAGACCTAGTGCCCCGGGTGCAGCGCGTCGTTCAGGTAGATGCAGGTCAACACCGTGAAGACGTAGGCCTGCAGAGCGGCGACGAGGAACTCGAGCGCCATGAGAGCAACCGCCATGAGAAGCGGCAGCGGAGCGAGGATCGTCAGGGCTCCGCCGGCGCCGAGCAGCGCCACCACGAAGCCGGCGAAAACCTTCAGCGCGATGTGCCCCGCGAGCATGTTCGCGAAGAGACGCAAGGACAGCGAGATCGGGCGGGACAGGAAGGAGATGAGCTCGATCACCACGATGAAGGGCAGAAGCCAGCCCGGCACGCCCGACGGCACGAAGAGGCCGAGGAAGTGGGTGCCGTGCTTGACGAAGCCGTAGATCACGACGGTGCCGATCACGAGCATCGCCAGCGCGAAGGTGACGATGATGTGGCTGGTGACCGTGAAGAAGCCCGGGATCATCCCGAGCAGGTTCGCCGTCAGCACGAACATGAAGAGCGAGAAGACGAGGGGGAAGAACTTCATCCCCTCCTTGCCCGTGGCATCGACCAGCGTGTTCGCCACGAAGTCGTGCAGCACCTCGGCCACCGACTGGGCGCGGCCCGGAACGACGGCGCGCTTGCGCGTGGCATAGAGAAGGCCGCCCACGATGACGGCGGCGGCGCCGATCATGAACAGCGACGAATTGGTGAAGTTGATGACCGGAATGATGGGCTTGATCTGGAATTGTTCGATCGGGCTCGCCATGATCCGCTCTCAAAAGTTCGCTGTTGTCCAATGCCGTGCGGCGTTCGTAAGCCTGGTCCGTCAGCGCTTGTCGTCATACCGGGCGGGCTTCACCACCCCGGCCGCTCGCATCAGATTGAGCATCCCGGCGCAGAAGCCGAGTATGAGACAAACGATCAGACCCCAAGGGGAAGATCCGAGCAGATAGTCGACGATCCAACCCAGGATCCCGCCGGCCGCAACCCCTGCAACGAATTCGGCCGAGAGCCTGAAGGCCTGGCCGATGGCGCTGGAATTGGACGTCGGGCGGGCGCGAGGTTCCGACTCGGCCCGATGAGCGGATGCTTGGGAGATCCGCGCGTCGAGCGACTTCAGTCTCGCTGACAGGTCGGCATCGTCGGTGCTGCCCGTCTTCCGTTCATCCTCGCCGTTCCGCTCATGAGGGTCCGCCATCGCGATCTCCTGTCAAGCGTTGCGGGAAAATGCCTGGAAGCTCAGCCCCGAAAGCCGGGCGCACCATATGAGCGGGGGTCCCCCCTGTCAAGGACCGTCTGAAAAGAACTAAGTCCTTGATATTGTTCCAGGAACGCTGTTTTTGGGCTGGTCCGAGCGGAAAGCGCACATGTTTTTGGGGCTGAAGCATGGCGGAGGCTTCAAAGCCTTAGGCCACCTCAAGAATGCGCTCGGCGCTCTGCAGGTCGACGGAGACCAGTTGGGACACGCCCCGCTCGGCCATGGTGACGCCGAACAGGCGGTCCATGCGGGCCATGGTGATGGGGTTGTGGGTGATGACCACGAACCGGGTCTCCGTCTGCCGGGCCATGTCTTCCAGAAGGGCGCAGTAGCGCTCCACGTTGGCGTCGTCGAGGGGCGCGTCCACCTCGTCCAGCACGCAGATCGGCGAGGGATTGGTGAGGAACACGGCGAAGATCAGCGCCGTGGCGGTGAGCGCCTGCTCGCCGCCCGAGAGCAGGGTCATGCTCTGGGGCTTCTTGCCCGGCGGGCGGGCGAGGATTTCGAGGCCGGCCTCCAGAGGGTCGTCCGAATCGACCAGGGTTAGCTCGGCCGTGCCGCCGCCGAAGAGGGTGGAGAAGAGGCGCTTGAAGTGGTTGTTCACCACGTCGAAGGCGGCGAGCAGCCGCTCCCGGCCCTCGCGGTTGAGGCTGCCGATGGCTTGGCGCAGGCGCTTGATGGCCTCGACGAGGTCGTCCCGCTCGGTGGCGATGCCGTTGTACTTGGCTTCGAGCTCGGAGAGTTCCTCGTCGGCGCGCAGGTTCACGGCGCCGAGGCGCTCCCGGTCGCTCTTGAGGGAGTGGAGCTTCCCCTCGATCTCGGCATGGGAGGGGAGCTCGGTGGCCTCCTTCAGCCCGGCGAGCTCGATGAGTCCGGCGGGAGTCGTCTCGAGGTTCTCCGCGATGGCGCGGGTGATCTCGGCGAGGCGCGCCACGGCGGCCTCATGGCGGGCCTGGGACCCGGCGCGGGCCTCGCGGGCGGCCGAGAGGGCTTCGAGAGCGGCGCGGGCGGCGCGGTCGGTCTCGGCGAGATGCGTCTCCGCATCGGCGAGGCGATCGGCGGCTTCCTGGCGCTTGGCTTCGGCCTCCTCGACCTCGGCGATCAGGGCGCGGCGGCGCTGGAGATAGGTGTCGGGAGCGTCCAGCAGACGCTGATGCTCGTCCTGGGCGCGCTCCAGGCGCTCGCCGAGATCCTCGAAGGCCCGGGCAGCCCGGGCGGCCCGCTCGGTCCAGAGGCGGATATCGGCGGCGAGGGCCTCCTGCCGGCGGCGGCGCAGCTCGGCCTCGTGCATGAGCGACTGCAGGGCGGCGCGCGCCTCGGAGGCGGCAGCGCGGCGCTCGGCCACGCGGGTGCGCTCCTCCAGCAGGCGGCTTTCGAGATCGGGAGCCGGGGCGAGGTCCTGAAGGGCGCTCTGGGCATCCTCGACCCGCTCCAGGGCCTCCGCCTCGCTCTCGGAGAGGCGGGCCAGGCCTTCCTGCAGGGCGGAGCGGCGCTGGCCGAGCTCGGCCTCCCTGCGTTCGGCTGCGCCGAGCCGCATGCGGGCGGCATCGAGGGCCTGGCGGGCCTGGCGGGCGGCCTCGATGGCCTGCATCTCGTGAGAAGCGGCGCGCCGGACGGCTTCGAGAGCCGCTTCCGCCTCGTGGCGCAGGTGCTCGGCCTGCTCGCGGGCCTCGGCCGCCTCGCGCTCCAGGTCGCCGAGGCGGTTCTTCTCGGCGAGACGCCGGGCGGCCGGGGAGGGCGCTTCGGCTGCGGCGGTGAAGCCGTCCCAGCGCCACAGGTCGCCCTCCTGGGAGACCAGCCGCTGGCCGGGCTTGAGCAGGGCGCGCAGGCGAAGCCCGTCGGCCCGGCTCACCACGCCGATCTGGCGCAGGCGGCGCTGAAGGGCAGCGGGCGCCTGGGCGAGATCCGCCAGGGAACGGACGCCCTCCGGCAGGGCCGGATCGCCGTCACCGGTGCCGGTTTCGGCCCAGTGGTGAGGCGCGGATGGGTTGACCGAGGCTTCGAGATCGTCGCCCAGCGCCGCGCCGAGCGCCGTCTCGTAGCCCTTCTGCACCGTGATCTGGTCGACGGCCGGGGGCCAGAGGTCGCCGGTGGCGGAGGTGACGAGCTTGGCGAGCGTGCGCGCCTCGGTCTCCAGCCGCTGCGCCTTGCGCTCCGCCTCGGTAAGGGGCTGGCGCAGGCGGTTTTCCGCCTCGCGGGCGGCGGCCAGGGTCTCACGCGCCTCGATCACGGCCTCCTCGGCCGATCGGGCGCTCTCCTCGGCGATGGCCATCTCCTCGCGCAGATCGTCCAGGGACGGGCCGTCCTCGGGCGAGGCGGAGAGGGCCGCGATCTCGCGCTCCAGCCGCTCCTTCTCGGACCGGAACCGGGCGGCGCGCTCCATTTCCTCGCGCGCGGCGCGCTCCAGGGCGGCGCGGCGGGCATTGAGATCCGAGGTCTGGGCCTGAAGGGCGCTCAAGGAGGCTTCGGCCTCGTGCAGCTCCGCCTCGGCCGCATGCAGGCGCTCCTCGGCCTCCGCGCGGGCATCATCCGCCCCGTCGGTGGTGAGCGCGATCTCGGCGGCCTCGGCCTGGAGGCGCTCGATGGTGGCCTCGGCATCCGTGCGCTGGGCCGCCTCGCGGGCGATGTCGCGGTTGAGGTCGCCGATGTGGCGCTCGAGCTCCGTCACGCGCTCCTTGGAGCGGCGCTCCTCCGATTCGAGCTCGTTGCGGGCATGGGTCAGGCGCTGCAGGGCGGCCGCGGCGGCGGCCTCCTCCTGGCGCAGGGCGGGCAGCGCATGGGCGGCGACCGCCTGGGCGGTGGCAGCCCGGGTCTGCTCCTCGGTGGCATCGGCCACGGCCTTGAGGTCCTCGGCCACCTGGCGCTCGGCACTGGCGGCCTGCTCCCGCGCCTCGGCGAAGCTGATGGCGTAGAGCAGGGCCTCCAACCGGCGGATCTCGGCTGAAAGATTCTTGTAGCGGGAGGCCTGGCGACCCTGGCGCTTCAGGCTCTCGATCTGGCTTTCCAGCTCCCGGATCACGTCCTCGACGCGGACCAGGTTGTCCTCGGCGGCTTTCAGCCGCAGCTCCGCCTCGTGGCGGCGGGCATGAAGGCCCGCGATGCCGGCGGCGTCTTCCAGGATGCGGCGGCGGGCCTGGGGCTTGGCGGAGATGATCTCGCTGATCTGGCCCTGGCGCACGAGGGCCGGCGAGCGGGCGCCGGTGGCCGCGTCGGCGAACAGGATCTGCACGTCGCGGGCGCGCACCTCCTTGCCGTTCACCCGGTAGGTGGAACCTTCCTCGCGCTCGATCTTGCGGGAGATCTCGAGGATGTCCGCGTCGTTGAAGGCGGCCGGAGCGGTGCGCTCGGCATTGTCGATGGTGAGCATCACCTCGGCCCAGTTGCGGGCGGGGCGGCTGCCGGAGCCGGAGAAGATGACGTCGTCCATCCCCGTGGCGCGCATGTTCTTGTGGGAGTTCTCTCCCATGACCCAGCGCAGGGCCTCGACGAGGTTGGACTTGCCGCAGCCGTTGGGGCCCACCACGCCGGTCAGACCGGGCTCGATCAGGAAGTCGGTGGGCTCAACGAAGGTCTTGAAGCCTGCAATGCGAAGGCGCGTCAGCTTCATGGACGCGCCTTCCCGTCCCGCCCAGCGAGGGCGGGGTGATGGAGCTTATTCTCCAAGCATCGGCTTGATGACCTTTTCAATCTCATCGATCGACAGGCTTCCAGGATGACGCTGACCATTGATGAAGAAGGTCGGCGTGGAGTCTACACGGAACTGCTCCATACCCCGGTTCTTCACCGCGTTGACTGCGTCATATAGTTTCTGGTCCTTGAGGCAAGCCTCAAATTTTTCCTGTGAAAAACCGGCCTGGCGCATGAGGGAGCGCAGGGCGTCGAGCGGCTTGTCCACAAAGGCCCAGTTCCGCTGCTGCTCGAACAGGAGGTCGGTGATCGGGTAGTATTTGTCGTTGCCGTCGCAGCGGGCGAGCATGAAACCGGCCGTGGCGAGCGGGTCGAGGGGGAACTCGCGCAGGACGAAGCGGACCTTGCCGGTGTCGATGTAGCGCTTCTTCAGCTCCGGCCAGGTATTCTTGTGGAAATTGGCGCAGTGGGAGCAGGTGAGCGAGGCGTACTCGATGATCGTCACCTTGGCGTTCTCTGGGCCGAGGGCCACGTCGCCGAGGGGGCCCTGGACCGCGAGGTCCTGCACCGACACGTTCTGGGCGAAGGCAGGCAAGCTCGTGGCGAGATAGGCGGCCGCGGCTGCGGTTCCGAGAAGCTGAAGCGTCTGACGCCGGGTGATCATCGTGGGAAGGCTCCTGAAGAGATTTCGTCCTGCGGTAGAATGCCTTGGGCCCTGAGGCAAGCGGCCCCTATCTCACGCTTTCGTGCGTGAACCGGAGCTGACGATGGCCTGGCCCAGCCGGTCGAGGGCCGCCTTCAAGGATTCTTCCTCGATGGGCTGGACGGCCCTGTCGACCTTCTCCCGGTCCGCCGGGGTGAGGGCGGGCGGCGCCGGCTGCTTCTTCTCAACCCGCCGCACGGGTCCTTGTTTCAAGACGATCTTTCCGATGCAGCGCCAGCCGTAATAGGTGTTCACCCGGTCGATGATGGTGGGCGCCATGTGCTGGAGCTCGAGGGCGAAGGCGCTCTCGACCCGGATCACGAGGGTCGCGGGCTCCGGTCGGGCTTCCGGATCCGCATGGGGGCTTTTGCGCTTCCACTCGATCTTGAGCGGCTGGGTGAATGCGGCAAGCCGTTCTCCGACGATCTCGGGCCAGGCCATGATCACGTCGGACGTCGCAAAGCCCTGCGCCGCCAGGCTGGGGGTCAGGCAGGCGTCGAGAAGCTCGGCGAGGGGGCGGGCGAGAGGCCGCATTCGTCTCATGTTGAATGTCCAAAAGCCGCGTTGGAATATCCGGCCGGCACCGTTATTCCACGAACATGTTAACGTCCGCCTCGAGCGCAACCAAGCCCGACCCGCAGGATCTTCTCGCCTGGTACGACCGTCACCGGCGCGACCTGCCGTGGCGCGCCAAGCCGGGAGAGACCGCAAACCCTTATCGCGTCTGGCTTTCCGAGATCATGCTCCAGCAGACCACGGTGGCGGCGGTCAAACCCTATTACCTGAATTTCCTGGATCGCTTTCCGACCGTCGAGGCCCTGGCCGAAGCCCCGTCCGAGGCGGTGATGCAGGCCTGGGCCGGCCTCGGCTATTATTCCCGCGCCCGCAACCTCCATGCCTGCGCCAAGGCGGTCGTGGACAGGCACGGCGGGCGCTTTCCGGAGACGGAGGCGGAGCTGCTGAAGCTTCCCGGCATCGGGGCCTACACCGCAGCGGCCGTGGCCGCCATCGCCTTCAACCAGAAGGCTGCGGCGGTGGACGGCAACGTGGAGCGGGTCATGTCCCGCATCTTCATGGTCGAGGAGCCGCTGCCGAAGGCCAAGCCCCTGATCCGGAGCCTAACCGAGGAGCTTGTGCCGGAGGACCGCCCCGGCGACTTCGCCCAAGCCGTGATGGATCTCGGCGCCACCCTCTGCACGCCCAAACGCCCCGCCTGCGCGCTGTGCCCCTGGATGAGGCCCTGCCGCGCCCGCGCCGAAGGCCTGCAGGAGACCTTCCCGCGCAAGCAGAAGAAGGAGGCCGGGCAGCTGCGCAGGGGCGCGGCCTTCGTGGTGCTGCGGGCCGACGACACCATCCTGCTGCGCACCCGCCCGCCGACAGGCCTGCTCGGCGGCATGGTCGAGCCGCCGACGAGCGAATGGGCGCCCGATTACGAGCCCTCCCGCGCCGTGCTCGACGCCCCCATCGAGGCGCGCTGGCAGCGCCTGCCCGGCACGGTCCGCCACGTCTTCACCCACTTCCCCCTGGAACTGACGGTGCTCTTCGCCAAGGTCGCCAAGGGAACGCCCGCACCGGACGACATGCGCTGGACCCCGCGCCTTCAGCTTCATGAAGAAGCGCTGCCCGGCGCCATGAAGAAGGTGCTGGTGCATGCACTGGGCGAGCTGCCGGGCGCGAAGGGGAAGAAGCAGGCGAAGAGCGCGTGAACCTTCTGATATTGACCCGCCTCGGTCCCCCTCCCCCTTGCGGGGAGGGGCAGGGGTGGGGGTGGTGTGGCCGGGTGAAAGGCTAAGCCAGCCAAGCACTGTAGTGATCGCGCGCTTTCTTCATCGACGAAGCGCTCTGACATTCCGACCCCCACCCTCGATCCCTCCCCTCAAGGGGGAGGGAAGAAGCCCCCTCACCCTCCCACCAGCGCCTTCTTGTTGCGCTTGAACAGGGTCGCCAGCGCATTCGCCACCCGCGTCACGTTGGGGCGGTTGCGGCTGCGGCGGTGCATGACGAGGAAGACGTCCTCGATCAGGTCGCCCTCGGGCTTCACCACCTGGACGAGATCCGGGTCCGAGTCGCCGAGCCAGCAGGGAAGGAAGGCGGCGCCGAGGCCGGCCTTCGCGGCCTGGTAGCGGATCGGCATGTCGCCGATGCGGGCTGCGATGGTACGGCCTTGCGCAAACTCGGCGACGTAGGCCGCCTGCCGGGAGAGCGTCGGGTCCTCCGGGGGCGCGATGACGGCTCTGGGGTTCTCGTCACGGGCATAGATGGCGAAGGCGATCTGGCCGATCCTGCGGGCGACGAGGTCCTCCGTCCCCTCGGGGAGGGAGCGCATGCGCAGGCCGATATCGGCCTCGCCCGAGGCGAGATCGAGCCGCTGCCTGGTCGGGATATAGGCGATCTCCACGGGGGCGGCGGCCTCGTGCAGTTCCGCCGCATGGAGCGAGAGGAACAGGGTGACCGAGGCGGTGGCCGTCACCCGCACGGGAGCGTCGGGATCGGGCCGGTAGGCGGCGGCCGTGCGGGACACGATGGCAGCGGCCTCGCCCATGGGAGCGGCCGCCTCCAGAACAGCCCTGCCGGCCTCCGTCAGCTCGAGATTGTTGGGACCGCGCTGGAAGAGGGTGAGCCCGAGCGTCTCCTCCAGCACCTTGATGCGCCGCGCGATGGTGGGCTGGCTCTGGCCCAGCGCCTTGGCGGCGCTGTTCATCGATCCATGAGCCACCACGGCGAGAAAGATCCGAAGGTCGTCCCAGGACGGTTCGGCGAGGGCGAGACGGAAGGGATCGAGAGACGAAGGAGCCATGCGAGAATGCTAAAGCGCTGAACCGGGTTCGGCATAGGGGGTGTTCCGCTCTGGGGACAAGACGGACCTTCGCTCAGGAACCGCTGCCACGCAGCCTGACAGGCACATTGGAGACCTCTTCAGTTTTGAAGGGGCAGAGGCCTTCCCAGGAAGACGTTATGGCCGGTCTTGCCCAGCCATAACGTGGGCAGATCATCATCGTATTGGGTTTAGTTTATAGTCTGATGCTGGATGCGCTCAGATTTTGCTGCTTCGATAGGCGAGCATTGCGCTGGCCAGCAGAAGGAGGGCGGCATTCGCAGCGTGGGCGGCCCTCAGGGCTCCGATGCCGGTTGCCTCGCCGATGACGAGCCAGGCGATCTGAAGTGCGTAAAGCAGGAAGACGAGGAGGCTAAGGCCGCGCAGCCTGCGCATGTTCGTACTGAAAAGCGCGATCAGCAGCATGGTCCCGACCGGCAGAGCGATGAACCCGCCCAGGGCTCCGTGAAGCTCCCACATGGCCCCATCCACGAAGATGCCGAGGCCGACCAAGAAGAACTGCGTGACGATGAGGAGCGGGATGATCGACGTGATGCCGAACACGACGACCGGGAACAGTCCGGGCCGGCTTCGATGAGCAAGGGTTTGCATGGGACGCCTCCTTTCAAGCGGCCAGGGTGAGGCTGAGATCGCAGAGGCGGCCTGCATAACGCTCGCCTGATAGCCTCAAGGCCTCATCGCTTGCATCCCGCGAATCGTAGAGCACGAAAGGCTCCTGCCATTGCAGACCGCAGCGATGCGCCGTCGCCTCCAGAGGCTTGAGCAGTTCCGCCACAGAGAAGCGGTTCGAGCCGTCCGGCGCGTAGGCCCGTTCGGGCGCTCCAGCCGTGACGGCCACCAGAATCGGCTTGCCCTCGAGCAGCCTGCCCTCACGCTCGAAGGCGAGATAGATCATGCGTGTCAGAACCTGATCCTGCCACTCCTTCAGGAGCGGAGGGGTGGAGTACCACTGCATGGGAAACTGCAGCACGATCCGGTCGGCGTCGAGGAGAAGCCGAACCTGAGCTTCCACATCGATCTGCCCGTCAGGGGATGCGTCATAGAGATCGACGATCTCTATGCCAGGACGCCTCCAGACGGCGGCGAGAAGCGCCTTGTTGGCGCGTGACGCATCCATCTGGGGATGAGCGACGAGGATGAGGGTCTTGGGCATCAGTGCCTCCTGTTGGTGACAGGAAGGAATTTGGGCCTGCTGGCATAATCATTCCAATGGATAGAAGATATATGGTATTATTCGTTTCATGAATTTACGTGGTATCGACCTCAACCTACTCGTTATTCTGGATGCCTTGCTGGACGAGGCCCATGTGAGTCGTGCCGCTGCCCGACTCAGGCTTTCCCAGCCGGCAACCTCCAGCGCGCTGGACCGCTGTCGCCATCTTTTCAACGATCCGCTGCTGGAGCGGGGCCGGGGTGGGATGCGCCTGACCCCGAAGGCGAGAACCCTGCGCGAGCCCCTGAAGCAGGCCCTCGCGTCAGTGGCCACCATCCTGGATCCGCCCCAGATCGCCTTGGCAGACATCAAGCAATCGGTGCGCATCGTCATGGCCGACCATCCGGCCGTCATCGTGACCCGCACGCTCTTCGGCACCTTGAGCAAGACTGCGCCTGGAATCGATCTCGTGATCATGCCCTGGCATGGAGCTGCCGACGTGACGGAGCGGTTGGCCCGCGGGGATGTCGATCTCGCGGTGTCCGTCCTGCCGCCGCTGGGCTCGCAGTTCCATCGCATCGAACTCCTGCACGAGACCTATGTCGTGGCCATGCGCAAGGGACATCCGGCCGCGGATGTTTTCAGCCTCGATGCCTGGCTTTCCTATCCGCACATCCTCGTCTCGGGTCGTGGAGACACGCGTGGAACGCTCGATGAGGCGCTCGCCACCTTCGGCCGTTCACGCCGGGTAGGCCTTGTGATGCCGAGCTTTTTGATGGTGCCGCCCACGCTCGAATCCTCGGACATGATCGCGCTCCTGCCGCGGCACTGCCTGCCGGTCGATCATGGGAGCAGCCTCGCCGTGTTCGAGCCGCCGATTCCGGTGGAGGGTTTTCCGCTTCACATTGCCTGGCACAAGCGCCGCGACAGCGACGTCGCCGTGCAGCATGTAGCGGAGCTGATCCGGGCTTGTCTGGAGGCGCAATAAGATGCCCTAGGCCTCGAGCGCCGGAATCGGCTTGAGCCCTTCAGCAACCTTTTCGATGCCGACGCACGTTCGATGGGGTTTCCCTTCCGCCCTTACCATTGCATCCGCCTCGCAATGCCAGGGCAGGGTGCCTGCCGGCAGGTGTCGGCCTAGGGCATCGAGCGCGAGCATGGCGAGGGTGACGACCGCCACGATCACGACGGCGACGGCCGAGGCCTGGCTCGCAAGCCCTGCCTCTTCGAGGTTGTAGAGCACCACCCCGATGGTCTCCGTGCCGGCGGACCAGAGCAGGGCCGAGACGGTGAGCTCGCTGAAGGCGAGCAGGAAGGCCATCAGGCCGCCCGCCGCCGCCGCCGGGAGCAGGGAGGGCAGGACGATGTCGGCAAGGCGCCGCATCAGGCGGGCGCCGTCGAGCGCCGCAGCCTCCTCCTGCGCCATGTCCACCTGCATCATTCCTGCGAGCACCGGTTTCATCGCCACCGACAGGAAGCGGGCGAGATAGGCGAAGACGATGATCCACGGCGTGGCATAGAGCGAGACGCCGATGAGCGGCAGGGGCTTCAGGAACAGGAGGATGCAGGCGATGGCGAGCACGATGCCGGGCAGCACGTAGGGGATCTCGAGCAGGGCCATGGCCGG
Organism: Microvirga arsenatis; assembly: GCF_009910705.1. GTDB lineage: Bacteria > Pseudomonadota > Alphaproteobacteria > Rhizobiales > Beijerinckiaceae > Microvirga > Microvirga arsenatis. The sequence goes on from NZ_JAAAXJ010000007.1 coordinate 121,971, forward strand.
AATGCGCGCCGGCCCCATGAACCGCACCAGCCCGTAGGCCAAGGGAATGGTGAGGAAGGCCAACAGGCCTGCCGCGCCGCCGGCGTAGAGAAGCGAATTCACGAAGGCGCGCATGGTCACGTCCTGCCGCGCCAGCACCTCGACGAAGTGGTCCAGCGTCACGGTCGCGACGGTGAGTGGCATGCCGTAGGACGGGACCAGCGCGGCCGCGAGCAACGACAGCATCGGCAGGACGAGGGTGGCGCCGATCACGAAGGCCGCGAAGCCCTCGGCCAGGATGCTGCCCCGGCCAAGATGCCAGAACGGCTGAAGAGGCGCATCCTCCTCCAGGTGGACCTCGCCCCGCCGCGTCAGCCATTGGCTCGCCGCCACGCACACGACGGCGATAGCGGCAACCAGCAGGCCGAGCGCCGCCACGTCGCCGAGAATGCCCGTGCCGAAGCTCGACAGGCGGCGATAGATCAGAACCGGAAGGGTGAGATAGTTCACCGGCGCGCCGAGCAGGGCGGGAATGCCGAAATTCCCGATGCCCGCCACGAAGGCGAGCAGGGCAGCGCCCATGAGATGAGGGCGCAGCAGCGGCAGCAGGTGGTCGGTGACGATCCGCAGGGGCCGCGCGCCGTCCATGCGCGCCGCCTCGACGACGGCGAGCGGAATGCGTTTGAGGCCGGCGCTCATCACCACGTAGACGAGGGGGGCATGATGCAGCCCCAGCACCACAACGATGCCGCCGCGCCCGAGCATCGGGTTGGCGGTGCCCGCTTCAGGCGCGAGGCCCAGAGCATTGAGGATCGGCGAAGCGGGACCCGCGAGATGGAGGAAGGCGAGGGCGATCACCTGGGGCGAGATCATCACCGACAGGACGAACAGGAACGAGGCGATCCGGCGCCCGCGCATGTCGGTGATGCCGAGGAGCAGCGCCATGGCGGTGCCGAGCGGCAATGCCAGCAGGCTCGAAAGCAGCGCGGTCTCGAGGGTTGCCTGCGCGGCGCGCAGGGCCGAGCGACTGGCGAGGGCGGAGAGGGCCTTGTCCGGATCGAAGGCGCCGCCGGGCGCGAGGGCTGCCAGAAGCAGCCGTGCGGCAGGAAGCACGTCGAAGGCAACGATGAACAAAGCAACAAGAGCGAGGAGGCCGAAACCTCCCCGCTCCAGGAATGACGTGGCGTGCGCGCGCTCTCTCACTGGCCGAAGATATCGGCGAAGGTCGCCTTGTTCCTGGCCTCATCGGCGAGCGCCTTGGCGGCATCGAAGCCCATGACCTTGATCTGCTCGCGCGACGGATAGCCGGCCGGGAGCGCGACCGCCGGGTGAGCCGCGATATAGCCCTGCTTCAGGGCCAGTTCCTGCCCCTCCTTCGACAGGAGGAAGTCGACGAAGACGCGGGCGGCGTCCGGATTCTTGGTGGTCTTGAGGATGGCGACCGGCTCCGACACGGCGGAGACGCCCTCCTTCGGGAACACGAACTCGATCGGCGCGCCCTTGGCCTTCTCGCGGATCGGCATGTAGTCGACGATGACGCCGTAGAGCTTCTGGCCGCCGGCGACCTGCTTGAGCACGTCGCCGTTGCCGCCGCCCGCCACCGCGTCGTTGTCCTTCAGTGCCTCGTAGTATTTCCAGCCGCCCTCGAGGTTGCCGGTGAGCGTCGCGGCGTGGATGAGGGCCGCGCCCGAGGTCAGCGGGCTCGGCATGACGAGCTGCCCCTTGACCTCGGGCTTCGTAAGATCGAGCCAGGAGGCTGGCTTGAAGCCGGCCTTCGTGTTGTAGGCGATGCCCGTGGTGATCAGCTTGGTGGCGAACCAGAATTTCTGCGCGTCGTGCGTGCCGGGCGGATAGGCGGAGACGTCCGCCTTCTCGTGCGCCAGCAGGCGGCCCTCCTTCTTGAGGCCCTCCATGGTCACGCTGTCGGCGATCAGCAGCACGTCCGCCTGCGGCTGGCCCGCCTCGAATTCGGCGCTGAGCTTGGCGAGGATCTTCGGCGTGCCGTCGCGCACGAAGGTGACGTTCACCCCCGGGTGCTTCGCCTTGAAGGCGTCGACGGTCTGCTGCGCGTCGGTGTTGGGCTGGCTCGTATAGAGAACGAGGTTTCCGGAGATGCCTTGTGCCTGCGCGAAGGCAGGCACGAGGGCGGCGAGCAGGGGAAGAAGAATCCGCTTCATGGGCACGGGGCAATCCCTCTCTTCAGGTAAGGCTTCCCCGCGCTAGCGGTCTTGGATGACGCCTCTGTGACGAAAAGCTTAGCGCGGAAAACGAAAAGGGCCAGCACATGGCCAGCCCTTTCACGGATTTGCGATCCGGATGCAAGCCGTCAGGCCGCCATCTCCGCCCGCACCTTGGCGCGGAACTCGTCGATGCAGACGAGTTTCCCCGCGCGCTCCACATGCCAGAAGGTCCAGCCGTTGCACGAGGGGAAGCCCTGCGTGAGCGCCCCGATCTTGTGGATCGAGCCGACGATGGCGCCGAGCGCGAGCGTGCCGTCGGCGCGCACCACCGCCTTGTGGCGGCGGCGCTCGTCCACCAGGGTCTCGCCGGCCTTCACATGGCCTGCCTCGATGAGGGAGAGGAAGGGCACGCGCACTTCCGTGCGCTTCTCGGGGGCGGCGGCGATCGAGATGTCCGAGAGCGGCACGACCGCATCGATGCGCTTGCGCGCCGCCTTGGCATAGGTCGAATCCCGCTCGAGGCCGATGAAGTTGCGGCCGAGCATCTTGGCCACCGCACCCGTGGTGCCGGAGCCGAAGAAGGGATCGAGCACCACGTCGCCGGGATTGGAGGAGGAGAGCAGCACGCGGGCGAGCAGCGCCTCGGGCTTCTGCGTCGGGTGCACCTTGCGCCCCTGCGCGTCCTTCAGGCGCTCCTCGCCGGTGCAGATCGGGATGAACCAGTCCGAACGCATCTGCACGTCTTCGTTGCCGGCTTTCAGCGCATCGTAATGGAAGGTGTAGCCCTTCGCCTCCGGGCTCTTCGAGGCCCAGATCATGGTCTCGTGCGCGTTGGTGAAGCGGCGGCCCTTGAAGTTCGGCATCGGGTTGGCCTTGCGCCACACGATGTCGTTCAGGATCCAGAAGTTCAGATCCTGCAGCGCCGCGCCCACGCGGAAGATGTTGTGATAGGAGCCGATGACCCACAGCGTCGCGTTCTTCTTCATCACGCGGCGCACGGCCAGGAGCCAGGCGCGGGTGAACGCGTCGTAATCGGCAAAGCTCGCGAACTTGTCCCAGTCGTCGTCGACCGCGTCGACGAGGCTCTGGTCCGGGCGCGTGAGCGCCTGTTCGAGCTGGAGATTGTAAGGCGGATCCGCGAAGACCACGTCCACGCTCTCAGGGGGAAGCTTCTCGAGATTGGCGATGCAGTCGCCGAGAAGAATCTCGTTGAGAGGAAGAGGCTGCGGCAGAACGGACAGGGGGGCTTTACGCCCCGTCCGAGGAGCCGGCGCAGACCGCCCGGTACGCGAGACATGGATCCGGGAGGCGGCGCCGGCAACCCCGGTACGCAAGGTACCCATGGGTGATCACCGGTTACGCAACTGACACCTCGGATCATGGTGGGTCAGGGTAAAGATGTGGTTTCCAAGCCAGAAAAAATGCGTGATATTTTGGGTCGGCAATTCCTGCCGACCCATTGAAAAGATTGAGATTTTTAGTTAACCGCCGTTAAGCTCGGTTACAGGTCCAGTAACCCTTGGCGCAAAGGCGCGAAACTCATCCGGTGGAAGGGGCAGGGACCCTCGCTCGCCACCGCCGAAAGGTGCGCCTTGGTGCTGTAGCCTGCGTTGCTGGCAAAACCATAGGCCGGAAAAGCCTGCCCGAGCCTCGCCATCATGCGGTCGCGGACCACCTTCGCGACGATGGAGGCCGCCGCAATCGATGCGATGTGCGAATCACCCTTGACGATGGCTTGCGTCGCGCAGGGAAGATCCGGCGGGTCGTTGCCGTCGACGAAGGCCATGTCCGGCGCGCAGGGCAGCGCCGCGAGCGCGCGGCACATGGCGAGCAGCGACGCCTGCCTGATGTTGATGCTGTCGATCTCCCGATGGGACACCGAGGCGATGCCGACATGCGCCGTCGCCAGGATCTCGGCAAAGAGCGCCTCGCGCCTGGCCGCCGAGAGCGCCTTCGAATCGGCGAGCCCTTGAGGAACGCGGTCGAGATCGAGCACCACCGCCGCCGACACCACCGGCCCCGCCAGCGGCCCGCGCCCGACCTCGTCGAGGCCGGCAATGCAGGTATAGCCCTGTGCGCGGGCGGAAAGCTCGCGGTCAATGTTCATAACTGGCATTTGTTACAATCTACTATTGCCAATGCTAGAAGGGAGTATCAAATTAGATACGAGATTGGGAGAGATGAATGTCTTGGCTTAGAAGGGTTACGAAACGCCCTTGGATTGATCCTGCAGATGTGAAGGGTTGGATCCGCCGAGACGGCAGGTCTGGTATGGCTATTAACGGTTCTACAGCTGTAGTGACCACCAGAGATTATCCAGGCCGGATAACAAGCCGGACGATCCGAAACGATGTGTATGAAGATGCTTTGCGAGCGGCTGAAACCACATTGCGGAACAATGCGCGTAAAAAATGACTGCCGCTGCAGATCCTTCCTACAACACAGTTTACGAGAAACTCGTTCTTCGAGAAGATGATTTGGTTGGGCTTATCTCTTACGCACTCTATAAGCAGCGTAAGAGATCATGGATTGTTGACTTCAAAGCCCAAAAGGGGCGGGCTCCCAACAAGGATGAAGAGAATAGCTATCTTATTGGTGAGACCACATCTTCTCGTCTAAATGATTATCGTCAGCAGGCTGAGGCTATCCTTGGTGCATATGCAGATGAAGTCGTGAAGAGCGCTGCACCTGAAATTCAGAAGGCAGCAATAGCTGGTCGAATTGAGCAAGCATTAGCTTGGTATCAACAGATACCAGGGGGGTTCGTTGCTGCTCTATCTTATACAATATTTCTTATATGCATCGTGCTTGTGCTGAAATATGCAGGCATAGATTTGCTCAGCATTTTGCAGTCGGCGAGATAATCTTAAAACAAGCTCAGCTGCCCCGTCTCCTTCGGCGGCACCGTGAAGAGGTCCGTGCGCAGGCGCAGGTTGCGCTTGTTGAGGCCGAGCCGCTCGCAGGCGGTCTCGAAGCGCCGGCCGAGCATCCAGGCATAGGGGCCGATGCCGGACTGGCGGGTGCTCCAGTTCGCGTCGTAGTCCTTGCCGCCGCGCGCCTCCTGCAGCAGCGTGAAGACGTGCTTGAGCTTGTCCGGGTAATGGTCGACGAGCCAGTCGCGCATCAGGTCCTTCAGGTCGTGCGGCAGGCGCAGGAGCACGTAGCCGGCCTCCTGCACACCGGCCTCCGCGCAGGCCTTCAGGATGGTCTCGATCTCGTGGTCGTTGATCGCCGGAATGATCGGGGCGACGAGCACGGTCACGGGGATGCCGGCCTCGGCGAGCCTGCGGATCGTCTCGAGGCGCTTGGCCGGGGTGGCCGCGCGGGGCTCCATGCGGCGGGCGAGCTTCGGGTCGAGGGTGGTCACGGAGATCGCCACCTTCGCAAGCCCCCGCTCGGCCATGGGAGCCAGGAGGTCGATGTCGCGGGTGACGAGGGCGGACTTCGTCACGATGGCCACCGGATGGTTCATCCGGCTCAGCACCTCGAGAACGGAGCGCGTGATCCGGAAGCGCCGCTCCACCGGCTGGTAGGGGTCGGTGTTGGAGCCCAGCGCGATGGGGCTCGGCTGGTACTTCGGGGCCCTGAGCTCCTTTTCCAGCAGTTCGGCCGCGTTGGGCTTGGCGAAGATCTTGGTCTCGAAGTCGAGCCCGGAGGACAGGCCCTGGTAGGCGTGCGTGGGCCGCGCGAAGCAGTAGGAGCAGCCGTGTTCGCAGCCGCGATAGGGGTTGATCGACTTCTCGAAGAGGATATCCGGCGAATCGTTGCGGGTGACGATCGTGCGCGGCTTCTCGACGATCACCTCGGTGGGAAGCGGCGGCAGCTCCTCCTCGATGCTCCAGCCGTCGTCGAAGGCCTCGCGCTGCGCCGGTTCGTAGCGCCCCGACGGGTTGGCGGCAGCGCCGCGGCCGCGGCGGCGCTCCATCTCGACCCGGTAGGCCGGGTCGTCCATGCGGCGCCGCGCGGCTTCCGCCGCTTCCAGGGGCGTTCGCTTCACATTCCTCGGCGAAAGCGCATCGCGGGCGAAATCCTTGGCGCGGGCACTCATGGCAGCCTCAAGCGAATCTGAGCATCGGAGGCCGCAAGCTTAAGAACAAAAAGGGAACAAAATCAAGATGGCAGCCGATGAGCCTGAGGGGTTATGCTGTTCCCATGATCACTCTTCTCGTTCGCGTCACCCATGGGCCGGAGGCCCTGGCAGCCACCTTGAGCGCCTTCGTTCCCGCCGTTGCCGCCGGGCTCGTCGGCGATGCCGTGATTCTGGCCGGCAGGCAGGACGACGCTCTGGCCCAAGTAGCCGATGCCGCGGGCGCAACCCTTCTTCCGCTCGGGCGGGACTGCTGGAAGGAGGGGGCGAGGGTGGCGCGGCGCGACTGGCTGTTGTGCCTCGACGACGGCGACGTCCCGCAGGAGGGCTGGATCCGGGTGCTCGAGCGCTTCGTGACCTCGGCGGGGCCCGAGCAGGGCTTCGCGCGGATGCGGCGGCGGCAAAGCGCGATGCGTGCGCTCACCGGCCTGCTCTGGGGCTCGCGGCGGGTGCGCAGCGGCGATCTCGTCCATCGCCGGGTCCTGCTGAACGAGGTGCGATCGCGCGCGCCGATGCGGCTCTCCGCCGCCGTCGAACGCGACCCCGTCTTCGGTTGAGAGGAACGTCATGAGCGACCTCCTCTCGGCCGTTCGATTCTGCGCGGATTCCGAACTCGGCTACGAGCGCAGCCGGACCCGGTTCCAGGCCGGGGAGGGGCTCGCCCTCGACGAGACCTACCGGCTCGCCCACCTGCCGCTGGTCGCCCCCGCCCATCCGCGGGTGATCCGGACGCGGGAGGGCACATCCTACGACATGGGCCGGCATGAGCCGGTGTTTTCCCTCGTGCTGCCGATCTTCGCCGACCTCCTGTTCCAGTCGCTGGCCTATCGCGAGCTGGACCGGGAGATGCGGGCAGCGCCGTTTGCCGGAAAGATCGCCTGGGATGTCGTGGAGAGGCGCCGGGACAAGCTGCACGCCACGATCTGCGGCTCCCTCTCCACGGGCGCGCCGCCGCTTCTCGATCCCAAGCGGCTTCAGGCGTTGAGAGGGCTGGGGCCGGTCAGGGTCGAGCTGCGGGGCCTGTTTTCGGGCAGCGTGAACCGGGGCCGCCTGTATCTGCGTGCCTATCCCGAAAGCCGGAACGGGGAGAATGTCTTTCGCCGGATCCAGCGCAGCCTGGGCTGCCGCGAGACGGATCTTTACGTCGTCGGCCTCTACAACATGACCGACGATCTCGATGCGGGCGAGGCGGCTGCCCTCGCATCCCTGATCGAGCGCTGGTGGAGCCGGAGCATCCTGCGCTTCACCGTCGATCGCCTGTGGCTCACGGGGGCGCGGGACGACCTGGTTCTGGATTCCACGGTTGTCGCGTCGGTGCCGTTGGCGTGAGGCCGCGGCCTTGCCGGATCAGGCCTTCAGCTTGCCGCGTTTCAGGTGCTCGTCGAGGCGCGGCATGATCTCCACGAAGTTGCAGGGGCGGTGCCGGTAGTCGAGCTGGTTCTGCAGGATGCCGTCCCAGGCATCCTTGCAGGCGCCGGGCGAGCCCGGCAGCACGAAGACGAAGGTGGTGCCGATCACGCCGGCGGTGGCCCGCGACTGGATCGTGGAGGTGCCGATCTTGTCGTAGGAGATGCGGTGGAAGACGGCGGAGAAACCCTCCATCCGCTTGTCGAACAGGGGCTCGAGGGCTTCCGGCGTCACGTCCCGGCCGGTGAAGCCCGTGCCGCCGGTGGTGATGACCACGTCGATGGCGGGATCGGCGACCCAGCCCTGCACCCTGCCGCGGATCGCCTCCACGTCGTCCGTCACGACGGCCCGGTCGGCGAGGCGGTGGCCCGCCTTCGTCAGCCGTTCGGCCAGGGTGGCGCCGGACTTGTCCTCATCGAGCGAGCGCGTGTCGGAGACCGTCAGCACGGCGATGCTGAGAGGAACGAAAGGGAGAGTATCGTCGATACCGGGCATGGGAAGGGGCCTGTTCTTCGGGGGCATTCGGCGTCAGCAGCGCAAGAACCTAGGGCCTGTCGCCCCGTATTTCACCTGGATTTTGCGGCTCAAAAGGCGCATCGTGAAGATCGTCAGGTCGCCGTTGAAATGCGACCGGGATGAGTGCGTACAACTTTGTTGATCGGGTTCCTAACGGACGTCCGTGAACGCGTGCCGCAGCACGTCCAATCTTGGAAGGGTTGTATGATGAAACGCAAGCTCATCGCAGCATTGGTCTCAGGGTTGTTGGTCCTGCCCTCCCTGGCAACCGCGCAGCAAACCTTCTCCGTCAAGCCGCTGGTCGAGAAGAAAGTGACGGAGCTGCCGGCAGGCGACCTGTTCTGGCGGATCGAGACTTTCGATAGCAAGGAACAGGCGCAAGCGGCTGCAGGTCCCCTAGGATTGGTGGCCGAGTACGAAGGCAAGGTTTGGCTCTTCGAGCTTGGCCGAGCAGGCGAAGCTTCGAAAGGCGGCAAGCGAGTCGCCGAGATCGGGCCGCTCCCGAAGGTGAACGCATCGCAGTATCTTCTCCGCATCAACGAGGCAGGTGGTCCTCCGGGCAGTGTCACACCCGTGCATACCCATCCAGGGTCGGAGGCGTTTTACGTGCTCGCCGGAGAACTGACTCAAAGGACCCCGCAGGGTGTGGCACGCGTCTCTGCCGGCCAGACCCTGGTTGGTCATGCAGGCGACGTGCCGATGGAAGTGTTGAGCAGCGGCTCGTCCGAATTGAAGGAGTTCGCGCTGTTCGTGGTGGACGCCACCAAGCCGTTCTCATCACCGGCTCACCTTCACTGAGGCGCGTTGTTCAAGAAAACATCCTGGAGGGCGATCCGCACATCGCGCTCGCGGCTCTTGCTTTGTTCGCGGAAGCTCGTCCAGTGCTCTTAAAGCCTGCTCGCCCGGAACGTGTCGCAGGCCTGGACCTGTCCGGTCTTCAATCCCGTGGTGAGCCAGCGCATGCGCTGTTCGGAAGAGCCGTGGGTGAAGCTGTCGGGAACCACGCGGCCGCCCGATTGCTTCTGCAGGCGGTCGTCGCCGATGGCCTCCGCCGCGCGGATCGCCTCCTCGATGTCGCCCTGCTCGAGCGACTTCCAGCGCTGGTTGGAATGATGGGCCCAGACGCCGGCGAGGCAGTCGGCCATCAGCTCGACGCGCACGGAAAGCTGGTTGGCTTCCGCGCGCCCCACCTGCTGCTGGCGCTCCTGCACGCGGGGCAGGATGCCGAGCACGTTCTCCACGTGATGGCCGACCTCGTGCGCCAGCACATAGGCATAGGCGAAGTCGCCGCCGGCGCGGAAGCGGCGCTGCATTTCCTCGAAGAAGGTGAGATCGATGTAAACCGTCTGGTCGAGCGGGCAGTAGAACGGCCCCATGGCCGATTGCGCCCCGCCGCAGCCCGAGCGGGTGGCGCCGGAGAACAGCACCAGCTTCGGCGCCCGGTAGGGACGGTTCGCCTGCTGGGGCAGCACCGTGTTCCACACGTCCTCCGTGTTGCCGAGGATCGCGGCGGCGAAGCGCCCGGCCTCGTCCTGCGGCGCGCCCTGTCTGCCCTGCTGTTGCTGCTGGTAGCCCGATCCGCCGCCGGCGATCATCTCGGCGCCGCCGATCAGGATGCGGGGATCGATGCCGAGGGCCCAGCCGACGAGGCCGAGGATCACCATCGTGCCGATGCCGAGGCCGCCCGCGCCGCCCATGCCCATGCCGCGGCGGTCTTCCACATTGGACGAGGTTCGAAAGTCTTCCCAGCGCATGATTCACCTGCAAGCAGCGATACGGGATGCCGCAGGAGCTTAAGGCGTAAGCATATGGACCGGTTCCGAAAGGGGGCCTTACTCCCGCCCGTCCAGCGCCCGCCGCAGGGCCTGGAAGTCGCGCCAGCCGAGGCGCTTCTGGAGCGGCTGGCGCAGCAGGTAGGCCGGATGCAGGGTCGGAAGGGCGCGAATCTCCCGCCCGTCCTCGGTCCTGTAGGTGAACCAGCGCCCGCGGGTGCGCAGGATCCCGTCCTTGACCCCGAGCAGGTTCTGGGCGGCCGGCCCGCCGAGGCAGAGCAGGAATTCGGGGCTCGCCAATTCGATCTGCCGCGCGATGAACGGCTTGCAGATGGCGATTTCCTGCGGGGTCGGGGTGCGGTTGCCCGGCGGGCGCCAGGGCACGATGTTGGCGACATAGACCTGGCTGCGGTCGAGCCCGATGGTGGCGAGCATCCGGTCGAGGAGCTGTCCGGAACGGCCCATGAAGGGCTTGCCGATCCGGTCCTCGTCCGCGCCGGGAGCCTCGCCCACCAGCATCACCCGGCCTTCCGGGTTGCCGTCCGCGAAGGCGAGATTCTTGGCCGAGAACTTCAGGGCGCAGCCGTCGAAGCCCGCGAGGATCGCCTCGAGCTCTTCAAGGGATCGGGCATGGCGCGCCTGCTCGCGGGCAAGGCTCGCCACTTCCTCGGGAGCGCTGGCCGCCGCCCTGGGCAGGGTGCGGGGGGCGGGAGCGGGCGGGGCAGGGCTGGCCTTCGGGGCGGGAGCCTGCTTCACCGGTTCCGCCTTCGGCTCGGCGAAGCGGTTGTGCGGCGTCTCGTCGAGCGCGAGATCGACCCCCGCCTCGACATGGAAGTCGAGCAGCGCCTGGAGAGCATCGCGGTCGGAGGGGAGATCCTGCATAGAGCTTATGTAAGCATTCCAAGGGCTGTGGACAACTCAGGCCCGCTAAGAGCGCGATGGGTATCTTCCTTAGAAACCAGCTCAATCTTCAGCTCGCCCTGAGCCCTCATCCTGAGGAGGCCGTCAGGCCGTCTCGAAGGACGAGGGCGTCTCCAGTGCTCTCTGGACCCTCCTTCGAGACGCCGCTTCGCGGCTCCTCAGGATGAGGGCAGAGATTTTGAGACAAGCTCCTACGGTACAAGGTCGAAGAGCGTCGGGCTCTCGTCCCGTCTGGCGCCTTCGATGGCCAGGAGGCGGCGCTTGGTCATGGAGCCGCCATGGGCCGAGAAGCCCCCGAGCTTGCCGCCCGCCGCAACGACCCGGTGGCAGGGCACGATGATGGCGAACGGGTTGCGCCCGAGCGCCTGGCCGATCGCCCGGGCATTGTCGATTCCGAGCCGGGCAGCGACCTCGCCATAGGTCAGCACACGGCCCGGCGGAATGCTGCGGGCAACCTCGTAGACACGGCGGTCGAAATCCGGCACGCGCTCCATGTCGAGGGGGACGGCGGACAGATCCCGCGCCTCGCCCCTCAGCAGGGCCACCACCTCCGCGATGATGTCCTGAATAGAAGGCGTGGGCGCAGCTTCCACGATCCCGGGAAAGCGCTTCGCGATACGGGCGCAGAGCCTGGATCGGTCATCTTCCGGCAGCTGGAAGCCGATCACGCCGCGCTCGTTCCAAGCCAGCCCGCAGAGGCCGATGGCGGTCTCGAACAGCGTGTAGAATGCCGCGTGGGTGGACGGATGATCCTGCATGCCCATTTGTACGCCTCCCGGCGCCGGCAAACAACTCAGGACAGGCGTTTCCGGAGCGACGATAGCCATGCGCGGTCGAGCCGAGGGATTTCCCTCGAGGTCGGCCGGCGATCATCGGATTTCGGCATGATCTTATGCGCAAAGGGAACTTTCAGCGTGGCCTCAAGGGCGCTAGGAAGATGCCTTGATTAGAATGACTTGAGAAATCCGATAGATTGTTCATATGTAAACCATCTGTCAGCTCAAGCGCTGCAACCGCGTATCAGGAGGAAGCCCATGGCCGATCTGCCCGCCCGTGAATCGATGGAGTTCGATGTCGTCGTCGTGGGCGCGGGTCCCGCAGGCCTGGCGACGGCCATCCGCCTCAAGCAGAAGGCGGCCGAGGCAGGCACTGACATTTCCGTGGTCGTGGTGGAGAAGGGCTCCGAGGTGGGCGCGCATATCCTCTCCGGCGCGGTGATCGACCCGATCGGCCTCGACGGTCTGCTCCCTGAATGGCGCTCCGACCCGGACCGGCCGCTGAAGACGGAGGTGACCGCCGACGAGTTCATGTATCTGGGTCATGCCGGCGGCATCCGCCTGCCCAACGTGTTCATGCCCAAGCTCATGAACAATCACGGCAACTTCGTCGGCTCGCTCGGCAACGTCGCCCGCTATCTCGGCCGCAAGGCGGAGGAGCTCGGCGTCGAGATCTATCCCGGCTTCCCGGCGGCGGAAGTGCTGATCGAGGACGGCAAGGTGGTGGGCGTCGCCACCGGCGACTTAGGTATAGGCCGCAACGGCGAGCCCAATGCCAACTTCACCCGCGGCATGGAGCTGCGCGCCAAGTACACCATCTTCGGCGAGGGGGCTCGGGGCTCCCTCACCAAGCAGATGATCGAGCGTTACGGCCTCAACCAGGGCCGCGATCACCAGAAATACGGCATCGGCATCAAGGAGCTGTGGCAGGTGCAGCCCGACAGGTTCCAGCCGGGCCTCGTGCGCCATTCCATGGGCTGGCCCCTGCCGAACAACGCCGGCGGCGGCTCCTGGCTCTACCACTTCGACGACAACCTCGTGTCCGTCGGCTTCGTGGTGCACCTCAACTACAAGAACCCGACCCTGTCGCCCTTCGACGAGTTCCAGCGCTTCAAGACGCACCCCATGGTGCGCGACGTGTTCGAGGGCGCAAAGCGGATCGGCTACGGCGCGCGCGCCATCATGGAGGGCGGCTGGCAGTCGGTGCCGCGCCTCTCGTTCCCGGGCGGCTGCCTTGTGGGCGATTCCGCAGGCTTCGTGAACGTGCCGCGCATCAAGGGCAGCCACAACGCGATCCTCTCCGGCATGCTCTGCGCCGACCACGTCTTCGCGGCGCTGCAGGAAGGTCGCGCCAATGACGAGGTATCTTCCTACGAGGAGGCCTGGCGCTCGTCGCCCATCGGCTACGACCTCAAGCGCGTGCGCAACGTGAAGCCGCTCTGGTCGAAATACGGCACGGCGGCCGGCGTGGCGCTGGGCGGCCTCGACATGTGGCTCACCGAGCTCTTCAACTGGTCGCCCTTCGGCACCATGAGCCACGGCAAGCCGGACCACGAGTGTCTGCTGCCGCTCGATCAGGTGAAGCCGATCAAGTACGACAAGCCCGACGGGGTGCTCACCTTCGACAGGCTGTCCTCGGTGTTCCTGTCCAACACCAACCACGAGGAGGACCAGCCGGTCCATCTCAAGGTCAAGGACATGGGCCTGCAGAAGGGCTCCGAGCACGACGTCTACGGCGGCCCCTCGCAGCGCTACTGCCCGGCGGGCGTCTATGAATGGGTCGAGGGCGAGGGGGGCGTGCGCTACCAGATCAACGCCCAGAACTGCGTCCACTGCAAGACCTGCGACATCAAGGACCCGAACCAGAACATCAACTGGGTCACGCCCGAGGGCGGCGGCGGGCCGAACTACGTCAATATGTGACGTGAGCGGTCATCCCGGACGAAGCGCAGCGAAGATCCGGGATCGGGTGCAGGATACGGCTCGTATTTCCCTCCCCCTTGTGGGGAGGGCCAGGGTGGGGGTCGGCGCCAGACCTTCATGGGCTATCGCTCACACCCCCCTCTCCAACTCTCCCCCACAAGGGGGGAGAGGGCTGGTTGCGTTCTATTCTGAAAGCGATCCCGGCTTCTGCTCCGCAGCCCGGGATGACGCCTCGTCCTTGGCCGCTCATCTCACCCTCTCACGCGCCTTTTACGCGCCAGCGGCAATTGTCCCCTTGCGGCTCCGGGAGGGAGACGCCATTCTCCGGCCTGATTTGGTGCACATCTCGCCTCCCTTTCTGAGATGTCGCGATGATTGGAGCCGCGCTTCGTGCCCACCTTGAAGAACCTTAAGGCCCGCAAGGGCCTGCCCGCCCTGATGCTGATGGCTGCCGGCCTGCTGGCCGCGCCCGCCGTTGCGGCGAACACCGAAAACGAGATCCTGAGGCCCGCCCAGAGCCTCGAGGGCAACTTCCTCTCGGCGTATGTGGCAGGCTCCGCGCGGGACACCGAGGCGGCGACCGTCTTCTTCCGGGAAGCCATCCAGGAGGATCCCCGCAACCAGGAGTTGCTGGAGCGCGCCTTCGTGGCCTTTCTCGCCAACGGCTCCATGGCCGACGCCATCCGCGCCGCGGAGCGCCTCTCCACGCAGGACCGCACGAACAACCTGGCCCAGTTCGCGCTGAGCGTCCGCGCCATCAAGAACCAGAAATATGCCGATGCCCGCACCCGCCTCTCGAACGGCACCCGCGGCCGCCAGGCGGATCTCACCGCAACCCTCCTGACCGCCTGGACCTATGCCGGCTCCAAGGACGGCAAGCAGGCCCTCGCCACCGTCGACAAGCTCAAGAACGAGCGCGCCTTCGACCAGTTCCGGGAGTACCACGCCGCTCTCATCGCGGACGTGACCGGCAACCCGGCCGAGGCGGAAAAGCGCTTCAAGGCGGCCTACGAGGGCGAGCGCAACACCCTGCAGGTGGTCGACGCCTATGGCCGGTTCCTCGCCAAGCGCGGCCGCAAGGACGAGGCCCTGAAGGTCTACAAGGCCTTCGAGGAGGTGGCTCCGCGCCACCCCATCGTCCGCGCCGCCGTGCAGGCGCTCGAGGAGGGCAAGCCCCTGGCGCCGCTCGTGACCAACGCGCAGGAGGGCGCGGCCGAGCTGCTCTACGGCCTCGGAGTCGTCGGCAACACGCAGGGCGACGAGCTGACCGCGATCATCTACCTGCGCCTCGGGCTCGACCTGAAGCCGGACCATCCGCTCGCCCTCGTCACCCTGGGCGACGTCTACGAGCGCCTGAAGCAGTACGACAAGGCGAACGCCATCTTCGAGCGGATCCCGAAGGATTCGCCGATCCGCACGAGCGCCGACATCTCCATCGGCCACAACTACGAGCTGATGGGCCGCAGCGAGGATGCCATCGCGCATCTCGAGAAGCTCCTGAAGGAGCGCCCGGACGACGTGGAAGTCATCATGGCGCTGGGCAACGTGCAGCGCTCGCGCAAGAAGTTCGCGGAAGCCGCCGAGACCTATTCCAAGGCCATCGACAAGATCGGCCAGCCCCAGCGCGGCCACTGGATCCTCTACTTCTACCGCGGCACGTCCTATGAGCGCGCGAAGCAGTGGGCCAAGGCGGAGCCCGACCTGAAGAAGGCGCTGGAGCTGGTCCCCGAGGGGCTGCCGGCGGCTCGGGCCCAGGTGATGAACTACCTCGCCTATTCCTGGGTCGACCAGAACATGAACATCAACGAGGCCTTCAAGATGCTGACGAAGGCCGTCGAGCTGGCGCCCCGCGACGGCATGATCATCGATTCCCTGGGCTGGGCCTATTACCGCATGGGCCGCTACGAGGATGCCGTGCGCGAGCTCGAGAAGGCGGTGGAGCTGAAGCCCGGCGACGCGACGATCAACGACCACCTGGGCGATGCCTACTGGAAGGTCGGCCGCAAGCTCGAGGCGAAGTTCCAGTGGGACCATGCCAAGAACTCGGACCCGGAGCACGAGGAACTCGTGAAGATCCTCAAGAAGATCGACAACGGTCTCGAGGAGGAGCCCAAGCCCGCCGCCGCCGAGAACACCCCCGCGCCCCAGCCGGAGGCGTCGAAGCAGAACGGCGGCTAGGCCGCTCCGGGATCGTCGTTTCCCATGTGATGGCCGGGCTCGTCCCGGCCATTTCCGTTTGGAGGGTGCTGGGCCCAGCTCTTCCCATCCCTCCCGCTCTCGGGCATGGAAGCGCCATGCCTCAGCCGCTCGCCACCCGCGCTCCCGCCAAGATCAACCTGACGCTCCATGTGCTCGGGCGCAGGGCGGACGGGTATCACGACCTGGAAAGCCTCGTGGCCTTTGCCAGCACGGGGGACGATCTCAGGCTCGAGCCCGGCGGGGCGCTGGCCCTCCATGTCGATGGCCCGACAGCCCCCCTGGCCGGGGATGGGGCCGACAACCTCGTGGTGAAGGCGGCGCGGTTGCTCCGTGAGCGCGTGGAGGGGCTGAAGGTCGGCGCCTTCCATCTGACGAAACGCCTGCCGGTGGCGGCCGGAATCGGCGGCGGGTCCTCGGATGCCGCCGCGGCCCTGCGGTTGCTGGCGCGGCTCAATGGTCTCTCCCTTTCGCATCCGGCCCTGCGCGAAGCGGCCCGGCTCGCGGGAGCCGATGTCCCGGTCTGCCTGGAGCCGAGGGCCCGCATGATGCGGGGAGCAGGGGAGGAACTGGGGCCTGCGCTGAGCCTGCCGCGCCTCTTCGCCGTGCTCGTGAACCCGCGCGTGCCGGTGGAGACCCCGGCCGTGTTCAAGGCCCTCGGCCTGCAGCCGGGCCAGCAATTGCCGGGCGGCGCTCATCCCGCGGCGGAGGCTTCTTCGCCGGGTGCGCTCGTCGCCGCCCTGAAGCAAGCCCGCAACGACCTCGAACCGCCGGCGCGTCGCATCCAGCCGCTGATCGGGGAGGCGCTTGGCCTGCTGCGGGAGGCGCCGAGCTGTCGTCTCGCCCGCATGTCAGGATCGGGTGCGACGGTGTTCGGGCTCTACGACGATTGCGAAGCGGCTGCCGAAGCGGGAAAGCAAATCCGCCGCCTGCGGCCGGACTGGTGGGTGAAGGCGACGAGCGTGCGGTAGTTCGGGCGTTTTTTCCTGCCCCTTGTGGGGACGGATCAAGGGTGGGGGTGTCGGCGCTGACCTGGACAAGCGTGGCGCAGGTTCACCTCTCCCCGGCGGGGAGAGGTCGAGCGCAGCGAGGGTGAGGGGGAGAGCGGTCTCCGGAGAGGGCTGTAACCCCTCACCCGCCGCGCTGACGCGCGTCGACCTCTCCCTGAGGGAGAGGTGAAACGGCGCCAGAGCTTCTGAGGTGATCGCTCACACCCCCACCTCACCAAAGACAAGTTTCAGGCAAGCCCGAGGCTTGTGGGAGAGGAGAGTTCCTTATCGAGTATCTTTACCACGCCGGGATGATGGCGCCCTTGAAGCGCTCTTCCAGGAACTTCGCGACCTCGGGAGACTGGTAGGATTCCACGAAGGTCTTGATCTCCGGGCGGCTCTCCTCGCCCTGGCGGGCGGCGACGAAATTGGCGTAGGGGTTGCCCTCGCGCTTCTCGACCGCGATCGTGTCCTTGCGGATGTCGAGGCCGGCATTGAGCGCGTGGTCAGTGTTGATCACCGCCGCATCGAGATCGGGCAGGGCGCGGGGCAGCTGCGCCGCGTCGAGCTCGGAGAATTTCACGCCCTTCGGGTTCTCGGCGATGTCGAGGAGGCTCGGCGACAGGCCCTTGCCTTCCTTGATCTTGATCACGTCTTGGGCGGCCAGCAGGTTGAGCGCGCGACCGCCGTTGCTCGGGTCGTTCGGAATGCCGATCTTGGCGCCCTTGGGCAGGTCCGCGACGGACTTCACCTTGGTGGAATAGAGGCCGATTGGCTGCACGAAGGTGAGGCCGACGGGCACGATCCTGTAGCCCCGCGCAGCGATCTGGGCGTCGAGGTACGGCTTGTGCTGGAAGGCGTTGGCGTCGAGGTCCTTGCGCTCCAGGGCCTCGTTGACGAGGGCGTAGTCGGAGAACGGCACGAGCTGGACGTTCAGGCCCTTGCCGGCCGCGACCTTCTTGACGACCTGCGCCACCTCCTCCTCGGCGCCGGACATGACGCCGACCTTGATGCTCTTTTGCTGGGCCGCGGCAGGTAGGGCGGCCAGGGCCGTGCCGAGCGCGAGGGTGGCCAGGAGGGTGCGACGGGTGAAAACGGACATGGGAGGTCTCTTTCGGACAAAGTTCGTCGCGGCTTCAAGACGAAGCCGGACAGGTTGCTCGAGCTGGTGCTTAGGATTTCAGGCGGTGATGTGATGGCTCATGCCGAGCGGTGCACGCCGTTGCGAACATCGGACAGAGATGGGCCACATGCGCATCATGACGCGTCGATCCTCGTGAACCACGAGGCGGATTCGCCCGTGGCGCTTTAGCGTTTGATCACGCGGCGCAAGCTGCTCGTCTCAAATCACCGCGGTTCCGAGAGGGGTTGAGGCCGCCTCGGAACGGGGCTGTTTTAAACCGGGTGGTTTTTATGTCAACCGTTTCGTTCTGTATAAAGAACAGGGCTGCTATGCTCAGTGAGCACGGGCAATGCAGAAGTCGACGGCATCGAGCAGCGCCTGCTTCATGGGGCTCGACGGGAAGAGGGCCAGCGCATCGCGGGCCATGGCGCCGTAATGGCGGGCGCGTTCGACCGTGTCCTCGAGCGCCCGGTGGCGGCGCATGATGGCGATGGCCTGCTCCAGGTCGGAATCCTCGATCTGGCCCTGCTCCAGCACCCGCTTCCAGAAGGCGCGCTCCTCGCCCGTTCCGCGGCGGAAGGAGAGGACGACGGGGAGGGTGATCTTCCCCTCCCGGAAATCGTCGCCCACGTTCTTGCCCAGCGTCGCGGCCTTTCCGCCGTAGTCCAGGGCGTCGTCCACGAGCTGGAAGGCGATGCCGAGATTCATACCGTAGGAGCGGCAGGCGGCCTGCTCGGCCTTGGGGCGGCCGGCGATCACGGGCCCGACCTCGCAGGCGGCGGCGAAGAGCTCCGCCGTCTTGCCGCGGATGACGGCAAGATATTCGTCCTCGGTGGTTTCCGTGTTCTTGGCGGCGGCGAGCTGCATCACCTCGCCCTCGGCGATCACGGTGGCGGCGGCGGAGAGGATGTCCAGCGCCCGGAGCGAGCCCACCTCCACCATCATGCGGAACGCCTGGCCGAGGAGGAAGTCGCCGACCAGCACGCTTGCCTCGTTGCCCCACTTGATTCGGGCGGCGACCTTGCCCCGGCGCATGTCGCTCTCGTCCACCACGTCGTCGTGGAGGAGGGTGGCCGTGTGCATGAACTCCACGGAGGCCGCGAGCTTCACGTGCCCGTCGCCCTGGTAGCCGGAGAGGCCGGCGGTGGCGAGGGTCAGCATGGGGCGAAGGCGCTTGCCGCCGGAGGAGATGAGGTGGTTGGCCACCTCCGGGATCATGGTGACCTCGGAGCCCGTGCGCGACAGGATCATCGCATTGACCCGTTCCATGTCGGACGCCACAAGGGACACGAGCCTCTCGATGCTCGCATTCTTCTCGGGATGCTTGTCTTCGAACGGAACGACCACGCCCACGTGCTACCACCCGGGTTGCCGGCCGGGACGGCCGGTAGGAATATGAACTGGCATGGCACTTTCCATGCTGCAATGCAAACGCTTACCGCAAGGGAAGGGTCACAAGCCGATGATCGAAATCGTCCGGAGCAACGATCTCGTTCTGATCGGCTTCCTACAATCCCTGCTGGAGAACGCCAACATCCCCGTTCTCGTGGCCGACAGGCACATGAGCGCCCTGGAGCCCATGATCGGTGCCTTCCCGGCCAGGATCCTGGTTCCGGAGGACCACGCGGCGCAGGCCCGCCGCCTCATCGGGGAGGTCGGCTACGGCGCCGAGCTCCGCGATGCCTGAGATCACCGAGGATCTCCTGCTCGGGGGGCGCGTGCGCCTGATCCAGCCGGCCAGGGGGCACCGGGCCGGCACCGACGCGGTGCTGCTGGCGGCCGCCGCACCCGTCCGGCCGGGCGACGTGGTGGTGGATGTGGGCGCCGCCACGGGAGCGGTCGGGCTGATGGCCGCCGCCCGGGTGCGGGCCGGACGTTTCGTCTTCGTGGAGCGGGACCCGGCCCTCGCCGATCTCTGCCGGCAGAACTGCCGCGACAACGGGGTCCAGGGAGAGATTGCGGTCGCCGACGTGCTGGACAGGGCCTCGCGGGAGGCCGCCGGCCTCGGGCCGGAGAGCGCCGACCTCGTGCTCACCAACCCGCCCTTCCTGGAGGAGGGGCAGTCCCGCACCTCCCCCGATCCGGGCCGGGCGGCCGCTCATGCCCTGCCGGCGGGAGGGCTCGAGGGCTGGCTGAAGGCCTGTGCGGCCCTGCTCAAGCCCAAGGGACGGCTCGTGCTGATTCACCGGGCTGACCGGCTGGCGGAATGCCTTGAGATACTGAACGGGCGCCTGGGCGCGCTGGAGCTGCGCTTCGTGCATCCTGCGGCGAACCGGCCGGCGATCCGCCTGCTGCTGTCGGGGATCAAGGGGAGCCGGGCTCCCTTGGGCATCCTGCCGCCCGTGGTCCTGAACGGCCCCGACGGGCGCTTCACGCCCGAGGCGGAGGCGCTGCACCGGGGTGACGCGACCCTGACATGAGAAGGGCGCCTTCCGGCGCCCTTTCCTGACTTACCAGCGATAGCCGGGCCTGCGCACCACCCGGCAGACCTCCACCCCACGCCGGACCCAGCGGTAGCCGTTCCAGACCCGCCGCGGCTCCACCCAGCAGCGCCGGACCGTGCGGACCGGGCGGTAGATCGGCGCCGGACGATAGACCCGATAGGGGCGGTAGGAGCGGTAGGGGGTGCCGATCTGGACGCTGATGACCGGGCGAGGACGGACATAGCGGCGTTCGACCACGGGGCGGTAGCCATAATCCCAATCCCGATAATACGGCTGGGCCTGGGCCGGCTGCGTCGAGAAGGCGCCGAAGCCGAGAGCCGCAAAACCAAGAAGACCGAATATCACCTTACGCATTCAAGTTCTCCCTTGCCTTACGTCCGAAAGCCGGGTCATCCGGAATCGGGACAAGGCTGTTCTTCATGCCGTTTGTTTAAACCGGCGTAACTGAACGGAGGCCGACAGCCTCCCTAACGGTATGTTCATCTTGGGAAGCCGGGCCGTGCACCCTACATAGGGGGCATGGCCTCAACATCCGCTCCCTCCATGCTCCCGGCGCGCCTGCAGTTCCTTCTTCCCGCCAAGTATCGTGCGTACCCGCACCCCATCGTGCCCGTGGTGCGCCTGTCGGGCGCCATCGGCGCCGTCGTGCCCCTGCGGCAGGGCCTCGCCATGCAGAACGTGGCCCCCCTGCTGGAGCGCGCCTTCTCCGTCCCGGGGGCGAAGGCGGTGGCGCTCGTCATCAACTCGCCGGGCGGCTCGGCGGCGCAGTCGCACCTGATCTACAAGCGCATCCGCGCCTTCGCCGAGGAGAAGAAGCTGCCGGTCATCGCCTTCGTGGAGGACGCGGCGGCCTCCGGCGGCTACATGATCGCCTGCGCGGCGGATGAGATCTATGCCGATCCCGCCTCCATCGTCGGTTCCATCGGGGTGGTCTCCGCGAGCTTCGGCTTCCACGAGCTCATCGAGCGCCTCGGCATCGAGCGGCGGGTCCACACGGCCGGCAAGAGCAAGGCCATGCTCGACCCGTTCCGGCCCGAGAACCCGGACGACGTGGTGCGCCTGAAGGGCCTTCAGGTGAAGATCCACGACATCTTCGTCGATCTCGTGCGCACCCGCCGGGGCGAAAAGCTCAACGATTCCTATGACGATCTCTTCTCCGGTGCCTTCTGGGTCGGGGCGGAGGCGGTGGATCTCGGCCTCGTGGACGGGCTGGGCGACATCCGCACGGTCATGCGCCAGCGCTTCGGGGAGAAGGTGCAGTTCCGCATGATCGAGCCCGCGCGCCCGCCGCTGCTCGGCCGCCTCCTCGGCCGCCGCCCGCTGGTGGAGGGCAGACTGATCGACCCCCAGGAGGTTCTGGGCGCCCTGGAGGAGAGATCCGCCTGGGCGAGGCTGGGGCTCTGAAGCGCCGGTGTCATCCCCAGTGGCCGTGAGGCCGGGAAGGGGCCCACTCACAGGCTCGGCGCTTGACTTGCGCCCCCCGTCATCCCAAGGGTTCGCCGGACATTTTCGAGACGAACCGGACGCCGACATGACGAGCGAACCCGCGCACATGAACCCTGCGCGCTCTTTCCAGGGCCTGATTCTCACGCTCCAGCGCTACTGGGCCGAACAGGGCTGCGTCATCCTCCAGCCCTACGACATGGAGGTGGGCGCCGGCACCTTCCATCCGGCCACGACCTTGAGGGCTCTGGGCCCGAAATCCTGGCGCGCGGCCTATGTGCAACCCTCCCGCCGCCCCAAGGACGGGCGCTACGGCGAGAACCCGAACCGGCTCCAGCACTACTACCAGTTCCAGGTGATCCTGAAGCCGAACCCGCCGAACCTGCAGGAACTCTATCTCGGCTCGCTCGAAGCCATCGGCATCGACGCCTCGGTTCACGACATCCGCTTCGTGGAGGACGACTGGGAGAGCCCGACGCTGGGCGCCTGGGGCCTCGGATGGGAGTGCTGGTGCGACGGCATGGAGGTGTCGCAGTTCACCTACTTCCAGCAGGTGGCGGGCTTCGAGTGCTCGCCCGTCGCGGGCGAGCTCACCTACGGGCTCGAGCGTCTCGCCATGTACCTGCAGGGCGTGGAGTCGATCTACGACCTCAACTTCAACGGCCTCGAGGGCGTCGAGAAGGTCACCTACGGCGACGTGTTCCTGCAGGCCGAGCAGGAATATTCGCGCCACAACTTCGAGCATGCCGACACGGAGATGCTGTTCCGGCACTTCCGCGACGCGGAGGCCGCCTGCCGCAGGTATCTGGAGGCGGGCGAGCCGAAAGCGGGTTCCAACGACAGCCGCCATCTCATGGCGCTGCCGGCCTACGACCAGTGCATCAAGGCCAGTCACATGTTCAACCTGCTCGACGCCCGCGGCGTGATCTCCGTCACCGAGCGCCAGAGCTACATCCTGCGCGTCCGCGAACTGGCCAAGGCCTGCGGCGCCGCATGGCTGAAGACCGAGGGCGGAGG
This sequence comes from Microvirga arsenatis, assembly GCF_009910705.1. Taxonomy (GTDB): domain Bacteria; phylum Pseudomonadota; class Alphaproteobacteria; order Rhizobiales; family Beijerinckiaceae; genus Microvirga; species Microvirga arsenatis. Next base: position 144,744 of record NZ_JAAAXJ010000007.1, read on the forward strand.
CGTGGCGGCCTGACCGCTGCTCCCAACCCGTTCCCTCACTCCAATCTCGAAGCTCCCCATGCCCGATCTTCTCCTCGAACTCTTTTCCGAAGAAATCCCCGCCCGCATGCAGCGCCGTGCGGCGGAGGATCTGAAGAAGCTCGTCACCGATGCGCTCGTGGAGCGCGGCTTCCTCTACGAGGGCGCCAAGGCCTTCGCGACGCCGCGGCGGCTGGCGCTGCACATCGCGGGCCTGCCCGTGAAGGGGCAGGACGTGCGCGAGGAGCGCAAAGGCCCGCGCGTCGGCTCGCCCGATGCGGCGATCCAGGGCTTCCTGAAGGGGGCGGGGCTTTCCTCCATCGAGCAGGCGAGGATCGAGAGCGACCCGAAGAAGGGCGAGTTCTACGTCGCCGTGATCGAGAAGCCCGGCCGCTCGACGCCGGACGTGCTGGCGGAGATCCTGCCCGCCATCATCAAGACGTTCCCCTGGCCGAAATCCATGCGCTGGGGCGCGGCCTCGCGCGAGCCCGGCTCGCTTCGCTGGGTGCGTCCGCTCCATTCCATCGTCTGCACCTTCGGCCCCGAGACCGAGGATCCGGAGGTGGTGCGCTTCAACGTGGACGGCATCGCCTCGGGCGACGTCACGAAGGGCCACCGGTTCCTCGCGCCGGGCGAGATCCGCGTGAAGCGGTTTGACGATTACGCGCCGGCGCTGGAGCGCGCCAAGGTCGTGATCGACACGGACCGGCGCAAGGACATGATCCTGCACGACGCGCGCGACCTCGCCTTCGCGCAGGGCCTCGAGCTCGTCGAGGACGAGGGCCTGCTCGAAGAGGTCGCCGGCCTCGTGGAATGGCCTGTGGTGCTCATGGGCTCCTTCGACGAAGCCTTTTTGGACATCCCCCCGGAGGTGATCCGCACCACGATCCGCGCGAACCAGAAATGCTTCGTGCTGCGCGATCCCGGCACGGGCAGGCTCGCCAACAAGTTCATCCTCGTCTCCAACCTCGTCGCCAGCGACGGCGGCAGGACGATCGTGGCCGGCAACGAGCGCGTGGTGCGCGCGCGTCTCTCCGACGCAAAGTTCTTCTGGGAGACGGACCAGAAGGTGAAGCTGGAGGACCGGCTGGAGAAGCTGAAAAGCATCGTGTTCCACGAGAAGCTCGGCACACAATACGAGCGCGTGGAGCGCATCGCTGCCTTGGCGAAGGAGCTTGCTCCCATCGTCGGCGCCGATCCTGCCTTGGCCGAGCGCGCAGCGCGCCTCGCCAAGGCCGATCTCGTCACCGAGATGGTGGGCGAGTTCCCCGAGTTGCAGGGCCTCATGGGCCGCTACTATGCGACGCTGCAGGGCGAGCACGCCTCCGTCGCCGCCGCCATCGAGGAGCACTACAAGCCCCTCGGCCCATCGGACCGCGTGCCGACCGATCCGGTCTCGGTCGCCGTGGCGCTCGCCGACAAGATCGATACCCTTGTGGGCTTCTGGGCTATCGACGAGAAGCCGACGGGATCGAAAGATCCTTATGCGCTGCGCCGTGCTGCTTTGGGTGTGATCAGGCTTTTGCTTGAGAACAAGAAGAACCTGCAATTGCGCAGTGTTATCTACAACGCTCTGCAAAAGCTCGAAGCTATCTTCGTTGTTGACCCAAAATCTCTCGAAGCTGCGCAGGCAAAGCTCGCGGAGATTGATGATCCGGCCGAAAAGCCTGATCTCTCGTATTTCAAAACTCAGGACCTGCTGGAATTCTTTGCAGATAGGTTGAAAGTTGCCCTGCGTGATCAAGGGGCGCGGCACGATCTAATTGATGCTGTACTTTCTCTCAGCGGTTCATCAGACCTGCTCATGATCGTCCGCCGCGTGGAGGCGCTGGGCCGCTTCCTCGATACCGAGGACGGCAGGAACCTGCTCGCCGGCTATCGCCGCGCGGCCAACATCCTGCGCATCGAGGAGAAGAAGGACGGGCGCTCCTACGGCGAGGCGCCCGATCTCGAAATCGTGAACGCCCAGGGGCAGATCGAGGAGAAGGCCCTGGTGGTGGCCCTCGACGGGGCCAAGCGCGAGGCGGCGGCGGCCGTCGAGGCGGAGGATTTCGAGGGCGCGATGCGGGCTCTCTCCCGCCTGCGCCAGCCGGTGGATGCGTTCTTCGACAAGGTGACCGTCAACGCGGAAGACCCGGCGCTCCGGGCCAACCGCCTGCGGCTCCTCAACAGCATCCGCGAGGCGACCCGCACGGTGGCCGACTTCTCCCGCATCGAGGGGTAATCAGGGTTCGGCCAGTCCTGAGGGTTGCGCCCGGTGCATGGGACGGCCCTCAACGGTTAATTCAGGTTAAGGTGTTGCCTGAGAGGCACAGCCAATCGCCCTCTCAGGCTCTACCTAGGCGGCAACCGATTCACTTCAGAAGTCCGACGATGATTCGACGCCTCCTGATCGCCGCTCTTCTGGGCGCGCCGCTCGCTGCCTGCCAGACCGCCCAGCAACAGCCCGTCGCCTCGATGGACGACGACAACTGGTATGTGGGCTCGATTCCGGATCAGCCGCACAACATCCCGCTGGTCGACCGGCGCAAGATGGACCCGAAATACGCCCGCCAGACGGTGGAGTACAAAGGTCCCGAGAAGCCGGGCTCCATCGTGGTCGATATCGACGAGCGCATGCTCTACCTCGTCCAGCCCGAGGGCAAGGCGATCCGCTACGGCGTCGGCGTCGGCAAGCAGGGCTTCTCCTGGCGGGGCGTCGCCACGATCGGCCGCAAGGCGGTGTGGCCGAACTGGTCGCCCACCAAGACCATGGTCGGCATCAAGCCGGATCTGCCGCGCTACGTGGAGGCCGGCCTCGACAACCCGCTCGGCGCCCGCGCCCTCTACCTGCACCAGAACGGCGCCGACACCCTCTTCCGCATCCACGGCACCAACGAGCCCTGGAGCATCGGCGAGCAGGTCTCCTCCGGCTGCGTGCGCATGCTCAACGAGGACGTGGCCGACCTCTACGAGCGCGTGCCGGTGGGCACCACCGTTTATGTGAAGCGCAACGGACGGTACCGGGTCTGATCTTCGGATCGGGGAGCGGAGATCATCGGCGGCCGGGCTCAGTCCCGGCCGCTCCTTTTTGTTCTCCCGTCAGACCGCGAAGAAATCGGAGGCCTTGATGGTCAGCCCCTTGGCGAGCTGGGCGAATTTGACCTGGGATGCCGAGCCCGTCCCGTCGGGGTCGTAGCTCAAGGCGCCAGTCGTCTTGCTGTAGATGATGCGATCCTCCCTGTCCTGGGCGCGGCTGCCCGTCACGAAGGCATCGGTGTCGAGCTTGGCGGGCTTGGTGAGGGAGCCGGCCTTGCCCAGGCCCTTGAAGATGCCGTTCTCGAGCCAGATGCTGTCGTCGACGACCCTGAAATCGAGAATCTGGTCGACATTGGCCGTCCTGCTGAGCTTGGTCGTGAAGAGGAAGACATCCTTGCCCAGGCCGCCGGTGAGGGCGTCGTTTCCCGCGCCGCCGTCGAGGCGGTTCGCGCTCTCGTTCCCGAAGAGCTGGTTGGAGAAGGAATTGCCGGTCAGGCCGATGCGGCCGGCGCTGGGAAAGGCCTGCAGGATCTCGACCGAACTTCCTTCCGCGAGACGGTAGCTCACGGTCGACAGGATCGTGTCGAGGCCCCCTCCGCCGTCCTCCCTGACCGTATCGCCTTGGTTGTCCACGTAGTAGAGATCGTCGCCTCCCGCGCCCGCGAGCCAGTCGATCCCCCGCCCGCCGTCGAGGGTGTCGCCCCATTGGCTGCCCGGCAGCCTGTCGTTGCCGTCGGCGCCTCTCAGGATCAGCTTTGCCCCGTCGGGATCGAACCGGGCCGCCAGGCGCATCATGGAGCTGGGGGTCATGTCCATCATGGAAGGGATCGGCACGCCGCCGAGGGTGGCCATGTTGGTGCCGAGGTCGATGGAAAGGGTGGCGAGCTGGGCCTTGGTTCCGCCCGTCGGCGTCACGGACAGGGTGGCCGACGTGATCGTTCCGGCGAGGCCGCCGTCGCCCTTCGGAAAGGAATAGTCCTTTCCGAGCGAGTCGATGCTATAGTATTGCGAGTTGTCGGTGATGCCATTGGTGATGAGCTCGTAGCTCACATTGCCGCTGCTGGGATTGTATCCGGCCGAGCTCCACCGCGTCGCAGACAGACCGGGAAAGAACAGCGACAGATCCACGCCTGCGGGATTGGTCACGGTGACGGTGAACACGGCCATGGTCGTCTCCCCATAGCGACAGGGCTTCGATTCCTGAGCGGAATTGAGTGTGCCTCATGCCTGCCGGGTTCACGAGGCCGGCGACCGGGTATTCGGCGAACCCTTCCGGATATTTGTGGTTACGGGCATCGGGGCCGGGGCGTTGGGATTGGCGCGCTGCAGGTGCTGGCAGCAAGGCGGCAGGTTCTCTTATGATCGGCCGCAGCCCTGGAGCCGCGCCGATGAGGACTAAGGCGATGTCGCCCACCTCCTTTCGGCGAAGGAACCTTGGCTGTTCACCTTGCGTTTGGGTTCCAAATGTTTCAAGCCAACACCTGCGCTGCAGCAGGGCGTTTCTTCAGCCAAGGGATCGAGTGATGACGCAGTGGGTCTATACCTTCGGAGACGGTAGGGCCGAGGGCCAGGCGGGGATGAAGAACCTGCTGGGCGGCAAGGGGGCGAATCTCGCCGAGATGTCCAACTTGGGATTGCCGGTGCCGCCGGGCTTCACCATCACCACCGAGGTCTGCACCTATTACTACGATCACGGCCGCTCCTATCCGGAGGAGCTGAAAGGCCAGGTCGAGAAGGCCCTGGACTTCGTCGGCAGGCTCACGGGCCGCACCTTCGGCGATGCGGAGAATCCGCTTCTGGTTTCCGTCCGCTCCGGCGCCCGGGCCTCCATGCCCGGCATGATGGACACGGTGCTCAATCTCGGCCTCAACGACGTGACCGTCGAGGCGCTGGCCAGGGGCGCGGGCGACGAGCGCTTCGCCTACGATTCCTACCGCCGCTTCATCACCATGTATTCCAACGTGGTGCTCGATATCGGCCATCACCATTTCGAGGAGATCCTCGACGAGTTCAAGGACCGCAAGGGCTTCAGCCTCGACACCGATCTCTCCGCCGCCGATTGGAAGAGCCTGATCCCGCGCTACAAGGCGCTGGTGGAGAAGGAGCTGGGAAAACCCTTCCCGCAGGATCCGCAGGAGCAGCTCTGGGGCGCCATCGGCGCCGTGTTCGGCTCCTGGATGAACAGCCGCGCCATCAAGTACCGCGAGCTGCACGGCATTCCGGCGAGCTGGGGCACGGCGGTGAACGTGCAGGCCATGGTGTTCGGCAACATGGGCGAGACCTCCGCCACGGGCGTCGCCTTCACCCGCAACCCCTCCACCGGCGAGAAGGAGCTCTACGGCGAGTTCCTCATCAACGCCCAGGGCGAGGACGTGGTGGCGGGCATCCGCACCCCGCAGGACATCACCGAGAAGGCACGTATCGCCTCGGGCTCCGACAAGCCCTCCATGGAACGGGCCATGCCCGAGGCCTACACCGAGCTGGTGCGCATCTACGGCATCCTCGAGAAGCACTACCGTGACATGCAGGACATGGAATTCACGGTGGAGAAGGGCAAGCTCTGGATGCTCCAGACCCGCAACGGCAAGCGCACGGCGAAAGCGGCGCTCCGCATCGCGGTGGAGCTGGCGAGCGAGGGCCTGATCACGCAGGAGGAGGCCGTCACCCGCGTGGAGCCGGCGGCCCTCGACCAGCTCCTGCATCCCACCATCGACCCGAAAGCCGAGCGCAAGATCCTGGCCACGGGGCTGCCGGCCTCTCCCGGCGCGGCGTCGGGCGAGATCGTGTTCAACTCCGACGACGCGGAAGCGGCCAAGAAGGCCGGGCACAAGGTCATCCTCGTGCGCGTCGAGACCTCGCCTGAGGACATCCACGGCATGCATGCGGCCGAGGGCATCCTCACCACCCGCGGCGGCATGACCTCGCACGCGGCGGTGGTCGCCCGCGGCATGGGCAAGCCCTGCGTGTCGGGCGCGGGCTCGATCCGCGTGGATTATGCCTCGCAGACGCTCACGGTGGCGGGACAGACCCTGAGGAAGGGCGACATCATCACCATCGACGGCTCCAACGGCCAGGTGCTGCTGGGCCAGGTGAAGATGCTGGAGCCCGAATTGTCGGGCGAGTTCGCCACGCTCATGGGCTGGGCCGACAAGGTGCGCCGCATGAAGGTGCGGGCCAATGCGGAGACGCCGCTCGACGCAAAGACCGCGCGCAATTTCGGCGCGGAGGGCATCGGGCTCTGCCGCACGGAGCACATGTTCTTCGAGGGCGACCGCATCGTGGCGGTGCGCGAGATGATCCTCTCCGACGACGAGGCGGGCCGCAGGGCTGCGCTCGCCAAGCTGCTGCCCATGCAGCGGGCCGATTTCGTGGAGCTGTTCACGATCATGAGCGGCCTGCCCGTCACGATCCGCCTGCTCGACCCGCCGCTGCACGAGTTCCTGCCGCACTCGGAGGAGGAGATGGAGGAGGTGGCGAAGGCCATGGGCGCCTCCGTCGACAAGCTCAGGCACCGCGCCCGCGAGCTGCACGAGTTCAACCCGATGCTCGGCTTCCGCGGCTGCCGCCTTGCGGTCGCCTACCCCGAGATCGCCGAGATGCAGGCGCGCGCCATCTTCGAGGCGGCCGTGGAGGCCGCCAAGAACACCGGCCAGCCGGTGGTTCCGGAGATCATGGTGCCGCTCGTCATGACGAAGCCGGAGCTCGACCTCGTGAAGGAGCGCATCGTCGCCATGGCGGAAGCCGTCAAGAAGGAGAGCGGCGCTGCCATCGAGTACCAGGTCGGCACGATGATCGAGCTGCCGCGCGCCGCCTTGCGCGCGGCCGAGATCGCGGAATCGGCGGAGTTCTTCTCCTTCGGCACCAACGATCTGACCCAGACGACGCTCGGCATCTCCCGCGACGACGCAGCCTCGTTCCTCGGCCCCTATACGCAGAAGGGCCTGCTGCCCGCCGATCCGTTCGTGACCATCGATCAGGAGGGCGTGGGCGAATTGGTGAAGCTCGCGGTGGAGCGCGGCAGGAAGACGCGGGGCAACATCAAGCTCGGGATCTGCGGCGAGCACGGCGGCGATCCGGCCTCGATCCATTTCTGCGAAGCAACCGGGCTCGACTACGTGTCCTGCTCGCCCTACCGCGTGCCGATCGCCCGCCTTGCCGCCGCGCAGGCGGCGCTCGGCAGCAAAGCCGCGAGCCAGGCGTAAATCCGCATGGCTCTGTCGCGCGCACGCCTGCTCTACATCGGCGCGGTGCTGGTCTCCGGCATCGTGATCGGCTTCATCGCGGCACGAAACCCTGCGCTGCAGCAGTTGGCGGTGCCGCCCGCCGCCTGGCCCTTCGCCGTGTCGCTTGTGCTCGATCTCGCGATCGGCCAGATGGCGGCGCAGGGCAGGACGGAGCCGCTCACCATGGGCGACCGCTTCGTCGCCGTGCTCGGCGCCGGCCTCATCGTCACGGGAATGGTGGCCTACGCAGCCTGACAGGGAGGGGGAGGATGGGGCTTCATAAAGGTTCGTGCCATTGCGGCAAGGTTGCCTACGAGGTCGAGACGGATCTCGCGCAGGTGATCGAGTGCAACTGCTCGATCTGCCGGCGCAAGGGTTATCTTTTGACCTTTGTGCCGCGCAGCGCGCTCAACGTGATCCGCGGCGAGGAGGATCTCGCCACCTACACCTTCAACACGCACACGATCCGTCACCGCTTCTGCTCGACCTGCGGCACGGCCACCTTCGGCGAAGGCAAGCAGCCGACGGGGGAAGCGATGGCCGCCATCAATGTGCGCTGCCTGGAGACGGTGGACCTCTCGGACATCAAGCCGGTGCCGTTCAACGGGCGGGACGCGAGGGGTTAGTTCACGCTGTCATTCCGGACAAAGCGCAGCGGGGATCCGGGATCGTGGGACAAGTGAAGCGCGGGAACACCTCTCCCAGTGGGAGAGGTCGGACCGCAAGGTCCGGGTGAGGGGTTGGTGTCCTGTCCGGATAGACCTGTAACCCCTCACCCCAACCCTCTCCCTCTGGGAGAGGGAGTACGCGCCATATCCTGCAAGCGATCCCGGATCGGCTGTCGCCGTCCGGGATGACGAGTGCTTACTCGGCATTTCACGCCATCGCTTCCGCGGAGCGCCGCAGCCCCACATACTGGAACTCCGCGTACATCAGCACCACCAGCGCCTGGCCGACGACGAAGGCCGTGCCCGCGCTTGTCGGCGCGACCCAGCCGCTCACGAGAAGCAGGATGCTGTCCGCCGCCCAGAGGGCGTTGCCCAGCACCACCGCCCAGGCGATGGGCTTGCCGATCGTCTCGCGCACGCCGAGCCAGCCGATGAAGCCGGCATAGGGCAGAAGCACGAGGCCCGAGATGCGCAGGAGCATCTCCGGCAGCCCCAGGATGCCGCTCACCGGTCCGGCGCCGATCAGCATCAGCAGGCCGAAGGCGGCGCTGGTGGTGGCATCGGCCACGAGAGCCTGGCGAAGGAGCGGGGAGGAATGGATCGTCATCATGGTTCTCTCCTGTGTTCGGCGGCTGAGGGCCTCAACCGTGATGGCAGGATCGCGGAAGCCGGACATGCCGTCGATTACCTCCGAGGTCATGGAAGATGCATTCGCCCCGCGTTATGGTCCGCTCATGAAAACCGCGAGGACACCTGTGAACAGCACCCTGCCTGTGGGCGATTACCTGCGCGAGTGGCGCCAGCGCCGGCGCATGAGCCAGATGGACCTTGCCCTCGAGGCCGAGATCTCCACGCGGCACCTGAGCTTTCTGGAAACGGGCCGTTCGCAGCCGAGCCGCGAGATGGTGCTGCTGCTCGCGGAGAAACTCGACATGCCCCTGCGGGAGCGCAACATCATGCTGGTTTCAGCCGGATACGCGCCGGTCTATTCCGAGCGCTCCCTCGACGATCCGGCGCTGGCAAGCATGCGCCAGGCGGTCGATCTGGTGCTCAAGGGGCACGATCCCTATCCGGCGCTCGCCGTCGACCGGCACTGGTCGCTGGTCTCGGCCAACGAGGCGCTCGTGTCCCTGATCGGCGAGGTGGATCCGGCCCTGATGAAGCCCCCGGTCAACGTGCTGCGCCTGAGCGTTCATCCCGCCGGCCTCGCGCGGCGGATCGTGAACTTCACCGAATGGCGAAGCCACCTGGTCCATCGCCTGCTCAAGCAGGTCGATGCCACGGGCGATGCGACGCTCGCACAGCTGGTCGAGGAACTGCGCTCGTATCCGATCCCCGATGCGGCGGCACGCGGTCCGAAGGCGAGCCCTGACTACGCCGGCATCGTCGTGCCGCTCCAGCTCACGACCGGGGAGGGGATCCTGACTCTCTTCAGCACGACCACGATCTTCGGCACGCCCGTCGACGTGACCCTGTCGGAGCTTGCCATCGAAGCCTTCTTTCCGGCCGATCCGGAAACCGCCGGTGCCCTGCGCCGCATGGCCGGGAAGCGGCAGCCTGACGCAGGCGGTGCCCGGTAGGCCCGAGCCCGCCTTAACCAGCCATCAACCTTAACCCGCGATAACTTCAAGCCTCGGAGCCCTCCTGCCGGATGCTCCGGGTGGTTCGAGTGTTGCAGGGTGTAGCGCGTGCGTCTTCCGTATCGTCGATCTCGGGTGAAATGGATCTGCGCCACCACCGCCCCCTGGGCGCTGGCCACGGGCCTGCTGATCTCGTTCACCGCCTCGGCCAGCAACGATCTCCATTCGGGCGTCAGCTTCGCCCCGCGCAGCCCCACCGCCCGCATCGTCGACACGGCCCTCGTCCCGCCGACCGGCGCCGCCCTGGCCGGGGGCAGGCTCGGGATCGAGCGCGACATCCTCCGCTCCCTGCCGCGCTACGACCTGCCGGATGAGGCCGCCTCCGAGCCCCTCAAGGCCGACCGCAAGGCCGAGGCGGGCGCGGATGCCGTCGTCGACCGCTCGCTCAAGGGCAACCCGCTGGTGGCGCCGCAGGTCACGCTCTCCCGCCGCGCCCGGCAGCTGCGCCCGGTTCTCAACCAGGTGGGCAGCGCCCGGCTGCTCTACAGCCACGACGAGCGGCTCCTGCCGCCCACCGTCCTCATGGAGGGCCAGCTCGAGGCGCCGGAGACGGAGCAGGCTTTCGAGCCCTGGCAGGTGCCCGAATACACCACGACCCATCAGGCGACCTCGGTCCAGTCTCCGGCCGCGGCGGCTGCGGGATCGACGGGTGCGGCCGCGAGCCCCACCACGCCCATGGTCAAGCGTGCCGTCGCCTTGTCCTCGACCACCCCGGCTCCGATCGACTCCACGCCCATCGAGATCGCGGCCGCCCCGGTATCCCTGCAGTCGCCGCGCCTGGACCGGGGCGAGGTCACGATCCTGCCGAAGAGCGAGGATCCGGATCGCCCGCGCTATGCCGACCTGATCGACCCGGACGACCTGGGCAAGGAGCAGCGCTGCCTGGCGGAGGCCGTCTATTTCGAAGCCCGCAGCGAGCCGCTCGAGGGGCAGGCCGCCGTGGCCCAGGTGGTGCTCAACCGGGTGAAGAGCGGGCTTTACCCCTCCAGCATCTGCGGGGTGGTCTACCAGAACCGCCACCGCCATCTGGCCTGCCAGTTCACTTTCGCCTGCGAGGGCAAGGCCCTGCGCATCCGCGACAGCGAGTCCTGGGAGCGGGCGAAGCGCGTGGCGAGCGCCGTGCTGGAGGGCAAGACCTATCTCGCCGATGTCGGCGGGGCGACCCACTACCACGCGGACTACGTCCGGCCCTCCTGGTCGCGTCGCCTGAAGAAGATGGACGTGATCGGCCGCCACATCTTCTATAAGCTCAAGCCGGGGCAGACTTAAGCATCACCCGTTCATGTGCGTTGCGGCACTACGAATGGCGGAGCGGAATTGCTATAACGAGTCCTGCTAATCCGCTGGGGGGATCATGGGCGGGGTCAGAAATTTTGTGCCGGGCTCCGGCTATGGGAGCGTTTACGTGGACTCCCTGGTCTGGGGTTCCACAGCCTGGGATCCGGCTGCCGGCCCGATCAAGATCTGGTTCGGCGGTCTGACGGACCTCGACCCGGCCCTATCTGTGCATGGCGGGACAGAATATCTGCACGAAAACAGCGCCACGGATGAGTGGACGCCCGCCGAAGCCTCTGCCTTCGTCTATGCCCTTAATCTCTACCAGAGCGTCTGCGGCCTGACCTTCACCTACGCCGCCGACGTCACAGACGCCGACATCGTCTGGTGGAAGACACCTCTGGGCGACGGCGATCTCGGCGTTCACGAGACGCCTTATGACGGACAGGTCTGGGGCTACTTCAATCCCACCTCGGAGTCTTGGGCGAACATGCATTTCGGCGGCGACGGCCTCAACACCGTCCTGCACGAAATCGGTCACGGCCTTGGGCTCGCCCATCCGCATGACGGCGGGATGGAATGGGACGCATCGACCTTCCCCGGCGTCTACGGCTCGTCCTCGATCGGCTCTCACGGCCTGAACCAGGGCGTCTGGACCGTCATGTCCTACAACACCGGGTGGGACGGGGCCGGCTACAATCTAGCTTATGGGAACCAGGCAGGCCTCGGCGCCTTCGACATCGCGGCGCTCCAGGCCCTCTATGGCGTCAACTATGCCGCGGCTACAGGCGACGACACCTACGAACTGCCGAATGCGGCCGGCTACGGCGGCTGGTTCTGCATCTGGGATGCCGGTGGGAACGATACGATCAAGGCGGCAACGGGTGCAGCGGGCGTGACCATCGACCTGCGCCCCGCGACGCTGCGCAACGGCGATCCCAACGCCGGCGGCTTCATCTCGTCCGAGCATTTCGTGGCCGGCGGCTTCACCATCGCCAAGGGCGTGACGATCGAGAACGCCACCGGCGGCAGCCGGAGCGACGACCTGATCGGCAACGGCGCCGCGAACGTCCTGAAAGGTGGGGGCGGCAACGACACCCTCTGGGGCGACGCGGGCAACGATGTGCTCTATGGCGGCACCGGCCGGGATACCTTCGTGTTCGATGCGAGGCCGAACACGGTCACGAACAAGGACAGGATCGCCGATTACAGCATATCGCTGGACTCCATCTGGCTCGACAACCAGGCCTTCAAGCTGGGCAAGGGCAGCTACGGCAGCCCGAAGACGCTGGGCTCCGACATGTTCGTGAAGGCGTCCCGGGCGCAGGACCGGGAAGACCGGATCATCTACGATGCTAAGAAGGGCGTGCTCTCCTACGATGCCGACGGCACCGGCTCCAAATACAAGCCGGTGGAGATCGCCGCCCTCGCGAAGGGCCTCAAGATGACCCACCAGGAGTTCTTCGTGGTCTGAGCGCGACGCTCGGAGAGCGGCGGGAACGCCGCACCCATCACGTTTCATCATGCCAAAGGCGACAAACTTTCAATTCTGCCGATCCGCGACTTGAGCTAGGGTGCGCACCCTGCTTCTCGCCTTGAGGCCGTGATCATGTCCGCTTCGCCCGCCCGCTCCCGCGTCTCTCCGGAAATCATCGTCGTCTGCGGCTGCCTCATCGCCCTGATCACCTTCGGGCCGCGGGCCTCCTCGGGGCTGTTCCAGCTGCCGATGATCACGGAATACGGCTGGGGGCGCGACACCTTCGGCTTCGCCATCGCGGTCCAGAACCTTCTCTGGGGCGTGGGGCAGCCCTTTGCCGGGGCCGTGGCCGACCGGTTCGGAGCCCTGCGGGTGCTCTGCGCGGGCGCCCTTCTCTATGCGCTGGGCCTCGTGGTCATGGCCTATGCCAGCACGCCGGGCCTCCTGCATCTCGGCGCCGGCGTCCTGATCGGCTTCGGCCTCTCCGGCTGCTCCTTCAACCTCGTGCTCGGCGCCTTCGGCAAGCTCCTGCCGGAGAAGTGGCGCCCCATGGCCTTCGGCGCCGGCACGGCGGCAGGCTCGTTCGGCCAGTTCCTGTTCCCGCCCATCGGCAACGTGCTGATCGATTCCCTCGGCTGGCAGCAGGCGCTTCTGGTCTTTGCGGCCAGCGTCCTCCTCGTCATGCCCCTGGCCCTGGCGCTCGCGACCCGGCCGACAGGCGATACGGCTCAGTCCGGGCCGGCTGCGGCTCCGAACCAGTCGATCCGCCAGGCTCTCTCGGAAGCCTTCCAGCACCGCTCCTACGTGCTGCTCGTGCTCGGCTTCTTCACCTGCGGCTTCCAGCTCGCCTTCATCACCGTGCATCTTCCGGCCTACCTGAAGGATGCGGGCCTCTCGGCCGCGGTCGGCGGCTGGACGCTCGCCGTCATCGGCCTCGCCAACGCGGTCGGCTCCCTCGGCTCGGGCTGGCTCTCCACCCGCATGTCGAAGCGCTGGCTGCTGGCCTGGATCTATCTCGGGCGCTCGGTGGCGATCGCGGCCTTCATCCTGATTCCGGCCACGCCCGTCACCTCGATCCTGTTCGGCATCTCCATCGGCCTGCTCTGGCTCTCCACCGTGCCGCCCACATCCTCCCTGGTGATGCTGATGTTCGGCACCCGCTACATGGCCATGCTCTACGGCTTTGCGTTCTTCTCGCACCAGGTCGGCGGCTTCCTCGGCGTGTGGCTCGGCGGCGTGCTCTACGAGATCAACGGCAGCTACGGCATGGTCTGGTGGCTCTCGGTCCTGCTCGGCCTCGCCTCCGCCCTGATCAACCTGCCGATCAAGGAGCAGCCGGTCGTGCGCGAGCCCGCCCTGCAGCCGGCGGAGTAACCCCGTCTCTGCTGCGAAGGGCTAAGCCGGAGGCGCTTGCTCTTGCCTCCTTACGCGCCACAAATGGGTGCGGGGAGGAATCGGGATGAGCACCTTCAAGGCCGTCGTCATCGACAAGTCCGAAGCCGGGCAGAATGTCGGGATCCGCGCGTTCGACGAGGCGGATCTCATGGACGGGGACGTGACCGTCCGCGTGTCCCTTTCGACCCTCAACTACAAGGACGGGCTGGCGCTCACCGGCAAGGCGCCGGTGGTGCGCCGCTTCCCGATGATCCCCGGCGTCGACCTCGCCGGCACCGTCGAGGCCTCCTCGAATCCCGAATTCAAGCCCGGCGACGCCGTAATCCTCAACGGCTGGGGCCTGGGCGAGACGCATCTGGGCGCCTATGCGGAGAAGGTGCGGGTCAAGGGCGACTGGCTCATCCCGCTCCCGGCAGGCCTCACGCCGCTTCAGGCCATGGCGGTGGGCACGGCGGGCTACACGGCGATGCTCTGTCTCATGGCGCTGGAGCGCCACGGCCTTGGCCCGGATCGCGGACCGGCCGTCGTCACGGGCGCCGTCGGCGGCGTGGGCTCCGTTGCGGTGGCGCTGCTCGCCAAGGCCGGCTGGCACGTGATCGCCTCCACCGGCCGGCCCGAGGAGGCCGACTACCTGAAAGGACTCGGAGCGGCCGAGATCCTCGACCGGAGCGAACTCGCCGGCCCCGGCCGTCCGCTTGCCAAGGAGCGCTGGGCGGCCGGCGTCGACACGGTCGGCTCCACCACCCTCGCCAATGCCCTGTCCATGACCAGGTACGGCGGCGCCATCGCGGCTTGCGGCCTTGCGGGCGGCATGGACCTGCCGGCGACCGTCGCCCCCTTCATCCTGCGCAACGTGGCGCTGCTGGGCGTCGATTCGGTGATGGCGCCCAGGGCGCTGCGGCTCGAGGCCTGGAATCGGATCGCCCGCGAGCTCGATCACGGCAAGCTCGCCGCGATGACCTCCACGATCCCCCTCGACGGCGTGCTGGAAGCGGGCCGGGAGATCGTCGCCGGCCGGATCAAGGGCCGGGTGGTGGTGGAGATCGGCTAGAGCATTCTTCGGCGAAGTGGATCCGGTTCGCCGTCAAAAAATGCGGCAAGCACAATAGAGCTGTTTCCATGCCAATGGAAACAGCTCTAGCCTGCCGAGACGAGGCTGGGCGCGCGTGCCCCGGCCCCCTCGATCCGCCGCTTCTGCTTGGCGATCTCGGCTGCCATGAAGTCCATGAAGGCCCGCACCCGGGCGGATTGGCGCAGGTCCGGATGCGTCAGGAGCCAGAGCCCCGCCGAGAAGTCGGCATTGAGGTCCGACAGCCGGACGAGGTTGGGGCTCTCGTCGGCGATGAAGCAGGGCAGGGGGCCGATGCCGATGCCGGCCTCCACCGCCTCGGCGAGGCCGAGCACCGTGTTCACCTTGTAGACGATGTTCTCCGGCGCCACGTGCTCGCGCACGTAGCGGGCGGCCTTGAGCTGGGCCAGGTTGTCCCCCAGCGCGAGCCAGTGCCGGTCGAAGAGAGCCGCGATGCTCACGTCCTCCGGGCCCCGGATGCCGGGGAAGTCCTGCGCCCGCCCGTAGATCGCCCAGGCGATGGTCGCCACCCGCCGGCCCACCAGCGTTTCCGGCGGGTCGTCCGTGGCGCGGATCGCCACGTCCGCATCGCGCTTCGACAGGTTGAGCGCCTGGTTGGCGAGAACCACGTCGAGCCGCATCTCCGGGCAGGCCTTGATGAAGCGGGCGAAGATCGGCGTCAGCAGATGGACGAGCAGCGTATCGTTGGTGGTGACCCGCAGTTCGCCGGCGGGCGCGACGGCCTGGCCTGCGAGCTTGCGGGTGAAGGAGGTGACGTTCTCCTCCATCTGCTCGGCGAGGGCCGTCATCTCCTCGCCCGCGGTGGTGAGCACATAGCCGGTCCGGTGCCGCTCGAAGAGCTTGACCCCCAGGTTCTCTTCCATCTGGCCGAGGCGCCGGAACACCGTGGAATGGTTGACCCCGAGCCGCTCCGCGGCACCCGCAAGGCCGTTCGCCTCGGCGATGATCTTCACGAGCCGGAAGTCATCCCAGTCGAGCTGTTGCTGCTTGGCCATCTTTTTGCATTCACGCAAGAGGGACCCTGCATCTGTACCACTGGTTTTGCAGGTCGGAAAGCTTATCCTTTTGGGTGTCACGTCCTTGCAGAGCGGTGCGCCTTCAACCCTCGCCGAGAGGGGCTGAAGGGCGGCCGGGCTGCGCTCCATCCCAACCATTGAGGTTCGCATGACCAAGGTTCTGGTTCTCTATTATTCGTCCTGGGGGCATATCGAGCAGATGGCCTATGCCGCGGCCGAGGGCGCCCGCGAGGCGGGTGCCGAGGTGGTCGTGAAGCGCGTGCCCGAGCTCGTGCCGGCCGAGATCGCCCAGGCCGCCCATTACAAGACCGACCAGAAGGCGCCCATCGCCACCGTCGAGGAGCTGCCGGACTACGACGCCATCATCATCGGCACGCCCACCCGCTACGGCACCATGACGGCGCAGATGAAGAACTTCCTCGACCAGACCGGCAGTCTCTGGGCCAAGGGCGCGCTCATCGGGAAGGTCGGCTCCGTGTTCACCTCCACCGCCACCCAGCACGGCGGCCAGGAGGCCACCATCCTCACCACGCTGCCGGTGCTCCTGCACCACGGCATGGTGGTCGTCGGCCTGCCTTACTCGTTCCAGGGCCAGTCGGGCGTCGACCAGATCCGCGGCGGCTCGCCCTACGGCGCTTCGACGGTGGCAGGTGGCGACGGCTCGCGCCAGCCGAGCGAGATCGACCTGGAGGGCGCCCGCTTCCAGGGCCGTCACGTGGCGCAGATCGCGGCGAAGCTGGCGGCGAAGTAAGCGGCCATAAGGGGCGGAGCCGATCACCGTTCCGCGGCGGCGCGCCTCAGGCGGTCGTTGATGGCCTCGCCCAGGCCCGTCTCCGGGATCGGGCTCACGGCGATCGTCGCGGCGCCGGAGGCGTCGAGCTGCCTCAGATACGAAAACAGATGAGCGGCGGCCTCCATGAGGTCGCCGTTTTCGCTGAGGTTCAGGGTCATGCGCGCGGTTTTCGCGCCCTTCGGAGCGTCAGGGCCGAACAGCAGGACGGCCTCGCCCGCCTCGACATGCGTCGCGTTCAGGCGCACCCGCGCCCGCGGCGCGTAGTGGGAGGCGAGCATGCCGGGGGCAAGCGGGCTTCTGCCGCCCTCCGCCCCGCTTTCCAGCCTCGTCCCGATCAGCGTCTCGATGGCCTCGCGCGGCACGCCGCCGGGGCGCAGCAGGCGCGGCGGGCCCTCGAGGCAGGCGACGATGGTCGATTCGACCCCGACCTGGGAGGCTCCCCCGTCGAGCACCGCGTCGATACGCCCGTCGAGGTCGCCCAGCACGTGCTCCGCATCGGTGGGGCTCACCCGGCCCGAGCGGTTGGCCGAGGGCGCGGCGACCGGGCGGCCGGTCGCCTGCAGGAGCGCATGGGCGAGGGGATGCGCCGGCACGCGCAGGCCCACGCTGTCGAGGCCAGCCCGCGCCAAGTGGGAGACCGTGCAGGTGGGCGCCACCGGCACCACCAGGGTCAGGGGGCCGGGCCAGAAGGCTTCCGCCAGACGCCGGGCGGTCTCGTCGAACACGCCCTGTCGCTGCGCCGATTCCAAGCTGTCGAGGTGGGCGATGAGCGGATTGAAGCTCGGGCGCTCCTTGGCGGCATAGATGCGGGCCACCGCCTGCGGGTCCGTGGCATCCGCGCCGAGGCCGTAGACCGTCTCCGTCGGAAACGCCACGAGGCCGCCGCGCCGCAGAATGTCCGCCGCCCGGGCCAGACCCGCCGCATCGGCCCGAAGCCGCGCCGTTTGGAGCATTGACCCAGGATCGTTCACGTCTAAACTATTCCCTGCCCGAGGAGCCTTGAACCTCCTGGGGGGTTTAACGGCGCCCCGATCCGCGTCAACATCAAAAGCCCATAGGCCTCAAGAGGAATCGCCATGACCTACCGCGCGCCCGTGCCGGACATCGTCTTCACCATGCGACACGCGGCAGGTTTCGACCGGGCGGTGGCCGACGGGATCTATGGCGACCTCTCGGCGGATCTCGCCCAGACCGTCCTGGAGGAGGCGGGCCGCTTCGCCAACGACGTGATCGCACCCCTGAACCGCGAGGGCGACCGGCACGGCGTGACCCTGAAGGATGGCGCCGTGACCACGGCACCCGGCTGGAAGGAGGCCTACAGGGCCTGGACCGAGGCGGGATGGAACGCGCTGCCCGGCCCGGTGGAGTACGGCGGGCAGGGGCTGCCGACGCTGCTGAATTCGGCCTGCGTCGAGATGTGGAACGCCGCCTCCATGGCCTTCGGCATCGGGCCGGTGCTCACCATGGGCGCCATCGAGGCGCTGGTCCGGCATGGCTCGGAGGACCTCAAGAGCCGCTATCTCGAAAAGCTCGTCTCGGGCGAGTGGACCGCCACCATGAATCTCACGGAGCCGCAGGCGGGCTCCGACCTCGCAGCCCTGCGCTCCCGCGCCGAGCCCGCCGGCGACGGCACCTACAGGATCACGGGCCAAAAGATCTTCATCACCTACGGCGAGCACGATCTCACCGACAACATCGTCCACCTCGTGCTCGCGCGCCTGCCCGACGCGCCCGCCGGCACCCGCGGCATCTCGCTCTTCCTCGTGCCGAAATTCCTCCCCGACGGCACGCGCAACGACGTGCGCTGCCATTCCATCGAGCACAAGCTCGGCATCCATGCCTCGCCCACCTGCACCATGATCTTCGGCGACAACGGCGGTGCCGTCGGCTGGCTCGTCGGCGAGGAGAACCGCGGGCTCAACTGCATGTTCACGATGATGAACAACGCCCGCCTCGCGGTCGGCCTGCAGGGCGTGGCGATCGCGGATCGCGCCTATCAGCAGGCCCTCGGCTACGCCAACGAGCGCAGGCAGGGCCGCGCCATCGGCGCCGCGGAGGGCATGAGCCCGATCGCGGTGCATCCGGACGTGCAGCGCAACCTGCTCACCATGAAGGCGCTCACCGCCGCGGCGCG
The DNA here is from genome assembly GCF_009910705.1 of Microvirga arsenatis. Taxonomy (GTDB): domain Bacteria; phylum Pseudomonadota; class Alphaproteobacteria; order Rhizobiales; family Beijerinckiaceae; genus Microvirga; species Microvirga arsenatis. The sequence continues at coordinate 163,491 of NZ_JAAAXJ010000007.1, forward strand.
CGCCATCTGCTACATGACCGCGGAGGCCATCGACCGCGCGCATCTGGAACAGGATCCCGCGCGCCGCAAGAAGGCGCATGAGCGCGCCTCCCTGCTCACGCCCGTGGCCAAGGCCTTCTCCACCGATATCGGCGTGGAGGTGGCCTCCCTCGGCGTGCAGATCCATGGCGGCATGGGCTTCATCGAGGAGACGGGCGCGGCGCAGCACTTCCGCGATGCGCGCATCGCGCCGATCTACGAAGGCACCAACGGCATCCAGGCCATCGACCTCGTGGTGCGCAAGCTGCCGCTCTCCGGCGGCGAGACCGTGCGGGCGCAGATCGCGGCCATGCGCGCCACGGTCGCGCGCCTGCTGAAAGAGGGAAAGCCCGCCTTCGGCGCCACCGCGCCGCGCCTGCGCGATGCCATCGAAAGCCTCGACCGCGCCACGAGCTACATGCTGCAGGCGGTCTCCTCCAATGCGCAGGGCGAGGCGCTCGCGGGCGCGACGCCTTACTTGAGGCTCTTCGCGCTAGCGCAGGGCGGGGCCGCCCTTGCCGAGATGGCGCTTGCAGCGAACGCGCAGGCGGCTGCAGGCGACGGCGACCCGGGCCATGCCGGCCGGATCGCGCTCTGCCGGTTCTTCGCCGAGAACATTGCGGTGGGCGCGAAAGGGCTGGAAGACACGGTGATGAACGGTGCAGGCTTCCTGCAGGACGCAACCCTGGCCCTCGCGAGTTGAGATCATGAGCCTCAAGAACAAGACCCTCTTCATCACCGGCGCCTCCCGCGGCATCGGCCTTGCCATCGGACTGCGCGCGGCGAAGGACGGCGCGAACGTGGTCATCGCGGCCAAGACCGCGGAGCCCCATGCGAAGCTGCCCGGCACGATCTACACGGCCGCGGAGGAGATCGAGGCGGCGGGCGGCAAGGCGCTGCCGCTGGTCGTCGACGTGCGCGACGAGGAGGCGGTGAAGGGCGCGATCGGGAAAGCGGTCGAGACCTTCGGCAGCCTCGACATCGTGGTCAACAACGCGAGCGCCATCAGCCTCACGCCGACGCCGCAGACCGAGATGAAGCGCTTTGACCTGATGCACCAGATCAACACCCGCGGAACCTACATGGTCTCGAAATACGCGATCCCGCATCTGGAGAAGGCCGAGAACCCGCACATCCTCATGCTCTCGCCGCCGCTGGACATGAGCGAGAAGTGGTTCGCTCCGCATCTGGCCTACAGCATCGCAAAATACGGCATGAGCCTGTGCGTGCTGGGGCTTGCGGGCGAATTGCGGGGGCGGGGCATTGCCGTCAACGCCCTCTGGCCGCGCACCACCATTGCGACCGCTGCGGTGAAGAACCTTCTCGGCGGCGATGCCCTCGTCCAGGCCAGCCGCACGCCGGAGATCCTGGCCGATGCGGCCTATGCGATCTTCCGGAAGCCGTCGAGGAGCTTCACCGGCCAGTTCCTCATCGACGACGTGTTCCTGCACGGGGAGGGCGTCAGGGATTTCGAGAAGTACCGGGTCGACCCCACAAAACCCCTCGCGCCGGATTTCTTCGTGCCCGACGACACGCCGCCCCTGTCATCCTTGCGATAAGCGTAAGGCTTCATTGTCATCCCCGGCGAGCCGGAGGCGAGGGATGGGGATCCATAGCGCCGAGCGCGATTGTGGATCCCCTTCCCCTTCGCTACGCTCCAGCCGGGGATGACAAGGGACTCCTATGATGGGAAGGCTTATTGCTGAGGGGCGAGGACGCGTATGATTGTGATTCACAAGCCAGCACGGACGAGCGGGCCGGCGGGGGAGTCCCTGGATCGCTTCGTCCTGTCGCCGGGAGAGCCCATTCCCGACGATGCTCTCTGGATCGACCTGATCGAGCCGACCCGCGAGGAGGACCGGCTCGTCGAAGCCCATCTCGACATCGAGATCCCGACGCGGGAAGAGATGGCGGATATCGAGCCCTCCGAGATCCTCTACCATGAGAACAATGCGCGCTACATGACGGCGCGCGTCCTTTGCAGTTCCGAGACCGATGCGCCCAGGCTCATCGATGTCTCGTTCATCCTCACCGAGCGGGCGCTCGTGACCGTGCGCTACGGCGAGCCGCGCTCCTTCAGCATGTTCATGGCCCGCGCGGTCAAGCCCGGCGGCTGCCGGCACCGGCCGGAGGCCGTGCTCGACGGCCTCATCGAGACCATCATCGACCGCGCCGCAGAAATCCTCGGAACCATCGGATCGCGCATCGACCGTCTGTCGCAGACGATCTTCGAGAACGACCGGCAGGGCGCCCGGCGCGCTGCGTCCTACCGCGCCGCGCTCAAGTCCATCGGGCGCAAGGGCGACATCATCTCCAACGTGCGCCAAAGCATGGCATCGGTGGAGCGCATGCTGCTCTTCCTGTCGGCCAGCGTGCCGCGCCCGCAGAAGACGGCCGGCTACCAGTCGGAATGGCGAACGGCGCTCCGTGACGTGCAGTCCATCGAGGAGCACGCCACGTTCCTGTCCAACAAGATCCAGTTCCTGCTCGATGCGACGCTGGGCCTCGTCAGCATCGAGCAGAACGACATCATCAAGATCTTCTCGGTCATGTCGGTGATCTTCCTGCCGCCGACCCTCGTCTCGTCCGTCTATGGCATGAACTTCGAGTTCATGCCGGAACTGAGATGGCAGCTCGGCTATCCGTGGGCGCTCACCCTCATCATCCTCGCCGCCGTGCTGCCCTATCTCTTCTTCCGCTGGAAGAGGTGGCTTTAGGAGAGCTCCATGTGCGGACGCTATGCGATCACGCTTCCTCCCGAGACCTACCGGGAGTTCTACGGCTATTCCGAACAGCCCAACTTTCCTCCCCGCTACAACGTGGCGCCGACCCAGCCCGTGCCCGTCGTGCTGGAGGACCGGGGCGAGCGGCGCTTCATGCTGGTGCGCTGGGGCTTCCTGCCCTCCTGGGTAAAGGACCCGAAGGATTTTCCCCTCGTCATCAACGCGCGGGGCGAGACCCTGCAGACGAAGCCCACCTTCAAGGCGGCGCTGAAGCGCCGGCGCTGCATCTTTCTCGCCGACGGCTTCTACGAGTGGCGGCGGGACGGGCGCGAGAAGACCCCGTTCCTGATCCGCCCGCGCGACCGCAAGCCCATGCCGCTTGCAGGCCTGTGGGAAACCTACAGCAGCCCTGACGGGGCCGAGATCGACACCGCCGCCATTGTGACGACGGACGCCAACGGCACGCTCTCGGCCGTGCACGACCGCATGCCGGTGATTCTCTCTCCCGACGACATCGGTTCCTGGCTCGACGTGCGCGACGAGCGCGCCGACGTGATGCGCCTCGTGCGCCCCTGCCCCGACGAGTGGCTCGACATGGTCCCGGTCTCGAGCCGCGTGAACAAGGTCGAGAACGACGATCCAGACCTGATGAAGCCTCTCGCCGAGCCTGAGCCTGCGCCGGTCAAGGAGCGGAAGCCGAAGGCGAAGAAGCCGCTCTCCAGCGACGAGGACGAGCAGGGAAGCCTGTTTTAGATTTTCAAGCGCAGTCATCCCGGACGGCGAAGCCGATCCGGGATCGTCCGACGCGTGAGACGCAACCCGCCCTCTCCCCCCTTGTGGGGGAGAGTTGGAGAGGGGGGTGCAAACGGGTCGAGCGGGTGCATCGATCATTCCGCTGGCGCCGTACCCCCTCCCTAGCCCTCCCCCACAAGGGGGGAGGGAATACCCCCGCTACGCTCGCTCAGCAATCTTGGATCGGCTGCGCTCCGTCCGGGATGACGCTATTCGTTTCATCGCCTCTTCTTCGCCACGTCCTTGCGCAGGATGCCGACCACCTCCAGGTGCGGCGAGTGCTTGAACTGGTCGACCGGAACGAGGCGCTCCAGCCGGTAGCCGCTGCTGATGAGGATGGCTGCGTCGCGGGCGAAGGTGGCGGGATCGCAGGAGACGCTCACCACGAGCGGAACCTTCGAGGCGGCGATCTGCTTCACCTGCGCCTCCGCCCCGGCGCGCGGCGGATCGAGCACGACGGCATCGAAGGCGTTGAGCTCTGGCGCGAGAAGCGGGCGGCGGAAGAGGTCGCGCGCCTCCGTCGTGATGCGCCGCAGGCCCGGCGTCGCGCGAAAGGCCTTGTCGAGGGCTGTCATGGAGCCCTTGTCGAACTCGACCGCGTGAACTTCTGACTTTTCCGCGAGCCTTAAGGAAAACGGCCCCGACCCGGCAAAGAGATCGGCCACGCGCTTGGCCCTGGCGCAGGCCTCCACGACCAGGCCCGCAAGCACCTCTTCGCCGAGCCGCGTCGCCTGCAGGAACGAGCCGGCCGGCGGAACCACTGCGGTGCGGCCCATCGCGATCGCGGGCGGGCGGCGCTCCACGACCACGTCGCCATGCAGCGACAGGCGCGAGAGATCGAGCCTTGCGGCGAGATCGATGAGGCCGAGGCGATCCGCATCCTTCACCGGGCCATGCCCGCGCACATCCACGTCGAAGCCGGTCTCGGTCTGCGTGATCTGGATGTCGAGCGGCTTGCGGGCGGCCTTCATATGCTCGCCGATGGCGCGCGCGATGGCGGGCGCCTCCTCCCTCAGGCCCGGTACCGCGATGGGGCAGAAGGCGATCTCGACGATCTGGTGGCTGCGCGGCGCCATGTAGCCCACATGCATGGCACGATCCGGAAAGCGCACATGGAGCGTCACGCGCCGCCGCCCCTCGCCATGGGCGTCGACCAGCGGCTCGACGGGCGCTTCGATGCGCGCTTGGCGCAGGGTATGCGCGAGAATGTCCTGCTTCCAGGTCTGGTAGAAGCCGTGCTTCATGTGCTGCGTCGCGCAGCCGCCGCAGGCATCGAAATAGGGGCAGAACGGCGTCTCGCGTTCAGGGGAAGCCGCATCCACGCTCACGAGGCGCCCGTGCGTCCCATCCGGCTCGACGGTGACCGTTTCGCCCGGCAGCACCTTCGGCACGAAGACCGCGCCGGAGGCGCCCTCCGCGATGCCGTCGGCTTTCGCGCCGAGACGCCTGATGACGACCTGTTCAGCCACGGCGGGCTCCCAATAAGAACTCACGATTGCCGTCCCCGCCTTCGATGGGCGAGGGGACGAGGCCGATGACGTCAAAGCCGAGCGAGGCAACGAAGGCTTGAAGATCCTCGCACACGGCGCGATGCACCGCCTCGTCCCGCACGATGCCCTTCTTCACATGGTCGCGCCCGGCCTCGAATTGCGGCTTCACGAGAACCGCGAGCTCGGCCCGGGGCTTCAGGAAGGCCACGGCCGGCGGCAGCACGAGCTTGAGCGAGATGAAGCTCACGTCGGAGACGAGCAGATCGGCCTTGTGAGGGATCAGCGCATCGGTGAGGGCGCGCGCATCCGTGCCTTCGAGATTGGTCACGCGGGCATTGCCGAGGATCGAGGGATGCAGCTGGCCATGGCCCACATCCACCGTATAGACATGATCTGCGCCGCGCTGGAGCAGAACCTCCGTGAAGCCGCCTGTCGAGGCGCCGATGTCGAGGCAGGCCTTGCCCTTCGGGTCGATCGCGAAGGCATCGAGCGCCGCCGCGAGCTTCACGCCGCCGCGGGAGACGTAAGGGTGCGGCTGCTCGGCCGTGATCGTCGCCTCCTCCGGCACCGTGTCGGAGGCCTTGCGAATGACGGCACCGTTCACCGTGACGAGACCGGCCGCGATCGCTTCCTGCGCCCGGGCGCGGCTTGCGAAGAAGCCGCGCTCGACGAGCGCCACATCGGCGCGTTTGCGGGTCATGGAAGCCTCGGGAGCCTATGCTCGCGCCTTGCGGGTCTCTTCGTGTCCCAGCGCCTCGAACACCTTGGTGACGATGCCTGGGGCGTCGAGCCCGGCTTTGGCATACATGCGTTCCGGCTTGTCCTGGTCGAGATAGGTGTCGGGCAGCACCATCGAGCGCACCTTCAGGGCGCCCCGGTCGAGCGCGCCCTTGTCGGCGAGAAGCTGCAGGACGTAGGAGCCGAAGCCGCCGACGGAGCCTTCCTCCACGGTGATGAGCACCTCGTGGTCGCGGGCGAGCCTCAGGATCATCTCCTCGTCGAGAGGCTTGGCGAAGCGGGCATCGGCCACGGTGGTGGAGAGGCCGCGGGCCTCCAGCTCCTCCGCCGCCTTGAGCGCCTCGGCAAGGCGCGTGCCCAGGGACAGGATGGCGATGCGGCTGCCTTCCTTCACGATGCGGCCCTTGCCGATGGCGAGCGGTACGCCCTGCTCGGGCATGTCGACGCCCACGCCTTCGCCGCGCGGGTAGCGGAAGGCGACGGGTCCGTCGTCATAGGCTGCGGCGGTGGCTACCATGTGCACGAGTTCCGCCTCGTCGGCGGCCGCCATCACGACCATGTTCGGGATGCAGCCGAGATAGGCGATGTCGAAGGAGCCCGCATGGGTGGGGCCGTCCGCGCCCACGAGGCCGGCGCGGTCGAGGGCGAAGCGCACGGGCAGGTTCTGGATCGCCACGTCGTGCACCACCTGATCGTAGGCGCGCTGCAGGAAGGTGGAATAGATCGCGCAGAATGGCTTGTAGCCCTCCGTCGCCATGCCGGCGGCGAATGTCACCGCATGCTGCTCGGCGATGCCGACATCGAAGGTCCGATCGGGAAAGGCCTTCTCGAAGATGTCGATGCCGGTGCCCGTGGGCATGGCGGCGGTGATGGCGACGATCTTGTCGTCCTTCGCCGCTTCCTTCACCAGACTCTCGCCGAAGACCTTGGTGTAGGAAGGCGCGTTCGCCTTCGCCTTGGTCTGCGCGCCGGTCACCACGTCGAAGGTGACGACGCCGTGATACTTGTCGGCGGCGGCCTCGGCCGGCGCATAGCCCTTGCCTTTCTTCGTCACCACATGGACGAGGATCGGGCCGGTCTCGGAATCGCGCACGTTCTTGAGGATCGGCAGGAGGTGGTCGAGGTTGTGCCCGTCGATGGGCCCCACATAGTAGAAGCCGAGCTCCTCGAAGAGGGTGCCGCCGGTCCAGAAGCCGCGGGCGAATTCCTCGGCCCGCTGGGCCTTCTCGTAGAAGAACTTGGGCAGCTTCTTCGCCAGCTGCTTGGCCGTCTCGCGCAGGCCGCGATAGGCGCCGCCCGAGACGAGGCGGGCGAGATAGGAGCGCATGGCGCCGGTGGGCGGCGCGATGGACATGTCGTTGTCGTTGAGGATCACGATCAGGCGCGAATGCATGGCGCCTGCGTTGTTCATGGCCTCGTAGGCCATGCCCGCCGACATGGCGCCGTCGCCGATCACCGCGATCACGTTGTTCTGCCGACCCTCCAGATCCCGCGCCACGGCCATGCCGAGGCCGGCGGAGATGGAGGTGGAGGAATGGGCCGCGCCGAACGGGTCGTACTCGCTCTCGGCGCGCTTGGTGAAGCCCGACAGGCCGCCCGCCTGGCGCAGGGTGCGGATCCGGTCCCGGCGGCCGGTGAGGATCTTGTGGGGATAGGCCTGATGTCCCACGTCCCAGATCAGCCGGTCGCGCGGGGTGTCGAACACGTAGTGCAGCGCCACCGTCAGCTCGACCACGCCCAGGCCCGCCCCCAGGTGCCCGCCGGTGACCGAGACGGCGCTGATGGTCTCGCTGCGGAGCTCGTCAGCCACCTGCCTGAGCTGGTTTTCGGGCAGCCGGCGCAGGTCGTCGGGGGTCTTGATGGTGTCGAGGAGGGGTGTGGACAAGGTTGTTCTCGCCAAGCTTCAGCCGGAGGCCAGATCCTTTGAAATAGGGACTTGAGGCGAGGGGGTCAAACCCGAAACTGCACCTTCGGCGGGTTGGCGCAGGATCCTCATGGCGAAAACGATCCCGAGCCAAGCAATGCCGGTCCCCATCAAGCTGGACAGAGAGTGCTGGGTCCAGATCCCGTAGCCGCCGAGACCCGTCATGCAGAGGGCGACGAGAACGGTCGGAAACACGACGAGCACGAACCAAAGCCTGGTCCATCCGGCCCCCGTGGATCGAGCGGACGGAGCGGCGTCACCGCTCCATCGTGCGCGAGCCTGGCGAAGGAGAGCAACAAAGAGCCAAGTCTCTGTCGCTATGACGACGCCGAGGCCGAACGCAACCTCCCACCGCTTCAGCAGAACCTGCAAACCGCTTGATTGATCGCGGTGGGAGAGAACGAAGACGTCGTATATCCCATGGAGAAGGAAGGGGCCTAGAAACGCGGCTGCGATCCACCACCCCTTCCGGGTGTCCTTCTCGGCGGCTCGCGCCAGCAGGAGGCCCATCAGCAGTCCCATCACCGTATGGCTCGGGACCGCTGTAACGGCCCGTGCCAGGGCCACGATCGGCCACTGGCGATCTCCATCCAGCTCCGACAGGACGTAGAAGACATTTTCGAGCCCGGCAAATCCCAAGCCGACCCAGCCAGCCGTCAGGATGAGGTCGAGAGGTGTCCGCACGTCTTCGTGTCGATAGACAATAGTTAGGAGAACGGCGAGCTTGGCCGCCTCCTCAGGCAAGGCTGCGCTGAGGAAGCTGATGGCGACAGCTCCCTTGATCCCGATGATATCACTGCCTGCCGCAACGGAAGACAGCGTAAGGAAGGAGATTGCGACCGTCAGGGCCGACAGGGAGCCCCCTACAACGGCGATGTTCACAGCCTCCGCCGTCACGCGTCTCCGGGCTGCATAGACCAGCAGCAAGCCCAGCCAGATGGCAGGGGCGATGGCACTGAGAAGAGCAGACAACCGCAGCAGAGCATCCGGCACAGGCATCAGCCACGCTCGGCGAGGCTGCCCAGGAACGCGAGTACATTGAAGCCGATGAACAATAAGGTTCCGATCACCGCCCCCGGCACGGAAACGCCCCCGGCCTTCTGAACCAGGGCCTCTAGCTCTTCCTCGCTGGCGGCACGGCTGCGCAACTTTCCGATGCGCTTTAAGGCGTACTGCACGTAAAGGGGCTTCGCCATCATCGCGAGACCGGCGTAAGCACCGAGGGTGCCGGTGCTCGAGAGCGATGGGAAGATGATGGACAAAGCAAGGACCGCTCCGATCAGGCCTGCAGCCCAGCCATAGAGCTTGCGATAGAGAAGCCAGGGGAGCGTGATCAGGAAGGCGGGCCAGCACCACGTCAAAGGCAGCTTTCGCAAAGCAGGATCCTTGGCCCGCATCTTTTCCAGGGCTCGGCGGTAGACCTCGTGGTTGGGGCCGACGAAGGCGGCCAGGAGACGGTCGGACCCGGATGCCGAATCGGCTTCGGACGGTTGTGTTGCGGTGATTTCTTGTGCAGCCGTCATTGTGCGCCCTCTTGTAACCCAGTGACGTTGGCACAGGTGCCCGGGGGCCTCAAGCCGCCCCGTGTTCGGAATCCCCATTCTTGGCGGCACCAGGTTAGGAGCCGCCGAACGGGCGCAAGGGCTATTCCGCCACGTCCAGCGGGGTCGTTCCGGAGGCTGCGCCGTCGGGGCCGATGGTGATCTTCTCGATGCGGGCCTCGGCCTTCTTGAGAAGCTGCTCGCAATGCTTCTTCAGGGCCTCGCCGCGCTCGTAGATCGCGATCGAATCCTCCAGCGGCACGTCGCCGCGCTCGAGGCGCCGCACGATCTCCTCGAGCTCGGCCAGGGCCTTCTCGAAGGGGAGGGACTTGATGGAAGCGGTGTCGGTCATGCGGCTTTCCGTCGAATGAATGTCGTTGCGCAATGTCACGATGGGATTGCGGCATTGCTGGGTCGGTGAGCAAGGAGTCTCTGATAGACGAGACCGATGCCGATGAGAACAAGCCCGAGGCCGATAAACGACACGGCGCGCATGACGCCCTCCAGATTGGCCAGATCGACGATGAAGACCTTGAGCACCGCCAGCACCAGATAGCCCGCCGAAACGAGGCGGGCGAAGCGGTTGCTGCCGAGAAGTCCCAGGGCGAGGAGCAGGATGCCGGTCGCCAGAAGGGCGACGGAATAGCTCCATTGTTCGCCCTGGGTGAAGCCCTTCCAGACGGCCAGCTGAGGTCCGATGAAGATCCGGCGGATTTCCAGGCCGATATAGGCGCTCAGGAGGAGGAGGCTCAGGATCGCCGAGGACAGGGCATGGGCCCGGGGCCGGGCATGCTGCTCCACCCGGGCCAGCACCCCCGCCAGGATCCCTGGCAGGAGATAGGCCAGGATCAGGCTGTTGAAGAACACCCCTCCGGAGACCTCGCGCTCCGAGAAAAACGGGTTCTCGACAAGCAGAAGCCCGATGGCGGAGAGGCCGAACGAGACCGCCTTGAAGATCAGCGAACCCCACCTGTAGACCGGATCGGCCTTCCCGAGATCGAGCCGGGTCAGGAGGGCCGCGAAAACCAGGGCTTCCGTCGCAACCAGGCCCGCCTCCATCAGGCTGAAATCCTGGGCCAGCGGATCGCCTGCATAGAGAGCATGGCGGATCTGGAAGAAGATCAGGAATGCCGCGAAGGCGATGCCGAGGCTCTCGGTGAGCTGGGCGATCCGGTCGCGGCCGGTCCGCTCCAGCAGGCGGCTCGCGGCGAGGAAGGCTGCGGCCGGAACGCCGTAGCCCCAGAGCAGCCAGTTGATCAGGAGCGGGCCGGGATTGCCGTCCACGATGGTGGGATTCCAGACGAGCCGCCCCAGGACGATCAGGCCGATGGCCCCCACGGCGTGGCGCAGGGCCGGAACGGCGATGCGCTCGGCGACCCAGGCGGTGCCGAGGGCCATGAGGGCGAAGGCCACCGTCAGCATGCCCTTCTCGAGGGCGAAGACGAGCCCGAGCGCCAAGGCCGCCAGGGCTGCGGAGGCGGTCGCGCCCGCGCCGAGGCTGAGGGCCGTTCCCTCCTCGCGCCCGTTGCGCAGGAGCCATTGGAAGGCAACCACGAAGGCCAGGGCGAGCCCGCCTGCAACGAGGGCGAAGGAGAGGCTGCGCTCCAGCTCCGCCACCCGCCAATAGGAGGCCAGGAGGGCGAGGAGCGGGCCGATCGTGGCCGCTCCCGCGTACCAGCTCGCGACGGAAAGGCGCAGATGGGGCGAGCGCGCCAGCCTGACCAGGGACGCGCCGGCGATGACGGCGGGGGCGAGCAGGGCGAGCCCGAGATGAACCTCCACCGCATGCGGGCGCACCGCGAAGACATCGCCGCTCTGGTAGAGCAGGCTCTCGGGCGCGGTGCCGAGCTCGGTCCCGATGGGCCAGAGCAGGAGGGCTCCGAAGACGGTGAGGCCCGCCCAGGCGACGGCGGGGGCCGCGGCGGCGAAGCGGAACCCCGTGGCGAGAAGCACCAGCGCCATGACCGAGACGAAGACCGGACGGCCGTCTCCCGCCGCGACCGTAGCCGATATCGCGATCGCCGCCAGCGCGAAGGCCAGCAGGACGATGCTGGCCGCATGGTCGATCCCGAGATCCGTGTTCGCCAGGGAGCGATAGGGAAGGACGACGAGGAAGAAGGCGGCGAGGCCGCCCTGCACGACCAGATGGACCATGGCCGGCAGGGCGTCCGTTGCCTCCAGGAGGAAGACCGGCAGCGTCCAGGCCAGCGCACCGGCCGCGGCGGACAGCGCGAGCCAGCGCCAGAGGCGCAGGCGCGCAACCCCGTAGGCGGGCAGCGCCACGAAGGCGAGATAGATCACCAGGGCCCAGGGCTGCGGCCTGTCGGAGGAGACGAGGAGCGGGCTTCCCATCGCGCCGAGCAGGCCGAGGGCAGCCAGGATCGGCCCGTGCAGGGTCGAGGCGAACAGGGCCAGGGCCGCGATCGCGCCCAGGATCACGAAGGTCGCGGCAGGGCCGATCAGTCCATAGAGGGCATAGGCCGCATAGGCCGAGGCAAAGGCGCTGCAGGTCCCGGCCGCCGTCAGGATCGCAGGCACGTTCGCGTGCGGGATGCCGGGCAGGACGAGGCTGCGCTCGCCGCGGCGCAGCCATTCGCCCGCCCCGGTCAGGGCGAGGGCGAACAAACCGCCCAGGGCGATGCGCGTGGCCGGGCTCAGCAGGTTCTGCTCGATCGAATAGCGGACGAGAAAGATCCCGCCGAGGGCCAGCGCCACGCCGCCGACCCAGACGGCCCAGCGGGAGCCCAGCGTCGCCTCGAGATCCGCATTCCGGGGCGGTGAAGGCGGCATCGCCGGCGGGATGGACGGGACGGTCCCGGCGGCGGGGGGAGCCTCGCTGTCCGGCGTCTCGGGCGGAGGGGCGGCAGGTGCTTCCTCGACCGGGGCTTCAGGCGCGGGGGCTTGCGCGAAGGGATCCGCCGCGGAGGCCGTCGGAACGGGCCCGGTCCGGAGCTGCCGCAGCTCGCCTTCGAGAGCCCCGATGCGGTGCTGCAGAGCGGTGAGCCTGTTGCGTGCCGAAAGACCGAGGACCAGCCCTGCGATGGCGCAGACGGGGATGCTGAGGGCCAGCAGAACGAGCAGAGGAATTTCCAAGAGGCGGCCTCGGAAGATGCATCGGGGCCGCGGCCGGTCCAGGCTGGAATCGGCTAGCGGCGGTTAAGCTGTAACATGAAGGGCGTGCCCTCCATAGCCTCGGCTCCGCGCCCGATGCTCCGGATCGCATCGACCATCCGCCCCCGGCGGCCGAGGAGGCCGTCGGCGAGGGACACGAAGCGGGCGTTCGGGGTGGCGCTGGGAGAGGCCCGGCGCAGGGCTTGGGCGAGTTCGGCCTCGCTTCGCTCCGGGGCCAGGGCGCAGGCCGCGATATAGGCGGCGGCCGTGGAGCGGCTGATTCCCGCCCAGCAATGGAAGAGGAGGGGAGCCTCGCGGTCCCAGGCGCGGATGAAGGCGAGCAGCTGCTCCATGTGCTCGGCACCGGCCAGCACATGCCCGTCGAGAGGCTCCACGATGTCGCTGACGCCGATGACGAGATGGCGCTCCGCCGCGATGGCGGCGGGCCGCTCGACCCGGGCGCCCGCGCCCATCAGGCTGACCAGGTGGCTGGGGCGGATCGCGGCGGCGGTCTCGTGCAGGCGGGACAGGGGGCAGACATGCAGGGTCGGCATGGCGGCCTCAGGCCGAAAGAGCGGCATTCACCGCGTCCCGGTAGCGCTCCTCGGCCTTCGAGACCGGCCAGGGCTCCAGCAGGGCGAGCGCCGTGCGGGGCAGGGGCTCGGGCCGCCCGAAATACTTGAGCGCCTCCTCGCGGGAGAAGCCGGCGAGATGCGTCGCCTCCAGGAAGGCCGCCTGCCGGTCGGCCTGCTTGATGAAGCGCTTGAGGGCCGCGGCCGGCTGGGCGGGCAGGCCGAAATGGAGATGGATCGCCCCGAGCAGGCCCGCTTCGATGGCCTTGTAGGCATCGCCGATCACCGCCTTGAAGGGCGAGATGATGTCGCCGATCACGTATTCCGGTGCGTCGTGCAGCAGCACGGCGAGGCGCCGCTCGCGGTTCATGCCGGGATCGATGTGGCTCGCGATCGCCTCCACGAGCAGGCTGTGCTGGGCGACCGAGAAGATGTGCGGGCCGAGGGTCTGCCCGTTCCAGCGGGCGACGCGGGCGAGCCCGTGGGCGATGTCGTCGAGCTCCACGTCGAGGGGCGAGGGGTCGAGCAGGTTGAGGCGGCGGCCGGAGAGCATCCGCTGCCAGACGCGCGGTTCCTTGGGCATCTACAGGCCCTTCGCCAGCGCCGCGCATTCCGCGTGGCGGTAGCAGCCGGTGAGGTGATCGTTGGTCATGCCCACCGCCTGCATGAAGGCATAGACGATGGTGGGGCCGACGAAGTTGAAGCCCTCCGCCTTCAGGACCTTCGAGATCTTCCGCGAAATCTCGGTCTCGGTGGGCACGTCCCTGCGGCTCTTCAGGTTCGGCTGAACCGGCCGGCCGCCGACGAAATCCCACAGGAAGCGCGAGAAGCCGCCGCGCTCCTGGATGACGAGCCAGGCGCGGGCGCCGGCGATCGTCGCCTCGATCTTGGCGCGGTTGCGCACGATGCCGGGGTCGAGCATCAGCGTCTCCACCTGCGCCTGATCGAACCGGGCGATGACCGCCGGATCGAAGCCCGCGAAGGCGCGGCGGAAGTTCTCGCGCTTGCGCAGGATCGTGATCCAGGACAGGCCCGCCTGGAAGCCGTCGAGAATGAGCTTCTCGAACAGCGCGCGGTCATCGAATTCCGGCACGCCCCATTCGGTGTCGTGGTATTCCACATAGAAGGGATCGGTGCCGGGCCACCAGCAGCGGGCCTTGTTGTCGGGGTGCAGGATCAGTCCGTCGGTCATGGAACGTGTGTAGCGGGCCTGCGGAGAAACGGGAAGACGGGCTCCTGACGTCAGGAAGCAGATTCATCAATCCCCGACCTCATCCTGAGGAGCAGCCGTCAGGCTGCGTCTCGAAGGAGGATCCCGTGCTCTCTGGAGGCTCCTTCGAGACGCCTGCTGCGCAGGCTCCTCAGGATGAGGTCGGTGGGTGAAAGCACAGCTCGCGGGCCAGAGTGTTCAGGGCGATGACAGGAGCTTGCGGTAATACACGACCCGCTCGGTCTCCTCGAAGCCGAGGGCCTCGTGCATGCTCTGCGAGGCGGTGTTGCGGATGAGGACATCCGAGGCCAGTTCGCGGCAGCCGAGGCGGTTCGCCCAGTCCTCGACGGCCTTGCACAGCAGGCGCGCGAGACCTTTTCTGCGGTGCTCGGGCCGCACATAGATCCCTTCGAGAAAAGCCACCGGCGAGGTGGAGCAGCCGTTCACGTAGTCATGGCGCAGGGCCGCCTCGGCGAAACCCGCCGCCGTGCCGTCGGGCAGGCGCACGAGAAGCGCGATGGCCTCCTTCTGCTCCCAGAGCATGGCCTGCGCTTCGGCCCGGTGTTCCTGTTCGGAGCCCTCCGGCCAGAGGGCGTGCCGCAGGGCGACCCATTCCTCGACGGCCTGAAGCGTGCAGGGCTCGACGCGGCATTCGAGAACGTCAGTCACCGGACCTCGCTCCCCGCGAATCCACAAGGTCGGCCATGTGCCGGGAGGTTTCGTCCTGCGCGAGGCGCAGGCCCGCCGCCACGCCGAGCCGGTCGGCCTCGGACCGGTTCTGGCTCACCTTCCACTTGCCCTCGATCCGCGTGATCTCGATCTCCACGCCGACGATGCCCTTGAGCTGCGCCGCGACGAAGGGGGCCGGCGCATCGTCCACCGCCCATGGCTCGGGTTGCGCGGCTTCCTGGACATCGGTCATGGCCGCGATCTGCTGCAGGAGCCAGCTCGGATCGTCGATCACGCGCATGCGGCCATAGGCCTGCACGATGGCGTAGTTCCAGGTCGGCACCACCTTGCCGTGCTCACGCTTGGCCGCGTACCAGGACGGGGTGATGTAGGCCTCGGGCCCCTGGAAGACCACGAGGGCTTCCTGCGACGGGTCGAAATCCTGCCATTGGGTGTTGGCGCGCGACAGATGGGCCTTGAGGGTGCCCTTGGGCGATGCCTGGGCGTCCAGCACGAAGGGCAGGGGATTGGCCACGATTCCGCTGCCGCCCAGCGTCACCAGAAGCCCGAGCGGATGGGCCCGCATGAGAGCGTGCTGGACCGCGAGGCTGTCCTCGCGAAAGTGCGGCGGCTGGTACATGGCATTCCCGGTCTGGTCGGGCCGGGATGCTAATGGCAAGCGGTTGGGCGGACCAATCAAAAATGCGGATGCCGCCCATCACGCAGGGCGATGGCCGTTCACGCCCCGGTACGAAGCGCCCGCAGCTTCTCCGCCAGCTCCGTCCAGCGGTAGGGCTTGCTGATGAAGGAGATCCCCGCCCCGAAGCCCTCGGCCGGAAGGGCGGACATGGGGTAGCCAGAGGCGAGCAGGATCCTCAGGTCGGGCCGCATCTCGCGGGCCTTGCGGGAGAGCTCCACGCCGTTCATGCCGTTGGGCATCACCACGTCGCTGAACAGCACGTCGATGGAGGGCGTGCGCTCCAGAACCGAGACCGCCTGATGGGCATCGGTCGCCGTCAGCACGTCGTAGCCGAGGCTCTCGAAGATGTCGCAGGCCACCTCCAGGACGGCGGGCTCGTCCTCCACGATGAGCACGGTGCCGGCGGTGTCGCGGGCCGGTCGTTCGGTTGCGTCCTCGTTCTCCATGGCATCGCCCTCTCCCGCCTGGGCCGGCAGCAGCATGGTTATCGTGGTACCCTGGCCGGGGGTGCTGTCAATGGCGATGTGCCCGCCCGACTGCGTGACGAAGCCGTAGACCTGGCTGAGGCCGAGGCCCGTGCCCTTGCCGACCTCCTTCGTGGTGAAGAAGGGCTCGAAGACGCGGTTGACCACCTCGGGCGGCATGCCGATTCCCGAATCCTGCACGGTGACCGACACGTACTGGCCCGGCTGCAGCCCGGCCGCGTTGCCGTCCTTCTCGCTCAGGGTCACGTTGCCCGTCGCGATCCGCAGCGTTCCGCCCTCCGGCATGGCGTCGCGGGCATTGACCGTCAGATTGAGGAGAGCCGCCTCGAATTGCGGCGCGTCCACGGAGATCGGCCTTACGCCGGGAGCAAGCGCGAGCTGCAGCCGGATCAGCTCGCCGCAGGCCCGGCGCAGGATCGCCTCGAAGCCTTCGATGAGCTTGTTCGGATCGTGGAGCGCCGGCTGCAGCGGCTGGCGGCGCGAGAAGGCTAGCAGCTGCTGCGTGAGCTTGGCGCCGCGCTCGGCGGCGCGCTGGGCGCTCTCGATCAGCCTCATGTCGCGGGAATCTCTCGCGTTGCGGGTCAGGAGGTCGAGATTGTTGACGATGACCGTCAGCAGGTTGTTGAAGTCGTGGGCGATGCCGCCCGTGAGCTGGCCCACCGCCTCCATCTTCTGGGACTGGAACAGGGCGGCCTGGGCCTGCGCCAGGGCCTCCTGGGCCTGCCGGCGCTCGGTGATGTCGCGGGTGATCTTGGCGAAGCCGATGAGCTCTCCCATCTCGTTGCGGATGGGGTCGATCACCACGCTGGCCCAGAAGCGGGTGCCGTCCTTGCGCTTGCGCCAGCCCTCCGCCTCGAACTTGCCCTCCCGGGCGGCCGTCTCGAGGGCGCGCTTCGGCAGGTTCGTCGCCAGATCCTCCTCGGTGTAGAACTGCGAGAAGTGCTTTCCGACGATCTCTTCCTCGGAATAGCCCTTGATCCGCTGCGCTCCGGAATTCCAGTTGGTCACGCGGCCCTGCGGGTCGAGCATGTAGATCGCATAATCCGTCACGCCCTGGACCAGCAGGCGGAAGCGCTCCTCGCTTTCGCGCAGGGCTTCCTGAGCCTTCTTGCGCTCCGTCAGGTCCCGGGTGATCTTGGCGAAGCCGAGCAGGTTGCCGCGGGAGTCGCGGATCGGGTCGATGACCACATGCGCCCAGAAGCGGGTGCCGTCCTTGCGCTTGCGCCAGCCCTCCGCCTCGAACTTGCCCTCCCGGGCGGCCGTCTCGAGGGCGCGCTGCGGCAGGTTCGTCGCGAGGTCCTCCTCCGTGTAGAAGCGGGAGAAGTGTTCGCCGAGGATCTCGCTTTCCGAATAACCCTTGAAGCGCTGAGCGCCGGCATTCCAGCTCGCGATGATGCCGGTCGGGTCGAGCATGTAGATGGCATAGTCGGTGACCGCATCGACAAGAAGCTGAAAACGCCCTTCCTGCGCCGTCGTCCCGGTCCTTTGCACTGCGCCCATCGAGAATTCCCCAGCGGCCACGGAGGCGCTCTTTGAGGCGGCGCCGTCGTCAGGCCGTCAAAGCGTAACGTTTTCGTGAGAGCGTTGTTCCGTCGAAGCTTGGCTTTATTTTACGTAACGGAGCTTGGCTCGCCCGGGAAGGGAAAGCGGATCCAGGCGGGCCTCTCGAGCCGGACCGGGATGCCCCCGGCCCGGATCGTCTCGCCCGCCTTCAGGGCTTCCTCCGCCCTGTCGAGGCGGATCATCAGGAGCCCGCGGCCATTGGCGCCGGTGCCCGTCTTGCCCAGAACCTTGCCGCCGGCCGTCACCTCGACGCCGAGATCGGCCGCGAAGCCGCCTTCGTAGCGGGCCGGAACGATCCGGGTGCGGGCGGTGCCCCGGTGCTGCATGCGCGAGACCACCTCCTGGCCCACATAGCAGCCCTTGTCGAAATCGACCCCCTGAAGCTGGTCCATCAGCGCCTCGTGCGGGAAGGCGTCGCCGAACAGGAAGTCGCGGCCGCCCTCCGGCACGCCGAGCGCGATGCGGCGGGCATGGTAGGCCTCGGCCGGGTCCTTCGCGAACTCCCCTGCATCCTCGGCCGCTACGATGGCGCGCCAGCCGAGGGCCGGCAGGCGCGGGTCCTCGGCCACGAGGCCCGCCTCGTCGCTCGGCCGCGGCGCGTCCCAGCCGGCGACGACGGCAAGGGAGTCTGACAGATCCTCGATCGCCACCTTCGCCCGCAGCCTGTAGAAGCCGAGGCGCTTGGCCAGATCCGGCGCAAAGACCTTGAGCACGTCCAGGTAATAGGCGCCCCCGATCTCCTGCGGCGCCTGGAACACGAGGAAGTCGAACAGGATCTTGCCCTGGGGCGTCAGAAGGGCGCCGAGCCGCGCGGCCTCCGGCGTGATCCGGTCGAGGTCGCAGGTGATGAGGTTGTCGAGAAAAGTCTTGGCGTCGTCGCCCGAAACCCTTACCACGCCCCGGTCGGCCAGATGGACAGACGGCATGTGCCCCGCTCCCGTTGCTCTTTGCGTCCAGCGTGACATATGCCCCTTCCGCAGCGGCCTCAAGGGATGAGATTGCCATGCCCCAGACCTTCGACCTGATCCTCAAAGGCGGCATCGTCGTGAACCACGACGGGCGCGTGGAGCGCGACATCGGCGTGCGAGGCGGGCGCATCGCCGCCATCGGGGACCTGTCCCGGGCCTCCGCCGGGCGGGAGATCGACTGCCGGGGCCTGCACATCCTGCCGGGCGTCATCGACACGCAGGTGCATTTCCGCGAGCCGGGTCTCGACCACAAGGAGGATCTCGAATCGGGCTCCCGCGCCGCCGTCATGGGCGGCGTCACGACCGTGTTCGAGATGCCCAACACCGACCCGCAGACCACCAGCGCGGAAGCGCTCGCCGACAAGGTGCGGCGCGGCCGTCACCGCATGCATTGCGACTTCGCCTTCTGGGTCGGGGGCACGCACGAGAACGCCGCCGACGTGGCGGAGCTGGAGCGCCTGCCGGGCGCGGCCGGCATCAAGGTGTTCATGGGCTCGTCCACGGGGTCGCTGCTGGTCGAGGACGACGAGGGCATCGCCAACATCCTGCGGCGCACCCGCCGCCGCGCCGCCTTCCACTCGGAGGACGAGGCGATGCTGCGCGAGCGCAAAGGCCTTCGCGTCGAGGGCGATCCGCGCTCGCATCCGGTGTGGCGATCGGCCGAGGTGGCGCTCGCCTGTACGCAGCGCCTCGTGCGCATCGCCCGGCAAACCGGCGCGCGCATCCACGTGCTCCACATCACCACCGCCGAGGAGATGGCGCTCCTCAAGGACCACAAGGATCTCGTCTCGGTGGAGGTCACCCCGCATCACCTGACGCTGGCGGGTCCGGAGGATTACGAGCGGCTCGGCACCTACATCCAGATGAACCCGCCCGTGCGCGACGAGCTTCATCGCGCCGCCCTGTGGCAGGGGCTCGACGAGGGGATCGCCGACATCCTTGGCTCGGACCATGCGCCCCATACGCGCGAGGAGAAGGACAGGGGCTATCCCAACACGCCCTCCGGCATGACCGGCGTGCAGACCCTCGTGCCGATCATGCTCGACCACGTGAACGCGAGCCGTCTCACGCTCGAACGCTTCGTCGACATGACGAGCGCCGGCCCCAAGCGCCTCTTCGGCATCGCGAACAAGGGCCGCATCGCCGTGGGCTACGACGCGGATTTCACCGTGGTCGATCTCAAGCGCATGGAGACGATCACGAATGACTGGATCGCCTCGAAGTCGCAGTGGACGCCCTATGACGGCAAGAAGGTCACCGGCTGGCCTGTCGGCACGATCGTGCGCGGGAACGTGGTGATGTGGGACGGTTCGCTCGAGACGCCGTCGCAGGGCGAGGTGGTGCGGTTCGAGGAGACGGTGAAACCGTAGATGCTGACTTCAGCTTAAGCGCAGAGAGGCAACATTTTGACCAAGGCCATCATGGTGGACGTTGATGGTGTTCTCGTCCATGGGAGACTGGAGGACGGGCGGCATTGGTCGACATCTCTTGAGGCAGATCTCGGAGTATCTGCTGAAGCTCTTCGCCGGGAATTCTTCGACTCGCATTGGAATGAGATCATAACTGGCCGCGCCATGTTGAGAGATCACTTGCAAGCCGTTCTGCAAAAGATCGCCCCTCATCTCACTGCGGATCAGTTGATCAGCTACTGGTTCGCAACAGATGCATGCTTGGACGAAAAATTACTGCGTGATCTCATACAGCTCCGTTCCTCTGGGTTTCAGCTCCATCTTGCCACTAACCAGGAACACCTAAGGGCCAGATATCTTTGGGATGAACTCGGTTTAGCCGCTCATTTTGATAGCATTCAATATTCGGCTCAAATTGGTGCCAAAAAACCTGAGTTGGAGTTTTTCCGCACTGCGGCATCGCGAACTGGTCTTTCGCCAGACGAGATCCTTCTGATCGATGATAGTGTTGAGAATGTTCAAGGGGCTAAGATTGCTGGCTGGAAAGCAGTCCTATGGAGAGCTGAAAAGCCGTTATTCGAAATCCTCAAAGATATTGTTTGAAGAGGCTACTTCACCCAAGCCATATTCTGCAGAACAACCCGGTAGCCGTCCGGGTCCTCGAAGGTGACGCCTTGCCGATCCCAGTAGGGGTTGAAGGAGGAAACGGGCGAATAGCCGTTGGCGCGCATGCGCTGCACGGCTGCTTCCCATTCCGAACGGTCGGGCAGGTAGAAAACCAGCAGGTTGTCCTGCGTCGGAGCGCGGCCGGCGCGATGGTCTCTGTGCTGCGTGAACTCCAGATGCCAGGGAGCGTGCGGGTGACCCAGCATCCTGCCGTCGAAGCCGTCGTGATCGTCGAAGGCAGCAATGATCTCGAAGCCGAGCCCGTCATGGTAAAAGCGGACGACCTCGTGCAGTCGGTCCGTGGGCCGCGCGATTCGCAGGACGGCGTCCTTTCTCATAGGGCGGCGTCAGCTCAATGCTTCAGCGACATCGCCATGGAGAACGCCCCCGTGCGGATCTTGTCCGGCAGGGTGGCGGCGTATTCCGCGACGGCCTCCTCGCCATAGGTGGCGACGAGTTCGGTGAAGGCGGCGAAGAGGGCGGCCTGCGCCATGCAATCCGCGTCGAGCCCGTCGAGCTCGGCCTCGGCGAAGGCCTCGGTCACATAGCTCAGGGCCGCCTGCTTGAGGGCGCTGAGGTCGGGCAGCTCGGTGAGAGGCACGTCGTTGTCGTTCATGATCCAGGCCCCTTTGAGGGGCGGCGCGCGAGTTCGGTTGAATCATTCTTAGACATCGCGCCGACCCGCCGCCAGCATCACCTTGCAAGGAGGTTAACGCGAGAGGGGGGAGGCCGAAAAATGTGGATAAGAGGCGCCGATGCAACACCTCCAGACGGAGGGGCATGCCTCCCGATCAGCCGCCGTAGCGTCCGGTGATGTTGCGGGCGAGCTGCTCGCCTTCCGCGAGGAAGCGGACGGAGGCCTCCTGCGCCGAGGGCGTGCAGGCCCGGTAGGTGAGGGCATAGGCCTGGTAGCCCTTGTTGTAGGCGCCGGCGAGCCGCTCCCGGCGGCCGGGCGTGGTGCCCTCCGCCTCGAGCAGGACCTGCATGCGCCGGCTCCATTCGGAGCCGTCGGGGGCGCTGCAGAGGGGGCGCAGCATGGCGAGCGATCCCATGATCTCGGCAAGCCGCAGCAGCTCCTTCTCGTAGGGAGCGGGCGGCGGCTCGACCACGGGAGCGGGCTCCGCCTGCTGCTGCGGCGCCTGGGGCGCGGCCGGGCGCTGCTGCGATTGCGGCGGCTGGGTCCGCCGCTGCGGCTGGGTCTGGGGTGCGGGCTGCGGCGGGCGGTACTGAGGCTGGGGGAGCGGCTGCGGCAGCGGGCGGTACTGCGGCGGCGGACGGTATTGCGGCGAAACCCCCGGCTGCTGGCCCGGCGGAGGGCCGAACAGGCGCTCGAAGAAGCCCTGGGCCGCGGCCGGCTGGGGGGAGGCCAGGGCCAGAACCGGGACGAGGAGAAGGCCCGCCCGTCTCATGCGGCCGGATCCCGCCGGGCGATCCCGAAGGCCTGCTCCAGGATGCTGTCGAGCCCTGCCGTCATGGGCAGATCGGCGATGTCCCGTTCCGTGACCCAACGGATTTCCTTTGCTTCCGGACCTGTCTGGGGTTCGCCCGAAACCCAGCGGGCGGCATGGGCGGCGATGACGACGTGATGCTTTATATGGCCTTTCTCGTCCCTTTCAATGAATTCGACGGGGGCGATCAGGCCGATGATCTCGGCCTCGACCCCCACCTCCTCGCGCAGCTCCCGCAGGGCCGCCTCGCTTAGGCTCTCGCCCACCTCCACCATGCCGCCCGGCAGCGAGAACAGCCCCTCGCTCGGCGGCTTGCCCCTCGCCGCAAGCAGGATGCGCCCGTCGCGGATCACGGCAACCGAGGCGGCGAGGACGGGGCGGTCGGGATAGAATCGGTTGCGGCTCATGAGGAGGCTGGGTCGGAGGAAGGGGCGGCCGCAACGTAGCGCGCCCGCGGCCGGATGAGGGCCGCCTGGCTGCGCTGCTCGATGGCATGGGCGAGCCACCCGGCCGTGCGTCCGATGGCGAAGAGCGTATAGGCAGCGCCCACCGGCAGTCCATAGGCCCGCTCCATCATCACGAGCGCCGCGTCGAGGCTGGGCCTGTCGCCGGAGGCGGCGGCCACGGCCTGCAGGGTGGTGCTGTCCGAGGCGAGGAGGGGCACCCCCTCCAGGAGCGCTCCGGCCCGCGGGTCTCCCGCCGGATAGAGGCGGTGCCGGAAGCCCGGGCGGGGCAGGGATCCGGGAGCCTCCAGGAAGGCCCTGACCCGCTCGGTCATCCCCCCGTGATAGGGGCCGCTCAGGGCGGCGAGGCCGGCGATCACCGCATGGCGCAGGGAGGCGCCGGTGGAGGCCGTGACCCTCACCGCGAAGGCCGAGGAGCTGAGCTCATGATCCGCGCAGAGCACGAGCGCCCGGCGGATCGCCTCGGCGGCCGCATCGGGAGCGCCCCAGGCGCGGGCCAGGTGCCGGTGGAGGGGCTCGGTGCCCGGATCGGCGCCGCTGGCGGCGGCTGCCGCGAGACGCAGGATCGCGGCCACCTCCGTCGCCCGGGCCTCCCGGGGTGCCGGCTCCGACAGGAGGCGGATGGCCTGGGCGGTGAAGGCGTGAGGGCCGAAGGCGGGGCCGGGGAGGGGCTCGGGGATCCGGGAGGGGCGGCGGAAAGCCTCCCCGTCGAGGGCGCCGATCAGCAGGCAGGCAGCCTCCTCGAGGGTCGCCCGCTGGGCCAGGGCGAGGGCGTCATGGCCGCGGTAGAGCAGCCGCCCGTCGAGGATCTGGGTGATGCTCGTCTCCAGCACCGGCAGGCCCCAGTCGAGGGCGGTGGCGGCCGCCGCCGCCGGGCGGCGGAAGCGCGCCTTGCGCTCGACGAGGGTCTCCACGTCCTCGAGGGCATAGAGCCGCTGGCGCGGATCGTGCGGCGAGGAGAAGGAGCGGATCAGCCCCCGGCTCACATAGGCATAGAGGCTGGCGCGGCTGATGCCGAGCCGGGACGATGCTTCTTCGGCCGAGGCGAGATCGAGGGATGCGGCACTCATATGTTGATATGTTGATTCAAGATTGACGCTTCTGCAAGGCCGGCGCGAAGCTCTCCTCGACGAAGGAGAGATCCCATGACCATCGGACTTGACGACGTGGTGGCTGCCGAGACCGGCTTGAGCCATGTGGACGGGGAAGCAGGCCGCCTGATCATTGCCGGGCACGACCTGGAGGAGCTTGCCGGCCGTCTGGCCTATGAGGATGCGGTCGCCCTGCTCTGGCGGGGGCTCGTGCCGGAAGCCTCCGACCCGGCCGGGCTGCTCGGGCAGGCCCGGGCGAGGGCCTACGCGCATCTCGCGCCGCTCGGCCCCCGGCTTGCCGGCCTCACGCCCGTGGAGGGGATGCGCCTGCTGCTCGCGAGCCTGCTCGATGCGGAGGAGGACCACCCCTCCCTCGTGGTCGGCGCGGCGGGTGTCGCCGCCGCCATGGCCGTGCGGGGCGCGCAGGGCCTCGCGCCGGTCGCGCCCGATGAATCCTCGAGCCACGCGGCCGACATCCTGCGCATGATGCGCGACGCACCCGTCGCGGCGGAGGAGGCCCGGGCCCTCGACACCTATCTCGTGACGGTGATCGACCACGGTCTCAACGCCTCCACCTTCACCGCGCGGGTGGTCGCCTCGACCCAGGCTGGCATCCTGTCCTCCGTGGTGGCTGGGCTCTGCGCCCTGAAGGGGCCGCTGCACGGCGGGGCGCCGGGACCGGTGCTCGACATGCTGGATGCCATCGGCACCCTCGCGAACGCGGAGCCCTGGCTCGACGATGCCATGGCCCGGGGCGAGCGCCTCATGGGCTTCGGCCACCGCATCTACAAGGTGCGCGACCCGCGGGCGGATGTGCTGAAGGCGGCGGTCGGACGGCTGAAGGGAAAGAGCAACCGCATCGCCTTCGCGGAGGCGGTCGAGGCCACGGCCCTCAAGGTGCTGGGGCGCCGCAAGCCGGGGCGCCGGCTCGACACCAATGTGGAGTTCTACACGGCGATCCTGCTCGACGCGCTGGGCGTCCCGCGCGAGGGCTTCACCCCGCTCTTCGCGGCCGGCCGCACGGCGGGCTGGGTGGCCCATGCCATCGAGCAGACCCGCACCGGCCGCATCATCCGGCCGCAATCGCGCTATGTGGGCGCCTGGCCCGCCGAGGCGGCGTGAGACCCGCGCCCTATTGCTTCGCGAAAGAGTCGAGGCGCCCCGTCACGGGAGCCTAGGCAGTTCAGTCCCTGTGGAGACAGTGGATAGCGGGAGCAACCCGCAATTTCGCCTTTGGGAAGGAAAACCTGTCACAGGTCAGGAGGTTTGATTTCACGCAGGGGCGTGATGGCAAGGGGAGGCTGGCGATGGGACGCCGCTACTTCTACCACATGACGGACGGGATGAACCTTATCGTGGACCGGAAAGGGCGCCGGGCCAGAGCCAGGCGCGAACTCGAGCCCGAGGCCTTGAGCCGGGCCCAGCAGCTGATGCAGAAAGCCCCGCCCCAGGTCGACTGGTCGGGCTGGCAGGTCAGCATTCATGACCAGGACGGCTATGCCGTCGCTCACCTGCCGTTCCCGGCAAACCACGCCTGATCAGGGCAGGTGCTCCCCGGTCGCCCGGATCTCCTCGGCCGCCTTCCGTCCTCGGATGCCGATCAGGTCCGGTCGATGGTCTTCCCGTCCTCGTCTTTGCGGCCGTTGAAGAAGGCGTCCCGCTCGGCCTTGGACATCTTCAGGAGGGTCCAAGTTTCGGGCTCGATCCGCCATTCCTCGGACCAGGTGCTGACGGGCTGGCCGATGAACTCGGAGACGGCGGTGGTGCTGCGGGAGGAGTCCATGGGCAGGGTATAGCGGGGACGGGCCAAGAGACCCCTATCCCGGAAGATTGCTTGTTCCGCTTCATGAACTGCAAGATACTGTGCTCCGTGGCTCATCCAATGAGCCATGACGGAGGGATCTGAAATGACCTCTGCAATCGAGATCAGGCGCTTCGAGCATCCCGATCAACTTCTCGATATGAAGGATCATGGCCGAATTTCCATCATCAAGATGACTGATGGAACGGCTGGCATGCACGCGGTCTTCGAACCAGGGTGGACCTGGGAGGCGGATGAGAAGCCGCTGCTCGGGCATCCCGATTCATGCCCGATGCGCCACACCGGCTATTGTATCGGCGGTAAGCTCGTGGTCCGCATGGTCGATACGGGCATCGAGACACACATCGGCGCCGGCGACTTCTTTGAGATCCCACCGGGTCACGATGCTTACGTTGAAGGCGATGAACGAGCCGAACTGATCCTGTTCGCACCGCCTGAGCACCAGCACTGACGGGCGGACCGGCCGAGCGGTTTGTCAGGAGAGCAGGAAGAAAAGGCCGCGCCTAGGTTCTCTTGAACTCTGAGCGCGGCCCCCGGCCCATAGTTGCCCCTACGGGTGGAAGTTAACGTAAAGTTAACCTTGGCTGGAATGCGGCCGAGGTTCGAAAATTATCTGGTCATTCTGTGGGAACCGGACGGCACGGCCGACGTGGAAGATCCCCTGATCCATTTTTGCCCCTACGGAACAGGCCCTTCGGAGCGCCCCGCGCGGGCGCTCTTTCTTTGTCCGCTGCTCAGGAAGCGGCCAGGCGCTGCTCGACCTCGCGGGCCACATCCAGGAGGCCCGGTGACAAAGGCTGCTGAAGCAACTCGCTGTACATGGTTCGAAGTTTGATTCCGATCTGATCCTGAGCGGCTGACTGGATCTGGGACCAGAGCCCGTAATCCCTCCAGGCGAGCGGAACCACGACAAGATCGCCGTCTTGCCAATCCTCACTCCCTAAGTCCTGCATGCGGTTCCTCCAGCCGGCCCCTTGAGGCGCTTGGCAAGCAAACTGCGCGGGCTGGTGCTCGTTCCAGCCTCGCCATCACATATTTTAACTTATGTTAACAGCGCCGCTGAAGCTTCTCCGCGGCTGGTGTGTCGCTGGAGGAGGTCATGCCGGGGCTTAAGGCATGAAAGGGTGCACGAATCTTTCCGAGGAGCGTGGAATAGGCTCGTCCTGCCCCTGTCTCACGCCGGAGGCGGTCCGACGAATTCGAGACCGTAGCGTCCTGCGATCTCCACGATCCGAGGCATATCCCGCGACGGGTGGAGGCCCAGCCTCTCGACCTCGATGAAGAAGCCGTCGCCAGTGCCAGGGGTCAGGGTGATCAGCAGTTGCCCCTCGCTGGAGCCTGTATTCTTGAAGGTATGCGGAGCGCCCTTCGGGATCAGGACCGTGTCGCCGTCGGTCAGGTCCTGAGCCTCTCCCGCGCACCAGAAGCGGAATTGGCCGGAGAGGATGCGGAACATCTCCTGCTCTCTGTGATGCACATGCATCGGCGGACCGGCCCCGGCCGGGACATTCTCGATCCAATGAGAGAAGCTGCCTCCTGCCTCGTCGGACCGAACGATGAATGTGCGGGGCAGATCGAAGGCCCGATTGCCGGTGCCCTCGCCAGCGCGCCGGACGAGCGCTCCTTCTCCCGAACCGTTGCTCATCATCCCGCCTTTTGGATCTCGCCGCATGTGGAGCCTGCGGGCGAACCTAACATTCGAACTTGGCGATGTGACAGGGGAATTCCGGGTGATGGCTGGCCGGTAAGCTCTGGATGGCGACGGTGCGCGGGAGTAGGTCATGCTGCCTTTGCGATCGGGACCTGGAGCACCTGAGCGGGTTCAGGGCTCTTCAGAGCCTGCAGGACCTCAAGGACCCTCATGGGCGCCAGCGGCGGGATGAAGACTGCATGTGCAGACCGTTTCTCCGCCGGATCCAGATCTGAGAGCAGAAGCGCAGGCCGACCGCGGTGATGCTCGTGGTACTCGTCAGCGAGGATCCATCCGCAGACGAGGCCCGGGAGGCTGACCTTGCTCACGAGCCAGTCGATCTCTTCGCCCAGCCGGCAAAGGATCAGCAAGGCCCGATCTCCTGCAGGCACGGCGATGACATCAAAACCACCTGCACGAAGCAGTTGAGTCAGGAACTCGCGGGTGAGCGCATCATCTTCGACGACAAGGACCGTAGCCTTGGAACGGGACGCGGAGACCATTCTGGTTTCCTCCAGATGACACCCGAGTCTCCGCCTGATCCGATTAACGGCGGCTTAATCGCAGGTGCCCATCTGAGGTATCGTCCCGAAGGGTCGTCGCGGTCTCATGGGATCAGGTGAGGGAATGTCCCATGCCTGCCGGACAGGCCTATTGCTGATTGTCAGGAGGCATCCAGGCGCCGCGCTGCCAAAATCATAGCTTATGTTAACAACGCTGCTGAAGCTCTCGCCTGTCAATGTGGTCACGACCTCCCGTCGTGATGCGTCATGGCCCGGCCCGCGAGCGGCGTGAGCCTATCTACTGCGCCGGCTCCTCCGGCCGGGTGGCGAGGCACGGGTCGAGGACGATGAAGTCCGGGTTCGGCCGGCTGTAGCCGCCGGCCACCGTCACCACCTCGCCGACCTTCATGTCGTTGGTCTGGTAGGTGATGCAGAGCACCTTCGGGTCGGGGGCCGTGCCGCACAGGCCGAGATAGGCGAGCGTGCCGTCGAAATGGACGAGGGCGAGGGGACCCGTGACGCTGAAGTCGACCCGCGCCATGCCCGTCTCCCGGTCCTTGGTCAGCGCCCGCACCTCATGGCATTGCGCCCGGTAGGAGGGCTGCATGTCCGGATCGGCAAAAGGGTTCTTCTCGGGCTCTTCCTGGCCGAGGGCGGGCGCCGCGGCGATCGCCAGCAGGGCTGCGAGGATGTGCGGGAGGCGTCGGGAAAGCCGGAGGGCCATGGCGCACCCGTTCAAACGTGCTGCCCGCCGTTGATGTGCAGCTCCGCGCCGTTCACGTAGGAGCTCGCCTCGGTGCAGAGGAAGTAGATGGCCTTGGCCACCTCGTCCGGGGTGCCGAGGCGCCGCATGGGGATCTGCTCCACGATCTTCTCCGTGCCCGGCGACAGGATCGAGGTGTCGATCTCGCCCGGCGAGATCGCGTTCACGCGCACGCCCAGCGGCCCGAAATCGGCGGCCATCTCGCGGGTCAGCGCGGCGAGCGCCGCCTTGGAGGTGGCATAGGCCGCGCCGGCGAAGGGATGGACGCGCGAGCCCGCGATGGAGGTCACGTTCACCACCGAGCCCTTGGCCTTGGTGAGCTCGTCCTGCAGGCCGCGGGCGAGCATGATCGAGGCGAAGAAGTTCACCTGGAACACCCGCAGCCAGTCCTCGTAGCGGGTGTCGAGGGTGCCCATCCGCGAGCCGCCTTCGCCCTTGGGGGAAATCCCCGCATTGTTGACGAGCGCATGCAGGCAGCCGCCCTCGGCGGCGAGCCGCTCCTTCACCACGCCGATGGCGCGGCGGGTGTCCTCCGCATTCGCCAGGTCGACCTGCAGGTGATCCTCCGGACCCATCTCCCACGGACAGTTCTCGGGAAAGCCGTGCCGCGAGCAGGTGATGACCCGCCACCCGGCCGCGGAGAAGCGCTTGACCGTGGCATGGCCGATGCCGCGGCTGGCGCCGGTGAGCAGCATGATGCGGCGGGAATGGGAGGCTGAGGAGGACATGGGAGATCTCTCGCAAGCGGGGCAGACCCTTAACCCGGTTCAGGGGCGGGGTCCATGCCCGAGGCCACGTCAGGGATACAACCGCACCTTCCGCCAGCCCTCGCCCTCGCGGGTGAAGACCACCCGGTCGTGGAGCCGGAACGGCTTGTCCTGCCAGAACTCGATGGAGACGGGGGCGATGCGGAAGCCCGTCCAGTAGGGCGGGCGCGGGATCTCGCCGACGGCGAATTTCGCGGCATGCACGGCCACCGCCTTCTCGAGCGCGAAGCGGCTCTCGAGGGGGCGGGATTGCTGGCTCGCCCAGGCGCCGATGCGGCTGTCCCGGGGGCGGCTCTGGAAGTAGGCGTCGGCTTCCGCGTCGCTCACCAGCGTCACCGGGCCGCGGGCGCGCACCTGCCGGCGCAGGCTCTTCCAGTGCAGCACGATGGCCGCCTTCTTCTGCCCCAGGAGCTCGCGGCCCTTGTTGGATTCCGTGTTGGTGTAGAACACGAAGCCGTTCTCGTCGAAGCCCTTGAGGAGCACCATGCGCACGTTGGGCAGGCCCGTCTCGTCCACGGTGGCGAGCGCCATGGCGTTGGGGTCGTTGGGCTCCGAGGCCTCCGCCTCCTTCAGCCATTCCCGGAACAGGGCGAAGGGCTCGTCCGACTCGGTGAAGTCACCGGTTGTTAACGGATTCACGGTTTTATCTCGTTCTGTGACTTTGGGATCTGGGGGACCCGACGCGTGACGTGGATCAATCCGCGCCGTTATAGATCAGATGGCATCGCCAGCGAAGCCATGAAAATCCTGGCTGCGGGACTGATCGCCCTGTCCACGAGCGCCTGCAGCTTCTCCCTCGGGCTCTCGGCCCTCGAGGACGAGGAGCCGAAGGCCACGGGCGCCATCGCCGCCAAGGCCGCCGTCGCCCTCTCTCCCGACCTCGACGAGGAGGACTGGCGCCGCGCCAAGGCGGCGCTCGCGGTCGCCCTCGATCCGCAGGGTCCCGGCACCCAGGTGTCCTGGGACAATCCCTCCACGAGCCGCAAGGGCACCTTCACCCCCACCGGGGCGCCCTTCGTGAAGAACGACGAGATCTGCCGCGCCTTCTCGGCCTCGTTGAGCGGGCCTTCCTCTTCCGCCCTGCAGGGCACCGCCTGCCGGCCTTCCGGCGGCGAATGGGCGCTCAAGGAGGTCAAGCCGCTGAAGGGCTCGGCCAAGGTCTAGCGTTCAGCGGCTCAGGCGTTGCAAGCGGGCAACACCTTGCCCATATGACCGTCAGACCCGTTGAGCTCATCAGCTCCCAATCCGACGGTTCATGGATTCCACGATGCGCAACCCTTACGACGTTCTCGGCGTGTCCCGCTCTGCGAGCGAGGCGGAGATCAAGAAGGCCTTTCGCAAGCTTGCCAAGACCTATCATCCGGACAGCAACAAGGATGATCCCAAGGCCAAGGACAAGTTCGCGGAGGTGAATGCGGCCTACGAGATCCTGGGCGATGCGGGCAAGCGCGCCCAGTTCGACCGGGGCGAGATCGATGCCGAAGGCAAGCCGCGCTTCCAGGGCTTCGAGGGGTTCGGCGGCGGCCGGGGCGGCGCGCGGGCGGAGGATTTCGCGGGCTTTGCCGGCTTCGGCGGGGGAGGGCGCCGCTCGGGCCGCGGCGGCTTCGGGGCGGACCTCGGCGACGACATCTTCTCCCAGTTCTTCGGCGACGCCTTCCGCATGGCCGGCGAGACCCCGCGCCAGGGCCGTGCGCAGGCCCGCAAGGGCGAGGACGTTTCCGCCACGCTCACCGTGACCCTGGAGGAGGTCGCCCAGGAGGCCAAGAAGCGCATCCGGCTCTCCACCGGCCGCGACGTGGACGTGGTGATTCCCAAGGGCGTGAGCGACGGCCAGGTGATCCGCCTGCGCGGCTTAGGAGCGGGGGCTCCGGGCGTCGATCCGGGCGATGCCCTGCTCACCATCAAGTTCGCGCCCCATGAGCGCTTCGCGGCGGAGGGCTCGGACCTGCGCCTGCGACTGCCCATCGAGATCGAGGAGGCGATCCTCGGCGGGGCCGTGCGCGTGCCGACGCTGACCGGCTCGGTGGAGATGAAGATCCCGGCCATGACCGATTCCGGCCGCACCTTCCGCCTGCGCGGCAAGGGCCTGCCCACCAAGACCGGGCACGGGGACCTCTTCGTGACCACGGAGATCAGGCTGCCGCAGGTCGTGGACGAGAGCCTCATGGACTACGCCCGCCAGCGCCGCTCGGCCAAGGCGAAGTAGGGACCAGACCCCAAAAGCGGTGTGCATCGCCGGGTCCGAGGCTTCGTCATGCCAAGAGGGCTTCCCCGTGGTCGCCGGGTCGGCTAAAGAGGCCGTTCCTCAACTGACCTGTCCAGCGACGATCTAGGTGAATCATGGCGGAGACGAAGGCCCCCGGCATCCTGTCCGGTAAGCGCGGCTTGATCATGGGCGTGGCGAACAACCGTTCCATCGCCTGGGGCATTGCGCAGGCAGCCCGCCAGCATGGGGCGGAGCTCGCCTTCACGTATCAGGGCGAGGCGCTGAAGAAGCGCGTCGAGCCCCTGGCGAAGGAACTCGACGCCGCCGTCGTCGGCCATTGCGACGTGACGGACGGCGCCACCATCGATGCCGTCTTCGAGGAGGTCAAG
Source organism: Microvirga arsenatis (assembly GCF_009910705.1). Classification (GTDB taxonomy): domain Bacteria; phylum Pseudomonadota; class Alphaproteobacteria; order Rhizobiales; family Beijerinckiaceae; genus Microvirga; species Microvirga arsenatis. Next base: position 195,213 of record NZ_JAAAXJ010000007.1, read on the forward strand.
CGCCTCTGGGGCTCCCTCGACTTCGTGGTCCATTGCATCGCCTTCTCGGACAAGGACGAGCTCACCGGCCGCTATGTGGAGACCTCCGAGGGCAACTTCACCAAGTCGCTGCTCATCTCCTGCTACTCCTTCACGGCCATCGCCCAGCGGGCCGAGAAGCTGATGAACGAGGGCGGCTCCCTGCTCACGCTCACCTATTACGGCGCCGAGAAGTGGATGCCGCACTACAACGTCATGGGCGTGGCCAAGGCCGCGCTCGAGGCCTCGGTGCGCTATCTCGCCGCCGATCTCGGCCCCAAGAACATCCGCGTCAACGCCATCTCGGCAGGCCCGATCAAGACGCTCGCGGCCTCCGGCATCGGCGACTTCCGCTACATTCTGAAGTGGAACGAGTACAACTCGCCGCTGCGCCGCACGGTCACCATCGAGGAGGTCGGCGAGACGGCGGCCTATCTCGTCTCCGACATGGCCCGCGGCATGACCGGCGAGATCCTGCACGTGGATGCCGGCTACCACGTGGTCGGCATGAAGAACCCGGAAGCGCCGGACCTCTCCCTCGACAAAGAGTAAGCCTGTACCGCGTAACCGAGTTCGAGCCGTGACCCCGTCCCGCCCCACGATCTACTTCATTCGCCACGGCGAGACGGACTGGAACCTCGAAGGGCGGCTCCAGGGGCAGAAGGACATCCCGCTCAACGACGTGGGCCGGGTCCAGGCCGAGGAGGCGGCGCGGCGCCTGGCTTCCCTCGTGCCGCACTACGAGGACCTGGCTTACATCGCGAGCCCCATGACCCGCACCCGCGAGACCATGGAGATCCTGCGCCGCACCCTGGGCCTGCACCCGGAATCCTACCGGCTCGACGACCGCCTGGTGGAGCTGACCTTCGGCTCCTGGGAGGGCATGACCTGGAAGGAAGTGCGCAAGGCGGAGCCCCAGCTCGCGTCCCTCCGCGAGCAGGACAAGTGGCACTATGCTCCCCCCGGCGGCGGCGAGAGCTACGCCATGCTGACCGAGCGCATCCGCCCCTTCCTGGACGATCTCGCCCGCGACGCGGTGGTGGTGGCCCATGGCGGCGTCGCCCGCGCCTTCCTCGCCATCGCCTGCGGCGTCAACGCCCGCCAGGCGGCGAGCCTCGACATCTGGCAGGGGCGGGTGCTCGTGATCGAGGGGCGCAGCTACCGCTGGGTGTAGCCGCGAACCGGAGATTGAGCTTCGTGAGAAACTATGCTCATGATGGAACATCGTTTCGCGATGGAGTTGACGATGTTTCGCGCCGTTTCCGCTCTCGCAGGAATTCTCCTTCTGGCAAGCCCGGCCCATGCTGAGACCCTGGAGCGGACCGTCAAGGCCAATACGGTAGCGGCCATCGGCGGCTTCCTCGGCTATGAGGTCGACACCTGCTATCCGTCCGACGTTCCCGAGGTGAAGATCCGGCAGACGCCCGCTCATGGCACGCTCCGGGTCGTTCCCCACGAGCAGGTTCTGGGCAAGGATTCCCGCTGCCCGGGCACAAAGGTGCGCGGATTGGCCTATGTCTACACGCCGGCCAAAGGTTTTAAGGGAGCGGACGAGGTCGCCATCGACGTGCCGTGGAACTCCACGGACAGCGGCCGCGCGACAATTCTGACCTACACCTACCGCATCAAGGTGGAGTGACGGTCCACAGGCTCCGCCAACGGCGGTGCCGACGAGAAGGCCGCTTCACCCGCAAAGCGCGGTCGGGATCGACAACCATCGCCGCGTTCCCGCGTTGATGCGTATGCAATACATCTGCGACGCACCCGGATCGAAAGCCTGGTTCCGGATCGAGACCGAGGGCGAGGCCGCGCTGGAATCGGATGCGATGGGCCATGCGGTCGAGAAATACTTTCGGCAGGCCTGGGAGGCCGCGCAGACAAGCTACCGGCCCGGGCCGATTCCGGTGATCGAGCAGAATATCGGCCTGAAAGCCCACATCCGGCGGACCATGCCGCTGTTCCTGACCCTGCGCGATGCGGAGGGGCAGGCGCTCGCGACGGCCATGCTGCCGCCGGGCGGACGGCGCGACCCGGCTTTCCGGATCATCGTCGTCGGCCCGGAGAACCGCGACCCTTATTCCGAGCACGAGGAAGCCATCGAGGCGCTGGGCGAGCATTTCGGCCTCACCCTCGACCGGAGCCGCTGCTATCCCTACCGGTGAGCGGTTCGGGCGCTCTTCCCATCCTGGACTTGTTGCGGTCATCTGCGTCTTCCCTCATCCCTCATCCTGAGGAGCCGCGAAGCGGCGTCTCGAAGGAGGGTCCAGAGAGCACAGGAGGCGCCTCTCCCTCTCCCGTTTGGGAGAGGGTTGGGGTGAGGGCAGGCCGGTGCCGAACAGGGTGTGACGGCTGACGTGCTGCAGCGTGGGCGAGGGCGCTTGGCTGATGAAGCGTCATACCCTCACCCCTGCCCCTCTCCCGCCCGGGAGAGGGGAGGTTGCAGGGCTCGTTCTCACTTTGTTCTTGACAGTTGCTCCAAGCTCGGCTATAGCTACAGACATCCTCGTCCGGTGAGGGGCGCGCTCGCGAGGCGTCGCAGATGCGGGACGGGGCGCGGTCCCGCCGCAGGTCTCGCAATCCTGTGGTCGCGGGAGGCCGATCCTGGCTTGTTCCAGGTCCGCCTGAAAAGAACCGCGCGTGACGGGCAGTCCGGCTCTCACACTCACCACCATCATCCATCGAGCCGGGCTGCCCCAAGCGCCACCCTCGAGCAACCCTGACGGCTCGCAGCTCACGCTGCGGGCCCGAAGGCGCTGGATCTTTGAGAAGTCCCATTCGCAGGGCAGGCGTGACACCTGCGCGCTTTGGCTCTAAGACGCCGTGAACGTCGAAGAAGCGCCATGTCCCACAACACCTTCGGTCACCTGTTCCGCGTCACCACTTTCGGCGAGAGCCATGGGCCCGCGCTCGGCTGCGTCGTCGATGGCTGCCCGCCCCTGATTCCCCTGGAGGCCGCCGAGATCCAGGCCGAGCTCGACCGGCGCCGTCCGGGCCAGTCGCGCTTCACCACCCAGCGCCAGGAGCCGGACCAGGTGAAGATCCTCTCCGGCGTCTTCACCGACGAGCGCATGGGCCGGCAGGTCACGACCGGCACGCCCATCGCGCTGATGATCGAGAACGTGGACCAGCGCTCCAAGGATTACTCCGAGATCAAGAACGCGTACCGGCCCGGCCATGCCGACTTCACCTACGACGTGAAATACGGCATCCGCGACTATCGCGGCGGCGGCCGCTCCTCGGCGCGCGAGACGGCGGCCCGCGTCGCGGCCGGCGCCATCGCCCGAAAAATCCTGCCCGGTGTGACGATCCGCGGCGCCCTGGTGCAGATGGGGCCGCACGCCATCGACCGGGGCAACTGGGACTGGGACGAGGTCGCCCGCAACCCGTTCTTCTGCCCCGACGCCAAGGCCGCCGCCTTCTACGAGGAGTATCTCGACGGCCTGCGCAAGGCCGGCTCCTCCATCGGCGCAGTCATCGAGGTGGTGGCGGAGGGCGTGCCGCCGGGCCTCGGCGCCCCGATCTACGGCAAGCTCGATTCCGACCTCGCCGCCGCGCTCATGTCGATCAATGCGGTCAAGGGCGTCGAGATCGGCGACGGCTTCGCCGCGGCCGCCCTGCGCGGCGAGGAGAACGCGGACGAGATGCGCCCGGGCAACGGCGGCGCGCCCACCTTCCTGTCGAACCATGCCGGGGGCATCCTGGGGGGCATCTCCACCGGCCAGCCCGTGGTCTGCCGCTTCGCCGTGAAGCCGACCTCCTCGATCCTCACGCCGCGGGCCAGCGTCACCCGCTCCGGCGCCGAGGCCGAGGTGATGACCAAGGGCCGGCACGACCCCTGCGTCGGCATCCGCGCCGTGCCGGTGGGGGAGGCGATGGTGGCCTGCGTGCTCGCCGACCACGTCCTGCGCCACCGGGGCCAGGTGGGGCAGAGCGCGGCTTGGCCGTTCGGGGCTTGAAGCTTTAGCAGACAATCACACGCAGCCCTCATCCTGAGGAGGCGCGCAAGAGCCGTCTCGAAGGATGCTTCCAGTGCTCTCTGAATCCTCCTTCGAGACGCAGACTTCGTCTGCTCCTCAGGATGAGGACAGCATCTTATGCAAACACCCGATTGCAGATTTTAGTTTTACTAAAATCCTGCCTTCGGCTAAGTCACGGCCATGAAGCTGGCTGAGTGGCTCACCCGCAATGGCGTCTCGCGCGTGGAATTCGCGCGCCGCATCGGCGTGACTCCCGGCGCCATCACCCAGATGTGCAACTCCGAACAGGCCTGGCTCTCCCGCGACACGGCGGAACTCATCGCCCGTGAGACCCGCGGGGCCGTGACCCCCAACGACTTCCTGCCCGCATCCGCCAAGGAGGCCCTGATGCCCCATTCCGTCACCGATGCCATCGAGGCTTTCGCCCGCGGCGAGATCGTCATCGTCACCGACGACGACGACCGCGAGAACGAGGGCGATCTCATCGTCGCGGCCTCCCTCTGCACGCCGGAGAAGATGGCCTTCATCATCCGCAACACCTGCGGCATCGTCTGCGCGCCGCTCACCGCCGCGGAGGCCCGCCGCCTGCGGCTCGACCCGATGGTGGCCTCGAACGATGCGCCGCTCGGCACCGCCTTCACGGTGTCCGTGGACGTCAGGCACGGCCTGACCACCGGCATCTCGGCCGAGCAGCGCTCGAACACGGTGCGGGCGCTCGCCAACAACAACATGGGCGCGGCGGATTTCGTGCGTCCCGGGCACATCTTCCCGCTCATCGCCAAGGATGGCGGCGTGCTCATGCGCTCGGGCCACACGGAGGCGGCGGTCGATCTCTGCAAGCTGGCGAACCTCCCGCCCGTGGGCGTGATCTGCGAGCTCGCCAACGACGACGGCACGGTGATGAAGGGCGCGCAGATCGACGCCTTCGCCAAGACGCACAACCTCAAGCGCATTTCGGTCGCGGATCTCATCGCCTACCGCCAGGCGCGGGAAAAGCTCGTCGAGCGCATCGCCACCTTCCCGGTGGAGACGCAATGGGGCTCGTTCACGGGCTATGCCTATTCGACCCCCTTCGACAGCGTGCAGCACATCGCCCTCGTCCATGGCCGCATCGGCGACGGCACGAACCTGCCCGTGCGCCTGCACCGGGCTAATGCGCTCACCGACGTGTTCGAGGGCGGCAAGACCGTGAACGCGGCCCTGCAGCGCTTCGTCAAGGAGGGCAGGGGCGTCCTCGTCTACCTGCGGGACGGCACGGCGGGCGTGCCCACCACGTCCTTCACGGAGACCGACGAGACAGGATCGGAAGCCATGCGCTCCAGCCAGTGGCGGGAGATCGGCCTCGGCGCCCAGATCCTGAAGGATCTCGGCGTCGTCTCCATCCGCAACCTCGCCACGTCGAGCCGCTCCTATGTCGGCCTCTCCGGCTTCGGCATCGAGCTCTTGAGCGAGGAATCGATCGAGGGGTGATCGGATTTCGGCGCTCTCCCACACACTCAACCTCATCCTGAGGAGGTCGCTCGAGCGACCGTCTCGAAGGAGGATCCGGAGAGCACTGGAGGCTCCTTCGAGACGCGGCCTCGCGGCTGCTCCTCAGGATGAGGGCAGCGCTTCCGTGTTGTCGTGGTCAGGCGCCGATCTCCCGCCCCATGAGCGCGTCGATATGGAACGCCGCCGACTTCGCGAGGCCTTCGAGATCGTAGCCGCCCTCGAGCACGGAGACGATGCGCTGGCCGCAATGGCGGTCGGCAAGGTCCATCAGCTTCTGGGTCGCCCAGGCGAAGTCCGATTCCGTGAGATTCAGGCTGGCGAGCGGGTCGCGCCAATGGGCGTCGAAGCCGGCGGAGACGATGATGAGGTCGGGCGCGAAGCCGTCGATGCGCGGCAGGATCGCGGTCTCCACCGCCTCGCGGAAGGCGTCGCTGCCGGAGCCCGAGCGCAGGGGAGCGTTGACGATGGTGTTGTGCTCGCCGGTCTCGAACAGCGCGCCGGTGCCGGGATAGAGCGGCGCCTCGTGGGTCGAGCAGTAGAGCACGCTCCTGTCCGACCAGAAGATGTCCTGGGTGCCGTTGCCGTGGTGCACGTCCCAGTCGAAGATCGCGACGCGCTCGGCCCCGTGGCGTGCCTGCGCATGCCGGGCGGCGATGGCGGCATTGTTGAAGAAGCAGAAGCCCATGGCCCGCGTGCGCTCGGCATGGTGGCCCGGCGGGCGCATGGCCACGAAGGCGTTCTTCACCTTGCCGGTCATCACCTCGTCCACCGCCAGCACGGCGCCGCCCGCGCTGCGCAGTGCCGCCTCGTAGGTTCCCGGCGACATGGTGGTGTCGTCGTCGATCCGCACGAGCCCTTCCCGCGGGCCGATATCGCGCAGGCGCAGGATATGCGCCTCCGGATGGGCGAGGGCGAGGCTCTCCACCTCCGCCATCGGCGCCTGCTCCCGGATGAGCGGCATGAAGCGCTCCTTCTCGAGGGCGCGCTCGATGGCGCGGATCCGGTCGGGCCGTTCGGGATGGCCGAACGGGGTCTGGTGGTCGAGGCAGGCCGGGTGGGTGATGTAGAGCGTGGACATGCGTCTTCTTGCAATGGGTCTGGGCCAGTGTCGCAGCGTCAGATCGGCCTGTCTATGTTGTTGCGATGCAACACATCTCAAGGCGAAGCCGTGCCATGGTGGGTTTCGATTCGACTCGGTGACCTGCCGGTCTAAAACCCGCCCGACCCCTCCCGCGCCTCGGCCTTGGCCGAGGTCTCAGAGCTTTGCACGATGCGTCTCTTCCGTCTGCCCCTTCTTTTGGCAATGATCGCGGCCCTGGCGGGCTGCAACTTCAAGGGCGTTCCGGACCCGCAGGTCTCCGCCCGCGACGCCGAGTGGATGGCGAAGGTTCCGAAGGCCGAAGAGGACCCGCGCTTCGGGCGCTATCTGATCGACGACCCCACCGGCGAGGCGCCGGGCACCATCGTGGTCGACACCAAGGAGCGCCAGCTCTATCTCGTTCAGCCCAACAGGAAGGCGATCCGCTACGGCGTGGCCGTGGGCGACGAGGCCTATGGCTGGACCGGAACGGCCACCATCGCGCGCAAGGCGGAATGGCCCGACTGGAACCCGCCGGCCGAGATGAAGGCCCGCTGGCCCCACGTGCAGTACACGAAGGGCGGGCCCGACAACCCGCTCGGCGCCCGCGCGCTCTATCTCTACGAGGGCAACAGGGACACCCTCTACCGCATTCACGGCACCAACGAGCCGGAGAAGATCGGCTATGCGGTGTCCTCGGGCTGCATCCGGATGCGCAACATCGACGTGATCGACCTCTACAACCGCGTGCCGCTCAACACGAAGGTCATCGTCCGCTGAGGCGGCACGGCCCCTCGCGAAAAGAGCGCCCGTGAGGCGCTCTTCGTCCAGGCCGTCAGCCCAGCATGCCTTCCTTGCGCAGGAAGGCCGGAAGGTCGGAGACCTTGGGGCGCTTCTGCTCCATCTTGGCCGCCCGGACCGCTGCGGCGAGGGCGGGGAGGGCGACGTTCTTGAAGACGGGGATCGACGGGGCGGCGTTCTGCTGGCGTTGGCGGACGTCGCGGTCCGAAGCATGCTGGTTCATGGGTCCTCTCTGAAAAAGTGGCAGGCTGTCTCGACAACCTGACCCCATGATCCGCAGGGCTGTGACCGCTTTGGGGCAGACCCGTGATCATGTGCTGGCTTGGCCGCACATGAGCCGATCAAGGTGAATGACCGCTTAACAGCGTTACAGAATCCCCGTCCTGATCCGCCGCGCAAAGGCCTCCCCGTCGCGCAGGCCCATCTCGTAGGCCTGCCGGATGCCGGCGGGGTTGGTGATGTCGAACTGCCCGATGGGAACCGGCTTCGAGGGCTGGACATAGGTGCGGCCCCGCACCGCCGGAAAGGTCCGGTAGAGCCTCGAGAGGATGACCAGCGTCCTGCCGCCCCGCTCCTCCACCGGCAGGAGGGGCTCCGTGGGCACGTTGTCCACGAGCCCGCCGTCGAGGGCCGCCATGCCGCCGATGCGGCCGACCGGCATGAAGGGCGGCACGCTCGCGCTCGCCATCAGCGCCGCCGAGAGCTCCGCCGGCGAGGACAGGTCCTGCACCCGGACGAATTCCGGCCGGAACCCGAGGGCGCGACCGCCTCGGGGGTGGACCGGCGCGCGCCACTTCTTCTCGATCTGGTAGGTGGCGATGCCCAGCGGGATCGCGAGCGAGAGGGGCAGGCGCCGCGGCTTGCGGGCAAGCCCGATCAGGACGTTCGGGCCCTGCTTCAGGCGCTCCAGGGCCTCCTCGTCGATGATCGCCTCGATCAGGCTGCGATACATGAGGGCGACGGGCCAGGGCGACCCCTCGCGGCGCCAGGCGCTCCATTCGAAGTTCCGGCGGCCGAGGCTGCAGCCCTCCGCCACCATGCCGTTGACCCGCCGGCCGAGACCGAGAAGGCTGTAGCAGGCGGACCAGGCGCCGGCGCTGACGCCGACCACCATCTCCGGCTTCAGGCCCAGCAGCGGGGCCGCGGCCTCCCAGAAGCCGCCCTGCCAGTAGCAGCGGTTGCCGCCGCCGGCGAAGGCCACCGCGTCGAACATCGGCGCTTACCGATCCCGGCTCGAGGACGCATCCTCCTCGGCCCGCGCCCGGTCGCGCCAGGCGAGGACGATGCGTTCCAGCTCGGCGAGATCCTGGGCCGGAAGGGTGCCCAGGGTGCGCATGACATAGGCGCGCTGGGCGGAGATGCCTTGGTCGGCGAGGGCGCGTCCCTTGTCGGTCAGATACAGGGCGTTGGAGCGCCGGTCGCCCGGGATCGAGCGCCGCTCCACGAGACCGGCCTCGACCATGCGGTCGAGGAGGCCGGAGACATTGCCCTTGGTCACGTAGAGCCGCTCCGCCAGCTCCTGCTGGCTCAGGCCCTCGCGCTCCGTGAGCGTGGAGAGCAGGTCGAACTGAGGGATCGACAGGCCCAGCGCTCTCAGCTCCCCCGCGACGGCATTCGTCGCCCGACGGTTCAGGCGGATGAAGCGAAACCAGATCCGCAGCGGATCGACAGTCTCAGTGGAGGAATGCACGGGCGGGGAGGACGACAAGGATCTGGGCTCCTGGAGCAGGCTGGGTAGTTTACAGAAAAACCGTCTCTGCCGTCACCCCACCGATCCCCCGCGGCAGCGCCCGTCCGCAGGAGATTTCTGAAATCTGGCGCTGGGAAAGGTTTATCTGTCTTGGCGCAACAAAGTTATGCCGTGATAAAGGATGGTCGATGAGGTCGTCGCGGCCGGATAGCCCGTGGGGGTGGGAGAGGGGATGGGAACGATTCCGGCATCCCGGCTTTTCTCTCCACCCACCCGGTCACCGATCAACGGCTGAAAGCTTTGGAAAAACAGGTGCCGCCCCGCCAAGGCGCCCCGCTTCTCGACGAAGAGCAGTGGCGCGCCCTCAAAGAGATTTGTAAGACCACCTGATGCGTCGCCTCATCATCGAAGAGCCGGTCTCGCGCCCGGCGAAGTGGTCTCCCAAGCTGGCATGGTTCGCTCTCGCGGTGACGATTCTCGCGGTGCTGCTGATCCGCTTCGGCCGCATCGACTACCAGTCCGGCTTCACCGTGCTCGGCGCCGGTGTGGTCATCGCGCTCGTGGCCGTGGTGCTGTCCCTGATGGGCTTCATTCGCATCTGGCAGGAGGGGCGGCGCGGGTTGGGAAGCGCGATCAGGGGCCTGATCCTCGCGACGATCGTTCTCGCCTATCCGGGCTTCATGGCGCTCAAGGCCGCGACCCTCCCGCCGATCAGCGACGTCAGCACCGACACGGAGGATCCGCCCCTCTTCTCCCGCTCCCGCGCCGCCCTCCAGGCCCGCGACGGGCGCGTGCCGCCGGACGTTCCGCCGGAGGTGCGCGAGATGCAGCGGGCTTCCTACGTGCAAATCGCGCCGCTGACCCTCGACATCGGTCCGGACGAGGCCTTCGCCATCGTGCGCAAGGCGGCGGAGAATCTGGGCTGGCAGGTGGTCGAGGCGGTGCCGCCCGGCGGGCGTGTGGGGCTCGGGCGCCTGGAGGCTGTCGACCGCTCGCGCATCCTCAAGATGCCCTACGACATCACCGTGCGGGTCCGGCCGCGGGTCGACGGCACGCGCATCGACATCCGCTCGGCCTCCCGCTTCGGCAGCCACGACCTCGGCGCCAACGCGGCCCATATCCGCGATTTCCTCGAAGAGGCCTCCAACCTCGCCCTCGCCGTGCGCTGACGGGCGCCCTCAGGCGGGGCGATACTCGCTGTCGAGAGCGGGAATTCCCTCTGCGATGGCCTGGCCCTTCGCCACCAGATCCTCCAGATGCGCGAAGACCGAGAGGCTTGCCGCGCCGACGAGGGCGGGGTTCAGGCCCTGGTAGATGGCGGCCACGATCTCGGGGATCGTCCGGTCGCCCTCCCTCAGGCGGTTGAGGATCGAGGCCTCCCGCTGGCGGCGGTGATGGACGAGCGCGCGCACGAAGCGCTGCGGCTCCTGCACCGGACCGCCGTGGCCGGGCCAGTAGAGGCTCTCCGGCCGGCCGCGCAATTTGTCGAGGGAGGCCATGAACTCGCTCATGGAGCCGTCCGGCGGCGCGACGACGGTGGTCGACCAGGCCATCACGTGGTCGCCCGAGAACAGGGCCTTCTCCTCGGGCAGCACGAAGGCCAGGTGGTTCGCCATGTGGCCGGGCGTGGCAAGGGCCTCCAGCGTCCAGCCGGGGCCTTCCACGGCGTCGCCCTCGCGCAGCTCCCGGTCGGGCGCGTAATCCTTGTCGGAGCTGGCTTCGAGGCTGTTGACCTCTCCCGAGAAGAGGGGGCGGGCGCTGTGATGGGGCGCGCAGCCGACGATGGGGGCGCCCGTGGCGGCCTTGATGGCGGCGGCGGCCGGCGAGTGATCCTTGTGCGTGTGGGTGACGAGGATATGGGTCACCGTCTCGCCGCGCACGGCATGGAGAAGAGCCTCGACGTGCTCCGGCAGGTCGGGGCCCGGGTCGATGATCGCCACCTGGCCGGATCCGACGATGTAGCTGCAGGTGCCCGTGAAGGTGATCGGCCCCGGGTTTCCGGCAACGATCCGCCGGATGAGCGGGCTCACGCGCACGCATTCCCCCGGCCCTGCGGGCGGGCGGGTATCGAAGGTGAGATCATCGGCCATGCAAGGGCTCCACCAGGCGGAACGGGAACATCTGGCGCTTCCTAGCGGAGGACAATGGACCCGCAAGCTTTTTCGCCGGGCGTGTTCGACCAAAGGTGTCCACAATCGACGGCATTGACGGAAGCGGATGGCTTGAGGCATCGGCGCGACGTCCCTATAAGGCTTGGTGAGCCGCCTCGCGGAAGGCGGAATGACCTGGAGATTGCATTGATGTCGACCAGCGCCCCTTCGCTGTCCCCCTCGTCGACCCTCGTCGGCCTCCTCTGGCCGTCCCGGGACGATTCCCGTTTCGCTGCGCTGCGCGCCCTTGTGCTGATGGTTGCCGGAACGGCGCTGCTCACCATCTCCGCCAAGGTCCAGGTGCCGCTGCCCTACGTGCCGATGACCCTGCAGACCCTCGTCGTGCTGATCATCGGCGCCTCCTATGGCTGGCGCCTCGGCGGTGCGACCGTGGCCCTCTACCTGGCCGAAGGCGCCATGGGCCTTCCCGTCTTCGCGGGCCCCACGGCCGGCATCGGCTATATGATGGGGCCGACGGGCGGCTTCCTCATCGGCTTCCTGGTTGCGGCCCTGGTCATGGGCTTCATGGCCGAGCGGGGCTGGGACCGTTCGCTCCTGCGCGTCACCGTGATGATGAGCATCGGCCACGCGCTGATCTTCGTCTTCGGCCTTGCGCAGCTCTCCCTGGTGATGCCGTTCGCCAAGGCCTGGACCGTCGGCGCCGCGCCGTTCGTGGCTGCGACCCTGGTCAAGACCGCTCTGGCGGTCGCCCTGATGCAGGCTGCCTGGTCCGTCACCCGCCGCGGCGGCAAGGCGTGATCGGCCATAGGCAAGCTTAGAATCTAAAGAAGCCGCCTTCGGGCGGCTTCTTCATTTTTCGGGAATGGTGTTGGCGCAAAAGGCGCCGGGCGTGGGCGTCAGCCGGCCGAGTGAACCAGCCTGAGCTTCGGCTTGGCCTTGACGGTGCCATGGAGGAAGGTGACGTCCACCCACTCCTCGTCGCCGCCGCCTTCTTCGATGCGGTAGCCCATCTGCTTGGCGATCGCCTGAACCTGGCCGAGATTCGACCGGGCGATCCAGCGCGAGAATTCCGTCAGGCCCTGATCCATCAAAACAGCAATCATGCCGATCTCGACTCCCTGGTCGAAATCTTCGCTGCGGCCCGGAAAACGCAGTCTCAGCCCGTCGTCGAGATGGATGTGTCGCATGGAAGCAGCCCCCAAATCAGCCCTTTCCGGGCACCTTTTGCCTGACCCTAGCAGCGCATGCTCAGCCATGGAAGGTGGCATGGACGCGCAGGGAACCCCTCCGCGGGCCGCTCATTAGCCCGGGAGCAGGCGAAAACAGGAGGGCTGCATGGCGGAGCGCAGGATCACTGCCTTCTTCGACACCTATGACGAGGCCGCACGGGCGGTGCGGCGGCTCGAGGCTGCTCAGGTGCCGGATTTCGAGATCAGCCTCATCTCCAACAACTTCAACGATGCCTACACCCATCATGCGGCGCATTCCTTCGACGGGGAGGAAACGGCTCATCCCTTCGCCGGCGCCACCGCGGCGGCGGGAACGGTGACCGGGGCCGGTGCAGGCCTTCTGGCGGGGCTCGGCACGGTGGCCATTCCCGGCTTCGGGCCCGTGGTTGCGGCGGGGTGGATCGTCTCGACCCTTGTCGGCGCCGGCACCGGGGCCGCGATCGGAGGGCTTGCGGGGGCGCTGGCGGATGCGGGCCTCAGCCGTGAGGAGGCCGAGGGCTATGCCGAAGGTGTGCGCCGCGGCGGTGCGCTGGTGACCGTGAAGGTGGACGAAAGCCAGATGGACCGGGTGGTGAGCATCCTCGACGACGAGGGCGAGATCGAATCCGGCGCGCAGGAGAAGGAACCGCACGATGCTCCGGCGCCGCCCATCGGCGCTGCGGGGTCCACCACCACCGGCCTGACCACTGACCTGATGCCGGTTCCCCTCGATCAGGACGGGCACACGCTCCATGTGGAGCTCGAGGACGAACGCCTGCGCCGGCCGACGGGCACGACCGATTAGCGGTCGGGTTCAGGACGGGGCCCCTCAATGACCCTCGTCCTGGGATTAGGGCTCAGCTCCGGCGCAGGAGGCGGTCGAGACTCCAGGCCCCGCCGCCGGCGGCGACGATGTAGAGGAAGACGAAGCAGTAGAGGATGGCCGCGTCGCCCCCGTTCAGCACCGGGTAGAAGCTGCGCGGCGCGTGGGCGATCCAGTAGGCCGCCGCCATCAGGCCGGACAGCACGAAGGCCACGGGCCGGGTGAATAGGCCCACGATGAGGAGCGCCCCGCCGAAGAGTTCGAGCACGCCTGCAATCCAGGGCAAGCTGAAGGCCGCAGGAGCAGGATTGGGAGAGGCCGGGAACCCGAGCAGCTTCTGCGTGCCATGGGCCATGAAGATCAGCGCCGCAACGATGCGCAGGACGCTGAGCAGGCGGGGAGCCCAGACAGATTCGAGCTGAGTGGTCTTCATTCGGCAATTCTCCAGATGGTTGGGGATCATGCGATCGGCTCCAAGGCCGCATTCGCGAGCGAGGCCTCATACAGGCTCGATGCCGATTATCCCAGAGGCTAAGGCGCAGCTTCCCGGTAACGAATTGCTTACCACGTTCCCAAGACGCTTTGATCCTCCGGTCTCCTTGGGCGTTTCTCCTGTGCCAACAGAATGGGAGGCCTTCATGACCATCCTCGATCCGAAGACGGGGCAGCTTGTCACCATCGATCTCACGACGAAGCCGCGCCGAGGCTGATGGCTCGCATTGCCTTTTTTGCTGACAAAGCGCATCGGGAGCGTTCGGGTTATTTCTTCTTCGTCTGTAATCTTTCTTCATTGCCCTTTTCTGCAACGCCGGAATGTTCTTCATTCGACTTGTCTTGTGTTTCGCCGCACTTGCAAGCTTCGGTCCCTCTGGTCACAAAGAACGCACTCTGGAACCCTTGGCTGGCAAAGACATTGGCTCAAGGAATGGATTCAGCGCAGGCGCTGCGGCTCAGAACTGACCAGCTTTGGAACTGGCTGCCGAAAGCTTAAGCATCTGCCGTTTGAACAGAGATGAAGAATTGAGGAGCGTCTGATGGCTCTGACGGGACGGTTCAACCTTCGCAAGACTTGGACAGGACGCATCATCCTGCAGGTGGAAGAGGAAGCGACTGGCTTCTGGGGCCGCATGATCGGCAGGCCCAGGCTGCGCCGCCGCTGGCGGGATGCCAATGTGCTCGACCTGGCAGCGCCCGAACTGCGCAGTCTGGTCGATCTGCGCTTCCGGCCCCGGTACATGCCCCAGGTCAACGAGGCCCCGCAGGACTGGCCGAGAGCCCCGCGCCAACTCGAGGCCATTCCGGCCCAGACGCTCCATTACGAGACCTATCAGGAGGATGGGCGCTTCTCGACCCATTGAGGCGCTGGGAGGACAGCGAATGACGCTCCGTCGCAGAGGGGCGTCGTCATGCTTTGGCAAGGTGCGGGAGAATAATGGTCGGAGTGGCAGGATTTGAACCTGCGACCCCCACGTCCCGAACGTGGTGCGCTACCAGACTGCGCTACACTCCGACACCGAGAAATTCCCGGGAGGCCGGTCTTATAGCGGCGAGGGGGGAGCGCCGCAAGGGGAGAATTGCGCCTTTTCGAGGATCTGGGCTGCCCCGTAAAACGCTGTTGCCAGCGGTCGCCCGGCCGATTATGTACACGCCCACACCCGGTGGGGCGTCGCCAAGCGGTAAGGCAGCGGTTTTTGGTACCGCCATTCCCAGGTTCGAATCCTGGCGCCCCAGCCATTTCTCCTGCGTTCCAACAAAGCTCCTCGCAATTTGAAGCTGGCTCGCCTTTGCCCATCGCTTCAAAAGCCGCGCCGGATGCATCCTGGCCTCGCCGAGAGGCCCGCCCCGAGCCCAAATCGAACCCGCTTCAACTTTGCCGCCGGCAGGCTCTTTCCGCCTCGACGGAGGGAGAAGCTTCGCTTAAGAATACATAATTACCATGATAATCCGCCGGGGCGTCCGTGGAATACGATCAAGGCCCGGTATCCCACGGGAGGACAGGTCAGGTGGAGCTTCGCCTGCCATCCCTGCGCGCCCGCCTTCTCCTGATGGTCGTGGCGCTGCTGGCGCCGGCCTTCCTGGCTGCAGGCCTCATACTCTATGTCGGATACCTGCATGACCGGGAGAAGGTGGAGAACCACCTGCTCGAGACGGCACGGGCCCTGTCCCTTGTCGTGGACCGCCAGTTCGGCCAAGCGGAGGCGCTGCTCTGGTCCCTGGCGGCTTCGCCCCAACTCCAGGCACGGGATTACAATGCTTTCGATGCTTTTGCCCGCAAGGCTATCCGGCTGCCGGATGCATGGATTCTCGTCGAGGAGCCCGGACGGCAGGTGGTGAACACCCGCCTTCCGCCCGGCGCCATCCTGCCCAAACTGAGCCCCCAGGCCCACTGGAACGGCCTTGCCCCCGGTCAGGCCAGGGTCAGCAATCTCTTCATCGGACTGGTTGCCAAGGCACCAGCCGTGGCCGTCGATTCCCTTGTGATCAGTCAGGATGGCACGCCTCATTACCTGTCGGTGCTCATGCCGGCCGATGCCGTCAGCCGCATCCTGTCCGATCAGGGGCTGCCCGCGCCCTGGACGGGTGCCATTCTCGATCGGAACGGCACCGTCGTCGCCCGTTCCCACAATCCGGATGCGTTCGTCGGCAAGCCCGCAACGGAAAGCACGGTGCAACGCGTGCAAGCCGGGACGACTCAGGGTGTGTTCGAAGGCATTTCGCTGGACGGGACTCCGACGGTGATGGCTCTCTCCCGTTCGCCCTCGTCAGGGTGGTCCACCCTCGTTGCCGTTCCGCAATCGGAGGTCACGGCCGGGGCGCGCGATCTTGCCCTGGCGCTCGCCGGTACGGGCAGCATCCTTCTCGCTTTGGGAGCAGCTCTGGCCTTTCATCTTGCACGTCGCATCACGCGGCCCGTAGAGACGCTGGTCAGCGAGGTGCAGGCGATGCAGAGCGGCACCTTCGCGCCTTCTGATCTTCTTGCATCCGAATGGGAGTTCAGGGAGACCGCGGCGCTCCGGCAGGCCTTCGACGAGACCCGGCAGATCCTGCGCCAGCGCGAGACCGAGCGCGATCGGGCCCACGACAGCCTCAGAACCACGAACGAAAGCCTGGAGCTCAGAGTCGAAGAGCGCACCCAGGAACTCGAACAGGCGAATGCCAGCCTCAGAGAAAGCCAGTCGGCTCTCGCGGAGCGGGAGGCGCTTTATGCGGGCGTCTTCCGCTTCAGCACGGATGGGCTTCTGGTGCTCAGACCCGCCCCGAGCGGGAACATCGCCGTGGAGGCGTGCAATCCCGCAATCGAGCATCTTCTCGGGAAGACCGCTGCCGAGACGACCGGAAAACCCCTGAGAGAAGTTTTTCCCGCAGGCCAGTGGCACCTCCTCGAATCGAAGGTAGGCGAGTGCCTGACGGCGGGCCATCCGATCGTCTATGAGCAGGAACACACCTTCCCGACGCGGAAAGGCACCTGGATGGTGACGCTCGTCCCGATTCGCGAGGACAGGATTCCGGTCACCCGGGTTCTCGGCTCCCTGCGCGACGTCACTCATGAAAGGAGCGTGGAGGCCGAGCTGAGGAGGAGCCGGGATCGCTACAGCACGCTCTTCGAGCGCTCCCCCTTCAATCTCGCCGTCATCGGAGTCTATCCGAACGACCGCTTCGTCTACGAGGATGCGAACCCTCCGCTGCTCGAGTCGCTCGGCTTTGCCCGCGATCAGTTCGTCGGACGGGCTCCCGAGGAGATCTTCCTGCCGGAGACTGCGGCTTACGTGAAAAGCCATTACCGGACCTGCGTTGCGACAAAGTCGAGCATGGATTTTGAGGTGACGGGCAAGGTGCCGGTCGGCGAGGTTACGCGGCGGACGGTTCTCGTGCCGCTGCTGGATCCGGATGGTCACGTTGCGAAGATCTTTGTGACCTCCATCGACCTGACGGAGCAGCGCCGCATGGAAGAGCGGTTGCGTCAAGCGCATCGCCTCGAGGCCGTGGGTCAATTGACGGGCGGCATCGCTCACGATTTCAACAACCTGCTCACGGTCGTGATGGGCAATCTCGACCTGCTCAAGCGCGCCAAGCCGGAACGCGTGCCACTGCTGATCGAGAACGCCTTGAGCGCGGTCGAGCATGGACGGCGGCTGACGGCGCAACTGCTCGCCTTCTCGCGCCGCCAGCCGCTGAAGCCCGAAATCGTGGACCTCGGCACCATGATCGGCGGCATGCGCGACATGCTCAGCCAATCCTTGCGCGACGACATCGTTGTCGACATCGACCTGCCGCAGGGCCTCTGGCCGGTGGAGGTCGACGTGGCGCAACTTCAGGCGGCGCTGATCAATCTCGCGGCCAACGCCCGCGACGCCATGCCGAAGGGCGGCCTTTTCACGCTCTCGGCGCGCAACACGGTCTCGCAGAGCATCGGGACGGTCGAGACGGTTTCCATCGAGGTGAGCGACACGGGAACCGGCATTCCGCCCGAGGCTCTCCAGCGTGTCTTCGAGCCGTTCTACACCACGAAGCCTGTCGGGCACGGAACAGGGCTGGGGCTCGCGCAGGTCTACGGCTTCGTTCAGCAGTCCGGGGGAACGATCGACATCAAGAGCGAAGTCGGGCGAGGAACGAGCGTGACCCTGACCCTCGAGCGGGCCCGGGGTTCCCGTCAGGATCAGAACCCGATCGAGGAGACGAATCCCTCCGGCCCTCATGCGACGCTCCGGGTGCTGCTGGTCGAGGACAATGCGCAGGTGGCCCAGCTCGCCATGGCGCTTCTTCACGAACAGGGGCACGGCGTGGTTCATTGCGGATCGGCACCCGATGCCCTCCGAGTCCTGGACCAGGACTCCGCCTTCGACGTCGTTTTCTCGGATCTGGTCATGCCTGGCGGCATGGACGGCTTGGATTTTGCGCGGGTGATCCGCGAGCGCTGGCCTGCCATGCCGATCCTGCTCGCGACCGGCTACAGCGAATCCGTCGAGCGGGCCGTCAAGGAGGGCTTTCCGATCCTGAAGAAACCGTATCATCCCTCTGAGCTGCATCGCGCCTTGAAAGCCGTCATTGCGCAGCCGGAATTCGGCTCGAACGTCCTGCCGCTCAGGCCGCGACAGGCCTGACGTTCTCGTCAGGCGCGAGCGGCCCAGACCATTCCGCGCCGCAGGATGGTACGCATCTCCGGTACCTCGAACTCTTTTGCCACATGCCCGAGGGAGCTGTAGAAGACGCGGCCATGCCCGTGGCGCCGCTTCCAGACGACGGGCATCACAACGCCTTCGATCCAGAAGGCGTGCTCGCCCGAGAAGGTGGTCGTCGCGAGGACCTCGTTCGAGGGGTCAACATGCATGTAGTACTGCTCGGAGCGATAATCGAAATCCCGGATGTCCTGCATCACCGGATCGTCGGGCCGGGTGATCGTCACACGGTAGTCGATGATGTTGCCGGGATGCGCCACCCATTGGCCGCCGCACATGAACTGGTACTCGACCGCCTCGCGGAAGGCGTCGCCCATGCCCCCATGGTAGCCGGCGAGTCCCGTGCCTTCGCGAACGGCCTGCGAGAGATTGGCGGCCTCGTCCTTCTCGATCTTCGACATGGTGAAGATCGGCACGATCAGGCTCATCGTATGGAGCCGAGGGCTGGCGAAGGCCTCGGTCGAGGGTTCGAGGTGGACCTTGAATCCCTCTTCCTGCAGCATTCCGGCGACGATCGAAGCACATTGCTCCGGCTCGTGGCCGTGCCAGCCGCCCCATACGATGAGCGCTTCCCGCATCGTTGCGTTCTTCCCCTCAGGCGATGAAGGACCTCAGGCGGCGGAAGCCGTCTGAGGCAGGCCCTTCCAGAGATTGGCCGCATCGGCGTCATCCAGGACGGCCGGGCGCTCGAGCGTGGTGGTGATCGCCTTGGGTTGCCCCGTCGCCGCGCCTTCCAGAATGGAGTGCATGACCTCGAGAACGTGCAGGCCGAGCCGGCCGCTGGAGCGGTGCGGCGTGCCGTCGAGAACGGCGCTTGCGAGATCGGCGAGGCCGAGCGCCCGGTAATTGGCCTTGTTCGGCATCTCGGGGGCCCAGTTCGGCGAGCGCCAGTTGGGGGCGCCCAGCGGCATCTCGCCCGAATCGACCGCGCGCCAATCGCCGCCGCGCTCGGTGAGCTCCACCTGGCCGCCGAAGAAGTTGGGGTCCGGCACGCGCAGCGATCCTTCCGAGCCGTAGATCTCGATGGCCGGGTGGCCGTGCTTCCACACGTCCCAGCTCATGCAGAAGGTGACCTGCGCACCGGAGGCGAACTCGAGCAGGGCCATCACGTGGGTCGGTGTCTCGACCGCGATGCGCTGTCCCTTGCGCGGCGAGTCCGAGGTGACGACACGCTCGGGGAAACCGATGCTGGACATGGCGACGACACGCTGCACCGGCCCGATCAGGTTGACGAGGGTGCTCAGATAATAGGGCGCCATGTCGAGGATGGGGCCGCCGCCCGGCTTGAAGAAGAACTCCGGGTCCGGGTGCCAGTGCTCCATGCCGTGCGACATCAGGAAGGCCGTTCCGGACAGAATGCGGCCGATGGCGCCGTCGTCGACCAGCTTGCGGGCGAGCCGCCCGCCGGCGCCGAGAAACGTATCGGGAGCGCAGCCGAGATGCAGCCCGCGGGCTTCCGCCTCGTCCACGAGCCTGCGCCCCTGCTCGAAATCGACCGCGAGCGGCTTTTCGGAGAACACGTGCTTGCCCGCGCTGAGGGCTGCCAGCGACACGCCGAAATGGGCCGCCGGCACGGTGAGGTTGACGACAAGATCGATGTCGTCGCGGGCGAGAAGCTCATCTACCGTGAGCGCCTCGACACCATGGCGGCTCGCCTGGGCCTGAGCAACCTCCGGCCGCATGTCCGCACAGGCCCGAAGGGTGAGGCCGCGGTAGGCGGGGATATTCTGGAGATAGATGCCGGAGATGTTGCCGCATCCGATGATGCCGACATTGAGGGAGTTCATGATCGCTAATCCTCGATGGAGCGCAGGAAGTCGAAGCTGGCGCGGGCCGTTCGGGCCGGATCCGCCGGTTTGTCGTGCTCGACCACCATCCATTCGGCGCCCGCGCTGCGACACACGCGCCAGAGCTCGCGCCAGTTCAGGGTGCCGGAGCCCACGTCGGCCCAGCCGTCCTGGTCCTCGTTCTGGCCCGCAGGGGCGATATCCTTCACATGGGCCGCAGTGATCCTGTCGCGGTAGCGGGCGATCCAGTCCTTGGGATCCGCCTCGCCGCGCACGAGCCAGGCCACGTCGACCTGCCAGGCGAGGGGGCTCGAGCCGGCAGCCTCGAAGATCAGCTCGAGGGCTGTCTTCGCCCCGTCCTTCGGCTTCAGCTCCCAATGATGGTTGTGGTAGCCGAGACGAATGCCGTCCTTCTGGAGGCGTTCCGCGATCTGCCCGAGCTCACGGCCGAGCGCGCGCCAGCCATCCGCCGCCATGTCGCGCTCCTCCGGGGGCACGGCCGGCATGTAGAGGTTCGTGAAACCCAATGTCTTGCACGCATCCACGATGGCATCGGGCTTCTCGCGCAGGGCCGCCATGCTGACATGGCTGGACGAGGCCTTGAGGCCGCGCGCATCGAGCTTCGCCCGGACCTCCGAAGCCTTGTCGAGATGAGAGCCGACCGCTTCCACGTAGCGGTAGCCGGCATCGGCGACGGTGTCGAGGATCAGGTCGAGATCCTCGAGGGATCTCAGGGTGTAGAGTTGAATCGAAAGGATGTCCGTGACGCTCATAAGGCCCTCAGAGGTTCGAAAAAACGGGCGCGACGGATCGTGGAGGGACCCGCTGCAGGACGTTGTGTCAGAGGCGCTCGCCGGAATCCGCGGCGAAGAGAGAAACCTCTGTGGGATCGACATGGAGCGTCACGCTCTCGCCGGGCGCAGGGCGCCGGGAGCCGGCGATGCGAACCTGGACCGAGCCTGCGCCGTCGCTGCACCAGATCACGGTGTCGGCGCCCATGGGTTCGACGATGTCGACCTTGAAACCGGGCCAGGTGCCGGCGCCTGAGATCTTCAGATGCTCCGGGCGGATGCCGAGCACGACCTCCCGGCCCGGCAACGGGGTGGCGGCAAACTGGTAGCCGGCGAGCGACAGCCGGCGCTCGCCGGAAAGGAAGCTCAGGCCCTCTCCGGTGTTCTCGATCCTGCCCTTGATGAAGTTCATCTGCGGCGAGCCGACGAAGCCGGCGACGAAGAGGTTGGCCGGGCGGTGGTAGATCTCGTCGGGCGTGCCGATCTGCTGGATCTTCTGCTCCTTCATCACCACGATGCGGTCGGCCAGCGTCATGGCCTCGATCTGATCATGGGTGACGTAGACCATCGTGGTCTTGCCGAGGCGGGCATGCAGCCGCTTGATCTCGACCCGCAGCTCGTTGCGCAGCTTGGCATCGAGATTGGACAACGGCTCGTCGAAGAGGAACACGGCGGCATCGCGCACCAGGGCGCGGCCGATGGCGACGCGCTGGCGCTGGCCGCCGGAGAGCTGGTCGGGGCGCCGGTCGAGGAGGGGAGTGATCTGCAGCAGCTCCGCAGCCCTGGCGACGCGCCTCTCGATCTCGGGCTTGGGCGTTCTCGCCATCTTCAGGCCGAAGGACATGTTCTCGCGAACGCTCATGCGCGGATAAAGCGCGTAGGACTGGAACACCATGGCGATGCCCCGGTCTTTCGGCTCCTCCCAGGTGACGTTCTTCCCGTTGATCCAGATCTGCCCCTCGGCCACGTCGAGGAGCCCCGCGATGGCGTTGAGCAGGGTGGACTTGCCGCAGCCCGAGGGGCCGAGCAGCACGATGAACTCGCCTTCCTGGATGTCGAGGGAAAGGCCGTCGAAAACCTGGACGGCTTCGAAGGCGACGGTCACATCACGAACGGAAACGGACGACATTCCTTACCCCTTCACAGCGCCGGCGGCGATGCCGCGGACGAACCAGCGTCCGGAGACGAAGTAGACGACGAGCGGAACGAGAGCCGCGAGCATGGTGGCGGCCATGTCGACGTTGTAGGCCCGCTCGCCCTGCGTCGAGTTGACGATGTTGTTGAGCTGCACGGTCATGGGCAGGTTCTGCCGGCCCGCGAAGGTGAGGCCGAAGATGAAGTCGTTCCAGATGCCCGTGACCTGAAGGATGGTCGCGACCACCAGGATCGGCGTCGACATGGGCAGGATCACCCGGAGGAAGATCGACCAGAAGCCGCCGCCGTCGATCCGAGCCGCCTTGAACAGCTCGATCGGCAGTCCCGCGTAGTAGTTGCGGAAGAGCAGCGTCATGGTCGGAAGGCCGAAGATCACATGCACCAGCACGATGCAGGTGAGCGAGTTGTAGATCCCCGTCAGCGAGAAGATGCGCACCAGCGGGTAGAGGAAGACCTGATAGGGAATGAAGGCGCCGAGCAGGAGCACGCCGAACATGACGTTGGCTCCCCGGACCCGCCAGAACGACAGGGCGTAGCCGTTGATGGCGCCCACGATGATCGACAGGATCACCGAGGGCACGAGAATGCGCACCGAGTTCCAGAAACCGACGCTGATGCCGTTGCATTCGAGGCCGGTGCAGGCGGACGACCAGGCCTTGGTCCAGGCCTCGAAGGTCATGGCCGCTGGCAGGGCCAGGATGTTGCCCATCCGGATCTCCTCCATCGGCTTGAGGGAGGTCACGACCATGATCCAGAGCGGCAGCAGGAAGAACAGGGCGGCCGTCGCCAGGAAGGCATAGATCCCGATGCGCCCGGCGGTGAGATGGCGGGGGCGTCGCCCCTGCGGCACGACGGCGTTCATGCGTGCCTCCCTTGCGGACGGATGTAGCGGACGTAGATCCACGGAGCCAGGATGCTCACGACGGTGATCAGCATGATGGTGGCGGCGGCTGTGCCGAGCGCGATGTTGTTGCGCTCGAAGAGATGGTCCATCACGAACTTGGCCGGCACTTCGGTTGCAATGCCGGGCCCGCCGAGGGTCATGGCCACCACGAGGTCGTAGAGCTTCACCACGCCGGTGGCGAGAAGCACGGTCGCGGTGATGACCATCGGGCGCAGCAGAGGCAGAACGACGGAAGTATAGACGCGCCAGGTGGGGATGCCGTCGACCCTGGCGGCCTTCCACAGGTCGGAGTCGATGCCGCGCAGGCCTGCGAGCAGGATGGCCATGGTCAGCCCCGCACCGTGCCACAGCCCCGCGATCACAATGGTGTAGATCGCCATCCTCTGGTTTACGAGCCAGTCGAAGGTGAAGCTCTCGAAGCCCATGTCGCGGACGAGCTTCTGTAGGCCGAGCCCCGGATTGAGGAACCACTGCCAGGCCACGCCCGTGACCACGAAGGACATGGAATAGGGGTAAAGGAAGACCGTGCGGAAGAGGCCTTCGCCGCGCACGTTCTGGTCGATGAAGACGGCGAGCAGGAAGCCGATGATGAGACAGCCGGAGATGAAGAGCGTGCCGAAAATGACGATGTTCGAGGCCGAGGTCAGAAAGCGGTCATTGGCAAAGAGGCGGGTGTATTGCGCAAGACCCACCCAGTCGAGCTTGGGCAGGAGCGTGGAACTAGTGAACGACAGGCGCACGGTCCAGAGCATGCAGCCGATATAGACGACGAGAACGACGAGCGCGGTCGGCAGGAGCGCGAAAGCTGCCGGCAGGCGTGTTCGCACGCTGCGCCGGATTCTTGTGCCGCTCGATGCGACACTTGGGGCGCGGATCGAGATGGTTTCCATTCGGGAGATCCCGTCGAGAGAGAACTGGCCGTGAAAAAAAGGCGGCTCGCCCCAGCCCCTGAGGCGAGCCGCAAGGATTTAGCCTGCGTCGCGCATAGCGTTGACGATCTTCTCGATGAAGGCGTCTGCCGTCATGTTCGGGTTGTTCCAGAACTGCGTGACCGCATCCTGCATGGCGCCCGAGAAGTTCGGCGGGCTCAGGATCTCCATGCTTTCCACCTGGTTCGCCGGATCCTTCAGGATGGAATGAGACTTCTGAGCGCAGACGTCCATGGAGGACACGTCAACGTCCATCCGCACCGGGATCGAGCCCTTCTTCTTATTGAACTCGACTTGGCTGGTGGGATCGGTCAGAACCTGGATCAGCTTGTCCTGGGTGGCCAGGGCCGTCTTGTCCTTGGTCTGAGGGAAGACGAAGACGTCGCCGCCGATGACCAGCTTCGGCTCTTGGCCTACGACGGTGCAGCCATATTCCTTGCCGGCCGTCTGGCCCGCAGCGATGAACTCGCCCTTGGCCCAGTCGCCATTGAAGTGCATGGCTGCCTTGTTGGTGATCACCAGAGCTGTCGCGTCGTTCCAGTTGCGGCCGGGGCTGCCCGGGTCGACGAGGCCGCGCATCTTGCCGAAGATCTCCACCGTCTCCTTGAACTTCGGGTTCTTCACGACATCCGGCTTGCGGGTGCCGTAGAGCTGGCGGAACATGTCGGCGCCGCCGTGGCCGACCATGACCGCCCGGAAGAGGTTGTGCTCCCAGGTCGGTTGGCCGCCGAGGGCCAGCGGGATGATGCCTTTGGCCTTCAGCTTCTCGCCGCTGGCGATCAGCTCAGGGAAGGTCTTCGGGGGCTCGAGGCCAGCATCGGCAAAGACCTTGGTGTTGTAGAACATCCAGTTCTGGCCGTGGATATTCACCGGAACGGCGTAGAACTTGCCTTGGCGCACCGTCGCGTCGACGATCGGCTTGGGCATGAGCTCGCGCCACTTGCCGGCCTTCGCCTGTGCATCGACATCGCGCACCAGGTCGTTGCTGACCAGTTCGTCGAACTGCTTGCCGGTGTTGAACTGCATCATGGTCGGGGGATTGCCGCCCACGATCCTGTTGATGCCGGCCGTGCGGGCGTTGGCGCCGCCGGCGATGGCATTGTCGACCCAGGTGCCGCCGGCCTTGGTGAACTGGTCCGCAAAGACCTTCACGGACGCGGACTCTCCGGCCGACGTCCACCAGTGGAGAACCTCGGCCTTCATCTGCTGTGCGAGAGCTCCAGAGCTCCAGACGAGGGCAATAGAAAGGGTATACGCGGAAACGCGTGTCTTCAGGCGCATGGCTTCCTCCCAGAAGCGTTTTATCGATTTTTGTAATCGATTACATCTTGAGGTATAGGTTGTAGTCGGTTTTTGGATTAGTCAAGAGACTAGTTGATGTAAGTTTTTGGTCCTGAGAGAAGGTTACACATCTTCTCCGGACCCTAGAGGTAACCTGCATGAGCCGGAAAAGATGGCGTTCGGTCAAGGAGATACGCATTGCCGACGTCGCACGACTTGCAGGCGTGTCAACGGCCACGGTCAGCCGCGTCCTTTCCGACCCGGACAAGGTCCGGAAGAAAACCCACGATCTCGTGATGGAGGCGGTGCGGCGCAGCGGCTATATCCCCAACAGCACGGCCCAGAAGCTGCGCACCCGCCGCACCATGAACGTGCTGGTGGTGGCGCCGCGGCTCACCAATCCCGTCTTTGCCGAGGTGCTTCGCGGCGTCGACGACGAGCTGACCGAATCAGGCTACGGCATCATCATCGGCAACCTGGACAACCGCAGGGAGCGCGAGGCGCGCTACGTCGATCTGGCCCTGTCCCGGCAGGTGGACGGGGTGCTCCTCCTGACAGGCTACATTCCGGGAAACGGGCGTCGCAGCATGAAGGAGGCCGGGCTTCCCATCGTCGGCATGTGCGCCGCCATCGACGACAGGTCGATTCCCAACGTCGTCGTCCAGGACCGGGAATCCGCCCGCAGGGCTGTGGAGTACCTGGTGCGGCTCGGCCATCGGCGGCTGGGCTACATCTCCGGCACGATCGGCTCCATCATCGAGACGGAGCGCTACGCGGGATTCTGCGAAGGCATCGCGGAAGCAGGCCTGGGCGCAGCCGACTTCGTGCGGTGGGAGGGGCCGTTCGTCTTCTCCACGGGCGTTGCGGCGGCCGAGGGGTTCCTGCAGATGAAGGAACGCCCGACCGGCATCTTCGCCGCCTGCGACGAAAGCGCGATCGGCTTCATCAAGCGTGTCCGAGCCGAGCGGATCCGCGTGCCGCAGGACGTGTCGGTGATCGGGTTCGACGGCATCGAGTTCGCCGATTACACCGAGCCCGCGCTCACCACCTTCCGGCAGCCCCTCTACGAGCTGGGTCGCACCGGCGCGGATGTGCTGATGAGGATGATCGGGGGCGAGATGAGGCCTGAGGATTGGAGCATCCGCCTGGAGCCGACCCTGCTGGAGCGCGGCACCACGGGCCCGGTCCTGCACAAGGATTTTGCATCGCTGCGCCGCTCCAGGATGTGACGGCGCAGCATCTTTCAATCTCGTTCCTGTCTTGAGGAGACCACGATGAAGCCTGTGCGCTGGGGAGTGTTGAGCACCGCAAAGATCGGCCGGTTCAAGGTCGTTCCGGGGATGATGAAAAGCCCGCTCTGCGACGTCGTGGCCGTTGCATCGCGGGACGAGGCATCCGCGCGCGCCATGGCCGGCGAGCTTGGGATCCGCAAGGCCTACGGATCCTACGAGGCGCTGCTGGCCGATCCCGAGATCGAGGCCGTCTACAACCCGTTGCCGAACCATCTGCACGTGCCCATGACGCTTGCCGCGGCCGCGGCCGGCAAGCATGTCCTGTGCGAGAAGCCGATCGCCATCTCCGCCGACGAGGCGGAGCAACTCGCCCAGGCTTCAGCCCAGGTGCTGATCGCCGAAGCCTTCATGGTGCGCCACCATCCGCAATGGCACCGCGCCCGCGAGATCGTTCGGGAAGGGCGGATCGGCGAGGCGCGGGCGATCCAGGTGATCTTTTCGTATTTCAACGTCGACCCGGCCAATATCCGCAACCGACCTGACATCGGCGGGGGAGGGCTCCTCGATATCGGATGCTATGCGGTCGTTGCAGGACGCTACCTCTTCGAGGCCGAGCCTCTGCGCGTCGTCTCGCTGGTGGATCGCGATCCCTCCTTCGGAGTCGACCGCACCACGAGCGCCCTGATGGACTTTGGCGGGGGGCGCCAACTCACGTTCACGGTTTCCACGCAGTTGGTTCCGTTCCAGCGGGTCCAGGTCCTGGGAACCAAGGGGAGGATCGAGATCGAGATCCCCTTCAACGCGCCTCCGGATCGGCCGACCCGCATCTTCCTGGATGACGGTTCCCAGCATGGCGGCCTCTCGGCACAGGCTGTCGATTTTCCGGTCCTGGACCAGTACCAGTTCCAGGGAGAAGCCTTCAGCCGTGCCGTCCGCGGGGCCGAGCCGCTGGCTCATGGCTTGGGCGACGCGCTGATGAACATGCGCATCCTCGACGCGCTCCGCCGCTCCGAGGCCACAGGCGGATGGGAGGCCGTCTGACCCGCACCGTGCATCTTTCGGGGCTTCACGATACGGCTGCCGGCCGACCCTTAGTGGTAATCCGAATGCGCGGCTGTCCCATGAGGGCAATCGTGCGAGCCAAGTGAGCGAATTGACTTAAGGTGTGAGAGGTCAAAACTGTTTTTCCATGATTGAGCCGGTGCGAGACGCTGCGCCGAACAGGCCGTGAAAGTCTCTCGCCCGTAGAAAAACAGGCATATTGGCATGGATTATCTTCCGGAAGTCGCGCCCTCATCCCTCAAGTTCGGCACGAGCGGCCTGCGGGGGCTTGTTGTCGAGCTGAACGGCGTCCCCGCCTTTGCCTACGCACGCGCCTTCGCGGAAATGCTGAAGGAGGACGGCTCCGCCGCGGAGGCGAAGAACCGGGTGCTGGTCGGGCGGGATCTGCGCGAGAGCAGCCCGAGCATTGCCCAGCTCTGCTGCGCGGCCCTCGAGGCATCGGGCCTCGTCCCGCTCGATTGCGGCGCGCTTCCGACGCCTGCGCTGGCCTACCATGGGCTGCGCTTCGGGATCCCTGCCATCATGGTCACCGGAAGCCATATCCCCGAGGACCGCAACGGGCTGAAATTCTACCGAGCCCAAGGGGAAATCGACAAGAAGGACGAGGCGGCCATCCTGGCCTGGCATGCCCGGCTGAAGATCGATTCCCTGCCGAACAACGCCCGCGCCGTCCGGGCCCAGGCGCCGGAGATCGACCTGCTCGAGGCCTACCGGGCGCGCTACCGGGACTTTTTCGGCGAGGAGGCCCTGTCGGGCCTGACGGTGGGGGTCTATCAGCACTCCTCGGTTGCCCGCGACGTGATCGTCCAGGTGCTGGAAGCCCTGGGCGCGCGGGCGGTGCCGCTGGGCCGGGCCACGAGCTTCATCCCCGTCGATACCGAGGCCCTGCGCGAGGAGGACGAGGCCCTGGCCCGCCGGTGGGCGGGCGAGCGGGCGCTCGATGCCATCGTCTCGACCGACGGGGACGCGGATCGCCCCCTCATCTCCGATGCGTCCGGCGCCTTCCTGCGGGGAGATCTGGTCGGCGCCATCACGGCGAAGTACCTGGGGGCGGACGCCATCGTCACCCCCGTGACCTCCAACTCGGCCCTGGAGGGCTCGGGCCTCTTCGGCAGGGTCATCCGCACGCGGGTCGGTTCGCCCTTCGTCATCGAGGGCATGGGCGAGGCCATCCGCTCGGGGGCGCGGGCGGTGGTCGGGTTCGAGGCCAATGGCGGCGTTCTCCTCGGCTCCACAATCGTGCGCGACGGCCGTACCCTGGCGGCGCTCCCCACCCGGGACGCCATGCTGCCCATCCTCTGTGCCCTGGGCGAGGTCGCGGCGCAGGGCAGGTCCCTGGCCGAGATCGGCGCCGCCTTCGCCTTCAAGGCCGCCGCGAGCAACCGGCTGAAGAACGTGCCGAGCGAGAGGAGCGCGGCCTTCCTCCACCGGCTGCAGCAGGACGAAGCCTTCCGCGAGGATCTGATGTCGCGCCTGGGCGGCGTGGCGTCCCTCGACCCGCAGGACGGCCTGCGCATGATCGCCAGGAACGGCGAGGTGGTCCATTTCCGGGCCTCGGGCAACGCCCCCGAGCTGCGCGTCTATGTGGAAGCCGCCACCCAGGACCGTTCGTCGGCCCTGCTGGATTGGGGACTCTCGGTTGCACAGGAGCAGGTGGGCTGAGCTTGCCGAACCCTATCCCTCCAGAGATCCGAGCCGGCTCCTGAGCCCGTCCCGGATCCCTTTGGCGATCAGGCGCAGCCTCAGGGCCCGCTTGTCGGCCAGCGTGGTGTAGGTGGCTAGGAAGGCCGCGCACCGGCTGAGGAAGTAGAGCCGCCAGGCCGGCGGCGTGTAAGGCTGACGGGCGAGCCAGAGGGCATTTCGCACCCAGTAGTAGTTCCGAACCGGAACATGAATGGCGATCTGCCGCGTTCCGACCCGAACCACCCCCCGGCCGAGCCGGTGCTCGACGGTGGCCGTGGGCGCCAGAAAGCTCTTGTACCCGGCGGCGCGGGCCCTGAAGCACCATTCCACGTCGACGAGGTCGATGAAGAGATCTTCCCTGAACGGACCGACCGTGTCGAAGACCGAGAGGGGGATAAGGGATCCGGAAGCGATGATGAAGTCGCTGGCGAGAGGGCGTTTCTCGCCCCTGAGAGAAAGTCGCAGAAGGCGGAGCCCATGCGCCCGGTAGGCCCGTGTCTGCGTTTGGCTGTTGAGTTCGTAATAAGCTGGGCCGATGGCCGCGACATTCCCGTGGCTCTCTTCGACCAGCCGGAGGCCGTCGGCCAAGCTGGCCACCGTTCCAGGGCCAAGAACCGTATCCTGGTCGAGCAGCAGGGCATGGGAAAATCCCCCAGCCCGTGCCAGGGCGATTCCCCGGTTCTGGGCCGCCGCGATGCCGAGGTTCTCCGAGCTGGCGACGAGGGTAGCCCCGGCATCGGAGGCAACGCGCTGCACCTCTTCCGCATTGGACGATCCGTTGTCGACCACCGCAATGCCCTCGACCTGCGGAGCAAGGGCCCCAAACGCCTGCACCAGCAGCGGGATGTCCGGGTTGTAGGTCACCGCGACGGCCAGGACGCGCATGGATGCTCCTCGAGATCGAGCCTGTCCTACTAAAGTGGTCCCCGGAGGTGGGCAAGCAGGGGCCTGCGCCGGCGGGAAGCTTTCAACGGGAGCCGAGGCTTGCCGGCAGGGTTGCTGGGAAAGCCCCGACGGGGTATAGCGGCCCCCGAAAGGCTCTGGTCGGGATTGCTGGCCGGAGATGATTTCCCTTGCGGTAGGCGCGGCACTTTGGCGCCCTCCGAAGGTATGCGGTCTAGGGGATGCCCTGGTAAAAGGATCGCGCCGTCCCAAGCGCTTGAGGCCGAGTTTCCGATGCACAAAGACACGCTGCTGAAAAGACTGAACGACAAGACCGCTGTGATCGGCATCGTCGGGCTAGGCTATGTCGGTCTGCCGCTCTCGCTCCGCTACTCCGAAGTGGGTTATAAGGTCGTCGGCTTCGACATCGATCAGGAAAAGGTCGACACCCTCATGCGGGGTGAAACCTATATTGAGCATATCGGTTCCGAGGGCATCGCGAAGGCTGTTAAGAGCGGATTTGAGCCGACTGCCGATCTCACCCGTGCTCAGGACGTTGATGCCCTGATCCTGTGCGTTCCGACGCCGCTCAACAAATACCGCGAGCCCGACCTGAGCTTCGTGCTCAACACCGTCGATGCTCTGGTGCCGCATATGCGACCCGGCCAGATCATGTCGCTTGAGAGTACCACCTATCCTGGCACGACCGAGGAGGAACTGCGGCCGCGGCTCGAAAAGGCCGGCTTCACCGTCGGTGAGGATGCGTTCCTCGTCTTTTCGCCCGAGCGGGAGGATCCCGGCAACGCGAAGTTCAGCACGCACAACATTCCGAAGGTGTGCGGTGGCAGCACTCCGTCGTGCCTCGAGGTGGGTCTCGCGCTCTACGGGCACGTCATCAACACTCTCGTGCCCGTCAGTTCCACCCAGGCCGCGGAGCTGACCAAGCTCCTCGAGAACATCCACCGTGCCGTCAATATTGGCCTGGTGAACGAGATGAAGATCATCGCCGACCGCATGGGGATCGACATCCACGAGGTGATCCGGGCGGCGGCCACCAAGCCCTTCGGCTTCGTTCCCTACTATCCGGGGCCGGGTCTGGGCGGGCACTGCATTCCGATCGATCCTTTCTACCTCACCTGGAAGGCGCGCGAATACGGCCTTCATACGCGCTTCATCGAGCTCGCCGGCGAGATCAACAGCACGATGCCCGAATGGGTTGTCGAGAAGATCACGGCTGCTCTCAACGATCGAGGCAAGCCGGTTCGCGGCAGCAAGATCCTGGTGCTCGGTATCGCCTACAAGAAGAATGTCGACGACATGCGCGAGTCGCCTTCCGTCGAGCTGATGAGCCTTTTGCAGGCGAGGGGAGCTCAAATCGCGTACAGCGATCCTCACGTTCCGACGTTCCCGAAGATGCGCCGCTACTCGTTCGATCTTGCAAGCGTGGAACTCACTCCGGAGACGCTGGCGAGCTACGATCTGGTGCTTCTGGCGACCGATCACGACAGGTTCGACTACGACACCATCGAGCAACACGCGAAGCTCATCGTCGATACCCGCGGGCGCTACCTTGGGGCGCGGAGCAACGTAGTTAAGGCATGATCGGCAGGTGCGACGTAGGCCGTCGTATCGAGCTACATCTTCGTCAGTGGAGTTAAGGCACGGGAGTAAAGCCGTTCCATGTCTCGGATCGTCACCCTGCGCGCCAAGAACGGGATCAAGGAAACGAAGTTGAGAACCGACGTTTC
The DNA here is from genome assembly GCF_009910705.1 of Microvirga arsenatis. Taxonomy (GTDB): domain Bacteria; phylum Pseudomonadota; class Alphaproteobacteria; order Rhizobiales; family Beijerinckiaceae; genus Microvirga; species Microvirga arsenatis. The sequence goes on from NZ_JAAAXJ010000007.1 coordinate 227,041, forward strand.
GAAGGTTTTGGAGGTTTTTCGGGAGGTTCGCGACGGCTGGCGTTGGCGCGAGTTGTGGATGACGCTCGGATGGCGGGATGTGCAAACGCGCCATCGCCGCTCGAGAATCGGGCCTTTCTGGAACACTCTCAGTTTGGCTTTCGTTGCGACCTGCATCGGCACCCTGTACGGCGGGATCATGGGTCGTCCCATGTCCGACTATATCCCGCACCTCGTGACAGGATACATGATATGGGCGTTCCTTCAGGCTTTGGTGATCGAAGGCAAGGATGCCTTCGTGAGCAACGCTTCCGCCATTCGGGAGATCGCCGTTCCGGGCACGGTGTACATCTACAAGCTTCTTTGGAAGAATCTCGTTATTCTCGGATTCAACTCCCTTGTCTACGTGGCGGTTCTTGTTCTCTTCCAGGTTTGGCCCTTCCCGAACATTCTTCTGGTTGTACCGGCCTTGGCAATTGTTCTGTTGAACGGGATTTGGGTTGGCCTGCTGCTGGGGCTTATCAATGTCCGTTACAGGGATCTGGGGCAGTTGATCCCGAATGCGATGCGTCTTGCCTTCTTTGTGACGCCCATTCTCTGGTATCCGGACAGCGTCAGCGGGCTTCGTACGATCTTCGTGGATTTCAATCCTTTCTATTATTTCATCGAGATATTGCGCGCTCCGCTTCTGGGTCAGGCCCCCGATCCTCTGCTCTGGATCGTAGCTTTGGCGATCACGGTGATCGGCTGGGTGATTGCCGCTCCGATCTATGCCCATTGGCGTCGGCGAATTGCCTTCTGGGTTTGAGGTCGGAACGATGGCGTTTGTCAAACTTGAAAACGTAACGCTGGAATTCCCTGTCCAGGCTTCAAAGTCCGACAGGAGGAGGGTGCCCTCGCAGGGGGAAAAGCCCGTCGGCGGCCAGCTGGCATCCAGCCAGTCAGGTCAGATGGTCGTGCGTGCTCTCGATCACCTGTCGCTCACGCTCGAGCCAGGCGATCGCCTGGCTCTCCTGGGGCATAACGGTGCCGGCAAGACCACGCTTCTGCGCGTCATGGCGAAGCTCTATCCGCCCACGCATGGAAGAGTCACGGTTCAAGGACGTGTCGCGCCGTTGCTGAACCTTAGTTTCGGTCTCGACATGGACTCAACCGGCTATGACAACATCTTCATTCGTGGCCTCTTCCTTGGGATGAGCAAGGCGGAGTTGAGGAGAAAGGCTGACACCATCGCCGAGTTCAGCGAGCTTGGCGACTTCCTCGACCTGCCGATGCGGACCTATTCCTCGGGCATGCGGGCGCGCTTGGCATTCGCCATATCGACCCATGTCGAAACGGACATCCTGCTGCTGGACGAGGTTGTGGCGACGGGTGACGCCCGCTTCTTCAAGAAGGCCAACGAGAGGCTCGAGAGCTTTGCCCGGGAGTCCAAGATTCTCGTTCTGGCGTCGCACTCCAACAAAGTTCTACGGGAAATCTGCAACAAGGCACTCCTCCTCGAGCATGGGCGGCTCAAGGCATTTGGGGCGATCGACGAAGTCATCGAAACCTATGCGGCCTCCACTGCCGGAGATGCTAAGGCATAGGGGGCGCCCGTTCCGGCGGAGGTGCGATGGAAGGTGAGATGGGCATGAGCCGAGCATTCGCATCCTGGTTGCCTTGGGCTCTCCGATCGCAAGCCTCTGAGGTCTTGGATAGATGACACAGGATGCCATGCATTCCGGATCTCAGGGTACTGATCTGGCCGGTGCAGCCGACGCCGCAGCTTTGCGCGAACAGCTCCAGAGGCAGAGAGAAGAGATTGCCGAATTGCAAGCGACGATCCGCGGCCTCCAGGCGGAGATCAATGGGCTGCGAGGCTCCCTTTCCTGGACGGTGACGCGCCCGCTGCGGGCCTTGGCGCGCCGCGTGCCCGGCGTGGCGGCAGGGCTCCAGCGAGCCCTGGATCGGACCAAGGACGCTCTGGTCACAACCCTGCCGAGACAGACCGCGCAAGCCTTGTTCGACAATCGCTGGGATGTGAGAGGCGATATCGAGGAGCAGATCTCGGCCTATCGCGCCTCTCCCTCCGAGGGACGCAGGATCGTTCTCTTCACCGCGATTTTTGGGGAATACGACAACCTGCTCCTGCCGGAGAGGATCGATCCGAGCGTCGACTACGTATGCTTTACGGACCGTCCCCGGAACGATTACGGCATCTGGCAGATGCGCTCTGCACCCTATTATCATCCCGATCCGACGCGGATCGCGCGCTGGGTGAAGACGCATCCGCACGAGCTTTTCCCGAGGCACGAGGCTGCCGTTTGGCTCGATGCCAATATCGTCCTGAAAGGCGACATCCGAAGCTATGTCGAGCGGGTCGAGCGCCAGGGCGCTCAGCTTGGGCTGATCCCGCACCCGCATCGCTCATGCTTCTACGATGAGGCGGAAGCCTGCAAGCGGCTCAAGAAGGATGCCTCGAAGCTCATCGACCGACAGGTCGAGGAATACCGGAAGGCGGGCCTGCCCCTGAAGCAGGCTCTGTATGAAACCGGCTTCATGATCGTGCGCCTCAAGGACGCCGGGATCGGGGATGCCCTTCATCTCTGGTGGCAGCAGATCGAGCGGTTCACCCGAAGGGATCAACTCGGGCTTGCATGGGTGACCTATCGTCATCCTGATCTTCGGATCGTTCCGCTGCTTCCGGAGGGGGCATCGGTCAGGGATCACGAGGATTTTCTCTATTTCCGCCACAGCTTCGCGCGGGCTTTGGTCATCCCGGAGGTTCTTCGGAAGAGCGGGTCCCTCCGCAGCCCCGTTGCAGGCCCGAGCTTTGCCGAGGTCAGGGCCCAGCGGCTGGAGCCTTTGACCGAGGTTCCCATCGATATCGTGGTCTGCGTCCACAACGCCCTGGAGGATGTCCGCCTTTGCCTGGAGGCGGCCTCGTCATGCCTGCTCCCGAGCCATCGGCTCGTCATCGTCAACGACTGCTCCGATGCGGAGACCACTTCCTATCTTCGCGAGTTCTCGGAGAGCCGGGACCAGATCGCCCTGCTCGAGAACGAGCATAACCTGGGCTATACGCGCTCGGCGAACCGGGGGCTTGCTGCGGGAACGGCCGGCTTTCGCATCCTGCTGAACAGCGACACCATCGTCAGTCCCGACTGGGCCTTGAAGCTCCTCGAAGCGGCCAACCGAAGCGAAAGGATCGGCATCGTGGGGCCGCTCTCGAACGCCGCCGGCGCGCAATCCATCCCCCGCATCAAGGGCGATGGCAAGAATACCGCCATCAATCCTCTGCCGGCAGGCATCACTCCTTCGGATCTCGACCGTGCCTGCGAGGCATGGAGCGACGCCGATCTCCTGCCCCGTGTGCCGCTGGTTCACGGCTTCTGCTTCGGCATCAAGCAGCAGGTGATTGAGAGCATTGGGTTTTTCGATGAGGAGAACTTCAAGCTCTTCTATGGGGAAGAGAACGATTACTGCCTCAGGGCGCTCGGCGCGGGCTTCGAGCTCGCCGTTGCCACCAACACCTTCGTGTACCACCGTAAGTCGAGGAGCATCGACGAGGAGAAGCGGGTGGTTCATATGGCAGAGGCCTGGAGGCGCCTGCGGGAGCTCTATGGGGCGGATACGCTCCTCTCAGCCTACCGGCAGGTGGAGGAGCACCCCCTTCTCAAGCATATCCGAACGGAAGCCGAAGGCTTTTTCCAATCTGCAGGCAAAGGGGAGAAGGTCTCGTGATGTACCGCCTTGGGCCGAGCGGGGCCTGGATGTGGCTTATTGCCGTCGGTGCCAGAGAGCGAATCCCGGCCGTGGACGATATTACTTTTATCGGCTAGTACCCTTCCCGACCGGGCATGCCATCAATTCCCTGCTTTAAGATCATGGGCAATAGTCTTGGCGACAGCGGGTGACGAAAAGAGCAAGGTTATGACAAAGAAGTTCTTGGTAACCGGTGGTGCCGGTTTCATTGGGTCGGCGGTGGTGCGCAAGCTCATTTCGAGCACGCCCCATCAGGTCCTCGTCGTCGACAAGCTGACCTATGCTGGCAATCTCGACTCTCTCAAGCCGGTTGCCGGAAGCGACCGCTACGGTTTCGTGCAGGCCGACATCGCGGATGCCCAGCGGATGCATGAGGTCATCGGCGGGTACCAGCCTGATGTCATCATGCATCTCGCGGCCGAAAGCCATGTCGACCGCTCGATCGACGGCCCGGGCGAATTCGTCCAGACCAATGTGGTCGGAACCTTCACGCTGCTTCAGGCTGCCCTTGCCTACTGGAGCAAGCTGGAGCCCGTGCGCCGGGAAGCCTTCCGCTTTCATCACATCTCGACGGACGAAGTCTTCGGATCGCTGGGTGCCGAGGGCTTCTTCCATGAAGAATACCCTTATCAGCCCAATTCGCCCTATTCGGCCTCCAAGGCGGCCTCGGACCACTTCGTCCGCGCCTGGCATCACACCTATGGCCTGCCGACACTGATCACGAACTGCTCCAACAATTACGGGCCCTACCATTTTCCCGAGAAGCTCATTCCGCTCATGATCCTCAATGCGCTCGAAGGAAAGCCGCTGCCGGTCTATGGCAAGGGCGATAACGTGCGCGACTGGCTCTATGTGGAGGACCATGCCGAGGCGCTGATCCTCGTCGCCGAGAAGGGCAGGGTGGGCGAGAACTACAACATCGGAGGCTGGAACGAGCGGGCGAACATCGATGTCGTGCGCTCCATCTGCCAGCTTGTTGATGAAATGGCTCCGGACCAGGCCATCGGCCCAAGGGAGAAGCTCATCACCTTCGTCGCCGACCGGCCCGGCCATGACCTGCGTTACGCCATCGACGCCAGCAAGATCGAGCGCGAGCTGGGATGGCGTCCTGCCGAAACTTTTGAAACCGGCCTGAGGAAGACCGTCGCCTGGTATCTCCAGAACCAGGCATGGTGGGAAAGGGTCCGCTCCGGCGTCTATCGCGGCGAGCGGCTTGGGGTCGCTGTTTAGCCGCAACGAGCGAGCATGAAGCGATATACAGAGGATTGAACGTGCTAAGCGTGGAATCGACCGTGATCCCTGAAGTGAGGTTGATAACGCCACCTCGCTTTAGTGATAACCGGGGCTTCTTCTCCGAGGTCTATAACAAGCAGCGTCTTGCTGACGCTGGGATCGTCGTCGACTTCGTTCAGGACAACCACTCTCGCTCGGCTGCGGCTGGAACGGTCAGGGGACTCCATTTCCAGGCTCAGCCTTTCGCCCAAGCCAAGCTCATACGGGTCGTGCGCGGCCGCATCTTCGATGTGGCTGTCGATATCCGGCGCTCCTCTCCAACCTTCGGGAAACACGTATCCGTTGAGCTGTCCGCCGAGAATGGCCGACAGCTTTTCGTGCCTGTCGGCTTTGCGCACGGCTTCTGCACGCTCGAACCTGACACTGAGATCGAGTATAAAGTCTCGGCCTACTACTCGGCCCCCCATGATTGCGGTTTGAGCTGGAACGATCCTGCTCTCGACATCGCTTGGCCTGTCGATCCGGCGCAGGCTGTACTTTCCGATAAGGACCGCAGGCAGCCCTGTTTGGCAGAATTGCCTGAGTATTTTTCTTGAAGACAACCCCTCATGACCTCCTCGGGAGGCGCCAGGGATCAAGGAGACGCGACGATGAAGGGCATCATTCTGGCTGGTGGCAGCGGAACGCGCCTGCATCCAATGACGTATGTGACGTCGAAGCAGTTGCTGCCGATCTACGACAAGCCAATGATCTATTATCCGCTGACAACACTGATGTTGGCGGGCATCCGTGACATCCTGGTCATCTCCACGCCCGACGATCTTCCACGCTTCAAGCAGCTCCTCGGAAGCGGCGAACAATGGGGTATTCGGCTCTCCTACGCGGAGCAACCGAAGCCGGAAGGTCTGGCTCAAGCTTATATCATCGGAGCCGACTTCGTCGCAGGCGGCCCCTCGGCTCTCATCTTGGGCGACAACGTTTATTACGGCCATGGGCTGACCGAGTTGCTGCGCTCGGCCGCTGCCCGCACTTCGGGAGCATCCGTTTTCGCCTATCATGTGACGGATCCGGAGCGGTATGGCGTAGTCGAGTTCGATGCGAAGGGTCGGGCGATCTCGATCGAAGAGAAACCGAAATCGCCGCGTTCCAAATGGGCAGTTACTGGCTTGTATTTCTATGATCATCAGGTGGTGGACATTGCAGCCAGCTTAAAACCTTCTGCGCGCGGCGAACTCGAAATAACTGATGTTAACCGTGCCTACCTTGAGAGAGGGGAACTCCAGGTCGAGGTGATGGGCCGTGGTTACGCCTGGCTGGATACGGGCACGCCGGACAGCCTTGTGGAAGCCGCCGAGTTCGTACGGGCGCTCGAAAAGCGTCAAGGCTTCCGGATCGCTTGCCCTGAGGAGATCGCCTATAATGCGGGGTGGATCGATCGAGAGCAGCTTGCTGCACTCGGCAGCAAGATTTCGAAAAGTACCTACGGGCAGTATCTTATGGATATTGCCAAGGGCATTTTAGACTGATGCAAGACTACGATCGTCATTGGGGCCTTCATTCTTACCTACGAGGTAAGATCTCAACAGATAAGCAATTGCGTGGTTCTTCCCAACGTTGCTGAAACAATGTAGATGTTCAACGCTAGACGATAAGAGACTATGCAATGCAGACAGTCGCCGAGTTGGACGAGTTTTATCATCGAGCCGACCCTTGGGGTTATGAAAACAATCCTGATGATCGAGAGAGAAAGAGAAAGCTTTTATCTTTGCTCCCGAGCGGTGAGCTAAACCGGACCTTAGATATTGGGTGCGGCGATGGGTTTATCACATTTGATCTGCCCGGAAAGAGCGTGGTTGGCGTTGACCTCTCGACACGTGCGATCGAATTTGCAAAGCAGCGAGCATCTGTACGAGAGGATGGTGACCGCTTCGAGTATTACGCTATGAGTCTTTTTAATTTAAGTAAAAAGGCTTTAGGTTCATTCAATTTGATTGTAATCACTGGTGTTCTATACAAGCAATATATCGGAAGTTCCTCAGCGCTCGTCAACTTGATTATAGATGATCTTCTTGAGCCGGGTGGGTATTTGGTCTCTTGCCATATCAATGAATGGCTCATGTCGAGTTTTCCTTACAACCGGGTTGACGCGTCTCTCTACAACTATAGAGGGTACACTCATAAGCTGGAAGTCTACAAGAAATGATCATCTGTTATCACAAGGTTCACCCTGAAGTTAAATCCTACTGGTACGTTTCTGTAGATCAGTTTGATCGTCATATGGCTGCGCTTCGTGCGTATGACGTTGTGTATCTTGATGAATATGACCCAAAGAATCCTCGGCATGCCGTCATAACCTTTGATGGTATTTACGGCAACATCGCCGAGTATGCGCTCCCCATCCTGGAGAAATATGGATATCCGTTCGAATTATTCATTGTAGGCGACTATATTGGTCGAGAGAATGACTTTGATCAGCATGTCGAGCCGCCGTGTGCCTTTGCGGATTATGAACAGCTGAAACTACTCGTTTCAAAAGGCGGGCGTGTTCAGTGGCACACCGCTACCCACAAACGTCTGAGTGGCTTGTCATCCAGTGATTTGCAACGAGAGCTTACCCCTCCAGATCAGCTTCGCTCGCTCTTTCCTTCGCCGCATCTTGAGTGGTTTGCATATCCACACGGCGATCATGATGCAGAAGTCGTTTCGCAAGTTGAAAGTCGCTTTAAAGGAGCACTGGCTTGCGACGATGGTGACGACAACAATCGTTACCGTTTAACAAGGCTTCTACTCGCAGAAAAGCACAATTTGTTCAAAAACAAGGTGTCGCTGATCGTCGCAAATTACAACTATGGACACCTGCTGCCCGACGCAATGGACTCAGTTTTCAATCAGACGATACCGCCAGATGAAATTCTGATCATTGATGATGCATCGATCGACTCTTCTCGTGAAATCTTGAAGAGGTATGCTGATCGGGTAAGAGTTGTAATCAATGAACGCAATCTAGGGATTGTTGAGAATTTTAGGAAAGCAGTCTCGCTTACATCGGGCGAGTACATAGCGTTCCTTGGAGCTGATAATCGGTTGCGGAGTGACTACATTGAAAAAATGCGCGCTGCGTTAGATGCCAACCCAAACGCAGCTGTTGCGTATTCTGATATGATGCTCTTCGGGCCTCGTGCCTCAATTCTCGCCGAGCAGGTAGGTGCTAAACCTTTCGCGAGAAGCACTAATGAAAATTGGCCTCTTTACTACTGGGAGTTTCCCGAGCCGACCGAAGAGGCGCTGGCAGGCCTACGAGAGCGAAACTTCATCCACGGATCGTCTATGTATCGTCGGTCCGATTATGAGGCCGTCGGCGGCTACCGGAAAACCTCAGGTCCGGAGGATCATGATCTCTTCTATCGGATGATCTTGAGAGGGCGTGACGCTGTTCGTGTTCCACATCCCATTCTGGAGTATAGACAGCACTCCGCGGCCCAGGCAAATACAGTATTGCTCCTGGAAGGAAAGATCGTTGAGCTGAATAATGCTTACCAGTTAGCGGTGCGATCGAACGAAGAGCTACAATCCAAACTTGTGAGAGCGATAGCAGATAAGGAGAATTTGGAGCGGGTGCTTACGAGCACTGAGCGAAATTTTATGAAGGTTAAGGCCTCTCTCGAAAAGACCCAAGGCATGCTCCGGAAATCCAGGGAGGAGCTTAGGGTTCTACGCTCGAAACGAGACCGCCTCCGCCGCGAGCTGGATAAAGTTCTACTGAGTGCGTCTTGGCGCATCACCGCGCCCCTGCGCCACGTAGCATCTCTATACCCAAGTCTTTCCCCGGCTGTATATAAGTTTGCTCGTGTTGCATGGTGGACTTTTACCCTGCAACTACCAAAACGCTTGCGGCAGCATCTTGCCTTTCAAAAGAGGATACAGGTTGTCGCAAGTTCAGGCTTGTTTGATGAGGCTTGGTACCGCTCACAGCGAAAATCGCTTCGAAATCAGAAGATCGATCCGATCCGGCACTATCTCACTGAGGGGTGGCGGGATGGGCTTGATCCTCATCCGCTATTCAGTACGAAATGGTACCTGGAAACATACCCAAACGTCATTGGAGAAGGTGAAAATCCCTTCGTCCACTATCTGACCAAAGGTGCCTTCGAGAATAAGAATCCGAACCCGTTTTTCCTCAGTCAGTGGTACCTTGAGCAAAACCCCGTAGTAAGAAAACAGGGTATGAATCCTCTGGTCCATTATGTCCGTGAGGGAGCTCAGGCAGGGCTTGCTCCTTCGAAAGATTTCGATGCTGAGTATTACGTCGCTTCGCATTCGGATGTCGCAAGCAGCAATCTTCTTCCCCTTGCGCATTATTTCCGGATCGGGGCCGCGCAGGGGCGTGAGGCCAACCCTCGAAGAAAGCTTGAGAACAGTCAGCGGCGCCGCACTGCTTTAGGAAAAGACCTCAAATTTCAAGCCGCTCGCCAGATCGCACTTGGTCTTGTTACGTACAACAACTCTGACGAGCAACTGGCCCGCGTTTTACGAAGCTGCGATCTGGCTCTGAAGCGTGTCGGCATGCACGAGAAGAGTTCCGTATTGATCATTGACAACGGGGCCAGCTCCAATAATCCGGACGCTGTAGGAGTTTATATCAACACACGGAAGCTTCCGTCGCGCGGCAACATTGGGTTCGGCAGCGCGCATAATGTACTTATGTCCGAAGCCTTTCGTGACGGCGCTGATGTCTACGTTGCGGTGAACCCTGACGGAGCGCTGCACCCTGATGCACTAGGCGCGATGCTCCGCATGTCGGAAGCGGCAGAGGGCACTGCAATTATCGAAGCTTTGCAGGTTCCAGAGGAACATCCTAAAGTATACGATCAATACAGCTTCGATACTCCGTGGGCTTCCGGCGCATGCATGCTCTTGCCTAAGAGGATTTGGGAGAAGATTGGCGGCTTCGATGAGAATTTCTTCATGTACTGTGAGGACGTCGACATCTCTTGGCGAGCGCGCGCCTCAGGATTTAAGGTGAAGACTTGTCCTACAGCTATGTTTTATCACCCGATTAGCGAACGTGAGCCGGATCGCAACTCACGACACCGCTTCCTCTCTGCCGGTGTAATACTTGCGCACAAATGGGGTAATGAAACCTTCAAGCGCAATGTACTGGCGCAAATGCGTGATTTGGGAATGAGTGCTCCTGACCTAACGAAGGTTAAGCGGGTCCAAGACGGAAGCAACGTTGCCGACTTCGACCATATGTTCAACTTTGCAGAAACCCGCTGGTGATCGGACCATGTCGCGCGAAGTGCTTGATGTCGTTATCCGCTTTCATGATGTGCGCCGTATTGTGGAGCTTGATCGCTGTATCTTCTCAATAGCATGTCAGAGCTATGCGCCAGTGATAGCGCATGTCGTATGTCAGCGCTTTTCTAATCAGGATCTTGAAACAGTCTCTGTGCAACTTCAGCACTTTCGTGACTTGGCGCCCGAACTAACCATCAAGGTCCACAACATGGTGGACCCTGAACCACGCGATGCCCGATCCCTCCTGATCAACAAAGGAATATCGGAGGCTAAAGGGCGATATCTCGCTTTTTTGGACTATGATGACGTTACTTATCCTGAGGGCTACAGGACTTTGATTGGTGAACTCGCTTCTACTGACTACGCGATTGCCTTTGGCAATATCAGGTCTGCGTACGTCAGTGTTGATGGAGACATATTCTTAACGCTTACAAAGAAGAGTGTATTTCATGGCAACGGTGTTGTAGATCAGCTGAGGCAAAATTTCTGCCCGATACATAGCTTTGTGCTGGACCGCAAAAGGATTTCTGCCGAAGACTTGTACTTCGAACCAAATCTCAACAAGCATGAGGATTACGATTTTCTCATTCGAATATGCAGCAAGTACCTAGCAAGCTTTAATAAGCGCTCTCGGTTCGTCGGTGAATATCATAAGAAGGACGATGGGAGTAACACCATTTTGGTTTCTTCTAGTGCAACGGAAGAGAGTAGGAGGGAGTGGGAGCGTGCTGACGAGTTCTTAGAAGAGCGTCGTCGTACGACACTCGTGAGCCCTGAGGTTCAGCGTGTCATTGGTATTTCGCAACCTGACCCGTCATTGACCGTCGCTGCGTTGATAGAGAAATTTACAGGATCTCCCTCAAACCTCTCCTAAAGATCGTCGACATAGGGCTGCCTTCAATTTTCATAGATTCTGTTTCTGCCGGTGACCGGCGGCTTTTACCGCTGCGGTAGGATGGTTGATGCAAGAGTAGCCAAAGCGGCCTCAGAGATCATCTCGTTGAGCTTCAGGGGGTGCTGCGGTTGGGTGGAATTGGAATAGCTGTCTGGTGGTGCACCGTGCGGCGCAACAGGAGCAAGGGGCCAGCGCGTGGGGGCTATCCGTGGCGCAGCGTGATAGTCCCTTACGGTTCGTAGGGCACCGGAGAACGCTTGGGGCGCCTGATAGGCCAGGGAAGCTAGGGAAGAATGGGGGCCTCGCCGCATTGTGATCATCAACCCAGGACGCGATGAGCGCACGGGCATGATCCAGTCCGAAGAACAGGCTCTTGTTGAACAACTCATTGCGCATGCGGCCGTTGAATGACTCGATATAGCCGTTCTGCATCGGCTTTCCCGGAGCGATGTAATGCCACTCGATCCGGTGCTCGGCACACTAGGCCAGAATGGCATGCGAGGTGAGTTCGGTGCCGCTATCGGACACAATCATCCCTGGCTTGCCGCGCCGCCCGATCAAAGTTGTCAGTTCCGGGGAAACTCGCCGGCCTGAGATCGAGGTTCGGGGATCGCCGCCAGGCACTCCCGCATCACGTCATCGACGATGTTCAGGAAGCGGAAACTCCGGCCGTTGGCAAACTGGTCATGGACAAAGTCCAGCGACCAGCGCGCATTGGCCTTCACCTCCACCAGAATGGGGGCCGGCATGCCCGGCGCTTGCGAACGCTCAAACCTTCCTCGCGATAGAGACGGTAAACCCGGTTCAGCCCTGCTGACTTGCCTTCACGCCGAAGTAGCACGAACAGACCCCGGTAGCCAAAACGACGCCACTCCTGCGCCAGTTCGCGAAGGCGGGCCCGCAAGGCGGCATTGTCCACCCGGCAGGAGCAATGTCGGATCGTGCTCCGGTCGGGGCCGATGAGGAAACAGGCCCACCGCTCCGACAGGCCGAAGCTGGCCTGCATGTGCGTGAAGGCTTCGCGCTGGGCGGTGGACCCTACCATTATTTTGAGAGCAACTCGCGCAGGGCCGAGGCATCCAGCATCGCCTCAGCCAGCAGTTTCTTGAATTTGGCGTTCTCGTCTTCCAACGCATTGAGGCGCTTGGCATCCGAGACCTCCATGCCGCCGTACATGGTCTTTCACTTGTAGAGAGTGGCTGCGGTATGCCATACTTGCGGCACAGGTCGGCCGCCTTCCCCCCCCGCCTCCTGCTAGTGCAGAATCTCGATAATTTGTTCTTCCGTAAGCCGTGAACGCTACATAGTCGGTCCTTATGATGGGCCGGACTCTAACTCCAAATGGAGGGAAATCTCGGTGGCAAGTCAGCAGGATATACGTGCGTGCAAGCCCCGATGCTTTAGGAACTCTAAGCCTTCTCAAACACGATGGTACCGGGGAAGATGTGCATGCCCTTAAGAGGCGAACTCACCTGCTGCGGCGCAGTAAAGGTGGCGCGGTTGTCGCTCAGGCCCGCGATGTCAACAAGATGCTTAACGAAACCAATCATACCGTAAGCATGCTAGACAACTCGCTTGGGAAAGTGCTCGCCATTGTGGAAAGGACGGGTCTCGTGAGTCTGGTATACCTCGCCGTGGATCCAGTCCCCCCAGTAGCCTGTGCCCTAATCCTCGACCACATAAAGGCCGTTCGACTTCAGCTTTGGGAACAAGACTTCGAAGGTTCGCTTCGACAGACTCCCGATGTATGAGGCGTCGTCGATAGCGATTTCAATCCCCTGAGGGGCATGGGTCTTGACGAGGTCGAGCAGGAACGTTTCGTCGGCTTGGTCGCCCTGATATGGCGTTACATTGTTGAATCCGGAGAGATCGATTGGCTTAAGGTCGTGGTCAATTCCGACAATGCGGGCATTTCCGAAATAGCGGGAAGAAATCTTGGTACTCTCGCCGTTAAAGACCCACCTCAAAGATCACGAGTGACTCCTGCTGGCGTGGGGCAAAGAAGCTTTCATAGACCTCATAATAACGCGCGGCTTTGGACCGCTCTCCGGGCCTGCCCAACAGGGCCGCGGCAACCTCGGGCAGGCTCTGGGCGATGGGGGCGTGGCTTCTGAAACACGGGGACCTCACAAGGCGGTGTGGGTGAACCCAGGTTTAGCAGCCAATCCGGCCCGGTGGCAAGCTATGAGCAAGCAATGGTAGAGACTACTTATTCCGCCTCCTGACCTCATAAACAGAAACTTGCCCGATTTGCGCTATCTTCCGCGCTCTTTGCCTTAGATATTCGTCCATTGCTCGGATGTATGCAATTTCCAGGTTGGCTCGATGAACGACATAGTTGACATTCATCTCGTCTAATAATTTTCTAAATTGTTCACCTGTCGCTATGTTGCTGATCTGAGTACTGTACTTCGTGTTGTACCAACTCGACGAGAGAGCCGTTCCTTCAAGAAGAGCGCCAAATGGGTCGAATGTGTAGAATACACGGGCGTTCGGCCCCGCAAGCTCATTGATCAACTTGTTTGCGAGACGTTCAGGAACTTGGTCTGTCTCGAGGTTCCATCTCGCTTGCTGGTCAAAGGCCGCTCGAAAGTCGGTATCCCAGAGAATCCAACCTGCGGAAGGCATAAGATAAAGGTTAAAGAGGACTGCTATTCCTACGATGATAGGTACGAGGAAACGGCCGGCAACAGCAGTAGAAGCATATTCCATTCCTCTCCCAAGCAGGAAGAACACAACTGGCAAAGCGGGATAAAAGTACCTGAGGTATTGTGACTGCGAGGCAATAATTACCAGAAACCCCACTCCGATCACGAAAGCCAAGATATCTTGTGGCTTATGACGGATAAGCAACGCGTACATGCCAACAGGAAAGAGTAGAAGAATGCCTAAGCCGAGGGCACCATCCGCAGCCTCTAGATAGGAACTGGAACGGAATGTCGTGTTCCAGAGAAGGCTCCAGTCAAACTTTCCAGCATATCGTGGATCCACAAAGTTGACTGAAGGCCATAGCGGTGAATGAAAGATCGCATTGAAAAATGGGAAGACCGGATTCCCGGTATCCAGCCAAGCATGAACATAGGGTATTGATGCTGCCCCACCTGCGAGCGTTACGACGAGTGCGAAAGCGCGCCACTCGCGAGGTGTCTGGTGCTTGAGTGCCAAGCCAGCAAAAAGACTGGAGCCTACGAGAAAGGCTGCAACGACACCGTGCAACTTCGCTGATACAGCAGCGGCAAGCAAAATGAGTATCGGGATAGAATGCCTGACATTTATTGATCTCCAGGCGGACATCAATATCGCCGCGGCCGCTGTGATCCAGAGCGTCAGGGTATTCTCAACAAAAAGTGCTGCAGTTTCAATAAATGTCAGTGGTGTTGTAACGAAGAGCACGACCGTCCAGATTGCAACGGTTCGCCCTGTGAAGGGCTCCATTGTTCGAAGCATTATGCTGGAAATCAAGATCAGGACGGCGAAATTGAAAAGGCGCGTCGCTTCCTCTCCACCTAAGCCGAAAAGCATAGTGTAAAGAAAATCGACTGTAAGCGGCATATGGGCAAACACCCATGTTGACGCGTCGAAGCTCCAACGGCCATGAGCCAAGATGTACGACGGAATGTAAAGATGGACTGCAAGCGCGTCGTGATAGCGTTCAGGCAATAAAGTGTAGAGCAAGTGGATCCCAAGTGCAGTGACAAGAACAACAAGCCCTATGTCACTCAGGGTCTCTCTCCATGAAAATTCCATCTTTTGAGTTCGGAGAGAGGTAGCACGGCCCTGAATCCAGGTTCTGCAAAACGCTCTGGTAGGTGTATGTGCAAGAAATACAAGTGGGAAAATACACAATATGGAGTAAAACGTACGCGAATTAATAGGAAACCTTGCGGCTATCGAAAGAGCAATCCCGTAAACGGCGAGACCAATAGCAATGAGTTGTGCAGCTGGCGGATTTCTTTCCTCAAGGATCAAGGATGAGGCAAATGCACCTAGGAGAAAGGCCGCGCCAAGAAAAGCCACTACAGACAATGTAGCAGACAGACCACTTAGGGCAAATATTGTAAGAAATGCAAAAGCGAAAAGAGAAAAGATGAAATTTATGCGAAAGAAATAAGTTAAAATTCTCAATATAAAGCAGGCAGAAACCGCCGCCACAAAATACCATAATAACTGAATTGCAGCTAATGAAGCCCATACTTGCTGAGAAGTCCAATAAGGCTTGATTAATTTTGTCTCCGGAAGTTTGAGAAGTGCTGCTAGCGCTGTTCCGACGACAATGACCAGCGCTCCAAGATTAATAGCGGAGAGATTTAGATTCAGGTTTGCGCTGTGTTTCATCTGGCCCACTGGAAGTTATTATTTGAGAGCGTAGTTGCGTAATAATAGGATCCACTATATGGGTCTGAAGGCAAAGTACCAGACGTCGGATGTGAAAAATCTGCTGGACAGGGCAATTGCTCTTGCGGCTGCATACACTGGCAGGGTTTTGGGAATTGAAATATTTCTATCAGCACGAATACGCTCATAAAGGCCATTTGTGATGATTGAGGTTAGCGGTCCAGATTTGACCAACCGGAAGCCGTGACGTTCCATTAGCCGTGGTAAGTTCTCCGTTGAGAAGTAACTCAGGTGAGGCGAGGGGAGACCCTGTTGCCACATCCTTGCCAAGCTTCCTTTCATGCCAAGTTGGGCTGCCATACGCGACAGGCGGAAGATGGTGCCGTCCGTGACCGGCAAGTTGATGATGACAACTCCACTGGGAGTTAGGCGCTCGCGGATACTTTGCGCCATTTTGTTGACGTCAGGTAAGTGTTCAAAAACATCGTTGAACGTAATGACGTCGTAACGCGCACCATCTGGAAGCGCCTCAGGGAAGTAGCCTTCAATAACGTGGATTCCTGCTTTGCGACTCAAAGCGGCCATGCTTGAGTCAGGTTCAATGCCAACGCCTTTGTATCCTCTCGCTTCTGCAGCTTGGATGAACCACCCGTGCGCGCATCCAACATCCAGTAGGGTTCCCTTCGGGGCCACGTCTGAGCAGGCATCGAGGAGTTCTTTGAAGTTAGCGAGTCGTACCGGCTTTAATCCTTGCTCCCTTACTCTTTCATCGATCCGGCTTCCGCTGTTGATAGTCACAGGAAGCGTGCTGCTAAAGAAGCCGCATCGCGTACAGCGAAACGTTTGCTCAAGAACGTCGGGCTCCATCTGATTTGAGCAAATGGAACATTCCATCTATAATCTCCTGTGCGCTGCTGTTGCCTTACCGAGTAGGGAGAGTTCTGTCTACACGTCTCCACATAGATCTGTGATCTTCAGAGGGCTGGAGAACGAGCACAACAGCTAATCTAATGTGCGTGTTTTAGGCTCTGATCAGCTTTGGGAAGACCTGTGACCAAAGATCCTGCGCTGACGCGGCAGTAGCGTCACCGCGCGGTTGGGGAGCTTGCAAAGTCACCGGCTCGTAAGGGGATGTACGTCCCATACCCTCTCCTCCATGGCATCATAACACTTGGTCAGTTGGCTCAGGGTCTCAATCCACCGTTGGCTCTACACAGGCTAGCGCGGCTAGACTCCCGCCTTCCGCCACTCCCTAGGCGGCGCCAGCAGGGAAAAGCTCTTGCACCGCCAGGTCATCTCGCGGGCACGGGCTCCAGTAGGCCCATCGGCAGAGTCTGCCCCATTGCCCAGTCAAGGAGTTCGGATGCGAAGGCGAGGGCAGCCGCATCCGTGAGGCTAAGGTGGTGGCAGTGATCACGCCCGGCTAGGTGGCGCACAAATGCAACCTGAGGATCAGCCGCAGAATGCCGCCTAACGGACGAAGGTGATGCGACGGACGATGAAAGAGTCAGGGAAGAGGTCACCACAAGCGGTGGCGGAAATAGTTACAGAATCCCCGATTAGTATTGATCTGCAGGAGCCGCCGGCCGCTTTAATAGCTGGGAACTTCGCTGACGGTCAGTCATAGCTGTGCCGCGCTAAGATCGTGCATCTTCTTTAAAGACTATTGCATTTTTCATTCTAGCTAATGACTAGCGATATCCCGATTACCACAAATCCAACCCCAACCCAATATTTAGCACTAAGTGGTTCTGAATAGATCAACCAACTGGCCAGAGGCAGAAGGATAAATGATAACGATGCAAAGGTATAAGCTATGGTCAATGGGATCCGTGACAAGAGCCAGATCCAATATACCATAGAAAAACCGTAGAGAGTACCAGTTGCCCAAAAACTGAAACTAAACGGCAGTTTCGAGGCAATTTCGGCGAGGGATGCCGAATAGCTTAGATCCCTCGCAACATATTTGAATGCGATTTGGCCTGCGGTCATAAAAAGCACGTAGCCAAACAGAAGTCCAATATTGGTAAGGCTGAGCTTCACCGGTCGCTCTCATAAGCAGAGGATGATTGCGCTCCAAAGGGCGAGCGCGGGGCAGGAATTCTGGAACAGAGAATGCTATTCACGAGCATAGTGTGATAGTCAGCAAGCACTTGCTTGCGGCTGTGGAGTTCCAAGATTCTGTCACTTGCTGTCCTCGTCATCGCTTTCAGCCGCGCTAGCGAACCGTCTCTTGGCTGGTTGCGGGTGGGTTGATGATGAAGCATCTCCTCGAAACTGCTTCAGTGGATAAAGAATATGGTGCCGTCTTGGATGTGGTGGACTTTTGAGAGGGTGGCGTAGTCTCCGGGTGTTGCAACCCACACACCGGGATTCGGGCGTTGGAGCGCCGCGATCCCGCGGGAGACCACGCCATGACGGACCATA
>NZ_JAAAXJ010000070.1 GCF_009910705.1 Microvirga arsenatis
CCCCGGGCCTTGTTGTGTTGTGCTGCGGCGCCGGATCTTAGTAGGTGCCGAAGCGGAAGTTCAGACCGGCGCGGATGACGCCGAAGTCGGTCTCGCCGTCGAAGCCCGGGAAGTCGTCGTCGTTGTCGAGGTTGACGTACAGGCCTTCCACCTTGGCCGACAGGTTGTTGGTGAAGGCGTACTCGACGCCGCCGCCCACAACCCAGCCGTTGGCGTCATCGGCAAAGGCAAAGCCGCCGGTGGCGTAGATCAGGGCGCGGTCGAAGGCCACGCCGGCGCGGGCGCGCACCGTGCCGAACCAGTCGCTGGAGTCGAACTCGCCGTCGGCATCGCCGTCGCCGTCGATGTCGAAGGCGCCGTCAGCGCCGAAGTCGGCGTACTGGATGTCGCCCTCGAGACCGACCACGAAGGAGCCGATCTGGTAGTTGTAGCCCACCTGAGCGCCGCCCACGAAGCCGCCGTCGTCATCGTCGTCGGCCAGGTCGACCGCGTCGAAGTCGTCGTCCGACCAGCCATAGCCGGCGTTCACACCGACATAGAAGCCGGTCCAGGTGAAGA
>NZ_JAAAXJ010000071.1 GCF_009910705.1 Microvirga arsenatis
GCCAGCTGGTCCGCTCCAGAGGTGAGCGCTTCGGCGAGCTTGCGCAACTCCTGCGGGAGCCGGGGGGTACTGCGCAAACTGAGGGACGACAGACCCCGGTCGAGCGCATGCCGCAGCGCCTGTGCGCGTCCTGCCGCCATTTCAGCGTCGAGCCAGTGCTTGGGGAAGAACAAGGAGAAGCTGTCGGTCTCAATCGGCGTTCGGATCTCGCTGGCGTATGTTTCCCCTGGATTGACCAGGAGAACCTCGCCGGGACACACGACTGAGGTCCTGTCGCCGAACCAATACCGTTCCTGGCCCGAGAAGACGGTCTTGATGCTGAAGCCTCCGCCATGCGGCTCAACCTCCAACCGCCGGCTCCGCAGGCGGAACGCCACGACACTGCTGCCGAATAGCCTGGAGAAATCTTCCCGCTCATCGGGTGGGGAGCTTTGCGCCTGGAATGCGCGGTCGACTTGGACAACCCTCACGTGGAACTCCCGTGGATCAATCCGATGCGGTTCAGGACGGGCGATCGGATAGTGGAGATCGGCATGCTCGCCGAACTTAGGTCAAA
>NZ_JAAAXJ010000072.1 GCF_009910705.1 Microvirga arsenatis
GCCCGGTCGCTCCGCGATCGGCGAGCACTGTCCCAAAGCCCCGGTGGGCTGGCGGTCCCTGAACCGGTGGACCGCCACGTTCCTGCCAAGTCAGCCGGAACTGATCGTCTGGCAGGAGTTCTCCTCGGATGGTGACGTATCCTTCCGGACGCGAGAGGCTGCCGTACTTGACGGCGTTGGTCGCAAGCTCGTGGATGATGAGCGCCAGTGCGGTGCCCGCCCCGGCACCAACCGGAGCGTCGTCGCCTCCAATCGCCAGCCGGGCATCATCCGATGAGCTTTGGCCATCCTGCTCGTGCATGTCCTGCTCGTGCATGTAGGGATGGGCGAGAATACGCAGGAGACCCAGGACCGTCCGGCTCGCTGGATCGGCTTCGTTCAACGGGTTGTGCGGCTGGATGTACGCGTGCACATGCGCGAGGCTGTTCAGGCGCTGCACCAGGGCGGTCGCAAAGGGCCTGACGGCTTCGTCCTTCCGGGACGCGAGGGCCACGAGGCTGGTAACCACCGCGAAGATGTTCTTGATCCGGTGCGACAGCTCGCGGCTGA
>NZ_JAAAXJ010000073.1 GCF_009910705.1 Microvirga arsenatis
CGGAACCGCCGGTTGCGTTTTCGATGAGGGCGCGTGTGTCGCCCTGGTGGAGGAGGGCGTTGGCGATGGTGCCGGCGGCGAGCTTGGAGCCGTTCCAGTGCAGGCGGGCGAGCTGGGCAGGGGAGGTGGTGCTCCAGGCGCCGGGCTGCAGGTCGATGGTCAGGCCGGTGGCGTAGGCGGAGAAGTCGTAGGTGTCCAGGCCGCCGCCGTCCCACACGGTGAGCAGGATGCGGTTGTCTCCGGGCGCGCCCTGGCCGATGCCGTTGACGAACGTCTCGCCGGTGGTGGGGCTCCAGGCGTAGCGGGTGTTGCCGCTGTGGGTGGCGTAGTTGGCGCCGTACAGGGCCTGCAGGGCGGCGATGTCGTACATCATCAGCGACTGGGCATAGCCCCAGCTCTCGTTGACGTAGCCGCCGGTGGTGGAGGCGCCCGTGTAGGAGCGGTAGCTCATCACCGTGTACTCGAGCGAGTCCCGGTCGAGCGGCATGCCGCTCTCGTGCGGATGCTCCAGACCCAAAGCATG
>NZ_JAAAXJ010000008.1 GCF_009910705.1 Microvirga arsenatis
AACCGAAGCGGTGTACTCACCAAAGCGCAAGACTGGTCGATGTCTATTCCACCCGGCCCTCTCGGGCCGGCGCAAGGACACCGCCGCCTACGCTTCTCTTTCCTTCTCAACAATGTCAAAGAGCAAAACCCATCCCAGCAGGGACGGAAAAGAACCTCAAACACCCCGGCCGTCCCGAGCGGACCAGCCAGAGCCCGAAGCTCCCCACAGCACAAGCTCAACAAAGAACCGCGCCGCCGATGAGGATGTTCTATCCGAACCTCTCCGGAAGGTCAACAGCAATTTCGAAATTCCTTCGAAATTTTTTGCCTTCCCCCGCCAGATTTCAAGCATAGGCAAGCTTCACCGTTCGCAAAAGACGTATTCGTCCCCTGCGTTTACTTGATCCAGATCAACGAATTCGATCCGGATACATTCACCTGTCGTCAGAGGAGCCGCTCGGACGTGCCAATGACTGGCGTCTGCGGCTCGTGGCGTGGCCATAACCTTTCGAGATCATGGCCGGGACCGTCACGCGTTGCGGGATCCGAGGACCTCGGCTGCGTCAGGTCTCTTGTGAGATTGAAGCCTGCCCGAACTGAATTCCGGCGGGGCTGCGGATATGTCGATTCCCGGATCGTTTGTCAACACCCGAGAAGCGTCGGGTGTTCGACTCGCCTCAATCCGTAGGCTGCGTGCTTTGACCCGGGGATCGTTGGAGCGGGTAGCGGGAATCGAACCCGCGCGTTCAGCTTGGGAAGCTGACAGGCTACCATTACATCATACCCGCCTGCTCCTATTCCTACCGGAAGCCGCTGCATGGCGTCAATTGGAGATCACGGGAATGGACGAGATGCTGCCGATGGGGCAAGGCTCCCCCTTTCGCCAACCCGGAAGCGATCATCCAGAATGCAGCATTCCATCGCCCAGGCCCTCGGCACGGTCGCCGCGTCCGAGCAGCTCCTTTTCGACCTCTATGTGCGCCTGCGCGCCGACCTGCGAAAGTGGTCCAACATCACGTTCCAGACGCCGCAGGCGCGCATGGGCTATGTCGGCCAGCACCTGACCTCCGTGGTGACGGGCTACCGCGGCGGGCGGTCAGGAGCACGCGGGAAGGACCTCGTGCTTCCGGACGGCTCCTATGCGGAAATCAAGACCTGCACGCGGGTCGACCAGCTCGGGAAATGCAATGCCTGCGACGCGCCCGTGGCGAGCATCGAGCAGGCCTGCTCCGAATGCGGCAGCACGAAACTGAAGCGTAACGACGACTCGAAGTGGCTGATCGGGATCCGGCACGACGACGAGCTGCGCCAGCTCTTCGATCCGCAATGGTACTATCTCGTCCTGTTCGACTTCGCCGACTTCGCGCAGGCGGCCGACATCAACGCGCGGATCTACCGGGTCGATCCGCGGCAGAGGGGCTTCGCCTATTGCATGGTCGACTACTACTTCAACATCCGCGCGCGTTCGACCTCGAAGGCGCCGTTCAATCTCTGGCCGTTCCAGCTGAAGTTCTATCTGATGAAGCCGGAGCTGATCTATCACTCGGTCATCGGCGCCAAGGATACGATCAGCACCCTGATCTTTCCCGGCCGGGATCGCCCGCAGCCGATCCCGCTGCCGTCCCTGGTCGAATTCTCGCGCGCCAGCAACCTCTCCGATGCGGCCATCGATGCGCTGCGGGACCGCTTCGGAGTGAGGCTCGCCTCAGGGAGCAGCAAGGCCCTGTGCCTCGACATCCTGCAGCGCACGAGACTGGCGGATCGCTGGAGCGACGAGGAGCTGGCGGATGTGCTGGCTGAGGGCCTGTACCGGGACGGCATTACCGGTCACGAGGAATGGCTCCCGGCACAGCTCCGATGAATGAAAGGCAGGTCCGGGAACGCCCGGACATGCCATGCCGGCTATGAAAACAGCTCCGCGTTGAGGGCGGCGATGTCGCGCCTCTTCCGAAGCTGGGCGGCGGCCAGGGCCATCTGGTCGGAGACAAGGCTCAGGAGCTGCTCCAGCCTCTCGCCGTTGAGGCGGCCCGGATCGGGGACGAGCAGTTCCGCCGCGTCGTCGGGATAGAGGTGGGCCGTCTGGCCGCGGATCATCCTCTGGAGAACCTCCTGCGCCTGCTCCGTGCGCAGGTAGGCCAGGAGATAGAGCGGCGAGATCCGGTCCGGGTTCGCCCGCACCATCATCACCTCGCCGACGAAGGTGCATTCCGGAG
Organism: Microvirga arsenatis; assembly: GCF_009910705.1. Taxonomy (GTDB): domain Bacteria; phylum Pseudomonadota; class Alphaproteobacteria; order Rhizobiales; family Beijerinckiaceae; genus Microvirga; species Microvirga arsenatis. The sequence goes on from NZ_JAAAXJ010000008.1 coordinate 2,195, forward strand.
GGATGAAGTCCGGCACCTCGCCCACCATGTCCACCTTCTTGCCGATATATTTCGGCGCGTGGGCCGTCGAGGTCAGCACGATGTCGGTCGGCCGCAGGATCAGGCTCTCGGCCCTGCGCGAGGCCCTGATCTTCTCCATATAGGCGCGGGACACGAAATTCCGGTCTCGCGCGAACCAGTCGATGCCGCTGCCGGTAAGATTGCCGACCTTGAGGATGAAGAAGCCGTCCTCGTCCAGGTATTGATCCCGCGGCGGCGTCTTGCCTGTTGCAACCACCGTCGCGATGTCGCCGAGCTTGAAGCCCTGCGCGCCGGAGGCCCGCGATTTCGCCGGGCGGGTCAGCTGGATGCAGAAATCCGAGAACTCCTCTCCCGGCTTGACCCGGACCGCGTGATCGAGCGCCGGCCCGCCTTTGAAGTAGGCACAGAGCGCGCGGCTGACCTGCGGCAACTCGTTGCCGGAGCGCTCGCGGCCCGTGGAATCGTAGCCGATATTGCCGGGGCGGGCGTGGAACACCAGGCCCGGCTCATGGTGCACCAGGTCGCCGCCGCCTCTTTTGACGAAGAAGAGTACCGAGGTCGTGGCCTGGGTGCCGGCGGTGTAGAAGGTTTCGGGCGGCAGCGTCACCGCCGCGACCAGGACGCCCAGGGTGTCGATGATGGAGCGCGCTTTGGAAAGCCGCGTGGTGGTCAGCACGCTGTTGGGCACCACGATGGCGAGAATGCCGCCGGGACGCAGAAGCTGCAGGCAGCGTTCGAGGAAGAGGAACTCGCTCGGAAAGCGACTGGTCGGATTGCCGGCGGACGATGTCCTGAACTCGTCCTCGCTCACCACCGACGGATCCACGTAAACTCCGAACGGCGGATTGGTGAAAACCGCATCGAAGCTCCCATGCGCGAACCAGTCCGGGGCGTCGCCGGCCTGCTTCAGGGGCATGAGGGAGTCGAGCTGCGCGCGATGGAAGCGCCCGCCGATGCGGGCGCCGATATTGATCTCCGCCAGCCGCAGGATGCGTTCGTTGCGCTCGCAGGCCCAGACGTCGTGATTCGGCTGCGCCCCGGTGCCCGAGCCCGCGATCCGGCGCCACCTCAGCAGGGAGTGCAGCAGGAAGCTGCCCGAGCCGCAGCAGGGATCGAGAAGCCTGCTTCCGGGGGCGAGATCGACCGCATCGACCACCATCTGGACGACCGTGTCGGGCGTGAGGAACACGCCGAGGCCACGCCGCGAGGCGCCCGTGAGGAAGACCCGAAGGGCGGCGCTCTTGAGATCGAAGTCGAGGCCGCGCAGATCGACCTCGCTGATCGTGCCGACCACCTGGTGCAGGGTGCGGTCGCTCAGGCGCAGCGCCGGCGCCGAGACGGACGGATCGTGCTCCTCGCGCTCGCGCAGGAAGCGGGCGAACAGCGCGCGGAACTGCCGGGCGGCCTCCTCGGGCCTGGCGCGGGACAGCTCCCGGAAGTCGACGCTGCCGCCGCCCTCCGGCGCGTGGAGGAACACGAACAGAACCTTGGTGAATTCGTCCAAGGCATCGTCGGGCTGCAGCCCGTCGCCGTTGCGGATGAGATCGTGCGCCCGGCCGAACACGCGCGCAATCTCATGGGCCGAGACCTCCGCCTTGACTGGAAAGAGCGTCTCTTGCTGGGCCGAGCTGGTTTTCATGGGCAGGGATCCGAGGCCATAGCGGGCCGTGACATGGCACAGCTTGGTTCTGGCAGATTCGGCCCCGGCCGACAATTGGAATGAATTCTAAATTTTTAGCCCGGACCGGCAGGCCCGCGGCCGGTCAGCGGAAATGCTTGGAGAGCTTCAGCCCCTGCGCCTGATAGTTCGAGCCGGCGCCGGCGCCGTAGAGCACCGCGGGCCGCTCGGCCATGCGCTCATAGACGAGGCGGCCGACGATCTGCCCGTCCTCCAGGATGAAAGGCACGTCGCGGGAGCGCACCTCGAGCACGGCGCGGGCCCCCTCCCCTCCGGCTCCGGCATGGCCGAAGCCCGGATCGAAGAAGCCGGCATAGTGAACACGGAACTCGCCCACGAGCGGATCGAAGGGCACCATCTCGGCGGCATAGTCCGGCGGCACGTGCACCGCCTCCTTGGAGGCGAGGATGTAGAACTGGCCGGGATCGAGGATCAGGGTGCGGGAGGCATCCGCGTAGAGCGGCTCCCAGAAATCCGCGATGCGGCAGGAGCCCGGCTTGTCCACGTCGACCAGCCCGGTATGGCGCTTGGCCCGGTAGCCAATGAGGTTGTCGGAGCCGAAACCCGCCAGATCCACGCTCACGGCGACGCCGTCCTGGATCGAAGGCTCGGCGGAGGTCACCACCCGCTCGCGCCGGTGCAGCGCCAGGAGGTCGGCATCGCTCAGGCGCACCTCGCCCTTGCGCAGCCGGAGCTGGGAGAGCCGCGTGCCCGTGCGCACCAGCACCGGAAAGGTGCGGGGCGAGATCTCCGCATAGAGGCGGCCGCGGTAACCGGCGCCGATCGTGTCGAATTCCTGGCCGTGATCGGTGATCACCCGCGTGAACACGTCGATCCGGCCCGTCGAACTCTTGGGATTGGCCGCTGCGGACAGGTCCTCCGGCAGGGCCAGCTCCTCCTGGAGCTCGGCGATGTAGACGCTGCCCGTCTCAAGGATGGCGCCACGGGCGAGGTCGATCTCGTGGAAGCTCAGCTGGTCGAGGCGGTCCTGCACCGTGTGCTTGCGGCCAGGCAGGAAGCTGGCGCGCACCCGGAAGGCCCTGCGCCCCAGCCTGAGGTCGAGGCTCGCCGGCTGGACCTGGTCGGAGGCGAAGGGCGTCTCCGGCCTGATGGCGCCCGCTTCCGCAAGGCGCATGATGGCCTCGGCCGATTGGATCCCGTCCTTCAACGCAACCATGTCCGTCTTCCGGGGCCCCTGCCCCTCTCGCTGTGAAGTCTGGCAGTATCTCTAAGGGTTGTTACGGAATTCTCAATCGCTTTCCTCGGGCTCGTCCCGAAAGACGTGCCAGGCGAGCGTCGCCCGGGCGAGCGCGCTCATGACGGTCAGCCCCGCGAAGGCATAGGCCAGGATCGGAAAGGACCGGGGGAACAGGATCATGGCGGCGAAGAACAGGATCGTTTCCGTGCCCTCCATGAAGCCGGCGGTGAAGGAGATCGATTTGACACCCCGGACGGTGGTAGTCATCCCCCGCTTGGCTCCCACCGCCGCAAAGGCCAGAAATCCTGCCCCGTTCACGTAGAACGAGAACAGGAGCACGGCCGCCGGCAGGGCGAAGGCCTGCGGTTCACGCAACGCGAAGGCCAGGGGCACGGCGCCATAGAGGGCGAAGTCGCAGACGATGTCGAAGAAGCCGCCCCGGTCCGTGCTCCGGCCGGCGCGGGCGATGGCCCCGTCGAGCCCATCGAGGAGCCGGTTCAACCCGAACAGGACGAGCGCCGCCCCATCACGCTGCAGGACGATCATGAGGGCCGCCGCCAGGCCGAGGCCGAGCCCGGCGAAAGTCGCCGCATCGGCGGAGATCCCTGCCCGCGCGAGCCCCTGCCCCAGCCGCTCCAGCAGCGGATCGATCCTGCGCCGCACCCATCCGTCGAGCATGGCCCGCTCTCCCCTGCCTCGATTGACGAGGTGTGAGGAGGGCCTTACCACGGGCGGGTGGAACTTCTCTACTGGCTGAAGGGGACCCATGTACAAGGCTGTGACCCGCGGCATCTCCGTGACCGTGACACCCCGCTACATGCCCGAAGAATCATCTCCCGACGACGGCCGCTACTTCTTCGCCTACACGGTGGAGATCATCAACACGAGCCTGGAGCGGGTTCAGCTCCGAGCCCGCCACTGGCGCATCACCGACGAGAACGGCCACGTGCAGGAGGTGCGCGGCCCAGGCGTCGTCGGCGAGGAACCGGTGCTGGGGCCCGGCGAGAGCTTCAGCTACACAAGCGGCTGTCCGCTCACGACGCCGAGCGGCACCATGCAGGGCACCTACCTCATGGAGACCGCGAGCGGCGAGACCTTCGAGGCTGAAATCCCCGCCTTCTCGCTCGATATCCCGCGCGCTAGGCGCGTGCTGCACTGAGGATCCTGATGCCCCGCACCGGCCAGCGGCTGACGCCGCTCGAAATGCTCGCGAAGCTCGTGTCGTTCGACACCGTGAGCACGAAGTCGAACCTGCCCCTGATCGCCTTCGTGGAAGACTACCTGCAGGGCTGGAACGTGCCTTACGTCCGCGTGCCGAACGAAGCCGGGGACAAGGCGGCGCTCTATGCGACGGTGGGCCCGCAGGACCGCGGCGGAATCGTGCTCTCGGGCCACACCGACGTGGTGCCGGTCGAGGGGCAGAGCTGGACGGCGGACCCCTTTACCCTGCGCGTCGAGAACGGGCGGGCCCATGGGCGCGGCGCGGTGGACATGAAGGCGTTCGACGCCCTGGCGCTCGCGCTGGTCCCCGAGTTTAAGGCCGCGAACCTCGCCACGCCGATCCACATCATGCTCTCCTACGACGAGGAGACGACATGCCTCGGCGTCGTCGACACCATCCGCCGGATGGGCCGCGACCTGCCTCTGCCGAGGGCAGCCATCGTGGGCGAGCCGACGATGATGGAGGTGGTGGACGCGCATAAGAGCGTCGTGACCTTCTCCACCACCGTGCACGGCTTCGAGGCCCATTCCTCCAAGCCCTATCTCGGCGCGAGCGCGGTGATGACGGCGGCCGAGCTGATCGCGGAGCTCAACCGCATCGCCGACGAGATGATGGAGCGCGGGGACACGAGCGGGCGCTTCGACCCACCTTATACGACCGTGCATGTGGGCACGATCGCGGGCGGCACGGCGCGCAACATCCTCTCCAAGTCCTGCACCTTCCACTGGGAGTTCCGCGGCCTGCCGAACCTCGACCCGCAGGAGATCCCGAACCGGCTCGACGCCTTCGCGCAGGAGGTTGCCCTGAAGCGCCTCAACCGCTTCGGCGCGTTCGGGCGCATCGAAACGAAGCTCGAAGTGGCGGTGCCGGGGCTTGCGCCCGATCCGGGCTCCTTCGCGGAAACGCTCGCCCTGCGGCTCGCCGGCAGGAACCGGACGCAGACCGTGCCGTTCGGCACCGAAGCCGGGCACTACCAGGCGGCCGGCATCCCGACCGTGGTCTGCGGCCCAGGCTCCATCGACCAGGCGCACCAGCCCGACGAGTACATCACCCTCGACCAGTTGGAGGCCGGAGCCGCCTTCATGAGGCGGCTCGCGGCGGCGTGCGCGAGTTCTTGATTACCCTCGCCTCGTCATGGCCGGACCTGTCCCGGCCATCCCAAGGAGTGAAAGCGCGGCGCTCCATCAATCGGGATCACCGGCACAAGGCCGGTGATGACGTGAAGAGAGTTAGGGGTCCTTAAGCGCGACCTGCGGGCTGCGCAGTGGCAAGCTGGATGCGGTCCTACGATTCCGATTTCGCGATCTCCGCCTCCACCTCCGCCGGATCGAGGTCGTAGAAGCGGGAGCAGAACTCGCAGGTGATGCCGATGCGGCCGTTGTCGCCGACCATGTCGCGGCGGTCCTGCGGGGAGAAGCGGCGCATCATGCCCATGATGCGCTCGTGCGAGCAGGTGCATTCCTCGTGCACGTGCTGCCCTTCGAAGACGCGCACGCCGCGCTCGTGGAAGAGCCGGTAGAGCAGGCGCTCGCTCGAGACCGCCGGGTCGATCAGCTCGTGATCCTCCACCGTCGCCAGCAGGGATTTGGCCTCGACCCAGGCATCGTCCTCCGACGGGCCTGCAAGGTCGTTCGAGGGATGGCCCTCCGGGATGTCGCCCGGATCGAGATCGGCCTGGCGCAGGCGCTCGGGGGACGAGGGCAGGAACTGGATCATCAGGCCGCCGGCGCGATAGGCACGACGGCCGTCCTCGAACTGCTCGGCCACCGCCAGACGCACTTGCGTCGGGATCTGTTCCGACTGGCGGAAATACTGGTGCGCGGCTTCCTCGAAGCCCTGGCCCTCGAGGGCGACGACACCCTGGTAGCGGCTGCGCTCGGAGCCCTGGTCGATGGTCATGGCGAGATAGCCCGAGCCGAGAAGCTCGCCGGTCCCCGGTGAGGCCTGGGCGAGCGCTTCGAGCCTGTCCTTGTCGAAGCGGGCGGTGGCGCGCAGACGGTCCGGGGCGTTGAAATCCACCACCACCATGTCGATGATGCCGTCGGTCTTGGTCTGAAGCTGGAAGCGCCCCTCGATCTTGAGGGACGCGCCAAGCATGACGGTCAGCGCCGCGGCCTCGCCGATGACGCGGGCCACCTTGTCCGGGTAGCCGTGGCGGGCCAGGATCGTATCGATGGAGGCTCCGAGGCGCACCACGCGCCCGCGCACGTCGAGGGGCTCGACCGCGAAGGGCAGGACGACGTCATCGTGACCTTCGAACGAAGCTGAACTCATGCGCTTGCTGCTCCCAGGCACCACGCCAGGATTCCCTTCTGGGCGTGGAGCCGGTTCTCGGCCTCGTCGAAGACCACCGATTGCGGCCCGTCCATGACCTCGTCCGTGACCTCCTCTCCGCGATGGGCGGGAAGGCAGTGCATGAAGACCGCGTCCTTGTCGGCTACGCCCATGAGTCTGCTGTTGACCTGATAGGGCTTGAGCAGGTTGTGGCGGCGGAACTCGTCGTCGTCGCCCATGGACACCCAGCAATCGGTGACGACCGCATGGGCGCCGTCGGCAGCCTCGAAGGCATCGGTGGTCACGCTAATCTCGGCCCCTTCCTGTTTCGCCCAGGACAAAAGCTCGGGACGCGGGGCAAGTTCCGGCGGGGTGGCGATCTTGAGCCGGAAATTGAGCCGCGCCGCCGCATGGATCCAGGAGGCCAGCACGTTGTTGGCATCGCCCGTCCAGGCGACCGTCTTGCCCTCGATGGGACCGCGATGCTCCTCGAAGGTCATGATGTCGGCCATGATCTGGCACGGATGCGTCATCTTGGTCAGGCCGTTGATCACGGGGATCGTGGCGTACTGCGCGAGTTCCGTCACCATGGCATGGTCGAGGGTGCGGATCATGATGGCGTCCACATAGCGCGACAGCACCCGCGCCGTGTCGGCGATGCTCTCGCCGCGGCCAAGCTGCATCTCCTTGCCGGTGAGCATCAGGGTCTCGCCGCCGAGCTCGCGCATGCCCACGTCGAAGGAGACGCGGGTGCGGGTGGAGGGCTTGTCGAACACCATGGCCAAGACCTTGCCCTCGAGCGGGCGCTCCTTGGCCTTTTCGCCCCGGCGGCGCTTGGCCTTGATGTCCGAGCCGATCTTGAGGAGGGTGCGGATCTCCTCGCCGGAGAAATCGCTGAGGTCGAGGAAATGACGGGTCTTCATTGAACGGCTCCCCGCTGGGCGGCCGATGCCTGCTCAGCTTCCAAGGCTTCGCAGGCGGCCTCGATGCGGTTGACGGCTTCCGAGATCTCCGCATCGCCGATGATCAGCGGCGGCAGGAGCCTGGCGACGTTGTCGCCTGCCCCGATCACGAGCAGCTTCTGCGCCCGGGCGGCGGCGATGAACCCGGTATTGGGGACCACGGTGCGCAGACCCATCATGAGACCCTGGCCGCGAACCTCGGCAATAATGCCCGGGTGGCGGTCCTTCAGCTCGGCCAGGCGCTGCTTGAGCAGCAGCCCCTTGCGCTCGACCTCCTTCAGGAAGCCGGGAGCCAGGATCACGTCGAGCACCGCGTTGCCCACCGCCATGGCGAGCGGATTGCCGCCGAAGGTGGTGCCGTGGGTGCCCGCGGTCATGCCTTGGGCCGCCTCGGCGGTGGCGAGGCAGGCGCCGAGGGGGAAGCCTCCGCCGATGCCCTTGGCCACGGACATGATGTCGGGGGTCACGCCGGTCCATTCATAGGCGAAGAGCTTGCCGGTGCGGCCGACGCCCGTCTGGATCTCGTCGAAGATCAGGAGCAGGCCGTGGCTGTCGCAGAGGGCGCGCAGCTCGCGCAGGAAGGCGTTGGACACCGTGCGGATGCCCCCTTCTCCCTGGATCGGCTCGATCATCAGGGCGGCCGTCTCGGGGCCAATGGCGGCCTTCAGGGCATTCAGGTCCTCGACGGGAACCTGATCGAAGCCCTCCACCTTGGGGCCGAAGCCCTCCAGGTACTTGGCCTGGCCGCCGGCGGCGATGGTCGCCAGGGTCCGGCCGTGAAAGGCGCCCTCGAAGGTGACGATGCGGAAGCGCTCCGGCTGCCCCTTCGCGGCATGGTACTTGCGGGCCATCTTGATGGCCGCCTCGTTCGCCTCGGCGCCGGAATTGGAGAAGAAGACCACGTCGGCGAAGGTGTTGTCGACCAGGCGCTGGGCCAGGCGCTCGCCCTCCGGGATCCGGAACAGGTTGGAGGTGTGCCAGACTTTTCCGGCCTGCTCCGTGAGGGCCTTGACGAGGTGCGGATGGGCATGGCCGAGGGCATTGACCGCGATGCCGGCCCCGAAATCGAGATATCGCTCGCCGTCTCGGCCATGGAGCCAGGCCCCCTCCCCTTTCTCGAAGGACAGGTCGGTGCGCGCGAAAACGGGCAGCAGGGGCGATGTCACGGGTTGTCTCCGCCTTGAGGGACCCAAGGTCGCACCCGGGTCCGAAAAAGAAAGCGCCGCCCCAGCGAGGGCGGCACGGCGGGGATTCTAACGAGGCGCATCACCCTGTCAATTCAAGAGAAATGAACTGACTCATCACAGGGAATTTTTCCCCTGGGAGAGTTCCTTGGGGAAAACGGCAGGCCCTGTTCGGGGACTCTTGCGCCCGAGTCCACCCATCCTGTAACTTCGGGTCAGTCGAGTACGGCATTCGTGCGGCGGCAATCACCCTCAGGAGCGACCCTCGCAACGCGGTCGGACATAAAAACCCTGTCCGCGAAGCAGCCGGGATTCTGAGTCCGAAACGCCGCCACCCATGGAGGCAGGTTAAAAATGATAGATGCGGGCGCAACTTGGACGGACGAGCGGGTCGAGCTTCTGAAGAAGCTCTGGACGGATGGCTTGAGCGCAAGCCAGATCGCTGCCGAGCTCGGCAACGTCACCCGCAATGCGGTGATCGGCAAGGTTCATCGCCTCGGCCTCTCCGGCCGCGCCAAGGACGCCAAGCCTGCCGCAGCCGCAGCCGCCCGCCCGCGCAAGGCCACCCGCGCCCCGAGCGCCCCGGCGCCCCTGCCGCCGCAGCCCCATCCCGGCAACGTGGTGATCGCGCCGGTGCCCCTGCAGCCCGTCACGAAGGAGCCCGAGGTCTTCGTCGCCGAGGAGGACGTGGCCATCCCCATGTCCGAGCGCGTGACCATCATGGACCTGCGCGAGTCCATGTGCCGCTGGCCCATGGGCGACCCGACCAAGCCGGAGTTCCGCTTCTGCGGCGCCCGTTCCATCACGGGCCTGCCCTATTGCACCCACCACGCCCGCATCGCCTACCAGCCGGTTGCCGACCGCAAGCGCGAACGCAAGCTGGCCCGGGCCTGAATTGAAGAAGTTTCATGGAAAAGGCCGCATTGGGTCTCCCCAATGCGGCCTTTCTTGTTGATGCGCCATCGGATGCCTCAGGCATCCATCGCCTGCTCCTGGCGCGCGAAGGTCTCGTCGAAGGAATAGCCGGCGCCGCGCACCGTGCGGATGGGATCGGGCTTGCGCGGCAGGTTGATCGCCTTGCGCAGGCGGCCCACATGCACGTCCACGGTCCGCTCGTCGATATAGACGTCGTGGCCCCACACCGCGTTGAGCAGGTGCTCGCGGGAGAAGACGCGGCCGGGACTCTGCATCAGGAACTCCAGCAGGCGGAACTCGGTCGGACCCAGATGCAGCTCCTGGCCGGCGCGGCGCACGCGATGCGTCTCCCGGTCGAGCTCGATGTCGCCGGCCCTGAGAAGGGTGGCGATATGAGCCGGCTTCGCCCGGCGCAGGAGCGCCCGCACCCGCGCGAGAAGCTCCGGCACGGAGAAGGGCTTGACGATGTAATCGTCGGCACCGGTGGAAAGGCCGCGGATGCGGTCGCCCTCCTCGCCCCGGGCCGTGAGCATGATCACCGGCAGGCGCTCGGTCTCCGGGCGCGCGCGGATGCGGCGGCACAGCTCGATGCCGGAGAGGCCGGGCAGCATCCAGTCGAGCAGCACGATGTCGGGAACCTGCTCCCGCAGGCGGATCTCCGCCTCGTCGCCGCGGGACACGCCGTCGACCTCATAGCCTTCGGCCTCGAGGTTGTAGCGCAGGAGGAGCATCAAGGGCTCCTCATCCTCCACGATCAGAACGCGGGGCCCCATCGTCACGCTCCCGAGGGAATGCTGGCGTCGATGGAACGGTCGTTCTTCGGCCGGTCGATGGCCAGGGTCTCGCCCGTGACGAGGTAATGGACCGTCTCGGCGATGTTGGTGGTATGGTCGCCGATGCGCTCGATGTTCTTGGCGCAGAAGAGGAGATGCGTGCAGAACGAGATGTTGCGCGGATCCTCCATCATGTAGGTGAGGAGCTCCCGGAACAGGGAGGTGTAGAGCGCGTCGATGGCGCCGTCGCGTCTCCACACGTCGAGGGCCTTCGCGGTGTCCTTCTGCGCATAGGCGTCGAGCACGTCCTTGAGCTGGCCGAGGACGAGATCGCCCATGTGCTGAAGGCCGACCACGATCTTCTGCGGCTGAAAGTCGTCGCCGATGGCGAGCGCCCGCTTGCCGATGTTCTTCGCCATGTCGCCGATGCGCTCCACATCGCCGGAGATGCGGATCGCCGAGATGGTCTCGCGCAGGTCGACCGCCAGGGGCTGGCGCCGGGCGATGGTGAGGATGGCGCTCTCCTCCACCTCACGCTGGAGGATGTCGAGGCGCTTGTCCGACGCGACGACGTTCTGGGCCAAGCCCTTGTCGTGCCGCACCAGTGCCGCGATGGAATCGACGAGCATCTTTTCGGCGATCCCTCCCATCTCGGAGATCCGCTGCCGAAGACCCTGCAGGTCGTTGTCGTAGGAGCTGACGATATGCTCCGCCATGGGATAGGCCTCCCTTGAAACGCTCCGGTCAGCCGAAGCGGCCCGTGATGTAGTCCTGGGTTTGTTTCTTGCTCGGGTTCATGAACATCTTGGTCGTGGGCCCGAACTCCACGAGCTCGCCCAGATACATGAAAGCCGTGAACTGCGAGATCCGCGCCGCCTGCTGCATGTTGTGCGTGACGATCACGATGGTGAACTCGGAACGGAGCTGCTCGATCAGCTCCTCGATCTTGCCCGTGGAGATCGGATCGAGCGCCGAGGTGGGCTCGTCGAGGAGGATCACCTCCGGGCGCTGGGCAATGGTGCGTGCGATGCACAGGCGCTGCTGCTGACCGCCCGACAGGCCCATGCCGGACTGGCGCAGTTTGTCCTTCACCTCGTCCCAGAGCGCCGCCTTCCGAAGGGCCTCCTCGACGCGCCCGTCGAGCTCGGCCTTCGAAAGCCTCTCGTAGAGCTTAATGCCGAAGGCGATGTTGTCGTAGATCGACATGGGGAACGGCGTCGGCTTCTGGAAGACCATGCCGACGCGGGCGCGAAGCTCGTTCACGTCGATGGAAGGCGAGAGGATGTTCTGGCCGTCGAGCAGGATCTCGCCATCGGCGCGCTGTTCGGGATAGAGGCTGTAGATGCGGTTGAAGGTGCGCAGCAGCGTCGACTTCCCGCAGCCGGAGGGACCGATGAGCGCCGTCACCTGCCGGTCGTAGAAGTCAAGGGAGATGTCCTTCAGGCTGCGGAAGTCGCCGTAATAGAAATTGAGGTTCCTGACGGCGATGCGCACCGGGGCGCCGGCATCGGCGGCGGCCGCGTTGCCGATGGCGCTGCTCGTGTTGAGGGCAATCGTGCTCACCGGACTTTATCCTTCTTCAGGAGCAGGCGCGCCACGATGGACAGCGCCAGGATCGACAGGGTGATGATGAGGGCTCCGGCCCAGGCCAGCTCGCGCCAGTTCGGATAGGGCGCCAATGCGAATTGATAGATGGTGACAGGCAGGTTCGAAACGCCGCCCATCAGGTTCGGGCTGAACCAGAACGTGTTGTTGAGCGCCGTGAAGAGCAGAGGTGCAGTCTCGCCGGCAATGCGCGCGGTTGCAAGAATCACGCCCGTGACCATACCCGCGCGGGCTGCTTTCCAGCTGATCTTCACGATCACCTTCGACATGGGAGCGCCCAGAGCAGCGCCTGCCTCCCGCAGGGAGCCCGGCACGAGCCGCAGCATGTCCTCGGTCGAGCGCACGATCACAGGAATGGCGATGATCGCCAGCGCCACGCCGCCGGCCCAGCCGGAATAGCCTCCCATCGGCTGCACCATGAGGATATAGACGAAGAGACCGATCAGAATGCTGGGTGCTGCGAGAAGGATGTCGTTCACGAAGCGAATGATCGTGGCGAGCGGCGAATCCTTGCCGTACTCGGCCAGATAGGTTCCGGCGAGAACGCCGATAGGCGTTGCAATCACGATGCCGAGAACCGTCAGGATCAAGCTGCCGACAATAGCATTCGCGATACCGCCCCCTTGCGTTCCCGGGCCAGGGGTCGTCTCCGTGAACACCTCGGGAGAGAGACCTCCAATGCCCTCCACCACAAGCATCAGCAGGATCCAGCCCAGGACGAATGCTCCCAGCAGCGTGAACAGCGTGCAGACGATCCTGAGCACGCGATCCGCCAGGTGGCGGCTGCGGCGCACTCGCCCCCAGGGAGCCGGAGCCGCGGTAGCGGCCTGATCATATACGGCGGTATCCATTCTCCACCTCTCAATGAGTCTTCATGCGGGCGATCAGAAGACGCGCGAGGGCAAGCACGATGAAGGTGACCACGAACAGGATGCAGCCCAGCGCCAGCAGAGCGTTCATCTGCATGCCGGCTGCCTCATTGAACTCGTTGGCGATGCGGGACGCGATCGTCGAGCTCGGATCGAAGAGCGAAAGAGACAGGCGGTTCGCATTGCCGATGACGAAGGTCACCGCCATGGTCTCGCCGAGCGCCCGCCCCAGGCCCAGCATGATGGCACCGATGATGCTGACGCCCGCCTGGGGGAGCAGCACGTAGCGCACAACCTCCCATGTGGTGCAGCCGATGCCGTAGGCGCTTTCGCGCAGCACGGTCGGAATCTGATCCAGGATATCGCGCGTGATCGATGCGATGAAAGGGATGATCATGATCGCCAGGATGATCCCTGCCGTCATCATCCCGACCCCGGACGGCACGCGGGCATAGAGAACGGTCCCCAGGATCGGTATGCCCTCGACAAGGGTCGTGAGCGGGATCTGCACATAGTTGGCGAAAAGCGGGGCGAAGACGAAAAGGCCCCACATGCCGTAGATGATGCTAGGCACTGCAGCCAGCAGCTCGATGGTCGTCGAGACCGGGCGCCGGAGCCACGGGGGGCAAAGCTGCGTCAGGAAGATCGCGATGCCGATCGAGATGGGAACGCCGATGACAAGGGCAATGAGAGCCGAGGTCAATGTGCCGGTGATGGCAACCCAGGCGCCATATTGGTCTGCCCCCACGTTCCAGATGCTGGACGTGATGAAGCCGAAGCCGAATTCCTGAAAGGCCGGCCATCCACCGTAGACCATCGTTCCGATGATCCCGGCGAGGACCGCGAGAACGATCAGGGCAGAGCCGTAGCTGGCCGAGCGAAAGCCCTGATCGAAGAGGGGTGAAGTGCGGTGGCGGACGGTCTGTTTGTTGGTCGACACGATGATCTCATCAGACAAAACAGCCATCCGCCTTACTCCATCAACAGGCCAGAAGCCAGCTTACATCTTGTAGACGGGCTGGCCGGCGCTGGTCTTGATCTCCTTGGCCCAGGTGGCGCGGATCTGCTCGACGACGTTGTCCGGCAGCGGAACATAGTCGAGGTCCGACGCGAGCTTGTCGCCGTTCTTGAACGACCAATCAAAGAACTTCAGGACCTCGGCCGTCTGCTCCGGCTTCTCCGCGGTCTTGTAGACCAGGATGAAGGTCGGGTTCGTGATCGGCCAAGCATCGTCGCCAGGCTGGTTGGTCAGCGAGATGCCGAAGCCCGGAGCCGACGTCCAGTTGGCATTGGCAGCCGCCGCCTGGAAGGATTTCATCTCGGGCTGCGGATACTTGCCGGCCTGGTTCTGAATCAGGGTGTGCGGGATGTTGTTCTGCTTGGCGTAGGCATACTCGACATAGCCGATCGAGTTCGGAACCTGCTTCACCGTGGCAGCAACGCCCTCGTTGCCCTTGCCGCCCTGGCCAACAGGCCAGTTGACGGTGGTGCCGGCGCCGAGCTCGGACTTCCAGGCGCTGGAGACCTGGGACAGGTAGGTGGTGAACACGCTGGTCGTGCCCGAGGAGTCGGAGCGGTAGACCGGGGTGATATTGGCATTGGGGAGGTTCACGCCGGCGTTCAGCTGGGCGATCTTGGGATCGTTCCACTTCAGGATCTTGCCCTGGAAGATGTCTGCCAAAACCTGGCCCGTGAGCTTGATCTGACCGGGCTGGATGCCCTGGATGTTCACGACCGGAACAACGGCGCCCATCACGGTCGGGAATTGCAGAAGACCATTCTTCTCGAGATCTTCACCCTTCATCGGGGCATCGGTTGCACCGAAATCCACGGTCTTGGCCTGAATCTGCTTGATGCCGCCGCCAGAGCCGATCGACTGGTAGTTCATGCCGTTACCGGTCTCCTTCTTGTAGGCCTCAGCCCACTTGGAATAGACCGGGAAGGGGAAGGTTGCGCCTGCGCCGGTGATGTCAGCAGCAGAAGCCGTGGTCGTAAAGCTCGCGACGGCAAGGCCGGCCGCAATGGCGAAGGACATAATCTTCACGGTTAAGTCTCCTGTTCATAAGCGCGACAGGCAGCTTCGAAGGCCAGGGCCACATCACGCGATGGGACAGCTAGGCCTGACGGATGTCTCCTCTACGACAGTTGGATGACAATTACATGACAGCGCGAAAGGATCCCGCAAACGTGGCCTCCGCCTGCCACATCGGCAGCCGCTACATGGGATCGGCTGGGCGGCCTGCCTCCGCTCCCGGCAGCGTCACCGTGAACCGGGCGCCCTTGCCCGGCTCGCTCTCGATGCTGAAACGGCCCCTGTGGCGGGTGACGATATGCTTGACGATCGCAAGGCCAAGCCCCGTTCCGCCCTTGTCACGGCTCTGGGCGACGTCGGCCCGGTAGAAGCGCTCGGTGAGACGCGGCAGGTGCTCGGGGGCGATGCCGGGGCCGTAATCCTGCACGCTGAAGGCCACATGCGGTCCCTGATCGCCGTCGGAGGCCCCGATGCGGGCAACCTCCACCTCGACCCGGCCGCCGCTCTCGCCGTATTTCACCGCGTTCTCGATCAGGTTCTCCGCCACCCGCAGCAGCTCGTCGCGGTCGCCGCGCACGGGGGTCGGGCGGTCGGGGAGCCTGGCCTGGATGGTCACGCCCCGCTCTTGCGCCAGGGGCGAGAGGGTCTCCACCATCTGGGCGGCGATGGAGGCCAGATCCACGGTCTGGGTTGGGGAGAGATGGGCGCGCATCTCGATGCGCGACAGGGACAGGAGATCGTCGATCAGACGCCTCATCCGCTCGGCCTGCCCCTTCATGATGTCGAGGAAGCGCTCCCGGGCCTTGGGATCGTCGCGGGCGGGACCCTGGAGGGTCTCGATGAAGCCGAGGAGCGAGG
The DNA here is from genome assembly GCF_009910705.1 of Microvirga arsenatis. GTDB lineage: Bacteria > Pseudomonadota > Alphaproteobacteria > Rhizobiales > Beijerinckiaceae > Microvirga > Microvirga arsenatis. The sequence continues at coordinate 17,786 of NZ_JAAAXJ010000008.1, forward strand.
CGAGCGGCGTGCGCAGCTCGTGGCTGGCATTGGCGACGAAATCGGCCCGCATGGCCTCCAGGCGCCGGGCCGAGGTGAGATCGCGGAAGAACAGGACCACCCCGGTGCCGGGCGCATCGGCCTGCAGGGAGCCGATATGAACCTCGAAGGTGCGCTCCGTCGGGATCCGCTCGGAATACTCGACCTTCAGGGGCTCGCCCCGCTCCAGAACTTCCTGGATGCCGTCGAGAACATCGGGGTTGCGCAAGGCGAAGGACAGGGGATGGCCGATCTTCAACCCTCCCAGGAGCGCCTGGGCTGCCCTGTTGGCCTCGAGCACCACGGCCCTCCGATCCACCAGGATCACCGGGTCGGGGATCTGAGCCAGCACGGCCTCGGCGACGCTGGAACGCTGGGGTGCCTTCGGCCTCGCCCCGCCCTCGCCGGGCAGCCTTGCCTGCGGCTTCGCAACGAGGAACCCTGCGAGAACGGCGACGATCGCCCAGAACAGCAGCCATCCATCCCCGTAGCCCCGCACCAGGCCCACGAGCACCAGCACGAAGCATGCCACGACGGCTCCGCGCAGGGCGGCATCGCGGATCGGATTGGCGCGCCGGGACCTGGGTTCCGGCGTGAGGTCGTCGGGATCGGTCATGATGGAGGGTCTTGGAGGCGTCGCAACCCTGTTTAGGCCAGGCCCCGCCCAGTGTCATCTCCCGGCCGGACGCTACTCCGCCGGAACCTCATTGTCGTCCGGCTTGAAGGAGAGCCGGGCGGAGCGGATGCGGTTGCGGATCTCGTAGGCGCCGAGGAGCGCCAGCGCGATCACGAAGGGGATCAGGTAGTAGCAGAGACGGTAGAGCAGCAGCGCGCCCAGAACCGGCTCGCGGGGATAGGCCGAGAGCGCCAGCAGGATCGTGGCCTCGAACACGCCGAGGCCTCCGGGGGCGTGGCTCGCAACGCCCAGCATGACGGCGAAGATGTAGACCGCGACGAAGGTCTCGAAGCTCAGGTTGTGGCCGCCAGGCAGCAGCACGAACAGCACGCCCGCTCCCGCGCAGACGTCGCCGGCGCCGATCAGGATTTGGGCGAGGGACAGGCGAAAGCCCGGCAGTTCCAGCTTCCAGCCCTGGATTCTGACCGAGCGTCGCCTGAGCGAAACCCAGATCATGTAGACGACGACGAACACCGCTGCCCCGAGGCCGACCAGCTGGTTCACCCAGATGTTGGTGTAGACCAGGCTTGCGAGTTCATCGGCCTTGCGGATCAGGCTCCAGGCGAGCACGAGCGCCATGCCGAGCCAGAACGTGACGCCGGCAATCACGGTCAGGCTCGCCACCCGTCCCGGCTTGACGCCTTTCGGGGAGTAGATCCAGTACCGCACAGTTCCTGCCGTCAGGAGAGGAAAACCGAGGGTAAAGCTCACCGCATAGCTGGTGAAGGAGGCGAGCGCCGTCGTGCGATAGGGAATCTGCAGCTTGAGCTGGCGCAGGGCGATGGCGTCGTAGCAGGTGAGCAGGCTGTAGCTGAGGGCCGTGAAGAGGACCGCCAGGCCGATCTGGCGGAAGCTCGCCGCCGTGAAGGCCGCCTTCAGCTCATTGACGTCGATCTCCGACACCATGTGCCAGAGAACCACCAGCGAGGCGCCGAAGAGCACAATGCTGGCGGCCATGCCGATCCAGGCGAAGCGTCGCGAGCGGCGCTCCTTCGGGTGGAGAGCTTCGGCAGAGGACATCTCCGGCGGGGTCGCCGGGTGGGAACTCATATCGTTCATGAAAACTGTCAATCAGCCTCGGCTTAGGAGGGGGCGCCTCAAGGGGCATGGGCTGCCCTGCATCTATGCTCTGGCAGCAAGAAGCGCCAGACGCAGGGGCCTTTTAATGGTTTCGCAAGGCTGGCGCTACTCTTGCGCCCGGGAAAATGCGGCTTCAACCCATTGTGGGTTGTCAGCCTCGAAAAAGGCCGACAACTATGCTTCCCTGATAGCAAGAGAGTTAGCCTTCGGGAGAACAGGCCGCACCGGCGGTCCTCGGGAGTTCTGAGTGGATTTCAAGGAAACCGAAACGCAATTCGCCGTTCTGGCGGAGTCCCTGCCGCAACTCGTCTGGTCGGCCCGCCCCGATGGCCATGTCGACTACGTCAACCGCCGGTGGTGCGAATTCACCGGGCTGCTCCCCGAGCAATCCACGGGCGAAGGCTGGCAGAGGGCGATCCACCCTGACGAATTCCCCGGGGCTCTCGATCACTGGCATCGCTCGATCGCAACCGGCGAGCCCTACGAACGGGAATTCAGGCTCCGGAATGCCGCCGGACATTATGAGTGGTTTCTCACCCGGGCCATCCCGATCCAGGATCTCACGGGAGAGATCGCCCGCTGGTTCGGCACCTGCACCAACATCGACAGGCAGAAGCAGGCAGAGGAGTCCGTTCGGATCCTCGAATGCCAGTACCGGCTGGCCCTGGAGGCTGCAAACCTGGGAACCTGGCAGATCGATCTCGAAAACAGGCGGATCACCTGGGACGAGGGCAGCTGCGCTCTCTACCACCTGCCGCACAACGGCCTTTACAGCCTCACCCTCGAAGAGGCTTGGGAGATGGTCCACCCCGACGACCGCGAGACGGTGAAGGCGCGGATCGCGGCAGCGGCGGATCCTGCCTCCGATGGCCATTACGAGAACGAGTACCGGGCCGTGCTGCCGGACGGGAGAATGCGCTGGTTCCGGTCGCACGGTCAGGCTCTCTACCGGGAGGTGAGCGGCGAGCGGCGGGCGGTGAGCCTTTATGGCGTCATCAGCGACATCACAGAGCGCCACGCCCTGGAAGAAGGGCAGAAGCTCCTGATGCGCGAGCTCAATCATCGGGTGAAGAACCTGTTTGCCATCGCCAACGGCATGGTCTCGATGACCGCCCGCACCGCCAAGGACCCGAAGGACATGGCCACGGCCCTGCGCGGCCGCCTCAGCGCCCTGTCTCGGGCCCATGAGCTGGTCCAGCCCGTCTCGGCTGCGGAGGCGGGCGCGGGGACCGCCGTCGAGCTGTCCCGGCTGATCGGCGCCGTCCTCGATCCCTACAAGCAGGCGGGGGAGAACCGCATCGTCATCGAAGGCCCTGACGTGCCCGTGGGCGCCAACACGACCACGAGCCTGGCGCTGGTGCTGCACGAATTGGCCACCAACGCCGCCAAATACGGCTGCCTGTCCTGGGAGGGGGGCGAGCTCGCCATCTGCTGGACGGTGCAGGACGACGTCGCGGAGCTCCTCTGGACCGAGAGCGGCGGGCCGCCCATCGAGGCTCCGCCCGGCTTCGAAGGCTTCGGAACCCAGCTTTCGCAAAGGAGCATCACCGGCCAGCTCGGGGGAGCGCTGGAGCGGGAGTGGCGGCCCGAGGGCCTGCGCGTCCGCATGAGCCTGCCCCTGAGCCGCTTGACGGCCTGAGGCCATGATCGTCCACCGTCGCGTTCTCGTGCTCGGAGGAGCCCGCTCCGGAAAGAGCCGCATCGCCCAGAAGCTCGCCGAGAGCGCATCCCCGCAGCGGACCTACATTGCCACGGCCCAGGCCTTCGACGAGGAAATGGGTGAGCGCATCGCGCAGCACCGCAGGGAGCGGGAGGACGGTTCCTGGCGGACGGTCGACGCCCCCCTGGCGCTGGCCGAGGCCATCGAGGCCCAGGCCGGTCCCGCCGGGGTGGTGCTGGTCGATTGCCTGACGCTGTGGCTCTCCAACATGGTTCTGGCCGAGCGCGACCCGGAGCGGGAATCCGCCCGCCTCATCCAGGCCGTGAGGGACGCCCAGGGTCCCGTCATCCTCGTCTCGAACGAGGTGGGTCAGGGCATCGTCCCCGCCACGCCCCTTGGGCGCCGGTTCCGCGACGCGCAGGGGCGCCTGAATCAGAGGGTAGCGGAGGCTTGCGATGCCGTCGTCTTCGTGGCGGCAGGCTGCCCCATCCTGCTGAAGCCGGCCGCCCCCCTCGATCTGCGGCTCGGCTGATCGCCCTCAGCGCAGCTTGCCCCTCGCTTCCTCCGCCAGGGCTTCGATGGCGGCCGGCGTCGAAGGGCCGCCGCAGATCGTCAGGCGGGCCGGGACGGCGAGGCGCCGCTCGGGCGGCACGGCGGCGGCGAGGGCCGGGTGCGCCAGCAGAGCCGTGCCGTTGTCGATGGCCTGCTGGGCCGCCGAGTCCACGAGCAGGGCATCGGGTGGCGCCATCACGACGGCCTCCAGACGTGCAAGGCCCCCGGCGTCCAGACCGAGCGCCGGCTGGTGGAGCGCGAAGCCGAAATGGGCGAGGATCTCGCTCAACGGCGAGGACGCGGCCGCGACCCAGCCTCCCCGCTCATAGACCAGGATGCGGCGCGATCCCCGCACGATGCCGCGCGTTCCCGCCAGCGCCGCGTCGATTCTCGCGACGAGAGCTTCGCCCCGCTCGGGATGGCCGAGCCTGGCGGCAAGGGTTCGGATCTGCGCGCGCCCCTCCTCCAGGCTCGACCATGGGCCGAGCTGAAGCACCTCCAACCCCTGTTTCCTGAGAAGCGCCACCTGGTCGTTCTGCCCATAGGTGCCCGTCAGCACGAGATCGGGCCGGCGGAACAGCAGGGGCTCGGCACCCTCGCTCGTGGGCATGCCCCGCGCCCGCTCAGCCAGGAACGAGATCTCGGGGTCGCGGGCCAGACGGCTCAAGGAAGCGATCTGGCTGTGGTCGGCAAGGGCGAGGACGAGCTGGTCCGTGCAGAGATTGAGTGAGGCAACCTGTCGCGGCTGCGCCAGCCCCGCACCGGCCGGGAGCATGAGGCAGCAGGCCAAAAGTGCTGGCTTGAAAACGCTTTGCCAAGCGCGGTGCGGCATGGTCGCTGAGGTCCAAGGGAATGATGGGCTTCTAACGAAAAGTGCTGTCGTGTTGAAGCTGCCGCAATGCTTGTTCGAATAAATCATTAACCAAACAGTAATTTACGGCCAAGCATCGTCCTTTCGAAGCAAGCCCTCTGTATATGGATAGTTGCAAAACGTCGCAGGCGGAAACAAGCTGAAAATATACCGTCAAGCTGACCTATTCTGGACATATCTACCTAGCACATACCTGCCTCACTTGAACGAACAACGACCGCACACCCGTGACGAACGGCGAAGCGGCACACTTTCTGGGGGCTCTTCACATGCAAATCGCTCTCAAGGCGGCTCACGCCTCACGCCAGTCTGCAGCCGTTTGCCTCAGCGATGAAGCCAGCAGCCTCGCTGCCGGACGCGAAACCCGGAACTGCTCACGTCTTCAAGGAGGACAGACCCTGCTGAACCTCACCAAGGTTCTGGGCCTGGGAGCCTGCATCACCTTCGGCATCAGCCTGGCGGGCCCCCTGCAATCTGCGTCCGCCGCGGAACCGCGGACGCTTCTCCCGGCGGGCCTCGAGGCCGGTGCGGATGCCATCAGGCTGCCGGCCGCTCAGCCCAATGCGCCCTTCGTGATGGCCGCAAGCGATGCCGCGCCCGTCGATCCCCTCGCTCAGGTTGAGCCTGTCGAGCCGGTCGTCGCCTCCGCCTCGGAACTGCAGAAGCAGATCATTCTCTCGCTTCCCCTGACCAACCCGCCCACCTCGGAAGGCAGCGAGGACGACGAGCCCATGTCGCGGGAACTCACGGAGTACATGGAATTCGAGGACATGCGCGTCCCGGTCTGGATCGTGGACACGATCCTGCGGGCCTCCAAGTTCACCGGCGCGGACCCGGTCTACATGATGGCCCTGGCGGACAAGGAGTCGAGCTTCCTGCCCGGCAACAAGGCCTCGACCTCGTCCGCCGTGGGCCTGTTCCAGTTCATCTCGAGCACGTGGCTTGAGGTGGTTCGCTCCTTCGGCCCGGCGCACGGTCTGATTGCCGAGGCCCAATCCATCGAAGGCGCTGGCGGGAAGCTGTCGATCCCGAACGAGACCATGCGCGAGCATATCCTCGGGCTGCGCCGAAATCCCTATATCTCGGCCCTCATGGCCGCCGAGATGATGAAGCGCGACAAGGCGAAGATCGAGGCGCGCCTGGGCCGCAAGCTCAGCCGCTCGGAATTCTATCTCTCGCATTTCTTCGGCGTGGACAGCGCAAGCAAGTTCATCGCGCTCGTGGACGACACGCCCAGGAAGAGCGCCCCCGATGCCTTCCCGGCAGCGGCGAGGTCGAACAAGTCCCTGTTCTTCACCAAGGATGGCAAGAAGACCCGGCAGCTCAGCGTGGCCGAGGTCTACGGCAAGATCGACGGAATGATCGACAAGCGCCTCAACCGCTATGTCGACGTGTCGGCGCGGGCGACGGCCGATTCGTCCTTCTGATCCCCTGCCCCGTCGGGGCCGCCGTTCGCCTCCGCCCGCGGCGCCATGGCTGGAGAGGCGGAGCTCGTCGGCGCAACATCCAGGAATCCCCCTTTGGTCGGGGTGCGCTGGATGCGGATGATCCGCATCGCGATGAAGAGCGCCAGCCCCAGCGAAGCCACGGCCGCATAGATGAAGAGCCCTCGGGGGCCGATGATCTCCATCGCCAGGGCTCCGAAAAGCGGACCGACGGTGACGCCGGTCGCCCAGGAGAACAGCAGCGTCCCGACGGTGGAGACGATCTGGCCCGGCTCGACGATGTCGCAGGCATGGGCCACGCAGACCGAGTAGATGCACAGGGCAAGCCCGCCCCAGATTGCGAAGCACCAGAGGATCAGCAGGCTTGCGCCCTGCGCGCTGGCCCACAGGATCAGCAGGGACACGAGGCTCGTTCCCGCCGCCAGGCCTGCGATGACGTAGCGGCGGTCCGCCCGGTCCGAGAGCCAGCCCAGGGGCCATTGCATGGCCAGGCTGCCCGCCTGCAGGGCGAAGAGGAGAGCGGCCGCCTGATCCTGGTTGAGCCCGATGCTGACGCCGAACACGGGCGTGATGGCGATCACCGGACCGTTGACCAGCCCCACCACGAAGGCTCCCACCACGGCCGAGGGGGCGGTGGCGAGAAGCTTTCTCACCTCGATGCGCACGCCCTGCGGCGCACCGGGCTCCTTTGTCGTGGTGGCCGCGATCGGCAGCAGCGAGAGGGTGATCAGCGCGCTGACGGCCATGAAGAGACCGTCGGTGCGGATGTCGCCGAACCCGATCCCCAGCGGAGACAGCATCAGCGCGACCTTGGTGCAGATCATGTAGATCGACAGGATCCGCCCCCGATGGCTCGAGGTCGCGCGGGCGCTGATCCAGCCGTCGGTGACCGTGAAGATGCAGGCGAGCGTGACGCCGCTCAGCCCGCGCAGGACGACCCAGGCCAGGGTCGAATGCGCCTGGGTCATGGCCAGCACGAGCACGGAAACCAGCGCCGCGAGGCTCGCGAAGGCGCGGATATAGCCCACATGACGGATGAAGCTCGGCGCAATGAAGCAGCCGGTGGAGAAGCCGAGCCCATAGGCGGCAGCCACGACGCCGATGGAGGCGACGGAGATCCCCTCCGCCTGCATGCGCAGCGGCATCAGGGCCTGGAGAAGACCGTTGCCGGCCTGCAGCAGCGTGGTGGCGGCCGTAATGGTCCAGATCAGGGCAAGGGATGAATTCACGATCGGATCGAGGGTGCGAAGCGGCGGGGGCGCGGGTCACCCAGAAGAGAGCAGGCGCCGCTCAAGATCAAGGGTCGATCCGAAGCGTGGAGATTTCTCGGTGGGACGGCATGCCCGGTCGCAGGGCAGGGCACGCCGCAAGCTTTGCTCAGGCCGAGCGGTTCGCGCGGTCCTTCTGGAAGCTGGCGAAGAGGTAAAATCCGTTGAAGCGCACGCCTTCCATGGCCGCCCTCCTGTCGAAGCCGAGAGGCACTTCCCGGTCTTCGATCCGCCCGCCGAACTGCCAATGGGGTTCGACGACGAATGGAGGAACCGTGCGCTCTTCCGGTACTGCACAGACGAGGCCGTCAGGCTTCGTGCTGCGGAACAGATTATATGCGTACATGTCCTGCTCCATTTTTCGCGACGAATCGCACCCTGGCGGAAAAGAATGACAGGAGTGTGATATTGCAGCGCAATAATCGAAGAATGTCCCGCTTTTGTTGCAGATTGGGAAGTGGCGCAAAGGGATGATCCCTTGTTATGATCTTTCATCCCGAAGCCTAAGAGAGGGAAGATCCAAGCATGACCACCCACAGCGCGTTCCGGCAAAGCCTCTTTGGCCTTGGCCTTCTTGCCAGCCTGTCCATGCCGGCAGCGGCCTTTGCGCAAGCGGTTGCTCCCGCTCCCGAAGCTCCGACCGGACGCGCGGCCAAGACCGCCGGTTCGGCTGCGAAGGACATGGTTGCAGCCGCCAATCCCCTGGCCGCTCAGGCCGGCCGCGAGATCCTTGCGGCGGGAGGCAGCGCGGTCGATGCGGCCGTGGCCGTTCAGCTCGTCCTGAACCTCGTGGAGCCGCAGAGCTCCGGCATCGGGGGCGGAGCCTTCATGGTCTTCTGGGATGGAAAGACCATGACCTCCCTCGACGGCCGCGAGACGGCACCCGCCGCCGCCAAGCCGGAGCGTTTCCTGGGACCCGACGGGAAGCCGATGAAGTTCTACGATGCCGTGGTGGGAGGCCGCTCGGTCGGGGTGCCGGGAACGCTGCGCCTGCTGGAAGCGGCGCACCGGAATTGGGGCAAGCTGCCTTGGCGCCAGGTTATCGAGCCGGCCATTCGCCTCGCGGAGGAGGGCTTCGCCGTCTCGCCGCGCCTCAACGGGCTCCTGACCCAGGAGAAGTACCTGCAGAACGACCCGATCGCCCGCGCCTATTTCTACGAGGCCGATGGCAAGCCGAAGGCGGTCGGAACCGTTCTCAAGAACCCGGCCTTCGCCCAGACCCTGCGCACCATCGCTGACAAGGGAGCCGACGCCTTCTACACCGGCGAGATCGCACAGGACATCGTGGCCACCGTGACGGGCCATCCCACCAATCCGGGCGACATGACCTTGGAGGACCTCAAGGGATACAAGGTGCAGGAGCGCGAGGCCCTGTGCGGCACCTATCGCACCTACAGGATCTGCGGCATGGCCCCGCCGAGTTCCGGCCAGCTCGCCGTGCAACAGATCATGGGCATCCTGGAGACACAGGACCTGGCTTCCATGAAGCCGGGTCCGGAGGCCGTCCACTGGATCGCCGAGGCGGGTCGCCTCGCCTATGCGGATCGCGCCCTCTTCGTGGCCGATCCCGCCTTCGTGAATGTGCCGGTCAAGGGCCTGACGGATCCAGGCTACATCAAGAGCCGAGCGGCTCTCGTGGATCCCAACAAGTCGATGGGCAAGGCCAAGCCGGGCGATCCGCCCTTCCAGAAGACCTTCCTGTGGGGCTCCTCGGACGGAATCGAGTACGGCACGAGTCACATCTCCATCGTGGACCGCAATGGCCATGCGGTGTCGATGACCACCACGATCGAGGACGGGTTCGGCGCACGCCTGATGACGAAGAGCGGCTTCCTGCTCAACAACGAGCTGACGGATTTCTCCTTCGCGACGACGGAGGACGGCAAGCCCATCGCCAACCGGGTCGAAGCCGGCAAGCGCCCGCGCTCGTCGATGGCGCCGACCATCGTGCTCGACAGCAGCGGCAAGCTCCATGCGGTGGTCGGCTCCCCGGGCGGCAGCCTGATCATCAACTACGTGGTCAAGACCCTCGTCGGCATCCTCGACTGGAAGCTCGATCCGCAGGTGGCCGCCGACCTTCCCAATGTCGGCAGCCGCAACGGCCCGACCGAGCTGGAGGCCGGCACGGAAGCGGAAGGCTGGAAGGCCGCGCTTGAAGCCAAAGGCCATGAAGTGAAGCTGATCGACCAGAACTCCGGCATCCACGCTATCGTTGTAACGCCGGCGGGGCTTGTCGGCGGGGCCGACAGCCGCCGCGAAGGCGTTGCGATCGGCAATTGATCATTGAGAGCAGCGGCCCCGAGAGGGTCGCTGCCGTCATCGAGAAGGTTTCAGGTTCCATGCGTATCATCGTCGTCGGCAAGGAAGGTCAGGTTGCTCGCTCCCTCGCGGAGCGGGCGCGGGCTCACGGCGCCCAGGCCGTGCTCGTCGGCCGGCCCAAGCTCGACCTTGCCGATCCATCGGGCATCGAGGACGCCCTCATCGACACCGGCGGCGACGTGATCGTGAACGCGGCTGCCTATACGGCCGTGGATCAGGCGGAGTCCGACCGGGAGCTCGCCGAGGCCATCAACGGGATCGGCGCCGGCGTGGTGGCCGGCGCCGCTGCCTCCATGAACGTGCCCGTCATCCATCTCTCCACCGACTACGTGTTCGACGGCACGGCGGACCGGCCCTACCGGGAGGACGATCCGGTTTCTCCCCTGGGCGTCTACGGCGCCTCGAAGCTTCTCGGCGAGGAGGCGGTGGCGGCTGAGGCTGAGAACCACGTCATCCTGCGCACCGCCTGGGTCTACAGCCCCTTCGGCAAGAACTTCGTGAAGACCATGCTGCGTCTTGCCGGCGAGCGGGAGGAGGTTGGCATCGTGGCCGACCAGCAGGGCTCGCCCACGAGCGCCCTCGACATCGCCGATGGAATCATCGCCGTCAGCCGCAACCTGATCGAGCGGCCCGAGGACCGGAGCCTGCGCGGCCTGTTCCACATGGCCGGCACGGGCTTTGCCACCTGGGCGGAGTTCGCGGCCGAGATCTTTGCCGTCTCGTCGCGGCTCGGCGGCCCCTCCGCGAAGGTCCGGCCGATCGCCACGTCGGATTTCCCCACCCCGGCCAAGCGCCCGGCCAATTCACGGCTCGACTGCACCAAGCTGAAGGAGGCGCACGGGGTCGTGCTCCCGCCCTGGCGTTCCTCCCTAGAGGTGTGCGTGAAGCGCCTGATCGGGGAGGCGCGCAAGGAAGTCGCCCGCTGAGCCGCTACAAGCTGCGCCGAAGCTATCCTGCAAAAGAAGACGGTTGTTCTTTATAAAGAACAACCGTAGGGTGGCTCCATGACCAAGCCGCATGATGTTGAATACCGACTCGAAACCCGCCTCGTTCACGAGGGCCATCAGCGCACCCCCTTCGGGGAGACGGCCGAAGCGCTCTTTCTCACGCAGGGTTTCGTCTACGAGAGCGCGGAGAGCGCCGAGCGGCGGTTTCTCAATGAGGAGCCGGGTTACAGCTACAGCCGCTATTCAAACCCCACCGTCGATGCCTTCGAGCAGCGCATCGCCTCCCTCGAAGGCGCCGAGGCGGCGCGCGCCACGGCGAGCGGCATGGCCGCGGTCACGGCGGCCATGGTCGGTCAGGTCCAGGCCGGAGACCACGTGGTGGCCGCCCGCGCCCTGTTCGGCTCATGCCGCTGGGTGGTGGAGGATCTGCTGCCCCGGTTCGGGGTCGCCTGCACCCTGGTGGATGGAAGGGACCTCGACGGCTGGCGCAGGGCGGTGCGGCCGCAGACCAAGGCCTTCCTGCTGGAAACGCCCACCAATCCGAGCCTTGAGATCATCGATATCGCCGCCGTTGCCGCCATCGCCCATGAGGCCGGGGCAACGCTTACCGTCGACAACGTGTTTGCAACCCCGCTCTTTCAGAAGCCCCTCGCCCTGGGCGCCGACTGCGTGGTCTATTCCGCGACGAAGCACATCGACGGGCAGGGCCGATGTCTCGGCGGCGTGATCCTGGGCTCTCAAGAGTTCATCGAGACCAAGGTGCAGCAGTTCCTGCGCATGACAGGTCCCTCGATCTCGCCTTTCAATGCCTGGGTTCTTCTCAAGGGCCTTGAGACGCTGCCCCTGCGCGTCGAGCGGCAGACGCAGACCGCAGCCTATCTGGCCGATGCGCTGCACGATCATCCGAAGCTGCGGAAGCTGACCTATCCGGGGCGTCCCGATCACCCCCAGGCCGCCCTCATCAAGCGGCAGATGAGCGGCGCCTCCACCATGATCGCCCTCGAGGTGAAAGGCGGCAAGGCCGAGGCCTTCCGGTTCCTGAACGCGCTGAGGCTGATCCGGATCTCGAACAACCTGGGCGATGCCAAGAGCCTCGTCACGCATCCGGCGACCACCACCCACCAGCGCTTCACGCCCGAGCAGCGTGCGGAGATGGGCATCTCGGATGGGCTCGTGCGCCTCTCCGTCGGCCTGGAGCATCGCGACGATCTGCTGGCTGACCTCGCCTGCGCTCTCGAACAGGTCTGACGCAGCACACTTCGTGCTTCACGATAACGTGAAACCTCGCGCCGCGCGGGCCGTCGCCGGGCCCGGTCGGCCGAGGCGGACTTGAGGCTCTCACCGATCGCTTCTTCAGAAGCGGCAAAGCACCTGCTCACAGCAATTCGGGGGAGCAGCCCTCTGCAGGTCGAGAGCGTCTGCGACTGAGGTCTATGGTCGGTGTCCGGCGCCGGCCCTTGAAGTCCCTAGGGAAATGCCACACCATCCCCTCAGGAACAACGCGGCCCGAACAGAAGAAGACGCGGTCCTCACAACAAACCAGGGGGTTGAGGGAGGAAGCCATGAAGAAGGACAATCCAGGACCAAAGACTTCAAGCCCGTCCAAGCAGTCACGTCGCCGCTTCCTGCAGGTCGCCGGCCTCGGAGCGGCAGCAACGGTCGCCGCTCCCCAGGTCTCCCGGGCCCAGACGGCCACCTGGAAATTCCAGTCGACGTGGCCCAACCGGGACATCTTCCACGAGTTCTGCAACGACTTCGCCAAGCGCGTGAACGACATGTCCGGCGGGCGCCTGAAGCTCGACGTTCTCGCCTCCGGCGCGGTGGTTCCGGCCTTCCAGCTGCAGGATGCGGTGCATGCGGGCATCCTCGACGGCGGTCACGGCGTGGCGGCCTATTGGTACGGCAAGAACAAGGCTTTCGCCCTGTTCGGCACCGGCCCATCCTTCGGCTGGAACGCCAATTCGTTCCTGGGTTGGATGAATCACGGCGGCGGCTACGATCTCTACAACGAGCTGCAGAACCAGATCCTGAAGCTCAACATCGTCGGCTTCCTGTCCGGCCCCATGCCGGCCCAGCCCCTCGGCTGGTTCAAGAGCGAGGTGACCTCGGCCGATGCCTTCAAGGGGCTGAAGTACCGCACGGTCGGTCTCGCAGCGGATCTCAACCGCCAGCTCGGCGCGGCCGTCACCATCCTGGCCGGCGGCGAGATCGTGCCCGCTCTCGAGCGCGGCGTGATCGATGGTGCGGAGTTCAACAACCCGTCCTCCGATCTGGTGCTCGGATTCCCCGACGTGTCGAAGAACCTGATGCTTCAGAGCTATCACCAGTCCGGCGAGACCTTCGAGATCATCTTCAACAAGGCAAAGTTCGATGCACTCCCGGCGGAGCTGAAGGCCATCATCAAGTACGCTGCCGAGTCCTCTTCGGCCGACATGTCCTGGAAGGCGCTCGACCGTTACTCGAAGGATTTGGAGGCCATCCGCGGCCGCGGCGTCCAAGTCAGGAAGACCCCGGACTCGGTGCTGAAGGCGCAGCTCGATGCCTGGAACAAGGTGATCGACGAGTTCTCGAAGGATCCGTTCTTCAAGAAGGTGATCGACAGCCAGAAGGCCTGGGTGCAGCGCACCTATGCCTATGAGCGGCTGAACGAGCCCTCGCGCGACATGGCTTACGACCACTTCTTCAAGTCCACCTGAGGAGTGGCCTGAAGGCTCGCCTCCAGCCAAGGCACGACTTTGTAACGGCGCGGGCGGCACAGACGATGCCGCCCTCGTAGTATCCCGCAGGCTTCCGGAAGGGCCTTGCCCCATGCGCTTCGTCTATGTCATCGACCGCATCAACACCTTCATCGGCAAGGCCGTGGCCTGGGCGATCCTCGCCCTCACCTTCGCCGTTTGCTACGAGGTGTTCGCGCGCTATGTGCTGCGAGCCCCAACGGAATGGGCCTTCGACGCAAGCTATATGCTCTATGGGCTGCTCTTCATGGTGGCGGGCCCATACACGCTGGCACGTAACAACCACGTGAGAGGTGACTTCCTCTACCGCAACTGGCCGCCGCGCCGGCAGGCGGCCATGGACCTCGTGCTCTACTTCCTGTTCTTCTTCCCCGGCATCCTCGCCCTCGTCTATGCAGGCATTCCGTTTTCCCAGATGTCATGGATGATGAACGAGCACTCCATGAACTCGCCGAACGGGCCGCCGATCTACCCCTTCAAGGCGCTGATCCCTCTCGCGGGCATTCTGATGGCTTTCCAGGGCATGGTCGAGGTGATCCGCTGCATCGAATGCCTGCGCACCGGCGCATGGCCGCAACGGCTCCATGACGTGGAAGAAACCGAAAAGCTCATTCTCGAGCAGGCCGAGCAACAAGGCCTTACGAAGGGGACCGTCTGATGCTGGCATCTTGGGGGTTGGGAAATCCCGAACTGGGCGTGCTGATGCTCGGCCTGTTCGTGGTCTTCATCATGTTCGGGTTTCCCATCGCCTTCACGCTGATGGCGCTGGGCTTCGGCTTCGGCTACATGGCCATGGGCGACATCGTGTTCTCCCTCGTGGTGCAGCGCGCCTATTCGGTGATGACGAACGACACGCTTGTCGCCATCCCGCTCTTCGTCTTCATGGGCTACATCATCGAGCGGGCGAACATTCTCGACCGGCTCTTCTACTCGATCCAGATCGCCGTCGGCGGCCTTCCCGGATCGCTCGCCATCGCGACGCTGCTGACCTGCGCCCTGTTCGCCACCGCCACGGGAATCGTGGGCGCGGTCGTCACGCTCATGGGCCTTCTCGCCTTCCCGGCCATGCTGCGGGCAGGATATGATATCCGCCTGTCGGCCGGCGTCGTCTGCGCCGGCGGCTGCCTCGGCATCCTGATCCCGCCCAGCGTGATGCTGATCCTCTACGGCGCAACCGCCGGCGTGTCGGTGCCGAAGCTCTATGCGGGCGCCCTGTTCCCGGGCCTGATGCTCGCCGGATTGTACATGCTCTACGTGCTCATCCGCTGCATGATCAATCCGAATCTCGCGCCCAAGCTGCCGGCCGAGGAACGCAGGGTTCCGCTCGCCAAGATCATCTGGTCGCTGGCCACGTCGTTCTTCCCCCTCGCCCTGCTCATCCTGTCCGTGCTCGGAGCGATCTTCTTCGGCATCGCGACCCCGACCGAGGCGGCAGCCGTGGGGGCGATGGGCAGCCTGCTGCTCGCCGCGGCCTATCGCTCGCTCTCCTTCGGCAAGCTCAGGGAATCGGTGATCCTCACCGCTCGCACCTCGGCCATGGTGTGCTGGCTCTTCGTCGGGTCCTTCATCTTCTCGTCGATCTTCGCCTTCCTCGGCGGCCACCAGCCCATCGAGCACTTCGTCACGGGCCTGAACCTCTCGCCCTTCTGGTTCCTGATCCTGACGCAGGTGATCATCTTCGTGCTCGGCTGGCCGCTGGAATGGACGGAGATCGTGGTGATCTTCGTGCCGATCTTCCTGCCGCTCCTCGACAACTTCGGCATCGACCCGATCTTCTTCGGCGTGCTGATCGCCCTCAACATCCAGACATCGTTCCTATCGCCGCCGGTGGCGATGGCGCCCTTCTACCTCAAGGGCATCGCGCCGCCGCATGTGAGCATCAACGACATCTTCGCCGGAGTGATGCCGTTCCTGTTCCTCGTGATCGTCGCCATGGCCATGTTCTACATCTTCCCGGGACTCGGCCTGTGGTTGCCGCGCTATCTCTACGGGTAATCGGGCGTCATCCCTGCGGCGCAATCCGCGGTGAACGGAACGGCCAAGCCGGAACCGTCACTCCCCCTTCACGTTGGCCTCCTGTTCGTGCCGCAAAGGAGGCCATCATGAAGTGCCAGTTCTGCCACCAGGACATCGACAATCCCTGCCACAACGCACAGGAGATGCAGCAGCGCGCCCAAAGCCATGTCGAGCGCTGCGAACATGCGCTTCAGTCTCAACAGGGTGCGGGCGCGGGGTCCCACCGCAGCGACATCCAGAGCAACGGCTAGGCCATGGCCGCCGCGCCCGAGGACCGCACGGAAGGCCTGGCCGAGCGGAGCCTGAACACCAGCATCGTGCCCCCGGCAGAAGACCACCGGGACAGGCCTGCGCAGGACAATTCGACGGGCCAGAGAAGCTCGGCCGGCAACGATCAGCGGAAGGGTCTGGAGCAAGCCAGTCCCAAGTCTCCCCATCACGAGCGCTAGGAGCCGTTCATGTCCCGCAAAGCCCGGATGAGACCGTCTTGGAAGAAGGGAAGCCGACGCAAGCAGAAGGTGTCGGGCTCCCGCAAGGCCCGCGTCACCCGACGCAGCTGAGTGCAGGGCAGCAAAAAGGAGGGCGGCCTGCGCTGCCCTCCTTCTGTGTGCATCATGCCCTTAAGGCTCGCCCAGCCCTTTAGAGCACGAACCAGCCCTTCTGCAGGTCGATCGCGCCTTTGAGCTTGATCACCGCTTCGGCAGCCTTGTCGCTGTCGGTGTTCAGGTAGACGTAAGTGTCCTTGCCCGCCTTTTCGTAGCGCACCTGTCCGGCTTTGGTGAAGTCGGTCTTGCCGATGAAGCTGAAGGCCTGATCGCCCTTCTTCTTCACATCCGCATCGATCAGCTTCAGGTCGAGGCGGTCGCCCTCCCGGCCTTTGAAATCGGTGATCGTGTCCGCCGTGCCTTTGCTGGTGCCGGTGTCCTTGGCACCGAAGGCAAACACGTCCTTGCCGGCGCCGCCGCTCAGGGTATCCTGTCCACCACCGCCGATGAGACGGTCGTTGCCGATGCCGCCCTCCACCTTGTCCTTGCCGGCGCCGGCATCCAGAACGTCATTGCCGCCGCCACCCGCGAGCGTGTCGGAACTCGCCCCGCCCGAGACCGTGTCGCTCCCGGTGGTGCCGGTCGTGTTCTCCTTGTCCACGTTCTGCAGGACGACGGTCAGGTCATAGGTGATGCTCTTGTTCAAAGCCTCATCGATCGCCTGGACCGTGATCCTATGGGTTGCGGCCTGCTCATAGTCGAGAAGAATGCCGTTCTTGACCACGATGGATTTTCCGTCGGCTCCGATCATGAAGCGGCCGCCGGCATCGTTGAGCAGCGCGTACTTGGTGTAGTTGCTGGCGGCATCCGGATTCGCCACCGTCAAGGTCCCGACTTGAGTACCCGCGGCGCTGTTCTCTGCGACTACCCCGTTGCTCATGCCAATTCCGGAGCCGTAATTGAGCACCTCGGCCAGGTTGAGGATCGTGCCGCCGAAGTTGAAGAACTCGGCGTCGATTACCGTGTCGGTGCCATCCGCGCCATTGCGTTGATCCGCAACTGTAAGAGTCGTTCCATTGATCGTAACGCGATAGTTGGACCGGTTTCCGCTGTAGATGATTGTGTCTGCTCCGGCACCGCCCTGAAGATCATCGTTTCCGGCACCGCCTCTGAGGAGATCGTTGCCTCCATCACCCCTCAGGCGATTGTTCAGATCGTTGCCATAGATGATATCGGCATGATCGGTGCCGCGGGCCCGCTTGATGTTGATGAGGGTGTCGACGCCTCCGGTGGCATCCAGCACCTGTCCCGCGGCGAGGTCGATCGTCATGCCGACCGTGCGGCCGGCGGCCCTCGCCTCGGAGCGGTAATCGACCTCCGCATTGCTGTCGAGGCTGCCCTCGAACGTATCGTTGCCGCCATGGCCGATAAAGCGGTAGTTGCCTGTGCCGCCTTTGAAGGAGTCGCCAAACTGCGATCCATGAACGGCATTGATGTTCGTGAAGGTGTCCTGGCCTCCGCTGCCGTCATCCGTCACCACGCCGGCCAGTGCCTGATTGTCGTCAAAATCGATGACGATACCGGCAGAGGCCGTGTTGCGGTAGGAGATGTCATTGAAGGCATCGGGATTGGGATCTCCGCCTCCTCCATCGATGGTGTCGTCACCGCCACCGACTTCGAAGTAGTCATCCCCGAAGCCTCCATTGACCGTATCGTTCCCAGCGCCGTCCTGAAGGGTATCGTTCCCCAATCCTCCGGTGATGGTATCGTTGCCATCGCCACCCTCGAGACGATCGTCACCGTCACGGCCGTCGATGATGTCGTTGCCTTTGTCACCACGCAGGCGGTTGTTGAGCCCGTTGCCACGCACGGTATCGTTCTGCTCCGTCCCGCGGACACGCTCGATCAGGGTCAATGTATCGGTGTTGCCGCTGAGATCGGTCACCGTGGCGGTATTCTGCGATCCGAGATCGACAGTGATGCCGGTCGTGATCCCCAGGACCCTTGCTTCGGTCCGATAATCGACCTCGTTGACGCCCTTGGTTCCGTCGAAGGTGTCGTTCCCTTTGTAGCCGACGAAGCGCTGGACACCATAAGTGTCTCCGCCACGGAACGTGTCCGCACCATTCGTGCCGAGAATTGCTTGGATGGCAGAGAAAGTATCGGTGCCGACAACACTGCCGCTACCATTCTTCTTCTGGACAGTTCCCGGCCCGCCATTGTCACCGAACTGAACCTCGATACTCCCAAAGCCGCTGTCGAAGTACCGGATCTCGTTCCAATTGAAGTCGGGGTTGTCGCCCTGGAATTCGCTCCCGCCGTAAATCGTATCGTTGCCGTTGCTGGCGAGGAAGTAATCCTCATCGGTCAGATTGCCGATGCCGCCGATCAGGAGATCGTTGCCGTTGCCGCCATCGAGGGTATCCCAGCCGGCAGCGCCTAGAAGCGTGTCGTTGCCTTCGTCACCCAAAAGGACATTGGCGCCATTATGACCAACAATGTGATCGTCGCCATCGTGGCCGTATGCCGTGACGACCTTGTTCACAATCCCCGGCGAAACAACGGATTCATTGATGTTGAAGGTGTCATCGCCGGCCGTTCCGCCGACGATGTAGCCGTCATTGTTGGGATCGCCATAAGCGATGATGCCGAAGGTTGCTCCGGTGAACTTCGCCGGGTCCTCGAAGTTGCCGCCGATCGAGATATTGATCGCATCGACATTGGTCAGCGTGTCGATTCCGTAACCTATGTTCCTTGCATCGACGGTCCAGGAACCATCCTGATTGCGGGTCGCGGTGACGAGGGTGTGGACGACTCCTCCGTCGGTCCGTGTGAATATGATCGTGTCCTCACCCTGATCTACGTCCAACGTGCCGTTCGTATCGGCCGGGAGGATATAGTTCATCGAATCGCCCCAGCCGGTGCCTCCGTTGACGGTGTCATTGCCGGCATCGGCTTCGACGTAATTGACGCCACCGCCTGCGTTGATGACGTCATTGCCGTCGCCGCCGTTCAGCCCGTTGTCGCCATTGTGCCCGGTGATCGTGTCGTTGCCGTCTCCGGCGAAGATGTTGACACTGTCTGTTTGCTTAAGGCCCACAATGAGATTGGCATTGATGGTGTTGTCCAGGAAGCCCCCATAGATATTGTAGCCCTGCTGATCCTGATGTTGATAAACCGATACGCCGATCTGGAGCCGGAAGCTGTCGTTCGGACGGCCGGGGAAGTAGAACAGCATCTCATCGACATTCGAGACGGTGTCGGTTCCGAGAGGCGAACCATCGCGCAGATCTTGGACTATAAATGTGGCGGTGGTCGATGTCGTCCGCGTGATACTGAAGATGTCGACAGGCTGCCCCCCGTCCGTCAGGGTGATGTAAGCCTCGGTCTCCGATACGACCCTGATTCCGAGTTCCCCCGGGATCGAGCCCAGGTTGTATGCCGCCCGATCGTTGGTATTGCTGGCTCCGCCTGTGCCGGCGCCGCCATAAATCGTATCGTTGCCGGCGCCGCCTTCCATGGTGTCGGCGAATCCTGCTCCGCCGATCAGAACATCATTGCCTGCGTCGCCCAAGAGAAGGTCGCGCCCATCGCCACCGTCAAGATTGTCATGGCCATTCCCGCCTTCGAGAGTGTCATCGCCATTGAGGCCGTTGAGTGCATCACTCCCGGCATCGCCGCGCAGGCGGTTGGAGCCATTGCTTCCGGTGATGGTGTCGTTGTTGCGTGTGCCGCGGATCCTCTCGATGCTGATGAGAGTATCCACGTCCCCATTCGCGCCAGCGACCGTGACGACGCCTTGAGCATTGACGCTCGACAGGTTGAGGTTGATACCCGCCTTTCCGGCGACCTCCGCAGTGTCGCTCCGGTAATCGACCTCGTCGTCTCCTGCGCCGCCGTCGAAGGTATCGTTGCCGCCGAAGCCGCGGAAGCGCTGATATCCTTCCGCGCCTTTGAAAGAATCGGCCTTGTCGGTGCCGTAGACGAATTCGACGTTTGTGAAGCTGTCGATCTCTCCCGCTCCACCAGCCACGATCCCTGAATGCGCAGAGTCGAAGGTGACCTGGATGCCGTTCGTGCGGGTTTCGAGGCCTCTGTAAGAGATCATGTCGAAGCCGTCGCCGCCATCGATGATATCATTGCCGAACCCGCCCCAGAACTCGTTGTCGTAGGCGTCGCCTGTTATGCGATCGTCGAAGGCTGTCGCATAAACACCGCCGATGCCGTTCAGGGTGTCAGTTTCGACCGTACCACCCTTCTCGATGGTCACCTTGCCTGCACTGTCTTCGTCGTCGCCATCGTCGAGATCCACGATGATCCCGATATCGCGATGCGAATAGTCGACATAATCGATTGTCGTGAAGTTGATGAAGTCGCTGTAACCGTTGATCGTGTCGTCGCCCGTGCCGCCAACGAAGCGGTCGTCGCCATTGCCTCCGTTCAGAACGGAGCCTCCGCCGAGAAGCAGGGAGAACACATCGTTCGGCGACGCCGTATCGGTGAGCCAAGCCTGCTCGAAGTCGGCTAGGGCCACATTGTCGACACCTGTGAACTCAGCGAGCACGGTCGCCCCATCGGCACCGTACAACCTGACGGTCTGGATCGTCGTGATCGTGCCCGAACCGCCGTCCGTTCCGATGACAACAATGGTGCGCGATGCAGATCCGGTCCCATAGGTGTAGGATTTTTCCGTCGCCGTCGGCTCCTCTTGCGTGATGCCGGTGCTGGGAAAGACGCTCGCGGGCGTAAGGCCGGACGCGGCGAGAATATCAAATGTAGCCATGGATTGCCCCTCTAGATCCGTCAGGTTGGTCTTCGGTCCAGTCGGGGGCTAACACAGCTTCCTACTTGCAGCCGAAGTTTATCGTTTGAAGAAATCTATTCAGAAGTTGGTACCACAAACAAGTACCTCCAAAGAGGAGTCCTTGCATGGTTTTGCAGTTCTAATCTGAGAGGCTATTCTGAGGATTGCACCTGCTCCAAGAAATAAAGGCCCAGAGGCTCTTCTTGTACGCATAACGCTGAAGTTTGTCTGGGTTAGAAGCGACAATGTTTTCTAATTATAAGTATGTTTAGAGAAAATCTAAAATGAATTGTTGCGTTATCACATAACATATAACGCTGAGATAATCTGTTGTGATTTTGAGCACATCAGTCAATGTGAGCATGGCTGTAATAAAAAGCATCCCTCAGCCAGGGAATACTTCCGGAGGACCCGATCATGAATGCTTCTACACTCAGCTTCAGGCTTGCCGTTCTGTTCGTCATCGCGGGGATGGCGATGGGGATCGGAATGGCTGCGACACAGAACCACGCCATCATGCCCGCCCATGCCCATCTCAACCTGCTGGGCTGGGTCTCCCTGTTCCTCTTCGGCATCTACTACGAGCGCCGCCCTGCGCTTGATGCGAGCAGGCTGGCAAGAATTCAGGTTGTCCTGTGGTCGCTCGGCACCGTTGTGCTGACGATCGCCGTTGCCGCCATTCATCTGGGCTACCCGGCGGCCGACCCGATCGCCGCGCTCTCCTCCCTTGCCGTGCTGGCTGCGATGATCCTGTTCGCCTACTTCGTCTTCCGTCCGGCACGGGACCTTGCTCCCGGCCCAGCGGTTCATCTGACGCCTGCCGAATAGGCGCGAGGCCCAGGGGCGGCCGCGGCCGCCCCGCCAACATTCCACGAGTGGAAAACTGTCGGATCTTTCTCGATCCGAAGGATGCGGCCACCCGAGGGCAGCTCGAAACGCAGGTTGGACCAACCGCGGCTCAGCCTCCGCGCAACAAAAAAGCCCCGCACATGGCGAGGCTTGCCTATCGAACCTTTGGCGCTCCCTAGGGGACTCGAACCCCTGTTTTCGCCGTGAGAGGGCGACGTCCTAGACCGCTAGACGAAGGGAGCTAGCAAGGTGGAGGCCGCTCGTATAACCACCCTTCTGATTTGCTTCAAGCCCTTTTGCCGAAAAAAGCGAGGGCGCGACGGAAATGAGGATGCGGTGAACGACGCGACCCGGCAGGAATGGATTGTGGATGAGGATGGCGCGGGCGAGCGGCTGGACCGGGTGCTCGCGCGGCTCCAGGGCAGCCTGTCGCGCAGCCGCCTGCAGGCGCTGATCCGCGACGGCCAGGTCACCCTCGACGGCGCGCCGGTCCTCGACCCGAACCGCAAGGTCCCCGGTGGCGCCCGCCTCGCGCTCACCGTCCCGCCTCCGGCACCGGCGGAGCCCGCGGGCGAGGCGATGGCTCTCGCCGTCGTCCACGAGGACGAGGACGTCATCGTCATCGACAAGCCGGCCGGCCTCGTGGTCCACCCGGCAGCGGGGCACGATTCCGGCACCCTCGTGAATGCGCTGATCGCCCATTGCGGCGAGAGCCTGTCCGGCATCGGCGGCGTGAAGCGGCCCGGCATCGTGCACCGGCTGGACAAGGACACCTCCGGCCTGCTCGTGGTAGCCAAGAACGATCTCGCCCATCAGGCGCTCGCGGCGCAGTTTGCCGATCACGGGCGA
The DNA here is from genome assembly GCF_009910705.1 of Microvirga arsenatis. Classification (GTDB taxonomy): domain Bacteria; phylum Pseudomonadota; class Alphaproteobacteria; order Rhizobiales; family Beijerinckiaceae; genus Microvirga; species Microvirga arsenatis. The sequence goes on from NZ_JAAAXJ010000008.1 coordinate 40,360, forward strand.
ACGGGCCCCCTGGAGCGCGCCTATCTCGCCATCGCCTGGGGCGTGCCGGGGCGGCGGCGCGGAACCGTGGAGGCGGCGCTCGCCCGCTCCACGCACAACCGCGAGAAGATCGTCGTGGTGGGCGAGGATCGCGGACGCTACGCCATCACGCATTACGAGGTTCTGGAGGATCTGCCGCCCGCGCAGCCGCTGGCGAGCCTGGTGCGGTGCGAGCTGGAGACCGGACGCACCCACCAGATCCGGGTGCATATGGCCCATCTCGGGCACCCGCTCCTGGGCGATGCCGCCTATGGATCCGGATTCAAGACGAAGGCGAACCGCCTCTCGGCCGAGGCCAGGGAGGCCCTTTCCACCCTGAGCCGGCAGGCGCTGCATGCGGCCGTTCTCGGCTTCGAACATCCCCGAAGCGGCAAGCTCCTGCGTTTCGAGAGCCCGCTTCCGCCGGATATGGCGGCCCTTCTCATGGCCCTGCGCGGGGGCGTTTAAGCGTCAATCCGTCGCAAAATGAGGCCACGCTGGCACCCTTGCGGATTTGGAGCGTTCACCACGTCTTGAAGCCTGACGCCTCTATTCGGACAAGGCGGGACCGCTTATATAAGCAAGTTGGGCGGCCGGCCAGAGAGGGGGCCGCCTCAGGCTTGCCTCATGGTGAGGGAGCCAAAGGAGGAGAGACTATGGCTACAGCGCTTCCGGTGCTTGCCAACGAAGGGGGCCTTTCGCGCTATCTCGACGAGATTCGTCGCTTCCCCATGCTCGAGCCGCATGAGGAATACATGCTCGCCAAACGCTGGCGCGAGCATGGGGACCGCGAAGCAGCCCACAAGCTCGTCACATCCCACCTGCGCCTGGTCGCCAAGATCGCCATGGGCTACCGCGGCTATGGCCTGCCGATCAGCGAGGTGGTGTCGGAGGGCAATGTCGGCCTCATGCAGGCCGTCAAGCGCTTCGAGCCCGACAAGGGCTTCCGCCTCGCCACTTATGCCATGTGGTGGATCAAGGCGGCGATTCAAGAATACATCCTGCGGTCCTGGTCGCTCGTGAAGATGGGCACCACGGCGAACCAGAAGAAGCTGTTCTTCAACCTGCGCAAGGCCAAGGGCCGCATCTCCGCCCTGGAGGAAGGCGACCTGCGCCCGGACCAGGTGAAGCAGATCGCCACCCAGCTCGGCGTGACCGAGCAGGACGTGGTGGAGATGAACCGCCGCCTCGGCGGCGACGCGTCGCTCAACGCCCCCCTGCGGGACGAGGGCGAGGGCGGCGGCGAATGGCAGGACTGGCTCGTCGATCAGAGCCAGAGCCAGGAGCAGGTGCTTGTCGAGGAGGAGGAGGGCCAGAACCGGCTGAAGGCCCTGCGCAATGCGCTCTCCGTGCTCAACCCGCGCGAGCGCCGGATCTTCGAGGCACGCCGCCTCTCGGACGACCCGATCACCCTGGAGGAGCTCTCGACCGAGTTCGGCGTCTCCCGCGAGCGCGTCCGCCAGATCGAGGTGCGCGCCTTCGAGAAGGTGCAGGAGGCGGTCAAGAAGAACCTGACGCAGATCGAGACCTCGTCGGCCGAAGCCTGAGGCCTCAACGGCAAGCCCGACAAAAAAGCCGCGCCTCACGCGCGGCTTTTTGCTGTCCGAAACGCTCCCGCCCTACTGCCACTGGCTGAAGGCGTCGTTGATGATCTGCTCCCCCGAGCCTCCCTTCTCGAAGCTGAGGATCGCGCGCTGGCCCGAGGCCATGCGCACCGGCAGGTCGATCCAGTTGCGGCGCACGAAGAGCTGCGTATTGCGCGCCACGTCGCTCTGGAGGTTGGAGAGGCCGATCAGGAACAGGTTTTCGCGCACGGGGACGGGCAGGCCGGCCACGGGGGTGCCGCGGGCGGCCTCCTCGCTCTTGAACTGGAGCAGGCCCACATCCCGGATCACGCGGGCGGTGTCCCCCTCCCGGGTGGTGAAGGTGAGCTCGACGGTGTGGGAGGCCGGCAGCGTGGTGTCGAGGTTGCGCCGCAGCACCATCTTCATGGTCAGCCCCGCATCGGGAATCTCCACCTGGGCGATCACCGCGCGCTCGAGCGGCTGTCCCTGGCCCGGATTGACGTTCTCGAGACGCCACGTCACGCGGCCGACCTGGGCTTTCGGCGCCTGCGGGTTGGCCGGGTCCTCCTCGTAGAAGACGGCGCGCTGCGCCACGCCCGTCTCCTGCCGGGGAGCGGCGGGAGCCGAGGAGGCCGGCGGGGGAGCCTGACCGCCCACCCGCTCGTTGATCTTGGACTCGGCCGGGGCGGGCGGGGGCGCCTCCGCCACAGGCGTCTCGGGGGGCAGGTTCTCCGGCCTGTCGCGCCAGAGGAAGGCGAAGGCGGCGATGGCTGCGATGACGAGGGCCAGCACGGAGCCGAAGACGATCGTGCGCGTGCGGCCCCGGTTCTGCATGGCCGGATGGGGGCGGCTGTCGATCCTCGGGCGAGCCACGGCGGGCTCCGCATAGGCATCGCCCGGCTGGTCCTCCACGGCAGGAGCGGGAGCCCTCAGGCCGTGGACGGCGGCGCGGGAGGCATCGGCGGCAGGCTGGGTGGGCCGGTCGTCGGCGAGGGTGCTCGCGAAGGCCTCGGCATCGAACCCTGCAGGCGGCGGTGCATAATCCGCCTCGACCCGGACGATCGCCTCGTCGAGGGAGCGGATTTCCTGCTGGATCTCCGCCTCCGAGAGAGGAGGATCGAGGGAGCGCAGCTGGGCCGTCAGAGCCGTGCGGGCACGCTCGTAGACAGCCTGACGCCTGTCGGGGCTCTGCTCCGACAAGCCTTCGACGGCGCGGGCGATGAGAGGGTAATAATCTGCCATTTCTCTTCGCAATGGACCCGCTGAGGCCCCCTCGTCAACCCTCGAAGGGGTTCTTCATGAGGATTGTGTCGTCCCGTTCCGGCGAGGTGGAGAGCACCGCGACGGGCGCCCCGATCAGCTCCTCGATGCGGCGGACATATTTGATGGCCTGCGCCGGCAGATCCGCCCAGGAGCGGGCCCCCGCGGTCGAGCCGCTCCAGCCCTCGATCTCCTCGTAGATCGGCTCCACGCGTCCTTGCGCGCCCTGGCTCGCCGGGAAGTAGTCGATGGTCTCCCCGTCGAGCCTGTAGCCGACGCCGATCTTGATGGTCTCGAAGCCGTCGAAGATGTCGAGCTTGGTGAGCGCGATGCCGTCGATGCCCGATGTGCGCACCGTCTGGCGCACGAGGGTGGCGTCGAACCAGCCGCAGCGGCGCTTGCGGCCCGTGACCACGCCGAACTCCTTGCCCTTCTGGCCGATCAGCTCGCCGGTCTCGTCGAAGAGCTCGGTCGGGAACGGCCCCTCGCCCACGCGGGTGGTGTAGGCCTTGGCGATGCCGAGCACGTAGCCCACGCCCCCCGGGCCGAGGCCCGAGCCGGTCGCCGCCTGGCCCGCCACCGTGTTGGACGAGGTGACGAAGGGATAGGTGCCGTGATCGACGTCGAGCAGCGCCCCTTGCGCGCCCTCGAACAGGATGCGCTTGCCGGCGCGACGCTGTTCGTCGAGGAGGCGCCACACGGCATCCATGTAAGGCAGCACCTTGGGAGCGACGGAGGCCAGCTCCTCGTAGATCGCCTTCGGCTCGAACTCGTCGAGGCCGAATCCGCGGCGCAGCGCGTTGTGATGCGAGAGCAGCCGTTCGATCTTCTCAGGCAGCGCCGAGAGGTCGGCGAGATCCATGAGGCGGATGGCGCGGCGGCCGACCTTGTCCTCGTAGGCCGGACCGATGCCGCGCTTGGTGGTGCCGATCTTGGTGCCGGCGCTGCCGCTCTCCCGCAGGGCATCGAGCTCCCGGTGGATCGAGAGGATCAGCGTGGCGTTCTCGGCCACGCGCAGGTTCTCGCGGGAGATCGAGACGCCCTGCTCGGCGAGCCGCTCCACCTCGCCGGCGAGCGCGTGCGGATCGAGCACGACGCCGTTGCCGATGACCGAGAGCTTGTTCGGGCGCACGACGCCGGAAGGCAGGAGCGAGAGCTTGTAGACCTTGTCGCCGATCACGAGGGTATGGCCGGCATTGTGCCCGCCCTGGAAGCGCACGACCACATCCGCCTGCTCGGACAGCCAGTCGACGATCTTGCCCTTGCCCTCGTCGCCCCACTGGGCGCCCACGACAACCACGTTCGCCATCGCTTGAAACCCTCACATGAAAAAGCCCCGGCGCAAGGCCAGGGCTGGGTCAAAAACCTTGCAAACCCTCATGGTGGATCACGCGCCTCAGGTCAAGGCGGAATGAGCCCTGCACCCCCGCATCATAGGCATCCGAAAGGCGGGAATGTGGTTTTCCACTGCCGCGTCGAAGATCCAGCGCCTTCGGGCCCGCAGCGTGAGCTGCGAGCCGTCAGGGTTGCTCGAGGGTGGCGCTTGGGGCAGCCCGGCTCGATGGGGGATGGTGGTGAGTGTGAGAGCCAAGCTGCTCGTCACGCGCGGTTCTTTTCAGGCGGACCTGGAACAAGCCAGGATCGGCCTCCCGCGACCACAGGTGTGCGAGACCTGCGGCGGGACCGCGCCCCGTCCCGCATCTGCGACGCCTCGCGAGCGCGCCCCTCACCGGACGAGGATGAGCCATGATATAGCCCAGCTTAGAGCAACTGTCAAGAACAAAGTAAGAACATAAAAATACGCCTTCCCACGTCATCACCGGCCTTGTGCCGGTGATCTCGATGGTCTGAGGCGCATCGCTCTTCCAGTTGGGATGGCAGGGACAAGCCCGGCCATGACCGTGGAGGGATGACCCCACTCTATCGTGGATAGGGATGACGATAGGGAAGCGTCAAAGCCTCACGCCCGCCCGCGGGCACTCTTTTCCGTCCTGACCCGATGCTCGATGAAGTTGCGGATCTCGCGGGTGCGGCGGGCGGGCTCCAGAACCTCCGCGTCGATGCCGTGGCGCCAGGCGAGATCGAAGCGGGCCGGGTCCCGGTCGAGGGCCGCCAGATCCTCCGCATAGGCCAGGGCCTCCGCCTGCGTGCGGCAGAAACCTTCGCGCACGAGAATGTCGGCGCGGCGGCTCAGGATGGCGGCGAGCTCGCCGAGCGAGAATTCCGGGTGGTACTGCACGCCCCAGAACGTGCCGCCATCCTGGCGGATCTCCGCCGCCTGGACGGGAGAGACCGCATTGCTCGCCAGCACGGTGCAGTCCCCCGGCAGGGCCGTGACCATGTCGAGATGGATGGCGGGCGCGTCGTAGGCGGCAGGCCGCCCGTCGAGAAGAGGATGCGTCCTCCCGGCCTCCGTCGGCGTCAGCCTGCGGGCGATGCCGACCTCCCGGCCGAGCGGGTTCTGCCGCACGTCGCCGTCCGCCGCCACGGCCGCCACCTGCAGCCCCCAGCAGGAGCCGAAGGAGGGGGTGCGCGAGGCATAGATCGCCCGCATGAGGTCGATCTGGCGCAGGATCTCGGGGGTGCGGTCGTAGATGTTGAGATGGGAGCCGGTGAGCACGATCCCGTCATAGGATTCGAGCCCCGCCGCATCGGGAAGGTTCGCGCCCTCGTCCGTGGGAAAGGCGATGTCGCAGACGGCGTCCTGCGCGATGGCCTGGATCACCTCCGCATAGGACTCGGAGAGCGTCTTTCCATAGGCCTCCCTGTGGGCCTGCCTTGCGCCCCGCGTATTGCCCTCGACCACCAGAAACCTTAAGGCCATGCGTGTCACCCGCTTGCTGTCATGCCGGTTTAGCCGAAAGGCATGCGGCGGCAAGCGTCATGAGGTCCCGCCAGCCATGAAAATCCTGCATTCGTTCTGGAAAGGGCTGTGGGGGCAGGCTTACGTGCTCCTCACCCTCACCACGCTGATGTGGGGCGGCAATGCCATCGCGGGCCGGCTCGCCGTGGGCGAGGTCTCGCCCATGATGCTCACCTGCCTGCGCTGGGTGATCGTGGTCAGCGTGCTGCTGCCGCTGGTGGGGCGGCAGGTGGCAGCGGCATGGCCGCAGATCAGGGAGCGGTGGCTCTTCACGATCCTCATGGGGGCCTTCGGCTTCACCGGCTTCAACGCCCTCTTCTACGCGGCCGCGCATCACACGAGTGCCGTGAACCTCACGATCATCCAGGGATCGATCCCGGTTCTCGTGCTTCTGGGCACCGTCCTTTTGTTCAAGGCCCGCGTGATCCCCCTGCAGGTCATCGGCATGATCGTGACGATCCTGGGCGTGATCCTGGTCTCGGTGAAGGCCGATTTCGAGATCCTGCGGACGCTCGCGCTCAACATCGGCGATGTGTGGACGCTCGTCGCCTGCGTGTTCTATGCGGCCTACACGCTGGGCCTGCGCCACCGCCCGGCCCTTCCGGGACTGATCTTCTTCGCGGCCCTTGCGGCGGTGGCCTTCGCAACCTCCCTGCCGCTGCTCTGGATCGAGATCGTGCAAGGAGACGCGCAACTGCCGACGCTGAAGGGCTGGCTGATCCTGCTCTATGTGGGCCTCCTGCCCTCGCTGCTGTCGCAGGTGTTCTTCATGCGCGGAGTGGAGCTCATCGGCCCGGCGCGGGCCGGCCTCTTCGTCAATCTCGTGCCGGTCTTCGGCGCCCTGCTTGCGGTGGTGCTGCTGGGCGAGCCCTTCGCCCTCTATCACGCGCTGGGATTGGTGCTGGTTCTCGGCGGCATCTGGCTTGCGGAGAGGAAGCGGTAACCGAAACTCCTGCAGCCTCCAACTCGCCACGTCATGGCCGGGCTTGTCCCGGCCATCCCGATTGGAAGAGCGATGCGCCTCAGACCATCGAGATCACCGGCACAAGGCCGGTGATGACAAGGCGGGAGGTGCGTGACGATGAACGACTTCAGTCCGCGAACACAACCGTCTTGCGACCGTTGAGCAGGATGCGGTCCTCCAGGTGGTAGCGCACTGCGCGCGCCAGCACGCGGCGCTCGATGTCGCGGCCCTTGCGCACGAGATCCTCCGCGGAGTCGCGATGGGTGATCGGCTCCACGTCCTGCGCGATGATCGGGCCTTCGTCCAAGTCCGACGTCACGTAATGCGCGGTGGCGCCGATGAGCTTCACGCCGCGGGCATGGGCCTGATGGTAGGGCTTGGCGCCCTTGAAGCTCGGCAGGAACGAATGATGGATGTTGATGCAGCGCCCCGCGAGCTTTGCGGCGAGCCCGTCCGAGAGCACCTGCATGTAGCGCGCGAGCACCACGAGATCGGCCTGCGCGTTGCGGATGATCTCCCAGACCTGCGCCTCCTGCTCCAGCTTCGTGTCCTTCGTCACGGGCAGGTAGTGGAACGGGACGCGGCCCAGATCCACGTGGCTGTAGGTTTCGATGGGGTGGTTGGCGATGACGCCGACGGGCTCGAAGTCGAGCTCGCCGATGCGCCAGCGGTAGAGGAGATCCGCGAGGCAATGGTCGAACTTCGAGACCAGCAGCATGACGCGGCGCTTCTCGGCCTGGTCGCGCAGGGTCCAGGTCATGCCGAACCGCTGGGCGAGCGGAGAGAACCCGTCCTTGAGCGCGGCGATGTCGCCTTCCCCGGAAACGGGATTGAAGACGACGCGCATGAAGAACCGGTCCGTCTGCGTGTCGTCGTATTGCTGGGCGTCGAGGATGTTGAGACCCGCATCCGACAGATGCCCTGCCACGGCGGCCACGATACCAGGGCGGTTCGCGCAGGCGAGCGTCAGAACGAAGCGCTGCGGCAGGGGCGACGGCATGATGCTTTCCTCACAAGTCCTTTTAAAACCGCACCGCGCGGGCGCGCTTGACCTGCGGGATCTCCTCGATCCGGCGCAGGAGCTCGTCGGAAACCGGCTGATCGACCGAGACGAAGCAGATGGCGTCGCCGCCGGGCTTGTCGCGGCCCAGCGCGAAGGTCGCGACGTTCACGCCGGATTCCCCGAGCAGCGTGCCGAAGCGGCCGATGAACCCAGGCTTGTCGTCGTTCCTCACATAGATCATGTGCGGCGCGAATTCCGCATCCACCGCGATGTCGCGGATCTCGATGACCCGCGGCTTGCCGTCCTGGAACACGGTGCCGCCGGCATGGCGCGGCATGTCGTCCGCATCGACGACGATGCGGATGAAGCTCTCGTAGTCGCGCGCCGCGTTCTCGCGCTTGACCTCCTCCACCATGATGCCGCGCTCGCGGGCGACGACCGGCGCCGACACCATGTTGATGTCCTGCAGGAAGGGACGCAGCACGCCGGTCACGGCAGCGGAGGTGAGCGCACGGGTGTTCATCTCGGCCACCGCGCCCTCGTACTCGATGCGGATGCCCTTGATGGGGGCTTCCGTGAGCTGGCCGAGGAAGGAGCCGAGCTTTTCCGCGAGCGCCACGAAGGGCTTGAGGCGCGGCGCCTCTTCCGCCGTAATCGACGGGAAGTTCACGGCGTTCTGGATCGCACCCTGCAAGAGGTAGTCCGACATCTGCTCGGCCACCTGCAGCGCCACGTTCTCCTGCGCCTCCGTGGTGGCCGCGCCCAGGTGGGGCGTGCAGACCACGTTGGGATGGCCGAAGAGCGGGTTCTCCGTTGCAGGCTCCTCCGAGAACACGTCGAAGGCCGCTCCCGCCACATGGCCGGATTCGAGCGCCGCGCGCAGGGCCACCTCGTCGACCAAGCCGCCGCGGGCGCAGTTGATGATGCGCACGCCCTTCTTGGTCTTGGCGATGTTCTCGGCCGAGAGCACGTTCCTCGTCTTCTCGGTCATCGGCACGTGCAGCGTGATGATGTCGGCGCGGCGGAGCAGGTCGTCGAGCTCCACCTTCTCGACGCCGAGCTCAACGGCGCGCTCGGGCGACAGGAAGGGGTCGTAGGCGATCACCTTCATGCGCAGCCCGATGGCGCGATCGGCCACGATGGAGCCGATATTGCCGCAACCGATGACGCCGAGGGTCTTGCCCGTGAGTTCGACGCCCATGAAGCGGTTCTTCTCCCACTTGCCGGCCTGGGTGGAGGCATCGGCCTGCGGGATCTGGCGCGCCAGCGCGAACATCATGGCAATGGCATGCTCGGCGGTGGTGATGGAATTGCCGAAGGGCGTGTTCATGACGATGATGCCCTTCGCCGTGGCGGCGGGGATCTCGACATTGTCGACGCCGATGCCGGCGCGGCCGATGACCTTCAGGTTTCTGGCCTGTTCGAGAATCTTCGCCGTGACCTTGGTGGCGGAGCGGATGGCGAGGCCATCGTAGTCGCCGATGATCTGGGCGAGCTTCTCCTTGTCCTTGCCGAGGTCGGGCTGGAAATCGACCTCGATGCCGCGATCCTTGAAGATCTGCACGGCGGCGGGTGAGAGAGCATCGGAAATGAGAACGCGGGGTCGGGGCATGGGGCACCTCAGTTTGGCCGCCCCTTCACCCTCCCCTTGAGGGGGAGGGTCGGCTCGAAGAGCCGGGGTGGGGTGAACGGCGCTGTCGTTTTGAATAGTTGGCGTTAGGTCAGAGGGCAGTCGGTAAAGAGTGGCGTTGCCACCCCACCCCGCCGCCCTAGCGGGCGTCGACCCTCCCCCTCGGATCTCGGGTGTTCCCGAGATCCGCATCCTCAATGCGCAAGTCGGGAACACCCGACTTGCGTCGGGGAGGGTGAAGTTCAAGCCGCTTTCGCGAGCTTCGCCTTTTCCTGCGCGAAGGCCCAATCGAGCCAGGGCGTCAGGGCTTCGAGATCGGAGCGCTCGACCGTGGCGCCGCACCAGATGCGCAGGCCCGCCGGCGCATCGCGATAGGCGCCGATGTCGAAGGCGACGCCCTCCCTGTCGAGGGCGGACACGATCCCCTTGGCCACCTGCGCCACGGCTTCGGGGCCTTGTCCCACCACGTCCGGATCGGCGATCACGAGGCACACGCTGGTGTTGGAGGCTGTGGCCGGATCCTTGGCGAGGTTGGCGATCCAGGGTGTCTCCGCCACCCAGTCGTGGATGACCCTGGCGTTGGAATCCGCCTTGGCCACGAGGGCGTTCAGGCCGCCGATGGACTTCGCCCATTCCAGCGCATCGATGTAGTCCTCGACCGCGAGCATGGACGGGGTGTTGATGGTCTCGCCCTCGAAGATGCCCTCGATGAGCTTGCCGCCCTTGGTCATGCGGAAGATTTTTGGCAGCGGCCAGGCCGGCTTGTAGCTCTCGAGCCGCTCCACCGCGCGGGGCGAGAGGATGAGCATGCCGTGGGCCGCCTCGCCGCCCAGAACCTTCTGCCAGGAGAAGGTCACCACGTCGAGCTTGGCGAAGTCGAGCTTCTGGGCGAAGGCCGCCGAGGTGGCGTCGCAGATGGTCAGGCCCTCGCGGTCGGCCGCGATCCAGTCGGCGTTGGGCACGCGCACGCCGGAGGTGGTGCCGTTCCAGGTGAAGACCACGTCGCGGGTCTTGGTGTCGACCTGTGACAGGTCGGGAAGCTCGCCGTAGGGCGCGCTGATGACGCGGGCATCGGCAAGCTTGAGCTGCTTGACCACGTCCGTGACCCAGCCCTCGCCAAAACTTTCCCAGGCCAGCATGTCGACGGGGCGGGCGCCCAGCATCGACCACAGCACCATCTCCACGGCGCCGGTGTCGGAGGCGGGCACGATGCCGATGCGGTAATCGGCCGGCACATCGAGCACCTCGCGGGTGAGGTCGATGGCGAGCTTCAGGCGCGCCTTGCCGAGCTTGGCCCGGTGCGAGCGGCCGAGAGAGTCGGTTTTCAGGTTCTGGAGAGACCATCCGGGGCGCTTCGCGCAGGGGCCGGACGAAAAGAAGGGCGCGCGCGGACGCGCGGCGGGCAGGCTCGTCATGTGATCCATCCTTTCAGATGGGCGCCTCTCGGTGGGGAGAGGTGTCCCGCCGACCGGTATGACGGAGGCGGAGCGCGCGGTCAAGGCGACAATGGGCTGATCTGTCGTTGCGGCAGGAAGGCAGATTACGAAATCGTAATACAAAACATTGTGTTCACAGGGATCTCTTCGGATTAATTGGCATATATTGTGCTGTAAGAAATTCCGGCATTGAGAACGACAAAGACCGAAGGTCGAGGAGCGAGCATGCGTGTGTCCGGTCAACTCGCCGTCATAGCCTTGCTGGGGGCAGCGGGCTTCGGCGGCTGGTACGCCTACAAGGGCGGCCATTTGGCCAATGTGCCCGTGATCGGCGCCTATGTGAGCCAGCCTTCGGGCCAGCAGGCGGCCGCCCCGGGCGGCCGCGGGCGCGGCGGCCCGGCGGGCCCTGCGACGGTCGAGGTCGACACGGTCAGGACCGGGCGCATCGTCGAGACCCGGGAATCGGTGGGCACGGTGCGCGCCTTCGAGTCGATCACCGTCACCGCCAAGGTAGCCGGGATCATCAGCGAGATCGGCTTCGAGGAAGGCCAGAAGGTCAAGGCCGGCGACCTGCTGGTCCAGTTCGACGCAGCGGAGCGCCGCGCCGCCATCGAGCAGGCCAATGCGGAAGCCGCCCGCGCCGCCGCCCAGCGCAACGAGATCGCGATCAAGCTGGAGCGCGCCCAGGCCCTGCGCCGGACGGGCGCGGGCACGGAGGCGCAGGTGGAGGACCTGACCGCCCAGGTGAAGTCCCTCGAAGGCTCGATCGCTTCGGCCCAGGCCCAGCGCAAGGCCGCCGAGGCGCGGCTCGAGGAACTGACCATCCGCGCGCCCTTCGCCGGCCGCGTCGGCACCCGCTCCGTCTCGCTCGGCGCCTATGTGGCCCCGGGCACCCGCATCACCACCCTCGACGACCTGTCCAAGGTGCGCCTGGATTTCGCGGTGCCCGAAAACCTCCTCGGCCGGCTGCAGCCGGGCCAGACGGTGAATGCGATGTCCGCGGCCTATCGCGGCCGCACCTTCAAGGGCACGGTCTCGACCATCGACACCCGCGTGGACCAGACCACCCGCACCGTGCGGCTTACGGCGGATTTCGAGAACCCTGACGAGGCCCTCAAGCCCGGCATGTTCCTCTCCGTGGCGCTGGAGGTCTCCACCAAGGACGATGCCGTGGTGGTGCCGGAGGAGGCCATCGTCAGCGAGGGCCTGCGCCACATCGTCTATCCGGTGAAGGACAACAAGGTGGAGCGCCGCGTCATCGTCATCGGCCAGCGCCAGGGCGGCAAGGTCGAGGTGGTGGAGGGGCTCAAGGCCGGCGAGACCGTCGTGGTGCTGGGCGTGCAGCGCGTGCGGCCCGGGGCCGAGGTGATCGCCCGCCCCGTGGGCTCGGCGCCGCCCGCCTCCGCGGTGCCTGCCGCCAACCGGGAGCAGCCCTCCCGCTCCTCGCTGAACGTGCCGCAGGCCATCGGCAGCGCGCAGGCGGCGGAGCGCAAGTAATTCCATCTCCCGCTCCGGCGGGAGGTTTCGTTTTCAGGATTGGACCAGAGCCGAACCGTCATGCAGGTTTCAGACCTCTTCATCCGCCGTCCCGTCTTCGCCGTGGTGGTCAGCCTGCTGCTGATCGTGGGCGGCCTTGCCTCGCTCATGAACCTGCCGGTGCGCGAGTACCCGCAGGTCGACCGGCCCGTGGTGTCGGTGTCCACCGTCTATCGCGGCGCCTCGAACGAGGTGATCGAGAGTCGGGTGACGGAGATCGTGGAAGGCGCGGTGGCCGGCATCGAGGGCATTCGCCAGATCACCTCGCAGAGCCAGAACGACCGCTCGTCCGTGTCGATCGAGTTCGAGGTGAGCCGCGACCCGGAGGCCGCCACGTCGGACGTGCGCGATGCCGTGTCCCGCATCACCGGCCGCCTGCCGGACGGCGCCGACACGCCGGTGGTGCGCAAGGTCGACGCCAACGCCTCCGCCATCATGTGGATCGGCGTCACCTCCACGACCCTCGACGCCCTCGAACTCAGCGACTTCCTCAAGCGCGTCTATGTGGACCGCCTCTCCACGGTCCCCGGCGTCGCCAACGTCAACTTGAGCGGCGAGCGGCGCTTCGCCATGCGCGTCTGGGTGGACAGGCCGGCGCTCGCCGCCCGCGGCCTGACGGTCCAGGACCTCGAAACCGCCATCAAGCGCCAGAACGTGGAGCTGCCGGGGGGGCGCATCGAGTCGTCCCAGCGCGAGTTCACGGTCAAGACCGATTCCCGCCTCGCGACGCCGGAGCAGTTCAGGCAGGTGATCGTCAGCAGCAAGAACGGCTACCTGGTGCGCCTCGGCGAAGTGGCGCAGGTCGAGGTCGGCCCGGAGGATACGCGCTTCGAGTTCTACCAGTCGGGCGAGACCGCCATCGGCATGGGCGTCGTGCGCCAGTCGACCGCGAACACGCTGGCGGTGGTCGACGGCGTGCGCAAGGAGCTGGAGGAGCTCAAGGATTCCCTGCCGCCCGGCACCACGGCGGAAATCTCCTACGACGAGAGCCAGTTCATCCGCGCCTCGATCAACGGCGTGCTGCGCACGCTCATCGAGGGCGTGGCGCTCGTGATCCTGGTGATCCTGGTCTTCCTGCGCGACTGGCGCTCCACCATCGTGGCCATGGTGGCGATCCCGGTCTCCATCATCGCGGCCTGCATGGTCATGGCCTTCTTCGGCGCCTCCATCAACGTGCTGACCCTGCTCGCCGTGGTGCTCGCCATCGGCATCGTGGTGGACGACGCCATCGTGGAGATCGAGAACGTGCACCGGCGCATCGAGGAGGGTCAGCCGCCCCTGCTCGCCGCCTTCGACGGCGCGCGCGAGATCGGCTTCGCAGTGATCGCCACCACCGCCACCCTCATGGCGGTGTTCGTGCCGCTGGCCTTCATGACCGGCAACACCGGCAAGCTCTTCCGCGAGTTCGGCATCACGCTTGCCGCCTCCATCTTCTTCTCCGGCGTGGTGGCGCGCACGCTCACGCCGATGATGTGCTCGAAGCTGATGGTGCCGGCCCACGGCCGGATCCAGCGCATGACCGAGCCGCTCTTCGAGAAGATGAACAGCGGCTACCGCTGGCTCCTGTCCCAGGCCCTGAAGATCCCGGTCGTGATCCTTTTCATCGGCTTCCTGGTGTCGCTCTCCGCCTACGGCCTCTTCCAATCCCTGCCGAAGGAGTTTGCGCCCACCGAGGATCGCGGCGCCATCATCGTGCGCATCCAGGCTCCCGAGGGCGCGAGCCTCGACTACACCCGCGACCGGGTGAAGGAGATCGAGCGCGCGATCCTGCCCCTGCAGGAGCAGGGCCTCGTGGGCTCGACCCTGAGCCAGGTGGCACCGGGCTTCGCCCGCCCCTCCCCGGTCAACGAGGGCATGGTGATCGTGCGCCTGGTGCCCTGGGAGCAGCGCAACCAGAGCCAGCAGGACATCGTGCGCCAGCTGACCCCGAAGGTGTCGAACTTCCCCGGTGCGCGCGTGTCCGTGGTGAACCCTCCGGCCTTCGGCGGCGCCGGCGGCTTCGGCCAGCCGATCCAGTTCGTGCTCGGCGGCCCCGACTACGAGACCCTGCGCGGCTGGCGTGACACCGTCATGCAGAAGGCGCAGGAGACGGGCAAGTTCGTGAACCTCGACTCCAACTACCGCGAGTCGCAGCCGGACATCCGCGTCCAGATCGACCGTCAGCGCGCCGCAGATCTCGGCGTCTCGGTGGAGGATATCGGCCGCACGCTGCAGCTCATGTTCGGCGAGACGGAGGTCTCCACCTTCGTGAGCCGCGGCGACGAGTACCCGGTGATCATGCGCGCCCGCGCCGAGGATCGTGCGAGCCCGAACGATCTCACCAACACCTTCATCCGCGCCGCCAACGGCGAGCTCGTTCCCCTCTCCTCCTTCGTGACGCTGACGGAATCGGCGGCGCCGCAGGCGCTCAACCGGTTCGACCGCCTGCGCTCGATCACGATCCAGTCCTCGCTGGCGCCGGGCATCTCCATCGGCGAGGGGCTCGAGACGCTCCAGCAGATCGTGCGCGAGAACCTGCCGCCGGAGGTGCGCATCGGCTATACGGGCCAGTCGAGGGACTTCCTCGATTCCACCAATGCGATCTACGTGACCTTCGCCATGGCGCTGCTCGTGGTGTTCCTGGTGCTGGCGGCGCAGTTCGAGAGCTGGATCAACCCGTTCATCATCATGCTCACCGTGCCGCTCGCGGTCACGGGCGGCCTGCTCGCCCTGTTCGTCACGGGGCAGACGCTCAACATCTACAGCCAGATCGGCATGATCCTGCTGATCGGCCTGATGACCAAGAACGGCATCCTGATCGTCGAGTTCTCGAACCAGCTGCGCGAGCGCGGCTACGGCGTGCGCGAGGCGGTGCTCGAGGCCTCGGTGCTGCGCCTGCGGCCGATCCTGATGACCTCCATCGCCATGATCGGCGGCGCCGTTCCGCTCGCCTGGTCCACCGGCGCGGGCGCCGAGGCGCGCAACGCCATTGGCACGGTGATCGTGGGCGGCGTGACGGTCTCCACCATCCTCACCATGCTGGTGGTGCCCTCGATCTACCTGCTCATCGGCGGCTTCACCAAGCCTGCAACTTACGTGGGCGAGATGCTGGAGCGGCTGCGCGCCCAGACGGGCCAGCGCCCCCACGGCGAGGACCTGCCGCGCCACACCGCCCCGCAGCCTCCGGCTCATCCGGCCGAGTGAACCGGCTTCTTCCCTCCCCCCTTGCGGGGAGGGATTGAGGGTGGGGGTCGGGACGGTGGAGCGCGGCTCTCGATGACGCCCTCAGCGTCGTCACCGGCCTTGTGCCGGTGATCCCGATTGTTTGAAGCGCCTCACCTGTCCGTATCGGGATGGCCGGGACAGGCCCGGCCATGACGGGAAGGTCTCACCCGGCCACACCACCCCCACCCCTGCCCCTCCCCGCAAGGGGGAGGGAGGTATGGCAGAATGGAGAAAGCCCCGGCGATCATCTCGCCGGGGCTCTTGCTTAAAACTCTGGAGGGAAGCAGCGCTCTTACGCCGCGACCTTGGAGGCCGCCTGGCTCACGGCCTGCACCACGTCGTCCACCACGCGGTTGACGAGATCCTCGTTGTCGCCCTCGCCCATCACGCGGATGACCGGCTCGGTGCCGGAGGGACGGATCACCAGGCGCCCGGCGGCGCCGAGGCGCTCGCGCCCGGCCTCGATGGCCTGGATGACGGAGGCGTCCTGGAGCGGCTTGCCCGACTTGTAGCGCACGTTCTTGAGCACCTGCGGCAGGGGCTCGAAGCAGTGGCAGACCTCGGAGACCGGCTTGCCCATGCTCTTGACCACCGCGAGCAGCTGGAGGGCCGCCACGAGGCCGTCGCCCGTGGTGGTGTAGTCCGACATGATGATGTGGCCGGACTGCTCGCCGCCGAGGTTGAAGCCGTGGGCGCGCATGTGCTCGAGCACGTAGCGGTCGCCGACGGCGGTGCGCACCAGGTTGAGGCCCATCGCGTTCAGGTAGCGCTCGAAGCCGAGATTGGACATGACCGTGGCGACGATGCCCGGCTGCGCCAGGCGCCCGTCCTCCTTCCACGAGCGGGCGACCACCGCCATGAGCTGGTCGCCGTCGACCTTGTTGCCCTTCTCGTCGACGATGAGGACGCGGTCCGCGTCGCCGTCCAAAGCGATGCCCACGTCGGCCCGCATCTCGCGCACCTTGTTGACCAGGGCATCGGGCGCGGTCGAGCCGACGTCGTGGTTGATGTTGAAGCCGTTGGGCTCCACGCCGATGGAGATGACCTCGGCGCCGAGCTCCCACAGGGCCTCGGGAGCCACCTTGTAGCCGGCGCCGTTGGCGCAATCGACCACGACCCGCATGCCCTCCAAGTCGATCTGGCGCGGCAGGGTGCGCTTGGCGAACTCGATGTAGCGGGCATGGACGCTCTCGATGCGCTTGGCGCGGCCGAGGGTGGCGGAGCCGGAGAGGCGCTGCGTCAGGTCGGAATCGATCAGGGCCTCGATCTGGAGCTCCATGTCGTCGTTGAGCTTGAACCCGTCGGGGCCGAACAGCTTGATCCCGTTGTCCTCGTAGGGGTTGTGCGAGGCCGAGATCATGACGCCGAGGTCGCAGCGCATGGAGCGGGTGAGCATGGCGACCGCCGGGGTCGGGATGGGCCCCAGGAGCAGCACATCCATTCCCACCGAGGTGAAGCCGGCCTGAAGGGCGGATTCGATCATGTAGCCGGACAGCCGCGTATCCTTGCCGATGACGACCCGGTGGCGGTAGTCGCCGCGTTGCCGGAACATGACTCCAGCCGCCTGCCCCACCCGCAGGGCGAGATCCGGGGTGATGATGCCATTGGCGCGGCCGCGAATGCCGTCGGTCCCAAAGTATTTACGCACGTGCTTTGTCTCCGCATTCCGTTGCGCCGATGCGCGCTTTTGCTTTTTCAAAGCAACCTCCCCCACTTCGGTCAAGGCATGGAGGCCGATCCGCGCATCACAAGTGATAAGCGATTGTTACAAACCTTCCGCCTAGCTCATGTGTAGTATTAGTACTTCAGGGTAAACAAAAAAGAACGCCCGCTGATAAAGCGGGCGTTCCTGGATTTCACAACTACTGGCGCTTTTAGGCCTGCGGCTGGGGCTCCATGCCGCCATCGCTCTCCCGGGGACGGCCGGGACGGGTGGTCGGGACGGCGGAGCCGCGGGTCGGGGTGACCGGGTCGCCGGCGTCCCGCACCGGGGGCTGGCCGTCGAGGAGGTTGCGGATCTCCTCGCCGGTGAGGGTCTCGTATTCCAGAAGGCCCCGGGCCAGGGTCTCCAGATCGTGCTGCTTCTCGGTGAGGATGCGGCGGGCGTCGTTCAGCCCGCCCTCCACGAGGCGGCGCACCTCCGAGTCGATCTTCTGGGCGGTGGCTTCCGAGATGTTCTGCTGGCGGCCCACCGACATGCCCAGGAAGACCTCGTCCTGGTTCTCGCCGTAGGCGACGGTGCCGAGCTCGGGCGAGAAGCCCCAGCGGGTCACCATCATGCGGGCCAGGCGCGTCGCCTGCTCGATGTCGGACTGGGCGCCGGAGGTGACCTTCTCCTTGCCGAAGATCATCTCCTCGGCGATGCGCCCGCCCATCATGATCGCAAGCCGCGAGGTCATCTGCTCGTAGCTCATGGACAGCTTGTCCCGCTCAGGCAGCTGCATGACCATGCCGAGCGCGCGGCCGCGCGGAATGATGGTGGCCTTGTGCACGGGGTCCGTGGCCGGAACGTTGAGCGCCACGACGGCGTGGCCGGCCTCGTGATAGGCGGTCAGGCGCTTCTCGTCGTCGGTCATGACGAGGGTGCGGCGCTCGGCGCCCATCATCACCTTGTCCTTGGCGTCCTCGAACTCGCGCATGGTGACGATGCGCTTGCCGCGCCGGGCGGCCAGCAGCGCCGCCTCGTTGACGAGGTTCATCAGGTCCGCGCCCGAGAAGCCGGGGGTGCCGCGGGCGATCACCTTCAGGTCCACGTCGGGAGCGAGCGGGACTTTCCGCACATGGACGCGGAGAATCTTCTCGCGGCCGACCACGTCGGGGTTCGGCACCACGATCTGGCGGTCGAAGCGGCCCGGGCGCAGGAGCGCCGGGTCGAGCACGTCGGGGCGGTTGGTGGCCGCGATGATGATCACGCCCTCGTTGGCCTCGAAGCCGTCCATCTCGACCAGCAGCTGGTTAAGGGTCTGCTCGCGCTCGTCGTTGCCGCCGCCGAGACCGGCGCCGCGGTGACGGCCGACCGCGTCGATCTCGTCGATGAAGATGATGCAGGGGGCGTTCTTCTTCGCCTGCTCGAACATGTCGCGCACGCGGGAGGCGCCCACGCCCACGAACATCTCGACGAAGTCGGAGCCCGAGATGGTGAAGAACGGCACGTTGGCCTCGCCTGCCACCGCGCGGGCGGTGAGGGTCTTACCGGTGCCGGGAGGGCCGACGAGCAGCACGCCGCGGGGGATGCGGCCCCCTAAGCGCTGGAACTTCTGCGGATCGCGCAGGAACTCCACGACCTCCTGCAGGTCCTCCTTGGCCTCGTCGATGCCGGCGACGTCGTCGAAGGTCACGCGGCCATGGGCCTCCGTGAGCAGCTTCGCCTTCGACTTGCCGAAGCCCATGGCCCGGCCGGCGCCGCTCTGCATCTGGCGCGACAGGAACACCCAGGCGCCGATGAAGAGCGCGATGGGCAGGATGTTCATGAGAACCGCGATGAACCAGGGGGTCGAATCGGATTGCGGACGGGCCGTGATCTGCACGCCCTTCTGCTGCAGCTTCGTGACCAGCATGGGGTCGCTCGGCGCATAGCTCGTGAAGGTGCGGCCGTCCGTGTAGGTGCCGCTGATCTCGGGCCCGGAGATCACGACGCTGGAGATGCGCCCGGCATCGGCGTCGCTCAGAAGCTGGCTGTAGGCGATGTCGCTGCCGCCGCCCCGCTGGCCGGGGCTCTGGAAGAGGGTGACGAGCGCCAGCACCAGGAGGAAGATGACGACCCACAAGGCGAAGTTGCGGAAATTTGAATTCATTGGATCAGGTTCTGCCCCAGAGGGAGATGAGCGTGAGGAGATCTCCCCGCGCGGCTAAACTCAATGTAGGCACACCGTCTCGCCTTGCCAAGGGAATGAGGCGCCCGTGCGGCATCATCCGATAGCCTTGGCAGGTGACTTGGCTAACGGCCCCGGCGACGGGGGGGTTCCCGGGCGAGCGTCACCTTTCCCCCGGGGTCGAGGCGAACGAGCGCTCCGGCGACGGTCGCGCGCAGGGCTTGCCCCTGATCCACCGCCTCCCTGAGGCGCTCCGCGCAGGCTTCGAGCCGGCTGAGGCGCGGGCTTTCGAGCCCGATGCGGGCGAGGCTCAAGGCCAGCATCCGCACGGCGATCTCGAAGGGCTCGCGGCCCAGCGCACCGGCCTGGAACGCCAGGCCTCCCCCCTCCTGGACCGGCCCTGCCCGCTCCAGCGCCTCCCGGGCCATGCGGTCGAGGGCCTCGTCCGCCCGGGCGGCGCGCTCGGCGAGGCGCGCGAGGCGCCCGGCGGTGAGCCCCTCCTCGGCCAGGAGCGGCATGAGCCTGCGCCAGCGCACGCGGGCGTAGAGCTCGTTCGCATTGGAGGGATCGAGGACGAAGCGCCAGCCCTCCCGCCGGCAGAGGTCGAGAAGAAGCGACTTCGGCAGGCCGAGGAGCGGCCGGCCGTGGCGGATGCCCTGCCTGTCCGTTTCCCGGCGCATGCCGGAAAGCCCCTGCAGGCCGGAGCCCCTGGCGAGGCGCATCATCACCGTCTCGGCCTGATCGTCGAGCGTATGGGCGGTGACGAGATGGGAGGCGCCGAGCTCCCGGGCATGGGCGACGAGAAGGCGGTAGCGCGCCTCGCGGGCGGCCTCCTGAACCCCGGCTGCGGGCTTGCTCCCGGTCCAGGGGAGCGTCCGGTGCGGCAGGCTCAAGGCGGCGGCCTCGCGGGCGACGAAGGCGGCCTCCTCGGCAGCCTCGGGCCTCAGGCCATGATCCACGGTGGCGACGAACACGGGCGGGCGGCCGGGCCCAGCGGCCCAGCGCGCGAGAAGGTGCATGAGGGCGATGGAATCCGGACCGCCGGAGACGGCGGCCACGATGCCGGAGGCGCGATCGAGGGAAAGGAACATGCGCTCCAGCCCGTCATCCGAGAGCGGATCGTCGGGGGGCGGAGGAAGAGCCACGGCGCGGCCTGAAGGCTTTTTAAGGGATCAGCTGCACTTGATCCGCTTCTGCTCGCGCTCGGAGGCCTGGCGCACGGCGGCGGAGGCCTGCGGGTACTTGCGGTCGAGCTCGGCGAAGACGGCGCAGGCGCGGTCCTTGGCACCCAGCCCGTTGAGGGAGATGCCGAGCCGCAGCAGGGCGTCGGGAGCCTTGGCCGCATCGGGGTGCTCGGCCGAGACGTTCAGGAACTGCTCCGCGGCCTCCCGGTAGCGGCTGCGCACGAGATAGGTCTCGCCCAGCCAGAAGGTGGCCTCGGGCACCAGCCTGTCGCGCGGATTGGACTGCAGGAAGCGGCGAAAGCCCATCTCGGCCTGGTCGTACTGCTTCTGCGTGAAGGAGGCATAGGCCGCGTCGAAATCCGCGCGCGGGTTGCCGACGCTGGTGGCCGCCACGCTCGGGCCGGGCCTTTCGCTGATGGCGCCCTGCGGCAGGGCCGCGGCGGGGCCATCCATCGGGGCGCCGGCCTCGTCCTGCTCGATCAGGTCGCCGATGCCGGCAAGCTGGCCGCCGGGCAGCGGCATCGGGCGGCCGGCATCCGCCGCCAGCGGGGCGGACGGCGGCGTGGAGCCGAGCGGACGGGGCGCGCCCGGGGCATCCGGCGCCTCCGACGGATCGAAGACGTCGCTGCGGCGCTGCGGCTGGGGAGCGGGGGCGGGCTGCGCCTGAGGCTGGGCCGGACGCGGGGGCGTCGCGGTGGAGGGCGCGGGCTTGGAGCCGCCGCCCCGCCCCTCCTGGAAGCGGAACTCCACGTCCTCCTGGAACTTGCGCAGCTGTTCCTTCAGCTGGCGGTTCTCGAACTGGAGCTGCTCCATCTGCCCCGCGAGCTGGCGGAACTGGCTCTCGAGCCGGTTCAGGCGCACGACCACCTCGGCGGCATCCTGCGCGGCGGCAGGGGCTGCGAGGGCGAGGGCAAGGGCGAAAAAGGCAAACAGGCGTCGATACATGCTGGGATATCCGTGAGGATCCTCGAACGAGGCGCCGTTAACACAAAAGCGCCGCCACGGCGAGACTATGGCGGCGCTCCAGGATTTCACAGGGACTTGAGCGAGAGTATCGGACCCAAAAGTGGGCCCCACTTTTGGGGACAATTTCGAGACTCCCTCTCTTGGCCGGCGCATCGTTCGGAGCGGAAAACCGGATCCACTTTTCCGCACGATGCGCTGGGTGAGGCCTTATGCCCCGGCGCCGCCCCCGAGCACCGTCACCGCGCGACGGTTCTGCGACCAGCAGGAGATGTCGTTGCACACCGCCACCGGGCGCTCCTTGCCGTAGGACACGGTGCGGAAGCGGTTGCCCGGGATGCCGCGGGAGATCAGGTAGTCGCGCACGACCTGGGCGCGGCGGGCGGAGAGCGAGAAGTTGTACTCGCGGGTGCCGCGCTCGTCCGCATGGCCCTCCACGATGAAGGTGTATTGCGGGTAGCGCTGCAGCCACTGGGCCTGCTTGTCGAGGGTCGCGACGGCGGTGGGGGTGAGGTCCGTGGAGTCGGTCTCGAAGAACACGCGGTCGCCCACGTTGACGACGAAGTCCTGGGCGCTGCCCGGGGTGGCGGCGCCGCCGGCGCCGAAGCCGCCGGCTCCGCCCGCCATCTCATCTTTGTTGGACGAACACGCCGCCGCCCCGAGGGCGAGGACGAGAGCAGCGGCGAATTTGACGGCGCGCAGCGTCATCATGGGCAATACTCCTTACACATACGTTTGCCGAACGTTGTGTCTTTCATATCGGGAGGATGGTTAAGGGAGGGTTCCGTCAACCGTGAGGACAAGCGCCGGATCAAGGTGAATTATGGCCAAGTTGTGGAAGTTGGCCTTAGGGTTAACAGAACGTGAAGACCACGGCGTCCAGCCCTGGGATACATTCCTTTAGGGAAGTTAGACGAAGCTCGGCTGCCGATTGCCCGTCTCACGCGTTGAGAGGTCATGAACATCGTGACGACCCCGCCCGGTACCCTCGGACAGCCCTACCGCAAGGCCCTCGACGACCTGCGTCTGGAGCGGGCCTTCTCGCGCATCGCCGACAGCGACCTGCGCCATGGCAACGCGGTCGCCCTGCTGCGCGACTCGCGGGAGAACTACCCGGCCTGGCTCGAGGCGATCCGCTCCGCCGAACGGGTCGTCCACTTCGAGAACTTCATCGTCGCCGATGACGACACGGGCCGGGAATTCGCCGAGGCGCTCATGGAGCGGGCGCGCGCCGGCGTGCGGGTGCGGGTGCTCTACGACTGGCTGGGCTCCTCCGCCCGCGCCCTGCCGCCCTACTGGCGGCGCCTGCGCGAGGCCGGCGTCGAGGCAAGGGTTTTCAACCCGCCCCGGCTGACGGACCCGTTCTGGATCCGCCGCAACCACCGCAAGCTGATCACGGTGGACGGGCGCATCGCCTTCGTCTCGGGGCTGTGCGTGTCCGACAACTGGGTCGGCAAGGACGGCCAGGAGCCCTGGCGCGACACGGGCGTGTCCCTCGCGGGACCCGTGGTGGCCGATCTCGACGCCACCTTCGCCGAGAGCTGGTCGCTTGCGGGCATGCGGGCGATCCCGAAATCCGAGCTGCCCCATGCGGATCTCATCCCGCATGCGGGCACCATCGCGGCGCGGGTCATCAGCGGCGAGCCCGGCATGTTCCGCACCTACCGGGTCGACCAGTTCATCGCCGCCACGGCCCAGCGCAACCTCTGGATCACCGACGCCTATTTCGTCGCCACCACCTCCTACGTGCAGGCCCTGGGCGAGGCGGCCCGGGACGGCGTGGACGTGCGGCTCCTCGTTCCGGGATCGAGCGACGTGCCGGCGCTGCAGCCGGTCGTGCGGGCGGGCTACCGCTCCCTCATCGAGGCCGGCATCCGCGTGTTCGAGTGGAACGGCTCCATGCTCCACGCCAAGACCGCCGTGGCGGACGGGCGCTGGGCGCGGGTGGGCTCCACCAACCTCAACCTGGCGAGCTGGGCCACCAACTGGGAGCTCGACGTGGTGGTGGAGGACACGGGCTTCGCCGAGGCGATGGAGGCGATGTACCTGGAGGACCTCGCCAACGCCACGGAGATCGTGCCCGGCTGGCAGTCGCGCCGCCGGCAGGCGAAGAACATGCGCTCGCGCCGCGGGCACCGCTATGCCAAGGGCGGCGTCAGGCGCCTTGCGGCCGGCGCCCTGGCGCTCTCCACCACCGTGGGCCGGGCGGTGGGATCCGGGTCGCGCTCGCTCACCGCCACGGAGGCGAGCAGCATCGCCATCATCGGCTGCGTCCTGCTGGCCCTCGCGGCGCTGATCACGTTCTTCCCCGTCATCATCATCTCGCCGGTGGTCATTGCGCTCGTCTGGTTCGGCCTCGCGCTGCTGATCCGCGCCTTCCGCCTCAAGCGGCGCGTGCGGCTGCGGCGGCGCAAGCTCGCCCTGCGGCGCAAGCTGGCGAGGATCAAGGAGGAAGAGGCCTCCATCGGAGAATAAAAGGAAACCCGGGGCCCAAGCTTGGCGTTGACGTCGGGTATGCCCGACACGCGCTTCCCGAGGAGTTTCCCATGGCATCAGGCCCCTCCGGCACCCTCGATCCCCTCGACCGCACCCATGCGATGAGCGCCCTCCTGGCGCAGAACTGGTGGGCCTTGGCCCTGCGGGGCGTCCTCGCCATTGTCTTCGCGCTCATCGCCTTCCTCTCGCCGGGGGCGACGATCCTGTCCCTCGTGCTGTTCTTCTCGGCCTACATGCTGGTCGACGGGGTCTTCGGCATCGTCTCAGGGATCAGGGCTGCGTCCAACCACCAGCGCTGGGGCCTGCTGGTGCTGGAGGGCATCCTCAACATCCTGGTCGGCATCGTTGCCTTCGCCATGCCGACGCTGACGGTGCTGTTCTTCGTCACCCTGACAGCCGTCTGGTCGCTGGTCACCGGCGTGCTGATGATCGTCGCCGCCTTCAAGCTCAACCCCGATTACGGCCGCGGCTGGCTGATCTTCAGCGGCCTCGTGTCCGTGCTCTTCGGCGTGGCGCTCCTGATCGCGCCGCTGGTCGGCGCCGTGGTGCTGACCTGGTGGCTCGGCGCCTATGCGCTGGCCTTCGGCATCGGCCTCCTGGTGCTGGCCTTCAAGCTGAAGGGTCGCCGGGACGATGCGGCCGGCAGCACGGGGACGCTGAGGGCTTGAGCCCACTTCCCTCCCCCTTGTGGGGAGGGCCAGGGTGGGGGTGCCGGCGCTCCCCTTTCAAGATCGTGGCTCCGATCACCTCTCCCCGGATCTCGGGTGTTCCCGAGATCCGTTTCTGGGCTGCAGGTCGGGAACACCCGACCTGCGGCGGGGAGAGGTCGAGCGACAGCGAGGGTGAGGGGGAGAGCGGGTGCCGGAGAGGGCTGTAACCCCTCACCCGGACCTGACGGTCCGACCTCTCCCTCAGGGAGAGGTGAATAGGCGCCAGACCTTCTGAGATGATCGCTCACACCCCCCTCTCCAACTCTCCCCCACAAGGGGGGAGAGGGCAGGTTGGCGCTCGCTTACCGCGACTCGCTCAACAGCGGCGACCAGGTCGGGTCGGAGGCGAAGGACGGGGTCGGCACGGGCTGCTCCACGCGGCCGGTGATGTCGACCATGTAGAGCTTGCCGCCGGCCTGCCCGCCCGGATCGCGGAAGAACAGGATGTACTGGCCGTTGGGCGCCCAGGTCGGGCTCTCGTTGTGGAAGCCTTCCGTGAGGATGCGCTCGCCCGAGCCGTCCGGCTTCATGATGCCGATGGCGAAGCCGCCGGCGCGCTGCTTGGTGAAGGCGATGTAGTCGCCCCGCGGCGACCAGGCCGGCTGCGAATAGGAGCCGTCGCCGAAGGAGATGCGGCGCTGGTCCGAGCCGTCCGCGTTCATCACGTAGATCTGCTGCTTGCCGCCGCGGTCGCTCTCGAACACGATCTGCTTCCCGTCCGGCGAGAAGGACGGCGAGGTGTCGATGGCGGGCGTCGAGGTCAGGCGCGTGGTGGCCTGCGAGCCGAGATTCATCATGAAGATGTTGGCGTTGCCGCCCTGCTGCAGGCTCATGACGATGCGGCTTCCCTCGGGCCCGAAGCGCGGCGAGGAGGCCATGTCGGGGAAGTTGCCGAGCACCTGACGGGTGCCGGTCTCCAGATTGATGACCTGGACGCGCGGCTGCTGGCCCTCGACCTGGGACATGTAGGTGATGTCCTGGGTGGCGGGCGAGTAGCGCGGCGCCACGACGGAGGTGTCCCCTTGAGTCAGGTAGCGCACGTTGGCACCGTCCTGGTCCATGATGGCGAGACGCTTGCGGCGGTTCTCCTTCGGGCCGGATTCGTCGACGAACACGATGCGCGAGTCGAAGAATCCGCCGAAGCCCGTGATCTTGGTGTAGACCGCGTCCGAGATGATGTGGCCGACGCGGCGCCAGAAATTGGCGTCCGTCACATACTGCTGGCCGGTGAGCTGCTGGCCGGTCTCGATGTCCCACAGGCGGAACTCCGCGCGCAGGCGCCCCGACGGGTCGCGCGAGACGCGCCCGGTCACGAGCGCCTGGGCGCCCGCCATCTTCCAGGCGTCGAAGCGCGGCGCTGCGTCGAAGGACGGACGCTCGGGGAAGCGCGCCTTGTCGAGGGGCGCGAAGTACCCTGAGCGCTGCAGGTTGTTGGTGATGATCCCCGACACCCGCTGGCCGAGATCGCCCTCGCCCGAGAAGTCGGCGATGGCGATGGGCATGGGCTGGAACTGCCCGCCGGGACCGACGCGGAACGAGAGCTGCGCCTGGGCAGCGGGAACGAGCGCCGCCATCGGCAGGACGACGGCCAGCGCGACGATGAGACGGGAAACGATGCGAGTGATCATGGGATGCTATCTCAAGCTTGAACGGCTTTAAGAGAGAGGAGGATCGAACTGGACGTTCAGGATCTTCCAGTCCGCGTAATAGGGCGCGAATTTCGCGGGAATTTCGAACTGGCGGCACTTGCGGATCGCCCGGACCGCCGCATCGGCCACCGCGCGGTCGGTCGATGAGCTCCCCGCCTGAAGGATCTTTGGCTCGGTGCTGAGCGAACCGTCCTGGTTCAGGCGGATGTCGAGGACCGGAGGCGTCACCTGCCCGCCCGAGGCCGCGATCGGCGCGCTGTAGCAGCGCTCGATTTGCGACACGAGGATGCCGATGAGCGCATCGCGCAGGCTGGGCGAGAGCTTCGCCGCCGATCCCGTCGCGGTGCCGAGCGACGCGGTCTTCTGGACCTCCGCGCCGGTCGCGCCGGTGGATTGGCTCTTCTCCTTGCTGTCGAGGAACTGCTTGAGGTCGCCCATGTCGAGCTTCTTGGCGAGCTGGGCTTCCTTGCGCGCCTTGGCCTCGGCCTCTTCCTTGGCTTTCGCTTCGGCGAGCTTCTTCGCCTCGGCTTCCGCCTTGGCCTTCGCTTCGGCCTCGGCCTTCGCCTTGGCTTCGGCGATCCGCTTGGCTTCCGCCTCGGCCTTGGCTTTCGCCTCGGCTTGCGCCTTCGCCTTGGCTTCGGCCTCGATCCTGGCCTGCTCGGCCGCCTTGGCCTTCTCGATGGCCTCGGCTTCGGCCTTTTCGCGAAGCTGCTTTTCCTCCGCGGCCTTGGCCTCGGCGGCTTTGTCTTCCTGCGAACGTGTCGGCGGCGCGGGCGGCGGCGGCTGGGCCGCCACGGGCTCCTCCTTGTCGGCGACCTTCATCTCGGCCGGGCGCTTCGGGGGAGCCGGCGCAT
The DNA here is from genome assembly GCF_009910705.1 of Microvirga arsenatis. Lineage (GTDB taxonomy): Bacteria > Pseudomonadota > Alphaproteobacteria > Rhizobiales > Beijerinckiaceae > Microvirga > Microvirga arsenatis. The sequence continues at coordinate 67,507 of NZ_JAAAXJ010000008.1, forward strand.
CGCGCTTGTCCTCGCCGGGATCCTTCTGTTCGGTCTTGTCGGCGACGCGCTCGGCGCGGGGCTTGGGCTGCGGGGCCTTGGCGTTGGTCTCGCCCTTGGTGATCTGCGAGAGCTGGGCATCGGTGATGACCTCGACCGGGATGCCCTCCTGCGCCTCAGGAAATTCGTGCACGGAGGACAGGCCGATCATGGCGGCAGCCAGCAGCGCCGCATGCGCGACGCCCGAGACCCAGAAGCCCGGCTCGGAGGTGTTGAACTTCCATGTCAACGCCACGTCTGTTTGCCCCCTGCTTTCAGCCGGCTCAGTTCCGGTCCACCTCGGTGACGAGGGCGACGCGCTTGTAGCCGGCCGTGGTCACGATCGACATCACCTGGGCGACGCGCCCGTAATCCACGCGCTTGTCGCCGCGTACGAAAATGCGTTCGTCGAAGCCCGCCTTCGAGACCTCCGCCAGCTTGCCGACGATGGCCTCGTCGGTGAGCTCGATCTCGCCCAGGAACACCTGGCCCGTGGCCTTGATGGAGAGCGTCACCGGCGTCGCGTCGGAATTGAGCGGCGCGGCCTTGGTCTGCGGCAGGTCGAGCGGCACGCCCGCCGTCATCATGGGCGCCGCCACCATGAAGATGATGAGCAGCACGAGCATGACGTCGATGAACGGCGTCATGTTGATCTCGTTGATCACGCCGGCCTGCCGGGAGCGCCTGCGGCGCCTGCCCCCTGCCGATCCTGCCATCATGGCCATGCCGGATCCTCCTTATGCCGCATTGGCGGGCGGACGGCCCGCATGGCCGATGCGCTCGTCCACCTGACGGGACAGGATGGCCGAGAACTCGTCGGCGAAGCCCTCGAGCCGCGTCTGGAGCTTGCCGACCTCGCTCTGCAGCTTGTTGTAGGCGAGCACCGCGGGAATGGCCGCGAAGAGGCCGATGGCCGTGGCGAACAGCGCCTCCGCGATGCCCGGCGCCACGACGGCGAGGCTGGTGTTCTTGGAGGCGGCGATGGAGGTGAACGAGTTCATGATGCCCACCACCGTGCCGAACAGGCCGATATACGGGCCGGCCGAGCCGATGGAGGCGAGCACGGTGAGGCGCGCGTTCAGCCGCTCCACCTCGCGCTGGATGGTGACGTCGAGCACCTTGTCGATGCGCTGCGGCAGGGTCTGGAACGAGCGCCCCGAGCCCTCGAAGGAGCGCTTCCACTCGCGCATGGCGGCGACGAACACGGCGGCCAGGCCCGTGGCCGGGCGGCTCTGGAGGTTGCGGTAGAGCTCCTCCAGGGACTGGCCGGACCAGAACACGTCCTCGAACCGGTCCATGGCGCGCTTGGAGCGGGCGTAGAGCAGCGTCTTGTCCACGATGATGGCCCAGCACCAGACCGAGGCCGCGAGCAGGCCGATCATCACGAGCTTGACGATGAAATGGGCCTGCCAGAACAGGCCAAAGAAGGACAGGTCGTGGGCCACAGGAGCGGCCTGGGCCACATCAGCCGGATTCATGATCTCTCGTCCTCGCTCTTCGAGCAGCCTTGAGGGGTTCAAGGCCCGCCGCAGAATGGTCTTGGGAAAATCTGTTTCTGTATCACAGCTCGTTCGCCCCCGAATCTGTCGAAAATAAGGGCGGCGGGCCGACAGGATCGAGATCGTCCCAGACCGTCACCTGTTAGGCACAGAGTAAGGTTAAGGTCTGGTTTAAAAGGGGCTTTTTCGCGCGAGGATCCTGAGCTCCCGAAGCGGCAGCCGGCGCGATTCGCGCCGGGACGGGCTTGCCCTTGCACCGCCGGACGGGCCTTATGCGAATCCGCACGACCACCCCTGACCGGCCCGGATGCCCATGAGCCAGCCTTTGAGCCTTGCAACCCTCTCCGCCCTGCCCCCGGCCGTGGAGCGGCCGCGCTACCGCCGCGAGGCGCTGCGCCCCGGGATCCTGCATGTGGGCGTCGGCAACTTCCACCGGGCTCACCAGGCGGTCTATCTCGACGACCTGTTCAACCAGGGCCGGGATCTGGACTGGGCCCTCGCGGGCGCCGGCATCCGCCCCGGCGACCGGGCCATGCGGCAGGCGCTGCAGGGGCAGGACTGGCTCACCACCGTGGTCGAGATGGAGCCGGGAGCGCACCGGGCGCGGGTGACCGGCGCCATGGTCGATTTCGCGCCGGTGGGCGAGGATGGCCGCGCCATCGTGGCGGCCCTCCAGGACCCGGCCTTCCGGATCGTCTCCCTCACCGTCACGGAGGGCGGCTACTGCATCGACCCGGCGACCGGCGCCTTCAACCCGCAGCATCCCGACATCGTGCACGATGCGGCCCATCTGCAGGCGCCGAGGGGCGTGTTCGGCGTGCTCGTGGCGGCGCTGAAGGCCCGGCGCGAGAGCGGCCTTCCCCCCTTCACGGTCATGTCCTGCGACAACATCCCCCATAACGGCGACGTGACGCGGGATGCGGTGGCCGGCCTCGCCCGCCTCGTCGATCCGGCGCTCGAGGGCTATGTGCGCGAGAGGGTGGCCTTCCCCAACAGCATGGTGGACCGCATCACGCCCGCCACCACGGACGCCCAGCGCGCGGCGCTCTCCGAGCGCTTCGGCATCCAGGACGGCTGGCCGGTCTTCTGCGAGCCCTTCCGGCAATGGGTTCTGGAGGACCGCTTCTGCGCCGGGCGGCCCGCCCTGGAGGAGGTGGGCGTCACCTTCACGCCGGATGTGGCGGCCTTCGAGCTGATGAAGATCCGCATCCTCAACGGGGGGCACGCGGCCATCGCCTATCCGGCCGCCCTGCTCGGCATCCACTTCGTCCACGACGCCATGGCCGATTCCGAGGTGCGCGGATTCCTCGACAAGCTGGAGGCGGAGGAGATCGTGCCGGTCGTGCCGCCGGTGCCGGGCGTCGACCTCGACGCCTACACCCGCCTCATCGCCCGCCGCTTCGCCAATCCGGAGATCGGCGACACCATCCCGCGGCTGGCCCAGGACGGCTCGAACCGGCAGCCCAAGTTCATCCTCCCCTCGACCCGGGACCGGCTGAAGGCGGGCGCGGACGTGACGGGCCTCGCCCTGGTCTCAGCCCTCTGGTGCCGCTTCTGCGCCGGCACGGCCGACGATGGCCGCCCCGTGACCGTGGACGACGCCAACGCCGCTCGCCTGACGCCCGCGGCGCTCGCGGCGAAGGACGATCCCGCCGCCTTCCTGGGCTTGCGGGACATCTTCGGCGACCTTGCCGATACGGCGCCCTTCCGCGCCCGCTTCGCGACGGCGCTCGGCAGCCTCTGGCGCGACGGGACGCGGGCGACGCTGCGGCGGTATATGGATGGGCAACTGATCTGAAGGAGGAACGATGAGCAAGGATGGCAATTCGTCCGACCCAACTCGGATCGTGCAGGGGCAGCTCGACGCCTACAACGCCAAGGACATAGACCGCTTCATGAGCTATTGGGCCGAGGATGCGCAGTACTTCGCCTTTCCCTCGGACCTCTTGGCGCAGGGCGCGGAGCAGATCCGGGAGCGCCATGTCGCCCGGTTCAAGGAGCCTAACCTCTTCGGTCAGCTCGTCAGCCGGATCAACGTCGGCAATCTGGTGATCGACAGGGAGGTCGTGACCCGCACCTTTCCGGAGGGACCAGGTCGTGTCGACGTGATCGGGATTTACGAGATCAGCGGCGACAGGATTGCCAAGGCGTGGTTCAAGATGGGCGCACCTGTGCTCGACCAAGCACCTTAAGGCGCAGCCGCGTTCAGCGCCGCCCGCAGCTCGTCCGGGATCCGCACCGCGCGACCGCCCCTGACGGCGGCGACCATCACGTCGGCGGTGACCAGCACCTCCTCGCCGCGCCGGACCTCTTGGGCGAGGGTCATGGAGGCGCCACGCATTTCCTTGGGGCGGGTCACAACGGTGAGCACGTCGTCCATCACGGCGGCGCCCAGGAACTCGATGGTCATCTTGCGGACCACGAAGGCGAGCCCGCCCATCTCGGCATGGAGATCCGACTGCGCCACCTCCACCGCCCGCAGCAGCTCCGTGCGGCCGCGCTCCAGGAAGCGGAGATAGCTCGCGTGATAGACGCGGGCGGAGAAATCCGTGTCCTCGTAGTAGACGCGGATGGGGAGAATATGGGCCCCGTCCTGCATGACGCCGGAGAGGTGGGGCCAGCGCCCACCCTCCCCTTGAGGGGGAGGGTCGGAGCGCGTGAGCGATCCGGGGTGGGGTGGCGGCGCGACGTCTTGGGAGGTCGCGTTTTCCACCCCCTCCCGCGCCTGCGGCGCGACCTCCCCCCTCAAGGGGGAGGTGCTGGCGTCGCGCCGCTCACTCATCCGCATCCCCGCCGAACAGCCCGAACTGCGCCGCGGTCTCGCGGGTCGGTTCGGGGATGCCGAGATGCCTGAAGGCGTGGGGGGTGAGGATGCGCCCGCGCGGGGTGCGCTGCACGAAGCCCTTCTGGATCAGGTAGGGCTCGATGATGTCTTCGATGGCGTCGCGCGGCTCCGAGAGAGCCGCCGCGATCGTCTCGATGCCCACCGGACCGCCGCCGAAGGAACCCGCGATCATGGTCAGGTACTTGCGGTCCATGAGGTCGAGGCCGATGGAATCGACGTCCAGCAGGCGCAGGGACCGGTCCGCGAGGTCGCGGGTCACCGTCTGCACCCCCTCGACGATGGCGAAGTCGCGCACGCGGCGCAGGAGGCGGCCGGCGATGCGGGGGGTGCCGCGGGAGCGGCGGGCGATCTCGTTCGCCCCCTCCTCGCTCATGCCTAAGCCCAGCACCCGGGCGCTGCGGCGCACGATGAGCTCCAGCTCCTCCACGGTGTAGAACTCGAGCCGGATCGGGATGCCGAAGCGGTCGCGCAAGGGAGTGGTGAGCAGGCCCGCGCGGGTGGTGGCGCCGACGAGGGTGAATTTCGGCAGCTCGATCTTCACCGAGCGGGCAGCGGGGCCCTCGCCGATGATCAGGTCGAGCTGGTAATCCTCCATGGCCGGATAGAGGATTTCCTCCACCGCCGGGTTGAGCCGGTGGATCTCGTCGATGAAGAGCACGTCGCGCTCTTCGAGGTTGGTGAGCTGGGCCGCGAGATCGCCCGCCTTGGCGATCACCGGGCCGGAGGTCGAGCGGAAATTGACCCCGAGCTCGCGGGCGACGATCTGGGCGAGCGTGGTCTTGCCCAGGCCCGGCGGGCCGACGAAGAGCACGTGATCGAGGGCGTCGCCCCGGGCCTTGGCGGCGTCGATGAAGACCTGGAGATTGGCCCGCGCGGCCTTCTGGCCCGTGAAATCGTCGAGCGAGAGCGGCCGGATCGATGCATCGACATCGTCCTCGCGCTTTTCGGGGCTGAGCAGGCGGCGTGAATCGGTCAAAGAAGCTTACCTTCCAAAGGCTTCATATAGGCATTTACCCTGTAATACGCCATCCTTAACAGGATCAAAACAGGAACGTCCTGCCCCCTCTGTCATTCCCGGCCGGAGCGCCAGCGGAGGGGAAGGGAACCCATCAATGTCGAGTATGCGGGTGGATCCCCTTCCCTCGCCTGCGGCTCGCCGGGGCTGACAGGAGACACTCAACGCGCCAGCTCTCTCAACCCTAACCTAATAAGCGTCTTCGCCTCGGCCTCGTCGCCGGCCTGCTTCATCGCGGCCGCAACCGCTGCTGACGCTTGGACCTGGGGATAGCCGAGATTGACCAGGGCCGAGATGGCATCGGCCACGGGGGCAGGCGCGCTCCTGTCCTCGACCGCGCCGGTGAGGCGGATGAGGGCCGGGTCGACGGCGGCGAAGGCCGGAGCCTTGTCCTTGAGCTCGGAGACGATGCGCTGGGCGAGCTTGGGGCCGACGCCGGGACCGCGGGCGACGGAGGCCTTGTCGCCGGTGGCAATCGCCGTCGCGAGCGCTCCGGGATCGAGCACCGAAAGGATGCCGAGCGCCACCTTGGCGCCCACGCCCTGCACGCTCTGCAGCAGGCGGAACCACTCGCGCTCCGAATCCGAGCGGAAGCCGAAGAGGCGGATCATGTCCTCGCGGACCATGGTCTCGATAGACAGCACCGCCGCCTCGCCGGTGGGCGGGAGGTTCTGCAGGGTGCGGGAGGAGCAGTGGACCACGTAGCCGACCCCGTGCACGTCGAGGATCACGAAATCCTCGCCGTAGGAATCCACCACGCCCTTGAGTTTGCCGATCACGTCAGTCCTTGCTCCTGCTTCCCTCCCCCATGCGGGGAGGGATTGAGGGTGGGGGTCGTAAAGCCGGAGTGCTGCGCTTCGCGGTGAACTCACGCGCCTGCTGCAGCATCCGACGGGACGATCCCACCCAGTCGAACCACCCCCACCCCTACCCCTCCCCGCAAGGGGGAGGGAAGAGGCGTTCTCTTCGGGTCACGATCCCCGGATCGGCTATCGCCGTCCGGGATGACGTTTGTGGCTCTGTAACACCTAATAGCTCGCCGCCAAAGCGCGGGCCTTGCGGTGGTGGGCGTGGGCGATGGCGATGGCGAGCGCGTCGGCGGCATCCGCCTTCTTGAAGTCGGCCTTGGGCAGCAGGATCTTCACCATGGCCTGCACCTGATCCTTCTCCGCATGGCCCACGCCGACCACGGTCTTCTTCACCTGGTTGGCGCCGTATTCCGCCACCGGCAGGCCATGGAGGGCCGGCACCAGGAGGGACATGGCGCGGGCCTGGCCGAGCTTGAGGGTCGCCTGCGCGTCCTTGTTGACGAAGGTCTCCTCCACGGACACCTCGTCGGGCGTCCAGGTCCGGATCACGTCGGTGAGCCGGTCGTGGAGCTGCTTGAGGCGCAGGGCCAGCGCGAGGTCGCCGTCCGAGGTCACGACCCCGCAGGCGACGAAGGAGAGCTTCGTCCCCTCGACGGTGATGACGCCCCAGCCGGTGTTGCGCAGGCCGGGATCGAGGCCGAGGATGCGGACGCGCTCGCTCACATCAGCCCGCCATCTTCTGCATCAGGGCGTCGGACAGCTCGAAGTTGCCGTAGACGTTCTGCACGTCGTCGTGCTCCTCGAGCGATTCCATGAGCCGCATGAGCTTCTCGCCGGACTCGTCGTCGACCGCGACCGGCGTCTGGGGCTTCCAGACGAGCTTGGAGGCCTTGGGCTCGCCGAACCTGTCCTCGAGCGCCTTGGTCACCTCGTTGAGGGAGCCCTGGTCGCAGTAGATCTCGTGGCTCTCCTCGCCGGAGACCACGTCGTCGGCGCCGGCCTCGATGGCGGCCTCCAGCATGGTGTCCGCATCGGCGACGCCGGCCGGGAACTCCACGAGCCCGACCCGGTCGAACATGAAGGAGACGGCGCCGGTCTCGGCGAGGTTGCCGCCGCTCTTGGTGAAGTAGGAGCGGATGTCGGAGGCCGTGCGGTTGCGGTTGTCGGTCATCGCCTCGACGATGATGGCGGCACCGCCCGGGCCGTAGCCCTCGTAGCGGATCTCCTCGTAGTTCTCGCCCTCGTTGCCCGAGGCCTTGTTGATGGCGCGCTGGATGTTGTCCTTGGGCATGTTCTCGGCGCGGGCGGCGAGGATCGCGGCGCGCAGGCGCGGGTTCATGTTCGGGTCGGGCGCGCCCATCTTGGCCGCCACGGTGATTTCGCGGGCGAGCTTGGAGAAGAGCTTGGAGCGCATCGCATCCTGGCGCCCCTTGCGGTGCATGATGTTCTTGAACTGCGAATGTCCGGCCATCGGGGCCTCTCCGAAGATGCGGCCGAGGGCGGCTGGGGAACCCTGCGCCCGTCAGGCCGTGAATGGTGACGATGAGGGGCTTATAAGGCGGCGAAGGGCTTGAGGCAAAGCCCCCCGCCCACCGATTCGGATCAGAAGCCGAGCCAGCCCGGCAGGTTCTGAATGGCCGCCACGATGAGGTGGTAGGAGGCGCCGAGGATCGTCACCGTATAGGCGAGCCCTGCCAGGCCGATGAGATAGCCGGCGATCAGGAGATAGCCGTCCTCCTCCATGACCGCGATGGAGGCAATGACGAGGGCGATGGAGGGCGGGAAGTTGGTGCCGGGGAACGGGATCAGGACCGAGAGGGCGACCAGGACGGCGAAGAGCCCGACCATCCGGTCGCCGATGGGGCCGAAGAGCTGGAGCAGCCGGGGCTTGCAGTAGCTCTCGAGCTTCTGGAGCCTGGGCTCGGCGATGTCGATGAGGCGCTTGAACTTCGCGACGGAGACCGTCTGCCGCAGGAGGAACTTGGGCAGCCAGGGGCGCTTGTGGCCGAGCATCATCTGGATGCCGAAGATGAGCACGGGGGTGCCGACGATGCCCGCGATGCCGGGCACGTTCGGGACGCAGTTGGGCAGGGAGAACAGGATCAGCACGAAGCCGAAGGCGCGCTCGCCGAAAGCCTCGATGATCTCTCGGATCGAGATCGTCTCGGCCCTGGCCTCGTCGATCACGGCCCGCAGGACGGCCGAGGCGCTCTGGTGCTCGTGCGCCTGATGGAACTCGCTCGTCTGCCGATAGACGTTGATCCTGCCGGTCCTGGTTGTCTTCGCGTCTGCGTCCACCGATCACCTCCGTGACGGGACAGATGGGAACGGCGACGCTCCACGCCAAGGGAGCGCCAACGGAGATCCCCTCCCCCTTGCGGGGAGGGGCAGGGGTGGGGGTGGTGCGACCGGGTGAGACCTTTCCGTCATGGCCCGGCCTGTCCCGGTCATCCCAATCAGGAAAAGCACTGTACCTCATCGCATCGGGATCACCGGCACAAGGCCGGTGATGACGCGGTAGGATACGCTTTGGCAATCCTAAGAGTGCAGAGCCTGACACTCCAACCCCCACCCTCGATCCCTCCCCGCAAGGGGGAGGGAAGAAGCAGAGGTCAGTCCCAGAAGCGGGGCCAGGTCTCCTCGAGGTGCGGCCCGAGCCGCACGGCCGCCACGCGCTTGGCCAAGCCGGTGCGGTCGTCGGTTTCCACCGCAACGCCCGAGAGCGTGCCCTCCCCGAGGGCCGGCTCCATGCGCGGCCCGGGGGTCTTCTGGACGAAGCGGCGGATCGATTCCTCCTTCTGCATGCCGAGCACGGAATCGTAGTCGCCGCACATGCCCGCATCGGTCATATAGGCCGTGCCGCCGGGCAGCACCCGGTGATCGGCGGTGGGCACATGGGTGTGGGTGCCCACGACCAGGCTCGCCCGCCCGTCGAAGTAATGGCCCATGGCCTCCTTCTCGCTCGTGGCCTCCGCGTGGACATCGATGACGACGGCATCCGCCACCTGCCCCAGCGGGCAGGTTTCGAGCTCCCGGTCCACGGCGGCGAAGGGATCGTCGAGGGGGTCCATGTAGAGGCGGCCCATGACGTTGATCACCAGGACCCTGTGGCCGGAGCGGGTGTCGATGAGGTTGGCGCCCCGGCCCGGGGTGCCCGGCGGATAGTTCACGGGGCGCAGGAGCCGCGGCTGGCGCTCGATGAAGACCAGGGTCTCGCGCTGGTCCCAGGAATGGTTGCCGAGGGTGATCGCGTCGGCGCCCGCGGCCAGGATCTCGTCGCAGATCGCCTCGTTGATGCCGAACCCTCCGGCCGCGTTCTCGCCGTTGATGACCACGCAGTCGAGCTGCCAGCGGTCGCGCAAGGATGGCAGGCGTTCGATCACCGCGCTGCGGCCGGGCCGCCCGACGATGTCGCCGAGGAAGAGAAGACGCATGATGGTCCTTAAGCAGATTTCGTCCGAATGAGCTCGGCTTCGGTGATGATAACGTCGAGAAGCCGGTCGTGGGGCTCGACCGGAACCGCGTCGATCTCCTGAACCGCATAAGCAAGCCCGATGGTCAAGGTGGGATGCTGCGCTTCCAGGGCCGCGATGGCCCGGTCGAAATGGCCCTTGCCGTAGCCGATGCGCCCTCCCCGGCGGTCGAAGGCGACGAGGGGGACGAGCAGGGCCTTCGGGAAGACCTCCGGCGCATCGGGGCCCGGCTCGCGCACGCCGAAGCCGCCCTTGACCAGCACGTCGCCGGGCTGCCAGAGGCGCCAGCTCAGGTGGGGATGGAGGATCTGGGAGAGGGCCACGTCCTGGCCGCGGTCGAGCAGCGCCTCCATGAGCGGGCGCGGGTCGACCTCGGTGCGGATCGGCCAGTAGCCGCCCACCGGCGTCGCGTTCTGAAGATCGGGGAGTTCGAGCGCCCGGCCTGCGATGCGCCGCGCCGCCTCCTCGCGAAACCCTTTGTCGAGCGCGTCGCGGCTCGCGAAGCCCTCGCGGCGGAGGCGCTCCTTCAGTTCGGGAGGAGAGAGAGAAGTCATAGAGTGCGGAGCCACAAAAGCCGTCGGAGAAGCGATCCCGGGAACCTACAAAGTAGGTGGGCGCCGTATGTCCCGGTCCACGGACCGGGTCAGGGACAGCTCCCTTCAGGATCGATAAGGCCCCGGGGAATATGAACTCCTAACGCGCCCCGCAGCCCCGCCTTCCTTATGTAGGGGTCCGCAGGCCCGGGGGGAAGGGGAAAAGCGGAATGAAACTCATATCTTTCGAGCCGCCTCCGTAACATTCCGAAGTAGCCGGGCTGCCCGAACTCCGCCAAATGCACCGTGTAGGGGATGTGCCATCGACCAGCGGAGGAAACATGGCCCATCTGAAGCACCATCGATACAAAGAGCTGCATCGCAAGGGCCGCACGGCCTCGCCCAGCATCGACGCCATGATGCGGGAGGTGCTGCACAGGCTCGGCGACATCGACTTCCAGTACGAGCTGGAGCTCGACAGGGCCGAGCTGCGCGCTCCGACCCCTGAGTCGAAGGAACATCTCAGGAGACGGATCAGGGCCGCCCATCGCGAGCGGCGCGAGCCCTATGTGGAGCTGCTCGCCACGCTCCGGCAGCGCCAGCACCGCCTCGCCGCGTAACGGCGAGGCACGGCTCAGCCGGATCGGCGGTAATGGTAGCGGTACAGCTCGCGCCGGAACCCGAGCGCCTCATACAGGGCATTGGCGGGGGCGTTCTCCGCGACCACGGCCAGGCAAGCTCCTGTCGCTCCCTGCCGCTCCCGCGCCCAGGCCAGCACCGCGCCGACGGCCTTCCGGCCGAGCCCCCGACGCCGGACGGCCGGATCGGTCACGACGGAGTTCACGCAGACGATCCCGTCGTGGACTGCCCCGTATGCCAGGGCGCCAGCGCGGCCGTCGGCGAGCCGCACCGTCGCGAAGACCGCAGGAACCGCAAGGCTCCCGAGGATCTTCCGGTGGATGGCCCGGGTGGCCTCGCTCTGCCCGTGCAGCCGAGCCAGGGTGCCGAGCCAGACCTCGCCCGGAAAACCCTCCTCCATGGCCGCGTCTCCGGCAGGCTCCGGCGGCGTATCGGCGAAGTCCATGAACAGAACGCGGCTTTCGTCCTCCGGCGGGCCGTAGCCCCGCCGGCCGAGCGCATGGTCCAGGGCGGGATCGGCGGTCGACGGGATGCAGAAGATCGCCGGCAGCCCTTGAGCGCGGTAGACGGCCTCGCAATAGCGGATCTTGCGATCGAGCGGCAGCGTTCCGGGGGCGACGAGGTTCACGGAGTTCGTCCGCCGCGTATGACCGTCCGCCAGCCGGATCAGCCAGCCGTCGAAGACCACTTCGCGCAGGGCCGGCCAGCCGTTCAGGCAGGCCTCTTCGATGCTTCTTGTGAGACGATCTTCGGGAGAGGGAATCATTTTGCTGAACCAGGGCGGCCCTTCGACCGGACACACTTTACGGGTGGAAAACAGATCATCGCCGGTTATGATCGACCGAGGCTTTTGCTCATGTAAACGGTTGTTCCTCCCATGAAAGGCTCACGCTTGACGATGACGTATCCGGTCCTCTCGTAAAGAGCGACGTTGGCCTCGAAAGCAGCATTGGTCAGCAGGCGGGTCTCGGTGCATCCAGCCTCGATGGCCCTGCGCTCCGCATGAGCCAGCAACTGCCGGCCCAGTCCCCTACCCTGATCCTCTGGCCTCACGGCAACATTCTCGATCCAGAGATGATCCTCGCGCAGCATCATCTGGATCAATCCCACTATTCTGGGACCGATGGAGATCACATCGATCCAGTGCTCCCGGACGGCTTGGTCGTAGTCGACGGCCATCGGTCGAGGCTCACGGCCGATAACCGGAACCCACCTTGCATATGCAGCCCGCACAACATCACGGATCATCGCCGCATCTTCCGGTTTTGCAGACCGGAATTCCACATTGGGCTCCGAAAGCATGAGAGTTCCCTAGACGTTGGAAATAAAAACCCTGCCGACCGGATGGTGGGCAGGGCTGCTGGAGCATTGAGAGAAAGCGAAGGGATCTATGCTCCCATACTTCGCCCTCTCGGACTCAACGCAGCGCCCCGTACTGTCGTGCGGAATCGGCGTCGCTGGGCTGAGTTCGAGAAGAGTGCGTTCATAGCGCCATTTGTGCCAACGTATAACATATCTGTCAATTGACGATCTCGGCAGCAGTTCCTGCTCCGGCGCTACCGCAAAGGCAGGTTTTTTGGCTCGAAACAGAGCGCCCGAGATCCCGCTATACCTGCCCCGCCCCGTTGAGGCTGCGCGCCAGCTCCTCGATCCGCTCGGCCGCCCGCTGGACGCCTTCGGCGAGTCGGGCCTCGATGAGGTGGAGGCGTTCGTCGCCGGAGGAAGAGGCGCGCCGGAACTCCGCCATCTCCGCCTCCAGGGCCGCAAGCCGCCCGCGGGCCTCGTGCAGTTCGTCCGCCTGGGAGAGGGCTGCCATCACGTGGAGGCGCAGGTCCCCGATCTCGCCGAAGGAGGCGCGCAGCTCCTCGATGCGGGCGTCGTAGGCCGCGGCCAGGCCTTCGAGATGCCGCTCTTCCCCCTCGCCGCAGGCCATGCGGTAGGTCCGGCCGGCGATGGTCACGGTGACCTGGGGCATCCTCAACCCTCCTCCGGCTCGAGCTGGCCGGCCCGGGCGAGCACGGCCTCGACGGCTCCGATGGCATGGCGGACCCGGCGGCCCACGTCGTCGGCCGCCGCCTCGAAGCGGTGCAGGCGGGTGAGCGCTCCGTCGAGCTCCACGGCGAGGCGGGCCCGGTCGTCCTGCATGAGCTGGAGCTCGGTCTCCAGACCGCCGCGGCGCCGCTCGGCCTCCAGGCGGCGGGAGACCGCCGCCTCGAGGAGCCCCAGGGCCCTGTCCAGCCGCTTCATCGCTTCGTCGAGTGTGGGCGCCATCGTGCCTCCTGAATCGGGGGATGACACTAGGCTTCCCGCGTGAAGCGGGCAACGGTCCACAAGGGGATTACACCCTTTCCAGCCTTTGACTCGCCCGGGCCGCATGTTAAGGAGCCGACGCCTTTTCCAGACAGACCGCCCCGTTGCGGGGCCTCAAGACCTGTGGATCACGCCGTGCTGAATACCGTCTCCGCCGATCGCGTCACCCATTCCGATCTGGCGAACGCCGTGCGCGTCCTCGCCATGGACGCCGTCGAACAAGCCAAGTCCGGCCATCCTGGCCTTCCCATGGGCGCCGCCGACATCGCCACGGTGCTGTTCACCAAGTTCCTGAAATACGATGCCGCCGACCCGGCCTGGCCCGACCGCGACCGGTTCATTCTCTCCGCCGGCCACGGCTCGATGCTGCTCTACGCGCTCCTGCACCTCACCGGCGTGAAGGGCATGACCATCGACGAGCTCAGGAACTTCCGCAAGCTCGACTCGAAGACCCCGGGGCACCCCGAGAACTTCATGACCCCCGGCGTCGAGACCACCACCGGGCCGCTCGGCCAGGGCATCGCCACGGCGGTGGGATTCGCATTGGCCGAGCGCATGCTCAACGCCGAATACGGCAGCGATCTCGTCGACCACTACACCTATGTGCTCGCCTCCGACGGCGACCTGATGGAGGGCATCAGCCAGGAGGCCATTGCGCTCGCAGGCCACCTGAAGCTCAACCGCATGATCGTCCTGTGGGACGACAACGAGATCTCCATCGACGGCCCCCTGTCGCTCGCCGACTCCGTCGACCAGGTGAGGCGCTTCCAGGCCTGCGGCTGGAATGCGATGCGCATCGACGGCCATGACCCGAAGGCGATCCAGCGCGCGATCGCCAAGGCCCAGAAGTCGGACCGCCCGACCCTCATCGCGTGCAAGACCGTCATCGGCTACGGCGCCCCGAAGAAGGCCGGCACCTCCAAGGCGCACGGCGAGCCGCTCGGCGCGGAGGAGCTCGCCGGCGCCAAGGCGGCGCTGGGCTGGAGCCATGCGCCCTTCGAGATCCCGGACGCCATCCGCGATGCCTGGGCCAAGGCCGGCCGGAAGGGGCGCCGCCTGCGCAAGGCCTGGGCGGACCGGGTGAAGGCCCTGGAGCCTGAAAAGCGCGCCGAGTTCGAGCGCCGCCTGAAGGGCGAGCGCCCGAAGGCGCTGGCCGATGCGGTCGCCAAGCTGAAGGACCGGCTCGTCGCCGAGCCGCAGAACGTCGCCACCCGCAAGGCGAGCGAGATCGCGCTCGAGGTCATCACCGAGGCCGTGCCGGAGCTGGTGCTGGGCTCGGCGGACCTGACGCCCTCCAACAACACCAAGACCAAGAACCTCACCGCCATCTCGCCCGGCAACTACGCCGGCCGCTACATCCATTACGGCATCCGCGAACACGGCATGGCGGCGGCCATGAACGGCATCGCGCTCCATGGCGGCTACGTGCCGGCAGGCGCCACCTTCCTGGTCTTCACCGACTATGCCCGTCCCGCCATGCGCATCGCGGCGCTCGCCGGCATCCCGGTGGTCTACGTGATGACCCACGACTCGATCGGGCTGGGCGAGGACGGCCCGACCCACCAGCCGGTGGAGCACCTGGCGGCGCTGCGCGCCATGCCGAAGATGCGCGTGTTCCGCCCCGCCGACGCGCTCGAGACCGCCGAGTGCTGGCAGCTGGCGCTCGAGCGCACGGACGGCCCGACGACCCTGGCGCTCACCCGCCAGAACCTGCCGCAGGTGCGGAAAGAAGCCGGCCAGGGCAACCTCTCGGCCACGGGCGCCTACGAGCTGTCCCCCGCCTCGGGCAAGGCCCGCGCCACCATCTTCGCGTCGGGCTCCGAGGTCGAGATCGCGCTCGCGGCCCAGAAGATCCTGGATGAACAAAGCTTCGCCGTTCGCGTTGTGTCGGTGCCTTCGCTCGACCTCTTCCTCGCTCAGCCCGAGAAAGTTCGCGCCCGCATCATCGGCGATGCGCCGGTGAAGGTCGCGGTGGAGGCGGCCGTGCGCTTCGGCTGGGATTCGGTGATCGGCCCTGACGGAATTTTCGTCGGCATGCATGGGTTTGGCGCCAGCGCGCCCTACAAGGACCTTTACAAGCACTTCGGCATCACCGCCGAGGCGGTCGCCGAAAAGGTCCTCAGGACTCACAATCTCTAAGGCCTGGGAGACCTCAGGCCGGAAAACGCAAGGGAGCTAAGACTATGACGGTGAAGGTCGCGATCAACGGGTTCGGTCGCATCGGACGCAACATCCTCCGCGGCATCGTGGAGAGCGGCCGCAAGGACATCGAGGTGGTGGCCATCAACGACCTCGGCCCGGTCGAGACGAACGCCCACCTGCTCCGCTTCGACTCCGTCCACGGCCGCTTCCCGGCGGAAGTCGCGGTCGACGGCGAGTTCCTCGTCATCAACGGCCAGAAGATCCGCGTCACGGCGATCAAGGACCCGGCGACCCTGCCCCACCGGGAGCTCGGCGTCGACATCGCGCTGGAATGCACCGGCATCTTCACCTCGAAGGACAAGGCCTCCGCGCACCTCGCCGCCGGCGCCAAGCGCGTGATCGTCTCGGCCCCCGCCGACGGCGCCGATCTCACGGTCGTCTACGGCGTCAACCACGACAAGCTGACGAAGGACCATGTGGTCATCTCGAACGCCTCCTGCACCACGAACTGCCTCGCCCCCGTGGCGAAGGTGCTTCACGAGGCGGTGGGCATCGAGAAGGGCTTCATGACCACGATCCACTCCTACACCAACGACCAGCCGACGCTCGATCAGATGCACAAGGACCTCTACCGCGCCCGCGCGGCGGCCCTGAACATGATCCCGACCTCGACCGGCGCCGCCAAGGCCGTGGGCCTCGTGCTGCCCGAGCTCAACGGCAAGCTCGACGGCTCCTCGATCCGCGTGCCGACCCCGAACGTCTCCGTGGTCGACTTCAAGTTCGTGGCCAGGAAGACCACCACGAAGGAAGAGATCAACGCCGCGATCAAGGCGGCCGCCGACGGCCCGCTCAAGGGCATCCTCGGCTACACGAATGCCCCGAACGTCTCCTCCGACTTCAACCACGACCCGCACTCCTCCGTGTTCCACATGGATCAGACCAAGGTCATGGAGGGCAACTTCGTGCGCGTGCTGTCCTGGTACGACAACGAGTGGGGCTTCTCGAACCGCATGGCGGACACCGCCATCGCCATGGCGAAGCTCATCTAAGGGAGGCCTGTGAATGACCGCCTTCCGCACGCTCGACCAGGCCGACGTCAAGGGAAAACGCGTTCTCGTCCGGGTGGACCTCAACGTCCCCATGGAGAACGGCCGGGTGACGGACGCGACGCGCATCGAGCGCGTCCTGCCCACCATCCGGGAGATCGCCGACAAGGGCGGGAAGGTGATCCTTCTCGCCCATTTCGGGCGCCCGAAGGGCCGCGATCCTAAAGAGTCCCTGAAGCCCGTCGCGGAGGCGGTCTCGCAGCATCTCGGCAAGGCGGTAGCCTTCGCCGACGACTGCATCGGCGAAAGCGCCGCCCGGGCGGTCAGCGCCCTGAAGGACGGCGACGTGCTCCTCCTCGAGAACACCCGCTTCCATGCAGGCGAGGAGAAGAACGACCCGGCTTTCATCCAGGAACTGGCGAAGCTCGGCGACCTCTACGTGAACGACGCCTTCTCCGCCGCGCACCGGGCGCACGCCTCGACCGAGGGTCTCGCCCGGGTGCTGCCGTCCTATGCCGGCCGCACCATGCAGGCGGAGCTCGACGCCCTGACGAAGGGCCTCGAGGCGCCCAAGCGCCCCGTCGTCGCCATCGTGGGCGGCGCCAAGGTCTCGACCAAGATCGACCTGCTCGAAAACCTCGTGACCAAGGTGGACGCCCTGGTCATCGGCGGCGGCATGGCCAACACCTTCGTCCACGCCACGGGCCTCGGCGTCGGCAAGTCGCTCGCCGAGAAGGACCTTGCCGCGACCGCCATGCGCATCATCGAGAAGGCGCGGGAGGCCAACTGCGCCATCATCCTGCCCGTGGACGGCGTCTGCGCCTACGAGTTCAAGGCCGGCGCCCTCAACCACACCTACGGCATCGACGCGATCCCCGAGGACCAGATGATCCTGGACGTGGGCTCCCAGTCGGTGGAGCGCATCAACGCGGCGATCAACGATGCGGCGACGCTGGTGTGGAACGGGCCGCTCGGCGCCTTCGAGATCCCGCCCTTCGACCAGGGCACCGTGGCGGCGGCCCGCCACGCGGCCCAGCGCACCCGGGAAGGCAAGCTCGTCTCCGTCGCCGGCGGCGGCGACACGGTGGCGGCGCTCAACCATGCTGGCGTTGCGGACAGCTTCACCTATGTATCCACGGCAGGCGGCGCCTTCCTGGAATGGCTCGAGGGCAAGTCCCTGCCCGGCGTGGAAGCGCTGAGAGCCTGAAAACGGCCCGAGCCGAAGGGGCTACCCCTTCGGCACCCGGGACGGCACGGGAAGATCGCTTAAGCTAAGGTTCAGTTTCGGCGCGCTTAAAACGACGCGCCCAATAAGGAGGATAGGATGGCCCGCATCACGATGAGGCAGCTTCTGGATCACGCAGCCGAGCACGGCTACGGCGTGCCTGCCTTCAACATCAACAACATGGAGCAGGCGCTCGCGATCATGGCGGCGGCCAACGAGGTCGATGCGCCCGTCATCATCCAGGCGTCCCGCGGCGCCCGCCAATACGCCAACGACGTCATGCTCAAGCACATGATGGACGCCGTGACCGAGATCTACCCGCACATCCCGGTCTGCGTGCATCTCGACCACGGCAACGAGCCCGCCACCTGCATGACCGCCATCCAGGCCGGCTTCACCTCGGTGATGATGGACGGCTCGCTCAAGGCCGACGGCAAGACCCCGGGCGACTGGGACTACAATGTGGGCGTCACCAAGAAGGTGGTGGAGATGGCCCATCTCGGCGGCATCTCGGTGGAGGGCGAGCTCGGCGTGCTCGGCTCCCTCGAGACCGGCATGGGCGACAAGGAGGACGGCCACGGCGCCGAGGGCAAGCTCTCCCACGACCAGCTGCTGACCAACCCGGACGAGGCGGTGAAGTTCGTGGCCGAGACCAAGGTCGACGCGCTCGCCATCGCCATGGGCACCTCGCACGGCGCCTACAAGTTCACCCGCAAGCCCGACGGCGCGATCCTGGCCATGCACGTGATCGAGGAGATCCACAAGAAGCTCCCGAACACCCACCTCGTGATGCACGGCTCGTCCTCGGTGCCGCAGGAGCTGCAGGACATCATCAACAAGTACGGCGGCCAGATGAAGCCCACCTGGGGCGTGCCGGTGGAGGAGATCCAGCGCGGCATCAAGCACGGCGTGCGCAAGATCAACATCGACACCGACAACCGCATGGCCATGACGGGCCAGATCCGCAAGGTTCTGCAGGAGAACCCGGGCGAGTTCGACCCGCGCAAGTACCTGAAGCCCGCCATGGAGGCGATGACAAAGCTCTGCAAGCAGCGCCTGCAGGAGTTCAACACCGCCGGCCAGGCCTCGAAGATCAAGCGGGTCTTCACCCTCGCCGAGATGGCCAAGCGCTACGCCTCCGGCGAGCTCGACCCCACCTTCGGCTCGGCCCGCCAGGCGGCGGAGTAAGGCGATCAGGCTTTCGCCTCAATCATCCTCGACAAGCGGGGCCTCGCAAGAGCGCCCCGTTTTCGTTATGGGAAGGCCGTCTTCCCTTTCTGACCCCTGTGACCCATGGCCGATACCGCCGCCCGCCTCTACCTGATCACCCCCGTCCTGGAGGACGCCTCCTTCGCGCCGCGCCTTGCCGAGGCCTGCGCGGCAGGCCGCGTGGCCGCCGTGCTGCTGCGGCTGAAGCCCGCCGACGAGCGCAGCCTGACCAACCTGGTGAAGGCCCTCGCCCCTGCCGCTCAGGAGCATGGCGCCGCCGTGCTCGTCACCGCCGAGGGCCAGGCGGACCTCGCCACCATCGCCGCCAGGGGCGGGGCCGATGGAGCCCATGTGACCGGCGCCGACCCTGCCCTCGTCCGGGAACTGCGCGATCGCCTGAAATCCGAGCGCGCCATCGGCGCCGGCGGCATCCGCACCAGGGACGACGCCATGACGCTGGGCGAGGCCGGCGTCGACTACCTGCTCTTCGGCGAGCCGCGCCCGGACGGGTCGCTGCCCCCGCTGGAGAGCGTGGTGGAGCGGGCCGCTTGGTGGGCCGAGATCTTCGAGACGCCCTGCGTCGCCTATGCCCCGACCCTGGAGGCCGTGGGGCCGCTCGCCGCCACGAATGCCGAGTTCGTGGCCCTGGGCGATGCGGTGTGGTCCCATCCTGAAGGCCCGGCCGCCGCCCTGAAGGCCGCCGCCGGGATCCTGGACCGGCAGGGGGCCACCCAGTGAGGCGCCACGCCTGGATTCTCGCCGGCGCCCTGCTCGCAGCCGCCGCGCCCGGCCATGCGGCGCAGCCCGACCTCGCCTATGGCGCCTATCAGCGCGGCCTCTACCTGACCGCGTTCCGCGAGGCGACCCTGCGGCTCGAGAGGAACAACGGCGACGCCGCGGCCATGACCCTGCTGGGCGAGCTCTACAACCAGGGCCTCGGCATCCCGATGGATGCGAAGAAGGCCTCCGAGTGGTATCGGCTGGCGGCCCAGCGGGGCGATGCCCATGCGATGGCCTCCCTCGGCCTCATGGCCCTCGACGGGCGCGGCATGGCCAAGAACCCCGCCCAGGGGCGGGCCTGGCTGGAGGAGGCCGCCGCCAGGGGCAATCCCCTCGCCTCTCACAACCTCGCCCTGCTCCTCCTCACCAGCGAAGCCAGCGCCGACCTGCAGAAGGCGGTCGAGCTCCTGAAGAAGGCCGCCGCGGCCGAGATCCCCGATGCGCAGCACGCGCTCGGCGTGCTGTATCTCAAGGGGCGCGGCGTGGAGCGCAACGCCGCGGAGGCCGCCCGCCTGTTCGAGCGCGCCGCCAGGAACGGCAGCTCCGTCGGCGAGGTGGAATACGCCATCCTGCTCTTCAACGGCGACGGCGTCGCGGCGAGCGAATCCCAGGCCGCGCGCTATTTCCGCCGGGCCGCCGCCAAGGGCAACGCCATCGCCCAGAACCGCCTCGCCCGCCTGCTCGCGGCCGGCCGGGGCGTGCCCGCCAACAAGGTCGACGCCGCCGCCTGGCACATTCTGGCGGCAGCGCAGGGCCTGGCCGATCCCTGGCTCGACAACGCCTTGAAGGACCTCACCCCCGAGGATCGCAAGCGGGCCGAGAGGCTCGCCGCCGAGCGCCTCGGCATGCGGTAATTGCGTCCTCTCCCGTCGCCGCCGGCCTCATACCGGTGACGACGGGTTGAGGGCGGCCAGCCACACAAAATCCCAAGACCGGGATCATTCGAGCGCCTGCCCGGTTGTTCAACCGCTTGACGCCAATCCTCCCGTAGTCCATCGACCACACTCTCTTTCAAAACCGCTCTTTGTCAGGACCTGCACGATGATCCGCTCGCCCCTCATGACCGTCATGACCGATGCCGTGATGAAGGCCTCGCGCTCCCTCAAGCGCGATTTCGGCGAGGTCGAGAACCTGCAGGTCTCGCGCAAGGGGCCGGGCGACTTCGTCTCCGCCGCCGACCGCAAGGCGGAAAAGATCCTGCGCGAGGCCCTCGAGAAGGCCCGCCCCGGCTACGGCTTCGTCATGGAGGAGGAAGGCGTCGTCCAGGGCACGGACCCCAGCCACCGCTGGCATATCGACCCCCTCGACGGCACCACGAACTTCCTGCACGGCCTGCCCCAGTTCGCCATCTCCGTGGGGCTCGAGCGCGACGGCCAGATCGTCGCCGGCGTGATCTACGATCCGATCAAGGACGAGCTCTTCATCGCCGAGCGCGGCAAGGGCGCCTATCTCAACAACCGCCGCATCCGCGTGGCGGCCCGCAGCGACCTCGCCGACGCGGTGGTGGCCTGCGGCCTGCCCCATATCGGCAAGGGCGACCACGGCCTGTTCCTGCGCGAATCCGCCACCGTGATGAGCTATGTGGGCGGCATGCGCCGCTTCGGCGCCGCCTCCCTCGACCTCGCCTATGTGGCCTGCGGGCGCTTCGACGCCTATTGGGAGCGGGGCCTGAGCTCCTGGGACATGGCGGCGGGCATTCTCATGATCCGCGAGGCCGGCGGCTTCGTCTCCGATGCCGACGGCGGCTCCGACCCGCTGGGGAAGGGCACGATCGCCTGCGGCAACGAGACCCTGCACCGGGACCTGCTCAAGCTGCTGAAGAAGGCGAAAGGCTGATATTTCTGTTCGTGCCGGGGGCCGGGCCAACGGTCGCGCTTGATCCTTCGGACGGGCGCGGCCACATTGGGGCAGCCCCGAAGCACGAAAGCACAGGATAACGATGGCGGACCAAACCCTTACCCCACCGCGGATCTACCTCATCCGCATGGCGGTCTTTCTGGTTTTGGCAGGGTTCATCGCCTTCATCCTCTACCGGCAGATCTGGGAGGCCTTCCAGGCCAATCCGGGCCTCAACGCCCTCATCCTGGGCGTGATGTTCATCGGCATCGTGCTCGCCATCCGGCAGGTCTGGCGCCTGTTTCCGGAGGTGCGGTGGGTCAACACCCTCCGGCAGAGCGAGGAAGGGCTCGTCGCCCCCACGCCGCCGGTCCTGCTGGCCCCGCTCGCGGCCCTGATGGGCAACAGGCCGGGCCATTCGGGCCTCTCGGTGGCCGCCACCCGCTCGGTGCTCGACTCCATCGGCGCCCGCCTCGACGAGAGCCGCGAGATCGTGCGCTATCTGGCCGGCCTTCTCGTCTTCCTCGGCCTCCTCGGCACCTTCTGGGGCCTCATCGACACGGTGGGCTCGGTCGGCCGCATCATCTCGTCGCTCCGGACGGGGCAGGATTCGGCGGTGCTGTTCGACGAATTGAAGAACTCCCTTGCCGGGCCGCTCCAGGGCATGGGCCTGTCCTTCTCCGCCTCCCTCTTCGGCCTGGCGGGCTCCCTCGTCCTCGGCTTCCTCGACCTTCAGGCCGGCCAGGCGCAGAACCGCTTCTACACGGAGCTGGAGGACTGGCTCGCCACCTCCACCACGGATGCTCCCGTCGAGCCCTCCCTGCGCGCCGGCGCCACGCCCCAGGACCTGACGCTCGCCCTCAACCGGCTGACCGCCGCCGTCAACGACGGCGCCGGCGGACGGGCCGCGACCCAGGCCATGGCGAACCTGGCCGAGGGCGTGCAGGGCCTCGTCCAGCACATGCGCGCCGAGCAGCAGATGATCCGCGACTGGGTGGAGGCCCAGGCCGCCCGCGAGAAGGAGCTGAAGCAGGTGCTCGACCGGCTCTCCCGTGAAAGGCTGCCCTGATGCCGGTCTCGAGCGCAGGCGGGCGGCGGCGCGGGCGCGGCGGCCAGATCAACTACTGGCCCGGATTCGTGGACGCCCTGTCCACCCTGCTGCTCGCCATCATCTTCCTGATCTCGGTCTTCACGGTGGGCCAGTTCTTCCTCTCCCGCGAGCTCTCCGGACGCGACACGGTGCTCGACCGGCTCAACCGCCAGATCGCCGAGCTCACCGACCTCCTCTCCCTCGAGCGCTCCAACCGGCGCAGCATCGAGGAGACGGTCACCTCCCTTCAGACGACCCTGCGCGCCAACGAGGCCGAGCGGGCGCGCCTGCAGGGGCTGCTCGACAGCGGCGGCGCGGCGCAGGCCCAGGCGCAGCAGCTGGGCACCCAGCTCGAGGCCGAGCGCCAGGCCACGGGCCGGGCGCTCAGCCAGGTGGAGATCCTCAACCAGCAGATCGCCGCCATGCGCCGGCAGCTCGCGGCGCTCGAGGAGGCGCTCGCGGCCTCCGAGAACCGGGACCGGGAGAGCCAGGCCCGCATCGCCGATCTCGGCAGCCGCCTCAACGTGGCGCTCGCCCAAAGGGTGCAGGAGCTCGCCCGCTACCGCTCCGACTTCTTCGGCCGCCTGCGCCAGATCCTCGGCAACCGGCCGGACGTGCGCATCGTCGGCGACCGCTTCGTGTTCCAGTCGGAGGTGCTCTTCCCGGCGGGCCAGGCCTTCCTGCGCCCCGAGGCCTCGGGCGAGATCGACCGCATCGCGAGCGCCCTGATCGAGCTCGAGAAGCAGGTTCCGCCCGACATTCCCTGGGTGATCCGGGTCGACGGCCATACCGACCAGCGCCCCATCAACACCCCGCAATTCCCCTCGAACTGGGCCCTGTCCTCCGCCCGCGCCATCGCCGTGGTGCAGGCGCTCGTCGCCCGCGGCGTCCAGCCCCAGCACCTCGTCGCCGCCGGCTTCGGCGAGTTCCAGCCGCTGGACACCGGCACCACGGAAGAGGCCTATGCCCGCAACCGGCGCATCGAGCTGAAGCTGACGGAGCGGTGAAACTCCGTCAGCTTGAGTTTAGTTACAGGGGCTTACCAAGGTAAGCTGCTACTTTGGATGTCTGAACACCTACTTGTCTCACAGCATTGATGAGCTGCTCACGAGTGATGTTCCACTTCTTAGTCCAGTATTGGACCTCCCACTCCTCATGGATGTTGATCTTGGTAGGATCTTGAGGACGCCGGATATTGAGATTGTCAGGCATTCTTGCACTCCTGGTTCTATATGCGGTATCTCCGCAACCAGAAGTTATGTACATCCTATAGAGACTACAAGATTACGTTAAGCTCACTCCGCCGCCTCGCTCCGCTCCTGCTCCCCCGTGAACTGCAGCCGTGCGAGGCGCGCGTAGAGGCCGCCCCTGGCGAGGAGGGTCTCGTGGGTGCCCTCCTCCGCGATCCGGCCCTGGTCCATGACGAGGATCCGGTCGGCGGAGCGGATGGTGGCGAGCCGGTGGGCGATGACGAGGGTGGTGCGGCCCTCCATCAGCCGGTCGAGGGCTCCCTGAACCTTGCGCTCGCTCTCCGCATCGAGCGCCGAGGTGGCCTCGTCGAGGAGCAGGATCGGCGCGTCCTTGAGGATGGCGCGGGCGATGGCGAGGCGCTGGCGCTGGCCGCCGGAGAGGGTGATGCCGCGCTCGCCGATCTGGGTCTGGTAGCCCTGCGGCATGGCCTGGATGAAGCCGTCGGCGGAGGCGAGCTCCGCGGCGCGGCGCACCTCCTCCTCCGTGGCCTCCGGGCGGCCGTAGCGGATGTTGTCGAGAACCGAGGCCGCGAAGATCGTCGGCTCCTGCGGCACCAGGGCCATGCGGGCGCGCAGGGCGAAGGGATCGGCCTCGGCGATGGGCACGCCGTCGACCCGGATCGTGCCTTCCTGCGGGTCGTAGAAGCGCAGCAGCAACTGCAGGATGGTGCTCTTGCCCGCGCCGGAGGGCCCGACGATGGCCACCCGCTCTCCCGAAGCGACCGCGAAGCTGAGGCCGTGCAGCGCCTGCTGCTCCGAGCGGGTCGGATAGGCGAAGCGAACCTCCTCGAAGGACACGGTGCCCAGCGGCGGGTTCGGCAGGGGCTTCGGGTGGCGCGGTGCCTTGATCGCGGGCCGCGCCGCCAGGATCTCGCCGATGCGCTCCGCCGCGCCGGCGGCCTGGGCGAGCTCGCCATAGACCTCCGAAAGCTGGCCGAGGGAGCTTGCGGCAAAGACCGCGTAGAGCACGAACTGCGACAGGCGCCCGCCCGTCATCTGCCCCGCCAGCACGTCCTGCGCGCCGTACCAGAGAACCCCGACGACGCTCGCGGAGACGAGGAAGATGCCCGCGCCGGTGAGGAAGGCGCGCATGGTCGTGGAGAGCCGGGCGGCGTGGAAGGCCTCCTCCGCGGCGGCGGCAAAGCGCGATGCGGTGAGGCTTTCCATGCCGAAGGCCTGCATGGTGCGCACGGCCCCGATGGCCTCCGCCGCAAAGGCCGAGGCGTCGGCCAGCCGGTCCTGCGCCGCCCGCGACCGGCGCCGCACGGCGCGCCCGGAGAAGACGAGCGGCAGGACGATGACCGGAATGGCGAGAAGCACGAGGGCCGAGAGCTTCGGGCTCGTGACGATCATGAGCGTCACGGCGCCCACGAAGAGGAACAGGTTGCGCAGGGCGATCGAGATGCTGACGCCGAACGCCGCCTTGACCTGGGTGGTGTCGGCGGTGAGCCGCGAGACGATCTCGCCGCTCCGGGTCTGGTCGAAGAAGGCAGGGTCCAGGGAGGTCAGGTGGCGGAACACGGCGGCGCGCAGGTCCGCCACGACCCGCTCGCCCAGGGTGATGACGCAGTAATAGCGAAGGGCGCTGGAGAGGGCGAGCACGCCCACCACCACGACCAGCAGGACGAAATAGGCATTGATGAAGGCCCGCCCCTCCTCGGAGAAGCCGAAATCGATCACCCGGCGCACGGCGATGGGAACCACGAGCGTGGCCGCGGAGGCGAGGATGAGGGCGCCGAGCGCCGCGGCGATCCTGCCCTTGTAGGCGAGGCCGTAGGGGATGAGCGGCTTCAGGGCGCTCAGGGCAGCCTTGGGGCGGGATGGGGCGGAGGGCAA
Source organism: Microvirga arsenatis (assembly GCF_009910705.1). Classification (GTDB taxonomy): domain Bacteria; phylum Pseudomonadota; class Alphaproteobacteria; order Rhizobiales; family Beijerinckiaceae; genus Microvirga; species Microvirga arsenatis. The sequence goes on from NZ_JAAAXJ010000008.1 coordinate 93,062, forward strand.
ATCGGCCATGTCAGCCTTCGTCGAGGGAACCGCGGAGAGGAGCTGTGTCCATTGGCACGGAATCAGCTCTTTTCGTTTGAGGTGTCTCAATTTCCGGCAGCGAAGCAGGCTCACCCCGCCGAAAAGTGATCTGGGGCGGTTTAGCACCTTTGCCCCGGCTTGTTTCAAGGGTCTAAGTGGGGTATAGGCGCGCATCCATCAATTCAGGCTCGATCTACCCTGCGGGCTGACCAGACTTGGCTGGCCGCGAGAAGGACTATGGCAATGGCGCGCAAAGAAACCGATCATCCCGACTACCACTTCATCAAGGTGGTCATGACCAACGGCACCGAGTACACCACCCGCTCGACCTACGGCAAAGAGGGCGACACCCTCAACCTCGACATCGACCCGAACACCCATCCGGCCTGGACCGGCGGCCAGCAGCAGCTGCTCGACCGCGGCGGTCGCGTGTCGCGCTTCAACTCGAAGTTCGCCGGCCTCGGCCTCGGCGGCAAGAAGTAAGCCGGCAGCAGCGCCGGCCGTTTCAGGCCATCCTGCGAAAGCCCCGCTTCGGCGGGGCTTTTTCGTTGGCCGCATCGTTCCGCGGTTCTCTCTCACGCCCCAACCCTAGCCCTCCTCCATCAAAATCAGGGGCAGGAGAGGGCCAGGTGCGGGTGCAGTGTTCTCACTTTGTTCTTGACTTCTGCTGCAAGCTGGGCTATATCATGGCTCATCCTCGTCCGGTGAGGGGCGCGCTCGCGAGGCGTCGCAGATGCGGGACGGGGCGCGGTCCCGCCGCAGGCCTCGCACGCCTGTGGTCGCGGGAGGCCGACCCTGGGCTCTGCCGCAGGAGGTCCGCCTGAAAAGAACCGCGCGTGACGAGCAGTCCGGCTCTTCACCTTCCACCATCATCCATCGAGCCGGGCTGCCCCAAGCGCCACCCTCGAGCAACCCTGACGGCTCGCAGCTCACGCTGCGGGCCCGAAGGCGCTGGATCTTTGAAAGACTCACCACCTGCGTCATCCCGGACGGCGTGAGCCGATCCGGGATCGCATGACCCATGAGGCGCTCTTTCCCTCCCCCTTGTGGGGAGGGCCAGGGTGGGGGTGTGAGCGAGTGCCTATAAAGGTCAGGCGCCGACACCCCCGCGAGACGGGCCCGGCTCACTCAGATCGACCGGCAGCGATCAAGGCTCCTATTGCGGAGGTCCAAAAGCCTTCTGCAGCAGGCCGAGCTGGTCCGCGACCGGATTCGGGGCTGCGGACTGGACGGGGGCCTCCCCCTCGGAGATCAGGCGCTCCAGGTGGAGGATCCTGGCATGGAGACGGGTCGCCAGGCCTATGAGCTCCCTCAGCCGGGCGGGCAGGGCCTCGTACTCGGCCACGGTGGCGGCCGTCTCCGGCGTGTTGAGGCGGACCCGGTTCTTCTCGCTCCGGGCCTGATCCGGGGAGATCTCCCCCTCCGCGACGGCCCGCTGCAGCAGCAGCCAGGACGCCACCTGCATCAGCCGGGTGGTGAGGCGCATGCTCTCGCTGGCATAGATGAGGCTCGCCTGACGGGGCAGATGGCGCGATTCCTCGCGGCCGGGCCCGTCGAGATAGGCGGCGGTCTCCTCGATCAGCTCCATGCCTTCCTGGAACAGGGCCTTGAAGGCCTCGGACCCGACGAAGCTCTGCCCGAACCGGACAGGATCGATGTCGAGCTGGATCACGTCGGGTTCGTTCACGCGCATCTCCCAAGCCTTGCCATTCCGCCGCGAGGGGCGGAGGCATTCCGAACGCATGGGAAGATTATAGAGCGGCTCGCGGGAACTTGCCTCGCTAACCTCTTCTTAAGGTTAAGCCTGCTCCCCTCAAAAATCGAGCCGCTCGAGGCGGCTCTTCAAGTCTAACAGGGAAGCGTCAAACAGAGTGGACCGAAAAGCCACCCGGCATCCAGAGAGAGAGAGAAATCTGGATGCCTCTAGGATGCCTCGGATTGGTTAACGGGCCGTTAAGGCTCCTCGACATTTCCCGGATCGATTCATCACGCCGATCCCTCACACCGATTCCTGGCCGATCTTGAAGAAGGCGCTGGCGGCAGCCAGGGAGCTTTCCTTTCTAGCCTTCGCCTCCTTGAGGCGGGCGATCTCCCGCTCGAGCACCTCGACACGCTCGTCGAGCTCGTCGATGGAGAGCATCGACAGGTCCTGGCCGATTTCGTGCCCATTGAAGACGCGGCGCGGTTCATCGGCAAAGGGATCGAGGGCCATGGCATTCTCCTCCGCAACGGTTGATCGGGACGTTAATCCGGCATGTATTCCTTGCCAACAGAGCCTATATCCCGGGAGCTTGTTGACCAAAGGAGGGGAAAATGGGGCAGATCCCGGACACGATGCGCGCCGTCGTCGCGCAAGGCAGCGGCGGGCCCGAGGTCCTGAAGGTGGTCCAGCGTCCCGTTCCCCAGCCCGGGAAGGGTGAAATCCTGGTCCGGGTGAAGGCGGCGGGCGTCAACCGTCCCGACGTGCTCCAGCGGCAGGGCGGGTATCCCCCTCCCCCCGGCGCGCCCGACATCCTGGGGCTCGAGATCGCGGGCGATGTCGCGGCTTCGGGCCCCGGCGCGGCGCGCTTTCCCGTCGGCACGCCGGTCATGGCCCTTGTCCCGGGGGGCGGGTACGCGGAATACGCCCTCGCCCACGAGAGCAACGCCCTGCCCGTTCCGTCCGGCCTCTCCGTGGAGGAGGCGGGCGCCATCCCGGAGACCTATTTCACCGTCTGGACCAATGTGTTCGACCGCGGCCGCCTGCAGCCGGGCGAGACCCTTCTCGTCCATGGCGGGACCTCCGGCATCGGCACCACGGCGATCCAGCTCGCCAAGGCTTTCGGGGCCAAGGTGATCGCCACCGCCGGCTCGCCCGAGAAATGCGAGGCCTGCCGGCGGCTCGGCGCGGATGCGGCGGTCAATTACCGGACCGAGGATTTCGTCGCGGCGGTCAAGGAGGCCACCGGCGGGCGCGGCGCGGACGTGATCCTCGACATGGTGGGCGGGGACTACATCCCCCGCAACTACGAGGCCGCCGCCCAGGACGGGCGGATCGTGCAGATCGCCTTCCTCCAGGGCCCCAGGGTCGAGGTCGATTTCCGCCGCCTGATGGTCAAGCGCCTCACCCATACGGGTTCGACCCTGCGGCCACGCTCCCCGGCGGAGAAGGCGGCGATCGCCCGCTCGCTCGAGGCCAAGGTCTGGCCGCTCCTGGCCGAGGGCCGCTGCCGGCCGGTGATGGATTCGGCTTTTCCACTGGAGGACGCAGCCAAGGCTCATGCCCGCATGGACGGGGGCGAGCACATCGGGAAGATCGTGCTCACCCTATAAAGTTTGCAACATCGCGGCACGATCCCTATAATCATCCCGTTTCCCTCACATCGTGAGACGAGATGCTCCGGTCCGCACCGGTTCGGAGCGCAAGAGAGTTTTGCCGTGCGGCGCCGATCATCCGGCGCCCGGCCTGAAGGAGGTTCGCTTACATGTCCCAGGGACCGCTGATGCCGAAGGCGACGGCCGTTTGGCTCGTCGAGAATACATCGCTGTCGTTCGACCAGATCGCCGATTTCTGCAAGCTCCACCCGCTCGAGGTGAAGGGCATTGCCGACGGCGAGGTCGCGGCGGGCATCAAGGGCCTCGACCCGGTGACCACGGGCCAGCTGACCCGCGAGGAGATCGAGAAGGCGCAAAGCGACCCGAACCACCGCCTCCGGCTCGCCGAATCGCGGGTGAAGCTGCCCGAGCAGAAGCGGGTCAAGAAGGGGCCGCGCTACACCCCCGTCTCCCGCCGCCACGACCGCCCCAACGCCATCCTCTGGCTCGTGCGCAACCATCCCGAGCTGAAGGATGCGCAGATCATGCGCCTCGTGGGCACCACCAAGACCACGATCCAGCAGGTCCGCGACCGCACCCACTGGAACTCGGCCAGCCTTACCCCCATGGACCCGGTGACGCTGGGTCTCTGCTCGCAGATCGACCTGGATTTCGAGGTGCAGCGCGCCGCCAAGGACCGCCCGCAGGTGGAGCCCCAGGAGCATGGCGGCACCCTGATGCCGGCGGAGGTCTCCACCGCTCCCGAGCGGCCCGCCGATCCCTTCGCCGACATGAGCCGCCCGAAGCCGGCTCAGGAAGACAACATCGACCTCAACTCCGTCTTCGCCAAGCTCAAGACGCTCAAGCGTTCGGACGACGAGGACGACCGGTAAGTTTCACGCAGAACGGCCCGGAGCGATCCGGGCCTTTTTGTTGGTCATGTGGTCATTTCGGACGGAGCGCAGCGAGGATCCGGGATCGTCTTCAGAACGATACGCCACCAGCCCTCTCCCCCCTTGTGGGGGAGAGTTGGAGAGGGGGGGTGTAGCGCCGGACTGGAACCAAGGTGGCGCCAGCACCCCCCTCCCGGCCGCTGCCGCGGCCACCCTCCCCCACAAGGAGGGAGGGGATACCTGCGCCACACTCGCTTAACGATCCCGGGTTCTGCTGAGCAGCCCCAGTATGACGCTTGCAGCCTCAGCCCGTCACGCCCCTGGCCCGCAGCGCCTCCCCGATCTCCTCGAGAATGATCGGATCGTCGATGGTGGCGGGGGTCGTCCATTCCTCGCCGTCGGCGATCTTCTTCATGGTGCCGCGCAGGATCTTGCCCGAGCGGGTCTTGGGCAGCCGCGGCACGGTGATGGCGAGCTTGAAGGCGGCCACGGGGCCGATCTTCTCGCGCACGAGGCCGACGAGCTCCTTCTCGATCTCCTCGGGCGCCTTCTGGACGCCGGACTTCAGCACCACGAAGCCGCAGGGCACCTCGCCCTTCAGGCTGTCCTTGACGCCGATGACGGCGCATTCCGCGACCGCCGGATGGGAGGCCAGCACCTCCTCCATGCCGCCCGTCGAGAGGCGGTGGCCGGCGACGTTGATGATGTCGTCGGTGCGGCCCATCACCCAGACGTAGCCGTCCTCGTCGATGTAGCCCGCATCCGAGGTGTTGTAGTAGCCGGGATAGACCGAAAGATAGGATTCCCGGAAGCGCTGGTCCGCGTTCCAGAGCGTGGGCAGGCAGCCGGGAGGCAGGGGCAGCTTCGCCACGATGGTGCCCATCTTGCCCCGTCCGACGGATTTCCCGCTCTCGTCCAGCACGTCGAGCTCGTAGCCGGGCACGGCGACCGTGGGCGAGCCGTGCTTGACCGGCAGCGCTCCGAGGCCGAGCAGGTTGCCCGCCACCGGCCAGCCGGTCTCCGTCTGCCACCAATGGTCGATGACCGGGACGTTCAGGATGTCCTCGGCCCATTTCACGGTGTCGGGATCCGCCCGCTCCCCTGCCAGGAACAGGGCGCGGAAGGACGAGAGATCGTACCTCTTCAGGAGGTCCGCGTTCGGATCCTCCTTCTTGATCGCCCGGAAGGCCGTGGGCGCGGTGAAGAGCGTGACGACGCCGTGGTCGGCGATCACCCGCCAATAGGCGCCCGCATCGGGGGTCCCCACCGGCTTGCCCTCGTAGAGGATCGCCGTGCAGCCGTGAAGCAGCGGCCCGTAGACGATGTAGGAATGGCCCACGACCCAGCCTACGTCGGAGGCGGCCCAGAAGACCTCGCCGGGCTTCACGCCGAAGAAGTACTCCATCGACCACTTGAGCGCGACCATGTAGCCGCCGTTGTCGCGCACCACGCCTTTGGGCTTGCCGGTGGTGCCGGAGGTGTAGAGCACGTAGAGCGGGTCGGTGGCGGCCACCGGCACGCATTCGGCCCTGCGGCCTTCCCTTCGGGCGCGTGCGGTCTCGCTCTGCCAGTCGCGGTCGCGGCCCTCCACGAGGGAGGCCTCGCATTGCGGCCGCTGGTAGATCAGGCAGGATTCGGGCTTGGAGGCCGAGAGCGTGATGGCCTCGTCCAGCAGCGGCTTGTAGGCCAGAACCCGGGCGCCCTCGATGCCGCAGGAGGCGGAGAGGATCGCCTTCGGCTTGGCGTCGTCGATGCGGGTGGCGAGCTCCTTCGGGGCGAAGCCGCCGAAGACCACCGAATGGATCGCGCCGATGCGGGCGCAGGCCAGCATCGCGAAGGCGGCCTCGGGGATCATGGGCATGTAGATGACGACCCGGTCGCCCTTCTCGACCCCCATGTCCCGCAGCACGGCGGCGAGCGTCGCCACCTCGTCCTGCAGCTCGGCATAGGTGACGGCGCGCTTCGTGCCGGTGACGGGGCTGTCGTAGATGATGGCGGCCTGCTCGCCGCGCTGGGCCACGTGCCGGTCGACCGCGTTGTGGCAGGTGTTGCAGACGGCGTCGGTGAACCAGCGCCCGTAGATCCCGGCCTTCGGATCGAACACCGTGCCGGCGGGCCTGATCCAGTCGATCCCCCGCGCGGCCTCAGCCCAGAACCCCTCCGGATCGGCTTTCCAGCGGGCATAAACCTCATGATAGCGGCTTTGGGTCGATGACATGGCGTTTCCCCGTTGCGTTCACTGCATGAGACTTCGCGTGGCTGCTGTGGTAGCAGGCGGTTGTGCCGTGGTCAGCGGAGACTTTCGGCGATCCGACTTTCGGCGAGTTCCTTCGTGATTACCGATCCTCTCTTCTATGCCGCGGCCATTCCGGCCGTGACGCTTCTCGGCCTCGCCAAGGGCGGCTTCTCCGGGCTCGGAATGCTCTCCCTGCCGCTCATGGCCCTGGTGGTGTCGCCCGTGCAGGCGGCCGCCATCACCCTGCCGATCCTGATGGTGCAGGATGTCGTCTCGGTTTGGGCCTACCGGTACACATGGGACCGGCGCAACGTGGCCATCCTGGTGGGGGGCGCCGTGTCGGGCATCGTCACGGGCTACCTGCTGGCCGCACAGGTCTCCGACGCCGCGATCAAGCTCGCCGTCGGGTTGATCTCCATTGCGTTCGCCATCCGCCGCCTGGTGCTGGAGCGGGGCGGACGGGAGCCGAAGGCAACCACGGCCGACCTGCCGCGGGGCCTCTTCTGGGGCTGGGTGACGGGGTTTACCAGCATGATCGCCCACGCGGGCGGCCCGCCGTTCCAGATCTACGTGATGCCCCAGCGCCTGCCGCGGGACGTGTTCGTGGGAACGGGGGCGGTGGTGTTCGCGCTCATCAACTGGATCAAGGTGCCGCCCTACCTGGCGCTGGGCCAGTTCACCGTCGAGAACATGGCCACCGCGGCGGCGCTCTTTCCCGTGGCGATCGCCTCCACCTGGGCCGGGGTCCTGCTGGTGCGGCGCGTCTCCGGCCAGAGCTTCTACACGGCGGTCTATGTGCTGCTGGTTCTGGTGGGCCTCAAGCTCGCCTATGACGGCGCGGCCGCTCTGCTGTAGGCACGCAAACGAAAGCCGCCGCTCCAGGGATGAAGCGACGGCTTCCGGGTTGGGGATTGTTCTGGAACCGCGCGGCTAGTGCACCGCCGATTCGGAGCTTCTCAATCGGGCGATCTCATCCTTGAGCTGAAGCTTCCTTCGCTTGAGTTCTGCCAACTTCATGTCATCTGCCGCGGGTCTGCTGAGGGTGTCCTGGATCTCGCGCTCGAGGGCGCGATGCTTGCGCTCCAGTTCCGACAGGTGATTCTGCAGTGGCATGTCAGTTCCTCCTATGTGATCTACTGACCCGGCTATTGTGCCTGCGAGAGTGTGGCGAGTCGAAGGCAAAATTTGCAGAATCGAGAGCTGAAGATGCTCGTCTGATCTTGCCCTCCACAGGCCCTCAGAGCATACTTCGCGCCTCTTGGCCCGGCGTCCTTAGGCGACTTGGCATTGAGCGCATCGTGCGGAAAAGTGGACCCGGTTTTCGCTGGCGCGGCCCGCTGGGTCCGCGCCCAACGATGCGCCGCTCGAGGGATTGAGTATCGGATCGATCCCGAGAGCGAAGACCACTTTGGGGTCCGATGCTCTGGAAATTTTCAATGACCGAATTGGCTGAACTGGAAGCGGAATTGGCCCGTCTCAAGCAGGAGCACCGCGACCTCGACATGGCGATCGACGCCCTGGAGAGCATGGTCGCCGGGGACCAGCTGCAGGTGCAGCGCCTGAAGAAGCGCAAGCTCGCCCTCAAGGACCAGATCATGCGGCTCGAGGATCAGCTGACCCCCGACATCATCGCCTGAAACGCCCGGCTTTCCCGGAACGGCCTTGCCTGCCGGGAGCGGCTTCGCTATTCCCGCTGGACACCCTTGGGCCGCATCCTTGGCCTTTGCAGCCGGAGCCACGCCATGGCGGGATTCCCTATCGCCATCATCATGGGCAGCCAGTCCGACTGGGCCACCATGCGCCACGCCGCCGAGACCCTCGATGCGCTCGGCATCGCCTACGACGCCCGCATCGTCTCCGCCCACCGCACGCCGGACCGGCTCTACGACTTCGCCAGGAGCGCCAAGGCGGAGGGCTTCCAGGTGATCATCGCCGGCGCCGGCGGGGCCGCCCACCTCCCGGGCATGACCGCCGCCATGACCCCCCTGCCCGTCTTCGGCGTGCCCGTGGAATCCAAGGCCCTCTCGGGTCAGGACAGCCTGCTCTCCATCGTGCAGATGCCGGCCGGCATCCCGGTCGGGACCCTGGCCATCGGCCGTGCCGGCGCCGTCAATGCCGCCCTGCTCGCCGCCGCCGTGCTCGCCCTGCACGATCCGGAGCTCAGCCGGCGCCTCGACGACTGGCGCAGGCGCCAGAGCGAGAGCGTGGCCGAGCGGCCCTCCAACGAAAGCTGACCCCGCATGATCCGTCCCGGCTCCACCCTCGGCATCCTCGGCGGCGGGCAACTCGGCCGCATGATCGCCATGGCGGCGGCGCAGCTGGGCCTCAAGACCCACATCTACGCGCCGGAGGAGAACAGCCCCGCCTTCGACGTGGCCACCGAGGTCACCGTCGCCCCCTATGAGGACGAGGCGAGCCTGGTGCGCTTCGCCAAGGCCGTGGACGTGGTCACCTACGAATTCGAGAACGTGCCGAGCGAGACCGCCGCCACCCTGAGCGCCCATGCCCTGCTCGCGCCCAATGCCCAGGCGCTGGCCGTGGCGCAGGACCGGTTCCTGGAAAAGAGCTTCATCGCGGGCCTCGGCATCGACGTCGCCCCCTTCGAGGTCTTCGCGGACGAGGCGGAACTCGGCGAGGTGCTGGAGCGCATCGGCCGGCCCGCCGTGCTCAAGACCCGGCGCTTCGGCTACGACGGCAAGGGGCAGGCGATGCTCCGGCCCGGGACGGACGCCGCTGCCGCCTGGGTGGAACTCGGCCGCGCGCCGGCCATCGTCGAGGGCTTCGTGCCCTTCGAGCGGGAGGTCTCGGTGGTGGCGGCCCGCACCGCGTCGGGCGCCTTCGCAGCCTATGATCTGTGCGCCAACGAGCACCGCCACCATATTCTGGACTTAACCCGGGTTCCCGCGGGCGTCTCGCGGGAGACGGAGGAACAGGCGGTCCGGATCGCCCGCGCCATCGCCGAGGCCCTGGACTATGTGGGCGTGCTGGCGGTGGAGATGTTCCTGGTCTCGGACGGGGGCCGGGAGCGCCTCGTGGTCAACGAGATCGCCCCGCGGGTGCACAATTCGGGCCACTGGACCCTGGGCGGCGCCGTGACCTCGCAGTTCGAGCAGCATGTGCGCGCCGTCTGCGGCTGGCCTCTGGGGAGCGCCGCCCGCCTCGGGCGCGTGGAGATGCGCAACCTGATCGGCCACGATGTGGACGCCTGGGAGGAGATCCTCGCCGAGCCCGGCGCGCATCTGCACCTCTACGGCAAGGCGGAGGCGCGGGCCGGCCGCAAGATGGGGCATGTGACCCGGGTTTTCCCGGAACGGGATTGAAACCTTTTCGAATCCTGGCGGTTATCGATCTGGCCCGGCGGTTTTCTTCAGAGGCAACCCTGGACAGGCAGGGCTTCTTCTGATATCGACGCCGGCCAGATAGAGGTGCGCTTGACGCGCCTCCTTTGTTTTCTGTCACAATCGAAACGGATCAATACGAGGAATTCGCGTGCAGGTTCTTGTCCGGGATAACAACGTCGATCAGGCGCTCCGCGCTCTCAAGAAGAAGATGCAGCGTGAGGGCATTTTCCGCGAGATGAAGCTCCGCGGCCACTACGAGAAGCCGTCCGAGAAGAAGGCTCGCGAGAAGGCTGAGGCCGTTCGCCGCGCCCGCAAGCTGATCCGCAAGCGCATGCAGCGCGAAGGCCTGCTGCCTTCGAAGCCCCGCCCGACCCGCTGAGCTCTTGCGAGCGAGCCCTTCCGAGGGCTCAAGCCTATCGGTTGTGAACCAGCGCCCGTCGCGTGAAGCGGGGCGCTGTTTGCATGTCTGGGCCCAAGCCCTGCGACAGATGGCCGGGCAAGGCGCCTCTTTCCCCCCGCGGCATGCCTTTTTGATGCCTTGTTTCACGGCTGTTAAGGTTTTCCCGCCAGAGTGCCGCCTCCCGGTACCGAGTAAGAAGCTGGAGACGAACGTGTTCGCCCCATCGATCCGCCGTTTTGCCCCCCTGAGCCTGACCCTTGTCGCCCTCGGCCTCTCCGCCTGCGGCACGACGAGCACCGGCCCCGCCCAGCGCATCGCCGTGGTGGAGGAGGACACGCAGGGCACGAGCACGGTCAACATCGCCTCCCTGTCGGACGTGATCCAGCGCAACCCGAACGATCCGAGCGCCTACAACACCCGCGGCGCGGCCTATGCCCGCGTGGGCAACTACAGCAGCGCCATCGCCGACTTCACCAAGGCGGTGCAGCTCGACCCGAACTACGCCCCGGCCTACAGCAACCGGGCGCTGGCGCTCCGGCAGACGAACCGCAACGATCAGGCCCTGGCCGACTTCACCCGCGCGATCCAGGCCGATCCCAATTACGGCCCGGCCTATATCGGCCGCGCCAACCTGTACCGCGCCCAGAACCAGTTCCAGGAGGCCCTCAGCGACCTGAACATGGCCACCCGCCTCCTGCCCGAATCGGCCGAGGCGCTCCATTCCCGCGGCCTGCTCTACCAGCGCCAGGGGATGCACCAGCAGGCGATCCTCGACTTCGACGCCACCATCGACCGCAACCCGTTCGTCGGCGCGCCCTATGCCGCCCGCGGCCAGAGCCTCGTGGCCACGAACCAGTACGACAAGGCGATCGAGGACTTCAACGCGGCCCTCAACGTGGACCCCAAGGACGCCAATTCCTGGGCCTGGCGCGGCGTGGCCTTCGAGCGCAAGGGCGACCGCGCCCAGGCCGTCGAGAGCTACCAGCGCGCACTGGCCATCGACAACGCCAACAGCATCGCCCGCCAGGGCTCGTCCCGCCTGCAGGGCGGCGTCACGAGCCTGTTCCGCTCCTGAACCCCGCAGAGGAGCGGCGGCATGAACCCCGCCCCTCCCCTGCGGACGGTCTCCGACATCGGTCGGCTTCTCGAAGCGCATGCGGGCCTGCATGCGCTTTTGTCATGTGTGGAGAGCCTCGAACTGCCGGACGCCTGGATCGGCGCGGGTGCGATCCGCAACCCGGTCTGGGACGTGCTGCACGGGCGTCCCATCGACCTCCGGCGGCTCGACGACGTGGACGTGATCTTCTTCGATCCCGGCGATACGGGAAGGGGGCGGGAGGCGGAGATCGAGCGCCGGCTCCGCGCCCTGGCGCCCGCCGTTCCCTGGTCGGCGAAGAACCAGGCCCGCATGCACCTGCGCAACGGCGATGGGCCCTATCGTGACACCTTCGATGCGGGTGCTCACTGGGCCGAAACCGCCACAGCCGTTGCGGCCCGCTCGATCGGAGGGAAGCCGGAGGTCATGGCGCCCTACGGCGTCGACGATCTCCTGAACCTGATCGTGCGACCGACCCCGGTCTTCGGGCACAAGATGGACATCTACCGCGAGCGGGTCATGGCGAAGGACTGGCCTGCCCGCTGGCCGAATCTGACGCTGCTGATGACGTGGGAGGGGGCCTATTCGGCGTCTCACAGTTCCTTCGACAGGATCGAGACGTAGGGCTCGAAGCCGAAGGCGCGGTAGGTGCGCTCGGCCCGCTCGTTGGCCACGAGGGCGCCGATGACGAGGCGCTTCAGGCCGGCGGCCTTCGTCAGGCGCTCGGCCTCGTCGAGCAGCATCCGGCCGATGCCGCGCCCGCGCCAGTCGCGGTGCACGATCAGATCCGTCACCGTGCCGTGGTTGCGGACATCGGCGGTCACGTAGGCGGCATCCTGGTCGAGCGAGAAGCCCATCGCGGCGACGACAGCCCCTTCCGCTTCCGCCAGGACGATGCGACCGTTGCGGCGGGACAGGCGCTGCATCAGCTCGTCGTAGTATTCCTCGGCCGCCCCATAGTCGCGCCGCCGGTCGCCGACGAGATCGGCCTCGAACACATTGAGCTGGTGGATCAGCTCGACGACGATGCCCCGGTCGGCGGGAAGAGCGGTGCGGAGGGTGATGGAGGGCATACGATAATCCGGCTGGTGCGCGAGGGAGACGGGGTTAAAGCAGATTTAGCTCCATCCGTCATTCCATCACGCGTCATGGCCGGGCTTGTCCCGGCCATGACGTCTTAGGAACCACAAACCTCATCCTGAGGAGCCCGCGCAGTGGGCGTCTCGAAGGAGGATCCAGAGAGCACTGGATCCTCCTTCGAGACGGATTGCTCACGCAATCCTCCTCAGGATGAGGACAGAGGATACAGAAAAGGCAATTCCTGGAACACGTCCCGGGCTGACGAAAAGGTTGCCGAACAAAATGCCCGGCACGAAGGCCGGGCAAAGCGCTTCCCTGATCGCCCGATCAGAGGTTCTTGAGGATCTCGTCGACCACCTTCTTGGCGTCGCCGAAGAGCATCATGGTGTTGTCGCGGAAGAACAACTCGTTCTCCACGCCCGCATAGCCGGAGCCCATGCCGCGCTTGATGAAGAGCACGGTCTTGGCCCGCTCCACGTCGAGGATCGGCATGCCGAAGATCGGGGAGGCCGGATCGGTCTTGGCGGCCGGGTTGGTCACGTCGTTGGCGCCGATGACGAAGGCCACGTCGGCCTGAGCGAACTCGCCATTGATGTCCTCGAGTTCGAACACCTCGTCGTAGGGCACGTTGGCTTCCGCCAGCAGCACGTTCATGTGGCCGGGCATGCGGCCCGCCACCGGATGGATGGCGTACTTGACCTCGACGCCCTCGGCCTTCAGCTCGTCCGCCATCTCGCGCAGGGCATGCTGCGCCTGGGCCACCGCCATGCCGTAGCCCGGCACGATGATGACCTTGGAGGCGTTCTTCATGATGAAGGCGGCATCGTCCGCCGAGCCCTGCTTCACGGGCCGGGTCTCGACCGCGCCGGCAGGCCCGCCCGCCGTCTCGCCGCCGAAGCCTCCGAGGATCACGGAGACGAAGGAGCGGTTCATGCCCTTGCACATGATGTAGGACAGGATCGCGCCCGAGGAGCCCACCAGCGCGCCGGTGATGATCAGCGCGAGGTTGCCCAGGGTGAAGCCGATGCCGGCGGCCGCCCAGCCGGAATAGGAGTTGAGCATCGACACCACCACCGGCATGTCGGCACCGCCGATGGGGATGATGAGGGTGACGCCGAGCACGAAGGAGACCAGCACGATCAGCCAGAAGGCCGCGTGGCTCTCGGTGCGGATGAAGGCGACGAGCAGCACCAGCAGCAGGAGGCCGAGGCCGATGTTGATGAGGTGCCGGCTCGGCAGCATGATCGGCTTGCCCGACATGCGGCCGTCGAGCTTCAGGAACGCGATGACGGAGCCGGTGAAGGTGATGGCGCCGATGGCCACGCCCAGCGCCATCTCGAACAGCGAGCCGCCATGGATGGCGCCTTTCGCGCCGATGCCGAAGGCCTGCGGCGCATAGAGCGCGCCTGCCGCCACGAGCACCGCCGCGAGGCCTACCAGGGAGTGGAAGGCGGCGACGAGCTGGGGCATGGCCGTCATGGGCACGCGCCGGGCGATCACCGCGCCGATGCCGCCGCCGATGGCAAGACCTAAGATCACCAGCGCCCAGCCGCCGAAGCCGCTCGGGGGCGAGACGAACAGGGTGGTGAGGATGGCGATCCCCATGCCCACCATGCCGTAGAGGTTGCCCTGCCGGGAGGTGGTGGGGTGCGACAGGCCCCGCAGGGCCAGGATGAACAGGACGCCCGAGACGAGGTAGAGGATCGAGGCTAGATTGGCCGACATCGCCTCACCCCTTCTTGCGGTACATGGCGAGCATGCGCTGGGTCACCAGGAAGCCGCCGAAGATGTTGATGGCCGCGAGGATCAGGCCGATGAAGCCGAGGGCCCTGGCCCAGATCGGCCCCTCGCCGAGGGCCGGGGCGACATTGACGCCCACCGCCAGCACCGCGCCCACCACGATCACGGAGGAGATGGCGTTCGTCACCGACATCAGCGGGGTATGCAGCGCCGGGGTCACCTGCCAGACCACGTAGTAGCCGACGAAGATCGCGAGCACGAAGATGGCGAGGCGGAACACCGTCGGGTCGACGGCCCCGTGGGTGACGGCCGCAGCGGCATGTCCGGCCGTATCGGCCAGCTGATCGGCAATGGACTGGGCCGATTCAGCGGCGCGGCGGGCGGCCTCGGCCGCTGCTCGGGCCTGCTCGACGGCCTGTTCGGGCGTGAGTGCCATTCTGTCCTCCCCTGGACGGTTTAAGCGGTCGGCTGGAAGGCGGTGTGGACGATGGCGCCGTCGCGGGTCAGGCAGGTGGCCTTGACCAGCTCGTCGTCCCACTTCACGGCCAGTTCCTTGGTGTCCTTGTTCACCAGCGTCTCGACGAAGGCGTAGAGGTTCTTCGCGTAGAGGCTGGAGGCCGTGGCGGCGAGACGCCCGGGCACGTTGAGGTGGCCCACGATCTTCACGCCGTTGTGCTCCACCACCTGTCCGGGCTGCGCGAGCTCCACATTGCCGCCGCGCTCCACCGCCAGATCCACGATCACCGAGCCCGGCTTCATGGACTCGACCATGGCGCGGGTGACCAGCTTCGGCGCCGGGCGGCCGGGGATCAGGGCCGTGGTGATGACGATGTCCTGCTTGGCGATGTGGGAGGCGACCAGTTCGGCCTGCTTGGCCCGGTACTCGGCCGACATCTCCTTGGCGTAGCCGCCGGCGGTCTCGGCCTGCTTGAACTCCTCGTCCTCCACGGCAATGAACTTGGCGCCCAGGCTCTCCACCTGCTCCTTGGCGGCGGGGCGCACGTCGGTGGCGGTGACCACCGCGCCGAGGCGGCGGGCGGTGGCGATGGCCTGGAGGCCGGCGACGCCCGCGCCCATGACGAAGATGCGGGCGGCCGGCACCGTGCCGGCGGCCGTCATCATCATCGGGATGGCCCGGCCGTATTCGGCCGTGGCGTCGATGACGGCGCGGTAGCCGGCGAGGTTGGCCTGGGAGGAGAGGACGTCCATCACCTGGGCGCGGGTGATGCGGGGCATCAGCTCCATGGCGAAGGCGGCAACCCGGGCATCGGCAAGGCTTTTCAGGGCCGCGTCCTGGCCGTAGGGGTCCATGATGGCGATGACGAGGGCGCCGGGCTTGGCGCCGGACAGCTCGTCCGCGGCAGGGCGGCGAACCTTCAGGACGACGTCGGCATCCTTCAGGGCCTCGGCGGCGCTGGCCGCGACCGAGGCGCCTGCGGCCTCGAACTCGGCATCCGTGATGCCGGCCTTGGCGCCGGCACCGGCCTGGACGACCACGTCCGCGCCGAGGGCCTTGTATTTCTTGACCGTCTCAGGGGTGGCGGAAACACGGGTCTCCGCTCCATCGGTTTCGGAGAGAACGGCAATCCGCATTTTGGCCCCCCTGCGACTTGGTCAATGGCTTGAGATCAAGCTCTTGTCTCGTTTCGATGAACTCCCGCTGCTCAGTAGAGGATGAGCGCCAGGAGAAGGAGAACGCCTACCGCAGCCGGGGCGCGCACTCCGATGGAAGGAGCCATCGCTCCGACGGCACCGGCCGCCAGGGAGAGGACGACGCCGAAGATCGCCGTCAGCCAGGCGTGCTTGATGCCGCCGACGGCCAGCGCGAGGACGTGGCAGATGACGACGGCGGTTGCGATTTCGGCGAACTGGATAAATCCGCGATAGGTCGCCTCATGAGCGCGGCCGTCCATATCCGGACTGTAACCCCCATGCGGCGCATGTTTTGTATCGGCCATGATTCAAAGCCCTGTTGAGCGTCACGTTTAATGGCTGCGTTTAACGCATGCGGTGAGGAGCCGCAATCTTTCGAATGGCTCCCAGCGAAAACTTTATGAATGTTTCGCGCCGTTATTTGATCCCCAGGAAGTCGCGCCACTGGGGCAGGCAGACGGTTTCGTAATCGTATTTCGCCACGGCGATTCGGCGCGCTTCCGCAGCCATGGCGGCCGACCGCTCCTTGTCCGCCAGGGTCTCGCGCACCCGCTCGGCCAGGGCCTTCTCGTCGAAGAAGGGGAAGAGGCGGCCGTTGACCCCGTCCTCGATGATCTCCCGGACCGGCTCCGTGTCGGAGGCCACGATCCGGCACTCCAGCGCCATGGACTCGATGGAGGACCAGGACAGGACGAAGGGATAGGTCATGTAGACATGGGCGGAGGAGACCTGGAGCACCTTCACGAACTGGTCGTAGGGCAGGTTGCCGACGAAATGGATCCGGGACCAGTCCACCGGCCGCTCGATGCGCTCCTTGAACACGTCGAACCAGGACTTCCCGCCAGGCGCGGAGCCGGAATAGCTGGTGCCCTTGCCGCCCACGATCACTACCCGCAGCTCCGGGTCGATGTCGAGGAGATAGGGCAGGCTCTTGAAGACCACGTGGGCGCCCCGCATCGGCTCGATGTTGCGGGTGACATAGGTGACCACCGGCTTGTCGCGGGTGAGCTGAGGGCCGTCCTGGCCCAGCCTGAGCTTGACGGCCGGGTCGGGCAGGAGCCGCTTCGTGTCGATGCCGTCGTGGATGATGGCGAGGCGGTCGCGCAGGTAATCCGGGAAGGTGTCCCGCTGGTAGCGGGTGGGCGCCACGGCCAGGTCCGCGACGTCGAGGGCGCCGAGCTGCATGGCGTTCTTGGCGCGCAGGCGCCAGATCACCTCCTCGTTGGTGATCGGGAACTCGGGGTCGAAGTCCAGGTCCTGCCCCTTGGCGTGGTAGTAATATTCGAAATAGGCCACGTGGCGGGCCTTGGGCCATACGTCCTTGAGAAAAAGGTTCTCGCCCCAGCCGGTATTGACCACCACCACGTCCGGCTGGAAGCCCTGGGCCGCCAGGGCGCGGGCCTTGTGGGCGACCCCGTAGGCCCGGCGCAGGCGCGGGATGACGGGGGAATAGCGGTTCTGGAAGGGGGCGTCGTCCGGCCCCGGCACCGCCTCGTAGGAAAAGTACTTCACCCCCGGGATGGAGCATTGCTTGACCATCCCGAGCCCTACGACCTCGTGCCCCTCGGCGGCGAAGGACCGGGCGAGCCGCAGGAACTGGCCCGGGAAGTTCTGGTGAACGAAAGCGATCTTCATCGGCTGCCCCCTCGCGCCGCCGGCCCGTTCGGGCTCGCAGACGGCCTTGAGCCCTTGCTCTTCCGCATGGTCATGCCCTAAGGCCGAACGGCGAAAGATGCAACCTCATTACAGAGGATTTGGTAAACCGGCAGCGGCGAGGGCCTCCTGCTGCCTGCGACCCAGGGTTTCCAGGGAGAAGCGCTCGATCTCGGTCTCGAAGAGCCGGTGGTAGTTCAGCTCGGCCCTCAGGTGGAGGAAGACCGCGCCCAGGCCCACCGCGGCCCGATCCATGAAGACGAACTCCCGCGGCACCGTGACCGGGCCCTTCTCCTTCAAGGCCTTGTGCACCTCGAAAGCCTGCCTGCGCCCGTACTCGCCGGGCTTGACTCCGTCAGCCACGGTGCGGATCCGGTCGTCGAGGAGCGGGGCGTAGATGAAACGGGCCCAGATGTTGAGGATGTCGATCAGCTCGTTCGACAGGCTCTTGAAGCCCCAGGTCTCGTAGGCATGGACGATGCGGGCGCGGTCGTCGGTCTGCAGGCCCCGGTAGAGATCGACCACGCCGCCGACGAAGCGCGGGTGGAAGATGCGGATGCAGCCGTAGTCGAGAAGGTTGATCCCCCTCGCCTCCCCGCCTTCGGAGAAGACCGTGTAGTTGCCCAGATGCGGATCGCCGTGGATCACGGCCGCATGGCTGAAGGGGTGCCACCAGGCCTTGAACATGGCCACCGCCAGCCGGTTGCGGATCTCGACCGGCGCCTCGGTGAAGGTCAGGATCTTCTCGCCTTCCAGCCACTGGAGGGACAAAAGCCGCTTGGTGGAGAGCTCCGGATGGACCCGCGGCACCCGGACCTCCTCCACGTCCGACAGGGCCTGGGCGTAGAGCGTCGCGTGCCGGGCCTCGCGTTCGTAGTCGAGCTCCTCGCGCACCCGCTCGCCGATTTCCTTGGCGATCTCCCGGGTGTCGATGGCCGGGTCCATGCGCCGGTGGACGGCGAAGACCCATTCGAGCTGCTTGAGATCCGCCTCCACGGCCGATTGCATGTCCGGGTACTGGAGCTTGCAGGCGATGTCCTCGCCCTCCTTCGTGGTCGCCCGGTGGACCTGGCCGAGGGAGGCGGCGGCGGACGGGGTGAGGTCGAAGGAGCCGAACCGGCTCTGCCATTGCGGCCCCAGCTCCGCCTGCATGCGCCGCTTGACGAAGGCCGCCCCCATGGGCGGCGCCTCGCTCTGGAGCTTCTGCAGCTCGGCGGCGTATTCCGGCGGGATGAGGTCGGGGATGGTGGCGAGCAGCTGCGCCACCTTCATGATGGGCCCTTTCAGGCCGCCGAGCGCCTGGGCCAGCACCGCCGCATTGGCGGCATCGCGATCGTCGCCGCCGAACAGGCGCGACCCGGCCATGCGGGCCGCCACTCCGCCCATATTGGCACCCACGCGGGCATAGCGGGCGGCGCGGGCGGAAAAGCGGTTCGCTTCGGTGTCACGGTCGGCCATGAAGGGGCTCTTCCTGAAAGTTGTGCGGGTGTGGGCTGGCAACGCCCTGCCACGGAGCACGGCGTCCCGACGTTGCGCCATCGCAACGATCCCGAGGCTTGGCGCGGGCTGCCGGCGATCCTCCCCGGCGGCTCACCGTTCCATGGCCTCGAGCTCGCCGATCAGCCGCTCGATCATCGACAGGCCGATCTGCCAGAAGGACGGATCGCTCGCATCGAGGCCGAAGGGCGCGAGGAGCTCGGAATAATGCTTGGTGCCGCCCGCCGAGAGGAGCGCGAAGTAGCGGTCCACGAAGCCCTCGCTGGAGCGCTCGTAGACCCCGTAGAGGGAGTTCACGAGGCAGTCGCCGAAGGCATAGGCATAGACGTAGAACGGCGAGTGGATGAAGTGGGGGATGTAGGTCCAGAAACTCTCGTAGCCCGGGCCGAGGCGGATCGCCGGGCCCAAGGACTCGTCCTGCACCGACATCCACAGCTCGCAGAGTTTGTCGGCCGTCAGCTCGCCGTTGCGGCGCTCCAGATGGACCTTGCGCTCGAAGGAGTAGAACGCGATCTGGCGCACCACCGTGTTGATCATGTCCTCGACCTTCGCGGCCAGCATCGCCTTGCGCTGCACCGGATCGCCGGTCTGGTCGAGGAGGCGGCGGAAGGTGAGCATCTCGCCGAAGACCGAGGCCGTCTCGGCGAGCGTCAGGGGCGTGGGCGCCATGAGGGCCCCGTTGGGCCCGGCCATGACCTGGTGCACCCCGTGACCCAGCTCGTGGGCGAGGGTCATCACGTCCCGCGGCTTGCCCTGGTAGTTGAGCAGCACATAAGGGTGAGCCGAGGGCACGGTCGGGTGGGCGAAGGCGCCCGGGGCCTTGCCGGGACGGGTCGGCGCGTCGATCCAGCCCTCGTCGAAGAAGCGGCGGGCGATGTCGGCCATGCGCGGCGAGAAGGCGGAATAGGCGGAGAGCACCGTATCCTTCGCCTCGTTCCAGGAAATGGTGCGCTGCTCGACCTTCGGCAGGGGCGCGTTGCGGTCCCAATGGTCGAGCTTGTCCTTGCCGAACCACCTGGCCTTCAGGGCATAGTAGCGGTGCGACAGGCGCGGATAGGCCTCCCGCACGGCGGAGACCATGGCCTCCACCACCTCGCGCTCGACCCGGTTCGCCAGATGGCGGGAATCGGCCACGTCCTCGAAGCCGCGCCAGCGGTCGGAGATCTCCTTGTCCTTGGCGAGCGTGTTGGTGATGAGGGTGAAGGTGCGAAGATGGGCCTTGAAGGTCCTGGCCAGCGCATCGGAAGCGTCCTTGCGCACGCTCTCGTCCGGATCCTGCAGCTTGTTCAGGGTCGGCTCGATGGGCAGCTCCTCGCCGCGCACGGTGAACCGTAAGGAAGCGATGGTCTCGTCGAACAGCCGGTTCCAGGCCGAGCGGCCGGTGACGGACTTCTCGTGGAAGAGCTGCTCGATCCGGTCGTCGAGCTGGTAGGGCTTGTCCTTGCGCAGGTCCTCGATCCACGGCCTGTAATGCCTGAGCGGCTCTTCGCTCATGGCATGATCGAGCACCGCATCGTCGATTCGGTTGAGTTCCAGCCCGAAGAAGAGCAGCTCCGTGGAGGCGGCGGTCAGGCGCTCCTGCGTGTCGCCGTAGAACTTGGCGCGCACGGGATCGGTGGTGTCGCCGGAATAGACGAGGCCCGCATAGGACATGAGGCGGCCGAGAAGATCCTCCAGCGCCTCGTAGCGCTTCACCGCCTCGCCGAGCGCCTGCGCGGCGGCCTCGCCCCGCGCCAGCTCGTCCAGCTTGCCGCGATAGGCGGCAGCGAAGGCCTTGCACTCGGCCTCCGCCTTCGCGAGGTCGCTCCTGAACGCCTCGCTGTCCATGCCGGGATAGAGGTGGGACAGGTCCCACTCGGGGAGCAGGCCGAGTTCGGCCTGCGCGGCGCCGGAGGACGAAGGATGATGCAGAGGGGAAGCGGTCTGAGGGATCACGGCCGGGAGCCTGCTCGGAAATCGGGGTCGAAGGGATACCGCACTCATATTGGCCGCCGCGCGCCAGGGATCAACCCATGCCGGCGGCGGCGGGCGAGGGCGATACCCGCCGTTAGCGTTCGGTTTACCCTTTCCCCCGATCGCATCCTGCCCCGGCACGGACGAAGCGGCCGCCGCCCTTGATTATCAACGACATAGGCGAACGGCCCCGCGCCGGACGCGCAGAGCTTTACAGAAAATTGAAAGAACTTGGCCTAGAGGATGAAGCCGCGTGACGTTTTGCGCGTTAAGCGTAACAGACGTGTGCCCGCACACGGACGGCATTCATTCGATGGAGGATCGTTGCGTCCTCCCACTTCATTGCGACGAGGAGCAAGGTCATGCGTGGCTTGCGCAAGACAGCTGTTTGGCTCGGCCTGATCGGATCCGCCTCCCTCCTGCCCTTCTCCGTCCTGGGGCAGGAACCGGCCAACGGCCTGCAGCCCGGCAGCCTCGAGCCCGTCATGGCCGGGAGTGCTGCGGAACCCTCCTTCCACGATGTCGCCGTGCAGGATGCAGGGACGCCGAAGGATCTGGCCTCCCCGGCGATTCCGCTGACCGAGCCCGCGCCCGTTCTCCTCGAAGCCGCAGACCTGAAGCCCTCTCCCACGATCGACATTCCCCTGCCCGATGCGGCGCCCGTGACGGCGCTCCTGCAGGGGGACCTCCTGCGCCTCGCCGTCGAAAGCCTGTTCGCCGACGATGCGGCCATGCGCGAGATGCGCGTGAGCGGCAGGGATCGGGAGGCGCTGTCCGCCTATTATGCGCGGGCCGAGCGCGCGCTGGTCTGGGCGCAGGACGGCGCCTGGTCGCCGGCAGCGCGCGCCGCGATGGAGCGCCTGAAGGCTGCTGACGAGGATGGCCTCGATCCTGCCGATTATGCCTTTGCCGAAGCGGGATTGCGCAAGGAGGCTTCCCCGGCGCAATGGGCGCGCGCCGACGTGAAGCTCTCCCTCTCGGTGGTCCGCTATGCCCGCGACGCCCGCGGCGCGCGCATCGACCTTCCCCGGCTGTCCCCGCTCGTGACGCCGAAGCTCGCGATCCCGGGCGTCGAGGACGTGCTGAGCACGGTCTCCTCGGCAAAGGACGCGAACGCGGCGCTCGCCGCCTACAACCCGCCGCATGCCGGCTACAAGGCCCTGAAGGAGCGCCTGGCGAAACTGCGCGAGAACCACCCCTCGCAGCCCAGCGTGCGCCTGCCGAAGGGGCCGATCCTGCGCGTGGGGATGAGCGACCCGCGCGTGCCGCTGATCCGCGCGCGCTTCAACCTCACCAAGGGAACGGACAACGCAACGGTCTATGACGAGCGCGTGGCCTCCGCCGTGGCGGCGTTCCAGAAGGAGCGCGGCCTGCCGGACACGGGCGTCCTCAACGCACAGACGGTGGCGGCCCTGTCGGGCCCGTCGCTGGCGCAGCGGGAATCGGAGATCATCGCCAACATGGAGCGCTGGCGCTGGCTTCCCGCGGATCTGGGAACCCGGCACATCGTGGTGAACGTGCCCGAGTACCGGCTGCGGCTGGTCGACGGCCGCAGCGTGGTCCACGAGACGCGCGTGATCGTCGGCAAGGAGCAGTCGCAGACCCCGATCTTCTCCGAAGCCATGAAATACCTCGTGGTGAATCCCTCCTGGACGATCCCGCCCTCGATCATGAAGAAGGAGATCCTTCCCGCCCTGGCGAGCGATCCCGATTACGCCGCGCGCAAGGGCTACAGGATCATCCGCAGGGGCGACCGCATCACCGTGCAGCAGCCGCCTGGGGAGCGCAACGCGCTGGGATTCGTGAAGTTCATGTTCCCCAACCAGCACGCGGTCTACCTGCACGACACGCCCAACCGCAACCTGTTCTCCGCTGCCAAGCGCGCCTTCAGCCACGGCTGCGTGCGCGTCGACAAGCCGTTCGAGCTCGCCGAGGAGATCATGGGCAAGGACGGCAAGTGGACCGAGGAGAAGCTGCGGGGCCTCATCGGCAAGGGCGAACGCACCGTGCATCTGAGCGCGCCCCTGCCGGTGCACCTGACCTACTTCACCCTCGCCGTCGACGAGAAGGGCGAGATGAGGAGCTACGAGGACATCTACGGCCTCGACCGCAAGGTCCGCGCCGCCCTCAACCTCCAGGAATAGCCCCCGGGCCCCGTCACTTTTTCCGCCGATTTCCCGCCCACTTAACGCGAAGGTAACCGTCCTCGGCAAAGATCCTTTCACTATAAGGATTTCCGCATCCCCGGATGCGGCCGGTAAAGACGAGT
Source organism: Microvirga arsenatis (assembly GCF_009910705.1). Taxonomy (GTDB): domain Bacteria; phylum Pseudomonadota; class Alphaproteobacteria; order Rhizobiales; family Beijerinckiaceae; genus Microvirga; species Microvirga arsenatis. The sequence continues at coordinate 116,188 of NZ_JAAAXJ010000008.1, forward strand.
ATCACAGTGAGAGTATTGCGTAAGGACCGCCCGGCGTTTCGCGTCGGCATCGGTCTTGCGGCCTTTCTGGCCGTCATGGTGGGCGGAATTCGCGGCACGCAGGATGCCGTCGCCAATGGCGATACGCGAACCCTGACCCTCTACCACAACAACACCAAGGAAAGCCTCACGGTCACCTTCCGGCGCAACGGCCAGTATGACCAGGGCGCCCTGCAGCAGCTCAACTGGTTCCTGCGCGACTGGCGCCGGGACGAGCCCACCCGCATGGATCCGCGCCTGTTCGACACGGTGTGGGAGGTCTATCGCGAGTCAGGCTCCAGCGCGCCGGTGCACGTGAACTCGGCCTACCGCTCGCCGCAGACGAACTCGATGCTCCGCCGGCGCTCCAGCGCCGTGGCCAAGAACAGCCAGCACATGCAGGGCAAGGCCATGGACTTCTACCTGCCCGACGTGTCGACCGCGCGCCTGCGCGCCATCGGCATGCGGCTCCAGAACGGCGGCGTCGGTTATTATCCGAACGCCTACACGCCCTTCATCCATCTCGACGTGGGCAGCGTGCGCGCCTGGCCGCGCATGACCCGCGAGCAGCTCGCGAGCATCTTCCCCGACGGCAAGACCGTGCACATCCCCGCCGACGGGCGACCCATGCCGGGCTACGAGGAGGCCCGCGCGGAGGTGCTGGCCAAGGGCGGCACGGTTGCCGGCTACACGGCCTATGCGGACGCGGAGGAGGCGGTTGCCAACCAGCCGCGGCGCAAGAGCTTCTGGGCCACCCTTTTCGGTCTCGGCGAGGACGAGGAGGAGGATGCGGAGGAGATCCGTGTGGCCTCGCGGCCCGGCCGGGCGCTCGTCGCCTCCCGCCAGCGGGCGCCGCAACAGCCGCAGGACTACTATGCGAGCGACTCGAACTCGTCCGTCTATGCGGCGCTGCAGCCGGCCCAGGCGCCGGTGCAGGCGGCACGGCGCGCTCCGGTGGCCGTCGAGCCCAGGCCCGAGCCTCCGGCTCCTGCGGTGGTCGCCGCCATGGCTCCCGCCCTGCGCGAGGACCTGAGCCCGCCGCCTGCGGCCCCGCTGCCGCCGACCCGGATCAACGGGGCGCCCAGCACGGTCCAGACCGCCTCCGGCCCGGCGCTCGCCTGGCAGCAGGGTCCGGGAGCCCAGGGCGGCGACTCCGACCTGACCATCGCCAAGGGCATGGCCTTCGCCCCGATCCCGCCCCGGCGTCCGGGCACAACCGACGCGGAGCCCGAGACCGTGGCCGGAACCCTGGCGCTCGCCTATGCCCCGCTGCCCCCCGCCCGGCCCGGCTCGCTGGCGGCCACGAACCCGATTCCCGTCCTTGCGGAGCTGCGCGGCGCCGCAGAGCCGCCCGCAGGCGCGCCCCCGGCTCCCCTGCCCCCGCCCCGGCCGGACCTGCGCCCCGTCGCGGTCGCTGCGGCGGGTCCGGTGGAGATCCCGGTCGCGACCACGGGCTCGACGCCCAAGGACGCGAAGGCCAAGCCCGCCGCCCCCGAACCCAAGGCCCCGCCGGCGCAGGCCAAGATTCCCGCGACCGCCCTGAGCGCCCTGATGTCGGCCCAGCCCAGCCTGCACATGGGCTTCTCCAGCAAGCCCGTGGGCGATCTGGCCACCAACCGGTTCACGGGACCGGCGGTCAAGCCGCTCCCGGTGGTGCGGTAAGGAGAAAGGGCCCCTCGCGGGCCCTTTTCGTTTCACGCGCCGTGGGTGCGGCTGTAGCCGTTGCGGGGCGGCGGGGCCCATCCCGCCGGCGGTGCCTTGGGCCTGTAGACCTCGACGAGGAGCGGATGGCAGGCGGCCGCATCGCTCGAATGCTGCGCGCTGCAATCGCCGCCAGGACAGGCGGAGAGCGCGCCGAGCAGATCGATCTCCGCGAAGAACTCGAGATAATCGCCCGGCCGCACGGGGCTTGCCTTCATGAAATACTGCCCCGTGTCGCGGGTGAAGCCCGTGCACATGAACACATTGAGCACATCGTGCACGGCAGGCTCGACCTCCTCCTTCGGCCTGCCGAGGCTGTGCGCGAGGGCGCGGGTGAGATTCGAGTGGCAGCAATGGTGGTACTCGTCGCCCCCTGAGAGGAGCTTGTGCGTGTAGGGGTCGCAGCGCGTGCCGATCACGTCGTGCACGGAGCCGCCGAACTCGTCGAAGCCGTACCAGTCGAGGGTGTCCTCGGTGATCGTCGCCATGGGGCGCAGGTACGGCAGGCACGACCAGAGCTGATCGCCGGTGGAGAGATGCGTGCCGTGCAGCGCCCGGGTCTTGCCGGAAAAGAAGCGCTCGCTGATGTCGCCGGCGGACCAGAGATTGAGGTCGCCCACCTGCGGCCCCTCGATGCTGACGATCCGGAAGAAGGATCCGGCCGGCACACGGAAGCAGCAGGCCTCGCGCGGCGGCACGATGACCTCGTCCACCTTCTCCCAGCCCGCGCGGGCAGCGCGATAGGCCTCGACGTCCGGCCGCGGCAGGGTGTCGACGGGGTAGCAGATGACCGGCCCGACCTTCCGGCGCGCCTCGGCGTCCCCGGGTTCCGTCACTTCATGGCGCGCACGCTTCATGGATGCCTCCCGCAATCGAATCCTCGGGAATCTATAGAGAACCGGCCAGCCGGGAGCGAGCGCGAAGCGCGGGCCTGCTTGAGCCTTGCAGCGTTTCGTAGTCTATGGCGGGCGCCACAAGGATCGCACGATGACCGACCCGAATGCCCTGCGCCCGCTGGAGGCCTATCCGAGCCGCACCAGCGCCGACATCCGCTATTCCGATCTCGACCGGCAGGGACATGTCAACAATGCGGTGTTCGCCACCTTCTCGGAGATCGGCCGGGTGGCCTTCATGTACGACCCGGCGCACCCCCTCGCCTCCGAGGGCCGAAGCTTCGTCATCGCACGGCTCCTCATCGACTTCCGGGCCGAGCTCTTCTGGCCCGGCACGGTGGAGATCGGCACCGGCGTCGTGAAGGTCGGGCGCAGCTCCTTCTCCCTGGCGCAGGGAATCTTCAACGAGGGGCGCCTCGTGGCCACGGCGGAGGCCACCATCGTCATGGTGGACAAGGAAACGCGCCGCTCGACCCCGCTGCCGACGGAGACGGTGGACGTCCTGAAAAGCCTGATGCTGGACAATTCCTAAATCAGTCGACTTCGAGGGAAGCCAACCCGCCGCCTCGTCATGGCCGGGCTCGTCCCGGCCATCCCGATCCTGTGAGGTCCAGTGCTTCACCCAATCGGGATCACCGGCACAAGGCCGGTGATGACGTGCAAGGGGCCATCAAAATGGCAAAGGCCCCGCAGATTGCACTGCAGGGCCCTTTCAGGTCTGAAGAAGACCGATTTCAGCCTACGCCATCCCGAGCGCCTGCATGTACAGCTCGAGGATCGCCTCCTCCTCCTGACGCTCGGCGTAGTCGCGCTTGCGCAGGGAGATGATCTTGCGGATCACCTTGGTGTCGAAGCCGTTGCCCTTCGCTTCGGCATAGACGTCCTTGATGTCGCCCGTGATGCCGGCCTTTTCCTCCTCGAGGCGCTCGATGCGCTCGATGAAGGCCTTCAGCTGGTCGGCGGCGACGGATTCGGTGTTGAAAGCTGCGTCATCCATGAATGAAGCCCCTGATTGATGGCATTGGCGCCAGTGTTATGGCCATTTGGTTGAGGCCGTTTTAATGCTTCGGCCTCGACTTCTCGAAATCGGCGAGCTGCGACGGGCTGGCCTCGCGCTGGTGGCGCGCCTTCCACTCCTCATAGGGCATGCCGTAGACGTAAGTCCGGCTCTCCTCCTTGGAGAGGGCGACGCCCCGCTCGTCGGCCGCATCCTTCATCCAGTTCGACAGGCAGTTGCGGCAGAAGCCCGCGAGATTCATCAGGTCGATGTTCTGCACGTCGGCGCGCTCGCGCAGGTGGTCGAGGAGCCTGCGGAAGGCGGCCGCCTCCAGTTCCGTCCGGGTCTTGTCGTCGATGCCGTTCATCGGCTTGGTCCTCCGTGCTGGCGCAGGCGGTCGCGGGTGCGGGTGCCGAAGATCCGCGGCGCGCGAAGCTCGGGCCGGGCCACCAGGGGTTCGAGGAGCCGGGCGAAGCGCTCGGCCCATTCCTCGGCGCCTTCATCGGAGGCGATCAGGTCCTGCCGGATCTCGATCAGCGCGTTGGCCAAGCCCCGCACCGTGGCGTGGCGGTCGACTGTGTCGCCCGCCAATGCCCCATCATAGGGCTCGTTGTCGCCGACGACGAGCCCATCCTCGGCCTGCAGGCCTTCCAGGAGCGGCCTGGCGAAGCGGTCGTCCGCATCCCACAGGATTCCCACATGCCAGGGCCGCGGCCAGCCGCGCCAGACCGGCGTGAAGCTGTGGACCGTCACGATCACCGGCGGATGGCCCGCTGCCATGGCCCTGTGGATCGCGCCGGCAATGGCGTGATCGTAGGGGTCGTAGAAGCGGGCGATGCGCCGCTGCACCTCCGCCTCGTCCGCCCGGGCATTGCCCGGCACCACCGCGCCGTCGGACAGACGCATGACCAGGGTCGGGTCGTCCCGGCCCCGGTTGGGATCGATGATCAGCCGTGAGAACCGGGTGAGGATCGCCGGCGCCTTCAGGCGCCGGGCGAGCGAGCGGGTCACGGCAGCGGCGCCGATGTCATAGGCGATGTGGCGCTCGAACTCGGATTCCGGCAGGCCGAGACCGCCCAGATCCGGCGGCACCTCGTTGGAGGCGTGGTCGCACAGGATCAGGATCCCCGATTCGAAGGAGCCGGGGACGATCTCGACCGGATGAGGCTCAAGGAAAGGGTCGTCGAGCTTGAGCGCGGCGGATGCGGACATGGCGAGGGTGGATCTAAGGAATGGCGATTGAACGGCGGAGGAAAAGCCTTACCCTGCCCCTCCGACCCTGACAACGCGACGTTACGCGCAACAGACTTTCACGGCCGACATGTCCCCGACATCCACCACGGCCCGGCTCGAGCCGGGCTTCGCCTCCGCTTTTGCCGCCCTCTGCCTCGGCGCCGTGGCGATGGGGATCTCCCCGATCTTCGTGCGCTTCGCCTCCGCGGACATGGGGGGAGCGCCCGCGGATGTGGGCCCCTTCGCCAGCGCCTTCTGGCGGGTCGCGCTCTGCCTGCCCCTGCTCTATGCCTGGATGCGGATCGAGGAGCGGCGCGCGCCTGCGGGCACCCCAAGGGTCCAATTCTCCAAGGCGAGCATCCTCGGGGGAATCGTCTTTGCCGGCGATCTGTTCTTCTGGCATCTGGCGATCCTCAGGACCACGGTGGCCAACGCCACCTTCTTCGCCACCCTGGCGCCGCTCTTCGTGGTGCTGACCGTCTGGCTCGTGCTGCGGCAGCGGGTGTCGCGGGGAACCTTCCTCGGCCTTGCGTTGTGCCTCCTTGGCGGGGCGGCGCTGATCGGGCAGAGCCTCCAGGCGGATCCGGCCCGGATCGCGGGCGACCTCTACGGGATCGCCACCGCCTTCTTCTTCGGCATGTATTTCCTTGCCGCCAGCCGGGCGCGCAAGACGGCGGGCGCGGCGCGGGTGACCTTCGAGGCGGGGCTCATCACCTCGGCCATCCTCCTCGTCGTCGCGGTTCTGTTCGACACACGGGTGATCCCGCAGACGGGCCGTGGGATCGCGGCGCTGCTCGCCATGTCCTATGTCAGCCATGCGGGCGGCCAGGGGCTGCTCGCCATCGCGCTGGGCCGCCTGCCGCCGGTCTTCTCGTCCCTGGTGATCTTCCTGGAGGCCATTGCTGCGGCCGTGTTCGGCTGGGCGGTGCTCGGCGAGGAGCTGACGCCGGTTCAGGCCTTGGGCGGCGCCCTGATCCTCTTCGGGATCTGGGCCGCGCGCCCGAAACCCGACCCGGAGCCCTCTTCAAACGGGGAGAGATCGTGAGCGGCAAGGCTCCCGGCTGTGGCGACGGGGCCATGCGGCGGGCAAATCTTGGGCCGGGCCCCGTCTCGGGTCTTGCCCCCGCGGCGCTTCTGGCCGACAACGATTCGCCAAAATTCTCACCGCATTGAGCGATTTCATTCCTTTCGATTCGACCATACCGCATCCATGAAGGCCGATCCCTCCCCCTCGTCTCCTCGCTGGCGGCGAAGCGTTGCACTCGCATTCCTTGTCTCGAGCGGAGGCCTTCTGGCCGCATCGCCTGCGAAGGCGGACCTGCGCCTGTGCAACATGACCTCGAGCCGCGTCGGCATCGCGCTCGGCTACCGGGACGCTCAAGGATGGGTGACGGAAGGCTGGTGGAACCTCAAGGCCCGCGCCTGCGAGACCCTTCTGAAGGGCCAGCTCGGCGGGCGCTTCTACTACATCTACGCCATCGACTACGACCGGGGCGGGGAATGGAGCGGGCGCTCCTTCATGTGCACGCGCGAGCGCGAATTCACGATCCGGGGAACGGAGGACTGCCTCGCCCGCGGCTTCGACCGCAGCGGCTTCTTCGAGGTCGATACCGGTGAACAGAAGAGCTGGACGATCCAGCTCACGGAAACGAACCGCCCAGGGGGACAATGACGATGAGACGCGCACGGCGCACGAAGATCCTGGCGACCTTGGGTCCCGCTTCCGAGAACCCCGAGATGATCGCCAAGCTGTTCGAGGCGGGGGCCGACGTGTTCCGCCTCAACATGAGCCATCTGCCGCGCGAGAAGCTGAAGGAGCGGGTGGCGATGATCCGCTCGGTCGAGGCCAAGTTCAAGCGGCCCATCGCCATCCTGGCGGATCTTCAGGGCCCCAAGCTGCGCGTGGGCGCCTTCGAGGGCGACGGCGCCATGCTGGTTCAGGGGCAGTCCTTCACCCTCGATGCGGACACCACGCCCGGAACGGCCAAGCGCGTGCACCTGCCCCATCCCGAGATCCTCTCCTCGCTCGAGCCCGGCCATACGGTCCTGATCGACGACGGCAAGCTGCGGCTTCGCGTGAAGAGCGTGAAGCAGGGCTCCGCCACCACCTCCGTCGAGGTCGCCGGCAAGATCTCCAACCGCAAGGGCGTGAGCCTGCCCGACACCACGATCCCGGTTGCGGCCATGACCGACAAGGACCGCTCGGACCTGGAGGCCGCCCTCGACGCGGGAGTGGACTGGATCGCCCTCTCCTTCGTGCAGCGTCCCGAGGACGTGGCCGAGGTGAAGAAGGTGGCCCGCGGCCGGGCGCTGGTCATGGCCAAGCTCGAGAAACCCCAGGCGATCACCCGCCTCGACGAGATCATGGAGATCTCGGATGCGGTCATGGTCGCCCGCGGCGATCTCGGCGTCGAGATGCCGCTGGAAAAGGTGCCGGGCATCCAGAAGCGCATCGTCCGCACGGCGCGCCGTTACGGCAAGCCAGTGGTGGTGGCGACCCAGATGCTCGAATCCATGATCACCTCGCCCGTGCCGACCCGCGCCGAGGTCTCGGACGTGGCAACGGCCGTCTATGACGGCGCCGACGCGGTGATGCTCTCGGCCGAGAGCGCCTCGGGCCAGTACCCGATCGACGCGGTGGCCACCATGAACCGGATCGCCGAGGAGGTGGAGCAGGATCAGAACTACTGGTCGATCGTGCGCACCCTCAACGCCGAGCCGGAGGCCACCGGGTCAGACGCCATCGCGGCAGCCTCGCACCAGATCGCCGACACGCTGAACCTCAAGACGGTGGCCGCCTGGACGTTTTCGGGCTCCACCGCCTTCCGCATCGCCCGCGAGCGGCCGAACTCGACCGTGATCGCGCTCACCCCCAGCATCGACACCGCCCGCCGGCTTGCCCTGGTCTGGGGCGTGCATTCGATCCGCACGAAGGATGCGAGCGACATCGACGACATGGCCTCCCGCGCCTGCAAGTTCGCCGTGCGCGAAGGCTTCTCGACGGTGGGAGACCGGGTGATCATCGTGGCCGGCATGCCCTTCGGCACGCCCGGCGCCACCAACATGGTGCGAATCGCCTTCGTGAGCCAGGACCACGCCGCTCAGGCGTGATCCGCTTCCGCCCTGGCTGGTGCGATCCGTCCGGCCAGGGCTTCGATGGCGGAAAGGACGGTCGCCTTGTCGGCATATTGCGGCATGTGGCCGATGCCTGGCATCAGGATAAGCTCGGCTCCCGGCACCTCTCTGGCGAAGGAGCGGCTGTGGAGATCGGTCCAGACGATCTCGTCCCTGTCGCCCGCGACCACCGTCGCCGGTACGCGGATCTCGCGGTAGCGCGGGCTCTGGCGCCGGGCCGCGTCGTACATGACGGCGAAATCATGCAGGTTGACCTCGTAGGCCCGCGGCCGAAAGGCAAGCGGGATGAAGCCCTGCCGGACGATGCCCGGGGGAGGAGGCTGGGGGCTGAAGGTCTTTGCCTTCATCCAGGGCCTCAGCACCAGCAGGAGCGGCACCGCCAGGGTGCGGATCAGCAGCCATCCGGCCCGGGAATCGACGAGGCGCCGGTACCAGCCGATATAGCCGCCGGGCCAAGGCGAGGTGATGCCGGACAGAACGAGGATCGCGCCTGTCACGTCGGTGTGGTCGAGGGCGAAATGCGGCACCACCAGCCCCGACCAGGAATGGCCCACGATCACGGCCTCACGAACGCCCAGCCGGCGCAGGGCCTCGGCGATGAGGGCGGCCTGCCGGGCCGGATCGGCCTCGCCGAGGCCGGGCCTGCGCGTGCTCCAGCCATGGCCCGGCCGGTCGATGGCGATCACCCGGTAGGCCTGCGACAGGGGCGTTCCAAGTCCCAGCATGGACTCGGCGAGGTTGGACGAGGCGCCGTGCAGGATGACGACGGTTCCGCGCGGCGGAGCATCCTTCGGCCCCTCCTCCCGATAGTGGAGACGGCAGCCCTCGACCTCCATGAAGCGGCCGGTCGGCGGATAGCGCCGCTCGATGCACCAGGCGTAGAGAAAGGTGAAGGCGGCGCCCAGGATCAACAGGAGGGCCGGCGCCGCGACGAGAGCGAGCAGGGTCATCCCTGCAAGCTGGGATCAGAGGTCCTGCCCGTCAACCTGGGGACCGAGGCGCGTCACGATGGTTTTCACGTCCGAGGCCTGCGGGTTGAGCTTCAGCACCCGACGATAGGCCTCGAGCGCCCGGGCCTTGTCGTCGGAGGCCATGAAGATGTGGCCCAGGCCGGTCCAGGCATTGAAGTGGCGGGGTTCGATCTTGAGCGCCCGGTGCAGGTCGGCCATGGCGGCCACCGGGTCGTCGAGCTGGTAGAACACCGTGGCACGCTTGTACCAGGCCTCGGCCCAATTGGGCTGGATCGCCAGCACCCGGTCGATCAGCTCGACGGCCAGCGGATAGTTCTTTTTGCCGAAGGCCTCGCCTGCGCGGCTGAGGAGAAGATCGGCCGTGTCGGAGCCCGAACGGGAGAAGCGGCGCTCGATGAGATTCGAGATGCCCTCGGCCTCACGCTCCGACTGGGCCTTGCCGAGGCGCTCGAAGAGCTCGTCGAGGCTGGACGGGCGCGGGGGATTGGGCTTGGCCGGGGGGGCCTGCTCCTTCTGGTCCTTGGGCCGCACGGGAGACTGCGCCGCAGCGGGGTGGGCGAGGAAGACCAGGGACAGGATCGTGATGGACGCGAAAAAGCGCATGCCGGGATTTTAGGGTCCCGGCATGCGCGGTCAATTCAGATAATCGTGTGCGGCATCGCCGCACCGCCGGCTTCAGGATCGCATCGCTTATGCCGGGGAACCGGCTTCCACTTCCCCAGCGCGATGCATTAGCCCTGACGCGCCTTGTAGCGCTTCTGGGTCTTGTTGATGATGTAGACCCGGCCCTTGCGACGAACCAGCTGGTTGTCGCGGTGACGGCCGCGGATCGACTTCAACGAGTTACGGATCTTCATATCCGGTCTCCTGCGGCCCCTCGGGAAGGCCGGAAATTAGAAAATGGTGGGCGCGGCTGGGATCGAACCAGCGACCCCTACGATGTCAACGTAGTGCTCTCCCGCTGAGCTACGCGCCCGGGAAACGGTGATTTTGACGTCCCGTCTCGGCTGTGGGGGCGATATACCCACAAGCGGGCGCGGGCGCAAGCCTTAGGGAGGCCTTTTTTAGGCCGCCATCATTTTATCGACCTCGGTCACCAGGTCGCGCAGATGGAAGGGCTTTGACAGGACCTTGGCATCGCGGGGGGCCTGGGAATCAGGGTTCAGCGCCACGGCCGCAAAGCCCGTGATGAACATCACCTTGATGTCCGGGTCGAGCTCGGTGGCCTTGCGGGCCAGCTCGATGCCGTCCATCTCCGGCATGACGATGTCCGTCAGGAGGAGCTCGAAGGGCTCCTCGCGCAGGCGGTTGTAGGCGGAAAGGCCGTTGTCGAACGAGGCGACCTCGTAGCCCGCGTTCTCCAGCGCCTTCACGAGAAAGCGGCGCATGTCGTTGTCGTCTTCGGCGAGAAGGATCTTCATCGGTTGCCAGCCCCGAATCGTGGCGAAATGGTCTTCACGACTTCATGCCGGACCGGGAGTAAACAAGCCGTGAAGGAAGGACGCAGCCCTGCTACGATATTGTCATGGACAGGCGGCGGCGCTGCCTTACACTAGCCTTCGAGCCCGGTTTCCTCCTTCATCATAGTCAAGTTCGTTTCCTGATGCGGCCAGCCATCGTCGATGAGTTCGACCCTCCGTTCACTGTCACGGAACCTGCAGTCCAGACGATCCCCTTCGTCTTCAACGTGCCCCATGCGGGAGCCATCTACCCGGCCTCGTTCCTGGCCTCGTCGCGGCTCGACGCGGTTGCCCTGAGGCGGTCCGAGGACGCCTTCGTCGACGAGCTCTTCGCGGCCGTGACCGAACTCGGCGCCCCTCTCATGACCGCCCATTTCCCGCGCGCCTATCTCGACCTGAACCGGGAGCCCTACGAGCTCGACTCGCGCATGTTCGACGGGCGCCTGCCCTCCTTCGCCAATACCCGCTCCATGCGGGTGGCCGGGGGGCTCGGCACGATCCCGCGCATCGTGGCCGACGGGCAGGAGATCTACCGCTCGCGTCTTCCCGTGGACGAGGCCCTGCATCGGATCGAGTGGCTCTACAAGCCCTACCACCGCACCCTGCGCAACCTCGTGCGCCGCACGGCGCAGCTCTTCGGGCATGCCGTCCTGATCGACTGCCATTCCATGCCCGCCTCGAGCGTCAGCCGCGAGGACGGAATGAAGGCCGACATCGTCCTGGGCGACCGCTACGGGACGAGCTGCGCCACCCTGCTGATCGACCTGGTGGAGGCCGCCCTGAGGGGACGCGGCTACGCGGTGGTGCGCAACAAGCCCTATGCGGGCGGCTTCATCACGGAGCATTACGGCGAGCCTGCCCTGGGCCGGCACGCGCTGCAGATCGAGATCAACCGCGCCCTCTACATGGACGAGCGCACCATGCAGCGAAAGCAGGGGTTCGACCGTCTGGCGTCGGACCTGACCCAGGCCTTCTCCCAGGTGATCGGCGACATCGAGGGGGCGCTGGTCACCCGCCCGATCGCGGCGGAGTAGTTTCGTCCCTCCCACGCTGGCCGGCACAGGGCTTCAGGCAAGAAAAAAGGCCACTGTTGCCAGCGGCCCGAAGTTTAGGGAGGAAACGCCCAAGAAGGGCTGCAACAGGCGACGCCATCGCCATGTCGCACTGCAATAATTACGCCGCATCGCACAAATTGCAACAGAAATTTCGCCTATAGTCATGACTTTGTTGCATATCTGCTCGGATGCGGATCGATGGCTCTGACGTAGAAGATCAGGCTGAGCAGCAGCCATGCCGCCAAGCTTGCGAAGACGAGGCGGTAGCCCTCGGGCCGGTAGAGTCCCTGATCGGAGCGTCCCACGACATCGATCAGCATGCCCGTGACGCTCTGGGACAGGAAGGCTCCTCCCATGGTGCCGATGTTCATGAGCGTGATGCCGCGGCCCGTCAGCGTCGAGGGGAACAGCGATTTCCCATGGCTCGTCAGGATCGGCGTATAGGCCACGCAGAGGCCGAACAGGGGAAACCAGAGGGCGGCCCAGCGGCGGTCGAGGGGCACGAAGACCAGGACCGCCAGAAGCAGGATGGTCGCCGCGCCTCCGATGAGGACAGGCCTCTTGTAGCTGCCCCAGAAGCGGTCCATCGCCCCCCACATCAGCATGCCGACGATCTGCGCCGTGGCGCCCAGGAGCAGCACGTTCCCGCGGGCGGCAAGGTCCGCGCCGTGCACGTCCGACAGCCAGGGCCCGCCCCAGAGGCCGATGACGGAGGCGAAGCACCCGTAGGTGGTCAGGTGCATGAAGAAGACGGGCCAGAAGGACGGCACCTTGAGGGCGGCCGCGACGCCCCTGAACGCCGCGCCCCAGCTTTCCTCCGGCCCGTCCCTGCGCGGATCCCTGGGGACGGCAACGGCGATGATTCCTGCGATGACGACCGTCAGGACCGCGACGGTCAGGAAGGAGGCGCGCCAGCCGAACGCGGCGGACGCGGCAGCAAGCGGCGCCGTCGCCGCCAGGGTGCCTGTATTGGCAAGTCCCATCTGCAGGCTGGTGAGCCCGGCAAACCGCTCCGGCGGGAAGCGGCGGGCATAGATCACCAGCGGGGCCATGAAGAAGGTGGAGCAGCCGAGCCCCATCAGCACCCGCGCGGCAATCAGCAGGGAGGCGGAGGAAGCCAGGGCGAACAGGGCCGTGCCCAGGACCGTCAGCACCGCCGTTCCCAGCATGGTGCGCTTGGGGCCGTAGCGGTCGATCAGGATGCCGATGGGGATCTGCACCGCCGCGAAGGAGAAGAAGAAGGCGCTGGAGAGCAGCCCCGTCTGGGTGGCGGACAGATCGAGCTCCCGGGCGAGGTCGTTGGCGATCACGCCGATGGAGTTGCGCAGGAACTGGCTGACCGCATAGATCGACACCAGCGCCGCAACCAGGATCAGGGCCGCCTCGGAGCGGGTCGGTGGAGGCTTGGGCGCGAAATCCATGCGTTCTTGCTCCTCAAGGCGCCGCAGCTCACTTGCCGCGCGCGAGGTGCTTGATAAAAGGGGTATTCGGATTTTAGTGTTGAAAGTGCCATAGCTCATGCTACTCTCATTTCGGATTTAAGTGTGGAGAACGAGCATGTTTAACGAGTACCAACAGAGACACATGGAGCATCTCGCCAGCCTCCCTCCGGAGGCAAAGTCGGCCTGCGGATGGTACTCTCGGGAGGAATGCGACAAGGGCCACGGATGCGGCATGTGCGAGCGGAGAAGGCCCGAGAAGGGAATGCCTCCCTGCGATATCGTCCACCTTCTTCGGAGGGACGCGCAGCGGCTCTACAGATGGGATTACCCGAGCCCCACTCGTCCGGAGGACGGCCACAAGAACCTCTCCCCCTGGAAAGCAGCGGATCACATCGAGGCGCTGCGAGGCGCTCTCCGTGATCTCCTCCGCATCTCGACCTGGGATGGTGAGTTCACCACGAGGGAGGAATACGAGCCCGTTGCCGAGCGAGCCCTCGCTCTCCTCCGTGACTCCACAGTCAAGCCCGAATGATCTTGAATGGTCAACGCTCTCTACTTGGATAACTGGACCGTGGAGAAGCTGCACAAAACCAAGAACGGCTACCGGCTTGAGGCTCACTACAATGTTGAGCCCAGCCACTGCCCGAAGTGCGGCTCGGTCCGGAAGCCCTATAAGCACGGCCCCAAGGTTGTTGAATACGTCGATGCGCCGGTCCACGGCTGGCGCACCGTCGTAGACGTTGAGGTTCAACGCTATCGCTGTCGGGATTGCGGCTCCACCTTCATGCAGCCCTTGCCTGATATGGACCCCAAGCGGCAGATGACCCGCCGCTGTGTCGAGCATATCAAGGAACAGGGGCTCCTCCGTCCTTATACCCAACTCGCCCGAGAGATCGGCGTGACGGAGAAGACCGTCCGCGACATCTGCAACGAGGAGATCGACAACCTTCTGGCGTCGCACCAGCCCTACGCCCCTGTCATCCTCGGGATCGACGAACTGACGCTTCTCCATAAGAAGCGCACCATCTTCACTGACGTGGGTGAGCGGCGTGTCATCGACCTGATGGACGGCATGAACCGCTCTCAGGTGGACCGCTGGCTCTACACCCTGCCCAACCGGAAACGCATCCAGTTGGTCACGATGGACATGTGGGGGCCTTACCGCGAGGCCGTCCGGGCGCTCCTGCCGGAAGCCATCATCGTGGCCGACAAGTGGCACATCCAGAAGAAGGTCAATGAACTCCTGGACGTGATCCGCAATCGGCAGCGCAGAGCGGCCAAAGGGAAGGCCCGCAAGAACCCGTGGAAGGCGCGACGGCTGATCCAGGCCCGTGGCAAGAACCTCTCGCCTCAACGGGCGCTCCTCCTCGATGGGATGCTGAAGAACAATGACCTTCTCTCTGCGGCTTGGCATACCAAGGAAGCGTTCTACGACATCTGGGACGCGGCCAACCGGAGCGAGGCGGAAGCCCGCTTCGACCACTGGAAAGCCAATCTTCCCAGCGAGGTCCAGGGAGACTTCGGAGCCCTCGCCAAGACCGTCGAGAACTGGCGAGAGGAGGTCTTCGTCTACTTCGACCACCGCTACACCAACGCCTACACCGAGTCCGCCAATGGGCTGATCAAGATCGTCAACCGTGCAGGCCGTGGCTATCGGTTCGAGGCTATTCGGGCTAAGGCGCTGACGATGCCGAGGCTCAACGAGACCCGCTGGTTCATCTGCGAGTCCTGCCTGGGGCAGTTCCAGATCAATCCCGACAGCTTCATTGCGGCACCCCACCTCAAAGGATTCGGCGAGACGCGGCACTTCCCGAACGTCTACGCGATGTGCGGTCGGTGCCACCAATTCCACACTGATGAGTGGTTCAAGCGTCATGCCAAATCCACACCTAAATCCGAATAGCCGATAAAAGCTCAATGCAGGCGGGCCAAGGCCGGCCACGTCATTCTTTTCAGGGACCGGACGCCATGGGGCTCATCGACTTCACGCATTTCGTCAACGAGCTCGCAACCCAGTCCGGCCAGGCGATCCTGCCCTTCTTCCGCACCGCCATCGCCACGGAGGACAAGTCCCGCGGCGGCGCCTTCGACCCGGTCACGGAGGCCGACCGGGCGAGCGAGGCGACCATGCGCCATCTCATCAAGCGCAGCTTCCCTACCCACGGCATCGTCGGCGAGGAATTCGGCGCCGAGCGCCCGGATGCGGACTACGTCTGGGTTCTCGATCCCATCGACGGAACCCGGGCCTTCATCGCCGGCCTTCCCACCTGGGGCACCCTCATCGGCCTGACCCACAAAAAGCAGCCGGTCTTCGGCATGATGCACCAGCCCTTCACAGGCGAGCGCTTCTTCGGCGATTGCGGCAGCGCGACCTATCGCGGGCCGGGCGGCGAGCGCAGGCTGAAGGTCCGCCCCTGCGCCTCCCTGAAGGACGCGGTGATCTCCACCACGAGCCCGCGGCTCTTCGCAGGCGACGAGCTGCGCGCCTACGACCGGGTCGAGAGCGTGGCGCGCCTCGCCCGCTACGGCTGCGACTGCTATGCCTATTGCATGCTGGCCGCCGGCCATATCGATCTCGTGGTCGAGTCGGGCCTCAAGCCCTATGACATCGCTGCCCTGGTGCCGATCATCGAGGGTGCGGGCGGGATCGTCACCACCTGGGACGGCGGCTCAGCCGCCGAGGGCGGGCGCATCGTCGCGGCGGGCGACCGCCGGATCCATGCCGCCGCCGTCGAGCTGCTCAGCCGCTGATCCCTTTTCGGCCCGGTCCCGCTGCGCCGGCGGAACCGGATCGGGCGTGCCGGGGATGAAGGCGTCGAAGGCGGCCCAGAACTGCTCGCGCACCGGGTCCCGCTCCATCAGCACCTCGTGCCGGGCGCCAGGGATGACGATGACCCGTCCGGCCTTGAGCCGGGAGGCGAAGCGCTCGGTGGCAGGCGTCGCGCAGACCGGATCCGCCCCGGCCGCGATGATGAGCGTGGGCAGGCGGATCCTGATGGCATAGCGGGGATCGGCAAAGCGCTTCATGAAGCGGAAGGCGCTGTCGAGCCATGCCACGGTCGGAGCCCCGATGGCCCCGGCTCCAATGGCATGAGCCGCATCGGCATTGCGGCCATAACGCACCGGGTCGCTGGTGAGGCGGTTGCCCTTGAACGGCAGGGTGGAGATCGAGGTCTCGCCCCCACCAGGCACGAACATGGAGCCCATCCCGAGAAGCCGCAGCACCCGCGCCAGCAGGGCGGCCGAGCGGGTGCGCCGGATGATGCAGAGCGCGATCATCGGCGTGGTGGTCACGAGACGCCGGAAGGGCAGCCAGCCCTCATAGGCCGCATTGAGCGCGATGGCGCCGCCCATGGAATGGGCGAGGCCGAAATACGGTGCAGGCATGTGCGGTACGAGGATCTGGTCGTGGATCGCCTCCAGGTCATGCCGGTAATCGGAGAAGCGCCGCACATGGCCTTTGCGCGGGTTGCTCACCTGCCGCCCCGACAGCCCCTGCCCGCGCCAGTCGAAGGCCACCACGGCAAAGCCGCGGTCGAGCAGCTCGCCCACGACCTCGAAGTACTTTTCGATGAACTCCGCCCGGCCCTGCAGGATGCAGACCGTGCCCTGCGGCTCCTCCGTCTCCGGCATCCAATAGGCGGCCCTGAGCGCCACGCCGTCGCGGGCGGTCACGCTCAGCAGGGTCGGCTCTCCGGGCACGGGATTGTCGGGGGTCGTGATGAATTCCACGGCAGGGTCCAACTTGAAGGCTCAAGCTCTTTATAGAGCAGCATGGCTTTAGGGAACGTTCCTCTTGAAAGCAAACCTGTTCATTCCCACATCGAGGCCGTGCCGGCCATGATGGCGGCGCGAAGACCCAGGTCCAGCCTCTGAAGGTGGATCTTCTTTCAGCATGTCGCTTCAAGCGGAGGATATGCCATGCGACAGTTCGATCTTGCTCCCCTGTACCGCAATACGGTCGGCTTCGACCGTCTCTTCTCGATGCTCGACCAGATGGTCGGCGTCGATGCGGCTCCGAGCTACCCGCCCTACAACATCGAGCGCACCGGCGAGAATGCCTATCGCATCTCGATCGCGGTGGCCGGCTTCACCGACCGCGACCTCACCATTGAGGTGAAGGAGAACGCCCTCTCCGTCCGCGGTGAGCGCAAGCCTTCGGAAGAGCGCAAAGTCGACGTTCTCCATCAGGGCATCGCCGCCCGCAGCTTCGACCGGCGCTTCCAGCTGGCCGACGGCGTGCAGGTGGTCGGCGCGACCCTCGAGAACGGCCTGCTCCACATCGACCTCGTGCGCGAGACGCCCGAGGCCAAGAAGCCGAAGCTCATCCCGATTTCCACGAACGGCACGCAGACCATCGAGGCCCAGAAGGCTGCCTGACGTCCGAGGAGCCCAAAAAGAGAGCGCCCCGGTTCATGCCGGGGCGCTTTTTTGTTTTTAAGTCCTGGTCCTTGGTAATCCCGCCGGGGCCGGGGGCTGCCCCGCTGGTCAAGGGTCTCTTGGGAATGATCCTTCGCGGGTGAATGCGGCAAGGTTAGGGCAATCACTCCGCCGCGTGGCGCGATACCCCAGAAGAGGCGATCTCCAGCAGCCGGTGTACGTCCTCCTCCCGCGTCGCCCAGGAGGCGACGAGGCGGACCAGCACCTCGCCCTCCCCGACATGCTCGCCCTCGGGCAGGCTCAGCTCGGTCCAGGGATTGTAGAGAATGCCTGCGGCCTTGAGCGCCCGGTCCAGGGCATGGGGAATGATCGGGAACACCTCGTTGGCCTGGGTCGGCCAGGCGAGGCGCACGCCGGGCAGGCGCGCCAGTCCCTCCGAAAGAGCCTTGGCCATGCGGTTGGCGTGGCGGGCATTGGCGAGCCAATGGTCGTCCGCGAAATAGCCTTCGAACTGCGCCGCGATCAGGCGGGCCTTGGAAATGATCTGGCCTGCGCGCTTGGAGCGGTAGTCGAGCGCCTCCGCCAGATCCGTCCTGAACACCACGATGGCCTCGGCCATGAGGCCGCCGTTCTTGGTGGCGCCGAAGGAGAGGATGTCGACGCCCCGCTTCCAGGTCATCTCGGCCGGGGTGCAGCCGAGCGCCACGAGGGCGTTGGCGAAGCGTGCGCCGTCCATGTGGAAGGCCAGCCCGTGCTCGCGGCAGACCGCGCCCAGGGCGGCCAGTTCGTCGAGATCGTAGACGAGGCCGCCTTCGCTCACCTGCGAGATCGACAGGGCCTTGGGCGGCATCTGCTTCACGGCCCTAGGCAGGCTCTTCACATAGGCGGCGACGTCATCGGCCTTCAGCTTGGCCCCGACGCCCGGCAGGCCGGTCAGCTTGGCCCCGTGCATGAAGAATTCCGGGGCCCCGCACTCGTCGTCGATGACGTGGGCCTCCCGGTGGCAGATGCAGAGCCCATAGGGCGGAACCGCCGAGGAGAGAGCGAGCGCATTGGCGGCCGTGCCGGTGGTGGCGAAGAACACATCCACGTCGCGCTCGAAGATCTCGGCGAAACGCGCCCGCACCCGCCTGGTGATCTCGTCGTTGCCGTAAGCAGCCATGGCGCCGGCATTGGCCTCGACGATGGCCTGCAGAACGGGTGCGCTCGCCCCCACGGTGTTGTCGCTCGCAAAGTTCATCCGATGCCTCCTCGGCCCGCACCCTGACGATGGCGGCCGACATGTCAAGAACATTGACCCATCGGCGGAGACTTTCGTTCCAACCACGTGAAAGCTGTTTTTGTTACACTCGACAACGCTGCCTTGTAACTTTTGTCTAAAATTTTTCCAAACCCTCTTGTCCCCTGCAGCAAACTCTGGCACCTTGCTCTCATTAGGACAGCCATGCTGTCCCTTTCGGGGTGCCTGCGCCCTGTTCTTCGCCCTGAGGTCTTCTTGATGCTTCGCACGACGCGAACGAAACGAGATACCGAGAAAGCCGCCCGCAAAACGTGGGCGGGACGGGCGACTCTGGGCTGAGTTCACGAAGCCCGAAGGATGCCCGCGAGGAGCGGGCTCCCCTGCCGGACCCAACCCTCGAAAACCCGAAGAAGCGGCGGGCACCCGGACGATCCGATCATCCGGCAGGCCCAAAAGCCGCCTCAAAGAACCTTGAAGACGCGTTCGGATGTGAGGATCTGCCATGAGCGACGTGCCGACCAAGAGCCCGGAAATCGAAGTGCCAAGCCGCACGGCCGCGACGGCAAGCAAAGCTCATCCCGTGCGCGATCCGGGCCTGCCGGCAGCCCAGGGCCTCTATAACCCGGACAACGAGCAGGATTCCTGCGGCGTCGGCTTCATCGCCGACATGAAGAACCGCAAGTCGCACGAGATCGTGGAGCAGGGCCTCCAGATCCTCCTGAACCTCGACCACCGCGGCGCCGTGGGCGCGGACCCGAAGATGGGCGACGGCTGCGGCATTCTCGTGCAGATCCCGCACAAGTTCTTCGCCGCCGAATGCGCGAAGGTCGGCATCTGGCTGCCCGAGGCGGGCCAGTACGGCGTGGGCCATCTGTTCATGCCCCGCGACCCGGAAGGCTTCAGGCTCGTCGAGGAGATCGTCACCAAGGCCATCGCCGACGAGGGCCTGCAGCTTCTCGGCTGGCGCGACGTGCCGGTGGATTCGAGCGATCTCGGCGAGAGCGTGAAGGCCACCGAGCCCCTGCACCGCCAGATCTTCATCGGCAAGGGCAAGGGGATGGACGACCAGGAGACCTTCGAGCGCCGCCTGTTCATCGCGCGCAAGGTGATCTCCAACGCCGTCTACGACATGAAGGACCCGCGCACCGCGGGCTACTACCCCGTCAGCCTGTCCTCGCGCACCATCGTCTACAAGGGCATGGTGCTCGTCACGCAGCTGCGCGACTACTACCTCGACCTGCAGGATCCGCGCTTCGAGAGCGCCATCGCCCTCGTGCACCAGCGCTTCGCCACCAACACCTTCCCCACTTGGCAGCTCGCGCATCCCTATCGCATGGTCGCCCATAACGGCGAGATCAACACCCTGCGCGGCAACGTGAACTGGATGGCGGCGCGCCAGGCATCCGTCGACTCCGAGCTCTTCGGCAACGACATCTCCAAGCTGTGGCCGATCTCCTACGAGGGCCAGTCCGACACCGCCTGCTTCGACAATGCGCTCGAGTTCCTGGTGCGCGGCGGCTACTCCCTGTCGCACGCCATGATGATGCTCATCCCCGAAGCCTGGGCCGGCAACCCGCTCATGGACGAGAACCGGCGCGCCTTCTACGAATATCATGCCGCCCTCATGGAGCCATGGGATGGCCCGGCAGCCGTGTGCTTCACCGACGGCCGGCAGATCGGCGCGACGCTCGACCGCAACGGCCTGCGCCCGGCGCGCTACCTCGTCACCGAGGACGGCCTCGTGGTGCTCGCCTCCGAGATGGGCGTGCTGCCGATCCCGGAGGAGAAGATCGTCGAGAAGTGGCGCCTGCAGCCCGGCAAGATGCTGCTCATCGACCTGGAGGAAGGCCGCATCGTCTCCGACGACGAGATCAAGCAGCAGCTCTCGCAGGCACATCCCTACAAGGAATGGCTGAGGCGCACGCAGATCGTGCTGGAGGATCTCAAGCCCGTGCAGGCGCGCGAGTCGCGCACGGACGTGTCGCTCCTCGACCGCCAGCAGGCCTTCGGCTACACCGCCGAGGACCTCAAGCTCCTCATGCAGCCCATGGCCGTCACCGGCCAGGAGGCGGTGGGCTCCATGGGGTCGGACACGCCGATCTCCGCCCTCTCCGACAAGCCGAAGCTGCTCTACACCTATTTCAAGCAGAACTTCGCCCAGGTGACGAACCCGCCGATCGACCCGATCCGCGAGGAGCTCGTCATGAGCCTCGTGTCGTTCATCGGTCCGCGCCCGAACATCCTCGATCTCGAGGGCACATCGCGCCGCAAGCGCCTGGAAGTGCGCCAGCCGATCCTCACCAACGAGGATCTGGAGAAGATCCGCTGCATCGGCCATTTCGAGGACCGCTTCGACACCAAGACCCTCGACATCACCTATGACGCCGAGCTCGGCGCGGCCGCCCTCGACGGCGCCCTCGACCGGCTCTGCGACCGCGCGGAAGCGGCGGTCCACGGCGGCTACAACATCATCATCCTGTCCGACCGCATGGTCGGCCCGGACCGCATTCCGATCCCGGCGCTGCTCGCGACCGCGGCCGTGCACAACTACCTGATCCGCAAGGGCCTGCGCACCTCGGTCGGCCTGGTGATCGAGAGCGGCGAGCCGCGCGAGATCCACCACTTCGCCTGCCTTGCCGGCTACGGCGCGGAGGCGATCAATCCCTACCTCGCCTTCGAGACCATTGCCGACATGCACGCCAAGGGCGAGCTGCCGCAGGAGGTCGACGCGGACGAGGCGATCAAGCGTTACATCAAGTCCATCGGCAAGGGCCTGCTCAAGGTGATGTCCAAGATGGGCATCTCCACCTACCAGTCCTACTGCGGCGCGCAGATCTTCGACGCTGTCGGCCTCCGGTCCGACTTCGTGGCCCGCGACTTCTTCGGCACCGCCACCACCATCGAAGGCATCGGCATGGACGAGGTGGCGGAGGAAACGGTGCGCCGCCACCGCGACGCCTTCGGCGACGCGCCGATCTACCGCGACGCGCTCGATGTGGGCGGCGAATACGCCTATCGTACGCGCGGCGAGGTGCATGCCTGGAATCCGGACACGGTCGCCACGCTGCAGCACGCCGTGCGCCTCAACGCGCAGGAGCGCTATCGCGAGTTCGCGCGCCTCGTGAACGAGCAGGACAACGAGCTCAAGACGATCCGCGGCCTCTTCCGCATCAAGGCCGCCGCGGAGACGGGGCGCGCTCCGGTCCCGCTGAGCGAGGTCGAGCCCGCGCAGGAGATCGTCAAGCGCTTCTCCACCGGCGCCATGTCCTTCGGCTCGATCTCGAAGGAGGCGCATGAGACGCTGGCCCTCGCCATGAACGCCATGGGAGCCAAGTCCAACACCGGCGAGGGCGGCGAGGAGCCGGAGCGCTTCCGGCCGCTCCCCGACGGGCGCTCCAAGCGCTCCGCCATCAAGCAGGTGGCCTCCGGCCGATTCGGCGTGACGACGGAGTACCTCGTCAATGCCGACATGATGCAGATCAAGGTGGCGCAGGGAGCCAAGCCCGGCGAAGGCGGGCAGCTGCCCGGCCACAAGGTCGATGCCAAGATCGCCCGCGTGCGCCACTCGACGCCCGGCGTCGGCCTCATCTCGCCGCCGCCGCACCACGACATCTATTCCATCGAGGATCTGGCGCAGCTGATCTTCGACCTGAAGAACGTGAACCCGTCCGCCGACGTGTCGGTGAAGCTCGTGGCGGAAGTGGGCGTCGGCACCGTCGCCGCCGGCGTCGCCAAGGCGCGCGCCGATCACATCACGATCTCAGGGTTCGAGGGCGGCACGGGGGCCTCTCCCCTCACCTCGCTCAAGCATGCGGGCTCTCCGTGGGAGATCGGCCTCGCCGAGACCCAGCAGACCCTCGTGCTCAACCGGCTGCGCGGCCGCGTGGCGCTGCAGGCCGACGGCGGCCTGCGCACGGGCCGCGACGTGGTGATCGCCGCACTTCTCGGGGCCGATGAGTACGGCTTCTCGACTGCACCCCTGATCGCGGCGGGCTGCATCATGATGCGCAAGTGCCATCTCAACACCTGCCCCGTCGGGGTGGCCACGCAGGACCCGGTGCTGCGCAAGCGCTTCAAGGGCTTGCCCGAGCACGTCATCAACTACTTCTTCTTCGTCGCCGAGGAAGTGCGCGAGCTGATGGCCGAGATGGGCTTCCGCACCGTGGACGAGATGATCGGCCAATCCGACCTGCTCGACAAGAACGCGGCCATCGACCACTGGAAGGCGAAGGGACTGGACTTCACCAAGCTCTTTCACAAGCCCGATGTGGGTCCGGACGTGGCGATCCGTCACAAGGAGCGCCAGGTTCACCCGATTGCGAACGTGCTCGACCGGACGTTCATCGCGCAGGCCGGACCCGCCCTGGAGAAGGGCGAGGCGGTCGTGATCGAGTCGCAGGTGCGCAGCTCCGACCGCACGGTGGGCGCCATGCTCTCCGGGGAGGTCGCCAAGCGCTACGGCCACGAGGGCCTGCCCGACGACACGATCACCGTGAAGCTGAAGGGCACCGCGGGACAGAGCTTCGGCGCGTGGCTGGCGGCCGGCGTGACGCTCAGGCTGGAGGGCGAAGCCAACGACTATGTCGGCAAGGGCCTGTCGGGCGGCAAGATCATCATCGCGCCTTCGCCGGACTCGAAGGCTCTCCCTGAGCGCTCCATCGTCGTCGGCAATACGGTGATGTACGGCGCGATCTCCGGCGAGGCCTATTTCCGGGGCGTCGCCGGCGAGCGCTTCGCCGTGCGCAACTCCGGCGCCATCGCCGTGGTCGAGGGCACGGGCGATCATGGCTGCGAGTACATGACCGGCGGCCTCGTGGTGGTGCTCGGCCAGACCGGCCGCAACTTCGCGGCGGGCATGTCCGGCGGCATCGCCTATGTCCTCGACGAGGACGGCTCGTTCTCGAAGCGCTGCAACCTGTCCATGGTCGACCTCGAGCCCGTCGAGGAGGAGGAGGACCTCATGCGCCGCCTCCACCATCACGGCGGCGATCTGGAAACCAAGGGCCGCATCGACATCATGGCCAACATGTCGGGTCCGGATGAGGAGCGCCTGATGCAGCTCATCACCAACCATCACACCTATACGGGCTCGACGCGGGCCAAGGAGATCCTCGACAACTGGGCCTCCTACCGCACCAAGTTCGTAAAGGTCATGCCGGTCGAGTACCGCCGCGCGCTCCAGGAGATGGATCGTCTCCGGAACCTGCAGGCGGCGGAATAAGGATTGAAGGGGCAAACCCATGGGCAAGGTCACAGGTTTTCTCGAATACGACCGGCAGGAGCAGAAGTATCAGCTCGCCGGCGAGCGCGTGCGCCACTTCCGCGAGTTCACGCTGCCGCTCGACGACAACGATCTGAAGAAGCAGGCGGGGCGCTGCATGGATTGCGGCATCCCCTTCTGCCACGGGCCGACGGGCTGCCCGGTGCACAACCAGATCCCCGACTGGAACGACCTCGTCTGGCAGGGCGACTGGGAGGAGGCGGCGCGCAACCTCCACACCACCAACAACTTCCCGGAGTTCACGGGCCGCATCTGCCCGGCGCCCTGCGAGGAGGCCTGCACCCTCAATCTCGAGAACCAGCCGGTCACCATCAAGACCATCGAGCAGGCCATCGCCGACAAGGCGTGGGAGATGGGATGGGTGAAGCCCGAGCCCGCCAAGATCCAGACGGGCAAGCGCATCGCCGTCATCGGCTCGGGCCCCGCAGGCCTCGCCGCAGCCCAGCAGCTCGCCCGCGCCGGCCATGAGGTGCACGTGTTCGAACGCCAGGCGAAGCCCGGCGGCCTGCTGCGCTACGGCATTCCGGACTTCAAGATGGAGAAGTACCACATCGACCGCCGCGTGAAGCAGATGGAGGCCGAGGGCGTGGTCTTCCATTGCGGGGTGAACATCGGCGTCGACCGCAGCTTCGCCTCGCTGCACAACGAGTTCGATGCGGTGCTGTTCGCCGGCGGCGCGGAGGACCCGCGCAACCCGAACCTGCCCGGCCAGGACCTCGCCGGCGTGCACTACGCCATGCCCTACCTCACCCAGGCGAACAAGCGCGTCGGGCACGAGGAGGTCAGCGACGAGCCGATCCTCGCAGGCGGCAAGCATGTGGTGGTGATCGGCGGCGGCGACACGGCGTCCGACTGCGTCGGCACCGCCTTCCGCCAGGGCGCGCTCTCCGTGACCCAGCTCGACATCCGTCCCAAGCCGCCGGAGCGGGAGGACAAGCTCACCGTGTGGCCCTACTGGCCGACGAAGCTGCGCACCTCCTCCTCCCAGGCGGAGGGCGCGGAGCGCGAGTTCCAGGCGGCGACCCTGGGCATCGAGGGCAAGAAGGGCCGCGTCACCGGGGTGCAATGCGCCCGCGTCGACGAAAAGCGCCAGCCGATTCCCGGTACGGAATTCGTGCTCAAGGCCGACCTCGTCTTCATCGCCATCGGCTTTGCCGGCTCGGTGAAGGAGGGCCTGCTGGAGCAGTCCGGCGTCGCCGTGGACCGGCGCGGCAATGTGGTTGCCGACGACAGGTCCTATCGGACGTCCAACGAGAAGGTTTTCGTGGCCGGCGACATGCGCCGCGGCCAGTCGCTGGTGGTCTGGGCCATCCGCGAGGGCCGCCAGGCGGCCCGCTCCATCGATACCTTCCTGATGGGCTCCAGCACCCTTCCGGTCTGAGGGCGGATCATCGCTTCAACGGAAGCGGCGGCGCATCTCAAGATGCGCCGCCGCTTTTCTTTGGTGCCGGAAACCGTGTTTACGGATTGGGCCAGCGGAAGTCGTCGGCGCGGCCGGGGCGCGATCCCGGGGCGGCGCCGACCCTGAAGGCGCGCTGAGCGGCATAGGCATGGTCGCCCGTGAGCTTGGGCGGAGCCGTGACGAGAGCGCCGCCCGGGGCGACGTCCTGGCGCGTGAGCGGCAGGACGGGCCCGACCAGCGGCTTCTGCGGCAGGGCGACGGGCGCCGCGGCATCGGGCGGCGCGGGAATCGCAGCCTCGATGGAGGGTGCAGGCGCCCCCTCGGCAGGAGCAGATGCTGCGGGGTTGGGAGCCGCAGCCACGGCCGCTCCGCCCTGACCGAGGATCCGCTTGATCTCCGTGTCGGCGAAGAAGGCCACCTTGCGGGCGCCGGCGCGGGTGAAGAACACGCCCTCGTTGGTGCGCAGCTTGGTCGGCTCCCCGTCCACGTCGGGACCCTCGGCCGTGTAGCGGTTCTCTTCGTCCACGAAGCCCGGCCAGATGTCCACGTAGGTGCCGCCATGGCGCTGGACGCTCTCCTTGTAGATCTCGTTCATCGCCACGAGATCGTCGGAGATCTTGCTGTTCTTCATGGGCGGCAGGCCGATCCAGACCACAGGGATGCGGCGCTCCTTGAAAACGCCCATGATCGCATCGACCCGCTGCCGGTAAAGATCCCTCCACCGGTCGGACAGGGGCTCCACGGCCTCGTCGCCCTCCCTGATCGACTGCCGGTCGTTCGTGCCCAGCATGACCACGGCCACGGAGACCTTCTGGCCCCCGTCCAGGGTCGACCTGATGAAGTTCGGCCAATCGGCCGGGTCGGCGCGGACGAGGTTGACGTCGCCGCGCACCTTGGCGACGACCTCCACATCCTGGTTCTCGGCATAATGGGCGTCGAGACCCTGGCGGGCGAAGCCGGCCAGGGCGTCCCCGAACACCACCACCTGGGTGCTCGGGTTGATCTTGGGCTTCTCCTGCTTCGCCACGGCGGGCGCGGCGGCCGGCTTGCGCGGCCGCGCCACCGGGGCGCGGGCGGGCGGCGGGGGATCGTCCGGCACCCCGAAGAAGCGCCGCAGGCTGAAACCCTGCTGCGGCTGGGGCTGGGCGGGCTGCACGAGCTTTCCCGGATAATAGCCGGGCGGGTAGGCCCGGGGATCGCGGTAGCCCTGCTGCTGGGGATATCCGGGCTGCTGGTAATAGCCTGGCTGCGCCAGGGCCGCGCCGGCGCCTCCCGCCATGAGGAGCAGGGCCAGGGTCATGCGGCGGAGGATCGGCACCAGTTTCATCGGCGGTTCCATATTTGCCCGGGACCAGCCCTGTTATAGTGCCTCACGGGCTTTCCGTCAGCGGGCCGTGCGCAATTCGCGCAGAACGGCGTAATCGGCGTAGCCGTCCGGGATCAAACCGCGCCGGAGCTGGAAGTTCCGCACAGCCTCCCGGGTCTTGGAGCCGAGCTTGCCGTCCGCATCGCCCTCATAAAAGCCGAGGCGGGCCAGGCGCTCCTGCAGTTCCTGGCGCTGGTCCTTGTCCAGCATGGGCTTGTCCTTGGGCCAGGCTCCCTGGATCGGCAGCCCTCCCATGAGGCGGTCGCCCAGATGCGCCACGCCCATGGCATAGGCATCCGACGAATTGTAGGTCTTGATCACGTCGTAGTTGCGGGTGACCAGGAAGGCTGGCCCATCGGCCCCACCCGGCAGGAACAGGTTCGCCTCGCCCGCGCGCGGCATGGCCTTGCCGTCGACCCGGCGCAGGCCGAGGGCCTGCCATTGGGCGAAGTTCTGCTTGAGGTGGCGGAAGTCGAACCCCTTCGGCAGCTGGACCTCGAAGCCCCAGGGCAGCCCTGGTTCCCAACCCTGCTGGCGCAGGTAATTGGCGGTGGAGGCCATGGCGTCCGGCACGGAGGACCAGATGTCGCGCACCCCGTCCCCGTTGCCGTCGACGGCGTATTTCATGAAGCTCGAGGGCATGAACTGGGTCTGGCCCATGGCGCCGGCCCAGGAGCCCAGCATCCGGGAACGGTCGACGTGGTCCTGCTCCAGGATCTGCAGCGCGGTGAGAAGCTCCTCCCGGAAGAAGTCGCCGCGATAGCCCGTATAGGCCAGGGTCGCCAGCGCCCGGACGGCGTAGATCGAGCCGGTGAAGCTGCCGAAATTCGTCTCCATGCCCCAGACGCCGAGCACCACGGAGCGGGGAACGCCATAGGCCTTTTCGACCATGCCGAGGGTCTTCGACCATTCGGCGGCCATCTCCTGGCCGCGCTTGAGGCGCTGGGCCGAGATCGAGCCCTCGATATAGTCCCAGATCGGGCGGACGAACTCGGATTGCTTGCGGGTGAGCGCGACGATCTTGGCATCGGGCTCGACGCCGCGGAAGGCCTCGTCGAAAGTGGCCCGCGACACCCCCCGCGCCTTGGCCGCCGGCCAGAGGCCCTGCACGAAGCGCTGGAACCCGGCATCCGCCGTCTCCTGCGCCCGAACGGGAGAAGATGCGAGCCCCGCGCCGGCGGCGAGGCTCAGGCCGAGGAGGAGGGCGCCGGAGAGGCGGCGCACCAGATGCAGCGGCTGGCGCATGGATGTCGCTCATGAAACAGGACGGATCGTCCCGCCATTGCGACACTAGGGGAGTTAACGGACGGTTGAAAACTAGCCTTATAGGTAGGGGTCTATGCGGCTTTCCGTCCCGCCAGCGCCTTTTCCCAGCGCAGGGCTTGGTCGACGATCTCCTCCAGGCTGTCATGCTGGGGCTGCCAGCCGAGCCGGCGGATCCGGTCGACCTTGGCGACCAGCTGAGCCGGATCGCCGGGACGGCGAGGGCTCAGGCGCACCTCGAAATCCACGCCCGAGACCCGCTTCACCACGTCGACCACCTCCAGCACGGAAGCGCCGTGGCCGTAGCCGCAGTTCATGATGGCGCACTCGCCTCCGTCGCGCAGATGCCTGAGGGCGACGAGGTGGGCGCGGGCCAGGTCGTTGACCTGGATGTAGTCGCGCACGCAGGTGCCGTCCGGCGTGTTGTAGTCGGTGCCGAACACGTCGAGATGCGGCCGCTGCCCCAGCGCAGCCTGGGCCGCCACCTTGATCAGGTGCGTCGCCTGCGGGGTCGACTGGCCGGAGCGGCCCTTCGGGTCGGCGCCAGCCACGTTGAAGTAGCGCAGGATGGCATAGCGCAGCCCATGGGCGGTATGGGCATCCTGCAGCATCCATTCGGACATGAGCTTGCTGCGGCCGTAAGGGTTGATCGGCGCCAGCGGCATGTCCTCCCCGAGCAGGGGCGCCTCCGCATTGCCGTAGACCGCGGCCGTGGAGGAAAACACGAAGTTCCTGATGCCCTTCTCCACGGCCGTTTCGATGAGGGCCCGGGTCTTCACCGTGTTGTTGAAGTAATAGCCCAGGGGGTCGGTGACGGATTCCGGCACCACGATCTTGGCGGCAAAGTGCAGGATGCTGTCGATGCCGTGCTCCTCGATCACGCGGGCGACGAGCGCCTGATCGCCCACGTCGCCGGCCACGAAGGCGGCGTCCTGCGGCACGGCCCAGCGGAAGCCGGTGGACAGATTGTCGAGAACGACCACCTCCTCGCCCGCATCCAGAAGCTCCAGCACCATGTGGCTGCCGATATAGCCCGCGCCGCCCGTCACCAATACCGCCATGTCGACCCTCCGAGGAACTGCCTGCCCGGCAGCTTAACCATAACGCTTCAGCCGCAATTCAGGTCCAGCCGGTCAAGGGAGCAACGCTGCGCCGAAACCTCGGACGGCGTACCGCGTTAGGGGTCTCGAAGCTTGGCAGTTATCGGTTTTCTTTTCCCGGTCGTGTCTTAGATTACCCTTCCCTCTCGAAGCTCACTCATGGCTCATCCAATGAAGCGTATCCGCAAAGCAGTCCTTCCCGTCGCCGGTCTCGGCACCCGGTTCCTGCCGGCCACCAAGGCCGTTCCCAAGGAGATGCTGTGCGTCGTCGACCGCCCCGTGGTGCAGCACGTGGTCGACGAGGCGCGCGCCGCGGGGATCGAGCATTTCATCTTCGTCACCGGGCGCAACAAGGCCGTGATCGAGGATCATTTCGACATCGCCTACGAGCTCAACCGCACTCTCGAGGCGCGCGGCAAGACCAAGGAGCTGGAGCTCCTCGCGAGGGACCAGCCCCAGGCCGGGCAGACGAGCTTCACCCGCCAGCAGGAGCCGCTGGGCCTGGGCCATGCGGTGTGGTGCGCCCGGGAGCTGGTGGGCGACGAGCCCTTTGCCGTGCTCCTGCCCGACATGCTCAGCCGCGGCTCCATGGAACAGATGATCGCGGCCTACGAGAAGCACGGCGGCAACATCATCGCCGTGGAGGAGGTGCCGGAGGATCAGACGCACCAGTACGGCATCGTCTCGGTCGGCGAGGAGTTCGGCCAGACCTTCGAGATCACCGGCATGGTGGAGAAGCCGCCGAAGGGCACCGCGCCCTCGAACTACATCATCTCCGGCCGCTATATCCTGCAGCCCGAGATCTTCGATGTGCTCTCCACCCAGGAGCGCGGCGCCGGCAACGAGATCCAGCTCACGGATTCCATGATCCGCCTGATGAAGGAGCAGAAGTTCTTCGGCATGAAGTACCAGGGCAAGACCTACGATACGGGCTCGAAGATCGGCTTCCTGATGGCCAACGTGGCCTATGGGCTGGAGCGCGAGGATCTTTCGGCCGAGTTCCGCCGGGAGCTTGAGGCCCTGCTGCGGCAGAAGTGAGCGGCGTGATCGATCGGCCATAGGGTTCCGCATGGCCGCCCGCATGTGCTAGAGGGCGGCCATGGCACTTGCAAAACCCCTCTCCCCCTCGCCCGACCAAGCCGTCGCCTCCGCCCTGCGCACGCTCGCAGCCGAGCGGGACGGCCTGACGATCCTGATGGAGGCCATCGGCAACGGCCTCGGAGGCCCGTTCACGGCCGCGGTCGAGACGATCGCCGCGGCCAAGGGCCGGGTCATCGTCACCGGCATGGGCAAGTCCGGCCATGTGGGCCGCAAGATCACCGCCACCTTCGCCTCGACGGGCACGCCGGCCCATTACGTCCACCCCGCGGAGGCAAGCCACGGCGACCTCGGCATGATCCAGACCGACGACGTGATCATCGCCCTGTCCTGGTCGGGGGAGACGGCGGAGCTTGCCGACATCATCGGCTATTCCCGGCGCTTCCGGGTGCCCCTGGTCGCCATGACCTCCAACGCGGATTCGACCCTGGGACGCGCCGCCGACATCTGCCTGACCCTGCCGAAGGCCAAGGAGGCCTGCCCGAACGGGCTCGCCCCCACCACCTCGACCACGATCCAGCTGGCGCTTGGCGACGCCCTCGCCGTCGCCCTCCTGGAGCGGCGCGGCTTCACTGCGGAGAATTTCCGGGTCTTCCACCCCGGGGGCAAGCTCGGCGCCCGCCTCAAGCTGGTGCGCGACATCATGCATGTGGGCGAGCGCCTGCCCCTCGTCGGCGTCGAGGCCCGCATGGGCGAGGCCATCGAGGAGATCGGCCGCAAGGGTTTCGGTGCCGTCATCGTGGTGAACGGGGACGGCACGCTCGCCGGCATCGTCACCGACGGCGACCTGCGCCGCAACCTGCGCCCCGATCTCGCAACGCTTCCTGTCGCTGCCGTCATGACCAGGACGCCGCGCACCATCGCCCCGGACGCCCTCGTCGCGACGGCTCTCGAGATGGAGGAAGCCTCCCGGATCACGGCCCTGATCGTGGTCGAGGGCGGCAAGCCCGTCGGCCTCGTGCACTACCTCGACCTGCTGCGGGCCGGCGCGGCCTGATCAGGGATCGTCGACCACCAGGGTCGATCCCTCGACCCGCACGACCCGCACCCTGGCGCCGGCGAAGCGGTCGGCGCCGGTCACGCGCCAGGAACTGTCGTCCACGCGGATGCGCCCCTCCCCGTCCTTGATCGGCGTCTCCAGGGTGAAGACCCGGCCGACGAGGGCCTCTCCCCGCCGGTTGAGCTGCTCGGCCGGGGCTTCGGGCTGCCCCTTGGGGCGCATGAGGGTCCGTCCCAGGACCACCGCCGCCACGCAGAGGGCCGCGAAAATCAGCGCGGAGGCCTGCCAGGACAGGTCGAGAACCGCATCCAGAAGGCCCGTCGCGATGGCCGCCAGCCCCAGCCAGAGGAAGAAGGCTCCCGGCGCCAGGAGCTCAACCCCGATCAGGAGCACCCCGAGGATGATCCAGGCCCAGGCTCCGAGACCGATGAACGCGTCCTGGATCATGAGCGCTCGCCTCCTCCGGTGACCGTGGGAACGCTGCGGGCAGGCTTGTTGAGGCCCGCGCCGCCCTCGCCGAACACCGACTTGGTGAGCTCCGCGATGCCGCCGAGGGTTCCCGCAAGGCCTGCCGCCTCGATGGGCACGATCACGACCTTCTGGTTGGGAGCCGATGCGAGGGCGCGGATCGCGTCGATGTACTTCTCCGCCACGATGAAGTTGGCCGCCGCCAGATCGCCCTTGGTGATGGCCTCGCTGACCATGCCGGTCGCCTTGGCTTCGGCCTCCGCTTGCCGCTCGCGGGCTTCCGCATCGCGGAACGCAGCTTCCCTGCGGCCCTCGGCCGCCAGGATCTGCGACTGCTTCTGGCCCTCCGCGCGCAGGATCTCCGCCTGGCGCAGGCCCTCCGCCTCGAGCACCGCGGCGCGCTTCTCGCGCTCGGCCTTCATCTGGCGCGCCATGGCGCCGGCAAGATCCTGCGGCGGGAGAATGTCCTTGATCTCGACGCGGGTGACCTTGGCGCCCCAGGGGGAGGCGGCCGCATCCATGACCCGCAGCAGCCGCTCGTTGATCTCGTCCCGGTGGGAGAGCAGCTGGTCGAGATCCATGGAGCCGACGACGGTCCGGATATTGGTCATGGTCAGAACCAGCAGCGCCTGGTTCATGTCCGAGACCTCGTAGGAGGCGCGGGCGGGGTCGAGGATCTGGTAGAAGGCGGCAGCATCGATGGTGACGCCTGCATTGTCACGGGTGAAGGCCTCCTGGCTCGGAATGTCGAGCACCTGCTCCATGACGTTCACCTTTTTGCCGATCCGGTCGATGTAAGGCACGATCAGGCCGAGGCCGGGGGTGAGGGTGCGCGAATAGCGCCCGAAGCGCTCGACCGTATAGGCATAGCCCTGCGGAACCGTCCGGATGCCCATGGCGATCGTCACCACCACGACGAGCACCAAGACAATGACGAAGATGTCGAAACCACTCACCAGCATGAAGCCCCCAGGCAACGGAGTTGCAGAGAGCTCACGCTATCCCAAACAGGCTTGGAGTCCTAGAGCGTTGCCCCATGACGCGGCTGAATACACTCTCTGTCCTCATCCTGAGGAGCAGCCGTGAGGCTGCATCTCGAAGGAGGATCCAGTGCTCTCTGGACACTCCTTCGAGACGCCCACTGCGCGGGCTCCTCAGGATGAGGACTGTGCTGTTCAGATGATCAAAGCCAGCCCTGAAGCTCGCGCTCCACGACGTGGTTGATGACGCGCATCCCCTCGTCGCTGTCGTTGAGGCAGGGCAGGTAGGCGAATTCCTCGCCGCCGTTGTGCATGAAGATCTCGCGGTTCTCGCCGTCGAGCTCCTCCAGGGTCTCCAGGCAATCGGCCGAGAAACCCGGGGCCACGATGGCCATACGCTTCACGCCGCTTTTCGCCAGCGCCTCCACCGTCTTGTCGGTATAGGGCTGGAGCCATTCCGCCGTGCCGAACCGGGACTGGAAGCTCATGCGGAACTTGTCCGGCGACCAGCCGAAGGCCTCGCGCATCAGGCGCCAGGTCTTCACGCAATGGCAATGATAGGGGTCGCCCTTCAAAAGGTATTCCTTCGGCACCCCGTGGAAGGAGACGAGGATCACCTCCGGCTCGAAGGTGAGCTTCGCCAGATCCCGCTTCATCGCGGAGACCACCGCGTCGATATAGACCGGGTCGTCGTGATAGGGCGGCGAGACGCGCACGGTGGGCTGCCAGCGCATCTCCATGAGCGCGCGGAAGGCCTGGTCGCAGGCGGTGGCCGATGTGGCGGCCGAATATTGCGGGTAGAGCGGCACCAGGAGGATGCGGTCGCAGCCCTGGTCGAGCAGCGCCTGGATGCGCTCCCGCACCTCCGGCTTGCCGTAGCGCATCGCCCAATCGACCGTGATCCTGTCGCCGGCGATGCCCTTCAGGTGCTCGGCCACCTTCTCCGCCTGGCTGCGGGTGATGGTCTTGAGCGGGCCCTCATCGCGTTCGTTGTTCCAGATCGAGGCGTAGTCGCGGCCTTTCGGGCCGGGGCGCTTGGTGAGGACAATGAGGTTGAGGATCGGCCACCAGATGAGGCGCGGGGTTTCGATGACGCGGCGGTCGGAGAGGAATTCCTTGAGGTAACGCCGCATGGGCCAGTAGGTGGTGCCCTCCGGCGTTCCCAGGTTCATCAGCAGCACACCGATCCGCCCCGCCCTCACGGGCGGGTGGTCCACCGGGCGCACGCCCGGGAGCAGATCGGTCGGTTTGACAATCTCGTTCATGCAAAGCCCTCGGCCGCAGGGTGGTCGCACCCCGCTCTTGATTGGCGCCTAGATAAGGGGTCTCGGCGGTTCCGCCAACTGCGAGGCCCATCACATCGCCGCGCGCGGCCGCAAACGGCCCTTGCAGGAATCCGGCCTCATATGCCTGCCTCCGCAGAAGGCGCCGGCTTGAGCACGGCCTCGATGGCCACGCGCAGGCCCTCGGGCCGGAAATCCATGTCGACCCTGGCGTTCAGCTGCGTGGCGAGCACCCGGTGCAGCAGGCGCGACCCGAAGCCCTGGCGCGTGGGAGCCGAGACCTCGGGGCCGCCGCGCTCCTCCCAGACGAGCTTCAGCCGCGTTCCCTCCCCGGCCGGCTCGGCTTCCCAGGAGATGGCCACCTTGCCCCCGGGAACCGACAGGGCACCGTACTTGGCCGCATTGGTGGTGAGTTCGTGGATCGCCATGCCGATGGGCACCGCCGCCTCCGAGGGCAGCTCCACCGGCGGCCCGTTCAGGGAGATCCTCTCGCCCCTGGCATCGTTGTAGGGTCGCAGCTCCTTCTCCATGATCCCGCGCAGCGGCGCGGTCTGCCACACCGCCTCCGTCAGGAGCGAGTGGGTGTTGGCCAGCGAGATGATGCGGCCGACGAAGGCCTGATAGAAATCGTCGATGCTGAGCGCCGAGCGGGCGGTGGCGCCGACCACCGCCTGCACCGTGGCGAGGGTGTTCTTCACGCGGTGATGAAGCTCGCGGATCAGGAGCGACTGCCGGGTCTGGGCCTGCTTGCGCTCCTCGATCTCGTTCTGGGCATTGCGGTAGAGGCGGCTGTTCTCGAGGGCGATGGCGGCCTGCGCCGTCAGGCCGGCCAGCAGATGCTCGCTCCTGGGGCTGAAGGCTCCCGGCCTTTCATGCCCGAAGACGAGAACGCCGTGGATCTCCCCCGTGCGCAGCAGCACGGGCACCGCGAGGATGCTGCGGATCTGCGGCGCTCCCGGCGCCGGATCCGTGGCGAGGGGCATTCCGTCCGGGCTCTTGCCGACGGTGATGGTGTCGAGGCGGACCGTCTTGCCTTGCGTGAATGCAGGCGCACAGAGATTCCTGATGTCCAGGCCGGAGAGGGCCTGCCCGGAACCGCCCGGGGCGAAGCCGCTCTCATGCGGCGGCCCGTCCTGGGACGCGCCACAGAAGAAGGCGCCGAACTGCGCCCCTGACAGCTCGACGCCTGCATCGACGACGGTTTGCACGATGCGGTCGAGGTCGAGTTCCGCCGCCAGGGCGCTGCCGGTGCGGTTGAGGGTTTCCAGGGCAGCCGTCTCGGTCCGCAATTCGCTCGTCCGCAAGGCCACCTGCCGCTCCAGGAGCGCGGCATTGGCAGCCTGCTCGTGGACCTGCTGCGAGGCCAGGGCGGTGAGCGCGGTGAGCGCGAGCAGCGCAATCAGCGCAAAGGCGCCGTAGAGCCGCGTCTGCACGAACCACGGCGTCCAGTAGGCATCCTGCGGCATGCTGACATTGATGTAGAGCGGCATGGCCCCGACTCTATGGTAGGCACCGATGCGCTCCCCGCCCATGCTAAGGAACGCATAGAGTCCCGATTGGGCCGATGCGTCGAGCGCCCTGTCGAAGGCCGCCTTGTCGATGGGCGCGAAGGAGAGCCCGTCGGGCGGCGGCGGATGCTGTGCGATGACCGAGGCATCGGAGGCGCGCATCAGCACGATCCGGCTTCCCTTCGGCATGCGCAGCTTCGACCAGTAATCGTAGAAATAGGACAGGGAGACCGTCACCGATGCAATGCCGTCGAACCCGCCGCCGGTGCCCTGAAGGCGGCGGCTGAGCATGAAGGTCGGGGCCTTGGTGACGCGCCCAAGGATCGGCTCGCCCACGAACAGGCCCCGGTCGGCCGACACCTGAGCCTCGAAGGCGTCGCGCCCGGTGGCGTTCGAGGACGGGGTCGGGAAGGCTGCCGAAGTCAGGCGCAAGCGCCCGCTCGCGTCGTTGAGCCACACATCCTCGATATAAGGCAGCGCCTCGCGAACGGCGCGGATCTGCTGCCACAAGGGCCTCGAGCCCTCCACCTGGTCCCAGCTCTGACCCTGGATCAGGGCCGTGGCCTGCTTCAGGGTCAGGTCGGTGACCTCCAGCAGCCGCGCCGTATGATCCGCCAGGAAAAAGGCCGCATTCCTGAGGTCGTCCTCGTTGCGCTGGATCAGGCGGTTGCGCTGCTCCCAGGCGATGTAGCCGAAGGTGACGAGAATGAATGCGACGCCGAACAGGCCCATGGCGAGGGTGAGCCGCCCGCGCGCAAGAGAACGGGGACGGCTCTTCTTCGACAGGCTTACGGTTTCAGGGCGCGTGTGGAACTGCAAGGAAAGATCGTTTCGGGATGGAGATTCGCAGGTGCAAATGCAGGATGGCACAGCAAAAGCCGTTGATGGAGAGCAAATCTACGCCCCCTGCTCCCTTTGACCAGAGGCCTGCGACCACTCTCGCCGGGAACCGGGTGCGCCCGAGCACCGCAGCGCTTTCAGGCCCAATGAAAAACGCCGGGACCCGAGGGTCCCGGCGCCGGAGTGAAAAGGGCTTCCCGGATCAGCGCAGGACGATGCGACCCTCGACCTTCGGGGCCACCTTGCCGGCCTTCGCCACATAGTCGATCACCTGGCTCGCCATGAGCTGGCTTGCCGACACGTCGATGAGCGACTTGGCGCCGATGAACGCCCGATATCCGTCGCCGCCACGGGCCACGAAGTCGTTGGTGGCGAGCTTGTAGGTCTTGGCCGGATCGAGCGGCTGGCCGTTGATCTTGACCGACTTCACGCGGCTGCCGACCGGCTCCTTCAGGTCGACCTCCGCCACGATGCCGGAGACCTGCGGGAAGCGGCCGCCGAGCTCGCGCACCTGGCTCACGCCGTTCTCGAGCGCGTCCTTGATCTGGGCGCCGGTGACCTCGAGCAGCACGGTGGTGTTGCCGAAGGGCATTTCCGAGAGGATGTCGCGGCGGGTCAGCTTCTGACCGGCCTGGTACTGCTTGTCGGCCCGGATGCCGCCACCGTTGGTGAGGGCGACGTCGGCGCCGACGGCAGCCTTGAGGGCGTCGGTGATCAGGTTGCCCATGGCGGCCTCGCCTCCGCGCACGGTGGCGCGGCGGCTGTCGAGGGGCGTTTCCGTCACGCCGATCTCGACGTCGAGTTCCTTCGAGAGCTTGTCCTCGTAGCCCTTCACCACGGCCTCGATCTCGGGATCGGGCTTCACATTGGCGGTGTCCACGATGCGGAAGTTCGGCGACCAGGTGACGGTGGTCTTGCCGTCCTTCGTGGTCTTGTTGACCGAGAGCTCGACGATGTTGACGAAGTTGGCCTGCGACTCGGATTCGGATACCACGACCTTGCCGTCGTAGAAGGCGAGCAGGTGCTCGTCGTGGCCGCCGATGATCACGTCCACGCCGGCGGAGCGGGCGATGATCATGTCGACTTCCAGCGGCGTGTGGGCGACGGCGACGACGAGATCGGCGCCCTTCTCGCGCAGTTCCTTGGCCTTCGCGCGGGCGGTATCGATCGTGGGGGAGAACTTGATGCTGCCCGGGCTCGATGCGATGGGCGTGTCCTCGGTGGTGAGGCCGAAGAAGCCGATCTTCACGCCCTGGACCTCAACCATCTTGTCGGGCTTGGTATTGGCCGGCAGGCCGTTGCCGTCGACGATGTTGGTGGCCACGATGTCGAACTTGGCCTCGGCCATGCGGGCGCGGAAGGCGTCCGGACCCAAGTCGAACTCGTGATTGCCCGGGGCCATGACGTCGACATTCATGCGGTTCAGGATGTCGATGATGTGGGCGCCCTTGTCGAAACCCGACAGGAGCGAAGGCGAGATGGTGTCGCCCGCGTGGATGAAGAAGGCATTGCCCTTGGCCTTCTCCTCCTTGATCACGGTGGCAAGCTTGGCAAATCCGCCGCGACCCTTCTCGGGGCCCATGCGGTCGATGTCGTTGGTCTGGACGAAGCGGATCGTCACGGCCTCCTGCGCCAGGGCCGTGCCCGACAACAGCAGGGACAATCCAAGAAATCCGGCACGCAGGGCGGCGGAGGGGCGGCTCTGAAGCATCATACAAAGTCCTCGTAGCAGGTTGGATCCACGGATGGAGGCATGGAACCTAGACCGGCAACGTGTCACAGAAGTAACATTCTGTCGATATTTTCAGAGCCAATTCGGCGGCGTCCCGATGTCTTTTCCATCCGCTGCCATCCTATCCCTTAGCCGGCGCAGCAACAGGCCTGCGCCCCACGAAAGGCCCTCCTGCCCATGACCGGCCCCATTGCCCAAGCCCTTGCCGAGTTCCGCGCCAAGCCCCAGGCCGAAGGGTGGCTCACCCTGCCCTTCTTCCGGGACGGGAGCGCGGACGCCGTGGCGGCCAAGGTCGATGCGGCGATCGCCTCCGGAGCTCAGGTGCTGCCGCCCCCGGAGGCCGTGTTCACGAGCATCAGCCTGACCCCTCTGGAGAAGGTCAAGGTGGTGGTCCTGGGTCAGGACCCCTATCCGACCCCGGGCGATTCCCACGGGCTGGCCTTCTCCTACCGCGGCTCCCGGCGGCTGCCCGCCTCCCTGCGCACCATCCTGCGCGAGATGGCGGAGGATCTGGAGGTCCCGATGCCATCCTCCGGAGACCTGTCGAAATGGGCGCGGCAGGGCGTGCTGCTCATCAACACGGCGCTCACGGTGGAGGCGGGAAGATCCGGGGCGCACATGAAGCTCGGCTGGTCGGCCCTGGTCGACCAGGCGATCGCGGCGATCTCGCAGCAGCAGCCCGCCGTGGTCTTCCTGCTCTGGGGCGGCCCGGCCCGCAAGCGCGCGGCGCTGGTGGACCGGACGAAGCATCTCGTGATCGAGGCAGGCCACCCCTCCCCGCTCAACCGGCTCAACGACTTCCGCGGCACGAAGCCCTTCAGTCGCGCCAATGCCTGGCTCGTCGAGAAGGGGCTTGAGCCCGTGGACTGGCGGCTGGACAGCTGACGCCGCCTTCAAGGCCTCACAAAGCACCTTGCCGAGGAGGCTCCTCAGAGGCTAGGTCTCGCCGCAGACCATAGGGCTCGCGACCGCGCTGCCGCGACAGGCTTGGAGATCAAGATGACGGAATCATTGTTTGGACAGGTCGAAGCCTTTGCGGGCGACCCGATCCTCTCCCTCAACGACAGCTTCAAGGCCGATCCGCGCGCGGAAAAGGTCAATCTCAGCATCGGCGTCTACACGGACGAGCAGGGGCGCCTCCCGGTGCTGGGTTCCGTCCGGGCCGCCCATGAGCGCATCGGATTCGCGGAGCGGCCCTACCTGCCGATGGAAGGCCATGCGGGCTACCGGGAAGGCGTGCAGACGCTCATCTTCGGAGCGGGCCATCCGGCCTTGGCCGAGAAGCGGGTCGCGACGATCCAGACCCTCGGGGGCACGGGCGCAGTCGGCATCGCCGCCGACTTCCTGGCCAAGCACTGCCCCGGCCGCACCGTCCTCGTCAGCGACCCGACCTGGGACAACCATCACGGCCTGTTCCAGCGGGCGGGCTTCAAGACCGCCACCTATCCCTATTGGAACCGCGCCAGCCGCTCCGTCGACTTCGACGGCATGGTGAAGGCGCTGGAAGCCGCCGCGCCCGGCTCCATCGTGGTGCTCCAGCCGGTCTGCCACAACCCGACCGGCGTGGATCTCAACGAGGCGCAGCAGGCCGCCATCACCGACGTGCTGGTCGCCAAGGGCCACATCGTGGTGTTCGACATGGCCTATCAGGGCTTCGGCACCAGCCTGGAGGAGGACGCCGCCTTCGTGCGCCGCTATGCGGAGCGCGCGAGCTGCCTGGTGGCCAATTCCTTCTCCAAGAACTTCTCGCTCTATGGCGAGCGCTGCGGCGGCCTGAGCGTCGTGTGCCGCGACGGGGACGAGGCCGAGCGCGTGCTCGGCCAGCTGAAGCTCGCGGTGCGCCGCAGCTATTCGAGCTCGCCGATGACGGGCGGCCTTCTCGTCGCGACGGTGCTCGGCAACGACGACCTGCGGGCCCAATGGACGCAGGAGGTGGAGACCATGCGCACCCGCATGGATTCCATGCGCCGGCTCCTCGCGGAGCAGATCCGCGCCCTGTCGAACGAGGTCGATGTGGGCTTCCTCACGAACCAGCGCGGCATGTTCAGCTTCACGGGCCTGACCGAGCAGCAGGTCACCGCCATGCGCGAGCGCGACGGGGTTTACCTCGTGGGCTCCGGCCGCATGTGCGTGGCGGGCCTCACCGAAGCGAACGTGCCGAGGGTCGCCAGGAGTTTTGTCGAGGTGAGTCAGGCGCGGGGCTGACGAGCCTTGCCCATCGCGTCATCCCGGATCGGCTGCGCCGTCCGGGATGACGCTTGTTGGGTTTACTCCGCCGCAACGGCCATCGGCTGCGGCTCGGCGCGGAACTTGACGAGGAGATCCGCCTCCTCCGCCTTCGCGCTCTTGAGGTTCCGCTCCTTGACGTGACCGAAGCCGCGGATCTTCTGCGGAATGTTGGCGAGGCCCACAGCGGTGGCGTGGTTGCCGGGGTTGAGCTTCGTCACGATCTCCTCGATCCGCTCCTCGAACTCGCGGATGAGCCCGCGCTCGGTGCGGCGCTCGTGGGTATAGCCGAAGACGTCGAACGGCGTGCCGCGCAGGGCCTTGAACCTGGCCAGGACGCGCATGGCTTTCAGCATGCCGGGGCCGAAGCTCATCTTCTTCGGAAGACCGGTGACCGGATCCTTCCTGGCGAGGATGGGCGGGGCCATGTGGAACTCGTAGCGCAGGTTCTCGCCCTCGAAGGCCGAGGCGACCTGCTTCTCGAAGTGCCCGTTCGTATAGAGGCGCGCCACCTCGTACTCGTCCTTGTAGGCCATGAGCTTGAACAGGGAGCGCGCCACCGCATCGGCGAGCGCCGTTGAACCCGGCACGGCCGCGGCTTCCGCCGCGCGCACGCGCTCCACCTGGGCGCGGTAGCGGCGGGCGTAGCGCCTGCTCTGGTATTCCGTGAGGAACGCCACGCGCCGTTCGATCACCTCATCGAGCGTCTCGGAGAGTTTCCGCGACTCCGTCGGTGCCTTGAGCTCGCTCATCATGGTGGCGATAAGTTCCGGCTCCGCGGCCGCGCGGCGCCCCCAGGTGAAAGCGGCGAGATTCATCTTCACCGCTTCGCCGTTGAGCTCGATGGCCTTCTCGATGGCAGCGCCCGAAAGCGGGATGCGGCCGGTCTGGTAGGCGTAGCCCAGCATGAACATGTTGGCAGCGATGGCATTGCCGAGAAGCGCGGTGGCAATCGCCGTCGCATCGACGAAGGACACGCCTTCCTCTCCTGCCGCCGACCTGATGGCGCGCTTCAGGCGCTCCGTCGGCAGGGAGAAGTCGGCATTGCGGGTGAACTCGCCGGGCATCACTTCCGCGGTGTTCACCACGAGCGCCGTCTGCCCCTGCTTCACGGCGGCGAGCACCTTCTTGGTGCCGGTCACCACGAGGTCGCAGCCGAGGACGAGATGAGCCGACTCCGCGCTCACGCGGATGGCGTGAATATCCTCCTGGCGATTGGCAAGACGCACGTGGCTGTAGACCGCGCCGCCCTTCTGGGCGAGGCCGGCCATGTCGATCATGCCCAACCCCTTGCCCTCGAGATGCGCCGCCATGCCGAGGATCGCCCCGATGGTCACGACGCCGGTGCCGCCCACGCCCGTCACGATGACGTTGAAGGTGCGGTCGATGGCGGGGATCGCCGGGTCAGGCAGCGGTGTGAGCGTCATGCCCTCCGTCGGGACGGTCTCGGGCACCGCCTTCCTCACCTTCGCGCCATGCACCGTCACGAAGGACGGGCAGAAGCCGTTGACGCAGGAGAAGTCCTTGTTGCAGTTCGACTGGTCGATCTGCCGCTTGCGGCCGAACTCGGTCTCCACCGGCTGCACGGCGACGCAGTTCGACTGCACCGAGCAATCGCCGCAGGCCTCGCAGACGAGATCGTTGATGATGACGCGCTTGTCCGGATCCGGGAACTCGCCGCGCTTGCGGCGGCGGCGCTTCTCCGAGGCGCAGGTCTGGTCGTAGATCATCACCGACACGCCGGGCACCTCCGCCAGCTGCCGCTGTACAGCCTCCAGCTCGCTGCGGTGGTGGATCGTCATGCCGGCGGGCCAGCGGATCTCCTTCGGGTACTTGTGCGGCTCGTCGGTGACCAGCGCGATGCGCTCCACACCCTCCTCGCGCACCTGACGGGCGATCATGTCGACGGTGAGCCCGCCCTCGTGCTTCTGACCGCCGGTCATGGCGACCGCGTCGTTGAAGAGGATCTTGTAGGTAACGTTGGTCTTGGTGTGGATCGCCCAGCGCAGGGCGAGGACGCCGGAATGGTTGTAGGTGCCGTCGCCGAGGTTCTGGAACACGTGGCCGCGCTTCGAGAACGGCGCCTCCCCGATCCAGTTGGCGCCCTCGCCTCCCATCTGGGTAAACCCTTCCGTGGAGCGGTCCATCCACTGCACCATGTAGTGGCAGCCGATGCCCGCATAGGCGCGCATACCCTCGGGCACCTTCGTGGAGGTGTTGTGCGGGCACCCGGCGCAGAAATGCGGCACCCGGTTGGCCACGTCGCCCGTTGCCGCCAGCACATCCTGCGCATGGCGCAGCCGCGCCACGCGCCCGCGAAGGTCGTCGTTGTTGTGATAGGCGAGCAGGCGCTCGCCGATGGCGATGGCGATGTCGTTGGGGTCGAGCGCGCCCTTGACGGGGAAGAGCCAGCGGCCCTCCTCGTCCTTCTTGCCGATACAGACCGGCTGGTTGGCCGTGCCGTAGAGTTCCTCGCGCAGCTGCACCTCGATGAGGGAGCGCTTCTCCTCGACCACGATGACCTTGTCGAGCCCGCGCGCGAAATCCACCAGCTCGGCTTGAGAGAGCGGCCAGGGGCAGGCCACCTTGTAGAGACGAAGTCCCATGTCGTTGGCCTTCACCTCGTCGAGGCCGAGCTCGTCCAGCGCCTGGCGCACGTCGAGATAGGACTTGCCGACGGTGATGATGCCGATCTTCGGGTTGCGGCCGCCGGAGAGGACGATGCGGTTGAGGTTGTTGGCGCGCACGAAGGCCAGCATGGCGTCGCGCTTGAAGTCCTGGAGCCGCGCCTCCTGATCGAGCACGCCGTCCCGGTTGCGGATGTTGAGGCCGCCCGGCGGCATGACGAAGTCGTCGGGGATGACGATCTTCACCCGGTCGAGGGAGCCGTCGACGGAGGCGGTGGACTCGATATTGTCCTTCACGCATTTGAAGGCGACCCAGGTGCCGCAGAAGCGGCTCATGGCATAGCCGTAGAGGCCGTAATCGAGAATCTCCTGAACGCCGGCGGGGTTCAGGATCGGGATCATCACATCGACGAAATGGAACTCGGACTGGTGCGCGACGGTCGAGGATTCCGCCGTATGGTCGTCGCCCATCAGCGCCAGCACGCCGCCATGCTTCGACGAGCCGGCCATGTTGGCGTGGCGGAACACGTCGCCGGAGCGGTCGACGCCCGGGCCCTTGCCGTACCAGAGGCCGAAGACGCCGTCATACTTGCCGTCGCCGCGAATCTCGGCCTGCTGCGCGCCCCAGATGGCGGTGGCGGCGAGTTCCTCGTTGAGACCGGGCTGAAAGACGATGTTCGAGGCTTCGAGCCATTTCCGGGCGCGCCAGAGGTTCTGGTCGAGACCGCCGATGGGCGAGCCGCGGTAGCCGGAGACGAAGCCGGCCGTATTCAGGCCCGCCAGACGGTCGCGCTCGCGCTGCATCAGCAGCATGCGGATCACGGCCTGGGTTCCGGTGATGAAGACGTGATCCTTGGAAAGATCGTACTTGTCGTCGAGCGTGACGTGACGCAGCCCTACATGACCTTCGGCCATGACGCGTGTTCCTCCTGAGGCCTGTGCCCCGCTGCCGGTGATCCGGTCTTGTTGCCGCGAAATATGTCAGCATTACTGACATAACCGCCGGACTCCGTCAATCGACGCCTTCGTTTCGCCTCTGTTAACCATAAAACCTCATACCGTCTTCCCTGCCCGGCTCTCGCCGGAAGCCTCGCTTCTCCAAGGTCGATCCATGACGCGCCTGACCGGACTGAAACTTTCCCTGGCGGCCCTCGTATGGAGCCTGGCCGCGCCGGCTC
Source organism: Microvirga arsenatis (assembly GCF_009910705.1). GTDB lineage: Bacteria > Pseudomonadota > Alphaproteobacteria > Rhizobiales > Beijerinckiaceae > Microvirga > Microvirga arsenatis. Next base: position 160,065 of record NZ_JAAAXJ010000008.1, read on the forward strand.
TCGCCCATCCCCACGTGTGGGTCACAGCCAAGGCGGAGGTGGTCTTCGCGCCCGACGGCAAAGTGACCGGCATCCGCCACCACTGGACCTTCGACGAGGCCTATACGGCCTATGTCACGCAAGGGCTGGACAAGAACGGCGACGGCAAGTTTTCTCCGGAGGAGTTGCAGGGGCTGGCGGATGAGAACGCCGCATCCCTCATCGAGTTCGAGTATTTCACGGTGCTGAAGGCGCGGGGCAAGCCGCAGACCTTCGACCCGCCCCGGGAAGCCCGGATGAGCATGACCGACAAGCAGGTGGCCATGTCCTTCTTCCTGCCCCTCAAGACGCCCGTGCCGCCCTCGGGGGCGGTGTCCGTCGAGATCGAGGATCCGACCTTCTTCGTCTATTTCAGCCTGACTGATGGCCAGGCGGCCGTGTCGCTCGCCAACGCACCCCAGGGCTGCGTGACCAGCATCGCGAAGGCCAAGCCGCTCGATGCCACCATGCAGAAGATCCTGCAGGACGAGGGCGCCATCCAGCCGCAGGACTTCGGCATCGAATATGCCAACAGGGCCATCATCGCATGTCCTTGACGTCCGACGCCCCCGCCCTCTCCGATCCCGGCCGGGCGCCGCTGCGACGGCGGCTCGGCATCATGCTGGCCGCTGTCGCCATTGTGGCAGCGGCGATGGGGCTGATCGGCCTGTGGCTCGGGCCCGTGAGCAAGCCGCCGCCGCGGAGCCCGTTCGGCATCGGCCTGCGCGAGGCGGTCCCGTCAGGGAGCATCGGGGCTTGGATCCTGTCGGTGCAATCGGAGTTCTATGGAAGCCTTCGGGCAGGCGTGCGGGAGATGAAGGAGAACGGCTCGGCCCTGGTCTCCCTCCTCTTCGTCGGCTTCGCCTACGGCGTTTTCCACGCAGCCGGACCGGGCCACGGCAAGGCCGTGATCTCCGCCTATCTCGTGGCGGACGAGAAGGCCTTGCGCAAAGGCGTCGCCTTGAGCCTGGCGGCCGCCCTCGTGCAGGCATCGGTGGCCATCGCCATCGTGTCCGGCGTGAACCTCGTGCTGCGCGCCACCGCCGCCACCATGAACAAGCTGGCCCTGAATGTTGAGCTGGCGAGCTTCATTGCCGTGGCCCTGCTCGGCGCGGTCATCACCTGGCGCAAGGCGGGAAAGGTGTTGGGTGTCATGGCGATGGCCCGCAACCCTTACGCCGCCGTTCAGGAGACTTGCGACCACGTCCATCTGCCGCCGCCCGACGCCATCAACCGGTTGAGCCGCTGGCGCGAGATGGCAGGCGTGGCCATCGCCGCCGGGATCCGCCCCTGTGCGGGCGCCCTCATCGTCCTCGTCTTCGCCCTGTCGCAGGGCCTGTTCGCCGCGGGCATCGCTGCGACCTTCGCCATGGCCCTGGGCACCGCGCTCACCACCAGCGCCATCGCGGCGCTTGCGGTCTTCTTCAAGGCCATGGCGTTGAATCTCGCCGGCGGGCGCGGTGCGTCCGGCGCCCTCGCCATCGCCGGGCTGGAGTTGCTCGCCGCCGCCTTCGTGCTGGTCCTGGGCCTCAGCCTTCTGCACGGGCTGTGGAGCACGGGCGGCTTGTAAGCGCACCACCGCCCGGAGGGTTGCGCTGGAAGCATATCCAAGCCGCCATCCCCGCTTTCTCATGCGTTGCTGCACCTGCGAAGAGGCGGCATAAGAGATGCTCTTGCAGGGGCAAGCCATGAGCGCATCCGCTCCATCTCCGACGCATGTTCATCGTCTCCACGAGGATGTCGCCGCCGGCCTCACGGGCACCCTCGTCGTGGCGCTGGGCGTCGCCTTCCTCTCGAAGGCGACCCTGCTCACGGGCGGTACGGCGGGGCTCGCCCTCCTCCTGCAATATGCAACCGGCTTCGAGTTCGGCGCCCTCTTCCTCGTCGTGAACCTGCCCTTCTATGCGCTCTCGATCCTGCGCATGGGCTGGAAGCTCACGATCCGCACCTTCCTGGCCGTTCTGCTCGTCTCCTTCCTCACCGGGCTCACCTCCGCCTGGCTCGGCATCGCGCACCTCAATCCGGTCTACGCGGCGGTGACCGGTGGCATGCTGGTGGGCCTGGGTCTGCTGATCCTGTTCCGGCACCGCACGAGCCTGGGCGGCGTCAACATCCTCGCCCTCTACGCCCAGGAGCGCTACGGCCTTTCCGCCGGATACGTGCAGCTCGCCGTCGACGCCCTGGTCCTGCTGGCCTCCCTGTTCGTGGTGACGCCGGAGCAGTTCGCCCTGTCGCTGCTCGCCACGGTCGTGATCAACCTGGTCATCGCCATCAACCACAAGCCCGGCCGCTATCTCGGCGTCAGCTGATCACAAGCCGAGCGAGCCCCCATCCGAGCGGGGATCGTGCACCGCCTCGACGCGCCCGTTGCGCGGGTGCTTCACCAGCATGCCCGCATGGCCGAAGCGCCCGGAATAGGCCTCGTCCATCTCCTCGACCGTATGGCCGAGCCGAGAGAGGCCGCGGATCAGGCCGGGGTCGAAACGGCTCTCCACCTTCAGCACGGCCTCCTGGCCGCGCAGGCTCGCATCGAGCAGCCAGCGGGGCGCCTCCACGGCGTCCGCCAGCCCCATGCCGGCCTCTGCATAGCGCGAAAAGATCTGGCTGAGGAATTGAGGCTGGGTTTCGCCGCCCATCGCTCCGAAGGACAGCACCCGCCCATCGTCGAACACGGCCATGCCCGGATTGAGCGAATGGAGCGGCCGATGGCCCGGCTCCAGCCGGTTGCGGCTGGCAGAATCGAGCGAGAAGGCGGTGCCGCGGTTGTGCCACAGGATCCCCGTCGCCGGGAGCAGGCAGCCGGAACCATAGGCCCAGAACACGGACTGGATGTAGGACACGGCAAGCCCGTCGTGATCGATGGCTCCCATCCAGATGGTGTCCCCGTCGATGGAACGCGGCAGGGGAAAGGAGGCGGCCCGCTTCATGTCGATGAGGGCGGCCTCCCTGTCCAGCGCCTGGGGCGTCAGGAAGGAGGCCGGGTCGTGGGCGAGGTTCCGGGGGTCCGCCACCACCCGGTCGCGGATGGAGAAGGCGCGCTTGGCGGCCTCGATCAGCCCGTGATGGCGTTCGGGCGTCTCGCCCTGAAGCCCGTTGAGGCGCTCGACCATGCCGAGGATCAGCAGGGTGGCGAGCCCCTGGCTCGGCGGCGGCAGGTTGTAGACGGTCGAGCGCCGCAACCGGACCGAGAGAGGCTCCACCACGCGGGCGCGATAGGTCTCCAGGTCGCGGCGGGTGATCGGGCTGCCGATCCGCTCCAGATCGCGGGCGATCTCCCGCCCCACATCGCCCCGGTAGAAATCGGCAAGACCCGCATGGACGAGCTGCTCCAGGGTGTCGGCAAGGCGCGGCGTTCGCCTCTGCGCGCCCTCCGGCGCTCTCTTGCCTTCGACCAGGAAGGCTTCGGCGAAGCCGGGAACCTCATAGAGGGCCGCTTCCTCGCCGGTCTTGAACCGCTCCTCGGAGCGGGAGACCGGGTATCCGTCCCGGGCGAAGCGGATGGCGTCTCCGATCAGCAGATCGAGGGGCATCTGCCCGCCGAGCGCCTTGGCGAGTTCGAGGGCGAGAGCCCATCCCCCGACGGCGCCGGCCACGGTGAGCGCCGAATCCGGCCCGCGCGGCGGGACGGCGTCGTAGCCCTTGTCCCGGTAGCGCCGGATGGTGGCGAGCGCGCCGGCCGGTCCCGAGGCGTCGAGGGCGTGGATGCGGCCCTTGGGCTCCCGCACGAGCCAGAACCCGTCGCCGCCGATGCCGTTCATGTGCGGATAGACCACCGCGATGGTGGCCGCCATGGCCACCATGGCCTCGATCGCATTGCCGCCGGCAGCGAGAATGGTCTGGCCGGTCTCGGCCGCGAGGATATGGGGAGCCGCCACGGCGGCTGTCGAGAAGACGGGGGTTTCGGGCATGGGCTCTTGAATATGGGGCGCGACAGAATGAGATTCGGGGAGAACTTGCACCGGAGGGGGCGTTTAGGGTAGTCCCCTTTGCAACAGACGAAGTGAGGCAGCAGTGGCTCAGGCGAAAAGCACCAACTGGCGCAACGTGATCACCATCATCAGCATCATGATCCTGGTGGGCGCGGAGGTTTTCGGCGTCGCGATCGCCGCCGGCTGGGCCATCGCGGGGCTGTTCGAGCTCGGCGACCTCGTGGGCTACGCGCTCATGGGCCTGTTCAGCCTGTTCGCTCTCTACATCCTGGTGAACCTCTGGCGCCGCTGCGTCGCCGTCGAGCCCCTGACCGGACGCGCCTAAGGCTTTTCACAGACCTTCATCACGATGGGATCGGCCTCGGGCGGCACATAGGCCTCCATCGGGCGGCACTGGCCTGCCATGCAGATCCGCCAGTCCGCCGTGGCGCCCGAGCGGCGCATGACCACCTGGGCCTGAGGCGGCAGGTTCGGCCTCCACGACCAGACCCCACTGCCGAACTTGGCCTCCGGCGGCGGCTCCATCCCGGCCCCGGAGCCGCGCACCCGCGCCTCGACGAGTTCGAGCCCTGCCGGTGTCGAGCGCCAGTCCTCCTCCCAGGCGATCCTCTCGACCGAATGCGTCCAGGCCAGGGTGATTGCGCCGGCCATGAGGGGCGCGACCGCGGAGCCGGCCAGAAGGCAGATCATCAGCCGACGACGGGCTTGGCGACCCGTCGGGTCTGCCAGACGTGGAAGCCCACGAAGAGCGCCGCCAGCACGAAGCCGATCTCGTCGGTCAGCGGAATGGCAGCCACGAGGAAGCCCGCAGCCGCCGCAGCCCAGATCCGCTCCCACCAGGCCAGAGGCTTCAGGAAATAGCCGATGGCGGCGACTCCCCAGAGCGTCATGGCGAGCGAGGCCTTGACGACGATGTAGACCACCGCAAGCCAGTAGCCTGCCCCCTCCAGCCCCGGCACCGGCTGCAGCATCAGGGTGGGGTCATAGACGGCCATGTAGGGGATGACGAAGCCCGGCAGCGCGATCTTGACCGCCTGGATGCCGATCTTGAGGCCCGATTCCTTGGCCATGGGGGCTGCCGCGAAAGCGGCCAGCGCGACCGGCGGCGTCAGGTCCGCCATGATGCCGAAGTAGAAGACGAACATGTGCGAGACGATGAGCGGCACATCGAGCTGCAGCAGGATCGGCGCGGCGAGCGACGAGGTGATGATGTAGTTCGGGATCGTCGGGATGCCCATGCCCAGGATCAGGCTGAAGATCATGGTCAGCACCAGGGCGGCAAAGATGTTCTCCTTGCCGATGGAGATCATCCAGGTGCCCACGATGGTGCCGAGCCCGGTGAGCGTCATGGTACCGATGACGATGCCGACGACGGCGCAGGCAAGGCCCACGGGAAGCGCCTGGCGCGCGCCGTCCGCCAAGGCATCGACGCAGGCTTTCAAGGTCGTGCGTCCCCGACCCGAAAAGGCGTTCCACAGGGAGAGGGCCGCCACCACGAGCACGACGAGCGTCACGGTCGAAGCGAGCGAATAGGCGGAGACCAGCGCCAGACCGATCCAGAAAGCGATGCGCAGGGCCGGCGTGCCGAGACCCGCCGCGATGGCCGTGCCGAGGATCAGCGCCACGGTGAGCGAGAGGCCGACCGCACCGGCGAAGAGCGGCGTGTATCCGGCAAAGAGCAGGTAGACCAGTACGCCGAGTGGAGCGAGGAGGAACCACTTCCTCCTCATCTCGGCCCAAGCATCGGGCAGCTCGCTTTTGGGCAGGCCACGCAGGTTACGCTTGCCGGCCTCGAGATGCACCGCCAGATAGCAGGCCGCGAAATAGAGGATCGCCGGGATGATCGCAGCCTCGACGATCTTCGAGTAGGGCACGTCGATGGTCTCGGCCATGATGAAGGCCACGGCGCCCATGACCGGCGGCATGATCTGGCCGCCCATGGACGAGGTCGCCTCCACTCCGCCGGCGAAAGCGGAGGGGAAGCCGAAGCGCTTCATGAGCGGGATCGTGAATTGGCCCGAGGCCACCACGTTGGCGACGCCCGAGCCCGACACGGTGCCCATGAGCGCGGAGGACGCCACGCAGACCTTGCCGGGACCGCCCTGCTTGTCGCCGAAGACCGCCATGGAGATGTCGTTGAAGAAATCGATGACGCCGGCCTTCTCCATGAAGGCGCCGAACAGGATGAACAGGAAGATGTAGGTGGCCGAAACCAGCGTGGGCGTGCCGTAGATGCCCTCCGTTCCGAAGGACATGTGCTCGACCACCTGCTCGAGCGAGTAGCCGCGATGGTCGAGGGGAGCCGGCAGGAGGTGCCCGAACAGGCAGTAGGACAGGAACAGGCCCGCGACGATGGGAAGCGCCGGACCCATGACGCGCCAGATGAGATACATGAGGATCGCGAGCCCGGCGATGCCCACGGCAAGATCGACCGTCGTGAGATCGCCTGCGCGAACGACAAGCTCCTCGTAGAAGGCCCAGTGGTACAGGCCCACCAGGAAGCTGACGGCACCGACGATCCAGCCGAGGGCGCGCAGGGACGAGGAGCCCGAGCGGTGATTGGCGATCATCGCCCCTGCCACGAGGCACAGGAAGCCCACGTGGAGGGTGCGCACCACCTGGCTCGGCATGCTGCCGCCGAACCGCAGGACGAGCCCGAAGGCGACCGCGACGGCGAGCCAGGCAAGGATGCCATCGACGCTGCGGCGGCGGCGAACGGCAAGCCCGATCAGCCAGGCCGCCCAGGCCACCATGGTGACGGCCCAGAGATGCGTGAGGCTCAAGCCTGCGATGAAGGGCTGGTCGAGGGGAATGCCGAAGGAGGTGATGATCTGGAACGTGGAGAACGAGACGGCGATCCAGAACAGGAGCCTCCCCAGGAAACCCTCGCCGAAGCTTTCCGGCAGGCCGTGCTCCGGATTCACGGATTCCGCCGGCGCTTCCATCTGGGCGAGTTCGGAAGCGTTGACGCCCTGGCTCATCTGCGGCTCCTCACGGATCGTTCTTCTTGTCACGAAAAAGCCGGAGCAGTTCACCTGCCCCGGCCCGTTTGTCAATCAAGGGAGGGGTGAAATCACGAACCCTGCTTCTTGACGCCTTTTTCGTCGAAGTAGCGCTGCGCGCCGGGATGCATCGGAATCGGCATGCCGGAGAGCGCGCTCTCGAGCTTGATGTCCTTGGCGGCGGCATGGGCGGCCACCAGGTCCGGCAGGCTTTCATAGATCGCCTTGGTCATCTGGTAGACGGTCTCGTCCTTCACGCCGGAATGGGTGACGAGGTAGTTCACGACGGCTGCCGTCTGCACGGGGGCCGTCTGGCCGCCATAGGTGTTGGCCGGGATCGTGGCCTTCACGTAGGGCGTGCCGACCTTGTCCACGACGGAGGCCGGAATCTCCACCACCACGATCGGCACGGAGGTGGCAAGATCGCGGATCGAGGAGACGCCGAGGCCGGCCGATTGCAGGGTGGCGTCGAGCTGGCGGTTCTTCATGAGCTCGACGGACTCGCCGAAGGGCAGATACTCGACCTTGCCGAGATCCTTGTAGGAGAGGCCCGCGCCCTGGAGGATCGCCCGGGCGTTGAGCTCGGTACCGGATTTCGGCGCGCCGACGGACAGGCGCTTGCCCTTGAGATCCGCCAGCGACTTGATGCCGGATTCCTGGGTGGCCACGATCTGGATGTAGTTCGGGTAGATGGCGGTGATGCCGCGCAGCTTGTCGAGCTTGCCCTTGAAGCCCGCCTCCTCGTCGCCGGCCCAGCCCATGGCGAGGCTGTCGCCCAGGGTGAAGCCGATCTCGCCCTTGCCCTGCTGCAGGAGGGTGAGGTTCTCGACGGAGGCCTTCGTGGCCTGGACCGACGGACGGGAGCCCTGCACCTTGTCGGTGAAGATCTTGGAGAGTGCAACGCCGAGCGGGTAATAGACGCCGGAGGTGCCGCCGGTCAGGACGTTGATGAAATCCTGGGCGTGGGCGGGAAGGCTTGCTCCGGCCAGCGCGATGGCGGTTGCTGCGCCCACGAGGCGGCGCATGACTTTTCGATGCATGGCGTACTCCCTATCTGTGGCGCAGCCGTCGCCGCACCTGTGTGTGGGGTAACTTTGACCGCTGACGAGGAATTCTCAAGAGGCTAAGAGGGACTTAATCCTGCCACCTTGGTCGGTAGGGGTGCCCTCCTCCACAGATACATGCGCTCATCCATGATCAATCGTCGCCAGTTCCTTCAAACCGCAACCGCCACGGCGGCCCTTGCCGCCCAGGGATTCTCCGCCCCTGCCCTGGCGCAGCAGGGCCTGAAGATGGGGGCCTCCTCGCCGTTCTCCTTCGACGATCTGAAGAAGCGGGCGCAGAGCATGGCCCGTTCCTCTTACCTGGCGCCGCCCAGCCCCTCCCCGGAGGTGCTCCACCAGATCGATTACGACGCCCATGGCAAGATCCGGTTCAAGACGGACCTCGCGCTCTGGGCCAACGGCCCCAGCGAGTTCCCGGTCACCTTCTTTCACCTGGGCCGCTTCTTCCAGAAGCCGGTGCGCATGCATGTGGTCGAGGGCGGACAGGCCCGCGAGATCATCTACGACAGCAACTACTTCGACATGCCGGCGGACTCGCCGGCCCATAAGCTGCCGGACAATTCGGGCTTTGCCGGATTCCGCTTCCAGGAGGCGCGGACCGGCAAGCTCGACTGGCGCAGAAACGACTGGGTGGCCTTCCTCGGCGCTTCCTACTTCCGGGCCATCGGCGAGCTCTACCAGTACGGCCTCTCCGCCCGCGGCCTCGCGGTGGACGTGGCCGTGTTCGGGAAGAGCGAGGAATTCCCCGACTTCACCCATGTCTACTTCGAGACGCCGCAGCCGGGCTCCAACACGGTCACCGTCTATGCGCTCCTCGACGGCCCAAGCGTGGCCGGAGCCTACCGCTTCGTGATGCAGCGCGCCGCCGCGGTCATCATGGACATCGACAGCGCGGTCTACATGCGCCAGGACGTAAGCCGCCTCGGTCTTGCGCCGCTCACCTCCATGTACTGGTATTCGGAGAAGGCGAAGACCACCGCCATCGACTGGCGGCCGGAGATCCACGACTCGGACGGTCTGGCCCTCTGGACCGGTGCCGGGGAGCGCATCTGGCGCCCCCTGAACAACCCGCCGCGCATCATCACCTCGGCCTTCGCCGACGAAAATCCGAAGGGCTTCGGCCTGCTCCAGCGCGACCGGAACTTCGACCACTACCTCGACGGCGTCTATTACGACCGCCGCCCCTCCCTCTGGATCGAGCCGCAGGGCGCCTGGGGCCGGGGCTCCGTCCAACTCGTGGAGATCCCCACCGACGACGAGATCCACGACAACATCGTGGCCATGTGGGTGCCGGCCGAGCCGGTGCGGGCAGGACAGGCGCTCGAGCTGCGCTATCGCATGCACTGGTCGGCGGAGGAGCCCTATCCGACGCCGCTGGCCCGGGTGATCGCCACCCGCCTCGGCAATGGCGGCCAGGCGGGCACCAACCGGCCGAAGGGCGTGCGCAAGTTCATGGTGGAGTTCATCGGCCAGCCCCTGACCAAGCTGCCGAGCGGCGTGATCCCGAATCCCGTGCTCACCGCCTCCCGCGGCGAGTTCTCGAACATCCTCACCGAAGCCGTACCCAACAACGTGCCCGGCCACTGGCGCACCCAGTTCGACCTGACCGTGACCGGAACCGAGCCGGTGGAGATGCGCTGCTACCTGCGCAACGGCGACGAGGTGCTGAGCGAGACCTGGCTTTATCAATATCACCCCGCCTTCTAAAAAGCCTTGTAAACCAAGTTGTTCAAGGGGCGTATAAAATACTGTACGCCTCTGGAAATCCGCTCGGGATCGGTCTATGTAGGTGGCCATGTCCCATGGCCATCACCACCACCATGCCCACGAGCACCGGGCAATTGCCGCTGAGCCTACCTTCTCGCTCCTGCGCCTCTCGGTCGGGCAGCGCGTGGCCGGAGCCGGCGTCCTGCTGGCCGGTCTGTGGCTGATGGTCCTCGGAGTCATGGGGTAGCGCATGTCTCACGCACCCTCCGCCATCCGCTTCGATGAAGTGACCCTGGGCTACGGCCGCCGGCCCGCCGTGCACCATCTCGACGGGGAAATCCCGGCGGGGAGCCTCATGGCCGTGGTCGGGCCCAACGGGGCCGGAAAGTCCACCCTGCTCAAGGGCATCGTCGGGACGCTCAAGCCCCTGGAGGGCCATATCCGCCTCAAGCACCCGGCCTCGGGCATCGCTTACCTCCCCCAGGCCGCCGAGATCGACCGCTCCTTCCCGCTGTCTGTCTATGACCTCGTCGCCATGGGCCTGTGGTCTCGCTCCGGCCTCTTCGGCAGCATCGGCCGGCAGGACAGGACCAGGATCGAGCAGGCCCTGGCGGCGGTGGGCCTCATCGGCTTCGAGCGGCGGCCCATCTCGACCCTGTCCGGCGGGCAGATGCAGCGGGCTCTCTTCGCCCGGCTTCTGCTTCAGGATGCTCCCGTGATCCTGTTGGACGAGCCCTTCACCGCCATCGACGCCAAGACCACTGCCGACCTGCTCGCCGTCGTCCGCCGCTGGCATACCGAGTCCCGCACGGTGGTGGCCGTGCTGCACGACCTCGACATGGTCCAGCGCATCTTCCCGCAGACCCTGCTCATCGCCCGCGAGCCGGTGGCCTGGGGCCTGACGCACGAGGTCCTGAGCCCCGAGAACCTTCTCAGGGCCCGCCGCATGGTGGAGGCCCACGATCCGCATGCGGACGTGTGCCACCGCAGCGTCGCATAACGGCTTGCCATGCTCGACCTGGTCTACACGCCCTTTGCCGAATACGAGTTCATGCAGCGTGCGCTCGTGGGCATCATCGCCATTGCGCTCGGCGGCGGCCCCATCGGCGTGTTCCTGATGCTCCGGCGCATGAGCCTCACCGGGGACGCCATGGCCCACGCCATCCTGCCGGGAGCCGCGGTGGGCTACCTCATGGCGGGCCTCTCGCTCCCGGCCATGACGGTTGGCGGCCTGGTCGCGGGCGTCGTGGTCGCCGTCGCGGCCGGCCTCGTTTCGCGCTTCACCGCGCTGAAGGAGGACGCCTCGCTCGCGGCCTTCTATCTCCTGTCCCTGGCGCTCGGCGTGACCCTCGTGTCGCTGCGCGGCTCGAACGTGGACCTCCTGCACGTTCTCTTCGGCACGGTGCTGGCGCTCGACGACAACACGCTGCTGCTGCTGGCTTCCATCTCCACGCTGACCGTGCTCGCGCTCGCGGTGCTCTACCGTCCGCTCGTGCTCGAATGCGTGGACCCTATCTTCCTGCGCTCGGTGAGCCGGGCCGGCACGCCGACGCACCTGATTTTCCTCGGCCTCGTGGTCATGAACCTGGTCGGCGGCTTTCATGCCCTCGGCACCTTGCTGGCCGTGGGCATGATGATGCTGCCGGCCGCCGCCTCCCGGTTCTGGACCGGCGACATCACCAAGATGATGCTCGCCTCGGTGCTCATCGGCATGGTCTCGGGCGTGAGCGGCCTGCTGCTCTCCTTTCACGTGGAGCTTCCCGCAGGCCCTGCGATCATTCTCTCGGCCGGCGCCGTCTACGGATTCTCCCTCCTGCTCGGGCGCGAGGGCGGCCTGCTCTGGCTCGCCTGGCCCGGCAAGCATCTGGAAGCCTGATCTCGCCTCTGAAGGATCAAAGCCCATGCCCACAAGACGCACCGCCCTCGCCTGGCTGGCAGGATGCCTCACCCTTGCCGCCGCCTCCCTGCCGGCCGCAGCGCAGGGCGCGGACAGGCTGAAGGTCGTGGCGACCTTCTCGATCCTCGGCGACATGGTGCGCAACGTGGGCGGAGAACGGGTCGAGGTGACAACCCTCGTCGGCCCCAACGGCGATGCCCATGTCTATGCGCCGACCCCGGCGGACGGACGCCGCCTTACAGAAGCGAAGATCGTCTTCACCAACGGCCTGAAATTCGAGGGCTGGATCGACCGCCTCGTCAAATCCTCCGGCACCAAGGCTGCGAAGATCGAGGCGTCCCAGGGCGTGAAGCCGCTGAAGGGCGAGGACCATGGACATGGTCACGGCCATGGGGGCGACGATCCCCACGCCTGGCAGAGCATCGCCAATGCCAGGATCTACGTGGCCAACATCCGGGACGCCCTGATCGCTGCCGACGCTGCCGGCAGGTCCGCCTACGAAGCCAATGCCGCATCCTATCTGAAGCAACTCGACGCCCTGGAAGCGGAGGTGAAGAGCCTGGTGGCCGGCATTCCGGCCGACCGCCGCAGGATCATCACCTCCCACGACGCCTTCCGGTATTTCGAGGCGGCCTACGGCATCGACTTCGTGTCGCCCCAGGGGGTCTCCACCGAAGCGGAGGCCTCGGCCAAGGACGTCGCCCGCATCATCCAGCAGATCAGGCGCGAGAGGATCGCTGCGGTTTTCGTGGAAAACGTCTCCGATGCCCGCCTGATGGAGCGCATCGCCAAGGAAACCGGTGCCCGGATCGGCGCCCGCGTCTATTCCGACGCGCTCTCGGAGGCAAACGGCCCCGCCGGCACTTACATTGACATGATGAGACACAATATAAGGGCCTTCAGCGCGGCTTTATCGAGCTGAATACTACCCTCCCCTTGAGGGGGAGGGTCGGAGTGCGTCAGGGCTCCGGGGTGGGGTGGCAGCGCGACCTCGCCCAGTTTGGTGTTTCCCACCCCACCTCGGCCTGTTCGGCCGATCCTCCCCCTCAAGGGGAGGATGAAAGTTGCGGATGAACGCGATGACCGACAAGATCCCCGTCACCGTCCTCACAGGCTATCTCGGAGCCGGCAAGACCACCCTCCTCAACCGCATCCTCACCGAGCAGCACGGCAAGAAATATGCCGTGATCGTCAACGAGTTCGGCGAGATCGGGATCGACAACGAGCTCGTCGTCGGCGCCGACGAGGAGGTGTTCGAGATGAACAACGGGTGCATCTGCTGCACCGTGCGCGGCGACCTGATCCGCATCCTCGACGGTCTGATGAAGCGCAAGGGAAAGTTCGACGCCATCATCGTCGAGACCACGGGCCTCGCAGACCCGGCCCCCGTAGCCCAGACCTTCTTCATGGATCAGGACGTGTCCGACGCCGCCCGCCTCGATGCGGTGGTGACGGTGGCGGACGCCAAGTGGCTCTCGGACCGGCTGAAGGACGCGCCCGAGGCCAAGAACCAGATCGCCTTCGCCGACGTGATCATCCTCAACAAGATCGATCTCGTCTCGGACAAGGAGCTGGAGGAGGTCGAGGCCCGCATCCGCGCCATCAATCCCTATGCCAGGCTCCACCGGACGCAGAACTGCGCCGTCCCGATCGCGGAGGTGCTCGACCGCAAGGCCTTCGATCTCGACCGCATCATCGAGATCGAGCCGGATTTCCTCGAGGAGGGACACCACCATCACCACGACGAGGAGATGCAGTCCGTCTCGGTTGCCATCGACGGCGAGGTGGACCCGGAAAAGTTCATGCCCTGGATCTCCAACCTCACCCAGGTCGAGGGGCCGAACATCCTGCGCTGCAAGGGCATCGTCGCTTTTCCCAACGAGCCGAAACGCTTTGTCTTCCAGGGCGTCCACATGATCCTGGACGGCGACGTGCAGGGTGATTGGAAGCCCGGCGAGAAGCGCACCTCCAAGGTGGTCTTCATCGGCCGCGACCTGAACGAGAAGGCCATCCGCGAGGGATTCCTGGCCTGCGCAGCCTGACGCTTCGGGCGTCGAGGCAAGATGGGGTGCCGATGAAGGCGCGAGGCTCAGCCCCGCACCGCGGCTCCCTTCTGGATGCAGTCCTTCACATAGGCCCGCCGTGCCTCGATCAGCCGCTGCCGAACGTCCTCAGCCGTGCTGGAGCCGGTGCGGTAGACCAGGCGCGCGTCTCTCTCGCAGGCTGCCTTGAGCGCCTCCCTCGCCGAGGGATCCCTCCCCTGCTCCTGTGCGCGGAGACCGGCGGGAGCCAGGGTTGCAAGGACAATCGCAGCGAGGGGGAAGATCCGCATTCCGTCACTCCACACATTCAGCATTCATTGTGGGCCAGAGGGGGCCGGAGGGCGAAGGCGCAAAAGGCTTAACCCGGCGGAGCATCGGTGGGTGCACCCCCAAAAGTCGCAAGGCCCTTGTCCCCGATTTGCCAATCTGTGGTATGGGCAGCCCGCAGGAAGGGATTGTTTCGATGAGTTCTGGAACCGCTCCGTCTTTGACCCAAAGCGTGACGCCCCTGGATGCGGGCGCTCACGTCACCGGCATCGGCTGGCTGAAGGGCACCGCCGCCCTCGGGCTCGGCGATGGCGGGGTCCTGCTGGCGAAGGAGGGCGAGACCCACCGGGTCGAGGCCCATCCGGATGCGGGCGTGCTGGTGGCGGCCAGCGACGGCGAGCGGTTCGTCACCGGGGGCGATGACGGGCGCGTGGCCGTGACGGGGCCGGACGGATCGACGAGAACCCTGGCGGAGACGAAGGGCGCCTGGATCGATTCGCTTGCGCTGAGCGCGGGTGGCGCCTTTGCCTATGCGGCCGGCAAGCGCGTGTTCGCCCGCGACGACCGGGGGCGGGAGAAGGTTCTCGAGGTGCCCTCCACCGCGCGCGGCCTTGCCTTCGCCCCCAAGGGCTACCGGCTCGCGATCTCCCATTACAACGGCGCCACGCTCTGGTTTCCCAACGTGGAGGCGAAGCCCGAAATGCTCGAGTGGAAGGGCTCGCATCTCGACGTCACCTGGTCGCCGGACGGCCGCTTCGTGGTGACCTCGATGCAGGAGAACGCCCTGCACGGCTGGCGGCTCATCCCCGACAAGGGGCACATGCGCATGAGCGGCTATCCCTCGAAGACGCGCTCCTTCTCCTGGTCGGGAGACGGCAAGTGGCTCGCCACCTCCGGCGCGGAGGCCGCGATCATCTGGCCGTTCGAGTCGAAGGAAGGCCCCATGGGCAAGGCACCGCGGGAATGCGGCGTCAGGCCCGCCAAGGTCAGCCGGGTGGCCTTCCACCCGAACTCACTCGTGCTGGCGGTGGGCTACGAGGACGGCTGCATCCTCCTCATCCGGTTGACCGATGCCTCCGAACTGCTCGTTCGCCCTGCCGTCAAGGACAGCGGCGTCACCGCCATGGCCTGGGACAAGGCCGGCCGGCGTCTCGCCTTCGGCTGCGAGGACGGCCGGGCCGGCGTCCTGACCCTGCCCGCATGAGATCGCCCGTGGCTCTCTTCGGCGCCTTCCTGCGGGGAACCTTCGGCCTGCCCAAGCCCGACAAGCGGGCGGTCGACCGGGTCAAGGACCTGGCGCGCGCCGCGCTCCGGACCTCGTCCGATACCGCCTTCGCCGTCAACGAGATCGCCTGCAACGATCCCGGCTGCCCAGGGATCGAGACCGTCATCCTGGTCATGGAGCCCGGCCGGAAGACCCGGGCGCTCAAGATCGCCAAGCCCCTCGACGAGGTCGCGGAACAAGATATCCTCGCGGCGCTTGAGGGTTGAGGAGGTCAAGCTTGTCCCGGATCGTCCGCATCGTCGCCTTCGGGCTGGGGCTTCTCGGCGGCGGCATCGCCTCGCAGGGGCCCGAATTCGCGCAGCAATACCGTCAGCGTCTCGGCGGAGCGGTGGACGAGCTCAGGCACGTGATCCAGCGCTTCGAGGCGGATGCCCAGGCGAACGGCGAAACCCGGGAGGGCGCCATCGCGCGCCTGCGCTCCAACGCCGACGATCTGGTGAGCCGCCAGGGCGCGGCCATGCAGGCCAACGTGGAGCGCCTGAGCCGCCTGGAGGCGCACCGGGGCTCCATGATGGAGGCCGGCCCCTTCGCGCGCATCGCGCTGATGATGCGCGACGGGGACCGGGATGTGATGGAAGCGGTCTACCGGGACTTCGAGCCCGCCCTGCCGGTTACCGAGGAGGGCGTGCTTTCGGCTGCCGGCGGCTTCGTCGCCGTCTGGGGCGGCATCCTGCTGTTTCTGGGATTTCTGCGCAGTCTGTTCCGGCGCCCGAAGAATCAGCGGGTTGTGCGGGCCTGAAGAGGCTCAAGCCTTCTGGTCCGGCTTTCCCGCAAGAACCACGTAGAAGCCGAGGCCGTCCTGCGCCGGCAGGGTCTGCAGGCGGTCGATCCAGCCGCGCTTCTTGGCCTCCAGGAGCGCGCGGCCGAT
Organism: Microvirga arsenatis; assembly: GCF_009910705.1. Lineage (GTDB taxonomy): Bacteria > Pseudomonadota > Alphaproteobacteria > Rhizobiales > Beijerinckiaceae > Microvirga > Microvirga arsenatis. The sequence continues at coordinate 176,144 of NZ_JAAAXJ010000008.1, forward strand.
GGGCTGAAAGAGCGTCTCGCCCCCGCCCTCAGGCGGCGGATCGAGGCGCACGGCCACGGATTTGCGCGTGCCGAAGCGGCTGCGCTCCAGCATGTCCTGAATCGAGGCCTCCGCCCGCTCCCGCGAAGCGCCCCGCAGATCGAGCACGCTCTCGGCATCGGTGACGCCGAGGCCCCCGCGCAGCTTGTTGGCATAGAATTCGTCGAAGTGGGGCATCCTCAATCCTCAGTGCCGTTCCCGGCGCCTTGCGGCAACCGGGAACGGCGGAGAGCGGTTCTACCGCACCAGGATGTTCCGGAACTGCCACGGGTCGGACGTGTCGATGTCCTCCGGGAAGAAGCCGGGACGATCGTCGAGCGGCGTCCAGTCCGTATAATAGCCGTTCACCGGGCCGAGGTAAGGCATCTGGACCTCGAGGCAGCGGCGGAAGTCGAGATCGTCCGCCTCCACGATGCCCGCATTCGGGTTCTCCAGCGCCCAGACCATGCCGGCCAGCACGGCGGAGCTCACCTGAAGGCCGGTGGCGTTCTGATAGGGCGCCAGCTTGCGGGTCTCCTCGATGGAAAGCTGCGAGCCGTACCAATAGGCGTTCTTGCCGTGGCCATAGAGCAGCACGCCGAGTTCGTCGATGCCGTCGACGATCTCGTCCTCGGTGAGGATGTGGTGCTTCTCCTGCACCTTGCCGGCATTGCCGAACATCTCGTGCAAGGAGAGCACGGCATCGTTCGCCGGATGATAGGCATAGTGGCAGGTGGGCCGGTAAGCGACCTTGTCACCCTCGCGCACGGTGAAGTAGTCGGCGATCGAGATCGCCTCGTTGTGCGTGACCAGGAAGCCGTATTGCGGGCCGGGCGTGGGGCACCAGGTGCGCACGCGGGTGTTGGCGCCGGGCTGGAGCAGGTAGATCGCGGCTCCGCAGCCCTTGTCGTGCGTGCGGCCGTTCTCCGGCATCCAGGTTTCGTGCGTGCCCCAGCCGAGCTCCGCCGGCTGCATGCCCTCCGACACGAAGCCCTCCACGGACCAGGTGTTCACGAACACGCCCATGGGCTTCGGATGCTCCGCGCGCTGGGTGTCGCGCTCGGCGATGTGGATGCCCTTGACGCCGACGCGCTGCATGAGGCGCGCCCAGTCCTCGCGGGACTTCGGCTCCTCGTGCTCGATGCCGGTATCCTTGGCGATGTTGAGGAGCGCCTGCTTGACGAACCAGGACACCATGCCGGGATTGGCGCCGCAGCAGGACACTGCCGTGGTGCCGCCGGGCTTCTGCCGGCGCGCATCGAGAATGTTCTCGCGCAGCATGTAGTTGGTGCGCTCGGCCGGGCCGGCGCTCTTGTCGAAGTAGAAGCCGGCCCATGGCTCGGCCACGGTGTCGATGTAGAGCGCGCCGATCTCGCGGCACAGTTCCATGATGTCCCGCGAGGAAGTGTCCACCGACAGGTTCACGCAGAAGCCCTGGCCGCCGCCTTCCGTCAGGAGAGGGGTGAGGATCTCCCGGTAGTTGTCGCGGGTGAGCGCCTTGTGGACCAGGGTGATGCCGCGCACGTCCAGCATGCTGCGGTCGGTGTCGACCGGATCGATGACCGTGAACCGGTTCTTGTCGAACTCGAAGTGCCGCTCGATGAGGGGCAGCATGCCTTTGCCGATCGAGCCGAAGCCGATCATCACGATCGGTCCGGTGATGCGACCATGAACGGGCCAGGTGGTCATCAGATCTGTCTCCTTGCGAAAGCAGCGATGGAAAAGGTGAAACGCCGGATAGCGGGTTTGGCCGCATCTAGGATTGACGGGCCCCTGGGGTCAATGCCTGGAGCCACTTCCCGGCGCCGGACGGCCGTTTCCCCTCGGACAGCATTCCTGCCATGCCCATTTGGCTCTCGACATGGCGCAACAAGGCTTCATGATGCCGAGCTTGGCATCTCCCACCCGACGGCAACCGATGACATTCCATCACCTTCTCATGCGTCACGGACGCGTGATCGGCCTGGGGTTCGCGCTGACCTTCCTGTCCTCCTTCGGCCAGACCTTCTTCATCTCCCTGTCGGGGCCCGGCATCCGGGATGCCTTCGGCCTGACCCACGGCGCCTTCGGCTCCATCTACTCGCTCGCGACGCTCTCCTCGGGCCTGCTGATGATCTGGGTCGGCAGCGTCATCGACCGGGTCGATATCCGCCTCTACGCCACCACGGCCATGCTCGGCCTGGCGGCCGCAGCGCTCAGCCTCTCGCTCGCACCCAGCGTGGTCGTGCTGGGCCTGAGCCTGTTCGCCCTGCGCCTTTTCGGCCAGGGCATGCTGAGCCACGCGGGAGTCATGAGCACCGCCCGCCTCGACGAGGGCGTCCGCGGCAGGGCTCTGGGCGTCGCGGCCCTCGGCTTTCCGGCCGGCGAGGCCATTTTTCCCGCCGTTGCCATCGCGCTGATCACGGCCATCGGATGGACGGCGACCTGGCGCATCGCCGCGCTTGCCATCATCGCGGCTCTCGGCCTCGGCTGGCTGCTGGGATTCGCCTTGAGGCGCAAGGATCCGGACCTTGAGGAGTCCACGCGCAAAATGGCTTCGAGCGAGGCAGGACCACGTTGGACCGATATTGTGCGCGACTGGCGCTTTCTCGCGCTCATTCCCACGATGATCGGCTACCCGGCCATCATGACCGCCTATTTCTTCCATCAGCGCTTCATCGCCGAGGTGAAGGGCTGGTCCCTGGAGCTTCTGGCGAGCAGCATCACGCTCTTCGCCCTGGTGTCGGTGGTGGTCGCCATGACGGCGGGAAGCTTCGTCGACCGATTCGGGGCGGTGCGCCTCAGCCATTTCTACCTGACAGGCATGACGGCGGCGTCCCTCGCGCTCGCCCTGTTCGACGCGCCGTTCCTGCCGCTCATGTTCTTCGGGCTGATCGGCCTGACCTCCGGCTGCACCAACGTGGTGATCGCGGCCGTTCTGGCGGAACTGTTCGGCACCACGCATCTCGGCAAGATTCGCGCGCTCGCCGGCGCCATCATGGTGGTGGCGTCGGCCGCGACGCCAGGCGCCATCGGCTTGCTGTTCGACGTAGGGATCAGCCTGGAGGCGATCTGCCTCGGGTTCGTCGTCTACATGCTGGCGGCTGCCGCCATTACCTTCGTGCTGCCCAATCCGAGGGCCGAACGGTTGCGGCCCTCGGAAGGGTAGCGCCCTTAGTGACCTGGGCGAAGGCCGGCCAAGGCGCCTTGCGCGGCAGCGGCCACGAGCGCCTCAAGATCCGGCTTCTGCTCGAAGGCGCCTGTGGCCGAGACGAGCCCGCGCGCACCGTCGAGAGCACCAGCCTCGAGTTCCAGCGCAAGAAACCGGCCGCGCTCGTAAGGACCCGGCAGCCAGAGGGAGCCGGTCTTCTCGGTCGAGAAGCCGAAACGCTCGTAATAGGGCGCATCGCCCACCAGCAGCACCGCCTTGTGGCCGAGCGCGGCCGCGCGCTTGAGCGCCTCGCGCATCAGCTTTCCCCCGAGGCCGAGGCCCTGGACGGACGGGTCGATGGCGATGGGGCCCAGCATGAGAGCGGGGCGGTTCGGGCCGGCGGAGACATGCCACAGCCGGACCGTGCCGATGACCTCGTCGTCGCGGTCGATGACGAGCGCCAGGCCATCGGCCGGAAGCCGGCCCTCGCGCAGGCGCTCGCAGGTCTTCTGGAACCGGGCGGGTCCGAAGCAGGCGTCGAGCAGCGCCTCGCGCGGCTCGACATCGCGGAAGGTTTCTTCGCGGATCGTGATCATGGCCGTGGCCTCCCATAACGCGTGGGGTGAGCGACAGCCCTCGCACCAGCGCAATCCTGCGCCGGCCGTCCGGGACAACGTGTTGGGGTTGTGCCTGCCTCATTCAACGAGGCAGGCGGGACGTGAGCTAGATCACGTAGGACTTCAGCGGCGGGAAGCCGTTGAAGGCGACCGCCGAGTAGGTGGTCGTGTAGGCGCCCGTGCCCTCGATCAGCACCTTGTCGCCGATCTCCAGCGAGACGGGGAGCAGATAGGGCTCCTTCTCGTAGAGAACGTCGGCCGAGTCGCAGGTGGGCCCGGCGAGCACGCACGGCACCTTGCGGTCGTCGTCGTGCTCCGTGCGGATCGGGTAGCGGATCGACTCGTCCATCGTCTCGGCGAGACCGCCGAACTTGCCGATGTCGAGATAGACCCAGCGCACCTCGTCCTCATTGCGGCTCTTCTTCGAGACGAGAACGACCTCGGCCTCGATGATGCCCGCGTTGCCGACCATGCCGCGGCCCGGCTCGATGATCGTCTCCGGGATGCGGTTGCCGAAGTGCTTCGACAGCGCCCGGAAGATCGACTCGCCATAGGCCTCCACCTGAGGAACGGTCTTCAGGTACTTCGTCGGGAAGCCGCCGCCGAGATTGACCATCGACAGGTGGATGCCGCGGTCGGCGCATTCACGGAAGATCGCGGACGCGGAACCCAGAGCCTGATCCCAGGCCTCGGTGTTGCGCTGCTGCGAGCCCACGTGGAACGACACGCCGTAAGCGTCGAGCCCCTGACGATAGGCATGCTCCAGCACGTCCACGGCCATCTCGGGCACGCAGCCGAACTTGCGGGAGAGCGGCCACTCGGCGCCGGCGCCGTCGCACAGGATGCGGCAGAACACCTTCACCTCGGACGCATCGACACCTGCTGCCGCAGCCGCGCGAGAAATCTTCTCGACCTCGGCCTCGCAGTCGACCGCGTAGAGGCGCACGCCAAGCTCGAGGGCGCGAACGATGTCGCGCTCCTTCTTGATCGTGTTGCCGAAGGAGATGCGGTCGGGCGTGGCGCCGGCATCCAGCGCGAGCTGGATCTCGACCACGGACGCCGTGTCGAAGCACGAGCCGAGCTCGGCCAGGAGCTTGAGCACCTGCGGCTCCGGGTTGGCCTTCACGGCGTAGAACACGCGCGTGTCGGGGAGCGCACGGGCAAACTTGGCATAGTTGTCGCGCACGACCTCGAGGTCGACGACCACGCACGGGCCGTCCTCACGTCGGTTGCGCAGGAATTCACGGATGCGCTGCGTCATGGCGCTCTCCCCACCAAAGGTTCAATGGAGGTCTTGTTCAGCCTCCGGATTGAAGTTCAGACGGTCAGGATGTCCTGCCGCCCGGCGTCAGCGAGGGAAGATCGCATCCCGCTTCGTGCGATGGAGACACGAGAAGCGGCGATGGGCTCTTCACCCGACGATGCTGCCTTGGATTGGATGGGGATACTCCATCCGCACGCCTGGCAATGATAAACAAGCCTCTTCGGTGTTGACCTTTGGAGGGCCAACGAGACCAAAAAAGCCCGTTCGTCGTTGCTTTAAGTCGCGTCCCCCGTTGAGAACGGGGTGCGCCGGTTTTCGCCTCCGGCTGCCGGTTAGGGGTATCGAGAGCTAGAGCGCTCTCGGGCGGCTGTCCGGCCTCTTGTCCGGATGCCCACCAACCGACACACGACCACAGGCACGTGCGAAATTGGGCAGGGGTGAGATAATCACATTCGCCGGGGATCACAAGAGTTTTTCAGGGCTTTCCGAGGATTTTTTTAACCCTGCCGGAGCCTGTGGCTTGTCCGCATCACCGTTCAGCCCCCATTAAGTGCCGGAGCTACACGGATGAGGGACGCGGCCCCATATCCCGCTCACGAAGCCTGGCCATTTCCCATCCCGACGAGAACAGTCCTTTCGCCATGACGATCCTGTCCCGCCGCACCCTCCTGCAAAGCCTGCTCGCCGCCACGGCCCTCTCCGCGTCCCATCGGCCCGGCTGGCCGCAGCAGAGCGGAGTGCCGCAGCCGAATCCGTTTCGCTACGAGGATGTGGTGCGCCGGGCCCGCGAGCTGTCGGCAGCCCCCTTCGAGGCAGCCGCGGCGCAGCTTCCGGAGCCCCTCAATCGGCTCAGCTTCGACGATTACCGCGACATCCGCTTCCGGCCGGACCGGGCGCTCCTCGCCTCCGGCAACGGCCCCTTCCGGATGCACCTCTTCCACTTGGGATTCCTCTACCAGCGCCCGGTGACGGTGAACGTGATCCGCGACGGGGTGCCGACGCCGGTGCCCTATCAGCGGGAGCTGTTCGACTACGGGCGCAACAAGATCGAGCGGCCGCTGCCGGTCAATCTGGGCTTTGCGGGCTTCAGGCTTCACTACCCGCTGAACGACCCGAAGGTGTTCGACGAACTCATCGCCTTCCTCGGCGCGAGCTATTTCCGCTTCCTCGGAGCCGGCCAGAAATACGGCCTCTCGGCCCGCGGCCTCGCGATCAACGTGGAGAGCGGCGAGGCGGAGGAGTTCCCGCACTTCCGCGAGTTCTGGGTCGAGATGCCGAAGCCCAACGAGGAGCGCGCCGTCGTCTATGCCCTCCTCGACAGTCCTTCCGTCGCCGGAGCCTACCGGTTCGACATCTATCCCTCGAAGGAGACGACCCTCGACGTGACGGCCACGCTCTTCCCGCGCCAAGCCCTGACGAATGTCGGCCTGGCGCCGCTGACCTCCATGTATTTCGAGGGCGAGAACGCTCGCAAGACGACGGATGACTACCGCCCCGAGATCCATGATTCCGACGGGCTGCTCATGCAGTCCGGCGCGGGCGAGTGGATCTGGCGCCCCTTGCGCAACCCGGGCCGAAAGGCGATCTCCTCCTTCAGCGACAACAACCCGCGCGGCTTCGGGCTGATGCAGCGCGACCGCGAGTTCGAGCACTATCAGGACCTGGAGGCGCATTACCATCAGCGCCCCGGCTACTGGGTCGAGCCCATCGGCCAGTGGGGAGAGGGCTGGGTCGAGCTGGTCGAGATCCCGACCCCGGACGAGACCCACGACAACATCGTCGCCTATTGGCAGCCCAACCGCGCCTACGAGCCGGGGCAGGAGGTCGTCATCTCCTACCGCCTGCGCGCCGCCGCGGCGATCGGCGCCATGCATCCGGGCGGCAAGGCGGTCAACACCTTCCAGACGCCGCCCCGCGCCAGCGGATCCAACGCGCCGAGCGATCCGCGGCATCGCCGCTTCATCGTGGACTTCGCGGGCGGCAACCTGCCCTATTACTTGGGCGCGCCCGAGCAGGTGCAGCTCGTGCCCTCCACCTCCACGGGCCAGATCACCAATTCCTTCCTGATGCCCAACCCGCATATCGGCGGCTTCCGCGCCGCCCTCGACGTCAGGCTGGAGGCGGGGCAGTCCACGGACCTGCGTGCCTTCCTCCGCGCCGGCAACCGGGCGCTGACGGAAACCTGGACCTATCCTTGGGCCGTGGAATGACTGCCTCGAGACCCCGTTCCTGACGCAGCGGACCTTGCCAAGACCGGCTGAACCGCGCAGAAGCTGACGCGTCCGGCGGGGGCCGGGGCGGAGGTGGAGCGCATGACGCTGAGAGCTTGTGTTGCAGGCCTGCTGGCAGCCGGTTTTGCCGGAAGCGCCCTCGCGCAGCCGCTGACGGAGGTGACCTTCGGCACGAACTGGCTCGCGCAGGGGGAGCACGGCGGCTACTACCAGGCCGTGGCCGACGGCACCTACGAGAAATACGGCCTCAAGGTCACCATCGTTCCGGGCGGCCCGCGCGCCAGCAACCGCATGCTCATGACCGTCGGCAAGCTCGACTTCTACATGGGCGGCAGCATGATCCAGGCTTTCTCGGCGGTGGAGAAGAACATTCCCACCGTCGTGGTGGCGGCGCACTTCCAAAAGGATCCCCAGGTGCTCCTCAGCCACCCGGGCCAGGGACTCGACAGCTTCGAGAGCCTGAAGGCCTCGAACGACATTCTCCTGTCCAAGGATGCAGCTGCCACCTTCTTCCAGTGGATGAAGGCGGAGTTCGGGTTCAGGGACGAGCAGGTGAGGCCCTACGGCTTCAACCCGGCGCCCTTCATCGCCAACAAGCGGGCGGTGCAGCAGGGCTATGTCACCTCCGAGCCCCTGACCGTCGAGAAGGCGGCGGGCTTCAAGCCCAACGTGTTCCTGCTCGCCGATCACGGCTTCAGCACCTATTCCACCACGGTGGAGACCCGCCGCGAGGTGGTGGAGAAGGACCCGGATCTGGTGCAGCGCTTCGTCGATGCCTCCACGGTCGGCTGGTACAACTACCTCTATGGCGACAACACGAAGGCGAGGGAGCTCATCAAGCGCGACAACCCGGAGATGACGGACGAACTGCTGGACTATTCGCATTCCAAGATGAAGGAGCGCGGCATCGTCGATTCCGGAGACGCACAAACGCTCGGCATCGGCGCCATGACCGATGCACGCATGAAGGACTTTTTCGACAAGATGGTCAGGGCGGGCCTCTTCAAGCCGGATCTCGACTACAGGCAGGCCTACACGCTCCGCTTCGTGAACAAGGGCGTGGGCCTGAACCTGAAACGATAAAGGAGATCGGCGCCGGCTCCCCGGTCCCGCTGCATGCCATGACCGCGCCCGCATCCCCGCTCGTCACCCTGCAAGGCATCACCAAGGTCTTCGCCAACGGCGTGACGGCGCTTGAAGGCTTCGATCTCGGCATTCGCACGGGCGAGTTCGTGTCGCTTCTCGGGCCCTCCGGCTGCGGCAAGTCGACGGTGCTGCGCCTCATCGCCGGTCTCGACGCACCCACCTCCGGAGCCGTGACCTGGCCCGGCTCCGCCGATGCGGATCATCGCAGCGAGATCGGCTTCGTGTTCCAGGAGCCGACGCTGATGCCCTGGGCCGACGTGGCGGACAATGTGTGGCTTCCCTTGCGCCTGCGGGGCGTGTCGAAGCGCGATGCGCAGGAGCGCATCACGGAAAGCCTCGCCCTCGTCGGGCTCTCCGATTTTGCGAGGGCCTATCCGCGCGAGCTGTCGGGCGGCATGAAGATGCGCGTGTCGATTGCGCGCGCGCTCTCGCTCAAGCCGCGCCTGCTCCTGATGGACGAGCCCTTTGCGGCGCTCGACGAGATCACGCGGTTCCGGCTCAACGACGATCTCCTGCGCCTGCAGAGGGAGCTCGCCTGCACCATCGTGTTCGTCACGCATTCCGTCTACGAGAGCGCCTACCTGTCGAGCCGCATCGCCGTCATGTCCCCGCGCCCAGGCCGCGTCGTCGCAACCGTCGCCGGCGAAGCGCCCGGGCCGCGCATGCCGGATTTTCGCACCGGTTCGCGCTACGCGGCCCTGTGCGGGGAGATCTCGCGCATCCTGCTCGAACATTCCGTCGAGGAGAACGCGTGATGGCCGCCGCCTCCTCCCGCCGCCTGAAGATCGTCCTGCCCTTTGCGGTCTTCGGCGCAGCGCTCGCCGGGTGGGAGGGCGCGGTGCGCCTGCAGGGCATTCCGCCCTACATCCTGCCGGCGCCGAGCCTCGTCGCCACCACCCTCGTGGCCGACGGGGCGCTTCTGTGGGCCTCCCTCCTGACCACGCTCAGGACAACCCTCCTCGCCCTGGCGCTCGCGGTGGGCGGCGGCGTGTTCCTGGCCGTCCTGCTGAGCCTGTCGCGAATCGTCGAGTACTCGCTCTACCCCTTCGCCGTGGCGCTGCAGGTGACCCCGGTGATCGCCATTGCGCCCCTGCTCCTGATCTACATGCCGCAGGACGCCGCCGTTCTCGCCTGCGCCTGGCTCGTCGCCTTCTTCCCCATCCTGTCGAACACGATGCTGGGGCTGCAATCGGTGGACCGGAACCTGATGGATCTTTTCCGGCTCTATGGCGCTCCCGCCTCCGACTCCCCCCTGACCCGCATGCGGGCACGGCTGAAGGCGCTCTGGTATCTGCGCCGCCCGGCGGCCCTTCCTGCCTTCCTGGCCGGGCTGCGGATCGCCGGCGGGCTTTCCCTCATCGGCGCCGTGGTGGCCGAGATGGCGGCGGGCTCGGCGGGCGCCGGCTCGGGGCTCGCCTATCGCATCATCGAGAGCCAGTACCGTCTCAACATCCCACGCCTTTTCGCAGCTCTCGTTCTCCTGGCGCTCACCGGCATCGGGCTCTATCTGTTGCTGGCTGCGGTGAGCCACATCCTGCTGCGCCGCTGGCACGAGAGCGCCCTTGCCGGGCGACCGTGATCCCTTAGCCTGTTAATACTGTGCCGGCTTGTCATCGTACCGTCATGAGTTCCGCTCATGGTACGAAAGGCAACGCTTCGAACGGCGAGGGACAATGGACACCGATATCAAGCATCCGGGCATCAAGAGCGTCGGATGGGCTCTGGTTCAAGCCTCGCGCCTGCATCGGAGCCGCACGGGCGACAAGCTCTCCGAGCTCGGCCTCTTCGCCGGGCAGGAGCAGGTGCTTCAAGCTCTCAGCAATTCCGGCCCCATGACGATGGGCGAGCTGGCGGCCATCCTGCGGGTGCGTCCGCCGACGGCGTCGAAGACCGTCTCTCGCCTGTCCGCCCTCAAGCTGGTGGAGCGCCACACGGAGCCCGGCGACGCCCGGGTCGTGCGGGTGAAGCTCACCAAGGAAGGCAAGCGCAGGGCCGCTGCCATCGACGCCCTCTGGGACGAGGTCGAGGCCGAACTGCTCCAGGGCTTCGACAACAAGGACCGAAAGCGCCTGCGCAAGCTCCTGCGCCGGGCTGCCAAGAATCTCGCCGGCCTCACGGGAGCCGACCAGACCGGCTTCGACACCGACGACGAGGCCGATGGACTGGAGGCCAGCGAGCCGGAACTCGCCGCGACCGTCTGACGGCGGCCTCCGACCTCTGCCCCTGGCGCACGGCCCGCGTGCGTCCGGGGTATTCGCCTCCGGGGGAGGGAACGGCTAGCATCCCCGACATGGCCGAAACCGTCTCCCCGTCCGTGCCCGCCAGCACGCTCGCCCAGCGCCGCAACCGGCTGACGGGCATCGCCCTCATGTGCGCGGCGCTGTTCTGCTTCTCCTGCCTCGACGCGACGGCCAAGTGGCTCAACCGCTCGGTCGACCCCATGGTGACCGTGTGGGCGCGCTACATGTCGGCGGCCCTGCTCACCTTCGCGGTCGTCAACCCGCGAACGCAGCCGGGCGCCCTCAGGACCCGCCGCCTCACCCTTCAGCTCATCCGCTCCTTCCTGCTCTTCGCCTCGACCCTCTGCAACTTCCTTGCCCTGCAATATCTGCAGCTTGTCGAAACCCAGTCCATCATCTTCGCGACGCCCCTCCTGGTGGCGCTGCTGGCAGGTCCCATCCTGGGGGAGCGCATCGGCTGGCAGCGCCTCGCCGCCATCGCCGTCGGCTTCGCCGGCATCCTCGTGATCGCGCGCCCCGGCCTGGGCACCATGCATCCCGCAGCCCTGCTGTCGCTCGCGGGATCCGTGGCCTATGCCTTCTACAACATCGTGACGCGGATGCTCGCCGGGAGCGATTCGATCGCCACGACCACGCTCTATTCCAGCCTCGCCGGCATCGTCTTCGTGACCCCCGTCCTGCCCTGGATCTGGACCACGCCCTCCTCGCCCCTCGTCTGGTTCCTGCTGGCGACCACGGGCTTCTACGGCGCCTTCGGGCACTGGCTCCTCGTTCTGGCCCATGCCCGGGCGCCGGCGGCGATCCTGGCACCCTTCATCTACACGCAGATCGTCTGGATGCTCGTGCTCGGCTACCTTCTGTTCGGGGACTGGCCCGATCCTTGGACCTTCGTCGGGGCTGGCATCGTCATCGCATCGGGGCTCTACTTGCTCTCCCGCGAACGCATGAAGCCACGCACCCCGGATGGATCCGCATGAGCGATGCCCCTCTCCACACCCTGCCCGGCATCGGCCCCGTCACGCAGGGATGGCTGCAGGAAGCCGGCATCCGCACCGCGGGCGAGCTGCGGGCCATGGGCTCCGTCGAGGCGTACCGGCGCCTCAAGTTCATGCTGCCGCAGCGCGTCAGCCTCAATGCGCTCTACGCCCTGGAGGCGGCACTGCGCGGTTGCCATTGGCTCGACCTGCCCCATGATGTGAAGGCCGCGCTCCAGCGCGAGGCCAAGGCCGTCGACGCGGCCCTGCGCCGGGGCGGGGTCGCGCGCTGCTCCCTCCCCTGACCGAAGCTGCACGACAGGAAACCCCATGAGCCCACCCGACATCCTGATGACGGCGCCGATGAGGCCGATCGTCATCGAGACCCTGGAAAGAGCCTGCACCCTCCACCGTCTGTGGGAGCAGCCGGACCAGGAGGCCTTCCTGAGGGATGTGGGGCCGCGCATCCGCGGCATCGCCACGAGCACGCTCTACGGCCGGCTCGAAGCCTCGCTCCTCGACCGCCTGCCCCATGCGGAGATCATCGCGAGCTTCGGCGTGGGCTACGACAACGTGGATGCGGCGGAAGCGGCCCGGCGCGGCATCGTGGTCACCAACACGCCGGGCGTTCTCGACGACGAGGTTGCCGATCTCACCATCGGCCTGCTGCTGGCGACCCTGCGCAAGATCCCGCAGGCCGATCGCTACCTGCGCGAGGGCCAATGGCTCAAGGCGCCCTTCCCGCTTTCGGCCACCTTGCGCGGACGCAGGATCGGCATCGTCGGCCTGGGCCGGATCGGCAAGGCCATCGCCCGGCGGCTTTCGGGCTTCGACGTGAGCATCGCCTATCACGGACGCACGCAGCAGGACGACGTGGCCTATCCCTATCATCCCACCGTCGTCGGCCTCGCGGAGGCCTGCGACGTGCTGATCGTCATCACGCCCGGCGGCGCCGCGACCCGCCACCTCATCAATGCCGACGTCCTGAAGGCGCTGGGCTCCAATGGGGTGCTCATCAACGTCGCGCGGGGCAGCGTGGTGGACGAGCAGGCGCTGATCGAGGCGCTGCGCTCGGGCACGATCCTCAGCGCCGGCCTCGACGTCTACGAGGACGAGCCCCGTGTGCCGCAGGAGCTGATCGAGATGGAGCACGTGGTGCTGCTGCCCCACATCGCATCGGCCTCCGTCCATACCCGCAATGCCATGGGCAAGCTCGTGGCGGACAACCTGATCGCCTGGTTCGAGGGCAAGGGGCCGCTGACGCCGGTGCCGGAGACGCCCTGGATGCCCAATGGGATCCGTCAGAGATAGGACGTCCTGAACAGGGTCTGCTTCGGGGTCTCGCCGAACATGCGCCCATAATGGGCCGCAAACTCGCCCAGGTGGCTGAAGCCGCAGCTCATCGCGATCTGCGTCACCGTCGAGACGGCCGGATCGGCCCTGAGAAGAGCCTGCCGGCAGCGCTGCAGCCTGACCGAGCGCAGGAACGCCATCGGCGTCATCTTGCGGAAGTTCTGGAACCCGTTCTGCAGGCTCCTGACGCTGACACCCGCATGGGCTGCGATGTCGGCCAGGGACAAAGCCTCGGCAAAGTGCGCTTCGATGTAGGCCTCGGCCTTCTTCACATAGAAGGGAGCTGCCGCCGATTGAGGCTGCAGCAGCAGGGACGAGAAGGTGTGGGGCTGGCTGAGGAGCAGCGTGGAGATCACGAGCTGTTCGAGCTGCTGCCGCACCGCCGGCAGCTGCCGGGTCAAAGAATGAGGCTGCCTCAACTCTTCCGCTGCATATTGGATGAGGCGCTGGAAGCTCGATCCGGACGGGGTGTCCAGGGATAGCTCCATCTGGAATGCGACGGGCTGCGCGATCTCGCGGCCCAGAATCCGTGCAAGGTGCTCCGAGATCTTGCGGCGGCTGAACAGCAGGGCGAGGGTTTCGCAGTCCTCGTCGTAGTCGAGCCAGATTTCCGGACCGAATGCGAGAACCGCGCCACGGCTCCCCGTCAGCGTGCTCTCCTGGCGTTCCACCTTCACCTGACCTGCGCCGGATGGAGCGAGCAGGATGGCGAGGCGGTCATCGTCGTCGATGGCCGGAACCTGGACCGCGAGCGAGGCCCCGTAGCCGATGTGAAAGAGGCCGAAATCCCTCGAGCCGTGAACGTTGAGCTTGCAATCGACCGCTGTATTGCGACCCGAACTGTGAAGTGTATGTGGCGTGACAACTCTGTTGCACATGTCCTCGATCTGGTCGAGGCTCCGCGTCGTCATCGAAAAATCGACAGTGCCGTTGCTCTGAACACTTGGCTCTGGCGACGTCAATTCGTCCGGCATGTCGATGATACCTCGTTGCGCGCCAGGAAATATTCTGACTTCCATAAGATTAGGATGGTAATTTTTCTGCGCAATTCCGACAAGCCATGCGCTTCTCCGATTTCCTCTGCGTAACCACCATGCGACCCTTCTCCTGTCCTCACCAGCTGGACACCCGTTTCGGGAATCGGACCAGGCGAAAAGTTTTCAAGCCATGACGGATGAAGCGATGACCACTGGCCGGATCACCATCACTCACCACAAGGGGCTCTCTCCGAGTTTTGTCATGTTCCGGAAAGCGGGAGAGGAGCAGGCGCCCCGGACTCTTCTGTTCTATCTGCTGCGGGGGCGCATCTACTTTGCATTGACCCAGTACGATAAGGCGGCGCGGGATTTCCGCACGGTCCTTCGCATGGACTGGCGGCACGAGCAGGCGGCAGCCTGGCTCGAGAGGGCGGAGCGTGCTTCCCGCCCTTCGGTGGATGGCGGGGACGCTCATAATTAAAGCCGTGGGGGCATCAGAGAGCGAAACCGCCATCCACCAGATGAATGTGGCCCGTCGTGTAGCTCGCTTCATCCGAGGCGAGGTACACGGCGAGCGCCGCCACCTCCTCCGGCGTGCCGAGCCGCCCCATGGGCTGGCGGTCGATGAAGGCCTGGCGCACCGCCTCCGGACTTTGACCCGAGCTTTCCGCCTGCGCAAAAATCCGTTCGTCGAGCGATGGAGACTGAATCGTCCCGGGGCAGATCGCATTGGCGCGGATGCCGCGCTTGATGAAGTCGGCCGCCACGGCTTTCGTCAGCCCGATCACCGCCGCCTTCGTCGCGCCATAGACATAGCGGTTGGGAATGCCGCGCACGGACGAGGCGCCGGAGGCGATGTTGACGATGGAGCCGCCGCCCTTCTCCAGCATGCCCGGCAGCACCGCCTTGATGGTGCGGTGCATGGACTTCACGTTCAGGTCGAAGGAGAAATCCCAGTCCCGGTCGGAGCAGTCCAGCACCGTGCCGTGATGCACGAAGCCGGCGGCGTTGACGAGGATGTCGAACGGACCGGCCTCAGCGACGAGCTGCGCAACATCCTCGCTCGAAAGCACGTCGAGCTTTCGCCTCTCGGCACGCTCAAGGCCGTCGAGCTTCGCCGCATCGAGATCCGTCGCGAAGACGCGTGCGCCCTCGCGGACGAAGGCTTCCGCGATGGCGCGCCCGATTCCCTGCCCCGCCGCCGTGACGAGAGCCGTCTTTCCCTGAAGCCTGTTCATGACGGCCCTCGTTGCAGGTCAGTGATTGTCGCGCGGCACGCCGAAGGTCTGCGCGACCTTCTGGTACTTCACGGCGGGCTTCAGGGTCATGCCTTCGGAGAGCTGGTCGACCATGGAGCGCTGGATCTCCTGCCAGGGGGTCTGACTCGCCGGGTAGGGATAGCCGCCGCGGGCTTCGAGATCGGCACGGCGCTTCTCCAGCTCCTCAGGGGGAAGGAGAATGTCGGCCGTGCGCTTGTTGAGGTCGATGCGGATGCGGTCGCCCGTCTGCAACAGCGCCAGCCCGCCGCCGATGGCGGCCTCCGGCGAGGCGTTGAGGATCGACGGGGTGCCCGACGTGCCGGACTGGCGCCCGTCGCCGATGCAGGGCAGCGAGAGAACGCCCCGCCGGATGAGCGCGCCGGGCGGCTGCATGTTCACCACCTCCGCCGCGCCCGGATAGCCCACGGGGCCTGCGCCGCGCATGATGAGGATCGTGTGCTCGTCGATGTCGAGCGACGGATCGTCGATGCGATGGTGATAATCCTCGGGCCCGTCGAACACCACGACGCGGCCTTCGAAGGCGTTTGGGTCCTCCGGGTTGTTGAGGTAGCGCTCCTGGAATTCGGGGCTGATCACGCTCGTCTTCATGATCGCTGAGTCGAACAGGGTGCCCTTGAGGTTCAGGAAGCCTGCCTTCTCCTTCAGCGGATTGTCGTAGGAGCGGATCACATCCCGGTCCCAGGTATGCTTGCCGCGGCAGTTCTCGCCGATGGTGGTGCCGGTGCAGGTGAGCGCATCCTCGTGGATCTTGCCTGCCCCGATCAGCTCCGCGAGCACAGCCGGCAGGCCGCCGGCGCGGAAATACTCCTCGCCCAGATATTCGCCCGCCGGCTGCACGTTCACGAGCAGCGGGATCTCGAAGCCGATGCGCTCCCAGTCGTCGTTGTCGAGGGGCACGCCGATATGCTTGGCGATCGCGTTGATGTGGATCGGCGCGTTCGTGGAGCCGCCGATCGCCGCGTTGGCGACGATCGCGTTCTCGAACGCCTCGCGGGTCATGATGTCGGAGGGCTTCAGGTCCTCCCACACCATCTCGACGATGCGCCGGCCCGTCTCGTAGGCCATCTGTCCACGCTCGCGATAGGGCGCGGGAATGGCCGCCGAGCCCGGCAGGGACATGCCGAGCGCCTCGGCGAGAGCGTTCATGGTCGAGGCCGTGCCCATGGTGTTGCAATGGCCGACGGAGGGCGCGCTCGATCCGACGATGTCCATGAACTGCTGGTAGTCGATGTCGCCGGCCGCATGGCGCTCGCGCGCCTTCCACACGATGGTGCCGGAGCCCGTGCGCTCGCCGTGATGCCAGCCGTTGAGCATGGGCCCGACATTGAGCGAGATCGCCGGAATGTTCACGGTCGCAGCGGCCATGAGGCAGGCAGGCATGGTCTTGTCGCAGCCGGTCAGCAGCACGACGCCGTCGAGGGGATAGCCGTAGAGCACCTCGACGAGGGAGAGATAGGCGAGGTTGCGGTCGAGGCAGGCGGTCGGGCGTTTGCCGGTCTCCTGAATCGGATGGCATGGGAACTCGAAGGCCACGCCGCCGGCGGCCGTGATGCCCTCGCGCACGCGCTTGGCCAGTTCGAGGTGATGCCGGTTGCACGGCGACAGATCGGACCCGGTCTGCGCGATGCCGATGATCGGCTTCTTGCCCTGCAGTTCCTTGCCCGTGAGGCCGAAGTTCAGGTAGCGCTCGAGATAGAGCGCCGTCATGCCCGGGTTGTCAGGGTTGTCGAACCAAAGCCGCGAGCGAAGCTGATCGGGTGTGCGACGGTGAGGCCTCTCAGCCATTCTTCATTCCTTTCGGGCTTTTGTAATCGATTTCGTGAGCATTTGATCCGGGACCGCGGGCAAGATCAACCTTTCATGCGGACCGCACCGAGGCTTTTTTGCAGGCGGGGAATCCTCGCCGGCCCTGTCCCGCCTGCATTTCCAAGCGGCGAGGATGCTGCTATGTTACCCAGTAACAACGCCTTCCCTGGCCTTGCCCTGTCATCCCATAACTCCAGCCGGCCCGCCATGTTTCGATGCGCCCTCCTCCTGACCGTCACGGCCGCTCTTTCCTCCCCCGCCTGGGCGGACGACTGCCCCAACGCGCAAACCGCGAAGCTCGGGTTTGTTCTGGAGCGTCAGGGCACCAGCGCGGAGGTGCGTCCCGCTCCGGGCCACTTCGTGCATGTGGTGAATTCCTACCCAGGCGGGAAGAAACAGAACGTGATCTACTACCGGGGCTTCTTCCCGATCAGCCGCTTCGACGACACGGCCCGCAGCATCAACGTGCCCGTCTCCGATCTGCGCGCCGTCTTCCCCCTCGAACCGAAGGCGAAGCGCGCCCTCACCTATGCCCCGGCGCAGCCGGACAAGGTGGGCGCCCTGATCTCCCTCGAGCTGACGGTGACGGGCGAGGAGCAGCTCCAGCTCGGATCCTGCTCCTACAACGTCCTGGTCGTGCGCAACCGGTCCCTCAACGCGGAGGGCAAGGTCATTGGCGAGCACACGGATCTCTATTCGCCCGAGCTCGGCTTCGTTCTCGCCAAGCGTTACGAGGAGAGGGGCACCCAGACCACTGTGCGGTACCAGAGCATCAAGCCCCTGGGCCGGGTTGCGCCCCTCTGATCGGAGGCGTCTCTCAGCCCATGGCGCCGGCGGTGTCGTCGATCTGGCGCCGCACGGCCGGGTCGAGGTCGAGCGCCTCGGCCAGCTGATGCAGGAACTCGCGTTCCTGGATGGTGTCGGGATCGATGGCGATGCGGGCCGCCGCATAGACCTGGGCCGCCTTCTCCGGATCCTTCACCCCGGCCGCAAGCTCCTCCACGTCCGCGGGGGAAGCCATTTCGCCCTCGAGCCAGCGCGTGGCGTCCGGGTCGATCCCCGCCTCGGTCAGCCCCTTGGTGATTCGCGAGCGCTCGGCCTCGTCGATGTGCCCGTCGGCTGCCGCGGCCGCCACCATGGTGCGCAGGAAGAGGAGCGCATCGTCCTCCGTCTGCGACACGGGATGGAAGCGGGAGGTTTCCGGCACGCTGAGCGCCGACTGCGCGACGGCTTCGTCCGGCTGCGGTGCCGGACCGGCCGAAGGCGCGCCCGCCGCACCCGGCCCGCCGGCGGCAGCGCCCTGGGCGGCTTGCAGGTTCTGATAGGCCCTGTACGCAAGGCCGCCGATCACGGCGAGGCCGCCGAGCTTGACCAGGTTGCCGCCGAGCTTGCTCTTCTTGCGCCGGCCGAACAGGAGCCCCGCCAGGCCGACCAGGGCGGTCTGGGTGAGGCCCGGATGCTGGACGGCGAAATCCTTGGCCTTCTGCAGGAGCTGATCGGGCGATTGGCCGGTCACCTGAGCAACGCTCTTCTCGACCTGCTGCCGCACGCCGCCCGGGCCCGGCTGGCCTGAGCCCTGCGGATCGGGACGGCCGATGGCTCCGATGAATGCGTCCAAAAGCTTCCGGTATTCGACCATGGGGCCCTCCTGCTGTTCTCGATCCAAGCCAAGATCAACGGAGGCGCCGCCGAATGGTTCAGGTTGCCGGCTCAGGCCGGCCTCGGCACCATGGCAGCTCTGGCTTTGACCAGTTGCGACACGACCACGGGGCTTGCGATCGCAAGGCCGATCAGGGTCGTTTCCAGATCGGGGGCGATGATCGGCAGGGCCGCCAGGCCGATGAGCCAGCGCTCCCAGGCGCGCATCACCGTCAGCCCATAGCCGGCGAAGGCCGCCGACAGGAACACGATGCCGACGACGGCGCCGCCCGTAACGAACAGGAAGCTCGGCCACGTGAACTCTGGCGTGACGATGAGCATGGCCGGGCCGTAGACGAAGACGAACGGCACCAGCGCCTTGCCGAGGCCGAGGCGGAAGGCCGTGTTGCCGGTCCTGAACGGATCGGCGCCGGCCATGCTGGCTCCGGCATAGGCCGCCAGCGCCACGGGCGGCGTGATGTCGGCGAGCACCCCGTAGTAGAAGACGAAGAAATGCGCCACGAGCGGCTGCACGCCGAGCAGACCGAGAGCCGGCGCCGCGACCGTGACCATGATGATGTAGTTCGCCGTCGTCGGCACGCCGCAGCCGAGAAGGATGCAGACGATGGCGGTCATCAGCAGGGTGAAGAACAGGGTCATCGCCTTCATGTCGGAAAGCCCCGCAGGCACCAGGTCCATGAAGCCTTGGGCCAGCTGGGCGGCGAAGGACGTGACGATGAAGGAGATCTTGAAGCCCACGCCCGTGAGCGTGACGATGCCGACGATGATGCCGACGGTGGCCGCTGCCGCTCCCACGCCGATGGCATATTTCGCGCCGACCACGAAGGCGTCGACGAGGTCGAACACCACCGCCTTGCCGGCCTCGCTCCCGAGATAGGTGTAGACCAGAAGCGCCAGCACGAAGGCGAGCACAGGCCCCACGAAGACGAGCTGCGTGAGCACGCCCATGGCGATGCCCGCCACGACGGCGGCGAGGAAGCCGAGCGTGACGACGGGCTCCCGCGATGCGCCGACCACAAGGCAGGCCGTGATGCCCCAGAAGGCCGCCAGATAGGGCGTGAAGCCGGAGAACAGCACGATCAGCAGGACCGCAAGCGGCATGACGGTCTGCCAACCCTCGCGAATGACCTGGGCCGCCTTCGGCAGTTCCTCCGCCGGCAGCCCCTTCAACCCGGCGCGCTTTGCCTCGAGATGAACCTGCATGAACACGCCGAAGAAATGCATCATGGCCGGAACGATCGCCGCCAGGATGATCGTCTGGTAGGACAGGTTCAGGAACTCGACCATCAGGAAGGCCGCAGCCCCCATGATCGGCGGCGTGATCTGCCCGCCGGTGGAGGCCGCCGATTCCACGGCCGCCGCGAAATGGCGCTGATAGCCGACGCGGATCATCGCCGGGATCGTCAGCGAGCCGACCGTCACCGTGTTGGCGATGGAGGAGCCGGAGATCATGCCGAACAGGGCCGAGCCGAAGATCGAGACCTTCGCCGGTCCGCCGGCATAGCGCCCCGCAACGACGGTGGCGAGATCGATGAAGAGCTTGCCGAGACCCACGCGCGTGGCGAGCACGCCGAAGAGCACGTAGTGGAACACGTAGGTGGCCACGACTCCCAGGGCGATGCCGTAGATGCCCTGGCTGGTGAGGTAGAGGTGGTTGACGATGTTCGACCACGAGGCGCCGGGATGCTGCAGGATGCCCGGCATGGAGGGGCCGAAATAGGCATAGAGCATCACGCCGATGGCGATGACCGGCAGCGGCCAGCCTACCGAGCGGCGGGTCGCCTCCAGCAGGACGAGGATCAGGATCGTGCCCATGACCACGTCCGTGATCGAGGGATTGCCGACGCGGAAAGCCAGCTCGTTGAAGATCCAGGGCACGTAGAGGCTGACCACAGCCGCCGCGACGGCCAGGGCCCAGTCGACCAGCGCGATGCTGCCCGGGCGCCACCAGCTCGACGGGGCCACCCGTTCGTAGTCCTTCTTCGAGGCGGAGAAGACGAGGAAGATCAGGCCGAGCACGAAGGCCATGTGGATGCCGCGGTGGGTCGCCTCCCGCAGCAATCCGAACCCTGCCGTGTAGTAGTGGAAGAACGACAAGGCCAACAGCAGCCCCGCCACGAGCCACGCGGTGCCTGTCGGCAGGGGCCTGAATCGCATCTCGGGATCGAATTTTTCCTCGAGGCTGCGGTTCTCGACGAGGACGTGGGCATCGGCGGCGGTCATGGCATGCTCTTGAGGCTCAGAAGCAAACTGCCTCCCGCGTCGGCCGGCGCGGGAGGCTGTCACGGAGGCGTAACGGATCGTCAGCTCTTCAGCAGACCGGCTTCCCTGTAGAAGCGCTGCGCGCCGGGATGGACCGGAATGCCTGCGCCGGCAAGCGCGCTCTCCTTGCGGATGAGCTTGCCCTTGGCATGGCCGGCATCCAGCGCCGCACGGGTCTTGTCGCTCCAGAGACCCTTCACGACCTCGTAGACCACGGCTTCCGGCACCTTGGCCGAGGTGACCCACTGCGCGCCGACCGCCAGCGTCTTCACGGCGCCCACATCCTTGTAGGTGCCGGCCGGGATCTCGTCGGCCGCGAAGAAGCTGTACTGCTTGCGGATGGACTCCGCCTCGGCGCCCGAGAGCGGCACCAGGTCGATGCCACCGCCGGTGGCGGCGAGCTCGGTGATCGCGCTCGTGGGATAGCCGCCGACGAAGAAGAAGGCGTCCAGCCCGCCGTCGCGCATGCGCTCGGCCGCCTGGTTGGGCTTCAGGAAGTCGGCCTTCACATCGGTCTCCTTCAGGCCCCAGCCGGACAGGATGATGCGCGCATCCACGAGGGTGCCCGAGCCCGGCTCGTCGAGGGAGACGCGCTTGCCCTTGAGATCGGCCACCGACTTGATGTTGGCCGATTTCGCAGCCACGAGGTGGATGCTCTCGGGGTACAGATTGGCGAGCAGGCGCAGATCCTCCATCTTGCCCTTGCCCTCGAAGAGGCCGGTGCCGCTATAGGCCCAATAGGCCACGTCGGCCTGGCTGAAGCCGGATTCGAGCGCACCCGAGGCAATGGAATTGACGTTGGCCACCGATCCGTTGGAGGCTTGCGCCGTCAGGACGAGCTGCGGCGGGTTCGACACCGCGTTCGCGATCAGGCCCCCGATGGGATAGTAGGTGCCGGCCGTGCCGCCCGTTCCGATCCGGAAGAAGGCAGGGGCTTGGGCGAAGGCGCCCCGTCCAAGGGCGGTGGCGGCCCCCAATCCAAGGCCGATCTTGGCCAGGTCGCGGCGTGTCAGTGACATGGTGTGAACTCCCCTCGTGAAGGATCGACCGCTTGCAATACGGTTCCGCATCACTCTAACGGGATTTTGGTGTTCGTCCACGGGGGCTGGATCGATGCCGCTCGTCCGACGACGAGGTGATCGGTCTTGGGCGGAGCCTTGGTCTTCGGGTGACTGCGGAGGGTGTGGAGAGCCGGGATCAGGAGCGGCATCTGCGGCGTCTGGGCTGCGAGGATGGGCAGGGGCTCTTGTATTCCGTGCCGGTGCCGGGCTGCGGGGTGCCGCCTTTGCTGCTGCGAGGGCTGTGAGGTCTTCAGACGCGCCAAAGCCCCCACCGGTGTTTGCCCGCCGAGGGCTTTGTGTTTTTGCTGCGGGCCCTGAAATCACCGAGGCTTGAACTCATGTCGAGCGGGTTACGAAGGACCGGCAAGGAACGCTACCGCTGCTCGACTGCAACCCTGACGCCGAGCGCGATCAGAACGGATCCGGTCACGCCCTCGATCCAGCGCCGAACAGTCGGGCGGCGCAAGAGGTCTCCGATCTTGGAAACCACGATGGCATACAGGACGAGCCAGGCCAGCGTCATCAGGGCAAAGATCAGGCCGAGGATGAAGAACGAGACGAACGTCGCATCCTCCGCGGGCACGAATTGCGGCAGCAGGCTCGCGAAGAACACGGCCATCTTCGGGTTGCCCAAATCGCTGATGACGCCTTGCCTGAACGCCGCGGCGGCGCTCAAGGTCCGGGCAACACGTTCCTTGCTTACGGTTGCCTCGGCGGCCGAAGGCCGGACTGCCTCATGCAGGGATTGGAGACCGAGGAAGATCAGATAGGCTGCGCCAGCATACTTGATGGCCAGGAAAAGCGGCTCCGATGCGAGGAGAATGGCAACGATCCCGGCGCTTGTCGCCAAGGCCCAGATCGCTTGGCCGCTGGCGATCCCAAGCGCCGTCATCATGCCGCTGGTCCGTCCGGCAAGCAGGGTGTTCCGGATGGTGACGGCGGTATCCGGACCGGGCGTGATGATCACGATTGCCGCAAGACTCAGAAACGCCAGGAACGTGCTCATCGCAGCCCTCCTTCATGACCTCGGCTGGCCGAGTGTCGGAGCATAGAATGTCATGCAAATCATCCGGAGAACACCGTCCGCAGCATGGACACGAGTCGGTGTGCATATTCGGCTTCCGGGTCGAGGTCGGGATCGAAGATTGTCACCGTCATACCGGCGCAGCGTTCGTCGGCCACGAGTGTACCCAGCAGAAGAATCAGATCCGCCTCGTCGATGCCGGGACTTCCCGGGCAGTCGACGGCCGGCATGAGCGTCTGGTCAAGAACATCCACATCGAGATGAATCCAGAACGGCCAGTCCGGCTTCTTCCTGAGAGTCGCCTGGGTCCGGGCAATCACGTCTGCGATGCCAAGGTCACGGGCCGTGAACACATCGATCCGGGTAATCGCGGTGTCATTGACGTCCGGCCAAGCAAAGTCGGCATCGCGGCTTTCGCGCTCGCCGATCTGCACGACCTGCTCATCGGGAACCAGGGGAGCGGCCACCCCTGGCCAGTCGGTCAGGAGCTCCTCGCCGCGGCCGGTGGCCAGGGCGAGGGCCATGCCGCCAACGGCGCCGGGCACCGCTCCCGCGTCGTAATTGCCGGGATGGCGGAAGTCGCTGTGCCCGTCGATGTGCACCAGGGACAGCGGTCCTCTCCGGCGGCATCCCGCCAGGGCTCCGAGCAGGATGGAGCAGTCGCCTCCGATCACGAGCGGGAAGGACGCCGGATCGTCATCGAGGGCCGCAACGCAGTCGGCAAGCGCAAGGTTGAAGTTCCGGATGGCCGTGCCGTTGCGAAGGTTCGTGCCCGCCTCAGCGCCGGGTTGATAACTCGGACGTTCGAGGTCGATGATCCGCATCGGCGATAGGGCATCGACGAGACCTGCTTGCGTCAGGGCCTGAGGAGCACGCCAGGTTCCGGGCTCATGGCGAGGAGCGAGCGGGCGCAAGCCCAGGTTGGAGGGAGCGCGGATGAGGACGATTCTGCGGGGCATGATACTCCTGAACCTGGGCTGATACATTCAGTCGCTTGACGTCGGATATGACGCGCTGGAACGGCTCCCACTTGCTTCGATGGGTGACTCTACGTGTTTTTCTTCGAGAGCCTCAACTCGTTTCTCCCCGCTCGAGGCGCTCGGCAATCGCAGCGATGCGTCTGCGGATATCTGCCCGATTGGTCTCCTGGTAGGCAGGCCCCCGTGCCATGCTCGGCACGATGACGTCGAAGTCCAACTCGCCAATCAGGGCCAGCGACCGGAGGTAAGCCGCCCGGTCGCTTACGCCGAGTACGGCCGCAACCCATTCGCCATCCTTGAGATAGATGGTGTCGCCGGTAAACAGATAGCGGCGCTGCCCGTCGCTCCAGAGGAAGCAGGTCGAGCCTTCCGTGTGGCCCGGCGTGGGGATCACCTCGAAATCCGGGAAGTGCAGTTCACGCCCCTCGAAAGTGCCGCCGACCCGGCAAGTCGCGGCAATCGCAGCCTCCTCGAGCTTTGGAACGTGGAGCGGCGCAGCGAAGCGCTCCGAGACCCAGTCGCAGGAGGTCATCGCCTGGTGCCGATGGTTGAGATAGTGGCGAGAGATCCCGCCCTGGGCGAGAAGGGCGTCGGCTTCTTCCTGTATCCGCCCGGAGCTGTAGACCAGGAGGTTCCCGTCCCGGCGACGCAGCAGAAAGGCCCGGCCGTGGAAAGTTGGGGCAAAGCTCAGCGTCTCTGCCCCGACGGCATAGAGATGATCGAACAATCGCTCCATCGTTTGGCTCCTTCAGAGGCACTCTTAAGGAATTGCTGCGTCACCGAAGCTGACGACAAGCGCGGCCATGGCGGCAATCAAGCCCGAGATCAGGATGATCCCCGCTGCCGCTTCCCACCCGCAAGACGCGCGAGCTCTCCGAGCAAAGTGCAGGACCGCTCCTTCTCGATCCGGGCTCCGACCAATCGATTCATCTTTTCCCCAAACGGCTTGCTAAGGAGGTTCCATGGGCGTGGCCAGGCTGACGAGCTGACGGTACCCTACAGCCGAACAAAGCCTGCAAGGCGCGGCGTCAGGGTTGCCCGACCGTCATCGAGCATTGGACGCATCCGTTCCAGTACCGCCGCGCTCGGCTCGCCGTGAATCTGGAATTCCGCAACCACACAATGTTCCATGACCTTGGCGATGTATGGGTCGGCAAGCCGCCAGTGCTCGAGGACAGCCTCGGAGTCCCGGTAGAGCTGATAGCTGACCGCGAGCATGCGTTGCTCGTCGATGAAGGTCTGGACCATCAACTGCGGGCCGTTTTCCTCCACGAATTCAACCGCCTCGATAATGGCTCGCTTGAAGTCGTGAAGATGGCCTTCCGTGATCCGCATCGTGTTGCGGAACAGGATCATTTCGTCGGATTTCAGCGGACTAGGATTCATCTTGGCCTCCGCCCTGGCGCCGATGGTTGAGATGGTGGCGCGCGATGCCGCCCTGTGCGAGAAGCCCGTCGGTTTCCTCCTTCATTCGTCCAGAGCTGTAGGTCAGGATGTTGCCCTCCCTGCGACGCAGCAGAAAGGCCCGGCCCTGGAATGTCGGAGCAAAACTCAGCGTCTCAGCCCCGACGCCATAGAGACGATCAAACAGACACTCCATGGATTGTCTCCTTCTCAAGCACTCAGCCGGTCGGATTGTGATCGGAGCGGATGAACACGGCGACTGCGGCGGCGATCAGCGCCGCGATGGCGACGATCCCCGCTGCGGCCGTCCACCCGAAGGTCTCGATCGCACCGCCGACCGCGACAGGGCCGATCACTTGGCCAAGATTGCTGCCCTGCATCACCAAGCCAATGGCAACAGATGCAAGCGCTGCGGATGGCGCCAGGAGCGGAGCCGATGAGATCAGGGTGGCCGGGATCATGCCGCCAACGCTTGAGAACAGGAGGCAGAGCAGGAAAGTCGGCATATGGCCGAAGGCCTGCGAGAAGATGCCAAGCCCGGCAAGGCCCATGATCAGGTACGCTCCGAACAGGATTGAGGATCGGCTGGCACCGCGTGCCAGGAGATAGCCCGCTCCGAGATTGCCGATGATGTTGGCGCCCGTGGTCAGGGCACCGAGCAGCCCGGCGGTGCCGTGCGCGATTTTCATCTGCTCCATCAGAAGCACGGGGAGAAAGCTGAAGAGGGCGAAGAAGATGAGGCTGTAGAAGGCGAAACACACTGCCAGCAGGACCGGTCCCCCGCTTGTCAGCACGCGCATCGCGTCGGAGACGGTCCTCCTCCATGAGACGGCAATGCGTGCTGGCGCAGCCGGGATCATGGTCAACCCCGCCATGATAGCCGCCGCCGCAAGTCCTGCGCTGGCCCACCAGAGCATGCGCCAGTCGCCGAACAGGGGGCCGACGATCATGGCAAGCGCCATGCCGGCGGGCATGAAACAGCTCCACAGAGCGAGGGCGATGTCGCGCTGCCCGTCCCTCACCACCCGGTTCAGGATGGCGGGACCGGCGACAGTGACGAGAAGAAAGCCGAAGCCTTCCAGAACTCGCGATGCGAGAAGCACCGTGTACCCGGGTGCAGTCGCCCCGGTGATTGCTCCCAGAGCAACCGATGCGAGGCCGAGGACCAGTATCCGGCGATCCCCAGCGCGGGCGACAAGGGTGCCGGCGGGAATACCTCCCACGAGCCCAAGAACGGCAAAGATCCCCGTCAGCCAGCCAGCCGCCGCGAGATCAAGCCCGAGGTCCGCCTGCAGCAGGGGCGTGGCGATGGCGGCCTTGCCAACCTGGATTGCGGTGACGATGCCGGCCCCCACCACCACGCTGACGACACTCCAGCGGGTGTCGCGCAGGGCTGGGGCGTATGCTGCGATGGTCACTATGCCGCCTCCTTCAGCCGCGCAGCGGCCAGGGCACGAGCGATCTCGGCGACATGGCGCCCCTGGAAGCGGGCGCCCGCGAGTTCATTGGCGCTGGGCTGGCGATCCCCGCCGTTGCCGTCATCGGCCAATGTCGAGGCACCGTAGGGAGAGCAGCCGGTGATCTCATCCATGCGTCCCTGGCCCTTGAAGGTGTAAGGCAGTCCGGCAACCACCATGCCGAGATGGAACAGAACATTGTGGACGGACAGGATCGTGCTTTCCTGGCCGCCATGCTGGCTGCCGGTGGAGGTGAAGACGCTGCCGACCTTGCCCACCAGCTTGTCCTCGAACCAGAGGCCGCCGCACTGGTCGAGGAAGTTCTTCATCTGCGAGGCCATGTTGCCGAAGCGCGTGGGCGTGCCGAAGATGATCGCGTCATAGTCGGGCAGCTCCGCAACGGTCGCAATCTCGGCCGGCTGATCGCGCTTGTACCCGGCCTTCTGCGCGATGTGGTCAGGGACGAGTTCCGGAACCCGTTTGATCACGGCCACGGCTCCAGCGTCCCGCACACCATCGGCAACGGCTCTGGCCATGGTCTCGATGTGGCCGTAGGACGAGTAATACAGCACCAGCACCCTTGTCATCGCTGTTCCTCTGCTTCTCAGGATGAGTTGCAGGGAGAATACGCCTGTGCTTGATTTGCGGGAGTGAGATAAAATCGATGGGTTTGATCGACTGGATAGATCATGCTCGATGTGCTGACGCTGGATCAATTACGGATCTTCGTGACGGTGGCGGAGAGCGGCAGCTTCCGCTCGGGCGCCGCGCGGCTGTCACGGGTCCAGTCCGCCGTCAGCCACGCCATTGCCAACCTGGAGGCTGAACTTGGAGTGGCTCTGTTCGACCGGTCCGGCCATCGTCCGGCGCTGACACCGGAAGGACAGGTGCTACTGGCCAATGCCCGTGACATTCTCCTCAGGGTCGACGCTATGCGTGCCCGAGCGCGAGGCCTCGGCGAGGGGGTCGAGTCCGAGCTCTCGCTGACCGTGGACACCCTGTTTCCGATTGCAGCCGTCGGAGCGGCGCTGGCGGAGATGCGAATAGCCTATCCCGCGGTTTCGATCCGGCTGGCCGTGGAGCCCCTGGGCGGTCCGATCACGGCACTGATTGAGAAACGCAGCGCGCTCGCCCTTGTCGTGGGCGAGGACTTCCGCGATCCGCGGATTGCGCTCGAAGCCATCGCCTCCATCCAGCAGGTGGCTGTGGTCTCGCCAAAGCATCCGCTAGGCCTGCGCTCGAAGGGCGAGAATCTCGGCTTGCCCGATCTCGCCGACCATCTTCAGATCGTTCTGGCCGATCCCACGCCCCTGTCGGAAGGGCGCAGCTTCGGCGTGCTCTCGCCCCAGACCTGTCGAGTCAGCAGCCAGGACACCAAGCATGCCATGATCCTATCGGGCTTGGGATGGGGGCGTCTGCCGTTCTGGCAGGTGGAGCGCGATCTGAGCGAAGGGCGCCTGGTGCGCCTCGCCACGAAGGCGCTCGGCCGGAAGGGGCAGGTGTCCTCTGAGGCTTATGTCGCTCACCGCCTGGACGAGCCGCTCGGGCCTGCCGCTCATGTGTTCCGAAAGGCTTTGCTTCGGACAGCAGTGCGGATCTAGCCCCCCGCAGTTCCTCTCTGATCGAACTCGCATTGCGCTGCGAGAACATCGGAGACGCGCCAAGCCAGCCAGTTCCGTACCTTGTCAAGCAGGGGAGCGACCTCTCGCCCAAGATCGGAGAGGGCATAGGTCACCTGTGGCGGAACAGTCGGGTTGACGCTCCGCGTGATCAGCCCGTCCCGGACAAGTGTCCGGAGGGTTTCCGAGAGCACCTTCTCGCTCACACCTTCCACCTGGTCGCGTAGGGCGTGGAAGCGAAGGGGGCCATCCGCGAGGGCGAGCAGAACGAGAAAGCCCCAGCGGCTGGTCAGGTGGTTGAAGATCTCGCGGCCCGGGCAGTCCGCCAGCATCGGTGCGTATTCCAGGGATGGTGATCGGTGGTTCCACACGATCATGATCACTCGTTCTGGTGATCGTGATCACCGTCAGCGTTCACTTGGTGGTTCGCTGAGCGGGGATGAAGCGGCCAGTACCGCTGGC
>NZ_JAAAXJ010000009.1 GCF_009910705.1 Microvirga arsenatis
CAGGTGCCGGAGATCGCCTTTGAAGCCCCGCTTCAAAGGCCATGCATGGCGCGGGGTGGAGCAGCCCGGTAGCTCGTCAGGCTCATAACCTGAAGGTCACAGGTTCAAATCCTGTCCCCGCAACCAAACACACAAAAGCCCCCAACGGTCAAAACCAAAAGGGGGCTTTCGCGCGCCCAAACCCCAACGAAGCCCCGCCAGAACCACAAAACCCGGTCTTGCATCCTTCCCGAGTTCCGCCCACATTAGCGTAGCCTTGGGGTCCGGGCCCCTCTGGCGAGCGGGTCGCCGCTCGCGATGTCGGACGCCTCTCTTGCTCCCGCGCCCACGAGCGCTCCCGCAACCGGAGGATCCATCATGGAATATGCGGCATTCAGGATCGGCAGCTCAAGCTCCCGCCAG
This sequence comes from Microvirga arsenatis, assembly GCF_009910705.1. Lineage (GTDB taxonomy): Bacteria > Pseudomonadota > Alphaproteobacteria > Rhizobiales > Beijerinckiaceae > Microvirga > Microvirga arsenatis. The sequence continues at coordinate 403 of NZ_JAAAXJ010000009.1, forward strand.
GCAGGAGGGTTACTGCCGCAGCTCGTCAGGGCGCTCGCGGTGATCGCAGCCGGAATCGCCCTGCTGGCCGTGGTCGTCGTCGGATTGTTCCTCGTGCTTCCCCTGATGCTCGCGGGCGGCATCGGGCTGTACGTCTTCCTCCGGCGGCGCATGCGCCAGGCCCGACGGCGCTCGAGGGACGACGTCATCGAGGCGGAATACACGATCATCGAGCATCGATGAGCGAACCTGGGAAGGCCCCGTCCTGAAGGTCAGGTCCGAAATGACGAGCCTCGTGCGACAACCCCGGATATTGTAAACGCCCGTCCGGTGTTGTAAGGGCACTGGCGTGCCTCCGGTCGCGCGTTCTGCCTCTTAAGAGCGCCTCGGCGAGGCGCTGGATCGATCCAGGGAACGGTTCGAGCGAACCCGAGCACCACATGGCGCCGGGCTTGCAGGATTTCCCTGCCTCCGATTAAGGGTTCACCGCCATGATCTCGCGCCGATGCGGCCTTGGGCGGGCACCTTCCGGATGTCAGTCTCGATGGAAGATGGATTTGGCGGATGAATGCTCCCGCGCCTAAAGTCTCGTTCGTATCCCTGGGCTGCCCGAAGGCCCTGGTCGATTCCGAGCGCATCATTACACAGCTTCGCGCTCAGGGTTACCAGCTGACCAAGGAGCATGACGGGGCCGACGTGGTGATCGTCAACACCTGCGGCTTCCTCGACAGCGCCAAGGCCGAATCCCTCGAAGCCATCGGCGAGGCCATGGCCGAGAACGGCAAGGTCATCGTGACCGGCTGCATGGGCGCCGAGCCGGAGCAGATCCGGGAGCATTTCCCGAACGTGCTCGCCATCACCGGACCCCAAGCCTATGAATCGGTCGTCTCTGCGGTGCATCAGGCTGCGCCGCCGGCTCACGACCCGTTCATCGATCTCGTTCCGCCGCAGGGCGTGAAGCTGACGCCTCGGCACTATGCCTACCTGAAGATCTCCGAGGGCTGCAACAACCGGTGCTCCTTCTGCATCATCCCGAAGCTGCGCGGCGACCTCGTCAGCCGCCCGATCGCCGAGGTGTTGCGCGAGGCCGAAAAGCTCGCCAGAGCCGGGGTCAAGGAACTCCTGGTGATCTCGCAGGACACCAGCGCCTATGGCCTCGACATCAGGTATCAACCCAGCATGTGGAAGGACCGGGAGGTCCGCACCCGCTTCTTCGAGCTCGCCAGGGAGCTGGGCGAGCTCGGCATGTGGGTGCGCATGCACTACGTCTATCCCTACCCTCACGTGGACGAGGTCATCCCGCTGATGGCCGAGGGCAAGATCCTTCCCTATCTCGACATCCCCTTCCAGCACGCCTCCCCCAAGGTTCTGAAGGCCATGCGCCGGCCCGGCAACCAGGAGAAGACCCTGGAGCGCATCAAGAAGTGGCGCGAGATCTGCCCGGACCTCGCCATCCGCTCGACCTTCATCGTGGGCTTCCCCGGCGAGACCGAGGAGGATGTGGACTTCCTGATGCAGTGGCTGAAGGAGGCGAGGATCGATCGCGCCGGTTGCTTCCAGTACGAGCCGGTCCAGGGCGCGCCTGCCAACGATCTCGCCGATCCGGTTCCGCCGGAGGTGAAGGAGGCGCGCTGGCACCGCTTCATGCAGACCCAGCAGAAGGTCAGCGCCAGGATCCTGAAAGCCAAGGTCGGCAGGACGCTGCCTGTCATCATCGATGAACAGGGCGCCACGGTCGCCACCGGGCGCACGAAATACGATGCTCCCGAGATCGACGGCGTCGTGTATGTGGCCTCCAAGAAGCCGCTGAAGCCCGGCGAGATCGTCAACGTCACGATCGAGAGCTCCGACGAGTACGACCTGCACGGGACGGTGGCTTAAGCCCCGCAGGCGCTGTGGGATACCGTGCAGGTCATCGCCGTCCCGGTGCGGGTGATTCCGATGATGTGAAGCCCCTCGCCTCTCCGATCGGGATGGCCGGCACAAGGCCGGCCATGACTATGATGGGTGTTCAAGTGCCCACGATCCGATCGCTCGTGATCGTCCGAACGCCGGCCGCTTCCAGGTCCCGCCGCGCTTTTTCGAGCGAGCCGTTCGTGTCGATGGCGCGGGAGGCGTCCTCGATCACATAGGTTTCGAAGCCGGCAGCAGCCGCGTCAAGCGCCGTCCAGGCGACGCAGAAATCGAGGGCCAGCCCCACGCAGAAGACCTGCCGAAAGCCGCACTCCTTCAGGTAGCCCTCCAACCCCGTCGAAGTCCGCCGGTCGGCCTCCTTGAAGCCGGAATAGCTGTCGATGCCCGCATTGTAGCCTTTGCGGATCACGAGCTGCGCATGCGGAATGTCGAGCGCCTGCGAAATCTCGGCGCCGGGTGTGCCCTGCACGCAATGGTCGGGCCAGAGCACCTGAGGGCCGTAGGGCAGATCGACCATGTCGAAGGGGTGCTTGCCGGGATGGCTTGAAGCAAAGGAGGCATGGCCTCCCGGGTGCCAGTCCTGGGTCAGCACCACATGGCGGAAGGCCCTGGCGAGCTGGTTGATCGGTGCGATCACGGCGTCGCCGTCGGGCACGGCGAGCGCGCCGCCCGGCAGAAAGTCGCACTGAACGTCCACCACGATGAGGACATCCCCTCCATCCGGCGTGATCTTCACCCTCGCGCCCATTCGGCTATCCTCCCTGACATCGCTTGATCTAGAAGCCGCAAAGAAAAAGGCAGCCGGCTTGCCGGCTGCCTTCATTTCTCGATAGCCCGCCAGCGCTATTGCGGGATCTTGTCCTCGATGCCCTTCACGTAGAAGTTCATGCCGAGCACCTGCTCGTCGGACAGAGCGCCCTGGCCCTTGCACTCGATCTCCTTGCCGTCCTGGCCGACGACCGGGCACTTGAAGGGGTTGAGCTTGCCGGAACGGATGGCGGCCTCGGTCTCCTGGGCCATCTTCTTCACGTCGTCGGGCATGTTCTTGTAGGGCGTCATCACCACCATGTTGGAGGCCAGGCCGCCCCAGGTGTCCTCGGACTTCCAGGTGCCGTCGAGAACGGCCTTGGCCCGAGAGACATAGTAGTCGGACCAATTGTCGACGATGGCGGTCAGCTGAGCCTTCGGAGCGAAGCGCTCCATGTCGGAGGCCTGGCCGAAGCCGACCTTGCCCCGCGCCTCGGCCGCCTGGATCGGCGCCGGGCTGTCCGTATGCTGGGCGAGCACGTCGACGCCCTGGTCGAGGAGCGCCTTGGCGGCGTCGCCTTCCTTCGCGGGATCATACCAGGTGTTGGCGAAGACGATCTTGATCTTGACGTTCGGGTTCACCGATTGGGCGCCGAGGTAATAGGCGTTGATGCCGGCGATGACCTCCGGGATCGGGAAGGCGCCCACATAGCCGATCGTGTTCGTCTTCGTCATCTTGCCGGCGATGATCCCGGTGATGTAGCGGCCCTCGTGGAACTTCGCCGCATAGGTCGAAAGGTTCGGGGCGCGCTTGAAGCCGGTGGCGTGCTCGAACTTGATGTTCGGGTACTTCCTGGCGACCTTCAGGGTCGGCTCCATGAAGCCGAAGGAGGTCGTGAAGATCAGGTCATGGCCGGTGCGGGCCAGCTGCTCGATGGCGCGCTCGGAATCGGCCTCGGGCACGCTCTCCACGAAGGTGGTCGTGACCTTGCCCGGAAATGCCTTCTCGATCGCCTGGCGGCCCTGGTCGTGCTGGTAGCTCCAGCCGTGGTCGCCGACGGGACCCACATAGATGAAGCCGATCTTGATCTTGTCCTTCGGCTGAGCGACCGCACCGGTGGCCGCCGCGGCCAGAACCGCGGCCCCCGCCAAGGCTCCAAAGACTTTCCCTGAAAACATGCTCGTTCCCTCGAGGTTAGGTTTCCAACATTCCGTCGCAGGTCTGTAGCGTCCTGGCAAGATTTCCTGTTCCTGCGTGGCGCCCACATTAACACCAGTTTGCCTATCGGTCAGGCACGAATGGAACCCCCAAGGATCCGGGCGTCCCGATGGCCCTGCCGTGGCGCAGGGAGAGGAGCAGAAGGGCGAGGATGGTCGCCAGGTAGGGCACCGCCGAAAGCAGCTGCGAGGGCACCCCGAACTGGGCTGCCTGGGCGTGGAGCTGCAGCACCGTGGCGGCGCCGAAGATGTAGGCTCCGACCAGCACCCAGCCTGGGCGCCAGGCTGCGAAGACAACCAGCGCCAGGGCGATCCACCCTCGCCCGGCCGTCATTCCCGGCGACCAGAACCGGGTGTAGACGAGGGCGAGATAGGCGCCGGCCAAGCCTGCGCAGGCGCCGCCGAACAGGATGGCCCGGAAGCGCGTGGACAGCACCGGCAGGCCGAGGGCGTTGGCGGAGGTGTGGTTCTCGCCGATGGAGCGGAGCATCAGGCCCGAGCGGGTCCGGCCGAGATAGAGGGCTACCAGCACCGTCAGCGCGATGGACGCATAGACGAAGAGGTCCTGCTCGAAGAGGAGCCGGCCGACCACGGGGATATCGCTGAGCCCGGGAATGTCGACGGGCGCGATCGGGTCCCGTCTTGCGCCGACGAACGGCGCCCCGATCAGGCCGGAAAGGCCAAGGCCGAGAATCGTGAGCGCAAGGCCCGACCCGGTCTGGTTGGCGGCAAAGCCGAGGACCAGCAGCGCGAAAAGGGCCGCCATCAAGGCTCCGGCCACGATGCCCGCCGCGACGCCGAGCAGAGTGGAATCGAACGTCACGGCGGCGGCGAAGCTGCAGGCGGCCCCCATCGCCATCATGCCCTCGACACCGAGATTGAGGACGCCTGAGCGCTCGGTGACGAGTTCGCCCATGGCCGCGATCAGGAGGGGCGTGGAGGCTGTGACGATGGTCAGGAGAATGGCCTCGAAAGTGGTCATTTGCCCCCTCCCCGGTTCACGAGACGAACGCGATAGCTGACCAGGGCATCCGCCGCGAGCACGCACATGAGCAGGATGCCCTGGAAGGCCTGGGTGAGATCGAGCGGCAATTTCAGCAGGATCTGCGCGCTCTCGCCGCCGATGAAGGTGAGCGCGACGACAAGGGAGGCCACCAGGATGCCGATGGGATTCAGCCGCCCGAGGAAGGCCACGGTGATCGCCGTGAAGCCGTAGCCGGGAGAGATCGAGGGCTGGAGCTGCCCGATCTGGCCGGAGACCTCGGAGATGCCGGCCAGACCCGCCAAGCCGCCGGAGATCGCGAAGACCGCCATCGTGGTCGCCTTGGAGCTGAAGCCTGCAAACCGCGCCGCCCGGGGCGCGTCGCCCGTGAGCTTCAGGCGATAGCCGAACAGGGTCCGCCCCAGCACGACGGCGGTCACGAGGATCGCGACCAGGGCGAACACGGCGCCGTAATGGACGCGACCCGCCTCGAAGACCGGCGGCAGCGTTGCAGCCGGGTCGAAGGTCACGGATTGAGGAAAGTTGAAGCCTTTGGGATCGCGCCAGGGACCGCGAACCAGGTAATCGAGCGTGAGCTGGGCCACGTAGACCAGCATCAGGCTGGTCAGGATTTCGTTGACGCCGAAGCGGGTCTTCAGGAAAGCGGGGATGAGGCCGTAGAAGGCGCCGCCGAGGATGCCGAGGAGCAGCATGAGCGGCAGAACCCAAGCGCCGGCTTCCGTGCCATGGGTCCTGAGCGCGATCCAGCTGCCGAGAACCGCACCGATGACGTACTGGCCCTCAGCCCCGATGTTCCAGAGATTGGCTCGAAAGCAGTAGGAAAGGCCGATGGCGATGAGCGCCATCGGCGTCGCCTTGACCACGAGTTCCTGCAGGGACCAGGGATCGGCCAGAGGCTGGAGCACATAGACGTCAAAGGCCGCGATGGGCGAGCGGCCCATGAGCCAGATGACGAAGCCGGCAATCAGGAAGGACGTGATGAAGGCCGCGATCGACGCGGCGATGCGCATCGCCGAGTTCACGTTGGTGCGGGGCGTCAGCTCAAACCGCATGGGTCGCTCCCGGAGCCTGCGCCACCCCCAGCATTTCGAGGCCGACGGCTTCCCTCGTCCATTCGCCGATGGGCCTGAGAGGACTCAAGCTCCCCTGGTGGATGACAGCCATGCGGTCCGCCACCTCGAACAGTTCGTCGAGGTCCTGGCTCACCACCACGACGGCGCTGCCGTCGCGGGCCAGATCGACGAGGGCCTGGCGGATGAGGCGGGCTGCGCCCGCATCCACGCCCCAGGTGGGCTGATCGACGATGAGGAGCTTCGGCCTGCGGATGATCTCGCGGCCGATGACGAACTTCTGGAGGTTGCCCCCTGAGAGCTTGCGCGCCTGCGGGTCGCCTTCCGGCGTGCGAACGTCGAAGCCCTGAACGATCGAGCGAGCCACCCTCTTGGCGGCGTTCAGCAGGATGAAGCCGGAGCGGCTCACCTCGGAGGCCGCGTGGGAAATCAGGGTGTTCTCGCTCAGGCGGTGGGTCGGCGCAGCCGCGTGCCCGAGGCGCTCCTCCGGCACGAAGGCGGCGCCCAGGCGCCGGCGCGCGTCGATGCCGAGCGTGCCCGAAGGCTTGCCGGCAATCACGATGGCATCCGCCCTATCGGCCAACCTCTCGCCCGACAGGGCGGCGAACAATTCGCTCTGGCCGTTGCCTGCCACGCCCGCAATGCCCACGACCTCGCCGGCCCGGGCCACGAGGTCGATGTTGCGAAGCGCCTGCCCGTGCAGTCCGGCCGGCGGCAGCGACAGGTTGGCGACCCGGAGCATCTCGCCCTGGATGCGCTGGGGCGCGTCGGTGCGGACCTCGCCGACCTCGTTCCCGACCATCAGCGCCGCGATCTCCCGAGCGCTGCTGGCCCTTGGGTCGATGGTGGCGACGACCCGCCCCGCCCGCAGGATCGTCGCGCGGCGGCAGAGGCGGCGCACCTCTTCGAGCTTGTGCGAGATGTAGAGGATCGAGCAGCCCTCGGCCGAGAGCCGCTCCAGGGTTCCGAACAGGTGCTCGGCCTCCTGCGGCGTGAGGACGGAGGTCGGCTCGTCCAGGATGAGCAGCCTCGGCTTCTGCAACAGGCAGCGGACGATCTCGATGCGCTGGCGCTCGCCGGCGGACAGGGTCCAGACGGCCCGGTCCGCATCCAGGGCGAGACCATAGGTCCGGCTGATCTCGCCGAGCTTGGCGCGGACGGTGGACAGGCTCCAATCGCCGGACAGGGCGACGGCGATGTTCTCGGCCACGGTCAATTCGTCGAAGAGCGAGAAATGCTGGAAGACCATGCCAAGGCCGAGCGCCCGGGCTTCGACGGGGGAGCCGATGGAGACCGGGCGCCCCTCCCAGCGGATTTCGCCGGCGCTCGGCTCGATCACCCCGTAGAGGATCTTGACCAGGGTGGACTTGCCCGCACCGTTCTCGCCAAGAAGCGCGTGGATCTCGCCCGGCTCGATGGACAGACCGATCCCATCGTTTGCGAGAAGGTCGCCGTAGCGTTTGCTGATCCCTTTAAGCTCGACGAGGGGCGGCCCCGAGGATGATACGTCTGCGTTCACACAAGCGTCTCTGACTTAAAGGTTGAAGCCGGGGCGGATATTGCACATGAATGACGGCCCATACGGAACCTGGCAAGGGCCGTACCGGATCGTCACGCCTTTGTCAGCCGATCATAGGGATGCGGCGCGCCGGTCGGCAATGGCGAATCCATGGTTTATTGTGAGTCCGCCAGCCGTCCACAGAATGGTGCAGAGGCCCGATCTTGACCGAGAGCACGTATAACATTGCCGTCGTCGGCGCCGGAGCCGTCGGGCTGAGCGCAGCGATGGCCTTCGCCCGCGACGGCTTCAGGACAGTCCTGGTCGGAGCCCTGGACGTGCGCCGGGACGGTCGTACCGTCGCCCTGCTGAACGGCTCGGTCCGCTTCCTGGAAGCCCTCGGCGTGTGGCCTGCGCTCGCGCGGGAGGCGGCGCCGCTCGAGACGATGCGCATCATCGACGATACGGGCAGCCTGTTCCGCCCTCCGCCGGCCTCCTTCCGGGCCGGCGAGATCGGCCTCGACGCGTTCGGCTGGAACATCGAGAACGTCACCCTCGTCGAGAGGCTCGCCGAGGCGGCAAAGGCTTGCGAGAACCTGACCCTCGTTCCGGAGTTCGCCGCAGGCTTCGAAACGGATCAAACGGAGGCCCTCCTGACGCTCGCGGATGGCAGGACGATCAGGGCAGGCCTCGTGGTTGCGGCGGACGGGCGCAACTCCCGGCTGCGGCAAGCTGCCGGCATCGCGACGCAGACCTGGTCCTACCCGCAATCGGCGGTCACGGCGATCCTCGCCCACGACCGCGACCACCGGGAAACCTCCACCGAGTTCCATACCCGCCACGGACCCTTCACCCTCGTGCCCCTGCCCGGAAGGCGGTCGAGCCTCGTCTGGGTCGCCAGCAAGGCCGAGGCCGAGCGCCTGTCGGCGCTCGACGATGCAGCCCTGGCTCTCGTCATCGAGAGGCAGGCGCAGTCCCATCTCGGCCCGATGCGGATCGACGGCCCGCGCGGCCTGGTGCCCATGACGGGCCTGTCGGTCAGCCGCTACTGGGCACCGCACCTGGCCCTCGTCGGCGAGGCCGCCCATGTCTTCCCGCCCATCGGGGCGCAGGGGCTCAACCTCGGCTTCCGCGACGTGGCCTCCTTGAGGGATGCGGTGGTGGACGGGCAGGACGACGGCCATGGCCCTGGATCGGATGCGAGCCTCAGCCTGTACCAGCGCAGCCGCGACCTCGACGTCCGCCTGCGCACGGCGGCCGTGGACGGGCTCAACCGCACGCTCCTGACCGGCATGATCCCTACCGACTTCCTGCGCGGGGCCGGACTCCTGGCGCTGAGCAATATCGGTCCCCTGCGCCGGATGGTGATGCGCGAGGGCGTGCTCCCGCGCATCGGCGTGCCCCGGCTGATGCAGGGCGCCTCCCCCGTTTAGGGGAAGAGGTCGTAAGGCAGGGTGCCGGTCTTGGTCGTGAGATAGAGGATGCCCGTGAGCGTCAGCATCGAGACCAGCGTGCCGATGAGGACGCAGGCCGAGGCGCGCTCCACGCCCACGTTGTACTGGGTCGAGATGACGAAGATGTTGAGGGCTGGCGGCAGGGCCGCCATGATCACCGCCGCATAGGTCCAGGCCTGCCCGAAATCGCCGAGCGCCGACAGCACCACCCATACCAGGAGCGGGTGCAGGATCAGCTTGATCAGCACCAGCGCCGGAACCTCGCCGGGCATCTGCCTCAAGGGCCGCAGGGCCACCGTCACGCCCAGGATGAACAGGGCGCACGGCGCGGCCGCGCCGGAGAGCCACGTGACGATCTGGTTCACCGGCTGCGGCAGCTGGAGATGCAGGTAGCTTGCCGCCACGCCGATGGCGGTCGCCACGTTGAACGGGTGCGTCGCCACCCGCCAGACGATGCGGCGGATCGTGGCCCCGAGGCTGAGCTTTTCCACGCCTGCCAGCGACATGAGCAGCGGCACCACGGAAAACAGGAACAGGTTGTCGAACACGAAGATCAGCACCACCGGCGCGCTGGCGGCCGTGCCGATGGCGGCAAGGATCAGGGGCGGCCCCATATAGCCGATATTCGAGTAGGAGCCGGCGACCCCCTGCATCACCGACTGCGCCAAATCCCTCGTGTAGCGCCAGCCGGCGGCGAAGGAGAGCGCGAAGGCGCAGAAGGTCGAGAAGGTGGTGGCCATGATGAACGGCCAGTTCGCCAGTTCGTCCAGGGGCTTGTCGGCGATGAGTCGGTAGAAGAGGCAGGGCAGCGCCACGTAGATGAGGAAGAACTGCATCCAGGCGAGGCCGGCCTCCGGCTGCCTGACGACCTTGCCGCAGAAGAAGCCGAGCCCGATGAGGCCGAAGAAGGGGGCAAGCAGGTTGAAGAGCCCGATCAGATCGGACATCGGCGGCTCCGGCGGAAGGAAAGGCAAGCGGGGCGAGACGCTCCTTCTGGCAAGGTTCCAAATTTGCGGCAATCCCACCTTTCGGAAGGCCGCCAGTCCCGCGATGCAGACCTCGAGCCGGGCGGCTTCCCGCTCTCCGCATTGTGAGGGAGGCCCGTTTGGAGATTCGGCCCGGGATCTTTATATGTGGATCAAGGAGTTAAGACCATGAAAGCGAGTTCAGCCAAATTCGCGATCGGCCAGGTGGTCCGGCACCGGGTTTTTGACTTCAGGGGGCTGATTTTCGATGTCGACCCTGAATTCGACAACACGGAAGAATGGTGGCTGTCGATCCCCGAGGACGTGCGTCCCCGCAAGGACCAGCCCTTCTACCACCTCTTCGCCGAGAACGCGGAAACCGAGTACATCGCCTACGTCTCCGAGCAGAACCTTCTGCCCGACGAGACGGGCGAGCCCCTGCGCAACCCGATGATCGCGGAACTGTTCACGCAGGAGAAGAACGGCAGCTACAAGGCCAAGCCGATTCTCGCCAACTGACGGGTCGGCCAGGCCCCTTCCATCGACAAGGCACCAAAAGCAAAACGCCGGGCTCCTCGCCCGGCGTTTTGCTGTGTCTGAGAAACTCCAAGCTCAGGGCTTGGGAGCAGCCTGCGCGCTCGGGGCGGCAGCGCCGGGCGCGGGCGCGCCAGCGCCGCTGTTGAGCATCTTCTGGCGCATCTCTTCGCTCTTCTTCTGCAGTTCTTCCTGCAGCTTCTTCTGCTGCTCCTCGAGCACCTTCGGATCGATCGGAGGACCGTCGAAGGCCTTTCCGAAGCCGGCGGCGGGCACCGCGAAGGTGATCTCGCGGCCCATCTGGTTCTGGACGCTGACGTTCAGGTTGTTGCCCTTCTTGATGGCAGCCACGAAGTCGTCCTTCACCTGAGCCTCGGCGAAGCAGCCGTTGGGCAGGCACATGACGTAGCGGCCGGCGATCGCCTGGCCCTGATCGACCGTGAAACGCAGGCCCGGCTGCAGGAGCAGGCCGAGGGGCATCACGAAGCGGACGATCTTCTGAGCCTGCGGGCCCTTCACGTCATAGACCGCGAGGGCGAGAACCGGCTGACCCTGATCCGAGACGAAGTCGCGGGTGGTGTAGCAGATCTCGGTGTTGGTGTTCTGGTCCTTGCCGCAGACCTTGGTCCATTCCGGCTGAGAGGGCTCGGCCTTCACCTGGACGATCGTCGGGCCGGCATTCTGCTGCGGCTGGGCCTGGGCAGGCTGCTGGGCGGGAGCCGGCTGCTGGGCAGGCGCGGCGGGACGGGCAGGCTGCGCGGCCGGAGCCGCGGGCTTCGGAGCCGTGGCCGGAGCGGTCTGAGCCAGAACGGGTGCGCTCACAATAAGAGCCAGGGCTGTCGCCAGGCCGCGGGTCCCCCCCAGGCTCGCGAAGCGTGTCGCGATAGACATGTTGTTAGATCCTCTTCAGTCGAAAGGTCGGCTGTCGAATAGGCCGTTGATCCGGCGCGTTCTTAAACCTGCAATGGCGTGGTCAAATCCTTGCCGAATGTGGCGAAGACAAGACGTGTGGGGCTCCTTTAACCTTTCACGTGCTAGGTTTCCAGTCACCCGGGGCAATTTTCTGTACAACATTGCCCCACATGCCGCGTCGAACCGGGAGCGCCATGGGCCGCTGGCTTATACGGAATCTGGTCTTTTGCGCCGTCCTCGTCTTGTCGAGCTTCAGCCCTGTCCTTTCGGAAAACGGGACCGCGCTGCGGCATGGGATCGCGATGCACGGGGAGCCGGCCCTTCCGCTCGGCTTCGAGCATCTCCCTTACGTCAATCCCAAGGCGCCGAAGGGTGGGCGAATCACGCTTGCCCTTCAGGGCACCTTCGACAGCCTCAATCCCCTGATCGTCCTCGGCGTCGCGCCTGACGTGGTTCCGCGCTATGTCCTTCAGCCGCTCATGCTGCGGTCCGCCGACGAGCCGTTCACGATCTACGGTCTCGTCGCCCGCGCCGTGGAGATGCCCGACGACCGGAGCGTCGTCACCTTCCACCTCGATCCCCGCGCCCGCTTCTCCGACGGCCGTCCCCTCACCGCCGAGGATGTGCGCTTCTCCTTCGAGATGCTGAAGAAGTACGGCAAGCCGTTCCATCGGTCGAGTTTCGGTCAGGTCAAGGCGGTCGAGATCCTGGATCCGCACCGCATCCGCTTCGATCTGACGGGTTCCAACGACCGGGAGCTGCCGCTGCTGATCGGCACCACCATGCCGATCTTCGCCGCGCATGCGACCGATCCGGAGAGGTTCGACAAGACCACCCTCACCCCGCCCATCGGCTCCGGTCCCTACGCCCTCAGCGAGGTCAGGCCAGGGGAGCGGCTCGTGCTGACCCGGCGCAGGGACTACTGGGGCGAGGATCTCCCCGTCACCCGCGGCCTCTACAACTTCGACGAGATCCGCTACGACTTCTACCGTGACGCCAACAGCCTCTTCGAGGCGTTCAAGGCCGGGCTCTACGACTTCCGGATCGAGGGCGACCCGGGCCAGTGGGCGACGGGCTACGACATTCCCGCCGTCCGGAGCGGCCGCATCGTCCGGGAAACCGTCCCAACCCGGCTGCCGAAGGGGATGAACGGCTTCGTATTCAACACCCGGCGCCCGCTCTTTGCCGATGCGAGGGTACGGGAGGCCCTGAGTCACCTGTTCGACTTCGACTGGGTGAACCGCAACCTCTTCTTCGGCCAGCTCACCCGCTCCAACAGCTATTTCTCAGGCTCGGACCTCGCCTCCTCCGGACGGCCTGCCGATTCCCGGGAACGGGCGCTGCTGGCCCCCTTCCCGGGCGCCGTTCGGGAGGACATCCTGGAAGGCCGCTGGCAGCCGCCGGCCGGCGACGGCTCCGGGCGCGACCGGGACATGGCGCGCCGGGCGCTGGCGCTCCTCGCGGAGGCCGGCTGGACGCTCGAGAACGACGTCCTGCGCAGGAAAGGAAGCGGCGAGGCCTTCGCGTTCGAGATGCTGGTCAATTCCCGTCAGCAGGAGCGGCTCGCCCTCAACTTTTCCCAGTCCCTGAGCCGGATCGGCGTGCAGGCCCAGGTGCGGCTCGTCGACGACGTGCAGTACTGGCGCCGCCTCGCCCGGTTCGATTTCGACATGGTCCAGTGGCTCTGGCCCGCCTCCCTGTCGCCCGGAAACGAGCAGCGCAACCGCTGGAGCTCGGCCGCGGCCCAGCGCAGCGGCTCCCATAACCATGCCGGGGTCGCCTCCCCTGCGGTGGACCGCCTCATGGACGCGCTGCTGGAAGCAAGAAGCCGAGAGGATTTCGTCTCCGCCGTGCGGGCCCTCGACCGCGCCCTCCTGTCCGGCTTCTACGTCGTTCCGCTGTTTTATCTGAAAGATCAGTGGCTTGCGTATAGCAGCGACCTCAGGCGGCCCGGATCGGTACCGCTCATGGGAACCAGCATCGATACCTGGTGGCGGCAGCCGCAGTGATCCCGGCTCTACCGGAGCTGAACCTATTGTTGAGCTTCCATTCATGTAGAAGATGAAACAAAAGCCCTGCTTGGTCGTTAAGTGAGTGCCTCCTGTCTCACTGTCGCGTCTTACTGCAGGGTATCGTCATGAACGCAATGCCGAAGGTCCTCGTCGTCGATAACGGCGAGCGCGCTCCCGACAGCGCCCTGTCAGCGGAACTTGCCGGCATGGGCTACGCGAGCGTGACCGCGCCTTTTGAGGCGGCCGACGACGTCCTCGCCCTGATCCCCAGCCCGGCCGCCGTGGTGCTGCAGATGCCCCGTCATGCCGATTGGGCCGAGCGCAAGCGCTTCCTCGATCTCGCCCGCCGTCTGCGCAAGAACCTGGGCGAGAGCGGCACCCCCGTCATCGTCACGGGAGGCGTGAACGGAGCGGCCACGATGCTCCAGAACGAGCTCAGCGTCCGCGTCGCCGCCGCACCGGAGCTTTAATCCGCCAGAAGCCTGAAAGCGCCCTCTTCGGTCCGCGCCTCGTCCTCGCTCGTCCTGAAGAAGGCGGCGGTGCGGGTGCCGTTCAAGTTTCGATAGACCGCAATCGTGCTGCCAGGCCCGCCGCCTGTGTGCCCGGCCACCCGGACGCCCGATGAGGTTTCTCCCGTCATGATGCCGAGCCCGTAGCCGGGCACGATCCAAGGCCGCTCCGGCACGGGGCCCGGAAGCACGAACGGGGTGAGCATCTCCTGCAACAGGTTCGACAACAGCAGGTTGTCGGCCAGCAGACGGTCCAGCAGGAGCGCGGCGTCCGAGACACTTCCCACCAGCAGTCCATGGTACACCCAGCCCGGGTGATAGCCTTCGGCGGTGCCCATCGCGACGCGGGCAAGATTGGCCCGCTCCCGCACGATGCGGGCATTCTCGACCCCAAGCGGCTTCAGCACGAGACGCTGCAAGGCTTCATCGAGCCTGGAGCCCGTGACGGTCTCGATCAATTGGCCCACCACCCAATAGCCGATGTTGGAATAGTCCCATCCCTCGCCCGCCGGATAGCGCAGCCGGTCCGCCTCGAGACGGTCGAGGAGTTCAGAAATGGGCCAGGGATCGTCGCCGCGCTCGACGGCCGCGTGGTAAGGGCGGAATCCGCCGTAGTTCACCATTCCTGAGCGGTGCTGCAGCAGGTGCCGGAGAGTGTAGGACTTGCCCTCGACGGGTTCATCGAGGCTAACGAGTCCATCGCGGACGAGAACCATGGCCGCAGCCGCGAGAACGGTCTTGGTGAAGCTCCACCAGGGCACGAGCCGGCCGGCATCGTGGCCTTCCACCATCACGCCATCCTCGACGAGAGCCCAGGCCTCGACCATCAGGCGGCCTTCTTCTCCGCGATCCGGGCCAGGCTCCGCAGGATCGAGGTGGCTGCCTTGATGCGCTCGTCCGGGGTTTCCGTGTCACGGATGAAGACGATCTTCATGTCGGGCCGGACCTTCGCGAAGGATGCCTGTTCCGTGACATAGGAAATGAGCCCTGCCGGATTGGCGAAGGCGTTGTCGCGGAAGGAGATGATGAGGCCCTTCGGCCCGCCATCGACCTTTTCCACGTTGGCCCGGCGGCACAGCACCTTGATCGCCATGATCTTGAGGAGCTGGTCGACCTCGGACGGCACGGGGCCGAACCGGTCCACCAGCTCCGCCCGGAAGGCATCGATCTCCTGGTCGGTCTCGAACGTCGAGAGACGGCGGTAGAGGCCCAGCCGCAGCTGCAGGTCGGCCACGTAGCTCTCCGGGATCATCACCGGCGCGCCGACCGCGATGGTGGGCGACCATTGATCCTCCGCCGGCTCCTCGATGCCTGCTTTCAGCTGCGCCACCGCCTCTTCCAGCATCTGCTGGTAGAGCTCGTAGCCCACCTCCTTGATATGGCCGGACTGCTCCTCGCCCAGAAGATTGCCCGCGCCACGGATATCCAGGTCGTGGGAGGCGAGCTGGAAGCCTGCCCCCAGGGTATCGAGGGTCTGCAGCACCTTGAGGCGCCGCTCGGCCTGCACGGTCATCGGCTTGTTGGCGGGAACGGTGAACAGGGCATAGGCGCGGGTCTTGGACCGGCCGACGCGGCCGCGCAGCTGGTAGAGCTGCGACAGGCCGAACATGTCCGCGCGATGCACGATCAGCGTGTTGGCGGTGGGGATGTCGAGGCCCGATTCCACGATCGTGGTGGACAGCAGGATGTCGTACTTGCCCTCGTAGAAGGCGGTCATGACATCCTCGAGCTGGCCCGCCGCCATCTGGCCGTGCGCCACCGCCACCTTCGCCTCGGGCACCTCCTTGTCGAGGAAGGCCTTGACCTCGCCGAGATCGTCCAGGCGCGGCACCACGTAGAAGGCCTGCCCCCCGCGGTAGCGCTCGCGCAGCAATGCCTCGCGGACGAGGAGCGGATCGAAGGGCGTGATGAAGGTGCGCACCGCCAGCCGGTCGACCGGCGGCGTGGTGATGAGGGACAGCTCGCGCACCCCGGTGAGCGCCAGCTGCAGGGTGCGCGGGATCGGCGTCGCGGAGAGGGTCAGCACATGAACCTCGGCGCGCAGCTCCTTCAGGCGCTCCTTGTGGGTCACGCCGAAATGCTGCTCCTCGTCGATGACGATGAGGCCGAGATCCTTGAACTTGATGGACTTGCCGAGAAGCGCGTGGGTGCCGATGACGATGTCGACCGACCCATCGGCCAGGCCCTCCTTCGTCTTCTTCATCTCGGCGGCCGGCACGAAGCGCGAGGCCTGCGCCACGTTGAGCGGCAGGCCGCGGAAGCGGTCGCAGAAGGTCTTGTAGTGCTGGCGCGCCAGCAGGGTCGTCGGCACCACCACGGCCACCTGCTTGCCGCTCATGGCCGCCACGAAGGCGGCGCGCAGCGCCACCTCCGTCTTGCCGAAGCCCACATCGCCGCAGACGAGGCGGTCCATGGGGCGACCGGAGGCCATGTCGTCCAACACCGCCTCGATGGCGTTGAGCTGGTCCTCGGTCTCGTCATAGGGGAAGCGGGCAGCGAACTCGTCGTAGAGGCCCTCCGGCGGCGTCAGTCGGGGCGCCTCCTTGAGGATGCGGGCGGCGGCGATCTTCATGAGCGCCCCCGCCATCTCTCGAATGCGCTGCTTCATCCGCGCCTTGCGGGCCTGCCAGGCTCCGCCGCCGAGCTTGTCGAGCTGAACCTCCGTCTCCTCCGAGCCGTAGCGGGTCAGAAGCTCGATGTTCTCCACGGGCAGGAAGAGGCGGTCGCCGCCGGCGTAATGCAGCTCCAGGCAGTCATGCGGAGCGCCCGCCGCCTCGATGGTCTTGAGGCCCTCGAAGCGGCCGATGCCGTGGTCCACGTGAACGACGAGGTCGCCCGGCGTCAGGGCCGCCACCTCGGTGAGGAAATCCTGCGGCCGCCGGGCCTTGCGCTTCTGGCGAACGAGACGGTCGCCGAGGATGTCCTGCTCGCTGATGACGGCAAGGTCCGCCGTCTCGAACCCGGATTCCAGGGGCCAGATGCCGACCGGAACCTCGTTGCGCGGATAGGCCAGCGCATCGGAGAACCGGGCGATCGGCTTGGTCTGGCGCAGATCGTGGTCCTGCAGCACATGGCAAAGACGCTCGCGCGATCCCTCCGACCAGGCACCCAGCATCACGCGCTTCCTGGCAGCCTGCAGGTCGCGGATGTGGCGGATCACCGCCTCGAACACGTTGGCGTTCTCGTCCGCGCGCTCGGCGATGAAGTTGCGGCCCTGCCGGGCCTCGCAATCGATGACGAGGCGTCCGGAGGCTTCCGGAAGGGCGAAGGGGGTAAGCCGCGCCAGCGGCAGAGCGGCCGTGCGCTCCGACCACTCCTCGGGCTTGAAGTAGAGGGCGTCCGGCGGCAGCGGGCGGTATGGCGCCACGCCCGGCTGGTTCTGCCCCATGCCCTCCCGTCGGGCATCGTAATAATCCTTCACCTGGGACAGGCGCTCGGCAGCCGCGTCGTCCGCCAGCGCATCGAACACGACCGGAATGCCGGGCAGGTAGTCGAAGAGCGTATCCAGATGGTCGTGGAAGAGTGGCATCCAGTGCTCGAGGCCCGGGTAGCGCCGCCCCTCGCTGATGGCCTCGTAGAGCCGGTCGTCGCGGGTGGGTGCGCCGAAGGCCGCCACATAGGCCTGCCGAAAGCGGCGGATGCTTTCGGTGGTGAGCTGCACCTCGCTCATGGGCACGAGGTCCAGGGCACGCAGGGTGCCCACCGTGCGCTGGCTCTCCGGATCGAAGGCGCGGATGGATTCCAGCGCATCGCCGAAGAAGTCGAGGCGCACCGGATTGGGCAGGCCTGCCGGGAAGAGGTCGATGATGCCGCCGCGGACCGCGTATTCGCCCGTGTCGCGCACCGTGCCGGTGCGCAGGAAGCCGTTGGTCTCCAGCCAGTTCACCAGCTGGGTGGTGTCCACCACGTTGCCCGGTGCCGCCGAGAAGGTCTCCGCCGCGATGCGGGCCCTGGGCGGTACGCGCTGGACGAGGGCGTTCACCGTGGTCGAGAGGATGCGCGGCTTGTCCTCGGAGGTTTTGGAGCGGGCGAGCCGCGCCAGGGTCGTCATGCGCTGCGCCGTGATCGCCGCATTGGGCGACACCCGGTCATAGGGCTGGCAGTCCCAGGCGGGGAAGGTCAGCACCTCGATCTCGGGCGCGATGAAGCCGAGGCCCTGGGCGAAGTTCTGCTGCCGCTGCCCGTCGCGGGCCACGTGCACCAGGACGGCAGGCCCCTCCACCCGACCCGAGAGGCCGCGCGCGAGATCGGCGACCGCCAGCGCGTCGAAGCCGTCGGGCACCCCGGACAGAGTCAGACTTTGGCCTTTCTGAAGGGCTTCGAGGGCGCGGGTCAAGGCTGGCTTCATGGTGGGTCGTCTGTCAGCGATCAAAGGGAACGCGGGCGATTCCGCCCGGTTCGGTGGACGAGTGAAAGGTTTTCGCTCGTCATTCCCGCGGCCTCAGGGCCTGGGATGACGATGCGTCAGCCGTGGATGGGCGAGGTGTGCGTATGAAACGCCTTGAGGCGCCGGAACAGGGGGGTGTCGTAGTTGGAGGGAGTCTCGATCTCCCCGGTGATCCAGCCGAGCAGGTCCCGGTCGGTGACCTCGATGAGCCGCTCGAAATCGATGAGGTCCTCCTCCGAAAGCTCCCCGATCTCCGCATCGGCGAAGCGGCCCATGATCAGGTCCATCTCCCGCATGCCCCTATGCCAGGCGCGGTAGAGGATCTGCCTGCGGCGGGGGTCGAGGCCGGCGCTGCTGCGGGTCGTGCCGCTCATGACAATGCTCCGATCTGATAAGATTGCGTCGCCTCCGGGCGGCTTGGCCGCTATATAACCATCTCCCCTCGACATGCTACCCATTTGAATGTCTTTGCGTCCTTCCATTCTCGATCCGCTCTTCGCTCCTGCCAGCACCCTGCCGGGCGTCGGCCCGAAGATCGCGCCCCTGCTCGACCGGCTCCTCGGGGAGCCGGGCAAGCCTGCGCGCGTGGCGGATCTGCTGTTCCACGTGCCGACCAGCGGCGTCTCGCGGGAGATGAAGGGCTCCATCGCCGATGCGCCCGTGGGCGAGCCGGTCACCCTCTCCGTCACCGTCGTCGCCCACCGGCCGCCCCCGCCCGGCCGCCGCGCTCCCTATCGCATCCTCGTGGAGGACGAGACGGGCGACGTGAGCCTAGTGTTCTTCAACGGCCATAGGGCCCGCCTGGAAAAGCTCCTCCCCGTGGGCGAGCGCCGCTACGTCTCCGGCAAGATCGAACTGTGGGACGGACGGCGCCAGATGGTCCATCCGGACCGGATTCTCGACGAGCGCGGCATCGAGAACCTGCCGGCCGTCGAGGCGATCTACGGCCTCACCGAGGGGCTCTCCTCGCGCATGGTCGGCCGCTACATCGCCGCCGCCCTGGACAAGATCCCATCCCTGCCCGAATGGCAGGACCCGGCCTGGATGGACCGCAACGCCCTGCCGGATTTCCGGCAGGCCCTGTTCGCCCTCCACCGGCCCGACAGCGCGGCGCAGCTCTCGGAGGACGCGCTGACGAAATCCGCCCCGCGCCGGCGCCTCGCCTATGACGAGCTGCTGGCCTCGCAGCTCGCGCTCGCCCTCGTGCGAAGCCGCATGCGGCGCCTGCCCGGGCGGGTGAATGCGGGGGACGGACATCTGATCGAGCGCCTGAAGGCTGCCCTGCCCTTCGGGCTGACCGCCTCGCAGGAGAAAGCCATCCAGGACATCCGGCGGGACCTCGTCTCGGACAAGAAGATGCTGCGCCTCCTCCAGGGCGACGTGGGCTCCGGCAAGACGGTGGTTGGCCTCCTCACCATGGCGAGCGCCATCGAGGCGGGCCGCCAGGCCGCCATGATGGCGCCCACCGAAATCCTCGCCCGCCAGCACTACGAGCGTCTCGCACCCATGGCCGAGCAGGCGGGGCTCACCATCGCCCTCCTGACCGGACGCGAGAAAGGCGTCGCGCGCAGAACCATTCTTGCCGGCCTCGCAGACGGCAGCATCCAGATCGTGGTGGGGACGCATGCCCTGTTCCAGGAGGGCGTCGCGTTCCAGGACCTCGGCGTCGCCGTGGTGGACGAGCAGCACCGCTTCGGCGTGCACCAGCGCCTGGCGCTCGGCTCCAAGGGCGAGGCGGTGGACATCCTCGTGATGACGGCGACCCCGATCCCGCGCACCCTGGCGCTGACCTATTTCGGCGACATGGACGTCTCGGTGCTGAGCGAGAAGCCGGCCGGCCGCAAGCCCATCGCGACGAAGCTGATCTCCATCGACCGGCTCGACGAGGTGATCGGCGGCATCGGGCGCGCCATTGCCAACGGCGATCAGGTCTATTGGGTCTGCCCTCTCGTGGGCGAATCCGAATCCATCGATCTCGCCGCCGCCGAAGAGCGCTTCGAGATGCTCAAGGGCTTCTTCGGGGACCGGGTGGGCCTCGTTCACGGCAAGATGGCCGGCAAGGACAAGGATGCCGCCATGGAGCGGTTCTCGACCGGCGAGACCAAGGTCCTCGTCTCAACAACGGTGATCGAGGTCGGCGTCGACGTGCCGAACGCCACCATCATGGTGATCGAGCATGCCGAGCGCTTCGGGCTCGCCCAGCTCCACCAGCTCCGGGGGCGCATCGGACGCGGCTCGAAGCCCTCCACCTGCCTTCTGGTCTACAAGGGGCCGCTGGGCCAGGTCGCCCAGGCCCGGATCGAGATGATGCGCCAGACGGAGGACGGCTTCCGGATCGCCGAGGAGGATCTGCGCCTGCGCGGCGAAGGCGAGGTGCTGGGCACCCGCCAGTCGGGCACCCCCGGCTTCAAGCTCGCCCGGCTGGAGGTGGACGGCGATCTGCTCGGCGCCGCGCGGGACGATGCCCGCCTCATCGTCGACCGGGACCCGGATCTCGTCAGCGAGCGCGGGCAGGCTCTGCGGGTGCTGCTCTATCTGTTCGAGCGCGATTCCGCGATCCGGCTGCTGCGGGCAGGCTGAATAGCTCTTTAGCGACTCTCAGGCAAAAGTCCTTAAGGGGTGGAGGTCAGAGCTAAAGCTGCTTGGTCATAAAAATTCTGCTGGTTCCCGGCGGCTCGCACGCAATTTCGCCAAACCGTCGCCAGCCATGCCGCTCATAAAAGCCAGGTGCTTGAAAGCTTATGGTGTAGAGAACCCCCGCCACACAGCCCCGGCGCGTGCCTTCTTCCTCGAACGCTTGCAGTACCGACGTGCCGATGCCCGAACCTCGAAGAGCTTTCGGCAGGTAAAAGAGCTCCAGGAACAGCAGACCGAGAGAAGAGCGCCCCGTCGCGCCCCCTAACACTTGACCCGTTGCCGGATCTTTGACGAGGACGGCAAGAGGTTGCCTGTCAGCGTATCCTGTGATGTGGTCATTGTAGGCGTTAAGACCACCGCCAATGGTCTCATCGATCAGTTCGTCAATGACATCCGTCACCGCGATTTCGTAACTGGACATGCGACTTCCCCTGTTGAGGACAGTCTATAAGTGAAACGCTAGAACAAAGCAAGAACTGACTTTCTCAATAGGCTGTTGTGAACCTAGCAGAAGGAGGATCCCGGCCAGACTTACGGTCAAGCGCGGTGCCTCCAGGCAAGACCCATGGCGGTTCAGGGATGAAGGCTTTCAGGACCAGGTAGCCCCCGGGGCGAAGAAGCCGTGGCTGACAGGGTGTGATCTCTCCAGACAGGAGCGGATATCAAGCACCGTTCACTCCACCGTCACGGACTTGGCAAGGTTGCGGGGCTGGTCCACGTCCTTCCCCATGAAGACGGCCGTGTGATAGGCCAGCAACTGGATCGGGACCGCATTGATGATCGGCGCCACGATGGGGTGCACCGACGGCATCACGATGGTGGCCATGGTGTCGAGGCCGGCTTCCAGGGCGCCCCGCTCGTCCGTGATCAGGATGATGCGCCCGCCGCGGGCGGCGACTTCCTGCATGTTCGAGACGGTCTTCTCGAAGATGTTGTCATGGGGAGCGATGACGATGACGGGCATCGTCTCGTCGATGAGCGCGATGGGGCCGTGCTTCAGCTCGCCCGCCGCATAGCCCTCCGCATGAATGTAGGAGATCTCCTTGAGCTTCAGGGCTCCCTCCATGGCGAGCGGATAGGAGGTGCCGCGGCCGAGATAGAGCACGTCCTTCGCCTTGGAGAGCTCGCGTGAGAGAACCTCGATCTGGTGCTCGCGCTTCATCGCCTCGCTCATCTGGCCCGGCACGGCGATCAACGCGTTCACCAGCTCCTTCTCCTCCTCGGTGCTCAGCGTCCCCCGCGCCCGGCCGGCCGCGATGGCGAGCGAGAGGAGCACCGTGAGCTGGCAGGTGAAGGCCTTGGTCGAAGCCACGCCGACCTCGACGCCGGCCAGCGTCTGCGCGACCACGCTGCTCTCGCGCGCCATGGTAGAGGTCGGCACATTCACCACGGAGAGCGTATGCTGCTTCTCCGCCGTCGCGTAACGCAGAGAGGCCAGCGTGTCCGCCGTCTCGCCCGACTGGGACACGAACAGCGCGAGCCCGCCGGGCTCCAGGGGAGCCTCCCGGTAACGGAACTCGGAAGCGACATCGATCTCGACCGGGATGCGCGCCAGGCGCTCGAACCAGTATTTCGAGATGAGGCCCGCCAGATAGGCCGTGCCGCAGGCCGAGATCGAGATGCGCTTCAGATCGCGAAAGTCGAACGGCAAATCGAATGGGAGATCAACGCGTTCGCCAGCGAAGTTCACGTAATGGGCAAGGGTTCGCCCGACGACTTCTGCCTGCTCGTGGATCTCCTTGGCCATGAAGTGGCGGTAATTGCCCTTGTCGGCCATGAAGGATCCGGCCGGAATCTTGTGGCGGGGCCGCTTCACGGGGAGACCGGATTCATCCCTGATGTCCGCACCTCTGCGGCTCAGGATCGCCCAATCCCCATCCTCAAGGTAGGCGACATCGTCGGTGAACGGAGCCAAAGCCAGCGCATCGGAGCCCAGGTACATCTCGCCGTCGCCGTAGCCGATCGCGAGAGGAGCGCCATGGCGCGCGCCGATCAGGATATCCTCCTCGCCCGAGAACAGGAAGCCCAGAGCGAATGCCCCCCGCAGGCGCGGCAAGGTCACGGCCACAGCCTCGACGGGTCCCCGCCCCTGATGCATCTCATAGGTGACGAGCTGGGCCACCACTTCGGTATCCGTCTCGGTCTCGAACCGGACCCCCTTGGCCTCGAGGCCGGTCTTCAGCTCGCGGAAATTCTCGATGATGCCGTTGTGAACCACCGCCAGCTTATCCGTGGCGTGGGGGTGGGCATTGGTCTCGTTGGGTTTGCCGTGGGTCGCCCAGCGCGTATGGCCGATCCCGATGACGCCGGACAGGGGCGCCTCGGACAGCCTCGTCTCCAGGTTGCGCAGCTTCCCCTCGGCGCGCCGTCGGGCGAGCCGGCCCTCTTCGAGGGTTGCCACGCCGGCAGAATCGTAACCCCGGTATTCAAGCCGCTTGAGCGCCTCCACGATCTGGGGCGCAACCGGCGTTTTCCCAATGATCCCGACAATCCCGCACATACCGACGAATTTCCTTCTCAAATGAGTTCAACGCCACGCTCGAGGCTCTCTTACAAAGGAAGGCCTCAAGGGCGGAATCAACTTGCGTAACCTAATGTGACAGCCGTGCTTACTTCCGCTTGGCGGCCTGGGCCTTCTCCCGAAACGCGACGGCCCAGCCCTCCTTGACGATCTGGCGGCCGCGGCCCAGGCCCAGGGCATCCTCCGGAATGCTCTCGGTGATCACCGAGCCCGAGCCGACGAAGGCACCCTTGCCGATGGTAACGGGAGCCACCAGCGATGAATTCGACCCGATGAAGGCCCCCTCGCCGATCTCCGTCCGGTACTTGCCGAAGCCGTCGTAGTTGCAGGTGATGGTGCCCGCGCCGATATTGGCCTCGGCTCCCACGCTGGCGTCGCCGAGATAGGTCAGGTGGCTGACCTTCGCCCCGGCTCCGAGATCGGTGTTCTTGATCTCGACGAAGTTGCCGACCTTGGCCTTCGGACCGATGGAAGCGCCGGGACGCAGGCGGGCGAAGGGGCCGACGCCCGCTCCCGAGGCGACCCGCGCGCCCTCCAGATGGCTGAAGCTGTGGATGACGGCACCGTCCTCCACCACGACGCCGGGGCCGAAGACCACGTGCGGCTCCACCACCACGTCCTGCCCCAGGCGGGTATCGTAGCTGAGGAACACCGTCTCGGGAGCGACGAGGGTGACGCCCGACGCCATGGCCACGTGGCGCAGTCGGTCCTGAATCATACGTTCCGCGGCCGCGAGTTGGGCCCGGTCGTTGACCCCGTGCACCTCTTCCTCCGGAACGACGGCAATGGCGGTCCGGTGGCCCAGGCTGCGGGCGATCTCGACGATGTCCGTCAGGTAGTACTCGCCCTTGGCGTTGTCGTTCCGCACTCGGTCGAGCAGGGCCAGGGCGAGGTCGCCGCGGATCGCCATGAGCCCGCCGTTGCACAGGGTGATCGCGCGCTCGGCCTCGCTGGCATCCCGGTGCTCCCGGATGGCCAGAAGCTCGTCGCCGGAGGTGATGAAGCGGCCATAGCCCGTCGGGTCCTTCGCATGGAAGCCCATGGCGACGACGGCTGCGCCTTCCCCCAGCGGCGCCCGTAGCCGCGCGAAGGTCTCCGGCAGGATCAGGGGCGTGTCGCCGAAGGCGACGATCACGTCGTCGGGGGCCTGCCCGAGCGCCTCCCGGGCGCTGAGGACCGCATGGGCGGTTCCGAGCCGGTCGCGCTGCACGAAGACCTGGGCATCGGGGGCGGCCCGGCTCACCTCCTTCGCCACATCCTCCCGGTCGGGCCCGATGACCACCGCCATGCGCGTGGCGCCGGCCTGCGCGAGAACCGCCAGAACGTGCCCGAGCATAGAACGGTTGGCGACCTGATGCAGGACCTTCGGCTTCCCGGACTTCATCCGGGTGCCCTCGCCCGCCGCCAGCACGATGGCCAGGCAGCTCCGGGACGGCTGTGGGGAGTGGTGAATCGAGGTCATACAGTTTCAATCCGATATGGCGTTTCGCAGCAGCTAAATCAGAAGGGGCAATTGGGCAATCGTTTCATGGGTAATCGGAGGGTTTCGCCTCCGGCGTCGTTTACTTCGCGCACACGATTGACGATATGTGTAGGAGAATCCAATTGTCTGGCTGAAGAGCCACATTCACACAAGAGTATCGCTGTGCCGGTTACGCCCAGGGGCCCGTCCCCCCTCCACCCCCGCCGGCGCGACATGCTGGCCTATATCGGCGTTTCCGTCGCAGGCCTCGCATACGCGCCTGCCGTTCGGGCCCAAACCCCTCAAGCCACCATTTCCGCCCGCATGGGGGACAATCAACGGTTCGACCCGGCCGTTGTGATCGACATCGCGCGTCAGCTCGCCAAGAAACCCTTTGCGCCGCTGCCGACCGACCTGCCCGACGTCTTCGCGAACCTGAACCAGGAGCAGTATGCGGCGATCCGCTACACCCAGCCGCCGGTCTGGAGCTCCGAGGCGCGGGGCATCGCGGTCGAGCCGCTCCATCGCGGTTTCGTTTTCCGGGATGCGGTCGATCTCTATCTTGTGGAGGATGGCGCCGTCCGGCGGATCGGGTACAGCCCCTCCCAGTTCGAGTTCGGCCGGATCAACCCGCCGAACAACCTCGCGGATATCGGCTTTTCCGGCTTCAGGCTGCTGGCGCAGAACGGGAATGGGCGACCGTTCGACTTCGCGGTGGTCCAGGGCGGCACCTTCTTCAGGGCCATCGCCCGTGGCCAGAACTACGGCGCCATCGCCCGCGCGCTCACCCTGCGCCCGGCCGAGGCGCGGGGCGAGGAGTTTCCCGTCTTCAGGGCTTTCTGGCTCGAGCGTCCCGCGGTGGGCAGCAACGGCATCACGGTCCATGGGGTGATGGATTCGGAGTCCACCGCCGGCGCGGTTCGGATGACGTTCCGCCCCGGCGACATGACCATCGTGGATGTGGAGACAACCCTCTTCCCTCGCGTCAATCTGGAACATGTGGGCCTGGGAGGCATCGCCTCGACCTATCTTTACGGAGCGAACGACCTGCTCAATACCAACGACATCCGGCCGGCGGTGCACGAATCGTCAGGGCTGCAGATGCTGAACGGGTCGGGGGAATGGCTCTGGCGGCCCCTGCACAACCCGGAGACGCTCCAGATCTCCGCCTTTGTGGACAACTCCCCCAAGGGCTTCGGCCTGCTGCAGCGCGACCGCGCCTACGAGTCGTTCCAGGATGACGAGCAGCGTTTCGAGCGCCGCCCGAGCGTCTGGGTCGAGCCCCTGGGCGACTGGGGCCAAGGCAGCGTCCAGCTGCTCGAGATTCCCACCGATGCCGAGATCAACGACAACATCCTGGCCTATTGGCGTCCCAAGGCGGCCATGGCCGCGGGGTCCGAGGTTCCCTTGGCTTACCGTCAATACTGGGGCTGGACCTCTCCGGAGCGCCCGCCGCTCGCGACGGTGACGCAGACGCGGTCGGGTCGGGGCGGCGGCGGCCGCAGGCGGCGCTTCGCGGTCGATTTTTCCGGCGACAACCTGGGTGAAAATCTGCCGACGGACCTTAAATCCGTCTTAACGGTCGGTCCTGGAACGTTCCAGAACCTCAAACTTTTGCCATATCCGGAGCGAAAGACGGTACGCGTTGCGTTCGAGCTTGACCCGGGCAATGAAAACGCGTGTGAGATGCGCCTGATCCTCGAAGCAGGCGGGAAACCGATTAGCGAGACATGGCTTTATCGTTGGACACCGTAGGTCCCGACTCGAACCCGAACGTAGCCGCCCTCGAGCGGCATGCAGCCGCTATGCCCCCCGAAAAGCACCTCGACATGCCGACCCAGTCGCTGCGGCGGTGGTCGGCATCCGAGGAACGCAAGCCCCTGATCCAGCATCCTCGGCTGGGGACCTGGCTGGCCCGCCTCTTCGTCTTCGGCGGCGGATTGCTGCTCACCGCCTATGGCACCTACGAGATGTACCAGGTGGTGTCGGTCAGCCGCACCACGGCTCTCCAGTGGGTGCTCGTCGCTCTCTTCACGATCAACTTCTCGTGGATCGCGGTGGCATTCACGAGCGCGCTCCTCGGCTTCTTCGCCCTGCTCCGCCGCCCGGGGCACCGCGGCCCCCTGCCCGCATCCCTGCAGCACAAGACCGCCATCGTCATGCCGGTCTACAACGAGCGGACAGATCGCACCTTCGCGGCGCTCGAGGCGATCTACGAATCCGTTCAGGCGACGGGCCTCGGCGAGTACTTCGATTATTTCATTCTCTCCGACACGACCAATCCGGATGCCTGGATTGCGGAGGAACGGGCTTTCTTGGCGCTGAGGGAACGCCTCGGCCCCGGCGCGCGGGTCTATTACCGTCACCGGCAGAAGAATCATCACCGCAAGGCCGGCAACATCGCCGATTTCGTCTCCCGCTGGGGCGGGCACTACGAGCACATGCTCGTGCTCGACGCCGACAGCCTGATGACCGGCGAATGCATCGTGCGCCTCGCCGCCGCCATGGAGGCGGACCCGGATGCGGGCATCATCCAGTCGCTGCCGCTCATCATCAACCGCAACACCTTGTTTGCCCGCCTCCAGCAATATGCCGCCCGCGTCACCGGGCCTGTGATCGCCATGGGCCTTGCGGTCTGGATGGGGCGGGACGGCAATTACTGGGGCCACAACGCGATCATCCGCACCAAGGCCTTCGCCGCCCATGGCGGCCTGCCCGACCTGAAGGGCAAGCCCCCCTTCGGCGGCCACATCCTCAGCCACGACTTCGTCGAGGCGGCGCTTCTGCGCCGCGCCGGCTGGTCGGTCTACATGCTCGCGGACCTTCCGGGATCCTACGAGGAGAGCCCGCCCTCCCTCATCGACCTGTCGGCCCGCGACCGGCGCTGGTGCCAGGGCAACCTCCAGCACATGCGGGTGATCGGGGCGAAGGGCCTGAAGCTGCCGACGCGCCAGCATTTCGCGACGGGCATCATGTCCTATCTCGCGTCGCCCTTCTGGCTGTTCCAGCTCATCGTCGGTATCGCCCTCGTCCTGCAGACCACCTACATCCGGCCGGAATATTTCGCCCGCGACTTCCGCCTCTACCCGATCTGGCCCCGGTTCGACCCCGAGCGAGCCCTGGCGCTCTTCGCGCTGACCATGGGCATTCTGCTCGCGCCGAAGCTGTTTGGGCTGATCCTGATGCTGATCCGCAGCGAGGACCGCCGCGCCTCGGGCGGGGGCTTCCGCCTGATCGTCTCCTCCACCATCGAGGTCGTTCTCTCCGCGCTCCTTGCGCCGATCCTGATGCTGATCCAGTCGGGATCCGTGTTCCAGATCCTGCTCGGACGCGATACGGGCTGGCAGCCGCAGCGCCGCGACGACGGCTCCATTCCCTTCAGGGACATCGTCCGTCGTCACCGCGCCCATACGGTTCTCGGCCTGCTGGCCGGCGTTTCCGCCTTCATGATCGCCACGTCCCTGTTCCTGTGGATGTCGCCGACAATCATCGGCCTGCTGCTGGCGATCCCCCTCTCTTGGCTCAGCGGCCAGCTGGGGGCCGGCCTGGCCCTCAAGCGGCTCGGGCTCCTCATGACACCCGAGGAGCATCGCCCGCCGCCGATCGCCCTGCGCGCGAACGAGCTGCAGGCCCGGAACGCCGCATTCGGCTTCGACGACGCCGACAGTCTGAGAGCGATCTACGAGGACGCCACCCTGCGGGAGCGGCACATGGAGATGCTGCCCCCCGCGGCGCCGCGCAAGCGGGGCGTGATCGAAACGGAACGCGCCCTTGCGGAGGCCAAGCTCGTCGATGCCGAGACCATTGAGGACGCGGTGAGCTGGCTCCACAATAAGGAGCGAATGGTCGTGCTCCACGACCGCGCGCTGATCGGGATGCTCATGCACCTGAAGCCGAAGCCCGCCGAGGCGCAGGCTGCGGAGTAGCGCCTCGGCGCAGCCGGGGCTTCAAGCCCCGGCTTTCACGCCCATGAGCGCAGAGGTGCGCTCGGCATCCCCCGCGACCTCGCTGAGGATCCAGTCCCGAAAGGCCTCGATCTTCGCGGAACGCCGGCGGGCCTTCGGATAGACCAGCCAGTAGCCCCGCTCCGAGGTGGCGAGAAGGTCGAACGGCTGGACGAGCCGTCCGGCGGCGAGATCCGCCGGGAAGAAGTAGGGATTGATCAGCGCAAAGCCCTGCCCCGCCATCGCCGCCATGCCCTCGAACTGCTGGATACCGAGGGAATTGTCGGGGCGGTGCGAGAGATCGACGTTCTCGATTCCGGCTGCCGCGAACCAATCCTGCCACCACGGGTCGCCGGGAGAGATGATCGGGAACTTGAGGATGTCCGCCGGTTCCCGCAGCTCGACGCCCCGGATCAGGTCAGGGCTGCACACGGGCGTGAAGAGGTTCGGGAACAGCAGATGGGCCTCAAGCCCCGGCCATTGGCCGTTGCCGCTCCTGATCGCCAGGTCGAATTCGCTCTGGGCGAATTCCGCCACCTGCCCCGAGACATTGATCTGGACGGCGATGTTCGGGTGAAGCTGCTGGAATCGGCCCAGTCGGGGCACAAGCCAGTTCGCTGCGAAGGTCGTCAGCGTGGTGATCGACAGGACGGATTGCACCGCCTCCTCCACGCCCGCGAAGGCCGCACGCAGCGCGTCGAAGGCCTCCGTGACGGCGGGGGCGAGCTGGCGGCCCTTTGCTGTCAGGGTGACCTGGCGCGGCATGCGCACGAACAGGGGCGCTCCGACCCGATCCTCAAGGATCTTGATCTGGTAGCTCACGGCGGCCTGGGTCATCCCCAGCTCCTCCGCCGCACGGGTGAAGCTCTGGTGGCGAGCAGCCGCCTCGAACACCCTGACGGCGCTCATCGGAGGAAGTCTGGAAGGCAGTTTGGGCATAGGCGATCCATAAGGCTGCCTTATGCCAGCC
The DNA here is from genome assembly GCF_009910705.1 of Microvirga arsenatis. Taxonomy (GTDB): domain Bacteria; phylum Pseudomonadota; class Alphaproteobacteria; order Rhizobiales; family Beijerinckiaceae; genus Microvirga; species Microvirga arsenatis. The sequence goes on from NZ_JAAAXJ010000009.1 coordinate 30,139, forward strand.
CTTTGGCTTTCGCTTTGTCAAGCTCCCGTAACAGGCGCACCTTACACGGGCTCGACGAGGGCGATGGAGGCCCTCCGGAACCAATCGGTGAACGCCATGAGATACCAGGAAAGCCGCCGCTCGCGCGGCATCGAGAACGCTTGGCTGCGCCTGAGGCTGTGGCTCCAGCCTGCCGCGCTGCGGGCGGGCCTTCGCTTGGCCGACCTCTCCCACCTGTCCGATCATGAGCGGCGCGACATCGGCCTGCCCGAGCCGGCCCGCTACATGGACTGGCGGTCCCTGCGGGAGGGCCGGCTTTTCTGAGCCTCAGGAAATCAGGCGACTCGGCTTCAGCTCGCCGCTCTGTTCGAGAAGCGAGTGACCGGTGGAGGCGATGTGAGCCTCGATTCGCTTGAGGTCTCGTACGATGTCGAGTTGGAGCGCGCTCGTGTCGCCGGTGCTGCGGCCGGACCGCAGCTGTTCCAGATGCTTCTGGGCCACGGCCCGCTCGAGGTCACGGAACCGCTCCTTCTCGGCGACGAGCCTGCGGGCGGAGCCGAGGTCCTGGAACATAAGGACGGAGGCGGCGAGCTGGAGATGCTCCAGCAGCTTGGCATGCATGCTGGTGATGTCGTCCAGGCTGTCCTTGGGCAGGCGGAGATGATTCTTGATGCGCTTGGCCGCAAGCTCCATCAGGTTCTTGTCGATGATGTCGCCCACATGCTCCAGGTTGATGGCGAAGGCGAGAATGTCAGACAGGCGCTTCGCCTCCGCCTCGCTCAAGGCCTCATGGTTGATGGAACTCAGATAGCGCCGGATGGCGCTGAACAGCCTGTCCAGCACGTCATCGGTGCGGCTGACCTGATCGACCCGGCTGATATCGTCCTCCCGGAAGAGATCCTGAGAGCTGCGCAGCATGGCTTCGACCGTATCCACCATGCGCAGCACCTCGCGGGCCGCATTCGACAGGGCGACCGAGGGGGTATCGAGCGCATCCTTGTCGAGATATTGCGGCATTCCGGGATCGGAAGCCTGGAGCTTCTCCGGAAAGATCCTCACGAGAAGCCGCGCGATCCACGGCAGCGGCAGGATGAAGACGGCGGCGACCACCACGTTGAAGATCGTGTGGAAATTCGCCGCGAGCCGGGCGGGGTTCGGGTCGAAGGCCGACATGCCGGAAAGAATCGGATCGATCAGCGGCAGCGCGACGGCGCAACCGATCACCCGCGTGGCCAGGTTGCCGACCGGCACGCGGATCTTCGCCGGATCGCCGCCCATCGCCTCCAGGAACGGGTTGAGCGCGCTCCCGAGATTGGCGCCGAGCACCATCACCAAGGCCGCGGGCGCGCCGATGACGCCGGCGGAGGCCAGGGACATGATCAGCAGCATCGCCGCGACGCTGGAATGGGCGAGCCAGGCGAAGAACGCGGAGAGAAACACCAGGATCAGCGGGTCGGAGGCGATCGAGGCCAGGAGGTCCTTGAGAACGCTCGACCGTTCGACCAGGTGGATCGTCTCGCTCAGGAGATGGAGCGAGAGCAGCATCAGGCCGAGGCCGATCGCCACGCGTCCCACATCCTTGGTCCGGCTCGTCTTGCCGCGCCGGAAGGCCATGAACCCGCCGAAGATCAGCACCGGGAAGATCAGGGTGACGTCGAAGGAGAGAACCTGCACGATCAGCGTCGTGCCCACATTGGCACCGAGCATGACGGCGAGCGCGGGAACGATGTCGACCGCTCCTCCGGCCGTGAAGGAGGACACCATCAGAGCCGTGGCCGTGCTGCTCTGCAGGACCGTGGTGACGCCGATTCCCGCGAGGAACGCCTGGAAGCGCGTGCGCAGCGCCATTCCCAGGATCCATCGCAGGTCGCTGCCGAACGCGCGCTGAACCCCGCTGTTGACCATGGTGATGCCCCAGAGAAGCAGGGCGATCTCACCGAACAGATGGATCAGGACGGATGTGGCGGACATTCAGCTCTCACATTTCACGTAACGCAGCACAATCGTCTTGCTTAGCCGTCAATGGGGGCTGCGGCAATAAGGTTGCCGGCTAATGATGGCTATCGTCCGGGAGAAACTTTGAAAATGTGTGTCCATCCTAGGCCGGACGGAGCTTTTGCGCCGCGCCTAGCACATGGTTCGAGGCACCTGCGGCGCTTGAGGCCGGCCGAGGACCAGGAGGGCCGAGAGCCCGGCCCCCGAGGGATGCCGAAGGCCCCCGAAAAGGCAAACTGCCTTGATGGGGAGCAATTTGGCTACTCCTTACGCATGCCTCCATCCCCTTAAGGAACTCTGCTCTTTTTGCTGTTTAGCCGGTACGCATGGAGTCAGCGCAAGGCTAAGTTCCAGGTGGTTGCAACCTTGACAGACAGTATCTCATTAGTTGGTGTGCGAGGGCGAGAGATGGGTTTGGACGATCCATTTCCAATCGAGAAATGTTCGGGACGGGTTCGAGGCGCCATTTTGGCCGAGTTTCAGGGCCGGTGCCCCACCATTCGCGAAGTGGCCAGCATTTCCGATGCGCAATGGCTGACCGTTCCCAATATCGGTCCAACCACCCTGGAAGAGTTGCGCAGCATGATCAGTCCTCTTTCAGACGGGGAAAGCCGCCCTTCCACCACCGGGATTCCGGATGGAGAGCTGCTCTCCCGCCTCAACCGCCTGCAACGTGAGCTGAACATCCTGGTCGGTGAGATCAGGGCGCGCTTGAGTGCAGGATCCCACAAGAAGAACGGCCGCGGCGGCCCGCACCACCACACCTGACATGAGTCCTGTTCCGGCTCATTTCCTCCATAAGGCCGCCAACAAGATCGTTTGCCGCAGGATCTGCTCGAAGCCTTGTTGGTCGTGTAATATAGTTTCTTCAAGTTAAGCAACTTCCAATATAAAGTCGACCTGCGGCAAATACATTAGCGGTGTTCTATTGACTTTAGGGAGCTTAGGGCGTTGGTAGTTTGAATACTGGGCAGCCCGTCACATGACGCCCGATGACGCTGGCCGACCCGGACTGGGGGCAGTTTATGGCTAGCGTCGTGCGGACGATCGATTTCATCATCGATCAGAACGAGCGCATCGGGAACACCGGCGCGGTGTATGAGATCGGGACGCCCGCGGTGAAGTTCGTCATCGATCAGCTCGATGACGGAACCCTGAGGATCACCGCCTCCGTCTTCGACAACCGCAACGACGGCAAGACCGACACCGCGGACATCCGCGGCATCTTCTTCCACATGGCCGGCATCGACGACAATGCGACGGACGATGCCTGGGTCCAGAAGCTGACCGTCACAGGCGTGGGCGCCAGCGCCACCCTCGTCAACGGCGTCTCTCTTGACGGCGACGACGTCAAGGACGTCCCCGAGGGCAGCAACAGCGACAACATGAACGGCCGCCCCCTCACGCCCTATGACGTGGGGATCGGCGTCGGCACGTCGGGCATGTCGAACGACGACGTGAAATCGGTCACCTTCATCCTGGACCATGCCACGGACAACCTGACCCTCGAGCACCTAGCCCAGCAGGGCTTCGGCGCTCGCCTCACCAGCGTGGGCGTCCAGGGCGGAAGCCGGGGCGACAGCCTGAAGCTCTGGGGCATGGCTCCGAGCGCACCTTCCATCCTGCCACCCGCTCCGGCCTCCCTGAGCGACCGGGTGTGGGAAGATACCGACGGCGACGGCATCCAAGATCCAGGCGAAGCCGGCCTTGCCGGGGTGACCGTCACCCTGCTCGACGCCAGCGGCGCGACCATCGCCACACGGGTAACCGACAGCAACGGCCTCTACAGCTTCACCGGTCTCGTCCCGGGCCAGTACAGCGTCGCCTTCGCAGGGCCTTCGGGCTACGCGCTGACCGGGCGCGACAAGGGAAGCGATGACGCCGCCGACAGCGACGCCGATGCAGCCACCGGCCGGACGGGCCTTTACACCCTGACGGCAGGCATGAACGAGGCTTCGGTCGATGCGGGCTTCTACAAGCCGGCTGAGATCGGCGATCTCGTCTGGGAAGACACCAACAAGAACGGCATCCAGGATGCCGGCGAGGCAGGTCTCGGCGGGGTCACTGTCAGGCTCCTGAGCGAGAGCGGAACGGTGGTGGCTACCACCACGACGGCATCCAGCGGCGCCTACGGCTTCAGCGGCGTTGCGCCCGGCAAGTACGCCGTCGAGTTCGTAGCGCCCTCAGGCTACGTGTTCACGCTGGTGGATCGGGGCAGCAGCGACGGCGCGGACAGCGATGCCGGCGCCTCCGGCCGCACGGGCAGCTTCACCGTCACGTCAGGCACCGCCAATCTCACCCTCGATGCCGGAGTGCATAAGGCCGAGGTCACGGATCCTGAAACGCCGAGCCCGCAGCAGCCTCCCGTCGTCGGCAACGACGATCTGATCGAGGCGGGGGATGACAACGACTTCATCCACGGCGGCAGCGGCAACGACGAGATGCAGGGCGAGGGTGGCGACGACACCATCTATGGCGGCACGGACCGCGGCGAGCTCGCCTGGGCTCCGGGCAACGGTAAGCTCAACAAGGTGCTGATCGGCGACAACCTCTATGGCAACGACGGGCGGGACACCTACCGCTATGCCAAGGGCGACGGCGTCGACATGATCTGGGATTACCGTCCCGGCGACGATGTGATCGAGCTGTCCGGCTACTCGCTTTCCGACATCAGGGCCACCTGGGTCGGCAAAGTCGCCAACTGGATCGGCACGCCCAAGCACAACAAGCTCGCTCTCGTGTTCAGCGATGGCGGCGGCATCGTCTTCAACGACTATTCGGGCCTCGACACGAGCACCGCCGCGGCCCTGAGGCTCGGCGACGGCACGGTGGTGAGCTTCGCGCAGCTGATCGCGATGGCCGGGCCGAAGCCTGCCAACGAACAGTCCAACGACGACCGGGACGTGGCGGCGCGCAGCTATGCGTGGCGTGACCTCGGAAAGGGCCTGAGCCTCTACGGCGGCAACGAAAAGGACAAGCTGATCGGCGCCACGAACGACGACAACCTCTACGGCAACGAGGGCGTCAACGGACTCAGCGGCAAGGACGGCAACGACCAGCTCTACGGCGGCAACACCCGCGACGCCATGCTCGGCGGTACGGGCGACGACATCGGCTACGGCAACGGCGGCGACGACCTCATCGTCGGCGGAGCAGGTTCGGACCGACTCTACGGCACGGGCGGCGTCGACTACATCTTCGGCGACGAAATGCCGGAGGGCATCACGCTGCCCTCGACCTTCGCAGCCGATCTCCGGTGGCTGCAGGACGAGCAGACCGTGGTCACGTCCGGCACAACCACGCTCTCGGACGACGCCACCAACGTTGCGGCCACCGGCAACGCCCCGATCAGCCTCACCGGCAACGGCCGCGACAACGTGATGTCCGGCAACTCGGCCAAGAACACCATCAAGGCCGGCCTGGGCAACGACCAGGTGTCCGGCGGCTACGGCAACGACCTGCTCTACGGCGAGTCCGGTCGCGACGCCTTTGTGTTCGACACGGCGCTGGGAAGCTCGACAACCGACCGTCAGGTGAACTTCGACAGGATCGCCGATTTCGACGTCCGGAACGACCGCATCTATCTCGACAATGCCGTGTTCAAGAAACTCGGCAGCGGCGGCAGCATGGATAAGCCGCTTCAGCTGAAGAGCGGGTTCTTCACCGTCGGCACCCAGGCCAAGGACAAGAACGACTACATCGTCTACAACAAGAAGACGGGCGTGCTCTCCTACGATGCCGACGGCACCGGCTCGAAGTACAAACTCGTCGAGTTCGCTCAGGTCAAGGCGGGCCTGGACCTGAAATACACTCACTTCTTCGTCATCTAGACGGTGGGCTCCGCTCCCCGATGCGAAAGGCGCGCCGTCGAGGCGCGCCTTTTCGTTGATGGCCCCTACCGGGCGGCCTAGCGGACCTCTAAGGGAAGGACAGCCCACGTTCCGGCATGCTGCGGGTCGAACTCGATGAAGGATTGCAGATTCGCGGCCATGGCCCGGATGATCTTCGTGCCGAGGCGGCTGCCCTGCACCTCCCCCGTCCCGTTCCAGCCCACTCCGTCGTCCTCGACGACGAGGATCGCCCGCCCCTCGGCAGCGGAATGGCGTATTCGATACGTTCGATGCTGGACGGAACACCAGCCCCTTTGAGATCGCCCTGACCGAGCTTGCCCGTATCCAGGCGCTGATCCGACGAGTGCCATAGGCCCGGCCCATGCTTGCGTCAGTGTGACCGATCGGAAAGGTCCAGGAACGCAACCAAACCTTGACCGGAGGCGTTCCGATGCAGGGCTAAACCCGTGAGCTTTCAGAGGGACGACAGGTCGATGCTGGCTGACAATGCGAATCCGCAGCCTGCCCGCACCCTGCAGGCCTTCGCGGATCTCCAGGCCCGCCTGGCGGGAATGTTCCGGAGCTTTTCCGAACCGGACGCACCCCGGACGGTCCTGATCGTCCCCAGCCTCAGCATGGACCGGGAGGTCCTGGCCGGCATTTCGGGCGTTCACCACTATGAGGAGCGCATGCTGTGCTACCTCATGCTCCTGCGGATGCCGCGCACCCAGGTGATCTACGTCACGAGCTATCCGATCCCGGAACCCATCATCGACTATTATCTGCACCTGCTCCCCGGCATTCCGGCCCAGCATGCCCGCAAGCGCCTGACCATCCTCTCGTGCCATGACGGCTCGCAGCAGTCCCTGACCCGGAAGGTTCTCGAGCGGCCGCGGCTGCAGCAGCGGATTCGGGAGGCCATCGACGATCCGTCCTGCGCCTACATGATCTGCTTCAACGTCACGGAGCTGGAGCGAGACCTCGCCCTGCGCCTCGATCTGCCCATCTACGGCTGCGACCCCGATCTGCTGTCCCTCGGCTCCAAGAGCGGCTCACGCAGAATCTTTCGGGAAGCCGGCATCGCGATGCCGGAGGGTTTCGAGGACCTTTCGACAACCGATGAAATCGTCGAGGCGCTTGTGGAGCTGAGGGCACGCCGGCCCGGAATCCGCCGCGCCGTCGTGAAGCTCAACGAAGGTTTCTCCGGCGAGGGCAACGCCGTGTTTTCCTACGATGGCGCGCCCGAAGGCGGCGGCCTGGCGAGGTGGGTCCGGGAGCGCCTGCCGCGGCTCGCCTTCGAAGCCAAGGACATGACGTGGGAGCTTTTCGAGGAGAAGCTCTCGGAGATGGGCGGCATCGTCGAGGAATTCATCGAGGGCGAGGTCAAGCGCTCTCCCTCGGCGCAGTTCCGGATCGACCCGCTCGGGCAGCTGGAGCCCGTCTCCACACATGACCAGGTTCTGGGAGGCGAAAGCGGACAGGTCTTCCTCGGCTGCACCTTTCCGGCCGACGAGCATTACCGCCTGGACATCCAGGAGGACGGCCTCAAGGCCGCGCGGGCCTTGGCCTCCAAGGGCGTCTGCGGCCGCTTCGCCATCGACTTCCTGTCGGTGAGGGAGGCGGCCGGCACCTGGAGCCACTATGCCATCGAGATCAATCTCAGGCGTGGGGGAACGACGCACCCCTTCATGATGCTCGAGTTCCTGACGGATGGCTGCTACGAACCGGCGACGGGACGGTTTCTCACTCCGGCCGGGCATCCCCGCTGCTACTATGCGTCGGACAACGTGGAGTCCCCGCGCTATCGCGGCCTCACCCCGGCAGACCTGGTCGACATCGCGGCCCTCAACAGGCTCCACTTCGACGGAGCCTGCCAGAAGGGCGTGGTGTTCCACCTCATCGGCGCCCTGTCCGAGTTCGGCAAGCTCGGCGTCCTGTGCATCGCCCCCTCCCATGAGGAGGCGGAAGCGCTCTACCGTCGGACGACGGAGGTGCTCGACCGCGAAAGCGGCGCGGCGTAACCGCTCCTACCCTTCGTACTTGATCTGCACCCGCGCCGCCGCCTGCCTGGCCCTCTCGCGGGCCTCCTCGACCGTCCGGCCGGATGCCAGGGCAACCCCCATCCGCCGGTGCTTGCGGGTGGTCGGCTTGCCGAACAGGCGCACCTCCACCTCCGCATCCTGCGAGCCGAGCTCCAGCGCCTCGCGCAGCCCCTCGATGGTGAAGCGCTCGGCTTCGCGGTCGGCGAGGATGACGGCCGACGCAGTTGGGCCGTTGAGGCGGACCTCCGGGATCGGCAGGCCGAGGACGGCGCGGGCGTGGAGGTCGAATTCCGACAGGTTTTGGGACAGGAGGGTGACGAGTCCGGTGTCATGCGGACGCGGCGAGAGCTCGGAGAAGATCACCTCGTTCCTGGTGACGAAGAACTCGACGCCGAAGATCCCGTATCCTCCCAGGTTGTCGACAACCTTGCGGGCCATCTCCTTGGCGTCGCTCAGGAGCTTCTCTGTCATGGGGGTGGGCTGCCAGGATTCCTGGTAATCGCCCCTCTCCTGCCGGTGGCCGATGGGTTCGCAGAAGGACACGCCGTCCCGGGAGCGGATCGTCAGCAGTGTGATCTCGTACTCGAAGTCGATGAACTCCTCGACGATCACCTTCCGGCGGTCGCCGCGCATGTTCGCCACCGCATAATTCCACGCCTGCTCCAGTTCCCCGGAGCTGCGCACCGTGCTCTGGCCCTTGCCCGAGGAGGACATCACGGGCTTGATCACGCAGGGCAGGCCCGTGTGCTCCGCGCCGGTCCTCACCTCCTCCAGGCTCTCCGCATAGCGGTATCTGGACGTGCGCAGGCCGAGTTCGACGGCGGCAAGCTCCCGGATCCGGTCGCGGTTCATGGTCAGCGAGGCGGCGCGGGCGGAGGGCACCACCGTGAAGCCCCTGTCCTCGAACTCCTGCAGCACCTCCGTGCGGATCGCCTCGATCTCGGGAACGATGAAGTCGGGCCGGTGCTTCTCGATGGCGTGCCTCAGAGCCTCCGCGTCGAGCATGGAGAAAACCTCGGATGCGTCCGCCACCTGCATGGCAGGGGCGTTCGGATAGCTGTCGCACGCCACCACATGGCATCCGTAGCGCTTCGCCGAGATGACGAACTCCTTGCCGAGTTCGCCCGATCCGAGGAGGAGAAGTCTGGCTGTGAACACGGGAGCGCCTTTCATGAATCGCCGGCACGGCGCCGGGTTGAGAGGATTCGCGACGGCTTTTCATGGCCTATCGGAGGAGTGCGGTCGAGTCGCCCAGGTCCAGAAAGGAGCCTTCCCGGGACTCCTCGGGGACCGCTTTCAAAAAATGCTCGAATCCGGGAGTTTTTAAGGGCTCCTCAGGGATCCCGTTACCTTCCCTTGCGTTCAAAGGCATCGCGGGGTGTTTTTGGCCTCGCTTGCGCTGAATGCAGACCTGCCGCCTCAATCGCGCATGACGCTGTCGGAGGCATCGTAGGTTAAGGGACTGCGCAGGAGTACGCCTCATGATGTCAGCACAGAAGAAGCCGTCCGCGAATGCCGGACGCCGCGTCACCCGGATCGACCCTCCTGCTCTCGAGGAAGCCATCGAAGCGGCCCAGGGGCTCACGGACGACGTCGACAGCCAGGTCGAGATCGCCGCGCAGCTCATGGGCATGCCGGAGGACGAGGTCAGGCCCGCGGTCCTGAAGGCGTCGGTCACAGCCCGTCCCCTCGGGCGTCCGGCACCGCGCTTCATGGCGCATGATCGGCACGATGGTCCCAAGGTGGTCGTGGTGGAGCGCAAGCGCCCGCGCATGGTCATGCCCCGGTAGGCCTGCTATCCCTTTCTCCCGCCGGTTGCGCCGGTTCCGACGACCGGCGCCCTCGCACCCTCCCTGCCGCGCCCGCGGGATCCGCCTGTCATGGTCAAAGGTATCGTCCTTGCTTTCCTCGCCTTTGCGGTCTTCGCCTGGGGCGACGCCATCGTGAAGGCGATCGGGCACGGCCTCGATCCCTTCGAGGTCACCTTCTTCGGCTACTTGTTCCCGCTGCTCCTGTCTCCGGCTTTCATGAAGCCCGGCGACAGGATCCTCGACATGGTGCGCTGGAACAGGCCCTGGCTGATGGGGCTCAGGATTTTCCTGATCGGATCCACGACGCCCCTGAGCGTCATCGCCTTCCGCAACCTGCCTTTTGCGGAAGCCTTCGCCCTTCTGTTCCTCATGCCGAGCCTGGCGACAATCCTGTCCATCTTCATCCTGAAGGAGCAGGTGCGCTGGCGGCGCGGCCTGGCGGTCTGCGCGGCCTTTCTCGGAGTGCTGGTGATCGTGCGCCCCGGATTCAGGGAATTCCAGGTGGGCCACCTGGCGGCCCTGACCGCGGCCCTGTTCGCGGCAGGCGGCGTGATCGCCGGGCGGATGATCGGCCGGACGGAAAAGCGCTTCACCCTGATCGGCACCGTCTTCCTGGCGACCACCGCAATCGCGGGGGTACTGATGATCCCGGGCTTCGCCTGGCCCTCGGCCGAGCAGTGGATCCTGCTGCTCGCCTTCGCGGCCACGGCCTTCGTGGCCCAGGCCCTCTTCATCGTGGCCACGATCTACGCGCCGGCCGACCGGCTGGGCGCAACCCAGTACAGCCAGATCCTCTGGGCTCTGGCGATCGGCGCCCTCTTCTTCGACGAATGGCCCGATGCGCTCGCGCTCATGGGAATCGCCATCGTCGTGGGCGCGGGCCTCTTCATCTTCGCCCGGGAGCAGACCCTCAAGCGGGAAATGCCGGAGGATGCTGCGCCGGCCGGGATGGTCGAGCCCTCGCCCGCGGCATGTCCCCGGCCGTGAGCCGAACCGCCGGCTGCGACTTCTGGACCTTCCCGCGTTCCCTCGCCTGCCGGCCGCTCTATCTTCCCGTTCGTCAACTCCCTGACTGAAACGGCAGGGGTTCGGACTTGCAGGGTGCTCTTGTGGCAGGCGCGTATATCAACCGGATCGGGACGGCCGTGCCGGAGCACGACGTCCACCAGACCTTCATCGGCTTCATGGATGGCTTCCTGCCGGAGAGAAAGGACAAGCTTCTCTTCAGACGCATGGTCCAGCGCTCCGGGATCGAGCACCGCTACTCGACCCTGGCGCCAAGCGAGAACCTGGACGTGAGTGCCGACCGGGAAGGATTCTTTCAGACGGGGCAGTTCGCGGGAACCGCCACCCGCATGCAGCGGTTCGAGTCGCACGCCGTCGATCTCGCGGAGCAGGCGATCGAAGCCCTCGGCATGGAGGAGGACCTGCCCACCATCACCCATATGGTCGTGGCCTCCTGCACCGGCTTCACCGCGCCCGGCCTCGATCAGCAGATCATGGAGCGGCTTGCGCTGAACCCCTCCATCGAGCGCACCATGGTGGGCTTCATGGGATGCGCCGCCGCCGTCAACGCGCTCAAGGTCGCCCATCACATCGTGCGCTCCGAACCCTCCGCCAGGGTCCTCGTGGTCAACCTGGAGCTCTGCACGCTTCACCTTCAGGAGACCTCCGATCTGGAGGTCATCCTCAGCGCCCTGCTCTTCGGCGACGGATGCGCGGCAAGCCTCGTCTCGGCCGAGCCCCGGGGCATCGCCCTCAAGGATTTCCGCGTCGTGACCATACCCGGGACCCGGGACCTCATCACTTGGCGCATCGGGGATGCGGGCTTCGAGATGAGCCTGTCCGGCGAGGTGCCGCAGCAGATCGCGAAGGCGCTCCGCCACGAGGCCATGCGCAACGACGACGGCGGCATCCTGCGCGGGCAGCACAAGGACGATGTCGATCTCTGGGCCGTCCATGCCGGCGGCCGCACGATCCTGGACGCCGTGGAACAGGGATTGGAGCTTGCTCCCGATGCCTTGAACTGGTCCCGAGGCGTGCTCCGGGATTTCGGCAACATGTCCTCCGCCACGCTGATGTTCGTGCTCAGCAGGATCATGCAGGGCGCCCGGCCCTCCTCCAGCGGCCTCGGCATGGCCTTCGGGCCGGGACTGGTGGCCGAAACCTTCCGGTTCAACCTCGCGGGGTGACGCCTTCATGGGCAGGAGCTTCGCCCAGCGCAGCCATGAAACGGAGCTGATGGATACGGAAGCCGTCAGCCTGGACGACTACCGCGCGTGCCTGAAGGACCTCGCCACCGTCAATGCCCTGACTCTCACCCACGGCCCCATCCTGAGGTGGCTGGACCAAACGACGCGGAGCCTGGAGCCCGGCGAGCGCGTGACGGTTCTCGACGTCGGCTACGGCTACGGCGACCTGCTGCGCCGGATTCATGCCTGGAGCCGGCGCAGGCGGCGCACCGTCAGCCTGATCGGCGTCGACCTGAACCCCATGAGCGAACCCATCGCGCGGGAGGCAACGCCCGCAGGCGTGCCCATCGAGTACCGGACGGGCAACGTGTTCGACTACCAGCCCGAGCAGCCCGTCGATTTCATCATCAGTTCCCAGACCACGCACCATATGTCGGACCAGGAGCTTGCAGCCTTCGTCCGCTGGATGGAGCAGGTCGCCGCAAGAGGCTGGTTCATCGCCGACCTCCACCGCCATGCCATCCCCTTCCATGTGTTCCGCGTGCTGTCCCGGGCAGCGCGCTGGCACCGCTTCATCCAGCATGACGGCCCGGTCTCCATCGCGCGCAGCTTCCGGCGTCAGGATTGGGAGCAGATTCTGGATGCCGCCGGTCTGGCGCCCGACGCAGCCCGGATCCGCTGGCACGTTCCGTTCCGCCTCTGCGTGAGCCGGCTGAAATGAGCCATCGCCGCACCGAGCCCATCGTGATCGTCGGCGGCGGTCTCGCCGGTGCATCGGCAGCCTGCAACCTCTCACGGGCAGGCCGTTCGGCCGTGCTGATCGAGCGAGAACCCGAGCCGCGGCACAAGGTCTGCGGGGAGTTCCTGAGCGTCGAGGCGCAGGCCTGTCTCACCCGCCTCGGCCTCGATCTCGATCGGTTCGGCGCTAGCCGGATCGCGCATCTGCGCCTGGTTCTCGGGGCAGACATGGTCGAGGTGAAGCTTCCCTTCCTGGCGCGGGGCCTCTCGCGCCTCGTTCTCGACGAGGCCTTGCTGCAGCAGGCTTCGTCTCATGGTATCCGGATCGAGCGAGGGATTGCCGTGCGGTCCATCGCGCCGGATGGAATGGGACTGCGCATCGATTGCGGCTCCTCCGGAGACATCGACGCGGAGACCCTTTTTCTCGCGACCGGAAAGCACGATGTCAGAGGCCTGAAGCGCCTGCCCACGGGCACCATCGGCGACCTGATCGGCTTCAAGATGCACTATCGCCTCTCCCCCGAGGAGCGCCGGGGGCTTGACGGCGCCGTCGAGGTCGCCCTGTTCCCCGGCGGCTATGCAGGCCTGCAGATGATCGAGAACGGAACGGCCAATCTCTGCCTCGTCGTGTCGCGCCGGCACTTCGAGCAGGCGGGCAGGAGCTGGGCGGCCCTCCTCGACCGGATCGCCGGAGAATGCCCGCACCTGGAGCGTCGCCTCGAGAGCGCAGCGCCGTCATTCGAGCGGCCCCTGTCGATCTTCCAGATTCCGTACGGCTTTCTCCACAGCCCGCAGGCAGGCGAGCCTCCGGGGCTGTTTCGCCTCGGGGATCAGGCCGGCGTGATCCCCTCCTTCACGGGAGAGGGCATGGCGATGGCGCTTCACAGCGGATGCCTCGCGGCCGCAATGTTCCTTCGCCGGGGACAGGCGGGCGCCGCCTTTCACCGGCAGCTCTCCGGCGACATCCGGCACCAGATCCGCCTCGCCTTCGTTCTCAACAAGGCCGCCCGCCAGGAGCTCGGCCAAAGGTCCATCTTCCACCTGTGCCGAACCTGGCCCTCGCTGATGCGTCACATCGCGTCCCTGACCCGTCTCCGCGATGCCGCGATGCAGGCAGCATGGGTCGTGCCATGATCGTCCCGCGGGAGGTCCAGACCTCGTCCGCCGTGGCGGAGCATTACGACGAGCTGGACCCGTTCTACCGGGAGATCTGGGGCGAGCATGTCCATCACGGTCTCTGGACCACAGGCCTGGAAGCTCCGGATCAGGCCGTGGAGGCGCTGGTTGCGCACTTGGCCGAAACGCTCGTTCTGCAGCCCGGGCAGCACGTCTGCGATGTCGGCTGCGGCTATGGAGCGACGGCGGAGTGGCTGTCGCGCCGGCATGGGGTGCATGTCACCGGCGTCACGATCTCCTCCGCGCAGTTCAAGCGGGCACAATCCCGAGAAGCCGCCTCACCCCTCCTGCGCTTCATGCGGCAGGACTGGCTCCGCAACTCCTTCGCGGAGGGCGCCTTCGACCATGTCATCGCCATCGAGAGTTCCGAGCACATGCCGGACAAGCAGCGCTTCTTCGACGAGGCGTTCCGGACCCTTCGCCCCGGTGGGAAGCTTGCCATCTACGCCTGGCTCGCTCGCGATGCGGCTGCGCCGTGGGAGCAGCGCTTCCTGCTTGAGCCTATCTGCCGCGAAGGCCGCCTGCCGGGGATGGGGAGCGAAGCGGAATATCGCGCGTGGGCGGCGCAAGCCGGCTTCGTGGTCGACGGGTGCGAGGATCTCAGCGCCAGGGTCCGCCGCACATGGGCGCACTGCACGGCAAGGCTTGCTAAGAAGCTTCTGACGAACCGGGAGTACCGGCGCTACCTCCGCGATGCCCGCTCCCGAAATCGCATCTTCGCCCTCAGCGTACCGCGCATCTGGAGCGCCTATCTGACGGGCTCAATGCGCTACGGCCTTCTGACGGCCAGCAAGCCGCTGAAGGCCGACGTCCCGCCTAGTTCCGCATGAGGCGGCGGGCGAGAAGATCGAGGGCGGCGGGCCCGTCGACGCCGAGCGCCACATGGACCGGGCTTCCGCTCCCGTCGATCGTCAGCGCTCCGGCATCGTCCCCTGCCCCGGTGTCGACGGTGAGGCGAAGCTCCTCGATGCGGAAAAGTTCGGGCGCGAGCGCGCAAAGCATCACGCAGGGATCGTGGAGCGGACGGCTCTCCCGGTTCGTCTCGGATTCGAAGTAGGATTGGATGAGCCTGGCCACCATCGCAGCGAGAGGCCCGCCGCTGGCCGACAGCGCTTCCACGAACTCCCGCGTCGCACGGACCCGCCGCGTCACATCCAGGGGAATGAGCGCGAGGGGCACATCGGAAGCCACGACGGCCGCCGCAGCTTCAGGATCGGCCCAGAGATTGAACTCCGCCCGCGGACCGACATTGCCGCGCTCGTGGATCGCGCCGCCCATGGCGATGATCCGGCCGATGCGCTTTGCCGCGTCGGGCCGCTCCAGAACGAGCCGAGCGAGGTTCGTCAGAGGTCCGAGGGCGAGCACCTCGACGCTTCCCTCAGGCCGTGCGAGCAGGAACTCGGCCAACCATTCTAATGCATGCCGGCTCTCCCGCCCCCGCGTCGGGGCAGGCAGCGCAACGCCGCCGATGCCGTCCTCGCCATGGAGGTTCAGCGGCTCCGGTCCCGGCCGCGAGAGGGGCGCGGCGGCGCCCTGGAACACCGGAATGTCCCCGCGCCCTGCGAAGGCGAGAAGCCGGCCGGCGTTGAGCGTGGTGGTCTCGATGCCGATATTGCCCGCGACGGTGGTGATTCCGGCAATGTCGAACTCGGGCGAGGCGAGCGCGAGCAGGATGCCGATGGCGTCGTCGATGCCGGGATCGGTATCGATGACGATCAGGCGGGGTTTTGCGTGGGGCATGATGCGGGTAGAACCATTGTGAATCCGTGCCGCCCGTTATCCGACAGCACTCCGCTTTTGACCATAGCCGCAGGTGCCCCGTGAGCCGTCCCGCCCCGCTTCCCGACGATCTTCTGGTGAACGCCGCGGACGAGGTCGCCATCCGCCAGGATCTCGTCCTCGTGGCGCTGGGCAAGCGGCCGGCAGACCTGCTCCTGCGCGTCGGGCGCCTGCTCGACGTTCACACCCGCACCTGGCTGGAGGATCAGGAGATCGCCATCCGCGGCCGCCGGATCGCGTGGACGGGACCTGCCGGAAGCTTTCCCGGCACGGCGCTGAGGTGGGAGGAGCGCTCGACGCTCTCCGCCGTTCCCGGCTTCGGCGAAGTGCACAAGCACGTCGAAAGCTCGCATCTCACGCCGGAATACGAGGCGGCCCTCGTCCTGCCGCGGGGCAACACCTGGACCTGCGAGGCGAGCCACGAGTTCTCGAATGTCGACGGCGCTCACAATCTCGAGTTCTGGCTGACTGCGCGCCGGCACGGCTCGCCCATGAAGATCTTTCCGCTGCCGGGATCGGCCGTTCCGCCGACGGCTTATGAATGGGGCGGCGGCTACTACGGCTACGAGGAGCAGGTGGATTTCCTTGAGCGGAGCCTCATGGTCGCCGGCCTCGACGAGGTCATGGACTGGCCTGCGGTCTGGAATCCGGACAATCCTTCGCACAAGCGCCTCTGGGGCATGATCCAGGCCACCTTCGAGAAACGGGGCGTGGTGGAGGGCCATGGCGCAGGCCTTCGCGACCTGCCCTCCATCAATGCCTTCGCCGCGGCGGGCCTCGCCTCCGACCACGAGGGCTGGACCGCCCAGGAGGTGTGGGACAAGCTGCGCCACGGGATCTTCATCGAAATCCGGCCGCACTCCATGCCGGAGATCATCGCGGGGCTTGTCGAGCGCGGCCTCTCCGACTGGTCGCAGGTGGCCTTTGCCACCGATGACCGCAGCGCCTCGGACACGCTGCGGTTGGGCGCGACGGACCATAATGTCCGCCTCGCCATCCAGTCCGGTCTATCGCCGGAGATCGCGATACAATGCGTGACGCTCAACCCGGCGCGCCACATGCGCCTGACGCCCTGGGTCGGCAGTCTCGCGCCGGGGCGCTTTGCCGACATCGTTCTGCTCGACGACGTCGAAACGATCTCCATCCGCGAGGTTTGGGCCGACGGACAGCCCGTCTCCAAGGGTCGGGAATATTGCGGTCCCCTGCCCTGCATCGAATGGCCGGACTGGGCCTCCAGGACCATCAACATCAAGCGTCGGATCGAGCCTAAGGATTTCGCGATCCGGGCAGAGCCCGGCCGCCGCACGATGCAAGCGGCCCTGCTGCGGCCTTTCCATTGGCACGATGACTTTATCACCATGGAACTGCCGGTCGAAAACGGCGAGGTCCAGCGCGATCCGGCCCGGAACGTCACCAAGTTCGCCATCGTCGACCGTTTCTCGGGCGAAGGAAAGATCTCGCGCATGTTCTGGCTCGGCTGCGGACCGAAGACGCCCGACACGGCAGTGGGCTGCACGGTGGCTCACGACAAGCACAACCTGTGGATCGTCGGCTCCTCGGACGAGGCCATGGCGATGGTGGCGAACCGCGTGGCGGAAATCGGCGGCGGCTGGGTTCTCGTCAGCGGCGGCAAGGTTCTGGCGGAGGTGCGCTACGAGATCGGCGGCCTGATGACCCGGCGCCCGGCGGTAGAGCTCGATGCGGAGATGCAGCATCTTTATGAGCAGGCTGCAGGAATCGAATGGCTCTACGAGCCCACCTTCTCCCCGCGCTGGTATCCGGGCTTCCCGGAGCGGCTGCAGTTCGCGACGCTGACCTGTGCCCCATGGCGCTGGGTTCTGGTCGCGCCCTGCGAAGCCGCTCCGCAGGGCTTCGTCAATGTGGCGACCGGGCAGACGCACCCGGTCGTCTGGTGAGCGTCAGCCGGCCGCATCGATGCGGGCCATCTCGGCCTTGAACGCAGCGGCGATCTGGCCCGCATCGCGCAGGATCTTCTTGCGCTCCAGGCTTTTCACCTCGCGCGCTCGCATGATCCAGCGGCCGCCGACCATCACGTCCTGCACGTCTACCGGCATCGCCGAGAAGACGAGCGTCGCGTAGATGTCGTAGACCGGCTGCAGGCGCGGCGCGGAGAGGTCGATGCGGATGAGATCGGCCTGCTTGCCGGGCTCGAGCGAGCCGATGCGGCTGTCGAGGCCGAGCACCTGCGCGCCTTCCAGCGTGGCCATGCGGATCACCTGGGCCGCCGGCATGGGCTTGCGGCTGTGGCCCAGGAGCTTCTGGAACATGGAGACCGGCCCGAACTGGCTGAACAGGTCCAGGGTGTTGCCGCTCATCGGGCCGTCGGTGGCGATTCCGACCTTGATGCCGGCCGCACGCATCGCCTCGATGGGCGCGATGCCGCGCCCGGCCTTGGCGTTCGAGCGCGCGTTGTGGGCGACGCGCACATCGGCTTTCGCCATGCGCTCGATCTCGAACGGATCGATGTGCAGGCAGTGGGCGGCGATCAGGCCGGGCAGCAAGAGCCCGGCCTTCTCGACGACGGCGACCGGCCGCAGGCCGTGGTTCTTGCGGCACCATTCCATTTCGCTGTCCATCTCGGCGAGATGGATCTGCACCGGCACGCCGGGATGCTCATGAGCCCAGCGGGCAACCCGGGCCATCACCTCGATATCGGTCGAGTAAGGAGCATGGGGTGCGATGGAGGGAACGATCCGGTCATGCCCGGAGAACTCGGAGACGAGTTCCTCCACCAGGGCGAAGCCCTCGTCGATGCTCTTGTGATCCGGCGGATCGAAGGTCGCCAGCGTCTGGCCGACCACGCCGCGCAGACCCGCCTGGTCCAGCGCCCGCCCGACCTCCGTCTCGTAATAGTACATGTCGGCGATGGTGGTGACGCCGGCCTCGATGGATTCGAGCGCGCCGAGAAGCGTGCCTACGCGCACCATCTCCGGCGTGACGAACTTGCGCTCCATGGGCAGCACGTAGCGGAACAGCCGGTCGTCCACATCCTCGCCGAGGCCGCGGAACAGGGTCATCGCCAGATGGGCGTGCGGATTGACCATGCCGGGCATGATCACGTCGCCGTCCGCATCGACGATCTCGGCTCCGTCCATGGGCGGTGGCTCGCCCGAGCCGAGCGCCCGGATCGTGCTGTCCTGGATATGGATCCACCCGCCCTCGATGACGCTCATGGCCTCGTCGATCGGCAGAATGCAGGCATTCCTGATGATGATCGAGGCCATCAATGCGCTCCCTCGGCGGGAAGGATGGTGCATTGCTCCGGCACCGGCACGAGCTTCACACGGGTGCCGGCCTCCAGCGGCGTCGTGAGGCTGCCGTTCGCGACGACGCGCCCGGCCGGGGTCTCGCATTGATACTGATAGGCGCGGCCGAGATAGGTCCGCAATCCGAGCTGCGCCGGCAAGCCCTCGGCGTCGGGATCGGTGGAGACCGCCAGCCCGTCGGGCCGCGTCGCCAGCAGAAAGGAGTCCGGGATCGAGCCGAAACCGGCCTGCGACAGATGCAGGGTCATTCCCGCCGTCTCGGCGGCAACCGCCGCGCCGTCTCGCGCCGTCACCTTGAACGGAATGATGTTCTCGAACCCGACGAACCGGGCCACGAAGGTGTTGGCGGGGCGGCGGTAGAGCACCTCCGGCCGGTCGAACTGCATGAGGCGTCCGGCATTCATGATGGCGACGCGGTCAGAGATCGAGAAAGCCTCCTCCTGGTCGTGGGTGACATAGACCGAGGTGGTGCCGTTCGCCCGCTGCAACTGGCGGATTTCCACGCGCATGTCGACCCTGAGCTTGGCATCGAGATTCGAGAGCGGCTCGTCGAACATGAGCAGCGGAGGCTCGATGACGAGGGCTCGCGCCAGGGCCACGCGCTGCTTCTGGCCGCCCGACAGCGCTCCGGGAGAACGGTCTGCCAGGGGCGTAAGGCCGACGCGCTCCAGCATGCCCATGGCACGCTTGCGTCGCTCCGTTGAGCCGAGGCCCCGCTGCTTGAGGCCGAAGGCGACGTTGTCGAGGACGGAGAGGTGCGGGAACAGGGCGTAGTTCTGGAAGACGAGGCCGATATCGCGCTTGTGGGGCGGCAGTCGCGTCAGGTCGCGTCCGCCGAGGGTGATAGAGCCGGTGGTTGGCGACAGAAATCCGGCGATGAGGCGCAAGGTGGTGGTCTTGCCGCAGCCGCTGGCGCCGAGAAGCGAGACGAGTTCGCCCGCCTGGACCGAAAGCGAGAGGTCTTCGAGAACCTTGGTCGTCCCGTAATGGGCGGAGATCGATTGGAGATCGAGGGGCTGGGTCACGGAACCTACTTCGCGAGAAAGGTGAGGCCGAGGGTTCGCTCCACCACGGCCATGACGGCCACGGTGAGGAACATCAGGAGGACGGAAACCGACGCCACGGTGGGATCGAAGAACTGCTCCACGTGGGCCAGGATCTGAATGGGCAGGGTGCTGATGCCGGGTCCCGTCAGGAAGAGCGACACCGACACGTCGTTGAGCGAGGTGATGAAGGCGAGGATGAAGGCCGCGATCACCCCGGCCCGCACATTCGGCAGCACGATGGTGAAGAACGTCTTGACCGGGGCGCTGCCTAAACTGATCGCCGCCTCCTCGATGGAGAAGTCGAATGAGGCCAGGCTCGCGCTGATGACCCGGACCACGTATGGGAGCACCAGAAGCGTGTGGCCGATCAGAAGGGCTGCAAAGATCGGCACGCCCGCCCCGGCGGTGAGCGACTTCAGCAACGCGAAGCCGAACACGATCTCCGGCACGAGGATCGGCAGCACGAACAACGTCCCGAGCCAGTTCGGAAGCTCCACGCGGAAGCGGTTGAGGGCGTAAGCTGCCGGAATGCCGATCAGGAGTGCGATGAGCGTGCCCAGGAAGGCGATCTGCAGGCTCGTCACGATGGTCCGCCGGAACGCGCTGATCTCGAAGATGTTTTCGAACCAGCGCAGAGAGAGGCCTTTCGGCGGGAACGTCAGATAGGTGGTGTCGCTGAGCGCCGCGCCGACCACGATCACCAGCGGAACCATCAGGAACAGATAGACCAGCGCCGCAACGCCGACGAGAATGGGATGAGGTCTGTCGGACATCAGGTCGCCATGGGATTGATGCGACGGGCGATATGGCTCATCGCGAGAACGATGGTGATGGTGATCACCGTCATGATGGCCGCAATCGTCGAAGCGCCGACCCAGTCGAAGGCCACCATCGCCCGCTGGTGCAGCAGGGTCGCGAGAACCGTCTGGCGCTCACCGCCAAGGAGTTGAGGCGTGGCGTAGGCCGTGAAGCTGCCGGTGAAGACGAGCACGGCCCCCACGATCAGGCCGGGCACCGCCAGGGGCAGCAGCACCTGCCAGAAGGTGGCAAGCGGCGAGGCCCCGAGCGACGAGGAGGCCTGCAGCACGTCCCTGGGAATGTTCTCGAGCACGCCGACCAGGGAGAGAACCATGAGAGGCACGAAGAGATAGACCATGCCGACGATCACCGCGCCCTGCGTGTAGAGCATCTCGAGAGGCTCGCTGGTGACGCCGAGCGCGAGAAGCGTCTGGTTCAGGATCCCGTTGCGACCGAGGATGATGAGCCAAGCGAAGGCGCGCACCACGACGCCGGTGAGCAGCGGGAACACGGCGGCGACGATGAGCAGGCTCTTCAGCCTCCCCGGCGCGCGCGCGACCACATAGGCGGTCATGAAGCCGAAGATCAGCGAGATGATCGTCGTCAGCGCCGCGATCTGCAGCGTCCGGAACAGGACAGTCGTGCGGAAGCCGCTGTTGAAGTAGGAGAGATAGGGAGCGAAGATCCCGCGCGGATCCATGAAGGTGCCGGCGATCACGGCTCCGATCGGCACGACGAGGAAGCCGATGACGGCGAGGGTGGCGGGCGCCGAAAGCGCCCACCCCGTTGCGCCGTCGCGGCGCCGGAAGCGTCTCGAGATCATGATGGCAGGGCTACTTGCCGAAGACCTCGCTCCAGGCATCGAGCCAGTCGCTCTTCGCCGCGTTGAGCTTCTCGTAGTCGAGGCGCTTGAGCGACGACACCATCTTGGCCCCATAGGTCCAGCGGGCGGCCTCCTCCGGCTTCAGCTGCACCGCGGTGGCAACGGGCGCGTCCACCCCGCGCTCGGCCAGGGTCTGCTGGATCTTGGGATCGAGGATGAAGTTGATGAACTGGTGCGCCAGCTCGGGATTCGCCGCGCCCTTGGCGATGTTCACCGTGTTGAGGGTGGCGTAATCCCCCTCCTTCAGCTCCGCCCAGCGCGCGGTCGGCACGGCGGCCTGGATCTGGGCCAGGGTGAAGTCCTGCGCCATGGCGACGGAAACCTCGCCGGTAGAGAACAGGTTCACGAGCTCCGAGCCGGTGTTATAGTTCTTCACCACATTGGGCTTGAGCTGCTCGAGCGCCTTGAAGGCCGCCTTCTCGTCCTTGTAGGGATCGACCCCTGCCTTGCTGGCGGCGACCAGAACCGTCATGGGGCCGGCCGTGGTGGTGATGCCCGGCAGGGAGACGCGGCGCTTGAGGTCCTCGCGCCACAGGTCGTTCCAGGAGGTGATCGGGCTCGTCACCTTGGCGCTGTCATAGATGATGCCGATACGGCCGATGGTGTAGGCCGGGCCGTACTGGCCCTGGGGCGCACGGGCGAGCTCGTAGATGCCATTGAGGTTGGGGATCTTCGAACGGTCGATCGCCCGGAACAGGCCTTCCTGGATGCCGATCTGGGAGAAGCTGTCGGTCAGGTAGACCACGTCGACGCCGCTGCCGCCGCGAATCTTGATCTTGTTCAGGCGGTCGGCATTGTTGCCGGTCTCGAAGACGAGGTCGCAGCCGCATTGGGCGCGGAACGGCTTGAGGACGATCTCTTCCAGCTTGTCGCCGTTGAAGCCCCACCAGGAGATCGTGAGCGTCTTGTTCTGGGCCGTGGCGGGAGCCGCGGACAGTGCCGCCAAGACGAAGGCCATGCTCGCAACGGATTTGTACCAACGCGCTACCATCTCAGGATCTCCCAGGTTCCAGTATTCCAGTGACAAGGGCGCCGCCTGCCCTTCCGCCAACACGCATTAACACAAGCGTGGCCTTGAGAAAGCCCCGCTGTCCATGAGGCCCGACCACCTTTCCGCCATTCTGCCCATAAAAGCTGCAAACAGGAACCAGCTTATTCAGCCGCCCAGCCCCCGGCGCTCATCCGCCTGAGACGCGGGGTTTTGAGCACCCCGACAACGCGATCCGGCCATTCCGGAGCGATGGCCGCGAGCTTTTCGCGCCAGGCATCCGTCTGAAGCATGGCGGCGCCGATGGCGACGGGCCTGATCCCGCATGCGGCGAGGAGTTCGAGCGCGGCGGCGATGGAGCGACCGCTGCTGATCACGTCGTCCACGAGCAGGACCCGGCGGTTCTCGATCAAAGGCAGCACGCGCGGATCGAGGTAGAGGCGCTTGACCTGTTCCGGACTGGTGATCGAGGTCATGGACACCGAAAGCTCGTCCCGGTACCAGAACTTGCGCGATGTCCCGAGAGGCACGTAACGGGTCAAGCCCAGCTTCTTCGCCGTGCCGCTGGCCAGCGTGAGCCCCAGCGTCGGCAGCCCGACCACCACCTCAGGGTCGAAGGCGCGGACCTTCTCGGCCAGCGCCGTGCAGAGCGCATCCTCGACGTCAAAGCTGGCCTGGTTGACGATGAGGGATGCCAGGGCGTGCTCCCCATCGGCCAGCTCGCGGATCGGCAGGCGCAGCTGCCGCCCGTCCTCGAATTCCGCAGGATAGAAAACGCGATGCCCTTCCTTGGGCTGCCGCTCGAAGGTCGCAGGCGGATGGATCTCCTGCCAGAAATCGTGAGGCTGCATCGCTCGTCCCTGTCTGCCCGCACCGAGAAGGATGATTGTGGCCCGCCTGCCCTCGCGCTATCGACAATGCCCGGCCGGCATATTCAGGACGACAGCACGATGCCCCTTAAGGACCTCATCCAGGCGGACCTACCATTCCTGCGCAGCCTCCGCCAGGACCTCCACGCCCATCCGGAGCTGGGCTTCGAGGAGGAGAGGACGAGCGGAATCGTCGCGTCTCTGCTCGAAGAGGCGGGCCTGCGCGTCCATCGCGGCCTGGGAAAGACGGGCGTGGTCGGCACCCTGCAGGCAGGCAACGGCACGCGCACCATCGGCCTTCGGGCCGACATGGACGCGCTCGCCATGCCGGAGCAGGCGGAGCGGCCCTACAAGTCCACCATCCCGGGCAAGATGCACGCCTGCGGGCATGACGGGCACACGACCCTCCTGCTCGGAGCGGCCCGTCATCTGGCCAGGACGCGCAACTTCTCAGGGACCGTGCATTTCATCTTCCAACCGGCGGAGGAAGGCCGGGGCGGCGCCAGAAGGATGCTGGAGGAGGGATTGTTCGAGCTCTTCCCCTGCGATGCGGTCTACGGCCTGCACAACATGCCGGGCCTCGCCACCGACGAGATGGCCGTGACCGCAGGCCCTCAGCTCGCCTCGTCCGACAGCTGGCTCGTGACCTTCAAGGGTGTCGGCACCCATGGCGCGAAGCCGCATCTCGGCAAGGATCCGATCACTGCGAGCGGCCACTTCCTTGCCGCTCTGCAGACCATCGTGGGACGGGTGGTGAATCCGCTGCAGCCCGCCGTGGTCAGCGCCTGCTCCGTGCAGGCGGGCGACCCGCGGGCGCTCAACGTGATTCCGGACATCGTGGAGATCGGCGGAACGGCACGAGCCTATTCCGCCGATGTGAGAAACCAGCTCGAGACCGAGATCGGGCGCCTGGCGGGCGGCGTCGCCGCCATGTTCGGGATCGAGGCGTCCTACGAGTTCCGCAGGCGCATTCCGCCGGTGGTCAACCATCCCGATGCCACCGCCCGCGCCCTCAAGGCCGCCCAAACCGTGTGCGGCGCGAAGGTGGTGACGGACTTCGAGCCCTCGACGGCCGGCGACGACTTTGCCTTCTTCAGCGAGGCCGCTCCCGGAGCCTATGTCTGGCTCGGGAACGGCCCCGCCATCGACGGGGCCCTCCACCACAACACGGCCTACGACTTCAACGACGAGGCCATTCCGACCGGCGTCGCGTTCTGGGTGGCGCTCGTGGAGCAGGAGCTTGCCGTTTAAGGCTCAGCGCCTTCTGGCGCGATAGGGCTCCGTCTCGGCGGAATCCGCGTCGGACCGGGGGCGCCGGTTGCTTCTCTGCCGCCCGGCCTTTCCGCCCCTCTCGCGCCGCGCCTTCTCGTCGGGCTTGCGGCGGTGCGAGACGGAGGTCGCCACGAGCTTTTCCTCGATCTTGTCGTTGAGGGCGGCGCGCAGCTCCACCACCGCCTCCGGATCCTCGTACACGTCCGGGTAGCGCTGGGCGAGCCAGAGCCAGGTCGTGGCGATCTTCACCCGGGCCTCCAGCTTCAGGAGATCCGTGTTCACGCCGAAGTTCGGCGGCTGGACGCGCCCGTTCGCGGCATGCTGCCGGGCCCAGTCGAGGAGCAGCTCCACAGCCATCCGCTCGCGTCCGTCGACTGGCGCCATGGAATAGGACAGGCGGTCGAGGATGGGCATGTCCACGGTGTCGAGGAGCGTCGCCAGCTCGATCATCTCCTCCATGTCGGCCATACGCAGGTCAGGATGGCCGGCCACCAGCGTATCGTTCAGGTGCCGGAGCACGCGGCCGAGGCGGTCGGTCTGCAGCACCTCGCTCGCCGAGAGCACCGTTTCCTGGTTGGGGCGCACATAGGCCTTGCCCCTGAGCTTCGTCGCCTCGCCGTTCAGCGCGTTGCCGATGATCTTCTCCACCTGCGCATAGGCGCCCACCTCCGGCAGGGCTGTCACGAGGCCCTCGTCGTGGTGGCCGAAGCGCCCTGCCCGGCCGGCGATCTGCTTGATCTCCATGGCGGTGAGCTGGCGCTCCCGCACGCCGTCGAACTTGCGCAGGGTCGAGAACACGACCCGCCGCAGCGGCCCGATGTTCAGGCCCATGCCGATGGCATCCGTCGCCACGAGGATCTCGGCCTCCCCGTTGCGGAAGCGTGCCGCCTCCGCGCGCCGGACCTCGGGGCCGAGCGCGCCATAGACGGTGGCAACCGTGCGGCCGGCCTGGACGAGGCGCGTGCGCAGGTCATGCACGTCGCGGCGGGTGAAGGCCACGACCGCGTCGCCGCGGGTGAGCTTGTTCAGGTTGGCCGGAACGCCCTCCACCCGCAGCTTGCCCTTGCGCCTGAGGATCTTCACCTCCAGCGTTTCGCCGGTCATGGCAAGGAGATGCTCGACGAGGGGGATCGCCTCGGGGGCGCCGGTGAGAACAACGAGCCGGGCGGGAGCCCCGATCATCGCCTGGGTCCAAGCCCAGCCGCGGCTGGGATCCCCCAGCATCTGCACCTCGTCGATGACGCACACGTCGACCACGCGGTGCAGATCGAGCGTCTCGATGGTCCTGGCGATATGGGTAGCGCCCTCCGGCAGCACCCGCTCCTCGCCCGTCACCATGCCGGCGGCAAGCCCTTCCTCGCTCATGCGCTCGTAATGCTCGAGAGCCAGGAGACGCAGGGGCGAGAGGATCTCGGCCGTCTCCGCCTCTCGCGCCAGCTTCAGCGCCTCGTAGGTCTTGCCCGAGTTGGTAGGTCCCGCCAGGAACAGGAAGCGGCGGTTCAGGGAGCGGGCGACCGGGAAGATCGCGGCGTAGCGCTCGTAGCCGGAGGCCTCGCGGATCTGCGCCTCGCGCAGGTGCCGGAGTCTGCGGGCGGCCGCCTTCGAGCGGTACTCGTCGAGCTTCTGGCGCAGCTTGCGCGCGGCGCCCGCCGGGCCGCCCTTGTCCGAGGCATGGATGCGATCGAGCCTGTCGAGAGCAGTCCGGATGCCGCCGACGATGGCCTGGCGTTCATGCTCGTCCTCGAAGGCGTCGAGATAGGTCTCGAGTTCGTCGCGCCAGGTCGCCAACTCCTGCTCGCAGGCTGCGAAGGTGGCGTCACGCAGCTCCAGGAGCTTGGCTTCGAGGGCCTCTGACGCCGAGGCGAGCTCCGCGCGCTCTACCCTGGCGGGCGCCAGCACGACGGCGGCGACCTCGAGAGGTTCGGCGAAGGCGAACTCGACCGCGATGTCGATGGGAGCGCCGTCCGGAAGGACGTGCATGGGTTGGCCGAACACTGCCCGATAGCCCGCAAAGACGCGCTCGGGCCTGCCTCGGCCGCCTTCGATCCGGCGGATGTCCTCGGCGATGTAGATGCCGGTGTTCCGGCGAACGGGCGCGAGGACGCTCTGGCGGCGCCGGTGAGCGGCATCGTCATGGGCCCGGTCCCCGTCGTCGCGCCGAGCACGGGAGCGATGCTCTTTCCCCTCGTCCCCGCCTTGCGCCCGCCAGGCAGGAACCTCGGGGGCGAGCTGAGCGACAGCCTCGGGATCGAACATCGGCTCCTCGACGCTGCGCCCGCGCCTCTGCACGGTCCGGCGCTCCGCGATTGGGATCAGCCCGGCCTCGATCCAGTGCTCGCATTCGGCCTGGCTCGCCAGCAGGATGCCGGGCAGGTGGTTGAGGCTGACGAGGTTCTTCGACTTCTTGGACATTCAGTTTTCCAGGAGGCGGATCGCGCAGGGGGCGTCCAGCCTCGTTCATGGGACAGCCTCAGGACACGGCACGCGTTGCGTGCGGGGTCAACTCCGGAAGGCTGCAGATGTTTTCGGGAAGCGCCGGTGGGCTTTGCTGCAGGCCGCACCCCGGCTGTTCTCCAGGCTGAGCGGGTGCAAGGCTAACGTCTTGAGGTGCCGCGATTTTCCTCTGTTCTCATGTGATGTCGGCAGAGTGCAATATCAAGGGAGCCGCTGGCTATGGATCGCTCCCGCTCCGGTGAGCTTATCCCCTGCGGAATGGACCCGGGAGGTCAGGTTTTCGCCCCTCCTCCCAGCGTCCTTCTCAGAAACGAGAGCCCGAGCGCGGACAGGAACGCTGCCTGCTCCTTGTTCGCCGCCCCATGGCCGCCATCGTCCGGCTCGTAGAAGAACACCGGCTTCTTCATGGCCTCCAGCTTGGCCGCCATCTTGCGGGCATGGCCGGGATGGACGCGGTCGTCCCGTCGAGACGTGACGAGCAGCACCGGTGGATAAGAGCGGCCCTCTTCCAGGTTCTGGTAGGCGGAGAAGCCGGCCATGTAAGCCCAATCCTCGGGCCTGTCCGGATCGCCGTACTCGGCGACCCAGCTTGGGCCGGCGAGGAGCCGGGTGTAGCGCTGCATGTCGAGGAGCGGCACGGTGCACCAGATCGCCCCGAACCGTTCTGGGTAGCGGGTCAGCATGTTGCCGACGAGAAGGCCGCCGTTGGAGCCGCCATAGGCCGCGAGCTGTCTCGGGGTGGTCACGCCGCGTGCGACGAGATCCTTGGCGATGGCTGCGAAGTCGTCATGGGACAGGCGCTTGCCCTCGCGCATGCCGGCCTTGTGCCAGGCGGCGCCGAATTCGCCGCCGCCTCGGATATTGGCCACGACCCAGACATTGCCCCGCTCCAGCCATGTCTTGCCGATGCCGCCGAGATAGCCCGGCGTCATGGAGACGGAGAAGCCGCCATAGCCGTAGAGCACCGTCGGCCGCGGGCCATCCTGCCCCTTCGGCCCGATCTGGTAGTAGGGAATCCGCTCGCCGTCCACGGAGACGGCCTCGTGCCGCGTCACCTGGAGGCCCGAGGCGTCGAACGCGGCGGGGCTTTCCTTCAGAACCTCGATGCGTCGGTCCTCGGTCACCAGGGCGAGCTTGGTCGGCTCGACATAGCTTGAAATGGTAAGGAGAAACTCGTCGGTGCGGTCGAGCTGGCCTGCATCGAGCGACATGGCGTGGATCGAGGCGTTGTCCGGGAGCCCCTCCAGCCTCTCCAGGCGCCACGGCGAGCCCGGGGTCGCCAGCCAGATCTGGCTCGCCAGGTTGTCGAGCACCGTAAGCACCAGCAGGGACCTGGTCCACCAGAAGCCGGAGAGCACCCGCCTCGGTCCCGGCTCGAACAGCACCTCGAAATTCCTGTCTCCGGCCATGAAGCGCTCGAAGCCGATCGCCAGCAGGGAATCGGCCGGGTATGTGCGCCCGGGCAGAGCCCAGTCGCTTTTCAGCTTCACGACGAGCCAGTCCTTCTCCACGTCGAAGCGGGCATCGAGGGGAAGATCGATCAGGAGGGGCTCGCCGTTCTCCTGCGCCAGGTAGCTGATCCCCTCCTCGAAGGTGATCTGCCGCCGGTAGAAGATGCGCTCGAAGCCCGGTTCCCGATCAACGGACGCGGAGATGTAGATGTCGCTCGCCTTGCCCTCGAAGAGGATGGGCGCCTGCATGAAATCCGAGCCGCGGCGCCACAGCCGCACCGTGCGCGGGTAGCCGGAAGCCGTTGCCGCTTTCTCGCCGAGGGTGGTCGAGACGAGAACCGTGTCCCGGTCGAGCCAGGCCGCGCCTCCCTTGGCCTCCGGCAGGGCAAAGCCGTCCTCCACGAAGCGCTTTTCGACGAGGTCGAATTCACGCACCACGACCGCATCGGCACCGCCGCGGGAGAGGCTCACGAGCCCATAGCGCTGCTCCGGCTGGAGGGTGCCGCAGCCCTTCCAGACCCAGTCCTCGCCTTCCATGGCTGCCAGCGCGTCGATGTCGAGAACGGTCTCCCAGGCGGGTTCGCGCCCACGGTAGCTCTCCATGCTGGTGCGTCGCCAGAGCCCGCGCACATGGGTGGCATCCTGCCAGAAATTGTAGAGCAGGCCGCGGCGGCGCGTGATGAAGGGGATGTTGTCGGGCCGCGTCGAGATCTCGTAGAGCATCGCCTTGTCGGCTTCGAAAGCCACGTCGCACAAGGCCGCCTTGGTGGCTTCGTTGTGGGTCCGCACCCAGGAGAGCGCTTCCCTGCCCTCCACCTCCTCCAGCCAGAGATAGGGATCGCGAGGCTCGTGCTGCTGGTCGGTCATGCGCGTGGATTCCGTTCAGGGTGGCGGCTGGCGGATGCAAGTCGATGTCAAGGATTATTGGTCAGCTTGAATCTTCGACAACACTTCTCCTGAACCGGTCGGATTGGAAGCCGTTAGCATTAAAACCATTCCGAAAGGGGCTTTTCGATGGATCCGTTCGTTACTGCTCTCGAGGAACTCGCCGAAGCCCTGCTCGCCGGCGAGGATCCGGAGGAAGCCCTGCAGGACATCGCCCAGGAGCACGAGCTCCCGCCGCAGGCCCTCCGCAACCGGGCGCTGCGCGCGCTCGGACCGTTGGAAACCTATCGGGAACGGCAGGCGGAGCTGAAGAGGGAGCGCGAGCAGACGGCGCGCCGGCGCGATCCGGTGCTCGCCGGCGCCTCGTTCCTGGCTGCCGTCGCAAGCCTGAGCCCGAAGCTCACCCCCGACGAGCGCCGGGCCGAGATCAAGCGACTGGCCGCGGAGTACGACGTGGATCCCGCCGCGCATCGCGAGGCCATCGAGCGTCTGCGCCGGCGCTAGATCGTGACAGGTCCGCCCTTGAGGGAGTTGAAGCATCCTGCGGGCAGGCCGGATCCCGTGACAAGGATCGCGCCCTTGCCGTACAGGCTCCATCCCTGCTGCTCTTTACCCAGCCGCACCACTGCGAGGCCTCCGCCCGGATCCGCCCAGACCAGCTCTGCATCGACCTCCGCAAGCGCACGCATGACATGGCGCTCCCCCAGTCCCGGCGCGAAGAGAACGGTTGTGAACTCGCCGCCCCGGAGCGGCCAGATCCCCAGGGCTCCTGCTCCTATGACCATGAGGGTCGCCGTGGCTCCGGCGGAGTTGGAGGAGCGGGACGACGGCGGCTGCCCGCCGTCGCTCTTCCATCCGATCAGGCCTCCGAGGATGAGGGGCGTCAGACCGAAGAGGCCGAGCCAGAGCAGATCCCACACCAGGGGATGGGGGCTGTCCATGCGGATGCGGTGAATGCCGAGCAGCCAGTGCGACAGCACGGCATCGACCGCATGCCAGATGCCGAAGCCGATCAGGATGGCAGCGAGCAGCAGGCGCCCCGAGGCCCGGCCGGCTCCCCGCTCCGACGTCCAGAGCATCCAGAGGCCGACGGCTGCAACCCCGTACATCAGCGCATGGAAATAACCGTCGGCGGCCACCTGGAAGCGGAGGTCGTCCCCGTCGATTGCGCTGAGGAGATGGTGCCACTGGAGAATCTGATGGAGCAGGATCCCATCGAAGAACCCGCCCAGGGCGAAGCCCAGGACATGGCCCGCCCAGGGGCGGCGCCTCTTGGTTGCGGTGCGTGGCTGGTTCATTCCCGATCTCGGCGCGGGTGCTCGTGACAGCTAAAGCCGCGAGGACGGCCCTCGGTTTCCCGGCATGAGCGTCAGCCACTGCCGAGCCTGCGGCAAATCGGCAAAGGTTAACAAAACCTTTGCCTGTGTCGGCTTCCTGACAGACGGCCCCTTCCGCTCCGGTATGATTCGAATCAACAAGCAACGACGAGTCTCAGTGGGGGCACAACCATGGCCATCCGCAAGCCGGCCCTCTCCGTCGCAGGAACAGGCTGGCTGCGCCTCGGACCATGAGGTGCAAGATGAAGAACAGGAAGAGAAAACCGATCTCCCAATGGCAGCGGCGTGCGGGCAAGCTCGAGCGTAAGCTCAAGGCCGTCGAGGCTCAGATCGCCCTGCTGGAAAAGGATACGAAGCTGGATCTCGCCAAGCAGGACCATTTCGTCCTGTGGCGGCGCCCCAGCCTCTTCGCTCCCCTGCCGACCGGGCTTCAGCACTAGGCCGCAGAGAACGAGTTTCCGCAGGAGCTCACACCTATCGTCGGCATGGTGCACGCCTGGAGCATCTAGGTCCAATACAGGATGCGAGCAGACGGGAGGACATCTCCGAGCGCTTCCTCGAAGAAGGCGCGCATCTCCTTCATGACGTCGGGAGTATAGACGTACTTGACCGAGTTGAACTTGGTCGTCTTGCGCGCCCGTGTCTGTTCGTTCATGTCAAGACTCGAGCCGGGATACCAGCCGTTCAGAACCCCTTTGGACCCCGGTGTGAAGCGGTGGGTGATGAGTTCCACGGATAGATCCGGGTCCGTCACGTCCCGAAGAGCATGAGCGGCATCCATGAGAAGCGCGCCATAGGCCTCGCGCCAGTTCTCCAGGGGCATGATCGGAGCGATGGTGAGCCCCACCCGGTAGCCGGCGAGCGCGGCCCTGCGCATGGCGTTCAGCCTTGCCGCGACGGGAGCCGTGCCGCCCTCGAAACGTGCGGCGGGCTTGGCGTTGACGGAAAAGCGGATGCGGGTTTTCCGGGCATGGTCGACGGGAAGCAGGGGCTCGACCGCATCGTACTTGGTGGTGAAGCGCAGCTGCACCGGCGCATCCCAGGCGCCGAACTGCGCGATGGTCGCGGCAAGCGATCCCGTGAGATGCTCGATGCCCAGGGGATCCGTGTAGCAGGACGCCTCGAAGGTGGTGCCCTCGTGCATCCTGTCCGCAGAGCGGGAGGTGACGGCGCCCCTCCCGACATAATCCGGCAGAACGTCAAGGATCTCGGGCAGGTTGGCATAGGCGCGTGTCACGGGCGGGCCGGCGAGCGAGCCGGCCAGGTAGCAATACTGGCAATGGGCGGGGCAGCCCTCCGCCAGATCCACGCGCCAGTCGGCGCTGGGCGGAATCGGCTGCAGGCGGCGCTTGCCGGGCGGCGCCACGACGACGGCGAGGGTCGTCTTGGCGTTGACATAGGTCTGGCGCTCGTCGTCTCCCGTGAGGCCGGTGAGGCGGTTGCTCTTCAGCTCGACGATCTCGGAGCCGAAGGAGGCGGCGCGCTCGAGAATGGCGCGTCCATGCTCCCATTCGAGCGCGGCCGGCGTCACGAGCACGCGCTTCGGCCGCCAGAGCCTCGGTGCGGCCCGTTCATTCATCCTGTCCAGGGCCGGTGTGGCGGCGTTCAACGCGGCATCTCCTTCAGCGGAGGAACGCGAGCCCGGTTTGCGGGATCCTGCCGGCGGGCAATCTGCCACAGCAGCGGGTGCGGTGGAGAATGCGTGCGTCAGAACGGGATCTTCTGCCCGTCCCAGGCGAAGAACCCGCCACTATCTGCTGCGGTCAGGCCATCCATGACAGCCAGCAGGCGCTGCGCCGCGTAATCAGGTGAGAACAATTTTCCGCTCTCGACTCCTGCCCGGAAAGGCTGGCTCAGGTTCGTATCCACCGTACCGGGATGAAGCGCCACGCAGACTGCATCGGGCTTCTGCCGCCGCAGCTCGATGGCGAGCGTACGCAAGAGCTGGTTCAGCGCCGCCTTCGACGCGCGGTAGCCGTACCAGCCGCCGAGGCGGTTGTCCTCGATGCTGCCGACGCGGGCGGAGATCACGGCAAAGACGCTCTTGCCGTCTCTCGGCAGCAGCGGCAGCACGTGCTTGGCCACGAGGGCAGGGCCGATGGCATTGACCGCAAAGCTCCTGGCGAGCTGATCGGGATCAAGGCTGCGATAGGTCTTCTCGGGCTGAAGGCTGGCATCGTGGAGCAACCCAGTTGCCACCAGCACGAGGCGAAGCGGGGCGCCGACGCGAAGCGCCTCTGCGGCGGCGGCGATGCTGCTCTCCTGCTCGATATCGATGCGGCCCGGATGCACGGCGGGGTTGCCGCTTTCGCGGCCTTTCCGCGAGAGGGCATGAACCGTCTCGAAGCCCTCCTGCGCGAGCAGATCCGTAACAGCGGCGCCGATCCCGCCCGAAGCGCCGACCACGGCAGCGCGGGCGGGCCTTTCGAACGACGTGAGACGTTGCGGTGAGATCATGGAGGCTGCTTCAGAAACGCTGCGCGGAGAAAGGCTCCGTGGCGACGGGGCCGGGACGATCCTCGACCAATCCGGCCACCATCTGCGCCGTGACCGCGGCCTGGGTCAGGCCGTAATGTCCGTGGCCGAAGGCATAGACGACTCGGCGGTCGCGCCGGGCGCGTCCGATGACGGGAAGCGAATCCGGAATGGAGGGGCGAAAGCCCATCCACCGCCGGGCGGGCGGCTCGGACTCGAGATGGGGCAGGAAGCGCGTCAGGCGCTGCACCATGGCGTCCGTCCGGCGGTGGTTGGGCGCGGCCTCGAGCCCCGCGAACTCCACCGCCCCGCCGACCCTGTCTCCGGTGTCGAGCGGCGTGGTCACGAAGCCCTCACCCTCGAACATGATGGGCCGTCCGATGCCGAAGGAGCCTTGCGGATAGGTGGCGTTGTAGCCCCGCTCCGTGTCGAGCGGGATCCTGTCGCCCAGTTGGGCGGCGAGCGACCTCGACCAGATGCCGGCCGATACCACGGCGCGGTCCGCAGCCACCTCGGCTCCCGCGCCGTCCGTACGAACATGGATGCCGCCATCCCTCGGGTCGATCCCGAGAGCCTGCGCGGCCACGTGGACGGCGCCCCGTTCCAAGGCCAGCCGCAGGAGATCGGCGGCGAGCCATGCGGGATCGGAGACATGGCAGGCATCCGGGTACAGAACCGCCGCCTCGACGTTGCGGAGGACGGGTTCCATCTCGGCAAGCGCTGCGGGGCTCAGGGCCTGCGCCTCGATCCCGAAGCGGCGCTGGCGCTCGATCATTTCCTGCGCCCGGAGGAAGTCGTCCCGGTGCCGCCAGACCGACAGGATGCCTTTCTCCCTCAGATGGGAGCTCAGGTTGAGCGACGACAGAAGGCTCTTCCAGGCCGGCAGCGCCTCCCCATTGATGGAGCGGATCGCCCCGATGCTGGCCTTGATGCGGGAAGGCGACGAGGCGAGGAGGAAGCGCAGGAGCCAGGGCGTCAGCTGCGGCAGGTAGGCGGGGCGGATGGTGAGCGGCCCGAGCGGGTCCATGAGCCAGCGCGGCAGGTTCCGCCAAGCCTTGGGAGAAGTGAGCGGCATGATGTCCGTATGCGCGATCCAGCCCGCATTGCCGTCCGTCGGCCGGCCCTGCTTTCCGCCAGGCTCGACGAGAACGACCTGGTGCCCCCTGTCGAGCAGGGCATGGGCGGTGGCGAGACCCACGATGCCCGCGCCGATGATCGCAATCCGCATCCCACCTCTCCCGCGCAGGCTCAGGCCGTGCGGCTCTGGTCGACCACCTGGAAGCCGTGGGCGAAGGGATCCCGGCTGTCGATGAAGATGGTGTTGAAGCCCGTTACCCGCGCCCAGCCCTCGATGGACGGAATGATCGCATCCCGGTCCCCCACCTTCGCGCGCCCCTCGATGCGGCCGGTGAAGGTCGAGCCGATGATGCTCTCGTGGACGAAGGCATCGCCCTCCTTCAGCGCCCCGCGGGCGGCGAGATGCGCCATGCGGGCGGAGGTTCCGGTGCCGCAGGGCGAGCGGTCGATGGCCTTGTCGCCGTAGAACACGGCATTGCGCGCCGTACCGCCTGGCGTCTGCGCCTTGCCGGTCCACAGCACGTGAGTCAGACGATCGATGGCCGGGTTCTCGGGATGGGCGATCCGGTAGCGCGCGTTGAACGCCTCGCGCAGCTTCGGACTCCAGCGCAGGATGTCGGACGGATTGACCTCGGCGAGATCGGAGTAGAGCCGCTGCGGCTCCACGATGGCGTAGAAATTGCCGCCATAGGCCACGTCGACGGTGAGATGGCCGAGGCCCTCTACTTCCACCTCGTAGCCCGTGCCGTAGAGAAAGGACGGAATGTTGGTGATGCGCACCCGTTCCACGAAGGGACCATTCTGCTCGTAGCGCGCCTCGACGACGCCGGCGGGCGTGTCGAGCCGCAGCAGGCCCGGAATCCTCGGGTGGATGAGACCGTTCTCGAGCGCGATGGTCACCGTGCCGATGGTGCCGTGACCGCACATGGGCAGGCAGCCCGAGGTCTCGATGAACAGGATGCCCACGTCGCAATCCGGCCGCGTCGGCGGATAGAGGATCGAGCCCGACATCATGTCGTGCCCGCGCGGCTCGAACATGAGGCCGGTGCGGATCCAGTCGTACTCCGCCAGGAAGTGCTGGCGGCGCTCGAACATGGTCTCGCCCTTGAGCTGGGGGATGCTGCCGCCGCCCACCACGCGAACCGGATTGCCGCAGGTATGGCCGTCGATGCAGAAGAAGGTGTGGCGCGCCATGGCCTCACTCGCTCCGGAAATGAAGATCGCGAAGAAAAGGCGGGACCCATCGGCCCCGCCATGGTTGTATCAGGCTGCTGGCTTCAGACCCACGTCCGGCAGCTTCGGTCGGTTCTTCAGGGCCTTGTCCATGATTGCCTCGACCTCGGCCTTCTCCGCCCCTTCGAGGGGCAGGCGCGGCGGGCGGGTGAGCGCGGAGCCGCGCCCCATGATGTGCTCGCACAGCTTGATGCACTGCACGAGGTCCGGGCGGGCATCGAGGTGCAGCAGCGGCATGAACCACTCGTAGAGCGCCCTCGCCTCCTCGTAGCGTCCGGCCTTCGCCAGGCGGAACAGGGTCTCGCCCTCCTGCGGAAAGGCGTTGGACATGCCGGATATCCACCCCTCGGCTCCCAGCATCACGCTTTCGACCACGACATCGTCGAGGCCTGCGAACAGCACGAACCGGTCCCCCACCATGTTCCTGGTGTCGATGAAGCGGCGCGTGTCGCCGGAGGAATCCTTGAAGCAGACGATGGTCTCGCAATCCGCGAGCGAGGCGAGGATGTCGGGCGTGACGTCGTTCTTGTAGATCGGCGGGTTGTTGTAGACCATCACCGGCAGGCTGGTGGCCTTGGCGACGCCGCGGAAATGGGCGGCGGTCTCGTGCGGCTTGGAGGAATAGACCAGCGCCGGCATGACCATGACGCCATCGACGCCCACGCGCTCGGCCTCCTTGGCGACCTCGGAGGCGAACTGCGTCGTGAACTCGGCCACGCCGGCGATTACCGGCACCCGCCCGCGGGCAACGCCTTTGGCCGCCTCCATCACGGCCACCTTTTCGGAGCGGCTGAGCGACGTGTTCTCGCCCACGGTGCCGCAGACGACGAGCCCCGACACCCCGTCGCGGATCAGCCCGTCCATCACCCTGGCGGTGGCCTCGATGTCGAGCTCGAAATTGGGCTTGAACTGGGTCGTCACCGCGGGAAAGACGCCTTCCCAGCCGATCTTTTTCGCCATTGTGGTCCTGCTCCCGATAGCAATTGAATTTCTTTATTGTAGATTGTATAAAATCTGCACTGTCAAGCGGGGCCCTGCCTGCCCTTTCGGATTCCCATGTCGACAAGAACCGCATCCCAGTCCCAGCCTCTCCGGAAGCCCCTTCAGCACCGAACCGTCTCCGCCTCCGTGGCGGAGGAACTGCGCCGGCGCATCGTGGACGGAGAGTTCGAAGCGGGCTTCCAGCTGCGCCAGGAGGCGCTGGCGGTGGAGTTCGGCGTGAGCCGGATCCCGGTGCGTGAGGCCCTGGTGCAGCTCGAGGCGGAGGGCTTGGTGAAGATCCATCCCCATCGCGGGGCCATCGTCTCGGCCCTCTCGCCTGCGGAAGTGGAAGAGCTGTTCGAGCTGCGGGCGCTCCTCGAGCCGCGTCTGCTCAAGGCCTCGGCCCCGCACCTGACGGAGAGCGATTATGGAAGGCTGCGGGGCATCCTGCAGGAATACAGCTCCGAGCTTCATGCCATGCATGTGAGCCGCTGGGGCGAGCTGAACCGGGAGTTCCACCTGGTCCTGTACCAGCATGCAGGCCAGCCCCGGTCGCTGTCCATCGTCGCGAAGCTCCTGCAGGAATGCGACCGGCACACGAGGCTCCAGCTCGCCCTCACCGACGGCCGTGCGCGCGCCGAGGCCGAGCACGACGAATTGCTCCGCATGTGCATCGGGGGACAGTTCGGCGCGGCCTGCAAGCTCCTGAAGAGCCATATCGAAGGTGCGGGACGATCGCTGCTCAAATACCTTCAGGAGCACCAGAAGGACACGCCCGCTCGCCAGGATGGATGATCAGCCCTGCAGGGCGGGCTCGGCCTGCTGCTTCATCCTGAGCTTCGCCTGCTTCGTCATCCAGACGGTCAGGACGACGGTTGCGCCGAGGCCGATGATCAGCAGGATCCAGTTCATCGCGCCGGCGCCGCCCTCCGCCGCCGTGCGGCCGATCACGCCGATCCAGACGTTCTGGACCGTCCCGGGAATGATTCCGACTGCCGTTGCCACCAGGAAGGGAACCAAGCGAACGCCCGTCACGCCGAAGGCATAGTTCTCGACGGCGAACGGAGTCACCGGCGTCAGCCGCGACAGAAGGATGGTCTTGAACGATTCCTCGTAGGTGACCGTGTCGATAGCTTTCAGGGTCGGGTAGCGGTCGAGGAAACGCTTGACCCTGTCCCTGGCGAGATAACGGCCGATCAGGAAGGAGATCAGGGCCGCCGTCATGCCGCCGAAGAAGCAGATCGCCAGCGCCCACCAGCCATAGGCGACGGCGACCGCGAGCGTCAGCGCCACGCCGGGAACCAGAAGGATCGTGCAGATCACATAGGCGATGCTGACCAGCACAATTCCCACGGTGCCGAGGCCCTGCGCCCATCGGCTGAAATGCTGCAGCCACTCGTCCATGGGCAGCAGGAACCAGGCGGCGATGAGCGCGACGAAGCCGATGACGGACGGGACAGCGAGCCAGAGGAAGTTTCGGTGGTCAGGTGATGATGGCAAAGGCGTGACTTCTCCGATTGAGGAAGCCAAACGCACCATGGGGTTCGCCGTTCCGGCGGCACAAACCCAGCGAATGCCGAAGGAAATGGCGACTCCGGTAGGGCTCGAACCTACGACCTGCCGCTTAGAAGGCGGCTGCTCTATCCAGCTGAGCTACGGAGCCGTCCGGTGGGCCTTGACCTCAGTGGGTCCAGGGACCGACGCGGTTGAACTTGAAGTTGTCGGAATAGGAGATCGTCCGCCGCTTGACCTCATGGGGTTCCTCGACCCGGTAGGCGATGCCCTCGCGCTCGGCATAGGCGATGGCGTCCTCCTTGGTGTCGAACCACAGGCGGATCTGCTGGCGCGTGTCGCCCGAGCTGGTCCAGCCCATGAGCGGCTCGATCTCGCGGGGTTTGTCCTGCTCGAAGACGAGAAGCCACTGCTTCGTCCGGGCCAGGCCGGACTGGGTTGCGGACTTGGCGGGCTTGTAGATCCGTGCAGGCATCGGTTTTGAGCTCTCTCCACGACTCGTCCGTCGAGGATGGTCGGGGCGGCAGGATTTGAACCCGCGACCCTCTGCTCCCAAAGCAGATGCGCTACCAGGCTGCGCTACACCCCGAGATCCTCAACAGATTGGTTTCTCTATCGTTCTGGAAACCGATGCGCAAGGGGTGGGGTTCCCGCCAAAGGCACCCGGGATGCCCTGGGGCCACCCTCCGGCGCGGCCCTTGTGCGGCCATGCTTGGAACGAGGAAGCCGATCACCTCCCTCGGGAACAAAAGCCCTATGTAAACCAAGGCTTAACCCTGCGACGATTTTTGGCTGGCAACTTGCCGCAACGTCATGAACTTCATGCGTCGATCGATGCCGGGCGGGCCCTCATGATGAGCGGCCGGCGCATCGCAGGATCGACTGCAGGAGGCTCATGATGAGCAACTACAGCGGGCACGACCGCCCTTTTCCCACCTGGTTCCCCTATGCCCTCGGCGGCACTTTGTTCGGCGCTGCCATGCTCGCCGGCCTCTGGAGATTCATCTAAAGCCTCCGGCCTTCGGACAGGCGGCGCCAGCGCATGTCGTGTGCTGGAACACAGCGCGCGAGGCTCCACGCGAACGATGGCTGAGCCTGGCCGTTGCCGGAGGGCGGACGCTGTGTCCGCCCTGGAAGCAGCGCAGGCCCTCGATGACGATCCTCGATCCGATCTCAGGAAACCAGGTGACGATCAACACTTCGAGACGCCCTGCCGCTCGAACGGCCCGTTCAGAACCTGGTGAGGGTGCATTGCTGGTCCTTGGCGGCCAGATCGTCGGTGATCACCATGTGAACGATCTTCCCGCTCGGATCGATCTCGAGGATCATCTCAAGCACCGAGTTCTCGGCATAAACCCCGAAGAAGCCGAAGTTTCTGGCTCCCCATGACGGAATGCTGAAGCGGTCGATGTCGTGCGTCAGACCCCGGCAGCGAGCCAGGGTCAGGCGAAGATCCTCGATGGCGTATTTCGCCTGCAGGGCGGGTGCCAGAAGCTCATGCAGCGCGACTGCGTCGCTGCGGTTATAGGCGCGCAGCAGGCTGTCGGAGACATCGTTCAGGGTATGCGGACCGACCTCCGCCTGCGCGGGCCCGGACAGGAGCGTGCCGGCCAGGACGAGAGCCCTGCACCATTGTCCGTCGCGCCTCAAGCCTTCGAACTCAGCGCTTGAAGATCGGGTGTTCCACCCGGTCGCCGGCCTTGATCCCGAGCTTGGCCGCCGTGCCTGCATTCAATTCCAGGACGGCGAGCACGGGTTCGCCCGACGGGATCGTGCGGGTCGACAGGGGCTCGGTATTCGCCGCGATCCGGGCGATGGTGCCGTCCGCGCGGATGAACAGCATGTCGAGCGACAGGTAGGTGTTCTGCATCCACATGGAGACAGGCTCGACCCGGCCGAAATCGAACAGCATGCCCTGATCGGCGGGCATGGAGCGGCGGAACATCAGGCCCTGCGCCCGATCGGCGTCGTTGCGGGCAACCTCGACCCTGAAGCTCTGGCGCTGTCCGCCCTGAGTGGCGATGGACAAGGTCTCGAGAGCCTGGGCATAGGCTGCGCCGGTGACGAGAACGAGAGCCGACAGGGCCGGAAGAACGGGCCTGAGCGTCGACAGCACGGATGCAGCCATCAATGCGAGTGCGGCAGGGCCATGTCGGCCAGGCGGACCTCGGCGGCCATGAGACCCTTCGAGCCGTCGCCGAAGCGGACGAACACGCGCTCGCCCGGCTTCAGCTCGGCAATGCCGTAGCGGCGGAGGGTCTCCATGTGGACGAAGATGTCCGGCTTGCCCTCACCCTGGGTGAGAAATCCGAAGCCGCGCAGCCGGTTGAACCACTTGACGACGGCAGGCTCCAGGCCGCTCGTCGGCACCACCTGAACATGGGTGCGGGGCAGCGGCAGCTCCGAGGGATGCAGGGCGGTCGACTCGTCCAGGGAGAGGATGCGGAAGGCCTGCAGACCGCGCGGGCGCTGCACCGCCTCGACGACGATCCGGGCGCCTTCGTTGGCGGCCTGGTAGCCGTCGCGGCGCAGGCACGTCACATGCAGGAGCACATCGGGCATGCCATTGTCGGGCACGATGAAGCCGAAGCCCTTGGCCACATCGAACCACTTGATACGGCCGCTGACCTGGATCAGCTCGAGAGCGCCCTCCTCGGTCGGAGCCGGCTGGGCCACCTCGCGGCGGCCTTGATCCAAGGAGGCATTATCCTCTCGGAGGCTAAAAGAATTGGAGCCGTAATCGCCAGTCATGAAATAACCCAAACTCGAATCATGAACCCGATTCTTAAAAAGAGGATAACATCGTCCTGAATCAGGGGAAGCCAGAAACGCGCCTCGATGGGCGATGAATTTTTCGGCAGCCTCCATGCTCTTGAAGTTACGTCGGAAATTCTGAGAAGACCTCGCCGATTTCCGCATGAACGACCAGGTCCGCGACGTCGTCGAGGGGCGTAGGCTCCC
Source organism: Microvirga arsenatis (assembly GCF_009910705.1). Lineage (GTDB taxonomy): Bacteria > Pseudomonadota > Alphaproteobacteria > Rhizobiales > Beijerinckiaceae > Microvirga > Microvirga arsenatis. Next base: position 71,190 of record NZ_JAAAXJ010000009.1, read on the forward strand.
GGTTGACGATGACCAGGCGCGCGCCGTTTTCCTTGGCGAAGGCCGGGAAAGCGGCAGCCGGATAGACCACCAGGGACGAGCCTGCGACCAGGAACAGGTCGCAGGCGGCCGAAAGCTTCTGCGCCCGCCGCATCGGTTCCTCCGGCATGGCCTGCCCGAAGGAAATGGTCGCGGATTTCAGGATGCCGCCGCAGGCCATGCACTCCGGCGGCTCCCCATTGCGGTCGAAATGGTATCTCACCCAGTCGAGCTCGTGCCGGCGCCCGCAGGAGAGGCACTTGGCGTAGGTGCCGTTGCCGTGCAGCTCGATCACCTGATCGTCTCCCAGGCCGGATTCCTGATGGAGCCCGTCGATGTTCTGGGTGATCACGGCCGGCATCCGCCCCGACGCGACGAGGGCGGCAAGGGCGCGATGGCCGGTGCTGGGTCGGGCGCCCCGATAGAGATCGTCCATGGCGAACTTGCGCCGCCACGCCTCCCGCCGCGCCTTCGCGCTCCGGAGGAAGAGTTCGTACGCAATGGGCTTGTTGCGCAGCCACGGACTGTTGGGCGAGCGGAAGTCCGGGATGCCGCTCTCGGTCGAGATGCCGGCCCCCGTGAAGCCCGCAACGATGCGGGCCTCTTGAATCATATCCTTCAATGTGGCGATTGACGCGGCGAGGCTCTCGGTCATGTGCTTGAGATAAGAGCGAGCGGCCGCGAGGGAATGCCCTGAACCATGCGACAAGCGGATTTGAACACCATGCCTTCAGGGCTTCATGCCGCCGCACAGCGTTGGGATGCGCTCGACGTGGCCCGCGGCGTCGCCATCGCGGCGATGATCGTCTATCACTTCAGCTGGGACCTGAGCTTTCTGCAGCTGATCGAAACGAACATCCTGCAGGTTCCGGCATGGCGCTGGTTCGCGCGCGCCATCGCAGGCTCGTTCCTGACGCTGGCAGGCTTCGGGCTCGTGCTCGCCCATGCAAGGGGCTTCAAGCCTAGGCCCTTCCTGACGCGTCTGGCGAAGATCGGCGGCGCGGCGCTGGCCGTCACCCTCGCAACCTTCTTCGCGTTTCCGCAGAGCTTCATCTTCTTCGGCATCCTCCACTGCATCGCAGCCTCGAGCGTTCTCGCCCTGCCCTTCTTGCGGCTGCATCCTGGGGCGACTCTGGCCGCGGCCGTGTTCTGCCTGGCGGCCCCGCAGATCTTCACCAGCCCCTCCCTGGATGCACCCTGGCTCGACTGGCTGGGGCTCGGCTCCTCCGATCCCGTCACCAACGATTATGTGCCGATCTTCCCCTGGTTCGGCTTCGTTCTGATCGGCGTGGCCGCAGGCCGCATCCTCCTCGCACGGCAGGAAACCATGGGCCTCGCCCGCTGGCGCGTGCAGAATCCGCTTGCGAGGTCGCTCGCCTGGGCCGGCCGCAAGAGCCTGCCGATTTATCTCACCCATCAGATCGTCCTGCTTGGCGCTCTCTATGGGGTGCTGCAGGTCGTCGGCCCGAACCCTGCGGCGGAGGCACGGCCGTTCATGATCCAATGCGAGGCCACCTGCCTGCAGAATGCGCAGCCGCAGACCTGTCGTGCGCTCTGCTCCTGCACCGTGGACGCCCTGCGCGGGAGCGACCTGTGGCGGAAGGTGCTGACCAACGCCACCACCCCCGAGGACCAGACGCGCATCTCCCGCGCTGCGCAGCAATGCCTGCGCCAGAGCCCGCCATCCTGAGGCAGGGTCGCAACAGATCCACGGACGTCGAAGCGGAACGGCTCAAGCCCCGGCGGCCACCGGATAGCCGTCGAACGGCTTGAGGGTTTTCAAAACGAAGGTGGTGTGGATCCGCCCGACCCCGTAGCCCGGATCGGAGAGATAGGCCTCCGTCATCGCTTCGTAGGCCGCCAGCGTCGGCGCCACGATCCTCGCGACGTAGTCGTATTCCCCATTGACCACCTGGATCTCAACGACGGCCGGGCTGGCGGTCAGCGCCCGTTCGAGACGCTGCCGCGCGGCGGCGGAAGGGTCCCTCATGCTGATCCCCGCAAGCGCAATGATGTCGTGGCCGAGGGCGGACGGCTCGGCCAGGGCGGTGTAGCCTCGAATGACCCCTCTCTGCTCGAGGCGCCTGACCCTCTCCAGGCACGGCCGGGCCGAAAGGCCCACCTGCTCCGACAGGGCCTGGTATGTGATGCGCCCGTTGGCGCGCAGCGCGTCGAGGATCAGCAGATCGATCCGGTCGAGGGCAGGTTTGACGCTGCGGTTCAGCAGCTTCGCGGGCGGCTTCATGGCTCTCCTCGAACACGGCCCCGGCAACGGCGCGGCCGACGGAAGATCGCCGGTCTCTATCCTACCGAACCCGGTTCTTGCAATTGCGCAGATCGGCAGCGGCCCGGGTGCTTCCTGGTGCCTGCCGGAAGCCGAACTGCATCGAAAAACCGGGCTCAACGGCCGTATTTTCCTTTGAACGGCATCGTTTCGTCATTGATCGAACGATTTTTCCCCGTATGACTCAATGCCAGTCACATTGGGGGCAAGAACAGTGACATTTCCCTTGGAGGCGGACATCGCCCAGCGCGTGCTGGCGCTGTGCCAGTCGCTTCATTCCCGCGACACCGCCATCACCCTCGACATGTCGCTGGCTCACGGCCTGCATTTCGACTCGCTCAAGCTCATGGATTTCTTCGCCGGCATCGAGCAGCTCTTTCCCGGAATCGGGCTTGAGGATTGGTTCATCGAGCACAGCAGCGACGGGCGCGACACCCTGCGCAATGCCGTCGCCTATCTGACGCGGTTTCTCGACGGGACCGCGGCGAACGGTTGAAACCGGCCCCTTTCCTTTCCAGTTAGTAACGCCTGACCTGCCGACGAAGCCGCCAGGCTTCCGGAATGGCCCATGATTGGAGGTGCTGTCGTGCTGCGGGACTATCTCACCGAGCTTCCCCTGATTGCGATCCTGCGGGGCCTCAAGCCCGACAGCGCGGAAGCCGTCGGCTTTGCCCTCGTAGAGGCGGGTTTTCGGATCATCGAGGTGCCGCTCAACTCGCCCGAGCCGTTCCGCAGCATCGAAATCCTTGCCAAGGCCATGCCCGACACGGTCCTCGTCGGCGCCGGCACCGTCCTCGACCCGGACCAGGTCAATGGCATCCGCGATGCGGGCGGCAGGCTGATCGTCATGCCCCATGCGGACCTTGCCGTGGTCCGGCGGGCCAAGGAACAGGGGCTCGTGTGCACGCCCGGCGTCGCCACGCCGACCGAGGCCTTCGCCGCCCTGAAGGCCGGCGCCGACGCCATCAAGATCTTTCCGGCTGAGGCGATCCCTCCGGCCGTGGTGAAGGCCTGGCGCGCCGTGCTGCCGAAGGATGCTCTCGTGGTGCCGGTCGGCGGCATCAAGCCGGACAATATGAAGCCTTACGTGGATGCCGGCGCCAACGGCTTCGGGCTGGGATCGGCCCTGTTCACGCCCGCCATGACGGTCGAGGAGATCGGCCGCAACGCCCGCGCTTTCGCCTCCGCATGGCAGGACCTGCGCCAAGGCTGAGCCTGCGCCTCCGCATCGCGAAACGAAGGGGCGCAGGAACCCTCAGGAAGGAAGGCCGTTCTCAGGGAAAGGCTTAACCTTGGAGGTTTACGATGAAGAAGACGGTACTGATCCTTGCGGCCTCGCTTCTGAGCACCGCTGCCTTCGCTCAGGACACCACCACGACCATCAAGAAGGAAGAGGGTGTTCTGGGCAGCACAACCACCATCGAGCGCAAGACCGAGCCGAGCACGACGTCCTCCACCACCGTGACGACCTCGTCCGGAGCCGTCGGCTGCACCACCGAGACCAAGCAGAAGACCGACGCGTTCGGTGACACGACGACCAAGAAGACGACCGAGTGCTGATTTCGCTCGGCGGTTTCTTCGGCAGAGCCCGGCCTTGAGGCCGGGCTTTTCATCGCCGCCTGCCGCCCTGCCTCCCGCGGAAGAACGGCACCGTCAGCAGGCGCCTTCCCGTTTCGTCGGTGATCTCGAGCTCGATGTTGTCGGCACCGGCAAGCTCGTCCCGCAGTTCCTCCACGGTGGCCAGAGCCTCGGCGCGGGCCGCTTCGAGATCGGGGAGGTCGATGCCCTCCTCGTCCTCGTCGACCTCATAGCCGTCCCGGATGTTGAAGAAGTAGCGCGGCATGGGCGTCAGCTCTGTCAGATATTGGCGGGGAAAACGCGAAGGAGCGCTGCGGGTTCGACCCCTGGCTCCGTCTCATGTCTCAATGTGCGAGGATGCGGCTCATCCGCTCCGCAGCCTGCCCCGAGAGAGCAGCCTCCCGGGCATGTTCCGACAGCCTGAGCTGGCTCGTGCCGCTCCGCTTTGCCGCCTGCAGGGCCTCCTCCGCATCCGTGTAGAACTTTTCGAAGGGATCTCCCGGTCGGCGAACGGCCATGCCGGCCGACATCGTCACCTGTATGGACCCTTGGGGAGTGTCGATCGGGGTGCGCTCGACGGCGCGCAGCATGTCGACGACGGCGTTGACGATCTGCTCCACGGGCACCTTGGTCGAGATCAGGGCGAACTCCTCGCCGCGCATGTGGCCGACGAGACCGAAATCGGAGAGGTGAGCCTCGATCTTGCGCCCGAGCGCCTGGAGAAGAAGGTCGCCGGTCCGGTAGCCGTGGTCGTCATTGATGGCGTTGAACCGGTCCACATCGGTGACGACCATCACCATCGCCTCCGGAGACGGCTGGCTCGCGGCTTCGATCAGGGCGCGGCGGTTCGGCAGGCCTGTCAGAGGGTCCGTCCGGCTGATCGCCTCCAGGCGCCGCTTGGCCTCCTGCAAGTCCCTCTGGGCGCGGCCGAAGATCCAGGATACCGGCACCGCGATGCCCGCAGCCGTGAGGGTCGTGATGACGGCGGTCCGCAGCACCGCCGTCCAGGACGTGAAGAAGAGAAACTGCTGGGTGAGGTCGACCGTCAGGGAAACGACAAGCGCGAAGGCGGTCACCGTCACGACATATCTCACGAGATCCTCTCGGCTCGTGATCGACGGCATCGTCAGTTTCCGCACAAGGTTACGTAAAGTCCACATAGTAAAGGGCATCGCGCTAAAGACACTATATAGCAGAGCCGTTATCCTAGATCGCGGCGCTTGGATAGCCCGTATTTCTGCGGAGCCGGACGGAGCTTTTCTCCGGGTCCATGCGTTGACTGCCACGCCAAGGGAATTTGCGGGCCAACCGTTTCAGGGACGTGCCATGAACCGTTGCTCCCTTGCGCTTCTTTCGGCGGCCGCAGCCCTCGGCCTCCTCGCCCCTGCCCCGGCAGAGGCCCAAGCCGCCTGCGGCCCGCGCGAACAGCTCGTGAAGCTTCTCTCCGACCAGTACAAGGAAGACCCGGTGGGGATCGGCCTCGCCCAGCCGGGACAGGTGCTCGAGGTCTTCGCCTCGTCCAACGGCTCCTGGACGATGGTCATGACGATGCCGGACGGCAAGGCCTGCATGATCGCCGCCGGGGACAACTGGGAGATGGTGACGCGGGTGAAGGGCAGCCCGATCTAGCTGGCCCTGGGCCTCGAACCTGCGACCGGCGGTGCAAGCGCCGCCCGCGCATGCGGTCTGTCGGGATGGCGATTTTACGGAGGGTGGAGAGTGGCGCGCCCTAGGGGAGTCGAACCCCTCTTTCCTGCGTGAAAGGCAGATGTCCTAACCGATAGACGAAGGGCGCGCGGAGCTTCGGGGCGGTGCCGCCGAAGTGGGCGAACCTATAGATGGCTTCGTGACGCATCGCAAGCGTCAGATGTGAATTATTCGGGCCGTGCCGCATCCTGAATGCGAAGCTCGACCTTCTCTCCCCCACCCCACCGATCGATGGACAGCGTGCCCGCCACATGGAGCGGGTTGCCGATGGCCTGGGACAGGGCCTGACCGAGCGGCTGGCCGGCTGCCCGGAAGGCAACGCCGCCGATGAAGCTGCCATCGCCGCCGCGCAGCTTGACCCGCACATGCCCGCCGCTGCCGACCTCCCGCGCCTCGATCACCCGGTGCTGGGGAAAGACGAAAACCGGCTCCGGCTGTCCCTGGCCGAAGGGTCCCGCCCTCTCCAGAGCCGCAACCAGGGCCGGCTGGGCGCCCGCAGCCGTCAGGGTGGCGTCGATGGGGAAATTGTCCCGCAGGCGCGTGGCGCTCACGGGTTCGGAGAGCTTCTCGGTGATGAAGGCGAGGAAGCGTTCGAGATCCGCCGCGAGGATCGTCACCCCGGCGGCCATGGTATGGCCGCCGCCCTTGATGGCGATCCCTGCTTCGACCGCCGCCCGCACGGCATATCCCAGATCCACCCCCGGCACGGAGCGCCCCGAACCGGTGGCCGTTCCGTCCGGATTGAGGGTGAAGGCGAAGGCGGGGCGCCGGAACCGCTCCTTGGTGCGGGCGGAAACCAGGCCCACCACGCCGGGGTGCCATCCGGGCGAGGCCGTGACGAGTACGGGCAGGTCCGGATTGCGGTCGAGGGCCAGCATCGCCTGAGCCTCGGCCTCGGCGACCGCAACCACCTCGATGGCCTGCCGCTCGCGGTTGAGCCGGTCGAGCTCGGCCGCAAGCCGGCCGGCCTGAACCGGGTCTTCGGTGAGGAGGAGCTTGGAGCCGAGAGCGGCATCGCCGATGCGCCCGCCGGCATTGATGCGCGGCCCGACGAGATAGCCGAGGTGCCAGCACTCCGGCGCCCCGGCCAGCCCAGCGGCGTCGAGAAGCGCGGCCAGGCCGATCCGGCGCCGGCTCCGCATGATGGCGAGCCCCTGGCGCACGAAGGCGCGGTTCAGGCCCAGAAGCGGCACCACATCCGCGACGGTCGCCAGGGCCACCAGGTCGAGGCTCCCCATCAGGTCCGGCTCCGGACGGCCCTGGAAGAAGTTTCGGCTGCGCAAGGCCCGGTTGAGGGCGACGAGGAAGAGGAACACCACGCCCGCGGCGCAGAGATGGCCGAGGCCCGACAGGTCGTCCTGACGGTTGGGGTTCACGATGGCAAGCGCCTCCGGCAGCCGCTCGGGCGCCTGATGGTGGTCGAGGACGACCGGATCGAGCCCGAGCCGCTTCGCCTCGGCCAGGGGCTCGATGCTGGCGGTGCCGCAATCCACGGTCACCAGGACGTCCGCCCCCTGCTGCTTCAGCGCGCGGATCGCATCCACGTTGGGGCCGTAGCCTTCCGTGATCCGGTCGGGAATATGAATCGCGTAGCTCACGCCGCAGGCGCGCAGGTATTCGGCGAGCAGCGCGGCGCTGCAGGCGCCGTCCACGTCGTAATCGCCGAAGATCGCCACTTTCTCGACCCGCATCACCGCGTCGGCGAGCCTGGAGGCCGCAGCCTCCATGTCGGTCAGCACATGGGGATCGGGCATGAGGTCCCGCAGGCGCGGGTTCAGGAAGCCTTCGGTGTCGTGGATGCCCACGCCCCGGCCCGCCAGCACCCGGGAGAGAACGTCCGGAAGCCCGTGCGTCTGCGCGATGGCGAGCGCGATCGCGCTCTGGGCGGCGTCGCAGCGCTCGACCCAGGTGCGCCCGAGGGCGGAATTGGTGATGCCGAGAAAGGGCTTCGGCAGGACAAGGGGGGATGATTCGGTCACAGGGCGAGTCTTAAACCCGAATTGTGGTCAAAGCACCCGACGATCTCGGGTAAGCACCGTCGCGTTGCATCCGGCGGGCCACCGGCGACACGCCGGGCGTTCGAGCATCGACTGTCAAAGGGCAAGCACCTTCGGGCCCGCAGCGGGAGCTGCGAGCCGTCAGGGTTGCTCGAGGGTGGCGTGCAGGGCAGCCCGGCTCGATGGGTGATGGTGGTGAGTGTGAGAGCCGAACTGCCCGTCACGCGCGGTTCTTTTCAGGCGGACCTCCTGCGGCAGAGCCCCAGGGTCGGCCTCCCGCGACCACAGGCGTGCGAGGCCTGCGGCGGGACCGCGCCCCGTCCCGCATCTGCGACGCCTCGCGAGCGCGCCCCTCACCGGACGAGGATGTACAACGATATAGCCGAGCTTGCAGCCGAAGTCAAGAACAAAGTAAGAACATTTCACCCGCACCTCGCCCTCTCCTGCACCCGATCCCGGATCGCCTGCGGCGTCCGGGATGACGCCGGGGCTCTCCTACGACGGCGGATCAGCGGTCGGGCAGCGTCGGCGCAGGAAACGGAAATCCGCCCTTGTGCTCATTCACCCCAGCAGGTGCCGGTACTGGATGAAGCCGCTGCGGGAGGCGACCTTCTCATAAAGCGCCTGGGCGGCCGTGTTGGTCTCGTGGGTGAGCCAGTACACCCGGCTCGCGCCGTCCGCCCTGGCCCTGTCATAGACGGCCTCGATCAGCGCCCGCCCGACGCCGCGCCCCCTCGCCGCCTCCGCCGCGAAGAGGTCCTGGAGGTAGCAGTAGTCGCCAATCGTCCAGGTGGAGCGGTGGTAGATGTAGTGGACGATGCCGACGACGGAGCCATCGAGGACGGCGGCAAGCCCGTGCATCGGCTCGTTCGGGTCGTTGAGCCGACGCCACGTCTCCTCCGTCACCTCTGCGGCTAAGGAGGATTTGTAGAAGGCGAGATAGCCCTGCCAGAGAGGCTCCCAGGCGTCGCGGTCATTCGGTGCGAAGGGGCGGATGTGAATCATTCTATTCCTGATCCTACTGAGCAATGTCCTCATCCTGAGGAGGTCGCTTGAGCGGCCGTCTCGAAGGAGCCTCCGGAGAGCACTGGATCCTCCTTCGAAACGCAGACTGCGTCTGCTCCTCAGGATGAGGTGAGAGAGGGGCGAAACGCAAATGGCCGGGACGAGCCCGGCCATGGCACAGCATTGGCTATGGTCCGCGCTGGAAGGGCGCTCAATCCAGGTGGAACTTCGACAGCTCCCGATGCTCGCCGTAGATGCGGCGGACGGTGCCGGTGGCGGAGCGGTAGACCACCGTCTCGGTGGTGATCACGTCCTTGCCGAAATGCACGCCCTTCAGGAGCCCGCCATCGGTGACGCCGGTGGCGGCCACGATCACGTCGCCGCGGGCGAGATCCGTCACATCGTATTTCTTGTTGGGATCGGTCACGCCCATCTGGAGGGCGCGGGAGCGCTTCTCCTCCGTGTCGAGGATGAGGCGGCCCTGCATCTGGCCGCCGATGCAGCGCAGCGCGCCCGCCGCCAGCACGCCCTCGGGGGCGGCGCCGATGCCGAGATAGATGTCGATGCCCGTCTCGGCGGGCTTCGTCGTGAAGATCACGCCGGCCACGTCGCCGTCGGAGATCAGGCGGATGCCCGCGCCCGTCTTGCGGATGGCGGCGATCAGATCCGCATGGCGCGGGCGGTCGAGGACCAGCGCCGTGATCTCGTTCGGCTTCACGCCCTTGGCCTTGGCGAGGTTGTGGATGTTCTCCTCCGGGGAGGCATCGAGATCGACGACGCCTGCCGGATAGCCCGGTCCGACGGCGATCTTGTGCATGTAGACGTCCGGCGCGGCGAGAAGGGTGCCCGCCTCGGCCATCGCCATCACCGCGATGGAGCCCGGCATGTCCTTGGCGCAGAGGGTGGTGCCCTCGAGCGGATCGACGGCGATGTCGACCTTCGGTCCCTGCTTGTTGCCGACCTTCTCGCCGATGAACAGCATGGGCGCCTCGTCGCGCTCGCCCTCGCCGATGACGACCGTGCCGTCGATGGGGAGCTTGTTCAGCTCACGGCGCATGGCGTCCACCGCGGCCTGATCGGCCGCCTTCTCGTTGCCGCGGCCGCGCAGCCTGGCGGAGGCCACCGCCGCGCGCTCGGTGACGCGGACGAGCTCCAGGGTCAGGATGCGCTCGATGATTTGGCCCGGTTGGACGGTAATGCCTTGCGACATGGACGTGTCGTCTCCCTTTTGAGCTGGCTCGGGCCTTTCAGGCCCGTTGCAGGTTACTCGCGTTCGATGCGGATGACTTGGGGCGGCTCGGCAATAAGACCATCCCCCGTAATTTTTTCCAAGGCCGAGCGGATCGAGGCCTCCGTCGCCGCGTAGGTGATGAGCACCAGCGGAACGGGCGCGCCGGACCGGCCGTGCGGGTCCTGGTTGGCGGCGACCTCGGAGCGCTTCTGCAGGATGCTCTCGAGCGAGATGTCGGCCTCCGCCATGCGCGTCGCAACGCCGGCGGCGACGCCCGGCCGGTCATGGACCGTGAGACGGATGTAGTAACCGCCCTCGTGGCGCTGCATGGGCGCCCGGGGCGCCCTCTCCAGGCGATCGAGGGGAACACCGAACAGCGGCTGCGCCTTGCCGGCAGCCACATCGGCGATGTCCGCCACGACCGCAGAGGCGGTGGCGTCGCCCCCTGCCCCGGGCCCGATCAAGGTCAGCTCCCGCACCGCATCGGCGTCGATGGTGATCGCGTTCGTCACCCCCATCACCTGCGCGATGGCGGAGGTGCGCGGCACCATGGTCGGGTGGACGCGCTGCTCGATCCCGGTCCTCGTGCGCTCGGCGACGCCGAGAAGCTTGATGCGGAAGCCCAGCTCCTTCGCCATGGCGAGGTCGAGCGGCGCGATGGAGGAGATGCCCTCCACATAGATCGCCTCGGCGTCGATCTCGGTGCCGAAGGCTAGGCTGGTGAGGATCGCGAGCTTGTGGGCCGTGTCGAAGCCTTCCACGTCGAAGGTGGGATCGGCCTCCGCATAGCCGAGGCGCTGGGCGTCCTTCAGGCACTCCTGGAAGGTCAGGCCCTCCAGCTCCATGCGGGAGAGGATGTAGTTGCAGGTGCCGTTGAGGATGCCGTAGAGGCGCGAAATCCGGTTGGCCGGCAGCGCCTCGCGCAGGGTCTTGATGATCGGGATGCCCCCGGCGACCGAGGCCTCGAAGGCGAGCGACGCGCCCTTCTCCTCGGCGAGCTTCGCCAGGGCGAGGCCGTGCTTGGCGAGCAGGGCCTTGTTGGCCGTCACCACGTGCCGCCCGTGGGAGAGCGCCGTGCGCACCGTCTCCAGGGCCGCCCCGTCCGCGCCGCCCACCAGTTCGACCACGCAGTCCACATCGGCGGAGGCGGCGAGGTCCGCCGGGCTGTCGAACCACGTGAAGCGGGAGAGATCGACGCCGCGATCCTTGGTCCTGTCGCGGGCCGAGACCGCAACGACCTGGACCGGCCGCCCGCCGCGCTGGGCGATGGATTCGGTCTGCCGGTCGAGAATGCGGATGACCGATGCGCCGACGGTGCCGAGGCCGGCAATGCCGACCCGTAGGGGACGAGTCACCAAGAACAGCTCCTCCGAAATGTCGGGCTGCTTTTACGACCGCCCGGGTTCCATGTCCATGCGGATGGGGCGCCCCCGGGATTGCGTCGCTCGTGGCTCCTCCTGGCAGCCTCAGACCCGGCGCACCATCGGCACCACGTTGTGGAGCGTCTGGTCCGCGTTGTCGAAGAACTTGCGGATGTTGCGGGCGGCCTGGCGGATGCGCTGCTCGTTTTCCACAAGGGCGATGCGCACGTAGTCGTCCCCGTGCTCGCCGAAGCCGATGCCGGGCGCGACCGCCACGTCCGCCTTTTCCACCAGGAGCTTGGAGAATTCCAGGCTGCCCATGCTCCGGAACCGCTCCGGGATCTGCACCCAGGCGAACATGGAGGCGGTCGGCACGGGAACGTTCCAGCCGGCCTTGGCGAAGGATTCGACCATCACGTCGCGGCGGCGCTTGTAGACGGCGCGCATCTCGCGGATGCAGTCGTCCGGCCCGTTGAGCGCCGCGGTGGCGGCCACCTGCACCGGGGTGAAGGCGCCGTAATCGAGGTAGGACTTCACCCGGGCGAGGGCCGCCAGCAGCCGCTCGTTGCCCACCGCGAAGCCGATGCGCCAGCCTGCCATGGAGAAGGTCTTGGACATGGAGGTGAACTCCACCGCCACATCGATGGCGTCGGGCACCTGAAGGATCGAGGGCGGCGGGTTGGCCTCGTCGAAATAGACTTCCGAATAGGCCAGGTCCGACAGCAGGATCAGCTCGTGCTTCTTCGCGAAGGCCACGAGGTCCCGGTAGAAGTCGAGGGAGGCCACATAGGCCGTCGGGTTCGACGGGTAGCAGACCACGAGCGCGACCGGCTTCGGAATCGAGTGCATCACGGCGCGCTCGGCGGCGACGAAGAAGTCGGGGGTCGGCTCGGCCGGCACGGAGCGGATGACGCCGCCCGCCATCAGGAAGCCGAAGGCGTGAATCGGATAGCTCGGATTCGGCACGAGGATCACGTCGCCCGGCTCGGTGATCGCCTGGGCCATGTTGGCGAAGCCTTCCTTGGAGCCCAGGGTCGCCACCACCTGGGTGTCCGGGTTGAGCTTCACGCCGAAGCGGCGCTCGTAGTACCCGGCCTGGGCGCGGCGCAGGCCGGAGATGCCTTTCGAGGCCGAGTAGCGGTCGGTGCGCGGCTTGCCCACGGTCTCGACGAGCTTGTCGATCACGTGCTGCGGGGCGGAAAGGTCCGGATTGCCCATGCCCAGATCGATGATGTCGGCGCCGTTCGCCCGGGCGGCGGCCTTGATCCGGTTGACCTGCTCGAAGACGTAAGGCGGAAGGCGCTTGATCCGGTAAAAATCAGACATGGTTCTCGTCCCCGAGCGGAATCACCTCGCTCCGGTATAGGTTCTAAGGGGTTCTCTTGGAATTCGCCTTCTGGCGCGTGGGCTGCGACGTGTTGGCCGGGAGCCGGACGGGCTCCGGCGGCGGCGTGCTGCCGAGCTCCGCCGCGGCGGCTCCGGCCGCCTCGTTGCGGGCGCGAAGGGCATCGAGCTCCGCCTCGGCGGCCTTCACCTCCTCGGCCGTGCGCGCCGGGGTCGGCCGCTCGGGAACCGGGGTGCCGATGGGCATGTAGTCCAGATTGGCCGGGCGGGAGCGGGCGACGAAATCCGGAGTGGCCGCGACCTGGGGCCCGCCGCCCAATGAGGTCGCCACATCCCGGACCGGATTGGCGCCTCCCTGGCAGCCGGCCAGGCCGGCTGCCGCAGCCAGCGTAGCGGCGATGGCCGCGGCGCGAGGGATCGAAGTGGTCTTCTGACGCATTCTGATACCTAAGGATGGCAACATGACTCTGGCAAACCCCGCTGGCCGGACGCTAAGATGTCGGAAATGCAGCCTGCGGGCAATGCTGCTGCGATAGAGGGAGATCGCCCTATGGACAAGCCATATGGTGAAGAGAAGGCTCAGGCCCCCATGCCGGACTTCGAGGAACTCTCCCGCAACATGACACGCTTCATCGAGGGAGCCGGCAAGGCGGCCGCCGCCTATCTCAAGCCCGTTCAGGAAGGCCAAGCGCCGGCCGAGCCGCCGGTCGATGCTTCGGAAGCGATCAAATCCCTGACTCGCGTGGCCGAAGCCTGGTTGACCGATCCGCAGAAGAGCCTGGAGGCGCAGTCGCGTCTCGGCACCCAGTTCCTGAGCCTGTGGGCCTCCACCCTGAAGCGCGCGCAGGGCGAGCGTGCCGAACCCGTGGCGGAGCCGGAACCGAAGGACAACCGCTTCAAGGATCCGGAATGGTCCGAGAACCCGGTCTTCGACTTCCTGAAGCAGGCCTACCTGATCTCCTCGCGCTGGGCGGAGGATCTGGTCGAGAATGCGGAGGGGCTCGACGAGCGCACGCGCCACAAGGCGCAGTTCTATCTCAAGCAGATCGCCAGCGCGCTTTCGCCCTCGAACTTCCTGCTGACGAATCCGGAACTCATCCGCGAGACCCTGCGCGAGAACGGGGCCAACCTCGTGCGCGGGGTCGAGATGCTCGCCGAGGACATCGAAGCCGGGCGCGGCGAGCTGAAGATCCGCCAGTCGGACCCGAGCAACTTCAAGGTCGGCGTGAACATCGCCACCACGCCCGGCAAGGTGATCTTCCGCAACGAGCTCATCGAGCTGATCCAGTACGCGCCAACGACCGAGAAGGTGCTCAAGCGCCCGCTGCTGATCGTGCCGCCGTGGATCAACAAGTACTACATCCTCGATCTCAACCCGGAAAAGAGCTTCATCCGGTGGGCGGTCGCGCAGGGGCTGACGGTGTTCTGCATCTCCTGGGTGAACCCGTCCGAGCAGCATGCGGAAATGGGTTTCGAGCACTACATGCGCGACGGCATCTTCGCGGCGCTCGACGCGGTCGAGCAGGCGACGGGCGAGAAGAAGGTGACGACGATCGGCTACTGCGTCGGCGGCACCCTGCTGGCCACCACCCTCGCCTACATGGCCGCCAAGCGGGACAAGCGGATCGACAGCGCCACCCTCTTCACCGCGCAGGTCGATTTCACCCATGCGGGCGATCTGAAGGTTTTTGCAGGCGAGCAGGAGGTTCGCCGCCTCGAGGCCTCCATGAGGAAGCGCGGCTACCTGGAAGGCTCGCGCATGGCCAACGCCTTCAACATGCTGCGGCCCACCGACCTGATCTGGCCCTACGTGGTCAACGTGTACATGAAGGGCAAGGCGCCGCTGCCGTTCGACCTCCTTTACTGGAACGCCGATTCCACCCGCATGCCGGCGGCCAACCACGCCTATTATCTCCGCAACTGCTATCTCGAGAACAAGCTCGTGAAGGGCGAGATGGAGCTGGCGGGCGTGAAGCTCGATCTGAAGAAGGTGAAGGTGCCCGTCTTCAACCTGGCCACGAAGGAAGACCACATCGCCCCCGCCCGCTCGGTCTTCGAGGGCTCGAAGGCCTTTGGCGGCCCCGTCGATTTCGTCCTGGCCGGATCGGGGCATATCGCCGGCGTGGTGAACCCGCCGGGAAAGCCGAAGTACCAGTTCTGGACCGGCGGGCCCGTCGAGGGCGAACTGGAGGACTGGGTCAAGCAGTCTTCGGAGACGCCCGGCTCCTGGTGGCCCTACTGGTTCGAGTGGATCAAGGCCCAGGCCCCGCGCATGGTGTCCGCGCGCGAGCCGGGCGGCGGCAAGCTGGAGCCGCTCTGCGATGCCCCCGGCACCTACGTTCTGGAGAAGGCCTGAGGCGTCGCTGTCCCACCTCGGTTCCTCACATGAAAAAGGCCGGCTTTCGCCGGCCTTTTCCGTAAGCCCGTGCGGGCTTCAGTACTTGCGGACGATCGGCGCCGCCGGGATCGCCACGGTCGGGTTGTCCCAGCGATAGCGCAGGCCCACCGACACGATGTCGACGTTCGAGTCCACGTCGGCCACGAAGGGCAGCCCTTCGTAATCCTGGTGGCCCGGCAGGATGCGGATGTCCGTCTCCTTCGCGAAGATGTGGGTGTAGGCGAGATCGAAGGTCAGCTTGTCGTTCCACTGGTAGCTGGCACCGACCGACGCCCAGATGCGGTCATTGTCGGGCAGGCGGGTGGAGCGGATGTTCGTGTCGATCGGCGACTCCTCGTAGGCCAGGCCGGCGCGCAGGGTGAGCTGGTTGGTCAGCCTGTAGTCGAAGCCGAGGGAGTAGAAGTAGCCGTCGTCGTAGTTGAGCGGCAGGTCGGTGACGACAGCGCCGCCGGGACCGGTGACGAGGGGCGTCTCGAGGATGCTCCAGTTCGTCCACTCGAAGCCGGCATGCAGGGTGAAGGCCGGCGTGAAGGCATGCGAGATGCCGATGGTGAGCTGGTCCGGGGTGCTCAGATCGGAGCTGATCGGAATGATTCGGCTGGGGGCGCCGGGAATGGCCACCGTGCCTTCGAGGTTATGCTCGATCCGCGAGCGGTAGCCGATACCGATCGTCGTGCCGGCGAACGGGGTGATGGTCACGCCGGCGGTGAAGCCGAAGCCGATGTCGTCGCCTTCGAGGATCACGCTCGGAGCGCCCGGAGCCACGCCGGCCGCGCGCTTCAGGGTGATGTCGAAGTACTGGAGCGACGGACCGATGGCGAAGGAGAACCAGTCGTTCAGCTTCACGCCCACGACCGGGTTCACGTTCAGGGAGAACACCTTGGACGAACGGGAATAGACCTGGCCGGACCAGTTGGTGCGGGGATCCGTCACGAGGCCGTAGGGCGAGGTGGTCGACAGACCGACCCAGAAGCGGTCGTTGATCTGATAGGAGTTGTAGCTCGCGGGAACGAGCGCGTCCTGGCCGATGTCGCCGGAGCCGCCGAGCGCGAATGTCGGAACCGACGGCACCGGGTTGATGTCGACCCGCGGAACGATGAGCGACAGGGCCGCCTCGGTCTGCCAGCCCGGAGCCATCGTGATGACGGCGGGGTTCCAGAACATCGAGGAGAGATAGCCCGAGCCCGAAGCGGCGCCGGCGAACGAATAACCCTGAGCCGTCACGCTCTGCTCGCGGATGCCGAAGGCCCCGGCCTGAGCGCTGCCCTGAGCGGCGACGAGGGCTGCAACCGAGACTGCAGCCAGGGTCAAAGAACGAGAGAAACGGCTCATGGAGTTTTCCTGCCCTTAATGCTTCTTGCGCGGGCGAATCCCGCTGTGGCGACAATGTGCCAATGCTTAATTTTGGCCGCAATCCGTTTATTCGCGACACCTAAACGGTTAACGCTCGGTAACGATCAAGATCATCTGGCACATATAATTAGACTTTACTTCCAGATACACAGTGGCGCATAAAGTAAAACCATATAGTTCATATGTAAACTAATGTATTGATCCCGCCGCGCCTGCCTTTTATTAACCGCGCGCGAGGCGTGGAAATCCGGCACTTTGTGGCCTCTCGTGGCAAAACAGCAACATATTTGCGCCAGGAAAGTGCATTGTAGCGGGGCGCATTCGCGCCAATTATGCTCATGCCGCAACGAGAGGAGTGCTTGATGAAGCTGGTGAGATTTGGGAGCGCGGGTCAGGAGAAGCCCGGACTGGTCGATGCCGAGGGGCAGGTCCGAGATCTGTCAGGACTCGTGCCTGACATAACGGGGGCCACGCTCTCGTCCGGGACCCTGGACCGCATCCGCCAAACCGACCCGGCCACCCTGCCCCTCGCCCCGAAGGGCCAGCGCCTGGGAGCCTGCGTCGGCCAGGTGCGCAACTTCATCGCCATCGGCCTGAACTACGCCGACCATGCCGCCGAGACGGGCGCGGCGATTCCGGCCGAGCCGATCGTCTTCAACAAGGCCCCGTCCTGCATCGTCGGGCCGAACGACGACGTGATCATCCCACGGCAGTCGCACAAGACCGACTGGGAGGTGGAGCTTGCCATCGTCATCGGCGAAAGGGCGTCCTACGTGGCGGCCAACGAGGCTCTGGAATACGTGGCCGGCTACTGCATCTGCAACGACGTCTCGGAACGCGAGTATCAGTTGGAGCGCGGCGGCACCTGGACCAAGGGCAAGGGCTGCCCGACCTTCGGCCCGCTCGGCCCCTGGCTCGTCACGAAGGACGAGATTCCCGATCCGCAGAACCTCTCCATGTGGCTCGACGTGAACGGCGAGCGCATGCAGACCGGCTCCACCAAGACCATGATCTTCAACGTGGCGCAGATCGTGTCCTACCTGTCGCACTTCATGATCCTTGAGCCCGGGGACGTGATCACCACCGGCACCCCGCCCGGCGTCGGCATGGCCATGAAGCCGCCGCGCTACCTGAAGCCCGGCGATGTGGTGTCCCTCGGCATCGAAGGTCTCGGCGAGCAGCGCCAGCGCTTCATCGCGTTCGAGGGGAAAGGGATCGATACCAGCAAGAGCTGGAAGGGGCACTGACACCCCCAGCGTCATGGCCGGGGACCTGATCCAGGATCGGCCCGACCATCCGCGCTTTCGATCCGCCCCTATACCCCTCAGCACTCATCCTGAGGAGCAGCCGTGAGGCTGCGTCTCGAAGGAGCTTCCAGAGAGCACTGGAGCCTCCTTCGAGACGGCGCTTTCGCGCCTCCTCAGGATGAGGTGAGTGTGTGAGAATGGCGGGCTCACCGGCACCGGAGCTGTTTCCATTGGCATGGAATCATCTCTTTTCTTGGCGTGCCGCATTTCTTGACGGCGAACCGGATCCACTTCGCCGAAAAATGCTCTAGGCCGGTGATGACGAGCAGAGCGAGGCTTCCTCAGGTCAGCCCCAGCATGAGCTGGATGTTCTGCACGGCCGCGCCCGAGGCGCCCTTGCCGAGATTGTCCAGGCGGGCCACCAGCACGGCATGGTTGTAGCCGTCGTGCTGGAACACGAACAGCTCCATGCGGTCCGTGTCGTTCAGGGCTTCCGGCTCGACACGCTCGACCTTCCGGCCGTCCCGCACCGTCGGCACCACGCTCACCAGACCGCCGCCCTTGTAGCGCTCCGCCAGAGCCGCCTCGAGGTCCGCCGCCTTCGGCTTGCCCGGCAGCATGTCGAGGTGGAGCGGCACGCTCACCAGCATCCCCTGCCGGAAATTGCCCACGGAAGGAATGAAGATCGGCCGCCGGGTCAGGCCGGTATATTTCTGCAGCTCGGGCACGTGCTTGTGCTCGAAGCCGAGGCCGTACAGCTCGAAGGAAGGCGCGGTGCCGGCCTCGTAGGCCTCGATCATCGACCGCCCGCCGCCGCTGTAGCCGCTCACCGCATTCACGCTGACCGGGTAATCGGCCGGGATCAGGCCCGCATCCACGAGAGGCCGGATGAGGGCGATGGCGCCGGTCGGGTAGCAGCCGGGATTGGCGACCCGCTCGGCCCCGGCAACTGCCTCCCGCTGCCCGGGATCGAGCTCCGCGAAGCCATAGACCCATCCGGGGCTCACCCGGTGCGCGGTGCTGGCATCGAGGATCTTCGGCTTCCTGCCGCTCAGGCCGTCGACGAGGCTCACGGTCTCCCGGGCCGCATCGTCATGCAGGCACAGCACCACGAGATCGACTTGCGCCAGGATCTCGCGCTTGGCGGCCGGGTCCTTGCGGCGCTCCGGATCGATGCTGCGGATCGTCACGCCGGGAACGCCTTTCAGCCGCTCGCGGATGCCGAGGCCGGTGGTGCCCGCCTCCCCGTCGATGAAGACGGTCTTCGTCTTGAGGCCGAGATCCGCCGAGTTCTGGGTCATGGTCGTCATGATCGATCCGTTTGCACCTGTGGCCGCCTGTCCTTAGGCAAAGCCGATAGCCCCGATATGGTTCTTGGAAAACAAAAAAGCCGCGCATCGGCGCGGCTTGCGGTCGGGCTCTCAGACGGCCGTCATCGCACGCGCGCCGGGGCGGCGGTCATTCGGCGTCGGACGGTGGAAAAGCCCTGGCTCATGAGGCGTGTATGAGGCCGTGAGGCCGCCCTGTCAACAAGCGCGGCCGTTCGCTCAGAAAAAAGGGCGGCCCTGGAGCCGCCCTTCCGGAACGATGTGGCTGAAGAGCCTTAGCGCTTCGAAAACTGGAAGCTGCGGCGGGCCTTCTTCTTACCGTACTTCTTGCGCTCGACCACGCGCGGATCGCGGGTCAGGAAGCCTTCCTTCTTGAGCGGGCCGCGGAGCTCCGGCTCGTAGTAGGTCAGCGCCTTGGCAAGGCCGTGGCGGACCGCGCCGGCCTGGCCGGAGAGGCCGCCGCCGTTGACGTTCACCACGATGTCGTACTGGCCCTCGCGCTGAGCGATCTGGAGCGGCTGCGCCAGGATCATGCGGAGCACGGGACGGGCGAAGTAGACCTCGACCGGACGGTCGTTGATGACGATCTTGCCGGAGCCCGGCTTGATCCAGACGCGGGCCACCGCGTCCTTGCGCTTGCCGGTGGCATAGGCGCGGCCATAGGCATCGAGCTTCTGGACGTGCTTCGGAGCTTCCGGAGCGGCGGTCTGGGCGTTCTGGCCCAGATCGGCGAGAGACTGAAGGGTCGCCATGGATTAGGCCCTCACGTTCTTGGCATTGAGGGCAGCCACGTCCAGCACCTCGGGCTGCTGAGCGACATGCGGATGCTCAGCGCC
Source organism: Microvirga arsenatis (assembly GCF_009910705.1). Lineage (GTDB taxonomy): Bacteria > Pseudomonadota > Alphaproteobacteria > Rhizobiales > Beijerinckiaceae > Microvirga > Microvirga arsenatis. The sequence continues at coordinate 90,877 of NZ_JAAAXJ010000009.1, forward strand.
GCCATAGACGCGCAGGTTGCCCATGATCTGGCGGAAAAGCGGGCCGCGGGGGAGCATGCGCTCCACGGCCTTCTCGACGACGCGCTCCGGGAAGCGGCCTTCGAGGATGAAGCGCGCGGTGCGCTCCTTGATGCCGCCCGGATAACCGGTGTGATGGTAGTACACCTTCTGCTCGCGCTTGCGGCCGGTGAACACCACCTTGTCGGCGTTGATGACGATGACGTTATCGCCGCAGTCGACGTGGGGCGTGTAGTTCGCCTTGTGCTTGCCACGCAGGCGCATGGCAACGATCGAAGCGAGGCGGCCCACAACGAGGCCCTTCGCGTCGATCAAAACCCACTTCTTTTCGACCTCGGCGGGCTTCAGCGAAGTCGTAGTCTTCATTGCGCTGTTTCCCGTTGGAGCCGTATGGCTCAGGTTCCGAAACGACAAACCGCCGCGGGTTGCGGCGGCGAGTGACGGCTGTTTAGTGTCTTTGCATGGTGAAGTCAACATGGATCGTGCGATCCAAGAAGAGGATAAAAACTTGTAAAATCAATATATTAACTTTGTATGGTAATAAGACACCACATATAAGGTATTTCTTTACCACACGAGTGTCTGTCATGTGATGCCGAGGCTATGCTTGGCCGCGGGAGTGAGGCACAATTGCCGAGTTGGCAGAAGAAGGGGGAACTCCATGGCCGGCGAAGTGATCTTCTTCACGAACCCCATGTCGCGCGGGCGCATCGTGCGGTGGATGCTGGAGGAAACGGGCTGCCCCTACCGGGCCGAGATCCTGGGCTTCGGCCCGGACATGAAGGCGCCCGGCTACAGGGCGATCAATCCCATGGGCAAGGTGCCGGCCATCCTGCACGAGGGAACGGTGGTCACCGAAGCGGCTGCGATCTGCGCCTATCTCGCCGACGCCTTCCCCCAGGCGAAGCTCGCTCCCCCGACCGGAGATCCGCGCCGGGGCACCTATTACCGCTGGATGTTCTTCGCGGCCGGCCCGGTGGAGGCCGCCCTGAGCAACAAGGCCCTCGGCTTCGAGGTCCCGCCCGACAGGCAGGGCATGATCGGCTACGGCTCCATCGAGGATGTGCTGAACGCCCTGGAATATGCCGTCACCCAATCCGAATACATCGCCGGGGACCGCTTCACGGCCGCCGACGTCTATGTCGGCGCCCAGATCGGCTGGGGCATGAGGTTCGGGACCTTGGAGAAGCGCCCCGCCTTCGAGGCCTATTGGAACCGGATCGGCAACCGGCCGGCCGCAATCCGGGCGCGGGAACTCGACGATGCCCTCCTGCCGCCGAAGGGCTAGGCCAAATCGGTAGCATCAAGAGAGCGGACAAGCTCGATCTCGTCCCGAAGCGGGATGCCGTCCAAGCCGAGAAGGGGAATGGATGGCTTGATCTTGCGCGCCTCGTTCACGGCTCCAGGCCGTACCGACACGAGGCGAAACCCGCGGCGCTGATAGAAGCGTAAGGCGGCAAGGTTGTCGTTCGTCGTCGTGACCCGAAGAGCCTTGAAGCCCCTGCCTTGGAGGATCCGGACCAAAGCCTCGATCAGCGCGGTTCCCGTCCCGTGCCGGGGCGTCACGGAGTCGAGGGTGATCAGCTCGGCAAAGATGCCGTTCTCTTCCAGGACGTAGGTTGCCAATCCCTCGCCGTCCCCTGCGATCAGAGCCGGAAGAGCACCAGCGTCGAAGACTTCACCATGAACCGCGATCCGACGGCCGCCCCAGCGTTCGGTGAGAAGCCGGTCGATCCAGGCCTGATCCCCGCGCTCTTTCGCGCGCACTCTCACGGCCGGCTCGGAATGGAATAGGTGCCGGTCGCGTGGCAGACCATGTCGGGGCTGCCTTCCGAATAAATGGATACGTCGCCAACGGCCAGCCGCTTGCCGAGCTTCAGCAGGCGGCATTCGGCGATGAGGTCCCGCGGCTCCGGCTTTCGCAGGAAGTTGAAGTTCAGGCTCGTGGTGACCGCGAGCGCCACGGGGCCGATATGAGCCAGAATCGCCACATAGAGGGCAAGATCCGCGAGGGTCATCATGGCAGGCCCCGAGATCGTTCCTCCCGGCCGGATGTGGCGCTCGTGATAGGCCATCCGCATCCGGGCCGAGAGCGGGCCGACCTCGTCCACGAAGTAGCTGCGGCCGCCCAGGTGGATCTGGGGGAACTCCCGGTCGAGGAACGCCGTCAGCTCGTCGCGGGTCATGATGGGATGGTGGGATGCCATGAATGTGCGATGCTCATTGAACTGCCCTGCCCTATCCCATACGGTGCCGCCATGGACCACAGCAATTACCCGAACGATTACATCCGCGGCATCCTCAACGGCGTGAAGACCATCGCGCTGGTCGGCGCCTCGCAGAACCCGGCGCGCCCGAGCTGGATCGTCACCAAGTACCTGCTGGAGCGGGGCTACGACGTGATCCCGATCAATCCGGGCCTCGCGGGCGGCGAGCTGCTGGGCAAGACGGTCTATGCCTCCCTCAAGGAGGTGCCCGTGCCCATCGACATGGTCGAGATCTTCCGCAACTCCGAAGCGGCCGGCCCGATCACGGACGAGGCGCTTGCCCTCGACCCGCTTCCGAAGGTGATCTGGATGCAGCTCTCGGTCCGCAACGACGAGGCCGCCGCCAAGGCCGAAGCCAGGGGCGTGAAGGTGGTGATGGACCGCTGCCCGAAGATCGAGTTCGGCCGCCTCTCCGGCGAGATTTCCTGGCAGGGCGTGAACTCGCGCGTGCTGAGCGCGAAGAAGCCGGTTCTCTCCGGCAAGGGCTTCCAGAAGCTCAGCCTCAATCGGCCCTAAGTCTTAGGGAGCCGCCCTCGCAGCCTCCTTGACCGGAAGAACGTTTCGTTCTTTATAGAGAACAAAACATCGTCCCGAGAGGAGAAGGGCTCCCGCCATGACCGACCGTCTGCCAGGCTTCAACACGCTCGCCATCCATGCTGGAGCGGCCCCCGATGCCGCGACCGGCGCCCGGGCGACGCCGATCTACCAGACAACGTCCTTCGTCTTCGACGACGTCGATCACGCCGCCTCGCTCTTCGGCCTGCAGGCCTTCGGCAACATCTATTCGCGCATCGGCAACCCGACCTGCTCCGTGCTCGAGGAGCGCGTCGCCGCGCTCGAAGGCGGCACGGCTGCCCTCGCCGTCGCCTCGGGTCACGCCGCGGAGTTCCTGGTGTTCCACACCCTGCTCCAGCCGGGCGACGAGTTCATTGCGGCCAAGAAGCTCTACGGCGGCTCGATCAACCAGTTCAACCATGCCTACAAGAACTTCGGGTGGAACGTGGTCTGGGCGGATTCCGACGATCCGTCGTCCTTCGAGGCCGCCATCACGCCGCGCACCAAAGCGATCTTCGTGGAATCCATCGCCAACCCGGGCGGCGTGATCGTTGACCTGAAGGCGATCGCTGCCATCGCCAAGAAGCATCGCATCCCGTTCATCGTGGACAACACGATGGCGTCCCCCTACCTGATCCGCCCCTTCGAGCACGGCGCGGACATCATCGTCCATTCGGCCACCAAGTTCCTCGGCGGCCACGGCAACTCGGTGGGCGGCCTCATCGTGGACGGAGGCTCGTTCAACTTCGCGGGGGACGACCGCTACCCGATGCTCTCCAAGCCGCGCCCGGAATATGGCGGCATGGTGCTCGGCGAGACCTTCGGCAATTTCGGCTTTGCCATCGCCTGCCGCGTGCTCGGCCTGCGCGATCTCGGACCTGCGCTCTCCCCCTTCAACGCCTTCCTGATCCTCAACGGCATCGAGACCCTGCCGCTGCGCATGCAGCGCCACTCCGACAATGCGCTCGCGGTGGCCGAGCACCTGGCGGGCCACGGCAAGGTGTCCTGGGTGAGCTATCCGGGCCTTCGCACGGACCGCTACCATAACCTCGCCAAGCAGTACTGCCCCAAGGGCGCGGGCGCCGTGTTCACCTTCGGCCTCAAGGGTGGCTACGAGGCCGGCGTGAAGCTCGTATCGAACCTCAAGCTGTTCTCGCACCTGGCCAATATCGGCGATACCCGCTCGCTGGTGATCCACCCGGCCTCCACCACCCACCGCCAGCTCACGGACGAGCAGAAGACCCAGGCCGGAGCAGGCCCGGAGGTGGTGCGCCTGTCCATCGGCCTTGAGGACACGGAGGATCTGATCGACGACCTCAACCAGGCCCTCGACGCGGCTTGAGCCGCAACCGGCGCAGGTTGAACCGAACACCAAAAGGGCGGCCCTGGAGCCGCCCTTTTCGATGCCGTGAGGCCGCCGGCTCAGGCGGCGCGGGACGAGCCCGCTTTCCGGTAGGTGTTCTGGATGGCGTTGAGCGAACGCTCGAGGGCCGTCCACAGGCGCCCGATCTCGTCGGCTCCCTGGGAATCCGCATCGTACTCCTTCGCGCCCTCGCCGGTGGCAAGGGACAGGGTCAGCTCGGGACGATGGGTGATCTGGCCGGCCCAGACCGGAACCTGAAGCGCGTTCAGCGCGCCGCGGGCATCGGCCACCACGGCCGCCTCCGTATCGCCGCGCTTGGGCGGCGCGGCATTGATCACGGCCGCGTAAGGCTTGCGGTGCTCCCGGGCGATGGCGACCGTATCCTGCAGGGCCGCGATGTCGAACAGGCTCGCCCGCGTGGGGATGATCACCAGCGTCGCTTGCCTGATGGCTTCGGCCACGATGGAGGACTTGTTCGGGGGCGTGTCGACCAGCACCCATTCATAGCCCTCGCGCTTGGCCTCCTTGAGGGCCTCGCCGATGTCGCGCACGTTGTGCTTCAGGCCCAGATGCTCCTGGTTGCGGATCTTGTGCCACAAGGACAGGGAGCCCTGGGGATCGTTGTCGATCAGCAATGTGGGGCGTGAAGGGTTGGCGATGTAACTCGCGAGATGCGCGGCCAGCGTGCTCTTTCCCGAGCCGCCCTTCCGCGAAGCAAAGACCAGCACATTCATGCCTGACTCCTTATCAGCCTGTTCCTGCAGCACTGCGCCTGAGGGTTAACGCCATCTTAATATTGTTCACCTGCAGCAGAGCAAGACCTGATTTCCCCGTTCCGGCATGAATCCCACTGTGAATTGCAGTTTTACCGTCCTTCTTTTCCGCGGAACTCCCCCTGCCCTGAGCCGTTAAGCTCCAGACTTCACAAGTTGAGGAGCTGACACATGTCGAAGAAGATCTTGCTTGCAGGCGCCGTTCTCTTTGCCCTTGCCCCCGCGAGCGCGTTCGCTCAGTCGGGCGGCGCTGCGGCCGGCGCGACCACGGGTGCCGTGGGCGGCGCCATCGTCGGCGGTCCGGTCGGCGCGGCCATCGGCGGCGTGACGGGCGCCATCGTCGGCGGCCTCGCCGACCAGCAGCAGCCGAGGTTCCGCCAGTACGTGGTGACCCAGGGCGTGCCGTCCTACCGGGTCCAGGAAGAGATCCGCGTGGGCGCGACCCTGCCGGCCTCCGGCGTGCAGTATTATGAGGTTCCCGCCGAGTACGGCGTCACCAACTATCGCTACACGGTCGTCAACGACGTTCCGGTTCTGGTCGAGCCCGGCACCCGCCGCATCGTCCAGGTCATCCGCTAACCTGTAGCGAAGCTTTCAAGCCGAGGGCGGCCTTCCGGCCGCCCTTTTTCATGCCCGAACGGTGCTGACCCGGGCATGGACCACGGCCATCGCCAGAACCGCCATCGCAAGGACCTGATGGGCCAGACCGGCCCAGAGGGGCACGACCAGCAGGAGGGTCACGACCCCCAGAACCATCTGGGCGAGGGCCAGACCGGCCACGGCCCTGGCCCGTGCGGCGGCCCCGGAGCCCGGCGCCCGGCGCTGCAGAGCCCAGGCATGCCACAGGGCGAACCCCACCAGAAGATAGGCGACGAGGCGATGGTTGAACTGCACCAGAACCACGTTGTCGACGAAGTTCTCGATCCAGGGCTTCACCGCGAACAGGGCCGAAGCCGGCGGCACGAGCGCCCCGTCCATGAGGGGCCAGGTGTTGTAGGTCAGGCCTGCCTTCGAGCCCGCCACGAGCCCGCCCAGGGCGATCTGGAACAGGACCAGGCCGACGAGGATGCGCGGCGCGGCGCCTGCAGGCGCTTCGGGACCTGCCGCGGAGCGGTCCTTGAGCCCGGCCGCCACCCAGACGAGGCAGGCCAGGATGATGCTGGCGACGGTCAGGTGCAGGGTGAGCTTGATGGGCGCCACGGCGGTCATGCCGGGCTCCAGGCCCGACGCCACCATGATCCAGCCGATGGCACCCTGCAGCCCCCCGAGGGCGCCGATACCGAGGAGCGTCAGGGCAAGCCTGCCCTTGATCGCCCCCCTCGCCCAGAACCAGACCAGCGGCAGGAAGAACACGAGACCGATGAGGCGGCCGAGCTGCCGGTGGCCCCATTCCCAGGCATAGATGAACTTGAACTCGGAGAGCGTCATCCCCTTGTTGACGAGCTCGTACTGCGAGATCTGCTTGTACTTCTCGAACTCGACAAGCCAGGCTTGCTCGCTGAGCGGCGGGATGGCGCCCGTGACGGGCCGCCATTCGGTGATGGAAAGGCCCGAGCCGGTCAGCCGCGTGGCGCCGCCCACGGCGACCATCAGCACCACGAGGGCTGCCAGGGCGTAGATCCAGATCCGGACGGCATTCAGGGATTGAACCTGGGGCACGCGCGCCAGCGGCATGCCCTCGGTGGAGGCTGCGACAGCCATGCTCACTCTCACGAACGATTAGGGCTTGAACCCGGGATACGGAGGTCACATAGAGGCTGTGCTTCGTCGAGACAATTCATGCCGGTGACGCACCGCTCCGGCGGGCGTCAGTCAGTGAGGTAGGGCCGTCATGGGCATTCGGATGCGCAAGCTGATCGGAACGGTGGCGATGGTGGCCTTCATCATCTTCTATGCGCTGTTCGCCATGGCGGTCGCGGAAGGCCGAATCACGCAGGCGCCGAAGCTCGTCCAGACGCTGGCCTATGTGGTTCTCGGGCTGATCTGGATCGTGCCGCTGATGCCCCTGATCCGCTGGATGGCCAAGCCGGACAAGTCCTAGGCTCCGCCGACTCCTTCGATGATGGTGCCCGTCCCGCCGCAGGTCTGGCACGCGGCGGCGCCCACGCGGCCGCTGCCCTTGCACTCCGGGCAGACGTTTTCGCCCGTTCCGGGGGTTCCAGGCTCGGCCTGATCGCCGGGATTGAGCTTGGTCTGGTCGGAGGCGGCCTGATCTTTCGGTGTGCTGGTCATGGCTCAGCTCGCATGAGGTTGCATGCGGTCAACGCAACAGCGGAATCCCGGTTTCTTCCCGCGGCCAAAAGAAAAGGCCCGCTCGTGGCGGGCCCTTGTGACGCTTAGCTGCAGACCCTGCGGGTGCGGTGCTCCCAGCCCCAGCCGGGAACCCATTCGCGATATCGCTCGGTCACGCAGCGCTCCACGTAGACGCGCTCCCGGACGGGGCGCTCGTAATAGACCGGCACCCGCTCCTCGACATAGACCGGCGGGGGCGGCGGAGGAGCCCGGTAGACCACGGGGGGCTGAGGCTGGGCAATGGCCGAACCGACGGCAGCGCCCACGGCAAGACCTCCCAGGGCACCCAGAGCCACTGCGGCACCGGGCGACAGGCGATCACGCGCTTCAGCCGGCTGGGCGGCAGCCAGACCGGTGACCAGCGCCAGGGCTGCCGCGGTACCGGAAGCAAGACGGAAGATCTTCATGGATCATCACCTCGACGGAAGGGAGGCTCCGTGTCTCCCTCTTCATGCCATGAGATATACTGTTCAAAACCTCTCTGAAAGCTGAACAGATTGTGGCAAAGCTTGGGCTTGAGCCGTTTGTGCCGGAATGGTCACCGATCGATTAACGGGCAGGACCGCTCGAGGGATCAGTCCTCCCCGGCGCTTCGGAGCGGTACGGACAGGAGCACGCGGACCAGATCCGCCTGACGGTTGGTGTCCGTCTTGCGGAAGAGGTTTTTCAGGTGGAAGACCACGGTGGTCTGGGCGACCTCCAGCTCCTCTGCGATCTGGTCGAGCCTCTTGCCGTCGATCAGCATCAGGGCGACCCGGGTCTCTGACGGCGTGAGATTGTAGAGCCGGACCAGCGTCTCGCCCGAGACCTTCGCGCGCTGCTCGGTGTCGATGACGAGCAGGACCACGGCCTCCGGCCTCTCCTGAGGAGAGAAGCGCTGCCCCGGGATGAGCACGAGATAGGGGCGCCCGCCCGAGTTGCGCGGGAAGGAGACGATCTCGTCCAGGGATTCCTCCTCGAACGCCTTTTCGATGGCCGTGTAGAGCTTGGCATTCTGCTTGGCGACGCTTCCCTTCAGCACGCCCTGGGCGACGCTCAGGCCGTCATCCTCGGCGAGGATCCGTTGCGCCTCCTTGTTCGTGACGCGAACGTTGCCGTTCTCGTCCACGATCACGACGCCGACCAGGAAGCGGTCGAAGGCGAAGGTCGCCTTGTAGAGAGCCTCCACCGTGCGGCCCTTGGAAGCCTTGAGGATCTCCTGCCAGGATTCCTCCGCCCGGTGCACGGCGCTTTCCTGCACCCGGGCCACCTGGTTGAGCCGCGCCGCGATGGTGGCGAGCAGGATCTCGTAATCGATCGGCTTGACGAGGTAGTCGTCCGCCCCCGCCTGCTTGCCGGTGAGCACGTCGTTGCGCTCCGCCAGCGCGGTGAGGAAGATGAACGGCACGTCCGCCATCGTCCCCTGCTCGCGCAGAGCCTTGAGCACGTCGTAGCCCCCGAGGCCGGGCATGGTGATGTCGCACAGGACCAGATCCGGGCGATGCTTCTCGAGAAGGCTGAGGGCCTCGCTGCCGTTCGCAGCCTGGAGAACGCGGTAGTTGGCCGCCTCCAGCTCCTCGGCGATGTCGTTCCTCAGGTCGTCCTCGTCCTCAACGCAAAGAATTGTTTTTGTTGCATTCATTTTGTGTCAGCCACTCATGCTGCCTGTTGCGCCTGTTCGGCATTCGCCATGGGCAGGTCGAACGTGAAGAGGGACCCTGCCGCCTCGTAGCTTTCGACCTGAATCTCACCCCCGTGCAGATGCATGATCCGCTGCGCGAAGTTCAGGCCGATTCCGGTGCCCGCGATGCCGGTGGCGGTGCGGGCCCGATAGAAACGGTCAAAGATCTTCGAAAGCTCATCCGCGGGAATTCCGATGCCCCAGTCCCTGACAGAGCAGAAAGCCCGGGAGCCGTCCATCCAAATCTTGATTTCCACAACCGGTGTATTGCCGGAATACTTGATGGCATTGGACAAAAGGTTGACGACCACCTGCTCGATCAGCATGCCGTCGCAGAAGACCCGAACGGGAACATCCGGAACGTCGAAGCGGATCTCGGCCTGGGAGCTGACCTCCCGCTGCCGATCGCAGATGTCCTTGACCAGTTCCACGAGATCGTATTGGGCCGGGTTGAGCTCGATGGTGCCGGCGTCGAGCTTGGCTGCGTTGAGCACGCTGTCCACGAGCCGCGTCAGCCGGGTTCCGGCATTGCGGATCTTCTGCACGCGGGTGACGAGTTCTTCGTGGGTGAGATCGGCCCCGCGGCGCAGGATGCGTTGCGCGCTCGAATCCAGGATGGCCAGCGGGGTGCGGAACTGGTGCGAGACCATGGACACGAAGCTGCGATAGGCGTTCGTGGTCTCGCGCTCGCGCTCGAGGGCCGATTCCAGCGCCCGGGCCACCTGCTTGTACCCGCTGATATCCGTCAGGCGCACGAAGATCGTGGCGCCATCGGCCTTCGTCACCGACAGGCGGTTCCAGGTATCCTTCCGCACCAGAAGATCGAGCTCCATCTCCTCGAAGGGAGGCTGGGCGTCGAGGAGCCTGCCGTCGGCTCCCTCGCACATGGCGAAGCACCGAAGGAAGACCGGGAGGCTCATGTCCTCGCTGCACCACAGCGAGACGGGAGCCGAGGCCCAGATCTGGTCGTTGGCGAAGAGCAGCTTTCCGGTCCAGTCGAAGGCCGCGAAGCCCTCCGACGCGGAGTTGATCGCAGCGATCAGGCGCCGCTCGGCCTGGCGGAGGGCCGCGGTCCTCTGCAGGACCTTGATCTCCAGGTCGTAGTTCTGCCGCTCCGCCTGCTTGCGGGCGAGCCACTGCTCCGTGATGTCGCGGATGAAGGCGATGCCGAGCTTGCGCTCCGCCATGTAGACTGGAAAGCAGTGGATCTCGAGGCAGCGCTCGTGCCCCTCCACGCTGACCGCCTCGTCCTCCAGGATCGAGCTCGTCCCCTCCGTCGCCAGCCTGAGCGCCCGGGTGATCTCGGGCTTCTCGAACAGGCGATCCAGATCCGTCATTCGCTGGCCCACGGCCCGGTCGGGCCTGACGTTCAGCAGGTCCACCATGCCCGGGTTCCAGAGCAGGCAGCGCAGCTGGCCGTCGAACATGACGATGCCCTGGTTGCTGATGTTGCTGATCACGAGATCGGAAAGCTCCTGCTCCTGCTTGAGCAGCTGCTTGGCCTGGCTGGCCTCCTGCACCCCCTTGAAGAGGCGCAGGAGCAGGAAGGCCGCGCTCAGGACGAGACCGGTGAGGAAGGCGAAGCTTTCGAAGACTGCCCTGAGATACTCGTCGCGCTTGACACCTGCGCGTTCCCGCCCGAGCACGACGATCTTGTTGGCCGCTTCACGAAGCTTGTAGGCGAGATCGTGCATCTGCCCGCGCAGGAGCGCGGCGCTTTCGGGGGTTATGTCTCCATACAGATCAGGCTCCGCGAGGGTCAGCTGGAGATAGGATCGCTTCATGTCCCCCAGAACTCCGATATCATCGAGGATATCCGCCCGCTCCCCCTCCAGCAGCACGGCGAGCCGGCTCATGAGGATGCCGGCCCGGAAGCCCGGCTCTTCGCTCTCCGAGGCAAAGCTTTCACTGGCCGCCTTCCGGGCCAAGCTCTCCGCGAACACCGCAGCCTCGAACTGAGCCTGGCTGACGAACCAGATGTTGCTGTACATGCCATCGGTCCGCAGTTCCCGCTCCACCTCGAAGAGGCGCACGACCGTGAACACGAGGCAGACGACCAGGCTCGCGATCGCTATCAGGGTGATCAGGGCTGCTTTGTACCCGTTGAGGCTCCCCTTCATGGCTATTCCACGTGAAGCCTGTTCAACTGCCAGACCGACCGTGCGTAATACCGCACGTCGCGCAGGACCTCGTGGGCGTCCCTGGGATAGACGATCCAGAGCGGCCCCTTGTCACGCATGGTCAGAACCCGCCCGTCAACGCTCATGGCCAGGATGGGTTCGAAGCGCAGATCCTCCAACGGAATGGAAACCTCGTAATCGTTCAGGGCCGAGGCTCTGATGGACCGGCCTCGTGCTCCCACGCGGTCGAGAACAGCGCGCAGGGGCACCCCCTCGAACAGCTGGGGCGTCTCCGACACCTCGCTTCCCGTTACGAAGGAAGCTTTGCCGAGGGACTGGAGCATCTCACGATCGAAGCGGGCCTGCCCTGGCGCGTTCGTCTGCTCGATCTGACCGGATATGGTCAGGATCACGCCTCCTCTCGGCTGCGGCAGCGGCTCGGCTGCCCGCGAGAGGCTCGCCGGCCCCATCAGGGCGATCAACAGGAACGGCGCGAGGAGCCGGAGCATCATTTCCTACAACGAGACAGATTATAATAGAACGCAGCCATCTTGGTTGAACTCCGTCGAAAAATCCAGCCCGGACCTACAGAAAAGGTGGCAATGGTTCCCATGAGGCAATGAGCGAGTGTTCTGTAGTTCGCCCCTCGAAAACTGCTGCCCTGAGCTTTCCCTTCGTCTTCATCGATCATGAGGAGGATTTTTGGGCTCGTCATCGCCAACATTCCGTAGAGGAGATGGCAGCAAAACCGCAGAAACATTGGGTTTTCATTCAATCGTTGCAGCGGCGGGGCTTCACGATTTTGCAAGCTGGGCCGTTGAGGCTATAGTCCCTCCGGAGCAGGACGCGGGCGGGAGCCCCCAATTCTGCAAACGAGGAACTCACCATGCGCAAATTGCTCACCACCCTGATCGGCGCGGCGATGCTGGTCTCCGCCCTGCCCGCCGCCGCAAGCCCCTTCCAGACCCGGCCGCTGCCGCAGGTCGACCGGGCTTACCCGAATGAGGGCTACACCCAATATTATTACGAGCGCCGCGTCTATCATCACCGCCCCTATTACCGGCATCGGTACTACCGGAACGACGGGGCTGCGGTCGCCGCCGGAGTGGCCGGCCTTGCCGCAGGCGCCCTGATCGCCGGCGCGATCGCAAGCCAGGCTCAGGCGCAGCCCGCCGCTCCCCCGCCGCCCGGGGTGGTCGATCCGCAGGTGGCCGCCTACTGCGCCCGCAAGTACCGCTCCTACGACCCGGCGACAGGCACGTTCCTCGCCGGCAACGGCATGCGCTACGTCTGCACCTATCCGTAACCGTCATCGGATCCAGCCGAGAGCCCTGCCGCATCCCCTGCGGCAGGGTTTTTCCATCCGCGCGCCGACGCGGCGCCTCCCTTTATCTTGCGGGACCGCGCCTTAGATCGAACAAGCAGGCGGCTCTTGCAGATTTCATGCCCTGGAGCGGCACACGAAAGGTTCGGGAACAGCTCATGGCTCAAGACACGACGGGTACCGGGACGATGATCCCGCCCACCGAAGCCGCCCTCTTCACGTCCGGCAACATGACGGAACTCGAACTGGTCCTCCCGGACATGGGCGACAGCGACCTGCCGGAAATCGCGATCTTCCTCGTGGCCTGCGCCATGCGCTTCCACAGCGATCCCGATTTCGTTCAGGAGCAGCTCGAATGGCTCGTGCGGGCCCATGACGAGGAAGTGGACGAGGGCCTCAGGCCCGACCAGCTGAACTCCGCCAACGACGATTGATCGTCCGAGGTCCCGGACCTAGTCCAGAAACTCGACGGGCGTCCCCTTCTCCACCATCCCGGCGAGTTCCGCCACGTCCCAGTTCGTCAGCCGGACGCAGCCCTGCGAATAGGCCTTGCCGACCTTCTCGGGCTCGGGCGTGCCGTGAATGCCGAAGGACTCCACGGACAGATCGATCCAGGTGCTTCCCACCGGATTGTTCGGGCCCGGCTTGATCTCGAACTTCTCCTTCGCCCTCACGCCCTTGAAGGCATAATCCGGATTGTAGGTGTAGTTCGGGTTGCGGGCGACGGCCCGGACCGTGTGCGAGCCGCTCGGCGCCGGCTTCTCCTCGCTGCCGATGGAGGCGGGATAGACTGCGATAATCGTGCCGTCCTTACCCAGCGCGCGCAGAACATGCTCGCTTTTCACCACCTCGATCTTCGCAGCCTTCCCCCGATCCTTGCGGGCCTCGGCGCTCGCCGCAACGTTCGCGACGGTGATCGCGGTGCCGGCCTTGTCGAGGGGCTTGCCGGGGTTGAGAGCCTTGAGCAGGTCGACATCCATGTGAAACTTCTCGGCCAGGAGCTCCTCCGGACCGGAATAGGCAAGCCGATCGAGCTTGGCCTGATCTTCCAGCTTGTCCGGGATCTCGGCGAAGGGGCCTTTCACGTCCTCCTCGGTGATCGTGTATTCCGTCAGGACGGGCTCGGCCGAGGTCTCCTTGAGCTTCGACCAGACCTCCTGGTCGAGGGCTCCGTCCACCTTGACGCCGCGGGCCTTCTCGAAAGCCTTGATCGCGTTCTGCAGGTTCTCGCCATTGTGGCCGTCGATGACGCCAGGCGAGAAGCGGGCGCGGTCGAGCAGCACCTGCGCCTTGACCAGGACGGGATCGAGCTCCTTCCCCTTGCCGCTCCCGGCCGACCACTCGGCCGCGTTCACCTTGTCGGGCTCCAGCTTCTGGGACGCAGCCAGAACGGAGCTCGAGAGGAGCAAAAGCCCTAAAGCTGCGGATGCGACGGTCTTCATGGGAACTCCACGGAACATGCTGCTGAATCGACAAAGCCGTGGCGGGCAGCCTGTTCCCGGCGCCTATTGGCAGATCCGGTAGTCGCCCTTGCGCTGGCGCAGGTCGAGATGGAGGTGATCGCCATGGGCGGCATCGGAGCCCGGCCCCAGCACGGTGGTGAAGATCGGGCAGGCCGCTTTCCGGACGGATTCCTGAAAAGCCGCCTCCGGTGAATTCTCGGGATGGGAGTCGATCGACAGGGGAGCCCTCTTGGCGAACTCGAAGCCCATGACGTCGACACCGTTGCCGAAGGCGTGCTCGCTCAGCTTCTCCCCGTTGCGCTGGTCCCGGCATTGATAGGAGGTCCCGATGAGAAGCTTCGTGGGGGCGCTCTGGAACTGACGCTCGGCCTCCGGTGCGACCGCCTCCTTCATCCATTTGGAAAGCTGCTCCGCCACCGGGCAGGCCATGAGCGAGGGGGGCGCCACCTGGACGTCGTCGGCGAGCGCGGACAGAAGAACCGGGTTCTCGATGCTGCAGCTCTTCTCCTGCACCGGCGGACGGCTCTCGAACTTCAGCCCGAGTTCGGCAAGGCGCGCGAGGCAGGCGGCTTCGGGATCGTCCGCATCCGGAGCCTTGGCTTCGGCAGGAGCCTCGCCCGGTGCAGGCTTCTCGGACCGCGCCTCGTCGGTTTGGACCGGCGGGCGATCGGGCCGGGGCGGCGGCAGAGGCGGCGTGGGGGCTTGCGCTGCAGCGGAAAGCGCCAGCAGCAGCGCCAGGGCGGAAGCGCCGCCCATCCGCCATGTCATCCGGCGCCCGCAAGCCATGCCACCTCCGATCATACAGTCCCCTGCTCTATAACCCTCATGCGCCGTGCATGAGTTCCCGATCAGGCTTCCGCGCGACTTGTTCTCCCGGCCGGATGCACCAAAATTCATGGAACGATGGAGGATCCCGATGGGGGCGTTCCCGGAGGTAGAGAGCGGTTCCAACAAGAGCCTGACGCTGGCCTCGCACCTCAGCCCGACGCGTGAAGCCTCCTGCACGAAGCGCGTCGCGGAGCTTGAGGCCCGGATCGCCCGCCTGCGGAGCGAGCTCGAGGAGGCCGAGGCGGAACTGGAGCGGGAAAGGCTGCGGCTGCCCGCACCCGGCGATTTCGTCCGCTGTCCGATGACCAACTTCTACGGACGCGTGACCAAGGTGACGCCCCGCCCGCACGGTCGCCCCTGGGTCGAGATCGTTCCCTACCTGGGTCCGGACCTGCCGGGCCATTCGGCCATGGATCTCTTCGACAGCTGGGAGCTGATCGACCCGCCCGCAGCAGCGGACCCGGGCGACGGCTCCCCGAGACTGCCCACGATTGCGCCCTTCATGACGATGAAGTTCCCCTCCACGGAGCAGGCACAGGACGGTGACGATCTCGAGGATTCCCTCAAGCGCCTGCTCAGGCCGTCCGCCGGGGCGCCGTTCTAGCGCGTCAGCCGGAAGCGATTGCGCGACTCGGGCGCTGCCTCGCAGGAGCGGCAAGCCTTGCTTGCGCGTGACACGGCCTGCGCCTGCAACATTTCCAGGTATGTGGCGTTTGCCCTGCGGTTCCGGGGCTCACCACCCTGCGAACCTCCGATGCGCGGCACCCGGAAGCTCTCGAGGCTCAACAGTCCCTTCTGCACCTGCCAGCGCATGCACGAATGCTGGACCGATAGGATGGACGCCATGGCAGACGACGGGCAAGGTGTACGGCTCCAGGTGGCGAATGCCCGACCCGCCGATTCCGGCCGAGGCATCGCCCGCATGAGCCGACAGGCCCTGGCCGAGATCGGCGTTCAGGAGGGGCAGCCCGTCGAGATCATCGGCAAGCGCCATACCACCGCCATCGCCGTCACGCCCTATCCGGAGGATGAGGGCCTCGCCATCGTCCGCCTCGACGGCCTTCAGCGCGTCAATGCCGGCGTGGGCAGCGGCGATCATGTGGAGGTGAGGCGGGCGGAGGTTCGCCCGGCGACGCGCGTGGTTCTCGCCCCAGCCCAGAAGGGCTTGCGCCTGCAGGGATCGGGCGATGCCCTGAAGCGCACGTTCTCCCAACGCCCACTCATGGCCGGAGACGTGATCTCCACCTCCGTGTACTCGCCGCGCGCGGCGGATCCGCGGCTGCCCGACGAGCTGCGCGGCCTGCTGAACATCCCGGCCTATGGCCTTCAGGAAATCCGCCTCGTCGTGGTCGCGACCCAGCCGCGCGGCATCGTTCATGTGACGGCGGAGACCGAGATCGAGCTGCGCCCGCAATTCGAGGAGCCGCGCGAGGCCCGGCGCGCCGACGTGACCTATGACGATATCGGCGGCCTCGGCAGCACGGTCGATCAGCTGCGCGAGATGGTGGAGCTGCCGCTGCGCCATCCCGAGCTGTTCCAGCGCCTCGGCATCGACCCGCCGAAAGGCGTGCTGCTCTACGGCCCTCCCGGCACGGGCAAGACCCGCCTCGCGCGGGCGGTCGCCAACGAGACGGAGGCGCAATTCTACCATATCGCGGGCCCCGAAATCATGGGCCGGCATTACGGCGAGTCCGAGCAGCGCCTGCGCCAGGTGTTCCAGGAGGCGCAGCAGAATGTGCCGGCCATCATCTTCATCGACGAGATCGACAGCATCGCGCCCAAGCGCGGGGAGGTCACGGGCGAGGTGGAGCGGCGCATCGTGGCCCAGCTCCTCACCCTCATGGACGGGCTGGAGCCGCGCCAGAACATCGTGGTGATCGGCGCCACGAACCGGCGCGAGGCCATCGACGAGGCTCTGCGCCGGCCGGGACGCTTCGACCGCGAGATCGTGATCGGCGTGCCGGACGAGGTCGGCCGCCGGGAGATCTTAGGGATTCATACCCGCGGCATGCCCCTGGCCCAGGATGTCGATCTCGATGAGGTCGCCCGCACGACCTACGGCTTCGTCGGCGCGGATCTCGCCGCCCTCTCCCGCGAGGCCGCCATGGATTCGCTGCGGCGGATCCTGCCGGGGGTCAACCTGCGGGACGGGATCCCGATGAACGTTCTGGAAAGCCTGCAGGTCACGCGTCAGGATTTCCAGAACGCCATGAAGCGCGTGCAGCCTTCGGCCCTGCGCGAGATCATGATCCAGGTGCCCACCGTCACCTGGGACGACATCGGCGGGGTCGATGAGGCACGCACGCGCCTGCGCGAGGGCGTGGAGCTTCCGCTCAGGAGTCCGGAATCCTTCCGTCGCCTCGGGATCAGGCCTGCCAAAGGCTTCCTGCTCTTCGGCCCGCCCGGGACCGGCAAGACCCTGCTGGCCAAGGCGGTCGCCCGCGAGGCTCAGGCCAATTTCGTGGCGACGAAATCGTCGGACCTGCTGTCCAAGTGGTACGGTGAGTCCGAGCAGCAGATCTCGCGGCTCTTCGCCCGCGCCCGACAGGTCGCGCCGACGGTGATCTTCATCGACGAGATCGATTCTCTGGCTCCCGTACGTGGCGGCGGCCTCGGCGAGCATGCAGTCACCGAGCGGGTGGTCAATACGATCTTGGCCGAGATGGATGGTCTCGAGGAGCTGCAGGGTGTCGTGGTGATGGCGGCGACGAACAGGCCTAACCTCATCGACCCTGCCCTGATGCGGCCGGGCCGTCTCGACGAGCTGATTTACGTGCCCGTTCCCGATGCCAAAGGCCGCCGGCACATCCTCGGCATTCACACCAAGGCCATGCCGCTGGGACCCGATGTGGATCTGGACACCATCGCCGAACGGACCGACAGATTTACCGGCGCGGATCTCGAGGATCTGACGCGCCGGGCCGGTCTCCTCGCCTTGCGGGAATCGCTGCAGGCCCAGACCGTGACGATGGCCCATTTCGAGCAGGCCCTGCGCGAAACCCGCCCCTCCGTGACGCCGGAGATGGAGCGGGAATATGAGGAACTGGTCGGCACCCTCAAGCAGGTCGGCCCCCAGCGCCAGTCCATCGGCTTCCTGCCCCTCAGGCAGGCGGCCGAGTGAGCCGATAACACGGTGCATGATCGCGCACCGCCGCCAGACCTTTCCGCACACCAAAAAGGCGTGGGCTCATAGCCCACGCCTTTTTCTGCAGCGACGCAGGGTTTACTGCGCGCAGGCCACCGGGATACGCGTGTCCCGGTCGTTCGGCTCGAGCACCGTGCGGCACGGCACGCCGTTCACGTAGCGGATCTCATGCGGAGCGGCATAGGGGAACGGGGACACGGGCGTTCCGGAGGCAGGAGCGCCCATCATGCCGCCCGTCGGCGCGGGAGCGATGCTGCCGGTCGCAACCACATCGCCCGTCATCGGAACCGCAACGCCAGCGACGGGACCCGCGCAGGCGACCGGAATACGCGTATTGCGGTCGTTGGGATCGAGCACGGTGCGGCACGGCACCCCGTTGATCCAGCGGATCTCATGCGGAGCCGCAAAGGGGAAGGGAGAATTGGGCGTGCCGGAGGCGGGCTGGGCCAGGGCCGAGCCGATGCCGCCCAGGGCCATGAATCCGGCGCCGGCGAGAATAGCCAATTTCTTCATCGTTCATCTCCTCTGTTTTGCTTGGCGATAGGCATTTGCCATCAATGACAGAGACTAAAACGCATTCGCCTCGGATGGTTTCCGAGAGGATTTGCAATGCACGACGTTGTGATCGTCGCACCAGCAGGCCCATAACACTTTCATTGCGAAGTTTGATCTCAGGAACTGCAAAGCCTGTTTGCCACTCGACTGAAACTTGACAGCAGGTGACCAGAGATAGTCTGCCGCTATTCTAAACTATGGCTCGGTCTCGTCGCCAGCCAAAGCCCGCCGGCAACGCCGATCAGTCCCACAAGGATGCCGGGTGTGAACGGCTCGCTCAGGATCAGCGCTCCGAGCACGGCCGCCGTGATCGGGCTCAGGGACAGGAAGACGGTGACCCTTGTCGGCGTCGTGTTCTTGAGCGCCCAGAGCCACAGGACGTAGCCGATGCCGCTCGACAGCCCGATGAAGATCACCGCCAGAATGCCCTGCATCGTAAGGTCAGAAGGCTGCGTGTAGAGCCCCTCCATCCCCGCCGGCACGGACAGGAATGCGACGGAGGCCAGCATGGCCCATGCGCCGACGGGCAGAGTCGGGTAGCGGGCGAGATAGGGCCGGTAGAGCACCGAGCAGACGGCTCCGCTGAACGCGGCGGCGAGCACGAGCAGCGCGCCGATCCACTCGCCCGCCGCAGTTCCGGCGAACAGCGGCTCGCCCAAGGCAATTCCGACGCCCACGATTGTCAGGACGACACCGGCCGCTTTCGCGCTGGTCAGGCGCTCGCGCCCGAGCAAGGCGGCGATGATCATGGTCATGAGCGGAAAGGTCGCGAAAAGAAGGGCGGCCCGGGTCGACGAAATGAACTGCAGGCCGAGATTGAGCAGCGCGATGAGAATGCCGAATTGCACGATGCCGAGGGTCATCACGGCGATGAGGTCGCGGGGTGCGATCCGCGCCCGCTCCGCGATCAGCAGCAGCGGGACGAGGCAGAGAACGGCGATGCAATAGCGCAGGAAAGCCAGGGAGGCCGGTCCGATCTCGTGAATGACGAAGCGGCTCGCCACGAGGGCGGCGCCGACCTGCACGCCCGTCGCCGCCGCGGCCAGAAGGGCCAGCGTCTCGCGATGTCTCACAGGGTGAGGTCCCAGGTCTGGCCGACGAGATCCTTGCCGAAGGAGCGATGCGCCTCCTCCTTCACCAAGCGGAACCCTGCAGCCTGATAGATCCTGCGCGCCGAGACGAGCACGTCGTTGGTCCAGAGCGTCAGGGTCCTGTAGCCCTTGGCCTTCGCAAATCCGATGCACTCGTCCACGAGGCGGCGCCCGATGCCGAGTCCTCTTGCGGACGGCTCGACGTATAGCAGCCGGAGCTTTGCGACTTCCGGCGAGTGACGCACGAGGAACACGCTGCCGACGACCTCGCCCTCCCGCTCCGCGATCCAGCAGCGTTCCCATATCGGGTCATAGGCTTTGACGAAGGCGGCGGCAATCTCCGCCACCAGAGCCTCGAAGGACTCGTCCCAGCCGTATTCCTGCGCGTAGAGCACGCCCTGCCTGTGAACGATCCAGCCGATGTCGCCGACTTGGAGCGAGCGCAGAATGTACGGCTCTTCGGGTTTCCGGATCGGGTCGAGGAGACGCTCGATGGTGCTCACGGCCTGTAAAAGGCTTTCCCGCTCGCTTGCCGAGAGCCCGGACAGCATGGCTGCCACCTGGGCGGCCGATGCGCGGTCGAGGGGCTGGAACGTGGTCCGGCCCGCATCGGTGAGCGAAACGAGAACCTGTCGCCGATCCTCCGCCGAGCGCGACCGGTCGATCAGGCCGCGGCCCTCGAACCGTCGCAGGATCCGGCTGAGATAGCCGGCATCGAGCCCGAGATCTTGGCCGAGCGCAGCCGCCGTCAGGGGGCCGCGGTAGGCCAGTTCGTAGAGAACGCGCACCTCGGTCAGCGAGTACTCGCTGTCGAGCAGCCCCTCGTTCAGGAGCCCGATCTGGCGCGTGTAGAAGCGGTTGAAGCGTCGGATCCGGTCGACCTGGTGATCCGCCGGCGGCGTCGGCATGCGAGACATGGGTGCCTCCCCTGCCGGACAGGATCGAACAGATAGTTGACTGAGTCAACTATCTTCGGCTTTCTCAGGCAGCGGCCCCGATGGCGAGCCTTCCCTCGTGCACCGCATGGCACGCCACCCCCTGCAGAAGCGGAGGGATCTCGGCCCGGCAGCGCTCATTGGCGAAGGGGCAGCGCGGGTTGAAGGTGCAGCCCGTGGGCGGGTTGATCGGGTTCGGGATCTCGCCGCGCACGGGAATGCGCTGGCGTCCCGTCATGCCTACGTCCGGCACCGCATCGAGCAGCATGCGTGTGTAGGGATGCTTAGGCTGGGCGAAGAGCTCGCGCCCGTTGGAGATCTCCACGATGCGGCCGAGATACATCACGCCGATGCGGGAGGCCATGTGGCGCACCACGGCGAGGTTGTGGCTGATGAAGAGGTAGGTGAGACCGAGCCGGTCCTGCAGGTCCCGCATCAGATTCAGGATCTGCGCCTGCACCGACACGTCGAGGGCGGAGGTCGGCTCGTCGCAGACGATGAATTCCGCATTCGAGGCGAGCGCGCGCGCAATCGCGATGCGCTGCCGCTGGCCGCCGGAGAATTCGTGCGGGTATTTCTTGCCGTCCGCCGGATGCAGGCCGACGAGGCTCAGCAGCTCGCCGACGCGGGCCGTGATCTCCTTCTCTCCTTCGATGAGCCGGAAGGCCCGGATGGGCTCGGCGACGATGCGGTCCACCTGCCAGCGGGGGTTGAGGCTGGCATAGGGGTCCTGGAAGATCATCTGGATGCGCCGCCGCAGGCGCTGGCGCTCTGCGAAGGCTGCCTTGCTCGACATGGATACGCCGTCGATCACCACCTCGCCGTCCGTGGGCGGCAGGAGGCCCACCACCATGCGGGCGACCGTCGACTTGCCCGAACCGGACTCGCCCACCAGCGCAAAGGTCTCGCCCTTGGCGATGGAGAAGGAAACGCCGTCGACCGCCTTCAGGTACTGCTTCTCGCCGCCTTCCAGCACCCGGTTGAGCCAGGGCTTGGAGACGTCGAACACGCGGCGCAGGTCTTTGACTTCGACATAGGAACGTTCGGTCACGCGACGGCCTCCGACCGGACGGAAGATTGATCGTAGAGATGGCAGGCGACCCGGTGCTCGCTGTGCTGGATCGGCTCCGGCCGCTCGACGCGGCAGCGGTCGAACACGTAGGGGCAGCGCGGGTTGAACGGGCAGCCGGGCGGGATGGCCGACAGGCGCGGCATCGAGCCGGGAATCTGCACGAGACGGTCCGTATCGCTCTCCAGCGACGGGATCGCGCCCATCAGGCCCTTGGCATAGGGATGCAGCGGGTTCTGCACCACGTCCCGCACCGGCCCGATCTCGGCGATGCGCCCGGCATACATCACGGCGACGCGGTCGGCGGTTTCGGCGATCACGCCCATGTCGTGGGTCACCAGCATGATGGCCGTGCCGTGCTCGCGCCCGAGCTTTTTGAGAAGCGCGATGATCTGCGCCTGAACGGAGACGTCGAGCGCCGTGGTGGGCTCGTCGGCGATGATGAGCTCCGGCTCGGCGCAGAGGGCGAGCGCGATCACCACGCGCTGGCGCATGCCGCCGGAGAACTCGTGCGGATAGCTGTCGATCCGCCTCTCGGGGGCCGGAATGCCGACCTCCGCGAGCAGGTCGATGGCCCGCTTCCTTGCCGCCGAGGCGGAGAGGTTCGTATGGGTGCGGATGGTCTCCACGAGCTGTTCGCTCACCCGGTAGAGCGGGTTGAGGCTGGTCAGCGGATCCTGGAAGATCATGCCGATGCGCTTGCCGCGCACCCGGCGCATCTCCTCGGGCGGGAGGTTGTCGATGCGCATGCCCGACAGCAGGATCTCGCCGCCGGCGATGCGGCCGGGCGGGTCGATGAGGCCGATGACGGCCGAGCCCGTCACCGACTTGCCGGCGCCGGATTCGCCCACGACGCCGAGCACCTCGCCCTTGCCGATGTCGAAGGAGATGCCGTCGATGGCCTTGAGGATGCCGCGCCGCGTCACGAACTCGACGCGCAGATCACGGACGGAGAGGACGGGTTGAGTCATGGATGCCGCCTCTCCTATCGCAGCTTCGGGTTGAGCGCGTCGCGCAGCCAATCACCCAGCAGGTTGATGGCGAGCACGAGAAGCGCCAGCGCGATCCCGGGAAAGGCCACGATCCACCATTCGCCGGAGAACAGATAGTTGTTGCCGATGCGGATGAGCGTCCCGATCGAGGGCATGGTCTCCGGCATGCCGGTGCCGAGGAACGAGAGCGTCGCTTCGGTGATGATGGCCAGCGCCAGGTTGATGGTGGCGATCACCAGCACCGGGCCGAGCACGTTCGGCAGGACGTGCCGGACCATGATCACCGGAGCCGGCAGGCCGATCAGGCGGGCGGCGGCGATGTAGTCCTTGTTCTTCTCCACCATCACCGAGCCGCGCACGGTGCGGGCATACTGCACCCAGAAGCTCAGGCCGATGGAGAAGACCAGCACCGAAAGGGTCGTCACCTCATCGAGCTGGCCGCCGAGGACGGACTTCACCACGCCATCCACGAGGAGAGCGATCAGGATCGCCGGAAAGGTGAGCTGCACGTCGGCGATGCGCATGATGACGGCATCCACCGTGCCGCCCACATAGCCCGCGACCAGGCCGAGCGTGATGCCGAGGGTGGCCGAAAAGGCGACGCCGAGAATGCCCACCGCAAGCGAGATCCGCAGGCCGTAGAAGATGGCCGACAGGATGTCGCGTCCCTGCTCGTCCGTGCCGAGCAGGAAGGGCATCTGCCCTTCCGCGCTCCAGATCGGCGGCAGGCGGCTGTTCATGAGTTCGAGCTGGGCGGGATCGAAGGGATCCTGCGGCGTCACGACGCCGGCGAGCACGGCCGCAGCCACGAAGAGCAGAGTCAGGAAGGCTGCCGCCATCGTGAGCTTGGAACGCTTGAAGCTCGCCCAAACGTCGCTGTCGAAGAAACGGCCGGCCCAGGTTGTCGGTTGCGTCTGCGGAGCGGGCGCCGCTTGAATTGCATCTGCCATGGATCCCTCCTCAGGCCGGCTGCCGGATGGACGTTCTCAGGCGGGGGTCGACCACCGTATAGAGGATGTCGACGGCAAGGTTGATGACCACGAAGATCAGCGCCACCAGCATCAGGTAGGCCGCCATGATCGGAATGTCGACGTTCTGCACCGCCTGCACGAACAGAAGGCCCATGCCGGGCCACTGGAACACCGTCTCCGTGATGATCGCGAAGGCGATCACCGAGCCGAACTGCAGGCCCACGATGGTGATGACGGGCACGAGCGTGTTCTTGAGCGCATGGCCGAAATGGATGGCGCGGGTGGTCAGCCCCCTCGCCCGCGCGAACTTGATGTAGTCGGTGCGCAGCACCTCCAGCATCTCGGCCCGGACGATGCGCATGATGAGGGTCATCTGGAACAGGCCCAGGGTGATCGAGGGCATGATCAGCGCCTTGAGACCGGACGTCGTCAGGAACCCGGTGGTCCACCAGCCGATCCGCACGGTGTCGCCGCGTCCGTAGGAGGGCAGCCAGCCGAGGATAACGGAGAACAGGTAGATCAGCAGGATGCCGATCAGGAAGGTGGGGAGCGAGATGCCGATCAGCGAGACGGTCTGGAACACCTTGGCCAGGAAGCTGTCCCGCTTCAGTCCCGAATAGACGCCCATCAGCACGCCGAAGCCGATGGCGAAAAGCGTTGCGCAGAGGGCGAGTTCCAGGGTCGCCGGCATGCGCTCGGCCAGCAGGTCCGACACGGGCTGCCTGAACTGGTAGGACACGCCGAACTCGCCCCGGACGGCGCTGGAGAGATAGCGCGCGAACTGCACCGGAACCGGATCGTCGAGGCCGAGGGAGCGGCGGACCTGTTCCCGCTCCGCGGCGGGGGTATCGAGGGAGACGATCTGGTTCACCGGATCGCCGGCAAAGCGGAACATCGCAAAGGAAATGATCCCGACGGCCAGGAGAACGCCGATGGCCTGGAAGGCCCGTCGGATGATGAAAGCGAACATGGACAATCTCTGGATCGCTGCGCCTGGAGCGGCATGGCCGCTCCAGGCCTTCGAAAGAACTGTCCCGGGCAGATTCCTGCCCGGGACGAGCGATCAGGCGCGGACTATTCCTTCTTCTGCGCCCAGTAGAGCAGCACCTGGTTGTCGGCACGCTGAACGAGGGAGACCTTGTTCGAGACGCCCCAGGCGAGAGCCTGCTGGTGCAGCGGGATATAGGCGTAATCCTCGGTCGAGATCTTGAACGCCTCCTTGATCATCTGGTCGCGCTTCTCCTTGTTGCTCTCGACCAGGATCTTGTCGGTCAGCTCGTCGTGCTTCTTGTTGCAGTAATTGCCGAGGTTCGACTCGCCGCGCGAGGATTGCGGATTGTCGCGGCAGCCCTGGATGTCGAAGAGCACGTTGTGGCTGTCGAAGGTGCCCGGAGTCCAGCCCAGCAGGTAGAACGAGGTGTTGTAGTTGCCGGACTTCAGAACCTTGGCGAAGTACTGCGCCTTCGGCTGAGCCATCAGGTTCACCTTGACGCCCACGCGGGCGAGCATGCCGACCACCGCCTGGCAGATCGCCTCGTCGTTGACGTAGCGGTCGTTCGGGCAGTCCATGCCGACCTCGAAGCCGTTGGGATAGCCGGCATCGGCCAGGAGCTTCTTGGCGGCCTCGACATCGTATTTCGGACGCTCGAAGTCCTTCGAGTGGGCGAAGAGCTGCGGCGCGATCATCAGGGCCGACGGGGTGGCCATGCCGCGCATGACTCGGGACTTGATGGTCTCGATGTCGATGGCCTTGTAGAAGGCCTCGCGCACGCGCTTGTCCTTGAACGGGTTTTTGCCCTTCACGTTCGAGAACAGGAGCTCGTCGCGGGTCTGGTCGAAGCCGAGGAAGATGGTGCGCAGCTCGGGACCCGCCTGCACCTTCGCGTTGGCGCTGCTGTTGACGCGCTGGACGTCCTGCAGCGGAACCGGCTCGATCACGTCCACCTCGCCCGAGAGCAGCGCTGCGACGCGGGTGGCGTCGGAGGCGATCGGGGTGAAGACGATCTCGTCCAGGTTATGCTCGGCCTTGCCCCACCAGTCCTTGTTCGGCTTGAAGACGGTCTTCACGCCGGGCTGGTGGCTTTCGATCTTGAAGGGGCCGGTGCCGTTGGCATTCAGCGAGGCATAGCTCGGCGTCGTGGCGGCGGCAGGGGTCGGCTGGACGCTGTTGTTCGCTTCCGACCACTCCTTGTCCATGATGTACCAGGTGTCCCACTGGGCATTCATGATCGGGTTCGGCGTCTTGAGCTTCACGTCGACCGTGTAGTCGTCCACCTTCACCCATTCGGAACCGCTCGGCACGCGGGTCTGGAAGTTGGAGCCTTGAGCCCGCACGCGGGTGGCCGAGAAGATCACGTCGTCGGCATTGAAGGGGTTGCCGTTGTGGAACTTCACGTTCTTGCGCAGGAAGAGACGCCAGGTCAGGCCGTCCTCGCTGATCTCCCAGCGCTCGGCGAGGCCGGGCTCGATCTTGAGGTCCTTACCGCGCTTGGTCAGGCCTTCGTAGACGTGGCCGTGGTGCGCGATGGTGGTGGTCTCGTTGAGGGTATAGGGGTCGAGCGACTTGAGGTCGCCCTGGTTGGCGTAACGCAAGGTTACCGCCATCGCCGGAAGGGCTGCGCCGGTCATGAGGGTCGCAACCGTGGCGGCAAGGAATTTCGAGCGCATCGTCATCTTATGTCTTTCTCCTCTGGAAGCCCCGCGTCTTCGCGCGGTGTTCTTCTGGTCGAAGGTCCGGGTTCTTGCCGTGTTCCTCCGTCGGGCCTGAAGTTAGGCAGGAAAGTGGCCGTCGGTCTAGCCCCGACTTCGTCCTCCCTGCTCAGCAATTAGGCACAGAGATCCCCGATGATGCGGCGCAACACGCGCTCCCCGGTCTCGAGCTCGCTGATTTCGATGTACTCGTCCGGCTGATGGGCCTGGGCGATGTCGCCGGGGCCGCAGACCACGGTGGACCAGCCGACCCGCTGGAACAGGCCGGCTTCGGTGCCGTAGGAAACCACGTGGGTGCCGTTGTCCCCGGTGATCCGACGCATGAGGCGCTCCGCCCACCCGTCCGTTTCGGGCCGCAAGCCCGGAACCTCGGCGATCAGCTCCACCGCAATCCCGGTCTCGGGAGCGATGGCCTTCATGCGTGGCTCCACGACCTCGCGGATATAGGCGTGGTACCGGTCGAGGTAGTCGTGCGGGCTCTCTGTCGGGATCGCCCGGATGTCGCTGAAGAACCAGGCGGAGGACGACACCACGTTGGCGGCATTGCCGCCGGCGATCATGCCGCAGTGCAGCGTGGTGTAGGGCGGCTCGAAGGCATCGGCGGGATCGGCACGCCGGCGGTTCTCCTCCATCACGTCCTCATGCCAGGTCACCAGCCGGGCCGCATTCATCACGGCGCTCACGCCCTGGTCGATCCGGCTCGAATGCACGGCGCGCCCGGTCACCTCGGTGCGCAGCTGCACGGACGCCTTGTGGCCCGTCACCACCGCATGGCGGGTGGGCTCGCCGACGATCACGGCGGCAGGGGTCGGAACCGACCGGGCCATGGCCTCCACCATGGAGGGCGCGCCCCGGCAGGCGATCTCCTCGTCATAGGACAGGGCGATATGCACCGGCCGCTTGAGGGGCGAGCGCACCATCTCGGGCACCAGCGCCAGCGCAAGGGCATCGAACCCCTTCATGTCGGCGGCGCCGCGGCCGTAGAGCCGCCCGTTCCTTTCGGTGAGCGTCCAGGGATCCGTCGTCCAGGCCTGCCCCTCGACCGGCACCACGTCGGTGTGGCCCGACAGCACGATCCCGCCCTCGACCCGCGGGCCGATGGTGGCGTAGAGATTCGCCTTGTCGCCCTCGGGGCTCATCACCATTGTGCTCTCGACCCCATGGCTGCTGAGCCAGTCGCGGCAGAACCCGATGATGTCGAGATTGCTGCTGGTGGATACGCTCGGAAAGGCGACGAGACGCGCAAGCATCTCGCGGGGGGACAGGGACATCGGGAAGGTCTCCAAAGGTGGGCGGTGGAGCATCCGATCCCTCCAAGCCTGCGGTCAAGCGCGATTGCGCAGCCGTCAACGGCCGAACGAGCCTGTTGACGAGGCGGGCTCGGCGCCACCATGATCGCCCCCCTGCCAGGCGGCATGCTCCTCGAAGTCGAATGCATCGCCAGGATCGAACGGACACCCTCATGACCACTTTCGACGTGACGCTTGCCGACATCGAAGCCGCCCGCAGCCGCATCGCGGGCCGCGTCCGGCGCACGCCGGCCTTCGAAAGCCCGGAGGTCTCGGCGCGCCTGGGCCGGCGCACCGCGCTGAAGATGGAGGCGCTGCAGCTTGCAGGCTCCTTCAAGGTCCGGGGCGTGTTCAACAAGGTGCTGACCTTAAGCGACGCGGAACGCCGCCGCGGCCTCGTGACCGTCTCGGGCGGCAACCATGCCATCGCGGTCGCCCGCGTGGCAGGCACGCTCGGGCTCGACGCGCTCGTGCTCATGCCGAAGGTGACGCCGCGCTTCAACGTCGATCTCACCGTGAAGTATGGCGCGCGGGTCGAGCTGTGCGAGGATGCGGCGGAAGCCTTCGCCAAGGCCGAGGCCTACCAGAGCGAGGGCCGGCTCTTCGTCCATCCCTACGACGATCCCGCGATCATCGCGGGCCACGGGACGCTCGGCCTCGAGTTCCTGGAGGACGTCCCGGACCTCACCCACGTCTTCGTCTCCATCGGCGGTGGGGGCTTCATGGCCGGCGCGGCGGCGGCGCTGAAGGCGAAACGGCCCTCCCTCACCGTCTACGGCGTGGAGACGGTGGGCGCGCCGACCATGACGGAGGCGCTGAAGGCCGGGGAGCCGGTGACGATCCGCGCGACCTCCGTCGCGCGAACCCTCGGCGCGCCCTTCGCGACCCGCCGCACGATGGCGGCCGCAGGGCTCTTCCTGAAGGAGATCGTGCTCGTGCAGGATCAGCCGGTCATCGCGGATCTGAGCTGGCTCCTGCAGACCGAGAAGCTGCTGTGCGAGCCGGCCGCCGCCTGCGTGCTCACCGCCGCCGAGAAGGTAGCGCCATCCCTGCCCGACGACAGCGTGATCGGCCTGGTGCTGTGCGGCTCCAACCTGTCGCTGGGCGATCTCGACGCCTGGCGGAAGCAGGCGGTCTAGCTCCACCTCCTGGACCCTGGTCCGGGCTGCCCGGATCCAACGGGCCGGTGTCGAGTTGTCCGCTGGACAGCTCCACTGGAACCAGCCCTCATGGCCGACCCGGCCCTTCCTCCCCCTCACCCGGTTCAACCGGCTTCAGGCTCGCCCATGTTCACGGTCGGGGGCATCGTGCTTGCCATCGGCGGGCTCTATTTCGGCCGCGACATCTTCATCCCCTTCGCACTCGCCATTCTCCTGAGCTTCGCGCTCACGCCCCTGGTGAACTGGCTGCGGCACCTGAGGCTGCCCCGGATCGCCGCCGTCATCGTCGCGGTCACCCTCGCCTTCGTCCTCATCGGCGGCATCGCCTTCGTGGTAGGGCGCCAGCTGGTCCAGCTCGCCAACAACCTGCCGACCTATCAGACCACGATCACCGAGAAGATCCGCTCCCTGCAGACATCCGCCCCTGGCGGCGGAATCGTGGACAAGGTCACAACGACCATCCAGGACCTCAGCAAGGAGATCTCGGGCGAGGAGAAGAAGGGCACCGAGCAGCCGGCACCGACGCTCGGCGGCGCCGCCCCGCCCCAGGAGCCGATCACGGTCAGGCTCGAGCAGCCCCAGGCCCAGCCGCTCGAGATCATCCGCACCATCGTCGGCCCGCTGCTCGCGCCGCTGGCCACGGCGGGCCTGGTCGTCATCTTCGTGATCTTCGTGCTGCTCGAGCGGGAGGATCTGCGCGACCGCTTCATCAAGCTCGCAGGCGCCGGCGACCTTCAGAAGAGCACCCAGGCGCTCAACGACGCCGCGGCGCGGGTGAGCCGCTACCTGCTCATGCAGCTCGTGGTGAACCTCACCTATGGCATTCCCATCGGCATCGGCCTCTACTTCATCGGCGTTCCCAACGCCGTGCTCTGGGGCCTGCTCGCGGCCGTGCTGCGTTTCGTGCCCTATCTCGGTCCGTTTCTGGCTGCGCTCTTCCCGATCGCCCTTGCCATTGCCGTCGATCCCGGATGGTCGATGCTCCTGTGGGTGATCGGCCTTTTCCTTGTCGCGGAGCTCATCAGCAACAACGTGATCGAACCCTGGCTCTACGGGTCCAGCACGGGACTGTCCTCGCTTGCGATCATCATGGCGGCGATCTTCTGGACCTCCCTCTGGGGTCCGGTGGGCCTGTTCCTGGCGACCCCGCTCACCGTCTGCCTCGTGGTGATCGGGCGCTACGTGCCGCAGCTCGAGTTCCTCGGCGTTCTCCTCGGCAGCGATCCCGTGCTCGCGCCCGAGGAGCGGCTCTACCAGCGGCTCCTCGCCGGCAATCTCGAGGAAGCGGTCGAGATCGCGGAGAATTACGTGGACGAGCACTCCTCGCGCGAGTTCTACGACCACGTCGGCATCCCCGCCCTGCGCCTCGCCGAGAACGACCGGCAGCGCAGCACCACCGACACCAATTACAGGCGCCTCGTCGCCAACACGGCCGTCTGCGTGGTGAGGGAAGTGGCCGATCACGTGCGCGAGACGCCGTCGGCTTCCGATCAGATCGAACCTGACGAGGCGAAGGCCAAGCCGTCGCCCGTCCTCTGCATCGCCGGCCGGACGGAGCTCGACCGGGCGGCTTCCGAGATGGTGGCGCAGGTCTTGGACGAGAAGGCCATCGGAGCGCGGGTCCTGCCTCCCATCTCCGTGACGGAAGGCGCCCTGGCTCAGCTCGATCTGACCGGCGTCGAGGTCGTCTGCCTGTCCTACCTCCATCCCCAGCCGCAGGTCTTCGCCCGCTACATCTGCCGCCGCCTGCGGCGGCGGGCGCCCCATGTGAAGCTCATCGTCTGCTGCTGGAACGCCCCGCCCCAGAGCAGCCATACGGAGGACATGGCCCGCCAGATGTCGGCGGATGCGGCCATCCTGTCCCTGGACGTGTGCATCGGCCAGGTGGAGGCCTGGCTCGCGCGCCAGCCTTCGCCATCCGCCTCGGGAGACGAGCCGGCACCCCTGGTCGTGGACAACGAGCATGAAAGGCTCGAGGCCCTGCGCCGGCTCGGGCTCGCCGGCCGTCGCGGACCGATCTTCGACGAAGTGTCGAAGCGCGTCGCGCAGGCTTTCGACGCGCCTATCGCCCTGGTCTCCCTGACAACGGACGAGCAGCCCGTTCCGGACGCCGCCCCGGCAGGGGATTCCGCTTCGATGCGCCGGATCCCGCACGAGGAATCGATCTGCGGGCACGTTGCCGTCGGCGACGAAGTGGTGGTGGCCGAGGACGTCTCCAAGGATCCCCGCTTCACCGACAATCCGCTGGTGCTCGAAAAGGGCATCAGGTTCTATGCCGGCGCGCCGCTGCGCCTGTCGTCAGGCCTCGTTGTCGGTTCCCTCTGCGTGATCGACATGGAGCCGCGCCAATTCTCGGACGAGGAGCGCCGGCGCCTTCAGCAGATGGCCGATGATCTGATGGCGCAGATCGAGCGCGACGCGGCCGAACGCACGCAAAGCGGGGGCCCTCCCGTGCTCCAGGGTGCGGGTGCAGGCTGACGGACCTTCACGATCCCTTTCGCCCGCCGAACCGGTTTTCGACCGGCCCGGTCGAGAGGGTCGCCACGATCACGATGGCCGCACCGATGCACAGGGACAGGGTGGGAACCTCGCCGAAGGCGAGCCAGCCGGCGGCGGCGGAGAAGACGATCGAGAGATAGCCGATGGGTGCGAGCAGCCGGGCCTCCTGCTTCTGATAGGCCTGAAGCCAGCAATACTGGCCGATCTGGGCGAGGACGCCGATGAGGATGATGGCGGGAGCCTCGCTCCAGGGTATGGGCGCCCACGCGATGGCGGCGGGAACGGCCGTCAGCACCGTGAGGCCGACCGTGTAGAACAGCATGAGCACCACGGTGTCCTCGCCCGCGAGGCGTCGCGTCTGCACCACGGAGAGGGCGCCGAAGAACACGGAGCCGAAGGCCGCGAGCAGCCCGGCATTCCAGGGGATCTCGTCCGGCCGGAGCATGAGCACGATGCCGATGAACCCCACCGCCGTGAGCCCGTAGCGGATGCGGCTCACCCTCTCCCCGAGCAGGAAAGCCGCCATCGCGAGCAGGATCAGGGGGCGGGTGTAGCCGATGGCCGTGACGAGGGCGAGCGGGAGCGCCGCGAAGGCTGCGAAGTTGCAGGTGAGCGCCGCGGAGTTGAAGGCGACGCGCGCGAGATGGCCGCGGATGTTCGACAGGCTCGCCAGCTTGGCGCGGTGGCGCCACATGAGCGGCGCCACGGCCAGGAACCCGACGAGGGAGCGCAGGAAGACGAGCTGGATGGCCGGGTAGGTTTCGCCCTTCGCCTTGACCAGGACCTGCATGACCGTGACGAGGCTCATGTCGAGCAACAGCCATCCCGCGCTGCTCCACAGGGACACCGCAGGGCGGGCGGAGCGGCTGTCTGCTTCGGCCGCCATGCGCTCAGGCAGGCTGCACGAGATTGGCGAGCAGGCGGAACGCGCCGGGAACGAGCTTGTCGAGCTGGTGGTGCAGCACGAGCGACACATGGGTGTGCCGCCCGCGCCCGATGCGGGCGGAGATCAGGGAGCCCTTGAGCGGGTTCTCGCCCGGATCGTTCATGGCCAGCAGTTCCTCGTAGGCGCCATCGTATTCCGCCGCGAAGTAGAGCCCCCTCTCCTTGTCCCAACCCTGCCAGTCGCCGGCCTCGATGGGATTCGGAGAGGTCAGCAGGGGGTGATCCGGCCTTAGGACCGTCACGGGAGCGGCGGGATCGGTGACGCGCCAGCGCAGCGAGGGCGAGCCGATGACGAGGCGGCGCGGCGGCGTGGCGACGGGGTCCCACGCATCGGTGGGGCGATGGTAGAGCGTCACCAGATGGCCTCCCTCCTCCACGAAACGGTGCAGACGCACGGTCGCCCCCTGAAGGTCGCGCCTGAGGCCGAAGGCGAAGATGCCGACCACAATGGTGGTGAAGGTGGAGAGGGCGCCCGCCTTCAGCTCGGCCTCGCCGAGATCCGTCACGTCGAGGCCGAGGCGGCGCATGTGAACGCCGACATTGTCGCTTCCCCCGCCCACATAGCCGATACGGGCGCCCGCCGGCAGAGCGACCTCGAGCGACAGAACCCGCAGCTCCGCCGGCGCGATGAAGGTTGTCGGCCTGATATGGCGATAGCTGATGGTGTGGAGCGAGCTCGCAGGCCTGCCGTCGACGATGGGAACCAGCGTCGAGACGCCGGGGCGGAGCTCCCGGGGCGGCAGGGCCACCCAGTCGCTCCCTTCCCTGCGCAGGATCCAGCCCGCCGGCGCCTGCCAATCGGTCGGCTCGGCCCCGATGGCCTGCACCCGAATGCCGGAGGCTGGCCCTCCGGCCCTGATGAGCGCCACGGCCGGATCGAGAGAGAGAGATTGCGGCGGTCCGATTCTCAGGGGCTCCTCCGGGTCGAGATCGACCTCGATCCTGCGCTCGCCGACCCTGCCGGAGATGCGAACGCCTCCCTCGCCGTTGCCGTCCAGCGGATCGAAGGCTTCGGGGTAGTTCCCGGTGTGGGGAGCCGCTGCGGGAACCGCGATCTCGACCTGCACATGTCCCGGCTCCTCGTGCATC
The DNA here is from genome assembly GCF_009910705.1 of Microvirga arsenatis. Lineage (GTDB taxonomy): Bacteria > Pseudomonadota > Alphaproteobacteria > Rhizobiales > Beijerinckiaceae > Microvirga > Microvirga arsenatis. The sequence continues at coordinate 123,989 of NZ_JAAAXJ010000009.1, forward strand.
GCGAAGGCATCGAAGCCTTCGGGAAGGCGGGGCGTCACCGCGAGGTCCGAAAGCCCGGGGGCGTCGATATGCACCTGCAGCGCCATCCGCGCGCCGGGATGAGCCGGCCCGGTGAAAAAGGCGCGGGCCGTGTTGACGCTGGCCTCGAAGAGAGCCGCATCGATCTCCCGCAGCTTCCGGTCGAGGCGATGCGCCACCCTGCCCGCCGCCCCTTCGTCCAGCCCCGCGCGGGCCTCTTCGATCCGCCGCGCCGCACGGGCGAGCGCCTCGGCAATGTGGGCGCGGTTCGGGAAGGCGGCAATGGCGGCATCGATCTGCGCCTGCGCCTCCTGCAGGGCTGCGGCCGCCGGTCCGGTCACGCCCGGCATGGCCGCCATGTCGGCGAGGGTGGCAGGCAGATGGGCGCGGATGTCGTTCTCGGGCGTGGCCTCGCCGCCGGCCCGGAGCTTCAGGTGCAGGCTCCATCGATCAACCGGCTTGTCGCGCCACGCGCCCATGCCCTGGGACGCGTGCGCGGCGCGCGACCACTCGCCGAGCTGCTTGTAGGCGAGCCCCGTCACCTCGTCAGCGCCGGCAACCGCGAGGCTGAGCGTCACCGGCGGCGGAGGCTCCTCGTCGTCATAGGCATAGCCGGCGCCCGACCAGGCCGGAAGGTAATACTTGGACACCTGCCAGGGTCGCAGGCCCATGGCGGCGTGCTCCGGAAAGGCGGAAGGGTCGGCGGCAAGCGCGAGCGCCCTCTCGGCGGAGCGGGTCATGGCGCGGTGGTGGCCGTGCTGGCCGGGCACATCCAGGAAGGTGGGGATGACGATGTCCGGACGATAGCGGCGATAGGCGCGCACGAGGCGCTCGACGATGCGTTCCTCGCCCCAGCGGCGAAGCGTGTCGTCGCCGTTCTTCGAGAAGCCGAAATCATGGACCGGATCGTCGGGACCATGGCCGAGCCACGCCACATCCGCATCCATGCGGCGCGCGGCCTCTTCCATCTCCGCCGTTCTCAAGACCCCGAGAGCGCCGCCCCGCTCCGGCCCGAGCGCGTTCTGGCCGCCCTCGCCTCTCGTCGAGCAGGCGACCACGATCCGCATGCCGTAGCCGAAGCGGAGGGCGGCGAGCATGCCGTTGATCTCGTCGTCCGGGTGAGCTCCGGTATTCATGACGGTGAGCACCGAGCGCAGCCGGCTGAGGGCGCGATGCAAGCGGACCAGGGCCGGCTGATGAACGGCGCGGGCAAGGCGGCTGTGGTCATCCAGCAAGGGACATCTCCTCGTTCGGTTGTTCGCGCATGGCGGCCTGGGCGGTGTCGAGCCGGGGGGTCATCGTTTCCAGAAGCGGCAGGGCCGCGGCGCCGAGCGCGGCGGTGAGCCGGCCGGTCCGCCCCTGGATCAGCCGCGCCTCGCTGCGGTTCCTGCGGCGCGCGACGGACAGGGGAAGCGGCTGCATGGCCTGCGTGAGATCCTCCAGCAGGCCCGGCGGCAGCGCGCCGCCGATCACGATGGCCTCGGGGTCGAAGAGGTTTTCCAGCATCGCGATCTGCGGCGCGAGATAGGCGGCCGCCTCCGCGACCCACGCCTCGATCACCGGATGCCGCTCGCCATGCAGCTGCTCGAGGCGCGCATAGTCGACGCCGTCGATTCCCGTCGCAGCCAGCTTCTCGGCAAGGGCTTGGATCGACGCATAGGCTTCGAGGCAGCCATGCTGTCCGCAGGAGCAGCGACGGCCGCCCTTCTGCACCAGCACGTGCCCGATCTCGCCCGCGTTGCCGTTCGCTCCGCGGTAGGGCCGCCCGTCGACCATGATGCCGAGGCCGAGGCCCTGCCCGAAATAGATCAGGCAGAAGTTCTTGAGGTCCCGCGCCGCTCCGTGCAGGCGCTCGCCGACGGCGGCGGCGGTCGCATCGTTTTCCAGGGTGATGGGCGCATTCAGCATGCGCCCGATTCCGGCGGCCGCATCGAAGTCCAGCCATCCCGACAGGGTCGTCGGACCGACGGAGGTCATGCCCTCCACGTTGAACGGTCCCGGCATCACGACCCCGACCCCGAGGAGCTGGGGCACGGGCGGCTTGAGACTGCCCTGCGCCGCCTCGATCTCGGCCTTGATGACCGGCAGCACCGAGTCGGGATCGTTGTGCCTGATCGGCACCGTGCGCTGCGCGCGGACGCGCCCGCCGATATCCACGAGAAGGGTGGAGACGTGGTCCGCCGCGATCTCGATTCCGGCCGTCATGCCGCCGTTCGGATTGACGGCGAACTGGATCGGCGGCAGGCCGCGCCCTGCCCTGAGCCTCCCGGTCTTGATGAGAAGGCCGTCGGCCACGAGGTCCTCGACGATGTTCGAGACGGCCTGCGTGCTCAGATGCGCATGGCGCGAGATCTCGGTGCGCCCGACGGGCCCGAGCTGGCGCACGACGTCGAGCACCACGCGCCGGTTGTGGGAGCGGTTGCGCTCCGGATTGCTGCCGATGGTCGAGCGTACCCCGGCCTTGGACTTCTTCGGCATCTCAGACTCCCGGCAGCAACGATGGCTCGCCGGTGCGAATAACTCAAGTGAATTATCTTATTGACAGCCCGTTAACTCTAAGGGAGCCTTGAGGGTGGATCGGTCTCGCAGGCCGGCACCAGAAAAGGATCGGCGCTCAGCGCCAGCAAGAATGGAGAGGGACATGCGTTTCGGTCATATGCTCGCGAGCGTTGCCTTGGGCTTCGCCACCCTGGCCTCCACCGGCGCCAAGGCCGTCGAGATCGAATACTGGCAGTACGTGTTCGACACCCGCGTGAAGGCGATGAACCAGCTGATCGCCAAGTTCCAGGAGGCGAACCCGGACATCAAGGTCAAGCAGACCACCTTCCCCTACGCCGACTACCAGACCAAGGTGGCCGCCGCGATCCTCGCCGGCCAGGGGCCCGACGTGGTGCAGCTCTTCTACGGCTGGACCGACAACTTCATCGCCGGCAAGATGATCCGCCCCCTGCGCGCGGAGGCCTTCCCGGCAGCGGAGATCGAGCGCGACTTCTTCCCGATCGTGAGCGCCATGAAGCGCGGCAACGATTATTACGGCCTGCCGACCGCCGTGCGCTCCCTCGCCCTCTTCTACAACAAGAAGGCTTTCAAGGACGCGGGCCTCGATCCCAACAACCCGCCGAAGAATCTGGATGAGCTCGTCGCCGCGGCCGAGAAGACCACCAAGCGCGACGGCAGCGGCAACATCGTCTCCGCCGGCCTGACCCTCGACATGGGAGGACAGGATCATCATTGGTGGCGCGAGGTGCTGATCCGCCAGTTCGGCGGCGCGCCCTACACGGACAACGATACCAAGGTGGCCTACAACAACGAGGCCGGGTTGAAGGCCCTCACCTTCTACACGGACCTGCAGAAGAAGCATAAGGTCGGCCAGGCCGGCTTCATGGACGAGGGACAGGCCGCCTTCCGCGCGGGCCTCGCCGCCATGACCATCGACGGCACCTTCCGCCTCGGCTCCTTCGGCACGATCAAGGCCTTCGAGTGGGGCGTGACCGAGCTTCCCGCCAATGCCCAGGGCCAGCGCAGCAACTATGCCAGCTACTTCGCCAATGCCATCACCACGAAGGCGGAGGGCGAGAAGCTGGCAGCGGCCGAGAAGTTCCTGAAATACGTCTCCTCGCCCGAGGCCATGAAGGTGTGGATGGAGGTGGTGGGCGAGCTGCCGGCGCGCCGCACTGCGGCTCTCACCCCTGAGAACATCGCGCATCCGGTCTACGGCCCGTTCCTCAAGGGCCTGGAATATGCCCACACCACCCAGTTCAAGGACGAGGCGGCCCAGCGGCAGGTGGCCATCGACATGGCCAACCGCATCCTGATCGGCGGCGAGGACCCGAAGGCCTCCCTCGCCAAGGCGGCGGAAGCCGAGCAGGCGATCCTCGACCGCGCCAAGCGCTGACGCAAGCCCGCGGGGAAGCAGCGCATGACCGCCGTCGCGCAACGGGAGGCCGCCAGTGGCGGCCTCTGGTCGAGGATGAGCCTCGGCCAGAAGCAGGTGATCTGGGCGTGGGGCTTCCTCGCGGTTCCGCTCGTCTTCTATGTGGTGATCCGCTTCTGGCCGACCTTCCAGGCCTTCTACCTGTCGGTCACGGACTGGACGATCACCAAGCCCGCCGCTTTCGTCGGGCTGGAGAACTACAAGAGGCTCGCTGCGGATCCCCTGTTCTGGCAGGTGTTCCGCAACACCTTCCTGTACCTGATCCTCGGCACGCCGATCAGCCTGCTGATCTCCTTCGTGGTGGCCTATTACCTCGACCGGGTGCGGTTCATGCACTCCCTCATCCGCGCGCTGTACTTCCTGCCCTTCCTGACCACGGCGGCGGCCATGGCCTGGGTGTGGCGCTGGTTCTACCAGCCTGTGCCCATCGGCGTGATCAACGACATCCTCGCAAGCTTCGGCATCCCGCAGCAGCCGTTCCTGCGCTCCACCTCGCAGGCGCTGCCGGCGGTGCTCGCGCCCGCCGTCTGGGCGGGCCTCGGCTTCCAGATCATCATCTTCCTCGCCGGACTCAGGGCCATTCCCGTCACCTATTACGAGGCTGCGCGCATCGACGGGCTGTCGGAGGGCGCGATCCTGCGCAAGATCACGCTGCCGCTGCTGAAGCCCACCCTGGTCTTCCTGGTCGTGTTCTCGTCCATCGGCTTCCTGCGCATCTTCGACCAGGTCTACAACATCAACACGAACGATCCCGGCGGGCCGCTCAACTCCACCAAGCCGCTGGTGCTGATGATCTACCAGACCGCCTTCAGCTCCTACGAGATGGGTTATGCCGCCGCGCAGACCGTGGTGCTGTTCCTGATCCTGCTCGTGATCTCCCTCGTCCAGCTGCGCCTCATGAGGGACCGCTGATGAAAGCCGCCGCATCCTCACAGGGCCTCTCGATGCCGAACATCCGACCGGGCCGGATCGTTGCCTGGACGCTCCTGTTCATCGGCGGCGTCATCATGGTGACGCCTCTTCTGTTCATGCTCTCGACTTCCCTGAAGGACGCCTCGCAGGTCTATGACCTGCGCGTGATCCCGGAGGCGCCGACCCTCGACAACTACATCGAGATCCTCGGCGACGGGCGCTTCACCCGCTGGCTCCTCAACTCGACCCTCGTGGCGGTGATCGTCACCCTCTCGAACGTGTTCTTCGACAGCCTGGTGGGCTACACTCTCGCGAAATTCCGCTTCCGCGGCCGCTACATCGTCTTCATCGCGATCCTCTCGACGCTGATGATCCCGACCGAGATGCTGGTGCTGCCCTGGTACCTCATGGCGAGCCAGTTCGGCTGGATCGACAGCTACTGGGGCATCATGTTCCCCGGCATGATGACGGCCTTCGGCACCTTCCTTATGAAGCAGTTTTTCGAAGGCGTGCCGGACGATTTCCTGGAGGCGGCGAGGATCGACGGGCTCAACGAGTTCACCATCTGGTGGAAGATCGCCATGCCCCTCATCACCCCCGCCCTGTCGGCGCTCGCGATCTTCACCTTCCTCGGCAACTGGACGGCCTTCTTCTGGCCGCTCATCGTCACCACGAGCGCCGAACTCTACACCCTGCCCGTCGGCCTCTCCAGCTTCGCGGTCGAGCAGTCGATCCAGTGGGAGAAGATCATGACGGGCGCGAGCATCGCGACCCTCCCCACCCTCATCATTTTCCTGTTCCTCCAGCGCTACATCGTCCGCGGTGTGATGCTGGCCGGGCTGAAAGGCTGAGAGCCATGACGGCAAACTCCTTCAACGACACCTCCGTCTTCCCGGATCCGGTCTACAAGGAAACCGTCCTGCGCCCGCTCTTCGACGGGGCGAAGGAGCATCACGTCGAGGGCTTCCGCCTCATCGACCGCGCCCACCTCGTGATGCTGCACGAGACCGGGATCCTGACCATCGAGCAGGCCCGCCCCATCGCGCAGGCGCTCGAGGCCATCGACCGCGAGGTCGACGTGAGCGCGCTCACCTATACGGGCGAGGTGGAGGACTTCTTCTTCCTGATCGAGAAGGAGCTGCGCAAGCGCCTGGGGCCGGATCTCGCCGGCCGCCTGCACACGGCCCGCTCCCGCAACGACATCGACCACACCCTGTTCAAGCTCGGCCTCAAGGCGCGGATCGATCCCCTGCTGGAGCGCCTGGTGCGCCTGGCCGAGACCCTGGCCTCGGTGGCGGAGCGGGAGAGCAGCACGCTCATCGTCGCCTACACGCACGGCCAGCCGGCGCAGCCCACCGTCTTCGGGCACTACCTTTCCGCGGTTCTCGAAACCCTGCTGCGCGACATCGCCCGGCTGGAGGCGGCCCGCGACATCGTCGACCGCAGCCCCATGGGAGCCGCCGCCATCACGACGAGCGGCTTTCCCATCGACCGGGACCTGATGGCCCGTCTTCTCGGCTTCAGCCGGCCGCTGCAGAACTCCTACGGCTGCATCGCCTCCATCGACTACATCACCTCGACCTACTCGGCCATCGAGCTGGCCTTCCTGCATCTCGGCCGCTTCATCCAGGACCTGCAGTTCTGGACGAGCTTCGAGGTGGGCCAAGTCTACGTGCCCAACGCCTTCGTGCAGATCAGCTCGATCATGCCGCAGAAGCGCAATCCGGTCCCCATCGAGCACATGCGCCACCTCGCCTCCCAGACGGTCGGGCGGGCGCAGGCCATGCTCACGATCATGCACAACACGCCGTTCACGGACATGAACGACAGCGAGGGCGAGAGCCAGGGCTTCGGATACGGCGCCTTCGAAAGCGGCGGACGCGTCCTCGACCTGCTTGCCGCCCTCGTTCCGGCCCTGCGCATCAATCCCGACCGGGTGCGCCAGAACATCCGCCGCAGCTGCATCACGGTGACCGAACTCGCCGACAGCCTGGTGCGCCGCGAGGGGCTGTCGTTCCGCGAGGCTCACGAGATCGCAGCCGAGGTGTCCCGCGCCGTGGTGGCTGTCGGCGGCGACATCGCGGAGGACGGCTACGAGGCTTTCCAGGCCGCCTTCGAGCGCTGCGCGGGCCGGCGCACCGGCGTCGACAGGGCGCAGTTCGCCGAGATCGTTTCCCCGGAAAACTTCGTCGCCGTGCGCGACCGCTTCGGCGGGCCGGCACCGCGGGCGCTCTCCGAGGCGATTGCCGGCTACAATCAGGAGATCGCCGACATCCGCCGCCGGATGCAGGAGACGCAGCGTCGGGCCGAGGCTTGCGCCCAGGATCTCCATTCCCGTTTCACCGCACTTCTCGGAGCCCGCTGATGGCGACCATCGAACTCGAGCGCCTCGTCAAGCGCTTTGGACCGGCCACCGTCGTCCACGGCATCGACCTCTCGATCCAGGACGGCGAGTTCGTCGTCCTTGTCGGCCCCTCGGGCTGCGGCAAGTCCACGACGCTCAGGATGATCGCGGGGCTCGAGGAGATCAGCGACGGCACGATCCGCATCGACGGGCGCGTCGTCAACGAGCTCCAGCCGCGGGACCGGAACATCGCCATGGTGTTCCAGAACTACGCGATCTACCCGCATGTGACGGTCGCCGAGAACATCGCCTTCGGCCTCTACCGCTCCAAGCTTTCGAAGAGCGAGAAGCGCCGGCGCGTGGAGCAGGTGGCCGAGACCCTCGGCCTGACGCATCTTCTGGAGCGCAGACCCTCGGCCCTGTCGGGCGGCCAGCGCCAGCGCGTCGCCATCGGCCGCGCCATGGTGCGCGATCCGGCCGCCTTCCTCTTCGACGAGCCTCTCTCCAACCTCGATGCCCAGCTGCGCACGCAGATGCGCATCGAGATCAAGCGGCTCCATCACCGCCTCGGCACCACCTCGGTCTTCGTCACCCACGATCAGGTGGAGGCCATGACCATGGCGGACCGGATCGTGGTGATGCGCGAGGGTCGGATCCTGCAGGTCGGCACGCCCCTGGAGCTGTACGAGAAGCCCGTCGACGTGTTCACCGCGCGCTTCATCGGCAGCCCCACCATGAACCTCTTGCCCGCCTCCCTGAAGGACGGCGGAGCCGCCCTCGCGGTCGGCGGCTCGGTGCGGGCTCCCCTCGCCTCCGCAACGAGTTCCGAGATCCTCGTCGGCGCAAGGCCCCACGACCTCGTCCCATCGAGTGCCGGCTCCGAGGGCCTGACCGTGTCCGGCACGGTCGCCGTGGTGGAAACCCTCGGCTCCGAGACCCTGGTGCATATCGAGAGCGCGGGGCAGACCATCATCGGCTCCGCGCCGGGCCGCCAGATCCCTCGGATCGGCGAGCATCTCACGCTCCACGCCCCCGCGGAAAAGCTCTACTACTTCGACAAGGCCACCGAGAAGGCACTGACGGCCCGATGACCGGCATGCCCTCCGCACGCGACAAGGTCCTGTGCCTTGGGCGGACCTATTGCGACATCATCTTCACGGGCCTCCCGGAGATGCCGATGCTGGGCCGGGAACGCTTCGCGCAGGACGTGACGATCGCGGCCGGCGGCGGGGCCTATATCGCGGCGGCCCATCTCGCCTCCCTCGGCCGCCCGGTTGCGCTGCTCACGCGCCTCGGCACCGATCCGCTCTCCCGCAGCCTCGACCCGGAGCTGGAAGCGAGCGGCATCGACCTGTCCTTCGTCGAGCGTTCCGACGATGCCGGCCCGCAGCCGACCGTCGCCCTGGTGAAGGATGGCGAGCGGGCCTTCGTGTCCCGGCGTGCCGGCGCCTCACGGCCCGCCACCCTTCAGGAGGCCCTGGCAGCTCCCGGGATGCGCCACCTGCACATCGCGGAATTTGCGACCTTGAACGACATCCCGGGCGTGGTCGCCGCTGCCCGGAGCCATGGCCTGACCGTCTCCCTCGACCCGAGCTGGGACGACCGCCTCATCCGGCAGGGCCCCGACTTCTTCGAGGCCTGCCGGGGCGTGGATCTCTTCCTTCCCAATCTCGAGGAAGGCGAGGCGCTCACGGGGGAACACTCCGTGGAAGCGATCCTGAGCAGGCTGAAGCGGCATTTCCCGGTGGTGGCGCTCAAGCTGGGCGCCCAGGGCGCGGCCGCCGCATCCGCCTCGGCACAGGCCTCCGCCGGGGCGCTCCCCGTCGAGGTGGTCGATACCACCGGCGCAGGCGATGCCTTCAATGCCGGCTTCCTCCACGTCTGGCTCCAAACCGGCAGCCTGCAGGAGAGCCTTGCCGCGGGCATCCGGTCGGGGGCGCTTTCCGTCCAATCTCCCGGCGGAGCGCCCGCGCGGCATCGCCGCTGACCGTCGCGTCACACCGAGCGGCGGCGCAGGGAGACGGCGAGCGCGAGCAGCAGCGCCCCGGCCGCCATGGCGGTCAGGACGATCCAGGACAGCGAAAGCGATGCGAAGGCCGAGCCCGGCGTCAGCGCCGAGGAATAGGCCTGGATCGACCAGGCATTCGGCGTCCACCAGCCCGCCTCCTGCAGCCAGGGCGGCAGGAAGAAACGCGGCACCATGCTGCCGCCTGCCGCCGAGAGGATGAGGACTGCGAAGGTCGAAAGCACCTGCGCCTGCTGGCGCGAGGTGCAGATGCTGCACAAGGCCAGCGCCAGGGCCGAAGCCGCCGCGGCCACCGCAAGGGTGGTGACGAGCCAGGATCCGAAGGAGGCCGGCACATCGACGTCGTAGAGCAGGTAAGCCGTCGCGAACACCAGGGCCGCCTGCACGGTGCCCTGCGCGACGAGGAACAGGAACTTGCCCATCAGGATTCCGGCAATGCCTCCAGGCCCGGCCAGGAGCCGGTCGTAGACGCCCAGGCGCCGCTCCTCGATGAGCCCCACCGCGCCCTGGACGGCGGCGAGCAGCAGGAACATCACGGCGACGGCTCCGGCATAATACGACACGGCCCATCCCGCATTCTGCGGCAGGGCCGACTCGCTCGCCACGAGGCCGATCGTGCGGGAGCGGGGATCGTCCCGCGTCCCGGCCGCCTTCTCCCGGAAGGTCTCGTCGATCCAGGCCCGCTGCTCCGACGTGATGCCGCCGACAGCCTCCAGGTCCGCGAGCACCTGGTTGAAGGCCACATCCGGCATGTGGACCGCCAGCAGCCGCTGCAGATGCCCCGCCATGATCGCCCCGGCAATGGCCCTCGCCTCGTGGGTCACGAGGAGAACGGGGGCACCCTCCCGGCGCGCATTGAGGTCGCCCCGGAGAATAAGGCCCACATCGACCGCGCCCTCCTTCACGAGCCTTCGCACGTCCTCGGAACCGGCGCTCTCGCCGAAGGTCACGCGCAGGGTCGGCTCCTGGAGGATCACCTGCACCAGCCGCGCGGTGGCGGGGCTGCGCGCCACGTCGGCGAGGCCCACATGCAGCCGCAGCTGGTCGCCGCCGGCAGCGGAGAAGATCGACGCGAAGATCACGAAGATCAGCGGCGGCAGAAGGAAGGCCATGGCAAGCGCGCCGCGGTCGCGCAGCAGGGTCAGGAGCATGACGCGGGCGGCGGGGACGATCATCGCAGCCCCTCCTCCACCCGCGAGAGCACATGCTCGAGGCCCGGCTCCCGCAGGCGGATCTCGTGCAGGTCGATGCCGCTTCGCGTGAGGCTGGACTGCAGGGCACCGAAGATGTCGGGGCCGCCGACCCAGCAGCTCCATTCGAGCGGATTGGGGGTGGGCTCGAAGCCGAGACGCCGCAGCGCATCCAGCTTCTTCATGTCCGGCTCCCGGCTCAGTACGAGCACGACCTCGCGCCGTTCGCCGTATATCCGCTGGAGAATGCCGCCGATGGGCCCCTCCTCCGCCAGCCGCCCCGCAGCCAGGATGCCGACGCGGTCCGACAGCGCCCGCGCCTCGTCGAGATCGTGCGTCGTGAGCAGGACGGCCGTGCCATGGTCCCGAAGGTCCCGCAGCGTCCGGTGGAGCGACAGGCGGGCCTCCACATCCACCCCGACGGTGGGCTCGTCGAGCAGCAGGAGCCGGGGCCGGGTGAGCAGGGCCGCGGCGATGTTCGCCCGGCGCTTGTAGCCGCCCGAGAGATGCTCGACGAGGTCGTCGCGCCTGTCCTCGAGCCGCGCGAGGATCATGGCCTCCTCCACGCGCCGGGAAATGTCCGTGCGCCTCAAGCCCATCATGCCGCCAAGCACCTCCAGGTTCTCCCGCACGGTCAGGCGGGGATAGAGGGCGATCTCCTGGGGAACGAGGCTCATCAGCCGTCGCGGCTCCGCAGTCCGGCACGGATCGGCGCCGAACACCCTCACCTCGCCGGCCGAGGCCGCCATCTGCCCCGTGAGAAGGCGCATCAGGGTCGACTTGCCCGTTCCGTTGCGCCCGAGCAGCGCGAAGATCTCCCCGGCCCTCAAGGTGAGGTCCAGGCCCTGCAGCACCGTGCGCTGGCCATAGGACACATGGATCCCGGCCAGGGTCGCAACCGCCGGCGCTCCGGTCAGAGGCGTCCCCTGCGGCATCGGCGGGTCCTGGTTCGCCAGGAAGGAAGGGCTCATCGAAAACGGTACCGGTTGTGAACGGAAGGGCGTGCCGGAAGCCTCGGCCGGCCTCCCATGAACCTAGCCCGCTCTCCCGCATGGGAAAGGGCAACCCGGACGGTGCTCCAAAAGCTGTGAAGACCTCGCCATCCGCCCCGGCCGCTCCACCTATGCTGATCGAAAGATCGCAAGGGTCGCAACCGCATCGGGGCAAGCATCCATGGTTCGTTCAGCAGCCGCGCTTCTCGTGGGTCTTGCAACGATGGGCAGCGCCGCCGCCGCCCAGCTCGCCGTCCACGTGGAGGGCGCCGATCCGGCAGGCGGAATCGTCCTGGTTGGAATCTGCTCCGGCTCCCTCGATTTCGGATCCTGCGGCTACAGCCAGAGGATCCAGCCCCCGTCGGGAGAGTTCCGGGTGCTCTTCCAGAACCTTCCCGAAGGCACCTACGCGATCGCCGCCTTCCAGGACACGAACGGCAACAACGCCCTCGATCGCGCCCCCAACGGCCTGCCCCTGGAACCCTACGCCTTCAGCAACGGCACCGGCCGCACGGCGCCTCCCTCCTTCGAAGCCGCTCGCATCGCAGTGACCGGCGACACCCTCGCCCGCATCCGCCTCATGAGATCACCCCTGGCACGGTAGTGCCGCCCGCGCTTCCGGCGAGTTTCCCGGCCAAAGTGAATTTCAGGGGTTGCACAGCCGCACCGCCGGAGCTAAGTGACACAAGCCGTCAAGGCGTCGGAGCGTAGCGCAGCCCGGTTAGCGCACTAGTCTGGGGGACTAGGGGTCGTGGGTTCAAATCCCGCCGCTCCGACCATTCAAAGCCCTTGAGCCTGCTCAGGCAGGATTGGATGCGGCGCCCCTTCGGGCGCCGTTGGCTTTTGTGGCAGGATGGCACGCCGAAAGCCGCTCCGCATCATCTGAGTCAGCAGGTTCGCTCTCCGCTTTGCGCACCGGGGAAGCCGGAACCGGCTCCTTGGATGGTGCCCTTTCCCAAAGCGGGGGCATGTGGCTGCGGCCGGCTCCTTTCGCCTTCGTCTTCCAGGCCCGGACGGGTGCCCTCCATCAAACCTGCACGCCAGCCGTCACAAGCTGTTGATTGTATCATGGCCGAGCTGAAACAAAGCCCCTCCGGTGGCGTTCGCCCCGCAACGGCGGCCCAGAGTCGAGCGCTCCTTCGGCGTGTCGCGGCCGAGCCGGATGATCAGCAGGAGAGACCAATGGATCGTCGTGCCCTTCTTGGCGGCCTCGCCGCCGCGCTCGTTGTCGGCCCCGCCCTCGCGCAGACGAGCGGCGGCTCGCCCGCCATGCCCTCGGGCCCGTCTGGCGCCGCGGGCGGCATGCCCATGAACCGCGCGGGCGGTCAGATGGGCCAGGCCGACATGCAGCACATGCAGCAGACCATGCAGCTCGGCATGGTGGCTCTGGAAACGAGCCGGGCCGCCATGAACAAGCTCCGCAACGATGACCTGAAGCGCTTTGCCAATTTCGAGATGCAGGAGCAGATGACCCTCTCCGAGGTTCTGCGCTCCATGATGGATCCCGGCATGACCTCGGCGACGGGGGCGGCCGCGGGCCAGAGCGGTGCGGGCATGCCGGCGATGCAGATGGACGCGAGCGCCCGCGAGATGATCCAGAAGATGCAGAGCCAGCAGGCCGGCGCCGATTTCGACAGGATGTACCTGGAAGGCCAGCTGCAGGGCCACCGCGATCTGCTGCAGGTCCAGGAGCGCTATCTGCAGTCGAACCCGCAGAACCGCGAGCATATGAATGTGGCCAAGATGGCCCGCGGCCACATCCGCGAGCACATCGCCATGCTCGAGGAGATGCAGAAGACCTTGCGCTGACGGCGCAGGCAGAAAAGACCCGCTCCAGAGAGGTCTGGAGCGGGTTGAAGTCTCAGGAGCAATCCTTGGAGGATTCTTGCCAAACCCACCTGACGGCCGAATGTTTCGCCGTTCGGGTGCGGCGTTCCAGCCCAGGGGCGACACACGAGCAAAGGCCGGGGCACCGGCCTGAACTCTTCGCAAGCCCAGCCGTTCTCAGGGAGCCTGCAAGAGGTGAAAGGAGAAGGCCGTGGCGGAGCCCAGATCTGGTCATGATGCGAAGACGCAGAGGGGTAGCCCAAGCACGCCTCCGATCGAGCCGAATGTCCTCGCTTCAGTTCTGGAGCGCAACATCGATGCCCTGAAGCGCAAGCGTCAGGAGGCGGAAAGAGAAGCGAGCCTTCAGGACCGCATCGCGGAGACGATCACCCGGTTCACCGGAAGCATGGCCTTCGTCTATGTTCACCTCTTCCTCGTGGCAGGCTGGGTCGCCGCCAACCTGAACCTCATCCCGGGGCTTCCCGCCTTCGATCCCACCTTCGTGATCCTGGCGACCTTCGCCTCGGTGGAGGCGATCTTTCTGTCAACCTTCGTGCTGATCAGCCAGAACCGGGCCGCGGCCGAGGCCGACCGGCGTTCCGAACTGGATCTGCAGACCAATCTGCTCTCGGAGCACGAGATCACGCGCCTGCTCACGCTGACCCGGGCCATCGCTCAGCACCTCGGCATCAAGGAGGCCCAGGACCCGACCCTCCGTGAGCTGGAGCGCCATGTGGCTCCCGAGAAGGTGCTCGACCGGCTGGATGAGGAACAGGAAAGTGACGCGCCGTGACGCGTGGCCCAGGGGGAGGCATGGTGGGCGGTGAGGGACTCGAACCCCCGACCTGCGGTGTGTAAAACCGAAGCTCTACCAACTGAGCTAACCGCCCGTCCGGCCTGACATAAAAACAGAAGGCCGACAACGCAAGCGCGGTCGACCCTCTTTGCAAGCAAACACTGCCGAAAAGGCGCTTACTTCGCGTTCACGGCTTCCTTCAGGCCCGCGCCGGCGCGGAACTTCGGGGTCTTGGACGCAGGGACCTTCACCTTCTCGCCGGTGCGCGGGTTGCGCGCCTCGCCGGCCGCACGGTTGGTCACCACGAAGGTGCCGAAACCGACGATCTTCACCTCGTCGCCCTTCTTGAGGGCACCGGTGATCGCCTCGATGGCGGCGTCGATCGCCTCACCAGCCTGGCCCCGCGAAAGGCCCACCTTGTCGGCGACGGCCGCAACGAGCTCGCCTTTATTCATATCTAACCTCCAGTGATCACGGCGGCCGCGAAGGAAATGGTCCACCGTTTCAGGGACCCTCCGTTTGGCGTAAAGCTTGTCCGTAAGCAAGACCCGAAGTGGCTGAAAGCAGCCGCTTTTCGGCGGTTTTCAGCAAAAAAGAAGCCCCCCGGCAGGTGCCGGGGGGCTTCTCTCCTAACGTCAGGTACGGGCGCTTAGTGGGCCACGACCCCGGTCGAGTCGTCCTCGACCGCCGGCTTCGGCCCCTTCGGCACGGAGGCCTCGTCCCACTCGATGGGCTCCGGCATGCGCACGAGGGCATGCTGGAGAACCTGGTCCATCATGGAGACCGGAACGATCTCGAGACCGTTCTTCACGCTCGCCGGGATGTCGACCAGATCCTTGGCGTTCTCCTCGGGGATCAGGACCTTCTTGATCCCGCCGCGAAGGGCCGCCAGGAGCTTCTCCTTCAGGCCGCCGATGGGCAGCACCCTGCCCCGCAGCGTCACCTCGCCCGTCATGGCCACATCGCGGCGGATCGGGATGCCGGTGATGACGGAGACGATGGCGCTCGCCATGGCGATGCCGGCAGACGGGCCGTCCTTGGGCGTCGCGCCTTCCGGCACGTGCACGTGGATGTCCCGGCGGTCGAACAGGGGCGGCTCGACGCCGAAATCGACGGCCCGGGAGCGGACATAGGACGCCGCAGCCGAGATCGATTCCTTCATGACGTCACGCAGGTTGCCCGTGACGGTCATCTTGCCCTTGCCCGGCATCATGATGCCTTCGATGGTGAGCAGCTCGCCGCCCACCTCGGTCCAGGCGAGACCCGTGACCGTGCCGACCGAATCCTCCGTCTCGGCCTCGCCGTAGCGGTAGCGCGGAGGACCGAGGAATTCGGGCAGGTTGTCGGTCGAGACTTCGACGGACTTGACCTTGGAGATCAGGATCTCCTTCACGGCCTTGCGGACGAGATTGTTGATCTCGCGCTCGAGGTTGCGCACGCCCGCCTCGCGGGTGTAGCGGCGGATCAGCATGAGGAGAGCCTCGTCGCCGATCTTCCACTCCTTCTCCGCCAGGCCATGCTTCTGCATGGAGGTGGGGATCAGGTGGGTGCGGGCGATCTCGGCCTTCTCCTCCTCGGTGTAACCCGCGATGCGGATCACCTCCATGCGGTCGAGGAGCGGGCCGGGAATGTTGAGCGTGTTGGCCGTGGTCACGAACATCACGTTGGACAGGTCGTAGTCGACCTCCAGGTAATGGTCGTTGAAGGTCGAGTTCTGCTCGGGGTCGAGCACCTCCAGCAGGGCCGCCGACGGGTCGCCGCGGAAGTCCATGCCCATCTTGTCGATCTCGTCGAGCAGGATGAGCGGGTTGGAGGTCTTGGCCTTCCGCATCGACTGGATGATCTTGCCGGGCATCGAGCCGATATAGGTGCGCCGGTGACCGCGGATCTCCGACTCGTCGCGGACGCCGCCGAGCGACATGCGCACGAACTCACGGCCCGTGGCCTTGGCGATGGACTTGCCGAGCGAGGTCTTGCCCACGCCGGGAGGGCCGACGAGGCAGAGGATCGGGCCCGTGAGCTTGTTGGCGCGCTGCTGCACGGCCAGATACTCGACGATGCGCTCCTTGACCTTGTCCAGGCCGTAATGGTCCGAATCCAGGATGCCCTGGGCGGCCTTTAGGTCCTTCTTCATCTTCGAGCGGCGGTTCCACGGGATCCCGAGCAGCCAGTCGAGATAGTTGCGCACGACGGTGGCTTCCGCGGACATGGGCGACATCTGGCGGAGCTTCTTGAGCTCGCCCAGGGCCTTCTCGCGGGCTTCCTTCGTGAACTTCGTCTTCTCGATCTTCTCCTCGAGCTCGGCCAGCTCGTCGCGACCTTCGTCGTCGCCGAGCTCCTTCTGGATCGCCTTCATCTGCTCGTTGAGGTAGTACTCGCGCTGCGTCTTCTCCATCTGACGCTTCACGCGGGTGCGGATCCGCTTCTCGACCTGGAGAACGGAAATCTCGCTCTCCATCATGCCGAGCACCTTCTCCAGGCGCTGGGCCACGGTGGCGGTCTCCAGGATCGCCTGCTTGTCGGCGATCTTGATGGCCAGATGCGAAGCGATGGTGTCGGCGAGCTTGGCCGGCTCGTCGATCTGGGTCACCGCGGTCACGACCTCCGGCGACACCTTCTTGTTCAGCTTCACATAGTTCTCGAACTCGGACACCACGGAGCGGGCAAGCGCCTCGGCCTCCACCCGGTCGCCCAGGGAATCGGGCAGGACCTCGGCCTCGGCCTCGTAGTATTCATCGGTCCGGGTATAGGCCTTCACCTTGGCCCGGCTCGCGCCCTCCACGAGCACCTTCACGGTGCCGTCGGGCAGCTTCAGGAGCTGGAGCACGTTGGCCAGGGTGCCGACCTTGTAGATCGCATCCGTCGCCGGGTCGTCGTCCGTCGCATCGATCTGGGTCGCCAGGAGAATGTGACGGTCCCCCTTGACCACCTCCTCAAGCGCGCGGATCGACTTTTCGCGGCCGACGAAGAGCGGCACGATCATATGCGGAAAGACAACAATGTCGCGCAGAGGCAGAACCGCATAGGTTCCGGTCGAGCCTGGAACGACAGGCTGACGTGGCTTCGATTGTGTCATGAGACAGCTTCCTTTTGACTGCGTCCGGGAGTCCCCTCACATGAGCTGGATCTCAGACGGATAACCGGGATGCTCAGGCTTTTATTATGGGCTGCATCCGGTACGCAGGGCCCTCCCTCGGGCAATGAGCGGACGGCGCCGGCGCAAGAGATAATGTGGCGTTGCGGGCCCTTCCTTTCAAGAAGATTGCCCGCAACGGATCGGTTCATCGGGAGCCCCTGGATCCCGGTCAGGCGCTGGCGCTGGCGGCTTGATCGTTGCGCTCGCCGTGGATGAAGAGCGGCTTGGCCTTGCCCTCCACCACCTCGGGCCCGATCACCACCTGCTCGACGGAATCGAGGCCTGGCAGCTCGTACATGGTCTCGAGCAGGATGCCCTCCATGATGGAGCGCAGGCCGCGGGCGCCCGTCTTCCGTTCGATCGCCTTGCGGGCGATGAGGCTCAGGGCCTCGTCCTGGAAGGTCAGGGTCACGTTCTCCATCTCGAACAGGCGCTGGTACTGCTTCACCAGGGCGTTCTTGGGCTCCTGCAGGATCTTCTTGAGGGCTTCCTCGTCCAGGTCCTCCAGGGTCGCCAGGACCGGCAGGCGGCCGACGAACTCGGGGATCAGGCCGAACTTCAGCAGATCCTCAGGCTCCACCTCGCGGAAGATCTCGCCGGTCCGGCGGTCGTCCGGGGCCTGGACTGTGGCGCCGAAGCCGATGGAGGTTCCCTTGCCGCGCCCGGCGATGATCCGCTCGAGGCCGGCGAAGGCGCCGCCGCAGATGAACAGGATGTTCGTGGTGTCCACCTGCAGGAACTCCTGCTGCGGGTGCTTCCGACCGCCCTGCGGGGGCACGGAGGCCACGGTGCCTTCCATGATCTTCAGGAGCGCCTGCTGCACGCCCTCGCCCGAGACGTCCCGGGTGATCGAGGGGTTGTCCGACTTGCGGGAGATCTTGTCGATCTCGTCGATATAGACGATGCCGCGCTGCGCCCGCTCGACGTTGTAGTCGGAGGCCTGGAGCAGCTTGAGGATGATGTTCTCCACGTCCTCGCCCACGTAGCCGGCCTCGGTGAGGGTCGTGGCGTCGGCCATGGTGAAGGGCACGTCCAGGATCCGGGCGAGCGTCTGGGCCAGCAGGGTCTTGCCGGAGCCGGTGGGGCCGATGAGCAGGATGTTGGACTTGGCCAGTTCCACGTCGTTGTGCTTCGTGGCGTGGGCCAGGCGCTTGTAGTGGTTGTGGACCGCCACCGAGAGCACCTTCTTGGCGTGCTCCTGGCCGATCACGTAGTCGTCCAGAACGCGGCTGATTTCCTTCGGGGTCGGCACCCCGTCGCGGGACTTCACGAGAGACGATTTCGACTCCTCGCGGATGATGTCCATGCAGAGCTCGACGCATTCATCGCAGATGAAAACCGTCGGGCCAGCGATCAGCTTGCGAACCTCATGCTGGCTCTTGCCGCAAAAGGAGCAGTACAGCGTGCTCTTGGAGTCGTTGCCGCCAGCCTTGGTCATTATCACATCTCCAATCCGTGCCGGGACGGCCCCTGCCGGCCCAACACCTCTAAGTTATGAGCGACGGAGCTAACAAAATGTTCCGTCGCTAAG
Organism: Microvirga arsenatis; assembly: GCF_009910705.1. Taxonomy (GTDB): domain Bacteria; phylum Pseudomonadota; class Alphaproteobacteria; order Rhizobiales; family Beijerinckiaceae; genus Microvirga; species Microvirga arsenatis. Next base: position 142,695 of record NZ_JAAAXJ010000009.1, read on the forward strand.
AATTGAACGCCCAAATCGCCCGGCCTCCCGAATCCACATGCAATCACGCGAATGCCGCCTGATCAATAGAAACGGGATAGGCCGCCAAAAAGACGCACCCGGGAGGAATTTGTCCCCAGGATTTAAGGATTACGCCGGGGGAGCCGCAGGCTCGGGACGCTTGGCGATCACCTGGTCGATCAGCCCGAACTCCTGGGCCGCTTCGGCGGTCATGAAATTGTCGCGCTCCAGGGCCCGCTCGATGACCTCGTAGGGCTGGCCGGTGTGCTGGACGTAGATCTCGTTCAGGCGGCGCTTGAGGGCCTCGCTCTCGCGGGCATGGATCATGATGTCCGTGACCTGGCCCTGGTAGCCGCCGGAGGGCTGGTGGACCATGATGCGGGCGTTCGGGAGCGCGAAGCGCATGCCCTTCTCGCCGGCGGTCAGCAGGAGGGAGCCCATGGAGGCCGCCTGGCCGACGCAGAGGGTCGAGACCGGGCAGCGGATGAACTGCATGGTGTCGTAGATCGACAGGCCCGAGGTCACCACGCCGCCGGGCGAGTTGATGTAGAAGGAGATCTCCTTCTTCGGGTTCTCGGCCTCGAGGAACAGGAGCTGTGCCACGATCAGCGAGGCCGAGTAGTCTTCGACCGGACCCGTGAGGAAGATAATCCGCTCGCGCAGGAGGCGCGAATAGATGTCGAACGCACGCTCGCCGCGGTTCGACTGCTCGACCACCATGGGGACGAGCGTGTTGTTGAAGAGCGCTACCGGATCTCTCATTGTCTCACTGCTCCGTTTCGGCCGCGCGAATCCGCGGCCGTGCATGTCATGCAAGCAACGAGACGCTTAAGGGAGCGTTACTCGCCCTTGCCGGATTTCTCTCCGCCCTCGTCCTCGTCGCTGAAGAGGACATCCTTGGAGACGGTCTCCTCGTCCACCTTCACCTGGGACAGGATATGGTCGACGACCTTCTCTTCGAACAGGGGAGCCCGGATTTCAGCTAGGGCCTGCGGGTTCTTTTGGTAGAACTCCCAAACCTGGCGCTCCTGGCCGGGATACTGGCGGACCCGCTCGATGAGGGCCTGAGTCACCTCATCGTCGGAGATCTTGATATCGGTCTTCTCGCCGATCTGCGCAAGGACCAAACCGAGGCGCACGCGGCGCTCGGCGATCTTCCGGTACTCGGCCTTGGCCTCTTCCTCGGTGGTGCCTTCATCCTCGAAGGTGCGGTTGTTGGACTTCATGTCGCCCAGGACCTGCGACCACACGGCCGTGAATTCCTGCTCGACCAGGGTCGGCGGCAGCTCGAAGCTGTACTTGGCGTCCAGGGCGTCGAGAAGCTCCTTCTTCACCTTGCGGCGGGACTGGGCCTCGAAGTCACGCTTGATGGCGTCGCGGATCGCGTCCTTGAGCTTGTCCAGGGATTCCATGCCGAAGCCCTTGGCCATCTCGTCGTCGATCTTCAGCTCGCCGGGAGCCTCAACCTCCTTCACGGTCACGTCGAACTCGGCATCCTTGCCGGCCAGGTGCGGCGCCAGGTAGTTCTCGGGGAACTTCACCTTGACCAGCTTGGTGTCGCCGGCCTTGAGGCCGACGAGCTGGTCCTCGAAGCCCGGGATGAAGGTGTTGGAGCCGAGCTCGACCCGGATGTCCTCACCCTTGCCGCCCTCGAACTCGGCGCCGTCGATGCGGCCCACGAAGTCCACCACCACCCGGTCGCCGGAGGCGGCGGCGCCGTCCTTCGTCTCGAAGGAGCGGTTCTGCTTGGCCATGCGCTCGAGCGATTCGTTGACCTCGGCGTCGGTCACCTCGGCCACCGGCTTCTTGACCGAGACGTCGGACAGGTCGGCGAGCTCGAAGACCGGCAGCACCTCGAGGGCGACGGTGAAGGCCAGGTCGCCCTTGGCCTCCATGGCCTTCTCGACCTCGTCCTTGTTCTCGGGGAACTGGATCTGCGGCTCGTTGGCGAGCTTCAGGCCGTTGTCCTCGACGATCTTGCGGTTGGCCTCGTTGACGGCGTTCTGCAGGACGTCGGCCATCACCGAGCGGCCATAGACCTTGCGCAGGTGCCCCACCGGCACCTTGCCGGGGCGGAAGCCGTTGAGCCGCACGCGATCCTTGAGGGTCGACAATTCGCTGTTCAGGCGCTCTTCCAACTCGGTGGCCGGGAGCACGACCTTGAACTCTCTCTTCAAGCCTTGGGACAGTGTTTCCGTCACCTGCATGGTACTATTCGCCTTCATCCACTCGAAAGAATCTCAAATCCAGGCTCCGGCCGATGCCGCATCAGGCCGTCACAACCCAAGCCACATGGAGCCTCCGGAGCCCAATCCCGGCGGGATTGGTGCGGGCGGAGGGACTCGAACCCCCACAACTTTCGTCGCTGGAACCTAAATCCAGTGCGTCTACCAATTCCGCCACGCCCGCGCGGGAGCGGCGCGCGCGAACGCGCCCCTCGTCCGGGACGCGGCTCTATAGCACGGTTGAAAGACGGTGCATCAAAAAAGTTGGTGTGCGGCAAAAGGCAACCGAACTTGGCCGTTCGCGTTCAAGGCTGTACCCGTTGCAGCATCCTCCACCGCCGTGAGCCCTCCCGCATGATCACCCGCCGCGCCGTCACCGCCGGCCTCGCCACCTCCCTGATCGGCCTGCCCCGAGCAGCCTTGGCGCAGAGCCCGGCGGCCGCTCAGTCCGGCGTCCTGAAGGCCGAGCCCAATCTCGTCCGGCTCCAGCCCGATGCACGATCGGAGGTGGAGGCCTGGATCTTCGACAAAACTCTGGCCCCGGCCTTCCGTGTCAGGCACGGCGAGGAGCTGAATCTCACCCTCGCCAACGAGACCGACCTGCCCCTTTCCCTCCACTTCCACGGGGTTCGCGGCCCCAATGGCATGGACGGCGTCGGCGGACTGACCCAGGATCCGGTGCCGCCCGGCCGGTCCTACGATTACCGCTTCGTTCCGCCCGATGCGGGCACCTTCCTGATCCGTCCCTGCGTGCTCGGCCGCAGCGCCGAGCCCCAGGAGCGCGGCCTCTCAGGACTGCTCATCGTGGAGGAGGCCGATCCTCCGCAGGTCGACCGCGATCTCGCCCTGCTCGTCGACGACTGGAGCCTGGATGGCAATGGTTCGCTCACGCCCTTCGAGAAACCGTCCGGCGCTGCCCCTGCGGGCCGCCTCGGGAGCTGGCTCGGCCTGAACGGCCAGCCGACGCCCCAGAAGATCGAGGCGCCTCCCGGCGGACGGCTGCGGCTGCGGCTGGCCAATGCCTGCAACGCCCGGGCCATGCGCCTGCGCTTCGACGGGCTGAAGGCTTACGTGATCGCCGTCGACGGCCAGCCGACCAGCACCTTCGAACCCCTGAGGGCCTCCCTGCCCTTCGCGCCGGGCACCCGCTACGACTTGCTCGTGGACCTGGCCCCCGAGGCAGGAGCGGCAGGCACCGTCACGGCCCTGATCGGCGACGGTCTGCCCCTGCTGGAAATAGCGACTGCCGGCGAGAGGCGCCCCGCCCTGCCCGCCATCGCCCCGCTGCCGGCCAACACGAAGCTGCCGGAGACCATCAGGCTCCAGAACGCCACCCGCAAGGATGTGGTCATCAAGGGCGATCCCAAGGCCCCGAACGCCCCATGGACCATCAACGGAGCGGCCGGTCAGCCGACGGGATCCCCGCTCGTCAAGGTGAAGCGCGGCAGTCCGGTGGTGCTGACGCTCACGAACCAGACCGCTTTCATGCAGCCCCTGCACCTGCATGGCCATTCCTTCCGCCTCCTGCATGCGCTGGACGACGGCTGGGAGCCCTATTGGCTGGACACGGTTCAGGTGCCGGAGAACAGAACCGTCCGAATCGCCTTCGTGGCCGACAATCCCGGCCGGTGGCTGCTGGCCTCGACCGTGCTGGAGCGGTTCGATGCGGGCCTGTGGACCTGGATCGAGGTTACCTGAGCAGATCCCGCAGGACCCCGGGCACCAGCTCGGCGAGATCCTCGGCGATCAGGCCCGGCCCGAAGCGCTCTCCCGCCTCGGCGTGGATCCAGACGCCGGCGCAGGCCGCCTCGAAGGCGGGCACTCCCTGGGCCATCAGGCCGGCGATGAGGCCGCAGAGGGTGTCGCCGGATCCGGCGGTGGCGAGATACGGCGTTCCATTCTCGTTGATGGCGGCGCGCCCGTCCGGCGCGGTGATCACCGTGTCCGCACCCTTGAGCAGCACCACCGCCCCCGTATAGGCGGCAGCCCGGCGCGCACGCTCGATTTTCGATTCCGGATCAAGCAGATCCGGGCGTCCCTTGAACAGGCGCGTGAACTCGCCACCGTGCGGGGTGAGCACCGTCGGCGCGTGGCTGAAGGCGCCGTGCAGTTCGGAGGCCAGGCCCTCGAACGAGGTGAGCGCATCCGCATCGAGGACGAGGCTGCGCCGCGCGTGCACGGCGACCGTCACCATGGCGCGCGTGCCCGCATGGACGCCGAGCGCCGGCCCGAGCACCAGGGCATTGAAGCGCTGGTCCTGCAGGATGGTGTGCAGCCCCTCCGGCCCGTCGCAGCCGCGCAGCATGATGGCGGTGAGGTGCGCCGCGTTGACGCCGATCGCCTCCGGCGGCGAGGCCACCGTCACGAGCCCGGAGCCGATCCGCAGCGCCGCCCGCGCCGCGAGCCGGGCCGCGCCCGTCCGGGTGGCGCCGCCGGAGGCCACGAGGGTGTGGCCGCGCTCGTATTTGTGGGAGGTGAGACCGGGTCTCGGCAGCCTGTGCCGCCACAGCGCCGGGGCATTGGCGAACAGGGTTCCGCCCCGGGCCTCCAGAATGGGCCGCGGTATCCCGATATCCGCCACCTCGACCGCGCCGCAATGTGCCCGCCCCGGCATCAGAAGATGGCACGGCTTTCGGGCCGCGAAGGTCACCGTTCGATCGGCCCTGACCGCGGCACCCCGGACCGCGCCGGTGTCGCCGTCGATCCCGGACGGGAGGTCGACGGCGAGAATCGGCTTGGCCGAAGCGTTCATGCGCTCGACGGCCAGCCGGGCCTCTCCCCCGAGATCGCGGGCAAGGCCGGTGCCGAACAGGGCATCGACGATCAGGTCGGCATCGTCAAAGCGCAGATCCTCGATGGGAACGATCCCACCCTTCCATCCCTGGGCAGCCTCGGCCGCATCGCCCATCAGGCGCTCTGCCGGCCCCAGGAGCCCCAGCGTCACCCGGTAGCCGCGCTCGGCCAGGAGACTGGCCGCGATGAAGCCGTCGCCTCCGTTCTGCCCGGGTCCCGCCGCCACGACGATGGCGGCACCGGGAGAGGCTAATTTTTCGGCACACTCGGCCACGGCACGCCCCGCCCGCCGCATGAGCTTAATCCCGGGAATGCCGCTCGCAATGGCATCCCGGTCGGCCTGCTTCATTTCCGAAGGGGTCAGGACCAGTTCAGGGGCTGTCATGGGCGCAAAGTGAACCTGTTTTGCCGGGTTTGACGAGGATTTTCGCAACTGCACAAACTTTGGTCAGAAGATGCCCATCAAGTCGGCAGAATGGGCAGCTTTGAATCCGCGAGGCCATGGAAGGCTCCTCCCTGCCGGTGCTAAAAGCAGCAAAACCTCGAACGAGAACGGTTGAACGGGATGAAGAAGATCGAAGCCATCATCAAGCCCTTCAAGCTCGATGAAGTCAAAGAAGCTCTCCAGGAAGTCGGCCTGCAGGGCATCACCGTGATCGAGGCCAAGGGCTTCGGCCGCCAGAAGGGCCACACCGAGCTCTACCGCGGCGCGGAATATGTCGTCGACTTCCTGCCGAAGGTGAAGCTCGAGATCGTTCTCAATGACGACATGGCGGACGCTGCCATCGAGGCCATCCGCAAAGCCGCACAGACCGGTCGCATCGGCGACGGCAAGATTTTCGTTTCGACGGTCGAGGAGGCCGTTCGTATCCGCACGGGCGAGACCGGATCCGACGCGATCTAGGCTTGCTTTTCCAAGCCAAGGCCTGACGGCCAAGGATGACTTTCAAGGGCAGAAGAGGACCAGACCATCATGCAGACCGCCAAGGATGTGCTCAAGGCGATCAAGGACAACGACGTCCAGTATGTCGACTTCCGTTTCACCGACCCGCGCGGCAAGTGGCAGCACGTGACCTTCGACGTGTCGATGGTCGATGAGGACCTGTTCGCCGACGGCATCATGTTCGACGGCTCGTCCATCGCCGGCTGGAAGGCGATCAACGAATCCGACATGACCCTCATGCCCGACCCGACGACGGCCCAGATGGACCCGTTCTTCTCGGCGGCCACCATGTCGATCAACTGCGACATTCTCGAGCCGGCCACCGGCGAGCCCTACAACCGCGACCCGCGCGGCATCGCCAAGAAGGCCGAGGCCTACCTCAAGTCCACGGGCATCGCCGATACGGTCTATGTGGGCCCCGAGGCCGAGTTCTTCGTCTTCGACGACGTGAAGATCTCCGCCGATCCCTACAACACGGGCTTCAAGCTCGATGCGGCCGAGCTGCCGATCAACGGCGACACGGCCTATGAGGGCGGCAATCTGGGCCACCGCATCCCGGTCAAGGGCGGCTACTTCCCGGTTCCCCCGCTGGATTCCGCCCAGGACATGCGCAGCGAGATGCTGGCGGCCATGAAGGCCATGGGCGTCACGGTCGAGAAGCACCACCACGAGGTGGCCTCCGCCCAGCACGAACTCGGTACGAAGTTCAACACCCTCGTCCGCACCGCCGACGAGATGCAGATCTACAAGTACTGCATCCACAACGTGGCCCAGTCCTACGGCAAGACGGCCACCTTCATGCCGAAGCCCGTCTATGGCGACAACGGCTCGGGCATGCACGTGCACCAGTCCCTGTGGAAGGGCGGCAAGCCGCTTTTCGCCGGGAACAAGTACGCCGACCTCTCGCAGGAATGCCTGTGGTACATCGGCGGCATCATCAAGCACGCCAAGGCGCTCAACGCCTTCACCAACCCGTCGACGAACTCCTACAAGCGCCTCGTCCCCGGCTATGAGGCTCCGGTGCTGCTGGCCTACTCGGCCCGCAACCGCTCGGCCTCCTGCCGCATCCCGTGGACGACCTCGCCGAAGGCCAAGCGCGTCGAGGTTCGCTTCCCCGATCCGACCGCCAACCCGTATCTTGCCTTCGCCGCGATGCTGATGGCCGGCCTCGACGGCATCATCAACAAGATCGACCCCGGCCCGGCCATGGACAAGGACCTCTACGACCTGCCGCCGCGCGAGCTGAAGAAGATCCCGACCGTGTGCGGCTCTCTGCGCGAGGCCCTCGCCAGCCTGGACAAGGACCGTGCCTTCCTGAAGGCCGGCGGCGTCTTCAACGACGATTTCATCGACAGCTACATCGAGCTGAAGATGACCGAGGTCGCCCGCTTCGAGATGACCCCGCACCCGGTCGAGTTCCAGATGTACTACTCGGTCTGACGACCAGGCCTTCCTCCCGGCTGCTCGGACAGCGGCCTTCCTAAGCCGGAGCTCCCAGAGCTCCGGCTTTTTTTGTCGAGGATTCAGGAGCTTAGGCCCTCGTGGAGGCTTAAAGACCATCGGGAGGGGAACGGATCCGGCCGATCTGAATTATCAGACCCGAGTGAACGGGCAGCCCCGTTCACGCCGGCGCTTCCATGCGCCCGGAGAACTTCAGAGGAGATTGAACATGAAAAGCGTCATGATCGCGACCGCAGCCGCCATCGGCCTGCTGACCGCCGTCCCCGCTGGCGCCCAGACCTCGGTGACGACCACGACCACCGAGACGACGGGCTCCCTCACGATCGCTCCCGAGAAGCGTACCGTCATTCGCCAGCAGCTCAGCACGGCGAAGCCCGTCACCATCAAGGAGCGCGTGACGGTCGGCGCCACGGTCCCGGAAACGGTTGAGCTGCAGACCGTTCCCGAGACGATCGTGTCCGAGATCCCGTCCGTGAAGGGCTACCGCTACTTCGTCTATAACGACGACGTGGTTCTCGTGGACCCGCGGACCCGCAAGGTGGTGACCATCGTCGAGTAACCGCCCTAGGTCCGACCTTCAGGCCCATTCGGCAGAATGCCGCCTGTTGCAGGACCAAAAGGACAGGCCCGGCAAAGCCGGGCCTGTTTGCTGAACGACGGATTTGAGTTCAGTAGCTGCCGAACTTGTAGCTCACGCCCACCCGGACGGTATGGAACTCGACATCGGCATCGGAGGTGACGCGCGAATTGAAGAGCGGCGTCAGGTCGTTGCTGAGATTGTCGAACTGCGTGTAGCGATACTCGGCACGCGCCGACAGATTGCCGGTGACAGCTATAAAATGGATCATGACCACAATCTGTGACCGCCCAAACACAGTTACGCAACGTAATTAAGGACCTCTGCCCGCAGGTCCGCTGAAAACCCCATTCCGCGCTTCAAAAACGAAAAGGCCCGGGGTTGCCCCCGGGCCTTGTTGTGTTGTGCTGCGGCGCCGGATCTTAGTAGGTGCCGAAGCGGAAGTTCAGACCGGCGCGGATGACGCCGAAGTCGGTCTCGCCGTCGAAGCCCGGGAAGTCGTCGTCGTTGTC